>NZ_CM155265.1:0-4636671 GCF_056680095.1 Specibacter sp. BI4
TGAAGGTTCGGTCATGGGTGCTCAGCCACCTCGGGAAAAGTTTTGTCTGATCAGCTTCCAATTCTAGATCGTTAGCATTGCTAAGTAAATGGCGGAGCGTGACTCTTCGGTCACATTGCGACAAATCTTGTTACCAAAATGTGACTTAGGGTCTCGTTTCCGTTACTCTGACTAAAGTGCCCACAGAACCGTCCTTGGTTCCCGGCATCAATGGACGGTTCGCCGAGCTCTGCCGCCGCCCATTTCCATCCATTGACCATGGCAGAGACGGGGGACCCAATTTTTATGGGCCCTTCCCACATGGAAGCCCTTGGGGTTAAGCCGGCGCAGTGAAGGCAGCAGTGATTTTGTTGCCGGGAACTGTGCGGCCGGATTCTCTAGTCCGTTCCCGACAGCTCACCTCGCAGGCGTAGAGAGGCCCCACCCATGTCAGCTGCACCGCAGCGCGGCCGTCGCCGCGCCGAACCAGAGCGCCGCCCATCGTTTTTTGGGCTCGCGTCCGCCCGCACGGGATCGCCCGCGGGAACACGCGCCCGGACCCGCACCGCCGCTCCGGCCGGTGCAGTCTCCGCCGTCTCCACGACAGCCAAGTGCATGGCCGCCGTGGCGGTCCTTGCCGCAGTCGTGGCCGGCGGTGCCGTTGCCCAGCAGGTGGGAACACAGCAGGCCGCCGGTGAAAACCTTGGCAGCCTGGTGTCAGCCGCAAAAACCGTCACCACGGCACCGGCAGTGTCGGCCCCGCTCGACGCGGCGATCAGCTTTTCCGGCCCCAGCATCACGTCGAGCGCAAAGCCCACAGGCGCCGCACTCAAGGCCGAGGCGAACGACGTCAAGGCCGATGCAACTTCGAAGCCTTCGTCATCCGCTGCTCCCGCCGGCGACGATCCTGCCGCTGCCCAGGCCTATGCCGCCGGCCAGCTGGCCTCCCACGGTTGGGGTGCCGACCAGATGAGCTGCCTCACCCAGCTGTGGCAGCGTGAATCCGAGTGGCTCACCTCCGCCGAGAACGCCTCCAGCGGCGCCTATGGCATCGCCCAGTCGCTTCCCGCAAGCAAAATGGAAGCCACCGGCAGCGACTGGAGCACCAACTACGAGACGCAGATTCGCTGGGGCATGGGCTACATCCAGGAACGCTATGGCTCGCCGTGCGGCGCCTGGGGACACTCAAACTCAGTGGGCTGGTACTAAAACTTTCAAGGGAGCCGGTCATGGCGGGTGGCGCGTTGCAAGCATTGCCTGTCCTGCTGCCCATCCCCGGCGGCACCCTCACGATGCCCGACGCCCGCACCGGCACAACACGCGACGTCGAGCTGCTTCCCTTCGAACTGGCACGCACCCAAATCACCCGGGCCGGTTGGCATGCGGTGATGGACGACGCCGGGACCCCGCCCGTGCTTTCCCGCGTGCCCATGCATCCCCTCACCTGGTTTGACGCTGTCCGGTGGTGCAACGCCGCTTCACAGCTGGCGGGTTGCACCGCCGCCTATGCGATCAACGGCCGGAACGTTGCCTGGGACGTCAGCGCCGATGGCTACCGCCTTCCCACCGAGGCCGAGTGGGAGTGGGCAGCCAGGGCCGGAACCACTTCGCCGACGTACGGGCCCCTTGCGGAGATTGCCTGGACGGCGCTCGATGCCGTGGACGGGCCCCAGGATGTGGGCGGCAAGATCCCGAACGGCCATGGCTTGTTCGACATGATCGGCAACGTCTGGGAGTGGTGCTGGAATTACGCGGACCCCGCCCGCTACGGGGACTACAGAAGTTTGCGAGGGGCCGGCTGGGACGATCGGCAGTGGAGCGCCCGTGCGTCGGTGCGTCGCGGCAGTGCACCCGATGCCGTGCTGGAAGATGTGGGCTTCCGGGTGGCGCGCGGGGTTGTTGGCGCGCCGGAGCCGGCTGCAGGCTGGTCGGCTGCGGGCCAGGGCTGGTCGGCCGCGGCTGACCGGCAACGGGCAGCCATCAAAGGACCGCTTCCCATGGGCTGGACACCACTGCGCGGCCTCTAGCCCGCGCCCGAACCGCGCGCCGTCGTCGGACTTGTTCCAACCTGCGCAGAGCCAGCGGCTGGCGTGCCGCATAACAGTGTCATGCGGCACGCCAGGCTCTGGCTCTGCGCAGATTGGGACAAACAGAATGCGGTGTTAGTCCACGATGCCGTAGAGGCGGTCGCCGGCGTCGCCCAGGCCGGGAACAATGTAAGAGTTTTCGTCGAGGCCTTCGTCAATCGAGGCCAGGACCACGTGCACGTTGTCGCGTCCGCCGTGGGCTGCTTCCAACTTGGCCAGCCCTTCCGGTGCTGCGAGCAGGCAGATGCAGGTGACGTCGGCTGCGCCGCGGTCAAAGAGGAACTTGAACGCCTCGATCAGGGTTGCACCGGTGGCCAGCATCGGGTCCAGCACGTACACCTGGCGTCCGGTCAGGTCGTCGGGCAGACGCTCGGCGTAGGTGATGGCCTCGAGGGTTTCCTCGTTCCGGGCCATGCCCAGGAAACCGACCTCGGCTGTGGGCAGCACACGGGTCATGCCCTCGAGCATGCCCAGCCCGGCGCGCAGGATCGGCACCACCAGCGGTGTTGGCTTGGCAAGGCCGGTGCCCACGGTGGTGGTTACCGGCGTCTCAATGCTGACAGGCTCAACACGCACTTCGCGCGTTGCCTCGTAGGCCAACAGGGTCACCAATTCCTCGGTGAGCTGACGGAAAACGGGTGAGGGTGTGTTCTTGTCCCGTAGAACGGTCAACTTGTGGGCTATAAGCGGATGATCCGCAACGAATACGCGCATGAATAAAAGCTACCATTGAGCCGTGCCCAACACATCGAATTTTCACCCAATCGAGATAACCACCACGGATTTGCATGCCCACTGGATGGGTCTCGCCCTTACTGAAGCACAGCGCGCCCTGGCGACGACGGATGTGCCCATTGGCGCCGTCGTGCTTGGGCCCGACGGCGGCGTCCTGGGTTTGGGGCGCAACGAACGTGAGGCGCACGGGGACCCGACCGCGCATGCCGAGATGGTCGCGATCCGCGAAGCCGCGGCGAAACTGGGGTCGTGGCGGCTCTCGGGCTGCACGCTGGTCGTCACGCTTGAGCCGTGCGCCATGTGCGCCGGGGCGATTGTGCTGGCGAGGGTGCCGCGCGTCGTGTTTGGGGCGTGGGACGAAAAGGCGGGCGCGGCCGGATCCGTGTTTGACGTGTTGCGTGAACGACGGCTGAATCACTGGGTCGAGGTGTTCCCCGGCGTGCGCGAGGACGAGTGCGCTGCGCTGCTCAAGGACTTTTTCGGCGGGCACCGCACGTAGGCACAGCCAATAAGCTGCGGCAGAAGGCGGGAGCCCGCAGCCGGCAGCTCGACAGTCAGGAACTCACGGTTCGATGCGGAGCGGCTCTGTTGGCAGCACACACGACGTGCGCTCGATGTCAGTTGCGGCGGCGCCCACGCGATTGTTCCGTCCGGTGTCGTCGCACCAGTCCAGGTTGTACGGGTAGGCGGACACCGACCCCTCGCCCGGCACCGCCTCAAGCGGCAGGTCCACAGTGGCGCTGAACGCACCGGCGTCGTTCATGGGCGCCAGCGCCTCCCCGACCTTTTTACCGGAGCCGTCGAACAGCTCCAACTGGATCTGGGCGTGGTCGCCGTAACGCGGGTCGCACCCGGCGTCGACAGCCGATACGGTGATGCTGTCGCCGGGATGGGCGGTGGCGGGGCTGAGCGAGAACGGCGGCGGCATGCACCCCGAACCCTGCGGCGCTGTCCCTGGCGGCCCGCCGCAGCCCGTGCCGGCCAGGCCTGCAAGCACCGCCACCAACACCACTGTCGTCCTGAGCCGGGTCGACCCACCCGCTGTCGGCTGTTTCATGGTCAACCCACCGACGCAACGGCGTTGAGGGCGTCGATCCGCTTCTGCCTGCTCGACGGCGAATCCAAGCTGAAGGAGCGGAAATCGCCGAGGTCCTCGCCAATGAACGCCTCCACCTCAGCGATTCGCCGGCGGACAGCGCTGGTCGGCGCATCAAAGAGCCAGTGTGCGATGCGCTCGGCGCCGGGATCGTATTGCCACAGGCCGATGATCCGCCCTCGGTCGACGATGGGGTGGTCAGGCAAATCGGCCGTGAGCGCCAGCTTTTCATTGGCGGCGGGGCGGCCACGATCCTCTTCGGCGAAGTGGTCGGCTGAGTTCCGGCGGAGCAGGAACAGCGAGTCGGAGCCGGCCAGCAGCTGGATTTGCTGGTCGTTCGGGGCCTTGAAATCTGCTGCGGCGTCAGCGTCGGCCGGCAGCATCCACAGCTCGTGGGCCTCCACGGCGCCAACGGCTGCGAGCGCTGCCTTTGTCTGCGCCACAGTGAAGGCGGTGAACCACTGAGTCTGCTTGAGCGTGGCCCCGCCCGTCCAGCGCAGATAGTTTTCCATCAGTTTGGCCCGTGCCTGCTCCGGAGATTCCGCTGCCGGCGGCAGGCCCCAGGCCGTGTAGGCGTAACGCTGCACGTCCAGCCTGCCGTTGACGGGCACGCGGCGGATGCGGCCGTCGGCCTGCAGGAGGCCGAGCACTGTGGGCAGCGTGGTGGAGGCTCCCTTCTTCTTGCCTTCCTCACCCAGGCTGCGCACCGCATCCCCCAACCGCTCCTTGAGCTGCTTCGGGTCCAAGGCCTGGTTGGTGCCGGCATTTTGCAGGACCTGCAGTGTCTTTTCCGCCAAGGCCGCGGTTTCCCCGCGTTCGACGCCGAGCTTGTCCAGGACCTTCGCCGCCACCTCTGCTGCGCCCTGGCCAAGCGACAGCGCCCAGGCGAAGTCGCCTTCGCCCAGCACATAGGTGCAGCCGCGCGCCGTCGGCAGTTCATGAATGCGCAGGGCCGCGGCCTCGGCGTCGGCCTCCGCCCTGCGGATGCCTGCCCGGGCGAAGAGTGTCAGGTAGGGATTGGCGCCGCCGATGGACCGCGCCCATCCCGCCGTCGTGAGAACCGTAGCGGCATTGCTGCCTGCGAGTGAGCCATCCAAGCCTTGTTTGTGCCAGCTCCAGGCACGCCGCGTTGCACTGTCCATGTGCCCATCATGCACCATGCAGGGGTGCGTGCGGGAGGCCATTTTTGTTGTAGCGCTTTGAGCCGGTAAGGTTGACGCGTTGGTGACGTGTCCGAGCGGCCGAAGGTGCAACACTCGAAATGTTGTTCAGGTGAGAGCCTGACGTGGGTTCAAATCCCACCGTCACCGCCAATGTGAATGGCGTCTACATCGTTGAATTGACAGCGAAGTAGGCGCCTTTCATCTTTAAGAAATCAACTCTGTGAACGCACTTTGAGCGCAATGTGCTGCAAGGCGGCATCGTTGAGCGCCACGGCTACGGCGTCAAGGTCATCTGGAAAGAGATCTGCGTAGGTGTCCAGCGTCATCGTCGCGGATGCATGACCGAGCATGAGCTGCACAGCTTTCACGTTGGCACCGGCTGAGATGGCAAGTGAAGCCGCCGTGTGCCGGAGATCGTGGGGCGTGAGTCGTGGCAACCCTGCGCGCTTCACCGCATTGATGAACCAACCATTGCTTGTTTGGCTGGTTCCTGACCGCCGCAGATATCCCCCTCCTTCGCCTGGGAACAATAGGTCATCCGGGGACTTGCCCGCCATCTGCTGGGTCAACGCTTCCGCCAAGAATGCCGGGAATGGCACAGATCGTTTCTTATGGGACTTGGGCGTTCCAACGATGATCTCGTTCCCAACGGCCACAGCGTTCTGAACGACGTTGAGACGTCGCCGGAGCGGATTCACATCCTTGACCCGGAGCCCGGTAACCTCACCCCATCTGAGCCCCGTATAGGCCAGAGTCAGGACCAATGCCGGATACTTCGATTCTTCCGCGAGTGCATGCACCTGCGTGTGAGTTAGGTACGTATGTTCTTTTTTGACCTTGCGGGGCAGTTTCACACCCTTGGCAACGTTGGTCGATAGGCGGCGATCCTTCACAGCGACTTCGAGGATCCGGGACAGGATCGAGTGACAACGAATGACGATGGTCGCTGACTTCTTGGCTGTCGTCAGACTGGATAGCCATGTTTGGACATCTGAATGCTTGATGTCTGCCAGAGAGATTTTTCCCCAGCGAGGTGCGACGTGAACCCGCCATGCACTTTCCATGGGCCTCAAAGCGGACGGCTTAAGGTGTGTCTGGCTCTTGATCCACTCATCCCCCACGATTGCAATGGTGACTTTGCTTGCCGAGACGTCGATGAATTCGCCTCGCGCCTGCTTGACCACATTGTCCGCCATCCACAGTTCGGCGTCCCGCTTGGTCTTGAATCCGCGCTTCGTCGATGACGTCCGGTCAGGCTTCCTGTAGCGAACCTTGTACGTTCCTGTCTTCGGGTCCTTATTGATCGATGCCAACTCATATCTCCTTAGCGAGGTCTGACACGCGAGCACACGCACACGATGGGTGATTGCTCCCACCCACCAATGCCATGATCTGTCGGGTGCCCTGACGGCATCTGTACAGGCGTCCCGCTGTCATTCGATAGTCGCGCGTGTACGGGCGTCTACTTTTCGTCATCGAGCAACCCAACCTCTCGAGCTTTCAGGATGAGCCTGCTGGCCGTACGTTGGGTTATCCCAAGCACGTTGGCCACAACATACAGAGACCGCGCCCCGTATGCCGTAGCAATGGAATAAACCCGAGCAGCTTCCAGCAAGCGCGTCTTCTCGGCCTCTTCCCTATTGATCGACACCCTGAGTGTTGGAGTGATCGTTATTTCGCTTTTGCCCTCATCGAATGAGAGGTCGAAATCGTAGGGGAGCTTGTACGGTGTCCCGTCAGCGAGCTGAATGTCATCGGCGCTATGCATCAAGTACTCGAATGCCTGGGCAACCCTTACACCGCGCAGCACTCCACCGTCGATGGGGTCGGCACCCTTCTGTCTGACGACCTCCACGCTGTCGATCTCGTAGCGTCCATCGGCCCACGAGGCATTGAATTTCACGGCATATGAAGAATCCCCATATGTACCTGTCCCCGATATTTTCTTGGGAAGCCTCAGGTCTGGCTTCACTGATACGTAGTTAGTCACAGACGATGTTTACATAAATGTCTGCGAAACGTCAAGAGCGAACACTCTAGTCTCATGGTTGACGAGAGCGCGTTTGGTTGACAATGTTGTCAATGTCGTCGCACTGACGTACATCTGACAAAACACAGACAGGATTGCAAATGACCCGCTCCAGACTGCCCCATGCCGCACCGACCGAGGACGACCCGCTGATGACCACGGATGAAACGTCTGAGTATGTGAGGGCCACCGTTGCCCACCTCGCTCAGATGCGACACCGAGGGCATGGCCCCGTATTCATCAAGTTCTCAGGAAAGAAGGTCCTCTACCGCAAATCTGCCGTCGATCTCTGGCTCACCGGCCGCGAACGTTCTATCACCAGCTAGCAACAGCAAATACACGAACACGCAGCGGTGCAACCAGCAAAAAGGGCACCGCAAACAACGACGGCACCCTTTTCACATACAAAAGCCCCCCGGCAGAAGGAACCTTTAATGCCTAATCAACCTATTTCACATCGCCCTCCACTCCCAAAGAAGGGAGACTTCTGGGGATTCCGAACCAGTGACAAGAAGCCCCTCGTTGCTTCATGGACCTCGACAGCACTTTTCCCAGCCAGCGAAATAAAGCTCAAGCCGGGAGAAGGGTTCGGCGTCGACTGCGGACGAAACGGGCTGGTCGTCATCGACATTGACTCCCGGAAAGCACTTAAGTTCTTCCGCGATCTGTGGATGGAGAATGAGGGGACGTCACGCCTCAAGACAACGTTCGTCAAGACCCCACGTGGCCATCACATCTGTTTCAATGCAATCGATCACCACCCAGTAAAGAACTCCGTGGGAAAGCTCGCGCCGAACATTGACGTCCGCACAGCGGGCGGTTACGTCATTGCTCCGCCGACCCCCGGCTATGAGTACCTACTGAAGTCACCTACCCGCGATTTGCCTTTATGGCTGGCCAAACTGCTGTCACCGTCAGACTCGCCAGTGCGGCGTACAGACGTCAAAGGAGGGGACGCCAAGCATTCCGTCATTGGCATAATGCAGACGCTAGCAAACGCACCAGAGGGCCAGCGCAACTCCACCTTGTACTGGGCCCTGAATCGAGTCGCAGAAATGCCAACACCGAAGCATCAGCGACTCATTCGCCAGATCAGCCGTGAAGCCAGCCACCTTGGTCTTCCCGACTGGGAAATCAACCAGACCATCGACAGCGTGTTCGGCGGCCAACGTGGCTAAAGCACAACCCGCACTTGAAGACGGTGACTACATGGTCATTACCCGTGCAAGTCAAATCAAACCGCGCAGGCAGAAGTGGTTCTGGGAATACGAGGGTCAAGGCATCGTGCCCCTGTCAACCACGTCAATATTCGCAGGAAAAGGCGGTGAGGGAAAGTCGACATTTGCCATATACCTTGCTGCCCAACTGACGAGGGGGACTCTGACGGGCGACCTGTATGGGCAGCCTGGGGAAGTACTCATCATCGGCCCAGAGGATGAGTGGGGTTCTGTGATGGTGCCCCGACTTATCGCCGCTGGGGCCGACCGAGACAAGGTCCTCAAATCTGAGGTCAAAACGGTACTAAACAAACACACAGGTGAACGGACCATTTCCTTCCCGCTCGATGTGGATCTCCTCCGAGGCTCTCTCGAAGAGTACGACATCAGGCTTCTTATCATCGACCCTGCCCCGTCGATGATGGCTGGCGACACCAACAAAGTGCAGGACGTCCGGCGTGCATACGAACCCCTGATCGCTCTTGCCCAGGAGTTCGAGTTCGCCTTGGTCTTGATCCATCACTTTGGCAAAGCTGCGGGCGACCTGTCAACCAAGATATCCGGCTCCCACGCTTGGCGAGACCTGACAAGGTCTTACCTCGCTTTCGTCACTGACGAGACCACGGATGAACGCATCATTACTCAAGATAAGAACAACTATGGAACGTCGAAAGGTTCCTACAAATTCAACCTCATCTCCCAGGCCGTTGACATTGGAGATGGTGAATCTGCTGATGTCGCCCGTGTCGACTTCTTGGGCGAATCCGACCGAAGCGCCCAAGACATCATTGATGAACCCCTAGGCCAGTCAAACAACCTGAATGAATACCAAGCGTTCTTGGTCGAATATCTGGGAGGGCACGGCGAGTGCCAGTCTCGGGATGTCATAGCCGCTGCCGAAGAAGCAGGACTTGACGCCGCAAAACTGACAAAGCACCGGTTACGGATGAAAGACCCTGTGGTCAACTCCCGACGGGACGGCTTCGGAAAAGGGAGCGCTTGGCTGTGGTCCATTGCCGAAGTTGACTCGGATCCGAACGTCATCCACGTTGACTTCTCAAATGCCCAGCCCCCTCCCAACATTCTTAGCCGCTCAAGAAAAAGAGGAACTCGCCATGAATGAACACCCAACCCCCTACGAACCCAAACGACGTTCACGCGTCACCGTTGTAAAAGGTGCGTCAGAGGTACCAGTGACCCTGACACCGCTTGTCAAAGGCATGGTGACAGGAACATTGGGCAACGTTCCATTGACGTCTGCCGTGTACGCCCAGATACCCCTCACAGAGATCTTCAAAAACCATCTCATTGCCACTGTGGTGTTTGACAACAAACTCGAATTCCTGGGCATCACTGGCGGCCACGTGTACCGCGTCGACCTCACTGTCCATGAGATCGACGATTCCCCCTACCTTGATTCCCTCCCCCACCTGATCCTCACCGAAGGAAAAACACAATGACTCGCACGTTTATGACCAACCCGTTTGGGTTGCCTGTCCCCAGCCCCGCAACACCCGAGCCGAAGTACTTCCCAGGCAACGCTTTCGAGAATGCCCGTGTGGACCACTGGGCCGATGGTGAAAGCCTGCTCCTCGCTGTTGAGGGCCACATCTTTTCCAAGAGCATGTTCCACATGCTGAAGGAATATCGAGACTGGGAAGGACTCAAGAGGGGTGACCTCGCCATCCTTGGCCGCGTCCACCTCAACGACAACTTCCTTGACCTGATCGTCATGAACGACAAGGACGGCTACCTCCGCGCCTCATCCATCTGCCTGCAAGACATCAAAGCCCAAGCCCCTGACATCCAGCACTTCCTCAACCAACAGCTGACCCGTGCCCCATTCATCCGGACGCGGGAACACCCCTCAATCCCCTAACGCAACACCAAATAAGAAAGGCACCACCATGAATGTCCAAGAAGCAATGCAGGCCGTCAAGGACGGCACGTTCGAGACCAAGATCAAAGAACTGTCAACGGCCCGAGCCGAGGCAGCAGAATCGAAGTCAAACAGTTCCGTCCAGCGCGGCCATGAAATGTACGCATCCCTCCACTCGAAAGAAGACTAATCATGACAAACCTCCAAGCACAGGTATTTGCCCTCATCCCCGACCATGCCAAGTTCTCCATTGCCATCGATCGCCTCACAGCGGAGACCCGCAAGAACACAGCGCCTGTCCCCAGTGTCGGACTGCCTGACTTCACAGAACTGGCCCTAGACGGTAGCGAATTCCCCGCCGACGTCCTTTCATCCGAGCTGAACCGTCAACGGCTGGCGCAAAACCAGATCGCCCGAGACAAGATGCTCAAGGCGGCCAAAAAGGAACTCGAACGCCTGCGGGTTGAATCCTTGCAAGACAACTCTGCCCCGATCTTCGAATTCCTGGGCTCCAAGCTGGCATCGCTTGTGGAAGAGGTCGTTGAAACCGCCGAAGTGCTGGGCACGCTCAGGGACGGCCAGCGCATCCTTGACCACGGGACTGATGAGCAAATCAAGCTGTGGCGCAACGCCAAAGAGCTGGTGACTCGTTACAAGGAAATTCGTGACGTGCAGCTGTCCGTCTACCGTCAGTGCGTCGAATCGGCTGACGTGAACAAGTTCTATTCCATTGGCTTCCTGCGAAACTCCTTGGACTACTCCGACTACTGGGTGAAACAGCGTTCCGAGGCGTACATGACCAGAGCGTCAAATGACCAAGATCAAGGGGTGGTCAATTACAACGACTGGCTGACAACGGCGGGTGATGTATCAGTCCCCTACAAACGAGAAATCTTGTCGGTCGGGCCTAGCGAGCACGTCGCGTTCCTGCTCGACCTGTGTCTGAACCACGAGCTTTGGGTGCCCACAGTCGATCAGGTACTCGTTGCCTGGGAAACCGCAAACAGCACCGCCCAACCCGTCAGCTACGACCGGCTCAAGGGCATGGAGGAATCCCGTGACCGGTACTTCGAAATCACAGGATCAACCCCTGCTGTGGAGTTCACGTCAACAGGGTCTGCCGGATACCGGAAAATCAAGAAGCATTCACTCGCAGAAAGCTACTTGAACCACGTCAACGCCTAACCACCTGTAATCCGCGATACCCCGTGCCCCTTCTGAGGTACGGGGTTTTGTGGCGGACAGCTGCGAACACATCAACCTGTCGCGAACACACCATGCAATCGATCAACGTCACGGCGACAGAGCCGACAAGCGCCCCCAGGGCGACTAGCGATAGCACTCACGTGTGATTCATCATCGAACGACGCCTGGACGCCCACAGACTCACACAGGCGTCCAGGTCCCCGCCGATGCTGAAAGTCCGATCATTTCCTAACGTTGTGCCATGCGCCCCGCCCGAAACACCTGCACAATCTGCCGCACACCCATCAGTGGCAAACAACGACTCACCTGTCCCGACCCCGTATGCCGCCGAACATCGAAGACCCGAAGAGAACAGGCTCGACGGGCCATCAGCACCGGGCAACCAGTCAAGCCAGCAAGGCAACCAACCCTCTGCGACATCTGCGGTGGGCCAAGCAAGCGCGCCCGCTGCTCGATTGCATGTAAGACCTACGCGAAGACGATTCGGCGGCGTGGACAGCTGAACAGCGGGAAATGGAAGCATCAGGGGAAAACATCATGACTTGTACTTACTGCGACGCCCCCCTGAAGAACCCCAAGGCCCGGCTTTGTAACTCACGTCCGTGCCAGAACCGAGGCAAGATTGACCGGCAAAAACTGCGTCGTGAACTGAACCCAGAAAAGCACATGAGTAAGCCCCGGCTCCTCGACGGTGATGACAGCCCAGAGGAATTTCAGTACCTGGACGATGAACCCGGCATCACATTGGACGAACTTCTCGAAATTCACCGTGACCCATCGCTACGGCGAAAAGCGCGGGAATCAAGGCAGACACGTCACCGGAAATTGCTCAGACGAATCAACGAGTCCGGGATATATGACGAGTCTGTCTACCTGTAAATTCGAACGTCTTTAGGGGTTGTCACACCCAGTGGTTAGGATCAGGAAACATTGTTGTTTTCGTATTTGAAATCCGGGGAATTTATCATGGTCTTTTACGCGCCGCAAGGACAACTAGCACGCCCGAGCGGCCCACCGTTCTTGCCACCGAAGAAGCGGTCCGGATTCACTATTTTCCTCATTGTCATTGGCTCTATCGTTGTAGGATTCTTCGGACTCATCATCTCGATAGCCATCCTAGGAGCGATCTTCTTCGGCGGTGACGACAAAGAGGACGCTGCTGTGGCCGAAGCCTTGAGTACTACAACGCCGGTCGCACAGCCAGCAGAAAAGAAACCCGCCGTCGAGCAACCCGCAGCTGAGAAAATCTATGCAATCGGTCATCCGGTCACCTCTGAAAAATTTGAATACGTCGTGACGGATTTCAACTGCGGAATTCCCTCAGTCGGTGAACATGAAATAACAATGGAAATTGCCGCGGGCCAGTTCTGCCAACTTTCGATCACGGCCAAGAACATCGCCAAACAGGCCGAGAAGCTAGATTTCGGTGATTTCAAGCTCATATCTGGCGACATTGAGTTCAGCACGGACTCATGGGTCAACATCAAGTCGGCAAGCGGGACCGACTCCAGCGGCTTCCTAGACAAAATCAATCCCGGCCTCCAAGTGACGGGCAACATCTACTTCGATGTGCCCCTAAACGTAATCCCTGATCGAGCAGTGGTGCAGGATTCACGACGCAGTGACCCGGCCGTCATCAGCCTTCAGAAATAGCCGAAAGCCCAAAGTTAGGAATCATAGTGCCTCCTCTCTCCCGATGGCGACGCATGCTGGACGCATCCAAGGAAGAATCCGTCCTAGCTGTGAAGCTCTTCAACGACCCCACAGGTGAGCGCAATCTTGAAGCATTTGTAGTTCACATGCACCTTGCTTGGCTCTACCTTCTACAAGCTGATTGGGTGAAAGCCGGTAAGGATTACCGTATCTCTGACCCAAAGCACAAAGGCCGTTACAAACGGTTGGAAGGGGAATATCAAACACCATCGCTAGATTGGTTCGCTGGGCAGAAGTGGTCCAGCGACAGACCCGAACGAGTCAATCTTGAGTTCTTCATCAAGCTAAGGAACAAGATTGAACACCGCCACAGCGGAAGCAACGACTCACTGGCAACGGTGATCAGCGGTGAGTGTCATGCCCTTCTGCTGAACTATGAAGAGAACCTGGTCACTGTCGGCGGTCAAAGTGACTCGCTCGCCACTGTCCTGCGTTTCCCCGTGTTCATCGGGGGATTCACAGACAAGGGCAAAGAAGCAATCGTCAAACTGACCAATGCGTTACCTGCCGACCTGCGTACTTTCCTCGCAGACTACAGCAATACGATTTCCGACACCGTGGCCGTCGATCCCAGATACAGGCTCATGCTCAGAGTTGTACTGGAGGCCGGAAACCGCAAAGGCGATATGTCTATGCAGTTCATCAATGAAAAGGACCTCGACGAGGAAGCGCGTACGGCGCTTGAAGCCGCTGCTGAGGCAACCGGATACATGATTACCAAAACCAAGTCCGTGCCAGTTGCCAACCACGACCACATGAAGGCCAGTATCGCCGTCGAGAAAGTTCAAGCGGCCATTCCCTTTGCGTTCAAAATGCACCACTTCACTAATGCCTACAAGCTTGGGAAATTCCGCCCCAACAATGGTGACCCAAACCCAGAAAATACCCGATCTGAATTCGTTCTCTACGACAAAGCCCACGCTGACTACACGTACTCCCCCGCGTACATCGAGTACCTGACCAAAAGGTGTTCCACGCCTGACGGGTTCCGCAAGATCACTGGCCGAGACGCTGTTACGATACCCATCACATCCCCAGACCTCAAAGGCGAGTAGGTACGAAGATAGCGCTAGATCGCTGGGTGCGTCCGCGTCGATCCTGAATCAACGACGCGAACAATGACACGTGCTCGTTTCGTTGGACGCCGACAGACGTTCCTGGGCATCGTTCAGACACAATCATTACGCGTTCATCGTGACGGTATTTGGGATTGAGTCTTCGGGGCGCATGAGGACGATTGCATTGGGAGTCTGGCGGGAGTATTGACAACCATCAGGCGGGGAGCGCAAGAACTTCCTATTCATGACACATTGATGACTTTCTCGTGAATCATTGAGACTAGACAGGTTGCCAGCGCGTGAGCGGTTCGCGCCCCGGCAAGCGACACATGCTCATACCCTTCCTCCCCGTGACGTTGCCCGCCCTCCCAAAGAAGCCGCATCATTCTGGTGACAGTCTCGCCGTGGGCGGCATTCTTTTCGATCAAAGGAAGCGCCACAGACTTTTTCTCCAGGTGGGAAATGACAGCTCCCAATGTGGCACGAGTGCTGGTCGGCAAGAATACATGACAAGCGAGGGTTTCAACTGCCTTCACACTCAGGTCATATGCGTGGTTGGGGTTTGGTGAAACACCGTAGGCCGCTTCGAATCCCTCTGCCAGCAATTTTCCAGCCTTCGAAGTTTTATTTATCACGTCTTCGAACGCTTGAACGACACCGCTTGGGATCGTTTCGGTAACTCGGTATTTACCGCCCACGTGTTTGGTCAAGGACCAGCCTGCACGACTCTCCGCAAGCATCTCTTGCAGATACTTCGCCTCACGGGCAGTAGCCACGAAGAACAAGACACAGTCCACGACATTTGCCAGGTCCCCGTCAGAAAGCTGATTTAATCCGGCCTCGAACCCGTCAGGGTCGTTGTCGAAAATCCGTTTCATTTTTCGACCCAGAAAATCCGGAAGCCTCGAATCAAATCGTCCCCCAAAACGGCTGCGATCCATCACCCACTGGGTAACTTGACCTCGCACAAATTCGGGGAAACCCGATTCGATCGACGCCAACCGTTCGCGTTCGTCGCGAGTCGCTACAGGGGGTATCCATTCGACGGTCATTGTGTTCCCCTCATTATCGTTTCCTACAGCCTAGTTACTTTCCCGGACATCTCCTGTCAGACCCGGGACAGGAGACGTTGCAGGTTGTCCTTGGGACGGCGGATAAATGTCTCTTATGGTCTTCTTGTCGATCTTCCCGGATCGCCAAACAACGACGATAGGACCTGATCAAAATGACGACTCCCGCCAAAACAACGACCGTTGCTGTTCCTGCAAAGACGAAGGCACCATCCGCGCCACGCACCGTGAAGGCAACGATAACCACCCCCGCAAAGCCTGTCGCCAAGGCGGCACCTGTGAAGACGGCACTCGCTGCCAAGGCAACTATCACCAAGGCTCCTGCCAAGACCGCGCCGTCGAAGGCCCCTGTCCGCACATCTCATGCCACCTGTGACCATGCCACCACAGGACGGGATGGCAAGATCGCCCGTGCGAAGTGCCGCCGGGAAACCGTTGAATCTGCCAAGGCAACAGCATGAACCGGGATGAGAAAGTTGAACAGGCCATCGCTGACAACCTCGCAAGGCTCTACCCGGGGCACATCGTTTCTGTCAGGTACGTGGACATGAATCGATATGAAGCCACCGCACTTGTCCACCACACATACCTTGCGATCGACGGCAAGCCCGTCCGGCAGAATTGAGGCTCCGATGAACCGCGAAATGATGATCCACGCAGGTGACTTTGCCACCGATGTTTTCGGCCCCGATACGGAAGTAGAAATCGAGGATGACGGATCGGCATACATCACGACACCCCACGGCGTGATCCATGCGTTTTTCGCGTTTGATCGTGACTTAGTCACCCGCTTTACCGTGTTTCCCTAAAGCACACACCTGAGCCCCGTTCGTCCGATCGGGGTTTTCGGGTAGCATCATTAGAATTGACTGCATTGTTTGGCCGCAGAAATGGCAATTTACGACCCAATTTTCGAGGGAAAAATGAAAGCTAGATTTACTATTCCAGCCTTTGCGATCGTCGCTCTCATTTTTTCAGGCTGTTCTGCGCAGGCGCCCACCTCGATAGAAACGGAATTGACACCGCCGACAACTACCGTAGCTCCCAGCACCACGATTGTGACGCCAACCGTCTCAGCAGTCCCCACGCCAGAACGAAACGACCGGGGGCAACTGGTAAAGTCCGTCGGGCAGAATGCGGGTTTGACCGGGGACGATAAAACCGTCAACACCCTAGATTTCAAGGTCACTGCCATCGAGCCCATTCAATGCGATGCCAAGTACGGCACCGAACCGACCGGTACGGCGCTGGCAGTCAGCCTGGAAATCGAAACGACAGCAGACTTCGCTGGCCCATTAACAGTTGATGGCACGTCGGGGCAAATTAGCTTCAGGCCGTATTACTGGAAAGGCTACGCGGACGACGGGACAAGGATGAACACTGTTGACACCAACATCAGCAACAACTGCCTTGCAGACCGCACGCTGCTTGTCCCCGATTTCATCGGTAAAGCCGAGAAGGTCAAGGGTATCGTCATTCTCGACGTCACCACCCCGACTGGGAGCGTGGCCTACTCACCTTGGGACGATGACGGATGGGTATGGGAATACCCGTCGAAATAGCTCCCATCTTCCGGTCGCCACACGCCCTGCGACGCTCGCAGCCTGACCAGCACTGAAGCATCCCGTATCGCCGCCAAGAGGATCCAGAATCTGACACATTGGTGAATACGTCACCTCGATACTCCACCGCTGCTAATGGCACGCCTCGGCAACTTTCGTCACCCACATTGCCAAACGTAAATGCCACTGTGATCGATTGCATTGGTATGTTGCCTGTTTGACCCATGCCTGTCTAGGTGTCCTGCCAGCTGTGTTGCCTGCCTAGGCGTTGCTGAACAACGCTGCCAATGCCACACCAATCACATGCCGCCACGCTGTACCTTGCCCCCCACACGCGCCGCACTGTGACATGTGCCCACACGTCGATGTGTACTGACGTGCCACCACGTCATGCCCACGTATGGATCATGCCAATGCTGCGCCTCCATGCCCTTGTTGCCACGTCTGTCCCACCAAGCATGGGAATGCCCGTGCCTGCCATACACTTGATGCCACCGCTATCCTGCCCGTCTGTGCCGACATGACCATGCCCTGCTGCACTCTGACGCACCAACACAACGCATGACCATACGACGATGCACGATGCTTGTGCCGACGTCTGCCACCATGCCCTGAACATCTGACGCCACATCTCAACGGCGACGCGACACATCACGGCTAGCAAAACACCCCCCTGGGACACCCCCTCCCCCGGGCGCACCTCTCCTCCCGGAGCGTTCGGGTGCGTGAATTATGTACGGGTGTGGGAAAAGCTGCACGCGTGCTAAAAAGCCCTCCATCAGTGGCTTTGGCCGTCTTTGTCCCGGCCCGTACATACTTCTTGGCATAGGGGTACATGTACGCCTGCAGACCGACGTCAGACACCAGCATTCCCATGACGCGTGAATGTACGAGTCAACGCCTGCTAAGCGAACTAGCCGGCCCCTGATGGTCTGTCACACACTCATGACGATCTGGCGACGATCTGGCTCGGGGCCGCACACAAGATAGACATGCAGCCACACACGAGCGTCACCAAGAAAATATTGTTCACCGCCGGGATTATCCTGGCCCTTATCTGGCCGGAACTGGCTTTTGCCCTGTTCCTGCAAACCACGGTCGGCTATTGGAACGGTTCCGGCGTTGCGCAGTGGATCGAGTGGGTGATTGACCATTTTCACGTTTACGTCCCGAGGTTCGATAAACGACGGAAACCGTAGCGGGACAGCCATGGCCTTGGGTGGGTAGCTTCTGGGCGGGTTCATGGCCCTAGGCATGTGTCTGAGCCATCCCGGCTCTGTAGGTAGATTCCATGTTGATTCCACGTTGATTCCCGTATGCAAAAATATGGAATCTATATATATATTTGGAATCAACGGTGTTTTTTGGAATCAACGCTAGCTCTGTCGAGCCGATCGTTGAGGACGACTTCACCCATGTTTAGCACCATCCTGAAGATACACCGTTGATTCCACTTTTTGCCCGTTGATTCCATTGATTCCATGTTTTCATGCACATGGAATCTACTGGAATCATCATGGAATCTAGGCGACGGGCCTGCCGTGGACAGTGGTGCCGAAGCGTCCTCACATGCCAAATGCCCCAAATACTCACGCCAACATACCAATGCAGTCGATCCCATTGGAGCGGAGAGACGACGGCGGCCTCACCGTTTTGGAGGGGCCGCCGTCAGTCAATGCTTAGCGAACCGGCTTATATCCCTGTCCGGGCTTCTCAGTCGGAGGCAGAGTCTCCCCACGGTCTGAGTGAACTACCCTGTCCGTGATCCCTCCGCGGGGCCCAGTCTGAACATAGGCCCCAGTGCGAGGTGCATCATTGCCTGGTTTGAGCGGCGGCTTCGCCATGTCGATACTTCCATTCCGCAAGCACAGGGACATGCCACCGAATGGACCTTCGAACCATTTAGTCCGCCGGTCTTCTTCGCTGTAAGGTCTAATCATCTGCCAAGATATCTAGAGCCCCGGTCGCCTGCTGAACCTTGTTCGGCTACACGTGCAACCGGGGTTCTTGCTTGCCCCCAAAGTCTATATGTAGTGCCAGACACCCCAACACCCCACTACATGTTGTATTACAAGTATGTCATTTTACGCACCGTTCATCCACAGGGCAGTACCTCGAAGTTCCTTGATTTCTAGGACAAAGATTCGATGCTATCCACAGCCTGTGGACTACTTAGCCACAAATAAAGGCCTGGCGTGTCGCACGTCACCGGCGCGTCGTTTCCGGCACTGACACTAGACCCGGCACATCCTCGCGGCAGAGAATGCGAGCGCAAAATGAGCGCAATCTTTTATGATCGGCAGAAATTGGCAGAAATGTACAGATACCCAAAAGTACGTCTTTTCAACGATCAGGGTCTGCCACTTGGGGTTCTGCGAAAGTTCAAATCCCACCGTCACCGCCAATGAAAACCCCCGGTTGTCCGGGGGTTTTCCTCTTTTAACAGCAGTCGTGGTGCATACTTCCGGCTACCGTCTCAGAAAACCGTGGTGCAGTCAGGCTGCGGCCCTGCCCTTTGGGATGGACTTTGGAGTGTTTGGTTGACTGAGCCACTCCTTCATGAGTCCATTGAGGGGGCCTTGCAGTGCTGCGTGGCCTCGGACAGTGGCCTGGGGACAACAAAACGCACATGATTCAATTCCGCTACATCAACACCGCCGTCTTTTGCGTTGCCGTGGTTGTCATCTTTTTCCTTGACGTACCGGCCTGGGAGCGAATCATCATCCTGGCGTGGGCGGCAATTCCCATTCTCATCAACGAATCCCAGCTCAGGAAAAAGCACCGCGACGAGGTCGAAATGGCTGCCCACTCCACGAACTCCGTGGCGGACCGGCAGTTCCACGACTACCGCGAGCCTCGTTAGGAACTTTCGAGCGGGCCTCCCCTTCAGTGGCCGTTTGGCCGCAATTGGTAAGCTTAGATATCCGCCGATGTCTTCGGCGAACTTTTTCCGTTGCGCACCACACCAGCGTGGCACCAAAGCAACGACAATCCCGGCCCGGATGTCGAGGCCTTCGAACAAAGGAACCCATTGGATACCCAAACAAATGAGAAGCCTGCAGCACATGTGCAGGAAGAGGATCGTGGCGGCCTGGCCGGCAACTTGATTGGCATTTGGACAGTGGGCGGCGGCATCATCTGCTTGGCCCTGCTGATCTGGTTTGGCCTGTAAGCATGTAGCACCCCGCAAAACGCCCATCGGAGTTTTCGATGGGCGTTTTGTGGTTCACCTCCCCAGGGACCGGCCACCTCCACGCACTGACACAGAAAACTCCCAGCAACCACCCAGCCCCTAACGTGGCGGATGCCAGAGAATGGGTACATGTCCACTCCAACCCCAGCACCGTCAGCCCTCCCCAAGCTCACCCGGGCGGACGGTGAACCCATCCGCGCCCTCGTTGTCGACGACGAACCCGAGTTGGCCGACCTGATGCGCCGCGGCCTGGAAATAACCGGCTGGGAAGTGAAAACGGCCCTCGACGGTTTTTCAGCCCTGAAGATCGCCCGCGAGTTCATCCCCGACGTCCTGGTCCTTGACGTCATGATGCCCGGCATGGACGGCGTCGAACTGCTGCAACGGATCCGCAACATCTACCCGGAAGTGCCTGCCCTCTTTCTGACCGCAAAGGACGCGGCCACCGACAAGGTGGCGGGCTTGCAGGCCGGCGGCGACGACTATGTCAGCAAGCCGTTCAGCATGAAGGAAGTCCTGCTCCGGCTGCACCGGATCGTGCAGCGCTCCGGCATCACGGCCCCGCAATTCGCGCTCCTGACAGTGGGCGACCTGACCCTCAACAAGGACACCAAGGCCGTGCAGCGTGCAGGGGTGGACATCACCCTGACGACCACCGAATTTGAGCTGCTGAAGTTCCTGATGGAAAACCCCCGCCACGTCCTGAGCAAGTCGCGCATCCTGGACCGCGTCTGGAACTACGACTTCGGCGGCCAAAGCAACATCGTTGAGCTCTACATTTCCTACCTGCGCAAGAAGGTCGACGTCGACCAGGAAGCCATGATCCACACGGTCAGGGGCTCCGGTTATGTGATCAAGCCATGTCCCTAAACCGCCCGGCGACCAACGCTGCCCCACCACGCAGCCCGGCACCGAAGCCGCCCCGGCACGGCGCCAAGACACTCCTGCACCCGGGCACCTGGCACCTGAGCACCCGCCTTGTCGCCGTCATGCTTGCCCTGCTGACGGTCATTTGCGCCCTCGTGGGCATGGTCAGCTACGCGGCCCTGAGCATGACGGTGAACAGCCAGCTCGACGCCTCGCTGCAGCAGGCATCCCTGCGCACCACAGCCTTCTACACCAGCCCCGACTCCGGCAGCGGCGGCCCCCTGCCCGACCCCCTCAATGCCCGTGCCACCAGCGCCGGCCAGCTCAGCGCCGTCCTGAGCAACGGCGTCGTGCATTATGCAGGCATCCTTTCGAGCTCCGGCACGCGCCAGCAACTGACCACCGCCGACGCCGACATTCTCGCGGGCCTCTCAACCAACGGCGACCTCAGCAGCCAGACACTGTCAATCGGCAAATACCGGGTCCAGGCGGAGGCAGTCCCCAGCGGCGATATCCTCATCACGGGCCTCCCCCTGGCCGCCACCGACCAAACCCTCTCCACCCTGGTCCTCTCCATCGTGCTTGTCTCGCTGGCCGGGCTCATGGCGCTGGGGTGGGCCGGCACCGCCATCATCCGCCGGAACATGCGCCCGCTCGGCCAGCTTTCGGATACTGCCACGAAGGTCTCAACGCTCAGGCTCGACGCCGGAGAGGTCGCCCTCAGTGCCCGGGTCCCGGACACCGCGGCCCACCCGGGCACCGAAGTGGGCAACGTGGGGAACGCCTTCAACGCCATGCTGGACAACGTTTCCCACGCACTGGAGGCCAGGCAGCGCAGCGAAACCAAGCTGCGCCGTTTTGTTGCCGACGCCAGCCATGAACTCCGCACCCCCCTGACGGCGATCCGCGGCTACGCCGAGCTGCTCTCCATGACCGAACCGCTCAGCGCCGACGGCCAAACGGCCCTGGGCCGGGTGCAGGACCAGTCGGTGCGGATGAGTCGGCTGGTGGAGGACCTGCTGACCCTTGCCCGCCTGGACGAGGCACAGCAGTCGGCCAACGGGACGGGATCCTCCGGGACAACCATGGGCGCCCCGACCACAGTGAACATGAGCCCGCTTGTCATGGAGGCTGTGCGCGACGTCCAGGTGGCCACGCCCGACCACCAGTGGAGCTTTTCCGTGCCCGATGAGCCGGTGGAGGTCACCTGTGAGGACACGGCACTGCGCCAGGTGCTGCTGAACCTGCTCGGCAACGCCGCCAAGCACACGCCGGCGGGGACAGCCGTCCACGCAGAACTGTCCCTGGCACCGGATGGCAGCTGCCTGCTGGAGGTCAGCGACGACGGCCCCGGCATTGACCCGGCTTTCCAGGACATCATCTTTGACAGGTTTTCACGCGCAGACCAGGCCCGCACCGGCACCACCGGCAGCACCGGACTGGGACTGAGCATCGTGCAGGGGATTCTGCGGGCGCACCACGGGACAGTGAAAGTTGCCAGCACGCCGGGCAACACCACATTCAGCGTGCAACTGCCGGTTGCGGGCCGGCCGCGGTTCACCGGCGCGACGCCCGCGAAGACGCCATCGGTCACGCACGCGGACACGCCAGTGCCTCAGCCGCGCACCGCCCCGCCACCGCCCGGGGACACGCCCAGCACCCGCCTGCACCCGGCACAGCCGCCGCCACCACCGGCACGCATGTGACGTCAAGTCCGCGCCCGGATGCGGACAACGGCTTTTCCTCGATAAGCTAGAAGCGTTGGCCTATTCGAAGGGAGCAGTATGCAGCATTCTCCCTTCAGGCTGCTCCGAACCACCTTGGTGGGCGCCACTGTCTTCGGACTGGCTGCCGGGGCGCACCTTTTTGCCGGCGGCACCCTTCCGGCTCCAGCAATCATGGCAGCCATTTTGGCGCTGCACCTGCTGTGTTCGAGCGTTGCCACGAAATTCCGCCTGACACCCCCGGCCATGGCCGCCCTGCTGGCCAGCAGCCAGATTGTCCTGCACCAATGTTTTGAAACACTGTCCCACGGTGCCCGGGTCGCCGCCGGACCAGGATCGGCTGCAGCGGAGGCCATGAGCCACCAGTCCATGTCGGTCGAGGCACATGCCTCCGCCATGCTGGCCCAGGCAACGTCGCTGGCCACGCCGGGTCTTGCCCACGTCGGCCATGCTGGGGACATGTCAGGCTGGATGTTGGCAGCCCACGCGGCCGCAACCCTGGCCGCCGCCGGCCTGCTGGCCTACGGCGAAAACGCCCTCTGGTCCCTCGCGAACTGGCTGCGCCCGCTCTACCGGTCTGCCGCCGTCGTCCTTGTGTTGCCGGTGAAAGCCGCACGGCCCAGCATCATTCCGCGCCCCCTGCCCCGCCTGCCGTGGCGCAATCTGCCGCCCGACACGCGCCGCGGCCCGCCGGCCCACAGCGCAATTTTCGCCTAGCACCCTTCGAACTCGTCGCAGGGTGCCCACCCCTGTACCCCTGCGCTTTTGGCGCGTTCGAAAGGTTTCCCCATGCGTTTTTCCCGTACCCTCAAGACCACTGCAGCCCTCGGCACCACCGCCGGGCTGATGATGCTGGGCCTCGGCGCGGCGTCCGCCCACGTCTCGGCCACCCCCACCGAAACGGCTGCCGGCGCGTACTCGCTGGTCACGTTCGCGGTCGGCCACGGCTGCGACGGCTCGTCCACCACGGCGCTGACCATCACACTGCCGGACGAACTCACCGACGCCACACCCACCGTGAACCCGAACTGGACCATCAGCAAGTCGATGCAGAAGCTGGACACCCCTGTCACGCTGGCCAACGGCAGCAAGGTCAGCGAGCGCACCGCGTCCATCACCTACACGGCGAAGACGCCGCTGGTCGACCACGAGCGCGACACCTTCACCCTGTCCCTGCAGCTCCCCGACTCCGCCGGCACCACCTTGCACTTCCCCACCCTGCAAAAGTGCGAGACCGGTCAGACCGACTGGAAGGAAATCCCCGCCGCCGGCGCCGACCATGATTCCGTGGACGCACCCGCCCCGGAACTGACCATCACCCCGGCCGTGGCAGATGCGGGTCATGGCGCGCACGCCGCCGCTTCAGCTGACGCCGCGGCAGGTTCAACGGCCACGGACGACGGCGGCAGCAACTGGCCTGCCTGGCTTGGCTTGGGTGCCGGGCTGGCCGGACTGGTCCTGGGCGGGTGGGCGTTCCTGCGCACCTCACGCAAGGCGTAGTCCGTTCGGCGGCCCCGGCCTCCGCGCTGGTGCACCGCCGCCGGTGATCCGTCCCCTTGATCTATGTGGCAGTTGTTGGACGAAAAAGCCGCTAGAAAGCCTTTCCAGGCCAATGGCTGCCACACAGATTATGGCGGGGATGCAGAGTCCGGCGGCGGCACCGCCGCGGGGGAGGTTGACTCCGCACCCCCGGAGCGCAAAAGTGGGGTTATGACAACTGCGCAGCGGACCCCGGCCGGACGACTTCACCTTGGCAAGCTGTTTGCGCTGGCGGCCGTCGTCGGCCTGGGGGCGTCGCTTGCCGCCTGCGGTCCCCAAGGTTCCACGGCGCAGGAGTCTTCGTCCCCGGCCAGCACCTCGACGGCAAGCCCAAGCGCCAGCCCCAGCACTTCGACGGCGGGTCCAAGCACCAGCCCCAGCGCACCTGCGGGCGGGAACGGGGCGACGCCGTCGTCCACGGAACCCGCAGCGCCAAGCAGTGCCGCCCCCGCACCCAGTACATCGGCAGCCACGGAACCGGCCTTGTGCACGGCAGCTTCCTTGGCGGGTGCCTTGGATGACTCAGGCGGCGGCGCAGCGGGGCACATCTACATGCAACTCGTGGTGACCAACAGCTCCGACACCGAGTGCATCCTTGACGGCTACCCGGGCGTTTCCATGGTCGCGGCCGGCAGCATCGAACCGATTGGGGCTCCGGCGGACCGCGATCCAAATGCGCCCTCCAGCGGGCCCATCACGCTGGCACCGGGGCAAAGCTCAGCGGCGGTGCTGAACTACACGCAGGCAGACAACTACCAGGACTGCCAGCATGTGCAGGCGGACTCAGTCCTGGTGTACCCGCCCAGCGCAACCGACAGCCTGGAGATCCCGCATCCATTGACAGCATGCAGCAACGCCGACATCAAGCTGCTGACAATTGGCGCCTTCCAGCCGTAATGCCGGTGCCGGCCGGGCGACGGCTACGGCCGCAACGCCTCATCGGGGTCGAATTCCTCAAAGGATCCGATGAACCCGGGATCGCTGTCCTGGGATTCCCGGCGTCGGCCGTGGCGCAACACGTGCAGCTTGTTGGCGGCAAAGGCCAGCACCGCCGCCGTCAACAGGTGCATGGCCCCGCCCCAGACGTCGGCGTGGATGACCGCCGTTAGAAAGCCCGTAATCGCGACGGCCGCACCCACCGTCACAAGCAGCCGCAGCCGTTCAAACGTGCCGTACACAATGAGTGCCGCGCCCAGGACCAGCCAGGGCCCGGCACCGTTGAGAAATGGCAGGAGCGCAGCCAGGACCATGCCCAAGGCGGTGCCCCCTGCAAGATAAAGGTAGTGGTTTCGCGTGGCCAGCCACCACGACGGGTGCCGCCACAGCCAGACGGCGCTCATTCCGCCGACGAGCAGTGAACCCACCAGGAAGAACCGCGCATCGGCGCCATTGCCCCGGGCGGTCATCATGCTGATGGCACCAGAAAACAGAAACAGCAATGACAGGCCAAGCAAGGGAATCCAATTGTTCCCAATGTGCCGTGTTTGCACCGTGCCCAGCCCCCAAACGATCCCAATATGGCGGGAGAGGCCGACCGGGCACACCATTTGTGTCGGACCGGCGCCGGCAACCCTTGCCGCTCCTACCAGTAAGATTACCGCTTGGCACTGACACCCAGGCACCGGCGGCGGTGTGACGCCTGTCGAGCCTTCCCGGCCGGCACCTCGACGGACCCGCGAGTGCCACAATGTCAGTTGCATGCGGCATGATGGAGCCGTGCAAGGAACTACGCCCGCAGCGGCCATGAAACAATTCGCAGCACCCACGCGCGAATGGTTTCTCGGCGCGTTTGGCGCCCCCACCCCGGCCCAGTCGGGCGCCTGGGAGGCGATCGCCGGCGGGGCCCACTCCCTCGTGGTGGCACCCACCGGTTCCGGAAAAACCCTCGCCGCCTTCCTCTGGGCGCTCGACGGCCTCAGCACCGGAGCGGGCGCTTCCGGGACGGACCCCCGCAGGAAAATTGGCACCCGCGTACTGTACATTTCACCGCTCAAGGCCCTGGGCGTCGACGTCGAACGAAACCTGCGCGCGCCCCTGATCGGCATCACCCAAACCGCCGCCCGCCTGGGCCTGGACGCCCCGCACGTCAGCGTGGGGGTGCGTTCCGGGGACACCCCCACGAACGAACGACGACGCCTGCTCAGCCATCCGCCGGACATTTTGATCACCACGCCGGAATCGCTGTACCTGATGCTGACGTCCAAGGCCCGGGAAACGCTCACGGATGTGCACACCGTCATCATTGACGAGGTCCACGCCGTCGCCGGCACCAAGCGGGGAGCCCACCTGGCCGTCTCCCTGGAACGGCTCGACGCCCTGCTGCATTCGCCCGCCCAGCGCATCGGCCTCTCAGCCACCGTGGAGCCGCACTCCACCGTGGCCCGGTTCCTGGGCGGCAACGCCCCTGTCACGATCGTGGCCCCGGCCAGCACCAAGACCTGGAACCTGTCCGTCACAGTCCCGGTCGCCGACATGACGGAACTGCCCGCATTGGCCGCCGCCCACGATCTGGGCCCCGCATCCGGGCTGGCACCCAACGCCTCCATCTGGCCGCATGTGGAGGAAAAGATCGTGGACGCCGTGCTGGCGAAGAAATCCACCATTATCTTCGCCAACTCGCGCCGCCTGGCCGAGCGGCTCACGGGCCGGCTCAATGAGATTTACACGGAGCGCCTGGAGCTTGCGGCGCTGGGCGGTGGGGCTGTGCTGGAAGGTGGCGCGTCCGACGTCGGACCCTCCCCGGCGGAACCGTGGCGGGCCGCGCCGTCCCCGGCCAGGCTGCCGGCGGAGATGATGGCACAGGCCGGATCCGTGGCGGGTGCGCCGAACGTGCTGGCCAAGGCGCACCACGGTTCGGTGTCCAAGGAGCAGCGGGCGCTGATCGAGGACGACCTCAAGTCGGGGCGGCTGCGTGCCGTGGTGGCCACCTCGAGCCTGGAGCTGGGCATCGACATGGGTGCCGTGGACCTGGTGATCCAGGTGGAATCGCCGCCGTCGGTGGCCAGCGGCCTGCAGCGCGTCGGGCGTGCCGGGCACCAGGTGGGCGAGATTTCCGAGGGAATCCTGTTCCCCAAGCACAGGGCCGACCTGCTGCATGCGGCGGTGACTGTCGAGCGGATGCTGGCCGGGGAAATTGAGCCGCTGTCCATCCCGGCGAACCCGCTGGACATCCTGGCCCAGCAAACCGTGGCTGCCACGGCGTTGGAGCCGCTGGATGTCGATGCGTGGTTTGAGACCGTGCGGCGCAGTGCCCCCTTCACCGCCCTGCCGCGGTCCGCCTTTGACGCCACCTTGGACCTGCTCGCCGGCCGCTACCCTTCCGACGAGTTTGCCGAGCTGCGCCCGCGCATCATTTGGGACCGGACGGGAGGCACCATCACCGGCCGCCCCGGCGCACAGCGGTTGGCCGTCACCTCGGGCGGGACCATTCCCGACAGGGGCTTGTTTGGCGTATTCATTGTTGGCTCGGAGGAGCCGAGAGCCGCCGGAAAGGCCGCCAAGGGCGGGCGCCGCGTGGGTGAACTCGACGAGGAGATGGTGTACGAATCCCGGGTGGGCGACGTCTTCGCGCTCGGCGCCACCAGCTGGAAAATCGAGGACATCACCTTTGACCGGGTCCTGGTCACCCCCGCGTTTGGCCAGCCCGGCAAGCTGCCGTTCTGGAAGGGCGACTCCCTCGGCAGGCCGGTTGAACTTGGCCGCGCCCTGGGCGCCTTCATCCGCGAGGTCAGCGCGGCCCCGCGGAAGAAAGCCCTGGCCCGGTGCACCGCCACCGGCCTGGACGAATGGGCTGCCAACAACCTCCTCGGCTACCTCGACGAGCAAAAGGCCGCCACCACGCAGGTCCCCGATGACAAAACCCTCATGGTGGAACGCTTCCATGACGAGCTCGGCGACTGGCGCGTGGTCCTGCACAGCCCCTTCGGCATGCCCGTCCACGCCCCATGGGCCCTCGCCGTGGCCGCCCGCCTGCACGAACGCTACGGACTGGACGGCTCCGCCATGGCCTCCGACGACGGCATCGTGCTGCGCGTGCCCCTCATGGACGATGAACCGCCCGGGGCTGATTTGTTCATGTTTGACGCCGAGGAACTGGACGGCATCGTCACCGCCGAGGTGGGCGGCTCGGCCCTGTTTGCCAGCCGTTTCCGTGAATGCGCCGCCCGCGCGCTGCTGCTGCCGCGGCAGAACCCGGGCAAGCGCTCGCCCCTGTGGCAGCAGCGGCAGCGTTCGGCCCAGTTGCTGGATGTGGCCCGGAAGTACCCGCAGTTCCCGATCGTGCTCGAGACCGTGCGCGAATGCCTGCAGGACGTGTACGACCTCCCCGCGCTGAAGGACATTGCCGCCTCGATCGAGCGGCGCGAGCTGCGCCTGGTGGAGACCACCACCAGCGAGCCCTCGCCCTTCGCCCGGTCCCTGCTGTTTGGCTATGTGGCGTCGTTTCTCTATGAGGGCGACTCCCCGCTGGCCGAGCGCCGTGCCGCCGCACTGTCCCTGGATCCGGCACTTCTGGACGAGCTGCTGGGCCGGGCCGAGCTGCGCGAACTCCTTGACCCCGCAGTCATCGCCGCCACGGAGGCCCAGCTCCAACGACTGGCCGGCGCCGGCAAGGACAGCGACCGCCGCGCCCGTGGCATGGAAGGGGTGGCGGATTTGCTGCGGTTGCTGGGCCCGCTCACCGTGGCCGAAGTGGCGGCCAGGCTTGTCCCCGCCGTTGCTGAGGTTGCTGCCGGTACGGCCGTTGCTGCCGGGCCCGCCCCTGCAACCACCCCGGAGACGGACGACGCCGGCCACCTGGCCACCGCCGCGGCGCACCTGGCCGGGCTGGTCGCCGCCAACCGGGCCTTGCGGGTCAACATGGCGGGCGAGGAACGCTTCGCTGCCATCGAGGATGCGGCCCGGCTGCGCGACGCCCTCGGCATCCCGCTGCCGATGGGGGTGCCGCTGGCGTTCATTGAACCGGTCGCCGATCCGCTCGGGGACCTGCTCGGCCGTTATGCCCGCACCCACGGCCCCTTCACGGCAGCGGAAGCCGCCGTGCGGCTGGGACTCGGTGTCGCCGTCGTGCGTTCCGGACTGGCCCGGCTGGCTGCCGACAAGCGCGTCACCGAGGGTGAGTTTTTGCCCAACCGGGCTGTCCCGGGCTCCTCCCCAATCTCGCAAGTCCCCAGTTCCTCGGAGTGGTGCGATGTCCAGGTGCTCCGACAGTTGCGCAGCAGGTCCCTCGCCGCGTTGCGGGCCGAGGTGGAACCCGTTGATGCCGGCACGTTCGGGCGGTTCCTGCCTGCCTGGCAGCACGTCACGACCGCGTCCAATGCGCCGGCGCTGCGCGGACTGGACGGCGTGCTGACAGTGGTTGACCAACTGGCAGGGGTTCCGATTCCGGCGTCGGCGTGGGAGCCCCTGGTGCTGGCCGTGCGGGTCGCCGACTACTCCCCCGCCATGCTTGATGAGCTGACAGCGACCGGCGAGGTGCTCGTTTCAGGCGCCGGTTCCATCGGTTCCAATGACGGCTGGCTGAGCCTGCACATTGCGGAATCGGCGGAACTGACGCTTCAGCCCAGTACGGACTTCACCCCGGGCGAACTGCAGCAGCGGGTGCTGGCGGTGCTGGGGAACGGCGGCGCGTATTTCTTCCACCAGCTGCGGGAAATGACGGCTGACGGCCCGGACCTGGTGGTCTCCGACGCCGATCTGACGGCTGCCCTGTGGGATCTGCTGTGGGCCGGCCTGCTCGGCAATGACACTTTTTCACCCGTCCGGGCCCTGCTGGCTGGCGGGCACACGGCGCACAAACAAAAAGCTCCGCCGTCACGGCTGCGCCCCGGCCGGTCCGGGCGGTACGGCCGGTTGCCGGGCCGGGCCGCAGGCGTGCAGCGAGGTGCGCCGCCGCTGGGTGCGGGCCGGTGGAGCCTGCTGCCCGTTGCCGCCCCTCGTGAGGAGGCCGGCGCCAGCACCCAGGCCACCCTGCGCGGCCACGCCCTGGCCGAGCTGTTCCTTGACAGGTACGGCGTGGTGACGCGCGGCTCGGTCATGAACCACGGCCTGCCCGGCGGCTTCGGGCTGATGTACAAGGTCCTGGCCCGGCTGGAGGAAAGCGGAAAGTGCCGCCGCGGCTACTTCATTGAGCATTTGGGGGCGGCGCAATTTGCCGTTCCGGCCACCGTCGACCGGCTGCGCACCTTCAGCGAGGACGCCGCGCTGCAGGTGCGGGAGCCGCAGTCCCTGGCCCTGGCCGCCACGGACCCGGCCAACCCGTACGGCGCAGCCCTGCCCTGGCCGCCGCTGGAATCAGGGCACCGGCCCGGGCGCAAGGCGGGCGCCCTGGTGGTGATGGTCGACGGCGAACTGGTTCTCTATGTGGAGCGCGGCGGCCGCACGCTGTTGTGCTTTAGCGGCGACGACACCGTTGTGGCACTTGCGGGCGCGGCCCTGGTCCGGGTGGTCAAGCGCGGCGGCATCGACAAGATGGCCATTGAAAAGGTCAACGGTGCGGATATTCTGGGCACGCCCCTGGCGGCGGCCCTGATGTCCGCCGGTGCGTACAGTTCACCGCGGGGAGTGCGGATCCGTGCCTGAAGGGGACACTGTCTGGCGGCAGGCCCGGGATTTGCGGGCCGCCCTTGAGGGCCAGCTGCTCACCGCCAGCGATTTCAGGGTGCCCGCGCACGCAACGCTGGACCTGGCCGGGTCTGTGGTGTCCAGCGTCCAGTCCCGGGGCAAGCACCTGCTCATGGTTGTGGGCGGGCACGTCATTCATTCACATCTGGCCATGGAGGGGCACTGGGATGTTTATCCCGTCGACCCCGGCGGCCGGGCCCCACGCTGGCGGCGGCCGGCTTTTACGGCCAGGGTGGTCCTGCACACTCGGCAGGCCACGGCGGTGGGCTTTTCGCTGGGCACGCTGGAAGTTCTGCCGGCCGCGCTGGCGGCTGACGCCGTCGGACATCTTGGGCCGGATCTGCTGGGTCCGGACTGGGATGCTGACAAGGCGCTGCACCGACTGCTGGCCGAGCCGGGGCGGGCCATTGGCCTGGCGCTGCTGGATCAGCGCAACCTTGCCGGGATTGGCAACATTTACCGCAACGAACTGTGTTTTCTCAGCCGCGTGCACCCAGCCGCCACGGTGGCGCAGGTGCCGGAGCTGCCCCGGATGGTCGACCTGGCCAAGCGGCTGTTGGAGGCCAACAAGGACCGGGCGCAGCGCTCAACCACCGGCGGCCCGGCGCGGGGCGACGCTTCAGTGTGGGTGTACGGGCTGGCCGGCAAACCCTGCAAGCGCTGCGGGTCGCTGATTCGGCACGCCACCTTGGCTGATCCGGCGTTCCCTGCCCGGGCGGCGCGGGACATTTATTGGTGCCCGCGCTGCCAGGGCGGCGTTTAGGGACGGCGGCCACGGCGCGGCCAGGTCATGCCGGCCCGCTGGGATCCGCCCCGGCAGGATCCGCCCCGGCGGGAACCGCCCCGGCGGGATCCGCCCCGTCAAGACAGCCCGCCGGACGCTAGCGCTTCGGTGGTGCCGCCGTCGAACCCCTGACAACCAGTTCGGTGCCGAGCTCGATCCGCTGGGGCAGGTCCTCGTCCCCGTCCAAGTGCCGGAGCAGGGCACGCATGGCTGTTTCGGCCATCTGGACCACGGGCTGGCGGATGGTGGTCAGCCCCGGCTCGATCCAGTCGGCGGCACTGATGTCATCGAAACCGATGATGCTCAAGTCCTCGGGAATGCTCAGGCCGGCCTTGCGTGCTGCCCGGTAGGCGCCCAGGGCCTGTTCATCATTGCCGGCGAAGATTGCCGTGGGACGGTCCGGCAGCTCAAGGAGCTTCCGTGTTCCGGCCTCGCCGGCCTCGATGGAGAAGTCGCCGGGAACGATCAACGCCGGATCCATCGGGATGCCGGCACGCCGCAGGGCTGCCAGGTGGCCGTCCTCCCGTGCGCTGCTGCACTGCAGGCCCGGGCGCCCCCCGATCATGCCGATCCGGCGGTGCCCCAACGACAGCAGGTGCTCCGCGGCCGAGTACGCCCCGTCCCAGTTCGCCGCACCCACCGTCATCAGGTCCGGTCCCGGCTGGCCCACCGGGTCAATCAACACCACCGGGATGCCCAGTGACTTGATGCGCTGGATCTGCTTGGGGTTCAGCTCATACACCGCCATAAGCAGTCCGTCCGACTTGCGCTCCGCGATGTTGGCCAGCCAGGGCCGAATTCTGGAGCCGTCCAGCGACAAGCTGCTCACGACCGTGCCGTACCCGGCTTCCTGGGCTACGCGCTCCACCCCCTCGATGATGTCCAGCGCCCATTCACTGTGCAGCCCCGGGAACACCAGGTCAATCAATCCGGCTTTTTTCCGTCGTTTGGCCGGGCGGCGCACATATTCGCGCCGCGCAATGATCTCTTCCACCCGGGCCCGTGTTTCGGCTGCCACCTGGGCGTGGCCGTTAAGCACCTTGGAGACGGTTGGGACCGAGACGCCGGCCTCCTGGGCGATCTCGCTGATGGTTGCGCGTCCGGTCTGTTGCTTGCTGGCCATGGATGCCCCTTCTCACTAACAGGGAGTTCCCCTGCCTTAATCGTTTCCGCAAAGTCCCCATGTTTGGATGCGCCCGCACATGCCGTAAATTCTGTTAGCTTTCCGTTGCCCCATGGTAGTCCGGGCTTCCTGCATATAGAAACTTTCGGAGCCTTCAAGAGACTGCAACTGATGAGCTGTCGTTGCGGCCTGCCGCGCCGCCCCCTCGGCCAACATTTCCTGCCACTCGGCGGTGCGGCCGCGCACCAATTTCGCTGCCGCCGCATGGAACTCCGACAGGGCTCCAGGCCCCGATTCCTGCACAGCCTCCTTGAGCGCAAAGTAGCCTGTCAAGGCCACATCACGCCGACGGCGGGCGGCAGCTTCCGCGTCCGGATCCCCGCCGTCGGCGTCGCTGGGTTCAAGGGCCGCCGTGCGCCTGTACGCTGCAGCATCGACCAGGTGGGCTGGCGGAAACGTCATCACGGCGTCGCCGTTCTCCGGCAGGCCCGCGTTTTGCATGAGGACCAGAACCCGCAGATCGGACGAATCGTTGACAGCCCGGTGAATAGTCCCGGGAGTAAACCAGAGCACAACCCCGGGCTCCAGCGGCGAGGAAGTGAATCCGCGTGAATCAAGTGTCTCCAGCCGGCCCCTTCCGTGCTGCACGACATACGCTTCCGCGGACGCGGTGTGCAGATGCGGGGTGCCACCGGCCACGCCGTCCGCTGCGGGCCAGTCATAAATGCTGACCTCCGAGATGGCGATGGCACCCGGAAAATCCGTGGCGGCCACGATCAGGCCCAGCCGCCGAGGGCAGCCTTGGCTGCCGCCACCAGCGCGACCGCGGTTTCCTGGTCAACCTGGCCGTCGGAAATCACGACGGCGTAGCGGTACGTGAGCGCGTTGCCTGCCTGCAGCAGAACTTCCTCGCTGAAGAAGGGCGCCGAGCCGAGGCAGGCAAACATGGAAGAACGGACGAACCACTGGTTCGGCGCCCCCGGGTTGCTGCCGTCCTCGACGAAGGTGATCGTGGAGAAGTTGCAGCTGTCGTCATGGCGGCCTGTAAAGGCGAGCCATTCCGAGCGGGTGCCCATGAGCTCGTTTTCCCCGGTTCCGGAGGCGGACCGGAACCGGCCGCCTGTGAAGGAGCGGGGACCGCGCCAAAACAGTCCGCCGTAACCGGCGTTGTCCCGCCCCTCGGTGGTGGGGCTTCCAATGCTGATCCCCGTAGGCGAAATATTGCTCATTTCAGTCTCGAAAAGCAGTGCCCAGGCCGAGGATCCCGGGACATCGAGGAGCTGGATGTTGAAGCGCCGTTTCTCAGCAATGACAGGCGTTCCGTCCTGGGAACTCCACACCAGGTCCTCGGCCGCCGTTATTCCCGCGCCACGCTCGTCGATGGCGCTGAAGGCTTCGTGGTGCATGGCGCCGTTGTTGTCCAGGTCCGCATACCCGGTGGCCCGGGTGTAGGTGGCACCACCCCAGAAGTTGTCCTTGCCCACGTTGGGCAGTGCAAGGGAGAGCCCCTTGTGCCACACGTGGTCCCATGGCCGGAAGATCGTCACCTCGTCGCCACCCAGGGTGGTCAGCGGGTGGAAGTAGGGGCGGGGGCTTTCGTATTGGGCGTCCGTGGGGCGGTAGGTGTAGATGGCGATTTGCCGGCCGCCGGCACTAAAGGTCAGGGCGGCTCCGTCATCGGCAAAACTGAGTTTCGTGGAAGTTGAAAGGGTTGTAGCGGCGTTGGTCATGGCAGTCTCCTGTGGGTAGCGGCGCTGGATCAGGCGGGGGAAGGTGCGGAAAGGGCTGTTGCAGCCAACACGCGTGTGCCCAGGCCGCCACCGTCCATTCCGGAGTAAAACGCATGTCCGGGAACAATGTCACCGCGGCGGACGGGCCCGCCGGTGAATGCGGAGGCGTAGATGGCGGCGGCGAGTTCCAGGGTCTGGCGTGCCGAATCAGCCCCGGCGGGAAGCGGCCTGCCAGCATCCAGCGCATCGTACATGGCAAGGAATTGGGCCGTGTGGCCGCTGCCGCGTCCCAGCGGCTGTCCTTCCCAGGCTTCGGAGACTGCGTCCTCGTGGCCGGGTGCCGCTGTCACCGTCCAGTTGTCCGTGGCATAGCCGTACAGGTGGCTGAGCTCCACAGTTGCGAACTCACAGTCGATCCGGATTTCGGAGGTTTCGCGCGGGGAAAGCAGGGAGTTGATGACGGTTGCCACCGCGCCATTTTCGAATCTGACCAGTGCCGCGGACAGATCCTCCGTGGAGGTTGCCCGGGCCTGCCTGGAGGCAATGGCCGTGACCTCCTGCCACGGACCCAGGAGGTGCAGCAACAGGTCGAACTGGTGGATGCCGTGACCCATGGTGGGGCCGCCGCCTTCGGCGTCCCAGGTTCCGCGCCATGGCAGGTCAAAGTAACCGTCCGGACGGTACCAGAGGGTGTCGCAGCGGGCCACGAGCGGCCGGCCAAAATCCCTGCGCCCAACGAGCGCCTGGGCTGCTGCGGCGGCATCGCCAAAACGGTGCTGGAAGACGCACGAGAACTGTGCACCGCCGATGGCCTGCGCGGCATTCAGCCGGTCAAAGTCCGCCAGGTTCAGTGCCGGGGGCTTTTCAGAGAGGACATGCACGCCGGCTTGGAGGCATTCGATGGCCTGGTCGATGTGCAGCATGGGCGGTGTGCAAAGGTGGACAATGTCCGGCTTCGCCTCCGCCAACAGTTGGGTGAGGCTTTGATGCCGGCCCGCAATCCCGTGGTCGTCAGCAAAGGCCGCAAGCCTTGACTCGTCCACGTCGCAGGCGGCAACCAGCTCCGCACGATTGCCGGCCTGGGCCAGGTTGGAAGCATGGATGGCAGCAATCCCGCCGGTGCCCACCAAGGCTATTTTGTACTTCCTCATCAAACTCTCTCCGTCTTTGCAGGTGCGTTTGGTCATCGAAATCTACGAAACTATCCATAGGGAAGCAGTAGTTTCCAGTGAAATACTTGGGATGGAACCCATTGTTCATCAACGCTATGGATCATTAAGGCTGAAAGTCAATAACTTTTCATCAAGAAAGTAAACATAATTCTCTGATAGTTTCCACGAGGGTCCCGACGATCCAGTTGATCCCCTCGGGCACCGGCGCCACCCACCAACAGGGGTTCAGCGGCGCCAGTCCCGCTTTATGGCCAGCCTCCGGCCATGAATATCAAGCCGAGCAGGATCAAAGAAGCACGCCCTGTTGGTCCCGCCTAGAGTGGTTGACCAAGAGCAGCTCCCCGAAAGCAATCGAAAGGACAAGTCCGTGAACACGACGTTCAGCAAAGAGGAAAAGGCTGCCATGCGGGCAGCAGCTGCCGAGGCCAAGGCGGCGAAAATGGGTGCCGACCTCGAGGAAGCATGCCTCACCGCAATCGCCGGCATGAGCGGCACCGACAAGGAACTGGCCGAGACCCTCCACGGACTGGTCAAGAAGCACACCAGCCTGGGTGCGAAGACCTGGTACGGCATGCCGGCATACACCAACGCCGAAGGCAAGGTCGTCGTGTTTTTTCAAAGCGCGGCCAAGTTCAAGGTTCGCTACGCCACCATCGGTTTCCAGTCTGACGCAAATCTTGACGAGGGCAACTTCTGGCCGAGCTCTTTTGCCGTCACCAAGCTCACTGCCGCCGATCAAAAGGAAGTGGTTGCGCTGCTCAAAAAGGCAGTCAGCTAGGCTGCGAGCATGGCCATCGAATTCATCACCATGACGCCAGGGGACACCGACGACGTCGTTGCTTTCCTGTCGTCCAACCGGTTCCCCTTTCATGTCCAGTCCGCACCGGACGCCCGCGATATTCACAAACGCATCGAAAACGGGAGGTTCTGGAACGCGGACACCCAGGGCTACTGGGTCCTGAACAGTGGCATGCGCATCGGCTTGGCCGCGCTGGAGGACCTCCAGGAAGACGGTTCCCCGCTTTTTGACCTGCGGCTGGCGGAATCCCATCGGGGCAGGGGCCTTGGCCTGGACGTGCTCCGTGCCCTGTGCAACCTGGTCTTCACGTCCATGCCCGAGGCCATGCGCCTCGAGGGCCAGACGCGGGAAGACAACATCGCGATGCGCAAGACCTTCATCCGTGCCGGCTTCCTGAAGGAGGCCCACTACCGATTGGCCTGGCCAACCGACGACGGCGGCCACCTCGCCTCGATCGCGTATGCGATCCTGCGGCAGGACTGGGAAAGCGGCACTGTCACCGAATTCGAATGGGAAGACATTCACGCCTAAGGCGGGGTCCGTCCACCAGCGCGCATCAGCCGTGGCCGGGATCCCCCACGAGGTGCCGGTTGCGCACCTCAATCAGCTTCTGCAGGTAGCGGGCCAGGACAAGCTTCTCCACCAGCCGCCCCACGGCACCAAACGGAGCCTGGAACTCGATGCGGTCGATCATGGCGGTCCCGCCAGCACCGTCGCTGAACTCGTGGACATGCCGGAACCGCCGGAACGGTCCCTTGACCTGCTCGTCAATGAAATAGTCGGGTGCTTCCATCCGCGTGATCCGGCTCGTCATGCGCAGCGGCACACCGAAATGCCATGCCCGCCACGTCACTTCCTCGCCCAAGGAAATAAGGCCGGAGGTGACACCGCCAACAGCCTGGTCCCGGGAGCGGGCCATCGATTCGGTGTGGGCGTCAATGCTGCGGGCAAGGTCGAACAGCTGAGCTTTGGGGATGCTGGTCCGCGTCGTGCACTCGAAGGAGACTGCCATGGTCAAAGCATCCCAGCCGGCAGGTGCTTCACCCGAATCACCACGGCCCCAACGTGGGGGTGGTGTCCAGCGATCCGCGGCCGGCCAGCCACGCCATCAGCCACCGTCGATCATTGGCTGATCCAATCCGTTCGGGGACGGTGTCGAGCAACACCGGCAGATCCCAGGCCACATATTCATCGGGCCAGTCCGCAGGTGCATAGCCACGACCCAGATCGACATGGTGCATCTCAACTTCGCGCAGCCGGTGGGCCGGGCATCCAGCGACGCCGTAATCCCCGCCGCCAAGAAGGTCTCCATGGGGCCACCCTGCTGCGGAGCACGCGGCGAAGACCTGCTCGAGATCCGCACAACTGCTTTCAAGGTCCGCCATGATCTCCTTGGCCGACCGGCCGGCACCCGCTTCGATCTCTGCGGCGCGCTGGTCCGCACCACTTTCGTACTTGGGAACATCCTCACCTCGAATTGCGCCGGCCAGACGCCTTGCATGTGCATCGGCGTTCCGTGCCAAGTGGGTCAGGACGTGGCCGATGCTCCAGCCGGGAAGGCGGCTCGGCGTCCGGACATCCTCATCCGTCAGCGCCCCAACCCTGCTCAAAAGGCGTGCCTGCGCCTCCGTGCACAGCTGGGAAGCACGTTCTGGATTGTTTTCAAGATTCATGAGGCACGCACCCAGGGCAGTTCCATCCCGCGTGAAGGGGTGATTTCCGTGAAGCCTGCCTGCTCATACAACCGCCTGCCCGGAGGATCGGCGATCAGCGTGATGTAGGGGTTCTCCGGTGCCGTCCCACGGATGTGGGCCACCAACGTGTCCATGACAAGCCTGCCCAGTCCCCTGCCTTGAAATTCCGGCGATGTCGCCATGTCCGCAATGTGAAAGCACCATCCGCCGTCACCGATCACCCTGCCCATGGCCACTGTCCGGCCGCTTGCCAGGTCCCGAACGTGGCAAAAGAACCAGCTTCCTGCGAGTGCCCCGGCACCCTGTTGGCGGGTCTTTTGCGACAGGCCGGCGTCCCTGCGCAAGTCAAGATAATCGTCAAGGGCAGGTGGTTCGTCGATCAATTCAAAGGCAGCCAAGGAGCTCATGGCCCAAGTCTTTCATTATTTCGCCGGCTGAAGGCCGCGTTCCCGCGTTCACCCCGGAACTCTTGTGGCACGATATTGACGTGACCGCCCCACTGAAACTGACCACCAATCGCGAACCCGGGGCTGCCCGCGAGGCCGCCCGGATTTGGGCTCTCGCCAAGGCGCGTCGCGACCAAAACCCCGAACCCGACACCGTTGAGGCAGCACTTCCCGGGATCCTGCGGCGGCTCGAGCTTGCGGGTTCCGGGTTGATTCTGGCCGCCCGGGGTGACAGCTTTGCGGGCTTCACACTATTTGCGCCCCGTGACGAATCGTTGGAAATCTTCTACCTTGCCGTGGCACCGGATGCGTGGGGCAGCGGTGTGGCAGAAGCCCTGCTTGCCAGCGTTGAAAACCACGCCCGGGACATCTCCCGCACAACCGTGGATTTGTGGGTCATCAGCGACAACGAGCGCGCCATCAGCGTCTACAGGCGAGCCGGATTCAGCGACACCGGCCGGCTGCAACACGACGATTCCTCCGGACGAACCGAGCAGCGCATGATCAGGGACCTTGGCCAGCCGGTCCGGCCCCGGTCCATCGGCGTTGGGGCATCAGGACAGCTTTGAAACGTTCACAATGATGACCTGGATTTCCTTGCCACCGTCGTAACGCAGATCGTATCCGACGTCGAAGCCTTTGGCGGAGCCAACTCCAATGGCATAGCTGGACTTGCCGCCCTGATCGCTTCGGGTTTCCTCGACCCAGCGTTCAACGGCCTCCGGATCCAGACCGTATTCATGCACGGCATCCCGCAGCAGTTGCTCATACCCGGCCAGCGTTTCGGCCGTGAGGAAGTAGGTCACGGCTGTCAGTACCGGGCTGGTGTCGGTGGTGAAGAAGCGGACGTGATCCGTTTCCGCTTCGAGGGTTCCGCCGGTGCCCCGGATGCTCAGTCGCAGTTTCTCACCGTCGGTGGCAACCACGTCGGGGCCGTAGGATGAGTCCGGCAGGCCGACGTCGGACTTGGCAATGGTGCCCCCGCGAAAATCCAGCCGCAACGATTTCGAGGCCTTTGCCCTGGCGATCCCCAACTCGTCCAGGGTGGAAAACTCCCCGTTGTCCACCAGCTCCCCTGCTGGAAAACTGGGCGGGCCGCTGGTTCTGCGGACGGTGAATCCGCAGCCGCCAAGCGCTGCCCCAAGCACGACGGCGGCACCCGCCAACATTGCACGGCGGCGGATGAGCGGGCCAAACGAACCGGGCAAGACGCGTCCCTTCGACGGTAGTGGGGCCAGCCTACCCTGCCGACCCGGGCTGGTCTGCCCGGCAGGGAACCGTCGGTACCCTTGAGAGGTGATGAAATCTCCCCTTCCCGTGCGCAATGGCGTCAATGCGACCCGCGTGCGAATACCTGACGAAGGCCCCTGGGCCACGGCCATGGAGTTTGTGCTGGAGAAGTTCGGCCACGTCGACCCGGCCGGCATCGTCGAGAGGTTTGAACGCGGCGAGGTCCGGGCCCTGGACGGGGAAATCGTCACACCCGCCACAACTCTGAACGAACACATGTTCATTTGGTACTACCGCGAACTCCCTGTGGAAAATCGCCTGCCCGTGGAACTGTCCATCCTGCATCAGGATAAAGACCTGGTGGTCGTGGACAAGCCGCACTTTTTGCCCACCACCCCCGGCGGCATGTATGTGCAGGAATCGGCCCTGGTTCGCCTGCGGGTGCTTCTTGAGCTGCCGGATCTTGTCCCGATCCACCGCTTGGACCGCATGACGGCGGGCGTGCTGCTGTTTTCGGCCAATCCGGAAACCCGCGGCAAGTACCAGCTGCTCTTTGAAAAACGGCGCATCGAAAAAACGTACCGGGCCGTCGCACCCGTCCGTGCGGACCTGGAATTGCCGCTGGTGATACGCAGCCGCATGATCAAGTCCCGCACTTATTTGTTGGCGCAGGAAATCGAGGGCGAGCCCAACGCCGAAACACGCGTTGAGCTTATGGACACCCGGGTTGACGCCGGGTCAGGCCAGACGCTGGGCCTGTATGACTTGCAACCGCACACCGGCAAAACGCATCAATTGCGCGTGCACCTGGCCTCACAGGGAATCGGAATCCTCAACGACTCGTTCTACCCGGTGCTGTTTGACCAGGCTCCGGACGATTACACCAAACCCCTGCAGCTGCTGGCCCACAGCATTTCCTTCACGGACCCGCTGACGCGCGAGCCCGTGAAGTACTCCTCAAAATTGGAACTGTCGGAGTTCCCAAACCACCAGTAGGCCTCGACTCGCGGCGACCGGCGCCAGCGGCGGCGCCCTAGAGGCCGATGGCGGCAATCTCCACGACGGCCTTGACGTCAGTGCCGGGGCGATGCCCCGAGGCGAACGCACGAATCTCGGCTGCAACGGCTCGGGCCAGGGCCGGTGAAGGCACCGAACCATCGGTACCGATGCGTACCTTGACTGTCAGCAAGGAACGGCCCTCAATCTCATCTTCGACACACACCACAAATGGCACAGCACCCGCGGAGTCGCCGGAACCCACCAATGCACCCAGCATCTTCGCCGCGGTCAGCCACAACGGATCTGCCGAATACACGGCGCCGACCCCCTCCATCTCCAGCACCCGCTCGCGAATCTGATTTTCAAGGCTCATGGCCGTTCCTCCCCGGTCACATCGGACTCAATCACGCCGCTCATGTCTTCCAGCGGCGGCCGCAGGTCGGTAAACGCCACATGCACTGCCACCACATTCAGTTCAGTGTGCACCAACAGCTCGGCCGACACCGCATCCCGCAATTCCTGCGCCAGCGACGGCAGCGGATACCCGTACCGTGCCGAGACGTTGATGTGCACCTCCACAGGCGCCCCCGCCACACTGACGTCGCCATCGAGACGGCAACGGCCAATCAATACTCCACCGAGTGAGTCGCCAACGGATCGAACCATGGCGATGACGGCCCCCTCGGTCTCGGTCAGCTCGTCCAATGGGCCGCCGCTGAGCGGAATGGCGCGTCCGGCTCGGGTTTCCATCCGCAGGTTTGCCAGCATGCCATCCAACCAGCCGGCACCATCGGCACCTGCGGAAGCCACGTCGTCGACCATTAGATCCAGTGCCGCGGCGCTCAGGCTGCGCAGCCCGGCAAGCCTCGCTTGGCACTGCGGGCAGTGCTCAATGTGCCCCGAATCGGCAGAGACACCGGTGTCGAGATAGTCGCTGAGGTCTTCGATGCGCCGGCCGCAATCGTGCGTGGGGTTCATCGCCATTCCTCCATTTCCTTCACAAGCGTGTTTCGTGCCCTGGCCAGCCGGCCGCGCACGCTGGCGGCGCTGATGCCCAGCGCCCCGGCGATCTCGTCATAGGACTGACCGCCAAATTCCTTCAGGACCCAGCATCGTCGCTGTTCCTCGGGCAGTCGGGCCAAGGCCTGGTTCAAGGCCAAACGTGCCGACCCGGCGACTGCTGCCTGCTCCGGGGTGGGTTTTCGGTCGGCGGGGTCCGCCTGGTCATCGAGGTTGTCGTGGGTTTTGCGGCGCCGGCCGGCGTCAACGGCACGGTGTCCCACTATGCGCATCAGCCAGGCCTTCACGGCGGCCCCGTCCTGCAGCGCCCCGATGTCCTTCCACGCCGTGACCAGCGCTTCCTGGACGACGTCGTCGGCCTCGTCAAAGGAACGGGCCAGCCTTCGGGCGTAGGCGCGCATGAGCGGCCCGTGCCGGCGGGCCAGCGTTTCAAAGGCTGCAACATCGCCGTCGGCGGCCCGTTCGGCCAACATTTGATCGGGAGCGTCGGCGAGCTTGTGTGGCAGGTCTTGCAGTTGTTTCACCGGCTTGCGCCCTTTCGTTTCAAAGCCATGGAAGGCATCTGGCGCTGAGCCTATACGCACCAATGGCCGGCAGGCTGTAAGGGCCTGCCGGCCGGGGTGTTCACGCTACTTGCGGCCCCGAATGGCACCGTAAACTGCGGCCACCACCAGGCCGCCACCAATGGACAGGAGCCAGGTCTTGAGGTTGAAGAACGAGCCAAGATCGGCGTTGAAGATGATCGATCCGAGCCAGCCACCAACCACGGCGCCCACAATGCCCAAGATGATGCTGGTGACCCAGCCGCCACCCACCTTGCCGGGCATGATGGCCTTGACGATGGCCCCGACGATCAAGCCGAGAAGAATGAATCCAAAGAAACCCATGGGTCTCCCCCTTTTTTGTTGTGTTTTTACTTAGTTGCTGAAGCCGTCTTTGATGTCCCTGGCGGCGTCCTTGACCTTTTCGCCGGCCTGCTTGGCCGAAGCGGCTGCCTGATCGGTGCGGCCGTCCTGCTCAAGTCCTGGGTTGTCCAACAGCTTGCCGGCTGCCTCTTTCGCAGAGCCGAGGCCCTTTTCGGCGACATTGCTGATTTTGTCTGTCAGTCCCACGGTGCACTCCTATGGTTGATGTTCACGGGTTGATGGTCACGCCACACGTTCTGTGTGCGCAAATTTGGTGCGTGTTCCGGCCTTGATGCGGACCAACACGGGCAGTTGGCCGCCCAGCAGTTGATCCAGCCCCTCCACGAGATGTTCGACGGCGGTGCTCACCTCGGCGGGCGAGGCACCCTTGCGGACTTGGACACTGATTTTCAGCCCGGTGCCCTCATCGGCTCCCTTGGTTTCCCACGACTGCACCGAGGTGGAGAGAATTTGGGTGTTGCCGGCCAGCGCAGCCTTGATGGCCTGTGCTGCCACCGCCGTGTCCACGGTGGTATTTCCGGCTTTTCCGTCCTGCCGCGCCAATTGGTTGCTCCGGCCGGTGCCTTGGGAAGCAATCCAGCAAACCAACAGCACCGCAAGCAGGACAAGGAGCGCAAGCACCGTGGCCGTCCACCAGCTGGTGTCGGTTCCTGGAATCCGGGCGGCATCCAGCCGTTCCTGGATGCCGGCCCAGGCCGTGGTGCCGGTCGAGGTCCAGCTTTGGGCGAATCCCCTGCTCAACCCGGCAAAGATGGCCATGGCGCCTGCCGCGGCTAATACCAGACCCAGCACCCCCAACAATGCGCGGTTCAGACCACGATTGGTGTTGTTCATGCGCCTGCCTCCCGATGTGTTCCAGTGGAGAGTGTTACGGCCAGCGGCTTGCGGAGCCCGTAGCCACTCATGTCCTGCTCGACTGCGTCCCGGATGGCATTGGTGTCCACGGTCCTGCCCGCGCCGGGGCGGACTGTCACATCAACGCGTTTGCGTCCAACGCGGCTGGCCACTTGTTCAGGGGCCAGCCTGGCTGCCGTGCGGGCTGCCCGGGAAATGGCTGACGCCAAAACTTCACTGTCAACCACGACGGCGGAGCGTGAGTTTTCGAGAATGTGCCGCGGCTTGGTGCCGGGCAGGATCGCGGCACCAAGGAGGGCGATGCCCACGATTGCCGCCGCTGCGCCGGCAGCGATGAGAACCCAAGGGATCGTAGCCGTCCCCAGCGAGGCTGTCCTGGCGGCCAACTCAGCGGGGGATGTCAACAACGGTGAATTTCCCGTCACTGACAACACCAGCTCGCCCCCCAGCCAAATGATGGCAGCAAGCAGCACCGAGGCGCCCACAATCGACAAGGCCGCCCGGCTGGAGCGTACTTCCCGCAGGTTTAGTCTTTTGATCAACTGTGGATCTGTTGCCTGCGCACTTCTCATTGGACCCTCCCTGCGGTTGCTTGTTTCCCGTCGTGGATTCCGGTGAACCGGACATCCACACGGTTTACGGTTGTTCCCGCGAGTTCACGGAGGCGCTCTGCCACCACCGTCTTGGCTGCGGCCGCACGCTCAAACAAGGTACCGGCATTGTCCATCCGAATGTTCTTGCGAGGAAGTTCCGCCATAAGTGTCAAGGCCACGGGAACGGAGAGGGAGACGCTAACTTGCCCCTGCTCATCGTGAATCCCGGCCCGGACATCCCGGAGCGGAACATTGAAGGCCTCGGCGGCGATGGCTGCGATCAGCTGGTGTATGGTGCCGGAGGAAACGCTGGTGTATCCGGCACGCGCGGTTGACTGGTTTTGCAGTTTGGCTTCCCGTTCAAATCCCAGCGTGCCGGAGCTCATGACGAGGTGCGCCTGCCGCGCAGGGCATCGAGGACACCGCGCAGATCCAGCCTGCCGTCAATGTTCCGTCCCACCACTGCGCCCACGGCCATAAACAACGCCACGAGCAGCATGGCCCAGAAGCCGAACGCCAAGGCCGAGATGGCCAGCGTTGCCGCTACAGCCGTTCCAGCCATGGTGGCACTCATGAAACGCGGGTTTCGCGCTTGCCGCCCTGGTCATCGTTCCGCTGCGTCGCTGCGGGCTTCTCCTCCGACTCCTCGGAGGCGATGTGGATGTCGGTGATGGAGACGTTAACCTCTGTCACTTCCATGCCCACTACATCTTCGACGGCCGCGTAAATGGCGTCGCGGACATCGTCGGCCACCTTCTGCAGGGGATGCGGGTATTCCACCACGAGGGTCACGTCCACGGCCACCTGTGTCTGGCCAACTTCAACGCTTACGCCCTGGGTGAGGTCTTTCTGTCCCACGGCTTCCCGGATGCTTCCCAGTGCACGTGCCGCTCCGCCGCCCAGGGCGTACACGCCCGGGATGTCCTGAGCTGCGATGCCGGCGACCTTGGCAACAACTCCCTCTGCCACGGTGGTGGTGCCGCGGCTCGTGACCGTCTGCTTTGCCGGTGCGTTGTTGGTGGCGCCCTGGTTCTTGATCTGAGGCTGAGTAGTCAAAATAATCACTCCCGAAGGTATTCGTGTAGATACTTTTCCAGCTCGGCACCTGTTTGGCGCCTACACAGATAAGGCGTACTGGCCGGTAGATTCGTCACGGTCAACAGTGCGTGATCTGCATCACACCTGAATTTGGCCTGTGCCGGTGGCGGGAAAAGACCGCCGGTTAGAGCGTGAGCCACTTTCCTGCCGAACGGCGGAAGGTGCGCAGCACACCTGTGGTGGCCACTTCGTTGACTCCGTGGGCCATCGAGACGGCGGCATTGCGCGCACACTGGTTTTCGGCGTCGTACTCGCTGGCCTCAACCATGAACCGGACCGTGATGCGCGGTGAACCGGCCACAATGTCCAGCTGGTTGGCCTCAACCACATGGACGGACCCCACGGTGGCAACGGCGGCGTCCATGACTTCTTCGGGGGCGTGGCCGGGGCGCAGGCCGGTGATTTGGATGGTGGCACGGAACGAAGGCATGTCTCCAGCCTATTGGGAACGGGCCCCACACAAAAAAAGGACGGTGTTTGCGCAATGAGCCACCGATATGGCTGTGGCTCATTGCGCAAACACCGTCTTTTTTCACCGCGGGAGGCGCGGATGGGCGCGGGAGGGCCCTGTTGGGGACTACCCCGTGTTGCGCAGGCCCGCGGCCACACCGTTGATGGTGATGAGCATGGCGCGCTGCAACCGCTCATCCACGTCGGCCTTGGTGATGTCGGCTTCCCGGACCCGGCGCAACAGTTCAACCTGCAGGTAGGAAATCGGGTCAAGGTACTGGTCGCGGACATTCAGTGAGCGCTTGAGCAGCGGCTGGTTGTCCAGCAGTTCGGCCTCGCCTGTCAGGAGCTGGATTTCGGCAACCGTGAGTTCGTATTCGGCGCGGATCGTGGCGAACAGGTGGCGCAGCGGTTCGGGAACCAGGGTGGCCACGTAGTGCGCGGCAATGGCCATGTCCGTCTTGGCCAGTGTCATTTCCACGTTGGAGATGGTGGAGGAGAAGAAGTGCCAGTTTTCCAGCATTTCCTTCAGCTCGGCACTGTGGCCGGCCTCGCGGGCAGCCTTCAGGCCGGAGCCGACGCCGAACCAGCCGGGCACGATCTGCCGCGACTGGGTCCAGCCGAACACCCACGGGATGGCGCGCAGGCCGCCCAGGCCGGCGCCGGAGTCCGGACGCTTTGACGGGCGTGAACCAATGTTCAGCGAGCCCAGCTGTTCCACGGGCGTGGACGCCAGGAAGTAGGCCGGCAGGTCGTCGTGGTCGATCAGGGTCCGGTAACTGCCGAAGGCGGCGTCGGACATGACCTCCATGATTTTCCCGAAGCGGCCCAGGTCGTCCTCGGAGTGGCGCGGCGCCTGGTGCAGTGCGGAGCCCTGCATGACGGCGGCCAGCGACAGTTCCAGGTTTTCGCGGGCAAGTTCGGGCAGGGAGTACTTGTCGGAGATGACCTCGCCCTGTTCGGTGAACTTGATGGCACCTTCCAGGACGCCGTTGGGCTGAGCCATGATGGCGTCGTAGGTGGGTCCGCCACCGCGGCCCACGGAGCCTCCGCGGCCATGGAACATGCGCACGTTCACGCCGTGCTTTACGGCGACGTCGCGCAGCTTGCGCTGGGTCTTGTGGATTTCCCATTGCGAGGTCAGCACGCCGGATTCCTTGTTGGAGTCCGAGTAGCCGAGCATGATTTCCTGCACGTTTCCGCGCAGGCGCACCAGCTCGCGGTAAGACGGGTCCGAGAGCAGCTGGTCAACGATCTCGGCGGAGGCGCGCAGCTCGTCAACGGTTTCCAGCAGCGGGGCAAAGCCGATCTTGGCGTAGCGGTTCTCGCCGGTGAGCTGGACGAGTCCTGCCTCGCGGGCCAGCACGGCGGGGGCCAGGACGTCGTCGGCGCCGCGGGTCATGGAGATGATGTACGTTTCGATGACATCCGGGCCGTACGTGCGCAAGGCGCGGCGCACCACACGGAAGACGTCGTACGTGCCGTTGGCCGCGCCGTCGAGCTTAATGGGGTGGCCTGACAGTGGACGCTGGCTCGCAAGTTCGGTGCCCAGCACGGCCAGGCGCTCGGCCCGTTCCAGCTCGGCGTACGGCTTGCCCAGCTCGCCCACGCGGTCCAGGAGCTGCCCGACGGCGTCATGGTGGTGGTCGGCGTGTTCGCGGATGTCAAGGGTGGCCAGGTGCAGGCCGAAGGAGGAGATGGCGCGGCGCACCGAGGCGAGCGCGCCGTCGGCCACCAGCGCGGCGGAGTTGTTGCGCAGCGAGGACTCCAGCAATTCCAGGTCCGCGGTGAGCTCGGAGGTGGCACTGTAGTCGCGGCCGTGCTCGTGGTAGGCGTCGGCGGCCACACGCTTCTGGGTGTTGATCAGCTTGGCCTTGATGCAGGTCAGCTTCAGGCGGTAGGGCTCATCGGCGTTGATTTCCAGGACGCGCGGGTCAAGCGCGGGCAGGTTCGCCAGGTCGACGGCGATGGAATCGGTCAGCGCCGCATCCGCACCAGAGAGGGCGCTGGAGTTGGAGAGGACGCTCAGCAGCTCATCGATCAGGGACAGCGAGATCTTCACGGCGTTCTGGTTCTGCAGGATCAGGACTTCGCGTGTCACCTCGGAGGTCACGTTCGGGTTGCCGTCACGGTCGCCACCGATCCAGGAGCCAAAGCGCAGCGGGGCGGCGTCGGCAGGCAGGGTGACGCCTTGCTCGCCGAGGAGGTCGCTGAGTTCTGTCAGCACCTCCGGCATGGCGTCGGTGAGGATGTTGCGCAGATAGTAAATGGCGTTGCGGGCCTCATCCATGGGGGTGGGGCTGACCTTGCGCAGCTCATCCGTCTGCCACATTTGGTCAATGATTTCGGCCAGTTTGCGGTCCTGGCGGGCCCGGGCGCTGCTGCCCTCCTCGGACGGAGTGGCCAGGATGTCGGAAAGCTTGCGGATCTTGTCCAGCACCGAACGGCGCGATGCCTCGGTGGGGTGGGCGGTGAAGATTGGGCGCACATCGAGCTCGTTGACGACCTTCTGCAACGCCTCGGTGCCGGCCTGTTCGGCGATTTCGGTGACGGCCTTGGCCAGCCAACCGTCCTTCTCCGGACGTGAGCGGAGACTGCGCACACGGTGCACCTGCTCGGCGGCGTTGGCCAGGTGGAAGTAGAACGCGAAGGCGCGGACCAGGTCGGTCGCCTGCTCGAGCGGCAGGGAGGCGAGGACTTCACGGACCTGCTCTGCGACGTCGTTCGCGCTCCAGGGGCCGGTGCCGGTCTCGCCGCGGGCGGCTTCCTTGGATTCCTTGGTCAACAGGCGGACCTGCTCCACCATGGCGAGCAGCTCGGGCCCGTGCTGGCGGACGAGGGATTCGCCCAACAGGGTGCTGACGCGGCGCACGTCACGGCGCAGGTCGGTGTCCTGCTGCGGGTCTTGTGCGCCAGCTTCGGCGGTTGTTGGCAAGTCTGAGCTCATGAGTCAGCGTCCTTACGGTCTGTGAATCTGGGGTGCTCGTATGCGGCGTTGAATACGGTTTGGCCCAAGACAGGGCCTTCTGGATCCTACGTGCCGGTAGGGAGCCGGAGCCAATCCGTCTCAGATGTTGACGGGCTTATTCGGCGGCGTACAGGGCATGAATTTTCTCCCAGCAGGGGTAAAAATCGTCCCACCAGTGCTGCCAATCAACACTTTTGCCGTCCAGCGCTTCCTGCAAATGGTCAAGGTGGACGTGCCAGCCGGCCAGCGACATCAGGACCACTTCGGCCGGCACGGCGACTGTATTGCGGAACAGCAGCCGGGTGCCGTCGCCGTCCGGTTCCAGTTCGATCCGGATCCGGCCGTGCATGGAGTTGGAGATTTCCAGCAGCTTCGGCGTCTCCGCCTCGATGACGCGCCCGTACCACCAGTCGGTCTCAATGCCGTGGCCCTCGTCCTTGACGTTGAGCCACTTCAGGTCGAAGGAGGAACCCGTCGTGGCATTGCCGCGTACCTTGGCCCACCACATTTCCGTCTTGTCCGGGTCGGTCAGCATGGTCCAGACGGTCTCGGGTGCTGCTGCGTAGTGGCGGGTGAACACCAGTTCCGTGCGTTCCTCATCCACGGCGGCGAAGGTGCCCAGCGGGAAGCGTGTCATGTCCTTGTTGAACCCTGCATTTGATGCGTTCGACGAGCTCGCCGGATTCGATGTGTTTGTTGCCATGGCCCCATTCTTTCACCAGTTGGTGAAGCCGGTCCCGGCGCGGCCTTGGAATACGCGCCCAGCCGAAATTGTTGTCGCTGGTGTGGATCTTCCGCACAGCCAGCAATCCGCACAGCCAGCAAGGAGCAGCATGAGCACCAACACCGCCGAACTCGACCGCCTCACCCAGCGCTGGGACCGTTTCCGCACCGGCCGAAACACCTCACTGGCCACCGAGCACGGCTGGCTCACCCTGACCTCCTTCCAGTGGTTGACGGCCACCCCTTCCACACTGGCCGGCGTCCCCGGCCTGTGGAGTTTTGACGGCACGACGGCGTCACTCACCGCCGCTGCCGGCGATCACCTCACGCTGGTTTCCAATGGGCGTCCCGTGGTTGGCACCATCACGGCCCGGCTTGCCGACGAAGAATCCCTGACATGGGTTTCCCATGGGTCGGTGGTGGTTGAGCTTGGCATGCGCGCCAACCGCTACATGATCCGCACCCGCGACTCCCACTCGCCCACGCTGGCATCCTTCGCAGGTGTGCCGGTGTTTGAGTACGATCCCGCACTCGCAGTGGCAGGCACCTTCACCCTCTATGCGGAAACCCGAACCGAAATCATCGAGACGGCCAATCCTGAGATTCCGGGCGTGGCAGTGCTGGTGGGCGAGGTGTCCTTTGACCTGGATGGCAGCAGCTACACACTTTCCGCAGAGGAAGGTGCCCTCGGCTCGCTGGTCGTCACTTTCCACGATGCCAGCAACGAGGTCTCCAGCTCGCATTGGCGCAAGCTGGAACTTACCAAACCCCGTCCCGACGGCTCCGTGGTGGTCGACTTCAATCGGGCCATCAACTACCCCAGCGCCTTCACCGACTACGGCACCTGCCCGGCACCGTCCGCCGGCAACACCCTGCCCGTGTCGATTGAGGCCGGCGAGCGCGACCCGCGCAAGTAGCCTCCCCTCCGCGAACTCATACGCACCACTGTCCTCGAGTGGTGCGCATGAGCACCCCAACGCATAACTCACGATGAGTGGTGCGTATGTGTTCACTGCAGCAAAACCATGCGCTCCACTCGTGCTGAGTTCTGCGCATACGTTCGTCCTGGTTTTCCCATGGCCGGGCTACACGATCGCCGAGACCCCTGTGATGGCCCGGCCGGCGATGAGCGTGTTGATCTCGTGCGATCCCTCGTAGGTATAGATGGCCTCGGCATCGGCAAAGACCTTGGCCATGCCGAAGTCGCTCACGATGCCGTTGCCGCCCAGGATCGAGCGCCCCAGGGCCACGGTTTCACGCATGGCGGCCGTGGTGTGCGCCTTGGCCAGCGCCACCTGCGCCATGGACGGGCGCAGCTGTCCCGCAGAGGCAGCACCGCCGTCCACCGACGCGTCCTGCAAACCCGCAATGCGCACCATCATGGCCAGTGAGGCCGTGGCATTCCCCAGCATTGTCACCAGCTGGGACTGGATCATCTGGAAGGCGGCGATCGGCCGGCCGAACTGCTGGCGTTCCACGGCGTAGGCGCGGGCAATGTCAAAGGCGGCCAGCTGCTGTCCCACAGCCTGCCAGGCCACCGAAATGCGTGATCCCAGCAGCAGCTGGTTCGTGTCCTCAAAGGAATTCACCGAGGCAATCCGGTCAGCCTCCGGAACACGCACATCCGTCAGGGTGATGTGCGCGTTCTGGACCGTCCGCAGCGCAATCTTGTTTTCAATCTTCGCCCGGGACACCCCGGGCAGGTTTGCATCCAGGAAGAAGCCGCGCACCTGCCCCGTTTCGGCATCCCTGGCCCAGAGCAGCATCCGATCGCAGAACGTCCCGTTGCCAATCCAGCGCTTGGCGCCGTTGAGCACCCAGTGGGTCCCGCCGTCGTCCGTCACACGCAAGGCGGTGGTGGCCATGCCTCCGGCCACGTCGCTGCCATGGTCGGGCTCGGTGAGGGCGAAGGCGCCGGTGGTCCGCAGCGCCACGGCGTCGGCGAGCAGGCGCTCCTGCTGTTCGGCCGAGCCGAAGTCGATGAGCGCCTGGACGAACAGGTCGTGGTGGACGAGGAAGAACGTGGCAAGGGACGTGTCCACACGGGTCATCTCCGCGACCACGAGCCCGGTAAACAGGTGGCTGTAGCGGCGGCGGTCCGGGGCTGCGAGGTCCAGCGCGGCGATCTTGGGCAGGATGTGGGCCGGGAACTCGGCGTCGTTCCACCAGCCGACGGCAAAAGGGGCCACCTCGGCAGCCAAAAAAGCCCGCAGCTCCGCCAGCTTGGCCAGCTCGGCGGCACTGAGCAGCGCCTCAAAATCGTAAAAGTCCGCGGCGGGCAGCTCCCCCACAGGTCTCATTTGGGTGACATCCGGATGGCGCCGTCGAGCCTGATGGTCTCGCCGTTGAGCATCGCGTTGGCAACAATGTGCTCCACGAGAGCCGCGTACTCCGCCGGCTTGCCCAGCCGGGAGGGGTGCGGGACCTGCTGGCCCAGCGAATCCTGCGCGGCCTGCGGCAGCCCGGCGAGCATGGGTGTTTCAAAGATGCCCGGCGCAATCGTCATGACCCTGATCTGCGAACGCGCCAGCTCCCGCGCGATGGGCAGCGTCATGGCGGCCACGGCACCCTTCGACGCCGCATACGCAGGCTGGCCGATCTGCCCGTCAAAGGCCGCCACGGACGCCGTGTTCACAATGACGCCGCGCTCCGGCCCGTACTCGCCTGCCAGCGGTTCGGCGGCGGCCATCGCCTCGGCACACAGCCGCAGCACGTTGAAGGTTCCCACGAGGTTGATCTGGATGACGCGGTTGAACTGCTCCAGCGGCAGCACGCCCTCGCGCCCCAACACCTTCCCGGGAGTTGCCACACCGGCACAGTTCACCACGATCCGCAGCGTCCCCAACCCGGCAGCGGCGGCAATCGCGGCACGCAGCTGGGCCTCGTCTGTCACGTCGGCCGGAGCAAAGACGGCCCGCTCCCCCAGTTCCGCCGACAGCTCGGCACCGTGTGAGCTGGGCAGATCAACAAGCACGACGGCGGCTCCCGCAGCATGCAGGCGCCGCGCCGTTGCGGCCCCCAGCCCGGATGCGCCTCCGGTGATGAGTGCGACAGTTCCATTGTTGGATATTTCCATGGTTCCTCCTCGTTGAGGTGGCTCGGCCCGGCGGCCGGGCGGAAGAAGTTGCGTTAATGCATACTAACCAAAATTCGGGGCAGGTGGGCTCGCTCGGGAATGGTGGCGGCAGGGGTGCCGGACAGGATGATGGGCGGGCGGGGACAGTACGCTTGATGCCATGACAGCTCTCGACGCACACGCCGGATCACAGCACCCGGACGGCAGCTGGACCATGCTCGCCGAAGCGGCTGCGGCGGACGTGAATGCCCGCTTCGGCCACCCGTTGATGGGCCTGCCGGGAACCTGGATCGGCGCCCTGCAGTCAGACGCCGCCGGCACTCCCCCTGCCTCCCGCCGCAGGCGGCGATCAGACACCCGACAACGGCCATGGTCCGAATGGCACTACTGGTGGCAGTCGCACTACCTCGACTCCATCATTGACGCCGGATTCCTGGCACTGGTACAGGGCGACCGGGTCGTTGCCCGCAGGGAACTGCGCCGGGCCCGGCAGCACCTCCGGGGCATCATGATCCGCAACTTTGGCCTCTTCCCCAACTATTACTACGACGACATGGCGTGGCTCGCGCTCGCAGCCGCCCGGCTCAACAAACTCTCGTTGCGGCTGGAGGCCCGGTCCTCACGACTGGCCCTGCACGCCGTCCAATCCCTGACAAGGCAGCTGCACGGCGCCCATGACTCGGTACTGGGCGGCGGCATTTATTGGTCCCGCAAGCGCGATTTCAAGAACACCCCCGCCAATGGCCCGGCCGCCCTGCACTTTGCGCGTGACGGCGATCCGGAGGCCGCCCGGGCGATCGCCGGCTGGTTGCGCGCCGAGCTCTTCGACCCGGCAACAGGGCTCTACCTTGACGGCGTCCACCCGTCCGCCACCGGCCGCGACGTTGAACGCACCATCTACACCTACAACCAGGGCCCCATTCTCGCCGCGCTCCTGACGCTCGGCCGGCCGCAGGACCTTGCCGACGCCGTCGCACTGATCGACGCCGTCAGCAGCCACCTCCACACGCCGGGTCACGGTCTGCGCCTTGAGCCGGGCGGCGACGGCAGCCTCTTCACCGGGATCCTCTGCCGCTACCTGGCCCTCGCCGCTTCGGACCCGCGACTGCCGGCTCAGAGCCGGGACACGGCGTCGACCATGGTCACCGAAACTGCGGCCCGGCTCGACGGACAACCACCCACCCAGCTTTCCGCGGCGGTGCAGCGCTGGACGGTTCTCTCAGCGGCCGCCTCCCTTTAGGCGCGCAAAAGGTCGGAGGCTACGGCCGGCGTTTTTGCGGGTGCGGTGTCTGCCCCTCCTCGAGCATCTGCACGAATCCGGCGATCTTTGCCGTCCGGACGGCCGGGGTCTTGACCGAGGTGGTGCGGTAAATCAAGGCATAGCGGTTGACCGAGGTGAGCACGTCGAACATGGCCTGCGCCGCCGGGCTGGCAGCAATTGCGGCGGCAAGATCCTCCGGCACCTCGACACTGGCTTGTCCGGAGTACGCAGCCTCCCAGCGCCCGTCGGCCTTCGCGGCGTCCGCAACTGCCACCCCGGCCGGCTGCATGAGGCCCGCCGCCACGAGCCGCTCGTAATGTCCCACATTGATCTTGGACCACTTGCTGGCCCTGGTCCGGGGCGTAAAACGCCGTAGGTGGCTGCCGTCGTCGCGCTTGCCGGCGACACCATCGATCCAGCCGAAACACAGCGCGTCATCCAGGGCGCCCGCATAGTTCAGCTCCGTCACATTCCCGCCCTTCTTGTGCAGCACCAACCGCACGCCCGGACTCGATGCATGGTGTTCGGCCAGCCAGGCACGCCATGCAGCAGCGTCCGGGACCAGGAGTTCAGGAAGTTCAGCCATGCCTCAACAGTAATATTGGGAACAGCCAGGCACCACCAGGAGGAATCATGTTGCGCGTCCGTCCCGTCCACTACACATCAAGGATCGATGAATTCGCCGCGGAACTGCAGACTCAAGGGTTGCGCTGCGTGGAGAACCACGGCAGTTGGCGCGTCTTTGACTCCGGCAACGGCAAGGTGGGCCTGCGGCAGGCAGAGGCCGGCAGCACCGATGAGGGCACCACGATTTTGGGCTTTGAGGTGCGCGATGCCGCCATCTTTGTCCGCCGCACCCTCGAGGACGGCACGCACGCCGAGGAGGCCGACACCTTCACGGGGCCCGGCGCCCGCGTCACGGCACCGGACGGTTTCATTTTTGAGCTGGCCGCTTCCGAGGATCTGAGCCTGCCCGGGCCCGATGCTGATCCCTCGGCTCCATCAGCCGTAACAGCCATCTGGCGCACGCCCAATCTCGGTGCGGCCAACAAGGTGCTGGCAGACATCGGCGCCAAGTTTATGCAGGAAAATCCACACGGCGGAGCCTTGTTCCGGACTAAAAACGGCGGGTTCGTGGCCACAGCGGCAGGTGCGGTGTCCGGCGTCGAACTTGAAATTAGGCACCACGGCAAGACGCTGACCCTTGGTGCCGAGAGCGAATCCTGAACAGATTTCCGCAGCGGGTGCGGCGCTCGGGGCGGGGATGGGGTAGAACTTAGATATGAGCGTTCGCACCCCTGATCCTTATCCCGGCTGGCTGTCCGACGACGACCTGTACGAGGCCCGTAACCGGCTTCCCATGGTTTACGTGGAAGCGGTGCCGGTACGCCTTGATCCCCTCGGCTACGTCAACGAGGTGGGACTGCTGCTGCAGGCCGACGACGAGGGTTCCATGGTGCGCACCCTGGTCTCCGGGCGGGTGCTGTACCGGGAGACCATCCGTGCGGCATTGGTCCGCCACATTGAAAAGGATCTGGGGCCGCTCGCCTTCCCGCAGCTGCCCGTCAGCCCGGTGCCGTTCACGGTGGCCGAGTACCTGCCCTCGCCCTCGGAGACGGGTTTTACCGACGAACGCCAGCACGCCGTGGCCATGGTCTATGTCATTCCCGTGACAGGTGAGTGCGAGCCCCGCCAAGACGCGCTTGAGTTGACGTGGATGACGCCGGAAGAGGTCCTCAGCGCCGGTGTGCAGGCGGAATTCGTCGGCGGCCGCGGGGCCCTGGTGCGTCAGGCCATCTCCTTTGCAGGCCTGGGGCGGTAACAGCTGACAAGGCGCGGGCCCTGTTAATCAAAGGGCGGGCCCTGTTAATCAAAGCTTGGGGAACAGTGGTTTGGGGCGTTGCTCTGGCCCGTTGTGCCGTTCCGGCGTAGATTACGTTCCATGGTCAACACCCAGCTCTCCGTCCTTGTCAACGCAGATGCCGAACAGTTGTGGCAGATGCTCCGCGAACCCGCCCGCATTGCGCAGTGGCACGGCTGGGAGACGGAGGGGCTGGAAGAAGAAATCCAGCAGATCTACTACACCAACGTGGTGGAAGGCCCCGACCACCTGCGCCTGGAGCTGGAAATGGGTGATGTGCTCACCTTGGAACCACGCCCCGACGGCACGCTGTTGACCCTGACCCGCGGGGCAGCCACCGGCAACCTGGCCAGGTATGACTCCGACATCACAGCGGGCTGGGCCATTTTTCTGCAGCAGCTCAGGTTCGCCCTGGAACGCCACCCCAAGACTCCCCGGCGCACCATTTTTGTCGACGGCACCAGTCCGAACCACACACATTTGTGGGATGCGCTGGGCATTGACGTCGGCTGGCTGCCCGAGCCCGGGGAGCCCTATGAACTTACGCTGAACTTCGGCGCCAGCCTTTCCGGCAAGGTTTGGTACCGCAGTGACACCCAGTTGGGCCTGACAGTGGCTGACTACGCCGAGCACGGCGACGGCCTGCTCATTCTGGCCCGCCAGGCACCGCTCGAGGGGGTCCGCGAACACCCCGGGGCCCAAATCATTGTCAGCACCTACGGTTTGGGGTCGGCCACCTTCGAGGCCATCGGGTCCCAGTGGGATTCGTTCATGGAGGCCAACTTCCCCGAAGGGTGACCGGCTGGCTCAGTCCTGCGCCTCTTGGGGGACGACGGTGGCTGCTGGCCCGGCGTCGTCCCCCACCAAACGCGGGGCCCGGGGCGGGCTAAATTACCGGCCCGGTGCCGTCCACTGCCTTGGCGGCAAATGTTGAGACCTCGGGGTCGTCCTCGTTGGCACCAAAGTCGGAGGCCTTGGTGATGTCCTTGCCGTCCGGCAGCTTCAGCGCGCGAAACACCAGTGTGAGCACCACGGCCACCACCGCGTTGAGCACAAACGCCGTAATGGCGATGTACACCTTGGTCTCCGTGCCCGGAATCGCCGCAATGGAACCGCCAAAGTGCGCGTGCGTCACCGGGTTGACCACGCTGTACGCGGCCCAGGTGCCGTAGATGATGCCCACCGCCCAGCCCGCCAGCAGCGCCCACCGGTGGAGCCAGCGGGTGTACAGCCCGGCCACGATCGCCGGAAATGTCTGCAGGATCCAGATGCCGCCCAGCAACTGCATGTTGATTGCGGTCGATGCATCCATGCCAATGACAAAGATCAGCGCACCAAATTTCACCACCAGGGAGGTCACCTTGGACACCTTTGCCTCCTGCCGCGGCGTGGCATCCTTCCTGACGTACTCCTTGTAAATGTTGCGGGTGAACATGTTGGCGGCAGCAATGGACATGATGGCCGCAGGCACGAGGGCGCCCACAGCAATCGCGGCCAGCGCAACGCCAGCAAACCACGACGGGAAGTTGTCAAGGAACAACTGCGGGACCACCAATTGCGGGTTGATGGTCTTGCCGTCCAGCTCCACCGGATTGGTTCCGGCGGCTATGGCCATGAATCCGAGAAGTGCCAGAAAGCCCAGCACCAGGGAGTACAGCGGCAGCACGGCGGCATTTTTGCGGATGGTGTTTCGGCTCTTGGTGGCCAGCACCCCGGTGATGGAATGCGGGTACATGAACAACGCCATGGCCGAGCCCAGCGCTAGGGTGGCATAGGCGGCGTAGCTGTCGGCACCCGGGATGAACGGGCCCGGGACCTTGCCGGTGGCGGGGTTGATTGTGCTCATCTTTTCCTGGGCCGCACCAAAGATGTGCTCCCAGCCGCCAAATTTCTGCGGCAGGTAAATGATGGCCACAATCACGGCCAGATAGATCAGCACGTCTTTCACGACGGCGATCATGGCCGGGGCGCGCAGGCCTGAGGTGTAGGTGTAGGCGGCCAGCACCACAAACGCCACAATCAACGGCAGGTCGTTGAGGAACCAATTGTCGGCGCTGCCCACGCCGAGGACAGTCAGCACGGCCTTGATGCCCACCAGCTGCAGTGCGATGTACGGCATGGTCGCCACGATGCCGGTCAAGGCAATGGCGAGCGCAAGCGGTTTGCTGCCGTACCTCCCGCCCACAAAGTCAGCCGTCGTGACAAAGTTGTGCCGCTTGGACACCGACCACAGCCGGGCCATCAACAGGAACACGATGGGGTACAGGACAATCGTGTACGGCACGGCGAAGAAGCCGCTCACGGACCCCGCAGCCCACATGGCCGCCGGAACAGCCACAAAGGTGTAGGCCGTGTACAAGTCGCCACCGAGCAGGAACCACGTGATCCAGGTGCCGAAGTTCCTTCCGCCCAAGCCCCATTCGTCCAAGGAATGCAGGCCGTCGGGGCCCGCCTTGCGCCAGCGCGAGGCGTAAAATCCCAGCACACCCACCAGCACAAACAAAACAACGACGACGACGAGTGCCGTCACGTCAACGCCCCGGGCTGCCACCGGAGCCACGGCCACGGACCCGGCCACCGCAAAAGGTGCGGTGCTCACTTTGCCCCACCTCCGGCGTCGTGCCTGCCCTTGCGGCCGGCCTGGTCCTGTGCGACAGCCCGGCGGCGCCTGTCCTCGGCCGTCATCAGCTTGTAGCAGATGCCGATCAGGATGGCGCAGATCGGCACCCAGAGCATCTGGTACCAGAAGAAGAACGGGAACCCGAAAAGTGGCGGGTCGGCGTGCGCGTACATGGGCACGGCGAGCGGCAGGACGATGGCCGCCAGCAGCAGGATTCCGCTAATCACATAGGGCAACGGCCGGGCCGGACCCCGGGTGGGGGAATCGTGGGTAACATTCGTGGCGGACATGAGCGGCTCCTTTGGGCCCTGCAATCCTCGAAATTTCCTGATGTGATCATGGTAAGGACAACAGGGGATCGGCCGATAGGCATCTGGGAAAAAAGCTTTGGCCGTCCCCCGCTCGGCCGCCGTCGGGGTCACCCGCTGCCCTACGGCCGCCGCCCGGGTGCCACCAGCGGGATTCCAAGAGGACCCGCATGGCTGTCGTGAGCATGCGGTGAGTTCGTGGCGGCTCGCAAAGACTGGCAAAATGGAACAATGCCCTCCCCAGAAACCGTCACGGATCTCATCGCACCAGGACGCATCAGCGAACCGCATTCCATCCCCGGCGCCCCGGCGTCACAAAGTGAATTTGGTTTTGCGGTCACCACGCGCCTGAATGACACCTGCGCGCCGGACGAAGCCGCCGTCGCACGCAACGGCGGCAAATTCCAGGGCCGCACGGGCGTCATCACCACCCCGCACGGGACCATCAAGACCCCGGCGTTCATCGCCGTGGGCACCAAGGCAACGGTGAAGGCCGTGCTGCCGGAATCCATGGACGAGCTGGGCGCGCAGGCGCTGCTCTCCAACGCCTACCACCTGTACCTGCAGCCCGGCGCCGACATTCTTGACGCCGCCGGCGGGCTCGGCAAGTTCATGAACTGGCAGGGCCCGACGTTCACCGACAGCGGCGGATTCCAGGTCATGAGCCTGGGCTCAGGCTTCAAAAAGGTCATCAACATGGACGCCGCAGCCGCCTCCCCGCATGCCGGGGCAGACGATTCCGTGGCCGTCGGCAAGGAGCGCCTGGCGCACATTGACGACGACGGGGTTTGGTTCAAGTCTCACCTGAACGGGGACATGCACCGCTTCACCCCCGAGGTGTCGATGCAGGTCCAGCACCAGATCGGCGCCGACATCATGTTTGCCTTTGACGAGCTGACCACGCTGCTGAACTCGCGCGGCTACCAGGAGATGTCGCTCGAACGCACCAGGCTTTGGGCGCTGCGCTGCATCGCGGAGCACTTCAAGCTCACCGAGGACCGCATCGGCAAGCCCTACCAAGCGTTGTTTGGCGTCATCCAGGGCGCCCAGTATGAGGATCTGCGCCGCAAGGCTTCGCACGACCTGGGCGAAATGAACTTTGACGGCTATGGCATTGGCGGGGCGTTGGAGAAGGAAAACCTGGGCACGATTGTGCGCTGGTGCTCCGAGGAACTGCCGGAGGACAAGCCGCGCCACCTGCTCGGCATTTCCGAACCCGACGACATCTTCACGGCCATCGAGAACGGCGCCGACACCTTCGACTGCGTCTCCCCCACCCGGGTTGCCCGCACGTCAGCGTTCTACACCCCTGACGGCCGTTTCAACCTCTCCGGCGCCAAGTACAAGCGCGACTTCGGCCCGCTTTCCGACGAGTGCGACTGCTACACCTGCGAAAACTACACGCGCGCCTACATCCACCACCTGTTCAAGGCCAAGGAGATGGTGTCCTCCACCCTGGTGTCCATCCACAACGAGCGCTTTGTGGTGAAAATGGTCGACGACGCCCGCCTCGCCATCGAGGACGGCAGCTTCTTCGACTTCAAGGCCGAAACCCTGCGCCGCTACTACCCCAAGCGGTAATGCGCCCCGGCGCCGGGGACTGTTGTTGCGATTCGCCCCATGTGCGGACGATTCCGTCCGCTGTGGGGGCAGTTGTTATATTTCGCCCCCGGTCGGCCGGGGGCGAAATATAACAACTGCCCCCGCGCTGGAATTCCGGGCTAACCAGCCGCCACATAGGACGGTTCGTTGCGCTTGAACCACCGGATCACCCATGTGGTGACGGGGATGAACAGGAACTCCACAGCGGTTTTGTAGACAAAGCCCACCACGACATAGTTGGCGAACATCGGGAAGCCCACGATCCCGATGACCGGGGCGGCAATGGCACAAAAGATCAGCGTGTCAACGAATTCGCCGACACCGCTGGAACCCATGAGCCGCGCCCACAGCTTCCGCTCGCCCTGGCGTGCCTTGAGCCGGACCATGATCCAGGAATTGATGGTTTGCCCGGCGAGGAACCCAAACAGGCTGGCCATCACGATCTGCGGCACCGGGCCCAGGGCATCTTCCATCGCTTGTTGTTTTACCACCCCGTAATCATCGGTAAAGCCGGGCAGGGCGATGATCACCCAGTAGCACAAAGACGCGAACACCGAGAGGGCGAAGGTGGTCAAAATCGCCTTGCGGGCCACCTTGAAGCCGTAAATCTCGCTGATCACGTCACCCAGAATGTAGGCGAACGGGAACAGGAAGAACCCTCCATCGGTCACGATCGGGCCAAGGAGCACGCCCTTGGACGCTCCAATGTTGGAGAGAATGACGATGACGGCCATGGCGGCCAGCAGGATCCCAAAGTAAGGGCTGCCAACAGCAGCAAAGGTGGCGGCATTGTTCTTAAGCGGGGTTGCCGAAGCATTGCTTTGCAGCGGGGGCATGATGAGTCTCAAATTTCTTTAGCTAAGTGGTTCGCTCATACCGGAGCCCCGCGGGGAGGCCTGGCCGGTCGGCTGTATTATCACTGGGCCCGTCTGCACCCGGACCATCCCTCATTCTGCCATGTCCGGGATCTTCTGCCCACTCAGCCGGTGGAAGCGTTAGGCTGAAAACTGGCGCCAAGACCAACGCAAGTGAAGCTGGGAGTTTCTCAAATGAATTATTGGTGGGTCAGTCACGGCCGCAACTACGAATCAGCCATCAACGACGGCACGCTGTGGTGCTGCCAGGATCCCCACAGCGCCGCTGACGGATCCGGGGAGCTCATCAAAGACATGAGCAAGGGCGATGTGGTGTTCAACTACTTCGGTCCGTATGTCAGGGCCGTCAGTGTGGTGTCGGAAACTTGGGAGGACAGCCCATGCCCGGAAGGCTACGAACTACAGGTCGATGAACCGGAACAGGGCTGGCTGGTGCGCACCCACCCGCTGGCACAAAACCTGCAGCTGCACCGCGAACGTGCTGCCGACATCACCGCCGTGGGCGAACCGGGCCCCTTCAATGCCGCAGGCAAACCGCAGCAACGATACATTTCCGCCCTGACCGCCGAGGAAGGCCAGGAACTCCTGGCGGAAGCCGGCGTCACCGCCCCGCAGTCCTCGGCCACAAGCCTGCGGGGCCTGCCCGGCAGCGCCTGGGGTGCTGACGAGCCCGACGAAAATACCCTGACGACCATCCGCCTCGAACAGGCCCACCTGCGCAAGAACCTGCTGCGCGGGCGCATGACAGCCCCCTGCGCCATCTGCGGGGAGCACTACCCTGCCCGGTTGCTGATCGCCGGCCACATCAAGCCCCGCACCCGGAGCAACGACGAGGAGCGCATGGACTTCGAGCACAATGCCATGCTCACCTGCGCCCTGGGCTGCGACGCCCTCTACGAATGGGGCTACGTGGTGGTGGATGCCAAGGGCCGGATCAAGGCTGGCCAGCCAGCTGAAACACCCCGCATCGAGGCCGCCGTGGAAGCACTCGTGGGCCGCAACTGCACCGCCTTCGATGAACACACGGCCGCGGCCTTCGAGGAAAACACGCGGGTCATGATGGAACCCCAGCCGTAGTCCCCACCCGCACCCTCGCCTCGTGCCTCGGCCAGGTAACCCTGCGGGCGTGGGCCCAACACCCGCACCCTCGCCTCGTGCCCCGGCCAGGCAACCCTGCGGGCGTGGGCCCAACACTCACTGCTTGGCGACGACGGGCTCCTGCAACTCGGTGACCCATTGTCCGGGGTCCGCACTCATCCCGTAGTCGAGATACAGCTCCCGATTCAGCCCGATTGAGGTGTAGCCGTTGGCGTCGATCCAGCGGGCGAGCTCCTGCACCGACGGCATGACATTGTCCATGACGCCGCGGTGGATGAGCGTCGCAGCCTGCCCAACCGACGGCAGTTCAACAATGTCGAACGCCCCGTCGCGGACGGTTGCCGGGACCTGGGCGCCGGCATGCACCCGGACGCGGCCGCCGTCGAGCGCTTCATAGTAGGTGACGCCGGGACCGGTGGGCACAATCCCGGCGGCCTGCAGCGACGCGTACAGCTGCCCGTACAACGGCTGGATGACGGGGCTGATCGACGACGGCTCAAAACTCTCCGCCTCGGCCGAGAGTTCCGCGAGCCGAACCGCGGGCAGGGACTTGATGGTGACTTCATATTCAGGCATGACGCCCTCACTTTCAATGGTGCGGAGTCTCGCCTCGACAGCTGCAAGCCGGGCCGTGTCGGCGGAAAGCTGGTCAGCCAGCTCGCCGCGGCGCAAGCGCAGCATGCCACGCAATTCCCCGGCGCCCAGGTTCTCATCCAGGATCCGCGACACGGTGTCCAGGGTGAAGCCAAGGTTTTTCAGCGCCACGATGCGGTTCAGCCGCGTCAGCTGCGTGGCCTCATAGAGCCTGTACCCGGTGGAATCAACGCGGGCAGGACGCAGCAGCCCGATGGTGTCGTAATGGTGCAACATGCGCACCGACACCCGGCCGGCCCTGGCGAAATCTCCTATTTGAAACATGACATCTTCAGGTTTACCGCCTCACACCGTGTCAGGGTCCAGCCCCGCCTCCCCCAAGCCGTGCCTGCGCCCGCAAGTTATTTGGCGAAGCCGAGGATTTCCGCCACCCTGGTCCAGCCTTCCACGGCGGCAAAGCGTTCCGCCTGCTCTTCGCCGGCGATCAGGTACAGGGTGTCCGCGCCATGGGTGAACGCTTCTTCCCCCAGCCCCGCAACCATTGCCTGCTCGAACACATGCACCAGCTCCGCATGCCCCTCGTCCACGACCACGGCAGCAACCACCGCCAGTTCCTCCCCCAGGCTCAGGCGTCCGTTGGCCACCGGCCGGTCAAAAAGTGCCACCTCAACGAGGTCATAGTTCTCCATGGGGGCGGACGCGAGGTAGGCGTCAGGGGGCAGGTGCGGGACGAGGTCGAGGCTCTCGGTCTCCGCGCAAAGCAGCACGTTCCGGGAGGTGGGGCGCAGCCCCTGTGACTGCGCGAATTGCGCAGCCCCGGCTGGATCCGCTGTCACCAGAACCAGCTCGCCTGCCGAGGCAGCTTGTGCGGCCTCGGCAGCATCGTCACCGCCGGGCCAAACCATGACGCGTTGGGCGCCCATCGTGACCACGGCACCGGCCACGCCGGCATCCATGTCGTGCAACGCAGCCCAGGCCCGGGCCCAGTCGTGAAATGCATCCTGCCAGATGGCCATGTCCTCATCCTTTTCTCAGCGTGCCGGTACTCCCGCGCGACACCTGGCGGTCGCGGAAGCAGGCCGCACGGGTGCGCAAGCCAAGCATAGGCACAGCCGGGAGCATCCAGCCACGAATTCCGGTTGCCGCAGGGGTTTTGCGCCCTAAGGCCGGCGGCAGCCGCTAGCATCGAGCCATGACCTCATGGCGGCAGGATGTCCTCGGCCCGAACTTCGAGCAGCTCACCTTGGACCTGCCGGCAACCTCGCCTGCCACACTGGTGCGGTACGCGGGAGACGCGCCCCGGTGGCCGTCCTCAGCCCTGGCCGGCGCCGACGTCCTGTACGTCCACGGCTGGTCGGATTATTTCTTCCAACAGGATCTTGCCGAGTTTTGGCACCGGGCCGGGGCGAACTTTTATGCGCTTGACCTGCACAACTACGGCCGGAGCCTGCGTCCGGGCCTGGTGCCGGGGAAGGTTTCCTCCCTGACCGAGTACGACGACGACATCGCCGCCGCGCTTGCCGCCATGGGGCGCAGCGGGGCTGCCGAGGAGGTGATGGCGCAACCGGCCGTCGATTTGGCCGCGGACCAGCAGTCCTTTGAGTCGGCTTTCCTGGAAGAGGCCCGGCACCGCCTCGGTGCCGCCTTTGACGCCCTCACCGGCAGGGAACGCCCGGAAGAAAATCACGAACCCGCCGGCGAGCGCCCGCTGGTGCTGTTGGGGCATTCGACGGGCGGGCTGACGCTGAGTTTGTGGGCCGCGCGGCACCCGGGTGCGGCGGCCGCCGTCGTGCTTAACAGTCCCTGGCTTGAGTTCCAGGCCAGCGAGGTGGGCAGGGCCATGGTTGCCCCGCTGATCCAGGCGCGGACAAGATTCAAGCCGATGGCGCCCCTGCCCGGCATCGACCCGGGATTTTACACGCGGGCTGTTTCCAAGCGGTACGACGGCGAGTGGGAGTACGAATCCGATTGGCGTCCCGACCGCGGGTTTCCCGTTACGCCGTCGTTTTTAAACGCCGTGTTTCAAGGTCAGGCGCAGGTGGCCCGCGGCCTGGGCCTGCAGATGCCGGTGCTCGTGATGCTGTCGGACAAGAGCTATCTGCAGCCGAAGTGGTCATCCAGCGCCCTGGCGGCCGACGTGGTGCTGAACGTTGACACCGTCGCCAAACGGGCCCTTGAGCTGGGGTCCAAGGTGACGCTGCACAGGATTCCCGGGGCGTTCCACGACGTGTTCCTGTCCCCGCCCGCCGTGCGTGCGCAGGCCTACGCCGGCATGGGCCGCTGGACCGAGGCCGCGCTGGATGCCGCGGCACAACGGCGCTGGGAAGAACGGGCGGAACGAGCGCTGGCGCGGGCGCGGGCAACGGAACTTTAGCCGTGCGCACAGCTCGCCGCCAGTGATGCGCATGGGTGTTCATGCGCATCACCCGCGACGACTCCTGCGGGGAAGTGCGGGAATCTTCGGCCGGCGCCGCCGGTTGGACGTGGTGAAGCCCGAAAGCACAACGAAAGGACCGGCACCATGAGTTCAGCCATGAAGGCCATGAGCTATGCACGCTACGGCGGCACCGAAGTTCTGGCACAAACGCAGCACCCAACACCGAAGGTTTCACCCGGCGCGGTGTTGATCCGGGTGAAGGCGGCAGGTGTCAACCCCGTTGACTGGAAGATTATGTCGGGCGGCCTCGACGGCTTGATGGATGTGAACTTCCCCGTCATCCCCGGCTGGGACGTGGCCGGTGTCGTCGAGGCCGTCGGCCTTGACACACCCGATTTCACGGTGGGCGACGAGGTCTACTCTTATGGCCGCCGCGACACCGTCCAGGGCGGCACCTTTGCCGAGCTCGTCTCCCTGCCTGCAGCAATCGTTGCCAACAAGCCCGGCTCCCTGTCCTGGGAACAGGCCGCGGCACTGCCCCTGACGGGTTTGACGGCCCAGCGCACCGTCGACGCCCTGGGCAGCCTCGACGGCCGAACCTTGCTGATTCACAACGGCTCAGGAAGCGTGGGCCGCACGGCCATCCAGCTTGCGGCCAGTGCGGGGGCACGCGTCATCGCCACCGGATCAGCCAAAAACCATGCCCGGCTGCGTGAACTTGGCGCCGAACCCGTTGAATACGGGGCCGGACTGCGGGACCGTGTCCGGGCCCTGGCCCCCGACGGCGTGGATGCCGTGGCCGATTTCGCCGGCGGCGTCCTGGAGGACACCCTCGCCCTGCTCAAGGACGGCGGCAGGCAGGCGTCCATCGCCGACGGGACAGTCACTGACCACGGCGGCCGGTACATTTGGGTCCGTCCCGACGCCCGCGAACTGGAACGGCTGAGCGCGCTGGTCGAGGCCGGAACGCTCAGCGTTGACGTGGCCCAAACCTTCCCGATGCAGGAAGCCGCCCGGGCCTTCGAGTCGAGCATGTCCGGCCACGGCAGCGGCAAGATCGTGCTCACTCCCTTCACCAACTGACAACCGCTCCCGCATCCGGCCTTGGCATGGAGGCAATGGTTCACTGTTGCCGAACGCCATCGCCGTTTGCGGCACTGTCGGCACCACCGCCTGCGGTGGGCAACGTTCTGTGCTGAGCAACGCCGTCGGACTTTGCACCCGGGCCCCGGGCGGGTGCGGCTACGGTTAAGGGGTCCCAACCCGCTGACCGCAAGGAACCCTGTGGCCCAGAAGAACAAGAAGTCCCGTTTCGGCAATCCGGCCAAGGCCGCCGCCGATGCAGCCGCCCGCGGAAAAGTAACTGCCTCCTCTGCCGAGGTGCGGCTGGAACGGGCCATGGAGTCGTTGTCACCGGGTTATGTGGCGTGGCTGGAATCGCAGGGCCGCCCGGACAAATCCATCGATATGAGCTTGCTGGTGCTTGACGATTTCTTTGACATGTACCGCATCATTGAACCGCAGACCGATCCCATGGCGCTGGTTCCCGCAGCGGTTCAGGAAGTCATGGAGGTCACGGCCCATGCCAATCCGCTGGGCGTGCTGACCCTGCGTGCCGGCGTTCGGGACTATGTGGACTACCTGGCGCATGCAAAGCTCTGGACGGGATCCGCTCAGGATCTCGCTGCGGTCCAGGCTGAACTCAAGCGGACGGGCATGGACTTTGACCTGGCAGACGCGGACGAAGACTTTCTGGCGCCGGAGGATTACGAATTCGCCGACGTCCACATCCCGGAACTGACGCAGGAGGAAATCCTGGAGACGGTCTTGAACGCTCCGTTGTGGAAAAACACGATGGCGCTGCTCGACTGGATTGGGGATGGCAAGGATGTTACCGGGCACGGCACGCTTCAAGCCTTTGAAGAAGGCGCGGCAACACTGACCCACAGTGGTTTGGGGACGCTGGGCAACGCCGCCAATTTCACCACTGCCGAAGATCACGATGCCGCGCGGCTTTCCCTGTACTGGGAAATGTTGGATGTGGCGGGCCTGATCACGATCAACGATTCACACGTTTACGTCACGAAGCCGGTGGTTGATTCCTCGGCCGACGAGGACGACATCATCGAGACCATGCGGGAGCTGATCGGCCTCTTCATCTTCACTGTCACCTTGGCAGGCTCCGAAGAAGGCGACTACGAGTACTGGCAGCTGGAAATGTCGGATTGGTTGACCCAGTGCGCTTCTGCTGCCCCGCCCGCATCGGAGCCGATGGTCCAGGCCCTGGCCGACCCCGAATCGGTGCACCCGGATCTTTTGGCGATTGCCCAAAACATCGCGCATTGGGCCGAGGAAGGATTGGTCACCGTCGGTGACTTCATCGAGGTGCCGCCAGCCTACCGGGCAGACGTCTATGACATGCTCAGCGATGACTTGCCGGTCAACGCAGTGGGTCCGGGGGCCGCGCCAGCGTCTGAGTGATGGAGCGTTGCCCAAAAACCCGCCATTGCTGCAGGAGCGTTTGGGTGGAGGAGCGGTTTAGCGGGATTCCCCGTGGACGCGCAGCTGCATCAGCGCCAAGTTGGTCAGCGGCACAGCCACCCCGAGCGCGGCGGCACGGCGGGCAAAGTCGCCCACTATGTGTTCGCCTTCGTTCGGCAGCCCGGCGGTGACGTCGCGGTACAGCGACGACGTGAAGCTTGATCCGGGCTGCGTGAGAAAGGCCAGCGAGTTCGCGTTTTCCTGCTCCGGCACCGGGAATCCGGCCGCTGCCGACACCGCGTTGACCTCCGCCAACACCGCCGCAACAAATGCTGCGCCACCGGGTACGGCTTCGATGGCGCCCACAGGCCCGCGCAGCAAGCACGTGATGACGCCTGCCGCGGTGATGAAGACCCATTTGTGCCACATGGCCGCCAGCCCGTTGGGCGCTGCGACGACGTCAATTCCGGGCACGGCCACCTCGGCCAGGAGCCGCTCCAACCTCGCCGAAGTGCCCCCGTTTTGCTCCCCGATGGTCCACCGGGCCAGCGGCTGCAAGATCGCAATGTCACCGTCGCCGTTGATCGTGCCCACCAGGTGCACCACCGAACCGAGCACCTTGTCGGCCCCAAATGCTTCGGCCAGCGCATCCATGTGCGCCATGCCGTTGAGGAACGGCAGGATCAACGTGTTGGGCCCAACGGCCGGCGCAAGGTCGGCGATCGCGCTTTTAATCCCGGCAGCCTTCACGGTGACAAGCACGACGTCGAACACCTCACCCAGCTGCCCCGCCGTGAGGACTTTTGGCTTGATCCGCAGTTCCCGTTCGAGGCCGGCAACCCGCAGTCCGCGCTGTTTCAGGAACGCCGCGCGCTGCTCGCGGACAAGGAACGTCACATCCCGACCGGCATCGGCCAGCCGGGCACCAAAGTAGCCGCCCGTGGCCCCCGCTCCAACGATGAGAATCTTCATGCTGCCCCTCTTCTTCGCCCGCGGTGCCGGCGGTATTCGTGCCAGGTGAGCACCACAATCAGGATATCGAACACCGTCAGCGCCACGAGGCCGGCCGACGGCGTCAGGCTCAGTTGGTAGAACTGGTACAGGATGAAGATGACAAGGACCGCGAGCATCCAGGGGTAGGCCCACAGCTTTTGGCGCAGCAGGGCGGTGACCAGGACGACCTTCACGATGCCGTGTGCCAACAGGTAGATTGCGCCAAAGAGCACCACATGTCCGGTCAGCCCGGCGGTCCCCTGCAGGATGTGATTGGCGATGAAGTCGTCGGGGTCATCCGTCAGTTCCGGCTGTGTCATAAGCACTGCCAGCTGCTTGATCTTGTCCGGGGCGACAAAAAGCAGAAGCGTGCCGCCCAGCAGTTCCAGGACGCCGTCAAGGCCCTTGACGATGATCGCGACGTAGAAGAACCTGTCCCACCAATCGGACTCATGTGCTGCTTTCATCGTGCCTCCCGCGCCATCCAGGTGGAGCGTAACACCCAAAGTTTCGAGGGGGCAGGGAACTATTGGCAGCCCGGCCCGGGGCCTTTGGTTGACGCGGCGGCAGCGGCGGCGGAAGCTTGAGCGTACATGGTCCCCCGCGGGCGGAAAGGATCATGGTGGCGCCGCGGCCACTCCTGGCCGCGGAAACAGTCAACGGCAACCGTCAACCCGGGGTGGTTCGTGGAACAGGTCTCAGCAGGCACGCTCAAGCAGTTCGGCAAGGTCATTGCCGTGCATGTGGCCTACCGCTCCCGAGCCGAGCAGCGCGGACGCACACCCGCCCTGCCGTCCTACTTCCTCAAGGCCACGTCCTCGCTGAGTTTGTCGGACGCCGGCGTTGAACGCCCTGCCGGCTGCGAACTGTTGGCGTTCGAGGGCGAGATCGCCCTCGTCATTGGAACCGCCGGGCGCCGCATCAGTCCCGAAGCTGCCTGGTCCCATGTCCAGCACATCACAGCGGCCAATGACCTGGGCGTGTACGACCTCAAATATGCGGACAAGGGTTCCAACGTCCGTTCCAAATCCGGCGACGGCTTCACCCCGTTCGGCCCGGGCCTCATCCCAGCCGCAGCAGTGGACCCCGCCGGGCTGCGCATCCGGACCTGGCTCAACGGGGCACTTGTCCAGGAGGACAACAGCGCGGGCCTGCTCTTCCCATTCAGCCAGATCGTGGCCGACCTGTCCCAGCTGATGACATTGGAACCCGGAGATGTCATTCTCACGGGCACTCCTGCCGGATCTTCCGTCGCGGTGCCGGGGGACGTGATGGAAGTTGAAATCGACGAGCCGGCATCGGGCCTGTCCACCGGCCGGCTGCGCACCGCCGTGGTGCAGGGCCGGACACCCATGGCTGCCCACGGAAACGGCCCCCGCATCACCGACGCCGACCGCATCGACGCCTGGGGCTCCGCCGAGGCCGCCGGTCTCCAACCCCGTGGCCTCAGCCCGGACCTCAGACGCAAACTGACCAGCATCGGCACAGCCACCCTCAGCTCCCAACTGCGCCGCCGCGGCCTGAACAACGTCAGCATCGACGGCCTGGCCTCCACCCGCCCGGGTCTGCGCATCGCCGGCCCCGCCCGCACCCTGCGCTTCGTGCCCAACCGCGAGGACCTCTTCACCGGGCACGGCGGCGGCTACAACGCGCAAAAGCGCATCATCGATTCCCTGCACGACGGCGAGGTGCTGGTCATGGAGGCCCGCGGCGATCCCAGCGCGGGAACCTTGGGCGACGTCCTGGCCCTGCGGGCCCAAGTGCTTGGCGCCGCGGCCGTTGTGACAGACGGCGGCGTCCGAGACATGGTCGAGGTGGCGGCCCTGGACCTGCCCGTTTTCCACGCCGGTGCCCACCCGGCCGTCCTGGGCCGGCGGCACATCCCGTGGGACACGGACGTCACCATCTCCTGCGGCGGAGCCACCGTCCAGCCCGGCGACATCATTGTCGGTGACGCTGACGGGCTGCTGGTCATCCCGCCGTCGTACGCGGAGGAAGTGGCGGACGCCGCCATCGCCCAGGAACATGAGGAAATGTTCATCGCCGAGATGGTCACGCAGGGCCACAGTGTGGAAGGGCTCTTTCCCATGGACGAGCAATGGCGGGCCCGGTTCACGGAGTGGGCGGCCGGCCGCCCAACGGTGGCCCCGCAGCCCAAGCCGGGGCCCGAAAGCCAATCAGAAGGAGCACACACCCCATGACCGGCCACTTCATCCCGGACAAATTGCCCACCCGGATCCAGCATTACATCGACGGCAGGCATGTGGACTCGGCCGGTGGAGAGACATTCGACGTGCTCGATCCCGTGTCCAACAGCAGCTACGCCACGGCCGCGGCCGGGCAGCAGGCTGACATTGACCTGGCTGCAGCCGCCGCAACACGAGCCTTCAAGGACGGCCCGTGGCCGCACCTGAAGGCCCGCGAGCGCGCCCGCATCCTGAATAAAATTGCCGACGCCATCGATGAGCAGGAGACCCGGCTGGCCGAACTGGAAACGTTCGACACCGGCCTTCCCATCACCCAGGCCCGCGGCCAGGCGCAGCGCGCGGCGGAAAACTTCCGCTTCTTCGCCGACCTGGTCGTGGCCCAGTTTGACGACGCCATGAAGGTCCCCGGCGCGCAGATCAACTATGTGAACCGCAAGCCGATCGGCGTGGCCGGGCTCATCACCCCGTGGAATACGCCGTTCATGCTCGAGTCCTGGAAGCTGGCCCCGGCGCTGGCTTCCGGGTGCACCGTGGTGCTCAAGCCGGCCGAATTCACCCCGCTGTCAGCTTCCCTGTGGGCCGGAATCTTCGCGGAAGCCAGACTCCCGCAGGGCGTGTTCAACCTGGTCAACGGGCTGGGCGAAGATGCCGGCGACGCCCTGGTCAAGCACCCGGGCGTGCCGCTGATCTCCTTCACGGGCGAAACGACCACCGGCCAGACGATCTTCCGCAACGCCGCCACCAGCCTCAAGGGCCTGTCCATGGAACTTGGCGGCAAGAGCCCCTGCGTGGTCTTCGCTGACGCCGACCTCGACGCGGCGATCGACTCCGCCCTGTTTGGCGTGTTCTCCCTTAATGGCGAGCGCTGCACGGCCGGCTCCCGCATCCTGGTGGAACGGTCCATCTACGACGAATTCTGTGAAAAGTTCGCGGCCCGGGCCCGGAACATTGTGGTGGGCGACCCCCACGACCCAGCCACCGAGGTCGGCGCGCTGGTGCACCCGGAGCACTACGCCAAGGTCATGTCGTACGTGGAAATCGGCAAGACCGAGGGCCGCCTGCTCGCCGGCGGCGGCCGTCCCGCCGGTCTGGACACCGGCAACTACGTCTCCCCCACCGTCTTTGCGGACGTGTTGCCCGACGCGCGGATCTTTCAGGAGGAGATCTTCGGCCCCGTTGTTGCCATCACCGCTTTCGAGAACGACGACGAGGCGCTGGCCTTGGCGAATGGCGTCAAGTACGGCCTGGCCGCCTACGTCTGGACGCGGGACCTGACCCGGGCCCACACCTTCGCCCAGAATCTGGAGGCCGGCATGGTCTGGTTGAACTCGCACAACGTCCGCGACCTGCGCACCCCGTTCGGCGGCGTCAAGGCCTCGGGCCTGGGGCATGAGGGCGGGTTCCGTTCGATCGACTTTTACACGGACCAGCAGGCCGTGCACATCACGCTCGGCACCGTCCACACACCCAGGTTTGGGGCTGCGCAATCCGGAGCTGGCCTTTCCGGGGCTGCGCAGTCCGGTGCAGGCGGCACGGGCCGCCTCTCCGGAGAGGAGCAGCAATGAGCCCGCTCATCGCCACGCCGAGCGTGCCGCCACCGGACATTGTGCGCTGCGCCTACATGGAGCTGGTGGTCACCGATCTGGCCGCCTCCCGCGACTTTTATGTGGACGTTTTGGGGCTGCATGTCACCTGCGAGGATGCGGACACCGTTTACCTGCGCACGCTGGAGGAATTCATCCACCACAATCTGGTGCTGCGGGAGGGCCCGATTGCCGCCGCAGCCGTTGCGGCGTTCCGGGTGCGGACCCCGGCAGATGTAGCTGCCGCCGAGGCATATTACAAGGAGCTGGGCTGCCGGACCGAGCGCCGCCACGGCGGATTCGTCAAGGGCATCGGCGACGCCGTCAGGGTGGAAGACCCGCTCGGCTTCCCGTACGAGTTCTTTTACGAGACCACCCATGTGGAGCGGCTGACCCAGCGCTACGACCTGTACACGGCAGGCGAACTGGTCCGCCTGGACCACTTCAACCAGGTCACCCCGGACGTCCCGCACGGCCAGCAGTATCTGGAGCACCTTGGTTTCCGTGCCTCCGAGCAGATCCAGGACTCCGCGGGCACCACCTACGCCGTCTGGCTGCACAGGAAGCAGACGGTCCATGACACGGCGCTCACCAACGGTGATGGTCCGCGCATGCATCATCTGGCCTTTGCCACACACGAGAAGCACAACATCATCCAGATTTGCGACAAGATGGGTGCCCTGCGGATCTCCGACCGCATTGAACGCGGTCCCGGCCGGCACGGCGTCTCCAACGCCTTTTACCTGTACATCCTGGACCCGGACGGGCACCGGGTGGAGATCTACACGCAGGACTATTACACGGGAGATCCCGACAATCCCGTCATCACTTGGGACGTCCATGACAACCAGCGCCGGGACTGGTGGGGAAACCCCGTCGTCCCGTCCTGGTACACCAACGCCTCCCCCGTCCTGGACCTGGATGGCAACCCGCAGCCTGTCACCTCCCCCGAAGGCATATCCGAGCTGGCCGTCACCGTCGGCGCCGACGGCTTCTCCTATACCCGCGGCGACCTGTCCCCGGGCGGGCCCGGAGAACAACGGGGCTTCAAACTTGGCGGACAGCTGTGAGGGGGCAGGAACATGCTTGACGACGCGACCATTGCACGCATTGCCGACGAGCTCGTCGAGGCCGCCAACACCAGGGTGCCGGCCCCGCTGCTGACAAAGCGCTATCCGCAGATGTCGGTGGAGGACTCCTACCGGGTGCAGAAGCTGTGGCGGAAACGCGGTGAAGCCGCCGGACGCGTTACGGCCGGGCACAAGATCGGGCTGACGTCCAAGGCCATGCAACAGGCCACCGGCATCACGGAGCCTGACTACGGCGTCATCTTCAGGGACGCCATCCTGGAATCGGGCGCCACGGTGGACTGGGCGCAGTTCTCGCATCCCCGGGTCGAGGTGGAGCTGGCCTTCCTGCTCAAGGAAGATCTCAGCGGTCCGGGCGCAACCTTGTTCGATGTCCTGCGCGCCACCGAATACGTCACCCCGGCCCTGGAGATCCTGGACTCCCGGATCGAGATGGAGGGGCGCACCATTGTGGACACCATCAGCGACAACGCGGCGTTGGGCGCCGTGGTGGTGGGCGGCACCCCGGTGGCCCCGGACGCCGTCGACCTTCGCTGGGTTGCTGCCATCCTCCACCGTAACCAGACGGTTGAGGAGACCGGGGTGGCCGCCGGCGTGCTGGGCCATCCAGGCCATGGCGTGGCCTGGCTGGCGAACAAGATTGCCGCGCACGGGGACGTACTCAAGGCGGGGGAACTCATCTTGGCGGGTTCCTTCACCCGGCCGCTGTGGGTCAGTGCGGGCGACACTATTTTTGCCGACTACGGAAAGCTGGGGACCATCACATGCCGTTTCGAGTAGCTCCGGACCCCTCGCTGAAGGACGCGCTCGCCGCCGCCACACGGCCGCTCGTGGGCATGTGGGTGTGTTCCGGCAGCCCGCTCGTGGCCGAGATCTGCGCCGGCGCCGGCCTCGATGTGCTGCTGATCGATGCGGAGCACAGCCCCAATGGGATCGAGGGGATCCTGGCCCAGCTGCAGGCGGTGCGCGGCTGCCCCGTCACCCCCATGGTCCGGCCGCCGGTCAACGATCCGGTCATCATCAAGCAATATCTGGATGTGGGCGTGCAGTCGCTGCTGATCCCCATGGTCCACACTGTTGCCGACGCCGAAGCCGCGGTGGCCGCCGCCCACTATCCGCCCCGGGGCGTGCGCGGTGTTGGCTCGTCGCTGGCCCGGTCCTCGCGCTGGAACAGGATGCCGGATTATCTGGCCCGGGCCGCGGACACCATCACCGTCATGGTGCAGATCGAATCGGCGCAAGCCGTGGAGAATGTCGCCGGCATCCTCGCGGTGGACGGCATCGACGCCATCTTCCTGGGCCCCGCCGACCTTGCCGCCTCCTTGGGCAGGCTGGGACAGCAGGGACACCCCGAGGTGCTGGCCGCCGTCGAGCATTGCTTTGCGGCGGCGAAGGCGGCGGGCAAGCCGGTGGGCGTCAACGCGTTCGCGGAAGCCACGGCCCGGCACTACCTGGATGCGGGCGCGGACCTGATCCTGGTGGGCGCCGACGTCACCCTGCTGGCGCGGGGCAGCGAGGGGTTGGCCGCCGCCTATATTCCGTCATGAAGGAACGACGGCGGGACCCCGGCCGGGCGGTGGGGCCCGTCGTCGGCCGTGGCCGCGTCCGGCAGCCCTGCTTCGCCCGGATTGCCTCCGGAAAGCAGGATTGCATCGATTCCTTGACAAAACGTGGCGGTCGTTTCATATTCATGGTGTATCTGTGATCAAGGGAGCGGCCCATGGGCAACACCGTCTCAATGTCAGCACCGCCAGTGCTGCAGGCGTACTACCAAATTCTCACTGCGGGGGCGGCCTCGTTCGGTGAAGGACAAGGGCTCCGCACATTGTTGTCGGACCACCTCGATTTCACGGGCTCCCTGGCCGGCCACCGCCCGGATTCAACGGAAGGTTTCCTGCACGGCGTGGCCGGATTTGTCTCGACCGTCCACAGCATCGTCGTGGTCCGCGAGGTTCACGACGGGAATGCTTCCGCTGTCCTGTACGACGCCGAGATGCCTGGCGGCATGGTCCGGTTCGCCGAATTTTTCACATTCCGCGACGGCGTGATCGACACGCTCCACCTTCACTACGACGGCCGGGACTACATCGCCAAGGGCGGACGGTGACCACCGACGCACCGACCTCGCGCGACGCCCTCGCCGGCAGGGTCCGGGAGCTCCTGGCCCCGCGGCAGAACGTGCGTGAATTGCGGATGTTCGGCGGACAGTCGTTCATGGTGGATGACCGGCTGTCGGTCGGCGTCCGTCGCAACGGCGACCTGCTCGTGCACACGGATCCCACAGCGTACGACGAGCTGATTCGACGAGGCGGCGAACCGGCATACATGGGCAGTGACCGGCCGATGGGCAGGGGATGGCTCACCGTGCCCCTTCACAGGCTTCAAGACGAGGGCGAGCTCGCGTACTGGATCACGGTTGGTGTTGATTCCCGAAACGCATGAACCAGCCCGGCGGCGCCAGCATGGCCCAAATCAGCCAGACGGGGCCGGCCGTCACCCGGCCAGGGCCCATCCATTGCGCCGAGGCCCGGCCGGATGGACGAAGCACCACGATGGGCAGGTCACCTTGAACAGTGGGGCCCAATCCGGGCGGTTGTAGAGTCGAAACTAATCGAGAAGGCAGGAGAACCCATGAGGCTGCATCACGTTCAAGTTTCGATTCCCAAAGGCGGGGAAGACCAGGCCCGGTTGTTCTATGGCCAGGTTCTGGGGCTGACGGAGGTTCAGAAACCGCCATCGCTGGCCGGCCGCGGCGGCTGTTGGTTCCGTGCATTCGAGGGCGCGTCCGTCGTGGCGGAAATCCACTTGGGCGTGGACTCGGGGTTCAGTCCAGCCCAAAAGGCCCACCCCGGGCTGGTGGTGGCCTCCACGGCAGAATTGGAGGACCTCGCAGACAGAATTCGGTCCGCGGGCCTGGAACATTCATGGGAGGAACGGCACACCTTTGAAGGCTACGAACGGTTCCATTGCCGGGATCCCTTCGGCAATCGGATTGAAGTGCTCACACCACTCACCGCCTGACAATAGGGAAAGCCTGCCAGCCACCGTGAGCGGGCCCATGCGTCAAGCGCTGAACACAAACCAACAAACGTCATGCGGCGGGCCTCTTCTTCGAGGACCAGGTCGTAAAGACCGCTGGGAATCTGCCTGCGCCGCCAGTCGCGCATGCCCGGCCCGCCGTATTTTCCTCGCCCAGGGGCAGCACGTGTTCGGCTCCGCCGGTCACGAACAGCGGGCAGGATCATGGGGCCGCCTTGCGCCCGGCAATCCAGCTGTCCGTGGTGCGTGGGCAGGCCCTGCATCCGAAGGTGCGGTCCGTAGGATTAACTCATGATCAGAAGGAAACCCACCATCGAAGCTGTCCGGGCTGAAATCGTCGCAGCAATTGCGGAAGTCCGTTCGGTAGCCAGGTCAGAACACGACGAGCAGCGGAACCATGCCGCGGACTGGCTTGATGCGTTGTTCTTCGATGTCACAGACAGGCGCGGTCTCCGGGAGGCGGCCGCAACGGCACTCACTTTATACGGCGGGTGGGGTTCGTTCTCCGACGTCGGAACTTCGGAATCGGCCAATGCGGTCGACAGGCTCGCTGTCGCCCTGAAGCACGGGCGAACCTGGCTCCTGCCCAACTCGTGACGCCGGACCACCACAACCCTTGGCGATGCCTGACGCAGGCTTCGCCAAGGGGTTCCGTTTAGGCTGGTTCGTCCTGGAATGCGCGAACCTCGACCCGCCCGGCGCATGCCTTGGAAGCGTCTTTGGCCCACTCCAGCGCGTCATCGAGGTCGTTGGCTTCGATGACCCAAAATCCGCCGAGGTATTCCGCGGACTGGGCATGCGGCCCGTCGGTCACGACCGGCGTTGCGCCGGTGTTGTCGACCGTGGTGGCTGTCTGGATGGGTTGCAGGCGGCCGGCAAATACCCAAGCGCCCGCTGCACGGAGATTGTTATTGAATGCGTCGACCGCGTCCAGGATCGGCTGGATCACTGCGGGATCCATGGTTTCCATGGTCGGCGCGTCGGCCGTGTCGTGGCCTACTGAGATCAGGTACTGGGTCATTTCTTTTCTCCTGCCGCGGGTCGGTTTCGGCTGATGGCTGTCACTCTACCGAGGAACTGGTGGCCGCCAACAGGGTGTGGCGTGGCCAAACTGTGCCGGGTTTCCTGAATATTTCCATGGCGGCTCCGCGGCCAACCTCCGGCACGCCGAAACTGCCTTCGTCATCGAACTGAGCGTCGCGGGGAATCCGCGTGGTGGCGTTGCGGTCGGGAGATGTCCGAGGGCCAAAGATGCCCACGGGCCTCATTGCGGACCTCGACGTCGGCGACCACGTCCTTGAACAGTTCCCGCGCCCGGACGATGACCGCGTTTTCCGCCTCATAAGGGGTGTCGTCATCAAAATAGAACAGGTCATGGTTCCTGATGCCTGCTCGTGGGTCCCTGCCGTCCAACACGTTCCAACCAGTCTGGAACAGCGCCCCGGCCGTCAGCCACCAGTCCGGGACTCCCAGAAGCGGCGCCAGCGGCAGGATTTGCCTGTTGATCGGGTTCTTTTGGATATGGGCCAGAAAGAGTTGCTCGCGATGGGTGGTCGCCGCATCATCCTGCTCCATCCCATCCACCACTCGTGGACGCCCGGGACGTGTCTTCCGATCCCGTCCTGGCATGGTCAAAGCGTGGCAGCGGCGGCCCCGGACGTGGCGGCTTCCAGGAACAAGCACGACGACGGCGCGCCGGTCGGGCGCTGGGACCCTCCGTCGTTGGTGGCTGGCCGCTGCGCCCCACCCGGCGTTGCTTCCAGCCGCCAGATCTTTGCAACCACGATCACCGGGGCTCGTTCAGGCGCGACAGTGCCGGGGGATGACGCTCCGTACCGGACAGCGCCATCCCCCGGCCCCTCAGCTGGTCAGCCGCTCAGCTGACCGTCAGGACGGTCTTGCCGAGGAGCCTTCCACTTTCCGCATCATCGTGCACTGCGCGCATCTCCTCCAGCGCACGGCGGTCGGCGATATTGAGCTTGAACCGGCCCTGCTCCAGGCGCGACACCATGTCGGCCAAGTGGGAACCATTGGGTGCAACCCAGACACTCGCGGTGCGCACTGCGCGCTTCTCGTCGGCCGGCACGGCGCCCGCTGAACTGACCGCAATACCGCCGTCAGCCACGTAGGCTGTCAGTTTCGCCAGACCCTCCGGGTCGAGGCGGACATGGTTGATCACGACGTCGAAGGTCCCACCCACGTCGGCTGGGCCCGCGTCGAGATCCAGCGGTCCGACGACCTTGACGGCACCATGCTCGAGCAGGCGGTCGGCGTGCTGCGGCCCGTCCACGGCGGTCACAATAGCTCCGGCGTCGGCGGCGAGTTGCACGACGATGCTGCCCACGGCTCCACCGGCACCGTTGACGAGCACGCTCTGCCCGGCTTGGATGTCGGCCAGCTCGATGGCGGCCTGGCGGGCTGCCAGTCCGGTCAGCGGCAGTGCCGCGGCCTCGGCCAGCGGCAGGGTGCGCGGCGCGGCAGCGAGAAACTCGGCTGCGATGACCGCGTACTCGGCGGCACCGCCATGCGCGTTCAACGGGAACATTCCAATGACGAGGTCATTGATCTGGAGCCCGGTGACACCTTCACCCAGTTCGACAATCGTGCCGGCAACGTCGAGGCCCGGCGTGATCGGCAGCGGAGTCGGAATGGCTTCCGCGAGCACACCCAGGCGGATGTGGCCGTCCACCGGGTTGAACGAGGTTGCGGCCACCTTCAGCAACACTTGGCCGGGGCCGGGCACGGGGAGTTCCACCTCCTCCGTGCGCAGAACCTCGGTGCCGCCGAACTGGTGGTAGCGAATTGCTTTCACAGGACTCTACTCATGATTTTTATGGTCAACGGTCCTGCGGTGTTGAGGGCCGAATGCCGCACCGGGACTTGCCTGGGCAACTGAGATAACCCTGCCTGACTTGCCTTGGCAAGTCAACCCTGTCCAAATTGGGGTATGTTTGGTGTCATGACCGATTCCCCCCAATGGCTCGACGAGCACCAACAGGCGGTGTGGCAGGACCTGCTCACCATCGTGATCGCGCTGCCGACGCTGCTCGACCGCCAGCTGGAACGCGACGCCGAGACGACCAACTACGAATACAGCGTGCTGGCCCGCCTGTCCATGGCCCCGGACCTCACCCTGCGCCTCAGCGAGCTGGCCTCCCAATGCGACAGCAGCCAGCCCCGGATGTCGAAGGTGATGGTCCGCTTCGAGCAACGCGGCTGGGTCGCCCGCAGCCCTGATCCGGACAACGGACGATACACACTTGCCACGCTGACCGAAGCCGGAATGCAGAAAGTCGTGGCCAGCGCCCCGGAGCATGTGAATCGCGTGCGAGAGCTCGTGTTCGACCCGCTGAGCAACACGCAGCAGCGCAACCTCGGCATTGCACTCGCCCGCATCGCCGGGACGGTCCGCGAGGAACTCGACCACCGCAACTGACGGTGTCCCCGCGACTGTCAAACCCCGGGGGTGCGGAAGGTTTAATGGGAGCGTCACCGGCTTGGTGCTCGGCCGCCAAATACCAGCCCAGCCGAAGTAGAATCAAGGACATGTCATGGAACGAGGTGGCCGCTGGTGTCTTTGTCAGCAGGTTTGAAGCGGCAGATGTCAACGTTGCGGCCATTATCGGGCCGAACGGACTGACAATAGTTGACACTGGAGGTTCACCGGCAGAGGCCCGGGAGATCGTCGACGACGTGGCGCAGCGATTCAACGTGCCGATTGTTGCCGCCATCAACACCCATGCGCATTACGATCACAGTTTCGGCAATTCCGTCTTTGCCGACCTCGGGGTGCCGATCTTTGGACACCACCAAATTTCCGCTCATTACACCGATTTCGAGGGGCCGCGCCTGGCAGCGTGGCAGGCCAACCCTGCCCGCGAACCCGACAAGCACTGGCAAGAGGTTCTGCTGAACGGGCCAACCGTCCCCCTGCACCGACCCACGACGCTCACCTCAAGCGGCCGTGACATCAGGTGCATGCCACTTTCCCGGGGCCACACTGACACGGACTTGGCCGTCTTCGTACCGGATGTCCGGGTGTGGATCCTCGGTGACGTGGTTGAGGAGTCCGGCCCTCCGATGTTTGGGTCAGGCAGCTGGCCGCTTGACTGGCCAATGGCCTTGGACAAGGTACTTCTTGAGTTGCAGCCCGCCGACGCCATTGTTCCGGGACACGGCCAGGTGGTTGACCGGGCGTTCGTCATGCGGCAGGCCTCCGCCCTGCACAGCGTGGCCGATGCCATTCGCAGCTCTCACGAAGCAGGGCACACGATCGAGGCGGCGTTGCACGCCGCCGACCTTCCGTGGCCGGACTGGATGCTGCGTTCCGCCTTCGAGCGAGGATTTTTGCAACTCGGCACGGCTCTGCAGGATCCATTGTGATGCGCTGATTTGGTTTGGTGCCCGAAGCCTGAATTCGGCGGGCCCGCCTCCGCCCGCCGCTTCATGATGTGGGTAGGGTGACGAGCAGGGATGCGTGTACGAATCCCGAAACTATATGGGAGGAATCATTTATGAACCCCAGTGAAAATGCCCAACTCGCCGCAGGCTACGCAAGCAAGGCAGCAGAGGTTGCCGGCAAGTTGAAGCCGGGCACGTGGGAAGCCGTTCAAGCATTGGCGATGCTGTCCATCGCCGAAAGCCTCATCACCCAGAATGCCGCAGGCAACGACAACCCCTGAGAGGTCTGGCAATGGCGCATCAATTGGAGGATCCATCACCAGCGTTTTGGCTGCGCGACTCGCTGGAACCTGGCGGCCGCACCGTGGCGTCCTACGTTCCGGCGGGTTACGACGGCTATGTCCGGGTGCTCAATCCCGTGGTCGTGGACCGGCTGGACGGGATCCAGGATCGGATCAAGTGGAGCACGGCGGCCGCGTCGGTGGCTGCACCTGTCTACTCCTGGATGCAGTGGGACGAGACTGTTGTCGCCGCGGAGGGGCACCTGCCCGAACGCTGGGCGGAACCAGCCATGGGCGACCTGGATGCCACCGTTGCTACCGCCCTGGCACAGGTGCTGGCCAATCATACGGAAACCCCGGAATCCTGCTTCTTCGCCGCGTGGGAAGGACACGGGGACCCCGCTGCGCATGAAGATTCGCTCGTCACCTTTCCGCCCGACCGGCGCATGAAAATCTATTCGGGCCCGATCCAAACCGGCACGCAGGCCCTTGAGGAGGGACTGTTTGGCCGGCGTCCGCTGCGCTGGTGGCCAGAAGACCGCGCCTGGTGCGTTGGCCAGGACATCTATGCCCGCAGCGTCTTCATTGCCGCCAGTATGGAATGCATCAAGGCGCTTTTCGCCCGCCCTGGACTCGACATCCACTCCATCCGCTCCACACAAGCCGTCGATCCGGAAGACTTCTGACCGCAGGCCAGGACAAAGCGCAGGCCAACGCGTGGCCCCTCGCCGTCCCTCCCCTGCGGCTAGACTTCGCATGATGAACAAGGTGGAGAAGGAATTGCACAGCACAACCACAACGTCCCCCCTGGAAGCGCAACTGACCGCGTCGCACGCCACGTTTCTGGCCGAGCGTCCGCCGGGTGCCGACGAAGATGTGCACATGGTTTCCGCCCTCGTCGATCACATCATTGAGCGGTGCTCCAATCCGGGCGATTTGGTGCTGGACCCGTTCGCAGGGTTTGGCACCACCCTTGAGCGGGCCGTCGCACTGGGACGAAGGGCGCTCGGCGTTGAACTCCTGCCCGAGCGGGCGGACTATCTGCAGGAACGCATTCCCGGTGCGCGCATTGTGGAGGGCGATGCCCGGGAGCTGCACAGGATTATCCGCAGCGCTGAACTGCCCGACCCTGACGCCAGCGTCGACCTGATTCTCGCCTCGCCGCCGTACATGACCTCAACGTTTCACGACGCCGACCCCCTCACTGGTTACGAGGAAAACAACGGGGATTACGGCCGCTACCTGTCCGAGCTCGGCCTGGTTGCGGCCCAGTGCGCCAGCATCGTTGTGCCCGGCGGCTTCGTGGTCTGGAACCTGGCAGACATCCACCACATGGGCCGCACCACCCACCTGATCCGCGACTGCGCCCTCGTGCTCGAGCAGCACCTCACCCCTGTGGGTGTCACCGAAATTCTGTGGGACCAATACCCCCACGACCTGATCGCCGATGCGCTGCTCGTGTTTCAGCGGCCGCCAGCGTAGCCGTCCGCCTTCAAGGACAAGCACGACGGCGGCACGCGGCGTGGGTGCCGCGACTCACCGAAACTGATGGGTCACCCGCGCTCAAAAGGTAAGGGAGAACTGCCAAAAGGCTGCCCCTGGGGACATCCCAAAACCCCTGGTCACGAGACACCCGGAGCCCGCCAGTGGAAGCCCGTGACGTAGCTCCGTGCGCTGCGCTGAATCGACGGCCGCCATAATGGCACAGCAACCGCCACTCGCTTTGTTCAGCGCGTGGCGGAGCAAAGCTGTGGTCAACGCAAGGTGTGCAGCCGCTCGCACGGAATCACGGGGCGTGGAGCCCGTACGAGGAACACTGTCCGGGCAGCTGCGCCAGCCTCAGCTGGTGAGTGTGCCCTGATGAACAACAGCATCGATGACCTCGGCAGCCGTGCCCGCGATGAGCGTGGGAGAAGCCGTTTCCCCTGGCCACTCCTTGCCGCGCGAAACCCAGCCCGTTTCCAAACCTGCGGCTTGGCCGCCAGCAATATCCGCGGTGGGGTGGTCCCCGACCATCCAACCGCCTGTGAGATCTGCACCCAGGCGGCGAGCCGCAATCCGGAAAATCTCTGGATCCGGCTTCTTAACTCGTTCAGCTTCGGATACGACGACAGCATCCACGTACGGTTCAAGCCCCACCTTCTGGATTTTACGCATCTGTTGAGCCGTCGTTCCGTTGGTGACAATGGCTATCTTCCAGCCATATCTTCTGGCCTTCGCAAGTGCTTGCGTCGTGGGGGCCCCAATGGTCATCGAGCCCACGTGCTCATGGAGCAGCCTGGCCACAAGATCTTCGACGGCCACGTCTAAGCCAAAGCGTCCCTTGATCGCGCGCGCCAGCGCCTCCCGGGGTTCGTAGCCGTCCCGGTCAGCCTCGATGAGCCACGCTGCCTCCGAATTGGGCCTTCCAAGCAATCGAACGAAGTCGATTGCCCACGCGTCAAAAGCGGAAGCTCGGTCGATCAGCGTGTTATCCAAATCCACGAGAAGCAGCATTTCTCCACCCTAAGCCGGTGGCTGCGAACCTGCTGGCCCGCCCCGAAGGCTGGCGTTTCATTTCGAGGTTGTCCGCAGTTCTGCAAGCCGGTCCACCACCGGAAAACCGCCCGTTGGCCCGGGATCTTGATCTTGACGCACGAATGTTGTCCCACATGGCCGCCCGCGTCACCGCTGCGGCAGCATGAACCTTTCAAAAAACGCAGCCAGCCCTGGCATGTCCGTCAGCGGCAGCACGTTGGCCACGTACTGGTCTGGGCGCACCACCACCACGGCGCCGCCGCGGGAGACTCCCCGCAACTCAAAGATGTCATGCAGGGGGTCGGTGGCGTAGACCAATTCGTAGTCGATCAGCGCGAACGGTCCCGTCCGCGGCAGGAAAAGAGACGGCACCCGGCCCAAGGGAACGCATTCAAAGTCCTGCTGCGCAATGAGCTTCACGTCAAACACGGCGTCGCTGTCGCCATCCACAGGCGTGTACTTCAGCAGCGGCGACTCGAGAGAGGTGGACAGCCACGCCGCCCAGGCCGACAGCGCGGACGACTCCCCCACCGCCGGCGCATCGGCAAATGCGTAGATGCGCCAGCGGCCGTCGGCCCGGTGGTGGTGGCCCAGCTGCACCGGGTTGGCGTCGGCCACCCGCACCACCGGCGCGGACTTGAACCGCTTGCCGACCGGAAACCCCGTGGCAAGGTCCTGATGCACGGCCTCTCCCGTGATCATGGACGGCTGGTATTCCGTCATGAAGCCGGCAGGAAATTCAAAGGTCCGCACGTAGAAATCTTCCAGCTCGGTGGGGCTTTCAAAATCCTCCGGCCGCATCGCCATCAGCCTGGACCACTCCAGGTCGAAGTCGATCAGGTTCTTCGCGATCACCTGCCGCTCGGCCGAATAGGTGGCGAGCAGGCTCGCAGGACTGCGCCCCGCCAGCACGTGGGCGATCTTCCAGGCCAGGTTGAAGCCGTCCTGCATGGACACGTTCATGCCCTGCCCTGCCTTGGCGCTGTGCGTGTGGCAGGCGTCGCCGGTGATGAAAACACGGGGCAGCCGGCCGCCGAGCTGGTCCAGCGGGACGTCGTCAAAGCGATCAGTCAGCCGGTGCCCCACCTCGTAGACGCTGCTCCACGCAACGCTCTTCACATCCAGCGTGTAAGGGTGGAGGATCTTGTTGGCCTTGGCGATGATCTGCTCGATGGTGGTGTGGCGGACGGCATGCGCACCGTCTTCCACCACCTCACCGAGGTCAACGTACATGCGGAACAAGGACCCTCCCTCGCGCGGGATCAGGAGGATGTTGCCGCCGTCCTCGGACTGAATGGCACACTTGGCGCGGATGTCAGGAAAATCCGTGACGGCCAGGACGTCCATGACGCCCCACGCATGGTTGGCGTGCACGCTGGTGTGCTTCGCCCCAATGGACTCGCGGACTGCGCTGTGGGCACCGTCGGCACCCACCACATACTTGGCATGGACCACCTTTTCCTCCCCCGCCCGCACTCCGCTGCCCGGCTCCGCCTGCCCATAGTCAATGCCGGTGCGGACGAGTGTGACGGCCACCGGGTATTCACCGCCGGCGGCAATGTCCAGGCTGCGAAATTCCCAGCCGTAGTCAGCTTTCATGCGCGAGGGGGAATGCGCCATGACCTCGGCAAAGTAGTCAAGCACGCGGGCCTGGTTCACGATCAGGTGCGGGAATTCGCTGATGCCCGTTGTGTCATCCGGGGCCCTGGCGGCACGGGCAATCTTGCTGCGGTCGGCGGGATCCGGTTTCCAAAAGACGGTGGCCGTGATCCGGTAGGCCTCGGCGATGATCCGTTCGGCAAAACCAAAGGCCTGAAACGTCTCCACGCTGCGGGCCTGGATGCCGTCGGCCTGGCCAATCTCCAGGCGTCCGCCACGGCGTTCCACAATACGGGTGTTGATGCCCGGGAAGGCTGCCAGTTGGGCCGCCGTGATCATCCCGGCGGGGCCGGTGCCCACGATAAGCACGTCCATCTCAGCGGGCAGTTCTTCCGGACGGTTGATCCCGAACCCGGCGGCAGCCTTGATGCGCGGGTCCCCGGACACATATCCCTGCTGGTGGAACTGCATCTGCGAACCTCCTCGTTGCACTGCTTCTTCGCCGTGTCCCGCTGTTTCTACATCATGTGCCACTTGGGCACCTCAAACAAGGCCGGGCCGGCGCACCCAAGGCAGGGGTCCGGCGTCGTCCGTTAACGCAACGTCCGCCAAGGCAAACCCACCATGGCAACGCCCGCTGGAACGACGGCGGGCCGGCAGCCCTGACGCGTTGGCAGGCTACGGAAGCCGGGCGGCATGGGCGGCGGCAGTCTCCAAGAGCCGCGGCACACCGGTTTCCAGGGCGGCTCCGAAGGCCTCACCATCGGCGCGTTCCCCGCGCTTCCACCGGGCGTAAATGGCTTCGCTGAAGATGGCCGCCTTCCACAGCGCAAGCGCCTGATACCAGGGCAGTGCGGACAGGTCCAAGCCAAAATGCGCGTTGTACCGCTGCGCCATTTCGGTGCGGTTGAGGTAGCCGGGCTCCGCCGTCACGGGCGTGAGCTCCAGCAGCGTGGCCGGCGTCCCGGCCTGCGCGTACGTGGCCGTGAGGTAGCCCAGATCCGCCAGGGGATCCCCCAGCGTGGCCATCTCCCAGTCCAGCACCGACTTCACATGGGCGGGGCCGCGCCGGCTGAACATCAGGTTCCCCAGCCGGTAGTCTCCGTGGATCACGGCATTGCGCTGCGTGTCCGGCCGGTTCGCTTCAAGCCACCGCGCCAGTTCGGCCACCTGCGGCAGGTCCCGTGTGGCTCCCATCTCCCACAGCGCCGCAAACCGCGACACCTGCCGTTTCAGGTACCCGTCCGGGCGTCCGATTCCGGCGACCTCGCCGCGCCCCGCATCCACCGAATGCAGCCGCACGAGCATGTCGGCCGCGGCTGCGCTGGTGGCGCGGCGCTGCGCCGGAGCGTCAAGATGCCCGGGCACGGTGTCCGTAATGACCTCCCCGTCCACATGGCCCATCACGTAAAACGGCACGCCCAGCACGTTCGCGTCCGCGCACACGGCCAGGATTTTCGGCACCGGAATGCCCAGCGGCGCGAGCAGGGCCTGGATGTGGGCTTCCCGGACCATGTCGTGTGTGGACGGCGGCAGCGGCGGCCGCGGACCCCTTCGAAGCACGACGTCGGTCCCCCTCCTTTTGATCCTGAAGGTCACGTTGGACTGTCCCCCGCCTATGCGGTGCGCGTGCACCGGCCCGGACCCGATGCCTTGTGCGTCGAAGAATTCCTCCACCCGTTCCAGGATCAGCAGCGGAGGTGCGTCCTGTCGGGCGGCTTCCTCCGTTGTCTGCACAATGTCCTGCATTCTGCGGCTGTGCTGCATGCTGGCCATCACCGTTCCCCTTCGTGGATGTGGGCTGCGCCCTGGAATGGTTCCCCGTTCTCCACGGCACGGCGCCGTGCCGATGCAGCCCTGCGGGCGATGGCCCATTTGTGGGTTTCGGTGGACCCGTCGTAGATCCGGAACGGGCGCACCTCGTTCAGGTATTGGATCAGCGGCAGCCCGTCCGAGACGCCGTCGCCGCCGCACAGCTGGACGGCCCTGTCGATCACCCTGTACACCGCTTCCGAGCAATGCACCTTGGCCGCGGAGGACAGCGCCGACCCGGCCTTCGGATCGACGGCCAGCAGGGCCGCGCATTTGGCAATGATGGCGTCGGAGGTTTCAATGTCGATGACTGATTGGGCAATCATGTCCTGCGCGATGCCCAGTTGCGAGAGGTGCGCACCAAAAATCTCCCTGCTGTTGGCGCGGTCGAGCATGATGTCCATGGCCCGGCGGGCAAGCCCCAGCCACCGCATGCAGTGGGTCAGCCGGGCCGGGCCCAGCCGCACCTGGGCGTACTTGAATGCCAGCCCGGCTTCGCCAAGGACGGCGGAACCGGGGACGAGGACGCCGTCGAAATGCACGTGCGGATGGCCTCCGGGCAGATACCTGTCCACGGTGTGGATCGGCGCGCCAATCCGCACCCCCGGGGTGTCCATGGGCACCAGGAACATGGTGGCGCCGTCCGGCCCGGTGCGCGCCATGACGATGGCAAACCCGGCGAACGTGGCCCCGCTGGTGAAGCGCTTGTGCCCGGTGATCCGCCATCCGCTGCCGTCGCGGACGGCTGTCGTGGCCAGGGCGTCGGGGTCAGAACCTGCGCCGGGATGCGGCTCGCTCATGGCGAAGCAGGAGCTGATCTTGCCGGCGGCAAGCGGAACCAGGAATCGTTGCTTTTGCGCGTTGCTTCCGATCAGGTTCAGCATGTGCATATTGCCCTCGTCCGGTGCCATGCAATTGAGCACGGCGGGGCCGATGGGCGAATACCCCGCTTCCTGGAACACTGGCGACCAGTGTTCGACGGCCAGCCCCTGCCCGCCAAATTCCACAGGCACGTGCGGGGCAAACACGTCGGCAGCACGCGCCGCAGCCGCCAGCTCGCGCCTGACAGCAACGTTCAGGGCCTGTCCCGGCCGCGGCTCAGCCGGGATCACTGTGTTGCGAATGAATTCCCTTGTCCGCTGGCGCAGGTCTTCAACGGAGGCCGGGTACAGGCCGGCCGGGGGTGTGTTGTTCACGTGCCGCTCCTTGCGTGGACGTCAATCCGGGGTGTTGCGCCTGAACACTGGCATCCGGCAGGCCGCGGGCTGCAATCCGCACTCACCCGAGGCCGCCGGCGTTGCGCAGGCCGCCGTCGAGTGTGAGGATCTGCCCCGTCACCCAGGCGGCATCGGCGGAGGCGAGGTAGGCAACTGCGGAGGCGACGTCGTCGGGCTCTCCCAACCGCCCCAACGGGTAGGAGGCGGCAACTTCCGCTTCGCGTCCCTCGTACAAGGCACCGGCAAATTTAGTCTTGACAACGGCCGGCGCCACGGCATTGACACGAATGTCGGGTGCCAGCTCCATGGCCAGGGTGCGGGTCAGGTGGGACACGGCGGCTTTGCTGATGCCGTACAGGCCCAGGCCGGCGGCCGGAACGTCGCCGCTGACGGACGACACATTCACCACATTCCCGCGCCGCGCCCGAAACCCGAGTCCCGGATGCGCCAGCACGGCCTGCGTCCAGGCGAGCGTGCCGAGGACGTTGACCTCAAAAATCTTGCGCGCCGCGTCCAGCTCGGCCGTTTCCAGCGGCCCGTACACGGGGTTGATGCCGGCGTTGTTGACGAGGATGTCCAGCCCGCCAAAATACTGTTCGACGTCGGCCAGCACCTCCTCGCGGTGCGCCGGGTCGTCCGCGTGCCCCGAGAGGGCCATGACAGCCCCGTCAGGGAACCCGCGCGCAGCCGCCAGGAGCTGCTCCCCGCCACGTGCGGTGAGAAAAACCCTGGCCCCCTCCGCCACCAGGCGGTGGGCGACGGCCAGCCCGATCCCCCTGCTGGCGCCTGTGACCAGGGCCTTCTTGCCGCGGAATCGCTGCGCCGGGTGCGCCGGCGCGTGCGAACTGTCTAGGGGCATGGCGATCCTCTTCGTTGAGTCTCCGACTACTTGGCAGTAACTACTGCCAGCATGGTGCGGAAATCAACAATGGTCAAGCACATTGGCACAGCCTTGCCGGTCCTGCGGCCGGACGTCGGAACCATGCCCCAACGGAAGGGCCGGCTCCGGGGTCCACAGCTCGGTCACCGTCCGGCGGGGTGTGGGACCTCAGCCCTTGTCGCGCAGGGCGTTGCGCTGTGCAGCTGTGGCAAGAGTCGAGACGTACAGTTGCTCGGGAGTCCGGGCATCACGGTTCAAGGGCGGGCAGAGTTCCGCACGCAGCGCATCCTCGAGGTCGGCGACAAGCTCCAATTTTGGCACCACGCAAAATGACGTGCCCAGGTTGCTGACCATCCATGCGCTGAGAAGTTCCTCGTCAGCATCAGTCAGCCGGGGATGCGCAGATTTTCCATGCCACTGGGCTTGGAGGCCCAGAACTGCCGCCAAGGAACGGCGAAAAGTGGATTTTGAGGTTTGTACGTCATGGTGCCGGGCACGGCTTCTCAGGTTCGTTGCCCGTCCCACGTAGACCAGGTCCCCGCGCTTCAGGGGCTTCAACTCTGCGGGCCACTCCACGTTTTTGGGCAGGCCGCCTGTCAGGTAACACTTATAGATGCCGGGGGCAAAGGGCATCGCCGACCATGCGGTTTTGGCAGGGGCGGTTTTTGTCCATTTGAGATCTTCCATGGGTCGACCTTACGGCAAGGCTGCACCATCCATTTCCGCCGGCCGCAGCTGCCGGGGGCCTGATCCGCCATGGCGGGTCCGGTCCCCGGCAGCTGCGGCCGGGACTGCGCGGCGTGCAGCCGCACGCAGAACTGCGTGAAGGCGCTTCCGCTACGCTTCGGCGAGGTCTTCTTCCAGCTCAAACTCAACCGTCGCAACGACTTCCTGCGTTGCGGGATCGATCATGGAGGCTTCGATGTCGTCGTCGATCATGATGAACTCGCCCTTGTTGGTCTTGAAGTGCCAGGCCAGGACGGTTTCGCCGTTGTGTTCATGGTTGGGGTCTCCCATGGTGATCTTCTCCAGGCGGTGCCCGGCCATGTCGCAGAGCTCGCGAATGATCAGTTCAAACTCGGGTGCGTCCTCGAGCTCGGCTTCGGCCCGGCGCTCGTCCAGGTTTGTGACGGTGGCGACGCGCTCGGCGATGTGTACCGCCAACTCCTCGGGCTCAAGCACCAGGAGGCCTTCCTGGGTCCGCAGCCACTGTGCATTCAGGCCGGTGACGTCTTCGGTTTCAAACAGTTCTTCAAATTCGCTGTCCAGGGCCTCCATGGCAGCCACACCGTCAGAGCGGTCCGAAGCTTCGTCGGCTTCGTCCTCGAGGTAGGCCTCCGTGTCGCGCTCGGACAGCAGGTCATAGAGCGCAGCGGTGCGGTTGAAGAGGTCCAGGTGTTCCCTTGCGCCCATGCCCTCAAGCCCTTCCCGGATGTAGCCGTCGAGTTCTTCGCGGTCAGGCGTCATGAAAACATACTGGGCGAATCCGCCGTCGAGCGCTTGTGTGAGATAGAAGTCGACGAAGTAGCTGCGCAAGGCGTTCGGGGCGATCTCCTCGGCATTCAGCAGGGCCAGGTACATCGCGTTAACAACTGTCACATTGTCGCCAACAACATCCTCGTTGTCAGTGGCGGCACCCTGGGCGGTCAATACAACTGGGAATTGGTGCGTGGTCATGAAAGTTCCTCACTCTTGGGAGCCGTGGTGCTCCTGACAACTTCACGCTATGTTGCGCAGCCGGACCTGGACCCCAAGGCGACGTGAACGTCAGGCGAAGAACGGGGGAACGTTGCGTGGGTGCACCCTTGGCAGCGCGCCCCTGCACCCCACGCCTACCGTCCCTCGTGCGCCGCCAGGAACTTGTACACCTCGGTCTCATCAACACCGGGGAAGGCACCCTGCGGCATGGCCGCCAGCAGGTGCGAGTTGGCCCGCGTTGACGGCCACGCGTTCCCGGCCCACTGGGCAGAAAGTTCCGCCGGGGGCCGGCGGCAGCATGCCGGGTCCGGGCACTTGGACTGCGAGCGCTCGGTGGTTTCCCTGCCCCGGAACCACTTCACGTGGGCGTAGGGCACCCCAATGCTCAGCGAGTACTCCCCCGAGGAATGCCTTTCGGTCCGGGCGGTGCACCAGAACGTCCCCACGGCGGTGTCGGTGTACTGGTTGAAGGCCCTGAACTTGTCTGGCACCTCAAAGACGGCCCGTGAGGTCCAGAAGCGGCACACGGACTGCCCCTCGATGGCACCAGTGTGGTCGGCGGGAAAGTTCACGCCGTCGTTCTCATAGGCCTTGTGGATGATCCCCGACTCGTGCACCTTTTGGAAGTGCGTGGTGATGCCCAAGTGTTCGGTGGCCAGGTTGGTGAACCTGTGTGCTGCCGTTTCATACGAGACGGAAAAGGCGTCCCGAATATCCTCAATCGCCAGCTCCTTCGCCGCCTTCGCCTCCTTGAGGAAGTCAACGGTGGCGCGTTCGGGCATCAGCAGGGACGCCGCAAAGTAATTTGTGTACACGCGCTGGCGCAAAAAGTCGGCATAGTTCAGCGGCGTCTTGTGCCCCAAAACATAGTGGCCCAGCGCCTGCAGCAGCACCGAACGCGGGTCGTGATCGGAGCGTTGGCCCTGCGTGAGATAAATTCGGCGGTTCTTCAAATCCGTCACCGACCGGGTTGAATGCGGCAGGTCCCCCACATAGTGCAAGTCAAAACCGAGGTGCTCGGCAACGTCCGCGGCCACATGGTGGGACAGCGGACCCCTGTCATGCCCCACGGCGTTCAGCAGCTCCTGCGCCTGCTTCTCGATCTCCGGGTAGTAGTTATTGCGCTCACGCATTTCCATCCGCAGCTCGGTGTTGGCCCGCCGCGCCTCCTCGGGCGTTGCCGACTGCTCATCCAGGCGCCGTTCCAGCTCGTGCTGCAGGCCCACCAGCGACTCGAGCACTTCCGTGGAAAGCCGCGAGCTGACGCGCACTGTGGGCAGTCCCAGTGACTGATACAGGGGTCCGCGCTGCGCCCGTTCCAGCTCAATTTCCAGCGCGGCCCGGCGGCTGGGAGGTTCGGCCCCAAGCAGTTGTTCAAGTCCGACGCCGAGCGCCCCGGCAAGCTGCTGCAGCAGGGTCAGCTTGGGCTCGCGCTTGCCGTTTTCAATCAAGGAAAGTTGCGACGGCGCGGCCCCCACTTTCGCCCCCAGGTCATCAAGGGTCATGCCCTGGGTTTTGCGCAGGTGGCGCACCCTTCTGCCCAGGGAAATGACGTCCAGTTCCCCCGTGGCGGCGGCTCCCCTGTCCCTCGGCGCCAGTGCTTCGCGTAAATTCCAGCCTGCATTAGTCATTTCTTGAGGATACGTGAAGAAGTGCCAATCTTTCCACCATTTACCCCTAGCAGCCGCTTGAAAATCTCGGAATAGTGGAAATCACGAAGAAGGAACGCGGATCTCCGGACTCAGCGACGAATCCAGGCCCGTCCCTTCGTCAGCACAACCACTACAAGGAGCTTTCCATCATGACTGCAGCATTTGAACCCGCAACGACGCCGGAGCAGAGCAACGCACAGGCAGCCGCAGCCCTCGAACTCGAGTGGGCCGCCAATCCCCGCTGGGACGGCATCGAGCGCTCCTACCCGGCTGCCGACGTCGTCAAGCTCCGTGGCCGCGTCCAGGAGGAACACACCCTGGCCCGCCGAGGTTCTGAAAAGCTCTGGAACCAGCTGACCACCGCAGCACCGGGCGGCTACACCAACGCACTTGGCGCACTTACGGGCAACCAGGCCGTCCAGCAGGTCAAGGCCGGATTGAAAGCCATCTACCTCTCCGGCTGGCAGGTTGCCGCTGACGCCAACTCCAATGGCAACACCTACCCGGACCAGTCCCTCTACCCCGTGGACTCGGTGCCCAAGGTGGTCCGCCGCATCAACAACGCCCTCCTGCGTTCGGACCAGATCGAGTTCTCCGAAGGCCTGCAGACAGTTGAGGACTGGCTGGTCCCGATCGTGGCCGACGCCGAAGCCGGCTTTGGCGGCCCGCTGAACGCCTATGAGCTCATGAAGTCCATGATCACCTCCGGTGCGGCCGGCGTGCACTGGGAAGACCAGCTTGCCAGCGAAAAGAAGTGCGGGCACCTGGGCGGCAAGGTCTTGATCCCCACGGCCCAGCACGTCCGCACGCTGAACGCCGCAAGGCTCGCGGCCGACGTCGCCGGCGTCCCCTCGGTGATCATCGCCCGCACCGACGCCGAGGCAGCCACACTGATCACCTCGGACGTGGATGAGCGCGACCAGCCGTTCCTCACCGGCGAGCGCACGGCCGAGGGTTTCTACCACGTCAAGAACGGTCTGGAACCCTCCATTGCCCGGGCCCGCGCCTACGCACCCCACTCGGACCTCATCTGGATGGAAACCGGAACACCGGACCTGGAGCACGCCAAAAAGTTTGCCGAAGGCGTCAAGTCGGAATTCCCCGACCAGATGCTTGCCTACAACTGCTCGCCGTCGTTCAACTGGAAAAAGCACCTGGACGACGCAACGATCGCCAAGTTCCAACGAGAGCTTGGCGCCATGGGATACACCTTCCAGTTCATCACCCTGGCTGGTTTCCACTCCCTGAACTACTCGATGTTTGATCTTGCCCATGGCTACGCCCGCAACGGCATGAGTTCCTACGTCGAACTGCAGGAGCGTGAATTCGACTCCGAAGACCGCGGCTACACCGCAACCAAGCACCAGCGCGAAGTGGGCACAGGCTACTTCGATCTGGTGGCGACCGCCCTGAACCCGAACAGCGGCACCCTCGCATTGGCTGGTTCCACCGAAGCCCAGCAGTTCCACTAATCTTCCTCCCCCTTCATATCGATTTTGCAGTTGTTGGACGAAAACTGCCTTAACCGGCCCGATTCCGTCCAACAACTGCAAACTCGATGGATCCAGACTTGGAGAACTCCCATGAACTCAACGAACAGCCTGAACGGGATCACGTTCAACGGCATCACCCTGACGGCACCGCCCATCCACCGCCAGGAAGAAATCCTGACCCCCGAGGCCCTGGATTTCATCGCAGCACTGAACCGCACGACGACGGCGCGGCGCCTGGAGCTGCTGGCGGCCCGCCGGACCCGCCGTTCGCAGATCCTCAGCGGCTCCGATCCCCGCTACCTGCGCGAAACGTCCCACATCCGGGACGACCCCCGCTGGCGTGTTGCTCCCCCGGCACCCGGGCTGGAGGACCGCCGCGTGGAAATCACCGGCCCCGTTGACCGCAAGATGACCATCAACGCCATGAACTCCGGCGCCAAGGTGTGGCTGGCCGACATGGAGGATTCCTCCACACCCACGTGGGGCAACGTCATCCGCGGCCAGCTGAACCTGATCGACGCATTGGAACGCCGCATCGACTTCACCAGCCCCGAGGGCAAGGAATACAAGCTGGCCCCGCAGGAGGAACTGCCCACCATCGTGGTCCGCCCCCGCGGCTGGCACCTGCCGGAGAAGCACCTGCTGATCAACGGCAAGCCCATGGCCGGCGGCGTTGTCGACTTCGGGCTGTACTTCTTCCACAACGCCCGCCGGTTGATCGCCCAGGGCAAGGGACCGTACTTCTACCTGCCGAAGATTGAAAACCACCTCGAGGCACGCCTCTGGAATGACATCTTCATCCAGGCCCAGGACCTGCTCGGCATCCCGCAGGGCACCATCCGCGCAACGGTCTTGATCGAGACCATCACGGCAGCCTTTGAGATGGAGGAAATCCTGTACGAGCTGCGCGACCACGCAGCAGGGCTGAACGCCGGCCGCTGGGACTACCTGTTCTCCGTCATCAAGAACTTCCGCACCCGCGGCCCGCGCTTCGTGCTTCCGGACCGCAACCAGATCACCATGACGGCACCGTTCATGCGCGCCTACACCGAACAGCTGGTCCGCGCCTGCCACACCCGCGGCGCCATGGCGATCGGCGGCATGGCGGCGTTCGTGCCCAACCGCCGCGACCCGGAGGCCAACGCCAACGCGATGGCCAAGGTCCGCGCCGACAAGACCCGCGAAGCCAACGACGGCTTCGACGGCTCCTGGGTGGCCCACCCGGACCTGGTTCCCGTGGCCATGGAGGTCTTCGATGAGATCCTGGGCTGGAACCCGAACCAGATCAGCCGCACCCGCGAGGACGTCGAACTCGATGACCGCGCCCTGTTGAACGTCGCCGGCACCGAGGGCAACATCACCGAGCAAGGTGTGCGCGACAACATCTGGGTCGGCATCCAATACATCGAATCCTGGCTGCGCGGCCACGGCGCCGTCGCCCTGAACAACCTCATGGAGGACGCCGCCACCGCGGAAATCTCCCGCTCGCAGATCTGGCAGTGGATCCACAGCCAGGCCATCACCGACACGGGCGAACTCATCACCTTCGACTGGGTCACCGAGATGCTCGAGGAGGAATTCGCCCGGCTCCCTCGTTTCGAGGGCGACCGCTTCGAGGATGCCCTGGAGATCTTCACCGACGTCGCGATGGGCGAGGAATTCCCCGCCTTCCTGACCACCTCCGCCTACGCGAACTACCTGCACGCCGAGCAGACCGAACGGCAGCTCGCGGCAGCATAAGTTTGGTTGCCTTCACCGGATGCGACGCCACTGCAGGCCCGAAATCCGGGTCCCGGTGAGGCAGCCTTAAATCTGAAAAGTCCGACGGCGGTTGGCGCCGTTCCCCCTGGAACCCGCCAACCGCCGTCGGGCTTTGCGCGAGTCCTCCATGAATGGGGAGGCGGGCGGGGCGCCGAAGGGAACGCCGGCGTCGGCTATTGCTTGTAGCCTTCGACCTCGCTGGCCGGGCGCAGCTGCGCATCGTCGGGGCTCTCCCCGGCATGGATCTTCGCCTGCCGCTGGCGCAGCAGGTCCCAGCACTGGTCCAGCTGGACCTCAATGACTTTCAGCCGCGCAGCACGCTCGGGCAGCTTCGCCTGGTCCGCGGTTGAATCACGCAGATCCTGTTCGGCCTTGACCAGTTCCTCGATCTTGTGGTGAACCTGGTAATCGTCCATTCCGCATCTCCTCAGCTGTGTTCCGGCCGCACTCGCACTGTCCAGACCTACGTTAGTGCGGTTTCGGCATGTCGGCGAGGGTCCTGGCCCTACGTCTTCTCCCGCAAGGCCGCCTCGAATCGATCACGCAGCGGTTCAGGGGACTATGCCAACGCCCAGCCCCGGAATAACCCGGGCGCCGACGTGGTTTTGGGCAGTATGAAGATTGAAATCTGGTCCGACGTGGCCTGCCCCTGGTGCTACATTGGCAAGCGCCGTTTTGAAACCGCCCTGAACGGCTTTGCGCACAAGGATTCCGTGGCGGTGCAGTGGCGCAGCTACCAGCTGGATCCCACCCTCCCCGATCACTATGACGGCACCGAGATCAGCTACCTTGCCGAGCGCAAGGGCATGGACCCGGCCCAGGTTGCCGGCATGTTCACGCACGTCACCGAGCAGGCCGCAGGCGAGGGCCTGAACTACAAGTTCGACGACGTGGTGGTCGCCAACAGCTTCAATGCCCACCAGCTGCTGCACCTGGCCGCCGCCAACGGCAAGGGCGACGCCGTGAAGGAAGCCCTGCTGTCAGGCCACTTTGAGCACGGCATGGACATTGGTTCCCGCGACGCGCTCGTGAAACTCGGCACCGAGGCGGGATTGGATGCCGCCGAGATCAACGAGGCGCTCGACACCGACAAATACGCCGACGACGTCCGCCACGATTTTGCCGAGGCCCGGGCCATCGGCGTCACCGGCGTGCCGTTCTTTGTCATCGACAGGAAGTACGGCATCTCCGGCGCCCAGCCCGCCGACGTGTTCAGCCAGGCGATCGAGCAGGCGTGGCAGGAAGCCAACCCGCTGACCATGGTTGCCGCCGGTTCTGCCGACGCCGAGGTGTGCGGCCCGGACGGCTGCGCCATCTAGCTTCCAAATAAGCCGGCGATACTGCCCGCAGCTGCTGGTGCTTCAGCGGCGCAGGGCGTTATCGGCGGCTTTTTTGTGCGCAATCCGCACCGTCCGTCAGCCGTCCAGCGGGTAGGCGACGATGGCGACTTTGGTCCCGTCCGGCGACCAGCTGGGAACATTCATGGTGCCCTGCCCGCCAAACACCCGGGCGAGGTCCCGGATGGTGCCGTCCCTTTCCAGCAGCCGCACGACGACGGGCACATCCGCCGGGTGTCCCACCGTCCCCGGAGGGAAGCTGACATAGGCAATTTGCGTCCCGTCCGGGGAAGGATGCGGGAACCAGTTCACACGCTCGTCATGCGTCAGCTGCTCGGGCACCTTGTTTGCTGTGCTGTTTCCCGGTGCAGGGAGACGGAACAGCTGGGCGTGGCCGGGGATCGTGGAGCCGCGTTCGGAATTGAAGTAAATCCACTGTCCGTCGGCTGAAAACTCTGCACCGTCGTCGGGAAACGCGTCGTCGGTGAGCTGCACAGCGGGACCGCCGGCCGCGGGCACCACATAAACGTTGGTGCGGACCTGTCCGCTGTCGACGGTCAAGCCGATGTACGCCAGCGTTGCCCCGTCGGGGGACACCCCGTGGAGGTAATGCCTGAACTTTGGCCCGTTGTCATTCGTGACGCGGCGGGGGCCATCAGTTCCTTCAAGGTCAACGGCGTAGATGTGGCCGTCCTTGCTGGAGATGTAGGCCGTGCCGCCGTCGGGGCTGATGACGTGGTCATTGTTGATCTCGGCAATGCCCCCGAGGTCGATCTCTTCCAGAACACCGCAGGTGCCGGCAGCTTCAACGCCGCCGGCACCGTCTGCTTCAACCGGGAGCCGGAACAGCCTGCCGTCTCCGTTGATGATAAGGCTCCTGCCATCGGGGCTCCAATTGGGGGCCTCGAAGAGAAGCGTGTCCGAGGCGAGACGCAGCCTGGCCTCGGCTGTGCGCACGTCGATGATGGACAGCTCGGCACGCTGTCCGGGTTGCAGGTGGCGTGGCATGGGAACTTCCTATCGCTGGGTTGGGGGCAGGTTGGCCCGGCCCAGCTAATTGCAGCAGGCCGGGCTGAACTGTCAGGCGGGGAAGTATTCCCTGGCCGGGTTGGTGACTTCCGGCTGCTGCCGGTGCAGTTGCGGCTGCGCCACCCAGCCCACGCCGTTGGAGATTACGCGCTGCACCTGCGGGTGGTGGTAAACCGGATATTCCTGGTCGCCGGGGCTGAAGTAAAAGATCCGGCCCTTGCCGCGGGAGAACGTCACACCTGACCGGAACACCTCGCCTCCGGCAAAGGAGCTGATGAAGATCAAGTCGTCAGGTTCGGGGATGTCGAACAGTTCGCCGTACATTTCCTGTTCCGGGATCACGATGGGGCTGTCCACCCCGGCAGCAATCGGGTGCGACGGCTTGACCGTCCACACAAGTTCACGTTCGCCCTCATTGCGCCACTTCAGCGAGCAGGTGGTGCCAAGCAGCTTGGTGAAGATCTTGGAGAAATGAGCCGAATGGAGGGCCACCAGGCCCATGCCGCCCAACACGTGGCGCTGAACCCGTTCAACGACTTCGTCGGCAACCTGGTCGTGGGCGATGTGGCCCCACCAGAGCAGGACGTCGGTGCCGGCGAGGGTCTCCTCGCTCAGCCCGTGCTCGGGGTCGGCGAGTGTGGCGGTGGTGACGTTGGCGTCCGGGTAGAAGGCACGCAAACTCTCAGCGATGGCGCCGTGCATGCCGTCCGGGTACATCTCCTTGATGGTGGCGGGCTCATTGTTGAGCTCGTGGACGCCTTCGTTCCAGACCAGGATGTTCAGTTTTGCGCCCATGTCAGAGCCTCACTTCGCGTTGTTCACGGGCTGACGTGTAGCAGGCGTCAATGACAAGTGCCCGGCTCAGGGCGACGGAGCCGTCATGGCTGCCCCATTCGGTTTCACCGGCGCGGATGGCATCGACGAACTCTTCCACGACTGCCGGGTGGTTGCCGTCTTCCAGCGTCTCCGCCTCATAGTCGATGCTGGTCCCGTTGTCGTCGTCGGTGAAGATCCGCAACCCGGCTTCGGAAATCTCGTGCGACTGGGCCGCCCGCAACTCCGCACCGCCATCGGTGCCGTACACGCGGAAGTCCATCAGGTCCGCCTGGTCGCGGTAACTGGCCCAGCCGGCTTCCACCAACAGTGTCACGCCACCCTCGAGCCGAATGAAGGCCGAGGCGAAGTCCTCCACCTCAAACTTGTGGCTGGACGACGCCGCAATGTAGTTCACATCGCCGCCCCGCCCCTGGCTGCCCAGTTCGGAATATGTGGAGGCTGAGACGGAAATGACCTTGGGTTCGCCCAGCAGGTGCAGCGCGTAGTCCAGCACGTGCACGCCAATGTCGGCCAGTGGCCCGCCGCCTGCCAGCTCAGGGTTGGTGAACCAGCTGCCCAGTGTGGGGATGCCGCGGCGGCGCAACCACGAGGCCTTCGCGTAGTAGGGCCTGCCCAGTGCCCCTTCGTCAATGATCGATTTCAGCTTCGTGACATCGCCGCGGCGCCGGTGGTTGAACACCACGTCCAGGACGCGCCCGGCCTTGCGGGCTGCGGCCACCATTGCGGCGCCTTCCTCACCGTTGCGTGCGAGCGGCTTTTCGCTCAGCACGTGCAAGCCCCGCTCCAGGGCCGCCACGGTGATGGGTGCATGCAGGAAGGTGGGGACGGCGACGCTGACGGCGTCCAGGCCCTCCAGTTCCACCAGGTCTTCCCAGCGGGCAAAGCCGTGCGGGATGTTGTATTCGGCCTGGATGGATTCGAGCAGCTCGGTTTCCATGCCGGCCACGGCCACAATTTCAACGCCGTCGATGGCGCTAAAGGCCTTGACGTGCTGCTGGCCTGCCCAGCCAACGCCAACAACCCCAACTTTCAGTGTTGCCGGCACAGTCTTCTCGCTCACTAAGGACACCATTTCCTGATCGTTGGAGGTTCGTTGCAGTAACAAATTCTGTGCGCAGGAGTCCCCGCACCCCACCAACCTAGTTGAACTAATAACAGCGGTCAATCAAAAGTGAACACCCGATTCCTCCGCTACTTCAAGGAATTTCAGCGACTATTGACAGCCCAATGGCGCTGAGCCCGAACTTTCGTTCCGACCCTGTCAAAAGCGTGGGAGGTGCCTGGCGGTTGCTGCCCCGGCAACAACGACGGCGGCACCCGGGTGGGCATCGCTGCTCACCCGCGTGCCGCCGTCGACCGTTCAAGGCAACTGCCGCAAAGGTTACTTCACAGCACCGGCCGTCAGGCCCGCCACAAAGTTCTTTTGCAGAAGCAGGAAGCCGATCACGATGGGAATGCTGACGACCACCGAGGCGGCCATGATCTGGTTCCAGTACACGTTGGTCTGCGTCGAATACAGTTGCAGGCCGACGGCCAGCGTCCTGTTGGCGTCGGTTGTCATGACCGAGGCGAAGAGCACTTCACCCCAACTTGTCATGAAGCTGTAAATGGCGACGGCGACCAGGCCCGGCCGGGCTGTGGGCAGGATGATCGTGAACAGCGCCCGCATGGGGCCACAACCGTCGACCTTTGCGGCCTCGTCGAGTTCACGCGGGATTCCGTTGAAGTAGCCGGCGAGCATCCAGATGGAGAACGGCAGCGAGAACGTCAGGTACGTGATGATCAGCCCCGCACGGGATCCCACCAGCTGGATGCCGAAGTTCGTGTTGATGTTCACGAAGATCAAGAACAGCGGCAGCAGGAACAGCACGCCTGGCAGCATCTGGGTCGAGAGCACCGCACCGGAGAAGAGTGCCCGGCCACGGAACGTGTAGCGGGACACCGCGTAGGCGGCGAAGACGGCGATGATGAGCGAGAGCACCGTGGATATGGTCGAGACGATGACCGAGTTCACGAAGTAGTCGGCCAACGGGATCGTCTTCCACATGTCGATGTATGGCTGGATCGTCAGCGATTCGGGCCACCAGGAGAATGCACCCTGAACATCCTTGAGGGGTTTCAGCCCCGAGATGACCATGACGTAGATGGGGATGATGGTAAAGATGCTGAGGGCGGTAATCGTGACCACACGGAAGATCTTGGTACCGGTTGTGTCATGCATTGTCTTTCCTCCGGTTCATGAAGAGAACATAGAATCCGCTGACAACCATCAGGAATAGCAAGAGCAGTACTGACATGGCAGCGCCGGATCCAAAGTTCCAGGTCAGGAACGAAGCGTTGTAAATATGGAATGAAATCAAGTCACCAGCCGGCGGCTGCGCGCCACCAAACAAGACGAAGGGGGTGTTGAAGTCGTTGAAGGTCCAAAGGAACATAACCAAAACCAGTGACATGTTCACAGGGCGCAGCATGGGCAGCGTAATGGCCCACCACTGGCGCAGCGGCTTGGCGCCGTCAACGGAAGCAGCCTCGTAGACATCCGTGGGGACGGACTGCAGGCCAGCCATCAACATGAGGAAGGCGAAGGGCCACAGCCGCCAAATGGCTACGATGACCACGGCTGCGAAGGCGTTGTCACCAATGAGCCAGAACGGTTTGTCGCCCGACAGGCCGAGGTTGTCGAAGAGCAGATGGTTCAGGGCGCCGTTGTCCTTTTGCAGCATGAACTTCCAGGCGATAACACCTGCGTACATCGGCAGCGCGTAGGGGATCAAGAACAAGGTACGGAAGATGGCACGTCCCTTGAATGTCTTCTGCAGCGCGACGGCTGCGGCCATGCCGAGTCCCCAGGAAAGGCCGACCACCAGAATGGTGAAAGCCACAGTGATGCCGAAGGATTTCAGCAGCCCCATGCCGACGGACGAGTTGAAGTCGAGGGCTATTTCGTAGTTTTTGAATCCCACGAACGGGGCATTGCCCCAGTTGGAGATGAACATTTTGGTGAGCTTGAGAAAACTCATCCAAATGCCGGTGACCATCGGGATGACGTGGATGAAAATCTCAAAGATGACGGCGGGGGCGAGCAGCGCATATGGCAGCCACCAGCCAGCGCGGCGGGGCTTGCGGGCTTTCCTTCCGGTTGCCCCGGCTGCGGGGCCGGAATTCTTTACGGCGGTGGATGCAGACACTGCGGACACGCACCTTTCTTTCATAAACAGTCGGTTCTGGTGGGCGGCTGGCCGTTCCGGCCCAGCCGCCCACCAGATTTAGTTTCTTGCCGCGCGCCCCTTGGGGAGGAGCGGGATGGGGCCCCGCCGCCAGGTTCCCGAGAAATCGTGTCAGCGATTTATCGGGCCGGCGGTGGGGACTATCCGGCTGCTTCGACTGCCTGCTGGGCGGTTGTCAGTGCGGCCTTGACGTCGTCCTTGCTGACGGTTCCGCCGGAGGCAATAGTGGCGAACATCTGGTTCATCGCCTTGCCCACTGTGCTTTCAAACTGGTCCTCGGCCGGCACGAGCGGCAGCGGCTTGGACTTGTTGGCGTAAATGTCGGAGAAAGTCTTGGCCAGTTCCGCATCTTCGGTGAAGGTGGGTGTCACACCAGCCAGGACCGGAAGGGCAGCGAACGGCTTGTCCAACTCGGCCTGGGTGGCTTCACTGGTCATGAACTTCACGAATTCCAGTGCACCGTCCTTGTTCTTCGTGTTCTTGAAGACGGAGAGGTTGATACCAGCAACATGGCTTGCAACATCCTTCGCGCCTTCCGGGGCGGGGAATGCAACCACACCGAACTCGTCGTCCTTCATGCCCTGTGCGGCAATGGAGCTGTTGGCGTTGTTCTGGCTCAGGACCATCGCGGCCTTGCCGTTGGCGAAGTCGTTGATGGCCTTCGTTGCATTGTCGTATTGGGCGTTGCCGGGGTCGACAACCTTGTCCGTCTGCATCAGGTCCAGGTACCGCGAGATGCCGTCGACAATGCCGTCGGAGGTGAACGTGGGCTTGCCGTCGGCGTCGAAGAACTCGGCATCGTTCTGGGCCGCGTTGATGAAGGCGAAGTGCGCGTTTTCCGTGTAGCTGCCGGCCGCCAGCGAGAAGCCGTGCACATCGCCGGCGGTCAGCTTCTTGGCTGCTGCAACCATTTCTTCCCAAGTTGTGGGAGGCGTTACCCCTGCATCCTTGAACATGGCCTTGTTGTAGTACAGGCCGTAAGCCAGACCGTACAACGGCACTGACGTCGGATCTTCACCGGCGACGCCGCCGGTGTCCATGGCGGTCTTGACGAACTTGTCCTTGCCGCCAATTGCGTCAAAGGCAGCCGAGTCGAAGGGCATGAAGGCGCCGGTTGATTGCAGCGAGGCCGCCCAGGTGTTGCCGATGTTCAGTACATCAGGGGCCTGGCCGGAGGCGACGGCGGTTTGGATGCGCGTCTGGAGGTCGTTCCAACCGATGACCTCGAGGTTGACCTTGATGCCGGACTCTTCCTCAAACTTCTTCAGCTGCGGCGTGAGAACTTCCTTGTCATTGTCCAAGCTGGTGCCCTGGTTGCTGGCCCAGTAGGTCAGCGTCTTTCCGTCGGAACCGGAGGACGCGTCGTTTGCGGCGCCGCTGCAGCCGGAGGCTGTGAGCGCGAGTGCTGCGATGGCCGCTGCTGCGGCAAGAGATCGAATTTTCACTTCGTTGACTTCCTTGTCTGTGGGCGAGGACCCTGAAAAATCTGATGTGCCGCGGCCGGGGATACCCAAGGCGGGACGTGAAACTAAACCTAGACGAACTTATGTCGACCGTCAATCAAAAGTGTGCATCAATTTTAACTCTTATCGATTCGTAACTATGGAAGCGAGCGGGACGACGAGCGAAATCGCCGGCCCAACCGTCAGCAAGCACGAAACAACCCCGACACTGCAGGGATTTTGCGGCCACCCGCCGGGGTAATGCAAATTACTGAACCGGTTCACTAAACCGGCTTCGTTACCAAGTTGTTACGATCTGGCGGGTGCCTTGGACGGGCGCAGGCAGCTCGGGCGCAGCTGTACTGGCGCCATGTGGCTCAGGCGTTAAACGCGTTGCCGGCCAGGGTCTCACGGGGCAACAGCACCCCGGGCGTGGCCGCAATGTTGCGGGCCTCATGGCCGGAAACCAGCTCCAAGAGCAGCAACGCGGCGTTGCGGCCCATGTCGGCCACTCTTCGTCCCAGCGCAGCCACGGCCGGTGAGCTCAGCTGGCACAGGATCGAGTCGTCCCAGCTCACCACCGATACCTGCCCGGGCACACTGAGGCCCAGGCGCCCCAGCGCCTGCAGCCCGCCAACGGCCATCAGGTCATTGCCATAGATGATGGCTGTGGGGAAGCCCGCAGAGCCCGGCACCAAACCCGCCATGAGAGCGATAGTGGCCTTGCCGCCGTCATCCGCGGAATAGTCCGCCGGACACAGCACGACACCCATGCCCAGACGCTCGGCATGGGCCGTGATTCCAGTGGACTTTGCGGCCTCGTGCAGCAGCTCCAACGGACCCGAAACAAAGGCGATGCGCCTGTGTCCGAGCCCGTGCAGGGCGTCAATAACAGTGGCCGCGTCGATGGTCTGGGCAACGGTGACGTTGGCGCTGCGGACTGCCGGCATGGAATTCGGGTCGACGCCCATGCGCACATACGGCATTCGATAGCGGTCCAGCAGCGACGGACGCGGATCCCCATGGCCGTGGTCAAACAAAATAAAGCCGTCAACCCGCCTCTCCCCCGCCCATCGTTCATAGATCGAGAGGTCCCGCGCGGCGGGGTCCGCGACGTGCTGCGGATCCACTATGCGCAGCAGCAGGTTCATGTCATGGGCGCCCAGCACTGCCTCAATGCCGGCCAGGATCGTCATGTAAAACGGCTCGGACCCAATCTGTTCAGGGTCGCGATACAACACAATCCCCACCGTCTCGCTGCGGGACTGGGAGAGGGCGCGGGCACTTGAACTGGGGTACCAGCCAAGCTCGGAGGCAAGGGCCAACACCCGGGCGCGGGTTGCGTCACTGACGCCGGGATTGCCGTTGAGCGCGTAGGAAACCGACGCCTTGGAGATGCCCAGACGGCGCGCCAAATCGGTAATTGTCACCTTGCCGGCGGGAAATGCCGCCAAGTCACTCACGCTTGCGCATGGCCGGCGACCAGCCGGTCAACTGAGGCCGGTGCCAGAATGTGGTCGATCACCATGCGTCCTGCGCCAAGCACGCCAGCATGTTCCGCCGCCATCGACTGGACGATGCGCAGGCGGGCGGTGGCGAGCGGGAGTGAGCGCTGGTACACGATTTCACGCACACCCGCCATCAGGTATTCACCGGCAGAGGACAGCCCGCCGCCAATCACAATCACCGAGGGGTTCAACAGGTTCACGCTCGCAGCCAGGACATCACCGACGTCCCGCCCCGCCTGCCGCATGGCCTGGATGGCCGCAAGGTTTCCCCTGCGGGCCAGCTCCAGGACGTCTTCGCCGGTGTGGGCCGGGACGCCGTTACTTGTGAGTGCCGCAGCCACTGCCGGCCCGGACGCCATGGCCTCCAGACAGCCGTAGTTGCCGCACCGGCAGAGCACGTCGCCGCCGCGCGGAACCCGCACATGGCCGATGTCCCCGGCCGTGCCGTCCGCGCCGCGCTGCAGCAGCCCGCCGCTGATAATGCCGGCGCCAATGCCTGTGGCAACCTTGATGAACAGCAGATCAGCGGCGTCGGGCCAGTAGTACGCCCGCTCGCCGAGCGCCATGATGTTCACGTCATTGTCCACGAGCACTTCGGTGGGAAAGCGTTTCTGCACGTAGGCCGGCACGTCAAAACCGTCCCAGCCGGGCATGATCGGCGGACTGGCGGGCTTCCCGGTCAGGTGCTCAACCGGTCCGGGCAGTCCGATGCCAATGCCGACAAGCTCACGTTCGTGGCGGCCGCCGTTGGCAATCACCTGCCCGCAAAGTTCAAGGACCGCGTCCAGGACAACAGTGGGGCCGGCGGAAATATCGATCGACTCCCGCAGCTCGCTCAGCACGGTTCCGCTCAAGTCGGTCAGGGCGATCAACATGTGGGTGGCGCCCACATCGACCGCCAGGATCACCCTGGCGGAGGGATGAAAGGCAAAGCGCGACGGCGGACGCCCACCGGAGGAGATCGCCTCGCCCGCCGGACCAATCAGTCCGGCCGCACTGAGCGCATCAATCCGCGCGGCGACCGTGGAGCGGGCCAATCCGGTGATTTCTGCCAGTTCCGCCCGGGTGCGTGCCCGGCCGTCACGCAGGAGCTGGAACACGTCACCGGCCCGCGAATGGCTGAATGGTTCCGCTGGACCGCTGCTGGCGGAGACCGCCCCATGGTGGTGCTGAACTGGTGACTTTGGCATCCCCAATAAATAACACACCGGCTTCCAACTGTCACAATCCGATAGTGAACTTCATTTAAGCAAACTTTTGCTTGACGATCGACAAAAGTTCACTTAGGTTGAAGTGGAACACTACATCCGTGTCCTAGCAGGAGATCCCAATGACGTACTCACTACAGCTATACACCGTTCGCAAACCCCTGGAAGCAGATCTGGCAGGCACCATTGCCAAGGTAGCGGCACTCGGATACACCAACGTGGAACCGTACAATTTCGTTGCCACTGCGGATGAACTCGCTGCGGCGTTGAAGGCCAATGGACTGTCCGCACCGTCAGGCCATGCACCACTTCTGCGGGCGGACCAAGACGAGATCTTCAAGGCAGCCAAGCAGCTCGGCATTGAAACTGTAATCGACCCCCATGTTGACAGCGCCCAGTGGAACACTGAGGAGGACATCAAGGTTACGGCTTCTGCCCTGAATGCTGCAGCAGCCAAGGGCGCCGAATACGGGATTCGAGTTGGATACCACAACCATGAGTTCGAGCTTGAGTCGCGGGTCAACGGACGTTCTGCCTTGGAGGTTCTGGCAGATCACCTCAGCCCCGAAGTTGTGCTGGAAGTCGATACCTATTGGGCTGCAGTCGGAGGCGAAGATCCCGCGGAGCTTTTGAAGCGACTCGGTGACCGTGTTCGCTTTATCCACATTAAGGACGGCCCACTCACCAAGGTGGATGCCGATCAGTTGGCAGTCGGTGCCGGAAAGATGCCTATCTGGGATGTCATTGGCGCTGCCACATCACTCGAAGTGGGAGTTGTCGAACTGGACGACTTCACGGGCGACATTTTCGACGCCATCGGCGACAGCTTCAACTACCTTCAGGCAGGAAACAAATGAGTTCAAAAACCGGTCCCGTCGGAGTCGCCATTATCGGTGCGGGAGTTATTAGCAAAGAATACTTGACCAATCTGACCAGCTTTCCCGACGTCAAGGTCCACATTGTTGCCGACATGTTTGAGCAGGTCGCAGCTGAACGTGCGGCAGAGTTTGGAATTGCCGCTTCGGGCGGCGTTGAAGATGCCCTTAATCATCCCGATGTTGAAATCGTGGTCAACCTGACCATTCCAACAGCCCACGTGGCAGTGGCGACACAGGCGATTAATGCCGGGAAGCATGTTTGGAGCGAGAAGCCTTTTTCTACCGACAGAGAGAGCGGTCTTGGACTGCTTAAGCTGGCAGATGCTGCTGGCCTGCGCCTCGGTTGCGCTCCCGACACTTTCCTGGGAGCCGGTCTGCAGACTGCTCTTCGGCTCATTGCAGGCGGCGCCATCGGCAAGCCGCTAACAGCTTTAACGCTCATGCAGTCGCCCGGTCCGGAGTCATGGCACCCGAATCCCGCCTTCCTATTCCAAGAAGGCGCAGGTCCGCTTTTTGATATTGGCCCGTACTATCTCACTGCCCTCATTCAGACTTTTGGTGGCATCTCCAAGGTGGCTGCGCTGAGCTCAAAATCCAAGGAGACGCGAGTCATTGGTTCGGGCCCCAAAGCTGGCGAAGAATTTGATGTCACAGTACCCACCCATGTAAGCGCCATTGCCCAGTTTGCAGGTGGTGAATCCTCACAAAGCATCTTCAGCTTCCAGTCACCGCTCAAACGCGCCGGGTTCGTGGAGATCACCGGAACAGAAGCAACTATCGCTTTCCCCGACCCAAATAATTTTGATGGTGACATCATCCTTACTCGGGCGGACAGTGATGAAGGCGAGGTAATTCCTGCCACGGGTTCCACGAGCGGACGAGGCACCGGTGTTCTCGAAATGGCGAGGGCAATCCGCGCCGGTCAGCCCCACCGCGCCCAGGGAGCCATGGCCTACCACGTGCTTGATGCCATGGTGGCAATCGCTGACTCGTTCGAAACCGGGGAGTTTGTATCCCTGGAGAGCACAGCAACCGCCGCTCAGCCCTTGCCCGAGGACTGGGACCCCACCGAAGCAACGCTCTAGTTGCCCGCGAGCAAGAGATAACTAGGAAAGCAGCCATGACCTCCCTCCAATCCAGCAGTCCCGATTCCCGCCCGCTGGGCGTGGCCGCCATTGGCTACGCGTTCATGGGCCAGGCGCATTCCAACGCGTGGCGCACAGTGGCAAACCACTTTGACGTCCCCGACTTTGAGCAGAAAGTGCTGGTCGGCAGAAACGCCGACGCCGTGGCTGCTGCCGCAAAGAAGTACGGCTGGAGCGAGTCGGCCACTGACTGGCGGGAGGTCATTGCCCGCGATGACATAGACATTGTGGACATCTGTGCCCCGGGCTGGCTGCACGCTGAAATTGCGACGGCTGCCCTGGCCGCGGGCAAGCATGTGCTGGTGGAGAAGCCGCTGGCCAATTCACTGGCCGAGTCCGAGGAGATGGTGGCTGCAGCACAGGCCGCCCGCGGGGTGGGCGTGCGCTCCATGGTGGGTTTCAACTACCGCCGGGTGCCTGCCCTGTCACTGGCCCGCAAACTCATCGAAGACGGCGAGCTGGGCACCATCCGTCAGGTCCGGGCGTCGTATCTGCAGGACTGGCTCGCTGACAGTGAAGCACCCATGACGTGGCGGCTGCGCAAGGAAACCGCAGGCTCCGGCGCGTTGGGCGACATCGCCTCGCACGCCATCGACCAAATCCAGCACCTGCTCGGGGACACCGTCACCTCGGTCTCGGGCAAGCTGCACACCTTCACCACCGAGCGGCCGGGACCTGACGGGCCGGAACCCGTCACCGTCGACGACGCAGTGTGGGCAACGCTGTCGCTTGCCGGCGGCGCCGTGGCCAGTGTCGACGTATCGCGGGTGGCGCTGGGGCAAAAGAATGCCCTGCGCGTGGAGGTTTATGGCACATCCGGGTCAATAACCTTCAACCTGGAAAACCCCAACGAGTTGTACTTCCTCAACGGCACCGAGCCCATCGAGGTCCAGGGGTTCCGGCGCATCCTTGTCACCGAACCGGAACACCCCTATATTTCAGGGTGGTGGCCGCAGGGACATGTGATTGGCTGGGAGCACAGCTTCACCCACCAGATTCGCGACTTCCTGCTGAACATTGCCAACGGTACCGACCCGTCGCCGTCGTTCGAGGAAGGGCTCGGTGTGCAGCAGGTGCTGGCCGGGATCGAAGCTTCCGCGGCCATTGACGGCGCCACCGTCTCCATCTCCTCCCTCACCACCACATCCTCCATCTTCACGCCTTCCAACTCCATGTCAAAGGACTGACCCATGGCACGCCCCTACACCTTGTTCACCGGCCAGTGGGCCGACCTCCCGTTTGAGGAAGTGGCCCGTTTGGCTTCCGAGTGGGGCTACGACGGACTGGAAATCGCCTGTTCCGGCGACCACCTGGACCCGTGGCGCTGGGACGAACCCGGCTATGTTGCCGGCAAGATCGCCGTGCTGGACCGCTACAACTTGAAGGTGTGGGCCATTTCCAACCACCTCAAGGGCCAGGCGGTCTGCGACAACCCCATCGACTTCCGCCACCAGGCCATCGTTGGCAGCAAGGTGTGGGGCGATGGCGATCCCGAGGGTGTGCGCCAGCGCGCAGCCGAAGAGATGAAGCTGACCGCCCGGCTGGCCCGGGCCCTCGGCGTCAAAACAGTGGTGGGCTTCACCGGCTCCTCCATCTGGCAGTACGTGGCCATGTTCCCGCCGGTCCCCGAATCGGTCATTGAGGCCGGCTACCAGGACTTCGCCGACCGCTGGAACCCGATCCTTGACGTCTTTGACGAGTGCGGGGTGCGCTTCGCCCACGAGGTCCACCCCTCCGAAATCGCCTACGACTACTGGACCACGGTGCGCTCACTGGAGGCCATCGGCCACCGCGAGGCATTTGGCCTGAACTGGGACCCATCCCACTTCATGTGGCAGGGCATCGACCCGGTGTCCTTCATCTGGGACTTCCAGGACCGGATTTACCATGTTGACTGCAAGGACACGAAGCTGCGCCCCACCGGCCGCAACACCGTCATGGGCTCGCACCTGCCGTGGGGCGATCCGCGCCGCGGCTGGGACTTTGTCTCCGCCGGACGCGGGGATGTGCCCTGGGAATCCTCCTTCCGGGCGCTGACGGCGATCGGCTACGACGGCCCCATCTCCATTGAGTGGGAGGACGCCGGCATGGACAGGCTCCAGGGTGCACCCGAGGCTCTTGCGGCACTGAAGAAGTTCGACTTTGCCCCCTCGGAGTTGTCTTTCGACGCCGCGTTCAGCAACCAGGGCTAAGTTTTCCCAACCAACGACGGCGGCACCTGGGTGAGTTTGTTTTTCTCACCCAGGTGCCGCCGTCGTTCTTGTCTTTTTGCTTGGGCCTGTTCGCAGTTCGGAGGCTGATTCCGGCGCAAATCCGGCGTTGTGTGACGGGCATCCTAACGAGGAATGTTGCTTTCCGGTTATCTTGGTAGCGGGGGAATGCCCGATGACTGCCGTCCGATGGCATCACATTTGCGGCACCTGTCCATCAAAACGTTAGGCCTTTCGCTATTTTTTTGCGCCTTTTCCATGCCCGCCGTCGGTCCATCACCAAAATTGCTGCCCTCATCGCCACCCTGTCAGTGGCAATGGGAGTATTCTTGGTGGCCGGCGCCGCGGCACCCAGCCCCAACGCCGCAACCGGTCCGGCAGCCCCTGCCGCACCGGTTGACCGAATCCCAGGCAGCGTGGACACGGCCACCCGGCCGGCGCCCACTGCACAGGCAGCAACCCCCGAGGCAGCAGTGAATCAAACCATCCCCGCCGAGCCTGCCCCGCAACTGGCCGCGCAGGGAACAGTCGACACCGAACTCGCGGGATCGGTCAAAGCGATCGACTCTGCCAACATCATCACCGACCCCGACTGGTTCACCAGGGCCTACGCGGACGGGTTCCGGCTGTACGTGATGCACTCAACCACGTGGGACAGCTGCACGCCCTGGGAACACACCCAGCCGCAGCTGCAAATGGCGCTCGACGCCGGGCTGAAGATCGCCGTGTACACCCGTGATCCGAGGTGCTGGCAGGCAGGCATCGCCGCCGCGGGGCCTTACATCAACCGGCTGCAGTTCTTCGCCCTGGATGTGGAAGACGGCGGCGTGCCCGTCACCCGCGAAATGGTCGACGGAGTGGCTGCCACCGGCGTTCGGCCGGTCATCTACTCGGGTTCGGGCATGTGGGACGGACTGCAGGGCGCCACAGCCAACAGCTTCGCCGACGTGCCATTGTGGGACACCGACACCTCGGTCTTCCCGTTTGACGGCTGGCAGCCGGATCATTTGGCGCCTGCTCCGCTCCCCTACGGCGGCTGGAACACCCCCGGCACCATGCGCATCGCCAGCCAGCAGCAATTCGAGTTCAACTACAACGGCGTCGCCATCGACCTGAACTCCTTTGACGCCAGCTTCCTGACAGTGCCGTAAGGCGCCAGCCGCGCCGTCCGCCTTGTCCTTTTGCTTAGGCCGCGTCACGGCGGTCGAAGGTCAGCCCGCCGGGGACCTGGAAGGTTGGCATGAGTTCGAGCATGCCCACGTTGACGTGGCGCGGCGCCTCAACGGCATAGTCCAGGGCGTTGACGATGTCGTCCGTGGTGAGGGACTCGTAGCCCTCATAGTAAGTGTTCCAAGCCTCTTGCATGGCCTCCGGCGAGCCGCCCATGTTGCGTCCGAAGATCTCCGTCTCAACACGTCCGGGGCAGATCTCCGTCACCCGGATCCGCTTGCCCATGGTGTCGTTGCGCAGCTGCCGGGACACCTGGTGAACGGCTGCCTTGGTGGCGTGGTAGGCGGTGTGCCCGAAGAAGTTGTACAGACCGGCGATGGAGCTGATGTTGACGATGTGCCCCAGATCCCGCTCAACCATGCCCGGCAGGACCAGGCGGGTCAGCTGGAGCAGGCCACGAAGGTTGACGTCGATGAGCTCGTCAATGTCGTCTTCCGACGAGGTGAGGATGTTCCCGGGCCGTGAAACGCCGGCACAGTTCACCAGGACATCCACCTTCAGTTCCGACACAGCGTCGGCGAGGGCAGCGGTGTTGGTCAGGTCGAGTACATGCGGGATGGCACCTGTCCGGTCAGCAAGTTCAGCGAGCCGTTCCTCATTCCGGGCCACGGCGTGGACAACCAGTCCGCGTTTGGTCAGGCGCTCGGTAATTGCGGCACCCATGCCTGTTGACGCCCCGGTGACAAGAGCTGTTGAGTAATCTGAAAATGACATGGTTGTCTCCCAATGTGTGGAATGGATCTTCTATTTGTGCTCGGTGGACGGCAGTTCGGCTGCCTGCCGGGTTGCTTATTCGTCGCGCAGCGGCAGGTGGGCCCTGTCTTTGACAGTGCTGACAGCCAGCAGGGTTCCCAGTGCCGTGATGACGGCATAGAAAGCCGGCATGTAGATGTTGCCCGTGGAGGAAATGAGCCAGGTCATAAGCAGTGGCGCCGTTCCACCGAAAAGTGCCGACGACACGTTGTAGCCGAGGCCGTAGGCCGAGTACCGCACCCGTGTCGGGAAGAGTTCCACGATCAGGATGTGGATGACCGCGGTGTGTCCGGAGAATGCGATGGCCATGATGCAGGCACCCAGGATGGCCAGTCCCATCTCCCCCGTGGCGATGAGCGCATAGGAGGGGATGCCCACAATGGCCATGGCAATGGCAGATCCGGCAATGACCTTCTTGCGGCCGATCCGGTCCGAAAGGCTGCCCATCAAGGGGATGGCAATACAGATGACCACCAGGCTGCAGGCCGTGACCAGCAGCGCCTGGCCTATGCCAAAGTTGATTTGCTCGCCCTTGAGAAACGTTGGCATAAAAGAGAACAGGACGTAGTATCCGGAGCCGTTCATCAGGGGAATGAACAGCGCCAGGAGCATGGCCCGGCGGTGCACGGGGGTGGCGAAGGCTTCCTTCAGCGGGTTCTTGGACAGCCCGCCTTCCTCCTTGAGCTTCTCAAAGTTGGGGGTGTCGGTGATCGACTTCCTGATGTACCAGCCGATGATGCCCATGGGGATGGCGGCCAGGAACGGGATGCGCCAGGCAAACGCGCCAAACCCGCCTCCGTTGATGGCGGCCTCGGTGAGCCACGGTGACATGGAATAGGCCACGAGGGTGCCAGTGAGGAGGGCGGCAAAGGAGGCGATCTGGGCATATGAAGTGATGATGCCGCGTTTGCCCTCGGGTGCGTGTTCGGCCAGGAATGTCATGGCACCGGCCGATTCGCCGCCGACCGAGAAGCCCTGAAGCAGGCGCAGGGTGACCAGCAGAACGGGTGCCGCGACGCCGATGGCGGCGTAGCCCGGCAGCATGCCGATGCCGGCAGTGGCCACACTGATCAAAAGTATGACGAAGACCAGGAGGCGCTGGCGCCCGATCCGGTCGCCAAGGTAGCCACAGACGACCGCGCCCAGCGGGCGGACCAGGAAGGAAATGGCATAGCCGGCAAACACAAACAACAAGGCGTCGTCAGGGTTGCCCGGCGCGAGGAAGACTAGGGCCAATGTTCCGGCCATGAAGGCGAAGATGCCGTTGTCGTAAAGCTCGACAAAAATACCTACGCACCCGGCGGTGACGACCTTGCGGGTTTGCGCCGCGTTGAGCGGTGCTTGGTGCATGCTCTCAGCACGCATTGTTGTGGTTGACATCTACATTCCTCATTGAATTCATGGACGGGCCGGGGCTTGGGTGCTGCCTTGCACAGGCAGCTTGGTTGCCCCTTGAAATACCTGGGCTTGCCTCGGTGGTTCCGCTTTCGTCGCTTCCGTTCTCGTTGCTTCCGCCGCCCAGGCCGAGCAGGCCAAAGACTGTTCTCACCCGGGTCCGCAGCTTGTCCAGCTCCCGGATGGCGGAACGGTAGTTGGCGCTCGCTTCGGCAACTGTGGTGTGGCGAAAGGTGACGACTTGTCCCGGCCGCACCTGGGCCAGGGCATCGAGCGAAAGGCTTGTTACAACTGCCATCACGGGGTATCCCGCGGTCACTCCTCGTCCGCGGTGCAGCACCAGCAGTTCATCCCGGGACGGGACCTCGACGGCGCCCACGGGCACGCCGCGTGAGAGAACTTCGGAGCTCAGCTGCCGCTCCGGAAGGTCTCCGCGGAGCCGGAGCCCGATGTGGTTGCTGCGGTCTCCGACGGTGTAGGAACCGTTGAACAATTTCCGGGCTGTTTCACCAAACTCCTCGATGTCGGGGCCGTCTGTCACATCGATGACCGGGTGGGCGCTGATGCCGGGCTTGGGCAGTCCGAGCCGGAACAGCGGCAGGTCATAGTAGGGCTGGCGAATGGGGGGTACGGTCCGTCGCGTGGTCAGGGCATCCCCTTCCAGGAGCCTGTGGCCGAACCCAACCACGGTGTCGGGTGCGCAACTGCCCAAGAGCGTGGGCGTTTCGACGGAGCCGTGGACTGCAAGGTACGCACGCAGGCCACCTGTCACGGTGCGGACGGAGATCGTTTCCCCCGCCAGCACCGAGACCGGCTCCCACTGCGGGCATTCCCTGCCGCCCACGGTCAGCGTCGCGGACGCGCCGGTAACGGATATGAGGACGTCCGTGGTGCTGCGCAGGCGAACATCCAATGCGGTGACTTCCAGCAGCGGCGCACTGTCCTGGTTGCCAACCAGAATGTTCGCTGCCCGTGCGGAAAACTGGTCAAGGGCGCCGTTGACGGGCAATCCGTAGCGCGGGCCGCGGACACGGCCAAGGTCGGTGACAACGCAGTGGCCTGCTTGTTGGACCAGAAGTGTCCCGGTCATTGTGAGGCCTCCAGCGGTTGGCCGTCGTAGCGTGCGAAGTCCTCAGGTGAAATCCGGTAAAAGCGCAGGACATCCCCGGGCAGGTATGGCACAAGCGGGTCCCTCGATGCATCCAGGAGCGTCAGCGGTGTCTGCCCAATGACGCACCACCCGCCCGGAGCAGAAGCTGGCGCGATGACGGCCTGCCGGCCGGCCACCGAAACCGCTCCTGCCGGTACTGAGATGCGCGGATCCTTCAGGCGCGGAACCGGCACGGGAAAGTCGGGGCCGTCCATCATGGGGGAGCCGGCGGGCGCGCCCAGGCACCTGATTACATAGGATTTGGCGGTGTGAAGCCGGATGACTTCCTCAACGTCCAGGCCTTCGTGGTCGGCCACACGCGCCAGGTCCGGGCCGAACTCCCCGCCGTAGACCACGGGAACTTCAAAGTGCTGCGGGGCCTGGGCAGTGGCGCCCACGAAGTCGATCTGCCGCATGGCCAGCAGCACGATGGCGCGGACCTGGCGTGCCGAGGTGAGGTAGGCGTCGAACTCCACGAGCACTGAATCATAGGTGGGCACTGCCCCGTGGATGCCGTCCATGCCTGACGAGTCGAGCCAGCCGGCCAGGGCATGGACTGTCTGCCAGTCACGTTCCCGGTCGCCGGTGGCGGCGACGACGCGCAGTGCCGCGTCACCGGCCTCGTGCACCTCGATGGTGGTGGATGCGCCCATGTCAGGCCACCGTGCGCTTGTTCTCGAGGACCTCGCGGAGCGGCGCAATGCGCACGCCGGCGTTCGTCAGTTGGGTGCGAATAAGCCGGGCAAGGTCCACGGCGCCCGGGTTGTCTCCGTGCAGCAGCACAGTGTCTGCGGTGATCGGGAGGTCTGTCCCGTCTACGGCACGGATGAGCCCTTCACAGACCATTCGAATGGTCCGGTTCACGATTGTCTTGGCGTCGTGGATGACTGCACCCGGCTGGCTGCGCGGCACAAGCGTGCCGTCCGGCATGTAGGCGCGGTCGATGATGCCGACAATTCCGATGGGCAGGCCCCGTTCTGAACCGGCTGTGGCGAGTTCCCCGTCCTGCGCCACCAGGATGAGATCCGGCCGAACACGGGCGGCGGCATCAGCCACCGCTGCAGCGTAGTCCGCCCTGGTGGCCACGAGGTTGCCCAGGCGGCCGTGGGGTGCAATGTGGGAGACTTCGGTCCCGTGGTAGGCGGCGAAGCCGTTCAGGGCGCCGAGCTGGTAGAGGACATCGTTGCGGACTTCGTCAGCGGTCAGGTCCATGGCGCGGCGTCCGAACCCCCTGAGGTCGGGGAAGCTTGGGTGTGCCCCGATACTGACTCCGCGGCGGACGCATTCGGCAACCGTGGCGTCCATGATGTCGGGGTCTCCCGCATGAAATCCGCAGGCGATGTTGGCGCTGGAGACGATGTCGAGCAGCGCCTTGTCGTCCCCCATGGACCAGGCACCAAATCCTTCGCCGAGATCTGCGACAAGATCAATTGTGGGACCCATTGCTGCCTTCCTAAATTCTTTGTTGCGTTCCATGCCGGGATCCGTTTCCCGGCTTTATTCCACTGAGTCTGTCACCGAGAGGTGGCTCACACAAAGACCTAAAAACTGTCATGAGACAGCTTCGGCTTATGACCCACGGCACGGAAATGGCGGGTGCGGGCTTGCCTGCCCGCATCCGCCAGGGCCTTCTAGTTGAGCGCCTTGCGGAGTCCCATGACGCGTTCCACCACGACAACGACTGCCAGGGAGATCAGGATGAGGATGACGGAGAGTGCCGCCACGGCCGCGTCAGCCGAATTTTCCACGTACCGAAGGACCTGGACGGGAAGTGTTGGGAGCCCTGACTCGGCGACAAAGAGCGAGATCACTGCTTCGTCAAAGGAGACAATGAAGGCGATGACGCCGCCGGCAATCACACCGGGGCGGATGATCGGCAGGGTGACCCTGCGAAACACCGTCCAAGGGCCGGCGCCAAGGATTCGTGCCGCATCCTCGCATGAGGTGTCGGCGGTGGCCAGGCTCATGATGGTGGTCCGGATGACAAAGGGGATGGTGATGGCCACGTGTCCAATGATGATCCCGGTGTAGGTGTTGTTCAGGTTCAACGGGCCAAACAGCAGCACCATGCCCAGTGCCAGAACGATGCTGGGCGTCAGCAGCGGCGAGAGAAAGAACGCCTCCATCGCCGCCTTCGACTTGAACTCAAACCGTTGCAGGGCCAGCGCCGCGGGAACACCGATGGCCAGGACAACGACGGTGACCAGCACTGCCACAATGAGGCTGACCTTCATGCCCTCCACGAAAATGGTTTCCGACGGAAGCGCCTGGTACCACTTGAGCGTGAAGCCCTCTGGCGGGAATGACAGGTACTGGTTGGAGGCGAAGGACACCACGAAGACGATGATCAGCGGCGCCAGCAGGAAGAGGTAGAGCAGAAAGACAATGATGTTGAAAATCGGCTTCGCGGGATTGAACCGCGGCTTGAAAAGGCGTGCCTCACTCAAGGTCAGCCTCCGATCTTTTGGACGATGCGCTGGTAAATGGCAATGATGGTGCCAAACAGGACCAGCAGGATGACGGACAGTGCCGCAGCAAACGGCCAGTTCAGCAGGCCTGTGGTTTGGTCATAGATTTCCGTGGCCAGCACCTGCACGCTGCCACCACCCAGCAGGCGTGGGGTGATGAAGGTGCTGATGGACATGACAAATACCAGCAGGAATGCGGTGAAAACACCTGGCAGGCTCAGTGGCAGGGTGACTCGCGTGAACACCTTGAACTTGCTGGCGCCCAGCGATCCGGCCGCTTCCTCCAGCTGTGGGCTGAGGCGCCCGAATCCGGAGATCATGGCCAGTATCGCGTAGGGCATGAAGATCTCGACCAGCCCGATGGTCACGCCTGTCATGTTGTTGGTCAGTTTCAGCGGGGCACCAATGAGACCCATGGATTCCAGCGACGTGTTGACGAGGCCGTTTGTGCCCAAAATGACCATCCAGCCGTAAGTCCGCACAACTGCGGATGTCAGGAGCGGTGCGATGGCAATGGCCAGCAGCAGCCCCTTGTACTTGCTCGTGCTGCGCACAAGGAACAGTGCGATCGGGTAGGACACGATCAGGCAAAGCACACCGACTGTCAGCCCCATCTTGAAGGTGTCGAGGGTGACCCGCCAGTAATAGGGATCGGTGAGGGGCTTGATATAGGTATCGAATGTGAATGTGTCAATGATGACGCCGTCCGGCGCCCCCTCATTGAATGACATTCTGACCATGTAGAGCAGCGGAAAGACGAAGCTGACCAGCAGCCCGAGAATCCCCGGAATCAGCAAGGCAAGGTAGGTGCGCCTGCGCCGCTTGTTCGCAGCTGCTTCCAGAACACCTGATTCCAGGCCCTTGCGGATTCCCGGGACAGGATTCTCTGTCTCGATCATTGTCATGCCGCAACCTCTTTCACAGGCGCCGGGAGGATGTACGCGTGCTCAGGGTCCCAGGACAAGTACGCGGTGTCACCGGTACGCGGCAGGCTGCCGCTGGTGGTGTGCAGCTGTGATTGCAGGATTTCGTCGCCAACCCGCACGGCAATGGTCAGGGTGTCCCCCGTGTAGCTGACCTGTTCAACGGTTCCCTTGAGTTCCTGGGCCGAAGTGGACGGCTGCTGGGAGGCCTTGAGCCGGTGCGGACGGATGAGTATGGGGAGGCTGCTGCCCGTCAGTCCGGGGGCGCCCACGGCGCCGAATTGACCCAGCCCCGGCACCTCAATTTTGTAGTTCCGCTCCCCTGCCGCGGAAGCCCCTCCCACGTCCTCACCGACTGTGATGCTGAGGAAATTTGCCTGGCCAATGAAGTTGGCAACAAAGTGTGTGCGCGGGCGTTCGTAGACGTCGATGGGTGAGCCGAACTGCTCGATGAGGCCGCCGTTCATGACGGCGATGCGGTCAGCCATGTCCAGGGCTTCGTCCTGGTCGTGCGTCACGAAAAGGGTTGTGGCCCGGGTGCGCTGCTGGATGGACCTGATTTCCGTGCGCATGGTGTCGCGCAGCTTGGCGTCCAGGTTGGACAGTGGTTCATCGAGCAAAAGCAGGGTGGGTTCGACGACGAGCGCGCGGGCAAGTGCGATGCGCTGCTGTTGGCCGCCGGAGAGCGCCTTGGTTGCCCGCTTGCCAAGGTGGCCCAGCTGGACCATGTCCAACGCCTCGGCGACACGCACCTTTTGTTCGGCCTTGGGAACCTGGCGCATTTGCAGTCCGAAGGCCACGTTCTGCTCAACATTCATGTGAGGGAAGAGCGCATAGGACTGGAAGACCATCCCCATGCCGCGCTTGTTGACGGGCTCCTGGGTGATTTCACGGCCGTCGACCATGATGGACCCGGCGGTGGGGTCCATCAGGCCGGCAACCATGCGCAGCGTTGTTGTCTTGCCACAGCCGGACGGACCCAAAAGTGCCACCAGGTGCCCTTCCTCCACTTCCATGTTGAGGCGGTCGACGGCAGGAGCCAGGCCTGCAGCGTATTTCTTCGTTAGGTCAACGATCGACAGTTTTGATTCAGTCATGGCTTGGGTTCTCCTGGAACGGTAAGTGGAAAGGGCACCTGGGTGCGGTTACTTGATGATCTGGCGCTTCCAGGTGTCAGTCCACTTGTCTCGTGCGGATGACAGGAAGTCCACGTCAAGCGGGACGATGTTCAATGAACCGTCGGTGGGAACAACCCGGGCCTTGACGTCGTCAGGCAGCTGCGCGTTTGTGACAGACGGCGCGTAGAAGAGCCTCTCGGCGAACGCCGCCTGTGCTTCCGCTGACAGTGCGTAGTCGATGAACGTCTTGGCTGCTTCGGAGTGCGGGGCGTCCTTGACCAGGTTGATGGTGTTGATCTGGTAGACGCTGCCTTCCTTGGGGAACGTCACACCCATCTTCTTGTTGCTCTGGTCGCTGTAGAACTGGCCTCGCGCGTTCTGCCCCAGGCCGAGCACCGTTTGGCCGGTGATGATGCTTTGGTATTCGTCGGGGTTGGGGGCGAACGTCTGGACGGCAGGCGCCAGTCCCTTCAAGCGGGCCACCGCCTTGTCGATGCTCTTCGTGTAGTCCTCGCCCTCCATCTTGGAAGTGATGGCGGTCAACGAAAGACCCAACAGTGACGGCGGCGCATTCACATTGATCTTGCCTGCATAGGCGGGATCCCACAGCACATTCCAGCTCTCAGGGGGCGTTGGGAACGTGGCGGCGTCGTAGACCAGGCCAATGGCATCGAGCATTACGACCGGGCCGAATCCGTCCTTGCTCTGGAACTCATCCGCGACGTTGGCCAGGTTCGGGACTCCCGCTGTGTCGATTTTCTCAAACAGTCCCTGCTTGTTGCCTGAGGTGGAGACGGAATTGTCCATGATCGCAACGTCGGTGGATGGCTTGCCCTTTTGGCCTTGAAGCGCACTGAGCATCTCGGCGGACGAACGCTTGGATGCGTAGGTGATCTTGATATCGGGGTATTTGGCCTTGAAAGGCTCGATGACGGCAGCGTTGTATTGGTCCTGCCATACGCCCGAGTACGCAATGAGGCTCACTTCGCCCGAGGTCGGGCTGTCGCCGCCGGCGGCATTGCCCGGTCCGCTGCATGAGGCCAGTGCAAGCGCCATTGCTGAGACCGTCATGACAGCAGCAATCTTGCCCTTAATGGATTTCTTCATTTGCCGATTCCTTCTATTTGGCAAGGCTCAGGCCTTGCAGTGGACTATTCAAGTAACCAGGTCTTAGCAATTTTTGCTGACCGGCCGGGCGGCACTTCCATGTGCAACTGCGGGGTGAATCCTGGAGTGAAAAAGTTTTCCTCCCGATCGCCGCAGGATAGAATCAGCGTGGCGTCGGAACTGCTTTCTCAGATCAACCTATTATGCGAGATCTGAATCACACAAAGACCTATTGTGTATCCCTCCATACGTTTCAGATATGACCCCTGGCCCGATGCCCAGGCGCCATCAGGAAAGAAGACCACCGTGGACACACGCAGGCTTGCATATTTCGTGAAGATTGTTGATTCCGGCAGCATCACCAAGGCCGCGGCAGCCCTGCACGTGGCCCAGCCGGCGCTCAGCCAGCAAGTCTCTGCCCTGGAGAAGGACCTCAAGCAGCGGCTCCTGATCAGGAGCAAGCAAGGTGTCTCCCCAACAGCCGCCGGCCACACCTTGTACCGGCATGCCCAAACCATTTTGCGCCTCGTGGAGCAAGCCCGTTTGGACGTTTCCGCTTCAGGAGCCGCACCATCCGGGCGCGTTTCCATTGCCATCGCGCCCTACAGCATGGCGTCGACACTGACACCCCGGATCATGAGTGAGGTCAGCCGGAGATATCCCGACATTGTGCTGCATCTGACGGAAATATATGGCGGTGTGCTCAGTGACGCCATCCGCAACGGCCGCCTGGACATGGCCCTTATTTACGAGCCCGGGCCCATCCGGGGAGTCCAATTCACTACCCTGAGCATCGAAGAACTTTATCTTGTGGTGAATTCCAAGCGCGTGTCCGCAGCCGTTGCCGAAAGTGGTGTGACAACGCTGGAGGAGGCATCCAGTTTTGGCATGATCCTGCCGGAACAGAACCATACCCTGCGGCAAATGGTCGAGGAAGGTTTCAAAAGCAAGGACCTTGAACTGCAGTTGGTGGGTGAAGTGGAGTCGTCCCCCACCCTTCGGCAGCTTCTTCGTGCCGACTTGGGCGCCACCATCCTGCCCCGTTCGGCGGCCGAATCCTTGTTTGACGACGAGGATTTTGCCTTCCTGCGCATCACTGACCCCGCAATGTCATGCAAGATTGCGCTGTGCACCCCGGACCACGAACCGTTGTCAGAGGCTGCGTCCGCTGTGTTGAGAATTCTTAATGAGATGTTTTACGAAATGCTCAGTGAACAATAAACAGTAATAACGCAATTAGTCCATCCACATTTATATATGGGATAAAGGCTATCTTTTACTGTGCGGGCCGCTCCTCAAAATGGAATGCAATTCGAGCCGCCTGCTATGCGTCTTCGACGAGCAGTCCCTTGGACTTGAGTACCTCCGTGAGGTTGCACAGTTCAATGGTTGTGCCACCTGCCAGGTACTTGCCCATGAGTTCGCGCTCATTGTCGTCGCGTTGCTGGGAAAGGCGGATCACATCTTCGATTTCTTCCCTGCGAATGACGACCACGCCGTCGGCGTCGCCCTTGAGGATGTCGCCGGGGTTGATGATCTCGTCGCCGAAGACCACCGGGTGGTTGATGGGCCCGATCGTCTCCTTGACGGTTCCCTTGATGCAGACGTTTGCCGAGAAAACAGGCAGGCCAAGTTCAATGAGGTCCTGGGTGTCACGGACCCCGGAATCAGTCACCATCGCAGCCAATCCCTTGGCTTTCATGGCGGTGCCCAGCACGTCACCGAACGTTCCGGCTTCACCATATTCGCCGGCCGACACCAGGACGACATCTCCGGCTTCGGCATAGTGGATGGCCACCTGAAGCATGAGGTTGTCCCTGGGTGCGCAGCGCACGGTCACGGCTGGACCACAGAAAGACATGTTCCGGTCGATCGGCTTGATCTTGGAATTGAGTGCGCCCTTGCGCCCCTGCGCCTCGTGAATCGTGGCGGATGAGAACTTGGCCAGCCTGGCAACCGCGTCGGCAGTGGGGCGCTCGAATTTGGTTCTGACATGAATCATGGCAATGCTCCTTGGGTGTTTGGCGTGGCAACTAGCTAAGTGCCAGGACGGACTTTTCGATGGCGGCGAGTGCCTCGTTGATGACTTCCACGCTTGTCGCGTAGGAAATCCTGAAGTAGGGGCCGACTCCATAGGCGGATCCCTGAATGACAGCAACGGAGGCACTGTCAAGCAGGTACATGGTGAAATCCTCATCGCTGCTGATGACCGCACCGTCGGGAGTTGCCTTGCCAATGACGCCGGCACAGTTGACGTAGGCGTAAAACGCGCCGTCCGGCGTCCTGCAGGCCAAACCTTCGATGGCGTTGAGCCCGGCCACGGTTATGTCGCGCCGGGAGCGGTACACGGCCCGGCTTTCCACAACGAAGGACTGGTCGCCGGTCAGGGCTTCGGCGGCAGCCGCCTGGCTGACGGAGGAAGGGCAGGAGGAGATCTGTGACTGTAGCTTGTTGATGGCGGCAATCACGGGCTTGGGCCCAACCGCATATCCCAGTCGCCAGCCGGTCATGGCGTAGGACTTGGATACACCATTGACCATGAGGACGCGCCCGTCCAGTTCAGGGGCGACCTTGAGCAGGCAGGCCGGGCGTTCAGGGCCAAAGTAGATTTCATCGTAGATTTCGTCCGTCAGGACATGAACCTTGGGGAAATCAGCCAGAACCCGGGCCAATCCGCGCAATTCCACTGCCGTATAGACGGCCCCGGTGGGGTTGGACGGCGTGTTCAGGATCAACCATTTGCTCCGGTCGGTCAGCACAGCGGCCAGCGACTCGGGTGTCAGCTTGAAGCCGGTGTCTTCGCCGCACTCCACAATGACGGGCGTTCCCTCGTTGGCCAGCACCATGTCAGGGTAGGACACCCAGTATGGGGCTGGTATGACCACTTCGTCGCCTTCCCCCAGTGAGGCCATGAAGGCCGTGAAGATGACCTGCTTGGCGCCGCCGCCGATGGTGATCCGGTCCGCCGAGTAGCGGACGCCCGTCCGGGACTCCATGGAGTGGATGATTGCCGCCTGCAGTGCAGGGGTTCCTGCAACTGCGGTGTACTTGGTCTCACCGTTGCTGACCGCAGCGATGGCTGCTTCCTTGATGTTCGCAGGAGTGTCGAAGTCGGGCTCGCCGACTGTCAGGTCAAGAATTCTCCGCCCCTCTGCCTTGAGCTCGCGGACACGGCCGGCGGCTGCAACACTGGGCGAAGATTTAATGCGGGTCACCCGCGATGCGGGCTGAAATTCGGTCATTGGAGTTCCAAGCACTAGGTCCTGATGGGAGTGTCGCTTCCTTTGAGCCTAGGTACTTTGGGGGCCTGTGACCAAGACCTAAACCGCGTGGAACTATAAGCGGATCTTATGGCCTGCGTCACGAAACCGTCGTGCTTGTTTGCATATGGCGGCACGCATTTTCGGTATGTCCCCACCCTCCATTTCCTGAAGTAGCCTCCTAGTGAAGCACCATCACCCGAAACTGAAATGAGCAATCGAGTTGTCCCGCAGCCAGGATGTCCACCGTCGACCAGGTTACTCATCACCCGCCACGACGCCGGGATCTCCCGCTGAAGGCTATCGCTACCGCGGCAATTCCGGTCCGGATCCGCACACCTCCCAGCTTGATCAACTCAGGAGCACGTTCCAGCGGCAACGCCAGCTTCTTGCCTTCACATCGAGCACAATCCGTGGAACCACGGCCCTGCTAAACCGACACTTGGCGATGGTGCTGGAAGACGGCCTGGCCGTGGGTGATTTGGCAGAAGCCGCCCAACTTTCGCGCAAGGATGTCCGGCAGGTCAGACTGGTATTCAATGATGTTCACCCTTCGGGCACTCCGAATCAGGTTCATTTGGCCGCTATCGGCATCTTGGGGCTGGAGCTGGCAGCACTGAAACATTCCAAAAACACCGTCGAAGCTGATCAACTGCTTCTGCTTGCCAAAACACGCAATCAACGCCTCTTGGATGACTTCGAGCTCGCACTCCTGACCGGGCTGCGACACAAAAATATTCGCAAGATGACATGGGGGATGGGAGCGTCCGGCTCCGGGGCACATCGGGCTCCCGGGCAGCGCTAGACTCAATTGAACTATGAGCATTCCCAAGACCGCACCGGCGTCGGTGCGCATTGACGCGTGGCTGTGGTCCATCCGGGCCTATAAAACCCGGTCCATGGCCACGGCTGCCTGCCGTGCGGGCCACGTGAAACTCAACGATGCCAATGCCAAGGCCGCCCACACAGTGGTCCCGGGCGACACCATCCGCGTGCGCCAGCCCGGCTATGACAGGATTCTGGAAGTCCGCCGGCTCATCAACAAACGCGTTGGTGCCGAAGCGGCCTCACACTGTTTCACCGACCACACTCCCCCGCGCCCCGTCCTGCCCGCGCTTGGCCTTCCTCAGCGTGACCGCGGCACCGGCCGGCCCACCAAAAAGGACCGCCGCGACATGGACAAGCTGCGCGGCGAAGACTGACAGCTCCGTTGGGGGTGCTTCAGGGCGTAAACAGCCTCAGGGCGCACCGGCCGCGACCTTCACGGCCAAAGCTCGGGTTCTGCAGCGGGCGGATGGCCGCAACGCGTCTCCCTAAACCCTTGAACTCAGCCGGTCCACGGGGAACCATGGTGTTTGTGGGGATTGCATAATTTCAAACACCCGTTGCGGAGGGCCGAACCGTGTTGCATCTGAAAAACTTTGATCTTGAAGATCTGGCCATGGCGCTGGAAAACCATTTCATGGATTACGAGACGTTCTTCTGGGTGGATCCGGCCACCGGCAAGATTGAACTGTGGAGTGAAGAAGTTGCGGATGAGGCAGATACCGAAGGCTGGGACGTGGACGACCGCGGCGGCATCCGCATCGATCCGATTGAAGCCAACGAGGGCTACCGGGACATGGAACGATTCATTTCCGGCGTTCAGAACGCCCGCCACAGGGACCGGCTCACACTGTCAATTGACCGCAACAAGCCCTTCCGCCACTTTAAGGACGCAATCCACCAACTGCCGGAAGAACTCACCCAGTGGCACGAATTTCACGACGCCGCCATGAAAGTCCGGGCCATCGAGTGGTTGCGGGACAACGAGCTGATCAGCTGGGACGAAGCCGAGACCGCCCTGGCCACGAGCCCCTGACCCGGATGCGCACACCAAGGCCGGCGCCCGGCCATGCCCGCGCCCAAGGCAACAACACCGTTAAAGCCAAGTGCCGCCGTCGTACTTGAAAAGTACGACGGCGGCAGCGTCTCGACCAGCGAAACCAGTGGGAGGCTTACGCCTCGACGATGATGACGGTGTAGACCGGCTTGCGGCGCAGCGCCCGGTCGGACCAGCGCAGCAGCGCCTCGGCGATCGCCTTTTCGGCAACCGGGCCCGTCTTCTCGCCGCGGAGCGCGGAGACTGTCTTCTCCACAATTCCGTTGGCCTTCTCCAGGTCCTTCGGCGTGAGGTTGAAGCCCACGGGGAAGAATTCCGGATCTTCCTCGATCTTTCCGGTGTCCGGATTGACGATCAGCAACAGCGTGACGGCGCCATCGGCACCCAGGCGGAGGCGGTCCTCCAAGGACTCCTCCGTCGCCGCGCCGGCAACCATGTTCTCGACGTACACGTACGCGGCGGGAACGCTGCCGGCGATCTTGGCCACGCCGTCCTTGAGGTCGAGCACGGTGCCGTCCTCAACGATGAACGCGTTCTTCGGGTCCACGCCGGTGCGGACAGCCAGCCCCGCGTTGGCCTTCAGGTGGCGGTATTCACCGTGCACAGGCATGACGTTCTTGGGACGGACCAGGTTGTAGCAGTACACAAGCTCGCCGGCGCTGGCGTGTCCGGAGACGTGAACCTTCGCGTTGCCCTTGTGGATGACGTTGGCGCCCTGCTTGGTGAGGTCGTTGATGAGCCGGTAGATCGATGACTCGTTGCCGGGCACCAGTGAGCTGGCCAACAGGACGGTGTCGCCCTCGGTCAGGTTGATCTGGTGGTCGCCGTTGGCCATGCGGGCCAGGGCGGCCATCGGCTCACCCTGTGAACCGGTGCAAATGAGGACGGCCTTGTTGGGGGCCATCTTCTCCAGTTCCTTGGCGTCAACGAGCATGCCGCGCGGGATCTTCAGGTAGCCCAGTTCGCGTGCCGTGGTCATGTTGCGGACCATGGAGCGGCCAACGAAGGCGATCTTGCGGTTGTACTTTTGCGCCGAGTCGATGATCTGCTGGATGCGGTGGACGTGGCTGGCGAAGCTGGACACCACAACACGGCGCGGGGCCGTGCGCATGACCTGGTCGATGGCCGGGATCAGGTCGGCTTCAGCCGCCAGGAAGCCGGGCACTTCGGCGTTGGTGGAGTCGGGCATGAACAGGTCCACGCCTTCCTCGCCCAGACGGGCAAAGCCGGCCAGGTCGGTGATGCGCTTGTCCAGCGGGAACTGGTCCATCTTGAAGTCACCGGTTTCCAGCACCAGGCCGGCAGGCGTGCGGATGGCAACGGCCAGACCGTCCGGGATGGAGTGGTTGACTGCCAGGAATTCGACGTCGAACGGGCCGAACTTGCGGCGGTCGCCTTCCTTGACCTGGATCATCTTGCCCTTGATCCGGTGCTCGTCGAGCTTGGTCTTCAGGAAGGCCAGGGTCAGCTTGGCGGAGATGACGGGGATGTCGCCGCGGTGCTTGAGCAGGTACGGGACACCACCGATGTGGTCCTCGTGGCCGTGGGTCAGCACCAGGCCGACAACGTCCTGCCAGCGGTTCTTCAAATAGGAGAAATCAGGCAGGATCAAGTCAACGCCGGGGTGGTGCTCCTCAGGGAACAACACGCCACAGTCGACAATGAGCAGCTTGCCTGCATATTCGAAGACGGTCATGTTGCGGCCGATTTCCCCCAAACCTCCGAGGGCGACGATGCGCATGGCACCATCGGCGAGGGCGGGCGGGCTTTGGCGAACAGTTCTTCTCATGGATTCCAGACTTTATTGTGTTGTGGGCGTCAGGCTGGCGATGTTGCGCCGCCGTTTGTTGCGATTCTTTCGGCCAGGGACTGACCGGTATCGCTAAAAAATTAGGGGGTTGCTTAGCTGATTTTACCACCGCCGCGGTGCTGGAATTCCCGCACCCGCCGGAGGGTGCGAATGCCGCGTCAGGGGAGGTGCCGCCGTCGTGCCATAAAGTACGACGGCGGCACCTCGCTTCGCTGGACCCGGGCACCTTAATTGGTGGCCGGCTCCCAGCCGATCGCGGGGGCGATGTGTTCGGCAATGTTGGCCAGCATCTTCGTGTTGTAGGCAACGCCGAGCTGGTTGGGCACCGTGAGCATGACCGTGTCGGCGGCTTGGACTGCGGCATCGGCGGCGAGGTCGCGGGCAATGTCGGCGGGGTCGCCCATGTAGCTCTTGCCGAAGCGGGAGAGCAGTCCGTCAATCATGCCGACCTGGTCCTTGCCGTCCGCTTGGGCACGGAGCCCGAAGTACATGTTGTCCACGTCGTCAACCACGGGGATGACGCTGCGGCTGACCGAAACGCGGGGCGCAAAGTCGTGGCCGGCCTTCGCCCACGCGTCACGGAAAAGCTGGATTTGCTCGGCCTGCAGCTGGTCGAAGGGCACGCCGGTGTCTTCGGTGAGCAGGGTTGAGCTCATCAGGTTCATGCCCTGCCGCGCGGCCCATACGGCCGTGGCGCGCGATCCTGCTCCCCACCAAATGCGCTGCGCCAACCCTGGTGACTGCGGCTCAATGCGCAACAGCCGGTCTCCGCCCATGGACGCATGGCCGCCGGGCTCGGCCACGCCGGCACCTGAAATGGCGTGCCGGAAGGAGGCCGTGTGGCGCCGGGCCATGTCGGCGTCCGTCTCGCCATCGAGCGGGTGATGGCCGAAGTCGGCAGCACCGTTGGCGGCGGGTTCGGGTGAACCACGGCTCACGCCGAGCTGGAGGCGTCCGTCGCTGATCAAGTCGGTGGCCGCAGCCTGCTCGGCCATGTACAGCGGGTTTTCATAACGCATGTCGATCACGCCGGTGCCGATTTCAATCCGGCTCGTGCGGGCAGCAATGGCGGCCATCAGGGGGAATGGGGCTGCCTGTTGCCGGGCAAAGTGGTGGACACGGAAAAATGCCCCGTCGATGCCCAGTTCCTCGGCGGCAACGGACAAGTCGACAGCCTGGTGGAGGGCCTCGGCAGCCGAATTCGTTTGGGATCCGCGGCCCGTTCCGTAGTGGCCAAAGGAGAGGAATCCGATGCGCTTCTTGATATTTGTTTCCATGGTTGGCACAACGTCAAGCACCTGCCGACTATTCCATGCGTACGCATATAGTCGGCCGGCGGTCTGCCGCCGACAGCCGACTGTCGGCGGGACTGGCTGCTACCGCTTCTTGGTGATGTGGGCGACTGGATCCGCAGATTCATCGGCCGCGCCGCGCGCCTTCTTTTCCGCGCGCTTGGCCTTGATGGCGTGCCCCTTGTCGACCTTCTTGTGTTCGTGGTGGTGCGGCTGCTTGTCAGGCATGGTGAACTCCCTGTGCATCCAAGTCGTTACGCACCGGGCCGGACGGTCCAACGCGCCCCCTCCTTGAACGTTACGCCTGTTTGCACACCGCCGAAAGGGCCCCGGACAGGCCCGCAACAGAGCGGGCGTCGGGAAAAACACCCCCACAAGTGAGCGAGCGTTCGTCGAAACTGCCCCATAAGTGAGCGAGCGTCGAGGAGGGTCGGCGGCGGGTCAGGCGTCCTGGCGCCAGGAGTTCCACAGCGCGGCGTACGCGCCGTCCTGGGCCAGCAGCTCGTCGTGCGAGCCAAGCTCCGAGATCCGGCCCTTTTCCACCACGGCCACCCGGTCGGCGTCGTGCGCTGTGTGCAGCCGGTGCGCAATCGCCACCACTGTCCGTCCCTCAAGGACGGCGCTGAGCGAAAACTCCAGGTCGCGGGCGGCCTGCGGGTCAATCAGCGACGTTGCCTCGTCCAGCACCAGCGTGTGCGGGTCGGCCAGCACCAGCCGGGCCAGCGCGAGCTCCTGCGCCTGCGCCGGTGTCAGCGTGTGCGAACCCGAACCAACCTCGGTGGCCAGGCCCTTGGGGAGGGCACGCACCCAGGCCAGGGAGCCGACGTCGGACAGGGCCTTTTCAATTTCGGCGTCGCTCGCGTCCGCCTTGCCCAGGCGGACGTTGTCGGCCAGGGTGCCCACAAACACGTGGTGTTCCTGCGTGACCAGGGCAACCTCGCCGCGCAGCTCGTCCAGCGGACGGTCAACCAGCGGCACCCCGCCCACTGTGACGGAGCCGGAGGTGGGGCCGTGGATGCCTGCCAGCAGGCGGCCCAGGGTGGACTTGCCGGCGCCCGAGGGACCCACCATGGCCAGCCGCTCCCCCGGCCGGAGGGTGAGGTCGATGCCGTGCAGCACGTTGTGGCCGGGGCGGTAGGCGTAGCGGGCCTTGTCGACGACGAGTTCGTCGTCCGCGGGGATGGCGTCCGTGGCCGTGCGGTCCGCCTTGACGTCGCGGATGCCCACAATGCGGGCCAGCGAGGAGGCGCCCACCTGAATCTCATCGATCCACATGATCAGCGTGTCCACGGGGTCGATGAGCTGCATGGCATACAGCGCAACCGTGGCGACCATGCCGGTGGTGACCAGGTCCTGGGACGAAAGCCAGCCGCCCCACAGCAGCACCGCGGCGACCGGGAGCCAGAAGGAAAATTCGGCCACCGGGAACAGCACTGTGCGCAGGCCCAGCGTGTACTTCTCGCGTTCAAAGCAGTTGCGCAGGGCGGCGTCGATCCGGTCGCGGCGGTGCTGTCCCAGGCTCAGCGCGTCAACCGTGCGGGCACCCTCGATGGTCTCGGTGATTGATCCGTTGAGCCCGGCGTAGCTTTCCCGCTCGGCCAGGTAGCCGGGGGTGGCGCGCCTGAGGTACCAGCGGGTGACGGGCACCAGCAGGGGCACGCCGACCAGCAGCGCCACGGCCACCAGCGGACTGGTGAGCAAGGCGGCGGCCGCAGTCAGCGCAATGGTCGCCACCGAAACCAGCACCTGCGGCACACCAAAGCGGACAGTGTGCGAGACGGAGTCAACGTCATTGGTGGTGCGGGACACCAGGTCGCCGGTGCCGGCCTTTTCCACCGTGGACAGCGGCAGGGACGTGACCTGTTCCATGAATTCTTCGCGGAGCTGGGCAAACACCTTCTCGCCGAGCACCATGCCCTTGCGCCGGGCCCACCGGGCCAGCACCGTCTGGACAATCACGAATCCGGCCAGGCCCAGGGCCACCGCGGCAACAAAGCCGGTGGTGGTGCCAACGCTGATGGCATCCACGAGCCGGCCCAGCAGGAACGGCCCGGCCAGCCCGGCAATGGCCGACACCACGTACAGTCCCACCACACCGGCCAGCGGCCTGCTGTGCATGCGCATCAGCCGCAGCCCCTCGGCCTTGACCTCGGCGGCATCCGCCACGGGCAGCTTCGTCCCAGCCATTAGTTTCCCCCTCCGGGTGTGCTGTTGTTGTCCAAAAGTTCGACGTCGTCCAGTGCATTGGCGCCGGCCGTTGCCTCCGCTGCGGTTGCGTTGGGCGGGGTGGCGTGGCCGTCCATGCCTTCGCCGCGGATCACCACCTTGCGGTAGCCCGGGACGGTGTCCAGCAGGTGCCGGTGTGTGCCCTGCGCCAGCAGCTGCCCGTCCTGCAGGAACGCCACGGTGTCCATGGCACCCAACAGCAGCGGGCTCGCTGTCACCACCACGGTGGTTTGCCCCGGCGTCCCGCGGGTGCGGCGCAGGGCTGTGGCGATGCGGGCTTCGGTGTGGGCGTCAACGGCGCTTGTCGGTTCAATCAGCACCAGCACCTCGGCCTCGGTCAGCACGGCCCGGGCCAGCGTCAGACGTTGGCGCTGGCCGCCGGAAAAGCTGCGGCCCTTCTCCGTCACTTCGTCGTCCAGTCCGTATTCCAGGCCGTCAAACACGTCGTCGGCGCTGGCCACGTCGATGGCCGCCATGATTTCCGCGTCGGTGTGGTTCCCGGCGGGGTCCAGTTCCTGCCGCAGCGTCCCCGTGAACAGCTGGGGTTCGGCGTCGGAGACAACAATGCGAGAGCGCACCTCGCGCAGCGGCATCATGTGCAGCGCTTCGCTTCCCCAGCGCACCTCCGCCTCGCGCAGCACGGCGTCCTCAAAGCGCCCCAGCCTGCGGGCCAGGTCTGCCGATTTCGCGGGGTCGTCCGAGACGATGGCGCTCAGCCCGCCCGGGGCAACCAGCACGCCTGAAACCGAGTCAAGCAAGGCGCTCGGTGCGGCCGGGGCTGGGACTGTTGTCTCGGCGTCGTGCACTGCGGAAGGGGTGGCCAAAACATCGATGATGCGCTTGGCCCCGACCTGGGCGCGGATGAGGCGGGAGACGGCGTCGGCGGCTGTCCGGATGGGCGAGACGAGGAAGACCGCATACCCGTAAAGTGCCACGAGCTGGCCGGCCTCGATTTGTCCGGACACGGCCTGCAGCGCACCGATCCAGGTGAACGCCACGCTGAACACGCCGACGACGAAGACCTGTGCGGCATCCAGGTCGGCCAGTGAATACGCGACCTTGTTGCCGGCCAGCTGCGTTTCCCGTGAGCGTTCCCGGTAGCGCTCAACGAAGATGTGCTCGCCGCCGATGCCGCGCAGCACACGCAGCCCGGCCACGGTGTCGGCACCCAGGGCGCTCATTTGCCCGGCAGCCTCGCGCTGCGCTTTTTGGCGCCGCTGCAACGGGCGGATGACAAACAACATCGCGGCACCGCACAGCGGCACACCGATCAGCACCACCAGGCCCAGCTCCCACGAGGACTGGAACACCAGGAACGAGACAAGCAGGTAGCCCACCACGGATCCGGCCAGGCGGGCGGCCACATCAAAGATCTCACCGATGCGCATCGCATCGGAAGCACAGGTGGAGACGACCTCGCCGGTGGAAAACTTTTGTGGAAGTGCATCCCCGCTGCGCGTCACCTTGTGCCCGACGACCTGCGCGGAACGGAAGGCTGCCTGCATCCAGTTGCTCACGGCGGCGCGGTGGCGCAGCGTGGCCGAAACTGACTGGACGACGGTCAACCCGACCAGCAAACCCACCCAAGAGGTGAGCCGGGCAAAGTTGCCGGGCAGGATGCCCTGGTCGATTGCCTGTCCCAGGACGTACGGGGTCAGTGCCTGGCACACGGTCCAGATCGATCCGTACATGATGCCCAGCAGCAGCGTGCCGCGTTGGGCACCGGCCAGCCACAGCAGGTACCGTCCGGGCGAACGGAGGTCCGGCTTCTTGGCGGGTTTGTAAGGAAACGAGCGCACTACGGCCTCCTAACAAATGGTGGATTGGCAGGCGTAACAGGCGCGATCCGGCAATCCGCCTGCAAGGCGGAGCGATCGGCGCGGGGCGGGGGCTGCGTTATCTATCTCACAAGTAGTTACACTAACGCACACAACGGCGTATTTCCACCATGAAACCGCATTGCCTGTCAGTGCTCGGCCAGGATCACCGAACAGGGACAATCAGGGGAGACCGTTGGCTGCACAGCATCAACACAATATGGTTGGCATCGTCGAATTTCACCGGCAGAAACGCAGCCAGCGCCGGCAGATCTTGACACTGTAGTTCCTGGGCTGGCTCGCCACCACATGAACGTTCCTGCAGCTCTGGTGGGTTTTTCGTAAACGCTCGCGCAGCTCTGGCGGGCGGGGCGCCGCCGGCGGGTGTCCGGCGTCGTACCTTGACACGACAGGACCGGATTTCGGCGGGCCCGGCCACGGCTGCCCGGATGGGATCAGCGGAAGAGCCCGCTGTAGGCGTTGAGGGCCAACTGTCCGCCGAGGTGCGCGTAGAGGACGTTGCTGGTGGCCGGAATGTCCCGGGATTTCACCAGATCGATGAGCCCGGCCATGGATTTTCCTTCGTAGACGGGGTCGATGATCATGCCCTCGAGTGAGCCCGTGAGGTGGATGGCGTCCAGCGTGGACTTGACAGGGATGCCGTAGCGGTCGCCGGCCCAGCCTTCGAGGACGGTGATTTCATCGTTGCGGAGCTCGCGGCCCAGGCCGATGAGTTCGGCGGTGTGGCGGGCGATCCGGGCGACCTGCGCGCGTGTTTTCTCGATCGTGGCCGAAGCGTCGATGCCGATCACGCGGCGCGGGCGCTCCTGGCCCGCGAACCCTGCGACCATGCCTGCGTGGGTGGAGCCTGTGACGGTGCAGACCACGATGGTGTCAAAGAAGATGCCGAGTTGCTGCTCCTGCTTTTCAACTTCGTAGGCCCAGTTGGCGAAGCCGAGGCCGCCGAGGTGGTGCTCGGAGGCGCCGGCAGGGATGGGATAAGGCTTGCCGCCGGCGTCCTCGACCTCCTTGATGGCCTGTTCCCAGCTGCTGCGGATGCCGATGTCGAAGCCGGCTGCGTCGAGGCTGACGTCGGCACCCATGATGCGGGAGAGCTGGATGTTGCCGACGCGGTCACTGAGCGGGTCCGGCCAGTCGACCCAGTTTTCCTGCACGAGGCGGGCCTTCATGCCCAGCTTGGCGGCGACGGCGGCAACCTGGCGGGTGTGGTTGGACTGGTACCCGCCGATGGACACGAGCGTGTCCGCGCCCTGGGCGATGGCGTCCGGGACGATGTATTCAAGTTTGCGGGTCTTGTTGCCGCCAAAGGCCAGACCGGAGTTTACGTCCTCTCGCTTGGCCCAGATGGTGGCGCCGCCGAGGTGCTGGGTCAAGCGGGGAAGGTCATGGATCGGACTGGGGCCAAAAGTAAGGGGGTAGCGTTCAAAATCTGAGAGTGCCATGACGTCCTTGTCTCGTTGGGACCTTGTATGGGTGCCGAACAGCAACTATTGATATGCAATATATTGGATACGACAATGGGCGGAGTGTCAAGGGGGCGACCGGTCCAGGCCCGGTGGACGCGGCCCGTGGCACCTCTGGACGCTTCAGCGGGCACGGCGATATATCCTATGTTGCATGCCGACTCCCCTGCCGCACGGAATCCACAAACGCTCGCTGTTGCGCAATGACGTGTACGAATCCATTCGCGACGCCATCGTTGACGGCACCTTCGCCCCCGGCGAGCGCCTGCGCGATCCCGAGCTTGAAGCGTGGCTCGGCGTGAGCCGGACGCCGATCCGCGAGGCGCTGCTGCGGCTTGAGCGGGCGGGGCTGATTGAGGCCCGGCCCGGCCGGGCAACCATCGTGGCACCGCTGGACCCCGCATCCACCGTGAGCGCGCAGCAGGTTGTCGCGGCCATGCACGAACTGGCAGCCCGGTTGGGCGTGCCGCTGCTGGCCGATGAAGACCTGGCCGCGATGACCGTGGCCAATACCCGTTTCGCTGCTGCCATCAAGAGGAACGACGCCGATGCCGCCTTGGCCGCCGACGACCAGTTCCACGACATCCTGGTGGGTGCCTGCGGCAATGAGATGGTGCCCGTCATGCTGGAACAGGCGATGCCCGTGCTGCGGAGGGTTGAGCGGCAGCGTTTCAGTTCGCACGCCGCACAGCATTCGGTGACTGCCCATGCGGAGATTATCCGGCTGGCCGCTGTGGGTGACGCTGACGGCGCGGCGCTTGCCACCCGGGAAAATTGGCTGTCACTGGGCGGCTGAAGCGCCGGACGGCTCTCAATGAGTGCACGCACCGCCAATAAAACGGGTGGGGCGCAGCACGGTTCCGCGTTGCACCCCACCCTGTGAACATGCAGCGGCACTACACGTGCACGCCCCCGCCCGTTCGGGACAGCCCGGCCTGCGGCGAGCCCCATCCGGTGAGTGCAGCCTTCACCGCCGGGTTCCTCTCTGCCTCCAAGGCCTGTGCGTAGGCAGCGGTGATGACATCGTCAATGCGCACCCGCTGCCCGGTGTCGGCGGACTGCACAGCCGCCTCCACCATGGCCAGCGAGTGGATGTTGGAATGGATTTCCCCGTCGGGCTCCACGCCGCTGCGCACCGCTGCAACAAACTCTGCCAGCGATCCGGCGATTTGTTCCGGGCGACCGTCGGAGGCAGGAACCTCCAGCGCCGCCCCGTCGGGTCCCTCCGCTGTCGGGGCATGTTCCCCGTCCCACAGTGCTGTTCCGTGTTCGCCGTTCACGCGCCATTGCCCGTTCCAGGACGTTTCCTTGCCATCGGCGCACCAGGAGCCTGAGTACACATAGCGGAGGCCGCCGGCGAACTCAAAGATGGCGGTAGCAGCGGCGTCGGCCTGGTACCAGCTCCAGGCCGGGTTGAACTCTTCGCAGTACACGCTGACCGGTTCCTGCCCGGTGAGGTGCCGGACGGCGTCGAACGGGTGGATGGCCATGTCCACGAGCAGCACATGGTCCATCTCCTCTCGGAAACCGCCAAAGTGCGGGGCCTTGAAGAATTCCGTGGTGATGACACCAATCCCACCCAGCCCACCGGTGACCGCCTTGAGCTGGGCCAGGGAGTTGAAGTAGCGGCGCGACTGGCTGATCATCAACAGCTGGCCGCTGGCCTCGGCGCTGGCTGCCAGGGACAGCGACTGGGCAACAGTTGGCGCGGCGGGCTTCTCGCACAGCACCGGCAGGCCGGCAAACATGGCCTCGACGTTGACGGGGTGGTGCGCCACGGGCACTGTCACATTGACGACGGCGTGGGCACCGGTTGCGGTGGCAACGTCGCTGACGCTGGTCCCCACGACCACGCCCGTGAGCCCCTTGTCGGCGAGTGCTTGATGGGCGGTGTCCGTGTTCAGGTCAACCAGGCCGACCAGTTCCACGTCCGGGTTGGCGGCAATCGTGTCCAGCCAGGCCTTGCCCATGCCGCCGGCACCGACCTGGACCAGGCGGAGCGGGCCGGGCGCATCAACGGTGGCGAAAGCGCTCAATTGGACATCGCCCCCTGGTATCCGCGGCCGTTGTGGAAGTCTTCGGTTTCATAGCGCAGCAGCACGGGCTCGGCACGTTCCGGGCGGAGGGTTCTTGCCCACTGGACTCCGTTGGCGATGACCTTGCGGATCTCTTGCTGGTGGTAGACCGGGAAGTCCTGGTCGCCGGGGCTGAAGAAGAAGATCTTGCCAAATCCGCGACGCCAGGTCATGCCGCTGCGGAACACTTCGCCGCCGGTGAAGGTGGACAGGAAGATCAGCTCATCCGGGGCCGGGACGTCGAAGAATTCGCCGTACATTTCCTGCGCCGGGATGATGAACGGGTGTGGCACGCCCTGGGCAATGGGGTGGGTGGGGTCAACCGTCCACACGATTTCCCGGTCTTGTTCCGAGCGCCAGCGCAGGGTGCAGGAGGTGCCCATGAGCTTGCCGAAGATCTTGGACCAGTGCCCGGAGTGCAACACCAGCAGGCCCATTCCCGCCAGGACGTGCCTGTGCACGCGCTCAACAACCTCATCGGAAACGTCTGCGTGCGCAGCGTGCCCCCACCAGACCAGGACGTCGGTGGCGGCGAGGACCTCCTCGGTCAACCCGTGTTCGGGATCGTCAAGGGTCGCGGTGCTGACTTGGACGTCGGAGCCCAGATTCTCTTCGATGCCTTCCCTGATGGTGTTGTGCATGCCGTTCGGGTAGAGGTCCCTGACTTTTTGTTCAACTTGTTCGTGCCGGTTTTCTCCCCACACAACAACTTTGATGGGGGTTTTGGGGCTGGTGAGTCCAGACATTTTTTCGCTTTCTTTACATGGTGGTGCAGGGAATGTGGGTCCGGAATTTTGGGTTCCGGATGATGGAATTCGCCTCTGGCGGGCCGGCGGGCTGGAGGTGCGTCGCTACTTCACGGCCCCGCCTGTCGCGCCGGCGGCGATGTACTTTTGTGCCACCACCAGGAGGACGATGGCCGGCAGCGAGGACAACACGGCGGTGGCCATCACGGCGCTCCAGTTTGAGACCTGGGTGCCGAGGTACTGGTAGATGCCCAGCGTCACGGGACGAATTTCATCGGTCGTGGTCAGGGTCAGGGCGAACAGGAAATCACTCCATGCGAACAGGAAGGCGAACAGGCCCGCGGTGATGAGCGCATTCCTGGAGATCGGCAGTGCGATCGAGACAAATGCCCTGAGCTGGTTGGCGCCATCCACCCTGGCAGCCTCGATGATCGAAGCCGGAATGCTCATCATCGACGCCCGCATGATCAAGATGGCGAAGGGGATGGCATGGGTGGCATCGGCCATGACCAGCCCGGGGATGGAGTTCAACAGTCCCAGGTCGTTGTAGGCGGCATACAAGGCGTTGGCAATGACAACGCCGGGAATCATCTGGGCGATGAGGATGGCCAGGAGCGCCCAGCTGATCCACCGGAACTTGAACTGGGCCAATGCGTAGGCAGCCGGTGCCGCGATGACCAGTGTGACGGCCACCGTTCCCAGCGAAATGATCAAGCTGGTGAGCAGATTGCGGCCCTGGTCGGCGATTGCCTTTTCATAGCCGGCAAAGCTCGGGTTCCACGGGAAGAAGTCCGCCGACAAGGTGTTGCCCGACGGTTGCAGGGACGCGTTGACCATCCAGTAGATGGGGAACAACATGAAGGCCAGGAACAAGATGCCCAGAAGAGTGGAGGTTCGGGTTCGGATGGCGCGCCGCCGGAGGGCTGTCATACGGACGGCCGGACGCTTGAGCTGTGCTGTGGTCATGGGGCCCTCCTACTCATCGACGGCGCGGCGATTTGCCCGCAGGTAGATGACGGCGAAAATCAGGGAAATGAGGATCAGGATGTTGGAGAATGCGGCGCCCACACCGAATTCGAAATTGACGAAGGATTCCTGATAGGAACGCACGGCAATGGTTTGGGTTGCGTTGGCGGGTCCGCCGTTGGTCAGACCGAGGATGATGTCCAAGACCTTGCTCGTGTAGACAACGCCAAGGATCAGCACCACGCTGACCACAGGCCGCAGGTTTGGCCAGGTGATGTGGCGGAAGGCTTTCCACCCAGTCGCACCATCGAGGGCCCCCGCTTCATAGAGTTCGACCGGAATATCCTGGAGTCCGCCATAAAGCAGCGTGACGTTGAAGGGGATGCCAACCCAGATGTTGACCAGGATGACGGCGATCAGTGCCACGTCCGGACTGGTCAGCCAAGGAATGGCGGGGATCCCAAAAGTGCCCAGGAATTGGTTCAAAATTCCGGAGTCCTGGTCGAGAATGGACCGCCAGGTTGCACTGGCAACAATCAAGGGCAGCAGCCACGGCAGCAACAGCATGGCGCGCAGGAAGCCGCTCAGCGGGAAACGGCGGTTGAAAAAGCAGGCCAGGGCGAGGCCAATGACGAACTGCCCGGCGATGGAGGCAATCGTAAACAGGGCCGTGTTGAGCAGGGCCGGGCCAAACAGGTTGGAATTGATGACTGTCAGGTAGTTCTCGATCCCCACCCAGGGGGCCTCGCCGGTGAAGAAGGTTTTCGTCGTGTAGTCCTGCAGGCTCATCATGACGTTCTTGACGACCGGGTACCCGAAGTACAGGAGCATGTAGACCCCGGCGGGAATGACAAAGAGCAGCTTGGCAAAACTTTCATTGGCGAAGAAGCGGTTTCGCGGTTTGCGCCCGGGCGTCTTCGCCCGCGCACCGGCTTGAGCAGCCCGTGCCGGAGAGTCTGTTGAAAGGGAAGTCATGGGGGCCTTTCCGCCGGCTCCGCCGCAAGAGCGGCGGAGCCGGCAACGATATGGTGTGGGCGTCAGCCCTTGGCAGCCTGGGCGAAGGCTTCGTCCACAGTGGCCTTGCCCGTCAATGCGAGCTGGATGGCCGTGTAAATCTCGGTTGCAGCCTTGGGCCATTCGGCGCCCAGCTCACCCGTGCGGGACCGGGCATTGGCGATCTGCTCGGTGAAGGCCTCCATGTCGGGCATCTTCTCCACGTACTCCTGCGCCAGCTCAGGCTTCGTCGGCACCGTGTAGCGGTCCGTGCTCAGGGACAGCTGGGTGTCATCGGCGGTGAAGCAGCTGATGAATTCCGCAGCCTTGGCTTGCTTGGCCGAGTCGCCGGTCTGCGGGATGGTCCACACCTCGCCGCCCAGGGGTGCGATCGGTGTCTGGCCGGCCTTGTTCACGGGCACCTGCACCGAACCCCATTCCAAGGAGGTTTCGGCGTTAAGGGCGGGGATCTGCCACGGCCCATTGATCATCATGGCTGCCTTGCCCGACATGAACTGGTCCTTGACGTCACCCTGGCCCCAGTTGATGACGCTCTGGGAAGCAGCCCCGCTGTCGACGAGGTCTTTCCACAGCTGCAGGGCTTCCTTGTTTTCCGTGGAATCCAACGCTGTCTCGCTGCCGCCGTTGGTCCACATGAACGGCAGGAACTGCCAGGCGCCCTCATACGTGGCAATGGCGGAGAAGGCGACCCCGAACTGGCTGTCGTGGGTCAGCGCCGCGGCCGTTGCCTTGAGTTCGTCCCAGGTTGTGGGCGGCGTCAGCCCGGCGTCGGCCAGGATTTTCTTGTTGTAGAAGAGTCCCAGGGTGTTGGCTGTGGGTGCCAGCCCGTAGACCTCCCCCTCGAACGTTCCGGCGTCGAGCATGCCCTGCGCGAAACCGGAGGTGTCCACGCTGAAGTCGCTGAGCGGGGCCAGGCCGCCGGTGGAGGCAATCTCCTGCAGGTCGGGATTGTCCAGCATCAAGATGTCGGGCAGGGTCTTTGAGGAGGATTTCTGCAACACCTTTTGAATCAGGTCCTTGCCGGGCACCACTTCACGGGTGATGGTGACACCGATCTCACTTGCACACTTGTCAATGGCCGTCTGGATCAGGGCCTTGTCCGGATCATTGTTGTAGTAGTCCATGAGGGTCAGGGTGGACGCGTCGCCGGAGGCGCTGTTGCCCCCGCCTCCGCAGGCTGTCAGGACGAAGGGTGCGATGGCTGCGATGGCCAAGATCTTGGTCATGCGGGTCTTTGCTGGAATCTTCACGGTAGCTCCTTTGCTCGTTGTGGTAATGCAGTGGTCGAAGCGCTTCGATCGGGCCCGGCGGCGCTGGCTACTGAATGCCCAAGGGACTGTGCCGCCGGCTGCCCCGTGACGTCCCGGACAAACGAACAGTAAAGCGCTTTACTTGCGGCTGTGACATTGATCATGCCCGCGCCGGGGCCATCTTGTCAAGGGAAAAATAAAGCGCTTTACTTTATGTCGTACGTGACGCAGGATATGACTAATGTTGGGTGAGGCAGCTTTGTTCAGGAGCAAACAGGGAGGAGCACCGTGGCAACCATGCAGGACGTGGCCAATTTGGCCAAGGTGTCGTTGGCGACAGTTTCTTTCACCATCAACAATTCAAAGCCGGTCTCACCCAAGACCCGCACCAAGGTGGAACAGGCGATGAAGGACCTCGGGTATCGCCGAAACGCCGTCGGCAGCGCCCTGGCCAGGGGCCGTACGCACGTGCTGGCGCTCTTGTACCCAGCCCTGCAGCACCGTTTTTCACCCACGTCGGTGCGATTTTTCACCAGTGCCGCGGACCAGGCAAGGCTGCGCGGCTATAACCTGGTGCTGTGGCCGATGAGCAACGACGCCGAGGCCGTCACGGAGCTGACGTCGTCGGGCCTGGTGGACGGCGTGGTGCTCATGGAGGTCCAGCTTGATGACCCCCGAGTGGCCGAGCTGTCCGGAAGCAACATCCCCTTCGCCCTGATCGGCCGAACCCGGGACACCACAGGAATTCCCTTTGTGGACGTTGACTTTGAATCCGCCGTGGAAAACGCCATCGACCGCCTGACCGCACTGGGCCACACGGACCTGGTGCTGGTCGACGGCGGGGTCGGCAACCAAATGCTCGGCGGGTACGGGCCGGTGGCCAGGACCCGCAAGGCGTTTGGCGAAGTCACGGCCCAGCGCGGGCTGTCCGGAGCCATCATGAGCGGGCTGCAGTCGTCGGCAGGAGGTCGCGCACTGGCAACGGAGCTCGCCGCCAACCACCCGAACGCCACGGGCGTTTTAATGATGAATGAACATGCCGGCCCGGGCTTTGTCGCAGGGCTCCAGCAAGCCGGCTACCGCCTGCCACAGGACATTTCCGTGCTGGCCCTGGCCTCGACGCTGGACACGGCCAGCATGTCTGAACCGGAAATGGCGGTCCTTATTTCCCCCGCCGATGAGCTTGGCCGGCTGGGTGTGAACGCGCTGATTGACCAGATCGACAAGAAGGACAACCCGCTGCCGCAACTGCTGATCGGGTGCACTTATTCTGCGGGCGCCACCATGGGCAAGGCGCGCGGCAGGAAGGCCTGAACAGGGCCGCTACTTCCGGGCGATGCCCAGCATTTCCTCCACGGCCTCACAGGCCCCAAGGTCGTGCCCGGAAACTACCGGCGCGTCGCACGCCACGCGGCGCAGCAGCGAGCGGAAAACCTCACGTTCCTCGGTGCCGAGCGCACCAAGGACGGAGCTCTCGGCTTCGATGACACCCTGCTGCAATTTTTCCAGCTCCGCGCGGCCGGTGTCCGTGGCAACAACAATGCGGGCCCTCCGGTCGGCGGGATTGAGCTGCCGTTCCACCATGCCGGCCTTGACGAAGTCATCGATCAAGTAGGTCATGACGGTCCTGTCGATGCCCAGGTGCTGGGCCAGCGCCAACTGGTTGGGCTGCTCCCCCCGCACCACCGCCACAAGAACCTGGTAGCCCCGCGGGCCATGCGGGAACTCACCCATGGCCGCCGTCGAGGCGTTTTGATAGTTGCGCACCAGGACGCCCAGCGTCCAGCCAAAGTCATCGCGGGAGTCAATGGCGGGGGTTTCCGTTGCGGTGCTGTTGCTCATGACATCCATCATAACCGACCGACACGCTTTACAACAGATCATATTTGAGTAAGATGATCTGTGTAACCACATATATTTATGATGTGGCGGTTGCGTCATGCGAACTTGAGGAGCATCGATGGAACTTGGCGCTTATGGTTTTGGCGTCGTACAGGTGGAACCCGCAACGGGCACCCGCGTCGGTGCCGCAAAGAGGCGTCCTGAAATCCATTGAACTTTTCGGCACCGAGGTCAAGCCTCTGATCGACGCCGAACTTAAAACGAGCACCACCAACACCAAGGAGTCCGCAGCATGACTACACAAACCATTGGCATTCTCGGGGCAGGGAAGGTCGGCACGGGTGTTGCCCGGCAGGCGTTGAAGGCCGGGTACCGTGTGCTGATCGCGGCTTCCGGGGACCCAAAGGACATTTCCCTGATCGTGTCCGTCATGGCCCCCGGGGCCACCGCCGTCACGGCCGGGGAGGCCATGGCCCAGGCCGACCTGGTGGTCCTGTCCGTCCCGCTGCACAAGTTCCGCACCCTGGATCCGGCCGCGCTGGCCGGCAAGCACGTGCTGGACACCATGAACTTCTGGCACGACACCAACGGTGACATGCCCGAGCTGGCGGATGCGCCGTCGAGCTCCGAAATGGTCTTGGCGCACATCCCGGGAGCCCACTTGGCGAAGTCACTAAACCATATCGGCTACCACGAGCTGGAGCTCGACGCGCGGGCGGCCGGCACGGCGGGCAGGCGCGCACTGGCGGTTGCCACGGACCACGAGGCAACCCGTGCCTTGGTCCTGGAGTTCATTGAACGGCTGGGTTTTGACGCCGTCGACGCCGGAGCACTCGCCAACGGGACAGCCTTCGAACCGGGGACGCCCATCTTCACCGGCGCCTACGGCACGGCCGATTTGGCGGCGGAGTTGGCCGCGCACCTGGCCGGCCTCGGCGAGCTCACCGCGGCGCGCTGATCCGCCCCTGAACCGGGGCGGACTCAGACCTTGGTGATCACCGTGCTGAACGGGGTGGAGTTGCTGAACAGGTCCTGCACGGGGCAGTGCGCCTCCACCGTGCGGGCGAGTTCGACATAGCGTTCCTGCGTTTCCGGGCCCGTGATGTTGACCGCCAGCCGGATGTCGCTGAATCCCGGGCGGACGGTTTCGTCTATGCCGAACAGTCCGCGCACGTCAAGGTCGCCCTCGGCATGGATCGTGATGTCGTCGATCTTGATGCCCAGCTGCTCGGCGTACAGCCGGTACACCACCACCTGGCAGGAGATGACCGCGGCCAGCGCGTACTCGACCGGGCTGGCAGCCGTGTCGTCACCGGCCAGTGCGGCGGGCTCGTCCACGGTGAACTGGTGCTTGCCGGCGCTGATGCGCGTGGCCACCGAGCCCACGCCAACGCCTGCCACCTTGTAGGTAAGCTTCGCGTTGTCCGCGTCGGCGCCGATCCGCTGGGCCCAGGCCGCTCCGGCCTCGCCGAGGCGCGCGGAACGCTGGGCGGCGTCGTCAATAAGTGCTGTTTCAGTCATGATGTTCCTTCGCGTAAAGACGGGCGCCGTGCACCCCGCCATACTTACGCCACGGCAGGCGCCGGGCGTCGAATCCTCACCTGGGGCACCCCACTATGGTGTGGAGGGTTGCCGATCGAGCAGCCAGGGCCTTCGCTCGAAACTCTTGATTCTGTCCACCAGCCTGCCGGGCCCCGGCGCCTGCCTCAAGATATTCGTCACATGCGGCAACAATCCCGGCACGACGGCGGCCTACCCCTTCCCTGCCGTCAGGCGGACACACCGAAGCAACTTAAGATGGAGGCATGAGCGCAATACTTGTCGCAAAGGACCTCTCCGGAGGCCACGCACACCGCACCTTGTTCACCGACCTCTCCTTCACAGTCGCACCGGGCGACGTGATCGGCGTGGTCGGAGCCAACGGCGCCGGCAAGTCAACACTTTTGAGCATCCTGGCCGGGGCAGCCACACCGCAGGGCGGCAGCGTCAGCACCGCACCCCAGGACGCCTTCGTAGGATGGCTGCCGCAGGAGCATGAGCGGATCGACGGCGAGTCCATCGCCGCGTACATCGGCCGGCGCACCGGCTGCACACAGGCCACCGGGGACATGGAACGCTCGGCCGAGGCGCTGGGCTCCGGCAACTCCGCCGACGACGACAAGTACGCCGCAGCCCTTGACCACTGGCTGGCATGCGGCGCCGCCGACCTCGACGAACGCATCCCGGCAACGCTCGCCGATCTGGGCCTGGAATTGAGCCCCGACGCCCCCATGACGGGGCTGTCCGGCGGGCAGGCCGCCCGGGTGGCGTTGGCCGCGCTCCTGCTGAGCCGGTTCGACGTCGTTCTTCTGGACGAGCCCACCAACGATCTCGACCTGGCAGGACTGGCCCGGCTGGAGGAATTCGTGAAGGGGCTGCGCGGCGGCGTCGTCCTGGTCTCGCATGACCGCGAGTTCCTGGCCCGCACCATCACCTCCGTGGTGGAGCTGGACCTGGCGCAGAACAAGGTGGCCGTGTACGACGGCGGCTACGACTCCTTCCTCGAGGAGCGCGCCATCGCCAAGCGCCACGCCCGAGAGGCCTACGACGAGTTTGCCGACAAGAAGGCCGACCTGGTGGGACGCGCCCGGACGCAGCGTGAATGGAGTTCGCAGGGTGTGCGCAACGCCATGAAGAAGGCCCCCGACAACGACAAGCTCCGCCGCAAGGCCAGCTCTGAATCCTCCGAAAAGCAGGCCCAAAAGGTGCGCCAGATGGAGTCCCGCATCGCACGGCTCGATGAGGTTGAAGAACCCCGCAAGGAATGGGCGCTGCAGTTCAGCATCGGCGCAGCCCCGCGCTCCAGCACAGTGGTCTCCACCCTGAATGCGGCGGTGGTGCGGCAGGGCGGCTTTACACTGGGGCCGGTCTCGCTGCAGGTCAACGCCGGCGAGCGCATCGGCATCACGGGCCCGAACGGCGCCGGCAAGTCCACCCTCTTGCGCCTATTGCTGGGCCGCACCGACCCGGGCGACGGCGTGGCCTCCCTGGGCGCCAACGTCGCCATCGGCGAGATCGACCAGGCGCGCAGCCAGTTCCCGGAGGGCACGCCCCTGGGCGACGCCTTCGAGTCCCTGGTACCGGAGCTGAACCAGGGCGAGGTCCGCACCCTGCTGGCCAAATTCGGCCTGAAGGCGGACCAGGTGACGAGCCCCGTGGGCGCCCTCTCCCCCGGCGAACGCACCCGCGCATCACTGGCGCTGCTGCAGGCCCGCGGGGTGAATGTACTGGTGCTCGATGAACCAACGAACCACCTTGACCTGCCGGCGATTGAGCAGCTTGAGGAAGCGCTCGAGAACTACGAGGGAACGCTGCTGCTGGTCACCCACGACCGCCGGCTGCTGGAAAACATACGACTCGACACCCGCTGGTCAGTGCAGGACGGCCAGGTGGCGGAGCTGTAAGCGACGCTCCGGATGCTGCCCGGCGATGATTGGCAGGGCCGGTTGTCAGGGTGCGATGAAGCCGGCGTCCGTGGCGGCCGGCGTTGCCACGGACACCACGGACGCGTCTTTTCCGATCAGGAGAAGTTGATGCCCCCGTCGATGAGGACCGTCTGGCCGGTCATGTGGTCTGAATCCGGGCCGGACAGGAATGACACCAGCTTGGCGACGTCCTCCGGCTCCGAGACCCGGCCGGCAAGGATGTTGTCCACCTGTGCCTGCAGGGCGCTGCCGCGGGGGGTGCCGTCCCGCTCGGTGAGCTTTTCGTCGATGAGGTCCCACATGGCTGTGCCCACAACGCCAGGCGCGTAGGCGTTGACAGTGATGTTGTGCTTGGCAAACTCCATGGCCGCAGCCTGGGTCAGTCCGCGGACCGCCCACTTGGTCGCCGAGTAGGACGCCAGCACCGGGAACGGCCTGAAGGCCACGATGGATGCTGCGGCAATGATCTTCCCGCCCGTGCCCTGTGCGATGAATCGGCGGGCAGCCGACTGGTACGAGTAGTAGACGCCCTTGATGTTCACATCGATCATCCGGTCCAGGGCGTCGGGCTTGACGTCGAGGATCTCGTCGACCTGGGCGATGCCGGCGTTGGCGATGAACACCGTCAAGTCGCCCAGGGCGTCCGTCCCCTCCTGGATCATCCGCTCGATGTCTTCTGGATTGGAGACGTCACCGGTGACGCCTACCGCACGACGGCCGCGCAGCTCGACGGCGGCAACCACCGCATCGATGTTCTCTTGGGCGCCGGGGACGTCGGCGACGATGATGTCCTGGCCGTCGTCGGCCAGCCGTTCGGCGATGGCCCTGCCGATGCCCCGTCCGGCTCCGGTGATCAAGGCGACGCGTGAAGTGGATGCTTCCATGGTGCTTCCTCCTGATGGTGGCCGCTCGGGCTGGGCGGCGGCGGGGGATCAAGTAGCCCGATTCAACCAGCCTGTGCCTCGAATCACACTCTGGACAGTCCCCTTATCGCAGAGTGATAAAGGGGCAAATACTGCACGCCCCCGCCCCACCGCCGATCCAACCGGCGGACAATGGCACTGGCATTCTCACCAGTTGATAACAGCCGTTGGCCGTAGCGTGATGTGTGACACACACTGTAGGTAAGGCTTCTCCGCCGGAGATGGCAGCGCCCGCCAGTGCTGCCCCGGCGGGCCTTGACCTGGCCTGACCCCAAACAACCGAGGTGACAACGATGGTGTTTCCCGCAAAATACTCGGAACTCAACGCCCTGGAACTCTCCGGCGAGGCGCGCAGAATCCTGACCCGGATCATCCGGGTCTCTTTCCCGCACCCGCAGTTCCCGGACGGCCCCTACGAACGGATGACCGAGAAGATCATCGAGGCTTCCGAGGAATCACGCTGGTTCCGGATGGCCCTCATCCAGGGCTTGGCGACCCTGGACACGCTCACGGACGAGCACTTCCTGGATCTGCCCGAAGACCGGGCCATCACAGCGCTCAAGCGCATCGCCGACCTGGAGTTCTTTGCCTTCATTCGTCGGACGGTGGTGCTCAACCTCTATGACGACCCGGAGGTCCACGCTGCGCTGGGGTACGAGGGCGAGTCGTTCTCGAAGGGCGGCTACGTCAACCGCGGGTTCAACGACCTGGCCTGGTTGCCCGATCCGCGGATCGAGGAATGTGCCGAGCCCGTTCCCGAGATCGGCCCATTGGCGTACCAGGTGGCAAGCTGCACCCCCGCAGGAGGCTTTGAGCCCGTCGGGAATCTGTTCAAGGACACCGGAATTATCGAGGAAGGCCGCACACGATGAGCACCGAAGAAATCTCAGCACGCTTTGGGTACGACGACGATTCCGTGGTGGTGATCGTCGGCTCCGGTGCCGGTGGAGGCACCCTGGCCCACGAGTTGGTCAGCAAGGGAACCAAGGTAGTCCTGCTCGAGGCGGGGCCGGACCTGAAGAACGAGGACTACCACCAGGACGAGTGGGCGGCCTTCAACCAGATGGCGTGGCTGGACCCGCGCACCACGTCGGGGTCATGGCGCATCGCCCGTGATTTCCCGAATCTGCCGGCGTGGATCGTCAAGGCCGTCGGCGGCACCACCACCCACTGGTCCGGGGCCACTCCGCGGTTCAAGGCCCACGAATTCAAGGCCCGCACCACCTACGGGCGCATCGATGGAGCCAATCTGCTGGACTGGCCGATCACCTTGGCCGACCTCGAACCGTACTACGACCGCGCCGAGCAGAAAATGGGCAGCACCCACCGACACGGCCGCCCGCCGCTGCCGGCCAACAACAACTACAAGGTCCTGGCCAATGGGGCCAAGCGCCTGGGCTACCGGCATTTCTCCACCGGCCCCTACGCCACGAACGCCGAACCTTATGACGGCAGGCCGGCCTCGATCCAAGACGGGTTCAACTTCCAGGGCGACAAGAACAAGTCCAAGTGGTCCACGCTGGTTTCGGAGATCCCCAAATCGCTGCGCACGGGGCTGCTGGACCTGCGTCCCGACTCCCACGCCGTGCAGGTCACCCACACCCCCGAGGGGCGTGCCGATGGCGTCGTCTACATCGACGCCGACGGGAACGTCCAACGCCAGAAGGCACGCATCGTGGCGGTCGCGGGCAACTCCATCGAGACGCCGCGCCTGCTGATGCTCTCCTCCTCTCCGCTGTTCCCCGACGGGCTGGCCAACTCCTCGGGGCAATTGGGACGGAACTACATGCGCCACACGACCGGCTCGGTGTACGCGAAGTTCGACCAGCCGGTGAACATGTACCGGGGCGAGACGATGGCCGGAATGATCGCCGACGAAGCACGCCACGACGTCGAGCGCGGGTTCTCCGGGGGCTACTACCTCGAGATGATCTCGCTCGGACCGGCGTTTCTGGCCAGTTTCGTGGAACCGGGAGCCTGGGGCCCGGACTTCACCGCGTTGCTGGACAACTACGTCAATACGGCCGGGCTGTGGATCACCGGCGAGGACATGCCGCAGGAGTCGAACCGGATCACGTTGAACACCACTGTGACCGACCGGCTCGGGCTGCCGGTGCCCAATGTGCACTTCGATGACCACCCGAACGACGTCAACATGCGCAACCACGGCTACCAGCAGGCGTCACTGCTGTACGAGGCAGTCGGGGCGACGTCGGTCCACCGCACCCCGCCGTACCCCTCCACCCACAACTTGGGCACGGCGCGGATGAGCGAGCGGCCCGAGGACGGGGTCGTGAACGCGTTTGGGCAGGCACACGATGTGCCCAACCTGTTCATCTCCGATGGTTCGCAGTTCACCACCAGTGCCGCGGCAAACCCGACGCTGACGATCGTCGCCCTGGCGATCCGCCAGGCCGAATATATCGCGGACCAGATGGCAACCTCGGCACTCTAAACCGGGGCTGCTGCCAAACGACCGGCCGGCACCCCGCTGCCCGGGCGGCTAGCGCCCAAGCAGCGGGGTGCCGCGCAGCGCACGGCTGACACGGGAAGCCACATCGCGCAGCAGCACGGAGACCTCCGCGGAGCGTGCGTGAAAGTCGGATGGATCCATGGACACGGCCACCGACCCGACGGTCTGCCCCGCGGCCGTGGTCACCGGGGCCGCCATGCAGGAGGCGCCACGGATGAACTCCTCCCGTTCGACGGCGATGCCTGAGGTGCGCACCCCCTCGAGCTCGGCGTCGAAAAGTACCGGATCCGTGATCGTGGCTGCCGTCATGCTGGGCATCCCGTGGCGCTGCAGGTAGGCCCGGCAGCGGTCGGCGTCCATGGCTGCCAGCAGCACCTTGCCGAACGCAGTGGCGTGCGCGGCGTCATTGAACCCGAAGCCCATGGGGGTGATCCTTGGCCGAGTCGGGGAATCCACCACATGCGCAACGACGATGTCCTCGCCGCGGTGGACAGCATAGTAGGCGGCAGCGTCGGCACGCACATGCAGTTCACGCACCAGCCGCGCCACCGACGGTGGCGTGCCGACCTGCCGACGCAGTGACGCGTCCAAGGCGTGGAGCTTATAGCCCAGCCCAAACCGGCTCTCGTCCTTGAGATGGACCAGATGCTCGGAGGCGACAAGAGTTTTCAGCAGGCGGTAAACGGTGGGCAGCGGCATCTGCAGCCCGGCTGCGATCTCCTTGGCCGACATTCCCCGGTGGTGGGAGGCAACAACATCCAGCAGTGCGAAGGCCTTTTGGACCGAGGCCAGGCCGGTCAGTACGTCGTTTTGTCCCATGCATCCATCTTGTCCCCGGCGCATGGGATTACCAACTTAAGACGACGGGCGTCCACGCCAGGGGGCCGCGCCGGCAAGCGGGCATGCGCGGGCAGGCGCGGGCAGGCACCGACGGCTGGCGATGCACGGGACCGGAATCCCCGGCCCCGTGGTGGTCGTCAGCTGATTTCCAGTTCCCCCATGCGGTCCCAGGCGTCGCCGTCGATCTGACGGCTGACGATCCGGGGAGTGTCGACCAGCCCGGGGGCCATGTCCAGCATGGCCTGCTTGAAGTGGCCGCTGTTCACATGGTCACCCGCGGCGTCGTCCTGGAACGCTTCGACGAGGACGTACTCGTGCGGATTGTCCAGGCTGCGCGACCAGTCAAACCACAGGTTCCCGGGCTCGGCACGGGTGGCCTCGGTGTACGAACGGGTTAGGTCGGGCCAACGGTCCGACCATTCGGGCTTGACGTTGAACTTCACGACGATGAATATCACGATGTGTTCCTTCCTGTGGCGGTACGCCTCGCCGTCCCCGACGAGGCGTGCTGTCAGGTCAGTCTTGCGGGTACCCGGGCCGCCAGCCAACAGGTGTTCTCGGTGGGCGAGAATGCCGGCAGGCGCCCGGGCGCCGGGCGCCGAGCCTTCCGGGTCGGGCCCCGGGGCGTTGACCTGCATGCCAACGCCCGCGACGCCTCGCATTTCCTGTTTGTCTCGCAGGCGGTCGTCGCTGCCGCTTGCTTCCCGGGGGTCGTTGTTGCCTTTCGCCCCCGGTGCACCGGGGGCGAAAGGCAACAACGACCCCCGGGCCCGCGCACACCGTCCAGACCGGGTGCGAATGGCAATAACTACCCCCACGCTTGATGTTCCAGACACCCTGCACCGCCACAAATCGGCAACACATTAGCAGAACTAACCAATTATTTGATTTTGACTTACGTTCACTAAAATGTTGCACTGGTTAACAGGTTTGCTGCCCCTTTTGGATCTGCGGCAAACCGCTTGACGAATCCTGGTGCGCTCTTGCACCACACCCCGGTCCCGGACCGCGCCACTGGCGCATAAGTTCCGCAGGACCACGGGCGGCCATCCGCCTCCTTGCCGCAGTCATATCTGCCGCCGCGCATTTTGCGCCCTGACGCTCCGCCACGGGCGCACCCTTATACGGTGCCCCTGACGACCAATTGCCGCTGAGTGTGGATTCGAAGCGTCGCTTGTCAAAGACACAGTAGATCCAAATGACGAGGAGAGCAGCATGACATTGCGAGTCGGAATCATTGGCGCGGGACCCAGCGGCATGGCACAGTTGCGGGCCTTCGAATCAGCCCGCCAGAACGGTGCCGAAATCCCCGACATCATGTGTTTTGAAAAGCAAAACGACTGGGGCGGCCAATGGAACAGCAGCTGGCGCACAGGCCTGGACGAAAACGGCGAGCCCGTGCACTCCAGCATGTACCGGCACCTGTGGTCCAACGGACCCAAGGAGTGCCTGGAATTCTCCGACTACTCCTTTGATGAGCACTTTGGCCGCGCCATTTCATCCTTCCCGCCGCGCGAAGTCCTCTTTGACTACATCAAGGGCCGCGTGGAAAAGTCCGACGTTCGCAAGTACGTCAGATTCAACACCGTGGCTCGCCACACCGCCTACAACGAAGAGACCCAGGAATTCACACTCACCGTCGAGGACCTGGCCACCGGCACCACGACCGAGCACGTCTTTGACAAGCTGGTTGTTTCCACGGGCCACTTCTCCTTCCCCTCAGTCCCTGAATTCAAGGGCATCAACAGCTTCCCCGGCGAAGTCCTGCACGCGCACGACTTCCGCGGCGCGGAGCGCTTCAGCGGCAAGAACCTGCTCATGATCGGCAGCAGCTACTCCGCCGAAGACATTGGCATGCAGGCCCACAAGATGGGCGCCGAGTCCATCACCTTCAGCTACCGCTCGGGCCCCATGGGCTTCGACTGGCCCGAGAACACTGTCGAGCGCCCACTCGTCAGCCATTTTGAGGGCAGCACGGCGCACTTCAGCGACGGCACCCAGGGCGAGTTTGACGCCGTCGTGCTCTGCACCGGCTACCAGCACAAGTACCCGTTCCTGCCCGGCGACCTGAGCCTGAAGTCCAAGAACGTGCTGTACCCGGCAAAGCTGTACAAGGGTGTCGTGTGGCAGCAGAACACCAACCTGTTCTACCTTGGCGCGCAGGACCAGTACTACACGTTCAACATGTTTGACGCCCAGGCCTGGTATGTCCGCGACGTCATGACCGGCGCGATCGAGCTGCCCACACTGGCCGAGCGCGACGCTGACATCCAGCTGTGGCTCGAGCGCCAGGCGGCCCTGCCGGATCACAACGCCGAGGCTGATTTCCAGTCGGACTACCTGCGCGAGCTCATCGCCGCCACCGACTACCCGCCCTTCGACCTGGACGCCGTTTCGCAACTGTTCAAGGACTGGATGCACCACAAGGAAACCGACATCCTCGGCTACCGCGACATGGTCCACCGCTCGGTCGTCACCGGCACCATGGCCACCAGGCACCACACCCGCTGGCTCAACGCCATGGACGATTCGCTGGGCCGCTACCTCAACGGCCCGTCGCAGGACGTTGACACCGGCACGCTCGCCACCTTCACGGGGGAGCTCAGCTCCAAATAGCCTTTTTGGCCGGGCCGCCCGCGTGGGCGCCGGGATGACCTGAAAGTTCGACGGCGTGGGCCGGGGCAGCTGCCCCGGCCCATCTTGCGTTGTGGCCGGGGATTGTGGCCGTGCGTTGTGGCCGGCCAGGCCTGCGGGACCGGCTTCGAGTCGTGCGAACAGGGGCATTGACAAGTCGCCGAATTGGGCGCATTCTAAAAACATAAGTACTGTTTTTAGATGGAGGAGTCATGGCAACGCATTCAATCCCCGCCCCGTCCACTGCTTGGGGCACCCACGCCTTGGCACACGCCAAGGCCGAGCCCGCCTACGCGGCGTTCCTGCTGCTGTGGGTTGGCTTCATCGCGATCCCGCTGATCATGGGCCTGGACAAGTTTTTTAACGTCCTGACCAATTGGGAAAACTACCTGGCCCCGTGGATCGAGAACATCTCACCGTTCAACGCGCACGGGACCATGCTGGCCATTGGCATCGTCGAGATCATCGCCGCCGTTGCCATGATTCTGCGGCCGCGCTACGCCGCCTTCGTGGTGGCGCTCTGGCTGGCAGGGATCATCGTCAACCTGCTCACCTACTCCGGCTTCTACGACGTCGCCCTGCGCGGCTTTGGCCTGATGGTGGCCGCCATCGCCCTAGCCCTGCTCGCCCGGACGTACACCAAGCCCGGCTTTCGCAAGGCCGGCATGAAGTAGGGACTTGGGCGGGCCTGTTTGCAGACAACAACGCCCCGGGATGCGGTTGGCATCCCGGGGCGTTGCAGCAGTCTCAACAGCGGGTCAGCTGCCAACACCCGCATAGGAGTGCAGGCCTGAGAAATACATGTTCACGATGGTGAAATTGAAGACCACGCAGAGGTAGCCAACAATGGAGAGCCAGGCAGCACGCGTGCCCGTCCATCCCTTCGTGGCCCGGGCGTGCAGGTAGCCGGCGTAAACCACCCAAATGACGAACGTCCAGACTTCTTTCGTGTCCCAGCCCCAGAAGCGGCCCCACGCCTTTTCGGCCCAGATGGAGCCGAACATCAAGGTCAGCGTCCAGCCAACGAAGGCAATGCCGTTGATGCGGTAGGACAGGTTTTCAAGGCTCAGCGCGTTGGGCACAAGACGCATCACAGGCGCCTTGTCCTTCTTGCCGGTGGCAATGGCGGCTTCGCGGCGCGACTGGAACAGCTGCAGCACTGACATCGCAAACGTCAGCGTGAAGAACGCAGAAGACAACACGGCGATGGACACGTGAATGACCAGCCAGTAGCTCTGTAGTGCGGGCACCAGGTGGCCCACCGGAGTCCAGAACGCCACAGAAGCCGCCACCACCATGAGCAGCACCAGGCCGATCACAAAGGTGCCAAGGAAGCGCAGGTCGCGGCGGGTCAGCACGAGCAGGAACACAATGGCAACGGCAAAACTGCCGGTGGTGCAGAACTCATACATGTTGCCCCACGGCACGCGACCTGCCGCCAGACCGCGGAAGAGCACGGCAAAACCCTGGACGACGGCGGCCACAACGGTCAGCGCCACAGCCACCCTGGCCACGACGCGCCGTTCCTTGCCGTACCGCATGGAGTCCCCGGCTGTCACGCCGTCGGACCCCGCATGGGTTTTGCTGGTGGGACGGACGCCGCGGTCCTGCGGACCCGCCCCGAGGCCTTGGCCCGCGGTGCCGCGGGCGCCCGCTCCGGCCAGTGCGGCTTCCTTGTTTTCGGCGGCCTCGCCGGACAGGTGGCCTGCGGCGGCCTCGCTTGCCAGACCCTTTTTGATCATCTGGTTGAAAGTCACCAGGTCCCAGGCATAGGCACAAAATGCCACCGCATACGCCAATCCGGCAACCAGCATGAGCTGCTCGCTAAGCTGGGCAAAGCCTTCATTGATATCTGGCATTACTGGTCCTTACTTGCCGCGGCCACGCTTTGCGCGGAGTTGTCTGTTGTCGATTGTGCCTGCTCACCATTTTGCCCCGTGGAATCAAGGGGCACCAGCCATTTGGCATGCAGGGCCTTGTTGATGGCAGCGTATTCGGCCGCCAGGCGGTGGTCTTCACCGCGGGCGAGCAGGCCAAATTCCACCATGGTGCGACCGTCCGGGTGGTTGCCCGTCCGGACCCAGACACGGCGGCGGCTCATGAACAAGGAGGCCATGAGCCCGGCCAGGGCCAAGAGTGCAAAAACAAGGACATAGACCTGGCCCGGGTCATGCCTGATGTCCAGTGCGGCAAAGCGCTTGATGCCGTCGAAGCTGATGCTGCCGTTGCCTTCCGGCAGTGTGTAGCTCTGGCCCGGTACGAGCGTAATGCCGCCGGCGTCAACATTGCGGGAGTTGATCTCGGTGAGTTTCGAGGTGTCGAGGGTGTAAACATTGCGCGGCACGCCGCTGTCCAGGCCAAGGTCGCCCGTGTAGGCGTTCAGGTTCAGCTGCGGGTTGAACGGATCGGGGTCCGAACCAAAAGCCACACCCTTTTCATCGACGAGTGCCGTGGGCAGGAAGAAGCCCACGAACCCTAGCTGTTCGGGCTTTGCGTCGGGAACCTTGATCACCATCAAGGAGGTGTAGGCGCCGTCGGTGGGGATGGTGATGACAGGGCCCTGGAAGGCGACCTTGCCCTCGCCGTCCTTGATGGTGACGACGGGGGCGTAACCGTTGCCGACCAGGTACACGTTGGTTCCACCGACAGCCACCGGCTCGTTGACCTTGAGCGTCTTGGTTTCAGCTTCGGCGCCGGGCTTGTCCTTGACGCCCAACGTGGCGTTGAAGTCCAGCGGCTGTCCGTAGTGCGCCTCCGTGGAGCGGTCATATTTGACCACCAGCCGGTCAAGCTGCACCGAGTAGGGGCTCAGCCTGTCCTCGCCGAAGTTGGCTCCGGGGGTGAACGTGTCATACCCGGTCAGGGTGTTGACAAAGGTGTCGCCTTCCACCAGCACACGCTGCCCGCTGTAGCCAAAGAGGCCGCTGAAGGCGATGGCCACCAGGACGCCGATCATGGCCGTGTGGAAGATCAGGTTGCCCACTTCCTTCAGGAAGCCAACCTCGGCACCTACCGAGGGCCTGTCGGTGTCGAGGTCACGCACATCCACACGGTAGCGGCGGGCCTTCAAGACCTCCGCGGCATCCTTGACGGCCGTCGCGGCGTCGATGCCGCTGTCGGCAGGGATTTCCACGGTCCCGTATTCCGCCAGCCGGGAGAGCCGTTTGGGCGTGCGCGGCGGCGCCGAGCGCATGGCCTTCCAGTGGATCTTCGCACGCGGCAGCACACAGCCGACCAGGGATGTGAACAACAGCAGGTAGATGGCGGCGAACCACGGGGAGGAGTACACGTCGAAGAGCTTGAACCAGTCCATGATGGGACCGGAAACCGGATTGTCTGTCAGGTATTGGGTCACTTCAGCCGGGGACGACGGCCGCTGCGGGAACAGGGAGCCGGGCACCGCCGCCACGGCAAGCATCAGCAGCAGGAACAAGGCCGTGCGCATGCTTGTCAGCTGCCGCCAGGCCCAGCGCAGCATGCCGAGGAAACCGAGCCGCGGCAGGGCCACCTCGCCGCCAGCTTCCTTCGGCGCCTTGCTCTTGGGTTCTTTCACCACTGCCTCTTCACCACTGTTTCTTTCATTAGATTGGCAATCTCACTTCATCGGCAAACCAAAATTGCAGTTCGTTGATCCAGGTGCCCCACAGCCCCGAAACCATCAACAGGCCCAGGACTATCAACATGCCGCCGCCAAAGTACTGCAGTCCGCGGCGGTGCCTGCGGAAGAATGCCAGGGCACCCAGCCCGCGGCGCACACCCAGGGCAATCAGTAGGAACGGCAGTCCCAGCCCCAAACAGTAAATAAACGTCAGGAACGCACCCTTGGCGGCCGTGCTTCCGTCGAAGTACGACAAAGCCAACACCGCGCTGAGCGTGGGACCGATGCACGGCGCCCAGCCCAGTCCAAAGGTTACGCCCAAAATGGGCGCTCCCCACAGTCCGGCCGGCGGCTTCGCATGAATCTTGGCTTCGCCCTGGAACCAGCTCATCCCGCCCAGGAACACCACGCCCATGAGAATCACGACGGCGCCCAGCACCTGGGTGACCCAGGCGGCGTCGGGGCCCATCAGCCACGCACCCAGCTGGCCGAAAATGGCGCCAATGAGCACAAAAACAACTGAAAAGCCCAGCACGAACAAGCCAATCCCGACGAGCATCCGCCCGCGGCGCTGGTTTTCCAGGTCGGCCCCTGTCAACCCGCTCACATAACCCAGATATCCGGGAACGAGAGGCAGCACACAGGGCGACAGGAAGGAAACCAGTCCGGCCAGCAGGGCAACGGGCATGGCCAGCCAAATGGAACCGCTGTTGATGACTTCGGCAAAGGGATTGTTCATGGTGGTGGGGAGGCCGCTAGTTTTCCGCCAGCGCGGTGGAGATCAAGGCTTTCAAGGTGCCCTTCTCGGCCACGCCAAGAATGCGCGCCGAGACGCGGCCCTTCTTGTCCAGCACCAGCGTGGTCGGGACGGAGCTGGGCGGCACAAACTTGGTCAGCGCCAGCAGCACGCCGCCGTCCTTGTCCATCATGCTCGGGTAGCTGAGCTTGAAATTACGCTCGAAGGCCTCCGCCGTGGCCTTTTCATCACGGATGTTCACACCAATGAACTCCACGCCCTGGGGCTTGAAGTCGGTGTGGAGCGCCTGCAGGTCAGGGGCCTCAACCCGGCAGGGAGCGCAGGCCGCGTACCAAAAGTTCAGCACCGTGACCTGGCCGGGGAAGTCGGCCGCGTCAACCTTTTCGCCGTCAAAAAGTGTGCCGGTGAAGGCGACGGGCTCCTTGCGCTCGGAGGCGCCGTATTCAGTCACGGAGCCGTCGCCGGCAATGTAGTTCTTGTTGTCGCCGGCATTGGCCTGCTTGGCCAGGGGGTCTTCGCTGGTGCAGGCGGCCAAGGCCACAGTCAGGGCTGCGCCGCCAGCGGCCAAAAGCGATCTACGGCTCATCGAGGAAGTCACGGCGCAAGTCTTTCGTTGATTGGGAAGCCACGGCGCAGGCGCAGAAATGGCATTATGTTCTACGCTACGTCGAAAAGCTGATTGTCAGCTGTGTGTGAAGCCCGGGGACTAGGCGCCCGGGGTGGTCGCCGCACCGGGAAGCAGCACGGCGGCGGGTTCGCTGTACACGACGTCCACAACGTCGTCGCCGTCGAACGTCAATGAGGTCAGCGAGGCCAGGGTGCACTCCCGGTTTCGGGGGTCGTGCCACAGCCGCTTGCCCTCGGCACTGCGCCGCGTGGACCAGATGGGCAGCTGGTGGCTGACCATGATGGCCTGGGCCCCGTCGCCGCCAATCTCGAAGGCACGACGGCGGGCATCCCGCGCCGCTTCAAGCATGCGTTCGGCCTGGGCTTCGTATGCTTCGCCCCAGGAGGGCCGGAACGGATTCACGAAGTGGGGCCAGTGCTTGGGTTTGCGCAACTCGGCCTTGCTCATGACGAGGCCCTCGAAGTGGTTCTCCGCCTCGATGATGCGCGGGTCGGTCACGATTTCAAGGCCGAGCGCCTCGGCCGTGGGCTGCGCCGTTTCCTGGGCCCGGGTGAGAGGTGAGGCGACAAGGTAAACCGGTGCGCCGCCGTCGTTCTTCAGGGCGGCAAAGTGCTCGGCAACCATCACCGCCATGTCGCGGCCGCGCTCGGAGAGGTGAAATTCGGGGAGCCGGCCGTAGAGCACGCCATCGGGGTTGAAGACCTCGCCGTGGCGCAGAAGATGAACAGTTACTCGGGACATGTTTCCCAGTTTCTCAAAGTTAGTTGGTTAGGGGTTAATCCGTGGCGGGTAAAGTTTTTTTGGAACACGGGAATAATAGATACAAACGCATGCTTATGCCATGTGAAGGATCACCACAACGGCGACCCCGCTTTTGTGTACAGAACAAAATCAAGGAGCTCCACATGCCAGTAACAAACGTTGAATCCTCAGGCCTCTCACAGGGCATCTGGAACCTGGACATCTCACACTCAGAGGTTGGCTTCGTTGTCCGCCACGCAGGCATCTCCAAGGTCCGCGGAAAGTTCGCCCTCCTCGAAGGCGCCTTGACTCTTGGCGAAACCCTGGCCGATTCCTCCATCACCGCCACCATCCAGGCCGCCAGCTTCAACTCAGGCGACGAAGGCCGCGACGGCCACGTCAAGGGCGCCGACTTCCTTGACGTCGAAACGTACCCCACCCTGACGTTCGTTTCCACCGCAGTGTCAGGCGACGCTGAGGACTTCGAACTGACAGGTGAGCTGACCATCCGCGGCATCGCCAAGACCGTCACCTTCAAGGGCGAGTTCAACGGCGTCGCAGTTGACCCGTTCGGCGCCACCCGCGCAGGATTCGAAGCCAAGACCGTCATCAGCCGCAAGGAATTCGGCCTGACTTGGAACGCAGCCCTGGAAGCCGGCGGCGTGCTCGTTTCCGACAAGGTCACCATCACCCTCGATGTGGCTTTCGTCAAGGCAGCATAGCGTTTCCCCCAACGCATTGATCATTCATCACTGAAGGGTTTCAATGCCGGTCCGCACACTGTGCGGACCGGCATTTTGCTGCCATTTTGCACACCTATACAACCGTTCTTCCCAAGACTAGGGTTCTTCCTATGAGCACACCGAATGAGTTCCCAGGTCCCGAGCAGCCCGGCTCGCAGCCATCGCCTCCCGGTTATGGTTCCCAGCCCGATCCTAATGCTCCCCCAATCCACGGCGCCGGCAATCAAGGCGGCGCCGCACAACCGCCTCCCGGCTACCAACAGCCCGGCTACCAACAGCCCGGCGGACAGGCTCCAGGCGGGCAGCAGTACCAGCAGCCCGGCTATCAGCAGCCCGGCGGGCCGCAATCCGGCGGCTCCAATTTTGAGCTGCCCAAGGACATGCCCCGGTCGGTGCAGGATGTCATGCCGGTCGGCGGCTTCTCCGGAATGTTCAAAATGGACGGCCTGCCCCAGCTGCTGAAGATCTCGTACATCATCTGGCTGGTGACAGCGGCGATCTGGCTCTTCTTCACATTTTTCGCCTTCATCGGTTCCCTCTTCCTCTTAAGCTCGCCATACTTCCGCGGCTCAGGTGTCCGGGGTCTTGTGGTCTCCATCATTTCCCTGGTGTTGATCGCTGCGATCGTTGTTTGCGCCATGAAGCTCAAGGAAGGCATGCAGTGGGCCCGGTTGGCGCTGTCGGCCATAGCCCTGATCAGCATCGTGCTGCTCATAACCAGCAATGGCGGCAGCGGCTTGTTGAGCGTTGTGGCCGCCGTGTTGATGTGGCTGCCGGAATCCACCAACTGGCTCAATTCCCGAAAGAGGGGCGTCAGCCAGTAGCTTCAGTTCACAGTTTTGACGCTGTGCCGCTCTCAAGCAGTGGGGCAGGTGGTTGTGCCGGGAGAGGTCGCGTAGGGTTTGTATTAAACCCTGCCGCGGCCTTTTTCCATTTCTGTCCGACGGCCGGCGCACCCGCTTGGCCAGCGCCACCGGCCAAGCACCCGGCAACACTGAACTCGGCCAAGCCAAACTCGGCCACATTGAAAGAGCAGCTGTCATGACCACCCCCGGTGAAGAACCCCAAGAGCACCCCACCACCCGCCCGGGCAGCTACGGCGAGATCGCCCCAGGCGTGCCACGCTATGGGCAGTACGCGCCCGCTGGCTGGGAACCGCCCCAGGACGTGAAGGATGCGCAGAAGGGCAACACGCCGCCGTCTGCCTTGCCGCCGGCTCCGTCGTATCCCGGCTTCCAGGGCCGGCAGCCCGGCCTGCCTGCCGATCCCGGAGCTCCTTTGGCACCGCCCAACAGGGTGGTGCTGGCCACCAGGCTGATCATGGCAGCCGGAGTCCTGCAGCTTATTGCCCTCATTATCTGGGCGTTCGCCATGACAACTCCTGCCGGTCAGGAACTGCTGCGCTCGACAGTCGGGCAGGCAATGGCCACCAATCCGGAAGCTGCTGCCGCCGTCACCGAACAACAACTGTTCACCACGGTGGCGGCGATGATGGCAGTCATTCAAGCCGTCTGCGTCGCCGGATACTTTTGGATTGCCGCCAAGCTGCGCCGCGGGAGGAACTGGGCCCGGATCACTGCCCTTGTCCTTGCCATCATCTCGATTGCGCTGGTGCCGGAAGGCGGATCGTATTCGTTTTATTCCGGCGCCCGCATAGTTTTGGGGCTGGTTGCCGTGTTCATGTTGTTCAGGTCCCCCGCCAAGGAGTTCTTCCTGGCGCACAAGGCACGACGCGGGGCCCTGAAGCGCTGAGCTGCAGGCCTTGATGCTGGGCCAAGCTCCCCCGGCCTCCGGCTAGGCTCCGGGCCCGTCCTGCTCCAGGCTGCCCGGTTCCAGGCCGTCCTGCTCCAGGCTGTCCGGTTCCAGCCGGGGCTCCTGCAGGCGTTGAGCGTGATAGGCCAATATTTGCAGTTCAGTGGCCATGTCCACCTTGCGCAGGTTTACATGCTCCGGCACTGTCAGGGCCACTGGGGCGAAGCTCAGTATGCTGCGGACGCCTGCCGCCACCACCCTGTCACAAACAGCCTGGGCCACGGATGCGGGCAGGGCCAGGACAACCATGTTGACCCGGGCGGACTTGACCACGTTTTCCAGGTTTGCGGCGTCACTGACGCGCAGCCAGCCAATTTCGTTGCCGATAATCATCTGGTCGGAGTCAAGCAGGGCCACGACGTCAAAGCCCCGTGATTCAAATCCGGCGTATCGGGCCAGTGCCCGGCCCAGGTTTCCGGCACCAACAATGGCTACACGCCATTCGTTGGTCAGCCCGAGTGCCTGGGCAATTTTGCGGCTCAAGTTCGCCACGTCATACCCAACGCCGCGGGTCCCGTAAGAGCCAAGGTAGGAGAGGTCTTTACGGACATTTGCCGAGCCAACTCCAGCCGATTCGGCAAGCGCCTCGGATGACACGCTCTCGGCACCCTCGGCCAGCAGGGCGTTGAGCGTGCGAAGGTACAGTGTCAGGCGGGAGACCGTTGCAGGCGGCAGTCTCCGCGCCGGCTCCGCCGTCGGCTCATCCGGGGTCTGCGCTGAGGTCAAGGCTTCACTCCAAATTCTCAAACTGTGGCCGCGCCCAGATGCTGAACATGTGTCAGCCAGGTCCGCAGCGGCCTGCAACCACTGTATGACGTGGCCCGTCCATAGCCAAAAGCAGGAACCCGTGTTTGTCCTGCCGCCGCCTGCCCGGGCACGGGTATGGCAGCGGGGTGCGACGCCTTACGCGCTGTCGGCCTCCGCTATCCGGCCAGAGCACGGCTGAGAATGCTGCGCAGGCGGTTCGGATCGATATGCCAAAAGTCCCGCTGGACGCCGTCAACAAGCACGACAGGCACTTCCTCACCGAAGCGTGCTGTCAGCTCGGGGTCGCCATCAATGGACACCTCGGCCCAGGGCACGCCCAGTTCCCCTGCCACTTCGACGACGACGGCCCGTGCGTCGTCGCACAGGTGGCAGCCGGCCCTGGTGACGAGCTCCAGCAGCGGCTCGCGGGCCACCGCTTTGGGCCCGTCGGCGCCGCTGACAGGGCTTGGGGCAGTGGCGGCAGGTGCGGTGGTGGTGCGCTTGGCCGGGTCGTTGGCAGCAGGTTCCATGACTACAACGGTACCGAGTGTCAGCGCCAGGTGACGCATGCCCAGGTGTCGCGTCGGCGGCAGAGGCGCTCGGGGCTTCGAACCGGCGAGGCCACCGCACGGCAAATGAAAGTTTCACCACAGTTAACCGCTGCGGCAGGTGGCGGAACGGGCAGGCAGTGGCTGGATTGACTAGACTCGTCCCATGCCCGACGTGACTACCAACAGTGCCGAGGCCGCCTCGACCACTGAGCAGTACCAGGGTGAGGCTGCCTTCTTCGATGTGGACAACACGTTGATGAAGGGTGCCAGCTTGTTCCATGTGGCCCGGAAAATGTATCAAAAGCACGCTTTTACGCTGCAGGATGTTGCGGGCTTCGCGTGGAAGCAAACCAAGTTCATCATGCGCGGCGAGAACATGAACGATGTGCACTCGGTCCAGGACTCGGCACAAAAAATTGCCGCCGGGATCAGCGCGGATTTTGTCCGCGATCTTGGCGAAGAAGTCTACGACGAGATGATTGAGTCCAAGATCTGGCCCGGCACCAAGGCGCTGACACAGGAGCACCTTAAATCCGGCCGCCAGGTGTGGCTGGTGACGGCAACCCCGGTGGAAGTGGCAGGGGTCATTGCCGCCCGCCTCAACCTCACAGGCGCCCTGGGCACCGTTGCCGAGATTGAAGACGGCGTCTACACCGGCCGGTTGGTGGGCGAGATCCTGCACGGGGCGGCCAAGGGCCGTGCAGTTCGCGAGCTGGCCGACAGGGAAGGCCTGGATCTTTCACGCAGCTGGGCCTACAGCGATTCCTACAACGACATCCCGCTGCTGACAACTGTGGGCAATCCGGTGGCCATCAACCCGGACGCCAAGTTGCGCAAGCATGCACGGGAAAACAATTGGCCCATCTACGATTTCCGTTCGGGGCGCCGCGCCGCCACCCTGGGCCTGAAAGCCGCCACGGGTGCCGGCGTGGTCTATGGGCTGTGGAAGGGCATCGCCATGGTGCGGAAGCGCTAACCAGCCACAGCGCCGGCGGGCGGGGCACCCGCGGCACGACCCGCCGTCGTGCCTGGGCATAAAAAAACACCCGCACACCTCTACGGTGAACGGGTATTTTTGCGAAGAAAAAGCTTTACTTCTTGTTGCGACGCTGGTGACGCGTCTTGCGAAGCTGCTTACGGTGCTTCTTCTTGGACATCCGCTTGCGGCGCTTCTTAACTACTGAACCCATGAAAGTTCCTCACAAACTGCATAGAACAACCTCGGATGAGGCCGTAAACGATTAGGTTGACCGATCGCAGGAATCGGTCAAAGCCGAAAATGGATCTTTCCTAGGGTACCGCCTTTACCCTGTATGCGCCGAACTGGAGGGTCCATGCGTCTCTGTGCCATCCACCACGGCAGAGCGCAGGTAGCTTTCGACGGCGTTGGCAGGCACCCGATATGACCGGCCAAAACGCACGGCGGGCAGCTCTCCGGCATGAACCATGCGGTAGACGGTCATTTTGGACACGCGCATGAGCTCGGCCACTTCCTGAACCGTCAAGAAGTTCACATCGGAGAAATTTTGCTCCTGCGTCATCGCTGTCCTCGGTATCCATTTTTCATTAGAAAAGATCCAGGTGCGGGCTTACGGCACCTTCTGCTCGTACGCCAACTCTAGGTGCAGATGGTGCTTATGTGAAAGTTGTTTCTTCACAACCCGGTTTCCGGGCGCCGATTCATGGACTCATGCGCGCCACTGGTGCCCACTTCTGCGCGTGGCGAAACGCTGCGGGCTATGCGGTGCGGCGGGCGCGGGAGCTGCGGGCGAGGTTGGCCAGGACATCGGCCGTCACGTCCCAATCCATGCAGGCGTCCGTGACGGACTGCCCGTACGTCAGGCTGGCGTCGCCGGCGGCAACCTTTTCGACGTCGAGGTTCTGCGCGCCGCCCACGAGGAAGCTCTCCAGCATGACGCCTGCGATGGTGTGCGCCGAAGCATCTCCGGCTTCCAGCTGGGCACCGATTTCCAGGGCAACCTCGGCCTGGCGGTGGTGGCTCTTGCCCGAGTTGGCGTGGCTGGCATCCACGATCAACCGGGGGTTGACGGATGCGGCGGCGGCCTTTTCGGACGCCTCCGCCACATCTGCGGCCTTGTAGTTCGGGCCCCTGCGGCCGCCGCGCAGGATCATGTGGGTGTCCTGGTTGCCGGAGGTGCTCACGAGCGAGGCGCGGCCGTCGCCGTCGATCCCGAGGAACGACTGCGGGGCGCTGGCAGCGTTGCACGCATCGAGTGCAACCTGCAGCTCACCGTCGGTGCCGTTCTTGAAGCCGATCGGCATGGACAGGCCCGAGCTGAGCTGGCGGTGGATCTGGCTCTCGGTGGTGCGGGCCCCGATGGCGCCCCAGGTGATCAGGTCGGCCGTGTACTGCGGGCTGATCGGCTCCAGGAATTCGGTGCCGGTGGGCAGGCCGAGCTCCGCAACCTGGAGCAGGAATTCACGCGCCATTTCCAGGCCCTTGGCCACGTCGTGGCTGCCGTCCAGGTTGGGATCGTTGATCAGGCCCTTCCAGCCCACCGTGGTGCGCGGCTTTTCGAAGTACGCGCGCATCACGATCAGCAGGTCCTCTTCATGGGCCTTGGCGGTTTCGGCCAGCCGGCGGGCGTATTCCAGCCCGGCCTTGGGATCATGAATGGAGCACGGGCCCACCACCACGAGGAGCCTGTCGTCGAGGCCGTCCATGATGGCGCGGACCTGGTCACGGCCGCGTTCGACGACGTTGCTTGTGTGTGCGTCCAGCGGCAGCTTTGCGGACAGCTGGGCAGGAGTCGGCAGCTCGGTGAACTGGCTGACGCGCAGGTTGGTTGTGGACTGCGGCCTTGCGGGTGCTGCGCCGGGGGTTTCGGTGGCTGCTGTGAGACTCATGGGAAAAATTCCTTTGCTGGTGGCTGGCAGCGAGCCTCCTCTTCGGAGCCCGCCGGAAAATGGCGAAGGACAGAGAATGAATTCTCTGTCCTGTTGGCTCTGAAGGTGGTTGGATGCGTGTCAGTTAGACGCGGGCCCCTCCAGAGCCAACGAAAAATACGCATACCAACGGTTTGTCATGCCCAAACCATACTCCCGAAATTATCCGGCCAGCAAATCGGCCACGTAATGAAGTTGCCGGAGCCAGTGGTGCTCCTGGCCGCCCTCGTGGTTGTTGAAACGGTAGAATTCCATGTCTTTTGCGGGCTGCAAGGAGGCTGCCGCCCCGTAGTTGTTGAAGGACGCGTACACGGTTGAGGCCGGGCAGACATCGTCCATTCCGGCCGACGAGTACAGCGCGGGGGCCGTGCAGCGGCTGGCGAAGTGCACGCCGTCGTAATAGTTGAGCACCGCCAGCATGGCGTCGTAGCCGCCCCTGTGGCGCTTGAGAAACGCCGAGATTTCCGGGTATGGCCCGCGCACCGCGAGGTCAATGGCGCGGGGGAAGTCCTGCAGGAAGGGCACGTCGGGCAGGACGCCGACGACGCCGTTGAGCCTGCCCGCGGCGATCCCGGCCGCAGCGATGGCCAATCCGCCGCCCTGGCTGATGCCCGCGAGAATGACCTTGTTTTCGTCGATTTCCGCGTGGGATTGGACCGCTTCAATGGCTCGGAAGGCGTCGACGTAGACGCGGCGGTAGTAGTAGCCGTCCCGGGAGTCGATGCCGCGGGTCATGAGCCCGGGGTAGGCGACGTCTCCGGCCGACGGGTGCGGATCCGGGGTGTCGCCGAGGATCCCGCCAAAACCCTGGCCGCGGGTGTCCATGATGAAGTGCGCGTAGCCTGCCTGCGCCCAGGATGTGTCCTGCTGGACCAGTCCGCGGCCCCCTGAGTAGCCGATGTACTGGACCACGGCGGGCAGTTTTTCGCCTTTTGGGCGATTTGCGGGGAGGTGCAGCCAGCCCTTGATCGGGGCGCCGCCGAAACCGTTGAAGGCCACGTCAAAGCTGTCGATGACTGTGAGCAGGTTTTCGACCGGGGTGAAGCTTGGTGCAAGGGGATGTTCGCGGGCCTCGGTGATTGTGGCATCCCAGAAGCTGTCAAAATCGGCAGGCTCGGCGGCGGCTGATGAATAGGCGCGGAGCTGGTCAACGGGCAGGTCGAAAAGCGGCATGGTCAGTTTCCGTTTCAGTCAGGCCCGGCACCCGGGCACACAATCCTTAGGGACATCCTACGTCCCACTTGTGGTTTTGTGGCGTCGCGGACCGATCGGCCAGGTATTTAACGGCCAGCGTCGGAGCACTGTGGCTCAGCCGTGGCCGCGGTTCGCAGGGGCGGGCCCCGCGCCGAGGAACGAGGCTGGGAAGTCGCTGGATGGGCCCACAAGCCCCCGGGCCCCAATGTCCAGAATCGCCCAGCGGCTGGACATTGGGAGGGACTGGGTGGGCCCACGACGGCGAGGGCCCCGCGCCGAGGAACGAGGCGTGGGAGCCGCCGGGGACTAACGCAGCGGGTTGAAGTGGCGCATGCTGGCCGGCGGGGTGCCGCCCGTCAGTTCCGCGGCAACCATCTTGCCTGTCAGCGGGCCCAGCGCAATCCCCCACATGCCGTGGCCGCCTGCAACGTGGACGCGCGGGGAACGGGTGGCGCCGACCAGCGGGAAGCCGTCGGTGGTGCAGGGCCTCGACCCCACCCATTCCTCCGCACGATCCTCCCAGTTGATGCCCGTGAACATGGGCGAGGCTGCATCCACAATGGCCTTGATGCGGCGCGGGTCCAGCGGGGCATCGGCGTTGCGGAACTCCATCATGCCGGCCACCCTGAGCCTGTCCCCCAGCGGCGTGCAGGCAACGCGTTGCGCCGGGAAGTAGATGGGGTGGCTGGGCATGGCTTCGGGGACGACCGTGAAGCTGTAGCCGCGGCCGGCCTGGACCACCCGCTTGACACCGAACTTGCGCGCCAGCGTCCCCAGCCAGGCACCCGTGGCGAGGACGACGGCGTCGGCCTTGATCAGGCGGCCCTCCGATCCGATCACGTCCACGCCGCTGCCAGTGTCACGCACGTCGAACACGGTAAACGCGGTGGTCAGGGTGGCGCCGCGGGCAACCACGGCATCCGCCAGCGATCGCATGAACGCCGGCGGGTTGATGAACTTTTGGTTGCGGATCTCCAGTCCGGCAACGACGCCAGTGCCCAGCGTGGGCTCGAGCGCACGGATTTCCTCCCCGGACATGAGGTTGAAGTCGACCTGGCCGCCGGTTTCCCGAATGACGTGGAACTCCTTGACCAGGGCGTCGCGGTCCTTGAGCGAAGCGAATCCCGTCAGGAAGGGGTCTGCCGGGCTGGCGATTTCGGCAAGCGGCGGTGTCCCTGCGGCGATTTCGTCGAAGGCGTCGATGCCGGTGTGGCCTATTTCCGCAAAAATGGCCATGGCCGCCCGCCACTTGCCGGGGGTGCAGTTCCGGGCAAAGCCCAGCAGGAACTTCAGCAGGGCCGGATCGGTGGAAGCCGGGATGTACAACGGGGAGGCCGGGTCCAGCATGGCCTTGAGCCCGTACGTCAACACCGAAGGCTCACTCAACGGAAGCGTCAGGGCCGGGGTGAGCCAGCCGGCGTTGCCCCACGATGAGCCCGAAGCCACCTCGCCACGGTCAACCACCGTGACCTTGATTCCCTGTTCCTGTAAATACCAGGCGGTGGACAAGCCAATGATTCCCGCACCAACAACAACCACATGTTCAGGCGCCTTTGCACTGACCACGATTCACACTCCTCGCACGTTGGCCGGCCGCTTTTCGCACCAGCTCCAGCCCCAGCGTATCCATGATTGCTGGAGCCGCGAAAAGCGCGCCCTGTCTTTCCCTACGGGCGGGCGTCAACGTCATCAATGAGCTCGTCCCCAAGCTCGACGGCGGCAGCCTGGTTGGCGTCTTTGTTGCGGTATCGGACGACGCCGATCGCCACGACCACGGCCGCCAACCCCACCGACAACAGCAACGCTTCCCGGGTCTGGGGCACAATCACCATGCCGATGATCAAGGCCGCGATTGCGATAATGGAGAGCCAGGTCAGGTACGGGAAGAGCCACATTTTCAACTCGAGTTCTTTCGCCGCGGCGCCCATCCGGCGTCGCAAAATCAACTGCGAAAGGGCAATCACGAGCCACACGAACAAGGCGATGGCTCCCGAGGTGTTGACCATGAACAAGAACACTGTGTCCGGGGCCAAGTAGTTCAGGCCCACTGTCACGAAGCCCACCACGGTGGATGCGAGAACGGCGCTGACGGGGACACCGCGTTTGGAGATCTTCCGCCAGGACTTGGGCGCGTCTCCCCGGGTGGACAGGGAGAAAAGCATGCGGCTGGCTGTGTACAGTCCGGAGTTCAGGCAGGAAAGCACGGAGGTCAGGACAACAACGTCCATGATGGTGCCGGCACCGGGAATACCAAACAGCTCAATAACCGCCACGTAGGGGCTCTTGGCCACCGAGGCATCGTTCCACGGCAGCAACGTCACGACGATTGCAACGGAGCCAATGTAGAAAATCAAGATTCTCCACACCGTGGACTTCACTGCCTTCTTCACCGCATCCACGGGGTTCTCGGACTCGCCGGCGGCAATTGTGGCGATCTCAGCACCAAAGAAGGAAAACACAACCACCAAGACACCCGCCAGGACGGCACCTGGACCGCTCGGGAAGAAGCCACCGTTGCCGGTGAGGTTTGAAAGTCCCGGCGCGTCAACCCCGGGCAAGAACCCGAGGATAGCAACGACACCCAACAGGAGGAAAACAATGATGGCGGCCACCTTGACGGAGGCGAACCAAAATTCAAATTCACCGTAGGACTTCACGGAGGCCACGTTGGTCAGCGTCAGCAACACCATCAGGATCAGCGCCCATTGCCACTGCTCAACTTCCGGCAGCCACCGGTGCATAATGGCTGCTCCGGCCGTGGCCTCAACACCAAGCACGATGATCCAGAACCAGGCATACAGCCAGCCAATGCTAAATCCGGCCCACCGTCCCAGTGCCTTGTCCGCGTAGGTGGAAAAGGACCCGGTTTCAGGATGCGCCGCTGCCATTTCGCCCAGCATCCGCATCACCAGGATGACCACGACGCCGGCCGCCGCGTACGCAACCAAAATCCCGGGACCGGCCTGCTGAATGGCGGCACCCGAACCCACAAAGAGTCCGGCGCCGATGACTCCGGCAATGGCAATCATGGACAGGTGGCGGGGTTTGAGGGTCTTCGATAATTGCTGTTCAGCTTGCATGGGAAAACTTCCTCTTGAGGCACCCTTGCACAGCAAAGCTGCCGCAGGCTTCCGTGATGCGTCTCACGGGGACGATTCAGCCTAGGACGGAGTTAGCTTGCCTGCGTTGTCCATAGTGCCAAAATTCGTCTTCGAAATCTGGTCAAATGCACACAAATTGGACTCCGCCGCTCGAATTGTTGCCCGCTGGGCAACTATTAGGGCTGTTTCAGAAACTTCCCGCCAGGGATCGACTTGAAGGCCGGCAGCTCCGGCACCACGATTCATCGACGGCGCCCCGGGGCGTGGGGCGCTAGAGCCCGGGTTGGGTCAGCGGCTGGTAAGAGACGCTGGAGCTGCTGGCGCCCACCACCGCACGCAGTTCCCCCAATGATTGTGGCGCCTCCCCAGCCGCCCGCGCCTGGACCAGGACGTTCCCGAGCGCCGTGGCCTCCACCGGTCCGGCCACCACGGGCAGTCCCGTGGCGTTGGCGGTGAGCTGGCACAACAGCTCGTTTTGGGATCCGCCGCCCACGACGTGGACCACATCCACCTTTTGTCCGGAGAGCTCCTGTGCCTGCGAGACCGTGCGCGCGTAGGCCGCGGCAAGGCTGTCCAAAATGCAGCGCACGACGGTGGCCTGCCCGCTTCCCAGCGTCCCTCCCCTTGCATTGGCGGCGGCCCGGATGCGTTCGGGCATGTTTCCGGGGGCAATGAAGTCCTCGGAATCCACGTCGATGAGCGGTCCTCCGGTTGATTCGGCGGCCGCGGCAGCCAGCAGCCCGGGGAGGGACATCGCAACCGGGAGTGCACCGGATGCAGAGGACCCGGCGTTGCGCCCTTCCTGTTCCCACGTGCGGATCGATTCGCTGAGCAGCCACAGGCCGCCGACATTGCGCAGGTAGCGGGTGGTGCCGTCCACGCCGCGCTCATTGGTGAAGTTCGCCAGTCGGCTGGCTTCCGTCAGGACCGGGGCTTCCAGCTCCAGACCAACCAGTGACCAGGTGCCGGAGGAAATGTAGGCAAAGTTGGGGCCCGCGGCCGGGACGGCTGCCACCGCGGATGCGGTGTCGTGCGAGCCGACGGCCACCACCTGGGTGGCTGGGGGAAGCCCTGTTTGCGCGGCAACCTCCGGCAGCAGCGTGCCGATGCTTTCCCCTGGCTCAATGAGCGGCGGGAAGAGCCCGGCCGGCAGGTCCAGGGCGGCGAGGAATTCGGTGGCCCACTCCCCCGCCACGGCGTCGTACAGGCCAGTGGTGGAGGCATTCGTGGACTCGGTGCGGCGGTTGCCCGTGAGCTTGAAGGCGATGAGGTCGGGGATCAGCAGTGCCTGCTGCCCGGCAAGGTCCCTTCCGGCAGCCTGCTCGGCGGCCAGCTGGAAGATCGTGTTGAACGGGAGGTGCTGCAGGCCCGTGGTTTCATACAGCCGGGCCGGGCCCACCACGCCATGGACGCGGTCCACCTGTGCGGCGCCGCGGGCGTCCCGGTAGCTGAACGGCTGCCCAATTAGTGCACCGGCAGCGTCGAGAAGCCCGTAGTCCACGGCCCACGTGTCGATGCCGATGCTGGCGATCGCACCGCCAACGGTGGCCGCATGCGTTGCGGCCGCCGCCAGCCCGGCCATGACCTCGGTGAAGAGTGCATCGAAGTCCCAATGCAACTCACCTTGCTGTTCCACCACACCGTTGGGGAAGCGGTGTACCACATCCAGGCGCACCGCTTCCCCGCCAGCATCCAGGCCCCCGACGATGACGCGTCCGGAGGACGCGCCAATGTCGACGGCGGCAAACAATGCCGCACCATGTACGGCAGGAGCAGACGTCATCGCAGGAAGGCTGCGGCCACGCCGGCGTCGACGGGGATGTGCAGCCCGGTGGTGTGCGACAGCTCGGCGCTGGTGAGAACGGCGGCGGCGTTGGCCACGTTTTCCGGCAGCACCTCGCGCTTGAGCAGGGTGCGCTGTGCGTAGTATTCGCCCAATTTATCTTCGTCGACACCATAGACGGCGGCCCGCTTGGCGCCCCAGCCGCCGGCGAAGATGCCGGAGCCGCGGACCACGCCGTCGGGATTGATGCCGTTCACACGGACACCGTATTGGCCCAGTTCGGCTGCGAGCAGGCGCACCTGGTGGGCCTGGTCCGCCTTCGTGGCCGAATAGCCGATGTTGTTGGGTCCGGCGAACACGGAGTTCTTCGAGGAAATGTAAACGATGTCCCCGCCCATGTCCTGCTCAATGAGCACCTTCGCGGCGGCCTTGGACACAAGGAACGAGCCCTTGGCCATGACGTCGTGCTGCAGGTCCCAGTCCTTTTCGGTGGTTTCCAGCAGCGGCTTGGAGATCGACAGCCCGGCGTTGTTGACCACCAAATCCAGCCCGCCAAACGCCAGCACGGCAACATCCACGGCGGCACGCACAGCGGCTTCGTCAGTGACGTCGGCCCGGATGCCAATGGCCACGTCAGGCCCGCCAAGTTCCAGTGCCACTGCCTCGGCGGCTTCAAGGTTCAAATCGGCGATCACAATGCAGGCACCTTCAGCGGCCAGCCTGGTGGCGATGGCCTTGCCAATGCCCGACGCCGCACCCGTCACCAAGGCGATGCGGGTGGCGTGCGACTTGGGCTTGGGCAAGCGGGCCAACTTGGCTTCTTCCAGCGCCCAGTATTCGATGCGGAACTTCTCCGCCTCGTCGATCGGAGCGTACGTGGACAGTGACTCGGCTCCGCGCATGACGTTGATGGCGTTGAGGTAAAACTCGCCGGCAACCCGTGCGGTCTGCTTGTTCGCCCCGTAGGAGAACATGCCCACGCCCGGCACCAGAACGATGGCCGGATCGGCGCCGCGCATGGCGGGCGAATCGGCCACGGCGTTGCGCTCGTAGTAGGAGGCGTAGGCTGTGCGGTACTCGGTGTGGAGTTCCTTCAGGCGTGCGATGGAATCCTCCACCGAGGCGTCCGCCGGCAGGTCCAGAATGAGCGGCTTGACCTTGGTGCGCAGGAAGTGATCCGGGCAGCTGGTGCCCAGGGCTCCCAGCCGCGCATGCTCGGCCGAAGCAAGGAAGTCCAACACGGCGGCATCGTCGTTGAAGTGGCCAACGGCGGCCTTGTCCGTCGAGGCGAGTCCGCGGATTGTGGGGGCCAGTGCAGCTGCCTTGGCGCGGCGTTCAGCCTCGGACAGTGCGCCGTAGCCGGGCAGTGCCGCACCGAACGGGTCCTTGCGGCCATTGGCAAGGATGTACGCCTCTGCGGTTTCGATGATCCACAACGAGTTCGCTTCCGCCTCTTCGCTGGTGGCGCCCCAGGCGGTGATGCCGTGGCCGCCCAGGATGGTGCCGATCACGTCAGGGTTGTTGTCCTTGATCGCGGCAATGTCCAGGCCGAGCTGGAAGCCGGGGCGGTGCCACGGCACCCAGGCAACCTTGTTGCCGAAGATCGCCGCGGTCAGTTCCTCGCCGTCCGCCGCCGTGGCGATGGCGATGCCGGAGTCCGGGTGCAGGTGGTCAACGTGGGCGGCGTCAACCAGTCCGTGCATGGCAGTGTCGATCGACGGTGCCGCGCCGCCCTTGCCGTGCAGGCAGTAGTCGAAGGCGGCGACCATTTCATCTTCGCGTTCAACGCCCGGGTAGGTGTTGACCAGGGCGCGCATGCGGTCCAGACGCAGCACGGCCAGGCCTGATTCCTTAAGCGTGCCGAGGTCTCCGCCGGAACCCTTTACCCACATCAACTCCACCGGCCCACCCGTCACGGGATCCGTTACGGTGCCCTTGGCGGAAGTGTTGCCGCCGGCGTAGTTTGTGTTGCGCTTGTCAGCACCTAAACGGTTGGAACGGGCGATCAAATCTGCCACAGTGTCGGTGCCGTTTTGCGCATTGGCGCGCGCCGCCGTCGTGCTTGTTGTGTCAGCCCTGTTGCTCTTGTCGCTCATGGTTATGCTCCCCATCCGGCCTGGGTGCCACCCACGCGCTCGGAATTGATTTTCTTTTGGTAGCCGCTGACGGCAAAGGCGGCCAGCGGGTCCGCGGGCAGGCCGCGGGATTCGCGCCATTCGGCGAGGACCGGGCGGACGTCGGTGTAGAAGGCGCTGGAGTAGATGTCGTTCGCGCCGAGGACGTCGCCGGCGTTCTGCGCTTCGGTGAGGGCTGCACGGTCCACGAGGAGCGCACGGGCCGTCATTTCCTGTACGTTCAGCACGGAGCGGATCTGACCGGGAATCTTTTCCTCGAGGTTGTGGCACTGGTCAAGCATGAAGGCCACGCCGGAATCGGCACCGAGGCCGTCGCCGCGGATGACCTCGTACATGATGCGGAAGAGCTGGTACGGGTCAGCCGCACCGACAATCAGGTCATCATCCGCGTAGAAGCGCGAGTTGAAGTCGAAGGAACCCAACTTGCCCAACCGAAGCAGCTGCGCCACGATGAACTCAATGTTGGTGCCCGGCGCGTGGTGGCCGGTGTCGAGGCAGACAAGCGCCTTCTCGCCGAGGGCGACGGTCTGGGCGTATGAGGTGCCCCAGTCAGGGACATCCATGTGATAAAAAGCTGGCTCGAAGAACTTGTATTCCAATACCATTCGTTGCTTGTCGCCGAGGCGGGCGTAGATCTCCTGGAGCGACTCGGCGAGGCGGTCCTGGCGGCCGCGAATATCCCCCTGGCCGGGGTAGTTGGTGCCGTCGGCGAGCCAGATCTTCAGGTCCCGGGAACCGGTGGCGTCCATGACGTCGATGCACTCAAAGTGATGGTCGATGGCCTGCCGGCGGACAGCCGCGTCCACGTGCGTCAGGGAACCGAACTTGTAGATGTCGTCCTGGAAGGTGTTTGAGTTGACAGTGCCCAGACCAACACCGTGGTCGGCGGCGTAGGCGTTGAGGGCGTCGTAGTCGTCGACCTTGTCCCACGGGATATGAAGCGCAACGAGGTGTGCCAGACCCGTGAGTTTGTGCACCTGCGCCGCATCGGCGATCTTCTCCTCAACGGTGCGGGGGGTCCCCGGCGTGCCGAAAACCTTGAAGCGCGTACCGGAGTTGCCGTAAGCCCACGAGGGGACCTCGATGGCCAGCTCTTCGAGCCGGCCCAGCATCGTTGCCATGTCAGTCATGTGTACATTCCTTCTCAGTTGTGGCCGGCGGCTGCCAGCCGGTTTTCCCGGCTAAAGACTTCTTCCAGTGCAGCGGACCTGCCTGGGTCATTCCGACGGCGAATTGAACTTCGCCAGCGCCCACTCCCTGCCGTCAAAACGGACTTCCGTGATAGCAGCATTGATCACCTCAGGGAAGATCGTCCTGTACCTGTCCAAGGGGATGCCCATCATGTGGCACAGCAGCAGCCTCATCAGCGTGGTGTGCATGACAACCAGGACTGCGCCGTCCGGACGGGCTCCGGCGATTTCCTCCAACGCCCCCAGGGCGCGGGCAACAGCGGAGCTCCCGGATTCCCCTCCCGGCAGCGGCGACGTTCCCGGGTTGGCCATGAACGCCGCCAGTTCCTGGGGGAACGCATGTGCCATTTCGGAACGAGTGAGCCCTTCCGCACGGCCAAAATCAACTTCACGCAATCGTGCGTCGACCACCAGCTCAATCCCCAGGCCCGCCACGGCGGGCTGCGCCGTGGCAATGGCGCGGGACAGGTCCGAGCTGTACACCGCCTCGGGCTTGTTCTTTGTCGCCCACCGGCCCAGCCGTTCCGACTGCTCGGTGCCGAGCGGAGTCATCGACACATCAGTGCTCCCTGCGTAGCGGTTCTCGGCATGCCAAAGCGTTTCCCCATGGCGGGCCAAATAGAAAACTGTCATTTACCTGCGCCTCCTTGCTGGCAACGAGTTATTCGGGCACGGTGGCTGGAAGACTAGCTGCCTGCCCCGGCCCTGGCATCGTTGAGGCCCTGGCGCATGAATTCAAGTGCTGTGGTGGCGAGCTCCACGTTGTCCACCCACAGGTTTCGCCATATGGCCAGTGAGTTGGACAAGGACTCATGCACCACCTTGGAGGAGAAAGACTCAAAGGTGATGACGCCGTCGTATTTGACTTCAGCGAGCGCACCGAAGAACTCCACCCAATTGATGCTCCCCGTCCCCAAGGCCCCCCGATGGGATTCACCGACGTGGACGTAACCAAGTTTCCCGGCAGACGCCGCCAGCCGGATCGCCTCCGCAAATGACCGTTCCTCAATGTTCATATGGTACGAATCAAGGTGTGCATAGACGTTGTGCCGGCCAATGGAGTCAATGAAGTCCAACGTCTGCCCGGTGGTGTTGACTACATTGGTCTCATAACGGTTGGCAAACTCAATGCCGAGGCTGATCCCGGATTCGGCTGCCTTGTCGGCGAGCCAGGCCATGGTCTCGCGGGAATTCTCCAGTCCTCGTTCCGTTGCCGGCGCATCGTATTTTCCCAGCTTTGAATAAATGACGCCGCAGAGCATCGTGCCGCCGGTGCCTCGAACAATGTTCAAGGCGTCCGACAACAATGCTCGTCCTTTGCGCACAGCGTCAGGGTCTTCGCTGGAAACATCCGTGTCCGCTCCAAGTCCCAGTGAAACGGCTGACTGCATGCCGTATTCCTCCAGCACCCGGCGGGTCATGTCTATGTCAATGTCGGCCGGGTCGATGGCGGCAATTTCCACCAGTCCGAAGCCTGCATTGGCTGAGCTCTCAATGGCGTGTCTAGCAGCGCTTTCAGTCCAGTTCCCTGACCAGACAAGCGAATGACAACCAAAAGTGTTCATTATTCTCCAAACTTCATATACGGACGGAACTATTGTTCAACGCTGGGCTGTTCAATCGCTGTCGAGCAGATATCCACGATTTCTGAGCTCCGCCAGGAATCGTTGGTAGTTTTCTTCCAGGGCAGCCGTTTGTCGACTGTCAGGGTCAAAGGTCGCCTCGATCGACACGAGTCGGGTGCTGATCTGTGTCAACGTCTCCGCTGTGACAGCGGAAGCGGCGATCATGGCGGCACCGAATGCACTGTTGTGGGTTTGCGGCCGGTGGATTGGCCGGCCCAACGTTGTTGCCCTGATCGTGTTCCATACACTGCTTGAACTGCCTCCACCGGTGGCGAGGAATCGCTTGGGGACCACACCCATTTTTTCGAGGCGCTCCACGCCGAGCCGTTCGGCGAACGCAACACCCTCCATGGCGGCTCGGTAGTTGTCTGCTTCGCTGCCATCGCCTCCGGTGGCAAAGAACTTCGCCGTTGCCGATTTGAACGGAAACCTTTCGCCCAGCCCCGTCAGCGGATAACAGACACCGGATGCAGGACCGTGGCGTTGTGCCATTTGGTTCCCGGCAAGAATCGCCTCCGGCGAGGTGCCAAACCGGTTGCCCAGTGCCCCGGCTCCGACGTTGGATGCGCCCCCGGGCCAGTAGCTCCCGTTAGGCCCCCTGTGAGAGTAGACAACAAAATCTACCGAACAAACATTTTGTGCCGCCACCGACTTCAGCACGAGTGTCGTGCCAAGGACGCCAACAATATCGCCCTCATGCACTGCGCCCGCACCGATTTGGGCGGTGCAGCCGTCAGTCATGCCCGCAATGATGCCAACCCCGGCCGGCAGGCCCAAAGGCTGCCCAACACTGTCGGACACCGCACCTATGACGGATCCCGGATGCGCCAGCATGCCCATCTTTTCCACCGGCAGCGACAACCGTGCCAGCAGGCCAAGGTCCCAGTTTCCGTTTTCCACATCGATGGCCGACTTCAGCGCATGGGAGGTGTCACTGGCCAGGAGAGCCCCGGCCAGTGCGGCGTGGACTACATCGGGGGTGTGCACATACTTTTCGGCGGGGGCGTTGCGCTCCAGCCACAATGCGCGGGCCAGTGCGGCATAGGGGCCCGTGGGCGACTGGGCGGAAATCTCGCGGTTCTCGTCGGCTGCGCGCTGGTCGTCGTACATCAAGGCGTCTCCGGAGGGGACTCCTTGGCTGTTGCACGGAACAATCGTTCCGGAGGTTCCGGTGGTGCACAGTGCCCGGATATTCCGGCTCTGCGCCCCCAATGCCGCTGTCACGGACTTGATCAGCCCAAATACCACCTGGGCGTAATCGGCTTGTTGCCCCCTGCCCGCAGAGGCTGCACGCACTGGGAGTGCCAGCGGGGCATCGCTTTGGGCAAATATCTGGCCCGTGTCCACGCCAACGGCCAGGACACGGGCATTGGCCGTGGCCAGGTCAATGCCCAGGACAATGGACTCGGAACGCATTTTCTAGTCCACCCGGCCAGCAAGATGGCCACGGCGTTCAACCACGTCTTCCCGGGCGAAGAAGCTGGCCACGGAATCGTCCGGAATATGCTGGACTCCACCTGCCGCATAGGCTCCCAGCCGAACTCTGGCACTCTTGACGGCCATGGCCGAAATTCCCTCCACGGCGTCGGCAGTCTCTGCGAGCGCAACTATTCCGTGGTTTCCCAGGGTGATCAGGCTGGGAAGTTCCCGCCCGCTTTGCGCATGCTTGCGCAAGACCTCATGGAACAATCTGCCCAGGGCCATTCCCGGCTGGGCGTATGGCACGTAGAGAGGTTGTCCGATAACGACAGCTTCATCTGAATATGCGGCATGGTCATAGGCGGTTTCAGCATGGATGCTTGCCATCAGCGCCACAACATCGGTGGGGTGTGAATGCCCGATGAAGCGCACGGGGGAAATCGCTTGCACTGCCACATGAATCAGGGTCTCGATGGAGGCCCTGCGGCGCTTGCCTGCATGTTCACCGGCGTCCAGGACCGTGGACAGGTCCCTCTGGGTGGATTCCGGGTCCAGCATCAACTGCAACAGCGGCTGAACTTCAACCGACACAAAGTCCTCGGCTGTGGCATGCTGCATGTTGGAGCCCGAGGTTTTAACCACCAACCTGCCATCCGCCATTAGTTCAGAGGTGTTTCCCTCCGCCAGAATGGCCAAATCCCGGTTTGGTTCCCCCAACGCACGAGTGAGGTCCACGAGGTCGGCCGACACCAGGGCCGGGTCCCATAAAACACTCATTTTGTTCCTCCGTATTTTCTTGAAGTGAGCCCATTCAACAAGGCTGCCAGGATCAGGATCGTGCCCAGCGCGGCCAGCTGCACCTGGGACCCCAGGTTGCCTGTAAAGATCAGCAGCAGCCCAGCATTGAGCCAGACGATCAACAGTGTCGCAACAACAATTCCCGAGATGCGGCCAATGCCGCCCGTGATTGCAACCCCACCGAGCACTGCGATGGTGATGGCAGGCAGTGCCATGCCGTTGCCGGACACTCCGGCGTCGGGGCGGGCGGAAGCAAATTGGGCCACTGTGACAACAGCAACCAATCCTGAAATGACGCCTGCGATCACGTACGCACCCATTCGGCTTTGTCTGACATCGATGCCCGACCACCGGGCTGCGACGTCATTGGTTCCAATGGCGAATTGCCGGCGCCCAAACGTTGTCCTGTTTAGGAGGAACCAGGCCACCAAAGCCACGGGGATGAGGTAGGTAAAAACCCCCAACGGGATATTGGGCAGATCATGCCCAATCAAGGGGATCTCCACGGATTGTGCGCTGGAGTAGAAGTCCTGAATAGGCGGCGTGCTGATGGGTCGCTGGTTGTTGACAACAAGCGCCAAAGACTTGAAGGCATAAAACGTGGCCAGTGTGGCAATCAAGGCGGGAAAGCCAAGATAGGCAACCAGAAAGCCGTTGATGGCACCGCACAAGGCACCAAACAGAACCGCGGCAATCATTGCCACCCACAAGGGCCAGCCCCAGACTCCGTAGGCCAGGCCGAAGATCATCCCTGTCAGGGATACGATTGCGCCCACTGACAGGTCAATTCCGCCGCGTCCGCTCAAGATCACAAAGAGTTCGGCAATACCCAACAGGACAAGCGGCACGGCGTTGATCAGCGCTGCCGCCATATAGTCGGAATCGTAACTGCCGTTGAGCGTCCCGGCGGCGTCGAGCGTGAACATGGTGCCGACGGCAATAACCAGCAGCACGGCCAGGAGCAGTGTTCGCTGCGTGGCAACTATCCTGATTGTTCTGCTGAGTGCAGTCTCACGCTGCACAGCATTGGGGGACATGGTTGAGACGCTCATGACTTCCTCCGTGCCCGTTGCCGAACCAAGTCAGTGCCGACGGCAATGATGATGAAAATTCCGACGAAAAGATTGGCCAGCTGTGTGGGCCAACCAAGCTGTGTGACGCCGGAGGTGACTGTTTGCACCAAAATGGCGCCCAGAACCGTGCCCACTACCGAGCCGCGGCCTCCCATGATTGAAGTGCCGCCGATTACGACGGCTGCAATGACGGCCAGCTCACTCCCGGTCCCCACACTTTGGTCGAGTGTGGAGGTTCCCAGGGACATGGTGAAGCAGGCCGCAACACCAACCAGCAGGCCGGTAATGACGTAGGTGAGGATGGTGCGCCGCTGCACCCGGACCCCGGCCAGACGTGCGGCGCTTGAATCACCGCCAATGGCGAACAGGTGGCGCCCGCCTGAAGTGTGCCGCAAATACCACCATGCAGCCAGAGCCACAATTGCTGTGATCAAGAAAGAATGGGGGACCCCCATTGTTCGCCCGGCCTCTCCGCGGCCAAAAAATTCAAACGTGGACGGGATCCCGTTGACGGTCTGCGAGCCAAAGATCCGCAGCCCGAGGAACTGAAACAAGTTGGCTGTGCCGAACGTGATGATGATTGGGTGGACCCGGCCAATGGAGATCAGGAATCCGTTGACGCAGCCAAGCAGCCCGCCGATGATCATGGAGATCACCAGCGCCGGTATCAGGGGCATTCCGGTTGCCACCAGCATTTTTGAGGTGACGACTGCACAGACCATAAGCATGGCCGCAACCGAAATATCGATGCCACCTGTGATGATGACAAACGTCATGCCCACGCCAACCAGCGCGATGGGTGCCACGGAAGCCAGCAGGGGTTGAATGGACCCGGGAGTCAGGAATGACTTTGTCGTCATGCCCAAAACGACCCAAAGGACGATGAGCACCGCCACCAGGACCAGTTCCTGTCCTGTTATGGGCAGAGGCAGTATTCGGGCCGCTTTTCTGCCCTGTCTTTCTGCGAGCTGCCCGCGCCGCGGGCTTGGCAGCTTGATGCTGGCGTTCATTTACTTTTCTCCCTCCTGGGTGGGGTCCGTGGTCTGGCCCGCTGCAGCAGACAAGAGGTCAACTTGGGATGCGCCTGGCCCGAACTCAACCGTTGTGGTCCCACCACGGACCACTATGGTCCTGTCCGCCAACCGCAAAACCTCGGCCAGGTCTGAGGTGACAACCAGGACCGCGGTGCCTTGTTCGGCCAGGGCAATAATGATGCGATGGATTTCTTCCTTGGCACCCACGTCAACGCCTTGTGTCGGTTCTGAAAGAACCAGGACCTCCGGACGGTTTACAAGCAGCCTGGCCAAGACCACTTTTTGTGCGTTTCCGCCGGACATCGACGCGATGGGCATGGCTTCATTGGGCGTCTTCACCGCCAGCCGTTTGATCAGGTCCAGGGCGGTGGTCTTTTCAGCCTTCCGGTCCATAAGGACCCCGGCTTTTGTGAAGTGTCCCAAGTTGCCCGCAGAAATATTGAAGGCAATTGATTGAAAAGCGAACATGCCCTGCACCTTGCGGTTGGCTGGCAGCAAGGCGATGCCCAGCTTCTGGGCATCGGAGGGTGTTTTGGGCTTGATCTGCCGTCCGTCGAGGTAAATCTCACCTGCGCTCGGGGTCTCAATGCCGTAAAGCGTTGAGGCGATGTCGGCCGATCCTGACCCGACCAGTCCGTACAATCCCACTATTTCACCGGTTCTGATCGACAAGTTGACGTCGCTGAACTTGCTTCCGTGCGCCAGGCCCCTGACCTTTAGTTTGGGTTCGCCGACGGGGATTACCCGTTCGCTGCGACTGTCATTGAGGATCCCTCCCACCATCAGCTCTGCCATTTGGCGCACTGAATAGTCGCCGATGACCCCGGACTGGATAGTTGCACCGTCACGCATGACTGTCACTTCATCGGCGATATGGGCCAGTTCGTCAAGGCGATGGGAAATGTAGATGATGCTTACACCCTCGGCAGCGAGGCGTCTGATGACAGTGAAAAGGACTTCGATTTCCGAGTCGGTCAAGATGGCGGACGGTTCATCAAGAATGAGAATCTTGGCCTCGTTGACCAGCGCCTTGGCAATGGACACTTGTTGCTGTTCGGCAATGGAAAGTTCGGCAATGGGCGTTGAAGCGTAGGCAAGCGGCAGTTGAAGCAGCGTCAAGAGCTCTTCAACGCGCTTCATCTGCGCAGCCCAGAAGATTCTCCCGGCCTTCTTCATTTCCCTGCCCATGAAGATGTTTTCAGCAACTGTCAGCTCCGGAAAGAGCTGCGGTTCCTGGTAGACAGTCTGGATACCCAGATCGATCGCCGCGTTGGTTGATTCGACGGCGACCACTTCGCCGTCGAACTCGACAGTTCCGGCGTCGGCGGACTCGGCGCCGGAAAGAATCTTGATCAGTGTCGATTTGCCGGCACCATTTTCACCGATGATTGCATGTACGGTGCCGGGCCTGATCGACAAGTCGGCGTTCTTGATGGCACGAATCGCGCCATAGCTCTTTACTATGCCGGTCATTTTCAGGCGCAGCGGCCGGTCGTCACCGGATAAATTCTTCTGAGTGTCCACAGTGTCATTCCTCTAAGAAGTACCGTCTGCCGGGGTTCACGCCCCGGCAGACGGTCGGATGCAACGTCTGGCTGGTTCCACGCGCCTCGGGCACCCCCTGCTGGCTTGCTTGCCAACCGTGGGCAGGTTGCGGGGACTAGTAGTCGTAGTTGTCCACATTCGTCGGGGTGATCTTCAGCGCCGGGCCCAGGAGCAGTGTCTTGGTTGCCTCGTCATAGGTGACTGCATCAAGTCCGGGGCCAACCTTGTTCGTGGCTGCGAACGGCTTGCCTTCAGCCAGCTGGACACCGGCCCAAGCAGTCAGGTAACCCAATGCCTTGACATCCCACAGGATTGACGCCGATGAAGAGCCCTCCTTCAGGTAAGGTGCCATCGACATGGGGGTGCCGAGCCCGACGGTGAAAACTTTGCCGATCTTTCCCGCGTCCTTGACTGCTTGGGCGACACCAGGGGCTGATGAGGTGCACTCACCAACGAGGCCCGTCAGGTCTGGGTTGGCATTCATCAAATCGGTGGCCATTGACGTTGCCTTCGCCTGGTCTTCACCCGCATAAACAACCGACACGAGCTCTGCCTTGGGGTACTTCTTGGCCGCGTAAGCCTTCTGCACGGCAATCCACGCATTAAGGTTTTCAGCGGTTTCACCACAAGAGACAATCGCGTACTTTCCAGCACCGCCCATGGGCTCCATGATTGCGTCCGTCAATGCTTCGCCGATGCCCTCCGCCGATGCCTGGTTGACGAACACCTGCCTCACTGAATTGGGCGCATCAGTGTCTGAGGTGCCAACCTTGATGCCGGCTGTCTCCGCTTCCTTCAGCAGCGGCGCCATCGAATCGGGGTCGTTGGGTGCAACAATCAACGAGTCCACTTTTTGTTGGATGAATGAACGGGCGATGTCCGCCTGGGCAGCAGCATCCGCCGTGGTGGGGCCCTGGTACAGCCATTCAACATTGCCCATGTCGGCAGCGGCGGCCTTGCCACCTGCGTTCATGGCTTCGAAGTACGGAATGCCGGCGAGCTTGGGAACGAATGCCACCTTGATCTTGGCGCTGGCAGAGTCGCCGGAGCCGGGAGCCGCGGCATCGTTTTTGCTGGTGCACCCACTCATGGCCAACATGCCTGCGAGCGCCAATGCTGCCATCGTCGTGAGCTTGGATTTCTTGTACACGTGTTTCTCCTTATTGTTGTTCGACTGCGTTGTCGGCTTGGTGTTTAGCTTGTGGGAATGCCCCTGCGTGCCATGTCGCGGTGCACGAGATTGGTGAAGTTCCCTGCTGCATCCGCCCAGCGGGCGTCGCCTCGGGGTTCATAGATCTTCTCCACCACACTGTTTTTCACTGCTGCACGAATATCTTCGAGTCCAGAAAGTTCGCCTAGGGCGACCAGTTGTGTTCCTGCATTGCCCAAGGCTGTGGCTTCCGTGGATCCGCATCGAACCGTCAGCCCTGTTGCATCAGCAGTGGCTTGCTGGAGCACTGTGTTGTTGACCCCGCCGCCAACAACATGGATCGCGCTCAACGAGATGCCTGTGGCTGTCTCAATTTCCATGAGACTGTGGCGGTAGCTCAGTGCCAGGGAATCGATGATGCACCGTGTCATCGCGGGTATGCCCACAGGCACTGCAATGCCGTTTCTGCGGCAATAGTCGCGAATTCTATTGGGAGTGTCTCCGGGCGCCAGGAATTCCACGGCGTTGGGGTTGATCACCGAGGCCAGCGCTGGTTCGTGCATCGCTGACTCCACCAGATCCGCGTAGTCCACTGAATGTCCTTCGGAAATCCACTGCCGCCTGCAGCACTGGATCAGCCAAAGTCCCATCACATTGTTGAGGAGTCGGATATCGCCTTCATAACCTCCTTCGTTGGTCAGGTTTGCCCGCCTCGTCGCATCGGTGATCAACGGTGTGGCACGCACGACGCCGACAAGGGACCAGGTGCCCGAGGAAATGAACGCGTCGTCTGTGTTCTGGAACGGAATAGCCACGACTGCGCTGGCCGTGTCATGTCCCGGTGGCAGGATGACGCGTGTGCCCGACAATCCCAAGGTCCGGTACTGTGCACGCAACGGCCCTACATCCGTGCCAGCAGCCACCACTTCAGGAAGCATCTGGCTTGGAATTCCCAGCTCGTCCAAGAAGTCCCACGCCCACTGCCGCTTCTCCATGTCGAAAAGGCCCGATGTTGATGCGGCACTGAACTCAGTGACGGTGCTGCCGCTGAGCAGATGATGGAAAACATCCGGCATCATGAGCAGCCTGGAAGCTGCTTGCAGACGCTGGGGGTGGTTCTCGGCGTCGTCCATGAGGGAAAACACCGAATTGATCTCGTTGAGTTGGGTGCCTGTCGCCGAGTACATGCGCTGCGCACCAACCGTTTTCAGCGCTTTGGCAAACTGCACCACGTTCCGCTGGTCCCGATAGCAGCTGGGGTCCTGGATCAGGGTGCCGCCCTCATCGAGAAGTCCATAGTCCAAACCCCATGCATCGGCGCCCACTGAACGCACCTCTTGGTTGGCGGCCCCTACCAGCATCAGGCCCCGCAACACCTCGGCACTGAGGCGTTGGAAGTCCCAGCGCAGAATACCTGCAACGGAGCGGGGGAAATTGGTGAACCTGTGGGCCACATCCAAGGCCAATGTTTTCCCGTCAAAGGCGACGGACGCCACCCTGCCGCTCTCAGCACCCAGATCGACGGCGGCGACCACCGTGGCCTTCAAAGCGGGCTCCCGTCGGCGCTCGGCGAACGCCAGCCTTCCTGCTGTGATGCCAGATTGACCTCAACACCGTGGGACTGCCAACCAGCCACGAAGCTTGCGGACGCTCTATCGTCGGTGTAGAGCGCTGTGACCGAGTTGACTGGAGCGAAGGAATGCAGGCCGAGCTGACCAATTTTTGTTGAGCTGAACAGTCCGTACACCTTGTCGCATGCGGAGGCCAGATAGCGTTTTGCTTCTGCTTCCTCCGACGACAGTTCCAGCAGACCAAGTTCCGGGGACAAACTTTTGACCCCAAAGAAGCCCTTCCCAATCCGACCTCGGCCCTCCAGGACGTCGGCAAACTGCCCAACCATGGACCCCGACGAGCGACGCAGCGCACCGCCTGGCATGAGCACCATGGCATTGGACTGCTCCATGAACAACGTGGCGGTTCGCATGCCGTTAGTGATGACAACAAGGTTGCGGCGGTTGAGAATTTGCTGGGCCAGAAAATAGCATGTCGTTGATGAATCGAATGCGAGGGTGTCACCGTCGCGGACCAGCGGGGCCGCGGCGAGTGCCAAGGCAACCTTGGTTTCTCGCTCCAGCCGCAAGCGCAGGCTGAACGCGCCTTCATCCACGCTGTCCAGGGCAACCGCGCCGCCACGAATGCGACGAACGAGGGAGCGCCGGGCAAGGGCGTCGAGATCTTTGCGGATTGTCACGTCAGAAACGCCGTGGCGTGCAGCCAAATCCTTGATCGTCACCTGGCCGGTGGCGGCAAGGGACACGAGAATGTCATGTTCCCGGGCAGCTTCTCCCGCGTTCTTCGTCATGTCGCCCCCGCCCACTCAGGATATGTGATTTACCTCACCCAGTGGACTCATGCTGGCAGCTTGGTTGCTTAAATGCAATGAACATGAACTGAACGGAAGCGATTCACTTTCATTTCGTTGTTAAATGAGTTGTTAACATTCCGCCGTGGAACCCAAAACCGCTCCCTAAACAAAAACCGGCCCGCAACAGCGGCCGAAAACGCCGTGAAATCACGTGTTTTCGACCCCTGTTGCGGGCCGGCTAAAGGGGTGGAGCCTAGATCAGGCCCTGGGCCAGCATGGCATCGGCGACCTTGACGAAGCCGGCGATGTTGGCGCCCACCACGTAGTTGCCCGGTGAGCCGTAGGTGTCGGCAGTTTCGGCACAGCGGTCGTGGATGCCGATCATGATCTGGTGCAGGCGCTCCTCGGTGTGCTCAAAGGTCCAGGCGTCGCGGCTGGCGTTCTGCTGCATTTCCAGTGCCGAGGTGGCCACGCCGCCGGCGTTGGCCGCCTTGCCCGGCGCAAACAGGATGCCTGCTTCCTGGAACACGGCGATGGCGCCGCTGGTGGAAGGCATGTTGGCGCCCTCAGCAACGGCCACGAGGCCGTTCTTCACCATGCGGGTTGCCGCCTCGGTGTTGACTTCATTCTGCGTCGCGCACGGCAGGGCCACTGCGGCGTTGACGTCCCACACCGAACCGCCATCGACATAGCTGACTGAGGCGCCGCGGCGGACGGCGTATTCCTTCAGGCGGCCTCGTTCTTTTTCCTTGATCTGGCGCAGCAACGGCACGTCAATGCCGTTCTCGTCCACGATGTAGCCGGAGGAATCGGAGCAGGCCACAACCTTGGCGCCAAGCTGCTGGGCCTTGGCGATGGCGAAGGTGGCTACGTTGCCGGAGCCGGAAATCACCACGCGCTGTCCATCGAGGGACTGGCCACGGGTCTTGAGCATTTCCTGGGTGAACATGACTGTGCCATAGCCTGTGGCTTCGGGGCGTACGAGTGAGCCGCCCCAGCCGATGCCCTTGCCGGTGAGAACGCCCGACTCGTAGCGGTTGGTGATGCGCTTGTACTGGCCGAACAGGTAGCCGATCTCGCGGCCGCCAACACCAATGTCACCTGCGGGGACGTCAGTGTATTCGCCGATGTGGCGGTAGAGCTCGGTCATGAAGCTCTGGCAGAAACGCATGACCTCGGCGTCGGACTTGCCGCGGGGGTCAAAGTCAGAGCCGCCCTTGCCGCCACCGATGGGCATGCCTGTCAGCGCGTTCTTGAAGATCTGCTCGAAGCCAAGGAACTTCACAATGCCCAGGTAGACCGACGGGTGGAATCGCAGTCCGCCCTTGTACGGGCCAAGCGCGGAGTTGAACTCAACGCGGAAACCGCGGTTGATCTGCACGCGGCCGGCATCGTCCATCCACGGCACGCGGAAGATGATCTGGCGTTCCGGCTCACACAGCCGCTGCAGCACGGCGGCGTCAACAAATTCTGGATGTTTATCCAGAACCGGGCCGAGACTTTCAAAAACTTCCAACACTGCCTGGTGAAATTCTTTTTCCCCGGGATTACGGGCTAAAACTTGCTCCCGGATGGCTTCAAGCCTGGTATCCAATGAGTCTCCTGAAAGGGTTGAGGCGCCGTAGCATGGCGCATAAATATGCTCACTCGCAATTTTCCAGTCGACCCTCTACTTAGACTAATTTTTCTCACGGATCGATATGACATGCACGGTCTTGCATATTATCGGTGAGCAACCACGTTCCGGGCGGAGATTCTCAGTCTTTTCGACGCCTGAATGCGGGCAGGGCCGGAAGATTCGCCAATAAATCGGCAGCCTTGTTGGCGGCCCGTCCCACGCTGCGGCTGATTTGCCCCTGCACGCCGCCGTCGCCTTCATGCGACTGCACAACCGCTGTCGCCTGCCTCGAGACGGCCAACGAAGGAACAGCCGCGGTCGCAGGAGCGCCACGGGACTTGTCGGGCATTGCAGCGGCGCCATTGCCTGCCGCTCGTGTAGCGGCTGCTCGTGTTGCAGTTGCTCTCGCAGCTGCGGCCCGTGCCGCCACTTCGGCGGAGGCGCGGGAAGCCTGGTGGTTCGCGGCGCTGGGGCCGGCTTCCTGATTTTCTGCCCGCCGGCCCGGCACTTCCTTGGCCACAGCCGCTTCCTTGGCCACTGCGGCGGCAGGCACAACCGTGGCCGGCGTCGAGGCGGCAGGCCCGCCCGCAACGGAAGCCGCAATGGGTGCAGCGGCGGGTACAGAAGCGACAACAGCCACCTGGCCGGGCGTACCGGCGCCAGCCGCGTGCCGTCCAGGCTGCGGGGCAGCTGCAGAAACCGGGGCTGGCGCAGCAACCGCGGCCGACGCCGCAGCGGTACCGGCACCGAGGGACTCCAGCCATGTGGAAACGAGCGCGAGCGGCTCGGTGTTGATGCCGTAAAAACGTTTCTGGCCCTGGGCTCGCATGGTCACCACTCCGGCCTCGCGCAGGACGCGCAGGTGCTTGGACACCGTTGGCTGCGAAACACCAAGTTCATCCACCAGCTGCCCCACGGCCTTGCTCTCCTGGGCCAATGCTTCCAAGATGTCCCGACGGGTGCTTTCGGCAATTACCGCAAAGACTTTTTCTGCAACCATTCCACTACCCTAACGACATATGCCCGTATCAGCATCTTGAAAGTTCCTCAGTACGCTGGACGGGGAGAGCTGGACAGCCCCCAAACACGGACAGGCCGTCCGGTGCGTACTATGGCCCTGCACGGTGTTCCGCCAAGGCCTTGGTCAACGATGCATACCCGACGACGGTCGGGTGCAGCAGTTCTTGCGCCCGGGACTGGTTGCCGGCAGCCTCCAGCAAACCTGTCGTGCCGACGGAGTGCACCCACGGATCCGGCGAGCACACGCCGTGTCCGTCCAGCGCCGCCGCGGTTCCGGCAATGAAGGTGAGCCGTTCCTGCTCGGGGATTTTGTCATTGACCCGCTCAACGGCCTGCTGGATCTGGACATTGAGCGCGGCGACGACGGCTCCCCCAAAAACCCTCTCGGACTCGGTGATGCGTCCGCAATCTCCGGTGCCGTTGAGCAGGTTGGGGTAGGCGGGGATCCAAATTTGTCCGGAGACCGCTCCGCGCACATCCCGATACAGCACCTCAAGTGCTGCACCCAGGGACGCAATTCTGTCTTGGGTGCCCGCTGCCAGCTCTTCATCAAGTGAGCAGTCCGGCTGATCCAGCACACACCGGTCCAATAAATGCGGGAACCCAATGTCGTTTGCACCCACAATGACCACGGCGACGTCAGGATCGGCGGCGCGCAATTGTGCCAGTTGTGCATCCGGTGGAATTCGGGTCCAATCGCTCTCCGCCGGGGCGTCATGGAAATCCGCAATCTTTGACCTGGAGCATGCAGCGTTCACCACGTTTGCCGGCCCGAACAAGGACGAACCCAGCCCTTTGGCGCTGCGATGGCAGCGGTCCTCCGGACGGTCGGTTCCGGCGAGATAGCTGCGCCCGCCCTCCCCCGATGCAATGGAGTCCCCGGCCAACGCCAACACGGCCCCCTCGTCCAGGCCCCAGGCTGCCAACGCCGCCGCGTCAGGATTTTGAACCCCGGCATCCGGGCTGCCGTCCGACCCGGCGTCCACACCTGGTTTCGAGGGCGCGGGGAGGCATCCGCTGGCACTGCTGCACTCAATGGCGGCAGCGGCGTCATCGAACGTGTCCACGGAAGCCGCGGACCCGCCCAGCCCGGTCCTGCCGGCCACACGCACGTCGCCGGCAGCAGCTAAAACGAAGATTGCGCACAGCAGGAACACACCTGCCATGCGCAATCTCATCACCGTTATCGCTGCGTCATCGCTGGCGCAATGCCTCGGCGACGCCGGGACCGTTGATGCCCGCCAGCCATTCAAGCAGCTGCGGGTACGCCGAGGGGTTCCCAGCGATGGCCGCGTGCACCTGCGGATAGGCGGCGGCGAGTTCATGCAGCCGTGCCGGTGCTGTGGCGGGATCTGCCGCCTCCGCCGCGAGCGGATCGGCTGCAGCCAACGGTTCAGCCGGAGAATTTGCCGGTGTCTCCACCGGTGACTCCACGGCCGGCAGTGACCGGTTCACGACGATCGTCTCACCAGCCGGCACCTCATCGGCGACGTGCGCCTGGTCCTGGGCGGCTGTCGGCTGCAATGCCAGCCAGTCCCTGAGTCCCTGATACGTTGACGGGTTTGCCGTCAACGCTGCATGGGTCTCCGGGTGCTGGACGGCCAGTTCCTGCAGGCGGATGGGGGCCGTGGCCGGGTTGGCAGCCTCGGCCAGCAACGCCTCGACACCGGCGTCAGGGTCCCGGCGCACAACATTTGTCAGCGCACTGTCCTCGGCTGCGACAGCAGCGTTGGTCTCCCCCGCCGCAGGTTCGGCGGTCAACGGATCAACCGCTGCAGGTTCGACGGCGGACGTCGGGGTTCCCTGCGTTGCCAGCCAATCGCTCAAGCCCGGGTAAACCGACGGGTTGGCAGCAATGGCGGCATGCGTGGTGGGATGCGACACGGCCAGCTCGTACAGCCGTGCCGGGGCGGTCGCCGGGTTCGACGCTTCCGCCAACGCCTGCTCGGCCGTCACCGGCTCAGCTGCGGGCGCTGCCGCCTGCGCAGCCAGTGCCGGGGCGACAGTTGACGACGTATCGGCTGCCTGAACCCCCGGCACCTGCGGTGCCTGGAACACAGCCGGGTTGTACGGCGCACCGGGAGCCTGCTGGCCTGAGGCCTGCTGCAGCGGAGCCGCCTGAGCCGGGTGCACGCCGTCGAAACTAAATCCGGTGTTGGCGGTGCCGGTGGCAGCCAGCGTGCCAAAGTGCTCGCGCATGGCCTTCGGTGACCACAGAATGACGGCGATGGCGATGGGCAGCACGAACGCCAGAATGACGGCCGGGCCCATGAGCCACCAGCCCACGGTATTGGCGCCAACAATGACGAGCACGAGGAACAGGATAAACAACAGTCCCGCGTAGGCGGTGGCCAGCTGCTGCCCCTGGCGTGTGCCGTTCTTCAGCGCAGCGCCAGCCACGAAGTATCCGGCAACTGACACAGCTGCAAAGATCAGCGACAGCACCCAAACAACGGGCGTCTCCCGGGAATAGAAGGACACGTCAGAGCCTGCAGTGAGCACGCGAATCAAGTTCACCACGGCGACCAGTGCCACGGCTGCGGAACCGGCCAATGCCAGCAGCAGCGACGTTTTGGACACGGACTGCCACTTCTGCAATGAAGGTTGTTCAACGACGAGCCTGCCCAATGACGGAGCCGCGGCCACCGCACCAAACGCCATCCAGAACACGACGGTGAACCCGCTGCTCGCGCCATGGAAACTGGCCACAACACGTGATGATTCCGCCATCGCGATGAAGCCCAGCAGCAGGCCGGCGGCACCAATCCCGATGCCCACAAGCCGCCACGTTTGGCTCTTCTGGGCGACCTTCAACGCAACGATAACGAGCAGAGCAGGCGTAAGGAGTCCAAGAATGATCCCAGATACCGGGTACAAGGGGCTGAGGTAGGAGGATCCCAATCCGCCAGCCTCAGAAGCAGCGTTGGCGAAGTTGACCAGGTACCTGACAGTTTGAATCAACGTCGTCAGGGAAGCGATTCCGGCCAGTGCCAGCAGCGCAAGGAGCCAGCGCCTGTCGCGGGCGGTGTCCAGCTGGGTTTCACCGAGTTCCGACTGCCTCGGGGTCGCTGCAAGCAGCGCACCGGCCAGTCCGAAAGCCACCGCGGAACCCAGGGCCCGCGGGCTCACGAGTTCCAGCACCAGGTACACCACAACAACAATGAAGTACGGGGCGTTCGCCAGCAACCGCACGTCCTGCATCTTCTTGTAGTTCCAGCTTGGGCCAAAAGCGCCCGACCGCCACACATAGGTCAACCCCAGGGACAGCATGCTGAGAATCGTTACGAGCAGCACCTCGATGCGGCTGGCGGCAAGGGTGGAAACGTCCATGGAACTGGCGAACGAGGCACGCCAGGGCAGGAACAGCGAGATGATCAGCAGTGTCAGCGCGATCGCATCCATGACGTAGTCACGCGCAGTGATCGCTGCGAACGGGCTCTTGCCCCGAACGCCAGGGGCCTGTCCGGCCACACCCGGCATCTGGGCCGGGGGCTGCTGGGCAGGGAACTGCTGGCCGGGGTACGGCTGTCCCTGTTGCGGGGCGCCGGCCGGGTACCCCTGCTGGGGTGCCTGGGCTGGGGCCTGGACGGGGGCCTGGCCCGGGTAGGGGTTTTGGGCCGGGTACGGGTTGGGGGCGGGGAAATTCTGGGCGGGTGCCCCCGGCACTCCCCCAGTGTTGCCAATTGGGCCGGGCTGTTCCGGTGTAGGGTGCGTCATTTAATAGCTCCTAATGTGCGACCGTTTGGTCACTTACTGATTCAAGAATTCCAGGTCAAACCAAGCAATTGAACCGCCATGGTCTAACGGTTTCGCCACGTTGCTGTCTGACTGCTTGCCCACTTCGACAGTCAAGGTCACTGACTCAGAGTCGGCAGGAAGGTTGATGATGTGCTCGACGCCTTCCCCCACCGGGATGACTTGTTGTTTTCCATCCACCACAACTACATAGTCGGTGAATGAATTGCTTTTCACACCCGACATGACCAATTTCTGTGTGGTGCCCTTCGGAACGACCAGCTCGAGGGTTTCCTTGCCGTCATTGTTCGATGACAACGATCCCTCATACCGCCCCTCGTAGCCATCAATCTTCGGTGGCGCCACATAGCTTGAGGCTTCCACGGGTGCGGAGAACTTGACCTTGTTGCCTTCGGTCTCAAATTTTTCCTGCCACTCGTTGCCTGCCTGCAGCACCACCGTGTAGCTGCCCGGTTCCAAATCGAAATAGCGATCGTCCGAGACGGTCTTCGAGTCCATCTCGGTCGTCAAGTCTGATTTGTAAACTGTTGTTGAGATGTCGGCCTTGCCACCGTCAAGAGTGACATTCTGTGCCTTGTCCACAACCAAGGTGCGCACCGCATAACCTGCCGAATTGAACGCAATATCCTCGGTCTTGCCCAACGCCAGCTCACCGCTTGGCGCATCGGCCCGTTCCACCCGCAGCAAGGCGAGGGCTTGTTCCTTCGTTATGGAGTTCATCCAGGAAATCGCCATGTCGGTGGCTGTGTCGAGCAAGCTGACCTTCCATTTGCCGTCCTCCTTGACGGTTGTCAGGCCGAACTTCCCGTCAACGGTGAACATGGACATCGGGTTGGCGCTCGGGTTTCCGTAGTCCGCCGAATATCCTGAGCCGTTGAGGCATATTTTCTCCTCTGATGGATCAGAAATGCAGGTGTCCGTCAGGGAACCTTCGTCACCGTCAACGTTGAGGGACAGATTCTGCACGAACGCCAGCGCCCGGTTGCCGTCCTGCGGGCCGTTGGTAAAACTGGACTCTCCCAGCTTCACATCTTCGAAGTCATCCGGGTCAATATCCATGGACTCCCACAAATTTGCATACAGATAAATTGCCGCTGCTTCGTCCTTGACCAGTGACGGTGCCACCTTGATTGGATCCGCGGTCTTGAGCGCCGAGAAAGTGTTGCCAACAGCGGTGCTGGCCGCCTCATCGGGCGAGTTGCTCCCCGCCGGGAACTTGTCAGGAAGCTGGCCCCTGGCGACAGGTCCGTCTTCCTCCCCGGCCCATGTGTTTCCATATTCCAGCGCGCTGAGCATCGGGCTCAGGTACCAACGCCCATCCGTCTTGGCCGATATCAACGTCAGGCCTTTCGGGCCAAGATCAGCGACGTCGAATTCGTTTTCAATGACCTCGTCCTGGTCGGCGGCGTCCAGGGCAGCACGCAGCGCACCCTTGGTTTCTTCCGGACGAATCACCGTGCGCACTTCGCCGGAGGAGAAACGCACCTGCGCAAATTCCTCGGAAATCTTCGTTACTACAGGGGTGGCATCCGACACTGTGATCTCAACGCCGTCCAACACAAATTCCCCGGCATCCGTGGCTTCGGATGCCTCAGGCGAGATTTTCTTCAGCGCCTCGGCAATGCCGAATTCCTTGAATTTGTCGGTCACAGCGGATTGCAACCGCACCACGGCATCGCGTTCGTGCGGGGAAATGTTGGTGATGAGCCCGACAATGTCCTTGTTGTTGACCGATTCAATCAACTTTTCCCCGGCTGCCTCAGGCGATTTCTCGCCTCCGCGCATGATGTCCCTGACAATGAACAGCCCCACCAGTCCAATCACCACTATCAGGATGATTGCCGAAGCAATGATGACAAGCTTCTTTGAGGGCCGCCATCCCTTGGCAGCAACCGGTGCAGGGGCCCCTCCCTGGAACCCCTGGCCCGCGCCAAATGCCGGCCCCTGCGAAGGTGGCGGTGGCGGCGGAACCTCGGGCCCGCCGCTGGCCGGTTGATAACTGGTGCCTTGCTCTGACATAGGAATTCCCCCAAATTTTCATTAACTAAACATGCAACTCACAGAGACCGGCTGACAGCAGACAACCGTGTTTGAAACCTTTATTCCGTATTGGCCGGCAATTTCACCAGCCGAATCCACGCCGCAGCCAGGTAAATAACCCCCAATAATACAAGCACACCGGCAGCAATGCCTGCCTGCTGGAACGAATGCGTCCAGAACCAGTCGTCCTCGGACGACGGAACCAGCGCCTTCAAATCGATTGACTGGGCGCCCAAGGCAAACCCCCAACGGGTGGGCGACAACCAGGAAATTTGTTCAAGCCCCAGACGGCCCGTGACGGGGATCAGTCCGCCCGACAGGACCAGCTGGGCCATGGCCGTGACAACCAGCAGCGGCATGACCTGGTCTGCGGAACGCACCCAGGCCGACATTGCCAGCCCAAGAAAGGAACAGACGCAGGCTGTCAGGGCAATGGCGACAAAGACCTCAGTTCCCGGCAGCCCCGGCAAAAGCTGGTTGTCGGGGGCCGGCTTGCCCCAGAGGACAATAACCGTCATGACCAGGGACTGCGCCAGGCAAATGCCGGTGAAGACCAGGGCCTTGGCGAACAAGTATGGTGCCGGCCGCAGGCCAACGGCCTTTTCCCGCCGGAAGATCTCCCGTTCGGTCACCAGGTCCTTGGCCGAAAGTGCCATGCCCATGAACGCTGCGCCAAAGACCAGCACGACCAACAGCTGGCTTGGCTCACCCAGATCTGTCTGGTCCGGCACGCCAAAGCCCTTGGTGCCTGGCACGACCAGGGCAAGAACACCCAAGACCAGCGGGAGCAGGCTGAGGAAGGCGAAATAGCCTTTGTCAGCCCACAGGAGGCTCAGCTGCCGGGCCATGATGGCCCTGAACTGGCGACCGCTGGAGCTTGCACCCACGGACGGAACACGGCTCGGATCGGCCGCCGGACCGCCAGCTGGATCCGGGCCTCCCTCCGCGCCTGGTCGCGATGCCGGACCCGCCCTTCTTGGCAGCCGCGGCACATTGTCACGGAACTTGGCGTACAGCTGCTCAGGAAACTCGGAAGCTTGCTTGAACACACCAGCCCAGTTCGGGGCCTGAAAATACCCCAAGATGGCGTCAGGGGCACCCAAATAGGCCGGGAGACCGCCCTTGGCCAGCAGCACCACCCTGTCGCAAACATCCAGGTTCGCCACATTGTGCGTGACAACAACCACCACCCGCCCGGCATTGGCCAGCAGCCGCAGCGTGTCCATGACCTGTTTGTCCATGGCCGGATCCAATCCGGAGGTGGGTTCGTCCAAAATCAACAATGCCGGTTCCGTCAGCAGTTCCATGGCCACGGAGGCACGCTTGCGCTGCCCACCGGACAGCCTGCCGACTTTCGTGTCTGCCTGCTCGAGCAAATCAAGCTGGCCCAGCACCCTGTTGACCTGCTCCCGGCGTTCGGCACTGCTGGTGTCGGCAGGCAGCCGCAGCCGTGCCGCGTACTCCAGGGCCGCCCGGATTGACAGCGTTTTGTGCAGGATGTCGTCTTGGGGCACAAAACCAATCCTTGTGCGCAAGGCGGCATAGTTTTTCACGATGTCCTGGTGGTCAAACCGAACCGACCCCGAAGACGGGCGTTTGGCGCCTGTCAGCACACCCATAAGCGTTGACTTGCCCGCGCCTGAGGGGCCGATGACGGCCAACAGCTGCCCGTGCCCCGCTTCAAACTCAATGTCGCGCAGCAGGTGCTTGGGTTTGCGACCGTCGCGCACGGTGAACCCCACGGATTCCAGCCGCAGGCCCTCTTCATCCTTGACCTGTTTGAGGTCGATCAAGCCCCCCGCAAGGGATATCTCAAAGTCCGAGTTGCCAACTGTGATCCTGTCGCCAATCGAGACAGGCACCCTGCCCTGCAGCCGCACACCGTTGGCAAAGGTCCCGTTCAGGCTGCCCCGGTCCTCGATGGACAGACTGCCCTCCGACCAGTGCAGCGTTGCATGGTTCCTGGACGCCAGCACATCCCTGACGACCACGTCGTTTTCAACACCGCGGCCCAGACTGAGGCTGAACACCTGCGGCGGCTGGGGTGCCTGTGGCGTGGGCGGAAGGGGCTGAACGGGCCGGAGGGGCCGGGTCTGCGGCCGCTGTGAACTGTCGACGGCGGATGGCAGCAGGGTTGCCCCGGGTTCCGGAAGGTGCGGCGACAGCGAAAGTCCGGGGGCGCCGTCGTCCGGGTTGCCCAAATGCACCTGGGTGCCGGCATCAATTCGTAGCCGCGGCACCCTGCGCCCTGCTGACCAGAGACCTCCGGCGCTGTTTTCGTCCTGAATCCACCAACCGCCGTCGTACTGCAGGGACGCGTGGGTGCGCGAGACCTTGGGGTCGGCGACCAAAATCTGCGCGTCGGCGCCGCGGCCGATGAGCACGCGCTGCCCCGGTTGCAGCGTCCATGACCGCAACCCCACGGTCACCTCCAGGGTGGACCCGGCAGCCGTCACGGCGCGGCGCTCTCCACCGGTGCCTTGCCGGGGCGGCCGAGGAGTTTGGCCTCACCCAGGGCAAGGTTGGTCCCTGAGGACGATTCCTCGTTGCAGCTGGTTGCCTGCCACTGAATCTTCATGCGGAGCGCATCGGTCATGTCGGCGGTGATGGTGAAGGGCTTGCCGTAGGTGACGGACTGGGTGGAGACACTGCGTCCGTCGGCAAACACCTCGAGCAGGACCACGGCGCTGCTGTCCGCCGAGTCGTCGGCGATGCCGGCCGTGGCGGAGAAGGACGCGTATTTGCGGCCCAGGTTGTATTCAACAGACTCGGCTGAAGCGTAGCCGCACACCTGGACCTCCATGCTGTGGGCATAGGTTTCGCCGGAAATTTTGGATGCCCCATAATTGCCCGAGTTCCCGGAAACCGGTGACTGGTCTTCCAGGTACGCGATGACTTCCGAGCGGGCAACCGTCAACTCCACGTCGCTGCCCAGCAGCTGTCCCGCCTCGGGGTATTGGGACAGAACGGTGCCGTCGGCGACGGAGGTGTCGTATTTGTCCAGGAGCGCCACCGTGATGGGATCGCCGGGCACTTCGTCCAGGGACTGCTGTGCCTGCGCCAGGGTCTTGCCCACATAGTCAGGCGTGTACAGGCTGTCATAGGGGCCCGTTGGCCAGGAACCGTCGGTGGGCATGGACTCATGGCTCGGGGTGGGCTCATCGCTCGGAGTGGGCTCCTGCGTGGGCTCCTCCGAAGGTGTGGACGATGCCTGCTGCGTCTGCGTGGGCAGCCCTCCGGCCTCGGCATTGATGTCGTCACCCTTTTTACCCATCATGTTCAGGACGGTGAGGGATCCTCCGGCAAGCAAAATGACTGCAAGGACTGAGACGAGTGCTATCCACAGCCCCTTGCGTGACTTTTTCGGGCGCTGGGATGCCGTGCCGGCCGGCGCTGCTGAATGCCCGGCGCCCTGCTGCGCCGGCTCGTGGGGAGCCGCCAGCGTTGGGGATGCCGCGGGCGGGAGGGAAACGCTCTGTGCCGTCCCGTGCGAGTTTCCGCTGTTCTGCAGGGAGGATTGCTGCATTGACGTCGCTGCGTCGGGCAGGCTGCTGCCGTCGGGCAGATTCCCCCCGTTGGGCAGTCCCACGGGGAAACCCACGGCCTGGGTGGCCTGTGTTTCAAGGCTTGGCGCCGGGGCAGGCGGTGTCGTCAACCTCGGGGCCGGCGGGTAGGACTTCAACGAGGGGGCCAGGGCGTCCAAAATGGTGGCCACCTGGCGGGCGTTGGGGGGACGTTGGGCGGGATTCTTGGCAAGCAGCCAGCTGATCAGGTCCCACAGTTCGTCCGGAACCGCGGCCGGACGGCCTGGATTGGCGGCGCTGTGCCTGCGCAGCACGGCCATGACCGAACCGCCGGCGAATGGGGTGACGCCACAGGCCATCTCGTACAGGACAATTCCCAGCGCATACAGGTCCGACGCCGCCGTGATGGCGCCGCCTTCACTTGCCTCGGGGGCAATGTACTGCGGCGTTCCCACCAGCATGGTGCTGCGGGCCCGCTCCGTGTCCACAAGGGACGAAACACCAAAGTCGGTGACCTTGGGCACAAGGCCGCCGTTGTCCTTGGAAATTAAGACGTTTTCAGGCTTGATGTCCCTGTGCACGATGCCGGCGTCGTGAATGAGCGCCAACCCGTTGGCAATGCCTGCACCGATCTGGCAGATCATGGCCGGGGCGAGTGCCCCGAAGCGTTTCAGGTGGGCGCGCAGGTCCTGCCCTGACACCAGCTCCATGGCGATGGCAAGGGTGTGGCCCTCTACGACAAGGTCGACAACCCGCACCAGGTTGGGTCCGCTGACGGAAAGCAGGATGCTGCGTTCCTGGACGAAACGGGCAACAATCTGCGGGTCACTGGCCATGTCCGGATGCAGGACCTTGAAGGCCAGTTCATGCCCGACGTCGTCATGGCCGCGGAAAACTTCGCCCATGGCTCCGCGCCCAATGCTGTCCTGGAGGACATACTTGCTACCCAATTGCCGGCCCAAAAGGAACTCCCCCACGGTGGATTCATTGCGACGCCAGACAGGGGCGAAAGATCAGTCCCCGGTGCTGTGCCAACAGAAAAATAAGAAGCGAACACTGTGTGGATGTTCGCGGTGCTGAATACTCCAGCTTCCTTATCATAAGGGCATAGGAGACCCCGGCAGCGCTCCGAAGCCATTTTGACGCCGCTGCGCGCAACATTTACACCATTTGGAGGATAAATTCTCTCTTTGACGGCTTTCGGGGTGGGTTCACTGCAGCGGCTTCAGATCCTCGCTCAGTTGAGGGGCTGTTTTGGTGAACCGTCGCTCGGATACGGGCCGCCGTTTCCGATTCCTTTCGCAGGGATACGGGAAACTCGTGCCGGAGGGTGTCTGCTGCGCCGAGAATGACCCTGAGTCGTATCGTGTGGCGTCCCGTTTCGCCGAAATGACCCAGAACCGCGAAATAGGTGGATGTTGTGGGTCGTTTCGCGAGCTTGACCCATTCTCGACGCAGCAGCCTCAGAATCATGCGGCTTTGGCCCCTTCTCGGCCCGTATTTCCATCCCGCGAGAACTGGGTGGGCCCACGCTTGCCAGGTTCCCGAAAATCGCGCCAGCGATTTCCGGGCAGGAAGCTGGGGCCTAATCGAACCAGGGGTCGAGCCCATACAGCGGGAAAACAGCCTTTCGGGTTGCCATGACGGTCCTGTCCACTGCGTCCGACGGGTTGTACCCGACTTCCCAGGAGCGCCACCAGGTGTCGGCATCCTCGCCCATGAGCAGCGGCGCCACCATGCCGTACTTCTCCGCCACATAGGTCCGCCACGATTCGGGCACGGCGGTGCGCAGCGGAACCGGCCGTCCGGCCACGATCGCCATCAGGTGGCTCCACACCCGCGGCACCACGCTGACAATGTTGTAGCCGCCCCCGCCGGTGGCAATCCAGCGCCCGCCGCACACCTTGTCGGCGAGCGCGGCAATGCTCAGGGCCGCCTCCCGCTGCCCGTCCACCGAGGTGTTCAGGTGCGTCAGCTCGTCTTCGCGGTGCGAATCACAGCCGTGCTGACTGACGATGACCTCGGGCTCGAAGGCTTCAACCAATTGGGGCACGACGGCGTGAAAGGCCCTGAGCCAACCGGCATCCGAGGTGTTGGCCGGCAGGGCAACGTTCACCGCGGTGCCCACCGCCTGCGGTCCGCCCAGGTCGTTGGCGAATCCCGTGCCGGGGAACAGCGTCACCCCTGATTCGTGCAGGGAGATGGTCAGGACCCGGGGATCGTCCCAAAAGATTCGTTCGGTGCCGTCGCCGTGGTGCGCATCAATGTCAATGTAGGCAATCTTCGTGACCCCCGAGTCAAGCAGTTTCATGATTGACAGGGCCACGTCGTTATAGATGCAAAAGCCGCTGGCCTTGTCCGCGAAGGCGTGGTGCATGCCGCCGCCAAAGTTCACCGCCCGCGGCACTGCTCCGCTGATCAAGGCATTGGCGGCCACCAGCGAGCCCCCGGCCAGCCTGGCGCTGGCTTCATGAATGCCGGCAAAGGCGGGATCGTCTTCGGTGCCCAGCCCGTGGGCCTGGTCTGTCAGTGTCGGGTCGTTCCCGACCCGGCACACCGCGGCGATGTAGTCGCGGGTGTGCACCTTGGCAAGTTCGTCGTCGGACGCCACATAGGACTCCACAACATCCACTTGGGGCAGGTCAAAAATTCCCAGCTCCCGGGCCAGCGTCGCTGTGAGGTCAAGGCGCTTGGGCGACATGGGATGATTTGGGCCGAAATTGTACGCGGACATGGCCGCATCGCAGACTATGCTTGTCGGGACGGCCGCTGGCCCTGCGCTGGCAAAGGATGACATCCATCACAGGCTACCGAAGTTCGGCCACAATTGCCGTATCCGCGGCTTGTCAACACTTCACGGCAGGAGGGGCAGCGCAGCGGTGAGTTCCAATTCGACACTTTCCCAGTGGCTGCCGCGATGGCCGTTAAGAGTCGTGGTAAGCGTCCGCGATTTTGTCGACAGGGTCGCCAACAGTTCACCGGCCAGGTTGGCCTTGATTGTCTTTGCGCTTGTCATTTTCGCATTCACCTTGACCCTGTGCCTGCCCGTGGCCTCCCGTGACGGCCAGCCCACAGCCTTCCACGACGCCCTCTTCACGGCCGTCTCCGCCGTCTGCGTCACCGGCCTGACAACCGTCTCGACTGCCCTGCACTGGTCATTTTTCGGCCAGCTTGTCATTTTGATTGGTATTTTTGTTGGCGGCTTGGGCATCCTGACGTTGGCTTCGCTGATGTCGTTGATGGTCAGCAAGCGGTTGGGTGTGCGTGGAAAACTCATCGCCCAGGAGGCCATGAACGCCGGGCGGCTGGGCGAGGTCGGCACCCTGCTGCGCATCGTCATCAGCACCTCGGTGGCCATTGAATTGGTGATTGCACTGGCACTGGCCCCCCGCTTCCTGATCCTGGGTGAATCCCTCCCCCAGGCGATCTGGCATGCAGCCTTTTACTCCATTTCCTCCTTTAACAATGCAGGCTTCACACCCCATTCCGACGGCGTCGTCCCCTACGAGGCCGATCTGTGGATCCTGGTCCCGCTGATGATTGGCGGGTTCATTGGCAGCCTCGGCTTCCCGGTGCTCATGGTGCTGCTGGCCGTAGGTTTCCGCTTCAAGAAGTGGACCCTGCACGCCAAGCTCACCATCCAGGTCTCCCTGTTGCTGCTCGTTACCGGCACCATCCTGTGGGGTGCCATGGAGTGGACGAACCCCGACACCATTGGACCCATGAGTGTCGGGGACAAGGTCACCCACTCTGTTTTTGCCTCCATCATGACCCGGTCCCTGGGTTTCAACCTGGTCGACATGAACGCGATGAACACCTCCACGATGCTGCTCACGGACGCACTGATGTTTGTGGGCGGCGGCTCCGCGTCCACGGCAGGCGGCATCAAGGTCACGACGCTTGCGGTCATGTTCCTGGCCATCGTGGCCGAGGCCCGCGGCGACAACGACGTGAAGATCTACGGCCGCACCATCCCGCAAGGCACCATGCGGGTGGCCATCTCCGTGATCATGATGGGCGCCACCTTCGTCATGATCGCGTCCGGCCTGCTGCTGGCGATCTCCGGGGAAAGCCTGGACCGGGTGCTCTTTGAAACCATCTCCGCCTTCGCCACAGTCGGGTTGAGCACGGGGCTCAGCGCCGAGCTCCCGCCGTCGGGCGTCTATGTCCTGTGCGCCATGATGTTCTTTGGCCGCGTCGGTTCCATCACGCTGGCAGCCGCCCTGGCCCTGCGCCAGCGCCGCCAACTGTTCCACTATCCGGAAGAAAGGCCCATCATTGGCTGACAAAATAGACTCCAGCAACCGCCCGCCGCACAATTCCCCGGTGTTGGTCGTTGGGCTGGGCCGTTTCGGCGCCGCCACGGCGCACCAGCTGGTCAAGCAGGGCCGGGAGGTGCTCGCGATCGAGCGCGACCCCGCCCTGGTGCAGAAGTGGGCCGGCGTGCTCACCCACGTGGTCGAGGCCGACGCCACCAACATTGACGCGCTGCGCCAGCTCGGGGCACAGGACTTCAGCTCCGCCGTCGTGGGTGTGGGCACGTCCATCGAATCCAGCGTGCTCATCACAGTGAACCTCGTGGATTTGGGCATCGCGCACCTGTGGGTCAAGGCGATCACGCAGTCGCACGGCAAGATCCTGACCCGCATTGGTGCCAACCACGTCATCTACCCGGAGGCCGACGCCGGTGTCCGTGCCGCGCACCTGGTGGGCGGGCGCATGCTGGACTTCATCGAGTTCGACGACGATTTCGCGATCGTGAAAATGTACCCGCCGAAGGAAACCCAGGGCTTCACCTTGGAGGAATCCAAGGTCCGCTCCAAGTACGGTGTCACAGTGGTCGGGGTGAAATCGCCGGGCGAGGACTTCACCTACGCGCAGCCGCACACGCGCGTTTCCAGCCGCGACATGCTCATCGTCTCCGGCTACGTTGACCTGCTCGAACGGTTCGCCTCGCGCCCCTGATCTCACGTTTTTGGGTTGGGCCGCGTCTACAGGGCAGGAGGTGTTTTTTGATGGTTCAACACATGGTTTTTGATTCTCCCATCGGCCCGCTGACGGCGGTGGAGCACGACGCCGGACTGGCGGCCGTGTACATGACGGTGCACAAGCGCCGCCCGGCCTTGGAGACGTTGGGTGAGCGGGTGGCTGCGTCTTCGTCGCCGGTGCTGGCTGCGACGGCGGAGCAGCTGGGCGAGTATTTTACGCGTGAACGGCGGGAGTTTTCCATGCCCCTGGCACCCGTTGGGAGTGAATTTCAGCAGCGGGTCTGGGCTGCCCTGCGGGAGATCCCTTACGGGGAGCTGCGCAGCTACGGCGAGCTGGCCGCAATGCTTGGTGATCCGTCCATGGCACAGGCTGTGGGATCGGCGAACGGCCGCAACCCCATCAGCATCATCGTGCCCTGCCACCGGGTGGTGGGCTCCGACGGTTCGCTGGTTGGCTATGCAGGCGGGCTGGAACGCAAGCAGTTCCTGCTGGAGCTGGAAAACCCGTCGTGGACGCACACCGAGGCGCTGTTTTAGTTGGGAGCCCTTGCCGGGTCGTCTCCGGGCGCCACGCTGCCACCCTTTGAGGTGCTCGTAACGCGGCACGGCGCCGCGGTGCTGCGGGTGTGCCGGGCACTGGTTGGCCCCGACGACGCCGACGATATCTGGCAGGAAACTTTTCTGGCAGCCCTCCGCGTCTACCCCACCACCGTGAATGTCCGGAACAGGGAGGCCTGGCTCGTCACGATCGCCCGCAACAAGGCCGTTGACCACCACCGCAAGGCCAAACGGTTGCCCGCTCCCGTCGACAGCGCGCTTCCTGCTGCCGGTGAGGGGCCCGGCGGTGACTTCCGGCGGAGCGGAGGGGACGTCGTCGTCCGTTCCGTGGAAGCTGGTGAGGAAGCAGATCTGGTGTGGTCAGCTTTGGCCGCGTTGCCACCCAAGCAGCGGGAAGCAGTGGTTTTCCACCATTTAGCCGGCCTTGCCTATGCCGAGGTGGCGCAATTGTTGGGCAATTCCGAGGCCGCGGCGAGGCGGGCCGCAGCGGATGGGATGAAGTCGTTGAGAGTGTTTTTGGGCCAGGAACGAGAGGAACATTTGTGATGGATGCGCAATCAAAACTGCCCGAAGCTGCCGCATTGGCGGTTCTGCCCGCCGAACTGGCCGCCGTCGAGGAGGGCGAATCGGCGACTCTGGCTCGTCTTGGCGGCTTGTTCAAGGACTCGGCGGTGCTGGTCGGATTGGCGGATGTCGCCTACCGGATCATCGACTCCCCCGTGGGCCCGTTGCTATTGGCAGGAACGGAGCGAGGCCTGGTTCGTGTGGCATTTGCGCGGGAGGGGCATGAAACGGTGCTGGCTTCCCTCGCCGCGATGGTCAGCCCCCGCGTTTTGCTGCTGCCGGCACGGTTGGATTCGGCGGCGCGGGAACTCGATGAGTACTTTGCCGGTCGGCGGACGGTGTTTGACCTTGCGCTGGACTTCCGTCTGGCCACCGGTTTCCGACGCGAGGTGCTGGCTCATTTGCCTGACATTGGGTACGGCCGCACGGCCAGCTACGCCGCCGTGGCCGCCCTGACCTCCAGCCCGCGGGCTGTGCGTGCGGTGGGGACCGCCTGTGCACGCAACCCGCTGCCGCTGGTGGTGCCCTGCCACCGGGTGATCCGCTCCGATGGCAGCCAGGGCGCGTATTTGGGCGGCGTAGAGGCAAAATCACTGCTCTTGGCTCTGGAATCTGCTGCCGCGTAGAGCCGCCTCTCAAGGCTTAGGCAGCGACTCCGGGCTTGAGGAGGATTGGCCCGGCGTGGCATTCAGTCGTCTCGCGGGGCCGCACCATGCAGGGCATGATCGACCAGCTTCTCCACGATCGATTTGTCCAGCGGAACACGCAGGACAAGGAGGCGGTGATAGCACGCACCCCAGAGCTGGTCGACGATGATGTCGAGGTCGGCGTCGGCGCGAAGCTGCCCGGCTTCGCGCGCCGCGAGCAGACGGGTGCGGGCAAGTGCGCGGCGAGGGAGGGCGTAGCTTTGCGCCCAGGCCTGTGCGAGGTCGGGATCCAGCTGCGCGGCACCAATGAGTTCCGACACCGGTTTCCCCGCTCCTCCCACTGTCATGAGTTCGACGAACGACGCCAGCTGCGTCACTAAATCGGTGCGGAGGTCCCCGGTGTCCGCAAAATCCAACAAGGGTTCACTGCGCGCGAAGTACGCCTCGGCTGCCAGTGCCCCGGGCGACGGCCACCACCGGTAGAGCGTCACCTTGCTGGATCCGGCCTCATTCGCGACCCTGTCGAAGGTCACCGCCTGGATGCCGTCCTGCAACAGGAGTCGCCCGGCAGCGTCGAGCACACCGCGCCGCACTTCCTCGGCGGGACGGCGTCCGCGGCCCCGGCGTTCGACGGTGGATTCAGACATCACACTCACCTTATGGACATTTTGTACATTTCTACCTAAAATCCTAAATGTACTACTTGTACACATCCTAGTGGAGGCCGGGCCATGAACAGCACCAAATATCGTCGCGTGGCGATCGTTACAGGAGGATCCGGTGGCATTGGACGCGCCGTGGCGTCCCGACTGGCAGCGGATGGCATGGCCGTCGTCGTTCATTATTCGGGTAACAGGCAGCGGGCTGAGGAGACCGCGAATGAAATCACCGCCGCGGGCGGCCTGGCCATTGTGGCCGGAGGAGACGTCGCAGACGAGACCGCCATGACCGAGCTCTTCAACCTTGCAGCGGAGCAATTCGGCGGGGTGGATGTACTCGTGCACACGGCCGGCATCATGCCACTTGCACCGATCGCCGAGCTGGATCTCAACACCTTCGACGCCGTCCAGCGCACGAACGTCCGCGGGACCGTCGTCGTTGACCAACTCGCTGCCCGCCGAATCCGCGACGGAGGGGCGATCATCAACTTCTCGACCTCCATCACCCGCCTCCAGTATCCCGGCTACGGTGCGTACGCCGCCTCGAAGGGCGCAGTCGAGGCCATCACTCTGATCCTTGCGAGGGAGATGCGCGGTCGCGACGTGACAGTGAACGCCGTCGCCCCGGGCCCCACGTCCACGCCGTTGTTCCTTGAGGGAAAGTCCGAGCAGCAGATCAACCAGATCGCCTCCGGCAACCCCATGCAGCGCCTCGGAGTGCCCGACGACATCGCCGAAGCCGTGGCGTTCCTGGCGGGCCCCGGGCGATGGATCAACGGTCAAGTAGTTCATGTCAACGGCGCTGCAGCCTAAGGACGCCGGGATCATGACCGCCCCTGGCAGGAACCGTTCACGGGGCAGGAGCAAGACACTGACACAGCCGGTGCGAACCCCTGTTGAGATGCAGGCAACGCAACAGGGGCTCTGGGGCCATGGCGTTATATGGCGGAGAGTTCTTCCGTGATTTGCGCAGCCCTGGCAGCAGCGGCCTGCGCCCCGGCTTTGATGAGGCCGGGCAGCCCGTCCCTGTCGAAGCTGGCAATGGCTTGTTCGGTGGTGCCCTTGGGGCTGGTGACAGCGCGACGGAGCTCGGTCGCATTGGCACCCGGCTCGGCCAGCATAATGCCGGCGCCGGCCACGGTTTCGCGAGCGAGCACCTGGGCGACCTCGGGCGAAAGCCCGAAGTCTTCAGCGGCTGCGGCCATCGCTTCGGCCAGATAAAACGCATAGGCCGGTCCGGAGCCGCTGATGGCTGACACGGCGTTTTGCTGGTCCTCCGGGACATCCAGGACCACGCCCGAGCCGTCGAAGATCTCGTGGGCGGCCGCCAAGTGGTGCTCGTCGACGGCGGAACCTGCAGAAAGGGCAACCACGCCGCGGCCCACCTTCAGCGGCGTGTTGGGCATGGAGCGCACAACCGGCTGTCCCGGACGCAGTGCGGCCTCCATCTGGGCCAGGGAAACAGCAGCGGCAACGCTGATGACCACGGCACGGGAGTCCAGCGCGTCGGCAACTTCGCGGCACATCGCAGCGATGCCAACGGGCTTGACAGCCAAAATCACCACGCTGGCACCCTCAACTGCCTCGACGTTGGCCGCAGCCTCTTCATTGGAGGCCATGGCGGTGACGCCATGGCGGGCGGCCAATTCGGTGGCCCGCTCGGGCCGGCGGACAGTCACGACCACTGACTGCGGCGAGACCCCGGCAGCCAACATGCCACCCAAAATGGCTTCACCCATGGAACCACAGCCAAGAAACACAATTTTTTTCATCATCTGTCCATCTTTCTTCGCTGCGCCACGACATGCAACCGCGCACCGATTTAACCACCGGCAATCCGGCACCCATGGCCGAAAGAAAAGTGCTTCAGGGCAAACGCACAGCTTGCGCCCGGGCTACTCTCAACCGCGGGCCATAGTATTTTAAATACCTCATAAGGGTGCGAGTGATGATCGGACTGGCCTTGTCCTGAAGGCCGGTCAAATCGCCGGAGAACTCGCCAGTGATTCCCCCCATCCACTGGTGACATGTCTCCGGCGATTTCGCATTTAAAGGTCAACGCGGGCTCCACTGGAGGCCAAAGTTGTCATGTGCGTGGGCGAATCACAACAACGGCCCCGGCACCCCGCAAAGCGGAGCCGGCAACCCCCGTGGCGGCTGCGGAACGCAGCTACGGGACGTTCTGGCCAAGGTGCTCGCGGGCAAACTCCAACGTTTCGGCCAGCCATTCCTCGCGCTGGCCGGCACCCTTGGCCTTGCGGGTGGAAATTTCGGCGACCACCACGCCGTCGAACCCGTTGCCGGCGATGTGCTGGAGCACCTCGACACACTCCTGCGTGCCGTGGCCCGGAATCAAATGCTGATCCTTCGTCGACGGTGAGATGCCATCCGTGAGGTGGATGTGCCGCAAGCGCTCACCAAGCGCCTTCACGGCGTCAAGGCTGGAGGCCCCGGCGGACGCCGCATGGGAGAAATCCCAGGTGACGTCGCTGTAGTCCTGCGGAACAGGGTCCCAGTGCGGCAGGTAGGCCAGCGCCTCGCGCCCGCGCAGCCGCCACGGGTACATGTTTTCAACGGCGATGCGCACCCCAAACGCGTCCGCGATGTCGCGCACGCCGTGGGCAAACGTTTCGGCGTAGTCGTTTTGCCAGCGGAACGGCGGATGGACCACCACGACGTCGGCGCCAACGTCCACGGCCATCTGGGCTGAACGCTGGACCTTGTTCCAGGCGCTGCCCCACACCTGCTGGGTGAGCAGGAGCGTGGGGGCATGAATGGCGACGATGGGCTGGTCGTAGCGCTCCGCCAGGCGGTTCAGCGCCGAGGAGTCCTGGCTGTCTCCGTTGTGCGTCACCAGCACCTCGACGCCGTCGTAGCCAAGGTCCGCAGCGACGGCAAAGCCGTCATGGACCGACAGCGGATACACGGAGGCGGTGGACAGGGCAACGGGAATGGGCTGCCGCGCGGCAGGCTCGGCGCCCTGGCCGTCGGCGGAATTCGTGGGTGCGTGCGTCATCTGCGTCTACCTCGTTTCAGAATTGATCAGCTTGGCAACATGGGCCGGCGGGTCCAGCGGACCGTCAAAGACCAGCTGGTCAAGGCGGCGCAGGATCAGCCCTTCCCGCAATGCCCAGGGGCTGATTTGCATGCTCGTCACATTGAACAACTCCATCGCCGTCTGGGCCACGAGCGCGCCGGCCAGCACCTGCGGGGCGCGGGCGGCGGAGACACCCGGCAGGTGCAGCCTGTCCGCCCACGACATTGCCGACAGCCGCTGTGACCACAGGCCCAAATCGCTGAGGTGCAGCTCCCTGCGCACATAGGGTCCCATAGACGACGGCGCAGCGCCCGTGATGCGCGCCAGCGCCCGGAAGGTTTTGGATGAGCCGGTGACGATGTTGGGCACCCCGAGCGCCTGGGTGGCGGCAATGGGCTCCCTGAGGGATTCCTTGATGTGCTTGCGCAGCCTTTTCACGCTCTTGGCCGTGGGCGGGTCCTCGGACAGCCACTCCCTGGTCAGGCGGCCGGCGCCCAACTGCACCGAATGGGCAAGATCGGGTAGTTCGTTGCTGCCCTGGGAGATTTCAAAGGAGCCGCCGCCGATGTCCAGGTTCAAGATGGTGCCGGCACCCCAGCCGTGCCAGCGCCGCACCGCAAAGAACGTCATGGCCGACTCTTCCTCGCCGGTGAGTTCGGTCAGGCGGATGGTGGTTTCATGCTGCACGCGGTCCAGCACGGCGGCACCGTTGGTTGATTCCCGGATGGCGGAGGTGCAAAACGCCAGCAGGTCCTTGGCCTTGTGCTTGGCCGCGAATTCCCACGCCTCAAGGATGAACTCGATCAGTTCGTGCTGGCCGGCATCGCTGATGTTGCCCTCGGCGTCAAGGTGCTTCACCAGGCTCAGCGGCCGTTTGTGGGAGGCGAAGGGCACGGGGTTGGCCCCCGGGTGTGCGTCAACCAGGAGCAAGTGGACTGTATTGGACCCGATATCGAGTACGCCTAATCTCATAGGCCCATTATTGTCCCTCCGGGCCCATTCCACGTGAATGGGCCACGGGTGTCACCCATGCAAACGGGCCCGGCGGCGCACCAACAGTATCGTTGCTGCACCGCCGGGCCTGCCTTGTTCGCGCTTCTGCGCTGCGATCAATGTTTCACTTGAACGCAGCCGACGGGGTGCTTATTTATGCAACCCTGTGCGGCGCCGAGTTCCGAGGACCACGGCTGCACCAAGCAGCACCATGAGCAGCGCGCCTCCCCAGAGTGCCATGGTGGTGGCACCCGTACGGGCCAGCTCGTCGCTGTTGTCCCCTGTGACATTGTTGGCTGCCTTGTTGCTTGCTCCGCTGCTGGGCAGCACGGTGAAGCTGACCTCCACAGCGCGCTTTGAGGTTTCTCCACTGAGCGTCACTGTGTGCTTGCCCGGCGCAAAGTTGGCCGGCACGTTCCAGTTGAAGGAAACATTGCCGTCGGCGTCCGCAACTGCCAACCCCAGGTCGACAGGATCGCTGTGGACCGTTCCGCGCACGTTTTCACCGGGCAGAAATCCTGAACCGGTGAACGTCGTGGCCTGTCCCTGGCGGACATCCTTGGCCACGATCGATGGGCCGGACGCCGCCGGGGCCGACGCCGCAGGCGTAGTGGTTGTTGCCGGCGACGTGGTTGCCGGCGTCGCCGATCGGGACGTCACGGTTGTCGGCTCCACAGTCGGCTCCGGCGTGGGTTCAACCGTGGGCTCCACAGTGGGGTCAACAGTGGGGACGGTCGTGGGTGTCGTGGGCTCCGTCGTCGGCGTCGGCTCAATGGACACCTCGGCAGCATCAACTGTGAACTCTGCGAGTGTCGTCCACGGCTGGCCTGCCTGCTCTGAAAGCGCCTTCACCGTCAGGAACTGACCTGCCGACGCGGCCTCCAGAACCACTGTCTGCCATGCGCTGCTGTTGGCCAATTCACCCTCGGCAATCTTGGCGCCGAGCTCATCCTTGCTGTTGCTGAGGTACAGCTCGTAGCCCAGGATGCGCCCGTTGACGGCACCGGAGGAGCCGCCCTGGCGCGGCAGCAGGTTGATGGCGCAGACGCTCATTTCCCTGCCCAGGTCAACCTGGATGGTGTGGGGCATGGGGACATTCGAAGGTGTCCACGGAGTGCCCCAGAACGTGTTTGGATCGCCGTCAATCGCGTTGGCCCCCGGCGTGATCTCGCCTTGGGAATTGTTGAAGCTGTCCACGGCTGCGGCAACCGGGCGCACCGGGTCCGCCGAACAGGTCAGCAATCCCGTGGCACTTGAGTCGCTGACAAGCGATTCCGAACCTGTTGTGTAGGCGGTGGCCGCAGAGACAGTAAATTCCCCATAGCTGGCGCCACCGTCCGGAGTCACAGTGAACGCTGCCGTCTTGGTGGCTCCCGCCGCCACACTGCCCAGGGCGAGGGAGGCCGGTTCGACCGTCCAGCCGGCCGGGACTGCGGGAGTCACCACAGTGTCGTTCATGTCGGCGGCGGTGCGATTGTCGACAGTGACAGTGACGGCGCCCGGCATTCCGGCCACCGCACGGGCAGGTGCCAGCAGGCTGGTGGAGACCTCGCCGGCCAAGGTGAAGACACCGGCGGCCAGCACGTCGGGGGCCTGCTGGGTCAACGCACCTGAGGCGTTCACGCTCAACGGCAGTTGGGTGATGGCATTGCGGATGGTGAATCCGCCGTCGACCTCCAAAATCTCCCACTTCTGCAAATTCTTGACCCGGCTGTCGGTGGTGGCGCAATCAGACAACGACGGCTCCAGATCCTGCTGCAGCGGGGCCTGCAGCCACAGCACGCCCCCGGCCATCGCGAGGCACTGTCCGTCGTCAGTGCTGATCTTGTAGTAGTTGTCATCGGTGGCTGCAAACTGCCAGGCATCTCCTGCGGCAGTGGACAGGGTCACTGCAGTTCCGCTGGCATTGACGGATTTGCCGTCTGTGCCAATGGAGTAGCCGCCATCACCGACGGGCGTGCGAACATAGGAGTTGTACCCCGGAACCCGTCCCAGAATGCTGCTCAAGTTGCTGAATTTAGCGTAGTCGGCGGTCGGCTTGGGCCCGCCCCACGTGGCTTGGGCCAGGAATCGCATGCTGCTGGCGATCTGTTCCTCGACCTGCGCTTCGGTGGCCAGGGGCGTGTCGTCGGGCCAGGCAGACAGCTTGGCTCCAAGCACTTTGCCCTTTCCGGGCACGTCAGTCACGACAGCCCCGCCATCCATTGTCATGGGCGTCCAGCCGGAGTTCCACAAATTGGTGAGGTTCCTGTTGTAGGCGCCCGGCCGGCTGAAGTAAAACGTCTGGCTGGCATTTTGCACGTCATGGCCTGCCTCCAGTACTGTCTGGGCTGCCAGTGAGGAACCCTTGTACCAGTACTCCACGACGATGTCGCTGGCCAGCTGCACTGTGCTGGACGAGGGGATCCCGTCATTCCAAATGCGCAGCTGCCTGCCGGTGGACTTCACATAGTCATTGACCTTGTTCATGAACCAGATGAACACATCGCCCGGGCCTGAACCAGCCGGGAAGATCTCGGGATTGGCGGCCACAAAGGCCGCGAACTGCGAGTAGTTGCTGTAGGTGTCGCCGATCATGTACTCGTCGCCGCCCATGTGCCAATATGGCTGGTCCGGGAATGCCGCGCCATATTCGTCGATGAGCGTGGTGATCATCTCGAAGGCTTCGGGCTTGGTGATGTCGAGCTGGTTTTCCTTTTTGACGCCGGCATTGTTCACCAATTGCAGGTCCGGGTAGTCGTACAGCCACGGCCGCATGTGTCCTGGGGAGTTCACCTCGAGCACCAGCTCAATGTGGTATTTCTTGGCCCAGGCAGTAATTTGGGCGGCCTCGGCCTTGGTGTAGTACGCCCAGAAGTTGGCCTTGGGATAGGCGTCCGATTTCACCTTGGTTTCCAGCCACAGCTGGTTCATCTTGTTGTACGCCATGTCCTTCATGGTGCGCTCCAGCGACTCCATGGAGATGGTCAGCTGGCAGGCACACAAGCCCACACCGCGTTCCACGTATTTCGGGACATCAATGGAGGCGCCCCTGTTCACCCGATTGCCCTGGGTCATCAGCTGCAGGATTGTCTGCGTCCCGTAAAAAGCGCCGGTGTCCGTGGCGCCCGTGACCTTGATGGTGTCACCAACGACGAGCTCATAGCCTTCCTCGCCCAGTTCGGCGCTGCGGGCAGGGTCCAGATCGACTTCAAGGTCCCCCGCAATGGCGCCGGCGGCAGCCGTCGCCACGGCGCGCTCAAGGACGGCCGAAAGCTGTGCGGCCAGATCACCAGTCAACGCGGTGTCGGCACCAATCACCTTGGCACCGTCACCCAGTGCGAACTCACCTGCGCCGGCGGCCCATGTGGACAGGCCGGGGATTGTCTGAGGAGCACCGTCTGGGGTAACCGGAACTGCCCCTGAAGGCGCGGCGGCGGCCAGAACGGCCGGCACAAGAGCCGGTGCAACCGCGGCGCTGGCACCTGGCAGCACGATGGCGGTGGAGGCCAGTGTCAGTGCGGCTGCTGTCAGGGCGGCAACGACCGCATTTCGGCCCGTGCGATGGCGAATTTTCATATCTCCCCATGGAAGCTTGATTGGTCAGATGGACTCGGGCACCCAGGTCTTGCAGCGGAGGAACAAGCGACGTGACACACAACACAGGCGACGAGCTACGTGAGCCATGTTACGGGTACCATCGAAGTAAATCCATATGTTACCGATCTCATTCTTGCCGGTTCAATCATTTCCAAACATTATCAACCAGAAAGCGGGATGCGTCCGGACACACAAAAGCCCCGTCGGAAACGGGGCTTTTGTGTTGCGCAGCGCAGCCACCGGCGAGCCGCACCCGGTGGGTGGGCCGGTGGCCGCAGCCGGTTACTTTTTGGCAGGGGCCTTCTTCTTGGCAGGAGCCTTGGCGGGAGCCTTCTTCTTGGCAGGCGCCTTGGCCGTCCGCTTCACGGGGCCGCGTTCGCGCTTGTCGGCAAGAAGCTCGACGGCGGTCTCGCGGGTCAGCTCTTCAACCTCGGTTCCGCGCGGAACGGTGATGTTGGTGATGCCGTCGGTGATGTACGGGCCGAAGCGGCCTTCCTTCACCACAATGTTCTTACCCGAGACGGGGTCTTCACCAAATTCAGCCAGCGGGGGCACTGCCGCACGGGCACCGCGCTGCTTGGGCTGGGAGTAGATCTCCAGCGCCTGCTCAGGGGTGATGGTGAAGATTTCCTCTTCGGTGCCGATGGAGCGCGAGTCCGAGCCCTTCTTCAGGTACGGGCCAAAGCGGCCGTTCTGGACAGTGATCTCATTGCCTTCGGCGTCGGCCCCAAGGACCCTGGGCAGGCTCATGATGGCCAGCGCCTCATCCAGGGTGACGGTGTCAACGGTCATGGTCTTGAACAGGGACCCGGTGCGCGGCTTGGCCTTGACAGGCTTCTTGGCCGGCTTCGGTTTGCCGTTCTTGTAATACTCGATCGGCTGGTTGGCGATCTCCTCCGCCGTCATCTCGGGGATGACCTCGGTGACGTAGGGGCCGTAGCGGCCGTTCTTGGAGACAACCGTGTGCCCCGACACCGGGTCAACACCCAGAACACGCTCCTCCGGAGCGGCCGTGTCCATCAGCTCCTGCGCCTTTTCGGGCGTGAGCTCGTCGGGGGCCAGGTCCTCGGGCACGTTGGCACGGGCGGCCTCAATGATCTCGCCGGTCTTGGCATCCAGGGTGGGGACGGTGCTCTCCAGGTACGGGCCAAACTTGCCCACCCGCAGCACCAGGGTGTCGGTGATGGGCATGGAGTTGATCTCCCGCGCATCGATCTCGCCGAGGTTGTTCACAATGGCCTGCAGGCCCTTGTTGTCCTCGCCGCCGAAGTAGAAGTGCTTGAGCCAGTCAGCGCCCAGCTCCTGGCCGTTGGCGATCCTGTCCAAGCCGGTTTCCATGCCGGCCGTGAATTCGTAGTCCACGTAGTCGGTGAAGTGCAGCTCCAGCAGGCGCACCACCGAGAACGCGATCCAGCTCGGCACCAGCGCGGAACCCTGCTTGCGGACGTAGCCGCGGTCCATGATGGTCGACAGCGTGGACGCGTAGGTGGACGGGCGGCCAATGTCGCGCTCTTCCATTTCCTTGGTCAGCGATGCTTCCGTGAAACGCGGCGGCGGGGAGGTGTCGTGGCCGTTGGCCTGAACTTCCGACGCCGTCAGGGCATCCTTTTCCTTGACGTTGGGCAGGCGGCGGTCCGAATCGTCCGAGTCGTTGCGGGACTCGTCGCGACCTTCCTCATACGCGGCCAGGAAGCCGCGGAAGGTGATGACAGTACCCGAAGCCGAGAACTCGGCATCCTGGCCATCTGCAGCGCCACCGGCAGCCGTGGCACCCAGCTTGATGGTCGCCGTCGAACCCTTGGCGTCAGCCATCTGGGAGGCAACCGTGCGCTTCCAGATCAGCTCGTACAGCTTGAATTCGTCACCGCGCAGGGCGCTCGCCACCTGGGCGGGGGTGCGGAAGGAGTCACCGGCGGGGCGGATGGCCTCGTGCGCCTCCTGCGCGTTTGCGCTCTTGTTCGTGTAGACACGCTTGGCGGCGGGCACAAATTCGGGGCCGTACAGCTCCGAGGCTTGTCGCCGCGCTGCATTCACTGCTTCATCACTCAGCGAGGATGAATCGGTACGCATATAGGTGATGTAACCGTTTTCGTACAGGCGCTGGGCGGTCGACATGGTCGACTTGGAGGAGAAGCGCAGCTTGCGCCCTGCCTCCTGCTGCAGGGTCGACGTCGTAAACGGCGGGGCGGGGCGGCGGGTGTAGGGCTTGTGTTCGACCGAGCGCACGGAAAAGCGCACGTCCTGCAGGGCCGAGGCGAGGGCCTTGGCGGCAACCTCGTCGAGGTGGGCGACATTCCTGCCTGTCAGCTCACCCTTGTCGTTAAAGTCACGTCCGGAGGCAACCCGGCGGCCGTCAAGTGCCGCCAATTTGGCGTTGAACGGCTCCTGGCCATCCACGGGGCTGAATGTGCCCGCCAGGTCCCAGTAATTGGCCGAGCGGAACGCCATGCGGTCGCGCTCGCGCTCAACCACCATGCGGGTCACAACGGACTGCACCCGGCCGGCAGAGAGCTTCGGCGCGACCTTGCGCCACAACACGGGGGAAAGTTCGTACCCATACAACCGGTCGACGACGCGACGGGTTTCCTGGGCATCCACCAGGTCGGTGTCCAGTTCGCGCAGGTTCCCCAAGGCGCGCTGCAGCGACTCCTTGGTGATTTCAGCAAAGGTCATGCGGTAGACGGGAACCTTGGGTTTGAGCACCTCAAGCAGGTGCCAGGCGATGGCTTCGCCCTCACGATCCCCATCTGTTGCGAGGTAGAGTTCGTCGGCGTCCTTGAGCTGTGCCTTGAGCTCTGCCACCTTCTTCTTCTTGTCAGAGGAGATGACGTAGTACGGCTTGAAGTTGTTCTCAAGGTCGACGGCAAACTTGCCAATCGAGGACTTCTTCAGCTCCGCGGGCAGCTCGGAAGGCTGCGGCAGGTCGCGGATGTGCCCGATCGAGGCTTCGACGACGAAACCCTCGCCCAGGTACTTGGCGATGGTCTTGCTTTTGGCAGGGGACTCTACGATTACGAGCTTTTTGCCGGTCTTTGGCTTGCTGGCTGCTGCCTTGCTGGGCACGGTACTCCTACGGGGAATGAAAGGTGGACGAACGGCGTCCCCAAGAGCCTAGTTCACCATATTTTTACCGCGAACGCGTATTGCTTGGGAAACCGGGGTCAAAAAACTGTGTCCCGGCGGGGGCCCGAATGGGCTGGTTATTCGTTTTCATCGTCAAAGGAAATGGCCTTGATGGTGGGCAGCGACGACAACGCCTCAAGCAGCCCGTGGCGGGAACCAAGCCCCTCAATTTCAAGTTCAACTTCAACCAAATTTGGGTTCCCGGCATCAGCTTCATCGTTGGCCAGCCGGCCCATGACACCGCCGCTTCCGTGGTCGAGGGACCTTGTGGTGAACCCCAGAATTTGAAACCCCAGGCCGGTGCACACCTGCAGAATCTCCCGCAGCGACCCGGTTCCGTCCACATAGCTCACCTGCAGCACGTGATAGCGCCGCCCGGACAGCCGCAGCCGGTTGATCACTTTCGCGTAGACCACCACCACCAGAAAATACGCGCCCGTGGCAAAGGCGGCAGGCAGCAGCAGCCCGGCACCGGCCGCCGAGCCCACCGCCGCAGTAAGCCAGATGGACGAGGCTGTTGTCAGCCCGCGCACCTTGTTCCTGCGCACAAACACGAGCCCGGCACCGATGAAACCGATCCCCGACACAATCTGCGCCGCCACCCTGGATGGGTCCAACCTCACAAGGCTGGTTTCCACGACATCGGAAAAACCGTACTTGCTGACAATGACAAACAAGGCGGCGCCGAGCCCCACCAGGGCGTGCGTGCGCATGCCGGCGGACTTGTTGCTCGTCTGGCGCTCCAGCCCAATCAGCGTCGGAAGCACGACGGCGGCCAGCAGGCACAGCAGCAGCGCCCACCAGGGCGCGTTGGGACTAAGTACCATGGTGCCTCCCGGGCCATCATTGCCGACTGCCTGCCCACCCCACGCTACTCCCCGCCCTTTTCCCAACCCTCGCGCAGCAATGGGGCTATTTTCCCAAACCCTCGCGCAGCACGAAGGGAGGAATGGCGGGGAACGCCGTCACATCAATCGCTGGGAAGCAGGAATCCGTCGCGCACAAGGTTGCGGACCTCGCCGGTGAGTGCGTCCGCAAATTCCGGATCGTCACGTTCCAGAAGCACGGCCAGGGCGCCGATGATCTGCCCGGCGGTGAGGTCGCCGTCGCACGCCGAGACGAAGCCGGCCAGCTCGGTGCTCATTAAATTGGTCCGCCGCAGGCCAGCGCCCTGGCGGAGCAGGATCACGCCCGGGTGTTCGGCACCGGGTTGTTGGTGGCGCTCTTCGGTCACGTCGTCCGCGACAAGCAGGTAGGCGTCCTGGATTCCGTCGTGTTCCGCGAGCCACTGCTGGCGGTCCAAGGCATTGGCCAGGTGCGGGCCAACAGGCTGCTCAATGGGGTAGAGGATTTCCTCAAAACGCGGTGCACCGGCCTGCTCGTCCGCGGCGGGGCGGCGCAGCAGGATGTAGCCGAAGCCGATTCCCACCACGTTGCGTGCGGCAAAATCGAGCAGGTAGTCCTCGTAGGCCTCTGCATACGTCGCTGAATCGCGACCCTGCGAAGCATCTTGCAGCCAGGTTTCGGCATAGCCGCCGGGAGACACCTGCTCGCGCTGGATGAGCCAGGCGTCGGTGCCCGGTGCCAGCCACTGCGAGGGGCGGGCATGCCACTGGGCCTGGGTGCCGCCGTCGTCCGCGGGGCTCGGGGAAATCTCCCAGTTGCCAAGCATCTGCGCCGTGCCGCCCGGGGTGAGGATGGTGGGCAGTTCGCGGACGAGCGTCTCAACAATGGCATCTCCGGCCATGCCGCCGTCGCGGTAGGTGAACTGGTCCGTGCTTTGCTCGCCGCGGTGGCGCGGGGTGATGACGAAGGGCGGGTTGGAGACGACAAGGTCGAAGCGCTCCCCGGCGACGGGTTCCAACAGGCTGCCCAGGCGCAGGGACACGCGGGCCCGGGGGTTGCCTGCGTCGAAATCTGCATCGCCCAGTCCCAGCGCCGGCGCGTTCAGGACCAGGTTGAAACGGGTGAAGGCGAGCGCCCGCTCCGAAATGTCGGTGGCCACAACAGTGTTGGCGTGGTGCAGCAGGTGGAACAGCTGGATGCCGCAGCCGGTGCCCAGATCCAGCGCCCGTCCCACGTCGCGGCGAATGGTGCCCTGGGCCAGTGTCAGCGAGGCCTGGCCGATGCCCAGGACGTGGTCCCTGCGGAGCACGCCAGGACGCTGGTGGGCGCCGAGGTCACTGGCCACCCACAAATTCGTGTCCGTCCCGCCTTCCACGCTGGCGGGCCAGCCGTAGGGACGCAGGTCGACGGCGGCGCGCACCTGTGCCGGGTCATGGTCGGGTTCCAGCAGACCCAGGGAAAACAGCGTCTCCAGGTCAAGGCTGGGCAGCGCCGCCGCCACCTCTGCACGGGTGGGCGTTTGCGCCAATAGCCACAGCTTGACCGCCACTGCCAACGGTTCGTTGTTGTGCCGCAGCACCAACGCGGCCGGCACCGTCTGGTCCCGGGCCAGCGCCTGGTTGGCGTCGTCGCCCAGGAGCTCCGCCACGCCGTCGACCGTGTAATTGATGGCGGTGAGGTCGGCGGCCAGGGCGGCAAGGAGGGCCAAGTTGTCGCTGCGCGGGGCGTCGGGAACGGTGGCGAAATCAGTCATTGGAACAGTTTATCGAGTCCTGGCGGTCCCGACGGGCGTAGCATGGGGGCATGCAAACTGTTCAGCGATTTACCTGCCCTCGGCCGTCCTTGGCCGCATGGGCTGCTTCGCTGACGCGCTGAGTCCATCCGGCAGCGACTGAGGGGTTCCCACCCACCGCCTCCGGATATCCAAAGGATTCACCCATGCATGCTTACCTTTCCCCTGCCGAACTGCACTCGGCCCTGTCCATTGCCAACCTGAGCGAGCCCGCTTCCGGCCACGCCATGTCGGCCATGCTCGCCTCGGTCACTGACGCCCTGGCCGCGCTCTGGGGCGTGCCCGTTGCCGAACACCGGCCCAGCCCCCTGGTCTCGGTGCGCGACAACTACGACCGACTCGGCTTCAGCCCCCACGACGTCACCCGCGATTCACGCTATTCCCGCCACGTCAGCCCCACCGTCATGCTCCGCAGCCACACGTCGGCGGGCATGCCGGCGGTGCTGGATTCGCTGCTGCCCGAACTGGGCCGGTCCGACACCCTGCAGGTGCTGCCCGGGCTCGTGTACCGGCGCGATGCCGTGGACCGCACCCACGTGGGCACGCCGCACCAGGTGGACTTGTGGCGGCTGCGCTCGCGCGGGCTCCTCGGCGTGCCCGATCTGACTGACATGCTTGGCACCGTGGTTGAGGCTATCCTGCCGGGTGCGCGCTGGCGTGCCGTGCCCAGCGCCCACCCGTATACGACGGCCGGCGTCCAGCTGGACGTCCAGGTCCGCGGGGAGTGGCTGGAGCTGGCCGAAGCCGGGCTGGTTGCCGCCTCGGTGTTGCGGGCCTCCGGTCTCGATCCCCGGCGCTGGGGCGGGCTGGCGCTGGGCATGGGCCTGGACCGGGCGCTGATGCTGCGCAAGGGCATCGACGACATCCGGCTGCTGCGCTCCGCCGATCCCCGGGTAGCCGCACAGATGGCTGACCTGTCGCCCTACAGCCCGGTTTCGGCCATGCCTCCTGTGCGCCGGGATTTGTCCCTAGTGTGCTCGGACGACGTCGATGCCGAGGTTTTGGGGGATGCGGCACGTTCGGCCTTGGGTGTGGAGGCGGACGTGCTGGCCGGGCTGCAGCTGCTGGCAGTGACACCTGCTGCCGCACTGCCGGCAGGTGCCGTTTCGCGGCTTGGCCTTGTGCCGGGCCAAGCCAATGTGCTGCTGCGGCTGACGCTGCAGTCGCTGGAGCGCACGCTCACCTCGGCCGAAGCCAACGCACTGCGCAACCGCGTCTATCTGGCGTTGCATGACGGGCCAACATTGGAACTGATCCCGGTTTAGCCCGCCTGCCCTGCCACGGCGGCGGGTTCGCCGGGCACCCGCCGCGGGTGTCCGGCGTCGTGCTGGGGGCGAGGCACGAGTTCCGGGAGGGCGTGGATGGGGCCACGCGCCCGAGGGCCCCGGGGCGAGGCACGAGTTCCGGGAGGGCGTGGGGATTAGTCGGTGCAGCCCTGCGGGCATTGGAGGGTTTCCGGGGCGCTGGCGCACTCGGTGCAGTAGAGGTTCAGGTTCCGGCAGCTGGGGTTGGAGCAGTTTTCAAATTTGTTGCTGGGGGTGTTGCAGCGGATGCAGTGGCCGATTTCCTTCGCATCGTCGCTGAACTCCATGTGCATGCGCTTGTCGAATACGTACAGCGAGCCTTCCCAGAGGCCCTTGTCCTTGAAGGTTTCGCCGTAGCGGACGATCCCGCCGTCCATCTGGTAGACCTCCTTGAAGCCGCGGTTGACCATGAGTGAGCTCAGGACCTCGCAACGGATGCCGCCGGTGCAGTAGGTGACGACGGGCTTGTCCTTGAGGTCGTCGTATTTGCCGGAGTCCAGTTCTTTGATGAAGTCTTGGGTGGTGTCGACGTCGGGCACAATGGCGTTCTTGAACCTGCCGATCTGCGCTTCAAAGGCGTTGCGGCCGTCAAAGAACACCACTTCCTCGCCGCCGGCTTCCTTGGCTGCCACGAGTTCGTGAAGTTCTTCCGGTTGGAGGTGGGTGCCGCCGCCCACCACCCCATTTTCATCGACCTGCAGTTCTCCGGGGGCGCCGAAGCTGACGATTTCCTCGCGGGCCTTCACGCTCAGGCGGGGGAAGTCATCGGCGGCGCCGTCGGACCATTTGATGTCCATGTTTTTGAAACCCGGGTATTCACGCGTCGTCTTCAAATACTGTTTGAGGTCCTTGATGTCACCGCCAACCGTGGCGTTGATGCCATCCTTGGAGATGATGATGCGCCCCTTCAGGCTCAACTTCTCGCACAGGGCACGCTGCCACAGCTTGATCGCTTCCGGATCACTCAGGGGGGTAAAACCGTAAAAGAGCACAATCTTGTTCATCGACACGTATTAAAGCCTACTTTGTGCGACCAAATGGCGGCGTAAATAGCCGGTCCCGCCGTCCGGGCATAGGCTGGAGACATGATGGTAGCTTCCACTGAGCTGACAGATCATGCAGCAGCATGGTTTACCGGCTGGAGTGCGCTGCGAAGCTATCAAAGCCGCAGCGGGCCGGGGTACTGGGCCGCCTTGCGCCTGGACCGCAGCGGAGACTGGGAATACTTCACCTGCGACCCTGCACCAGCTGCGTTTACCGCCCTGGCGGCCGAAGTGACGACGTCCGCACGTCGGGCCCTGTGCGTCATCGGACCCAATGTGCACGACTACGTGAAATTGGCACACCGGTGCGGCATGGGAATGATCTCAACGTCTGAACGCCTCATGGTGTGCGACATGGACAACCAGGACAACCAGGATCCGTTTCTCGGTGATCCCGAGCTGGCGCTGGTCGTCAAGGACATTGGTGGCAAGCGCAGCGCCTCTGCGTGCCAAGCCCGATTTTCAGTAGCCATCGTGCGTGGCGAAACAGTCATGGCCAGCGGCACAGTGGGCATCTACGGTGACTACGCAATCTTTGACGGGCTCAAGACCCGGCCCGCACACCGCCGTCGCGGCTTCGGAATGCTGATGATGAAAACTCTCACCGCACGGGCCCTGGACTACCCTGTCACCACTGGATTGCTGGTGGCCAGCGCCAGCGGACAAAGCCTGTACAGCAAACTTGGCTGGGCCAGCCTGAGCCCCGTCACGATCCTGGTGCCCAAGGAACGGCTGGCTGAGATGGCCAGGCTGTGACGGCCGCGGTGGCACAATGATGGGATGCCCACCAATAATTCGTTGATCTCGCTGCTCGGCGGAGGACCGAACCCTGCACAATTGCAGCACGTCCGCAGAATTCCTGCCCGGCAGGCAGTCAACGAGCCGTGGCCGGACTGGGTCCATCCCGACCTTGTCAGCGCGTATTCCTTCCTTGGCGTCACCGAACCGTGGCGCCACCAGGTGGCAGGCGCCAACGCCGCCCATGACGGCCAACACACAGTGATCGCCACCGGCACTGCGTCCGGAAAATCCCTGGCCTATCAGCTGCCCGCCATTGACGCCGTCCACAGGGCCGCACTGCGGGTGGCTGAAAATCCCGGCCTGCTCGAGTCCGACGGCGCCGTTGCCCTGTACCTCTCGCCCACCAAGGCGCTCGCGGCAGACCAGCTGGCTGCACTGAACTCACTGAAGCTGCCCACGCTCCGCGCCGCCACCTACGACGGCGACACTGCCCCGGCCGACAGGCGCTGGATTCGCGACCACAGCAATTTCATCCTGTGCAACCCCGACATGCTGCACTTCGGCGTGCTGCCCAACCACACGTGGTGGGCCCGCTTCTTCAAACGCCTGAAATACGTTGTCATCGACGAAGCCCACAGCTACCGCGGCGTTTTCGGCTCGAATGTGGCTGTGCTCCTGCGTCGGCTCCGCCGTATTTGCGCCCACTACGGATCAAATCCCGTATTTATCGGGGCCTCCGCCACCTCGGCTGATCCCGGCACGTCCTTCGCCCGGCTCATCGGTGCGGCCGTCACAACCATCACCGAGGACTGCTCCCCCCACGGCGCAACCACAGTGGCATTGTGGGAGCCGGAGCTCACGGATTTCAAGGGTGAGAACGGGGCCAAGTCGCGGCGAACCGCCATTTCTGAAACCTCCGACCTGCTGGCCAACCTGGTGTCGTCACATGTGCGCACCATTGCCTTCATCAAGTCCCGGCGCGGTGCCGAAACCATTGCCAGCGTGACCAAACGGCTCCTGGACGACGTCGACCCCAGCCTGCCGCCGCGCGTGGCCGCCTACCGCTCGGGATATCTGCCCGAGGAACGGCGGGAGTTGGAGAAGGCCCTGCGTGCCGGTGACCTGCTGGGTGTTTCCAGCACTTCCGCCCTGGAGCTGGGCATCGACATCTCCGGACTGGATGCTGTGCTGGTTGCCGGCTGGCCGGGCACCAGGGCGTCCTTTTTCCAGCAAATCGGCCGGGCCGGCCGGGCAGGCCAAGACGCCTTGGCTGCCTTTGTTGCCAGTGACGACCCCTTGGACACTTTCCTGGTCCACCACCCCGAAGCCATTTTTGACCGGGCCGTCGAGGCCACAGTCTTCGATCCCGCGAACCCCTACGTGCTGGGCCCGCATCTGTGCGCGGCTGCCGCAGAACTGCCCATCACCCAGCAGGACTTGGCCCTGTTCGACGCCAGCACGCCGGCCCTGCTTGACCAATTGGTGGCCCAGGGCTATCTGCGCAAACGCCCGGCCGGCTGGTTCTGGACACATCCGCAAAGCGCGGCAGCCATGGTGAACCTGCGTGAGGACGGCGGCGGACCCATCAACATCATTGAGGCTGATACCGGAGCCCTGCTGGGAACCATGGGCTCACCACAATCCCACTACCAGGCCCACACCGGCGCCGTGTACGTTCACCAGGGCACAAATTATGTGGTGCTTGAGCTCAACGAAGCAGACCACTGCGCGCTGGTCCGCCGGGGCACCCCCGATTTTTACACCACTGCCCGTGACGTCACCCAGATCGAGGTGCTGGAATCGACTAAGCACGAGTTGTGGGGTCCTGTCGAGATGCATTTTGGTGCTGTCCAGGTGCAAACCCAGGTTGTGTCCTTCCAACGCAAGGCCCTCATTTCCAACGAGGTGCTGGGCGAGGAACCGCTGGAGCTGGAGGCCCGGGACCTGTTCACCAAGGCTGTCTGGTTCACCATGGACAACGCAACGCTGCTGGCCGGCGGATTGGTCGAACCACAATTTCCGGGCGCCCTGCACGCCGCCGAACACGCCGCCATCGGCCTGCTCCCCCTGGTTGCCTCCAGTGACAGGTGGGACGTTGGCGGGGTGTCCACTGCCATTCACGCGGATACCGGTCAGCCGACAATTTTTGTCTACGACGGCCATCCCGGCGGGGCTGGATTTGCCGAGCGGGGCTTCGACATGGCCCGGGTGTGGCTCAAGGCCACCATGGACGCCATCGAGGCCTGTGAATGCCAGTCGGGGTGCCCCTCCTGTGTCCAGTCGCCCAAATGCGGCAACAAGAACAATCCCCTGGACAAAGCCGGTGCGGTCTTGCTGCTTAAAATCCTGCTCAACAACGCGCCTGCGTGATTTCGCTGTTCAATTTTCAAGGTGCACACGCGGGGCCCGGCATTGGAACGGCCCGTGATGAATGGCAGGTGGCATGCCGTCAGGATGGTGGGCCGGGACCGACGGAGTCCGGTGGCGGGCCCGCCCTTGCCTTGCCTGATGCCGGCCACGGCACCATGACACCGGCCGCGCCCTGCACCTGAACCTGCACTGACAGGTCGCCTGCCAACGTGCACGCGAGCAGTACTGCCCCGTGTCGCGCTGCCACGTCGGCGGCAATCCCGCAGGGTTCCCCAGGCACAAGCCCCCTGTAGGCATCCGCCGCCGCAAGCGCCGCCAGATCCGCGGCGGTGGCCGCCTTGGCTGCTGCGACTGCCGCTTGGCCAAGTCCGAGCACCAGTGCCAAGAGCAACAGCATGGCAAGTGCAAGCCCAGCGGCCAAAACCGTTCCGGAGCCTTCCTCATCCCCGGCCATCAAGGGTCCTGTTCTGGGCGGCGGTGTTTGCGCACAAACCAGTGCCCAGCTGGCAGCCCGGATCAGCCACCCACCGCCACAGTGCCGGCTTGTGGACTGCTTTGCCTTGGTTCAAGGGCAGAATTTCCGGCTCCCGCTGGACTACTCCCGCGTGGTTCCGTGCTTCAACTTTGGCGCTGGCGTGTGCAGTCTGCGTCCAGGGAACCAGGCCCGACAGAACCCCGCCGACCCTGCCCTCGACGGTGACAGTGGCATAGCCTCCGGCATTTCCCACTGCAGCAACCGCCTGCACGCCCGACACCCGGGCAACAATCTCTTGGACCTGCGCTGTCGAGTCGCCACGGGCCAGGGCGCGTGCTCCGGCCCTGGCGCCTTCTTCCAAGCGCAGCTGGAGGAGACCGGCGGAGGCACTGAGCAGGAGAATGGCCAGCAGCACGGTAATCGCTGGGAGAACCACAGCCAATTCGGCGGTCACCGACCCCCGCGGGGCTGTTGCGCCGCACCGTCCGGCGGCCCCGCCCCGTCGGCGGGCATGGGCCGGGGACGGTGTTTGGCCCGGGAGAGGGATTCGAGCCGTGGCCCGGTCCTGGCTTTCCAATTGCATGCCGGCCCCTTCTTTGTTGCCTGTGCGGCTAGAAACTCAGTGCCGTGCGAATGATGTTCAGGAGGAATCCCCGCACTTCATCGCTCTTGAGGATCACGACAAGAAGCCCGGCAAACCCCACGGCGGCCAGCGTTGCGATGGCGTATTCCGCAGTCGCCATCCCCGCATCCAAGCCTGACTTTGCCCACCGTGTCCCCTGCCCCGGAGCCCCCGCCGGGCGTGGGCCGGCTGAGCGGTTCACCACGGGCGTGTTCGTGCTTGCCCCAGGAAAGATCTCCCGGATGTTTTCGGCGCCAAGAGCGCCTTCCGTCCCGGGAACGAGCCCTCTGACGACGTCGTTGCTGTCCATTTCCACTCCTCATATCAAGTGCTGATTCTCGGTTTCAGGCCATGCGTCTTGCCGAAGCGACTGGTCAAAAAGCTGTTTGACGTCCGCTGGCACCGGCGCTGCCCCAGTTCGAATTCCGGGGCCGGTTCCTGCTGTGAGAACTGCCCGGTTCAAGCTGTTGCTGCAACTCTTCTCCCCGGAACGATCCCGCGAAAGGCCACTTTGGCGATTGGTGGACTGCCCGGGGGCCAGCAGTGCCTGTGGATGAATGAACGTGCCTGCGACGTCCCCCACAGCTGTCCACACGTTGACAGGCGTGGCATATGTCCCCCGCCCACAGAAGACCCAGCCACCTCAGAAAGCGGGGATCATGGCCATCACCACGGGCACGACTCCCAAAGCTATGAAGGCCGGCAGCGAGCATAGCCCGAGCGGGAGGACAAGCTTCACGCCCAGTGCTGCTGCGCGCTTCTCCGCAGTGCGGGCGGCACACGTGCGGCATTGTTTCGCCTCGGCGTAAAGCAAGGGGGCCGCGGACGCACCGGTCAGGGCACCAAAGCTCAGGGCGTCATGGATTTGGGTGAGCTCGCCGCGGGCCAGATTCCCCTCCCACGAGTTGTGCCATGATGCCCCGATCTCCAGGCCCGCGACCACCCGCAGCAGGCTCCCGCGCAGGCCCGGCTCCGACACCTCAGCCACCACCCGCAATGCGTTTTGGACCGTCAGCCCGGAGTCCAGCGCACTGCCCAGCAATTCCAGCAGGAGCGGCACCGAAGCCACTCCTCCGGGCACCACGGGCGCTGCGCTGCCGCGACCGACCGCGAGGCCGTGCATTCCCGGGCCATCGTCAATGCCGGCATTTTTGGAATTCTGATTCATGGCTCGGAAGGGCATCCCCCGGCCCGTGCCGCCAGGGGACGCACCCCACAGGCACAGGACTGCCAGTGCGGCCAGCACCAGGACCACGGCTGCACCCACGGCTAACGCCTCCGTCCGGGCAGGGCTTGCACGGGACGTGCGGCGGCGGAGATCATTTTTGCCGACCAAGTCCTGCCCGCGACAGCAAACCCCACACCAGCAGCCAGGACTGTCCACCCCACCGGGCTGCCAAACAACGCCGCCAACGGGTCCACACCCATCAGCATGCCCAGCCCCAGCCCGACGAAAGGCAGCCAGCTCAACAGCCGCACGGTGGCCCGAGGTCCTGCGAGCGCAGTTGTCCGCAAGGCGGCAGCGTCATAATCGGCCTCGAGTGCGGCGGCCAATCGGTCCAGGACGGCAGCGACGGGAGCCCCGCTGGCCTCGCACACCTCAAAACATGCAGCCACCTCCAGCCACGTCCTGTGCTGCTGACCTGTCAGGGTTCCGCTGCCCGGGCGGCGCCAGCCACCGTGGCCGGCGGATTCGCGGCAGGCACTGCGTATTGCAGCCGCGGTTGGCAGCCCCATGGCACTGGCTCGTTGGACCTCCAGCACCAGCAAAAGTGTGGCATCCGGCTCCGGAGCTGATTGCCCGGCCTGTCCCGTGCCCGCCAACTGTTGCCGCGGGGCGCCTGCTGCCCGGGCCGAATTTCCGGCTCCGAATCCGGATCGGCCCCTGGCTCCGGCCGCGCCTTGGGCACGGAGTTGTTCCGCGGCCAGCACCTGCGCCATGGCGCCCCAAAGAATTGCTCCGGTGCGTCCTGCCGCCAGCAGGGATGCCAGTTGGCGGACAAGCCGCGGAAGCGACTCTTGCGGCGGGTGGCGATTTCGGGCAAAGGCGCCGCGGTCGTTTCTTGCGGGCCCCCGTGGAGGTGTCCGCCATGGCAATCTGCGGCCGGCGAAGAGCAAGCACGCTGTGCTTGACAGGACCAGCACCAAAAGGGCGTTCATGGCTGTTTGACTGTCGTGGGGACAGCGTTGTCACGACACGGCGGATCGTCCAGAAGTTCCTCCAGACCCAGCCTCGCCGCGAGCGGCGGCCAGCCTGGACCTTGGACCAGTCCGGCCATCAGTCCGGCAGGCCGGTTGGCGGGCTTCCCGGCGGACTTGCCGGCACCCGGGCCGGCAACTGGGCCGGAGTGCCTTCCCCCACGGTCGGCGGCGTCCCGCCGTCGGCCTTCCCGTGCGCCGGTCTCCTGCCCAGCACCATCCACACAGGCCGCCAGCGACAGGGCAGGGACAACCTCCAGCCTGCCGTTGCGCAATTCCACCACGGCAATCTCGGCCACCATGCGGCGTCCCTTGGCCCTGGTCAAATGAATGACGACGTCAAGGGCGCTGGCCCCTTGCAGGAACACCGCTTCAGGTGTCATCGCGGCGAGGGCTCCCAGGGCGGCAAGCCGGGCGGGCACATCACGGGCGCTGTTGGCGTGGATGGTCCCGCCTCCCCCGCTGTGCCCGGTGTTCATCGCCATCAACAGTTCGCGGACCTCCCTGCCGCGGCACTCGCCCACAATGAGCCGGCCGGGATTCATGCGCAGGGCCTGGCGCACCAGTTCCGCCAAGTCCACGGCCCCAGCGCCTTCAGCGTTTTCGTGACGGGCCTCCAGCGTCACCACGTGGGGGTGTTCCGGCTCCAATTCGGCAGCATCCTCGATGAGGACCAGCCTGTCCCGCGCAGGGCAAAGCCCCAGGAGCGTCGACAACAGGGTGGTCTTTCCGGCACCCGTTGCCCCGCTGATGAGAAAGTTCAGCCGGTGCCCAACCACGGCAACCAGCACCTTTGCGAACAGGGGCTCGATGCTTCCCGCGGCAACCATTTGGGCCAGGGTCAGCACTGTGCGGCGTTTGATGCGGATGGACAGGAGGGTTCCTGCGGCGGAGATGGGCGGCAGGACCGCGTGAATGCGGTATCCGGAGGCAATCTTCACATCAACGCACGGGCTGCCTTCATCGAGCCTGCGCCCACCGCTGGCAACGAGCCGCACGGCGAGCGCACGCAGCTCGCCCTCGCCGGAAAACCCCACCGACACCCGTTCCGGCCCGGCCCCGCGGTCCTGCCATACCGAGTCCGGGGCGTTGACAAAGATGTCAGTCACGTCGGGATCCTTCACCAATCCCTGCAGCGGGCCCAGCCCGTTGAGTTCGGCTGCAATCCGTTCCATGGCCACCAGGGATCCGGCCGCACCGAGCAGCCTGCCGCTTTCCCTGACGGCTGCAGCCACTTGAAGGTCCGTCACCGGACCTGACTGGGCCAGGACGCTGCGTCTGACAACGTCCAACAGTTGCGCGTCCACGGCGCCGTCCCACGGCCCCCGGGCTCGGTCCTCCGACGGCTTCTGCGCAGTCACTGTTTGGTCATCCCCGGAGTCCGGGCCCTGCTTGGCGTGTCCCCTGCCATCCAGACCAGGACGTTGGCAACAAGGGTCCGCACCGGCCGACGCCGCAACAGTTCCGGCAGTCGTTGGGATTCCAGCGCCTCCGCCACTCCGCGCAGCCTGGGCAGCCGGCCAACCAGTGGCAGCCCCACCGCGGCAGCCACCATCGTGGCATCGAGCCCCTCCCCGAGTGGTCCGCGCACGACTGCCGCCACTGGCATGGGCGGCAGCACATCCAGCATTTGCAGGGCTGCGGCGGCAGCCCTGGCCCGTGCCGGAACGACCACCACCAAGCCGTTGCACTGCCGGGCCAGCGAATTGAAGGCATCGGGAGTCCTGCCCAAATCAACCACAACCAGCCCATAGGCTCCCCGGGCGGCACGCATGACCTCCCCCTCGGCGGTTTGGACCCCGCCCGGGGCCGCAACGGGGCCACTCCCAACAGGCATCGCACCGAGGGAAGAGTCCGCGACAGCACTGCCCGCCGCCTGGACTCGAGCTGGTCTTTGGACGCTGTCCCACGACAGCAGCGTCAACCCGGCAAGCTGCGGAAGCGAGGCGGCCAAGTGCTCTGGGTTGATGGCCCCGGAAGCCCGCAGGAGCTCCGGCCAACGCAAGCCCGGGGTGTCTTCCGCCGACAACGCAGCGCACAGGCCGCCACCCCAGGGGTCCCCGTCAACCAGCAACGTCCGGGTGCCCCGCCGCGCAGCCTCGGCTGCCACCAGCACCGCAAGCGTCGAGGCACCAGCCCCGCCGCAGCCGCCCACAATGCCGACCACCCCGGCCCCCGAGGCAGGATTCCGCAGGCAACTCAAATAATTCGCCAGCCAGGGCGCGGAATCCGGCAGGATGGCGACCCGGTCGGCACCCATCAGCTCCGCCTGCTGCCACATCTGCGCCGAATCCCGGACAAATCCAACAACCGCCGTGGGGCCGCGCCAACCCGCAAGTCCCGCCGCCACCCCCGCGTCGGCCAAGAGCGCGGAATCAACCAACACCGCTGCCACATCGTCCCACCGGCCGGCAACGTTCTCGAAGCCTTCCCCGACGATCAGCTCGACGGCGGCGGCAGCACTGACCCGCCCCACAGCGCCTTGCAGTTCAACGGAAGCGGACAACAGCAAAACTGTGGTGTCCCGGCGGGGAAGCCAAGCCTCCGGCTCCGGGCCCCGGGGCAGGTCATTGCGGCGTCTCATGATGCAACTGTGCGCTCCTGCCCTACCGGATTGCATGCGCCCGGGCCAATAAGTGGAGAAGCTGGCGGGCAGGGGCGGCTGTGGAGGAATTAATCCCACCACCAGTGGAGAATGGAAGCCATGTACGCATTGCTGGCCATGAGTCCCGAAGCTTCCACCGCCGTGGTCCAGCTCAGGCACGACGACGGCACCCCCGCCGCTGCTGTCCAGACGGTGCCGCTCGCCGGGCTGGGTTCAGCAGTGCGCGCCCTGGATGAGGCGCACCACCCCCGCTGGGTGTGGGACCGGGCGGCGAATTGGTACCCGCAACTGCTCGCGGCAGACGTGCGGGTTGAACGGTGCCACGACCTGGCCCTGTGCCAAAACATTTTGCTGCTATCGGAATTTGCCGCCGGCACCGGGTACCACCAGCAATTCACCCCGCTGCCACCGGAAATCGATGCGCTCCGGCAAGGCTCGTCGGCCACAGGGACGCACTCGGGCCAGGACAGCCTGTTCGACGCCCCTGCAGCAAACACAGGCGCCCCCGTATGGGATCTCGCTTCCGTGGCAAGGGAACTGGGCGCCCAAAAAACAGCTGTTAATTCCTCCACACACCCACACCGGCTCACGCTTTTGCTCAGTGCAGAATCTGCCGGCGCCTTGGTCGCCGCAGAGATGCAGCATGAAGGCATCCCCTGGCGGGAGGACCTGCACAGGAGGCTGCTCAATGACTTGCTGGGTCCCGAACCAACCAACCACACCCGCCCGGAAAAATTGGAGGCCCTGGCCGCGCAGCTGCGCACCGCCCTCTCCGCTCCCGCACTCAATCCAGACTCCCCCCAGGACTTGATCCGGGCCCTGCACCGGGCGGGGATCGATGTGAAATCCACGCGAAGCTGGGAGCTGATGGAGTTCACGGACCCCGCCATTGAGCCCCTGCTCGCCTATCGGAAGCTCAGCCGGCTTTACACCACCAACGGCTGGAACTGGCTCCAACAGTGGGTCCGTGACGGCCGTTTTCATTCCGAGTATGTTGTTGGGGGCGTCGTGTCAGGCCGGTGGGCCTCGCGCGGAGGCGGGGCCATGCAGATCCCGGCACAAATTCGGGGCGCCGCCGTTGCCGACCCCGGATACACATTCGTCGTCGCCGACGCGGCGCAATTGGAACCGCGGGTACTGGCCGCACTGGCACAGGACACCGCCATGGCCGCCGCCGGCCAAGACTCCGCCGGCCAAAACAAGGACCTCTACGCCGGCATCGCAGCCCAAGGCTTTGGTGGCGACCGCAGCATGGCCAAGGTTGCCCTGCTCGGCGCCATCTACGGTGCCACCACGGGAGAGTCGGGCCGGCTTGTCCCACAGCTGGCCCGCATGTACCCCCGCGCACTGGACTTCGTGGAACAAGCAGCCCGCGCGGGTGAACGCGGCGAAAGGGTCAGCACGTATTTGGGCCGCAGCACCCCGCCCACCACACAGGAATGGTACGACGGGCAACGCAGTTCCACGGCCCAGGAGCAGCGCAGGGCCGAGTCGGCTGCCCGCTCACGCGGCCGGTTCACCCGCAACTTTGTGGTGCAGGGAACGGCTGCCGAATGGGCCTGCTGCTGGATGGCTGACTTGCGACGGCGGCTGCGGGCCCTGCCTGCCGCGTCGCCTGGCGTCGGGGGAACCCCCGCGCAGCGAACACCGCAATTGGTGGCTTTCCTGCACGACGAGGTGGTGGTGCATTGCCCGCTCGGGCTGGTCGAGGAGGTCACCCAAATTCTCCACGAATCGTCCCAGGCCGCGACCGAGCTGATCTTTGGAAAGATTCCGCTGGAATTTCCGGTCAATGTGGTTGTTGAGCAGTGCTATGCGGACGCTAAATAAGGCGCAGAAGTAAGGCGCAGCGGCCAGCCTTTATTCAGTCCGCGGGCTGCTGCGGCCATTCGCTGCAGGGGCGGCGGCTAGATCGGGGCCGGGATTTCCCGTTGTTCATCCCAGGGCACGGCCCAGCCGAGTTCCTGAAAAACATGGTTCAGGATGTCGGCCGTGAATCCCCACACCACGACCTCGTTGACAACGAACGCCGGTCCGCGATAGGTGTACCCGTCACGGGCCAGGACGGCCGTGTAGCGGTTGTCCGGGTCGAGCAGGTCCCGCACAGGAACCCTGAACACCTGGGCGGATTCGCCATAGTCGACGACGTCGACGGGCGTTTGCCGGGCCCACCAGCCAACCACGGGAGTGACCATGAAATTGCTGACCGTCAGGGGCACCTCAGGCAGCATCCCCAGGACTTCAACGCCCAGGGGGTCCAGCCCGGTTTCTTCCTCGGCCTCGCGCAAGGCGGCGGCCGTCACGGAAGCGTCGCCGGGGTCCACGCCCCCGCCGGGGAAGGCAACCTGTCCCGGGTGGTTGTTCAAGGTCGCGGCGCGTTCGATCAGCAACACGTCCAAGTCTGCGGAGGCCAGCGGTTTTGCTGACGCCGCGGGGATGCTGTCCAGGGCGCCAAAGAGCATCAGCACCGCAGCCTTGCGGAACGTCGCGGCGTCCTTGGGCGCCTGCCTCAGCGCCGGCCGGCCCAATCCCGCAGTGTCGGGACCCGCCGTCGTCCCTGCCGTCTTCCCGGCCAGCACCGCCAAATCCGAATAAGCACTCACCGGAGCGCTTCCGCGGGTGGGGATCCAGTGGTGCGCGCGGCGAGCTGGGATTCCTGCCGGTACTGCGCGGCGTTGTCCACATCGGCCAGCATGCGCGCCAACAGCTCTTCCTGCCCGGGTGCCAACTCGTACTTGAGCAGCTTCGCGGCCTTCACGGGATCCACCTCGCCATCCCCGTAGGCCGGGCACAGGTGGGCGATGGGGCAGGCCCCGCACGCCGGTTTCCGTGCGTGGCAGATGCGCCGCCCGTGGAACACGACCCGGTGCGAGACCATGGTCCAGTCCTTGGCTTCAAACAAGGCAGCCACGTCGGCCTCTATCCGGACCGGGTCAGTGGACTCGGTCCAGCCGAAACGGCGGGCAAGCCTGATGAAATGCGTGTCCACGGTGATGCCCGGCACCCCAAAAGCGTTGCCCAGCACCACGTTCGCGGTCTTGCGCCCGACTCCCGGGAGCGTGACGAGATCGGCAAGGGCACCCGGCACGACGCCGTCGTACTCGTCAACCAGCCTGGTGGCCAGGGCGAGCAGGTTCGCGGCCTTGGCCCGGAAAAAACCCGTTGACTTGATCAATTCTTCCAGTTCGACGCTCGCCGCCTGGGCCATTGCCAGCGGGGTTGGGAAGCGGGCAAAGAGCGCTGGGGTCACCGCATTGACACGGATGTCGGTGGTCTGCGCCGAGAGCACCGTGGCCACCAGCAGCTCGAATGGGTTCCGAAAATCCAGCTCCGCATGCGCATACGGGTACAGCTGCGCCAACTCGCGGTTGATCTTCCGGGCCCGGCGCTTGAGCCCCAGCGCCGATTCCGGTGCCACAGCGGCCGTCGTTACTGGCTGTCCGAGGCGCGCTCGATCCCCACCAGGTCGAGCAGCACACCCGTCTTGCCGTGGCTGTCTTGGACGAGGAAGCTGTTTCCGCGGTCTTCCAGGGCCAAAATCCACGCGCCCGGTGTCAGCTTGAAAATGAATTGGCGGGTCTTTTCGTCAATCACGTTCTGCGGACGGTCGACGGCGAACCAGAACGGTTCGGCAATGACGCGGACGGCACCGGCCTTCGGGTTCACCGTGGCGGCAATGCTTTCCTTGGCCGGGCTCGCTGCAGTGTCGCGTGCAGCCTCGTCCTTCGCTGCACTGTTCGTTGCGGCACGGTTCGTTGCTGCGGCAGCCGTGGCGGCACTGTCGCCTGCAGGCTGGGCCACCTGCGGGTTCAGCGTGGTTGCGGCGGCATCATCGGACGATCCGGATACGCTATGGTCCCTCGAGGCCGGAGTGGCCGAGGCGGCAAGCGATGAAGCTGCTGCGTCCGTTCCCGTCGGCTTTGATTCCTCAGCCTGCGCGGCGGACTGGGCGGCTGCCGGTGCTGCGCGACGTGAGGTCCCGGCTTCGGTGGGTGCATCCGCGGCGGCTGCGGACCGGCTTGAAGCGGACTGGCCTGAGGCGGACTGGGTGGCGGCTGCCCTCGTGGCGGTACCGCCGGTAGCCGCAGCGGCACCGGAATCTGCTCCGGAAACACCACTTGCGGCGGCCTGCGCTGGGGGGGCCTGGCTTGTTCGAGCCTGAACCGAACCAGCCTGTCCCGAACCAGCATGTCCCGAACCAGCATGGGCGGCGGGGTTGGCGCTGTTGGCCGGCGTGAAAATCTGGCCGGCGGAGGTGTGCCCGGCTGGAGTCTGTCCAGCGGAGCGGGCGCCTGCCTGGGCGTCGGCGCCAGCCTTCACAGGAACGTCCTGTCCCAGGGAGCCCTGCCCGGCCTGCGCGGCACCGGCCTGCGCAGCGTTGACCGGTGCAGCGCCAGTGTGCACGGTGCCAGCGGGTTTGGGTGCGGCGGGCCGCTTGGCTGCGGGTGCGGCGTCGCGTGCTGCCACATGGGCAGGCACTTCAGCCCTGCCGGCAAAGTCGGACGCCAGGAAGGGCACCCACGGGGCGCAGACGGTGGCAACGAGCAACAACAGCGACCCGATCAAGCCCACCAGGAAGGCGATCCGGAAGTTGGTGACGGTGCTGGTGAAAAAGAAGAACGCGGCGAAAGCAGCCACGACGGAGGCAAACTGGTCAATCGAGAGCGATCCGATGCGAACCTTGGACGCGGGGTTCAGCCGGCGGGCAAGAAACAACCCGCCAACAACCAGCGGCAGGACAACGCCAACGCCAATGTAGAACAGTCCGCTGGTATTCCATAGGTTGACGCTGCCGGCAAGTGTCACAATGATCGGAATCACCGAGGCGATGAAAATAATCGCAACCGATCCCAGGACAACCAGGTCCCGAATGGTCAGCGGTCCAACTGCGGCATTGCTGACAGTTGGACCCTCAGGGCTTGCGGCTGCCTGTGTAGAAGGCATGTTTTGCTCTGTCATGGTCTTACTCCTCAACGTGACGATTGCTTCCCACACTAGTTACCGCAGCGTGGCAACACTAGCGAGCCACAGCTTAATAGGGCCAAAAATACCGCGATGGGGAGAACTGCCCATCGGTCCCGCGGCGGCTGCCGTGCACTTGGGCGCAGATATGACCCCGCTGATCCCACAGGCCTGTGACGGCAGACACGTTTACCTGTGGGAAGCGCTACAGTTAAAGCTGGACCAAAACGTTGCCCTCAGCTACCATTCCGCGCCCCGCCGCCCTTCCGCATTGTGAAGCGCCGGCACCGTCCGGTTGGGATTCCGCGGGGCAGCAGCAACGAAGGAACGAAGGGATTTTAGATGTCTGAGGTTACAACCGCAGCAGCAGGCCAGTCCGGAGACGCGCTGGAGAACCTGCTCACGGAAAACCGCCAGTTCGAGCCAAGCGTGGAATTTGCCACCAATGCGGTCATCCATGGCGACGAATACGCAAAAGCCAACGCCGACCGCCCCGCGTTCTGGGGCGAAAAGGCCCGCGAACTCCTGACCTGGTCCAAGCCCTTCACGAAAACCCTGGACTGGACCAACCCGCCGTTCGCCACCTGGTTTGAGGACGGCGAAATCAACGCCGCGTACAACGCCCTTGACCGCCATGTGGAGGCCGGCAACGGCGACCGCGTCGCCATCTTCTTTGAGGGAGAGCCCGGGGACACCCGCACCTACACCTACGCGCAGCTCACCGAAGAGGTCAAGAAGGCCGCGAACGCCTTCGAAACCCTGGGCCTGGTCAAGGGCGACCGCGTGGCCGTGTACCTGCCCATGATTCCCGAAGCCGTCATCACCCTGCTCGCCTGCGCCCGCATTGGCGCCATCCATTCCGTCGTCTTCGGCGGCTTCTCCGCGGACGCCCTGCGCAGCCGTGTCGACGACGCCGAGGCCAAGCTCGTCATCACCGCAGACGGCACCTTCCGCCGCGGCAAGCCCAGCGCCCTGAAGCCGGCCGTTGACGAAGCGCTCACGGCGCCGGGGCACTCGGTCCAGCACGTCGTCGTCGTCAAGCGCAACGGCCAGGACGTCGACTGGGTTGAGGGCCGGGATGTCTGGTGGGATGACACCGTTGGCACCGCCTCCACCGAGCACACCGCCGTCGGGCATGCCGCCGAGCACCCGCTGTTCATCCTCTACACCTCGGGCACCACGGGCAAGCCCAAGGGCATCCTGCACACCACCGGCGGCTACCTGACCCAGACCGCCTACACGCACCGCGCCGTGTTTGACCTGCACCCGGAGACAGACGTTTTCTGGTGCACGGCCGACGTCGGATGGGTCACCGGCCACTCCTACGTCACCTACGCCCCGCTCGTCAATGGCGCCACCCAGGTCATGTACGAGGGCACCCCCGACTCCCCGCACCAGGGCCGCTTCTGGGAAATCGTGGAAAAGTACAAGGTCTCGATCCTGTACACGGCACCCACGGCCATCCGCACGTTCATGAAGTGGGGCGAGGACATCCCCGCCAAGTACGATCTCTCCTCCATCCGCCTGCTCGGTTCGGTGGGCGAACCCATCAACCCCGAGGCGTGGATGTGGTACCGCCGCGTCATTGGCGGAAACAACGCCCCAATCGTCGACACCTGGTGGCAGACGGAAACCGGCGCCATCATGATTGCCCCGCTGCCCGGCGTGACAGCGGCCAAGCCCGGCTCCGCCCAGGTCCCCATGCCCGGCATCGCCGTTGATGTGGTCGACGAACTCGGCAAATCGGTGCCGCACGGACACGGCGGCTACCTTGTCATCCGCGAGCCGTGGCCCGCCATGCTGCGCGGCATCTGGGGCGACAACGAACGCTACAAGGACACGTACTGGGCGCGCTTCGACGACATGTACTTTGCCGGCGACGGCGCCAAGTGGGACGAGGACGGCGACGTCTGGCTCCTGGGCCGCGTCGATGACGTCATGAACGTTTCGGGCCACCGCCTCTCCACGACGGAGATTGAGTCCGCGCTTGTCAGCCACCCCTCGGTTGCCGAGGCCGCCGTGGTCGGTGCCGCCGACGACACCACGGGCCAGGCAGTGGTGGCGTTTGTGATCCTGCGCGGTTCCGCCGTGGAGGATGCCGACATTGTCACCACGCTGCGCAACCACGTGGGCAAGGAGATCGGCCCGATCGCCAAGCCCAAGACCATCCTGGTGGTTCCGGAACTGCCCAAGACCCGCTCCGGGAAGATCATGCGCCGCCTGCTCAAGGACGTGGCCGAGGGCCGCACAGTGGGCGACTCCTCAACGCTGGCCGACAACACCGTCATGAACCAGATCGCGGAGTCCCTCCGCGGCTAGCACCCCTCCCTTCCCATCCAACTACCCCGCAGATGTGGTTGCTGAATCAATCGTTTTCAATTGATTTCACAACCACTTCTGCGGGGTAGTTGCTTAAAGTCCGACGGCGGGCCGGGGTACAGGCTGGTTAGACGAACTGCCAGATGAGCGCGGCCATGCCGAAGCCGACCACTGACAGTACGGTTTCCAGGACTGTCCAGGTCTTCAGGGTGTCCTTGACGGACATGTTGAAGTACTTGGAGATGATCCAGAAGCCGCCGTCGTTGACGTGGCTGGCGATGACGGAACCGGAGGCGATGGCCATGACGATCAGTGCCAACTGCGGCTGCGAGTAGTCCAGGGCAAGAACGGTCGGCGCCAAGATTCCACCCGTGGTCACAATGGCCACAGTGGCCGAGCCCTGGGCAATGCGCATGCCGGCCGAGATGACGAAGGCCGAGAGCAGCAGTGGCAGGCCGGCCGTGGAGAGTGAATCAGCCACGGCCTGGCCAACACCGGTTGCACCGAGAACGGCGCCAAAGAACGCGCCGGCACCTACCACCAGAAGGATCATGCCAACCGGCCGCAGCGACGCGGAGGTTAGATCGGCCAATTCGTCCCGGCTCATGCCGCGGCGGGTACCCAGAAGCCACATGGCCAGCAGCACAGCCACTGTCAGGGCAATGGCCGGGTTGCCGAAGAACTGCAAGGTGGTGCGCAGTCCGCCGTCGGGCAACGCAATGTTTCCGAAGGTGCCACCCAGAATCAAGATCATCGGCGCACCGATGGCCAGCAACACCGTGCCCAGGGCGGGATCGCCGAGCGACTTGGCCTTATCTGATTCCTCGACGATGCTGTCCTCGGGAACGTTCACCATCACGCGCTTGCCGATCCAGGTGCCCCAGAGAATGCCGGAGGCGAACCATGCCGGGATGCCGCAGGCCAGGCCCATGATGATGATCCATCCCAATTCCACGTGGAACAGCCCGGCGGCGGCCACGGGGCCGGGGTGCGGGGGCAGGAAGGCGTGCGTCACGGAGAGGCCGGCCAGCAGCGGCAGGGCATACAGTACGAGCGACTTCCCGCCCTTGATTGCGGCCACGTACACCAGCGGTGCCAACACGAAGATGCCGATGTCGAAGAATACCGGGATACCCAGCACGAAGCCGGTGACGCCCATGGCCAGGGGCGTGCCCTTTTCGCCAAAGATCTTCACCAGGCGGCTCATGAGCACCTCGGCGCCGCCTGAACGTTCCAGGATGGCACCGAGGACGGTTCCGAGGCCGATGATGACCGTAATGTGGCCAAGGATGCCGGCGAAGCCCTTTTCGATGATGGCGTCGCTGCTCTTGGTGGCCGAGCCAACCAGTTCGGGCACCGACACTCCACCGGCCAGTGCCACGAGGACACCGACGACCAACAGGGCAATAAAGGGTTCCAGCTTGACCTTGATAATCAAGACCAGCAGGACGGCGATGCCCACGCCGGCCAGGAGCAAAAGCCCGGCCGTGTCGTGATGGAGCCAGTTAATGATATCTGTCATAAGGGGACTTTCGAGAGAAGAGAATTAGCGAAGAATGCTGGTAAATGCTGCGGCGCGTGCGGTGATGTCGGCCCATGTACCTGCGGCCACAACTGCCGGCGGCACCACAGCGGTGCCGCAAGCCACGGCGATCGCACCGGCGGCCAGGTAGTCATTGGCATTGCTCGCGTCAATGCCGCCGGAGGGGAGCAGCTTCACTCCCGGGTAGGGGCCCTGCAGGTCCTTGAGGTAACCCGGGCCCAGTGCACGGGCCGGGAAAATCTTGACGACGGCGGAGCCCAGGTCCAGGGCCACGGCCACCTCGCTGGGGGTCAGCGCGCCCAAGGAGAAGGGAATGCCGGCGTCGGCGGCCACCTTGGCAACGTCCGGGCGGATGCCCGGGGTGACCAGGAACTGCGCGCCGGAGTCGATGGCCGCCCTGGCCTGCTCTGCGGTGAGGACGGTCCCCACACCGATGATGGCACCGTGCTCGGCTGCCGTTTCGGCGGCCCGGGCAACGTGCTTGAGCAGGTTCGGGGTGGTGTACGTCAATTCCACACCGGTGATGCCCCCGGCAACGAGGGCGCGGCAGAGCTCGGCGGCGTCCGCAATCTCGGGGGCGCGGACAACCGCGATGGTGCGGTCCGTTTCGAGCCTGGCAATGAATTCGGTGTTGTTCATGGGGTGGGTCGGGTTCCTTCCGGTGTGCGGCGCAGCGCCCGTCCGGCAAGGGCGCCCGTGGGCGCCCCGGCAGAGATGGCGGCGGTGCCGTTGACAAAAACATGGTGGATGCCTGAGGCGGCCTGCCGGGGATTTTGAAAAGTGGCGGTGGCAGCAACAGTGACCGGGTCAAAAACTACCAGATCGGCGGCGTAGCCGGCACGGACCAGCCCCCGCTCGTGCAGTTTCAGCCGGGCGGCCGGGCGGCCTGTCAGGTGGTGGATGGTTTCCTCCAGGGTGAGCAGCCCAAGTTCGCGGCTGTAGTGGCCCAGGAAGCGCGGGAATGTCCCCCATGCGCGGGGGTGCGGCTTGGCGCCGACAAGGATGCCGTCGCTTCCACCACAGTGCGTGCGGTGGACCATGATCGCCTGGACGTTTTCCTCATGGCCCACGTGCTGGAGGATGCCGGTGCCCATTTTGTCGCGCAGCAGGATGTCCACAAACGTGTCGAACGGGTCTGCGCCGGAGGATTCGGCAATCTGCGCCACTGTCCTCCCCACATAGCTGTCGAGTTCCGGGTTTTGAACGCCGGAAATTTCCAGCGTCTCCCATTCGGCAACCACGCCGTGACAGCCGTCGGAGCCGTAGATCTCCACGTTTTCGCGGATCTGGGCCAGGGTGTGGGGGTCGCGCAGCCGGGCCATGGCGTCGGCGCTGCCTCCAGCCGAAGCCCAGCTGGGCAGGATGGCGGACAGTGTGGTGGCCCCGGGGAGGTACGGGTACGTGTCAAGGGTGATGTCAACGCCGTCGTCCAGGGCCCTGTCAATGAGCCCCAGCAGCTCCGGCGCCCTGCCCTTGTTGGGTGCGAAATTCATGGTGGCGTGCGAGAGGTGCAGCGCGCATCCGGTCTTGCGGCTCAGCTCGATCATCTCGTCGTAGGCTTCCAGCGCACCCTTCCCGTAGGAGCGGTGGTGCGGGGCGTAGAAGCCGCCGTATTCGGCGACGGTGGCGCACAGCTGCGCCAATTCCTCCGTGCTGGCGTACATGCCGGGCGTATAGGTCAGGCCGGAGGACATGCCCACAGCACCTTCCGCCATGGCCTGGCGGATCTCGGCCTGCTGCGCGGCAATGTCGGCGGCGTCGGCCTCGCCTTCGCCAAAGCCCATGACCATGGCCCGGACGGTCCCCTGCGGCACCAGGTAGGCGGCGTTCGTGGCGATTCCCGCATCGAGGCGGTCGAGGTACTGCCCCACAGTGCGCCAGTTGAAGTCAAAGTCGGCCGGGTTGTCATTCCAGCCGGCAATTTTTTGTCGCACCCCGGCCAGTGTCACATCGTCAATCGGCGCGTAGGAGAGCCCGTCCTGGCCCAACAGCTCCGTGGTGACGCCTTGGCTGAGCTTGGCGTAGTGGTCCGGGCGCACAAAAAGCTGCAGGTCCGAATGCGCATGCATGTCAATGAACCCGGGGCTGAGCACCAGCCCGGTCGCGTCGATGAACGTGGCTCCCGGACGGGGTGCGAGCGTCCCTGCCGGGACCATGCGCTCAATCTTTCCGTTTCCAAGGACGACGTCGGCCGCGAACCCGGGTGCCCCGGTCCCGTCCACAACGGTTGCGTTGGAGATGATGGTTGCGGGGGCAGTGCCGGTGTGATCCTGCAAGGCTGCGCCCTCTTCCGGCAGGGCTGCGTGTTGTCCCTCGGCCATGGGCTAGAAGAACGTGTGGATGAGATCCACGACGCGGTTGTCGGACTGGGTGTCAGCCAGCACGGGAATCAGCGTCCACTTGTCGAAGGCCGTGCAGGGGTGGGACAGGCCCAGCCGCACGACGTCACCGATGTTGGCTGTCGTGGTGTCCGGGTTGAAGCGCAGGAAGCTGTGCTGGTCATTGACGGCGGTGATGGTTGCACCGGCCAACTCCGCCATGGGACCTCCCAGGGCCGGGCCGATCAGCTGTGGTTCCGGCAGGCCCTCGTCGACAGGGACGTCGCGCTTTCCAGCATCAAGGATGGCCAGCCCGGGTTCGGGTTGGGACACCACACGGGCCCACGCGTGCATGGCCGAGGTGAAAGGCTGCGTGCCTGAGCGTGAGAACGGGGAGATTCCGCGGTAGAAGCCGTCGTCATGGACCAGGTAGGCGCCGCTGCGAATGACAACATCCACGCGCCGGCCACCGGTGTCGGGGGCGTCCGGGCTGGCAATGCATTCGGCGAGCACGTCAACGACGTCATCAAAATAGGCGCTGCCGCCGGCGGTGACAATGATGTCGGCATCCGGGGCGTAAAGATCCTCCGCGAGCAATTGCCGGTGGGTGTCGCGCACGGTTTCAAGATAGCCGCGGACGGCGGCAATGCCGTCGGGATCGGCTGTGTGTGCCAGGGCTCCCTCGTAGCCGCCCACGCCGACAAGCCGCAGTGCAGGGGATGCCGCGACGGCGCGGGCCACTTCCATGGCCCCGGCCGTGCTGCGGGCTCCCGTGCGGCCGCCTGTGCCGCCCAGCTCCACGATGACATTCAACACCGGCGTTTCCGAAGCCGTCCCGGCGGGCGTGGACAACGTTTTGCTGAGCAGCTCCACGGTCTGGACGGAATCAACCCAACTGGCAACCTGGAAGTCCGGTCCCTGCACGGAGGCCAGCCACTGGATGGCCTGCGGGTCGCTGAGGGTGTTGGCCACCATGACCCTGCGGACTCCGAACGCATGGGCCACGCGCAGCTGCGAGGCGTTGGCAAGTGTGATGCCCCAGGCGCCGCGGTCCAGTTGTTCGCGCCACAGCTGCGGGGCCATGGTTGTCTTGCCGTGCGGGGCAATCAGCACGCGCTTGTCGGCGCACCACTGTGTCATTCGGCCAAGGTTGCCGCGCATGGCCGCCGCGTCAAGGGTCAGCAGGGGCGTTTGGAAGTCGGCGAGCGTGGCACCGCCGCGGACGAAATCCGCGGCGCTCCGGCCGTGGGCCGCCGCCGGGATGGCCTTGTGCCGCCATCCCAGTTCAACGCCTGCCAGTGCATCGACGCGGCCGGCGTCCATGCCGGCCTTCGCAGGGAGGCCGGCTGCATTCGAGTCGGCATGGCCGGCATTTCCTCCGCCGCCTTTGTTGCCGCGCTGTTGTTCCGCGCCACTCTGTGCTGCCAAGCCCGCCATACTTTTCTCCTTATTTGGATCAACCGTCCGACCCGTTGCGCATATTGCAACGCCAGTTGCAAACTCACCAGAGTCATGTCTAACATGGTCAGGATTAGTCAGTCAAGACGGAAATGCGATCCCCGCCACGTCACCATGGGGCACACCCCACAGTGAGGCACCAACTCTAAAGCGGGCGCCAAGCAGCGAGAAATGAGAGAGGAAGGCCTGGGGCTACATGCTTTCAGTTGTATGCATCGGGGAGACGATGGCCATGCTGACGCCAACGCGCAACGTGGCCTTGTCCGAGGCCACGGAGCTCTTCTATGGCGTCGGGGGCGCCGAATCCAACGTCGCCATGGGCATGGCCGCCATGGGCGTTGAAGCGCACTGGGTTGGCAGGGTGGGCCACGACGGCTTCGGCCGACGCATCCTCAATGACCTTGCCTCGCATGCCGTCGGCACCACCGGTGTTGAGGTGGACCCCGCACGGCCCACCGGCCTGTACGTGAAGGTCCCCGCCACACTGAACAGCGGAACCGATGAAAGCTCCGTGCTGTACTACCGCCAGGGGTCCGCGGCATCGGCCATGTCCCCCGCCCTTTTGGCGAACCCCGACGTAGACAGCCTGCTCGACAACGCGGCGCTCATCCACCTCAGCGGCATCACCGCTGCCCTGTCGGACGACTGCCGGGACATGCTTCGGGCAGTACTTTCGGCACCGCGCGGAAACCACACCATTTCCTTTGACGTCAACTGGCGCGAGGCGCTGTGGACTGGCCAGGACAGGGCCGTGCTGGCGCACCTGGCCAACCAGGCCGACGTCGTTCTTGTTGGCGCCGATGAGGCGGAATTGGCCTTTGGCACCTCGAGCGAGGCGGAACTGCGGGCGCTCCTGCCGGACCCGGCCGTGCTGGTCATCAAAAAAGCCGACACGTCGGCCATTGCGCTGGAACGCGACGGTTCCAGGGTCGAGGTCCCGGCACTGGCTGTCGATGTCCTCGAGCCGGTGGGTGCGGGGGACGCCTTTGCCGCCGGCTACCTCAGCGGGCGGCTGTTTGGCCTGGACCAGCGGTCCTCACTGCGCCGCGGGCACCTCAGTGCTGCGTGCACATTGACGGTGCCAGGGGACCGCGGCCCCCTGCCGGCGCCTGAGGTGCTGGACGCGATTTTGGCCTGCACCTCAGCAGAGTGGGCTTCAACCAGGGTCTCCCCCAGCCGCATCGAGTCCCCCGCCATTGACGGCGGCGTGCAACTTACGGAAAGTGCGCCATGAGCCAGAGTTTGGTTCGTGCGCTGCGGCTGCTTGGCGAACTGGCCGCCCAACCGGCCACGCTGGACGAGCTGGCCGCGACCCAGGACGTGCACAAGACCACCGTCATGCGGCTGCTGCACTCCATGGAGGCAGAGCATTTTTTGGTCCGCAACAACGCAGGACAGTTCATGTTGGGCCGCAAGTTGTTTGAGCTCTCCTCGAGGGCACTGGAACAGCGCGACATTCGGCAGGTGGCACGGCCGCACCTGGCCAGGCTCAATGACGCCACGGGCCACACGGTCCATTTGGCTGAACTCGAGGGACCCGAAGTGGTGTACATCGACAAGTTCGAATCCCACCATCCGGTGCGCATGTATTCCCGGATCGGGCTGACGGCGGCGCTGCATTCGGCGGCCGTGGCGAAGGTAATCCTTGCCGACATGCCCAAGTCCCGGCAGCAGCAGATTGCAGCCGGCCTCGATTACGTGAAAATGACGGAGAACACCCTCACCTCACCCGAGGAGCTGCTGGCCGAACTGGCGGAGGTCAGCGAACAGGGCTGGGCGCACGACAAATCCGAGCACGAGTCATTTGTGCACTGCATTGCCGCACCCATCCGCGACGCCTCCGGGCACGTGGTGGCGGCGGCATCGTTCTCGGTGCCCGTCGTGCTGCTGAGCTATGAAGATTTATTGAAATTGTTGCCAGTACTAATAACCGGAACCCAGGCCATCTCGAAGGACTTGGGCTGGGTTCCCAATGAAAGGAACACTCAGTGAGTGAGAAAACAATCGTATTGACCGAAAATGCACCGGCTCCGGCCCATGTCTTCTCCCAGGGCGTCAAGAAGGGCGGCCTGTTCCAGGTCTCCGGCCAGGGCCCCATGGATCCCACAGCCAATGAGTACATCGGCGCCGGCGATGTCCGCGCCCAGACCCGCCGCACGCTCGAGAACGTCAAGGCCATCCTGGAAGCCGGCGGCTCCAGCGTTGAGGACGTCATCATGTTCCGCGTCTACCTGACCACCCGCGAGGACTTCCCCGCCATGAACGAGGTGTACGGCGACTTCATCAAGGAAAACGTCCCCAGCGGCGCCCTCCCCTCCCGCACCACGGTGTTCGTTGAGCTGCCGCACGAGGTCATGCTCGTGGAGATCGACGCCCTGGCCGTCACCGCATAAGCCCCACTCCTTCCAACTGACCCGCAGTAGTGGTCGAAAAAACGCGATTTCGCGGTGTTTTTCGACCACTACTGCGGGTCAGTTGGACTTTAAGGACGACGGCGGCGGGCGGCCTGCGCTTGACCCCTGGTCAGGCTGTCCCCTAGCCAGCCGTGACCAGCGGATCCGGGCCCGGGCGGGTGACGCCGTCGGAGGTTTCCACGGGGAGGCCGTTGCGGGCCCAGTACTCGATGCCGCCGATCATTTCCTTGACCGGGTAGCCCAGTTCCGCGAACGCCAGCGCCGCAAAAGTGCTGCCGTTGCAGCCCGGACCCCAGCAGTACACCACGACCGGGGTTCCTGCCGGAATCAGCACGTGCGCCTGGGCCGGAATTAGTGCGGTGGGCAGGTGCAGGGCGCCGGGCACGTGGCCATGTTCCCACGAGGCGTGCCGCCTGGTGTCAACGAGGACAAATGAACCGTCGGCCATCCCTGCGTGGACATCCATGACGTCGATCTCAAACTGCAGCTTGCTGCGAAAATAACCGGTGGCTGCGCTCATGATCCAAGTTTAGATTGCCAGTCGGCAAAAGCGTTCGCCCAGTACCTGCACCACGGATTCGTTCAGGGGCAGCCGCAGGAGCGCCGCAGAACCAGTTCCGAGGGAAATACCACATGCCGCGGCTCGGCCGTTTTAGCCTGGCCAACCAGCGCTTGCACGGCGGCCTGCGCCATGGCCCGCACCGGCTGTTGCATCGACGACAAGGGCGGCCAGCAATATTCGGCGTCCATCGAGCCGTCGAAGGACACCATCGCCATGCCATCGGGCACGGACACTCCGGCTTCATTGAGCGCACGCAGAATGCCTATGGCCTGCATGTCGGAACTGGCAAAAACGGCCGTTGGGCGAGCTGCGGAAGCCAGCAGCCGCTTCCCCGCCGCGTACCCACCCGGCCGGGTGAACGAGCTGCGGACGATGGGCCCTTCCTGAAGCCCGGCCCGCTCGAGCGCATCCAACCAGCCGCGCTCCCGGTCGTCCAGCTCCCCGGCCACATTGTCCCCCATCGCCAAGGCAATGCTTGTGTGGCCGTGGCCGATGAGATGCTCCACGGCAACCCTGGCCCCAAGCCGCAGGTCCGTGCCAACCGTAACGAAGGAAGCCGCCGCCCGGCTCGTGGCCAGGAGCACCGCGGGAATCCCTGCTTCTTGCAGGTCCTTCAGATCCGGTTCAAACATGTTGCTGGCCAAGATCACCCCGTCAGCCTGACGGGCCGCCAAATTGCGGATGTGGGTGCGTTCCTTGCCCATGTCCCCAGCTGAATTGGTCATCAACACCGCATAGCCCATCGCGCTGGCTTCTTCCTCCACCGCATGTGCCAACTCGGTGAAGAACGGGTTGTTGGTGTCCGGCACTATCAAGCCCAGCATGCTGCTCGAACCCAGTTTCAGGGCCCGGGCAGCAGCGTTGGGGCGATACCCAAGGATCATGATGGCCTCGCGCACCCGCTTCTCCGTGGTGGGCGATACGTTTTTTGGCCCGCCATTGACCACGTAACTGACGACGGCGGTGCTCACCCCGGCGTAACGGGCAACGTCCTTGCGGGTCACCGGAGTTCTCAGGATCTTCGCCGGGGCATCATTCATAGTGCCAATGCTAACTAGATTTGCGTTGGCGCATCGCCAAAGTCGGCAATGGGCAGCCGTTCCCCGCCGCGCAGGGCCGACTGGTGGGCAATGATTCCAGGGAGCGTGAAACGGGCCGCAACCCAGGCGTTGACAGGCGGCAGCGTCCCGGTGCTGGCGGCAGTCACGAAGTCATCCACAAGGAAGTGGTGGCTTCCCTCGTGCCCGTTCGGCGCCCCGGCGAATTCAGCCGGCAGCCTGGCCACGTCGTGGACGCTGGCATGGCCTGACATGAAGGCGGCGCGAAGTGCCGGTGCAACGTGCGCCAGCGAGGCGTCGTCGTCGTCCATGGTGGCGTGTGTGGCAAGTTCGCCGGAGATGTCCGTGACGGCCTCCTTGTCCTGCCAAACACTGACTTCCGCGAGCTGCTCCATGCTCGCGTCGGTGCCAAAATAGCGGAATCGGGATTCGCGGATGTGCGAGGGGTATCCGACGCGGCGCATCTCGTTGATCCGCATGGCCCCTCCATCGTTGAGTTCAAAGAGGGCTGTCGCATTGGAAAAATCGTTGTTGAATTGGCTAACGTCCTTGTCAAAGACGCCGTCCCCGCGCTGGTCCTTGACACCAATGCAGCTAACGCTCACGGCGTGCCCGTCGATAGCCCCCAGCACACCCCCCACGGAGTGCGTTGGATAAAGCATGGGCGGATAGCTGGCAGTGCTCTTCCACTGCTCCCCGCCGCTGTATTGGTACGCCTCATAGAAGCCCAGGTCCATGTCATGGACGTAGTCTCCCTCGGCGTAAAAAACGCGGCCAAACGCCCCTGCAGCCTGCCGGCCCCGCGCGTACACGGTGGCCGGATTGTAATAACTGGTCTCACCCATCATGTAGGTCAGTCCAGTGTCCCTGACAGCTTCAATGATTGCGGCAATTTCCTCTTCGGTGACGGCCATGGGCACGGCGGAGTACACGTGCTTTCCTGCCCTCAATGCCTTCAGGACCAGCGGTCCGTGCGTCCAGCGCTGGGTAAAAATGGCCACTGCATCCACGTCTGAAGCCAGCATGGCGTCAAAATCCGCCACCGTCCCGCCCAAGGACAAGCGCTCATTTAGTTCTGTTGCACGTTCGGGCAGAACGTCAGTGACGGTGATATTCGCAACGCCTGGGTGCAGGGAAAAAAGTTTGGCGAACTGGCCGGCAAACTGCCCGGCGCCGACGATGCCAAGGGTGATCGACATGAGCGACCTTTCGGATGGGTTGAGTTACATGCTCTGGCAGTCTTGCATTGAAATCTACTCGAGTCAACGATGAATATGTCGGTAAAAAATCATATTTCCAAATGGTTTGAAAATCTCTTGCAGGCCTCAATTTACTCGTGTAGATTCTCACCCAGACTGTTAGCTGCATCACAAACAGAAAGGGGGTCGCTGATGACCGCCACTAAAAATGTGGTCGGGATCCGCGCCACCAGTGCCGTCGCGCGAACACCCAAAAGAAGGAAACCGACCGATCTAAAAACCGCACTGATCTTCATTGCCCCGGCCTTGGTGGGCCTGATTGGGTTTTACCTGGTCCCCACGATTCGAGGCCTGTACCTGAGCTTCACCGAGTATGGGCTGTTCGGCGATCCGGTCTGGATTGGGCTGGCGAACTACACCAAACTTTTTCAGGACAAGTTGTTCTGGAATGCCATGGCGGTAACAGGAGAATACGTGGTGCTCAACATCGTGTTTCAAACTGTTATTGCCTTGGGGCTGGCGCTCCTGATGTACCACGTGGCGAAGTCAACCCTCGTTCGCGGGATCATCCTTCTCCCCTACCTGATCGCCAACGTCGTCGTCGCGCTGCTGTGGTTTTGGATGCTCGACTACCAGATCGGGATCGTCAATCAGGTTATCGAATGGATGGGGCTGCCACGGGTCGCCTTCTTTGGCAATGAAACCTGGGCCATTCCCACTATTGCTTTCGTCAATGTTTGGCGGCATATGGGATATACGGCGCTGCTGCTATTCGCAGGCCTGCAGGCAATCCCCCGCCATGTGTATGAGGTGGCGGCGTTGGATGGCGCAGGGCCCTGGAAGACGTTCTGGAAAATCACAATGCCCCTGCTTCGCCCGATCCTCGTCCTGGTCCTCGTCGTGACAGTTATTGGTTCATTCCAGATTTTCGACACTGTTGCCGTGACCACCGGCGGCGGGCCCGTCAATGCTTCACGGGTAATCCAGATGTACATCTTCGACAAGGCCTTCACGGAGCAGGACTTTGGCTACGCGTCCGCCCTCGCCACGGTGCTGTTCGTGGTCATCGGCATAGTGGCGTTCCTGCAGATGAAATTCCTGCGCGGCAATGAATCCGAGCTGGACTAGGGAGAACCCACATGACAACACAAAAAACCGCAGTCCAACCCACCCGCCGGCTCATACGGGACAGCCCGACACAGCGGTCGGAGCCAACCCGCCGGCGGCGGCAACGTCCCTTGAACTGGGGCAGAATCAGTGCCTGGGCGGTCTTGGCACTGGCCATCCTTGTCACCATCGTTCCCTTTTTGTGGATGATCCGCACGGCAGTCTCGAGCAACCATTCCTTGGCAGCCAATTCCGCCAGCTTCTTGCCGGCAGACTTTAGCTGGGGCGCGTTCAAGCGCGTTCTGGGCATGCAAAGTGCCGAGGAGGCGCTGGCTGAAGGCGGCTCCGGCGCCGCCATCAATTTCTGGCTCTATCTTCGCAACTCCTTCATCGTTTCGACCATGATCACCGTCTGCCAAGTGTTTTTCAGTGCCCTGGCTGCCTACGCCTTTGCCCGTTTGCAGTGGCCCGGCCGGAACAAGGTCTTCACCTTGTTTTTGGCCACACTGCTGGTGCCGCCGATCTTTACGGCCCTGCCCAACTTCCTGATGATCAAAAACATGGGGATGCTCAACACCTTCCTCGGCATCGCACTACCCACCATGCTGATGACGCCCTTTGCCATCTTCTTCCTGCGGCAATTCTTCATGGGAATGTCGAAGGAGATGGAAGAAGCAGCCAAGCTCGATGGCGCCAATCACGCCCGGATCTTCTTTCAAATCATCATGCCCAACGCCGTCGGCCCAATAGCCACCTTGTCGTTGCTGACCTTTATCGCCGCCTGGAACGACTACTTCTGGCCGCTTCTCGTCGCGCAGGAGGAAAACGTGCGGGTGCTGACGGTGGGACTGAGCGTCTTTAAGTCGCAGTCCCCACAGGGGGCACCGGACTGGAGCGGGCTGATGGCCGCCACCTTGATCGCGGCGCTGCCAATCCTCATTTTGTTCATTGCCTTCGGCAAGAAAGTCGTCAATTCCATCGGTTTCTCTGGGATCAAGTAAGTTCCCGGCCGTTGAGCCACACGTCAGCACTGCCCAATCCATGTATCCCGTTGAAAGGTTCCCCATGAAGAAAACTCTTGGCGCCACCGCCGCCGCTGCCGCCATTGCCCTGACCCTCACGGCCTGCGGAGGTGGTTCCTCCGCAGCCCCGGATGGTGAAATCAGCTACTGGCTCTGGGATGCCAACCAGCTCCCGGCCTACCAGCAGTGTGCCAACGATTTTCACGCGGCCAATCCCGATCTGACAATCAAAATCACCCAGCGAGGTTGGGACGACTATTGGTCCACGCTCACCAACTCATTTGTCGCGGGCACGGCTCCTGACGTCTTTACGGACCACCTGACAAAGTTCCCGGATTTTGTGGCCAAAAAACAGCTGCTTCCACTCGACGACGCAGTAGCGGCAGGGAATATTGACACCGATCAGTACATTGACGGCCTCGCGGATCTTTGGGTCGGCCAAGACGACAAGCGTTACGGTCTGCCCAAGGACTGGGACACCGTGGCGCTGTTCTACAACGAAGCAATGGTCAAGGATGCCGGCTTCACTGCGGAACAAATGGCCGGTCTCGACTGGAACCCCCAGGACGGCGGGACGTATGAACAGGCAATCGCACACCTGACAGTCGACAAGAACGGAAAGCGGGGCGATGAGGCTGGTTTCGACAAGAACAAGGTGGAAGTTTATGGGCTGGGCTTGAACGCAAGTGGTTCCGCGCAGGGACAGACGGAATGGAGCTACCTGACGGGCACCACCGGGTGGACCCACACAGACAAGAATCCCTGGGGAACCCATTACAACTTCGACGACGCCAAGTTCCAGGAATCCATTGATTGGTGGGCGTCGCTGGTCGAAAAGGGATTCATGCCGAAGCTGGAAACGACAGTTGGCGCCGCCATGCCTGACACCTTCGGGGCAGGCAAGTCAGCCCTGAACGCCAACGGAGACTGGACGATCGGACAGTACACCGGCCTTGACGGCGTTGAGGTCGGCATTGCCCCGACACCGATCGGTGCAAACGGCACACGCGCCAGCATGTTCAACGGTTTGGCTGATTCCATCACAGCTGGAACCAAGAATCCCGAAGGCGCAACCAAGTGGGTTCAGTACCTGGCGTCCAGCGCCTGCCAGGACGTGGTCGCCGAAAAAGCAGTCGTGTTCCCGGCTATCAAAACTTCCTCGGAAATCGCGGAAAAGGCCTTCCTCGACGGAGGTGTTGACGTCAGCGCTTTCACCCAGCACATCAAGGACGACACCACCTTCTTGTTCCCGATCTCCGACAACGCCGCCAAGGTCGAGGCCATTATGGCGCCTGCCATGGACGCCGTCGTTTCCGGAAAGGCACCGGCCAGTTCCTTGACGGATGCCAACGAGCAGATCAACGAATTGTTCGTGAAATAACAGGCACAACGCCTCCGGCCCGCATGCGTTGCTGCGGGCCGGAGGCGTTCGTGGGGCATTATTAAGACATGACCTCTTCGACTGCACCGCACCGCGGCGACCTGCTGATCCTCAATGGCCCCAACCTGAACCTGCTGGGCACCCGCGAACCCGGGATTTACGGCTCAGCCACCCTGGCCGACGTCGAACAGCTCACCGAAGCGGCTGCCAAGGCCGCCGGGTTCACTGCCACCTGCCTGCAGTCCAACCACGAGGGCGCCCTGGTTGACGCCATCCATGCGGCGCGCGGCACTGCGGTGGGGATCATCATCAATGCCGGCGCCTACACGCACACCTCGGTGGCGCTCCGGGACGCCATCGCCGCCGTCGAACTTCCCACGGTGGAGGTGCACATCTCCAATGTCCACCAACGCGAAGAATTCCGCCACCACTCTTACCTTTCGGCTGTGTGCCAAACGGTCATTGTGGGTGCCGGGGTCCACGGCTACGAGCTGGCCGTAAGCGCACTGGACAATTCCCTGGTCTAAATGCGACGGTCAGCCCACCTTGCAGGAACCCGATTCCACCGCGCTGCTGAGCATGGGCGCCGCAGAGATGACGGGTCCGGCTTCCTCCATGGTCAGGGCAAAGCCGACGTTGTCGGTGGAGGTGGCTTTCGCGAAGACAACCCCAATGACGCGTCCGGCCTCGTCCAGCAGGGGCCCGCCAGAGTTGCCCGACTGCACGTTCCCTGCCAGCTGGTAGACATCCAGCGCCGATTTGGCACCCCCTGTGATGTCCGGGACCAGCATGGGCCCGGCGGACAGCACTGTTGCCGGCCGCACCTGCAAGGGGCCACCCAGGGGATAGCCGGCAAACGCGGCAGCGGTGTTCCCGGGGACGGTCGGCGCAGTAGGCAGCGGAGTCGCCGCCAAGGAATCGACGGCGAGAATGGCCAGGTCCTGGACCGGGTCGAAGTACACCACGCGGGCGGGCAGTGCACCCTGCTGCTGGGTCTGGACCACCGGCATGGACACGCCGGCAACGACGTGTGCGTTGGTCAAAACCCGGCCGGGTGAAACCACGAAACCGGTGCCTGTCTGGTTTTGGCCGCATTGGAACGCGGTGCCTGAAATCTTCATGACCGACTGTGCTGCACCATTCCAAGCGGCCGTGTTCGTGTCGGCGTTGGGTGCGGCAACTTCCACATTGGCGTCAGAGGGGTTCAGCAGTGCCGGCATGCCCTCTTCCAGCACCAGGGAACGGATCTGGGCGACGGCAGCCTTGACGGGGTCGGGGGTCCAGGAGTCGATCCGTGAAATGACCTGCGAACCGCTGAGCTGCTTGGAAACTGCCGGGATGCCCAGGTTCGAGACGCCAAAGGCCAGCATGGAGATGACAAGGGCGCCCACAACAACATTCAGCGCCCCGCCCAAGAGCCGGTTCACGGCACGGATGGGTTCAGACTTAACCCGCCGCCCCACTGCCCTGCCCAGGCGCATGCCCACGGCATGGCCAACGGCAATCAACAGGATCGTGGCACCAATGACCATGGCCGTCCGCCAGCCAGGGCTTGGGGCGAACTGGCTCACGAAGGGCACCGCGAAAAAGGCGGCCACCGCTCCGGCCACAAACCCGGCGAGCCCGCCCAGCCCCACCACCAGCCCGGCATTCAAGCCGTAGATCAGTTGCCACAAAAGCCAAATGATCAGCACCGCATCCAGCCACGAGAAACCAAACACCGTTGCGCACAGCCTCTCCCGGGCCAGGGCCCTCAACTCGATTCCCGGACACAGCCATGCCCGGCTCCACATGTTACCGGGGCAAGCCGTGTAATACCTGAACTTATAGGGCGCCAGACTGCCAATATGCTGACAACGAACGCGCGGAATGCCAAATTGGTCACAAAAGCGGAAAAGTTCTGAAACAATCAGTAACAGGTCATAACTGGTTAGCTACATACTGCAAGGAGTTTTCATGGACATCGAGGTACTACGCCGGGCACCACTATTTGCCACGCTCGACGACGAGGCATTCCGCCTTTTGACCGACGAGCTGGCCGAGGTGGACCTTTCCCGCGGCGCTTCAGTTTTCCGTGAGGGTGACCAGGGCGATCAGCTGTACTTCATCGTCTCCGGCAAGGTCAAGCTGGGGCGCACGTCGTCCGACGGCCGCGAATCACTGGTTGCCATCCTCGGCCCGGGCGAGCTGTTCGGTGAAATGGCGCTCTTTGACCCGGCGCCGCGCAGCACCACTGCCACGGCAGTTTCCGAAACCCGCCTGGCCGGGCTGAAGAACGAATCCCTCAACGCCTTGCTTCGCAACCGCCCCGAGGTGTCCATGCAGCTGCTGCAGGCGCTCGCCCGGCGCCTGCGCCGCACCAACGACAACCTGTCGGATCTGGTCTTCTCGGATGTCCCAGGCCGCGTGGCCAAGGCCATCCTGGACCTGGCCGACCGTTTCGGCCGCCCGGCAACCGACGGCATCCTCGTAGCCCACGAGCTCACGCAGGAAGAACTGGCCCAGCTGGTCGGCGCGTCCCGCGAGACAGTCAACAAGGCCCTGGCCGAGTTCGTCCAGCGCGGCTGGCTCCGCCTCGAGGCCCGCGCCGTCGTGATCCTGGACGTCAACCGGCTGCGCCAGCGTTCACGCTAGCAACCACTGGGGCGCAGGCCCCCGCTCCCCCATTTGCTGTCCCGATACATCGTGAGCACGATGTATCGGGAACCTGGCGGGTGTGGATACAGCCCAAAAAGGGCCCGGTCACCATTTGGTGGCCGGGCCCTTTTTCACGCTTTTGCCCGGGCGCGGGCCCAAAGCAAGCCGTCAGGCAGGCCGTGGAACCACGGGGCGGCTACCGTTCCCGGCAGGGACCGCCCTCTGAGACCGGAGCCGTCAGCACTTCAAGGCTGAAGTGTTCCTGCGCATCAGCCACGAGCTTGGGCTGGTATTCGTTGATGGGCCGTTTGTGGTTCAAATAGGCAATGCAGCCCTTGGCCGCGGCAATCTTTTCCAAAATGATCTCCACACCCGGCACAACCAGTTCGCCCAACGTCAGGCCGACGGTGGTTGGCTGCCCAATTTCATCACCCAGGGCAGTGCTGGCACGGTCGGCCAGAATGTCGGCGGCGCTGGCCCACCGGCCCCAGACGCCCTTGCTTGTCAGGCGCGCCGGTTCCTGGTTGATGGGCCTGGCTGCCGCAAAGTAGCGCGTATCAAAGCGCCTGTGCGCAAAATCCGGGCTCGTCCAATGGCTCAGCGGCTTGAGCAGGTCAGTGCGCAGGGCCAGCCCGTAACGTTCAAGCAGCGCGGCGAAGGTCGATTCCTGGGTGGCAATGGACTCGCGCGCCCGCATCCATTCGGTCCCGGAGATGTTTTCCACCAGCGAGGATGCGTCCGGTCCGGCGAGCAAAACGCCCGTCTCTTCAAAGAGTTCGCGGATGGCCGCCACGACGTGGCGCTTGGCCAGGCTGCTGTCGTTCGTGCCGAGGGCCTTGGCCCACGCCATGGGCGAGGGTCCCACCCAGTCGGTGACGTCGTCGTCCGCGGCTTCAACGGTGCCGCCCGGAAACGCGACAATGCCCAGCGGGGACCCGCCCGGCCGATATGTCAAAAACGTCTGCAAGCCGGTGGGGCTGTCCTTCAACAACACCACCGACGACGCCTGCCGGGGCTTGCTGGGTGTGCGTGCGCCAAACTCCACCCACGCCTGCGCGGCCTCCCGCTGGTCGTCGTTCAGCGGGAAACACCGCTTGCCCGCGGGCCGGAAGCCCGCGGGATCGCTACTGGAATTCGGCAATCAGCTCAACCTCAACAGGGGAATCCAAGGGCAAAACGGAAACCCCGACGGCGGAACGTGCGTGCACGCCGGCCTCACCAAATACTTCGCCCAGGAGCTCGGATGCGCCGTTGATGACGCCCGGCTGGCCGGTGAAGGACGGATCGGAGGCCACAAAGCCCACAACCTTGACGATGCGGGTGACGCGGTCGAGGTCACCAATGACGCTTTTAAGGGCTGCAATGGCGTTGATCGCGGAGGTTGCGGCCATGGACTTTGCGTCCTCAGCTGAAACCTCGGCCCCGACCTTCCCTGTACCTGTGAGTTTGCCTTCAATAAAAGGCAGCTGGCCCGAGGTGTAAACGTAGTTTCCTGTGATCACTGCCGGTACATAAGCAGCCACCGGCGGGGTCACGGGCGGCAGGCTTAAGCCCAGCTCGGCCAGGCGGGCTTCAATGCGTGGGGTTCCTTGAGTTGGCGCGGCGCTCATGGTTAGGCCTTCTCCCGTTTCAGGTAGGCAACGAGCCCTTTTCCGTCTGGCCCGGGAACCACCTGCACCAGCTCCCAACCGTCATCACCCCATTGGTCGAGGATCTGCTTCGTCGCGTGGATAATAAGTGGAATTGTGGAGTACTCCCATTTGCTCATGCTTCAAAGCGTAGCCCCTGACGCTAAACTGGGAAAATGGCTGCAAAAAAAACACCCCATTTTCGATACCGCCACAACCCTGGGCAAAATAGTCGCCTTCCTGGGCGTCAGCAGCATTTGTGGCGTCCTTGTGGCAGGTCTGATGGTCCCGGCAGTGGCCCTTGCCGGCGGCACGGCGTCGTCCTCCATCGACTTCTTTGACGACCTGCCGGATGAGATGTCCATCGGCGAACCTGCCCAGTCATCAAGGATGCTGGCCTCGGACGGCTCCGTGCTCGCCACCTTCTACGATCAGAACCGCACGGAAGTGCCGTTGGATAACATCTCCGACTATATGCAGGACGCGATCATCGCCGTTGAAGATGCGCGTTACTACGAACACGGCGGCATTGACGCCCGCGGACTGATGCGCGCCGCGACCTCGATGGCGAAGGGCGGAGCGCGCCAGGGCGCCTCAACCATCACCCAGCAGTATGTGAACAACGTCATTATCCAGACGTTTGCTGCCAACGGCGAGCTGGATAAAGTCAAGCAGGGCGCCGACAAGGGAGTGGGCGACAAGGTGCGCGAGATCAAGCTCGCCATCGCCGTTGACAAAAAATACTCCAAGGACGAGATCCTGCAGGGCTACTTGAACTGGGTGTTTTTTGCCAACAACAACTACGGCATCGAATCAGCCTCCAACTTTTACTTCGGCGCGCATGCCAACGACCTGAACCTGCCCCAGGCCGCACTGCTGGCGGGAGTGGTCAACAGGCCCAGCTACTACGACCCTGTTGCCAATCCGGAAAATGCCCTCTCGCGCCGGAACATGGTGCTGGACAACATGCTGGACCAGGGCAAGATCGACAAGAAGCAACATGCTGACGCAGTAGCCGCCGACATCGGTTTGAACATCCAGAGCAACCAATTGGGCTGCACCACAGCCGTCCGTGCCGAGTATTTCTGCGAGTATGTCTCAAATCTTTTCGTCAACGATCCTGCCTACGGCAAGACCAAGGAAGACCGCCAAAAACTGCTGCTCCAGGGCGGGCTGACAATCACCACCACGCTGGATGCGGGCCTGCAGGACGCAGCTCAGGCCCAGCTGGCGAACTTCACACCGATGGACAACAACCCCGACAAGGTCGGCCAGTCGCTGGTCACTGTCCAACCAGGCACCGGACAGATCCTGTCCATGGCCCAGAACACGAAGATGGCGGCGCCTGAAGGCCAGTGGCGGACTGATTACAACTTCAACGTTGACGGCGTCGACGCCAACGGCAACCCGCTTGGCGGTTCGGCAGGCTTCGATGTGGGTTCAACCATCAAGCCCTTCACCTTTGCCGAATGGCTCAACTCGGGGCACCGGATCAATGACACCGTGAACGCAGCGGTGCGCCGCTATCCGGCCTCCCATCAATGGACCAACTCGTGTGGCGTCACCGGCGGCATCTACGACTCTTCAAATCCAGAGGCCACAGCTGACCTGCAGAACGCCGGGGACACCAACTACAGGTCGGTAACGGCCCGGGAAGGCCTGTACAACTCCTTGAATACGGCCACCTTCGCCACCGCCGCCCAGCTGGACATGTGCAACATCCAAAAAATGATGACGGCTACCGGCATCCACCTGGGCAAGGACCCCAACCTTCCCTACAGCGTTGACTATGTCAGCAGCCTGCTTGGCAGCGGCGAGGTTGCACCCCTGACCATGGCCTCGTCATTTGCAACCTTCGCCTCCGGCGGAGTCCACTGCGACCCCATCGCGCTGGTCTCCATCACGAATGCGAAGGGCGACAAATTCCCGGTTCCGGGCGCCAACTGCAACCAAACTGTCAAACCTGAAGTGGCTGCCGGTGTGAACAGTGTCCTGCAGGAAGTCCTGGAGCGCGGTTCCGGCTACCAGGTTGGCCTGCAATACCCGGCGGCCGCCAAGACCGGTACAACCAATGATTCCCAGCACACCTGGACCATCGGTTACACCCGCGGACTGGCCACGGCATCATGGTTGGGCAGCCCGGAAGACAAGAACGAGTCCAACAACGGCAAGCTGATCGCCAACCAGCGCATCGACTACGTCGACGGCGCCACGTACGCCGGCAAGGCCTGGCAGGGATACATGAACCAGATTGCCGGGTTCTTTGATGTGGGCGGCTTTGACGCCCCGCCGGCCAGCATGGTCAACCCGCCTGTGGTGATCCCGCCCAAGCCGGCGGACAACAAAGACAACAACAAAGATAAAGAAAAAGACAACAACAAAGATAAAGACAAGAAAGACTAGAGCGCAGCTCTGATGACACGAACACGCACAGCCCCGTCCCGCCTCTCCTCGCTGAGTGCGGCGGCGGGGCTTGCCGTCGCTGCCGGTGCGGGCGCCGTGGCCTACGGCGCCTTGATTGAACGGCACTGGTTCGACCTCCGGGACGAGTCGCTGGCCATTCTCCCGCCCGGCTCGGAGCCGTTTACCGTGTTGCACCTGTCAGACATCCATTTATCCCCGGGCCAACACAAAAAGACCCGTTGGCTGCGGGGGCTGGCAGCACTAAAGCCGGATCTTGTGGTCAACACCGGCGACAACCTCAGCCATCCAAAGGCCATTGCCCCGCTGCTGGACGCTTTGGGCCCGCTCATGGCCTTTCCCGGCGTCTTTGTACCAGGTTCCAACGATTACTTCGCGCCCAGTTTCAAGAACCCCTTCTCCTACTTTTCGGGTCCGTCCAAGCTTGCCTCCGGAGGCAGGCACCATCCCATTCCGCTGGACACCGACGCACTCCATACGGGTTTCGGCCTGGGGGGCTGGGTCAATCTGACCAACCGTGCCCAATCGCTCCCGATGAAGGGCATCCGCTTTGATTTCAGCGGCGTTGACGACCCGCACCTGAACCGGGAACGCTACGCCGGCTGGCCGCGGGGTGCCGCCGGCCAAGACAGCGCCCCGCATGTGAAGATCGCCGTCGCGCATGCCCCCTACCAGCGCGTCCTTGACCATTTCACCGGCGACGGCGCGGACCTGATCCTCGCCGGGCACACCCACGGCGGCCAGGTCTGCCTGCCCGGCTACGGTGCACTTGTCAGCAATTGCGACCTGCCCACCTGGCGCGCCAAGGGCCTGCATGACTGGGATGCCAAGGGACGCACGACGCCGGTCAACGTCTCAGCCGGCATCGGCACCGCACGCACTGCCCCGTTCCGCTTCGCCTGCCGGCCTGAAGCTGTGGTGTTGACGTTGACTGCCCGGAGCTAGCTGGCTGGCCGAAACTGAGGCTGTCGGCCCCCAGGGGCGGCAGACCAGACGGCAGGGTTTGGCGCCCGGACACTCCTTGCGTTCGCGGCTCAAAAGCGTCGGAAGTGGACCGGGGACTGGTCGGCCAAAGTCCACGATTTCGTGATCACGGCCCCCGTCCGCTATTCTTTAGAGGTTGCTTTTCCAGACCTTCACTGGTCGAGGGAGAGTGGCGGATCGGGGTGTGGCGCAGCTTGGTAGCGCGCGTCGTTCGGGACGACGAGGCCGCAGGTTCAAATCCTGTCACCCCGACAATTAAAAGAGCAGCGGCATCCACTGGATGTCGCTGCTTTTTTCATCCCGCCACAACGGTGGCACGGCTCCCCCAGCACCCCGCTTTTGGGTTTCCCGACGGGCGATTCGGCTAGGATGGGGCGCATGAGCAATACACTTTCCCCGTGCCCCGTCTGCGCCTGTGAGTACACCTACGAGATGGGTGAACTCTTGGTCTGCCCTGAATGCGCGCACGAATGGTCGCCCGCTGAATCTGCCGCTGAAGCGGCCGATGCTGCGGAGCAGGAGCTTGTTGTGAAGGATGCCGTGGGCAATATCCTGGCCGACGGCGACACCGTCAGCATTGTGAAGACGATGAAGATCAAGGGCAGTCCCCAGGATCTCAAGATTGGCACCAAGGTTCGCAACATCCGTCTCGTTGAGCCTGTCAACGGACACGACATTGACGCCAAGGTCGACGGCTTTGGTTCAATGAAGCTCAAGTCCAGTGTGGTCAAAAAGGTCTGATCCGGCCCAACTATCTAAGACAGGGATGTTTGGGTGAGTTCATGGTTTGAAGCGCTGCCGGCGTTCGCTGCGGCGTTGCTGATACTTGCCGTGCCCGGCGCAGCCGTACTGGCGGCGCTGCGGGTGCGCGGGTTGATGGCCTTTTGCCTGGCCCCTGCAGTGTCGGTCTCGATCGTGGCCGTCAGTGCCGTGGTTGCGCCGCTGATTCATTTGCCCTGGCACATTCCCGTGGTGCTCCTTGGCACCGCCATTGCCACTGCGGCAGCCTGGGCGGCGCGGCGCTTCATCCCTGCACTGGCGGCGGGATCGCCCACGGCCGGCCAAAAAGCCGGCACAGGCGTTGGTCCGGCCGCCATCGGCGTTTTCCTGGCCCTGGCAATGACGACGGCGTTGCTCACCATGGTTGCCGTCAACCCAGAACAGTTCACCCAGGGTTACGACTCGGTGTTCCATCTGAACGCCACCGCATTTGCCGTGGAAGAATCAAACGCTTCATCCTTCGCCATCTCCGGATTCATCCTGCCCACTGTCAAGGCAGTCTTCTACCCGGGCGCATGGCATGGGCTGGCCAGCCTGTTGGCCGTTGTCACCGGCATCAGCATCCCCGCTGCCACGAACATCATGTGGCTTGCCGTGGCCGGCACGGTGTGGCCGCTCAGCTGCGTGTTCCTGACCCGTGTGCTCTTTGGCGACAGGCGCCTGTTGCTCGTCTGTGCAGGGGTCCTGGCCGCAGCGTTCCCGGCCTTTCCGTGGCTCCTGCTGCAGTACGGTTCCGCCTACCCCAACGCGCTGTCCAACGCCCTTGTGCCGGTGGGGATCGGATTGGTGCTGCTGATTCTGCGCCCAGCCGCCCACACCGGACTGGAACCGGCCCAAGCCCTGACGCTCGTGGTGCTTTTCCTGCCGGGGGCCGTCACCGCACAGCCCAACGGCGTATTCAGCATCCTGCTGGTGCTGACACCGCTGCTCGGCTACTTGCTGTACGCGTGGCTGCGTACCGGGTTCCGCCGCAGCCGCCGCCACGGCTGGAACCGCGTCGTCCTGCTGGCGCTCCTGACGGCAGCCGTCTCGGCCGCTTTGTTCGCCCTTCCACAAATCCGGAGCTTGTTTACTTACACCAGTCCGGCGTTCCTGCCCTTCCCGTTGGCACTGATCCTTAATTTCACCCACGCACCCGCACCCGTCTGGTTCCCGGCAGTGGCCCTGACGGCCCTCGTCGTCATGGGTGTGCGTGCGGGTTTCCGGCTCCCGGCCCTTCGCTGGCTGCCGGCAGCCCTGATCCTGATGGCCTTCACCTATCCCTTTGCGGCGGGCACCAACTTTGCGCTGGCCAACATCGCCATGGCCCCGTGGTGGGACAACCCCGAACGCATTGCCGCCTTGATGCCGCTGCTGGCAGTGCCGCTGGCGGCCCTTGGACTGGTGCGATTCCTTGACTGGCTCGGCAACAAGTTCCCCACAGCCTTTTTCGGCCCGGTACTGTCGCGGCGCAAAGGCAAGATGGCAACGGCGGCGGGGCTCGCCGTCGTGCTTGCCTTCTCAAACCCGGGCCTGTGGCAGATGAAGGACCAGGTGGGCATCATGTACAACGTGCCCGAGAAACCCGACGGACTGGCGCAGGTTGACGCCCAGGAGCTGGCATTGATCCACCGGCTGGGAAATTACACCACCGAAGACGACGTGATCGCCAACAATCCGTACAACGGCTCCGCCCTGGCCATGGCGTTGGCGGGACGGACAATGCTGTTCCCGTACAGCTCGCAGGGCGACCTGAGCCCGGACCTGTATATGCTCCGTTTTTGGCTCAACCGCGTCGGCAGCGACCAGGAGGTGTGCGAGGCGGCAAAGCGGCAGGGCGTGACGCACCTGCTCGACTTTGGCACCGATTACATTCCGGCCTTCAACGACCCGCGATCGCTTTATCCGGGCGTCACGCTGGCGCCCGATTCGGATGCCTTCACACTTGTCGCCAGTGAGGGCCATGCCAAGCTGTACAAACTCACGGTGTGCGGCGGAGTTCCTGTCCGGGAATGACCTGAAAAAAATTAGACGGGCTGTCTTTGACAACTTCTGTTAGATTTTATGCAGGGGCGTGTTTTATCGGTGCCCGGTGTTTGGTCATAAGTTCGGGGACAGGCAAACGAGGAGCGGCACAGTGGGCAGCAGTTTTGGTGAACGGCTCAAACATGAGCGATTGTCCCGGAACCTGTCCCAGGGCGAACTCGGCGGTGTGCTGTATTCGGCCAGCTACATTTCAATGCTTGAAAACGCCCGCCGCGAACCCACCGCTGACATCATCCGGCAGCTGTCCCGGCAACTCCAGCTGGCCCCGTCCTCGATTGCCGAATGGGCGCAGACCGCCTCCCCCGAAGAAACCGAATATTTGCGGCTTTCCCTGTGTGCACGCCAGGGTTGGGACACCCGCGACTATGCCGGGGCCGCCAACTATGCCCGAACAGCCGCAGATCTTGCCCGCGCCAGCAAAGATCTGGTGACGTGGTGGGACATGACTTTCCTGGCCGCCAATTCGCTGTTGCGCCACGGCGAAAACAAGGCCGCCTCGGAGGTCCTGCGGTTGCTGCTGGAGCACCCACTTACCGCCGAAAGCGATGCCCTGTCCCTGCGTGCCCATCAGGTCATGGCGGCCGCAATGCTCGCCCAAGGCTCCCTGCAGGAGGCCATCAACCACGCAACCCAGGCAGTTGAAATTGGTTCCGGCGACAGCGACGAAGAGTTTGGCGCCTACCTGATGGCTTTGCAGACCCTCGTTGGCGCCCTGGCCGAGGCCGGACGCCTGGACGAAGCATGGACGCACACACAGGCCCTGGCCGAGGCCGTCACCGACGAAACGCCTCCGCAGATGGCCGGGGAAATTCACTGGGTCATTGGCAATGTCGCGTTTATTCGCCAAGACATTCCCGCGGGGCTTGAACACCACGGGAAGGCCGGTCGGCTGCTCTCCCCGTCGGAGGATCTTTCGCGCTGGGCCCAATTCAACAAGGCAACGGCCTGGGTGCGGCTCATGGCGGGAGTGGTGGAGCCCGACACCCTGCAGGCCATTGAACGCAGCGAGCTGGCGCACTCGGTGGTCGGTGCCACGACGGCTGAAACCTTGGAAGTGTCGTTGTTGCGTGCCCGCTGGAACTATCTCATCGGGGATCTTCCGGTGGCGCTGGAGCTGCTGGGCAACATTGAGGCGCAGAAGGCTGAACTCCCTCCACACATTGCCGGGGACACGGCATTACTGCTGGGCAGCGCCCTGCAGGCCTCGGACCGCCTGAAAGAGGCGTTTGACTCGTACCGGCAGGCACAGAAACGGTTCGTGCAGGCCGGTGCCCTGGACCGCGCCGCCGTTGCCGGGGACCACATGGCTGGCATCGACGCGCACGGCGCCTGAAACACCCAGTAATTAAACGCGGGGGCCGTTGTGCTCTTTCGCCCGTGGCCGGCCACGGGCGAAAGAGCACAACGGCCCCCAGCAACAGCTTTTAGACGAACGTGGCGCCCGTCAGCCGCTCAAATGCCTCAACATAGCGGGCACGGGTGCGCTCCACGACGTCCGCCGGAAGTGCAGGCGGTGGCGTGTCGGAGGCCTTGTCCCAGCCCGAGTCCGGGCTGGCCAGCCAGTCGCGCACGTACTGCTTGTCAAAGCTGGGCTGCGCCTTCCCCGGGGCCCACAGCTCCGCATCCCAGAAACGCGACGAATCCGGGGTCAGCACCTCGTCGCCAAGGGTGATGATGCCCGTGGCGGGATCGGTGCCGAACTCCACCTTCGTGTCGGCCAGGATGATGCCGCGCCCGCGGGCGATTTCCTCGGCGCGGGAGTAAATCTCCAACGTCAGCTTGCGCAGGGCTTCGGCCGGGGCTGCCCCGACGGTGTCCACCATGGCTTCGAAGGTGATGTTTTCATCGTGCTCGCCCAACTCGGCCTTGGCCGACGGCGTGAAGATGGCGTCCGCCAACCGGGATCCGTCGCTTAATCCGGCCGGCAGAGGCAGCCCGCAAACAGTTTGTGAGGCACGGTATTCAATCAGTCCGGAACCGGTGAGGTAACCGCGGGAAATGCACTCAATGGGGAACATTTCTAGCTTCTTGCACACCATGGCACGGCCGGCCACCTCGGCAGGCACACCGTCCTCCACGGTGGTTGCCACCAGGTGGTTTGGCACGTTGAGCTGCTCAAACCACCACAGGCTCAGTCCTGTCAGGATGCGTCCCTTGTCGGGGATCTCCGTGGCCAGGATGTGGTCGAAGGCGCTGATGCGGTCGCTGGCAACAACCAGCACCACATCCTCGCGGCCCGCGAACGGGCCTGAATCTGCTGCACTCACGGCGCTGGGAACGTACAGGTCGCGAACCTTGCCCGAGTAAATGTGCGTCCAGCCCGAAAGGGACGGGGCTGCGGGGATTGCTGAATTCATGATGCGGCCTTGTCCTTATGCCTGTGCGGCGGTGTCCGCCACGGTGATTTCGCCGCGGGCAGCCTTCGCCGCAATGTCCTTGCGGAATTGGCCGCCCTCGAGTGAGATTTGTTCGATGCCGGCGTAAGCCCGCTCGCGTGCGTCTTCCAGGTCAAGGCCCAGTCCGACGACGGCGAGCACCCGCCCGCCGGCGCTGACAGTGTTTCCGTCGGCACCGGTGGCGGTTCCCGCATGCAGGACCTGCACGCCGTCTAGCCTGCCTGCCTTCTTCAGCCCGCGAATCTTGTCGCCGGTGCGCGGTGCCTCGGGGTAATTTTCGCTGGCAAGCACGACGGCGACGGCTGTCTCGGGTGCCCAGCGCAGCTCATCGATGTCGTCAAGTTGGCCCTTGGCTGCCGCCATGAGGACGCCGCCGAGAGGGGTCTTCAAGCGGGCCAGGACGGCCTGGGTCTCCGGGTCGCCGAAGCGGGCGTTGAATTCAATGACGCGGGTGCCGCGGCTCGTCAGGGCCAGGCCGCAATACAGGACGCCGGTAAAAGGGGTGCCGCGGTGCGCCATGGCGTCAATGGTCGGCTGCGCGACGCGGTCGATGACTTCCTGGACCAGGCCGGCGGGAGCCCATTCGAGCGGCGAGTACGCGCCCATGCCACCGGTGTTGGGGCCTTCGTCGCCGTCGAAAATGCGCTTGAAGTCCTGGGCCGGAGCCAAGGGAACAACGTTGCGGCCGTCGGCAAGAACGAAGAGGGAAACCTCGGGGCCGTCGAGGAATTCCTCAATAACGACAGTGCCACCCACATCGAAGCAGGACTGGGCGTGGGCCAGGGCTTCGGCGCGGTCGTTTGTGACAACGACGCCCTTGCCTGCTGCCAGTCCGTCGTCCTTGACGACGTACGGAGCACCAAAGGTGTCGAGCGCGTCGGCGGCTTCGGCGGCGTTGACTGCCACCTTGGCCATGGCCGTGGGAACCTGCGCCTCAGCCATCACAGCCTTGGCGAACGCCTTTGACGCTTCAAGCTGCGCGGCTTCCTTGCTGGGGCCAAACACCGCAATGCCGGCCGCACGCACTGCGTCGGCCACCCCTGCGGCGAGCGGGGCCTCTGGCCCGACAACCACCAGGTCGGACTCCAGCTTCAGTGCCAGCGCTGCAACGGCGGCGGGGTCGCTGGCGTTGAGCTGATGCGTTGGCACAATGGCGGCGATCCCGGCATTGCCTGGGGCTGCGTGGACCTCGCTGACGTTGGGGTCGCTGAGCAACGAGCGGACAATGGCATGTTCGCGGCCTCCGGGGCCAATGACTAAAACCTTCACGTTCCTAGGGTACTTGGCTTCGGCGCCGCGGCCGCAAGATGACGTCCCACCCACCAACGCTACATCCCTACCCCAGGCACGACGGCGATTGGCAGCTTCGCGGAGGAGACGGCCTGCTGCGGGTGGAGGTGTTCACCTTGGATTTACCTGCATGCCATCTGGGTGCATGCTGGGCGACACGTTCCGTAAATAGGCTGGGCTCGAAACTCACCTGGCTCCGCAGCGTCCCCGGCTCACCTAAGAATTGAAAAAGGGATGCATAAATGTTGAACAACGTCAATGGGGAGTCCTGACATCCGTGTGGTTTAGGGGCTGCAGTGCCAAACGTGACGCAGGATTCAAATAAATCTTGCAACAACTTATTCCACTTGATAGCTTTACTGTCGGATAACTTATTTCTACACCCGTACCAGATACGGCACGTTACCGCCCACATCAGGCTCGACGTCTCGATTCCATCACGGAACACCTTTCATCCTTCAGGGGGATTAACTACATGCAAGCATCCAAACGCGCCTTTTTTAAGCGCGGAGGTGCGGCCTGCGCCGCAGCTGCGGTTCTGATCGGCAGCACCATGACTGCCGGCGCAGCCCAGGCAGCACCTTCGACCGCACTGGCACCCGTCTCGATTACAGCAGAAGTTCAGCTCCCGGCTGCGACTGATGTTGAATCTCTGTTCGATGCCTACGTGGCGGAATATGGCGTCCAGAAGCTTGAGGCGGTCACGGTTGACGCCGCGGGCAACTTCACGATCCGCACGGGCGAGCCGGCTAGTGCCGCCCCCGCCACTGCCGCTCCCGCGACCACCAGCGCCAAGGGCCCTGCCGTTGCCACGGTTCCCGTCAAGCCCAAGCTGACGGACGACGAGTTCAAGGCCGCCGTCGGCGTCGATGTCACGATTGACCGTGAAAACGTCAAAGGCCCCGCAGAGTCATTCGCCACTGACGTCACCAACGGCCAGGGCTACATGTTCGCTGTCCCCGAAGGCACGGGCACCTGCTCGATCGGCTGGAATGGCTTTAACAAGGCTGGCGAGCCTGCCGTCATCACAGCCGGCCACTGCGCCGCCGACGGCGCCGCAACCACAACCGAGTTGACTGACTCAACCACCGAAGCAGCAGTGGGCGGCCCCGGCTTCGAACCCACTGAACCTCTGGGAACCTTTGGCTTCTCGCAGTTTGGCGGTCAGGGCAACTCCCCCGTAACAAACCCGAACTCCCCCAATCCGGGAAACATCGGCACCGACGTTGCTGTCATTGACGGCATCAACCCCGATCTGAACCAGCTGGCCAAGGTCACCGACTGGACCACTCCCGCCGACCCCAAGGCCTCGGGCCCGAAGGTGACAGGCGTCTCTAACGCCATCGCCGGCGCCAATATTTGCAAGTCGGGCCGCACCACTGGCTGGACCTGTGGAACTGTCGAAGAAGCCACAGCAATCTTCCTCGTTGGCGGCACCAACATCGAAACCGACCCGAACGACGTGCGCGCAGTCCGCGGCTTCTCCTCTTCGAACCTCGATTCCGCACCGGGTGACTCCGGTGGAGCCATCATTTCCGGTACGACGGCAGTTGGCATGATCAGCGCCGGTGGTTCAGGACGTGTTTACGGCGTCTCCCTCACCGACGCGTTGGCACACACTGACGGCTACACGGTGAAGATCGCATTGAACGCCCCCAAGGTGACCACCACCACTCCGGTGTTCCGTTCCAGCGATGTCACCGGCACCGTTGCAGGCGCACCCGCCGGCACCACCGTCACCGTCACCATCGACGGCAAGACCACCACAACCACCGTTGACGCGGACGGCAACTGGACGGTGAAGGCACCGAACAAGTTCGGCACCTTCGAGGTCACCGCCCAGGCCAAGAGCGGCTTCAACACCTCTGCAACCTCAAAGGGCTCCATCGAGGTCATCAAGCAGACCTTGGACGCACCTGTGTTCGCCTCACCCGCACAGGACGGCACTGAAGCCGCTCCCGTCACAGTCATCAAGGGTTCCGGCAAGGCCGGCGCAACCGTTACGCTGACAGGCGACGTTGAAGGCACAGTCGTTGTTGGCGAGGACCGCATCTGGTCCTTCAAGGTGACCCCCGGCCTGGAAGTTGGCGCGTACAGCGTCACGGCCAAGCAGACGCTGACGGACTGGAACGACTCTAAGACGGCCACAAACAAGTTCACAGTGGTTCCGGCAGCTCCTGCCATCACCTCACCCACCAACGGCCAGGAGTTCGCTTCCGACCAGGGTCCCGATACAATCTCGGGCACCAACGTTGAAGGCGCAACTGTGGCAGTGGACGTCAATGGCGTCAAGCTTGACGCTGTAGTTGTTGGCGGCACGTGGAGCGTTTCATTGGGCGCCAAGCTGGCGACCGGCGAATACGAAGTCACCGCAGTGCAGACTGTCAACGGCATCGAGTCACCGGCAGGCACGTTCACATTCACGGTGCTGGCTGCCCCCGCACCGGCCCCCACAACGGCACCGGCACCTGCTCCCACCACGGAGCCGGCCCCCACCACCGAGCCGTCACCGGTAGCAACACCGGCACCGTCTGACGACGAACTGGCCAACACCGGCGCGTCCAGCACGGTCATGCTGCTCGGTGCAGCAGGTGGCGTGCTCTTGATTGGTGGCATTGCATTCTTGCTCTTCCGCCGCCGCAACTCAGTGAACTAACAGCTGAAAGCAGTAAACTCTGACAAGAGTGCAGTAACAACATAAGGAGTGGGTCCCGTTCAATGCGAATGGGGCCCACTGCTTTATACAGGCCACACCATCTCAGCTAGCACGGGAGGCACAATGACCAGTAGGAAAATGGCAGCAGTCGTACTTGCAGCCACAATGACAGGAACCCTCGGCATGAGTGCATGCGCCCCGCAGGACGGTCCCAAAACAGCCCCGTCCGCCCAATCCACCAGCGCCGACGAAGCCAGCGCGCTGCTGATGCTCAACGACTCCTTGCGCACCAAGCTTGGCGACGCGTACGCCGATTCCTGGATCGAGGACAACCAGCTGCACGTGGCTGTCACCACTGACGCGGCCGCGGCCATCGTGGCCGAGGCCGGCGCCGTCGCAACACTTGTCACCATTGACGCCGCACAACTTGAAGCCGCACTGCAGGCAGTGTCGGCATGGCAGGCGAACCTCCCCGACGGGCAGGGTGCCGCGATCCACAAGATCGTCCCCGACGGCCGCAGTGGAACCATGACCATCTATGTCGCGCCCGACAAGCTCGACGCCATCGCCAAGGCCGCCGACACCGACAAGCCTGCCGGCGACGTTCCCCTGGTCATCAAGGAATCCACCGGCCTTGCCACAGCGTTGTAACAGTTTGCGCTGTTGCACTCGATAAGATGGCAGCATGATCCATACTTTCAGGGCGCACGACGCCGTTGAGCTCGCCGTCCTGGAACGCAGCGGATTCGTTGAGTCGGTACACGTCGGGTCCGCCGTCGTGGTGGCCGGGGACGGCTCGGTTGTCACGGCACTGGGCGATCCCGGCGCCGCCATCTATCCACGCTCCGCCACGAAGCCGTTCCAGGCTCTTGCCGCCATGCAGGCAGGGGTCCCGTTGCGCGGCGTCCAGGTCGCCATCGCGGCCGGCAGCCACACCGGGTCCCTTGACCACATGGACGCCGTGTCTGGGATGCTCAAGGCCGCGGGCCTGAACGAAAGCCACCTGGGCTGCCCCGCGGCCTGGCCCTCCGACGCCACGGCGCGTGCCTGGCTGGTCCGCACCGAGCGCGACAAGTCCAGGCTGGCCATGAGCTGCTCGGGCAAGCACGCAGCCTTTTTGTGGGCCTGTGTCGAAAACGGCTGGGACCTGTCCGGCTACTTGGAACCCAACCACCCCATGCAGCGGGCCGTGCGCACCGTGCTGGAGGAATACACCGGTGAATCGGTGTTCCACACCGGCGTTGACGGCTGCGGGGCGCCGGTCATGGCGGTTACGCTCACCGGCCTGGCCCGCGCCTTCTCGACCCTGGCTAAAGCACCATCGGACAAAAACGCCAACGCCCGTGCGGCCACCATTGCCACCTCCATGCTCGACTACCCCTGGGCGGTTGAGGGCCACGGCAAGCCAAACACCGTCGTCATGGACGAATTGGGCATCCTGGCCAAGATGGGCGCCGAGGGCGTGCTGGCCATGGCGGCCCCCACCGGCGCAAGCGTTGCCGTAAAGGTCCTCGACGGCAATGGCCGGGCCGCGACACTCGTAGGCCTGACGCTGCTGGCGGCCACCGGCGCCATTGACATTCCCACCGCGGCCAACGTGCTCTCAAGGGTGGTGCCCCCAGTCATGGGTGGAAACGCCCCGGCCGGGAGCCTGCGCCTGGGCCAAGCCGTCATCGCCCTCCTGGACTGACGCCCGTCCCGCCCAAGCCGGCCAGCCATCCAGCACCACCAACCCACACGTAACTCAGGAGGAGCGCGCATGGTTGCCCGACGCCGCATCGACATCGCCGAGGGCCGGGCCGCCCTGGCCGCATGGCGCACCGGGGAGGCCTCCCGTCCCGTCACCGCCATGGCTGTCCGCTACACACTGGAGGAGCTGGCCGCCCGCGCCCCGGGCAACTCGGTCGAGGTGCGTGTGCCGCCCTTCGGTGTCACCCAGTGCATCGCCGGGCCCCGGCACACCCGCGGCACACCTCCCAACGTGGTGGAGTGCGACGCCGGGACCTGGCTGGCGCTGGTGACCGGCGGGACCGGCTGGGGTGACGCCGTCGAACGCGGCCTTGTGGCGGCCTCGGGATTGCGCGCGGACCTGTCGGCCGAACTGCCCTTTTAGCGAACCGCCCCGGGCCCGGCCCCGTACCCGGCTTTGCTCCCAGCCGGGACGGGTACCCTAGAAGCATGACTTCCCAGCCTGAAACCACTTCCGGAGAGCCCCGCAAACTCAAGGTGCGCCGCGCCCCGAAGTATGTCCCGTTCCTGATCGCAGGCGCCCTGGTGGGTGTTGTGACGGCGGCAATTTTTACGTTTGCGCTCCCGCCAAGCGAGGACTTTGAAACCTCCAGCGTGTTTGGCTTGTTTGCCGTGCTGATGGTGCTGCCCGGTGCAGGACTGGGCGCCATCGTCGCGCTTGCCCTGGACCTGCAGGGCCGGCGCCGGGCAAAAACCTTGATCGTGGAGTCGCTGCCGGACGACAACAGCAACGCCGAAGCGGAAACCGCCTGACAGCCCCAGCCGTCATCACGAGGACCGGGCCCGTCACACCGGTCACAGCCACCCCCATTACATGAGATAATTTTCAAGTGGCACGCGGAGACGGAAAATTATCCCATGATCTTTTACCCGGCGAAAAGGGACCTCAGGACGCTTGTGGCGTGCTGGGCATCTGGGCACCCGGTGAAGAGGTTGCAAAACTAACCTATTACGGACTGTATTCATTGCAGCACCGTGGACAGGAATCGGCTGGCATCGCAACAAGCGATGGCAAGCGGATCAGTGTGTACAAGGACATGGGGCTCGTATCCCAGGTCTTTGACGAACCCACACTGAACACGCTGACCGGACACATGGCTGTTGGCCATTGCCGGTATTCCACCACCGGTTCCGCCAACTGGGCCAACGCCCAGCCCACCCTGGGCGCAACCGACGCCGGCACTGTTGCACTGGCGCACAACGGCAACCTGACCAACTCTGCTGAACTGCACGAAATGGTCATTGCCAAATACGGCGCCCCCACGTCAGGGGAGATGGCCCAGGGCAACACCACCGACACGGCCCTTGTCACCACCTTGCTGCGCGGCGAGGCAGGCAGCTCGCTGGAAGAAACAGCCATGGAGCTGCTGCCCAAGATCCATGGCGCGTTCAGCTTTGTGTTCATGGACGAGCACACCCTGTACGCCGCCCGTGACCCGCACGGCGTCCGCCCGCTGGTACTGGGCCGCCTTGAAAACGGCTGGGTTGTGGCCTCCGAAGGCGCCGCCCTGAACACCATCGGCGCCAGCTTGATCCGCGAAATTGAGCCCGGCGAATTCATCGCCATCGATGAAGACGGCGTGCGCACCCAACGCTTTGCCCCGGCCACCCCTGCCGGCTGCGTCTTCGAGTACGTTTACCTGGCCCGTCCGGATGCAACCATTGCCGGCCGTTCGGTGTACGAGTCCCGTGTCGAAATGGGACGCCAACTGGCCCGCGAAAACCACGCCGACGCCGACCTTGTCATTCCGGTTCCTGAATCCGGCACCCCTGCAGCCATTGGCTACGCCGAACAGTCGGGCATCCCCTTTGCCCACGGCTTCGTCAAAAACGCCTATGTTGGGCGCACCTTCATCCAACCCAGCGACACCTTGCGCAAGCTTGGCATCAAGCTCAAGCTCAGCGCGTTGGAATCAGTGATCCGCGGCAAGCGCATCGTGGTGGTGGATGATTCAATCGTCCGCGGCAACACCCAGCGTGCCGTGGTGCGCATGCTCAAGGAAGCAGGCGCCAAGGAAGTTCACGTGAAGATCTCTTCACCGCCGGTTCGCTGGCCATGCTTCTACGGCATCGACTTCGCCTCACGGGCAGAACTTATCGCCAACGGTGCTGCCGTTGGTGAGATCGCCAAGTCCATTGGCGCCGATTCCCTGGAGTACATTTCCGAGGACGGCATGATCGAGGCCACCTTGCAGCCGCGCGAACGCCTGTGCACTGCCTGCTTCACGGGCACCTACCCGATTGAACTTCCCAGCAGCGACCGTTTGGGCAAGAACCTGCTTGAACGCACCACTGCCGGCAACGCCACCCCCTCCACCGGTTGCGATCCGGGCCCTGATTCGGAACTGGAATCTGTCCTGACCGAGCAAGACCGCACCGCCTCCAACGGTTCTTAAGCCTTCGCAGAAAAGAGACGCCATGACCAACGCCTCCCATGATTCGGCCGCCGCGGCAATCACCTACGCAAGTGCAGGTGTCGACACCGAAGCGGGCGACCTCGCCGTGGAACTGATGAAGGAAGCCGTCAAGGCCACGCACGGTCCGTCCGTTGTGGGCGGATTCGGCGGATTCGCCGGCCTGTACGACGTCTCCAAGCTGCTCACGTACAAGAGGCCTCTTCTGGCGACGTCCACTGACGGCGTGGGCACCAAGGTCGCCATCGCCCAGGCCATGGACATCCACGACACCATCGGATTCGACCTGGTGGGCATGGTTGTCGATGACATTGTGGTGGTTGGCGCCGAGCCGCTGTTCATGACTGACTACATCGCCACCGGCAAGGTTGTCCCGCAGCGCGTGGCCGACATTGTCCGTGGCATCGCCAGTGCATGCAAGGTTGCCGGAACCGCCCTGGTGGGTGGCGAAACCGCTGAGCATCCGGGGCTTCTGGCTCCTGATGAGTACGACGTCGCAGGTGCTTGCACGGGTGTCGTCGAGGCTGACTTGTTGCTGGGTCCGGAACGAGTGCGCGAGGGCGATGTCATCATCGGCATGGCCTCCTCGGGCCTGCACTCCAACGGCTACTCGCTGGTCCGCCGCGTCATCAACCACGCCGGTTGGGCTTTGGACCGCCAGGTTTCCGAATTGGGCCGCACCCTGGGCGAGGAGCTCCTGGAGCCCACCCGCGTGTACGCTGCCGACTGTCTGGACCTGACCCGCTACCTTCCTGTTACGCAGGAGAAGGCCGTACACGGTTTCAGCCACATTACCGGCGGCGGTTTGGCTGCCAACCTTGCACGCGTGCTGCCGCAGGGCTTGATTGGCACGGTTGACCGCTCCACATGGAGCCTGCCGGCCATCTTCAACCTGGTTTCCCAGTTGGGCAATGTGCCGTTGGCCGACCTGGAGCGAACGCTGAACCTTGGTGTGGGCATGGTGGCGGTGGTTTCCGCCGACGCCGCGGACGCCGCCGTTGAGCGCTTGAACTCCCGCGGCCTGCCGTCCTGGGTCATGGGAACGGTGACGGCCGAGTCCTCCGATTCGGACAAGACCGGTCCTGACTACACCCAGGGAGCCAAGGGTGTTGACGGCGGCGCTGTCCGCCTGGTTGGGAACTTCGCCTCCTAGCCTTACTTTCGCAACGCACGACGGCGGCCCCCACCAATTGGCGGGGGCCGCCGTCGTGTGTTAACCAGGGAAACAAAAAGGGACGGCGTTCGCGCAATGGGCGGGCGTTAGACCACCGGCCCTTTACGCAATCGCCATCCCTTTTGCAGGAATCTGTCGGGAGCATTGGGGCGCAATCAGGGAACAACAAAATCCCCGCACGTCGCCTCAGCTGTTTCGCTGTGCGTCGTGCAGGGTCTGTTGCGTTTGGTGCCTAAGTGTCCCTAGCCAATGCGGCGGGAGTCCACGTCGTCGTCGTCCTCTAACTGATCCGCATACTTGTCCTCGTATGCCGAATAATCGGGCTCTGCAGGGATCTCACTGTGCTGGCTCGGGGCTCGCCGAGTAGTCGCACCGAGCTCTTTTTGCAGAGCAGAGTAATCAGTGTTCGGGGAGTAGTACTTAATGTCCCGAGCCTGCTTGGTTGCCTTCGCCTTTTGACGGCCGCGCCCCATGGCGTGACCCCCTTTTTACACTTGGACCGGAGGTGGTCGCTCGGGCTAAGAGCGAGGCTCCGGAATATTCGGTCAATTTGTCGTATACCTAGATTACATTAGTTCTGCCGCGTCAGGATCCCACCATGGGGCGTTCTGCCCATAGCCGAACGTCCCGCTTGAACCGCCTCGAACACTTTATTCGGTAGAGTCACGTATAAGCAGGGCGTTTATTCCTCGAGGGGCGGCGTGCCAAGGCATCCGCGAAGTGTCCGCAAACACTTCCCCCTCACCAGCCGCACAATTTCCTGCGCAAAGCAAAGCGCAGCACGGAAGGTCAGTCCCCATGAACGAGAGCAGCAACGCCAACGATCAGGGCGCGCAGCAAAGCCCTCCGCCGGAGCCCGCGGAGCACCCGAAGCAGCAGCCCGAACTCGCAGAGCAGACGCCGGCAGCCGAGGATGCAGCGACAGCCTCGGAGACACCGGAGCAGCCACCGATCAATCCGGAGCCTGTGCTGTCGGGTTCAGACTACGAATTTGCCGAACCCCAGCTGGGTGCTGCGGAAATCAGCGAGGAGGTCGCTGAAAGCGTTGACCTTCAAGCTGCTGCTGCCGAAGCCGCCCGGGTGGAGCACAAAGCGGAACTGGTTGCCCGGAATGTCTCCTCGCCCCTCGGCAATGACCTTCCCGCGCCAACGTTCGACACCCCCGAAGCGCCTATCGACTGGGACACCGCCACCACTGTCCTGCGCACCGACTTCTCCAAGCCGCCTGTCGCCAACAATCCCTGGACCCAACAGGCGTCGGCCGAGTCTGCTGTGCCTGCGGAGCCTGCTGGTTCCACACCAGCCGAGCCCGCCGTGTCTGGCGAGCCTGCTGAGCCCGCCGTGTCTGCAGATTCCGCACCCGAGGTGCCTGCCGTATCTGCGGATCCCGCACCTGCCAAGGATCCAGCACCTGCCAAGCATGGCGAGCATGCTGGTTCCACACCCGCGGAGCCGGTCGCACCGCTAACGCAGATCCCGGCCATGCCGCCTGCCCCGCCGGCCCCCACGTTCGAAGCGCCAGGGCAGGGCGAGCAGCCAACTCCGGACATTAGCCACCAGCCCGAGGTTCCGGCACAGGATCCGGACAACGGCGAAGCCGCAACGGCCACGCCTGCGGCTTCGGCCCCAGCTGACGCAGCACCAGAATCCTCACCTGGTGAAGCAGCGCCGCACTTTGGCCCCGGCATAGCCGACGACCATGGCTGGCGCCGCCCGGAGACGCAATGGACACAGTCGGCCACTCCTTGGAAGCCCAAAGCCGGCGCATGGCAGTCCCCAGCCCAGATGGCGCGTGGCGAAGAGGATGCCGCCGCCGCCGCTGCCCTCGCCGGCACCCAGGACCCCAACACCTCCGGCTCGCCTCAGGCGGAGCCCACGGATAGCGCTGCCGGTCACGACCTCCCCGCACCAAATGGGGACCCCAACGCTGCAATAGATCCCTCTGGAGCGACACTTCCCTACGGACAGCAGCAGAACCAGCCGCCTTACGGCGCACCGACCCCGTTCGGCCAGCCCGCCAGCCAGCCGCCATACGGAGCCCCTTCCCCATTTGGCCAGCAGAATGCGTCAGGTGCACAGCCACCGTACGGTGCTGCTGCACAACAGCAGGGAACTCCTCCTCAGGGCGGCACACAGTACTCCAGCGCAGCAGGCGTTCCCCCAGCCCCGCGGGGACCCCAAAACCCCGGATATCCTGGCGGCCCACAGGGACCAGGTTTCCCGGGCGGGCCCCAAGGCCCCGGCGGATTCCAGGGAGGTCCCCAGGGTCCGCAGGGACCAGGTTTCCCGGGCGGCCCACAGGGGCCGCAGGGCCCCGGCGGTCCCGGAGGTCTGTCGGGCAACGGCAACGGCAAGAAGAAACTCTTCATCATCCTCGGCGTTGCTGTGCTTGGTTTGGCCCTGATTATTTTCTTCGTGTGGCTGCTCATTGGTTTCATCATGGGGAACATCAACAGCGCCAGCCCCACCACTGCCCCCGCGACGCAGTCCCAGGAGCAGCACAGCCCGAAGGCGGAGCCGAGCACCAACGCCACGAAGGGTGCCACCCCCACCAGCAAGGCAACACCCAGCGATGAGTCCGTGGACCCCGACGCCGGCTTGATCCTGCCTGCGCTGTCCCCCTTGGAATGGCTCGAAGGCGACTGCCTGCGTGATTTCAAGGATGCGTCCACACCGGCTGACGTAGTGCTGTGCAGCAGCCCGCACAACGCACAGCTGGCGGGCACTTACATGTACTCGGGCTCCGACGATTTCCCGGGCGCGGAGGCACTCAAGGCCAAGGCCGCTGAAGTTTGCGAGGGCGTTGAGCTGACGTCCGAGGCATCAAAAATCGATACCCTGAAGCAGACCAAGGCCTACCCGTCGGAATCCACGTGGAATGACAAGGACGACCGCCGCGTCGACTGCATGGTCCATGACACCCGTGACGGCAACAACTTGAAAATCTCACTTACCAAGTAATCCAGCCAGACAACAAAGCGACCCGTGAGATAGGGCGACTTGAGAATTCCAAGTCACCCTATCTCACGGGTCGCCGTCATTTTAGGGGCCTGTAGGCTACTTCCGCGTGACGGTCAGCCCGGCACCGGCTGCGGAGTCCATGTCGAGCTCATCAAAGTCAGCGGACGTGTCCACCAGGACGGTGTCGCCGTCGGTGATGGCACCGGCCAGGATTTCCTTGGCCAGCCGGTCCCCGATCTGGCGCTGCACCAGCCGTCGAAGCGGCCGGGCCCCATAGGCCGGGTCGTAGCCGGTCAGCGCCAGCCACGCCTTCGCAGCGTCGGTCACTTCAAGACTCAGGCGCCGCTCGTACAGTCGGGCACCCAGCGACTGCACCTGCAGGTCGACAATGCGCGAAAGCTCTTCCACATTCAGCGCGTCAAACATGACGATCTCGTCAAGGCGGTTCAGGAACTCCGGCTTGAACGAGGCCTCCACGATGGCCATGACGGCCTTGTGCTTCTCGTCGTCGGACAATGTCTGGTCCACCAGGAACTGGGAGCCCAGGTTGCTGGTCAGCACGATGATGACATTGCGGAAGTCCACGGTGCGGCCCTGCCCGTCGGTGAGCCGGCCGTCGTCGAACACCTGCAAAAGGATGTCGAAGACTTCCGGGTGGGCCTTCTCCACCTCATCCAACAACACCACCGAATATGGCCGACGGCGGACGGCTTCAGTGAGCTGCCCGCCCTCGTCGTAACCCACATAGCCCGGAGGGGCACCAACAAGGCGTGAAACCGAATGCTTCTCGGAGTACTCGCTCATGTCGATGCGGATCATGGCGCGTTCGTCGTCAAAGAGGAAGTCGGCAAGCGCCTTGGCCAGCTCCGTCTTGCCCACACCTGTCGGCCCCAGGAACAGGAACGATCCCGTGGGACGGTCCGGGTCGCTGATGCCGGCCCGGGCGCGGCGGACGGCGTCGGACACCGCTGTGACGGCGGCCGCCTGGCCGATCAGCCGTGAACCCAAAAACTGCTCCATCTGCAGCAGCTTCTGACTTTCACCCTGCAGCATGCGGCCGGCAGGGATGCCCGTCCAGGCGGAGATGACCTCGGCAATGTCGTCGGCTGTAACTTCCTCGGCCACCATCAGCTCGGGCTTGTCGATCGATTCCTCTTCGGCGGCGGCAGCCTCCAGCTCATGCTGCAGCGCAGGGATTTCCCCGTACAGGATCCGTGAGGCCTGCTCAAGGTCGCCGTCGCGCTGGGCCTTGTCCGCAATGGAACGCAGCTCATCGAGCTTCGCCTTCAAATCACCCAGACGGTTCAGCCCGGCCTTCTCGGCCTCCCACCGCGCGTTCAGCCCGGAGAGCTCCTCTTTTTTGTCGGCCATGTCGGCGCGCAGGGCTTCCAGACGCTCAATTGACGCCGGGTCGGTTTCGCCGCTAAGCGCCAGCTCCTCCATGGTCAGGCGGTCGACGGCGCGGCGCAGCTGGTCGATCTCCTCCGGCGCGGAGTCAATCTCCATGCGCAGGCGCGATGCGGCCTCATCCATCAGGTCAATGGCCTTGTCCGGCAGCTGCCGGCCGCTGATGTAGCGGTTGGACAGTGTGGCAGCGGCAACCAGTGCGGAGTCCGCAATGGCGACCTTGTGGTGCGCCTCGTAGCGTTCCTTCAGCCCGCGCAGGATCCCGATCGTGTCATCCACGCTGGGCTCGCCCACAAACACCTGCTGGAAACGCCGCTCAAGGGCGGCGTCCTTTTCAATGTTTTCGCGGTATTCATCCAGCGTGGTGGCCCCGATGAGGCGCAGTTCGCCGCGGGCCAGCATGGGCTTGAGCATATTGCCGGCATCCATGGAGCCTTCGGATGCACCGGCTCCCACCACCGTGTGAATCTCATCAATGAACGTGACGATCTGCCCGTCCGAGGCCTTGATCTCCTCCAGCACGGCCTTGAGGCGCTCCTCAAATTCCCCGCGGTACTTGGCCCCGGCCACCATGGCGGACAGGTCCAGGCTGATGAGCGTCTTGCCCCGCAGCGATTCGGGCACGTCACCGGCCACCATGCGCTGGGCCAGGCCCTCGACGACGGCGGTCTTGCCCACGCCGGGTTCACCGATGAGCACCGGGTTGTTCTTGGTGCGCCGGCTGAGCACCTGGATGACGCGGCGGATCTCTGAGTCACGGCCGATCACCGGATCAAGCTTGCCGGTGCGGGCAATGGCCGTCATGTCAACGCCGAATTTTTCCAGGGCCTCGAAGGTGTTCTCGGGATCGGGTGTGGTGACCTTCCCGTCCCCGCGCACTGACGGCAGCGCAGCGTCGAGCGCGGCCCGGGTGGCACCGGCCTGGCGGAGGGCACTTCCCGTTGCTCCGGCGTCGTCCGCCAGGCCCAAGAGCAGGTGTTCGGTGGAGACGTAGCTGTCACCCATGCGCTCGGCGGCCTGCTGCGCGGACTGCACCACAAGCAGGGTGTTGCGGCTGAGCTGGGCCTGGGCCACGGAGGTGCCGGACGACGACGGGAGGTTGCGAATGGCCGCACTGGCACCGACACTGACCTCATCCGGGTCGACCCCGGCGGCCTTCAGCAGGGCGACGGCCACGCCCTGTCGCTGGTCCATGAGCGCCTTGAGCAGGTGGGCAGGCTCGACCGTGGGGTTGCCGGCGGTGGAGGCGTTCATGGCGGCGGCGGAAAGAGCCTCCTGGCTCTTTGTGGTGAATTTGGCGTCCAAGAGGGGTCCTTTCGTTGGGTGGTGGCTCACTGCTCCTAAAGTTGAGTCTACTACGCTCAACTTTACTTTGGCGGATGTTATCCCACTGACTTATCCGTGAGTGAAAACCAGGACCATCCGGTGTCCGAAACACGAAGAGGCGCCCGGCACCTGGCGCCCGGCATCCGGGTGCCTCTCGACGGGGCCTCGTGATGCCTAACCTCGCGGATTCACGATGATTTTGACGTGCTCTTCATTGTTGTTGATCAACTGTTCAAACCCTTCGGAGACCAGGCTGTCCAGGCCGATCCGCCCGGTGATGAACCGCGCAAGCTCCACCTTGCCGCTTTGCACCAGCGCAATGGTGTCAGGGTGGTCATTGGCGTACCCAATGGTGCCGCGCAGGTCCACCTCCTTCAGCACCAGCTTCGGCATGTCCACGGCAGGCTTGTGGCCCCAGATGGAAACATTGACGATCACCGCGCCAGGGCGGACAGCATCCAGCAGCATGTCCAGCACGACGGGCACAGATGAGCATTCGAAGCCGAGGTCCGCACCCTTGCCATTTGTCAGCTCGCGGACCCGACTGGCAACATCGCCGTCACGGGGGTCAAACACCGCATCTGCAACACCGGTTTCCAGCGCCTTCGCCTTGCGTGCCTCGGAAAGTTCGGAGACGTAGACCGTTAATCCTTTGGCCTTCAGCACGGCCGCGGTCAGCAGTCCGATGGGCCCTGCCCCGCCAACAATGGCAACTTGGCCGGCCTTGGCACCAGAACGCACATAGGCGTGATGCGCCACGGAGAGCGGTTCAATCAGCGCGGCCTCGTCCAACGGAATGTCACCAATAGGGTGGACCCAGCGGCGCTCCACTACGATCTTCTCGGACAGTCCGCCACCACGGCCACCCAATCCGATGAAGTTCATGTCCTTGGACAGCTGGTAGGGCGCACCTGCACTGGTGTCGACATCTTCGCCGATGATGTAGGGCTCCACCACCACATTCTCGCCGACCGTCAGATCAGTGACACCCTCGCCCAGCGCCGTGATGGTTCCGGAGAATTCATGGCCCATCGTGACGGGAGCCGACTCTCCGGAGATCGGGTGCGGGTGGCCCGCTGGCGGAATGAAGATCGGGCCCTCCAAGAACTCATGCAGGTCAGTGCCGCAAATCCCGCACCAGGCAACGTCTATGGCCACGGTTCCCGGCTTCAGCTCCGGCTCGGCAATGTCCTCGATGCGGATGTCATTGCGATCGTAGTAACGTGCTGCCTTCATGATTGCTCCTCAAGATTTTCAATATTGAAGAATCGGCCAAACCACACTCCGTCGTGCTGTGCAGAACTACCCGGTCTCCCGAAATTGCTGACATTCCCCATACTCTCGCAGATGTCAGCCAACGGCACGCATGTCTTGCTGGTTTGCGCCACAAGGGAAGAACCTGCCGTTCCTGTGCAGCCATTGGCTCGGCAATCTCCTGTGACCGGAACACACGTTGACATTGACTTTGCGTCAACCTTTAGAGTTGCATGCATGAGCATCGAAGAAGCCCCCGCGGACTGGTCAATCCAGCAAATCGCAGCCTTGGCAGGAACCACCAGCCGGACACTGCGGCACTACGACACCATTGGGCTGCTGGCGCCGAGCCGCATTGCGAGCAACGGCTACAGGCACTACAACCAAACTGCCTTGGTGCGGCTGCAGCGGATCCTGCTGCTGCGTGAACTGGGGCTGGGGCTGCCGGCCATTGCGTCAGTTTTGACGCAGGAGGACTCGGCGACGTCGGCGCTGCGCACCCATGTTGCGTGGCTGCGGGGCGAACAGGAAAGGCTGTCGCGGCTCATCGCGTCGGTTGAAAAGACCATTGCAGCAGAGGCTGCGGGAGAGGAAATCATGGCAAAGGACATGTTGGACGGATTTGACCAGACTCAGCACAAAGAAGAGGTGGAGCAGCGCTGGGGCAAGGAGGCGTATGCGCAGAGTGACGCGTGGTGGCGCAACCTTGGGCCCGTCGGACAAGCGGACTGGAGGGCCAGCGTTGCCGCACTGAACAACGACTGGATTGCCCTGTCGTCCGGCGGGGACAAACCTTCCTCGCCCGCCGCGCAGGAGCTGGCGCGGCGCCACGTTGGATGGCTTACTTCGATGCCAGGGACTCCGGCCGCCGCACCCGGCGGAGGCGTGCGCGGATACGTACTGGGCCTGGCCGAAATGTATGTTGCGGACGAGCGCTTTGCCGCTAACTACGGCGGCCCGGACGGAGCTGCGTTTGTCCGGGATGCACTGGGCGTTTATGCGGAGCGGGAATTGTAGTCACTGCAGCCCGTCACCAAAATAGTAAAGCAACCTTGACATCACCGTGTGTGAAATGTCAAGGTTGCTTTACATATATCGTCGAAGTATCGGAGCTGGGGCATGAAGAAACAATTCATCAGTGTCGTCGTCATCGCACTTGCGGTGCTGGCCATCCTGACGGCCTGGGCAGTCGCCGCCGGACCGCCCCATGACGTGCTGCCGCGCATCCTCTCATCCTTCGTTGTTTTTGCGACAGGCATGACTGTCATGTTCTTCAAGAAGCGCCATCAGGCGCGGACATTGGAACAGGCCGAAGGCAGTTTTGAGAAGGAAATGTCGACTCAGGCCCAGTCTGTCGCCTATATCGACACGCTGGTGATCCTCGTGGCCACCCTTGCAGTGGTGGCGATCTTTGCAGATTCAGCTTTCGCCTCACTAGCTATGCTGGTCGCCATCATTTTGGCCATCACGGCCTTCTGGTTCCGCTACCACCGGGCCAAGCGCAACTTTTTTGCGGAAGCGCAGTCTTGAAGAACCAAATAGCCGATTCCCGCAAGGCAGCCGGCTGGTCGCAGGAGCATCTCGCGTCAATGCTTGGCGTATCCCGACAGACGGTGATTGCTCTTGAGCGTGAAAAGTACAATCCCAGCCTCCCGTTGGCATTTCGTCTGGCCCGGGTGTTCAGTGTCAGCATTGAGGAACTGTTCAGCTACGAAGAGCCCGAAGGGTAGTGGCCCCCATTGAGGCAAGACCGTGTCCGGCCTCAGGACCTTGCGGCCGGGTGCAGGAGTGGTGCGTGGCCTCGATTTTGACAATCGAGGATGACTAAAACAGCTGCCCTTTCTGTTCGTCGCGGCAGCTAAGCGCCGTCTGACCGGGCCGCCACATTGCAGAACGGGTGCACTTCCTGATGAAGCGCACCCGTATGTATGTGGTCATGCTGGCTTGGACTGTTTCAGGTGGCCACTAAGATGCGCTTGTGCTGTCCTGCACCTCGCCGACGAGCTCTTCGATGATGTCTTCCAAAAAGAGCACCCCGGTGGCCGTCCCCTGATCATCCAAAACGCGGGCCACGTGGGCGCCCGTGCGGCGCATGGCAGCCAGCGCATCTTCAAGTTCACTGCCTCTGAATGCGGCAGCCAGCTTACGGATTCGCTTGACCGGAACGGGTTCACGAAACTGTTGGTCCTGGGTCAGGTCCATGACGTCCTTCAAGTGAAGGTAGCCGGTCGGCTCGTTGTCCTGGTTGGTCAGGATGTAGCGCGAATAGCCATGATCTGCGACGGCACGCTGAATATCAGCCGGTGAGGAATCCTGCGGAAGCAGGACCATTTCGCTGAGGGGGACTTCGACGTCGGCAACTGTCTTCGACGTGAACTCAAAGGCCTTGGTCAAGGTGCCGCTGGCATCTGCCAGAACTCCGTCACGGGTGGACAATTCCACAATGTTGGCCACTTCGTCCAAAGTGTAGGCGCTGGTGGCCTCGTCCTTCGGCTCCACCTTGAAGAGGCGAAGAACGCCATTGGCAATGCCGTTCAAGGTCCATATGACCGGCTTGACGATACGGGCCACCATGACCAGCGGCGGCGCCAGGATCAGCGCTGCCCGCGTGGGGACGGAGAAAGAGATGTTCTTGGGGACCATCTCACCAATGACCACATGCAGGAACGTCACCACCAGCAGCGCAAAAATGAAGGCAATAATGCCAATTGCTTCTGCTGAGAGGGAGGTCAGGCCCAGCGGGATTTCCAGAAGGTGATGGATTGCCGGTTCTGACACGTTGAGGATCACCAGGGAGCAAACGGTGATCCCCAGCTGGCTGGTCGCCAGCATCAAGGTGGCGTGCTCCATGGCCCACAAGGTGGTTTTGGCTGCCTTGGAGCCGGCCTCGGCCTTCGGCTCGATCTGTGAACGGCGGGCCGAAATGACAGCAAACTCGGCTCCCACAAAGAAGGCGTTGACGATCAACAGAACGAAGAGCCAGATGATTCCGGGGAGATATTCACTCATGGTTTGGCTCCTGGGTCAGGCCGTCAATTATCTGCTCGTGGCGGCTCTTGGCTGGTTCTGCTGCATCCGAGGCCGTGAACTTTAGCCGTTCGACATGGGTGCCAAGGACGTGTTCGACCCTGAGGGTTCCGTCTTCAAGTGCGACTTCGTCGCCGAGTTCCGGGATTCTGTCGAGCTGGTCCGCGATGAAACCTGCCAGTGTGTCGTATTCTTCACCGTCCGGGACCTTGATTCCGGTGCGGTCGAAGAGCTCATCCGGGCGCAGTGAGGCATCAAAGGTCATGGAGCGCTCGGTGCGGACAACTCCAACGCGCGCCCGGTCATGCTCATCTTCAAGTTCGCCGACAATTTCCTCCACGAGATCCTCAAGGGTGAGCATTCCGGCGGTTCCACCATGTTCATCCGAGACAATGGCGACCTGCAGGCCCTGCTGGCGAAGGAGCCCCAATAGTGGGGCGACGCCCATGGATTCCGGAATCATCAGTGGCTCAACCATCAGGGACGCAGCAAGAACCTGCTGACGTTGGTGCAGGGGGACCGCAAACGCTTGCTTGACGTGCAGCACGCCCAAGACGTGGTCACTATCCCGGCCAATCACGGGAAAGCGCGAGTATCCGGTGACGGTGGCAATCTTGACAATCTCTTCTGCACTGTCAGTGGAGTTGACGGAGGCCATGCGGACCCGGGGGGTCATGACATCCACGGCGCTGTGGTCGGCGAAGCGAAGGGTTCTGTGCAGCAGCACGGCATGGTTCAAATCAAGCATGCCTTCCAGTGCCGAGCGCCTGACCAGCGAGCTGAGCTCTTCTGCGCTGCGGGCACCGGAGAGCTCCTCCTTGGGTTCGATTCCGAGGGAGCGGATGATCTTGTTGGCTGTGTTGTTGAACAGCAATATCACTGGCTTGAAGACGGCAGTAAAAAGTGCCTGGAAGGGGATGACGACTTTGGCGGTGGCCAGGGGCAGCGCAAGAGCAAAGTTCTTGGGGACCAGCTCGCCAATGATCATGGAGAAGACCGTGGCGATAAAGATGCCGATCACGGTGCCAACTCCAGGCACCAGCGTCTCACTGAGGCCAAGAGAAATCAGCGGTTCGCGCAACAGGGAACTGATGGCAGGCTCGAAGGTGTAGCCGGTGAGCAAGGTGGTCAGAGTGATGCCAAGTTGCGCACTGGACAGGTGCGTCGAGGTGATCTTCAGGGCCTTGATCGTGGGGCCGAGGCGCTTTTCCCCGCGTTCGGCGCGGGATTCAAGGTCGTGCCGATCCAGATTGACGAGCGCAAATTCGGAGGCAACGAACAATCCGGTGCCTACTGTGAGGATCAGGCCGATGCCGATCATGATCCATTCATACATTGGGGCGCCCCTCTCTCACGTTGACCGGCGTACCGGTTTGTTGAGTGAGGGGCCTGGACATGTGGGAAGGGGGGTCATCCATAGTGCAAGTCACCATATATGAACTGGATGGGAGTCACCTGAATACTGTCCTGTCATCGCCGGTGCAACGAACGACTGGCGACGACATCAGCGAATGACGGCATTAGGCCGGTTTCCTGGCAGTCCAGATCATGTTCGTGCCCAAGAACCTTGATTGCACCCGGACGTCCTCGAAGCCGGCCTGCTCGAACCTGCTGCGCAGCGCTTCAGGGGTCAGGAATCCGAGCGTCGAATCGACCAGGTACTGATAAGCCGGGCGGTCACGGCCAATGACTGTTCCCAGCGTGGGGATGACCACACGCATCCCCACCCGAATAAACGGGGCAAGAATGCCGCTGGGAGGCGACGATTCAAGGGCGGCAACCACACCGCCCGGCTTCAGGACACGGAATTGTTCGTTCAAAACCCTGTCCAGATCGCTGACGTTCCGGAGCAGGTAACCGTGAGTGACGGTGTCGAACGCGTTGTCCTCGAAGGGCAGCTCATGGGCATCGGCAAACTGCCAGTCGATGCCTGCGTTGCCCTCGACCCGGCGGGCAACATCCAGCATGGATTCGGAGAAGTCTGCGCCGATGACGGCGCCGGAGGGGCGTTGTTCGCGGATGGCCCTGGCGATGACGCCGGTCCCTGTGGCCAGGTCCAGGTAGTGGTGCCCGGGACGGGCGGTGGCCAGCGTGGCGACTTCCCGGCACCAGCGCTGGTGCGAACCCAGCGTCATCAGGCCGTTCATGACGTCATAGCGGCGTGCGATGCCATTGAAAGTTGCCTGGACTGATGAGTCTTCGTTTCGCATTGCCGCTGGCCTTCACTTGAGTTGCTGGACTGCTGAGTTGCTGGACTGCAAAGAGTCTATGCGGCGCACCACCCCCGTCATATTCGCGGAGGCTGCGGGGCCTTGCCGCCGCAGCCTAAACTGGGGCCATGATCTTCATCGATCCACCCTACTGGCCGGCGCACGGGACGGTGTTCTCCCACCTGATCTCCGACGTCTCCGTTGCGGAGCTGCACGCCTTCGCCGCGGCCAACGGCGTCACGGAACGCGCTTTTGACCTGGACCACTACGACGTTCCCGAGCGGCTCTACCCGGAACTGGTGTCGGCTGGCGCCGCGCCTGTTTCCGGAAAGGAGCTGGCGCGCACGCTGATGGCGTCAGGCCTGCGCATCAAGGCCAAGTACCGGGTCAAGTCGGTCTCCACAGTCTTGGAGCTGCGCTGGAATGCGCTCATGCCGGGGCAGCCGGGGCTGGGCGCCGAGCTGCTGGGGCGATGGGCCGAACCCCACCGCCACTACCATTCCACCACCCACCTGCTGGCAGTTCTGGAGGCGCTTGACGCCTTGACCGGGCGCAGCACGCCCCGCGAAGTGGCGCTGGCAGCCTGGTTTCACGACGCCGTTTACAACGGCACCGCAGCCGATGAAGTAGACTCCGCTGTTTTGGCACAAGAGTGCTTAAAAGGGATATCGCCGGCGGAGGAAACCGCGGAAGTTTGCCGACTTGTCCGCCTGACGGCCACCCACTCCCCCGCCGCCGGGGACTCTGCCGGACATCTCCTGTGCGACGCGGACCTCGCCATCCTCGGCGGCGAGCCGGACGCCTACTCTCGTTACACGGAAGGGGTCCGGCGGGACTATGCCCACGTGTCGGAGGATGATTTTGCCAAGGGGAGGGCCGCCGTCGTGCGTCAATTGCTGGCACTGGAGCCGCTGTTTCATACAGCAAGGGGCAAGAATTTGTGGGCAGCCCGGGCACAGGAAAACCTCAGCCGGGAATTGGCGGCTATCTTTACTCGGTAGATCGGGCGAGCCAATCATTTGGCGTTGAGCGTCCCGCATGAGGAGCGCCGCACGGATGCCTGCTACAGCCCGACGACGGTGTCGATCTGAACCTTTGCGCCCAATGGAAGCGCCGCGACCTGGACCGTGGTGCGCACCGGAAACGGTTTGCGCAAGTGCCTGGCATAGACCGCGTTGATCACGTCAAAATGTGTGTAGTCGGTCAGGTAGATCGTGGTGCGCAGGACATTCGAAAGGCTCAAGTTGAGGTCACCCAACAGCGTTTCAAGGTTATTCATCATCGCCTCGCACTGTTCCGACACATCGTTCGAGACAAGCGAACCGTCATCGGTTCGCTGACCAATGATTCCGGCGGTGTAGCCAGTATCCCCATGTCGCACGAAGTGCGAGAAAGGTGCTGCGGACTGGTGGAGAAGTGGGCTGAAGTGGTGTTCAGGCATGGATGGTGCTCTCGACTTTCGTTGGGAGGAAGCGACCGGCACGACAGCTGCAACGCTACATTCAATTTTGAGGACGCCAGCGAAACTCCGTCTGAATAAGCGGCATCTCGACGGCCCTTAACCTGTCTGAGCACTTCATCTTGCTGGTTGTAGAGTCGGAGCAAATCGAGAAGCTCGGAGGAATCATGAGATTGCATCACGTGCAGGTTTCAATGCCTAAAGGTGGAGAAGACCAGGCTCGTTTGTTCTACGGAGACGCGCTGGGGCTCACCGAGGTCGAGAAGCCCCCATCGCTTGCCGGGCGGGGTGGTTGTTGGTTCCGCGCGTTCGAGGGCACCTCCGTCGTGGCGGAAATCCACTTGGGCGTCGAATCCGGGTTTAGCCCAGCCCAAAAGGCACACCCCGGACTCGTGGTGGCCTCTACGGTGGAACTGGAGGATTTAGCGGCCAGAATTCAATCGGCTGGCTTCGATCTGTCATGGGAGGAACGGCACACCTTTGAAGGGTACGAGCGCTTCCATTGTCGAGACCCCTTCAGCAACCGGGTTGAAGTACTCACACCTATCGAGCCTTGACGGCATTACAAGCCCCTTTGATCGTGCTGCCGAGACACGTGGCGTGGGCAGTACTCCGCCCCAACCAGCGGCCAATTAGAAGCAATGACCGGGCAGTGTGCCCGGTTCCACCCACAACGCGCACCCAGGGCCGGTCTTCACACTTCTTGCAGCCAACCCCCGACAAATAGCACGGTTGAACTAAATAAGGAGCGTCGAGACGCGCAGTAGGCTTTGGACATGACCAACAACGACCTCAGAATCGCACCGGAATTCGCACGCCTCCCAGTCGGTGAATTCGCCTTCCCCGGGCCGCTGCGGGACCAGCTGGTCGCAGCAATCCTGGACGGCTCCAAGACCTCCACCACGGCCACCCTCATTGAGTTTGAGGTGGAACAGGAGGCGCTGCCCCGCGTTGGTGAACGGGAAGTGGTGGTGGACTCCGCGGGCCGCGGCGTAGCCGTCACCGAAATGACCGAGGTTCGCATGGCCAGGCTGGCGGACGTCGATCTGCAGCATGCCGTCGACGAGGGCGAGGGCTTCACCACCGTGGCCCAGTGGAGGGCCGGCCATGAGGACTTTTGGCATTCCCCTGACATGAGGGCGGCCATGAAGGACCCGGAATTCACGGTGGATGACACCACGATGCTGGTGCTCCAACGCTTCAAGGTCATCGCCCGGTTGCCATAGCCAGTCGGCCACATTTCCCTTGGGCTGGCGCCATGGAGACGACGGGAACTGTCCGTTTTTGGCTCGATGAAGAAGGCTGGGGCGTCGTTGACTCGGACGAGACTCCGGGCGGCTGCTGGGCCCATTTCGCGAACGTAGCGGTGCAAGGTTTCGTTCGTTGGCGCCCGGACAGGGAGTAAACCTCGAGTGGGAATCCGCCGCACAGGACGGCTATGACTTTCGGGCAACCCGCGCATGGCCGGCCGGAACGGATCCTGCTCCCGCAGCACCCCCAACAGAAGGCGGGGATGCCTACCATTCTGGGTTGACCATCCGCTTCGATCCCTGAGGATTATCAGACCCACGCACCAGCCGCGGCCGGATACCCTTGGGGCATGGCTTCGAAGAATACATCGCGCGCACCCCGACTCACTCCCCTTGACCTGCATGATCTCGTGGAGAACGACGATGCGTTTTATGGCCCCGGCGACACTTATGACGGCCAGCGTTTTGACCGGCCCGCCTTTGACGAAGCGAACCTGACCTCCACGGACTTCCTGGAGTGCGAGCTCAACGGCCCAACACTCAACGACGCTGAATTGCGCGGCGTGCGCTTCCGCGGCACTGCCATCAACGACAGCTTCGCCCCGATCATGAAGGGCGCCCGGACCAGCTGGCGGGACACGGAAATCACCTCACCGCGGTGGGGATCGGCCGAACTCTACGACAGCAGCTGGCAGTCGGTGCGGATCGACGGCGGGAAGATCGACTTCCTGAACCTGCGCGCCGCCAAGATCATCGACCTGCAAATCAGCGATTGCATCATCGGCGAACTGGACCTGGGCGGCGCCAACGTCACCCGCTTGGCCTTGAGGAATTGCCGGATCGGCACCCTCGACCTGCAGCAGGCGACCCTGAAGGACGTTGATCTCCGGACAACAGACTTCCGCACGCTCAACGGCGTTGGTTCCATGGCCGGCGTCGTGATTGACGACTACCAGCTGGGACTGTTGGCACCCTTCCTGGCCGCGCACCTGGGCATCACGGTCGCCTGAGCGGCTGCGGCTGGGGCTGCCGGCGGGCACCGCAGCCGGGCTCCGCCGTCGGACATGCCACCCGGCAGAACCTAGCGCATCAGCGAGACGCCCAGCGAAGCCGCCACGCCAAACGCGGTGCCCCAGACGATGATGGAAATGACCTGCCACAGGATCACGGCATTCTTCGGCGCCCCAAAGGACACCATGGCGGCGGAGGTGATCTGGCTCGGCAGGATGGCCTGGCCGCCAAGGCTCACACCCGCAACACCGTATTTGTCGAACGCCTTGCGCAGTTTCGCGCGGCGCGGCGAGAGCTCCGTTGGCGCCTTCCCGGCGGACACCTTGGCCCGCACCCCGTGGGCGCTGAGGACGAAGATCAGCATCGAGACAATGTTGCCCACCACCGCCACCCCAATGGCCACCGCCGGATGCAGGCCGCCAATCACGCCCACCGCCGCGCCGAAGTACGACTCGACGAACGGCACGGCCGCAATGAGCATGACGCCCAGCCACTGCAGCATCGGGGGCAGGGAGGTGATGAAGGACTGCAGTGATTCAATCATGGTGACTACTTTCAAAAGGCGGAAGAACTTGATGATTCAATCCTTCCGCGAGCGCCCCCGCACGCACAGTGTGCTGTTGTCACCGCTTCCCATGCACTTCTGCACAGCAGATCCATGACAAATGTCATTGGCCTAAACTGAAGCCCATGCCCACCCCCGAAATCCCGCAACCGCCCGCAGCCCTCGGCCGCAGCGTGCGCACCACCTGGACCTACACGCTGGGTTCCATCGTGTTCATCCTGGTGGTCCTGGACGCCATGCTGCTCGCCATGGCGGCTGAATCCTTCACGGCCACGCACGACGTCGTTGCCGGGCTTCTCATTGTCACCTTCCTTGCCGCCGTGGCCACCCAGGTGCGCTACGCGTGGTTCCTGCGGGCGGGGCTGGGCGGCGGGCTTCCCGCTGTGGGGTGGACGGCGGCGCTTCTGGCCCCGGCCGCCGTTGCCTGGGTGCTGGGCCTGTTCACGCAGGCCGATGCCATGCTGTGGGTCCTTCCGCTGTGGCTCGCGGCCTCCCTGCTCGCCTGCCTGCTGCCCCTGCGGCCGCGCATCGGGGTTCTGGGTGCGGGGCTGGCCGCGGCGCTGCTGCATCCTTTTCTCCATTCCCTGGTCAACGGCGCCGTCTATGGTTTCCCGGACAATCCAGGCGTTCGCATGCTGCTCGTCTACGCGGCTGGCATGCCACTCATCCTCCTCAGCAGCCTGTGGTGGTGGCGGGTCGTGGTCGAACTGGACCGGCACCGGCTCATGGCGGGGGAACTCGCCGTCGCACAGGAAAGGCTGCGTTTCGCCGCGGACCTGCACGACATCCAGGGCCACCACCTGCAGGTCATCGCGCTGAAATCCGAGCTCGCGGAGCGGCTGCTGTCCATCGACGTCGAGGCCGCGCGCGCCAACATCCACGAGACCCGGCTCATTGCCAAGCAGGCCCTTGAGGAAACCCGCACGCTGGTGTCGGGCTACCGGGAAACGTCCCTGGAAAATGAACTGGAGAATGCCCGCGAAGTCCTCACGGCTTCCGGAGCCACCTGCGAGCTGCGGCTGTCTGCCGCCCCGGCATTCCCCGCCGCACAGACGGCCCTGGCCATGACGGTGCGGGAGGCAACCACCAACATTCTGCGGCACAGCGAGGCCACAACGGCGGCCATCACGCTGGCTGATTCCCGCGGCGGCATGTCCCTCACCATCAGCAACAACGGAGCCTCCTCCCCTACACCGGGCACAGGCACCGGTCTGCTCGGGCTGCGGGAACGGCTCGAAGCCCTGGGCGGCACACTTGAAACTTCCCTGGACACCGGCCGCTTTGAATTGCAGGCATGGGTCCCCAACAAAGGAAACCTCTCTTGAATGACCTGCCTGGAACCGGCCGCATTCGGCTGCTGATTGCCGACGACGAACACCTCATCCGGGGTGCCCTGGAGGCACTGCTCGGGCTGGAATCCGACATTGATGTGGTGGCGAGCGCCGACAACGGCGTCACCGCGGTCGAACTCGCCGTGGCCACCCAACCCGACATCTGCCTGCTGGACCTGGAGATGCCGGAGGCCGATGGCCTCGAGGCTGCGGCCCGAATCCTTGCCACCGTCAATACCCGCGTCATCATTGTCACCCGCCATGCCCGCCCCGGGGTTCTGCGGCGGGCGCTGGCCACGAAGGTGTCCGGGTTCGTTCCGAAATCCACCCCGGCACAGGATCTGGCCCACGTGATTCGTGACGTGGCAGCAGGCAAGCGCTATATCGATCCCGACATTGCTGCTGCCGCCCTGACAGCCGAACGCTCCCCCTTGACAGACAGGGAGCTTGAAACGCTGCGGGTCAGCCGTTCCACCACCAGCGTGGCGCAAATTGCGCAGCAGCTGCACCTGGCCCCAGGCACCGTGCGCAACTACCTGTCCTCCGCCATGATGAAGCTGAACGCCGTCTCCCGGCACGAAGCCGCCGACAAGGCGTGGCAGCAGGGCTGGATCTAGGGGCAGATGGCTACTTTTTGCCGGCCCGCGAGGGCGCCCGCCTGACGGCGCGCCAACATGTCGGGCACCCAATAAACAGTGAGGAAACGCGGCTAAGCTCGTCATGTGAACAAACGTCCTACCTCCCCGGAAATTGTCCTTGCCCGCCGCGGCGTCGCGGGGCACCGCCAGTACCGCATCCCCGCGTTGGCAGTCTCCACGCGCGGCACCATCCTGGCAGCGTACGACGGCCGGCCCAACCTGGATGACCTCCCCAATCCGATCGACCTGCTGCTCCGCCGCAGCACGGACAGCGGCGCCACGTGGGGCCCGCAGCAAACCGTTCGCACCGGCACCGGCCTTGACGGCTATGGCGACCCCAGCCTGCTCATCGACACCGAAACTCACCGCATCTTCATGTTCCACGCGGCCGGCACACACGCCGGATTCTTCGAGGCTGCCGCGGGCCTGGAGGACCAGGATGCCATCCAGCACGCGGACCTCAGTTACTCCGACGACGACGGAGAAAGCTGGCAGCACCGCCGGCTCACCCCGATGCTCAAGACTGACGGAGTGACGGGTCTCTTTGCCGCCGCCGGGGCAGGCATCCAGATCCACGCCGGCCCGTTCACGGGACGCCTCGTCCAGCAGTTTGTGCTGCTGCACTCGGGTGAAATCAAGGCCGCCAGCGCGTACAGCGACGACCACGGCGAATCCTGGACGCTGGGCGAATTCATCGCCGGCGCCAACGAAAACAAGGTGGTGTGCCTTGCCGACGGCAGCCTCCTGATGCACTCGCGCGCCACCCCGTTTCGGCTCACAGCCATCTCCACCGACGGCGGCCAAAGCTACACACCCGCGCAGCCGCACCCCGAGCTGCCCGACCCCAGCGACAACGGCTCCGTGGCCCGCTTCGACGGCCTGCCCAATGTCACCGGGCTTGCGTCCCCGGACACCGACAACTGGCTCATCGCCACCCACAACCACGATCCGCTCCTGCGCCGCAACACCCTCCTGAAGCTCACGCAGGACAACGGCAAAACCTGGCCGTTCGCCGTCGTGCTTTGCGGTGGAAGTTCGCAGTATTCCACCGCCGCCCGCCTTCCCGACGGGCGGATCGGCATGCTCTATGAGCGCCAGGGCTACCAGGAAATTGTGTTTACTTTGGTGGACCCGCAGGAGTTGCTGGCCTCCCCCGCGGCTTCCCTGACGCACGACGCCGGAACCTCCCTTGCCGGCGGCGTTGCCCTGTGCGTGGTGTTGCGTTCCGTCACGCCCGGGCGGCCCGCTGTTTGGCAAAGTGTTGGTGAGAGTTTCGTGCTCACCCAGACCGACGGCGACTGGGATCCTGCGGCGTGGAAGGAAGTCGGGCAGGGCTATTCCGAGGATTCCCCGCAGGTGCTTTCCAACCGGCAGTCGCAGGATTTGAACTACGGTGCGGTGGTGCCCGGGTACGAGGCCGGGGACGTGCTGGCGTTCGCCGGGCGGGTGGAGAACTCCGGCGAAACCACGGCACCTGTGGTCGCCGTGTCTTGCGGCGGGTTTTCGACAGATGAGGCCATTCTGGGTCCCGAGCCGTTGGGCTCAGGAGAGGTCCGCGCCTTCAACACCAGCTACACGGTGACGGACGCCGATGTCACTGCGGGCACCAAGACCGTGGCGTTTACGCTGAGCGTTGCATCTGCTGGCGCCACATGTGATGCCAGGCGGTCGTTCACCATTGACATTGCCTCGGGAGATATTTCGGAGTCCTGACGCTGCCCGCCCCGCCCCCAATCCCAACCCTCGCTCACATCCGGGGCTCCTCGGCAACTGTCTCTCACCGAACGCGGGAACGTTCACGAAGAGAACCACTACAGCGAGCGAGCGTTCGCAAAAAGTGCCCCGCCCCATATGTGAGCGAGCGTCGGTGGTGGCGGTTATGCGCCGGGGCCGTGGTTGTCGTTGAACTCCTCAAGGGCCTTGGCGATGGCGTGGTCGGCGCCCGCCGCCGCATGGGCTGCCTTGAGGGTTTCCGCTGTGACATTGAAGCCGCTGACACGGGCCTGCAGCTGGGTCAGCGCGGCGATGAGCATGGCCTCTTGTTCGACGAGGGCATCGCGCTGGGACACCAGGTCCGCCAATTGCCCGCCCATGATCAGGTGCCTGCCCAATGCTGTTTGGGCGGCCGCCGGCTCGCCAGCTGCCTGCGACTTTTCCGCCTGCCGCGCCAATGCGTCCATGGCCTGCTGGAGATCGGCCGCCTGCAGGTCCAGCCGCTGCCGGCTCACCGAAACATCGGCAACGCCGCGGCGCATCTTTTGCACAGCGGACCGCTGCTTCAGCTGCGCCTCGGCAACGGTGAGCTGGCTTCGGGAGGAGGCCTCGTCGTCGTACTTCCCGGGTGAAGTTTTGGGACGAAAGAAGGCAGCAAGCCTGAGAAAGATCCTCATTGGCACCGCCTAGTCCGTGCCGAGATCCGTGTACGTCTTGGACCAGTTCTTGAGCATTGCGGCCTCGATTTCAAGCGTCCGGGTGAGGTCCTTCAGCTCGACATCTCCCTTGGGTGCGGCGGCGCTGGCCAGGGCGTTGCGGACGCCCTTGGCGGTCTGCGTGATTTGTTCAACCTGCACGCCGAGGGTCTTCGCGTAGAGGGATTGGACGGCGGGGTCGGGCTCATGCTGGGCAACCACCAGCTGGTGCTCCATGACGGTTCCTGTCTGCTGCAGCGTGTTGAAAATGGACTCAAGGTTGCCGGTGTACTGCCCGGTGGACTGGGCGACGCCCAAAGACCGCCGCGTGGCGTCAAGGGATTCGGACAGGGCCACGCGCTGCTTGAGAATCTCCGCGACGGGGCCGGTGCTGGACTCGGCCCGGACCTTCAGGGCGCTGCGCTTGGCGGAGTCGATCTTGGGCTTGGATATTTTCACCAAGCCAAGCACGCCCCGGGAAACCAGCACACCAACGGTGATGGCGACGCCCAGAACAATGGCAATGATCACCAACATGAGAATCAAAAAGACTGTGCCGAAGTCCATGGAATCGCGGGTTTCCTTGCAGTTTTGGAAGTGGAGTCGTTGCAGATCAGCGTAGCACCGGCGGGTGAAAGGAGTCTGGGTGCACAAGCGCCTTGGCAGGCAGTTCAGGGTTAATTCAGGGCCATCCCGGAGTCCGTTGCGTGTCCGGCAGGGCACAATGGGGTGATGAAGACTATCTTGAACATCATTTGGCTGGTGTTTGGCGGATTTTGGCTGGCGCTGAGCTACTTTTTGGCCGGCATTGTGTGCTGCATCCTGGTCATCACCATTCCGTGGGGCATCGCCTCATTCCGTATTGCCGGCTATGCGCTGTGGCCCTTTGGCAGGACGGTTGTCGACAAGCCCGGCGGCACGGGCATTGCCAGCACCCTGGGCAACGTCATCTGGATCCTGGTGGCGGGGATCTGGATTGTGATCAGCCATGTGGCCACCGCTGTCGCCATGGCCGTCACCATCATCGGCATCCCCCTTGCCATTGCCAACTTGAAGATGATCCCCATCTCCCTGATGCCGCTCGGCAAGGAGATCGTGCCCACCAACCGGCCTTTTGTGGGCAGCTACAAATAATTCTGCGCAGTTGAAGGGCACACACCCCACGCGTTTCGGGCCCTGACGCCGCAACGCGCACCGGGCAATGCCGCGTAAGCTTGTGCCATGCGCAATAAGACCGACTGGCTGGACATCATTGTCAACTTCGCCAGTTTCGCCGCCATGATCCTGGTGCTCACCTTTGCCAGGGTCAACCTGCCCCTGAAGATCGTGCTGGCCTTTGCCGTGTCCCTGGCCATCACGGGAGGCTGGTCTTACTACAAACGCAAGCTCCGCCGTCGCCCCTCAGACCCCAAACGACTGCATGTTTACAGCGTGAAGAATGAGGACGAAAAATAATGCAGATCATCCGCTACCCCTCACTCAAGGCGGCGCCCTGGGCCAACGGCGGCGGGGTCACCCGGCAAATTGCTGCCGGCCCGGACCCCAAGAACTGGGACTGGCGCGTGAGCCTGGCCGAGGTGGCCAAGGCCGGCCCCTTCTCGCCCCTGCCCGGCATCGACAGGATCATCACCATCATCGAGGGCGACCTCATTGCCCTGACCGTGGACGGCGCGGAGCAGGCCCTTGAAAAGTACCGCCCGTTCCGCTTTTCCGGCGATTCCGAAACGTCGGCAGCCCTGCCCACCGGCGCGCTCAAGGACCTGAACCTGATGACCCGGCGCGGCAAGTTCAAGGGCTACGCCACCATCATCGAGCTGTCCAAAAAGCGTCCGCACCCCGTTTTTGCCGACCAGTTCGCTGTCCTGCTGCAGGGCTCGGCCACCGTTTCCCCCGCAACCATTCCAGCGGACGACGGCGGCACCTCCTCGCCCGCGCCGGGCGCCGAGGCGTTGGGCAAGTTTGACACCGTGGTTGGCTCCGAGGATGCACCCGAGATTGCCGGCCGCGGTTTCCTCGCCGTGCTGAGCATCGACCCGGCGGCCTGAGTCCCCGTGAAGAGGCGCCGCTACAGCGAAGTCGACGTCTTCGCAGAAACCGCCTACCGCGGCAATGCCTTGGCCGTTGTCCACGGCGCCGACGATGTGGGTTCTGCGGACATGCAGCAGTTCGCGAACTGGACCAACCTTGCTGAAACGACGTTTCTGCTGGCCCCCACCAACCCCAAGGCTGACTACCAGGTCAGGATCTTCACCGCGAGCGAAGAACTGCCCTTTGCCGGCCATCCCACGCTTGGCTCAGCCAAGGCGTGGTTGGACGCCGGCGGGACGGTCGGGCCGGATGGCGTGATCGTGCAGGAATGCGGGGCCGGGCTTGTTCCGGTCCGGGTTGCCAACGGCCGCTTGGCGTTTGAAGCACCACCCCTGACCCGCTACGAGCCCGTCGCCGAGGCTGAGCTGCAACGCATCGCCGATGTTTTGAACATTCCCAGGGACCAGATCCTGGACGCTTCCTGGCTGGTCAACGGCCCCAGGTGGATCGGCATCCGGCTGGAGTCGGCGGAACAAGTTTTGGCGCTGCGCCCGGATCCCGGGAAGTTGGCTGACCTTGAGATTGGCGTGGTTGGCCCCTGCAGCCCGGGCTCGGAGACCCAGTTCGAGGTGCGTGCCTTCTTTGGCGGGGACGCAGTGTGGGAAGACCCCGTGACCGGCAGTCTCAACGCAGGCCTTGCCCGCTGGATGGCCGACGCAGGCATCGCCCCGCCCACCTATGTGGCCTCCCAGGGAACCGTCCTGGGCAGGGAGGGCCGGGTGCACATCAGCGTAGAAGGGGAAGCGATCTGGGTTGGCGGACACGTCGCCCTCTGCGTTGAGGGACAGGTCCTGCTGTAGCCCGGACTCCGGCATCCCGCACTGCCACCACATGCGGGTCCCCGCGCACCCAGGTGCGCGAAAGAATCCATGCAAGGTTCCTGAAATTCAACCGCCGTCGTACCTGGCGAGATTAAACAGAAATGACCCGCAGCAACAGCACATTGTGGCTGTTTGCTGCGGGTCAGATCAGTTCAGGAAATGGGCCCACAACTCCGAGGGGCCCTGGATCCGGCTCGCTTGCGAGTCGGATCCAGGGAGGAGTTGGGGACTAGCGGCCCCGGCGTTGGTTGGAGGCCGGTGCCGATGCGCGGCGGGGTCCGCCGGAGCGGGTTGAGCCGCCGCCGTTGGCGTTGTAGCTGCCGCCGGAGGTGCCGCCGGTGTTTGAGGACCAGGCAACGTTGGAGCTGCTGCGTGCGCCGGCACCCTCGCGGGCACCTTCGCGTGAGCCACCCTGGGGTGCGCGGCGTCCGCGGGCAACGTCACCGTCGCGGGCCGGACGGCCCTCGCCGGAACGTGCCGGACGGCCGGAGCCGCCCTGGCGTGCATCCTGGCCGTCGCGACGCTCCGGACGGTTGCCCGCCGAACCTTCGCGAGAGCCGCCCTCGGAGGCGACGCGGCCACGCCCGCCGCGACCGCCACGGCCACCGGCTGTGGGGGCTGCGCCGGAACGGACGGAACGCTTGCGCTGGGCGTTGGCACCGTTGGAGGTGCCGCCGCCCTGGGCCGGCTGCTTGGCTGCAAGCAGCGCGGCGCGGGTGCGCGGGTCAATCTTGTCGGCCACATCGCCCACCAACGAGGCGATGACAGGTGAGCTGGTGGTAACGCGCTCAAAGTTCACGTCGACACCGGCTGCGCGCATGAGCTTCTTGACGTCGCTCTGCTGCTCCGGGAGCGTCAAGGTGACAACGACGCCGTCGGATCCTGCGCGGGCCGTACGGCCTGAACGGTGCAGGTATGCCTTGTGCTCTGTGGGCGGGTCAACGTGGATGACCAGTTCGATGTCATCAACGTGCACGCCGCGGGCGGCAACGTCGGTGGCAACCAGGACGCGCACGCCACCGGTGGAGAACTCGGCCAGGTTCCGGTCACGGGCGTTCTGTGACAGGTTTCCGTGAAGGTCGACGGCGGGGATGCCGGCGTCGGTCAGGGTCTTGGCCAACTTGCGGGCGTGGTGCTTGGTGCGCATGAACAGGATGCGGCGGCCTGCACCGGATGCCAGCTCAACAATGACCTGCTTCTTGACCGTCTGGTCGCCAACAACAAGGACGTGGTGTTCCATGGTGGAGACGGCGGCCTTGGCCTCGTCCACCGAGTGGGTGAGCTGGTTGGAGAGGTAGCGCTGGACAATCTTGTCCACACCATTGTCCAACGTTGCCGAGAACAGCATGCGCTGGCCCTGCGTGGGGGTGGTGTCCAGCAGGCGCTTGACGACGGGCAGGAAGCCGAGGTCGGCCATGTGGTCGGCCTCATCAAGAACCGTGATCTCAACGTTTTCCAGCGACACAATGCGCTGCTTCATGAGGTCTTCGAGGCGGCCCGGGCAGGCGATGACAATGTCGACGCCGGCGCGGAGGGCCTTTTCCTGGCGGGCCTGTGAAACGCCGCCGTAAATGACTGTGGTGTTCAAGCCCATGGCCTTGGCGAGCGGCTCGATGGTGTTGTTCAGCTGGGTTGCCAGCTCGCGGGTCGGTGCAAGAACCAAGCCCATGGGGCGGCCGGGCTTGCGGAAGTACGGGGCTTCGCGCTCGGCCAGGCGGGCCACGAGGGGAATGGCGAAGGCAATGGTCTTGCCTGATCCCGTGCGGCCGCGGCCCAGCACGTCACGTCCTGCGAGTGTGTCGGGAAGGGTCTTGACCTGGATGGGGAATGCTTCGTCAATGCCCTGGGCAGAGAGTGAAGCAACAATTTCCTTGGGCGCACCAAGGGCAGCAAAAGTCGTCATGTAAAGAGGGAATCTTTCGTAAGGCGGTTCAACGTCCCACGAACAGTTTTGACCGCGGGTTCGCCGATTCAATGCCAGAGCGTGTCAACCGCGAGCTGCTTTAAAGCAAAATCAATGCGGGACAAGTTGCATGCGTTCATCGACGCAGAATGCGCTAGATGCGCATTAAGTATTCCCATTCTAACAGTGGCACGACGCCGAATGCTCACCTTAGTGCCGCATCTCACCATTTGGGGCGGTCGCGGCGCGCTCCCAGACCACGTGTCCGCGCCTTAGCCGCGAACCAGCTGTTGGGCAACAGCTGGTTCGCGGCTAAGGCGCGGTTGCGTGGGAGGTTCGCCGCCGCCAGGACGGTTCCGGGCCGGTGGAGTGCCCCAGGGCAGTTCCGGGTTCCGGCGAGAACCCCGGTACGCTTAACCCCGATGAGTGAAACCCCAGCTTCAAGCCCCGAATCCCCCGCGACGCCAGCCGACGCATCCGCATTTGTGGACGCCGGCGTGCCAGGCACGCAGCGCGCACCCCGCACAGGCGATGGCTCCGCCCGTCCCGTCACGCCGGGAACCCAGGCTGCCGAGGGCACCTACCGCAGGCAGACAGTGTCATTCGTGCGCCGCGGCACCCGTCTGCAGGGAAAGCGCCAGAAGGCCTGGGACGATCACTCCGCCTACCTGGCCGTGGACATCCCCCGCCATATCGCCGACACGTCCGTCCACCCGGAGTACTCCTTTGACGCGGAAGAGGAGTTCGGCCGCACGGCCCCGCTCATCGTCGAAATCGGCTCCGGCCTGGGCGATGCCATTGTGCACGCGGCCAAGGAGAACCCGGACAAGGACTTCCTCGCCGTCGAGGTTTACACGCCCGGCCTGGCCCAGACCATCCAGAAGCTCGTCGCCAACAAGATCAGCAACGTCCGCGTGGTCCAGGCGAATGCACCTGAGGTACTGAGGACCATGCTGCCGGACGGTTCGGTGAGCGAAGTCTGGGTATTCTTCCCGGACCCCTGGCACAAGACCAAGCACAACAAGCGGCGCATGGTGAACGACAACTTCGCCCCGCTCGTCGCCCGCGTGCTCGCCCCCGGCGGCACCTGGCGCCTGGCCACCGACTGGTCCGCCTATGCCGAGCAGATGCTCGAAGTTGGCAAGGCGGCGGCGGAGTTCACCAACGTGCACGACGGCGAGCGCACCGGTTCCGAAGGCCCGCTCACCCAGGCGCGGCTCAGCGGCGTGGACTGCGAACAAAGCGACGAGCCGGACGAGGTGGGTGGCTGGGCTCCCCGCTTTGACGGACGCATCCTGACCAGTTTTGAGAACAAGGCGCACAAGGCAGGGCGCGTCATCTTCGACCTGGCCTTCCGCCGCAACTAATCCACCGCCCTCGCCGCACCGGGGCCGCTCCTGCCCCGGTGACATGGGATGTACGCACCACCACCGGGGCGCCGCGCGTCCCCCCGGGACCACTTGCGCATGACCCACGGGAACTTGCCCCCGCGCAATGCGGGAGCCGCCGTCATGCGCCGGCCACAGCCCACACGCCAGGCACATCTTGGGCCCGCGGCCCGTCATATGGAAACACTGCCATGACACAAACGTCGGCACAAAACACGAAATGCGCATATTCCGGACAAGAAATAGCCCAGCTGTCTGTTGACTATTCCAAACGCCCTAGTAATGCGTCGGCCCCCACCCTAGGGTGAGGGCATGACTGCTGAAACGATTGTTGCCGGGGTCGATGGTCCAGCGTCGGACGCGATGTTGAAGTTGGGCCGCTTCTTCACCAAGTGGGATGAGAGCGCAGACTCACGGGCCGTGTTCCGGGAGGGCGGACGTGCGGGCGACATCTTTTACCGCGACAGGTGGAGCCACGACAAGGTGGTCCGCTCCACCCACGGGGTCAACTGCACGGGCTCATGTTCGTGGAAGGTGTACGTCAAGGACGGCATCATCACCTGGGAGTCGCAGCAGACCGACTATCCAAGTGTGGGCCCGGACAGCCCCGAGTATGAACCCCGCGGCTGCCCCCGGGGCGCGGCGTTCTCCTGGTATACCTATTCCCCCACCCGCGTCAGGTTTCCCTACGCCCGCGGCGTGCTCGTGGAAATGTACCGAGAAGCGAAACAACGCCTGAAGGACCCTGTCCTGGCCTTCGCCGAAGTGGCCGGCGACCCCGAGAAACGCAAAAGGTACCAAAACGCCCGCGGCAAGGGCGGCCTGGTCCGCACATCCTGGGCCGAAGCCCTGGAAATCGCCGCCGCCGCGCATGTCAGCACCATCAAGACCTACGGCCCCGACCGCTGCTCGGGCTTCTCCCCGATCCCGGCGATGTCCATGGTCAGCCACGCCATCGGCACCCGCTTTGTGCAGCTCATTGGCGGCGTCATGACGTCGTTCTACGACTGGTACGCCGACCTCCCCGTGGCCAGCCCGCAGGTTTTTGGCGACCAGACGGACGTCCCGGAATCCGGCGACTGGTGGGATGCCACCTACCTCATGATGTGGGGCTCCAACGTCCCCGTCACCCGCACCCCCGACGCGCACTGGATGACGGAGGTCCGGTACCGCGGCACAAAGGTCATCGCCATCAGCCCGGACTACGCCGACAACACGAAGTTCGCCGACGAATGGCTCCCCGCTGCGGCCGGCACCGACGCCGCCCTCGCCATGGGCATGGGCCACGTGACGCTGAAGGAATTCTTTGTCGACAGGAAGGTGCCCTTCTTCCAGGGCTACGTCCGCCAGTTCACCGACCTCCCCTTCCTGGTCCGGCTCGAGAAGAACGACGACGGCACGTACTGTCCCGGAAAATTCCTCACCGCCGCGTTCGTCCCCGGCCAGGACAACCAGGAAGACGCCGCATTCAAGACCCTGCTCTTTGACAAGGCCACCGGCCGTGCCATCGTCCCCAACGGCACCATGGGGCACAGGTACTCCAAGACCGGCGAGGGCAAGTGGAACCTCGACCTCGAAGGGATCGACCCGGCGCTGAGCCTGGACGAAGTCACCGGCGAGTCGGTGGAAATCCTGCTCCCCTGCTTCGAGGACCCCGAGGGTGCCGGCACCATCATGCACCGCGGCGTGCCCGCAACAATGGTTGACGGCCACCTTGTCACCACCGTGTACGACCTGATGCTGGCCCAGTACGGGGTGGGCCGCGACGGCCTGCCAGGCGATTGGGCCAAGGACTACAACGACGTCTCCATCCCCTACACCCCGGCTTGGCAGGAGGAGATCACCTCCGTCCCGGCCGTGGCCTGCATCCGGGTGGCCCGCGAGTTTGCCCGCAACGCGGAGCAGTCCAAGGGCCGTTCCATGATCATCATGGGCGCCGGCATCTGCCAGTGGTTCCACGGCGACACCACCTACCGGGCCATCCTGGCGCTTGTCATGCTGACCGGCTGCATGGGCCGCAACGGCGGCGGCTGGGCGCACTATGTGGGCCAGGAAAAGTGCCGCCCCATCACCGGCTGGGTGTCCCTGGCCAACGGCCTTGACTGGTCGCGCCCGCCCCGGACCATGATCGGCACCGGCTACTGGTACATGCACACGGACCAGTGGCGGCAGGACGGCTACTCGGCGGATGCGCTCAAGTCGCCGCTGTCCACGGGCAACCTCGACGGCATGCACACCGCCGATGCCCTGGCCCAGTCCGTGCGCCTGGGCTGGATGCCGTTCTACCCGCAGTTCGATTCCAACCCACTGGATCTGGCCGATGCGGCCATCGCCGCGGTGGCCGCCGGTGAGGCGCCCGATGAGAAGACGTGGGTGGCACAGTCGCTCATGAACAGGAGCATCAATCCGGCCATCGAGGACATCGACGCCCCGGAAAACTGGCCGCGCACCCTGGTTTTGTGGCGTTCCAACTTGTTTGGGTCCTCCGCGAAGGGCAACGAGTACTTCCTGCGGAACCTTCTTGGCACCCACAACAACGTGATGGGACAGGACAGCGAGTCCTCGCTCAAACCGCAGGATGTGAAATGGCATGAGGAAGGTCCGGAAGGGAAACTCGATTTCCTGATGTCCGCCGACTTCCGCATGACCAGCACCACCCTGCTCTCCGACGTCGTGTTCCCGGCGGCAACCTGGTACGAGAAGCACGATCTCTCCTCCACCGACATGCACCCCTTTGTGCACGCCTTCACCCCGGCCATCGACCCGCCGTGGGAGACCAAGACAGACTTTGAACTGTTCCACCTGCTGGCGGAGGAGCTGTCGCGCCAGTCGGTGACGCACCTTGGCACGCGGAAGGACCTTGTCAGCGTCCCGCTCATCCACGACACCGTCGGCCAGATCGCCCAGCCCGGCGGCGTGGTCCGCGACTGGCGCAAGGACGGGATCGACGGCGTCCCCGGCCAAAACATGCCGAACTTCACCATTGTGGAGCGCGACTACACGGCCATCGCCAACAAGCTCACCGCCGTCGGACCGCTCGCGGACAAACTCGGATTCACCGTCAAGGACGTCAACTACAAGCTTGACAAGGCCCTGGGGCACCTGGCCAAGGCCAACGGCGTCATGATGGGCGGCGCAGCGCACGGGCGCCCCGCCATCGACACCGACGCAAAGATGGCGGAGGCAATCCTGACCTTCTCGGGCACCACCAACGGCCAGCTGGCCGTGCACGGGTTCAAGGAACTGGAGAAGCGCACCGGCATGAAGCTGGTGGACCTGGCCGAGGGCAGCGAAGAGAAGCACATCTCCTTCGCCATGACCCAGGCCGGGCCGGTGCCTGTCATCACCTCACCGGAATGGTCGGGCTCGGAGACGGGCGGGCGCCGCTACGCCCCGTTCACGCAAAACATCGAGCGGCTCAAGCCCTTCCACACGCTGACCGGGCGCATGCACTTTTTCCTTGACCACGACTGGATGATCGACATTGGCGAGGCGCTGCCGATCTACCGGCCGCCCCTTGACATGCACAGGCTGTTTGGTGAGCCAAAGCTGGGACCCACCGGCGAGCAGGAAATTGTGGTGCGTTACCTGACACCGCACTCGAAGTGGTCCATCCACTCCGAATACCAGGACAACCTGCTCATGCTCTCACTTTCCCGCGGCGGGCCCACTGTGTGGATGAGCCCGCAGGATGCCGGCTCCATCCAGGTGAAGGACAACGAATGGGTTGAGTGTGTGAACACCAACGGCGTATTTGTGGGCCGGGCCGTTGTCAGCCACCGCATGCCCGAGGGTGTGGCCTACATTTACCACGCGCAGGAACGCACCATCGACGTGCCCAAGTCCGAGGCCACCGGCCGGCGCGGCGGCATCCACAACTCTGTCACCAGGCTGCTGGTCAAACCCAGCCACTTGATTGGCGGGTATGCGCAGCAAACGTACGCGTTCAACTACCTTGGCCCCACGGGAAACCAGCGGGACAACGTTTCCACCATCCGCCGTCGTTCCCAGGAGGTGCAGTACTAATGCGTGTTATGGCTCAAATGGGCATGGTCATGAATCTGGACAAGTGCATTGGCTGCCACACGTGCTCGGTCACGTGCAAGCAGGCCTGGACCAACCGTGCGGGGGTGGAGTACGTCTGGTTCAACAACGTCGAAACCCGTCCCGGGCAGGGTTACCCGCGCCGCTACGAGGACCAGGAAAAGTGGAAGGGCGGCTGGGAGCTGAACAAGCGCGGCCGCCTGAAACTCAAGGCCGGCGGGCGCGTGAAGAAGCTGTTCGGGCTTTTCGCCAGCCCCCTCCAACCGGAGCTGAAGGACTATTACGAGCCCTGGACCTACGACTACAAGACCCTGATCGACGCCCCGTTGGGCGATGACTTTCCGGTGGCCCGGCCCAAATCCCTGATCACCGGCAAGGACACGAAGATCACGTGGAGCGCCAACTGGGACGACGACCTCGGCGGCACCTCCGAGATGGGCCACCTTGACCCGATCGTGGAGAAGGTGCGCCGCGAGTCCGAGGACAAGATCAAGTTTGAGTTTGAACAGACGTTCATGTTTTACCTGCCGCGCATCTGCGAGCACTGCCTGAACCCGTCCTGCATGGCGTCCTGCCCCTCCGGCGCCATCTACAAACGCGTCGAAGACGGCATCGTGCTCGTTGACCAGGACCAGTGCCGCGGCTGGCGCCAGTGCATGACCGGCTGCCCGTACAAGAAGATTTATTTCAACCACAAGACCGGCAAGGCCGAGAAGTGCACCTTCTGCTACCCGCGCATCGAGGTCGGCCTGCCCACCGTGTGCTCTGAAACCTGTGTGGGCCGGCTGCGGTACCTTGGGCTTTTCCTGTACGACGCCGATGCCGTCACCGCCGCTGCCTCGGTCACGGATCCGAAGGAGCTGTACCAGGCGCAGATGGACGTGCTGCTGGATCCCAACGACCCGGCCGTGATGAAGGCGGCCCGTGAACAGGGCATCGCCGAGGACTGGATCGAGGCGGCCCAAAAGTCGCCCGTGTACGCCCTGACAAAGGTGTACAAGCTGGCTCTGCCGCTGCACCCGGAATACCGGACCATGCCCATGGTCTGGTACATCCCGCCGCTGTCCCCGGTCGTTGACCTGCTGCGGGAGCAGGGGCATGACGCCGAGGATTCGGACGTGCTCTTCGGCGCCATTGACGCCCTGCGCATCCCTGTTGAATACCTGGCCGAACTGTTCACCGCCGGGGACACGGAACTTGTCACAGGGGTGCTGCGCAAGCTGGCCGCCATGCGCTCCTACATGCGCGGCATCTCACTGGGCAACGACCCGGATGATTCCATTCCCGCCTCCGTGGGCATGGACGGGGAAACCATGTATGAGATGTACCGGCTCATGGCCATCGCCAAGTACGAGGAACGCTATGTGATTCCCAAGGCGCACGCCGAGCAGGCGCATGACCTTGAGGAGATGGGCTGTTCCCTGGATTTCGACGGCGGGCCCGGCATGGGTGCCATGGGCGACTCCCCATTCGGCGAGGCCAGCGGCCGGCCCACCCCGGTGGCCGTCGAGACCTTCAATGCCCTGCGGGACAGGCAGACCTCCGATTCGGTGGCGGGCGAGGACACCCTGCGCGGCCGGGTGAACCTGCTGAACTGGGACGGCAACGGCGCACCGGCCGGAATGTTCCCGCAGCGGCACCCCACCGAACCGCCGGTTGATGCGCCCGCGGACGCCATGGAAGGCGGCAGCCAGTGAGCAAGCAGGACCGGATCACCTATCTGGCGGCAGCCTGGTGCCTGTCCTACCCGGACGAGCAACTCGTGGCCCGCGTGCCCTTGATGCGGGCCGCGCTCGGTGAGTTTCCGGGTGCCAGCCGGCCGTTCGACGTCGTGCTTTCCGCGCTGGAAACCACCGCCCTGATGGCCCTGCAAACCCGCTACGTCCAGGAGTTCGACCTGGGCAAGCGGCACGCGCTGCACCTGTCCTACTGGACCGACGGCGATACACGCCGCCGCGGGGAGGTGCTGGGTGCGTTCAAGAAGGTGTACCGCGGTTCGGACACGCTGGTCGACACGCGGGGCGAACTGCCGGACTACCTGCCCATGGTGCTGGAGTTCGCGGCCACCGTCAACCTGGCCGCGGGCAAGGATCTCCTGCAGCAGTACCGGCCCAGCCTGGAACTGATCAAGTTTGGCCTGCAGCGGGACAAGCTGGCGCATACAGACGTTGTGCAGGCCGTCTGCAACACGCTGCCGGGAGCGTCCCCGGCGGATGAACAAGCCGTCATGCGGATGGCAGGCTACGGCCCGCCCACCGAATCCGTGGGCCTTGACCCGTACGACCCGCGACTGCTGCCCATGAAAGGGGCATGAGCGATGGACATCTTTCTGTGGGGTGTGCTGCCGTACGTCATGGTTGTGATCCTTGTCGGCGGCTCCATCTGGCGCTACAAATACGACCAGTTCGGCTGGACGACCCGCTCCTCCCAGCTCTACGAATCCAGGCTGCTGCGGATTGGCTCCCCCGTCTTCCACTTTGGCCTGCTCGCTGTCATAGGCGGGCATTTCTTCGGCCTGGTCATCCCCAAGGCGTGGACCGAAGCTGTGGGCATGACCGAGAGCATCTACCACTTCAACGCGCTTTTTGTCGGCACCATCGCCGGTGTTGGCACCCTGGGCGGGATTGTCCTGTTGATCTACCGCCGCCGCAAGACCGGGCCGGTCTTCATGGCCACCACCAAAAACGACAAGCTCATGTATGTGGTGCTGGTGGCGGCCCTTTTGTTTGGTTTGTGGACCACCCTGGCCAGCGTGTTCTGGCCCGACCACGACGTGACCTACCGCGACACCGTCTCCCCGTGGTTCCGCTCGCTGTTCATCTTCCAGCCGGACGTGGCCGCCATGGCTGCCGCGCCAACATCGTTCCACATCCACACGCTGGTGGGCATGCTGCTGTTCATCGTCTGGCCGTTCACCCGTCTGGTGCACGCCTTCACAGCACCCCTGCATTACTTGTTCCGCCCCTACATCGTGTACCGCTCACGGGACAAGGGTGCCAGCGTTGCCAGCCGCCACGGCTGGTCGGACGTTGGCACCCACGACCGCGACACCCGGCACCGTTAAGCCTCACCACGAAGGTTCATTGTTCCTCTTTTCTTTGTTCGTCCGCTAGATAAGACCTCCCAGGAGCAACCATGTCAACTGCACCAGTCAAGGCAAAGTCCCCTCCAATCCCAGGGCAGGTCCGCAATCTGGTTCTGGCCACCGCTGCCTCGGTCGTTGGCTTCTGGGCGTGGAACATCATCGCCACCTTGAGCACCCACTACGCAAAAAACATGGAGCTCTCGGCAGGCACCATGGGCATCCTGGTGGCCATGCCCATCTTTGTGGGGTCCCTGGGCCGCATAGTTGTGGGCACCATGACGGACAGGTTCGGCGGGCGCGCCCTGTTTACCTTTGTCCTCGTGGCCACCATTCCCACAGTGCTGCTGGTTGCGCTGGGAGGGGCACTGAACTCCTTTGCGCTGGTGCTGGCGGCCGGTTTCCTGTTGGGGGTTGCCGGCACGGTGTTTGCCGTTGGCATTCCCTTTGTCAGCGCCTGGTATCCGCCGTCCCGCCGGGGTTTCGCCACGGGCGTGTTTGGTGCGGGCATGGGCGGCACCGCCCTGGCCGCGTTCCTGAACCCGCGCCTGGTGAAGTCGATCGGGTATGTGTCGACGCACCTGTTGATTGCCTGCATCCTGGCCGTCATGGCCATCCTGGTGTGGGTGTTCATGAAGAATGCGCCCGACTGGAAACCCAATACGGCCCCCGTCATGCCCAAGCTCATCGACGCCTCCAAGCTGGCGGTAACGTGGAAGATGTGCTTCCTGTACGCCGTGGTGTTTGGCGGCTTCGTCTCCTTCGCCACCTATCTGCCCACGTATCTGCGGGATGTGTACGAATTTGATCCGAGCGCCGCCGGTGCCCGGACAGCGGGTTTTGCCTTGGCCGCCGTGATCGCCCGCCCCATTGGCGGGGTGTTGGCGGACAAGATCGGTTCCAAGCCGGTGGTTCTTGTGTCGCTGGCAGGGGTGGCCGTGTTGGGCTTCCTTGTCACCCTCGAGCCGACAGCCGACGTCCAGGCCGGGCCCATCTTCATCGCCCTGGCCGCGGCGCTCGGCTTTGGCACCGGCGGGGTTTTTGCCTGGGTGAGCACCCTCGCCCCTGACGGCAAGGTCGGCACCATCGCCGGCATCGTCAGCGCCGCGGGCGGACTCGGCGGCTACTTCCCGCCATTGATCATGGGCATGACCTACAACCCTTCGGCGGAGAATTACAAGTACGCGATTGGGCTCTCCCTGTTGGTGGTCACGGCCATCGTGGCCCTGCTGTTTACCCTGTTCTTTGTGAAGACCCCCGCCAAGGAGGCCTCCCCGGCCGCCAGTTAGCTCGCCGACGTATTTTGCCGGGTGACTATTCACCCTTTCGACGGCAGCGGGTGGGGCGGGAGGCGGCGTCGGCTGCCGCCCCAAAGGGCGTCCTCCCGCCTTGGGGTAATCATGCGCAGCAATACTGCGTAAGATTGATAGATGTGGTCCGCAATCTTGGGCCACCCCCAACCGACAGGTGGAACAGTTCCGTGACGCACTCCTCCGCCGATTCCCGTCTGCTGACCCGAATCGCCGAGTTCACCGAGGATTCCATTGCCGCCGGACGTGCCTATGCCGATCAGGACCGGGTCAGCGACATAGTCCTGGAGCCTGCCACCGGCCTGCTCTCAGGCAAGGTGCAGGGCACCCAGGAATACCGGGCAACGGCGAAACTCGTCCGCGAGCACGACGGCGTCGTTGCCTGCCGGGTGGGCATCTGCAACTGCCCCGTCCGGCAAAACTGCAAGCACGTCGTGGCCTTGATCGCCGCAGCCGAAGACGAGCAGTCCTTCACGGACTTCTTCGTCCCCGACGAGTCGCCGCGGGAACCAACATTCCTGGAAACACTGCTGGCCAAGGCCAAGGACGGTAAATCCGCGGCCGCTGCCCCCGCCAACAACATCGATGAACCTCCGGTTGATTCCTGGGAAGCCGCACTGTCGGCCCTGCTTCCGCCCGCCACTGCTGCACCCAGCCCGGACACCCCGGCCCTGGGCCTGCAGTTTGAGCTGCATGTGCCGCCGCCCCGCTTTTCCTACCGCGGCCGCGGCAGCACCGTACCCTCCGAACCAGTTCTCAACGTCCGCCCTGTTGTCATGGGCACGCGCGGCAAGTGGGTGAAGACAGGCGTCAGCTGGGCAACCCTGGGCTACCTTGCCTATGGCGGGGCACACGACCGCACCCAGTTGGAGTGGCTCAGTGAATTCCTGTCCTCGCACAGCCCGCGGCAGTACAACCACGGGAATGCCGGCGCCTGGCTGTCGCTGAACGATTTCGCCGGGCGCAACCTCTGGCAGCTGCTGTCGGGCGCGCACAAGAACGGCGTCGCCTTGATCCAGTCGGGCAGCGGCGACCCTGTCCGGGTTGCCGACCAGCACGCCGCCCTGCAGCTGGACGTGACCCGGGCCGAATCAGGGGGCCTGGATGTGGGTCCGTTGATCGAGCTGGAGGGCGTCCCGGTCGAGGCCGAGATCGTCGGGCGGCTCGGTTCCCCCGTCAGCGGGCTGTTCTTCAGCAGCAATGCCGAGGCGGCCGCGAACTCGGGCAATGGCACCCAGGGTCGCAACGCCGTCGTCCGCGGCAGCATCACCCTGGCACCCCTGCCCGCCGACTCGTCAACCCAGATGCTTGATTTTGCGCTGCGGAAGGAGACTGTCCATGTGCCTGAGCGGGCGCAGGAGAAGTTCCTCACCCAGTTTTATCCGCAGCTGAAGCAGGCAGCCGCCGTGGTTTCAGCCGACAAGTCGGTGGAACTGCCCGCCTACGTGGAGCCAACGTTGTCACTGTTGGCTGCCTACGGCACGGACCATTCGGTGCGGCTGCACTGGGAGTGGCATTACCCTGTGGGCAGCCGTGTGACGTCGCTGCCGCTGTGGCCGGAACTGGGCGAGCACGCTGTTCGCGACACCGGTGCTGAGGCCCGGCTGATCGCCAGTGTCGGGCAGCCGTGGGAAGACATCACCACCATGGGCGTCGCGGCCAACCATTCCTGGGGGGATCCCTCCCTGGCCGGGTCCGCGTTGCTGAACGATCTGGACACCCTCACCTTCACCGAGACCGTGCTGCCCCGGCTGCAGGCGTTGCCGGGCGTTGACGTGGAGACCTCGGGCGACATTGCCAGCTACCGCGAGGTGACCGAAGCGCCCATCGTCACAATTTCCACCAAGGCCACCGACGAGCGCGACTGGTTTGACCTGGGCATCGTGATCACCTTGGAGGGGCAGTACGTCTCCTTCGCCGCCGTGTTCTCCGCCCTGGCCGCCGGGAACACGCGGATGCTGCTGCCCAGCGGCGCCTACTTCTCCCTGGACCGGCCCGAACTGCACCAGCTGCGTGCCTTGATTGATGAAGCCCGCAGCCTCAATGACGACAAGGATGGCGAGCTGCGGATCAGCCGCTTCCAGGCCGGGCTGTGGGACGAGCTGGCCCAGCTTGGCATCGTTGATGACCAGGCCCTGGCCTGGCGCAAGACTGTCACAGGCCTGCTCGACGGCGGACCGCCCGTCGCACTGCCCGCCCCCGCCGGCCTGGACGCGACACTGCGTCCCTACCAGCTGGACGGCTTTAACTGGCTGCACTTCCTGTACACGTCCGGGCTCGGCGGCGTGCTTGCCGACGACATGGGCTTGGGCAAGACGGTCCAGACCCTGGCCTTGATGTGCCAGGTCAAGGCTGATGCTGCCTCCGGGCGTGGCACCGATGCGGGCGTCGGGGCCGGTGCAGGAGACGGCAACCAGCCCTTCCTCGTGGTCGCCCCCACCTCCGTGGTGGGAAACTGGGCCAGTGAAAGCATCAGGTTCGCGCCGGGGCTGAAGGTCGTCACCGTTTCCGAGACGTTCGCCAAGAGCGGCATGAATTCGGCGGACTTCTTTGCCGGGGCTGACATTGTCATCACCTCCTACGCCTTGTTCCGCATTGATTTTGCCGAATACGGGATGCAGCCCTTTGCCGGACTGATTTTGGATGAGGCCCAGTTCGTCAAGAACCACCAGTCGAAGGCCTACCAGTGTGCCCGCAAGCTGAAGTCACCGTTCAAGTTGGCCGTGACGGGTACGCCCATGGAAAACAACCTCATGGAGCTGTGGGCCCTGCTCTCGATTGTGGCGCCCGGGCTTTTCCCCAGCCCGAAGCGATTTGCCGAGTTTTATCAGCGGCCCATTGAAAAGAATGCCGACGCCGAGCTGCTGGGCAAGCTGCGTTCCCGGGTGAAGCCGCTCATGCTGCGGCGCACGAAGGAACAGGTCATTGCTGACCTGCCTGCCAAGCAGGAACAAATTCTGGAAGTGGAGTTGAATCCGCGGCACCAAAAGATTTACCAGACGCACCTGCAGCGTGAGCGGGCCAAGATCCTCGGGCTGCTTGAAAACGTCAACAAGAACCGGTTCACCATTTTCCAGTCCCTGACGCTGCTGCGCCAGCTCAGCCTTGACGTCTCACTGGTGGATGAGAGCCAGGCAGGTGTCCGCTCCTCGAAACTGGACGTCTTGTTCGAACAGCTCGAGGACGTCATCAAGGAAGGCCACAGGGCCTTGATCTTCAGCCAGTTCACGGGCTTCCTGGGCAAGGTCCGTGAGCGTCTCATCGCCGAGGGCACCGAATTCACCTACCTTGACGGGGGCACCCGCAACAGGGCCGCCGTCGTGGATGAGTTCAAGACCGGAACGGCACCGTTGTTCCTGATCAGCCTCAAGGCCGGTGGTTTTGGCTTGAACCTGACGGAGGCCGACTACGTGTTCATCCTTGACCCGTGGTGGAATCCCGCCTCCGAGGCGCAGGCCGTGGACCGTACACACCGCATCGGGCAAAAGAAGAACGTCATGGTGTACCGGCTGGTTGCCAAGGACACCATCGAGGAAAAGGTCATGGCTCTCAAGGCCAAGAAGTCCCAGCTGTTCTCGGACGTGATGAGCGGGGATTCGTTGTCCGGCGGCGCCTTGACGGCGACAGACCTGGCCGGCCTCTTCCGCGACTGACACCCCGTCACCCCCTCCCCTATAAGCGAGTTTGCACTTGTTGGACTGATTTCACCGATTTTCGGTGGCCAACAAGTGCAAACTCGACTTGGACGGAGGAAGGATTAGGGCCGCGGACGCCAGACGACCACTGCCTGGCTGCGCGGGCGCGGACGCTGGCCGCGCGCCAGGGCCACGATGTCCCCGCCCGTGAGCCCGCCGGCAAACACGCGGCTGTTGGCACGGGGCGGGCGCGAGGCCATCTCCGCCGAGACAGCCTCAAGCGCGTCTGTCAGTTCCACAACCTTGGAGCGCAGCGCCTCCACCTGGTTTTGCAGTTCCATGATGCGCCGGATCCCCTCAAGGGAAACACCCTCCTGGGACAGTCGCTGCACTTCCCGCAGCATCTCCACGTCGTGCTGGGAGTAGCGGCGGGACCGGCCAGGGGCACGGCGGGGCTTGACGATGCCCAACCTGTCGTATTGGCGCAGGGTTTGCGGGTGCATCTCAGCCAACTCGGCCGCCACGGAAATCACAAAGATGGGCGAATACGGGTCAACGATCATTGCAATTTCCTTTCTCCCCACCCGCTCTCCCTAACCTCGTACCTCGGCCAGGGAACCCTGCGGGCGTGGGCCCAACGTGAATAGTACTTACAGCCTGGCTTTCGCCGCCAGTGTTGCACGGGGATCGTCGTCGGCTGTGGCAGCTGCAAAGGCACGCACGGCATCCTCTGCTTCCTTGTTGAGCTTCTGCGGAACCGCCACGTCGATCGTGACGAGGAGGTCGCCGTCGCCCTTCTTGGACTTCACGCCCGCACCCTTGACACGCAAGGTCCGGCCGGATGGTGTGCCGGCGGGGACACGGACACGGACGGTGTCCCCGGTGAGGGTTGGGACGCTGATGTCGGCGCCCAGTGCTGCCTCGTGGAATGCCACGGGCACATGGACGCGGATGTTGTCGCCGTCCCGGGCAAAGAAGTCGTGGGGCTTGACCTTGACGGTGACCATCAAGTCGCCGGGACCGGCAGCACCTGACTGGCCCTTGCCCTTGACCCGGACCTTCTGGCCGTCCTTGATGCCGGCAGGGATGCGGACATCAATCACCTCGCCATTCGGCTCGCGCAGGCCAATCTTGGTTCCGTTGATGGACCCGGCGAAGGAGATGCTGGTTGCGGCCGTGCGGTCCGCGCCCTTGGTGGGTGTGGGCTGGAAGCCGCCAAAGCCTCCTCCTCCCCCGCCACCGCCAAAGAGGTCGGCGAATTCCGGTGGCAGGCCTGAGCCGCCAAAGCCCGGGTTGCCGCGGGGTGCGCCGCGGCCGCCGCCGAAGAGGTCGCCGAAGACGTCCTCAAAACCGCCGCCGCCACCGTTGTGGCCGCTGCCGCCGGCACTGAAGCGGGCGCCACCGCCCATGGCACGAATCGCGTCGTATTGTTCGCGATCTTCCTTGCTGGAGAGCACTGAATACGCTTCGGAGACGTCCTTGAAGGTCTTTTCCGCCTGCGCGTCACCGGAGTTTGTATCCGGGTGGTACTTGCGGGCCAGCTTTCGGTAGGCCTTTTTGATTTCGGCTTCGGAAGCATCCTTGGATACTCCAAGAATCTTGTAGAAGTCTTTTTCTGCCCAGTCCTGACTTGCCAAGACGTCTCCTTTCTAAAGTTGGTGGGAAATGCTTCTGCTGGCCGGGCCTGTCAACACCCGGAGGTGTCGACAAGCCCGGCCAGCGGAAGTGGTGCTGTGTTGCTACTCCGGCACGGCCACGATTACTTGTGCGGCGCGCAGGATGCGATCTCCGGACTTGTAACCGCTGCGCAGCACCTGACTGACGGTGTCAATCTCAATGTCTGCGCCCGGCTGCTGGATGAGCGCCTCGTGGACGGTTGGATCAAACGCAACGCCGGTGGCGTCAATCTTTTCCAAACCATACGTTGTCAACACAGTTTCCAACTTTGCGGCGATGGCCGCAAACGGGCCATCCACCAAGTCGCCGTGTGCACGTGCCGCCTCGATGTCGTCCATGACGGGCAGAACCGAGTTGAGCACGCCAATGACGGCCATCTGGCCGGCAACTGCCCGGTCCCGCTCAACACGCTTGCGGTAATTGACATACTCGGCCTGCAAGCGAAGAAGGTCGTTCTTCAGCTCGGCGGCGTCGTCTGCCACTGCTCCCTGCGCCACGGAGTCCTCGGCCGGAACCTCAACACCGTTGAGGATCTCTTCGGCCTGAGACAGGGCGTCGGGTGCTTCGCCTTCTGGGATTCCGTCGGCCGGAACCTCTTCGGGGTTTGTGGACTCAGACATGCTTACTTCTTCTCGTCTGCGTCTTCGTCGATGATTTCGGCATCAACGATGTCTTCCTCGGCGCCGGCTTCGGCGGACTCGGCACCCTCCGTGGGAGCTCCGGCGTCGGCCGTTGCACCCTCAGCCTGGGCTGCGGCGTAGATGGCCTCACCCAGGGTGGACTGCGAAGCCTGCAGCTTCTCAAATGCGGCCTTCACGGCTGCATCGTCGTCGCCGGCAAGGGCGGTCTTGAGCGCGGTGACGTCTTCCTTGACGGGGTTCTTGACCTCGTCGGAAAGCTTGTCATCGTTGTCGGCCAGAACCTTGTCCACCGAGTAGTGCAGCTGCTCTGCGGAGTTGCGCAGATCTGCTGCCTCGCGGCGTTCCTTGTCCTCGGCTGCGTGCTCTTCGGCTTCGCGAACCATGCGCTCAATGTCATCCTTGGACAGCGAGGAGCCGCCCGTGATGGTCATTGACTGCTCAACACCGGTGCCCTTGTCCTTGGCGGACACGTGCACGATGCCGTTGGCGTCGATGTCGAAGGTGACCTCAACCTGCGGGACGCCGCGCGGTGCCGGAGCAATGCCGGTCAGCTCGAACGTGCCCAGCGGCTTGTTGTCGCGGGTGAACTGACGCTCGCCCTGGAAGACCTGGATGGCCACTGACGGCTGGTTGTCATCAGCTGTCGTGAAGGTCTCGGAACGCTTGGTCGGGATGGCCGTGTTGCGCTCGATCAGGTTGGTCATCACACCGCCCTTGGTTTCGATGCCCAGGGACAGCGGGGTGACGTCGATGAGCAGCACGTCCTTGCGCTCACCCTTCAGGACACCGGCCTGCAGTGCGGCACCAACGGCCACAACCTCATCCGGGTTGACGCCCTTGTTGGGCTCCTTGCCGCCGGCCAATTCCTTGACCAGTTCGACGACGGCGGGCATGCGGGTGGAGCCACCAACCAAAACGATGTGGTCGATGTCGGAAACCTTGATGCCGGCTTCCTTGATGACGTCGTTGAACGGCTTCTTGGTGCGCTCGAGCAGGTCCTTGGTCAGGTCCTGGAGCTTGGCGCGGGTCAGCTGCTCGTCCAGGTGGACCGGGCCGTCAGCGGTTACGGAAAGGTACTGCAGGGAGATGTTGGTGCTGGAAGCCGAGGAGAGTTCCTTCTTGGCCTGCTCGGCAGCTTCCTTCAGGCGCTGCAGGGCGATCTTGTCCTTGGACAGGTCGATGCCCTTGACCTTGAGCTGGTTCAGCAGGAAGTCAACGATGCGCTGGTCCCAGTCGTCGCCGCCGAGGCGGTTGTCACCGTAGGTGGCGCGCACCTGGATGGTGGAGAAGTCGTCTTCGTCCTTGCCAACTTCAAGCAGGGAAACGTCGAACGTTCCGCCACCGAGGTCGAATACGAGGATGAGTTCGTCTTCCTTGCCCTTGTCCAGGCCGTAGGCCAAGGCGGCAGCCGTGGGCTCGTTGACAATGCGCAGCACGTTCAGGCCCGCGATTTCGCCGGCCTCCTTCGTGGCCTGGCGCTCGGCGTCGTTGAAGTAGGCCGGGACGGTGATGACAGCGTCGGTGACCTTCTCGCCCAGGTAGGCTTCGGCGTCGTTCTTGAGCTTCATCAAGGTGCGGGCGGAGATTTCCTGCGCCGTGTACTTCTTGTCGTCGATCGCGACGTTCCAGTCGGTGCCCATGTGGCGCTTGACGGAGGCGATGGTGCGGTCAATGTTGTTGACGGCCTGGCGCTTGGCGATTTCGCCGACCAGAACTTCGCCGCTCTTGGAGAAAGCAACAATCGACGGGGTGGTGCGGCCGCCTTCAGCGTTGGCGATGACGGTGGGCTCGCCACCTTCGAGGACGGATACAACAGAGTTGGTGGTTCCGAGGTCAATACCTACGGCACGTGACATAAGTGGTTCCTTTCATGGGCCGCTGCGTGAACAAGTCCGTCGCCAGGGTGGCACCGGGTCGCCCAACCAGCGGTATTGAGCGTTCTGCACTCAACTTTACTCAGACTCGCATTCATGTCAAATGAAGTTGAGCGTAGTCGGCTCAACTTTCACTTTAGGCGAACAAGCACGACGCCGGATGGCCAGCTTTGTGCCCCGAGCCACCTTGGCTCGGTGCGCCGGTTTACGATCGCAACATGCGCTGGCATCGGCTGCCCGCCATGCGGGACACTCTGGCATGGGCGGGCTGCCGGGCGTACGCTCCCATTTATGAGCGAGCAATCCAGCCCCAGCCAGCAGCACGACCCACACCCGGCAGGCAAACCCCAGGGCGATGTGTACACGCACGGCCACCATGAGAGCGTGCTGCGCTCGCACGCGTCGCGGACGGCGAAAAACTCTGCCGCCTACTTGATTCCGCATCTCACCCACGGGCTGCGTGTGCTGGATGTCGGTTCCGGACCCGGCACCATCACAGCGGATTTTGCCCGGCTGGTGGCGCCCGGGGAAGTCATTGGGCTGGACAGGGCACCGGAGGTCGTGGCGGGCGCCACTGCTTTGGCCAGTGAAGCGCATCTGAGCAACCTCAGCTTTGACACCGGCGACATCTACAACCTCGATTTCCCCGCTGACAGCTTTGATGTGGTGCATGCCCACCAGGTCCTGCAACACCTGACAGATCCTGTTGCCGCCCTGAAGGAAATGCGGCGGGTGGCAAAACCGGGCGGTTTGGTGGCCGCGCGGGACGCGGACTTTCATGCCATGTCCTGGTATCCGCAATTGCCCGAGCTGGACGAGTGGATGGCCCTGTACCAGCAGGTGGCCCGCCACAACCAGGCCGAACCGGACGCCGGGCGGCGGCTGCTGCACTGGGCACAGGCTGCCGGATTTTCCGAGGTGAGTGCGTCGAGCGCCAACTGGCTGTACGCAACGGAGGATCAGCGTGCATGGCTCGCCGGGGTCTGGGCCGAGAGGACAGTGGGCTCGGCGTTTGCCGAACAAGCCGTTTCCTATGGCTTCGCCGATGCGGCCGCCTTGACACGCATCGCGGCCGGATGGCGGACGTGGGGCGCCAGCACCGACGGGTGGTTCCTCATGCCAAACGGTGAAATCATGGCCAGGGCCTAAGCGGCGGGAGGGCATTTTGTCGCTGTAAAGTCGCTGTAAACTTGGCGGGTGCAGTTCTCCCTTTGGCTGGCCCTTGCGGGCGCCGGCGCCATGATCAGCCTGACCCCGGGCGCAGGCGCCATCAACACCATGTCCAACGCGCTGACCGCAGGTTTCCGCCGCTCCTTCTGGGGCATTCTGGGCCAGCAGCTGGCGTTGGTGGTGCACGTGGTCATTGTTGCCGCCGGCGTGGGCATCATCGTCTCCAGCTCCCCGTTCCTGTTCCTGCTGATCCGTTACGTGGGTGCCGCCTACCTGGTGTACCTGGGCATCCGGAAGCTGCTGGCCAAAGCTGGGACGGACGACGACGGGGACGCACCCGCCGCTGTTGAGCACGGCTTTTCGATGTTCCGCCGCGGGCTGTGGGTCAACCTCCTGAACCCCAAGGCCATCGTGTTCTTCCTGGCGTTCATGCCCCAATTCATCCGGCCGGCTGATCCGCTCCTGCCCCAGTACGTGGTCCTGACTGCCACCGTGGTGGTCATTGACATCATCGTCATGTGGTTCATCTTTGCCGCCGGCGCCAAACAGCTCAAACACCTGACAAGCAGCGAGCGCGGGCAGCTGATCCTGAACCGCATTTTCGGCATCATGTTCATCGCCGTGGGCGTGCTGCTGGCATTGGTTTAACCCCGACTGCCGCTTTTGCCTGCCAAATGGACGGCTGTTCCTCCACAGGCGGGTCAACAGGCCGTTGACTGCACATTTCAGCGGACGGTGCTAACAATCCCCCCGCGCTGTCCGTAGCGTGTGAGCATGATTCTTCAAGCAGGTTTTGACCTCACACAACTGGCACAGCCACTCATCCGGCGGCATGGCAAAAACAGGAACAGACTCGTGCTCATTCAAGCGACCCGGGACCTCGAACTGGTCGGAGTCGGCATCCTGACCAAGCATTTCAGTGGCACCTTGGCACCTCACCTGGAGAAGATCCTGGACTGCCTCTACCCGGAATACACAAAGTTCTTTGCCATTGCGCACCCCGGCTCTCAGGCCCCTGGCGGCGTCCCGGACATGGACTTGATGGATGAGTCAGATGTCCTCCGAGATCGCGCAGCAACCAAGGGCTTTCATCTGATTGGCCATGTCCTCTTCTTTGACGACAGCTGGCAGTCAATGGGCGGAAACCACTACTTTGAACAGTACCGTCATGATTCCATCGGGCTGCCGTCCACCATGGACCACTGGAACCGGGCTGTCGATAGTGGCGGTGACACTTGAACGCCATCGAACACTGGCCCTCCTGACAGTTCGGTGGGCTGTTCCCCTTGCGGGTCCGCCGTGGACCGCCCGGGAATTTATACTTCTTCCATGAGCAATCAATGGTTCCAGCAGCCTCACCCGGACCGGGACGCCCCGATCCGATACCCGGCAACCCGGTTGCGCCCGGAGGATCTCCCCAAGGAGCCCTTCAGCTACATGGGTTCACAAAGGAGCATCCGAAGCCCGCTGGGGCAGGTCGTCTTCGCCTCATTCATATTTCTAATGGCAGCGTTCCTGTTTGTCATGGTCCTGATGGACAGCGCACGGACCGGCCAGCCTGGCCTGGCGGTTCTGGCCGTTGTCCTGCTGCTTGTGTTCGGCGGGCTGGGCACCGCAGCCCTGATCATTGGCGTCAAGCGCATGCGCTGGCAGCGCGAGTACATTCGAATCGCGGGCCAGCGCCCGTGGGGCTGAGCTGCGCACACGGCGGCGCACGGGCATTGCATGCCGGGCCGGACACCATCCGGCGGCCCCCGCTCCCGCCGATAGACTGACTAAATGAACACTTCATACCGGATCATTACCGTTTGCACCGGCAATATCTGCCGCTCCCCCATGGCTGAATTCATGGTGGCAGCCGCCGCCGACGGTGCCGGCATGGACGTGGAAGTTGATTCCGCAGGAACGTCGGCGTGGGAGGTGGGCAATCCGTTGGACCCCCGCGCCGCAACCACGCTCAAGCACCACGGCATTGCCGCTGCAAACCACGCGGCGCGCACGTTCGATCCAGCCTGGTTTGCCGAACGGGACCTCATCCTGGCCCTGGACACCGACCACTATGACGCCCTCCAGGCGCTGGCGCCCACCCCGGAAGCCGCCGGCAAGGTCCGGATGCTGCGTTCCTTTGACCCGGCAGTGGCCAACGCAAGCCGGGACGAGCAAGGCATTTACGACCCCTGGTTCGGCGACGCCAAGGACTTCCAGGTCAGCTGGGAGTTGATTTCCGCGGCCATTCCCGGCATCCTGGCGCACGCCGCTGAACACGGTCACGCACGTGGCTGATCCCCAGCCGCTCGGCTGCGGACCCCACAGCGGGGCCCCCGGAATTGTGGGCCCATGCAACGCCCTGTGATCATCGCCGTCGACGGCCGATCCGGTGCCGGAAAGACCACCGTCGCCGTGGAGTTGGCGGCCCTGCTGCGACGCCACCGCCCCGTGTCGCTCTTTCACCTCGAGGACATCTACCCCGGCTGGGACGGCCTGGCCGGTGGCGTGGAGCGCTACATCAACTCGGTCCTGGAACCCCTCAGCGAAGGCCTGCCCGCCACGTGGACCGCCTGGGACTGGGATGCCAGGAACGACGGCGACTCCCGGACCACCGCCGTTGCCCCGGTCGTGATCGTGGAGGGCGTGGGGTCCACCCATGGACGGGCCGCCGGGTTTGTGGATGCCGTAATTTGGGTCGACGCCCCCACCCAGTCCCGCAAGCAACGCGCCTTGGCACGGGACGGCGAAACGTACGCGCCATATTGGGATATTTGGGCAGCACAGGAAGAACACCTCCTGGCCGGGGAGGCCTCCGCCGAGCATGCAGACATTCTGGTGGACGGCACGCATGGTGTTGCCAACGCGCCGGAGCGTGTCCTTGACGCCCTCACCCAGCTGCCCGCACTGGAACACGTGCTCGGACCGGAGCTGGCCAGGCGCCGCGGATTGGAATTTTCCGTCGTCCGCCTTGACGGGCTGCCGCCGGCCGCCGCACTCTTCGACGCCCTCCATGGTGCTGCGGTCAATGCCGTGTGGCTCGACAGTTCGATCACCGAAACCGCCACCGGGACCTCGAATGCTGCCACCGATTCAGCTGTAGGAAAGCTGCAGGGTGCCCGGGCCAGGTTCTCCATCATGGCCGACAATTCAGGCTGTTTTGGGCAGGTGGCCCGCCACCGCAACGGCATCACCTCGGTGACCGCCGGCCAGGTCACCACCCGCATCCGGGGCCCGTTCTTCCGCTGGCTTGATTCCGTGTGGGGGCGCAAGGCAGTGCGGGCGCCCGAGCATTACCCCGGCGATTTCACACTGGGTTGGCTGGGTTATCTGGGCTACGAGCTCAAGTCCGAAACCGGCGGCGCAGCAATGGCAGCCGCTTCCCCTGCCCGGGGACCCGGGGCTGTCCCGGGCGGAGTCCTGCCGGCCGTGCCCGACGCGGCACTGCTCTTTGCCGGCCGCGCAGTGGTCCTGGACCACCGGGAGAACTGCCTTTTCGTGCTGACGCTGGCGGGCACCCAGCATCCATCGTCCGGCCCGGAAGCTGCCGAATTTCTCACGGCGGTCCGCACAGCGCATGCCGCCGCCGAAGCCGGGCGGGGCACCCCGCCCGGCCATCCGGCGTCGGACCTCACCGGCAGCATTCCCAAGGGAAAGCCAACACCTCTGTTCATGGCGCGGGACGGCGAGCGACGGTACAAGGCGATGATCGCGGCTGCGCAGGCCCAGATCCACGACGGCAACTCCTACGAGATTTGCCTGACGACCCAGCTGGAAGCGCACACGCCGCACAGGATGGACCCCTGGACCACATACCAGGCGCTGCGCCGGCGCAGCCCCGCGCCGTTTGCCGCGTTCCTGCGCCTCGGTGAGTTGAGTGTTTGCAGCACGTCGCCCGAACGTTTCCTGCGCATTGACTCGGAGGGATGGATGCGGGCCGAGCCGATCAAGGGCACCCGACGCCGCGATTCCGACCCCGCCGTGGACGCCGCACTGAAGACGGATTTGGCCACGTCGTTGAAGGACCGGGCCGAAAATGTGATGATCGTGGACCTGTTGCGCAACGACCTGTCGCGCTTTGCCCTGCCGCACACCTTGACCGTCCCGCGGCTGTGCGCCATTGAAAGCTACGCCACGGTGCACCAGCTTGTCAGCACCATTGAGGCGCAGCTGGCGCCGGGCAGTTCGCGCGCGCAGGCCGTGGCGGCGGCCTTCCCTGCCGGGTCCATGACAGGCGCCCCCAAGATCAGCACCATGGCGATTCTCGACGCCCTCGAGGCCGGCCCCCGCGGGATCTACTCGGGCGCCATCGGCTACTTTTCCCTCAATGCCGCCCTGGATCTGTCGGTCGTGATCCGCACGCTGGTCCTGCAGGACATGCACGACGGCGGCACGCACCTTGCGCTGGGGGTCGGCGGCGCCATCACGGCGGACTCCGAGGACGAGGCGGAATGGCAGGAGATCCAGGCCAAGGCTTACGGGGTCCTGTCCACGCTGGGCGCTGAATTCCCGGACTGAGCCGCGGAGGCGGCCGGTGGTGCCCGGAGCGGGGATGGATTTTCGAAGGGAGGAACGACCGAAGGAAATCTTACTGCCCGCGAGGGAACCACGGGCCGTCGGCCTGCGGGGCAGTTTTACTGCAGTGTCGCAGTCAGGCGGGCCACGTTGTCGACGTAGCGGGCCAGGACCGGCCGGTTGACCCAGTCTTCCAGCTTCAGTTCGCGGGAGATGGACCGGTAGTGGTCTTCGACGGCGTGCATCTGCAGGACCACGTCACGGTCGATCATCATGACAGTCACTTCAAGGTTCAGGGAGAAGCTGCGCATGTCCATGTTGGATGAGCCAATAATGGCAACTTCGGTGTCCACAGTGAAGTGCTTGGCGTGCAGCACCATGGGCTTGGGGTAAAGGTAGATCCGCACCCCGGCCTTCATCAGCGCTTCGTAGTAGGACCGCTGGGCGTGGTGGACGAGGAACTGGTCACCCTTCTCGGAAACGAACAGCTCCACAACCACCCCACGCTGGGCGGCGGTGGTGATGGCGTAGAGCAGGGAGTCGTCGGGGACGAAATAGGGGCTGGAGATGGTGATGCATTCCTCCGCCGAGTACAGCAGCGTGTTGAACAGGCGCAGGTTGTTCTCGGTGACAAACCCGGGCCCGCTGGGCACCACCTGGCACAGCGAACCGCCCGAAAACGAATCCCAGTGGTAAGTGGCCAGCTGCGACTCAAGTGACTCTTCGGTTTCTGATGACCAGTCGGTGGCGAACATGACGTTCAAGGTGCCGACGATGGGACCTTCAAGACGAGTCATCAGTTCAACCCATTGGCGGCCAATTTTGTGGTTCGCCTTTTTGCGGTAGGACGGTTCGATAATGTTTTGCGAGCCCGTGAAGCCAATCCGCCCGTCGACCACGAGAATTTTTCGGTGGTTACGCAGGTCCGGCCTGCGCCACTGGCCCTTCACGGGCAGCAGCGGCAGCATGCGCCGCCACTGGATCTGGCTTGCCTTGAGCCGGCGGATCATGCCACGGTAGCCGGGCACCCGCAAGGAGCCAATGTGGTCAAAGAGCACCCGCACCCGCACACCGCGTTCGGCCGCAGCTTCCAGTTCCCTGAACAGCCTGTCGGTGCTTTCGTCCGAACTCATGATGTAAAACTCGGCGTTGACATAGTCCTTGGCCCGGCTGACTTCGTCGGCCATGGCGTCCAAGGACTCCTGGTAGCCCTCGATGAGCTGGACTGAATTGCCACCCAGAGCGGGGAAGAAGCCCAGATTTTGGTTTAGTTCCATCGCCGACTTCACCCAGGCAGGGCCCTCATAAGCGTCCACCAGTGAAGCGATGCCTTTGGTGCCCTCGACAATGCGCTGGTTGACAGCGTCCTGGTTCTCCCGCCGCCGCCGGGAGAGCCGAAAATTACCGAACATGAGAAACAAGACCAGACCGACGTAGGGAAGGAAGAAAATGCACAGCAGCCAAGCCATGGCGGTGGTGGGGCGGCGGTTTCCGGGGATGATGCCGAGCACGGCAATGCGGATGCCCAGGTCCACCAGCATTATGAGCACGGAAACCCATGAATCGGAGGTTGGCAGGCTGAACGCCGTCCAGATCATGCAGGTCTCCTTATGTCAGTATCCACGCAGCAACGGTATCAATGCCGTGTCAGCCGCAATGCCCTGGCAGCGTCATGGCCGCCGGCGTCGCAGCATTCGTCCACCTATTTCCCAGCGCGGGTGACAACATCCTAACCGCACTTGGTGCAGGAGCAGTTGTTCCATTGCCCGACGAGACATGCAGAAGCGATTAGGTCCCGTCGACCCCAAACGCGGAGAGGTGGAAATTGACTCCTGAGGGGACTTCGACCTGGATAAAGTCTGGAACCGTGCCCGGTTTGGATGAGTCATGCGGAGCAGTCGTGTAACTGTTTATCATGGGCCCTCCGCAGGAACCGCCGGAGGTTTCGGCGAGGTTGGGGTCAGTGTTGTTTCCGAGCGTGACCTTGTAGCTGGATTCGCTGTCGCAGATTAACACCACCATCACGGCTTCTTGCGCCTCAGCATTCGAAAGTACGAATTTGTCCGTCTGACTTCCCTTTTCGTTGAGTAGCAACTTGCCCATTTGGGAGGGAGCAGCTGCAAGTTCGGGATACTGCCTCCAAAAGTCGACGACGCTCGTTAGCGGTGAAAAGGGAGAATCGCGGCTCGTCGCGGGGGCTGATGTCGCAAGCGAACTGGACGAGCTGGGTGCCGTGTCGCTCGAAATTTCCTTGGCCGGAGTGCTGCAACCAGCGAGAGCCAATGCCGCCACTAATAAAATCACGGACGGGACCTTGTGATTCACCATCAGATAGCCCCCTGCCGCAGGTCACCGGTCGTCACATTGATGGACAAATTTCCTTCTTTCCTTCGGGATGCGCCGCCCACAGCGGAATGAGAAAATTTCCGCGGGCCTTCGAATAGCTTTTTGTCAACGAGCCGGCTGGCTTGGAGTGTCGATCGGTGACGTGAGATCGGACCGTTCGTTTCCTGCTCACGCCACCGACAGGTACTCCGTAGAGTTCCTGCAGAGCGAACAACTGTTGCTGCCGCACTTCTAACAAGCGTGTACAGGAATTGGTCCGCACACCAACTTTTGGTGCAAAATCTATCCATACGAACAGTCACGTCCCATCCCTTTGGACAGTCCCGTCAGCCGGCCTGGAACGGTTCAGCTTCAACTTGTACGGAGGTAAAACTCTTTGGAGACTTCCAGTCGAGTCAAGGTCTTGCGCCAAGTTCATTGCCGGGCACAGTCCAGGCCCAGCCCAGGCCCCGATTATCGACTCTCCTCATGGCCGGCGGGGATGCCGGTCATCGTTCGTAAGGAGATTCCGCACGTGGGTGCCCAGATGCTGATCACTGACATCGACGGGCAACGGTACACAGCGATCGCACCGAACCAGGAACATGGCCAGCTCGCTGATCTGGACGTCAGCCACCGGCTCATGGCACGCTGTGAAGTCCGGATCCGCAACGCAAAAGACAGCGGTTTCGCGAACCTGCCCTTCAAGTCCTTCACCGCCAAGAAGTTGTGGTGCCATGTCCTCATGATGGCCACCGAGGTCATGGCCTGGACCCAGATGATCGGGTTCAAAGATACGAAAGCCAGATGCTGGGAACCAAAGAAGCTCCGGGGCAGGCTCTTTGAAATCGGCGGGAAACTCGCCAAGCGCGCCCGCCAAACAGCCCTGCACCTGGCCTCCACTGCACCAGAGATACAACTGCTGCTTCAACGAGTGAAACGGATCGCGGTGCTAAACCCGCCATAAAAGGGTGCCAGCCGACCGTCCGCACTCACCCAGAGAAGCAAAAACCCAACACCATCGTGACCGGTGTGGAACCAGTCACCGACAACCGCCCCACCGGTCAGCGGTCGGAATGTCACATCCAAGTGCCACAATAAGAACCATCAGGCAGCCGGTCAGCCCTGGTCCAGCGATATCCCCGCGTCATGAAAGTCAGAGGCGTGGTGCCCTCGGATAAGATGCGGAAACTTCGCGCGATTAGTTGATTATTCGGATGATAATCGGCGCTGCATGGATTGCACGGCGCAGTGGCAATAAGTGCATCGAAGACTTGAGCTCGCTCAGATAGGTTCTCCTCGTCAATACCGACAGTGGTCCTTTTAGGTGGCGGTTCTGGAGCAAGTGGTGCCGCTATTAGATCGGCGGCACGATTCCCGCGCCGGTTCATGATGACATGGCGGGAACGTCCCGATGACAGGAGAGTGCCGCGTCAGCATCTGTGGGAACCGGAGGGACGATGCTCCGCCTGTCGTCCGACGCTACCCGTGGTCTACGTCGCTGTCGCGCGGGCCGTAATTGCTGGCCGCTGCGGAGTCATCAATATATTTCGAACAGACTCTTCTCCTATTGATGGAGGATGATTTCACATATGAAATAATAAAACAAGGCAAAATAGTAAGTATTTACTTGACCTCTCCAATTGACCTAGCTAAGGTTGATTTGTGGGGAAAATAACGAGAACCCAAAAGAACATCCAATTGATTACTGCTTCTATTCTATTAGCAACCGGGCTAACGGCCTGCACATCTGAAGCAGGCCCCAATGACACCGGTACTTCCGCGTCGTCAAATTCTTCTGCGAGTGCTGAAGATTCCGCTGTGGCTGAAACTTTGTTCAAATACCAATCCAAACACCTGAGCTCGAATTCATCCTCAATAATAATTGCGCAGAAAACTGGGACTGAATCAGTAGTGGTGCCACTTGATGCAAAGTCAGGAAAGCCAATTGAGGTGTCGGTGACATTCAATTGCTTTGGAACGGGTTCTGTTAATATTAAAACGTCAGGTGGTGCCGATGAATTTACTGATGGCAATTGCGTTCCTGAAGAGAATTTAATGCCTGCCCTATATGATGTGAAGTTCAAAACGGCACTGGACCCAGCATCTAGCAACATCAATATTGTCACTAGCGGACAAGTGACATATTTTGTTACGGTCTCGAAGAAGTAGGGAGTATACGGATGAAAAGAATATTCAGCACAACAGCAGCGGTAGTTCTTATTGCTGCTGGAAGCTTTGCGCTACCTGCGGGCGCTCAGGCGGATGACGCGCCAAACGGTGATATTTCGACGCAGAGTCTATGCGATGGTGGCGCCACTTCGGATGTGCGCCAAGGGGGTATAACGCGAGCTTACGTTCCGGGGTCACTACACTTGGGCGGATCCCCAGGTCAGTCTGTCAAAATTACTGCCGGCCAGAGTTCCACCGCCACTGCGACAATCGGAGGTTCTGTAGCCGTCAACTTGGGACATGCGATTGCGTCGGTCAAGGCTGAGGTGAACGCTTCTGCTTCGGAGGCCAATACAGTCAGCGCTTCTTACGAAGTCTCAGGAGTGATCCCAGACCAAGGTGGCTACATTGAGTTGGGATCGGACGGATATTCCGTGGACTACAATCAAGATTTTGAAAACCACAATTGCGTCGCCTCCACACTCCATGGGAATGCCCTAGTGCCCACCAACAATGCATACGGATACGCCAGCTGGACGGGCTTCGTTTAACCGGCTGCGGGACCATCCTGACGGAAATGCTGAAGGCCTCGGGCCTGGCCACTGGGTTGGCCGAGGTTTATGGAATGGTCGCCTCGGATCCCACGATCAGCCGCTTGTTCAAGGTCCTGGCCACCGCGCAACCGTCCAAAGTGTTGGTAGCGATCAACAAGGCCCGAGCCGCAGCCGGGGCGCACGTGTGGGAACGGGTAGGTGAAGACTCGCCCATGCACTGCGCCAGCAGGAAGAACCCCTTAGTCATCGACCTCGACTTCCACCCGCTGTGTTCCTACCTTGACCACGGAATCTTCGGCACCGGCGAGCCTTTGGCCACCCTGTTGCGGCCCGGCGACGCCGGTTCGAACACGGTCGCCGACCACATCCAGTAAAGTCAAGGACTCCATCAAGCAGTTGCCGAAAGGGTGGCTGTCCGGGCAGAAGATCATGATCCGCACCGAGTCTGCCGGTGGCACGCATGGCTTCCTGGACTGGCTCACCGAAAAGCGCCGAGACTTCTCCTACTCCGTCAGATTTACTATCAGCGAGGCTGTTGCCAAGGCGCTGCCGCTGATCCCCAAGAAGGCGTTGAACCGGGCCTACGACAGCGACGTCACACGCCACTCCCAGACACAGCCGACGGCTACACTGGGCCGTGCATCAACGACAGCAAATCGGCAAATAGCCTGCGACGTCCAGCCAAGCTTTGGCGTCGGATGATTCACTTTTTCACCAGCCCCTCATTGATTTCCACTTCCAACTGCAGAAGGAAAACTCGCCATGAGCAGCACCGGCAGCCCCCGCGCAACGATCGACGTTTTTGCCTTGGACCCGCACAAGCTCACCAGACAGGCCGTCAAGGGCCTGCGCATCGCGTTCGCGGCCAGCGGCGCCGTCGCCGTGGTTCTCGGCCTTGTTCTTCTTCTCTGGCCCACCAAGACCCTTGCCGTTGTGGCGGTATTCCTGGGTATCAATTTCCTCATCGCCGGCGGGGTGAAGGTTGCGGTGGGCATTTTCAGCCACAGCCTCTCGACCGGGATGCGCATCCTGGACGTCCTGTTGGGCCTGCTGGTCATGGTGGCGGGCATCATTGCGCTGCGGAACTCCGTCGCGACCGGCGAGGCGCTGCTGATCTTCACCGTCATCATGATCGGCATTGGATGGATTTTCGAGGGCATCATCGCCATGGCTGAAGCCGGCAGGGGCCCAACCCGTGTCTGGGCCGTCGTGTTCGGCGCCATCAGCGTCATTGCGGGCATCATGGTGCTGGTGGTCCCCGTGTGGACGGCCCAGTGGCTGCTGCTTATGACGGCCATCATGCTCATCGTGCTGGGCATTGTCGGCCTGGTCCGGGCATTCACTTTTGGCAAGCAGATGGTGCCGGCCAGCTAAACTCCAAGCATGACAGTTTTGGTATTTCTGGACCCCGCCCACCCCGCAGGCCGCCTGGCCGACGCCGCCGCCCCCACCATTTTGGCCACGGACCAGGGCGTCACGCGGGGGGACGGGATCTTTGAATCCCTGCTCGCCGTCAACGGCGTCCCACGCAAAATCCAGGCGCACCTTGACCGCTTGTCCGTCTCCGCCCACACGATGGACCTGGCGATTCCCGCCGCAGACGTTTGGCATGCCGCGATTACGACGGCGCTCACGGCCTACGCTCCCGCCCCGCCCCAGGATTCCGGCCCGGCGGGCGCCCCCACCGCGGGAACAACAGCTTCGGCTGCGGACAACCAAGCCGTTGTAAAGCTGATAGCCACGCGCGGCCCCGAAGGCGCCAACACCCCCACAGCATGGGTGCAGGTCTCACCTGTTTCACCGGCATTGGCCAAACAGCGGGCCAAGGGTCTTGCCGTGATCCTGTTGGAGCGCGGCTACGACAGCGACCTTGCCGCCCGCGCGCCGTGGCTCCTGATGGGCGCCAAAACCCTCTCCTATGCCGTCAACATGGCAGCCCTGCGCCACGCACACGATCAGGGCGCCGACGACGTGATCTTCACCAGCGGCGACCAGCTCGTCTTGGAGGGGCCGACGTCGTCGGTGCTTTTGGCGCACATCTCCGACGATTCCGGCGTGCCGGTCAAGCGGCTCATCACCCCCCACCTGGACACGGGCATCCTGCCCGGCACCACCCAGGGTGCGTTGTTTGCCGCGGCCAAGGCGGCCGGCTGGGAGTTGGGCTATGGCCCCGTCACACCCGCGGATTTGCTGGATGCCGACGCTGTGTGGCTGATTTCCAGCCTGCGGCTGCTGGCCCCGGTGAACACGATCGACGGTCAGGAAGTCGGCACGGCTGCCGTCCGCGCCGAGCTGACTAGCGAGCTCGCTGCCCTGCTGGCACAGACGCTTTAGCGGCCCGGCGGCCCAGCTTGTTGCCCAACACCATCATCAGCGCCGTCATCGCCACGAATCCCACGGCGATGATGAGGCAGGTCAGCAACACCGCACCGTAACCGCCGTTGGACGGGTTCAGGAACGGGTAGGCGTACCAGTTGATGGCCGCCCCGCGAATCAGCGAATAGGCCAGATACGCGAGGGGGAAGGCCACGGCAACGCCCAGACGCTTCAACCCAATGGTGTGCCGGGGCGGGAAGATGAGCCAGTCGGCCACGATGGCCACGGGCATCACGTAGTGCAGCCAGGTGTTGATCCAGGGCAGCAGCGCACCCAGGTCCACGTCGCGCAGCAGTGCGTTGAAAACGATGCCCACCAAGGCCATGCACACCACCGAGATGCAGCGCAGCAGCGCCCAACCCGGGCCAAGGTCCTTCCCGCGCCAAGTCAGCACCGACTCGATGACGAGCACGACGGCGGCGAAAATGTTGGAGAGGTTCGTAAAGTAGCTGAAGAAGTTCAGCACGCTGAAGCCGTGGCCAATGTGGATGCCGAGCTGGATGCTGACGGCGATGAGCGCCACCGCCCCAAAGCCGAAGCGGACGGCGGCAAAGGTGCGTCGAAGGGTCATGGATTCATACTGCCACGGCCTGCCGGGCAACATGCGACTGCTGCCAATTGTGAACTCCGGCGCCATGCCTTGGGGTTTGTTGCCCCATGGGCATGTCAGCGGCTCAACCCAAGCCGCGGATACAGGATCTCAAAACCCTTTTCCAGTCCCCCGTTCAGCGCGGCGATGCCATGTCCGCCATTGGGCACCTCATAGTAGCTGACGTCCATTCCGGCCGCCTTGGCCGCCGCGGAGACTTTTTTGGCCGCTGCCACGTAAACCGAATCGTCGGACCCGGCCGTAAAGATCGCGGTGAGGTCGCTGTAATGGCGCTTGGCCATAATGTTTATCGGCATTTGTGCATCGTAGGCAGCCTGGTCGCCGTTGAAAACCGTGGCCAAGTTGTCGCCAGGAGTCTCTGCACCGGGATATTCCTCACCGGAGATGTCCAGAATATTGCCAAAGACATCGGGGTGCTTTGCCCCCAGTGAAATGGCGCACTGGCCGCCATTTGAATAACCTGCAATGGTCCAAAATTTGGGATGCTGCATGACTCCAAGTTTTTGCCTCACGAAACCCACCACGTCATCCATGATGTAACTTTCAACATTGCCGTACACCTTGCTGTCCAGGCAGAGAGTGTCGATTTGGTCAGGACCAATTTGATCGGCAACCACCACAATGGGTGCCAGCCCGTCATGTTCGGCAGCGTATTTGTCCAAGACGGCGCCGATGTATTGAGGTTCAGGGTTGCCCGGCTGGCCCATCAGCATGATGACAATGGGCAGTGTCGGCGGATTTGCGGTCCTTGCCGCCGGTGGCAGGTAAATCCCCGCCGGCCGGGCGTTGAATCCGGACTTTGTGTTGGGAATTTCCTGGATCCCCTGCTGCCCTGTTGCCGGCATGCCGGCCGGCGCCTTCCAGCGCTGCCACAGCGGCACACTTTCATCCGTCTTTTTGTCTTTGTCGTTGTCCGGCAGCACCACGTCGTCTCCGGTGGAAATGCCCAGCACCGCAGCAATGGTCTGGTTCAAGCCAATTTCGGCGTTGATGCCGATGCCGGCTGCCAGCAGGAAGACGGGGACGGATACCGCAGCAATCCATTTGCGCCAGCGCGGGGTCTGCCAAAAGTTCACCACCGCCAGCCCCACGGCCGCACAGGCGGCCACGAACCATAATTTCATGCTGGTCGTGATGGGAATGTCCACCAGCTGCAGGATGTCAATGGCGAGCCAGGCGACCACCAGGCCAAGCACCGCCCCCGCAGCAACACCGGCCAAGGCCTTCATGGTCCATTTCGCCGAGGGTCTCAGGAACAAGATGACAAAGAGAATGCAGGCCACCGCGGCTGCTGAGTAAACCACGGCATCGGTGCTGATGTCGGCGGTTAATATCGCATTCATGGTGTTTGGCTCCTTTCAGTGCGGTCCGTCCCCGCGCAGCCCCTGGTGATTGTTCCCTGGAGGGACCATCACCGGCGGGCAGCTACTTGGCCGGTTCCTTGATGGCCATCTGGCGTAAAAATTCTGCGCTTTGGCGGGCGGACAGTCCCGGCAGGTACGCTGCTGTGATGGCCAGGCCAATGGCGGGCAGGGCGAGCGGGTCCTGGTAGTACATGTAGAGGGTGCGGTGTTCCGGCTGGAACCGGGATTTGAAGGCCGCCAGTGATTTGAAGCCGTACATGGGCTCCAGGACATTGCCCAACATGCCCAGGATCTTCTCGATGACGGACTGCTCGCCGTCGGTGCCGCTGCCGCCGGTGTTGGCCAGCGGTGAGCCCGACAACGAGATCATGGGAACCTCCTTCTTGAAGTGGTTTGCGGCGGACGCTATGAGGAACTCCATGACGCCCTTGAAACCGTCGGTGCGCCGCCTCATGAAGTCCAAGGTCCAACCGGTGATTTCCTGGTCGGTGAACACAGGCAGCCAGCTGGTCACCCCATGGACCAGGCCGTCGTCGTCAACGGCAACGCAGCACAGCACCTGGTCATCCTTGAGTTCGTCGAGTCCACCCAGCGTGAATCCCATCTCCGGCAGGGATTTGTCTGACACCCATTCCTCGGAAATCTCCGCCAACTGGGCGCGCACGCCCGGCGGCATGGCCGAGTAGGCGTACCAGTAGTCCTTGATGCCCAGCTTGGCGGCCCGGTTCAGGGCGGTGCGGACGTTTTGCCATTCCTTGCCCTTGAACGTCATGGCCTCGATGTTCAACAGCGTCTCCTCAGCAACTTCCAGCCGCTCAAAGTGCAGGCCGTCCAATGCACTGCCAACCTCGGCGGGTGCTGAGTAAAAGCAGGGGATCAGGCCATTCTGCACGCAGTGCACCACGAAGTCCCGTGCGGCCGGTGCCTGCCCGTCCGCGGCACCAAAGGGGCCGGCTACGGTCAGGGCCACACCATTGTTGACCTGGTAGGCGACGGCGTTTTTCCCGTCCGCGCTGTACCAATACAGGTTGTTTTCCCACAGTGCCATCCAGGACAGCGATCCGCCGCCGAGTTGCAGGAGTTCGCGGATCCCTGCCCGGCTGTCCACGCCGCCCTCAATGCCGGCGCTTTGCTGGCGCAGGTTCCGGAATGCCAGGACACCAAAAACGAGCCAAATGACAGCGCCGCCAAAACCGTAGGTAAGAACTGTCATGAATCCCTGCGGGAGCACCACCACAAAGGGCAGGGGGAAGGGGATGAGGATGTGCGTGAACTGCCGGAGCAGGTCCAGCAGGCCCAGCCGCCCCAAATTCCCCTCAATAAACCACATGGCCGCAAACACGAGAACCACGGCAATGGCTGTTCCCACGGTGGCCCACAACAACTTCCTGGCGGTGCCCGTGACAGGGGCCACGGGGAACTTTCCGCGCTGCAGGACCAGCAACAGCGCAATGCCGGCGGGCACCACGGCGGCAGGCAGAATGTAGATGGCCAGAAAACCAGTGTCCGCATCGTCGGGATGAAATTCGGCCACCGCCAGGAACTGCACAAACGCCTCCAGGACCACCAGCGCCACAATCGCATTGATCACCACGGCCGTCCACATTGCCAACCGCCGTCCGCGGCGCAGCCCTTCGGAGCAAAGGAGCAACAGCAGCAGCGGAATAACGGACAGTACGACGGCGCCTGCGCTGCTGACGCCAACAAGCGACTGCAGGTTCATGCACGCAGCGTCCGCGTCACACAATTCACTGAGCTCGTCAGCATCCGGGCTCCCCTGCAGCATCAGGAGGGCCACCGTTGACAGGGGGCCCACCGAAAATTTGGCGGTAATCTGGGCCAGAAGCGGGCCCACGGCAAACACCCCGACGACTGTGGCCAGCAGGAAACGGGACTCCCGCAGGGATGGCCGGGTGAACAACCTGCCGGTGTGCACCCGCCGGCCCGTACCCAGCAGCCGCCCCGCCACGATGCCAAACAAGGCACCAAACAGCAGTTGCAGCGTCTCTGCGGTGCCCACGAAAAGTACGAACATCAACGAGAACGCCACCAGCCAGGTCCGAATGCGGTGGCGCCACAAGTTGTTCAGGGAAGCAGTGGCAGCCCCGAGCGCTGCCGCAGCGCCGCCAAAAGCGCCGAGGACATAGTTTCCACCGATGAAGCCAAGCCACGCGTCGTTGCCCGCGGTCCCCAGCACCACCAGGCCCGCAAGCGCCAGCGAGCTGACCACATGCCCCAACAGGAACATCAACACCGCCCGCCACGTGCCGATCGTCCGTTCGGCAATGCCAACGCCGATGGCGATGACAACGAAAAGCACGATCAGTCCCGGCCACGAACCAGCGAAGAAGGCACTCACCAGCAGTGTCCACCAGGTTGCCATCACGTCGTCCAGATTGATGCCGATCGCAGCCAGCACATCCTCGGACATGCCCCCGGTCAACGCACCCGTGGCTGCCGTTGCCACGACAACCAGCAACAGGAGCGCAGCCGTTGCCGGCGACTTCCGCAAAAACAAGACGGCTCCGGATAATTTCGACTTGGATTTGCTGGCAACAGCTGGTTCGCTGATCATCTCTTGTCCCTTGTCTCGTCGCCGGGATTTTGTGGATCCGTGGACTAATCCAATAAAAGCACAACGCCTGCCCCATAAACAGACCTGGACCGACGTTCCCCAAACACTGGCCACAGCCGGATCAACGTGGAAACATGGCATACACTCCCCTGAGCCGGCACGCCGCGTGCGGGAACACGGCGAAGACCGGCAGCGGATACCGCCCCACAATTCGTCGGGCCCTGCTTGCTGGAACCAGCGAAAGGAACCCAATGGCTGCCACCGCACCGTTGACAACCTCGGACATTCGTCGCCTCTTTCTGGAGCACCAGGCCGGATCCGGCCATGCGGTGCTGGAACGGGCCGAGCTGGTTCCCCGCAACGATCCCACCACGCTTTTCACAGGCAGCGGGATGCAGCCGTTGCTGCCGTATCTTTTGGGCGCCGACCATCCCTCGGGAAACAGGCTCGCGGACAGCCAGACCTGCCTGCGGTCCCAGGACATGGAGGAAGTTGGCGACAACCGGCACACCACATTCTTTGAAATGCTGGGCAATTGGAGTTTGGGGGCCTACTTCAAGGAAGAGCAGATCCCGGCGTTGTGGCACTTCCTGACCGTGGTGGTGGGACTGGACCCGGACCGCATCTTTGTCAGCGTGTTTGGCGGGGACCCGGACCGGGACATACCGCGCGACAACGAAAGCGCTGACATTTGGGAACGGCTCTTCCTCGCGGCCGGCGTCAGTGCCGACCGGGTGGACTTGGGTACGGAGGAACACGGCAACGCCGTGGGAAACCAGGGCGCACGCATTGCCTTTTATGGCGACAAAAACTGGTGGTCCCGTGGCGGATCCCCGGATGGAACGCCAATCGGTGATCCCTGCGGCCCGGACACGGAGGTGTTCTACTTTTTCCCCGATGTGAAGCATGACACCGCCTACGGCGCCTGTTCACACCAAAACTCCGATGGCGGACAGTTCCTGGAAATCGGCAACTCGGTGTTCATGGAATACCAGCACAAGAAGGAAGGATTCGTCAGACTGGCGCGGCACCAGGTTGACTTTGGCGGCGGGCTGGAAAGGATTGCCGCCGCGGCGATCGACAGTCCCGATGTCTTCAGGACCAGCCTGCTGTGGCCCCTGGTGGCGCGGCTGGAAGAACTGACGGGCACCTCCTACGAAGCACACCAGACAGAGTTGCGCATCATTGCCGACCATGCCCGCGGTGCAGTTTTCCTGGCCAATGACGGTGTGCGCCCAAGCAACAAGCTGCAGGGCTATGTCATGCGGCGCTTGCTGCGGCGGGCCATGCGGTTCGCCCACGGGCTGGGTGTGGAAAAGAACTTCCTGGGCGCTCTCGTGCCCGTGGTGGTGTCCATGTACGGGGATGCCTACCCCGAACTGGCCGACCGGCAGCAGGAGATCGAAACAGTCCTCAGCAAAGAGGAGCGCTCCTTCCGCCGCACCCTGGCCAAGGGGCTGCGGGAACTGCGGCACTTTTCCGCCGAGGGGCAGCTGGGCGGCCACGCCTTCTTTACCTTGTCGGACACCTACGGATTCCCGGTTGAACTCAGCCATGAAGAAGCCGTTTCCCAGGCCCTGGATGTGTCGCCGGTCTGGCGGGAGGAGTTTGACCTTCTCCTGTCCCAACAACGCGAACGCTCGCAAAAGACCGACACACTGGGGGTCAAATAGTTGAGTCGCGCGCCGGGGAGCTGATGGCCGGGCCCACGTCGGCAGGTGCTCAAGGGGCCTTGCTTCCGCGTCATCTTCCGCCACATTGGAGCCCGGATTTTCCCCGCCTCCATGTTTCCTGTGTTAGTTTGCAGAGGAGTAATGAGCGCCAGCGCCAAGCCCTGACTTGCTGGCCGGCAACCCTCTTTCCGGCGGGGTGCCTCAGGTGAATACTCGGCAAACCCAGCTTCCCACGGCTGATGTTTGCAAGCGTGAACCCCCTGCGGCACTTAAAGCAGGTTCTCCGGCATTGAGAACCGGGCTTTGCAGCACCGCCACCAGCTCCCGCTTGCAGTCTCGGCCACCTGCACTGAGGAGACACCATGTCCGCGGACGCATCCCCCTTGGCCTATCGGCTCATCACCGGCCCCGACGACCGCTCGTTCTGTGAGCGCATTTCTGCAGCCCTGGCGGAGGGTTATGTTTTGCATGGCGGGCCCGCTGTCACATTCAACGGCAGCAGCGTCACCTGCGCCCAGGCGGTCATCCTCCCGCAGGCTGTTGCCACAAGCGACGCCGCGGTGGCCACGGCCGCGGATGATCTCGATGCCCAGCTCGAGTTCGACGGCGAGGGCATCGCATGAGCTACGCAGGCGACCTGGCCCCCGCAGCGGCGTGGGACCACGTGGCGGCCGGGGCAGTCCTGCTTGATGTGCGCACCGAGGGTGAATGGGCGCACATCGGCGTCCCCGACATCTCCTCGCTGAACACTGAGCCCGTCTTCATTCAGTGGAATCTGGCCAACGGCACAAACAACCTGCGGTTCCTGGCCGAGCTGCAGGCCGTTGTGCCCGCCGACAAGGAGCTTGTGGTGCTGTGCCGTTCCGGGGCGCGCTCCATTGCCGCGGCCGAGGCCGCAACAGCAGCCGGCTACACGGCCTACAACGTCCTTGAAGGCTTCGAAGGCATACCCGACGGCTATGGCGACAGGGTCGTCAACGGGTGGAAAAACCGCAAACTGCCCTGGCACTGACCCAGCCACAAACATGGGCGGGCGAACAGCCGGACGCTTGGGCCGCCGTCGTACTTCACACGCGTGCCAGGCACACGAGACCATCAGCGAAAGCCAAGGGAACAGCAATTGAGCAACTTTAACGAGCACGCAGCCGTCTGGGCCGAAGACACCCAGGCCGTGCGCGGCGGACTTGACCGCACCCATTTCCAGGAAACTTCCGAAGCCCTCTTTTTGAACTCCGGCTTTGTGTATGACTCCGCCGAAGCCGCCGAGCAGGCATTCACGGGCGAGGTGGACCGCTTTGTCTATTCGCGCTACGGAAACCCGTCGGTCGCCACCTTCCAGGAACGGCTGCGGCTGCTGGAGGGCAAGGAGGCGTGCTTTGCGACGGCGTCTGGCATGTCCGCCGTGTTCACCGCGCTGGGTGCCTTGCTGGCTGCCGGGGACAGGGTGGTTGCCTCGCGCTCCTTGTTTGGTTCCTGCTTTGTCATCCTGAACGAACTGCTGCCCCGCTGGGGTGTTGAGACGGTGTTTGTTGACGGACCCGACCTGGCGCAATGGCGCGAGGCCCTGAGAGTGCCCACCACGGCAGTGTTTTTTGAGTCCCCGTCGAACCCGATGCAGGAAATCATTGACGTGCAGGCTGTGTGCGACCTCGCCCACGCCGCAGGTGCACAGGTGGTGGCGGACAACGTGTTCGCGACACCGCTGCTGCAGCGCTGCGGTGACTTTGGTGCCGACATTGTTGTGTACTCGGGCACCAAGCACATTGACGGGCAGGGCCGGGTGTTGGGCGGTGCCATCCTGGGCACGAAGGAGTTCATCGAGGGCCCCGTCAAGAATCTGATGCGCCATACAGGGCCCGCGTTGTCGGCGTTCAACGCCTGGGTGCTGACCAAGGGGCTGGAAACCATGAACCTGCGCGTGACGCATTCGTGCAACAGCGCACTGGCCCTGGGCGAGTTCCTGGAAGCCCAGCCGCAGGTCAGCCGCGTGCTGTACCCGCTTCTGCCCTCGCACCCGCAGCATGAGCTGGCGAAAAAGCAGATGAAAGCAGGCGGCACGGTGTTGACCTTTGAACTGGCGGAACCTGCCGGCGGGACCACCAAGGACGCGGCGTTTTCATTGTTGAATGCCCTCCAAATCATCGACATTTCAAACAACCTCGGCGACACCAAGTCGCTCATCACGCACCCGGCCACCACGACACACCGCGCCATGGGCCCGGATGCACGTGCCGCGATTGGGCTCTCCGACGGTTTCCTGCGCCTCTCAGTGGGCCTGGAGGATGTGGACGATTTGAAGACGGACCTGGGCAGGGCCCTGGCCGCTATTTAGTGAGCTTGCGCACCCATGCGGTGAAGCTGGCCACGTCGGAGCCGGACATGACGGCGGCTGGCGGCTCGCTCACGGGGACAACCATCAGTGCCAGCGCGTCAGCGGGGAATGCTGCCATCCATGTGCCAGCCTCGGAGGGCTTTCCGGCAGTTGCCGCCGCATCAACCCCTGCCGCGTTGCACAGGAAGAGACTCGAGTGGGCCCCCATCGGGTCGACGACATCGACCCGTTCATTGAGCAGCTCAAGAATTTCCGCGTGCAGCATGGTCACGGCGTGGGCGCCGGTCGTCAGCTGCACGCAGTGCATCAGCTTGGCGCCCTTGCGTCCGCGCGGCAGGTCCACATCGGTGGCCGTCAGCCCCGCCCCCTGCCACGGGATGCCGCCGTCCCGCGGGATGGTGGCGGGCGGAAGTGGGGCCGCGGTATCGCGTTTTGTCCAAGGAAACATGCTGCCGAGCCTACGCGGAATGTGCCCGCCGCGAAAAAGGACGGCGTTTGCGCAATCGGCGGGCGTCCGCGAACCCGCTTTAACCGCGAACGCCGTCCCTTTTCAATGGGGACGGCGCGGATGCGGGAACAGTCAGTCCTGGAAGTACTCGATCTCGGCGCCGATCGTGTTCAGGCGCTCGGCCAGATCTTCGTAGCCGCGCTCGATGACGTAGATGTTGCGCAGTTCGCTGGTGCCCTTGGCGGCGAGCATGGCCAGCAGGATGCAGGCAGCCGGGCGCAGCGCGGGTGGGCAGCCGATCTCGGCGGCACGCCAGGCTGTGGGGCCCTTGATGTCGATGCGGTGCGGATCCAGCAGCCGAACGCCGGCGCCGAGGCGGTTCAGCTCCGTCAGGTAGATGGCGCGGCCCTCATACACCCAGTCGTGGATGAGCGTGGTGCCCTCGGAGCAGGAAGCAATGACGGCGAAGAACGGCAGGTTGTCGATGTTCAGGCCCGGGAACGGCATGGGGTGGATCTTGTCCGGGGCGGCCTTCAACTCGGAGGGCAAGGTGGTGATGTCCACGAGCCGGGTCTGGCCGTTGCGGGCCATGTACTCGGCGGACTTGAGGTAGCGGAAGCCCATCTGCTCCAGCACCTTCAACTCAATTTCCATGAACTCGATGGGCACGCGCTTGACAGTCACCTTGGACCTGGTCACGATGCCGGCGGTGATCAGGGACATGGCCTCGATGGGGTCTTCGGAGGGCGCGTATTCAATGTCAACGTCGATGCGGGCCTTGCCGGTGATGGTCAGCGTCGTGGAGCCCACGCCCTCCACACGGATACCCAATCCCTGGAGGTAGAAGCACAGGTCCTGCACCATGTAGTTGGGGCTGGCGTTGCGGATGACGGTTGTGCTTTCGCGGTGCGCAGCGGCCATGATGGCGTTCTCGGTGACGGTGTCGCCGCGTTCCGTCAGCACAAAGGTCCTGTCCACGGTGTCGCTCAAGGGTGCCTGCACCTGGTAAAAACCGTCGTGGGCATTCACTGTGAGGCCAAACTCGCGCAGGGCCTGCATGTGCGGCTCCACGGTGCGCGTGCCAAGGTCGCAGCCGCCGGCGTAGGGGATGCGGTAGGGGTTTTCCTCGTCAAGGAGGGGGCCGAGCAGCATGATGACACTGCGGGTGCGCTTGGCTGCGGCAATGTCCATGGCGGCCAGGTCAAGCACCGCCGGGCGGCGGATCAAGAGGTCGGATTCGTCAAGCCAGGTGCACTCGACGCCGATGGACGTCAGCAGCTCCACGATGCGGTTGACTTCTTCAATGCGGGCCAGCCGGCGCAAGATGGTGGTTCCGCGGTTCAGCAGGCTCGCACAGAGCAGCGCGACGCCTGCGTTTTTGCTGGTGTTGACCTCAACGCTGCCGGAAAGTTCGCGGCCGCCGTGCACCCGCAGGTGCGTGACGGCGTTCTTGGCCGCAGCGCCCACGCTGAAGAGGTTGGCTTCGAGCAGCGCTTCCATCCGCTGGATCATCTTCAGGCTCAGGTTTTGTTTGCCTTGTTCCATCCGGGCGACTGCGCTTTGGCTTGTTCCCAAATGGGTGGCCAATTCGCCCTGGGTCCAGCCTTTTTCATTGCGTGCATCTCGCACCAATACGCCAACGGTTTCTGCAGCAACTTGAGTCATAAGACTTTTATATCACAGGATGCATATTTCCTGGCACTTATGTGACCGTTTCGGCAATTCCATAATAAATATCTAAATATTAGCCGTTTCATGCAATAAATTCGATGGGCTAAATACTTGCCGGCCACTGCTCACTCTAGGGTATCGCGCCCGGGCGGCCCCGCGGGCAACCACGCCGCAGTTCTCGGTCCGAAACCCGGGCCCGTGGTTCAGGCGATAAGCTGGCCTCACACGATTTAGGAGGCCCCATGGCACGCAAGTCCACTTCCCAGGACGTTGCCGACCGCGCGGGCGTCTCCCGCAGTGCGGTGAGCTTTGTCCTGAACGGCCGCGCCGATGGCAACATTGCCAAGGACAAGCAGCTGCTCATCCTGGCGGCAGCCAAGGACCTTAATTACACGCCCAATGCCGTGGCCCGGTCGCTGCAAGCCCAGCGCACCCAGACCATTGGCGTCGTCACAGACTCCATCGCCGGCGGGCCCTTTGCCGGAAAACTCCTGCAGGGCGCCAACAGTGCCGCTTTTCATGCCGGCTACCTGTTGCTGGTGATTGACACCCAGGGTGAAGATGTCCGTGAGGACACTGCCTTCAAAACCCTGCTCAACCGGCAGGTGGATGCCTTGGTCTTTGCCACCATGAGCCTGCGCGCCCATCATCCCCACTCCACCATGCGCGGCGTGCCCGCGGTGCTGGCCAACAGTTTTGACCCGGCCGGGACCCTGCGGTCGATCATTCCCGACGAGGTTGCCGGAGGACGCGCGGCCACCCAAGTCCTGCTCGACGCCGGGCACACCTCCATTGCCTACCTGTCCGGCACGAGTGAGCTGGTTGCTACCGAACGCCGCACCCAGGGCTTTGACGCCGCCATCGCCGCGGCCGGGCTGCCCGCTGTCGCCGCAGTGGAAACGGGCTGGGAGATCAATGACGGCTTTGCCGCCGCCATGCACCTCTTGACGGACGACGGCGGACACTCGCCCAAGCGCGACCGTCCCACCGGGGTTGTGTGCGCCAACGACCGGGTGGCGTTGGGCGTCATGCTCGCCTGCGGCCAGCTTGGCCTGCGGGTTCCCCAGGACCTGAGCATTGTGGGCTATGACGACGACGAGCCCCTCGCCAGAACGACTGTGCCGGGGCTGACCACTGTGGCACTGCCCCACCGCGAAATGGGCAAGAAGGCCGTTGAGCTGCTGCTGGCGGACCTGCGCCGCGGGGCAACGGATGGGCCCGGCGGAACCATCTCCATCCCCTGCCCCGTGGTGATGCGCGGCTCGGTGGCGGCACCGGCGCAGTAGCCGCCGTGGTGGGGCCCCGCAGCGAGCTTGCGAGCTGTGGGAGGGTGTGGTGGGGCCACGCGCCCGAGGGCCCCGCAGCGAGCTTGCGAGCTGTGGGAGGGCGTGGGGACTAGGTGAACATGGCGATGGAGGCGGCCAGGGTCTCCGCCGAGTGCTGCAACTGCGCATCCTCGCGGTCATCCATGGGCGTGTCGACGACGCGCTGCACTCCACCCGCCCCGACGATTGAGGGAACGCTGAGGGCCACGCCGTCAATGCCATGGTAACCGCGCAGCACGCTGGAAACGGGCAGGATGCTCCGTTCATCCGCCAGTACCGCCTCCACAATGCGGGCACCCGAGAGTCCGATCGCGTAGTTGGTGGCCCCCTTGCCGGCGATGACCTTGTAGGCGGCATGGACCACGTCACGGGTGAGTGTCTCAAGCCGTTCCCGGGGAAACAGCAGGGCTCCCGAGGAATCGGTCCAGTCATGAAGCGGGGTCTGCCCGATCGTCGCGGCGGACCACAGCGGGAACTCCGTGTCGCCGTGCTCGCCGACGATCAGCGCGTGCACGCTTTGCGGGGCAACTCCGGCAGCCTCCGCCACGAGCCAGCGCAGCCGGGAGGAGTCCAGCACGGTTCCGGAGCTGAAGATGCGCCCCGGAGGGAGGTCCGTGATGCGCTCGGCCACGGCCGTGAGGACGTCGCACGGATTTGTCACGAGGATGAACACCGCGTTGGGAGCCAGGGCTACGAGCTGCGGCAGCATTCTTTCCAGGATGCCCACGTTGACGCCGGCCAGTTCAAGCCGGGTCTGGCCCGGTTCCTGTTTGGCCCCTGCCGTGATGACGACGACGTCGGAGCCCGTCACGAGCTCGATGTCGCTGCCGCCCGTAATGCGTGCGGATCCAACGAACGGCGTGCCGTGGGCCAGATCGAGGACCTCCGCCTCCACCTTGGCCGTGGCGATGTCATACAGGACAACCTCGCGGGCGGAACCGCGAATCAAGGCGGCGTAGGCAAGAGAGGTGCCGACGCTGCCGGCGCCGACAATGGTGAGCTTGGTGCTGCGGGCGGTTGTCATGTTCCCAGTATCCCCGCCTGCCGCCCAGGTCCGGGCTGCTGCACGGATTGTTTGCCGTTGTGTCACAGCACGCCAGCAGCACGGCCGCCAAAACGGCGGCCGCGCTGCTGGAATGCAGTTCAGCTAGAGGGCCAGGGCGTGTACCGTGGCCGTCCCGCGAACCTCAAAGTGGGAGGTCGCCGTGGGGTAAGCCCGCACAGTCGTGGCCGTGGCACCGTCGGCAAAGACCTCCACGAGCGAACCGTCCACGAGGATGCGCCCGGCCGCGACGGCCGCAACGACCTTCTCGACGCCGCCATCGACAAGGACGAGTTCCACCGCGCCGTCAGCCACCACGTCAAAGGCCCTGGTGGGCACAGGCACGGTGAACGCTGCTGCACCGGAGGAGATGACAGCGGCACGCAGGGTGTCCACCTCGGCCACGGGCTTGGAGCGCAGCTGCCCGTCGCGGAAGGACAGGACCCGCGCGTATGTGAGCACGCCGGCCCAGCCCGAGGCGAGGATGTCGGCGTCGTTCCTTGACTTTTCCCAGCTCCAGCCCCACACCAGGGTCCGCGGCTCGGCGCCGGTCCCGGCAACAACCTGGGGGGCGTAGAAGTCGGGACCGTCATCGATCAGGCCGCCGCCGGTGGGCAGGAATTTCAGTCCGGCGCCGCCTTCGCTGAGCTCGCCTGTCAGGTAGGTGACGCGGTCCATTGAGTGGTCGTCGCGGTTCCAGAGCGAGAGCATGAGCACCCACTGGCCGTCGACCTCGAACAGCTGCGGGCATTCCCAAATCTGGGCCGGCGCCCAGTCCTGCGCGACACCCGAGCCGCCTGTAATGAGCGGGCCGAGGTACTCCCAATTGGTCATGGTGTGGCAGCGGTAGAGCAGGATGGCGGGGGTGCCGTCCTTGTAGCCGGCGCCCTGGATGGCGTACTGGCCGCCGTTGAACGTGAACAGGAAGGGGTCCCGGACGTCGCCGATGCTGGGCTCATCCGGCATGCCCGCAATGCCTTGTTCGGCCTGGTTCCAGTCGATGAGCGTGCGGTCGGAGGTGGCTGTCAACACCAGCGAATCGTGCTCGGTTTCGGCGATGCCCGTGTAGTAGGCGGTGGGCACGTCCCCGTCCAGGGCGATGATGCCGGACCAGGCGCCGACGGCGTCCGGGCCGCCCTTGCGCGGGAACAGGGCGATGGGCTGCTGCGTCCAGCGAACCAGGTCCGTGGACGTGGCGTGGCCCCAGTGCACGTTGCCGTGGACGGGCGCGTCCGGGTTGTACTGGAAAAACAGGTGGTGGACGCCGTCAACGAAGATGGCGCCGTTGGGGTCGTTGATCCAGCCCTGGTCCGGGCGTCCGTGCAGTGCGGGAAACGCGGGGTCCGGGAACGCGGGGACGAGGGTGCTCACAGGTAATGCTCCTTGGTGGTCTTGCTGATGGTCTTGGTGGTGGGGCTGGGACGGTGCAGGCGGTGCAAAGGCGGGGCTCATTTGTTGACGCCCGCTGTGAGGCCCTCGCGCAGGTAGCGCTGGCCAAACAGGAACACCACGAGTGCCGGAATCATGGACAACACCACGCCTGCCAGGACGGTGGCCACGGATCCGGTGCCCATGTTGCCTTGGAGCGAGACCAGGCCCAGCGGCATGGTGAAGTTTTCCTCGCTGATGGTCATGATGAGCGGCCGGAAGAACTCGTTCCAGTGGAAGTTGAAGGCAAGGATGCCGACAACGGCCAGTCCCGGCCACGCCAGCGGCATGTAAACGGAACGGAAGGTGCGCAAGGGGGATGCGCCGTCGATCGCGGCCGCCTCCGCTAGCTCACCGGGCAGCCCGATGAAGAACTGGCGCATCAAGAAGGTGCCGAACGCCGTCGGAATGGCCGGGAGGATCAGGGCCAGCAGGGTGTCCGAGAGGCCCATGCCGCGGATCAGCATGAAGACGGGGACAATTGTCACCTGCATGGGGACCATCATGGTGGCCAGGACCACGCTGAACAGCACGCCCTTGCCCCTGAAGTCGATGCGGGCAAAGACATAGCCGGCGAGGGCTGCGGTGAACATCTGGCCGACGGCGATGATGCCAGTGACAAGTACCGAGTTCCAGATCAACAGCCACATGTTCACCTGCTTGAACACGTCTGTGTAGGAGCCGAAGCTCAGTCCGCCGGAGAACATGGAGCCGCCGGCGCCGAGCGATTCGGTGGGTGGTCGCAGGGACGTCATGATGGTCCACACCACGGGGCCCAGCGTCAGGAACGTTGCGACGATGAGGATGGCTGCACGGCCGGCGGTGCGCCCGGTTACGCGAACCTTCTTGCGGGGCGCGGGGGTGCGGCCCGGTGCGGAACTGCTTTCTTTGACAGAAATGGTAGTCATGGCACGGCTCCTAGTTGTAGTGCACGAAGCGTCGTGAGAGGCGGAATTGGATGGCCGTGACCAACATGATCAGCAACGTCAGCACAATGCCAATGGCAAAGGCGCGGCCAAAATCGAGCTGTTTGAAGGCTGTTTCATAGATGACCATGACGGCTGTGCGGGTGGAGTCTCCGGGACCGCCGCGGGTGATGACGTACGGCTGGTCAAAAATTTGCAGCGCCGAGATGATCGCCATGACACTGGCCACCAGCAGGGTGGGGCTGAGCAGGGGCAGCGTGATATTTTTGAACTGCTTCCACCCCGTGGCCCCGTCAATCGAGGAGGCCTCGTACATTTCGGTGGGAATGGAGCTGAGTCCGCCAATGATGAGCAGGAATGTGAAGCCAAAGTTCTGCCAGACGTAAACCAGGATGATGACCACCATGGCCCCGCCCTGCGACGTCAGCCACGGGACCGCGGGAATGCCCACCAGTCCAATGATCTGGTTGACCAGGCCAAAGTTCTGGTTGAACAGGTAGCTCATGATGATGGACACGCTTGAGGCGGACAACACCAGGGGCAGGAAGAACGTGGAGCGGAAGAAGGTGCGCAGCCAGCTTGGCATCTTCGATTGGATGAGCACGGCGAGACCGATCGAGACGCTCAACTGCAGGGTCACCGCGACGGCCACAAAGCCCACGGTGTTCAGGAACGCCCTGCGGATGGTGGGGTCGGCGCCAATGGAGACAAAATTGTCCACGCCCACAAATTCCGGGGCACTGATGATGTCCCAACGGAAGAACGCCAGCGTCAGCGAGGCAACGATCGGAACCAGGGTAAAGACGGCGATGCCGATGATGGTCGGGGCCAGGAAGAGTGCGGCGAGCCGTTTGGCCCCCTTGTCCCGTCCCAGATTCCTGGCGACAGGGGTGCCGGGCACCTGATGGGCAGCGGTGCGGGCTGCCTTGACTGTGGTGGACATTAGACCCTCCTCATGGCCAGCTCGAGGTCACGCTGGAGCGTGGACATGGCCGGTCGGATGTTGGCTGCGGAACCGGTCACGGCACCCAGGACGTTCTTGATCAAGGCACTTTCAACCGCTGCCTGTTGCGGCGGGGCGGGGATGGGCCCGGAGCTGGGGAACTTGTCCAGCGTGTCGTAAAAGACTTGCCAGTGGGCCGGCCCCTTGCCCGAGTACAGCGCCTCGTTCACCATGGAGCGGCGGGTGGGCGTGGTGTTGGGGTTGGGGATGGCCAGTTCCATGGCCTCCTTGGTCGCGCAAAACTTGATCCATTCCCAGGCCTCGTCCTTGCGGGTGGAGGTCTTCATGATCGCGTAGCCGGCTGCACCAAACTGGTGCCGCTGGGTCCGCCACTTGGGGAAGAACTGCACGTCAAAGTCGTTTTCTCCCATGCCTGCCTCATGCAGGCCCTCGACCCAATAGCCGCCGGCGGGGGTGGTGCCAATGAGACCGGAGGCGAACTGTGCCACCAGCTCGTTGCCGCCGCCCTGGGCCGGGCTGGTGCCCAAGCCCTCGGAGACCAGGGTGCGGAGAAACTCAAAGCTCTCGGCCACCCGGGGATCCTCGGCGTTGGGCTCAAGCCACTGGTAACCGCCGGAGCGCATGCCGCGGGTGGGGTCGTTGGCGTAGAAGGAGTCCCAGAGCCAGCCGCCGCCCGTGCTGCGGGTTTCCTTCAGGAAGCTCGTGTCATTGGCATACAGCCACGGCACCACACCGCCAAAGAGCCGGTTGGTCCAGTAGTACGGCACAAATTGCTTGCCGCCGGTCTTCTTCATCGCCGTGAGCGAATTGTAGAAGTCGTCGTGCGTCCAGTTGTCCGCAGGACGGGCCAAACCTGCCTTGTGGAAGGCGCCGGTGTTCATGTACATGTTGGCGCTGTTGAAATCCAGCGGGAGCTGGAACAGGCTGCCCTGGTACATGAACGCCTCAACCAGCGACGGGTGGACATCGTCAAAGTAGTCCTGCACTTCCGTGCGGTCCCGCTTGACGAAGGCATCCAGTGGTTCGGCAAGGCGCTCGGCAAACAGCTGTGCGCCTTCCGTGGCCACCAACACCACATCGGGTGAGGTGCCGGCCGCGACCATGGTGAGGATCTTCGCGAAGAAGTCACCCCAGTCGGCACCCTGAATGGCCTGGATCCGCACCTTGATGTTCGGATGGGCCGCGGAGAATGCCTTCACCAGGCTGACCCGGCTGGCGGCGTCCTGGGCATTGCCAAGAATGGCAACATTGAGCGACTGCGATCCCCGCCCGGGGATGTCCGCTCCTGTCAGTCTGGGCCAGCTTGCCCCGACGGCACCGACGGCGCCCACGCCGAGCAATCCCATCATGGCCCGTCTTGTTACGTCACTCATGTTGCCTCCTCGCAACTACCTAACTCGTGTTAGGAAGCATGACAGACGAACCTAACACGTGTCAAGCATGAGTCAGATCACATATTTCGCCGTCATGAAAACATGCCCGGAAACACCACGACCCGCCCCAACGCACCTTGCGTGCGCCGGGGCGGGTTGCTGCCGAGCGGGTTGCCGGCCAACCATGAATCTAGCCAAATACCGGGTTCCAGGTGCCAAGCACGACGGCGGCACCCACCGCCGCTGCCGTGACCGCCAGTCCCCCGGCCACCACCCATGCATCGCGCCCCGTGAAGGTGGACTCCCGAGCCCACGTGCGCGGGCCCGCACCAAACCCCTTGGCCTCCATGGTGACGGCCAGCCGCGATGCCCGCCGCACAGCCTGCACCAGCAGTGCCATGGCCTGGCCCAGTTGGGACTTCACCCCGCGGAACAGCCCGGGTTCCCCGCCCACGCCACGGGCCCGGCGCGCCATGCCCAGGGTCTGCCATTCAGCCACGAGCAGGCCGACCAGCCGCATGGCAGCCAGCGCCCCCAACACAAAGCGGTGCGGCAGCCGCAGTTTTTGTGCCAACGCATCCGCCAGGTCTGTGGGGTCAGTTGAGGCAAGCACAAGGATGCCGGGCAGGGCGATGGCAAGGCCGCGCAAGGCAATGGCCACGCCGGCTTCCAGCGAATCCGTAGTGAACGTGACGGGTCCCAGCGACAGCAGCAGCTCACCGGTCTTGGGCGCCAAAAGCGCCGTCCCGTAACCGCCCACCACCGCAGCCAGCAAGATCGGCCAACCCCGCATCAACAGCATGCGTACGCTTAGGCCGGCCAGCGGCAGGAGCGCGCACTCAAGCACAAGCGCCACGGTTGCCGACACCCAGTCGACGCTGATCAGCAGCGCGATCGTGATGGCCATGCCGGCACCCAGCTTGGCCAGCGGGTTGGCGCCGGCCAGCCAGGCCCGCGAGCGCGGCGTAGCGATGATGTCGACGCTCATCGGCGCACCCCCTCCGCCGCTGCGCCCGGCTGCCTGCCCGGAACGGTGGCTGCGGGACCGGGAATGGCGGGGCCGGCAACTGCGGCGCTGTGGAGGATCCGTTCAGGGGCGGGTTCGCCAAGGACCAGCCGGTCCCCGCCCAGCACGGCACTGAACGCGGCGTCGTGGGTCACTGAGACCACTGCCGTGCCGGCATCCAGCAGCTCCGTCAGCAAGGAGGCCAGCTCCGCCCAGGTGTTTGCATCCTGGCCAAACGTGGGTTCGTCCAGCACCAGCACCTGCGGACTTGCCGCAAGCACCGTCGCCACCGACAGCCGCCGCTTCTCCCCGCCTGACAGCGTAAACGGATTCGCCCCCGCCAGGTGTTCCAGCCGCAGCCGGACCAGCAGCTCATCAACCGCTTCGGCGCCCCGGCCCAGCAGCTTGGGCGCAAACATCAGCTCGTCCCGGACACTGGCGGCAATGAATTGGTGTTCCGGTTCCTGGAAGACCGTGCCGATCCGGTTAATCAGTTCACGCCCCCGCCATTTCAGTGGTGCCGGTCCGGCCCCGCGCGACAACGCCGCCGTGGCAGCCAGTTCCCCGCCCGCGGGCCGCAGCAAGCCGCCCAGGGTCAGTGCCAGCGTTGATTTTCCCGAGCCGTTGGGCCCGGTGACACTCAGTGCTTGCCCTGCCTTGACCTGCACGGAAGGAACGACGGCGGCAGGAACCGCGGGGTGCCTGCGCCGCCCTTTCGTGCGGGAGACAGCGAGATCCGTTGCCTCAAGCAGCAGGCCGGTTCCGGCGTCGTCCATTGGCTGGCGTGGGACTGCGTTGCTGCGCGGGCGGACGTGGGGGACATGTCCGGGGACCCAAATTCCGGCGCCGGCCAACAGTTCGCGGCTTTGCGCCAGCACCCTGGCGGGCGGGCCGTCGAAGAGCACCCCGCCCGGCTCGCCAAGGCTGTCCGGGGCCAGCACCACGATTCTGTCCACCACGTCGAGCCACACGGAAACCCTGTGTTCGACAACCACCAGGGTGGCTCCGCTTTCGTCGAGACTGTGGCGCACGGCGTCGCGGACCTCCACAACCCCGGCGGGATCCAAGTTGGCGGTGGGCTCGTCCAGCAGCAGCAGGCCGGGGCGCATGGCCAGCATGCCGGCCAGGCCCAGCCGCTGCTTTTGTCCGCCGGAGAGGGCGGAGCTGGGGTGGTCCAGGGGCAGTGCGAGGCCCACGGATTCGAGGGCGGCGTGCACCCTGCGCCAGATTTCATCGCGCGGGACGGCCAGGTTTTCGGCGCCGAAGGCAACGTCGTCGCCTACGCGTGAGAGCACCACCTGGGCGTCCGGGTCCTGCTGCATGAGGCCGGCCCGGCCACGGGATTCCGCCACGGGCCGGCCGTCAATGCGGAGCTCGCCGATTTCGTTGGCGTCCTCGTCGTCGCCGAGCACGCCGGCGAGCGCGTGCAGGAGCGTGGACTTGCCCGCGCCGGAGGGGCCCAGCAGCAGCACCCGCTCCCCCGGGGCGATCTCCAGGTCCAGGCCCTGCACCGCACGGTCATGGCGGCCCGAATGCTGCCAGCCCCAGCCCCTGGCGGAGATCCGCGCCGGGGCACCCCGTGGCTGTGTTGACGCCAAGGCTAGACCGCCCTCTCGGTGGCGGCTCCCCGCGAGGGCAGATTCGCCAGCGCTCCCGTGCGGGCCAGTGCGCGGACGGCCAACCAGGGCACCAAGCCGGCAATGACGGCACCGGAGATCATGGCCAGGACAACGTAGACGGTTTTCCATTCAATGGCCCAGGCCACGTTGTACACCACGCTGTCGTTCAGGCCCATGGCCAGCCCGGCCAGCGCACCGGCCAGCAGCGACACGGGCAGCGTGAACTTGCGGTAGCGGAAGAGTGCAAAGCCCAACTCCGCACCGAGCCCCTGCACGAGGCCCGAGAGCAGCACGGTGAAACCAAAGTGGGTACCGAGCAGGCCCTCGACGCTGGCCGCGATCAGTTCGCAGTACAGTGCAGCGCCGGGCTTGCGGATCACCAGCCCGCCCAGCACGCCGGCGATCAGCCAACCCCCGCCGTAGAGTGCACCGATGGGCGGGAAGGCGACGGTGAAGGCGCTGACCAGGCCGTAGCCGGCGGACCACAGCCAGAAGATGACACCCACGGCCACACCGAGAACCGACACCACAACGATGTCGACCACCCGCCACGTGCTTTTCCGTGCCACCGGGTTGTTTGGCGTGTTTTTTTGCGCGGCGTTTTCGCCCGCGAATGACTTGCTCATGATTCCTCCTTTGCAGGAGGGGCGGATGCGTCGGTATTTCCGCGCAGCCGAAGAGAACTCGACTCCCTTCGCCGGTACTAGCCGGAGCAGGTTCGAGGGTCTGCGGCGAACCGCACTCTCAGCGCCGATACCCAAGCCGGGTGGACGCTCCCCTGTCGTGTTTGAATTGCGGCTTCAGTTTACCCCCGCCACGTTCCCGGGGCCAATGTTCGTGACGCACGACGGCGGGAGGCCCCCTGGGTGGGCCTCCCGCCCTCGTGCTTGGCTGGGTTGGGTTGGGGTGGTGCTACTTCACCACCACCTTGCCCACCATTCCCATGTAGTCATGCAGGGCGCAGATGTAGCTGAACGTCCCTGCCTTGTTGAACGTCACGGTGAACGTGGATCCGGGAATCATGATCCCCGAATTCAGGTTCCCGCCGGCGAACTTCGCCGGATTACCCGACGGCGGGCCGAAGTTGGCCGGCTCGGTGCCGAATGTGACGGTGTGCGGGGCTGCCATGCCGTTGTTGATGAACGTGACCTTTTGACCCACGTGCACACGAACGGTGGGCTGGATAAACCGCATGACCATGGTCATGCCGTCGTCGGTGCCGACGTAGACATGGTGCGAGTCAGCCAGCGCCTCTGCTGCGTGCCACAGCGCACGCCCGTCCTTCAGGATGCTGTGTGCCTCCTTCTTCGCCTGCTTGTTGTAGTCGTTCTGCGTGTACGGGTACGGTGTGCCGGCGGCCGCCACATGCACGGTTCCCTTCATCATGGCGCCGTGGACCAGGCAGTAGTAGGTGAAGTTGCCTGCGGCGGGGAACTTCAGGCTGTAGCCCGTGACGGCCGGGAGGCCGCTGTCGGTAACGTTGCTCAGGATGCCCGAGTTGTAGTAGGACGCGCCGTCATAGGAGCTGCCGCCAACGGGAAACAGCTGTGCAGGGTCGCCCGGGTTGAATTCCATCAACGGCACCCCCGGTGGCAACAAGGTGACGGTGTGAGGCTCTGCCGAGTTCGCCAGCCAACTGACGGTGTCCCCCGCGTTGACATAGACGTTGGCGGGGAGAAATGCCATGCTCTGGATGGCCTGGTTCGGGGACTCATTGCCAGCCAAAACCGTCCAGGTTTGCGGGCCGTGATGGCCGTGCCAGCCTCCGCCGGAGTTGGCAACTGCCGGTCCTGAAAGGGCCAGCGGCATCAGCAGCGCCAAAATTGCTGCAACGAGCATCGGAACCCTGCGTGATGAAATGCGCTGCAGGCGATGATTTTCTAAACGACGCCTCATGGGTCGTTCCCTTCTCGAAAGGTGCGGCCGCCTGGTCAGGCATCCGCACGAGATGGGTCCCTCCCCTCAAAAGGGGCCAGCTCTGCCACCCTGCCATGACAGGGTGGCCGGTTGCACGCCGGACCACCTGAGCTCCAGGTCCGGGGCGCCACGTTCCACCATTTTGTGGACGGCGACTGCAAACTACGGCATGTTCACAGCTGCCACAGATGCAAAGGACCGCAAACAAGCGCGCACTTTCCATGGTCCACCCATGCATCCGGCTTGTCGAGGGGACGACGCGAGTGAATTAAAGTGCTCGCGAAATGGGGTGCGTGCCTCATGATGGGTGTGTTTCCACGGTTGCCCCACCCTCCGGCAGCCGGTGCAAGGCGTTAGGCTGGCAGTAGGGTTATTCCCGCAATTGTCCGGCCACAGAATTCAGGAGTACTTCATGAACATCGTCTTCAAACTGCTCGGAACAGGGATAAGCCTCGGGGCTGGTTTTGCGGCCAGCAAGCTCGTGGACACTGCCTGGGAGAAAAGCACCGGCAACAAGCCGCCGAAGGATGGTGCGGATCTGGAGAACAGTCTCCGTTCCGCACTGACTTTTGCGCTGGTCTCCTCTGTCGTGGCGGCCATCATCCAGACGTTGGCCCAGCGCACCACACAGAAGGCCATTGCCCGCTTCAACAAGCACCCCGAAGAGGTCTGAGCCCGCACGAAAAAGGCGCCATCCGCCGTCGTGAATGACGGCGAATGGCGCCTTTTTTGCGCTCCCATGCCCACGGGCGGGCCGGGCTAGCTCTTGGTGTCGTCTTCGATGACGGCGGCCACGACCTGGTCCAGTTCGTCCACGCTGAGCAGTTCCGGGCGGCGGTGCTTGGTGCGGTACCCGGCCCTGCCCACCATGTGTGCAGAAACTGGAACGGTCAGCAGCTGGAACAGCCAGGCAATCAGCAAAATGGGCACCAGAGACCAGACACGCAGCTGCAGCCCCATGGCCGTGAGCATCAGCAGCAGGCCCAACACCTGCGGTTTCGTGGCTGCGTGCATGCGGCTCATGAGGTCTGGAAAGCGCAGCAGCCCAATGGCCGCTGCGAGGCTCATCGAGGCACCCAGCAACAGGCAGATGGCCGCCAAAACGTCCAGGAAGGCATTCATACGTCCTCCTTCTTATGCGCGACGAAGCGGGCCACCGTGACTGAGCCGATGAAGCCAATCACCGTCAGGACCACCAGCAGCGCCAAATTGTCGGCGTGTTTGTTCACGGCCATTTCCGTGGCCAAGGCCGCACCAAAGATGGCCAGCAAAACATCGGCCGCGATCACGCGGTCAAGCAGCGACGGGCCCTTGGCAATCCGATAAATGGTCCCCGCTGAAGCGAGCGTGAGCAGCCCGACAACAATAATGACAACAGTATTCATGGCTGTTACAGCACCTCCCCGGTGGTTGGAGTGCCGGCGGACCCGGCGCGGCTGGCACGGCCAGCGCCGGTTGACGCGTGGGTCACCATGGGCGCACCCTCGTGTTCGGATTTCACTGCCGCCAGCTCGGCCCGGGTCCCCATGACGCGGATCAACCTGGCCTCAAAGCCTTGGATGTCCGCGCGGACCTTTTCCACACTCGCCGTGGTGGGCGCGTTCATGGCATGCACATAAAGGGTTGCCGATCCCCTGTCCACCTCAACCACCAGCGAGCCGGGAATCAGGGAAAGCACATGGCCAACCGCCGTCATCATGAAGTCCGACGGGCTGCGCAACGGCACCGCCAAGACCGCATTGCGGATGTTCGGCCCTTTCGCAATGGACCAGTACAACACCTGGAAACTGGCAATGGTGACTTGTTTGATGAACCAGAACATGAACGTCACGGCGCGCAAAACGTTGAACCGTCCGCTGAGTTCAATGGGCGGAAGGTAAAACGCATGCGAGACCGCCAGGGAGATCAACGCACCAAAAAGCAGGTTGCCGGGGCTGAAATCCTGCCAGAGGGCGCCCCAGACGAGCACCAGCCAAACAAGCAGTGGCAGTTTTTGCCGAAAAGTTGCCCTGCGTTTCGTCCGTGGTGTCTGGCTCATCGGTTTGCCGCCCCAACGCCGAGAACGGCCTCAATGTACGGAACGCGGTCCAACATGCTGGTTGCCGCCTCCTGGCTCAGGTCCATGAGCGGGCCCGCAAACACCGTCATGGCCACACCGAGCACCACCAGTCCCATGGTTGAATAAACCATCATCTTGGGCAGGATCGGGATCTCGTTGTCACCTGAAAAACGCCCCTCCACCGCGTCCACATGCTTGCTTGTGCGCAGGGCTCGCATGCTCGGCTCGCCGGAGGCATCGGGGGCGGTGGCGAGCAGCACGGGTTCTGGATCTTCGGCGTCGACGGTGCTGCGCCAAAACGCGCGGTTCCAGACCCTGGCCATCACCAACAGTGTGAGCAGGCTTGCCGCCACACCGCCGACGACGAGGGTGTACGCCAGCGGCGAACCGTCGGCAACGCCTGCCTGCAACAGTCCCAGCTTGCCCAGGAACCCGGAGAACGGCGGGATGCCGGCGAGATTCATGGCAGGGATGAAATACAGCACGGCCAGGATGGGTGAAAGTTTTGCCAGTCCGCCGAGGCGGCTGATGGAAGAGGTCCCGCCGCGGCGCTCAATCAGTCCGGTCACCATGAACAGGCTTGTTTGGATGGTGATGTGGTGGATGACGTAAAAAATTGTGGCGGCCAGTCCAATCACCGATGAAAGCCCGACGCCGAAGATCATGTACCCGATATGGCTCACCAAGGTGAAGGAGAGCATGCGCTTGATGTCGGTCTGGGCCACGGCCCCAAGGATTCCCACCATCATGGTGAGCAGGGCCACGATGAGCAGCACGGAGTTGAAGTCGTCCGAGGGGAACAGCAGCGTCTCCGTGCGGATGATGGCGTAGACACCCACCTTGGTCAGCAACCCGGCAAAAACCGCGGTCACCGGCGCCGGCGCCGTGGGGTAGGAGTCGGGGAGCCAGAAGGACAGCGGGAAGACTGCCGCCTTGATGCCAAAGGCCACGAGCAGGAGCACATGCAAAAGCTGTTGGGTGCCGGAATCCAGTTCCCCGAGCTTCACTGCCAAGTCGGCCAGGGTGACAGTTCCGGTGGCGCCGTAGACCATGGCGATGGCCACGAGGAACAGCATGGACGACACCACGCTGACAACCACATACGTGATGCCCGCGCGCACCCGTGAGCCCGTGCCGCCAAGGGTCATCAGCACATAACTGGCGGTGAGCAGGATTTCGAAGCCCACATACAGGTTGAAGAGGTCCCCCGCCAGGAAGGCGTTGGAGACACCCGCCATCAGGATCAGGTAGGTGGGGTGGAAGACGGAAACCGGGCCGTCCTCTTCACCGTCGGCAGCACCCTGGCCTGATGCATAGGCAAGAACTGCCAGGCTCACGGCGGAGGAGATCACCAGCAGCAGGGCCGCAAATTGATCGGCAACCATGACAATGCCGAAGGGAGGCGCCCAGCCGCCCAACTGCACGGCGATGGGTCCGGTGGTCCAGACACTGGCCAGGAGCCATACCTCAAGCAGCAGTGTGATGCTGATGGTGCCCAGGCTGACGCGGCGCTGGGCACGCGGGTGCTTGATCAAGACAAAAGCCAAGGCGGCACCAAGGAAAGGCAGTACTACCGCGAGCGGAGCCATGCTGGCAACGTTCATTCCTTGTCCTTCCCAGGCGTCACAGGGTGCACTTTTTCTTCGGGTCCTGCCGCCGCTGGGGCCGGCACGACTTTTTTGGGTCCAATCCCCGGCACGGTTTCACGCTTCTCCGGTGACTGGTTGTTCTCGTGGAAGTCGGAGACTTCAATGGCAATCTCTGAATCTTCCTCGTCGTCGTACACGGCCTGCTTGGCAACGCGGATATCTTCCCTGTCCACCTGGATATGGTCTGCCCGGCTCAGCAGCCAGGAGCGGTAGATCAAGCTGAGCATGAACGCCGTCACCGCGAAGGAGATCACGATGGACGTCAGGATGAAGGCCTGCGGCAGCGGATCATTGAATTCCCCGGGCGGAATGTCCTTGTTGAAGATCGGCGCCAGACCTGCATAGCCGCCGGTTGTCAGCAAGAGCAGGTTCGTGGCGTTGGTCAGCAGCATCAAGCCCAGCAGGACCCGGGTCAGGCTGCGTTCAAGCAGGAGATAAATTCCAACCGCATACAGCACACCCATGACGAGCAGCAGGGTGAGGTTCACGCTCATCGCACGGACTCCATCGGCTCGTCGTCCTCGAACAATTCAATGCCTGTCATCCCGACCTCTTCGTGCCTGTCGATCTCTGAACCCAGGCTGCGCAGCACATCAATGACCAAACCAACCACCACAAGGTAGACGCCGATGTCAAAGAGTGTGGACGTCACGAATTTCACGTGCCCGAAGATGGGCAGCTCGAAGGCGATGATTGCGCTTTGGAAGACCTCGCCGCCAACGAACAACGGCATGAGACCAGTCAGGGTGGCCATCGCGAGCCCCAGGCCCAACATGGTGCCTGCCGAAATCCGGGTGGCCTCGGCCAGTTCAAAACGGCCCCCGGCCAGGTAGCGGATGGTCAGGGCCAAACCTGCCACCAGTCCCCCGGCAAAACCACCGCCCGTGCCGTTGTGGCCTGCGAGCAGGAGATAGATGGAAATGATGATGATGCTGTGGAAGACCAGCCGTGTCACCACCTCAATAATGATGGAGCGCCGCTCCGGGGCCAGTGTGCGCCCGGCCACCAGCCAGGGGTTGCTGGCCGAGGCGGTAAACCTCTTGGCAACCTGGAGTGTTGGCTGGAAGCCGTTCCGCTGCAGTTTGCCAATGCTGCCGGTTGCCACCGTCTCGGCGCGTGGCAGCCGCCGGCCGTGTCCGCGGACAAAGATCAAGCTGGCGACACCGGTGGCAGCCATCGCCAGAACCGATATTTCGCCAAAGGTGTCCCAGGCGCGGATGTCCACCAGCGTCACGTTGACAACATTGAGGCCGCCACCACCTTCGTATGCCATTTTTGGCATACTTAGGCTGACGGGGTCGTGGATCCGCGAGCCCATTGCCAGGATGGCGACCACCACCATGATGACGCCGAAGGCGATGGCAATGATCAGCCGCACGGCGCGGTGACTGCCTGCTTTCCGTTCCAGCAGGCTTGCCGGCAGAGAGCGCATGGCCAATACGAAGGCCACCAGGACAATGGTTTCGACCAGCATCTGGGTCAGGGCAAGGTCCGGGGCCCCCTGCAACGCAAAGATCAAGGCAATGCCGTATCCGGTGACGGAGACCATGAGCACGGCCATGAAGCGCTTGCTGGCCCTGGCCGCAGCAATCGCACCGATGACAATGCCGGCGCCGGCAACCATTTGGAAGGGCGAGCCCCGGTCCACCAGGTAGATGGCTTCGGTCCAGTTTTGATCCGTCAGGAACAAAACTGTCAGCACGGACGCAATGGCCGTGGTCAAAATAACCGCAAGATAAAAGAACAGGGAACCTCGCTGTGTGCGGCCGGTGACCCAAATGGCCACGACGTCCAGCACTACGATGGACTGCCTGTAAGCGCGTTCAAAGTCCATGACGGCCGGAACCTTGGCCTGCAAAGCCTCCAGTTTTGCTCGCAGCAGGAACAGGCAAACACCGGCAGCAACCACGATGGCGCTGAGCCCCAGCGCGGGCGTGAAACCATGCCACAGCAGCAAATGCATGCCGTCGGGGTCGTTGGCGGGGAACTGCGCGCTGTACGGCTGCACCCACGTGTCGACAATGTGCGGGAACAACCCGTATGCCAGCGTCAGTGCGCTCAGCAGTGCCGGGGCCGCCAGGAACGGCCAGCCAATCGGCTTAAACACCGTGGACATGCCCTTGGACTTGGTGGCGAAACCGCCCCACATGAACCGGGCACTGTAGGCAAAGGTCAGGATCGATCCAATGACCATGCCCGTCAGGACTGTCCACCCAACAATGGGGCCGGCAGGGCCGTAAATGGCTGAGGCGATGAAGGCCTGGAAAATGCCCTCCTTGGCGACGAACCCGGCCATTGGCGGCAGCCCGGCCATGGATGCAGCACCAATCAAGGCAACAATTCCCAATTTTGGGGCGGACCTGAAGACGCCCGAAAGTTCCCGGATGTCACGGGTGCCGCTTTGGTGGTCAATAATGCCCACCACCAGGAACAACGACGCCTTGAACAACCCGTGGGCAAGCACCATGGCCATGCCCGCCATGGCAGCTTCCCGGCTGCCCAAACCAACCACCAGGGTGATAAAGCCGAGCTGGCTAACTGTGCCGTAGGCGAGGATGAGCTTGAGGTCGACTTGGCGCAATGCCCGCCAACCGCCAAGCAGCATGGTGCCCAAGCCCAGGACAACAATCATGGCCTGCCAGTATTCGGTGTCGGAAAACCCTGGCGCCAGGCGGGCTATCAGGTAGATGCCGGCCTTCACCATGGCCGCAGCATGCAGGTAGGCGCTGACGGGGGTGGGTGCGGCCATGGCGCCGGGGAGCCAGAAATGGAAGGGCAGCAATGCCGACTTCGTGACGGCACCAACGAGCATCAAGGCGATGCCAATGTCCAGCACCATCCGCGGCCCGCCCGCAGCCGCCATGAGCTCCGGGGCCTTCGCCAGCACCCCGGAAATGCTGTAGGTGCCGGCACTCTCGCCCACCATGATCAAGCCCACCAGCATGGCGAGGCCGCCAAAGGTGGTGACGATCAACGCCTGCAGGGCTGCGCGCCTGGCGGCGATGCGGGTGCGGGCATACCCGATCAAGAGGTAGGAAAGGACTGTCGTCAATTCCCAGAAAACAAACAAAAGAATCAGGTTGTCGGCCGTCACCAGACCAAACATGGCCCCGGCGAACGCCAGCAGCTGGGCACCAAAGCCGCCCAGTCCGGCGTCGTTCGTCTTGAAATACCGGGCGCAGTACGCCAGCACCAGCGCCCCGACGCCAAGCACCAGCAGGCACAACAGCCAGGACAGCTGATCCATGCGGAAGGAAAGATTCAGGTCCAGGACCGGCACCCAGGGGATGTCCAGTGCCGGGCTGGGAAGTGTGTCCGAATACACGTTCTGGTATTGCGCCACCAGCCAAATGAAGCTGATTCCGGGGACTGCGGCGAGAACATAAAACGCCGACCGGCCCCATCGGGAAAACAAAATAGGCGCGATGATGGCAACAATGAAGTGCGCACAAAGGACAAACAACACTAAAGACTCCACATGTTTCGGGCTTAAAATGAGCGAATCACGGGGGAAAAGTCGGTTCCCGACCCTTCCACCCTATCAACCCGGAGCAGCCGTAAATGTCCTTCAAGGGCGTTGAAAGGGCATTGAAGTTGTCACCCCGCCACGCCACCGCCACGTAAAATTCACCCGGCTTGGGCCTTTGGGACAGTTGCTGCCGCTAGCATGTGCCCTATGACTGAGTACCCACCAGCGGCCGCCTCCCCACCCGCCGCCGCGACCGAATCGCACGGGACAACGTGGCAAATTGTTGCGTGGTCGTTATGGGATTGGGGCGGTGCGGCGTTCAACGCCGTCATGACCACGTTCATCTTCACGGCGCTGTACCTGACGGGCGACAAGTTTGGTGGAGCCGACGTGGCCACGGCAACGCTCGCCTTTGCCATGTCCATCTCAGGTTTTGCCATCGCGCTGCTGGCCCCCGTGGCCGGCCAGCGGACCGACCACAGCGGACGGCGAAAGCTGTGGCTGGGTGTCAACACGCTCGTGGTCGTGGTGCTGACGGCCGCCTGCTTCTTTGTCCAGCCGCACGAGTCGTACCTGCTCTTTGGCTGCATGCTGATCGCCGCCGGGCACGTCTTCTTTGAGATCGCCGGCGTGAACTACAACGCCATGCTGCTGCAGATCTCCACCAAAAGGACCATTGGCAAGATCAGCGGCTTCGGCTGGGCCGCCGGCTACCTGGGCGGCATCGTGGCCCTGGTCATTGTTTACTTCGCACTGATCAAACCCGATGTTGGCGTCTTCGGCATTACGAGCGCCGACGGCATGACCTACCGGGTCGTGGCCCTTTTCTCCGCGCTGTGGATCCTGGTGTTTTCCATTCCGGTGTTGTTTGCCATCCCCGAAACCAAGCCCGATCCGGATATGCCCAAAGTGGGGTTCTTCCAGTCCTACAAGGAGCTGTGGTGGACGATTGTCCTGCTGTGGAAGGCCGATCGGCACACCGTGTACTTCCTGATTTCCAGCGCCATCTTCCGCGACGGCCTCGCCGCGATCTTCACTTTTGGCGCCGTGCTGGCTGTCGGTTCCTTCGGCTTCAAGACGGGCGATGTGCTCATCTTCGCCATTGCCGGGAATGTTGTGGCCGCCGTCGGGGCACTCTCGGCCGGCTTCTTTGACGACAAGTTTGGCCCCAAGGCCGTCATCGTCACATCCCTGCTTGGCCTGCTGATCTCCGGCGGCGCCCTGCTGTTCCTGGACGGCAAGAACGCGTTCTGGGTCTTTGGGCTGATCCTGTGCTTGTTCGTGGGCCCCGCCCAGTCATCGGCCCGGACGTTCATGGGACGGCTGGCGCCCGAGGGACAGGAAGGGGAATTGTTCGGCCTCTACGCCACCACCGGCCGCGCCGTTTCGTTCCTGGCCCCACAGCTCTTTGGCTACTCGATCCTGATCTTTGGCGCCCAGCGGTGGGGGATCATCGGCATCTTGGCGGTCCTGCTGGTGGGACTGCTGCTGCTTTTGCCTGTCAAGGCTCCGCCGCACGGCGTCAACGCCTAGCCACCCCAAAACGCACTGCGACCCGTGGGATATGGCGCCATATCCCACGGGTCGCGCAGAGGCCCAAAGTTTGGGAGCTAGATCTTCGTCCGGTGGAAATTCTGGAAGGACCGTGACGCCGTCGGACCGCGCTGGCCCTGGTAGCGGTTCTGGTACGGTCCGGTGCCGTAGGGGTTTTCGGCCGGGGAGGACAACTGGAAGAAGCACAGCTGGCCGATCTTCATGCCGGGCCACAGTTTGATCGGCAGCGTCGCCACATTGGAAAGCTCCAAGGTGATGTGGCCGGAGAAGCCCGGGTCGATGAACCCTGCCGTCGAGTGCGTGAGCAGGCCCAGCCGGCCCAGGGACGACTTGCCCTCAAGGCGTGCGGCGACGTCGTCGGGCAGTGTGACGGTTTCATAGGTTGAACTCAGCGCAAATTCGCCCGGGTGCAGGATGAATGGCTCGTTGGGATCGACCTCGACCATGCGGGTCAGGTCGGGCTGTTCCTCGGCCGGGTCGATGTGGGCGTAGCGGTGGTTGTCGAAAAGCCGGAAAAACCTGTCGATGCGCACATCCACACTGGAGGGCTGCACCATGGCAGGGTCATAGGGGTCCAAGACAATGCGCTTGGCGTCAATTTCGGCACGTATGTCGCGGTCAGAGATCAGCACCCTCTAAAAATAGCGCACTTGCCTGCACAAGCTCTGCAGCCCGGTCTGCGTGTGCGGTCCCGGCCCGGAACTTTCGGGCGGATTGGGGATTATTTTTGCCTCTCCCGGCGTTGTGTACAGGAGCAGCTTGTACATTGCACAGCTAAAGTAGGAACCATGAACATTGAAGAGACCGCTCTTCCAGGCATTGGTGTGCGCAGGGAACTGCGCCTTGCCACCGGAAGGCGCGTTGGTGTTGTGACCCACCGTGACGGCCACACCGAGTTGATCCTGTCGCGGGTCGATGACCCGGATGCGTGTGCCGCGTCCATTCCGCTTAGTGCCGAAGAGGCCGCAGCCCTGGGAACATTGCTGGGTTCGGCCCAGCTGATTGCCCAGCTCAGCGCGGAGCAGGAAGAAGTTTCCGGCGTCACCACCCACCAAATCATGATCCGCAAGGGCTCCGCCTATGCCGGGCGCACCCTGGGCGACACCCAGATGCGCACCCTTACGGGCGCCTCAATTGTGGCATTGCTGCGCGACGGCGATGTGATTGGTTCGCCGCGTCCCGACGAAATCCTGCTCACCGGCGACATGGTTGTCATCGTGGGCACTGACGATGGGCTGGCGGAAGCCGCACTCATTTTGCAGTCACGATTGTAGCCACGTAGTGGATCCAACGACCCTCTCGCTCATCCAGCTCGGCATCGTCTTTTTCGGGCTCGGTTTTTTGGGTCGTTTGGCTGGACGAATTGGCATGTCCCCGGTGCCGCTTTACCTGTTGGGCGGCCTGGCCTTCGGCCAGGGCGGCCTTGTCAACCTTGGCGGCATCGACGGTTTCGCGCACATAGCCAGCGAAATTGGTGTCATCCTGCTCCTGCTGATGCTGGGTTTGGAATATACGGCCAAGGAGCTTGTCACCGGCTTGAAGCAGTCCTGGATGGCAGGGCTGCTCGACCTGGTGCTCAACATGCTCCCCGGTGTGGCCGTGGCCTTGATCCTGGGCTGGGGTCCCGTCGGCGCACTCGTCATGGCGGGCATCACCTACAGTTCCTCGTCAGGCATCATTGCCAAGGTCCTTGCCGATCTTGGCCGGCTGGGCAACCGTGAAACACCCGTCATTTTGGCCATCCTGGTGATTGAGGACCTGGCCATGGCAGCGTACCTGCCCATCCTCACAGCCGTTTTGGCCGGGGTGTCGTTCCTTGGCGGGTTGACCGCCGTCGGAATTTCCCTGGCCGTGATCACCCTGGTGTTGCTGGGTGCGCTGCGCTACGGGCACATGGTCTCCAACGTTTTGGACAGCCCCGACAGGGAGTCGTTCCTGCTCAAACTGCTCGGCGCCGCACTGCTGGTGGCAGGGGTCGCCTCGGCACTTCAGGTCTCTGCGGCCGTCGGTGCGTTCCTGCTGGGCATCGCCATTTCGGGCGGCACGGCGGAGAACGCCACGCGCGTCCTGGAACCCCTGCGCGACCTTTTCGCCGCCATGTTCTTCGTGCTTTTCGGCCTCAACACCGATCCCCGCAGCATCCCGCCCGTGCTCGGCGTGGCCCTCCTGCTTGCCCTTGTCACCACGATCACCAAGGTGGCAACCGGGTGGTGGGCGGCCAGACAACAGGGCATTGGGGTGCCCGGGCGTGCCCGCGCCGGTGCCGCCTTGATTGCCCGCGGCGAATTCTCCATCGTCATCGCCGGGCTGGCGGTGGCCTCCGGGGCAGTCCCGGGCGAGCTGGCAGCCCTGGCCACCACATATGTTCTCATCATGGCCGTCAGCGGCCCCGTCGCCGCACGTTATGTGGAACCGCTGGTGCGCCTGCTGCAGGGGAAGAAAGCAGAACCTGCCATCTAGCCGGGGCATGGGGGTGCGCCGCCAACATCCTGGATGTCGCCATTGCAGAAGTACGACGGCGTCACGAACGTTTGCGGTGCGGCTTGTGTTTTGCGCATTGGGCTTTGCGGTGCCACCGTAAGATTGAATTACCCGCGGTCCGGTCGCCTGGACGGCACTTATTCAAGGAGATCACCATGGCTTTTGGCAGACGCAATCGACGTACCTCGCTCTTAGGAACTGCTGCCCGCACCGCTGTCATTGCGGGCACGGCTACGGCTGCCAGCAATGCTGTCAATGCCAAGTCCGCGAACCAGCAGGCCGCGGCACAACAGGCCGCTGAGCAACAGATGCTGGCCCAGCAGGCGCAGATGCTTCCCGTTCCCGAGGCCGCCCCGGTCGCCGCCGCACCCGTGGCAGCCGCTCCGGTAGCCGCTGCTCCGACCGGGGACTTGCTCAGCAATCTCGAGCGCCTTGCCGCCCTGCATGCATCCGGCGCCCTCAATGACGCCGAGTTCGCCGCAGTAAAAGCCTCCATTATTGGCTGACCTGCTGCGCACTGTTTCATTCTGTCCGGTTTTCGGGGTCCTGCCGCCGCCGCGGGGCCGTGCAATGGGGTGCGGGCCGTTGCGTGTCGGTGGTCATAAGCACCCATGCGCACCGGCTAGAATCGATATCGGAACATTGCAGCGGCTCGCTGCAGGCGTTCCGATGCGGGCGTAGCTCAATGGTAGAGCGCTAGCTTCCCAAGCTCGATACGCGGGTTCGATTCCCGTCGCCCGCTCGCATGTGATGTCTCGAGACATCGTTCCCACGTCAAGTGGGACATAAAAACACCCCGGTCTTCCGACCGGGGTGTTTTTATTTATTTGGCCTGGGAACTAGCTATCTGAAAATGGCCGACTTGACGCCCATGATCACCCTGTCGCCGGGTACTGACTTCCTGACGTAGTCAACCACCGCCCAGTTGTCCAGAGAGATGCACCCTGCCGTGGGAACCTTGTTCTGGTGCAGGAAGATGGCAAACCCCGCGTCCTGGACAATGTTCGGACGGTTGTAGTCGATGACAACGCCCTGCTCGTAGTCGTGGGCCGCTCGCGTTGCGAAGTACCACATGTTCTCGTCCCACCCCACCCAGGAATCGGACTCAAAGTACTTGTTGTAGGTGGAGGTGTACGGATTGCCACCCCAGCGGGAACGCGGGTTCAAGGTGCGGTAGGGAAGCGCCGTGCCGGGATTGCTCAGGCCGAATGCTTCGGATACCGTGAACGAGCCCGAGGGCGAGAACAGGTTGCGGGTGGGACCGGAGGCCTCTCCCGGACCCTTGAATCCTGCAGCCCCGACGTACCCGTCAGTTCGCCACTCCGTTACGTATGTTCCTGCGACGTTCTTGCAATACGTGTTGGTGGCGTATGACTGCCGATACGTCTCGGTAAACGTCAACAGCACGTGCTTGGAACCACCGGCCCCGTAGCGGGACTTGCCGTTGTTAAGATTCTGGCATTCTGACATGTGGTAATAACCCTGGGCGCCCCAACCCCAGCCAACATGGCCGCCCACGAAGGTCTGTACACACTGTCCGCCGGAGCATGTCTCATCCGATATGGGGTAGCCAAGGAAACTGCGCGGACCGCCCTTTGCCGTGTAGCTGGCACTGATGCCGCCGGCAGTCTTGTAGGCACGGGGGTGGCCGTAACTGGCCCAAAGCCGGCCACCCTGGAATACCTGGTAGCAGCCGCCGTTGGGTTGGCCGCAGACCTGCTGCGCCAAGGGGTAGCCGAGACTTCCGCTGATCCCTCCGCGGCGCGCATAGCCATCGGAAAGCTTCCCCTTGTGGATCGAGCTGGTGCCCGATGCCGGGGACCAGTACGCGGTTCCACCTTTATAGTTCTGGTAACAGCCTGATCCCCTCTGCCAACAAATTTCTTCACTGGTTGGATACAGCAGGAATCCATTGGCAGTGCCTGTCCGGCCGTAGTGGGATCGAATGGCACCTGTCAGAACTCCATGGGCCCCCGTGGAAGGACTCCACAAAATTAGTCCGTTCTGAAAGTTTTGGTAGCAACCATTTTGAACCAGCCCACACGTTTCCGTGCCGGTGGGGTATCCGTAGCGGCCGCCCAAGGCGCCATTGGTGTTGTAGCGGCTGAGAATTCCACCGTGCGAGACGTGCGAACCGGACTTGGCGGACCAGAAGATGGTGCCCTTCCTGAAAACTTGGTAACAACCACCGTCCCGCGCCCCGCAAACCTCTGCACCGACAGGTGCGCCCATGGCCTTGATGCCACCCTTGGAAACCCATTTACTGCCGACTGCACCGTTGACCTTCACCGAGAATTTTGTGGTGAAGATCCATTTGCTGTTTGAGAATTTCTGGTACGTTCCGTCGGCCGAGGAGATGTTGTCGGAAATCGCATACCCGAATCCGGCGGAGGACGTCTTGCCCCCGGCATACCAGAGCTGCCCAATGGCACTGGACTTGATGATGTGGTGAACCCCGTATTTCGACGAGCTAAAAATGAACCCGCCGGTGAATTCCTGATAAGAGTAGACGGAATTGGAAACCTGCTTGGCCCGTGGTGCACCAAGCACCCCGTTGGCGCCACCCAGTGAGTTCCACCGGGTCTTGAAAACGCCAGTCACTGCAATCGCTGCGGACGCTGTCGCGTTTTTGGTTTCCGGAGCCACGAGGGGCTTCGGGGCCGCCGGTTTGGAAGCAGCAGGTGCAGCGGGAACAGTGGGAACAGTGGGCTCCGCAGTCACGACAGGTGCCGTTGTCACCGGAGCAGCTGACGGGACCGGAATTGCCGACTCAGATACCACCGGCGCCGGAACAGGTGCAGCGGGCTCAGCAGACTCACCCGGCGCAGCTGTCTCCGGGTGAGTCGGCTGGGAAGTGGCCGGCGCCGCTGGCGAAGTAGTGGCTGGCGACGTAGCCCCTGGCGAAGTAGCCGTTGGAGAACCAGTTGGCTCCGCTGCAACGACAGGCGCAGTTGTTGCAGCGCTGATTTCAGGAGGTGCGTTCTGCACCGGCCCCTCCGAAACCTCGCCTGGCGTTTCAACACCGGGAACCGTTTCAACGACAGGAGTCGGTTCAGCGGCAACGGAAGGCGGAGCAGTAAAGAACACCCCGAGCAAAGTCACCATGAGTGCGCTGGCAAAGATTTGTTTCTTCATGAACTCAATCCCTCGACCGAAGCGACTGGCTCGCATACTGCGCCAGCATCGTTTGCCACTGCAAAGTCCGGGGCGGAAACGTGCTGAACGCTGTCCGCCTGAACTTCCTGGGTAAGCAGCGAATGGCCCTTGACTGCAGTTCCAACGGTGACGGCTATTGCCACCGTGTAGGTTTTCAGGCTTGCGCTGGAATTTTTGATGTCTCCTTCAAAGGACCAGGAGCCGTCACTGTCCTTCGTGCATTTGACGTCCACCAAGTCCTCGTTTGCACCAGCGTTGCTGGGACTGGCCGGTGGTGGCGCAACCTCCGTTGGTGCACCAGTGCCCGATGTGCCAGGCGCATCTGAGGCTGACGCCGGCGGGCTCTCCCCCGCCGTTTTTCCCGGGTCGTCGCCTGCCGAGGTGCACCCCGACAAAGCCAGCACAACCAGCACAGGCACTAATATCCAGTTTGCTTTCACGCACTCCCCCAACAGTCAAATTGCATCGGCAATATTCACGAAGTGAGCGACATCGTACCAGTTTCAAGGCTCCCAAAACGGGCTGGAGGTGAACCATTTTATTCCGAATTGAACGGAATTCCGGGCCGGAATCAGGGGCCTGCCGTGTGACCCAGTCGTTCCGACGGCAAGGTCATTGAGTGTAGGGTCAGGCTACGGGGCCACTTTGGCCCCACCTTAGGGAGCTGACATGGGCGACAAATCACCACGGCAAACCGCATCGAAGAAGTCAAGCAAGTCCATCAAGGAAAAGCGCGCCGACAAACGCGCCGGCGATACCGCAGCAACCATTGCGGACAAACCCGCGCCCGCAAAGAAGAAATGAGTGCCGCAAGGACCGGGCTGCGACTCGGCGTTTTGGGCCAATCCAGCAAGCCCGATGAGCGGCGTGCACCCATCCACCCGGAGCATTTTTCCCGGATAGAGCCTGAGATCCTCGCCCGGATGGTGGTTGAGGAAGGGTACGGCACCCGCTTTGGGATGTCCGACGACGTGCTGGCCACCTTGGTGGGCTCGGTCGCCTCCCGCGAGGACGTCATTGCGGAGTCGGACGTGCTGCTTTTGCCCAAGCCGCAGGCCTCGGATCTGGCTGACATGAAGGACGGGCAAGTCCTGTGGGGATGGCCGCACTGCGTCCAGGACCGTGCCATCACCCAGCTGGCCATCGACAAGAAGCTGACGTTGATCGCCTTTGAGGTCATGAACCATTGGGCCCCCGACGGCGGGTTTGGGCTGCACGTATTCCACAAGAACAACGAACTCGCCGGCTACTCCTCGGTAATGCACTCGCTGGCACTCACGGGTTCAACAGGCGACTACGGACGCCGCATGAGTGCCGTCGTCATTGGCTTTGGCGCCACTGCCCGCGGTGCCGTGACGGCATTGAAGGCATTGGGCATCTACGACGTGCAGGTATTGACCAGCCGCAGTGTGGCAGCCGTCGCCGCACCGATCCATTCGGTCGAAATGGTGCAGTTTGATTTTGCACCTGAAGCACCGTACGCCGGTTTTGTCATGGTTGAGAATGGGGACGTGCCGTTGGGTGAGTTCCTGGCGCAGGCTGACATCGTCGTGAACTGCACCCTGCAGGATCCCAATGCGCCCATGACGTACCTGACCGAATCGGATCTCGACGCGTTCCGCCCCGGCAGCCTGATTGTTGATGTCTCCTGCGACGAGGGCATGGGCTTCAGCTGGGCCCGCAGCACAACGTTCGTCGACCCCATGTTCACGGTGGGGAACCACATCAATTACTACGCTGTCGACCACAGCCCCAGCTACCTGTGGAATTCCGCCACCTGGGAAATCAGCGAGGCACTGATGCCGTTCATCGAACCGGTGCTGGCAGGCCCAGACACCTGGGCCGAATATGACACCATCCAGCGCGCCGTTGAAATATCCGACGGCGTCATCGTCAACCCGGCCATCCTGGAGTTCCAGCGGCGTCAGGAAAGCTACCCGCACCTGCCGCTCGATGTTGCTTAAGCGCCGGACCGCCTAAGCTGCCCAGCCGGCCCCGCCACTCGTGGCGGAGTCGGCTGGGGTTGCCCCCTGCACAGTGTCCGCGCGTAGCATGGGCGCATGGTTGATTCACTGACCAAGGCCCAACGCCACCGCGTCATGTCACGCATCCGCAGCAAGGATACAAAGCCGGAAATGCTAGTCCGCCGGCTGCTGTTTGCCGAGGGCTACAGGTACCGGCTGCAGGCATCGGACCTGCCCGGCACGCCTGACCTGGTCTTCCGCGGCCGGCGCCAGGCCATTTTTGTCAACGGCTGTTTCTGGCATTCACACAGCTGCCCCAACGGCACACACAAACCCGCCACGAATGCCGACTTTTGGGATGCCAAGCGAACGAGGACTGTTGAACGGGACGGCCAGGCGCTGGCCGGTTTGGCCGCCCTGGGATGGACCGCGTTCACGGTCTGGGAATGTGAACTGCGGGACCTTGGCGCCGTGGCGGAGGAACTTCACAATTTTCTGGGCCCGCCGGGCAGCGGCAGACTGTAGTTTAACCGGCCTTCGACACGATGAACACGGGCTTGCTGAGGCTGCGCAGATTCAGGCGCAGTGTCAGCTGGCCGCGCCGGGCCAGGGTCAGGCCAAACACCGCGGCCGCCAGCACCGGCATGCCGCCGGCAACCAGCATGGCCCACTGCACGCCCCAGTTTTCGGCCAACCAGCCCATGAGCGGACCGCCCAGCGCCTGGCCGCCGATGAGGACCATGATGTACAAACTCATGACGCGTCCGCGGATCAACACGTTCGTCGACATTTGCACCAGCTGGTTGGCGCTCGTGAGGAACAGCAGTGAGGCGAATCCGGCCACCACCATGACGGCACCAAAGGTGACCATGTTGGGCGCCCTCGAGGCAATGAGCAGCACAACGCCATAGGAACCGGCGGCCGCCATGACCCCGCGCAGCCGCAAGGTGGCAATGCGGGTGGAGGCAATCGCACCGCACAGGGCGCCGAGCGCAACGAGAGTGTTCAGCAGGCCGTAGCCTCCGGCACCGACGTCGAACACGTTGTTGGCATAGGCGGCCATCAACACGGCCAGGCTCAGGCCGAACACGGCGAAAACGGCCGCCATGGCTGCGGGCCAGTAAATGGTTGGCTTGCCCAAGGCGTAGCGGACGCCTTCCATGAGCTGGCCCTTGGCGCGTTTGACCGGCGGCATCCGCACCAGCTCGCCGCTACGGATCAACAGCAGCGAAAGCACAGTGACAATGCAGGCCAGGGCGTTGGTGGCGAACGCCCAGCCGCCGCCAACGGCCATGATCAGCACGCCGCTGACCGCCGGGCCGATCATGCCGCCCATTTGGAAAATGGAGGAGTTCAGGCTGATGGCATTGCGCAGCTGTGCCGGGCCCACAAGTTCGTTGACGAAAACCTGGCGTGCGGGCTGGTCGGCCACTACAACCAGGCCGAGGACGAAGGCGATGACGTAAATGTGCCAGACCTGAAGATGTCCCGTCAGCGCCAGGACGGCCATGATGGCAGCCAGCACACCGGCCGCGCCCTGGCTGATCATCAGGATCAAGCGCTTGGAATATCTGTCGGCAATAATTCCGCCCAGCGGCATGAGGACCAGGGAGGGGATGAACTGCATAAACACTGTAATTCCGACGGCGGTCACGGAACCTGAGAGCTCAAGCACCATCCAGTCCTGCGCCACCCGCTGCATCCACACCGCAATGACGGCAAGGAGGTTGGCCGAGGCAAAGATGCGGTAGTTGCGGATTTTCAGTGAGGAAAAGGTTTGACTCCACGGAGGGCGTGTTGTCACTAGATTGATGGGGGCGGTCAGGGCAGCATTCATCGGTGCTGGTGGGGGCGTCAACGCTTTGGTCCTGGGACTCGAAGGGTGGATGTGCTTACCTTTTCAAGCCTAGGCTGCACCGATATATGCCGAAAGGGTATGGTGCCTATAAGTACTATTGAGGTTTGCAATGGTTCAGAGGAGCTCAGCCGTGTCGGATGCACCCATTTTTGACCCCGTTCAACTCAAGAGCTTCGTGGCACTTGCTGCAACCCGCAATTTCACCCGGGCCGCCGAGCGCCTTGGCATCAGCCAGCCCACAGTCAGCCAACATGTGCGCAAGCTGGAACAGGCAGCCGGCCGGGTCCTTGTCACCCGCGACACCCGCGACGTGCGCCTGACCGACAATGGTGATGCGATGGCAGGTTTCGCCCGGACCATTCTGGCTGCCAACGACGTGGCCACCCGATACTTTTCCGGTGCCGCCATGCGGGGCCGGCTGCGTTTTGGCACAGCCGACGACCTTGCCATCACGGGACTGCCCCGAATTTTGCGTGAATTTCGTCAGCTGTACCCGCAAATCAACCTGGAGCTGACAGTCAGCCAGAGCGACCAGCTGCACCGCCGGTTGAAAGCCGGGGCCCTGGACCTCGTGTTTGTGAAATGGGTGTCTGGCACGCAGGAGGGTGAAGTCGTCAAGCAGGACACCTTTGCGTGGGTGGGCATGGAGGAGACGGTGCTGGAATCGGGAGCGCCGGTTCCGGTGATTGTTTACCCGGCACCGAGCCTGAGCCGCCAACTTGCCCTGGATGCCTTGGAGGATGCCGGCCGCACATGGCGGGTCACCTGCACGACCAAGCAAATCAGCGGGGTCCTGGCGGCTTTGCGGGCGGGCATCGGGATTGCCGTCATGCCGACGTCGCTGGTTCCGGAAGACCTGAAGATCATCACGAAACGCTTTGACCTGCCGCCAGTGGGGGACGTGGACTTCACATTGATCCGCAACCCGCTGGCGAACACCGAGGTTGTCGACGCACTCACCCGGGCCATCATGGGCCGCAAGCTCACGCCCCTGAGCAGGAGGTAGCGGGAGGCGGAAGTGCCACGCATTTAGTGCCAGAAGCAAGGCAGCTCACAGTTCGTGGCTGCCGGCGAGCGGTAGACTTATGGGGTTATGATCCGAACAATGTTTAAATCCAAGATTCACCGCGCAACAGTCACCCATGCCGATCTGCACTACGTTGGCTCGGTGACAGTGGACGCGGATCTGCTGGACGCCGCCGATATTTTGCCCGGTGAGCTTGTCTCGATTGTGGACATCACCAACGGCGCCCGGCTGGAAACCTACACGATTGCCGGCGAGCGCGACTCGGGCGTCATCGGCATCAATGGCGCGGCAGCACACCTGGTGGGTGTTGGCGACCTTGTTATTTTAATGACCTACGCCCAAATGACGACGGCCGAGGCTCTCGACTTTGTGCCCGCAGTGGTTCATGTAGACGCACAGAACAAGATCGTGCACCTGGGCACCGACCCGGCCGAGGCCGTCACCGAGGGCTTGTTGCGCCCGGCCCTGGCCCAAGGCCGCTAGCACCTCGCAGGCTTCACCAACGCGATTTGCGCGCCAGCACGCCGTAAACAACCGCGATAACCAGCGATGACCGCCCTGGAGCGTCCTCGTGAACGCTGCTTGTGGAGCAGCTGCGCCCATGTGCTCAGTCCGCGCGGGGGTGCTCGATGTCCAGGCGCACCCGCTGCGCAGGGAAGCGCGTTACGACGCGCTGCAGCGGGGTGCCGTCGGGAAGGGTGTCGAGCGCCGCGGCCACTAGTACGATCGCGCCGGGCCCGAGTGAAAGCACTGCCGCCTCCGAGGCCGTGGCGTGCCGGGCGCTAATGACCGTCGACGCGCGCACGTAGTCGTTGATGCCGCTTTCACGCAGCGCCGCCGTCACCGATCCTGTGCGCCGAAAGGCCGCCGCGATGTGCGGCAGCCGCTCGGCATCAAACCAGTGCGTACTCAAGGAGACCTGCTGCGCGCCCGTCGATCGAGTGCTCTCGATCCGGACCGCCCTGCCATTGTGAAGCTTGAGCCGCCGCTCGATGTCGGCCGGCGCATCCTCAATCGAGCTCTCCAGCACGCGGCCCGGCCCCGACGGGCTGCCCTCGTCGGCGAGGCTGCGTGTCAGACGCGTGCGCAAGCCGATCCGGTGCAAGTGCACAGCCTCACCGGTCACGAAAGTGCCGCTGCCGCGTCGGGCCTCGACCAGCCCATCCTCCGCCAAGGCCGAGATGGCCTGGCGTGCAGTATGCCTGTTCACGCTGAAGCGCTCGGCGAGTGCATTCTCGCTTGGCAGGCGGTCACCTGTCTGCAGCCGGCCGTCTCCGATTTCGACGCGCAGTTCCTCGGCGATCAGCAGCCAAGCCGTGTATCCGCTGCTCGATCGTGCGGGTGTTTGCTCGGTCACGGGTGTCCTCCTGGGCGGTTTACCGAAAGTTCATCCAGTAGTGGCCTTCGCGTCGCTCGGCAGGCCTTGTCCCTTGATCTTACGGCCCTACTATTAAGTTGTCTAGATAAATAGACAACTTTGAGAGGGAGCCAGGCGTGGAGGAATTTGCATCGTGAAAGCACATGGAAATAGCGCGGACGAGCGCACAGCCGATGAGGTCCACCGGGCTGCGCGAGTGCTCGCGGGTGCCTCGCATGCCGAGCTCGAGGTGCTGTGGGACGCGTGGGACGAGCCGCCAAAGATCACCTACCTGCGCGGCCCGGAAGCCGGCTTGGTGATGGTGCAGGGTCGCATAGGCGGCACCGGTGACCGCTTTAATCTCGGTGAGGCGACAGTGACCCGGGCGTCCGTGATGCTTCGCGGCGCCGGAGTCGACGAAGCGAGTGGGACCTCGTATGTGCTGGGCAGCCACCCTGAACATGCCGGACTCGCCGCCGTGTTCGATGCTCTCCTGTCCGTGCCAGGGCAGCGCGAGCGCGTCCTCACCGGCGTGATCGAACCGCTCGAGCGCCGCCAGGCCGAGCGGGACGCCGCGGCCAATGCCGACGCGCGCAGCACAGTGGTTGACTTCTTCACCGTCGCAAGGGAGCACGAATGAGCATGCTGACAGCCCAGAACCACACCCCCGGATTCACGAACCCCGTACGGGACGCGCAGCAGGTCTTCCGGGCCGTCCTCGAAGCGCTGGCGCGCCCCACCTCACCGCAGCGCATCGACGTCGGCATTCACCCCCCGGCGCCACTGGGACCGACGGCCGGCGCTGTCATCTTGGCGCTGTGCGACGAGCAAACGCCGATCTGGCTCGACCAAACGCTGCGCTCCGCCCCTGCAGTCGGCGCCTGGATTGCCTTTCACACCGGCGCACGACTTGTCGACCGAGCCGGCGACGCATCGTACGTGATTGCGTCGTCGCCGTCCGCGGCACCGCGCCTGGCCGAGCTCGTGCACGGCACAGACGAGGAACCGCACCTGTCCGCGACACTCGTCATCGACGCCTGCGGTGCACGCGGTGCCGGACCCCTCGCAGCGACCGGTCCCGGCATCCAATGCGCCACCGACTGGGACGGCGCGGGCCTGCCCAGCGGGTTCCTCCCGCAGTGGCAGGAGAACCGTGCGCTCTTCCCCCGTGGCGTGGACATCATCCTCGCTGCCGAAACCACTGTGCGGGGCTTGCCGCGCACCACCGCGCTGATCGGCGCGGACAAGCACACCAACGAGAAGAGGGGCGCCTAATGTACGTTGCAGTCAAGGGAGGCGAGAAGGCGATCGCCAACGCGCACGCGCTGCTCGCCAAGCGCGGGCGCGGCGAGGCCGACGCCCAGCGCATCGACTACGCGCAGATGCGCGACCAGATGGGCGTGCTTGTCTCGCGTGTCATGGCCGAGGGCTCTTTGTATGACCCAGACCTGGCCGCCAAGGCGCTGCTGCAGGCACAGGGCGATGTACTCGAAGCGGTCACGCTGCTGCGTTCGTACCGCACGACGCTGCCACGGTTCGGCATCACGGTCGCGGTTGACACTGCCGGCTTGCCCTCCGAGCGCCGCGTGTCGGCAACTTTCAAGGACATCCCCGGGGGTCAGCAGCTCGGCGCGACATTTGACTACACGCACCGCCTGCTCGCCGACGAGCTCGACACCCCGGACGTGCCTGCACCGGACGTGCCGGTCGATGAGCCGATGCCGCGCGTGACTGATCTGCTCGGCGTCGACGCACTCATCGAGCTCGCCCGGCCCGCCGAGGGATGGACGGATCCGGATCCGGGAGACCTGACTCGCGAGCCGACGGTCTTTCCGATGAGCCGGGCTGAGCGCCTGCAGGCTCTCAGCCGTGGCGACGAGGGCTTCCTGCTGTCGCTGGGCTACTCCACACAGCGCGGCTTTGGCAACAACCATCCGTTCGTGGGTGAGGTGCGTGTCGGCGAGGTTGAAATCGAGTTCGACGCACCCGAGATCGGGTTCGCCGTGCCGATCGGGCGGATCGAGGTAACCGAATGCCAGATGGTCAACCAGTTCGTCGGCAGTGCCGATCAGGCGCCGCAGTTCACCCGCGGCTACGGTCTCGCCTTTGGCCGGGCAGAGCGCAAAGCGATGTCAATGTCGCTCGTGGACCGTGCGCTGCGTCGTGAGGAGTTCGACGAGCGGGTTGTGTCGCCGGCGCAGGACGAAGAGTTCGTGATCGCGCACTCCGACAACGTGCAGGCCACCGGCTTCGTCGAGCACCTGAAGCTCCCCCACTATGTGGACTTTCAGGCTGAGCTTGTGCTGATCCGCAGCCTGCGCCGCGAGTTCCAGGCACGCCAGGGCGCCGCGGCACCCACACCCGAAAACAGCGCCCCGATTGAGGAGAACGCATGAGCACCCCACGCATCGTCTACAACGAGGGCTACCTCGACGAACAGACCAAGCGGGTCGTCCGCCGTGCGCTGCTCAAGGGCGTCGCCATCCCCGGCTTCCAGGTGCCGTTCGCGTCCCGTGAAGTGCCGATGCCCCGCGGCTGGGGTACCGGCGGCGTGCAGGTCACCGCGTCAATAATAGGCCCGTCCGACACCTTGAAGGTGATCGACCAAGGCGCCGACGACACCACTAACGCGGTGTCGATCCGGGCTTTCTTCGAGAAGGTCGCGGGTGCCGACAGCACCACGCGCACGGATCAGGCGACGATCATCCAGACCAGGCACAGGATTCCCGAGACGGCGCTCGGCGAGAACCAGATCATGGTGTACCAGGTGCCGATCCCGGAACCGCTGCGCTTCCTGGAACCGCGTGAGACCGAGACACGGCGCCTGCACGCGCTCGAAGAGTACGGCCTGATGTACGTCAAACTCTACGAAGACATTGCGAAATACGGCCACATCGCCAAGACCTACGACTACCCGGTGCTCGTGAACGGCCGATACGTCATGGCGCCCTCGCCCATCCCGAGCTTCGACAACCCAAAGATGCACCAGAGCCCCGCCCTTCAGCTGTTCGGCGCCGGCCGCGAGAAGCGCATCTACGCCGTCCCGCCCTATACCGACGTCGAAAGTCTGGGGTTCGAGGACTTCCCGTTCGAACCGCAACGTTTTGAGCAGCCCTGCGAGATCTGCGGATCCGCCGGCGTTTACCTCGACGAAGTCATCATCGACAACGCAGGCGGCGCAATGTTCGTCTGCTCAGACACCGACCACTGCGAACACACCGCCACGGCGAACGAGCGCATCCAAACGACTGAGGTGAACGCATGAACGACGAGACGCCCCTGCTGAGCGTGACCAACGCGGGACACCGCTATGGCGAGAGATTCGGATGCCGCGACGTGAGTTTCGACCTGTGGCCCGGCGAAGTGCTCGCGGTCGTCGGCGAGTCCGGCTCCGGCAAGTCCACCCTGCTCGGCATGCTGTCCCAGCGACTCACCCTCGACGAGGGATCCATCCGCTACCGGACCACCTCTGAGAACGGCGCCGGCGGAGAAGACGGTGCGGCAGACAACCTGCTGGACCTGTCGACCTTGAGCGAGCGAGAAGTGCGCCGGCTGTGGCGCACCGACTGGGGCTTTGTGCACCAGAACGCCGCCGACGGGCTGCGCATGCACGTCAGTGCCGGCGGCAACGTAGGCGAACCGCTCATGGCGAACGGATGGCGCCACTACGGCTCGATCAGGGCCGAAGCCGAGGAGTGGCTGCGCCGTGTGGAAATCCCCGCCGAGCGTATCGACGAGACCCCCGCGACGTTCTCCGGCGGAATGCGCCAACGGGTGCAGGTTGCACGCAACCTCGTATTCGGTCCGCGCCTGGTCTTCATGGACGAGCCAACCAGCGGCCTGGACGTGTCCGTCCAGGCCCGCCTGCTCGACCTCATCCGCTCGCTCGTCGCCGAGCTCGGCCTCGCGGTCGTGATCGTCACCCACGACCTCGCCGTCGCGCGCCTCATCTCACACCGCACGCTGGTGATGAAGGACGGCGCCGTCATCGAGTCGGGCCTTACGGATCGGGTGCTCGACGATCCGCAGGCCGCATACACCCAATTGCTCGTCTCCTCGATTCTCCAGGGCTGATCTCCATGACTTACAACTCAAGCAACGACATGCCCGCGAACACCGTGCTGTCCGTCCAGAATGTCGACAAGACGTTCACCCTGCACCTGCAGGAATCCCAACGGCTGCCCATACTGCGCGGCCTGACCTTCGACGTGCCGCGCGGTGCCTGCGTGGTGCTTGGCGGCGAGTCGGGCGCAGGCAAAAGCACCGTGATGAAGATGATCTACGGCAGCTACGGTGCAGACTCGGGCCGCATCATGCTCAGCCACCAGAACTCACTCATGGATCTCGCCACGGCCCAGCCGCGACAGGTCCTCGCGGCCCGGCGCGAGACCCTGGGGTACGTCAGTCAGTTCCTGCGTGCGGTGCCCCGTGTGCCCGCGATCGACGTCGTCGCCGAACCGCTCATTGAGCGCGGCACCGTCCGGGAGACGGCGCGTGAGCGCGCCGGCGAGCTGCTCGGGCGCCTGAGCATCCCCGAGCGGCTGTGGAAGCTGCCGCCCGCGACCTTCTCGGGCGGCGAGCAGCAGCGCGTCAACATCGCGCGCGGTTTCATCATCGAGCGGCCGCTCCTGCTGCTCGATGAGCCGACAGCCTCACTCGACGCACGAAACCGCGGTGTCGTCATCGAGCTGATCCGCGAAAGCCTCGGCCGCGGTGCCGGGATGCTCGCGATCTTCCACGACGCCGATGTCCGCGAGGCCGTCGCCGACGTGACTGTCGACGTGCAGTCGTTCACGGCGGCCCGCCAGGAGGTCGCCGCGTGAGGCGATACGCGGTTTACGCCGTCCCCGGAGCCGACGAGAGCGACGTGGCCGAGGCTGTCAGGCTGCGTGGTGTGGTCGAGGAATGGTACGTTCGCGACGAGATCCAGGACCTCACGACAGATGCCCGCCGTTACGGCTTCCACGCCACGCTCAGGGCGCCGATGCGGCTCGCTCCTGGACGCACCGAAGCGGAGCTGTGCGCAGCGGCCGACGCCTTCGCTGCCGGGCGGTCGCCGGTCGTGATTTCCTGCCCACGCCCTGCGGCATTGGACGGTTTCCGTGCGTTGCTGCCCGGCGGGGATCAGGACGGATTGGATGCCCTTGCTGCCGCCGCGCTGCGGGCGTTTGAGGATTTCCGTGCCCCGCTCAATGACGCCGACGTCCGCCGCCGCCGTCCCGAGCGGCTCACGCACTCCCAGCGCGAGCTCTTGGAGCGCTGGGGCTATCCGTACGTGCTCGAGGAGTTCCGCTTCCACTTCACCCTCACCGACCCGGTGCCCGTGGAGCGCACCGCCGAGGTCGACGCCGCGCTCGAGGAGCACTTCACCGACGTGGCCGGCGTCGACGTGCCGCTGACAGCGATTGTCATCAGCGTCGAATCCGTTCCTGGCGGTCCCTTCGAAATTCTCTCCGTCCATCCTTTCGCCAATCTCTCCACCCTGGAGGCCAGCTGATGTCCCTCATCCTGAACAACGCCAAGATCGTCCTCGAGAACGAAGTCATGCACGGATCCGTACGCATGGAAAACGGTGCGATTGCCGAGATCTCCGCCGACCCGCACCTTTCCGTCGACGGCGTGCCCGGCGAAGACATGGGAGCGGATTACCTGCTGCCCGGCCTCGTTGAACTGCACACCGACCAGGTCGAGTCGCACTACCAGCCGCGTCCCAAGCGCTTCTGGGATCCGATCCCCGCCGTCATCGCGCACGACGCACAGATGGCAGCCTCGGGCGTGACCACCGTGTTCGATGCGATGCGCATCGGCAGCGGGCCCGGAGAGAACCGAATTAGCAGCAATGCCAGCACGCTGGTGAACGCGGTGATTCACGCCGCCGAGTCGGGCATACTGCGTGCCGACCACTACGTGCACCTGCGGTGTGAGGTCGCGACGCCGGACGTCGTCGAGGTGTTCGACGAGGTGGGCGGGCACGAGCGGGTGCGGATGGTCTCGCTCATGGACCACACACCCGGGCAACGCCAGTACGCCGACGTCGAATCGTTCCGTACCTACATGGTGGGCAAGCACAGCATGACCAACGTGCAGTTCGAGCAGCACGTTGGTGAACTGCACGTCCTCTCGGCGCAGTACTCCGACAAAAACCGCCGCCGAATGGCCGAGCGCACCCGCGAGCGTGGCATCACGACCGCCGCACACGACGACGCGACCCAGGCGCATGTCAACGAGTCGGCAGCGGCGGGTGTGTCGATCTCGGAATTCCCGACGACGATCGTGGCCGCCCGGGCGGCCCGCGCCGCCGGGCAGCTCGTTGTCATGGGTGCCCCGAACATCGTTCGCGGCGGCTCACACTCGGGCAACGTTGCCGCCGCCGAGCTGCTCCGGCATGGACTGCTCGACATTTTGTCAAGCGACTACGTCCCAGCCAGTCCACTCCAGGCGGTCTTCCTGCTTTTCGGCCGGGGCGACATTACGCTGCCGCAGGGTGCCGCACTTGTCAGCGCCAACCCGGCGCGCGCTGCCGGTCTCGAGGACCGCGGCGTCATCGCCCCGGGCAAACGGGCCGACGTCCTTCGCGTGCAAGCATACGAGGGGGCGCCGGCGGAGCAGCACCCGCTTGACTCACCCATGCCGATCGTGCGCGGTGTGTGGCGTGAGGGAAGGCGTGTCGCGTGAGCGGCGCCTTTGTCGCTGTCGTCGGGCCGAGCGGTTCGGGCAAGGATTCGATCATCGAGCACACCCGCGCCGCGGTGGCAGGCCACGGCGGAATCGATTTCCCGCGGCGCCTGATCACCCGGCCGGCGGGCGCCGGGGAGGATCACCATCCGGTGAGCCAGGGCGAGTTCGACACTGCCGAGCGGCTGGGTGAGCTCGCGCTGACGTGGCGGGCGCACGGCCTCGCGTACGGCATCCCCGCCCACGTGTTCAACGTCGTCGAGGCGGGGGGCGTGGTCGTGGCGAACGTCTCGCGCGGAGTGCTGGAGCAGTTGCCCAGCCAGTTCACGGACGTGCGGGTCGTGCGCATCACGGTGCCCGACAGTGTGCGCCTGGCGCGCATCGTTGCCCGCGGTCGCGAGGACGCGGATGCGGCTGCAGCGCGTGTGGCGCGCCGGGATCCCGCGCCGGATCATCCCGTCGACCTCGAGATCGTCAACGACGGCACGCTCGAGGAGGCAGCCAATCACCTCTTCACGTTCCTGACACGCGTCCTGGCTGCCACACCGGCACGCTGACTCCGCGCCCAACATTCACTGGCTGTTCCCTGCAAAGTCATCGTCCGGTGTAGCTACCCATCCCCCACTGTTCACCGGACAAAGCGACAGTTGACTCACTACTACCACCCCACCACCGACGTTCGTCGGGCCGTCTCCACGAAAGGCAATTTTCGATGAATTTTCGCACTCGAGCCAGCGGGCTCCTCACAGCTGTCACCCTCCTCGCCGCACTCACCGGCTGTGCCACCGCCTCCAACGCGGACAACGCGGCCGAAGCACCCGAAAAACTCGTCTTCGCACAGATCCCCAGCGAGTCGGCCCAGGGCATCGCCGAGGACAACAAGGCGATCATCAAGGCGATCGAGGACAAAACCGGCCTTGAGGTCGAGATGCAGCAGGTCACCGATTACGCGGCGGTCATCGAGGGCCTGCGCGCCGGCCAGATCGACCTTGCGGGCATGGGCCCGTTCTCCTACATGGTTGCCAAAGACGGTGGCGCGGGCGTCGAGGCGCTCGGCGCCCTCGTCGACACACCGGAGGAACAACCCGGCTACCAGTCGTACGGCATCGTCCCCGCAGACAGCGACATCACCGGCCTCGAGGGCTTCAAGGGCAAGAACGTCTGCTTCGTCGACCCGACCTCGACCTCGGGCTTCCTGTACCCGAGTGCAGGACTGCTCGAGCTCGGCATCGACCCCGAAACTGACGTCAAACCGACCTTCGCCGGCGGCCACGACGCCTCCGCACTGTCCGTCGCCGACGGCACCTGCGAGGCCGGCTTCGCCTACGACACCATGGTCACCAAGGAGCTCATCGACTCGGGGAGCATGAAGGAGGGCGACGTCAAGGTCGTTTGGAAGTCGGAGGTAATCGCCGGCAGCCCCTACGTCGCCAGCGACAAGCTGCCCGCCGACCTCATCAGCCAGCTCAAGGGAATCTTCGCGGACGACCTGAACATGCCGGCCTTGATTAAATCCGGCGTGTGCTCATCGGAGGCCGACTGCGGGCTTCCCGAAGGGAGCACATACGGCTTCATCCCGGTCGAGGACTCACTCTACGACGGCGTGCGCGCCGTGTGCGAGGTCACCAAGGCCGCTGCCTGCAAGATCTGACCCCGGCGGTGTGGATCGGGCCCAGCTCGATCCACACCGCATTGCAAGTCCACCCAGCAACCGAAAAGGAACGAGAATCACCGATGACCAGCGCCGCGAACAAGACGATCCCCGACCTCGGAGCCATCCGATTTGAGAACGTGACCAAGACGTTCGGAACCATCACTGCGCTCGACAACGTGAGTGTGGCGTTCGCGGCGAACAAGATCAACGTGCTGCTCGGCCTGTCCGGCTCGGGCAAGTCCACGATGCTGCGCCACATCAACGGCCTGCACAAGCCCTCGAAAGGGGACGTCTGGACGCTCGGCACCCCGGTGCACTCAGCAGGGCCAGCCACGCTGCGCGGACTCCGCAACGACGTCGGCATGATCTTCCAGCAATTCCACCTCGTCGAGTCGATGTCGGTGCTCGAGAACGTGTGCACCGGCAAGCTCGGCTCGCTGCGCGGGCCGCGGTTTGGGCTGTGGAGCTACCCTCGCGCCGTGCGCGAGGCCGCAATGGAGCAACTTGCCCGCGTCGGCCTCGCCGACAAGGCCTTTCAGCGCGCCGGCACGCTGTCCGGCGGTCAGCAGCAACGTGCCGCAATCGCGCGCGCCCTCATTCAGCGCCCCACCGTGCTGCTCGCAGACGAGCCTGTCGCCTCACTCGACCCGCTGTCCTCGGCCGGCGTGATCGAACTCCTGGCCCAGATCAGCCGCGAGGAGAACCTCACAGTCATCTGCAGCCTCCACCAAGTGCCCATCGCACTCGACTTCGCCGACCGCATCGTAGGCTTGAACGCCGGCCGCGTGGTACTTGACCGGCCCGCGGCAGGCATGACCTTCGACGACGTCGACGGCATCTACGCACCCGTCCCGGCGGACCATCGCTTGAAGATGGCCGTCTAGATGGCCGTCGTCGTGGAAAAGCCCGCACCCCGCTCCGCGAACGCCGGAATCCAGCTGCCCCCACGCCCCCGCCCCGACTTGAACCGCATCGCGGCCTGGAGTGCCCTGGCCGTGGTGCTCGGTGCAGCGATCTGGTCGGTTGGAGCGCTCGAGATCAATGTTTCGTCGATGGTCCGCAGCATCGACAATGCCGGGCGCTTCGTCCAGCGCATGTTCCCGCTCGACTTCCCGCCGTTGGGCGAGCTCTTGGTGATGACCGGACAGACGCTTGCGATTGTTGTCGTCGCCACCGTCCTCGCGGTGGTGCTGAGCCTGCCCGTCGCGATCTTCGCCGCGGCGAACACGACCAGCGGCCCCGTGATGCGCGGTCTTTCCCGCACGGTCATCGTGTTGTGCCGCGCAGTTCCCGACCTCATCTTCGCGATTGTGCTGTTCCGCATCTTTGGTCTGGGTGCGCTGCCGGGGATCCTGGCCTTGGGCCTGCACTCGATCGGCATGATCGGCAAGCTCTATGCCGACGCGATCGAGCAGCTTGACGGAGGGCCGGCTGAGGCCGTGCGCTCCGCAGGTGGCGGCCGATTGCAGTGGATCACGAGCACGGTGATCCCGCAGGTCATGCCGCAGCTGATCGCGACGGCCCTGCACCGCTTCGACATCAACCTGCGCTCATCGGTGCTGCTCGGCTACGTCGGCGTCGGCGGCATCGGCCTCGAACTGGCCAACGCCCTGCGCACCATGCAATACCAGCGGGGCATGGCACTGGCGTTGATCATCCTGCTCCTGTGCATCGGGCTCGAGATGCTCTCCGGCGCGATCCGCGCCAGCCTGCTCGGCCGGGTGCCGACGGGCCGTCGCGGCCTGATGGGATTCATCGACCGAATCGCTGCGGGCTGGGTCACCGCGCCCCTGGCCAGCCGCGAGCTGCAGCGCACACGCGACGGCCGGGTGCGGATTGTGCCGCAATGGGACAGCGAACGCATCCGCCGGTTTGTGGGCGTCGCGCTCACGATCGCTGTCATCGCGCTGGCAACCATGTACGCCGACCTGGACTTCTCAACCCTGGTCGAAGACCTGCTTGCGCTGCCGCAAGTACTGGGGACGTTCCTGCCGCCATCGCCGCAGGATCTGCTCGACACGCTTCTCGAGGCGATGCTCGTGACGATCCAAATCGGACTTGCAGCTACGCTGCTGGGCCTGGTGCTCGCCGTGCCGATCGGCATCTTCGCTGCCCGCAACGTTGCACCGAGCAGCTCCGTCGCGAATCTTTTCCGCACAATCATCGTCATCATCCGCGGCCTGCCCGAGCTGATCCTTGCGATCGTGTTCATCGTCATCACCGGCCTGGGACCGGTACCGGGCACGCTGGCTCTTGCGATCGGGTCCGTGGGCCTGCTGGGCAAGCTCATCGCCGACTCGCTCGAGGAGACAGATGTCCGGGTGCAGGATGCGGTCCGGGCAAGCGGGGCAACCTCAAGCCAGGTCTTTTTTTCCGCCACCCTGCGCCAGGCGGCGCCGCAGTTCATCGCACATGTTCTCTACCAGCTCGACGTCAACATCCGCTCGGCAACACTGCTCGGCATCGTCGGTGCGGGCGGCATCGGCTTCTATCTGCTCAACGCCAGCCGAGTCCAAGAGTTCGGCGTCGTCTCGTTCATCATCCTGATGGTGCTCGTCGTGGTGCTGGCCGTCGAAGCGGTCGCCGTATGGACTCGGCGGGCCCTCAGGTAAACAACGAACCAACGGGACAACACCGACCCCATGCATGCCTTGGAGGTAGTCATTGCCGGCTCCGGCCGAGGTACCGGCATGACGGGCCGATGGAACCTTGGTCAGATGAACGTCATGGCGGCGGACTCCATTGCCGGAAAACCGTGTTTTCTGTTTAGGCTGATGGAGTGCCAACAATGAATACCCCGACCACAGGACCGCCATGCTAGCTGTCGTCGAGGGCTTTTCCGTCGTCTGGCTCGTGATCCTGGTCGGCTGGTTTGTCGGCCGAAAAAAAGTGCTCGGCGACAACGCGCCGTTGGTGCTGAGCCGGCTGTCCTTCTTTGTGGCCAGCCCGGCACTGCTCGTGGAAACACTTGCCCGGGCGGACTTGCAGACGGTTTTTTCCGCGCCTCTTTTGGTGGCCGCGGCGAGCGCCGTCTTCACCGGCGGCGTATTCCTGCTGATCATCAAGTTCTGGCTGAAGCGGACATTGGCCGAATCTCTGCTGTCCGCCATGTCCTCATCAACCGCCAATGCGGCAAATCTCGGCATCCCCATTGCCGCCTACGTCCTGGGCGACGCGGCCTTGATTGCTCCCGTACTGGTCTTTCAGCTGGCCTTTTACACCCCCTTCTATCTGTTGCTGCTGGACAGTCTCACCAGCGGCCGCCGCGCAACGCCGGGGCGGGTCTTGCTGCAAATCGCCAGCAACCCCATGATCCTTGGCACGGCTGTGGGCCTGGTCCTGGCGGCAACCGGATGGGATCTGCCAAACCTCGTGGCCGAACCGTTGCACCTCATTGCCGGCGCAGCCATTCCCGCGATTTTGATCGCGTTCGGCATGTCACTGGGCACCACCAAGCCCCTGTCGGCGGCCGACGGGCGGCGCAGCGACATTCTGCTGGCCACCGGATTCAAGCTGGTCCTGCATCCGATCGTGGCATTCCTGCTGGGGCACTTTGTCCTCGGCATGAGCGGGGCGGGACTGTTCGCCGTCGTGGTTGCCGCCGCCCTGCCCACGGCCCAAAACGTGTATGTCACGGCGCAGCGCTACCAAGTGGGCGTCACCGTCGCCAAGGACACCGTGCTGGCCACCACCATCCTGGCCATCCCCGCGATGTTCGTCGTGGCGTTCCTGTTGGGCTGACGAGCGGCACGAACTTTAGAGGCCTGCTGGATTGCCGACAGCCGCGGCGCAGTTGCCGCGCTCAGAATGTGAGGCACGGTACGCTGTCGTTATGGCTACCAAGACCCCAGCAGAGTTGATTACCGAACTTCAGGCCGGCTACACGTTCAGCGGTTCCTCCATCGCCCTCGGCGCAGCAATAGTGGACGGTGAGGTCCGCCCTGAGGCGCAGGTCTCCCTCCCGCTCGCCATGATGAACAGGCACGGACTGGTGGCCGGAGCCACCGGAACCGGAAAGACTGTCACGCTGCACATGATGGCAGAACAGCTTTCCACCGCCGGCGTCCCGGTCTTCATGGCCGACATCAAGGGCGACCTCACCGGTTTGTCCACCGCGGCCGAGGGCAGCGACAAACTCACGGCCCGCACCCAGGCACTGGGGCAGCAATGGGAGTCGAAGGCCTTCCCCGTGGAATTCCTGGCCCTGGGCGGCAGCGGCAACGGCGTCCCCGTGCGCGCCACCATCACCTCCTTTGGCCCCATCCTGCTGGCCCGCGTCCTGGACCTGAACGAAACCCAGGAATCCAGCCTCCAATTGGTCTTCCACTATGCGGACACCAAGGGCCTTGAACTGTTTGACCTGAAGGACCTGCGCGCAGTCATCCAATTCCTGTCTTCCGATGAAGGCAAGGACGACCTCAAGGAACTCGGCGGGCTCTCCAAGGCCACGGCCGGCGTCATCCTGCGTAACTTGATCACCCTTGATGCCCAGGGCATGAGCGAATTTTTCGGCATGCCAGAGTTCGACACCGCCGAGCTGCTCCGCACGGCCCCCGACGGCCGCGGCGTCATTACCTGCCTGGAACTGCCCAGCATCCAGGACAAACCGCTGCTGTTCTCCACGTTCCTGATGTGGCTCCTGGCGGACTTGTTCCGTGATCTGCCCGAAGTGGGCGACGTCGACAAGCCCAAGCTCGTGTTCTTCTTCGACGAGGCCCACCTTCTGTTCAACGGCGCCAGCAAGGCGTTCCTGAACGCCATCACCCAGACGGTGCGGCTCATCCGCTCCAAGGGCGTCGGCATCTTCTTTGTCACCCAGACCCCCAAAGACGTCCCGGCCGACGTCCTGGCCCAATTGGCCAACCGCGTCCAGCACGCCCTGCGCGCGTTCACCCCGGATGACGCCAAGGCACTCAAGGCCACAGTCTCCACATTCCCCACCAGCGGCTATGACCTCGAGGAAGTCCTCACGAGCGCCGGCATCGGCGAGGCAGTCGTCACCGTCATGGATGAAAATGGTGCACCCACCCCCGTGGCCCTGACCCGCCTGCGCGCCCCCGGATCCGTCATGGGGCCCAGCACTGACGCCAGCGTCAAGGCCGTCGTCGCTGCCTCCACGCTGCTGCCCACCTATGGGACAGCCGTCGACCCCGTTTCCGCCTACGAGAAATTGCAGACGCCTGCCGCCACCGCGGCGGCGCCCGGCACGGGCGCGGCTGCCGAATCACCGCAGCCGCCACCTCCACCGGCCGCCATTCCAGCTCCCAAGAACGACGGCGGCGGGGCGGGCTCTGACGTCATGGGCGCCCTGGGCGGGGCGCTGGGTGGCGGACTGAAAAGCATGGTCCGTTCCATGGGCAGCTCCCTTGGCCGGAACTTGATGCGGGACATCTTTGGGACGGCGCCTCGAAAACGCCGGCGCTAGTCCCCACGCCCTCCCCGCATGAAGCCGCTGGCGCGTCTTCATGCGGGGCCCCTCGGGAGTGCGGGCCCGAATCTCAATGGGAAGCGGTGATGCAATGAACACCGGCACGGCACCCTTGATTCAAGCCCCTGCGCCCGAACCCGGTACAGTTGACGGCGTGAAGAACGGGACCCAGCTCATCAAAATAGCAGCCACCTGGCTGCTCATATTAATGCTTGCAGTGGCCGCTTCAATCGTCACCATTGCGGTTGTCAACACCAAGGATTTTGGTCCGGAGAAGGCTGTGGACAACTATCTGTCCGCACTCAGGGAGGGCGACGGCGCCAAGGCATTGGGCCTTCTGCAGGGCAAGGTGCCCGCGGCCAACGCCGCGGCCCTTGACGGGGAAGCGCTTGCGAAGTCCCAGGAAGATCTCAAGGACGTCACCGTCGGTGAGGCCGTGCCCGGTCCTGACGACCAGAAAATAGTCACCGTCAGCTACACCGTCGACAAAAAGCCGCTGACCACCGAATTCAAGCTGGTCCCCGGCCCCAAGCACTGGCTGTTTTTTGACAGCTGGGTCATGGTGCCCAGCACCCTGCCAACGATCAACGCCTCGGTCGTCAACGCCAATCAAGCCATCATCAACGGTGCCGACGCCAACATGCCCGACGGCAAGAACAGCTTCGCCGTGTTCTACCCCGGCAGCTATAAACTTGAATATCGGTCACCGCTGTTTGCTGCTCCCGCGGTGACACGCACTGTCGCCGGTCCGGGCGAGGCCGTCCCCGCCGTGGGCCTTGCCACCGGCCCCACCAGCAAGCTTTTGTCCCAGGTCGACGCCGCCGTTCACAAGTACCTCGACGAGTGCGCCAAGCAGGCGGTGCTGATGCCCACCGGCTGCCCCATGAGTGCCGGCACCAACAACCGGGTGCTCTCACCCGTGGCGTGGTCAATCGCTGAATACCCGGCCATCACCATCACGCCCTTTGGCGGGCAGTGGACCATGGCGCCATTGAACGTCAAGGCCACGGTTCAGTACCAGGAGCAGGACCTCTTCACGGGGATGGTGTCCGAATTCAAGGAAGCAGAGGACTTTGGCTTTACGGCCAAGCTGGCAATCGACGGAACCAGCGTTTCAGTCACCCCTGTTGTCACCTACTAGGACCCGTCAGCCGGGATCCCGCTGCCGTTCAGGCGTGCACGGCCCCGCCGCGCACGCCTGAACTGCATTAGACCCCGCGCAGGTCCAATGCCAGCTCTGCGGCACCGTCGGAGCTCATCAGCACCGGGATGCCCCAGTCCTGCTGGTACAGGTGGCAGGCAGCATGGTCGGGGATCTCCCCGCTGGCATCTTCCGGACCGTCGCACGCCGCGGCACGGGCAGTCAGGTGCAGCACGCCTTCGGGCACGTCGGCGGACAGCACCAAGGTGCGCTGGAGGCCGATGGATGTTCCCCCGCCGCTGATCAAAAGCTCCGGCGGTGTGGAGGAAACCTTCAGCTGTGTGGGGTCGCCCCACCGGTCATCCAGCTTCTGCCCCGTCGGGGCGGAGAAATTGACTGTCAGGGCCAGTTCACCGGGCGCAATCGGCGTCTTGGGACGCTGTGTCTGGGTTGCGCCCTCATCCACCTGCAGGGCGTTCTTGGGCAGCGGCAGCCGGATGAGCTGGTGCTTGTTCGCCTCAACCACAATCAGCAGCGGCACCTCGCCCGATTCATCCAGCAAAACATCACTGGGCTCGGCCAGCCCGCGTGCCAGCGTGCTCACAGTCTTGGTCGCCGGGTCGTAGCGGCGGACGGCACCATTGTAGGTGTCCGCCAGGGCCACCGAGCCGTCGGGCAGCACAGCCACGCCCAAAGGGTGTTGCAGGCGCGCCTGGGCAGCCTCGCCGTCCCGGAAGCCGAAGTCGAACAGGCCCTCGCCGATGGCCGTCTCAACCAGCACGCCGCCGTCGTCGTCGAAGCTCAGCACGCGCAGGGCCGACGTCTCGGAATCGGCGACCCAGATGTTTCCCTTGGCATCCTCGGTGAGGCCCGAGGGCTGGGCAAACCACGCCTGCTCCCCCGACCCGTCCAGCATGCCCTCCAGACCGTTGCCGGCCACAATCGTGACAGCGCCGCTGGCCGGGTCAAAGCCAAAGATCTGGTGCGTCCCGGCCATGGCAATGACAACTGCTTTCAGCGTTGACGAGTAGGCGACATCCCACGGCGAGGACAGAGCCACCTCAAGCGGCTCGGTGCCGAGGTCGGTCCCGGAGGCGGTGGCGCCGTCGTCATTCACCCGGGCCGGGCCCGCAGCCAGCAGGCGCTGGACCCCGTTGCCGGCCAGGGTGCGCACCTCGCCGGTTGCCAGCGTGATGCCGCGCAGGCGGTGGTTCACCGAGTCAGCCACGACGACGTCGTACCCGGCTGCCGCTGCCAGCTCCGCCGGGAGCAGTGCCAGCCCCTGGGGTTCGTTGAACTCCGCTTCGCCGGCCGGACCGTCAAGGAAGCCCTTGGCACCCGAACCGATGGTGCGGACCACGGTGGTCAGGTCCGGGCCGGTCTCGACAAGGCGGTGGTGGCCGGTGTCGGACACAAGGAAGTTGCCGTCCGCCAGCGGCAGGACCTTGCCGGGGAAGCGCAGGTCGCGGGAGACCGGCTCGGGGGCCACGTACGGGCCGTCGCCGCTGTGCAGCGTGCCCTTGGCCTCGTGCTCGGCAATCAGTTCGGGGATAAACGAGGCCAGGCCGGCCGCGTGGCCCTCACCCGAGAGATGGGCGACGATGTAACCCTCCGGGTCAACAACGACCAGGGTGGGCCAGGCCCGGGCGGAGTACGCCTGCCAGGTCACGAGTTCAGGATCGTCGAGCACCGGGTGCTGGATGTCGTAGCGCTCCACGGCGGAGGCCAGGGCCACCGGATCCGCCTCGTGTTCAAACTTCGGTGAATGCACGCCCACGGTGACAAGGACATCCTTGTACTGCGCTTCCAGGGGCCGGAGTTCGTCGAGCACGTGCAGGCAGTTGATGCAGCAGAAGGTCCAGAAATCCAGGATGACAATCTTGCCGCGCAACTTTTCGAGGTTCAGCTCGGCGCCGCCGGTGTTCAGCCAGCCGCGGCCTTCAAGCTCCGAGGCCCGCACCCGGACCGGGGCGGCGATGGCCGAGGCGGGGGCTGCCGTGTCGGCTGCCGTGCTGGTTTTCGTTGAGGAATCCACTAGTTCGTTTCTCCTTGCTTGCCGGCCGGGTTCCCCGGCTCACTGGTCATGGTTGTTTCGTTGCCTGCGTTGGGCACCGTGTCGGTGCCGGGAACAGCCGGGGCATGAGTGCCGCCGTCGTGCTTGTCAGCGGACTCGCGAGTGGGCCCGTCATGGGGATTGCCAGGGTTCCTGTGCTGGTTCAGGTGCGGCAGGGCAGGACCGCGGGTGGACGCGGCCATGGTGGCGTCGCGTGCTGCAAGTTGGGCAAACATGTCATTGTAAGCGCCCAGCTCGGCGTCCTTATTCCTGTCGGCGGCACGATCCTTGCGCCGTGTTTCCCGCGCGTCGGACTTGGACCACATGTAGGCGACGCCCAGCGCGATCAGCAAGGTGGGGAATTCCCCCACTCCCCAGGCGATGCCGCCGGCCGTTTGCTGGTCAACCAGCGCCGAGTCACCCCATGGCCGGCCCATGTTGCCAAAGTATTCGCCCGAGAGCAGCGCCGTGGCCATCATCAAGGACACACCAAAGAATGCGTGGAAGGCCATGGTGGCGAGCAGGAGCACCAGCCGCAGCGGATAGGGGGCGCGGTAGGGCAGCGGGTCGGCACCGATCATGCTCTGCACGAAGATGTAGCCGGTGAGCGAGAAGTGCACAATCATCAGCTCGTGGCCGACGTGGTAGGTCATGGCGAGGTTGAACGCCGGCGAGTAGTAGAACAAGATCAAGCTGCCGGAGAAGTTCGCCGCGGCAAACAAGGGATGCGTGATGAGCTTGGAGAACTTCGAGTGCACGAGCACCAGAATCCATTCGCGGATGCCGCGGGAGCCGTCCCTGCGCGGCGTGAGCGCCTGCAGTGCCAGGGAGATGGGCGAGCCCAGGGCAAGGAACAACGGGGCCACGACCATCAACGCCATGTGTTCAACCATGTGCGCACTGAAAAGCACTGCCCCGTACACGGAGGGGCCGCCGGAGGTGATGTAGACCAGGGACAGCAGGCCGGCAAACCAGGAGACGCTGCGCAGCACCGACCACTTGTCGCCACGCTTGTGCAGCTTCACGATGCCCACGACGTAGGCGGTCCCGGCCAGCACGGCGAAGGCCACCCACAGCCAGTCCATACGCCACTCCGAGAACCAGCGGGAAAATTCAAGTTCCGGCGGCAGCGGGTAGCCGGTGAGGATCTGGGCAGGAGTGAGTGCCTCTTGCGAGAGTTCGCGTGACTGGGGCGGGGCCGAGCGGCCAAGTCCCACGGCGATGCCGCTGACAACGCCCATGATCAACAGCTCGACAAAAATCAGCTGCCACAACAGGCGGCGGGTGTTTGCGGAGCCGCCCTTCTTCGTCCCGCCCTGCAGGCGGGGGATGACCCATTCCCGGTGCATCCAGCCAATGACGCCCAGAACAACCGTGGCAGCGAATTTGGCCAGGATCAGCTGGCCGTAGGACGAGTAAAGGAGATCGTGCCAATTTGTGATGCGGATGGCTGCATTGATGACGCCCGAACCTGCAACCCCGGCGAAGGCAAAGATGGCCAGGGCCGAGAAGCGCTTCAGTGTCTGGGCGGTGATGTTGCCGAGAACGCCAGAAACCACCACGAGGACCACAATGCCGCCAACCCACAGCGAGGCGCCCACAACGTGCAGGAACAAGGAGTTCACCGCGCCCTTGTGGTCGGCGCTGGAGGCCGAGTGGCCGATCAAGGCCTGCGGGATGAACGAGATCATCGCCAGCACAAGCGGCACAGCCAGGGCACTGATGTTGCGCAGGCCGATCACCATCGTGGTGACAACTGCGGCAATGATGGTGATCATCAGCCACGCCTGGCCGACGGGCAGCTCAGTCATGAAGAAGACCAGCATGTTCGTGTAGTCGCTGGTGCCTGAAAGCGCCAGGCCGGAAATGCTTGAGTATGTCAGGACCAGCACCGCGATGGCCGACACGGTCCAGACCCCGCCGGCAACCATGGCCAATGTCATTGCACGGGTAAAGGCGGGGTGTTCCGGGACGGGCGCGCGCCGGCCGGAATCTTCCTTCTGCCTGCCAGTGCGCGGGCGGTGCGCCTTGAGATCCTTCGGCAGGATCACCACGGCAAACACGAGGGACCCGATCACCGCTGACAGGGCCAAATTGTGGATGGTGGTGGCCAGCGGCAGTCCCCAGCGGGTAAACGCACCGGGGTCGGCAAGCTCTGCCACAGCCGTGGCGCCTGTCCACAGCAGCGATGCCACGACGGCGGCCATGGCGGCCGCCAGTCCCAGCCACCACCAGCGGCTGCGAATGCCGTCGGCAAAGGTGCCCCCATCGGACGTGGGCGCAGGGTGGACTGAGGCTGCTGGGGAAGATTCTACGGGTGGCACCCCTCCATTGTCCTGCACCCGGTGAACATAGGGCGAATCAGGCAGCTCACAGGAAAGAGACGGGCACGGCGGGTGGGCTCGCAGCAGCCTTAAAAATTGACCGAAACTTAAAAAGTGGAGGCGGCCAGCTGATGCCGACCGCCTCCACTTTGGTTCTGTAAGGAAATTACTTCTTGACAGCAGCCTTCAGCTTGGAACCAGCGGAGAGCTTCACGCTGTGGCCTGCTGCGATCTGGATGGTCTCGCCCGTCTGCGGGTTGCGGCCGGTGCGAGCTGCACGGTCGGTGCGCTCGATGGAGAGCCAGCCCGGGATGGTGATCTTTTCGCCGGCTGCAACGGAGCTCTCAAATACCGAGAAGAGTGCATCCAGTACGCCATTTACTGCTGTCTGGCTGGTCTCAGCCTTTGCTGCAACTTCAGCAACCAGTTCGCTACGATTCTTAGCCATGTTTGTCCTCCTGGACGTCAGTAAATCCAATTCCACGCGGTTGCGTGTCAACCACTGCTAGCGAACTTACCAGTTATTCCGCGGGATTCCGGTAAATTTAGGCATTTCCCGGCGTTTTCAGGGTCATTTTCCCCGGATTTTAGGCATATTTCGCTCTCAGCCAACTCATCGACGGCCATTTTTGCTCATTCCGGGGCATGTTCTCCCGGATTACCGGCACATACGGGCCGGGGAGCTGACCGGTCTGGCCGGGATTTCCTGGGGTGGCGAGGCGTCACGGTTGCCCGCTGGCCGGACCCGCCGACAGGGCTCTGGGAGGTCGGGGCCAGGCGTGCACCAGGGTTCCCCTCTCGCCCCTCGCTTGGACTCCCCCGTTCTCGGCGCCGCCCAGGACCTCGGGCGGACGGGTCAACCCGCGGCGGAAGCAAAAGGGCAGCAAAAAGGGCGGCGACCCGAAGGTCACCGCCCTTTTTCAGCGGGATATTACCAGCTGGACTTCTTGATGCCGGGCAGTTCGCCAGCGTGCGCCATCTTGCGGAAGCGTACACGGGAGATACCGAACTTCTGGAGCGTTCCACGCGGACGGCCATCGATGGCGTCGCGGTTGCGAACGCGTACCGGTGAGGCGTTGCGAGGAAGCTTCTGCAGGCCCAGGCGGGCCGCTTCGCGCTCTTCGTCGGTGGAGGCCGGGTTAACGAGGGCCTTCTTCAGGGCGAGACGCTTCTCGGCGTAACGCTCTACGATGACCTTGCGCTGCTCGTTCTTCGCGATCATGGACTTCTTAGCCATAGTCTTAGCGCTCCTCTCGGAATTCGACGTGCTGACGGATCTTGGGATCGTACTTTTTCAGAACCAAACGGTCCGGAGTGTTACGACGGTTCTTGCGGGTCACATAAGTGAACCCGGTTCCCGCCGTGCTCTTCAGCTTGATGATCGGACGTACGTCCCTGTCTTTCGCCATTAGAGCTTCACCCCACGTGCCAGAATCTGAGTAACAACGGCGTCAATACCGCGCACGTCGATGACCTTGATGCCCCTGGCAGAAACCTGCAGGGTTACGTTGCGGCGCAGGGACGGAACCCAGTAGCGCTTCTTCTGAATATTCGGATCGAACCGACGCTTGTTGCGGCGGTGCGAGTGCGAAATGCTATGCCCAAAGCCCGGCTCGGCTCCGGTCACCTGGCAATGTGCTGCCATGATCACTCCTAATAAATATGTGGATACGGTTCACTGGTGCAAACCGTGCGCTGAGGCAGCGTCCGCCCTTGGACAGCATGATTCCCACACAACATTTTCATGATGATGAGGAAAGTGCCCGTCCGGCGAATACCCGAATGCACGCAACTTGAGCCCCTAACTACCGGCCCGCGGGAGGATAATCACCGCAAACCGGAGCAATTGCACACGCTCCGCGCCACCTAGCGCCTACCCAGTCTAGATGCAATCGGGGCGATTGTGCTAATTGGCTTACCACACCTGCCGCAGGAAGCGAACGGACGCCGCCCTAGAAGAAACAGGAATAATTTTGCCGGGGCCTGCGCTCAAGCCGGTGAAGTTCTATTCAGTGCCCAATCGGAACCCAGAGTGCGGGACGTGCTCGAAAGGAAGAACCATGCAGACATTGGGAATCATTGGAAGCGGCAATATTGGATCGGCAGTCGCCCGGCTCGCCGTTGCCTCGGGTATGAACGTCATCCTGGCGAACTCTCGCGGCCCAGAATCTCTAGGCGGGCTCATTGAAGAGCTCGGGCCACTTGCCATGGCTGGCACCGTTGAAGAAGCTGCCAACGACGCAGACGCGATCGTTCTCTCCGTTCCCCTGCTCGCGGTCAAGGAGCTTCCTGCCGGCCTATTGCTGAACAAACTTGTTCTAGATACCAGCAATTACTACCCGTACCGCGACGGTCGCATCACAGAACTCGATTCCGAGATCATGACGACGAGCGAACTGGTGCATGAATGGCTCACTGGCGACCGTTACGTCAAAGCATTTAGCAATATTCTCGCCCACCACATCCCTCTTCTTTCACGAAGCAATGGAGCCACCGATCGCTCCGCTCTTCCCATCGCATCCGATGACGTCGATGCTAAGCGTGAGGCGGCGGCAATCATGGACCGGCTCGGATTCAATACGCTCGACGCCGGAACTCTCACTAACACGTGGAAATTCGAGCCCGAGTCCGCCGGTTATACGCGCATTTACCTCGCCGACCTGAGCACACCCGATGACCAGCTGCTTTCCTCCGAAGCAGGCCCAACATCAACCGCTCAGCTCCACGTGGCACTGGCGTCTGCCACTCGGGTGAAAGTCGCAGACCGCCTCTTCTAAATGTCCCCGTCGCCGCCGACTGGTACTTGTTGCCGGGTTGCCGGGCCAACTTATGGCGTGCGAGGCGAGCGCAGGGCCGGCCAGCGTGCGGAGAGGTTGTCGCCGGAGGAGACCCCGCGCAGGCGGCGGCTGACCCAGGGGCCCACGTATTCCCTGGTCCAGGCGGCATTGTCCTTGAGTGTCTCCGTGGTGGTGCGCATCAGGATGGGCGGCAGTTCCGGCATGGGGATGCGGACGGTTTCACCAAGCTGCTCGAGCACGCGGTTGGCCATGTTGATGTGGCCGGGGGTGGACATGTGCATGCGGTCGATGCCCCACAGGCGCCAGTCGTCGTATTCGCGGAAGCGCCAGTAGTCGACCAGCTCGGCGCCGTGGGTCTCGGCGACCTCGCGGACGAGTTCGTTGTAGACGGCGGTGCGGCCGCGGATGCTGGCGAAGACCTTGGAGGAGCTGGCGTCGTAGCCGGTGAAGACCAGGACGCGTGCGCCGGTGGCCGCCAGTTTGGCGATGCCGTCCGAGTAGTTGGCGATCATGGCATCGATGTCGACCTTCGGGCGCAGGATGTCGTTGATGCCGGAGTAGATGGTGACAAGCGTGGGGTTCAGTGCCACGGCCGTGTCGATCTGCTCGGACAGGATCTGGTTCATCTTCTTGCCGCGGATGGCGAGGTTGGCGTATCCGATGGTTTCCCCGGGATGGGCCAGGGCAAGCTGCTCGGCCGTCCTGTCAGCCCAGCCACGGACCTGGTTGGGAAGCGTGGGGTCCGTGTCGCCGAGGCCTTCGGTGAATGAATCACCCAATGCCACGTATCGTGCTGAAAATGCCATGCCTGCTCCTTGCCGCCTGCAGTGCCCGGCCGCAGGGGTTTTGCGCACTTGACGTCTGCACTGTTGGCACACTGCGCGGGCCGGAGTTGATTATGCCAAGTCTATGTGTGGCTGGCGGGCGCTGCAGCGCGGCTATGACACCAGTTCCAGTTCCTCGCCGGCCCGTTCGGCTTCGCCCGCTGCGATAAGTGCGGCATAGGCTCCCCCGGCGTCCTTCAAGGTCAACGGGGTCCCCACCTCGGCAAATTCTCCCGCCGCGAGCACGGCCAGCTGGTCCGCGTCTTCGACCGTGGAAAGCCGGTGCGCGATGGTCAGCGTGGTGCGGCCCGCCGCAAGGTGGTCCAGGGCCAGCTGGACGGCGGCTTCGGTGGTGTTGTCCAGCGCCGAGGTGGCCTCATCCAATACCAGGACGCGGGGGTTGCGCAGGATGGTCCGGGCAATGGCCAGCCGCTGCTGCTCACCGCCGGAGAAACGGTGCCCGCGGGCGCCCACCAGGGTATCCAGGCCCTCTGGCAATCCGGCCACAAGGTCTGCGATTTGTGCAGAAGCCAAGGCCTTCCAGAGAGTTGCATCGTCGGCGTCCGGGGCAGCCAGCTGCAGGTTCTCACGGATGGAGGCGTGGACCAGGTAGCTTTCCTGCGACACCACACCCACAATGCGGGCGAGCACGTCCGGGGCAATGTCGCGCACGTCGACGCCGTCAATCGTGACGCGGCCGGAGGTGACGTCGTGCAGCCGGGGCAGCAGGGCCCCGAGAGTGGACTTGCCGGAACCGGTGGGGCCGACCACGGCGGTCGTGGTGCCGGCGGGCAGCGCAAGGTCGATGCCGCGCAAAACGTCGGTCCCGCCGTCGTACGCGAAACGGACGTTTTCAAGGCGAACCTCGCCGCGCACCGTGGACGGATCCAGCGGAACCGGGTTTTCCGGGGCGGTGATTTCGGGGACCATGTCCAGGTATTCAAAGATGCGGCTGAACAGCGCCATGGCCGTGACCCACTGGACGCCGAGGTTCAGCAGGCCCATGATGGGGCGGAAGACGGTGGCCTGCAGTGCGGTGAACGCCACGATGGTACCGATGGTCATGGTGCTTCCGGGCAGGCCGCCGGCGAAGTAGATCAGCGCGGGGATGGCCGAGAAGATGATGCTCATGGTGGCCATGCGCCAGCGGCCGGCCAGCTGCGAGCGCAGTTCCAGGCCGATGAGCCGTTCGGAGCTTTCGGTGTAGCGGGTGGCGTCGCGGCCGGTGGTGCCGAGGGTTTTGGCCAGGCGCACGCCGGAGATGCTCAGACCCTCCTCCACATATGTGTTCATGGTGGCGAGTTCGGCCTGCCTGGTGGAGGTGATGTCGCGGCGGAGCAGGGCCACGCGGCGGGAGAACCACACGGCCGGAGGGATCACAATCAGCGACAGCAGCGACAGTTGCGGGGAGAGCACAATCATGGCGGCGGCGGTGGCTACAACAGTGGTCAGGTTTGAGGCAACGCCCGTGGCGGTTGAGGTGATGACCGACTGCATGCCGGAGATGTCGTTGTTCAGGCGCGACTGCACCTCGCCGCTGCGGGTCCTGGTGAAGAACGCGAGCGACTGCTTCTGCAGGTGCGTGAACAGCCGGGTGCGCAGCGTGTGCATGATTTTCTGGCCCATGGCCGTGGTCATCCATGTCTGGACCACGCCAATGACAGCGGTTGCGGCGGCCACGGCGATCATGGCGCCGGCCAGCCACGCAAGCATTTTCAGGTCATTGTTCGGCAGGGCCGTGTCGATGATGCTGCGGACCAGGAACGGCTGCGCCAGGCCAACAATGCTGGAGACGCTGATCAGAAGCACGACGACGGCGATGGTCGCCTTGTGCGGCGCGAACAGGGCCGCGATCCGCTTCAGGCTGACGGGGTGGCGCTTGATCTGATTCTTGTCGGCCGGATCGACTCGGCCGGGGCGGCCGCCTTTTAAGTTCGCACTGGAGTTCAAGTTTGCGGGGCCGGTGTCTTCACGGCCGTTTTGGCTTGTGCTGGATTTTTGCTTTTGTTTGAGGATGTTCTCCGTCATATGCGCCACCTCCAAATGGTGTGCGGGGTGCGGGACTCGCACCAACTATTAGAGAGGTTACCTCACTATGTGGTTGGCAGTCAAGTTTAGTATGCTGTTTACATGTCTTCCACCGACAACGCACCCGACCTCGGCGAGCTGTTTCACGCCGCCTTCCGGGGCCTGCGCCGCACCTGGGCCGAGCAGCTGGCACCCTGGGACTTGACCCCACACCAGTGGCGGGCGCTCATGACACTGATGCGGGGACGTCGGGCTTCCGGCAGCGGCGAGCCCGGCACTGGCCGCACTGATTGCGATGTGTCCGGCGACGTCCGGCTGAAGGATCTGGCCGAGCGGCTGCGCATTGCGCCCCGCTCAGCCACCGAGGTGGTGGACCAGCTTGAGACCAAGGGGCTCGTCCGCCGCGACCCCGACCCCACGGACCGGCGGGCCACCCTGATTGTGGGCACCGCGGCGGGACAAAAGCTCTTCGCCGACGTCCAGGCGGAGCGCCGCGACAAGTCAAGCGAGTACTTTGCCCGTCTCGATGCGCAGGACCGCGCCGATTTGGCCCGAATTTTGGGACAACTGCGGGACTGAGCGCCGCATTTGCCCCGCCTCATCCACGAAAACGCGTCTGGGCCGCGAGTCAGCTGTTGCGCAACAGCTGACTCACGGCCCAGACGCTTTTTCGCGTGAAATGGAGGTTCGGCCTCGCGGCCCAGGCGCTTTTTCGCGTGTGCGGCGGGCTGAAGTGACTACGCCGGCGGCGTCCCGGCGATATTGACCAGCCACGGCACACCGAACTTGTCGGTCAACATGCCAAAAGTGTCACCCCACGGCGCCTTGGCCAGCTGCTCGGCAATGGTTGCGCCGTCGGCCAGCTTGTCCCACCAGCCGCGCAACACGGCTTCGTCGTCACCGGAAAGCGAAACACTGGAGTTGGCCGTGAGTGCCATGGACGCGGGCAGGTCGGCACCCATGAGCACCACGTCGTTGTCGCCGGTCAGCATGCCGTGCATGATCTTGTCTTTCTCGACGGGATCCTGGGATGCCTGGAATTCGCCGAAGGTGCTCAGCTCCAGCTTGCCGCCAAAGACGCCGTGGTAAAACTCCATGGCATCGCGGGCGTTGTCACGGAAGTTCAGATATGGGTTGAGTCGGGTGGCCATCTTGCTGCTCCTTGATAGGCAGAACTAGTCGGTGAGTGAAATTATCCCCCGATTCGGTGTCCGTGTCAGCAGTTGGCGGCGGACTTTATGAAAGCGCCTGGCCCTTCCGCCAGTAACCCATGAACGCCACCGCGTTCCTGTCCATGCCAACGTCGCGGACCAGGTACCGGCGCAGCCCGCGGATTGCAGCGGCCTCCCCGGCGATCCACGCATACAGGCCGTGGCCGGTGGCGGCAGCGGGCGTTTCCCACAGGACGGTGGCATCCACGTCCACGTCCTCCGGCTCCTCGCCCACCGCGCACGCCGCGGGCACCACCAGGGAGCGGACCTGCCGGGACATCACCTCGCCGTGCGGGTTGTCCCCGCGCGCCAGCCACTGAACTTCCACGTTGGCCGGTGTTGCAATGTCAAGGAAGTCGCCGGCGGAGGGCACCTCAAGGACGGCATGGCCGCTGACGTGTGCGGGCAGCGTTTCAAGAATGGCGGCGATGGCAGGAACGGCCGTCTCGTCGCCCACGAGCAGGACGCGTCCGGACTCGCCGGGGGCAAATTCAATGCCCAGGCAGTCACCCCACCGCGCGCACGGACCCACCAGAAGCAGGGTGTCCCCAGGCTGCGCAGCGGCTGCCCAATTGGCCGCCGGCCCGGATCCACCGTCCAGGTGCAGGACGAAGTCAATGTCCAGCTCGGCCGGCACCGCTGGGGCTGAACCCGTGGCGGGGACCTCCGGACGCAGGGCACGGACGGTGTAGGTGCGCATCACACCGCGCACCGGTTCGTCCACGGCAAGCCAGCTTTGGTACCAGTCGTCCTGCAGCGAGCCGCGGATGTTGCTCAGCTCCGGCAGCGCATGGCCGGGCGAGGGGATCATGACCTTGACGCGCAGGTCCAGCGTCTCGCCGGCGGCGTTGGAGCCAAACAGGGCAAGGTCCGCACCCGTCAAGGTGATGCGGCGGAAATGTTCACTCAACTGCGTCACGGCACTGACCCGCAGGTCGAAGGAACGCATGGGCTTGATGGGATCCGCCTCGTCGGCTCCACTCCCGATTGCTGTCGAGACTGGTGAAACATCCAGGATTGCCGAACTCATGCCTGTACTCCTTCTGCCGCGGGAACGAGCCCGGGCCCAACGTTTGAGGGCGCAACATCTGAGAACCCAACTTCAGACAAGCGGGATGCCGCCGCATCGGCCAACAGGGCGGCACGGCGGCCGATCGGGACAACCATGGGCGTGCCCACGACAGGGTCCGGGACCACCACCGACTCCAGCCCAAACACGTCCTGAACCAGATCCGCCGTCAGCACCGTCGCCGGAGGGCCCTGGGCGACGATGGCCCCGGACTTCATGGCGATCAGGTGGTCGGCGTAGCGCGCAGCCAAATTCAAGTCGTGCAACACAATCGCGACAGTAATTCCGCGGCGCGCATTGAGCTCGGACACCACATCCAAAACCTCCACCTGATGGGCCAAATCCAGGTAGGTGGTGGGTTCATCCAGGAGCAGGACCTCGGTTTCCTGCGCCAGCGCCATGGCAATCCAAACACGCTGCCGCTGCCCGCCGGACAGTTCGTCAATGCTGCGCCCGGCCAGCTCGGCCGTGCCCGTGACGTTCAGCGCGGCGGCGACGGCGTCGTCGTCGTCAGGGGTCCACTGCCGGAACCAGCCCTGGTGCGGACTGCGGCCGCGCCCCACGAGATCGGCCACGCTGATGCCGTCCGGCGCCGTGGGGGTTTGCGGCAGGATGCCCAGTTCACGGGCCAATTCGCGGGTGGGGACCTTGTGGATGTCGGTCCCGTTCAGATGCACGACGCCGGCACCTGGCTTGAGCAGCCTGGCCAACCCGCGCAGCAGCGTGGACTTCCCGCAGGCGTTGGCCCCGACAATGATGGTCACCTTGCCCGCAGGCAGTTCGACGTCGAGATTCTCCACGATGGACCGTTCCCCGTAGGCCAGGGACAGTCCGCGGGCGGACAGCGTGGCGGCACGCTTGCGGTCAGTGGGTTGGGATGCAGTTTTGGCCATCTCAGCCTCCTTGGTTGGCGCGGTTGGATGAGATCAGCAGCCAGAGCAGGAAGGGTGCGCCCAGCGCTCCCGTGACCACCCCGACCGGAAGCGAGGTTCCGGGAATGGCGTTGACTGCCCCGAAATTTGCGGCGAGCACGATGGCCGCGCCCACCAGGGCTGACAGCGGCAGGCTGGCGGCTCCGCCGTTGAGGCGTTTGGCAATGGGCCCCGACAGGAACGCCACGAAGGCGATGGGCCCGGCGGCCGCCGTGGGCAGGGCGGCCAGGAGCACGCCCATGACTGTCAGCAGCACCCGGGCGCGCGGCACGTTGAAGCCGAGTCCGGCCGCGGTGTCGTCGCCCAGCGACAGGCCGCGCAGGTTCCGCGAGCCGACGGCGGCGACCGGCACCAGCACAAGCAGCGCCGCGGCCAGGATGGCGACCCGTTCCCAGTTGGCCGAGTTCAGCGAGCCCGTCAGCCACACCATGATTTCCTGGGCGCTGGTCGTGTCGGCCCGGGACAGCAGGAACGTGACGGCGGCCTGCATGAAGGCGGCCGCGCCAATGCCGATGAGGATCAGCCCGGTGCCGCCGCGTCCGCGTGCCAGTGTGGTGATCAGCAGCGCCACGACCAACGCCCCAACGATCGCGGCCACGGAGATTCCTGCGCCGCGAACACCGAACAGCACGATGGCGGCAACGGCAGCGGCGCTGGCGCCGTAGCTGATGCCGATGATGTCGGGGCTGGCGAGCGGATTGCGCAGCATTGTCTGGAAGATGGCGCCCGCCGTGCCGAAGGAGGCGCCGGCCAACAGGCCCAGAAGCGCCTGCGGCAGCTTGTTTTCCATGACGATGAAGCTCGCGCCGGGAATGCTCTTCCCGCCCAGCATGGCAACGAAGTCGGGGATCGTGACGGTGTAGCTGCCCAGCAGGATGTTCACCGCCAGCAATCCCAGCACCAGCAGGCCCAGGGATCCGGCGAGCACGGCACGACGGCGGCGCGGGGCCCTGCGCTGTTCGCGCACCCAGGCGCCGCTTGCCAGGCCGCTGCCGACTCCGGAACGTGCACCCGCTCCGGGTGGCGTTCCCGTTCCGGGGCGTGCGCCGGACTTTTCCACAACGCTCACAGTTCTGCCTGCTTTCCGCGCCGCACCACGGCAATGAAGACAGGGGCGCCCATCATGGCCGCCAAAATGCCGGCCGGCACCTCGCCGGGGAGCAGGATCACGCGTCCGACAACGTCGGCCAGCAGCAAAACCGCCGGGGCCGCCAGAAGTGACAACGGCAGCAGCCAGCGGTAGTCGGGGCCCACGAGGCCGCGCAGCAGGTGCGGGACCACCAGCCCGATAAAGGCGATGGGCCCGGCCAGTGCCGTGGCCGAGCCACACAGCAGCACGATGCCCAGGGCGGAGATTGCCCGTCCCAGTCCGGGGCGCTGGCCCAGGCCGCGGGCCATGTCGTCGCCGAGGGCAAGGGTGTTCAGGAGCCGCCCGGTGCACAGCAGAATGATGGCGCCCAGAAGCACAAACGGCAGCACCGAAAGGACGGAGTCCCACGATTTCCCGGCGAGCGCACCCACCTGCCAGCTGCGGAACAACTCCAGGGAATCCTGGCTGGTGACCAGCATGGCGCTCATGAGCGATCCCATCCCGGCGGCCATCGCCGCCCCTGCCAGGGCAAGCTTCACGGGGGTTGCCCCGGTGCGGCCCAGGCTGGCCACCGCATAAACCACGACGGCGGCAACTGCACTGCCGCCGAAGGCAAACCACAGGTAGCTGGAGACGCCTGCCGCGCCGAAGAAGAAGATGCCGGCCACCACGGCCAGTGCGGCTCCGGCGTTGATCCCCAGGATGCCGGGATCCGCAAGGGGGTTGCGCGCAACGCCCTGCATGGAGGTTCCGGCCAGGCCCAGCGACAGGCCAACAACCAGGCCGGCGACGGTGCGCACCAGGCGCGAGGACACCACCGCGTGCTCGCCGTTGGCGGGGTCAAAGTTGAACACGGCGTCCACCACCGCGGGCAGGGGTATGCTGCGGGCGCCGACGGCCAGCGACAACAGCGAGACGAGGACCAGGGCGGCAGCCAGCACCGCCAGCCACACGAGGCGGCGGCGGTTGCTGAAAGTCCGCGCCCCGGGCTCGACACCCTTGCCCCCGGGTGCGGCCCCGGGCGCAGCAGGGGAACCCGGCGTGCGGGCTCCCCGGGTGACCCCGGCGGCAGCGGGGGAAGGCAGCGAAGCCGTTTCCGGCGTCGAACCTTCCCTCGCAACAGCTGGTGCACTTGTCACTGGCGGCTTCCTTAAGCCTTGTCCGCTGCGGCGCCGAGCAGGGGCAGGAACTTGTCCAGCGTCCACGGCAGGCTCAGCGGGGAGGAGGCGGAGACGGACAGCGTGAGGGTGTTGTCGGAGTCGGTGACAAAGGCGCCCTTTTTGACGGCGGGGATCTGGCCCAGCAGGGGGTCCTTCACGATCGCATCCTTGGCCTTATCGTCGGCCACCCAGCTGACAAACACCTGGGCATCGAGTTCGTTGGCCTTCTCGGCGGACCAGGGCAGGAAGAAGGCATCGACGCCCTTTTCCGCCGCAACGATGACCGGCGCCAGTTCCATCCCGATGCTGCTCAGGAACTTGGGCCGGTTGTCACCGGAGGTGAAGACGCTGACGGGTTCGGCGGCGCCGGGTTCCAGATTGCCGTAAATGAAGGTCTTGCCCTTGATCGACGGGTACTTTGCGGCCTGGTCCTTGATGGTCTTTTCGGTGGCGGCGACGAGGTCCTTGGCCGCTGCGGACCTACCCAGTGCCGCGCCGATCATGGTGGTGGAATCCTGCCATGAGGTGCCGTAGGCGGTCTTCGGGAAGGCGATGACGGGGGCGATCTTGCTGAGCTTGTCGTAGTCCTCCTGCGTCAGGCCCGAGTAGGCGGCGAGGATGATGTCCGGGGTGGACTTGGCGATTTCGGTGAAGTTCACGCCGTCGGCTTCCGAGTACAGCGCGGGCGCCTTCCCTGTGCCGATGGCGGCGCCGGCCTTTTCCAGGGCGGCATCCTTCCAGGGTGTGGAGCCTTGTTCGTTGCCGCCCCATTCATTCTTGGGCATGCCCACCGGGACAACGCCCAGGGCGAGGGCCACGTCGTCGTTGACCCAGGAAACGGTGGCCACACGCTGCGGGGCCGACTTGATGACGGTTTCACCGTAAATGTGCTTGACCGTGACGGGGAAGGTGTCAGTTGAGGCCTGCGTGCCTTCTGGGCTGGAATCCCCCACGGCACCGGTAGAGCAGCCTGCCAGGCCGACTCCCAAGGCTGCAACAGATGCAAAAAGGCCCAGCTTCAGGCCCTGACGACGTGAAAATTCCAATGCATGTCCTAACGATGATTCCACCACAAGGCTTGCCCCACTTAGGCAAGCCTTAGCTACGTTACGGCATTAAATCGGATTAAGAAACATTTTGCTGCCCTATTCCACATATGGGCAATCTCACATTGATCGAGGGGGCGCGGTCGGGGCGCAGTTGGAGGCGGGCGCGCCAGACCAGGCTTCGCCCCTAGGGTGCGGGCGTGCGCAGCGTCCAGTGCGACTCATCCAGGCCCCGCATGAGCTTGCGCCCGATGCGCACCAGGTCGGCAACGTCGCGCGTGTCCAGCCGGTCAAAGACGACGGTCCGGACGGATTCCACATGCAAGGGCGCCAACTCGCGAACGAGCTCCAGCCCGACGGGAGTGATGGTGACTTGGGTGACGCGGGCGTCCTCCACGTACACCGACCGCTCCACATAGCCGCGACCCTGCAGCTTCCGCACCACGTGCGACAGCCTGGACAGCGATGCGCTAGTCCGGGCGGCCAGCTCACTCATGGGCAGGGTCGCCGACTCGGCCTCCGAGAGCATGGCCAGGACATTGTATTCAAAGAGGGACAACTTGGCGGCCTGCTGGAGTGGGGTCTCAAGTGCCCCGGGCAGCAAAGTCACGGTGGACAGCAAGGCCAGCCACGCGGCACGTTCTTCGGCGCTCAACCAGCGCGGATCCATCTCAGTCATGGCGCCATCTTTCCATGATTCCGGCGCTTCCAAGCAGCGCCCCTCACTTTTACTTGACACTTCAATCAATGGAGCCTAAGCTTTAGTTGTAGCTTCAAGTAAATCACTTCCAGCCAGCTCCAAGGAAAGAAGGACCATCATGAACACCATCACGATCATCGGGACCGGAAACATGGCCCGCGGCATTGCCGCACGCGCCCTCGCCGCTGGAAGGAACGTGGAACTCCTCAACCGCGACGCCGGCAAGTCGGCCGCAGTCGCCGCAGAGCTGGGCAGCAACGCCACTTCCGGCACACTTTCTTCCGGCACCGTCGGCCAGGCCCCGGCCGGCGACATTGTGGTTCTCGCCCTGCCGTTCGACGCCGCCAAGGAAGTTGTCACCTCCTACGGTGCAGCACTGGCCGGCAAGACCGTCGTCGACATCACGAACCCCGTGAACTTTGAAACCTTCGACTCCCTGGTGGTTGCTCCCGGAACCTCCGCCGCCGAGGAAATCGCTGCGCTGACACCCGGAAATGTGGTCAAGGCCTTCAACACCAACTTTGCCGGCACCCTGGTGGCGGGCAATACCGACGGCCAGGTCTTGGACGGTTTCATCGCCGGTGACAACGCTGAAGCGACGGCAGCCGTAGCTTCTCTCATGGCCGACGGCGGCATGCGTCCCCTCGTCGTGGGTGCACTGAAGCGTTCACGCGAGCTGGAGGGTTTCCAGTTCCTGATCATGACCCTGCAGGCCAACCCGGCCTTTGAAACCTTCAACTGGAACACCGGCCTGAAGATCACCGGCTAATCGCCAAACTCCTCATAGCAAATAAGCGTGATCTGTCAACTTCAGGATGACAGATCACGCTTTTTGTTAAATCCACTTTGGCTGCGTTGCACGTGGCTCAGGCAGCTTTCCTCATGCGTCATGCTTGGGGGCTATCTCGACGTATAGGCAATATCGCGTGTTGGTAGGCGCGTACTACGCGCGGTCGACAGTTATCGCCAGGAAGACAGGCACCAGCGACGCGGGCTGCGGCGGGTACGCGAAGAGATCCGTCCCCGACCACTTCGATGCCTCATTCCACTCATCCGGGCCCACCCAGCTGTAGTCGAACGAGTAATCCGAAAGCTCTGAAACTTGAGCCATGAACACCTTTGAGGTTCGGCCGTTGACCTCCCGAAACGGGTGTGCCTGATTGAGGTAGGCGAACACTTTTGCTGCACGTGCCGCAAATTCCTTGCGGCCAAGATCTGCCCACGGAGCCGAGGTGACAAGCTCCCGCACGTCACCCGGATAGCGGTCATTTTCCCCACCTTTGACGTCCGCAAAACCGCGGGGCTTGCCCTTGAAAATATATACCGCGCGGTACCCACCGGCCCAGTCATAAAGGTCTTGAAACAAATGCCGGTGGATGGCCCGCACATGTGTGGCGTCGTAGGTGCGTGGCAGCGCTATACGTCTCCGGGTAGAAGCATGACGCCCACAACTCGCTCTCGGACGCCATCAGCGCTCGGCTGCCGCTGCACGGCGTCGAGTTGCTCAAACAAGTCCGGCCAGCGGCCCTCGATATCAAATTCAGCGACCATGACGGCCCCCTCCCCATAGCCACTGGCCATTCTGGCGAGTGGCGTTACGCGTCCACCGGCCGGGTCGGGGCAGTTCCGTTCCCAAACGGGCGACCACCCAATGACTCCCGGCCGTGCGCCGTCGTCCATCCGGAAGTGTCGGGGCCGAGCGGGACAATCTGGGTCGGGTTCAAATCGGTGTGGACAATGTAGTAGTGGTCCTTGATCTGCTGGAAGTTCACTGTGTCGCCGAAGCCGGGGGTCTGGAAGAGGTCGCGCGCGTAGGCCCAGAGGACCGGCATTTCGATGAGCTTGTTGCGGTTGCATTTGAAGTGCCCGTGGTAGACGGCGTCGAAGCGGACCAGGGTGGTGAAGAGGCGGACGTCGGCCTCGGTGATGGAATCGCCCATGAGGTATCGCTGGCCTGCGAGGCGTTCCTCGAGCCAGTCGAGCGCGATAAACAGGCGCTCATAGGCCGCGTTGTACGACTCCTGCGAACCGGCAAAGCCGCAGCGGTAGACGCCGTTGTTAACCTCGGTGAAGATGCGCTTGTTGACCACTGCCATTTCTTCGCGCAGCGCTTCCGGGTACAAATCCGGGGCGCCGTCGCGGTGGAATTCGGTCCACTCGGTCGAGAAGTCCAGCGTGATCTGTGGGAAATTGTTGGTAACCACTGCGCCACTGGGCACGTCAACAATGGCCGGGACGGTGATGCCGCGCGGGTAATCGGGGGTGCGTTTGAAGAACGCCTCCTGCAGGCGCTCGATGCCCAGAACCGGGTCCCGCCCATCCGGATCCAGGTCGAAGGTCCAGGAGCGGGAGTCGTGCGTGGGTCCGGTGACGCCGATCGAAATTGCGTCCTCCAATCCCAGCAGGCGCCGGACAATCGTGGAGCGGTGCGCCCACGGGCATGCCCGCGCTACGACCAGGCGGTAGCGCCCGGCCTCCACAGGGTAACCGTCCTCGCCGCTGCGGGTGATCCGCGTTTCAATGTAATTGGTGTCCCGTGTGTACTCGGCGCCGGTGACGTAGGCGCCCTTGGTGCTGAATTCCAAATTCTGAGTGTCCATGGGGTCAGCCTAGCGCCGGAGCCTGAGCGGTGCCTGGAACGTGTGCCCCGGCCCGCCACCTCCAATCCCACGCACGACGGCGGCACGCACCGTCCGCCGTCGTGCGCGCTAAGCGAAACCCGGCCAATGCGGCGGACGGGACTTTACGCAGCAAATGCTCCCTGCCTATGATCAACAGGCACCAGGTGATCGATCCGCAAGAACGCCACCCACAGTGAGGACCAATCGATGGCGGCCCAAGAAGCCACCGCCGCAGCACAGGGCAAGACCACGTCAGCACAGGAAACCATCGGGCAGTCTGGCAACGCGATGGTTGAATTCCGGGGCGTCAGCAAGGTCTACCAAAGCGGGCAACCGGCTGTAGGCGACCTCAACCTCAGCGTTGAGAGCGGCAAGATCACGGTGTTCGTGGGGCCGTCGGGCTGCGGCAAAACCACATCGCTGCGCATGATCAACCGCATGGTGGAGCCCACCTCCGGCACCATCACCGTTGGCGGGCGCGACGTCGCCAGCCTCCCCGCCCACGAGCTGCGCCGCTCCATGGGCTATGTCATGCAACAGGCCGGGCTGCTCCCCCACCGGACCGTCATCGACAACGTTTCAACCGTGCTGCGCCTGAACAAGGTCCCGCGGGCGCAGGCCCGAAAACGCTCCCTGGAGCTGTTGGAGACCGTGGGTCTGCCCGCCTCCATGGCCAGCCGCTACCCCAACCAGCTCTCCGGCGGGCAGCAGCAGCGAGTCGGCGTCGCCCGGGCACTGGCCGCGGATCCGCCGGTTTTGCTCATGGACGAGCCGTTCTCCGCCGTGGACCCAGTGGTCCGGGCCGAGCTCCAGCATGAATTGCTGCGGTTGCAGCGCGAGCTGGCCAAAACCATCATCTTCGTCACCCATGACATTGACGAGGCCACCGTTCTCGGTGACCGGGTCGCCGTCTTTGCCAGCGGCGGCCGCGTGGCCCAGTACGCGCCTCCCGAGGAACTTCTGCGCGCACCCGTGGACGACTTTGTGGCCAATTTTGTCGGCCGGGACAGGGGTTTTCGGCGGCTGTCGTTCAGCACCGGCGAGTCCGTGCCGATCCACCCGGCTGCGTCGGTGGTTTGGGACGGAACCGCGGCGCCGGCCCAGCCTGCGCGCTCCAAGGCTGCGCACTCCAAGACGGACGACGACGGTGTTCCCGCCACCACTCGCTGGGTCCTGGCCGTTGACGCCGAGAACCATCCGCAGGGCTGGCTTTCCCCGGGCACGAACCCGGGCACCCATCCGGACCAGCTGATCCCCGGCGGTTCCCTGTTCCACGCCGGCGACCCCCTGCGCAACGCCCTCGATGCGGCATTGTCTTCCCCTTCCGGACTCGGCGTCGCCGTCGACGCCGACGGCAGGGTCACCGGCCTGGTCAAGGCCTCCGAGGTGCTGGCTGTCGTTGACGCCGCCCGGGAGAGCCGTTCCTGATGGACTGGTTCCTGGCCAACCTGCCACAGGTCCTGAACCTCACCGGCTACCACCTGGTCCAGGCCGTGGTGCCCCTGGTGTTGAGCGTGATAATCGCCATCCCGCTGGCACAGCTTGCCCGGGTCAACAAGGTGGCAAGCGGCATCATCCTGTCGGCGGGTTCGCTGCTGTTCACGGTCCCGTCGCTGGCCTTGTTTGTCATCCTGCCCAGCATCCTCGGCACCAAAATCCTCGACTTCGCCAATATCATTGTGGCGTTGACCATCTACGCCGTGGCCCTCCTGGTCCGCTCCACCCTCGACGCGTTGAACTCGGTCGACGACACCATTCGCGAATCGGCCACAGCCATGGGCTACAGGCCGTTCCAGCGCTTCCTCAGCGTTGACCTGCCGCTGTCCATTCCCGTGCTGTTTGCCGGGCTGCGCGTGATCTCGGTCAGCAACATCTCCCTCGTCACTGTCGGCTCGCTGCTGGGGATTCCCAGCCTGGGCTTCTTCTTCACTGACGGGCTGCAGCGGAACTTCCCCACCGAAATCATCGTGGGAATCCTGGGCACCTTGGTGCTGGCGCTGCTGATGGACGTCGTGCTGGTGCTGCTGCAAAAGCTGCTCACGCCCTGGTTGCGCAGCACACCGTCAGCCCCAATCACCCCAGCCCCTGCCCCATCAGCAGCAGGCACGACGGCGGTGCAGGCATGAGCTTTCCCGCCGGCACCGCGCCACTGACCACATACACGGCCACCGACCCCTTCGGCCAGGGCTGGCAGTGGCTGTCCGACCCGGTCAACTGGCAGGGGGCCACGGGCGTGCCGGTCCGCATCGTCGAGCACCTCGGCTACACGGGCCTGACACTGTTGATCTCCGTTGCCATCGCCGTCCCGATCGGACTTTATGTGGGGCACACCGGCCGGGGACGCGGCGTCGTGGTTGCCCTTGCGGGCATGCTGCGGGCCCTGCCGACACTGGGCATCATGACCTTGTTTGCCTTGATTGCCACCTCGTCCCTGTCCCTGATGCCGGCCATCTGGTCCCTGGTGCTGCTGGCGGTGCCACCCATTTTGACCGGCACCTACGCCGGCATTGCCGCCGTCGACAGTGAAATTGTCGATGCTGCACGCGGCATGGGCATGACCGAACGGCAGATTTTGTTTGGCGTTGAGGTGCCCAACGGCTTGGCGGTCATGCTGGGGGGATTCCGCTCGGCCGTGCTGCAGGTAGTCTCGACCGTGGCCGTTGTGGCGTTCATCAGCCTCGGCGGGCTGGGCCGTTACATTATTGACGGCCTCGCGGTGCAGGATTACGGTCAAGTACTAGGCGGGGCCGTCGTTATCGCCGCCGTGGCCATAGCTATTGACGGTTTGTTGGCGCTGCTGCAACGCGCGGTGGTGTCGCCGGGCCTGAGAAAGACCGGGACCGTTCCAGAACAGCTGGTCCCGGCCAGTTCAAAGCACAATTGAAAATGCCAAGCCGGTACAACAGGAGACTAATCATGAGCATCAAATCCGTGCCCACCCGCCGCGCATTCCTCGGAGCGGCCGCAGGCCTGTCAGTGGCCTTTGCCCTGACTGCCTGCGGCGGCGGCAATCCGTTGGGCAAGGACGGCGCCGGGGAGACCGGCGGCTCCGGCAGCGCGGTGGTGGTTGGCTCGGCCAACTTCCCCGAAAACGCCATCCTTGCCGAGATTTACGCCGGCGCCTTGAATGCGGCAGGCGTTACCGCCAGCACGCGGCTGAACATCGGCGCCCGCGAGGTGTACATGAAGGCGCTCGAGGACGGTTCGATCGATGTGGTGCCCGAATACACCGGCAACCTGCTGGGCTATCTTGACGCCGCCAACACGGTGGTTGACGGCCCCGGCATCATAAAGGCGCTCCCCGCCAAGATGCCGGCAGGCCTGAGCATCTTGGACGCCGCCGCCGCCGAGGACAAGGACGCCATCGTCGTGACGGCGGAAACTGCCGCCAAGTACAAGCTGAAGTCCGTTGCCGACCTGACTCCCGTGTGCAGCGAACTCACGCTCGCGGCGCCGTCGGAATTCCAGACCCGCCCCTACGGACTGCCCGGTTTGGACAAGCTCTACAACTGCGTGCCCAAGGAGTTCAAGGCCTTCAGCGCCAGCAGCGAGGCGTTGAACTTGAAGGCGCTGCTGAACAACGAGGTCCAAATCGCCGATATTTTCACCACCTCCCCTGAAATCACGGCCAACAAGCTTGTTGTCCTGGAAGACCCCAAGGGCATGATCGGCGCCCAGCAGGTGCTGCCCGTGATCAAGACCGACAAGGTCAGCGACGCCGGACAGACGGCCCTGAACAATGTCTCGAAGCAGCTCACCACCGACGACCTGATCGCCTTGCGCACCCAGGTTGAGGGCGAGCAAAAGATGGATCCCAAAGTTGCCGCAACCCAGTGGCTCAAGGACAAAGGCATCACCAAGTAAGGAGCTTTTATGGCCGCCGCGGTAAAGCCGGATGCAGTTGATGTTGTAGTGCTTGGCATGGGGCCCGGCGGCGAGTCGGTGGCCGGGGAACTGGCCGCGGCCGGCCTGTCAGTGGTGGGCGTGGAGTCCCGGCTGGTGGGCGGAGAGTGCCCCTACTATGGCTGCATTCCGTCCAAAATGATGATCCGGGCAGGGAACGTGGTGGCCGAGGCGCTGCGGGTTCCGGGCCTGGCCGGCAGCGCCTCGGCGACCCCCGATTTTTCCGTGGTGGCCGGGCGCATCCGTGCCGAGGCAACCGACGACTGGGACGATGCTGTCGCCGCCAAGCGTTTCACCGACAAGGGCGGCCGCCTGGTTCGCGGCTCGGGGAGGCTCACGGGCCCCCGCGAGGTCACCGTTTCCATGCCCGACGGCGGTGAGCACACCTTCCACGCCCGCCGCGCAGTGGTGCTCAACCCGGGCACCAACCCTGCCGTTCCCGACGTGCCGGGGCTGGCGGGCACACCGTTCTGGACCAACAGGGAGGCCGTGCAGTCCGAGACTGCGCCCAAGTCGCTGGTCATTTGGGGTGGCGGGCCCATCGCCGTCGAGCTGGCACAGGCGTTCACCCGCTTCGGCACGAAGGTGACAATGGTGCTGCGCGGGTCCCGGCTGCTGTCGCGGGAAGAACCCGAAGCCGGCAAGTTGCTGGCCGAGGTGTTCCGCAACGAGGGCATCAAGATCCTGCGCAACAAGGACGTCACGGCTGTCAGGCACAGCGGCGGAAAGTTCACGCTGGAACTGGCCGGGGGCGCAGGGGAAATCTCCCGCCTCACTGCCAGCCAGCTGCTCGTGGCCACGGGGCGCACCCCGTCACTGGCTGCCGTTGACTTGGCGGCTGCGGACATCGCATGGGGCGACAAGGCTGCACCGGCCGTTGACCCGCACATGCAGCTGGCCGACGGCCTGTACTTGATCGGCGATGCCGCAGGGGCCGGGGCATTCACCCACATGTCCATGTATCAGGGCAACATCGTGGCCGGGCACATTCTCGCCCAGAAAGTTGGCACGGGGAAGTCGAAGCAGCCGGACAGGGGCACGGCGCAGTCCCATGCAGTGCCGCACGTGACGTTCACAGATCCCGAAATTGGCGTCGTCGGCTTCACCCAGAAGCAGGCCGTGGACGCAGGGCTGTCCATCAGGGTGGGTTTCACCGCGCTGCATGACTCCACGCGGGGGTGGATTCACAAGTCCGGCAACGAGGGTTTCATCAAGCTCATTGAAGACAGCAAAACAGGCGTTCTGGTGGGCGCCACCTCGATGGGTCCCACCGGCGGGGAGGTGTTGTCGGCGCTCGCCCTGGCGGTGCACGCACGCATTCCGGTGTCCACGCTGAAAACCATGATCTACGCGTACCCCACGTTCCACCGGGCCATTCCGGAGGCCCTCGCCGCGCTGAAGAAGCCCTCCCGCCATTGAGGGTGACGACGGCGGCCGGCACCCGTGTATCCGGGTCCCGGGCTGTGCGCTGCTAGTCGGCTGCCCACACCATCGAAGTTGGATCAATAACTCGAATCCAACCAGACATGGGCCAGCTGCAAGCACGCCGCGCAGGCCCGTCGGAGGGCCCCGTTCGGACAGTTCTCGGTGCCATTAATGGATCGCTGCTTCAGGTCCCCCGACTGCCCCTCGGATCAAGCTGATAAGGGTGCCGATCAGCCCGGGCAATGTGCCATCGTCCGGCTGCTGGATCATGAGCCAGACATCGATCGCCTCACCCATGCCCAATACGACAGCGATCAGCAGGGAGGATGGCAGGTCATCGCGCACCGCTCCCAATCGCTGGCCTGTCACAAGCGCCTGCTCGATCCAGGGCAGCGACGCTTGCTCCAGCTCACCCTGTGTCCGCTGAAATGCCGGATTCTTCACCGCGGTGGCCCAGTCCCGCAGAAGTGCGGCCAACTGCGGAGAACGCGCAAGCGCGGTCACCAGCCGAAGGTAGTAATCCTCCAGCGTCCGCCAGAACTCGTCAGCGTCACCGCTATTCAATTCGGGCAGCGGGCCGACGAGCGCAAACAATCCTGCCAGTTCGGTCCGCGTGATGTGGGAGTAGAGATCAGCCTTGTCCTCGAAGTAGTAGTACATCGACCCTTTGGAGATGCCGGCCGCATCGATCACCCGATTGAGCGAGGCTTCGTGGAATCCGTGCGCAGCGAACTCGTCCAGAGCCACCCGCAGGATCGTCTGCTGCAGGTGGGATGGCAGTTTCGCGAATCGTGGTCGCACCATGCTTTCAGCGCACCGGCTGGGGGTCTGGGAACGGTGGGAGCTCAACGGCATCGTGAAAGCTCCTGCCCATCACGATGTCCGCCACCTTGGGCAGTCCCATCATCTTCATCACCATGTTCCTTGCGAAGAGCTGGAGCCGATTCTTGGGCGCGAACGCCAAACCCAAACCCTCGGCGGCATCCTGCTTGGAGTGTAGCAACGGAGCGAGCCGCTCCTCGTAGCGCGCGAACGCAACCCGATGGTCACCGACCTGCGCAAGTTCTGCCGCCAGAGTGTAGGCCTCCACCATTGCCAAGGCCGAGCCCTGGCCAGCCAGAAACGAGGGACACGCCGCTGCATCGCCCACCAACGCAACGCGCCCCATCGTCCAGGACGGCATCCGGATCTGGCTCACGGAGTCGAAATAGAAGTTCTTCGCCTCAGCCATCAGGTCGAGCATGACGGGCACTTCCCAACCCTTGTTGCTGAGCTTCGCCCGAAGCAGAGTCTCCTGCGCGGGCCGATCGGTCGGAACGCCCCCGTCATGCCGCAGGCTGAAGAGGAACAGCGTGGTGTTGTCGCGAAGCGAAAGCCGGATTGCCTGGAAGCCGACGTCAGCGTACATCAACGCGACAAGTTCGTTGCGCTCCGGATACCGTTCCGACTCGAACGCGGCCACCACCATGCCCAGATACTTCTCGAAATGCTCATCTGGACCGAACGCAAGCCTCCGCACACGAGAATGAAGGCCATCGGCACCAACGACTAGATCGAAATCCCGGGTAGTGCCGCTGTCAAACGTAACCCGAACCCGGTTCCTGTCATCCTCGAGTGCGACAACCGTGTCACCAAGGATCAGCTCAACCCCGCCGGCGATCGCCTCGTAGATCACGGCCGAGAGATCGGATCGGGCAAGACTCAAGTACCGCTTCGCCGACTCCATGATGGCTTCGGGCTTGAACGAGGCCACCCGGCGGCCGTCGCGATTAACCGCCCTCGCTTCGGTCATAACGTATCCACGTCGTCGAAGTTCGGGCACAATGCCCATCTTTTCCGCCACGTCGAACCCGGCACCCCAGAAGTCGACGAGGTAACCGCCGCTGCGCAATTCACCGGCATGCTCCACGATCGTGACGTCGTTTCCAGACTTGTGAAGCCAATACGCCAGGGTCGGACCTGCAATTCCTGCGCCAACGACTAACACCTTCATCACATCGCCTCCGCGAATTAGACCACTAGTCTAAACCGGTGTTCCATGGATCGGATAGGTCTGGATTGTGGGCAGAATTGTCAGCGGCACGGCCGTCAGCCCGGGTGGTTGCCGCCGCAAATGTCCGGGCCCCGGCCTAATCGCGACGAGAGCTGCCCATTTTGCGCAGCCCCCCCCGCTCACCCGCCCACACATGGGTCGTTCACAGGGCAATATTTCAGCCGGTCGTGAAGGTGCCGTCGACGCCGCATTTTCGTTCCAGACGGATCCCCTTTGTCCGGCCCGAGAAAATGCCTTGCGAACGGGATGCGGATTCTATTGTTCCGACTTGGGACAGGACGTCAGCTGCCCAGCCGGAGCACTGTCCAGCCGCCCGTGCCGATTTGTGAGCGGGTTCCGAACCTGTCCTTGAGGATTGCATAGTGCAGCAGGTTTCCGGCACCGTCACGGGACAGGACGCCCCATGCGTTGGTTCCGAGGTGGTTCGCAATCCCGGACAGGTGGGTCATGCCGTTCCAGCCGGTGCCAATGACTTTGCGTGGTTCGCTCATGAAACCGCCAGTCCCAGTGCCCCGGTAAAGCAACAGTTGCCCGGCTGAATTGCGGGCCGCAAGATCAGTCCGGCCGTCGCCGTCGAAATCCACGGCCACAATGGTCAGCGGGCCCCAGCCGGTGCCGATCCGGGTGCTGGCCAGCCACCCTTTCCCATTGGCGGAGGGGTAGTGGAAAAGCTCGCCGGTTGCGCGGTGCTTTGCCACAATGCCGGGATATTTATCGCCGCTGCGCCATTTGGTGGCGATCATGTCGTAGGGGCCCCACCCCGTGCCGATGCGCACCGTCGCAGCAAGTGTGCCGTTTGCCTGCCCGTAGCTGGCAGTGAGCCGACCGTCATTCCACTTGGCAATGATGTCCTGGCGGCCGTCAGCATTGAAGTCCACAACGTTCAGCTGTTGCACGCCGCCCCAACCGGCAGAGATGAATCGACGCTGCCACAGATCCCCACCCTTGGCGGAACCATAAACGAAGAGGTTTCCTGCCGGGTCGACGGCGGCCACATCACCATTGTTGGCCACGGGCACCGGGGCAGGTTTAGGTTGCACGGCACGCGATGCCGCATATCCGGCCAAATTGGCCACCACAACGCTCATGCCGCTCCAGCCAGCTTTTGTGGTTTTGACCTGCCCGATGCCGATGTCCGTGGCCCGCTTGTCCAGCAACGCGGCCCGGTGGGCGGGTGAACCCATCCACCAGTCAACAATTTGCTGGGGCGTGGTGTTGATGCCGATGATCTCCGAGTACATGTCCGCGCCCGATGGCAAGATTGAACGCCCGGCATCGGCCCTGTGGATCTTGTTCATGTCCAGGGTGCCGTTGTTGATTCGCGTATTCACGGTGGCCGTCCACTGTTGGGACCCGGTGGCAATGGTCGTGTTCCACACCAGAGGCCCGGCGCCGTTGGCGGCCCGCTGGCGGTTCGCCAGGGAAAGGACCTGGATCAGGAAGGTATTGCCCGGGGCAGGGGCGGCAAGGGCTTTCCCCACAGGAAGCGGCGCCGTCGGGCTGACAGTTGCAGGAGGCGACGGCGCTGCAGGCACCGGAGGTGCGGTGGCCGGTTTCGTGGCAGGAGCAGGCACCGTCGGGATTGGAGGCGCCGACGTGGCAGGAGCCGGAACCGTCGGAACTGGAGCCGACGTGGCAGGAGCAGGCACCGTCGGAACGGGAGCCGACGTGGCAGGAGCAGGCACCGTCGGAACGGCAGGCGACGTGGTGGCGGGCGCAGTTGTCTCGGTAGGAGGCGACGTGGCAGGAGCAGAGGGCACTGCGGTAGCCATTGTGGCGGGGGCAGACTCCACCGGATTGGCAGTGCCAGGGCTGGCGGGGGCCGCCAGAACCGGGCCTGCCCCTGAGACCAGAAGGACAGCGGTAAGGGTCAGCGCCGCGAAGCGCCCAGAAATTCTTCGCATATTTTGTGCTCCGCCTTTTTGCCGGTCCCCCCACGGGTCCGGGCAGCCCTCTCATCATAGCCACCAGCAGTGCCGGACGGCGTCTTAACAGGTCTGTGCTTTAATAACGCCCACTGTCGATTTGAGACATGGGCGCTGACGTCCAGACTGGAATTGCAGGGCACGGCCCCAATCCCTGCGGTGCGTCAGGCCGTCAGAATAGCCTTGCGTACGGCGGCGCTGAGCTGCATGCCTCGGCCGGCCGTGCCGCCTTCCTCATTCCATGCCGGGACGTAGCCAAAGCCGACCCCGTACAGGGGGTCCGCAAATCCCAAAGCGGCGTTGGCGCCGTCGTGCCCGAAAGCCTGTGCGCTGCCGAAGTCCATGCGCGGGTTGGCCTTCATGAAGGTGACGGCAAATGAGCTGATCTCACAGAACACCCGGTCCAGGCCCCAGACTTGTTCCTGGCTCATGAGCGCAATGGTTTCCGGGGTCAGGAACGGCGGCAGGCCGTCAATTCCGGTGAGGGCGCCAGCATACACGCGGGCCAGCCCGTCGGCCGAGCCCACGCCGGCGCCGCTGCAGCTGCCGGCGGCCCGGACGCTGCGAATGTTCGGCAGGTCCAGCAAATTGCCTGCCTGGACGTTTCCGGCCACCCCGGCAATGGAGTGCGGGTCGAAGAATGCCGGTGCAGGCTCCTCGTCGAACAGGACGGGGCGGAAGCGCGGCTCCTCGGATTCGGGCAGTCCCAGGAACATGTCCGCCGCGTACGGGACCCGAATGCGGCGGTTGTAGACGTCCTGCAACCGCTCGCCGGTGATGCGGCGGCACAGCTCCTCCAGGAAAATGCCCATGGTGAGCGCGTGGTAGCCGAACGTTCCGCTGTCCGGGCGCCACATCGGAGCCATCGCGGCCAGCCGGGCGGCCACTGCTGGGAGGTCGCTGTAGTCCTCCATGGCAAAACCGCCCTGCACACCCACCAATCCGGCCTGGTGGGACAGCAGCTGGCGGACAGTCACGGCACCCTTGCCGCCTTGGGCGAACTCGGGCCAGTACCTGGCAACTGTCGCATCAAGGTCGACCAATCCGTCCTGCACCAACAGGCTGAAGGCGAGCGCGGACACGCCCTTGGAGCAGGAAAACACGCCCGTCAGTGAATCTGCGGCGGAGTCCGGCCCGCCCGCCAGGCCAACCACCCGGGTGCCTCCAAGGTAAACCGCCAGCTGCGCGCTGTAGCGGGGGTCGGCGTCGAGCATGGAATCAAAGAGCTCCCGGACCCCGGCGAACTGTTCGGTGGCAAAGCCCTGGGATGCGCCGTCGGCTGGCAGCTGTGTGGATGTCATGGAACCACTCTAGGGAATGCCGGCCGGCACAGAAACCGGCAGCCCTCCCCGCCTGGTGCGAGCAGCCCACTAGACTGGAAATTCAGCCTCCCTGCCACCCGTTTCCGGAAGGTTACTGCACATGCATGACAAACACGGCCTGATCGAAAACCGGCTCAAGCGAGTCCTGGTCGAGCGGATCATCCCGGCCATCCACACGCCGCTGGCCCCCCTGGAACTGACGGCGTGGCATGTTGACGGCGGTCAGGGGGAGCCGGTTCCGCCCTCGGTTGCCCTGCCCTTGTCGGGGGCGGACGGCGGCACCCCCCAGGAAACGGGCGACGACGGCGCGCACGCAGGCGGGCCGTCCACCGGCGGCGTCGATTACCAGCCCTTCTCGGTGGGCCAGCCCTGGGGACCGGCGTGGGGCACCAGCTGGATTCACCTTACGGGCACTGTGCCGCCCGAGGCGCGCGGCCACAAGGTTGAACTCGTGGTGGACCTGGGCTTCAGCCAGTCGTGGCCGGGTTTCCAGGCCGAGGGGCTCGTGTACCGGCCGGACGGCCGCACCGTCAAGGCGCTGAACCCGTTCAACACCTGGGTGCCCGTGGCCGGCAACACTAAGGACGGCACCGCGGCAGGCGGGGAGACCGTCGACCTCTACGTTGAGGCTGCCGCCAACCCCTTCGTGTTCACCGACAACCCGTTCATCCCCACCCAACTGGGCGAGAAGTCCACCGCCGGGGATGCACCGCGCTACACGATGGCCCGGGCCGACATCAACGTTTTCAACGTGGAAGTGTGGGAACTGGTGCAGGACCTCGAAGTGCTGGACCAGCTCCAGGCGGAGCTTGACCTGGGCAACCCGCGCCGCTGGGACATCCTGTATGCGCTGGAACGCGCGCTCGACGCCGTGTCCCTCACGGACATACCCGGCACGGCCGCCGAGGCGCGTGCGCAACTGGCCGAGGTGCTGGCGCACCCTGCCAACGCCAGCGCCCACCAAATCACGGCGATTGGGCACGCACACATCGACTCAGCCTGGCTGTGGCCCGTGCGCGAGACGGTGCGCAAGGTGGCCCGGACAACGTCGAATGTGGTGAATCTGCTGGCGGAAAACCCCGAGTTCCAGTTCGCCATGTCGTCCGCCCAGCAGTACGAATGGCTCAAGGAGCACCGTCCGGAGGTGTTCGCCAAGGTCAAGGCAGCCGTGGCGGAGGGGCGGCTCATCCCGGTGGGCGGCATGTGGGTGGAGTCCGACACGAACATGGTCGGTTCGGAGGCGATGGCGCGCCAGTTCACGTTCGGCCAGCGCTTCTTCCGCGAAAACTTCGGCGTCGAATGCCAGGAGGTCTGGCTCCCGGATTCCTTTGGCTATTCCGCCGCGCTGCCGCAGATAGTGAAGCAGGCCGGCGCCAAGTGGTTCCTGACGCAGAAGATCTCCTGGAACACCGTCAACAAGTTCCCCCACCACACCTTTAATTGGGAGGGGATCGACGGCACCCGCGTGTTCACCCACTTCCCGCCGGTCGACACGTACAACTCCCAGCTTTCGGGGCAGGAGCTGGCGCACGCCGTGAACAACTTCCGCGACAAGGGCGCAGCCAAGAATTCGCTGGTGCCCTTTGGCTGGGGCGACGGCGGAGGCGGACCCACGCGTGAAATGCTGGCCCGGGCGAAGCGCACCCGAGATCTTGAAGGCTCGCCGCGGGTCACGATCCAGAGTCCGGCCGAGTTCTTCACCGCGGCCGAGGCCGAGTATCCCAACGCCCCCGTGTGGAAGGGCGAGCTGTATCTTGAGCTGCACCGCGGAACGTACACCTCGCAGGCACTGACGAAGCAGGGGAACCGCCGCAGCGAACACCTGCTGCGCGAGGCAGAGCTGTGGAGCGCCACGGCCGCCGCGCGTGGCCTGTTGGACTACCCGTATGAGGAGCTCGACCGGATCTGGAAACTGGTGCTGCTCAACCAGTTCCACGACATCCTGCCCGGATCCTCGATCGCTTGGGTGCACCGCGAGGCCGCCGAACAGTATGCCAAGATTGCCGAAGACCTTTATGACATCATCAGCCCGGCGCTGCTCGCGCTGGCACCGTGGGTCGAACCGCTCGATCCCGAATCGGAGCAGGACTTCGCGAACGCGACACTCTTCAATGCCTCCCCCTACCCGCGCCGCGGCATCGCCCCGCTGAGTGCGGGTGTCCCGGAGCCCGCCACGACGCAGGTGACGGTTGAGCGGGACGGGGTCGACAGCGGAGAAATAGTCGTCCACAACGGACTCATCAGCGTCCGCTTCGGCACGGACGGCGTCATCAGCTCCATTCTGGACGTGGCCGCAAACCGGGAACTCGTCCCGGACGGGCAGGGCGCCAACCTGCTGCAACTGCACACCGACTTCCCGAACATGTGGGACGCGTGGGACATTGACGAATTTTACAAAAACACGGTGACGGACCTGCGCGAACTGGACTCGATGGAGGTCACGATGCTGGGCGACCAGCCCGAGATCACCATCAAGCGCAGTTTCCGGAAGTCGCACATCACCCAACGGGTCCGGATTTCCGCGGATTCGAAGGTCATCACCGTCTACAACGACGTCGATTGGCATGAGCAGGAGACGCTGCTGAAGGCCGCCTTCCCGCTCGACGTGCACGCCGATCATGCCCGCTTTGAGACGCAGTACGGGCACATCCAGCGCGCCACGCATGAAAACACCTCCTGGGACAACGCCCGTTTTGAGGTGTGCGCGCACCGCTGGGTGCATGTGGGCGAGCCCGGTTTCGGCGCCGCCGTCATCAACGATTCCACCTACGGCCACGATGTTTCCCGCCACCCCGGCACCAACGGCTCAAGCTTCACCACGGTGCGGCTGTCGCTGCTGCGCGGGCCGCGCTTCCCCGATCCGGAGACGGACCAGGGCCGGCATTCCTTCAGCTACGGGCTCGTGGTGGGTGCCGACGTGCAGGACGCTGTGGCCGCCGGCTACGCGATGAACCTGCCATGGCGCGGTGTGCCTGCCGATGGGGCCGCCGTCGAACCGTTGGTCAGCACCAATTCACAGGCTGCGCTGATTGAGGCCGTGAAGCTGGCGGACGACCGCAGCGGCGACGTCATCGTGCGCCTGTACGAGCCGCTCGGTGCCCGGGCTCAGGTGACGCTGACGGCGTCGTTCCCCGTGGCTTCCGTGGTGGAAAACAATCTCCTCGAGCAGCCGTACGACGCCGGATCCCTCACCGTGGGTGCCGCGGGCGGTGCCGGGACCGCCGGCACCCACGCCATCCAACTCTCGCTGCGCCCCTTCCAAATTCTGACCCTGCGGTTTCGGAAAGGCACGCAATAAACCACGGCCGGCAGCTTGCCCTAGCCGCCGTGCGTACTGCGGAGTAGGCTCGCATCAATCGAGCTATGCACCGGATCCGCAAGCCGGCAGTGACCGCTCCGCCGGCGGAAATGAGGAAGCCATGTCCCCAACCATCGGCGCGCCCGTCACTGCCGAAGACGCCAGAACCGCTGCCGAAGCTGCCAGGGAAACGGCCTGGGTGCGCCCAAGCTTCGCCAAGGGCCTGTATCTGGGCAATTTTGACGTTGGCCTGATCCATCCACACCCGCAATCCTCCGCAGGGGACACCGAACGGGGCGAGGCATTCCTGGACAAGGTGGAGGCGTATGCCAGGACGCTGGACGGCCCCCGGATCGAACGGGAGGCTAAGATCCCCGACGAGTATTTGGCCGGACTGGCCGAGCTTGGCGTGTTCGGCATGAAGATCCCCGTTGAATACGGCGGGCTTGGCCTGAACCTGAGCTACTACGGCAGGGCGCTGGCCATCCTCGGCAGCGTCCACCCGTCCTTTGGCGCCCTCGTTTCAGCCCACCAGTCGATTGGTGTGCCGGAACCGGTGAAGATATTTGGCACAGCCGAGCAAAAACAAAAGTATCTCCCCCGCTGTGCCGCAGGTGCCGTCACGGCGTTCCTCCTGACGGAACCGGACGTGGGTTCAGATCCTGCCCGCATGGGTTGCCTGGCGGTGCCCTCCGAGGACGGCTCGGAATACCTTTTGGACGGCGTGAAGCTGTGGACCACCAACGGCGTCATTGCCGAACTGGTGGTGGTCATGGCGCTGGTGCCCTCCCGCGGACCCGACGCGGCCGGCCGCAAGACCGGCGGCATCACAGCCTTTGTGCTGGAGGCCGACTCACCCGGCATCACGGTTGAACACCGCAATGAGTTCATGGGGCTGCGCGGCATTGAAAACGGCGTGACGCGCTTCCACCAGGTGCGCGTCCCGGCCGAAAACCGTTTGGGGCGTGAAGGCCAGGGACTGAAGATCGCACTGACAACGCTGAACACCGGGCGGCTCTCCATGCCGGCCATGGCGGTCGGAGCCGCAAAGTGGTCGCTGAAGATCGCCCGTGAATGGTCCGCCGCCCGCACGCAATGGGGCCTGCCCGTGGGCCAGCACGAGGCCGTGGGCAAGAAGCTGGCATTCATGGCCGCCACCACCTTCGCCCTGGAAGCGGTGTTTGAGCTGTCAGCCGCACTGGCCGACGCCGGCATGAAGGACGTGCGCATCGAGGCCGCCCTGGCCAAATTGTGGTCCTCGGAGTTTTCCTACAAATGCGCCGACGAGCTCGTCCAGGTCCGCGGCGGCCGCGGCTATGAAACCGCAGCTTCCCTTGCCGCCCGCGGTGAGCGCGCCGTTCCTGCCGAACAACTCCTGCGGGATCTGCGCATCAACAGGATCTTCGAGGGTTCCACCGAGATCATGCACCTGCTCATTGCCCGCGAAGCTGTGGATGCGCACCTGGCGGCTGCCGGCGAGCTGGCGTCCACCACGGCAACCTTGGCGGACAAGGGCAAGGCAGCCATGGGCGCCAGCGGCTTTTACGCCAAGTGGCTCCCGCAGCTTGTTGTCGGCAAGGGCCTGGACCCGCGGTCGTACAGCGACTTTGGCCCGCTCGCCAAGCATCTGCGGTTTGTGGAGCGTGAGTCCCGGAAGCTGGCCCGGCAGACGTTTTATGCCATGGGCAGGTGGCAGGGAAAGCTTGAATACAAGCAGGCGTTTTTGGGCCGGATAGTGGACATCGGCGCCGAACTTTTCGCCATTTCAGCCTGCTGCGCCCGGGTGGAAATGCTCCGGCTCAAGGACCCGGACCAGGGCCGCTCGGCCCTGAAGCTGGCGGATGCCTTTGCCTGGCAGTCGCGGCTCCGCGTCGAGGTATTGTTCAGCGAGCTCTGGCACAACACCGACGACGCGGACAAGTCCCTGGCCGAGGAACTGCTCGCCGGAAACTTCAGCTGGCTGGAGGAGGGCGTGCTTGACCCCTCGGAAGGCACCGGCCCCTGGATCGCCGATGCCGCCCCGGGCCCGTCCAGCCACGAAAATCAGCACCGGAAATACCGCTGACGGCCCGCCAAGCGCAGAAAACCCCCGCAGCAATGGCTGCGGGGGTTTTCTGCGAAGGTGAGTTTTAGCCGTCGGTCTTGACGATGTAAACATCGCACGGGGCGTTGTGCGACACGGCGTTGGCAACCGAGCCCAACACGCGCTTGAGTCCCTGCATGCGGACGTTGCCCACAACGATCAGCTCGGCCTTGAGCTTGGCCGCCTCGTCGAGCAGGACGTCGGCGGGCTTGCCCAGAGCCGAGGAGTACTCGGTCTTGACGCCGCTGACCTTCAGCTCTTCCGCAACACGCTGCGCAACACGCTCTGCCTCATCGGCCGTGGACAGGAACCACTCGTCATTGCCGATGGCAACCTTTTCGGTCTTGTCCTCGCCAAACGCCGTCACGACGCGCAGGGTGCGGCCCGTTGCCTTGGCCAGTTCGGCTGCAACACGGGCAGCCTTCATGGACGTTGTGTTGCCGTCTACGCCGACAATGATGATTCCAGCCATTTGTTTCATCCTTTGGTTGCTTCGAAACACCGGCGCATTTAGGCACCAGCACCACTCTTGTCCCCCACTTTAGCCACAAAATCCGCCATTTTGGCCTAAACGTGCGCGAACTTACGTTACTGTTACGCCGGCAGCGTGACGTCGGCCAAAATTTCCAGCACGTGGCGGTAATCCTCCCCCGTGGCCCGTGTCATGCCCAACTCGCACGTCCTGTTGCAGGATGCATGCGCGACGGCGCCCATCGCCACCACATCGGCAGCCTGTGCCGCCGTGGCCGAGGCAGTGAGCTCCGGATGCAGCATGCCGCGGTCGCCGGCAAAGCCGCAGCAACCCCAATTGTCGGGCACCTGCACCAAGTCCGCCGCCGCTTCGGCCAGCTGCACCAGCGCAGGATTCAGCCCCAGGCGCACGGATGAACAGGTCGGATGCAGCGCCAGGGAGTCCAGCCGGGTCCACCCGCCGCCCAGCAGCGGCAGCAGGCGGTCGGCTGTGAACGCGACGGCATCCACCACCCGCAGCGGCTTCTGCCCGGGCGCCAACTCCTCATTTTCAATCGTGTGCAGCAGCCCCTCGGTGCAGCTGGACGCGTCGCAAATGATCTCCAGCTCCCCATCCCGCGTGGCCGCCCGCAACACGGCAAGCGTCCGCGCGTGCATCTCCGCCAGCCCGGCAGCCATCCCCTTGGACGACCACGGCGTCCCGCAACACGCACTGTCGATGCCCTCCGGCACCAGCAGCTCCACCCCGGCCGCAGCACACAGCTGCTCGAAACTGGCCTGCACGCCCGCCGACCCCGCCTCGGCCGGGCCAAACATGACGTTCACGCAGGCGGGGAAATACACGGCTGCCGGGTCCCCGGCGGGTGCCGGCCGCCGTCGCGCCTTTCCTCCCGCGGGAAGCTCTGACGAATACAGCGGCAAGGTGTCAGCCCCGAGCACCTTGCGGCCCAGCTTGTTGGCGGGTTGCACGACGGCGGACGGCACCTTCGCGGCCGCGCCCAGTGCCAGCCCGGCCCCCTTCGTGACGGCGCCCCAGTGCTTGGCAGCCGTGCCCCAGACCCCGTTTTCCACGGCACCGCCAGCCTCGGCGCGCAGCCGCTTGACCATGGTGCCGGTGTTGATGTCGACGGGACAGGCAGTTTGGCACATGCCGTCAACGGCACAGGTGTCCACGCCGGCGTAGTCATAATCGGCGGCGAGGGCGTCGGCAAGCGCCGTGTCCCCGGCCTGGCGGGCGGCCTCCATGTCCCGCAATGTCACAATGCGCTGGCGCGGGGTCAGCGTCAGGTTCTTGCTGGGGCACACGGGTTCGCAGTAGCCGCAGGAAACGCAGCGGTCCACCTCGGGGTCGACGGCCGGCGGAGCGGCCTTTATGTGGCGCAGGTGTGCCACAGGATCGTCGTCGAGGAGCACGCCGGGGTTCAGCATGCCGCGGGGGTCGCAGAGTGTCTTGATCCGGCGCATGACCTCGTACAGTTCGTCGCCGTATTGGCGGCGCACGAACGGCGCCATGACGCGGCCGGTGCCGTGTTCGGCCTTGAGTGATCCACCCTCGCCGAGCACCACGTCCACCATGTCCTCGGTGAAGGCGGCGTAGCGGTCAAGCTCATCGGTACTTTCGAACTTGTCGGTGAGCATGAAGTGGATGTTGCCGTCCTTGGCGTGTCCAAAGATCACGGAGTTCTCGTATTTGTACTTCTCAAACAACGTCCCCAGCGCCAGGCAGGTGCGGCCCAGGACGGGCACCGGCACCACAACGTCCTCCAGCAACGCCGTGGTTCCTTGGGGACGGGCGCCGGCCACCGACGTGTACAGCCCCTTGCGCAGGTGCCACAGCTCGGCGCGGACCTTCGCGTCGGAGCTGAACGCCGCCGGCCCGTCGAGCCCCAGGGTGCCGGCGAGCGCCACGGCCGTGGCGTTGAGTCCGGCAAGTTCCTCCGGGTTGCCGCATTGGTATTCCACGAGCAGGGCCGCGTGCTGGTCCACGTTCAGGTCCCGGACGACTCCGGGCACCTGGACCAGCCCCTGGCCCACCTTCAGCGACAGCGAGTCCATGAGTTCGACAGTGGCCGCGCCACTGTCCACAAGTGCCGGCAGGGCGGTGTTGGCTGCCTCGAGATTCTTGAAGACGAGCAGGCCGGACGTGGCGTGGGCCAGCCGAGGCACGGTTTTGAAGACGGCCTCGGCCACAAAGCCCAAGGTGCCCTCGCTGCCCACGACAAGGTGCGCCAGGATGTCGACGGGGTCGGTAAAGTCCAGGAGCGAGTTCAGTCCGTAGCCCATGGTGTTTTTCATGGCGAACTGGCGTTCAATGCTGGCGCGGGATGCTGGATTGCTGCGCACCCGTTCGGCAAGTTCACCCAGGCCCTTGTGGAGTTCGGGCTCCAGCGAGCGCAGGCGTGCCGGGGCGTCGGGGGCGCCCGTGTCGATGACGGTGCCGCTGGGCAGCACGAGGGTCAGTGATTCAAGGGTCCGGTAGGCGTTGTCGATGGTGCCGCAGGCCATGCCCGAGGAGTTGTTGGCGACCACGCCCCCGATGGTGCAGGCGGCCTCGCTGGCCGGGTCGGGCCCGAATTTGCGCCCGTACCGCAGCAGCCGGGCATTGAGGTCCCGCACGGTAACGCCCGGCTGCACGCGGACCCGGGCGCCGTCGTCGAGCACGTCGATGGCCCGGAAATTCTTGCGCACATCCACCAGCAGGCCACCGCTGACGGCCTGGCCGCTCAGGCTTGTGCCGCCCGACCGCAGCGTCAGCGGCAGCCCGCGGGCGGCACTGACCACCATCAACTTGGCCACCTCGGCAGCATTCGCCGGGACGGCCACGGCTTGCGGAACCAGGAAAAAGTGGGAGGCGTCGTGCGCATTGGCGTGCCGGTCAAGGGCCCGCGTGCGGGTCTGTTCCGGCGTCCCCATGGCGGCCGCGACCTCCCGCAGCAGCTCTCCGTTCAACGCTGCCGCGTTCCCGTCAATTGCATCTGTCTGCACCGACATTGCTGCCCCTTTGATCATTCGCACGTAAACGTTCATGCAATTGCAATGACTCCAGTTCACCGCATCAAGTGCGCTGCAACAAGTTGCGGGCATCACATTCCACGCCTCGGGCCACTTCGGCGTCCGTCAGGTCCGGCACCCTTGGCGCACACAGCCGTACTTGGACGTGCTTTGCTGGGCACCGCCGGACTTGCCGAAGGATCCACGAGCTGCAGAGGGGTCAAGCCTTGAAGTTGGCCGGTCCCCGCAACGGTTCCAATTGGGCCTTCTTCTCCGCCGAAAGCCGCACCAAGGTGCCGCTGGGTTCGTGAAAAAACGCCAGCACCGTTTCAGCGATCACGCATTTGATCTCCGTGACCGGATCGAAAATGCCGTAGGCGACTGTAAAGCTGGCCCCCTTCACCGCACTGACCCACACGTGAACTGTCGCAGCAATGTTGCGGTAGTTCAGCGGGGCCAGGTACTTGACCCTGTGCTCGACCACCAGCGCCTGCACATCCGCGTCAAGTTCGGAGAAGATTGGCAGCGCCACATCGATTCCGGGCAGCCCCGTTCCGGCCGGCGGCCCAAAGGCGTGAACCCTGGCCTCCTCGAGAATCCGCAGGACCTCCACATTGTTGATGTGCCCATAGGCGTCCATGTCTCCCCAACGCATGGGAACCTGAAGCGTGAGCCGCCAGCCGTCGTCGCGCTTCTCCTGCACAGTCTTTTCCTGCGGGCAATTCATCATAATCCTGCTCTTTCCGCCGGCATTGCCGCCAGCACCTGGGTTTGCGCCGCATCCAGATAATGTCCAAGTTCCGCTGCGGCGAGAGCACCCTGCCCTTCGTTCCACAACGAAAATATTTGCGCATTCTGTGTGCTGAAGGGCGAATGAAATGACGGTTCGTCGGCCATTGCGTGAAAAACCAGCCGCATCTCCGCCTGAATGTGCCCCATCAGCGCGTCAAGACGTGAGCTTTGGGCCAGCGCCACCACCAGGGCGTGAAACTTTTGGTTGGCCGCAGCCATCCCGGCAACTTCACGGCGGTCGCGTGCCGCGAGCCCCTGCCGCACGGCCTCCGCGAGCGCCTGCCCCTCCCCCGGGCGGCGGACCTGGAGAAGCGCGGCAGGTTCCAGCACCCGCCGAATCCTGTACATCTCCTGCACATCGGCGGACGACGGTTTTGCCACGAACACACCGCGGTTGGGAATGCGCGTGATGATGCGTTCGGCACCAAGGGCCGCGAACGCCTCGCGCAGCGTGTTCCGTGACACGCCCATGGCTTCGCCCAACGACTGCTCCGACAGTTTGGCCCCCGGACGCAGCTCGCCAGCCATAATGGCAGTCCGCAATTTCTGCGCCACGGCGCTTCCCGTGTGGGCGTGGGTGCCATTGGCAGCATTTTCCCCAACGCCCGACGGCGGACCTGGCCGCTGCCCCTGCCCCGGCTCAGACACGGTCACTGTCACTGTCACTGGCCAGCCATTCGCGCTTCAGGATGGCGTAGTGGCGCAGGGTGATCCATTCACCTTTGCACCAATCGGCTTCCACGAAGGTCGCCTCCAGGCGCATGCCCAGACGGGCCATCAGGGCGGCCGACTTTTCGTTCCTGTCATCGCAGATCCCCTCGACCCTGTGCCAGCCAAAGTGGGTGAAGGCAATGTCCAAGGCGGCGGTGCAGGCGGCGAAGGCAACGCCCCGGCCCTGGACGGCGGGGCTGAAAACAAAACCTATCTCGCCGCGCTGCCAATTGCGGGCATCCCACTTCAACAGCACTTCCCCCACGGCCTCTCGCGAGGATCCATGCTCAACAGCCAGATCCAGCCACTGGCCGGGGGTGCTGAATTCCCGTTGCGACACCATCGCTGCGACAGTCAATTCCGTGTCGGCCATCGCGTGCGGCTGGTGCGGGAGGTAGCGCGCAATCTCTGCCAGCGACCTGTACTCGTTCACGGCAGGGACGTCCGCCAGCGTTACGGGGCGCAAACGCACTGCCGCAGTGCGGGTTTCGGCATGGAACGGGTAGTCAGGTTGGGTGGGGATGGGAATCCTGGAAGTGTCGGAAGACATGTTCAGATCCTAGTGCGAATTCCACAGGCCGCCCCCGGCAACCGGCATTCGGCTGGTTTCGCCCAGCAATTTCGGCGGTTGCACAGGGGCATCCCGAGGCCGCGCCGGAGTCCTTCCGCCTCTCTCAGGAGGCGCGGAAGTTCTCGCGGGAAACAGTCAGGGTCGTTCGATAACATGGCTCCATGCCTGCCGCTCCAACAACCCGCCGCCGCGTGGAACTTGTCCTGGTCCCCCTCGTTGCTGCTTTCTGCATGGCCTTCATCATTGGCGCCATAGTCCTGGACCGTGATCGTGGCCAATGCCCCTCTCCCAACTGGAACAACAACCTCACGCTGTCGTTGGCTGGCAGCGTACTCAGCAGCGCCGACGCTGCGGCGGTCACGGCCTGCGCGGGAGCGGACTGCACTCCGACAGGACCAGTTTTTGCCAAGAGCGCTGCAGGAAATACCCGGGTCCTGACCCACCAAGACGATGGATCCTGGCTGTTGACGTTGGGGGCGCAACCGCCCAGTGCCGTCAGCTTCCGGGTGTACGACCGCAACGGCAATATCTTGGCAGCACAGTCCACGGCATTGAATTGGACGCGGGTCTCAGGCAACGAACGCTGCGGCGGCCGCATGGCTGGCATGAACGTAGTGCTCGACGTCCCCTAAGGCCGCCACTTTTACTGCCTGCTGCCGAATCACCACAGATGCGGGGCTGCCTTGCGGGTGCTGGGCAGCGCATTGTTTTCGCGCCAGTCATGCACCCACAGGGGCAGCTCCAGGCCCCGCGGCGGCAGGCCAAATTCCGCAAGCACTTCCGACATTGGCACCGGGCCGCCCTTTGAGACGAAGCGCATGCACACTGTGGATTGGGCGTATATCTCCCCGCCTGTGACCATTCGCTGTTCAAAATAAAAGCTGCGTTCATCCGTGCCGATGATCCGGGTCTCCACCGTATAGCCCTGCCAGAGCTGCAGTGACTTTCTAAAGGCAATGGTTTCAGCGCTGACCACAGGCTTCCACCGCCGCCGCAGCATTCTTTGCCAGGCGCCGCCGCGCATCATCAAGTCGATGCGTCCCAGGTCCATCAGGGAGAAATACATCCCGTTGTTCAGATGGAAGGCGATGTCGATGTCACTTGGCCAGACCCGCATGGGAACGCTTGACTGGCTCCACAGGCTGGCGGGGGGCCTGCGCCACGAACGAAATATATGGAACAGGGAACGCAGTAAGAGGTGCATGACTACATGTTACCCGTGAGTAACATGCGCCGTGCGGAGTGACGCTAGCGGTTTATGAAGTGGATCAAAACTCCGGCCGCCCACGTTCCTGCAGCCAATGACGCAAAGCCGAACTCTGCCAGGATCCCCAGTCCCGTTGCTTTCAACGCGGCCACCGAAGACGAAATGGCCGGACGTATTTCCTTTTGCCTGGCAAATTCCGACAAGAACAAGCCCAAGGCAAAACCAACCAGCAGCCCCACGACGGGGATTACAAAGAAGCCAACGACACCCAGCACCAGGCCAATCACGACCGACCGGCCCGGTATCGACCGCCGCTTCATCGCCCGTCCCGTCAGGACAGCACTCGAGGCCATACCCGCTGCAACAAAAACCAACCCGATGCCAAAGACAATCCAGCCCAGCGGAGAGCCCAGCACCAGGGCCCACACAAGCAGGCTGATGGCAATCAATATGCTGCCCGGCAGCACGGGAATAATGATCCCGGCGGCGCCCACCACCATAGCCAGTCCGCAAACTATGGTCCAAATAATCTGTGCGTCCATGCTGCAATGGTGCCATTGTTTTCCCGCCGTGGTTTGCTTTTGCAGGAACGACGGCGGTTCTTGCGTTCCGGGGCGGTCGGCCTGGTTGGGCGCGTGCCCTGGCCTGGTTGGGCGCGTGCCCTGGCCTGGTTGGGCGCGTGCCCTGGCCTGGTTGGGCGCGTGCCCGATGAGCTGCCCGCGCCGGAATCGGATCACAATGCCCGACGTGCCACGTCCCGCGGCCTAGACTTTCCCTTGTGACCACACTGCAAAAAGATACTCCGCAAACCGGGGCCGGCCTGGGCCCCGTCAGCCCGCGGCGGCTGGCCGATATCAAGCATGCGGCCACAACCCCCCTGCTTCTGGCCAGCGTGGTGGGAGCCGTGGCCTTCAGCGTTTATGCGCTTTTCTCCTGGCTGCAGTGGCGGAGCTTTGCCATCCGCTCTTGGGATCTGGGCATCTTCACCCAGCTGGCCAAGGATTATGCCAATTTTCAGCCACCCATCGTGAGTATCAAAGGTGACGGTTACAACCTGCTTGGCGACCATTTCCACCCCATTCTGGTTCTGCTCGCACCCTTTTACCGCTTGTTTCCCAGCGCCTACACCCTGCTGGTCGTGCAGAATTTGCTGCTGGCCATCTCAGTGGTGGTCGCTTGCCATGTGGCAGTCAAGCGGCTTGGAAAGATCACCGGCGTTTGTGTCGGGCTTGCCTACGCCCTGAGCTGGGGACTGCAGTCGGCAGTCGATTCACAGTTCCACGAAGTTGCCTTTGCGGTGCCCATGCTGGCCTTTTCATTGGCGGCCCTGTTGGAGGAGCGGTGGCGTTCGGCATGGATTTGGGCGTCCCTGCTTGTCTTTGTCAAGGAGGACCTGGGCCTGACGGTCTTCGTCATCGGCCTGGTCCTGGCCCTGCGCTCCCGGTCTGCAGCAGGACTGTGGTTGTCGGCATGGGGTGTTGCCTGGTTTTTGCTGACCACCAAGGTCATCCTGCCGTCGATGAATCCCGGTGACCAGTGGGCCTACCAAAGCCAGCTGAACATCAGCGGACTGCTCAACGACCCGGGCTCGCTTTTCCACCCCGACAAGGTCGCCACGGTGCTGTTTCTGGTGGCCATCACGGCCGGGCTCGCCCTCTTCTCGCCCCTGACGCTGATCGTCCTGCCCACCCTGGCGTGGCGCTTCCTGTCGGACCTGCCTGTGTACTGGGGACAGGAATGGCAGTACAGCGCAGTGCTCATGCCTGTCGTCTTCTGCGCCGCCATTGATGCGCTCTCCCAACGAAGGGTGCTCAACTCCCGCCGCCTCAGGCTGCTCCTGGGAACGGGCATGCTGCTGATCTCACTTGTGCTGACGAGCCAGTATGCCTTTGGGAAGCTGTCCGACCCCGACAGGAATTTCCCGCTCACCACAGTCCAATCCTCGGAGAACGCCCTGGCTGCGGTGCCCGACGGCGTGACAGTTGAGACCGACATCTCGCTGATGAGCTACCTGACCGATCGCACCGAGGTGTATTGGATCGGCAACCAAAATCCCGCGCCCGACTACGTGCTGATCGACGTCTCGGCCCGCCCCGGTGTGTCAGCCACGGCGGCCGCCACCGAGGCCGAGCAGCGCTTTCAGGGCACTCGCTTCGTCACAGTTTTCGCCGACGCCCGCTATCAGGTGGCTCGACGGCAGTAGCCATGCCGGGCACCCAACCATGGACGACGGCGGCACCTGGCTCCCACCGTCGTCCATGGGCTTGCAGGTGGTTGGCTTGCGCCGCTGTTCGCTAGGCCGCCAGGGCACCTGCGCGGGCGGCAGCCAGGTCGACAAAGACTGCGCGGTTGAGCTCAAAGGACTCGGCAGCGAACCCAAGGATCGCGTCCTTCTGTGCACGGCTGAAGTCAGTGCCGTCCAGGAGTTCACGGTAGGCATCCTTGTACGGCTTGGGCTTGGCGATCTCTTTGAATGCGTAGAAATTCAGGCCTTCATCGGCCACGTCGTAGTGGCGTTGGACCATCCGGGAGATGATCAGCCCACCCGAGAGGTCGCCCATGTAGCGCACATAATGGTGGGCCAGCAGGAACTCGATGGAATCGCGCCCCAACGTCGCCAGGGCGTCCGCATAGGCGACAGTGGCCGGCACGATCACTATGCTTCCGTCGGCCAGTTGCGTTTCCCAATCCGCACCGTGGTGGTGGGCCATGTCAGCCTCCAAGGCAGACACGCGTGCCAGCTTGGGATCGATGAAGGCACCCAACTGGGCGTGGTCGGCATGGGCCGCAAGGGCGGTTTCCAGCGCACGGTAGATAACCAGGCTCTGGTCCAGCAGGCTCACGAGTGCCGCAGCGTCCAAGGCGCCAGCCATCAGAGCAGCCACGAAACTGGATTCTTCGGCAGCGGCGTGGGCTGCCGCGGTGTGGGATTTAAGCTCCTGCGACAGCGCGGCGGGCGACTCAGGCAAAACGGATTCAACTGCGTGTGCTGGCATGACTCACTCCATGATTAGGTAAAGGTAACCTTAGCTAATCAAGGTTGGTGACACTGTGTCAAGGGCTTGTTGACAGGGTGTCACTGATTTTCATGTCCACTTGCCGCCCTAATCCACGCTCTTGATCTTCACCACAAAGACGGCCCCCAGCAGGCCGATGACTGCCGCAACCACATAGAGCGTCACGTAGCCGCCGAAAATGGCGACGAGCGGCCAGGCGATGATTGGCGCAATGACCTGTGGCAGTGAGTTCGCCACGTTGATCACGCCCATGTCCTTGCCCCGGCTCACCGCTGACGGCAGCACTTGGGTCAGCAGGGCAAAGTCCACCGCCAGATAAACGCCGTAACCTATGCCCAGGACGGCGGACCCCAGGAGCGCGCCGGTCCAGGTCGGGAAGAATGCCAGAATCAGTGCTGCCAAGGCGATGATGGCCGACGACGCAATGACAAATGGCTTGCGCTTGCCCACCCTGTCGGTCCATCGTCCGCCAATCACAGCGGTGATCAAGGTCAGGACGGCGTAGACGCCGGTGAGGATCAAGACCCCGAATTCCGGGTTTTCAAAACCCACCGCGTCGGTCAGGAAGAACAGCAGGTACAAGGTCACCAGGTGGTTTCCGACATTGACAAGGAACCTGGTGATCCACGCCCACGCAAAGTCGGGATAAAGTCGCGGGGAGATCCAAAAACCCTTGACAAAATTTGGCCAGGTAAAGGGCGGTTTGTCTTTTGCGCTGAGCACCGGGTCGTTGGCCAGGAACAGGTACGGCACCATGCCGGCCACCAGCGCCACGGCGCAGATGATGAACCCGAGCGAATAATTCCCTGCCACGACGGCAGCAATGGCAGCGCCCACAAGGATCCCGGCCACCGTTCCCATCGAGGCCAGCCCGCCTATGGTGCCGCGTTGCCGCACGGGAACCTGGTCGGGGATGGCAGCCGTGGTGGCGGCAAGTGCGCCGTTGGCCCCCAGTTGCACAAGGCACCACAGCAAGGCCATGGCGGCAACAGTTGGAGCACCCGCCAGCCCGATCAGGCCGATGGTTCCCAGCAGCGCGCCAATGAACACCCACGGCACCCTGCGGCCAAACCGCGACGTTGTCCTGTCGCTGAAGGTGCCAAAAAGCGGGTTGGCAACGAGGGAGACCGCGGCGCCGGCCCCCGTGACCAACGCCAGGATGCCTTCCTTGTCAGCCTCGCTGAAGTCGGCGGCCTGCTGTCCCAGTAAAACCTGGATGGGCCCAAAGAATGCGGCGTTGATGCCGACATTGACCACGACGATTGAGGTCGTCCACCGATGGCGCACGTTGACTGTTGGCTCAGCCAAGGCCAAACCGCCAGGTTGTTGTTGAAGGAACTCCTCGGAGTCTTTTTGGGTCACAGTGGCGTCAGCCTTCCCCGCTAGTTACCTGGCCACACTATTCTCCGCCCCAGCTTACGCGTCGGCGCGGGCTGCTTCGCGGCTATGCCGGACTTGCTCAATGATGCGCAGTGCGGCCACCGAATCCGCCGGGTCAACCGGCACGGGGGCGCCTTCAAGCACTGCCGCGGCCAGCAGTTCATAGAATTGGGTGAAATTGCCGCGCAGGGTGGGTACCGGCACCGTGTCCCCGTCGCGGCCAACCGACCCCCAGCCCTCGGCGGGGTCAACCCCGTAGGCAGGGTCACCGGGCAGGATGCCGGCCTGGATCTGGCTTTCCTGGACGTCGGCAGTTTGCTTCACATACGCCGCCTCCGACCCCAGGACACGCAGCCGGGGACCCTTCTGTGCGACGCTGAGATTCATCCACAGGTGCGAAATCACACCGCTGACATGCTCAAGTGCCACGAATACGTCGTCGTCGGCCAATTCGACGGGGCGCCTTGCCGCAAGTTCGCCATAGACACCTGCCACCGGCCCAAACAGCTGCAACGCTTGATCTATGAGGTGCGTGCCAAGATCGAAAAGCAATCCGCCCCCGTCAGCCACAGTGGCTTGGGCCTTCCATTCCTTCGTGATAGCCGGCTGCCAGCGCTCAAGCCGGGACTCAAATCTGCGCACTTCACCGAGCGCGCCTTCGGCCAGCAGTTTCTGCAGGGTCAAATACTCCCCGTCCCAACGCCTGTTTTGGTAAGTGGTGAGAATTTGCCCGCGCTCCCCGGCCAGGGCAATCAAGGCATCCCCCTCGGCGCTTGTCAGCGCAAAAGGTTTATCTACAACAACTGCGCACCCGGCTTCAATCGCCATGGTGGCCAGGGGAACATGCGTTGCGGGCGGCGTCCCCACCACGACCAGGTCGATGTTTTCATGGCTTCCGGCCCGGGCCCACTCCTGCCGGGTGAGCACCGCGGCGTCCGGGTGGGCGGCCCTTGCCGCGGCTTGGCGCTCCGGATCCGAGGTCACAATCACGTCCAGGCTGAACTGCTCCAGCGAAGCCATCGACGGTGCATGAAAAACACTGCCCGCCAGGCCGAAACCCAAGAGTGCGGTACGGATTTTTGGTGTCATGGAACTTACCTTAGCCCGGGCTACCATTTGTTCCATGACATTACATGCCCCGAGAGTCAGCACCCCCCTGGAACCCGCCGAACAAGCAGTCCTGGCCCGCACACTCACAGGCGGCGACGATGTGACGGTGTTTGTGGATGGGACGGCACACCGCCTGGGCAGCAGCGCCCGGGAGGCTGTGCTGGACCTGCTGCACCGGCTCTCCCGCGGGGACGCAGTCAGCGTGGCCAGCGTGGCCGATTTGCTCACCACATCCCAGGCAGCCGAGTTGGCGGGAATCTCCCACACCTTCCTGCGCAACCTCACGGACAGGGGCGAGGTCGCCGTCGAATACCGCGGCTCCCACAGGCGCATTCGACGCCAGGACATCATGTCCTGGCTGGCGTCCCAAAAGGACCCCACCCAAACCACTGGCGAATAGGCCGGCCCACCCGTTGGATGTGCACCGCGTGCCAGTGCCTGTCATGTCCTGCAGCAGGCCGGGACAAGGCCATGGACACGCGGAGCGCGCGGAGGTAGCGTCTTTTTGTATCCAGGCGTGAACCGGGCAAGGAGCAATCATGAGCAGCTATGTGACGTCAACCGACGGAACCCGCATTGCCTACGACTCCCAAGGCGCGGGTCCGCCGGTCATTCTTGTTGCCGGAGCCATGCAATTCCGGGCCTTTGACCCCACAACGTCGGAGATGGGCGCACTGCTGGCCGCGGAGGGCTTTACCGTCATCAACTTTGACAGGCGTGGCCGAGGTGAAAGTGCAGCAGCGCCGTCGTTCACGCTGGCAGACACGGTCGAAGATCTGCGTGCACTCATTGACATGGCGGGTGCCCCGGTTGCCCTGGTGGGGAACTCGTCCGGCGGTGCCATCAGCCTGGCGGCCGCCGCTGCGGGTCTCGATGTCTCGGAATTGGTGCTCTTTGAGGTGCCGCTGCGGGAAGAGTTGGGCAGTGACGGGGCCGAATTTGCGGCGGGCCTGCGCGAAAAAATTGCCAACGGAACCCCTGCTGAGGTCATTGAATACTTTATGAAGGACATGCCGGCGGAGTGGCTGGACGGAGCACGCCACGGTCCGGGCTGGCCGGTCATGACGGCCATGGGGCCGTCGCTGGACGCGGATGCCGAGTCTCTTGCATGGACCCAGTCAGCTCCTCGAGCCAAACTCTTTTCCGGCATCGGGGCACGCACCCTGGCCTTGGTTGGGGAGCAGACATTGCCGATCATGCCGCCAGCCGCCGAATCCATCGCCGCCAACGTCCCCCGGGGCTCGCATGCAACCATCCCCGCGGCCAACCACAGTTGGGAGCCCGCTGTCCTGGCGGAGCGCACAGCCCTGTTCCTGAAGGAAGCGAACGCCACGGCAAGTTAAACACGCGGGCCTTGATGCCCGCCGTGACCTGCCTGCGACGAGGTTGCGATTGCACCCGCATTGACCACAGGCCCTTTCTGCGTGCCCAGTTCCCCCGTAGCGTTATGTCATGGAACATTTCGGTTCCCACATGCACTGCGGGAGGTAGCCATGCCCAGCATGAGCAGGTCTTCAATCCTGGCCCTGGTGGCCGGTGCGGCCTTGATTCTGGGCGGGGCCGGCTGCGCGGCACGCGCACCCGCCGGCGCACAGCCGGGCCCGACCGTGCCCGCGGCCTCCGCCGCCAGCACCCCGACGGGTGGTGGGCCCACGGCGGCGAGCCCGGTTCCGGCGTCGACCACGGCTGAACTCCCGGCAACGACCGTCGACAGCGGACCAACGGTGCTGCCCACCAGTGCTTCGGTGACCACGTTCTACATTGCCGAGGGCGACGGCGGCATATCGGGCCCGTCCTTTGGCTGCGGCGACAGCGCCGTGGCCGTGACGAGTCCCGCCATCAGCTTCACCGACCCCGTCGAGGCCGCATTTCGGACCCTGCTGGAAAACAAGGTCTTGGAAGTTGGCCAGTCTGGATTGCGGAATGCGCTGTGGCAGTCGGATCTCAGTGTGAAGTCAGTCGACAGGTCCGGGCCAACCCTCACTGTGAACCTTGAGGGCACCCTGAGGCTGGCCGGCGAGTGCGACATTCCGCGGGCGCAGATCCAACTTGTGCTCACAGGCCAGCAGGCTGCAGGCGTCCCGGTTGAAATTATGGTCAACGGAGAACTGCTGGCTGACGCCCTGAGCCTGAAATGAAACACACTCTGGAAAAACTTTTGATGCCTATTTAGCAACAGTGGTTATATCCTGAGGAGGTGAACACTCCAGACCCAGGCGCCAATGCAGCCGCCGACATACTGTCCGAAGAAGCCGTCGACGCCCTGGCCAGGGCCCAAAGCAGCGCCGCACCCACTGCCGGCGGCACAACCGGCGCCGCCGGCCACAGGCATGACGCCCTGTTGTCGGCACGCGCCGCCAACATCAAGCAGTCCGCGGTGCGTGACGTGTTTGAAATTTCAATGCAGCCGGGCCTCGTGTCACTCGCCGGCGGCAACCCCTACCTGCAGTCCCTGCCGCTGGAACGCCTGGCCACCACTGCCGCCACGATCATTGCGGATCACGGCCTGGAGGCGCTGCAATATGGCGGCGGCCAGGGCACCCTGGAACTGCGCACCCAAATTTGTGCCGTCATGGCCGCGGAAGGCATCCTTGACGCGGATCCCGACAACGTCGTGATCACAGCAGGCTCCCAGTCCGCCCAGGATGTTGCCGCCAAGGTCTTTTGCGATCCCGGCGACGTGATCCTGCTCGAGGACCCCACCTACGTTGGTGCCCTGAACACCTTTGAGGCCTACGAGGTCGACGTCAGGCCGGTCGCCGGCGACGAACACGGCATCATCCCCTCACAGCTGCGCAGCACCATCGCCGGCCTGCAGGCCGAGGGCAAGCGGATCAAGTTGTTGTACACGATCCCGAATTTCAACAACCCGTCCGGCGTGATGCTGGCTCCGGAGCGTCGGCAGGAAATTGTCGACATATGCCGTGAAGCGAATATTTTGGTCCTGGAAGACAACCCTTACGGGCTGTTGAAGTTCGACGGCGTCCTGCCGGAGCCATTGCGCGCATCCAACCCGGAGGACGTGCTGTACCTGGGCTCATTTTCCAAGATCTTTGCCCCGGGCCTGCGCCTTGGCTGGGCCCTGGTGCCGGCACACTTGAAGCAGCGCTACTACCTGGCCAGCGAAGCCGTGACGCTGTGCCCGCCCACGTTCAACCAGCTGCTCGTCAGCGACTACCTGCGCAATTACGACTGGCAGGGGCAGATCAGCACCTACCGTGCGCTGTATGCGGAGCGCTGCGCGGCACTGCTGGGGGCTCTCGAGGAGTACATGCCTGCCGGCGTCACCTGGACCCGGCCGGAAGGCGGCTTCTTTGTGTGGCTCACCCTGCCCGAGGGCATCGACACCTATCCGCTGCTGTACACGGGAATCGACGCCGGCGTGGTTTTTGTCCCGGGCGCCGCGTTTTCCGCCGCCGAAGGTCCCAGCAACAAGCTGCGCCTGGCCTTCAGCGCCGTCCCCCCTGCGGAGCTCCGCGAAGGCGTCAAACGCCTGGCCCCGGTTTTGGCCAAGGCGGTCGCCGAGGCGTAAGCCCGGGCCATCGCGCCGGCCCGCCCACCCCTCACTAAGCAACTAGCCCGCAGTTGTGGTTGCTGAATCAATCAAAAATGATTGATTCAGCAACCACAACTGCGGGCTACTTGGAAAGGGCTGTCAGTCGAGCAGCAGTGCGGGCTCCTCCATGATCGCCGCCACGTCGGCCATGAAGCGGGCCGACAGGTCGCCGTCGACCACGCGGTGGTCAAAGGAGCCGCCCAGGGTCGTGATCCAGCGTGGAATGACCTCGCCATCCAACACCCAGGGCTTTTGCTTGATCGTGCCAAAGGCGACGATCGCCACCTCACCCGGGTTGATGATGGGCGTCCCGGTGTCGATGCCCAGCGCGCCGATGTTCGTCACCGTCAGCGAACCGCCCTGCATGTCAGCCGGCTGGGTCTTGCCCGCCCGCGCCGTCGTGGCCAAGGAATTCAACGCAATGGCCAGCTCCTTCAACGACAGCTCCTGCGCGTCCTTGATGTTCGGCACCATGAGCCCGCGCGGGGTGGCGGCGGCAATCCCCAAATTCATGAAGTGCTTGATGATGATCTCATCGCCCGTCCAGGTCGCATTGACCGACGGGTTGCGGGCGGCCGCCCAAATGACGGCCTTGGCCAGGATCAGCAGGGGCGAGACCTTGATGCCCTCAAAGTCGCGCGACACCTTCAACCGCTTCACAAATTCCATCGTGCGCGATGCGTCAACGTCGACGAAAATGCTCACATGCGGAGCCGAGAACGCACTCTCCACCATGGCCTTCGCCGTTGCCTTGCGCACGCCCTTGACCTTGATGCGCTCAATGCGTGGATCATCGGCGAGCCCGGTTCCGGTGGCCGGCGACCAGAACGTGCCCGCGCCGTCGTGCTCGGCCGTGCGCTGGTCCTGGTAGCTCAGCAGGTCCTTCTTGGTCACCTCGCCGCGCAGGCCGGTCGCGGACACCTCCCTCAGGTCAATGCCGAGGTCCTTTGCGGCCTTGCGGACAGGAGGTTTGGCCAGCACGCGGTTCGCCTTGGCCACCATGCGTCCGGCCGTGGCTGCCGCCTTGGCGATCATGTTCGACGCCGAATCCTGGGCAACTGCCTTCCCGGCGGAGGGTGCCGCAACAGCGGGCGCGGCCGGTGCCGGCTGTGCGGCGGGGGCCGCCACAGGGGCCGGGGCGGGTGCTGCAGCAACCCGTGGACGGCGCTTGACGGCGTCGGCCTTGGGACCGGAGCCCACCAACGGCTTCATCACCTCGGCCGCTGCTTCCTCGGGAGCTGCGGGTGCTGCAGGGGCAGCCGGGGCAGAAACCTCGGAGCCAATGGCAATGATGGGTGTGCCCACCTCCACCGTGTCGCCCTCGGCCACCATCAGTTGGGCCACCATCCCCGCGTAGGGCGAGGGCAACTCAACGATGGACTTGGCGGTTTCAATCTCCACAATGACGTCGTTGATGGCAACAATGTCGCCAAGCTTGACCTTCCAGGAGACTATTTCAGCCTCGGTCAGGCCTTCGCCGACGTCGGGCAGATTGAATAGGTTCAGGGTCGACATGGTGCGGCCTTCCTAGTATGCGAAGGCGCGGTCCAACGCCTCCAGCATGCGGTCAATGTCCGGGAGGTAGTGCTCTTCGACGCGGGCCACCGGGTAGGGCATGTGGAAGCCGCCCACGCGGATGGCGGGTGCCTCGAGTGAGTAAAAGCAGCGTTCGCTGATGCGGGCGGCTATTTCGCCGCCGATGCCGCCAAAGGTGGGCGCTTCGTGGGCCACGACCAGCCGTCCGGTCTTGTTCACGGACGCTTCCACGGTGTCAAAGTCGATCGGCGAGATGGAACGCAGGTCGATAACCTCAACACTGTGGCCGTCCTCGGCTGCGGCGTTGGCCGCAGCCAGTGCCACGGGAACGAGCGGGCCGTAGGCCACAAGGGTCGCGTCGGCGCCTTCACGCACCACATGGGCCTTGAACGGATCGCCGGGAGAGTTCTCGGTGTCAACCTCGCCCTTGAGCCAGTAGCGGCGCTTGGGTTCAAAGAAGATCACCGGGTCCTTGCACTGAACGGCCTGCTGGATCATCCAGTAGGCGTCGTTGGCGTTGGAGGGGGTGATGATGCGCAGCCCCGGGGTGTGGGCGAACAGCGCTTCAGGTGATTCGGAGTGGTGCTCGATGGAGCCAATGCCGCCCCCGTAGGGGATGCGGATGACGACCGGGGCACTGAGCTGGCCGTCGGTGCGGGTGTGGATTTTTGCCAGCTGCGTCGTGATCTGGTTGAAGGCAGGGAACACAAAGCCGTCGAACTGGATCTCACAAATGGGCCGGTGTCCGCGCAGGGCCATGCCGATCGCGGTGCCGATGATGCCCGATTCAGCCAGCGGAGTGTCCATTACCCGGTGGGCACCAAATTCCTTCTTCAGGCCTTCGGTGACGCGGTATACCCCGCCAAGGGAACCGATGTCCTCGCCCATGAGGAAGCTTTTGGGGTCGCCTGCCAAGGTGGCCCGCAGGCCCTCGGTGATGGCCTTCGCCATTGTCATCGTGCTCATGCGGCACCGCCCTGCGTCTCGGAATTCTGCGTTCCGGCATCGGTAAAGGACGCCTCGTATTTTTCGAACCAGGCAAGCTCTTCGGCCACCAGCGGGTGGGCCTCGGCGTAAACGGTGGCAAATTTTTGGCGGATGTCCGCACCGCCCATCGCCAGCGTCGCCTTCCGGACGTGGGCAGCGAGCTCGTCGCCGTCGTTCTTCACCTGTTCAAAGAACGCGTCGTCGGCCAGGTTCACGGCCCGCAGGTGCTTTTCCAGGCGCTGCAGGGGATCCTTTGCCTTCCAGGCTTCCTCTTCCGCGTTCAGGCGGTACTTGGTGGGGTCGTCGGCAGTTGTGTGGGCGCCCACCCGGTAGGTGGAGGCCTCGATCAGCACGGGACCATGGCCGTTGCGGGCATGCTCGAGCGCCCACTGGGTCACCGCATAGACGGCCAGGACGTCGTTGCCGTCGACCCGGATGCCGGGAATGCCGTAGCCGCCGGCGCGGTTGACAAGCGGAATCCGGGACTGGACCTCGAAGGGAACCGAGATGGCCCAGTTGTTGTTTTGGCAAAAGAACACCACAGGCGCGTCGTAGGAGGCGGCGAAAACCATCGACTCGTGGACGTCTCCCTCGCTGCTGGCCCCGTCACCAAAATAGGCCACGACGGCGGCCGGCTCGGTTGCGGGATCGGCCGCAACGTCGCGGGAGATGCCCATGGCGTAGCCGACAGCGTGCAGTGTCTGCGCGGCGAGCACCAGGGTGTAGAGGTGGAAATTCGTCTCGCGGGGATCCCAGCCGCCATTGGAAATGCCGCGGAAGAGCTTGAGCAGATCGGCCAGGTCCAGTCCGCGCGTCAACGCCACACCGTGTTCGCGGTAGGTGGGGAACGCGTAGTCAGCCTTGTTCATGGCACGGCCGGAACCAATTTGGGCGGCCTCCTGGCCAACGACGGGGACCCAGAGGGCAAGTTCACCCTGGCGCTGCAGGGCTGTTGCCTCGGTGTCAAAGCGGCGGACAATGGCCATGTCGCGGTAAAAACCGCGCAGGGCATCAGCACCCAGCGCCTGGATGTAAGGGCTGAACGTGGCGTCGTGGTGGGTCGTCCCGTGCTCGTCGAGGAGCTGGACGGCCTCGTTCGGTCCCACCGCCGTGGTCCGCAAAACCCCGACGGATTCCCCTGCCTGCGGGCGCGCTGGTGCTTCCGCACCGGGGCTGGCCGGGCCGGCTGAAGCGGCGGCGCTTGCCCCTGCAACGGATGAACCACTGGCAGCGTGTTGGGTGACGCCCATGCTGTCTCCTCGTCTGCCGGACTCCAGTGGCGGCAAGCGCCCCGTCCCGACTCGTTGCTGTCGATATATGCCATCACGGGAATGCATTCCCTGTGGTGCATATATATACGTTTTCGATTTACAACTGTATCGGTACAGGGTGGCAAACCACGCCTTTGTTAACCGCTAGGAACGCCGCGGCGGTTTTGTATAGGACGCACAGATCTCAAGGAAGCGGCTGTTGGCCGCCGCCTCGCCGATGGTGACGCGGACACCCTCGTCGCCAAAGGCCCGCAGGGACAGGGCATGGCGCTGGGCCAACGCCGCAAACTCTTGGCTGTCGGCACCAAGCGCCAGCCAGAGGAAGTTCCCCTGGGCATCCGGAACTTCCCACCCCAACTCGTCCAGTCCGGCCAGGACGCGTGTGCGCTCATCCACGAGGCTTTGTACCCTTTCCACAACCTGCCCATAATGTTCCAGCGAGGTGACGGCGGCTTGTTCGGCGATGCCCGAGACGGCAAACGGTGTTGCCGCGGCCCGGAGGTACCGGGTGATCTCCGGCTGGGAAAGTGAATAACCAACACGCAGGCCGGCGAGGCCGTGCGCCTTGGAGAATGTCCGCAGCACCATCACGTTGGGGTGCTTGCGGTACAGGTCAACCCCGTTGACTGCGTTGCCGGCCCGGACAAACTCCTGGTAGGCCTCATCGATGACAATGACCACATTCGAGGGGACGGAATTGATGAAATCCTCGGTCTCCTGCGAGCGCAGCGCGGGTCCTGTGGGGTTGTTTGGCGTGCACAGCAAAATAACCTTGGTGCGCCCGGTGACTGCTGCTGCCATGGCGGCAAGGTCGTGGCCGCCGTCGGCACGGACGGGCACTTGGACGCTCCTGGCGCCTGCAAGTCCCACGCAGATCGGGTATGCCTCAAAGGACCGCCAGGCGTAAATCACTTCATCTTGGCCGCCGTCGTCGTTTTGGCCTGAGAATGCGGCCAGGATCTGGTTCAGCGCGCCCAGGCTTCCCGCCCCGGTGACGATGTCGTCGGCGGGGACGTCGAGGAAGATGGAGAGCGCCGTGCGCAAGAGCGTGCAGCTGGTGTCCGGGTAGCGGTGCACCTCAATCTCGCCGTGCAGCATGTCAAGCACGGCGGGCACCGGACCCAGCGGATTTTCGTTGGAGGACAGCTTGAAACTCTCAAGTCCGGGCACAGCTTCCGGCGGCTTGCCTGCAGCGTATTTGGGCAGGCGGCCCACAACGGGGCGCGGCTGAACGCCGGATGGCACGGTGCTGTTTGTCTCAGTCATGCATCAAGCTTAAGCCAGCACACGCGGCACCGGTTCCCGGGAGATGGAATGTGAAACTATGGCTACATGCTAAGAATCGTTATTCAAGTTGTGGTCAATGCCGTTGCGCTATGGGTGGCCAGCTGGGTCCTGCCCGGGATGTACATTGCGTCAACCTCAATTGTCGGCACCGACGTGGCCGGCTCGGCAGGCACTGCCAACGTCATCAACACGGTTTTGGCGTACCTGTTCGTCGGCCTGGTTTTTGGTGTGGTCAACGCCCTGGTCAAACCCATCGTGAAGCTGCTCTCGCTTCCTGTGACGATTTTGACCCTTGGCCTGTTCACCATCGTCATCAATGCCGCCATGTTGTGGCTGACGGCCTGGGTGAGCACCTTCACGCCGGTGCAGTTCACCATCGACGATTTCTTCTGGACGGCAATCCTGGCCGCCTTGATCATCAGCGTCGTCTCCATGATTGCCGGCAATCTGGGCAAGTCGTCCTCACGCCGCTGAGGCACTGAGGCGCTAACGGACTGGCACGTTCACCGGATGCCGAGCCGGTAGCGGTCCGGGCCCGGGCCCTGGTTCTGGCCGCGGGGCTGCGTCCCTGTGAGGCCGGGCTTGCGTTTGGGTTTGGAGGCGTTGTTCACGTCGCGCCCTTGAAAAACCCATTTGCTCCCGCCAACGACAGCCCCCGCCACGCCGACCCCCAGGAAATTTCTCAGGGTATCCCGTGACGCAGCCACGGCAGGGTCGTCACTTTGGTCAAGCACCACCGCATCCTTGACGTAGTTGTCCATCGAGTGGGCATCACCCAAAAACTCGCCCAGGCCGCCGCCTCCGGCCACGGCTGGTCGGTGGGAGGTGACTGTCACCCAATTCCTTGACGGTGCCGGCGGGCCATAGTCCGCCGCGGTGACAATGTCATTCTCATTTTGCAGATCCAGCACCGCGATCCCGTCGCCCACCCCGGAATTCTTCGCCGGGGATCCCGCAATGACGATCATCTTCACATTCACATCAGCCAAAAAGGCCGGGTCGGCCGCAGCGGCAGCTGCGTGGATGCCGCCCCCGCTGTGCCCGGTCAGCAGCACGTCCTCACCGGGCAGGGCGCCCGAACTCGCAAGCGCAGCCTTGATCAGCTGCTGGACCAGCACCTCTTGTTGCTTGAATTCTTCCCGCCGGGCCGCCGTCAGCCCCTCCAGGTTGCCTTCCATGTCAAAAGGGTTCGAACTGTCGACGGTGGACCAGTCTTCGGTCCCCGGCAGGTGAACCACCCACGCGTTCGTCCCGTCCGGCCGCTCGACCCGCACCACACCGATGGAACCGGGCGGGTACTTATAGGCCTCGTTGCTGCCATCGAGCATGCCCCGGATGCTGGCTTCCACCCTCCAAGGTTCACCGCCGGGGGACGTCGCATGGCCAGGCGGGTAATACTTGGCATTGGCCGGATCCCATTCCTGGGCCGGAACCTGCCGCACGGTGAGGTGCCCGGACATGGACAGCTCCGTTGCGTCGAGAAATTTTCGCAGGAGGAACGCCGGCCGCACACCAGCCGTGTCTGCATCTTTTCTACCCGCGGCGGAAAGCAGGTACATCATGGCAGTCCCCGGCCCCAGGGCGCCTGCGGCGTAAGCGCCGCCCTGCCGCAGCACTTGTTCAACAGCGTCCCGCAGCCCGTCACGTTTGGCCGTTTTCAGCATTTCAATGATGTCTGCGCCAAATTTCGCCGGAGCCAGCGGTCCCCATGACCACGCGCCCAGACCCTCCCCCAGCATCGTCGCCCTGTCGGCATTGGCCAGGATGTTGGCGTTGCGCGCCTCGGTCTCGGCATAGTTGGCCCCGGCCTGAGCAGCGTTGCTGGCCAGCCTCGTGACGCCTCCCTGCAGGCCCATGCACTGCCACAAGGCGGCCCGCATGGCCTCCAAGCCGGCGATCGGGTAGACGGCCGCACCTCTTGCGGCCTCACCCAGCCACACCCATTCCGACCGCAGCCGGTCTGTCAAGGGATCCATGAGCCGGGCGATCCTGTGCAGCACGACGGCCGCCTCGGTAATTTCAGCCACGGTGCAGCTGATGGAACCAGCACCGCCCGCGGACGTAAACGTGGTCCCGCCCCTCGAGTCATCCACCATGCCGGCCCTCCTGCTTCCTCGTCCCTGACAAACAATTCCGAACCCCGGCCACAGCCCCAACCCCGGCCACAATCCCGCACCCATTCCCGCGCCTAGAAATTGGGCCACCCCCTGCCCGCCCCGATGGTGCCGCCCCAGGCGGGGGCGAATCCCGGGTTCATCGCCCGGTCCGGGCCGGCAGCTGCGCCGGAGTCGGCAGCAACACGCAGGTACGCCGCGTAGCTGCCGAGCTCAGCCACGGCAGTCTCCACCCGCCTCCCGGCCGCCGCGAATTCTGCATCGCTGTCGGCCAGCGACGTGCGGAACGCAGCGGCTGCGGCCGAGTTCCAGTCGACACTGTCCAGTCCGCACAATTGCAAGCGCAGGGCCTCAAGATCCCGGGACACACCCGACAACCGTTCGGCCACCACCAACACCGATTCGGCCGACGGTCCTGCCGTGGCAGCCGTCCCGGGCAAATCTGCGGCAAACCCTCCTGGGCAGCTCATGGAACCCTCCTCAACCCTGCAATATGGCCAGCCTAGAAAGCCCCGCACCAGGGCACCACACCCTGTCGGCAGAATGTGGATGTCCCACCCTTCAGCCCCGGCTGTGGAGGAATTGGCGGTTCATGAAAGAATTGGCCCATGTCTGATTCCGCAAACGCCACAGCCCGCATCCCTTCCGGCCGCCTGTCATTGGCCGCCTCCTCCGAGCGCATCGCGCTGGGCCCGCTGGACGGCCGCTACTCCGGCGCGGTCGCCCCGCTCGTCGACTACCTCTCCGAGGCAGCCCTGAACCGTGACCGCGTAGCTGTTGAAGTTGAGTGGTTTATCCACCTGACAAGCAACAACGTGCTGCCGGGCACCGAGCCGCTGACTGCCGAACAGCAGGCAGGCCTGCGCGCCATCGTCACCGAATTCGATGCCGCCTCCGTCCAGGAGCTGGCCGACATTGAAAAGGTCACCGTCCACGACGTCAAGGCTGTGGAGTACTTCATCGGCAACCACCTGGCCGGCCTGGGCCTGGAGCGCCTGAAGCCGCTGGTCCACTTCGGCTGCACCAGCGAAGACATCAACAACCTCTCCTACGCCGTCGGCGTCAAGGGCGCCGTCGAGGACGTCTGGCTGCCCGCAGCCCGTGCCCTCGTTGCCAAGATCGCAGAGATGGCCGAGGAAAACCGTGCCGTGCCCATGCTCTCCCGCACGCACGGCCAGCCGGCCACCCCCACCACGCTGGGCAAGGAGCTCGCCGTCACGGCGCATCGCCTGACCCGCCAGCTGGACCGCATTGCCAAGACCGAATTCCTCGGCAAGATCAACGGCGCCACCGGCACCTACGCGGCACACTACGCGTCCGTCCCCGCAGTAGACTGGCAGGACGTTGCCAAGAGCTTTGTGGAAACCCTGGGCCTGGTCTGGAACCCGCTGACCACCCAGATCGAATCCCACGACTGGCAGGCCGAGCTCTACGCCGACATGGCCCGCTTCAACCGCATCCTGCACAACCTGTGCACCGATGTGTGGAGCTACATCTCCATCGGCTACTTCACCCAGGTCCCGGTTCCGGGCGCCACGGGATCGTCCACGATGCCGCACAAGGTCAACCCGATCCGTTTTGAAAATGCGGAGGCGAACCTTGAGCTCTCCAACGCCCTGCTGGACACCTTGGGCGCCACCCTGGTGACAAGCCGCTGGCAGCGCGACCTCACAGACTCCTCCAGCCAGCGCAACATCGGCGTCGCTTTCGGCCACTCCCTGCTGGCCATCGGCAACGTTCTGGGCGGCCTGGGCCGGCTGGACACCGCCGAGGCTGTTCTGGCCAACGACCTCGACCACAACTGGGAAGTCCTCGCCGAGGCCATCCAGATGGTCATGCGCGCCGAGGCCATCGCAGGTGTCGACGGCATGGAAGACCCCTACGAGCGCCTCAAGGACCTGACCCGCGGCCACCGCGTGGACGCAGAGCGCATGCAGGAGTTCGTTTCCGGCCTGCGCCTGTCCGACGGCGCGCAGGCCCGCCTGCTGGCCCTCACCCCGGGCAAGTACGTCGGCATTGCCGAGTCCCTGGTGGACCACCTGCAGAAGTAGCTTTCAGGCACGGCCCACAACCGCGGCCAGCGGATGTGGCTGAAGAACGACGGCGGCACCCGGCTTGCGCTTCATGCGCAGCCTGGGTGCCGCCGTCGTTTTGGCAACACCCCAGCGCACTAGTGTCGGTCCAACCAGGCCTCCAACATCTCACGCGCCACATCCTGCCGCCAGCGCCAGAGCTTGCAGGGCTGGGTCGATCCCAGCCGCACTTCCAGGCAGTCCGGCACCGCATGCGGGATGCCGCAATCCGGGCAGCACGCCGCATCCCACAGGGCGTCATTGACCACCACGCCGTCCTGCAGCAGCTGGCAGTCGCCGAAGACGCCCATCCGCACCATTCGCGTCCCAAGATTGGTGGCCCGCGGCGCATTGTGCCTCTGATAGGTGGCTGTCATGGCAAATCCGGCGGGTTCCAACAGCACCATGGCCCGCATTAAAAAGCAGATCAGGCACTCATTCTTATTCGGCACCATGAGCGTGGTGGCCAGTTCCCGAAAAACTCGGTCCACGTTTCCATCAGGCGCCCCGGCCCTGCCGCCTGCAACACCCTCGCCGCCGCTGTAGTGATCCATGGTTTTCCTTTCCACGAATCCAATCTCCCAGTTCGGCCGGCTGCGCAAAAGGGGCACCCGGCATTTTGTGGACAACCACTGGTCCCGTCGTGCCTCTGGAGGAACGAACGCCCGCGCACCGCCTTTGCCCACGGGCTGCGGCGCCCAGCTGCGGCGCCCGGGTTGTGGCGCAAAACATGGTGTGTCCCCCCGTACAAAGCGACCCCGCGGAGAGGCCCTGACAGGTAGATTGACGCGTATGAGCAACGGCGATATCACCTTTCACACCCGCAAATGGGTCCGCCCCGAGGACCTCAATGCCAACGGCACCCTCTTTGGCGGCAGCCTGCTGCGCTGGATTGACGAGGAAGCGGCAATCTACGCGATCGTCCAGCTCGGCAACGGCATGGCCGTGACAAAATACATGTCTGAAATCAACTTCGTTTCATCAGCCGTCCTGGGCGACCTCATCGAGATGGGCCTGACAGCAACACACTTTGGCCGGACGTCCCTGACCATGCGCGCGGAAGTTCGCAACATGTTCACACGGGAATCCATCCTCACCATTGAAAAGGTCGTGTTCGTCAATCTGGGGCCGGACAACAAGCCCGCACCGCACGGCTTTGATTCCATCACCTACGACCGCGACCGGGTGCCCACCACCCATCTGAAACAGGCCTGACAACAGCCCGGCACCCGCGGCTTCGTCACATGCCTAAGCCGCCTGGAACCGTTCGATCCGGGCCAATGCCTCGCGGACGGCGTCGTACCCTGCGGCAAAGCTCAGGCGGACTGTGGTGCGGCCGCCGATTCCGTCAAAGTCTGCGCCCGGCACCAGGGCGACGGCCTCGCGCTCAAGCAGCGCGGCGCAGTACTCCCGGGAATCCGTGAAGCCTGCAAGCGCCGGCCCAAGGTTGGCGTAGAAATAAAAGGCCCCGTCAGCGGGTGCGGCATCCACCCAGCCCAGCCCGGGCACCTTCCCCAGGACGTAGTCGCGGGTGCGGGAAAACTCCGCCACAGCCCCTTCGGCCTCGGCATACGATGGGTCGCTGAACGCCTCCAGGGCCGCCATTTGGGCCGGCGCCGGCGGGCACAGCGCCACATTGCCGGCCAGCGCGTCCACAGCCTGGACCAGGTCGTCGGGCACAATCGCCCAGCCAAGGCGCCAGCCGGTCATCCCCCAATATTTGGAGAAACTGGAAATCACGACGCCGGACCGGTCCAGTTCCCAGGCGCAGACCCCCTGGGGATCGGGTGCGCCCAGGGCGGGATAGGTGATGCCGTGGTAAATTTCGTCACTGACCAGCCGCACCCCGTTGTCACCGCACCAGTTGGTCAGCGCGGCCAGTTCGGCCCGCGACACCATGGTGCCCGTGGGGTTTGCGGGAGAGGCAAGGACCAGCCCGGCCAGCGGCCCGTTCTCGGCCACCGCGGCGGCGAGAAGCTCGGGGGTGGGCTGGAAACGGGTGTCGGCTCCGGCGTCGAGCTCGATGACGTCAATGCCCAGGGCCTTCAGGATGTTTTTGTACGCCGGGTAACCGGGACGGGCCAGCGCCACCTTGTCGCCGGGGTTGAAGGCGGCAAGGAAAACCAGCATGAAGGCGCCGGACGAGCCGGTGGTGACGGCGACGTTCCGGGCCGGGACGTCGATCCCGTACCAGCGCTGGTAGTGCCCGGCGATGGCCTGGCGCAGTTCGGAAATGCCAAGCGTCGGCGTGTACGTCAGGGCCGTTCCCGAGGCGTGCAGTGCGGCGGCCCGGGCGGAAACTGCGCTGGGTGCACCGCCGCTGGGTTCGCCGGCACACAGCGAAATCACGTCGCGGCCGGCGGCCCGGAGCTCGGCCACCCGCTGCAGGATGTCCATGACGGCAAAGGGCTGTACGTTTGCGCGGCCGGCAACGGTGAGGGGTTTGCGCACGGGGGCTCCTGGCAATGGCTTGGCACACGGCTTTGGCTGCCACCGCGTGCCGCTGATACGGACCAGCCTCCAGCTTGTCACACGCAGCGGGCGATACCCATACGCTTAAGGGGTGAGTGAATACACCGAACGCAGCGCGCAGGAACTGGTCCAGCCCATCATTTTGTTTGTGGACAGGGAGGAGCCGGCCAGCGAACAGCACGGCATCGCCGCAGCGGCGCTGGCCTCGGTGCAGGCGTTCCTGCGGGATCCGGAAAATCCCGACTGGCAGCAGTGGGCCGCCGGCGCCTTCGCCAAGTCGGTGCGCCGCGCGGACGCCAAGATGTTCACCAAGGTCCTCGCCGCTTTTCCCGACCATGTGCTTGCCACAGCGGGCGAGGCGAGCGCCGTTGGCCTGCCACCCATGCCGGCCGCCGAGCTGCCCAAGCTGTTGGCCAAATTGCAGGTTTCCGGCACGCAGCTGCCTCCCGGAGAGCCGCTGCCGCCCGCCCTGTTGAGCATTGTGCTCAACGCGTCCCTGGAGATGTCCACCGGGAAGGCCGCAGCCCAGGCCGCGCACGCGTTGTTCGCGTGGGTGCTGGACGCCAAGCCCGCGGCGGTGGAGGCGTGGGCCGCCGATGGTTTCCCCGTGGGCATTCTGGAGCTGCCTGCCAAGGAGTTCCGCAAGGGCGCCCGCAAATCGTCCGGTCCTGTCATCCAGGACGCCGGCCGCACCGAAATCGAGCCCGGGTCCACCACGGCGTACGTGGCTGTGGCGAAGGGCAAATAAGAGGCTGTCGCCCCTCGCCCCGGCCGGTTGTCATCTCCACGGCGGGCCCGGGTGGGGAACAACCCGCGACCACATTCGGCACGGCCTCATGATCTTCCTGCCCACCCCAAGGCAACCGCGCACCTCGGCCAATGCCCGAGGCGGAACGTAGACGCCGTCATCGGTGCGAATCTGGAAAATGCAGGGTTCAAAAATGACCGTAACGACCTCGCAGTCACAATGCGCTCCCTGCCATGGCATCCGGGCAGCTAGAGAGACATCCCGTTGCCTGTTCAAGCACCAGCACTGTGCCAGGGCCAAGGTGCCACCGCAACCAGAAACAACCGTGCGGCGAATAAAACAAGCCAGGCACTCCGCGGGTTGTGGCACCAAAATCTCGGTCAGCCCCTTGGACGTGGTCATTGCGTGCGCTGTAACTGCCATGATCGATCCCTCCCTCGGAGTTCGAGCATGGCCCATGTCCCTGCCGCGCACCATGGGCATGCAACAATCTGTGCACAAGTCCACCCGCACCCCCGGCTGTGGATGAATCGCCCGCATTCAAGGTGTTCCCCACATGGCAGCAATTTCCGCGCCAACACCCGGCAGATTACGGGGCTGGTCCAGGGCCGGCAGGCACCCGGCACTGCCCGGCGAGCCACCGCTTAACGCAAGGAACGACGCCGGAACCCAGGTTCCGGCGTCGTTCCTCATGCTCAAGCGTTACTCGCCAGGGCGTTGCTCCCGGCAGGCGTTACTCGGCGGCGGCGAGTTGCCCGCAGGCGCCGTCGATTTCCTTGCCGCGGGTGTCGCGCAGCGTGGTGGGGATGCCGTTGTCTATCAACGTGTCGATGAACTCCTGCATGACCGCTGGTTCGGAGGACGTCCAGATGGAGCCGGGGGTCGGGTTCAGCGGGATCGGGTTCACGTGGACCCAGCCGCGGCCGCGCTGATTCAGCTTCTTCGCGAGCAGTTCGGCGCGCCAGGGGTGGTCGTTCATGTCCTTGATCAGCGCGTACTCGATGGAGACGCGGCGGCCGGTGACCTTGTAGTAGTTGTAGGCGGCGTCGAGGGCGTCGTCCACCTTCCACTTGTCGTTGACCGGGATCAGCTCATCGCGCAGCTCGTCATCCGGGGCGTGCAGGGACAAGGCGAAGGTGATGGCAAGACCCTCTTCGGCCAGCTTGTTGATGCCCGGGACCAGGCCAACAGTGGAGATCGTGATGCCGCGGGCTGACATGCCCAGGCCCTCGGGCGCCTCGGCCACCATCCGGTGCACGGCGTTCATGACGCGCTTGTAGTTCGCCAGCGGTTCACCCATGCCCATGAAGACGATGTTGGTGACGCGTTCGGCGTCGTGCCCGCCGTCGCGGCGCAGGTTGCCCAGCCCACCCTCGGCAATGACCCGGTTGGCCTGCACAATCTGGTCCAGGATCTCAGCCGTGGACATGTTGCGGGTCAGCCCGGCCTGGCCGGTGGCGCAGAACGGGCAGTTCATGCCGCAGCCGCACTGGCTCGACACGCACAACGTGACACGGCCCGGGTACCGCATGAGCACCGACTCCACGAGCGAGCCGTCAAAGAGGCGCCACAGGAACTTCACGGTGTCACCGTTGTCGGTGGAGAGGCGCTTGACCTCTGTCAGCAGTTTCGGGAACATGGTCTCGGTGATCTCGGCGCGGCGGTCCTTGGGAAGGTCGCTCATCAGCTCGGGATCGGTGGTGTAGTGCTGGAAATAATGCACCGAGAGCTGCTTGGCGCGGAAGGCCGGCAGCCCCATTTCCTTGAACTTCGCTTCGCGTTCGGGCAGCGTCATGTCCGCCAGGTGCGTCGGCGGCTGGGACACGCGCGGGGACTTGAACTGCAGCAGCGGCCGGCCGGCCGGGTCCTTGGCCTGCTTCCAACCCTCGGTCGCAGGCATGACCTGGGCAGGGCGGCGGGCGGATCGCGTCATCGGGGCGGTCGCGGCAGGCTCTGCTGGGGCTGCGAGCGCGGGGCTGGGGGTGCTTTTGGGGGAGGTCATCCTTTCCATTGTCTCGCACTTGCCCCAAACTGTCCCGTGTTGGCCGCCAAGATCACATTTCCCCTGTAGTTGGCCCCCTGCGGTCAGCAAGGAGTACCAGGCCCGACGGCGGCCCGGCAGCCCGTTTTCCGCTGCGCCGGCGGGGGAGGCTGCCCGGGGCGGCGTGCCCCACCCGCTCGGGAGCATTTAGGCTGAATGCATGACCTCCTTGTTTCTGGCTGCCATTTTGGGCGCCGTGTACGCATACCTGCGCCGCAAGGACGCCCGCATGCTCCGAAACGGAATTGTGCTGGTGGCGGCAGTTTGGTTTGCCGTGGTGGGCCTTGCCGGGCTCTTGAGCCAGTGGTTCCCGTGGACCCAGTGGATTGCCCTGGGGCTCGTGGTGCTGACGCCGTTGGCTGTCATTGTGCTGGCCGGATTCTTGATCAGCAATGGCGCAACCATGATGCGCCATGAGGGCCGCAGTGTTGGCAACCTGCTTTCCCTTCTGGCCGGCCTGGCCTTGTTGGCGCTGCCGGCGCTGGCCGCACTGCTGGTGCTGACGCTCAATCCGCTTGCGATTGGCTTGGCCGCCCTGCTGTTCTTTTTGTGCAGTTATTTCGGTGTGGTGTTTGTGGTGTTCCTGGCCTACGCGGTCGCCTACGGGCGGATGAAGCCCAGCCCCAATCCCGCGGCAGTGGTGATCCTGGGTTCCCAGATCATCGATGGGAAGGTTCCGCCGCTGTTGCGCTCCCGCCTGGACAAGGGCCTGGAGGTGTACCGTGCAGCGCCCGCCGGCTCGGCTCCGCTGCTCATCCCGTCCGGCGGCCAGGGCGCGGACGAGTCGCGCCCCGAGGGCGCAGCCATGGCCGACTACCTGGTCTCCGCCGGCGCACCGGCGCACCACGTCGTTGCCGAAGACAAAGCCGTCAACACGGCCCAAAACCTGCAATTCTCCCAGGCCCTGGCCCGCGAACACGGCAGCAACGGAGCCATGGTGGTGGTCACGAACAATTACCACGTGCTTCGCGCGGCCCTGCTGTCGCGCGGGCTGGGCATCAACGCCGAAGTCGTCGGCTCCCCCACCGCCCGTTACTTCCTGCCCAGCGCCTTCCTGCGGGAGTTCGCGGCCGTCCTGGTTGAGCACAAGCGGCTCCACGTCCTGATGTGCCTGCCCTTTGTGGCGCTGACAGTCCTTTTGACGGTGGCCATACTCGGCGCATCCCAATAGCACGGGGCATCCGATACCGGATGTCCTGCCGGGTGGCAGGGGCGTGCCGCTGTCGGGCCGTGACTGCGTTTCAGTCAACAAACTCCGACTGCGTCACGATGAAATCCCATTGGCGCTGCGTCAACGTCCCGTCCGTCATGGCGCCGCCGGCAGCTTCCACCGCCGCCACAACGTCCGCAGGCACAACGGCAGCGCCGGTATTTTCACGCAGCCACTGCTTGGCCCGCAACTCCAGTGCAAGCCACCACACATGAATTTCCATATTGGCCACCCCCTTGGATGTTCTTCAACGCTATGCCTGTTGCGGCGCCCCAACAATGGTTAAAGTCACGGAATCTTTTGCATTTATCAATGTATTTATCAGCTAGGTTGTGGACATGGCAACAACCTCACCCATCAACCGGCACTGGTCCTGGCACCCGGAACCGCTGCAGTCAAAAACAGCTGTGGAACGCGTCTATGGCAGCGTCAGCACTGACATCGTCGGCGGCTTCCTGGCTGGCGGAACACTTATTACCGAGGGTGGGATTGCCGAGCAGTTAAACGTCAGCCGCACACCTGTCCGGGAGGCGTTTCTCCTCATGGAATCACAGGGGCTGCTGCGCCTCCTGCCCAAAAAGGGTGCCGTGGTGACCACGCCCAATCCGCGGGAAAACGCACATCTGCTGCAGGTGCGCGTCATGCTCGAATCCCGCGCAGTGGAATTGCAGACGGCCTGCCAGGCAGGGCAACCGGACGGGACTGCCTGGAGTGCGGCCATAGCCGCCGATCTTGCCGCGTTGATAGCCGTGCAGCGTGACGCCGCGCAAAGGGCCGACCTGCCGGCCTTCGCCCGTGCAGACCACCAGTTCCATGCCCGTGTAGTCGCGGGATCCGGCAATCCGATCATTGATGACTTCCATGCCCAGCTGGGTCCCCGGCTGGCCCGTCTTACATCTCTGGCAGTGAGCGCAAATACCGCTGGGCTGCAGCGTTTTTTGGACGATCACGCCCAGCTGGCCACGGCCCTGGCCACTTGCGACCACCGCGGCTACGAGGCCCTGCTCCAGCGCCACATCAGTGCAGCGTAGCTTCCTTTCCGGAACGCAAAACAACGAACAAAAGCAACCCCCAAGGACAGTGATTTTCATGCGCGCCGCCCGCGCAGCATTCTGGCTTCGTGCCGCCCCCGCAGTTTTCGTCATGGCGTGGGGAGGCAACCACTTCACCCCGCTCCTGAGCCTGTACCGCGACGATGGGCATTATTCAGAAGTGAGCGTGGATTTGTTTCTGGCCACCTACGTCCTGGGTTTGGTCCCGGGATTGCTGGTCTCGGGCCCCGTGTCCGACCGGTACGGGCGCAAGCCGCTGACAGTCATCGGCGTCGTCCTCGGCATCGCCGCCAGCCTCATGCTGGCCGTGAGCTTCCGCAGCGAGGTGCTCATGTGCGCCGGGCGCATGCTGGCGGGTGCCGGCGTCGGAATTGGCATGGCCGTGGGCACCAGCTGGCTCAAGGAACTGTCCATGGCGCCCTTCGACAAGACGGCGGATTCCACTGCCGGGGCCCGCAGGCCCTCCTTGATCCTGACGCTGGGCTTCGGGATTGGCGCTGGCGCGTCCGGAGTTCTTGCCCAGTGGGGGCCGTGGCCCACAGCCACCCCCTATGCCCTGCATGTCATCCTGAGCCTGGCCGCCCTGGCCGCCCTGCTGAAGGCACCCGAGACGGTGGCGCCGGAGATCCGGCAACCCGGCCAGCGGGTCACGTCCCTGTGGGAGGACCTTCGCGTCCCGCTGGATGGCCACCACAGGTTCCGGCGGGTCATATTGCCTGCCGCACCGTGGATATTTGCCACAGCCGGGGTCGCCTACGCCGTGATCCCGATGCTGGAAGGCGAGCGGCTTGGCAGCATGCAGCTTGGTTATGCCATGCTGCTCACAGTCCTCACCTTGGGCACCGGTGCCCTCATTCAGCCGTTCACCGCGCGCATCAACAAGGCAACCGGCGGCCGGGCACTTTTGGTGGGCATGTCGACCATGATTGCCGGCCTCGCCATCGCCGCTGTCAACGCCCACTACCTCTCAATGGTGGCAGGCGCCGTGGCCGCGGTGCTGCTGGGCGCTTCCTATGGCATTGCACTTGTCTCGGGCCTCGTGGAAATCCAACACATCGCCACCGTCCGGGACCTGGCGGGGCTGACAGGTGTTTTCTACAGCCTTAGCTACCTTGGCTTTCTGCTGCCCGTGGCGCTGGCCGGGTTGGCGCGACTCGCCAGCTACACGGTGCTGCTGGGCACCGTGGCCGCGATCTGCCTTGCCAGTCTTGCGTTGGTTGCCAAGGGCCTGCGAGCCACGGCGGCGTAGGGGCCCAACGCAAGCCCCGCCGTCGTGCATGGACTGCCTAGAACACCAGCCAGGCCACCGTCAGGATCGTGGCGATGAGCGGGAAGGTGAGCTGCACCAGCGCCGCCTTGGCCTTGGACGGCGAGGAAATCAGCAGCACCAGCGCGGCGGCGGCCATGGAGCCCACCCCGGCCAGAATCAAGGCAGCACCCACACCGTGATGGCCGGACGCTGTGGCAATGATGCCGATCGCAGCCACAATGGCCAGGAACAAGTTGTAGAAGCCCTGGTTGAAGGCAAGTTCCTTCGTGGCGTTGGCTTCCTCCACTGAGGTGCCGAACGTCTTGCGGGTGGCCGGCTCCGTCCAACGCAGGGATTCGAGCATGAAGATGTAGCCGTGAAACAGTGCGGCCAAGGCAGCAAAGATGAGCGCAGCGACAAGCATGTGACTCCTTCAAGAGTGGGCTTGTTAGCCGCGGGGAATGTTGCGCAGGTTGGAGCGGGCCATACTGACGGCCTCACCGGCGCCCTTGTTCAGAACGATCTTGGACATGGCGGTGGCAAAGCCAATCACCTGTCCACCCTTGATCTTGGGCGGAATGGAAAGGGCGTTGGGGTCGGTGATCAGTTCCACCAGTGCGGGGCCATTGTGGGCAAAGGCTGCCCGGTAGGCCTCGGCGATGTGCGCCGGGTCGGAGACGCGCACGGAATGGAAGCCCAGGGCGGCCGCAACACCGGCATAGTTGACGTCGGGGACATCCACCCCAAAGTCCTGCAACCCGTCGACCAGCATTTCCAGTTTTACCATGCCCAGTGTGGAGTTGTTGAACACGACCACCTTGACGGGCAGCCGCTGGGCTGCGGCCGTGATCAGTTCACCGAGCAGCATCGACAGCCCGCCGTCGCCGGATACGGAAATGACCTGCCTGCCGGGGTAGGCGGCCTGCGCTCCGATCGCCTGCGGCAGGGCGTTGGCCATCGAGCCGTGGAGGTAGGAGCCAATCAGGCGCCGGGTGCCCAGCGGGTTGATGTAGCGGGCGGTCCAGACGTTGCACATCCCGGTGTCGGCGGTGAAGATCGCATCGTCGGCGGCAATTTCATCCAGCAGCGAGGCCGCATATTCGGGATGGATGGGCACCAGCTTGTCAGCCTTGCGGGTGTAGGCGCCGACTGCCTTGTTCATGAGCTTGTCGTGCTTTTTCAGCATTTGGTCCAGGAACTTTGAGTTTTTCTTGGCCGCCACGAGCGGGATGAGCGCCTGCAGGGTTGGGAGCACGTCCCCGTGCACGGCGATGTCAACGTCGGTGCGCCGGCCCAAATGTTCGGGGGCCCTGTCAATCTGGGCGGTGCGGGTGTCGGGCAGGAACTGGTCGTATGGGAAGTCCGTGCCGAGCAGGATCAACAGATCCGCGCCCGCAATGCCTTCCGCGGCGGCCCCGTAACCCAGCAGGCCCGTCATCCCAATGTCATGGGGGTTGTCGTACTGGATGAAGTCCTTGCCGCGCAGGCTGTGCCCAATCGGGGCCTTGAGCAGTTCGGCAAAGGCAATGACTTCGTCATGGGCGCCCTGCACGCCGGCGCCGGCAAAGATGGCCACCTTGTCGGCCTGGTTGATGGCCTCGGCCAGCTCCGCAACGCTCTCCGGTGCCGGAACGAGGCTGGCCGGGTGCACTGTGCGCTGCATGGGCGACGGCGCTGTGGCGGGAAGGCTGGCGATGTCACCCGGCAGCGTCACGACCGCCACCCCGCGCAGGCCCACTGCGTGCGCGATGGCGTTGTTCATCACCCTTGGGGCCTGGTCGGAGGTGCTGATCAGCTCGGAATACACGGAGCATTCGCCAAAGAGCCGGTCGGGGTGGGTTTCCTGAAAGAATCCGCTGCCAATCTGCACGCTCGGCAGATGGGACGCGATGGCAAGCACCGGCGCTCCCGTGCGGTTGGCGTCATACAACCCGTTCATCAGGTGCAGGTTTCCCGGACCGCAGGAGCCCGCGCATACGGCCAGCTCACCTGTCAGCTGCGCCTCGGCACCGGCCGCAAAAGCAGCCGCTTCCTCGTGGCGGACATGGATCCAGTCAATGCCGCCGTTGGCTGAGCCGCCGGTTTTCCGCACCGCGTCCACCAACGGGTTCAGGCTGTCGCCCACAATCCCATAAATGCGCCGCACACCGGCGGACTGCAGTTGTTCAATGAGCTGGGTGGCAAGTTCCTTAGCCATGTCGGGCCTTTCTGCAGAGGGTTGTCCTTCTCGCGGATACTGGCCAATATAGCCCCTCTTCCCGGCGGCGCCACGGGCCACCGCCAAAACAGCCTGCTGCGGGACCAAAACCACCGGACCCAACTGGGTGCCACAAAACATTCCCGCTCATTTGAGTTTTAGTTTTACGCTCATTTGATACAGTGGGATGAAGATCACGTCGCCAAAGGAGCGCAACATGCCGCAACTCAATGCAGAATCCCTGGAACACCTGCCGAAATCCGTCGCAGTTCCCGGCTATGACCGCAGCACAGTGAAAACGGGAATCGTGCACTTTGGCGTTGGCGGTTTCCACCGCGCCCACCAGGCCATGTACCTGGACCGGCTCATGAACGCCGGAAAGGCACTTGACTGGGGCATCTGCGGCGTTGGTGTGCTGCCACACGACGAGCAGATGGCCCAGGTCATGGCAGACCAGGACTGCCTGTACACCATGCTCCTGAAGCACCCCGACGGCCGGCGCGAGGCCCGCGTCATCGGCTCGATCACCGAATACCTGTTCGCCCCGGCAGATCCGGAAGCCGTCATCGAGAAGATGGCGGCCCCGGCAACGCGCATCGTCTCACTCACCGTGACCGAGGGCGGCTACAACTTCCACCACGTCACAGGCGAATTTGATGCAGAAAACCCGGACGTCGTGCACGATCTGGCACCCAACGCGGCCCCGCGCACCACCTTCGGCCTCGTCGCGGAAGCGCTGGCCCGCCGTCGTGCCCGCGGCATTGCACCGTTCACTGTCATGTCCTGCGACAACATCCAGGGCAACGGCGACGTGGCAAAGAAGATGTTCACGGCCTTCGCCGAGCTGCGGGACCCGGAACTGGCCGCCTGGATGCGCGAGAACGTGCTGTTCCCGAATTCCATGGTGGACAGGATCACCCCCGTCACCACGGATGCGGACCGCAGTGCCATCGCCAAGGAATTTGGCGTCGTGGACCAATGGCCCGTGGTGTGCGAGCCTTTCGAGCAGTGGGTGCTCGAGGACCACTTCACCCAGGGCCGCCCGCCTTATGAGGACGCCGGCGTGCAGGTGGTTGACGACGTCGAGCCCTATGAACTCATGAAGCTGCGCCTGCTCAACGCCAGCCACCAGGCCCTGTGCTACTTTGGCACCCTGGCCGGCTACACCTACGCGCACGAGGTCGCCCAGGACCCGTTGTTCGTGCAGTTCCTGCTTGACTACATGGACCTCGAGGGCACGCCCGCACTCTCCCCGCTGCCCGGCGTCGACCTCCCGCTGTACAAGCGCACCCTTATCGAGCGCTTCGCCAACGAGCACGTCCGCGACACCCTGGCCCGCCTCTGCGCGGAGAGTTCGGACCGGATTCCCAAGTGGCTCATCCCGGTCGTCTGGATCAACCTCAAGAACGGCAATGCCGGGAACGACGGCGGGATCGCCCGTTCCGCCGGCATCGTCGCCTCATGGGCGCGGTATGCCGAGGGGACGGACGAAACTGGCGCTCCGATCACCGTCGTTGACCGGCTGAAGGAGCCGCTCATGGCCGCCGCCGCGCAGCAACACGGGGACAAGCTGGCATTCCTGCGCAACCGCGACGTCTTTGGCGACCTCGTGGACAACGAACGCTTCACCGGGGCGTACCTGCGCACGCTTGACACCCTGCACGAGAAGGGCGCCCGGGCGGCCGTCGAGGAGCTCGTGGCCCTGGGCAGGTAACCCGCCCGTCCACCGCAGACCGCCCCCGCCGGCAGCTACCGCCCGTAGACAGCCTTTCGGGCGGCGACGTACCGCCCGCGCACCAGGGCGCCCCATGCGCCGTCGGGCGTGAAGGACTCCTCGATCTGCCGGCCCCACACGGGCAGCTTCCCGGTGGCTGCCCAGGCTGCCTGCCGGGCGGCACCCAGGGCCACATATTCGCGGGGTTCGGGGACGTCAACGGGCACGCCAAACACCGTGGCCGCCGCCTCCCGCAGCGCCCGTGACTTGGCTCCGCCGCCAATGAGCAGCACCCGCTCCACGGGAACACCAAAGGTCGCCAGCGAGTCCAGCGCGTCGGCCAGCGAGTTCAACACCGCCAGCACCGAGGCTCGCGCCATGTTTTCCGGCGTCATGTTGGCGCGGGTCAGGCCCACCATGGACCCCGTGGCATCGGGCAGGTTCGGCGTGCGTTCGCCGTCGAGGTAGGGCAGCAGCGTCAACCCGCCGGCATCGGGGGCGGCCGCGAGCGCCAGCCGGTCAAATTCGGCCAGGTCCACGTTGAGCATGGCGGCGCCTGCCACCATTACGCGGGCAGCATTGATCGTCGCCTGCAGCGGCAGGTGCCTGCCGGTGGCGTCGGCAAACCCGGCAAGCTGCCCCGAAATGTCGTGCACCGGCTCCTCGGAGACGGTAAAAACGGTGCCTGAGGTGCCGATCGAGACGACAATTTCCCCGGGCTCAAGCTCGAGACCCAGAGCCGCACCCGCATTGTCCCCCATCCCGGCGCCGACGACGGCGGCATGCGGGCCCCAGCGCGGGAGCAGCAGCCCGGCGCTTTCGTTGGGCGCGAGAACCCGTGGCAGGGAGGGCACGGCGCCGAAGAACTGTTCCAGCAGTTCGGCCCGGTATTTGTTGGCAACCGGGTCGAAGTAAGCGGTGCCGGAGGCGTCGCTGCGGTCAGTGGACCACGATCCCGAAAGCTGCAGGTTGAGCCAGTCATGGGGCAGGCCCACGGTGTCCAGCCGGGCGGCCGCATCCGGCTGCGAACGTGCCAGCCAGGCGAGTTTTGTCAGTGTGAAGGAGGCGACGGGGAGTAAGTTGACGGCGTCAACCCATGCCTCGGCACCCAGCTCGGCAACCATGCGGCCGGCATCTTCCGCGCTGCGCACATCGTTCCACAGCAGGGCGTCGTGGACGGGTTCGTTGTCCCCGTCAACTCCCACCATCCCGTGCTGCTGGGCGGCAACGGCAACACCGGCAACCCGTTCCCCCAGCGCCGCAATGCCCGCGGCGCTCCAGGCTGCCTCCAGCGCGGACGTCCAAAGATGCGGGTCGATGGACGCGCCGTCCGGATGGGACGCGGCCCCGGTGGCCACCTGTGCCCCGGTGGCCAGGTCAACGGCCACAACCTTGCACGACTGGGTGGAGGAATCAACCCCCACGACCAGCCGGCCCGTGGAGGGCTCCGTTGGAATCTCGCCTGCCATGGTCACGGCATCGGCGCCCACCGCGGCGCTCACGCAGACACCCCGTGGCCGGCGGCGAATTCCTGCAGTGCCAGGGCCAGGGACTCATCAACAACAAGGGTGTGGACAATCCCCGCGGCAATGCAGGCCCGCACGGCCTCGGCACGTACGGCGCCCTGGGCCACGGCGATCACCTTGGGGGTGCGCTGCAGCTGTTCAACCGTGACGGACAGAATCCGGGCATCAAGCTCCGAAGCCACGGCCGTTCCGTCCCCGGCCAGCAACCGGCCGGAACATTCGGCGACGGCACCCTTGTCGACACCGTCCCGGCGCACCGCGTTGTCCACGCGGTCCCACACCGTCGACAGGTTCGGGGCCCAGGCGCCGATGGCCACAACGGCCAGGTCCAGCGAGTCCGCCTTGCGCATCGCGTCGGCGATCTCCGGCTGGCGGCGCAGCCCTGTGGCCGTGGCTGCACTGTCAACCACCAGGGGTGCCCACATGGGCCAGGTCCGTCCGCCACCCACGCGCCCCAGGCGTTGGATGAGGTCCAGCGGGCTGCCCCCGCCCGGAACCGGAAGCGCCCCTGCCAGCTGGACGATATTGCACTTGGGCAGTTCCGGCACATGCCGCGCAGCCAGGTCCAAGGTCCGGGACCAGGAGATGCCAACCGTCATGCCTGTGCGAGCCTCGCGCATCAGCTCGCCCGCCACGGCATGGGCCTGCAGGTCCCGCTGCTGGAAGTCGTCGCCAACAGTTGCCACGACCACGATCCGCCGAATCCCCAGCTCTGCCGACAGGGCTGCCGTGTCGATTGCCGCGGGCCTTCCCGGAGTGCGGATTTCGATGTGGACAATCCCCCGGGCACGGGCCTCATCCAGGAAGCGCGCCACCTGGAACCGCGAAATTCCGTACTCGGTGGAGATTTCAACCTTCGACTGGTTGTCGATGTAATAGGCCCGCCCGATGCGGGCCAGCAGCTCCTCATGGGCTATTTCCGGCACTGTGCGCCTCCCTAAACAGAAACATTTGAGCGTTTGCTCTTGCTCAAATGAGTATATATGACTAGAGTCACTTAACAAACGAGCAAGATCATCGTCTCATATGAGCAACGAGATTGAGAGTGACCAATGAAGTTCCCCCCATTCCGCGCCCCGAAAGCGCCCCGACGCCGCACGGGCACCCGGGCAGCCAAATTGTTGGCCGTTGCCGCCGCCGCCACGCTTGCCCTGGGCGGCTGTGCCCCCGCAGGATCCGCGCAGGACACCATCGTGGTGGCCATCGTGGCCAACCCGCAGATGAAGGACGCCATTTCCCTGCAGGACGACTTCAAGGCCAAACACCCCAACATCAACGTCAAGTTCGTGACCCTGCCGGAGAATGAGGCCCGTGCCAAAATCACCGCGTCCGTGGCCACCGGCGGCGGTGAGTTCGACGTCGTCATGATCTCCAACTATGAAACCGAAATGTGGGCCAAGAACGGCTGGATCGAGAACCTCCAGCCCCTTGCCGACGCCACGGAGGGCTACGACACCGAGGACTTCATCCCCACCATCAAGGACGCGCTGAGCTACGAGGACGACATGTACTCGGTGCCGTTCTACGGCGAGTCCTCCTTCCTGGTCTACCGCGAGGACTTGTTCAAGGAGGCCGGCATCACCATGCCGGAGAACCCCACGTGGGACGAGATCGGCGCCATTGCCCGCAAGCTCAACAAGCCGGATGAGGATTTTGCCGGCATCTGCCTGCGCGGCCTGGCCGGCTGGGGCGAGGTCATGGCGCCGCTGGACACCGTCATCAACACCTACGGCGGCCAGTGGTTCGACACCGACTGGAACGCCAAGCTGGATTCCCCCGAGGTCAACGCCGCCGTCACCGATTATGTGGACCTGTTGCACGACGCCGGCCAGCCCGGCGCCGCGACAAGCGGCTACGGTGACTGCATCACCCGCTACAGCCAGGGCAAGGCGGCCATGTGGTACGACGCCACTGCCATGGTCTCCAGTATCGAGGACCCCGCGTCCTCACTGGTTGCCGGCAAATCGAAGTACGCCCCGGCGCCGGTGGAGAAGACGGAATCGGCAGGCTGGATGTACAGCTGGTCGCTGGCCATCCCCACCACCACCGAGCACAAGGACGCCGCCTGGGACTTCGTCTCCTGGATGACGAACAAGGACTACATCAAGCTGGTCGGCAACCAGATCGGCTGGGAACGCGTCCCTCCCGGCAGCCGCCAGTCCACCTATGCGATTCCCGAGTACGCCGCCGTCGCCAAGGCCTATGCCAAGCCCACCCTTGACGCGATGTACAACGCCAAGCAGGACACCAGCATGGTCAACCCCGTACCCTACCCCGGCCTGCAATTTGTGGCCATCCCCGAATTCCAGGACCTGGGCACCCGGGTCAGCCAGCAGATTTCCGCCGCCATTGCCGGACAAAAATCCGTTGACGAAGCCCTGAAACAGGCCCAGCAGTACGCAGAACCCGTTGCCAAGTCATACCAAGAAGGAGGCAAGTAATGGCTACCACGCTGGTTGACAAGCACAACCTCAAACAACACCACCGCAAATCCACCAAGGACAGCACAGGCATGTCCAAGGCAGAAGGCTGGCGCCGCCGCGGCCCGCTGCTCCCGGCCCTGATCTTCACGATCATCATCACGCAGCTGCCGTTCCTTGTCACCATCTGGTACTCGCTGCGCAACTGGAACCTGCTGCGCCCCGACGGCAACGAGTTCAACGGCCTGCAAAACTATGTGGACATCTTCATGGACTCCACGTTCCGCAGCTCCGCCCTGAACAGCATCGTCATCACCCTCGGCTGCGTGTTCCTCGCAATGCTCCTGGGCATCATCTTCGCCCTCCTGCTGGACCGCAAGTTCCGCGGCCAGGGCATTGTGCGCACCATGCTCATAACACCGTTCCTCATCATGCCCGTAGCCGGCGCCACCCTGTGGAGCATCTCGATGCTGAACCCGAGCTTCGGCCTGCTGAACTGGGTGATCTCACTCGTGGGCATCCCGCCGGTTGACTGGACGTCCCAGCACCCGATCGTCTCGATCCTCATGGCGCTCGTATGGCAGTGGACCCCGTTCACCATGCTGCTGGTGCTGGCCGGACTCCAATCCCAGCCCAAGGACGTCCTGGAAGCCGCGCAGATCGACGGCGCAGGCTGGACCAAGACGTTCATCTGGGTCACGCTCCCCCAGCTCCGCCGCTACATTGAGCTGGGCGTCCTGCTGGGCACCATCTACGTCGTCAACACCTTTGACCAGATCTACCTCATGACCGCCGGCGGACCGGGCACCGCCAGCGCCAACCTGCCGTTCTACATCTACCAGCGGGCCTTCTTGGGCTTCGACATCGGGCAGGCGGCCGCGATGGGCGTTGTGGTTGTCATCGCCACGATCATCATCGCCACCTTCGCCCTCCGCCTGATCTTCCGCAGCTTTGACGCAAAGGACTAAGCCGTGACCAACACCCTCACCACCCCCACCTCCATTTCCCCGGCACCGAAATCGGCTGAGCGGAAGTCCCGTGAAGCACGACGGCGTTTCGCCGGTTCCAGCATCACCACAGTTACGTGGGTGCTTGCGTTTGTCTTCTTCGCCCCGGTGATCTGGCTGGTCATGACGGCCTTCAAGCCCGAATCGGCCGCGGCGTCAAACCCTCCGGTGTTCCTCTTCGTGCCCACCTTCGAGCAGTTTGAGGCGGTGCTGAGCAACGGCGCGGGCGCCTACTTCCTGAATTCGCTGATCGCCACGGGTGTCTCCACCATCCTTGTGGTCCTGCTGGCGGTGCCGGCCGCCTATGCCGTGAGCATCCGGCCGGTGAAGAAAACTTCGGATGTGCTGTTCTTCTTCATCTCCACCAAGATGCTTCCCGTCGTGGCTGTCATCATGCCCATCTACGTAATCGCCGGGCAGCTCAAGGTGCTGGACAACATTGGCACGCTCGTGATCCTGTACACGGCCATGAACCTGCCGATTGCCGTGTGGATGATGCGTTCCTTCTTCCAGGAAGTGCCGGCCGAGGTCCTTGAGGCTGCGGCCATGGACGGGGCCGGGCTGATCAAGACCCTGCGCACCATCTTGATCCCCATGGTCACCCCCGGGCTGGCGGCCACGGCCCTGATCTGCGTGATCTTTGCCTGGAACGAGTTCTTCTTCGCCCTGAACCTCACAGCCGCCAATGCGGCCACGGTGCCGGTGTTCCTGGTTTCCCAAATGACCAGCGAGGGCTTGTTCCTGGCCAAGCTGTCGGCCGCCTCGGTGCTGGCCTCGCTGCCCGTCGTCATTGCCGGCTGGGTCGCACAAAAGCAGCTCGTCCGCGGCCTGTCGATGGGTGCGGTGAAGTAGAAGCGTGGCGCCACACAACACTGAACCAGCCGCCCCCGCATCCCCGCTCCCGGAATCAATGACGGCCTCGGTCCTTGTTCGGCAGGGCGAGCTGCGCACCGAACAGCGCCCTGTACCCACACCTGGTCCCGGCGAGGTGCTGGTGCGCATCACCTCGGTGGGGGTGTGCGGATCTGACACCCACTACTTCACTGAGGGCCGGATCGGCAGCTTCGTTGTCGATTCCCCGCTGGTGTTGGGCCACGAGCCCGCCGGCGTCATCGTTTCGCTCGGGACGGGGGTCACAGACCGAACAGTGGGTCAGCGTGTCTCCCTAGAGCCTGGGATTCCGGACCCGCTGTCGAAGCAGTCGCTGGCTGGCTGCTACAACCTGGACCCGGGCGTGCGGTTCTTTGCCACGCCTCCCATCGACGGGGTGTTTTCCGAGTATGCAGTGCATCCGGCGGCTTTTTGCCACCCTGTTCCAGACTCTGTTTCGGACGATGCCGCTGCACTGCTGGAGCCGCTCAGCGTGGCGCTTGCCGCAAGGGCGGCCGGACGGGTCCAGCTTGGTGACAAGGTGCTGGTCGCCGGAGCCGGCCCCATCGGGCTGCTGATCTCGAAGGTCGCCCAGCTGGCCGGGGCGATCGTCACCCTGACGGACGTGCGTGCCGAACGCCTCGAAATTGCGGAAACATACGGTGCAGCGCATACTTTTACGGCCGCCGGACAGCCTCCCGTGGAGCCGGAGTTTGACGTGTTCATCGATGCCAGCGGCGCCGAAAGGGCCATCCTGGGCGGGCTGGCCCGGCTGGCACCGCGCGGACGCTGCGTCCTGGTGGGCATGGGCGCGGACACCATCGCCCTGCCCGTGCCGCTGATTCAGGGCCGTGAGCTTATGATCACGGGAACATTCCGCTACGCGAATACGTGGCCAACGGCCATCGCATTGGCGGCCTCCGGGAAGGTGGATCTCGATGGGCTTGTCACCTCAGCGCACGGCCTTGACGACGTCGAGGCGGCGCTCACGGCCGGCACCAACCCCGGCGCGCTGAAGGCAGTGGTTCATCCCTAACCTTCGCGGCAGCTGAAAGTGGGGGCGCTATTCCTCGCGGCGGGCCGGGACCGTCTTCAGCAACAGGGTTGAGAGCGTTTCCCGTTCAGCCCCGCTGAAACGGGACGCGCAGTACTTTTCCGTGGCGTCAGCGCAAATGTCCCGACCCTCCGCCTCGATCCCGCGCCCGCTCTCCGTCAAAATGAAGGCGGCCGGTCCGACGCGTTCGATCCAGCCGAGCTTCTCCAGTGGCCGCAGGCGGCGCAGCGCTGCGGAGCCTGGCACGGACAGCGCACCGGCCGCGCTGCGGATTGAGGTGCCGGCCAATCCGCCTACCGCCACGGCGGCAAGCATCCGCAGCTCGTCGGTCCCGAGGCCAATCCGGGCCAGCGCACGGTCCAGCACCAATGCGGCAGCTGCGGCCGCGTCGACCAGGTCAAGCAAGGCCGCCGGGCCGGCGGCGCTCATGACGTTTCCGCCGGTTGCCGCGTTTTGGCGTTTCCCATGCCGATCAGGGCGACTTTCAGTATTCTGCCTTCGAGTCCCCGTGCCAGCAGCGCGCCGGCAGTCAGCTCTTCGGCCACCATGGCGACCTCGACTTCGGCATCGGCGGGGCTGGGCTCGTCGGAGCTCAGCTCGTACCTGAACTGGAAGTTCACCAGTTCAGGCTCGTACAGGAACACGCCCTCGGGCGTGAACCGTGCCGAAAACATTCCGTGGTCGTGCTGCTGCGCCAGAAGCTCGGCGGGCTGCCCGCCGTCGAGCATCCCAAATCTGCCGCGCACCGTCACCCTGAACAGTCGTTCAGTCATTGCCGGCCCTTCGGGTCGCTTGCACAAAAGTGCTCGCAATCTCGCCTGCCAGCCACTCCCACCCGGGCCGTGCGGCCTCGGACTGTGGAGTCTCAAATTGTGCAGTCCCGGACTGTGCGGTGCTGCGGGTGAACCCCAGGGAGTGGGCGTCGAGGGCGCTGCGGAGCGTCAACGCCATCATCTCCGGGTCAAAGGCGCGCATCTGCCCCGCAGCCTGCCCGGCGGCAAAAAGCCCGACAATCCCGGCCAGGCTTTCCCCGGCGCGGGCCTCGTAGCTGCCTCTTTGCTGCTGGCTTTGCTCGCGCACTATGGCGATCAAGGCCTGCGCCCGCTCCGGTCGTTCCGCGCAGAATTGCACATAGCACCGGATGTATCCCTCCAGCCGGGCCAGGCTGTCGGCGCCGGATGTGAGGATGGCGTCCAGCTGTGGTGCTATGGACGCGATGACGGCAGCCGAGACCGCGTCCAGCAGTTCGTCCTTGCCGTTAAAGTTGCTGTGGAACGCGCCGCGGCTGTAGCCGGCATGTTCGGCAATGAGCTGGAGGGAAACTGCCGCCACGCCATGGCGGGCATAGAGCTCAATGGCCGAGCCGATCAGCCGTTCCCTGGTCTCGTCACGACTCTCAGCCCGTGTGCGGCGCGACCGAGGTTCGGTGTATTGGAGGTTCTTCACATCCTAAACACACCACGCAGTATTTCAATACGGGATGGCATGCCCAGCGCCCAGGTCAGCCGCCGGCCACGGATTGGATCACCATGAGTTCACGGCCCGCGGCCACCCGGGTCTTCAAGCCGTCCAGGCGCCGCAGCTCGTCGCCGTCGAGGTAGATGTTGACGTACCTGCGCAGCGCCCCGGTTTCATCGCGCAGCCGTCGGTCAAAGATGGGAAACTCGGCCTTGATGGCGTCCAGCAGCTCGGCGACACTTGCCCCCTCCCCCACGTCAAGGCGCAATTCCGCACTGCCACCAACCAGTGGCTGCAGCAATCTCGGCACTAGCATTGTCACTTCCCCGGCCATGACCGCCCCGCTACAGGTCGACGGTGGCGGCACGGACGCACAAAACGTCCGGCAGGTGGGTGAGGACTTCGCTGAAATGCGCGCCCTCGTCGGCGCTCGCATAGACGGTGCCGCCTCGGGTGCCAAAGAACAGTCCCACCGGCTCCGCGGTGTCAACGCCCGCGGCATCCCTGAGCACCACGTTGAATTCGGGCTGCGCCAGGCCGGCGGCCAGGCTTGTCCATGACTCCCCGCCGTCGTCAGTTCGATGCACGGCTAGTTGCCCGTCCGGCGGGATGCGCTCGGAATCAGCCTTGATGGGGATGACCCAGGCGGTCCCTGAGCGGCGCGGGTGGGTAAGGACGGTGAAGCCAAAGTCCGCAGGCAGGCCCCGGGCAATGTAGTCCCAGCTGTCGCCGTTGTCGCCGCTGCGGTACACGCCGCCGTGGTTTTGCGCGAACAGCACCTCGGGATGATTGGCGTCGCGGGCAACCTTGTGGACGCACTGGCCGAACTCCGGTGTTTCCTCCGGCAGAAAGGTTGCGCCAATCCCCTTGTTCCGGGGCTCCCACGACGCGCCCGCATCCGTGCTGCGGTACACGCCGCCGGTGCTCATGGCCACATGGATGGTGTTGGGGTCGGCGGGGCTGGGCAGGACGGTGTGCGCCGCAGCGCCACCATACCCGGCACCCCATTCGGAGCGGTGCGGGTGGTCCCACAGCCCCCTGTTCAGTTCAAAATGTTCGCCGCCATCCACTGACTTCCAGACCGAGATCGGTTCGCAGCCGGCCCACACGACGCCCGGCTGTCCGGCAGAATCGGGCTGGATCTGCCACACCCGCTCCAGGGCGGTTTCGGTGTCGGACGGGAAGACGATGGCCCCGTTCTCGGGTTCGTGCCAGGTGGCGCCCAGGTCGTCGGAGTGCGTCACCGTGGGCCCCCAGTGCTCGCTGCGCAGGCCCACGAGGATGCGGGTGGCTCCGCCGCGGGTGTCGATGCCAATGCTGGGAATCTCCTGCATCAGGAAATGCGGCCCGGTGAAGGTGTAATTCACCCGGTCCGGGCTCGTGCCCAGCCACAGCCCTTTCTTGGTGCCCACGGCCAGCAGGTGGGTTGTTCCGGAGCGTGCAGTGTCCTGGGCTTCGCTGTTTTCCATGGGTTAAAGTCGACCACCGGAACCACAGCCCGGCAAGGGTTACCCACTGGTAACTTGAGCTGCCGGGCTGCGGCGGACTGACGCACACCGCCGGAGCGGGACATTTCCGCAGCCGTCCTCACGAGAACGGGGCGAATCCGCGAAACGCCCCCAAAGATACGCCTTTCTCGCGGGTCCGCCCCATCCTCGGGGACTACGGCGCCTGCAAGCGGCGGATTGCCCCCGTTCTCGGCACGCCACGCTCCGCCCGGATACCCCCAGGGGGTACTTGACCAATACCCTATGGGGGTATACCTTGGGGGTATGGACACAGCGGACATGGACACTGAAGAGCACACCCACGGCTATACCGACGAAAAACAGGCTTATCTCAGGCGCCTCAAACGCGCCGAGGGCCAGGTGCGCGGCATCGCCCGGATGGTCGAGGAGGACAAGTACTGCATCGACATCCTCACCCAGATGGCAGCCGTCAACAAGGCCCTGCATGCTGTCAGCATCGGCCTGCTGGAAGACCACATAGCCCACTGTGTCGTCAATGCCGCCAATGAATCCCAGGCCACCGGCAACCCGGAGATCGTCTCCGAAAAGGTCTCCGAGGCCACTGCCGCCATATCCCGCCTACTCAGGAGCTGATCACATGAGCAACACCACCACCATCAACGTTTCAGGCATGACCTGCGACCACTGCGTCAACTCCGTCACCGAGGAATTGTCAGGGCTCAAGGGCGTGGAGAACGTCACCATTGACCTCCGTGCCGGCGGCATCTCCGAGGTCACAGTCACCTCCACTTTGACCCTCGACCCCGCGGAGATCGGTGAGGCCGTCGCCGAGGCCGGCTACCTCGTCGTCGCCAACGACGCCTGACCCGCTAACATTTAGGCAACCCACAGACTAAGGAGCGCCATGAGCGCCTCAGACATTTTGTCCCAAACCGCCACACCCGGCCCCCGCATGGTCGAGATCGACATCGAGGGCATGACCTGTGCCTCGTGCGTCAGCCGGGTTGAGCGCAAGTTGGGCAAACTCGAAGGCGTCAGCGCTTCCGTGAACCTCCCGCTGGAATCAGCCCAGGTCACGGTCCCCGCCGGCATGTCAGACCAGCAAATCCTCGACACCGTCAAGGCCACCGGCTACAAGGCCCGGCTGAAGAACCCTCCCATTTCCGCTGTGAAGCACGACGCCGGACACCCCCTTCCGCGCGGATCCCACCCGGGTGCCGCGCAGGACGGCGGCTCCGCGCCCGGAGGCCATGTGAACGGCAGCCATGCCGGCCACGAGGAAGACCATGGTTCCCATGAGGACCACATGGCCCATGGCGGCACGGCGTCCATGCTGCGTCCGCGCCTGATCCTGGCGGCCATCCTGACCATCCCGGTCTTCCTTATTTCCATGTTCCCGGCTTTGCAGTTCCCGCAGTGGGGCTGGGTTGCCGGCATCCTGACGCTGCCCGTGGTGACATGGGCGGCCTGGCCGTTCCACCGTGCCGCCGCCATCAATGCCCGCCATTTCGCCTCCACCATGGACACCCTGGTCTCCATCGGCGTCAGCGCAGCGTTCCTGTTCTCCGCCGTGGAACTCGGGCTGGACCCGATGATGACCGAACACGGCAACGCCATGGCCGGCCATGCCCCGCTGTACTTTGAGGTCTCGGCCGTCGTCATCACCTTCCTGCTCCTGGGCCGTTACCTGGAGGCACGGGCCAAGGCGAAGGCCGGCGACGCACTCAAGGCGCTGCTCAGCCTGGGCGCCAAGGAGGCAACCGTCCTGCGCAACGGCGTCGAAGTCAAAATTCCGGCCGCCGACCTGGCTGTGGATGAAATCTTCGTGGTCCGCCCCGGCGAGAAGATCGCCACCGACGGCGTCATCACCGACGGCACTTCCTCCATCGACACCTCACTTATCACGGGTGAATCCCTGCCCGTCGACGTCTCGGTAGATGACACCGTCACCGGCGCCACCATCAACACCTCCGGCCGCCTTCTCGTCAAGGCCACCCGCGTCGGCAGCGAAACCACTCTCGCCCAAATGGGCAAGCTGGTCAGCGCCGCCCAGGCAGCCAAGGCCCCCATCGCCCGGCTCGCGGACCGGATCAGCGCCGTTTTTGTACCGATCGTGCTTGTCTTCGCTGTCATCACCTTTGTACTGTGGCTGCTGTTCAGCGGCGACATCCAGGCCGCCTTCACGGCCGCCGTCGCTGTCCTGATCATTGCCTGCCCCTGTGCGCTGGGCCTGGCCACACCGGTTGGCCTGCTGACCGGCACCGGCCGCGCCGCCCAGCTCGGCATCCTGATCAAGGGCCCGCAGGTCCTCGAGGACACCCGCACGGTGGACACCATCCTGCTCGACAAGACCGGCACAGTCACCGAGGGCCGCCTCTCAGTGGTCGACGTCGTTCCCCTCACCCGGGTGCCTGCCGCCGAACTGCTGCGCCTGGCAGGGGCCGTCGAATCACACAGCGAACACCCCATCGCCCACGCCATCACGGGCCACGCCCGCGAACAGGCAGGCGAAAATGGCACCCTGCCCGAACTGTCCGACTTCATGTCCGCACCCGGCGGCGGCGTCCGTGCCGTCATCGAGGGCCGCACCGTGCTGGCCGGACGGGCAGGCTGGCTGGAAGAAAACGGCGTCGAGCTGTCACAGGCAGCCACGGCTGCACTGCTGGAACAGCAGCAGCGCGGCACCACGGCCATCTGGGTTGCGGTGGACGGTGGCGCTGCGGGGCTGATCGCCCTCAAGGACACCATCAAGGCCGGGTCCAGGGAGGCCATCGCCACGCTGAAGAAGCTGGGACTGCGCCCCATCCTGCTGACCGGCGACAACGCGGCAGTGGCCTCACAGGTTGCTGCCGCCGTCGGAATTGCCGCCGAGGATGTCTACGCCGATGTCCTGCCGGAGGGCAAGGTCGAGGCGGTCAAGAAGCTGCAGGCTGACGGCGCCACGGTCGCCATGGCCGGCGACGGAGTGAACGACGCCGCCGCCCTGGCGCAGGCCGACCTCGGCATTGCCATGGGCTCCGGCACGGATGTGGCCATCGCGGCTGCCGACCTGACCGTCATGGGCAGCGACCTGGGCCAGGTCGCCACGGCCATCGCGCTGTCCCGCAAGACGCTGGGCACCATCAAGACGAACCTGTTCTGGGCCTTCTTCTACAACGCCATCGGCATCCCGGTCGCCGCGCTGGGCCTGCTGAACCCGATGATCGCCGGGGCCGCCATGGCCGCCAGCTCGGTGCTGGTGGTGGCAAACTCGCTACGGCTGCGCCGCTTCGGCCGGTAGCGATTCTGCCGGCATCCCGCCAAGCCCGGCGGCTGGCCCGGCGCCAGGCCCAGCGTCAAGGTCGACTGCGCTGGATTGCCCCCGCCGGGGCGATCCGCGCAGCTCGTCCAGCCGCACCAGGACCACTCCGGCCATGATCGCCAGGCCGCCCAGCAGCTGGATGGCCCGGGGCAGCTCGCCAAGCAGGATCCACGCCCAAATCACCGCGAACAGCACCTCGAACAAGGCCACAAAGGACGCCACCTTCGAGCCCAGTCCGCGCGTTGCGATGATGCCCATGATGTAGGCGAGAACTGTTGTGACCAACACCAGACCGAGCACCGGCACCAGCCAGTGCACCTCGGTCCCGGCAAACACGGGGTTGTTGAAGGTGAACGCCATGGGCAAAATGCCCACCGCGCCCAGCCCCAGGATCATGGCCGCACCCACCGCCATGCCGCCGCCGGCCATCAGGATGGGCGGGACGTCGTCAGCGGTGCGGGCCGACATCACAAAGAACACGGCCGAGCACACAGCCGCGGCCAGCCCCCACAGAACGCCCTCAACGCTCACCTCTTGGCCGCCGGCCAGATCCAGCACCAGCACCAGGCCGGCCATGGCACTGACGGCGCCAACAATCGTCAGCAACCGCGGCCGGTGCCGGGTGATGATCCACGCCCACCCCACCAACAGCACGGGCGAGAGATATTCCAACAGCAGGGCAACGCCCACCGACAGGTGCTGCACCGCATTGAAGTAGAACAGCTGGCACAGCGCAATCGGCACCACGCCGTAAATCGCAATCCGCCCCAGCGACCCCTTGACCTTGGCCCAGCGCCTCACCAGGGTGATCACCACCGGAATGAAAAGTACGACGGCGGCACCACCTATGCGGGCCGCGACAGCTGCGCCCGGAGACCAGCCAACATCGAAAAGCGACTTGGCGAAGGGTCCCGACAAGGCAAAGGCCGCCGCTGAAATCAAGGCCAGCACAAGCGCCGGGGACGCCAGGGCGGTGCGTGGCCCTGGGGCGGACACGCGGAAGGAGAATGTTGAAGTGGTCACGGATGGTCCAAATGTCAGGAGTGATCGGCGTTATACTAATGACATTACGCTCGCACATTGTCAGGAGTCAACATGGTCTTTAGTCATGACACGGAGGTGGCTCTTCTGTCAGCGGTGAATTTGATCAACACAGCCCCCATCACCGTCAACGGGGACGGCACCGTCACCGGCCCGGACACGATGAAAACCGTGGCCGAACTCGATGCGTTTGTGCAGGCGGAGCAGTTTTCCGGATCGCGCGAACACTCCGCAGCGGAGGTTGAGGCTGTTCGTGACATGCGCACCGAACTGCGCACCATCTTTACCTCCGATGAATTCACCGCGGCAGGCATGGTCAACGCCCTACTTGCGCGCGCCCAGGCCTTGCCGCAGATTGTCAGGCACGACCAGTGGGACTGGCACCTGCACGCAACAGCCCCGGCCGCCCCGCTGGCCGAGCGCATGGGGGTTGAAGCCGCCATGGCCCTGGTGGACGTTATTCGAGGCAAGGAACTGGACCGGCTGAAGGTGTGTGCAGCCCCCGACTGCTGCGCCGTCGTGATCGACCTGTCCAAGAACCGGTCGCGCAGGTATTGCGACACCGGAAACTGCGGCAACCGGGCCCACGTGGCCGCGTACCGGCGTCGTAAATCGGGGCAGTTCCCGCAGCAGTGAGCCAGTCGCTGGGCCGATCCCTGTGAACCGCCGAACGTGCCCTGACGGACAGCTGGTCACAGCACGGGGTGGCCACGGTTGAGCCCACTTCCCGGCCGGAAGCAAACCGCAAGGGGCCCGCATCATGAAGTGATGCGGGCCCCTTGGGCATTTCGACGGGGGTGGGAAACTACTTCATGGTTCCTGCGGACACCGAACCCTGCAGCTGGCGCTGGAACAGGACGTACATGATCAGCACGGGGACAATGACAATGATGGCGGCCGCGAACAGTGCACCGAAGTCCACAGCGTAGCCCATCTGACCTGCATACCTCGCGATACCCTGCGAGAGCACATAGTTCTCTTGCTTGGTGTTGATGGCCACGGGAATCAAGTACTGGTTCCACAGGCCAAGGAAATTGAAGATGGCAACGGAGGCCATGCCAGGCTTGGCCATGGGGAGCATGACCTGGAAGAAGGTGCGCCATTCTCCGGCACCGTCAATCTGCGCGGCTTCGGCAATCTCGTTCGGGAGTGCCTTGAAGAAGGAGAACAGGAAGAACACTGTGAAGGGCAGCGCGAACGCCACATACACAATGATCAGGCCGGGGAGCGTGTTCAGCAGGCCCAGGTTCTTCAGGATGAAAAACAACGGCACGATGGCCAGGAAAACCGGGAAAGTCAGGCCGGCAAGCATCAGGTAATATATGGCCCGCGAACCGGGGAACACGTAGCGGGCCAAAACATAGGCGCACATGGCGCCCAGAACCATCACAATGACCAGGGCAAACCCCACCACGATGACTGTGTTGAAGAAGTACTGGCCAATGCCGGCGGTGTTCCAGGCGTTGATGTAGTTCTCGAATTTCCAGTCGGCGGGAAGCGCGAACGGAGAGGCGAAAATTTCAGAAGTCGTCTTGAACGACGACAGCAGGGTCCAGCCGAGGGGAATGAGCACCAGCAGTGCCCAGAGTGCGAGCATCGTGTGCGAGACACCGGCTACAACCTTGTCACCCTTGGTGTCCTGCCCCTTGCGCTCAACATGGTCGTTGAGTGCCGTGGTTTTCGAAAGTTGGATTGACATTATTCAGACACATCCTTGCTGCCGCCGGTCATCCTGTTGACCAGGAATACGAGGGCAGAGAAGAGCAGGGTGATGACAGCCAGCACCACTCCCATTGCACACGCCAGACCAAACTGGCTCTTGCCAAAGGCCGTGGAGAACAGTTTCTGGGACATGACGAGCGTGGAGTTTTCCGGACCGCCCGTGGAGTTCAACACTGACATGTAGACGAAAGCGTCCAAGGCCAGGATCCCCATGTAGACATAGGCCGTCTGGATGTTGTCGCGGATGAGCGGGATGGTGATGTTGACAGCGGTGCGGAAACGTCCCGCACCGTCAATGCGGGCAGCCTCAAACGTCTCGGCCGGGATGCCCTTGATGGCCGCAATGAATAAAATCATGTAGAAGCCAACAAAGCCCCACACAATAACGAACATCGAGGCGATCATGGCCGTGCGTGAGTCGCCCAACCACGGGTAATCCTTGAAGCCGTTCAGGCCGATGCCCGTCAGGATGCCGTTGAGCAGGCCGTTGCTTGGGTTGAAAATCTGCTGCCAAATGATGCCGATGACAACGGCGGGGATGACGTAGGGGAAGAAGGAGATGACACGGTAGAAACCGGATCCCTTGAGTCCCTTGATCTGCCCGCGGCTGCTGCCGCCAATCGTGACCAGCGTGGCCAGGACAAGCGACAAAATCACAGTGATGACCGGCAGGAAAACGGCCAAGGTGACGCTGTTGCGCACCGAAATCATGAAGATGTCGTCGTTGAAGAGCTTGACGTAGTTGTCGAAGCCAATGAACGGCATGTTGTTGTCGAAGCCGCCCCAGCTGGTCATTGAGTAGTACACCGCCTGTACGAAGGGCGAGATCACAAAGACCAGATAGATCACCAACGGCAGCCCCAAAAAGACTGCCATAAAGCTGACCTTGTCGAATGTCAGTTTTTTCCGGCGCCGCCGGGCGGTGGCGACAACGCCACCGCCCGATCGAACGTCATGTGTTGCTTGAGTCACTTCACTTCAATCTTCGTAACTGTATCGTCTTTCGCAACCTTGTCGGTGATCTCCTGCAGGGCCTTGGTCAGGCCTGCAGTATCGAGCTTGCCGTCGAGGAATGAGTTCCACGGCACCAGCTGGTCGGGGTTCATCCCGTAGGTGTCCACAAAGTTCCACGTGAAGATGTTCTTGCCTGCCTTCTCCAACATGCCGGTCTGGGAGACCAGCGCTGTGGAGCCGAAGCCGTCGGCAGGAACGGTGCCCTTGACGACAGTGGGCGCCAGCTTTTCCTTGGCGAAGTTGGTGGCAGCGTCCTTGGAGAGCATGATGCGCAGCAATTCCTTGCCTGCAGCCGCATTTGCGCCCTTGGTCGGGACGACGAAAGGCTCGCCGCCTGCGGAGCGCACGCCCTGCTGGTCGATCTTCGGGCTGGCGGAAACAACCGGGATCGGGGCGCCCGTCATTTCAAAGCCGGCCTTGGTCTGGTCCTTCATCTCGTTTTCAATCCAGGAACCCGACGGGTACAGGAGTGCCTCCTGGCCGTTGGACCACTGGGCCTGCGCGGCCGTGAAGACGGTGCCGGAGCCGCCGGGCTTGATGTAGCCGGCCTTGACGATCTTTTCCATGGCGGTGAAGACACTCTGGACGGCAGGCAGTGACCAGCAGTCGGGCTTCAGGTTCTCAAGGCTGAGGCGGACCTCATCGCCGCCTTCCTTGATGGCCGACTCGATGGCCATGGTCTGGTAGTACGTTGCGGCTTCCTTGCCCCAGACAAACAGGTACTTGCCCTTTTCCTTGGCCTTGGTGCCGAGATCGTAGGCTTCGTCCCAGGTGGTGGGAACTGTCCAGCCGTTTTCCTTGAACAGGCTGGCGGAGTACCACCAGGCGTATACGGTGAGCACGTAGTTGATGGCCGCAAGCTTGCCGTCAAAGGTGCCCGGTGACAGCACCCCGGCGAAGAGCGTGTCAGCGATCTTGGTGCCTTCGAGGTTGTTCGCATCGACGATTGACTGGAGGTCCTCGAGCTGGTCAAGGATGGTGCTGAAGCCAATGGACTTGGCGCCCGAGTTGTCAATCAAGTCAGGAGGGGTGCCACCCGCAAAGCGCGGCTGCAGTTCCTGGGCGATGTCGGTGGAGGGGTTGATGCTGACTTCAACGTCGGGGAAGTTCTTGGCAAAGATCTTGCCGGCAAATTCGACGTAGTCGATGCCATACCCGCCCTTGAAGATGACAGCGTCAAGCTTGCCCGATGAGGCAACCCCGAAAGGGTTCTTCTGGGGGTCCACTTCTCCGCCCGGGGCGGCCGAGCTCGACGGGGAGTCGCCGCCGCCTGCACACGATGCCAAGGCTCCGCCCAGGGGCAAAAGCACGGCGGTGGCAAGGGCTCCGCGGAGGAATCCACGACGTTGCAGAGGCTTGTTTTGAATGTTCATTCTGTGTACTGCCTTCCATTGATGGTACGAGCGCTAAATCGGTACGGCGTTGTACTTGTTAGTACAGTTACTGCATTTCACTGCAATTCCTTCGGTCGACTTCATGCGATGCAGCTGACTTCAACCACGTGCCGTTGGAATCATGCCTCACGCCTGAGCCGGCCAACATACTGGCCCACCAGTGCGGTATTGTGTTCGTCCCCGCCCGGGATATTTGCTGAAATATAGATGGGCGGCTTCTTCCCCGCACGGATCAGGCACTGGGTCGTCTCGATGGTGAGCAGCTGCGCAATGTATGCGGCCGTGATCGAGGAGACGGCACCAACACCTCCTCCGCCGGAAACTTCGAGGGTCGTGTCGCCATAAGGCGCCCTGTTATCGATAACAATATCGGCAATCTCACTGAGCCGCAGCCCACTGGGATGTTTTGCTTCGACAGCGTTGGTGTGTTCGATGCTGGTGACGGCGATGACCTTGTGGCCGCGTTCCTTGGCAGCCAGGGCCAATCCCACGATCGAGCCGTTCACACCGGAGTTTGAGGCAATAATGAAGATGTCGCGCGGATCGATCAGGGAGAGGTTGAACAGCTCCTCGGCAACCCCCGTGTCACGCTCCAATACGGAACCTTCCAGCGAGTCCAGCTCCGCCACGCCCCGGACGCCATGGAGGACCAGGTCGCGCAAGGCGATTTTACTGGTGGGAATCAGCCCCCCGGCACGGCCGGCAATCTCCATGGCAAAAGCCTCGGAATGGCCTGTGCCGAACGCCTGGATGACGCCGCCGTTGGCGAGCGTGTCCGCCATTGCGGTGGCGGCGTCGCTGACGCCCCCGGCAACAGCCCATGCCGTGATGGCCTCAAGCCTGCTGGAGACTTCAAGTCCAAAGGCAGTTAAGGTGTCAGGAATGATCTTCACCCTTTCCAATTTTTCGCTGCCCGCGGTGTGTCCCAACTTCAAGGCGGGCAGCCCTGGTGGGGCGCCTGTGCGGGGACACGGCCATGGCTGACGCTGCGAGTTTTGAGGTGGTCTGCGCGAAATTCACTTGGGCCACAAGCAAATACAGCACATCAATGACGAGCAATTGCACGTGCTTGGCGGAGAGGTCGTCCGGCTGCAGGAACTGCTCGTGGACCGACGTGATGATGGATTCATCAGCGCTCTCAGCCAAAGGCGAACCCGGGTTGTTGCTCAGGGCCACCGTCAGTGCGCCGGCCTCACCGGCTTCCCGCAACATTTGCAGTGTCTCGTCGGTGCGGCCAGTATTTGAAATGCCGATTGCCACGGTGTTGGAGTCCTGGATGGCTGCACTTGTCAGGCCGGCGTGGACCTCTGACCAGTGGTGGGCGTTGATGCCAATCCGATACAGGCGCGACTGCAGCTCCTCGGCCATGACCGCGCTGCCGCCGATGCCGTAGATGTCCACATGGGTGCTCATGGCGATGCGGCGGGCGATCTTGTTCATTAGGGACAGGTCCATGACGGCCGCAGTTTCCTCCAGTGAACGCGTATGGGCGTTGACGAGGGTGCTGAGCACATCCCGCGGGGAATCGTCGGGGCCAAAGGCGCGCCCGATGTCGGCCTTCCAGGACTCGCGGGCGTCGCTGCGGCCCAGCTCGGAGGCGATGCTGACCCGGAAGGGGACATAGCCGGCGTAGCCAAGCAGGCGGCAAAAGCGTGTCACAGTGGCCGGAGAGGTTTTGGTTTGTTCCGCCAGTTCCATGATGGAGAGTTCCAGAGGCGCCTGCGGATGCTCCAGAAGGTAAGTGCCGATTTTCGCCATGGCCGCCGGCATGTCAGGTAGCTTGGCCTGAATGCGGTTCACGACGCCGGCAGCTGTCACCGCTGCGAGAGGGGACGCGAAGGGCGACATTTGAAAATCCATTTCGTAGAAGTGGGTACATAATGAAAACTATTATCGTCCCGCATGTAAGTCAAGTCACACCTAGACACAGAATGATAACGATGCCCAATTTTCTTGCCATTGACGCCGGCGGCACCTCCACCAGGGCCGTATTTCTCAATTCCTCGGGGCTTTGTCTCGGGTACGGGACAGCGGGGGGAGGAAACCCGGTTTCCCGGGGATTTGAGCCGGCACTGGATGCCCTGGCGCAGGCCTCGGCCACAGCCCTCGCTGACACCCCGGCACCCTTCTCGGAGGTGCTGCTGGCGATGGCCGGCGCATCCCTTGAACTGCCGACACAATTGTTCCGGGACCGGTTCGCCACACTCGGTCTGACCGGAAATGTGATGATTGAATCTGATTTATTGGCAGCCTTTTACTCTGGAACCCATCATGACGATGGTTGCGCACTGATAGCGGGCACCGGTGCCGTCGGTGCCCGCATTGCAGGCGGCCGATTGGCAGCAGTTGCCGATGGGACCGGCTGGCTGCTGGGAGACGCGGGTGCGGGCTTCTGGCTGGGCAGGGAAGTGGCCCGCGCCGTCGCATCCGCCCTTGACGGCCGCGGCCGGGCAACTGCCCTGACCGGCCTCGTCCTGGCCGAGCTGGACATCACCCTCGATCCCGGCGCCCGCACCCAGGGCCGGCTCCGCGCCCAGCAGCAGCTGATTCTCAAGGTCTATGAGCGCAGCGCCATTGAGCTTTCACGCTTTGCCCCGCTGGTGTTTGCCGTGCCTGACGACGCCGTTGCCCGAGACATTATGGAGCGTGCGGCCCAGGCCCTTGCCGGCACCCTGCTGGCCGTCAGTGGGTTTGCCGCTGATGGGGAGGCAGCTGATGAGCCGGGGCCGCCATCGCCGGAAGTCCCGGCCTCCGCCGGGGAAACTCTTCCGGGCGCGCAGCCGGCACGGGCCGGATCGGGCCGAATGGCGGATCAGCCGCTGGTTTTTGGTGGCAGTGTGCTGACCAAGGGCGGGACTGTGGCGGCGGCGGTGGTCGGCCTGTTGGCAGCTGTAACTGCCGGAACTTCAGGAACAGCGGAGCCGATCACGCCCGTGTTGGTTGAGGACGGCGTGGTGGGTGCTGCCGTACTGGTGCTCAAGCGCAATGGCATTGAGGTGGATGCGTCCGTTTTTGCCCGGATCCAGGACAGCTTGTCGGCACTGCGGTGACTGCCACGCGGCCGTCAGGGCCACGCCTCGGTGAGCGGCACGGCAGCACATCGGGTCCGTGCCCGAGGCGGCCGAAGGGCCTGCCGCGGGCTTAGTTCGCGGCGGACTTACCGTCGTCGTCAGTTTCTTTGCCGGCCCCCGCGGCACCATTGGCGGCGTCATTTTTTGCCTGGCCCAAACGGTCGGAGGACTTGCGGTTCACCCCTGAACCTTCGCTCAGGTAGGGGTCATTTTCCTTGTGGCCCATGACCAGCAGGGACGCGACAAGCAGGGTTGCAACGAAAGCGATGCCGAAGGCAATGGCACCCAGGTCCCAGCGAAGCCCATGGTCAGTTCCGCCAGCTGACACCACCAAGGTGACAAGGCCGGCAACTGCCCCCAGTGCGAACGAGAAGCTGAGGGGAAACTTGATGGAATTCCGTGAATTCGGGTTCTGCGGCTCTAGACTGCCCACAATTGGTCCTTTGGCTTGTTTGGTGTCTCAGGCACCACGCGATTCTACGCACAGTAGAACATACTGTGCCTAGTTTACTGGGCTTTTGCCCTGCCGCCGTCATGGCGCAGTGTGAGAGCTGACAACGTCCACAATGCGCCTGTCATCAAGGCCCCGCCGCCGGCGACACCCATCAACGCATGCGGCCCGGCCGCGGCGAAGAAGGGCAGCAAAAGCCCCGTGCCCAGACCCAGGACGCCGGAGACCATCCAGTCGCTGCGAAGTGATGATTTCGCTCCGGCACTTCCGGCAGGCTTGTGAAGTGCCGCGAAAAGCTCCGCGACGCCCATGACGGCAAGGGCTGCACCGCCCAGCCAGGCGGCCACAACCGCGCTGACCGAGACGGCCACCACCACGCCGCTAACGGCCAGCAGGGCGGAGGCGCCCAGCACCACCAGCCGCCGCGTGTCGGCGAGAGGAAGCGCAACGGTGCGCAAAACCAAGTACTGGGCTGCGGCCACCGCAAGCAGGTACGCGGCAAAGAGGACGCAGAGGCCGAGGGCGCCGGGCGCTCCCCAGAAGACTGTAATGAGACCAAAAGCCAGTGTGGCCAGGGCCCGCAACAGCAAAGGCTGCCATAGCGGGGTGGTGCCGTCCGCGGCAGGGTTGGCGTTGGTCGGCTGGGGAAGGGCAGTTTCACTCACCCTTCAAGTCTAGCCGCGGCCGGCAGGCACACCGACCTGCATCCACCGGCCGGTGCGCGCACGCAAGCCCAGCGTCAGTCCGCGGGCCCCCATGTAGCCCACACTGAATGCCGCCCAGACCCAGAACATCCCGGGCACGGTGTCGCCAAACTGCAGCTGGGCCACCCAGAAGAGCAATGGCAGGTAGATCACAAGGTTGCCGAGGCCGACCAGGGCCAGGTAGCGGGCGTCCCCTGCGCCGATGAGAACGCCGTCGAGCACGAAGACGTACCCGGCCAGCGGCTGCCCAACGGCCATGACGAGCAGGGCCGCGGTCAGCGCCGCATGGACGCCCGCATCCGTGGTGAAGATCCACCCTACGGCTCCGGACACCGCCCACAGCCCCAGCCCGGTGAGCACGCCAAAACCAAGACCCCAACGCGTCATGGTCCGGGTCAGGACCCGAACCTGGGGTATGTTGCCGGCCCCCAGCTCCTTGCCGATCAGGGCCTGGGCGGCGATGGCAAGCGCGTCAAGGGCGAAGGCCAGGAAGCTGAAGAGTGTCATCGCGAGCTGGTGGGCGGCCAGGTTCGTGGGGCCCTGCGCCGTCACCACGACCACTGTGACCAGGATGGCGGCGCGCAGCGACAAGGTGCGCAGCATCAGCCAGCTGCCCACCCGCGAGACCGCCCGCACGCCCGCCCAGTCGGGGCGGAGCCCCACATTGTGGCGGCGGGCCGCCCTGCCCACGATGACAAGGTAGACAGCTGCCATGCCCCACTGGGCGATGACTGTGCCAAGGGCGGCGCCGCCAACAGACATCCCCAGTCCGTAGACAAAGAAAAAGTTCATGACGATGTTCACGCCAAACCCGGCTGCGGCAACCAGCAACGGCGTCTTTGTGTCCTGCAGGCCGCGCAGCACACCCATCGCGGCCATGACCAGGAGCATGGCGGGAATTCCCGCCAGGCTGATCATGAAGTACTCGTGGGCGTACCCAAATACGTCGCCCCTGGCACCCATGGCGTTCAGCAGACCGCCGCCGGCAAACATGCCTGTAACGCCAAGCACGAGGCCAAGCAGTGCCGCCAGCCACAGGCCGTCCCGTCCAACCGCCAGGGCGTCAGCATGCCTGCCGGCTCCCAACAACCGTGCAACAGCAGGGGTGGTGGAATATGCCAGGAACACCATGAGCCCCACAACTGTCTGGAGCACTGTCGCCGCCAAACCCACCCCAGCCAGCTGCGGAACGCCCAGGTGTCCCACGATGGCCGAGTCGGCCAGGAGGAACAGCGGCTCGGCAATGAGGGCGCCAAAGGCGGGGATGGCCAGTCCCCGGATCGCCCTTGCCGTTGAGCGGCGGTCGGGCGCGGAGGCGCCCTGCGGCGTCACTGGCTCAGCCATCGCTCAACAATCTCTGTCCCCGGGAGTGCCCCATCCGCCGGCTAGTAGCCCTGGCCGCTGTCGCTGGCCATGTTGGCAAAGCGTGAGTAGTGGCCTTGGAAGCCGAGCACGATCGTCTTGGTGGGACCGTTACGGTGCTTGGCCACGATCACGTCCGCCTCGCCTGCGCGGGCGGATTCCTTGTCGTAAATGTCTTCACGGTGCAGGAGGATCACCATGTCGGCGTCCTGCTCGATCGATCCCGATTCACGCAGGTCCGAAACCATGGGCTTCTTGTCGGTTCGCTGCTCGGAGCCACGGTTCAGCTGTGACAGTGCGACCACCGGAACCTGCAGTTCCTTGGCCAGCAGCTTCAGGGCACGGGAGAATTCGGAAACTTCCTGCTGGCGGGATTCAACACGCTTGCCCGAGGACATCAGCTGGAGGTAGTCAAGGACAACCAGCTTCAAGTCGTGCTGCTGTTTCAGGCGGCGGCACTTGGCTCGAATTTCCATCAGTGACATGTTGGGGGAATCATCGATGAAGAGCGGGGCCTCGTTCATCCTGCCCATCGTCGTTGCGATCTTTGACCACTGGTCGTCCTTGACTGTTCCCTTGCGCAGGTCCTGGAGGCTGATGGTGGCCTCGGCCGACAGAAGGCGCATGGCGATTTCGTTTCGGCCCATTTCCAGGGAGAACACCACTGTGGCCATATTGTGGTCAATCGCTGCCGAACGCGCCCAGTCAAGGGCAAACGTCGACTTGCCAACGGCCGGCCTGGCCGCAATCACGATCATCTGTCCCGGGTGCAAACCGTTGGTCAGTTCATCAAATTCATAGAAACCGGTGGGCACGCCAGTCATGCCCTGGCCTTTGTGCCCCGATGCCTCAATTTCATCTACGGTGGCTTCCATGACGTCCTTCAGAAGCACGTAGTCCTCTGTGGTGCGACGCTCCGCCACGGCAAAGATCTCGGCCTGGGCGGCGTTGACGACTTCTTCAACTTCGCCGTCCTGCGAGTAGCCCATTTGAACAATTTTGGTTCCAGCCGTGACCAACCGGCGCAGCACGGCACGCTCGGCAACGATCTCAGCGTAGAACCCGGCGTTGGCAGCCGTGGGCACTGATTGGATCAGTTGGTGCAGGTATGCGGCGCCGCCGACTTTTGTGATCTCGCCGCGCTTGGTCAGCTCGTCGGCCACTGTCACGGCATCGGCCGGCTCGCCTCGTCCGTAGAGGTCGAGGGTGGCCTCGTAGATGCTTTCGTGGGAGGGGCGGTAGAAGTCGCTGCCGCGCAGGACTTCAACAACATCCGCGATGGCGTCCTTGGAGAGCATCATGCCGCCCAGGACGCTTTGTTCAGCGACGAGGTCCTGTGGCGGTGTCCTGGCGAAATCCGGTTCGCGGGAGGAAGACCCTGATTCTTTGGTTGGAGCCGACATGATGTTTGATGCCCTCTTTCTGCCCTGCTGGCCGGGCCTGCACCACCTCTCGGTGATGTGTTTCCTGGTGCTGCCACTCCTTACCAGCTGGTGCCGACAAAGGTGTCGATGCGGAGAGCTCAGTTGCAACGTTAGACGCTGAAAGGGCATCCACCAACCCCGTTGTCCACCATGCCTGTGGACAACCGGTGCATTAACTGCCCCTGCTTGTGCACAGGATGTGGGCAAGCGTGTGGATAAGTCGCAGCTGAGTCCACAAACAGGACCCTGACCTGCATAAACACTGTCCACCGCCTGTGGAGGAAAATATTTATGCCCACAAAGCCGAGACCAAAGAGACAGCTTGACGCTGGGGCTACTCAGGAGTAGTGGGCCTGATATCCACAGATATATGTCTCGCTGTGGATATCCCGCCGGGCCCGCGCCGGCGGACCCGCGCGCCTCCATACGCGCCCCGACATGTACAAATTTGTGCAAATGCGTCAAGCTGGGCACAGGCATGAGCCCCACCCGTTACTTGGTTTGCGGGTGCCACGCTGCTGGAAACGACAGGAGACAAACCATGGGCGCTGCCCCTGCCCCGCCGAAGGAGTCCCGGACGGCCAACAAGACAGTCCCCAGGACTGTGGATCCGATGGCCTTCATCAACACTGTGGACACCACCGCAAGGCGTCGCGCCGACGCGCTCGTGCTGGTGGATATGATGCAGGAAATCACAGGTGCACCGCCGCGCATGTGGGGACCCACCATCATCGGCTTTGGCGAGTACCACTACAAGTACGCGTCGGGGCGTGAAGGTGACGCGGCCGCCGTCGGATTTTCACCACGGAAAGCCAAGCTTGTCATTTACGGACTGACATATCCGCCGGCCGCGGCACCCCTGCTGGAGAAGTTGGGCAAGTTCACCTCAAGTGCGGCCTGCGTGTACATCAACAAGCTGGCCGACGTCGACCTGGCAGTGCTTCGCGAACTGATCGCCATGACCTACCGGCACACCACCACCGGGAACATCCAGTCGCTGCAGTCCCAGCGCCATTAAACAAAGCGCCCGGCCCCCATGACGGGGACCGGGCGCCTTGAAGCGGTGCAGCGGGTGTTAGCCAGCTACAACGTTCAAGGTGATGACAGCTGAAACGTCGTCGTGGAGACGGAGCGTTGCAGTGTGCTTGCCGGTGCTCTTGATGTGAGCGGGCAGTTCAACCTTGCGCTTGTCAATGGTTCCCAGACCTGCATCGGCAACAGCCTTTGCAACGTCGGCAGCCTTGACGGTGCCGAACAGGCGGCCGGAGTCGCCTGCCTTGACCTTGAGCACAACGGGGTGTGCCTGCAGGGCAGTTGCCTGCTCCTGGGCAGCCTCGATGGAAGCGTGTGCGTGAGCAACACGTGCAGCCTTGATGGTCTCCACCTGCTTCTCACCGCCCTTGCTCCAGGTCAGGGCGAAGCCGCGGGGCAGAAGGAAGTTACGTGCGTAACCGTTCTTCACCTCAACGATGTCGCCGGCGGCACCGAGGCCGCTTACTTCGTGGGTCAAAATGAGCTTTGCCATGTTTATTTATCTCCCTTAACCGCGGCCAGCGCCGGAGTAGGGCAGCAGTGCAACTTCGCGGGCATTCTTGATTGCCTGGGCGATCTTGCGCTGCTCCTGGACGGTGACACCCGTGACGCGACGCGCACGGATCTTTCCGCGATCAGAGATGAACTTGCGCAGCAATGCTACGTCCTTGTAGTCGATGACGGTGATGTCAGCGGCCTTCAAGGGATTGGACTTTGGTTTGGGCTTACGGAGTTCAGCCTTAGCCATCGTGGAGCTCCTTAGTATTCGTGGAGCCCGTGGATATTAATCCGCGGGATGGAGTGCGTACGGCGGTTGCCGCACATTTCTTGTAAAACGTTTATTAGAAGGGAGGCTCGGAGTTATCCGCGCCTGCGCCCCAGCCACCGGAAGAACTGCCGCCGGGCGTTGCCCAGGGGTCAGCTGCCGGTGCGGATTGCTGCTGCTGGCCGCCATTGCCGCCGAAGTTTCCTCCGCCGGAATTGCCGCCACCAAAGCCGCCTTGTCCCCCGCCGGCGTTGCCGCCGCCGAAGTTTCCGCCCTGGCCGCCATTGCCGCCACCGAAGTTGCCCCCACCCTGACCGCCGGAGCGTTGGGTGCGGTTGACCTTGGCGTTGGCATAGCGCAGCGAGGGGCCGATCTCGTCGACCTCAAGCTCCATGACGGTGCGCTTTTCGCCTTCTTTGGTGTCGTAGGTCCGCGACTTCAGCCGGCCCGAAACGATAACCCGCATACCCTTTGTCAGGGATTCGGCAACGTTTTCGGCCGCTTCCCGCCAGATCGACGCGCGGAGGAACAGCGTTTCGCCGTCCTTCCACTCGTTTGACTGGCGGTCCAAGGTCCGCGGAGTCGACGCAACGGTGAAGTTCGCTACTGCTGAACCGCTCGGGGTAAACCGAAGTTCCGGGTCACCGGTGAGATTACCAATGACCGTGATAGTCGTATCGCCTGCCATCTGCTCCTGCTTCCTGCTTGGTGTTTTCCTACAAAGAAAAAGCTATAAAGGGTTGACCGAAATTACTCGGCAACAACCTTCTGCTCTTCCGGACGTGTGATCTTGGTGCGCAGGATGGTCTCGTTGATACCAAGCAAGCGGTCAAGTTCCTGAGCGGTAGCAGGCTCAGCGGTGAAGTTCACCACGGCGTAGATACCTTCAGACTTCTTCTGGATGTCATAAGCCAGGCGACGACGGCCCCAGATGTCAACCTTTTCGATGGTTCCACCATCGGTGGTGATGACATTCAGGAACTTCTGAAGCGACGGCTCAACGGTACGCTCATCAACATCGGGGTCGATGATTACCATCAGTTCGTAAGGACGCATATGTGAACCCACCTCCTTTGGTCTAGGCGGTTACGGCATTTCCGTAACAGGAGGTTCATTTGCAGTGCCTGACTGGCGCCCCTTCCACTCGGTGAGTGGTCCCGGTGCCAGCACAGACTTGTCTATCTTACCGTAAGCACGACGCCGGGCGCTCACCCCTGTGCGTAACTCTCGCCACACGCCGTGGCACGGGAGCTGCGAGCGGTCCCGGTGGCGGCTGCCGATGGGCCGGGGAGTACGAGAAGGCGCATCGCCTCCAATCCCCTGCCGGTCTCAATTTTCCGCACCTGCCAGCCATCCACCGCAAGCTCGTAGGCGACCTCCAGCTGCCCAAAAACGCCGGCCGGGCACTTCGACGGGCAGTTCGTTGGAACCAATTGGATCTGCACGCCGTCAGGAAGGCCTGGTTCCTCACGAATCCACGCGGCTCGCACCCTCTCCGCAGCCTCCTCCCACCGGCAATAGGATCCCGCGGCTGAGGAAAGTGCTGCCGGGCCGGGCGCGGTCCCGTCGCACAGCCGACATGGCTTAAAATGGAATGAACCCCGATCCCCCTTTGCCGAAAGGCCCTGCCATGCGCTCCACTGACAACGCCGTCGCGCAATGGCACGCGCAAAAACAATTGCGGCTCAGCCCGGCTTGGAAGCTGCTGCAAGGCGCCCCGTGGACCGTGGCGTTCCTGCGCTCGTCCTTCACGACAAGCAGGCAGCGGGTGCCGCTGGAGACGTTCCACGCCGACCTGGCCGACTTCATGAAGGAACTGCGCGGGGAGAACCTGAGCCTCAACGAGGCGTGGCAGGCATCGAACTACGCCGATTCCTGGGTGCGCAGCCAATTCCTGTCCCGGCCGATGGTCGATGGCAAGTTCCTCTACGAACCCACCGCAGCAACCGCCCGGGTGCTGGCCTTCATGGACACACTGACGGGCAGCCGCACCAACTTGAACAGTTCACGGCTGAGCACCCTGCTGAACAGCATTGAAACCTTGTCGCTGCAAAGCGACCCCAATCCGGAATCCCGCATTGCCGCCCTCGAGGCTGAAATCGCCGAGCGGGAAAACGAGATAGCCGCCCTGAAAAGTGGCGCCAATCCGGCCGTGCTCTCCGACGACTCCGCTGTTGCCGCCACCCGCAGCGTGCTCGACCTGGCCGCCAGCCTGCCCGCGGACTTCAAGCGCATGCGCGACGGCGTCGAGGTCATGCTGCACTCCATCCGCCAGGAAATCATGGAATCCTCCGTGACGAAGGGGGTCGCCGTAGGCCAGATTCTGGCCGGTGACAAGGCGCTTCGTGGCACCATCGAGGGCGAGACGTTCCAGGGATTCACCGAGTTTCTCAACGACCCCGTCCAGCAGGCCCGTTTCCGGCAGTCAGTCAACGAGGTGCTGGAGCGGGACTTTACCGGCCAGCTCAGCTCGGAGGAGCGCGGAAACCTGGCCTCCCTGCTGCGCGAGATGCGCCGCCAAGCCGCGGATGTCCACACCATTTACGGGCGCCTCTCCGAGAGCCTGCACGCCTATGTCCAGTCGGCGGAATTCAAGGAATCCGTGCTGCTGCGCAAGGCCATCCACGCCGCCGAACAAGCCGTGGCGGCGGCGCCGCTGGGTTCGCGCACAGGTGTTGTTGAACCCCTGTTGTATTCCCCCGACTTTGAGACCCTTGCCGGGCTCGGCATCTTCAACCCGGAAGACCACGTGCCACCACCCAAGCTGGCAGCACCGCCGGAACTGAGCGACGCGGACATCCACCGCACCCCCGCGACACCGGCGGCCGACATGCCAAGGCTGCATGCCGCCGTCGACCATGTCAGGCAAACCCGCAACGGCGCCGCCCCCTTGGGTGAGGTGTACGCGTCGCTGCCTGCCGAACTCCACCACCTCAACACCATTCGCGGTTTGATTCTTGCTGCCCGGGTGTCAGGGAACAGCCTTGACCCGGACCGCACCGAAACACTGACTTTCACCCAGATCGACGGCACCACGCGCTCGGCCCGTGTCCCGTTGTTCACCTTCATTAAGGACTCCTCGTCATGAGCACAAGTTCCCACCCAACCCCGGAGTTGCGCACCGGCACCGGCAACTCAGGCAGTACCGAACGGGCCCTGTTCGACGGCGACACCGGTTCCTTCCCGCTCGAGTTGCGCCAGGCCCTGGTCCGCCTGCTCCGCGGGCCGTACGTTGACGGCACAGCGGATCCCGCACTGTGGACAACCATCCTGACCCACGGGGTGTCGCTGCAGCAGTACCTCAGCGAGATCTTCCTGCTGCTCACGGTGGACTCCGAACGGAAAATCGCACTGCTGACCCCGGCCGGTGTCGAAGCTGTGCACACGCAGCCAATCGTTGCCCGCAAACCCCTGCGCCGCGAGGAGACGCTGCTGGCGCTGCGCCTGCGCGTCCTGCTGGACCGGCACGCCGGATCCGGCACGGATGTGGGCATCTCCCGCGCCGGGGCCAGGGAGATACTGGCCGAACACCGCCGGCCCGGCACAGTTGATGACAAGCGCCTTGATGAACAAACTGACGCGGCCCTGGCCAGGCTGCTGAACCTGAAGCTGATCCTGCCGACGGAGCTCGCCCATGAATATCGTGTGAGCAACGCGCTGGCGCTGGCACTTCCCTTTGACTCGATTGAGCAAATTCCCGCCTACCTCGCAGCCCTGGACGCGGCAGCCGGCAGCGAGCCACTGGATCTGGACCCGGTTGAGGACAGCCTGCCTGAAGGCAACGACGACGCGACGCAGGAGATTTTTCAGTGAGCATTGCAACCACCCTGCCCTTCGGCGAGGAACTCAACCCCGGCCAATTCCGTCTCAGCCAGATCCAGATCATCAACTGGGGCACCTTTCACGGCCGCCACAGCATGTATGTGGACCGGGCGGGCACGCTGCTCACCGGCCATCCGGGTGTCGGCAAGTCCACCCTCTTTGACGGCATCCAGCACATTTTCTATGCCGCCCCGCGCTTGAATGAATCCGCCCACGAAGCGTCCAACCGAAAAGACCGCCGGACCACCTTCAGCTACATGCGCGGCCGCAAGATCAAGACGGACGACGGCGTGGTGTACCAACGCCCCAGCGCCACCTGGTCGGCCACCGCCCTCGTCTTCGAGGACGGCTTGGGCAGGCACGTCACCATTGCGGCGCTCTTTGACCTTCCCGCCAACGGGCTCGAAGGCCAGGTGGGCAAGCACTATGTCATCCACGACAAACCACTGGACACCGACGCACTGGAAGGCCATGGAAGCCGGCGTTTTTCGCCGTCGTCGCTGCATGCGGCGCTGCCCGGGGCAGAGACTTTCGATGTCCACAAGACGTTTGCCGAACGCTTCCGGCGCAAGTTGGGCATCCACAATGACAAGGCCTTCAGCCTGCTGCGCACCCTGCAAAACGGCAAGGGGCTGGACAAGGGAGTCAACCGCTTCTTCCGCTACGAGGTGCTCGACAAGCCGTCGACCCTAACGGCAGCCGCCGCGGCCGTGGAGGACTTCAACCACCTCAGCGGCATCTACCGCCAGCTCGAGGACGCCCGCGGGCAGCGGGATGCGCTGGCGCCGGTGCCTGAGCTGCATGAAAAACTGCGTGAGCTGACACAATCACACCAACGCACAGTTGAGTTAAAAAACGTTCAGCTGCCGTTGCTGCGCCATCAGTTCCAGGCCGAGCTGCTGGCCGTCAGGGAGGCCGCCCTCAGTACCGCCAGGACGCAGAAACAGTCCGAAATCGAGGAGGCGACCCAGGCCAAGGACGTTCTTGCCGAATCTGCGGCAGCGCTTTCAGAGCAGCATGCCAACCATGGCGGACGTGCCATCGAGGGCCTGGAGAAAGACATCCGCACCGGAAAGCGGGAACTGCTCGAACGCCAACGCCTTGAAGCGACTGTGCGTGAAGATCTTGCCGGCGCCGGGCTCGTGCATGACTGGAGCGCCCAGGGACTTCACGCCGCCCGCTCAAGTGCCGCATCCGGCGTCGAACGGCAGCTGGCGGAAACTGAAGCCGCACGGACCCGTGAATACCAGGCGGTGGCAGCCAGCGTCAACGTCAAGGCGCAGGAAAAGGCGCTTCGGGCCGAGATTGAGTCGTACCAACGCCGCGGCTCCAACATCGATTCCCGCAGCGCTGCGGCCCGTCGCGCCATTTGTGCGGCAACCGGGCTGAGCCCGGAGGACATGCCGTTTGCCGGCGAGCTCGTGGACATTGGCAGCGGACACAGCGCCTGGCGGCCTGCGGCGGAAAAGGTGCTGCGCTCGCTCGCCACCACGCTGCTCGTCCGGGGCGCCGACATCGAGGCCGTCACCAGCGCCATTGATGGGCTCGACGGACTGGGCAAGCTGCGGTGGATCAACCTGGGCATGCCGGCGCGACCGGCCAAGGCTGGCAAGGACCATCTGGTCAGCAAGCTGGACTTCCACGATTCCGACGCCGGCAGCTGGCTCCGCGATAAGGTCGCCGGCGACTTTGCCTTCACCTGTGTGGAGGACGAAGCGGCCCTGCACGACCATGGCAAGGCACTGTCGCGTGCTGGCACTGTCAAGCTCAGTGCGGCGGTGTTTGAGCGCGACACCCGCATCATTAATCCCGCCGATTACCTGCTCGGCTTCAACAATGTTGCCAAGATTGCACAGTTGGAGGAGCAGGCGGAGGCGTTGGCGGCCCAACAGGTGGAGGCTGCCGCTGCGGCGACGCAGAGCAGCCTTGCCAAGGAGCAGTCTGCACGCCGACTCGGAGCCTTGAAGCGAATCGCTGCGGATGACAGGTCATTCGAGCAACTGGATTCTGCAGTCCTGGCTGGACGTCTGGAATCGCTGCACGCCACGTTGGAGCAGACCATCGCAGGCAGTGCCACCCTGGCCCAGCTGCGTGATTCACTGGCTGCAGCCAAGGCCGGGCTCGAGGCTGCCGTGGGCCGGGTGGCTGTGCTGCACCATGACCTTGCCGGGATTGAAAAGGATCTTGACAATGTTCGAGCGGTCCTAGCCGGAAATGCGCAGGGCACACAAGCACAGGATTGGGCGCAGGAGGCATTTGCCCCTTACCTGTTGGACGGCGAACCCACGTCCTTGGACGAGCTGGAGGTGCTATTGAGCCGCGTTGCCATGGATCTGGGTGAACGCATTGCCACCATCAAGGAGCGCCGCTTCCGGGCGGAGGGCGCCCTGAGCGAGATCTTCAAGTCCTTCGCCCGCCAGTTTGGGCCCACCATGAGCACAAGCCATGGCACAAGCGCCGACGCGGTTGCACACTATGAAGAGCTGTACGCGCGCATCGTTGCCGATGGCCTGCCGCAGCGCCAAGGCGAATTCAAGGAGTACTTCAACAACCGCTCCTATGAGCGTTTTTCCGATCTCCTGCAACTGCTCGAAGAAGAACGCCGATCCATCGAGGAGCGCATCCTTCCGCTGAACCAAATCTTGGCGGATGTACCTTTTGAGAAGGGCAGCCGGCTGCGGCTGGAAGTGAAAACCACCGTTCCCGATGAGGCCAGGGCGTTTCGGCTCGAGCTCAAGGATGCCTTGGGCAACGCCTACACGAAGGCCACCGAGGAAACGATGGCCGCCAGCTACCTGCAGCTGGAGCGACTGGTCAATGCCCTGCAGGATCCTGCACTGGCGCATTGGGCCGATACCGTCCTTGACGTGCGCCAGCATGTCACGATCAGCTGCAACGAACATCGCCCCAATGGTGAGGTGGAGGTGGGTCTGGAGCCGGGCACGCTGTCAGGCGGTGAGGGGCAGCGGTTCACCTCATTCATCATGGGTGCGGCACTGGCCTACCAGCTTGGCATCGACACCCAGGGCTACAGCACCTACGGCACTGTCATGATTGACGAGGCCTTCATCCAGGCCAACTCCGAATACGCCGGTGCCGGCATCAACGCGCTGCAGGAGTTTGGCTTCCAGCTGCTGCTGGCGGCCCCGGAGGACAAAGTCGACCTGTCCCGGCATCTGGGCTCGGTTACCGACATCATCAAGCATCCGCAGGCCAACGTGTCGGGATTTGTCTCCACGGGCCAGTCGCCGGCTACAGCAACGGACATCATCCTTCGATAGCCGGCTGGCCCCGGCCGGGATACCCTGCCGGGGCCGGCGGGCGCCCAAGGGCACCAGGTAGCACAGCGTGCGACGGCGGTGCTTGCCCGGGCCGTGTCTGGCCGCCTGGTGTGGGCGGCCGAGGTGTGTTGGTGCCGGCACTGTGTGTGGTGTCGGCTGTTGTGGTGCGGTCTGTTGGTTTGTTGGGTTGTTAAATGCAGGGAGGCCCCGCACCTGGTGGTGTGGGGCCTCGACCTGTTTTATGTGTTGTCCGGCGGTGTCCTACTCTCCCACATCCTCACGAATGCAGTACCATCGGCGCTGTGGGTCTTAGCTTCCGGGTTCGGAATGGGACCGGGCGTTTCCCCCACGCTATGACCACCGTAACTCGTTCCCCAGACCAGTCAGCGTGTTGCTGGTGGTTGGGTGGCTTGTTGGGTGTTCTTGTTTGGAACAACAGTATTTTATTATACAAGACATTTTCTACCAGGTGTTACCATTTGTGGTGGTAAAGATGGTGGTGGTGTCTTGCTTTTTTTGTTTCCGTGCAACATACCGGGTGGGTTTGTTGGTTGGGAACCACATAGTGAACGCGAGCATTAATTTTATAAAGTGTGTGTGGTGTAAGTTATCGGCCTATTAGTACCGGTCAGCTTCACGAGTCTTTAGTCCTCGCTTCCACGTCCGGCCTATCAACCCAGTGGTCTAGCTGGGGGCCTCTCACACATAACTGTGTATGGAAATCTCATCTTGAAGCGGGCTTCCCGCTTAGATGCTTTCAGCGGTTATCCCATCCGAACGTAGCTAATCAGCGATGCACTTGGCAGTACAACTGACACACCAGAGGTTCGTCCGTCCCGGTCCTCTCGTACTAAGGACAGCCCTTCTCAAATTTCCTGCGCGCGCAGCGGATAGGGACCGAACTGTCTCACGACGTTCTAAACCCAGCTCGCGTACCGCTTTAATGGGCGAACAGCCCAACCCTTGGGACCTACTCCAGCCCCAGGATGCGACGAGCCGACATCGAGGTGCCAAACCATGCCGTCGATATGGACTCTTGGGCAAGATCAGCCTGTTATCCCCGAGGTACCTTTTATCCGTTGAGCGACGGCCATTCCACAATGTGCCGCCGGATCACTAGTCCCGACTTTCGTCCCTGCTCGAGGTGTCCCTCTCACAGTCAAGCTCCCTTGTGCACTTACACTCGAAACCTGATTGCCAACCAGGCTGAGGGAACCTTTGGGCGCCTCCGTTACTTTTTAGGAGGCAACCGCCCCAGTTAAACTACCCATCAGGCACTGTCCCTGACCCGGATTACGGGCCGAAGTTAGATGTCCAAAGTGACCAGAGTGGTATTTCAACGATGACTCCACCGCAACTAGCGTTGCAGTTTCACAGTCTCCCACCTATCCTACACAAGCCACTCCGAACACCAATACCAAACTATAGTAAAGGTCTCGGGGTCTTTCCGTCCTGCTGCGCGTAACGAGCATCTTTACTCGTACTGCAATTTCGCCGAGTTTATGGTTGAGACAGCGGGGAAGTCGTTACTCCATTCGTGCAGGTCGGAACTTACCCGACAAGGAATTTCGCTACCTTAGGATGGTTATAGTTACCACCGCCGTTTACTGGGGCTTAAATTCTCAGCTTCGCCAACAAGTTGGCTAACCGGTCCTCTTAACCTTCCAGCACCGGGCAGGAGTCAGTCCGTATACATCGTCTTGCGACTTCGCACGGACCTGTGTTTTTAGTAAACAGTCGCTTCCCCCTGGTCTCTGCGGCCCACACCCGCTCATGAAGAGTAAATCTTCTTCACGGGGCAGGCCCCCCTTCTCCCGAAGTTACGGGGGCATTTTGCCGAGTTCCTTAACCATAATTCTCTCGATCGCCTTAGTATTCTCTACCTGATCACCTGTGTCGGTTTGGGGTACGGGCAGTTAGAACCTCACGTCGATGCTTTTCTAGGCAGCATAGGATCACCAAATTCCCCCGTACGGGGGTCCCATCAGATCTCAGAATCGTCATCAAAGACAACACAACGGATTTGCCTATCGTGTTTCCTACGTCCTTAGACCGGGACTACCATCGCCCGGCTTGGCTACCTTCCTGCGTCACACCTGTTAATACGCTTACCTCCCCGGTTCAGGTCCCACGCTCCCCACACACCCTGACCCCGAAGGGTACGCAGTGGTGGTTTGGGTGGTTAGTATCACCGGTTCAATATTGGCGGTTCTTCACCGGTACGGGAATATCAACCCGTTGTCCATCGACTACGCCTGTCGGCCTCGCCTTAGGTCCCGACTTACCCAGGGCAGATTAGCTTGACCCTGGAACCCTTGATCATTCGGCGGACGGGTTTCTCACCCGTCTTTCGCTACTCATGCCTGCATTCTCACTCGTGTAGGCTCCACCGCTAGTTCACACTGCGACTTCAATGCCCACACGACGCTCCCCTACCACTCCAAACCCCTGAACCAAGAAACAAGTCCTTGGTTTGGGTAGTGTTTGAAATCCACAACTTCGGCGGTGTACTTGAGCCCCGCTACATTGTCGGCGCGGGATCACTTGACCAGTGAGCTATTACGCACTCTTTTAAGGATGGCTGCTTCTAAGCCAACCTCCTGGTTGTCTAAGCAATCCCACATCCTTTCCCACTTAGCACACGCTTAGGGGCCTTAGTTGGTGGTCTGGGCTGTTTCCCTCTCGACTATGAAGCTTATCCCCCACAGTCTCACTGCTACGCTCTGACTTACCGGCATTCGGAGTTTGGCTGACGTCAGTAACCTTGTAGGGCCCATTAGCCATCCAGTAGCTCTACCTCCAGTAAGAAACACGCAACGCTGCACCTAAATGCATTTCGGGGAGAACCAGCTATCACGAAGTTTGATTGGCCTTTCACCCCTACCCACAGCTCATCCCCTCCATTTTCAACTGAAGTGGGTTCGGTCCTCCACGCGCTCTTACACACGCTTCAACCTGGCCATGGGTAGATCACTTCGCTTCGGGTCTAGATCACGCCACTAAACTCGCCCTATTCAGACTCGCTTTCGCTACGGCTTCCCCACACGGGTTAACCTCGCGACGTAACACTAACTCGCAGGCTCATTCTTCAAAAGGCACGCCATCACCACAACAACCACCCCACGAAGGGGCGCGGTGGCTCTGACGGATTGTAAGCACACGGTTTCAGGTACTATTTCACTCCCCTCCCGGGGTACTTTTCACCTTTCCCTCACGGTACTTGTCCGCTATCGGTCATTAGGTAGTATTTAGGCTTATCAGGTGGTCCTGACAGATTCACACGGGATTTCTCGGGCCCCGTGCTACTTGGGATACTCACCAGGGAGTGCACTGCATTTCAGTTACGGGACTCTCACCCTCTACGGTCGGCCATTCAAAACCGTTCACCTATACATGCACCATTCCCCTCACTGGTCCGGCAGAACCAATACGGTAAATCCCACAACCCCGCACCATGCAACGCCCGCCGGCTATCACACATGACACGGTTTAGCCTGTTCCGCGTTCGCTCGCCACTACTAACGGAATCACTGTTGTTTTCTCTTCCTGTGGGTACTGAGATGTTTCACTTCCCCACGTTCCCTCCACACACCCTATATATTCAGATGCGGGTCACCACCTCACCTTACGGCGGGTAGCGGGGTTCCCCCATTCGGACACCCTCGGATCAAAGTTTGGTTATCAACTCCCCGAGGCTTATCGCAGATTCCTACGTCCTTCTTCGGCTCCTAATGCCAAGGCATCCACCGTGCGCCCTTAAAAACTTGACCACACACATGCAGTCAACAACGCTATAAAACATTATCGAGAGAACCATGAAAACCAACACCACCAACACCCACCAAAAAGCAGGAATCAACAGCATCAGATCCAGGTTCAATTATCTCAAAGAAATTGCTTCTTTATAAAGATGCTCGCGTTCACTATGTAGTTCTCAAACAACAACCCCACCACACACCTACACCCAGACACGTTCAACACACAAACAAATTGTGTCTCACACCGTGACCGGTTCGGTTATGTGCGGGAAACCAGGCACAACACCACCACCAAACAAATGGTGGTCGTTGTTGCTCCAGGACCCAACAGTGTGCCAAACGCATAACAACCCACACACCCAACAACCCGTACGGCTCGTTCCCCACACCCACAAAGTCGGTGTTGTACTAAAACCAGGTCGCCAGATGCCGATCATCGGCTGTTTTATTGATATTCCACCCTTGAGCAACCCACCCAGGAACATGCGTCCTGGCAATGGGTCTTTACTCCTCACACCACCAACCAGCAACTATGCAGTCACCGTTGTGGTGTTTGGTGCTCCTTAGAAAGGAGGTGATCCAGCCGCACCTTCCGGTACGGCTACCTTGTTACGACTTAGTCCCAATCGCCAGTCCCACCTTCGACAGCTCCCTCCCCACAAGGGGGTTAGGCCACCGGCTTCGGGTGTTACCAACTTTCGTGACTTGACGGGCGGTGTGTACAAGGCCCGGGAACGTATTCACCGCAGCGTTGCTGATCTGCGATTACTAGCGACTCCGACTTCATGGGGTCGAGTTGCAGACCCCAATCCGAACTGAGACCGGCTTTTTGGGATTAGCTCCACCTCACAGTATCGCAACCCATTGTACCGGCCATTGTAGCATGCGTGAAGCCCAAGACATAAGGGGCATGATGATTTGACGTCGTCCTCACCTTCCTCCGAGTTGACCCCGGCAGTCTCCTATGAGTCCCCACCATCACGTGCTGGCAACATAGAACGAGGGTTGCGCTCGTTGCGGGACTTAACCCAACATCTCACGACACGAGCTGACGACAACCATGCACCACCTGTAAACCGACCGCAAGCGGGGCACCTGTTTCCAGGTGTTTCCAGTTCATGTCAAGCCTTGGTAAGGTTCTTCGCGTTGCATCGAATTAATCCGCATGCTCCGCCGCTTGTGCGGGCCCCCGTCAATTCCTTTGAGTTTTAGCCTTGCGGCCGTACTCCCCAGGCGGGGCACTTAATGCGTTAGCTACGGCGCGGAAAACGTGGAATGTCCCCCACACCTAGTGCCCAACGTTTACGGCATGGACTACCAGGGTATCTAATCCTGTTCGCTCCCCATGCTTTCGCTCCTCAGCGTCAGTTAATGCCCAGAGACCTGCCTTCGCCATCGGTGTTCCTCCTGATATCTGCGCATTTCACCGCTACACCAGGAATTCCAGTCTCCCCTACATCACTCTAGTCTGCCCGTACCCACCGCAGATCCGGGGTTGAGCCCCGGACTTTCACGGCAGACGCGACAAACCGCCTACGAGCTCTTTACGCCCAATAATTCCGGATAACGCTTGCGCCCTACGTATTACCGCGGCTGCTGGCACGTAGTTAGCCGGCGCTTCTTCTGCAAGTACCCTCAACCAGACAACGTCTGGCCTTGTTCCCTACTGAAAGAGGTTTACAACCCGAAGGCCGTCATCCCTCACGCGGCGTCGCTGCATCAGGCTTTCGCCCATTGTGCAATATTCCCCACTGCTGCCTCCCGTAGGAGTCTGGGCCGTGTCTCAGTCCCAGTGTGGCCGGTCACCCTCTCAGGCCGGCTACCCGTCGTCGCCTTGGTGAGCCATTACCTCACCAACAAGCTGATAGGCCGCGAGTCCATCCAAAACCAATAAATCTTTCAACCAAACACCATGCGATGTAAAGTCAATATCCAGTATTAGACCCCGTTTCCAAGGCTTATCCCAGAGTTAAGGGCAGGTTACTCACGTGTTACTCACCCGTTCGCCACTAATCCCCGACGCAAGCGCCAGTTCATCGTTCGACTTGCATGTGTTAAGCACGCCGCCAGCGTTCATCCTGAGCCAGGATCAAACTCTCCGTTAATAACTAAACAGACACACACAATCACACCGGAAAAAGGTAAATGAAAGCATGCACTAAATTCGAAACCAGCTAAACGATCATGCATCACCACAGGGGCGGCAACACACAACCAAATAACCAATTCAATATAAATAAATTGGTATCAATAAAACTTGGCACACTATTGAGTTCTCAAACAACAACCACACCCAGCCAACACACCCAAACAAACCTTCTTGTCCACGATGATCAGTGCCGAGGCAACTTTTCAAGCTTACCCACAAAGCCCCAACAATGCAAATCCCTCAACCAGCGAACCACACCATCAAAACACGCCAAAACAACCGGCAAAACCGGCCACATAAACTCAGGATTTTCGTCCCCCCACCACGTGGGGCAACTCGAAAAACAATACACACCTTTCCGCGGCATATCCAATTGAAACAGTGTGACCCTGGGCACCCATTTGAAATGGCCGAGCAAGCCCCGGTGTATATCTCTCCACAATCCCGGGAACACAGGGATCCTAGTCATTTCCCCAAGCTGTCCGGACCCCCGCAACGACGTCCGCAATGCAGTTGCGGGCATTGCCAGCCCAGATAGTGTGCTGCACACCGCAGTCGTGCCCAGGCGGAACCCACACGACTCCGTGACGTGACCACCGCAAACTTCCTCCTGCCTCAGGCTCGACCGGGCTCTCGGCCGTCCCAGACACCGAAACTACTTCATTAGCCCGCAACGTAGTCCAACGGCGGCAAGCACAAAGCCCCAAGAACTCGACGGTGCTGGAGTCTCCCTTTGCGGACAACCCGCCGACCGGTGCCAGCTCTACGCGTTGCAAGTCGTCGGGTGCAGCTTTAAATATCCAAATTCACGGCCCAAAGCGATAGACGCAGAGCTGAAAGAATCATGACGACTGTTCGCCCTCGCTGTTGCAACCAACCAGTCCAGACTGCATACGGCATTCGCGCCGTGCCCCCGGAAGGTGACAGGGGAAGCTCTACACTTCCCCCGTCTGCGTGCCTATGAAAGTGCAACTGGGTGGACAACAAGATCCACAGGGTCCAGGGACCGCCAGTGAGCACCAATCACTTATCGCCGGCGCCAAGGACTCACTCGCGCTCCTCAATCCCGACCGTAGAGTGTCCGCAAGCCCTCTTTGAACTCACGAACTACATCGCCAGTCGGGGATGTGCCGCCAACAGGAGCAACGACGCGCACTGACCCTGAATTGCGGTCTACGTCCACTTCAACAACGGCAAGGCTGGTGGCATCTCGGGTCACTTACCGGCAAACCTTCACGGCGAAGGGTTACGTTCACCAGCATCCTAGTGGCAGCCGACATACGAAACACGGACACGCTTCTTTCATCATCGCCACTGGACCGTTACGGTACCTCGTTGCCAGCAATGAGGATCGTAATCCCCGGCATGCATTGCATCTTACAATCGGCCGTGAAGCTGCCTTTCGCGTATAACGCATCCCTGCCGTCAGCCCCGAGCACCAGGAATAACAGGGTCAAAGGGAACTGAAGCGAATCGCCGCGTCAAACGGCCATGGACTCGTCGCCGACCGCCGGCCTGTGCGGAACCGGTGTATCAGCCGCAATCCCAAACTGACCATTCGTGACGATGTTGAGGTGAACGTATCACTCAGAGGCTCTGACCACCTGCGCCAACGAGCCCGAAGCGCCTCGCTCAGTGCTGCTGACTTTCATGACGTTCAAAGCGGTTCCAGCAAACCCATCGACGCTGGGTGCGGCAGGGGCTCACAGGCCCGGTAATCAAACAGCAGCGGTGCAGTCCCGCAATACCAGCTCCGGTGGTGAGGTGTTTTTCGCTTCCCCGCTATATGGGTCTCCGGCAGTCATGAATTCGTGCGGCCTGTTGCTTCCCCCGGTGTGTCGTGATCTACGCCGGTGCTGCGGTCACGAGGCAGCAGGCACCAAGCCCTGATCCCCACAGCCGCGTTGTGTTCATGGTGGTGCGGTCGGAGATCATCCGGTGCCACTCTTCCCACATGCTATGTACCTGAAGGGCCCAGGCTGCACCACCGGCCACGTGGGTTCGACGGCGGCGTATGAGAACACGCGACATTGTGCTTGTCTGAGATTCTGCGTTTAAGGCGCCCGGGAAGGCGTCTCTGCAGCGGCGGTATCGAGTATCTGGCCGATTCCAAGCACATGTTCCTTGGCGGCGCGGCGGATTTTGGCGCGGTTGGAGCAGTCTTCCCGGGATGGTGCCGGCGTGTATGTCCCTGTCGCGGAGGAATTCCCGACCCGGCTTGTGGTGCGCAACAGTACGGCCATTCCGGTCCCGGAGTAAGCGGGTTTAAACAATGATGGCCGCCCGTGTGGGCGGCCGTGGTGTGCTGGTGCCGGCACTGTGTGTGGTGCCGGCTGTGTGTGGTGCGGTCTGTTGGTTTGTTGGGTTGTTAAATGCAGGGAGGCCCCGCACCTGGTGGTGTGGGGCCTCGACCTGTTTTATGTGTTGTCCGGCGGTGTCCTACTCTCCCACATCCTCACGAATGCAGTACCATCGGCGCTGTGGGTCTTAGCTTCCGGGTTCGGAATGGGACCGGGCGTTTCCCCCACGCTATGACCACCGTAACTCGTTCCCCGCACCAGTCAGCGTGTTGCTGGTGGTTGGGTGGCTTGTTGGGTGTTCTTGTTTGGAACAACAGTATTTTATTATACAAGACATTTTCTACCAGGTGTTACCATTTGTGGTGGTAAAGATGGTGGTGGTGTCTTGCTTTTTTTGTTTCCGTGCAACATACCGGGTGGGTTTGTTGGTTGGGAACCACATAGTGAACGCGAGCATTAATTTTATAAAGTGTGTGTGGTGTAAGTTATCGGCCTATTAGTACCGGTCAGCTTCACGAGTCTTTAGTCCTCGCTTCCACGTCCGGCCTATCAACCCAGTGGTCTAGCTGGGGGCCTCTCACACATAACTGTGTATGGAAATCTCATCTTGAAGCGGGCTTCCCGCTTAGATGCTTTCAGCGGTTATCCCATCCGAACGTAGCTAATCAGCGATGCACTTGGCAGTACAACTGACACACCAGAGGTTCGTCCGTCCCGGTCCTCTCGTACTAAGGACAGCCCTTCTCAAATTTCCTGCGCGCGCAGCGGATAGGGACCGAACTGTCTCACGACGTTCTAAACCCAGCTCGCGTACCGCTTTAATGGGCGAACAGCCCAACCCTTGGGACCTACTCCAGCCCCAGGATGCGACGAGCCGACATCGAGGTGCCAAACCATGCCGTCGATATGGACTCTTGGGCAAGATCAGCCTGTTATCCCCGAGGTACCTTTTATCCGTTGAGCGACGGCCATTCCACAATGTGCCGCCGGATCACTAGTCCCGACTTTCGTCCCTGCTCGAGGTGTCCCTCTCACAGTCAAGCTCCCTTGTGCACTTACACTCGAAACCTGATTGCCAACCAGGCTGAGGGAACCTTTGGGCGCCTCCGTTACTTTTTAGGAGGCAACCGCCCCAGTTAAACTACCCATCAGGCACTGTCCCTGACCCGGATTACGGGCCGAAGTTAGATGTCCAAAGTGACCAGAGTGGTATTTCAACGATGACTCCACCGCAACTAGCGTTGCAGTTTCACAGTCTCCCACCTATCCTACACAAGCCACTCCGAACACCAATACCAAACTATAGTAAAGGTCTCGGGGTCTTTCCGTCCTGCTGCGCGTAACGAGCATCTTTACTCGTACTGCAATTTCGCCGAGTTTATGGTTGAGACAGCGGGGAAGTCGTTACTCCATTCGTGCAGGTCGGAACTTACCCGACAAGGAATTTCGCTACCTTAGGATGGTTATAGTTACCACCGCCGTTTACTGGGGCTTAAATTCTCAGCTTCGCCAACAAGTTGGCTAACCGGTCCTCTTAACCTTCCAGCACCGGGCAGGAGTCAGTCCGTATACATCGTCTTGCGACTTCGCACGGACCTGTGTTTTTAGTAAACAGTCGCTTCCCCCTGGTCTCTGCGGCCCACACCCGCTCATGAAGAGTAAATCTTCTTCACGGGGCAGGCCCCCCTTCTCCCGAAGTTACGGGGGCATTTTGCCGAGTTCCTTAACCATAATTCTCTCGATCGCCTTAGTATTCTCTACCTGATCACCTGTGTCGGTTTGGGGTACGGGCAGTTAGAACCTCACGTCGATGCTTTTCTAGGCAGCATAGGATCACCAAATTCCCCCGTACGGGGGTCCCATCAGATCTCAGAATCGTCATCAAAGACAACACAACGGATTTGCCTATCGTGTTTCCTACGTCCTTAGACCGGGACTACCATCGCCCGGCTTGGCTACCTTCCTGCGTCACACCTGTTAATACGCTTACCTCCCCGGTTCAGGTCCCACGCTCCCCACACACCCTGACCCCGAAGGGTACGCAGTGGTGGTTTGGGTGGTTAGTATCACCGGTTCAATATTGGCGGTTCTTCACCGGTACGGGAATATCAACCCGTTGTCCATCGACTACGCCTGTCGGCCTCGCCTTAGGTCCCGACTTACCCAGGGCAGATTAGCTTGACCCTGGAACCCTTGATCATTCGGCGGACGGGTTTCTCACCCGTCTTTCGCTACTCATGCCTGCATTCTCACTCGTGTAGGCTCCACCGCTAGTTCACACTGCGACTTCAATGCCCACACGACGCTCCCCTACCACTCCAAACCCCTGAACCAAGAAACAAGTCCTTGGTTTGGGTAGTGTTTGAAATCCACAACTTCGGCGGTGTACTTGAGCCCCGCTACATTGTCGGCGCGGGATCACTTGACCAGTGAGCTATTACGCACTCTTTTAAGGATGGCTGCTTCTAAGCCAACCTCCTGGTTGTCTAAGCAATCCCACATCCTTTCCCACTTAGCACACGCTTAGGGGCCTTAGTTGGTGGTCTGGGCTGTTTCCCTCTCGACTATGAAGCTTATCCCCCACAGTCTCACTGCTACGCTCTGACTTACCGGCATTCGGAGTTTGGCTGACGTCAGTAACCTTGTAGGGCCCATTAGCCATCCAGTAGCTCTACCTCCAGTAAGAAACACGCAACGCTGCACCTAAATGCATTTCGGGGAGAACCAGCTATCACGAAGTTTGATTGGCCTTTCACCCCTACCCACAGCTCATCCCCTCCATTTTCAACTGAAGTGGGTTCGGTCCTCCACGCGCTCTTACACACGCTTCAACCTGGCCATGGGTAGATCACTTCGCTTCGGGTCTAGATCACGCCACTAAACTCGCCCTATTCAGACTCGCTTTCGCTACGGCTTCCCCACACGGGTTAACCTCGCGACGTAACACTAACTCGCAGGCTCATTCTTCAAAAGGCACGCCATCACCACAACAACCACCCCACGAAGGGGCGCGGTGGCTCTGACGGATTGTAAGCACACGGTTTCAGGTACTATTTCACTCCCCTCCCGGGGTACTTTTCACCTTTCCCTCACGGTACTTGTCCGCTATCGGTCATTAGGTAGTATTTAGGCTTATCAGGTGGTCCTGACAGATTCACACGGGATTTCTCGGGCCCCGTGCTACTTGGGATACTCACCAGGGAGTGCACTGCATTTCAGTTACGGGACTCTCACCCTCTACGGTCGGCCATTCAAAACCGTTCACCTATACATGCACCATTCCCCTCACTGGTCCGGCAGAACCAATACGGTAAATCCCACAACCCCGCACCATGCAACGCCCGCCGGCTATCACACATGACACGGTTTAGCCTGTTCCGCGTTCGCTCGCCACTACTAACGGAATCACTGTTGTTTTCTCTTCCTGTGGGTACTGAGATGTTTCACTTCCCCACGTTCCCTCCACACACCCTATATATTCAGATGCGGGTCACCACCTCACCTTACGGCGGGTAGCGGGGTTCCCCCATTCGGACACCCTCGGATCAAAGTTTGGTTATCAACTCCCCGAGGCTTATCGCAGATTCCTACGTCCTTCTTCGGCTCCTAATGCCAAGGCATCCACCGTGCGCCCTTAAAAACTTGACCACACACATGCAGTCAACAACGCTATAAAACATTATCGAGAGAACCATGAAAACCAACACCACCAACACCCACCAAAAAGCAGGAATCAACAGCATCAGATCCAGGTTCAATTATCTCAAAGAAATTGCTTCTTTATAAAGATGCTCGCGTTCACTATGTAGTTCTCAAACAACAACCCCACCACACACCTACACCCAGACACGTTCAACACACAAACAAATTGTGTCTCACACCGTGACCGGTTCGGTTATGTGCGGGAAACCAGGCACAACACCACCACCAAACAAATGGTGGTCGTTGTTGCTCCAGGACCCAACAGTGTGCCAAACGCATAACAACCCACACACCCAACAACCCGTACGGCTCGTTCCCCACACCCACAAAGTCGGTGTTGTACTAAAACCAGGTCGCCAGATGCCGATCATCGGCTGTTTTATTGATATTCCACCCTTGAGCAACCCACCCAGGAACATGCGTCCTGGCAATGGGTCTTTACTCCTCACACCACCAACAAACAACTATGCAGTCACCGTTGTGGTGTTTGGTGCTCCTTAGAAAGGAGGTGATCCAGCCGCACCTTCCGGTACGGCTACCTTGTTACGACTTAGTCCCAATCGCCAGTCCCACCTTCGACAGCTCCCTCCCCACAAGGGGGTTAGGCCACCGGCTTCGGGTGTTACCAACTTTCGTGACTTGACGGGCGGTGTGTACAAGGCCCGGGAACGTATTCACCGCAGCGTTGCTGATCTGCGATTACTAGCGACTCCGACTTCATGGGGTCGAGTTGCAGACCCCAATCCGAACTGAGACCGGCTTTTTGGGATTAGCTCCACCTCACAGTATCGCAACCCATTGTACCGGCCATTGTAGCATGCGTGAAGCCCAAGACATAAGGGGCATGATGATTTGACGTCGTCCTCACCTTCCTCCGAGTTGACCCCGGCAGTCTCCTATGAGTCCCCACCATCACGTGCTGGCAACATAGAACGAGGGTTGCGCTCGTTGCGGGACTTAACCCAACATCTCACGACACGAGCTGACGACAACCATGCACCACCTGTAAACCGACCGCAAGCGGGGCACCTGTTTCCAGGTGTTTCCAGTTCATGTCAAGCCTTGGTAAGGTTCTTCGCGTTGCATCGAATTAATCCGCATGCTCCGCCGCTTGTGCGGGCCCCCGTCAATTCCTTTGAGTTTTAGCCTTGCGGCCGTACTCCCCAGGCGGGGCACTTAATGCGTTAGCTACGGCGCGGAAAACGTGGAATGTCCCCCACACCTAGTGCCCAACGTTTACGGCATGGACTACCAGGGTATCTAATCCTGTTCGCTCCCCATGCTTTCGCTCCTCAGCGTCAGTTAATGCCCAGAGACCTGCCTTCGCCATCGGTGTTCCTCCTGATATCTGCGCATTTCACCGCTACACCAGGAATTCCAGTCTCCCCTACATCACTCTAGTCTGCCCGTACCCACCGCAGATCCGGGGTTGAGCCCCGGACTTTCACGGCAGACGCGACAAACCGCCTACGAGCTCTTTACGCCCAATAATTCCGGATAACGCTTGCGCCCTACGTATTACCGCGGCTGCTGGCACGTAGTTAGCCGGCGCTTCTTCTGCAAGTACCCTCAACCAGACAACGTCTGGCCTTGTTCCCTACTGAAAGAGGTTTACAACCCGAAGGCCGTCATCCCTCACGCGGCGTCGCTGCATCAGGCTTTCGCCCATTGTGCAATATTCCCCACTGCTGCCTCCCGTAGGAGTCTGGGCCGTGTCTCAGTCCCAGTGTGGCCGGTCACCCTCTCAGGCCGGCTACCCGTCGTCGCCTTGGTGAGCCATTACCTCACCAACAAGCTGATAGGCCGCGAGTCCATCCAAAACCAATAAATCTTTCAACCAAACACCATGCGATGTAAAGTCAATATCCAGTATTAGACCCCGTTTCCAAGGCTTATCCCAGAGTTAAGGGCAGGTTACTCACGTGTTACTCACCCGTTCGCCACTAATCCCCGACGCAAGCGCCAGTTCATCGTTCGACTTGCATGTGTTAAGCACGCCGCCAGCGTTCATCCTGAGCCAGGATCAAACTCTCCGTTAATAACTAAACAGACACACACAATCACACCGGAAAAAGGTAAATGAAAGCATGCACTAAATTCGAAACCAGCTAAACGATCATGCATCACCACAGGGGCGGCAACACACAACCAAATAACCAATTCAATATAAATAAATTGGTATCAATAAAACTTGGCACACTATTGAGTTCTCAAACAACAACCACACCCAGCCAACACACCCAAACAAACCTTCTTGTCCACGATGATCAGTGCCGAGGCAACTTTTCAAGCTTACCCACAAAGCCCCAACAATGCAAATCCCTCAACCAGCGAACCACACCATCAAAACACGCCAAAACAACCGGCAAAACCGGCCACATAAACTCAGGATTTTCGTCCCCCCACCACGTGGGGCAACTCGAAAAACAATACACACCTTTCCCCGAACACGCAAATCCACGGCACCCACACCCACACCACCGGCCACACCACGAACCCATGTCCGGCAGGCGCTGCTATTTTGCCGTTGACTTGAGCAGGTACTTGGGCACCAGTACGGCGCAGAGTCCGGTAACGGCCCAAATTATGAGTGCGGCAAATATCCAGGTGAGGAAGCCGTGAATCCTAATCCCTCCAAAGGGCAGGCTCGCAATGATCAGTGCCAGCCAAGTGGAAACAAGCGACGCGGCGCCGGCTAGCGCTGGCACGTACTTGCTGGCCAACTTGGCGACGAACCCTTCTAAAAGAGATTGGGCGATTGTAAAGACAACAATCGCGGTCAGGAATCCCCCGAAGCCCAGATCGAAACGCGGCAGGAATAGTGCTGCGAGCAGAATCGCCACTGCTGAACTGCCAAGTTGGACACCGATGCCAATCATTAGTTTCTTCATGCCCCGATCCTATGCGGCACTCAAGGGCAAAGACACTGCAACATCTCGTTGGCAGGGAATTCGGCGCCGACGGGCTCGATGGCGAGTGTCAACCGGCGGCCGTTGCCCAGGGCAGTGGGGCGAGTGCCGGGGTGCGAACATTCTTGGCAAAAAGCTTCGTGTCTCAACACTGAGTATATAAGGAGTGATTTCATACGGAGCCGGGCAAATCGCCTTGGGCGTCCTGGGCAACAGCAGCGGCGGTCGTTTCGATGTCGGCTGGGCTGGGGGAGTCGATATAAGTTGGTTTTAGCCCAGGGTTGATCTAGCACGGATGACCGTCAACTCTGCCTGACCACGAATTCCACCATCACCGGCTCAATGCCGGGCCTGTCCCAATGTTGTCTTGCCATGCCCCGTTTCGGAGACGCCGCCATGGCATGGCCACGCACCGCTGGTGAAGGAGGCAACTGGGCTGCGCTCGAGATCTTGGTCCGCATTGGTGCCACAGCGGCTGTCGAGACTGGCCGCTGCCGCTGAGCCAAACTTCGCACGGTGCTGGAGGCCGGCAGTGATGCCCTCTATATATAGGTCGGGCTGGTCGACAAACAGGGGCAGTTCGACAGTTTCTGGCGTGGATCGTATGGAGACAGTCAGTTACTGTGCCACTTCGTGGTTGGTCAGGACGGATCCAGCCGAAGGGTGGACAGTGCTCCGTCAACTGAATGCCGCCACGCTCGTCTCGAGTTCCCGCCACCTCGTCCGGGCCTGAACCTATTCCCGACCTTATATAGGGGAGTCCGTCCATGAAACCGGGCCACACAAACGCACTGCATCGCCCATTGACGTCGAGCTCGCCGCCCAGACCGTCCAGCTACAGAGACTTGGCCAAGAGTTCAGCGAACAGCCTGGTCACGCGCTCCCATCTGTCCGAGAGACGCGCGTTCACGAGGTTTGCCATGCAGCGGGGTCCATTGACGTCTCGTGGGCCCGGTCAACGGCGGCCGAACGCATGGGCAAACAAAAGATCCCCGGCGGAACCATGGGTTCCACCGGGGATCTTTCAAAAACGTGCGCGAGGGGGGATTTGAACCCCCACGCCCTTTCGGACACTGGCACCTGAAGCCAGCGCGTCTGCCGTTCCGCCACTCGCGCGTTTTTTTCGTTTCAATGCTTCACTAGCCTGTCGAAGTAATTTTCAACATTCAGTGGAACAGCGAGATCAAGCATATAGGACACTTTGCCGTTTTACCTAAACGAGCTCCTCAACACATCCCCAAACCCCTCTGCGAGGCATCCTGAAAGCCGGAAAATGCGCCAGATCATGCGGATCTCGGCTGCAACGCAGGGGCGCATGCCTTCCCCTACCCAGGTAGGAAATTTGCCACATCCGACCCAACTAATAGGTATATTCAAAGACTCCGGCAGTAGTATCGACTCTGAACATGGTTGTCCGCGGCGCGGCCAGCTGAGAGTCAGCGCCCTCCAAGGGGTGGCTGCCACAATAGTTTCCGTTGCAGCATTGCTGCAACGACACCAAAGGAGAGGAGAGCACATGGGATTGTTTGACAACGTTGAAAAAGGCATTGAAAAGGCAGTTCGCGGCGCATTCTCCCTCGGCTCCAAAACACTTCAGCCTGTGGAGATGGCCAACGCGCTCCGCAGGGAACTCGACGACAAGGCCATGACCTTGGACGCCGGGCGAACATTGGCCCCCAACGTTTTCAACTTGCAATTGGGCGATGCAGACTTTGAGCGCGCCCGTACATGGGGCGTCACCCTCGCAGAAGAATTGTGCGACGTGGTCATCAACCACTCCCGCAGCCAGGGCTATGTTTTGCAGGGACCCGTTCGTGTTGCCTTCAATCACCACGAAGAGCTGCGACCAGGACAATTTGAAGTCGTTTCGTCCACCGAGAAGGAATCCGGCGCCCCTGCCCAAGATGCTTCGGCACAGGCCCCCTCGCGGCCGCCGGCCAAACCCAGCAAGGGTCCCGGCACCCAAGCACCACCGGCACAGCCTGCGCCGGTCTACAAACGCCAGCCCGCGCCGTCGCCCGCCAAGACCGGAACTAAACAGGGCCAGCCGGTGCTCGACATTGACGGACAACGCTATTCACTGAACGCTTCCTCCATTATCTTGGGCCGTTCCTCGGAAGCTGACATTTTGATTGACGACACAGGCGTTTCACGAAAGCACCTGGAAATTCGCACCCAAAACGGTAGCAGCGCGGCCGTTGACCTTGGTTCCACGAATGGCAGCTACGTGGACGGCCATCGGGTTCAGGGCTCCACCGAGCTGCGCGACGGATCGGCTATCACCATGGGACGCACACAGATCACATTCCGCATATTGCCGGTACGAAGCGGTGGCAGGCGATGAATGATCTGAGCCTTGTAGTCACAATTTTGCGCTTCGGCTTCCTGGTCCTGATGTGGATCATGGTGTTCAGCGTCGTGGCCGCCATGCGCCGCGACCTTGTCATTGGCCACAAGGCCAAAGTGGGTGCCCCCACAGCCCGACAGGCGCGAAAGCACCCGGAATTGGTTGAAGAGGCGCCGCCCGCAAAGGTGCAGGCACGCCAACTCGTTGTGACCGAAGGCCCACTGGCAGGAACCACTTTGGAACTTGCCGGCACGCCCATCCTGCTTGGACGGGCCCAGGAAGCGAATCTGGTGCTTGAGGACGACTATGCCTCCGGCCGCCATGCCCGTCTCTTCCCGCAAGGCACCCGCTGGTTTATTGAAGATTTGGGCTCCACCAACGGAACGTTCCTGGGGGGCAACGCTTTGACGCGCGCCCTGCCTGTGGAACTGGGGGTTCCTGTGCGGATCGGCAAAACGGTCATCGAATTGAGGCCGTGAGCATGGCCGAATACCCGCTGACCCTGAGTTATGCCGCCAGATCGCATGTGGGCATGGTCAGGGCAAAAAATGATGACTCCGCCTACGCCGGCCAGTATTTGGCCGTTGTTGCAGATGGCATGGGTGGCCACGCAGGCGGGGACGTTGCCAGTGCCTCCACTGTCCTTGACCTGGTCCATTTGGACCACAACCACCACAATGACGACGCCGGGGCCCACCTCGCCGACGAGATCCAGAGCGCCAACTCCCTGCTCTCCGAACTCGTCCACTTCAATCCTAAATTAGCCGGCATGGGCACCACGGTTACTGCCCTGCTGCTCTCCGGCAACCGTCTGGCCTTCGCGCACATTGGCGATTCACGCGCCTACCGGCTCAAGGATGGCGTCTTCGAGCAGATGAGCAACGACCACACTTTCGTCCAGCGGATGATCGATGAGGGCCGCATGACCGAGGCAGAAGCTGAGGTCCACCCGCACAAGAATGTTTTGATGCGCGTGCTGGGCGACGTTGATGCCTCGCCCGAACTGGACTTGAAGTATTTCGATGCCGTTCCCGGTGAGCGCTGGCTGCTGTGCTCCGACGGATTGAACTTTGTCCGGCACGAAATGATCGAAGAGGTCGTCCGGCATACAAAGTCCCTCGCCAAGGCCGCCGACACCCTCATCGACTTGACGTTGGCAGCGGGCTCTCCCGACAACGTCACCGTCCTGCTCTTCGACATCGTCGAAGCCATCCCCGACGAAACCCCGACAGCGTCCCTCGACGCCATTAGAGCTGCCGCCCCCGTCTCGAACGAGCCTGATCTGCCGCCGTTGCACCCCGCTGTTGAAGCGCACGAGACCGCGGACCGCGACGGTGATGCACCTGCCTCTGAAGCCACGGACAGCGACACCAGTGCTCCTGTCCGCGATGCCACCACCGATTTACCCAAGCCCGACGACGGAGCGATGGTTGCCCCTGCCCCCGCCACCACCGGCGGTGCGCACCCAGTTGACGATGGCGAAGCAGACGATGCTCCGGTTGACGGTGATGACTCCGAAGCGCTTGACGCGCATATTCGGGAGTCTGTGATCCGCCAAGAGCTTGCCTCGCGTCAACACGAGTTGGTTGGTGCGGCCTTGACAGCCAATGCCGAGGGGAAGATCCCGCTTCTGGCAAGGCAACCCGCTACAAAGCGCGCCGCAACCGTCTTGACCCACAAAACCAGCCCCGAGTCCACAATTGTGGAAGACACCGATCTGTCCCTGCCTCGACTGCGCCAACGCCCATGGGTGCTGGCAATTGTGGGTGCCCTGACGGCCATCGTGATCGTGGTGGGCTGCTGGGCGGCTTACGCCTGGACCCAGACACAATATTTCGTGGGTGCCTCGCAGGGAAATGTGACCATTTTCCAAGGTGTTTCACAGTCCTTGGGTCCGATTTCCCTGTCCCATGTCTACCGGGAAACCGATGTTGTTGTTGAATCCCTGCCTGACTACTCACAACAACTAGTGGCAAAGACCGTGCCGGCCTCCACTCTCAGCCATGCTGAACAAATCATCAGCGATCTGCAGCTGGGCACTGGAACCAGCTTGCCGCCATGCGATCTTGTGCCCAAGCCCAGCAACAAGCCTTCAACCACCGGCTCACCAACAAGCACTCCCACCGCACCTGCGCCTGCAACAGCCAGTGCGTCGCCGAAGCCAAGCCCCGTGCCAAGCAGCACTGCTTCCGGGACGGCAGGCCCGGCGACACCGGCGGCAGAACCAACCTGCATTCCCGGAGGTGGAAAATGAGCCAACTGCTGACAGTGGCAAAGCCCCGACGCAACACCGAGCTGCTCCTGCTGGTGTTGGCCCTCGGCATGTCCGCCATGGCAACCGCGCTGGTGAACTTGAACCTGGGTCGCACGTTTGACAACGATTTTTTCACCCAGATGGGCATTTTGGCCGTCCTCGCCATCGGTTTCCACGTAGTTCTGCGCTTCAAGGCAAAATATGCCGATCCGGTCATATTACCGGTTGTCGTGGCGCTCAACGGCCTTGGCTTGGCAGTCATCCACCGCCTGGACATCACCTTCGACGACACCGCTGCGTCGCGCCAATGGATGTGGACTTCTCTGGCCGTGGTGTGCGCCATTGCCGTGATCTGGTTCCTGCGGGACCACAGGATCCTGCGCCGCTACACCTACATTTCACTTCTGGTCTCAGTCATCCTGTTGATCCTGCCCCTGCTGCCGTTCATCGGTGCCGGCAGCGTCAATGGCGCCACGGTCTGGATTTCCGTCGGCCCCTTCTCTTTCCAGCCCGGTGAAATCGCTAAAATCACCCTGGCAATATTCTTTGCCGGATATCTTTCGTCCAACCGGGACTTGATCCTGCTGGCTGGCAAGAAAATCGGCCGGCTGCAGCTGCCCCGTGCCCGGGACTTGGCGCCCATGATCGTTGCCTGGCTGGCCAGTGTGGGCGTGCTGGTGTTCCAGCGCGACCTCGGTTCATCCATCCTGTTCTTTGGCTTGTTCATGGTCATGATCTATGTGGCCACGAGCCGTGTCAGCTGGATCATCATTGGCGTGGGTCTCATCGCCGTTGGCGGAGTGGCCGCCTACCAGATATTCCCGCATGTGGCCCGGCGCATTGACGTGTGGGTCAACGCCTTTGACCCGGCCTACATTGGGGCCGACTTCGGCAGTTTCCAAGTCGTGGAAGGGTTGTTTGGCCTGGCAAATGGTGGCCTGATCGGCACCGGCCTTGGCCAGGGGTCACCCGAAGAACTGCCGGTGGCCAACAGCGACATGATCATTGCCGTCATCGGCGAAGAGCTCGGCTTAATTGGACTCTTTGCGGTCCTGTGCCTGTATGCCCTTCTGGTTGCCCGCGGTTTCCGCGCGGCACTGGGAACAAGGGATGCCTTCGGAAAACTTCTCGCAGTGGGACTGGCATTTGCGGTTGCCCTGCAGTGTTTCATCATCATCGGCGGGGTCACCCGCCTCATCCCCCTGACAGGCCTCACAACCCCGTTCCTGGCCGCCGGCGGTTCGTCCCTGTTGGCCAACTGGATCATTGTTGCCTTGATCCTCAAAATTTCCGATGCCGCCCGACGCCCCATTGACGTGTCCGCAGCGACCACCCCCAGCGATACCAAGCCCCACATCGACAAGCAACAAAAGGAGGTGCCAGCTCCATGAACCAGGCCATCCGCAATTCCTGGATAGTGGCGATCGCTTTGTTTGCGCTGCTATTCGGTTCCATCTCCTACGTGCAGTTCTTCGCCGTGGACTCACTCAACGCCAACCCCAACAACCAGCGACAGTTGGTGAAGAGCTTCTGCAGCGATCGCGGGCCAATTCTTGTTGATGGCCAGGCCATCGCCGAGTCTGTTTCCACCAACACCGACTGCAAGTTCCAGCGCCAATACAACGACCCGTTGCTCTACGCCGGCCTGACTGGATTCTTCAGCAAGTTCTCCGGACAGCACGGTGTCGAATCCGTTATGCGCGACGAACTCACTGGAAACTCGGATGATGCCTTGTTCGACCGCATTGCCCAGACTTTCACCGGCGCGCAGCCGCAGGGCCGGTCGGTTGAACTGACCATCGACTCAAAGATTCAGCAGCTGGCCTACGACATGATCCCGGATGATGTGGGCGGCTCCATAGTCGTAATGAATCCCAAAACCGGCGCGATCATTGCCATGGTCTCCAAGCCCTCCTATGACACCAACTTGATGGCCACCCACGACAGGGCGGCCTTCGAGGCATCCATGGCAGAACTCGTCGCCATCCCCGGAATCAACCTGTTCGGCTCGTCAGCCTACAAGCAGCTGTACGCGCCCGGGTCAGTCTTCAAGATCGTTGACACGGCCGCAGCCCTTGAATCCGGCAAATATACCAAAGACAGCATCCTTCCCAACCCGGCCGCGATGACCTTCCCGGGCATCGATTACACCCTGCCCAACTATGCCAACGGCCAGTGCTACACGCAGGACAAGGCATCATTTGCCTTTGCCCTCGAGAACTCCTGCAACACGCCCTTTGCCAGCATTGCGCTGGATCTGGGACAGGACGCCATCACCGCCCAGGCGGAGAAATTCGGCTTCAATGACAAGTCGCTGACGTTCCCCGATTCAGTCGTCGACAGCCGATTCCCCGGCAGCAAGGGTGAACTGGATGCCCCGGCGTTGGCGCAAAGTGCCATCGGCCAGCGCGATGTTTTGGCGTCACCTCTGCAAATCGCCATGATGACCGCCGCCATTGCCAATGGCGGCAAGCAGATGGCACCCAATCTGGTGAAAACCATCCGCACCCCGGATCTCAAGACAGTATCCAGCCTCACCCCCGAGGTCCTGCGCCAGTCGACAACGCCTGAAATCGCAGCACAAATTACCGAATGGATGGTCAGTGTGGTTGACAACGGCATCGCCTCGGCAGCAGCCGTGCCTGGTGTTCAGGTGGCAGGCAAAACAGGAACCGCCGAACTCGGGGATGGATTGAACAACTCCGTGTTTACCGGCTTTGCACCGGCGAACGACCCGGAGGTGGTGGTCAGCATCGTCATGCCAAATGTGGATGTTGCCACCGGAGCAGAATTGACAAGTCCCAATGCAAGCAAACTCTTCAAGGCGGTGTTGAACAAGTGAGGCCTATTTCTGGTATCACCTTAGGCGGCAGGTTCCAACTCACATCACGCATTGCCATCGGCGGCATGGGCGAGGTATGGAGGGCACAGGATCTGGTCCTGGGCCGGATTGTTGCCATCAAGATCCTCAAGGACGAATACACAGGGGATCCTGGTTTCCGGGCGCGGTTCAGGGCCGAGGCCAAGCACACCGCCTTACTCAACCACGAAGGCATTGCCAACGTCTTTGACTACGGCGAAGAGGATGGCTCAGCGTATTTGGTCATGGAACTGGTCCCCGGTGAGCCACTTTCAGCCTTGATCGAACGCGAGCATGTACTTTCCGCCGACTGGACGCTGTCCATGATCGCCCAGACCGCGCGCGCCTTGGCCGTGGCGCACGCCCAAGGCCTCGTGCACCGTGACGTCAAGCCTGGAAATTTGCTCATCATGCCCGGTGGCAAGGTGAAGATCACGGACTTCGGCATTGCCCGCCTTGCCGACCAGGTGCCGCTGACCCAAACAGGACAGGTCATGGGCACGGCCCAGTACCTGGCTCCGGAACAGGCAACAGGGCAGATCGCCACCGGGGCAAGCGACATATATTCCCTTGGCATTATTGGTTATGAGTGCATCACCGGGCACCGCCCGTTCTCCGGTGAATCCCAAATTGCGATTGCCCTGGCACAGGTCAACGATGCCCCGCCGCCGCTGCCTGACACACTGCCGACGCCCGTGCGCGCCTTGTTGATGTCGATGCTGGCCAAGGAACCAGGCAGCCGGCCCGCAAACGCATTGAAGCTGGCCGAGGCTGCCGAGGCCATTCGCGTCGGCAACGTCAAGGCCGCCCACGCGGCCGTCCCGGGCATGCTGCTCTTTGAGGCAACCACCGGCCCCATTACGGCACCTGTCGACATCAGTGCCACGGCCGCCACCTCCGTGGTCGGCGATGTTGCCGAGCCGTCAACCACGGCCCTTCCCACCGTCATGGATGACGTCCAGCCGGCCGCCGCGCAGCCAACCCGGTCTGAAATGCTCGGGGCCGAGCGGGCATGGCAAGCTGAGAGCGACGAACACGAGCTTGCACCCGAAGACGACGGGACGCCTCCTGACGCGCCTGCCAAGAAGGGCCGCAGCCCTTGGACCTGGCCGATGGTGGGCCTGCTGATCCTGCTGCTCTTCGCCGTGGGTGCCTTATTGATGCAAGGCCTGGGCCTCTTTGGCGGGACACCCTCGCCCACCGAGTCCAACAGTCCCAGCATTACTGCCCCGCCCACGACGACTTCAACGGCCCCCACACCGACCGAGACCCCGGAACCGACGACCGAAGCACCGGTGGAGATTACCCTGAATCGCGACAGCCTTCGTGGACAAACATATGAAATTGTGGCCGCGGAAATAACAGCCAAGGGTTTGGTGCCCAACCGCGTAGACGAATTCGACGCCACGGCGCCGGAGGGGATCGTCACGGATGTTACTCCTGTTGCAGGCCTCCATGTCGGGGACAGTGTCAACGTCACCGTTTCAAAGGGCGCCGAGACAACAGCTGTTCCGTCCTCCGTCGGCCAGGAAGGCAATGCTTACGACCAGGCACTTGTCGCCGCAGGCTTCATCCCCAACCGGGTCGAGGAGCCCTCGTCCTCGGTGGCCAAGGGCCTCGTCATTCGCACCGACCCCACCGCGGGAACCCAGGTTGAGACAGGGTCCACAGTGGCCTATTACGTCTCCACCGGTCCCGAGCCAACTCCGGAGCCAACTCCCGAGCCGAGCGAGTCTGCAGCTGCCGAAGGCGCGCCGACCCCGGCTGCACCGGCTATTCCGGAAAAACCAAAGGCCCCGTAGTTGCAAATTCCCGCCCCACATTCCCACCCATTGAAAGGACAAACAGGTTCCCATGAGTGTTCCACGCGTCCTTAACGACAGGTATGAGATTGGGGAACTCCTGGGCCGCGGCGGCATGGCCGACGTCTACAAGGCCCAGGACATCCGCCTTGGCCGTTCCGTGGCCATCAAGCTGCTGCGTGCCGACGTGGCCCGCGATTCGCACCTGCAGGCCCGCTTCCGACGTGAAGCCCAGGCCGTGGCGGGGTTGAACCATCCGTCAATAGTTGCCGTCTACGACACCGGCGAGCATGTCACGAAGGAGCAGCTCCGCGACAGTGCGCATCTGCCGTACATCGTCATGGAATACGTCCACGGCAAGACGTTGCGGGACTTGATTCGCAGCAAGGACATCAGCGTCGAGCAGGCCATCGAATACACCACGGGCATACTCTCGGCACTCGATTACAGCCACCGCTCCGGCATAGTGCATCGCGACATCAAGCCGGCGAACGTCATGGTCACCGAGGACGAGCACGGTGTCCTGGGACAGGTCAAGGTCATGGATTTTGGCATTGCCCGGTCCATGTCGGATTCGGCGGCAACCATGACCCAGACGCAGACAGTCATGGGCACCGCGCAATATCTCTCACCCGAGCAGGCCCGCGGCGAGAGTGTGGACGCCCGCAGCGACCTCTACTCCGCCGCCTGCCTGTTGTACGAAATGCTGGCCGGACGGCCACCCTTCACCGGCGATTCCCCCGTCTCCGTGGCATACCAGCATGTGCGTGAGCTGCCTCCCGAACCCAGCACCTTCAACCCGGAACTTACACCCGCCCTTGACGCGCTCTTGCTGCGCGCCCTGCAAAAGGACAGGCAACACCGCTTCCAGGATGCGGCCTCCTTCCGCCGTGCCCTTCGTGCCGCCAGCAGCGGTGTCATGCCCACTCCCGGCCCCGGCGTCTCCCGCACTCCGAGCCCTGAGACTGTAGTAGTTCCGGCCACCCCGACGGCTGCGGCTGTCACAGGGGACGTTGGTCCTGGCGAGACTGGCCCTGGGCAGATTGGCACCCCGGACGACGGCGGCCCCTCCACCCGCGCCATGGCGAAAGTCATGGCTGGGGGAGCCCTGACCACGGATGACGCCGTGTTCGTAGAGGCCGCCGATGTGCCGCGTGCCCAAAAACGGCGACGCAGGGCCTGGATGGTCACCTTGTTTGTGCTCGTGGCCATTATTCTTGGCGGTGGTGCCGTGCTCGGCTACAACTTGATCAATGCCAAGCCCGCCGCCGTCCAGCAAATCACTATTCCGGCCCTGGCCGGTGAGAACAGGGACAGTGCCGAGCTCCGGCTCACAACTTTGGGAATGGTCCCGCACCCCACTGTCGAATTTTCCGAGTCAGTACCTGCCGGCGAGGTAATCCGCACGACGCCGAAGGCGGGAGCGTTTGTTGACCCCGGCTCGACCATTGAATTATTTGTGTCAAAAGGTCGGTCAGAGCTGACGATTCCCAAGGAGCTGGCTGGCAAGACAGAGTCAGAGGTGCGGTTTGACCTCGGGGGCCTGGACTTGAAATTCAACTCCAACGTCATGGTCAACGACGGGTCGATCCCAGCGGGCTCCGTTGTTACAACAGACCCGGCACCCGGTGAGACAGTACCTGTGGGCTCCGAAATCACCCTGAAGATCTCCACCGGCCAGGTCTTGATGCCGTCCTTGTTCGACTTGACCAAGGAGCCCGATGCGGTCAAGGCAACTGTTGAGACTGCCTTGAAGGCTGTGTCACCAAATTTGAGCGTGACGTTTGAGGAAGCTGAGAATGCGGTTGTCACCCCGGGCATGGTGACAAATCAGTCGATTGCCGCCGGGACGGCTGTCGAACAGCGGACAACTGTTGTGGTGACCTTGGCCAAGGCGCCTCCCGAGCCTGTGAAACCAACACCCAGCGCCACGCCGACTCCCACCCTCAAGCCCCCTGTCATTCCGACAAAGAAGCCCGCGTCGCCGGCGCCGGGCAAGGAGTGACACTGTCGATCTACCGCGTGGTGGGCGGCGGCGTGCCTGTCAGCCGTTGATGAGCGGGCTCAACGTTGCAGCCCGGCCGGCCGCGCCCACCAGTCCAAGGGACTCAAGCCAGTTGCCCAACATGGCGTAGCCGCCCTCGGTCAGCACAGACTCCGGATGGAACTGAACCCCGCACAACGGTGCGCTCTTGTGCGCCAAACCCATGATGGCGCCGTCGGCCGTCACAGCAGTAACGTCCAGTATCTCGGGGACGCTCGCCGGCACCACAGACAGTGAATGGTAGCGGGTGGCCGTGATGGGGCTTGGCAGTCGCGCAAACACGCTGGTTCCGTGGTGCAGCACCTCGCTGGTCTTGCCGTGCATGAGCTGCTCGGCATGCGTGACAACGCCGCCGTAGGCCTCTGCCAGCGCCTGATGCCCCAGACAGACGCCAAGCATCGGCTTGGCATGCTCCCCGCACCATTTGATCAATTCGATGCACACGCCGGCCTCCGCAGGCGTGCCGGGACCGGGGGACACCAAAACTCCGTCACGGGCAGTGGCGAGCTCCACGGCTTCAGCCAGGTTGACGTCGTCATTGCGCACAACTGTGGTTTCTGCACCGAGTTGCTGCAGATAGCCAACCAGCGTGTAAACAAAACTGTCGTAGTTGTCTATGACAAGTATCCGAATCGACATCTCAGGCTCCTCGGCCAATTGTGGAATCTGTCAGGGGATTGAACTGGGAGAGCCACGGGAAGACGAACTGCATCAACACAAGCACTGCCGCCGCAACAAACAACAAAGTGGTGAGAATGCGGAACCACAGTGGCCCTGGCAGGTGACTAAAAATCCAGCCGTACATGGTCAGCCTTTCTGGTTTGCTGCAACTTGGTCGGCGATGGCCATTGGCGGGCCGGCACTGGCCGGCTGCCATGATTCCAGGACCGAGTAGGCAATGATGCGTTCCTCGGAACCAAACCGTGGATTGCAGCTGGTCATGGTCAGGAAACCTTCCGTGGGAGTGGCATCCGCCTGGGTGGGCACGGGCAACAGGACATCGCCGTCATTGGGCAGCACGATCTCGTTGTTGCGGAAAACGTAGGTGTAGTACCCGTCCTTGGTTTGGACGTAGACCTTGTCGCCGGGAACCAGGGTGTGGATGGCATCCAATACGGCGCCGTGCGTTTGCCTGTGGCCGGCAATGGCAAAGTTTCCGATGCCACCGGGCATTGTTGAACTGTCGTAGCGGCCCAGTCCCAGGGTATCCAGCTGCGCCGGAGCCACGCCCTCTACGAGTGGGCGGCTGTATGTTGCACCAAAACGGGGAACATACACAACGCCGAACACCGTGTTTGGCGTTTCCGGGGCGTCCATGACCACGGGCGGGCCAAAGTCGGTGGGAACATCAGGATTCTGGGGAGTCACCGGACCCTGGAAGTCCTGGGCAAATTGCGAAACCGCTGCCTGCTGTGCCGTATTGGCTTCAATATTTGTCCACCACAGCTCCCACACCACAAACAACAGCAGGATGACCCCACAGGTTATGAGAAATTCGCCCAGGACCTGGATCAAGGTCCGAAAGAAACCCTGTTTGGGCCGTTGCTCACGGCGGCGTCGAGCGGCACGCCTGCTCTGGTTGTGCACCTTCGCGTTGTCGGAGATCAGCTCGTCCACACCCACAGCTGTTTCGGCATGGCTTGGCGATTGAACCACGCGGGTCTCCTGACTGAAGTTGAGCGGCAATGTCGTGCAATCCGCGGCTGCTCTAAAGACAGCTAGAATTACGTCAACAATACCGGCTGTTCACCACCCAGGAACAATTCACCCAGCCTCATCAGGGATAATGAACGGGCCGTCCACACAACGAAGTCGTCGTTTGCACGATCACAATGTCAAGGAGCTCCTGTGCCAGAGTCAAAATCGCGTCGCCGCCCCACAAAAGGTCCGGCCGAAACGCCTGCCAGCAAAACACAGCAGCCCAACGCCGTTTGGTTTCTTCCGGTCATGGTGACCTTGATGCTCCTGGGACTGGTTTGGATCATCACCTACTACATCTCTGACGGCAAGTTCCCGATCCCCAACATCCATAACTGGAATATTGGCATTGGCTTTGCCATCGCCTTGGCAGGATTCATGATGACTACCCGCTGGCGCAGCTAGTCCTCACCTTTTTCTTCAGCTATTTTCCGGTCTTCGCCCGCTTCACTTTGCACGTAGCGGCCCTTGGGACCTTCTGCAGTCCGGCCTGCCACATCACCGGCAGTGCCGTAGTCGGCCTCAACGAATCTGCCGGTGTCGGCATTCTCAACGGCATCCTCGGTGCCCGCGTCCCCGTAGTCGCCTTCAACGTAGCGACCCTCCGGGTCTCCGGTCATGTGTCCTTGTTCTGATCCCGATTTGCCGTACTGGCCCTGAATGTAGCGGCCGCGGTTGGCTTCATCTTGTGTGGACATCGTGCTGCCCTGCTTTCTAGGGCCCCACAACCGCTCAGCTGGTTGGCTGGCATGGGTGATGCCCTTCCTTTCATTCTAGGCCGCTTGCAGGCTTCTGGACAGGTCGCCCCACGGCCCGATGGCATGTTGGCGTCCGACACAGCATCGTCCCTGTTGGGGGCTGCCACGGCAGCTTGCTCCCAGGAACATCAAGCCTTCATCGAGCCAGTCCAGGCTGTGGAACTGGAATGCCTGCGTTCCGAGTGGCCCAGGGGCGTTCACTCGTGGTGGTGCAAGCATCGCTGGCCACATGCTGCCCTGTCATGGGTAGTAAGCGCCCTGTTCCTCTTTTCGAACTTCCCGGGGCATCATGGCGGCCAATTGATCCCGGGATTGGATATCCAGCTTGATGAACGTCCTGTAGAGGTGGCCCTCAATGGTGCGCAGTGAAACATTCAACCGTGACGCAATGGAACTGTTGGATTCGCCTTGGGCCACGAGCAGGGCAATTTGGTGTTCACGCCGGGTCATCTTCGGCTGGTCAATGGCCTGGAATACCGGTGACACGAGCCCAGGCATTTGTTCACGCATGGCCACGACCTTGCTTGCTGACTGGCGGCTCTTATGCACTTTTCCGTTGTCATTGAACTTCTTCAGTGCATGCGTGGCAAGCTCTACGGCAACAAGCTCAAAGCCGTAGTCCATGGCAGTTGCGCTGGCATGGTCAAGACTTGCGGCATCCTGGGAGCGCATCGCCTTGGACCATTCAACAAAGAACTCCCGGCTGCTGGACTCCAATAGTTCCGCAACCTCGGCCAACCTGACAATCGCGGCTGCGTCACCAACGCGCACCATCAGGGACAGGACTGTCAGCTCAATGCCAAGGTAGCCCTGCCCCTGGCAGTCCCGCCGCAAGCTTCGCAGCCGGGCCAAACCCAATTCCGACTGCCCGGTCATGAACTGGGCGGCAGCGGCGTAGGCCGCGCCCTCCAATTCATAGAACTTGCCGCTGCGGCGGCTTACCGATGACAGCTGCGTCAGGCTGTCCTGTGACCCCGGCAGGTCACCGCGCATAACCAGGCAGTAGGCCTGCAGGCCCAGGGCTGTGGGCAGAACCGACCAGGGATCGTAGTCATTGAGAGCACCCGCAGCAGACTCCAATGCCGTCAATGCTTCTTCGATATGGCCCCGCCGAACCTGCATCATGGCCGCGGCCAAGTCCCGCAACCCTCCGGAGTACAGCATGAGGTCAGGATTGATGAATGTTGCCGGCTCCAGGGCCGCGCGCACATGCGCCCAGGCGCCGTCGTAAATGAGTGCCGCGACAGATCGGGTGTAGGCCAAAATTGCAATGTCCGGACGCGGGAACCCATCGGGGCTTTCCAGTGCTGCAATGACTTCCATGGCCAGCGCAACCGCCGCGCTCATTTTTCCGGTGGCGCTGAGCACCTCAACATACAGTGACTTTATGAGGACCTGGTCAGCAACATTGCCAGTCAGTGGATGTTTTAAAAGTGCTTTGATGCCCTCTACGGCGCTCTCCACGTTGCCCAGGGAAACAGCATTGATGGCGTACACGATCAACACATCAACCTCTGCCCTCGTGGAGGCATCGTTGAGGACAGCCGGGCCAAACCGGCTTTCATACCGGGCGGCTGCCTCTTCGAAGTGGGTCTGGTAATCCACTTCGGCCAAGTGGGTCAATTGCACGGCGCGCAGTGCCCTGGCGGCAACCTGCGGGAGTGCTGCCAAATCAAGCGCATGCAGGGCAAGGCTTCGTGCCTCGTCCACAGAATTTTGGTTCAGCAGGGCAATCGAACGCTCAGCCAGCAAAGCTGCCTCGTGGACTTCACCCACACCGCTGCCGCTGAATTGCAAAGCCTCGCGCGGACGCATCAGTTGGTTTGCCCACACTGTCGCTTCCAAGATGCGATCTTCATCGACGGGCAGTCCGCAGTCCAGTGCCCACCGGGTGAAATTGATGATTGTTTCAGGGTCGGAGTGATCCACGGTGGGCAGGAGTTTCGAGACTTCAGCCAGGAACCGCCTGCTGCGCCCGATAGGAACCATTGTCCGGATTGCAGCCGCCATGGCAGGGCGGGAAAGGCGCATGGTCAACGCCGGGCCGGGAACGATTTCAACAAGTTCCCGCTGTTGAATCTCGTCAATTATCTCCGGACTGGCCAAATCAAGCATGACGTCCAGCGGCAGTGAGCCTGCAAGCGCGAGAATTTCAACGATCCGGCGGGTTTCATCCGTCTGGTGGTCCAGATCCATCTGCAGGAATTCCCAGGACTCAGCTCCCAGCCGGCCGGCTGGATGATCGAGGATCCACACATTGTTGAGCTTGCGAAGGGAACCCTCCTCCTGTGCGCCGGCCACCAACCCATGGAGCACCAGCGGGTTCCCTGCCGAGCGGCTGGCCAGGTAGCTGGCGGCAGAAAGGGCCACCTTTCCACCCAGAATCTCCTCAAGAAATTCTTGTATGTCTTCGGATTGCAGCGGCGCCAATTCGAAACGCGCCAGGTGCCCGTCTCGCCACAGTTCGCGCAAGTAGGTGTTGTGGCTGCCGGGCTGGTCCACCAAGATCAATTTCGCTTCTGAGGACATGACCACCTGCATGATGATGGACGCACTTTGACTGTCCAGATATTCAGCGTTGTCCACCATCAGGAACACGCCGTGTGAACTCGTTGCGGCCGTGTGGATTTGATCCAGCAAACCGTTGAGCACCTCGTAGTGGTCATTGCTGCGGACCAGATTCACGCCTACTCGTGCGTTGACGGCGCCAAAGGGAATTGCTGCCAGTGCCTTGCTTGCGGACAGCCTGATCGTGACGGCCTCCGGGCCCAGCGCGGCTCGGATTTGACCCAGCATCCAAGTCTTTCCGGCACCGCGGGAGCCGACAATAAGCACCCCCCGCGAGGAGCTGCCAGTCAGCTTCCTAACAATATCCCCAACATTTGCCCGGCGGGCCACGCATCCTCATTTCATTGAGCACCGGCCCAGCCTGCCCGGCTTACGCACCAACCGCAGCGCCCGGCCAGCCACACGCTGCGTTGACTCAGTCAGCTAAAACTATCTTCAGTGTATGGATGCAACGGGGTTGTGTCGATGGAACGGACGAATTAGGGGAGAATCAGCTGCTCGCCAGGCACAGCTCCCACGCCAACGCTCACGACGTCGAACAGTCGAACAGTTGTTGGCCGGCAGTGCTGAGGTCGCCGGCAGATATGCAGTTGGTCCCGGTGGCAGTCCGCACGGCTGACCCCCTTCACGGCGCGCATGGTTGGGCCCGAGCGGTGTTCCAACGTGTGCTCCGCAGGCCACTTGGAGATCCCTTGACCTGGGTGGCAGATGCAAAGCGCCCGGCTCACCATTAGGAGGATCCACACCGAAAACGTCACGAACGGCGCCCCTCTGAAAGCGCTGGGAACTGTCAACCACCGGTGTTGCGACCAGCCGTGACATTCAAGCGCCAATATGCGACCGGTGGCGCGCAGAATTCCATCCTGCAAAACTGTAGGATCCCAAACTCGCTTTCATCAGTGGAGCGCCCTGACCTGCGGCTATGCCCGGCCTGTGGACACTGAGATTCCCAGTTTCAGGTCACTTTCCTCGGATTCGAACTAGACCAAGGAACACGCCAGAGTCAGCATGGGCAAACCACCGAGCGAACGATCCTCTCTGAGGCCTGCTTGCGTCATCCCAACTGACTCGTTCAAGCGGATCGCCCTGGTGTTTCCTTCTCGCACCTGCAACTCGAACCGTGTGTAACCACTCTCTTCGGCCTTTAGTAAAGCATCGGACAAAAGGGCACGGCCACCGCCTCGACCTGATGAGTACAGTTCCAAGGCGAGCATCTCCAAACGTGCTACCCGTTCCCCACGATCGACGGTTAGGGCAAAGCCATTCACATCACGGCCAAGTACAGCAAATCGAACGACTTGCTGTGCGAACTTCTCACGGGCACGAACCCCGACCACCAAAGAATCCACTTGTCCATTCCTCGCAGCCAAAGCATCCAGCCAGCTACCCAATGCAACATCGCACGAACTCTTTTGACCCTGAACAAGGGCCCTGACAATGCGGCGACAGGTGACACGACGCTGAGAACGGTGACATCCAAAACGAGAACCTGAAAAGCGCACCACGGCACCGCAATATATGTTATTGTCCCCAAGGTTCTCCACACTGTGGATAACTTTTTCCCACAACCCACAGACTTGTCCACCGGGGTTGATAACTTATTCGAACTGTCCACAACCCATCTTCGAAGCCGTAGTTGTCCCGAGTTGTTCACAAAGTTATCCACAGGAGTGGATAACTTTGGGTCCATTTTCGCTGAACCACGGCAAGAAGACCGTCAGAAAGTAATCCACAGCTGTGGAATTACATGTGTGTAACTTATACCCAGTGTGCATAACCTTGGGGACAACCCCTTGTACGACTACTTTTCACATACTAGAACTACAGCTCTGTAAGTTATACCCACATGTGGACAGTGCTGTGGACAACTGTGAATACGTGCGACGATGAGGTCATGGAACTAGCTGACACCCTTGATATACGCAGGGTTTTCCCACAGGGTCCGACACAGGACCAGATCGACGAATTTCGCCGGCTCGGGGCCGAACAGGCCAGCGGAGTGGCCATCATTAGCACGAGAATTCGCAACCGCGACTACGCAGCCACCGTCAGTGCCTACTTGTCAGTGTCCTACGACCCTCCGACATTGCTGGTCAGCCTCTATTCAGAATCCAGGATTGCGCTGGCCGTGGCGGAGTCGGGATCCTGGGCGTTGTCGCTTCTAACAGCTGACCAGAAGCCCCAGGCAAATTGGCTCGCCAGTCCTGGAACGCCAGTGGAGGGGCTTCTCAATCAGATAGATTTTAGGCGCGGGCCACTCACAGGCAATGCAGTAATTGCAGGGGCACTGGCTTTTTTTGAAGTCCAAACCACTGCCATCCACGAGGCAGCAACGCATCTGCTGGTGGTGGGGTCGGTGGTTTCCATGGGTGAGGACGCACCCTGGAAAAAAGACCTCTCACCGCTGCTCCACTACGGCGGCGACTATCGCCAGCTCAAGCCGTAGTCTCTGCGCCCTATGTGTGGCCCCGCCAGTTGGCAGTTAGCGGTTAGCCAGACATGGATGAAGCTAAAAGGGGAAGGTTGAGACCTTGTACAGCGTCAGGCCAACCAGGAGCACCGCGACTGCCGCAATTCCACCCCACTGGACCAGGTTGCGGTTCTTGGCCGGCGCGTAGGCAATGGCTGCCGTGCAGAGGGCGCCGGCGATCAGGCCACCAAGATGTGCCTGCCACGCAATGTTCGGGATCACGAACCCAATGGCAGCGTTGATGGCCAACAGCACCAGAATTTGCCGCAAGTCCCCGCCACGTTTCTTCTGCACCACAAACAGTGCGCCAAACAAGCCGAAGACCGCTCCAGAGGCACCAACGACAACGGTGTCGATGGGCGAGAGCAGCAGGACCCCCACGGACCCGGCAAATGCGCTGACAAGATAAACAGCGAGGAAGCGAACTCGACCAAAGGCAGATTCGAGCGCATTGCCCAAGATCCACAGCGCATACATGTTGAAGGCAATGTGCATGAGGTTTGGTGAATGCAGAAACGCGGAGGTGAGCATGCGCCACGGTTGCGTCTCCGTCAGGAACGGAGCGTAGGCAAAGTTTTGAAAGATGAAGTCCTTGGGGATCGCCCAATCCAGCGCGAAGGCCACAACACAAATTGCCATCATCGTGATTGTGACAACGGGACGGCCGGCACGGGCAACGCCGCCAAACAAGGTGCGCCGGGAAGGCACCGACTTTGTCGCCTCACGGACGCAGTCCACACACTGTATTCCCACAGCCGCGCTGCGCTGGCAATCCGGGCACGTTGGCCTGCCACACCGCTGACAGCTCACGTAGGAGACACGGTCGGGGTGGCGCGGGCAGACAGGGGCTCCTGTGGAGGATCCCTGGACCGGGAATGCAGAACTCATGGAGTGGGTCCTAAAGGGAAGAATATAAGGAAGGCTTTGGCCGCCGGGTCCAATCGGAACCAGCGGCCAAAGCCCTGAAAACTAAAAGAAGTGTTGGTTAGAGCTGCTCAACGGTGACGGAGTTGATGACAACATCTTCACGCGGCTTGTCGCCTGCACCGGTTGCCACGCCCTCGATGGAGTCCACAACGGTGCGTGACGCCTCATCGGCGACCTCACCGAAGATTGTGTGCTTGCCCTGCAGCCAGCTGGTGTTCACCGTGGTGATGAAGAACTGTGAACCGTTCGTGCCGCGGCCGCCCTGGATGCCGGCGTTGGCCATGGCGAACTTGTAGGGGTCGTTGAAGTTCAGGTCGGGGTTGATCTCGTCGTCAAACTGGAAGCCGGGGCCGCCAATTCCACGGCCCAGCGGGTCGCCGGCCTGGATCATGAAGTCTTTGATGATGCGGTGGAAAATGGTGCCGTTGTACAGCGGGGCGTTGGTTTTTTCACCGGTGGCCGGGTGTGTCCATTCAATGGATCCGGTCGCCAGGCCAACAAAGTTGGCCACTGTCTTGGGGGCGTGGTTACCAAAGAGGTTTACCACGATGTCGCCAAGGCTGGTGCTGATAGTTGCTTTTGCAGTTGGAATAGCAGTCATGGCGATATTCTGCCATGCCAAGGTGGGAAACTTCTGACAAGAACACCCATTCCGCGCCGGGCGAACTGGCAATGATAGCAAGAGCGCGGTCGGGGACGTAGGCTAAAACATGAAACTGCTGACATATGGAGGAAACGTGAAGAAGGTTGACCGCTTAACCCAAGGTTTGGAAGACTCACTCAATACCGGTGTGGACAACGCAAAGGACTGGGCTGCTCCCCATGTGGAAAGCGCCAAGGACTGGACCGCCCCCCGTGTGGAGGCAGCGCTTGGCTGGGCTGTTCCGCGCATTGAAAGGGGCATCGAGCATGCCTCGCCCCTCGTTCAGGACAGCCTTCGCAAGGCTGCCCAGTACACGGCCGACGGCGTTGCTGCCGTGACGCCGAGGTTGCAGGAAGGGCTTGAGAAGTTGGCACCAAGAATTTCAGATGCCGTTGATGAGGCGACACCCCACATCCAGGAAGCCTTGGGCAAAGCCGGCCCGGCGATTACCTCCGCGAAGGACAAGGTCGTCGGCGGCTACATCCCGCTGGTTTCCGGCAAGCTCGGGGACGCCGCCCACGCCGTCGAAGTTGCACTGGAAAAATCCAGGGTGTCACATCAGGTGGAGATTGCGGCCGCGAAGCTGACAGGCAACAAGAAGGCCTTGGCCAAGGCTGAAAAGGCTGCGTCCGAGGCCGCCAAGAAATTTGCCGCCGAGCTGAAAAAGGCTGCCAAGAAGGACAAGAAGTCCGGCAAGGGTTGGATTGTGGTTGGTATTGTGGTGGCGGCAACTGCTGCCGGTGTCGCCGTCTGGAAGGCGTCCAAGCCCGTGGCCGACCCTTGGAAGACGCCAGCCCCCACGCCCCAGGCTCCGGTTTCGGTCCCTGCACCGGTTCCCGCGGACGGCGGCGCACCCAAGACCGCTGAGAAGGAAGCCGACGCTGTGGCCGAGAAGGCGAAGGAAACCGCGGCTGCTGTTTCCGAAAGGGTTTCACAGGCTGTGCCGAAGCCCGCTTCAAAGCACGTTTCTGAGGCCAAGGAGGATCTCTCCAGTGCCGCTGACGACGCCAAGGAGGCCGTGAAGGATGCCAAGGACGCTGTTGTCCACGCTGTGAACGATGCGGCACCCAAGCCGAAGCCGACAGAACCCAGGAAGTAACCGCAGCGCTGGGCAACCAGCTGCCGCAATGTGCACCACATGTTGAAGTGGGGCCGGGATCATTCAGTGATCCCGGCCCCACTTTCGTTTAAGTACCGTTCCCACGCAGTTTGACGCCGCTGCGTCCTTGGCGGAGAACAACAATGGCCAGGCCCGCAAGGATCAGTGCCAGTCCTGCATAGGTCCCACCCGGCAATATTTGGCCGAGAAAGTATCCGGCCAGCAGCGCGGCGCCCGGAATTTCAACCAAAATCATCATTGACACCACGAGCGGGGAAATGGTGGCCAGGAGGTGGTTGAAGATGGTGTGCCCGAACAACTGTGCGACCACAGTCACGGCCACAATGCCCCACCACGCTTCGGGAGGAATGTTGACCAGCGGCTGGCCGAAGGCGAAACACAGCGCCAGCAGAATCACCGAACAGAGGCAGTAGCAAAGGCTTGAGTAGACACTTGTTGACAGGCTCTTGCGCGCCTTGGAACCGGCAAGGGTGTAAACGGCTGCCAGAACTCCACCGGCCACCGCGAGAAGGTCTCCCAGCAGGGACTCGGGAGAGATTCCCATGTCGAACCCGGTAATCACCTCAACGCCGGCCAGCGCCGTCCCCAAGCCCAGCAGGACGGGCGTGGAGGGCCTGGCGCCCCGCACCCACTGGAACAATGCTATCCACGCTGCCTGCAGGCAGACGAGGGCCGTGGCCGCCGCCACGCTCGTCAGCTTCACCGACGTCACAAAGCACGCGAAATGCAGGGCCAGGGCGGTTGCGGCGATGGCCGTGTATTTCGCTTCCCGGCGGGTCAACGAGACAAATGGGCGTGGATTCCGCACGAGCGAGGGAATCCCCAGCGCAACCGCACCGAAAACGTTGCGCCACAGCGCGATCGTCAGGGCCGGCGCCATCGTTGCAGCCATGATTGGCCCCGAAGCTGAAACACCCAGGATGCCCACGACGGCCAGAAGAATTATCACGGTCCAAGCGTAGGACACCACGGGCAGCGGCCGGCACGGTGGCCGGCAGCCCGGCCCGGCCGCTACCCCCCCCACAGCCGTGGGCGGGTGCGCGGGGAAAACAAAAAAACGATCCTGGTCCGGAGACCAGGATCGTTCTTCATGGTGGAGGCACGGGGACTCGAACCCCGAACCCCCTGCTTGCAAAGCAGGTGCGCTACCAATTGCGCCATGCCCCCATGAGGCTGATTCAGTATATATGAAACAAAACCAAAAGATTCAATTTACTGAATCAGTTGCCCTGCTCCACGTTGTCTTCACAACTTTGGATTTCCGCCACTTCTTGTTCAAGAATATTGCACCAGCAAAAGCCGCGGCCAAAATTAGCAACTTCTTCACTGCGCACCATCCTTCCACGAGAACCGGCAGGTTCCGTGGGCGTACCTGGACTTGAACCAGGGACCTCTTCGTTATCAGCGAAGCGCTCTAACCGCCTGAGCTATACGCCCTCATTGACCCTCAGCGGGCCGAGATAAAACTTTACCCCACACATTCCCAAAGTCCCAAATCGGCGGGTCCACGGGGTGCCCGGACCCGCCGATTCAAGGAATTTGTGGAGCATTTCAGCTTTTTTTGCTCTTAGTCGTCAGTCAAGGTGACGCCAATGCCGCCCACAAGCGTGGCGGAGATGTTGTACAGCCAGGCCGAGAGCACCGAAAGCGTCGTCAGGAGCACGACGTTCACGACTGCGACGATGGTTGAGAATGACGCCACTTGCCCCAGGGAGGCAATGCTCAGAACATCAAAGGGCGTGCCGCCTTCCTGGCCTTGGATGTCGTTGACAAAGGCGTTGATCGTGTCGAACAAGCCAATGGTGTCCAACACCGTCCACAACACAATGGATGCGACGACTGTGATGATCCCCAATGCCACGGACAGCAGGAACGCCATTTTCAGAACTGACCAGGGGTCCACCTTGCTCACCAGCAGGCGGGCACGGCGTGCCTTGGCCTTCGGGGCGGGCTTGACCAGCGTGGGCGGCGCCTTCGGCTTGGGTGCCGGGCGCTTGGCAGCAGAACCTCCGGCTGCCGACGGAGCACCGGCTGGGCGCTGCGTTGGGCGGGCCGGGGCACCTACCCTTGGTGCGGAACCAGGCCGCGGGATCGGGTTATTGGTGCTCAATCGGTACCTCCAGTTGTTCCGTCATTACCATTTAACGGTACTTCATCATTCTGTTGGGTTCCTTCGACCGCGCCGTCTGCGGCTGTCACGGCTGTCTCGGATGCCTCTTCTTCGAGTGATTCGTCATCTTCCACCAGTCCTCGCTCACTGTTGCGCGCAATGCCGATGATGCGGTCATTCTTGTCCGGCTTGGCAAAAATGACACCCATGGTGTCGCGCCCCTTGGCGGGCACCTCGGAAACATCCGAACGGACGACCTTGCCGCCACTCATGACGACCAGGACCTCATCATCCTCTTGAACTATCAGTGCACCAATGAGGTCACCACGGTCCTCAACAAGCTTGGCAACCTTGATGCCCAATCCGCCTCGGCCCTGCAGGCGGTACTCGCCAACGGCCGTGCGTTTCGCGTACCCTCCCTCTGTGACAATGAACACATACGATTCATCGGTCACAACAGCTGCCGACAACAACTCATCAAAGTCGCGGAACTTCATTCCTGTCACACCTGAGGTGGCGCGTCCCATGGGACGAAGTGCCTCGTTGGTGGCTGTGAACCGGATTGACTGGCCCTTGCGGGAAACCAGCAGCAGGTCATCAGTGTCGGAAACCAGCTGGGCCGAGACAAGCTCGTCACCGTCGCGCAGGTTGATGGCGATGACCCCTGCTGAACGGTTGGTGTCGTAGTCCTCAAGTGAGGTCTTCTTCACCAAGCCGTTCTTGGTGGCCAGGACCAGGTACGGAGACTGTTGGTAGTCCTTCAATTCCATGACCTGGGCGATTTTCTCGTCCGGTTGGAACGCCATCAGGTTCGCCACGTGCTGGCCCTTGGCGTCGCGGCCGGCCTCGACAAGCTCATAGGCCTTGGCCCTGTACACGCGGCCGAGGTTGGTGAAGAACAACAGCCAGTGGTGGGTGGTGGTCACGAAGAAGTGCTCGACGACGTCGTCCCCGCGAAGCTGTGCACCCTTGACGCCCTTTCCACCACGGTGTTGGGTGCGGTAGTTGTCGCTGCGGGTTCGCTTGACGTAGCCCCCGCGGGTGATGGTGACAACCATTTCCTCTTCAGGGATCAGGTCTTCCATGCTCATGTTGGGGTCGTATCCCATCATGATCTCCGTGCGGCGGTCATCGCCGTACCTGGCTGTGATGTCGGCCAGTTCGTCGCTGACGATGCCGCGTTGAATTTCAGGATCAGACAGGATCCTGTTGAATTCGGTGATCATGGATTCCAGCACGTTGAAACGATCAGTGATCTTCTGGTGTTCCAGGGCCGCCAGGCGGCGCAGCTGCATGTCCAGGATCGCCTTGGCTTGGATCTCGTCGATGTCCAGCAACTGAATCAAGCCGTCGCGGGCTTCCTCGGTTGTGGAGGAGCGTCGGATCAAGGCAATCACTTCGTCGAGGGCATTCAGGGCCTTCAACAGCCCACGCAGGATGTGAGCCTCTTCCTCCGCCTTGCGCAGGCGGAAGCGGGTGCGCCGAACGATGACATCCATCTGGTGGGTGACCCAGTGGCGGATGAAGGCATCCAACGGAAGCGTGCGGGGCACGCCGTCAACAATGGCCAGCATGTTGGCGCTGAAGTTTTCCTGCAACTGGGTGTGCTTGTACAGGTTGTTGAGTACAACCTTTGCCACCGCGTCACGCTTGAGGACAATAACCAAGCGCTGGCCCGTGCGGCCAGAGGTTTCATCGCGCATGTCGGCGATGCCGGAAATCTTTCCATCCTTGACCAGATCAGCAATCTTGATGGCGAGGTTGTCAGGGTTGGCCTGGAACGGCAGCTCGGTGACCACCAGGCAGGTGCGTCCCTGGATTTCCTCAACATTGACCACAGCGCGCATGGTGATGGACCCGCGGCCGGTGCGGTAGGCGTCTTCAATGCCCTTGCGGCCCAAAATCTGTGCCCCAGTGGGGAAGTCGGGGCCCTTGATCCGCTCAATCAGTGCTTCCAGGAGCTCTTCCCGGCCAACTGTGGGGTTTGCCAGGTACCACTGGACGCCCTCGGCAACTTCGCGCAGGTTGTGCGGTGGAATGTTGGTGGCCATGCCTACGGCAATACCTGAGGAGCCATTGACCAAAAGGTTCGGAAACCTTGCAGGCAGAATCTTCGGCTCTTGGTTCTTGCCGTCATAGTTGTCCTGGAAATCGACGGTTTCCTCGTCGATGTCGCGGACCATTTCCATGGCCAGCGGTGCCATCTTGGTCTCGGTGTAACGAGGTGCAGCGGCGCCATCGTTTCCGGGAGAACCGAAGTTGCCCTGTCCCAGTGCCAAGGGGTAACGCATCGTCCAGTCCTGGATCAAGCGCACCAAGGCGTCGTAAATGGAACTGTCGCCGTGGGGGTGGTACTGGCCCATGACCTCCCCGACAACGCGGGCACACTTGTTAAACGAACGCTCCGGGCGGTATCCGCCGTCAAACATGGCGTACAGTACGCGTCGGTGCACGGGCTTGAGCCCATCCCGAACGTCCGGGAGGGCGCGGCCCACGATGACGGCCATGGCGTAGTCCAGGTATGAGCGCTTCATCTCCTCCTGGAGATCAATTTGCTCTACCTTGTCGTGCAATACATTTCCTTCAAGAACGTCGTTGGCCGTGGTGTCCACGGTCTGTTCTGAAGGATCCTGAGGTGTTTCGTCGCTCATAATCTTGTATATTCCATTCGCAATATATGTCTGGCTTGCTCTATAACTAGTGGGCCATGCTTAGCCCCTGCTAGATGTCGAGGAACCTGACATCCTTGGCGTTTTGCTGAATAAAGTTACGTCGTGATTCAACGTCTTCACCCATGAGGGTGGAGAAAACCTGGTCAACCTCGGCTGCATCGTCCATCGTGACCTGAAGCAGGGTGCGATGTTCAGGATCCATGGTGGTGTCCCACAGCTCCGTGTAGTCCATTTCACCCAAACCCTTGTAACGCTGGATTCCGTTGTCCTTCGGGATGCGGCGTCCGGAAGCCGCGCCGGCAGCCAGGGCCGCGTCGCGTTCCTTGTCACTGAACACGTAGTCGTGCGGTGCATTGGACCACTTGATCCTGTACAGCGGCGGCTGGGCCAGGTACACATATCCGTTTTCAATCAAGGGACGCATGTAACGGAACAGCAGCGTGAGCAGCAAGGTGGTGATGTGCTGGCCGTCGACGTCGGCATCCGCCATCAAGACAATCTTGTGGTAGCGGGCCTTGTCGACGTCAAAGTCTTCACCAATGCCTGCACCGAACGCGGTGATCATGGCCTGGACTTCGGCATTTCCCAACGCACGATCGAGGCGGGCACGTTCCACGTTGAGGATCTTTCCTCGCAGCGGCAGGATTGCCTGCGTGGTTGGGTTCCTTCCGCGCACGGCCGAACCACCTGCGGAGTCACCCTCCACGATGTAAATTTCTGACAGCGCCGGATCCTTGGACTGGCAATCCTTGAGCTTGCCCGGCATGCCACCGGATTCCAGCAGGCCCTTCCTGCGCGTGTTTTCGCGGGCCTTGCGGGCAGCCAGCCGGGCCATGGAGGCCTGGATTGACTTGCGAATCACGTCGCGGGCCGGGCCCGGGTTGCGCTCAAGCCAGTCACCGAGTCCGTCGGTCACAACCCGCTGAACGAAGCCCTTGACCTCGGAGTTGCCCAACTTGGTCTTGGTCTGGCCTTCAAACTGAGGTTCGGAAAGCTTTACCGAGATGACAGCGGTGAGGCCCTCACGGATATCGTCACCGGTGAGGTTGTCGTCCTTTTCCTTGATGATGTTTTTTTCACGCGCGTAGCGGTTCATCAAGGAGGTCATGGCCGCACGGAAACCCTCTTCGTGGGTTCCGCCCTCATGGGTGTTGATGGTGTTGGCATAGGTGTGGACGCTCTCCGAGAAGGAAGTGGTCCACTGCATGGCAATTTCCACTGCCATGCTGCGTGAGGAATCCTCGGTTTCAAAGGCAATGACGTCCTCATGGACGGTCTCGTACTTCTTGGAGGTGTTCAGGTGCTTGACGTAGTCGAGCAGGCCGTCCATGTACTGGTAAACGACCTCGCGCTTTCCGGTCGTAACATCCTTGCCCTCGGGAATGGCGTCCAGGTCCGGGTCCTCGTCGGGCTCTGCCAACACGGTCCGCTCGTCCGTGAGCGTAATCTTCAGGCCCTTGTTCAGAAACGCCATCTGCTGGAACCGGGCACGCAGGGTTTCGAAGTCGAAGTCGACGGAATCAAAAATGGTGGCGTCGGGATAGAACGTCTGGGTGGTTCCGGTCTCGGTGGATGTCTCGCCCTTGACCAGGGTGCCTTGGGGCTTTCCGCCGTCGGCGAAGTTCATGCGCCAGACAAAGCCGTTGCGGCGAATTTCCGTTTCAACCTTGCTGGAAAGCGCGTTGACAACGGAAATGCCAACACCATGGAGACCACCCGACACTGCGTAGCCGCCGCCACCGAATTTTCCGCCGGCGTGCAGGATGGTCATGACTACTTCGACAGTGGGTTTTCCCTCTGTGGGGTGGATGGCCACTGGAATGCCGCGGCCGTTGTCCACAACCCGCACGCCGCCCTCGGCGGTCAGGGTGATTTCTATGTGGTCGCAGTAGCCGGCCAACGCCTCATCGACGGAGTTGTCCACCACTTCGTAAACCAAATGGTGCAACCCGCGCGGGCCGGTGGAGCCAATGTACATGCCAGGGCGTTTGCGGACGGCCTCCAGGCCCTCCAAAACGGTGATGTCACTGGCATCGTAGTGACCGTTGTCCTTGGCTGGCGCAGCGGGTGTTGCGGTAGTTGGCGCCGCGCTTGGCTCCGTGCTTTCCGGCTCTGGAATTGCGGCACTATCCGGATTATTCGTCGTCACAGGCGCGTTCGTCCCCTTTTGTTGTTCAGCTCGATTGCCAACGCTGGGACGGGCACGCGACTGTCACTCGTCTGTGCGTCGATTCCTCTTGGAAGGCAGATAAATACCGCTCTCAACTTAACCTAAAACCTGCCACAGCGCCGCGGAGAGACGGTTATTGTGTAATTCTACCTTGCGGCCGGTCCATGTGGGTGCCCACCGTGCCCTGAAACGCGAGAAAAGGTACTCAGGACGCAATTGTTATTCCTTCTTTAAGGAGAAGTACGCCCCACGGGGTTTGAATGCTCCTACAGCGCACCGGCCAGTTTTGACCTAAACCGCCCAAGGCTATCCATAAGTGTCCCGCGGGCCGCGTCCCTTGACATTCCGGAAACCCTTGCGCCAACTTGGTGCCGCCGGTCCCAGCACCATAATCCTGGTCACCACGCCGAGGCCCAGATCCGTATCGAATTTGGCCAGAAGCGACGAGGACAGCAGCCTCAACTGGGTTGCCCAGCTGGTCGAATCACATCTGACGTGCAGGGTTGTGGCGTCAAAACTTTCAGGCTGGCAATGCGCAGCAATTTCCGGCCCAACCAAGGTGTCCCAATGTGCCATGACCGAGCCAACGGCAAGCGGAGAGCTCCACCCGCGGTCGGACACCAGCCGGCTCACAACATTCCCCAACCCCAGGGGGTCCCTGCCACCACCATATTTTGCGTCAAGAAATGGCTTGCGTTTGCTCTTGGGAACTGCCTTTTCACCCAACCGACTCCGCGGAATCCTGAGTTCTCCGCGACTCTTGGCAATCCTGCGCATCCGGTTCAGCGCCGCCTGGGCGGCATCGATTTCAGTGACATGGTCCTTGGCAGCCGCCTGGGCGCGGCGCTTCTGGCTGGTTGGGTCGTCGTTTGAGAAGCCGGGAGGCTGCTCACTCATTGGGAAGCACTCCACCAGGAATCACTTGGACGGTGGAACCCGACAACTCATCTGGAATGTCCGCGCCCACTGCCGCTGTCACCAGGACCTGCTCCGCGGACGCAACCATCAAGGCAAGCTTTCGGCGGCGTTGGGCATCCAATTCAGCGAAAACATCGTCAAGGATCAAGATTGGCTGGTTCCCGGACACATGCTTGTCCTCGTCAAGGACGTGAAAGGAGGCAAGTCTGAGCGCCAAGGCAATGGACCATGATTCACCGTGGGAGGCATATCCCCTGGCAGGTGCCTGGCCTAACAGCAATTCCAGTTCGTCCCGGTGCGGACCAACCAGGGACATGCCGCGTTCCAGCTCCCGGGTTCTGGAACGAATCAGCTCCGCACGGTATTTTTCGACCAGTTCTTCCACCCTGCACAGTGACAGGTCAACACCGTCCTTGTCGCCGGAAGCAGCCCCGCCTTCCGGACCGCCAAAGGTGTCGGGGGAGGCGCCGTCGTACGGGCCGGCCTGCCCGGGCTGAACTGCCTCGTCCAGGCTGCTGCGGTACTGGGCGCGCAGAACTTTGGACCCATCGGTGAGCTGGGCGTACGCCTCGGCCATGTGGGGACGCAGCCGGTTGAGCAGGTCAAGCCTTGCCGCGAGCAGATTTGCCGCAACCACCGCCAGATGCTGGTCCCACACGTCAAGGGTCGACAGCTGCACCTCTGACACACCGGAGCGGGAAAAATGTTGGGACCGGGCCGACTTCAACAGGGCGTTGCGTTGCTTGAGAACCCTGTCATAGTCGCTGCGGGTGCCGGCATGCTTGGGAAGCAGGACAACCAACAAATCATCCAGGAATCGGCGGCGGTTGCCGGGGTCCCCCTTGACCAGGGCCAGATCCTCGGGAGCAAACAGGACGGTGCGGCAAAGCCCCAAAATGTCGCGGGACCGGACGGGGTTGGCTCGGTTGATGCGGGCACGGTTGGCCCGGGAGGCATTGATTTCCATCTCAACCATGACTTTTTGCTCGCCCCGGACCAGTTGGGCCCGAATGAGGGCCCGTTCGGTTCCAAAGCGCAGCAATGGCACATCCTGGCTTACCCGGTGGGAGGCCAGTGTGGACAGATACCCAATGGCCTCGACGAGGTTGGTTTTGCCCAGGCCGTTGGAGCCGACAAGCACAGTGACACCGGGGGTTAGCGTCAGGTCAACCTGGGCGTAGCTGCGGAAATCAGTCAGGGAAAGGTGTTCAAGATACATGGAGCTGAGATTTATCCACCGTTAGGAACCCGCAGGTTTTGTGGCATGGCCACCAAATTGGTGGCGCAGCGCGGAGACCATTTTCATTGCGGGGGAGTTATCCTCGCGGGAGGAGAACCTGGCAAATAGTGCTGCCGTGATGGCCGGTGCCGGGACAGCATTGGCAATCGCCTCTTCCACCGTCCACCGACCCTCACCGGAATCTTCCACGTAATCGTCGATGGACTCCAACCCCGGGTCTTCGTCCAGTGCCTTGACCATGAGGTCCAGCAGCCAGGAACGAACAACCGTTCCCTTTTGCCACGCGCGGAAAGTGCCCGGCAAATCCTGGATGATCTCTTTCTTGGCCAGGAGCTCATAGCCCTCGGCGTAGGCCTGCATCAAACCGTATTCGATGCCGTTGTGAACCATTTTGGCGTAGTGGCCTGCACCAACGTCGCCCACGTGGACGAAGCTGTCGGCCCGGTCGCCTTCGGGACGGAGTGCGTCCAAAACAGGCAATGCACGTTCGATGTCCTTGGTTGCACCGCCGGCCATGAGACCGTACCCGTTTTCCAGGCCCCAGACACCACCGGAGACACCAACATCCATGAACCCGATGTTCTTCACTGCCAACATTTCACCATGTTTTTGGTCCTCGGTGAACCGCGAGTTTCCACCATCAACCAGCAAGTCACCGGGTTCAAGAAGTTCAGACAATTCCTTGATTACCGAGTTTGTGATGTCACCTGAGGGAACCATCACCCAGATAAGCCGCGGTGCGGGCACCTCGGTCACCAGTTCAGCCAGCGAAGCTACGTCGGTTACCTCCGGGTTCTGGTCGAACCCTGTCACCTCAATCTGGGCGCCACGCAGGCGGGCCCTCATGTTGAAGCCCATTTTTCCAAGTCCGACGAGTCCAATATGCACGGTTGCTGCTCTTTTCCATGGGTTGGTTGCTGAAGCTGGGTGGCGGTGGGTCTGGAGGTGACTGGCCCTGAGGGGCGTTACTGGTTCGGGAGCCTCACAGGCATGACCAGGTAGCGGTATTCGTCGCGGCGTTCACCGTCAATATCGTCCTGGGCGCTGAGCATGGCCGGCTTTGGTGCCGAGGTAAAGGAGAACCTGACATATTTGCTGTCAAAAGCGTTCAAGCCTTCGCTGAGGTAGTGGGGGTTGAAGGCCACTGTGATCTCGTCGCCAACCAGGGTTGCTTCAAGGTTTTCGGAAGCCTGGGCATCCTCACCAGTACCTGCGTCCAACGTCAACTGGCCATCCGTGAAAATCAAACGTACAGGCGTGTTGCGTTCCGCAACGAGGGACACACGGCGAACAGCTTCTGCCAGGGCATGGGTTTCAACTGTTGCGTGGATAGGTGTGGTGTCGGGAAACAATGACCGAATTTTTGGGTAGTCGCCGTCAACAAGCAAAGAAGTTGTGCGGCGTCCGCCGCTCTCAAAACCAATGAGCTCGCTGTTGTCCGAGAGTGCGATGTTGATGTTGCCCGAGCTTCCCAATGTTTTGGCAACTTCGCTAAGGGTTTTGGCCTTGACCAGGGCACCTGTGGAAATGTTCGGCGTCGTCGGGTTCCAGCGGATTTCACGCAGGGCAAGCCGATACCTGTCGGTGGCCAGCAAAGTGATGAGGTCGCCTTCGATTTCCATTTTCACTCCGGTGAGAATGGGAAGGGTGTCGTCCTTGCTGGAGGCGATGATGACCTGTGAAACTGCCTGGGCAAAGGCATCTCCGTCAACAGTTCCACTGATTTCGGGGAGTGCCGGCAGCTCGGGGTAATCGTTGACGGGCATGGTTGCCAGATGGAAGCGGCTGCTGCGGCAAGTCAAGGTGACCTTGCTGCCGTCCGTTTCAACTTCAACCGGTGCTGCGGGAAGGCTGCGGCAAATATCAGCCAACAACCGCCCGGAAACCAGAATGGTGCCCTCTTCGGAAATGTCAGCGGGGATCTGCAAGCGGGCTGAGATCTCGTAGTCAAAACTGGACAGGCTCAAAGTGCCGGCTTCCGCCTTCAGCAAAAGACCCGAAAGCACTGGAACTGGAGGACGTGGTGACAAAGATCGTGCGGCCCAGCTGACTGCTTCGGTCAGAACATCCCGTTCGACTCGGAACTTCACGGAAGGGTGCCGCCTTTCATGGTGCGAAAAAGTGTCGTTATGCATTCTTGGTGCCGGTCCGGAATGGACCAACGAGCCAGAAAAGGAATTACATGCTTGGAGACAGCTTAGCCCCTAGACCAGCCCAGTTGGGCATTGGTCGTTGGATCGTCCGGTGAGCTGGATGGGGGAAGGGTAGATGTTGTTTGAAACGAATAATTCTTGTAGTTAGTAGTGTTAATAAGTCCTGTGGATACTGTGGATAACCGCCTCCTGGCATGCGGTTTGGCCGAAGTTGCCTGTGCACAGCTTGTGAGGCTCCACCGCTTGAGGTTGTGGGGCGCGGTGGAGAACTTTTTTGACGGATTTAATGATCCACAGCTGACATGGGGGTTATCCGCAGGGGGAAGCACTTGTACACCAAGTTATCCACAGGGCCATCCACAGCCCTGTATTCAAGAAAAAATTCGCTCGCTGCGCGGGCTATCCCTCGCGTTGCTGCTGTTTGATCTTGTTGGTCAGCTCCGTGACCTGGTTGTAGATGGCGCGGCGTTCAGCCATCAATTCGCGGATCTTCCTGTCTGCGTGCATCACAGTTGTATGGTCCCGGCCACCAAATTCCTGCCCAATTTTTGGCAGAGACATGTCGGTAAGCTCACGGCACAGGTACATTGCTATCTGCCTGGCAGTCACGAGCGACCGGGTCCGGGACTTGCTGCACAGCTCCTCCAAGGAAATATTGAAGTAGGCAGCGGTTTGCCCCAGGATGGCTGTCGAAGTGACTTCCTGTGCGCCGTCGTCGGTAATGAGGTCTTTGAGTACCAACTCGGCCAAGCCAACATCCACGGGCTGGCGGTTCAAGCTGGCAAACGCTGTGACACGAATCAACGCACCTTCAAGCTCACGGATGTTGGTGGAGATCTTCGAGGCTATGTATTCCAGGGCATCGTCGGGCGCGGAAAGCCCCTCGCCAATGGCCTTCTTGCGCAAAATAGCGATGCGGGTTTCCAGTTCGGGAGGCTGAACATCTGTCAACAAGCCCCACTCGAAACGTGAACGCATCCGTTCTTCAAATCCCTGCAAGCGCTTGGGCGGCAGGTCTGAGGTGATTACGACCTGCTTGTTGTGGTTGTGCAGGGCGTTGAAAGTGTGGAAGAACTCTTCCTGGGTTGCATCCTTGTTGGCCAGGAACTGGATGTCATCGATCAGCAGGATGTCGACATTGCGGTAAAGCTGCTTGAAACTTGCGCCTTCGTCGTCACGAATGGAGTTGATGAAGTCATTGGTGAACTCTTCGGAGTTGACGTATCGCACCCGGATGCCCGTATACAGGCGGCGGGCATAGTGGCCGATGGCGTGGAGCAAGTGAGTCTTACCCAATCCAGAGTCACCGTAGATGAACAACGGGTTGTATGCCTTTGCAGGGGCTTCAGCCACCGCCACCGCTGCCGCATGGGCGAAACGGTTGGAGGAGCCAATCACAAAGGAGTCAAAAACATATTTGGGGTTGAGCCGGCCAAACTCCTGTGAGGTGCTGGGCAGGGTGGGCGCAGGCTTGGATGCCTGCTCCGACCGTTCGGAGTGCTCATTATGGGACGAGAGGTCCTTGCGCTCGGTACGGGCTACAGCCGGAACAGGAACTGGTTCTTCCTCCTTGACGGGAGGGACCAGGTCGGCGTTGACACTAAAGGCACAGCTGATTTCTTCAGAAAAGACTTGGCCCAGAGCTTCATTCAGAGCTGTACTGAGCTGATTCTGCAGGACTTCACGGGTCAATTCGTTGGGAACGGCCACAAGCAAGGTGTTGCCGATGAGCCCTTGGGGCTGTGTAAGGACTACAAAACCTCGCTGCCGCGGAGAGACCCGGTCATCACGTTCCAGAATCCGGATAACCCGCCGCCAGGAACTTCCAACGTCATTGATGTCCTCAGTGCTCATTGACTGTTCCGTCCTTACTTCCGGGGGGTGCACCGGAATGCTTGTATTTACGTCCATACCTCATGTGACTTCTACTACACATCCAAGGAGTGTGATGTGAATATGCAGGAAGTCCTCGAAACGAGGTAATCCACAGAGTTATGCACATACGTGGATAACTTGTTCAGGGCCCAGCCTAGAGGATGAAAACGCCAGAAGATAGCGAGAGAAACCGCTTGTGGATAAATATCACAGAGCGGTGCGGATATGGGCTTCATCCACAGCCGTTGCCCACGCGGTTGTGCACAGCTGTGGACGGAGTTCGACCGGTGCCGGCTGGTGCCTGGTGAGTGCATGGATGCTCGAAACAGACTTCGGAACGTACCGTGCAGCCAATCCACGGTTTGACTGCACGCCCTTCCGTGACCTAACGTTGTGAAGTCCCATGTGTCTGCTTTGCGCTCTTGCGCGTGCAACTTGTAAAAGAGAAGCGAAAGCGGGCATCCATATACTTAGCGTCGACCCCTTTCTTACCTGTTAGCTACGGGCAAGGCGCATCTTTGATTGTCTTGGAGTAACTACCGTGAGCAAGCGGACTTTTCAGCCGAACAACCGCCGTCGTGCCAAGAAGCACGGCTTCCGCCTTCGTATGCGCACCCGCGCCGGCCGTGCCATTTTGGCCGCCCGTCGCACCAAGGGTCGCGTAGAGCTGTCGGCCTAAACAATAACTGCTTGACGATTCGTCGGGCCTTAGTGAAGTTGCGGTTGATCGCAGGGTGCTAGCCACCAAGAATAGAATGCGGACTTCCGCCAACTTCTCACATACTGTACGTTCCGGCGTCCGAAATGGACGCCGGAACTTAGTGTTATATATGGTGTCCACTTCTCCGGATGCACCCAGCCAAGTTGGGTTCATCGTGGCGAAGACTGTTGGGAACGCTGTGACCCGCAATCTCGTTAAAAGGAGACTGAGGGAAATTGTTGTTGAAACAACACGACAGCATCCCTTTGGAGTCAATGTAGTGGTGCGGGCCCTGCCCGTCTCTGCAACTGCCTCCTTCAGTGAGCTAGTCACGGACTATCGCAAGGCATTTTCCACTGCTTCTTCCCGGCTCCATGGGAAGATGGAAATCGGCTTGCCATTGGCACCAGCACCTGCAGTAGACAAGGTTCACGTGTCTAAAGGAGAAGATGTTTTGTGATCCGATCACAAACGCAAGATCGTGCACGAGGGTGGTTCGCCGCCGTCGTGCTTTTCTTGTGGCATCTTCCCCGCAACATTCTTATTATTATTCTGAAACTGTACCGGCGCGTCGTCTCACCCATTTATGGGCAGGTGTGCCGGTTTTTTCCGTCATGTTCGGCCTATGCCCTGGAAGCCGTGACCGTTCACGGTGCCATCAAAGGCAGCTGGTTCGCTGCCCGACGAGTAGTCCGTTGCCACCCTTGGAGCGCAGGCGGCTTGGATCCGGTGCCTTCGCCGGTCAATGTTGATTGGGATGACCCTGACACGGTGCCCCTCATTGTCCAGCTGAACCACCCGGATGTATTTCTGGCCAAGCAACAGGAAAGACTAAGTCGCAAAGCGGCTTGAGGAGATTAGAAAAGAAATATGGGCTTCTTCGATACAATTCTGTTCCCCTTCAAGTGGGTCGTCTCATGGATTATGGTGGCCTTCCATGATGGCCTGACATTCCTGGGGATGGACGGTGCTTCAGGTGTCACATGGACACTGGCCATCATCGGCCTGGTGCTCGTGATCCGTGCCGCATTGATTCCTGTTTTTGTAAAGCAGATCAAGGCCCAGCGCGGCATGCAGGCACTGCAGCCGGACATGAAGAAGCTGCAGGCCAAATACAAGGGCAAGACCGACCAGTTGTCACGCCAGGCCATGGGCCAGGAACAAATGGCGCTGTACAAGGAGCACGGTACCAACCCGTTCTCTGCATGCCTGCCCATGTTGATCCAGATGCCGTTCTTCTTCTCCCTGTTTCAGGTGCTTTCCGGCGTGGCCAAGGCCAACGCTGAAAGCAAGGGCATTGGCGCACTGACCCACGCGGAGGTGGTGCAGTTCGACGAGGCCACCATCTTTGGCGCCCGCCTTTCCGACGCACTGCTGCCTTCCTTCCAGGGCGGCAATCTGACGTTCGCCATTGCGGCACTCTCGATCGTCATGATCCTTGCCATGATCGCCTCGCAGTTCATTACGCAGAAGCAGATCATGTCCAAGAACATGTCTGAAGAAGCCATGCAGGGCCCCTTCATGAAGCAGCAGAAGATGATGCTTTATGTGCTGCCGCTCGTCTTCGGCATCGGTGGCGTGAACTTCCCCATCGGTGTCCTGATCTACTGGACCACCACCAACCTGTGGACCATGGGTCAGCAGTTCTTTGTGATCCGCCGCATGCCCACCCCCGGCTCGCCTGCGTACAAGGAATATCAGAAGCGTCGCGAGGCCAAGGGCCTGCCGCTGCTGGGTGCCTCAAAGAAGAAGGTTGAGGCGGAAGAAGTGATCGAGGAGATTCCTGAGCCCAAGGGCCAGCGGAACCAGCCACAACGCAAAAACAGGAAGAAGAAATAATGCCTGAAGAAACGCAGCTTGTCCCTGAGGAAGAAGCAGTTCCTGCCGGCACCGGTGCCAGCAGGGTGGAAGAAGAAGGCGACATTGCCGCCGACTACCTCGAAGAACTTCTGGACATTGCCGATATCGATGGTGATATTGACATTGAGGTGCGCAATGGCAGGACTTATATTTCCATCGTTGCCGATGAGGAAGGGGGATCCCTGCAGAACCTCGTCGGTCAGGATGGTGAGGTTCTGGATGCCCTTCAGGAACTGACGCGACTCAGTGTGCTCTCATCGACAGACAACCGTTCACGCCTGGTCCTGGACATTTCCGGATACCGGGACCGCAGGAATGTTGAATTGGCCAAGATAGCCAATGACGCCGCCGAGCAGATCAAGTCGGGTAGCGAATCCGTCGCACTCGACCCCATGGGTGCCTACGAACGTAAAATCGTTCACGACACCATTGCAGAATTGGGTTTGGAATCCGAATCTGAGGGCGAAGGCGCCAAGCGCCACATAGTGGTGACGGCTGCGCCATAAGGCGCGCTGTATTGAAAGAATCAAAACGGTCCCGGCCGCTGCCTGAGGTGAGCGGCCGGGACCTCTGTTTAGAGGACACAAATAGTGGTGGAACTAACTGCACAAGAGGCCGTTGCTGCGGACCGTATTTTTGGCGATCGCCTTGATCTGGCCAAACGCTACGTGGAGCACCTGGCAACATCTGGAATTGAACGCGGTTTGATTGGTCCGCGGGAAGTTCCCCGCTTGTGGAGCCGACACGTTTTGAACTGCGCTGTTGTTGCAGAACTGATTGATGAGGGTGCGAAGGTTGCTGATGTGGGAAGCGGAGCCGGACTCCCTGGACTGTGTTTAGCCATTGCCCGCCCCGATCTTTACCTGACCCTCATTGAACCGTTGGAACGACGGGTTATTTGGCTTGAAGAGGTCGTGATGGACCTTGGTCTTCCGAATGTGGAGATTGTGCGTGCACGGGCCGAGGCAGCGATCGGAAAAGTTGAGTGCACGGTCGTGACTGCCCGTGCCGTGTCAGCTCTCAATACTCTGGCTCCATTGACAATTCCACTCCTGGGCGGCGAAGGGGAGCTCTTGGCCATCAAGGGACGCAGCGCTGAAGAGGAAGTTGCCAAGGCTGCGAAAACACTCAAGAAGCTGGGTGGAGTTCTGACCGAGGTTCTGGTGGCCGGCCAAGACATTTTGGAAGAACCCACGACAGTGGTTCGTGTGAAGGTGAAACGGCGGTGATCCCCACTGCTGTTGGTCGGAAACGATAGGCTAGAGGTTGGCAACCATCGCCACAGGAAAGTGAGAGTGTCAGCGTGACCAGTAGCGAAGCAGCTTCGCAACGGATCCCTCCGTTTATGACTTTGGGGTCGGCACGTTCCAATATCTCCGAACAACCTAAAATGGTTGATCGCTCCAATCGGGGCGCCCCCCGCGATGTTTCACGTGAAACAAAGAAGAATGCGGCCGGCCCCTTGGATGACGATTTTGATGACAGTAGTCCGATTGCAAGTCAGCTTGTTAGTGAAACGAAGCGGCGCGAGAGATTACTGGGACGCCCGTTGCCGCGCCCGGGCTATACAAGAATTTTGACGGTAGCCAACCAAAAGGGTGGCGTTGGTAAGACAACGACCACTGTCAACGTGGCGGCAGCACTGGCATCAGCCGGTCTGCACGTTCTGGTTATTGACATTGACCCGCAGGGCAATGCCTCCACGGCACTGGGAGTTCCCCACCACGCCGAGGTGGACAGTATTTATGACGTGCTCATCAACGATGTTCCCATGGCGGAAGTCGTGGCTGACTGCCCCGACATTGCCAATTTGTCGTGTGCACCAGCGACTATTCACCTGGCCGGTGCGGAAATTGAGCTTGTATCTCTTGTTGCGAGAGAGCAAAGACTTCGCCGCGCCATCGATGAATATGTGAAGTTCCGTGAGCTAAACAACCAGGAGCGGCTCGATTTCATATTCATCGACTGCCCACCGAGCCTTGGCCTGTTGACGGTCAATGCTTTCTGCGCGGCCAACGAGGTAATGATCCCCATTCAGTGTGAGTACTACGCGCTGGAAGGTCTCAGCCAACTGCTGAAGAATATTGGGATGATTCAAAAACACCTGAATTCCGATCTGGTGGTATCAACCATTTTGCTCACCATGTATGACGGACGCACCAACCTGGCCGCACACGTGGCAGCTGATGTTCGCGAGCATTTTCCGGAACAGGTCCTGCAGGCAATGATTCCGAGATCAGTAAGAATTTCCGAGGCGCCGAGCTATCAGCAGACGGTTATGACTTACGATCCTTCGTCCACCGGCGCTCTGTCGTATCTTGAGGCGGCTTCCGAGCTCGCGGAACGTTCGACGGCCTGACTTTCAGTATGGCGATAGACTTTGCAATTCACAATGAAGTTCATGAGAACCCTTAATATTCTGGGTTCGTTCAACGGAGGATGTCTCAATGACTGACAAGCGCAGGGGTCTTGGTCGTGGTTTGGGTGCGTTGATCCCCAATTCTTCTGGGGATGAAACGGGAATCCGGCAGCCCACACGTCCCGTGGATCTCTTTTTCCCGGAACCAAAGGGACGCAAGACGGCTACTAACACCCCCCGCGCAGCGAAACCTGCAGCCGTTGTCGCACCCGTTGAACTCGTAGAAGTTCCCGGGGCAACGTTCATGGAGCTGCCCGTTGGAGATATTCACCCGAACAGGAAACAGCCACGCACAGTCTTTGATGAAGACGACATGGCTGAACTTGTACATTCCGTGCGAGAAATCGGTGTTCTTCAGCCGATCGTTGTACGGAAGTCCAGTGAAACAGGTGATCAGCCATATGAACTCGTCATGGGTGAGCGGCGCTGGCGTGCCAGCCAGGCGGCGGGACTTGAAACTATTCCTGTCATTGTCCGTGAAACGACTGACGACAATCTGCTGCGCGATGCCCTTCTTGAGAACCTGCATCGCAGCCAGCTGAATCCATTGGAAGAAGCTGCAGCGTACCAGCAGCTGCTGGAGGACTTCGGCACCACCCACGAGCAATTGGCAGATCGGATTGGTCGTTCACGTCCGCAGGTGTCCAACACACTTAGGTTGCTAAAGCTGCCTCCTGTGGTTCAGCGGAGAGTTGCTGCAGGTGTCTTGTCGGCTGGCCACGCACGCGCGCTGTTGGCTCTGCCAGATTCGCCTGCCATGGAGCAACTGGCCCAGAAGATTGTGGCAGAGGGGATGTCGGTGAGGGCCACCGAAGAGGCCGTACAGCTTTACCATTCTCCTTTGGGTGGCGACAGGCCGTCTGCCAAGGCTCCGAGCCCGCGTCATGAACGCCTGGACTTTCTGGCAAGTTCGCTGGCGGACCGACTCGACACCAACGTTAAGATTTCCCTGGGTGCCAAAAAAGGGAAGGTCAGCATTGAATTTGCATCGGTCGAGGATCTGAACCGCATCATGGACGTTTTGAGCCCCGGCAGTAGATAGACATTGATCGCCGCTTGGTGATCCTGAAAAGGCAGTGTTTCACGTGAAACACTGCCTCTTCACTTTAAAGTGGATTCTCCAGGATTGATTCTAAGAGCCAGTTCTTCATGGTCACTATTCCGGACCGGGCGCCGGTGGCTTCAAAAATAGACTCTCCGATGTAGTTTCTGATTGTTCGTGTTTCTTTCTACTTTTTCACCTGAGATGATGAGCCGCTAATAGTTGAACGTGATGGACATTAAATGCCGAAGCTACCGAGGCCTCATGAATCGCCCTCTTGTCGCCTGAGACTACCGTGTCCTTGGAGCAAGTCCGAGGCGCCAACGAGGCGCCGCGAAAGTAGGGGACATGCTCAGTGGTCAGCACTTCACCTGGACGTTGTCGAAACTGGGGACACCGTTTCACGTGAAACAACCCGGATATGTGCGGCGTTCCAATGTCCTACTCACGCAAACGCAGCACTCATGTGCAGGGCGACTGTACTGCGTCAAGGAGGGCGCGACACTCGATGCCAGCACATATGGGGCCGATTGGGTTGTCCATGGGGGTATCGATGTTTCACGTGGAACATGAGAATGCCGCAGAACTCGAGGGCTCATCATTCCCTATGGGGATGGCAGGTCCAGAAGCAGCTTTCTGCGAGTTGGGTACCGCGCATGCCGGGGGCCTCTTGGGGGAGCGCCCGCGTGCGAACGAACTGAGAGCCGATCGTCCCCGAGGGGCGTGACTGAATGAGGCTTCTTCAATCTCCTATGTCCGTCTCTGGAATGACTCGCGAGGGATCAGCCAACTATGAATCTTGACGCGTAGAGAAGGCATCTAGGCGCCGACGGTCAACTCAGTGTCCTGGCTGGAAGGCTGCGGGGCTGCCATTCGGGGCTTGGCACCTCACGTGAGCCCACCCAAGTGTTGCGCTGCATTGGGTCGCGAATCACCCTGAGGCCAGCGCGACGGCCTATGCGCCCTTCTAACGGCCTGAAAGGCCTGGAATGGAACCGGGTCCTATAGTCGTCATCGGAGGCTGTGTGGCAGGCGTGAAGGCTAAAGAGCGGGTATCAGGAGACGGTGAGCTGTATCCAGTCAATGCTTGAAGAGGCTCGACAGGAACTTCAGAGGAGAGCAAAGGTACCGGCTGCAGTACCACCCAACCCAATGGACGCCGTACCTGTTCGCGTCTAGTGGTCACGGTTGGCTCCCTTCAACGATTCCAGCGCTTGTTGGAAGCGGTTGTTTGATGGAACTAGTGCAACAAATTCAAAGGGGCGTCGCCACACATTGCTCCCTTCGAGGAGGCATGAACTTGTGATCAAGACCATCGGAGCAGCAATGGTTCGGAGTTCACGTCATTAGACCTCGGACCATCAATGGCGGACTGAAACGACCTGGGTATTGCCAATTGGCTCTGCGGCAGCGAATCCAGAGCCTGTCTGCGAACCAGAAGCTGACTGGATGTGTGTTTAGACAACATGAGGTGAGGGCGGTTGAGGTTCCTGCCCAGCCGCCGTTGGTGTGGGCAGGGACCCGCTGTGTCACAGCGTCCGAGGGTTGCCAGTGAACAGTGTCTTAGTTATCTGCCTCCACGAGAGTTGCATTGGAGATGCTACACAAGAGTTCTAGGAGGTCCGGTCATGCCCAACAATGCGCTTCTTGGAATCGATATTCACGCGGTCAGCGATGCTGGCTGCAAGCTGGGAGAGGATACCGGGGAGCAGGTTCCGATAGAGATGAACTCGGATCGGCGGCCCTATTGGACTGAATCCGCCGCTTCGAGCCACCGGTGCCGGCGGCTTACGATCGCGGCCCGTGCTTTCACGTCCTGGCCAGGTTCCTGCGCCGGGGTCTGCATTGACTGTCTGGTTGCGAGACTCGCTATCGGGGCGGCACTAAATTGGCGCAGGCCCATCAGGGGCGGTTACACCGGCAGGATTTTGGTTCACCGGCACGCTAGCTCACCTACGAAGCGCTTTTTTGAACTGGCCGAACTGCTGGCCGCCCACGTGTTGCGCATTGTCAAAGCAGGTCGTCCAGGTCGCCAGGGACTGTGGCTACACACCGGTGATCGAGGGATTGAAGTGGCTCCGCGGCAACGGAATCACGACTGGGTGTGGGTCGCAGTGTAGATCGGGGACTGCACCAGGTTCAGCGGGACCACCAGCGGCCCCTACCTTGGGCTTGTACCCAGCGAGCAATCCTCTAGCCAACCCGGCACCAAGGCCCGCTCACGAAAGCAGGCTGCAAGTCCGCCCACAAACTCCTCATCGAGGCTGTGTGGCTGCACCAGCGCCCCTACGCCAGACCCGGGTCCGATTGTGCGGCAACCAGATCTGGTCGCCACAGGGCCCGGATCCGGGCCCTGGAAGGCAACCACCGGCTCCACCACAAGTTGGAAGTCTTTGATGCCCGCAACAAACACTCCTTCATGGACAACACCGCGGTCGCCAGGGAGCTCGCCGGCTGGTGCCGATCAATGGCCTCACCCCTCCAACAGGGGGACCATGCTCCAGGAGCCCGCATGAGCGCGGCCTAACAAACGTGCCTTCCAGACCGTGGCGAACGTGAAGTGGCAGCACCTTGGGGTCAACTGGAGAGTCCATTGTGGGCAAGCGGTGCTTGCTATTGGCTCCCAATCCTAGAACTCGGAACGCTGCAGCCAAACAAGCGTCATGAGGAGCAGCTCTGAACCGAAGACGGCAGCTCCTCCCAACTGATAATGTCTCAGCACGGTGCATATGGGGCTTCGGGAGTACAGCAACTGGGCGTTGGCGGAGGAAGAACGGGCTACCCCGGGGGGTTTTGGATTTGTCAGCGAAAGGTGGATCTCATGTATGTGCAGCACACAGAGGGAGTTCTGGCTGGCTGCTGGGGGATGAAGGACTGGCAACATCCAAAGTCACCGATGGGCAGGCTGGCGAAAACTCCAGCATCCTGCACGCTGTCTGTGGCCACGAGAGCAGTCTTGCAAAGCCGAGTCCTCCTGCTTGTCATTCAAATTGCAGATGTCCAGGTCTGGATGAAGTCAGGTCCAGTTGTTGTCCAACTTGGGGGCAGGGGCTGAGGGTTCTCTGGGCTGGACAAGCTGGGACTTGATCTCGTCGGTTAGAACAAGGGCTTCAGCTCAAGCTGAATATGGCCAGAGACCTGGAAGGTGTTTCACGTGAAACAAGTAGGGAAATCATAAGGCTATTGGCGCCGGGATGCTGCTACTTGGCCGCGCCTGAAACTGGTGTTCACGTAAGTGCCACTGCTGTGCCGTGGACAGAATACCGGCCGCTAACCGTTACTCTCACGCGGTAACCCCTTCAAGGCTCACCGCATCTCTTCCTTGAGCCGCAACCTCAGGCGCCTGACGCGAATTTTATGCACCCTTGATCGTCCACAAACTGAGCGCAATCCCAATCTTTGGGAGGTGTCCGTTCAAGCTCGCGCGCTGATTGCGGCTATCGGCCCGCAGGCCCCGCAGGGGACTGCTTTCGTTGTACGGGCGGCATGAAAGCTGAAGGTCATTCCACAGGCTGCATATCGGGCAGCGGGTCCCTGCCGGTGTGGGCGCGTCCATGCACCGACTCGATGCCCTGCCCGAGGTCTGGTGTCGCAGTGACACCCGCTCGTCCGACGCCCGCAGCCGAGAGAGTGTGCATGGGTTTGCCAATCAGATGATCCGTCGGCCGAGTCGTGGTGACGACGTCACGGCCAGCCGCTATACGAGTATCCAACAGGCTTTTGATTGTCTATGAGGACCGGCGTCGACGGACGGTGGTCATAGAGACACTTTGCAGCCGCGCCAGCTGGGGAACGCGGCCCTACAAGACGTACCGGCCCTTGTAGGCGGTAGCCGTCTACGGGTACTGAATATCTGCTCACATGGGAGTCACTAATATTACGAGTGGAGACCACCCCGCGAAACGCGAATGTTCTCCGTGGGAGCCATCAGCGGCATTGTCGGGTGCCACTTCGCCGCTGGGGTGGTGGGCACGGCGACGTGATTCGTTCTGATCTGGATCGGCTGCTCCTGCATGCTGCCGTTCGCTGTGAAGCATGGGAAGTGTGTGGCGGATAGCATCCTGCCGGCGATAGAAGCGCCTTTTGTCTTGGGACCCTACCGAGAAGCGTGTCCACAGGCGGCTCGCACCCAGGGACGCCGCTGCGGTCCCGCCCTGTCGGTGTTTGCACGCGGTATTCACAGATGGATCGGCGCCGTTCAGGAATGGATGGACTTGTAAGCGGCCGGTGGCTCCCGCCCAGGGAGGTGCTGGCCCCCGACGGCAATAATGGGTGGTCCCCAAAGCGCCGAGTACTCAGTACCGCGTCTTCAATTATTGGATTCAACAGCAGGCCTGCTCTCTGACTGTGGTTTTCTGCCGCACACCCGACATTGGCGCCCACGAGTGGCAGAAAACCGTGGATGTTGAATTGTATAGGGATGTGGTGTTCCGCGATTCGTTCATTCTGACGTGGATCTCCGCAATCTTGACCCGTCGACAGTCCGCAGGTCACAGAGCGCTTGAACCAAGAGCGACAGGAGAGACCGGGTGTAATGAAGTGATCCCTTTGCGCCGCGTGGGCCGGTAGTCGTATGGCTGCCGCATTTGAAGGTCTTCGACAACACACCAGATTCCGCAGGCAGCTGGGTTGATCTGGTAACGGCGCGGGTGCTGATCGACGGTCTTGTGAAGTGATAATTGCAGGGCCTTAGGTTTCACGTGAAACCTAAGAAATCATCATCGATTGCATTGGCTACGCTGTGTCTGGGTTGCTGGTGAGGTAGTCGTTGATGGTTTCTTCGTCGAGGGCGGCTTGTTCTTCGTCGGTGGCGAAGATTCCCGGTGGCGGTTCCGGCAGGGCTTGGGCGTAGGGGTTGTAGTCCTGGTCGGAGCCTGGGATGTCGGCCTCGTCCAGGAACTCAAAGTCCAGGAAGTCCAGAGGATCCTGGGGGTCCTGGGGGTTCTGAGGGTCTTGTAGCTCGGCGGCATTGTCGGGGCCGGCGGTGGGTTGGGGCTCGGGGTGGTCGTGGAGGTCTTGCGTCCCGAGGTTCTTTTTGATGTGTTGCATCAACCATTCCGGGTAGACCGGTGGTTGCGTGTCACCGATCTTCGGCGGGTAGTACCGCCCCGTCGGTGACGTCCACCCGACACCCCCGTTGACCATGACCGGTGTCCAGCCGCGCAGGCGCACCGCTTCGCGTTCCGGGCTTTGATCTGTCCGGCACTCACCGGTACGGGTCCTGTCGTCCTTGAAATGCTTCAGGACGTGGTGGCGATGACACAACGTCTGAAGGTTGTCGTAAATGGACCGGCCACCGTGTTCGAACTTCTTGATGTGGTCGACCTCGCAGTTCGTGGCCTTCACCAAACACCCCGGAAACTGGCAGTACTCATCCCTGATCTGCAGCATCGTACGCATCGCTTGACCAATCCGATACCGCTCCGGGGCCACATCAAGGGGCTCATTACTGATCGGATCAACCAACACCCGCAACAACGACGGGGCCCCTGCCGCCAAGTGCCGGGCGACTTCCATGCTGATCGGACCCGACCCCTCCAACCACGCAGGCTCATTCGTCGCCCCCAACAACGACAACACAGGAATCAACACCACCGGGGTGACCTGCGGCATCGGCGGCCACACCGGCCCCACCGGACTGTTGCCGGTACTGCTGCTGCTGGTGTTGCTCGCAGTTGTCCCCTCACCACCGGTACTGGAGCCCATGCCCGCACCGCTACCGCTACCGGTGCTGGTGTTGTGTGTGCTGGCGTTGGTGGGGGCTGGGGTGAGGGTCGGCGGTATCGCTGTCGGGTCCCAGTCGGGACCGTTACGGATATCGGGGTCCTTGAAGCCGGGATCTGCATAGTCCGGGTCGTCAAAGACAGGTATCAGCCCGGCAGGGATCTGCACAGCACCAAGATCCGGGTCCGGGCCAGGGTCCAGGGGCATCCCGCCGGCTGCCGAGTACGGGTCTGTGGGGGCGAACCACGGCCCCTGGCCATCACCAGGCACCACCACGACAGTGCCCGCAGCGGTTGCAGCGCCGCCAGTGGCGGTATTTGCACCGCGGGTGGCAGTAGCACCGTTCGCAGTGCCGGTAGCGCCCTCAGTAGCACTGGTGCCGGTGTCGGTGTCTGTGTTGGTTTGTGCGGGGGCGTGGATCTGGTTTTCGGCCATGGTCTGGTGCAGTAGCAGGGATGCGGCGATATCGGCGCGGAGCTGGGTCAGGGTGCGGTCTTCGTGGGGGCCCTGGGCTGCTTGGGCGGTTTGGGTGCATTGATCCCAGATACCCTCAATGGTCGGGGCCGGTGCGTACAGGCTCAGCCATGACATCCCGTCCCGTGAATGCCTTATCCCCAGGCGCCGCTGACCATATTCACGCCGGGTCCGCGGGGTGATCGTTTCCGGGTAAAACCGTTCACGCCGGCGCCGGGCCTTCTCCCTGAAGCTCGGCACAGTGCAATCGACGGCCTTGCCCAGCAAGAACTGCTCAAACCCATCAATCGTTTCCTGTGGTGATCCGGTCTCTCGCAGCAAGCTGCTTTCCTCCGCGATGATCACCGCGTAGTCCCAACCCAACTCGCCACTGCTCAAGCACGCCATCGTGGCCGGTAAATACTTCACGAGCGTGCCCGCGTGCAGGATCAATTCCCCCGCGACACTCTCGGACACCGAGAGGATCCCCGCCAGATCGGCCCGCATCGACATCTGCGCCAGATCGCCCTGCCACGCATCAACACCAAGAATCCCACCCTCGAGCACCGCCGTGGACTCAAGACGGGCAATCAACACCGCCGCCAGGGCTGCGCACTGATTCTGATGCTTGTGCAACGCCGCGATCGCGTCCGTGCAACCATCCATCAACGCCCGCACACCCTCCAAACGCGACCCCACACCACCAGCAGAACCAGCAGATCCAGCAGAGTCAGAAGAGCTATCAGTGTGGTGGCCAGCACCGGCGGACCCGGCAGTGTCAGGAACCTCGGCAGTGCCGGCAGAGGGGCCACCAGCAGTGCGATCGCGGCGGCTACCACGGCGGGGCTCGGGAAGCGGCAAATCAGGCAACCCGGCCATGGCAGCAATGTCAGAGGCAAGAGGTTCAATAGTAGGAAGAGCAAGCCCGGCAATCAGGTCCGCCACACTCACTGTGGTGGATGAACCATCCCGGCCGACCGGGAAATTCTCTGAACTGCCCATACCACTATTATAGCCTTTATGTCTGGGAAGCAACACGGTTATCCACAACTTCCCAAATATATTTCTGAGGCCGCCACCACGGGCGTTTGGACGCCAGCGGACTCGCTCCAGCCTCCCCGCGACACACCTGCGCGACACACCTCCGCGACACAACAATCCGCCCCATCGCCCATGAAGAAGCCCCCGTAGCTGTTGAGAATTTTCAACAGATACGGGGGCATTCACATTAGGCGAGTCAGTCCTAGCACGGCCGACTGCTACCAGCGGTGGGCCACATTAATGACAATGCGGGTGGTCGCCCCGGGCCCATTGGGCCTCATGAATTCGGGTTCGTTCTCGCTGCGGCGATGGTCGTCGTATGCCGGCTCAGATGCGTCAGATCCATCTCGCAGGAATCGTAAGTGGGTTTAGCAGCCGACGTCTGACATCCGAGGGAATCACCCTGAATGGGAACAAGCGCTGGTAACCGTTCTTCATCGTCACCTGGGACTCGGCAGCTTGCATGATGGGACAATTCGATGTGCTCCGGCACTTGATTCATCTCCCCAAGTTAGTTTCACGTGAAACAGTCTGAGGGTGCGAATCAGTCGCCTAGGGCCACCCAGAGTCCGACTTTCCGGAAATTCAGTGCAGCCGTTTTGAACCTTAGGATCAATCTGGGAGAAGCTGAGATATGGCAGCTTAAATGGGTGTGGCCCGGACAAAGTCCGGGCCACACCCATTAAAGTCGCCTGCAGATGCTACTTCAGGAAATCTGCAAATTCCTTTTCCAAGTACTGCTTCGGACGGGCTCCGATGACGGTGGTCTTAACTTCGCCGCCCTGGAACAGGTAGACCGCCGGGATGGAAGTAATTCCGTACTTGGCGGCGATGGCCGGGTTGGCATCCACGTCCACCTTCACGACGTCAATCTTGTCCGAGTACTCAACTGACATCTCGTCCAGGATGGGACCGATTTTGCGACACGGTCCGCACCATTCGGCCCAGAAATCCACGATGACAGGCTTCTCTGAATTCAGTACCGCGTCGGCAAACGTTGCGTCTGTTGCGCTTTTAGCATTGCTCATGGTGAACTACTTTCTCTTAGGAGTCCTGATCGGCCAGGAAGTGCTCCACATCCAGTGCGGCAACACATCCCGAGCCGGCGGCCGTGATGGCCTGTCGGTAAGTGGGGTCAACTACATCGCCGGCAGCAAAAACACCGGGCAAGTTTGTCTTGGAGGACCGGCCCTCAACCGAAATCGTGCCTGCCTCGGTCAATTCAAGCGCGCCCTTGACCAGGTCAACACGGGGATCGTTGCCTATGGCAACGAATACGCCGGTGACTGTGAGTTCGCTCTTTTCGCCCGTGACCAGGTTGTTCAAGCGGATGCCGCTGACCTTGGCGTCGCCGTCGATGCCAACGACCTCAGAGTTCCACACGAACTTGATCTTCGGGTGGTTCAAGGCGCGGTCCGCCATGATCTTGGAGGCGCGCAAGGTATCGCGGCGGTGCACAACCGTCACCGAGTCCGCGAACTTCGTCAGGAAGATCGCTTCCTCCATGGCGGAGTCGCCACCACCAATGACGGCAATGTTGTGGCCCTTGAAGAAGAAGCCGTCGCAGGTGGCGCAGGAGCTCACACCATGGCCCACAAGGCGCTTTTCACCTTCGACACCCAATTCGCGGTATGCCGACCCGGTGGAGATGATGACAGAGCGGGCCTTGAATTCCTGTCCGTCTGCCAGGGTCACGGTCTTGACCGCACCTTCAAGCTCAACGGAAGTGACGTCGTCGTACATCACTTCAGTACCAAACTTTTCAGCCTGCTGGCCGAGGTTCTCCATCAGGTCCGGGCCCATGATCCCCTCGGGGAACCCGGGGAAGTTTTCCACCTCTGTGGTGTTCATCAGCTCGCCACCTGCTGTCACCGAGCCAGCGATCATCAGCGGTTTGAGATCCGCGCGGGCGGTGTAAATCGCTGCGGTGTAGCCTGCCGGGCCTGAACCTACGATAATGACGTCACGGACATCGCTTGCGGGGGTGGCTTGCGTGCTCACGGGTGGGTGTTCCTCTTCCTTCATTGACTGCGCCGCAACAGGGCGGCGCAATTGAACCTTCGCTATCCATAACCGGCGCGGGGACGCGGTTATTCCGCCACTCGGGTGTGGGGAATGGCTGTGGTTACTTGACGCTGATTTCGGTAATCTTCAATCCGTAGGGGTACGTCACGAAGGGCTGCAGTTTGGGCAGCTGCGTGAAGCTGATGATGACGTATTTGGCCTTGATTCCCGGGGCTGCCGTGAACGTAAAGTCGGGGGCGCTGAACGAGCCGCTGCCAATCTTCGTTGCGCCGTCAAGCTCTGGCTTGCTGTTGGTCAGAATGTCGAACTGGCCGCCCGTGCCGGCAAGCTGGTTGATGGTCACGGAACCAATTGTTGATTCCTCAGCCAGCTCAACCACGAGGTTAACGCTGTCGGTCATGCCGGCAAAGTCATCGCCGGAGAACTCGACGGTGGGCCAGTAGGTGGCCTTGTTGCCGTCGATCGCCTCCTTGAGGCGTGGGACGTAACGCTCACCGTAGTTCGGCACGCCGGGGGCGTATGCCGTGATGTCGGTGAGTCCTGTGACTACGGGTGCGACTGGTTTTGGCTCGGCAGGAGCACCGGAACTCTGCGGCGGGCTTTCGCCCGGGGTTGCCGCCGCAGTGGTGGTGCCGGCCTGGTTGTTCGAACCATTGAACAACGTGCCGATGTGCTGGAACGCAAAGATAAGAGCACCAATGAGCAGAACAGCGACGATGGCGCCGGTCAGCCAGCGTCCACTGGTGCGTGGGGCATTGCCGTCGTCTTCTTCTTCAAGGGCGTCGACCTCGGCGTAACCGCCGCCGGCATCGCGCAATTCCGCCGGGAAGGTTCCCGGACGGCGGGATTCGGCAAGGTCTTCCTGGTGTTCTTCGTTGATGAAACCGTAGTCGTCCTCGTCCCACAACGTCACCTTGGCGGCGGCGGGGGTTTGCTTGGCGGCAGGTGGAGGCACGACGACGGCCGCCGGTTTGACTGCCGGGGCCACGGCTGCCGCGGGAGGGGGTGTGGGCACCGACGCAGAGTCGTGGCGGGTCTCCTCCTGGCTCACCTTGGGCACCGACTTCGCGGGAGTCAGGGGAGAGTTGTCCTCATAGACGTAGGCGCCGCCGGCAGGTGCTGCGTCGCGCTGCTGGCCGAAGATTTCGGTGCCGAGAGTGTCCGTGAAGAACGGCTCCTGATAAACCTCTTCAGCAGGGTCGGTGGGGACCACGAGGTCAAGCAGGTCCGCTGAGGAGGTCCGCGCCGCAATGAGGTAGGTGGCCTTGTCCTGAACACCGAGATCCAAGATGGAGACATTGGAAACCCGTGCGCCGGTGGCAACTTCGCGGGCACTTTGAGTCAGATGCTGGGAATTCTCAACGGCTGATACGAGGATGCTGACAGGCCGGTTCAAGACCTGGTCCAAGCCATCCAAAATGACATCGTTCTCGGCGGAAGCCAAGATGCGGCCGGTTACCTTGTAGCGGCCGCCAAGGATGGAGCCCACATCGATAGGTTGTGGCACCAATTCCTCCTCTTACATGCATGGTGGCTTGTACCCGTGACGGACACTAAGCCATATCTAACTAATTCTATCGGAAAACACTGCAAGTTCCATGGTTGCGTCCCTGAACGGCCCGCGCCATATTCAAATCGGCCTACCTCGACGGAATGCGGCTGCGAACTTTCGCCAGCAGGGGGTTAATCAAGGCATCCACTTCGTCCACGCGCAGGCGCTTCAGGATCACGATATAAACCAGCGCCATCACAGTTCCAACCACAGCCAGCGTGACGGCCGAGGCTGGAATCGAGGACCACATGAAGCCTGTGCTGGCGGAGCTGCCAAACAGCCGCAACAGCAGCTCGCCGGCAATGCCCGCCACCAGGGCCGCGGCCAGGAATCGCATGTGGGCGCGCAGGATGAGGCCGCCGCCGTAGTTGCCGAGCCTGGCCCGCAGGAACAAGTGGCTGATGATGGGGCCCAAGATATTGTTGAGGGTGTAGCTGGCAGCCAGCCCGTAAATGATGAACTCTTCCGGCAGCAACGCGGCCGACAAGGCTGTACTCATGCCAACACCCACCAGAATGCACTGGATGATGAAGGGTGTCTTGGCGTTCTCCTGTGCATAGAACACCCTGTTGAGGATGAAGTTGATGCTGTAGAACGGTGCACCAATCGCCAGGATGGACAGGATGATGGCAATTTGGCGGCTGCCTGTTTCTTGGCCGCCACTGAACAACATGCCAAAGGGACCCGAAAGCACCACCAGTGCCACGCCGGCGAACACTGTGGCCATGCCCGTGGTGCGCAGCGCCCCGGCGAGGGAGGCGCGCAGCCCTGACATGTCCTTGTTGGCAGCGGCATGTGCCATGGCCGTAAACATCACAGTGGCAATGGAGAGGGCGATGATTGAGTGCGGCATGATGTACAGCTCGGTGGCACGGTTGAGTGCATAAAGGCCCGGAATGGTGGATCCGGGCTCCGGCACACCGTCGCCGCCGGCCGGAATCGTGGCCACACGCATAATGATGATGAAGCTCAGGTTGCCAATGATCATGGTGCCCATGGTCCACAGGGCAACCTTCGCAGTGGCACCCAAGCCTGTGCCCTTCAATCCAAAGCGGGGGCGCAGGCCCAGTCCCAGGCGGTGCACGGGAATCAGCAGCACGGCCGACTGCACCACAATGCCCAGCGTGGCCGTGCCTGCCAGCATCCACGTCTGTGCCGCGGTCCAGTTTTCCACCGAGTGGGGGTTGGTGGCGGTGCCGCCCGCCACGGCGATGAACACCAACAGGCCGGCGATGGCCACAACGTTGTTGACCACCGGCGCCCACGCATACGCCTTGAAGGAGTTGTGCGCATTGAGCACCTGGCCCAGCAGCGAGAACAGCCCGTAAAAGAAGATCTGCGGCAGCAGGAACAAGCCAAAGGTGATGGCCAGCTCCAGCTGCATGCCCGTAAAGGAGGTGGACAACCCCATGATGGGTGCCGCCAACAGCATGACGAGCGCTGTCAGCACCAGCAGGCCAATGACGCCGAGGGTCAGCAGGCGCGAGATGAACTCGGAACCCTTGTCCGGCTGCTTGCTGGCCTTGGCGATCTGCGGGATCAGTACAGCATTGAACACACCGCCGGCAATCATCAAAAAGATCAGGTTGGGGAGGCTGTTTGCGCCTTCAAAGATATTGCCTACCGTGGTGCCGGCAATCGCGATGCCCAGCACGATGCCCTTGACGAAGCCAAGGATGCGGGAGGCCAGGGTGCCAATGGCCATGGAGGCACTGGACCGCACGGCGCTGGCTTGTGCGGTCCGGGAGCCTGCAGGGTCGGGCCTCCTGGCACGGGACGCTGCGGCGCGGGACTTTTTAGCGGACGACGGCGCATGGCGGCCGCCGCTGTTTGTCCCGCCGGTGCCGGCAGTCACGCCGTCGTTGGTCACCACAGGCTGCGCCCGGGTTTGCGGGGAGGCCTGCATGGCTCCCTGCGGAGAAGCCTGCACCGCAGCCATCATGGAAGTGTCCATGCTGATTTGAGGAGCAGCCGACCGTGGCGCGGTGTTGGGTTTCGGCGGGATGCGGAGCCGTTCATCGTTAGACATTGTTCCCATCATCTCACTGCATGCTCAAAGAGTGCTGGCAGCAACGGCCGCCGCAACGCAGGTTCCGTGGGAGTCCTGCCGCCAGTGGCGGCGGTTAGAAATATTCCGGCAGCAATTCGCGGGCGAGGTCGGTGATGCGACGTTCGTTGGGAAACGAGAGCTTCTTGGCCAATTCGGCCAACGGCACCCACGCAACATCCACAGCCTCGTGGTCCGGGTCATTTTCAATGGTGAGAAAGCCGCCCGTGGCACGCAACAGGAAGTGGTGGACCGTCTTGTGCACCCTGTGCCCGCTGACGGTGAACCAGTAATCTATGCTGCCCAAGGTGGCGAGGATTTCCCCGGCGATGCCGGTCTCCTCCTCGATCTCACGCACGGCCGCCTCAGCGTGTGTTTCAACACCTTCGGGATGGCCCTTCGGCAGGCACCACTCAAGCCGGCCACCGCGGTTGATGCGGGCGATGATCGCAACTCGGGGGACGCCGTCGTGCAGCTCAACCACGACACCGCCGGCAGAGACTTCCTCAACAGTGGGCAGCTGGCTGGGCGTGCTGGGTGCAGCGGGCACAACCTGGGGACCCATTGCCGACGGCAACGGGGTCCTCTTGGGCGCGCGCGGCACGGGGTGAACCATGGAGTCCACTCTAGCTATCTTTGGCAACGGATGATGACAGGCCGGAGGGGTGGTTTCGCACGGTCCATTGAAGACGGCGCAGCGGGGCAAGCGCGCGCCCGGAAAAGTCTGGCATCCTTAAGGAACCATGGATTTAGTGCCCGATACCTCAAAATTTGACCCAGTTGTTCTGGAGCTGGGACGGCTCTTTGCCGACGCCGGTTACGAACTTTCCCTTGTTGGCGGCCCCGTCCGCGACCTGTTCCTGGGGCGGATTTCCCCGGATCTGGACTTCACCACCAACGCCAACCCGGACGAAATTCTGGCTGTGGCCAAAAAGTGGGCGGATTCGCACTGGGAGATGGGCCGGGACTTTGGCACCATCGGGTTCCGAAAGCGCAACCGCAACAAGGAGGTGCTGCTCATTGAGATCACCACCTATCGTGCGGAGGCGTACGACCCTGACTCGCGCAAGCCGGTCGTGGCGTTTGGGCGATCACTGGTGGACGACCTGCAGCGCCGGGATTTCAGTGTCAATGCCATGGCCCTGAGGCTGCCGGAGATGGAACTCATTGACCCCTTCGGCGGCGCCAAGGACCTTGCCGCAGGCTTGTTGCGCACACCCGGCGCGGCCGAGGACTCGTTCTCGGACGACCCGCTGCGCATGATGCGCGCCGCCCGCTTTGTCTCACAGCTGGGCTTTTCGCTGCACCCCGAGGTCCTGGCCGCGATGACGGGCATGGCCGGGCGGATCAGCATCATTTCCGCAGAGCGAGTCCGTGACGAGCTGGTCAAACTCATCTGCGGCGCGCACCCAAGGGCAGGCGTCGACATTTTGGTTGAGACGGGACTGGCCGCCCTGGTGCTGCCTGAAGTGCCCGCGCTCAAGCTGGAAACGGATGAACACCACCGCCACAAGGACGTCTACCAGCACTCCCTGCAGGTACTGGAACAGGCGGCCTCGCTGGAGAGCGGGCCGGACGGGGCTGTGCCCGGCCCCGATTTTGTGCTGCGGTTTGCGGCATTGATGCACGACGTCGGCAAGCCCAAGACCCGCCGTTTTGAGCCGGGCGGGGCTGTCAGCTTCCGGCACCACGACCTGGCCGGTGCGAAACTGACGGCAAAGCGCATGAAGGCCCTGCGCTTTGACAATGATTCAATCAAGGCCGTCTCCCGGCTGGTGGAGCTGCACATGCGCTTTTACGGCTACGGCGAGGCCGGCTGGTCCGATTCCGCCGTGCGCCGTTACGTGACGGATGCCGGCCCCCTCCTTGAGCGGCTGCACCGGCTGACCCGCTCCGACGTCACGACCCGCAACCAACGCAAGGCCGAGCGGCTGGCCTTTGCCTACGACGACCTTGAACAGCGCATCGCCGTCCTGGCCGAGCAGGAGGAACTCGATTCCATCCGCCCGGACCTTGACGGCGGTGCCATCATGGCCCTGTTGGGCATCAAGCCCGGCCGTGTTGTGGGGCGCGCCTACAGCTTCCTGCTTGAACTGCGCATGGAGCATGGGCCGCTGGGCCCGGAAAAAGCTGAAGCGGAACTGCGCAGGTGGTGGGCCGGGCAGCCTGAATCACAGCCCGTCCCGGAGGGTTCCGAACCAGATGTTGCCAAATCAGAAGTTGCCAAAGACTAATTAACACCCGTTGCACGATCGGCGAATGGAACGAAGAACCATGACACAGCATCCAGCAGACACCATCCCCGCCGCAGCCGCCCCCCTCCCGGGCGGCCCCAAGCTGTGGCTGTTGCGCCACGGTGAGACTGAATGGTCCCGCAGCGGGCAGTACACGGGCCTGACCGACATGCCGTTGACCGAGGTGGGGCAAACCCAGGCCCGCTCCGCGCAGGCTGCCCTGTCCGGCGTCGACTTTGACCTGGTCCTCACCTCGCCGCTGCAACGCGCGCAGCTGACAGCCACCCTGGCCGGTTTCCCCGAGGCGGTCGTCGAGCCAAACGCCGTCGAATGGGATTACGGCGATTACGAAGGCATCAACAGCGCAGTTGTCCGCGCAGAAAACCCGGGCTACCTGATCTGGGACAACGGCGTGCCCAACGGCGAGGCCCTGGACCAGGTGGCCGCGCGTGCCGACCAGATCGTCCTGCGTGCGCGAGCTGTCAAGCGCGACGACGGCGCACCGGCCAATGTGCTGCTGGTGGCACACGGGCACTTCCTGCGGATCCTGGCTGCCCGCTGGCTCGGGCTGCCAGGCGGCGAGGGCCGCCACTTTGTTTTGGGCACGGCCAAGGTGTGCACGCTGGGCTGGGACAAGAAAACACCTGCCGTGGAACAGTGGGGCCTGTAACACCGGCCTGAGCTGCCACTGCCCGCGCATGCCGCATCCGGCATGCGCGCCGCGGCACCCGGGGTGACGCAATCGGGCGGCGGGGCCGTGACCCGGTAGGCTCATATTCATGCACGATTCACAGGCTCCGGGGAGGTCGCCTCGGCACCCCATGGTGGTGCCCTCACGCAGCGACTCACTGTTGCGGACCATGACCGAAGTGGTGGGCGGACCGCTGGGAAAGCGGACGGCTCCGGGGACCACGAAGCCCGGTTTTTTCACGGTGGAACGGGTACTGGTCCTGATGGCAGGCGCGGCTGCCCTCATCGCTGTGCTGACGAAATCCCATTGCCGCACCGCTGGATGGACCACGCCCGACCAGTATTCAACTGTGTGCTGGTCCATTTTCCCCAACTCGTTTGTGGACGACAGACTTGGCACCCTGTTCCCGTTCTTCAGCCAAGGCTCACCGTTTGAGCAGCCCCTCCTGGCCGGGTGGATCGCCGGCAGCACCGCCTGGCTGACAGGCCCGTCGGGTGACGGCGCCGTGCGCCAGCTGGCGTTCTTTGACGTCAACGCCGCCTTGATTGCCGTTGTTTGGATAGTCACCGTCATTATTGTGGCCCGCACGGCAGTGCGCCGCAGCTGGGACGCGGCGATTGTGGCTGCCAGCCCGGTGTTGATGCTGACGGCCTATGTCAGTTGGGATTTCTGGGCCGCCGCCCTGGTGAGCCTGGCCATCTACCTTTTTGCCCGGCGTCGGACGCTTGGGGCCGGTGCCGTCCTTGGTGTCGCCGCCATGGCAGCGCCCTACCCGATTATTGTTTTGGTGGCGTTCCTGGCCCTTGGCATCCGGGCCCGGCGCGTGACCAGGATGCTGGAAATGGCCGCCGCAGCCTTGGTCGCCTGGCTGCTGGTGCTGGCTCCCGTCATGGCCGGCAATCCGCCGGCATTCCCCGATTACCTGGGCAAATTGATTGCCGGCAAGCCATCGGAGTCCTCCCTTTACGGCGGCTGGAACCTCATCGCCGAGCGCATGGGCTGGCCGGTGTTGGACGTGGGCATAAGCAACGCTTTAGCTGCCATCCTGCTGGCGGCGCTGGTGTTGGGTGTAGCGGCGCTGGCCCTGTTTGCCCCGCGCCGTCCCCGAGTTGGCCAGCTGGTCTTTGTCGCTGTTGCCGGCTTCACCGTTGTGAACAAAGGTGCCGAACCGTGGCATGCCGTCTGGCTGTTGCCGCTGCTGGCGCTGGCCCTGCCACGGTGGCGCCCCGTGCTGCTGTGGCAGGCAGCCGTCGTTGCCCATTTCATTGCCTTCATGCTCTTTCGCGCCAAGGACCTGGGTGGCATCAGCAACCAGCATGCGATCGACACGCCCTATTTCATAATGGCTGCCATGGTGGCAGTGGCTGCCACCTGCGCGCTCATCGGGCTGACAATCCGCGACATGTTCGTTCCCGGACACGACGTGGTGCGCCGCGGCGGCACCGACGATCCGCAAGGCGGGGTGCTGCTTGGGCCGCCCACCGACCCGGCCGTGGCCCTCATTGATGAAGACCGCGATGCTTCTGACGCCACGCATGCCGCCATGGCCGGGGCCGCCCAGCATGGTTGATGTCGCGGTGGTGGGCTCGGGCCCCAACGGGCTGGCTGCGGCCGTCACGATGGCGCGGGCCGGGCTGTCGGTGCAGCTGTTTGAGGCCGCCGATTCCATTGGCGGCGGCACGCGGACCAAGGAGCTGACGCTTCCGGGCTTCCGGCACGACGTCTGCGCGGCCGTGCACCCCATGGCCCTGGCATCACCGTTTTTCAAGGCTTTTGAACTGAGTCGCAGGATCGAACTGATCGTGCCGGAGATTTCCTATGGCCACCCGCTCGACGGCGGCCGGGCAGGAATTGCCTATCGCAGCCTTGACAGGACGGTGGAGGGGCTGGGCGCCGACGGCCGCGCCTGGCGGACGTTGATGGAACCCCTGCTGCGCCGGCTCGACGGTGTCCTTGATTTCACGCAAGGAAGCCTTGTCCGGATGCCCAGGGACCCGCTGGCGGCATTCGAGTATGGCGTGCGCACCCTGTTGCAGGGGACGCCCGCATGGAACCTGGGCTTCAAGAAAGACGTTGCCCCGGCGATGCTCACAGGCGTGGGCGCGCACGCAATCGGGCGCTTGCCGTCGTTGGCAACCTCTGGAGCCGGAATGCTGTTGGGTGTGTTGGCCCACGCCCAAGGCTGGCCGGTCCCGCGCGGAGGCTCCCAGGCCATCGCCCAGGCCATGGCCGACGACCTGCTCGCGCACGGCGGACGGATCCACGTCTCGGAGCGCATCGACAGCGTGGCCGAGCTGAAGGCCGCAACGGGTGCCACGGCCGTCATTTGCGACACGACGCCCCGGGCCCTGGCCGCCATGGCCCGGAAAGAATTACCGATGCGGTATATACGCAGATTGGAATCATTCAGGTATGGCGCCGGTGTTTGCAAGGTTGATTTTGCGTTGTCAGGGCCTGTGCCGTGGACGGCGCCCGAGCTGCGCCAGGCACCAACCCTGCATTTGGGCGGGTCGCGGGAGGCCATTGCCTTTGCCGAAAATGAGGTGTTGGCAGGCCGCCACCCTGAAAACCCCTATGTGCTTGCCGTCCAGGCCGGCGTGGTTGACGGGAGCCGCGCCCCGGGGGGCCGGCACACCTTGTGGGCGTACACCCACGTTCCGGCCGGCTCCACCCGCGACTGCACGGAGGCCATCATCCGTTCCGTGGAAAGGGACGCACCGGGTTTCAGGGACCTCATCCTGTCGACGAACACGCAAACTGCCCAGGATGTGGGTGCGTACAACGCAAACTACATTGGCGGGGACATCAGCTCGGGCGCGGTGACACTGTTGCAACTGCTCAGGCGTCCCGTCATCTCGCCCGATCCCTGGCGAACCCCTGTTCCCGGACTCTATCTGGGTTCCGCGTCAACGCCGCCGGGGCCTGCCGTGCATGGCATGGGAGGCTGGCTCGCTGCGAAGTCGGCACTGAAGAACACTTTCGGCCTGGCCGACCCCGACCTTGGCCTGGGCACCAAGTAGCGCGCAGCGGGACCTGGTGGGCGGGAAAACAATAGCCGCCCCGCCCCGATGAAAGGGGCCGGGCAGCTTTTGTGCTGCAGATCTGGTACTGGAGTTCTTGCCCAGCAGCCTTTGACCGGCAGGGACGTTCCTGCTGCGAGACAGCAGCGGAGGGACCCTGTTAGTTGCGGCGGTCCAGGGTGCCAAGTGTGGCGCCGGTGGCGTCCTTGATAGTGAGCACGTCGCCGTCGAGGGAACCGCTGGCGGCCTTGGACAGCCAGATGTCCATGCCCTTGCACGCCATTTGGGTGCCGCCGAGCTGCGGGAAGGTGAGTTCGCCGTCGACCATCATCCACTGTCCGGAAAGACGGTTGCAGCCGTCGCTTCCCGTCAGGAACCCAGCCTTGTTCGCGTCCTGTTCCTGGCCAAGGGCCAGTTCCAGGTAGGGCTCCTTGTCGGTGTTGTAGCCGTCGCCCCACGTGCCGACGGGGCCTGTTGCGGCACCGCAGGACGAGATGGTCAAAGCAAGGAGAAGGCTGCCGGCAAGGGCTGCAAGGCGTTTCATTATGGGGGTGGCTCCGATCGCGCTGGTCTAAACGTGCGTTTCCCTTATGTTATTGCATGGCTGCGCATTCCCGGGCTTCGGGACGTGGCGCCTAATGTGCGCCTGCGCCTGCCGTGGCCGGGACGGGGGCGGTGAGGGCGCCGTCGCGCATGGAGGCAACAGCATCGGTGAGCGGCACGAACTCGGTGTCGTGGGTGACCATGACGGTGGCCACGTTGAACTCGTCGCTGACCTTGCGCAGCAGCCTGACGATGGAATCGCTGCGGGCGTGGTCGAGGGCGGCGGTGGGCTCATCAACCAGCAGCACCTTGGGCTCGGCCATCAGGGCTCGGGCAATGTTGACGCGCTGGCGCTGTCCGCCGGAGAGCTGGTGCGGGCGCTTTGCGGCACAATCGGCAAGGCCCACAAGGTCGAGGAGCTCGGCGGCCCGGACCCCGGCTGCGCGCAGTGCCTTCCCTCGAAGGTGGTCCGTGATGATGAGCTGCTCGGCGGCCGTCAGCGATGCCAGCAGGTTGGGCTGCTGGAAGATGATGCCCACCTTGTCCCGGCGCAGGGCCGCCAATTCCTTTTCGGAAAGTGCCGTGGCATCGATCCCGTCGATCATGACCAAGCCGGACGTCGGCTTGATCAACGTGGCGGCCACGGCCAGCAAGCTGGATTTTCCCGAGCCGGACGGGCCCACCAGGGAAATGAACTGACCGGGGTGGACCGAGAGGTTCACGGCATCCAGGGCCGTCATGATGCCATCACCATCAGGGTATTGCAGAGTCACGTTGATCAGATTCAGTGCAGTCATCGGAAATGTCCTTAGTAAAAGAGGAGGGAAAGAGTGTGTGGAGCAGGCGGGGACTAGTTGCCGCCGAGGGCAATCATGGCGTCAACACGGGTGACCTTGCGGACGGCAAGGGCTGCGCCGGCCAAACCAAGGGCCACGATGCCGACCACGGGGAGCAGTGTTGTTGCCGGGGTGAGCAGGAACGGGGCGGCCTGAGATGCAAGGAGTCCGCCGGCCACGCCCACAAGCCCGCCGATTCCGGCGCCGGCCAGCAGGACCAGCGCCGCCTGCGTCAAAGCATCGCGCAGGAGGTAGCTGCCCGAGGCGCCCATGGCCTTCAGGACGGCAATGTCGCGGGTGCGCTGGACAGTCCAGACGGTCAGGAAGGCAACGATGACAAGGGCTGAAATTCCGTAAAGGAACGCCTGCATCATCAGCAGGGAACCGTTTTCGCTCTTGTACCCGCCCAAGCCCTCGAACGATCCGTTGCGGGTGGTGCTGGCGGTGCCGGCCGCGGCGTTGGCAGCGTCGGTGTCCACGGTGGCGCCCGGTTCGAAGGTCACGGCGAGAACAGTTGCAAGCTGCGCCGGGTCGCTGAGGTGGGCAACCTTCTTCCACGTGGGCAGGGTGGTCCAAACAACCGAGCTGTGTGAGTACCACTGGTCGGGAACGACGCCGCCAACAGTCAGTTCAGTGCCCGCAATGGTCACGGCGTCACCGGTGGCAAGGGAAAGTTCCTTGGCCACGCTTTCGCCAATGACAACCGTTGAATCACTGATGTCCGACGGCGCGATCCCGGCGTCCGCGCCCTGCCCGCCACCAGCTTGGCCGCCAACACCAAACACGGCGACATTGGCAATGCCCTTGCTGTCCCCGGCACCCTGGAAGCGGCTTTGACTGATGCCCAGCGGCACCGCCGATTGCACGCCCGGTTGTCCGGCCCAGTCGTCGAGTTGTTCCTGCGTGACCTGGCTTTCCGTGAAGGAAACCTTCGCCTCGTTCTCGGCCGGCGCCCCGAACACCATCTGGCTGACCTTGTCACCTGAACCGGAGCCCGCACCCAGTTGGGCAACGGCGGAGGTGGATTGATTGCCCAGCCCGGCGGTGAGGCCTGACAGCAGAACAAGCAGCAGGCTGATCAGGGCCACAACGGCGCCCATCAGGGCGAACCGTCCCTTGGCAAAGCGGATGTCTCGGATCGCGAGGAACATAAACAGCTTCTTTCATGTGCCGGAAGAACTGGCTTCTTTCCGGGTGGATTTGCAAGTACTTCAACTGTCCCGTGGAACGCCTTCCGTGCCATCGCAGGGTTGGTTGATCCTGACCCTTCGAAACGGTTGACCGGACACTCAACCATTTGGTTGATCCGCCCGGGATGGCACGGGGCCTAAGCTGGTGACATGTCTGCCGTGGATGCTCCGCCTGTCACCAGTGGCACGATCCTGCGCTTTCTGCGCGTCACCCTGCACGTGGGCTTTGCGGTGTTGCTGGCAGTGGGCGTCATCCGGCTCCTCATGGACCAGTCGGAACTGCCGGGACGCTACTGGTTCCTTGCGTTGTCGGTGCTGCTCGCGACGACGTATCTGGTGGGTACCGTGGCCGAGAAACGGTTTTCCGCCGGCGACATGCACCGGAACCCGAGACGATTTGCTGTGCTCTGGCTCGCGTTGATCACCGCCATGTGGGCGGTCCTGATGCTTGGCTCGGTGGAATTCTCCTGGCTGGTTTTCCCCTTGTTCTTCCTCCACCTGCACCTTTTGCCGCGCTGGGCAGGACTTGCCACGGCTGTGCTCATGACGGCCGGGGTCATTCTTGCGCAGTGGGGTTCAGCGGGCTCCAGCTTTCCGCCGCTGCCGGTGATAGTGGGGCCTGTCTTCGGTGCGGCGTTCGCCGTGGCCACGTCGAAGGCCTATCGGCTGCTGTACCAAGAGGGCGAATACCAGCGGCTGGCGGCCGACGAACTCCGCCGCACCCGGGCCGAACTTGCCGCCACGCAGCACGAATCGGGGGTCCTGGCGGAGCGTGCCCGGCTGGCCCGGGAAATCCACGACACCCTCGCCCAGGGGTTTTCCTCCATTATTCTGGTCTCCCGCGCAGCGTTGCGCAGCCTGGATTCCGGCGACCTGGAATCCACCACCGAAAGCCTGACAATGGTTGAGGCCACCGCCGCCGAGAACTTGGCCGAGGCGCGTAACTTTGTGCGCGGACTCTCCTCGCCGGCACTCACCGAGACCTCACTGGTGGAGAGCCTGTCCCGGCTGTGCAGCAAGACTCAGCGCGAGGCCGCCGCCCGCGGCGGCTCGCTGCAGTGCAGCTTCCGGCTGGATGGCGAGCCCGCCAAACTGCCGCAACCCTACAAGGTGACCCTGCTGCGTGCCGCCCAGGCGAGCCTCGCCAATGTCTGGCTGCACGCGAAAGCCAAGTCCGCCGTCGTCAGTTTGGCGTTTCTGGGCAGCGAGGTGACCCTTGACGTGTTCGACGACGGTCGCGGCTTTGAGCCGGAAAAGCTTGCGGACACTGTGGCCGGGCGGGCGGACGGGAGCGGCTTTGGGCTGCGCTCGTTGCACGAACGTGTGGTGGCGCAGCGGGGGACGATGACAATTGAGTCGGCTCCCGGGGAGGGTACCGTGGTGGCCGTCCGGCTGCCGCTGGATGGGGGCCGCATCGGCTCCGATGCAGGACAGGGGGAGAACGCGTGAGTGAGATTCGGATTTTGTTGGTGGATGACCACCCGGTGGTGCGTGCGGGGCTGCGGGCCATGCTCACCGAATTTGAGGGGTTCACCGTGGTGGCTGAGGCGCCGGAGGGCGGCGCCGCCATCAGGGAGGTTGAACGCCTGCAAACGTTGGGCGAACCGGTGGACGTGGTGCTCATGGACCTGCAAATGGGCGACGGGATGGATGGTGTGAGCGCGACCAAGGCCATCAAGGCGCTGCCAGCTGCCCCTCCGGTGCTGATCCTGACCACGTACGACACCGATGCGGATATCTTGGCCGCAGTTGAGGCCGGGGCCAGCGGCTACATGCTCAAGGATGCCCCTCCCGAGCAGATCCGAGGCGCAGTGCAGTCGGCTGCCGCCGGGCAGACGGCGCTTGCACCGGAAGTCGCCGCACGGCTCATGGGCCGGATCCGCAACCCCGCCCCGGTGTTGTCCGCACGGGAAGTGGAACTCGTTGAACTGCTGGCGACCGGAATGACCAACAAGGCCATCGCCAGGCAGCTGTTCATCTCCGAGGCAACCGTGAAAACACACCTTGTGCACATTTATGACAAGTTGGGCGTGGACAACCGGACGGCAGCCATTTCCGTTGCGGTGTCGCGTCGGATCATACGCAGCGCCGGGTAGCCGGGCCCGGCTGTGGGCCACCCTCACCCGGGGCGGATCCCGGGCTGGAAAACTGCCGAAAAATAGCTGCGTAAAAAGGGGTGCGCCGACGCCGCACATGCCCTAGGCTGTCACCTAAATGGCATTCGTTTGGATTAAATCGTGCCAGGGTGCACTTCTGAAGTGTCGAGTTTCTTAGTGGGAATTTCTTAGTGGCAAGAACTCTACGTTTCTGCAAGGCGGCGTAGGTGCATCACTACCGCGTGCAGGGAAGCAGGGGGACTACCGAATGACGTTCTCGCAACGCAGGTCGCGGCCGTACCAATTGAGCATGGCGGTTGTTTGCACCCTCTTGGCTTCCGGCGGGTTTGTGGCTGCCGGCTACGTCGGCACGTCTTCGGCGGACGCGGCCGCTGCCGCCAGTGCCCAGGCAACCATTCAGGCCACTCCCGGGACCGCCAACTCCAGCTCCAGCGATGCCGCCGCCGTTGGATTCGATTCTTTCGCTGCTCAGGGGATCGGCGTGAAACTGTCCTTCGCCGACACATTGATTCAGGCCAAGAAGCCTGCCGCCAAGAAGATTTTTGACCTGACCGACCCCAATGGCAACACCCCCCACCAGGCCCAGGGCGTCAATGCCATGCGTGGCGGCGTGCCGGAAATCTCCGCAGAGCTGATCTCCCAGGTGCGCAAGGACATCCTGACGGCGGCCTACCAGGGCCTCGGCCATCCCTACGTTTGGGGCGGCACCAGCTTTGCAAACGGCTGGGACTGCTCTGGTTTCGTTCAGTGGGCCTATGCCCAGGCCGGAGTTGCCCTGCCGCGCACCGAACAGTGGCTGCCCATGGTTCAAACCAACAATCCCCAACCTGGCGACATCGTCGTGCAAAACCCCGACGGGCCCAACCACTGGTCGCACATTGGCATCTACATTGGCAATGGCAGGATGATCAGCGCCTTGAACCCGTCCGTGGGTACGATCTTGCATGCGCCGGGCGCCGTCAGCAGTTCCTCGAGCTACTTCACGATGCCCGCCTTCGCCTCGGACGATGAAAGGGCAAGGTCCGACGCAGGCAAGGCCAAGGAAGAAGCCGACAAGGGCCAATACACTCCGGAACCCTCCGAGAGCTCAGCCCCCGGAGTGGACCCATCGACGGAGCCGGGCTCACCGCCGGCCACAACAAAGCCGGGCACCACCGCGCCTGGGACAACGGCGCCGACGAAGCCTGCACCGACAACAACGCCACCTGCAGTCACAACGCCGCCGGTCACAACAGCACCAACGACACCCGCAGCGACAACCCCGCCGGCCACGCCGGCACCGACTAAGCCGGCACCGACGGCACCTGCAGCCACAACCCCGCCAGCGACAACGCCGCCGGCCGCGCCGGCACCTGCAGCCACAACCCCGCCAGCCACAAAGTCGCCAGCGACGACGCCGCCGGCCACGAAGGCACCTGCAGCCACAACGTCGCCGGCGACTACTGCACCTCCGGCGACCGTGACCCCCACGGCGTCGGAAACAACGACGGCCCCCGCGAAGAGCTCTCCCTCCAGCGTCGTGCCCGAGTCACCGGCCACCACCAGTGCAGATGCAGACAGCTCGCTGACGGCAGTTCCCCAGCCCAGCCGCAACGGGGTTCCGACACCCTAGCTCCAGAAGAGTCCCACCGGCCAGCGTCACGGCCCCGATCCACGTCACACCCACGACGGCGGACGGGGCCTTTTCGTGCCTGCATACCACCAGCACGACCGCGCACCAGGGACTGAGCATTTGTGACCCCCAAAGAGCCCCAACGAGACATGGTTAGGTCCACAAATGCACCGTCCCAAACGAAATGGTCCTGACGGAACTGGTGGCAGTGTGCACCCGACCATCACTGTCACAAACGTATGAGATCGGTAACATATCCCGAAAAGCTTGACCTGCATCACACTCTTGAGTGATCGTTAGTGAATGTTTGGATGATGAATTAATCACAAACCATCGTAATGGCTTGAAGGTGAGTTCGAATGCCCCTGCTCCACGAGAAGAATCCGGCACCTCCGCCGGCGAATCCTCCAGATCGGCGCCGGCCCGTGGTCAAGCTACACCGGGCCGGTCACCCTTCCCGAAGGCGTCAACACCGTCAAGTACCGCTCCAGCGATGCAGCAGGGAACATGGAGGAGGACCAGTCAACTGCCAACTTCAAGGTCGACACGCAGGTGCCGGTGCTCACTGGCGCGGTGGATGCCGATGCCCGCACCATCACCCTGGACGCCAGCGATTCCGGCTCAGGCATTGCCACAGTGGAGTACTCCACTGACGGCGGCAGCACCTGGCTGGCTTACACGGAGGCCGTCAAGGAAGCGGACGACGGCGTGTCCGTCGCCTACCGTGCCGCCGACAATGCAGGCCTGGTGGCAGCGTCAACTGTTGATGCCGTGGTGGCGCCGGTCGAGACACCGGAACCGGCTGCCCCGTCAGTGTCCGGACCGACCACTGCGGTTGCCGGTGCGGAGATCGCCGTGACGGCCAAGAACCTGGTGGCGGGTGCATCCTATGAACTGTGGATCCACTCGGATCCGGCCAAGCTGGCAACAGTGAAGGCTGCCGACGATGGTTCAGCGACTCTGACGGCGGTGATTCCGGCAGCATTCGCGGCCGGGGCACACGAGCTGACACTGGAGCAGGACGGCGCCGTCCTGGCCCGTACGGCAATTGTGATCACGGCTGCAACGGTTGACCCGCCGGTTACCGAAACGCCGGATCCCGAGCCGACAGCGCCCGAACCAACAGTGCCTGCACCAACGGCAGCACCAACGACGGTGTCCCCGGCGGCGACAGTCCCCGATGGCGGCAGCAACGGCAACGGCAGCGGCAACAGCGACAGCGGTGGCGGCTTGGCCAGCACCGGCGCCCAGGTCATGCTGTCGGCAGGCATCGCCCTGCTGCTGGTGCTGGGAGGTGCCGCTGCGCTGGTGGTCATCCGCCGTCGTCGTGCCTGACTGGAATGCTGCGCACAGGCTGAATGGTTGGGGCCCTGAAGGGTAGGAAGGCACCATGATGGGCACATCCGGAGCGCGCGGACGTGCCCATCATGGTGCCGCCGGCGGTCAGCTGCCGCGCTGCAGGAAGCTCACCACGGCGAGGACGCGGCGGTGGTCGTCGGCGCTTTGCTGCAGCCCAAGCTTTATGAAAATGGCGCTGATGTGCTTTTCCACTGCGCCGCCACTGACGACAAGCGCCTTGGCGATGCCGGCATTGGTCAGTCCTTGTGCCATCAATTCAAGGACCTGCGATTCGCGCGGACTGAGGGTGTTGAGGGGGTCGGCGGCGCCGCGGTTGGCGAACAAGGCGCCGATGACCTCGGGATCGATGACGGTGGCACCGGCCGCGATGCGCGCAATGGCGTCGCTGAAGTCCTCGAACCGGGCCACCCGGTCCTTGAGCAGGTATCCCAGCCCGGCGCCGGCTGACGCACTGGCGAGCAGCTCCCCGGCGTAGCTCGTCTCCACATATTGCGAGAGCACCAGAACGGCAACCGAGGGGAACCTGGTCCGGACCTCGATGGCGGCCTTGAGGCCCTCGTCCCGGTGCGAGGGTGGCATCCGCACATCGGTGATCAGCAGGTCGGGGGCGTGCTCCTCAACCGCCTTGAGAAGTTCGACGCCGTCGCCCACCGCGGCGCAGACCTCGGCACCCGTCTCTTCAAGCAGCCGGACAAGGCCTTCACGGAGCAGGACGGAATCTTCAGCCAGGACAACACGCATGGTTCCACAGTAGCCGCCGGGGACTTCAGCCAGGCAGCCTTCAGCCACGCGGTGCTCAGTCAGGCAGGGCCCGGCAAGGCAGCTTTCAGCCATGCAGCGGGATGCTGGCCCGGAGATTGGTGGGGCCGCCGTCGGGGCTGATGATTTCCAGGGAGCCATCGACGCCGGAGAGCCTGTCCACAAGGCCGGCCAGGCCGTGGCCCTTGCCCACATGGGCGCCGCCACCGCCGTCGTCAGTCACTTCGATGAGCAACTCGCTCGGATTGGCGTTCACGCTGATGGCGGCCTGATTGGCCCCGGAGTGCTTGGAGACGTTGGCCAAGGCCTCGGACACCACAAAATAGGCGGCATTTTCGGCACTTTCGGCCAGCCGGGTGCCCTGTTGGAGATTTCCGGAGACGGCCACGGGGACTGCGGACTTGCCAGCCAGCGACTCCATGGCCGTGCGCAGGCCCCTGTCGGCCAGCAGGGGCGGGGCAATGCCACGGGACAGCTGGCTCAGTTCCGCCAGGGCCTCGCGGCTCTGCTCCAGGGCGCCGTCCATCAATTCCCGGGCCGCTTCCGGATCGGTGGCCATGCGGCGCCCGGCCGCCTCGACATCCATCTGCAGCCGGATGAGCCGCTGCTGGGGGCCGTCGTGCAGGTCGCGCTCGATCTTGCGCAGCGTGCTGGCCTCCTCCGACACCACTTGGGCACGGCTGGCGGCCAGCTCGTGGCTGCGGGCGCGCAGGGCGGCGGTTTCGTTGGTGAGGAGGACCCGGGCGGCGGCGGCGTCGGCAACGGCGAGGAGGTGGATGATGAAGGGCAGTGCAAGGAGGAAGACGATGGCGAGCACCACTTCCAGGGCAACCTGGGCGTCACCGGGGCCCATGTTGAGCTGGGCGTCGAGGCCCAAAATGGATGCCAGGTCTGTTTCGTCCTCGGGCAGGTAGATGCGCCAAAACCATTTGGTGAGGCCGCCGGCCATGACACCCAGCCAGACAATGCTGAGACAAAAGGTGAAGGTGCGCAGCGGAAAGGAGACCAGGAAGCCGTGGATGAAGTCCTTCCACAGCTGCGGGTCGGCAAGGTTTTTAAACATGCCGCCAATGGAAAATGCGTGCCGGCCCCGGTAGTGAACGGGCGGGATCTCCCCGGCCCACCGTCGCAGGGCGCTCCTGTTGATGTTGGCAAACCAGCGGGCCGTGGCCAGGCAGGCCACAAGGATGGGCAGACCGATCCAGATGACGATCGTGGACAGGCCCAGCGAGAACAACGCCACCAAGACGACGAACGAGGCCAGGGAAAGGAAGAAGCCGGGCAGGATGTACGCCAGGTCGGTGCCGATCTGGCGCCACGTGGCGGGGCGCAGGATCAGCCAGGACTTGGGTGCCGCGGTGGCAGTTGAGTTATTCATGTTTCAATCCTTGCCGGGGCCGGGTGCTGAAACCATCATGCCAGCCCGTCAATCCAGGGTGGGGTTTCCCCCACCCTCTCCATGCTGACGGTTCAGTCCTCGAGCTTCAGCGCCTTCCGCCAGGAAAGCGCGCCGCCGGTCGCCATGATTGCCCGGCGATAAATGCGTTCTCCCAGCAGCACCATGGCCCACGCCGCGGCAACTGCAATGGCGAGCGACACGACGGGTTCCCACATCGGAACATCGCTGTTGAGCAGCCGGATGGGCATGGCCACAGAGGAGATGACAGGAATGTACGAAGCAGCCAGCAGCCAGCTGCCCTTGGCATAGATTCCGACGAACAGGACCGCAACGAGCACGCCGATGACGGGACCGGTGGACTGCTGCAGGTCCTCCACCCGCGAGGCCATCGCGCCAAGCGCGGCCCAGATGGCGGCCAGGAACAGGAAGCCCGCCAGGAAGAATGCCAGGAACCAGCCGGAGGTTGCGATGAGCATGGCCAGGAAGGGGACCTCCGTTGGCATCAGCGTCAGGGCAAGCAGGCCGATGCCGACGAAAAGGCTGAGCTGGCCCATGGCGAGGATCACGTTGCCCAGAATCTTCCCGGTCAGGAGCTGGCGAATGGGGATGGCAGTGGCCAGGATTTCCACGACGCGGTTTTGTTTCTCCTCCACCACTGAGTTGGCGATCGGCATGCCGAAGATCATGGCCGACATGTAGAAGAGGAAGGAAAAGATGAACGCCATGGCTTGGGCCATTGAATTGCGTTCGTGGCTGCCCACAAGCAGTACCTGGGTGATGGTGGAACCTGCCGTCAGGGACCCCACATCGACGCCAAGCTGCCCGGCATTTTGGGCCAGCGCCCGGCTGCCGGCCGCTTCCGAGAGAAGCTTTTCCACGGAGCCCGGCACTTCCTTGAGCCCCGTGAGGCTGTAACCGTCGGCGGCGGGGACCAGGACCAGGTCAATATCGCCGGCGCGCAATGCCGCCAGTGCCTGGTCGTCGGTGCCAAAGACCTCCGGCGCCAGTTCGATGCCCTGTGACTTCTCCACGGCCAGTTCATTTGCTGCTGCAACGAGCGCCGCAGCATTGCCGCCGTTGGCAAATCCGACGGTCGCGTCGGTTGTCTTGTTGGCCATGAAGCCGGAGACCACCACCGAGCCGACGATCAAGACCAAGGTGACCAGCGTGGAGATAATGAAGGATTTGTCGCGAACCTTCACAGTGACTTCCCGCAACGTCACGATCAGCCAGGGGGCCGTGGAGGTGGCAGCGGTGCCCGTCGCCGGGGGTTTGGTTTGCAGCGTGGTGCTCATTGGATGACCTCACGGTAGATGGCGGCCAGGGAGGGACGTTGCGGGGCGAACTCAGTCACGTCGCCGCGTTCCAGCGCCCTGCGCAGGACGCTTTGGGCAACGGCATTGTCCGGGAACTCAACCACTGCACGCGGGCCCGAAACGTCAATGACGCGCACGTTCGGCTGCTCGCGCAGCCATCCCGCGTCCGGCGGTGTCACCAGCACATGCCGTGCGCCTGCACGCCTGCGGAGGTCATCGGCGCTGCCGGAGGCAACAATCGTGCCATTGGCGAGCACCACAAGGTTGTCGCAAAGTTGGTCGATCAGGTCCAGCTGGTGGCTGGAAAACAGGATTGGAACACCGGTGGCAGCGCGTTCCGCAAGTAGGGACGTCATGGAATCCACTGCCAGCGGGTCGAGCCCGGAAAAGGGCTCATCGAGAATCAACGCGGCAGGGTGGTGCATGAGCGATGCAGCCACCTGGACACGCTGCTGGTTACCCAGCGAGAGCGACTCAAGCTTGTCTTTTATCCGGTCAGCAATGCCGAACCGCTCCAGCAGTTCCAATGCCTCACGGCGGGCATCACTGCGGCTCATGCCGTGCAACTGGCCCAGGTATTGCAGCTGATCCAAGACGGGCTGTTTGGGGTACAGCCCGCGTTCTTCAGGCATGTAGCCAAAGCGTGCCCGGTCCGGACCGGTAATTGGACTCCCGTTGAAAAGGACCGCACCGGCATGGGATTTAAGCACCCCCATGATGATGCGCATCGTAGTGGTCTTGCCCGCGCCGTTGGCCCCGACAAAACCGGTCATGCCATTGGCAGGGACAGTGAACGACACGTCGTCAAGGACGGTTCGGTCACCAAAGTGGCGGGTCAGGTTCTGTACTTCCAGCAACTGTCACGAATCCTTGGATTGCAGTGTGCCCCATGCAGGCGCAGGGGGTTGTCTTGCCCTCCAATATATTCGGCAGCACGGGGTCGTCGGATCGGCCATAATAATGAAGTTTCGCCCGATGGGATGCCGGCCAGCCTCAGGCCTCCTCCAAAGGGATGAGGCGGGCGCGGTAGGCAAACACCACGGCCTGGACCCGGCTGCGCAGTCCGGCCTTGGCGAGGATGCTGGACAGGTGCGTTTTGACGGTTGTTTCCGAGACGGAAAGGCTTGCTGCGATCTCCGCATTGGACAGCCCGCCAGCCAGTTGCACGAGGACTTCAAGCTCACGGCCGGTCAGCGCATCAAGGGCACGCTGTTCGCGTTCCCCGATCTGCAGGCGGGCCGCCACCGCAACAGCCGGGGACGGTTCAGCCAACGACGACGCCGTACCCCGGCGGATGATGCGCAGGGTCACTTCGGGAGAGAGCAGCGCCTGCCCGCCGGCAATTGCATGGACTGCCTGCATCAGCACCTCGGGTTCGGTGTTTTTTAGCAGGAATCCGCTGGCGCCGGCATCGAGGGCCGCAAAGAGGTAGTCGTCGCGGTCAAAGGTGGTCAGGACGATGACCTTGGCCATGCCTTCCGAGGTGATCTGTGCTGTCGCGCTCACGCCGTCGAGCAAAGGCATCTGTATGTCCATCAGCACAACGTCAGGGTTCAGCTTCCTTGACGCTGTGACTGCCTCCGCGCCGTTGGCTGCCGTTCCCACAACTTCCAGCGAGTTGTCGGTGCCCAGAATGAGTGCCAGGGAGGAACGGATCAACGCCTGGTCGTCGCAGATCAGAACCCGGATCCTGCTCACGCGCCCGACTCCGACGCGCCGGGGTCCGGTTGGCCGGCTTCACCTGTGCGGCTCCCCGCCGCCGCGGGCAGCGGATCAAGGCTGAGCCCCGGCGTGGCGGTTGGGATGCGGAGGCGGGCGCGGGTGCGCCAGCCGGTGGGCGTGCGGGGGCCGATGTCCACCAGCCCCTGGTGCAGCTCGGCCCGTTCCCGGATTCCCCGGAGCCCGAATCCGCTGCCATGGGTTCCTTGGCGCGCAGCTCCGTTGTCCGTCACCTCCACTTCCACCCAGTCGCCGTGTTCGCTGCGGCCGCTGCGGAGCGAAAGGACGGCGTTGCGGGCAGTGGAATGTTGGCGGACGTTGGCCAGGGATTCCGCTGCGATTCGATACATCGCCAGGCTCAGGCCTGCCCCAAGGGAGTCGATAAACCCCGGCAGGTGCTCCACCACAATCAACTCGACGGCGACACCCGTCTGCCGTGATTGCTCCAACAGGGCCGGAATTTCCCGCAGGGACGGCTCCGGAGCCCGCACTGAATCTCCCTCGTGGGGGCCGGAGCCGTGCCCGTCCTCATGGCGCAGCACACGCAGGAGTGACCGGGTTTCACCCACGGCCTGCCGGGCAGAGCCCTCAATGCCATGCAGAAGTTCCGCCGTCCGTGCCGGATCCCTCGGCTGGACAAGGCGGGCTGCCGCGGCCTGCACCCCGACTGCGGAAATATGGTGGGCCACCACGTCGTGAAGTTCACGGGCAATGCGCAGCCGCTCGTCAATGACGGCCCGCCGTGCCAGCTCGTCGGACTGTTCCTGGAGCTGACGCGACTGGGCGACCACCAGATCGTGCTGCCATGCGCTGCGCCACGACATGAGGCCCAGGAAAGTGGCACCGCCGAAGTAGAAGAGGTTCACCAGAAAGCTGTAGCTGGCGAAGGCAAGCAGGGGATCTATGGCACCCGACGTTTCCATCGGTGCGGGCAGGTCCAGCTCGGTCCCATAGATGTAGGAGGCGTTGGTGATGGTAATGACGAGCCAGAGGAACATGGCAACGATGACACCGCACAGCGCCATGCCCAGGGCGCGCCTGTCCCTGGCCCACGTGACGGCGGAGTACAGTCCCACAAAGTAGGCGATCTGCGGGGCCAGCTGAACTGCGACCTGCGGAACCCCAATGCCGAAGCCCATGAAGCAGGCCGACAGCATCAGCATCGAAGCGATGGGGAACCGCCGCCGAAAGGCCAGGGGCGCCGTCATGGCTGCAATGGCCAGATAACTTATCAGGCGGTCCGGTGCGCCTTCGGACGGGCCAAAGCTCAGAACCATTTCCATGCCAAGAATGGCGGCGGCCATGATCGCCAGGGCTGCCCAGATGTCGCGGACAAGCAGTGCCGCCGGGGGCTGCGCGCGCTCCCATTCCGGGGGAGGGAAGGTGCCTGGCAGAAATCTTTCGCGCAGGGCCAGTAGTTTCATCGTGCATTCCTTACGGTGCCGGACGGGGACACATCCAATGGAAAACCTATCCCATCGCCGCCTGGCACAGCCGGCCTCGGGTCAACCATTCCCGGCAGAGATGGGAGAATTGCAGCGTGGGACATATTGACGTTGCAAACATTGACTACTTTCTCTCCGACGGCCGGCAGCTGCTGAACGGGGTGAACTTTCGCGTCTCCGATGGCACCAAGACGGCGTTGATCGGCCCCAACGGCACGGGCAAGACCACGCTGCTGCGCATCATCTGCCAGGACATCAAGGCGGATGAGGGTGCTGTCTCGCGCCCAGGCACCATGGGGGTGATGCGCCAGTTCGTGGGCCAGGTCCGGGACGAAAGCACCGTCCGCGACCTGTTGCTCTCTGTAGCCTCGGCCAACATCGCCGCCGCCGGGAAGGCCGTGGACGCGGCCGAGCTGGCCATGGTGGAGCGCGACGACGAACCCAGCCAAATGGCCTACGCCCAGGCCATCGCCGACTGGGGTGATGTTGGCGGCTACGAAATGGAAACCACCTGGGACGAAGTCACCATGGCGGCCATGGGCATGGACTTTTACACGGCCCAGTACCGCAAGGCCGCCTCGCTCAGCGGCGGCGAGCAGAAACGCCTGGTCCTTGAGGCACTGTTCTCCGGCCCCGACGAGCTGCTGCTGCTCGATGAGCCGGACAACTACCTCGACGTTCCCGGCAAGCGGTGGCTCGAGGCGAAGATGGCCGAATCCTCCAAGTCGGTGTTGTTCGTCAGCCACGACCGCGAGCTGCTGGCCAATGCCGCGAACCGGATCGTCACGCTCGAGCCCGGCATCAACGGAGCCTCAAGCTGGACCCACGGCGGCGGCTTTGAGTCGTACATCAAGGCACGCGAGGACCGCAACGCCCGCTTCGAAGAGTTGCGCAAGCGGTGGGACGAGGAGCATGTCAAGCTCAAGGAACTCGTCATCATGTACAAGACCAAGGCCGCGTTCCGTTCCGACATGGCGAACCGCTACCAGGCCGCGCAGAGCAGGCTGGCGCAGTTTTTGGAAAAGGGCCCGCCCGAGGCGCTGCCCATTGAGCAAAATGTGAAGATGCGGCTCAAGGGCGGGCGCACGGCCAAGCGCGCCGTCGTCGCCACGAAGCTGGAACTGACGGGCCTCATGAAGCCGTTCTCCACCGAAATATGGTTTGGCGACAGGGTCGGTGTCCTTGGCTCCAACGGTTCAGGCAAGTCGCACTTCCTGCGCCTGCTTGCGGCAGGAGGCTCGGACCCGGACAAAGAGCATGAGCCCGTGTCCGACGTCGAGATTGCCCATGTGCCCCACGAAGGTTCCGTGAAACTTGGCGCCCGCATCCGCCCGGGGTTCTTTGCCCAGACACATGCCCGGCCCGACCTATTGACCCGCACCCTGCTGGACATCCTGCACCGCGGCGATGAACACCGGTCGGGGCTTGGCCGGGAGGCCGCCGCGGGAGCCCTTGACCGCTATGGCCTGGCCTCGAGTTCCGAGCAGAAGTACGATTCCCTCTCGGGCGGGCAGCAGGCCCGCTTCCAGATCCTCCTGCTTGAGCTGTCCGGCGCCACGTTGCTGCTGCTTGACGAGCCCACCGACAACCTCGACCTGCATTCGGCCGAGGCCCTGGAAAAGGCCATCGATTCCTTCGAAGGCACAGTCCTGGCAGTCACCCACGACCGCTGGTTCGCCCGTTCCTTCGACAGGTTCCTCGTGTTTGGTTCCGACGGCAAGGTCTACGAATCCGACGAGCCCGTGTGGGATGAAAAGCGGGTGGAGCGGGCGCGGTAGGGAGCTGGGCGGCATGCCTTGCAGAGGCGCCCCGGCACGGCACTAGAGTTGAAGCAATGCGCCTTCCTGCCCCCCTTGTGTAAAGAGTGAATTCACCATGAACCAGCAGACCGTCCGCCGCGCGGCCATTGCCACCTTTGCAGTCTTTGCCATCAACGGCTTCGTCTTTGCCAGTTGGGCCGCACGCATCCCGGCCGTCACCCGCATTCTTGAGCTCTCCGCCGGGGACATGGGCCTGCTGCTGTTGACCATCGCCGCCGGATCGGTCATTGCGCTGCCACTGGCCGGAACTGTTGTGGGCCGGTTGGGCACGGCAAACACGATCCGGGTTGGCGGGTTCACCGCATCCTTTGGCGGGCTGGTCATTGCCATCGCACTGGCGCAGCATGCCGTCCCGCTCACCGCCGTCGGGCTGTTCTTCTTTGGGATCGGCATTGGTCTGTGGGACGTGGCCCAAAACATTGAGGGCGCGGACGTCGAGCGGCACCTGCGGCGGACAGTCATGCCCCAGTTCCACGCCGGTTTTAGCGGGGGTGCGCTCGTCGGTGCCCTCGTCGGGGCGGGACTTTCCGCACTGGATGTCAGCATGCCGATGCACCTGCTTGCCATTGTCATCGCCGTCTGCGCGGCCATGGTGTTTGTGCCAAAATACTTCCTGCCGGAGACGGAGTTGAGCGGCAGCAAGCAAACACAGGCCACCACAACACTGAAGGGCCGCAGCGCCTGGACGGAAAAACGCACCCTGCTGGTCGGCCTGGTGGTCCTCGGGGCGGCCCTGACCGAGGGATCCGCCAATGACTGGATCGCCAAGGCCAGTGTTGACGGCCTCGGCACCTCCGAAGCCGGCGGGGCCATCATGTTCGCCGTGTTCGTGGCAGCCATGACATTGTTCAGGTTCTTCGGCGGAACGTTCATCGACAAATTTGGTCGGGTGCCTGTTCTCTACGGCAGCCTCGGTTCGGCACTTGTGGGACTGGTGTTGTTTGTGGTGGCACCGAACATGCTGCTGGCCGGTGTTGGCGCCGTGCTGTGGGGGGCCGGCGCAGCCATGGGCTTCCCCATGGGCATGTCGGCAGCGGCCGACGACCCGGCACGGGCCGCCGCCCGCGTCTCCGTGGTGTCAACGATCGGCTATGTGGCCTTCCTTGCCGGCCCGCCCCTGCTTGGATTCCTCGGGGACCACGTCACCATCCGCTGGGCGCTGCTGGCCATTGCCATTGCCATCGTGGCCTCGATCCTGACCGCCCCGGCGGCCAGGCCGCTGCCTGAATCAGAGCATCAGCGCGTCTCACCCTGACCCGCCGGAGCTGTAGCCAATCGGGCCGCCGCGGCTTGCGGCCTAGCGTGGTTGGGCGACGTTCGCGTGCTCGTCGCGCAGCTGGCGCTTGATGATTTTCCCGCTGGGGTTCTTGGGCAGCGAATCGGCGATCATAACGTGCCTGGGTGCCTTGTAGCCGGCCAGGATGGCGCGGGTGTGCTGGATGACCTGTTCCTCGGTGAGGACAGCACCGGGCTTGGGCACGACAACCGCGGCAACTGCCTCGACCCAGCGCGGATCGCTCACACCAAAGACAGCAACCTCGGCGACGCCATCGAGCCTGTAGATGGCTTCCTCAACTTCCCGGCTGGCCACGTTCTCCCCACCGGTTTTTATCATGTCTTTTTTGCGGTCGACGACGGTGAGCCTGCCCCCAGCGTCGAGGCAGCCGAGGTCGCCGGAATGGAACCAGCCGTTGCGGAAGGCTTCGGCGGTCTTTTCCTCGTCCCGGTAGTAGCCAAGCGTCGCATGCGGGCTGCGGTGCACGATCTCCCCAACCGTGCCGGCAGGCACTGGCTGGTCGGCGTCGTCGACGATGGCTGTCTCCACGTTCAGTGTGGCCCGGCCTGCTGAACCGGCATGGGAGAGTTGCTCGTCGGGGCCGAGGATGGTGGCCACCGGCGACATCTCGGTCTGGCCGTAGAAGTTCCACAACCGCACGTTTGGGAGCCGCCGCTGCATCTCCTTGAGAATTTCAACGGGCATGGGCGAGGCGCCGTAGTATCCCTTGCGCAGCGACGACAAGTCAGTGGTGTCAAACTCGGGGGCGCGCAGCAACGAGATCCACACTGTGGGCGGCGCGAAGAATTTCGTGACGTGCTCCCGCTCCATGGTGCGCAGGATCAAGGAGGGACTTGCACCGGGCAACAGGATGCTGCTGGCGCCCAGATAAATGTCAGGGCCAAGGAAGCAGTCCAGCTGGGCGCAGTGGTACAGCGGCAGGGCGTGCAGGTCCACATCGTCCGCGTCCATGCCGCCGTCGAGGGCGGCGCTGACGTACTCCCACAGCAGTGAACGGCTCGATAACAGCACACCCTTGGGCCGGGACTCGGTGCCGGAGGTGTACATCAGGCGCAGCGGGTCGTCGTCCGCGACCGCCACCTCGGGTGGCAGCCCCGGCACATGGAACCAGCCGGCCACATCGTCCCATCCGGCCGGTACGGCAGTGCCGGTGCGGACTATGCAGGCGCGGATGGTGACGGCAGTCGAGGCTGCGGATTCCACTGCCTGGTCCATCACCGGCACCAGGGCAGCCTCCACCACGACGGCGGTTGCCCCGCTGTGGTCCAGGATGTAGGCGATCTCGTCGGCGCCCAGCATGAAGTTGACGGGGACCAGGACGATGCCCAGCCGGGCTGTCGTGAAGGACAGGACCGCGAACTCCCAGCAGTTGTGTGAGAGCAGGGCCAGCCGGTCGCCCTTGGCCATCCCCGCTCGGGCCAGTGCCGCGGAGGCCCTGTCGATCAGGGCATCAAATTCGGCGAAGCTGAGCCGGGTGTCTCCGTCGGCGATGGCAAGTTTTTCCGGAAAGCGTCGCGCGGTGCGTCGCGGCAGATCACCCAGGGACTGCTGCCGGACCTGCTGGACGAGCATGTTGGAATCCATGATTATCTCCCTTGATAATGGCATCCCGGTTACTGGATCGCCGCCCCACTGCTGGCCGGCACGATTGCCGCCTCAGCCGATGGGCCGTGCCAAGTCCAAAGATAGCACCCGGGCCGGCGCCCATCCGGGGAGCGGTGCGGGCAGCTCGGCCGGCGCCCATCCGGGGAGCGGTGCGGGCAGCTCGGCCGGGCCAAGGACTCTCGCGACTGCGCCGCCCCGGGGTTAGAAGACGGAAGTATTCCGTTGCAGGCATCGATCCCTGACCGCCGCCCACAGCAGGAGCGTGAGGCCGGCCCCCAACAACGCCCCGGCAACCGTGTCGGAAAACCAGTGGGCGCCCAGATAGGTGCGGCTGTACATCATGGCCACACTGAGGATGGCCCCGCTGATCCACATCCACAGTCTTCCAAGCACGACGGCGGTCACCACCATCGCTGCCACCGTCCCGCTGACATGCCCCGACGGGTATGAACCGGAATCCACGGACACCAGGCGGTCGTCCGGCCGAGGGCGGCCCACCAGGAATTTGATCAGGTGGGTGGCGCCCAGAGTGCCGAGGTTCGCGCCTGCCGTAAACAAAGCCAGCCGGCGGCGGCGGTGCAACAGCACCAAGAACAAAAGCACGCAGTAGATGACCATGCCAGTGTTCCCGGCAAAGTTCAGCACGCCGTTCGCATAAGTCAGCCACGGCGTCCGCGAGGCCAGCATGAACTGGTTCCAGCCGGCGTCGAACGCTCCGAAAGGGGAGTTGTTATCCGTGGCCCACACCATCAGGGCGCCCGCCGCGACGAGAGCCAGCGCAGACAGGGAAATCCACAGCAGGCGGGTGCGCGGCCAGTCCAGCGGCAGCAGCGGCCCAGTCTTCGGGGCGGGTGGTCGCGGGGGCATCCAGCAAGTCTAGGCTGCTGCCGAAAGATCTGCCGAAAGATCCGGCGAAACAGGCTCCGGTCCACTGTGGGCGCGGCCGCCCTGCCATCATCCATTCGGACTACCCTGAGCAAACCCTGAATCATCCCTGAGATAGAGGTAATTCGCTGGATCGTTGCGTACCGTGGTTATAGATTCGCAAACAGGGCTGGAATGGCCCGTCAGACCATCCAAAGGGGTGTCCACATGATTGAGGCAGTAAACCTGGCCAAGCACTACGGTGCCAAGACCGCCGTCGGCGGTGTCACGTTCACCGTCAAGCCGGGCATGGTGACAGGCTTCCTGGGCCCCAACGGTGCAGGCAAGTCAACGACCATGCGCATGGTCGTCGGGCTGGACAAGCCATCGGCCGGCACAGTGACAGTCAACGGCAAGCGGTACGCCGAGCACCGCGACCCGCTGCACCAGGTCGGTGCCCTCCTGGATGCCAAGGCGGTGCACACCTCCCGCAGCGCCTACAACCACCTGCTGGCCATGGCCGCAACCCACAACATCCCCACCAAGCGCGTCAACGAGGTCATCGACATGACCGGCCTGGCCGCCGTCGCCAAGAAGAAGGCCGGCGGTTTCTCCCTCGGCATGGGCCAGCGGCTGGGCATTGCCTCGGCGCTGCTGGGCGATCCGCAGACGCTGATCCTGGATGAGCCTGTCAACGGGCTGGACCCCGAGGGCGTGCTCTGGGTGCGCAACCTGGCCAAGCACCTCGCGGCCCAGGGCAAGACTGTTTTCCTGTCTTCACACCTGATGAGTGAAATGGCGCAGACCGCCGATCACTTGATCGTGATTGGCCGCGGACAGATCATTGCCGACGCCCCCATCGCCGAGATCCTTGCCGGCGCACAGCAGGCAAAGGTGCGGGTCCGCACCCCGGACGTCACCCGGTTGAGCCAGCTGCTGGGCAGCCAGGGCGTCAAGGTTGAGTGCAACGAGAACGAAACCCTCGAGGTTTCCGGACTCGACGCACGCCAGATCGCCACCATTGCCCTGGAAAACCGGGTGCTGGTGTACGAGCTGACGCCGCTGACATCTTCCCTGGAAGAGGCGTACTTCAACCTCACCAAGGATGCAGTGGAATACCACTCGCAAGACTTCAACGACACCAATACTGGCCCTGGCACTGGTTCCGAGCCGGTTCCCGCCGCTGTGAAGGGACTCTAAAGATGAGCACGACGACAATTTCCGCTCCTCACCGCTCGGTGGGCGGCTCACTGACGTTCGCCGGCGTTTTACGCAGCGAATGGATCAAGTTCCGCTCACTGCGTTCCACCCAAATGCTGCTTGGCTTCACCTTCCTTGCCATGGTGGGTGTTGGTGTATTTGCGGCCTGGATGCGCGGGTTCATCATTGACAACATCATGCAATTTGGGGCACAGGGCACGGCCCCCGGCGCTGACCCGGCTGCACAAAAGATGACCGTAGACCAGGCCATGGAGATGGCCAGCACCCAGGGCATCAACATTTACGGCACACCCATCGCCGGGATCCAGTTGGGCATCCTCATCCTGGGCGCCTTGGCCGTCTTGCTGATCTCCTCGGAGTTTGGCACCGGCATGATCCGCTCCACCATGACGGCCGTACCCAAGCGCCTGCCTGCCTTCTTTGCCAAGGCCATTGTTCTCGTGGTGGTGTCCTACGTGCTGACCCTGGTCGCAGCCATGGTGACCTTCCTGGTTTCGATCCCGATCCTCGGCGCCTACGGCATTGACCTGTCCCTGACCATGGACGGCGTGCTCTACAGCATTCTCATGGGCGGCGTCTATGTTGCCGGCGTTTCCTTGGCGGGCCTGTCTCTGGGCACGTTGTTGCGCAGCTCCGCCGGCGGCATCATCGTGCTGGTTGTGTTGTTCTTCCTGTTGGAGATCGGCACCCAATTGCTGGGCCTGGTGCCCGGTGAGTTCTGGAAGTACCTGGGCCAGTACACGCCCAGCGTGGCCGGCGGGCGCATGCTCGAAATCGGCGACAAGGCAGCCTTCCTCTCCCCGTTCTGGGGCGGCATTGTCTTCCTGGGCTGGATCGTAGTCCTGATGGTCCCGGCCGTCGTTTCCCTCAAGACCCGTGACGTGTAAGGACTGCTGACGATTCCCTTCAGGGGTTTCAAGCCAACACCTATGCGCACACAAGACCAGGCGGGGGACGCGGAACGAACGGCCGCGTACCCCGCCGACTTACCCTCCGCTGAGCGGCGGGCCGATGAATTTGCGGCCCGCCGCCGTGGCGTTGTCAGAAGGTACTTTCACGACCACCCCCGCATCATGGATGTGGTGGTGGTTTTGGCGTATCTGGTGGCTGGTTCAGGCATCTTCCTCAGCGGCGACTTCAGGGACAACCTGGGGGCCCACACGGTTCTTGTCCTGGCCTCGGCCACGGTGCTCATGTTCCGCAGGGGCAACCCATTGACGGTGCTGGCCATCCTGTCGGTATTTGAAATACTCAACGTAGCCGTGATGCCAAATGCCAGCAACGTGGGTGCCAGCCTTTGGTTTGCCCTGTACGCCGTCGCGGTGCGCTACCGCGCTGTCATCAGCTTTGCCCTGGCCGTTGTGGCCGCCGTGCCCCTGACCCTCTACATGTTGTTCCTCTACCAATACCCGGCGTCCTTCATGGTCGAGGGCGGCCCAAGCGCAGAGGTCAACAGCATCATTTCATCGATCGTCATGTTGTTTGCCAACATCATCGCTGTTGGCATCGGGGCCTCGGTGCGGCGCAGCCGAGCCCATGAGGATGAACTGCGCCAGTGGGCTGTACGGAACTCCCAACTGGCATCGGTCGCCGAGCGCAACAGGATCGCCCGCGAAATGCATGACGTGGTGGCCCATTCGCTCACCGTGATGGTGGCGCTGTCCGACGGGGCCGCCGTCGTCGTCAAGCGTGACCCCGCCCAGGCGGGGGAGGTGCTCGGCCAGCTGTCCCAGACCGGCCGCACGGCACTGGCCGACATGCGGAGGGTGTTGGGCGTCTTGCGCGAGGATGCCGGCGGCAACAGGTCGCCGCAGCCGGACCACACCGACATGGGAGCATTGATCGAGGGGTTCCGGCAGGCCGGGCTGCCCATCACGTTCACCCAATCCGGGCCGCCCACCCCCGAGGACCAGGCGCTGGCACTGACTGTCTACAGGATTGTGCAGGAATCACTGACCAATGTGCTCCGCTACGGGACCGCCGTGTCCCGGGTCCGGGTGACTGTGGACAACGACTTGGACCGCGGGGAGCTTTCGGTGCACATTGCCGATGATGGGCGCGGCACCATGAACACCTCGGTCGGAACAGGCCGCGGCATTGTGGGCATGCGCGAACGGGCAGGTATTTTTGCCGGAACTGTCGACGCCGGACCGGCGCCGCACGGCGGCTGGACAGTAAAGGCGCTGCTGCATCCCGCAGAGGGGCCGGAATGAAGGAGAAGGCAATGCAGGAAACACTCGTGGACGGTGCGGCGGGGGTCGCCGAACCAATCAAGGTGCTGCTGGTCGACGACCAGCCGTTGCTGCGAATGGGGTTCCGGCTGATCCTTGAAGGCGAAGAGGACCTGCATGTTGTGGGTGAAGCGTCCAATGGCATTGAGGCGCTGGCCGCCGTCGAAGCCCTGCAGCCCGACGTTGTTCTCATGGATGTGCGCATGCCCCTCATGGACGGCATTGAAGCCACCGGCAGGATCAGTGCGTCCCCCTCGGATGCCAGCATCATCATCCTGACCACCTTCGACATGGACGAGTACGCCTTTGCCGGCCTGCAAGCCGGGGCCAGCGCGTTCCTGCTCAAGGACGTGGCGCCGTCGGAGCTCGTGCAGGCCGTGCGGCTGGTTGCCAGCGGAGACGCTGTGGTGGCACCACGGCTGACCCAGCGGCTGCTTGAGAATTTTGTCCGCAGCCGCCCGGTCCGCCCTGTCATTCAGCCCGACCCGCTGCTGGAGGAACTCACGCCGCGGGAACTTGATGTGGCGCAATGCATCGCCCAGGGGCTTTCCAACGCCGAGATCGCCCACAAGCTCTTCCTGTCCGAGGCCACTGTGAAGACCCACGTGCGTCGCATCCTGACAAAGCTGCACCTGCGGGACAGGGTTCAGGTGGTTGTCTACGCCTACGAAACAGGCATGGTCATCCCCAGCAATCCGGATTACTAGACGATTCTGAACGCCGCCTTGCGACAATGTTTGGTCTGCCTGGTGCCACGACAGGCATCTGCCGTGGCAGCCTTCATGATTGAATCGAAGCATGACTTCTGTTGAGCACATTCTGGACCTTCGCGACTTCATCGAGGCGTCGCCGTCGAGCTTTCATGCGGCCCGCGAATCGGGGCGGCGGCTGGCAGCGGCCGGTTTCACCGAGCTGGCGGAGTCGGCTCCATGGCCCGTGCACGGCAAGTTTTTTGTGATCCGCGACGGCGCCATCATTGCCTGGATGGTGCCGGAGAATGCTGCAGGCACCACGGGGTTCAACATTTTGGGTGCACACACCGATTCGCCGTCGTTCAAGCTCAAACCGAAACCGACCACCGGACGCTTTGGTTGGCTGCAGGCCGGTGTGGAGGTTTACGGCGGGCCGCTGATCAATTCCTGGCTTGACCGGGAGCTGCAGTTCGCGGGCCGCCTGGTTGACTTGGACGGCACGGAGACGCTGGTGGCCACGGGTCCGCTGCTGCGGTTCCCGCAACTGGCCATTCACCTTGACCGCAGCAGCAATGACGGGCTGAAGCTGGACAAGCAGCAGCACATGAACCCGATTTGGGGCCAGGGAAACCCCGCCGGCGAGGACCTGCTCGGACTGCTGGCGGACCGGGCGGGTGTGGACGCCACGACGATTGGCGGCTACGACATCGTCGTGGCCGACACCCAGCCCGGCCAGGTGTTTGGGGCCAACAATGAATTCTTCGCCGCCGGGCGCATGGACAACCTGACCTCGGTGCACGCCGGCCTGCTCGCGTTGATCGCTGCAGCGGAGGCGGCGGATGCTGCAGGAACAGCGGAGTCCGGCGGCAGGGTTGCTGTGATTCCAGTCCTGGCGGCCTTCGACCATGAGGAAATTGGTTCAAATTCCCGCTCGGGGGCCTGCGGGCCCATTCTGGAGGATGTCCTGACCCGGGTGTCGGACGGCCTGGGCGCCTCGGTGAGTGAACGCCGTCGGGCCTTCGCCAACTCCCTGTGCATCTCGGCAGACGCCGGGCACGCGGTCCATCCCAACTATGCCGAACGGCACGACCCGGCGAACCTGCCTGTCCTCAACGGCGGCCCGCTGCTGAAGATCAACGCCAACCAGCGCTACGCCACCGACGGCGTGGGCGCTGCCATCTGGGCGAAGCTCTGCGCCGCGGCGGGTGCCCCGTACCAGGAATTTGTGTCCAACAACAACGTCCCCTGCGGGTCCACGATCGGCCCGCTGACCGCCACGCGCCTGGGCATCAGGACACTTGACGTGGGCACGCCGCTGCTGTCAATGCACTCGGCCCGGGAGCTGTGCGGCGTTGCCGATCCGTACTATTTGGCGCAGATCACGAAGACGTTCTTTGGCGGGACGCCCGCCTAGCCGGCAGCGGCAGGGAGGCGCCGCTGCCGCCCTTCGCACAGGACGCTGCCCTCCTTGGATGGGCCGGGGCGTAGTATTTTGCTCGGAATGCCAGCCCTGATCCGAGCGAAGGAAAGAGCGCCACGTGTCCAAGAGCCGCATTAGCCATGCCTTTTCCAGAATGGGCGGCAGGGATCCGCAGGAGAAGGGGCGCGTCTCTACGCCCTTGGAACTGTTCTTCGACCTGACCTTTGCCATTTCCTTCGGCGTTGCGGCGGCACAATTCGCCGCAGCCATGGCGGACGGCCACGTCGGTGCCGGCCTGCTGGGCTTTGCGTTCGCCATGTTTGCGGTGGTGTGGGCCTGGATCAACTTCAGCTGGTTTGCCAGCGCCTACGACACTGACGATTGGATCTTCCGGCTTGTCACCATGGTGCAGATGGTGGGTGTGCTCATCCTCGTCATGGGGCTGGAGCCGATGTTTTCTTCCATCGTGGCCGGGGATCATGTGGACAACCGGGTCTTGGTCATGGGTTACGTGGTCATGCGGTTGGCCCTTGTGTTCCAGTGGTTGCGGGCTGCCAAGCAAGACCCGCTGCGCCGTGACACGTGCCTTCGCTACGCGAAATACCTGACGCTCGCACAGCTCGGCTGGGTCGCCGTGATCATCGCTGAGACCAGTGTGCCGGTGATGTTCTTGATGGCGGCACCGCTGTTCATTCTGGAAATGAGCACCCCTTCGATTGCCGAACGCAAGGCCAATACCCCGTGGCATGCCCACCACATCGCCGAGAGATACAGTTTGCTGGCCATCATCGCACTGGGCGAATGCCTGCTGGGGACGGTTGAAGCGCTGCGCGCCGTGGTGGCCGTGAGCGGGTGGACCCTGGACACGGCGGTTGTCGGCCTGGCGGGGACGGGGCTGGCGTTTGCCATGTGGTGGTTGTATTTCATCCTGCCGTCCGGGCAGGCCCTGCATGGCCGGCGGAACCGCTCCTTTGTCTTTGGCTACGCGCACATGCTCATTTTCGCGTCGATCGCCGCAACGGGGGCCGGCCTGCACGTCATGGCCTATTACCTTGAGGGCCACACAGTGATTGGTGAAGGTGCAGTGGTTGCGGCCGTTGCCGTGCCGGTGGCCATTTTTGCCCTGACGTTGATGGTGCTGTACGCCGTCATGGTGGAGGTTGAGCCGCTCCATTTCTGGCTGGGCGGCCTCCTGCTGGTCCTGTCGGCGGGTGCTGTTGCACTGGCGGCAGCGGGGGCTCCCGTGGCGGTTTGCCTCGTGCTGGTCGTCGCGGCCCCGGCAGTCACGATCGTCGTTGACGAAAACGTCGGGCACCGGCGCCGGCAGGCCGCAATGCAGCGGTTGGCGGCCGGGAGCGCACAGGACTAGGCGGCCAGGCTGACCACGAGGTTGATGGTGGTGGCCAGAATGCCGGTGCCAAACACAAAGGCCAGCAGGCTGTGCCGCAGCACCGCCGACCGCATGGCCCGGGTCGTGATGTTGGTGTCAGAAACCTGGTAGGTCATGCCCACGCTGAAGGCCATGTACGCAATGTCGGTGTACTGCGGCGGTTCCGCCTGGTTGAAGCTGATGCCGCCGGGCTCACCGGCATAGTAAATTTCGGTGTAGCGCAGCGTGAACAAGGTATGCACCATGAGCCAGGACATGGCCGTGCAACTCATGGCCAGCAGCGCCAGCAGGAACCGGCCCGTGCCGTGAACCTCCGTGCTGCCCACCACAACAAGGACGACGGCGGCCAGGGAACCCAGCGCTGCCAGCAAAATCAGCACGTCGGAGATTCGCCGCCCGGGGTCTTCCTCCACCGCGTAGGCGGCTGTGCGCCCGGCATCCATGGGCGTGATCTGCAGCCACACGGAGGCGTTGTAGATCAGCGCTGCCACCGCCCAGCCGACGGCGGGGGCATACACCCAGGCCCCCAGCAGGCCTGTCAGGACGGTGGCCAGGACGCCGCACAGGCCCATGACGAGCATGCGCCGCCGCCGGTGCCGTGCCCGGGACGAGATCACAGTGTTCATGGTGTGATCATGCCACGGGGCCGGGTCGTTGTCCTGCGGCACACAGGCCGATGAAGGCCCCCAGCTCGGCCATGCCTTCGGGCCGTCCGGGCATGAAGTTGCTCAACCCCGGGGAGCGGATGATGACGGCCCGCCACTGGCCGCGCGACACGGCCACGTTGATGCGGTTCCGGTTCAGCAGGAACTCCATGCCGCGCGGCGCAGCCGCAGGGTCCGCGCAGGCCATGGTCACGAGGACGACGGGTGCTTCCTGGCCCTGAAACTTGTCCACCGTGCCCACCCTGACGCCGGACAATCCGGCGCCGTCCAGCGTTTCGCGCACCAGGTGGACCTGGGCGTTGTAGGCGGCGACCACGAGGATGTCGCCCTGGTCCAGCGGACGCGGCTTCTGCTCTGCTGCGGGCGTCCACATCAGCCCGAGGTGCGCCTTGGCCTGGGCCACCACTTCGGCGGCCTCCTCGGGTGAGGACTGCTTGTTGTCCTTTTCGCTCGCCGGGTCCTGGCTGATGTACACGGTTTCCACGCCGGGTGCCCTGCCCTCGAGGTGGCGCTGGGTGGCCGCCAGGGCGGATGAAAGTTTGCCGTCGTAGCTCAGGCGCGACACCGCGGCGCACAATTCCGGGTGCATGCGCCAGGAGTCGGCCAAAAAGTAGCCCAGCTCTTCGGGCAGCGTGGCATGGCCCTCCGACAGCCAGCCCAGCGCCGATTCATCCACGGGTGCCGGGTGCGAGCCCTGCGTGACCTGCGGCAGCTGCTGCGGATCGCCCAGCAGCAGTAGGTTCCTTGCAGCCCGGGACACGGCGAGGGTGTTGGCCAGCGAATACTGCCCCGCCTCGTCAATGACGAGCAGGTCCAGGGACCCCGCCGGGATGTTTGCCCCTGTCATGGTCCACGCCGTGCCGCCAATCAACGCGCCGCCGCCACTGTTCAGGAGCTTGGCGAACTGCTTGTCATCGGTGACTTTCCAGGGCACCTCATGGGGCACATTCAGCTTTTTCCCCACACGGTCGGGGTCCACACCGGCCTTCCCGATCGCGGCACGCAGCATGTTCTCCACCACGGCGTGCGACTGTCCCACCACACCGATCTTCCAGCTGTGGTCCTTGATCAAGCGGGCGATGACGTGCGAGCCCACGTGCGTCTTGCCGGTGCCGGGCGGGCCCTGGACGGCGAGATAGGAATTGTCCAGGTGCAGCACCGCTTCGGTGATGGCGCCGACGTAGTCATGTTCCTGAAGGCCGTGGCCGTCCCCATGCACGACGGCGGAGGGCAGGGTCCCGCCGTTGGCCAGCCTGGGCGCTGCCTTGCGCAGGATGTCAAGGCCCGGGTGTTTGGGCAGCCGGGGAAGGCTGCCGCCCACCGTGCCGGCAAGTTCCGACAACGCCGCCCGGATGCTTGCCGTGGGGACTGGCCTGTCGGGGGCCAGCGCGATGGGCAGCTGGCCATAGGGCGGCACCTTGGTGGTGGACTTCTCGGTTACCAGCAAGGTGGTCAGTTCCGGGGTTGCCGGGTCCGACACATCCTCGAGCACGGTGACGTTGAACAGCCCGCCGCGCGCGGCCGGATCCTTGCCCGATTCGGCGGGGTCCTCCTCCATGCCCTCGGGCAGCGGGGCGTCGTACATGCCAAACCACGAGGTGCCCGGACGGAAATCCGATCCCTCCGTGGCGGTTCCGGTGACCGTGAGTGTGCGGGATTCGGTCCGGGCCCGGGGCTTGTCTGCTGGTTTCGCCCAGTCCTCTTCCACCTCAACATCCTCGACGCGGAGCATGTTGCGTTCCTCGGCCCAGGCTTCCGGGCCCTTCTCCAGGCGGTCAAAGTGGCCCCACCAGAACTGCTTGTCTTCGCGCCGGTGGTAGCTGGCTGCCGCCGACACCATGTTGATCGCGTTCTCGTCGGCAGTGAGCTGGTGGCCCTTCTGCCCGCGCAGCTCGGCGATGAACTCATCCAGGCGGAGCTCCTCGGGACTCGGCTCGTACGTGTCCTTCTTCTCCTCGGTGATGTTGAGCTTGCCGCTGCCGGCCGTCCAGCTTTCCACCTCGGTGGCGGCGCCTATCTTGAACAGCCAGTCCCGCAGACGCAGCGTGGAGACGCAGTCGTACTCGTTGTAGTCGGAGATGGACGCTAGGGTCTTCTCCGCCTCAGAAGCCATGGCGGCGTCCCCGGCCTGTCCGCCGCTCCCCTGTCGGCTGCTGCCGAGTCCGGCGTCGCGCTGCGCACAATACTCGGCATAAGCGACTACAGAGGCACCGGCATCCTTCACCTCACCCGAGCGCAGGTTGCTGCCCATGTAAAATGGCTCGAGTTTCTTGATGGAGTAGGACGATTCAGAGATCCGCACCGACTGGCGCACCGTGTCCAGCAAATCCACGAGCAGGCCCGTGCGCAGCCAGTCGTCCACAATGTCCTCAGCCTTGCCGTCTCCATGCATCACGGAGAGGTTCCGCAGGGCCGACTTTTCGTACGGAGCGTAGTGGTAGACATGCATGTCCGGCCATATTTCGCGGCGGGCCTGAACATAGTCGAGAAAGTTGAGGAACGCTGCACGTTCTTCGTCACGGGAATGTGCCCAAAACGGTATGAACACCAACTTGTCATCCGCCGTCGCGGCCGGGCCGGGAGCTGCGCCAGCTGCGGTGTCCTGAAGTGGCGCCTCGATGGAGCCGAACAAGTACTCAATGCCCCACTTTTCCGTGACCGGGTCCTGCCAGAGCGGGTCTCCCTCAAAGTCGAAGAAGATGTCGCCGTCACTGGGAGCGGGGAGCTTGCTGATGGTCGGCAGCACCTTGAAAGCAATCTCATGCGCGTCGGGGCCCTTGCCGGCAATGGCTGTCCCGTTGACGGTCTCCAGACCCAGCTGCATGCGGGCCTGTTCGCGCAGGCGCACCAGGGGTCCGGCGGCAGCAGACGCCGGCAGGACCGCCAATTCCTGCACGGTGTTGATGCCCTGGGCCATGAGCTTGCGGCGCTGGGATCCCGTCATGCCGTTGACCAGCAGCAGGTCCTGGTGCTCAGCCACCTGCTGGGAGCAGTAGTCGCAGCGTCCGCAATATCCGATGCCGTCCTGCAGCCACGCAACGGGCAGCGGCTGCGCACGGTGGGCGGCCGTCAGCGCCAGGAACCGCTCCCTGTGCTCACGGAACACGGGCAGCAAATCAGCCATGGGGTGGTCGCTGTGCTTGCGGTCGCCCAACACCAGCGTCGCCACGGGGGCCACCGGGATCCCGTACTTCTCCAGCTGGTCCCCATAGGCGGCCAGCTGCAGCAGCGCACTCACCCGGGCATGCCTGGCCAGCTTGGTGTCGTGCACGGCGTACGAACCGTCGGGCTGCTTCATGAGGAAATCGGCGAAGCCCACCATCGAACCGTCAAAGAACGTGGCCTGGAAAACCACCTCGGCACCGCTCCGGAGCGCCTCCAGGGTTTCCTCCCGCTTTGCTTCGAGATCGGCCCATGTCGGGGCGGCGCGCCTGCCATCCGGGCCCGTGGTGCGCTCAACAACCTTCACGCCCTTGCCTGCGGCCGGATCCCAGTCGCCAAATTCGTCCCTGTATTCGCCGAGGACCTTCTCCTCGAAGGCGTCGCCCAACGTGGCGGCCCGCCGCAGCATCTCGTCCTCGGGGAAGCCGGGTTTCTCGTTCCGGCCCAGCTTTTCGTCCAGAATCCGCAGCGTCCGATACTGGCATTCGCTGGCCGTCACCAGGTCCGACGCCGAGAAAATCAGCGGTGCACCACCTGTCCCGGTCGTGGAATGTCCGGGGGAGTCAAGCAAAAACATGTCAGCGCCTTCCGTGCAGCGTGGATGCAGCACCTTGAATCTAGCAAGCGGCACCGACATTGCGCGCGCCGGGGACCGCGTGAACGGACCGAGGTGGCAGTTCACGGGGGAAAACACCGCGATGGGGCAGGATGGAAGCACGACGCATCCAGGAGGCCGCCATGAGCACGTTCCGTTACGAAACCGTTCTTCCCCATTTCCGCGCCGGCGTGTTTACGTGGTTTACCCGGCCCGGGGCCCTGGTGCGCCTCACGCCGTCGTTCTTTGGGACCATCCTGGCCGAGCCCAGCGACGGCATCAACCCGGGCTCGACGGCGGCCATGGGCGTGGGTGCCCCCGGCGGGGCGGGCATGTGGCTGGGGTCGGCCGCCGGCAGTGTGCGCGGACTGCTGCCGGCAGCCTTCGCCGGGAAGAAGTGGACGCGCCCGGAAATTCGGTGGGATGCGCTGCACACCGAATTGCTGCCGGGGTCGAGCTTCACCGATGTCATGGACAAGGGCCCGCTCGCCTCGTGGACCCACAAGCACAGCTTCACGGACGCCACCCCTGACGGCGCGGCCGCTGCCACGGGGCTGGGCGGTACCGTCATGGTTGACGAGGTGCACTACGAGCTGCCCGCGCTGGCCCGCGGTGACTGGGCACAGAGGAAAATGGACGCCGAGCTGGGGCGCATGTTTGCGTTCAGGGAGAGGCAACTGCTGGCCGATCTGGACTTTCATGCCGCACACCCGGGCCCGCCGCTGACGATTGCCGTCACGGGGGCCTCGGGGCTTGTGGGCCGCCAGCTGTGCGCGCTTCTGGGTGGCGGCGGGCATACCGTCCTGAAGCTGGTCCGCCGTGCGCCGCAGACTGCCGGCGAGATCTTTTGGGATCCGGATGCCGGGGTGCTGGACCCGGACGCCCTGGCGCCGGCCCAGGTGGTGATCCACCTGGCCGGGCATCCCATCGGAGGGCGGTTCACCGAAGCCGTCAAGGATGCCATCTACGTGAGCCGGGTGCGCGGAACCCGGCTGCTGGCGCAGACACTGGCCAAGCTGGCGTCCGACGGCGTGGAGCGCACCCTGGTGTCCGGCTCCGCCGTCGGCTACTACGGGGCGGCTCCCCATGCCGGCACCGGTGGCAGTGCCCGCGCGGCAGCCCCCAGGCCGTTGGTGGAAGAGGACCCGGCCGGCACCGACTTTCTGGCCGGCGTGTGCCGGGACTGGGAAGCAGCCTGCGCCCCGGCTGCGGACGCCGGCGTGCGGGCCGTGAACGTGCGCACGGGGATTGTGCTCTCTGCCGCCGGGGGCGTGCTGCAGCGGCTGCTTCCCCTGTACCTGGCCGGTGCAGGCGGGCCGCTGGGGAGCGGGCAGTGGCAGAGCTGGGTGGGCATCGACGACATCGCCGGGATCTTCGCCCACGCCGCACTGTCCGCGCAGGTTGAGGGGCCCGTGAACGCCGTGGCCCCGCAACCGGTCAAGGCCGAAGAATTTGCCCGCATCCTGGGTGCCGTGCTCAACCGGCCCGCCAAGTTCAAGGTGCCGGAATTGGGGCCGCGGCTGTTGCTGGGCGAGCAGGGAGCTGCGGAATTGGCCCTTGCAGACCAGAGGGTCTCGGCACAAAAGCTGCTGGGCGGCGGATACAGTTTCAGGCACAACGACCTGGAAACCGCCCTGCGGCACATCCTGGGCGAACAGCGCCGTTCCTGAACTTCCGTTTCCAGGACCGGCGGCGGTCAGCGCCCGGCGGGTCCTGCCGGCCGGGCGTTTCCTGCCGGTCCGGCGGGTCCTTCAGGCCGGGCGCGGCGTTTCACATTTGCCCACCAAACGCCGCCGCCAATCGTGAGGCCGGCGCCAAGCAGCAGTCCGCCGACGCCGATGAACACGGCTGCAATGGTGGAGAAAATGCCGGTAAAGAAGGAGCCGAACTCCGAACCTTCCTTTACGATGACATCCACCGGGCCGGAACCGTCGGTGCTTGGGCCGGAAAAGCTGGCTCCCGGCGTGACGGAGATGGTGTAGCTGCCGCTCTTGGCGGCCGCGAACGATGCCAAGGTGGTGGCCTTGAAGGATCCCGTCGTCGTGCTGCCGGACACCTCGGTGTGCCGGACGTATACGGATTCACCATCGGGGTCCCTCACGTCGACGTCGTCAAGGGCCAGCTCAAATGCGCCAGCGGAGGCTGCCTGCACCTCCCAGAGGTCGTAGCTCATGGCGCCGGGTGAGTTGAGCTCGAACTCCTCGGACACCTCGAAACCGGCGATGGCACCCTTTCCGGGGTGCCCGTCCTCAGTGACCACGTTCAGCGGCAGGCTGGCGATGAACATGGTGACAGCGAAGACCATGGCAACCACTCCGATCAACAGGACCACGATCCCGCTGAACGTCATGATTTTTGGGCCACGCGTGGAGGGACGGGGTGGGGCAGGCGGCATGTTCATGAGCCGAGGCTACCATCCGCACCCCAAGGGGCAGGTCGGCTTGGGACTCCTGCCTGCTCCAGCTTGCTCAGCCCAGGGTGTCGGTGACGTTCTCGGCAGGGGCGGGGTCCGGCGTCGTGCTTCCCAGGGCACGCAGGCCCAGAACAACCATGGGAACCAGGACTGCCAGGGCCACCATGTTGACCCAGAAGAAGCCGCCCGCGGCGAGGACGGGGCCGGCCAGGGCGGCCATGCCGGCGGCGCCAAAGTTCATCATCATGTCGTTGGCGCCCTGGAGCGGGACGCGGAGCTCGTCGGGAGCTGACTGGTTGAGCAGGGACGAACCGCCGATCAGGCAGGCCGACCAGCCCAGGCCCAGCATGGTCAGCGCCAGCGACATCATGAGGGGATCGCTGCTGTCCGAGAACACGGCGCCGAGGGTGATGGCGGCCAGGAAGATGCCGCAGCCGATCAGCACCACGGACAGGGCGCCGAGCTTGTCGACCAGGATGCCAAACACCGGGCTTGCCGCGTACATGCCCAGGATGTGCAGGCTGATCACGATGCCAATGATCTCCAGGGAATGCCCGTGGGCGTTCATGGCAACAGGCGTCATGACCATGACGCCGACCATTATCGCGTGGCCGCCCGTGACGGCCACCAGGGCTGCCAGGGCGCGCGGGTTGTGGCTGGCCAGGCGCAGCGCCCGCCAGGCGCCGTGCTGCCTGGCGGGTTTGACGGGAGCCGCGGGAGTCGCGCCGCCTTGCCCGCCTTGCCCGCCGGGTGCCTGGCCGGCGTCCGGCGGCGGTGCAGGAAGGAGCGGTGCAGGCGCCGGGGGTGCGAGGAAAAACACCGAGATGACAAGTGCTGCCGTGACAAAGGCGACGAGCGAGAACACGAACGGCCCTGACAGGGGAACCAGTCCGAGCTGGATGCCGAACAAGCGGCCGGGCTCGGACAGGTTGGGCCCCGCGACCGAGCCCACTGTGGTGGCCCAAATGACGATTGCCATGGACCGCCCGGCCTTTTCCGGCGGGGCGCCGTCAACGGCCGCATATCGTGCCTGCAGACCGGCCGCCGTGGCTGAACCAAAGAACAACATGCCGGCAGCCATGAGCCAGAACTGGCCGAGGCTTGCGGCGAGCAGCACCAGTGCGGCGCCCACGGCGCCGAGGACAAAGCCTGTGCTCAGGGCCCACCGGCGGCCTGCGCGGACCGCAAGGTTGGCCAGCGGCACCGCAACCAGCCCCGCACCCAAGGCGGACGCAGTCTGCACAAAGCCGGATGCCGCCGTCGTGCCCGCCAATTGGGCAGCCAGGATGCCGCCCACGGCAACTCCGGACGCGACACCGACCCCGGAAAGCAGTTGGCCGGCGACAAGCACCGCCTGGTTGCGGTGCTGGCGGGACATGGTGTGCATGGCAGGATCCTTGGGTGGCGGGATATGGGGATTTTGGGTCGGCACTGACGGTTTCGGCGGCTAGGCCAGCGCCGCGGCAGCCGCCCGGGTCACGGCGGTTGTCAGCAGGTCCAGGGACGTTGACTGGATTTTCCACCGCTGCCAGAAAAGCGGAATGCTGGAAACATGGCCGGGAACCAGCTCCACCAGCTGCCCTGATGCCAGGCCGGGCCGGCAATGTGATTCCGGCAGAAGACCCCAGCCGAGCCCCATGGCCACGGCCTGGGCAAATTGCAGGGTGTCCGGGATGTAGTGCTGGGCGCCGTCCAGCGGTGCGCCGGTGACGGCGGTGAAGAAGTTGTCTTGGAGGGTGTCGCTGCGGTCAAACTGGACTGTCGGGGCGGCAGCAAAGTCCTCGGCCGAGAACCCGCGGGGAAACCAGCGCTGGATGAACGCTGCCGAGGCGCACGGCCTGTAGTTCATGGCTCCCAGCGGAACCACGGAACAGCCCTGAATGGGATCCGCGGCCGCGGTGACAGCCGCCATGACACCGCCGGACCGCAGCAGGTCCACCGAGTGCTGCTCATCCTCGCGGACCAGCTCGATCGTCAAATGCTGCGCCACAGGCAGCAGGGCAAGCGCATCCATGAACCAGGTGCCCAGGGAATCGGCGTTGACCACAACGGCGAGGGTGTTGTGGACTGCGCCTTCCATCCCCAACTCGGCCGCAGCATCCGCTTCCAGCTGACGCAGTTGACGTGCCAGCCTGTGGACAACCATGCCGGCCGCCGTGGCGGTTATGGGGGTGGTCCGCTGCAGGAGAATTTGTCCGGCAGCCTGTTCCATGGCCTTGATGCGCTGTGAAACGGCCGAGGCCGTGACGTGCAGCTGCCGTGCGGCGGCATCAAAGGTGCCGCACTCCAAGACGGACAGGAAGGTGCGCAACTGTTCGGTCTGGAATGACATCATTAGTTTTCCTTATGCAACCACAAAATAATTAGCTGTACTGTCTTTGTTGATTCTAGTAGTTTCAATGCTTGTGACACCACTGGATATTTTTGCGACAGCAGCCACAGGCCTCGGCGCCGGGCTGGCCCTCATCATCGCCATCGGCGCCCAAAATGCCTTTGTGCTCCGCCAAGGCATCCGCGGTGAGCACGTGGGCCTGGTGGTTCTGGTCTGCTCGCTCAGCGACATTGTATTGATCGGGGCGGGCATCTTCGGCATCGGCGCAGTCATCACGGCAGTGCCTGCCGTGGTGGTGGTGATCAGGCTGGCCGGTGCCGCCTTTCTGATTGCCTACGCGGTGCTGGCTGCACGGCGGGCGGTCCGACCGGAAACGCTGACTGTCGGCAAACAGCAGGGCGCGCTGAGTCGGAAGGCAGTGCTGGTCGCGGCGATGACACTGACGTAGCTGAACCCCCACGTGTATCTTGACACCGTGCTGCTCCTGGGCACCTTGGCCAACCAGCACGGCGACCTTCGCTGGTGGTTTGGGGCCGGGGCCGTGCTGGGCAGCGTGCTCTGGTTCAGTGCCCTGGGGCTGGGCGCCCGCTTCCTGCGTCCGGTGTTCGCCAAGCCCGGCGCGTGGCGTGTGCTGGACGGGCTGATTGCCGCTGTCATGCTGTTCCTCGGCGTGAAAATGGCTTTTGGAAGCTGACCCCGGCACAGCGGGGCGCTAGATGAAATCCATCTCCACCTGCAGGAACGACTCGGCGGACGCGATGGCACCGGCGAAGGCTTCCTCCTCCGTCGGAGATTTATTGGGTGTGCGGGTGTACCACTCGTGGGTGGTCATGTGGACCCTGAGGACCCCGCCGGCTGCGGGGGCGTAGAACAAGCCGAATCGCTGGACGGGCCACTCCGCTGACGTCTCGATCCCCACCAGCAGCGCCGCGTTCAGGGCCGGGTTGAACCATTGGGCGATGGGCCGGCGCCTGTCCTCAAAGAACAGTCCCGCGGCATAGCGGCTCGCTGCCGTTGCCCCCATTTCCAGCCGCAGCCGTTCGCGCCACAACGACAAGATCTCCGTGTCGTGGCGCTGCCACACTGCTGGGACCAGCGGATGCTCACTGCCAAGGCTCACAGTTCAATTTTAGCCATTACACCGGCACTTGCCAGTGGCTGTCGTTAATTCTGTGTGGGACGCCCGCAGCCATGATGGGCCATTGCTGCGGGCGCACGAAACATCGAGGGCGGAATGGGCTTATTCGCAGCCGACGCCGTCACCGTCGCCATCGAACTTGGACTGAAAACCGGGCTGGCCGACGAGGATCGGTGCCGCGCCGGCGGCCCGGACGGCGGAACAGTTCTGGTAGTAGGCTGCGGGTGCGGGTGCCTCGACCAGCGGGGCCGGGGGAGCTGCCGGAGGGGCCGCTTCAATCGGTGCTTCGACAGGTGCTTCAACCGGCGCATCGACCGGCGCATCGACCGGTGCTTCAATTGGTGCCGGCGGCGGCAGCACCACGGGCTCCGCCGGGGGAGGCGTCTGGTTGGTTGGCACCTCAACATCGACGCAGCTGTCCAGAATCCCCGCCATGGCGTCGTGCTCAGCCTGCGTCACCCACAGGCCGTAGGTTGCCTTGACCGAGATCTGCCTGGCCACATAGTCGCAGCGGTAGCCCTTGTTGGGCGGCAGCCAGGTGGCAGCATCACCGGCACCCTTGCTCTGGTTGCTGGGACCGTCAACGGCCAGCAGGTTCAACGGGTCGTTGGCGAAGGCCGTGCGCTGGGCCACCGAGAGCTGTTGGGCGCCCTTCTGCCAGGCGTCGTTGAGCGCAACCACATGGTCGATCTGCACCGCGCTGCTCGTCGCCGATCCGCGCACAAAGTCAATGGTCGTTGCCGTGTAGGGATCGGCCAAAACACCTGTCAGCACCAGGCAGTCGCGGGTGCCCGGCTTGAAGACCTTGGCCGTCAGGTCCCTGCCCAGCATGTCGTTGCGGGTGTCGCAGCCGTTCCTGTCAACGTCTGCCCAGGCCTGCCCGAATTCGGCGCGATCGTAGCCCGTCTTCGGCGCCCGGCCCTTGACCGCCAGCGTAGCCAGCACTTCCAGGGCCTTGGCGGCGAAGGGCGGTTGGACGTTGGAGGCCAGGTCGGCTTCCCCTGCGTCGGGAACGACGGTGTCGTCCAGCGACGTTGCGTCCTCCGCGGACGGGGTGGGGCTTGCCGCGGGGCCGGCTGTCTGGCTTTGGGTGGCGTTGGCGGTGGCGCTCGGTGCGGCAGTGCCCGAAGGCGGAGCGGCACCGCACGCGGTGGTCACGAAGAGGACGGAGGCAAGCACGGAGCCCATGATGAAATCGGTGGCACCAAAGGAACGGAACGGACGGGCTGCAGGCAAGACGGAGTTCTCCCCGGGATCAAGGTGGACGGTGTCCCTTCAGCCTACCGGGGGGCACTGACAAAGGCAGGCAAGCGGTTGCCCGTGGGTTGACCCTGTCCTGAGCTCCGGTGCGTTACTGACAACTGTGCCGGTGCCGAGTGCGTAATGGTCATTCGCCACCGTTACGGACAACTATCCCGGCCCAGGGGGCTGTTGTGGTGATTCGCGCACGGCCGACCATCATCGAATCACCACAACAGCCCCCTGCCTGAAACGGGTGGCGCAAGGGTGGCAAGCGGGCGTCCCATCCCGATGGCGGGCGGCTGAATTCCAGTGTGCCCGGGTCACGCCCCGGCGGGGGTCACCTCGGCCAGGATGCGCCGCAGGATTTCCTCGCCCGCCAGGACACCCCGCACCGAGGTGAGGCGCAGGTGGGAAGCCTGGTATCCGGCGTCGTGCAATTCACCGTGGAGGGGGCGGAAGGCGATGTCGGCGTCCTCCAGCATCCCCTGGTCGAGCAGCGAATCCCCGGCGGCGATGACGGTGCCGGCCTCGGTGCGGCGGGCCACCTCGGCGAGGGTGTCAGTCTTGTTGATCGGCAGGGGCACGCAGTACAGCTTCCGGCCCTGCACCGACACGCTCCAGCCGGCGTCCGCGCACAACTGGGTCAGCTCGGCCAGGAACGAATCGGGCATGAGCTCGCGGTCGATGATGGCGTAGACAAAGAGGTCCTCGGCCCGGCGCAGGCGCAGGATCCACGGGGAAAAGACGGGATTGGCCAGGTGGTCCTCGATGGTTTCCAGGGGTGCGCAGTCGGCTTCCATCCGGGCCGAGAGCCGCTCGTGCCACGCAGCATCCTGCACGCCGTGGTGCAGCAGGACCCCGCCGTTGGAGGTGACGGCGTACTCGGGCACGGGGCCGGGCAGCTGCACCCGCTCATATTGTGCCTGCGTGCGGGTGGTGACGGGGACGAAGGTGGCGGCCGACTTCACCGCGACCAGCAGCTCCTGGGCCGTGCGGGTCATGTAGGACAGCGGGGCGCCGTCGTACACCTCGGCAACAACCATTGCCGGGGCGTCCTTGTCGGCACCGGTGAGCCAGAGGGCGTTTTTGGAGTAAATGAGTGTTCGGTCAAGGTCGCAGGCGACCAATGCGGCGGAGCTCATGCGTTGTGCACCGCCTTGCCGTCTGCGCCGACGGCGCTTTTGTCGAATGCCGGGTGGATCAGTCCCACACAGCTGTATGGCAGCCCGGGCACCTCCTCGACGGGAACCCCGCGCTGTTCGGCCAGCAGCAGCACATGGGCGACGTCGTCGCGTGCGGCTGGATTGACCAGCACACGCCAGGGCACGCGGCGCAGCAGCACCCTGGTGGTTTCGCCCACGCCGGGCTTGACGAGGTTGACGTTGTTGATCCCGTATTCGGTGCTGATCCGCTCAACCGCCTCCCAGCCCACCCAGGTGGGTGCCGGGGCTTCGGCCCGGTGTTGGGCCAATTGCCGTGTTACTGCGGGGCGCACCGTCCCGAAGTGGTGTGAAATGGCGGCCAGGAAGTCATTTGAAACATCGCTGGGGGCAAGCTCGGAGTAAAATTTCGCTCCGTGGTAGTCGTGCTGGCCAATGTGGTCCACATTGAACACGGTGCGCGAGACCAGGCCCGACACGGTGGAGTTCAGGCAGGCCGAGGGGATCAGGTAGTCCTCGCGGGTGCCAAACATCGACACGCAGTGCCCGGGATCGGCCAACACGGCAAGATCGGCCGGGAAGCGCACACCGGAGCTGGCGGCAAAGTCGTCAAGGGCGGCGGTGAGTTCGCGCGAGATGGCACCCTTGCCCGTCCAGCCGTCGACGAAAAGTATCCGCGCCGGGTCGTAATTCTCAGCCAGGTACCGCAGCGCGGTCTGGTCCAGCCCCACACCGCGCACAATGCTCATGGTGAAGTGCGGCAGGTCCAGACCGTGGATTTCCAGGGCCCAGCGGCGCATCAAGATGCCGATGGGCGTGCCGGCGCGCGCCAGGGACACAAGCACCGGCTCGTTGTCCCGGGCCGCCAGGGCCAGCTCGGTCACGACGCCGACGGCGGTGGCAACCCGCTCGCCGGCACGTTCAACCGCCTGCTCGTACAGGGCCTGGTACTCGGGACTGGGCGAGTACTCCACCGGCAGCGATTCCGCGTAGTTTGCCGCCCCGGACTGGATGGCGTGCTCACGGTCGACGGTCGGGGCCTCCAGCTCAAGATGGCTCAAATCCTTCAGCAGCCAGGTGACATCGTCCGCCGGATAGGAACCAAAATTCGGCCCGGTCAAGGGGGTGGGAAGGGGAAGCTGGCTCATGGGGCTACCTTGTTTGGGGTGTTCACGGGCGGATTGGCGGCTGGCGTGCCGGGTGTGGCGGACGGGGTGTCTGCCGGCAGAAGCACGACGACGACGTCATCGGCTGCCGCTGTCATGGCAACGGCCAGCGACTCGAGTCCGCCACCTGCCTCGCCTTGCAGCGTCCGGCCGTCCCGTGGGGAAGCCTGGCCAGGGGCAACGTCGTTGCGGTCGGTGCCGGGTTCGGGGAACACCACAATGGTGCCCGGGCGCCTGCCCGCACCGGTGAGGTTATAGGCAAAACGGATGCCGGGGCCGTCGTTCGTCAGGTCGTGGCTGGCGAAGGACAGGGCGCCGGCAATGGCGTAGTCGGCCCTGTCGACGGGGACGATCGGGGATCTTGTCGTGGTGGAAAAACGCACGTCGGCAGCCGGGAGCAGCCCGGCCAGCGCCTTCGCGGCCGCCAGCGGCAGGAACATGTTTTCCTCGCACCCGACAACCACGATCGGGCCCTGGCATTCCCGCACTGCCAGCAGTGTGGCCACGTGTCCGGCGATGGCCGCAATGTCAGCAGGTGCCGGCGGGGCAGTGTTGCCAAAGCGGTCGCTGCGCACAGGGGTGACCTCCCCGGCGGCGAGGTCAAGCACGGCGAGCCGGCCGGCGGGTGCAGTCCCGGCCGGGCTGGCTGTAGCGGAAGGTGCGGCCGCCGCGGTCGGGAGCCCTTGAATCAACGCGCCGGCACGATCGAGAATGTCATCGCCGAGTCCGATCCAGCCTGTTCCCAGGGCCGTCACGGCAATCCGGGCACCCAACTCGACGCCCAGGGCATCAAAGCGGGCGCGGTCGGCGGGACTGCGCAGGTCAATCAACGCAGCCACAACGTAGGTGGAGTGCGGGACCAGGGCGTGCAACTCCCGGATCGTGTTGATGACTGTTGAGCCCGTGCTGAGTTCGTCATCAACCAGGACCACGGGCCCGTCCCCGTCCAGCCAGTGCGGATCGGTGGGCACCATGGCGTGCGAGGTGGCGTGCGAGTGCCCTTCCTCGAAGCCGGCGACAGGCTGCACCCCGGGGGTGGCATGCCGGGTGGAATGAATGTAATAGGCGCCCAGAGCATTGGCGACCAGCCGCCCCAGTCCCGTGGCGGTTTCGGCGTAGCCAATCACGACGGCGTCCGGAACCAGCGTTTGCAGTCCCGCCACCTGCCCGGCAAGCGCTGTGAGGGCTGGCAGCCGTGCGCCGGGTGCGCTCCGCAGGACTGTCGTCAGTTGGGCTGCGGCGGCGGCAATGTCCCCCGCAGCGGACAGCGGGGGGAGGGACCCGGCGTCGGGCCCCAGCAGGGAAAGTTCGCTGGCAACACAGGCGCCGAGCAGTTCCCCGGCGGCCATGACAAGGGCCGGCTCGGTGGGCACATGCTTGGCCAGGACCTGGGAGACGAGCAGGTGGGCGCGCTTGGGGTTCCGGCGCAGGGCCAAACCCACCAGGTCCTGCACGGCCACCGCACTGGCGGGGTCGCTGTGGATGGACACATCCAATTGTTCGGCGACGAATCCGCCGCTCCACACCGGCAACGCCGGGGGGGTTGGTGAACTGGCGGTTGCTGCTGCGGTGTTCATGCCATGCTCGCTTCCAGGAGGTCGACGAAGGTGACATTGGCGGCGGCCACGCCAAAGGCGTCGGCGCGCAGGAGGGTGCGCCGGGCCCACGCCTGATGCGGTTTCATCTCGTTCATTTTGTTGCCGTAGGGGGAGGCCGCGGCGCCGCCGTTTTCATTGCCGGCGATGGCCAGCGCATCAATGTATTCCTCGTGGCTGACAACACTCATGGCATGCACCAGGGCAACGTGCGTGGGGTGGATGACTGTCTTTCCGAGCAGGCCGTTGGCAAGGTCGAGCTCGATCTCACGGATCAAGGTGTCAAGATTGGCTGTCATGAGGCGCTGGCGCAGCTGCTGCTCCTGCGGACCGGCAAAGGGGGTGGCGCGCAATTGCGGGCGCAGCACCCGTTCGGTGTTGGAGTAGTGTTCCCAGACGGGGCCGGAAATGACAAAACCGTCCTCGGGCCGGCCCAGGACGTTCACGATGTCCCCGATCACGCCTGCCACAACATTGACGTCGTAAATGGTCAGGTCGCGGGAGCGGCGCAGGCCAAAGGCGCTCGACATGTCAGTGGCACCGATCCGCACCGACAAGATGTCCTCGCGGTTGGCCGAGAGCAGTGCTTGGATGTTTGTCAGCGCCGCGGCACGGCTCTGCAAATGAATCACGGCCGGCGATTCCAGGATGGGCATGATGCGCAGCCGGTGTCGGGGCGTGCCGCCGCCTACGGCCGTGGCGCCATCCAGGCCGCCACTTTCCGCCGTGGCGCCGTCCAGGCCCAGCTCGGCCTGAATGACATGCAGGGTCTGCAGGAAGGCTGCACCAACGCCGGATTCGTTGTCGAACTTGGGGATCACGAAACCTGTCAGCACGCCCGTCGCGGCCCCCGCCCGCCGGGCCACCGACAGCATCTGCTCCGGAGTTCTGACGCGGACAAACAGCAGCGGCAGGCCGTCTTCGCGGTCAGCCAGGATCGACAGTGTGGAAATGACATTGTCCTCGGCGCGCGCCACGTCGCTGTCGGGAACTGAATCCTCCAGGCACAACACCATGGAAACGCAGCCAAGGTCGCGCTGGCGCAGCACGTCCTTGACCAGGTCCGAACGGTTTGCCGGGGTGTACAAGGTGCCGCCCAGGGCAACAGCCTGCAATTCGGGGGCGCTTTGTGCCGTCAGCTCCATGGGCAGCCGGTGAAAAAGCGCGGTGGCCTGGGTCGCGCCCAGGGAACGGAAGTGTCGCATTGGCCCTTTCAATCTACGGTTGGAAGCGAAAACATGCCCCACCGGGAATATGGGCTACCGCCCGTAAGCTGAGGCGGGCGCCCTGTGGGTCATGGAAAAATCAAATTCCCGCCAGATCTGCACGTCGGGCCAGTCGCTCGGGACGGGTTCGGCGCGCAGCTCCAGGACGTTGCCTATCCTGTGCACCAGCAGGACCATTTGAGTCCCGTCGGCGGCGGGCGGCAGTGCCACGGTTTCACCGGAGAACAGCCGGACACCCATGGCAGCACCGCTGCGGTTGATGAAGATTGCGCGGCGAAGTTCGCGCACATGACGCAACGTTATCAAGGCATCCCGGCCCTGGTAACCCACCAGTTCACGGTTTCCGCCCGTCATCACGGGGGTTCCCGCCTTGTGGCCGTCAACTGTTTGCCCGCCTGTCACCCGATGTACACTTTCCCACGCCGCGGCCGTGCTGCCGCCGATGAGCATGGTGCCAACGGACGACTCGAGCGCCGACAACCGCAACACCCTGTCAACCAGGTTCAGCTCGTAGATGTCGGTGATGCCCGGGGCGGCAAACAGCAGTTCGACCTCGTGGTCCTCCCGCCGTGCCTTCTCGCGTTGCGCGTCAAGCTTCTGTGCCCGCGCGCTGGTGGACGACGACGGGGTGCCGCCACCCAGCACGAGGCCGCCCTGGCGCTGGCCTCCGGGTTGCGCACCAGACTGTGCACGGCCGGGGGTGTGGGCCAGGTTGAGGGACGGGGCGCTTGCTGGGGCGGGAGACTGCCGCCGCGGGGCGGACGCTGTCTGCCCGCCGGCTGCCGCGGCAGGCCGAAGCGTCAGGGAGGGGCCTGGCCCGGATGTGTTGCGCGGGGCCGCCTGTGGTGTTCCCGCCCGTGGTGTTGCTGCCGGGGCGTCCGTGCGGGGCCGGCCAAGGTTCAGCCCTGACTGCAGCTGCCCTGACGACGGTTGCGTCGTCTGCGGCTGCCCTGCCGGACGTGATCCGCCCGCGGGCTGGCCAGCCTGTGTCCCAGCCGGGGCGGCCGGAGCCTGCCCGGGTTTGATGCGGCGGCGCAGAAAGGCAATGTCTGTGCGGGGAGTCGAAGAATCGTTCACGTGATGGCCCTACAGACTGATTCCATAGTCCTTGGCCACGCCGGCCAAGCCCGTGCTGTAGCCCTGGCCCAGTGCCCGGAACTTCCAGTCCGTGCGGTGCCTGTACAGTTCGCCAAAGATCATGGCCGTCACGGACTCAAGCTTCACGGCCGACAGTTCGAAGCGCACCAATTCGCCGCCTTCGGCCGTGGCAACCCGGATGTGCGCGCTGCGCACGGCCGCAAACGTGCTCTGGCCGCGGAATTCGGGGTCAACGTAGGCGAGGAAAATGATCTTGGAAACGTCGTCCGGAACTAGGTTCAGCTGAACGTCAATTTGTTCCTGGTCGCCGTCGCCTATGAAGGTGACTGACGAATCGGCGCTGACGAGCTGGTTGAAAAACACCAGGTGATCGTTGGACACCGCCCGCCCGTCGGCATCGCACATCAACGCAAAGGGAACCAGCTCGGCCTGCGGCCCGTGGCTGGGGATGGTGTCCCAGCCCATGCCCACCACAACGTGGTCAAGACCGGGATTTTCAGCTGTCAGGGCGGCATTCGCCCCCGCCACTAGTGCTGCCAAGATTGGCCCTCCAAACGCAATGGGTCTCTTTCCGAAACTGGTTGATGAAGTTGCAGGGCAGCATCCTGGGCGGAGAACTTGTCCGCCAGGAAGCGCCCGTGCGTGGAGAGTTCCTCGACGGCGCCGATGCGAATCTGGTTGAGCAGGTCCGCAAGGGTTTGTTCGAGGGTGGCCAGCTGCTCGGCAAACAAGAACGTGGCAGCGGACTCTTCCTCGTGGTGTGCCGGCGGCAGTCCCAAATATGCCTGCAGGGGCGTGGGCACATAGCTGCAGATCATTGCGTTGAGCAATACCCGCTGCTCCGTGGAGCAGCCCCTGATGCTGATGTCGGTGACGGCTTCGCGCATGAGGTCGCCCAAATGGCGCAGCTGTGACATCAGCAACGGGGGCAGCCTGCTTCCTGACCTGCGCACGGCAGCACGCAAACTGTCCACAGCGGCACCCATCTGGGAAATTTCCTCTGCCACGGGGTCAACTACGGGGCGGTCGGGCACCTGCGGTGCAGCACCGCCGCCAAACCTGCCCCCCACAAAACGGCCAATCATCGCCCTACCCTTGTCTCGTCGTCGTCAGATCCAGCCTACTCGCGTTCGGACTGGCGTGAACGCTCAAGGTACGGCTTGGCCTTGGCCAGTCCGTCCTCAAGGGCGTGCACGGTGCCTGCCATGTTCTGGGCGGCCGAGGCGCGGAAGGTGTCGATCGCGTCCATGGTTTCAAAGACGTTGTCGAACGCCTTCTGCAGCGTGTCCACGCTCACACCGGAGCTGGAGGCCTGCTGGTGGATGCGGACTGTCTGGTCCTTGAGCATCTCCGAGGTCTTCAGGATCATGTTGTTCGTTGTGGTGTTGATGGCGTCGATCTGGTCCAGCACCATCTTTTGGTTGGCCAGCGCCTGGGCGACAATCACGGCCGTGCGCAGGGCCGAAATGGTGGTGGTGCGCGCCCTGTCAACACCCTTGATCAGTTCCAGGTTGTTTTTGCGAATCAAGTCCATGGCCAGGTAGCCCTGCACCGAGACGGCAAGCTGGGTCAGGATGTCTTGGTGGCGCTGGCGGATGGGGAACAAGACGTCGGCTTCAAGCTTTTGGGCCTGCTCCACCTGGCCCGACGCGCGCGTGGCGTCGATCTTTTCCACACAGGCGGCATCCAGGGCCTTGGCAAACACTGCATATTCACTCAAGCCCTGCATGGTTTCCCACAGCTTGACCTTTTCGCCTGCCAGTGACGCGTTGTCCTTGAGGAGTTCGTCCTGGCCGGCCATGAGCGACTTGATGATGGCGTCGATCTGCACCTGCGCGGATTCGTACTTCTGGAAGTACTTCGCCAGCTTGTTGCCGCCCGGCAGGAAGCCAAGAATCTTGCGGCCAACACCGAGGTCGGCGTTGTTGGGGGTAAGGTCCTCCACGGTGCTGCGCAGGTCGTTCAACGTGCCGGCTACCTGGGCCTGGGCGCCGTTGCCGCTCCTCTTGGCCCCTGAAACGGATGTTGTGGAACGCTCAAGCATGCGGCTGGAGGCGTCCGAGGACGTTGTCATTTCAGATCCGGCCAGCTTGGAAATGCCGTCAACCTTGGAGGTGAATTCCGGGCTGCGGGCATCGAAGGTGGCGATCTCGGCGATGTAGTCCTTCGCCTGGCGGTTGATCTCTGCCTGGCGCTCTGCGGGCACAGGAACCATGCCGGGGGCTTCCTCCGCCGCGACAATGCCGGGGGCGTCGGGGGCCTTCAGGACGAGGGCAGTTTCGGATTCGGTGGGAGGTGTCAAAGGTGAAGTCATGATGAGATCCAATTTTCCAGTAGCAAGGTTTGCTGGTGCTTATTTATGGGTGAAGCCCGCCATCACGCCCGGAAGGCTGTGGCGGCGAACTTCACTAACTGAATAACTGATGCGTGCACCAGTTGCTAGCCCATCGGCACGCCGAAGTCGGAAACAATGCCGGCCAGTCCTGAGGCGTAGCCCTGGCCCACTGCCTTGAACTTCCATTCGGCGCCATTGCGGTAAATCTCGGCGAACAACATGGAGGTTTCGGGGGCTGCGTCCTCGCTGAGGTCAAAGCGCACAATTTCCTGTTCGGTGCCCTGGTTCAAGACGCGGCAGTAGGCGCCGCGGACCTGGCCAAAGTTCTGGCCGCGCACATCCGCCTGGTCGATGGAGACAACGATGACAACGCGCTCAACATCTGCGGCGACCTTGGTGAGGTCGATCAGGATCTGCTCGTCGTCGCCTGCGCCATCGCCCGAGCGGTTGTCGCCGAGATGCGTGACAGATCCGTCCTTGGCGGCCGGCTGGTTGTAGAAAATGAAGTCATCGCCGGAACGGACCTTGCCGGTGGCCGCGACAAGGAGCGCCGAAGCATCCAGGTCGAATGCCTCACCCGTTGTGGTTCGGGGGTCCCAGCCCAAGCCAACCAGCGCTTGCTGCAGGCCCGGGTCGGTCTTGGTCAAAGAAAGGTTGTTGCCTTTTGCAAGCGTGAGCCCAGCCATGAAATCGTGTCCTTAAACATTGTTGGAATTTGATGGGTGCCAAAAATCCGGGAAAACCGGGAGCGGGTGCGCGGCGTGGGCCGCACACCCGCGGTTGTTGCTAGTCCAGAACAATTCCGAAATCGGTCGCAATGCCGTGCAGGCCGCTGGCGTAGCCCTGGCCAACCGCCCGGAACTTCCACTCGGCGCCGTTTCGGTAGATCTCCGCGAAGACCATTGTCGTCTCGGATGCTGCATCCTCAGACAGGTCGTAGCGGACAATCTCCTGCTCATTGCTCTGGTTGACCACGCGGCAGTACGCGTCACGTACCTGGCCAAAGTTTTGGTGGCGCGCGTCGGCCTGGTCGATGGAAACGACAATGACTACACGCTCAACGTCCGGGGAGACGGTGGCGAGGTTGATCAAGATCTGCTCGTCGTCACCGTCGCCTTCACCTGTGCGGTTGTCACCCTGGTGGACGACTGAACCGTCCTTGGACTCCAGCTGGTTGTAGAAAATGAAGTCGTCGTTGTTGCGGACCTTGCCGCTGCTGGTGACCAACAGGGCCGAAGCGTCCAAGTCGAACTGCTCACCGCTGGTGGTGCGCGGGTCCCAACCCAAACCAACCATGGCCATTTGCAGACCGGGGTCTGCCTTGGTCAGGGAAAGGTTGCTGCCCTTGGATAGTGTCAAAGATGCCATGAAAACTGAACTCCTTTAATTGCGAAGATTAATTGCGAACACGCGCCAATGTGTGAAACACAAGATACTTTTGGCGAAACCCTACAGGGCGCTGGCTGCCGGCTGGATCAAGTCCATGGCGGTGCGCCCGTTGGCGCGGTCGCCGATGGCAGTGAAGTTCCATCCTGTTCCGTCGCGGGACACCTTGGCCATGATCATGGCCGTGTGGGTGCCGGAATCGGTGAGCTGGAAACGGGCAACCTCGGGCGAACCAGGGGTTGAGTCGTCAACCAGGCGGCAGAACGCGTTTTCGACACTGTCGAAGGTCTGGCGGCTGTAGCTGCTGATGACAAATACGATCTGGGCAACAGCCGGGGACACCTGGGACAGGTCAACCAGGATGGTCTCGTCGTCGCCCTCGCCCTCGCCTGTGAGGTTGTCGCCCGTGTGCTTCGTTGAACCGTCCTTGCTTTGGAGCTGGTTGAAGAACACGGTGTCCACGGCCTTGCCGCTGCCGTCAAAGAAAATGGCCGAGGCGTCCAAGTCAACGTCGGCAGCCTTCTTCAGGCCGCCAAACATTCCGCGCTTGGTTGGGGCTGCAGAGTCCCAGCCCAAGCCCATCCGCACCCGGGTGAGGGAAGCGCCGTCGTTCTTCTTCAGTGAAAGGGCCTGGCCCTTTTGCAAACTAAGTCCCATAGCGTTTTGCTCCTTGAAATAGGGTGTGGAAAATCGTGGTGTGTTGCGCTAGCTGGACAGCTGGTTCACCTTCGGCTGTTCCGCTGCAGCGGCGCGTTTGTTTCGAACAATGGAGGACAGGAAGGCGGCGCCGATGAAGACCACGCCAATGACGCCGGTGACGACCTCGTTGACCTCGAGGCTGATGGTCAGCAGCAAGATGATGGCGAGGGCGCCGATGGCCCAGTGCGCACCGTGGTCAAGGTATTCGAAGTCGTCCAGGGTGCCTTCGCGGACAAGGAAGACGGTGAGCGAGCGGACGAAGATGGCGCCGATCAGCCCGAGGCCCAGGGCGATGATGATGGGGTCCGAGGTAATGGCGAAAGCGCCGATGACACCGTCGAAGGAGAAGGAGGCGTCAATGACCTCGAGGTACAGGAACAGCATGAATGCTGCCTTGCCAACAGCCTTGCCAACGCCCCTGTTGTTCTTCTTGGCAATCGCAGCGGCCTGGGCATCGATGTCATCGGCGTCGGTGTCCCCATCACCGTCGACGTCGAACATTTCACCCAAGCCGTTCACGAGCATGTACGTGACCATGCCCAGAATGCCCGCGATGAGCACGTCAACTTCCTTGCCCGGGCGGACCATGAGGGCGGAGGCGACAAGGATCATCAAGGCGATGGCCATGGACGCCCCGTGCAGGCGGCCAATGAACGCCAACGGCTTTTCCAGCCACTTGATCCAATGCAGTTCACGTTCTTCAAACATGAAGTCCAGGAACAGCATCAGCAAGAAGACGCCACCAAAGGCGGCGATTTGCGGGTGTGCGTCATGCAATAGGTACGCGTAGCTGCCGGGGGTGTGGATGTCGCCCTTTTCCAGGGCGAGCTGAATGGCTTCCACGGGGTTGAGGTTGGCTGTGACGCCCACAATCAACAGCGGGAACGCGACGCGCATGCCCACAACAGCAATCAAGATGCCGACGGTCAAGAAAATTTTCTGCCAGAATTCGCTCATCTTTTCCAGGATGCGAGCGTTCACCACGGCATTGTCAAAGCTGAGGCTGATTTCCAGGACACCCAGGATCGCACAGAGAATCAGTGCCTCAAGACCACCGTAAAAGAAGGCGACAACCAGTGCCACCGAGGTGATCCCGAACGACCAACCAAAAGTTTTCATGAACACGTGCTGACAAGCTCCTCAAGAACTCCCTGAGTTGGATGCACAGGGATTTGCGGTCGTTGTGGGTGGCTTCACGCGGTCCGACGGCACTCGCGTGGATCCTTCAAAGTCAATTATCTCCATTCACGCTATATATTCCTAATGGTTGAATCATCAAAAAAGTTCCATTTTGTTCCCCTGCGTGGTCATCTCCACACTGCCACAGGCCACTGACAACGTGCCGGGAATGCGCCATAAGCGCAGTTTTTACTGCCGGCCCAGATTTAGGCTTGCGATTTCGATGGGCATGACGGGTCTTTCAAGCCCATCAGGCCGGCTTCGTCGTGGCCGATTCGGGGCGACCGCCACTTGCACCTGCCGCCAGCGCTACCCAGCCAGCCGTCGTCGCTGCTTGCAGAAATTGTGGACCCGAAGCTCCTTGCCAAGCGGTTCAAGGCATAGCCGCGCCGCCCCCAGCGGCGGTGGCGTCGCCCGTAGACTGGTCCAATGACGCACCCATCTGACGCCACCATCGCCCCTGCCGCCCTAGTGGCGCTGCCCAAGGCCGAGCTGCACCTGCACATTGAGGGCACTCTCGAGGCGGAACTGATCCTGGAGCTGGCCGCCCGGAACGGCATCACGCTGCCGTTCCCCACGCTGGAGACCTTGAGCGCGCAGTACGAATTCACCGACCTGCAATCGTTCCTGAACCTGTACTACGCCAACATGGCCGTCTTGATCACCGAAGCGGATTTTGCCGACATGACCCGCGCCTACCTGCGCCGGGCGCAGGAATCCGGTGTCCGGCACGCCGAGATCATGTTTGACCCGCAGGCCCACCTGGTGCGCGGCGTTGAACTGTCGACGGCGGTCAACGGCATTGCCTCCGCCCTGGCTTCCAGCGAAGCCGACTTTGGCATCACCACGGCGTTGATTGCTGCGTTCCTGCGCGACGAACCGGAAGACGCGGCGCTGGAGGTTTTGGAAGCGCTGCTGGCCATGGCGGCGCCCATCATCGGCATCGGCCTGGATTCCGCCGAGGTGGGCAATCCGCCGTCGAAGTTCATCCGCCTCTATCAGCGGGCGGCCGCGGCAGGGCTGCGGCTGGTGGCCCATGCCGGCGAGGAAGGTCCCCCCAGTTATGTCGAAGACGCACTAAACCTGCTTGGTGTAGAGCGCATCGACCACGGAATCAGGGCCGTGGAAGACAAATATCTGGTCCAGCGGCTGGTTGCGGAACAGGTGCCGCTCACTGTTTGCCCGCTGTCCAACGTGCGGCTGCGCGCGGTCGACACCCTCGCGGCCCATCCGCTGCCGCAGATGATCACGGCAGGCCTGAACGTGTGCATCAACTCTGATGACCCGGCGTATTTTGGCGGCCATGTGGGAGCCAACTTTGTCGCACTCGTGGCTGAATTCGGGTGGGATGGGGCCACAGTGGAAAAGCTGGCCCGAAACTCCATCCGCTCCTCTTTTGCCGCCGATGGCCGCAAGGACGAATTGCTGGCAGCACTTGATGAGTGGAGTGCTGCGCAGGGCTGATGCCGAGGCCGGCCCGGAGGCGGGCCCACAGCGGCGGACCGACGTGCCGTCGGGCCCGCAGGCGTTATCCGCGTGCGATCAAGTGCCCGGCGGCCTCGGTCACCGGCCCAATTTGCCCCACGAGAAGCACCGTGCCCAAGGCGCACATGATGATGCCGCTGGAAAGGGTCACTCCGCGGGCCGCTGCCGGCCGGGAACGGAGCAACTTGCGGGAACCGGCAGCCACCAACGTGTAGATGACCGCCGTCGAAGCGACAAACGACAAGCCAAGAATGACAGATTGCAGCGGCACCGGGAATGCGGCGTCGGCTGTGATGAACTGCGGGGTGAGTGCCACGAAGAGCAGCAGTCCCTTGGGATTTATGCTGCTGGTGCCGAACCCCTGCAGGAATGCAGCCCAGGACGAGCCCGACGGACCGGTTCCGGACGCACTGCTGTCGTGGGTTGCGGCGGCTTCCAGGGTGGGTCCGGCAACGGCGTCCGGGGCCAGTTCACCGTTGGGGCCAACCGTCACGAACCCGGCGCCGCGCCATGACCGAGTGGTCCTGTAGCCGAGCCACAAAAGGTAGATGGCGCCAGCCACCGTCAGCCAGAGCAACAAGCTCGGCAAGGCGGCCATGAGGGCAGCAATCCCTGCCGCCAGCAAAATGGTGAGGAGCACATAGCCGGCGCACAATCCGGCAACGGCCGGGACAAAGCTGCGCCTGCCAAGCCCCGCCGCAATGGCGAAGGCCCAGTCCGGCCCGGGCGTGCAAGTCAGTGTGACGGCAACGATGAGGAAGCCGATGAGTGCCTGCGGTTCCATGAAACTCCTGTCTGGATGGTGATCTACGGCAAGCTTAGGAAATTTCAAGACAAAAGTGCTTGCTTTTTTCGCGCGAATTCTCATTCCTCGCGATAGAATATGTCTGTGATTGATGCCATTGACAAAGAAATTTTGCGCGCACTCCAGGGTGACGGCCGCATGAGTGCCACCGCGCTTGCCGCGGAGGTGGGGCTGACGGTTGCTCCGTGCCACCGGCGGCTGAAGGATTTGGAGACATCCGGGGTCATTAGCGGCTACCGGGCGATAGTTGAACCGCATGCCGTGGGCCTGGGTTTTGAGGCCTTGGTGTTTGTGTCGCTGGCCCAGGTGGACCGCGCCACAATCGACGATTTTGAGGCGCAGGTGTCCGGCAACCGCCACATCACCTCGGCCCAGCGCCTGTTCGGCGATCCGGACTACATTCTCAAGATCCTGGTCAAGGACCTGGATGACTACCAAAAGTTCTACGACACCGAGCTGACGAGCCTGCCCGGGGTGCTGCGGCTGCGCTCCACCCTGGTCATGAAGAACCTCAAGCCCAAGGCGGGCCTGCCGCTGTAGCTTCGCCTCCCGCGCCGTTTCCGAGACCGGCACCATCATGCTCGACGGCAGCGACGCCCAAGGCCGGCGGATCATCTCCCAGGCACCCGACAGGAACGTCTGCTTGCTGCACGACACCGACGCCGAAGGCGTCCATGGCCCACGCACCCCGACGTCATCATCCTGAGCTAAAAACCGGCTGCCCGGCGGGGGTTCCCAAACCTGCGGTTGCGGTGGCAGCATGGCGGGCATGGAAACTTCGGAATTGCTGGAAGACGCATTTGGCCGGATTGGTCCGATTGTTTCGGCCGTCCTTGACGGACTTGAACCGGACAAGGCGAACTGGCGCCCTGGCGGAACCGGCAATTCCATCACCTGGCTCGTGTGGCACCTGAGCCGCGGCCAGGACGAACAAATCGCCGACGTCGCGGGCCTGGAATCGGTATGGACCAGCGGCAGCTACGCGGGGCGGTTCGGCTTCGCCTTGGATCCGGACGATACCGGCTATGGACATTCCCCGGCGCAGGTTGACGCCGTGCGGGTTGAATCCTTGGAGCTGCTGCGCGAATACCACGAGGCCGTCCTCGCCCAAAGCCTCGGGTACGTCCGCGGCCTCGACGTGCAAGCACTGGATCGGATCGTGGACAAACGCTGGGACCCGCCCGTCACCCTCGGCGTGCGCCTGGTCAGCATCGTGGACGACTGCGTGCAACACGGCGGGCAGGCCGCCTACGTCAAGGGCCTGGGCAGGGAGCAGCAGCACGGCTAGGTGCGGTTTTCCGGCGCGCTTGCGGCGGTCGGAAGTGCCCGGCGGCAGGCCCCCTTACATATTCCTCCGGCGAGACCTAGACTGGCGGTGACCCCACTTTCCGCCTTCTGCCAGGTGCTTGTTCGTGTGCTTGGAGTTGCCTAAAAATAGCGGCCGGGGTTGATTTCTCGTTGCACTGGAAGGTGTCAAGGGATGCCTTCTGAACTAACTTGGAAGGAAGCAACCATGTCAGGAAACAAAGCCGTTGCCTACAAGGCCCCCGGCGTAGTTGAGGTCATCGACATCGACTACCCCACGTTTGAACTCAAGGACGGGCCCGGCGTCAACCCGGCCAATGTGGGACGCAAGGTGCCCCACGGCGTCATCCTCAAGACTGTCGCGACCAACATCTGCGGCTCCGACCAGCACATGGTGCGAGGGCGCACCACGGCCCCGTCGGACCTGGTCCTGGGCCACGAGATCACCGGGGAAGTGGTTGAAGCGGGCCCGGATGTGGAATTCATCAAGGTGGGGGACATCTGCTCCGTCCCCTTCAACATCTCGTGCGGACGCTGCCGCAACTGCAAGGAGCGCAAGACCGGCATCTGCCTGAACGTGAACCCCGACCGGCCAGGAAGCGCCTACGGCTACGTTGACATGGGCGGCTGGGTTGGCGGCCAGGCCGAGTACGTGCTGGTGCCGTATGCGGACTGGAACCTGCTGAAGTTCCCCGACAGGGACCAGGCACTGGAAAAGATCATGGACCTGACCATGCTCTCGGACATCTTCCCCACCGGCTTCCACGGCGCGGTCACTGCCGGAGTAGGCGTGGGCTCCACCGTCTACATTGCGGGGGCCGGGCCGGTTGGCCTCGCCGCGGCGACCAGCGCGCATTTGCTGGGTGCCGCCGTCGTGATTGTCGGTGACATGAACGAGGGCCGCCTCGCACAGGCACGGTCCTTTGGTTGCGAGACCGTGGACTTGACCAAGGGCGGACCGGGGGAACAGATCGAGCAGCTGCTTGGCGTTCCCGAGGTCGATTGCGCCGTGGACGCCGTCGGCTTTGAGGCAAAGGGGCACGGCTCCGGAGCAGCTGAGGCCCCGGCGACGGTGCTCAACGACCTCATGGACATCACCGCCGCCGGCGGAGCCATGGGCATCCCCGGCCTGTATGTGACGGGCGACCCGGGCGGCATCGATGCCGCCGCGCAAAAGGGTGCGCTCTCGCTGAGCCTTGGCACCGGCTGGGCGAAGTCACTGTCCTTCACCACGGGCCAGTGCCCCGTCATGAAGTACAACCACGGCCTGATGATGGCCATCCTGCACGACAAGGTGTCCATCGCCAAGAACGTCAACGCACAGGCCATTTCCCTCACCGATGCGCCGCGCGGCTACGCCGAGTTCGACGCCGGTGCCGCCACGAAGTACGTCCTGAACCCCAACGGCTACCTGAACTAGGCGGTCGCGGACTGCGGGGGTGGTTGTTGCCATTCGATGCCGGTGCACCGGTGGCGGACGGCCACAACCACCCCCGCATACCCGCAAGTGCGGCTATTTTTCCCAGGGAGCCTTGAAGGGGAAATACTTTTCCAGAAAATCAACGACTTGTTCGCGGCGTTGCGTGGGTGTTGCGTCTCCGGAACTGCCGTCGTTGAGGCACAAGAAGTCGTTGTTTCGTTGGGCCAGGACCCGGTCAAGGGAGGCCAGTCCTGCCGTGCTGGCGGTGTCCACATAAACGCCCCGGGCGTCCTTGTGCATCACGGCCCGGCCCGTCAGGAGCGCGAAGTAGTGGTAGAGGGAGTTCGTCACTGAAATATTGTCCGCGGCCCGGAAGGTGCTGGCTGCGGTGGCGGCAAATTCCGTTTCAAATTCCCGTTCCAGTTCGGCCAGAACCGACCTGCGCAACGGTGCTGCGCTGTGTTCGAGGTGATGCGTTGTAAACGCGCCAAAACGCTCCCACAACAGCTGGCGGTTCACCCTGGCGGAATTCTCAAAACCGCTGCGGACCACCTCGCTTTCGCCCAGCCCAATACGGTTGGGCGAGAGCATGAAACGGGTGATCCCCCCGGCCGTGAAGAACAATTCAGGTGACAGCGGCCGACCGAAAAACATGTCGTCGTTGGAATACAGAAAATGCTCCGACAACCCGGCAATGTGGTGCAGCTGCGATTCCACCGCCATGGAGTTGTGGGTTGGCAGAACGGACGGATCGGCAAAGTGCTCATGACTGCGGACCAGGCTGACCTTCGGATGGCCGTCCAGCCACCCGGGAGCCGGCGAGTCGGTGGCAATGTAAATGTGCCTGATCCACGGGGCAAACATATGCACCGAACGCAAGGCGTATTTAAGTTCGTCCACCTGCCGATACCTTGATTCGTGGCCGTCGCCTTCGCCCAGGAGCGCGCCGGCTTCAAGCTCGCGCCGGGCCGACTGGTAGCCGGCAGAGCTGCCGTCGACCCAGGAAAAGACCATGTCAATCTCGAAGCGGATGTCAAAGACATGGTCGATGAACATGTTCTCAATTGTTGGCCAGCGCTGCCCGTGAAGATCCACTGTGCTGTTCGCGGCATCCCGGCGGTCAATGCTGCGCCGGGTGAGCGAGTTTTCCAACGGCAGGTCAATATGGGTGCCGGTGAAGGTCCACAGCTCGATCTGTACACCCCAGGCTGCGCCATAGTGCAGCCCGCCCTTCGGTTCAATGCGGGGGCGGAAGAGCCGGATGATCCTGGTCAGGCTGGAGGCGGCCAATGATCCATCGGCAATCAGGACAGTGGACTTTTTCGTGTCGACGCTGCGGGCGTGGAACGGCTCATTGGCGAAAGCTTCGACCAGGGCCCGCTCAAGCTGCCCGCGCAGGGAGCTGTCGATGGCCAGCACGGGGCGTTCATCATTGCCGCGCACCAGCAGATACGCAATGGAGCATGCATCCAAAACGTGCCGCACAGCCAGAAGGTCGGCCACCATCGCCTCCCGGGGTGTCAGGGCGGCGCTGCTGGTTGAGCCGTTGACGAGTGCCAGCCGTCCGCGGTGCAGCACGACGTCGTCCCGGGCAAGAATGGCTGTCGCACGCGGCGTCAGGGGTTGTGCGTTTCTGGTGGAGCGGGCCCGGTGGGCTGTGCCGGAGTCGGCGTCGTGCAGGGTGGACAAGGCTGACTCCCGGGAGTTGATAGGGGCGTGCCGGCAAGGCCGGCACACCCCCGAGTTTACCGCGCCGGCACCTGCCCCAGCCTGAACAGGTGTTCCGGGTCAAACTGTCCTGCCAGTGCTGCGAGCCTGTCCAGCACCGGGGCCGTGTAGCTTGCGGCAAATCCGGCACTGCCCGTGCCAGCCGAGAAGTTGGGCAAGGTGCCGCCATATGCCCACGGCGACATGTGTTTCTGCAGCCCGGCCGAATGCCCGCCAATCCCCGGCAGCTCCGGCGGTGCGGCCACCCCCACGGTGTACAGCAAGAACCCGGCCTCCCGGTGGCACACGGCGCTGGGCACATCCGGTTCCCGTCCCAGCACGCCGCCAAGCTGCCGGATTTCAACCATCAGCTGCGGCGATGAGCTGTCAGGTCCAGCCGCCTCGAGCAGGGCGTCGGCCGCTGCTGTGCTGAAATCTGTCAGGAGTGCTGATCCTTCGGCGGCCGGGAGGGCATCTTCGGGGTCGGAATGCACCCGGCCGATCATCGACAACGGCATGAGTCCCACGGCATCCATGAGCGGCACCCCTGCCGAGCGCATCGGCGAAAGCCAGCTGGCGCCGTCGTCCGCGTTTCCCGTGAAAACGTAGCGGACGGCGACGGTGAACTTTCCTGCCAGCGGTTCGGGCACGCCGGGCATCGGCGGGAGCTTCATGAGTGCAATCGAGGTGGTGGCGGCGATCGGCAGGGTGGGACACCACTGGGCCCAGGTGCGCAGGACGTTTTCCACATCCGCGGTGCCAAAGTACAGTGCCCCGGCGTAGATGCGGGGCAGCGGCAGCAGCCCGAATTCCAGCGCGGTGATGATGCCCAGCGCACCCTTGCCGCCGCGCAGGCCCCAGAACAGATCGGGTTCGGAGTCGGCTGTGACGTGGCGCAGCACGCCGTCGCCGGTCACCACGTCAAGGGCGACCACCCTGTCGGAGGCGGCGCCGAACGTTCGTGCCATGGGACCGATCCCGCCGCCGCTGGTGTAGCCGGCCACGCTGACGCCGGGTGAGGAGCCGCACAGCGGGGCCAGGCCCGGGCCGTCGCAGGCGGCGAGGACCGCGTTCCACACGGTGCCGGCGCCGGTGCGTGCCGTGCCGCCGCCGTTTCCGGATTCCTCGACGACGCACTCATCGAGGGCGCGGGTGTGGATGAGCAGCGCCCCGGCCATGTCGGTGGCAATGCCGTGGCCCGTGGCCTGGACGGTCACGGGCATGGCGTTGGCGGCGGCGAAATTCACTGCTGCCACGACGTCGTGGGCGTTCGCCGCCGCCACAACGGCGGCAGGAGTTGTGGTCACCGCCGTGTTCCATGGGGTGGCCAGCTCGGTGTACTTGGGTTCCCCGGGTTCATGCAGGGAGCCGGACAGCGCACGGCGCAACGAGGCAAGGCCCGGTTGCGGGCCTTGCCTATGGTGCGGGGCGGGCTTGCTTGTTGCTTCCATGGTGGCCTCCGGGTTGCTTGCTGCACAGGGCAAGGACCCCCAGAAGGCCTTGGCTCAAGCCTGCCACCGCGGCACGGATCTGACTAGGGCCCAGCCAGCCGATAGTTCGCTGCTGCCTGTTCGCAGTCGTGCGTTCGACGGCGTGGCAGGACTCAGTTTGTCCGTGTCTGGCGCTTGCGATGGAACAGCAGTGCCACGGCAATGCCCGCCAACCAGACATCCTTGGCCATGGCAGTTCCCGCATGTGTCGGGCGGACGCTGTCGGGCTCGGTCATGCCCGGCGTCTTGAGGTAGGTGGCCAGCATTCCTGAAGAAAATGCGCCGAGGGCCAGGCCCGCCAACCGGCTGGGGATGAACGGGGTCAGGATCAGTGAGCCCAGTGCAATCTCGGAAAAGCTCAAACCGCTGCCGAACTGTTCAGGCGTCAGCTTCGCGACCTGGGGGATGACCCGTTGTGCAGACGACTGCAGTCCCGCAGCTTGTTCCTCGGTCAGGCTGAGTTTGCCAATCCCGGCGTTGAGTATGAAGGCTCCGGAAACAAGTCGAAGTGCTGTGTTGCTGATGCTGAATCCCATGGTGGTCTCCTGACCGTGTGTGAATGCGAACCGTCGCGGCGCTCGTGGTTTCAGCCTAGGGTTGTCGGCCCCGTGTGGCTAGTGGCACCTCGCGGAGGGCAGGCATGCGGGCCGGGCCCGGGCCCATCAGTCGAGGGTCGTCCTGGGGTCATGCTTTCCACGTGTTTTCCGTGCACGTGCTGTGAGGCGGCCGCGCCGGCGCCCGAGATGCCGCGGCCTCAAGCTGCGGGATTGACATCTGTGACGTTCCGCACATAAGGTCTCTCGTATTGGGACAGCGCTTTCCCGGCTGTAGTTCCGGGCAGCGAGGGCGTCAGGAGTCCTCACGATGAAGTAAGGGTTTTAAGCAATGGAACTTGCGAGCGAGGTAGCGAAGCCGCCAGTGGATGACGCCGGCAGGCCGACACCCACGGCACCACGCCTGAGGAAACAATCCAGGGCTTTCGGATGGCTGATTGAACTGTGGCGGCCAGCAGTATTCGTCGCCATCTTGTTTGTCGCCTGGTGGGTTGTCACTGAAAACGGTTGGGTTGCGCCGTACATTCTGCCCAGCCCGGGGGACACGTGGGACGCATTGGCGAACAACGCAGCGTTCCTGGGCGCCCACACCTGGGTCACCACCGTGGAAACTGTCATTGGTTTCGCCATCGCCGTGGTGGTCGGTGAATTCGTGGCAGTCATGATGATTTATTCCAAAACTGTTGAAAAGACAGCGTATCCGCTGATCCTTTTCGCCCAGGTGATCCCCAAGATCGCCGTGGCACCCTTGTTTGTGGTGTGGCTGGGGTTCGGCATGGAACCCAAAATTGTGGTTGCCGTGCTGATGGCATTCTTCCCCATTGTCGTTTCGGGCATGGCCGGATTGAAATCCGTTGATCCGGAAATTTTGGAGCTGACCTCCACCATGGGTGCAAGCTCCATCAAAACCTTCCTGAAGGTGCGGCTGCCGGCGTCATTGCCGCAGCTCTTCTCCGGCCTGAAGATTGCCGCCACCCTTGCCGTCACCGGTGCCGTGGTCGGTGAGTTTGTGGGAGCCAACGAAGGCTTGGGTTATGTGATCCTCCAAGCCAACGGAAACATCGACACAGCAATGCTCTTCGCCGCATTGATCATCATGTCCCTCATGGGCGTGCTGCTCTTCGCCCTCATCCAAATTGCCGAGTGGTTCCTGATCCCGTGGCACTCGTCGCGGCGCATCACGGGCTCCGCCGCAACCGCAGGCTGACCATCCGCACAACAAACCACCAGTAGTTCAAAGTTGCACTACCCAACGCCACCATCGGGAGAAAATCATGAATGTTTCACGTCGGTCAGTACTGACCACCTCACTGGCTGCCGCGGCGGCACTGGGTCTCGCCGCCTGCGGTGGCAAGGATGCCGCCAAAACAGCGCCGGGCGCCGGGGGCACCACCGCGGCGACACTGATGCTCAACTGGTACCCCTACGGTGAGCACGCTGCCCTGTATTACGGGGTGGAGAAGGGCATCTTCAAGAAGCACGGCATTGACCTGACCATCAAGGCCGGCCAGGGATCCACCAAGACTGTTCAAGCAGCAGGCCAGGATCAGGTCGACTTTGGCTGGGCCGACACCCCCGCGCTGCTGGCCAATATTGACAAGGGCGTGAAGGTCAAGAGCATTGGCGTATTCCTGCAGACGACGCCATCCGCGGTGCAGGTCTTCACCGAATCCGGCATAAAGGTGCCCGCCGATTTGAAGGGCAAGACCATTGCCGTGTCCGCCGGCGACGCCCCCACCACCACATTTCCGATCTTCCTGAAGGCAGCAGGGCTGGAAGAGGGCGACGTCAAGCAGCAAAACCTTGATGCGGCAGGCAAAATGGCGGCCCTGTTGTCCGACAAGGTTGACGGCCTGATCGGCTTTGCCCATGACCAGGGCCCCACGATTGCAGCCAAGAGCGGCAAGGAAATGACGTACCTGCGCTACTCCGATGCCGGCGTGAACTTCTTCTCCAACGGCCTGGTTGCCTCTGACGGTTTCCTGGAGAAAAACCCGGACCTGGCCACAGCCATGGTTGCGGCTGTCTCCGAATCCTTCGAAGAGGCAATCAAGAACCCCGAAGAGGCTGCCAAGGCGATGGACGGCAAGGATCCGCAGATCCCCGCCCAGGAGGTCGTCACCGAGCAGTGGAACCAAACCATCAAGCTGCTCTCGACCTCGAACACCGAGGGCAGGAAGCCGGGCGTCAACGCCGATGAGGACTGGGCCGCCACCATCAAGACCCTGGCCGACGCCGGATTGCTTGACTCCGCTGGTGAGACCAGCAAGTACTTCAACGCAGCATTCGCACCTAAGTAGGGACCCGACATGACAGTACTGTCACCGGAGAAATCCAAGACTCACTTGGAACCCGTGGTTGAAATCGAACACCTCAACGTCACCTTCTCATCCAAGCGGGGGCACAGCGTGGTGGCGGTGGGCGATGCCTCATTGACCATTGGGCAAGGCGAATTTGTTTCCATCGCCGGACCTTCCGGTTGCGGAAAATCGACGCTCCTCAAGGTCGTTGCAGGCCTGACCCGTGCAACGCGCGGCTCGGTTAAGCTGCGCGGATCCGAGGTGACGGGCCCGCGGCAGGACATCGGGTATGTGTTCCAGCGCGCCGCCCTGCTTGAATGGCGCAACGTGCGGGCAAACATCCTGCTGCAGGCGGAAATGCGGGGCATGGACCGCAACAAGGCCAACCGGCGGGCGGACGAGCTGATCGCCATGACGGGGCTGACAGGCTTTGAAAAGTCACTGCCGCATGAGCTTTCGGGCGGCATGCAGCAGCGTGTTTCCCTGTGCCGGGCGCTGCTGCACGAACCGGATGTGCTGCTCATGGATGAACCGTTTGGGGCCCTCGACGCCCTGACCCGCGAGAAGATGAACATCGAGCTGCACCGCATCTGGCGGGAGACCGGCACAACTGTCATCTTGGTGACGCACTCGGTTTCCGAGGCCATTTACCTGGCCAACAGGGTGGTCGTCATGAGCCCGCGGCCCGGCCGGATCCAGGAGATCATCGACGTGCCGTTCGGCAAGGACAGGGACTTCGGTGAAACGCTGGCGCTGCCCGCGTTTGCCGAGATCTCAAGCCGTGTCCGGGACCTCCTGGGGGCAACGCACGCGGAAGACTAGCGGCGGCCGGCCTCAGTCCCGCGGCCCGAGGGTGGCAGCGAGGCCCGAGATCATCGCCGTCAGGCCCAGGCTGAAGGCGGCGTTGGCGTCATTGCGCGGCTCGGGCCCCGCTGCAGGCGCAGCGCCGGTCCCTGCGGCGGCCCGGCCCCGGCGGGCGACAGCGTGGCTGAAATTCGGGGCCTCGGGTGTGCGTGAGCCGGCGTCGAAAATGTCGGCCGGGGCATTCACGTCGTAGGCGGAGCCGTAGATAAACGACTCGAGGGCCACCACTGCATCAATGATGGACTCCGGGGGCCAGCCGGCGGCCAGGAAGCCGTTGGTGACTGCCTCGTACATGGTGACGGTTTCAGGCGCATTGGTCACGGGCAGCAGCGCAATGACGGGAATCAGCGGCAGGTGCGAGGCGAAAACGTCGCGATAGGAGTGCGCCCAGATGCCCACCGCGATGTCCCACGGTTCAACGGCAAAGGCCGATACATCCACCCGGCCCATCAGGTGCTCCTCGACCAGCAACAGCACATCCTGTTTGGAGCGCACATGGTTGTACAGGGCGGACGGGGCCACGTTCAATGACTTGGCCAGCGCCGCCATCGTCAGCCCCTTGTAGCCGTCCTGGCTGACAAGCTTCAGCGCCGCCTTGGTGATCCGGGCGGAACTGAGCAATGCCTGCGGCGGGCGGCCTGCCCGGCGTCGCACTTGTCTGGGCACTTCTGCAGTTGACGCCAATGCGCTCTCCTTACTCCGGCCCCGGCGGGCGCAAATTTATTCGCCCACCTCTTTACGCTAGGTGGTGATATCAGTTACAGTCTATTCTAAATGAACGACATTCATTTAGTGAAGCCCGTCACCGACGGGTTCACGGGAGAGGCAAACATGACATCCGCAGGAAACCCCACGATCGAACGCGACGTGGTCATCATCGGCGCCGGCCCGTCAGGCCTGACGGCGGCACGCGAACTGAAAAAAGCCGGCCTGAGCGTGGCCGTCGTCGAGGCCCGCGACCGTGTTGGCGGGCGCACCTGGTCCAACACGATCGACGGCGCCTGGCTGGAAATTGGCGGCCAGTGGGTGTCGCCGGACCAGACGGCGCTCATCGGCCTGCTCGGGGAGCTCGGCCTGAACACCTATTCCCGCTACCGGGACGGGGAGAGCGTTTACATCGCCCCGGATGGCACCCGCACCCGCTACACCGGTGAAATGTTCCCCGTCGACGCGGACACCGAGGCCGAGATGAACAAACTCATCGACACCCTTGACGCGCTCGCCGCCGCCATGGACCCCGCCAAGCCGTGGGAGCATCCGGCGGCCCGCGAGCTCGACATCATTTCCTTCCACCACTGGCTGCGCGAACAGTCCTCCAACGAGGAGGCCTGCAGCAACATCGGCCTGTTCATCGCCGGCGGCATGCTGACCAAGCCCGCCCACGCCTTCTCCGCGCTGCAAGCAGTCCTCATGGCCTCCTCGGCCGGCTCCTTCACCAACCTCGTCGACGACAACTTCATCCTCGACAAGCGCGTTGTTGGCGGCATGCAGGGAGTCTCCCTCGCCATCGCAGAAGAGCTGGGCGGCGACGTCATCCTGAACTCCCCGGCCCGCACCATCCGCTGGGAAGAGACCGACGGCGGCTACCTTGCCACCGTAATTGCCGACGGCGCAACCATCACCGCCAAGCGCGTGGTCATGGCAGTCCCGCCTAACCTGTACACCCGGGTGTCCTTCGACCCGCCGCTGCCGCGCCGCCAGCACCAGATGCACCAACACCAGTCGCTGGGCTTCGTCATCAAGGTCCATGCCGTTTACGACACCCCGTTCTGGCGTGCTGACGGCCTCTCCGGAACGGGATTCAGCGCCGCCTCGCTGGTGCAGGAAGTGTATGACAACACCAACCACGAGGACCCCCGCGGCACCCTGGTCGGCTTTGTCTCCGACGAGAAGGCGGACTACGCTTTCTCGCTCTCCCCGGAGCAGCGACGAAAGGAAATCACCGCTTCGCTCGCCGAATTCCTGGGCGACGCCGCCGCCGAACCGGTGGTCTACTACGAATCCGACTGGGGCTCGGAGGAGTGGACCCGCGGCGCCTACGCCGCCAGCTACGACCTGGGTGGCCTGCACCGATACTCGGCCGACCAGCTGACACCTGTGGGACCCATCCACTGGTCCTGCTCCGACCTGGCCGCCGAAGGCTACCAGCACGTTGACGGTGCGGTCCGCATGGGCCAGTTCACCGCAGCCAAGCTGATTGCCGAACTGGCGTAACAAGCTCGACCGGCAGTTCCCCCGACAATGACGTCCTGAGGAGGACACTTATGCGGTACATAGTTGGATATTCCGCCAACGCCCGTGGCGGCGACGCCGTCAACCTGGCAGTGGCACTGGCCCGCAGGCAGGGCGCCACCCTGGACCTGGTCATGGTGATGCCCCAGGATTCGCCCTACAACGGGGTTTATCCTCCCGTGGCAGGCTTCGGCGACATCCTGGCCAAGCAGGTGTCGGAATGGCTCGACGAGGGTCTGGCACTTGTTCCCGACGACGTACAGGCCCAGGCACACATCCGCTGCGGCGAATCCGAAGCCGAAGCACTCATCGCCGCCGCTGCGGAACTCGGCGCCGTGCTGCTCGTCATTGGGGCCAGCAGCACCGGCTTGTTCAAGCGCTTCTCGATCGGCTCGGTTGCCGGTTCGCTGCTGCACGCCTCCACGGTTCCCGTGGTCCTGGCCCCGTCGGGGTACAGCCGCACCAAGCCCATCACGCGGCTCACCTGCGCACTGGGCACCCGGTCCGGCGCCGAGGATGTGCTGCACACCGGCATCGCCATGGCCAGGCGCCGCGAACTGCCGCTGCGGCTCGTCTCGCTTGTGGCGCTGGGTGCCGGTGATTCAAACGCGACCATTGAGGACGCCGAAACCCACCTGCGCGCCGTTGCCGAAGCCGGCCGGGGCGTGGAGCCGGACGACCTCGACAAGCTCCAGGTCGACGTCGTGGTTGGGCACGGACGCACCATCGAGGACGCCGTGGACGCCCTCGACTGGAAAAAGGGTGAGCTCCTGCTTATCGGGTCCAGCCGCCTGGCCCAGAACAAGTCCATCTTCCTGGGCGCCACAGCCAACCGCATCCTGCGCGCCCTGCCGGTGCCGATGATCGTGGTGCCGCGCAATTACATCCCGCCGGCGGAAGAGCTTTTCCACACCACAGCACTCCCCACTGTTACGCCCGAAACCACGGAGGCACCTCATGAGCACACCTAAAACTGTTGAGCGCGGCCTGAGTGAAAAGGGCTTGAAAGCCGGATCCGTGGGGCTGATTGGCGCCGTCGTCATCGGTATTTCCTGCATCGCGCCGGCCTACACGCTGACAGCAGCCCTGGGCCCCACGGTGTCCGAGGTGGGCGTGCACCTGCCCGCGATCTTCCTTGTCGGCTTCATCCCCATGCTGCTGGTGGCGTTGGGGTACCGCGAGCTGAACAATGCCATGCCCGACGCCGGAACCTCCTTCACATGGGCCACTCGCGCCTTTGGTCCGTGGATGGGTTGGATGGGAGGGTGGGGGCTGATTGCGGCAACCATCATTGTGCTCTCCAACCTTGCAGCGGTGGCCGTCGACTTTTTTTACTTGATGTTGGCGCAGATCTTCAGCAATCCCGGACTGGCGGACTTGACCCGCAACCTGCCGCTGAACCTGGCCACCACCATGGTGTTTATTGCCGGGGCCTGCTGGATTTCCTACCGTGGCATGGAAACCACCAAGTCGTTCCAGTACATCCTGGTGGCCTTCCAGCTGCTGGTACTGGGCTGGTTCGCCATTGCGGCCTTTGCCCATGTTGCCAACGGCACGGCCTTTGATGCCACCGCCATCCAGGCCGACTGGTTCAACCCCTTCGCGGTGGAATCGTTCTCCCAGTTCGCGGCAGGCGTGTCGCTGTCCATCTTCATCTTCTGGGGCTGGGACGTCACCTTGACGATGAACGAGGAGACCAAAAACCCGAAGAAGACACCCGGCCGGGCCGCCACTGTCACCATCGTTGTCATTGTGCTGATCTACATGACTGTTTCGCTGGCCACCTTGTCCTTTGCCGGCATCGGCACCACGGGCCTGGGCGCCGGAAACCCGGAAAACCAGGCCAGCATCTTTGCGGTCCTGGCCGGTCCCGTCATGGGGCCGTTCGCTATCCTGATGTCGCTCGCCATCCTGAGTTCGTCGGCGGCGTCGCTGCAGTCAACGTTTGTTTCGCCGGCCAGGACGCTGCTGTCCATGGGCCACTACCGGGCCCTGCCCAAGAGTTTCGGCAAGATCAGCCCCACGCACAAGTCACCGGGCTACGCCACGGTTGCGGCCGCCATTGCCGCAGCGGGTTTCTACATCATCACCAGGACCCTGTCCGAGAACGCCCTGTGGGACACCATCACCGCCCTCGGCATGATGATCTGCTTCTACTACGGCATCACGGCGCTGGCCTGTGTCTGGTACTTCCGGGCGGAGGCATTCCACGGGGCCAAGAACTTCTTCTTCAAGTTCCTGGCACCGCTGGTCGGCGGCGTCATCCTGCTGGTCATGTTCTGCAAGACAGCCTACGACTCCATGGACCCCAGCTACGGCTCGGGATCCAACATTGGCGGGCTGGGCCTGGTGTTCATCCTCGGTGCCGGCGTCATTGCGCTCGGCGCCGTGTTGATGTTCTTCATGTACCGCAAGCACCCGGAGTTCTTCAAGGGCGAGGTCCTCAGCCGGACCAGCCAGCCCTACAACCCCTGACCGGGTCTTGGACGCCCCCGGGCCGATCCGCGGCCACGATGAAAATGCCGCCGCTCCCGCAAGTTGCCGCAGGTGTAGCGGCGGCATCTTGCGGGAGCGGCGGCATTTTTCGCCCGCCAGTGAAGGGGCAGCCGGGAGCCGGCCCTAGCTCTTTGGGCGGCGTGCCGCTTCGCGCTCTTTCGCCAACTTGGCCTCGGCGCGGGCCTTGGCGTGGACTGCGCGCTCCTCAACGAGCCACACGGGCGGGGCCTGCAGCAGCGCCGTGATGTCCGCCGTCGTCATCGCATCGGTGATGTTCGAACGGTTCAGCCCGCCAATCGAGATGTTCAGCTTCTGTGCAATCACGGGGCGCGGGTGGGGTCCGCTGCGGCGCAACTCTTCGAGCCAGGCCGGAGGATTCTCCTGCAAAACCTTGAATTCCTCCCGGCTGATCGCATTCTCTTGGAATTCTGCGGGGGCTGCGGGCAGGTGGATGCCCAGCTTCTTGGCCGCGGTGGCGGATTTCATGGCTTGGGGTGACGGTTCAATGCTCATACAACCAAGGGTACCGGTGGCCGTGCGGTAGTTTAGGGGAAAACGGTGCGTTAGGGTAAACAAGTGTCTGAATCCCGCGAACTTACAGTGACCTTTGTCCCGGGTGTGACTCCCGGAAAGTGGATCCACCGCTGGCAGGAGCGCATGCCCGGCGTGCCCCTGGTGTCCACGCCGGTTCCCGAAACACGCCAGCTCGATGCCGTGCGCGCGGGTGAAGTCGACATGGCGTTCGTCCGCCTGCCCGTCGACAAGACCGGGCTCCACGTGATTCCGCTCTACAGTGAGCTTTCGGTGGTGGTGGCGCCCAAGGACCACCCCATCGCGGCCTTCGATGAGCTTGACGTGGCTGATCTCGCCGACGAGTACCTGCTCGCCGACCCGGATGATTTCCCGGAGTGGCGCGATATTTCCTCCGAGATTGCGGCCGGCACCCGCAAGCCGCTGCCGCCCATGGGTTCCATCGAAGAGGCGCTCGACCTGGTCGAGGCCGGACTCGGAATTTTGATCCTGCCCATGTCCGTCGGCAGGCATTACAGCCGCAAAACGCTGCGCTCGCGGCTGCTGCACGGTGTCGCGGAGACCAGCATCGGGCTGGCCTGGGTGGACACGGTCCAGCCGCTGCCGGCCGAGGATGAAGCCGTCATCCAGGAATTCATCGGCGTGGTTCGCGGCCGCAGCGCCCAGAGCTCCCGCCAGCCGTCAGTTCAGGCGAAGCAGGATGCGGCCCCCAAAAAAGGTGCCAAGGTTGCTAAAAGTTCGACGGCGGCACGCACCGGTGCGGGCAAGGGCAAGTCAGGCGGCGCGAAAGCAGGCGGCGGAAACCTGCGCGGCGGCGGGCGTCCCGGCGGCAAGGCCCGGGCGCAAAAGCGCGGCCGGCACTGACCGTCCCGCCAACAAACACAAGTGGCCCGCAGTTGTGGTTGTAGATCAACTTTAATCGGTTGATTTTACAGCCATAACTGCGGGCCACTTTGCACCCCGGAGGGTGTGGGAACTACTTGGAAGCGGCTTCCTGCTGTTGCTTCTGCTTGTTCACAATCACCTTGACGTCGCCGAGGTCGCTGATGACGCGGGCAAGCGACTTCTTGGACGTCGGCCACTGCGTGCCCTTGAAGCGGGTGGCATCGGGACCTTCCCAGCGAACCGACTGGGCCTTGCCATCCAAGGTCGTCATGACCTGGGTGATCTGGTCAATGGCAGTGCCGAGCTTTGTGACCAAATCGGCCATGTCCTGGGGATCGTTACCGAGCATACCGGCCATGATGCACATCCTTAGCTAGAAATTTGCGGTCTTGCCGCATCTGTATTCACTGCGTCCGGGAAGATCCGGCCGAGCGATTACCTAAAATCTATCCCGGCACTGCCAGCCCCGTCGATGGGGTGGGCTACCCATGCAGTTGTACCCATGCGGACGGCCATGCCCACGCCGCTCCGCCCCGGAACGCGCCCCATTCCGGCGTCGATCATTGACAGGGCAAATGCACCGTGCCATATTGACGGCAATGGGCCGGGTCCCGCCCAAGCGAGAGCTTGTCAGCTCAAAGGAGAGACGACTGTGAAAGCGGCACTGTGGGAAATCGAAACCTTTGACTATCACACGGCGGGTGAGCCGTTCAGGATAGTGCCGGCCCTGCCCTTCCTTATTGAAGGGGACACGGCGCTTGAACGGCGCCAGCATGCCATGACGGGGGATGCAGACAAAATCCGGAAACTGTTGGTCAACGAGCCGCGCGGGCACGCCGACATGTATGGCGGGTTTGTGGTGCCGCCCAATGATTCCGGCGCCCATTTGGGGGCGTTGTTTTGGCACCGCGAAGGATTCTCCACCGTCTGCGGCCACGGCACCATGGCCCTGGGAACTTGGGCCGTCCGCAGCGGGCTTGTCCGTGCGCCGGAGGACGGCGAAACCGACGTTGTGATTGACATTCCTTCGGGCCGCGTCACAGCCCGGGTGACGATGGACGGGGGCAGGATCAGGGGGGTCGCCTTCCACAACGTGCCCTCCTACGTGGTGGCGCGGGACATTGAGGTCAAGACGGCCAACTTTGGCCGCCTGCGCGTTGACCTGGCCTGGAGCGGGGCACTGTACGCCTCGATTCCCGCGGCTGCAGCGGGACTTGAGGTCACGCCGTCGAACTTGGCAAAGGTGGTCGCAGCCGGGCACCAGGTGGCTGCGGGGCTGGTGGACCACCCGGCGGACACCCGGCTGGAGGGCATTTTCGGGACAATCTTCCACGAGCCCATGGAGCATTCGGGCCCGGGACTGTCCCAGCGCAATGTGAGTGTTTTCGCCGACGGCCAGGTGGACAGGTCCCCCAGTGGTTCGGGCAGTGCCGCACGCGTGGCACTGCTCAGCGATTCGGGGGAGCTGGCCGAAGGGGAGGCGCTCGAACACTATTCAATTATTGATTCTCGCTTTTCGGCCCGCGTGGTTGACACGGTCGGCGGGCCGGACGGCGGCCTGGTGGTGGAGGTCAGCGGCCGCGCATTCCCGGTGGGTGAAGGAAAATTCACGCTTGACGCCGACGACGATCTGGGACTGGGATTCGTCCTGCGGTGAGTTGTTCCGGGGGTGAACAGCGCCCGGGGTGCGTTTTTGTGGGGAAGGTGTGGATCGTGCAACACGAAGAAAACTGGGACGATTGGTCAATGAACACTTTCAGCTGTCCCATGCCGGTAATTCACGTTCCGGAATGCAGTGGCGCGGGTGCTGTGGCTCCGTGGCGGTCCTGAGATGCGCGCGGTGAAGAGCGGTGTCAAGCGAAAATTCAACATTGCAGGAGTGCTGAAGGTCGGCAGCTCGCCACTGCCGCTGTGGGTGTCTTTTCTCCTGGCGGTTGTAGTCACGGTGTCGGCGGTTGACGACGTCCGCTTGTTCTTTGTGACCGGTCAGGGTGGGAATTCCCCGTGGTGGGTGCTCGCCGGCACATTGTCGTATTGGGCGGTGTGGATGAGCCTGGCCTTCCGTCCGCAGCTGACGGCCATCGTCTTCGCGGTAATGCTGGCAGCCATGTTCCCGAGCACGCAGCCGGCAGGGGCGCTGCTGTTGGCTTTTGGGGCCCTGGCCGTTGCCGCGTTCCGTGTTTCAACCCGCAGTCTGGCCGCAATAGTTGTTTGTTTTCTTGCCTGGCAGATTGCATGGGTGCTGGGGGTCTCGTCGGTGGGCGCAGCAGGTTTGTGGGGCTATGTCCCCGTTACCCTGCTGCTCATCACCCCCGGCTTGGCACTCAAGCTGTTGCGGGAAAGTGCCATCCGGGCCGAACGCGACCAAAGGGCAGCCGAGGAAACGGCTGCCGCGGCCGCCCTTGAACAACGCACCGAGCTGGCCAGGGAATTGCATGACGTTGTCACCCACGGACTGACGATGATTGCGGTGCAGGCAAATCTGGGCACGATCTCAAAGGACGGAGCTGAGCAGAGCCGGGCGTTGACGGAGATTGGGGTGATGTCCCGGAGCTCGCTCGACGACCTCCGCCGGCTGCTGCAGACAATACGGACCGACGAGGTGCCGGTGGCGGGCCCGTACGGGGCGGAACCCAGGGTCTCGACCAGCCCGGCCTGCATAGACCTGGCGCAAAGTGTCGCGGACACGCAGAAACGGCTCAACGGGCTTGGCATTCCCACCCGCCTCACCACGTCCGGGGATCTGGACCGCACGCCCAATGGGCTGCGCTCCACGGTGCTGCGGGTACTGCAGGAAAGCGCCACCAACGCCGTCAAGCATTCGGGCGGCGGCAGCGAATGCGACATCTCCATGAACGTGCAGGAGAGTGGCATTGAGTTGATCATTCGCAATCGCATGACCCCCGGAGAGCCGCACCTGCCAGTGTCGGGCACGGGCCTTGCCGGACTGCGGGAACGGGCCTCCCGACTCGGCGGAACCCTGGACGCCGGACCGGTGGACGGGTGGTGGAGCGTGCACACAGTCCTGCCGTTCGCCGGCCGCCAGACACTCCGCTAGGTGTGGCGGGCAGAAGCCCCATTTGCAAAAATTGGCCGTTTGGCCAATTTTTGCCATTTAAGGCCCAATTTCCTCGTCCGTTTGGACAGTCTTTTCGCTGTCGCATTGAATGCGAAGCCCCTCCTCCGTAGCTTCGAAAGAACGCGGGATGAACTACGGTGCTCAGCTGAACACACACTGCGCACACCCGTCCAAGCGAAGGAGAAAGCCATGAACGAACTGCACTTGCTTGGAACCGGCCGCCCAGGTCCCCACGGCGGAGCAAAGTCCCCTGGCATCTGGCCTAACGGCTCTTTTCCCACGCCACCGACACGCTGAGAGCCGCAGGGCCGGCTGGCAAAGCCCGGGCAGCCACCGGGCCGGCGCCAGCGACCCTGTTTTCACAGCGCGGCAGGTGCCGCCGGGATGAGCCGGGGTACGTAGACTGTCACCATGAGTGTGAACGTGGCAGCAACCGAATCGATTGATGTGGTCATCGTCGACGATGAAAAATTCGTCAGGGGTGCGCTGCGGACATATCTCTCCCAGGCCACCGACGTGGCAGTCGTGGCAGAGGGCGAAAATGGCGAGGAAGCTGTCCGGCTTGCCCACGAACATCAGCCCGATGTGATGCTCATTGACATACAAATGCCCGTCATGGACGGAATAGCGGCGATTCGCCGCATCGTGGCGGAACTGCCGGAAATCCGGATACTTGTTGTCACCGGCCATATTTCGGACATTTACCTGAAAGCCGCCCTGATTGCCGGAGCCAGCGGATACGTAGTCAAGGATGCCGAGCCGGATCGGATAGTGGCAGCTGTCAGGGAAGTCCACGCCGGGGACTGTCCGATCGACCCGGGCGTCACCCACCTCCTCGTTGCCGACGTGCGCAAGAGCCTGCCGGGCAAGCGGCAGCAATCCCAAATCGAACTTTCGGACAGGGAAGGCGCCGTGCTGAAGCTGCTGTGCGACGGCCGGAGCAACGGCGAGATCGCGGCAGAGCTACACCTCTCAGAGTCCACCGTCAAATACCATTTGGTGCGCCTGGGGCGGAAGTTTTCCACCCGGGACCGCCTGCAACTTGTCATCACAGCACTTCGCACGGGAGTGGTTACCTAGGCCGCCGCCGGGTCAAATTCCAACGCAAGGACAGGCATGTCCAAAAGTATAGGGGCGGAATCCGGTCTTGGCTGTATCCATGCGGCCCGGGCCGCCCTATGCTGGGGAACAGCCATCCAGTGGCGATCCATAACATTAATTTGAAAGGTTCCGTCATGAAAACCCCCTTTGCATCCATAGGTGCTGCCACAGTTCTCGCCGCCGCCCTGATTATGGCGCCCGGCCTGTCGCCCGCCCAAGCCAGTACCACAACGGCCAAGGCCACCAGCAGCGCCACTAGTTCATTTAAGCCAGGCAGCGTGGCGACCACCTACGGCATCTGGTACATCCCCTGCGACCTATTCGGCTTTCGCATGTGCTGAGCCGGCATTGATCGACGGCTGGGGTATCAATCCCCAGGCGCCGGTCTTGTGGCGGCACACCGAGGAGCTGCCCAGTCATAAGCCATGCAATTGCGGCCACCCGCCTGAACTGCCCGGAATTTCCGGACAGTTCAGGCGGGTGGCGCTGTTTGGGGCGCCCGCCCGTGGCAAGCGCCCCGTCTCGCTGATTTCCGAGTTCCGGGCGCGTGCCAGGTTGCTGCGTTTGGCTCCATTGGCCACGTCCGCGGTGAGTGGGCGCAACACCAACCAGGCCGGGGCGCCGGGAAAGGCATCTGAAATATGGTGCGGGGGCCCTGTTTTTCGACAGTGACATGTGACATGCTACTGCTATGAACTTTCCCCGATCCGCTGACGTTGTGGTGATTGGCGCCGGTGCTGTGGGTGCCGCTTGTGCTTACTTTGCCGCACAGGCCGGTCTCCGGGTGGCGGTTGTGGACCGTGGAGTTCTGGCAGGAGGAACGTCCAGCGCCTGTGAAGGAAATATCCTTGTCTCGGACAAAGAGGCCGGCCCGGAGCTGACCCTGGCCCAGTACTCCCAAGGTCTGTGGCGCGGGGAGTTGGCCGAGTTTGGGAGCCTTTGGGAATTTGAATCCAAGGGCGGCGTTGTGGTTTCCGCGCGGGAAGGCACCCAGAACAATCTCGCGCGGCTGGCCGAACGGCAACGCGCGGCCGGCATCGAAGTCGACCTCCTTGATGGCCCGTCCCTGCTGGAGATGGAACCCCATCTAAACCCCGCAATGGCAGGGGGCGCCTTTTATCCACAAGACGCACAGGTCCAGCCCATGCTGGTGGCGGCACATCTGCTGCGGCTGGCCAGGGGCATGGGTGGCATGGTCCACACGGAAACCCGCGTGACAGGATTTACCCGCGCGGGAGAAACCGTGACCGGAGTGGAAACATCCCGCGGCACCATCTCCGCCCCCGCCGTGGTGAATGCGGCAGGAACCTGGGGTGGCGCCATCGCCGCGCTGGCCGATGTGGCAGTACCTGTCAATCCGCGCAAAGGCTACGTGATGGTCACCGAGCCGCTGCCTGTCATGGTCCATCACAAGGTGTATGCGGCGGAGTATGTGGACAATGTGGCCAGTTCCGACGCCGGCTTGCAAACCTCGCCCGTGGTTGAGGGCACCGACGGCGGCAGCATCTTGATCGGATCCAGCCGGGAAAGGGTGGGTTTCGACAAGAGTGTGGACCCTCGCGTGCTCGCCCAGATGGCAGGGAAGGCGATAGCGCTGTTCCCTTTTCTCAACAATGTAAAGATACTGCGCAGCTACTTCGGCTTCCGCCCCTACTGCCCGGACCACCTGCCTGTCATTGGCCCCGACCCCCGGGCTCCCGGGCTCTTCCATGCCTGTGGACATGAGGGTGCAGGCATCGGGCTGGCCGTGGGCACGGGCGCGCTGATCGCCCAATCAATCACTGGGACGACAGCCTTGGACCTGGCACCTTTTGCGCCGGAACGTTTTGAGAGCCTTAAGAGGGACGCCCATGTCTAAGCTTCAAATGTCCTTGGATGGCCAGCCGTTGGCCGCCCGCCCCGGCCAGACTGTGGGAGCCGCGCTGACCGAGGCCGGCGTTATCGCGTGGCGCACCACCCGCAATGGCGGCCTCCCACGCGGCCTGTTTTGCGGCATTGGGGTCTGCTTTGACTGCCTGATAACGGCCGACGGCGAAGCCAACCAGCGTGCCTGCCTCACCGAAGCGCATGAGGGCATGGTGCTGGAGACGGATGGCGGGGGAGTGGCATGAGTTTTAGTGTTGCGGTGGTTGGTGCCGGCCCGGCCGGCTTGGCGGCAGCGGTCCATGCGGCAGACCAGGGACTTTCGGTGGTGCTGGTGGATGCCGGCAGCCAACCCGGCGGGCAATTCTGGCGCCACCCGGACGAGGCTGCCGCCGCCGCGGCCGGGACCTCGGATGAGGAAGGCGCCGGTCACCATGACTGGAAGACGTTCATGAATTTGCGGTCCCGCCTGTATGCGCATGAGGTGAGCGGAACCGTGGCGTACTGGCGCAATACCCAGGTGTGGCTCATCGAGCACGATTCCTCCGGCACCTCCCTGCGGCTGACGCCAAGCAACACTCCGGGTGGGGCAGCCCCCGATCAATTGAGGGCACAACATCTCATCCTGTGCCCCGGAGGGTACGACCGGCAGCTCCCCATCCCGGGGTGGGACCTGCCAGGGGTCATGGCGGCCGGTGGCGTCCAGGCACTCTTGAAGGGAAACCGGACGGCGATGGGAACCGTTGCCGTCGTTGCCGGAACGGGACCGTTCCTGCTCCCCGTGGCCACAGGACTTGCGGAAGCCGGGGTGAAAGTCGCCGCGGTCTGTGAAGCGAACAGCCCCACAGGGTGGTTGCGCAATGCGCGCGGCGCCATTCGGGCCCCGGAAAAACTGCCCGAAGGTGTCGAGTATGCTGCCTCATTGGCACGGCACCGCATTCCCTACAGGATCCGCACCGCCGTGACCGAAATTCACGGCAGGGATCGGGTGGAGGCCGTCACCCTGAGCAAATTGGCCGCCGACGGTTCCGTGCTCGCCGGGACCCAACGGAAGGTTTCCTGTGATCTGGTGGCCTTGGGCTGGGGTTTCACGGCCCAGCTTGAACTTGTCCTGGCCGCTGGCGTCGACACAACTGTTGATGTTGACGGTTCGCTGATTGCCGTCGTTGACGAGCGGTTGAACACCTCCGCCGCCGGCGTCAGCGTTGCTGGTGAGGCCACCGGCGTGGGCGGCGCCGACATGGCTGTGGTGGAAGGTGAGCTGTCGGCCCTCTGCACCGTAGTCGCGACGGGGCGCCAGGGCCCGGCTGTTGCAGAACTGCGCCGTCGCATCGAGGCCCTCCAGCGAACCAGGGCCCGCCTGCGGGCCTTCGCCGTGGCCATGCACAAGGCCAACCCCGTGCCCGGGCGCTGGCATGGCTGGCTCACCGCAGAAACCCTGGTGTGCCGTTGCGAGGAAGTGACTTACGGATCACTGTGCAACGCCCACAATGAGTTGGGCGCCCAGGATGCCCGCAGCCTGAAGTCCTTCGCACGCCCCGGCATGGGGAGGTGCCAAGGCCGCGTATGCGGGTTTGCCACCGCATCGATTGCGGCAAACCTTACCGGGCGGGCCGTATCCGCCGAAGACCTGCGTGCCATGGCAAAACGAACCATTGCCGCACCCGTGACGTTGGGCCAGCTGGCCGCACTTACCTTTGATGAACCTGCAACCTGTTCCCCCAATGAAGGACCGCACCCATGACTGAGAACCCCGGCACCGATCTGAACCACACCACAGCAGCTGAACTCGAGGGCATTTTGGCAGGTGCAGAGGAGGCCGCCACGATCTGGGCGCGAAGCCCCGCATCAGAGCGGGCGGCCGCCTTGGTTGCCATTGCCGATGCACTTGATGCCAACGCGGAGAACCTGATCCCCGTGGCGCAGGAGGAAACCAACCTGCCGTCCGGGAGGCTCACCGGGGAGTTGAAGCGCACCACGTTCCAGCTGCGGCTCTTTGCCGAGATGCTCACCGACGGCGGCTATCTGGACGCCCGCATTGACCACGCCGACGGCGACTGGCCCATGGGTGCCCGGCCGGACATCCGCCGCGTCCTGGAACCGCTGGGCCCGGTGGTCGTGTTTGCCGCGAGCAACTTCCCGTTCGCGTTCAGCGTCATGGGCGGCGACAGCTGCTCCGCGCTCGCCGCCGGCTGCCCCGTGGTGCTCAAGGTCCACTCCGGGCACCCACGGTTGTCGGCCGCCGTCGGACGGGTTGCCGCTGCTGCCCTGCACGACGCCGGCGCCCCGGACGGGTTGCTGCAGCTGGTCTACGGCACGCAGGCGGGCCGCGACGCACTCCTGGACCCGCGCATCAAGGCCGGGGCGTTCACGGGTTCCATCGCCGGTGGGCGGGCGCTCTTTGACCTGGTGAATTCCCGTCCCGACCCCATCCCGTTCTACGGTGAACTGGGCAGCGTGAATCCCGTCTTTGTCACCCGGGCCGCCGCCACCGCCCGGGGCGCGGAGATTGCCTCGGAATTTGTGGCGTCGTACACGATGGGTGCCGGGCAGTTCTGCACCAAGCCGGGCATCCTTCTGGTCCCGGAGGACTCCGGGATGCTCGCCGCACTTGCCACCGCGGCCCGTCCGGGGCCGGCCAAGCTGCTCAATGACAGGATCCAGTCCGGCTACACGGAGTCCCTGCAGGAACTGTTGGGGCACGACGACGTTGCCCCCTTGGGCGGCACGGCCGACACCCTGGCGTTCCCGCCCGCACCGGCATTGACAGCCACCACGGCCGCAGCGCTGCTCGCCGATCCCCGGGGGCTGATCACCGAATGCTTCGGGCCGGCGGCACTGGTGGCGAGCTACCGGGATGAGGAGGAGCTGCTGGCGGTCGCCGGTGTGCTGGACGGGCAACTGACAGCCACAGTCCAGGGTGAGGAGTCCGACGTCGTCGCCCCGGAGCTGGTGCGCCTACTGGCAGGGAAGGCCGGGCGGGTGCTGTGGAACCAGTGGCCCACAGGCGTTTCCGTGACCTACGCGCAGCAGCACGGCGGACCCTACCCGGCCACCACCGCGCCGACGTCAACGTCAGTGGGCACGGCCGGCATCGCCAGGTTCCTGCGCCCGGTGGCCTACCAGGGCGTGCCCGCCCACCTGCTGCCCGCCGCCCTCCGCGATGACAATCCCTTGGGTGTCCCGCAGCGGATCAACGGAGTGTTCAACTAGGAGTCACGGGACGAGGACAAGCTTGCCGTGGACGGTGCCGGATTCCAGTGAGGCATGTGCGGCCGCAGCGTCGCGCAACGGCAGCTTCGTGACGGTCCGGGCATGCAGGCTGCCGTCCGCCAGCAGCTCGTTCACTGCCTTTGCGGCTGTTGCCAGTTCCCCGACGGGGGCGTTGCTGATGGCAAAACCGCGGATGCTCCCGTCCCGGGTGTAGAGCTTTCCCAGCGGAACTAAATTGCTGGCCGCCAGGCCGGACATGGCGATGATACGCCCGCGCGGCGCCAACAGGTCCACGGCAAGTTCCAACTGGTGCCGCCCGGACGTTTCCAGGTGGAGGTCCAGTCCGCGCCCGCCGGAGACCTCGTCGACGGCGGCGCGCAGCTCATCGGCAAACGACGGTGAACGATAGTCCAGCGCAGCGGAAGCGCCCATGCCAAGGACGTGCCCGGCGTCGTCCTTGGCAGAGGAGGTGATGACCTTGGCGCCGGCGCGGACTGCCTGCACCACGGCGGCCGATCCCACACCCCCGGCGGCCCCGCCCACAAACACGGTTTCGCCCGGCTGGAGCCGGCCGTGCCGGTGCAGGGCCAAGTGCGCGCTGGCTCCGGCGTGGAGCACGGCCACCGCGGCAACGGGCCCGACGCCGGCTGGCAGGCGGTACAGCCGCTCCGCGGGGACCAGCGAGAATTCGGCACCCGCGCCGTGCCGTCCGTCAAATCCCATCGAGTTGGACCAGACGGCGTCGCCGGGCGTGAAACCCTCCCGAACCCCGGGCCCCACTTGCTCAACGGTGCCCACCAGATCCCGGCCGACCACCTGGGGGAAATTCAGCGCCGTGGCATACTTCCCGTTGCGCACAAAGTTGTCGACGTGGTTAACGGCGGAGGCGGCAACCCGCACCAGCACAGTGTTCGGCTGGACCTCGGGCACAGGGAGCCCGCCGTAGCGGATCACTTCGGGACCGCCCGTCCTGCTGAACCAGGCAGCCTGCATCAATTCAGGGTCCATATCTGGAGTGTAGACCCGGAACCCGGCGAACGGGTCGGCTGGGCCGGAACCCCAAGGGCAGGCCATCGGGAAATGGATGTGCAGGCGGACAAGCCCGCGCGGCTAGAATCCCTGCGCCTTGCGGTACCGCTTCATCTGCTGGTGCCGGCGGATCAAGCTGTCGCGGCGCGGGGTCTGCTCCGATGATGGTTCTTCGGCGGTCAGGTCAATGTGGCTTTCACCAAATTGCCATAGCAGCAGGTCGTCGAGCAGCCTGTCGGGACCGGGGGAGTACCTGTGGTCCAGTGCCTTGCGGACGTTGGAGATGATCTCGGGCTGCAGAAGTGCTGCCAGATCCACGGTCTTGCGCAGACCGTGGGCCGCCACGAGTTCGGCCGCCCAGCCCCAGTCATCATCGGCTTTCCTGTCAACGTGTGGCAGCAGCGTCTGCCACACCGCCTTTATCCGGTTGGGAGTCAGCGAGATGTTGCCTTCTCCGTCGCCCTCGGTGTCCCAGTAGCTGGTGACGGTTTCGTACCTGTCGTGGAGCTCGGAAAACGCCGACTCGACTGTCTCAAGCATGGCCGCCGTGGCAGTGAACTGCCTGTCAAAGTAAGGGCTCCAAGCGCGGGGGTCCTGGGATTTGAAGCGGATGTCATGCTCAATCTCGCTCCAGGCGTGGGCAAAAATGGTGCGGATCTGGCATTCAAAGAAATAGCTGCCGTTGGGTTTGATCTCGGCGTCAAACAGTTCCTGATAGGCGCGGACAACATCGTTTTGGATGGTGCGCAGGATCAGGTGTCTGCTCGAATACCCGTAGGTGCCGGATTCAATGGAGCCAATGTCCTTCTCCGTATCGCCGCGGCAGTCAAAAATGCTTCGTTTGCGCTTGATCAAGTTGGCGGCCAGGGCGTTTTCGCCGGGCAGCGTGGTGATGACCCGCACGCCGACCATGTCCGTGAGGTTCCGCAGTGGTTCGGGGAACTGGAGCGTGGGAGCCGCGTCCGGTTCGGTCACCATCCGGGAGGCCTTCTCCCGGAATGATTCAACCGACTTGGTGCGGCTCGTGACAAAAAGGGGTTTGTCTTCCGCCTCGGACAGGACCTCGCGGACAAGCGACTTCATTTCTGCCGTGACTTTTTCCAATGTCGGCAGTGTCCGTTCAAAGTCAGCCACCGAGGCGCTGACGGCAGGCCGCAGCGATTCATCGAGTCGTTCCCAGTTACTACTCATGCCTTGAGCCTAAACGTCCGGGCGGCGCCCACGCGAGCAGCACCGCCGACTGAGCCGCAAATACTCGGTAAAATTTGCGGCCCGGCGCCTCGGCGAGAGGCTCCGACGCCATCAGCGCGCCGGCGGCGCGCTGCTGCTGTTGCGCTCGATCAGTTCCGGCACCATGGCAAACGGCGGAAAGGGATGCTGCGAATTCTGCAGCCTGTGCAGCAGCCGCCGGACAGCCAATGCGCCGATCGCCTTGAACGGCTGGGCGACGGTGGTCAGCGACGGTGAGCTGTATTCCGCCAGTGCAATGTTGTCCACGCTGACAATTGAAATGTCCTCGGGAATCCGTTTGCCGCTCTCATGCAGGGCCCGGATGACACCGAACGCCATCTCGTCGGACGAAACAAAAATAGCTGTCAGGTCCGGAATGCGGGCGGCAATGAGCCCATTTTTGTATCCGGACTCCGGCGTCCAGTCGCCCTGCAGTTCGGGCGGCACGGATTTGCCCGCCCTCTCCAGGGTTGTCCGCCAGCCCTCACTGCGGTCGAGGGCCTCAATCCAGTTTTGCGGGCCCGCCAGGTGCCACACGGTTTCGTGCCCCAACCCCAGCAGGTGCGTGGTGGCCAGCTCGGCCACGAGAGCCTGGTCGATGACAAGCAGTTCGCTTGACTCGGTCCGTGAGCCATCCAAGGTGACGATGGGCGTGGTGTTGCCGATCCTGGACACCACGGGACTTGCATCAATCATGGGGACGGCCAGGATGATGCCGTCGGCGCCGCGGTCGACCAGGCCCTGCACGGCTGCTTCAATGACGTGGTCGTCCATGGAGGAGATGGGCGAGGTGATGACCGAATGGTCCAATTCGGCGGCTGCGAGTTCAATGCTGGCGACCACAATCGACCGGGCATAGGAGTCGCTGTTGAACATGACGAGGCCGATAATTTGGGTGCGGCCCGTCGACAGGCTGCGGGCCGCGTAGTTGCGGTGGTAGCCCAGTTGCGAAATGGCGGCCTGGACGCGTTCCCTCGTGGCGGGCTTCACGCTGTGGTGGCCGTTGAGGACCCGGGACACCGTCTGGGGTGAAACGCCGGCAACTTCGGCGACGCCGCGAATGCCAGGGCGGCTGGATTCCGTAGTGCTCACTGAATACCTGCCGAATCAAAGGTGGTGGGGGACGTGCGGGTCTGGATTCTTCGGGGCAACCGAACCGTGCACCTCAACCTGTCCATGGTGCGCGGCAATGCCCCTAAAAAATACTGTAACCACAACTGTGGCGGTTGGGGAATTGCCCCAACCGCCGCAGTGCTGTGTCCCGCCGATTCGGCGGAACGGCGTGCCTAGCCTTGGTAGCGCCCGCTCCTGCCGGACCACTGCCGGTCGGATCGCTGCTCGCAGGTGCCGTGGTGCCCGGACCAGCCGGAACGCCAGTGGCGGCCGGCGGTGTGGCGGCCGGGGCAGTGGTCTCGGTGGGATCAGGAGTGGGTGTCGGTGAAGCCCCGGGCACAGCCAGGTCCAGGACCACATAGCCGGCGAAGGATTCCGCACCGCTGCCGGCAACGCCGTCGCTGCTGGCCCGGTAGTCAACGGTTGTCGGCTGGACCCCAGCCACCGTGAACGGTGCCGCATACGCTTTCCAAGCCCCGTCGCCGATCCGGTATTCGACCGCGGACTGGCCGGCAGCGGCGCCGGTGGCTGACAGCGTCACTGTTGGTTCGACGTCGAACTTTCCATCAGCATTGGGCTCTCGGTCAAGGGAACCTGCCACCCCAAGTGCATCCACCGCAGTGTTGCGGACCTCAACCTCGTAGGCAGGGAGGTAGATGCCCATGTTTGCCGACTGAATCTCAACCTTGACGTGGCGGGCATTGACAGGGTCGAAGGCAACGACATCCGTGCGCTTGTCCCCGGGCATGCCTGTCTTCGTGGTAACGACAGCCCACGTCGTGCCGTCCTCGGACGTGGAGACGGTGTAGTCCTTGGCGGAGGCGCCTTCCCAGGCGACTGTCACCTCGTTGATCGGCTGGATTTTGCCCAGGTCCCCGGCAATCCAGCGCACGCCGTCGTAGTTGGCGGACCAGCGCGTGGCGAGGTTGCCGTCAAAGGCCTGGCTGGCGGGCAGGCTTGCCGCGTCATTGCCCGAGGCCGTGGCCACGGCGCCCACTGCAACGTTGGTGATCCCTGCAACGCCGAGGCTCCAGGCGCCCACGCTGGTTGACTCCCCGGCGGGAACGAGTCCGGCCAGGCGCACAAAGCGGGCCTCGGTGGTGGGGAAGCGGACCTCGTCGGCACCGGCGCCTGTCACCTCATGGCTGGCGGTGCGGTCCCAAAACAAGCCGTCCCTGGACGTTTCAACGGCGTAGCCGGTAGGCGCGTTGGCCGCCCATTCGGCGGTCACCGCGCCAACCGTCTGGACCGAGCCCAGGTCAACGGTCAGGGAAGATGGCGTGGCATCGGCTGACTCCCAGCGGGAGTTTTGTACCCCGTCGGTGAGGTTCGACGCCGGATTGCCGTCCTTGGCCGACGAGGCCGCCACGGGTTTGCCGGAGGCCAGGTCAGCCGCCCCGGCAGCGGGCGTGGTGTCCTTGACGGTGCCCAGCGACGGGCCCATGCCGATCTTGTCCAGTGCGTTGTTGAAGTCGGCGTAGTCAACCGTGGGGGTCGTGGCTGTCCAGGTCTTTTGGGCCACAACCGGGAAGGAGCGCTCGATCAAGCCGTGCACGTCCTGCTCCGAGTAGTCGTTGTCGACCAGGTCATTCCAGACGGCAAACATGGCGCCCATGATCTGGTTGGGCTGGACTGTCTCGCCGCCGGCTGTGTTGGGCAGCCAGTCGTTGTACAGCCACTGGTTGTTCAAGCCGCCGCCGTGGTAATAATCGGCGAAGGGGACAACATACAAGGTGCCGTCGTTGGTGTTGATGAATTTCATTTCATCGCTGGCCGCAGCATTCAGGCCGTACCAGCCGTTGTTCCAGGAGTTGATGATGACATCTTTGTCGTAACCCTCAACGCCGGATGCACCGGTGCCCTGGCTCATGTTGGTGAAGCTGCCCCAGGCGCCCGGCTGTTTTCCGGCGTCGCGGATGTGCTTGGCCATGTCGTTGTAGAACTGGCGGTACTGGAGCTTGTCGCCCGGGTACTCATCGGCACCAAAGTTGACCTTGGGGCCCTGGAACCAGGGCATGAACTCGTCGAGGATGCCCTTGACGGCTTCCGTGGTCTCGGGGTTGCTGAGGTCGAGGTGGTCGGACTTGCCGTTGTTCAGGCCAATGTCAGGGCGCCACTTGATGATGGCGGCGGAGTGGGCGGGAACATCAATTTCGGGGATGATCTGAACGCCGCGGCTGGCGGCCGCGGCCTCGAAGCCGTCCCAGTCGGCACGGTCGTAGGAGCCGTCTGTCGAGGCCAGGCCGGCATATTTCGGGTTGTCGGACTTCAGCCGGAAGCCCATGTAGGACTCGCGCCAGTCGCCGGAGTCCACGAATATTTGGTTGTCATTGAGGTGGATCTGGAAGCGGTTGAGCTTGTAGTAGCTCATCATCTTGATGTAGTCATCGATGAAGCCGGCTGTGAACACGCGGCGGCCGACGTCCAGGATGAAGCCGCGGGCCTCGTAGTCGGGCCAGTCAACAGCTGCTCCGACGGGCAGCTTGTTGCGCCCGTCGGACTGGGTCATGATCTGCAGGATGCTGCGCGTGCCGTAGTAGGCGCCCGTCTCGGTGGGGGCGGTGACCCGCACTCCTGCCTCGGTGACATCGAGCTTGTAGCCTTCTGCGTCGTAGCGCTCGCCGCCGGTGGCGTAATTGTCGGCAACGTCAAGGACCAGGGAGATGTCGCCGGGTTGGCTTGCGCCGGTGGCAACCGCGAGCTCCAGGCCCGTCATTTCGGCCAAATCATCGGCAAACTCCTCGCCTACCTGGCTTAGTTCGTTGGGGACGACAATGCGGCTGGCGGGGGTGATCTCCAGCTTGCCGGAGCCTCCTGTCCATTCATGGAGCGACGGGACCACAACGGGTGCCGCGTTGGCTGCGGACTCCTCAGGTGCGGCGGCTGCCGGCGTCACGGTTGCCGGTGTCACGGCGGCGATGCCGGCCAGGGGCAGGCTCAGTGCGGCCACCACCGCAATCTTGCGCAATGTGCTGTTCATAAAGGTGAAACCTCTCGACTGCTGCTAGTTGTGACGTTGTTCGAGGAGCCAGCGGCCGGTGCGTGACAAGCGGTGACGAAGCTCGCCCTCCGTATTGTTATGGAACCCATCGAAGCTAGTCCATGGTCGCCAGGCGCTCAACAGTTACCTGAATATTGGCACCTGACATGGAATGTTATCGGTCACTTTTTGAAGTATACGAGACGCGTGTCACATTTGACCAGAGTCTTTACGGATATGACTCGGGGTGCGCCGGGCGGGCCTGGGCCGCGCCCCGGACCGGCCGTGCATTTCAAGAGCGCCACAAGGGGCAATAGGCTGGTGCCATGTTGACAGTTATTGGTGAAGCCCTGGTTGATGAAGTGGTGCGTGCAGGCAGGGATCCGGTCCCGCACGTGGGTGGCAGTCCCATGAACGTGGCCGTCGGGCTGGCCCGGTTGGGGCACCCGGTGCAGTTTCTGGGCAGGTTTGGCAAGGACCCCTATGGGGACATGGTGGCCGGGCACCTGCAAGCCAATGCCGTCATGGTCCCCTTGTCCCCTGACTCGCAGCCCACCTCAGTGGCCCGGGCAGTGCTGGATGCTGACGGTGCCGCAACGTATGAGTTCTCCCTTGACTGGTCGCTGCCGGACCTCGGCGCAGCCGGGGACAAACCGAATTTCATGTTGGCCGCAACAACGCTGCTCCACACCGGTTCCATCGCCACCATGCTGGCACCGGGTGCCGAGCAGGTCCTGGCCGCTGTCATTGATGCCCACCCCCGCGCCACGATCGCCTTCGATCCCAACTGCCGCCCGAGCATCATCACCGACGTTGACTACGCGCGGGAGCAGGCGGAGAAGTTCGTCCGCCTGGCCGATGTTGTCAAGGCCTCCGACGAGGACCTTGAATGGCTTTACCCCGGCATTGACCCCAAGGAATCGGCCCGCAAGTGGCTCGCCATCGGCGGTGCTGAAGGTCCCGCCGTCGTTGTTCTGACACAGGGCGGTGCCGGGCCGTGGGCTGTGTGCGCCGCCGGTGAGGCTGCCTGTGCCGTGCCGCCGGTCCAGGTCGTGGACACTGTGGGGGCCGGCGACTCCTTCATGGCTGCGCTCCTGTCGGCCCTTGTGGACAGGGAATTGGACGGGGCCCAGCGCCGCCCCCAACTGCGAGCCATGGGCACCGCAATCCTGGCCGAAGTCCTTGACTATGCCGCCAGGGCGGCCGCCATCACGGTTTCCCGGGCGGGGGCCAATCCCCCCAACAGGGCTGAATTGCAGCAGTGACCGCTGCCGGACCATCCGAAGCCCCTCTGACGGCAATCTGAAAGGCAGCCCCATGTTTGATTACGAACCCTATTCGTTCCTGACCCCTGTCCCGGAATTCGAGCTGGCCAGCGATTCGTTTACCGACGGGGCCGTGTTTGCGCCCGCCCAGGTCAACGCCGGCGCCCATCCGGGTGGGCTTGACCTGTCGCCGCAGCTGTCGTGGCGCGGCTTCCCGGCCGGGACGCAAAGTTTTGCCGTGACAATGTTTGACCCCGATGCGCCCACGGCCAGCGGTTATTGGCATTGGGCCGTGGCCGGGCTCCCGGTGTCCGTGACGTCCCTGGCCGAGGGGGCCGGGACCCCCGGTTCCCCGGCGCTGCCTGACGGGGCGCTTTCCCTGAAGAACGACGCCGGGATCCCCGGTTACATGGGCTCGGCACCTCCGGCCGGGCACGGGACGCACCGCTACATGGTTGTTGTCCATGCTGTTGACGTTCCGTCCCTGGGCCTGCCTGCCGACACCACCGCTGCAACCCTGGGCTTCAACCTGCATTTTCACACCCTGGCGCGTGCCCGGTTGACTGGATTGTTTGAGGTTTAGCAGGGCTTAGCGGGGTTTCGCGGGAAGTTGGATAGCCTTGGGTATGCGTTTAATTGCCAGTGACATTGACGGAACCATTCTGGGCCACGACGGATTGGTCAGCACCCGCACCGTGGACGCCTTCCAGGCTGCCGCGGAAGCGGGCATTGACATTGTGTTCGTGACAGGACGCCCGCCGCGCTGGCTTGAACCGATCCGCGAACAAATCGGCCACACCGGCACCGTCATCTGCTCCAACGGGGCTGTCACCTACGACCTCGCCACCGACAAGGTGCTGCAGTCCCATCTGGTCAGCTGGGACACGGTCGAGCAGGTCCGGACCATTGTTTCAGGCCTGGCCGCTGAGCCATACTTTGCCCTGGAATCCCTTGCCGGCCTGCACATCGAGGAAGGTTTCTACGGCACCCGCGCCCCGGCTGGCCGCACCGGCTTGGTCCCCGAGGTGCTGACTCCCGACATGGCAAACAGCGGGATCATTAAAATGCTGGCGGTCCTGCACACCGGCAGTGCCGACGAATTCCTGGAACTCGTCACCGCCGATGTCGGCCCGCTGCTTGCCGTCACACACTCGGCCCCGGACCTGGCCCTGCTCGAAATGGGCCCGCTGGGCGTCAACAAGGCCGTCACCCTCGCCCAATATGCCGCCGCCCGCGGGATCGACGCGGCCGATGTCGTCGCGTTCGGTGACATGCCCAACGACGTGGAAATGCTCGGTTGGGCCGGCGCCGGATACGCCATGGCGAGCGGCCACCCCCAAGCGCTCGCAGCCGCTGCCCTGCAGGCCCCCCGTTTTGAGGACGACGGCGTTGCCCAGGTCATCGAGTCGCGCCTGGCCGCGCTGCGCCTGGCCTGAGTGACGACGGCGCAGACGATGCCAAGGATCAGAATCACCAAGCCGTACCTGGAGTCGGCGCAGCCGCTGGCCATTGCCCACAGGGGCTTTTCCCGCGACGGCCTGGAAAATTCCCTGACGGCGTTCAAGGCAGCCCTGGAACTGGGCTACCAGTACGTTGAAACCGACCTCAACACCACCTCTGACGGGGTCCCGCTGGTCATCCACGACTCAACACTTGAGCGCACCACCGACCAGGCCGGCACGATCGCGGAACTGCCTTATTCGGTGGCGGGCAGGGCGCGGATTGGTGGCAGGGAGCCGGTTGCCACGCTTGAAGAATTCCTTGCGGCGCTGCCCAACGTGCGGTTCAACATTGATGTGAAGGATGCCGGGTCCGTGGGGCCGCTCGTTGACGCAATCGAAACCCATGGCCTGCACGACCGGGTTTGTGTTGCGTCGTTCTCGGACCGGCGCCGCCGCCAGGTGCTTGCGCGGCTGAGCCGTCCGGTGGCAAGTTCGCCGGGCAAATTGCTCCTGGTGGCCTACTTCCTGCTGTCACCGTGGCTGCCCGGGCAGTTCATCAACTGGTTGATGCGCGATGCGGATGTGCTGCAAATTCCCAGGCAGTACAGGGGCCACGAGTTGGTGACCCCGGGAACGGTGGGCCGGGCGCACCGGATGGGCCTGAAAATCCATGTGTGGACCATTGACGACCCCGCACAAATGCACGAACTCTTTGACCTGGGCGTTGACGGCATCATGACGGACAGGGCCGACCTGCTCGCCGACGTCATGCGCCGGCGGGGTTATTGGACGTAATCATTCAGCCGTGTCGGTGACCGGTGGCAGGATGGGTGCATGCGTATCCTCATTGCCCCCGACAAGTTCAAGGGGACCCTCACCGGCCCGGAAGCGGCCGCGGCCATGGCCGAAGGCGCCCTGCGGGTTTACCCGGATGCCGTGGTCACGGCCCTGCCCATTGCCGACGGCGGCGAAGGCACGGTTGAAGCAGCTGTCGCGGCAGGATTTTCGGAGCGGCTGAACGCGGTGGTTGGCCCCATCCTGAAGCCAGTGGGTGCTGTGTGGGGGTTCCGGGAGGACAGCAAGGTGGCCGTCATTGAGACCGCGCAGGCCAGCGGCTACCTGCTCAGCGAACCCACAGTGGAAAATTCCCTGCGCGCCCACTCCTACGGTTCGGGCCAGCTTGTTGCCGCTGCGCTGGAGGCCGGGGCGACGGAAATCATTATCGGCTTGGGCGGTTCAGCCATGACCGACGCCGGAACCGGCGCCCTGCGCGCGCTGGGACTGAAGCTGCTCGATGCCCACGGGAACCTTGTGCCACTGGGCGGCGGCTCCCTGGTGGACGTCGTGGCCGTGGACGCCTCCGGGCTTGATCCGCGGCTGGCCGGCGTGACGGTGCGGATGGCCGTGGATGTGGACAACCCGCTGTACGGATTCAACGGCGCCGCGCACGTGTTCGGGCCGCAAAAGGGTGCCGACGCCGACGCCGTCGAACTGCTCGATGCGGGGTTGCGGAATCTGGCGTCCGTGGTCAGGGAATCGACCGGCATCGACATTGACATCCCCGGGGCAGGTGCCGCCGGCGGCTTCCCCTCCATGTTTGTGGCCTATGCCAATGCCTCGGTGGAGCGTGGCTTTGACCTGGTCGCGGCCTTGATCGACCTCGAGACCGCCCTTGACGACGCCGATCTTGTCATCACGGGTGAAGGGTCCCTGGATGTCCAGTCACTGTCGGGCAAGGGCCCCCTCGGAGTGGCGGACGCTGCCCACGCCAGGGGACTTCCCGTCGTCGTGGTTGCCGGCAGGATCACTGTGACGGCCGCACAGCTGGCCGAACACGGGGTGGTGGCCGCCGTCAGCGCCACAGATGTGGCCGGTTCCCCGGAGGCGGCCCTCGCGGAAGCCGCCCGGTACACCACCAGGGCCACGTCCGAGGCGCTCAACGGCATCTAGCCCGCCGCGGCTCACATCTCCTTCGCGAATCCCCAGACATGGGCCCCACATGGCTGATTTGAGGGCCATATGTGGGGCCCCGCGGAGTGGCGGCACCGAATTGAACCCGTTCCGCGTGATCGCGAATTCCAAATAGCAGCTGATGCGGTCCTCCGCCGCCCAACAACTTTGAAACTGCAGCTGATGTAGTGAATCGTGCGGATTCACTGCATCAGCTGCAGTTTCGATTCCGGGTGGGCAGCCGAAACAGCATCAGCTGCTGTTTCAACATCAGGGCGCGGACACCCAGGGCTCAAGTGTGCGGCATCAATTGCATCTCGGTTCGGTAAAACTGTTGACATCAAAACGCGTAACATGTCATATTTTACTCACTAGCGAAGTGTGATGTACCCGACAGCAGGCAGGCATGCGGGGAATTTCCGCGTGGTTTGCTTCACGTTGTCCGTCAAAGGAGATGTAGACAATGAAGCTTCGAATTCCCAAAACCGTCACCATGGCCGCAGTGGCCGCAACCATTCTTGCCACGACAGCGTGTGGCGGCATCCTCGGCGGCGGAGACGAGAAGTCCGGCGACGCCGGCCCCATCAAGATTGCGGCAGTCATCCCGCTGTCAGGTTCCAGCGCGCCCACCGGCGTGTTCATGAAGAACGGCATGCAGATGGCCGTCGATGAGATCAACGCCAAGGGAGGCGTGCTGGGCCGCCAGCTGCAGTTTGATCCCGAAGACGAAGCCTGCGATCCCACCCAGGCAGCAGCCGCAGCCAACAAGGCAGTCTCCAACGGTGCCGTGGTGTCCGTGGGCGGCTACTGCTCCGGCGCCACCCTGCCCACCCTGCCAATCTTTGAAAAAGCCAACATCCCCATGATCATCCCGGCCGCCAACTCCCAGGACCTGGTCAACCAGAAACTGCCCAACGTGTTCCTGATCAACGGCACGGGCGTCCAGCAGGCGGCCGCTGCGGTGAAGTTCATGGTCAAGGACGGCGTGAAGACGGTGGCCCTGGTCGATGACAACACCAGCTACTCCAAGGACATCGCCACCCAGACCAAGAAGGACCTGGAAGCCGACGGCAACGTCAAGGTGGCCCTGGCCACCTCCGTCACAGCCGGTGAAAGCGACTACTCCTCCGTGGTCCACGACATCACGGGCGCCAACCCCGACATGGTGTACTGGACCGGCTACTACCAAGAAGGCGGGTTGATCATCAACCAGCTCAAGGCAGCCGGATACACGGGCAAGATCATGGTGGCCGACGGCAGCGTTGACGCCTCACTGATCAAGATTGCCGGCGGCGCCAATGCTGACGGCGTCTACGCCACTATGACCCAAACCCCCGACACCATCAAGGGTGCAGAAACGTGGATTGCCGACTACACGAAGAAGTTCGGCAGCGCGCCCGGACCGTACTCAACACAGTCCTATGACGCAGTCCGTGTTGCCGCCGAAGCCATCACCAAGGCCGGCAGCACCGACGGCGACAAGATCATTGCTGCCCTGCAGGCCATCGACGGATTCCAGCTGTTCTCCGGGCCCCTGAAATTCACCGCGGAACACACTCTCACCAACGGTGGCTTCCAGATCCTGGTCGTCAAGGACGGCAAGTTTGTCCTCCAGGACGACCTGGGCTGACCATCCACAACCGGCGGGCCGTGTCTGCGCACCGCGCAAGTCCGCCCGCCGGTTGGCGTTCCATTTCGCGTTTGGCTTATACGTCAAGGCAGGACAAACATGACTCAGCTAATTTGGAACGGCCTCTTTGTGGGCTCGTTCTACGCACTTATCGCACTGGGCTATTCAATGGTCTACGGCATCATCAAACTTTTAAACTTCGCCCACGGTGACATTTACATGCTGGGCGCCTTCATCGGCTTTGCCACACTGAGCTCCTTGGGCATCATCCCGGCCTCCATGTCCATCACAGCGCTGCTGCTGGTGCTGCTGCTGACCATGATCATCACCGGCGGCATCGGCGTGGGCATTGAACGCCTCGCCTACCGGCCGCTGCGAAGTTCGCCGCGCCTGGCAGTGCTGATCACCGCGGTGGGAGCCTCCTTCACCCTGGAATACGGTGTCAGCGCCATTGCCGGCCCCAACCCGCGGGTGTTCCCCGTCCGCCTCCAGGGCCAGACTTTCGACGTCCTGGGCGCCCGCATCTCCGCACCCCAAATCGTGCTCATGTTCGTGGCCGTCATCCTCATGCTCAGCCTGAACTCCTACATCCAGCGGACGTCCATGGGACGCGCCATGCGGGCCATCGCCCTGGACCCCAAGGGTTCGCTGCTCATGGGCATCAATGTCAACAAGGTCATCACATGGACGTTCTTCATCGGTTCGGCGCTCGCCGGCGCTGCCGGCGTCATGGCTGGTGCATATTACGGCAAGATCGACTTCCTCATGGGCTTCATCATCGGCCTGAAGGCGTTCACCGCCGCCGTCATTGGCGGCATCGGCAACATCAAGGGCGCCATGCTCGGAGGTCTGCTGCTGGGCCTGCTCGAGGCCTTCGGTTCCCAGTGGCTGGGCGGGCAGTGGCGCGACGTGTTCACCTTCGCCGTGCTGATTGCCTTCCTGACCCTGAAACCCACCGGCCTGCTGGGCGAACGTGTGACGGAGCGTGTCTAAATGAGCGAGAACGTCGACACCTCCACCGCCCCGCGCCGGATCGGCAAACCCGCCAGCCGCGTCTCACGCCTGTTTGAAAGCAAACAGCTGGGCTGGGCGGCCTTCGCCCTGGCCGTCATCTTCCCGTTCCTGATTGCCAACAACTACGCCATGAACATCGCCACCACGGCCGTGATCTTCGTGCTGCTGGCCTCGGGGCTGAACATTGTGGTGGGCTACTGCGGCCTGCTGGACCTGGGCTACATCGCCTTCATGGCGGTGGGGGCCTACACGGCCGGCATTATTTCCAAGTCCTTTGAAATGCCCATCCTGTTCACCATCCCGGCCGTCGTTCTCATGTGCATCCTGGCCGGGCTCATCATCGGCGGCCCCACGCTCCGGCTGCGCAGCGACTACCTGGCCATCGTGACACTCGGCTTCGGTGAGATCATCCGCCTGACGGCCAACAACCTCACAATCACCGGCGGCCCCTCCGGCATCTACGGGATCCCCGGCGTGGAACTGTTCGGCGTGGACCTCTCCAACCCGGTGCCGTTCTACTACTTCTGCGTCGTGGTGGTGGGCCTGCTGGTGCTGGGCTCGGCCCGGCTGGGCAAGTCAAGGCTGGGCCGGGCCTGGCGCTTTGTCCGCGAGGACGAGGACGCCGCCGAGGCCATGGGCATCCACACGTACAAGGTCAAGCTGGCCGCCTACATTTTCGGCGCCATCTGGGGCGGCATTGGCGGCATGCTGTTTGCTTCGCACCTCTCCGCCATTTCCCCGCAGTCCTTCGTGTTCCTGCAGTCTGCGCTGGTCCTGATGGCCGTGGTGCTCGGCGGCATGGGCAACACCCGCGGCGTGGTGGTCGGTGCCGTGGTCATCTCGCTGCTGCCCGAATTCCTGCGCGACATGGGCAACCTGCGCTACGTGATCTTCGGCGTCGTGCTGGTGGCAGTCATGGTCCTGCGCCCCCAAGGCTTCTGGCCTGCCAGGGCCTATGAGCCCGAGAAGGACGACGGCGGGACCGGACCGGGTGCCCGCGGCGGCAAACATTCGGGCAGGAAGAACACGGCACCCGCCGGTTCAGCGCCCGCCGCTCCCGCGAACACGGCCGGTCATGAGACAGGAGAAGGCGCATGAGCCCGCTGCTTGAGGTGAAGGGCCTGCAAATCGCCTTTGGCGGTGTCAAGGCCGTCAACGGGCTCAGTTTCTCGGCTGATGCCGGGGAGATTGTCTCCGTCATCGGCCCCAACGGCGCCGGAAAAACCAGCGCGTTCAACTGCATCACCGGCTTCTACAAGCCCGTCAGCGGGACCGTCACTGTGGATGGGCAGGACGTTACCGGCAAGCGCCCGGCAGTGATTGCCGCTACGGGGGTGACGCGCACCTTCCAAAACCTGCGCCTGTTCCCCGACCTGACGGTTTTGGACAACGTCAGGGGCGGCATGCACCTGTACGGCGGCCAGAACTTCCTGGACTCCCTGTTCCACACGCCCAGATACCGCAAAAGCGAGGAGTACTACACATCCGAGGCCCACCGCTGGCTGGACTTCGTGGGTTACAAGGGAGGCCGCGGCATCCCCGTGAGGAACCTGGCGTACGGCCAGCAGCGGCAGGTGGAAATGGCCCGAGCCATGGCCCGCAAGGCCAAGCTCGTGCTCCTGGACGAGCCCGGTGCCGGGCTGAACCACTCGGAGAAACGGGACCTGCTGGCACTGTGCCGAAAGATCCGGGACGAGGGCGCCGCCGTCGTGCTCATTGAACATGACATGGGGGTGGTCATGGAGGTCAGCGAACGCGTGGTGGTCATGAACTTTGGCAAGGAAATTGCCGACGGCACACCCGCGGAAGTGAAGAAGAATCCCGCCGTGATCGAGGCGTATCTGGGCAAGGAAGACGAACCGGAAGAGGGCGGGTCCTGATGTCCATGCTGGAATTTGAGAACGTGGAAGTTTTTTACGGCAAGATCCAGGCCCTGCGCGGGATGAACATCCGGGTGGAGGAAGGCGAGATCGTCTCCCTGCTGGGGAACAACGGTGCGGGGAAGACCACAACGCTGTCCACGGCGTCGGCCATCGTGAAGTCGCACGCGGGCAAGATCAGCTTTGCCGGCACCGACATCACGAAGGCGAAGCCGTGGGAGGTGGTGGGATCCGGGCTCATCCACGTCCCCGAGGGGCGGCGGATCTTTTCCACGCTGAGCGTCACCGAAAACCTGCAGCTGGGCGGCTACCTCGTCAAGGACAGGGGCACCGTGGCCAAGCGGATGAAGGACGTTTTTGAGATGCTGCCGCTGCTGGCCGAACGCCGCAACCAGCAGGGCGGCACGCTGTCGGGCGGCGAGCAGCAGATGCTGGCCATCGGGCGGGCGCTCATCGCCGGGCCGAGGATGCTGATGCTGGATGAACCGTCCATGGGGTTGGCACCGCTGATCGTGGCCCAGGTGATGGAAGTCATCAAGGACGTCAACGCCAACGGCACCACTGTATTGCTCGTGGAGCAGAATGCGCGGGCGGCCCTGAAGATCACCAGCCGCGGCTACGTCATTGAAAGCGGGGCCACCACCATGACCGGAACGGGGCCGGAACTGCTGGCCGATTCACGCATTGTCGAGGCCTACCTTGGCGCTTGAGCAGAATCTGGTCAGCCAGGACCCTGCGCAGGCCGATTTGGTGCAGGCCGCCACCTGGCGGGTCGCCACGGTCGATTACCACACGGCGGGGGAGCCGTTCCGCATAGTCCCGGAGCTCCCCTTCGAGATTCCCGGGGCCACGGTCCTGGACCGGCGCGAAAGTGCGCAGGCCGGCCCCGCCAATGCGCTGCGGCAGCTGCTGGTCAACGAGCCGCGCGGCCATGCCGACATGTACGGCGGCTTCATTGTCCCGCCCAATGATTCCGGCGCCCACCTGGGCGTCCTGTTCTGGCACAAGGACGGATTTTCCACCGCCTGCGGCCACGGCACCATCGCCCTGGGCGCCTGGGCCGTGGAAAGCGGCCTGGTGCCTGCCCCGGACGACGGCGACACGGACGTTGTCATCGACGTCCCCTCAGGGCGCGTCACGGCCCGGGTGACGATGGCGGCCGGCCAGGTGGATGCCGTCACCTTCCTCAACGTCCCCTCGGCCGTCATGGCCCGGTCCATCACCGTGGAAACGGAAGGCTTTGGCCGGCTCGAGGTGGATGTGCTCTGGGGCGGGGCGCTGTACGCCTCACTGCCCGCACGGGCGGCGGGGCTGGAGGTCACGCCGTCGAGCCTGAACCGGCTGATCGAGGCGGGGCGGGCAATCAAGGCCGCGCTGTCCGGAAGTCCGGCCGCCAGGCACCCCGGCGAGCCGCGCCTTGACGGCATTTACGGCACCATCTTCCACGAGCCGGCAGCTGGCGGCGGCGGAAGCCTCGCCCAACGCAACGTCACCATTTTTGCCGACGGGCAGGTTGACCGCTCGCCCTGCGGCTCCGGCACGGCGGCCCGGGTGGCTTCGCTGGATGACTCCGGCGAACTCGCCCACGGGGCGTTGCTGGACCACTTTTCCATCGTCGATTCACACTTTTCAGCGCACGTGGTCGCGAGGGAAGCCTCCGGGGTGGTTGTCGGCGTCCGCGGCACCGCACACCAGGTGGCGCAATGCACGTTCACCCTTGACCCGAGGGACAAGCTGGGATTGGGCTTCGTTCTGCGCTGAGGCACGCCAGGCTCCGGAGGTGAGTGAGGGACCAGGGGCGTGAAAATGGTCCACTAAAACCCTAGTGGAATGTGACATTGTACTGTTAGGCTGACCCTGTAATCCATTGTTGGCGGCGCTGCAAACCCTCCCGGGGCAGCTCAGCCAAGAACAAATGGCGACTGACCACCTGCAAGGAGAATTTCATGACAACCCGCACCCAGCCCTGGCAGGGCATCCACGTTGCCACGGCACTTCCCTTCAATGACGACCTCAGCGTCGACTACGCCGCGTTTGGCGAGCACGTCGCCTGGCTCGCCGCCAATGGATGCGACGGCGTCTGCCCCAACGGATCCCTGGGCGAGTACCAGACGCTGACCGACGAGGAGCGGGCCAAGGTTGTCGAAACCGCAGTTGCCGCATCCCCGGAGGGCTTCACCGTCATGCCTGGTGTCGCCGCCTATGGCGCCGCGGAGTCCCGGCGCTGGGCCGAGCAGGCCCGCGACGCCGGGGCGGCCTCCGTGCTGGCCCTGCCGCCGAACACGTTCCGGGCCGACGATGACACCGTCATGGCCCATTACCGGGAAGTGGCCATGGCGGGGCTGCCGATCGTCGCCTACAACAACCCGCTCGACACCAAGGTTGACCTGACCCCGCCCCTGCTGGCCCGCCTGCACGGCGAGGGCTTGATTGTGGCGGTGAAGGAATTCACCGGTGACGTGCGCCGCGCCTACGAAATTGCCGAGCTGGCACCCGGGCTTGACCTGCTGGTGGGCTCCGACGACGTGCTGCTGGAAATGGGCCTCGCCGGCGCCGTCGGCTGGATCGCCGGCTACCCCAACGCCATCCCGCAAAGCACTGTGAACCTGTACAACCTCGTCACGAGCGGCAACATTGAGGACATTGCGACGGCGCTGCCCATCTATCGTGACCTGCACGCCCTGCTGCGCTGGGACTCCAAGACCGAATTTGTGCAGTCCATCAAGCTGTCCATGGACATCGTGGATCGCAAGGGCGGTGCCTGCCGCCAACCACGCCTGCCGCTCTCCCCGGAACTGACGGCACGCATCACCGCCGACACCGAAGCCGTCCTGGCCAAGGGCTACAAGTAACCACCCACCCCAACCCAGCACGGAGGAAGCCGCCAATGCGCTCCAAAAGGGTGTTTCACGCCGTCGACTCCCACACCGAGGGGATGCCCACCCGGGTCATCACCGGCGGTGTGGGCACCATCCCCGGCGCCACCATGGCAGAACGCCGCCAGTGGTTCATGGAGAACAGCGACGACATCCGGACCCTGCTCATGTTTGAACCCCGCGGGCACGCCTCCATGAGCGGCGCCATCCTGCAGCCGCCCACCCGGGCGGACGCCGACTACGGGGTGCTGTTCATCGAGGTCTCGGGGCTGCTGCCCATGTGCGGGCACGGCGCCATCGGCGTGGCCACCGTGCTGGTGGAAACCGGCATGGTCCCGGTCCAGGAGCCTGTCACCACCATCCGGTTGGACACCCCGGCCGGGCTGGTCGTGGCGGAGGTGCACGTGAAAAACGGGGCGGCGGCGTCGGTCACCATCACCAACGTCCCATCCTTCTCGCTGGCCCTGGACCAGTCGGTGGACGTGCCCGGGCATGGAGCAGTCCGGTACGACATGGCGTTCGGCGGAAACTTTTATGCCGTCGTCGACCTTGAGGAACTCAAGCTGCCGTTTGAGCGGGGCGCCAAGGACCAGCTGCTGGCCGCGGGGCTGGCCGTCATGGCCGCCATCAACGAGCACAACCCGCCCGTGCACCCGGAACGTGCGGACATCCACGGCTGCCACCACGTCTACCTCAAGGCGCCCGGCTCCACCGCGGCCCATTCCCGCCACGCCATGGCCATCCACCCGGGCTGGTTCGACCGCTCGCCCTGCGGCACCGGCACCAGCGCGCGCATGGCCCAGCTGCACGCCCGCGGCGAACTGGCACTGGACACCGACTTCATCAACGAGTCCTTCATCGGCACCAAGTTCACCGGCCGGGTCATCGGGGAAACCACCGTGGGCGGGCTGCCCGCCGTCATCCCCACCATCACGGGGCGCGCCTGGGTGACGGGGATGGGCCAGTACCTGCTGGACCCGGACGATCCCTTCCCGGCAGGGTTCCTGCTGTGAGCGGGCCCGGCGTGAGCGGCGCGAAGCTGGTCCTCACCCCTGAGGAAACTGCCATGCTCGATGGCGGCCGCGGCCCGGGAACTGCCATGGCCATGCGCATCGTGGTGGCCGTGGCGGGCGTGCTGGGCGCCGACAGGCTCATGCCCGTCACGAACGCGCACATCGACAGCTGCCTCTACCACGGCCGGGCCGGGCTGGACTTTGCCCAAAAGCTGGCGGACCTCGGTGCGAAGGTCGCCGTCCCCACCACGCTGAACACCAGCTCCCTTGACCTGCTGCACCCCGGCCTCGTCCGCCTGCCGCCCAGCGAGGCGGTGCCGGCGCGCGCCCTCATGGACGCCTACCGGACCCTCGGCGCCCGCGCCACGTGGACGTGCGCGCCCTACCAGTCCACCGAACGACCCGCCTTTGGCGAAAACATCGCCTGGGCCGAATCCAATGCCATCGTCTTTGCCAACTCCGTCCTCGGCGCCCGCACCGAACGCTACGGCGACTTCCTGGACATCTGTGCCGCCGTCACCGGCCGCGTGCCCCACGCCGGACTGCACCTGGGCGAACACCGGCTGCCCGCCGTCGAGCTTGACTGCTCGCAACTGTCCGCCGCAATGCTGGGGCACGAGGCCGTGTGGGCCGCCCTGGGCGGGGTGGTGGGGCGCCTGGCGGGGGAGCGGATCCCGCTGCTGACAGGCATCGACCCGCAGGCTGCGGATGAGGACAAGCTCAAGGCCTTCGGCGCCACGGCGGCCTCCTCCGGCGGCGTGGCCCTGTTCCACATCGCCGGCGTGACCCCCGAGGCGCTCGCCGCCGGCTGGGGCGCGGACGGGGCCCTCAAAACGGAAGCCATTACGCCCGCCATGGTGCGTGCCATGCGCGATGAACTGACGACGGCGGATCCCGCCGCGCCGCTGGATGCCATCGCCCTGGGCACACCGCACTTTTCGACGACCGAATTCAGCCAGCTTGCGGGTCTGCTCCACGGAAAGGCATCCTTCAGCCCGGGCTGCACCGTGTGGATCAACACCTCCCGCGAGGTCCTCGCGCAGGCCCGCGAGGCCGGGCATGCCCAGGCCGCCGAGGACCGCGGCGCCCGGATCGTGGTGGACACCTGCACCTACATCACCCCCATCCTGGCCCCGGAGGAACATGCCGTCATGACACCCTCGGGCAAGTGGGCCTGGTACGCGCCCATGAACCTTGGCGTGGACATCATCTTCGGCACGACGGCCGAATGCGTCGACTCCGCCATCGCGGGAAAGGTGGTCCGCCATGACGGGCAATGGACCTGAAACATCCTTCACCGGGACCACCCTGTGTGCCGGTGCCGGCTCCGGCATGCTGCTGGCACTGGACGAACCGCTCTCCTTCTGGGGCGGCACCGACAGGAACACCGGCGAAATCATCGACACCCACCACCCGCAGCGCGGCATGCTGCTGGGCGGCACGGTCCTGCTGATGGCTGCCTCGCGCGGTTCCAGTTCGTCGTCGTCGGTCCTGGCCGAACAGCTCCGGGCAGGTGTGGGGCCGGCCGCCATCGTGCTCACGGCACGGGACGCCATTGTCTGCCTTGGCGTGCTGGCTGCGGCGGAACTCTACGGGTGCCAAACCCCGGTGGTGCTGCTGACGCAGGCCGACGCCGATACACTGGGCCGCAGCGCAGGCCCGGCCCACGTGTCGGTGACGGCCGCGCCGGACGGGAGCGCCGCCGTCGTACTGTCCCTGAAACCCCAGGGCTTGCCCGAACCCCAAACATTAGGACAACCATGACACTGCCCTACCTTGACGCTGCACAGCTGCAGGAACTGCTCAAGCCCGTGATTGCCGTGGCCGCCCTCGAGGGGGCGCTGCGCGGCGGCCTGGATCCGGAGCTCGATTCGCCCCGCCTGTTTGCGCCGCTGGATGCCGGGGAATTCCTGCTCATGCCTGCCCAGTCGGCCAAGTATGCCGGGATCAAGGTGGCCACCGTGGCGCCCGGAAACCCCGTCCAGGGGCACCCGAAAATCCAGGGCACCTACCTGCTGCTGGACAAGGCAACCCTGGCACCGTTGGCCGCCATGGACGGGGCCGAGCTGACGCTCATCCGCACGCCCGCCGTCACCGTCATGGCCGTCAAGGCACTGCTGGCACTGCGCGGCGCGTCCTCCGCGGGCACCGTTGTGGTGCTCGGGACCTCGCTGCAGGCGGACCGGCACATTGAGGCGCTCGCGGCGGTGTGCGGGATTGAGTCGCTGGTGGTCGCGGGGCGCCGCCGCGAGGGTGCCCAGGCGTTGGCGGACAAGTGGGCCGCGACGGGGATGCCCGCACGGGCCGGCGGCCCGGATGACATTGCCGGCGCCGACACCATCATCTGTGCCACCTCCTCGCAGGTGCCTGTCTTTGACGGGGCGCTTCCCGGCGATTCCGCCGTCGTGGCGGCCATTGGATCCCACGGCCTGGACGCCCGGGAGATCGACCCCGTCCTGGCCCGCCGGGCGGACGTGGTGGTTGAGGGCAGGGCCTCGGCGCTGCGCGAGGCGGGGGACTTGATTCCGGCACGGTCCGCCGCGGAATGGGAGCAGCGGGGGCTGGCCACGCTGTCGGACCTGGTGTCCGGACGGTTTGCCCCTGCAGCCGGGCGGCCGTTGCTGTACACGGGTGTTGGCATGTCGTGGGAGGACATCGTGGTGGCCGGGCGCGCCTTTGAAGCTTGGAACGATTTGGGGATTCCCGTGCACTAAAATGTCATATTACAGTGGGGGATTTTCCCGGTTCCGGGGCCCGTGAGGAATGGAGAGTCATGAACACGCAAACACCATCGCACCTGACCATGGTCAAGAAAAACGTGAGTCTGCGTGAAACCGTGACCCTGGCACTGCGGGCCGCCGTCATTTCCGGCGAGATGAAGCCCGGAGAGGTGTATTCCGCCCCCGTCCTCGGCAAGCGCTTCGGTGTCTCGCCCACCCCCGTCCGCGAGGCCATGCTCGACCTGGCCAAGGAGGGGCTCGTGACATCGCTGCCGAACAAGGGCTTCCGCGTCACCGAAGTCTCCGACGAGGACCTGGATGAAATCACTGCCCTGCGCCTGCTCATCGAACCGCCCATCGTCCATCAGGTCACGCCCCTGATTGACGACGCCGGACTGGCCCGCCTGCGCGTGATGGCGAACGCCATCGTGGGCTTCGCCGTCTCCGGCGACCTGATCCAGTACACGGAAGCCGACCGGGCGTTCCATATTGCGATCCTTGAGTACAGCGGCAACAAGCGCCTGATTGCCCTGATTTCAGAGCTGCGCTCCCATACCCGGCTGTTGGGGCTGGCGCCCCTGGCCGCTGCGGGCAAGCTGCGCGACGCGGCGCTGGAACACGTGGCGCTGGTGGACCTGATCGCCGCCGGCAAGGCTGCGGAGGCGCAGGAACTGATGACGATGCACATAGGCCATGTCCGCACCGACTGGGCCAAGCACTAGCCGCACGATCCCATGCCTTGCCCTGGCGGCAGGGGAGCTTAAGACTTCCTGAGGGAGATTCCGGCGGGCTGATCGTCGGGGTCCAGGGGATTGGCGGCCGTGCCGCGCCACTTCGCCAGGGCGCTCATGCCGTGGTAGATGATCAGTGCGGCCGCGGTGCCCAGCGCAATGCCTTCAAAGCTGAGGGTTCCGACGTTCCAGGTGAAGTTGGCGATGCCGATGATCAGCGCGACGGCGGCCGTGGTCAGGTTGATGTTATTGGAGAAGCTGACCTTGTTCTGCACCCAGATGCGCACACCGAGCACGCCGATCATGCCGTAGAGCAGGGTTGCCGCGCCGCCGAGGACGCCGACGGGGACGGTGGCGATGAGCTCGCCGAACTTCGGGGAGAAGCTCAGGACCAGGGCCGCGATGCCGGCCACATAGTAGGCGGCGGTGGAGTACACCTTGGTGGCGGCCATGACGCCAATGTTTTCCGCGTAGGTGGTGGTGCCGGAGCCGCCGCCGAAGCCTGCCAGGGTGGTGGCGACGCCGTCGGCGATGATGGCGCGGCCGGCGTAAGGATCAAGGTCCTCGCCGGTCATGAGCGCCACCGACTTCACATGGCCAATGTTCTCGGCGACCAGCACCAGGACAACCGGGATGAACAAACCCAGCACGGCAAAGTGGAACGTGGGGGTCTGGAAGTGCGGCAGGCCGATCCATGCTGCCGAATCGATCTTGGAGAAGTCCACCTCATTGCGCAGCACGGCCACGAAATAGCCAACCACAACGCCGACCAGGATGGCCAGGCGGCCCAGGATGCCGCGGAACAGCACGCTCACAAGGATGATCACGAGCAGTGTCACGAGCGCCGTGATGGGCGCCTTTTCAAAGTTGGCGCGTGCGGACGGGGCAAGGTTCAGGCCGATCAACGCCACGATGGTGCCGGTCACCGGGGCCGGCATGAGCCGGTTGATCCACGAGGCGCCAAACTTCTGCACAACCAGGCCCAAAACAGCGAGCGTCACGCCGGCAACGACCACGCCGCCGAGCGCCCCGGCAACGCCGAACTGCTGCTGTGAGGCCATGATGGGGGCGATGAAGGCAAAGCTGGAACCCAGGTAGCTGGGCACGCGTCCGCGGGTCAGGACCAGGAAGAACAAGGTGCCGATGCCGGAGAAGAACAGTGTTGTTGCCGGCGGCATGCCCGTGATCAGGGGGACCAGGAACGTGGCGCCGAACATGGCCACCACGTGCTGCAGGCCGATGCCGATGGTCCGGGGCCAGCTCAACCGCTCGTCGGGGGTGACAACCTCCCCTGGTGCGATGGTCTTGCCGTCGCCGTGAACTTTCCATTTAGTGCCCAGCAAACTCATCCGCTTCTCCGATTTCCGCCCTCACACGTGCGCGAGGCCCGCGGATAAGAATATCGGAGTGCATGCGGTCATGGGTGCGGCACGTGCCCTTCGGCGGTCAGAAGCACGACGCCGAGCAGGTCGTTGAGGGCGTGTGCCAGGTCCGGATGGGCCAGCTCATACCGGGAGCGGCGGCCCTCCGGGATGGCAACGGCCAGCCCGCACTCCCGCAGGCAGGAGAGGTGGTTGGAGATGCTCTGCCGTGAAACGCCCAGATTGACGGCAAGATCCGCGGGATACTGCGGTTCCCTGGCCAGGCCCATGAGAATCTCAGCCCTGGTGGGGTCGGAAAGCGCATAGCCGAAGCGGGCCAGAACTGCTGCGTTGCTAATGGGCTTCATTCTCAATATCATACAGCATTTGATGAATTCAGCGTTCGATGTACTATTGAACCATGTCTGGTCACAATCACTCCCACGCGGGCGCCCCCGGCGACAGCCACCAGGGCCGCATTGCCGTTGCGCTGGGAATCACGCTGGTGGTGTTTGCCTTCCAGGTCATCGGCTCCATCCTGACCGGCTCGCTGGCGCTGCTCTTTGACTCGGCCCACGTCCTCACCGACGCCGGGGGGCTGGCCATGGCGCTGCTGGCCGCGCGCCTGATGACCCGCCCGGCAACCAGCAAACGCACCTGGGGATTTGCCCGTGCGGAGGTGCTTGCCGCCACGGCGCAAGCCGCGGTGCTTCTCGCCGTCGGGCTCATTGTTTTGGTTGAAGGCGTGCAAAGGCTTTTCAGGCCCACCGACATCGCCTCCGATGAGATGATCGTTTTCGGGGCCATCGGCCTGCTCGGCAACATCGTGTCCATGTTTGTGCTGATGGGCGGGCGCAGCAAGAACTTCAACATGCGCGCCGCGTTCCTGGAGGTCGTGAACGACGCGCTCGGCTCCGTGGCCGTGATCGTGGCCGCGATCGTGATTTCAACAACCGGCTGGATGCAGGCCGACGCAGTGGTGGCCATGCTCATTGGCGCCTTGATCCTGCCGCGCACCGTGAAGCTGTTGCTGGAGACCATCAGCGTCCTGCTTGAGTCGACGCCGTCGGGCCTTGACCTGGACGAAGTCCGCAGCCACATCCTGGGCATCGATCACGTGCGCAGCGTCCATGACCTGCACGCAAGCCAGATCGCCACGGGCCTGCCCATCCTGTCGGCCCACGTGGTGGTTGACGACGAATGCTTCCACGACGGTCACGCCCCGCAAATGCTCGACGCGCTCCAGACCTGCGTCGCGGGCCACTTCAAGGTCAGCATCGAGCACTCAACGTTCCAGCTCGAGCCGGCAGGCCACTCCGACCACGAAATCGGCGCCCACCACTAGTTGCCGGATCGGCATTTTTCGGGGGACTATCCGACTCCTCGGCCGGAACTGTGGCGCTAGGAGATGACGCCGTCCACGAGCGCCTTCGCCTCGGCCTGGACCAGGGCCAGGTGCTCGTCGCCCTTGAACGACTCGGCGTAGATCTTGTACACGTCCTCGGTGCCGGAGGGGCGTGCCGCGAACCAGGCATTTTCGGTGGTGACCTTCAGACCGCCGATGGCTGCCCCGTTGCCGGGTGCCTCCGTCAGCTTGGCGGTGATGGTTTCACCGGCCAGCGAGGTGGCGGTGACGTCGGCCGCGGACAGCTTGCCGAGTGCCGCTTTTTGCTCGCGGGTTGCAGCCGCGTCAATGCGGGCGTACGACGGCGCCCCAAAGCGGTCTGTCAGGTCACTGTAGTGCGCGGACGGTGACTTGCCGGTGACGGCCGTGATTTCAGAGGCGAGCAGGGCCAACAGGATGCCGTCCTTGTCGGTGGTCCAGACGGATCCGTCCTTCTTCACGAAGGAGGCGCCTGCCGATTCCTCGCCACCGAACACGCCTTCGCCGGAGAGCAGTCCCGGTACGAACCACTTGAAGCCGACGGGGACCTCGACGAGCTGGCGGCCAAGATCGGCTGCCACCCTGTCAATGATGGACGAGGACACCAGCGTCTTGCCCACACCGGCGGTGGCGGGCCACTGCGAACGGTGCGTGTACAGGTACTGGATGGCGACGGCCAGGTAATGGTTGGGGTTCATCAGCCCGGCGTCGGGGGTGACGATGCCGTGGCGGTCGGCGTCGGCGTCGTTCCCCGTGGCAATGTCATAGGGCGCGCCGGCCTTGAGCTTGTTGATCAGCGAGGCCATCGCCGACGGTGAGGAGCAGTCCATGCGGATCTTCTCATCCCAGTCCAGCGTCATGAACGCCCACTGCGGATCAACAGTGGGGTTGACCACCGTCAGGTCCAGGTGGTGCCGTTCGCCGATCTCGCCCCAATAGTCAACGGAGGCCCCGCCCATCGGGTCGGCGCCGATGCGCACGCCGGCGGCGCGGATGGCGTCCAGGTCCAGGACCGAGGGAAGGTCGTCAACGTAGCCGGAGAGGAAATCAAACTTGCCCGTGGTGGAGGCGGCCATGGCCTCTTTCAGCTGCACCCGGTGCACGCCGCGCAGGCCGTCTTCCAGAAGTTCATTGGCACGGTTCGCGATCCAGCCGGTGGCGTCGGAATCGGCCGGGCCGCCGTGCGGGGGGTTGTACTTGAAACCGCCGTCGCCGGGCGGGTTGTGGGATGGAGTCACCACAATGCCGTCCGCCAATGCATCGGTGCGGCCCTTGTTGTGGCTGAGAATGGCGTGCGAAACAGCCGGGGTCGGTGTGTAGCCATGGCGGGCATCGATCAGTACTTCCACGCCGTTGCCGGCCAACACTTCGAGGGCCGTGTTTTGCGCCGGTTCGCTCAAGGCGTGCGTGTCCTTGCCCATGAACAGCGGGCCCGTGATGCCCTGTCCTGCCCGGTACTCAACAATGGCCTGTGTGATGGCTGCAATGTGGCCTTCGTTGAAGGAGGACTTTAGTGAGGAACCTCTGTGCCCCGAGGTACCAAAGGCGACACGCTGCGCCGGATCGCTGAGATCCGGGGTCAGGTCGTAGTACGCATCCAACAACGTGGACAGGTCAACAAGGTCTTGGGGAAGGGCAACAGTGCCCGCGCGGCTAGCCATGCTCACAGCATGCCAGAGCGGGAGCACATTTGGCACCCGCTGACCATACTGTGAACTATATTTCGGGCGACTTCTCCGTCGGGCTGCGAATGCTGCACTACGATGGGAGGCAACTTTACCTCGTACGTTTCCCGCACTTCGGGAACAATTTCCAGCAGGAGCCAGCAGTGTCGAATCAACCGGACCAGCCACAGCCCTATACGGGACAGCCCGACGATTACACGCCCCCGGGTTACAACGCCCCACCTGTGCCGCCGTATCAGGAAGCCCAGTACCAGGCGCCCCAGTACCAGGCACCCCAATACCAGGCGCCCCAGTACCAGGCACCCCAATACCCAACACCGCAGTACCCGGCCCCGGCGTCGCAGGGCACGTACAACGGCCAGAACCAGCAGTTCCAGGCTCCGCCGGCTTCCGCGTACGGCCAGCAGTACCCGAACCCGCAGGGTCCGCAGTACGCCGCACCAACCTACTACCAGGGCGGCCCGGGCTACTTGGAGGTCAACAGCGGCCCGCGCGGACTGAGCCTGACCAGCATGATCATTGGCCTGGCATCGCTGGTGGTGGGTTTTGGATTCTTCCTGATCCCACAGATCGTGGGAGTCATCCTGGGCCACCTGGGCTTGCGCCGGGAGAACCCGCAGGGTCGCGCCTTCGCCATCACCGGCCTGATCACCAACTATCTGGCGCTGCTCATTTTTGGCGGGCTCTACGCCTTCATGTTCATTGGCATCATGGGATCCGGCTCCTACTAACGCCTTAACCCAAGCGGCACCCACACAACGCCAAAGCGAAGGGTGGGTGCCGCCGTCGTGCCTGAAGAAAGCGCTGCAGCACGGGAGGGTGCTACATGACGCCGGCCATCAGCTTCTTGATGGGCTTCTTGACCGCGAACAGCAGCACACCGAACACCATCGAGACCAGGCCGATGACAAGGAAGTACGGGGTCTCATTGGCGGGGTCGTACCACTGGGCCAGGACGCCCGACATGGCCGTGCCAAGCGACACGGACAGGAAGAACAACGCCACCATCTGGGTTTGGAATGCGGCGGGTGCCAGCTTCGTGGCCAGCGACAGGCCCACGGGGGAGAGCATGAGCTCCGCAACCGTGAACAGCAGCAGGATGAAGACAATGGCCATCATGGGCACTGAGGCCATGCCGGCGAACGGGATGAAGGACAGGTACGCCAGGCCCATCACAACAAGCGCCACCGAGAATTTCACGGGTGTGCCGGGCTGGCGCGGGCCCCACTTGGTCCAGACAGCCGCAAACACGCCGGCCAGGACGATGATGAACACCGGGTTGATGGAGGTCACCCAGCTGGCCGGGATCTCCCAGCCGAGGATGCTGCGGTCAAGGCGCTTGTCGGAGTACAGGGCGATGACTGTGAACTGCTGCTGGAACAGTGACCAGAACACGGCGCTGGCAAGGAACAGCGGCATGAATGAATACACGCGGCTGCGCTCGGCACCGGTCACTGTCTTGTTCGCAAGGATCACGGCAAAGTAGGCGATCGTGGCCAGAATGACGACGGCGACGATGACCCACTTGAGGTTCTCGGCCGTGATGAGCTTCAGGGCGACGGCTGCAATGATGAGCACGACGGCGGCACCGGCCAGGGCGCCGACCTTGCCGTACTGCGACTTGGGCAGCGGGTTGGCGATGCGGTGGGCGGACTCGGGCAGGTTCTTGCGTGTCAGACCGTACTGGAGCAAGCCGAAGCCCATGCCGACGGCCGCGGCGGCGAAACCGATGTGGAAGCCCCACGTGACCTGCAGCCAGCCAGTGGCCAACGGGCCGATGAGCCCGCCAATGTTGATGCCCATGTAGAAAATGGAGAAGCCGGCGTCGCGCCGGTCATCGTCCTTGGCGTACAGGGTGCCCACCAGGGACGTGGCGTTGGCCTTCAACCCGCCGGAGCCCACGCCGATGAGGATCAGCCCTGCGGTGAGGCCTGCCGCGCCGGGCAGCAAGGCCAGTGACAGGTGGCCCGCCATGATCATGATGGCACTGTAGAACAAGACCTTTTCCGAGCCCATCAGGCGGTCGGCAACCCAGGCGCCAAGAATGGTCGACAGGTAAACACCGCCGCCGTAGGCACCGACGATGCCCAGGGCGGTGCCCTCGTCAATGCCGAGACCGCCCCGGGTGACCGAGTAGTACATGTAGTACGCAAGGATCCCCTGCATGCCGTAGAAAGAGAACCGCTCCCACAGCTCAACGCTGAAGAGGTTCAGCAGCATCTTTGGCTGTCCGAAGAAGGATGTGTCGCGGGTGACTGGTGGTGCCTTGGCCGAATCGGCGGGGCTGTTTTGTGAACTCACAACACCAATTTTTGCACTACTGTCACAGATCGTCACATTCGGGTCCTGCGAACGGGGCTACCCTTAACGAGTATTGATCTTTAGCGCCAAGGAGAAAACACATGTCAGACATCATGAACGTCACCGTTTCCGAACTGGACGGGGATGCGGTGATCCTGGATGTCCGTGAAGACTATGAATGGGAAGCCGGGCATGTTGACGGCGCCATTCACATTCCCCTGGAGCAGCTTCCGGCACGCCTGGAAGAGCTTGACCCCGACGTTGACTTGAATGTCATCTGCCGGACCGGCGGGCGTTCCTTCCGGGCCACCACCTGGCTGAATCAAAACGGTTACAGCGCCTTCAACGTCGTTGGCGGCATGGGTGCCTGGTTTGAAGCCGAAAAGCCCATGGTTTCCACCACCACGGAAGCCCCCCGCGTCCTCTGACTCAGCGTGCCCTGATTCATTGTTCGCTTCAACATTTCAGACAGGTCCCCGATGATTTCCGTGCCCAATGATGCCGCCCTGCCCCTGACATTCCTTGGGCCGGAGGGGACTTTTACGGAGGCTGCCCTGCTGCAGGTTCCGGGTGCCGTGGACATGGCACGGGTTCCCTCGACGAACGCCGCCGCCGCCCTGGCCAAGGTGCGTGCCGGGGAAGCGTTTGCCGCGATGCTGCCCATCGAGAACTCCATTGAGGGCGGCGTGCCGGCAACCCTGGACGCCATTTCCAACGGCATGGAGCTGCGCATCCTCCATGAAGTGGTGGTGCCGGTGAGCTTTGTGCTCGTGGCCCCCGCCGGCGTCGGGCTGGCAGACATCACGGCCGTGGGCACCCACCCGCACGCCTGGGCACAAACACGCGACTGGTTTGGCGGACACCTGCCCCTGGCCAGCCATGTGCCGGCAAATTCGACGGCGGCTGCCGCCCACGCGCTGCTGACCGGCACCGACGCGTTCCAGGCTGCCGTGTGTGCCCCCCTGGTTGCCGAGCAAACCGGGCTGACCATTCTGGCCGCAGGCATCGAGGACAATCTCGGTGCCGTCACCCGGTTTGTGCTGGTGGGCCGGCCCGGCTCCCTGCCCGAACAGACGGGCGCCGACAAGACGACCCTGGCCATTCCGCTGCCCGAGGACCACCCCGGGGCGCTGATGGCCATTTTGGAGCAGTTTGCCAGCCGCGGCGTGAACCTGAGCCGCATTGAATCCCGGCCCACGGGACAGTTCCTGGGCCACTACATTTTTAGTGTCGATGTGGACGGTCACATCCGCGACGCCCGCGTGGCCGATGCCCTGCGGGGCCTGCACCGGGTCAGCCCCGACATGCGCTTCCTGGGGTCGTACCCGCGGGCTGACAAGCAGCCTCCGCTGATCCGCCCGTACAACTCGGATGCGGCGTTCGGCGACGCTTCAGCGTGGGTGGGCTCGCTGCTGGGATAGCTTCCCGACGGGCACGAATTCCATGGCCCACTTGTAATGTCATGGCCCCTTTGTGGGGCCTGGCCGCGGCGCGCCGCTTTCGCTGCGGGACGGGCAAGCCTATGCTTGGCGTATCTGAACGACAGCAGTTTTGGGTACCGAAACATTGGTCCCAACAGGGAAGAGGCGAATCAACCATGGATGCGCATGCAGTCAAGGGCAACAGCGGGGACGGCACCATCGTCAACCCCGGCCATTCCGGCGGCCGGGACACCTCGGTCGGGGACGAGGGCGACGACGCCAACGAACTGCGCTTTGACGAAGAGGAACGCCTCATCCGCGAACAGTCACAGCGCCCGGAAACGGACTGACCCGACGCAGCGTTATGCCGGGTTGTTTGGTGCGGCAACCCGCACCAACACCGCTTTGGGCTCCACACTGACCTTGACGGACGTGGCTGGTCCCGACGGGTCGCCGTCGATCTGTGTTTCCACCGGCATGACGGTGCGGATCGTCAGGTTCTGCGAACGGTAAAAGTCAATGACCGGCAAGTGGTTCTTGTGCTGGAACACGACCTTGCCCGCCATCGCCAGCCAGCCCAGGGCGCTGCGGGGGCTGACCACCACAATGTCGAGGACGCCGTCGTCAATCAAGGCGTTGGGCACAAAGTCGATGCCACCCGGGAGCAGTCCGCAGTTGGCAAACATGACCGAACGGACCTTGCGCTGCTGTGCCGGCTCGTCATCGAGTGCGATGCTCACCTTCTTGCGCGGCCCGGCCATGTGGCGCAGCCCCGCCTCGCTGTAGGCCAGCCAGCCGACATGCTGTTTCAGCTTGGAATTGGTGTCATTCATGACATCGGCATCCATGCCCAGCCCGGCAATGACCATGAAGGAATGCCTGGAAACAGAGCCGGTGACCTCGTTCTCGATCTCCATCAACCCGGCATCGATGTGGCGCTGGTGCCCAAACAAGGCAACCTGCACGCTGCCCGCAATGTCAGTGACATCCAAATGCAGATTGCGGGCCAGCAGGTTTCCGGTGCCCAGCGGGACAATGGCCAGGGGCACCTCGGTGTGGCGCAGGGTCTGGGCCACGGCGCGCACGGTTCCGTCGCCACCGCCCACAATGACGACGTCGGCCTTGGCCTCCAGCGCGGCCCCGGCCATGGCGAAGCCCGGGTCCTCGGCGGTGGTCTCCAGGAAAATGGGGGTGGGCCAGTCGGCCTTGGACACGGACCGGGTGATCAACGCCTTGGCGTCGCTGACCCCATTTTTGGTGGGGTTGAAGATGAACACCACCTGCTGCTTTGCCAGATGAATCTTGTGCGGGGAATCGCCCACGGCGCTGCGCGTGTGCTTCTGTGCGAGCTTGCGCACCCCCAGCCAGCTAATGGCAATAACGAGCACAAGGATGACCACAATAATGGCGAAAAGGAGTTCAGTTGGCATGATTCACCAACCATATCCCGTGAAGTTGCATTGATTCGATAGGCTTAGGGCGTGATCGATGTACGAGACCTCTGCGAAAATCCCGAAATTTACCGAGCCAGCCAGCGTGCGCGCGGTGCCGAACCGTCTGTGGTGGACGCCATCATCGCCGCCGACAGCTCCCGGAAGTCGGCGATCAGCTCTTTTGAGGCATTGCGGGCCGAACAAAATGCCTTCGGCAAGAAGGTGGCCAAGGCCAAGGGCGAGGAAAAGCAGGCCCTCCTCGCCGAGGTCAAGGAACTGTCTGCCGCTGTCAAGGCAGCCGGAGCCGCCTCCGACGCGGCCAGCGCCGAGCAGGATGTCCTGGTGCGCAGCCTTCCCAACCTTGTCGCCGACGGAGTCCCCGAGGGCGGCGAAGACGACTTTGTGGTGCTCAAGACGGTCGGCACACCCCGCGAATTCCCCGATTTCAAGCCCAAGGACCACCTTGAAATCGGCGAACTTATTGGCGCCATCGACATGGAACGCGGCGCCAAGGTCTCCGGATCGCGCTTCTACTTCCTCAAGGGAGTCGGCGCCCGCCTGGAAATGGCGTTGTTGCAGCTAGCCATGGACCAGGCCATCGAAGCCGGCTTCACACCCATGATCACCCCAACGCTCGTGCTGCCCGAAACCATGGCCGGCACCGGCTTTGACGTGGAGCACGACGCCGAGATCTACCGTCTCGCCGACGACGACCTGTACCTTGTGGGCACCTCCGAGGTGGCCCTGGCCGGGTACCACGGCAACGAGATCATCAAGGTGGACGAGCCAGTCCGCTACGCCGGCTGGTCCTCCTGCTACCGCCGCGAGGCAGGCTCGCACGGCAAGGACACGCGCGGCATCATCCGCGTGCACCAATTCAACAAGGTGGAAATGTTTGTCTACACCACTGTTGAAAAGGCCGCCGAGGAGCACCAGCGCCTGCTGGCCTGGGAAGAGGAAATGCTGGCCAAGGTTGAGCTGCCCTACCGTGTCATCGACACCGCGGCCGGCGACCTGGGCATGTCCGCGTCCCGCAAGTTCGACTGCGAGGCGTGGGTCCCCACCCAGGACGCCTACCGCGAACTGACGTCCACCTCCAACTGCACCACGTTCCAGGCCCGCCGCCTGAACATCCGCGAACGCCAGGTTGCCGAAGACGGCGGCAAGGGCAGCACCCGCGCCGTGGCCACGCTCAACGGCACGCTGGCCACCACGCGCTGGATCGTGGCCATCCTCGAACACCACCAGAACGCCGATGGTTCGGTGAATGTCCCTGTCGCCCTGCGCAAGTACATGGGCGGCCTGGAAGTGTTCCCGGTCCTGTAATTTCCAGGCCGCCTGCGGCCAGGATGAACGCCGGGGTTAATACTCACACTGTGCAAACAGCTGTGGGTATTAACCCGGCGTTCACGGCTTTAACAGCCAAAATATGTGCCATTGTCAGGCCACTCTGTTTCACTGGAGATATGACAATGACAGTTAATAATGTAATCTCCGGCATCGATGACCGGACCAATGAAACAACCAAGTACCTTGTTGCCCTTGACGTGGACGGCACACTTGTCGACCACGACGGCATCATGACAGACGACGTCCGTGACGCGGCGAAGGCCGTCATTGACGCGGGCCACCACGTCATCATCGCCACCGGACGCTCGCTCGGCGCGCTGCTTCCCATCGCGGAGATGCTCGGCCTGCGCAGCGGCTACGGAGTGTGCTCCAACGGTGGTGTGACCATCCGCCTTGACCCCGAACTGGCCGACGGATACGAGATCATCGAACGTGTGACGTTTGATCCGGCCCCGGCACTGAACGCCTTGCGCGAGGGCGTTCCAGGGGCCCGCTTCGCCCTTGAAGACCACGAAGGCAACTTCCTGTCGACTGAACGCTTCCAGGACGACAGTTTTGGCATCGAGGCCCGCGGCGTCGACTTCCAGCACCTGCTGCAGGCGAAGGCCGTACGGGTGGTCGTCAACAGTGCCGAGGCAACCACCCAGGAGTTCGCCGACGCCATTGCCGCAGCGGGCCTGCACGGAGTCACCTACGCCATCGGCTGGAGCGCCTGGCTCGACATTGCCGCCGAAGGCATCACCAAGGCGTCGGCACTCGAGGTGGTGCGCGCCTCGCTGGACGTGGACTGCACCCTGACGGTGGCCGTGGGCGACGGCTCCAATGACGTTGAAATGCTGCGCTGGGCAGCCCGCGGCGTAGCCATGGGACAGGCAGGGGACGATGTGAAGGCGGCCGCCAATGAGGTGACGGCATCCGTGTACGACGACGGTGTTGTCGCCGTCCTGCGCAGCCTGGTCTAGTCCCCACCCGCTCCCCAATTCCAGGTCGCTGGCGACCCGCCATTGGGGCCCCTCGCGGGCGTGGGCCCAGGACACCCGCTCCCCAATTCCAGGTCGCTGGCGACCCGCCATTGGGGCCCCTCGCGGGCGTGGGCCCAGAGTCAGTCCAACGTCGTTTTCGTGGTCAGCACGAAGGGAGGCAGGGCCTGGCCTGCGACATGTGCGGCGCCGGGGACCCGGGCATTCAGCATGGCGTGCTCGATGGCGTGGACGAGCATGGCGGGGTCGCCGGCGGATTCAAAGGTCCAAAAACCATCGACAGGCGGGCTGTCGGCAGCAGTGATGCGGTTGGGCTCGTGGCTGCCCTGGAAGACCACAGCCCAGCGGCCGCGCAGGCCGAGCCGTGTAAGCTCCTTGGCCGCCAGCAGGGTCGTTGGGCTGGAGCCGTCTTGGGTTGTCACGGCCCGGATGGAGGCAGGGTTGACCCGGTGCCACGGAAAAACGAGGACGCCCGTCATCTGCGCGTAGGAGGTCACGATCCCGCCGTCGAACACCAGAAGCTTGCGGAAGGCGTAGGCAAAGGTGAGGGCCCACAGCACCAGCCCCGTCAGGACGGAAACAATAATGAACTGGGGTATGTCCGCGAAACGGTCCGGCGTGCGGGTGGAGCGGGGGCCACCGATGAACTCGCCGATGACGCCGTAGATGAATCCGACGGCCAGGCAGGGCAGGAGCCAGCTCCACCGGACCCGCCGGGTTGAGGCGATGTACACAAGATTGCCCAGTCCGGGCCCAAGCCGCTTTTCAGCCCGGCGGACCATCCAGTTACGGCCGTCCACCGGGTCCTTTTCCATAGAGGTTGGGGAGGTTTGCGCGGGAGCGGGCATCGGCCTCAGCCTCGGCCCGAACGGCGGCTTCCTCACGGGCGATCAGTGCGGCGTCCATCACGGGGGGATGCCCCAGGGCAATGCCGGAGTCAAGGTCGAACGGAATGTAGTTGGCGTCGGGGACGTCGACGCCCTCCCAAAAGTCGATAATGTAAATAACAATGAAGATCGGCACGAACGACCAGATGATGGCCCGCCAGCCGCCAATCCACGGTCCTGAGATGGTGCCGTCCTTGACCCGCAAGCTGCGCATGCGCGCGGCACGGTCACCGAGCAGGCCCCACTTGCCCCAGATCATCCCGTATATGTACAGGGCCGGAAACCAGGACAAGGCGATCAAGACTATGAAGAAGTTGTCCCCGGGGGCAAGGCCCTGCAGGGCTGCACTGTTCTCCATGGCCACCTGCACCACGACCAGAAGCAGCGAGAACACCAAGAATGCCGCAAGGAACACAATGCCGTCCAGGACGCGGCCCCAAAACTGGCGGGCCCCGGTGGGCCGCACATAGTACTGCCCGGTCACGGTGAACTGCCACACCGGGCCGCCCGTGAGGGAGTCCAGCATCCGGGTCGGGCCTTTGAAATTGGAGTTCTTGGACATGCCTGCCTCAGGTGGAATTTATCGGACGTGGCAAGTCTAGGCTGACCCGCACAACGCCGCGATGGGCAGAACTGCCCCGCGCCCCTTCCCCAGGGGGAAAACAAAGGCGGCGCTCCCCGGGAAAGGGGGGCGCCGCCGTCGTGCTTAAGGCCTGGGTGTGTGAATCAGTGGCCTTCGGTTGCTTCGAAGCGCTTGATGGAGGCTTCCAATTCCGCCTCGGCGGCGGCGCGGTCGGCCCAGCCCTCGGCCTTGACCCACTTGCCGGGCTCCAGGTCCTTGTAACGGGTGAAGAAGTGCTCGATCTCCTTGACCAGGAATTCGTCCACGTCGGAGAGTTCCTGGATATGGTCAAAACGCTTGTCGTCAACGACACACAGCACCTTGGCGTCGCCGCCGCCGTCGTCGGTCATGTTGAACACGGCGATGGGGCGGGCGTCAACAACCACTCCGGGGTGCAGGTCAAAGTCCTGCAGCATGACGAGGGCGTCCAGCGGGTCGCCGTCTTCACCCAGCGTGTTGTCGAAGAAGCCGTAATGGGTGGGGTACGCCATGGAGGTGAACAGCACGCGGTCCAGGCGGACACGGCCTGTCTTGTGGTCAATTTCGTACTTGACGCGTGATCCGCGGGGGATCTCGATGGTGACGTCGTGCTTCATCGTTATGCTCCTCAATCATGGGGTGCGCGGCCGGACGCGGCCTTGCGCAGGAATTCCGTCTAGTATGAGGATATAGGCGCTTTCCTTGCGCTAAAAACCCGTCCGGAACTTCCGGGCATGATATTGCCCAAATCCTGCCCCCTTTACGGTGCCGGGACCAGTCGCGAAGGAACTGCCTGCCCTATGGGACGCACGTCTAAAGTATTGACGAGCGGTTTGCTGATTTGCGCATTGGCCGCCGTGAGTGTTCCGGCCGGCCTGCAGCTGGTCCCCGTCTTCCTGCCGCAGGATCCGGCCGCCGTGGCCGTCCTGCCCGCAGCCCAGGCGGCTCCCGCCTCCCTCGCTGAAGTCTCCGGCGTGGCCCCCCTGGATGCCACGGCGCCCCTGCCCGATGTGGACAAGCTGTCCGCCGGTTTGGGGAAGGCGTTGATGTTCGACGGCGAGGGCACGTTCAGCATGTACGTCACCGACGCCCTGACAGGCGAGGAACTGTTTTCCCAGGATGGCGAGGCGGCAAGGACCCCTGCCTCCAACCTGAAACTGCTCACCGCGGGCGCCGCGCTCAGGACCCTCGGCACCGACACCCGGTTCAGCACCCGGGCGGTGGCCGGCTCCAGCCCCAATGAGATTGTGCTGCTGGCAGGCGGTGACTCCCTGCTCACCTCCGGTGCCGGCGCGGAAGGCTCCGCCATGGGGCACGCCGGCCTTGCCACCCTGGCGGAGCAGACCGCCAAGGCGCTGGCCGGCGCCGGGGTCAAGGGACCGGCGACCCTGACCATTGACGACTCCTTGTTCACAGGACCCGCGCTGAACCCGAAATGGGCCGACGGTGATGTGGATGCCGGTGAAATTGCCCCGATCTTCCCAATGGCACTGTACGCAGGGCGTTTTTCCCCTGGGGTTTTGACCGGTCCGCGGCCACAGGATTCGTCCGTTGCCGTGGCGGAGGCGTTTGCGCAGGCGCTTGAGGATGCCGGGGTCGCCACTACGGGAGCCATCACCCGGGGCAAGGCTCCCGCCGCCACCGGCGATGCCGCGAGCCAGACCGGGCCGGCGCAGTCCGGATCTGTGACGTCAGGAGCCGTGCTGCCAGGCGCCGTGCTGGGTTCCGTGGAATCAGCCACCGTCGCCGAGCAGACCCAATACATGCTGTCCGAGTCGGACAACTACGTGGCGGAGGTTCTTGGCCGCATGGTCGCCGTGAAGCTGGGCAAGGCCGCAAGCAACACCGGCGCCGTGGCCGCCGTCCGCCAGGTGGCCGGCGGGCTGGGCATGCCCATGGACACCATTGCCACAACCGACAATTCCGGCCTGGCCGCGGGGAACCTGATCAGTGCCCAGCAGCTGGTGGAGATGCTGTCCCTGATGCTGGCAGACCCGGCATCAGACATTGGCCAGGCACTTCCCGGGCTTCCCGTCGCCGGCCTCACAGGGTCCCTGGAACACCGATTCGTGACGGCTCCGGCACTTGACGGTGCCGGACTGGTGCGTGCCAAGACGGGTTCCCTGAACCTTGTCACGTCCTTGTCCGGCTACGTCGTCAACTCCCAGGGACGCCTGCTGGTCTTTTCCGTCCTGGGCAACGGACTCACCGGCGGCGCCATTTCGGCCCGCCCGGTCCTCGACGCGGCCGCGGGCGTCGTGGCGTCGAGCTAGCGCTTGCGACGTTGCCGCACGTCATCCGGCCAGGGCCTTTTCCAGGGCCTCGCCGCGTTGGGTGATGAAGGTTCCCAGCGTCTTTGACTTCTCCGCAATCTCCGTCTCGGTCAAGCCGTCGCTGGCAGGTATCGACTCGGTGATGGAGGTCAGCAATGATTGTGCGGTTCCCTCGGCAAACACCTGGGTGTAGAGCTCCTGGTAGGCGGAGTCGTAGAGCTTCTTGAACGTGTCCGAGGCAAGGAAGCGGGTCTTGAGCGTGTTACCGCCCATCATTCTGCCCCCGGCACCTTCCTTGCCGCCGCCGGGCATTCCGGCTCCGCCCTTGCTGCCGCCACCCATGGACGCCGATTCGTCCGGACTGGCTGTGGCATTGCCGCTCAGGGCCAGGTTGAGGTCCCAGGAGATGACCGAGATCTTCTTCGTGGTCAGGTCGTAGCTGAGGTAGTAGTTTTGGCCGGGCCCGGCCATGTCGTCGGAGTTGGTCAGCAGGTTCTGTGTGGCTGTGTACTTGGCAAAGGAGTCCACGTCCACCCAGTTGGCCAGTTCGGAGTCAAAGGTGGCGTCGTCGGCCTCGTCCAACCATTTGAGGAAGTCAACGATGGGGGTGGCGTCCTGGGTGTCTGTTTTGTTGAGCTGCTTGAATTGGTCCTCATACACCGAGAGGTCGTCACCCTGGTAGCTGAAGCTTGATTCCGCGTCGGCCTTGAAGACGACGCTGTCGCCATCGTCGATGCTTTCCCCATAGGCCTCATCGGGATTCTCCAGCAACAGGCGCGTCTCGGTTGCCGAGCCATTCACCGAATATGTTGTGTAGGCGTAGCGCTGGGTGGACTGGCCAGTGGCTGCTGTCACCGAAAGCGCCAGCGCCTCGTTGATGACGGGGGTGCCCGGCCGGACGGCCAATTCGGTCAGGCCCTCATAGTCTGTGCCGTCAACGTACTTGTCGAAGCGGATCAGCAATGGCAGGGACGCCGGATCGTCCGCGGAGATGTCAGCAGAATCGCCCATGCCGCCGGGTGCGCCGCCCCCCATATTTGCCATATCCGTGGGCATGTCGGTGGGCATGTCTGTTGGCATGGTGCCGTCGGCTGCGCCGCCCGGGCCCATGCCGCCACCTGTGCCGCCAAGGTTTCGCAGTGTGGAGTTGCCCTTGAGCCTGACTCCGACGTTTTTGATCAGGGTTCCATCGATGGTGATGTCGGCGCTGATCCAGGCCTTGTCGGAATCGCTTTTGTAGGCCGCGATCATGGCGTCGTAGTCGGTTTCATCCCAGGTGAGACTGACCTCGTGGGAGGCATTGGCGTCGAACAGTTCGACGGCTCCGTTGACGGAGGTTCCTGCCGTGGCCGTGACAGCACCATCACCGGAGACGGAACAGCCGGACAGGGCCAGTGCGAGGACGGCCGCCGTCGCGGAGAGGGCCTTGGCCTTCTTGCGAATTTTTCTGAGGAACGGTGCTTTTGTCATGATGGTTGGTCCTTGGGTTGCGTTGGAAATGCTTCTAGTGGGACGGCCGCGGGGTTTAGCGCATGCCGGGGCCGCCGCCTGCGGTGTATTCGCCCGCCACAGCCGTTGTCGCTTCCGTGGCGCCGGTGGGGGAACCCGTGCCGAGACCAGCCTCGACATCTGCGGTGCCGCCGGTGAGGACGGTGTAGTTCTCACCGGCCTTTAGGTCGGCGCTAGAGAACACGATCGAGGCCGTTTGCTTTGCGGTCACAAACGTTGCCACGACGGCTCCTGTTGAGTCGGTGATCTGAACTGCTGTGCCGGCGGCAACGGGGGAATCGAAACTGATCTGGAGGCCGGACTGGGTTGAGGTTTCACCGGGGGTGACAACCATGCCGGCGCTGCCTGCCGCTGCGAGGGCGCCGCCGGTGATGCTCAGCTCGCCGTTGACGTCCAGGGCGCCATTCCCATCGGAGGAGGGCCCGTTGACAACGACGGTGCCGCCGCTGATGGTGGCGTTGCCATTGGAATCCAGACCGTCGCCCTCCGCGTTGACAGTCACCGTGCCGCCGGAGATGTCAAGGGAGAAATCGCCCACGGTGCCCATGCCGCCTTCTCCCATGCCGCCTTGCGGGGCGCCTTGGCCGGCCCCTGCGGCGGTATTGGCGGCAGTGTCGGAGGTCGTGGTGGACCCGCCGGCGGCATTGAGGCCGTCGTCGTTGGAGGTGACGCTGACGGTGCCGCCCGAGATGGCGATGTGTGCGGCCTCGAGGCCTTCTTCGGATTTGGACACGGTGGCTGTGCCGTCGCTGATGGTCAGCGTCGTGGCTGCCTTGATGCCGTCATCGCCGGCCGCCACATTCAGCGTTCCACCGGCCACCAGCAGCCAGCCGCGGTTGGTTTCGGTGTCATTCGTGGATTTGACCCCATCTCCACCGGCGGCCACCGAATAGCTGCCGTCGAGCAGAACCGTGTAGTCCTTGCCCTTGATGCCATCATCTGCCGCCGTGACGGTGACATTTCCGGCGGCAAGCACCAGCCCGTCCTTGGTGGAAATGCCATCCTGGTAGTTGCCGCTGACGGCCAGCTTGCCCGTGCCGGCAAGGGTGAGGTCTGCCAAGGAGTAGACGGCGGCGTTGGCGGCATCGGTTCCCGTGTTCGTGTAGCTGGAGGCATCACTGAGGGTATTGCTTGTGCCGTCCGCAAGGAACAGCAGCACCTCGTTGGCGCCTTGAATATCAACGGCCGCTCCGGTGGAGCTGGTCACGGTGGCATTGTCCAAGATAATGCGGACTACATCCTCTTCTCCGGCAGCAACCACCAGCCCGCCATCGCCCAGCGTTCCGGAAACCCGGTAGGTTCCGCCGGCGGCGATGGTTACAGTGTTGCCATCAACGGAAACGGCATCTGCGTTGGTGCCCGAAGCTGCGCTGGAACCGTCGGCCAGGGTCACAGTGGTTTCCTTGGCGGCATCCCACGACAGGTCGTCGGCATCGAAGTGGGTTGACTCGGCGACGCTGCTGGCCAGCTCGGCCGTCGTTCCGCCGGTGACCACGCTGGTGGCCGATGACGTGGCAGCGGAGGTGGGATCCGCCGTCGAACCTGATGACTGGGCTGAACAGCCAGCCAGGGCCAGGGCCAGGGCGAGTGCCGCCACTGAGGTGGCGCGTTGTGCCCGGGAGAAGAAGCTCATGGTGTGTTCCTTACTGGTTTGGGGGTTGCGGCATGTTGTGTCGCAAGGTGCGGTGCCAGCGGTTGGCGGGCAGGTGTGGCATGAGGGTGGCCATGCCGGTGGCGAACTTTGAGATCCGGGAGGGGCGGATGCCGTTCCTCCACAGGTGTTTGTCGAGCTGGCCGGGGGCGGAGCCGGATTTCGTCTCCACCACCAGTTGATCCGTCATGATCAGCGGGTTCTGCCCGGGCAGTGACCAGGCAACGTTCACATCGATCGTGGCCCGGCTGTTGGAGGCCGGCAGGTAGAGGGTGATCCGCCCGTAGACGGTTTCCAGGACGGGGGACAGTTTGACAGGCAGTGCCTGGCCCGTTCCCACGAGTGTTTCGGCGATGTAGGCCGCACCTTCATCCGTAATGGTGGAGCGGTCGGCAATGTCGTAGGGAATGCGTTCCTTGACGGTGGCGCTGCGCGAGCCCTCCGTTTTGACCTCAAGGAAGCTGACGCCGCTGTCGAGGTAGCTGCGGGTCCGGATCTTGTAGCGTCGGCGCCGGCCATGGGCGGCCAGGTGGTAGCTGTCCAGCCCCGGGGTGTCGAAGTACACGGAATCGTAGGGGAAGATCTGTAAGCCGTTGGTGTCCAGGACCCGCATCTGCGCGTCAAAGGTGTTGAAAATCTGCGTGAATTTGTCCACCGGGACCAGATACTTCCGGTCGATGCGGGTCTGCAATGCCGCCGTGGTGTTCAGGTCCTCAAGGTTGATGGTGGGCAGCGTGTCCAGCCGGGGGTTCAGGGTGCTCTGGTAGCTCAGTTCCACTAGGCACCGACCTGGTCAAAGCGTCGGCCTTCTGGTGAAGGCAGCTGTTCCTGGAGCGGGCCGCACGGTGCCGATTCCTGTTTGCGGTGGACGCCAACCTCGAAACGGACATCCACGTCGGTCTTGTCGTTGACCAGGTCAAGGCACTGGACAATGACAGTGTGGACGGTGCCGCCAAGGACCTCTTCCAGCCGGGCCTTCAGCGCCGCGGGATCGGCGATGGCTTGATCCAGGATGACGCTTTGCTGGCGGTACTTCGGGAGAACGCGGGGGTTGTCGCCAATGAACATGACAGCAAGGATCAGCGCCATCAGCGACAGCGAGAGCCACAGCGGCTCAACGCCGAGTCCGGCAATCAGGCCCAGGGCCAGCGAGGAGAAGTAATACGCCACCTCGTGCTGGGACAGTTCCGTGGAGCGCAGGCGGATGATCGAGAGGACACCGAACAGGCCAAGGCCAAGTCCGACGCCGGCGGCCGAGCTTGAGAGGGCCGTTGCCACGGCCAGGACGCCAACGTTGATGCCGAGGTAGGAGACCACCAGGTCGCGTCGCCGGTGCCGGCGCAGGTACATGCCAAACGTCATCACCATAATTGCCACAAGATCGGCGGCCACGAATATCCAAGCGTTCATAATTGTCTCCAAATTCAAGGTTCAAAGGGGTTCCATAACTAGATTTCCGCGTGAAGCTGTGCTGAATCTGTGCTGGTGGGCAGCTGGGCTTGTGAATACATATTTGTTGCCGATTTCGTTTCTTTTGCGGTGGCCCGCTCGCGGAAAAGGAACCGTTTTTGCACGGCGAAGCTGAGCAGGAACAGCACCATATCGGTCATGACCTTGGCCGGAAATACCGGCAGTCCGGCCTCCGTGAAACTAAGCAGCAGGCCATAGTTGGCGGCGAGCAGGAACACAACCAGGGCAAAGTAGCGCCCGGCTGTTCGTTTGAGCGGGGCCGCTCGCCCTTCGGGGAAAACGAGCCGCCGGTTGACGGCGAAATTGGCGGCTGAACTGATGGCCCGCGCTCCCACCACGGCCATCCACAGGGATCCTGTGGCAGACATGATGACAAGAAAAGCCACCGTGTCCACCAGGAACCCCATGAGTGATGACATGGAGAATTTCAGCAGCGGTGCATAGATCCGCAGGGAGTCACGGAGGGGGCGGAAATGTGATGACTCATTCCCGGAAATGTAAATGGTGGCGATGCCGACGCTTTCCAGGGTGTAACCCTGTGAACGGGCCTCCAGCAACACATTGAGTTCATACTCGTAGCGGTCGCCGCGCACGGACAGCAGCCAGGGAAGCAGCCGGGCCGGGTAGCCCCGCAGGCCGGTTTGGGTGTCATGCAGCCATGTGCCGGTTGCCAAGGCAAAGAAGAACCGCGTGGCAGAGTTGCCGAAGCTGCTGCGCAGCGGAACCTGGCCGCTGAAGTGCCGCTCACCCAAAACAATGGCGTTGTTGGGCGCAACGGCCGCGGCGACGCGGAGAATGTCCGTTACACAATGCTGGCCGTCGCTGTCGGCACACACCACGTCGTGACCGGGCAGGTTGGCGGCGATGTAGCTGAAACCTGTTTTAAGTGCCTGCCCCTTGCCATGGTTGTTGGGATAGCCAATGACAGTGGCGCCCAACGCCAACACCTGCGCAAAGATTGCTTCGAAGCGTGGGCCGCTACCGTCGTTGACAACAACAATCCTTGCCCTGGTGCCGGAATTATTCAGTGCGTGGATCAGCTCGGGGAGCTTTTCATCCGGTTCGAACGACGGGATCAAGATAATCATGGCTGCCTACCTCGCCAGGTAGAGGATGTCGGAGGTGCCACGTTCCTGGTTCCTGCCCAGCGGCTTGTTCACGAGCGAGCCGTTGAAGTACATGGTTGAGGATCCGCCGCCGTCAATGTTGTAGGCCGCGGTGGCTCCCAGATCCAGCATGATCTGTGCCAATTCGGGCATGGTGACGCCGGTGCTGTACCCGGTGGAGCGGCCATCCACCACCACGAAAACAAGTTGATTGGGAGCAATGACGCCGACGGCCGTCCTCGGTTGAAGTCCCTGGATGGAGTGATTGCCAAAATTGGTGTCAACTTCGATGCTGTCTATGCCGTCCTTGACGGCGCCGTTCTCAATGAGTGAGGGACCGAAGGAGAGCGTGTTCCACACGCCGTTGGCCACGAGGGTTGCGGCGTCGGTGCTCGTCTCGTCGTACACCTCAACCGTGCCATCGCGGTAAAAAGCAAGGCCTTCCCTTGCGCCGGCGTCGCGGTAGGAAACACCGTTGCGAATCACGATTCCGGTATCGCGAAAGCCGTAATAATCGCCATTGATGGCGAAGATGGCATCCTTGTCCGCGGCAATGGCGGAGGTGGTTTCGGTAATGTTTTCCCCGAAACTGTTCTGCGCGAATGCTGACTTCAGGGCCGTGGCGTCGCTCAGGTCGATCTTCGCCGTGAAGTAGTTCAGGGTTGCATCGCCGCTGCCGTTGGTGACCTGCTCGATGGCGAGAGTTGCGTTTGGGGAGGTGAAGCCGTTCTTACCAACGACGGCGGCAGCATTGGATCCGCTTGTCCCGGCGGCGCTCGCCGTGCTGCCCGATTGCGACGAGGCTGCGCCGGCCTCGTATGCGTCGACGTCGTTGATTTCAACGTGTTCCACGACGAACCGGTCAAGGGCCCAGGCTGTGGCCCCGCCGGCGGAGAGAAGCAGTCCGAGGGCCCCGCCCAGGACAACGCGGCGGGTTGGGGTTTTCTTGGCGCCGGTATCCACGGGCGCCTGGCCAGTGGACGTTTGCGCTGTGGATATTTGGTCTGTGGATATTTGCTCTGGGGGAGGGGAAGGAGTGTTCATGCTTCTTTTTTACGCAGGCACCCTGTGCCGTTTGCGTCCGCTACCTTGTGCTGAAGCTGTGAGCCTTAGCTGGTGTGCTCCCGGACCGGCAGCTGGAGCGTAAAGCACGTCCGGCCGGGGACGCTGGTGACGGTGATGGTGCCTTGATTCGCCTGTGCCAGGGCGTCGACGATGGCCAGTCCCAGCCCCGAGCTGTTGCTTTCATGGCTTCGGGCGCGTGCGGCATCGGCCCGGCTGAAGCGGGTGAATATTTGTGCCAGGAAGTCCTGGTCGATGCCTTCGCCGTTGTCTTCGATGGTCAGCGCCGCCTGCCCCTTCGCGACCGCCAGGCCCACCCGGATGTGGGTGCCGGCCGCCGTGTGCTTGGCGGCATTGGAGAGCAGGTTGATGATGATTTGCCGCAGTTCCGATTCCACGGCAAACACCAGCACCGGTTCCTCCGGGAGCGACAGTGCCCAGCTGTGGTCCCGCGCGGCAACCTTGCTGTCCTGGGTGGTTTCCATCAGCAGGTCGGTCAGGTCAACCGATTCCGGTTCTCCCCGCTGGCCCTCATCGAGCCGGGCCAGAAGCAGCAGGTCTTCCACCAGTGCCGACATGCGCCGGGATTCACTGTCCACCCGCCGCAGGGCGGCGGATCCGGACGGGGTCAGCTGCTCGCTTAACAGGACCAGCTCCGTGTAGCCGCGGATGGATGTCAGGGGAGTGCGAAGTTCATGGCTGGCATCGGCAACGAACTGGCGCACCTTCACCTCGCCGGCATGGCGGGCCGCAAAGGAGCGGGTGAGGTGGTCGAGCATGTTGTTGAAGGCCACACCCACATCACCAATTTCGGTGCCGGGCGCCGCAGCGAGGGGCGGGATGCGCACGTTGATGGCGGCTTCCCCCGAGTCCAGCGGCAGGGAGGCAACTGTCGTTGCCACGGCGGAGAGCTCGTCCAGGGGGCGCAGGGAGCGCCTGATGATGATGGTGCCCACCAAGCCGATCAAGGCCAGGCCGGCTGTTGAAACGACCACCGTTGTCCACGCCAGCGAGTTCAAGGTTGAGTCCCGCTCCGCGGTCGGGAATCCCACCACGAGTTTTCCTCCCGTCGGCATGAACGTCGAGGATGCGGAGAGCCGGTAGCTGCCGCTGGAGAGGGCCATCTCGGTGGCCTGCCCGGTAGGGGCCAGATGCTGGATCTGTTGCAGATCCGCCGAAGTCAGGGCGATGGCGGAACCGTCCGCCTGCACGACCGACGAGTCGATGACGGTCGGTTGCGAGGCGGAGTGGGAGAAGAGCGCCAGCAGCGTGCCCGGCCGCTGGCCCCGGGTGTCCAGTGGATTGGGCTGTCCGGTGGGGAGCAGGGACGCTTCGCTGGGCGCCAGGGCACCTTTCGGCCGGTCTTTGGGGCCCGCGGAGCGTTCCGCCGATTCGTGCAGGCTGCTGTCGATTTGGGCCGTGAGGTAATTGTTCATGGCTAGGTGGCTCACGACGCCAATCGTGGCGCAGATGGCGGCCAGCAAGGCCAGGACGGCGACAATCAGCTTGGTCCGCAGCCTGTGGGTGCGTTGTCTCCGCGCCCCGGGTTGCGTCCCGGTGCGGCTGGGGGCAGTCACTGATTGGCCGGCTTGAGCACGTAACCCACGCCCCGGACGGTGTGAATCATGGGGGCGCGTCCGGCGTCGATCTTTTTGCGCAGGTAGGAGATGTAAAGCTCCACGATGTTGGCTTGTCCGCCAAAATCGTAGTGCCACACCTGGTCCAGGATCTGGGGTTTGCTGACCACACGCCGGGCGTTTTCCATGAGGTAGCGCAACAGCTCCCATTGCGTGGCCGTCAGGTCGATGTCCGTGCCGCCGCGGGTGACCTCGCGGGTGTCAAAGTTCAGCACGAGATCCCCGACAACAACCTCCGTATTGTCCGATGACGCGATCCCGGAGCGTTGCACCAGGCGGTGCAGGCGCAGCATCAGCTCCTCCATGCTGAAGGGCTTCGTCACGTAGTCGTCGCCGCCAGCCGCCAGGCCGGCAATCCTGTCGTGGACGGCGTCGCGTGCCGTCAGAAACAACGCCGGTATTTCAGGAGCAAACTCCCGGATTTTCTGCAGCGCCTCGATGCCGTCCATCTCCGGCATCATGACATCGAGCACCAGTACGTCGGGGCGGAAGGTGCGGGCGGTGCGCACAGCATCGGCCCCATTGCCGGCCGTGGCAACATCCCAGCCGGCCATGCGCAGGCCCATGCTGATCAGCTCCGTCAGGCTGGTCTCGTCATCAACGACCAGGGCACGGATGGGGCTGCCGTCGGGATGCGCCAATTGCGGAAGCTCTGTGAAGGTATTCCGCGGCGTTTCAGTCATCGGTCCATGTCTCTCGTGCTGGCATGCCCGGGGAGGGCCTGCAGATGGTGTTTCCCACAGTAGTTGCCTGCAGGCTGATTGCGGTTGACGTTTCAAGCGCTGCCTCCAAGTGTGGCTGATGAGCCTAAGCCGCTTCTTGTCCCTTCCTGTGTCCGGGCTGTGAACCGCCAGCACGCTGTCAGGGATTTGTGGTCTGATGGTATCCATGACTCCGCAGCGCAGCTCCGCAACGAAACCGCCCACATCCCACGGCATGGTCAACTGGGATCTTGCCGCCAGGACGGCAGCCAACTTGGCCCCTGCAGGCCCGGCACTGACAGGGTCCGAAATCTCCGAGGCAGTGGAGAAGCTGCGCGCCGCGGCCGAAAAATCGGTCCCGTACGTCCATGAAATCAGCAGGCTTGAGGCCGCCAGGGACCTGCACGACTCCGAGGTGTTGGTGGTCGACAGGGCCTCCTGGGCCAAAGCCAACACACAAAGCTTCGCCGTCATGATGGACCCGGTGCTGCGGGCAGTGGCCGCCAAGCAAAGCCAGCAGGCGCAGGGAAGCCAGCCGGCGCAGGGGGCAGGGGCCGACCACCAGTCTTCCGGGGGCGCCGGAACGGCCTTGAGTGCCACTGTCACGGGCGCCCAGCTGGGCGGGGCGTTGGCGTTCCTTTCCAGCAAGGTCCTTGGCCAGTACGACCCCTTCGCCGCCATGGCACCGACGGCACCCGAGCGGGCGCAGGCCTCGGGCGGGCGCCTGCTACTTGTCGCACCCAACATCATCACAGTCGAGCGTGACCTGAAAGTTGACCCCGCCGATTTCCGGCTTTGGGTGTGCCTGCATGAGCAGACGCACCGGGTGCAGTTTGCGGCGGCGCCGTGGCTGCGACACCACATGCTCGGTGAGATCGAGAAGCTGGGCGCCCTGTTGGTGGGGGATTCGGAAAACTTTGGTGAACGCCTCCTGCAGTCCGCCAAGCAGCTCGGCAGGCCCGGCGCACGCAGCAAGGATTCGGCGCTGCAGGATCCCAGCCGCGGCGGCGTCCTGGACCTGCTGCAAAACCCCGACCAGAAGGCGGCGCTGTCGCACCTGACGGCAGTCATGAGCCTGCTCGAGGGGCACGCCAATGTCGTCATGGACGGTGTCGACCAAAGCATTGTGCCCACTGTCCGCACCATCCGGCAACGGTTCAACAGCCGCGGCAAGGACCGCGGGGCCATGGAAAAGTTCTTCCGGAACCTTCTTGGCCTGGACGCCAAAATGCGCCAGTACCGCGACGGCGCCAAGTTTGTTCGGGACGCGGTCGCCGTGGTTGGCATGGACGGCTTCAACAATGTGTGGACCCGGGCGGAAAATCTGCCCACGGAACCCGAGATTCACAACGCCGTGCTCTGGGTTGAACGGATGGGACTGTAGATGGATCCGTTGACCGGCACGGCCCGCCGAGGGCCGCGCGGGCGCCTCGACCCGACGGTCGGAAAAGCCCGGGCCATGGTGGGCGGACTCTTGGGCTTGAAAACCACAGGCAGGAACCTGCCTGTGGACAACCCGCCCCTGGTCCTGGTTGGCTGCAGCGGCGGGCCCGACTCGCTGGCCCTGGCGGCCGTGTGCGCCTTTTTCGCCAGGCGCGGGGAGGTTCGTGTCGGCGCCGTCGTCGTTGACCACCAGATGCAGGCCGGCAGCGATGATGTCGCCCGGTCCACCGCCGACCAGCTGCGCACCCTGGGCCTGGATCCGGTCGTGGTCAGGACAGTTGACCTGGCGCACGACGGCACCGGCCCGGAGGCAGCAGCCCGGGCGGCACGCTTTGCGGCACTTGAAGCGGCGGCACAGGAAATGGGTGCCCGGCACGTCTTGCTTGGACACACCCTCGATGACCAGGCGGAGTCGGTGCTGCTGGGACTCGCACGCGGGTCCGGGACACGCTCCCTGGCCGGCATGCGCGAACGCCGCGGCATGTATCTGCGCCCTTTCCTGGGGCTGCGCCGGGATGAGACGTTGGCCATATGCGACGCATTGGAACTCACGCCGTGGCATGACCCGGCCAACCAGGACCCGGCATATCTGCGGGTCAGGGTCCGCAACGTTGTCATCCCCCATCTCAACGCCGAACTTGGACCGGGCATCGCCGAATCGCTGGCCCGCTCCGCCAATATTCTGGGCCATGACGCCGACTTCCTCGATGAGCTGGCGGGGGTTGAATACGAGAAATTGGCGATCCGTGGCGGGGGCGGCCAACCGGCGGCAGACGCAGCCGGCAGTGTCGGAACCGTGGCCGAAAACCGGGTGGGAGACGGCCCTGGGAACGCTGCCGACGGCGCAGGCGACGATGCCGGCTGTGCCGAGATCCTCCTGTCGGAGGACGCACTGAGGGGATTGGCTCCGGCCCTGAAGATGAGAGTGTTGGCGCTGGCCGTCGTCGAACTTGGGGGAACCCAGCCAAGCCTTGAGCGGCTGGCTGCGGCAGAAAAACTGTTGGACCGAAAGGGCTCCGCGGGACCCGTGCAGTTGGCGGGAAAAGTCAGTGTGTTCAGGATTTCGCGCAACCAGGGTGTTCCCCACGACGGCCCCGGCTATGGGAAGCTAGTTCTTAGACGCAGCACATAGGCGCCCCACAGTACTAAAACCAGTACCAAAACCTTCACAATCAGGAGTCATTGGTGGATTCACAAGACGTCCATGCCGATCTTAAGCACGTTCTTTATACCAAGGAACAAATCCAAACACGCGTCGCCGAACTGGCCGCAGAGATTGATGCCGACTACCAGGACCGCGATGTCCTTCTTGTCGGCGTACTCAAGGGCGCCGTCATGGTGATGGCGGATCTTTCCCGCGCCCTGCACAGTCACGTCACCATGGACTGGATGGCGGTGTCCTCCTACGGCTCCGGCACCCAGTCCTCCGGTGTGGTTCGGATCCTGAAGGACCTCGAAACCGACCTGATGGGCAAGCACGTGCTGATCGTCGAGGACATCATCGACTCCGGCCTGACCTTGTCATGGCTGCGTGCCAACCTCATGTCGCGCGGGCCCGCTTCGGTTGAAATCTGCACCCTGCTGCGCAAGCCCAAGGCTGCCAAGGTCGAGATCGACGTCAAGTACGTCGGCTACGAGATCCCGAACGAATTCGTTGTTGGCTACGGCCTGGACTTCGCCGAAAAGTACCGCAACTTGGACTTCATCGGCACCCTGGCACCGCATATTTACGAGTAAAAACCGCCGCATGCGCCTGTCTCCCCGTGCGGGATGCGGGCGCATCGTGGCTTAACGGGGCAGCGCCGGACGGTGCTGCCCCGTCATTTAATGGCAAAATCCTGGCCAAACGGGCAATTCGTTATGCCCACAGGGAACTAAAGGCAGTTGCTGTACGTGTAGCAAGGCGAACGGTGTAAAGCTAATAGCCGGGGACGTGTCGGTGCGTCTTGTAAAAGTATGAATTGGTTGAGCGGGAGGGACGAGGCCTGGCCTCGAACACATGAAAGTCAAAAAACTCTTCAAAGGTCCATTTGTCTGGATCATTGTGGTGGTTGTGCTCATCGGGGCCGGCCTCTTCACATTGACTGGCAGCGGGACCAGCCGCATTGGAACGTCTGAAGCCCTGGACCTGCTCAAAAGCGACAAGGTTGTTTCGGCCAAGGTGTTTGGTTCCGAGGGCCGTGTGGACATGATCCTGAAGGACGACTACACAACTGTTGAAGACCGCAAGGCCGGCAAGAACGTGCAGTTCTACTACGGCGGCTACCGGGCAACGACAATGGTTGACGCCATTGACAATGCGAACCTGAAAACGTTCGATGACCAGCCGGCGTCGAACAACTTCTGGTCAAGCATGCTCTCGCTGCTGATTCCCTTCGTTTTGATCGGCTTGATCTTCTGGTTCCTGTTCTCCCGCATGCAGGGCGGCGGCAACAAGGTCATGCAATTTGGCAAGTCAAAGGCCAAGCTGATGACCAAGGACCATCCGCAGGTGACATTCAACGATGTTGCCGGCGCGGATGAGGCGGTGGAGGAGCTCCATGAAATCAAGGACTTCCTGCAAAACCCCGACAAGTTCACTGCCGTTGGCGCGAAGATCCCCAAGGGTGTGCTGCTCTACGGTCCTCCCGGAACCGGAAAGACCCTGCTGGCCCGCGCGGTTGCCGGTGAGGCGGGCGTGCCGTTCTACTCCATCTCCGGCTCTGACTTCGTGGAAATGTTCGTCGGCGTGGGTGCCTCCCGTGTCCGCGACCTCTTCGAGCAGGCCAAGGCAAACTCCCCGGCCATTATCTTTGTTGACGAGATCGACGCCGTCGGCCGTCACCGTGGTGCCGGCATCGGCGGCGGCAACGACGAACGCGAGCAGACACTCAACCAGCTGCTCGTGGAAATGGACGGCTTTGACGTCAAGACGAATGTCATCTTGATTGCCGCCACCAACCGTCCCGACGTGCTCGACCCGGCACTGCTGCGCCCCGGCCGTTTTGACCGCCAGATTCCCGTCGAGGCTCCCGACCGCCTCGGCCGTGAGCAGATCCTGCGGGTGCATTCCAAGGGCAAGCCCATGGCCCCCGGCGTTGACCTCAACGCCGTTGCCAAGAAGACGCCCGGCTACACGGGTGCCGACCTTGCCAATGTGCTCAACGAGGCCGCACTGCTGACTGCACGCTCCAATGCGCAGCTCATCGATGACCGCGCCCTGGACGAATCGATCGACCGTGTCATGGCGGGGCCGCAGAAGCGCACCCGCGTCATGAAGGAACTTGAACGCAAGATCACCGCCTACCACGAAGGCGGGCACGCACTTGTGGCCGCGGCCATGCACAATACGGCCCCGGTCACCAAGATCACCATCCTGCCCCGTGGCCGCGCCCTTGGCTACACGATGGTGGTTCCCGAGGACGACAAGTACTCGATCACCCGCAACGAGCTGCTGGACCAGATGGCCTACGCCATGGGTGGCCGCGTCGCTGAGGAAATCGTGTTCCACGACCCGTCCACGGGAGCGTCAAATGACATTGAAAAGGCCACCGCAACTGCCCGGGCCATGGTCACCCAGTACGGCATGAGCGAGCTCATCGGAGCCGTCAAGCTTGGTGCCGCAGCCGGGGAGCCGTTTGTTGGCGGCGGTGGCGGGCACGAGCGCGACTACTCCGAATCGGTTGCTGCGCTGGTTGATGGGGAAGTGCGCAAGCTCATCGACCAGGCTCATGACGACGCCTATGCGGCGGTGATCGCCAACCGGGACATCCTGGACCGGCTCGCCCTGGAACTGTTGGAGCGCGAGACCTTGAACCAGGCAGAGATTGCTGAAATCTTCACGGATCTCCGCAAGCCTGCCGAGCGCAAGGTGTGGCTGTCCAAGGACTCCCGCCCCGTCTCCGACCTGCCCCCCGTCATTACCGACAAGGAGCGCCGCGAGGCACGGGAAGCGGACCAGCCCATGCCTGAGGCTGTTTCACCCCAGGACCAGCTCGCCAACGCCCGCCTTGACGGCGAGATCGATGCCCCGGGCAACCGTCCCGGCATCGAACTGGGCAAGGGCGAGACCCCGCAGCTGCCGGGACAGCCGTAATCGGCGATAGAATCACATCCGTGACTGACTACGACGACGAACTTGAGTTGGAGCAGGGCGGCGCCGATGGTGCCGCCCTGGCTGGTGACGAACGCAGGGTGGACTTGCCGCGCATTGCAGCGGCAGTCCGGGAGATCCTGCTGGCCATTGGGGAAGACCCCGAACGCAGCGGGCTCGTTGACACGCCCAAACGTGTCGCCAAGGCCTACCGCGAAATGTTTTCCGGCCTGCACCAGGACCCGGCCGACGTTTTGGGCACCACCTTTGACATCGCCCATGAAGAAATGGTGCTGGTCAAGGACATCCCGTTCTATTCAACCTGTGAACACCACCTGGTGCCGTTCCACGGCAGCGCCCACGTGGGCTACATCCCGTCGTCGGACGGCAGGGTCACGGGCCTTAGCAAGCTCGCGCGCCTGGTCGACATTTTTGCCAAACGTCCCCAGGTCCAGGAACGCCTCACCACCCAAATTGCTGACGCTTTGATCGAACATCTCAAACCTCGCGGCGCCATTGTCGTCATCGAGTGTGAACACATGTGCATGTCCATGCGTGGCGTGCGTAAGCCAGGGGCCAAGACAGTCACCAGTGCTGTCCGCGGTCTGCTTCACGAGCCCGCAACCCGGGCCGAAGCCATGAGCCTGATTCTCGGAAGGTAACTAGACACACCATGGATTCCCTCGCAGCGGCACCCGGTACGGGTCCTGCCACCTCACCCCTGCCCGTCCTTCGGGCACGGCGCTCAATGGCAACATTTGCCACCCTGCCCAAGGACCGCACAGTGGTCATGGGAATCTTGAATTGCACCCCCGATTCCTTCAGTGACGGTGGCGAATACAACTCCACCGAGACGGCCATTGCGCACGGCCTGCGCATGTTTTACGGTGGCGCGGACATTATCGATGTGGGCGGGGAGTCAACCCGCCCGGGCTCGTCAGAGGTTGATGAGCTCGAGGAACAGCACCGCATCCTGCCGGTCATTACGGCGCTGGCCAAGGCCGGGGCGCTGATCAGTGTTGACACGCGCCACGCAACGACGGCCGCACTGGCACTGGATGCCGGCGCGGGCCTGATCAATGACGTCTCCGGCGCCAACGTGCACGATGACATGATCGCGTTGATCGCCGAACGCCAGATCCCGTACGTTTTGATGCACAGCCGCGGCAATTCGCGCTCGATGGATTCGCTGACGCAGTACACGGACGTCGTTGAGGACGTGGTGCGCGAGCTCGGCGAGGTGCGCGAAAAATTCTATGCCGCGGGTGTCGCTCCGGAGAACTTGATTCTTGATCCGGGAATCGGCTTCTCGAAGAACGCCGAGCAGAACTGGGAATTGCTGGCCAATCTCCACCGCGTCGCCGACATGGGCAACAAGGTCCTGGTGGGCACCTCCCGCAAGCGCTTCCTTGGTTCGCTGCTGACGACCGCAGGAAAGGCCGCCGCACCCAAGGAGCGCGACGACGCCACCTCGGCAACCACCGCCCTTGCCGGCGCCCAAGGCATTTGGGGGGTTCGCGTGCACGACGTCGGGGCGAGCCTTGACGCTGCCAAGGTCGCAGCCAGGTTGCTGCTCGGCAACAACAAGCGCACTGCCCGGCTGGCAGCCGCCCGCGAAGGGGAGCTCGCCGCCCAGGAATCCCCCGCCGTCCAGGAAGTACAGTGACACGTTTGGACATCATCAAGCTGACAAGCGTCACCGCGATCGGCTACCACGGTGTGTTCGAGCATGAAAAACGTGACGGCCAGCCATTCATCACCGACGCGGTGCTGCACCTGGACGTGTCGGCGGCGGCGGCCACGGATGATTTGAATCAAACCGCAAACTACGGGGCAGTGGCTGAGACCATCGTGGCCATGGTCACCGGTGAGGCGTTCGACCTGATCGAGACGCTGAGCCTTCGCATGGTTGAAAAAATTCTTGCCGACTTTCCCGTGGTCCAGGCCGTCGAGGTGACTGTCCACAAGCCGAAGGCCCCCATTCAGGTCCCCTTTGGCGATGTCAGCATCACAGTCTTCAGATCCCGCGGAGAACTCCGCGGCAGCACAGCCGGCACATCCGAGGACTGCACAGCCGAGACCAGCACCGTTCCGGCCGGCCGGCCGTGACGCCCGCCCGCCCGCTGACCCGGGCCATCCTGGCGCTGGGAAGCAACCTTGGTGAGCGCGAAGGCACACTGCAGAGCGCCGTCGCCGATTTGGTTGACCGCCCCGAAGTGCGGCTGCAAAATGTTTCGCCCGTTGTGACCACCAAGGCCGTGGGCGGTCCCGAGGGACAGCCGGATTTTCTGAACATGGTCATCGCGATCGACACCACGCTTTCCGCCGTCGAGCTGTTGGTGCACTGCCAGTCGGTGGAGCTGGCCCACCACAGGACCCGGGAGGTTCGCTGGGGGGCCCGCACACTCGACGTTGACATCATCACCTATGGTGAGGAAACGAGTGCGGACCCGGTTCTGACCCTGCCCCACCCGCGTGCGGCAGGCCGGGCTTTTGTGCTTTATCCGTGGTCCCTCATGGAACCCAACGCCACACTGGCCGGGTCTCCGGTGGCGGACTTGGCGGCCGCCGCACCTGACATGGCGGGCATCGGCCTTGACCAGGACGGGTCCCCGGGCCAGGAGTCTTAAGCGGCGCCCGGGAACGACTGCCGGCAGAAGCTCCAAAACGGCAAAAACCCAGTACGGTTGAATATGTAGTCCAACGCGAATCGGTGAGGCAACAATGAGAAGCACAATGCGGACCATCAGGCCTGCATGGCTGGTGGCCGTGACAATCGTCCTGGCCGCCATCGGGTGGGTGGCCACCGAGCTGACCTCCCGCGCGAGCCTGGCCCTGCCGGTATTGCCGCTGAGCTCCTTGATAACCATGGCCCTGATAGCCATCGTCTGCCTGATCCTTGGCCTCAAGGTCCGCCGCTGGCGGGACGGAAACCGCGACAAGGTTCTTGACCCGCTCCTGGCGGCCCGCACTGTCGTGCTGGCCCAGGCCTGCGCATATGCAGGTGCCGTGCTCTTTGGCTGGCACACGGGCATTTTGCTCGACCAGCTGCCCACCATCGCCCTCCGCGCCGACCTAGCCGTGGTTTGGCAGATGGTGGCCCTGATGGTCGGCGCCCTCGTCATGGTCGCCGTCGGTGTCATGGTGGAACGCTTTTGCAAGGTCCCGCCCGAGGACAGCGAGCCGCCGTCGACACCACGACCCAAGCGTGAAAGCCATGGAGAGGAAGAATTTGCCTAGGCAAAACAGCAGCTCCATCGACCCCGACGACGTCACCTTCCTGCGGGTCTCAGAAAAGCTCATCAAAGCCCGATTCATTTCCAGTGGCATCGGCACCTTGATCTTCCTGGCCGTGACCGCGGTCCCGTTGGTGCTCATGCGCACCGGCGTGTGGGGCGGCTACCCTGCCTGGCTGGCCTGGGCAGCGCCGGCTGTCGTGGTCATCATTGCGTTGTGGGAAATGATCTTGATCCCCCGGCAGGTGCGGGCCATCGGCTATGCCGAACGCAACGAGGACCTGTTGATCCGCGGGGGCATCATGTTCCGCCGCGTCATGGTCGTCCCCTACGGGCGGATGCAATACGTCGACGTCACCATGGGCCCGCTCGAACGCATGCTCGGACTCAGCACCATCCACCTGCACACGGCGTCGCCCGGGACCAACGCGTTGATCAACGGGCTGCCGGCAGCCGAGGCCGGCCGCCTCCGCGAACAGCTCTCTGCCCGCGGTGAGGCAAAATTGGCCGGCCTGTGAGCGAGAAACTTCAAGAGGACGGGCCATCCTTCCGCACCGACAGCGACGACTCGTGGCACCGCGTGCACCCCATCTCCCCGCTCGTTCGCGGCTGGGTGGCCGTTGCCGCCGTGATCTTTGTGTTTGGCAGGAACTCGCTTGAGTCGCTGTTCACGGGGCGCTTCAGCGGCGACGGCGGATCGCAGGGCGGCGGGGCACCAGCCGTGGTCATTGCCGCGGTGGTGGGTGCCGCCGTCGTTATTTTCGGTGTCTCCTTTTTCCTGTCCTGGCGCTTCACCCGCTACCAGGTCACCAACGACCACGTGCACATCAATTCGGGCGTGGTCTTCCGCCAGCAGCGCAGGGCCCGCATCGACAGGGTCCAGGCCATCGACGTGGTCCAGCCGCTGGTGGCACGGGCGTTTGGGCTCGCGGAACTGAAATTTGAGGTGGCCGACGGCGGGAAGTCGGCGATGAAGCTTTCCTTTCTCAAGCTCTCCGAGGCCAAGCGGCTGCGGGCGGCCATTCTTGCCCGGGCGGCTGGAGCGGCGGTTGATCCGGATGCACCGGAGGATGTCCAGGAGGCGCCGGAAACGCCTGTGCTGGCCCTGAAACCAGGCCGGATCATCGGGGCGGCGATCTTCAGCAGCACCACAATTGTCGCCCTGGTCGTCGTGGCGGCGGCCGTGGTGGCAGTTGTGTGGAGCGGACGGCCCGGCATCCTGGTTGCCGTCGTGCCGATCTTCATCGGCATCGTCGCCGCCTACTGGAAAACCATCACCACCGATTTTAATTTCAGGGTGGCCGTTTCCCCGGATGGGGTGCGGCTGCATTACGGCATGCTGGAAACCCGTTCCCAGACCATCCCGCCGGGCCGGGTCCAGGCCGTTGGCATCAGCCAGAGCCCGGTGTGGCGGCCGTTTGGCTGGTACCGGGTGCATGTGAACGTGGCAGGCTATGGCTCCGACCTTGGTGACAACGGCTCCCGGACAGTGCTGCTGCCTGCCGGGACCCTTGACGAGGTCATGGCCGTGCTGGGCCTGGTGTTCCCGGACCCGGGCGTGGAGAACCCCTTCGACGTGTTTGCCGCGGGATTGCGCGGAACGGGCGACGCCGAAGGATTTGTCCACTCCCCGCGCACTGCCCGCTGGATAGACCCAATTACCTGGCGGCACAATGCCTTCAGGGCCACGGACACTGCCCTGCTTTGCCGCCATGGCCGGATCTTCCGCCAACTCCAGGTCGTGCCCCACGAACGCACCCAGTCGCTGGGGCTGCGCCAGGGCCCGCTCATGGCCGCACTTGACCTGGTCAACTTTGAACTGCATTCAACAGCCGGGCCCATCCGCCCGCTGGTGCGCCACATGTCGGCGGCCAACGGGCTCCGGCTATTCAACGAACAAGCCGTCCGCGCCGCCACGGCGCGGCGCATCCACCGAAGTGAAAAATGGCTCGAGGCGGCGCGGATGCCGGCGCCGGTGCCTGAAAATACAGAAGGGCAACCCAACTTGAAGGAGCAGGAACGTGGCGATTAAGCCGGGCCGCCTGGGCATCGGAATCATTGGTGCCGGCAAGGTCGGTGCCGTTTTGGGTGCCGCCCTGCGCGCCGCCGGGCACGCCGTCGTCGGGGTTTCAGCGGTGTCCGAGGCCTCCAGGGAGCGGGCCGAGCTGCTGCTGCCGGGGGTGCCGGTGCTCGAAGTGGCCGACATTGTGGAGCGGGCGGAACTGGTGCTCCTTGCTGTTCCGGATGACATCCTGCCGGAGCTGGTGGGCGGGCTTGGCGCCATGGGGGCGTGGCAGGTGGGGCAGTTGGTTGCCCACACGTCAGGGCGGTTTGGCACAGGTGTTTTGGCCCCGGTCAAAGCTGCCGGCGGGATTCCCCTCGCGCTGCACCCGGCAATGACGTTCACCGGCATGAGCCTTGACCTGGCCCGGCTCTCCGACTGCAATTTTGGCATCACCGCCGAACCGGCCATGCTGCCGATTGCCCAGGCCCTTGTGGTGGAAATGGGTGCCGAACCGGTGGTGATTGCGGAGGCTGACCGCGTGCTGTATCACGCGGCCCTGGCCCATTCGGCAAACCACCTGGTCACGCTCGTGGCCCAGGCAACCCAAATTTTAAGCGACATCGGCGTGGAAGCGCCGAACCAGGTGCTTGGTCCGCTGCTACGGGCGGCCCTGGAAAACGCGCTGACCTCGGGGGACTCGGCCTTGACCGGCCCGGTTGCCCGCGGCGACGTCGGAACGGTGGCGGCGCATTCGGCCGCATTGCGTGAGTACGCCCTGGACACAGGCGCCAGCGACGTCCTCGACGCCTACCTGGCCATGTCCGGCGCGACGGCGACCCGGGCGGCCAGGCGCCGGCTGCTCTCCGCCGAGGCGTATCTTGGCGTTCAGGCGGCACTGGCCAACGACGACGGCGGCCCCGGCACGACCATCTCCTAGGATTTTTTGGGCTGTGCAACGGCTGCCGCGGACTTGCGCCGCGCAGCTGCTGCCGCCATTGCACGAAGTGAAGAGAGTGAAGGACATGAGCATTTCATTGGTGACAACCATCGCCGAGCTGAAGACGCAGACGGCGATGCTGTTGCAGGACAGGGCCCGGGATGGGGCTAAAAGTGGTGGCCGGGGCTCGGGCATTCGTGCCGGAACACTGGGGCTTGTGCCCACCATGGGTGCCCTGCACCGCGGGCACGGCGAACTGGCCCGGACGGCTGTGGCAGAGAACTCGGTGGTGGTGGCGAGCGTGTTCGTCAACCCGCTGCAGTTCGGCGACGCCGGGGACCTGGAGCGCTACCCCCGCTCCACAGAAGCCGACCTGGCCTTGCTGGCGGCGGCCGGCGTTGACTTCATGTTTGCCCCGTCGGCGGCGGAAATGTACCCCGACGGTGAGCCGATGGTGCGGGTCACGGCGGGAAAAATGGGTGAGCTGCACGAGGGCACCTCGCGTCCCGGACACTTTGACGGCGCGTTGACGGTGGTGTCCAAGCTCCTGCACGTGGGCCTGCCCCATGAAGGATTGGCCGCCCCGGACACTGCCGGGCGCCCGGCCTACAGGGCCTATTTTGGCCAGAAGGACGCCCAGCAGCTGACCTTGGTGCGACAAATGGTGGCGGACCTGAACTTCCCGGCGGACATTGTGGCAGTGCCCACCGTCCGGGACGACGATGGTCTTGCGCTATCCAGCCGGAACCGTTTCCTGTCCGGACAGGAGCGGGACTCCGCCCTGGTCCTTTCACGGGCGCTGGGTCTCCTGCAGCGTCGCGCCGACGCCCACGAACCCCTTGACCTCAGCTCCGTCGAGGAGCTGGTGCGCAGCGCGCCGGGCGTGGCACTGGATTACTTGGAGGTCGTCGATCCGCTAACCCTTGCCGTGCGGGCCGAGAACTGCCAGGACACGCCGTTCACTGGCGAAGCCCTGGCCCTCATCGCAGCCACGGTGGGGCCCGTGCGCCTCATCGACAACATGCCCCTGGGCTGACCCGCCGCTTAAACATCTGACCCCCGCTTAAGCAACTAGCCCGCAGAAGTGGTCGCTGAATCAACTTAAATTAGTTGATTCAGCAACCACTTCTGCGGGCCAGTTTGAGGGTGGAGTTTGGGGGAGGGGAGGGTGAGGGTGGGGGAAGGCTGGGTTAGCGGGCGGAAACCACTGCCGCCACCTCGCCCGTTGTCGGGTACGCGGCCTGCGTGCCCTTCTTCGTCGCCGCCAGGGCCGCCGCCACCGAAGCATAGCGGGCAGCGGCCACGAGCGTGTCCCCATCCGCCAGGCGTGCGGCAACCGCCCCGGTGAAGGCATCGCCGGCACCCGTGGTGTCGACGGCAACAACAGTTGTCGGAGCAATGCGGACAACGGGTTCGGCCGTGTTGGCCGAGTCCAGCACAACAGACCCGGCAGCCCCCAGGGTCACCAGGACCTTGGGCAGCCCGCGCCCGGAAAACGCTGCCACGGCACCGTGCCAGTCGGCGACCGGGGCGTCTGCGGCAGGCATGGCAAAGCCGTCAAGGAATTGCGAGGCCTCATGGGCATTGACAAGCAGCACGTCCGTGAGCCGCGCCAGCTCCCCGGTAACAGGGGCGTAGGGGGACAGGTTCAGCAGAACTGTTGCTCCGGCGTCGTGCCCGGACTGGGCTGCAGCCTGGACAGTGTCCAGGGAAACCTCCAGGCACAGGCAGACGACGGCGGCACCGGCAAACGCCGACGCCGGCATGTCGGCAGGGGACACGGTTCCGTTGGCCCCGGCGGAGATGATGATGGTGTTCTCGCCGCTGCCGTCCACGGAGATGACCGCAACCCCCGTCGGCTCGGCGGCGCGCCGGACACGGCTGACGTCAACGCCGGCACCCTCGGTGGAGGCCACCAGCATGTCGCCGTTGGCGTCGCGTCCGACGGCACCAAGCAGTGTGACATTGCCGCCCAGTTTGGCGGCGGACACGGCCTGGTTCGCGCTCTTGCCGCCGGGATTCACGGCAAAACCGTTGCCGTGCAGGGTTTCTCCGGGGGAGGGCAGCCGGTCGCAATAAATGGTGAGGTCGGCATTGAGCGAGCCGGCCACAACAATCTTGGCTGTGCTCATGGGGCAACCTCCGCATCGACGGGCTGGGGCACAAGCAGGGAGGCGGCGAAGGCTGCCGCCGTGATGGCCAGGGCAACCACGACCACCGTCAGGTACGAGCCATGGCCGCCCAGCGGGGCCGTGGCCACCAGGATGGCCGGCAGGACCAGGAAGCTGAGCCCGGCACCGAGGTTGAAGGCGCCGGCGTTCATGCCGGGCAGGAAACCGGCGTTGCCTTCGGGGGACAGGACCACGCCCAGGCCGTTGAGCATGATGTTCACGGTGCCGGCGTACATGATGCCCAGCAGGACGGTGCCGGCGATCATCCAACCCAGGCTGTGGAGCCCGAGGAAGCCGATGATGGCCAGAGCCGCAATGCTCCCGAGCAGGCCGACCCGCAGCATCTTCGTGTATCCATGGACCGGGGCGAGACGTCCGGTGATGGGCCCGAACAGCCAGCCAAGCAGTGCGTAGGGCGTCAGGATCAACAGGCTCATCTGGGTGGCGCCGATCCCAAATCCGGGATCCGCCGCCTGCACAAATGCCGGCACTATCCCGTTGATCACGGCAAAGATGCCTGTCATGGTCAGGGTGGTTGTCAGCAGCGGGGCCCAGGTGGCGCGCTGGCGCAGGTGCACCGTCTCCACCATGGGGTGCTTGGACCGCTTTTCCACTGCCCAGAACGCCATGAAAGCAACGACGGCGAGCACGGTCAGTGCCAGCGCGGTCACCAGCGGGGCCGTGGCCATGCCGCCCACCAGTTTGGTGGCTTCATTCAGGGCAGTCAGCAGGGCACCAACGGCCACGACAATGAAGAACACGCCCAGCCAGTCCATTCTGGTGCCTTCGCCGGGCTTGCTTTCAGTGGCAAGGACGGCGATCAGGACGGTGGCGAGGGCTGCGATGACGACCATGAGCCAGAAGATGCTGCGGAAACCAAAGTGTTCGGCAAAATACCCGCCGACGAAGGAGTCAATGCCGGCGATGCCGCCATTGACGGCGGTGATCAGGCCCATGAGGGCGCCGTACTTCTTGGGGTTCTTCACGGCGGAGCGCAGCATGATCAGGCACAGCGGAACGGTGGGCCCGCTGACGCCCTGGATGATGCGGCCGACAAACAGCCAGGTGATGTCCGGGGCCATGGCGGAGATGATGGAGCCGATGCCCATCATGACCATCATGCCGATGAGGACCTTCTTGCGGCCGATGATGTCGCTCAGGCGCGGCAGGAACAGCGAGAACACTGCTGCCGCCGTGAAGAACCAGGTCTGGGACAGGCCGATCGAGGCCTGGTCTGTTTGCAGTTCCTCGCCCATGGTGACAAGGGCGGGGCTGAGCATGGAGGCGTTGAGCTGGAAGGCCACGCAGGCCGTCAGCAGCGCGACCATGAGGGCTGTGACGTTGCCGGGCTTGGTGAGCACCCCGGACTTTGCCAGTGGCGGTGCCTGGCTCACAGGTCAACCTCGCCGATGCGTACGAGGGCGTCGGTGACGAGGTTCCAGAACTTTTCGTGGTCAAGTGCCACTGCCACCGACGTCTTGCAGCCGGCCGGAGCCGGGGCGCGAAAGTCGGCCACTGTCATCCCGAGGGTCAGTGTGCCCGTCAGCTCGATGTCGACGGGGACCCTTTGGGTGGTCATGACCGTGGGGTCAATGACGTAGGCGACGGCGCACGGGTCGTGGACCGGCGGGTAGTCGAAGCCCTGGGCATCCTTGTACGTCTTGGTGAAGAACTCCATCAGTTCCATGACGAACTTGGCCGGCTTGGTGCCGACGGCGTCGATGGCTGCCACGACGTCGGGGGTGGCCAGCGCCTGGTGCGTGAGGTCAAGCCCGACCATGACAACCTCCCAGCCCGCGTTGAACACGATGTGGGCGGCCTCGGGGTCGATGATGATGTTGAATTCGGCCACCGGGCTCCAGTTGCCCACGTGGAAGCCGCCGCCCATGAGGACAACTTCCTTCACGCGCTCAACGATGCGCGGCTCCTTGCGGGCTGCCATGGCAATGTTGGTCAGGCCCGCTGTGGGGACAAGGGTCACGGTGCCCGGCTCATGCGCCATGATGGTCTCAATGATGAGGTCGACGGCGTGGCGCGGGTCGAGCTCGATGGTCGACTCGGGCTGGGCGGGCCCGTCCATGCCGCTGGCGCCGTGGATGTCGGGTGCGGTCTCAATGCTTCGCACCAGGGGCCTGTCGCAGCCGGCGGCGAACGGCACACCCGTGATGCCGGCGATGGTTCCGACGGTCAGGGCATTGCGGGTCACTTTTTCCAAGGTTTGGTTTCCCACCACGGTTGTCACCGCAAGCAGTTCAATGTTCGGGTTGCCGTGGGCCAGCAGCAGGGCGACTGCGTCGTCATGGCCGGGGTCGCAGTCAAGGATGATCTTGCGGGGACCGGCGGCTGCGATGTGCCGGGTTGCTGCGTTCGGTGCTGCCGGGATCGGTGCCGTCTCGCTCTGAGCCGTCTCGTTCGGGGCAGGGTGTCGTTCCGTGTTCACTTTTACTCCACGTCGTTGGGGCGGTTCCGGAGGGCCGGGACCATGCGCAAGGACCAGTCTGGCACTGGCATCCATGGTACGTCAAGCGCTTAACGTGATTCGCGTCAAGCGCTTGACGTGCTGCGGTGGAAGCAACACTTGCGACAATGGGCCGGCGGCACGGATACGATCTATTCCATGCAGCCGCCAACAATGCCCCAGCCCGGCCGGTCCGCGGCCATCCGAGTCACGGCGGCCATGGTCGCCGCCCGGGCCGGTGTCTCAGCCGCAACCGTCTCCCTCGTGACCAGCGGGAAAACTGCCGGCAGGGTGTCGACGGAGAACATCGCCAGGGTTGAGGCGGCCATCGCGGACCTTGGCTATGTGGTCAACGGGCTGGGCAGTTCCCTGGCCAAGGGGCACAGCAACATTGTGTTCCTGGTGGCCCCGGACGTCTCCAACCCGTTCTATGCAAAGGTCATCGCCGGCGTCAGGGAGGGCATCGGGAGCGAGTTTCAACTGCTGCTCTCGGTCACCGAGGCAGGACAGACACCAGAGGCGGAAGACGTGCGAAGGCTGCTCGCCCTGCGGCCGGCCGGGCTCCTTGTCGACGCGCCCAGCGCGCGCTTCCTGACGGAGCTCAGGGCAACGGATCCCATGGTGCTCCTCGATGCCGCCGGGATCGAAGGCGCAGTTCCGGCAGTGAATTTTGACGTGGCCCAGGGCGCCCGCATGCTGGCTGCGCACCTGGCCGAACAGGGGCACAGCAAGGTTTGCTACCTCGACAGCTCGACAGGCACCGAGACGTTCAGGGTCCGCCGCGAAGCGTTTTGCCAGAAGGCCGGACAGCTCGGCATTGACGTTGTGGCCACCGGTGCCACAACCATCGACGTCGGTGCCGCGGCGCAGGCTTTCATCAACGCCTGGCCGGACTGGTCGGGGAAAGGGGTGACCGCCGTCGTGTGTGCCACTGACACCCACGCGTACGGGGTGCTGCAGGAAGCCCGCGTGGCCGGCGTGGCCGTGCCGGAAACCCTTGCCGTGACCGGCTTTGACGACCTGCCGTATTCGGAAACCTCCAACCCGGGACTGACGACAGTGCACCTGCCCGCGACCGAGATGGGGCGCCTGGCTGGACAGCAATTGTTGCAGCTCATGGCAGGCGAAGGGGCGACAGCCCCCCAATTGACGCTCGATGCCACTTTGGTGGTCCGCGGCTCCACGTCGGCGGCCTTCGGAGGGTGATTGGCCGCCAACCCGGCCCATAAACCGCGGCACGGAGGGTTCACCCAGATTCACCAACTAAGCTGTTAACTCGTGAGCGCAGAAAATAACCCCACCCCTGAATCCAGTGAAGCCTCGGAGCAGATGCTCGTCCGCATGGACAAGCGTGCCAAATTGCTTGAACGAGGCGGCCAGGCCTACCCGGTTGGGGTGGCACGGACCCATTCGCTGGAAGAAATTCGGGCCAAGCACCCTGATCTGGAACCCGACACCGCCACGGGCGAGATTGTTGGCGTTACCGGCCGTGTTGTCTATGTGCGCAACAAGGGAAAACTGTGCTTTGCCACTGTCCAGTCCGGAGCAGGTGCGCGGCTGCAGATCATGCTGTCCCTTGCCAACGTGGGCGAGGAAGCCCTCGCGGACTGGAAGTCCCTGGTGGACCTGGGTGACCACGTGTTCTTCAAGGGCGAGGTCATCAGCTCGCGCACCGGCGAACTGTCCATCATGGCCAGCGAATGGACCATGGCCTCGAAGGCATTGCGCCCGCTGCCCGTGCTGCATGCGGAGTTGTCCGAGGAAATGCGGGTCCGCCAGCGCTACGTTGACTTGATTGTCCGTGACACTGCCCGTGAACAGGTCAAGACGCGCTCGGCCATTGTCAAGGCAATCCGGGACACGCTCCACGGTGAAGAATACATCGAGCTGGAAACGCCCATCCTGCAGCTCATCCACGGCGGGGCATCCGCCCGCCCCTTCCACACGCACCTGAACGCCTTTGACCAGCCCATGACGCTGCGCATCGCCATCGAGCTGTACCTCAAGCGTGCCGTCGTTGGAGGCATGGACAAGGTCTTTGAAGTGGGCCGGATCTTCCGCAACGAAGGTGTTGATTCAACGCACAGCCCGGAATTCACCATGCTTGAAGCTTATGAAGCATATGGCGATCAATTCACGATGGCCAAAACCATGCAGCGCATTATTCTTGCCGCCGCCGACGCCACGGGTTCACGCGTCATTGAAACAGCCCGCGGCCAGATTAACCTCGACGGCGAATGGGCCTGGCTTCCCGTATACAAGGGGCTTTCAGACGCCGTCGGCGTTGAAATAACCCCGGCCACAACCGCCCAGGAATTGCGTGATATCGCGGCCCGGCATGAGATTGGAATTGATCAGGCCTGGGACGCGGAGAAGCTGGTCACCGAACTGTTTGGTGAAATAGTTGAACCTACACTTATTCAGCCGACATTTGTTTGCGATTATCCGCCGTCGGCCCAGCCGTTGGCGCGACCGCATCGCGAAAAGCCCGACTTGATTGAAGCCTGGGACCTTGTTATCGACGGACGGGAAACCGGTACCGCATTTTCCGAACTCATCGATCCCGTCATTCAACGTGACCGACTCACCCAGCAGTCGCTCGCGGCCGCGGCAGGCGATCCTGAAGCAATGCAATTGGATGAAGACTTCCTGCGTGCCCTGGAATACGGCGCCCCGCCCATGGGCGGTCTCGGCTTGGGCGTTGACCGGCTGGTCATGCTATTCACGGGTGTCGGCATTCGCGAAGCCATTCTCTTCCCTTTGATGAAACCCGAGTAGGAGCGGCAAGGTTATGGAATATATCGCGGTTATCCTGCCTTCTTTAGGCGTAGGAGCCCTTTTCTACTTCGCCATGAAGGCAATATTCAATGCCGACAGGCATGAACGTGATGCGTTGGCGCAGGCCGAACGTGAGGCCGATGCCGACGCGGAACGCGGTCAGTAAAACCATTTCACCGATGCCCTTTGACGTGAATGAATTTTCCAACCATAATTGTTATGAAGTATTCATCAAATCTATGTGAGGCGATTACTCCCCATGGCACAGAAAATTCACATCACGCTCGTTGACGATATTGACCACAGCACTGCGGATGAAAATGTCACCTTCGGTTTGGATGGGATCAATTATGAGATTGACCTGTCTGCGGAGAATGCAAAGTCATTGCGCGACGCATTGGCGACCTATGTAGCAGCGGGACGCCGCGTCGGCGGACGGGCTGTCCGGGGCCGCGGTCCGGCAGCCGCAACAAAGGCAGGCAGCGATGTTGCGCAGATTCGCGCCTGGGCCCGTGACAACGGGTACACAGTGCACGAGCGCGGCCGCATTCAGGCCGAGATTCGCGACGCGTACCACGCAGCACAGGGCTAGTCCCCAGCCCCTCCCACCACCCGCCGGCCCAATAAATCGCTGACGAACGGGCTTTTTGGAGCGAACGCAACCCCGCAACGACGGCGGGATCACCTTGAACGGTGGTCCCGCCGTCGGACTTTAAGCAGGCAAACTTCCGCCCGGATGCAAACTTGCTATTTCCCCTGTGGCGAACACGCCCCCATAATGGCCGGGCACTGCGTAGCATCAAAGTACGCAGTAAGAGGAGTGTGGCGAAATGTTTGAGCGATTTACTGATCGAGCCCGACGTGTTGTTGTGCTGGCCCAAGAAGAGGCCCGCATGCTCAACCACAATTACATTGGCACTGAGCACATTCTGCTCGGCCTCATCCACGAGGGTGAAGGTGTTGCCGCCAAGGCCCTGGAGTCCTTGAACATTTCCCTTGACGGTGTCCGGGAACAGGTCCAGGAAATTATTGGACAGGGACAGCAGGCCCCCAGCGGTCACATCCCGTTCACACCGCGCGCCAAGAAGGTTCTTGAACTTTCACTGCGTGAGGCGCTACAACTGGGCCACAACTACATTGGCACCGAGCACATCCTGCTGGGGCTGATCCGTGAAGGCGAAGGCGTTGCCGCCCAGGTGCTGGTGAAGCTTGGTGCCGATCTGGGCCGTGTGCGCCAGCAGGTCATCCAGCTGCTCTCCGGCTACCAGGGCAAAGAGCCTGTGGCCAGTGGCGGCGGGCAGCCCGAAGGCCAGCCCGCCGGCTCTGTGGTGCTGGACCAGTTTGGCCGGAACCTGACCCAGGCTGCGCGTGAAAACAAGCTGGACCCTGTCATTGGGCGCGAGCATGAGATGGAACGCGTCATGCAGATCCTCTCCCGCCGCACCAAGAACAACCCTGTTCTTATCGGTGAGCCCGGCGTGGGCAAGACCGCGGTGGTTGAGGGGTTGGCCCAGGCCATCGTGCGCGGAGACGTGCCCGAAACCATCAAGGACAAGCAGCTCTACACCCTTGACCTCGGCTCCCTGGTGGCCGGTTCCCGGTACCGTGGTGACTTTGAGGAACGCCTGAAGAAGGTTCTCAAGGAAATCCGCACCCGCGGGGACATCATCTTGTTCATCGATGAGATCCACACGCTTGTGGGTGCCGGTGCCGCCGAGGGCGCCATCGACGCTGCCTCGATCCTGAAGCCAATGCTGGCCCGGGGCGAGCTGCAGACCATCGGTGCCACCACGCTGGACGAGTACCGCAAGCACATTGAGAAGGATGCTGCGCTTGAGCGCCGTTTCCAGCCCATCCAGGTGCCCGAGCCCACCGTTCCGCTGACCATTGAGATCCTCAAGGGCCTGCGCGACCGTTACGAAGCCCACCACCGCGTGTCCATCACCGACGGTGCCCTGACAGCTGCGGCAACGCTGGCTGACAGGTACATCTCGGACCGCTTCCTCCCGGACAAGGCCATCGACCTGATCGATGAGGCTGGCGCACGTTTGCGCATCCGCCGCATGACCGCCCCGCCGGAGCTCAAGGCAATGGACGGCGAAATTGCGGAAGTGAAGAAGCGCAAGGAAGACGCCATTGACGCCCAGGACTTCGAGGGTGCGGCTGCGCTGCGCGATGACGAGCAGAAGCTCATCACCGCCCGTGCAGACAAGGAACGCCTGTGGAAGTCCGGCGGACTGGATGAGATTTCCGAGGTCGACGAGGAACTGATCGCGGAAGTCCTTGCCAACTCCACCGGCATCCCGGTCTTCAAGCTGACTGAGGCCGAGTCCACGCGTCTGCTGAAGATGGAAGACGAAATTCACAAGCGCGTGATTGGCCAGAATGAGGCCATCAAGTCCATTTCGCAGGCCATCCGCCGCACGCGCTCGGGGTTGAAGGATCCCAAGCGTCCCGGTGGCTCGTTCATCTTCGCCGGCCCCACGGGTGTTGGCAAGACCGAACTGGCCAAGGCCCTCGCCGAGTTCTTGTTCGGCGACGAAGACGCGCTCATCACGCTGGACATGTCCGAATACTCGGAGAAGCACACAGTCTCCCGACTCTTCGGTGCCCCTCCCGGCTATGTTGGCTACGAAGAAGGTGGCCAGCTGACCGAGAAGGTCCGCCGTCGTCCGTTCTCCGTGGTGCTCTTCGATGAGGTTGAAAAGGCGCACGCCGACCTGTTCAACTCCTTGTTGCAGATCCTTGAAGACGGCCGCCTGACCGACAGCCAGGGCCGTGTTGTTGACTTCAAGAACACCATCATCATCATGACGACCAACTTGGGAACGCGCGACATCTCCAAGTCGATCGCCACCGGCTTCCAGTCGGGTTCGGACACGCAGACCGGCTACAACCGGATGCGGGCCCGGGTCACGGAAGAGCTCAAGCAGCACTTCCGCCCCGAGTTCCTGAACCGTGTTGATGACGTGGTCGTGTTCCCGCAGCTGACACAGGAAGAGATCATCGAGATCGTCGACCTGATGATTGCCCGCTTGGAGGGCCGCCTGGCTGACAAGGGCATGGGCATTGAGCTCACGCCCGCAGCCAAGGTCCTGCTCGCCACCAAGGGTTACGATCCCGCCATGGGCGCCCGGCCGCTGCGCCGCACGATCCAGCGCGAGATCGAGGACCACCTGTCCGAGAAGATCTTGTTCGGCGAACTCAAGGACGGCGACATCGTCACCGTTGGAGTTGAGGGCGAGGGGGACGACGCCAAGTTCACATTTGTGGGCACGGCCAAGCCGACCATCCCGGAAGCAATCACAGCCTCGGCATCATGAAGCAACGCTGTACTGAAGTAATGCACTAACGCACGGCGAAGGGCGCACAACCTGAAAGGGTTGGGCGCCCTTCGCATTTGTAGCGGGTGCTGTGTTTGTGGTGCCGCGGGCCGCGGGCCATGGAGCCCTGAATTCCGGCCCGGGGCTGGCGGGGCGGCCGTTCGCCCCGTAGCTTGGAAACTGTGAACAAGTTCGCGGGAAAAGGCAGGACTTCGGACGCGCGCGGGGTGCTGGCACACGCCCGCCGCCTGGATCGGGGCAAAGACACGGAACGGACAATGTTCTTCAGCGATGCCGTATTTGCCATCGCCATGACGTTGCTGGCCCTTGACCTGAAGCTGCCGGACCTGCCGGCAGACATCACCCGCGACGGATTCAACGAGATGCTGCTTGACAGGATCCCGTCACTTGCGGCATTCATCCTGAGCTTTGTCCTTGTGGGACGCGCCTGGCTGTCGCACCACCGCAGGTTCAATGGCATCAACGCCTATGACGGGAAACTGCAGGTGGGCAATCTGTGGATGCTCTTCTTCGTGGTGTTCCTGCCGGTGCCAACGTCGATGTTGTTCCAGGGCGGGCCCACAACAACCTGGCCGCCCGTCCTGTACGCGCTCACAGTTGCCGGACTGGTCCTGACCGGAAGCTGGACCTGGCGGCACGCCTACAACGCCGGATTGATGCACGAATGGGTGGACGGTCCGCTGTATCGCCTGATTCTGCACGGCGCCGATCCGGTATGGGTGGTGTTTGTGCTCTCGATTCCCGTGGCATTCGTGGATCCGGTGTGGGCCATGTATGCGTGGATACTGCTTTGGCCGGTGTCGGTGGTGCACGGCAGATTGCAGCTGGCGAAATTTGCCAAGGCCGAGGAGGGCGTGTTGCCCGCCGGTTCCGGAAACGCAGAGCGGGCGTCATAGACTGAAACGGTGACTGCCGATACCGCCCCCACCATTGTCCTCAGGCCCGCCCGCACCTCCGACGTCCACGCGATCAAGGACCTGGTTGCGCCACTGGCCGAAAAGCGGATCTTGATCACCAAGGAATCCGTCACCTACTTTGAGGCCATCCAGGAATTCCTCATCGCCGAGATCGACGGGCGAACCGTTGGCTGCGGGGCGCTGCACGTCATGTGGGAGGACCTGGCTGAGATCCGGACACTGGCCACCAGCGATGAGTGGCGCAGCAAAGGGGTGGGCCGTGCGCTCTTGGAGAAACTGCTCGAGAACGCGCAGGTGCTGGGAGTCGACCGCGTGTTCTGCCTGACCTTTGAAGTGGACTTCTTCGTGCGCAACGGCTTCACGGTGATGGCCGACCAGAGCGCCGTCGACCCTGCCGTCTACTCGGAACTGCTGCGGTCCGCCGATGAGGGCATTGCCGAGTTCCTTGACCTGGCCCGGGTCAAGCCAAACACCCTGGGCAACACGCGCATGATCCGGACCCTGCCCGCCCTACCAGTGGGGAACTCTCCCGGGTAGTGTTCAGAGGGGGACCGCAATGAGGCGCCCACAAATAAACGTTGTGTGATTCGGAGGGTTTCGCCATGAAAAAGCTCATCAATGATCCCAAAACAGTTGTCGATGAATCTGTCGAGGGGTTCGGCCAGGCACATGCCGGCCATGTAAAAGTAAACTCCGACCCGCTGTACGTCACGCGCAAGGATGCGCCGCGCGAAGGCAAGGTTGGCTTGATTTCCGGAGGCGGCAGCGGCCACGAACCACTGCACGCCGGCTATGTGGGGTTCGGCATGCTCGACGCGGCCGTCCCCGGCGCCATGTTCACCTCGCCCACGCCTGACCAGATCATTCCTGCGACCCTCGCCGCGAACGCTGGTGCCGGCGTCGTGCATATCGTGAAAAATTACACAGGTGACGTCCTCAACTTTGAGACGGCAGCCGAAATGGTGGAGGCCGAAGGCGTTTCCGTGCGCACCGTCCTGGTGAACGACGACGTCGCCGTGGAAGATTCGCTGTACACCGCCGGCCGGCGCGGCGTGGCGGGCACCGTCCTGGTGGAGAAGATTGCCGGGGCCGCCGCCGAGCGCGGCGACGACCTGGCCGGTGTTGCCGACATTGGCAACAGGGTCAACGACAACGTCCGCAGCATGGGTGTGGCCCTCTCCGCCTGCACCGTCCCCCACGCCGGCGTGCCCAGCTTTGAACTGGCCGACAACGAGATCGAGATCGGGATTGGCATCCACGGCGAACCGGGCCGCCACAAGATCCCCATGGAGAATGCCGACGGGATCACCGAGCGCCTGCTGGAGCCGATCCTGAGCGACCTCAAGACGAGCCCGGGGGATAAGGTGCTGCTGTTTGTCAATGGCATGGGCGGCACCCCTGCCAGCGAGCTGTACATTGTGTACCGGCACGCGGCCAAGGTCCTTGAGGCAGCCGGCCTGGTGGTGGAGCGCTCCCTCGTGGGCAACTACATTACGGCGCTGGAGATGCAGGGCTGCTCCATTTCGGTGCTGCGCCTTGACGATGAATTGACCGAGCTGTGGGACGCTCCCGTGAACACGCCGGCTTTGCGATGGGGGATGTAAATGCCAAACACAACACTTGATGCTGCCTGGGCCGCCGACTGGCTGCGCCGAAGTGCAGCGGTGGTGGCCGAAAACCGGGTTGCGCTGAGCGAACTGGACCGTGCCATAGGCGACGGCGACCACGGCGAAAACCTGGACCGCGGTTTCAGCGCCATCCTTGAAAAGCTCGACGCCGAACCGCCCGCCACCCCGGGTGCAGCCTTCAAGCTTGCCGCCATGACGTTGATGTCAAAGGTGGGCGGGGCGGCCGGACCGCTCTATGGGACCGCTTTCCTGCGCGCGGCCACGGCGGCCGGGGATGCCGACGAACTTGATGCGGCCACACTTGCAACAGCACTGGCGGCAGCCCGCGACGGCGTGGTGGCCCGCGGGAAGGCAGCCGTGGGTGAGAAAACCATGATTGACGCCTGGACTCCCGCCGTTGACGCTGCGGCGTCGGCGTCTGCGTCCGGAGCCGCCCCGGCGGAAGTGCTGGCTGCCGCGGCGACGGCCGCCGAGGCCGGTGCCGTCGCCACGGACCCCCTCATCGCGCGAAAGGGCCGCGCAAGCTACCTGGGGGAGCGGGCCATCGGCCATCGCGACCCGGGCGCCGCCTCCTCAGCCCTCATCCTGCGCGCAGCCGCACAAGCCGCCGGGGCGGACGCATGAGCGTCGGCCTGGTCATCGTCTCGCACAGCGCCCAGCTCGCCGCGGGCGTCGTGGAACTTGCCGCACAAATGGCACCCACAGTTGTCCTGGTTCCTGCCGGTGGCATGGACGACGGCGGCATCGGGACTTCCCTGGAAAAGGTCATGACGGCGCTGGGGCTGGCAGATACCGGCGACGGGGCCGTGGTTCTCACCGACCTCGGCTCGGCAGTCATGACTGCCGAATCGGCGCTGGAATTCCTGGGCAGCCCCGAGAACGTGCTGCTCGCCGACGCCCCCTTGGTGGAAGGCGCCGTGGCGGCGGCCGTAGCGGCCCAGTCGGGTGCCTCCCTTGACGTTGTGTGCAAGGCCGCCGAGACGGCGTTGCACCCGGGCGCAGCCGGCGGCGGGGCCCCGGCAGGTGCGCAGGCAGCGGCAGCCACGGTGTCCGCCGTCGAACCCGGTGTTGAAACCGGCGGCGGGGGCGAAGATTCCGTGCAGGCGGTCGTCACCTTGATCAACCCCATGGGCCTGCATGCCCGGCCGGCCGCCGTTCTGGCCCGGGAGCTGGGCGCCATGGACGTTGAGATTGAGATCAATGGCGTGGACGGGCAGTCGGTCATGATGTTGATGACCCTCGGGGCGGCCCAGGGCGCCGAGCTGAACGTGTCGGCGACGGGCCCGGAGGCGCAACGGGCCGTGGACCTGGTCCGCACCGAGGTCGAGGCGGGCTTCGGGGAACTCTGAGCCCTGCCGCTGGCCGAGCTTGTACGGGCCCGGTCACCGCTATCCGGGCAGCTGATAACCCGCTTTTGAAATCTGGGCCAGGCCGTCGGCCACCAGGCCGGCAAGGGCGCGCTCGAGCTGCGGAGCGTGCGTGTTGAGGGCGTGCAGCTTCCCCAGTTCCTTCGACACCTCCGTGTGCAAAGCGGCGGCTTCAGCATCCCACAGCAGGTCCGCGTGGACGGGGGAGCTGGCCGCGCGCAGGACCGCCATGACGGCGCCGCGAACCTGCCTGTCGGTGCCCGCCCAAGGCTGCCCCTTGGGAATGTAGCTTGGTTCGGGCTGGCCAGCGGCTATCCAGGCGCACTTGTCCAGGACCGGGCAGTCGTTGCACTTCGGGCTGCGGGCGGTGCAAATCAGCGCACCCAGTTCCATGACTGCGGCGTTCCATTGCACCGACCCGTCGCGGTCTTCGGGCAGCAGCCCGGCAGCCAGGGTCATTTCGGCCGCCGTCAGTGCCGGTGCAGGCAGGGCCTGGCCGATGACAAGCCGGGCATGGACGCGGCGGATGTTGGTGTCGACAACAGTGGTGCGCCGGCCAAAGGCAAACGCGGCAACGGCCGCGGCCGTATACGTACCCACTCCGGGGAGCTCCAACAGCTCGTCATAGTTGTCCGGCACAGCCCCGCCATGCTTTTCAACGATTTCCGCCGCGGCCGAGTGCAGGCGCAGTGCCCGGCGCGGATAGCCAAGCCTGCCCCACGCACGCAGCACGTCGGCGGCCGGCGCGGCCGCAAAAGCCGCCGGTGTTGGCCAGCGCTCCAGCCATTCCTCCCACACTGGCTGAACGCGCACCACGGGAGTCTGTTGGAGCATGATCTCGCTGACAAGGACGCCCCATGCCGAGCAGCCGCCGCGCCACGGCAGGTCCCGCGCCTCGCGCTGGAACCACTCGGTGACGCGTGCGTGCAGGACGCTGTGGGGCACGTTGGGCAAAGCTGGGCGGGGCATGGGTTTCCTTTGGCAGTGGGCTGCTGGTCGGCTGGGCGGAGCGAAGGGCGGGGACGCTTCGGAGTTTGGAATGCGGCGTAACTCGCGGGTCAGCCGGCCGCCTGCCCCGCGGGCGGCCGTGGAACCGTGGATTGGCTCTTGAGCAAGTCTGCCGGATGGACACCCAGCCCGTCGGCGAGTCTGGCGATGGCGTCCAGCGTGGGGTTGCGGCATCCGCGTTCGAGTCCGCTGATGTACGAGCGGTCCATGCCCACACGGCGGGCAAAGACCTCCTGGGTCTTCCAGCTGCTGCCCGTGACAGTCTACCCACACACGATCCACACTCCTTGCCGGGCGCATGCCGTTCCGGTTTTTCCTGCTTAATGGCCCTGCCGCCAGATGGCAGGATGGACTTGGCTGGACCGCTGGGGCCCTTCTCAACCGCCACACCTCCGACTCGTTCCGGCCACGACAATTGTCACTCACGAACGAACAGGAATGGCCAACATGAAAAAGCGGCACCTTCGCTCCATGCTCACGGTCGCAGCCACCCTGGCCGGCTGCCAGGGGTCTGCCCCGGAGCCGGGAACGACCGTCCCGGCCCCAACAGGCGGGGTGCCGGGTGACGCGTCGAGCAGTGATGGGCCGGGCCCCTCTGGTGTGTTTGGGACCGCATCTGGAACAGCCAGCCCGGAACCATGATGTTGCGCCAGTAGCGGGCAGCCGTGCCGCGTCCGCCGTGCCGGGCACCTTCCGGCCGGCGCTGACGTGCATCACACAGTGACTGCGGCGGCGTGGTTTGCCGTGGCCGGCCCAAGCCTTGGCTAAGCTTGGGGCGTGGGCACTACAGGGAATTCCGGAGCGGGCAGGACGCCCTCCTCCGTGCCTGCCCCCAAGCCACGCGTTTCGGCAAAGGTGTACCGCCGGCGCCGGTTGGTGGCTGCAATTTTGGTCCTGCTTGTCATCGGCGGACTTGTGGCCGGCGGATTCTTCGTTGGAGGGCTCTTTGGCGGCGGTGGTGCCAACAACGACGCCGGGACCGGGCCGGGCGCCAACGGCAGCACCGCGAAAGCCAAGTCGGCGGCGAAAGCCGGCACGCCGCCGTCGGCCGTGTGCGATGAAGCAGGCATCAAGGTGGCGGCAGCCGTCGACAAGCCCGCCTACGGGCCGGAAGAGTCGCCCGTCCTGACCCTGCGCGTGACCAACGCCGGCAAGGCACCCTGCGACATCAACGTGGGCACCAGCCAAATGCAGTATCAAATCACCAGCGGCGATGACATCATCTTCAACTCCAAGAACTGCCAGCTGGACCCCACAGACCTGGTGAAGAACCTGGCGCCGGGGGCCTCCGAGTCCGCAAACCTTGTCTGGAAGGTCAACCGCAACGCCCCCGAATGCGCCAAAGTAGAGAGCCAGCCCGGACGAGGCGGGGCAACATACGCGTTTGTGGCAACCCTCGGCAAATGGTCAAGTGACAAGGTCACCTTCACGCTGCAGTGATTCCCGCGGCGCCGCCGCCTTGGGCCGCGGTTTAAAGGAAGCGGTCCAGCAGGCTGGCCTCGGCGATGCGGGACAAGCCCTCACGGACATTGCGTGCACGCAGCTCCCCAATGCCGTCAACCATCATCAGCTCGTCAATGGTGGCCGCCATCAAATTCTGCAGGCCGCCAAAGTGGTCGACGAGGCGTCCGGCAACTGCGCGGGGCACCGCCTTCAGGCCCGACACCAAACGGTAGCCGCGGGGCTGGATGATGGCGTCGAGGGAATCGTTGCCGCTGGTCAGGCCCACGACGCCCGCAATGAGGCCCAGATCAATCAGGTCAGCCTGGTCGATCTCCTGCAGGGCTGCCACGGCGCCTTCAACATCGGTTGAGCCGGGGTTTGTGTAGTCGCGGATGACCATGTCGGCACCCGAACCGCGGGTGGTTGACAGCTCTTCCAGTTGCAGGGAGAGCAGTCGTCCGTCAACACCGAGTTCAAGGACGTACTGGGCGATTTCCTCTGAAATCCTGCGCACCATTTCATGGCGTTGCAAGGTGACGGCCACGTCCCGGACGGTGACCATTGCCTCGATCTCCAGCGCCGAGAGCGAGCTTGTCACCTGGTCGAGGCGGGCACGGTAGCGTTCCAGGGGGGCCAGGGCCTGGTTGGCGCGGGCCAGGACTTTCTCTGAACCTTCCAGGACGTAGCGCAGGCCGTCAACGTAGAGGGCAATGATCTGCATTGACTGGCTGACCGAAACCACCGGCACCCCGGTCTGGATGGCGACGCGTTCGGCCGTGCGGTGGCGGGTGCCCGACTCCTGGGTTTCAATGCTGGGGTCCGGCACCAGCTGGACGGCTGCGCGCAGGATTTTGGTGACGTCCCGGTCGCACACGATGGCGCCGTCCATTTTCGCCAGTTCACGCAAGCTTGTGGCGGCAAAATCTATGCCAATTTCAAAACCGCCGGAGCACAGGCTCTCAATGGTCCTGTCTGAACCGAGCACAATCAGTGCCCCCGTGCGCCCGCGAAGAATGCGTTCCAGCCCGTCACGCAGCTGGGTTCCCGGCGCGACACGGGCGAGAGTGGCCTTCAGGGCCTCTTCGGGACTGCGAAGCATGGAGGATCCTTCTTTTCAAGCACGGGAATCCGCGCGAGTACCAATGCCCATAATAGTGGGAAATCCGCGGATCCATGGGCTGGCTTGGCCAATTGGACAGGGCGGCTTTGTCCAATTGGCCAATTAGGCCCGATACCGGCCACTACTGGCCGGTATCTTGGGACCGCGGAACCCTTGGCAGCTCAGCTGCGGTGGGGCTCAGGGGTGCCGTGGAGGATGAGTTCGGTGGCTTCGGCGATGTGTTCAATCTCCTTTACGGTGAAATCGGGCGGGATCGCGCCGGGGCCTGCCGCGCTGCGCGGGACAAGCGCGTAGGAGTAGCCGAGGCGGCTGGCCTCGTGAATGCGCTGGTTGATGCCGGGCACGGGACGGACCTCACCGGCCAGCCCCACCTCGCCAAACGCAACCATTTTGCTGTGGACAGGATTGTTGGTCTTGGCTGAAACAATGGCCATGGCCACCGCCAGGTCCATGGCCGGCTCGCTCAACCTGGCCCCGCCGACGGTGGCCACATAGCTGTCGTCGGCATCCAGGCGCAGCCCGGCCCGCTGCTGCAGCACGGCAAGCAGCATGCCAATGCGCGTGGAATCCAGGCCGCTCACAGTCCGCCGGGGCTGGGAACCCAACGCCGGGGTCAGCAGGGCCTGAACCTCGGCAAGCAGGGGCCGGCGCCCTTCCATGGTCACGGTGATGCAGGTTCCGGACACCGCCTGGTTCGTCCTGGAGGTGAACAGCCCGCTGGGATCGGCCAGGCCCTCAATGCCGTCGTCGGTTAGGTCAAAGCAGCCGACCTCGTCCGTTTGGCCATACCTGTTCTTTACCGCACGCAGCAGGCGCAGGCGGGAGTGGCGTTCGCCGTCGAACTGACAGACGACGTCGACCAGGTGCTCAAGGAGGCGGGGCCCGGCAATGGAACCGTCCTTGGTCACATGCCCGACCAGCAGGGTTGTCATGTTCAGGCGCTTGGCCGCAGCAATGAGCGACGCCGCGACCTCCCGCACCTGTGACACCCCGCCGGCGCTGCCGTCAATCATGGCGCTGCTGAAGGTCTGCACCGAGTCGACAATCAGCAGGGCCGGCTGCACCGCCTCAACCTGGCCAAGGGCCGTGCCGAGGTCTGTTTCGGCGCCGAGGTACAGGGTTTCGGCAACGGCGCCAATGCGTTCCGCGCGCAGCTTCACCTGGGCGGCGGATTCCTCGCCCGTCAGGTACAGCACTTTTTTCGGTTCCCGCCCATGGTCGTTGCGGGCAAATTTTGCGGCCACGTCCAGCAGCAGCGTGGATTTTCCGACGCCGGGTTCTCCCGCCAGCAGGATTACGGCGCCGGGGACCATGCCGCCGCCCAAAACGCGGTCGAGCTCGGGCACGCCGGTGAGATTGTGGGCGGCCTGGGAGGCGTCCACCTCGGAGATCAGCTGGGCGGGGTTCACCACCGTTGTGGCAGCCGTTGTCCTGACGACAACTGTCCCGATTTCATCCAGGGTGCCCCACGCCTGGCATTCGCCACAGCGTCCCACCCATTTGACGGCGGTCCAGCCGCATTCGGTGCAGCGGAAGTTTTGCCCGGCGTTCGCCTTTGCGGTCTTTGCGGTCTTTGTTGCCATGGTTCAACCCTATCGCCGGGCACCGACACTGGCGTCTGCCGCACCGCTGGCCGCCGGGCCGTGTTTACATCTCCCGCCGGTGCAGCAACTAGAGTTTCGGCAGCAGCGCCCTGGCCTCGGAGGGGTCCATCTTGGCTGTCTCCAAAAGGTCCACCATGAGTGTGCGGAACAGCAGCACGACGGCCTCACCCTCCATGCGCGTGATCTCCAATGCGCCCGGGTGCAGCCGGATGGCAATGTCGGCCAGGGAATCCCGGGCATGGCTCAGTGAGGGCCGGGACGTTGTGTCGGACAAGGCGGCGGCCAGCTCATCCACCGCCCCCGCCGTCCCGCTCAGGGCCTCGGCAAGGTGCACGGTGCCGGAGTCCGAAAGTGCCGCATTGTTGATCACACTTGCCAGCCGCCGGGCCAGGACGCGGCTTGAACGCATGGCGTAGTCCACATGGACCATCAGCTTCGTCAGGCCCTCAACTTCCTGCAGGTGCCGCCTGTACACCGGGGACAGCCTGGCAATTTCAACCGAGGCGCGCAAACCTTGGCGCATGGAGTCGATCCGCGGCTGCTGGCTGCGGGCGCGGACAAGGGCGTGCCAGGCGGTCGTTGAATCGTTGTATGACAAGGCGGAGGCACATTCACGCAGCACCAAGGACAGTTCGCCCAGGACTTCCTTGAGGTCATCCTTGGGTTCGCGGCGGGGATCCCTGGGCACCAGGAATGTTGCTGCCAGGGCAAAACAACCGCCCACGATGGCGTCCAGGCTGCGGGTGAAGGGGCCGCCGTCGGGAATTGGCAGCAACACGACCAGAAGGGACTGCAGGGCCAGCTGGGTGGTGAAAATAATGCCGCTGTCGAGGAACCGTGCCAGCAGGATCGACAGGAAAAGCACCAGGGCGGCCTGCCAAATGCCGGAGCCAAGCCAGTGCAGCAGCATGTCGCCTACGGCAATGCCGATGGTGCAGCCAAGCCCCACTTCAAGCACGCGGCGCAAGCGTGGATCCCGTGTAAACCCCAGCGCGATAATGGCGCTCGTCGCGGCAAACAACGGACCCTGGTGGCCCAGGACAATTTCGGAGAAGTAATAGGCGGCCACCGCGCAGACGGCCATCATCAGGGCCTGGAGCACCGAATTCCAGCTGCGGCGCAAACCCAATCGGGCGCGCCGCTTCAGGAAAATGACTGTTTTGGCGGGCCTGTCGAGCTCTGGCATGGGCACCAGTCTATGCCAGAGCCGGACAGGGAACTGCAGGACTGCAGGGGCATCAGGTGGTGCCTCAGTCCAGGCTGCCGTTCAAGCGGCCAAGAAGGTCTGCGAAACGGCGGACCTCCTCGGCATCCCACGTTGCCAGCCGGTTGTGCAGCAGGCGGTGGGCGTCCGACAGTGAAGCGTCGTACCGTGCATGCGTGTCGGCTGTCATGTCCACCAACATGGCCCTGCCGTCGCTGGGGTCCGCGATGCGGTTGACCAGGCCGAGCTCCTCGAGCTGCTTGATGGTGCGGCTCATGACGGCCTTGTCTGCGGCCATCTCCTGCGCGAGCGCCACCTGCTGGGCCGGGCCCGACCTGGCCAGGATGGTGAGCACCTTGTAGCCCATCGGCTGCAGTTCCGGATGGATGGCTGCGGCCCGCTTCCTGATGCTGTTGCGGGCCTTGACGACCATGATGCCGAACTGCTTTTCGACGTCGGCAATGGCGCCGGACAGGTCCTGGCCGGTTGCAGGTTCGGGCGGGGGCAGCTCAAGGGGGTCGTTGGCGCGGCTCATGTCAGTTCCGCACCCCGGCGTCTTCGGGCTCAAGCCCACCGGCGGTGTCGAGGGCGGAAGTCGCGGCCGGACCGGGAGTGACAGCCACGAGGGCCTCGCTGACGTCAACGAGATTCTGCTCGGCTGCCAGTTCCCGGTTCAGGCCGGCACTGGCTGCGGCATCGCTCTTCTCGCGCTCGTCGCGGGTCTGGCTGCTCAGCTCCAGGTTGGGCATGAAGGCCACGGCCAGGATGGTGAGGATGCTCAGGGGCGCCGCGACCATGAAGACGAAGGCCACGGAGTCACCGTAACTGGATTCGATGATGGTGCGCACCGAATCCGGCAGCCCGTGGACAGAGGGGATGCTGCCGCTGGCGAGGGCCGCACCAATGTCCTTGCCCTTCTCGCCAAGTCCGGCGATGGCGGCCTGCAGTTCGGCTGACTTGCCGGACATCAGTTCCACCACCTTGGTGCCCATGAGGGCGCCCAGGACCGAGACGCCGATCGTTCCGCCGAGGGAACGGAAGAATGCGATGCCGGAGCTTGCCACGCCGATCTCGGCCGGGGTCACGGCGTTTTGAACTATCAGCACCAGGTTCTGCATGACCATGCCCAAGCCAGCACCGAGCAGGAACATGTAGACGGAGACCAGCACGAAGTTGGTGTCGTAGTGGATGGTGCCAAGAAGGTACAGGCCCACCAATTGGAGCACCGAGCCGATGACCATGATGGCTTTCCACTTGCCGTACTTGGAGATCATTGCCCCGGCAACCGTGGAGATGATCAGCAGTCCTGCCATCATCGGGATGGTCATCAGCCCCGACTGGGTGGCGTTGGCGCCGCGGGCCAGCTGCATGTACTGGGCCAGGAAGACGGAGGTGCCGAACATCGACACACCGACGGAGATGGACGCGACCACTGAGAGCGTGAACGTGCGGTTCCTGAACATGGTCAGGGGAATGATCGGTTCGGCAGCCTTGAGCTCCACGATGACGAAGGCAACCAGGGCCACGACGGCGCCGCCGACCATCAGCAGGGTGGCTGTGCTGGCCCAGTCGAACTGGCTCCCGGCCAGGGACACCCAGATCAAGAGCAGCGAGACACCGGAAGAAAGCAGTGCAATGCCGGCGTAGTCAATGGAGACCTTGCGCTTGGGCTGAACCGGGAGATGGAGGGTCTTTTGAATCAAGATGATGGCGACGGCAGCAAAGGGCAGGGCCACGAAGAAGTTCCAGCGCCAGTTGATGGCGTCGGTGATAAAGCCGCCAATCAATGGTCCGCCGACGGTGCCCAGGGCCATGACGGCGCCGAACAAGCCCATGTACTTGCCGCGCTCACGCGGGGAAATGATGTCGGCCATGACGATCTGGGTCAGTGCCGTCAAACCGCCGGCACCCAGCCCCTGGAAGACGCGCATGGTGATGAGCATCGACGTGTCCTGCGAGAAGCCGGCGATGGCCGAGGCGATCACAAACACCAGCAGGGACAGCTGCAACAGCAGTTTGCGGTCGGACAGGTCGGCCAGCTTGCCCCAGATGGGGGTTGAAATCGTGGTGGCCAGCAGGGTGGCAGTGACGACCCAGGTGTAGGCCGTCTGGCTGCCGTGCAAATCCGAGAGGATGACAGGAAGCGAGGTGGAGACAACGGTTCCGGCGAGGATTGAGACGAACATGCCCATGAGCAGGCCTGTCAGTGACTGCATCACCTGGCGGTGGGTCATGCCCGATTCGGACAGCCCGGGGGCGGTCTTTGCGGTTGTGGGTGTGCGGGACAAAATGGCTCCAAAAAGTGACAGATTATTAGTTGATGTATGTCAACTATATATATGTGCCTGCTGCGGGGCAAGCAATATTCCTGTGAGCTGCCTCAAGTTTCCGTGCCACTCGCGTCTTGGGAAGGCGCATGGTGCCGCAAAAGCGGCTGGTTTGTGACCGGCGTCGCGCTTGAATTCAAAGAATCCCCGCAGCGTTAACCTTCCGTTCACCTAGTGCGGGGTGTCGCTTCATCTGCTGCTCCTACGCTCAAGGAGTACGAAATCCAAAGACACCCATCGAAGAGGTAAAAAGCGTGAAGGCACTTCACATTGGCCGCGTGGCAGCAGTTCTCACTGTCGGCGCATTGGCACTGACAGCTTGCGGCACCGACGCAGTCGTGGACGCCGGCAACGGCGCATCAAATTCGGCAAACGCCGGCCCCTCCGCCACCGGCACGCTGACCGGAACGGGCGCAAGCTCCATCTCCGCAGCCATGGAGGCCTGGAAGGCCGGCTTTGAGTCCGGCAACCCCGAAGCCAAGATCCAGTACTCCCCTGAAGGCTCGGGCGCAGGACGCAAGGCCCTCATCGCAGGCGCCGTGCAGTTTGCCGGCTCGGATGCCTACCTGAAGGACGAAGAGCTCGTCTCCGCCCAGGAAAAGTGCGGCCCCGACGGCGCCATCAACGTCCCCTGGTACATCTCACCGATCGCCGTCGCGTTCAATGTTGAGGGTGTCAAGGCACTCAAGCTCGACGCCGACACCATCGCGAAGATCTTCCGCGGCGACATCACGAACTGGAACGACGAAGCCATCAAGGCTGCCAACCCGGATGCAACCCTGCCGGACCTGGCCATCACGCCCGTGCACCGCTCGGACAACTCGGGCACCACCGAGAACTTCACCGACTACCTCGCGGCAGCAGCCGAGACGGTTTGGACGGATGAGAAGTCAGGTGACTGGCCCGCCGCACTGCCGGGCGAAAACGCCAAGGGCACCTCAGGGGTCGTCAAGACTGTCACCGAGACCGCCGGCGCCATCACCTACGCCGATGACTCGGCCGTGACCGACGCATTGGGCAAGGCTGAACTGAAGGTTGGCGACTCCTTCGTGCCCGTCACCGCAGAGGCAGCCGCCAAGGCAGTCGACGCAGCCACCGTAGTTGAAGGCCGCTCGGCCAACGACCTCTCCCTGAAGCTGGACCGCAAGACCACGGTTGCCGGGGCCTACCCCGCAATCCTGGTTTCCTACGGCGTGTTCTGCGCCAGCTACCCGGACGCAGCCACTGCGGACCTGGTCAAGGCATTTGGCGGCTTTGTCCTCAGCGATGAAGGTCAGAAGCAGTCAGCGGACGCCGCCAAGAGCGCACCGTTGTCCGCCGAACTGGCGACCAAGGCCAAGGCCTCGATCGACTCCATCAGCGTCGCCAAGTAATCATCAGTAGAAAGCACTAGATTGTCCACCACAAAGCTCAAACCCAAAGCAGGAGTTGGGCAAGCCGGGACAGGCCGCATCGGAGACAAGGTTTTCTCCGGTGCGGCTTTGGCCGCCGGTGCCCTGATTGTTGCTGTGCTGCTTGCCGTGGCCCTGTTCCTCGTTGTTCAGGCCATGCCGACCTTTGGCGCGCCGTCATCCGAGATCACCGGGGGCGAGGGGTTCTTCGCCTACATCTTCCCGATTGTCATTGGCACGCTGATCGCAGCCACGATCGCCCTGCTCATCGCCACGCCCATTGGCGTGGCAGTGGCCTTGTTCATCTCCCACTATGCCCCCCGCGGCCTCGCCCGGGGACTGGGCTATGTGGTGGACCTCCTGGCAGCCATCCCGTCAGTCATTTACGGCGCCTGGGGTGCCAGCTTCCTGGCGTCCTCGCTGAAGGGACCTTACGCCTGGCTGGCCGAGAACGCCGGCTGGATCCCGATCTTCGGCGGTCCCGCGTCGGGCACTGGCAAGACCATTTTGACTGCGGGCATTGTGCTGGCAGTCATGGTGCTGCCCATCATTGCTTCACTCACCCGGGAGATTTTCCTGCAGGCACCCATGCTGCACCAGGAAGCGGCGTTGGCGTTGGGTGCCACCCGCTGGGAAATGATCCGCATGGCTGTTCTTCCCTTTGCCCGTGGCGGCATCATCAGCGCCGTCATGCTGGGACTGGGTCGGGCGCTTGGTGAGACCATGGCCGTGGCACTGGTCCTTTCCTCCGGACCGTTGATCGCGTCCCTGATCCGTTCCGGCAACCAAACGATTGCCGCCGAGATCGCCCTGAACTTCCCCGAAGCCTTTGGCCTGCGCATGCACGAACTCATCGCGGCCGGCCTCGTGCTCTTCCTCATCACCCTGGTGGTCAACATGGTTGCCCGATGGATCATCAACCGCCACAAAGAATTCTCGGGAGCCAACTGATGGCCACGCTCATGACCGAACGCAAGCGCTCCGCGCTGACCCGCGGCCACCTCCCGCGCTACACCCCCTATGTGATCGCCGTCAGTGCCATCGTTGTGGCCGCCGCGCTCATGGCCCTCATCGGCTTCCACGTCTTTGGCTGGGCAGTGCTTTCCGCCGTCTTGTTTGCCGCCGGAAACGTCACCAGCGCAGCCCTGGTTGAAGGCCGCCGCAAGGCCACCGACAAAATGATGACCTCGCTGGTTGTCGGCGCCTTCCTCGTGGCACTGCTCCCGCTCGTCTCAGTCATTTGGACGGTGCTCGCCAACGGCATTCCCGGCCTGCTGACGCCCGGTTTCCTGAGCACCTCGATGAACGGGGTGACAGGTGCCGTTGACAATGCATCGGTAAAGGACGGCACCCCCGTCCTTGGCGGTGTCTACCACGCACTCGTGGGCTCCATGGTGATCACCCTGTGGGCCACCATCATCTCGGTGCCGGTAGGCCTGCTCACTGCCATCTACCTGGTGGAATACAGTGGCGGAAACCGTTTCTCGAAGGTCATCACCTTCCTGGTCGATGTCATGACCGGCATCCCCTCGATCGTCGCGGGCCTGTTCGCCGCAGCCTTCTTTGCCATGATCCTGGGTCCGGGGACAAAGACCGGGTTCGTCGCCGCCGTCGCCCTTTCAGTGCTCATGATCCCGGTGGTGGTCCGCTCCAGCGAGGAAATGCTCAAGATCGTGCCCAACGAGCTGCGTGAGGCCGCCTACGCCCTGGGTGTGCGCAAGTGGCGCACCATCCTCAAGGTGGTCATTCCGACGGCGATCTCGGGCATTGCTTCGGGTGTCACCCTGGCCATCGCCCGGGTCATCGGCGAAACCGCCCCGCTGCTTGTCACGGCAGGTTTTGCCTCCACGATCAACATGAACGTTTTCTCCGGGTGGATGTCCTCCCTGCCGACGTTCATCTACACGCAGATCATGACGCCGACCTCGCCGTCGAACCCCGACCCGTCCACGCAGCGTGCCTGGGCTGCGGCGCTGCTGTTGATCATCCTTGTCATGCTCCTGAACCTCGGTGCCCGCCTGGTGGCCCGCCTCTTTGCGCCGAAAACCGGCCGCTAAATTATTTGTGAATGGAATTTTAGTTATGTCCAAGCGTATTGATGTCAGCGATTTGAATGTGTACTACGGTGATTTCCGTGCCGTGGAGGACGTCAGCATCACGCTCGACGCCAAGTCCGTGACAGCCTTCATCGGCCCCTCGGGATGTGGCAAGTCCACCTTCCTGCGCACCTTGAACCGCATGCACGAAGTCATCCCCGGCGCCCGCGTCGAGGGCAAGGTCCTGCTGGACGGCGACAACCTGTACGCCGACGGCGTCGACCCGGTCACGGTGCGCAGCCAAATCGGCATGGTGTTCCAGCGGCCCAACCCGTTCCCCACCATGAGCATCCGCGACAACGTGCTGGCGGGCGTGAAACTGAACAGCCGCCGCATGCCCAAGTCCGACGCCGAGGCGCTCGTGGAGAAGTCACTCCGCAGTGCCAACCTGTGGAATGAGGTCAAGGACCGCCTCGAAAAGCCCGGCTCCGGGCTGTCCGGCGGCCAGCAGCAGCGCCTGTGCATCGCCCGGGCCATCGCGGTGTCCCCGGACGTGATCTTGATGGACGAGCCGTGTTCCGCCCTCGATCCGATCTCCACGCTCGCCATTGAGGACCTCATCAACGAGCTCAAGGACGAATACACGGTGGTGATCGTGACCCACAACATGCAGCAGGCTGCCCGTGTGTCCGACAAGACCGCCTTCTTCAACATCGCAGGCACAGGCAAGCCCGGCAAGCTGATCGAGTTTGCCGAAACGGCCACCATCTTTAACAACCCGGCAGAGAAGTCCACCGAGGATTACGTCTCCGGCCGCTTCGGGTAATCCCCGCTCGCACTGCTCGCACTGTGCGGCGGGTCCCTCGCGGGCCTGTCAGAGTACGACGGCGACACCCACCTCCGCGGTGGGTGTCGCCGTCGTTCGTTGTGCAGCCATGCCCTGAGACCGGGACAGGGCGGGCCACCGAAGCCGCTGCTGATTTAAGGCAGGAAGACCAAATTCAGGCTGCCCGCGGCGTCGACGCTGAGCATCCGCCGACCGTCACCGGCTCAAGGGGACGCCTAGCTCAACGGTGAGAGCGCCAGGACGAACAACGCACCCAGCGCCATGCAGGCAATGGGGGTGGCGATCCAGGCGCCGGCAATCTTGGCCAGTATCCGGCCGTTCGTCACTGCGAAGCGCTGGTTCGCCCCGGCACCTGCGATGGCGGCCGTGACGGTGTGGGTTGTGGACAGCGGCATGTGCAGGCCGATCGCGCCAACAAACAGCAGGCCCGCGGCCACCAGCTGGGCCACGAAGCCGCGCATGGGATCGATCCGGACCAGCCGGTGTCCCAAGGTGTAGGAGATCCGCCAGCCGCCAAACAAGGTCCCGAGGGTGAGCAGCCCGGCGGTAAAGATCGGCACCCACAGGGGTATTTCCCCGGCCCCGATGCTACCGGCGGCTATCAGCGCCAACAGGACGACCGCCGTCGTGCGCTGGCCGTCTTGGAGGCCGTGCCCAAATGCCACGGTGGCACCCGCCACCGACTGCAGCTGCCGGGCGCGCTTGTTCACCAGGTTTGGTGCAGAGTTCCGGGCAGCCCAGGACGTGGGGTAGACCGCCGCGAAACCAAGCACGAAGGCAACGACGGGGGAGACCAGCAGCGGCAGGAGCACCAGCGCGAGCATGGTGTGGTTGATGCCTGCAAGCGGCGGGTGCCCGATGATGGTCGAACCGAGGGAGGCGCCGACCAGGGCGCTGATCAAGGCGTGCGTGGACGAGGATGGGAAGCCGCGCCACCAAAGGTACACGCCCCACAGGCTCGCCCCAATCAGCGCTGCCAGCAGCAGGATCAGCCCGTTCCGCCCCGGTGGGACGGTGAACAACTTCTGCGCAAAGACTGTCGCCAGCGCCACGCTGGCCAACGCGCCAAAACAGTTGAACAGGCCCGCCAGCAGGAGGGCGGCGGTAGGCGTCAGGGCGCGGGTTCGCACTGAAAGCGCGACGGCGGACGAGGCATCGCGGAAGCCGTTGACGAACGCGAATATCGCCGCAGTGACGATCACGGCACTGAGCAGGGCGGTGACCAACAGTCAGGATTCCTTGACGATGATGCTGCCGACCTGCGTGGCAACTGTCCGCATTTGGCGGCTGGCTGCCGCGAATTGGTCGGCCAGCATCCGGTACTTCGTGAAGGTGGTGGCGCTGTGGGCCGCCAGCAATTCGGCAACGACGGCGCGGTGGGTGTGGTCGGCCCGCTTCGCCAGGCGCAGGACCTCCAACCAGTAGTCCTCCAAGCTGTCAAGGTCGTTCAGCGTCTTCATGGCGGCGACGGTCAGCTCGGCTTGGCGGGACAGGATTTCCAGCTGGTCGCTGACCCGCGCCGGGATGCGGTCAAGGGTGTACAGCTCAATGATTTCCCCGGCACCCGTGAGGATCTCGTTGGTTTCGTTCAGCAGCCGGCCCAGGATGTACAGGTCCTCACGCGGCAGCGGGTTGATGAAGCTGGTCCGCATGGTCGTCAGGAGTGTGGCAAAACTTGCCGTGGATGCGGCTTCGTGTTGGCGCAGTGTTTCGGCCAGGGAAGCAAAGTCGGCCCGTACTGCGCCGAGCAGCTCGGCCAGGGTGTGTGTTCCTGCGAGGGCATGTTCGGCCATGCCGGCCAGTGCCTGAAGCCCGGCAGTCTCCTGGGGGAAAAGTCGAAGCTTCACTTTAGAGGCCTTTTTGTTGGCGGATCGAACGGGCTATCCAGTTAGATTCACGGCATAAAAGTGGTGCCGAACCGGGAGCGCCTCTCGGCACTGGGCCGCTCAAAGCGGCTATAAAATGGAGCCCGGGGGTTCCACGGTTCGACACCGCTTTCAGTCTCTTACGTCTTGGGCCGGCTGTCAACTGGGGCCTGTGGTTAGTCGAGTTCACCCTTGCGCCACGACTTGGCAGCGCCCTCGAGATCTTCCGCTGTTCGCACCAATTGGTGGGCCTTTTTCGTCAGTGTGGCCGAATGCTCGGGGTGAGCGACTTCACGCTCAACAGCAATGGTTGCCTGGCCCAACGCAATGACCCGGCAAAACGCCGCTGAACGTTCAAGCGCAACATCAAAATCGCCGTCGAACGCGCCGGAGAGAATGGCATTGGCCATGACGGTAATTTCCTCCGCTCCCGGAGGCTCAGCCACACCGGCGACGGCGTTGGAGACCTGGGCCTTTTGCTGGCCCGCACGGAAGAAGACACTGATGCCCGCGGGGTCCTGCAGCGTTGCGGCACGCAAGGCGTAGAGGCGCCACAGCGCGCCGGGCAGGGAACGGGCAGGGCTTGCCGCCCACATCTCGGCAATGGCCTCAAGGCCCTGCTTGTCCGCAAGTTTCACGAGCCGCTTGGTGATCTCGGGGTCGTTGCTCGCCCGGCCGCTGTGCACAAGTGCGCGGGCGGCGAGGTGGGCGGCCTCCGAGACGCGTGCGGGGTCGGTGCCACCTGCAAACGGCTCAAAGTCGGCCGGTGCAAAGGGCACTGGCTTGTGCGGTCGGGGAGCGTTGCTGACTGGTCGATCGTTCATGACACGACACTACCCCCGCTGTCCGGCACGGTCGAGAGACGCGGCCCGGGCAGTTTCGGGTCTTGGGCCGGTATTTGGCCGGTTGCGACACCCGCGGGAGGGCAGTGGCCGGAATCCGGGCCGAAATTGCGTTCTGGTGTGTACCGTGCGGTAGTCTGATATGCGTCAACTTTTGCAGGGATGAATTCATCATTGTGCGGTTGGCATTAGGTCGGGCCTTTAGCTCAGTTGGTAGAGCATCGGACTTTTAATCCGTGGGTCGCGGGTTCGAGCCCCGCAGGGCCCACCGACGTTGCAGGAAATGCCGTCGTTTGCAGGATTGCCATGGTGCACACCATGGAAATTCCGGCAGGCGGCGGCTTTTTTTGTCCCTTGAGACCCCTTCTGGCCGCTAACCCCCTTCGTGGGTGGTTCAGCCGGGCACCCGCCATCCCGGCTGTCAGTTTTCGAGCCGCTTTCGTCCGGAATGTATGCGGCAGGGACCCGGAACGTGCCGCCGTGGCCCTACGGACGTTGCTTGGAATGCCAGATCATTCGATCCAAGCGGCTCCGCCGGGGTGGAGACCGAAATACCCGCCGAGAAGGGGCCAAACCCGCACAGTTCCGAGGCTGTTTCGTCGAGAATGACTCAAGCCCGCGAGAACGGCGTATCTTTGACGCATTCTCGCGACCGAGGGTCATTCTCGGCGCAGCGCACACCCTCCGGCTCGAATTTCCCTTGCCGCACTGGCCGGCCCTTGAGCCTGACAACGGGCGCGGGAAAATTAGTACCCCCGCGAGGAGTCTTCCAGCGACCCTGGGGAGTCCGTCCCTGACGAGTCCAACGCCGCAATGAACTCTGCCGACGTGGTGGGCGTGGAGAACATTGGATAGTCGAACTTCACCGCGGACTCGCCCTCCTCAACGCTGGTGGCAGCCACTGCATCGGTCAGGGTCACCACGTTGTAGCCGCGCTCGTAGGCCGTGCGCATGGTGGATTCAACGCAGCAGTTGGTCAGGAATCCCGCCAATGCCACCGTCTTGATGCCCTTGGCCCGCAGAATGAAGTCGAGGTTGGTGCTGCCGAACGCGTCCAGGCCGCGCTTGCCCTCGATGACAATGTCAGAGCCCTCAGGGGCAAAGCTGTCCATGATTTCAGCGCCCCAAGCGCCCTTCACGAATGCTGTGGCATCAACAACACCCTTGAGAATTCCATAGGGGTGCTTGGAGATCTCGTTGTATCCGGGGGCGAAGCTGATGGGGGAGTGGATGACAGTCGCCCCGGCTGCACGGGCCGCGGCCAGGACCTTCCCGGCGTTGTCCAAGGTGCCGTTGGCTTCCATGGAGTCCTTGACTGCGTCGTGCAAGACACCGCCTTTGGAGGTGAAATCGTTTTGAAACTCAATGAAAACTACGGCTGTGGATTCGGTGTCCATGGCAAGCTCCTGAAGTTGAGGCGGAAAATCTCGCGCCAAGGCTGAATCTACAGCCGTAACACGACCATTGGAAGACCCGTCCAAGGTGGCAAGATAGTTCCATGACAACAAACGCTCCCGCACTTGCACTGACCATCGCCGGATCCGAAGCGACCGGCGGTGCCGGTGCCCAAGCCGATCTCAAAACGTTCCAGGAGCTGGGCGTTTTCGGCATTGTTAATCTCACCTGCATCGTCTCCTTTGATCCCAAGGACAACTGGAACCACCGCTTTGTGCCGGTGGACCAGCAAGTCATTGCCGACCAGCTGGAAGCCACGACTGCGGCCTATGGCCCCGCCTCCGGCGCACCAACGGTCCTGGAGACCGTGAAGATCGGCATGATGGGCAGCCCCGCCACCATCAACACGGTGGAAACCGCGCTCAAGGCCGCCGCCTTCAAGAATGTGGTGCTTGACCCGGTCCTGATCTGCAAGGGCCAGGAGCCCGGCCACGCCCTGGACACCGACCAGGCGCTGAAGGCCCAGATCCTGCCGCTGGCCACGTTCGTCACGCCCAACCACTTTGAGGCCGAGTCCCTCTCCGGCCTTAAAATCAACAACGTTGAGGACCTGAAGGCGGCCGCCCGCAAGATCCACGAGATCAGCGGCGCCGCAGTGCTCGCCAAGGGCGGGGTGCGGCTGGAAGGCGCAGACGCCGTCGACGTTTTCTTTGACGGCGAGACGTTGGAGGTGCTCTCCGCACCAAAGGTTGGCGAGGTGGCGGTTTCCGGGGCAGGCTGCTCCCTGGCGGCTGCAGTCACGGCCGAGCTGGCCAAGGGGGCCTCACCGTTGGAGGCCGCCCGCACGGCCAAGGCATTCGTCACCGCGGGCATCAAGAACCGGGTCACGTCCGGTGCGCCGTTCACAGCTTTGTGGCAGGGCGGCGCCGTCGCGTAAAGGTGTGGCTGGAAGGCTGTTGCCAGCACCTGCTCAGTGTGCCAAGCTCACTTTATGAGTGTGAATGCAGCCCAGGCTTCCGACCCCTTCGACGCCACAGTGCGGATGACCCGCAACGATGCCCGGCACCGGTACGAACTTTTCGCGGCCGACGAATTGGCCGTTGTCATCACGTTCAAGGACCTGCCGGGGCACACCGACCTCCTCCACACGATTGCCCAGCCTGGCTTCGACGGCCGCGGCCTGGCCAAAGTGCTTGTCCGCTATGCGCTCGATGACGTGGTGGCCTCGGGCAAGCGGATCATCCCGCACTGCCCGTATGCCGCCCGGTTCATCGAAAAGCATCCGGAGCTGTACACGCAGTACACCGACGTCCCCGGGGAGGCCTAGATGGAACGCTCCACAGCGCTCATCACGGGAGCCACATCCGGTCTGGGGGCCGAGTTCGCCCAGCAGCTGGGCCGGTCCCAGCACGACCTGGTGCTGGTGGCCAGGGACACCGCGCGGCTGGAGGCCAAGGCCGTGCGGCTGCGGACAGACTTTGGCGTGCAGGTTGAGGTGCTGCCGGCGGACTTGATAACTGACGACGGCGTTGCTTCCGTCAGCGCCAGACTGGCGGACCCTGCCCGGCCGGTCTCCGTGCTGGTCAACAATGCAGGCTTCAGCCTGGTCAACGCCTTTGAGAAGAACACTGCGGCGGACGAGGCTGCGCACCTGCGCATCCTGGCCCAAACCCCGATGGAACTCATGCATGCAGTCCTGCCCGGAATGCTGGCACGCGGCAACGGGCGGATCATCAACATTTCAAGCGTTTCTGCGTTCATACCCAGGGGCAGTTACGGCGCAGCCAAGGCGTGGCTGACAAGTTTCAGCCGCTTCGCCAACCTGCGGTACGGACCCAAGGGCGTGCAGGTGACGGCCGTGTGTCCGGGATTTGTGCACACCGAGTTCCACGAGCGCATGGGCGCCAACATGGGCCGGGTGAAATCCTGGATGTGGCTCCACGCCGACCGGGTGGTGCGCGAGGGGCTGGCCGACAATGCAGCAGGCAAGGCCGTCTCCATCCCGTCGCGGCGCTATGCCACGCTCATGGGGCTGGCCAGGCTCGTCCCGGACAGGCTCGCGGCTGCGGCAGGCAATCGCGGCCGGTAGTCCCCACTTGCCGGCCCACCACTTGCCGGCCCGGAAATCGCTGGGCAGCATCGTGGCCGTGTGGGAACCGCCGCACCGCTTCGCCAACCGGATGGATGGCGAGGACGGCTTCTTCAACCAGCTGGAGGCTGGCAGCGTTTGCCGACACCAAGGGCCACCGGCAACCTCGTCTCCCGAGACCTTCGAAGCTGTCAGGCATGCCTTGGGAATCCACGCGTCTGGCGCTGGCGGACACGTTAATGCCACCGTTGCGGGGCTTGGGACAGTTGCCGCCGTCGTGGACTACCTCGATGAGAACTTCGTGGCCTTCGGACAAGAGCGGCGCGGACGGAATGTGCTCCAAGCCGGCGCGAATGTACACGAAACGTCGCTATGGCTGGCCATTGCGACGTTTGGTGTGCTCTCGCGTCGTCGCAAGAGCCTCCTCGGACCAGTTTCAGCGGCGAACTGTCCGTAGCCGACCATGCTCTCTTGTGGATCTGTCGAGATCAGACTCCGACACTGTCGATAATCACAACCCACATTCACATCGGAAGCTTCTGGAGGGCGGTGTAGCCCTCCTCTTCCCCGATATTGGTGCCCGCTTGTCCGAAACTGGGCTCCGGAGCACCAGAGAATAGTTAGGTCATGGAACCAATCCACAGAACATGCACTGACTGGGCAGAATGCAACCCTCGAACCCGCAACCCAAGAAACTCCCGCTAGCGGCTTGACGCCGATGCCAGCGTCTCCTCGATGGGGTGTTTGTCTGTTTGGGCAGCGAGGTCGGCGATGGATACTCCGGACAGGGAGACGCGCCATGCGCGTTCCACCTCCGTCATTACTCCGGCGATGCCGCACAGCTTGCGAGCGTGGGCCCACCACTTGCGGGCACGGGTATCGCTGGCGCGATTTTCGTGAACTGGCGTCCAACGCAAAGCAACCCGCAGCTGCTGCTGCGGGTTGCTTTTTGAAACCGGGGCGGGATGCCCGTTGCGTTCACACGGGGGGCTTCAATTCCCGTTTTCGGGGCGGCCCACGGTGACCGGGATGCCCGTGCCCGGGGTCGGCGGCTCGTAGGTCTCATCAAAGGGCAGGTAGTCCATGTCCAGCAGCGGGTTGTCATCCTGTGTGGCCACCAGCTCCCGGGCTTCCTCGTCCGTTGCCACGCTCGGCATGGAGCCGGGCAGCGGCTTCTGGGAAGATTCCCGCAGGAAGTAGATGGCAACTGCACCAATCGCGGACGTCAGCATCAGATAGTAGGCGGGCATCATGTCATTGTCCGTGAGCTCGATCAGGCCCTGGATGATGAACGGTGCGGTGCCGCCAAAAATTGCCACGGCAAAGTTGTAGGCGATTCCCATGCCGCCGTAACGGCTGGACGTCGGGAACAATGCCGGCAGTGCCGAGGCCAGGTTTGACACGTAGAACGTGACGGGGAAGGCGATCAACGCCAGTCCCAGCAGCGTGGTCCAGACGGGACCAACGCCAATCAGGGCGAAAGCGGGGACGGCCAGCACCACTGTGCTGATCGCGCCAACCCACAGCACGGGACGGCGGCCGATTCTATCGGAGAGGCGTCCGGTCAGCGGTATGCACAGGGCCATGGCGACCAGGATGGGGATGGTCAGCAAGGTTCCGTGCACCGGGTCGTAACCCTTGGAGTCCGTCAAGTACGTCGGCATGTAGGACGTCAGGGCATAGCCCACGGTGTTGGCTGCTGCCACGAGGACCATGGCCAGCACGATCTGGCGCCAGTAGACCTGGACCAGTCGGACCGGGCCATTTGAGGTGTTTTCGTCGCCGGCCGCAGCAGACTTCGAGTTTTCCTCGTTGGCGTCCAGGGTCGCCTGGAATTGGGGGGACTCTTCGATCTTCATGCGGAAGTACACGGCAATGAGACCCAGGGGGCCCGCGATCAGGAACGGCAGGCGCCAGCCCCACTGTTCCATGGCGTCCTGGCCAAGGGTCAGCTGGAGCACGGAGACCAGCGCGGCACCGATGGCGAAGCCCATGTAGCTGCCGAGGTCCAGGATGCTGGCGAAGAAGCCGCGCCGGCTGTCGGGCGCATATTCGCTGACGAAGGTGGTGGCACCTGCGTATTCACCGCCGGTGGAGAACCCCTGGACAAGTTTCAGCAGGACCAGAAGCACGGCGGCCCAGATGCCGATTTGGGCGTATCCGGGCAGAAGCCCGACGGCGAACGTCGAGGCGGCCATGACGATCAATGTGGTGGCGAGCACCTTCTGGCGTCCCACTTTGTCGCCGAGCCAGCCAAAGACCACTCCACCGAGGGGGCGGGCCAGGAAGGTTGCGGCAAAGGTGCCCAGCAGGAACAGTGTTTGCACTGAGGGATCGGAATCCGGCAGGAACACCGGACCCATGGTGCCGATCAAGTATCCGAAGACACCGACGTCGTACCATTCCATGGTGTTTCCAACAACGGTGCCGCCGAGGGCCTTTTTGAGCATCGGCCCATTGACAACATTTACGTCGTCGACCCCCAGGCGGCGCTTCTTAAGTTTGAGTACGCGGGGTTTCTTGAGCCGCGTGTGCGGTCGGTCTCCGGTGTCCTTAACACCTGAATCCGGTTGAGTCATGCTTCGGTCTTTGGGCATTTGTTCATCCCCTTAAGGAGGTCATTTGCTTGCGACTTACTGCTGCATCGCTACGGGCAGACCTTAAATTCTAGCAGATGGGACATTTTGTACCCTCGGAGTGCACTCTGTCAAACAGCAAAAAACCCCGCCATCACACCCGAAAATGGACGCGACACGGGGTATTGCGGGAGTGCGTGGATCAGGCGTCGTGGTTGGTTTCCAGGATGCGTGCAAGTGCCTCCAGCGCGTCGGCTGCGGCGTCATTTTCGGTGCGCAGCACAACGGCCTCGCCGTACTCCACGCCGAGGCTCATCAGGGCCAGCATGCTGTCGGCATCCACAGCCTCTTCGATGGGGTCGCCCACGCGGGCAATTGTCACTTCCGCGTCCAACTCGCCGGCGGCTTCGGCAAAGATCGAGGCGGGGCGGGCGTGCAGTCCGACGGTGCTGGCAATGATGGCTGTGCGTTCAATCATGGGGTGCTCCTAAGAGTTGTGTGGTCGCTGTGTTGTAATCGTTGGCCGGTGCGGCCGGAAGGTGTTTAGAGGCCCAGTTCGGACAAGGCAGGGAGCCCTGCACGGACAAGGTCGCGTGCTTCGGCGGCCGACGAGGCGGCAACCGCCCTGTAGGCCAGCTGGCGCGCCTGCGGCAGGGTGACAGTGCGCAGGACTGCGCTGACGGCCGGAAGTGCCCGTGGAGTCATCGACAGCGACGTCACGCCCAGCCCTGCAAGCACGACGGCGAGGGCGGGATCCGCTGCCGACTCCCCGCACACGCCCACCGGCTTGGGCTGTGAGTCCTCCACAGCCAGCGAGGCCGAATGTTTGGCTTGGGAAACGGCGCCTTCAACAGTTGCCTGGATCAAGGCCAGTACGGCGGGCTGCCACGGGTCGTTCAGTGCCGCCAGCGGGCCCAGCTGCCTGTCGGCAGCCATGGTGTACTGCGTGAGGTCGTTGGTGCCCAGGCTGGCAAATTCCACGTGGTCCAGCAGGTGCCGGGCGGTGAGTGCCGCCGAGGGGACCTCCACCATGACTCCTGGTGTGGGCAGGCCGGCCGTCTGGCACATGGCTGCGAAATCGGCGGCCTCTGCGGGCGTTGAAATCATGGGTGCCATGACCCACACCATCGCCTGGGACTGCGCGGCGGCGTCGGCAATGGCTGCGAGCTGGCGGGCAAGCACTCCCGGGGTGGTGGTGTCTGTGCGGTAGCCGCGGACTCCGAGGGCCGGGTTCGGTTCGGTGGCATCCGTCAGGAAGGGCAGCGGCTTGTCTGCTCCGGCATCGAGGGTCCGGACAACAACTTTCCGGCCGGGAAATGCGTCAAAGACTCCCTTGTAGGCGGCAACCTGGTCGTCGTGGCTTGGTTCGGTGGTGTTGCCGAGGAAGCAGAATTCGGTGCGCAGCAGGCCAACGCCCTGGGCGTTGGCCGCGGCGGCTTCGAGGGCGTCCTTGGTTCCGCCAACGTTGGCCAGCAGAGGCAGCAGCGTGCCGTCGGCAAGCTGTCCGCTGCCGTCGAAGACGCTCAGCAGTGAGGCTTGTTGCAGCCAGAGGGCCACCGCTTCGCGTTCTGATTCGCCAGGCTCGGTGCTGATCACGCCTGTGGAGCCGTCAACGAAAACCTGCCCGCCGTCGACCAATCCGGACACACCCGCGGCGGCCACAACTGCCGGCAGGCCCAGGGCCCGGGCAATGATGGCCGTGTGCGACTGGGGCCCGCCGCCGGCGGTGACCAGGGCAATGACCTTCTCGGGATCCAGCGTGGCCGTGTCGGCCGGGGCCAGGTCCTCCGCCACCAGAATGAACGGTTCAGCAGAGTCGGGGATTTCCGGGGCGGGCACGCCGCGCAAAACGGCAATGATGCGCGACTTTACGTCAAGGACGTCGTGGGAGCGCTCAGCCATCATGCCGCCAAGGTTCGTCAGCATCTGGGCAACTGACTCGCCCGCCTCCCAGATGGCCCGTTCGGCGGATGTCCCGGTGTTGACGAGCTTGACGGCCGCCTTGATCAGCATCGGGTCGGTGGCCATCAGGGCCGTTGCCTCCAAGACCTCCTTGCCGGCGCCGTCCGCACGGGCGGCACGCTCGAGCAGCTGGGCCTTGACTGTTGCCCCGGCGTTCTTGATGATTGCAGCGGCAGTCTCGGGCGTCGTCGAACTTTCCAACTTTTCACCAGCGGGCGGTTCGGCCAGGGCGGGCGGCATGTGCCGGACCGGGCCAATGACACGGCCCCGGAAGACGCCGACTCCAACAAAGTTTTGCACGGGTGCTCCTTCGAAAATCATGACCAGAACCTAGGCGCCCTGGTGTGCGGGCTGCGCTGCTGCAAGGGTATCAACGGGCTTGCGGACGGCCCAGCGTTTCAGCGCAACTACTGTAAATGCGGCGATTACGGTGCCCACGGCAATGGAAACTGCGAACATGCCGATGTTGCCGATGGCGAAGAAGACGAAGAATCCGCCGTGGGGTGCCTGTGATGTCACGTGGAAGGCCATGGTCATGGCTCCTGTCACGGCACCGCCGAGCATGGAGGCCGGGATGACGCGCAGGGGGTCGGCCGCGGCGAACGGGATGGCGCCTTCGGTGATGAACGACGCGCCCAGAAACCATGCTGCCTTGCCGTTTTCACGCTCGGCCAGGGAGAAACGCTTTTTGTCGATGGCGGTGGCCAGGGCCATCGCCAGTGGCGGGACCATGCCGGCAGCCATGACGGTGGCCATGATTTCCCACGGCGCCTGGGCGGCAATGCTGCCCGCGCCGAGGCCGGCGACGGCAAACGCGTACGCCACCTTGTTGACGGGGCCGCCCAGGTCAAAGCACATCATGAGGCCCAAAATGATTCCGAGCACGATGGCGGATGCCCCCGACATTCCTGTCAGCCAGTTGTTCAGCCACACAGTGAGCGCCGCGATGGGTGCGCCCAGGAACAGGAGCATGATGCCGGAGGCGATGATGGAGCCCAACAGTGGGATGATCACGACGGGCATCAGGCCGCGCAGCACGCGGGGCACCTTCCAGCTGCCGATCCAGTAGGCGGCGAGGCCGGCCAGGATGCCGCCCACCAGGCCACCGAGGAACCCGGCGTCCATGAAGACGGCGATGGCGCCGGCTGTGAAGCCGGGTGCGAGGCCGGGCCTGTCGGCGATGCCGAAGGCAATGTAGCCGGCCAGTGCAGGGACCAGGAAGCTCATGGACAGGTTGCCGATGGTGAACGCCACGGCGCCCAGGTAGGCGCCGAGCGGGCCCAACGCCTGCGACGGGTAGTCCGTGGGCAGGTTGGCCAGGCTGTTGGACGTGAGGATCTTGTCCGCAAAGTCGGGAATCAGGAAACCGCCCAGCAGGAAGCCCAAGGCGATCAGCAAACCGCCACCGGCAACGAAGGGGATCATGTAGCTGACGCCTGTCAGCAGCACCTTCTTGATCTTGGCGCCCAGGCTTTCATTGGAGGCCTCGGCCCTCTGGTCGGCAGCCTCCTCTGCGCCGAAGTGCGGCACGCGGTGTGCGTTCGGGTTGTCCGAGGCTGCGACGGCCTCCTGGACCATCTTGGCGGGTTCGTCAATGCCCCGCTTTACGGGTGAGCTGACGAGGGGCTTGCCGGCAAAGCGTTCCTTGCCGCGCACGTCCACGTCGACGGCAAAAATGACTGCATCCGCGGCGGCAATGACTGCCGGATCCAGCGGCGTCACGGCGCCGGATCCCTGCGTCTCAACCTGCAGGTCAACACCGGCCTCCTGTGCCGCGGCGACGAGCGAATCGGCGGCCATGTACGTGTGGGCGATCCCCGTGGGGCACGCCGTCACGGCAACGATCCGCTTCTTGCGCGGTGATGCCGTACCGGCTTCGCCTCCGTTGGGGGCCCCGCCCGCTTCGCCGGCGCCCGAAGCCGCTCCCGGGCCCCCAACGGAGGCTGCGCCGGTTCCGGTTGAGCCGGGAGTGGCTGTTGCCGTGGCTGGCTTGGGCTTGTCCGCAAGCGCGTCATCCACCAGGGTGACGATGTCGGCAGGGGTTGCTGCCGCGCGCAGGGCCGCCGTGAAGTCCTTCTTGATGAGGGAGCGGGCCAGCTTGGAGAGCAGCTTCAGGTGGGCGTTGTCGGCGCCGGCCGGTGCGGCAATGAAGAAGACGATGTCGGCCGGGCCGTCCTTGGCGCCGAAGTCGACAGCAGGGTTCAGCCGGGCCATGGCCAGTGTGGGTTCCAGGACTGCTTCGGAGCGGCAGTGCGGGATGGCGATGCCGCCGGGAACACCCGTGGCAGTTTTTTGTTCGCGGGCCAGCGCATCGGCGAACAAGCCTTCAACTTCGGAGGCTCGGCCGGTTTTTGCAATGAGTTCGGCCAAATTGCGGATGACGGAGGTGGTGTCCGTGCCAAGGTTGGCATCCAGGAGCACCAGGTCGGTGGTGATGAGAGTGGTCATGTCAGATCTCTTCGACTGAGGCCAGAGCCGTCACGGTGACGGCGGCGGGGGTGGTTTGTGCGAGGGACGGAACCATGGTTCCGGGGAGGGAAGCTGCGGCCGCCCCATGGGCCACTGCTTGCTGCAGGCACGCTTCGGGGGCATCCCCGCGAAGTGTTCCCAACAGATATCCGGACAGGGCGGAATCGCCCGCGCCGACTGTGCTTTTTGCTTCGATGGCAGGGCCGCGCCCGTGCCAGCTGCCACTTTCCGTCACCAGGACGGCACCCTTGGAGCCGAGCGTGGCAAGAACGGCGCCAACGCCCCGCCGGATGAGTGACATTGATGTGCCCGCAGCCAAGGAGGGATCTGCCTCAATGGCCACGCCGTCAGCGATCCCTGTCAGCTCGGCAAGTTCTTCGCCGTTGGGCTTGAGCAGGTCCGGTGCCGAGCGCAGGCATTCACGCAGCGGCGCACCGGAAGAATCAACAGCAATTTTTGGGGCGTCCGCGCCGTAGGCGGCTCGGACGGCATCGATCACGACGGCGTAAAAATCGTTGGGTGCCCCCGGCGGAAGCGAGCCGGCCAGGACAAGCCAGGATGCGCCATCGGACTTTTCAACCGTCAGCTCAAGCAAGGCCGCAAGTTGCGCCTGCGTGAGCACGGGACCCGGTTCGTTGACCTTGGTGGTGGTTCCGTCGGGCTCGGTGATGGCAACATTGCTGCGCAGTGCCGCGCCGATCGGGAGGGTCAGGTGTGGGATGTGCTCCGCGGACAGGGCCCGGACGACGGGGTCATCAGCGTCGCCGGGCAGCAGGGCCAGCGAGTGGATTCCGGAGGCGGACAGGGCCCGGACGATGTTGACGCCCTTGCCGCCCGGGTGCTGGGAGGCGGCGGTGGCACGCTGGACTTCGCCGCGTTCCAAGGCTGCCGACAGCTCGATGGTGCGGTCCAGGCTCGGGTTGGGGGTCAGGGTGAGAATCATGCGATCACAATTTCCACACCCGCAGCGGCCAGGGCTGCCGCAAGTTCGGTGGATGGTTCGGCGGTGGTGATCAAGGTGTCGATCTCCTCAAGGGTTGCAAAGCGGACGAGTGTTTCGGCGCCGAGTTTGGAGGCGTCAGCCAGGACGACGACCTGCCGGGCCGCCCGGACCATGGCGGTCTTGGTTGCCGCCTCAACGGGGTCGGGGGTGCTCAGGCCAAAGTCGGCGTGGATGCCGTTGGTGCCAATGAAGGCCATGTCGGGGCGCAATGCACTGAGCTGTTCGGTGGCGCGGGCGCCCACGACTGCGCTGGTCAAACCCCTGACGCGTCCGCCGACAATGTCCAACAGCAGGTGCTTGTTGGTGCTCAGCGATGCGGCCGTGGGGAGTGAGTTGGTGATGACAAGCAGTTCATCGCCGGCGTTGGCAGGTGCCCATTCGGCCAGGCGTTCCGCCAGTGCGGCAGTGGTGGTTCCCGAATCCAGCAGGATCGAGGCCGTCGGGGCATTGGGCACGAGTGCCAAGGCGGCCGTGGCTATGCGCTGCTTTTCACCCAGCCGCTGGCTCTGGCGTTCGGTCAGGCTCAGCTCGGAGCGGGTGAGCCCATCGGGACCGACGGCGCCGCCGTGGACCCGGCGCAGCTGACCGGAGTCCTCCAGGGCTGCGAGGTCGCGGCGGACCGTTTCCTGGGTGATGGAAAACAGTCCGGCCAGTTCATTGACGCCCACCCGCCCCTGGGTGCCGACGAGTTCGGCGATTCTTTGGTGCCGTTCCTCCGCGAACATGCCGGTTCCTTCCGCAGCGTCCCTGGTGCGTGACGGGTGTCACAAGATCTTGAATAAGACGACTCTATCTGCGTTTATCTTTGTTTGTCAATCCAATTCCCACATAAACAAAGAATTGCGCGGCGGGCATCCAGCGACCCGGGGAGCCGAAAGAGCGGGGGCGGCGCCCGGGGGGCGGTTCGACGCAGACGCGAAAACCCGCGGCGACGATGGCTTGAGGCCACCGTCACCGCGGGTTGCGGACATGCACTTCCCTGCCATCGGATGAAAATTGCGCTGGTGTGCGCAACTCCCGGACGATGGCCGTTGTTTAGTTGCCCTTGCCTGCGCCCTCCGGGAAGATCTGGACAATAGACGGGCGCGGCGCGCGCACCTGGCCGGGTGCCGGCGTCGATCCTTCAGCCACGTAGTCGGGGAAGAGTGAATTGAGTTGCGTGTACGAGCCGTCCTCGCCCGGGTGCTGCACGGCCACATAAACCATGGACTCGTCGTCGTGGACGACCGGCCCGCAGGTCTCGGCGTCGCGTGGCATGGAGGCGAACTGCTGGACATTGCCGCGGTTGGCGCCTTCCAGCCCAACCTTGAACAGGCCGTCGTTGTAACCAATGACCGACGGCGCCCCGTCGGTGGAGATCCACAGGTTGCCCTGGCTGTCGAAGGCCAGGTTGTCGGGGCAGGAGATGGGGCTGACCTTGTCCGCCGGGAAGCCGCTGAAGTACGTTTCCGTGTTCTTGGCCGGGTCGCCACAGAGCATCAACAGGTTCCAGTTGAACGTGGTCGCGGTTGAATCGTCATTGTCTTCGGTGATCTCCACGACGTGGCCGTCACGGTTCTCGGTGCGGGGGTTGGCCTCGTCGGCAACAGCCTGTCCGGGGAGTCCGCGCTTGGTGTTGTTGGTGCAGGCCACGTACACCTTGCCGGTCTGCAGGTTGGGCTCCACATCCTCGCAGCGGTCCATCTTGGTGGCGCCTGCCTTGTCAGCAGCCAGGCGGGTGTGGACAAGGACTTCCTGGACGCTCATGCCGGCAATGGCGCTCTTGCCGTTGAGGACGAGCGGCAGCCAGCTTCCGGCACCGTCAAACGCGCCGTCGGAGGGAACAGTTCCGGATCCGTCGATCTCCGCGGCCGAGTTGCCGGTGAACTGTGCAACATAAAGGTCGCCCTCGGTCAGCAGGGTCATGTTGTGGGCCTTGTTGTTCTTCTTGTACTTGTTCTTGGAAACAAACTTGTACAGGTAGTCAAAGCGCTCATCATCCCCGGAGTAGGCGACCACCTTGCCGTTGCCGGCGATGATGACATTGGCGCCCTCATGCTTGAAACGGCCAAGGCTGGTGTGCTTTTTCGGGGTGGAGTTCGGGTTTTCCGGGTCAATCTCCACGATGTAGCCGAAGCGGTTGGGTTCGTTGCGGTAGTCCTCGCCGCGGGCGTCAAAACGCGGGTCATCGAGTTCCCAGCCCATGCCTGTGGCGCTGTCGCCCAGGCCGTAGCGGCGGTCCTCGGCGCTGGTGCCGTTGGTGCGGAAGAAGCCGTTGAAGTTTTCCTCGCCGGAAAGGATGGTGCCCCACGGCGTGGTGCCGCCGGCGCAGTTGCCCAGCGTGCCGAGCACAAGGGTGCCGGAGGGATCTGCCGCAGTCTTCATGAAGTCTGTGCCCGCCAGCGGACCCGTGAGCTCAAACTCCGTGTCAACGGTGATCCGGCGGTTCAGCTCGCCGCCGCGGATGTAGCTCCACGGCTGCCCCTTCTTCTTGCGGTCCAGCTCCACCACTGTCATGCCGACGGCGTTGCGGTAGATATTGCGGCGTTCTGCTTCCTCTGCGGCTGAGGCTGCGGCGGCGGGGAACATGATCTGCGGGTTGACGTATTCGTGATTACAGACCAACAGGCCCTTCTTGCCGTTGGGCTGGCGCAGGATTTCCGTATAGTCGTTGTTGTAGCCGAACTGGCCGGCCTGTGCGGCAGCTGTCTGCCGGGAGAAGTCAAAATCGGGGGCGTCCTTGAAGATTGGATCGCCCCAGCGGATGATGGGGGACCAGCTGAAGCCCTCCGGCACGTTGAAGGCGTCCACTGCTGCGTCCACGGGCTGGATCGGGGCAAAGCCGAACTTGCTGCCCTGGCCGTTGTTGCCGACACCGTTTTGGCCGTTATTGCCCTTGCCCTGGTTGCCCTGCACCATGACGGCGGCGCTCAGGGCGCCGGCCAGGCCGATGCCCAGCGCCGAGCGGCGGGAAAATTCCGTGGAGGCGATGTCCCGGAAGTAGCTGTTGGTGGAGGTGTTGCACACGGCCTTGGAGCATGCGTTGTCGCATTTGAGGCTGCAGGTGACGGCGCTGCGCTTGCCGCGGGTGTGGCCGAGCATGGGCAGGAGTTTCTTCAAATCGTTCATGGCAAACCTTCCATCGATGAGTGCGTTGGGCACCACAGTCGCAGTTCGGGAAGACGAATGGGAGTGGATTGGTTGAACTGCAGGTGAACTCAGCACCAACCGTGTGGTTCGGCACCCGGAGCACATGCCTGCCCGTGGGTAGTCTTGCCCCATGGATACCGTTGTGTGGTCCCGGCCGGAGGGCGAACGCCCGGGCACTCCGTTGTTGTTGCTGCTCCACGGCTACGGATCGGATGAAAGCCGCATGGCTGCGCTGTTCAAGGACTTGCCCAAGGGGTTCACCTGTGCTGCCCCGAGGGGGCCCAGGGACATCTCGGGCGACTACGGCTGGTTCCTGCTTGACTACTTCCTGGCCAACGACTTCGCCGAGGTCGTGGGTTCGGCCACCACCGTCCTCAGCTGGCTTGACACTGTCATGGCGGAATACAAGTTCAGCTCGGTGTCGGTGCTGGGCTACTCGCAGGGCATGGCCATGGGCACCACACTGCTGCGGCTCCGTCCCCAGGCGTTCACAGCCGCCGTCGGACTGTCAGGCTTTGCATTGCAGAACGAACTGCTCGCAGCCATGGAACCGCTGGCGCACCGGGTCCCGTTTTTCTGGGCCCGCGACCCCGCGGATCTTGTCATCAACCCGGAGGCCACCGCGTTCACGGCGGAGTGGCTTGCCGCCAACACCGACCTCTCCGAGGCACGCTACGCAGGCATGGGCCACAACACCCGCGCCGACGAGCTCGCCGACGTGTCGTCGTTCCTGACCGGACACGTGCCGGGATCCTTCGTGCCCCGCGGTTAAGTTGGCCCGGCTCACCAGAAACTACCGGCACGGCAATGAGCGCACGGCCTAAAACCACCTGCGCAACGCTTCGTCCGGCCGCTGACTTACGCCGTCCGGCCGGATGGCGTCCCAAAGTCAACCAAACGGTTGATGGCCCGGGCCCACGCCCATCCTAGGCTGGAATCAAAGGCCCGCACCGGGGCCCTGCAGCGAAGGAAACCTCATGAAGAAGCTCTTTTATTCAGCATTCGGCTACATGGTCATCGGCGTTCTGTCCGGCTTGTTTTACCGCGAGTTCTCCAAGGGCAGGGATTTCACCGGATTCACCCAGCTCTCAGTGGTCCACACGCACCTGCTCACGCTCGGCTTCATGGTCCTGCTGATCGTTCTGATCCTGGAAAAACTGTTCACGCTGAGCAAATCCCGGCTGTTCAACTGGTTCTTCTGGACCTACAACGCCGGCCTGGCCCTCACCGCAGCCATCATGGTCGTCCACGGGATGATGCAGGTCAACGGCATCACCGACATTTCCGCCGCCATTCCCGGAATCGCCGGCCTGGGCCACATTCTGTTGAGCGCCGGCATGGTCTTCCTCTTCCTCGCCCTGCGCACCCGCCTCTTTGGCCCCGCCGTGAAGCACGACGCCGAGACTTCAGCAGCGCTCGCGGGCTGACCTGCCACCGGGGCTGGGACGGGGCCCGGGGTTGGCCAGGTGGTTCCGCCACCGTCAACGCGGACCCGCTCCGCTGCCGTGTGCTCCCTCTGTGTTCTCCCGCTGTGTTCTCCTACAGTGAAAGCCGGGCTCCTGTCAGGGCTGGCGGTTACCCTTGAGGCATAGACAGCGGAGGAGAATTGATGGCACGCAAAGATCTCAACCACGTGGGGATGACGCCCGCACCCGGCTTCGCGAAGTCGGCAGGCAGGACCAACCCTGCCGTGGAAATGGCAGCAGGGGCGGCCTTCGACAAACAAGGCAAGCCAACTCCCGCAGTGCACAACATGCTGCTCAGGGCCGTCGAGGTCCAGCGTCCGCTGGTGCTGGCGAACCTGCGGAGGCTGCGCAAGCGCCACCCGCACGCGACGGCCTTCGAACTGAGCCAGCGTTTGGAGCGCGACTTCCTTAACGGTGTGAGCGGCGGCGGGGCCGCGATTGGCGCCACGGCCATCATCCCGGGCGTGGGCACCGTGGCGGCGCTGTCCATTTCCGCGGCCGCCACGGTGGTCTTCCTGGAAGCGACGGCACTTTACGCCCAGTCCATTGCAGAGCTGCACGGCGTCCGGCTGCAGGACCCGGAAAGCGCCCAGTTGACAGTCATGGCGATCATTTTGGGTGAAGAGGGCCAAGCCATGTTGGCGGGCCTGACAGGGCACGCGCTGGGGACAGGTAAAACCCCCATGCAGGCGTGGGGCAAGACCGTCAGCAAGAGCCTCCCGCTGACGACCATCAAGGGCCTGGTGGCACCCATGCAAAAAATGTTCCTGAGGAAGATGGCCGTCAAGGGCAGTGCCTCGGTGGTGGGCAAGGCCCTGCCGTTTGGCATCGGCGCAGCCGTCGGCGGCGTGGGCAACTACATGATGGGCAAGGCAGTCGTCACCTCGGCCAACAGGGCATTCGGCCCCGCCCCCATGATGATTCCGCAGGAGCTGCTGGCCGAGCTGGAAGCAACAGCCAGGCCCCCGAAAGCCGTAAAACCCCCGAAAGCCGCGAAGCAGCCCAAGGCATTGAAGGGGCCCAAACCCCCGCGAGGTCGAAGATGGGGCGAGCCCAAACAGCAGCCCTAAACAGCAGTCCCAAGACAGCAGCCCTGCACGTCACCGTGCAGGGCTGCTGTCTTCCCTGCCCGGACTCTGACGGGAAGGGAGAAGGACAGTGACGAGAAAGTGCCCTGCAACGTCGAAAACACCAATTGGTTTTGGTCCGGCAGCCGGCAGGACCATCTTTCGGGCACGCTCCACGCTCACGCTGCGCCAACTGGCCACGTCCGAACGCGAATTCATGCAGCTTGGCCTAAAAAATCGCCAGAGCGTGGATCTTTCCCTGAGCTGAGCTGCTGGAGGCGGAACTAGCCGAACACGAGTGTCGCGACCGTGAAAATCACCAAGCCGGCGAGGGAACCAACCACCGTGCCGTTGATGCGAATGAACTGCAGGTCCTTGCCCACCTGCAGCTCAATCTTCTGGCTTGTCTCCTCGGCGTCCCAGTGTTCGACCGTGTCTGTGATCAAGGAAGTGATCTCGTGTTTGTACGTGCCCACGAGGTAGGCGGCGGCGTCTGAAATCCACTTGTTGGCCTTGGCCGCCAGTTCGGTGTCCTCCACAAGGCGGGTGCCGAAGTCCCTCACGGCCGCCGTGAATTTCAGCCGCAGCTCGGAGTTGGGATCCTCAACTGCCTCTGTCACGGCCGACTTGATGGTTTCCCAGGTGCGCCCCGCCAATTCGCGGACCTCCGGATCGCCCAGCACCTGCGCCTTGATGGCTTCGGCCTTCGCGATCATGGCCGGATCATGCTGGAGCTCCTGCGCGAGGTCCTTCAGGTAGTTGTCCAACTGCAGGCGGACCTCGTGGTGTGGATCGTCCTGCACTGCGCGGGCAAACTTGTAAATCTCGGTGTAGATCTTGTCTCCCACCAGGCCGTCAACGAATTGCGGCACCCAGCTGGGGGACCGGTCCGAGACCAGGCCGCTGATGGTTGTGTGGTTGGCGCGGATCCAGGTTGTTGAGCGGTCAACCAACAGATCCACCAGGGCGTGGTGGTGGCCTTCGGCGAAGATCCGCTCGGCGAGTTTTCCGATGGGCGGGCCCCACGGCGGCTCGAGCACATGCTTGCGAACCATTGACTCAATGACGTCCTTGACGTCGTCGTCGTTGAGCACAGCCATCGCACCCCGCAAGGCAGCGGCACCCTCGGTCGCGACGCGCTCGGCACTTCCCGGCTTGGCCAGCCATGTTCCGACCTTTTGCGCAATTTTCGTGGTGGAAAGCTTCTGGGCGACAACCGTTTCGGAGAGGAAGTTGGTTTCCACAAACTCCGCCAGGGACGCGCCGATCTCATCCTTGCGGTTGGGGATGATGGCTGTGTGCGGAATCTTGATCCCCATGGGGTGCTTGAACAAGGCCGTGACGGCAAACCAGTCGGCCAGTGCACCGACCATGCCGCCCTCGGCAGCCGCCCGGACGTACGACAGCCAGGGGAATTGGTGTTCGAGGGCAAAAGCGAAGCAGAAAACAACTGCCATGAACACCAGCAGCCCCAGCGCAATGTTCTTCATGCGCCTCAGGCCCGCGGCCTTTTCAATGTCGGGGTGCTGTGCTGGTCGTGTGCCGGTCGGGCCAAGCTGTTGTGTCTGCGCCATGAAGTAAGCGTAGCGTGGTGCCATGACCGTTCAGATCTACGCCCACCGCGGGTCAAGCGAGGCGTTTGCCGAACACACCCGCGCCGCTTATTTGCAGGCACTTGCCGACGGCGCCGACGGCGTCGAATGCGACCTCCACCTCACCTCGGACGGCGAACTGGTGCTGCTGCACGACGACGACGTGGACAGGACTTCCAGCGGCACCGGGCCGGTGGCGGAGCGGACGCTGGCGGAACTGCGCCAACTGGATTTCAGTTCCTGGCACGGCGCGGCAATCCCGCCCGGCTACGGCACCACCGCCACGCAATTGCTGACGCTTCCGGAGCTGCTGGCTATTCTTGGCGCGGCGGGCAGGCCTGTCGGATTGGCCATTGAATTCAAATATGGTGCCGTTTTCAACGAGGAACTCGTTGAGGCCACCCTTGAAACGTTGCGCCGGCACGGCTGGTCCGCGGGGGACTCCACCGCCGGCAACGCCCTGGTTTCCTTCATGAGCTTCCACCCCGATGCCGTGAAATATTTGGCGGAGCGGGTGCCTGCCGCACAGCTCTGCCAGCTTTTGGAGGAAGTTGAAGTGGAGGACGTGCGGGAGACGCTGGAGGTGGGCCCCATTGCCGGCAACACGGTTGCGTTCCTGATGCGCCGCGCGATGGCCGAAGGCGAGCAGCTGCTGGACGACGGCGTGGCAAGCCTTGCCGGGCCCGGCGTCGAGTATCTGCGGGCGAACCCTGAAAACGTCGCGAGATGGGTTGGCAACGGTCGGGTGCTGCGGGTTTGGACCGTTGACACGGCCACTGAACTGCAGACGTGCCTGGCTGCCGGGGTGACGCAGGTGACGACCAACAAGCCCCGGGCGATCCAATCATTCCTTGCCGCTGAGCGGGCCGTGTAGCGGCTCGTGGCACCATGTGGTTGCATGGAACCATGGCATCGCGAATTGAAGATTATGCACTCCTTTCAGATCTGCACACAGGCGCCCTGATCGGCCGGGATGGAAGCATCGACTGGCTGTGTTTCCCGCGCTTTGATTCACCTGCGGTGTTCACCGCGCTGCTGGGAACGGCCGACCATGGCCGTTGGCTGATGGCACCCACGCACGCCCAGTCGGCTGTTGCACACCGGTCCTATCGGGGCCGTTCCTTTGTCCTTGAAGCGTTGTGGGAAACCCCCGAAGGATCCGCGCGCATCACCGATTTCATGCCCGTGGGGGACCGCCGGGCCTCCATTGTGCGCCGCATTGACGGTTTGGACGGCAGTGTTGAATTTGGTCAGGAAATCACTGTCCGCCCGGGGTATGGCAAGGTGCTGCCGTGGGTTCGCCGGGTGAGGGAGACCGACGGCACGGAGGCCATCGTGGCCGTTGCCGGGCCGGACGCACTGGTGCTGCGCGGGGACAAGCTGCCCCACGCCGTCGGACATCAGCACAGCGGCTCCTTCACTGTCCGGGCAGGGGAGCGGGTGGAACAGGAATTGACCTGGTTTCCCTCGCACCGGCCGGTACCTGCTGCCATCGACATTGAACTGGCGCTGGAGCAAACGTGCGCCTACTGGGAATCCTGGGCCGCACGGTACAACCAGGACGGCAAGTATGCGGATCTGGTGGAGCGTTCCCTGCTGGTGCTGCGTGCGCTGACGCATGAAGACACCGGAGGCATTGTGGCCGCCCCCACCACGTCCCTGCCGGAAGATTTTGGTGGTGCACGGAACTGGGACTACAGGTTCTGCTGGTTGCGGGACGCCGCCCTGACACTTGAGGCAATGCTCACCCACGGGTATGCCGATGAGGCCTTGAAATGGCGCGACTGGCTGTTGCGGGCGGTGGCCGGAGATCCCGAGGACCTGCAGATCATGTACGGGCTGTCAGGCGAGCGGGACCTGGCGGAGGCCGAGCTGACCCATCTGCCAGGCTACGAGGGTGCGCTGCCGGTGCGCATCGGCAACGGGGCGGTGGGCCAATACCAGGCCGATGTTGTGGGTGAGGTCCTGGTGGCCCTTGAAAAGCTGCGGCTTGCAGGCGGCCATGAAGACCATTTCTCCTGGCCGTTGCAACAGGCAATGCTCGGCTTCATCGAAAAGCATTTGGCGGCGAAGGACCACGGCATCTGGGAAATGCGCGGGGACCTGCTGCACTTCACCCATTCGCGCGTCATGATGTGGGCGGCCTTCGACTGTGCCGTTCGGGCGGTGCGCAACCATGGGTTGGCAGGACCGGTTGAACGGTGGGAAGACATTAGGGAACAGCTGCACGCTGAAATCATGGAACATGGCTTCAACAAGGAGCTGAACACCTTCACGCAGACCTACGGCGGGACGGCCACCGATGCGTCGCTGCTTGTCATCCCGCAGGTGGGCTTTGTGCCGTACGGTTCCCCGGAAATGCTGGGCACAGTGGACGCGCTGGAGAGGGAACTGGTGGATGAGCACGGGCTGATCCTGCGCTACCAGACGGCGACGGGCCTTGACGGGCTGGCGCCGGGGGAGCACCCCTTCCTTGCCTGCTCGTTCTGGCTCGTTGAACAGTACGCACACACGGGACGGCGGGCCGACGCCGTCGCCCTGATGGACACCTTGGTGGGGCTTGCCAACGATGTGGGACTGCTCAGTGAGGAGTACGACATGGAGCAGGGCAGGATGGCGGGCAACTTCCCCCAGGCCTTCTCGCACTTGGCCCTGGTCCGTGCCGCGGACGCCCTGCACGGGACCGAGAACCTCAGCCTGTCCGACGAACCCATCGATACCAACACCATGCCCATCGTTATTCTGCAGAGTTGACGGGTCCTGCTGCCCCGGGGATTGCCAACCCGAGGGTCTGCCGTGAAGCCACATGAAAACACGGGGAAATGAAACTTAAGGATTCGCCGGCCGCCAAAATCGGCGCCTCGATCGCCATCGCCACCGGCCTGTACGGGGTGTCCTTTGGTGCGCTCTCAGTGGCCTCCGGCCTGACGTTTTGGCAGACGATGGTGCTGAGCCTGCTGCTGTTCAGCGGAGGGTCGCAATTTGCGTTCATCGGCGTGGTTGCCGCGGGCGGCACCGGGGTGGCCGCCATGAGTGCCTCCGCGCTGCTGGGCATCCGCAACGGTGTTTACGGCATGCAGTTGAACGCCCTGCTGCGCCCCACGGGATGGCGTCGTTTTGTCGCGGCCCACGTCACCATCGACGAGTCGACGGCAACAGCCACCGGCCAAACGGATCCGGACGAACAAAAGCGTGGTTTCTGGGTGGCCGGCGTCGGGATCTTTGTGCTGTGGAACATCATGACGGCCGTCGGTGCCGTGATCGGCGACGCCGCGGGCGATCCCAAGCAATGGGGGCTCGACGGGGCGGCCGTGGCGGCATTCCTGGGGTTGCTGTGGCCGCGGATCAAGGACTTCCAGCCCGCGGCGATCGCCGCCGTCTGCGCCGTGGTGACCCTGCTGGCGGTGCCGTTTGTGCCGCCGGGGGTGCCCATCCTCGTCGCCGCGGTGGTGGCCGGGTTGATCGGCTGGTTCCGCCGCGGCCACACCCCCGACCATGCGCCCGGACATGTGGGCGACGGAATGGAACCCGACATAGATCCGTACCGGAATGATGCAGCCGGTGCAGATGCAACCACTGCAGATACAGCCGGTGCAGCGGGGGAGAGCGCATGAGCATGTGGGCATGGCTGCTGGTCGCGGCCGTGATTGGATACGCAACAAAGCTGCTGGGCTACCTGGTGCCGGCGAAGGTCTTGGCCAACCCGCGGATGTCACGCGTGGCTGGCACCCTGACCATCGGACTTCTGGCGTCGCTGACCATTGTCAATGCGGCGGCAAGTGGCACGTCAGTGGTGCTTGATGCACGAATGGGTGCCTTGGTGGCGGCCGCGATTGCGCTCTGGTTCAAGGCACCTTTTCTGGTGGTGGTCCTTGCCGGCGCCGCGGCCGCCGCCGGTTTACGGCTGCTGGGCTGGCCCTGAGCCGTACTGTGCGTTGGGATCCTGCTGGCCGTACTGTGGCTGCTGACCTTGTTGCGGCTGGCCGTAGCTTTGCTGCTGCTGGCCCGGGTACTGCTGGCCATACTGTGCGTTCGGGTCCTGACCGTATTGTTGCTGACCGTATTGCTGCTGGGCATACGGCTGGCCGTATTGCTGGCCGTTCATCTGGCCGTACATCTTCTGCTCAGGAGAGACATAGGCCGGGCCCAGGTATTTGGCCTGGCCGTAGGAGAGCATGGAAGCAAACACGATGGGGACGAATATCAGGCCAACCGTGTAGGCAGTGTCCTTGCCGAACGACTTGGCAACGTCATTGATGGTGATGATCGCCCAGTAGATTCCGGCATAAGGAATGAATTGCAGCCAAAAGCTTGACTCGGGACGGCCCGCAATCTTCACCATGATCCAGGTGTTGTAGAAAGGCACAAAAGCGGCCCACTTCGGGTAGCCTGCCTTGCCAAAAAGACCTGCCCAGGCGAAGCCGCTGGCCAGCCAAATAACCACGAACATGAGTGCGTAGAGGCCCATGATGACGGCAAACATACCCATGGCGGCGGCAGGGTCCATGGTGCTGTCGCTGTAGTAGGGGTCCCCATAGTACGGGTCGTCGTAGCTGTCGAGAGGAAGCCCCAAAGGGCGGGACAGGGCAAGGAGGGATGAAAGCATGGGTCAACGATATCTGCACCCATGGGCAGAACCCAATGGGGTGAACTACCCATAATGGAAGAATCACCACGGCTGGGCCAACACGCAGTCGACAAAATTAGAGGAGACCATCATGATCGTGGCATTTTCAGTGGCACCCAGCGGCACACCCACGGACGCACCCGCCGGAACAGGCGACGACGCGTCCGTTCACACAGCTGTGGCTGCAGCAGTCAAGGTTGTCCGCGAGTCGGGGCTGCCCAACAACACAAGTTCCATGTTCACCGAAATTGAGGGCGACTGGGACGAGGTCATGGACGTGGTGAAGCGCGCAACGGAGGCTGTCGCCCGATACGGCTCACGCGTTTCGCTGGTTTTAAAAGCCGACATCCGTCCCGGCCACACCGGCGAACTCAGCGGCAAGGTGGCCAGGCTGGAAGGCGCACTCGACACGCTGGGTGAGTGACCGGCGTCGAACTTTAGGGGTGCTCTGACTGCTGCTGTCAGGGCACAAACACGGCGCTGGCAGGCCGGACAAATGGCGCGTAGCATCACAGGCATGGACGGCTTTGAGCCGCAGGGCAGCACTCCGGGAGGCGGGCACAGCCAAACTCCCGGCAACTATTTGTTCGCGCTGACCGACGGTGGCGGCACGGTTCCCCCTGAACTGGGTGTTGCCCGGCGGCTGGTGGATCGTGGACACCACGTCACGGTGCTCGCCGATGAATCAATGGCAGAACAGTCCCGGCGCACGGGAGCCGCCTTTTTACCGTGGACGGGGCAGCCCGCGGGGGAATTGCGCGACTGGGGCAGGCAATCGCCGCTGAGGCTTGCCCGCAACACTGTCCAGCACATGATCACGGGACCGGGGCCGAGCCAGGCGCGGGACGTGGCGCACGCGATAGACGGGACCAGGCCGGAACTGGTGCTGGCCTCGTTCTTCGCCCTCGGGGCCATGATTGCCGCGGAGGGCAAGGGTGTTCCGTTCGATGTGCTGCTGCCCAACATCTACCCGCTGCCGGTGCAGGGCAGGCCGCCGGGCGGTGCCGGGCTGGCGCCGATGGGCGGTCGGTTGGGGCGGTTGCGGGACCGCATGGCACAGGCAGGCGTCAACTGGATGTTCGACAGGTATGCGCTGGCGCCCGCGAATGCGTTGCGCGCCGAGTACGGGCTCGGCCCCGTCGCGACCATCTGGGAGCAGTTCCAGCATGCGAAGCTGCAGCTGATTCTCTCCTCTGAAGCGTTTGACTTTCCCGCGGAGCTGCCGGCAAACGCCCGTTATGTTGGGCCGGTCCTTGACGATCCGGACTGGGCGGCCGACGCGTCCTGGACGGAACCCGGGGGTGAGGACCCGCTCGTGCTGGTCGCCATGTCCTCCACCTTCCAAAACCAGGTGGAGTGCCTGCAGCGCATCGCGGACGCGCTCGGTACCCTCCCGGTGCGGGGTGTCGTCACCACGGGCCCGGCAGTTCGGGTCGATCAACTCAGGGTTCCGGCCAATGTTTCGGTGGTGGCCTCCGCACCGCACAGCGAGGTCATGCGACGGGCCGCCCTTGTCATCACCCACGGCGGCCATGGCACAGTGGTCAAGGCACTCGCTGCCGGGCTGCCACTTGTCATCTTCCACCATGGCCGCGACCAGGCGGACAACGCCGTTCGGGTGACGGCCCGCGGAGCCGGAATCGCGGTGTCGCGCCGTGCGACCGCCGCCAAAATCGCCCTGGCCATCACCACCGTCCTGGGCTCGCCCGCCTACACGCTGGCCGCTCAGGAACTGGGCCGTGCCGTCTCGCATGACGCCGCCACCAGCACCGCGCTGCTTCTGGACGCACTGGAAAATTGAGCACTGTCGGCTTGTGCACTGTCGCAGCCAGCGAAACCGACCTACGCTGGGATCATGGTTGAGCATCAGCGCAAACCCGGGTGGGCCGAGGTCGAGGAATTTTTGTCCGCCACGCTCGTGCAGGGCGGGCCGGGCATGGATGCCGTGCTTGACAGCATTGACGCCGCCGGGATGCCGCGGATCGAGGTCGCTCCCACGGCGGGCAAGCTGCTCATGCTGCTGGTGCGGATCCAGGGCGCACGGCGGATACTGGAAATTGGCACCCTGGCCGGCTTCAGCACCATCTGGCTGGCCCAGGGAATGTCCGACGGCGGCCACGTCACCACCTGCGAGTTCCTGCCCGAACACGCGGCCCTGGCCAGGCGCAATGTCGACGCGGCAGGCGTTGGATCCATGGTCGACATTCGTGTGGGGGCTGCGCTGGACACGCTGCCCGCGCTGGTTGGCGGGGAACCGTACGACTTTGTCTTCATCGACGCCGACAAGTCCAACAACGTCGAATACCTGAAATGGGCGCTGCGGCTGACCCGGCCGGGCAGTGTCATCATCATGGACAACGTGATTTGGGAGGGCACCATCCTGGACCCGGGCGACGACCCCGACGCCGGCGCCATCCGGGCGGCGCTGGAGTTCATGGGTGCCAGTCCGGCGCTGGACGCCACCGCCATCCAGACCGCCGGGTCGAAGGGCTGGGACGGCTTCGCGATCGCCGTCGTGCGCTGAAGGGCTGTCGCGGGCACTGGACTACGCTGGCGGAATGAACATTTCCCTGCGTCCCGCCACGCCTGAAGACGCCGAAGCGGTGATGCGCCTGCACCTGCGCTGTCACGAGGAGGCGTATGGCAGGCACCTGCCACCGGAGTTCTTTGAGATGCGCCGCAAGACGCTTCCTGCGCGGGTGGAGAGTTTCCGCGGCAACGTTCTGGCCGGACGCATTCCCATACTGGCATACGACGGCGATGGGCTGCTCGGTGTGGCAGGCGCCGGTCCCGCGCGGGACAACGATGCGCCGACGGCCCTGGAACTGCACTGGATTTACACACTGGCCCGCGTTCACGGCAGCGGGGCCGGGCAGCTGCTGCTCGACGCGGCCATCGGTGCGGATGCGGCCTTCCTTTGGGTCCTGGAAGACAACCCGCGCGCTCAGGCCTTTTATGCCAAGAATGGTTTTGTTGCGGACGGGGCCCGGAAGCTGATGCCGCCAGAGTGGCACAAGCTGCCCGAGGTCCGGATGGTCCGGGCCGCGGTTGGGCCGGAGGTTCCCTCGGCTACGCTGGCAGGGTGAACATTTTGCCGTGCACCTTCGTCCGTCAACCTGCTGAGCTGTCCTGATGGGCCGCAAGCGTGTGCCCAAAAAAGGTGCTGTTGACGTTGCTGTATCGATGGGCGGCACCAAGGGGCCCGTGGCCGGTTCTTTCGAAACAGACACCGGCACGGCAGTGCTGTTCCCCGACGGCGGCGGCTCCGAGGGCTGGCTGCTCATCCTCAACGGGGTGCAGAGCTCCCACGTCCACCTGGACGATCCCCTGCGCCTGGACTTTGAGTACATGCGTTGGATCGTGGCGCTGGTGGAAGACCGCTGGGCGCCCGCAGAGAAGTTGCGCACACTGAGCCTTGGCGGCGCCGCCTGCTCCATGCCGCGCTACCTTGTGGCCGCCTACCCGAACTCCCGCAACGTGGTGGTGGAGATCGACGGCAAGCTCGCCGACTATGTCCGCGACTGGTTTGACCTGCCCCGTGCACCCCTGCTGAAAATCCGTGTGGGCGAGGCCCGCGAGGTCACCGAATCGCTGAGCGAGGCCAGCCGGGACCTCATCATCCGCGACGTCTTTGCCGGGTCCGAGACCCCGTTTGCGCTGACCACTGCCGAGTTCACGGCTGCCGCCAAGAAGGTGCTTGTCCCCGGCGGCGTCTACGTTGTGAACTGCGGCGATTCCGCTGCCCTGACTACCGCGCGGCGTGAGGCGGCCACGATTGCCGCTGCGTTTGAACACACCGTCATCATTGCCGACCCGCCCATGCTCAAGGGGCGGCGTTCCGGCAACATCATCATCGCCGGCAGCGACTCGCCCCTGGGCGACGGTGCCGGCCTGCCGCGGGTCCTGCTTGGCGGGGCCATGCCCGCCCAGCTCTGGGACGATGCCAAGGTCCGCCACTTCGGCCGCACTGCCCTGGTGCTTAGCGACGCCGCACCGGAGTAGCGGCTATTTGCTGACGATTGCTTCCGGCACCTGGTTGGCCCCGGCGGCAGGCGGGGTTTCATCGACAAGGTCGGGCCGCCGCCGTCCGTCACCACGGACCCACAGCCGAAACGCAACAGTCAGCAGCACCAGCCACGCGGCGCCGACGTACAGGGCCACGCGGGTGTCCGGGTAGACGCCCAGCAGCACGATGATGCCCAGCATGAACACGCCGGTCAGGATCGAGGCGAGCGGCCAGAACGGGACAGGGAACGCCGACGGCGCGAGACCGTTGCGGGCGATCTCGCGCTTCATGGCCACGTGCGAGGCGAGGATCATGATCCACACCCACACGGTCGCGAACGTGGCGATGGAGGCGATGAGCAGGAACACGTCCTCGGGGATTGTGGCGTTCAGGACCACACCCACCAGCAGCACCCCTGTCATGAGCATGACAGTCATCCACGGCACGCCGCGCCGGGAGACGCGGCCAAAGACGGCCGGCGCGTGGCCCTGCTGGGACAGGCCGAACAGCACGCGGCCGGCACCGAAAATGTCGGAGTTGATCGCCGAAAGCGCCGCCGTGATGACGACCGCGTTCAGGATGTGCGCGGCCAGCGGGATGCCGAGCGAATCAAAAATCTGCACGAACGGACTGGTCTCGCCGGTGATTTCGTTCCACGGGACCAGGCTCATGAGCACACCAAGCGTCAGTACGTAGAACAGCAGGATGCGCAGCGGGACGGTGTTGACGGCTGCCGGGATGGACTTGCCGGGGTTCTCGGCCTCCCCGGCTGTCACGCCGATGGTTTCGATGCCGCCGAAGGCAAACATGACAACGGCGAACGCGGCCAGCAGCCCCACCCAGCCGTTCGGCATGAATCCGTCGTTGTTGACGAGGTTGCCCAGGCCGGAGGCGGCTTGTGCACCTTCCATCTGGAAGCCGAACACGATGATGGCGGCGCCGCCGGCGATCATGGCGATGATTGCTGAAACCTTGACGAGCGTGAACCAGAATTCCAGTTCGCCAAACACCTTCACGCTGAGCAGGTTGACGGCGGCCAGGAAGAAAATGATGGCCAGCACCCAGATCCAGCGGGGCACGTCCTGGAACCAAAAGCCCATGTAGATGCTGAAGGCGGTGACGTCGGCGATGGCAACGATGGCCATTTCAAAGACATATGTCCAGCCGGTAATGAATCCGGCGAGCGGGCCGAGGTAGCGGCTGGCATACTGGCCAAAGGAGCCTGAGACGGGGTGGCGCACGGCCAATTCGCCCAAGGCGCGCATGACCATGAACACGGCCGCGCCGGCGATGATGTATGCCAGCAGAACTGCGGGGCCGGCCTTCTGGATGGCGCTCGAGGAGCCGTAGAACAAGCCGGTTCCGATGGCAGAGCCCAACGCCATGAAGCGGATGTGACGGGCGTTCAAGCCACGGGTCAGGACAGGTCGCTTGGAGTTCATGCGTGAGCTTTCTAACACTGCGTGCCGGGTGGGCTGCGCCACAGGTGGCGCATGTTGGGTGGCGGGGATCACTCTTGTGGGTGCTTTTGGGCCGTTTTGGTGGTGCTGCACCTGCAGAATCCGGTATTTCAGACTGGAATATTCTATAGTGTGGGCACAGTGATTGCGATGCCGGAACTATCCTGAGGTGCCATGACAAATCCCGAACGGACTTCTGCCGCCGTTGCGCCTGCCGCAGTTGCGCCTGCCCGGCCGTCCAAGGTGCCGTCCAAGGTGCCGGCTGCGGAAAACACCTTGCGCATTCTGAAGTTGCTCTCGTCAAAGCGGGGGCCGCTGGCGGCGTCGACCATTGCCACGACACTGGACCTTCCACGCTCCAGCGTCTACCACCTGCTGGGCGTCATGGAGCAAAGCGGCTTTGTCATGCACCTGCACGAAGAACAGCGATACGGACTCGGCGTCGCAGCCTTTGAGCTCAGCAGCGCCTACTCACGGCAGGAGCCACTGTCCCGCCTGGGCCGGCCATTGCTGGCCGCGCTGGTGGACAAGGTGGGTGAAAGCGCCCACTTGGCCGTCATGCACGGCCGCGATGTCCTCTACATTGTCGAAGAGCGCGCCAAGAACCGCCCCTCCCTCGTGACCGACGTCGGGGTGCGGCTGCCCAGCCACCTCACGGCCAGCGGCCGCGCAATCCTGGCCGCCCTGCCCAAGTCCCAGGTCAGGGCGCTGTACCCCAATGCCGCGGCATTCAGTTCGCTGGTGGAGGTGCCAAACCCGATTTCCAAGTACTCGACACTGTCCGCGCACCTCGACCAGGTCCGGATCCGCGGCTACTCCACAGAGCACGGTGAGGTCACTGACGGATTTGGTTCCGTCGCCGCGGCCGTCACCGACCACCTCGGGTGGCCCGTTGCCGCCGTGGCTGTGACATTTTTGGAAGAAAAGGTGCCGGTTGAGAAGTGGCCGGATCTGGCCCGGCGCGTTGAGAAAGTGGCCAAGGACCTGTCTGTGCGGATTTACGGCCGCCGCGAAGGATAATTCGAGCCTGCCGGCTCGTGAGGTATGGCGCTTTGGGCTGCTCAGCACCGCCTTAGCTCACGGCTCGGCGCAAACTATGGACGCAAGTCAGTTCACCCATGCCGTCATGTCTGGAATCCCGGACAGTGTGCCGTGCGTGGTGCTGAATTCGGCGCGGTTAAGCGGGATAGTGGGAACCAAGAGCACCGCAACAAAAAGGATTCCACCATGACCGCCGCCGTACTGTCCCAAGAAGTAACCCTCTCTTCCTCAGGCGTCACGCCCGACGATGTCATCGCCGTCGCCCGCCACAATGCCAAGGTGGCGATCAGCGCCGAGGCGCTGGCCGGCGTCGAACGGGTCAGGGAACATATTGAAAAGCTGGCGCACTCCGAGACTCCCGCCTACGGCATCTCCACCGGATTTGGCGCCCTGGCCAACCGGCACATCCCGGCGGACATGCGCACCCAGCTGCAAAAGTCGCTCATCCGCAGCCACTCCGCCGGCATGGGCCCGGCCGTGGAACGCGAGGTCGTGCGGGCGCTGATGTTCCTGCGCGCCAAGACGCTTGCAAGCGGCCGGACCGGCGTGCGCCCCGTCGTGGTCCAGACCATGGTGGACGTGCTCAACGCCGGCATCACGCCAGTGGTCCGTGAATTCGGCTCGCTGGGCTGCTCCGGCGACCTCGCACCCCTCTCCCACTGCGCACTGGTACTCATGGGCGAGGGTGAGGCGGCCGGGCCGGACGGTGTCGTGAAACCCGTCCCCGAACTCCTCGCCGAGGCCGGCATCACGCCCATTGAACTCGCGGAAAAAGAAGGCCTGGCCCTGGTCAATGGCACCGACGGCATGCTCGGCATGCTGCTCATGGCCATCGCGGACCTGAAAATGCTGCTCACGACTGCGGACATCACCGCCGCGCTCAGCGTCGAGGGCCTGCTGGGCACCGACCAGGTGTTCGTGCCCGAACTGCACATGGAACTGCGTCCGCATCCCGGCCAGGCTGCCAGCGCCGACAACATGCTGCGCGTGCTCGCCAATTCGCCCATCGTGGCCTCGCACCGGGTGGGCGATTCCCGCGTGCAGGACGCCTATTCGCTGCGCTGTGCCCCGCAGGTTGCCGGCGCGGCCCGCGACACCGTGGACCACGCGCTCATGGTTGCCACCCGCGAGCTTGCTGCCGCGATCGACAACCCCGTGGTGCTGCCCGACGGCCGCGTCTCCTCCAACGGCAACTTCCACGGCGCCCCGGTGGCCTACGTGCTGGACTTCCTCGCGATCGTCTCCGCGGACGTCGCCTCCATCGCCGAGCGCCGCACCGACAGGATGCTTGACCCCGCCCGTTCGCACGGTTTGCCCGCCTTCCTGGCCGGAGATCCCGGTGTGGACTCGGGCCTGATGATCGCCCAGTACACGCAGGCAGGCCTCGTCTCGGATTCCAAGCGCCTGGCCGTGCCCGCCTCCGTGGACTCCATCCCCAGCTCCGCCATGCAGGAGGACCATGTGTCCATGGGTTGGCACGCCGCCCGCAAGCTGCGTCGCTCGGTTGAAAATCTGCGCCGCGTCCTGGCCATTGAACTGGTCACCGCAAGCCGTGCCATCGACATGCGCACTGCCATGTCCGACGGCGCACTGGTCCCCGGGCCGGCCGGCGCCGCTGTGATTGAGGTGCTTCGGGCGACGGTCCAAGGTCCGGGCTCGGACAGGTTCCTCTCGCCCGAGCTCGAGGAAGCAGACCGCCTCGTGGGCACCGGCGCCATCCGTGCGGCAGCCGAGCAGGCGACAGGACCGCTTCACTAGTCCCCACGCCCTCCCACCGCTCGTACCTCGCGGCGGGGCCCTCGGGCGTGTGGGCCCACCACGCCCTCCCACCGCTCGTACCTCGCGGCGGGGCCCTCGGGCGTGTGGGCCCACCACGCCCTCCCACCGCTCGCAAGCTCGCGGCGGGGCCCTCGGGCGTGTGGGCCCACCACGCCCTCCCCAAGCGGTCCCTCAGGCTGCCGCGAGGACGGCGTCGAGCAGCCCGGGGAACCGCACTTTCAAGTCGGCGGTGCGGAGGCTGTTGAGAATCTTCGTCCCTTGATACTGCTGGGAGATCACGCCAGCCTCGCGCAGCACCCGGAAATGGTGTGTGGAGGTGGACTTGCTTACAGGCAGTTCGAACGCGATGCACGCCTGGTCGTCGTGGCCGCTGGCCAGTTGCGCCACGATCGTGCGCCTAACCGGATCGGCCAGGGCGGACAGGACGGTGTCCAGATTCATCTGCGCGGGAGTGGGATGCTCAAGGCTGCGTGCAGGACCCATGGTGTGTTGCGCTCCTTTGCGAGGCGTTTGCTTGTACGAGTTTCATCATACTACGATGGGCCTCGTACTAAGAATATGATGTGCCAACTTTGGGAGATCCCCGCATGACTGAGCTGTTCGAGCCCCTGACCGTCCGTGGAACCACCATCCCGAACCGCGTCTGGATGTCCCCGATGTGCACCTATTCGGCACTCTCCGAAGGCCCGGACGTGGCAGCGCCAAACGATTTCCACCTGGCCCACTACGCCGCCCGCGCCGCTGGCGGAGTTGGACTTGCCATGGTGGAAGCCACCGGCGTGGTGCCCGAAGGGCGCATCTCCCCCTACGACCTCGGACTCTGGGACGATTCCCAGATCCCGGCCCACCGCAGGCTGGCCAACGCCATCGCGAATGCTGGCGCGGTGCCCGGGATCCAGCTGGCCCACGCCGGGCGCAAGGCCTCGATGGAGCGCCCGTGGCTTGGCGGCGGCCCCATCGCGGCGGATGCAGGCGGCTGGCCCGTCCTCGGACCCAGCGCGATTGCCTTCCCGGGGTATCCGGAACCTGCAGCCATGACAGTGGCGGACATCGAGAACGTGGTTGCGGCCTGGGCGAACGCGGCCCGGCGCGCGCAGGAGGCCGGCTACGAAGTGGTTGAAATCCATGCAGCCCATGGCTACCTGCTGCACTCCTTCCTGTCGCCACTGAGCAACAACCGCACGGACAACTATGGCGGCAGCCTGGAAAACCGGGCCCGCATCGTCCTTGAGGTGCTCGACGCCGTACGCAGCGTTTGGCCCGAGGACAAGCCTGTGTTCCTGCGGATCTCCACCACAGACTGGGTGGCTGAGGACGCCGAAGACGGCAGGGAGGCGTGGGAGCTGGAGGATTCAATCGTGCTTTCGCGCTTGGCGCGTGAGCATGGCGCAGACTTGATCGACGCCTCCTCGGGAGCCTTGGTTCCGGCCAAGATTCCGCACCGGGAGGATTACCAAACCCGGAACGCCGCAGAGTTGAGGGCCGCAAGCGGAACGCTGGTGGCCGCCGTCGGACGCATTGGTGATCCCGCAGTTGCCCGGGAACTGCTGGCCAACGGCTCCGCCGACGCCGTGTTCATCGGCCGGGCCCTGTTGCGGGACGCCTCGTGGGCGAACAACGCCGCGTCCGCCCTGGGGGCCAGGGGCCGCTTCATTCCGCAATACGACTACGCAGTCTAAACCGCAGTCCAAGCTGCGGGAATCCACATTCTTACAACGGAAAGGCACAAGATGCGAGTATTTCAGATTGGCGCGGCCGGCGGGGTCGGTGCACGGCTGGCCGGCATCCTGCACGCACGAGGAGACGAATCCAGCGGCATGCACCGCAACCCGGCACAGGCTGACGTGGTCCTGGCCACCGGAGCCACCCCGGTGCTGGGCGACCTCATCGCGGACAGCGTGGGTGAGTTGGCGGAGAAGATGCGCGGGCACGACGCCGTGGTCTTTTCCGCCGGGGCCCACGGCACGGGCATGGACCAGACAACGCTGATCGATGGCAAGGGTTTGGAGAAGTCAGCAGACGCTGCAGTTCTTGCAGGCGTTTCACGGTTCATCCTTGTCTCGGCCTTTCCCGAATCGGAACGGGACGCGGGCCTGGGCGCCGGGTACGAACACTACATGCGCGTCAAGAAGCAGGCCGACGTGTATTTGGCCCACACGGACCTCGACTGGCTCATCGTCCGGCCCGGAATGCTCAGCAATGATCCCGGGGACGGGTTTGTCGCCGCGGGCCCGGCCATTGAGTACGGGGTGGTCCGGCGGGACAATGTGGCGGCATTCCTTGGCGCCGTGCTCCAGGAGCCGCAGCTGAACCGGGCCATCGTGGAGCTCACCGACGGCGACGTGCCGGTGCGGGAGGCAGCGTCGGGGCTGGTCCGGGAGGGTCGAAAACACCTCTGATGCCGGGGCGGCGACAGGACCATTTGGGAACTGTTTTTCGCTGTTGCCAGACCGGGGCGGGGCGTGCATAATGTTCGAAGATAACTAAACTTCAAACATCTATTCGAATCGGACCCCCCGTGAAACTTTTCCGGCTGGCCATCAGCCATGCGCGGCCCTATTGGGCGTGGGTTGTTGCCGTCCTGGTCCTGCAGCTCATTTCCACCCTTGCAGCCCTGTACCTGCCCAGCCTCAACGCCCAGATCATCGACCAGGGCGTAGCCAAGGGTGACACCGACTTCATCTGGGCAACGGGCGTCACCATGATAATCGTCTGCTTCGTGCAGGTTGCCGCCGCGATTGGCGGCATCTACTTTGGCGCCCGCACGGCCATGGCCATCGGACGCGACCTGCGCCGCGAGGTGTATTACCGGGTCAACGCCCTGGGCGCCCTGGACGTCAGCCGCTTTGGCACGGCCACGCTGATCACCCGCAACACCAACGACGTCCAGCAGGTGCAGATGCTGGTGCTGATGGCGCTGAACTTCATGGTGTCAACCCCGATCATGTGCATCGGCGGGATCGTGATGGCCCTGCGCGAAGACGCCGGGCTGTCCTGGCTGCTGTGGGTTTCGGTGCCCCTGCTGTTCATTGTGGTGGGCTTCCTGGTGGTGCGGCTGCTGCCGCTGTTCCGGGAAATGCAGGACCGGATCGACACCGTCAACGGGGTGCTGCGCGAACAAATTGTCGGCATCAGGGTCATTCGAGCGTTTGTTCGAGAGAACTACGAAGCTGAACGCTACCGCGACGCCAACCTGAAGCTGACCCGCGTATCGGTGCGGGTCGGCAACCTGTTTGTGCTCATGTTCCCGGTGATCATGATGATCCTGCATCTGGCCACGGCCGCCGTGCTGTGGTTTGGCGGCCAGCGCGTGGATGCCGGGCAGATGCAGATTGGCTCCCTGACGGCGTTCCTGCAGTACCTGCTGCAGATCCTCGTGGCCGTGATGATGGGCGTCTTCATGGTCATGATGATTCCCCGCGCGGCCATCTCGGCCGAACGCCTCGATGACGTGCTGACAGCAGAACCCAGCCTCGTCGTTCCGCAGGGCACCGCATCACCCGAGAGCCACGCCGTCGAATTTTCAGCGGTTTCCTTTGGCTACCCCGGCGCCGAACGCCCGGTCTTGAACAACGTGAGCTTCACCGCCCGCCAAGGACAGACGACGGCGATCGTCGGCTCAACCGGTTCGGGCAAGTCCACCCTGCTGAACCTGATCCCGCGGCTTTTCGACCCGCAGGACGGCACGGTGCGCATTGGCGGCGTGGATGTCAGTGAGCTCAGCCGGCCGCAAATGGCGAAACTGGTGGGCTTGGTCCCGCAGAAACCGTACCTGTTCTCGGGGACCGTGGCCTCCAACCTGAAATTTGGCCGCCCCGAGGCCGACGACGACGAGCTGTGGGAGGCGCTGCGCGTCGCCCAGGCAAAGGATTTTGTGGGGGAGAAGCCCAAGCAGCTCGACACCCCCATCGCCCAGGGCGGCACCAACGTTTCAGGCGGGCAGCGGCAACGGCTGTGCATCGCCCGGGCGCTGGCCTCGCGTCCGCGGATCTTCCTGTTCGACGATTCCTTCTCGGCCCTTGACTTGGCCACCGACAAGCGGCTGCGTGAATCCCTGCATGCGGCCACCACGGGTGCAACAGTGATCATCGTGGCCCAGCGCATCTCAACCATCAGGGAGGCGGACCACATCATTGTGCTGGACAACGGCGAAATCGTGGGCTCCGGCACGCATGATGAATTGCTGGAAGACAACGACACGTACCGCGAAATTGTTGAATCGCAGCTGAGCATTGAGGGAGTCGCCTGATGGCGGGCAAGAGCAAGGCCACGAAGTCCTCCCAGCAGGCGCCGGAGATCGACACCATTGACGAGGAACTCGTCCCCGAGTACAAGCCCTCCGAGGCTGACGGGGACATGTTTGGCGGGGCGCCCGCAAAGAAGGCCGAACATTTCTGGCCCTCGGTGAAACGACTCGTAGGCCTGGTGCGCCCCGAGCGTGTCATGTTCTCGGTCGTGATCGCCCTGGTGGCCGCCTCCGTGGTCCTGACAGTCATTGCGCCCAAGATCCTCGGTGCTGCCATGGACGTCATCTTCAACGGCGTGATTGGTTCGCAGCTGCCGGCCGGCGTGCCGCTGGAGACGGTCGTGGCAGGACTGCGCTCCGAGGGCAACACGCAGTTCGCCGACATGCTGGCAAAGACGGACGTGGTCCCCGGCGCAGGCATCGACTTTGCTGAACTGAGCCGGCTCATTGTCATTGTGCTGGCCCTGTACATGGTTGCGTCCACACTCATGTGGCTGCAGGGCTACCTGTTGAACGCGCTTGTCATGCGGGTGGTGTTCCGCCTCCGTGAGGACATTGAGCGCAAGCTCAACCGCCTGCCGCTGGGCTACTTCGACACCCGGCAGCGCGGCGACTTGATGTCCCGGGTGACGAACGACGTCGACAATATCCAGGCCGCCCTGCAACAGGCCTTCTCACAATTGGTGCAATCCGCCCTGACGGTCATTGGCATTGGCGTGATGATGTTCATCGTCTCCTGGCAGCTGGCCTTGATCGCCCTCATCGCACTGCCGCTGTCGGCAGTGATTGCCGGCGTGATTGGCACGCGCTCGCAGAAACTCTTTGCCGCGCAGTGGAAGCACACCGGATCCCTCAACGGACACATCGAAGAGACGTTCTCGGGCCTTGAACTGGTCCGCGCCTACGGCCGTGACGAGGAGATGCTGGCCGAGTTCGACGAGCGCAACGAACACCTGTTCAAGGCCGCCTTCGGTGCACAGTTTGTCTCGGGCATGATCATGCCGGCCATGCAGTTCGTCTCCTACCTCTCCTACGTGCTGGTCGCCGTCGTCGGTGGCGTGCGCGTGGCAACCGGCGGGATGACCCTGGGCGACGCCACGGCGTTCATCCAGTATTCGCGCGAGTTCTCCCAACCCATTGGTGAGATGGCGGGCATTGCCAACATGATCCAGTCCGGCGTGGCATCGGCCGAGCGGACCTTTGAAATCCTCGACGCCGACGAGCAGGAAGCCGAAGAGGACTCGGAGCTGCTGCCCGAGCGGACCGACGGCCACGTGCGCTTTGAAGACGTGGCGTTTAGCTACGATCCGGAAACACCGCTCATCACCGACGTTTCCTTCACGGTGGAACCGGGACAGACAGTTGCCATTGTCGGTCCAACGGGCGCCGGCAAGACCACGCTCGTGAACCTTGTCATGCGCTTTTACGAGGTCACCGGCGGGCGGATCCTGCTCGACGGCGTCGACACCCGCGCGCTGTCCCGCGAACAGGTCAGGTCCCAGGTGGGCATGGTGCTCCAGGACGCCTGGTTGTTTGAGGGCACCATCCGCGAGAACATCCGCTACGGGCGCCTCGATGCCACCGACGAGGAGATCGTTGCGGCGGCCGAGGCCACCATGGTTGACAGGTTCGTCCGGCAGCTGCCCGACGGCTACGACACGGTGATCGACGCCGACGGCGGCACGGTCTCGGCCGGTGAGCGGCAGCTGCTCACCATCGCCCGCGCCTTCATTGCCCAGCCGTCGCTGTTGATCCTGGACGAAGCCACGTCCTCGGTGGACACCCGCACGGAGCTGCTGGTCCAGCACGCCATGGCGGCACTGCGCACGGACAGGACCTCGTTTGTCATTGCGCACAGGCTCTCCACCATCCGCGACGCCCACGCCATCCTGGTCATGGAGGACGGCGACATTGTCGAACACGGCACACACGAGGAGCTTCTCACCCGCCGCGGCGCCTACTACCGGCTCTACATGACCCAGTTCCAGGGCGGCCACGACCTGGATGACGAGGTCGCCGCCGAGGTCCATTAGCCGCCCCCTCGCATCTGCCCCGGCGAAGCCCCCACCATCTGCCCCGCAGAAGTGGTTGCTGAATCAACCGTAAATGGCTGATTCGGCAACCACTTCTGCGGCTCAGTTCGTTAAGGGCCGGGGTTAGCGCAGCAGGGTGTCGATCAGGCGGGCTGCGACCTTGGCCGTGCGGTTGTCGATGTCGAAGGCCGGGTTCAGCTCCGCGACGTCAAAGTGGAACAGCTTCCCGCTCGCGGCCACCTGGCGGCACACGGCGGCGATCACCGACAGCGAAACCCCGTAGGCTGCCGGGGCGCTGACCCCGGGAGCCGTAGCAGCCGGCAGCACGTCGAGGTCAATGGTCAGGTACACAATGTCCACGGTCTCCAGAAATGAGTCCACAAACCCGTGCGTGCGCTCCGCTGAACAATCCTCGTCCAGCAAATACTTCACGTCCAGGCCATGGGCGGTGTCAAAGAGTGCGCGCGTGTTGTTCGGCTCACTGATGCCGACGACGGCGTAATTGAGTTCCCGGCCCGCGGCCGCCTCGGCGCGGGCCATCTGCAGGAACGGCGTGCCTGAGCTGGGTGCCGGGGCGTCGCGCAGGTCAAAGTGGGCGTCCAGGTTCAGCACGCCGAGCCGGGCGCCGTTGGCAACGGCCGCGGTGCCGGCCACGCCAAGGTAGCTGGCAAAAGCGGTTTCGTGGCCGCCGCCGAGGACAAAGGTGAGCTGTCCGGCGTCGAGCATTGTGGTCAGGGCGGCACCTGCGCGGGCCTGGCCGGCCTCGAGGGCGTCGGCGGAAACCACAATGTCACCGGCGTCGGTGACGGCCCGGGACCCGTGGAAGGCCAGCGTGCCAAGGGCCGTGCGGATGGCGGCGGGGCCGGTTGCGGCGCCCGTCCGGCCGTGATTGCGCAGCACCCCGGCGTCGGAGCAAAAGCCGATGAGGGCGGCGGGGCCGGGCAGCGACGCGTCCAGCGACGGTGCGGCGGGGCTGCCCACGGCCTGCCACCAACGGCGGAGGGAGGGGTCGTCGCCGTCGTCCCTGCCGGCCCAGGCAGAGGGGGGAGCGTCCATGGCGAGCTGGGTAAAGTCCATGCTTCCAGACAACAACACGACGCCGCCGAATGCCAGCCGGATGCGCCATTGGCCGTCTGGCATGGCAGACACCCAACTGCAAACTCGATTCGGGAGGGGGAGGAATCCAGTCGGGCCTCACACCGCGGTTCCCCTGATTACTGGAATTAATTGTGATCCACGGGCTGCCGTCGCCGTTCCGCAGGGAGTGGCAGGGAGGAACATTGACGCGGCGGGGCGTACGGCCGGCCGGGCGTACCTGTATGTTTAGGTCATCGGGGCGCCCGGTGTGAGTCAGGCAACAGTCTCAGGGCCAAGGCGCCGCAAGCTCGATGACCGTTGTGGTCGTTTCAGTTATCGCCATCCAACCAAGTTGTGCCAGTTCGCTGACTCCGATGTGGATCCAGTGACTCACAATAACAACTTAAGGATTCCCCATGCGCCCCATTTACGCATTACCCGCCGCAGTTGCGGTTCTCGCCCTGATGCTGACGGGCTGCGTTGACAACAGCGAGCCCACCCCCGGTGGCGGCAGCTCATCGTCAGCGGCGGACAGCGTGACAATCAAGAAGAACGATGCCATCGCCGCGGAGCTGCCGGAGAAGATCAAGAGCGCCGGAGTCCTCAATGTGGGGATGGCCAACAACTACCCGCCCAACGAATTCAAGGACGCCAACGGGAAGCCTGCAGGGTGGTCGGTGGATTTGACCAATGCCCTGGGCCAGGTATTGGGCCTGAAGGTCAATTTCGACATTGGCACGTTCGACAACATCCTGCCGTCGATCAACGGCGGCAAGGATGACATGGGCATGTCGTCCTTCACGGACACCCTCGAGCGCGAAAAGCAGGTCGACTTCATCAACTACTACTCGGCCGGCATCCAGTGGGCGTCCCAAGTGGGAAAGACGGTTGACCCCAACAACGCCTGCGGCCTCAAGGTGGCGGTGCAGGCCACAACCTACGAGGACACGCACGAGGTCCCCGCGAAGTCCAAGGCCTGCACGGATGCCGGGAAGCCCGCCATCGAGATCTTCAAATATGATGCGCAGGATCAGGCAACCAACGCCCTGATTGTGGGACAGGTTGACGCCATGAGCGCCGACTCGCCGGTCACCCTGTACGCGATCTCGAAGACGGAGAAGAAACTTCAGACTGCCGGCGACGCCTTCGAGGTGGCACCTTACGGCATTCCCGTCGCCAAGGACTCGGCCTTCACACCGGTCCTGCAGAAGGCCCTGCAATCCCTCATCGATGACGGTTCCTACACCAAGATCCTTGAGAAGTGGGGCGTGGAAAGCGGCGGCGTGGAGACGGCCGCCATCAATGTGGCTGCGAAGGGTTAACCCGTGACGAATCCCCAGGGGCATGGCGGTACATCAGCGGAGAGTGAACCGCTGGCCGCCGAACAGGAGGGGGAGGCCATCAAGGCTGTCCCGCTGCGCCACCCGTGGCGTGTCCTGATCGCGGTCCTCCTGGTCTTGATGCTGGCTGTTTTTGTCATCGATGCAGCCCAACGCGAAGACTTCGGCTGGGCCAATGTTGGCAAATACATTTTCGACAAAAGAATCAGCCAGGCTGCACTGGTCACGCTGCAGCTGACGATTTATGCCATGGTCATCGCCATCGTCCTGGGCCTGTTGCTGGCCATCATGAGGCTCTCACCGAACCCTGTGGTCAAAAGCGTCGCATGGCTGTACATCTGGATCTTTCGCGGGACGCCCGTCTATGTCCAGCTGGTGTTTTGGGGAATCGTTGCACTGATCTATCCGGTTCTCACCGTCGGCGTGCCGTTCATGACACCGTGGGTCTCCTTTGAGAACGATATCTTCACCAACCTTTTCGTCACAGCTGTCATTGGCCTCGCGCTCAACGAGGCCGCCTACATGTCCGAAATTGTCCGCGCGGGCCTGCTTTCCGTCGATGAGGGCCAGGAGGAAGCATCGCGGGCGCTGGCGATGTCGTGGGGCCAGACGATGCGTTTTGTCGTCGTTCCGCAGGCGATGCGCATCATCATCCCACCCACCGGCAACGAGGTCATCTCGATGCTCAAGACCACATCCCTCGTCGCGGCCATCCCGCTGAGCATCGACCTGTACGGAGTGTCGCGCGGCATCTCAGCCGTGACGTTTACGCCGGTGCCGCTGCTGATTGTGGCATCGATGTGGTACCTGCTGTTCACGTCGATACTCATGGTCGGCCAGCACTTCATTGAAAAGCGGTTTGCCCGCGGTTCCGGTCAGCGGAAGGCGGAAAAGTCGGCCCATCCGCGCGGGCCGCTGCCAGCTGCGGCGGACATCACGAACATTCGTGTGGAGAACAAAACGGAGGGCAAGCAATGAGCGGCACACCCATGGTGCACGCGGACCGCGTGTCCAAGAGTTTCGGCTCAAACAAGGTGCTCAGAAGCATCAGCCTGACAGTCGAGCCCGGTGAGGTGCTGTGCCTTGTGGGGCCCAGCGGTTCGGGCAAGTCGACGTTTCTGCGCTGCATCAACCACCTGGAACGTGTGGACGCGGGCCGGCTTTCCGTTGACGGGCAGCTGGTTGGATACCGCCAGAAGGGTGAAAAGCTCTATGAGCTCAGGCCCAAGGAAGCGTCCTTCCAACGGCGCGAAATCGGCATGGTCTTCCAGCGCTTCAACCTCTTTCCGCACCTGACTGCGTTGGAGAACATCATTCAGGCGCCCATGAGGGTAAAGGGAATACCGAAAGCGAAGGCGACCAAGCGTGCCATCGAGCTGATGGAACGGGTGGGCCTCAGCGACAAGGCCAGCCATTACCCGGCCCACTTGTCCGGCGGCCAGCAGCAGCGGGTGGCCATCGCCCGTGCCTTGGCGATGGATCCCAAACTGATGCTCTTTGACGAGCCCACCAGTGCACTCGACCCCGAACTCGTGGGGGAGGTGCTGGACGTCATGAAGGAACTGGCCAGCACCGGCATGACCATGATCGTGGTGACGCACGAGATGGGCTTCGCACGGGAAGTGGCCGATTCGCTGGTCTTCATGGACGGAGGCGTCGTGGTGGAATCAGGCAACCCGCGGGAGGTGCTTGCCAACCCGCAGCATGAACGGACCAGGGCGTTCCTTTCCAAGGTGCTCTGATCCTTCCTGGCAGCATACGGAGTCTGGCATGGGGCCCCTTAACTAAATCGAGTTTGCAGCTGTTGGACCGAAGTCCCGAAAAATCGGGTAAATCGGTCCACCAACTGCAAACTCGATGAAAAAGAGTGCGTGGGGGTTATCCGACGCCGAACAGCGCTTCCACGGTGCCGATGCCGAAGAACAGCAGGAACGCTGCCGCCACGGCCCACATCAAGGGGTGGATTTCCTTGGCGCGGCCCTGGAACAGGCGGATCAGCACGAAGGCGATGAAACCGGCGCCCAGACCGTTGGCGATGGAGTAGGTGAACGGCATGAGGGTGAACGTCAGGAACGCCGGGATGCCGATGCCCCAGTCGGACCAGTCGATCTTGCCGACCTGGGAGACCATCATGAAGCCAACCACGACGAGCGCGGGCGCCACGGCTTCGAAGGGGACCAGCTTGATCAGCGGGGTGGCGAACATGGCCAGCAGCAGGAGCAGGCCGGTCACGACGGAAGCCAGGCCGGTGCGGGCGCCCTCGCCGATGCCGGCGCCGGACTCCACGTAGATCTGGTTGGAGGAGGCTGACGCGCCACCGCCGGCGATCGCGCCGAAGGCGTCAACCAGCAGAACCTTGTCGACGTCGGGGATGTTGCCGTCCTTGTCCATGGTGCCGGCCTCTGAAGCCAGCCCGACCATGGTGCCCATGGCGTCAAAGAAGATGCTCAGCAGGATCACAAATGCCAGCAGGATTGCAGCCAGTGCGCCCAGCTTGCTGAAGGCACCAAAGATGTTTACCTCACCGATCAGGGACAGATCGGGCCATGACCAGGCGGAAAGCTGCGGGGAAACCAGCGACCAGCCCTGCGGATTGTTCGTGGTGCCATCGAAGGACGGGCCGATGTGCAACGTCATTTCCAGGATGTTCGCCAGAAGGGTTGAGACCAGGATACCGATCAAGATGGCGCCCTTGACCTTGCGGACCACCAGGCCGATCGTCAGGACCAGACCAATAACAAACACCAGGGTGGGCCAGCCCATGAGCTTGCCGTCGAAGCCGAGGCCCACGGGAACAGTGGTTCCGGCAACATCCGGGATGCGGCGCACAAAGCCGGCGTTGACCAGGCCGATGAGGGCGATGAACATGCCGATGCCCACCACGATGGCGGTTTTCAGCCCCTCCGGGACGGCCTTGAACACTGCCGTACGGAAGCCGGTCAGCACCAGAATGAACATCGTGACGCCGGAGAGCACCACCAGACCCATGACATCAGGCCACGTCAGTCCCGGGTTGGTGGCGACGGTGACCGCGATGAAGGCATTGACTCCCAAGCCGGCGGCCATGGCGAAGGGGTGCTTCGCCCAAGCGCCCATCAGGATGGTCAGGATGCCGGCCACGAATGCGGTGACGGCGGCAACGCGTTCCAGCCCGAGCGCCTCGCCGGAGGAGTCCGCGCCGCCCAGGATCAGCGGGTTCAGCACCACGATGTAGCTCATCGCGAAGAACGTGGCGAAGCCGCCGCGAATCTCCCGGGAGTAGTTTGAGCCACGCTCGGTGATCATGAAGTACTTGTCGACCGCTGACAGCCTGACGTCCGTTTTGGTAGCCATAAAGAGCCCTCCGGGCAAAGTGAAATGTAAATTGGTTATTCGAGCAAATACTAGCCGGTATTGGAGTGGGACAGTTGGGCGGGCAAGTCAGCCTTTCCTCTTTGGTTCAAGTACGACGGCGGGACCCCGCCACGTCCTCGGCACGTCACCAAACGCCGCCGTTCTCCGGGAATTCCCATGATTCTGGGATATCGTGAGGTGGCTTCCCTCCATCGACCAAAGGAATTCCCGCTGTGAAGAGTCCCGCAAGTTCTCGACCCGGTGAGACGAACACGACACCGGCAAAGCTCGTGCGACGTGCTTTGGCAGGGTTATTGGCTGTGCTGCTTTTGCTGCTTGGATCATCCACGGCGGCCTTGGCACATGACTCGCTCACGGGCACTTCGCCGGCGGATGGTGCAACCGTGGAGAGTGTTCCGGAGACGATTGAAATCAGTATGAGCAACACCCCGGCGGTGATTGGCTCGCAGGTTTTGGTCGTTGACGAGGCGGGCACCAACTGGGCTGCCGGTGATGTGGGTGTTTTGGACAAGGTGGCCACCCAGGGGGTTCGTCCCGGTGCACCGGCCGGAAAATACACCGTGAAATGGCGTCTGGTGTCCTCCGACTCCCACCCGATTGAGGGCGAGTTCAACTTCACGGCAACAGCCGCTGCGACCGGCACGGCAGGCGCGGGCGTGGGTGCCGGCCCCGTGGCCTCGGTTCAGCCCCAGCCGGAGGCCGCCCAGGAACCGGTCCAGGACGAAAGCGCCGTGCCGTGGAGCGTGCTTGGCTTGGCTGCCGTGCTGCTGGGACTGGTGGTCGCGCTGGTGGTGGTGGCCCGCCGTCGTCTGGGCCGCGAAGACTAGGCACGCAGCCGGAGTGCGGCCGCCGGCACCCCGTACGAGGGCCGGTGCCTGTCATCCCTGCGCCTGCCAGCCCAGCGGCTGTTAGGCCGGCGCTGGCACTAAATCCGTTTCGCGGGCCGCAATGCGGGCGGAGATCGACTTGCCCGCACGCTTGGCCTGATGCAATATTTCCTGCGTGGTGGGCACGGCAAGATCGCCCACCCCCACCAGGTACAGGCCCAGGGCATGCATGCCGGAGCGTACATCGGTGGCGGTCGTGACGCCGACACTGTTCAGCACGCGGCGCAACTGGCTCAATGCGCCGCGGGTGAACACAACGCTGTGTGCGCTCAGGGTCCCTGTCGCCGTGTGCACACGCCACTGGCGGTGCGGTGAAACACTGTGGCGTGCCCGGGTCAGCTCCAGGGCCTGGGTTTCCGGGCGGATGTCAAGACTGTGGCGTCGGGCGTAGTGCTCAAGCAGCCGCACAATTTCGCTGCGCTCACTGAGGGCGTCCAGGCTGATCCCGCCAGTGGTGGGCTGCAGCGGTGTGGACTGCTTCAAGGGGCAGAAGCTGTCCACAACTATTGCCTCGATGCCCTGCCTGTTGAGCTCGGCAGCCACTGCCAGCGCGGAGAAGCCTGAACCAATCACAATGGTGGTGGTCTTCTCTGGTGCTGAAGACGGGACTGCCGGGGGTGTGGCAGTCAAAGTCGCAGCAATCATGGCAAATGCCTCCACGAACGGTAGGAGAACTGGCGGGTGCACATTCGCGGGCGCGGCTGTGCTTTCACGAAGTATCAGGGCAGTACCCGGTCCAGGTAGGAGTTATTGAACACCCTTATGGGATCGAGAACATCTCGAACCTTACAGAACTTTTCAAGGTCTGGGTAGAGCTGCATAAACTCCTTCGAATGGAGAAAGTGCCACTTGCCCCAATGCGGACGCCCGGCGTGGGAGCGGAAGATTTCCTCGGCTGCCCTGAAGTACTCAAGGTGCCCGGATTTGATGTGCTGGTGGATGGCTATGTAACCGCTTTGGCGGTTGCTTGCGGTGGACAGGGCAATGTCATCGGCGCCCGTACTGCGGACCTCCACGGGGAATGAAATCTGCAGCCCGCGGCGTTTGATCATCGCATTGAGTTCCCGCAGTGCCTCGGGGATGCGCTCCAGCGGCAGCGCATATTCCATCTCCCTGAAGCGCACTGTCCGCCGGGTGGCAAACACCTTGTGGGAGGCGTCGCCGAACTCCCTGTTGCCGGTCAATTTGGCAGCCAGCCTGTTGACGCCGGGAATCATTGCGGGCACCTTGCCCGTGACATTGCACAGGGCAGAAAACAGGGCGTTTGAAACGAGGACGGCGTCCACCAGGTGAGAGGTTTTCGACAGCGGGGCCACGCCCGGAGGGAGCGCGCCCAGCGGGTGGCGGGTGTTGGTTTTGGTCAGTGCGACGTCGGTGTGCGGAAACCAGTAAAACTCAAAGTGGTCGCGGCTGGCATTGCGTTCGGCCAGGGTCGCCAGGACGTCCGCCAGCGGTTCGGGGCGCTCGACGGCGTGCAGCATGAACGCGTCAACGCATTGCAGGGTGACGGCGGTGATGATGCCCAAGGCGCCGAGTCCCACCCGTGCGACAGCGAACACGTCGGCATTCTCCGTGGCTGAGCACTGCAGCACCTCTCCGGTTCCGGTCACCAGGGTCAAGGCCCGCACCTGGGTGGCGATGCCGCCAAATTTCAGCCCGGTGCCGTGTGTTCCGGTGGAGATCGCCCCGGCGATTGACTGCGCGTCGATATCGCCGAGGTTCTCCATTGCCAGCCCATACGGTTGCAGCAGGGCAGGAATCTCATGCAGGCGGGTGCCACCGGCCAAGGTTGCCAGTTTGGCGTCGCGGTCCACAGCCAGGAGGCCGCTGAGGCCGTCAAGGCGCAGCTGGACTCCGTCGGTCAGGGCAATGCCAGTGAAACTGTGGCCGGCCCCCACCGCCTTGAGTGTGCTGCCGGTGGCTGCAGCGGCCGCCACCAGGGTCGAGACGTCAGCGACGGTGCTCGGCCGCGCCACGGTGCGGGGACGGCAACGCTGGTCCCCGGCCCAATTGCTCCACTCACCCTGCAAGCCGCTCATACAAACGCCTTCCCTTCCCCGCGATAGGTGGGCGCCCTGCCCGCCCTCCGGCCGCCGTCGAGCATCTCCAGGGCGTCCACATGTTCACAGATCTCGCCTGACTTGGCATGCCTGAACCAGACCTTGTCGCCAATGCGCAGCTGTGCGGCAGCCAAACCGCGCAGGGGTGTCTGGACCTCGCCGGCGCCCTCGGTGCCGATCGTGGACAGCCCGGCCGGGTGCACCGGCACCGGGGACCTGTCCGGGCCGGCGGGCCCCGAGGCAATCCATCCGCCGCCAAGCACCGTGACAACGTCGGGTGCGGGCCGCCTGACAACCGGCACAGCAAAGCCCACTGCCGGGGCCGGGGTGAAGCGTGAATAGCCGTCAAACAAGGTGGGACCGAACAAGCCTGAACCGGCTGCCAGTTCGGTCACCGAAGCATCGGCGGTGGTGAGTTCAAGGCTGCCGGTCCCGCCGCCGTTGACGAATTCCAGGTCGACGATGTTGCGCACAGCGGCCACGACGTTGGCACGGCGGTGGGTGATTTCTGCCATGGAGGAACGCTGCATCCCCTGAAGGAGGGCGGACTTTGCCGCGTCCGCAACCTTGTTTGCGGTGTGCGGGGAGTCCTGGAGCCCCGCAATCTGCGCTTCGTAGGCCATGATGCCAACCAAGGTGAACAGTGGTTCCGAACCATGCCTGTAACGCTCGATCGCCAGGGCCACGGCAATGGCGTCAGCGCCGGTGCGCACGGGCGAGCGGTACACGCCGATGTGGCCCAGGGCCCGGCCGCGCACCGACGGCCGCCACGCCGCATCAAGATCCAGGCAGAGCCGGATGGGCGCGGCCGGCGCCAGCTCCGCCAGCGTTGCCGCCATCCACTGCAGCTGTTCCTCGGAATCAACCATCAAGGTGACACGGGCGCAGGCGACAGGGTCGGCGGCCAGGGCCCGCAGCGCAGGCCCGTCAGCAGTTGGATAGGCAACCACAATGTCGGTAAACGCATTGGAGGGATCACTTGCAAGCCACAGGGCTTCAGGCAGGGTGAAACCCAGGATGCCGGCAAATCCGGGGTGGTCCAGCACGGCACGCAGCACGTCCTTGCTGCGGATCGACTTGCTGGCCACGCGGATGGGCTTTCCTGCGGCGCGGCGCAGCAGTGAGCCGGCGTTGAAGGAAAGCGCCTCAATGTCCAATACGGCCACGGGTGCGGCGAGTTCCGCACACGCGGCATCGGCAGCGGCCCAGATGCCGGCCGGGGCCTGTCCGCCCAGGCGTCCGCGGGCGAGGAATGGTTCAAGCAGCTCCAACATTGCAACCTACTTTTCAACGGGGTTTCCGGTCCCAACTCTGCCATAAGCCGGGCGATCTTGGGCAAGGTGCCGGTGCGCGACTTCCGGGCCGCGCCGTGGCGCAACTTGACGTGCCAAGCCGAACCCGCAATAGTCGCAAGTACAGGCCGCGAAGGGGAGGCGCCAAGGCGTTTCTGCACCCTCAGGCACACGAGCACCAGGAGGCGCAGCATGAGCAGCCCAGAGGAAACCCCGCAAGGCGCAATGCCCGAAAAAGTCCCCAGCCCCACTGGAATCGTGGTTGGCATCGACGGCTCGGAACAAGGCAACTGCGCCTTGATTTGGGCTGCGAGGGAAGCCAAGGCGCGCAAGATTCCGCTGCATTTGGTGACAGCGTACACAGTGCCCATTTTTGCCGCTTCGGGACTTGACGGCGGCTATGCCACGGTGGATGACGACGTCATCCGCCAGGGTGCCGAGGCCATCCTTCGCGAGGCGGCCGGCAGGGTTGCCCACCTGGACATCGAGATCGACGCGCGGGTTGAAAACGGCGACGCTGCCGGAGTGCTGCTGGAGCTCAGCGAAACCGCGGAACTGCTGGTTTTTGGTTCGCGTGGTCGCGGCGGCTTCATCGGCAGGCTTCTGGGCAGCGTCAGCACGGCACTGCCGGCACACGCCAAATGCCCCACTGTGACGGTGCCCCTGAGTTGTGCACCGCGCCTCGGGGACGGCCCCGAGGCCAAGGCCGCCGAATCCAAGATTGAAAAAGTCGTCACGGCCGGTGTGGACGGCTCGGACCAGGCCCGCTACGCCGTCCTGCTGGCCGCCGAGCAGGCAGAACGCTCGGGCTGCACCCTGCGGATTATTTGCGCCGTCCAGCCGTACACCGGATCCCTTGCCTGGATGCCGGCCCCCGTGGACCGTGAGGCATTGTTTTCCGAAATTCAGATCCAACTCGACGCCGGCGAAAAGTGGCTGCGCAGCCATTTCCCCAAGCTTCCGATCGAGGTCAGGCTTCTTGAAGGTTCGGCAGTTGACGCGCTGGTGTCGGCCTCGGAGACCTCCGAGCTGGTGGTCATGGGCACCCGCGGGCGCGGCGGCTTCGCGGGCATGATGCTCGGCTCAACCACGGACGGGGTGCGGCACCACGCCAAGGGTCCGATCATGGTGGTGCGGGACCGGGAAGACTCCCGCCAGGGCGACCGTTCCGCCTTTGGGCCGCTCCTGCAGGCCTGAGCGCCGAACATCATATAGAACGGCTGAGGCGCCGGTGTTCCATGGATTCCATGGTGCACCGGCGCCTCAGCCGTCGGCCCTCAACTGCTTTTACAGCCTCCGGCTCTTTCTGCCGGCTGAGCCCGGCTAGTACCTGGCCGCGTAGGGGTACAGGCTCATGCCGGACATATACGACAGCGGAGTGACCCCCAGGGGTTGCTGCTCATTCAACGCCTGGACCACCTCGTTGTTGCCGATGTAGATGGCAATGTGGCCGAACCGGCCGGTACCGTCGTCGTCGAAGACCAGCAGGTCCCCGTACCGCATCTCTGACAGGGGCACACGCGTCGGGGCCGCCCAGAACTGGTCGGTGCCCTGGCGTGGCACCGAAATGCCTGCAGCGGCAAACGCCTGCTGCACGAGCCCGGAGCAATCAAAGGCATTGGGACCGTTGCCGCCCCACTGGTAGGGGCTGCCAATCTTGGACATGGCGTAGTCAACCATGACCTGGATGTAGGATCCGGCTGGCGGAGCCACCGGCGGCGTTGTCGGTGCGGGTGCAGGCGCGGGTGCAGGCGCGGGTGCAGGAACTTCGGGTGCCGGCGCTGGCGCGGGAGCCTTGGGAGCGGGGGCTGGCGCCGGAACGGGGGCTTCGGGAACTGGAGCAGGAGCGGGTGCCGGGGCCGGAGCCTCGGGAGCTGGTGCCGGCGGGTTCGACGCGACCGGCCGGATCACCGGTTCCGGCTCTTCGGCCGGGGCCCTAACAGGTTCAGGGGCGTTGGCCGAGGCCTCGATTTGTTCCTTCAGGGCCGCTTCCTGTGCCTGCCTGGCCAGCTCATCTACTCGGGCGCCTTCCAAAGTGACGGAGGTGTTGTGCAGGGTTGCCAACCGTTGCAGCAGGACATCGCGCTGGGCCTGGTTTTCAGCCACGACGGCGGACTGTGCGTCGGCCGCTGACTGGGCCTTTGCGCGTGAGGCTTCTGCAGCGGCGATGGCTGCATTGGCTGCATTGCGGGACTCCACGGCGAGGGCATCCAATGCTGCGGAGGTCGCGGCAGACGCCTTGGCAGCGTCGAAAGTTTGTGCCCGGTTGGTGCTCAACGCCATGAGCGTCGTTGCCTGGTACATGGCGTCGTCGGCGTCGGAGCTGGTCAGGAAGCCTTGGACGCTGAGGTCGAGTCCGCCATTTTTATACAGACTGCCGGCCAGCTGCCCCAGCTGGCCCTGGGCCTCCTTGCTGGCGCCGGCAGCCTGATCAGACTTGGCCTTGGCGGTCTGTGCCTCAGCTTCCCGCTGTTCCAGCGTCACCAAGGCGTCGGTGTAGGAGCTGTTGGCGCCCATGGCGACAACGGTTGAGGCCTGCAACCTGTCGTTGGCGGAACTGATGATCGCATCGAGCTGTGTTGAAGCGGCTGCGGTGGCGGCCTCGGACTGCTTGGCCTTGGCGATGTCATCCTGGCTGGGAATGGCGGGACTGAACGGGTGCAGCGAGAACTGTTGCAGCGCCGTCGTGCTTAACGAGGCGGCGCCTAAAGGGGTGGATTGTGCCGGGGCCGCAAGGGCGGGGGAGAGGAATGCCGTTGAGGTCAGGACGGCACAGGCCAGTGCCGTTGTGCCGCGAACCAAATAACGCGTAGTCATCCATGTGCCTTACTGCAGATCGGTAGGTAAATGGCGCGTTGTTGCGGGGCGCGGGGCCGGGCAAGTACTCGCGTGCGCATTTACACAGCTGATCAGACCCTACGGCCCCGGGGAAGGCTTGGCAACACGGGTAACACCAGCAACTTGAATCACATTGGTGTCATTCATCCCCAGCCGAGTTCGTGCAGCCGCTCGTCGCTGATGCCGAAGTGGTGGGCGATCTCATGGACCACCGTCACGGTGATTTCATGGATGACTTCGTCGCGGCTGTGGCAGATTCCCAGGATGGGCCGGCGGTAGATGGTGATGCGGTCGGGCAGGGATCCTGATTCCCACCACGAGTCACGTTCGGTCAGCGGCGTGCCTTCATACAGTCCCAGCAGCACGGTGTCCGGGTCCTCGCCGGGGGCCGGGACGTAGTCGTCGGACGTGAAGATTGCCACATTGTCCATCTGTGCATGGATGTTTTCCGGGATTCTGGCGATGGCGGCCTGCACGGCGGCATCAAATTCATCCTCGTCCATGGTGAACGGGCCAAAGGACGGGATGCCGGCAAGGGGGTTTTCATGCATGCCCCCAGCCTAGTGAGGTGGCGTTGAAATGACCGGTTCGGGGCGGTTTCTAGGCAGTTTTGGGAGTTTGGCCGGTGCCTCGTCAGTCAATTTGGGGTGGCCCGGAGGAAGGTGGGGGATCGCCGTTTTGTGTTCTGGGGAAATAGGCCCTATAGTTTTTGGAGTCCACTTCAAACCGAAGCGCTGGAAACAACGCGGCGGTCTGAAGGATGACTAGGCCCCCATCGTCTAGCGGCCTAGGACACCGCCCTTTCACGGCGGCGGCACGGGTTCGAATCCCGTTGGGGGTACGTTGCGAGTGAATGGTAAACCGGCCAATAAAATGCTGGTACGCTATAACTCGTGAAAATCACGCGAAAGCGTTGGTTGAAACAAAATGCAGTAATGAATAAGTGCAGTAAATAAGTATGGCCCTGTAGCGCAGTTGGTTAGCGCGCCGCCCTGTCACGGCGGAGGTCGCGGGTTCGAGTCCCGTCAGGGTCGCTTTGGTTTTCTTGATCAGTTTGATGGTTCAAGGAGATCTGGTGACGAGGATTTTCAGATCACCAAGGCTCTGTAGCTCAGTTGGTAGAGCGTTCGACTGAAAATCGAAAGGTCACCGGATCGACGCCGGTCGGAGCCACCAGTAAGACCCCGAGCAATCGGGGTCTTTCTCATTTTCCGGGCAATCCGCAGTCCATCAGGTTGGCGCAGCGGGCGGGCGACGTCACCTGTTTTCAGTTCCGGGCGTTCCCAGCCACGAACTCAACAGCCCATTAAAATCAGCCGCCGCGGCCAGCGGAATTTCGTGGGCAACGCCCGCCACGCTTTCAAAGCGGGCGTTGGGCAGTTCCGTGGCCAAGCGTTGCAAATTTGCGATAGTTGTTTTTTGTTCCTTCGCTCCGGCCAACAAAAGGACCGGGCGGGTGGAACGGGCAAATGCAGCCGGGACCCGAAACGAAAAATTTGCGTGCATTAAATTCCGCAGCGACTCCCTGTCCATTGCGTGCGAAAGCTCAAAGTACGCCTCAAAATCATGTTCGCCCACATATAACTGCTTCGCTTGTGCGCGGGCAAATCTCCGCAGCCGTGCCAGCGGGGCCGCTGCTGCTGAGAGGGCGGCGGCAAGCTCCATTGCCACCTGTCCGCCGACAGAAAAGCCGATGACCCGCACATCGCCTTGCAGGGCGTCGAGACTGACCTGCTCCGCGATGGAGCGGGCAGCGTCGGCGTGGGTTGTGTACTGTCCTGATCCAGTGGGGCTGTGGCCGGGCAAGACGGGGGTATGGATGTGAAAACGCCCTTCAAGGAATTCCTTTTGGGCCCGCCACATCCAGGGCCCCACTCCGCCACCGTGAACAAAAATCAGATGGCCTTCGGTTGCCTGCGCCGGTGATTTGTTCATGCGACCATCCTCGCAGCAGGCGATTCCGGATGTGGGCCGCAGGCAATCACCGGCACGAAGTTCCGGGCCATATTCGGCCCGGCGCAACGTTTATAAGTGACCACGGACTGTACCGGCGTTGCCCCGCAAGTTTGCGGTGCATAGGCTTACCGTAAGAGAAACAGAAAGGGCGCGTTCATGGACCCGCACAACCAAGCTTCACCGGCTCCGGCCACCACTGGCCCGGACGACACCCAGGGCCGCACAGTCATAGCTGAGACAGCGGTGGCCAAAGTTGTTGGTGTTGCCGTCCGCGGTGTTCCTGGCGTCCATGCACTTGGCTCCGGTGCTTCACGGTCCATTGGTGCCATCCGTGAAGTCGTCGGGGCCACCGACCTTACCCAGGGTGTGCGGGTGGAAGTCGGTGAGTCCCAGGTGGCCGTGGATATCGTCTTGTTGGCAGAATACGGCTACCCGCTGCAAACACTTGCCAACACCGTGCGCCGTGCCGTCTACGCTGCTGTCGAAGAATTGGTGGGACGCAATGTCATCGAGGTGAACATTGAAATCACGGATGTTTTCATCCCAGGTCCGGACACTGAAAAGCCCGTGGCGCGTCCCCGACTGGCTGACCGTCTGGGCGCAGGAGCCCGAGCAACAGCCGCCGAGCAGGCACGCGTCGATTCAGCACCGTCAGCAACGCCGCTGGTCGGCAGCAGCAACAATCCAATGGAAGCCGGGGAACAGCAGTGAATCTTAGTGTGGTGTGCGCAGCATTTGGCGCGTTTTTGGCATTCATGGCCTTTGCCTTTGGCTTCTGGGGCTTTGTTGTTGCAGCAGTCTTCATTGCGGTCGGTGCCTTTGTGGGGCGTGCCGCGGGTGGAAAGCTTGACTGGCGCGGTGTTCTCGATGCCTTGACTGGACGGCGCTCCTCATCGTGAGCGGTGCCCCGGCACATGACCCTGCCGCGCCCGAACCCACGACGCCCGGAACTGCCACGACCGGAACAACACTGGACAAGGCGGCCCCGAACAGTGAACGCCGGGAAGCAGGGCTCCTGGTGAAGTCGACTGAGTTTGCCGGACACAACCGCATCAGCGCCCAGGCACTGACCTCCGTGGCCAAGGTGGCCGCGGCAGAGGTGCTTGCCGTGGCTCCGGCGCAAGTGCGGGTGGGGTGGTCTGACGACGCGGGCGCACTTGCCCTTTCCGTCTCATCGGCCATGGGTGTGCCTTCACTCAACGAGGTGCGCCGGCACCCCGACCGGGTGGCGCTCAGCGGCGGCAGCATCCTGGCCCGCGCGACGGCTGCCAAGTCGCTCATCCTGGCACAGGTTGAGCAGCTGACGGGGTCGCGCCTGAGCCGGGTTGATGTACGGATTTCCGGCCTGTTGACGCGCGACGGTGGGCGCGTCCTGTGAGCGCGTTTACGCAGCGGGTGCTGCGCCGGGAAACCCACTCGCCGCGTTCGGGCATGGTCGTGGTCGCGGCAGTCGTGGTCGCGGCAGGGGCCCTCTACTGCATGTTGGAGATGATGTTGGCCGCGCTGGGCCAGCCCACGTGGCTGGTTGACCCGATCTGGGCGGCCCGGTGGATTGCCGAGCTGCCGGGGTCCAACCCGCCTCTATTGCTGGGCACCGCAGGTGTGCTGATTGCGCTTGTGGGCTTGGTTCTCCTGAGCCATGGGGTTTTGCCGGGGCGCCGGGCACGGCACGTGATTGTCGACCCAAACGTGGCCATTGTTGTCGATGACGAGGTCATTGCCTCTGCACTTGCCAAGAGCGCCCGCATGGCGGCAGGAGTGACCAGGGAACAAGTCGTCGTTGTGGTTTCTGCCCGGCTCGTCCAGGTGAACATCCGCCCCACCTCCGGAATCATGCTCTCGGAGTCCGGCATCAAGTCAGCCGTGGAGGCCCAACTGGCGGCCATGGCACTTGACCCCGCCCCGGTCGTCACCGTGAAGCTTGCCGACAGCGGGGTGATCGGGGTATGAATGGCACACCGCGCGGGTTTAACAGATTCCTGCTGACCCTCCTGGGCCTGCTCCTCATCGGTGCCGGAGCCGGTCTGGCCATTATCTCAGCTGCCCCCGCCGCCGCCCGGTGGTGGCAAAACTACGCCGGCGGGCAGGTGGCCTGGCTGGACTCCTTGGAGGCGCGCACCCGCTTGCAGATGACCTCGCAGAGTTGGGTCTGGCTGGTCGGCGCCGCGTTCTTTCTGGTGGTGGTGATCGTGATGATTTCCTGGATCGCCAACCAGGGCAAGGGTCGGGCCGGGACCTTGCTTGACTATCAAGGAAACGCGGACGACGACGGAGCCGCCGGAGCGGTCAAGCTCAGTTGCGCTGTGGCCGAGCAGGCATTGAAAAGCGCGTTGCTGGAGCGCACCGACTTGTATGGTGTCTCCGTGACGAGTTATGACTTCCGCAAGGAGACGGCCGTCAAGGTTCGGGTGCTCCCGAGGCCAGGTGTTGCACCGCATGAAGTGGCCGCCGACATCGTGGAAATGGTGGCTGTCCTGAACGAACTGCTGGGCATCGAGGTCCCTGTTCTCCTCAGTATTGGTGCCGGAGCCAGGTCACGGTTCACGAAAGCGGAAAGAGTCCGCTAGTCTCGTTTCATCACCCCCTTGGATGTACTTCTTCAGGGGCCCGCATCGACGCAACATGGAGGCATCATGACCGAGAACAACGCCGGCAACCCGGCAGGAGAATCCGCAGAAGCTGCCAGCAACGCAGGAGCGGAAACAGTGGACAAGGCCAAGGACTTTGCCACGGATGCTGTGGGGAACGTCAAGGATTTTGCCGGCGATGCGGCTGAAAAGGCCAAGGACTTCGCGGGCGACGCTGGTGAGAACATCAAGGAATTTGCCGAAGGTGCTGGTGAGAACATCAAGGACTTTGCCGGCGACGCCGCAGAGCACGCCAAGGGATTCGGCGCCAAAATCGCCGGCCTCTTCAAGCACGACAAGTAAGCACTCCGGAAGGATCCAGACTTCCGAAACGATCCGCAAAAGGCGGTGGCAGCCACGAGGCAGCCACCGCCTTTTTGCGCGCCTGCCGAGGGGCGGCGTCTGATGCGGCACCGGAGCCGGCCCGGCCCAAGCCCCGCCCCGGCGCGGGCTCGCCGTCGTGCTCCGGCAGTAAACAGGGCCCGCACCCGGCCCGGCAAGGGCTGAAAAACTGTCATCCGGGCCGTCGTGAAACAAACGGGTAACGAAATGATGTAAGCGCTTGCGCATTGGCGGCGAACCTAACTAGTGTGAGCTAGACCACTCAATGGCGCGCCTTGGAACTACGTGCCGAAACCCGAAATTTTCACTTGAGGAGAATGAGCATGGGAACCAAGATTTCAAGGATGTACATGCCGCTGGCGGCTGCCGCAGCACTCACCCTGGCCCTTTCCGCGTGTGGCGGCGGGACAGGCGGTGGTGGGGGAACCGGCGGCGGCGGAGGGGGAGCAGCCTCGGAGAACCTCGACGGCCGCGGTCCCATTACGTATGTGCAGGGCAAGGACAACTCCGACGTCGTCCGCCCGTTGATTGAGAAGTGGAACACGGCGCACCCGGACGAAAAGGTCACCTTCAAGGAACAATCGGATAACGCCGACCAGCAGCACGATGACCTCGTGAAAAACTTTCAAGCGAAGAACGCCGACTACGATGTCGCCAGCGTCGACGTCATCTGGACGGCTGAGTTTGCCGCCAAGGGCTGGCTGCAGCCCTTGAAGGACACCATGAAGGTATCCACGGAAGGCATGCTCCCGGCAACAGTGAAAACCGGTACGTACAAGGATGTGCTGTACACGCTCCCGCAAACCTCCGACGGTGGAATGCTGTACTACCGCAAGGACCTGGTCCCCAATCCGCCCAAGACCTGGGAGGAAATGATGGGCATGTGCTCCATCGCCAAGGAAAAGGGCATTGACTGCTATGCCGGACAGTTCGCGCAGTATGAGGGCCTGACGGTGAACGTTTCCGAGGCCATCAACAGTGAGGGCGGCCAAATCGTCGACAAGGACGGCAAGGCCACGGTGAACTCGCCGGAAGCCAAGGCCGGGCTGGAGAACCTGGTGACGGCCTACAAGAACGGAGACATCCCCAAACAGGGGCTGACTTATCAGGAAGAGCAGGGGCGCCAGTCATTTGAGGCCGGCAAACTGTTGTTCCTGCGCAACTGGCCTTATGTGTACAACCTGGCAAAGACCGACGGCTCCTCCACAGTGAAGGACACCTTCGGGGTTGCCCCGCTGCCTGGCAAGGACGGACCCGGCGCATCGACCCTTGGCGGTCACAACATGGGTGTGAGCGTGTATTCCAAGAACAAGGCCACGGCCAAGGATTTCCTGGAATTCCTGACGACCGAGGAAACGCAAAAGTTCTACGCCACCCAGGGTTCCCTGGCGCCGGTGCTGGCTTCCCTGTACGACGACGCTGACCTCATTGCCAAGCTGCCGTACCTGCCAGTGTTGAAGACCTCGATTGAGAACGCCGTTCCCCGTCCCGTGACGCCGTTCTACCCGGCGGTCACCCAGGCCATTCAGCAGAACAGTTTCGCTGCGCTGCAGGGCAGCAAGACAGTCGACCAGGCCTTGACCGACATGGAAGCGGCCATCGGCACTGCGGGAGCCAAATAACCAACCCCGGATCCGGTCCGGCCCCTATTGACGGGGCCGGACCGGCCGGGCCCAGCACGCTGTCGGCGGTTCGCCAGCGCGGACGGTGTGCGCCATGCCATTTGCAGGTTGGCAGGCGCCCCGCAACCACCCAGCTGGCGGTGGTGTACACGAACGAACGTGGTGAAAGGAGCAGGCATGTCGACACATGTGGACCCGGAGGTCCGGCGCAAGGGAGCGCGGGGCGGGCCGGGCAGCAACAAGGAAGTGGGTGCTGACCGCAAGGAAAAGACCCAGGGCCGGCTGGCAACACTGCTGATAATTCCAACGATGATCGTCCTGGCGGTTGTGATCCTGTACCCGGTTATCAATGCAATCATCATGTCGCTGGAACAGGATGAGGGACTGGACCCGGTCACGGGGACCTTCGTGGCAGGTGGTTTTGCCGGATTCGCAAACTACATCCACTGGTTGTTCCAGCAGTGCCAGGCCCCGAGCGGGGAGGCAGTCAGCTGCCCGCCGGGCACACTGGGGGCGCAGTTTTGGTCCGCCACCGGCGTGACATTCTTCTTTACAGTGGTGACGGTGTTCTTTGAAACCCTTCTGGGGTTCTGGATGGCCTTGATCATGGCCCGCACGTTCCGGGGCCGCAGTGTGCTGCGTGCCGCGGTGTTGGTGCCGTGGGCCATCCCCACAGCCGTAACAGCAAAGCTGTGGTTCTTCATTTTTGCCTTTGACGGCATCGCCAACACCTTGTTCAACACCTCGATCCTGTGGACGGGCAGCGAGGGACCGGCACGGACTGCCATCATCATTGCCGACGTCTGGAAAACCACTCCGTTCATGGCACTGCTGATCCTGGCCGGCCTGCAGATGATCCCGTCCGACATCTATGAGGCGGCCAAGGTTGACGGTGCATCCGCGTGGCAGCGGTTCCGGTTGATCACACTGCCACTGGTCAAACCGGCATTGATGGTCGCCATCTTGTTCCGCGTCCTTGACGCACTGCGCATGTACGACCTGCCGGCGATCATGACAGGAGGCGCCAATGGCACCACCACGCTCTCGATCCTGGTGGTCAACCAAATCCGGATCGGGTTCAATTCGGCAGCGGCCCTGTCGACCATCACGTTCCTGATCATCTTCATTGTGGCATTCATCTTCGTAAGGTTCCTGGGTGCCAACGCCGTTGAATCCGCCAGTGGTGGAGCAAAGGGGAAGCTGAAATGAGCACCGCAACGCAATCCGTGAGCGCCCACACGGCGGCCGCCAAGGGCGTTGCCCGCAAGCGCCAGCGCTGGGCCAGTTCCCGCACCTACATCAGTGCCGCCATCATTGTCATCTGGTGCCTGCTGCCATTTTATTGGATGGTTGTCACGGCCTTTCGCGACGTTGGCTACACCTTCGATCCGACACCCTTTTTCACCCACGTCACGTGGGACAACTTCGCAACAGCGTTCTCGTCCGAGATGGGCAACCACCTGGACAAGGCGCTGCTGAACTCGCTCTTCATCTCCGGTGTCACCACGGTTGTTGCCTTGCTGTTTGGCGTGTTTGCGGCGTACGCCCTGGCCCGGCTGCATTTCCGCGGGAAGTTCCTTGTTTTGGGCGTTGTCCTGGGCGCATCCATGTTCCCGGGCGTCGCCATCGTGACACCGCTGTTCCAGCTGTTCACGAACATCAACTGGATGGGCACTTACCAGGCGTTGATCATTCCCAACATTTCCTTTGTGCTTCCGCTGACGGTGTACACACTCACGTCCTTCTTCCGGGAAATGCCATGGGAGCTGGAGGAGGCGGCCCGCATTGACGGGTGCACCGCAGGGCAGGCATTCCGCAAGGTCATCATGCCCTTGGCTGCGCCGGCGGTATTCACGACAGCCATCCTGGCATTCATCGCAGCATGGAACGAGTATCTGATCGCCAGCATCCTTTCCAACGACGCCACGCAAACGGTCACTGTGGCGATTGCCAGCTTCGCCGGCGCCCAGCCGCACCAGGAGCCTTACACGGCCGTCATGGCGGCGGGCACGGTGGTGACCATTCCGCTGGTGATCTTGGTGTTGATCTTCCAGCGCAAGATCGTCGCCGGACTCACGGCTGGGGCGGTGAAGTAGGCCATGGAACGCACCACGGGCAGGCAGCCCAAGAAACCCGACGGCCTGCACATCCCGACGACCAGGCAAAAAAGTGGTGAAGACTTTGACATCATCATCGGATTTCTCGGCTTTTGGGCGGTGTTGCTCTTTGGCGTGACTGTCTGGCTGGAGGTCACGGGGCAGCCGGCACTGATATGGGCGCTGGGATTGCTTGTCGTTTGCCTGGGCCTGTGGGGCATGATCCGGCTGCGCAGGAAACTCCCCAACAGGCGCGGCCGACGGCCCCAGTAGGCGCTCCCGCAACTGGATTGACATGCCTGGCCCACTGACTGGCTTTGACCTTGGCTGTCCAGCGGTGACAGTCCAGGCAGGGGCGGAGACACGCATGGTGGCAGGGACCTGCAACACGGGCGACGAGTGCAAGGAGGCGGCATGGGTGTCAGCATTGACGACGTTGCGGCACGTGCAGGAGTCTCAACTGCCACTGTCTCACGTGCGCTCCGGGGCCTGCCGCGTGTCAGCCCGGCCACCCGTGAACGTGTACTGGCTGTGGCGCAGGAACTGGGCTATGTGCCCTCGCCGTCGGCAACCAGATTGGCGACGGGACGAACAAAAACAGTGGGTGTGCTCGTGCCGTTCATTGACCGTTGGTATTTTGCGCATGCACTGGAAGGAATTGACCAGGAACTGCGTGAGCAGGGCTACAACCTGATGCTTTTCAGCCTCGGGGGCTACCAGCATGGGCAACGGCGCCGCTTTTCGGAGCCCATGGTGCGAAAACATGTTGACGCACTGGTGGTGCTGTGCCTGGGGCTGTCCGCCGCCGAACTTGAGGAACTGAAGCATGCGCATATTCCCTTAATTGCCCTCGGCGGGCCGGTCGTTGGCTGCCGCGGTGTGCACATCGACGACACCGCCGCGGCCACCGAAGCCACCCAGCACCTGATCGACCTGGGCCATCGCGCCATCGGGCAGTTGCGCGGAGGAAGCAGGGACGAAAAGAACTTTGTCGTTCCGGTGCTCCGATCACGGGCCTTTGAAGCCACCATGCACAGGGCCGGACTGGAGGTGCGGTCCGAATGGAACGTTTCCGGGAACTTCACCGTTCATGAGGGCGTGGCGGCCGCGGCCCGGTTGTTTGACAGGCCCGGCGAGCGGCCCACGGCCGTTTTCTGCGGCTCGGACGAGATGGCGCTGGGACTCATGTTTGAGGCGCGCCGGCGCGGCATCCGCATCCCGGCGGACCTCTCAGTGGTGGGGATCGACGACCACGACTTTTCCGGCCCCGCAGGTCTGTCCACGATCGCACAGAAACCTGTCGACCATGGCCGTGCGGCGGCGCAAATGTTGTTGGCGGAGCTGAATGGCAAAACCGGTGCCAGCCAGGAAAGGATCATGCCGTTTACCCTTGTGCAGCGGGAGACCACCGCGCCCCCGCGCTGACAAATAGGGAGGACGTGGGTGGGCCCACGCGTCCGGGGTTCCCTGGCCGAGCGAAGCGAGGTTAGGGAGGACGTGGGGACTAGCTTGCCCGGCCGAGCTGCCGGATGGGCATCCAGCGGTTGGCCAGCCTGCGGTAGGCGGCTGCTGCGCCGGTGAAATCTCCGTCCGCCAGGCACTGGAGTCCCATGTGCACGTCGGCGGGGGAATCGTCGGGGTGGACCCTGTTGGCGACCGGGCCGTAATCGAGTTCCACGACTCCGCCGTCGGCAAAGCCCCCCAACCAGCGGCCGAGGTCCTCGAGCTCGGAAAACAAGTCAAGGTCGGGTGCCATCTGGGCGAGCATCAGCAGCATCCGTTCGGCCCGGCCCACAGCAATCGACAGCGGCACCTGGATCCGGACCGTCAGGATCCTGCCGTTGGACTCAACCACCTCCATGCGGTCGTTGGCATACACCAGCGTGAACCAGCTGAAGGGGATGCCCCACGTCGACGACCGTGTTTGCAACGCCATTTCCAGCTGTGGGCTGGCAGTGGCGCGGGCCAGGTCGAGTGCCCACTCCTCCTGGGGAAGCACCAGGGTGGCCAGTTGTTCGAGGTTTCCGGAGAGCAGTTCGGCCGTACCGGCAACGGATCTGGCAACCACCTGGTTGGGTGCGTACAGCAGCGGCTCGCCCTCTCCCATGGTGAGCGTGCGCACCCTGTCCCCGGCCGTCGTCGGGAGTGGATTGGGGCGGGCACGGCTCACCCTGGACAGCGAATCGGCAAGCTCGGTGGCGTCAACGCTGACGGCATTCTGCTCGGGCTTTACCCGGCTCTGAAGGTAGGTGAACTCGGCCTCGGTGTAAGCCTCGCGGGGCAGGTAGACGCGCAGGCTTGAGACGAAGGGGAGCTGCACCCCGCCCAAGTACAGCGCGCCCGGCATGGCTCAGCCCAGTTCCACAATGACAGGGGCGTGGTCCGAGGCACCCTTGCCCTTGCGTTCCTCGCGGTCGATTTCAGCAGCGGCCACCCTGGCAGCGAGGGCGGGGGAGGCCAATACGAAGTCGATGCGCATGCCTTCCTTTTTGGGAAAGCGCAGCTGCGTGTAGTCCCAGTAGGTGTAGACCCCCGGACCCGGATGCAGGGGGCGGACGACGTCGACATAGCCTGCCGCTTCAAACGCGGCAAACGCTGCGCGCTCGGGTGCGCTGACGTGAGTCAGGCCCTGGGTGCGGAAAAAGTCGATGTCCCAGACGTCGTCGTCCTGCGGGGCGATGTTCCAATCACCTGTGAGGGCAATCTGGGCGTTGGGGTCCGCCTCCAGCCACCCGGTGGCCTGATTCTTAAGCTCGTCGAGCCACTGGAGCTTGTAGGGCATGTGCTCATCGTCGAGGGCACGGCCGTTGGGGACGTACAGGCTCCAGATGCGCACACCGTTGCAGGTGGCGGCGATGGCGCGGGCCTCCTGGACGGGGTCCTTGCCGGCCTTGCCGAAGGGCGGCTGTCCCGAGAAGGTGCGCTCCACGTCCTCGAGGCCGACACGGGAGGCGATGGCCACGCCGTTCCATTGGCTGAAGCCGAAGTGGGCCACCTCGTAACCGTTGTTTTCAAAGAGTTCCCAGGGGAAGTTCTCGTCCTTGCATTTGGTTTCTTGGATGGCGAGCACGTCGGCATCGGTCCGGCGCAGCCAGTCCTCCACGCGGTCGGCACGGGCACGCAGCGAGTTCACATTCCAGGTAGCAATCTTCACGTATCCAAGCTATCAACTTAACTCGTCCGGGGCTCGTGGCCATCCCCTCAGACCCCTTGAGACTGTGGGCAGGGACACTGCCGGGGCGGCCCGCCACCACGTATCAGGCTGGTTTGGTTACGAAATGGTAACTCTTGTCCGGCCCTGTGCGCGCCCGCTAATCGAGACATTGCTTTCCTTTGGGGCCCGGAAACGTCCAAATTGCGCTGGTAGTGAACATGGGTTTGTTAGGGTGGGGAGTGAACCAGTAGACCGACAAGCCTGCGGGCAGCTGCCAAAGCACTTCTGCGACGATGACGAATCATCGTCGCATTTGCATGCGGCAGCCAGACACAGGCCGTCGAACTGGCGGTAGGGATAGCTTCCCGTGCCCTGCCCTGAGGGCAGGACCGTCTTTCCTTGTTGCCCCGGCCGGGGCATGCAGGGAAGCGAAGAGTTTGACGCGTAACAAACGCCTGCAGCACGAGATCACTAATTGCAGCGTTCATGAAGCCACTGCAAAATGTGGGTTCAGAACCGCTGTGTAGATGGGTACTACGTGTACGAATCCAAACAAAACGACGCGAATCAGAACGACGCGCCGGACCTGGCCAAAAAAACGGCCGGCGACGACATCGCGCTGAGTGTCAAGAATGTTTATAAAGTCTTCGGCAAGCGCCCCGCCGAAGTTATCAGGCGCCTCAAGGGCGGCAAGAAACGCGACGAATTGACCGCGCTGGGGACGGCTGCTGTCATTGACGCGTCGTTTGACGTTAGAAAAGGCGAAATCTTTGTTGTCATGGGCCTGTCCGGGTCCGGCAAGTCCACGCTGATCCGCACGCTCAACGGTCTGTGGGCGCCCACCGAGGGGTCCGTCGTCATCGGCGGCACGGACATTTCAAAGATCAGCGACAAGGAATTGCGCCGCGTGCGCCAGCAGAAGATCTCCATGGTCTTTCAGCACTTCGCACTCATGCCGCACCGCACGGTGCTTGAAAACGCCGCCTACGCACTTGAAGTGCAGGGTGTGGCCAAGGCCGAACGTCTGGCCCGCGCCGATAAGATTCTGTCCCTGGTGGGACTTGAAGGCTGGGGCGCGAAGTTCCCCGGCGAGCTTTCCGGCGGCATGCAGCAGCGCGTTGGCCTGGCCCGTGCCCTGAGTGCCGAGACGGACATCCTGCTCATGGACGAAGCGTTCTCAGCCCTCGACCCGCTGATCCGCCGTGAAATGCAGGAACAGCTGGTGCTTCTGCAGTCAGAGCTGGACAAAACCATTGTCTTCATCACCCACGACCTCAACGAGGCCATGTTCCTGGGCGACCGGATCGCGGTCATGCGCGACGGGGAGATCGTGCAGATCGGCACCCCGGATGAGATTCTCACCAACCCGGCCAACGACTACGTTGCACAGTTTGTGCAGGACGTTGACAGGACCCGCGTGCTCACGGCAGGTGGAGTGATGGAACCCGCGCTTGCCGTTGTGAACCTCTCCGGAGGCCCCCGCAACGCCCTGCGCACCATGCGCGACCTGCAGGTGTCCGCCGCATTTGTGGTGGACCGCCGCCGCAACTACCTGGGCACCGTGCGCGACCGTGACGTCATGACGCAGGTTGAAGCGCACAGCTCCGACTTGAACGCCGTGGTCCGAAACGGCATCGAACCGGTCAGCCCGGACACCGCCTTGAATGACCTGTTTGGCCGCGCAGTGGAGAGCCCCATCCCGCTTCCCGTGGTTGACGACGCCGGACGGCTGGTGGGTGCGCTGCCGCGAGTGACGCTGCTGGCTGCGCTGGGCAACGTGCCTTCAACGACCGGGGAATTCCCTGTGGTTGATGCCGCCGTTGCACCCATCCCCGAACAAGATGTCACCGCCGCGTTGGCGAAGACCGAAGGAGACGCATAGTGGAATCGAATTTTAGGATCCCCCTGGGCGAGTGGGTTGAAGTTGGACTCGACTGGCTGACCAGCACCTTCGACGGCGTCTTCGACATCATTCGCAGTATTTTTGTTGGTGCCTACGACGGGCTTGACTGGCTGCTGACAACACCTCCCTTCTGGGTCATTATCGTGGTGTTTGCCGCGATTGCCTGGTGGGCGAGCGGCTGGAAACTGGGTGTGGGCACGGCAATCAGCTTCACGATCATCGTTGGCGTGAACCAATGGGAAAACGCCATGGATACGCTGGCGCTGGTGGCCATTGCCACCGTCGTGGCCGTGGTGATCAGCATTCCGCTGGGAATTTGGGCGGCAAGTTCCAATCGGGCTTCGGGGATCATCAAACCCATTTTGGACTTCATGCAGACCATGCCCGCCATGGTGTACCTGATCCCGGCCCTGGTCATGTTCCGGGTGGGCGTGGTGCCGGGCATCATCGCCACGATCATCTTCGCCATGGCCCCTGGCGTCCGCTTCACCGAACTGGGCATCCGCGGAGTGGACAAGGAAGTGGTTGAGGCCGGGCATGCCTTTGGGTCAAGCCCCGGACGAATCCTGCGCCAAATCCAGCTCCCGCTGGCCCGGCCCACCATCATGGCCGGCATCAACCAGGTCATTATGCTGTCGCTGTCCATGGTGGTCATTGCCGGCATGGTCGGCGCCGGAGGTCTCGGCGGGGACATTGTCGCCGCCTTGAACCGCATCGACGCCGGGCTCGGCTTCGAAGCGGGCATCGCCGTGGTGATCGTCGCGATCTTCCTTGACCGGGTGACGGCCAGCTTTGGCTCCAACAGCAGCCGGAAGCCCAGCAAGAGCGCCTAAGACCAACTGAATAAAAAGATTTGCAAACCAATCGCGGCAGCCATGAATTCTGGGCTGCCAATGAAAGGAATGAACAATGAACAAGAAATTTATGGGTGTTGTTGCCATGGCGGCAACACTGGCACTGGGCCTGACCGCCTGCGGTTCCGGAAGTGAATCAGCAACGGTGGAGAACGGCGACAAGCAGGACCTGAAGGTTGTCGTGTTCAACGGCTGGGATGAGGGCGTAGCCGCATCCGAGCTGTGGAAGGCGATCCTCACCGAGAAGGGCTACAACGTCGAACTGGAAAACGCCGACGCGGCACCCGTCTACTCGGGTCTTTCCGCCGGCGACTACGACGTTGTGCTGGATACCTGGCTCCCCGTCACACACAAGTCCTACATCGAGGAGTACGGTGACAAGCTCGTCGACCTGGGCGCTTGGTACGACGATGCGAAGCTGACAATCGCCGTCAACGAGGACGCACCCATCGACTCGCTGGATGAGCTGGCTGCCAACGCCGACAAGTTCGGCAACAAGCTCATTGGCATTGAGCCCGGCGCCGGCCTGACGGAAGCCACCACCAACGAGGTCATCCCCGGCTACGGGCTGGACAAGATGGAATACATCACGTCATCCACCCCGGCCATGCTCTCCGAGCTGAAGACGGCAACGTCCAAGGGCGAGAACATCGCTGTCACCCTGTGGCGCCCGCACTGGGCCTACGACGCCTTCCCCGTGAAGGACTTGAAGGATCCCAAGGGCACGCTGGGCGCGACTGAAGGCATCCACAGCTTCTCACGTGTGGACTTCGACAAGGACTACCCCAAGCTCAACGGCTGGCTGAAGGACTTCAAGATGGACTCCAAAACGTTGTCCTCGCTGGAGAACGTCATGTTCAACGGCGAAAAGACGGACGACTACACCGAAGTTGTGAAGAAGTGGATGGGCGAAAACCAGGAATACGTGGACTCCCTCACCGCGTAATTCCCCGCTACGTCGGCAGCCGGTCCCCTCACGGGCAGTAAGATTTCCTCGGCCGCGGGCGGCCTTCCGAAATCCATCCCCGCTCCGGGGCCCGGCTACCGCCTCCCGACGCTCCCTCAGTTCACTGAGGGAGCGTTTTGGGTTAATTCGAGGGGAAGTCGGAGTCCTTGTATTCCTTGTTGGTCATGGTTGTTGCCGTGGCGGAGCCGGCGCCGTGGCGTGTTTCTTCGTTGGCGCGCAGCTCCACGCGGCGGATCTTTCCGGAAATGGTTTTGGGCAGCTCCGCAAACTCCAGCCGGCGAATCCGCTTGTATGCTGGCAGGTGCTCGCGGCAGTAGGCAAAGATTTCCCTGGCCGTGTCGTCGTTTGGCTGGTATTCGGCCGTCAATACAATGTAGGCCTTCGGCACGCTCAGGCGCAGCTCGTCAGGTGATGGCACCACGGCGGCCTCGGCCACGGCAGCGTGTTCCAGCAGCACGCTCTCCAATTCAAAGGGTGAGAGCCTGTAGTCGGAGGACTTGAAGACGTCGTCGCTGCGGCCAACATAGGTCAGGACCCCGTTCCCGTCCCGGCTGGCCACGTCCCCGGTGTGGTAATAACCGCCGCGGAAGGCCTCGGCTGTTTTCTCCGGGTCGCCAAAGTAACCCCTGGTGAGCCCCACGGGGGCGGGGTTCAAACGCAGGCAAAGCTCGCCGTCGTCCGCTTCCTCTCCCGTGAACAGGTCCACAAGGACCACGTCATAGCCCGGCAGCGGGCGGCCCATGGACCCGATTTTTACCGGCTGGCCGGGCGTGTTTGCCACCTGTACGGTGGTCTCCGTCTGGCCGAAACCGTCGCGGATGACCTGTCCCCAGGCACGCTCGACCTGGCCGATGACCTCGGCATTGAGCGGCTCGCCGGCCGACACAACCTTGGTGGGCGGATGCTTCAGAAGTGTGAGGTCGGCTTGGATGAGCATGCGCCAAACGGTGGGCGGGGCGCAGAAGCTTGTGACGTGTTCGGCGTCCATCTGGCCCATGAGGGCCGCGGCGTCGAAGCGCGCGTAGTTGAAAATAAACACGCAGGCCTCGGCGATCCATGGCGTGAAGACGTTGGACCAGGCGTGTTTGGCCCACCCCGGAGAGGCGACGTTCAGGTGCACGTCGCCGGGCTCCAGCCCGATCCAGAACATGGTGGAAAGGTGGCCCACCGGGTAGGACGTGTGCGTGTGTTCCACCAGCTTGGCCTTGGACGTGGTGCCGGAGGTGAAGTAGAGCAGCATGGTGTCATCGGCCAGGGTGGGGGCGTCCGGCGCGAAATCCTCGCGCTCCGCCTCCGATTCCGCGTAGTTGAGCACCGGGCGTCCGGCCGCCGTATGGGCGGCGCTGTTTGCGGCGCTGCTGCCTTCCAGTCCGATGCCTACCAGGGTGTAGTCGCCGGGGACGTCGGCGAACTTCACGGCATCCTCTGCCCGGGCACCCACCCACCGGGCCTTGCCACGCTCGACCCGGTCGCGCAGGTCGGCAGGGCCCATCATGGTGGTGGTCGGGATCATGACGACGCCGAGCTTGATGCAGGCCAGCATCAGCTCCCACAATTCCACCTGGTTGCCCAGCATGATGATCATGTGGTCGCCGCGCTGGATTCCCTGGCCGCGAAGCCAGTTGGCCACCTGGTTGGAGCGTTTTGAGAGGTCCTTGAAGCTGCGCCGGGTGGACGTGCCGTCCTGTTCCACAATCACCAGCGCCGGCTTGTTGGCCGTGGCCGGGTCCTCGGCGATTTTGTCGGTCCAGTCGAGTGCAAAGTTGAACTCGGTGAAGCGCGGCCAAACAAATTCGCGCTGGGCTCGGGCGTTGTCCAGGCGCATGTCAAGCAATTGGTTGCGGGCTGCGCGGAATTCCTCAGTGACGTTCATGGTGTCCACCTCTCGGCGTCGTTGCCGGTGTTTGAATAATTCCGAATATACCCCGGAGCCGCGGTGGTGCTGCTAGTTCCACCAGTCGTCGAGCAGTGAGACAGGGGTGGTGCGCTTGTGCCGGCTCTGCAGGAAGCGGCGTTCGATGGCCTGGGCAGCTGCCTCGCTGACGTCGCGGCCCTCAAGATAGTCGTCGATTTCGTCATAGCTGATGCCGAGTTCGTCTTCATCGGTGCGGCCGGGGACACCGTCGAGCAGGTCTGCGGTGGGCGCCTTGTTCCAAAGCTGCTCGGAGGCGCCGAGGTGTTTGAGCAACGCCCTGTTCTGGCGCTTGTTCAAGGTGAACAGCGGCAGAATGTCTGCGCCGCCGTCGCCGAATTTAGTGAAGAAGCCTGTGACAGATTCAGCGGCGTGATCGGTGCCAATGACCAGCAGGCCGTCGTGCCCGGCGAGGGCATACTGGGCGATCATGCGTGAGCGGGCCTTGATGTTGCCCTTGTTGAAGTCGGTGACGTCCTCGGTGGCCGTCCTGGCAAACTCTGACTCAAAACCGTCCACGGCCGGGGCGATGTTGAACGTCCGTTCAGTTTTGGCGTTGATGAATTCGAGGGCCTTCTGGGCGTCGTCCTCGTCGTGCTGGACGCCGTAGGGCAGGCGGACGGCAATGAAGTTCGCGTCCAGGCCCTCTTCCGCGAGTTCTTCCACGGCCAGCTGGGCCAGCCGCCCGGCCAAGGTCGAATCCAAACCGCCGCTGATGCCCAACACATAGCCTTTGGTGCCTGTGGCCTTCAGGTAATCCTTCAGGAATTGGACCCGCCGTGCGATTTCCGCGGCCGGTTCAATCGTGGGTTGGACACCAAGTTCTGCAATGATCCGTGCTTGTAGTTCGCGCATGTGACCAGCGTATCCCGTCCATGTTTCGGCGGTGTTGCTTGCTCGCAATTACAATGAAACCCATGACCTCGACTCTCGCCGCTGACCGCGCCCGCCTGCTGGAACTCATCAAGGAACTCGCCGTTGTGCGCGGGAAGGTGATCCTGTCCTCCGGCAAGGAGGCCGACTACTACATCGACCTGCGACGCATCACCCTCCACCACGAAGCTTCCCGCCTGGCCGGCCGGGTCATGCTGGCCATGCTGGACGACGCCGGAATCGAGTTTGAGACTGCCGGCGGCTTGACCATGGGTGCTGACCCCGTCGGAACGGCACTGATGCACGCAGCTGTCGACGCCGGCCGTCCGATCGACGCTTTCGTCGTTCGCAAGGCGCAAAAGTCCTATGGCATGGGACGCCAGGTTGAGGGGCCGGGCGTTGACGGACGCAAGGTTGTTGTCCTCGAGGACACCTCCACCACCGGCGGATCGGCTCTGGCCGCCGTCGAAGGCGTACGCAAGGCAGGCGGCAACATTCAGGCCGTGGCCGTCATCGTTGACCGCGACACCGGTGCGAAGGAACGCATCGAAGCCGAAGCCAACATCCCGTACCTGTTCATCTTCGGCAAGGATGAACTCGGGCTCGAGTAGTCCCCACGCCCTCCCAAACCTCGCAAGCTCGGCATGGGGCCCTCGGTCGCGGGGCCCCACCCGCGTTCTCGCACCGCTTTTGTCGGGCTAGACCACGAGCGTGATGTTGTGGATCTCGTCGGCCGCGTGTCCTGTACGTTCGTGAACGCGCAGCACCGCCTCCGCCGACGGGCCCTCGGAGAGGCAGAAGACCTTCCCAGTCTCGGGATCGGCCCACGCGCTCTTGAAGATCACGTTCTCCTCCCCTTGCGCTTCGAGGTCGGCCACGTGGGCTGCCTTGAGGTCGTCGGCGGTGATGCCCTTCATATGATTGTGGACATCCATGAACTCAGGCATGAAACACTTCCTTTAATCTGAATTGCTCGGTGCTGTTGCTGATTGCCCAATTCTAATTTCGCAGCCCGCGGCAGACCAGCAGTACCGATCCGTAACATGGTTGTTTGATCCAGCACTTGAAAGGAATGTTTTGTCGAAGCTGTATTTTCGTCACGGCGCCATGAACTCGGGCAAGTCGACGGGTTTGTTGCAGGCTGCGTTCAATTATGAGGAACGCGGCCAGCGGGTTCTGCTGGCGAAGCCCGGTGTGGACACCAAGGGTGAGAACGCCATTGTTTCGCGCTTGGGCGTCAGTCGGGAAGTAGATTTTGTCATCCCTCCCGGCGCCGATGCCCGGGCGTTGTTTGCCACGCAGGTTGTTGGTGACGACCCCGATGCGCTGCTCCAACACGTGGAATTGGCGCCTGTCGCCTGCCTGCTCGTGGACGAGGCGCAGTTCCTGGATCCCGCCCAGGTTGATGATTTGTTCCGGATCGCGGTGCTGGACGGGGTGCCCGTGCTGGCCTACGGGCTCCGAACCGACTTCCGCACCCGCGCGTTCCCCGGGGCCGCACGGCTGCTGGAAATCGCGCATTCGCTGGAGGAGCTAAAGACTATTTGCCGGTGCGGCCGGAAGGCCATGTTCAACACCCGCCGCGTTGGCGGGGAGATCGTGTTCGACGGCGAACAAGTCGCCATCGAAGGGTCCGAGGTCTGGTACGAATCGCTCTGCGGCACATGCTATCTGGAGGAATCCGGCGGTCAGCTGGGCGCTTGAGCATGCATCCGAGGGCGTGAGGTCAGGGTTTCGGTTCCAGAATGAGCTGGAAGAGGACATGGTCCTGCCACTGCCCAGCTATTTTCAGGTACTTGGGCGCGAGCCCGTAACGGATGAAACCGTTGTTCGCCAGAACCTTTTGCGACCGTATGTTGTGCGCGAGTGTTTCCGCCTGGAGCCGGTGGAGACCAAGTTGGGTCATCGCGTATTCGGCGGCTTCCGCAACGGCTGCTGAGGCAAGTCCGGCGCCGGTCTCGTGCTCACTCACCCAATACCCGAGGCTGGCTGACTGGAATGCCCCGTGGACAATCCCGTTGATGTTCAAGCGCCCGGCAATTGAACCGGCCCGGTTGAGAATCACCAGTGGCACCATGCCGCCGTTCTCGCAGGCCTCCAGTGCCATACGGGCGAGATCTGTTTGCTTGGCCACACTGAAAAATTCGTCGTCGCGCACCGGATCCCACTGACGCAGGAACTCGCGATTCTTAACGAGGAGCTCCCTCAGCTCTTCGACATCCGCCGGTTGCAGCAATCTGGTGGTGGTACCCGTGGCGCACTTCCTTTTCTCGTTGGTGGGTTCACCAGCATAACCGGGCGGGCGGCTGCGCAGATCCCTGCCGGGGGAGTAGTACCCATCGCAGTATCTTGTGGAGTCAATTAATATCGAGGGAAAGCGTTGCTTGTCGTGGCTGCGCGGAAGAGGGAGCATTCACATGTCCATGCAACCACCGGTGCCGGGTCTGCCCGAACAAAATCCCGACCCCAATGCGGGCCAGCCCCAACAGCCCCAGTACCCGGGCCAGGCTCCGTACGAGCAGCCCCAGTACCCGGGCCAGGCTCCGTACGGCCAGCCCCAACAGTGGGACCAGGCCCAGTATGGACAGCCCCAACAGCCCCAGTATGGGCAGGCCCAGCAGCCCCAGCCCCCGTTCAACCAACCCCCATACCCAAGCCAATCCGAGTTCGGACACGCGCAGCCAGCGGCAAACCCATATGCCCAGCCGTATTATGGCGTGCCCGGAGGCATGCCACCGGCTCCCAAAAAGAAGTCAGTGCTGCCCTGGATTCTTGCCGGCAGTGGAGCCCTGTTCCTGGCAGTGATACTCGTGGTGGGGTTCTTGGTTGCAGGCTTGGTTGGGGGCGGGAGCCAGGCGGGCATGGTCGACTCCACCACGGTGGCTGCTTCCTTCCAGTACCCGGAGGGATGGATTGAAAACGGCCAGAACGTCACAGTCATCAAGGACGACGGCAGCCAGCCTGAGGAGCGCTTCAACGCCATCAACCAGGAGAAAGAGGCCACGGCCCTTTTGACGTACGAGGCTGGTGCCAGGCCGGACGGCGAGGTTACGGAGGAGAAAATTCACGCCGCCATCGACCAAGGTTTTCAAGCGCAATTGGACGCCACGCAGGAAGATCTGGTCTATTTCCGCTCCAGTTCGGGATTCGGCTGCCTGCAGGACTTCGACTATACCGAGGAGCCAGCCCTGGTGGAACGGGACGGCATGTACGGATACAGCTATGGCTACACCTGCATGAGCTACAAAGGCATGATCGAGGGCCAGTATTTTGTTGCCTACGATGCCTCAGGGGTCTCGCACAGGATGACGGTGGAAGCCTTGCAAGCGGAGTGGGACAGCAACAAGGCAACCTTGACCGCGATCATCCCGTCGCTCACACCTGCGGCTTAAACGGCTCCGGCCTGGATGTCTGCCGTTGGGTGATTGTCCCGGGACTCAATCCCGGGACAACCACCCAGCTGGTTAAAGGTGGTCCAGAAGATCGGCCACGGAATTCATGGCCTGATCCGGGCGGAACGGGTACGCGTCAATGTCTTCGGGCTGGGTGATGCCGGTGAACACCAGGACGGTGTGCAGTCCGGCTTCCATGCCGGCGATGATGTCGGTGTCCATGCGGTCGCCGATCATCGCAGTGGTTTCCGAATGCGCCTGGATCCGGTTCATGGCCGAGCGGAACATCATCGGGTTCGGCTTGCCCACAATGTAGGGTTCCCGGCCGGTGGCCTTGGTGATCAACGCGGCAATGGCGCCTGTGGCAGGCAGCGGGCCTTCGGCAGACGGTCCGGTGGCATCGGGATTGGTGGCAATGAACCGGGCCCCGCCGGCAATCAGGCGGATGGCCTTGGTGATGGCCTCAAAGGAGTAGGTTCGGGTTTCGCCCAGCACCACATAGTCGGGCTTCTGGTCGGTGAGGATGAAGCCCGCCTCGTGCAGCGCCGTCGTCAATCCAGCCTCGCCAATGACGTAGGCGCGCCCGTGCGGCATCTGGGATTTGAGGAACTGTGCGGTGGCCAAAGCCGAGGTCCACAGGTTTTCCTCCGGCACTTCCAGCCCGGAAGCCTTCAGCCGGGCGGCAAGGTCGCGCGGGGTGTAGATGGAGTTGTTGGTCAGCACCAGGAATCGTCTGGATGTGTCCACCCACCGCTGGATCAAGTCCGCGGCGCCGGGGACGGCCTTGTTTTCGTGGACCAGAACGCCGTCCATGTCGGTGAGCCAGCATTCGATGTCTGCGGGCGTGCGTGAGTGCGCATTGCTCATGGTTCCTCCTGATGGGACATAAGGTGTTGAACCCCAGTGTGCCAGATGGGCCTACAAGTCAGGGAACGTTGCGGAGTCCGAACGGCTAAAGTTAACCGGTGAGCAATTCCAACAACCCCTCCCTCGCGCCGGACACGAACACCCCCGCCGAGACGCCCGAATACCCCGAACTGCACCATGAAGTGGGAGTTGGCCCGTGGGAGGGTGAGCTGCCGGCAGGGGACCATTGGGATCCCGAGCTGCTGGCCAACGGTGACCGCCGCAACGTCCTTGACGAGTACCGGTACTGGAGCATGGACGCCATTGTTGCCGAACTGGACACCCGACGCCACGACTTCCACGTCGCCATTGAAAACTGGCAGCATGACATGAATATCGGCACCGTGGTGCGTACCGCCAACGCCTTCCTGGCCAAGGAAGTTCACATCATCGGACGACGGCGGTGGAACAAGCGGGGAGCCATGGTCACCGACCGCTACCAGCACGTCCGCCACCACCCCACTGTTGAGGATTTTGTCACCTGGGCGGAGGGTGAAGGGTTGGCGATTATCGGCATCGATATTTTCCCGGACTCGGAAAAGCTGGAAACCTACGAACTTCCCCGCAACTGTGTGTTCGTGTTTGGCCAGGAAGGCCCCGGGCTCAGCGGCGAGGTGCATGCGGCGGCACAAACCACACTGTCCATCGAGCAGTTCGGCTCCACCCGCTCCATCAACGCGGCCTCGGCCGCCGGCATCGCCATGCACGCCTGGATCCGCCGGCACGTGTTCAGCCAGCACGTCTCGTAGCGGGGCCGGCGTCGTGCATGGAAAACGTCCAAAGGCCGGGCGGTAACTTCATCTTCTGCGAGACTTTGGGCGCACTCGCTAGGATGGAACTAGCCATGCGGGGCTGACTTGTCGTCAGCCCCTTTGTACCGTTCAGCCCAGAGGAGCTTTCAATGCCCATTGCAACACCGGACAAGTATGCCGAAATGATCGACCGCGCCAAGGCTGGCGGATTCGCCTACCCCGCGGTCAACGTGACATCCTCACAGACACTTAACGCAACGCTCCAGGGCTTTGCCGATGCCGGAACCGACGGCATCATCCAGGTTTCCACCGGTGGCGGCGCTTACTGGTCCGGCGCAGGCGTCAAGGACATGGTTGCCGGTTCCTTGGGCTTCGCGGCGTTCGCCCGCGAAGTGGCCAAGAACTACCCCATCAATGTGGCCCTGCACACCGACCACTGCCCCAAGGACAAGCTGGACGGCTTTGTGCTGCCCCTGCTGGCCGCCTCCGAGGCCGAGGTCAAGGCCGGCCGCGACCCGATCTTCAACTCGCACATGTGGGACGGCTCCGCCGAAACCCTCGAGGAAAACCTGCGCATCGGCCGCGAGCTGCTGGCCCGCACGCACGCGGCAAAGATGATCCTTGAAGTTGAGATCGGTGCTGTTGGCGGCGAGGAAGACGGCGTCGAGAACGCCATCAACGACAAGCTGTACTCCACCATCGAAGACGGACTGGCCACTGTTGCAGCGCTCGGCTCCGGCGAGAACGGCCGCTACATCACCGCGCTGACCTTCGGCAACGTGCACGGCGTGTACAAGGCCGGCAACGTCAAGCTGCGCCCGGAAATCCTGAAGGAAATCCAGGCTGCCGTTGGTGCCAAGATCGGCAAGGAAAACCCGTTTGACCTGGTCTTCCATGGCGGCTCCGGCTCCTCCAACCAGGAAATTGCCGACGCTGTCTCCTTCGGTGTCATCAAGATGAACATCGACACCGACACCCAGTACGCCTACACGCGTCCCGTGGTTGACCACATGTTCTCCAATTACTCCGGCGTCCTGAAGGTTGACGGCGAAGTTGGCAACAAGAAGCTTTACGATCCCCGTGTCTGGGGCGCCTCGGCCGAAAAGGGCCTGTCAGCACGTGTTGTTGAGGCTGCCTCGCAGCTTGGCTCCGCCGGCAAGACGTTCAAGTAAATGTCTGACGATTTCCGTAAGAACCTCCTCGGCCCGGAGCCAACGCTGCTCCCGGCCGAGGTGGATGTCCAGGCGCGGTTGGACGCAGGGGACGAGGCAGTTGATTTGGCTGCCGCGAACCCGACGTCCTCGCTCCTGTGGGCCATTCTGGCTGACGAGGCGTATGCGGAGGGCCGGACCATCGAGTCTTACGCCTACGCCCGCACCGGCTACCACCGCGGACTGGATTCGCTGCGCCGCAACGGCTGGCGCGGCACCGGTCCGGTCCCGTTCGAGCATGAGGGCAACCGCGGATTCCTGCGTGCGCTCTACGCGCTGGGACGTGCCGCAGGTGCCATCGGTGAGGCCGACGAGGCTGCACGGATTGCCACGTTCCTGAACGACTCCGACCCGTTGGCCACAGCTGCGATCGAAGCCGCGCTCTAGGGTTTTCTGCAAAAAGGACGGCGTTTGCGGCTAAAGCCGGTGGTAGACCACCAGCCTTTACCGCAAACGCCGTCCTTTTTGCTGCGCCCAGCCGCCCGACGCCCAGGTGGGTGTCAGCTGCGGACCATGCTCAGCCTCCACAGCTCCGGGCCGTCCTCAACGTAGGACACGGCGAACTTGCCGGGGGAGCGCTGGTCCAGCTGGGCCAGCAGCGGCAGCGGGTTGTGGTTGGCGATCAGCAGGATCCCCTTGCCGGTGTTCAGTCCCTCCAGTGCGCCGAAGATGGTGGCGTGGCGGATCGCGTGCGGGATGACCCGGGAGTCCAGTTCCGAGAGGCCGGGCTCGTCGTGCCCGCCGCAGGCACAGCCGCCCGACGCCGGAATCTGCCCTTCCGCCGCTGCGTCGACTGATGCTGCGTCGACTGATGCTGCGCCGTCTGATGCGGGGGTGCCGGTTGCCGTGGCACGGGCAGGCAGGATCTCCGCGAGGGAGACGGCTGCGTTCTGAGCCAGTGCGGGCAGGACCAGCTCGGTGGCCTGTTCCACGAATGCTGCGGCAGCTTCCTGGAGCCGGCCGTCGGCGTGGACCATCTGGACGGGGGATTCCTGGATTTCAAGGGACTTTGTCGTTGCTGCCAGGCGGGTGCTGTGTGCGGCGGCCATTCCGGCAATGAGGTTGAGGGCCCCGGAGGTGCCGGGGGCGCCGGGGAACGCCCCGGCGAGTGCGGCGGCAAGCGGTAGGAGTTCCTGTTCCGCAAAATTGACCAGTGCGCCCTGGTCCGCTTCTGCGAGTTCCCCGCCGGTGGGATTGCCGGCGGCAGCCAGCAGATTCTGGCTCAAGGTGCCCAACGTCCCGGCGGCTTCCGCCAGGCGGGTGCGGGCATCCTCCAAGGCTGCGGCCTCAAGGGAGGAGGATGCGAGAACAAGATTATTCACGGTTGTAGCCTTTCGTTGCTGGTCGTCGTCGGGGGGAGTGGAGATTATGCGATTATATTACTACACTTAATTCCGTGGAAAATAATCGTCGTGCAACACTGCCAAGCGGCCCCAGACCCGGCGGCACAAAACCGGTGGCGCCCATTTCCAGGGCGCGCGCTGCGGTGCTGGCCAGGTTGCGGCAAAACGAGGCCACTTTGAGCGTTGAGCAGCTGAGCGCTGAGACCGGCCAGCACGCCAACACCGTGCGTGAGCACCTGGAAGCGCTTGTCGGTGACGGCTACGCCACCAAGACCGCGGCGGCCAGGGAAGGCAGGGGCCGGCCGGCCTGGCTGTATGCAGCAACAGCCGCTCCGGCGGGACCCGTGGGATACGCTGCGCTGGCGGCTGCGCTGGCCCAGCATCTGGCCCTCCACAGCGACAACCCCGCCGCCGAAGGTGAAGCTGCCGGCCGGGCCTGGGCGCGTGCCATGCCGGAAGCCGGCCCAGCCAGTAATGCAGCCGGCAAAACCGGCAGCAATGCCGGCAGCGGGACCGGCGGCAGGTCCGCCCGGAAGCACGTGGTCGCGGCGCTTGAACAAGCAGGATTTGGTGTCCAGGGAAATCGCGATGCCACCGAGCTGACATTGACAATCTGTCCCATCGTCGAAGCTGCCCGGGACAACCCCGACGTGGTGTGCGCCGTGCACCTGGGCCTGGCGAAGGAGCTCCTCGCCGGCAGCGGGCTGCCCGAGCGCCAGGTGTCGCTGTTGCCGTTTGCCGGTCCCGGCTGGTGCACCCTGCATCTGCCAGAGGGCACAGCCGCGGCAGCCGCCGCCCCAGGAACCCCAGGAACCCCCGGAACTCCGTGACAACCCCCATCCCGGCGGGCAGGAATTCAAACCTCACACGAACCGCAAAGCCACGAACCGAAAAACCCCGAAACCCAGGGCCCGGGCGCAACGGCGGTGTCCTGCGCAAACCGGCCTTCCGGATGGTATTCCTGTTGCCCGCAGGGGCGGCCCTGCTGATTGGCCTGAACGCGGGCCTGCAGCTCCTTGGGGCGGACGCACCCCTGAAGGTCGACCGCTTCCCCCAGGTCCACGGCATGCTGCTCGTCCTCAGCTTCGTGGGAACCGTCATCGCCCTCGAACGCTCGGTGGCCCTGAACAAGGCGCTGGGCTACGCCTCCCCGGCACTTTTGGGCGTTGCCGGTCTCCTGTTGATTTCGCCGCTGGACCTCTGGATCGGCAAGACCGTCCTGCTGGCCGGAACCATTGCCATGACCCTCGTCTACATCCCCCTGTGGCGGCGCCAGTATGACAACGTCGTGCTCATTCAGATCCTGGGTGCCGTGGCTGCAATCGCCGCCGCCGGATTGTGGCTGCGGGTGTCGTCCATTCCGGTCGTGCTGCCGTTTCTCGTCACCTTTGTGGTGCTGACAATTGCCGGGGAGCGGCTGGAATTGGCCCGCATCGGGATCGGCAGCCCCAAGGCTGAGCCGCTTTTGCTGGCGGCGGGCTTTGTGCTGCTCGGCGCCACGGCAGCCACCCTGCTGTGGCCCGCCGCCGGCTACCCGCTGTACGGGGTGGCCTTGCTGGCGTTGGTCGGCTGGCTCCTCGGGTACGACGCCGCCCGCAAGACGATCCGTTCCACGGGCCTGCCGCGCTACATTGCCGCCTGCCTCCTGGCCGGTTATGGCTGGTTGGCGATTGCCGGCGTCGTGCTGGCCCTGCATGACGGGCCGCTGACGGGCGCCTCCTACGACGTCGCCGTCCACGCGGTGTTCTTGGGCTTCACGATCTCCATGATCATGGCCCACGCCCCGGTGATCCTGCCCGCAGTGCTGCGCAAGCCGCTGCCGTACACCTCTGGATTTTGGCTGCCGGCAGCGCTCCTGCATGTCTCCCTTGTTGTCCGTTTGGTGCTGGGCGACGGCGCGGGGCTCCATGGCGCGTGGGTTGCCGGGGGCGTGCTGAACGTCTTTTCCATCCTGCTGTTCGCCGCCCTGGCGATCTGGCAGGCCACCCATGCACAGAAGGCGGCAGCGTGAACATCGGCTCCGCACCCACGAGTGGAATGCCAGTTCCTCCGAGCGGAAAATCGCCCATGAACCGGGCCGGCTGGCATCTGCGGGCCAACGCGCCGGCGGTGTTTTGGCTCGTGGCGCTCGTGGTTGTGGTGTTGATGCACCGCAACATCCCCGTTTCCGGCTGGCTCATGGTGCACCTGCTACTGCTGGGTGCGGCCACAAACTCGATCCTCGTCTGGAGCTGGCACTTCGCCCAGGCGCTGCTGCGCGGGCCGACGCCAAACAACCGGGCCATGGTGGCCAGGCTCATTGCACTCAACCTGGCCGTTGCGGCGGTGGTGGTCTCGATGGTGCTCGATGTTTGGGTGCTGACGCTCGTGGGCAGCATCGGCGTCGGACTGGTTGTGGCCCTGCACGCCGTGGCACTGGGGCTGCGCGCCCGGAAGGCGCTGCCGTCGCGTTTTGGGCCCACCGTTTGGTACTACGTGGCCGCCTGCCTGCTGCTGCCTGTGGGTGCCGGCGTCGGCGCCGCGCTCGCAGCCAACCCCGCCGGCGGGCTGCATGTGCGCCTGCTGCTTGTCCACATGGGCGTGAACGTGCTCGGCTTTGTCGGCCTGGCCGTGCTGGGCACGTTGATGACGCTGCTGCCAACCATGCTGCGCACCAGGGTGGCCGACGGCGCCGAGGCAGTCGCGCGCCATGGCGCGGTTCCGCTGTTGGCGGGTGTGCTGCTCACAGCCGCCGGGGCGGGGGCCGGGGTGATGTTCCTGTGCACCGTGGGGCTGCTCATTTACCTGGGCGGCGTGTTCTACATTTGCGTGCCGCTTGCCAAGGTTGTGCGGGCCAAGGCGCCAACGACTTTCGCGCCGTTGTCGGCCGTCGCCGCGCTGCTATGGCTGGCCGTCGGGCTTGCCTGGCTGCTGCTGTTGACGCTCACCGCCGACGGCTGGGACGGGCTGCACCGTGGGATCGAGGCCGTGGTTCCTGTGCTGGCAGCCGGATTTGTGGCGCAGGTGCTGGGCGCGGCCCTGACGTATTTGGTGCCTGTGGTTTTGGGTGGCGGCCCGGCCGCCGTCAAGCACAGGGTGGCGGTGCTGGACAAGGCCGGCTGGTTCCGGGTGGTGCTGACCAACGCGGGACTGCTGGTTTCGCTCCTGCCGGTGCCGAGCCTGGTGCGGGTGGGGACCTCATTCCTGGTGCTGGCCGGCCTGGCCTGGTTCCTGCCGCTGCTGGGCGGGGCACTGTTCAGCAAGGCTCCGGTGAAGTCCGACGGCGGCCAAGCCGCTCCCAGCACAGGGGCCGCTCCACCAACTTCAGCCCGCGCAGCTGCCGCAGCTGCCGGGACTGCCGACCCTGAAACGGCGGCGTTTGACCCGGCCCCGCGCAAACGGGCGGGCATGGCAGCCGCCGGGCTTGCCGTCGTCGTGCTTGTCATTGTGGGCGGGATTGTTGCCGATCCGCAGTCACTGCCCGGCCTCTCCGGGGTTGCCGCGCCGTCCGCCGCCACAGCCACGGGCCAGACCACAACAGTGGACATGACCATGAAGAACATGCGCTTTCACCCGGACACGGTGCAGGTGCCAGCGGGAAACAAGCTCGTGATCAACCTGGTCAACGAGGACAACATGGTGCACGATCTCGTCACCGCGTTGGGAACCGATTCCGGGCGGCTGTATCCGGGGGACCGTGCGGTGGTTGATGTGGGCGTGGTCGGCACCGCCGTCGAGGCCTGGTGCAGCGTGGCCGGACACAGGCAGCAGGGCATGGTGCTCAGCATTGTGGTGACCGGCGTGCCTGTCCCGGCACCGGCTGGTTCAGCGCCGGACACGGAGCCAACCACCGGCATGCCGGGAATGGACCACGGCACCGGGACAGACGCGGGCCCGCCGGCAGTCTTTGACTTCATGAAGGAGCCGGCCGCGGGCTTCACCGCCCACGACGCCGCCCTGCCCGCCCTGCCGCCTGCCGAGGGTGCGACGGTGCACGAACTGACCATGAAGGTCACCGAGGAGGAACGCGAGGTGGCGCCCGGGGTCACGCAAAAGCTGTGGCTGTTCAACGGCACCGCGCCCGGGCCCACCCTGCGCGGCAAGATCGGGGACAAATTCAAGATCACGCTCGTCAACGACGGCTCGCTCGGGCACTCGATCGACTTCCACGCCGGGGCGCTCGCGCCGGACCAACCCATGCGGACCATCAACCCGGGGGAGTCGCTGAGCTACACGTTCACGGCCACGCGTGCCGGGATCTGGATGTACCACTGCAGCACCATGCCCATGAGCCAGCACATTGCCAACGGCATGTTCGGCGCCGTCGTCATTGACCCGCCGGGGCTGAAACCCGTGGACAAGGAGTACCTCCTGGTCCAGTCCGAGATCTACGCCGGCGGCCAGGGCGGTGTGGCCGACCTGGCCAAGATCCAGGCCGGGAAGCCGGACGCCGTGGTGTTCAACGGCTACGCCAACCAGTACAGGTTCAGCCCGCTGTCCGCCAAGGTGGGCGAGCGGGTGCGGATTTGGGTGCTCGACGCCGGACCCAACCGGGCGTCGTCGTTCCATGTCATCGGCGGCCAGTTCGACACCACGTGGAGCGAGGGCCGGTACCTTTTGGACGGCTCCGATCCCGCGGCGGGCGCGCAGGTGCTGCCGCTGGCCCCGGCGCAGGGCGGTTTTGTGGAGCTTTCCTTCCCGGAGGCCGGCAACTACCCGTTTGTCTCGCACAGCATGGTCGACGCCGAACGCGGTGCCGCCGGGGTGTTCCAGGTGGTGAAGTAGCCCCTCCCGAAACGCGAGGGTGAATGCAGGGGAGAGGCAGGGGCCGGTTAAGACCAGATATTGTCCCCGCGCAGGCTGGCGTCGGCACCGCCATCGGTGTAGATGACCTGGCCCGTGGTGTGCGTGTTTTCTTCGCTGGTCAACCACGCGAGCAACCGGGCAATGACGACGGCATCCGAGTGGCCGTTCAGGGGCATCGGCACGTTGGCATCCACCATGGCGCGGCCTTCCGGGGTTGCCAGCAGCTTTTCCGTCATGGGCGAAACAACTGTCCCGGGAGCCACGGCGTTCAGCGGAATGCCGGCGCCGGCGAAGCGCGGTGCAATGGCTTCGCGGCGGACCCAGCGGCTCAGTGCGCGCTTGCTTGACGGGTAGTTGAGGTAGCCGGTCCGGGGTCCCTGGGCGGCCAGGGCGGTGCCGATCTTAACTGTCAGGGCCTCGTCGCCTGCCAGCATGGCGTCAACTTGTTCGGCCGAGTTGGCCTGCAGCGACGCCATGGAACTGACGACGGCGGCACGCGGGCTGGCGCTCCTGGCGAGGGCGGGGGCCAGGTGGTCCAGGAATTCGGTGACGCCAAAGAAATTAACACTTGCCGTCAGTGGAATGGGTGCCGAGATGCCTGCGCAGGCGATGACGGCGTCAATGCTGCCGTTGGTCGCGGCCAGGGCTGCATCGGCCGCGGCGCTGCGCCCCTGGCGGGTGCTGAGGTCGGCTTCAACCTCGGCGCCCTTCAGGTCAACACCAATCACCGTGGCACCGCGTTCGCGCAACAGTTCGGCGGTGGCCAGGCCGATGCCTGAACCGGCTCCGGTGATGACATAGCTGCGGCTGGTGGCATTGGCGCTCATTGTTGTGCTCCTTGTGCGGGCCCGGGCAGGGTCTGTCCCGGCAGTGGTTGGGCGTTTCTCAGTTGGGCGGAAAGGGCTGTGGTGGACTGCTCCAATTTGCCAAGCAGCCGCACCAGGTCGTGCCGATCCGTGTCGGCCCAGCCGGTCAGCAGCTCGTCGACCAGGGAATCGCCGGCCCGGACGAAGGTGTTGGCGACCGCCGCACCGGTCTGGGTGAGCGTTGTCAGGTTGGCGCGGGCGTCGTCGGGGTCGGGAATGCGTTCGACAATGCCGGCGGCTGTGAGACGGGCCAGGATCTTGCTGACGTTGGACGGGCCAGTGACCATTTGCTGCGCGAGCCTCGAGGGTCGCAGGGGACCGCCGCCGGCCAGCAGCGTGATGACCTTGATGGCGCCGGGATCCAGCTGGAGCCCTTCGCGGGCAACGACAGCAGTGAGGAAGTCGGGTGCGCTCCATTCGCCAACGATGCGGATGAGGGAGGTCATCAGTGCGTTGTTGTAGGGCTTGACCGGCATGGAGCCAGTCGTGGATTCGGGGCTGTTCGGCGCAGTCATAGCGGGCCTCCTGGGGTGGCGGAACTTAAGTCTCGCATTTAGTGTCCTTAGGACAACATATCATCGATTTTCGCCCGGATCATGAAATCGAACGGCCGATTGCCCGCCCGATGACCCTTTTGGTCCCCGGGCCGCGCCCGGAAGCGGCCCTTAATGTGCACCGCCGTGGGCATTCCGGTAAACTCGGGGGGTAAGACCCCCCTTGATCGTTTGCCAGCCGGCCTCAACTGCCGGTGTTGGACAGTGGTTCCCAAGGGGTATTTTCGTGCCTGGACGCTGCGCGGCGGAACCTCCGCCGAACTTTGCAGCGCCCGGGTCAACTTATGAGCAAGGGGGAGGGTCCCATGCCAGCAATCGTAATCGTCGGCGCCCAGTGGGGTGACGAAGGTAAAGGCAAGGCCACAGATCTTCTAGGTGGTTTGGTCGACTATGTTGTGAAGCCCAATGGTGGCAACAACGCAGGGCACACAGTCGTTGTCGGCGGTGAGAAGTATGAGCTCAAGCTCCTTCCCGCCGGTATTCTGAGCCCCAATGCAACACCTATCATCGGCAATGGCTGCGTCGTTAACCTTGAGGCGTTGTTTGAAGAAATTGAGGGCCTGGAAGCCCGCGGCGCGGACACGTCCAAGCTGCGCATTTCCGCCAACGCCCACCTGGTCGCACCGTACCACCAGGTGCTGGACAAGGTCACCGAGCGTTTTCTGGGCAGCCGCGCCATCGGCACCACCGGCCGCGGCATCGGCCCGGCCTACATGGACAAGGTGGCCCGCCTGGGCATCCGCGTCCAGGACCTCTTTGACGAGTCCATCCTGCGCCAAAAGGTGGAGGGTTCACTTAAGCAGAAGAACCAGCTGCTGGTGAAGGTGTACAACCGCCGAGACGTTGAAGTTGAAGAGGTTGTGGAGTACTTCCTCGCCTTTGCCGAGCGGGTGCGCCCCATGGTCATTGATGCAACCTATGTGTTGAATGAGGCTTTGGACCGCGGCGAAGTGGTGCTCATGGAAGGCGGCCAGGCCACGTTCCTTGACGTTGACCACGGCACCTACCCGTTCGTCACCTCCTCCAACCCCACAGCGGGAGGCGCCTCGGTCGGTTCCGGCATCGGGCCCACCCGAATCACCCGCGCCGTGGGCATCATCAAGGCCTACACCACGCGTGTCGGCGCCGGCCCGTTCCCCACGGAACTGTTCGACGAGATGGGCATCTACCTGCAGAAGACAGGCGGGGAATTTGGCGTCAACACCGGCCGTCCGCGCCGCTGCGGCTGGTACGACGCCCTCCTGGCCCGCCACGCATCGCGCGTCAACGGCTTCACGGACTACTTCGTCACGAAGCTTGACGTGCTCACCGGCATCGAATCGATCCCCGTCTGTGTCGCCTATGACGTCGATGGCGTGCGCCATGACGAAATGCCCATGACGCAGACCGAATTCCACCACGCCAAGCCCATTTTCGAGTACTTCCCGGGCTGGACCGAGGACATCACCACGGCCCGCACCATGGAGGACCTGCCCGAGAATGCGCGCAACTACATCCTTGCGCTCGAGGCCATGTCAGGCACCCGGATCTCCGCCATCGGCGTTGGCCCGGACCGCGACCAGACGATCGTCCGGCACGACCTCATCGGCGAGAAGTAACCCGCGCTGACCACAGCGTTTGGAAGGGACGACGGCGGAACTTCGGTTCCGGCGTCGTCCTTCCCTTTTCCCGGGGTGCTTCAGGCGCCGTCCCCCAGCGCAAGCCGCACCGCGGCCTCGGCATGCAGCCACGTGGTGGGGGAAAACAGGCAGGGGGCCGGCGTGCTGTCAGCCAGGTGCACGAGCGGAATCTGGACGGCTGCCTCGATGGTGCCGGTCCCGTGTCAGCTCGTTGACCAACCGGTCATACAAGGCAGAACTTTCCCAGCTCATGCCCCCCGGCAGCCCAATGGTCTTCATCGGTGCATCTTACTGCGCAGCTCCGTGGTGCGGTCCCGGCCGGGGCGGCTAGGCTGGTTGCACAGGAAATCCACCGGAAGGACCCATGGCCATGAAAGTCAGTGTTGGACAATTCAATCCAGGCGCGGATGTAACAGAGAACCTGGCCACCATGCGCAGACTGTCAGCAACTGCGGTGCAGGCAGGCAGCAAGCTGATCCTGTTCCCCGAGGAGGCAATGTTCTCCGTGGGCCGGATTGCGGGCGATTTTGCCGCGGCAGTTGATGCGCACTGGACCACGTTTGTGCAGGGCCTGTCCATGATCGCCGCCGACCTGGGGATTGCCGTCATTGCCGGCGGCTATGAATCCAGCGGCGAAAACCGTCCGTACAACACAGTGGTTGCAGTGGGCGATGACGGCGAAATTTTGGGCACGTACCGGAAACTCCACCTCTACGACGCCTTCTCCTACCAGGAATCCACCCGGATCAAGCCCAGCGACAGGGGCATTACCACTGTGGAAATCGGCGGTTTGAAGGTGGGCATCATGACCTGCTACGACATTCGCTTCCCCGAACTGGCCCGCTCCCTGGCCCTCTCGGGCGCTGACTTGATTTGCGTGTCGGCGGCCTGGTTCAAGGGCGAGCACAAGGTCGACCACTGGGAAACCCTGCTCAAGGCCCGTGCCATTGAAAACACCTGCTGGGTGGCTGCCGCCGGAACTTCCAGCAAGCATTGCATCGGGCATTCGGCCATTCTTGACCCCATGGGCATCCCGGCCAGCTTCCTCAATGACGAAGACGAAGGCGTGGCCACGGCCGATGTGACCCATCGGCGCATTGAAGAAGTACGGGAATTCCTTCCAGTACTTCTCAACCGGCGTTTTGAAAACAGCTCAGTAGTGATCCCGTCTGGCTGAAACTCGGCGTTGACGTGGTTACCCGCTGTGATTAGTGTCGAGACTATAGGCAGGGGCTGGAGGAAACCATGAACGACACCAGGATTTGGTCAGTATTGGAGCCGATGCATCCCGTGGCGCTTGAGGATGTGCCACTGGATGGGGAATGGCTCAAGCCGCCGTTTGGTGACGATGCGGCAGGCCGTGCCATCGTGTGCAACGACGGGGATTTTCAGTTCGTGGTCGTCAACCGCAAAAGCGGGGCCGTGCTGTACGTCTGCGAGGACGAGGAAACCCTCATCGCTTCCTCCCTGGAGTCCCTGCCGGCCATCGTCGCAGCGTGGGGGTCCATTGACAGGGATACGGTGGGCCCCGAGGACGACGAGGATTTTTCGGCCGTCAAGAAGTCGTTCCACGAACAGCTGGCGGCACTGGACCCCGCCGCAGCCGCAGACAACGAGTTCTGGGCCCTCTACACCGGCGAGCTGACAAGCGACGACTATGTGGACATCGAGGACGAACCGGAAGACGAAGAGGAACCGGAAACAGACTCCGGGGACAACGACCGGCCCGGCATGGACGGCTCCTTCGTGACAGCCTGACAAGCCGACAGCCTGACAAGCCGACAGCCTGATCAGCCGCCGACGTGAGCATCCGCCGGGCCGGCGGGAAGGGGTTAGGCGAGCAGCTGGCGCTTGGAGGAGATGACGCCGGTGTTGAAGCCGGCCAGGTTCAGGCCACCGTGGAAGCGGGCGTGCTCAATCTTGACGCAGCGATCCATGACCACATCCAGGCCCGCGGCTTCGGCCTCGGCCGCAACCCCTTCGTGCCAGGCACCCAGCTGCAGCCAGATCGTCTTGGCCCCGACGGCAAGGGTCTCCGCCAACACGGAGGGGAGGTCGTCGTGGCGGCGGAAGACATCCACCAGGTCAGGGACTTCCGGCAGGTCGGCAAGCGACTTGTACACTGGCTGGCCAAGAATTTCTGTTGCCACCGGGTTCACAAAATACACCCGGTAGCGGCCTGAGGACAGCAGGTACGTGGCCACGAAGTAGCTGGCGCGGGACGGCTTGTCCGAGGCCCCCACAATGGCGATGGATTGGGTTTTACGCAGGATTGCCAGGCGTTCCGGGGCTGTTGGGCCCACCCAGGTGCGTTCAATGGTGCTCATGCTGTTGCTCCGATGGTGCAGGACGGGGCGTCTTCCGCAGAATCTCCTGCGGGCTCCCCTGCTGATTGGGCTGCCGTGAGCGCCTGGTCCAGGTCCCACAGGATGTCCGCGATGTCTTCCAGTCCCACCGAAATGCGGATCAAGTCCTCGGGTACGCCGGCCGCCTCAAGCTGTTCAGCCGAGAGCTGCTGGTGTGTGGTGGATCCCGGGTGCAGGACAAGGGTGCGCGAGTCGCCAATGTTGGCAAGGTGGCTGGCCAGCTGCAGGGCATCAATAAACGCCTTGCCGGCATCCCGGCCGCCGCGGACACCGAAGGCAAACACGGAGCCAACACCCTTGGGCAGGTACGCTCGGCCGCGCTCGTAATGCGGGTGGCTCGGCAGGCCGGCGAACTTGACCCAGGAGACGCGCTCGTCATGCTCGAGCCATTCGGCCACAGCCGCGGCGTTGCGCAGGTGCTCGTCCATGCGCTGGGGCAGGGTCTCAACGCCCTGGAGCAGCTGGAACGCGGACTGTGCCGACAGCGACGGGCCAATGTCACGCAGTTGTTCAGAGCGCAGCTTGGTCAGGAAACCGTACTCGCCAAAGTTCCCCCACCAGGACACATCGCCGTAGGAGGCGACGGGTTCGGTCATGGACGGGAAATTGCCGTTGCCCCAGTTGAACCGCCCGGATTCGACGACGACCCCGCCCAGGGTGGTGCCGTGCCCGCCAAGGAACTTTGTGGCGGAGTGGATGACAATGTCGGCACCGAACTCGATGGGCCGGATCAGGTAGGGGGTGCTCAAGGTTGCATCGACCACGAGGGGGACTCCGGCGTCGTGCGCCACGGCCGCCAGCCCCTCAAGATCGGCAATGTCGCCGGAGGGGTTGGCCACGATTTCCGTGTACACAGCCTTCGTGTTTTCCTTGATCGCGGCGGCAAAGTCGGCCGGATCGTTCGAGTCGATGAACGTCGTGTCCACACCGAAGCGACGCAGCGTCACGTCCAGCTGGGTGATGGTGCCGCCGTACAGCTTCGAGGACGCCACGATGTGGTCGCCCGCCCCGGCCAAGGCTGCGAAGGTGATGAACTCGGCAGCCATGCCCGACGACGTCGCAACAGCCCCGATGCCGCCCTCCAGTGAGGCGATGCGCTCCTCAAAGGCGGCCACCGTCGGGTTGCCGATGCGGGAGTAGATGTTGCCGTACTTTTGCAGGGCGAACAGGTTCGCGGCGTCGTCGGTGTCCTTGAACACGAACGAGGTTGTCTGGTAGATGGGCACGGCCCGGGCGCCGTGGACGGCGTCGGGGGTGCCGCCGGCGTGCAGGGCGCGGGTGCGGAAGCCAAACTGGTGCTCGGCCATCAGGCGGAGGCCTTCTCGAAGTTGGTTTCGGGCAGCGAGGAAGTGTCCAGTTCGGTGCCGTGCTTGCGGGCCAGATCGGCCTCCAACTCGCGCACGATCGGCATGACGTCCTTGCCGAACGCGGCCACTTCTTCCTGGAAGTGCAGGTAGCAGGTCAGCAGCAGGTTCACGCCGGCCTTCTTGTATTCCACAACGCGCTCGGCGATCTGTTCGGGCGTTCCGATCAACCCGGTCTTGAAGCCGTCGTTGTACTGGACCATGTCCTCGTAGGAGGCGTCGGCCCACATGCCCTTGCCGTCCTTCGTGGACGCGCCGGCCTCCTTGACGGACGCGGCGAAGCCTTCGACGGCGGGACGGTGCGCCTTTTCGACGATTTCCCGCAGCGTGTCCTTGGCTTCCTTCTCGGAATCACGGGCAATGACAAAGCCGTTGAGCCCGAAACGCGGCGTGCGGCCAACGGTGGCGGCCGCGGCCAGGACGCCGTTGACGTTGTCCGCGTAGCCCTCAAGGGTGCGGCCGTTGGAGAAGTACCAGTCGGCCACGCGGCCGGCCGTGGCCTGGGCCGCGGTGGAGTTCCCGCCGAAGAAGATCTCCGGGTGGGGGCGGCCGGGCACGTCAATGGGGGCCGGCTGCAGGGTGAAGTTGTTGATGTCGTAGTACTTGCCGGACTGGGAGAAGTCCTTCTCGGTCCAGAGCCCGCGCAGGATCTTGATGAATTCCTCGGTGCGCACGTAGCGTTCGTCATGTTCCAGCCAGTCAAGGCCAAAGTTGGTGAACTCGTCCTTGAGCCAGCCGGAGACAATGTTCACTGCGGCGCGGCCGTTGGAGAGGTGGTCGGCGGTGATCATGAACTTTGCCAGCACACCGGGATGCCACATGCCGGGGTGGACGGCGGCAATGACCTTCAACCGTTCGGTGGCGCCCAGCAGTGCCAGCGAGAAGCTGGTGGCCTCGTGCTGCTGGTCGGCGCCGTAGCTGGCTGCGTAGCGGGCCTGCGTCAGGGCGTATTCAAAGCCGGAGTTTTCCGCGATGCGCGCCAATTTTTTGTTGTAGTCAAAGTCCCAGCCGGTGCGCTGCTCGATCGTGGAGACGACCAGGCCACCGGAGACGTTCGGCACCCAATAGGCAAACTTCAACGGTGTGGCGAGTGCTTCGGGTGATGCGGCAATGCTGGACATGGCGAGCTCCTTCGTTGTGCGGCGTCAAGGGGCCGGGCCTCTTAACCACACGGGATGTATCCGACCATTCTTGCAAGCAATGGCCAATCCGCCAAAGAATGTTTAGCCGTATTGCGTTATTCTGCGTGCAGCCCGAACTATCCGCGGATGCCGGCTTCCGCGATCCGTGCGGACCTCGCCGCGCAGATCTGCTCGATGGCGGGGATGCAGGGCTCATTCTGCAGACTCGTGGTGTCGCCCAGCACGGCACCTTCAAACAGTTGCGCCAACAGCCTGCGCATGATCTTCCCCGACCGGGTTTTGGGCACGTCCGGAACAAACACAATGTCGCGCGGCTTGGCGATGGGGCCGATTTGTGCAGCCACATGGGCCCGCAGTTCCGCGGCGGCGGACTCCTGCTCCGGCGTGAACTGTGCCGGCGTCACAGCCCCGGCACCGTCCACTGCTGTCAGCGAGAGGTCATGGGGCACCACAAACGCCGTGGCCGCATGCCCGGTCTTGGCATCGAAGGTGGGGCACACGCCGGCCTCCACGACGCCCGGGTGGGACACCAGTGCCGATTCGATTTCAATCGTGGAGAGCCGGTGCCCGGAAATGTTGATGACATCATCGGTCCGGCCCAGGATCCAAATGTCCCCGTCCTCGTCGAAGCGGGCGCCGTCGCCGGCCAGGAACCAGCCCTGCGCGGCATATTTTTCCCAGTAGGAGCTGAAGTAGCGTTCCGGGTTGCCCCAGACGGTGCGGGCCATGGCCGGGCCGGTGCTGGTGAGCACAATGTTGCCCTGCACCCCGGCCGGGACGGTTCTGCCGCCGTCGTCCACCACATCCACGGCGACACCTGGCAGTGCGCGGGTGCCGCAGCCCGGCTTGAAGGCCGCATCGTCCTGCCGCGGGGAGAGGATGGTGGCGCCAGTCTCCGACTGCCACCACGTGTCAACCATGGGGATGCCGCGCGAAGGATCGCCGGGGACCAGCGAATCGCGTCCCACCTGGCTGCGCAGCCAACGCCACGCCTCCGGGTTGACGGCCTCGCCCACGGTTCCGGCCAGCCGGATGGAGGAAAGGTCATGATGGGCCGGCACGCCGTCGGGGAACCAGCCCATGAGGGAACGAACCAGGGTGGGGGCCGTGTAGTAGCTGGTGACCTTGTAGCGTTCGATGATGTCAAAGTGCCGGCCGGGGTGCGGGGCGTTGGGCACGCCCTCGTAGATCACCTGGGTGACGCCGTTGGACAGCGGCCCGTAGATCTCGTAGGTGTGTGCAGTGACCCAGGCCAGGTCAGCCGTGCACCAGTGCACATCGCTGTCGCGCAGGGCCGGGTCGGGGTTGCTGAACAGGAACTCGTGGCTCCAGGAAGCCTGGGTCAGGTAGCCGCCGGTGGTGTGGACCAGGCCCTTGGGCTGGCCGGTGGTGCCGGAGGTGTACATGATGAACAGCGGGGTCTCGGCGTCGAACGCCTGAGCCTTGTGCACGCGGGGTGCGGTTTCGACGGCGTCATGCCACCAGACATCCCGGCCCGGGGTCCACGGCACGGTGTCCAGCGCATCGGCAGGGGTGGTGCGATTGATGACGAGCACATGCTCGATGGCGTTGCGCCCGCCCACAGCCAAGTCCGCGTGGCCCTTGACCGGGACGACGGTGCCGCGGCGGTACTGGCCGTCGGTGGTGACGAGCAGTTTGGCGCCGGTGTCCTCGACCCGGAATTTCAGGGCTTCGGCGGAGAAGCCACCAAACACGAGCGAGTGCACGGCCCCGATCCTGGCGCAGGCGAGCGTGATGACAATCGTTTCCACCAGCACCGGCAGGTAGATGACCACGCGGTCGCCGGGGCCGATGCCCAGAGCTTCCAGCGCGTGGGCGGCCTGGCTGACCAGTTCGGTCAGTTCGAGATAGCTGATGCTCCGGCGGTCGCCGGGCTCGCCCTCAAAGTGCAGCGCGACCTTGCCGCCGTTGCCTGCGGCCACATGCCTGTCCGTGCAGTTGACTGCGGCGTTGAGTTTGCCGCCCTCGAACCAGCGGATCTCCGGTCCGCGCCTGGCTGCCGGGTCTGCCGGTGTTGAGGTGTGGACGGTGTGCCAGGGTTGGGCCCAGTCGAGCCGGCCGGCCGCGGCCGCCCAAAAATCGAGGCGGTTCGTTTCGCTTGTTTCCGTTGTCATGACCATTTGCGCACAGCCCATTTCTCCGCCAGGCCCAGCAGGGCGTCGGTGGCCTTGCCGAGAACTGCCAGCAGCACGATGGCCAGGAGCAGTCTGTCGGTGCGGCCGTTGTTTTGTGAATCCGTCAACAGGAAGCCCAGCCCCATGGAGGAGGCGATCAGTTCGGCAGCAACCAGGAACAGCCAGGCCTGGGCCAGGGCCAGGCGCAGCCCGGAGAAGATGGCCGGGACGACTGCCGGCAATTGCACTGTGGTCAACAGCTTGATGCCCTTCAGGCCAAAGGCGCGGGCGGCCTCCACAAGGTTTTTGTCCACGTGGCGCAGGGCCAGGGACACAGTGGTGAACACCGGGAAAAACGCCCCAATCACAATCAAGGTGACCTTTGAGTCCTCGCCGATTTTCATCCACAGGATCAGCAGCGGCACCCATGCCAGTGACGGGACGGCCCGCAAGGCGCCGATCGTGGGGCCCAGCAACACCTCGGCGGCCTTGGAGAGCCCAACCAGGGCGCCAAGTGAAATACCCAGGGCGGCGCCGGCAACAAATCCGATGAGCACCCGCTGCGTGGAGATCGCCACATGGCCGAACAGTTCGTTGCGCCCGATGAGCTCGGTCCCGGCCTCAAGCACGGCCCGGGGTGCCGGCAGCTGGACGGGTGAGAAGAGTCCGGCGGCCGTGCTCAGCTGCCAGGCCAGCAATATCAGGGCCGGCAGCAGCAGGCCCAGACCCAGCCGGGCCCAGCCGTTGGCCAGGTTCCGGCCAGACCAGTTGCGGCGCGCGGTCGTCGTGGTGGTGGCTGTCATCAGGATTCCTTGATCGAATCGGGATTTGCCTTCACGGCCAGGGAATCATCCAGGAGGGTTTCCAGGGCGGTGTCGACCTCAGCCTGTGTCTTGACGTCGCCGAGCTCCACAAAGGTGGGCCCGATCTTTGCCAGCACGGCGCGCTGCTTGTCCCCGGGAATCCCGGACACGTCGAGGTTGCTGCGCTCGAGAATGACGGTTTTGGCCACTGCCGGCTTGAGTCCTGCGGCGTCGGCGAGGATTTGTGCCGTTTCTTCGGGGTTGGCCGCAGCCCAGACGCGGGCCTTTTCGTAGGCGTCGACAACTGTCTGCGCCAGTTCGGGCTTTTCCTTCAGGAACGACTCGGTGGCGTTGAGGAAACCGTAGGTGTTGAAATCCAGATTCCGGTAGAAGAGTGTGGCGCCTTCTTGTTCGGCTGTGGCCATGATGGGATCCAAACCGGACCAGGCGTCGACGGAACCGTTCGCCAGGGCTGCGCGGCCGTCGGCATGCTGGAGGTTCTCCACTGTCACGTCCTTGGTGCTCAGGCCGGCCTCTTCCAGTGCCTGGACCAGGAAGAAGTACGGATCGGTGCCCTTGGTTGCGGCCACCGACTTGCCCTTGAGATCGGCAACCGAGGTGATGGCGGAGCCCTTGGCGGTAACCAGTGCCGCCCATTCGGGCTGGGAGTAGAGAGAGATGGTCTTGATGGGTGAGCCGTTGGCGCGGGCCAGCAGCGCCGCGGAACCCGCGGTGGAACCGACATCGACGGCTCCGGCGCGCAGGGCCTCGTTGGCCTTGTTTGAACCTGCCGACTGCAGCCACTTCACCGTGACGCCCTTGTCCGCCAAGGTCGCCTCCAGCCAGCCCTTTTCCTTGATGACGAGGCTCAGCGGGTTGTAGGTGGCAAAGTCGAGGGTCAGCGTGCCGGATCCGCCGCTGTTGCCGGCGGCGTCGAAGGCTGCGTTTTCACCGGCGCAGCCGGCCAGGGCGAGCGTGGAGACGGCGGCTGCGACGCTCAGGAAGGAGCGGCGGTTGACAGAGCGTGAAACAGGCATGATGGTCCTAAAAATGGTTGCGGTGGTGAAAGTGCGGGAGCGCTGGAATGGGGAGGTTAGTGGCCGTCGACGCCGAGGCTGGCCAACAGCGAACTGCGCAGCCCGGCCAGCTCCGTTGACGCCCGGTTGCGGGGTCGCGGGCCGGGCACGTCCACCGTGCGCACAATGGTCGACCCGGCGCGGCCGCTCCCGTCGGAGCCGAGCAGGATGATGCGGTCGGCAAGCTGCAGCGCCTCGTCAACGTCGTGGGTGACCAGCAGGACAGTTGCCGGCTCGGCGGCGTGCACGTCCAGCAGCAGATCCTGCATCGTAATCCGGGTCAGGGCGTCCAAGGCGCCGAAGGGCTCATCCAGCAGCAAAACGCCTGGATTGCGGGCGAGGGCACGGGCCAGGGACGCCCGTTGTGCCATGCCGCCGGAGACCTCCCGCGGCCTGTGCCCGGCGAAATCTGACAGGCCCACCAGTTTGAGCAGGTTTTGCACCGTTTGGCGGCTGCGGGTGGCGTCGGCGCTGGTGGGCACACCAATCGCCACGTTCCCGGCGATCGACTTCCATGGCAGCAGGCGGGGCTCCTGGAATGCCACGGCACAGCGCGAATCGATGCCGGACACGGCCGTTCCGTCGATGGAGACGGTGCCGGCGCTCGGGGCATCGAGCCCGGCGACGGCACGCAGAAGGGTGGATTTCCCACAGCCGGAGGGTCCGAGCAAGGCGACGATTTCTCCGGCTCGCACGTCAAAGGAGACATTGCGGAGCACTGTGTGGGTGCCGGCCCCGGAGCCAAAGGAACGGCCCAGGTCCTGAAAGGACACCGGCATGGCGGCCGTGCCCTGCGGATCGGAGACTGCCGGGGAGGCTGGTGCGGGTGGCGAAAGCAAAGCAGACATGGGAACACTCCATCGGTGCTGGCGGTAGCACCCTGCCGGTATCAACACCCGGGAAGGGTGCCGACCAGGGTTGCTGCGGCGTCGTTGAGCCAGATCTCTCAGCCGCTCGGGATGGTCACCTTTAGACTAGGTCCCCGCACCGGACCGGCAGAAATTGGATGGCCTGCCGCGGTTCGCGGAGCGTAACAATTCAATTGGCCGAGCGCTGCAGGGACGGCATAAGCTCAGATCATGGCACATGCAAACGACCCCGCAACCATTCGCCGCCTGCTGACGACGCCGGGCCGCTGGGCTGTGGTTGGATTGTCCAGCAACCCCCGCCGCGCCGCCGTCGGCGTCTCCTTGTTTCTGCAGCGGCACCTGGGCCAGGAGATCATCCCTGTCAGCTTGAAGGGCGACGACGTCCACGGCGCCAAGGGTTATAAAACACTGGCCGAGATCCCGGGAAGCATTGATGTTGTTGACTGTTTCGTGAATTCCACGAAGGTGGGCGCCGTGGTTGACCAGGCAATTGCCGTGGGCGCCCGGGCCGTCTGGCTGCAGCTGGGCGTCATTGACGAGGCGGCGGCACAGCGGGCAGCGGACGCCGGCCTGGATGTCGTCATGGACACCTGCCCCAAAATTGAGGCTGCGGCACTGGGCCTTTAGCCGCCCCACCCTGGCGGCAATGGTGGGCCACAACCCAGCACTGCCGCCATTGCGGAGCCGGACTATTTCCAGAGACGCTTGCTGGCCAGGCGGGCGCCGTCCCCAAGGGCCGACAGCTTGGCTGCGGCAATCTGTGGATGGACGCGGCCGCCCAGGCCGCAATCCGTGGAGGCGATGATGCTTTCACGCCCCACGACTGAGGCAAAGCGTTCAATCCGGTCGGCCACCAGCTCCGGGTGTTCAACCACGTTCGTTGCGTGCGAGACGATGCCGGGCACAATTGACTTGCCCTCGGGCAGCTTGGTGTCCTGCCAGACTTTCCACTCATGTTCGTGGCGGGCGTTGGCAGCCTCGAAGGAATACGACCCAGCATTGATCTGGAGCATGGTGCCAACCAGCTCGGGGAACGGCAGGTCGGTGGTGTGCGGGCCGTGCCAGGAACCCCAGCACAGGTGGAAACGGATCTGGTCCTCCGGCAGCCCGCGCAGTGCGTAGTTCAACGCCTCAACCCTGATCTGGGTGAACTTGAGGTAGTCCTCAACCGACGGGGCCGGGGTGATCTGGTCCCAGTTCTCCGCGATCGAGGGGTCATCGATCTGAAGTGTCAGACCGGCATTGATGACGGCAGTGTATTCCTCCCGCAGCACGTCGGCACAGGCGTAGATGAATTCTTCCTCCGTCGCATAAAATTCGTTGGAAATGCGGGAGGCGCTGCCGGGGGACAGGGCTGCCACGAATCCTTCCGCGACGTTTGCCCGGGACATTCCGGTGGTGAGATTCTTGATGTCGGAGGCGACGGCGTCGTGCCCGGTGTAGACCAGCGGGCCGGTGCATTTCGGGAACAGTTTTGCGCCGGCGGAGAAGATGCCGGAGGCGGGGTCGTTGTAGGCCTCGGCAAAAATGGCACGGTCTCGGCGGTGCACAAAGCCCGTCAGTGCAACGTTGCCGGGCGTCGACTCGACGGCGTCAACAGCCCATTTCTGGTCCGCATCCAGCTCCAGTCCGCCCATGCGGGCAAAGGAGTAGGACCACCAGGCGCCGTAATCGACGGCGGTGGACATGGCATGACCGAATTCGCCGTCGTTGACGATGTCAATTCCGGTGGCTTGTTGGCGTGCCACCACGTCAACGACGGACTCCTCCAGCAGCAACTCAAATTCCGCCGTGGCACCATCGGCTTCCTTCACCTCATTGGCGGCGAGCAGGGCAGGGGTGCGGGGCAGCGAACCCGCATGGCTGGTGCGGATGTGGGTGGTATTTAAAGACACGATTGGTTTCCTTTCCATCGTTTCTGGCGGTAGCACCGTACCTTGGCCCGCCGCATCAATTCGGCGGGCATTGGATGGTTGCTGCGGCGTCAACAAGCCAGGTCTCTCGGCCGCTCTGGATGGGATGTGTGTCAGCCTAGCGCCCGGAAACGCCCGGCAAAAAATTGTCTGCCGGATGTGACGCCCGGGGTCCGGCCGGCAGTTCCCGTCGGCAAATCGCCGAGGGGACTGGCGCCATCCCTGCGGCTCGGGATTATGCTCGGACCATGGCGCAAATCACAGGGCCGCGCGTCTCCGGGCACCCTCGGCCGGTGGCCCCCCACACTGAACGCCCGGAAGGAAGACATGCCGCAGCACCTTGACCGTTCCCGCCACCGGCAGCGCTGGATGGGGTTGTTCATCGTCGCATTGGCCGTTGCGCTGGTGGTCGGCGGCCTCTGGTGGGTCGCCGCAACGGCCGGCCCGGCCGGGGATGCAGCCGCGGCGGCTGCCACCACCGGGACTGCGGGCAGCAGCGCGACGGCGGCCCCGTCAGCCCCGGCGACCACGGCGAAAACTGGTGCGGCGGACCCGACGGAAGCTCCGGCGTCGGACACTGCCCCAATCACGCCGGCGGTCGATCCGGTGACGGGGCGGGTCAGCACCCTCGACGGGATCGTACCGGACTATGTGCTGCCACCCATCGAAAATGGTCTGGCCCCGGTGCTGACAAAGGTGCCCACCGAGCAAATGGTGGTGTTCCTGACCATCGACGACGGCGCCGTGAGGCGGGACTCGGACCTGGCGCTGCTGGAGGAGAGCGGCATCAAGGCGTCACTGTTCCTGACACACGCCTTCATTGCAGGCGATCCGCAGCATTACCAGAAATATGTGGCGGCCGGGCACTTGATCGAGAATCACACCATGACCCATGATTTGGGCTTCATCAAGTTGAGCTACGAGCAGCAAAAAGCCGAGATCTGTGCGATGGCCGATTACGAGGAACAGCAGTACGGACGCCGGCCCGTGTTCTTCCGGCCACCCGGCGGGCCCTACACGCAGGCCACCCGACAGGCTGTGGCGGAGTGCGGCATGAAGGCAGTCATCGACTGGGAAGCCAAGGCCAACGCCGGTGGCATGGACTACCAGATCGGGGCCGGGCTGCGGCCGGGGGACATTGTCCTGATGCACTTCCGGCCGGAGTTCCCGGACGATCTGGGCGCTTTTCTGCGGGCGCAAAAGGCTGCCGGGCTCAAGGTTGTGCTGCTTGAGGACTACCTGGCCACCACATAGCGGGGCGGCCCTGGTTCCGGCACGTGCCGCCGGGCTGTTCACCGGGTAGCGTTGATGCCATGACGCGCATTGTTTACTACACGGCGGCAACCCTGAACGGCTTTCTGGCGGACCGGAACCACTCGCTGGACTGGCTTTTTGCCGTTGACGACACTGACGGGCCGGACATCGCGGGGTTCATGGACACCATGGGCGTCTTCGTGGAGGGTTCCTCCACCTACGAATGGATCCTCAAGGCGGAGAACCTGCTGGCTGAGCCCGCCAAATGGCAGCAGTACTACGGAAGCAAGCCCACCTACGTTTTCACCTCCCGGACGCTGCCAGTGCCTGAAGGGGCGGATGTGCGCTTCGTCAACGGCCCGGTCGCCGATGTGCTGGAAGAGATCAAGGACGCTTCGGGCGACCTTGACGTGTGGGTGGTCGGCGGCGGCGACCTGGCCGGGCAGTTCCTGGATCTTGGCGCACTGGATGAACTCGTCGTCACGATCGCCCCGGCTGCACTGGTTGGCGGGGCGCCGCTGCTGCCGCGCAATGTGGGGGCCGACAGACTCAAGCTGAGCGCCGCCAGCAAACATGGAGAGTTCGCGATGCTGAGCTACGCAGTGCTCAGCGCCGCGGCGACCGGGCCGGAAACGTCCGGTTCGGAAACGTCCGGGCCGGCACCGTCCGGCGAAGAAGGGCGGATGCTGCCGTGAGCCTCAGTGCAGAGTCCTTGCGAGCTGCCGCGCTGGCCCTGGCCGGCGCCTACGAAGACTTCCCCTTCGGGCCCGAGACCAGCGTGTTCAAGGTCAAGGCAACCAGCGGCGGCGAACAACGCACCGGCAAGGTGTTTGCCCTGGGCGACCTCAACGGGCCGGAGCTGTCCATCAGCTTGAAATGCGATCCGCTGTTGGCTGCGCAGTTGCGCACCGCCAACCCAGGCATCATCCCCGGCTACCACCTGAACAAGCGGCACTGGAACACCGTGGACTGCACGGCGGTGGACGCGGACATGGTGCTGGACATGCTGGAGGATTCCTACGACCTTGTGGTGGACGGCCTGCCCAAGAAACAACAAACCGCCTTGAAATGGAGTGCACGTGTTGCCAAAAGCTGACCGTCGCCGTCTTGACTATCCCTGCCTTGGCCTGACCCGGCTGATGGCGCAAAAACCCGCCGACGCCGCAGCATGGCCCAAGGGATTTGACCACGTGGACAAGTCCATCCTCGTGGGGCAGGGCGCCGAGGCCTTTGCAGCCCTGGCCGAAGGCATCATGACCTGGCAAATTCAGCGGCGTGCGGGCCTGCAGGTCACGGCACCGCCCCGGGCCGTTGTTGGTGCCCGGGTTGTCAGTGGTTTTGGGGTGGGCCGCCTTCGACTGCCGGTGCCGTGCGAAGTGGTGTGGACGTTGGAGCCCCAAACACTGACAGGCCCCGACGGGGCTGACGCAACCATGGCGGGCTTTGGCTACGGCACCCTGCCAGGACACCCGGCACTGGGTGAGGAGGCATTCATTGCAATGCAGACGTCCGACGGCGGCGTCCACTTCAGGCTGTTGGCGTTCAGCAAGCCCGCCGGATTCATCTACACGCTTGGCTCCCCGGTCACCAAGCTCACCCAGGCCGGCGTCACCCGTTCCTACCAGCAGGCAGCCCGCACGCTGGCGGGCGGCTTTTAGCCGGGACACCCGGCGCATGGCGTCCCGGCGCCCGGACAGCAAGGAACCCCGGCCATCTCAAGGGAGAGTTGGCCGGGGTTCCTTTTGCCGGTGCTAGTTTTCGGTGCTAGCCGAAGTACTTCGGCAGGGTGCCCTCATGTGCTTCGCGAAGCTCATCCAGCGGTGCGGTGAACAACCCCTGGATGTCCAGGGCATCGCCGGCTGCGTCAACAACGCCGATGCGGGAGACCGGGAAGCGGCGTGCCGTGCACATGTCGTTGAAACGGACCTCTTCGCTGCGCGGAACGGCCACAATGGCGCGTCCCTGAGTCTCGGAGAACAGCAAGGTGAAGGTGTCAACACCGTCACGGGCGGCAACTTCATCCAAGGCCACCCGGGCGCCGGTGTTGAAGCGCAGTGCCGACTCAACCAGGGCTGCCGCGAGGCCGCCTTCGGAGAGGTCATGGGCGGAATCGATCATGCCGTCGCGTGAGGCATTGATCAGGATCGCACCCAATTCACGCTCCCGCTCCAGGTTCACTGCCGGCGGCAGCCCGCCCAGGTGTCCGCGCAGGTTGGCCCACTCGGAACCATCCAGGTCGGCGGCGGTGTTGCCCAACAGATAAATGGCCTGGCCGTCTTCCTGCCAGCCCGACGGCGTGCGGCGGGCGACGTCGTCGAACTTGCCCAAAACCGCCACGACGGGGGTCGGGTGGATGGGGGTGGAGCCCGTCTGGTTGTACAGCGAAACGTTGCCGCCGGTGACGGGGATGCCCAGCACCATGCAGGCATCGGACAGGCCGCGGATGGCTTCGGCCAGCTGCCACATGACGGCCGGATCCTCGGGGGAACCGAAGTTCAGGCAGTCGCTGACGGCCATGGGGATGGCGCCGGAGGTGGCGACGTTGCGGTAGGCCTCGGCCAGGGCCAGCTGGGCGCCGTGGTACGGGTCGAGGAAGGTGTAGCGGCCGTTGGCGTCGGTGGCCAGGGCAACGCCCAAGCCGGTTTCCTCATCCACACGAACGACACCGGAATCATCCGGGAACGCCATGGCGGTGTTGCCGCCGACATAACGGTCGTACTGGTTGGTGATCCAGTCCTTTGAGCACATGTTCGGGGAGGCGATGAGCTCCAGCACGGCGGCCTTGAGCTCGTCAGCGGTTGACGGGCGTCCGCCATCCTGGACGGAACCGGTGAAGGTGTCCGCCTGCAGCGCATCCTGCCACTCGGGGCGGGCGTACGGGCGGTCATAGACCGGGCCGTCGTGCGCAACGGTGCGGGGATCGACGTCGACAATAACTGCGCCGTCCCACTTGATGACCAGGCGGCCGGTGCCCGTAACTTCGCCGAGCCAGGAGTACTCCACGGCCCACTTGTCCATGACGGCTTCAAACGCGGCCACGTTCTCCGGCGTAACAACTGCCATCATGCGTTCCTGGGATTCCGACATGAGGATTTCGCCCGGGGTCAGGGACGGATCGCGCAGCAGGACGGAGGTCAGCTCAACTTCCATGCCGCCGTCGCCGTTGGAGGCCAGCTCGCTGGTGGCACAGGAAATACCTGCGGCCCCGAGGTCCTGGATGCCTTCAACCAGGGAACCCTTGAACAGTTCCAGGCAGCACTCGATGAGCACCTTTTCGGCGAAGGGGTCGCCCACCTGGACGGCGGGGCGCTTGGACGGCTTGGTGTCGTCGAAGGACTCGGAGGACAGGATGGAGGCCCCGCCAATGCCGTCGCCGCCGGTGCGGGCACCGAACAAGACAACCTTGTTGCCCTTGCCGGAAGCGTTGGCCAGGCGGATGTCTTCGTGGCGCATGACGCCGACGGCGAGTGCGTTGACCAGCGGGTTGCCCTGGTACACGGAGTCAAACACCATTTCGCCGCCGATGTTCGGCAGGCCCAGCGAGTTGCCGTAGCCGCCGATGCCGGCCACCGCACCGTGCATGACACGGGCGGTGTCGGGGTGGTCGATGGCGCCAAAGCGCAGCGGATCCATCACGGCCACCGGGCGTGCGCCCATGGAGATGATGTCGCGGACAATGCCGCCGATGCCGGTTGCGGCACCCTGGTAGGGCTCCACCATGGACGGCGAGTTGTGGGACTCGATCTTGAACGTCACGGCCCAGCCGTCGCCCAAGTTGGTGACGCCGGCGTTTTCGCCGATGCCCACCAGCATGTCCTTCTTCATTTCCTCGGTGACCTTGTCGCCAAACTGGCGCAGGTGGTTCTTGGAGGACTTGTAGGAGCAGTGCTCGCTCCACATCACCGAGTACATGGCCAGCTCGGCGGCAGTGGGGCGCCGCCCCAAGACCTTCACGACGTCGTCGAACTCGTTTTGCTTCAGGCCCAGCTCGGCCCAGGGCAGCTCAACCCCGGGGGTGGCCGCGGCGTTCTCGACGGTGTCGATGTTGAACTTCTTCGCGGACTCTGTTGACATCTCGCTCATTTATTTGTCTCCCAGAAGTGTGTTCAAGACTGAGGTGAAGAATCCCAGCCCGTCGGTGCCCGTATGGCCGGGGCCGTAGCCGGTCTCCACTGCGTGCTCGGGGTGCGGCATGAGGCCCACCACGTTGCCGGCGGCGTTGGAGATGCCGGCGATGTCGCGGCGCGAACCGTTCGGGTTCCTGCCGACATAGCGGAAGGCCACGCGCCCCTCGGCCTCAAGGGCATCAAGGGTCTTTTCGTCCGCGATGTACTGGCCATCCTGGTTCTTCAGCGGAACAGTAATGTCCTGTCCGGCGGCGTAAGCGTTGGTCCAGGCGGTGTTGGCGTTTTCAACACGCAGCACCTGGTCGCGGCACAGGAACTTCAGGTGGTCGTTCTTGATCATCGAACCGGGCAACAGGTGCGCCTCGGTCAGGATCTGGAAGCCGTTGCAAATTCCCAGCACAGGCAGCTTCGCATCCGAGTTTGCCGCGTCAACGATCTTGGACATCAGCGGAGCGAAACGTGAGATGGCGCCGGCGCGCAGGTAGTCGCCGTAGGAGAAGCCGCCGGGGATGATGACAGCGTCAACATCGGCCAGGACGGTGTCCGCATGCCAAAGATCGACGGCGGTGGCACCGGAGAAGCGGACGGCGCGGCTTGCGTCGCGGTCATCGAGGGTGCCGGGGAAGGTGACGACGCCGATGCGGGCTCCCGCCAGGCGGGAATCAACGGGAACCAGCGTGGTTCCGCCAATCAAGGGGGTTTCATTCATGGCTAGTCCGCCACAACTTCAATGTTGACCACGTCTTCGATGACCGGGTTGGACAGCATGGTTTCAGCTGCTTCACGTGCCTGGGCCAGGATCTCCTCGGTCACCTCGCCATCCACCGTCAGTTCAAAGCGCTTGCCCTGGCGGACAGCTGAGAATGCGGTGAAACCCAGACGGGGGAGTGCGCCAACAATGGCCTTCCCCTGCGGGTCCAGAATTTCGGGCTTGAGCATGACGTCGACAACGATCCGAGGCATCGAAGGAACTCCTGGTGAGTAAGAGGGGTTGCCGCGGAGGTGCCGTCTTACGCAGTCCTATGGGCCGAAGGTGATTCCGGCTTGAAAATCGAAAAGAAAAGCGCTCCGCGAGCTTGCCATCCCATTCTACGCAGTGAATCCAAACTCGGGTATTTGCGTGGTGCAGGTCTCAGCCGGGCGGGCTTGAGCCGTATCGGGAAGTCATGGTTCGCGCAAAGTCGTTTTGTGACGGGCAACACGCTACGGTTGTGGGACATTCCATGTCTGATGAATCACATTCAACCATGGAACGTCTTGTCAATTGGGGACAGCCACCCGGCCAATGACGGCCGCCTTGAAAGGACCAAATGAAATCCACCGACTTCCCGCGCCGATGGAAACACGCACGGACGGCAGCCGCCGCCGGTGCCTTGACCGCAGGCATGCTGGCCAGCATGATCGCACCCGCAATGGCCGATGCCCAGAACGCCCCGGCAGCCCCCAGTTACGTCGAGCAGGTGCTTGCCAAGAACGGGGACAACGCCATCGACCCCGTGCTGGGAGCCAATTACCGCATCCCCGCCCTGGCCCATCTCGGAGACGGCATCGTGTTGGCTTCCTATGACGGACGCCCTTTCGGCGGCGATTCGCCCCAGCCGAACTCGATCGTTCAGCGTCGCAGTACGGACAACGGCAAGACCTGGAGCGCGCCGACGTATGTTGCACGCGGACAAATGCCGGCCGAGGGCAAGCCGGTCTACGGCTTCAGTGACCCCAGTTTCGTCGTCGACGAGGTGACGGGGGACGTCTTCAATTTCTTTGTCTATTCCAAGGATGTCAGCTTCCAGGCCGGCGGCTTCGGCAACGACGACGCCGCCCGCAACATCACCAGTTCCGCCGTCGCCGTGTCGAAGGACCACGGGTTGACCTGGTCGATGGACCCGGCGCACATGCCGGTCCTGCCCCCGGCCGAGTATCCCGCCGGCTCAGAATTTGCCGGCTACGACGGTCCGCTCATCACCGATGTGGTCAAGCCCGTCGGTGACTCCTCCAACGTTGGCGGCGTCCAGGGCGTTTTTGCCTCCTCGGGCGAAGGCATCCAGCTCAAGTACGGCGAGCACAGGGGCCGCCTCGTCCAGCAGTTCACGGGCAAGGTCAAACAACCCAACGGCACCATCGCCTACCAGGCCTACAGCGTCTACTCCGATGACCACGGCAAGACCTGGCAGCGCGGTGAGTTCACCGGCACGGGCATGGATGAAAACAAGACCGTCGAGCTCTCCAACGGCGACGTCATGATGAATTCCCGTGCCAGCAGCGGCGGCCAGGGCGGCCGGAAGGTGGCCATCTCCAAGGATGGCGGACACAGCTACGGGCCCGTCACTGTCGACACCCGCCTGAGCGACCCTGTCAACAACGCCTCCATCGCCCGCATGCACCCGCAGGCTGCCGAGGGCTCAGACGAGGCCAAGATGCTGTTGTTCTCCAATGCCAACAGCACCTCGGGCCGCCAGAACGGCACCATCCGATACTCCTGCAATGACGGCGCCACATGGAGCTCCGGCAAGCAATTCAAGGCCGGCGCCATGAGCTACTCCACCGTCACCGCACTCGGCGACGGCACCTTCGGGGTGTTCTACGAAGGTGACAACAACACCATGACGTTTGGCAAGTTCAACGCCGAATGGCTGGACATCCAATGCGGTGTCGAGCTCACCGCCAAAGCCTTGACAGGCGCCAATGGGACGACGGTCGACGCCGAACTGACCATGGTAAATGGCGGCCAGACCGCAATCACCGGAGCCAAGGCGTCCTTTGCCAAGCAAAACGCCTGGAGCTTTGGTGCAGCGGAATTTGCCGATGTGCCCGCCGGCTCATCGGCCACTGTCACGGTGCCCGTGACCATCCCCGCCAGCGCCACGGCCGGCCAGTTCAACATCACCGCGAAGGTCAACTACGGCACGAGCGAGTTCAGCGCCGTAGTTCCCGTAACCGTCACCGGAGGCGCCGCACCGACGCTCGGCCTGAACGTCGTCGGCTCGCGCACGGACCAGGGCCGCGACCTCTCCGCCACTCCCTACTCGGTGGGTGAGAAGCTCCCGTACCAGTTCGCCGTGACCAGCCTCAGCAACGTCACCTCGAATGTGGTGCCGGCATCGGGCAACTTCGATCCGTTCCTCCCCCCGGCAGGTGGCAACTGCCGCTGGAACAACCTGTCCACGTGGGCCAACTACGCCTGTGGCACACCCCGCCACGAGGTCACGGCCGATGAACTGGCCAACGGCTTCTTCGTTCCGGAAAGCACCTGGACCGTCAGCGCTTCCGGACTGGAAACCAAAACCTTCCCCATCACCGGTGACGAAGTTGACCTGCTCGTGCGCAATCCCGGACTGACGGCAACGGCGGCCTCGGTGTGGAACGATCTTGACGGCAACGGACTGGCCAGTGCCGGGGACACAGTGACCACCACGGCCACCGCCACCAATGCCGGCAACGTCACCTTGACAGGTGTTGCCGGCCTCGGCACCGAGCGCGGCACCTTGGCCGTCGGCGAATCAGCCAGCTTCACCGAAACTCGTGAACTGACGACGGCGGAGCTTACTTCGGGTGCCGTTGCGGAACGTTCCGTGGCGCTCGCCGCCGCCAACGGCGCGAAGGACGCGTCCGCCGTCGTTCCGGTTGGGTTGCTGGCCTTGCCGATCGAGCAGGAGGCTCCGGCCTTCGAGCCGTCGGTGGAGCGGGCACAGCTGAATGGGCAGGCCCCCGTTGACCTGGGCCTGAAGGCTGGCAAGTACAGTGCCGGCGACACCGTCACCGTGACGAACCTTCCGGCGAATGAGTGGGCGTATATGCACCTGAACCAGCACGGCGCCCGCATAGGCTGGTTCCTGGCCAACGCGGAGGGAACCGTGACATTCACCGTTCCGGAAGGCACCAAGAGCGGCAAGGACACCCTCGTGGTTTCCGACGGGAGCGGGGAGCTGTTCTCCTTCGGTACATTCCATGTAACGCCGGCCGCGAAGTAACACCCAACATCTCCCACCTCGTCCTTGGGGGAGGTGTGGGATGACGCCTCTTCGGGCCCCTGCCGGAATCCACCGGCAGGGGCCCGAGCCATTTTCGATAGGATTGCCCCATGGTTTCAGCTGCTGCCCAGTGGTCCGGAATGTTCACAATTACGCATGATGGGGATGGCTCACAGCAGTTACATCGGCTGGATGCGACCGGCTACCTGCCGCCCTACACTGACGGTCTCGCCAACCGCGCAGCCATGGCCGCCGGCGTCCGTGCCGCCTGGCGTACGGATGGCGGCACCCTCACGGTTGCCGGCCACGGCGCCGACGAATGTGCGCCCTACGACGTCCTCGTCAACGGCGAGCTCACCCACCGGCTGCCGGCCGCCGGCGCCCACCGCCACGTCGTTGAGCTGGCAGGGCTGGCGCCCAACTCACTCGTCCAACTGTGGCTGCCTCACTTTGGCGACTTCACCCTGCACCAGGCAGCGTTCGACGGCGCAACCGTCACCACCGCGGCGGAAACCGGCCCGCGTTGGGTCACCTACGGCAGTTCCATTACGCACTGCCAGCAGGCCGATGGTCCCACCCAAACCTGGCCTGCCTTGGTTGCGGCCCGCAACGGCTGGCAGCTGACCAACCTGGGTTTGGCGGGGGAGTGCCAACTGGACCCGGTCGCCGCGGACACGATCGCGCAAACCCCCGCCGACATCGTTTCCCTGTGCGTGGGCATCAACAGCTACAACGCCGCAGTGTTCTCGGAACGCAGCTACGGTCCTGCCCTGCAGGGCTTCATCAAGACCGTCCGGGCGTCGCATCCGGACGTCCCGATCGTCGTCATCACGCCGGTGTTGTCCCTGCCGCGCGAAGGGAAGGCCAACGAAGTGGGCTGGACCCTTGCCGACTATCGTCGCGCCACCGCCCGGGTCGTGGCCACTATGCAGGAGCAGGGGGACAACAAGCTCCATGTCATTGACGGCGCCGCGGTGCTGACTGGGCAGGAAGCCCTTGACCGGCTGCCCGACACCCTGCACCCGGACACGGCCGGCTACGCGCTCATGGCGGAGCGCTTGGCACCCCAACTTGCGGCGGTGCTCGGAAGCTAGCCGACGGGCAGTGCGTCCACGGCTATGCGCAGCCGCTCCCGCAATACCGCCGACTCGGCGCTGAAGGCCCGCTGGTGCGCCACGTATTCGGACTTGCCGGCCACCGTCTCGATCGGAATGGGCGGGTAGCCCCAAGCGGCGAGATCGTACGGGGACGCCTGCATGTCCATGGCCCGGATCCGCCACGACAGTTCAAAGCAGTCCATGACGAGTTCGCTGGGCAGGGCGGGCGAAAGCTTGTACGCCCATTTGTAGAGGTCCATATTGGCGTGCAGGCAGCCTGGTTGCTCCAGATCGCGCTGGTTCTCCCGCGTGGGGCGCAACTCATTGAGCCCGGAGGCCTGCGGTGTGTAAAAGCGGTAGGCGTCAAAATGTGTGCAGCGGATGCGGTTCTCCTCCACCGTCCGGTCCGTGCCGGCCGATCCCAGACGCAGCTCGAGGTATTCATGCCGCACTTCATTGGCCTCCTGCTGGTACACCATGGCCCATTCGTGCAGTCCGAAACAGCCAAATTGCGCGGGGCGTGCTGCCGTGCGGCCCAGAATAATTCGGGCAAAATCGATGGCCTCCTGGCGATGGACTGCAAACCCTTCCAGATCAAGCACGACGCCGGGACCTTGGTGGGGCGCCCCGCCAGACTTGAGTTCGTCGTCGTTCGCAGCCCGGTAAAACTTCCAGCCCAAGCGCTCCGCTGCCCCCGCCCCCGTCAGGACGACGCCCGGCCCCGGGTGCCAGCGGGCAAGCTGGCCGGGCTTCTGCGTGTAGTAAGTGAAGAGGAAATCCTCCACGGGATGCTTTTGGCCGGTTGACCGGCGCGCCAGGTATGGAGCCGCGTACCGGTCAACACGGATTTTGTGCTCTTGGGCGCGCGACTGCCAGGCATCCTCAGTGAGGGGGAGTGGGGCGGACGTCATACGTTCAATCATCCGTCATCACGGCGGTGTCGTGAGTTCGTGTGCCAGCCATCGCATTGTCGGGCACAGCGCCGTCGTCCGCGTGTGTTGCCGCGTCAATGAGCGCCATCATGCTCCGATGCAGGGCCATGGCGCCGTCGCGGTCCAAGCCCAGCCGGGCCATCATGGTGCCGGGCACCGCAAGTGCCTGCTGACGGAGGGCCGCACCGGCAGGGGTGAGGTCCACGGCCAGGGCGCGCTCATCGGCGTCGTCCTTGGTGCGGGTGAGGTAGCCGAGGGTCTCCAGGCGCTTGAGGAGCGGGGAGAGCGTGGCCGATTCCAGCAGGAGGGCGCCGCCAATGTCCTTCACGCGGCGCGGGGCGCGCTCCCACAGGGCCAGCATCACCAGGTACTGCGGGTGGGTCAGCTGCAGGGCCGCGAGCACCGGCTTGTAGGCGGAAATGACGCTGCGGGAGGCGACGCTGAGACCAAAACTCAGCTGGCGCTCAAGCAACAGGTCATTCTCAGCGGTGTTCACTCACACTCTCCATCGTTTAGTTAGTGCACTAACGAACAGGCTACTATGAATGGAACTGACACCCTCAATCGGCTCGAAATGCAGCTTCGGGCCCCTGCTCCGCTAAGGAAAGCCACCATGCCGAAGACGCGTCTTGTCCACAAATTGATGCGCTTCACCGGTCACCTGCGGTACGTTCTGGGGCCGGCCAGCAGCAGCCCCCTCGATCACGAGATGACGCCGGAAAACAAGGCGCTGCTGGCCGCCCAGCAGGCCGCCTCCGGGCAATTTGTCACTGCGACCCGGGCTGACGGCAGCACGTACCTCGTCCCCCGGGACCCGAACGACCAGTCCCTGCGGTAGGAATGCTCCCCGCGGGTCGCGGCGGGCGGGCGGTCCTGCCAGCGCCTTTGCGCGGCTTCAGGCGTAAACTTAAGGGATCCTGAACGCAGCGGTTTTCGAGGTGGAGAGGGGGTGTTGATGATGACGAACAGTGATAAGTTCGTGCAGAAATTCATGCACGCCACCGAGAAGTTTCAAAAGGTTTTCGGCCCCGCGGACCAAGGTGACATGGATTCCCCTGTGGTGCATCGCCACGATGAATTTGAAGACAGCAGTGATGAACAGCTCTCCCACTTTGCCGAGGAGACGGATTCAGAAGGCCACCACTATGCAGTCCGCAAGGACGAAGCTGTCGAGGAGCACTAGCCGGTTCCAGGGGTGGGCGGGTATTTTTTGCAGCAGTGGAATGACGATAAAAAAGGTGGGTGCCGGATTGATGTCCGGCACCCACCTTTTTTGCGGGCCTTGCGGGCCTTGCGGCCCGAGGGGTCAGCGGCCAGTGCCGCCGTAAACGGTTGCCTCATCTTCGCCGTCCAGGCCGAAGGCCTGGTGCACCGCGCGCACTGCCACGTCGAGCAGGTCGGCGCGGGTCACGACGGAGATGCGGATCTCGGAGGTGGAGATCAAGTCGATGTTCACGCCGGCGTCGGACAGGGCCTTGAAGAAGCTGTAGGAGACGCCCGGGTTGGAGCGCATGCCCGCGCCGATGAGGGAGAGTTTGCCGATCTTGTCGTCGTAGATCAGGTCCTCGAAGCCCACGTCTTCCTGCCGGGCGCGCAGTGCGGCCAGCGCGTCCTCACCCTCCACCATGGGCAGTGTGAAGGAGATGTCGGTCTTGCCGGAACCGCGGGTGGAGATGTTCTGCACGATCATGTCGATGTTGGTGTGTGCTCCGGCAATGATGCCGAAGATCATCGCGGCCTTGCCGGGGATGTCCGGCACGCCAACCACTGTGACTTTGCCTTCTGACCGGTCGTGGGCCACGCCGGAGATGATTGGCTGCTCCAAGGCAACTCCCTCTGAGATCTTGATTTTGTCGTTGGGGCTGGGCAGGACCCAGGTTCCTTCGTTGTCGGTGAAAGATGAGCGCACATGGATCGGCAGGCCAAAGCGCCTGGCGTATTCCACGCAGCGAAGGTGCAGGATCTTGGCGCCGGAGGCTGCCATTTCCAGCATCTCCTCGCTGGAGATCTTGTTGATTTTCTGCGCGCTGGACACCACGCGGGGGTCGGCGGTGTAAATGCCGTCAACGTCGGTGTAAATTTCGCAGACGTCGGCGTTCAAGGCCGCGGCGAGGGCGACGGCAGTGGTGTCGGAGCCGCCGCGTCCCATGGTGGTGATCTCATGGGTGGTGCGGCTCATGCCCTGGAAGCCGGCGACGATGGCCACCTTGCCCTTGTCCAAGGCGGTGCGGACGCGGTGCGGGTCTACATCGATGATGCGGGCCTTGCCGTGGATGCCGTCGGTGATCATGCCTGCCTGGCTGCCGGTGAAGGACTGCGCCACCCCGCCCTGGGAGCTGATGGCCATGGCCAGCAGGGCCATCGAAATTCGCTCGCCGGCTGTCATGAGCATGTCCAGTTCGCGAGCCGGGGGATGTTCGGAAACCTGCGCGGAGAGATCCAGCAGTTCATCGGTCGTGTCGCCCATGGCTGAAACGACGACAACCACTTCGTGGCCCGCCTCCTGGGTGCTGACAACCCTGCGGGCCACGCGCAGAATGCCCGCCGCGTCGGACACGGAGGAACCGCCGTACTTTTGAACAATCAGGCTCATGGGTGCACACTCATTGACTTACCTAACGCAACACTTGAAAGTAGGAAACTTGCTGCCGCTCGCGCCGGGCCGCGCCGTGCGCTGGGCCAATGCGGCATCATCAACGCGGAAGGCAGGTGCCCCAAGTTTAGCGCGGTGCTGCGTGAACATGGAATTGAAGTGTCCACATGCTGGTCCATGACGCCGCGGTTTCCTGCGGATAACAATTCTAATGTCCGACGGCGGGATGATGCCTTGGGTGCCCGCAACCCCTTAGGCTGTTGCCAAGACCGCGATTTGCGGCCCACAGGGAGGTTATGATGACCGAGCTCCAGCCACCGCCGCCCGGACCGTCCGCCCCTGAAGGCTTCCCCGGGCTCAGTGCCACCGGGCTGTCCCGCAGCTTTGGTGCGGTGCACGCCGTCGTGCAGATGGACGTGCAGGCGCCGGCCGGGCAGGTGACGGCCTTGATCGGACCCAACGGTGCGGGCAAGACCACGCTGCTGCTCATGCTGGCGTCGCTGCTGGCCCCGGACACCGGAAGCATCAGCGTCATGGGCATCGACCCGGTCAGGGATCCCGCCGCGGCGCGGGCCAGGATTGGCTGGATGCCGGACACGCTGGGCGTGTGGGAGTCGCTGACGGCGCGCGAGATTCTGACCACCATGGGCAAGTTTTACCACCTCCCAAGGGCGCAGATCCCGGCCCGCGTGGAGGAACTGCTGGAGCTGGTGAATCTTTCTTCGCTGGCCGACCAGAAGGCACGGGTGCTTTCGCGCGGGCAGCAGCAACGGCTGAGTCTGGCCCGCGCGTTGATCCACGATCCGCAGGTCCTCCTGCTCGATGAGCCCGCCTCCGGGCTGGACCCGGGATCGCGCATTGCACTGCGCATCATTCTGCGGCGGCTGGCAGCGGAGGGGAAGGTCGTTGTGGTTTCCTCCCATGTGCTCGCGGAGCTTGACGAAATTGCCGACGGTGCAGTGTTCGTGAACCAGGGACGTTCGGTGCTGGCCCAATCCGTGGAGCAGGCCACCGGGCAGGGACGCAAGTATTCCATCGCAGCGCTTGACCCGGCTGCCCTGGCCTCGGCGCTGACAACACTGGGGGTGTACTTCGAACCGGGCACGGGCCGGCGCCCGTCGGCGAGCGTCAGTGTGGAACGGGAAGAGCAGGCGGCGGCGCTGTTGCGGGACTTGGTGGCGGCCGGCGTGGCCGTGTGTTCCTTTGCCCCGGCCACCGGCGCCTTGGAAGAGACGTACCTGAGCATGAAGGTGGAGCAGTCATGACAACGATGCAGAACGGGCCCGCCCCGCAGCCAGCCCACGGCTCCCCTTCGCCGGGCTCTTCCCGGATAAACGGCTATGCCACAGGAGTGGTGGCGGTGGTGGGAATGGAGTTGCGGCAGCGGCTGCGTTCGCGCGGCTGGTACGTCATGCTGGTCATCTGGTTTGGGCTGATTTGGCTGGTGACGGCCCTGACGTGGATCAGCTGGAAGGCGCAGTCCGGTTACAGCATTGACCCCGGGTTTGGCAGGGTTGGTCCGGGCCCGTTGATCTTTGAAGCCGTTATGGCGTTTGTGCTGCTGTTCGGGCTGCTCGTTGCACCTGCATTCTCGGCCAATGCCATCAGCGGCGACCGGGCTGCCGGAACCCTGGCCATCATGCAGGTGACCCTGCTGCGGCCCGGGCAACTCCTGTGGGGGAAGTTTCTGGCGTCATGGATTGCCGCACTGGCCTTCCTGGTGGTGAGCGTGCCGTTCCTGATTTTCGGCATCGCCCAAGGCGGCCTCGGCGTCGGCTACATCTTCATTGCCCTGCTCATGCTCGCCATTGAACTCGGCGTGGTGTGTGCCCTCGGCGTGGGCATTTCTGCCTTGGCCAACCGGCCGCTGTTCTCCATTGTGGTCACGTATTTGACAGTGGCTGCCCTGGTCTTTGGCACGCTCATTGCCTTCGGGTTGGGCATGCGGCTGAGCAACGGCACCGTGGCGGCAAACCAGGTGCACTACAAGGGCGCGGAGATGCAGCAGGGGGAGCCGGACACCGGTGGGGAGTCCAGCGACCAGGACATGTACCCTGCGCCGCCACAGCCCAGGGGCATCACGGATGAAAATGCCGAGTACGCCTGCTTTGGCCCCCTGGAGGATCATGGCGCCCCGCGGACTGACAGGATTGCGTGGATGCTCGCGATGAATCCCTTCGTGGTGGTGGCCGACGCCATTCCCTACCCCGACCGCACCGTCCAGGACGGCCACTACCATCCAGCGGGGCTGTTTGAGACTGTCAGCCAGGGCGCCCGCTACGCCCAGGCCGGGCCCGACGTGACATACCAATGTGCCGGCGGCAAGATCGCCCCTGCGTCCATTGAGCAGGGGATGCCGCTGTGGCCATTGGGCCTGGGGCTGCAGTTGCTGGTTGCGGCGGGCATTCTGGCTCTCGGCTGGCGTGCCCTGCGCACCCCGGCCGGGAAATTGCCCAAGGGAACGCGTGTGGCCTAGCGTTGTGACAGGAACGCCAACGTGCGCACGACCACGGCTTCCGGGACATCGTCAGCCAGAAAATGGGAGGCGTCCGGCAGGAACTCCACTGTGAGGTCGTCGGCATGGTGTTCGTATCCGCCCAGCATGGCCGGTTTTAGTGCCGGGTCTTCCGACCCGATCAGCATCAGTGTTGGCGTGCTGAGTCCAATCTTGCGGAAGCGCCCCGCGAATATGTCAATAAACGTGGGAATGTTGCAGTGGCGGTAGAGGGCGCTCGCTGCCCGTGCGCGAGCCGGCTCGCGCAGGCTGGACAGAAAGTACTCCAGGTCTGCAGATGTGAAGCTGCCTTCGCTGTGGCTGAAATGGGCGAAGAGAAACCGTGGGAACCTCTGGCGCCGGGAGCCTAGCAGGGCGGGGCCCAGAATCGGTGTGGCAATGACGGGCTCAATCCACGCGGCTTTCAGGACCCCTAGCAAGGCAAATGATGGTTTCAGGAAGGGGTGCGGTATTGACAGTGCCACGAACCGGTTGACCCTCTCGGGATGCTCGAGGCACAACCGGAAGCCAATGATCGCACCGTAGTCATGCGCCAGGATGTGAACTCGGTCCAGCCCCAAGGAATCCATCAGGCCCAGCGTGTCCGCAAGCAACTGGTCTGAGGTGTATCCGCCGGCAGGTGCGTCAGTGGCGCCTGCACCACGAAAATCCGGGCAGATCACCTTGTAGTGGCTGGCCAGCGGGGTTATGACATCACGCCATTCCCACCAGTTCTGCGGGAATCCATGCAACAGCAGCAGCGGCTCACCACGGCCGCACTGCGCCATGTGAACCCGCAGGCCGGATACCTCCATGAAGCTGTGCTCAACCCCGGGGACAACCTGCTCGGGGAATGCCATGGTGTCCATGGGGAAATAATACTACGTCTGTAGTGTCGTGACACTATGTTTGTAGTGGAAAGTTTCTCCAACTACAGTGATTTCATGCCATCTACAAAGACCCGTGCACTGTCTGCGGCACTGGAATTGCTGGGCTCCGGGGGAGTCCGGGCCGTGACTCACGCCCGGGTGGACGCCAGGGCCGGCCTGCCCAAGGGCTCCACGTCCAACTTCTTCCGCACCAGGGCAGCATTGCTAACTGGCGCGGTTGATTGGCTGGCAGAGCAGGAGCTTGCTGGCATTGATCAGTTCCTTCAACCCGACACCATTGCCGAGCTCATAGACGGGCTGTGTGCTGTCTACGAATTTGCCAGCGATCAAAACAGGAACTTCACGGCAGCCAGGCTGGCACTGTTCGTGGAAGCCGGCCACAACCCTGACGTTCGGCGGGCGGTGGGCCGCGGACGTGCACGGTACGAAGAGCTGACCGTCGGGGCCCTCGTGCACTTGGACGTGCCGCAGCACGACGTGGTGGCAGCGGTGCTGATGTCTTGCTTGGAGGGGCTGCTGTTGCATCGGATTGCCCGGGGGGACACCACCGACCCGCGCCCGCTGCTGGAGTTGATCCTCAAGGCCTAACGTGGCTCCTTGGACAGCCGCAGGCAATCTGCCCAAGGGATCGCCGTCGGACATTCCATGTGGCAGTTGTTGCATTGGTCCAACAACTGCCACACAGATGTGAGGGGTGGTTAGGAGACGGGCACTTCAGCTCGCGGCGCCTTCATCAGGACCACGTCTTCCGGGACCTGGCGGATGGCACCCTTGTCGGCGCTCGTGGCCATGGCGGCGTAGGCCTTCAAGGCGGCGGAGACCTCGCGTTCGCGGCCCACAGGCTGGTAGCCGGTGGTCGATTCGAGCAGGTCGCGGCGCTCGTCCAGCTCCACCGGGTCCACCAGGAGTTCCATGGAGCGGTTGGGGATGTCGATGCGGATGAGGTCACCGTTTTGGACAAGCGCGATGGTGCCGCCGGCCGCAGCCTCGGGGGAGACGTGGCCGATCGAGAGCCCGGAGGTGCCGCCGGAGAAGCGGCCGTCGGTGATCAGCGCGCAGACCTTGCCCAGTTTCAGGCCCTTCAGGAAGGACGTGGGGTAGAGCATTTCCTGCATGCCGGGGCCGCCGCGGGGGCCTTCGTAGCGGATGACCACAACGTCGCCTGCCTTGACCACCTTGGAGAGGATCTTCTCAACGGCTTCGTCCTGGGATTCGCAGACCACGGCCGGACCTTCGAACGTCCAGATAGACTCGTCCACGCCGGCGGTCTTGACCACGGCGCCGTCGATGGCGATGTTGCCGCGCAGCACCGCCAGGCCGCCGTCCTTGGAGAAAGCGTGCTCCACGTCGCGCAGGCAGCCCTCGGCGCCGTCGGTGTCGAGCGAGGTCCACTCGGCCGACTGCGAGAACGCGGTGGAGGAGCGCTGGCCGCCGGGTGCTGCGGTCCAGAGGGCCTGGGCCGCCTCGGTGGCCTTGCCGCCGCGGATGTCCCAGTCGTCGAGCCAGCCGGTGAGGTCCTTCGAGTGGACCGAGTTGACGTTGGTGTGCAGCAGCCCGCCGCGGTTCAGCTCGCCCATCAGTGCAGGGATGCCGCCGGCACGGTGCACATCCTCCATGTAAAATGTTTTATCGCCGGCCACGTTCGGGGCGACCTTGGCCAGGCACGGCACCTGGCGGGACTTCGCGTCAATGTCGTCGAGATCGTACTTCAGGCCGGCTTCCTGCGCCGCGGCGAGCAGGTGCAGGATCGTGTTGGTGGAGCCGCCCATGGCGATGTCCAGGGCCATGGCGTTGTCGAACGCCTCGAAGCTGGCAATGTTGCGCGGCAACACCGATTCGTCGTCGTCCTCGTAGTAGCGCTTGGCGATCTCGACAGCGGTGGCGCCGGCACGCTCGTACAGCTCCTTGCGTGCGGTGTGCGTGGCGAGCAGCGAGCCGTTGCCCGGCAGGGACAGGCCGATTGCTTCGGTCAGGCAGTTCATCGAGTTGGCGGTGAACATGCCGGAGCAGGAGCCGCAGGTGGGGCACGCGTTGGCCTCGATGAGGTCGATGTCCTCGTCGGAGATGGAGGAATCCACGGCGTCGGAGATGGCGTTGACCAAGTCCAGTGTGCGGATGGAACCGTCGGTCATGGTGACCCGGCCGGCTTCCATGGGGCCGCCGGAGACGAACACGGTGGGGATGTTCAGGCGCAGCGCGGCCATGAGCATGCCGGGGGTGATCTTGTCGCAGTTGGAGATGCATACGAGCACGTCGGCACAGTGCGCGTTGACCATGTACTCCACGGAGTCGGCGATCAGGTCGCGGGAGGGCAGTGAGTAGAGCATGCCGCCGTGGCCCATGGCGATGCCGTCGTCCACAGCAATGGTGTTGAATTCGCGGGCGATGGCGCCGGCTTCGTGGATGGCGTCGGAGACGATCCGGCCCACAGGTGCGAGGTGGGTGTGGCCCGGGACGAACTCGGTGAACGAGTTGGCGACGGCGACGATCGGCTTGCCGATGTCGGACTTGGCAACACCCGAGGCCATCATGAGGGCGCGGGCGCCGGCCATGTTGCGGCCGTGGGTGACTGTGCGTGAACGTAATGGAGGCATGGGGACAAGTTAACCAGCAAGCGGGGTGCTTAAGCAGGATTAGGGGTGCGTCGTGGAGACGGCGTCAATACTAGTAGTGGCAGTGCTAGATTTGATGGAATGAATGAAGAACGACGGCGTGAGCTGGGCCAGTTTCTCCGTGACCGCCGGGCAGGACTGCTTCGTGCGGAACTTGGACTGTCTCCCATAGGCCGCAGCCGCATCATGGGCCTGCGCCGGGAAGAGGTCGCCGCCTTCTCCGCCGTCAGTGTCACCTGGTACACGTGGCTGGAGCAGGGCAGGGACATCAACGCCTCCCGGCAGGTGCTGGAATCCATCGGCAGGGTGCTGCGGCTCAGCGCCGCCGAGCAGGCTTATGTGCTGGCCTTGGGCGGCCACGGCGCGGTGCCGTCCGGTGGCACGGCCACCATGGAGGATGTGCCGCCGCACCTGCAGGCGCTCATGGATGCGGTGGACTTTCCGGCCTTTGCCGTGGCTCCGGACTGGGGGATTGCCGGCTGGAACAGCCCCTACCGGGCACTGTATTCACGCATCGCCGAGATTGTTCCGGCAGAACGGAACCTGCTCAGGCTTGTCTTCACCGACCCGCAGCTGCACCAAATGCTGCCCGACTGGGAGCTGACCTCACGGCACTTCGTGGCCGAATTCCGTTCCGAGGCCGGACCCCGGCTCGGCTCGGCAGCGCACACGGAACTCGTCGACAGCCTGTCTGCGGCGAGCCCTGAATTTGCCGGCATCTGGGCCGAACGCGGTGTGCTGGGATTCGCCTCCCGGCAGCGCGTATTCATTCACCGGGAGGTGGGCGAGCTGACGTTTGAGCAGCACCGGCTGGTGCCCTCGGACGTCCCCGAACTGCACTTTGTCATGTACGTTCCCACCGCGGGGACCCCCACCAAGGAGCGCCTCGCCCAACTCATTGCCAGCGCCGGGCAAGGCAGCAGCGAAAGCCGGGCATCCGGCGTCGCACTTTAGCGCAGCCGTACTAAAACGGTTGTGCTAAAACGGCCTGTTTAGGTGAGCGCGTTGCGGCGGCCCTCGAAGGCACGGCCAAGCGTCACTTCATCGGCGTACTCCAAGTCGCCGCCCACCGGCAGCCCGGAGGCCAGCCTGGTGACTGTGATGCCGAGGGTTTTCAACATGCGCGAGAGGTAGGTTGCGGTCGCTTCGCCCTCGAGGTTGGGGTCGGTGGCAATGATGATTTCCTGGATCTGGGCGTCATTGAGGCGGGTGAGCAGTTCGCGGATGCGCAACTGGTCGGGGCCGATGCCGGCGATCGGATTGATGGAGCCGCCCAGCACGTGGTAGCGGCCGCGGAAGGCCCGTGTGCGCTCCACTGCCATCACGTCCTTGGACTCCTCCACAACGCAGATGACTGTGGGGTCGCGGCGCTGGTCGCGGCAAATGTTACACAGTTCCGCCTCCGTGACGTTGAAGCACGCAGTACAGAACTTCACACGCTCCTTGACCGTGACGATGGCCTTGACCAGGCGCTGCATGTCCTCGGCGTCGGCCTCCAAGATGTGGAAAGCAAGCCGCTGGGCCGATTTTGGCCCGATTCCGGGCAGGCGCCCCAGCTCATCGATGAGCTCTTGAACTGCTCCCTCGTACACAATGCCTCTTGTCTATTGGTTCAAATCGTCCAGTGGTTCAATTCCACTGTTGGGTAATGGTGGTGGCTGCGCCGCAGGGACTCAGTGTGACGGGTTCAGCGGGCGCTCTTCGATCAATACCCCGCCCAGAATACGCTCCACAGCCGCCTGGCCCACAACACCGGATTCCTCGATGGTCACGTCGTCGGGGCTGGGGACGTCCTCGACATAGGGCGTCTGCGCGGCGAGTGCTGGCGTCTGCGTGCGTGCGGCCTGGGCCTCGGAGCTGTTGGCGAGGCGCTGGTACATGCTCAGCTTGGCTGCGACGGGTGTGGCGCTGCTGCCTGCCATGTCCGACGCCGGTGCCTCCTGCCGCTGTGCGGCATCGGGCGCCTCGGTCACCTGATCTGACTGGGCCCCTGGTGCTGACTGTGACATCGGTGCAGTGACAGTGGCGACCGTCGGGTAGGTGCTGGAAGCTCCCAATGGTGCTCCGGCCACGGGCGCGGCCGCATTGAACGAACCATTTTCCGCCGTCGTGGTTTCTGTTGCACCTGATTCCACTGCATGCGATTCCGCTGGATCTGAATCCGCTTGGGCCGGTGCTGTTTCTGCGCCGGCATTGGTTGCACTGGTTGCTGCTGCCGGGGCGCTGCCCTGAGCGTCCTGGGCCCATTCCGGGGCGTTGGCCATGGATCCCCAGCCCGGGTCGGCAACATCCTTCCGGCTTGTCTGGCCCAGGGAGACGCCCCAGTCCTGGGGTGCAGGCTGGTCCGGTTGTTGACCTGACTGCTGGGCGATCTGCTCGGCCAGCAGGGCGCTGCGCCGGGGTGCTTCCTGTTCCACAGGGGCAGCGCTGACTGGTTCAGCCACCGGCACGTCCCAGCCCGTGGTCCACGCAGAAATGGGTGAAACCCTCGGCGGTGAATAAGCCGGTGGGGGCGCCTGTTCGCTGCTGGTTTGTGGCGTCGCCGACGGTTCAGAGGGGGTGTCCCTGGCTGCCGGCCGGGCTTCGGCGGCTGGCTGTGGAGCGGCAGAATCGAAGTGGTCGGCCGCAGCGTAATCGTCGGGTGGATAGGAGTCCGGGTGCGGCTCATCCCAGGGATCGCTTGGCTCGACGGGGCCGTCCCAAGGAGCTTGGATGGTGGCAGGACTCTGCCCGCTGGCAGGCTCCGAGACCACAGCGGAGGCCTTCGCCTCGCCGGGAACCACGGCAGCGGGCGCGACGGGAGCAGCCGGCTCGGCCGCAGCGGGCTTGGTGTCGGCAGGTCTGGTGGCGGCCGGAGCGGCGAAGGAACCCGTAGCCGGAACTGGAGGATGGGCCGGAGGCTGATTCGGAGGCTGATTCGGAGTGTGGGCCGGGTTTTGTTGGCCCGGCCGGGACGCTGCGCTTGCCGGTTGGGGCGCAGTGTCGCCACCCCCTTCACGTTGCCGTGAAGGGCTACCTGTTTGAACTTTTGGGTTTGGCTCAGCGCTCGCTCTCGGAGCGGGGGCTTCGCCGTCGGCAGGCAGGATTTGCACTGTCATGCCCAGTACCTGGTTGATGGCCTGTTGCAAATTTTCCAGGTGGCCGTTGTTGCTGAACGTTTCGATGAGACCGGTAGAAGGCAGTCCCACACGAAGTTCCCGGCCGTCAAATACTTGGGGCACCACGTTCTGATTCACCATGGCCCACGACGCCATGCGGATGTTTCGCAGCGCACCCAGGATTTCCGGCCATGCCCGGCGAATCACCTCAATGCCCGTTGTGCCGCTGGATGCTCCACCGGCGGGTTCGCCTTGAGCCGAGGGAGCGGGCCGGACGTCTTGCTCGGGACGCTGTGTCGGAACCTGCTGCTGGCCCGACTGCGGTGCGTTGGATTGCGGTGAGTTTGCCTGTGTTGCACCGGTTTGCTGGTCGCCCCACTTCTGGGCGGCAGGGGCGGCGTCGCCGGAGGGGGTGGGGAGGTCGTCCCAGGTGCGTGCAGCCGGCGCTGCAGCTGGCTCACGTTGCTGGGGCTGTTGTTGAACCTCCGGCTGCCGGGGCTGTTCAGCGGCCGGTGCCTGGTGGGTGGCAGCAGCTGATTCCTGAACCGATTCCTGGGCTGAGTCCTGAGCTGAATCCTGCGTGGGGGCAGCAGCAGGGGCATGGCGTGCCGCCACTTCAGCACCCGCGGCTTCCTTTGCACGGGCCAATTGCGCCCGTACGGCAGCCAGTCCGCCGCCGGAGGTTTCAGCAGCAGAGTCGGCGGGTGCCGTCGTCGAACTTTGGGCGGCAACCCCTTGTGCAGGAGCCCGGTCAAGGGCGTGTTCGGGGACGCCGGCCTGCACGGCTCCGGCGGGCGGCATGCCTGCCGGGGCAGCCGACTGTGATCCGGAGTAATTGAGGCGGCGTTCGAGCTGGTCAAGCCGGGTGGCCATGCCTCGGACCGAGGAGTCTGCGCCAGGCAGCAGGAGGCGGGCGCCCAGCAATTCCAGGTGCAGGCGGGGCGAGGTGGCACCCGTCATTTCATTGAACGCCGCATTGGTGACGTCCGCGGCCCGGGACAGCTCGGCGGCACCCAGCTGGGCGGCCTGCGTCTGCATGCGGGCGATCAGCTCATCCGGAGTGCCGCGCAAAATCGCATGGGCGCTTTCGGGCATGGCTTGGACGATGATGAGGTCTCGGAAACGCTCGAGGAGGTCTTCCACGAAACGGCGGGGATCGTGGCCGGTCTGGACGACCCTGTCCACCGACTTGAACACGGTGGCCGAGTCGCTGGCGGCCAACGCCTCAACGACGTCGTCCAACAGTGACGAGTGGGTATAACCGAGCAGGTCAATCGCAAGGTCGTAATCCAGGCCCGAGGCATCGGCTCCTGCCATCAGCTGGTCAAGAACTGAGAGGGAGTCGCGGACGGAACCGCCGCCGGCGCGGACCACCAGGGACAGGACCCCGGGGGCAACTGCGACATTTTCCTGCTCGCACAGTTGTGCCAAATAAGCCATGAGCGGCTCAGGCGGCACCAGCCGGAACGGGTAGTGGTGCGTGCGGGAGCGGATCGTGCCAATGACCTTGTCAGGTTCGGTGGTGGCAAAGATGAACTTGATGTGCTCCGGCGGCTCTTCGACGATCTTCAGCAGGGCGTTGAAGCCGGCGGACGTGACCATGTGGGCCTCGTCAATGATGAAGATTTTGTAGCGGTCCCGGATCGGGGCGAAGGTGGCGCGTTCGCGCAGGTCGCGGGCATCATCAACGCCACCGTGGCTGGCCGCGTCAATCTCAATGACATCCAGGGAACCGGCTCCGCCGCGGGCCAGCTCGATGCAGCTGTCGCACTCACCGCACGGGTGTGAAGTGGGGCCTTTGGCACAGTTCAGGCAGCGGGCGAGGATGCGGGCCGAGGTGGTCTTTCCACAGCCGCGCGGGCCTGAAAAGAGGTAGGCGTGGTTGACGCGGTTCTTTTCCAGGGCAGCCATCAACGGCGCGGTGACGTGTTCCTGGCCGATCACGGTGGCAAAGGAATCGGGACGGTACCGGCGATACAGGGCTGTTGGTGCGCTCACAGTTGAAACCCTATCTAATCTGCCTGACAAAATGCCTGTCGGTGCCGCAGACTGGGCAAATCTGGGGATAAGTTTTGGGAAAAGTAAAGACCCCCCATGCACCCGCCAGAGCCCGCTTACCCTTGCTACCTTCCGGTCCTGGGGGAGTTCACAGGGTGACGCCACATGAGGGGCCGAAAAACAGCTTACCCGACTGTTGCGGTGCGGGCGAATCCGTCGGCACCACCGGGGACCATTTCAATTCCTTGCCGGCGGTGGTAGCTTCGCCTCATGGGGCATCAATGCCATTGCTAAGCCGGTCCCGCAGCGTTTCGGCCCCAGCGTTGCTCGGGCCGCCATGGGAGCGAACAGACATGCTTAGTTTCGGGTTCTTTGAATGGATATTTTGGGTGCTGGCCTTCGGCACTGGGATTTTGGCCCTGGTGCGCATTGAAGTGTTTTCAACCAACACCACCCAGCGCACCCACAAGCATTCGGGCCAGCAGTTCTTTCTGTGGATCATGACCGTAACCTTTGCTCTTGCGGGATTTGTTACTGCTGCGCTGGCAATGCGGGCGGGGCACTGATTTTCCCGCTCGATTGGTGATAGCTGGCCAGGGGAAATGTGATGTTTGTTGTTAAGCCGACACGTCGTCATCAATGCCGCGCGAATGTGACAATCTTGTAAAGTTGGGCAGGCGTTGCGGGAGCAGCTGAGCACTGCTGCCTGCAATGCGCGGGCGCTTGGTGCGTTCGATCCTTTCGTGCGGTCTGCCTTCCGCTTGGCCGCCTGGGGAAAATTGAGGGCGGTACGGCTTGAACGGGGCTGTAGTGCCCTTATTTTCTGCTCGGAACCGCATGGCTGTGCAGCGTTTTTGGGCGTCTCATTGGGCGGGTCATTGTTCGATTCGTGACTTGGGCACCTTGTCAGGTACTCTTGAACCTGCCGTGTTTTGCACAGCAAGCTGGAGGATTCGCCTAGCGGCCTATGGCGCACGCCTGGAACGCGTGTTGGGTTAACGCCCTCGGGGGTTCAAATCCCCCATCCTCCGCCAATAAAAGGCCCGGAATCATTGAGATTCCGGGCCTTTTGTCGTTTAATCTTGGTTGCGGGGGCCCGCATAAATATTGGCACGTTAGACTCGGCCTGTGACTACGCAAACTTTGAATACCATTGCCCTTACGCTCAACGACGGCACCGAGACAACCCTGCCTGAACTGGCGAACAAGGCAGTCCTGCTCGTCAACGTGGCTTCCAAATGCGGATTTACCCCGCAATACGATTCCCTTGAAGCCCTCCATGAAAAATACCAGGGCCAGGGACTGACAGTTGTAGGTGTCCCGTGCAACCAATTTGGCGCACAGGAGCCGGGAACCGCGGAGGAAATCGTCGAGTTTTGCCGCAAGAACTTCGGTGTAACCTTCCCCCTCGCCGCCAAGACTGAGGTGAATGGTGAAGCTGCCCACCCGCTTTATGCTGCGTTGACAAACGACGGCGCAGAGCCCATCCAGTGGAACTTTGAGAAGTTTCTGATCACGCGCGACGGCGCAGTGCTGGGACGTTTCGCCTCCGCTGTTGCGCCTGACTCACCCGAGCTCATTGCGGCAGTGGAAGCAGCGCTGCTCTAACAACACCGCCGCGGCGGCGATCTTCACCCCACAGAAAACGCTCCCTCTCATTGAGGGAGCGTTTCGGGATTAACCCCCATTGCTGCGCGAGCGTTGGGAAAAATCAAGCCACTACTGTGCGAGCGTCGGGACTGGCGGGCTGGCGGGAAGGCGGTCCAGCCAGAACTGCAGGAACGCCGCCCCGGCAAAGTCGTTGACGACGTCGTCGCCCAGTTGGAGGTCCGCCGCGGTTTTGACGGGGTACGGCTTTTCCGGGATGCCCTCGGCAGGTCGCACGTCGATATGCTTGACCTCGTGTGCGTGGTGGTGCAGCCAGTCGGCCATGGCGTAGTCGGTGCGCGAATCGCCCACCGTGCGCCACGCCCGCGGAACAATGCCCTGCGCCGCCAGCAGTTCCACCGCCCGGCTGGCGCCAAGGTCCTTGCCCAGGCGCACCGACTCGATGTCAGTGGAGATGATCGAAGGGTCAACACGGTAGTCAACACGTCCTGTGGACGCCGGGGCCCGATGCTCAAGGCGCACGGCACCCAAGTCGTGGGTGGCCAGCAAAGCCAGCGCATCGGCGTCGAACTTTTCCTGCTGGGCCAGGTAGTTGCTGCTCTCAACCTCGATGAGCTGTTCCACGGAGACCATGGCCCGCTTGGTTTCATCGAAGAACATGTGCTCGGCGTACGAACGGGCAACGAGTTCACGAATGGCGTCACCATAGGCTGCCGGCATGACCAGGCTTTCGTCCACGTGGACGGGGCCGGGCCCGTCGGGGGTGAACGTGAACCAGACGGCGCCCTTCTCGCAGATGGCATGGACGACGGTGTCGGCAGGCAGCCCGGCCTCGAGCATCGGCACCATCAGCTGCTCGGCGATGAAGGTGTCGGAGCGGCCGGTGTTGAACACAATGGGGATGCCCCTGCGGACCAGCTCGATCAGGTTGGCGATGATCTCCGGCGACACGCGGCGGGACACCGGACTGGCCAACGGACCGTCAACGTCAAGGAGCAGGGCAAGCGGAGGTTGCATGAGTGTCATGAACCCATGATCCCAGCACTGCCTCCGGAGGGCCATTTGGGGCTGCATTTCGGTAACCATTTGGCAACACACCCTGCGGCTCGAAGGCGTTGCAGTTCCTTTAGTGCCATGGAGTCCCTAGTCTGAAGAGGTGATATTCAAAGCTGTTGGCGACAAACGCCCCTACCCGGACCACGGATACATCACGCCCAAGGACTGGGCCAGTGTCGCACCGCGCCAGGTCAGGCTGGCAGATCTTGTCACCACCAAGGCGCAACTGGATCTCGAGGCGCTCCTGGCTGAGGATTCCACGTTCTTTGGCGACTTGTTCCCCCACGTCGTGCAATGGCGCGACACCCTTTATTTGGAGGATGGGCTGCACAGGGCCGTCCGCACCGCCCTGCACCAGCGCACCGTCCTCCACGCCCGAGTTCTGGTGATAGATGACTAGGCCGCCTGCGGGGCCGCCTTCGGGCGATCCCGCGGAGCAGCAGCGGCACAGCGCCGTGCCGGAAAAGCCCGAGTTTCAGCCGGGCGGTTCCGGGCCGGGTGCGGCCGCCCCGGACAATGACGTGCTGCTGACCACCCGGCAGCGGCGCAAGGCTGCGCGAGACGAGCGCAGGCAGGCCCGCGACGCGGCTTATGAGCTGCGGCAGCAGCGCAAAAAAATCAAGGACGGCACGTCGTGGCGCGGCCACCACATAGTCAACTCCGAGGGGTTGGCCGAAGCGTTCCCGGACCCCGAAACCCCGGAGCTGCCCTCCAGCACCGTGCGCCGCCGCATCACCCACGGCGTCACCTTGGTGCTGCTGCTCGCCCTGGTGGTGGCCGCCGTCGTGCTGGCAGGCATGGTGCAGCGGGGGGAGCTTGAGCTGAAGCTTGGCGCCGGCAGACCCGCGCCGACGCCCGAGTCGTGCCCTGGGGAAAAACTTGACTACCCCGCCAACAAGACAGTCACGGTGAATATTTACAACGGCGGCAGCCTCGAAGGAAAGGCCGGGGAAGTGGCTGAGGAGCTGAAGCAGCGCGGTTACCCGGTCAAGGAAATCGACAACAAATCCACCGACTATGGGGCACCGGCAGTGGTTGTTTCCGGCCCGGCCGGACACGCTGCGGCGTTCAACATGCAGCGCAACTTCCCCAGCACCGAATATGTCCAGGACGACCGCACCGACGGCACGGTGGACGTCATCCTGACCAGCCGCTTCAACGGCCTTGTCGCACCGCCCAAGGTGGATCAAACCCCGGGCGTGCTGTCCTGCCCGCGGTTGAGCCCGCCGCCCAGCGAACCCGCGGGCACAAAGGCTGCGGCCACGCGACCAGCCGCGCCCTGAGCTGGTTCCAAAGCCGCTTAATGCGGGATTTCGCGTTTGGTTGCGCGGGAGTGGGCGAGTGGGCCCCAGACCGCCTTGGAACTACTCGAGGGTGACCGGGCGGCCCTGCGCATCAAAGGCGGCACCCACGCCTGCCTGGATGAACCTCACCGCGGCCGCAATGTTTTCTTCGTCCGGGGTGTCCGTCTTGCGCCGTGAGGCGCTTGCCGTCAACGAGCCGTGGATCAGCTGCACCAGACCCTCAACGTCGGCCTCCGGCAGGAAATGCTGGTCCATGCCTGTGCGCAGAATGTCCATCAGCAAGTTGTTGAGCTCGCCCACATGGACGCCCAATTTGGCAAACGACTCACTTGAGAGCACCGAGCGCATGGCCGGGCCGGGCGGGAGGTGCCGGCGGGTGAGGTCTTCAAGCTGCGCCCGCACGTACACGCTCAGGCGGTCGACAGGGTTCTCCAGGCCCTCCAGGCTGGCCTTGAGCTCGGTGACAAACTTGCCGGTTTCATCCAGTGCGTAGGCCACAAGGAGCTGCTCGAGGTCGGCGAAATAGTTGTAGACGGCGGTTCTGCCCACGCCGGCTGTCCTGGCGACGTCGGTCATGGTCAGCCCGGGCAGGCCATGGGTGAACAGAAGTTCGCCAAAGGCGTTGAGGATTTTGCGCTGCGTCTGCTCTCGCTGCGCCGCGTTCGTAGGGGCGGCTATTCGTGGCATAGAGACATTTTAGCGTCATTTCGTCAGTAAAAGTATTTGGGCAGTTTTGCCCCGTGGTTCACCGTTGGATCGCGGCGCGCCGGATCCCCAGGACCCGCACGACGGCGGCACTGACGTCACGTTCGAACGGCAGTTCCGCCGTGGTCATCGTTGAGGCCGCAAGCGCCTTGTCGATGCACTTTGCCACCAGTCGTTCGGGGATGCGCAGGGTGCGGCCAAAGCGCAGCCAGTCGTTGCGGTTCAGCCCCGTGCGGCTGCCGGCACTGCCGCCCACGGGCAGGGCCATGCCCGGGTCGCGCGACGGGTCGCCGTCGGTGAGCTCGGTGAGGATGCCGCCGGGCACGCCCGCGGCGAAGCCCTGCTCGATCTCTGCTGCCAGCGTGCACTGCAGGTCGTACGCAGGCGCCACGAGCCATTCGCCAGTGGCTTGCTGGACCACCGAAATGTTCTTGGCGTGCAGGTTTCCATTGCCGGTCAGCCAGGCAAAGAGGAACTGCAGGAAAATGTTCCGTGCCGCCAGGCCCTGGGCGGCGCACATGCCCACGGCCGCGACTGCCAGGGCTTCGCTGGGCACCGAGTACTTTCGGCTTGGCCCCAAACCCAGCAGCTGGGCGCAGTCCTCCACCGCCAGTGCGCCGCCGGGGGACCTGTCGAAACGTGAGACCAACAGCGCGGCCTGGCCGGCGCCGTCGAACACCAGGCGGGCGTCCGCGACAGGGATGGAAAGCGCCTTGGCCTTCTTTAGCAGCATGAACTCCGTTTCCACCTGGCGGGCATGGCTGCCGTCGTTGAATTTCAGGATGTAGGCGCGGGTGGGGTCCTTGTCGTGGCGGTAGGAGGCCGTGACCTTGTCCTGCAGCCCGGCCAGTGCCGAAAGGTCCACTGGCCCGGGAACGGCGGCAAAGCCGGCAAAGCTGACGTCACTCATGGTCTTGGTGACGGTCAGCAGCGGCGGGATGCTTTCCGGCTTCGCGCCGGCAGGAACGATCTGGACATCGCCCACGGGATTCCCGCCGGCAGCCAGGAGCAGCGAGAACTCATCCGAGATGGTGGTTTTTACCGCCCATCGCAGCTTGGCCAGGCGTTCGCCCTCGGGCAGTAGCCCGGCGAAGAAGGCAGGCACGTTGCCGTGGCCGAACGTGACCGGAACATCAAGTGCCGGCAGGGTGGAGGCGATTGCGGGTCCGCCGTCAACCAGGTAACCGGGCAGATAGGAAAAAACCACGCCCATGCTCGGGTGCCGGGTCAGGGTTGCCGCCGCCCGGCCCTTTTTGTAGATCACTGCCTGGGTGACGGATTTGGCGTACTCAAGGTTTTTCATGAGCCGGCGACGTTCAGGCTCAGGCTCATGCCCAGCGCCGAGGCCACGGCAGTGAGGATGTCCAGGCGCACGGTCTCCCGGCCGTTCTCGAGATCGCTCAGCACACGCGTGGAAACGTCGGCCAGGTCGGCTGTTTCACTTTGTGTCAGCTGCAGGGTCTTGCGACGGGCCCGAAGTGCGGCACCCAAAGCGGCAACATCCATGGCGGTTCTGCCTTTCCCTGCCACTTTCATCCAAGTGTCCCGGATGCGGCAGGCGTGAGTGGAGAGGGGCCGTTGGAGTCTGCCCCCGATCCCACCATACTAGCCCCCACCACGGCATTTTCTGCATGATCATGCCGAAAATTGGGCCCGGGGTGGCGGTGTGGGCTGCACGGCGGTTCCCTCAGCCACGAACCAGCGTCCGGGCCGCGAACCAGCTGTTGGCCAGCAGCTGGTTCGCGGCCCGGACGCTGGTTCGTGGCAGGGGCGCAGGATTCACTGCGGTCTTCGCGGGTGCGGCAATTGGCTAGGGTTGAGCGGTGACAAACTTTTTGGTGAAAAGACCGTGGACAGGCCGTATCGGCGCACTGCTGGGCATCATGGTGATGGCACTGAGCCTGCGCACGGCGGTGTCGGTGGTGCCGCCGCTTCTGGGAGAGCTCTCCGGCGAACTGGGGTTCGACGCCGGCACAACAGGCCTGCTGGCCATGATGCCGCCGCTGATGTTTGCGGTCTTCGGCCTGCTCACCCCTGCCCTGATCCGCCGGGTCGGCCTCGAAAAGGCGCTGGTCGCCGCCGTTGTGCTGGCCGTGGTGGGGCAGCTGGGCCGGGTCGCGATCGACCAGGTCTGGCCGTTCCTGGGCCTGACAGCGGTTGTCATGGCCGGCTATGGCATCGGCAATGTGGTGCTGCCGCCGCTGGTGAAGAAGTATTTCCCGGACCGCGTGGGCCTGGTGACAGCCGGCTACGTGACACTGCTGTCGGTGGGCACTGCGATCAGTCCGCAGTTGGCTGTGCCGATCTCCGGGGCCACCAACTGGCGGGTGTCCATCGGGCTTTGGGCGTCGGTCAGTTTGCTGGTGCTGCTGCCGTGGATCATGCAATTCCTGCGGGACCGCAGGGAGAAGCGCGACGCCGTGAGCCCGGCTGGGCAGGCCGCCCACCTCACCGTGGGGCAGGCGGGCGGGCCCGGCAATGTGCCCGTGTCCAGGCTGCGGCCGTGGCGCTCGCCGGTGGCCTGGGGGCTGGTCATCTTCCTGGCCGGAAACTCGGCCCAAACGTATGTGTACTTCACCTGGCTGCCGCCGTACCTTTCAGGCCAGGGGCTCGACGCCGCCACAGCGGGAACTGCGCTGGCCTACTTTGCCATCCTCGCTGTGCCGATGAGCCTGCTGGTGCCGTTGTGGGTGCCGCGCATGAAGAACCCCATCGTGGCCATCAGCCTTTTCGCGCTGTTTTGGGCCGCAGGGCACCTGGGCCTGTATCTGTCGCCGTTGGCCGGAACGTGGCTGTGGGTCACCTTCTCCGGCCTCGGCCAGGGCACCTTCGTCACGGCCCTGCTCATGGTGAACCTGCGCTCGCGGACAACCCACGGCTCGTCCGTGCTGTCCGGATTCAGCCAGGGCCTCGGGTACGCCGGGGCAGGCATCGCCCCGCTGTTCTTTGGCACCATCCACGACGCCACCGGCTCCTGGACTGCGTCCTTCGTCATGCTGGGCGCCTGCCTTGTGGTGATGATGGTTGGCGCCACCATGATCAATGCAAAACGGTATATTGAGGATTCAGCCGATGAACCGATTGCACCCGCACCCGCGGAACATGCAGTCGACCTCAAGGAGTAAACAGGCATGACACTTCGTTTTCTGGTCACTGCAGCCATCCCCGAACCGGGGATGACGTTGTTGCACGACGCCGGTGAGGTCACCATGCTGGCCGACGCCCCGGCCGCCGGGTTGCGGGCGCTGTGCGCCAGCGGCGACTACGACGTGCTGCTCTCGGGCCTGGGCGACACCATTGATGCCGGGCTGCTTGAATCAGCCAAGGTGCGCGGGGTTTCAAACTATGCGGTGGGCTTCAACAACATTGACGTAGACGCCGCGAGCAGACACGGAATTCTGGTGGGAAACACCCCGGGAGTCCTCACGGACGCCACCGCAGACATTGCCATGCTGCTCATCCTGGGCACGGCCCGACGGGTTGTGGAGGCTGACGCGTTTGTCCGTTCCGGCCAGTTTGCCGGCTGGAACCCGGACTTGCTGGTGGGCAGCGATGTATCCGGCCAGGTGCTGGGGCTGGCCGGCTTCGGCAGGATCGCCCGGGCCACGGCGCGCCGGGCCCTGGCCTTCGGGATGGAGGTTGTCTTCTCACCGCGGCCTCCTGCGGAGCGGACTGTTTCCGATGCCGAGCTGGGGGAGTTTGCCGGCAAGGTGACGCAGCTGCCATGGGGTGAGGTGGTGGCACGGGCCGACTTCCTGTCGATTCATGTGCCCATGAACGCGGAGACACGCCACCTTATCGACGCCCCGGTGCTGGCGGCCATGAAGCCTTCCGCCTTTCTGGTCAACACTGCCCGCGGGCCCGTGGTTGACGAGGCAGCCCTCGTTGCAGCCTTGCGCGACGGCGTGGTTGCCGGTGCCGGGCTCGATGTCTATGAGGACGAACCGAACCTGGCGCCGGGGCTGGCCGAGCTGCCCAACACCGTGCTGCTGCCCCACATTGGCAGCGCCACCGTGCCGGTGCGCGCCAAAATGGGTGTGCTGGCCGCCCGCAACGCGATTGCGATGGCCAAGGGCGAGATGCCTGAGTTCGCCGTGAACCCGGAAGCATTCAAGGCCTGACGCTCCCGCAGGGTGGGTGGGGCACGCCGGCCGGACCCGCCGTCGCACCGGAAAATCGCACCGGAAAGCCGTGCTAGAAACTGGAGGAGCTGCCTGAGCCGGAGAAGCTGCCGCCGCTGGAACCATAGCCGGTGCTGCTGCCGCCCGAACTGGCACTGCTGCGCGCCGTGTCGACCTTGCTGATGCCGCTGACATAGCCAACGTTGAAGGCATGCACCGGGTAGAAGGTGTTCCACGCGAAAACTGAGCCCAAAATGGTGCTTTGGCGGCCGTGGACTTCACTCCGGCGGCTGCTTTCCATGGCCTTCTCCATGGCGGAACGTTCGGTCTTGTTTTTGGTGTATTGGCCGATCATGGCCTCCGAATGCTGCTGCAGCAGCGCGCTCAGTTCCTGGCTTCTGTCCCGCAACTGGTCCATGGCCGCATCCGGGGTGATGGCTCCGGAGTGGAAATCGGCGGCCAGCTGCTGGAGTCCCTGGCTGCTTTGGGTGTGCAGCGATGACAGGGCGGCGGTGGAGGCCAGCCCCTGGGCTTCCGGCTCGGCGAGCAGCGTTGGGAGCTGTTCCAGATCCTCGTGCAGGGGGCGTGCCTGCCTGTCCCAGGCGCTTTCCCAGCCGGCAAACCTGTTCAGCAGGGTGTTCGTGTCCGCGATGACGTCGTCCAGCCCGTCGAGTTCCTCGGCCAGGTCTGCATAGCGGGCCACCACCTTGACGTTGGCACCCTTGGAGAGCTCCTTCTTGGTGAAGGCATGGCACTGCTGGTTCAATGTGCTGGCTTCATGGTAACGAGTGCTGAAATTGCGGTACTTCTCCAGGACGAGCGTGCCGTAGGACGATGAATCAGGAATGGTTTTTGCGTTGAGCTCCGTGACATCCAGGGCCAGGCTCACGCTGGAATAACCGGCATCCCCGCGCTGGAGGTGTTCGGCGGCCTTTTTTCTGTTGCCGGCACGGACGACAGCCGTTGTGCCGATCCCCAAGAGTGCGAGAACGCCCACGATGCTGGTGGTGATGATGAAACCCGCCGAGAGGTACCAGGGCTGGTTGATCAGGGACGCGCCCTTTTTAATCCCGGCGATGGTGCCGTCGGTCCATTGCGCTTCACGGAAGAGCTCCTTCGTGGCGTCCTGGATGGCATCCTGCTTATCCAACGACACCTTGCGGTCTTCGCCCATGTAGGTGCCCACTTTTCTGGCGATGGGGTCCACGGCAAAGATGAACAGGCCGTCGGCCCATTTCTGCTTGTCGGTGCTGAGCCACTCGGGATGTTCGCTGCGGGCCAGCTCCAGTACGTCGGCGTTGAGCCGATCGCCGCCAACTTCGCCCTCGATGGTCACGATGGCAAGCTTCGTTGGCTCGCGGAAATTGATGCCCGCCACGGCTTCCAGAAGTTGCGGCTGGTACAACACCCCGGCCGTGTCTTCGACGACGATGTCCGTTGCCGGTGCCGCCATGGCTGCCGGCGCCGAGCCCAGGACTGCCATCAGCGCCAGAACCAAAATACCCAGGATCTTCTTCATGTTCCCCATTTTCTGTCCAACGATTGACCTTGACTCTACCGAATGGGGATATCTGCGGACAGGGTAGCAGCGGGCGGGCAGCCAATGAGTCAGGGAAGTCAGGGAAGTCAGGGAAGCAGGGGGAGCCGGGCCAGCACCCAGGCCCAGCGCAGCAGTTCCTGCTCCAGACGCAGCAATGGTGCGAAGGTCCCTGCCTGGAGGGCCGCATAGACGGCGCTTTCCCCGGCACCCAGGTGCGTCAGCACAGCATGGGTGGGCGTATCCTCGCGGCCCCAAAAGTCCCGGTGCGCAAGCAGTGTCTCCTCATCCATCAAGATGCTCCGAACATGCGGATGGTGCGAACGCAGCTGGTCTAGGATATGGAAGCCGTGGGTGTCGATGTCACCCCAATACAGCACCTCCACGTCCTTTAGCCAGGCTGCCTCGCGGATGCCCTCGAAACCGTAGCCGCCGCCAAACACGGCCAGGGTCCGGGGCGCCTGCGGCAAGGCCAGGAAATTGACAAGATTTTCGGTGGTGATGATCCTGTCCACGTCGACCTCCAGGCCGGCGAACGCGGCAGCCGTCACCTCCACGTCCTCCATGCCGCGAGCCGGGGCCTGTGCCGGGTCCAGGAAACGCAGCCGCACCCTGTCCGGGGCGGCCACAAATCCATGCCTGCGCGCATAGTTCCGGCCCAGAAGCGGCCGCTCAGGTGCCAACACCGCCAGCATCCCGTCGATGAGCCTGCGGTGGTTTTCCACGAACTTGGTGTGCACGCCCGGCAGCGACAACTGGCGCAGGTAGATTCCGGGGCTGGGGTTTGCGGCGAGCCAAACAGCCACCCGGGCAGCCGTCAAGGCATCCTCCCCGTACTTGAGCAGCTCAAGCGGACGCAGCATGGCCCAGGCCGCCAGCCCGGCATCAATCAGGGTCAGCCGGCCGGACAGTTCGGTGAACTTCGCTGCCTCGCGGCCCAACCCCAAAAACAGGATCTCATCCCCGGCCGAGGAAAACACGGCCGCGGCCGGCAGTTTGTTGGCACCGATGGTGCTTGTCCCCACGGACACATGCTCCAGCGAACAACCTCGCGGGGCCGGCTCCCAGGCCCGGGCCCAGGCTGCGGCCAGTGCGTAATCCGTCCGCAGCTGCGTGGCACTCGGGTGCTTCAACGTCCGACGCCGGGGATGCAGTCCCGTGGGCAGCGCCGCCTCGCGCAGCAGCTCGCCGCTGTTCCAGGACCGCAGTGAGGCGGCACGGACGTCGGCGGGCGTGGACCAGTTGGGTGCATTGGCGCCCTTGGTCCGGCCCGCCTCGGACGTGGGTCCCGCCATCTTAGCGGCCACGCTTCTCCCGTTCGGCACGGTATTCATGGATGCTCATGTTGCGCAGCTGTGAATCTGCGCCGGTCTCATTCGCCACGAACCCCACATTGGCCACGAATGGCTCGATGACGTGGATCTTTTGCAGCGGCGTGACAATGAGCAGCTGGAGTTTCAGCCGCTTGAACAGCTCAAGGCCGTACTTGGCCGATTCGTCCGAGCCGCGCCCAAACGCCTCATCAATGACCACGAAACGGAAGGAACGCTGGTTTCCCGGGCCCGCCGCGATCCCGAATTGGAACGCCAGCGCCGCGGCGAGAATGGTGTAGGCCAGCTTTTCTTTTTGCCCGCCCGACTTGCCGCCGGAATCGGTGAAGTGTTCGTGCTCCTCGCCGGTCTCCGTCCATTTTTCGGACGCAGAGAACGTGAACCAGTTGCGCACGTCGGTGACTTTGGCTGTCCACCGCTCGTCCAGGCTGGTGCGCCCCTCGCGGCCGCGGAAACGCTCCACGAGTGCCTCCACCTGCAGGAACTTCTGTTCAGAATACTGTTCCTGCGCGCCAATGCTGCCTTCGGAACAGGCCCGCAGGTCCACTCCGAATTCACGGACTTCGGGGTCCGAGGTGGCCTGCGGTTCCAGCTGGATGTGCCGGCCGGTGTTGTATTCAATCCGGGCCAGGGACTCGTTGATTTCGCCGATGCGGGAGACGATGTCCTGCTTGCGGTCGTCCAGAAAAGCGTTGAAGGCCACGATCTCATGGATGGTGTTTTGCGTCAGGGATTCCTTGAAGCGTTCGGCGAACCGGGGGAGATCGTTGTCCACCAGCTGCGCCAGGATCTTGTTGAACTCGCTGGCAGATTCAAGCGACGCATCCAGGTCGGTGGTTTCAGCAGGGTACTTGTTGCGGAATTCAGCCATGAACTTGATGGTGGCCTCCGACGCGCGGATCACCTGCTTGTTGAGCGCGTCAATGGTGCCGGTGAGCCGGTCACGGACCTTGCTCTCAATCCTCGTGGTGGTCTTGTAGGTCAGCGCAGCGGACTCAAGTGCCGCCTCGGTGAGTTTGCCCAGCTGGGCCAGCAGTCCGGCGTCGGACGTCAAGGCGGTCTCCGCGAGGGAATCGCGGCAGTCCGCAATCTGCTCGGTGATGTCCTGGATGGCCTTCTTGTTGGCGCCGATCCGCTCCATGAGGGTTCGCAGGCGGACGTTGGCCGCCTCCACCCTATCCGCCGTTTCCGCCTCGCGGCGGGTGAGCTCACGCAGGATGTCACTGGAGGATTCCAGCGCGGCCTTCTCCTCCTTCAACCTCCCCATGGCTCGTGCGGTGCTTTGCCAGTTCAGCCCGGCAAAACTCGCGACGGCGGAAATCTTGCCGATGAACTGCTGCTGGCGCCCCAGGCTTCCCAGCTGTTGGTCGACGCGGCCCAGCCCGTCCGCGGCCGCACGGGCCTGGCCCTCCGCCTGCTCCAGGGCGGAGCGCAGGCGGGCAATCTTGTCGTGGTTGTCCCAGCCGAGCACGTAGGTTGAACGGTCGGTAAGTGCCTTGCGGTCATCTTTTTCGTGGCGCCCGCCGCCGCTTTTGAGCTGGCCGTTGATGGTCAGCGCCTTGGGGTAGCGGCGGAAATCCTCCATGGTTTCGCAGCATTGGTGGTCAAAGCGGCGGCCCAGCTCATCGAGCAGGAATTCGCGCATGGGCGTGCCGGGCTTGATGCCGATCTTGGAGGCGAGGGTGCCTGCAGAGGCGGTGCGCGGGGCCAGGTTGTCGGAAACCTTCAGGTAGACCAGGCGGGTGCGCAGGTTGTTGGCGTCAACCCAGTCGCTGACGGCCGCATAGTGTGCACCCGCGACCAACAATGACAGTGCAAAACCGTGCAGGGTGCGCTCGGCTGCGCCTTCCCAGGCGGCCTCGGCGTCGCGTACCTTTAGCAGCTCACCGGCGAAGGGGAGCTCCGATTCGGAGATGCCCGTTCCTGTGCACAGTCGTTGGCGCAGGGCGATCAACTCGCGGGGGAGCAGGTTTTGTCGGCTCAGCAGGCTCTTGAGCTCGTCTTTCAAATCGCCCGCCTGTTCAGAAGCCTCGGAACGCTGGCGGTCCAATGACGTGCGCTGGTCCTGCAGTTCGGCGTTGGCCTCGATGAGGTGTTTCTCCACCCCGGGCAGGGCGGCCGCGTTGGCATCAAAGACCACTTGGTTCTCGGGCTCAAACAGGCCAAGCACCGTGGCAGCCTCGGAATACGTGGCATATCGTTCGCGCTGGTCGCGGGACTCGATGGACATGCGGGCCAACTCGGCCTCGATGGCGGCGATCCGGCCCCCTCCGCTGTTGCGGATGTCATCGCGCAGATCTGCCAGCTCCCGGGTGAACGCGCCCAGTTCGGCGGTCAGGGAGGTCTGTTGCTCCTGGACCTTGGTGCCGGCCCGTTCAAGTTCCAGCAGGTGGGCCTCGCTGAGCTCCAGCTTCCGGGATGTGAACCACGGTGATAGCTGCTCGCGCTGCTGGTGGGAATTATCGTAATCGACGGTCAGTGCAGCGTGGCGGGCGGCGTTGTCCTGCACCGGCTCCAGCATGCGGATCTGGTCCTTGGCCCGCAGCACGGCGTTGTGGGCCTTTTTGAGGTCGTCAAAGTGGTGGAGCAGGTTCTTGATGCGGGTTTCAACGTCGTCCTCTTCCAGCATGTTGGTGCGTACGAAGTGGGTGATGTTCTCCACCTGCTTCATGGACACCGTGCGGTGGAACAGATCCATGGCCTGTGCCGAGCCGATGCCAAAGTGGCGCTTGAACGCGGCACCGTACTTTTCAAACACCTCAAAGAGCTGCACGCCCTCGCCCCGCAGGCGCCGCTTCAGCTTTGCAATGTCGGCACCAAAATCGGAGAAGTCGCCCTTGATCGACTGCTCGCCCTCCGCGATCGAATAAAAACGGGTGGGCTGGCCGGCTTCCTGGGTGGCCCACAGCGTGATGGCCAGGGTGACGGTCTTGTCCAGGGTGGCGTTGTGGAACACGCCGAGCACCACCGAATACGTGCCGGGACCGCGCAGCGCCACCGGGCGGGAGGCGTCGCCAATGCCGCTGCGGGCGCTCTTGTGGAACCCCCGAACGTACGACATCAGGCTGCGTTCCTTCTTTTGCGCACCCGCCGCCTTGTTGTACTCGATCCGGTTGGCCGGCAGCAGGAGCGTGGTGATGGCGTCCACCACCGTAGATTTGCCGGAGCCGATGTCGCCGGTGAGCAGGCTGTTCTCGCCGTCGAGCCGAAACGTGCGCACGTCCTTGTTGAACGTGCCCCAGTTGAGCAGCTCCAGGCGGTGCAGGCGAAAGCCCGGGCGGGTGCCGACGTCGTCGGCGGTGAGATCGTCCAGGTTGAAGAGGCCTGGCTGGGCTTGCGTGCTCAAGCTGATGCCGCCTTTGATGTGGAGGGTCCGGCTTTTCCTGATGAACGTCCGACGGCGGATTTCCCGCCTTCCAGCTCGGCCCGGTAGTCCGCGAGCCGGGCATCGAATTCCTCGAGCCATTGCGCGTCGACGTAGGCCTTGAGGATGCGGGCCACCTCGTAGCTGCCGTCCTGGCCGCGGAGCTTGCGCAGGAAGCCGAGCTCAGTGGCCTTCTTGATGTTGGTGGCCAGCTGGTCCAGGATGCGGGCCTCGTTGCTGGATTCGGGCAGGAACACGGAGACCATGTCGCCGATTTGGGCCGGGGTCATGATGAGCCGGGTTTCGCTGTTTTGCTGGTCAAATTCGGCCAGGCGGGCGCGCAGCAGGGCCAGCAGCAGGCTGACGTGGAAGGTCAGCTGGCGGCGGGGAATGAGGCGGGGCAGCTCCGGGTCGGCGTCGGGGCTGGAACGCAGGAACGCGTAGCCCTCGCTGTCGTCAAGTACGAGCTCCAGGCCGAGCACGCTCACGTAGTCGCGGGTTTGTGCGGAGAGTTCCATGAGGCGCTGCCACAGCTTTTCGTCGGCATCTCGGTAAACGACGCCCTTGAGCAGCTTGGTGATGACCAGGGGCAGGCCGTCGGGAGTCCGCGCCACTGATTCCGGGGTGTCGAGTGTTTCCTGAAGATAGTCCGGGGTGGTGCTCATGAGGGCCTCACAAAAATGATCTTTTCAACGGTGGCTTCGCGGAGGCTGCCGTCGGGGAGCGTCCAGGAAAGGGTTTGGGCCGAGTCCGCATCGATGGTTGCCGACGTGGATTCGGTGGCGAGCTGGAAGTAGCTGACAATTTCTGCCAGCCCCTGGCTAAGCGGGAAGGCGTCGGTGACGTCCGCGAGCGTGGCTTGTTCGGCGTCGGCCAGAACGGAGTCAATGTTGGATTCCAGGCGCTGGGTGTCCACGAAGAACTGGTCGAAGAGCGCGTGGGCGTCCACATCGAGGTCTTCGGCGACATGGACGGCGTCGTCGATGGCAACCTGCCGGCTGGGCTCGTACAGCGGGCGTTCAAAGGGGAGGGCAACGGGCACGTCGTGTCCGGAAAGTTCACCAAACATGCCGGCGGGCGGTGCGGCGCGGACCGCCACGGCGCTGGATTCAATATTGCGGATCAACGCCATGATGCGCTTGTTTTCCAGGAACACCTTGTCATCGAGCAGGCGCCGGATCTGGGCTGAAAGCTGGCGCACCGTGGATTGGGTCTGTTCTACGGCAGGCAGCCAGTCCTTTTGCATGGACGTGATCTGCTGGAGGCCGTCCTGCGTGGCGAGTGCCTCGATTTGGGTGGCACGTTCCAATAGCTCGTGCAGTTCCGAGCGCAGCTGCGGGGACATGAGGTAATCCCAAAATCCTTGGAATGTGCGCCCCTGCAGGGAGCCGCTGATGTCCTGCTGGGAGGAGAAAATGGATTCAAGCAGGTCGCCCTGGCCGCCCTCCCACATCGAGATCTGCTCTCGGAGGTTCCTGTCCAGCCTGCGAAAGTTCGTCTCCACTTCACGGAAGTCGGAGAGCAGGTCCTTGGCCTGGGTGGTCAGCTGATGGAAGTGGTCCACGGCTTCCGGGGCTGTCATGACAGGGACTTCGCCGGAACGGATCAGTTCCATTTGTGCATCGATGTCATCGCGCTGGCGCTGCAGCTCCGCCAGCCGGGCCTCGGGGTCCGTCTCGGAGCCGTGGACGAGGGTCTTGAGCAGGTTGAAGATGCTGGACAGCCTGGACTGGGTGGGCACAAAATCTCGCCCGCGCAAGGATTCGACCCAGCGGATGACGTCCTCGGTGGAGGCGGTGAGGTCGTAAACGGGCTCGTCCCGGTTGTCTGCGTAAAATTTTCGCAGCCAGGCCTTGTCTGGTTCGGCCCAGTCGTCCAGGTATTCTCCGGCCGACCTCGGGAACCTGTCCTCGCCCAGGGAATCCCGCAGGGTGAACAACACATCGTCCAAAACATCGATGAGGTCCTGGCGGCCAAGGTTGCGCTGGTTGGGGTCGGTGAACGCCGTCATGAAAAACGTCAGGGCCAGGGGTGCGTTTTGGGCGCGGAGCAGCGACCAGCCCGCGTGGTTCTCACGCAGGGAGTTGATCGAAAAGTAGTCCATGAGGCGCTCCATTGTGCTGCTTTGGCTGCTGTTTCAATCGTAGACGCAGGGGGCGACAAAGTAGCATCGCTGCCCGACTTCTGCGGGGCCGCCATCGGCGTCTGCAGGGGCCGACTCCCAACTATTCTGGGAGTCGGGAGGTGGGCGCACGATGTTCCTCCAACAGCCGACATTAATTCAGGACAGTGCCACCATCGCCCGCGTGGGCTCAACACCGCCGTCGATGATCTTCTAATCTCGCCTAGCTGCAATTTTTAGCAGCCAGCACTTCGCAACGGTGGCCTTGGTCCACTGAAAGTGGGAGAGGAATGATTCTGACCGCATGTGTAATAGGGAGACTTTCGCAGCAAAGTATCGTGGTCATTGTGCTTGCCGCAGCTTTAAATGCGACACAGTGTTGCGCCTGATGTCCTGGTGTTTCGCACTGTTTCACCACATGAATACTGCCTTTCCGAACGACCAACTGCCGTGGTGTAGTGATCCTATTACAGCGACATTTGATCAACGCGAAGGGAAATAACATGACAATCACGGAGTCAGTGACAACAGGTCTCACCGGTCGATGGAGGGACGCAGCCACACCCCGGGACACCGCCGAATGGATCAAACGGGCCCAAGAGGTTGCAGACATCCTCGTCGTAGACGCCGTTGAACGCGATCGCGCCAACGCGACTCCGCACGCAGAGGTGCGTCTGCTCAAGGAGTCGGGCCTCGTCACCCTGCTGGGCCCGCGCGAGCACGGCGGGGCGGGCGAGAGCTGGGAAACCGCTTACAAGGTCATCCGAGCCGTCTCCCGCGGCGACGGGTCGATCGGCCAGGTCCTTGGCTATCACTACCTCTGGGCTTGGGCCGCGCGCCTCGTCGCGACCGATGCGCAGATCTCCGCGGTGGAGGAGCTCTACACGAGCAACAACTTTCTTTTCGGCGGGGCCGTCAACCCTCGTGACTCGGATCTGATTATCCGCGAGGATGGTGATGAGCTGGTCTTTTCCGGCCACAAGTCGTTCTCGACCGGCGGGCAGATCTCGGACCTGACTGTCCTTGAAGGAGTCCTCGAAGGCACTGAAACCCATATCTTCGCGATCGTCCCGACCGCTCAGCCCGGCATCGTTTTCGGCAACGACTGGGACAGCCTTGGCCAGCGCCTTACGGAGTCCGGATCGGTCGACATCCACGACGTGCGTGTCGACTGGGCCTCGGCCGCCGGTTTCGTTGACAGGGTCTTCCAACCGCTCACCTACAACACTCTCAACGTGCCTGCGATCCAGCTCGTCTTCGCGAATTTCTACCTGGGTATCGCGCAGGGTGCGCTCGAGACCGCCTCGGCATACACGCGCACCAAGACCCGGCCTTGGCCGTACGGCGGAGATAACAAGGCGCACTCGAGCGAGGAGTGGTACCTCCTCAATGGCTATGGCGACCTGCAGTCCAAGCTTTGGGCTGACGAAGCGCTGCTCGACAAGGTGGGTGCAGAGATCAGCGCGGTGCTGCATGCGCCACGCGAAGAACTGACGGAGCGTCGCCGCGGGGAGATTGCCGTACAGGTCGCTGCCGGCAAGCTCCGGATTGTCGATGACGGACTCGAAATCGCGACGAAGGTGTTCGAATTGACCGGCGCCCGGGCCTCCGCGAGTTCGGTTGGGCTCGACATCTTCTGGCGCAACCTGCGTACGCACAGCCTGCACGACCCCATCGCCTACAAGAAACGCGAGGTTGGCGAATTTGTGTTGCTGAACCAGATCCCTGAGCCCACCTGGTACACCTGACCTGTAGGGACAGGAGCACCTTCAACCATGGGTCCCGGCCGTGCGTTAGCACCGAGGCCGGGGCCCACTCGCCGTTCGTTGTGTTCGTGGGCTGGCGCGGAGATCGTTGCGACCAATGTAGCGGCCGGTGGAGGAATTTTGAACCGCCCGGATTTATATGGAGAGTGTTGATTCCTTAAAGGGATGAGCGTCATGGCAGCGCCCAGGAGATCGTTGGACTTGGGGGTCGCAATCTCGGCGACGGCCTGACGCAGGTTCTGTTCCGGCACCGTGGGATTGAACTTTTGCAAGGCAACAAGGCAAGAAGCAGACGACGCCGGATCAACAGTTCGTCCCGTTGCTCACGTTCCCCGGTGCCCGGACTATTGCGTCGCTGGGGCCGGCTCCCAGCCCAGTCCGCCAAGCAGGTCCATGCCGCTATCGGCTGGGACTTTGCTTGGTGCGCTTGGGCGCGGTCAGTCCGTGAATTAGCCAAACGGTGGCGGCCCGACAATCACGATGCCCCCGTTGAGTCTGCCCGATTCGGCGATGCGCTCGAAATCGACCGGGCCGGTGCCTGCTTCATCAGCGGCAAGGGGCTCGCTGGCGCCCAGGTAGAAGGCTTGGGCGTTTCCGGGTGTTTGGATGCACAGCAGCGTGGTCTTCTCGGTGAGTACTTTGAACGCGTGCGGTTGGCCGCGAAGCGCCATGACCAGGCCCCCTGCTCCGACGTGCTGTTCAGTGCCGGCCAAGTTGACGAGGATCTCGCCGGAGAGGATGTACAGGGCCTCATCCGTATCTGGATGGATGTGCATGGGCGTCACCTTGCCTCGCTCCATGGTGTCGGAGTAGATCAGCGAGGCGCCACCGGTCTCTTCAGCCGTGGCCAGCCAGGTGTGGACGCCCCCTCCGTAGAACCACCGCCGCTCGCCTTCCCCTGCTTGGCGGATGAATGATTTGCTTTGCTTCTTCGTGTCCATGGGACTCGCCTCTTTATTGGGTTCACGAACTTATGGGACTAAGGTCCTATAACAAGACTGAGGTATCATGAACCTTATGTCAACCCCTTACGTGGAACTTGGTCGCAGCGGTCAGAAGCGCCGGACCCTCAATGCCTTGGTCGGTGCTGCACGGGAAATGGTCGCGGCCGGCAAGACGCCGACCGTGGACGAGGCGGCCTTGGCGGCCGGGGTGGCCAGAAGTACGGCCTACCGCTACTTCCCGGGGCAGCGGGAGCTGTTGGCAGCTGCCCACCCGGAGACAGCCATGCATTCCATGCTGCCGGACAACCCGAGCGACGACCCGGCAGAACGGCTCGACGCCGTCGTTGTCAGATTCACGGACATGATCGTCGAAACGGAGGCGCAGCAGCGGATAATGCTCAGATTGTCGCTCGATCCCGCGTTGCCCGGAGATGACCTACCGCTGCGGCAGGGCAGGGCCATTCCGTGGATCACGGAGGCGCTCTCGCCGCTGGCCGGCAAAATGACTGAGGCCGAACTTCGCCGTCTGGTTCTGGCCATTCGCAGCGCGACGGGCATTGAATCCTTGGTCTGGTTGACGGACATTGGCGGCTTGTCACGCGCGGAAGCCGTTACATCCATGCGGTGGAGTGCCCAAGCGCTGCTGCGACAAGTCTTGGAAACAGGCCCGCCACGTTGGTGAAGGGCGGTGAGTTGCCCCGCGGAATCGTGCAGCACGCTGCTGCACGATTGCGGTTCCGTCACACATCGCCCAGTTCCGCTTCCAAAAAATTGATGCTCGACAGGATGGATTTGAACTCCTCCGGCAGTGAGACCGCTATCTGTGTTTTCCAATCGGCCACCCCTAGCGGGGCGCTATATCCGCGCAGGTGTTTGGGTGAATTCACCGCGGTGATTATCGCTTGGGTGGCCCGGGCAGGGTCGCCTGGCTGTGTGCCGTGGATCGTGTCGTTTTCATTGCGCCGCTTGCCCACCGTCCTGGCATAGTCCGGTTCGACCGCAAGTGCACGGATCCCCAGAGATTCCAGCTCGGCGCGGAGCGAGCCGGCGATGCCCTCAAGAGCCGCCTTGCTCGCCGAGTAATAACCGGAGCCCTGACTCACTTTGGCGCTGATCGAGCAGATGTTCACGGTGGTGCCGGCCCGGAACGATCTGGAATGTCAGACCCTCCTGCCAAACTACGGACATACAGCTCGAACCATCACCCAAACCAGGGTTCATCGTCATCAGGAGAAGTCATGACAGCCCCACCAATACCGCCGACGCAGCCGAACGGGCCTGCCACAACGGCATTCCACAGGCAGGACCCCAACGACGGGCAGGCCCCGGCGCCCCACTGGATGCAGCAAGGTCCGCCTGCCGCAACGGGCAAGAGCAAGAAACCGTTGTTCTTTGGTTTGGTGGGCCTGATTGTTGGGCTGGCAATCGGACTTCTGCTGGGCGCACTCGGCAGCGCGGTGGACGGTGCCACTAGCCAATCCAAAGCGATCCCGGATGCGGTTGAAGCATGTTCGGCCGCGGAGACCGTCGGTGTGGACGTCATGGATGAGGGCAAGAGCCTGAACTTGCAAACTACCGGCGAGGAATCAACCGGGACCAGCATGGCCACTGTCGTCTGTGTTCTGGGCGAGGTTGATGCCCCGGACAGTCTTTACTCCAAGATCGAATCGACCCGTGCGCTGGACGGCACCCAGACAAGCGAGTGGCCAGGATTCAGCGCCTCGTGGACTTACCACCCGGACAACGGCCTGAATCTCATTGTGGAAACCGCAGCCAAATAGCTGCCCTTGAAAACAGGAGTTGCGATGAGCGAACAAGTGCCGCCGAATGATGCTTCCCTCGGGGAAACATTTGATTGGGCCACCATGCCGGCAGTTCGATGGCGGATGTTGTTTCCGCTTCCACTGCCGCCGATTTCGAACCGCTCCCGGTCAGCGGCACAAGTGGACGCTGTCGACATCACGTGTTTTGAACCTGAAAGGGTTGTCTGCCCAGCAGGCCAAATTTTGACCCGCTGGCCGAATGGTCGGCCAGCTACCTTTGGGGGAAGTAATGAGCAAGCCTGAAGAATTCGAATCCACAGAAACGCGTGAGCCCGTGTCCGGCCAAACTGCCCCGGCTGGCAAGGCCGAAACGCCTGTTCCTGCCCTGGACCCGGCCAAGTTCGGCGGCGGAACCCGCTCGTCTGCCGGGGAACCCGAGCCCCCGCGGCCTCCGAGTGCAGGCGTCCCGCCGCCGTCTGCGGCTCCGCCGACTGCGACGGGCAAGGGGGTCAAGGAGAGAAAGTTAAAAAGGTCTGCACGAGTTGGTACCGCCGGAGCTGTAGGTGCCGGTGGAGCGGGCAAAACAGCGTCAGGTGGCCGCAAACCACACGTTGGCTTGGTGGTGGCAGCAGTTCTTTTTTGTGCGGCATTGGTTGGAGGAGGCTTCTGGAGTGGGAAGGCAACCACTGATCCGGAGGCCAGCGCAGAATATGTGGCATTGAACCAGTCAGCCCAAACAACAACGAAACAGCGGGACGCATATCTGGCCCAACGAGACGGCCTGCAGGAAGAGCTGGACCAGCAGGAAACCGACATGCAGGATCGTGAAACAGCTGTGACAACTGCTGAAACGGCACTCAAGACCAAGGAAGGCGACTCCGACAAGAAGATCGCCGAACGGGAAGTCGCGGTCAAAAAGCGCGAGGATGCTGTCACCGGCGCCGAGAAGACGCAGGCGGCCAATACAGTTTCCGACGGCACCTGGGTTGTTGGGGCGGATATTGAGCCCGGCACATACAAGGCGAAAAGCAGTGTCGGTTCCTCCTGCTATTGGGCAATCCTTACGAGCGGCACCAACGGTGACGACATCATTGCCAACGACCTCCCCGGCGGCGGCCTTCCGTCGGTGACCCTGACAGCGGGACAAGACTTCAAGTCTTCCCGCTGCGGTTCCTGGATCAAGCAGTAACACGGACGGTGGCAGGCCGTTCAGGACACGGCCTGCCACCCAGCACCAACAAACATCAACCCCAATCACCGGCACCGGCAGCTTTGCCGTGCCCGAAAGGAATCATCATGTCGCAATATATGAAAGCCCCAGCGCCGCAGCAGGCGCCCTACGTTCCCGTCAAGCAGGAGAGCTCCAAGTCGTTTTTGGTGACCTGGCTGTTGTCCTTGTTCCTTGGCTACTGGGGAGTCGACCGCTTCTATCTGGGCAAGGTGGGCACGGGCCTGCTGAAGCTGTTCACGCTGGGCGGGCTCGGCATCTGGGCCTTGATCGATTTGATCATCACGCTCGCCGGCAAGCAGACCGACAAGGCTGGAAACAAGCTGGCCGGCTACTCCAAGCACAAGGTCGTGTCCATCGTCGTCACCCTGGCCTTGATGCTGGGGGGAGGCATCAGCGGCAGCGTGGCTGGCTCTTCCACCGGCAACCCTGTCGTTGAATCGGGCATCGAAGCCCCGGCCGCCCCGGAAGCAAAGGCCCCCGCAGTCCCGGAACCGGCCGCGAAGGAAGCCGCGCCGGCAGCTGCCGAGGTGCCGGCCGCAGAGGCGAGCTGGGTTGAGGTCGTCGCCCTGGGCGGCACAGCAGACCAGGCCAGCCAAGTGTTCGCACTGTCAGGCAAGGAAACCCGCATGGTGTACGAGTTCATTGGCTCCGACCCTGACATGGCCATTGCCGCCATCTATCTGGAGAAGGAGGGCACGGACATCTCCGTTGACGGTGGCATCCCCGTGGTCATGGTCTCCAAACCGGAGAGCAACACCACGGCAGTGCACAAGAAGTCCGGCAGCTACTTCCTTGACGTCAAGGCCGCAAACCTTGACTCCTGGACTGTGCGGATCGAGGAAAAGCGCTAACGCCGCTGCAACGATTCCATCAGTTCACAGTTGTGGCCCCCTCAGATGCCTGAGGGGGCCACAACTGCGAACTCACGGCCAGGACGGCCGCGGCGAAAAGTTACTTCTTCGTTTCGTCGTTCGGGTGCTCTTCGCGAAGCTTGGCCTCACGGGCCTCCAGATCCGCCTTGAGCTTACGGAGCCTGTCGGCCTCAAGCTTCTGTGCCCTGTCGACCTGCAAATTGCGGAGGAAATCGGGGTCGTCATCAGGGGCAACCGAGCGGCCCGAATTGCCTTGGTAGGAAGATCCGCGCTGGCTGTCGGCCGGCCCGCCGGAACGTTGCGGGGATCCGGACGTTGCCGCAGCGTACTGCGGACGTCCGAACAGGAACCACAGGCCCACACCAATGACGTTCAACACCACAATGACAACGATCCAGGCAGGCTTCGGAATGCTCCGCACGTCGTTGGGTTCACTGCGGATGCAGTCAATGAGTCCGTAGACAAAAACAACAACAGCCAAGGCCACGGGAATTATATAGCGCATACTTCAGTCTACCGTTGACAGACAAATCCGGCCCCCTGCCAAGGTGCAGGGAAGACGCCCAGCTTCAGCGGCTAAACTTGGTCCGTGGCTTTCCTTAAATACTCCCTGATTCGTGGCGTGCTTTTCCTGGCGTTCTTCCTCATCGCCCACCTGGCGCTGAACTTCACCCCGCTCACTGCGGCCTTGATTGCGGCCCTGTGCGCTTTTTTGGTCAGCTTCCTGTTCCTGCGCAAGCAGCGAGACGGTGCCACCGCGGTGGTCGCCGAACGGTTCGCACCAAATGCCGAAACCTCGCAGTCGGCCGGCGCCGTGGAGGATGCCGACGCCGAAGACGCCCTCGTCGACGCGAACCCCGACGTGTGGGTTGACGCCGACCGCAAGCCGGGCGCCACCAAGCTGGACCTCGACAAGCCAGGCGAAGCCTAAGCTACAGCCAGGTCAGCACCATGGCCACCGCAAACAGGACGCTGAAGCCCAGGTTAAGCAGCCCCGTCTGCTTCAGGACGGGGATCAGGGACTTGCGCTTTTTTCCCTTGAGCATGAGCCAGCTGGGCAGCAGCATGAACGGGACCAGCAACAGCACCAGCAAAATCCACGGTTTCGCCGGCGCCAGGAACAGCATCAACACCAGCGACAGTGCCAGCATCACCACATAGCTCAGTCGCGCATTCCGATCGCCCAACCGGACGGCGAGGGTCCGCTTGCCCACTTCAGTGTCGGTTGGAATGTCGCGGACATTGTTGGCCATCAGAAGTGCGACGGCGATCAGTCCCGTTGAGATTGAACCCAACACTGCCGCCACACTCACCGAGCCGGCCTGGGTGAAGGTGGTGCCCAGGGTCGCCACCGGGCCAAAGAAGAAGAACACGAAAACGTCGCCCAGGCCCATGTAGCCATAGGGGTTCTTGCCTCCCGTGTACCCCCAGGCGGCCAGGACCGCGCCGGCGCCCACGAGCAGCAGCCACCAGGCCTGCGACAGGACCACCAGGGCCAGCCCGGCCACCATCGCCAAGCTAAATGCGGCAAACGCCGCCATCTTCACGTGCGACGGTTTTGCCACGCCGCTGCCCACCAAACGCAGCGGCCCAACCCTGACCTCGTCCGTGCCCCGGATGCCGTCGGAGTAATCGTTGGCGTAGTTGACGCCAATTTGCAGGAGCAGTGCCACCAGGGCGGCCAGAACGGCCCGGAGCCAGTGCAGCCCGTCCAGGTCGTAGGCCGCGGCGGTGCCGATAATTACTGGAGCCACTGCCATGGGCAGGGTCCTCAGACGAGCTCCGGAAATCCATTGCCCCACAGTGGCCACAGCGTTACTCCTATATGTGCAGTTGAATGAGATATGCATATCTGCATAAGACAAAACAGAAAAATAAGTGGGCCCGAGCATCGGGCCCACAGGGTTAATTGTGCCGTGTTGCGGGGCTAGTCCGCTTGAGCGGCGCTAACCAGGGTGGCCAAAATCGCCGTCCTGTCGGGTTTTCCGTTGGCCAGCAGCGGCAGCTCGGAGACGAACACCACAGTCTTTGGCACCTGCTGCGGCTCCATGACAGCGCCCGCGCCGGCCAGCAACTCGGCCAACGAGCACGATCCAACCACCATGGCAGCCACCTGCTGTCCCCAATCCTCGGAGGGAACAGGAACAACAAATGCCTCGCGAACGCCCTGAACCTTGTGCAGACCGTCGATGACGGCGCCGGCCGAAACCTTCAGGCCGCCGGTGATGATGACATCGTCTATTCGGCCCAGCACGCGCAGCCGTCCGTCACTGTCCAGCTCGCCCAGGTCGCCGGTTTCATACCACCGCACCAGTTCGCCGTCGTGCTCTTCAGTGAAGAAGGACGCGGCGGTGAGCTCGGCATTCCCAAGGTACCCGGCAGCCACAACGCCGCCGCCGAGCAGGACCCTGCCGTCGCGGATGGCGAGCTGCACGCCGTCGAGCGGGACGCCGTCGTACACGCAGCCGCCGCACGTTTCACTCATGCCGTAGGTGGTGACGACCGTCAGCCCGGCACCGCGCGCGGCCTCCAGCAGCACGGGGTTGATGGGCCCCCCGCCGAGCAGGATCGCGTTGAAGCGGCGCAGCACCGTCAGCGTTTCCGCGGTGGGGTTGGTCAGCAGGCGGGTGAGCTGGGTGGGCACCAGGGAGGTGAAGCGGGTGTTGTCGGCCAGCTCCAGCGCCGCCTCGGTGAACGCTTCGGGGGTGAATCCGCCGCTCAGGTCCATGGCCCAGGGGCGGGTGCCGGCGAACAGGCTGCGCACCAAAACCTGCAGCCCGGCCACGTAGTTCATGGGCAGTGCGAGCAGCCACTGGCCCTCGCCACGCAACGCCATGGCCGTGCCGACCGACGACGCGGCCAGTGCCTCCACGCTCAGCAGGGTGCTCTTGGGCGTGCCAGTGCTCCCGGAGGTAAGCACGACGGCGGCAATATCGGTGTCGCTGTCAGCCGGCAGTCCCAGCCCGGTTTGCGGGATGAGGGTGAAGCTGCCGTCCGGGGCAATTTGGACCGCGGGGCCTTCGCCGTGCAGTGCTTCGGAGAGGGCCTTGAGCAGGGGTTCAATAGTCATGGGTACCTATATATGGGGGATTAGAAGTAGTACGGGAAGGAGGACCAGTCGGGGTCGCGTTTTTCCAGGAACGCTTCCTTGCCCTCCACTGCTTCGTCGGTCATGTAGGCCAGGCGGGTTGCTTCGCCGGCAAAGACCTGCTGCCCGGCCAAGCCGTCGTCGGCCAGGTTGAACGCAAATTTGAGCATCCTGATGGCCTGCGGCGATTGGCGGGCAATGTCGGCGGCATATTCCAGGGCGACTTTTTCCAGGTCCTCGTGGGCCACAGCCTCGTTGACGGCACCCATGCGGACCATGTCGTCGGCTGAGTACTCGCGGGCCAGGAAGAAGACTGCCCGGGCCGCCTTTTGGCCGATCTGGCGGGCCAGCAGTGCCGAGCCGTAGCCGGCGTCGAAACTGCCCACGGTGGCGTCGGTTTGCTTGAACTTGCCGTGTTCGCGGGAGGCGATGGTGAGGTCGGAGACCACATGGAGGGAGTGCCCGCCGCCGGCTGCCCAGCCGTTGACGACGGCGATGACAACCTTGGGCATGGTGCGCATGAGGCGCTGGACCTCAAGGATGTGGAGGCGGCCGGCGCGGGCCGGGTCAATGGTTTCCTTCGTTTCGCCCTCTGCATACCTGTAGCCGTCACGGCCGCGGACGCGCTGGTCGCCGCCGGAGCAGAAGGAATGGCCGCCGTCCTTGGGGGAGGGGCCGTTGCCTGTCAAGAGAACCGTGGCCACGTCGGGCGTCATGCGGGCGTGGTCCATGGCCCGGTACAGCTCGTCGACTGTGCCTGGGCGGAACGCGTTGCGCACCTCGGGGCGGTTGAAGGCGATGCGCACCGTGGGAAGATCTTTGATGATCGTGCCGCCGGCGTCCCGCTCCACCTGGCGGTGGTAGGTCATGTCGGTGAAGTCGAAGCCGTCAACCACGCGCCAGCGGGTGGGGTCGAAGATGTCTGATACCTGGTCTGGAAGATTCTGCACGCTGCTCACCCTTGTGATTCTAGCTGGGCGGTTCCTGCTGGCGGGACAGCGCCCGACGGGCGTGTGGGTGTCAGCCGATGCAGAATTCGTTGCCTTCGGGATCGGCCATGGTGAACCAGGCATGCGGTCCCTGGCTCTCTTCCCACAGGAAGGTGGCGCCTCGGGCTTCCAGTTTTTCGCGGACGGCTGACTTATCGTCGCCGCCCAACCGCACGTCCCAGTGGATGCGGTTCTTGCCTGCCTTGGCGTCGTCGCTCGCCTGGAACAAAATTCTGGGCTGGTCCTGTGTGGCAGCAGCCCCGGGGACGATGGCCTGGCCGCCCGCCCACACCAGGACGCCGTTGTGGAGGAGGGTTTGGTCGTCGGTGGCGAAGCCCCTGGCCACCATGGAGCGGATGAAGTCCTCGTCGGAGGGCTCCGCCTCCCACCCCATGGTCTCCGCCCACCAATCGGCAAGAACGTGCGGATTGAGGCAGTCAACGACGATTTGCAGTGAATAGGCCATGGGAGAAGTCTGCCGCTGCCGGCGCTGGGCGTCCAGTGCCGGCGGCGGTTCAACGGTTAGGCCAGGACGCGCAGCTTGGAATTCGTGCGGCCAAACAGGAGGTGGTCCAGAGACAGCTTGCCCGGGCCGGCAAGAGCCACCGCGAGGGCTGACGTGCCCAGCAACAGCACGAGTTCAAAACCGCCGGCCTCGACGAAGATGCCTGCAGACGCGTGGACAAGGATGATGGCGCCGAGCATGTTCAAGGTCAGCAGCGCGGCGAAGGGGCGGGTGGCCAGGCCCAGAATCAAGGCGATGCCGCCCACCAATTCCAGGGTGGCAATGATGGGTGCCACCACATCGGCGGCGGGGACGCCCATCTGTGCGAAGGAGCCTTGGGTGCCGGCGATGGTGAATTCGTTGTACTTCTGCCAGCCGTGGGCGGCAAAGAGGAAGCCAACCACTATGCGAAGGACGGTGCGGGCGGCCGTGTTCAGGGCAAGGTTGTTCATGGGATTCTCAACGTTTCGTCGGGGGTATGGGTTGGTCTTCAGGGAGAAGGACCAAGCCTCAAATGCTTGAAGCTTCAATCAAAGTCTCGCAGATATTAGGTTGCTGAGTCAACTATTGGCGCAGTCGGCGGTCTCATGCTGCGGATTCTGGGTAGGTCCCCGCCCGCTTTCCGGCCGGCGCTGGTGCGTTATGTCGGTGATGCCCAAAGCCCGCAACCACGTGCCTGCGGGTAGGGTCGAAGATGTCAGGGACCTGCTCGGGAAGCTTGATTGCGCTGCCCGCTTTTGTGATTCCGGCGGCGGAAACGATTCGCAGCCTGTCGCGGTGGCCGCGCGGGCAAGGGACTGATGAATGCGGACCCCGGGTGAGTGCCGATGCTTCTCCCGGTCCCCATGGAGCAACGATTCGGAAGGGAAAGTGGAGGTTCATGGACGAGCTTGTCTTCTCTCGCGATTCCTCGTGGTTCCCCAGCGTGATTCGGCGGGATGGTGAGTTGCGGATCCACTTGGTTGGTGGAGCCGACGCCTTGCATGGCCCCAGGGTATTCACCTTTCCGATCGAAGAAGCGCATCTCGCCGTGATTCGCACGAGCCTGACACGCCACCTGTTGCTCTACTGTGCACTTAGTCCGCTGGCAGATGAAGCCGGGAGCGGAGGACCGCTAAATGAAAGCGCGGCCGTGGCGCTGCTGGACCCAATACTGCTCTCAGCCGATGACGAGGTTGATCGATTCTTCTGGGAAAACAAGTGGGACAGACGCCTGCTCGTTGCCCACGGGGCCAACATCCGCCTGCTCAAGCGCGTCCAGCTTGTCGCTGCACTTCGTCATGCGACGCCGAGCTCCGACTGGTCCAGGGTGCACAAGTACTTGGGACGATAAAGTTCTTCCATGGACTTGATTGCACCCGTCACCCTCCGCGGTAAATACGTAACCCTCGAGCCTTTGAGCTTGGACCACCACGACGGCCTGGTGGCGGCGGCCTCCGACGGCGAACTGTGGAACCTCTGGTACACCTCCGTGCCACGACCTGAAAGCATGCGCGCAGAGATGGAGCGTCGCCTGGCACAGCAGCATGCCGGCGTGATGCTGCCATTTACCACCCGCATCAATGACCCCGAAACCGGCGAGCCCGGCAGGATCGTCGGCATGACCACCTACTGCAACATCAATGCTGAACTACCCCGCCTGGAAATTGGGTACACCTGGAACGCGGCCAGTATTCAAGGCACCGGCACCAACCCGGACAGCAAGAGGCTTCTGCTTGCCCATGCCTTCGAGGTGCTGGACTGCGTGGCAGTTGAATTCAACACGCACTGGATGAATATTCAGTCACGCGAGGCGATCGCCCGGCTCGGCGCCAAGCAGGACGGCGTGCTCCGCTCCCATCGCCGCATGCCCGACGGTTCGCTGCGAGACACTGTTGTCTTTTCCATCCTGGCCGCCGAGTGGCCGCAGGTCCGCAACGGGCTCGACTTCCGCCTCGCCAAAAAGCGCTGACATGGATTCCTCCCAGCCGGCCGCCCCGCACTGGGAAGGTGCCGTCAACGCCAGGCTGCTTGCCGGCGACATCTACCGCATGGGCCGCAGCGAGTGGCTCACCGAGCACGGCTGGGACCAGGCGTACGCCGACGGTGTTCGCACTGTCATCGACTTGAGGAACCTCACGGAGCGCAAACGCAGGCCCAGCGACCCGGTGGTGGGCGAGGAGGCGATGGCAAGGTTCGTCGTCGTGCATGCACCGACGGAAGACCCCGAAGACCCGCGCTATGCAGGACTTTTTCACCCTTATATGAACCACCCGCGGTTGTATTCGGACATCATTGCGCTGTTTCCGGATCGGGTGGCCGGCGTGTTCAGGGAGTTGGCGGCAGCGCGGGGCAAGGTGGTGATTCATTGCTCTGCCGGGCGGGACCGGACAGGGTTGATTGCGACGTTGCTGCTGGCGCTGCTCGGGCAGGCCGGGAGGGCGGCGGCCGAGGACGAGCTGGCGGCACGCGGCATCAACGAGTGGCATTTGGTGGCGCCGGTGAAACACCCCCATGAGCGGCATTTGGGTGCGGCGGAATTGGCTGAGGTCGTGCAGGGCCGGGGCAGGGCCGTGGCGGAATTTGTGGGCGGCATGGATGTGCGGGCGTTCTTGCTGGCCAACGGTGTGGGCGCCGCGGAGATCGACGCCGTTATTGCCCGGAGCCGCTGAGCTGCAGTCTGGTGGCGTGCCCATCATCGTTGCGGTCGACTGGCGTCCGAAAATGTCGGAGCCCACTGTCAGACTGACAGCACTGGAAAAACAGCTGGGACGAAATACGGCAGGCGGATGGCATGACAGTGTGTGATGACTTGGATCCGACACCCATTTGCGTCCCACCGCGGGCATGGCTGGAGATCGATGTGCCGGATCTCCCGCCGGTCGACGAGTTCCAGGATCGGGCGTGGACCCGCGTCGAAACGTCGCGCGTGCTGCGGCTCTACGACGCGGGTTGCCCCATTTACGACCTTGAAGCGGATTCCGGCATCGAGCTCCGCCACGTTGTGATTCGACTGGTCCGCCTGATGTTTGGCGCCCGGGGCCGCCTCGACGACGAGAACACCGCACCCCGGTCGGGCGAGGCGTACTCGCGGGAGGACCTGCAGCTCATGCGCGGCATGTTCCTGCAGGGAAGTTCCCTGGATGTTATTGCGGAGGCGCTGGGGCGGACCCAGCTGGGTGCCGGCTGGAAGCTTTTGTCGCTGCAAATCCCCACGCTGTCAGCGGAGCTGCGCGAAGACTATGCGGCAGGCGGCCGCTAGCCGGAACGGGTCTTCCTGTGGGGCGGCTCGGATGGTCCCGTCGCACAGGGGCGTGCCGGCGGGCGGCAACAATTCCAACAACAATGGGATGATGACGCAATGCGCATGAACAACGAAGCATCAGGAAAGCAACGGGCCGCCAAGGGCAGGCCCTTGCTGGGCAACAAGTTCAAGAATTGGCTCATGAACACCCCGGGCGTCGTGGATACGGCAGCCCTGGGCCCTGTTGCCGGCCGGGCAGCCACCCAGGCTGCAGCGCTGCAGCAAACACACGCGGCGCCGGGGCAGGCGGCCGCAGCGGCGCAGCAAAAGCTGGCGATCCTTCGAGGGGCGTCCGCGGCCTGGAGCGATGCCGAGCTGGAAAGCTACCTGTCGTGTGCGGTGGTGCTGCTGGAGGAGGCGCTCGGGATGACCCTCTTCGACACACAGTTGCTGGCCGCAGCCAACATGCTGCGCGGAACTGTCGTTGAAATGGACACCGGCGAAGGCAAAACGCTTGTCGGGGCCGTCGTGGCCGGAGCCCAAGCGGTGCGCGGGCGCCGCGTCCATGTGCTCACCGTCAACGACTATCTCGCCCAGCGCGACGCGCACTGGATGCACCCCTTCTACGAACTTCTCGGCGTCAGGGCCGAAGCGGTGACCTCGGCGACGGAGCCACGGGACCGCAAGATCGCGTATCTGGCCGACGTCGTGTACGTCTCCGTCAACGAGCTTGGCTTCGACGTCCTACGGGACCGGAGCTGCACCGAACCCGACGCGGCTGTCCTCCAACCGGTTGACGCCTGTGTCGTGGATGAAATCGATTCGGTGCTGGTGGATGAAGCCACGGTGCCCCTGGTCCTGGCAGGGCGGGCACGCAGCGAACTGCAAGGTGTCGACGTCGCCAGTTTCGTCAAGGCCCTCCGGCCTGCGCTCGACTACACGGTTGAAGCCAACAAGCGCAACGTTTCCCTGACGGATGCCGGCTTGGCCCGGGTTGAAGCCAGGTGGCCCGACGTCGAACTTTATTCGACGGCAGGCACGCCGTTGTTTTCCTCCATCAACGTCGCCCTGCACGCCCAGGTCCTGCTGCAGCGCGACGTCGACTACATCGTGCGCGACGGCAAGGCCGAAATTGTGTCCGATTCGCGCGGGCGCGTGGCCCACCTGCAGCGCTGGCCGGACGGCCTGCAGGCCGCCGTGGAAACCAAGGAAGGCCTGCACCACACCGAGCAGGGCGAAGTCCTCGACCAGCTGCTGGTGCGCGACCTCATCAAGAGCTTCGGCAGCGTCACGGGCATGAGCGGCACCGCCGTGGCCGTGTCGGAATATTTGCGCACCCACTACGAGCTCGACGCGGGCCGCATTCCGCCCCACAAGCAGTGCATCCGCCAGGACCGGGCGGAGCAGGTCCATGCGACGGGGGCGCAGCGCGACGCCGCTGTCATCGCCGCTGCCGCCACGGCCCACGGCACGGGCCAGCCCGTCTTGATCGGCACCCATGACGTGGCCGCGTCGGAGCGGTTCGCCGCCCTGCTGGCCGACGCAGGCATTGGCTGCCAGGTCCTCAACGCCCGCAATGACAGCGTCGAGGCGGACATCATCGCGCAGGCCGGGCGCCGGGGAGCTGTCACCGTGTCGACCCAGATGGCAGGGCGGGGCACCGACATTTTGCTTGGCGGAAGTCCTGCCAACGCGGAAGCGCACAGCGACGTTGCCGCACTGGGCGGGCTGCTCGTCATCATCGTTGGCCGCTACTATTCGCCGCGGTTGGACGCACAGCTGCGCGGGCGGGCCGGGCGGCAGGGCGACCCCGGCGCCAGCATCATCTTTTCCAGCATGGAAGATCCGGCTGCCAACGGACAGGAAGCCCATGGCCTGGAGCTCAGCGAATCCGTGGACCAAGAAACGGACGACGCCGGACTCGTCACCCGGCCGGGCGTGTCCAGACTCCTTGACCGCGCCCAGCGCCTGGCCGAACAGGAACGGTTCACCACCCAACAAAACTCCTGGAAGTACAACGAACTGATCGCCTACCAGCGCGAGGTCGTGCTGGCCGAGCGCGGCCGGGCCCTCCACGACAAGGCGGCCGCGCTGGAGATCCTTGAAACCATCGACGCCGCGGGAACCGGCCGGCTGGAGGAGCTGCGCAGCATCCTGGACAGCGGGGAGCTGGCCCGGGTGTGCCGGGCCGTGTTGCTCTTTGAACTCGACGCACTGTGGAGCGACCACCTGGCCCTGCTCTCCGAGCAGCGTGCCGCCATCCACCTACGGGCGCTGGGCCGGCAGAATCCGCTGGATGAGTTCCGGCGCGAGACCATTCGCGCCTTTGAGGGCTTTCTCGACGACGCCCATGCCGCGGCATTGGAGACCGTGGAGGCGCTGGAAGTTGCTGACGGCCGCGTAGACCTGGCGGCTGCCGGGATCCGGCGCGGCTCCACCACGTGGACGTATGTTGTCGATGAAAACCCCTTCGGCAACCAATCGGATGCGATCGTGAAGTGGTTGTTGAAAAAGCTCGGCAAATAGCTGGCCGCCCCGGCAAAATGGGCGAATACTGGTGATCAGGCAGCCCACAATTTACAGGAGGCGACAGCCATGGCCAAGCTCATCTACGCAGCGCTCACCTCATTGGACGGCTACATTGAGGATCGGGAGGGCAAGTTCGACTGGGCCATGCCGGACGAAGAGGTCCACAGCTGCATCAACAACCTTGAACGCAGCATCGGCACCTACCTGTACGGACGCCGCATGTACGAGACCATGAAGGTGTGGGAAGAATTTTACGGCCAGCCCGACCACACCCATGTGGTGCGTGACTATGCCAACCTCTGGCACATGGCTGACAAGGTGGTGTTCTCCCGCACCCTTGACCACACCACCACCGCAAGGACGCGGATTGAGCGGGTCTTTGACCCGGACGACGTCCGGGAGATGAAAGCCGGGGCCGCCGAAAACTTGGCCGTGGGCGGGGCCGAACTGGCCGGGGAAGCGCTGCGTGCCGGGCTGGTGGATGAAATCCACCTCTTTGTCACGCCGGTGATTGTCGGCGGCGGGAAGTCGGCACTTCCCGAGACCACGCAAACCCGGCTGGAACTGCTGGGCGAGCGGCGCTTTGACAACGGCGTCGTCCAACTTCACTACCTTGTGCGGAACGGCTGAAAAACAACCCGGAACCGGCCGTCACAAACGCCTGGGCGGGATGCATTCTGGAAGCATGGACTCGGGGAAAACTCCCTGCCGCACCGCGGACCGCACACCAGAAAGCAGCCATGACCCAACCACGCCCGGCCGGTGCCCTTCTCACGGATCTGCGCCCGCCCCGCCAGGCGGCGGCTGCCCACACGCTGTGGTTCGACGCGCCCGCACAGGAATTTACGCAGGCCCTGCCGCTGGGCAACGGGAAACTCGGCGCCATGTGCTACGGAGGGACCCGGCAGTCGCGGATACAACTCAATGACGCCACGGCCTGGTCCGGTGCGCCCGGCAGCGAAGCGGCCAACGGGGCCGGCCGCGGCGACGGCCCGGATGTGATTGCCCGCGCACGGGAGGCCCTGGCCGCCGGAGAGCACGCCGCCGCGGAGTCAGAACTGGCCAAGCTGGCCACGGGCCACACGCAAAGTTACCTGCCCTTCGCCGAACTGGTGCTGGAGCTGGACTTCGGCGACCAGCCGGACGCGGGGACGGACGGCGACCAGCCGCATCCCGAACGGGCCCATTCCGAACCGGCGTTGCAGTATCGCCGCAGCCTGGACTTGCGCAGCGCCGTGCACGATCACAGCTACACCGTTGCCGGCCGGACCATCATCGGACAGGCCTACATCTCGGCCGCACACCAGGTGCTGGTGCTGGAACTTCAGGTGGCGGGCGGACCCCTGTCGAAGGTGGCCGCCTCGCTGGTGAGCCCCCTGCGGGTGGTGGAAACAACTGTGGGACCGGGCACGCTGGGCCTGGACCTGCAGCTGCCGAGCAATGTGGCGCCGTCGTACGCCAAACCTCCCACCGGCGTGCAATACGACCAGCCAGGCCGGGAATCGCTCCGCGGCGCCGTCGTGGCGCAGTGGCAGCATGACGGCACGGAGCTGGACGGCACCGGAAGCCTGGCTGCCGCCGGTGTCTCCCGGTTGCGCCTCGTGGTTTCCACCGGCACCAATTTTGCCGGACCGGGACAGGCTCCTGAGCCCGACCATGCCGTGGCCAGGCAGCGTGCCACCGAGTTTGTGCGGGCGGCCTCGGCACTGTCCTCGGACGAGCTTTTGGACGCCCACATTGCCGGGCACCGGGAACTTTACGACCGCGCGGAACTGGACCTCGGTGAGCCCGCGGGGGATCCGGCCCTGCCGCTGGACCGGCGCCTGCGCGAGAGCCCCGCCGATCCCGCGCTCGCCGCCCTGCTCTTCAACTACGGCCGCTACCTGCTGATCGGCAGTTCCCGCCCGGGGACCCTGCCCGGCAATCTGCAGGGCATCTGGAATGAAGAAATGCAGCCGCCGTGGAGTTCCAACTACACCATCAACATCAACGCCCAGATGAACTATTGGGCGGCCGAAGGCGCCAATCTCGCCGATTGCCACGAACCACTCTTTGACCTCCTTGACGCCCTGTCCGTGGCCGGTCGAAACACGGCCCGCACCGTCTACGGGCTCGACGGCTGGGTGGCCCACCACAACACCGACGCCTGGGCGTTCACCTCGCCGGTTGCCGGTGACACGTCGTGGTCGTTCTGGCCCATGGGCGGAGCCTGGCTGGCAACCCACCTCTGGGAACATGTGCGCCATGGCGCCGGCAGCGATTTCGCGGCCGAACGGGCCTGGCCGGTCATCAAGGGGGCCGCCGAATTCTGCCTCGGCTGGCTCGTCAGGCAGCCGGACGGCACGCTGGGCACCACCCCGTCGACGTCGCCGGAAAACCACTTCCGCACCGCCGCCGGTGTCATTGCGGCTGCAAGTCAAAGTTCGACGGCGGACATCGCCATCATCGGCAGGCTCTTCCGGGCGGCACTTGAGCTGGCTCCGGAGGGGGACCCCCTCGTGGCCCGGCTCCGGGATGCCCTGCGGAGGTTGCCGGAGATTCCCTTGGCGCCGGACGGCACCGTCCAGGAATGGGCCGAGCACTTTGACCAGCCCGAACCAGACCACCGCCATGTCTCACACCTGTACTTTGCCTACCCCGGCGAGACCGAACTTGACCCGCCCCTGGCTGATGCCGTGGCGCGAACCCTGGATGCCCGCGGTGACGATTCCACTGGTTGGTCGCTGGCCTGGAAACTGGCGCTGCGGGCCCGGCTCAGGGACACCGACGCGGTGGAGCGGCTGCTGGTGTTGATGTTCAGGACTGCCGGCGGGCAGCATGGCCCGCATGCCGGGGGCCTGTACCCGAACATGTTTGCCGCCCACCCGCCGTTTCAGATCGACGGCAACTTTGGCTTCGTCGCCGGAGTCCTCGAGTGCCTGGTGCAAAGCCATGCCGGCCGTATCGAGCTGCTGCCCGCGGTGCCGGGGGTGTGGCCGGCAGGGGCTGCCCGCGGACTTGTGGTGCGTCCCGGACTCGAACTGGATCTCGCCTGGGCCACGGAAGCCGGCGCACCGGTGCTCGTCTCGGCCCGCCTGCGGGCCCGTGCGGCCCACACCGCCGGTGAGGTGGGTGTCGGCTGGGAGGGGAGGTCCGCCGTCGTGCACGTCAGCGAAAAGGCGTGGACGGAGTTGAGTCCGGCGGATTTTTCCTAACTTAACCCGCTGTGGGGTTGGTAGCCCACCCGCAGCAGCCGGGCCTCACCGCGCAGCGTGTGCACTCCGATGGTGCGACCGGTAAAGCCACCAGCCACCTCGGTGGAGAGGTAGCGCCCGTCCAAACGGGCCAGTTCGCGTGTCCCGGCGGCATCGGTCAGTGAGAAGCGCAGGTCATCCGGCCCGTTGGACAGTGAATCCACGGCCTCGATGATCAGCTCGACGGTGGCCCCCGCCAGCTGCTGACCGTCCGCGACCGCATGGTGCAGGGCACCAATTTGTGCGTGCACCTCCGCGACCCGGTCCACGGTCCGGATCTCGTACCAGTGCTGCTCATCGATGCGGACCCGCAGGCCGGCCTCCGTTGGCAATTCCAGCACGGCAAGGAATCGCCACCGCAGGTCCTGGGCCCGGACAGACAGCAAGGCGGGAGCGTCATTGTGCGCCGCCGCGGGACGCAGCGAAACCCCGCCCGCAGGGTGCGCCGCAACAAAGTCTGCGAACCCTGCGCCCGGGGAGATCCAGCGCGGCTCGAGGGTGGCAGTGGTGAACGCGTCAACAAATCCGACTGTTCCGGGGACAGTGAATTTCTCAGGCAGAACGATGGGCCAGCCGTTGTCATCCCACTCGATCCCGGCCACGAAGGTCTCGCGGCCGTTGACGTGGAACAGCGGGGTGGTGCCGCGCGGGCGAACGCCGAGATAGACCATGGCCCACGATCCATCGGCACACTCGACGATGTCGGCATGGCCCGTGTTCTGCGTGGGGAAGGTGGTGCTGCGGCGGGAAAACAAGGGGTTGCCTGGAGCCGATTCGAAGGGACCAGCCGGCGACTTTGCGCGGGCAATGCTGATTGCGTGCCCACGTTCGGTGCCGCCTTCGGAGATGAGCAGATACCACCACCCACCCCTGCGAAACAGGTGTGGGCCTTCCGGATAGGCCAGCCCCGTGCCCTGCCAGAGCCGCCTCGGAGCCTCCAAGACAGCCCCGCGCCCGAGATCAACGCGGGCTTGCGCGATGCCGCGGGTCTCGGGGTCATTGGAGCAGAACGTCACGTAGCAGGTGCCGTCGTCGTCCCATGCCAGGTCCGGATCGATGCCGTTCAGTTCGGAGATCAGCACAGCCGGTGTCCACGGCCCCTCCGGGCTCGGAGCTGAGACCAGCAGCTGCCCGCGGGCGCCCGAGACATTTGTTGTGATCATCCAGAAACGTCCGTCATGATGGCGGATTGTGGGAGCGTAGATTCCTCCGTTGGACCCTGCGGCGCCAGCCGTGAACTGGTCATCGCGATCGAGGATGTTACCGATCTGTGTCCAGTTCACGAGGTCGGAACTGTGCCACAGCGGCACGCCCGGTGAATACTCAAATGATGAGTTGACGAGGTAGTAGTCCTCGCCAACACGGCAGACTGACGGGTCGGGGTGGAATCCCGGGATGATGGGGCACTTCGCTGCCGAGAGCATCTGCGGTGCAGCGCCGCCCCGGGCGATGGCGGCAGGCTGGTCGAGGTCGATGCTCATTTGACACCTGTCGTGGTTGTTTCGACGGTTGTTTCGGTGCCTGAGAAGCGTTCGACGGCGGTGACCTGGCTGCCGCTGCTGCCCACGGTTGCCACGCTCACGTCAAAGACGGCGCTTCCGCCGCCCGGCTTTGGGATGGACACGACCGACTGCTGGCCCTCAGCGGGGGCGAAGGCCGTGAACTCGACCTCCCTGGACCAGTCGTATTCGGGCCTGTCGCTGACGGTGCCCAGTGGGAGCACGGCACCCTGCCGGACGTAGGTGGCGGACTCGAATACGGAGAAGGTCTTGTTCTGCCAGCCCGGCCCGGTGATCTGCCCGCCGCTTTCCAGATGCGTCCACGTGCCCGCGGGCACGTAGAACTGGACCGCGCCGCTGGGATCCATGACGGGAGCCACCAAGAGATCAGGTCCCAGCATGTACTGCCGGTCCAGGCCTGCGCAGCCCGGGTCTTCCGGGAACTCCAGGAACATGGGGCGCATCATGGGGGTGCCGGCGGAGTAGGCCTCTTCGGCGCTGGCCAGCAGGTACGGCATGAGGCGCATCTTAAGCTCGGTGAAGTGCTTCAGGACCTCGCTTGATTCCTCATCCACGAGCCACGGCACCCGGTAGGAGTTGGATCCGTGCAGCCGCGAATGTGAGGACAGCAGGCCAAAGGCAATCCAGCGCTTGAAGACGTCGGGATCAGGGGTTCCCTCGAAACCGCCGATGTCGTGGCTCCAGAAACCAAAACCGGAGGACGCCAGGGACAGGCCCCCACGCAGCGATTCGGACATGGCAGCGAATGATGACTCGCAGTCCCCGCCCCAGTGGACGGGCAGTTTCTGCCCGCCGGCGGTGGCCGAGCGGGCGAACAGCACGGCCTCGCCCTGCCCCAGCTCCTTGGTCAGCAGGTCAAAGACGACCTGGTTGTACAGCTGCGCATAGTAGTTGTGCATGCGCTGGGGGCTGGAGCCGTCATGCCAGCGGACATTGGTGGGAATTCGCTCGCCAAAGTCAGTCTTGAAGGAATCCACACCCTGGCCCAGCAAGGACCGCAGCTTGTCCTGGTACCAGCGGGCGGCCTCCGGGTTGGTGAAGTCAACCAGCGCCATGCCCGCCTGCCACATGTCCCACTGCCAGAGGGATCCGTCCTCTTTTTTGACCAGGTAGCCCAGTTCCATGCCTTCCTTGAACAGGTGGGAGCGCTGGGCGATGTATGGGTTGATCCAGACGCAGACCTTCAGGCCGCGTTCGTGCAGGCGGGCCAGCATCCCCTCGGGGTCGGGGAAGGTGGCCGGGTCCCACACGAAGTCTGACCAGTGGAAGGCGCGCATCCAATGGCAGTCAAAGTGGAACACTGACAGCGGCAGGCCGCGCTGTTCCATGCCGTCGATGAACGACATGACTGTCTCTTCGTTGTAGTTGGTGGTGAACGAGGTGGACAGCCACAGTCCGTACGACCAGGCCGGGATCCGGGACGGGCGTCCGGTCAGTTCCGTGTAGCGGGCCAAAATGTCCTTGGGGGTTTCCCCGTGAATGACGAAATACTGCAGCTTCTGGCCCTCGACACTGAATTGAGTGCGTGAAACAACCTCCGAGCCCACCTCGAAGGAGACCTGTTCCGGATGGTTGACGAAGATCCCGTAGCCGCTGTTCGTCAGGTAAAACGGGACGTTCTTGTAGGCGAGCTCGCTGGAGGTGCCGCCGTCTTCATTCCAAATGTCAACCGACTGGCCGATCTTGACGAAGGCGCCAAAGCGCTCTCCCAAACCATACACATTGGTGCCCACGCCGAGCGTGAGCTGTTCGTGCACATAGTTTTTGCCGGCAGCATCGCTGATGGCGCCGATGCTGCGTGGGACGGAGCTGGTGAGCACGAGGCCGCCGGCCATGAAGTCAACGCCCCAGGCGCCGTCGGTCTTGATCCGTGCGCTCAACGCGCCGGAGGCGTAGACGGCCTGGCCGTCGGCGATGGAGATGGTGACGTCCGGGTTCGTGTCCGCCACCTCGAAGTGCGGGCCCGGGTCCAGGGCGCCCTGAAAATGTTCAATCGTCACGGAGATGACATCCGGCAGCGGGGACTCGAAGGTGATGGTCAGCTGCGGGCAGTTCAAGGCGTCGCCGCGGGAGTTGATCGGCTGGGTGGGGGCGAACACGGAGAGTTTGCTGCCCTCGGCGACAACGTCGGACACATCGCGGGGGTTCAGTGCCGTGATCCCCGGGCGGTGCATCCAGTATCCGTCGGTGAATTTCATGAATGGACTCGATTTCTCTTGTGTGACAGTACGTTGGCCCCGTGCGGGGGAAGTGTGACGGTGGTGGTGCCGGCGTCGCCGCGGGTGCCGGGCAGCTCAAATGAACGGGTGGCGGGACCATGGTTGAGCAGGAAAAGCTTGTCGCCGCGGTGGACGGCCTCGACGTCGTCGGGCAGCCCCTGCGGCACCGGAACCTCAATCCCGGCAGCACCAACGGCTGCCATGACAAGTGATTCCAGGGCCGGGCCTGGCAGGTCTGCGCCTGCGTACCAGGCTTCGCCGGCACCCCATGGATTTGCCGTCACGGCGGGCTTGCCCGCCAAACGGCCGCAACCAAAGTAAGCCAGGGTCCGGGTGTCGGCGCCATGGAGCTCCAGGTCCTCGGACCAGAGCGTCGCGTGGATGTCCAGCAGGTTCAGTTTGGCGTCCGGACTGGTGAAGGCGACGGGCACGGGGCCGGCCAGGGGCAGCCATTCTTCACCCGAGACACCCAAAACGTCCGACAGGATCCGGGGGAACCTGCCGGTGGCAAGTTTGGCTTCCGTGTCGGCCACGGCACTGAAGGGGCCCACCAGGATGTGTCCGCCGGTTGCCACGTAGCGTTTCAGGTCATTGGCCTGTTCCTGGGCCAGGATGAACAAATTGGGCAGCAGGACCAGGCCAAAACGGGTCAGGTCCGTGGCCGGGTGCACCACCTCCACGGCCAGGCCATGGCGCAGCAGCGGCCGGTAGTAGGCCATCAGCTGGTCCATGACCTTGAGCTTGTCGGAGGGCCGGGCGGCGGATTCGGCAGCCCACCAACTGGACCAGTCGAACAGGATCGCGATTCGGGCTTGGCTGGAGGTGCCGGCCAGATCGCCCAGCTGGGCCATTTCGGCACCCAGGGCGGCAGCCTCGCGAAAAACGCGGGTGTCCCGTCCGGCCAGCGGGACCACTGCCGAATGGAACCGTTCGGCACCGAACGCCGACTGCCGGAACTGGAAGAAGCACACACCGTCGGCTCCGCGGGCCACGGCGGAGAGCGCGTCGACCCGCAACGCCCCCGGCTCCTTGGCAACGTTGTGGGGGCGCCAGTTCACCGCGGAGGTGGCGGACTCCAGCAACAGCCAGGGGCTTCCCCCGGCCAGGCCGCGGCACAGGTCGTGGGTGAGCGCGCCCAGCTGCCATGACTGCTTGTCACCGGGATCGGTGTACCAGTCATTGGCCACGAAGTCTGTTTCCGCCGCCAACTTAAAGTAGTCCAGGCCCTGGAAGAATCCCATCATGTTGGTGGTGACAGGGTGCTCGCTGTCATGGTGCCTGATGATGTCCCGTTCGGCACGGTACAAGGACACCAGCTGGTCAGAGGTGAAGCGCTTGAAGTCCAATTCCTGGGCCGGATTGCCAATGTAGGGGGCGTTCCGGGGCGGCAGGATCTCCTCCCACGTTGAATACTGCTGCGACCAGAACGTGGTGCCCCAGGCCTCGTTGACCCGCTCCAGTGAGGTGTGCCGGTCCATGAGCCAGCGCCGAAAAGCGCACGCCGTCTCGTCGTCGTAACTGATTTGGCCCAGTTCGTTTCCCACATGCCACATGGCCACGGCCGGGTGGGTGGCATACCTTTCGGCCAGTTTTCCGGTGACGGCAGCGGCGGCCGCACGGTATTTCGGTGAGGACGGGTTGAACTGGTTGCGTGAGCCATACCAAAGTGTGTGGCCATGTGCATCAGTGGGCAGCGTTTGGGGATATTTTCTGCCCAGCCAGGGCGGGGGAGACGCAGTGGGGGTGGCCAGGCTGACCCGGATGCCGCCTGCATGCAACAAGGCCAACACTTCGTCCAGCCAGGCGAAGTTCCACTGGCCTTCGGACGGTTCCAGCTGCGCCCAGCTGAACACCCCCACGGTGACCAGATTGATGCCGGCCTCCTGCATGAGGGCAATGTCGGCCGGCCAGCTCTCCCGGGGCCACTGTTCAGGGTTGTAGTCGGCCCCGAAGAGCAGCCCGCCGCTCGGCATGGCCGGGGCCAATCCGAGTTGTTGCTTGTTCATGAAATTCCTTCTGCCATGGGTGGGTTGAATCGAAAGGCTGAAAGTTCTTTCGATGAAAATGGTGCGGTGATTATGGATAAGTGTTGTGTTGCGTGCTCATATAGACTCGAAGCGGTTCGCTGAAATGCCGGGCCGCGGAGTGACGGTTAGAAGGAGAGTGGCATGGCCACGATGAACGATGTCGCCCGGGCTGCCGGCGTGTCCACAAGCACTGTGTCTTATGTCCTCAGCGGCAAACGGACCATTTCCGCCGACACCCGGAACGAGGTGCTGGCGGCCATTGAAAAGCTCGGCTACAGCCCCCACGCGGGCGCCCGGGCACTGGCCTCGAACAGGTCCAACGTCTTGGGTCTCGTGGTGCCATTGCGGGCGGATGTCAACGTCAGCGTCGTGATGCAGTTTGTCGCCGCCGTGGTCACCACCGCACGCACCTTCGAGCAGGACGTGCTGCTCCTGACCCAGGACGACGTCGGCGGAATCGAGCGGGTGGTCTCCCAATCCGTTGTTGACGGGCTGGTCATGATGGACATTGAGGCGAAGGATCCACGCATCCCCCTGCTGGCGAAAATGGGCAAACCCGCCGTGTTGATCGGTGTGCCCGACGACGCCTACGGCATCAGTTGCGTTGACTTTGATTTCGCCGCCGCGTCCAGAATCTCCGTGCGCCACCTGCTGGATCTGGGCCACCGCCGGCTGGCCCTGATCGGATCCCCGCAGGCCGCCCTGGAACGCCACGCCACCTATGCCGACCGGGTGCGCAGCGGTTTCGAGGATGCCTGCCGCGCCGGGGGCGTCGAATTTGCCAGCCGTGCCTGCGAATCCACGGCGGGTGCCCTGGCCGAGGCACTGGAGGAGCTCGTGACGGGTCCCGAGGCCGCGACCGGGCTGGTGGTGCACAACGAGTTCCTGCTGCCGATCCTGCGGGACACCCTGGCGACCATGGGCTTGAAGATCCCCAGAGACCTGTCGGTGGTGGCCATCGCCCCCACCGACGTGGCGGTTTCGAGCACCGTGCCGTGGACAGCAGTGAGCATCCCCGCCCATGACATTGGCCGGGCCGCCGTCGAAATGGTCATGGAACGGCTGCACGCCGAGAAGCCCACCGAGGTGCGGCTGATTGTGCCGACCCTGGTGCAGCGGGCCACCACCGTGGCCGCGGACGGTGCTGTCCACTAGCCCTTCACCGCACCGATCATGACGCCCTTGGTGAAGTGCTTTTGCACGAACGGGTAGACGAACAGGATCGGCACCATCGCCACAACGATCACGGCCATTTGCAGGGCCAGCGACGCGGCGACACCCTGCCCCACGGCGATTTGTCCCGGCACTGACACGCCCTGCAGCACATAGGACCGCAGCACCACCTGAAGCGGATTCTTCGAACTGTCATTGATGTACAGGATGGCGTTGAAGAATGCGTTCCAATACCCCACGCCGTAGAACAGTGCGATGACGGCCGTGACGGCCTTGGACATCGGCATCACGATCTGGCCCAGAATGCGCCATTCGCTGGCCCCGTCGATCCGTGCACTGTCCAGGATTCCCTGGTCGATGCCCATGAAGAACCCGCGCAAAATGATGATGTTGAACACCGAGATGCAACTGGGCAGGATCAGGGCCGCATAGCTGTCGATCATGCCCAAACCGGACACGAGCAGGTACGAGGGGATCATGCCAGCGGCAAAGAACATGGTGATCAGCAGGACAAACAAGAGCGGGGTGTGGGCGAGCGTGCCGGGGCGGGACAGGCCGTAGGCGCACAGCACGGAAACCACCATGCTCAAAACGGTGCCGACCGCCGTAATGCCAACGCTGACCATGATGGCCCGGGTGACAACGCCTCCCGTAAAGATCTGCCGGTAGGCGTCCCAGCTGATTTCGCCGGGGACCAACACAAGGCCTCCGGCGTTGGTGATGACTGACTGGGGCGAAAGGCTTGTCAGCACGATCGTGTACAGCGGCAGCAGGACGGCCAGCACCACAATAACCAGCGTGGTCGACTTGGCAACTTTCGCCGTCCGGGTGGGTTCCTCCTCCCACGCTGCGCGGGCAGGTTCAGTGCTGCGCGGCCAACCGCGGCCGGCCGGTTTTTTGTGTGACTTTGAAATGGTGGTCATGACTTGGAATACACCCCTGCTTCGCCGAATAGGTGGGCAACTTTGTTGGCCCCGAGAATAAGCGCCAGCGACACGACGCCCTTGAGGAGCCCGGCTGCCGCGGCATAGCTCCAGTCACCGTTTTGGACACCCGTATAGTACACAAACGTGTCCAGGACTTCGGCTGCCCCGGCGCCGACGGCGTCACGCTGCAGGATCAGCTGCTCGAAGCCAACCGACAGGGAGTCGCCCAGGCGCAGGATCAGCAGCAGGATGATGACGGGGCGCAGCCCCGGCAAGGTGATGTGCCACATGCGGCTCCACCGGTTGGCACCGTCCACCGCTGCGGCCTCGTATTGGGAGGGATCAATGGCATTGAGCGCGGCAAGGAAGACGATCATGCCCCAGCCCGCGTCCTTCCAAATGGACTGGGACGTGATCAGGAACAGGAACGTGTCGGGGTTGGTCATAATGTCCAGGCCCTGCCAGCCATGGGCCAGCAGCTGCTGATTGAGCAGCCCCGCCCCGCCCAGAATCTGTTGGAACACGGCCACGACCAGGACCCAGGAAAAGAAGTGGGGCAGGTAGACGACAGCTTGAATGGCGGCGCGCAGTGACGGGCGAACGAGCGAGTTGAGCAGGATCGCCAGGCCGATGGGAATGGGAAAGAAAAAGAACAACTGGAAGGCCGTGATCACGAGGGTGTTCTTGACGGCCATCCAGAAGTTCCCGTCGCTGAGCACCCGGGAAAAGTTCTCCAAACCAACCCATGGGCTGTTGGCGATGCCAACGTAGGGTGAGTAGTCCTGAAAGGCAACGACGTTGCCCATGATGGGCACGTAGGCGAAGAGGGCCAGCAGCAGGACCGCAGGCATGGTCATGAAGATCATGGCCTTGTCGCGGCGGAACCTGGCCTTGAAGCCCAGCCCGGCCCGCACCCCCGGCGGCAGTGCGGACGTGCCGCGGGTGCGCCGGGACCGGGCGGAGCCGGTGGGTTTGCCTGGGGATGCGGTGTCCGGGACGGCGGCGGTGCCCGTCTTCACCAGGGTGGCCGTGGAACGCTGCCCGCTCACGCGCTCAGGAATCCCGTGTAGAACTCGCGGAGCTCATCGCCGCCGTCCTTCTTCCACGTGGCGATAGCACCGTCGAGCTCGCCGATCTTCTTGCGGCCGCGGGCAATGTCCATGGCCAGATCGTCAAAGGGCTTGCCCAGTGAGCCGAACTTGCTGGGTTCTTCGATCTGCAGTCCAAAGAACTCCGGTTCCTTGACGAACGGGGCCTGGCGGGCCTCCCACTCGCTGGCGGACTGCACGTAGCCCGGGTACTGGACCATGGAGTTGACGGGCGCGGAATTGACCAGAAAAGCGTAGGTGCTCGTCACCTCGGCGCGACCCTTGTCGTTTGTCTGCGGGACGTTCTTTGCATCCTGCTCGTAGTGGACGCCTTCCACGCCATAGTTGACGAGTCTGTGTTCCTCGGTGCCAAACGGTGCAGCAAGGTAATTGGCCACCGCGAGCATTTCCTCGATCTTGGTCTTGTCACTGTTCTTTTTGATGAAGCTGAAGATGCTGGCGGGGGAGCCCTTGAAGAGTGTGGGCTTGCCGCCATCCGGTGCGAAAAAATCCATGGGCTGCATGTCGAACGAGGGGTTTGTGGGCAAAACCCTGTCCAGTGCTTCGTGCCAGTACCCCAGGCCTCCACTGGTCATGACGGTGGCGCCGGATTCAAAGCGGGTGTTGGCCTGCTGGACGTTGCCGGCCACGGCGTCCGGGTGGACGGCGCCTGATGCAAACAACTTGGCGATCCATTCCAGGGCGGCACGGTATTCGTCCGTCTCCACCTTGTTCACGAGCGCACCGTCAACCAGCGACCACTTCGGGACAACGCCGTGCATCAGCTGCGCGCCGGTCCAGACGTCTTCCGAACCCCAGCGGTTTTTGCCCGGGTTTGTCAGTTCCTTGGCAAGGGAGAGGTACTCGTCGGCAGTCTTGGGTGCTTCCAGTCCCATCTCGGTCAAGATGTCCTTGCGGTACAAGAAGGCGTCCGTGATGAGGGTGGAGGGATAGGGCAGGCCGTAGAGGCCGCCGGCAAAGGAGCTGAACTTCCAGGCCGCGGTGGGGAGGTTGGCGAGGTTCGGATATTTCTTGATCTTGTCGCCAGCCAAGTACGGGGCCAGGTCTTCAAAGACACTGGTCGCGGCTTCACTGAAACGCGGCGGCAGGTTCCAGGAAGGGATGACCACCCAGTCGGGGACGTTCTTGGGCGAGGCGAGCACCGTCTGGATCTTGTCGCCGTAGCTGTTGCCATCGTTGACCTGAAAGTCGATGGTGGCGCCGAGCGCCTCGTTGACAGCCTGGTAGTAGCTGTTGTCAGCCAAGGCCGGCGGCACCGTCCACCAGGCAGGTGTCATGGCCTTGTATGATCCGCCCTTGCCCGGAACTTCCGTCACGGACTTGACCAGTTTGGCGGGGATGGTGGTGAAGCCGGGGGTGGAGCCGTTGACGCTGGCAATGTCGGGGGTGACCAGGTCGATGGGGATGTAGCTGGGGACGACCTTGGCCACCGTGTCGGCCAGGCCCGACGATGATGTCACCTGTGCCTTGCCGGCGCCGTTACCGCAGGCTGTCAGGACGGCCGCGGTGCTCAGGGCGACGGCGGAAATGCCGGCAAGCCCGAGAAATGACCTGCGGTTTAGGTTTCCGGGACCCTTGCCTGTGCCGGCCTGCTGTTCATGCTTTTTCATAATGTGCCACTCCTTTGTGAATGCGGATGCCATGAATTCGCAGCGGTGCCGCTGGCTGCGGTTGATTGGCCTTGGGGTCAAGCAAATGTGATGCCAAGCGAATCGAAAATTTTATCGATGGAAGTCGAAGCGCATCGATTGAATTGAGCGTAGGGCATAAACAGCCCATGACGCAAGAGTATTTTGTGTTGTAAGTCACCCGATTTTGGTGTAAGAATGGAGCCCAATCCTGCACGCAAGCGCTTAAACATCCGTGCCCATTTCAAAGGAACTGTTATGACCTTCCCTGTTGCCATGACTGCCACGGAGCCCGTGCCCGCGACGCCGGCGGGCAGCCCCGAAGAACTCTTGTGGCAGTTGGGCGCAGCTGAGAAGCTGGCCATGCTGCACCAGCATTCCCCTGCCGTCGAACGACTGGGCATCCCCGCGTTTGCGACAGGCACCGAGGGCGCCCACGGCGTGGCCTGGCTGGGCAAGGCAACAGTTTTCCCGCAACCGGTGGGCCTGGCCGCCACCTGGGATGAGGACCTGCTGCGCCGCGTGGGCGAGGCGGTGGGGGCCGAGGTCCGGACCAAACACGCGGCGGATCCGTCGGTCAGCCTCAATGTGTGGGCCCCGGTGGTCAACCCGCTCCGGCACCCGTTGTGGGGCCGGAACGAGGAGGGTTTCTCGGAAGACCCGGTGCAGACGGGCCGTCTGGCCTCGGCATTCTGCCAGGGCCTGCGCGGCAGCAATCCTGATGTTTGGCAGACCACACCAACCCTCAAACATTTTCTGGGCTACAACAATGAGGTGGACCGCAACGTCTCCTCCACGCAGCTGCGCGCCAGGGTGCTGCACGAATACGAGCTGCCCGCCTACAGCACGCCCATCGCCGATGGTGCGGTGGGCGCCGTCATGCTTTCCTACAACCGTTGTCAACGGCATGCCTGCCCATGTCTCGGACCTTGTGGCCGGGCATTTGCGCCAGTGGCCCGGAGGTGCCGGGCTGGCGATCGTCACGGATACCGGGGCGCCCACGAGTTTGTACACGGCCGAGAAGTACTTCCCGGACGCCCCTGCCGCCTATGCCGCCGCGCTGCTGGCCGGGGTGGACAACTTCACCGACGACGGCACAGACTCCGCACCCTCGATTTCCCACCTGGCGCAGGCGCTTGAGCGCGGGTTGATTTCCATGGACGACGTCGATGCGAGCGTCCTGCGGCTGCTGCGCCTGCGCGCCATAACCGGGGAGTTCCGGGGCGGCCCCGCGCCGCTCCCGTCGGTTGCCGAGGAGGCCCGCCAGGTCGAGGCGCACCGGCTGCTGGCCCGCGAGGCGGCGGAGAAATCAGTCGTCCTGCTGGCCAACAATGCTCCGGCCCCCTCATCCGGAAGTCCGACGCCGGGCCCCCTGCTGCCGCTGCCGGCCGCACCCGGGCGGCTGGCGGTGATTGGGGCGCTGGGAAGCCGTGTCCTCACTGACTGGTACAGCGGGACTCCCGAGTACTCCGTCAGCCTGGCCGAAGGCCTCGGCGAGCTGTATCCCGGGGTTGCCGCGGTTGGCGGGCACGACGTCGTCGCCCTGCGCAGCATCCGCACCGGACTTTATCTGGGCAGCGCAGGGGAGAAAGACGCACTGGCCGCAAGTTCCGCAGCGGCCGGCCCGGACGAGCTGTTTGAGCTGCAGGACTGGGGCGGCGGCGAAGCCACCCTGCGCTCGCGGACGAACGGGCTGCTGCTGGCGGCCGGGAATGACGGCTATTTGCACCCAAGCGCGAGCCGGGTTGGCGGCTGGATTGTGCAGGAGACCTTCCGCCTGCACCGTGGCAGCGACGGCGGTGTGCGGCTGCAGCATGTGGGCACCGGCAAATGGGTCCACCTTGAAACGCACACCGGAAGTGCCCTGCTGCTGGCCGGCGGCATTGACGTTGCCGACACCTTTGCGCTGCGGATCCAGGAGAACGGCTTGGAAGCGGCGGCGCGGGCGGCCGCCGAGGCTGCTGTCGCCGTCGTCGTTGTGGGCAACGATCCGCACCTGGGCGGGCGGGAAACACTCGACCGCAGCACACTGGAACTTTCCCAGCGCGACCAGGAGATGGTGCGGGTGGTGCGCGAGGCCAACCCCAACACCGTGTTGGTGATTATTTCCTCCTACCCGTACTCCCTGGGCGAGCTGGCCGGTGTGCCGGCGATCCTGTGGTGCTCCCATGCCGGACAAGAACTGGGGCACGGACTGGCCGCGGTGATGTCAGGGGCGGCCGAGCCGTACGGGCGGCTACCGCAAACGTGGTTTGCCCGGGACTCCGACCTGCCTGAAATTTTGGACTACGACATCATCACCGCGCGCGCCACGTACCAATATTCGACGGCGGAGCCGCTGTATCCAATGGGCCACGGTTTGGGCTATGCCCGCGTCGAATACAGCGAGCTGACGGTTTCAGACAACGGCGAAAGCGGCATTGAGGTGGCTGTCACCGTGCGCAACACCGGCTCCCGGGAGGCCGGGGAACTGGTCCAGATCTATGCGGCCGCACCCGGCCACCGCTTTGAGTTCCCGCGGAGGCTGCTGGCCGGGCACAGCAGGGTGCGGGTGCCGGCAGGGGAACGGCGCCGGGTCACGGTGACAGTGGCGCGCGAGCGGCTGGCCACTTTCAGCGTCACGGCGCTGCGCATGCTGACAGAACCCGGCGAGTACATTTTCCTGGCCGGCAGGTCTGCCGTGGACCTGCCCCTGGCGGCAAGCGTGGTCCTCACCGGCGCCGGCAGCCCCGACAGGCAGCCGGGCGGCGAAATCCGCGCCGAACATTTCGATGCCGCCCACGGACTTGAACTGGTGCCGGAAACCCACCTTTCCGGCACGGCCGCCGCCGTCATGGCCGGACATCCACGGGCGGTGGCGGAATACCGCAACTGGGCGACAGGCCGGACAGCCGACAGAGGCCAGACAGCCCCGACGGACCCGACGGCCCCGGCAGGCCAGGGGACGTTGAGCGTTGTCAGGAGCGACGGCGGCCGCGTCGCCTTCGAACGGGCGGGGGCCGCCGGGAGCTGGCTGCCGTGGGTGGCTTTGGACATTCCGGCAGGGAGCAGCGGCGAGATCAGCTTCGAACTGCCGGCCGCCCCTGATGAGCGGGCGGCCGACCTCCGCATGGTCATGACCGGCGCTGTTGCCGTCGCTTCATTCCGCCTGGGACAGGGTCGCCGCGAACGTCCTTAGAGCTTCCACTTGTTGATGCGGTAGGAGTTGGCAAGCAGTTCAAGCGTTCCCGGGTTCGCGTCCCAGTAGCTCTTGTGGCCGCTGATGCCCATCCGCTGCGGGGTCCCCCACGGGGTCACGGAGAAAAGATTCACCGCTTCAATGTCGTCTCCGGCGGCAGTCTTGCAGCTGAAACTCACCACAACGGCGAGACCGCGCCGAAACTCGCGGGTTTCAGGGGTGCTGGACTGGAAGTCCGAGGCACATTTGTGCCCCACCAACTGCTGGGGCAGCTCGGCGGCGGGAGTGCCGGCGAGCTTGTCCTGTGTGGCTTGGATGGCGGCCCTCACCTTGGCCGGATCGGTGCCGTACTTTCCCTCCTCAGACTCTGCGAAGAAGGCAAAGGCCATGGAAATTCCGTCGGCATCCTTCTCCTCGGTGCCCTGGGCGACCTGCTGCATCGCCTCACCGGTCTCCGTATCCGTGGTAATGCCAAACGTGCCGTCGTAGCCCCATGATTTGAGGTGCTGGAACGAGGACTCACCCGTGACGAACTTCCCGAACAGCGGATCGTCGTCTGCCGGGACGTTGCTGGGGCCGTCAAGTTCGTCCCAGCCCTTCGGCAGCGCCACCGCGCCCTCGGGCATCCCGTCGCCGGCAGCAGAATCGGGAGAAGAATCCGCAGGCGTCGGCTCCGTTTCTGGTTTAGTTTCAGCCGGCGTGGACGGAGCGCCCGACGCCGCCGGGCCGGTGCTCGCCGTGGGGGCGGGCCGCTCGTTGGCCGCGACCTTCGTCAATGCCGGGATGACCCAAACAAACAAGGCGATCACGGCAAGCACGACAACAAACGCAATGGATCCAAACACGATGGCCAGGGTCTTGCGGTTGGATGGGCCGGGCTGGGGAGCGGGCGCACCCGGAACCGGGGAGTTGTATGGGGGCTGCGGCGCCCCGTTGTAATTGCTCATGAAAGACCCTTTCCAGGTGGTTGCGCCGCCAGCGATCCCCGGAGTGCGAATCTGGTCCTGTCCAGGGACAGATGGTGGGCGTGCGCCAATACAAAGAGTAACGGAAACCCTGCATGCGCTGGGAAGGGACCCGCGCAGCCGGGGATCAGGGTGCCAGCAGGCCCCAGAGCAGCCAGGTGGACAGTGCGGCCGAGCCGGCAATCACGACGGCAAAACCGGCCAGCCAGATGAACGACGGCATCCCGGTGGACTGCGCCAGAATGTAGGCGTCGGAACTGGCCAGCTGGGTGCGACGGCGGGTGTGGACGGCGGCCACCTTGAAGAAATCGCGCACCGAACCGACACCCAGCGCGATGCCCAGGGCCAGGACCACATAGCTGACGGTCTGTGCATCGGCGAACATGACAAGGCATTGGGCAATGGCCGCACTGACCAGGGCCACACAGATGCCGGTAAAATTTCGGAGGAAAATCAGGGCGAGCAGCAGCACGAGCGCACCCACGGAGGCCGCGGCGCCGGCCCAGCCGGCGGACACCGACCAGACCAAGGCCAGGCCAACCACAGCGGGCGCCGGGTAGCCCCAAAATCCTGACCAGGTGGCACTGAAACCGCGCCGGCCGCTGCTGACCAGCTGGCCGGAATGGTCCAGCCCGATCTTGAGCCCGTGGATGAACCGGCCGGTCATGAGGGCGGCGAAGGCGTGGCCCAGTTCATGCACAAACGTCACATAGAGGCCGAACCAGCGCCACGTCACGCGCGGGATGCTCAGCAGCACGGCCGCCGCCACAATGCCCAGCAACAGGATTGTCGAAACGCTGGGGGCGTCGGTGCGGGTGAAGCCGTTGAGGACGGCGGCCCACCAATTGGCGGCAGTGGTGCCCAGTTCTTCGGCGGCATTAGTCATACCTAGCAGCGTAAACGATGAAGCTGTCCGGCAAATGACGCGCCGGCGCCGCGGCAACACCGCACCTTGACAACCCCGGCCAGTCCCGTGCGACACTTGATAAGTTCTGTCCCCTCCGTGAGGAAAATCCGTTGAAGACTTGGTTCGCTTTCGCCTAACCAGCGCTGAAGTGATGCACGCTGCGCCCCAAGAGGCTCGGCCCGCAGCTCCGGCGCCTTCATCGTCGAGGAGAACCATGCAGAACACCCACCCCATTTCGCTGTCCCACCTTGCCTTTTCCTGGCCCGACGGCACCCCTGCATTTGATGACTTCAGCACCGTCTTCGCCGCTGGCCGTACGGGCCTGGTAGGCCCCAACGGCACTGGCAAGACCGCCTTGCTGCGCTTGATTGCCGGGGAACTGGTGCCCAGCAGCGGGACCCTGGCGACGTCGTCGCCCGTGGCCTACCTGCCACAAAAGCTGACCCTGCGCACCGGACAAAGCGTCACTGAACTTCTGGGCCTGGCCGAAAAGCGCCGCGCCCTGGCCCAGGTCCTGGCCGGGCACGAGGAAAACATGGCAGGGAACCTTGAGCTCATCGGCGACGACTGGGACCTGGAGGAACGCGCCGTCGCACTTTTGGCCGGCTACGGGCTGCCGGCCGCCGGGCCGGAATTCCTGGACCGGACAGTGGGCACGCTGTCCGGCGGGGAGGCCATGATCGCCGCCCTGGCCGGGCTGGAGCTTGCCGCGAAGCCCATCACGCTGCTTGACGAACCCACTAACAACCTGGACCGCACCGCCCGGGAGCGGCTCCACCACGCCGTTGAAAGGTGGCGCGGCACGTTGGTGGTGGCCACGCACGACCGCGCCCTGCTGGAACGCGTCGACGCCATCGCCGAACTCCGGCCCGTTCGCAGCCGGGCGTGGACCGGGGAGCGGGTGCAGCTGGTCCGGCACGGCGGGAATTGGGACGCTTTCCAGGCCGAGGTGGAAGCGGAGCGCGACAGCGCCGAGCGCCTGGTCCGCGATGCCGGTGCCCGGCTTGCCGCGGAGAAGCGCCAGCGGATCGAGGCGGAGACAAAGATTGCCCGCCGCGCCAAGCAGGGCCGCAAGGCGGCTGAATCACTGCCCAAGATCCTTGCCAATGAACTGCGCAAGCGGGCCGAACAGTCGGCAGGGAAGATGCGCGGCACCATGGGCAGCCGGGAATCCGACGCTGCCACGGCGCTGGCCGACGCCAAGGACTCCCTGGTTGCCGAGTCCCGCATCCGGATAGACCTGCCGGAGACCGCCGTGCCGCAGGGCCGGACAGTGCTCGACGCACCGGCGTCGGCTGTGGCCTTGGGGATGATGCACGACGGCGGCACCCCGCTTGCGCCCGACACGCGCCTCACGCTCCGCGGACCCGAGCGGGTCATGCTGACCGGGCCCAACGGGGTGGGAAAGACGACCCTTCTGGACACGCTGGTGCAACAAGCCGCCGTGCCGGTTGGATACCTGCGGCAGCGAATTGGCTCCGGGGAGGAAGGCGATTCCTGGGCAGGCCTGGACGATTCGCTGACTGTCCTGGAGAACGTGCGTGCAGCAGCAACGTCGGCGGCACTCTCCGATGTTCGTGAGCAGCTGGCCCGTTTTCACTTCCGCGGTGGGCTCGCCAACCAGCCGGTCGGGGAGCTCTCGGGCGGGGAAAGGTTCAGGGTGGCCCTGGCCCGGATCCTGTTGGCGCGGCCTGCACCGCAGCTGCTGCTCCTGGACGAGCCCACCAACAACCTGGACCTCGTCTCCACCGAACAGCTGGTGTCGGCGCTCGCCGGATACAAGGGGGCCATGATCGTGTCGAGCCATGACGATGCCTTCCTTGCTGCGCTGGCACCGGAGCGGGCCTGGGAATTGCGGCGGCCGGTCGCAGAGGGTGAGGCGGCGGCGCAACTTTAGTGCCGCCGTCGTGCTGTCAAACAACGGATAGGCTGGCGGTGTGACTGAACTCCCGCAAGTGACACACCGTTTTGAACTGTCCCTCCGCAAGCCGTGGCTGGGGTGGTTTCCACGGCCGACGGTGGTGATCGACGGCACGGCCCAGCCAACCCAGTGGGGCACGCGCAATTGGAAGGTGGCCGGGGACGTTGAGGTCAGGATCTTTTTGTACAACCGGCTCTGGAAGTTTGGCGAGGCCGGCTTCAGCGTTGCGGAGGGCGAGCCGGTGAGCCTCGTCTACTCCGCACCCTGGCTGCCGTTCCTGCCCGGCAAGGTCCGGTCCGCCTGATGGACGACGCCGGGCTGCAGTTCTGCTTCATCGGTGACTCGTTCGTGGCCGGCATTGGGGACGAGACCGCGCTGGGCTGGACCGGGCGTCTGGCGGCGCGCGCCTCGGCCGCGGGGATCCCGGTGACCGCCTACAACCTGGGCATCCGGGGCAACACGTCCGCCGACATTCTGGCCAGGTGCCGGGGAGAGGTTGACGCGCGGCGTTCACCCAAGCGGCAAACGCTCGTCGTGCTGTCCATGGGTGTCAACGACACCACACCGGTGGACGGTCGCGCCCGCGTCCTCGTCCCGTTGGAGGATTCCCGCGCCAACCTTGAACGCATGCTGGAGATGTTCGCTGGTGATCCCATCCTGGTCGTCGGTCCGCCTGCCGTGTCCGACGATGCGCAGAATGAGCGAATTCGCGAGCTCACAGAGGCTTATCACCTGCTGTGCCGCGGCCGGGGGATTCCGTTTGCGCCGGTCTTCCACTCCCTGGAGATGGACCCCGTGTGGCGCCGGCAGGTGCTCGGGAGCGACGGCGCCCACCCGCGCTCCGAGGGCTACGAGACGCTGTATGAACTTGTGGCGCCGGTTTGGGACAGCTGGTTGGACGGCCAGGTTGGGTCCGGGGCCGTGGCCCCGGGCCCGACCAGCGCCAGGTGAGATCAGCCGGTCACCAGGCTGAGGCGAGCAGCCCGCCCAGAAGCTCACCGTCGTCGACCTCCAGGCCGCGGGACGTGAACCAGGCGCACATGTTCCTGCAGTCCCGGGCCAGCAGTTCCGCCCCCTGCAGGTTGCCGGCCAGGTCAACCAGCTGCGGCAGGTCGATGACGACCAGTCGGTCGCCGGCGGCCAACACGTTGTATGGCGAGAGGTCGCCGTGGGCGAAGCCCATCCGGGCGAAGGCCGTCATGGCGCCGACGAGCTGCTCCCAATAGCTTTCCAGCCGCTGCCGGTCCGGGTGGACCGACTGCAGCCGCGGGGCCGCTGCGCCGGGGTGTTCCGGGTCCTCGATGAACTCCATCATGATCTCGCTGCCGCAGATCTGCACCGGATAAGGCACGGGGATGCCATTTTCATGCGCCATGCGCAGATACGTCCATTCGGCGTTGGCCCAGCGGCCGGCCTCCACCTCGCGGCCGTAACTGCTGCCGTTCTTGAGGGCCCGGGCGTCACGGGAGCGCCGCACAGACCGCCCTTGGGTGTAGGCGGATGAGCGGTGGAACAGGCGCTGTTCGGCGGAGCGGTACCTTTTGGCGGCCATGAGGGCGCTGCGGGAGTCAGTGGCCCGCTCAACCAGGAAAACGTCCGCCTCCTTGCCGGTCTTCAGGACGCCGAGGTCGGTGTCAATGGCGGCGGCGTCCTCAATGACAAACGGGGGATGGGGCGACGGGCCGCGCATGAGCTTTTCAAGTTCGGGCCAGGTGGACCAGCGCTGGTTGTCGGCGAGGGCATCGTCAAGGACGTTCCAGTCCGCGGTGCGTTCCTGTGACCCGGCAAAGCCATTGCCGGACCTGGGGCTGCGGCGCTGGGCTGACTTGCGGGTGGTTTTTTCGAAGTGCTGTTGGTCAGCAGAATTCTTCATGGGTGAATCGACTCCTGTGGAGGGCAATGCGGATGTTTTGGGCGCGGAATGCTGCGAAAACAATCATTGGGTCCTCCTTCGGGTCGGTTCACTTCATGGCGGCAAGCTGCCTCTTGGCGGCAAGCCTTTTTATCTGATCACGGCTGTGCCGGTGCCGTCAACGGCGGGCGCTAGGGTCGGCGCGCGGCCGCTGCTTGCCCGGTGCCGGCGGGAAGCCCGGCCCAGCGGCCCCAACCGTAAATTGCAAGGGCGCCCTGGACCAGGTGGAGGAAGATCAAGACCGAGCCCTGGGCCGAGGCGGCAATGCCCCAAATGGCGAAAGCCGATGCGGCGACCACCAGGAACCACGCCCAGCGGGAACGGTGCGCAAGCCCCAGCAATCCAGCAGGCAGCAGCCCGAAGAAGAAACCTGACATCATCAACGCGCCCAGGGGGACCCTGGACAGCGTGAGGGGATCGGAAAAGTTCAGGTACAGCGAAATGACGGCAATCATTGATGCTGCCGCGCAGGCCAGGGCCACCACCAGGGGTGCCGCAATGTCAACGGCCCGGAACGGCTGCACCGTGATGTCACGCGTGAAGGGGGCGGAGAGCGGGAACTTGTGAAACGACAACAACCCGTAAAATGCGACGCCGATTGTCAAGAGCAGCGGCACGGCAATGCCGATGACGTACAAGAACAATGCCATCGGGGAGCTGATGCTGTTGCCGGGGAACTGGGCAATGTCGGCCAGCCCGGGCATGAGGAAGGCCCCGGCCGCCAGCCACCAGCCCAATTCATGGCGGCGGCCCAAAAACACCAGGGCCGCACACATCAACAGCACGCCGGCAATCCTCAGCGCGACAACCACCATGTCGAGACTTCCATCTACACGGCCAAATAAGAGATCGCCCATTCCATCCATCCCCCAACACTAGGCGGGAAGCAAGCTCCGCAGTGATTCCCGCCGCCATGTACTCCGAAAACCGCCGTACCGTGCTTGGATGAGGGAAGACGCGCGAAAGGCGAAAAATGACCATGACCCGTGGAATTTATGTCAGTGCCACCACGCCAGGTTCGGGAAAAACGTTGGTGTCCCTGGGGCTGGCCGATGCCCTGCACCGGCGCGCGGACAGGATTGGCTTCTTCCGCCCCATCACCTCCGCGGCCGATCCCGGGCAGGACCCCACCGTCGCGATGCTGCGCCGCATGTACCAGCTCGGCACCGACGTGTGCCGCGCAGGCATGACAAGCACCGAGGCACGCGCCCTCCTGGCAGCCGGCCGGCGCGAGGAAATTGATGCCCGTGCCGTGGAGATTTTCAGCGAGATCGCCAAGAATTGCGACGTGGTCATTGTGGAAGGCACCGAACTCACCGGTCAGGACGCAGCCGTTGAATTTGACCTCAACGCCCGCCTGGCCAACAACCTGGGCCTGCCCATGCTGGCGGTTGTCGGCGCCCGGGGACTGGATGCTGCGGAGGTTGCCGACGCCGTTGACGTGGCCCGCAAGGAGCTTGCCGCCGAGAAATGCACGCTGCTTGCCATGCTGGTCAATAGGGCCGACCGGGCGGACATGGACGCCATCAAGTCGGCGGTGCGCCCGGGCCTCAGCAGCAGGCCCGTCTATGTGATCCCCGAAATTGCCGAAATTTCCCGCCCCACAGTGGGAGAAGTGGCAGCCGCTCTGGGCCTGCGCCAGATGACCGGCAGCTCCGAGCTCGAACGCGACGTCCACGCCATCAAGGTCGCCGCCATGACAGTGGGCAACTTTCTGCACCTGCTCAATGGCAACGACCTGGTGATTGTCCCCGGCGACCGGGCCGACGTCATGGTCGCGACGTTGGCGTCTGCCATTTCGCCGGAGTTTCCCGTCCCCAGCGGCATGGTGCTCACCGGCGGCCTTGCCCCGGACCCGCACGTGCTCCCCTTTCTGGCGCACGCGCCGTTCCCAGTTTTTACGTCCGACGACGACACCTACAGCACCGCCCGGGCCGTCAGCGAGGTGCGCAGCGAGATCCATTCAGGGCAACGGCGCAAGGTGGCCGCCGCCCTGGGTGCCTGGGCGCGCAATGTTGACGAAGGGGAACTCCTTGGCAGGCTCTCCCTGCCGCGGCCGGAGACCATGACCCCGCTGCGGTTCCTGCATGAACTGATCGAGCGTGCCCGCAGCGAGCGCAAGCATATTGTCCTGCCCGAAGGCAGCGACGCCCGGGTGCTGGCTGCCGCTGAAATCCTGCACCGCCGCGACGTTTGCGACCTCACCATTTTGGGTTCGGTGCAGGCAGTTGAGGAGCAGGCCGCCTCGCAGGGCATCGAGCTGCGCGGAATCACCATTGTGGACCCCGCAAGTTCACCCCTGCGGGAGCCGTTCGCCGTTGAATACCAGCGGCTGCGCGCCCACAAGGGTGTCGACCTGGACCGTGCCCGGGAGATCATGGCAGACGGGTCCTACTTTGGCACCATGATGGTCCAGCTCGGCCACGTGGACGGCATGGTGTCGGGTGCCGCCCACACCACGGCAAATACGATCCGTCCTGCGCTGGAATTTGTGAAGACCCGTCCCAGGGTGCGCATCGTTTCCTCCGTGTTTTTGATGCTGCTGGCTGACAGGGTCCTGGTGTACGGCGACTGTGCCGTCAATCCCGAACCCAACGAGGAACAGCTGGCCGACATCGCGATTGCCTCGGCCGAAACGGCCGTACAGTTCGGGGTGGAGCCGCGCATCGCCATGCTGTCCTATTCCACCGGCGGTTCCGGCTCGGGTGAGGCTGTGGACAAGGTGCGCCGGGCAACCGAGCTGGCCCGAGCGGCGCGGCCGGACCTGGCCATTGAGGGGCCCATCCAGTACGACGCCGCGGTGGACGTTTCCATTGCGGCATCAAAATTGCCGGCTTCAGCTGTCGCCGGGCAGGCGACGGTGTTCATCTTCCCCGACCTGAACACCGGCAACAACACGTACAAGGCGGTGCAGCAATCCTCCGGAGCCGTCGCCGTCGGCCCTGTCCTGCAGGGCTTGAACAAGCCGATCAACGATCTGTCCCGCGGCTGCACTGTGGAAGACATCGTGAACACCGTGGCGATCACCGCCATCCAGGGCCAGGGCGCCGGCCCCGCCGCCGAACCCGCTGAAGCGAAGGATTCCTAATGCGCGTGCTCGTCATCAACTCCGGTTCTTCCTCACTGAAATACCAGGTGCGGGACACCGACACCAACGAGGTTGCTGCGACCGGCTTGATTGACCGCATCGGGGAGGGTGCCGGCGGGCCGACCGACCACGGGGAGGCCATGGACCAGGTGGCGGCCGTGCTGGCGGCCGAGCTGGCGCAGAGGCCCATTGACGCCGTCGGACACCGGGTGGTGCACGGCGGGGAACGCTTCAGCGAACCCGTGCTCGTCAACAATGAAATTACCCGCTCGATTGAGCGGCTCAACCCCCTCGCGCCGCTGCACAACCCGGCGAATGTGCTGGGCATCCGCGCCATCACCGCCAAGTGGCCGGACATGCCGCAGGTGGCCGTTTTTGACACGGCGTTCCACCGCACCCTGCCCGAACACGCCTGGCGGTATGCGGTCCCGGACAAGCTGTACCGGCAGTACGGGATCAGGCGCTACGGCTTCCACGGGACCTCGCACGAGTTCGTGACGGGTCGGGCCGCGGAATTGCTGGGCGTGCCGCTGGCCGGCTTCAATGCAGTGGTGGCGCATCTGGGCAACGGCGTCTCACTCACGGCCATCCAGGGCGGCGCCAGCATCGACACGTCCATGGGATTCACGCCGCTGGAGGGCCTTGTCATGGGCACCCGCAGCGGCGACATCGACCCCTCGATCCTGATCTTCCTGCAGCGCCAGGGCATGTCCGCCGACGAGATCGACACGATGCTGAACCGGGATTCCGGGCTCAAGGCGCTCTTCGGGGACAACGACATGCGCACCGTTGTCGACGCCGCCAACGCCGGGGACGCCCGCGCGAAGCTGGCCCTGGACATCGCCTCGTACCGGCTGGCGAAGTACATTGGCGGCTACCACGTGGCCGTTGGCGGGGCGCACGCACTCGTGTTCACGGCCGGCATTGGCGAGAATTCCGCCGACTTCCGCGAGCAGGTTGTTGCCCGGCTGGGTGCCCTTGGCGTGAAGCTCGACGGCGCGGCGAACCTCGAGCGGTCGGGTTCGGCCCGGGTGATCAGCGCCCCTGATTCACTCATTCCGGTGCTCGTGGTGCCCACCAACGAAGAACAGGCGATCGCGGAGGCGACGGCCGCCGTCGTGCTGGGGACGCAGCAGGGGTAGGCTCTACGCATGCTTGAGATTCCGTACCCGCTGGAGACCGAACGGCTGGTGCTGCGGCGTTTCACCGCCGACGACCTTGACGACTACCACGCATACGCCAGCCTGCCCGAGACCTCCCGCTATTTGTTGGGCGGGCCGCGGAGCTATGTGGAGTGCATGGGCCGGATTGCCGGGTTCATCGGCGATCCCTTTGAAAAGCCGGGCGACTGGGCTGCGTTTGCCATGCAGCGTCCCGGACAGCCCGGGCTCCTGGGAAACGTGGCGTTGAAGTGGAGTGACGGCGGGAAACCGGACGCCGGCACGGCCCCGGAACGTGTTGGGGAAATCGGCTGGTCGCTGGCTCCGGGCGCGCAGGGGCAGGGGCTGGCCACGGAGAGTGCGCGTGCCGTGCTTGACCTGGCCATGAATGAGCTGGGGTTCCGCCGCATGGAGGCCCGGCTGGATGCCCGCAACAACGCGTCGGCGGCTGTGTGCGAACGACTCGGCATGCAATTCGAGGGTGTGCTGCGCGACAACATGTACCTCAAGGGCGAATGGACGTCCGAGGCCGTATACGCCCTGGTCCGGAGCTGACCGCCAATGAGGTAACCGCCAATCAGCGCAGCTCGGTTGCCCCGATGGCGTCGGCCAGGAACGCGTAGTCCCAGGCGCGGGTCTTCCAGCCTTCGTACCTGCCGGACGCGCCGCCGTGGCCGCCGTCCATCTCAATCTTCATCACGATCGGCTCCGAGCCCGTGGACTTGGCGCGCAGTTCCTGGACCCACTTTGCCGGCTCCACGTACAGCACACGGGTGTCGTTGAAACTGGTGACGGCCGCGATCTTCGGGTAGGCAACAGCCCGCACGTTCTCGTACGGCGTGTACTCCTGCATGTACTTGTACACCTCCGGATCGGTGATCGGGTTGCCCCACTCCTCCCATTCCAGCGCCGAGAGTGGCAGTTCGGGGTCCAGGATCGTTGTCAGGGCGTCCACGAACGGCACCTGCGCCACCACGGCGGCGTACTTTTCCGGGGCCAGGTTTGCGACGGCGCCCATCAGCAGTCCGCCGGCCGAACCGCCCATGGCCGCAATGCGTGCAGGATCCACCCAGCCGGATTGCGCCAGCCAGTCGGTGGCCGCCACGAAGTCGCTGAACGTGTTCTTCTTGGTGAGCTTCTTCCCATCCTCGTACCAGTGCCGGCCCATCTCGCCGCCGCCGCGCACGTGCGCAATGACAAACACCACGCCGCGGTCAAGCAGCGACAGCCGCGGCACCCCAAAGCCGGGATCCATGCTGACCTCGTAGGACCCGTAGCCGTACACGACGCCGGCATTCGCACCGTCGCGGGGCAGGTCGGCCCGGCGCAGCACCGACAACGGCACCTGCGTGCCGTCGGCGGCCGTGGCCCATTCGCGTTCGGCAACGTAATCCTCGGAGCGGTAGCCGCCCAAGACGGGGGTTTCCTTGCGCAGCAACAGCTCGCCGGCGGCCGCCTCTCCGGCCGTGGGCAGGACGTAGTCGTACACGCGCGGGGGTGTGAAATCCGAGGAGTAGACCAACCGGATCACGGGGGACTCAAACTCGCTCCCGCCCATCGACGCCGTGTACAGCTCCTCGTCAAAGACAGGTTCGACGGCGGCACCCTGCCCCGCGGTTCCCAGGCGTTCCAGCGCCGTCACCTGGATGCGTTCGATGGTGTCCTTGCGCAGTGAAACGACCATGTGTGTGGCGGTCACCGTGGCGCCGTTGATGCGCACGGAATCGTCGTGCGGGACGACGGTTGCCCACTGCTGCCCCGCCACGGGCTTGCTGAACTCGGCGGCGTCAACGAGGGAAATCATGGAATTCACGGCGTCCCGGTCATGGGTCAGCAGGACCTTTTCGACTCCGTCCAGAAGGAAGGGCTCGGCGTCGTACAGGATCCCGGCGCTGCGCGGGATCAGCAGCTGCAGGCCATTTTCCGGGGCGGCGAAGTCCAGGAGTCGGCTTTCGCTGAACTCGGAACAGCCGATGCTGATCATCAGGTGGCGGCGGTCGGCGGACAGGCCGAAGCCTGTCCACATGGCGACGTCATCCTCCTGGTACAGGACCTCATCGCTGTCCACGGGCGTGCCCAAAACGTGGGTTTTCACCTGGTACGGGCGCCAGGAATCATCGGCCACCATGTAGAAAAGTGTGGTGCCGTCGGGGGAGAACGTCACGCCGTAGAAGGCGTTCTCAATGATGTCAGGCAGCAGCTCGCCCGTGCTCAAATCCTTGAAGCGGATGGTGAAAAGTTCGTCGCCGGCGTTGTCCACGGCGTAGGCGTACAGCTTGCCGTCGCGGGTGACTGCCGCGCCGCCCAGGGCGAAGAAGGGCTGCCCCTCCGCCTCAACATTGCCGTCCAGCAGGATTTCTTCACCCGGCACGTCCACGCCAGGCTCCACGAGCGGGGGAGTCCAGTCCGCCAACGTGCCATCGCTGCCGGCGGCCACCCGGCACTGGATGCCGTAGGCCTGGCCCTCAACCATGCGGCCGTAGTACCACCACCCGTCCTTGCGGCTGGGCACGGACAGGTCGGTCTCCTGCGTGCGGGACTTGATCTCGCTGAAGATGTCCTGGCGCAACTGCTCCTGGCCGGCCGTCACGGCATCGGTGTAGGCCTGTTCGGCGTTCAGGTGGGCCACGACCTCGGGGCTTTCCTTTTCGCGCAGCCACTCGTAGTTGTCCACGAAGGTGTCCCCGTGATGGGTCCGCTCCACGGGAACGATTTTGGCGACCGGCGGCGCCGGCAGGGCGGAATCGGTGGCGGACGGGGTGGCTGCAGCTTCGGGGAACGTCATGGATTCCACTGTATAGAGGACTGCAGGCCGCGGCGAAGGAGTATGCCAACAGCGGAGCGGCCCTGAAGTTCACGCCCGGCCCGAACAACTGCCGCGCGGCTCCGAAGGGCGCAGACGTCAAGGGGGTGTTGACCACGGACCCTTGCCGTGGAATATTTATAGAACGATCGGTCGGTAATGTTCGGGCCGGATCCGGCGGATGCAAGCAACCCCGCCCCAAGCACGTCCGAAGGGTGCCTTCATGGCCGCAGGAACACAGCAGGCATTCGCGGCCGACGGCGGGCACCGCCTTGATCCCGCTGCTTTCGCTACGCTCCTGCTCACCGAAGCGGGGGACCGGGTGGCCGTCCAGCTCAACCGGCCTGCCGTCCGGAATGCCATTGATGCGCAGATGGTGGCCGAGCTGCACGCCGTCTGCAGCCATCTGGAGGCGCATCCGAAGGTGCTGGTCCTCTCCGGCATCCCGGGTGATGAGGCCACCGGCGCCAAGGGGATGTTCGCCTCCGGTGCTGACATCGCCGAGCTGCGCGATCGACGCCGGGACGACGCGCTGGCCGGCATCAACTCGGGCTTGTTTGACCGCATTGCCAGGCTGCCCATGCCGGTCATCGCCGCCCTGGACGGGTATGCGCTCGGTGGTGGTGCCGAGCTGGCCTACGCCGCGGACTTTAGAATCGGCACCCGGGCCCTGCGCATGGGCCAGCCTGAAACCAGCCTTGGCATCATGGCTGCCGCAGGGGCAACGTGGCGGCTGAAGGAGCTGGTGGGTGAACCGGTGGCCAAGCAGATGCTGCTGGCCGGGCGGATACTGACGGGCGAGGGCGCCCTGGCCGTGGGGCTCATCACCGAGCTGGTGGAGCAGTCCGGCTTGATGGACGCCGCGCATGCGCTCGCAGACCGGATTTGCGCGCAGGACCCGCTGGCTTTGCAGGCGACGAAGCGGGTGTTTCACGCACCCCGCGAGGCGCACCCGGAGCTCGACAACCGGGAGCAGGCCGAGTTGTTTGAATCGCCCGCCAAATTTGAGCGCATGCAGGCATTTTTGGACAAGGGGAAGAAATGACCGGCACTGATTTCCGGCCGCTGCCTGCCTTGGTCGGTGTCTTGGGTGGGGGCCGCATGGGAGCAGGGATTGCCCATGCCTTCCTGATGGCCGGCTGCACAGTTGTGGTGGTGGAGCGCGATGTCGAGGCTGTTGCCAGTGCCCGTCAGCGTGTGGAGCGTGCCGTGGCTAAATCCGTTGCCAAATCCAGGGCCAAATCAGGGGGACGGGGGCTGGCCGGCGGCTCCGGCGACGGCCGCAACGTCGGCGGTGCCAGCATCATGGAACGGCTGAGTCTTTCCACCGATTACGCTCGCTTTTCCCCGTGCCGGCTGGTGGTGGAGGCCGTGCCGGAAATACAGGATTTGAAAATGTCAGCCCTGCGTGACGTGGAGAAGCGCCTGGGCCCGGACGCTGTGCTTGCCTCGAACACCTCCTCGCTGTCAGTCACCGGGCTGGCCTCTGGATTGGTCCGTCCGGAAAATTTCCTTGGCCTGCACTTCTTCAACCCGGTGCCGTCGTCAACCCTTGTCGAGGTGGTTGCCGGCAGGCAGACAGGGTCTGACTTGGTGGCCACGGCGCAGGGTTGGGTTGCAGCGCTCGGCAAGACCGCCGTCGTGGTCAATGACTCGCCCGGCTTTGCCTCATCCCGGCTGGGGGTGGCACTGGCATTGGAAGCCATGCGCATGCTGGAGGAGGGTGTGGCAAGTGCCCAGGACATCGACAACGCCATGGTGCTCGGCTACAGGCACGCCACCGGGCCGCTGCGCACCACTGACCTGGTGGGCTTGGACGTGCGACTCGAGATTGCCGACCATCTCGCCTCCACGCTGGGCGAACGGTTTGCGCCGCCGCAGCTCCTGCGCGACAAGGTGGCCCGCGGCGAACTGGGCCGCAAGACCGGCAAGGGATTTTTCGACTGGGGCTGACAGTCTGGAACCAGCCCGCACTGCCCGAACACACCACAGGAGCCCACCCGGAGAGGACGGTTAAGCGATGGCCACCGCAACGAAAACAGAGTTTGTTCCGAGCTACATCAAGGATGCCTGGTGGACCCCGGCCGACATGCCCGGTGCCCCAATGCCCGGTGCCCCGGAGCCAGATGACCCGGTGCAAGGCGTGGAGGTGCGCGATGCCAGCACCGGGGTGGCGCTCGCCCGGGTGTCGGCCGAGGGGCTGGACTTGGCCGCCGCCGTCGAGCATGGACGCACGGTGGGGCAGGCCGAACTCGGCAAGCTGACAATTCACGAGCGCGCCCTGAAGTTGCGCGACCTGGCCGTCTTCCTCAACGGCCGCCGCCAGGAATTGTACGCAGTCTCAGCACAAACCGGCGCCACGGCGATCGACTCCATGGTGGACATCGACGGGGGCATTGGGGTGTTGTTCACCTTCTCGTCGAAGGGGCGGCGTGAACTGCCGAACTCGAACGTCATTGTGGAGGGCCCGGTGGAGGTGCTGAGCAAGGACGGTTCGTTCCTCGGCGAGCACATCTACACTCCGATCCCGGGGGTGGCGGTGCAGATCAACGCGTTTAATTTCCCTGTCTGGGGCATGCTGGAAAAGTTTGCCCCGGCCTTCGTCGCGGGTGTGCCCACCATCGTCAAGCCGGCCACGCCCAGCGGCTACCTGGCGGAGGCGGCTGTGCGCGCCATGGTGGAATCCGGGATCCTGCCCAACGGCTCGCTGCAACTGCTTTCGGGGTCGGCCCGGGGCCTGGCGGACCTGCTGGACTACCGGGACATGGTCTCCTTCACGGGCTCCGCCAGCACCGCAAAAGTGTTGCGGAGCCACCCGAACATTGCTGACGGCGGCGTCCGCTTCACCGCGGAAACCGACTCGCTCAACGCCGCCATCCTTGGCCCCGACGCCGTCCCGGGCACACCGGAATTCGACGCGTTCATCAAATCCGTCGTCACGGAAATGACAGTCAAGGCCGGCCAAAAGTGCACCTCCATCCGCCGCGTGATCGTCCCCAACGAGGTGCGCGGCGCCGTCATCGACGCCATTGGTGCCCGCCTCAGTGAACGCGTGGTGGTGGGCGACCCCCGTGCAGAAGGTGTCACGATGGGCGCGCTCGCCTCATTGGAGCAGCTCGCGGACGTCCGCGCCGCGGTGGCGGAAATGCTTGCGGCAGGCGGCGAGCTGGCGTGGGGGACCCTGGACGCGCCCGCCGTGGCTCGCGCCGACGGCTCCGTTGCCTTCGTTGAACGCGGGGCCTTCATGTCTCCGGTGCTGCTGAATTGGGCCGATGCGGAGGCACCGGCCGTGCACACCGTCGAGGCCTTTGGTCCCGTGGCCGGAGTGCTTGGCTATGACACGCACGACAGCGGCGACGTCACCGAGGCGGTCAGGCTGGCGGCACTGGGGGCCGGCTCCCTCGTGGCCACAGTGTGCACAAACGACCCCGGCGTTGCCCGGCAACTGGTCACGGGAATTGCCGCCCACCACGGCCGGGTGCTGCTCCTGAACCGTGAAGACGCACGCACCTCCACCGGCCACGGCTCACCCGTGCCACACCTGGTGCACGGCGGTCCCGGGCGGGCCGGCGGCGGAGAGGAACTCGGTGGCATCCGCTCCATCCAACACCACATGCAGCGCACAGCCATCCAGGGTTCGCCCAACATGCTCACGGCCGTGACGGGAGTCTGGCATGCAGGCGCTGACAGGACGGCCGCCGGTGACCCGGAATTTGGGGCCGTGGCAGGCACCGTCCACCCGTTCCGGAAGTCGCTGGCCGAGCTGCGCCTCGGCGACGCTTTTGCCTCCGGGCTGCGGCGTGTCACGCTGGCGGACATCACCGCCTTTGCGGACTCCACAGGAGACACGTTTTACGCCCACACCGACGCCGCCGCCGCTGAAAGAAACCCCTTCTTCCCCGGCATCGTGGCCCACGGCTACCTGCTGGTTTCCTGGGCGGCCGGACTGTTTGTGGAGCCGGCCCCCGGCCCTGTGCTGGCCAACTACGGGCTTGAATCGCTGCGCTTCATCACCCCGGTGGCTGCCGGCGATTCCATCCGGGTCACGCTCACCGCCAAGAAGATCACCCCGCGCGTGACGGACGAATACGGGGAGGTGTGCTGGGATGCGATCCTGCACAACCAAAACGGCGAGATCGTGGCCAGCTACGACGTCCTGACCCTCGTCGAAAAGGAACACACGATCTACGCCTGACGCCGGTGGTAGCGGTTGCGGCGTTCCCTGCGCAGGATGTCTGCGCTGTAGGGCGGTGTGAACCAGGCGGTGCCGCCGTCGAGCCTGACGGCCCAGCCCCTGTCATGGAGGTAGTGGTGGTGCAGGCTGCAGCACAGCACCCCGTTGTCCACGGAGGTGGCGCCGCCGTCCTGCCAGGGAATGATGTGGTGCGCTTCTGCCCAAAATGGGGGAGACATGCAGTCCGGGAACGCGCAGCCCATGTCGCGGGCCAGAAGAATCTTGCGCTGGCCGAAGGTGAACAGGCGCTGGGTGCGGCCCACGTCGAGAATGCTGCCGTTGCTGTCACGCAACAGCGGCGTGACCTCGGAAGTGCACAGCTCCGTTTCAAACAAGGCCAAGGGGACGGGGCCGCTGTATGGGGCGGTGGCGACGCCGGTGCCGTCCTTCTTGTCCAGGTCCTCCTGTGTGACCGAGAGATACAGCTGGGATTTCAGTCCGCCATTGATGGGCAGCTGGCCGGTGCGCGCAGCGAGCTGGACGCAGCTGATCAGTCCGTCGAGGAGCCGTTGCCCGTGGGTGCGCCTGTCCTTCACTGCGGGATCGGTGCTGTCGGGGTCGATCGGGTCCAATCCGTCCAGCCCGCTGTCAGAACCCGGCTCGGGCACCCACACCCCGTTGACGAGACGCGGCCACGGCTGGGAGCCGGCAGTTTCGGGCGGAGCTGTGGCGCCGGAATCCGTGGCTCCGGAACCCAGGACAGCCTCTGGGGCAACTGGGGCAACTGAAGGAGCTGGAGGAGCTGGACGGGCCGGGGCAGCTGCGAACGGGCCGGGATCATCCGGGTTGGCCTTGGGCGACCCGGAAGTCCAGATGCCGCCTGGGGGTGAACTTGCCCAGCCGTTGCCCCCTGCCGAGGAATCAAGGGTGTCACGGAACCAGAACCACTTTTCACCTGCAAAGCGGGGTGGGATTGCGTGCGGTGGCGCCTCCGGCGGCCGCGGAGGAACGTCCTCTGGTGCCAAGGGCTTGCGCCACCCTGGTCCCGTCGTTGCGAGCGGCTGGCTGGGTGGTTTTCGCCAGGTGGATCCGTCATCGCCGGTGGACGGGGTCCACAGCGGCTGCTGCGGATGCTGGACTGGCTGGTCCTGTCCGGCGGTGGCCAGCATTTTCTCCAACAGATCCGTTTGCCCGGGCACGGGCTGCATCGATCCGTCTTGTGGGTCGTGGTCCGGCTGCTTGGGGCTGCTGGACCAGCCGATGCCGGCCATCAGGTGTTCATACTGGGGGATGGTCATGAACCCATCGATGTGGACCAGTCCCTTCCGCGGCCGCCGGAAAAAGATGCCCTGCTTGGCCACCAGGTCGGCCTCGGAGGGTTTTTGACCATCGGGGTCCAGCAACGACAGGGCGTGCCTGCCAAGGATGCGCAGAATGTCGGGCGGTTCATCCTCGGCTTGCCGGGCAAGCATCGCCTCGAGCCCCTGGGGCGTGCCCTCGGGGATTCGCCCTGCGTCGGCAAGCCGGGCGGCCTCATCGACAAATCCGGAAATGATGAGGGCTTGTTCGGCGGAAATGCGTCCGGTGAACAGGGCCGAACCAAGAATTGGTTGGCTTGGCGTCGGCGCCGCCTGTGCCAGCGGGTCGGTGCTGGTCAGGAAATGTTCGGCCAGCCGGATGCGGCGGGCAGCCTCGGCCCGGCTGAGCATCAGGGAGGAAGTCAGCAGTTCGGCAGGATTCCGGGCGCAGGCCTCTTCATACCGCCCGGCATGGACGCGGTCCGACAGTTCCCCTGCCGCCTGGACAAGCAAGCCTTGGAGGTGCCTGTTCAGATGTTCCAAATTCTGCGCCCAGGCCGCAGCCTCATCATCGCTCAGCGAGCCAAGATCCATTCCCAGGGGCGCCGAAACGAGGGGCTGTTCTTCCTGCGTGGCGTGTTCGGATGCGGCGGTCCGCACCAGGGCTTCGGCAAGGCCCAGCAGCTGGTGAATGTGTTCACCAGCAACGCTGCCGTGCTGTGCGGAGCCGGGATGTCCCGGCACCTGTGCCGTTGCTTCCATGTCTCAAATTTTACCCAAAGGGCCTGACATTCTACGACGAAAGAAGCGTTTTGTGGATAACTCTCGAATCTAGTCGAACTGTGGAGGAAAGTCCCGGCGAAATTGGTGCCGCCCGCTCACTGTCTCTACTGCTTCCGCTATCCCCGCAGGCCCTGAAAGGACATGGCGATGACGTCGTCGGCGAGCTTCTGGACGGACAGGCTACCGCCGGGCTTGTACCATTCCACGATCGAGTTGATGGTGCCGAACAGCAGCCGGGTAATGGTGCCGGGCGCGATGTCGGTGCGCAGTGAACCGTCTTGTTGTGCAGCCGAAACCAGTCCGGTGATGGTGCGGTCAAAGGCGCGGCGCCGGGCCAGGGCATCACGCTCCATCTCGGTGTTGCCGCGCAGCCGCAGCAGCAGGGTCACAAACGGCAGCTTTTCCACGAGCACCGCGATTGTCCCCCTGAGCACAAACTCAAGGCGGGAGTCGGGCGCCCCGGTACTGGCGCCGTCGAGCATTAAAATGCCTTCCAGACCGCCCAGGGCCTCCTCGAGGGCGAGTCGCAGCAGCTCTTCCTTGGACGGGACATGGTGGTAAATGGCGGACTTGGAGATGCCCAGGTGCCCGGCCAGGATCCCCATGGAGGCGGCCTCGTAACCGTGCTTGTTGAACACCTCGACGGCGATCCGCAGCACTGACTGCTGGTTGTAGCCGGGCCTGCCCCGCTTGGACGAGGTGGCGTGGGCTGCTGGGGCGGGGTTGGGCATGGTTCCTAGTTTCTCACGGCCGATTCACTTCACGTGCTTGTTGGGAACGGTCCGGCTGCGGCCCCGAAATTCAGCCACCACTGTTGAAATGCCGCCGTCACCGGCCGTGACCTGGACGTCGTACAGGCCGCTGCGGCCCTGCTGCTGGCGGCGGTTGGCGACGGCGGTGAGGCGTTGGCCAGTGTGGGTCGGCGCCAAAAAATTAACGTCGACGCCGGAGGCAACCGTCACGAAACCGGCGTCGCCCTGCGCGGGGTTGCAGGCCAGGGCAAATGCGGAATCCGCGAGGGCGAAGACCATTCCCCCGTGGGTGACGCCAAAGCCGTTCATCATTTCAGGGCGCAGGGTCATGGCAATGGTCGCGTGGCCGTCCCCGAGCCCCAGCACCTCAATGCCCAGCCATTCGGATGCGCTGTCCTTCGCCAGGAGATGGTGCTGTGGTGCGACCCCGTTGGATGTCATCTGCCGCTCCTCGCTTTTATTACCGAATGTTCATTAGGTAATACCCTTCGTCGCCGCCTGTCAACCCACCGGTCAACCCGCCGACTGCTTCTCAACGAGGCGGCCCATGGCGCCGGCGCAAGTGCCGGACTGTGAGGTCTTGCGGGGCTGGAGTCCACAAACAATACTGGAGGGGAACCGACGGGCGGGCCGGCATTGGTGGTCGGATCGCGTCCCTCCTGAGGAGCTTGGTATGAGCACTGGACACGATGCCGTGCACAACCCGCCAGCGCCGCAAACGCTTTTTGCCCGGCGCCTGAACCTGCTTTTGGATGCGGTGGCGGTGCAGCGGGGCCGCCCCGTGACGTTTCTCGAGGTGAAGCAGGCATTGGCCGAACGCGGGGTCCCCATGTCGCGGGCGCGCTGGTTCTATATGAAGGACGGCACCAGGGTTGTGGTCAAGAACAAGGACGTCCTGACTGCGATCTGCGAGATGTTCGACGTCGATCCGTTGTTTTTGATCGATCTGGACTCCATCCCATTCCCGTCGCCCCTTGAGGCCAGGCTTGACGCAGTCAAGGCACTGCGGGCGGCACGGCTGCTGGCCTTTGCCGAACGCATGCTGGCGGACGTGGCTCCGGAAACGCTGGTCGACATCACCGAATGCCTGAACCGCGGCATCCCTGCAACGGGGAGCGCCGGGGCGGCGTGGGGCGGCCAAATGCCCCAGATGCACTGGCCCAGGGAGCAAGGCGCGCTCCCTGAAGATCATTGACGGGGTTGTCGGCCACGCGATATCCTGAACGAACGGTCGGTAATTAATGCCGGCATCACTACGAGGAGTTGCCATGGCGCAGATCGTGCAGCCCGGGGGCCGTCCCGCACGAAGTGAAGGGCTGGCTGGCGCGCCCGCTGCAGGGCCGTCACGGGAAGACGGAGCCATTAACGAAGATGAAGCTGCCGTTGCAGGGCAGGCCAACTTCGACCGGATCATCGCCAAGGATTCCCGCGTGGAACCCAAGGATTGGATGCCGGAGAACTACCGCCACGCACTGGTGCGCCAAATCTCCCAGCACGCCCACTCTGAAATCATCGGCATGCAGCCCGAGGCCAACTGGATCACCCGCGCGCCAAGCCTCAAGCGCAAGGCCATCCTGATGGCCAAGGTCCAGGACGAGGCCGGACACGGGCTCTACCTGTACTCTGCCGCAGAGACGCTCGGCACCACGCGCGACGACATGATGGCCGCTCTGGTGGCCGGCAAGGCCCGCTACTCCTCCATTTTCAACTATCCGACCCTGACGTGGGCGGACATGGGTGCCATCGGCTGGATGGTGGACGGCGCCGCCATCTGCAATCAGGTGCCGCTGTGCCGGGCCTCGTACGGACCGTATGCGCGGGCCATGGTCCGGGTCTGCAAGGAGGAGTCGTTCCACCAGCGCCAGGGCTTTGAAATCTTGCTGGAGCTGGCCAATGGCACTCCGGAGCAAAAGGAAATGGCCCAGGATGCCGTCAACCGCTGGTACGCACCGTCGCTGATGATGTTTGGCCCGCCGGATGACGACTCACCCAATTCCAAGCAGTCAATGGCCTGGAACATCAAGCGCTTCAGCAATGACGAGCTTCGCTCCCGCTTTGTCGGGATGCTGGCCGAGCAGGCCAAGGTGCTGGGGCTGGCACTGCCCGATGACAGGGTCCGGTTCGACGAAGACACCGGAAAATGGGAGCACGGCCCGCTCGACTGGGCGGAGTTCAAGGAAGTCCTGGCCGGCCGGGGCCCCTGCAATGCGCAGCGCCTGGAACGCCGCCGGGCAGCCCATGAGGACGGTGCCTGGGTGCGCGAAGCTGCTGCCGCCTACGCCGCCAAACAGGAGGCCCGCACCCACCAGGCAGCCCAGTCAACGGAGGCTGCGTAGCCATGTGCCCTGCCGAAAATTCACCCGCAGAAGGCACGACGCCGGCACCCTCCCCGGGTGCCCCCGCCTGGCCCCTGTGGGAGGTCTTCGTCCGCTCAAACCGCGGATTGAGCCACGTCCACGCCGGTTCGCTGCACGCCCCCGACGCGGCGATGGCGCTGCGCAATGCCCGCGACCTGTACACCCGACGCAATGAGGGCGTGTCCATTTGGGTCGTCCCGTCGGGTGCCATTGCCTCCTCCGACCCTGATTCCAAGGGGTCCTTCTTTGAATCCCCCCAGGGCAAGGACTATCGGCACGCCACCTATTACACGAAGAGCGAAGGGGTGAAACACCTGTGATCCCCACCGGCTCCCAACCCTCGCAAGCTCACGTCGGGTCCCTCGCCGGCGTGGGCCCATCCACCGGCTCCCAACCCTCGCAAGCTCAGGCCGGGTCCCTCGCCGGCGTGGGCCCATCCACCCCTTATGCACTGGGCGACTCCTCGGCCTCAGCCACCCGCATCACCCCCGGCTTTGCGCTGCGCCCGGAGGACATTGCGCTCGCCGCTGCGCAGGGCACGGCGAAGCCCAGCGAGGACACTGCCGAGTATGCGCTGCGCCTGGGCGACGATGCGTTGATCCTCGCACAGCGGCTGGGACACTGGATTTCCCGCGCCCCGGAGCTTGAGGAAGACGTGGCGCTGGGCAATATCGCCCTTGACCAGCTGGGCCATGCCCGCTCCTTCCTCAGCTATGCAGGGGCCGCCTGGGGCAAGACGGAAGACGAGCTCGCCTACTTCCGCCGGGAAACCCAGTTCCGTTCCGTGCACCTCTTCGAGCAGCCCAACGGCGACTTTGCCGCAACCATTGCCAGGCAGTTCATCGCGGCCAGCTACCAATTCCCGCTCTATCGCGCGCTCAGCAACTCCACCGACCCCATGCTGGCCGCCATCGCGGCCAAGGCGGTCAAGGAGGTTGACTACCACCTGGACCACAGCACCCAGTGGGTCCTGCGGCTTGCCGGCGGCACCGCTGAATCCCGGCGCCGCATGGAGGCCGGAATCAAGGTGATGTGGCCTTTTGCCGGTGAGCTCTTTGAGGACGATCCGTTGACAGCGCGGCTGGGCGGGGCCGCCGTCGTGCCTTCATCCCTGGCGGCGGAGTTTGGCCGGACCACCGGGGCCGTCCTGGCCGAGGCGGAGCTGGACGTGTCGAGGCAGCCCATGGCCACCGGCGGCGGGCGTCGCGGGCAGCACTCCGAATACCTGGGGTTTGTGCTGGCCGAGATGCAGGTGCTGGCGCGAGAATTTCCGGGGGCGGGCTGGTGACGGCGATGGCAACGCGGGCGCACCTGACCCACCAGCAGGCCTGGGACGTGGCCGCGGCCGTGTGCGACCCCGAAATTCCCGTGCTCACCATCGCCGATCTGGGCATCCTGCGCAGCGTCGACGTGCGCAGTGTCGGGATGCACGACGGCGGCGGGCCGGGTGCCGTCGCCGGCAAGCCCGCCGTGCAGGTCACCATCACGCCAACCTATTCCGGCTGCCCTGCGATGGAGGCCATCCGGGACGACATCCTGGCCGCCTTTGCCCGGGCCGGCTGGCCCGACGTGGAGGTGGTGACGGTGCTGTCCCCGGCATGGACCACCGACTGGATGAGCGCCGCGGGCCGGGCCAAGCTGGAGGAATACGGGATTGCCGCACCCAGCGGCCAATCGCGCGCCGGCGGCCACAGCGGCCCGGTGCGGCTGGCGCTGCAGGTGAAATGTCCGCAATGCCGCTCGCTCAACACCAGGGAAATTACCCGCTTCGGTTCCACCTCCTGCAAGGCACTCTACGTGTGCCAGGAGTGCATGGAACCGTTCGACTACTTCAAGGTGCTCTGATGAGTGTCCCCGTTGACGCTGCGGCCAGGCGCCGGGCCTCCTTCCACGCACTCACTGTCAGCGCGGTCCGCCGCCTCACCGAAGACGCCATCGAGGTCAGTTTCGCGGTCCCGGCGGAGCTGGCAGGGCGCTACGACTATCTGCCCGGCCAGTATGTGGCCCTGCGTGTTCAGCGCCCGGACGCCGACGGGGTGGTCCGGGAGGTGCGCCGCAGCTACTCCATCTGCGCCGTGCCGACAGAATTTGCCGACGGCAGCTCGGAGCTTCGCGTGGCCATCAAGCGCGACATTGGCGGGGAGTTCTCCACCTGGGCCAACGCCGAACTGGCCGCGGGCGCCGTCATGGAGGTCATGAGCCCGATGGGGGCATTCATTTCCAGGCACGCCTCCGGCACCTCCCCAGCAGCCAGTTCCGGCCCGGACGTCGCCAATGTGCTCAACAGCATGAACCACCCGGAGGCGCTGGCCGGCCGTGCCGGAACATATGTTGCCATTGCTGCGGGCTCCGGCATTACGCCTGTCATGGCGCTCGCACGGTCGCTCCTGGCGGGCAACGCCGCGAGCTGCCTTGACCTTGTATACGCCAACAAGGCCACCATGGACGTCATGTTTCTGGAGGAATTGGCCGATCTGAAGGACAGGTATCCACAACGCTTCGCCCTGCACCATGTGCTCTCCCGCGAACAACGCATCGCGCCCCTGATGAGCGGGCGGCTCGACGCGGAGAAACTTGAGATCCTGCTGGACACCGCCATCCACGCCGACGACGTCGACGAATGGTTCCTCTGCGGCCCCTTTGACCTGGTCCAGCTTTGCCGGGACGTGCTGGCAGCCCGCGGCGTGCCGCGCGAACGGATCCGCTTTGAACTGTTCAGCACCGGCCGCCCCGACCGTCCCGAGGGCCAGTCCGGCCGGCCGGTCCCGGTGGATGAATCCGAGGAAACATACCAGATCACGTTCACCCTCGACGGGCTCACCGCTGACGTGCGCAGCCCGGTCCACGCCCGCGAATCCATCCTCAATGCCGCCCTGCGCGTACGGGCCGACGTCCCGTTCGCCTGCGCCGGCGGCGTGTGCGGCACCTGCCGGGCAAGGCTCGTGTCGGGCAAGGTAGAGATGGAGGAAAACTATGCGCTGGAGCCGGAGGAGCTTGAGCGCGGCTACGTCCTCACCTGCCAATCCCGGCCCACCACCCCCGCCGTCAGCGTTGACTACGATGTTTGAGGAGTTCCCGTGATTGAACTGAGCATTGCCGACGGCGTGGCCGAGATTGTCCTGAATGCCCCGCACAAACTCAATGCGCTCGACGGGGCAGCCCTCGCGGAACTGTCCAAGGCGTACGACGACGCCGCTGCCGCCGCGACCCTGGCTGCCGGCTCACCGGGAAGCGTCCGGGCGCTGCTGCTCCGGGGTGCCGGACGGGCGTTTTGTGCTGGCCGCGACATTGCCGGGGTGGAAGCCGCCGCCGACGATGTCAGCGGCTACCTTGACGGGCTCCTGACCCCGCTCCTGCAGAAGATGAGCACCTTCCCGGCGCCAACCTTCGCCGCTGCGCAGGGTGCCTGCCTGGGTGTGGGACTGGGCCTGCTGATCGCCACGGACGTGGTCTACGCGGCTGAAAACGCCAAGATCGGTTCCCCGTTCGGCAATCTCGGCGCCACGCTGGATTCGGGCGGGCACTGGCTGTTCACCGAAACTCTGGGCGCGCACCGCACCCTTGACCTCATTTACACCTCCGATTTGATCAGCGGCACGGAGGCAGTTGCCGCCGGGTTGTTCAGCCGGGCCATCCCGGGGGAGGGGCTGTTGGGCTTCACCCGTGCCGCGGCGGCCAAGGCGGCCACCGGGCCTACCCAGGCGTTCAACGCCAGCAAAACCCTCGTGGCAGCGATCCGGGAGCGGCGGCTGGGACTGTGGGACGCCGTCGTGCTTGAAAACAAGGCTCAGGCAGAACTGTCCAAAACAGCCGACTATGCGGAGGGTTTTGAGGCGTTCACGGCCAAGCGGAAACCGGGTTTCACGGGTCGTTAGCGGGGTTCGCCGGCAGCAAATCGATGGCCGTCCGCCCCGGTTGGCGAATATCTTCACCGTGTACAAAGGCCTCCACGAGGCGGGCGGCGATTGCCCCATCCTCGCAGCTTTTGGCCCCTTATTTCCGGCCCGTGAAGTGCTCCATGGACTTGTAGACGCCAAATACGCGCCCGGCCACGACGTCCCAGGCGGCGGTCGGCAGGACTCCGCGCAGGGCGGTGCTCAGTTTCACCGTCCACGGCATCATCAGCATGGGGGTGCCCTCCTTCATGGCCCGCCACACGCGCTCCGTCACGGCGGCCGGTTCCATGAGCGGGGTCATGAGCGGCCCTCGGGCCCCGTCAAACATGCCGGTCTTGATGTAGGACGGGCAGAACGTTGTCACCTTGATGTGGCCGTGGCCCGCCTGTTGCAGTTCCAGGCGCAAGGAGTCGCTCCACCCGATCACGGCCCACTTGGAGGACGAATAAACGCTCATGCGCGGGTTGGCGAGCAGCCCGGCCGCGGAGGCCACGTTGACGATCCTGGACGTTCTGCCGCCTTCGATCATGGCCGGCAGGAATTCGCGGGTGATGTGCATCAGGGCCAGCGTGTTGATGGCCATGGTTGCCGCAATGTCGCTGCGCTGGTCGTGCTCCCAAAAGTACTTGCCGCGCACAATGCCGGCGTTGTTGATGAGAATGTCGGGGGTGCCGACGTCGTTGCGCACCTTCTCCGCGGCTGCCTCGATGGCCTCCAGCTTGCTGACATCGACCACATAGCTGTGGATCTGCGAGCCCCTGCCGGCCAGTTCGGCGACCGCCGCCGCCAGCTGCTCCTCGTTGACATCCCACAGGACCACGTGGGCGGCGTGGTCGGCAACCGCCAGCTGCGCGTACATCCTGCCCATCCCCATGGCGGCTCCGGTGATCAGGACGGTTGCATTGGCAAGGGATTCGATGGTGCCGTTCATTGCTGCTCCTTGGGGCTGGGTGTGCTGGGTTGCGGGGCTGCGGCGTGCTGCGGGGAACCGGCGGGGATGAGCTTGCCGGGGTTCATGATGCCCTCGGGATCGAGCGCGTCCTTGATGCCGGCCAGCACCTTGATGCCGAGGCTCCCGATTTCTGCGCCCAGGTAGGGGGCATGGTCCATTCCCACGGCGTGGTGGTGGGTGATCGTGGCGCCGGCCGCAAGGATCGCCTGTGACGCGGCCGCCTTCACCCGGGCATTTTGCGCCAAGCCGTCCTCCTCCAGCCCGGACAGGAAGGTGAAGTAGAGCGAGGCGCCGTCGGAGTACACATGGGAGATGTGCGTCTGGACGAAGGCACCCGCGCCGTCGTGTCCCAGGGCGTCGAGGATGGCCTGCCGGACACTGCTGTAGGTTTCCTCAACCCGGCCCCAGGTCGCGGCGGTTTCAAGTGTTTCCACGTAGACGCCGCGGGTCAGCAACTCGTCGCGCAGGTACGGGCCGCTGAACCTCCCGTGTTCCCAGGCCTTCCCCGGCAGCGGCCCGAGCGGGATGCCTCCGGCCCGGCGCAGGATCCGTGCGCTGCGGCGCCTGCGCGCCCGGATCTGTCGGCTCTCGCCTTCCCAGACAAAGAGTGCCAGGGCCGGCGTCTTTTGGCCGCGGACCGAGAGGTAGCCCGAGAGCGCCCCGGTCTTCCACCCGCCGAGCTTAAAGGTTGACGCCGTCTCATCCGTGTCGCTCAACCTGCAGACGTGCGGCATGTCGCCGCGGGCGCCGTCGTGCCTGAGCTGGCGCATGGCGTCGGCCCCGGCCGCAAACGACGGGAAGGACCAGGCGCCGTAGACCTTGTCAGCGGGTGCCGGGGACACCTTCAGCGTGGCACTGGTGATGACGCCCAGGGTGCCCTCGCTGCCGACGACGACGTCGAGCAGCTTCGGCCCTGCGGCCGTGCCGGGTGCGGGGGAGCCGGCGGTGAACGGTCCCGCGGGCGTCTCGAGGCGGGCGCTCTTGACCATCTCGTCCGAGCGGCCGTAGCCGGTGGAGGACTGGCCGGAGGAGCGGGTCGCGACATAGCCGCCCAGCGTCGCCTCCTGGTGGCTCTGCGGAAAATGTCCCAGCGTGAAGCCGTGCGGGGCCAGTGCCGCCTCGATGGCAGGGCCCCTGATGCCGGCCTCAAACGTTGCCGTGCGGGACACCGGGTCAAGGCTCAACAGCCGGTCCATGCGCCGCATGTCAAGGGTGATGACGCCGTCGAACCGTCCGCGCAGGGGCTCCACGCCGCCCACCACCGACGTGCCGCCGCCAAACGTAACAACCGCCAGTTTTCGTTTCACGCACAGGGCCAGGATTTCGCCGACCTCTTCGCTGCTGCCGGGGAAGACGACGGCGTCCGGCGCGTCGAGCGCGTCGCCGCTGCGGCGCCGCAGGAGGTCCGGCGTGCTCTTGCCGCCGGCGTGCAGAATGCGCTCAGTTGCATCCGTTGAGACGTGCTCCGCCCCCGTGACGGCCCGGAGTTCGGCCAGCACCTCGTCCCCAACGCTGACCGGTCCGACCCGGACGTCGTACAGGTCAACGGGCGGGTGGCTGGGCGCAACAGTGGACAGCCGGAGCGTGCGGCGCAAATACTCGAGGGCGCCGGGTGCCAGGGGTTTGGCGCGTGCCGGGTCACCCCAGCCGTACCAAACCGAGCGGGGAATTTCTTCTGTGAGATGCGTCACCATGAGATACAGTGTGACACATGAGGTCACAACGTACCAGCGTGCAGGTTGATGGGAAGCTCCTCACCGCCATCCGGGACTCGGTGGTGCTCCACGGCGTCAGGCGCACCACGGCCAATGACATTGCCGAACGGGCAGGCATTTCCCGCATGACGTTTTATCGCCGCATGGGATCTGTGGAGAACGCCGTGCTGGCGGCCCTGACAGAGGAGTTCCGCAGCTACACCGGCGCTGTGCGGACGGGCGCGCCCGCCGGCTCCGGACGCGAGCAGCTGGTGCACTTCGCCGTGGAAAGCGTGCGGGTGTTTGCGACATCGGAGCTGCTGGCCTCGATCGCCGAGCGCGACCCGGAATTCCTGATCCCCTATGTCACTGACAGGTTCGGGGCGAGCCAGCAGCTCATTCTCGAGCAGCTGCAGGCACTGCTCGACACCGGTGCCGACGACGGCAGCATTGAGCCGGCGGCGGGCACCGCAGTCACGCTGCTGCTCGCGGTCCAGGGCGTTGCCCTGTCCTCGCGGGTGCTCCTGAAGATGGGCGCCTTCGACGGCGCGCTGGCGGAACTGGTGAAAATGCTGGAACGCTACCTCACACCCGCGGCAACCGGCGGCGTTGTTGAGGAGCCGAAAGGGACATGACCATGGACGCCACAGCCAACCAGGCCAACCCGAGCTGGATCAATGACGGAACGCGCCGGCGTTCGCTGGACCACGTGGCAGGCCACACCGTGGATGTGGCCGTGGTGGGCGGGGGCATCACCGGGGCGGGGGTGGCCCTGGATGCGGCGAGCCGGGGCCTGAGCGTTGCGCTTCTGGAGAGCAGCGACCTCGCCTCCGGAACCAGCGGCTACAGCTCCAAGCTCATCCACGGAGGGCTGCGGTACCTGGCAAAAATGGACTTCCCCGTCGCCTGGGAATCGGCAGTGGAGCGGCGCTGGCTGATGAGCCGGATCGCCCCGCACCTGGTCCACCCGCTCGCCTTTGTCATCCCTGACGCCCGCAGCGCACCCGTCTGGGAAGGTCTGGCGGCCGGGGCCGGCGTCGTCATTTACGACGTGTTGCGCAGGCTCTCCGGGCTGGGCAGCACGGTGCTGCCGCGCCCCCAGCTGCTCTCCCGCCACGCGGTGGGCGCCTTGGTGCCGGCGCTGGACGGGAAGGCGCTGCGCCGCGGCTATCTCTACTGGGACGGGCAGCTGGCCGACGACGCCCGGCTGGTTCTCGGCGTCGCCCGGACAGCCGCGGGCCTGGGTGCGCACATTTTGCGGGACGTGAAGGTTGCGGCATTGACCGCCGGGAGCGTCGACGCCGTTGACACCAGGACGGGTGCGCCGGTGCGCGTCCAGGCCCGCAGCGTGGTGAATGCCACGGGGGTGTGGAGCGCCGATTTCGAACCGCAGCTGAGCGTGAAACCCAGCCGCGGCACGCACCTGGTGGTCCGGGCGGAGCGGCTGGGCAATCCCCACGCAGCCCACACCGTCGCGGTGCCGGGTCACTTTGGGCGGTACGTTTTCGTCCTGCCCCAGCCCGGCGGCGTCGCCTACATCGGGCTCACCGACGAGGAAGACCACACGGCCGACGGGCACCATCCCCGGGTTCCGGAGCACGACGTCGACTTCCTCCTTGACATTGTCAACACCACCTTGGCCGTGCCGCTGGCTCGCGATGACGTTGTGGGCACCTTTGCCGGGCTGCGGCCGCTGGTGGAAGTTGCAAAGGGCCACGGCGCTGCGGACACCGGGGGCACGGCCGACATTTCCCGGCGGCACCTGGTCCGGGACGTCCCGGGTGCACCCATCACGGTGGTCGGCGGGAAAATGACCACCTACCGGCGCATGGCCCAGGACGCGGTTGACGCCGTCACTTCCCGGCTCGGCACCGGGGCGCCCTGCCGCACCAAGACGCTGCCGCTCGTGGGCGCCGGATCCGTGCAGCAGCTCGGCGCCGTTGCCGCCCCGGCACGGCTGGTGGCGAAATACGGCACCGAGGCTGCCGCCGTGCAGGCGCTCGGACGGCAGCTCCCGCACCTTGCTGAGCCCTTGTTTGACGGGACGGACATCACCGGCGCGGAACTGCTGTTCGCGGTGCAGGCGGAAGGGGCCGCCAGTGTGGAAGACCTGCTGGAACGGCGCACCCGGCTGGGGTTCGTACCCGCCGACGCGAGGAAGGCCCGGGGGCCGGCCGCGGAAATTCTGGCGCTCGCAGCATCGCTGGCCGCTGGTGAAGGAGCAGGCAGGTGAGCGTCGTGGCGGGCGGAAGCGCCCTGCTTCTGGTCAACCCGACGTCGGGCCGCGGGCGCGGCCTGCGGCTGCTTCCGCGGACGGCCCAGGCCTTGCGGGAGGCGGGTTTTTCCCTCGAAGTTTCGGTCACGGCCGGTTTGGCGGACGCCACGGCACAGGCGCGCGCGGCCGCACCGGGCAGCCTCGTGGCTGTCCTGGGCGGGGACGGTTTCCTTGGGGCCGCCGCCGCAGGGGCACGGGAGTCGGGCGCCGTCGTGCTTCCCCTGGCCGGGGGCAGGGGCAACGACACGGTGCGGCGGCTGGGGCTGGCACTTGACCCGGTCAAGGCGGTCCGAAGCCTCGACCGGCTGACGGTGCGCAGACTCGACCTGGGGATCGCCAACGGGCGGCCCTACCTGGGTGTGGCCAACGCCGGTTATGACGGCCTGGCCAACGAATACGGCAACAAGGCGCGCCTGAACCTGGGACCGTTCGTGTACCTGTATGGCGGGATCAAGGCCTTCCTGGAATGGAAGAACGTGACGTTGACAGTGGGTGTGGATGGCAGGGAGACAAGCTTCCCGGGCTGGCTTGTCGCCGTCGGCAATGTGGGCCAATACGGCGGAGGGCTGCGGATCTGCCCGCAGGCCAAGGCGGACGACGGCCTGCTCGACGTGGTCTCCCTGGGCCGGGCCACAATTCTCGGGGTGGCGGCCACATTTCTGCGCTCCTACCGGGGCGGCCACCTGCGGCAGTCGAACGTCAGCTTCACGCGGGGGAGCACTGTGGTGATCAGTGCCAGCAAGCCGTTGAACCTCTACGCCGACGGCGAGAAGGTGGCAGCGCTGCCGGCGGTGGTGGAAATCGTGCCCCGGGCAGTGAAGTTCCTGGTCCCTGCGGACTCCCCGGCGTTTTCCTAAACCGCTGCCTGTCCCGCGGGCTCTGCGGGCTCAGCCGGCGTGCCGGCGGCTTCTGCGGCGCGGCCGCGGGCAAGGAACGGCCACGCAACTGTCAGGGCGCCGAGAATGAAAAGGAGCAGCGCCTCGCCAGGGAATTCAAGGACGCGCAGGGCAACCGCGACGGCGAGGTAAGGCAGGGCCGCCCATTTCAGCGGCGTGTGCTTCAGCCGGCTTCCCCAGGCAAAAAGCATGATGGAAAAGTACAGGCTCAGTTCAAAGCGTGCCGACCACTCGACAAAGAAGAAGATGGCGCCCAGAATGACCATGACCCCAGCCGCCGAGACGGTCTGCCGGCGTGCCTCCATCCGGCTTGCGGAGGATTGGCTCGCAACAGTCCTGCGTGTAAGGGACAGCGGCAGCCAGAGCAGCACGGCACAGATGGCCGGAATCAGCGGTGCCAAAACGAACACGGGCGTGCTGATGGCGGCGGGGTTGCCGGAGCCCAGGAACAACAGCAGCCCCGAGAACAGTGCCCCGAGGCCTGCCACTGTGAAGATCAGCCCGTTGACCGCGGGCGCCTCCTGTGCCGCGATGGCAGATTGGTCGACAACAGGATGGGCAGCGGAGGAGGACGTCATGGGTCAATCGTCGCAGGTTAAGGCGGTACACCCGCACCGGGGATCAGTTCAAGGGCCGGGTGCCTTCCGGCAGGGCGCCGTTGTCCATCAGTGCGGTGGCGGCGTCGGCCAGGGCGGTGAGGGCGACGCGCTGCATCCACGGGCCGTAGGAGATCCTGGCGACGCCCAGCTCCTGCAGCTTGGCCGGCGTGAGTGAACCCGGCACGTTGATGACGCTCACCTTTCCATGCCCGATGCCGGCCACGAGTGCCTGCACTGTGGGTTCGTCGAGCTTGCCGGGGACAAAGACGCAGGAGGCGCCCACATCCAAAAAGGCCCGGCCCCGCTCGATGGCGGCCGCAAGCACCTCGGCGGGGTCCTTGTCCGCGCCGAGGAGGAACGCGTCGGTGCGGGCGTTCAAGACGAAGTCAATGCCCTCGGCAGCCCCGGCGTCTGCGGCCTGCTTCATGCGGGCCACGGCCTCGGGCAGCGGAATCATCTGGTCTTCGATGTTGGCGCCCACCACGCCGGCCGCAACGGCCCTGCGGACTGTTTCGCCCGGATTTCCATAGCCACGGTCCAGGTCCGCAGTGACGGGCAGCTCAGTGGCTGCAGCGATGCGGCCCACGGCCTCGAGCATGGTGGCCAGGGGGATATGTTCGCCGTCCTCGTAGCCGTGGGACGCGGCGATCGAGTGTCCGGCCGTTGCCAGGGCCCGGGTGCCGGGGAGGTCGGCAATGACCTTGGCGCTGACCACATCCCACACATTGGCCAGCTGCAGGACTTCCGGGGCTTGGTGGAGGCGGAGGAATTCGGTGGCCTTGGACGATGAGTTCACAGTTGTGGGGGTCATGGCCCCAGCGTAGCCCGGGCACCCGGATTCCGACACCCGGATTCCGGCTGAAGGTGCCCGGGTCTACAGTGGAGCCAGTGAGCAAAAACTCGAAACCCGGCGACTTTAGCCTGTGGTCCATTGCCATCCCGGCGTTTGGGCCGTCATTGTTGTTTGGCATCGGTGAAGGGGCGATTCTGCCCGTCATTCCACTGAGTGCCCGCGACATGGGTTCGTCCCTGGCCGGGGCGGCCCTGGTGGTGGCCCTGATCGGCATTGGTTCGCTGGTCAGCAACATTCCCGCCTCAATGATCACCGCCAAATTTGGTGAGCGGATCGGCATGGTCGGGGCGGCGGCCCTGAGCCTGACAGCCCTCATGCTGTGCGTTTTTGCCACCGAACTCTGGCTCTTTGCGGCAGGGATATTCCTCATTGGTGCGGCCTCGGCCGTGTTCAACCTGGCCCGCCAAAGTTATCTCACCGAGGCCGTTCCGCCGTTCCTGCGGGCACGCGCCATGTCGACGCTGGGCGGTGTCGGCAGGATCGGCTTGTTTGCCGGACCGTTCATTGGTGCACTGGTGATTCACCTGGTGGGGCTCGTCGGAGCCTACTGGGTGGCCGCCGCTGCCATGGCCGCCGCCGGGGCGCTGGCCCTTTGGCTGCCGGACCTTGTCAGCGACCATGGCACCAAGGTCTTGGGGCCTGCACCCACCCTGCGCTCCCTGATGGCCGCACACAAGAGTATTTTCCTTAGTGTGGGGATCGGGATCTTGTTTGTCAGCGCAGTGCGGTCCGCCAGGCAGGTCGTGGTGCCCCTGTGGGCCGACAACCTTGGCTTGAGCCCGGCCGCCACCTCGCTCATCTACGGAATGTCCGGGGCCATTGACATGTTGGTCTTTTATCCGGCCGGGAAGGTCATGGACAGGAAGGGGCGCACCTGGGTTGCCGTCCCGTCGATGGTGTTGATGGGCGTTTCCCTGCTGCTGATGCCGCTCACAACAGGGGCCGTGTCGCTGTTGCTGGTGGCCCTGCTGATCGGTTTTGGCAACGGCATCGGGTCCGGGCTGATCATGACCCTGGGCGCCGACTATGCACCGCGCCATGGGCGGGCCCAGTTTCTGGGCATGTGGCGCTTCATCTCGGACATTGGCGGTTCCGGCGGGCCCGCCATCCTTGCCGGCCTGACGGCGGTGGTGACCTTGTCCTTCGGCATCGCCGCCACCGGCCTGTTGGGGCTGGCGGCCGCTGCCGTGCTGGGACATTCGGTGCCCCGCCACAAACCGATCGAGCGCTGAGCGCAGCCGAAAGAAATTTGTTGACGTCCGGGGCGCGGCCGCGAATCATGGGATCATGAGCGCACAATTTGAACCGGTATGGCGTGCCCTCGAGGAAAAGACGGCCTCGGGCTGGGCGCCAGGACTGGTGGCCGGCATCAGGCACCGCGGGACCACTGAAATATTCGCCACAGGTGTGCGCACGCTGGGGCTGGACGCGCCGATGCGCGCGGACACACCATTTCGGATCGCCTCGCTGGGGAAGCTTGTCGCGGGGGCGCTGGCCGTGTCAATGATTGCCGACGGCAGCCTGGCACCGGATGACCCTGCCGATGTGTGGCTGCCCGAGCTTGCCTACCCCCGCGTGCTCACCAGCCCTGACGCCCCGCTGGAGAGCACCGTCCCGGCTGAGCATGAAATCACCGTCCGGCAGCTGCTGACCCTCACCCACGGCATGGGGGTCACCTTTGACGACACCCCGCTGGCACGGGCCATGGACGCCGCCGGCCTGCTTACCGGAGCCCGCCGGCACACCATGACGGCCGACGAGTACATGTCCCGCATCGGCGCACTGCCGCTTGCCCACCAGCCCGGCACCAGGTGGAGCTACCACGTGGGCAGCGACATCCTCTCCGTGCTGCTGGCCCGGACCGGCCAGGCCCCGCTGCACCAAATCCTGCGCGAACGCATCACAGGCCCCCTCGGCATGGACGCCACCGGCTTTTTCGGCGACCCCCGCGAACTGCCCACCGCCTATCAACCAACGACGGCGGGACTTGCCGTTTTTGATGAACCCGACGGACAATTTTCGCAGCAGCCGCCGTTTGAATCGTTCGGCGGAGGCCTGGTGTCCAGCGTTCCCGACTATCTGGCATTCCTGGCGGCCCTGGCCGACGACACCCTGCTCCCCGCCGAACTGCGCGCCGAAATGACGAAGGACCAGCTGACCGCCGACCAGAAGGCGGGCCTGGCCGGCATGGTGGAACCCGGCGCTTCCTGGGGCTGGCAGGTGTCCGTGGAAACGGCCCATCCGGAAACGGCCGAGCAGCAAACCGGGGCGAGGGAGCCGTGGAGTGCCCCCGGCCGCTACGGCTGGAGCGGCGGTTCCGGGACCACCGCCTATGTGGACCCGTCACGGGACCTGATTGCGGTGCTGTTCACCCAGCGCCTCCTGACAGGTCCCGACGAAGACTTTTCCTACTTTTGGAAACCCCTGGCCGCTGCACTCAAGGACGAGCCGCACCCGGGCGGGGCACAGGGCTAACGCCGGGAACGACTCCGGGAACGCTGTCGGACCGGCAGGGTCAACAACAGTGTGCCGGCCACCGTCAGCCCGTAACCGACAACGACAATCTGGCCGACCCCGAGCAAAAAATAGCTGGTGGTGCTGGTCCCGGAGACCGAGCGGAGGATCAAGGCCGCCGCCACGCCGGCAATCAGGGCGAACAGCGCGGCCAGTCCCGGCCACCAGCGCGAGGAGGCCCAGTGCTCGTCCGCGCCCAGCCACACATTCCAGTCCGGCCCCGTCCGCATGACAACGAGCGCGGCCAGGGCGGTCCAAAACGCCACAACAAAGAAGGCGGCCAGGACGTCGGAGGGCCGGTGCCACTGGTTGATCAGCGTGGAAATCCCGGCAACGACGGCGTAGCTGCCGCCAACAAACGCCGCGGCAGGGCGCCACCGCGGCGAAACGACAAGGAACACGGCGGCCGCGGCGCTGGCAGCCATCGTACTGTGGCCCGACGGCAGCGAATTCAATGCCAGCGTGTTGACGCCAAGGTCGGGACGGTCGGGCAGCCCGGCCTTGATCAGCTGCGTGGACAGGTTCGCGGCGGCCATGGCAACAATGGCAAAACCGGCCGCTTTCCACCGGCGGCGGGCGAGTGTGACGAACAAAATCACGAGCACGGCGATGACCACGGACGTGGCCGGAAGCAGGTCAAGCACCTGGGAAGCCTGTAAGCCAATGCGCCTGCCGGCTACGGCGGCCTCAACCAGTGCCGACTCGTCCATGTATTGGCCAGCGGTGGTTTTGATGAAAAACCTGAAGCTGGCAGCCATCCCGGCCAGGCTGATCAACGCCGCCAGCACAAACGGCCAGGCGGCAGGGCGCGCAGCAGCACGGCGGTGCGGGCCTGAGCGGTGGGCGGCGGCATGGTTATTCATCGCCTCTAGGTTCCCACAGATTCATGGGAGCTTGCTGACGCCGGGGCGGCCGGCCCTGGGGCTACAGTGAAGACATGTTTTCACTCCCGCCGCTGGACCAGCTTGTTGCCGCCGCCCATGTAGTTTCGCTGCCCATGCGGGTGAAATTCAGGGGGGTGGAAACCCGTGAGGTGATGGTGTTTGACGGTCCTGCCGGGTGGGGTGAGTTTGGTCCCTTTCTTGAGTACGACGACGAAGAGTCGGCCAGGTGGCTGGCGTCGGCTGTGGAGGCCGGCTGGCTGGGGCACCCCGAACCGGTGCGCAACTGGATTCCCGTCAACGCAACGCTTCCGGCGGTTTCCGCCGACCAGGTGCCCGAGGTGCTGTCCGCCTTTGACGGCCTGCACACAGTGAAGGTCAAGGTGGCCGAGGCCGGGCAGTCGCTGTCGGAGGATGCGGCCAGGGTGGGGGCCGTGCGGCACCTGCTGCCCGAGGCCAAGATCCGTGTTGATGCCAATGGCGGCTGGTCGGTGGGGCAGGCAGTGACAGCGCTGCGCATGCTGTCGGTTTTTGGGCTTGAATACGCCGAACAGCCAGTCGCCACGATTGCCGAGATGGCCGCTGTGCGCAGTGCCCTCAACGGCACGGTGTTGATTGCGGCGGACGAAAGCGTCCGCAAGGCAACCGACCCGCTGGCGGTGGCCCGGGCGGGGGCGGCAGACCTCATCGTCGTCAAGGCGGCGCCGCTGGGAGGCGTGCGGCGCGCCTTGGAGATTGTGGCTGAAGCGGGACTGCCAGCCGTGGTGAGCTCGGCACTCGACTCGTCGGTGGGGATCGGCACCGGCCTGGCGCTCGCCGCCGCCCTGCCGGAGCTGCCTTATGCCTGCGGACTGGGCACCGTGTCGTTGATGGCCGCGGACGTGGCCTCGCCCAGCCTGGTGGCTGCAGTTGGCGGCATGGCAGTGCGCGACGTCGTGGCCGACCCGGAACTGCTGGCCCGGTTTGCGGCCACCGCGGAACGGCGCGACTGGTGGCTGGAACGCCTGCGCCGCTGCCACGCCCTCTTGTAAGCGCCAGTGTCCCCCACTCACGGCCGTCAGCACTGGTGGCTAGAGTTGGGGCTGTGACTTTACTTAGCTCGATGGATGCCGCCCGTTTCGTTGTCGATGCCCTGGAACGGGCAGGGGTTGGCCAGGTTGTGGTGGCCCCGGGCTCCCGCAGCGCCCCCCTTGTCTATGCCCTGGCCGAAGCTGAAGCCGACGGCAGGCTCAAAATCCACGTCCGCACAGATGAGCGGGTGGCCGGGTTCACGGCCCTGGGCCTGGCCCTTGGCGCCCGTGCCGCCGTGGCGGTTGTGACGACGTCCGGAACCGCCGTCGGCAACCTCCTGCCGGCAGTGATGGAGGCCAACCACGCAGGAACTCCCTTGGTGGTGCTTTCCGCGGACCGGCCCGAGGAGTTGCGCGGCACGGGTGCAAACCAGTCGACGCAGCAGCTGGACCTCTTTGGCGACCACGTGCGTTTTGCCACGGATGTGCCGGCCGGAGTTGACCCCTCCAGTGCGGTCTCCACGGCGCTGAGTGCTGCCCGCGGCCGGCTGCAGGACATCCCCGCAGGACCGGTGCAGGTGAACCTGGCCTTCCGCGACCCGCTGACGCCTGCCCTTGACGGTTCCGAATGGGAACGGCTGCTCCCGGTTATCGACCCCCTTGCTGCCGCTCCCGCTGAGGGTGGTGCCGGACCGGCTGGCAGCATTGTGGCCGGAGCCGTTGCGGCGGGCCCGGAAGCCCTGCCGTCGACGAGCCACCGGACGGTCGTCGTTGCCGGGCACGGGGCCGGCCCGGAGGCTGAACACTTTGCCCGCATGCTGGGTTTGCCGCTGCTGGCGGAGCCGTCATCCAACGCCCGGTTCGGGCCCAACGCCATTGGCCCCTACCGGCTGCTGCTGGAACAGTTCGGGCCCGACAGCCCGCACCCGATCGAGCGGGTGGTGCTCTTTGGCCGGCCAACGCTGTCGCGGCAGATCAGCCGGCTGCTGGCCCGGACGGAGCTGGAACGGGCGTTGTTCCTGCCGCGGCCCGTTCCCTGGTTTGAGGCCGGGCGTCGCACCGAATTGGTTTTGACCCAATGGGACCAACTGCTCGGCTTCGCCGGGCACGGCCCCGACGGTTGGCTGCGGGCGTGGCAGGACGCAGCCGACAGGGCCGAAACCGCGCTCGATGCCGTCCTGGCCGCAACGGCAGCCGGCGCCGCAACGACCGCCGACGCCGGCGAGCTGACGGGACCGCAGGTGGCGCGCGCGATCTGGGCCAGGGCACAGCGGGACCCGGGCAGCAATCTCATGCTTGGCTCCTCCAACCCCGTCCGCGACGTTGAATTGGCGGGCCGGCCCACGGCTGAAAACAATGTCACGGTGTACGCCAACCGCGGCCTGGCCGGCATCGACGGCACCGTCGCCACGGCAGCCGGCGTGGCACTGGCCACGGGCCGGGCCACCCGGGTGCTGCTGGGAGACCTGACCTTCCTGCACGATGCCGGCGCCCTCAACATCGGCCCCACCGAGCAGATGCCCAGCTTGCAGGCCATCGTGCTCAACGATGCCGGCGGGGGCATCTTCTCAGTCCTGGAGCACGGAACCCTGGCGCAGGCACCCAACTACGCCTCCGCCGTCGAACGCTTCTTTGGCACACCACACACGGTGCAGCTGGGTGCCTTGGCGGAAGCCTACGGCTGGGGCCACACGCTGGTGCGCACCCCGGCCGAGCTCGACGCCGCGCTCGCCGCACCTGTCCAGGGATGCTGCATCGTGGAGGTCTCGGCGAGCCGCGGGGGCCTGCGGGAACTCCACGCCCGCATCGCGTCCGCACTGGGGCGCAACTGAGCGCCTCGGCGGGGAGCGGGACACACACAGCAATGCAGCCCGCAGCGGTGGCCGGACGCCGGTGGTGATTCGGCAATTCTCAACGACTGCTGCGGGCTGCTGGGGCCGCGTGGAATTAGAGGACGCGGCTGAGGAACTCCTTGGTCCGGTCATGCTGCGGGTTGGCGATGATGTCCCGCGGATTGCCGCTTTCCACGACCACGCCGGCATCCATGAAGGTCAGGGTGTCACCGACCTCGCGGGCAAAGCCAATCTCGTGGGTCACCACAATCATTGTCATGCCCGACTTGGCCAGGTTCTTCATGACCTCGAGGACATCGCCCACAAGCTCTGGATCCAGTGCCGATGTGGGCTCGTCAAAGAGCATCAGCTCCGGTTCCATGGCCAGTGCCCGGGCAATGGCAACACGCTGCTGCTGCCCGCCGGAAAGCTGTGCCGGGTAGAAGTTGGCGCGGTCCGACAAGCCCACCATTTCCAGCAGCTCATGGGCCTTCAGCCGGGCTGCCGCCTTGGACTGGCGTTTCACCTGGGTGGGCGCCTCGATCACGTTTTGCAGGGCAGTTTTGTGCGGGAACAAGTTGAAACGCTGGAACACCATTCCGATTTCCCGGCGCTGGCCCGCGATCGCCTTGGTGTTCAGGTCGTGCAGCTTGCCGTTGACCTCCTTGTAGCCAATCAGCTCGTCGTGGACGTAGATGCGCCCCGCACTGATGGTTTCCAGAAGGTTGATGCAGCGCAGGAGCGTGGATTTCCCCGAACCCGAGGGGCCGATGATCACCGACACCTCACCCGGCTGCACTGTCATGTTGATGCCCTGGAGCACGTGGTGGTCGCCAAAGAATTTATGGACGCCCTGAATCTCCACCAGCGGTTTTACGCCGGCGGGAGCCTGCTTTGTTGATGAGGTGGTGTCGGTCATGGTGTCCCGCCTTCAGTGGTTCCGTCGGTGCGGGGAGGGTTGGCATGGGCCGCAGCAGCTGCCGCGGTCGCCTTGACAGGAGCCTTCATGACGTTGTCAACACCCTTGCCAAAATGCCGCTCAACATAGTACTGGCCCACCATCAGCACCGAGGTGATCAACAGGTACCAGAACGCGGCAACCATGAGCAGGGGGATGGGCAGGAAGGTGCGGCTTGCCAGCGCGTTGGTCACAAATGTCAGGTCGAGGGTGAACGGGACGGCCAACACCAGCGAGGTGGTCTTGAGCATGCCGATCGTCTCGTTGCCCGTCGGCGGGATGATGACCCGCATGGCCTGGGGCAGGATGATCCGCCACATGACCTTTGACCTGCGCATGCCGAGCGCCTCGGCCGCTTCCATCTGCCCGTTGTCCACGGACTTCAGCCCTGCCCGGAAGATCTCGGCCAGGTAGGCCGATTCGTTCAGGCCCAGGCCGACGATCGCGGCAACTGTGGCATTGATGACTGTGGCCGTGTCCCAGGAGAACAATTCCGGCCCAAAAGGCACACCAACAATGATCTTGGGATACAAGGCTCCGACGGAACCCCAAAACAGGAGCTGCGTATAAATGGGTGTGCCACGGAAGAACCAGACCCAGACCCAGGACACATACCTGAACAATGGGTTGTCCGACTGGCGCATGAAGGCCAACAGGATCGCCAACACGATAGCGATGACCATGGCTGTAACTGTCAGGATGAGCGTCCAGCCCACACCCTGGATTACCAGGACGTCAAAGAGATACGTTCTAAAGGTTCCCCAGTAAAACTTCTCGTTCGTGGTCATCGACTGGATGACCAGGATGACCGCCAGAAGGATGACGGCGGCACCGACCCACCGCCACGGATGCCGGACGGGAACTGCGTCAATCAGTTCCACGTCGGCACCCGGGCGGGTGGAGGGCCGGCGTGACTTGATGCGGCTCAACGGCTAGCCCGCCGCCGGGTTCAGCACGGCTGCCTTCAAGGCGCCGTCCTGGTTGTTCCAGGTGGTGAGGATCTTGGTGTAGCTGCCGTCTTCGATGAGCTTGTTCATGACCTTTTCAACCACTCCGGCAAACTCGGTGTCGGACTTGGCGATGGCGATGCCCTGCTCGGCGGAGTCGTAGGCTTCGCCCAGGGTTTCCAACTGGCCGTTGGTCTTGGCCAAGGCGTTGTTGATGATGGGGGTGTCGGCACTCATGGCGTCAATGGTGCCGCCGACCAGACGCGTGGTGACGTCTGTCTGGTTTTTCAGCGACACGATCTCGATGGCCGGCTTGCCGTCGGCAACACACTTGGCGGAACGGTCCTTCACATCGGGATCTTCCTCGACGGTGCCGGTCTGCACACCAATCTTCTTCCCGCACAGGTCATCCATGCTGATGGCCTTGGGGTTGCCCTTCTGCACAGCCCACATGACGCCGGCGTTGAAGTAGCTGACAAAGTTCACTGCCTCCGAACGCTCGGGAGTGATGGTGAAGGATGAAAGGCCCAGGTCGTAGACGGTTCCCAGCTTGGGCAGGATCGAGGAGAAATCCGCTGTCTGGACCTCGGCCTTCTTGCCCAGGGTGGCCGCGATCGCCTTGGCGATGTCCACGTCGTAGCCGATGGGCGTCTGGCCGTCCTTGTCCAGGAACTCGGCCGGCTCGTAGGACGTGTCGGAGCCCACTGTGAGGGTGGCCTTGTCCTTCACGGAGGCGGGCAGCAACGCGATCAGGGCGTCGTCCTTGGCCACGGTGGTGGGATCAAACGCGGCAGGCTGCGATGCTCCTCCGCTGCCTTCCGTGCCGCCATCCTGAGATGCTGTTGTGCATCCTGTCAGTGCCAATGCTGCGACGGCCGCAATGGCGGCCATGCGTACTGTCAGCTTGGTTGAGATTTGCATTGTTGTCCCTTTGTTTCTTGAAGCACTGCGTACTTGGAGCACTGCATAGATGGAATATAGTCTAGCGCTGGGTGATTTGCATCACGGTGAACAATGTTTCACCATTGAACAACCTAAAGTCGCCGCATGCAAGGCGCACAGGACCGCCGGTGTCTGAAACTCCGGACACGGGAGGCTGGGTTATGGATGGTTGGGCAGACCCAGGGCCTGCAGCATGGGCCTGAATTTCGCCCACGTTTCGGCAAGCTCCGCCGCCGGATCGGACGCCTCCACAATGCCCGCGCCGGCGTACAGGCGCACGTTGCGGTCCCCTTCCAGCATGGCCCCGCGGAGGGCGATGCCCCACTCGCCGTTGCCCGCCCCGTCGAGCCAGCCGACAGGCCCGGCGTAGGGCCCCCGGTCCATCTTCTCCAGTTCCAAAATGAGCTGCCCGGCATCTTCACGCGGTGTCCCGCAGACCGCGGCCGTGGGGTGCAGGGCCTCAACCAAGGCCAGCGAGGTGGGCAGGTGGCCGTTGGAGCTGGCCAGCTCAGCCTTGACGTCGGAAGCCAGGTGCCAAACATTGGGGAGCTCCAAAATGAAGGGCTCGGCCGGGAATGAGAGGTCGGTGGCGAACGGTGCCAGCTGCCGGGTCAGGGACCGAACGGCAAAGTCATGCTCCTGCCGCTGCTTGGCGGAGCCGCCCAAAACGGTGTCGGCGAAGCCGGTGGAACCGGCGGGTTCGTCCTCGCGGTCAAGTGTCCCTGCCAGCACCCGTGCCTGCGCTGTGGAGCCGTCAACCTTGATCAAAATTTCGGGTGTCGCACCCACCAGGCCACGCACGCCGTAGGTCCAGCATTCGTCGTAAAGGCGCACCAATCGTTGCAGAATTGAAACCCTCTGCACGGGCTCTGCCAGCGTTGCCACGACATCCCGCGCCAAAACCACCTTTTCCAGCCCGCCGCGGGCGATGGCCTGCACTCCGGCGCGCACGGATTCCATCCATTCCGCTTCGGTGAGAGCCCCGGAACGCACGGTGCCCGCGGAGGCGGGGCCCGGCGTCGAACTTTCCGCTGAGGCAGACCCGGCGGCCGCTGCGCGCAGGAGCGCCACGGCAGACTCCGGGGTGGGAACCGTGCCGTCGAGGCTCAGCTGGGTGAGCCAGGCGGTTCCGTCAACAAAGCCGACCACGAGCTCGGGGACGATCAAGACAGAGTCGAACGCGCTCCTTTTTGAGAAGGAAAAGGAGCCGAAGGCCATGGCGCCGGTGCCCGGCATGCGCACGGAATCGTCGACGTGGGCGGGGGCCAGCAGCTCCTTCCACCACTGTTCGGCGTCGGAAAAACGGCCGGGGCCGGAGCCCGTGAAGGTGGCGATCTCGCCAAAGCCCAGCAGGCCCTCGCCGCGGCGCAGCCAGCACAGCGGGCCCTCGTCGGAAGCCGCGCCCAACAGGCCGGCGGGACCTGTCACGCCAAGGCCCGCCAGCGTGGCTGGATCCAGGGCCAGGGTGAGTGTGCGCAGCGAAGGGGTGCCCAAGGAAGCAGTCATGATGAGTCCAGATTACTCGCCCGGGCACCCAACGGAGGTGCAGCGGCGGTGTGATGGCCCACAAGCGGTGCAGGCCAATGCGCGAAGCTGGGCAAAGTTTGAGACACTAAGGGGGTGAACCGTGCATCCTTGGAGAAGCGTCCGGAAGAAATGGCCGCCATGTTTGACGACGTGGCGCCAAAATACGACATCGTCAACGATATTTTGTCCATGGGCCAGACGCGCCGGTGGCGCCGCATCGTGGTGGACGCCGTGGGCGCCGTGCCCGGCCAACGGGTATTGGACCTGGCCGCAGGCACGGGCACTTCCAGCGAACCGTTTGCCGACGCCGGCGTGTCGGTGGTTGCCTGCGACTTCTCGGTTGGCATGTTGAAGGTTGGCAAGCGCCGGCGCCCCGACATTGACTTCATCGCCGGGGATGCCACCAACCTGCCCTTCGCCGAGAACTCCTTTGACGCCGCCACCATTTCCTTTGGGCTGCGCAACGTCATGGACCCGAAGAAGGCGCTGCGCGAGATGCTGCGCGTGACCAAACCGGGCGGCAAGCTGGTCGTGGCCGAGTTCTCCCACCCCACCTTTGCCCCGTTCCGCACCGTCTACTCCGAATACTTGATGCGGGCGCTGCCGCCGATCGCCAAAAAGGTGGCCTCCAACCCGGACGCCTACGTTTACCTGGCAGAGTCCATCCGGGTGTGGCCCAACCAGGACAAGCTCTCGACCTGGCTGGCAGAAGCCGGTTGGGAAAGCGTCGCCTACAGGAATTTGTCCGGCGGCATCGTTGCGGTGCACCGGGCCGTCAAGCCCATGCAGGTGGCGGCCCCCGCCCCTGCCGCCACCAAATAAAGGAACCCCACCCACCGTGAAGGTACTGATCGTAGGTGCCGGCCCCGCCGGATCCACGGCCGCCTACCACCTGGCCACCGCCGGGATCGAGGTCACCGTGCTGGAAAAGACCCGCTTCCCGCGGGAAAAGGTCTGCGGCGACGGACTCACCCCGCGGGCCGTGCGTGAAATGCAGCTCATGGGCCTGCCGCACGACCCCGCCGAAGGCTGGCGCCGCAACAAGGGCCTGCGCCTGATCGCCGGCGGCCGCCAAATCGAGGTGCCTTGGCCGGAACTGAGCAACTTTCCCAGCTACGGCCTGATCCGCACCCGGCTGGGCTTCGACGAGTCGCTCGCCGCCCATGCCAGGGCTGCCGGCGCCGTGATCCTTGAGGGCCACTCCGTCACAACCGCCTTGACGGACGACGCCGGAACTGTCGTCGGTGCCAGGGCGTCGGTATTGGACGTGGCCGGGCGGAAGACGGGCGAAACCGCTGACTTCCATGCCGACGTCGTGCTTGCCGCCGACGGGAACTCCACCCGTACCGCCGTTTCTCTGGGGCATGAAAAGCGCGACGACAGGCCCATGGGCGTCGCCTACCGCACCTACTTCACCTCGCCCCGGCATGACGACGAGTGGATGGAAGGCTGGCTGGAACTGACGGCGTCCTCCCAGTCGGGACAGCCCGGCAAGACGCTGCCCGGCTACGGCTGGGTGTTCGGCGTCGGGGACGGCACGTCCAATGTTGGCCTGGGCATCCTGAATTCCTCCAAGGAATTCGGGAAGCTGGACTACCGCAAGGTGCTGCGCGACTGGACGGCGGCCATGCCGGCGGAGTGGGGCTTCACCCCGGAAAACCAGGTGGGACCGATCCGCGGCGCCGCACTGCCCATGGGCTTCAACAGGACGCCCCACTATTCCGACGGGCTGATGCTCCTCGGGGACTCCGGCGGGATGGTCAGTCCCTTCAACGGCGAGGGCATCTCCTACGCCATGGAATCTGCACGGTTCGCGGCGGAGTTCATTGTCAGGGCGGCAGGGACAAACTCGCGGCTGGCCGCCAACCACGCTCTGTCCGGCTACAGCGGCTTCGTCCGCGAACAGTGGGGAAGCCACTTCACGCTGGGCCGGGTCTTCGCGTCCCTGATCGGCAATCCCGGCATCATGAAACTGGCCCTGCGCACGGGCATGCCGGTGCCGGTGTTGATGCGTTTTGTGGTGCGGCTGATGGCCAACCTCACCGACGCGGACGAACGGGGTTTTGAGGATAGAGTGATTCATCTACTGGAAAAGCTGGTCCCCGCGACCAGCAATCAGGACAGCACCCGCACATCCAAGCAACAATCCCTACCAATAGTTAGTGTTAAGCAGTGACTACTTCCGCGAACCATAGCTGGACCCACGCCGGTCAAGGGCACCCTGAATCGTACGACCCCAACCCCAGCACCATGGCGATCGCCACCGGGCTGCAGCTGCCGTCCGGTTTTTCAGCCGTGGCCGAGGACCCGGATCTGGGCCCCTCGATCGCCATGGGTCTGGCCAGGGTGGAGAAAGTGCTGCGGGAAGCCATTGCCCATTCGGACCCGCTGGCCGACGCCACCAGCCGCCACCTGGTTGAAGCAGGCGGCAAACGCATCCGCCCGCTGCTGGTGCTCCTTGCCGCCCACCTGGGGGATCCGGGCCGGAAGGAAGTGGTGCAGGCCGCCGTCGTGGTTGAACTGACGCACCTTGCCACGCTCTACCACGACGACGTCATGGATTCCGCGCCCTACCGCCGCGGCGCCCCCACGGCCCACGAAGTTTGGGGCAACACTGTTGCAATCCTGACCGGGGACCTCATTTTTGCCCGCGCCTCCATCCTGGTGTCCGAGCTGGGTGCCAAGGCGCTGGGCATTCAAGCCCGCACCTTTGAGCGCCTGTGCCTTGGCCAGCTGCACGAAACGGTGGGTCCGCGCGAAGACGAAGACCCGATCGAGCATTACCTGTCTGTCATCGCCGACAAGACCGGCTCCCTGGTTGCCGCTTCGGGGCAGCTCGGGGCGATCTTTGCCGGGGTTGAGGAAGGGATTCAGCAGATTTTGCTGGAGTACGGCGAAAAAGTCGGGATGGCCTTCCAACTGGCCGACGACGTCATTGACGTGACGGGCTTGAAACAGGTCTCCGGCAAGTCCCCGGGCACCGACCTGCGCGAAGGCGTGCCGACCCTGCCGGTGCTGCTGCTGCGCAATGCCGCTTCCGGCGGAGATGCCGACGCCGCAGCTGTGCTTGAGCTTGTCGACGGCGACCTGGCCAGCGACGAAGCACTGGCCGCGGCCGTGACGGCCCTGCGCGAGCACCCTGTCACAGCTGAATCGTGGGCCGTGGCCCGTGAATGGTCGAAGGCAGCCATCGCCGCCCTGGTGCCGATGCCCGAGGGCATTGTGAAGACAGCACTGGCAAACTTCGCCGAGGCGGTCGTCTCCCGCGACGTGTAGGCCCCCGTTTGCGGCTCGTTGCGGCGGGGAGTCTCCGCGAGAGCGCAGGAAACGTCGCATTGAGCGTCCATGGGGACGTTTGGTGGACACTGACCGCGCGGTCAGTGTCGTGGGGGTGAAGCCGCCGGCCTAGCCGAAGTCCTTGCGCGTGTTGAGCGCTCCCAGAAGGGACTGGCCGGCCAGGTTGTCTGGATCCGGCCACCCGCCCCGCACAAGCATCCGTGCAATTTTTGTCACCACCATGAGCTCCCCGCATCGCATATCGTCCTTGTTGATCACGACCTGGTGCCACCCCAAGGACCCGGTGATGAAGTTCCGGTCGTGATCCTTGGATTGCTGCTGGGGCGAAAAGTGGTGCTCACCGTCGTATTCCGCACACGTCTTGTATTCGGGGCAGGCCAGATCAGGTTCCACGAGTGAGTTGCCGGCCGCGTCGGTGATCTTGACATTTGGCTCGAAATTCGGCAGCTGTGACCTGTGGATGATCAAGCGCAGCCGGGTTTCCGGAGGCGAATCGGCCCCGACCCTGACCAGCTCCATGGCAGCACGGAGCTTGCGCATTCCCCGGGCTCCTGCGTTTTGGGCAACGCGGGCATTCAAGGCGTCAATGTCAACGATGGCAGTCTGGACCCACCCGTTGTACCTTCGGTGGGAACAGACGAGCTGGTCGCCAATGACCACCAGCTCGTCAAGGGTGAGCAGCGGTGCGATGTCGAGCAGGGTCCGTGCGGCGGACGTTACCGGAACCCCTCCTGTGACAACAACATCGGACGCCGCGAGCTGCAAGCGGTGGCCCGTGACGTGCTTCCGCCGGGGCGGTGCGCTTCCCTTGGGCGTGGATAGGTCAAATGTATTGACGGCATTGAACCGGGATGGCAGATAAAAGCCATGGATCTTCGCCGCCGTGATGTGGCTGACCACGCTGCGTTCTGTCACCGCCGTGTATGGCCGGCACCTGTCAAGCAACCCGCAGTCAGCGTTTTGGGGGACCCTGATGCCCTGACTCGGGGTCCATAGGTCCTTGGCCCGGGTGCGCCGGACGGAGACGCGTGCTTGGCGGGCCTGCGCCAAGGTGAAGGGGCGTTGGGCAAGATGAAGTGGCAGCGGCGATGGTCTTCTCATACGTCCAGTAGGACGCAAATTGGGCCGCTGCAGGGATGGAACCGCGACAAACGGGCAGATCTGTGGACAACGGCGGCCTTGATCCCTGTAAAACACAAAAAATGGGCGGCCGCGGGCAATTCGACGTCGAAACCAGCCCGAGGGGGCGCCTGCAGCGACGCGAGAGCACACGAAACGTCGCTATGGCCGGCCTTAGCGACGTTTCGTGTGCTCTCGCGCCGGGTTGGAACAAATTCCGGCCGGGCCCCCTTGTCTCAAGGCAGCGTTCAGGTGTGTCAAGGCGCCAGGGACGCAGAGAGAGCTGCCGGCAGGTCGACGGAGAGGCTGATCCTCAATGAACGGCAGGATCGATCGGAACCTTCGGTCCGGCGCCCCAGCCCGGCAGGTTGAAGGGGCTGACACGCTCTTCGCTGTCGTTCCAGTGCGACGGGGCGTTCCGGCGTCGTGCTTCAGCCTCGGACGCTGTGGCCAGGCCGGCGTCGTCAACGCTGAGCAGCATGCCGCTGTGCTGGAGGTTGAAGAAGCGGATCACGATCCGGCGGCCGTTGACGTTCCACACACCGGCCGGGACCACCGGGTCGTGCCACGGATTGGCAGCTTCCCCGTAAAGGGTGGTGAGCTGGCTGCGGATGTCCTCAAAGCCCTGCCGAGTGGAGGGGTTGTCCGTTTCCATGGAGGAATACAGCTGCAGGCTGATGCCAAGGAAGCGGCCGCTGTAGGAGGTCCACGACGAAGACAGTTCACCTGTCAATCGTGTGCGCAGGGCATAGTGCGTGACGGTCGGGGCCGTGGCGGCGTCGTCCCAGCAGGCACCGGAGGTAAACCCCAGGCGCTCGAACCAGGCCTTGCGGTCAAAATCAGAGCGGGGCCACATGCCCTCGACCAGTTTTTCCACGAGGCCCGCAACCTCGGCCGGATTGGGAATCAATGCGTTTAACGGCTCATGTGCGTCCATGAACCCACGCTACCGCTACCGGAGGAATATTCCCATAGTCCGGCCGGTCCAGTTGCAGGAGGTCAGTCCTCGTCGCCGAACACCCAGTCGAGCATGTCGAACACAAACTCGCTGAAGGTGCCTTCTTCGTTGATCCATTCACCGGTGGCGTTGTTGCGGCGCCACACAATGGGATCCGGGACATCGGCCTGGTCGGCAAGCATGCCCCAGGTGTAGGCCTCGTCCTCGTCCTCAAGGAACAACAGGTAACCATCCTCGATTTCAAGTTCTTCGGGGTCCCAGAAGTAGTAGTAGGCCTCCATGAGTTCTTCGCAATTGCCCAGTGCGTGCAGGAATTCGCGCAGCGCCAACGGAACAGTGATCCGCAATTCGTCAAAGACCGCGTCAAGGTCTGCCAGGGCAATGCCGTCGGCTTCCTGCCACGTCCCCTCCAGATACATGGGGACCAGGGCGCGGAACTTCTCTAGGAACATGTCAGACATTCAAATCTCCGAAAATTGGCGTGCAAGGCGATGATGCGGTGCCTCCAATTCTAGCCGTGACGCGGCAGCCGCGGTGCCCAGCTCCGGGCCGCCAGCGGTGCATGCCAGCCATAGTGCAGGCTCAGCAGGCGCAGCAGGAAGACAACGACGGCGGCCAAGGTTCCGGTGGGGAGGTTCAGCCATCCCATGGACCAGAGCCCGGTGGCCAGGGTGGCGCCGACGAAGGCAGGAATTGCGTACAGGTCCTTGGGGTCAAAAAGCTTGGGCACCTCATTGGCCGAGATGTCGCGGAGCAAGCCGCCGCCGACAGCCGTGGTGACACCCAGCAGGATGGCGGCGACCGGGTTCATTCCCGCATCCAGTGCTTTCACGGAACCGGTGACGCAAAACAGGGCCAGCCCGCCGGCATCGAACATGAGCAGCAGCCGGGCGTTGCGTTGCACATTTTGCACGGTGAAATACACCAGCGCCGCCGCGGCCAGGGGAGGCAGCAGATACAGCTGGTTCTCGAACGCGGCCGGAGGTCCCTGGTCGAGGATCACGTCCCGCACGATGCCACCGCCAAGGCCCACCATGGAGCCCAGGAACACCGAGCCCACCAGATCGAAACCCTTGCGGGCCGCCAGCAAACTGCCGGAGACGGCGAAGAAGAAGACGCCCAAAAGGTCCAGGAGCAGCGGCAGGTCAATGGTCATGGATGGCAATCGTGGGTCGGCGGCCGGAAGGTGGGGTCAGCGCCAAGCCTAAGACCTGCACGGAAGGCGGGCAAAATGCCTGTCGCACGGAGGCTGTTTGTGACTACGCTGGCAAGATGACCGTCGCACAGCCGCTGATCCACATTCACGACTTCCACATGCACTTCGGAGCCAAGAAAGTCATTGAGGGGCTGTCCTTTGATGTTGCGCGCGGGGAAACCTTTGGTTTTCTGGGCAGCAACGGCAGTGGAAAGACGACGACGATCAGGGCCCTGCTGGGCATCTACCGGCCGACTGCGGGAACCCTTGAGATCAACGGGAAAGTGTTCGGCGACGACTTTGGTTCCCGGCTCGGCTACCTGCCTGAGGAGCGAGGGCTGTACAAAAAGGAATCGGTGCTGGATGTGATGACGTACTTTGGCCGGCTCAAGGGACTTTCGAAACAAGAGGCACAAAACTTTTCGCGGCAGTATCTGGACCGGGTCGACCTGGCCGACAAGGCTGATGTGCGCGTGGACAAGCTGTCGGGCGGGGAGCAGCAAAAGATCCAATTGGGCGTGACAATCATGAATGAGCCCGAGTTGTTGATCCTTGATGAGCCGACCAAGGGCTTTGACCCGGTGAACCGGCGGCTGCTGATGGACATTATCGAGGAACGCAAGGAAGCCGGCGCCACCGTCATGATGGTCACCCACCAGATGGAGGAGGTTGAGCGGCTCTGCGACCGCATCATCCTCCTCAAGGACGGCCGCTCCGAGGCGTACGGGACCATTGACGAGGTGCAAAACCAATTTGGCGGCAGGACCATCAGGCTGAAGCATTCCGGTGCCATTCCGGCATCGCCGCACTATGCAATCACCCTGCAGGAGACCAACTACGCCGAACTGTCACTGGCAGAGACCGTGGACGAATCCGAGGTGTTGAAGGACCTTGTCCTGGCCGGTGTCGTGGTGCGTGGTTTTACGGCAGCCAAGCGCAGCCTGGACGACATCTTCATCCAGGTCTACGGCGAGGCGGCCAAGGAAACTGCCGCCGCAGCTGCAGGGCGGGTGGGCTGACATGGCCCGGCACAATCTGGGCACGGTGGTGCAATTTGAGTTTGTCCGGACGGTGAAGAAACGCCGTTTTTGGATCGCCACGCTGGCGATTCCCGTGCTCCTGGGCATCGTTTTTGGCTTGGTCTTTGCCAGCAGTTCTTCCACGCAGTCCCGCACCGCGGCCCAGAAAAGCCAAACCCTTGAGTTCAGCTACACCGATGCCTCAGCCTTGATTGACCCGGCGATCGCCAAGTCCATGGGAGGTTCGGTGGAGAAGGAGCCGGGCACCGCCGTCGAACGGGTCAAGGAAGGCAGCCTGAACGCCTACTTCAGCTTCCCCGCCAGCCTGGCGAAAGACCCGGTCCTGGTGTTTGGCACCGACCACGGCATCTTCAAGAACGGCACGTACGACGCCGTGGCCAAGCAGCTCGTGGTGCTGTCCGCCCAGCAAAAGGTTGGTTCGGCGGAACTGACTGCGGCGGTCCAAGGCAATTTCAGCACCGAATCGCAGACGTTCAAGGCGGGCCAGGTGTCGGGGGGATTGGAAACCGTGGTGCCGCCGCTGCTGTTTTTGGTGTTGTTTTACGTGGTGATCATCCTGCTCGCCAACCAGATGCTGGCGTCGACGCTGGAGGAGAAGGAAAACCGGGTCACCGAGATGATCCTGACAACCCTGAACCCCACAACGCTGGTGGTCGGCAAGGTGATTTCACTGTTCCTGGTGGGTGCGCTGCAGGCCTTGGTGTTTGCCGCACCGATGGTGCTCGGCTATGTGTTCTTCCACGAGCAGCTGGCCATGCCCGACTTTGACCTTTCCAACCTGAAGTTCCAGTTCCTGCCGATGCTGGTGGGGGCGCTGCTGTTCACCGGCGGCTTCATCTTGTTCACGGGGGTGCTGGTGGGCATCGGCGCCGTCATGCCCACGGCCAAGGATGCCAGCGCGGTGTTTGCACCCGTGATGATCATGATGTTCATCCCGTTTTACATTGTGACGATGGTTGTCAGCGACCCGGGGTCGGTCATAGTGCAGATCTTCACGTTTTTCCCGTTCACGGCGCCCATCACGGCGATGCTGCGCAACGCTTTCGGCTCGCTCAGCGGTGTCTCGGCGGCAATCGTGATTGCCGAACTCTTTGTCTTTGGGGTCATTGCCCTGCGCGTGGCCGTGCACCTGTTCCGCTACGGATCCATCGAGTATTCCCGCAAGCTCTCACTGCGCACGGCGTTCGCCAAGAGGAACTGAGCCGCCATGGAACGCTTGCCGCGCCGTGTTCTGTGGGTGGCCATCCTGGCTTCCTTTGTCGCGTTTCTTGACGGCGCCATCGTCAATGTCGCCCTGCCCGCCATGACCCGGGACCTGGGCGGCGGCATCACGACGCAGCAGTGGGTTGTGGACGCGTACCTGCTGGCGCTTGGCTCGTTAATCTTGGTGGCTGGCTCGCTGTCCGACACTTTTGGCCGTGTGCGGATCCTGCGCGCCGGGCTGCTGATCTTTGGCCTTGCCTCACTGGCCTGCGCGCTGGCTCCGAGTGCGCCTTTTCTCATTGTGTCCCGGGCGGTGCAGGGTGCCGGAGCCGCGCTTTTGGTGCCCAGTTCGCTTGCCCTGATCACCTCCACATTCAGGGGTCCCGCGCAGGGGAAGGCGATCGGCTCCTGGACCGCCTGGACCGGCACGGCATTCCTGGCCGGCCCGCTGGTGGGCGGGCTGCTCGTGGACTACGCGAGCTGGCGGCTCATCTTCGCCATCAACGTCCTGCCCATCGCCGCCACGCTGCTTCTGCTGCGGGGGCTTGCGCTCCCAGGTCCTGTTGTGCGCGGTACGGTGGTGCCCGGTCCGGCGGTGACAGGTACGACGGCGACCGTGCCCGCCCCCGTGCCCGTCGCCCGGGTGCGCCCAGCCAAACGGGTCGATTCCCTCGGGGCGGTGCTGGCCGCCGTCGGACTTGCCGGAACTGTGTTTGCCTTGATCGAGCAGGACCGGCTGGGCTGGGCAAATCCGGCCGTGTTCCTGCCGTTTGCCGTGGGGCTTGCGTCGCTGGCGGCGTTCCTGTGGTGGGAGAAGCGTGCGCCGGCCCCCATGATGCCCCTTGGGCTGTTCCGGATCCGCAACTTTGGCATCGGCAACATCGCCACCACGTTTGTTTATGCGGGGCTGTCCCTCGGGCAGCTGATGCTGGTGTTGTTTCTGCAGGAAATCGCCGGATTCACGGCAGCCCAGGCCGGGCTTGCCTCCTTGCCGGTGGCCATCATCTCGCTTCTCCTGGCCGGGCCGTTCGGGGCGCTGGCGGGAAGATATGGGCCCCGGCTGTTCATGGCTGCCGGGCCCATGGTGGCAGGTGCGGGCTATTTGCTGATGGCGTCGGTGGCCGTTCCGTTCAATTTCTGGCTCCAGATCCTGCCCGGCCAGGTGGTGTTTGCCGTGGGGCTTTCGATCACGGTGGCGCCCTTGACGGCAGCCATCCTTGGCGCCGTGCCGGTGAATCAAAGCGGCATCGGCTCGGCCATCAACAATGCTGTTTCCCGGGTTGCCGGGCTGATAGCGGTGGCACTTGCCGGGGTCATGCTGGGCGGGGTCCTGGACTATGGCTCCTTCAAGCGCGTCATGGTCATTACGGCGGTGTTTTTTCTGCTGGGCGGCCTTGTCTCGGCCGTGGGAATCAGCAATGCGGCCGCCCACCGGCTGAGAGTGGCTGCGGGCGATGTCTCCTGACGCAACATGGCCTATGGCCAGCCCACCCGGTGCCGTAAATTGTCAAACCACGAGCTTCTTGAAAGGACACTGAACATGTCGCACGAAACTGTCATGATTGCCTGCGCCCACGGCACCAACAATGCCCGTGGTCGGGAACGCATCAACCAGCTCCGGGCTGACATTGCTGTGTTGCGCCCCGGCCTGGCGGTGTTGGAGGCCTATGTTGATGTCCAGTCGCCGGCGCTCCCGGATGTGGTTGCGGCGCTGGCTTCCGGTGTTCGGGCCGTGGTGGTCCCGCTCCTGCTGACTGTGGGCTTCCATGTACAGGTGGACATCGCCCAGGCCGTTGCGTCGCGGGCGGGCACGCAGGCAGCGGCCCCGCTGGGCCCCGACCCCCGTTTGGCCAAGCTGCTGGATGAGCGCCTGGGCGGGCTGCCGGCCGATTGGGGCATTGTGCTGGCAGCGGCGGGATCGTCCCGGCCGGAGGCGGCCGAACAGATTGAAGTTTTGGCCGCTGACTTGGCAGTGCGCCGACCGCAGCGGGTAGTGGCAGCTTATGGGGCCAGCGCGAAGCCCTCGGTGTCCGATGCGGTGGCACAGTTGCGGGCCGGGGGAGCTGCCGGGGTGGCGGTTGCCTCCTATCTGCTGGCGCCTGGCTATTTTCACGATGAACTTGCCAAGGCCGGCGCCGACGTGGTGGCCGAACCGCTGCTGCCCTCAACGTTGTTGGCCCAGCTGGCCCTGGAACACTTCGACCGGGCTGTTTCTGCCGCGGCGACAACCGGCTGAGACAATGGACGGGATCCATTCCCAAAGAAAGGCTTCCTGTGGGGGAGAACCCAGACCAAGGTCACGACAACGCCCAACCCGGGCCGCCCGCCTGGCAGGTACCCGCCGGGCAACCACAGTACGGGCCGCCCGCTGGGCCGCCCGCCGGGCAGCCACAGTACGGTCAGCCGTATCCCCAGGCACCTTACGGGCAGCAGAATCCTCCGCCCGGTGCTTACGGCATGCCTCCGGTCAAGCAGGAAACCACGAACACACTGGCCATCGTGTCCTTTGTGTCGGCTTTCCTTGTCAGCCTGGCGGCCATCATTACCGGGCACATTGCGCTGGGACAGATCAAGCGAACGGGGCAAAAAGGCCGCGGCCTGGCGCTGGCTGGTGTGATCATCGGTTACGTGGGGGCGGTGGCCACGGTGCTGGGCCTCATTGCTGTTGTCGTCGCGACAATCCTCGCCGGGGGAGCGGCGTCCGAATACGGGAACACCTCCGATAAGGAGCCGGTGGGTGTCCCAGCCAGCATGAATGCCTACGGCGGCATCGCTTTTGGAGTGGACGGGAAGGTTCTTGTGCCCGCCGTCCAGCAGGGGAATCAGGATGCGCCCACACCATCGCAGGATCCTGCGAACGTGGCCGACATCGGCATCAAGGCTTCGGCCAGCGGCGAACCCGCACAGGTCGTGGTTTACCTGGATTTCCTGTGCCCGCACTGTGCAGCCTTTGAGGCGGAGCACGGAGCGTCCTTGCAGACCCTCCGCGACCAAGGCAAGATCACCCTCGAGTACCGCCCGGTGGGATTCCTGGACAGGCAGTCCCTCGGCACCAAGTACTCCACCCGGTCTGCTGAAGCGGCAGCCTGCGTGGCCGAGGACTCTCCCGAAAGTTACCAGGGATTTGTGGATTCCCTCTTCGCCCAGCAGCCGGACATGAACAAAGACAGCCTGGACAACAAGGCCCTGGCACAGTTGGCCGCCGAGGCAGGAGCCGGCGACATCGAGGGCTGCCTGATAAACAGGGACTTCCAGCGGTTCGTGGGGAATTCGACCCGGCTGGCCACCGACTACGGGGTCACGGGAACGCCCACAGTGTTTGTGGACGGCCAACAGTGGAAAGCCGGCTCCTTTGCGGACTTCTCCGGGAAGATCCTGGACGCCAAAAAGTAAAGCCAACCCGGTGATGCCCCTGCGCACCGTGCGCACCCGGTCCGGCGTCGGCCTCCCCAAACGGAACCCGCAAGCACACCCGGGTGCACAATGGTGCGTGTGACGATTTGTTGCCCAAGGTGAAGCCGCGTTGCATTCGTGATTGGCGCGGCTGCAGTGCCAACCTACGCTCGTTTTATGACACAGACAGCTCTAGCCGGAGCGCAGGCCCCTGGCAGTGAACCCAACCCCGCCGAGGCACCCGCCAAGCGCGCCGTTCGGGCACGCCCGGCCGCCAAGCCGCACGGACAGTGGAAGGTTGACGGCACCGCGCCGTTGAACCCCAACGAGACGTGGAAGCAGGAAGACGGCGGTCTGAGCGTCCGCGAGCGGATCGAAACCATCTACGCCGACGGCGGCTTCGACAGCATCGAGAAGACCGATCTCCATGGCCGCTTCCGTTGGTGGGGGCTGTACACCCAGCGCAAGCAGGGGATCGACGGCGGCAAGACCGCAACGCTTGAGCCGCACGAGCTCGAGGACAAATACTTCATGCTCCGGGTGCGCATCGACGGCGGTGCGCTGACCACCGGGCAGCTGCGCGTCATCGGGGCGATCTCCACGGAGTTTGGCCGGGACACCGCCGACCTTACCGACCGCCAGAACGTGCAGCTGCACTGGGTGCGCGTCGAGGATGTGCCGGAAATTTGGAAGCGTCTCGAGGCCGTGGGCCTGTCCACCACGGAGGCCTGCGGCGATGTGCCGCGCGTCATTCTCGGCTCCCCGGTGGCCGGCATCGCCAAGGATGAGATCATCGATCCCACCCCGCTGATCCGTGAGCTGAGCGAACGCTTTATCGGCAACCCCGACTTTGCCAACCTGCCCCGCAAGTACAAGACCGCCATCACGGGCCACCCGTCGCAGGATGTCGTGCACGAGATCAACGACTTCGCCCTGGTTGGCGTGGTGCACCCCGAGCTGGGCGCCGGCTACGACCTCTGGGTGGGTGGCGGATTGTCCACTGCGCCCCGCCTGGCCGAGCGCCTGGGCGTCTTTGTGTCCCCCGAGGTTGCCGCCGAGGTGTGGCTCGGCGTCACGAGCATCTTCCGCGACTACGGCTACCGCCGCATGCGCACCAAGGCCCGGCTGAAGTTCCTGCTGGCCGATTGGGGACCGGCCAAGTTCCGCCAGATCCTGGAGGACGAGTACCTCGGGCACAAGCTGCCCGACGGCGAACCCGCCCCCAAGCCCACCTCGCCCGGCGACCACATCGGTGTGCACGAGCAAAAGGACGGCAAGTTCTTCATCGGCGTCACGCCCACTGTGGGCCGTGTTTCGGGAACCACGTTGACTTCATTGGCCGATGCCCTTGAGTCCCATGGTTCCTTCCGCCTGCGCACCACCCCGCATCAGAAGCTCGTCATCCTTGACGTGCCGGCCGAACAGGTTGAGCCGCTCATCACGGCGTTGGACGGCCTCGGCTTGTCCGCCCGCCCCTCACTGTTCCGCCGTTCCACGATCGCCTGCACCGGTATCGAGTACTGCAAGCTGGCGCTCGTGAACACGAAGGAAACCGCCGCAACGGCCATCACACAGCTGGAGAAGCGCCTCGCGGACCTGGTCGACACGGGCGTTCTGACACAGCCGATCGCGCTGAACATCAACGGCTGCCCCAACTCCTGTGCCCGGATCCAGACAGCGGACATTGGCCTCAAGGGCATGATGCTTCCCACGGACGACGGCGGCACCGCCCCCGGCTTTCAGGTTCACCTCGGTGGCGGGCTGGCTACCGACAACCGGGTTGAGGCCGGCCTGGGCCGCACCATCCGCGGCTTGAAGGTCACGGCTGCCGGGCTGCCCGACTATGTGGAGCGTGTGGTGCGCCAGTACGTTGGCGCCCGCCTTCCCGAGGAAACCTTTGCAGAATTTGCCCACCGCGTTGATGAGGAGCTGCTGAAATGACAACCGCAACCGCCCTCCGAACCCATGACGAACTGAAGGCGATTGCCGCCGCAGGCGCAGCGGAGCTGGACTGGAACGCGTCCGCCCAGGAGGTCATCGCCTGGGTGGCGCGGAACTTCGCCACCGGTGCTGCCGCCGTCGCCTGTTCCATGGCAGACGCCGTGCTGCCGGCACTCGTGGCCGACCAGCTGCCCGGCGTCGACGTGCTGTTCCTTGACACCGGCTACCACTTCCCGGAAACGTACGCCACACGGGACGAGGTGGCCGAGAACCTGCGCGTCAACATCGTCGATGTGCTGCCGCTGAACACCGTGGCGGAGCAGGATTCGCTGCTGGGCAAGGACCTTTTTGCCCGCGACCCCGCCCAGTGCTGCGCGCTGCGCAAGGTCGAGCCGCTGTCCCGTTCCCTGTCAGGGTACGAGCTGTGGTTCACAGGTGTGCGCCGCGACGAGGCCCCCACCCGCACCAACACGCCGCTGGTGGTGTGGGACGAAAAGAACGGGCTCGTCAAGGTCAACCCCGTCGCCGACTGGACGTACGAGGAGCTGATCAGCTACTCCGAGGACAACCTTTTGCCCGTGAATCCATTGCTAGGCCAGGGCTACCCGTCCATCGGCTGCGCACCCTGCACCAACAAAGTGGCCCCCGGCGCCGACCCCAGGTCCGGACGCTGGGCCGGAACCTCCAAGACAGAATGCGGGCTACACGTATGAGCACCCAAACCATCGACCAAGACCTGAGTCCGGACGCCGCAGCGGCTGCCCCGGCCGAGCTGAACTCCCTGGACCTGCTCGAATCCGAAGCCATCCACATCATCCGCGAAGTTGTGGCCGAGTTTGAGCGCCCCGCGCTGCTCTTCTCCGGCGGCAAGGACTCCGTGGTCATGCTGCACCTGGCCACGAAGGCCTTCTGGCCCGGCAAGGTGCCGTTCCCCGTGCTGCACGTGGACACCGGCCACAACTTCCCCGAGGTCATCGACTTCCGCGACCGCACGGTGGAGCGGTTGGGCCTGCGCCTCGAAGTGGGTTCGGTGCAGGACTTCATCGATTCCGGCGAGCTGGCGGAGCGCGCCGACGGCACCCGCAACCCGTTGCAAACGGCGCCGCTGCTGGATGCCATTGCCAAGAACAAGTTCGACGCCGTTTTCGGCGGCGGCCGCCGCGACGAGGACAAGGCCCGCGCCAAGGAGCGCATCCTGAGCCTCCGTGACGAGTTTGGCCAGTGGGATCCGCGCAACCAGCGCCCCGAGCTGTGGAACCTGTACAACGGACGCCACACGGTGGGCCAGCACGTGCGTGCGTTCCCCATCAGCAACTGGACCGAGCTGGACATCTGGCGCTACATTGCCCGCGAGAACATCGAGCTGCCGGGACTGTACTACGCCCATGACCGCGAAGTGTATGAGCGCGATGGCATGTGGCGCGCCGTGGGTCCGGTCTCGGAACCCCGTCCCGATGAGGACGTCGTCACCAAGCAGGTCCGCTACCGCACCGTGGGGGACATGTCGTGCACCGGCGCCGTGGCCTCCGATGCGACCACCGTCCATGACGTGGTCCGCGAAGTTGCCGCCTCCACCCTGACCGAACGTGGCGCCACCCGGGCCGATGACCGCATCTCCGAGGCAGCCATGGAAGACCGCAAGAAAGACGGCTACTTCTAATGAGCACTGTTACCACTTCCCTGGTCGAGCCTGTCGAAACACCGCTCGAGCAGTCAACGCTGTTCCGTTTCGCCACGGCCGGATCCGTCGACGACGGCAAGTCAACCCTGGTGGGCCGCTTGCTCCACGATTCCAAGGCCATCCTGGCTGACACGCTCGACGCCGTCACCCGCACCTCGGCGGACCGCGGCTTCGGCGGCGAGAACGGCAGCACCCAGAAGATCGACCTGGCGCTTCTGACCGACGGCCTGCGTGCCGAGCGCGAGCAGGGCATCACGATCGACGTCGCCTACCGCTATTTCGCCACGGACCGCCGCAGCTTCATCCTCGCGGACTGCCCCGGGCACATCCAGTACACCAAGAACACGGTGACGGGCGCGTCCACTGCGGATGCCGTCGTCGTCCTTATTGATGCCCGCAAGGGTGTCCTGGAGCAGACCCGCCGGCACCTGTCGGTACTGCGACTGCTGCGCGTGCCCAACGTGGTGGTGGCCGTGAACAAGATCGACCTGGTCGATTTCAGCGAGGACGTTTTCCGCACGATCGAGACCGATGTGAAGGCGGTTGCCGCCAGCATCGCCCTGAACGATGTTGTGGTCATCCCGGTGTCCGCGCTGGAGGGCGACAACGTGGTGGACCGCTCAGCCCACACCCCCTGGTACACGGGTCCCAGCCTGCTGGAGCTGCTGGAAACGCTGCCAACCACAGATGAACTGGAGCGCGGGCTGGAGCCGTTCCGCTTCCCGGTCCAGCTGGTGGTCCGGCCGCAGGGTGCGCTGGCTCCCGAGCTTGCCGCCGCGGACGACGCCGGAGCCTCCTTCCGCGATTACCGCGCCTATGCCGGCCAGGTCGCCTCGGGCGCCGTCTCGGTGGGGGATGAGATCACTGTGCTGCCGTCGGGCCGGAAGGCCTCCGTGGTGGGCATTGACTTTGCCGGCCGTTCGCTCGAGAAGGCGGTGGCGCCGCAGTCGGTGTCGCTGCGCCTGAGCGAGGAGATCGACATTGCCCGCGGCGATGTCATCGCGGCAACTGGCACCTTTGGCGAGGTCAGCCAGGACCTGTACGCGGAACTGTGCTGGCTGTCCGACAAGCCGCTGCGCGAAGGATCCAAGGTGCTGATCAAGCACGGCAGCAAGACCGTGCAGGGCGTGATCCGCGCGGTGTCCGGGAAGCTGGACCTTGAATCGTTTGCGTACCAGGCCGCGTCGGGGCTGGAGCTCAACGACATTGGCACTGCCCAGATCCGACTGGCCTCGGCGCTGCCGATTGAGACGTATGCGCGCCACCGCCGCACCGGCGCGTTCCTGGTGATCGACCCGCAGGACGGCAACACCCTTGCCGCGGGCCTGGTCAAGGACCATCCCGGCGACCACGAGGACGAGCGCTACAGCATCTAGCGGCACCTTCCAGAAAATGCCGCCGTTCGCGCATAATGCCGCCGTTATACCTACGGCATTATGCGGGAACGGCGGCATTTTTCGTCCAAAAGTCCATTGACACTGCCGCGGAGGTTCGGCAGCATGAAAGTATCCGGACATCCACCGGCTCTTTATGCTGTAACCAGGGAGAACGCCATGGCCACACAAGTATTCGTCAACCTTCCCACCAGGGACCTGGACCGCTCCAAGGCCTTCTTTGAGGGGATTGGGTGGCCCGTCCAGCCGAATTTCACCGATGAGAATGCCGCCTGCATCCTCGTCGACGAGAACATCTACCTGATGGTGCTCACTCCGGCGTTTTATGCGACGTTCACGGACAAGGCGATTGTTGATCCCAGCACGCACCTGCAGGTCCAGACGGCGCTGAGCCGGGAAAGCCGTAGCGACGTGGACGCGATGCTGGAGAAGGTGCTGGCCTCCGGCGGCAAGGAGCCCCGCCCCGCCCAGGACATGGGATTCATGTACTCCCGCGACTTCGAAGATCCCGACGGCAACCTGTTCAGCGCCCTGTGGATGGACCCCAAGGCGGCGGAGCAGGGCCCCGAGGCGTTCATGGCGGAGCAGCAGGACGACGGCCTGGGCCGCGCCTGAGAGATGTTAGGGGGCAGTATCCAATTGGTGCCGGCCCGCATGGCGATTCTTTTCTTCTGAACCATTGCCCCGGACCCCTCCCAGGGTGCCCAGATCGTTCGTGACCTACGGGGAACACGTCGCCATGGCTGGAAATTTCGGGGAATCACCATGGCCGGAGCGGCAGGGAGCGGCGGTAAAAATGTACTTGCCCGCGACGGCGTGATTGGCTGGCGATATGGCCATCCTCGAGTTCCTTGGAATTACCAAACAATCAACCGGATCACGCCGCCGCGTCACTGGAGTCGACATCGGCTCCATCATCATCGTGGTGGGGTGCGTGTCCCTTTTTAGCAGGGCCCGGACTGTATCGGTAGCAATCATCGCGGTTGGGGTGGTCGTCTTCATTGTCGGCGCGGCCGGGGTTCTCTTTGCCCGCAAAGAGACGCGCCAACATTAGGCAGCCGCGTTGAACTGAACACCGTTGGTGCCAACTTCCTTCAGGAGGTTGGCACCAACGGCATTTAAAGCCACCCGCACGGCCGGAGGCGGGCCCCGAGCCCAATTCTTCCGAGGGCAGCCATACCGTGATACTCTTATTATCAAGTAGATAATAACTCTGCAAGGGGGGGGCATCATGACCACGCTGATCGATTGGTTCAACGCCACAGCATTCACCCTGCTCAATAATCCCGTGAGCTGGGTTGAAGTCATTGGTTTCGTCACGGGCGCCGCCTGCGTGTGGGGCGTGGCCCGGCAGAAGATCTGGAACTGGGGTGTCGGCATCCTGAACAACATCGCCTTCGTGATCTTGTTCCTTGGAGCCGGACTTTACGGTGAAACACTCCTGCAGGTCATCTTCGCAGCGATTGCGGTCTACGGCTGGATCAAGTGGTCGCGCGGGGCCGCCGGAACCGCAGGCAGCAATGACCTGCCCATCCGCAACGCAACGCGCGTTGAGGCTGGGACTGGACTTGCCGCCGTCGTACTGGCAACGGGGTCCATCGCGTTCCTGCTGCACGCCGGCACCGATTCACAGGTGCCCATCCCGGATGCGTTCGTGCTGGCGGCGTCGCTCGTGGCCACGTACGCGCAGGCGAAGAAGATCTTCCGGCACTGGTATGTGTGGATTGTGATTGACTTGGTGTCGATTCCCCTCTACTTCAGCCGCGGCCTGGCACTGACGGCGATCCTCTACATTGGGTTCCTGGGCCTGTGCCTCTACGGCCTGGTGGGCTGGAACCGCCTCCGCAGCATCGACAACCGCGAACCCGCAATGGCAGGAGCCTGACCATGAATGCGAAACCACTGTTCACGAACGCGCTGGTCATTGGCAAGTTCTACCCGCCGCACGCCGGACACAAGCACTTGATTGAAACGGCCGCTGCCGGAGCCGCCCATGCCTACGTGTTGGTCCAGGGGAGCCGTTTCGAGTCGCTCACGGTGGCACAGCGTGCTGACTGGCTGGGTGAAGAGTTCGACGGCGGCAACGTCACTGTCATTCCTGTCCGCAACGACTGCCCGGAGGACTACGCCAGCGACGAGATCTGGACGGCGCAGCAGGAGAACATGCGCCTGGCACTGAAAGTCCGCGGCGTGACAAGCATTGACGCCGTTTACACTTCGGAGGGCTACGGCGACAGGCTGGCCGAGGCCTTTGGTGCCGTGCACGTCCCAGTCGACCCGCAGCGCCAAAAGCACCCTGTCAGCGGGACCATGTGCCGGGGCGACCTGGCCGGCCAATGGCCCCAAATACTCCCGGCGGCCCGACGCGGACTGGCCGTCCGCGTGATCGTGGTGGGTGCGGAATCGACCGGCACCACCACGCTCAGCGAGGCCCTTACCTCGCACTACCGCCAGCAGCTCCCCACTGTGCGGGATGTTCCGGAGCACGGCCGCTATTACACCTACGAAAAGCTCGAGGCGCTGCAGGCGCAACAGCCGGACGCCACTGTCGAGGACCTGGCCTGGACCGATGTCGACTTTGGTGTCATCGCCGCCCGCCAAACCGCCCTGGAACAAGCCGCCGCCGAGGCCGCCCCGCTGGTCATCGCCGACACCGACGCCCTGGCCACCACCCTGTGGGAGCGCTACTACCTGGGTGACGGCAGCTACGGTTCCTATGACGCACTGACCCACCTGCCGCGCCGCGACGTGTACCTGCTCACCGACCACAACGGCGTCGACTTCGAGGCCGACGGCTGGCGCGAGGGCGAGCACCGCCGCCCCGAAATGACCGAATGGTTCAAGGAAATGCTGACGGACGAGGGCCACTCGTGGATCCTGATCACCGGCAGCCGCGAACGCCGCATGGCCACCGCCACGGCCGTCATCGACGCCATGCTGGCGCAACAAGCAGCGTTCACCGCCCCGGCGTGGTCGGCCCCCACCGTGTTGGCGGCGGCAGCATGAACCCCTCCACGCACGACGCCGGGTCCCGGCACCCAGCCGCGGCGGGACCTGCCGCTGTGGTTCCCGACAGGGACGCCGAGTTCCTGGCCGGATACGATCCCACGGCCTTCCCGCCCGTCGCGCTGACGGTGGATCTGGCGGTGTTTGCCATGGCGAACAAGGTCCTGCATGTGGCTCTCGTTGAGCGCGGTGCCCAGCCGTTTCTTGGCCGGTGGGCGCTGCCCGGCGGATTCGTGGGACCGGATGAAAATGCGCTGGCGGCGGCACATCGGGAATTGGCGGAGGAGGCGGGGCTGGATCTTGGCCAGCACCGCGTGTTTGTGGAACAGCTGGCAACCTTCAGCGCCCCGGAGAGGGATCCGCGGATGCGGGTGGTTTCTGTGGCCCACCTTGTGCTGCTGGCCGGCAACGGCGAGACACTGCCAACGCTGGCTGCGGGCACTGACGCGGCCAAGGCGCGCTGGGTGCCCGTGCATGGGGTGGAGGCGGGCACCCTGGCCTTTGACCATGCGGACATGCTGTCCGCAGCCTTGGAGCGGCTGGCGGGAAAAATGGAATACACCACCCTGGCCACCCGGTTGGTGCCGGAAGAGTTTACGCTTTCGGCCCTCCGGGACGTCTACAGCGCCGTCTGGCGGGTGGACCTGCCGGCAGGAAACTTCACCCGCAAAATGCGCCCGTCCCTGACCCCGACGGGAGGGAAGGTGCAGTCGGTGGGGGCTCCGGCGTCGCTCTTCACTGTGGGCCGGGAATGGATTTCGCCACCCTGGAGCCGGCCACAGCCCTAAGGCATCGGCCTCCTTGAATGGCCGGCACCCTTGGGCGGCCCCGGATTGATGTGGATGTGGGCTAATTTGTTTCCGGGAGCCACCCTTGTTCGCCCAGCCAGGCTTGGCACAGCGTGCTCCATGCCTCCAGCGGGCCCAGCCCCTCGGCGAGCCCCTTGCCGTGATCGCCGCGCTCAAATACATGCAGGTCAAACGGCACATTGTTCAGCGCCAGGGAGTTGGCGTAGCGCAGGGAGTGGCTGACGGGAACGCCCCCGTCGTCGGCCGTGTGCCACAGGAACGTGGGCGGGGTGTTGGCGTCAACCAGATGCTCCGCGCTGAGCGCCCGGCGGGCCTCCAAGGTGTCGCCGCTGCCCAGGAGGTTGGCGACGGAGCCCTCATGCGGTTCGTGGACAAAGGAGATGACGGGATAGGCCAGGATGGACAGGTCAACCCTGGCCGGGGATTCGGGGGCGCAATCGCCGCCGGGCAGCAATGCCCCCGTGGACAGCAAAGCGGCCAGGTGCCCGCCCGCGGAGAACCCAATGACGCCGATGCGGCTGCGGTCAATGTCCGAACCCAGATCCAGGGCGCCTGTGCGCGCGGCAGAGAGTACATCCCGAACGCGACGCAACCCGCTTGGATGGCGGTGCGGGGCCACCGGATAGCGAACCACCAAGGCGTTCAAGCCAATCCGGGACAGCCAGTCCGCAATCACCGTGCCCTCATGCTCGGCATGCCTGCCATATCCGCCGCCGGGCAGGACCAGCACCAGCGGTGCCATGGCGGGTTGCCACGAAGCGCCCGAACCTTGCGGTGCTGTTGCCGGCCGAAAGGACAGGTCCCCGTCCCGGAGCGACGGCGGTGCGCCCGTGCCCCTGGTCGTGCTCGTGGACGTGCTTGCGACTTGGGATGCCTGGGCAGCTGCTGCCGGCGTGGGGGAGGGGCTGTTCATGCCCTCATGCTAACCATTTCCCCGGGACGCGATGGAACGTCTGGCATGTGAACGGCGTCACGTACAGTAATCTTGGACACAGGTTGCGCGAAGCGCTTCGATGATTTAGCGTGGCTGTAAACATTGCATTATCGAAGCGCTTAGACAATGCCAATATCCAGACCGTGCCGAAACTGTGGAGATCCCCATCGCTAATATCAAAGACGTGGCCAAGGTGGCCGGGGTCTCCATTAGCACCGTCTCCTACGCCCTGTCCGGCAAGCGGCCCATCGCCGATGCCACCAAGACGCGCATTGCCCAAGCCGTCACCGAGCTTGGCTACCGCCCGAACGCCGGTGCCCGCATGCTCGCCAGTTCCCGCACCAACATCTTTGCCTTGACGGCTCCGATGCATGCCGACACCCACCCGCCGGCCCTGATGGCCTTTGTGCTGTCAGTGGTCACTGCGGCCCGCAGCTTCGACTATGACGTGCTCCTGCTGACCGAGGGTGAGGCCATTGGTGGTCTGCGCCGGGTGGCATCCAGCTCCTTGATCGACGGAATCATCATGCTGGACGTGACGTTGGATGACGAGCGGGTGCCTGTCCTTCGTGAACTCGGCCTCCCCGCGGCGTTGATTGGTATTCCACGGGACGCCGAGGGACTGACGTGCGTGGACCTGGACTTTGAGCAGGCCGCACGACTTGCCGTTGACCGGCTCGTCACCCTGGGGCACACATTCATCGGCCTGATGGGCCACGCGCGGGACCTCTACGAACGCGGCTCCAACTATGCCCCGCGGTTTCGGGACGGATTCCTTGTTGCCGCCCGGGAGGCTGGCATCGATGCGGCATTCCACACCACGGATGCGAGCCGGACGGGCGTGGAGGAATCCTTCGACGGCCTGCGCGCGCAACTGCCCGACATGACAGCCGTTGTGCTGAACTGCAATGAAACCATCCATGGAATCCTGCTGGAGATGCTGCGCGAACGTGACATCCCGGTGCCGAAGCAACTGTCGATCGTCTCGGCGTGCTCCAGCTTCTCCACCGAACATTTCCTGCCTCCCCTGGACGTCATACCCCTGCCGTCACAGGAATCGGGCCATCGCGCGGTGGAACTGGTCATACAGCAGCTTGGGGGTTTTGCCGACCCCCACATCGAGCTGCTCGAGCCGGTGTATGACCGCAAGGGTTCCTCCGCTCCGCCGCCCTCTGGCCGCTAAGCTTCCGCCCAGCTTCCGACCCTCCCAGTCTTCCGACCGACAAATATTCGAACCGACAATTAGCATCCCTGCCGGCGCCAAACCCGCTTGCTCCGGATGGAAAGGAACCACTCCTCACCATCGAAACGCTTCGATTAGGCGAATCAAGTTCACCGTCCCCGACCACACCGTCCCCGAAGCGCGCTGCACTAAAACCCCGGAACCATGGCACCAGCGGGTGCCCGCCTACAAGGAAGTAGTGAAATGAAGAAAACAAAATTCATGACAGCGATCGCGGCCATCGGCGTCAGCGCAATGTTGCTCAGCGGATGCTCGGCAGGATCCACTGATGTCAGCGCAGACAGCGGACCGGTAACTCTTGATTTCTGGTCGTGGGCACCCAACACCCAAAAACTCGTTGACACGTGGAATGCGGCCAACCCGGACATCCAGGTCAAGTACACCGATGCCGGCGGCGGCAAGGACTCCTCGGCGAAGCTGCTGACAGCCAGCCGTGCCGGAAACGCCCCCGACATTGCAGCAGTTGAATACCCGACACTGCCGTCCTTGATCGTGGCCGACGTGCCGCTGGACATCACCGACCTGGTGTCAGACGTCAAGGACAAGTACGACGCGGGCACCCTGTCACAGACCACCTTTGACGGGCAGATCTACGGGTTGCCGCAGGACATCGGCCCCATGGCCTATTTCTACCGATCTGACCTGCTGGAGAAGTGGAACATCCCTGTTCCCACGACGTGGGCTGAATTCAAGACGGCCGCTGCCGCGGTCCGTGCAGCAGACCCCAAGGCATACCTGGCGTCCCTGCCGGCAGATCAGTGGGCTTTTTATGCAGGCGTCGCCAATCAGGCTGGTTCCAAGTGGTGGTCAGTCAGCGACAACACCTGGACTGTCGGAATCGCCGATGAGGCGTCATTGCAGGTAGCGGACTATTTCCAGGACCTCGTGGATGAAGACCTGATCTCCACCGATCCGATTCTCACACCCGAGTGGAACGCCAAGGTCAACAGCGGCACGATTCTTTCCTGGCCTGGCGGACTGTGGGCTCCGGGCGTGATTGAGGGCGTCGCAGCCGACACTGTCGGCAAGTGGTCAATGGCAGCATTCCCCCAGTGGACAACCGGTGACGCCTCCGTCGCCTACCAGGGCGGTTCGGCTGAAATCGTGACCAAGAATTCCAAGCATCCAGAGCAAGCTGCGGAGTTCATCAAGTGGCTCAATGCCAGCGATGAAGGTGCCAACTTGGTGCTGACTGTGCAAAATGCCTACCCGGCAGCAATCTCCGGGCAGGAAGCGGCAAAGTCCAGCAAGCCGCCGGCGCTCATGCCGCAGCAGGACGATTTTTATGACCTTGCCGCAACCATTTCATCGAATGCGATCCCTGTGACGTGGGGGCCCAACGTGAATGTTGCCGAGAGCGCCTTCTCCGATGAGTTGAACAAGGCAATCAAGGCAGGCACACCCTGGCGTGACGCGTTCAAGGCAGTGGAAAAGATCGTTGTGGCTGACATGGCCAAGTCAGGCTTCGAAATCAGCAACAAATAGCCAAGCAACACCCAATTCACCCGCGGCGCCAGCTGCATTGCGAGGGCCGGTGCGCCCTGCCCGGTTCCAGCGGAACACCCCGGACCGCCGGCCCTCGCCAAACCCAAAAAAGGAAGAATCGATGACTGTCACTTCGGACAGAAAGGTGGGACCACCCGCGCGGACGGACGCCGTCCCAACGCGCAAGCGGCCACGTTCTCGAACACTCTTCGCCCCCTACCTGTTTGTGGGGCCGGCCGTGGTGTTGTTTGTACTGTTCATGCTCGTTCCGATCATTTATGCGGCCTACCTCAGCTTCACGACGTACAAAATTACTGGCGGCGGCATTCTCGGCAAAAAAACCAAGGTCTTCGCCGGCTGGGACAACTACGTGGCCGTGCTCACTGATCCGGCCCTTGGCTCCGGATTCTGGCATCTTGCCCTCTACGCCGTGATTGCCGTTCCCGTCACCCTTGGCCTGGCCCTCCTGTTCGCATTGCTTCTGGACACCCCGGGGGTGCGTGCCACCAAGTTCGGCCAGACTGCCATCTTCATTCCGTATGCGGTACCGGGCGTCATCGCCGCTCTGCTCTGGGGCTTCATGTACCTGCCCTCCACCAGCCCCTTCTCCTACATCACCGAGGCACTGGGCTGGGGTGCCATCCCGTTTCTGGAGTCCTCGGGAATCTTCGGTTCCCTCGCGAACATCGCCATCTGGGGCGGAGTCGGCTTCAACATGATCATTATTTACACCTCACTAACAAGCATCCCCGCCGAGATTTATGAGGCCGCCAGGATCGACGGCGCCAACGAACGACAGATTGCGTTGCGGATCAAGATCCCCCTGGTCGTACCCGCACTGGTCCTCACAGGGATTTTCTCGGTGATTGGTGCCCTCCAGCTCTACGGTGAGCCAACAACATTGAAGCCGATGACGGATGTCATCAGCCAGACCTGGGTTCCGCTGATGACGATTTATCGCAACGCCTTCCTGACCGATGACCTCCCCGGCGCAGCGGCACTGTCAGTCGTGCTCGCACTCGGGACCGTCATCGTGTCCGGACTGGTGATGTGGCTCAGCAACCGCCGCAACAAGGGAGAAAAGTCATGACCGCAGTTGCCAATCGCGAGATGGCCAAACTTTCCGGCAAACGCGGGAAGACCTGGCCAACAGTTCTTTTGATGCTGGGTGCCCTGTACTGCCTGGTCCCCGTCCTCTGGGTATTTACCGCCATGTCCAAGTCGCCAAGCGAACTGTTCACCACCTTCTCGTTTGTCCCCGGCACCGGCCTGCTGGACAATTTGGCGGACTTGTTCAGCTACGGTGGCGGACAATTCGGGCTGTGGTCGGCAAACTCGTTCCTGTACGCCGGAGTGGGCGGACTGGTGTCAACCTTCGTCTCGACCATGGCTGGTTACGGGCTGGCAAAGTACGAATTCAAGGGCCGGACGGTAATCTTTTATGCCATCCTCGGCGGTGTGTTGATTCCGGGAATCACCTTGGCGATCCCGCAGTACCTGCTCCTGTCGCAGGTGGGCCTCGCCGGGGGAGTGATGTCCGTGCTCCTGCCGCTGATCATCAGCCCCTTTGGCATCTACCTCTCCCGCGTCTACGCCTCGGCAGCCGTGCCGCAGGACACCATCGAGGCTGCGCGCATCGACGGTGCCAGCGAGTGGCGGATCTTTACTAAAATTGGCATCCCGATGATGGTCCCAGGGATGGTCACTGTGTTCATGCTGCAGTTTGTGGGCATCTGGAACAACTTCCTGCTGCCATTCATCATGCTCAGTGACCAAAACAGTTATCCGCTGACAGTCGGCCTTTACACGCTGCTTTCCAAGGGGTCCGGAAGCCCGGCCCTGTATTCGGTGGCCATCACCGGTGCCGCCGTCTCCATCATTCCGTTGATCGCCCTGATGCTTTTCCTGCAGCGCTTCTGGCGCCTGGACCTGCTCTCCGGCGGAGTCAAGGGCTGAGGACCACAACCACAGCGCACCCTGCCAGGCACGCCCTGCCAAGTACGGCGGCGCCACGGCCTCCCGGGCGCAGACAGCACTTTTACACGAACCAGAAAGCGACCTTCCCATGACGGATTTCCTCTCCCGCTCCTCCGATGTGCCCGCTGGCACGACCTTCCCCTGGATTGCTGACGGCTTTGCCCTCGGCGGCGACTACAGCCCCGAACAATGGCCGGAGTCAGTCTGGACTCAGGATATTGCCTTGATGCTGGAGGCCGGGGTGAACTCTGTCAATGTTGGTGTCTTCTCCTGGGGGTTGTTGGAAATTTCCGACGGCGTCTTCGACTGGGGTTGGCTCGACAGGATCATGGAGCTGCTGGCCGAGGCCGGCATCGGTGTCAACCTGGCCACCCCCACGGCGGCACCGCCCATATGGCTCATGCAGGCACACCCCGAGATCGCCTGCGTCAATCAGCATGGGGTTCGAAATTCCCAGGGCGGACGGCTCAGCTGGCGCCCCAGCTCTGCCGTGTTCCGCCGCTACGCACTGCGCATGGTGGAGGCCGTCGCCACCCGCTACGGCAACCACCGCGCGCTAAAGCTGTGGCATGTCAGCAATGAGCTGGGCAATGAAAACGCTCACAGCTACGACGCCGAGACAGGGCAGGCCTGGCAGCTGTGGCTGGAGCGGAAGTTCGGCACCGTCGAGGCCCTCAACGACGCCTGGGGAACCGCGTTCTGGGGGCACCACTACACGTCCTTTGAGCAGTTGCAGCCGCCGCGCCACACGAGCACCAGCCACAACCCGGGGCTTTTGCTGGACTTTGAACGGTTCACCTCCGACGCGCTGCTGGGCCACCACCTGGCCGAGCGCGAGGTGCTCCGCCGGGTCACCCCGCACATCCCCGTCACCACGAACTTCATGGTGCAGAACCACCCGAACGGCCTTGACTACGCCGGCTGGGCCAACGAGGTGGACCTGGTCTCCAACGACCACTACACGTTGGGCCACGATCCGGAACGACACGGGGAGCTGGCGTTCTCGGCCGACCGGGTCCGGGGCATGTCCGGCGGCGACCCGTGGCTGCTTATTGAACACTCCACGTCCGCCGTCAACTGGCAGCCGCGCAACAGGGCCAAGTCGCCCGGGGAACTGATTCGCAACTCCATGGCGCACATTGCCCGTGGAGCAGACGGCGCCCTGTTCTTCCAGTGGCGCCAGTCGACAGCCGGCAGCGAGCAGTTCCACTCCGCAGTGGTCCCGCATGCCGGGGCGCGCAGCAAAATCTACCGGGAAGTGAAAACCCTGGGACAGACGCTGCGCAACATCCGCGAGGTGGCTGGCAGCCGGGTGCAGCCGTCCCAGGTGGCCATCCTGTTCGACTACGACGCCGCCATGGCGTTGAAGTCAGGGTCCAAGCCCAGTGTCGACGTGAACTCACTGGACGTACCCCTGACACTGCACAGAGAGCTGACGGCCCGCGGCATCCAGGTGGACATCATCCATCCGTCCGCGCCCCTCACCGGCTACAAGGCCGTCCTGGTTCCAACCCTGTTCCTGTTGACAGCTGACAACGCAGCGAAGCTGGACACTTTTGTCCGCTCCGGCGGACACCTGCTTGTTACGAGCTTCTCCGGCATCGTCAGCGAACACAACCGGGTGATCGAGGGCGGCTATCCCGGAGCGCTGCGGGACCTGCTGGGCGTGCGGGTGGAGGAGTTCTTCCCGCTGTTTGAGGCCGAAAAGGTGGGCCTTGACGGGGCGCTGACAAACGGGACGGCATGGTCCGGAGCCGTCTGGAGCGAACTGCTCGAGGTCACCGAACATGGTGCCGGCAGCGACGCGGAGGTTCTGGCCCGCTACACCTCCGGGGAATTGTCCGGACAGCCGGCGATCACGCTGCGCGCAGTCGGTGCGGGAACAGCCCAATACGTTTCCACCCACCTGGACCGGAACTCCACAGGAGCACTCCTGGCACAGCTCATTTCACGTGCGGCCATCACCCCGGTGGCTGTGGCAGACAGCGGTTTGGAACTGGTGCGCCGCGCAGCCGCGGCTTCTTCAGGCAGCGGGGCGGATGCCGCATCCGCCCCGACCTGGCTGTTTGCCATCAACCATTCAGCAGGGCCCCTTGCGCTCGCCGCGACAGGACTCGACCTCGTGTCGGGTGCCCGGTTCACCTCCGGCGATGCTGTTGCCGCCGGAGCCGTCGCCGTCATCCGAGAGGATCCCCCAGCTTGAAATTCACCGATGGTTTTTGGCAGGCACGCCCCGGCGTGACAGCCCTCTACGCCCACGAGGCGCACGACATCGTCCCGGACGGCGACACCCTGCGCGTCTATGCCCCCACCAAGGTCATTGAGACCCGCGGGGACACACTCAACCGGCCCATGCTCAGCGTGAGCCTTTCCTCGCCGCTCGACGGCGTGATCCGGGTTCGGATTGAACATCACAAGGGCCGCCGGTCCAGTGCCGGATTCGACCTGGTGGGTGCCACCGAGGGTGTTGGGGTTGCGGCCGCCCATGAGGCGGACGGGGTCCTGGAGTCCGGGACCCTCACGAGCGGCGGCCTCACCGCCCGCATCACCCCCGGGGCGCCGTGGAACCTCACCTTCGAATCCGAAGGCAGGGTCCTCACCTCCAGCGGCAGCAAGTCTGTGGGCTACATGAATCTGGCCCCGGACGCGCCAGTGGCCGCCGAGCCTGTTGGCGAAGTGGGTGTCACCACCTCGGGACTGGCCCCCGCCACCAGTTATGTTCATGAGCAGCTCAGTCTGGGCGTGGGCGAACTGGTCTACGGGCTGGGCGAACGCTTCGGCGCCCTCGTCAAGAATGGCCAGACCGTTGACATTTGGAACGCCGACGGCGGCACGGCCAGCGAACAGTCGTACAAAAACATCCCGTTCTACCTGACCAACCGCGGCTACGGCGTCCTGGTCAACCAGAGCGAACATGTCTCCTTTGAGGTGGCCTCCGAGTCCGTCAAACGAGTGCAGTTCTCCACAGCAGGCGAAGCCCTCGAATACTTTGTGTTTCAGGGCCCCACCCAGAAGGACGTGCTCGAACGCTACACGGCTCTCACCGGCAGGCCGGCCCGGATTCCGGCCTGGTCCTACGGCTTGTGGCTCTCCACCAGCTTCACCACGGACTACGACGAAGCCACCGTCAACAGCTTCATCGACGGCATGCGCGAACGGGAACTGCCCCTGTCCGTATTTCACTTTGACTGCTTCTGGATGCGCGAGTTCAACTGGACCGACTTCGAATGGGATGCCCGGGTCTTCCCCGATCCGGAAGGAATGCTGTCCCGCCTGCACGAAAAAGAGCTGCGGCTCAGCGCCTGGATCAACCCCTACATTGCCCAACGCTCCAAGTTGTTTGATGAGGCAGCCGACGCCGGATACCTCGTGTGCAGGGCCGATGGCAGCATCTGGCAATGGGACCAGTGGCAGGCAGGCATGGCCCTGATCGACTTCACCAACCCCGCCGGCACCGCCTGGTTTCAGGAGAAGCTCCGCGTGCTGCTGGCTCAGGGCATCGATGCGCTCAAGACCGACTTTGGTGAGCGCATCCCCACCGATGTTGTGTGGCATGACGGCTCGTCGCCGGAAGCCATGCACAACTGGTACACCCAGCTGTACAACCAGGCCGTTTTTGAGGTGTTGGAGGAACAAAGGGGGCAGGGCGATGCCGTCTTGTTTGCCCGTTCCGCGACCACTGGCGGGCAGCGCCTGCCGATTCATTGGGGAGGGGACAACTCGTCGTCGTTCGAGTCAATGGCCGAGACCCTGCGCGGCGGGTTGTCGCTGGCGTTCAGCGGCTTTGGCTTCTGGAGCCATGACATTGGCGGCTTTGAAGGCAAACCCGACCCGGAAGTCTTCAAACGGTGGGTTGCCTTTGGCATGCTCTCCAGCCATACACGCCTGCATGGCTCCTCCAGTTACAGGGTGCCGTGGGCCTTCGACGAGGAAGCCGTGGAGGTCACACGAAAATTCTCGCACCTGAAGCTGGAACTGATGCCGTACCTGTACGAGGTGGGGCTGGAAGCGCATGAGCGCGGGCTGCCGTTCATGCGCCCCATGCAACTGGAATTTCCCCACGACCATGCCTGTGACTACCTGGACCGCCAGTACATGATCGGCAGCGACCTGTTGGCCGCCCCCGTTTTTACGGCCAACGGCACCGTGGATTACTACCTGCCGGCAGGCAGCTGGACCAACTACTTCACGGGGGAAACCGTCCAGGGAGGTGGCTGGCGCAGTGAAACCCACAGCGTCATGAGCCTGCCCCTGTGGGTTCGCGGAGGCGCCGTGCTGGCAACAGGAAGCCGCACCGACCGCCCCGACTACGACTACCTGGACGGATTGCTCGTCACCGTCTATCCGGGTGCAAGCGAAAGCAGCACCACCACGCGTGTCACCAGTCCGACGACGGGGCGGGAAGCCCGCATCACGGTGGTCCGTGGCAGCACGACAACCGAAGTGTCAAGCGAGGGAGCCGACATTCGTGTCCGGATCGCGGGCGGCAGCGCCGTCACCGCCTCTGCTGGAAAGGCAGTTCTCAGCCATGTCTAATGCACGCGTTGCCCCAACCGTACCGTTCGTTTTGGTCGGGACTGCCGGTACCGCGGCTGGGGCCTGACGTCCCCGGGCTGCCGCTGATGATCACCGGGAACTGTGCATCGTTCGCCGACACTGTCAGCACCGGGACCACCGCATCGGGTGAGCGCACCGCCGTCGTCCATGACCCGCGGCGTCCTTGCAGCACGGAACGAAACACAGTTCCCGGCCGTTGGGCTGGACAAGCCCTGTGAAGATGGGAGAATTTGAAGAGAGGTCCGGTGCACAGTCCGGCCGGGAATGGCAAGGGGGACACCATCGAAAGTTGGGCCGTGAAAGACACGGGGATGGCAGTGGAAGACGAACGATTCCAGGAACGTGCGCTCGGAGATGCGGCGCAGGCCATTCGCAACACTATTGTGGACCGGCTTCACGACGACGGTCTCAACCACCACGACGTGCAATTCAGGGTCAAGTCGCCTGCCTCCGCGGCGGAGAAGCTCACTCGTCGCGACCATGACGGCTTGCTGAAGTATCCCGGCGGACTCGAACGGCTCGATGACTTGATCGGTGTCCGGGTGATTTTGTTCGTGGAGTCGGACATCGACGCTGTGGCCATCGCCCTGAGCAACCAGTTCACCTGCCTCGACGATGAAGACAAGACGGCCATGATGCGCAAGAATGGCGGCATTGGCTACGCCGGCCGGCACCTGACGCTGGAAGTGCCTGCGAACAACCCGCCCACCAACTGCAGGGATTATTCGGGCTACCGCTTTGAAGTTCAGATCCGCACAGTCCTCCAGCACGCCTGGGCCGAATTTGAGCATGACATCCGCTTCAAGGGATCCAGCGGCGACAATGCCGAGATCAGCCGCGCCTTCACCATGGCCTCCACCTTGATTGAACTCGCAGACCAGCAGTTCGTGAACATTGCCGACACACTCAAGCGGCTGCAGGCCGAGGGTGCCATCGTCCCGGTTCCTGAGACCCAAATGCTCGATGCAGGATCCCTTCAGACTGTCCTGAACCGGGCCTTCCCGCAGTATCGCAGCAGCAAGGAAAACCAGTACGACTGGATGGTTCACGTCCTCGCCGCGAACGGCATCGGCACCGTCAGTGCGGCCGAGGAATGGTTTAAGTCGATCGATGCGCGCAAGGTGGCCAAACTGATGGCCTACCGCTTCAACCCGGGCCAGGTCCGCATCGCCGACGATCTGCTGTTGCAGTCCTTTGGGGAGTCGTATGTGGATGCCACGAAGTCGGTGGGCAGCGACAGGAACCGCGAGTCAAAGCTGCTTTCACGCCTGCGCAGGCTCCGCGACGAGTTGGACGGCCCACTGGACAACTGAGCCGTGGACGGCCCGCCGCCGGCAGGGCGTCAGCCCTGGCTTGCGGCCCATTCCGCGACGCGTGCGCTGCTCTCCTGCTCGGAGAGGTCCTCAACACGGGTCATGACGGACCAGCGGACGCCAAAGGGGTCCCGGATGCTGGCAAATCGGTCGCCCGAAACGAAACCAGCCGCAGTCTCCCTGACGGTTGCCCCGGCTGCGACGGCACGGGCCAACACCGCGTCAACGTCGGAGCAGTAAAGGGCGATGGAGTAGCAGTCGTCGTCTCCCTCCGGTGCCGGGACCAGATGGTAGTCCGGGTTGGGCTCGCCCAACTGCAGGCGGCCCTGGCCAAAGTCCAGCTCGGCATGCACCACGACGCCGCCAAACTCCGTGACACCCACGGTGCGGGCCCCAAAAACGTCCTCGTAGAACGCAATCGCCCCCGCCGCGCCGACAATGGCAAGAAACGGGGTCAGGCTCGTGAACCCGTGCGGCACACCGCGGGTCGTGAACTCTCCGTCCGCGGCGGTGGCAGTATTTGTTTCTGCTGAATTATTCATGCAACAAACGATACGCAGACCCCATGCCGGATGCTTGTAGATTCGCGACAGCATCGTCCATAGACTTGCCCCGTGGTCAGTTCTTTCAAGGGAATCCTGTATCCGGCACGGCTGCCAACGTTTCACCGCATCCCCGCGCCCGAAGAGGTTTCACAACTGGTGTCCTGGTTTTGGATCCCCGAGTGGGACATTGCGCCTGGCCGGACCTCGCGCCAGCAGCTGCTTGCCTTCGCCGCGTGCAACCTGGTGGTCCAACAGGAGGCAGTGGAGCTGTCCGGCCCCGCAACCAGGGTCTCCCACCGGGACCTCACGGGACGGGGCTGGGCCGTGGGCGCACTCCTGCGTCCGGCGGCCGTGCCCGCATTCACCAACAACCCGGCGGAGCTGCGCGACACGCAACTGCTGCTTGAGCTGCCCGGGCTGCTGGCCCCCGTCGTCAGTGCCATGGGAGGGCGGGACCCGGAGCAGCGGCGTCAAAATGCGGTTGCGCTGTTTTCAACATGGCTGCTGGGCCGGATTCCTGAGGTCGGGCCGGAAGCGTTGTTGGCCAACGCCATGGCGGAGTTGATCGCCGGCAGCGCGGACGTGGTCCAGGTGGACGATGCGGCCCAACAGCTGGCGGTGTCCACAAGGACCCTGCAGCGGCTGGCGAAGAAGTACGTCGGCCTGAGCCCGTCAGCGCTCATACGACGGCGGCGCCTCCAGGAAGCTGCCGACCGTTCCCGCACGCATCCCGGCCTGGGCTTGGCCGAAGTGGCTGCCGAATTTGGTTACGCCGACCAGGCCCATCTGGCCAATGACTTTCAACGCTTTCTTGGCTTCACCCCGGGCAGCTACCGGCGGGCAGTGGGCGGCGGGGAGTGGGCGGCGGGGAATTGTGAAGCACCATGACCTGCCGTGACCCGGCGTTTCCGAACTGTTGATTCGGGCCTTGCCGATTTCTAGCCTTGGAAAATGACACAATTTCCTGCGCACGACACCCCGGATGAAACAGCACCGGGCAATCCCGCGCCACTGAAAACCAACCGCATCGTTGCAGGGCAAAAGACCCGCCGGAAGCTTCGCGGCCTGGAAGTCGTGGCCCTCGCCGCCCTGGTGGGCCTCATTGGGGCCGGCGCTGCCGTCGCCGCGGTGACCGCCGGCAACACCACCACCGAAAACACCGAACAACAAGCCGGCCCCGGACCCGCAACTGAACTTCGGCTGGGCTACTTCGCGAATGTCACGCACGCCCCGGCGTTGATTGGGGTCAACGACGGCGTCCTCGCGAAAAACCTCGGCGCCACCACCTTGAAAACCCAGGTGTTCAACGCGGGCCCGTCCGCCATCGAAGCCTTGAACGCCGGAGCCATCGACGCCGCCTATCTCGGCCCGAACCCTGCCATCAACTCCTTCGTGAAGAGTGGCGGGGAGTCCATCCGCATCATTGCCGGTGCCACCAGCGGCGGCGCACAACTTGTCGTGAAACCCGGCATAGCCTCGGCTGCGCAGCTGAAGGGCAAGGTGCTGGCCACACCGCAATTGGGCGGCACCCAGGATGTGGCGCTGCGGTCGTGGCTGGCCGGGCAGGGCCTTGAAACCACGCCAAGCGGCGGGGGCGACGTCACCATCAACCCCACCGACAACGCCAGCACCCTGAAACTCTTCGAGGCGGGAAAAATCGACGGGGCCTGGCTGCCCGAGCCGTGGGCCTCGCGCCTGGTGCTCGAAGCCGGTGCGGAAGTCCTGGTCAACGAGGCCGATCTTTGGGAGAACGGCGAGTTCGCCACAACCATCCTGGTCGTCAGCAAGCAGTTCCTGGCGCAGCATCCACAAACCGTTGATGCACTGCTGGCCGGCAACGCCGAGTCCATTGACTGGCTCAACTCCCATCCGGCGGACGCAGCCGCATCCGTCAATGCCGCGTTGAAAGCGCAGACGGGCAAGGAACTGCCCGGGGATGTCATTGCCCGGTCCCTGCAGGAGCTGAAGTTTTCCGCGGACCCGCTGGCCGCAACGTTCCCCAAATTGTTGCAGGACGGTGTCACAGCCGGTGTCGGCGAGAAGGCCAACCTGTCGGGCATCTTTGACCTGAGTCCGTTGAACCGAATCCTGGCGAAAAACGCAAAGAGCGCCGTCTCCGCAGGCGGACTGGACTGAAAAACACCCGGCGACGGGCTCTTCACGGCTGTCGCGGCCACGAGTTTGTGACGCTGCGTGAACCACCGTGACCTTGGGAGTCCCATGCATTGAACGGGCCCAACCACAGTCCCTACCGTTTAAGGATGACTACACGGGGAAGCCAATCCGGCACGAAGACGCCCGACGCGCCGCAGGGACCTCCCGCCCTGGCGCTGAGGCGCATCGTGGCCGGTGAGAGGCCACAGCACAAATGGCGCGGCCTGGAAATTATTGTTGTTTCGGCACTCGTCGCCCTCATCGGGGCGGGGGCGGCCGTCGCCAGCGTGAACGCCAAGGACGGCGAATCGGCCGCGCCTGCCATCGCCGCGGCGCCGGCCTCCGTCCTGAAGCTTGGGTACTTTGGCAACGTCACCCACGGCCCGGCGCTGGTTGGTGTTGAAAAGGGCATCATCGCCAAGGACCTCGGCGACACCACGCTGGAAACGCAGGTGTTCACCACCGGCCCGGCCACCGTGGAGGCACTCAACGCCGGGGCCATTGATGCGGCCTACCTTGGCCCCAACCCGGCACTGAATTCCTTTGTGCAAAGCGGCGGGGAATCCATCCGCATCATCGCCGGGGCTGCTTCCGGCGGTGCCCAGTTTGTGGTCCGCCCGGGCATCACCGGCGCCGAAGACCTCCGGGGGAAGACCATCGCCACCCCGCAACTGGGCGGCACCCAGGATGTGGCGCTGCGCAAATGGCTGGGCGACCGCGGACTCTCCACCGACACCTCCGGCGGCGGGGACGTCACCATCACCCCCACCACGAACGCCCAAACGCTGCGCTTGTTCCAGGACGGGAAGATCGACGGCGCCTGGGTCGCCGAGCCCTGGACCTCGCGGCTGGTGCTCCAGGCCGGAGCGAAAGTCCTCGTCAACGAGGCTGACCTCTGGGACAAGGGAGAGTTCAGCACCACCGTGCTGGCCGTGAACAAGACGTTCCTGGCGGAGCATCCGCAAACTGTGGAGGCGCTGCTGACAGGACACGTGGAATCGGTGCAGTGGCTTGACGGGCACCCGGATGAGGCCGGGACCGTCATCAATGCCGCGCTCAAGGTGGCCATTGGGCAGCCGCTGGAAGACGACGTGATTGCCAGGTCCCTGTCCGAACTGACATTTACCTCCGATCCGCTGTCCGCCACGTTTCCGACATTGCTCGACAACGGGGTCAGCGCCGGCGTTTCCAAACCGGCAGACCTCAACGGGCTCTTTGACCTGACATTGCTTAACAAGGTGCTAAAGGCTGCCGGCGGGAAACCCGTCACGGCAGCAGAATTGGGTGCGGAATGACAGGGCTGACAACTGCCGAAGCCACCACAGGATCCACGGGCGCAACGGGGGCGGACAGCGAAAGCCGGGCACCCGCCGTCGTCCTGGAAAACCTGGGCAAGCGCTTTGGCGCCGGTGCGCTGGTGCTCGACGGCGTGAATGCGACCGTCCGCCAGGGCGAGTTCGTGGCCCTGCTGGGGGCGTCGGGCTGTGGAAAATCGACACTGCTGAACATCATTTCAGGGCTGGACGTGCCCTCGGCAGGGGCCCTGGAGGTGCCGGCGGACGGGGCGGCATTCATGTTCCAGGATTCATCACTGTTCCCGTGGCTCAGTGCCCGCGGCAACGTGGAACTGGCATTGAAGCTGCGCGGTGTCGGGCGGGCCGAACGCAAGGTGCGGGCGGCGGAGCTGCTTGACCTGGTGAACCTGGGCCATTCGGTGGACAAGCGTCCGCACGAGCTCTCCGGGGGCATGCGCCAACGTGTGGCGCTGGCCAGGGCGCTGGCGCAGGACAGGCCGCTGCTGCTCATGGACGAGCCGTTCGCCGCGCTCGACGCCATCACCCGCGACCTGCTGCACAACGAACTTGAACGGATCTGGAAAGAGACCGGGCGGACCATTATTTTTGTCACCCACAATGTGCGCGAGGCTGTGCGGCTGGGGCAGCGGGTGCTGCTGCTTTCCTCCCGTCCGGGCACTGTGGTGGCCGAGTGGCAGGTCTCGGAAGAACACAGAACCAACGCAGGCGCGGCCGGAAAACTTACCGGCGACATCACCACCCGACTGCGCGAGGAGATCCGCCGACATGCCTGAAACAGTAACTTCACCCATGCTCAAGAGCGGAACCGCAGAGGAGATGCGCTCCCTGGAAGCGGGGCTGGACTCGCTGCAGTCCGAGGTTGTTGAACGCCGCGCCATCGACTGGTCGCGGGTCCTGCTGCCGCTGGCAGCCTTCGTGGTGCTGCTGCTGGCATGGCAGTTCTATGTTTCACTGGGGCTGCGCCGCCGCGACCTGGTGCCCGGCCCGCTGGATGTGCTTGGCACGCTGGGTGCCCTGTGGTCCGAGGGGACTGCCCAGGAAGCGGTTGGGACGTCGCTGCAGCGCGGCATCGTCGGCTTCACCATCAGCATTGCAGTTGCCACCCCGATCGGCCTGCTGCTGTCGCAGGTCCGGGTGTTGCGCCGCGCATTTGGCCCGTTGATATCGGGCCTGCAGGTGCTGCCGTCGGTGGCTTGGGTGCCGGCAGCCATCATCTGGTTCGGCCTGACAGATGCCACGGTGTACTTCGTCATGTTCATGGGTGCCATCCCTTCCATCATCAACGGGCTCATCGCGGGCGTGGACCAAATCCCGCCGCAATACCGCAGGGTGGGGCAGATCCTGGGCGCCTCCCGATGGGAGATGGCCGTGAACGTGGTGCTTCCGGCTGCCCTTCCAGGCTACGTTGGCGGGCTGAAGCAGGGCTGGGCGTTCTCGTGGCGCTCACTGATGGCTGCCGAAATTATCGCCATGGGCGGATCGCTCGGTTTCGGCCTGGGCTCGCTGCTGGAACAGGGCCGGCAGCTCTCGGACATGGGCATTGTGATGTCTGCGATCCTGGTCATCTTGTTCGTGGGCATCGCCGTTGAACTGCTGGTCTTTGCGCCCGTGGAAAAACGACTGCTGCGCGGACGCGGGCTGCTTGCCGGCAGCACCCGGTAATCCCTGCCCAACAGCTTAAAAAATGGGGTGCGGAAACGTCTTGTTTCCGCACCCCATGTTCCGGCTGGAGCCGGAACAAAAACGCAACTGGCTAGTAGTTGACCTGGCTGAGCGCGCCGGCCGTGCTGATCGCGATGCTGATCATGACGATCGTGATCACGATGGAAATGAGGCCAATGATGGTGCCAATCCAGCCGGTGACCTTGCCAACGGTTGCGGCTGTGTGCAGCTGCTCAGCCTTCTTTGCCTTGAAGATGGCGATCGGACCCAAAATGATGCCGACGAAGAACAAGGACAGAATGCCCAGGATCATCGACGTCTGTGCGTGCTGGGAGCCCTGCAGCTGCTCAACGGAGTTCTGGGTGTAGACCGGAGCCTGCTGGAACTGCGGTGCCGGCGGAAGCGGTGCCGGCGGCTGCTTGTATGGTTCTTGTGACATAGTGGTCCCCTTATTTGGTCACGGAAGTGATGAGCGTACCCAAGGAGCCTACCAACAGGCGGGATGGTCCCTGACCGCGCAGCGCGTTTGTGGCGGCCGCTGCGGTCGTCACCGTGGGAGGCGCCACCTTATTGTGTCCTCCCGTGACGCCGCGTGAACGGGTGTAACGCGCGTCTTGTCCACCCATATTGCACTTCCCTAGGGTTTTGTTTCATGGCAATTGTGGATCTGTACCCAACCTCGCTCCGGCTGCTCGGCCGTCCCGTCCTCGTCGTGGGCGGCGGCACCGTTGCATCACGACGCGCCAAGGCACTGCTCGACGCCGGAGCCCACGTCACGCTTGTTGCCCCGGCTCTCAGCGCCCCGGCCCGGGCAATGGCCGACGCCGGCCTGCTCACCTGGCACGCCCGCGGCTACAAAAGCGCCGACATGGCCGGTGCCTGGTACGCCGTGGCAGCCACCAACAACGCCGGCGTCGACGCCCTGGTGGCCGAGGACGCCGAGAACAACAGGACCTGGTGCGTCAACCATTCCGACGCGGAAGCGTCAGCGGCATGGACGCCGGCCGTTGCCACGGTTGAAGACATCAAGGTGGCCGTCAACGCCGGGGGAGACCCGCTCCGTGCCGTGGCCATCCGCAATGCCATCGCCGCGGCGTTGGAGAGCGGGGACCTGCCGCTGCGCCGGTACCGCGAAACGGCAAAAAAACAGGCCCATGCCGGTTCCGGACAGTGCGGTTCCGTTGCCCTCGTCGGCGGCGGACCCGGCGCGGAGGACCTCATCACTGTGCGCGGCCGCCGGCTCCTGGCCGAGGCCGACGTCGTCGTGGCTGACAGGCTGGGCCCGCGCGGCCTGCTGGAAACGCTCGGCGCGAACGTGCGGGTCATTGAGGTTGGCAAGACGCCGGGCCACCACCCCGTGCCGCAGACCGAGATCAATGCGATCCTGGTCCGCGAAGCGCTTGCCGGCAATAGGGTAGTGCGGCTCAAGGGCGGCGACCCCTATGTGCTGGGCCGCGGCGGCGAGGAAGCCATCGCCTGCCGCGAAAACGGTGTGGACGTGGAAGTTGTCCCCGGTGTCACAAGTGCTGTCAGCGTGCCCGCGGCGGCCGGCATCCCTGTCACACACCGCGGCCTGGCCAAGGCATTCACCATGATCAGCGGGCACGAGGAACTTGAAAACGTCCCGCACGGCAGCAACCACACGGTGGTCCTGCTCATGGGCGTCGGCACGCTGCACCTCTCCATGCCGATCCTTGAGGCCGCCGGCCGCGGGCCGGACTGCCCCGTGGCCATCATCGAAAACGGCTACGCCCAAAACCAGCGCGTCACCATCGGCACCCTGGGCACCATCACGGCCCTCGCCCGGGAAGGCAAGGTGCGCAACCCGGCCGTCGTCGTCGTCGGCGATGTGGTGCGTGTCAGCCCGCTGGCACCTCCGGAACTCGCCACTGCCCAGTACGGCACGCGGGAAACTATCAGAACCTTCTCTTAGACTTATCCATAAGCCCCTTTTGAAACGCATAGAAATGAGCACAGCCGTGTCATCACACACCTCAGCGACGACAGCAGCGCCCGGAACCGCGGAGCGCCCGCTGCGCATCGCCGTCATTGGCTCCGGCCCGGCCGGCGTCTACGCGGCGGACATGCTGACCAAAAGCGCCGACGTGCGTGACGGACTGGTCGTCAGCATCGACCTGTTTGACCGCTACCCCGCCCCGTACGGCCTGATCCGCTACGGTGTTGCGCCGGACCATCCCCGCATCAAGGGCATTGTGAACGCGCTCTACAAGGTGCTTGACCGCGGGGACATCCGCTTCTTCGGCAACGTGGACTACGGCACCGACCTGGCGCTCGAGGACCTGCAGAAGCATTACGACGCCGTCATCTTCGCCACCGGCGCCATCAAGGACGCCGACCTGAACATCCCCGGGATCGAGCTCGAGGGCTCCCACGGCGGCGCCGACTTCGTCTCCTGGTACGACGGCCACCCCGATGTTTCCCGCGAATGGCCGCTGACAGCCAAGGAAATTGCCGTCATCGGCAACGGCAATGTGGCGCTCGACGTTGCCCGTGTGCTGTCCAAGCACGCCGACGACCTGCTCGTCACCGAAATCCCCGACAACGTGTACGCCGGGCTGAAGGCGTCCCCCGTCACCGACGTGCACATCTTCGGCCGCCGCGGCCCCGCCCAGGTGAAGTTCACGCCCATGGAGCTGCGCGAACTTTCGCATTCAAAGGACGTCGACATCGTCCTGTACGAGGAGGACTTCGACTTCGACGAGGCCTCCGATGCCGCCGTCAAGGGCAACAACCAGGTCAAGACCATGGTCAACACGCTCACCAACTGGCTCGTTGAGCAGGATGACGACGCCGCAGACCCCACCACCGGCGCCTCGCGCCGCCTGCACCTGCACTTCCTGCATAGCCCGGTCGAGATTACGGGTGCGGACGGCAAGGTCTCCGGCATCAAGTTCGAGCGCACGGAACTGGACGGCACGGGCAATACGCGCGGCACCGGCGAGTTCATCGACTACCCGGTCCAGGCCGTGTACCGCTCCGTGGGCTACTTCGGCTCGGCCCTGCCGGACGTTGAGTTTGACCACCAGCGCGGCGTTGTCACGAACGACGGCGGCCGCGTGCTGGCAGCCGACGGCACCCACGTGCCGGGCGTCTATGCGACAGGCTGGATCAAGCGCGGACCGGTGGGCCTCATTGGCAGCACCAAGGGCGATGCACTCGAGACCATTACGCACCTGCTCGCCGACCGTGAAGAACTGCCGCTGGCTGCTGTGGCCGCCCCGGAGTCGATCGTCGAGCTGCTGGATTCGCGCGGCGTGGAGTTCACCACCTGGGAAGGCTGGCTGGAACTCGACTCCCACGAAAAGGCGCTGGGTGCTGCCGCTTCGGAGGGCGGCCCCGTGCAGCGCGAGCGCGTAAAGGTTGTTCCCCGCGAAGACATGGTAAGTGTCTCCCGCGGCGCGTCAGTGGTGGGCTGACAGCTCCCGAGCCGCCACGGTGGGCCTGCGCCGGGCGGGGCAAGGTGATTACTCCCCGAGAAGCCCATCGACATTGGGCAGCCGCTCGAATTCGGTGAACGTGCCCTTTTCGGCGATCTCCGTTGCCGCCCGCAGGAAACCAGCCCAGGCGGTGCGCGCGAGCGTGCCGCCCACACTGATGCGCCGCACTCCGAGTCGTGCTGCCTCCGCGACTGTCGTGAAGGGCGCATTGATCAGGAGGTTCACCGGCTTGGGCACCACTGCGGCGACGATGGCGCTGACATGGTCGGCTGAGTCGATGCAAGGTGCGTAGAGGCAGTCGGCGCCGGCGTCGGCATAGGCGCGGAGCCGCCGGATTGTTTCGTCGATGTCCGGACGGCCGCACACAAAACCTTCGGAGCGGGCAGTGAGCACGACGGCGGTTCCGCTTTCATCGATCGCCTGCCGCGCGGCGCGGATGCGCGCTACGGCCAGCTCGAATTCGAAGAGTGGATCGTCGTGGTCTCCCGAGGCGTCCTCGATGGACAGCCCCGCGATCCCGGTGGCCACGGCCCGGGTGACGTTTGCTGCGACAGCGGCAGGAGCAATGGCGTAGCCACCCTCGAAGTCCGCGTTCACCGGAATGTCGACGGCATCAACGACGGCGGCAAGGTGCGTGAGCACCTCGTCGATCGTGGCTTTTCTGTCGGGGCGGCCCATCGTCCAGGCGAATCCGGCACTGGTGGTTGCCAAGGCTGGAAAGCCCAGCTGTTCCAGGGCCCGCGCACTCCCGAGATCCCACGGATTCGGCATGACGAAGCACCCGTCGGAGTGCAAACGGCGGAACTCGGCGATCCGATCATGGGAAACAGTCATGCCGCACCTCTCCAACAGAAAGTCCTCAAAACACTACGCGCAGTGCAATGCCCCGGCAAGGGGGCAGCATGACTGGTGTCAGCCCATGTCCTGGCGGCCGGATGCCGAGCAGCCCGCAGCGCGTGCCCAGAACAAGGCATCAGGCCGGCGGGGACAACCTGCGCACTGCCAGGGCCAGCCACAATTGCACCCTGTCGGGCGTCAGCGCAGGGTCGTAGCCGGTGAGCTCTGCGATCTGGGTGAGCCGGTAGCGGACGGTGTTCCTGTGCAGGGCCAGGGTCTCGGCAACGGCGGCCACGGAACCATTGAGCCGCAGATAGGTTTCCAGGGTGTCGACCAGCTCGGCACCATGGGCCGCGTCGAAGTCAGTGAGCGGACCCAACGCTTCAGAAGCCATGTCGGCCATGGGCACGTCCTCACTGGCCAACAGCAGCGAAGTGAGGCTCAACCGCTCCGGAACATTCACCTCCATGCCGCGTGAAGCAGCCTCGCGGGCTTCAAAATAGCTCCAACGCAAGCCGTTGGCCTGCGAATATGCGCCACCAATTCCCACCGGGGCAGTGATGCCAATGTTGTGCATCTGGTGGCTCAGGGCCCTGCCCAGGACTGCCGGGTCACCTGCCTGGGTGGGGACCACAAGCAGCAGTTCATGCCGGCCTTCGGAACTGACGGTGGCGGCAACTGCGGTTTCCAGCCCAGCCGGCAGCGAAATTGTTGCAAGGGTGGGGAACTTGGTTTCTTCCGTGCTCACGATCAAGACAAAGTTCTTGGCTGCCGGGGAAATGCCCAAGTTCTCCAGCCGGGCTGCTGAATCGGCAGCTTCCAGGGTGCCCCTGACGATGTCGGCAATGACCTGCCCTGCTATTTGGCGTGCACTTTGCCGCCGTTGGACCAGATTGTTCAGTTCGATGCTGATGAGCCCGCGGGCATAGTCGACAATCCCGTCGTCGTGGAAGGGATTGCGCAGCCACAAGGTGCTGGCGTCGCGCTTTCCCGTCGACAGTGCAACTGCGAGCCAGGCGCCCTCGGCCGGGTTGGCGTCCACGGACGTTGCCGCAATTTCCCCGCCGTATTGGGTGACGACCACGTCCGCTGCCACCATTGACGACAGCTTCTTCAGCAACGCCGGCAGCCCGCCACCTGTCAGCAGTGCCCGGGCCAGCACCTGGTGTTCGCGCAACAGCCGTTCCAACTTGGTGTAATGATCAGAGGAACGGGCATCTGCAACCAGCTTGCCGATGGCAATGAACGGCGTGCTGTAGGGGACCTCAACCACCGGCACCGCCCAACGGTTCGCCTCTGCGATGAGTGCCGGCGGCACTGCCGCATGTTCAAAACCGATGCCAAAACCAATGCCGACGGCGCCAGCCCGCTTGATCTGCCGGACAAAGGAACGCTGGGCATCGGCGGTGCTCTGCCGGGCACCGGTGGTCAGGACCAGCTCGCCACCGCTGAGGAACGACTGCGGATTCTCAAGTTCTGTGACGGCAACCCAATCGATGGCTGCCGTCAGCGGTGTTCTGGTTGAACCCAGATTCTGCAGGTGCAGGGCCTGGGTGCCTAAAAGGTCTGCCAAGGAAAGTGCCATGCATCAACTATACAAACGCACTACGAAGAATAAGGGCAATGGTGCAGTTGGCTATTCGCTTGGGAGTCGTTCCGGGCTTAGGCTGTCGCATATGCGGTGCGTCGTCCGCACCGCCCACACCGAGCTAAAGAGGTTGAACACTGTGGTCCAAACCTTGCAGAACTTCATCAATGGAGAATTCGTCCCCGTCACCGGGCCCGACTCCCTGGACATCGTCAATCCCAGCAACGGCGAAATAGTTGCCAAGGCGCCCATCTCCAGCCAGGCCGATGTGGATGCCGCCATGGACGCGGCGGCAACTGCCTTCAAGACGTGGAAGCATGCCACCCCGGGGCAGCGCCAAAGTGTGCTGCTGAAGCTGGCGGATGCTGTTGAAGCCCGCAGCGACGAGCTCGTTGAGGCGCAGCACCGCAATACCGGCCAGGTAAGGCAGATGATCGCTGATGAGGAAGTCGCGGCAGGCGCGGACCAGCTGCGTTTCTTTGCCGGCGCTGCCCGCCTGCTGGAAGGCCGCTCCGCCGGTGAGTACATGGAGAATTTCACCTCCTATGTGCGTCGCGAACCCGTTGGTGTCATTGCCCAGGTAACTCCGTGGAACTACCCCTTCCTGATGCTCATCTGGAAGATTGGGCCGGCACTTGCAGCGGGCAACACAGTCGTGGTGAAACCCAGTGACACCACCCCTGAAAGCACGCTGGTCTTTGCCGACATTGCCAAGGACATTGTCCCTGCGGGCGTCCTGAACTTTGTGTTGGGCAACGGTGCCACGGGTGCGGCCATGGTTGAGCACAGGACTCCGGCCATGGTTTCCATCACCGGATCCGTCCGCGCAGGCATTGCTGTCGCCACGGGTGCCGCCAAGGGCCTGAAACGTGCCCACCTGGAACTCGGCGGCAAGGCCCCTGCCATAGTTTTTGCCGACGCCAACCTCGGGAAGACGGCGCAGGAAATTGCCGAGTACTCCTTCTTCAACGCCGGCCAGGACTGTACAGCCATCACCCGCGTGCTGGTGCAGGAATCCGCCCACGACGAGTTCGTCAGCGCGCTGGCCATCGCGGCAAAGGGCCTGGAAACAGGCAACGAGGACGATTCCAAGAACTACTTTGGCCCGCTCAACAACGTCAACCACTTCAACGCGGTGGTCAAGGTTGTTGAAAACATCCCCGAATACGCAACAGTTGTCACCGGCGGAAAGCGCGTGGGTGAGAAGGGCTTCTTCTTCGAACCCACAGTGGTCGACGGCGTGAAGCAGACTGACGACATTGTCCAGCAGGAAACCTTTGGCCCAGTCATCACCGTGCAGTCGTTCAAGACCGAGGAAGAGGCAGTCGAGCTGGCCAACGACGTCGAATACGCCCTGGCATCGAGTGTCTGGACGTCAAACCACGGCGTGGCCATGCGGGTCTCGCGCGATCTGGACTTTGGTGCCGTGTGGATCAACACCCACATCATGCTCACGGCCGAGATGCCCCACGGCGGGTTCAAGCAGTCGGGCTACGGCAAGGACCTGTCCATATACGGCGTCGAGGACTACACCCGGATCAAGCACGTCATGAGCAACCTGGACGCCTAGCACCACAACCTTTTTGCTCCGGCCGCCACGGCCGCGCCAAAAAACGGCTTGAATTTCACCACTTTGAAAGGAATGTCCATGTCAGATATTCAGTACCGCCTTGCCCAAAAGCGCCAGATTCTGGGGGCATTTCCCGGACCGAAGTCCACAGCCCTCGACGTCAGGCGCAAGGCCGTAGTCGCCGGCGGCGTCGCCTCCAGCGTGCCGGTCTATGTTGCCGACGCCGACGGCGGCATCCTCACGGACGTTGACGGCAACTCCTTCATCGACCTGGGTTCCGGCATCGCCGTCACCTCGGTCGGTGCATCGGATGCCAACGTTGTTGACGCCGTCCGCGAGCAGGTCGGCCATTTCACGCACACCTGTTTCATGGTCACCCCTTACGAAAGCTACGTTGCGGTCGCCGAGGAACTGAATGCGCTGACCCCCGGCACGCACGAGAAGCGCACTGTCCTGTTCAACTCCGGGGCCGAAGCTGTCGAGAACGCCGTGAAGGTTGCCCGCCTGGCCACCGGCCGCGACGCCATCGTTGCCTTCGACCACGCCTACCACGGCCGCACCAACCTGACCATGGCCCTGACAGCCAAGGCCATGCCGTACAAGACCAACTTTGGTCCGTTCGCACCCGAGATCTACCGGGTGCCGATGAGCTACCCGTACCGCGAAGAAGCCGACATCAAGGGCGAGGACGCAGCCCGCCGCGCCATCTCCATGATCGAGAAGCAGATCGGTTCGGACTCTGTCGCGGCCATCCTGATCGAGCCGATCCAGGGTGAGGGCGGCTTCATCGTCCCGGCCGACGGATTCCTGCCGACATTGGCCGCCTGGGCCAAGGAAAACGGCGTCGTCTTCATAGCCGACGAGGTGCAGTCCGGATTCTGCCGCACCGGCGAGTGGTTCGCCAGCCAGCACGAAGGTGTTGTCCCCGACATCATCACCATGGCCAAGGGCATCGGCGGCGGATTGCCGCTGAGCGCCATCACGGGCCGCGCAGACCTGATGGATGCAGTGCACCCCGGCGGCCTGGGCGGCACCTACGGAGGCAACCCCATCGCGTGTGCGGCAGCCCTGGCAGCCATCAAGACCATGAAGGAGCACGACCTCAACGGCCGCGCCACCAACATCGAGCGCATCGTCACCGACCGCTTCAAAGCACTCGTGAAAGAAATGGGCGAAGCCGGCATCATCGGTGAAATCCGCGGCCGCGGCGCCATGATGGCCATCGAACTGGTCAAGCCCGGCACGGGGCACACCACCAAGGAAGTCAACGCGGAGGCAGCCAAGGCGATCGCCGGCGCCTGCCTGCAGGCCGGGGTCATCATCCTGACCTGCGGCACCTACGGCAACGTCATCCGCTTGCTCCCGCCGCTGGTCATCGGCGACGAACTGCTCAACGACGGCCTGGACGTGCTCGTGGACGCCATCCGCGCAGCAGCAGCATAGCCGCTTCTGAGGTGCGACGGCGGCACCCCGGTTGGGCTTTGGCTCACCCGGGGTGCCGCTTTTGCTTTGGTCAATACGATGGCGCCGCGGCGAGGCCGAAGTACTGCTCCAGTGTTTGGAAGCCGCGATTGTGCATGTCGGTGGCCGTCCGGATGCCAATATAGCGCAGGTGCCAGGGCTCGTACGTGTAGCCGGTGGTCCAATCATTGCCCCACGTGTAGCGGATGATGAAGCCGTACCGCCAGGCGTGGTTCCTGACGAACTGACCGGCGGGCGTGTTTTCAAAGCACGCCTGCAGGGAGCAGGCCCCGTTCGGATTGCCTACGTCCATGACCAGGCCGGTTTGGTGTTCGCTGTACCCCGGACGTGCGGAGATGGTGTCTGCCACGGCCCGCCCGTACTGCGACACGTAGTAGTTATAAAGGCCGGCCTGCGTCTCGTAGGAGCGGAAGCCGCTGACGGTGGTGACAGGCACGCCCGCCGCGGATGCGCCGGAGACCAGCTGTGACATTTGCCGGGCTGCTTCGCTGCGCATGAGCTGGGAGCCGACCCAGGCCAGGTCAGGCGGCGTTTGATTGATGGGCCAATTGGGCCGGCGCTTGTTGACCACCACGCCGACGCTGGAGGAATAGGGGTTGACGCTGACACCGGCAATTGTTGGCCACGTGATGGTGCCGCCTTGGAAGTACTGGATGCAACTTAACGGCGCCCCGCCGCAACGCTCGTCACTGGAGGGATAGCCCAGCGGGCTGCGTTCGTAGCCCATCTGGACCCATTTTGCGCCGATGCCGCCGTGGACCGGGTAGGAACCCACGGATGGCTGCCAGTAGACGTAGCCGCCCTGGTATTTTTGCACGCAGCCTCCGTTGACGAGGGTGCAGTTTTCACCGCTGATGGGATAGCCGAGGGGGCCGCGCTCGGCGCCTGTCCGGTCCCATGTGGCCCCGATCCCGCCGGCGACCGGGTTGGCGCCGGCGCCGGGCTGCCAATAGATGCGGCCACCCTGAAAGGTCTGCACGCAGCCGCTGTTGACGAGGGTGCAGCTTTCGTCCGTTTTGGGAAAACCGAGGAAGCCGCGTTCCCAATTGAATGCTGCCCACCGCCCGGCGATGGCGCCAGTGGCGATGTGCGCCCCGGTGCCCGGGGACCAATAGATGCTGCCGTTGCGATAAGCGCGGTAGCAGCCCCCTTGCGGCAGCGAGCAGCGCAGCGGGGTGATGGCGTAGCCAAGGTGCGGGTTCGCCGCATGCTTCGCGGCGATGGAGCCATTGTCGGGCGTTGCCGCCGTGGCGGCGCCGGGCACCGCCAGGGCGGTTCCGGCCATGGCGAGAACAGCCATCACCGTAAGCGCCAATCGCTTCATTTTCATGGGTGGACCGCCCTGTCCGTTGCACGCTGATTTTTTGACCCTAGGCCGATTCCGATGGCAGGGCAAGAGGGAGGGACCGGATTCAATTGCCCGCAACCAGGAACGACGGCGGCGCCCCGGCCGGACTTGCGGCCCACCGGGGTGTGGCCCCAAGCCCGGCAAGAATGCGCGGCGCCGGTAGGTAAGCTGGGCAGCAGCATTCTCTATTACCTACGGCACATTGGGGTGGCATGGCTGCGAGACAGTTTGACGATCGTTATCCGGCGATGTTCCAGCCCGGAGGGGACGGGGCCGGCGTGCCGTCCGGGACTGTTGCCGAGACCAGCGCAGCGGCCGGGGTCCCACGGCGGGAATCACGGCTGTCCGCCCGGGAACCGGAAACCCTGGTGGTTCCCGAGGCCGAGCACGACCAAGAACACGAGGCCGAAGCTGAACACCCCGGCCCGGCACCGACGCCGGCACCCCAGCAATTCCCGGCGCCGGTGGCGGCTGATTCCGCCGAGTGGCCGGCCTGGCGCTGGCCGCTGCCCCTGGCCGCCGCCGTCGTGATGATTGCCGGGGGCCTGTTTTCCCTGACGGCGCAGTATTGGCTGCCGGCGGCCAACACTGTGGACTCGGCGGCATACCCCACATTCAACCTTCAGCCCTGGGGCCAAATCATTCCCCAGGCAGCACCCGCCCTGCTGGGCACCGGCATCGGCATCCTTGGCGCGCTGCTGTTCCTCGCTTCCCGCAGGCATGCGTCCGCAGAGCCGGTGCTCCGAGCCGTGTTCGGCTTGCTGGCGCTCGCCGTGGGTGTGGCCGGCTGGGTGTTTTTGTTTGCGACGGCCTTGTTTCCCGAGATCATGTACCAGGGGGAATCCGACTATGCGGAACGGACGCAGACGCCGTGGACGTATTTGGTGATGCCTGTGGGCACCTGGCTGCTTGCCCTGGCCTTGCTCATGCTGGCGGTGTTGTCCGTGGTGCCGAAGCGGGCCGGCTGGCCTGATGATGAAGTGCACTCGTCCGGCGCCCGTCCCTCGGCCAGGCGTGCGCTGTGGTTTGGGGCTGCCACGGCTGCAGCGGGACTGTGTGCCTTGTTCGCGCCCTACCTGTTCCCACTGGCAACGGGAATCGTCACCATCGAAGTCTCCTCGGGAGCAACCTTTGGTCAGGCGGGCTGGGCCGTCATGGCCCAGTTCCTTGTCCCGCCCCTGCTGCTCGCGGGACTCGTGGTCCTTGCCTGGGCAGTCCTGAGCCTCGCGCTCACGCCCCGCCGCGACGCGGGTGAACCGGGGACGGAACTGGACGGGTCCGGCGTCGTCAATGTGGATGGGGCAGCCTGAACCAAGGGACGGCGAATGACTGTCCGGGCGCCCTGACGTCCGGCCCTGTTCTGAAGGACCCGGCCGCTGTACAGTCAGTGCTACGAACGCCCCGCGGGACGCAGCGTTGTGCTGCGGCCAGGGGCCTGCCGAAGGGTTTGTTCATGAAATATGTAGTCGGATACCGGCCTGATGAGCGAGGCGCCGACGCCGTTGCCCTTGCCGGCGTCATCGCCAAAACCCAGGGTGCCGAGCTGCACCTCGTCCATGTGGTCCACAATGGGAAAACGGCTGCTGCCGGGGTTGAAAAGCAGGCCATGTCCCTGGTGCCAGACGGCGTCACTGCCACTTTTTCCACCCGGGTTGCCGACTCGTTTGTGCACGGGCTCAGTGCCGCGGCCACGGAAGACAATGCCGCGCTAGTAGTTGTCGGCGCCGCCAGCAACGGGCTGTTCAAGCGGTTCACAGTTGGCTCGGTGGCCAACGGCCTGCTGCACGCCTCGCCGGTTCCGGTGGCACTTGCCCCGCGCGGCTACAACCGCAGGGACCCGCTCACCCGGCTCACCGTCATGACCGGAATGCGGGAAGGCTGGCAGGCAGTGCTCGACGTCGGCACCACCGCCGCCGGGAGGCGCCACGTGCCGCTGCGGCTGGTTTCAGTGGTCGAGATCGACCAGCTGGAACAGTCGGACTTTGACCTTGCCAACGCGTTGAGTCCGGCCAAACAGCACGTGAACACTGTGCTGACCGAGGCGGCCGCCAAACTTCCCGACAACAAGGTCACCGTCACGCTTGCCCACGGCCGCAACATTGAAGAAGCCATCGACGGGATTGGCTGGAAGTCCGGCGAACTTGTCATTGTCGGTTCCAGCCGCCTGGCCGAGCACCGCAAGATCTTCCTCGGGTCCACTGCCAACAAGATCCTGCGGGCGCTGCCGGTGCCCATGGTCGTGGTGCCGCGCGACTTCCAGGCGCAAGGCATTTAAACGGGCGTCGGGGCGGCTGCGTCATTGCGCCAGGAAGGCGTCGCTGAACAACAGCTGCAGCCCTTCCGCCATCGTCGGGTGGGCGATGACAGCGTCCCGCAGCCGCTGGTACGGGAGCTTGCCGAGCATGGCCATCTGGACGACGGCGATCACCTCACTGGTTTCATGGCCCAACAATGACACGCCCAGAATCTGGTCGGTGCCCCGTTCCACAACAGCTTTCCAGGTGCCATCCAGCTGGCCAACGGTGCGTGCCCGGGGAATGGCGGAGACAGGCATGATTGCCACGCGGACGTCGTGTCCGGCTGCCCTGGCCGCTGCCTCGGACAAGCCGACGCGGCCCAGCTCGGGTGTGGTGAAAACGCAGTAGGGAATGAGCCGGTCCCTGGTGCTTTGCAGCGTCCCGTCCGGTCCCGCCGCCAGGTTGGCCTTCAGGATCCTGTAATCGTTCCAGGACGCGTGCGTGAATTGGGGTGTCCCGGCGACATCACCGGCCGCCCACACACCCTCGGCAGTGGTGCGCAGGAAGTCATCCACTGTGACCAGGCCCCTGTCTGTCAATTCGACGCCGGCAGCGTCAAGTCCCAGCCCCGCCGTGACAGCTTCGCGCCCCACGGCAACCAAAATCTCCGCAGCCGTGGCCTGTGTGCCGTCGGAGAGCGACACCGTGACGGTGCCATTGGCCCGGGACACCGATTCCGCCGCGACGCCCAACCGCACCGAGACGCCGTCGGCCTCCAGCGCGGCAGCAACAGCCGCAGACACCTCGGCGTCCTCTCGTGGGAGCAGCATGCCGGCGCGCTGCACCACTGTGACGGCGACGCCCATGATGGCGAGCATCGAGGCAAACTCGCAGCCGATGTAGCCGCCGCCCAGGATGACGATGCTGGGGGGAAGTTCGGCCAGGGCCAAAATGGTGGTGCTTGTCAGGGGCGCCGCCGCGCGCAGGCCGGGCAGCTCAGGGACAAGCGGCACCATCCCGGTGTTGACCACAACATTGGTGCCGGAGAGCGTGCGGAGGGTGCCGTCATCGGCCGTCACCTCAACCGTGCGCGGTGCGGTGAAGCGGGCCTGGCCAATCACCAGGTCCATGCCGGAGCCCAGGAACGACTTGCGCTGGCCGGCCACCATGGTGCCGACGACGTCCTCCTTTCGGGCGCGCAGCAGACCGATGTCAATGGCGGGGGAGCCGGGGACGGAAAGGCCAAATTCGGCGGCCCTGCGCGTTAGAGCCAGCAGCCGGGCGCTGTTGACGAGGGTCTTGGTGGGGATGCAGGCGACGTTGATGCAGGTGCCGCCGATCATGCCGCGTTCCACCATGGCCACCCGTCGGCCGGCTGCCGCCAGGTCCATGGCCAGGGACTTGCCCGCCTTGCCGCCGCCCACCACCAACAGGTCGAAAGTCTCGGTTTCCATGACTGTACCTTTCCTCGGGAGCGTTAAGGCTAAGCTACGGCATATTTTCGTATTCGGGATGTGCGGCGGTGGGCCAGGAGCATGTCGGCGATCAAGATGGCCAGGGCCACCCACACGATGGCGAAACCGATCCACCGTTCGTAGCTCATGTGTTCCCCAAGCAAGGTGATGGCCATGATGAACTGGATGAGCGGGGTCATGAACTGCAGCAGCCCGATCCCTGTCATGGACAGCCGGCTTGCGGACGCTCCAAAGAACAGCAGGGGGACGGCGGTGACGATGCCGGTTGAGGCAAGCAGCCAAAAGTGCCCGGCGCCCATCCCTGTCAGTGTTGCCTGGCCCATGGTTGTCACAATAACCATGGCGGCGATGGCGAGCGGGGTCAGCACTGCTGTTTCAACGCTGAGGCTGGTGATGGCGTCGACCTTGCCGCCGACCCGGTTTTTGACAAATCCATAGCTGCCGAAGCTGAACGCCAGCACCAAGGCAATCCACGGCAGCTTGCCGTAGCTGAAGGTCAGCACCACAACTGCTGCGAAGCCCACTCCGACTGCCGTCCACTGCAGCGGCCGGAGTTTTTCCTTCAGGACCAGGACACCGATCAGCACGGAAACCAGCGGGTTGATGAAGTAGCCGAGGGAGGCCTCAATGGCGTGGCCGGTGGTCACGGCAAAAACATAGGTCAGCCAATTGACGGCTATCAGCAGGCCGGCCACGCTCAAGGTGCCCATGATGCGCCGGTTCTTGACGGCAGTGGCAATTTTTCCCCAGCCGCGGCTGACTGTGATGATCAAGGCGCAGAAGACCACTGACCAGACCACGCGGTTGGCAACAATTTCAATGCTGTTGGCGGGGACCAGCCAGGTGAAGTAAATGGGCATCATGCCCCACAGCCCGTACGCGCCAACGCCGTACAGCGTTCCCGTCGCGCCCCGGGACCGCACGGGCCTGCCCGTCGTCAGCTGCTTGCGGGGGCCGGGTGATGTTTGGGGTTCGCTTCGTGTCACAACCCCATAACAACACTGATGGCCAAGATAATCCATCTCCACTTGGAAGCGACTGGACCGGTGGACAGGCCCGGCACGCCAGGCCGCTGCCCAATCGCGGCCAGCCGTTCCCGTTAAGCCGCGGATCCGCGGTAAAATCACCGACGGGGCATGGGCCCGTGAGTGGTTGGTCACTTTCATTCGCAGGCCCTTACGGACCTCGCATGTTGGCAATTAGACTACTTAAGTGGTGCTTAATTAGCGCCTCCCTGTGCAACAGTTGATGCAGAGTTGCTGTCAACGTTGCGATTCACGGTTCGGAAGGACTTCTTTCTTGGCTAACTTGAGCGCCACCCGCCCATTCCGCGTCGCCATCATTGGGTCCGGCCCGGCGGGCGTCTATGCGGCAGACATATTGACGAAGTCCCAGGAAGTGTCCGGCGGCGACGTTCAGGTCAGCATCGATATTTTTGAGTCCCAGCCGGCTCCCTACGGGCTGATCCGCTACGGTGTGGCGCCCGACCACCCCCGGATCAAGGGCATCATGAACGCCCTCCACAAGGTCCTGGACCGCGGGGACATCCGCTTCTTCGGAAATGTCACGTACGGCCGCGACCTGACGCTCTCCGACTTGCGCAGCTTTTACGACGCCGTCATTTTTGCCACGGGTGCCACCAGGGACGCCAACTTGGCCATCCCGGGAGTCGAGCTGGACGGCTCCTACGGCGGCGCGGACTTTGTCTCCTGGTACGACGGCCACCCCGATGTTTCCCGCGAGTGGCCGCTGCACGCCAAGGAAATCGCCGTCATCGGCAACGGCAACGTGGCCCTTGACGTGGCCCGGGTCCTGTCCAAGCACGCCGACGACATGCTCGTCACCGAAATCCCTGACAACGTCTACGCCGGGCTGAAGGAATCGCCCGTCACTGACGTGCATATTTTTGGCCGCCGGGGCCCGGCCCAGGTGAAGTTCACACCGTTGGAATTGCGGGAGCTCTCGCACTCCCGCGACGTGGACATTGTCCTCTACGACGAGGACTTCGACTTTGACGAAGCCTCCGACGCTGCCATCAAGAGCAACAACCAGGTCAAGATCATGGTCAACACGCTCACCAACTGGTTGGCGGAAGAGCACGACGAGAACCGGGTTCCGGCGTCGCGCCGCCTGCACCTGCACTTCCTGCACACGCCTGTTGAGATCACAGGCACCGATGGGCACGTCACTGGAATCAAGTTTGAGCGCAACGAACTGGATGGCACCGGCAACGTCCGCGGCACGGGCGAGTTCATCGACTACCCGGTCCAGGCCGTCTACCGGGCAGTCGGCTACTTTGGTTCTGAGCTGTCCGAGGTGGATTTTGACGCCCGCCGCGGTGTCATTCCGAACGACGGCGGACGCGTGCTCGGTGCCGACGGCGCCCAGGTGCCCGGCCTGTATGCGACGGGCTGGATCAAACGCGGGCCGGTTGGCCTGATCGGCAGCACCAAGGGCGACGCCCTCGAGACCATCGGCTGCCTCCTGGAAGACCGGCTTGGCCTTCCGCTTGCGCAGCATCCCGGTGAAGCTGAAATCGTGGAGTTGCTGGAATCCCGCGGCATTGACTTCACCACGTGGGAGGGCTGGAACAGGCTTGACGCCCATGAGAAGCACCTGGGCGCCTGCTACGTGCCGGCACCCGGGTTGGAGATCACCCGCGAGCGCGTGAAGGTTGTGGACCGCGAGCAGATGGTGAACATCTCCAAGAAATAGCAGCCGCCAGCCGCAGGATGGATTCTTGCGGCAGCTGACACACGTTGTGGCCCAAAACCGCCGGTTTGGGGCCACAACCATTTGGCGGACACCTCTTCCGGGAAGGAGGCCCGAAAAACCAGTGACTCTTTTTCGCGTCATGAACCACTGTGGCGGCGCTCCCTCTATGTGACTCAACCGGAAATGCGGTTGTCGTATGGGGAAAGTTGTTTGCTGCTCATGTTGAGAAAAAATCTTTGGCGGGGACGGAAAATGGCCGGGGCTGTTGCAGCCGTTGCCGTGGCTGGATCATTGGCCGCAAGTGCCTTGCCGGCGTTTGCCAGTCCGGAATTGCCCGCGCCGGCACCAGCCCTGGCGGGTGCAAGCGTCTCGCCCAACCCGGAACTGCCGCAGAAATGCGGGCTGAACCTGGCCATGGTCTTCGACATGTCCGCGTCGATGGGCAACTCCGACGTCGACACGGTCAAGGACGCCAGCACCGCAGCCGTTTCGGCGCTGCAAGGCACAGCGACCACGATGGGCGTCTACAGTTTCGCGACCTTTGCACAGCAGGAGCTGGCCGCCACCTCGCTGGCCTCCGCACAGGGAACCGGCAGCGTCACCAGCAGCATCAACGCCCTGGTCCGTCCCAGCGACACGCAAACCTGGCATGGGGGCACCAACTGGCAGCAGGGCCTGAACATCGTCCCTGCAAGCACCTACGACGGTGTTATCTTCTTCACCGACGGCGACCCAACTTTCTATGGGCCCGCACCACTGAATGAGCGCGAAAACGGGGTCAGCGGAAACGGTGGCACCGGCCAAGGAGGCAACGCCAACATCGCGGCCTCGCTAGAAGCTGCCATCCCCGAGGCCAACAGGCTCAAGGAGGCCGGAACACGCATCGTCAGTGTGGGCGTTCCGGGTACGAACGCGGACCGCCTGGCCAAGATCTCCGGACCGGTGGCCGGTTCCGACTACTTCACCACCAACTATGACGAGTTGGCCAACATCTTGAAGGGCATTGCCACTGCAGGCTGCTCCGGCACGCTGAACGTGAACAAGGCTGTTGAAGCCTTTGACTCCACGGAAACCACACCCGGCGAGGGGTGGGTCTTTGACGCCGCAGCCGAAGGGGACGAACCGGCAGTCCTGACCACCGGAGCCAACGGACAGGCCGGCATGACCCTGGACTTCCCCGCAAAGGAACCGGTCAAGGTCACCATCAAGGAACGCCAGCAGCCCGGCTACACGGTGGTGGCGAAGGACGGTTTCAACGCCGTCTGCACCCGTGACGGACAGCCGCTCGAGGTGACCAACACGGACGACACCGGAAACGTCGGCTTCGAGGTCACCGCGGAAGCCGGCACCATCACCTCCTGCACGGTGACAAACAAGGCCCCCGCTACGGCCTGGACCATGGAAAAGACCTCTGAAACCGAAGGAACCGTCAACCCAGGTGACACGATCAGCTACACGGTTGAAGCCACCAACACCGGGGAAGGAACCGTTGACGGCATCACTTTCCGTGATGACCTGTCCGATGTCCTGGACGATGCAGCGTTTGTCAGCGGATCGGCAATGCTCGTCGTGGACGGCGGCGCAGCCACGGCCGTCGATGACCCTGCCGGCACGCTTCTCGCCGCAGGCCCGTTCAGCCTTGCCAACAGTGCCACGGCAACCCTGAGCTATCAGGTCCGGGTCAATGATGACGCCTACGAGGCAACACTGACCAATGCGGTCACAGGCGCCGGTACAGTTCCCCCGGCCCAGTGCGTGGAAGCGAAACCGTGCACCACCACGGACATCGTGCCACCCAAGCCGACGCCGACCGAGACGCCGACGCCCATGGTGACTGAGACGCCCGCAGTGACCCCGACGCCCACGGTGACTGAGACGCCCACGGTGACCCCGACCCCAAACCCGACTGAGGCTCCCAAGGAAACGCCGGAACCCACTGCAACAGCTACGGAAACCAAGGTTCCCACCTCCATCGCCCCGGCGACCACAGAAGGGGCGGCCACGACCGCGCCGGTGGCAGGTCCGGCGTCGAACACGGCAACAGCCTCTGCTCCAAACAACGACTTGGCGGTCACTGGAGCCGGCAATTCACTGCCGCTGCTTATGGGTGGTCTGTTCCTGGCTGGCGGGGCCCTGATGCTGCTGGTCCGCCGCGTCCGCCGCACGCACTAGGCGCTGGCGCGCATCAGCCATCGCACCGCCGGGGGCTGCCCACTGGATAGCAGTGGGAGCCCCCGGACTGTTGTCTTTAAGGACGAAAAAGATTCTTCAAAATGTTATCTATTTTCGCGTCATGATTTGGCATTCTGCGCTCTCAGGCGGGCAATCGTGGCTGGGTAGACTGACGAAAGTTGTTTGAGCGGCGCTCAACGAAGGGACGGGGCAGCATGGCCGACAAGACCACCGATATGATTGACGGTGCCGGGGACGCACACACCAGCGACGAAGAGTTGATTGAAAAAGTGCGAGACGGCAATGCTGAGGCATATGCCGGCCTGTACGAGCGCCATGTGGACGCCGCTCGGGCAACCGCCAACAGCCACGCACGCAATTCCAGCGATGTGGCCGACCTGGTGGCCGAGGCCTTTGCCAACGTCCTGGCAGCAATCCAATCCGGAAACGGCCCCACGGTGTTTTTCCGCGCGTACCTGCTCACCACGCTGCGGCGGCTGGCAAGTGCCAAGCGTGCAGCCGATGGAAAACAAGTGGCCGTTGACGACCTTGAAACGGTCATGGAGGGGGAAGCCGGCGGCGACTCGGTCGTGGCAGCCTTTGAAAAGGACGTCGTGAGCCGGTCCTTCAGGGATTTGCCTGAACGGTGGCAGGCTGTGCTCTGGTACACCGAGGTCGATGACATGGCACCTGCCGAGATTTCGCCCATGCTTGGCATTACGCCCAATGCCGTGGCCGCCTTGGCGGTGCGGGCCCGTGAGGGGCTCAAGCAGGCCTATTTGCAAAACCACATTGCAGCCGTTGCGAGCAGTTGTGCCGAGTACTCCAAGAACCTGGGTGCCTACGCCCGTGACGGACTGACCCGGCGCCGCAAGGCAAAGGTTGCAGCGCACCTGCAGGGCTGCCTCCGCTGCAGCGAAATGCTGCTGCACATTGAGGACGTCGGATTTGGCATGCGCACCATCATCTTCCCGGCGGTCGCAGGCCTGGCCTTCGCCTGCGAAGAAATTGCCAAGGGTGCGACGTATGCTGCTGCCCCGCTGCTTGCAGAAGGCACCCCAGCCGTGGGTGCCGGCGGGGTCGGCGTTGGCGGCGCAGGCGCTGGATCCGCAAGTTTAGGTTCCGTGGGGTTGGCGTCTGCCGGTCTTGGTTCCGCAGGAATCGGTGCTTTCATGACGGCTTCTGCGGTAGGCGTTGTGCTGCTGGGGGCAGTGGTGGCTTCCGCGGTTGGGCCACCCCGCGTCGATGGGCATGGCAAAGACGCCGGCCCACTCCCGACGGGCACCACTGTCAGCGCCCCTGCCGCCGAAACGCAGCGCCCTCCGGCCGGGACTGGTTCACCAGATGTGGCCCGGGTGACGGCCAATACACCGTCCGCCGCCCCGCATGTCCCTGCCCAGATGCATATTTCCACAGTTCCGCCGGACCCGGACCACCTGCTGGTCACGACTGAGGGTACACAGCTGGGCCCGCCACCGGAAGCGTCGGCTCCCACCGCCACACCCGCTCCCGGGCCGGCGCCGTCGAAGCTGCCCGAAACGGCTGCCCCGCCGATGCCTTCCCAACCGGTCGCGGAGCCTTCGGCCCCGGTAACAACGCCAAAGCCTGATCCAACACCAACCCAGGCTCCAACGCAGACTCCAACGCAGGTCCCAACGTCTGCGCCAACGACTGCCCAAGTGCCGGCCCCTACACCCACATCAACGCAGGCTCCTACGTCTACGCCAACGCAAGCCCCAACGACTGCCCAAGTGCCGGCCCCAACGCCCACGTCAACCCCGGATACCGAGCCAACGTTCTCGGTAACCGGGAGCATGCGCTCCCAAACGGCCGTGGAAACCGTGCTTGAGCTGGAGATCTCCAGCACCGGGACCGATCTGGACAACCCGAGGGTCTCGTTCAACGTTCCGCGGCTCTGGATGGGAATGCCTGTGGTGGTGACCCCGCCGGCAGAATGGAGCTGCGTTGACTCGGCGACGATTCTCACGGCCGGCAGCACCTGCACGGTCACTCGATGGGCCGGGACGGCGGGCGCCTTCACGCTCCGTGTGCCCACGCCCAGCGTCCTGCAGGGATATCCGGTGGAAATCAGCATCTCGGCCAGGGACGCGGCGGTCTTCAACGGCTGGCTCTGGTTCAAGTAGTGCGGACCGTGGCGCAATATGACGCTTCAGAAGTCTCATATTTTGAGATGAAATCTTTGAAATTGATGAGATCTGCTAATGCCTCGCTAATGTGTAGGAGTTGAAAAATGTCCGACGATTAAGCGGTATTCATGAACTTGTTCCGAATTAAATCAATTGAACACTCCCTTGCTGACGCCGAAGCGCCCGGTCAGGGACTGAAGCGTTCCCTGAGTGCCTGGGATCTGATGATCATGGGCATCGCCGTCGCCGTTGGCGCAGGCATCTTCTCGGTGGGAGCCGATGCCGCCGCCAACCATGCGGGCCCGGCAGTTTCCGTCTCCTTTATCCTGGCCGCAGTCACCTGTGCCCTGGCCATCATGTGTTACGCGGAATTTGCCACAGCCATTCCCGTGGCCGGCAGTGCCTACGTGTTCACCTACGCCACGGTGGGCGAGCTCCTGGCCTGGATCATTGGCTGGAACCTGATCCTGGAACTGCTCATGGCCGCGTCGGTGATTGCCAAATACTGGGGCATTTACCTGAGCAACTTCTTCGAGGCGGTCAACCTCAACGTGCCGTCCAACATCGCCCTCGGGCCAGTGACCATGTACTGGGGGCCGCTGGTTGTGGTTTCCATCTTCACATTCGTCCTGGTCATGGGCACCAAGCTGGCGGCACGCATCAACAATGTCTTCACCTTGATCAAGATCAGCATCGTCCTCTTCGTGATCGTGGTTGGTTTCTTCTACGTCAAGATGGAGAACTACCAGCCCTTCGTCCCACCGTCCCAGCCGGCCCCGGCCACCAGCGCATCGTGGCAGGAGCAGCCCTTCCTGTCCATGCTGACCGGTGCCGAACCGTCCATGTACGGGTTTGCGGGCATTGTCTCCGGCGCGGCGCTGGTGTTCTTCGCGTTCATTGGCTTTGATGTCGTCGCCACCAGTGCTGAGGAAGTCAAAAACCCTGGCAAGACGCTGCCCCGAGGCATTTTTGCCGGGTTGGCGGTCACGGCAGTGTTGTACATTCTCGTAACCCTGGCCGTGACCGGCATGGTCTCGTATGAGGACCTCGCCAAGGTCGCGGATCCCTCCCTGTCGACGGCGTTTTCCCTGGTCGGTGCCGAATGGGCCGTGGTGGTCATTTCCCTCGGGTCACTCATTGGCCTGACCACCGTCATCATGGTGCTCCTGATGGGCCTGGCCCGGGTCATGATGGCCATGAGTCGTGACGGCCTGCTTCCGCGGGCGCTGAGCAAGACCTCCGTGAAGCACGCCACCCCGGCCCGCACGCAGATCCTCAGCGGCGTCCTCGTTGCCTTCCTGGCCGGCTTCACGCCCGTGGAAGTGCTCAGTGAAATGATCAACATCGGCACGCTCAGTGCCTTCGTGATGGTCAGCATTGGCATCCTGGTGCTGCGCCGCAAGCGGCCCGACCTCAAGCCCGCCTTCCGCGTGCCGTTTGGCCCCGTCATCCCGGTGCTCTCCGCCCTGCTGTGCATTTACCTGATGCTCAACCTGGCCACATTGACCTGGCTGTTCTTCGCGGTCTGGCTGGCCGTGGGGCTGGTGGTCTACTTCAGCTACGGGCATTGGAATTCCAGGCTGCGCCGCGACGAGGCTGCAATTCCGGAGCCCGTTCCGGCCACGCTGAAGTAAGGCTGCGCTGTCGCTCAGTCTGTGTCACGCTGGAAGGCATGAACAGCATGCTCCGGAAAGAACCCACGACCCAGAAATCCGGCAACACCGGGAACGGCCGGTCCGGCACGGGGCAGTGTTCAAAAACGTTCGCGGACATTGCCCCGGAATCGGTTCTGCTGGCCGGCGCCGGCCGGGCCATCTTGCTCCAGCTCGCCCACCCGGCCGTGGGTCATGGTGTGGCCCGGCATTCGAGTTTCGCCACGGATCCGCTCAAGCGCCTGCACGGCACCCTTAGTTACATATACGCACTGAGCAACGGCACGCCGAAGCAGCGGAAGTTCGTGCAGGCGCAGGTGCAGCGCGCACACCTGCCCGTGAAATCTGCGGGTTCTCCGGATGTACCCGCGTACGACGCCTCAGATGCGCAGCTGCAATTGTGGGTGGCCGCCACCTTGTACGAGTCGGCTTCCCAGGCGTACGACGCCGTATTCCCGACTCTTTCTGAGGCCGACGCGGAATCGGTGTACCGAAGCTACGCCGTGCTGGGCACGGCGCTGGGCATGCCGGCAGGACTCTGGCCCGCCACCCGCGCTGATTTTGCCGCCTACTGGGATCGGCAGCTGGAACAGCTCAGCGTGAACGGCACGGTTCGTGCCGTGGCGCAGGAACTGCTGGCGGCCGCGAATGCACCCCTCTGGGTCAAGTCCCTCATGCCGCTGGCCAGGTTCCTGACCGCAGGCATGCTGCCGCCGACCGTGCGGGACATGTACGGGTTCGTCTGGTCGCCGCGGAAGGAACGGACCTTGCAGGCGCTGTTTGGTGCGGTGTCGGTCCTGGTGAAGGTGCTTCCGCGAACGGTCCGCCACGCACCCATGCACTACTACCTCGGACGCATCCCGGCCTGACCGGCCGGTGGAGAAGCCTGCTAGGTGGTGCTCGGACGAGGGGCTCAGGGAGCGGCATGGCGAACGATCCAATCGACCAAGGGGCGCAACCGGTCCCAGAAATCGGACACCGCATCCACGGCGAATTCCGAATCCATCCAGTCTGGCACGCCCAGGTGTATTGAGGCGCTGAGCGTTTTGTATCTGAGCAGGGCACCCCGTGGATGGTCCCGCTCGAATCCGCGCGGCACCGTCTTGAGCAGCTGGCCCTCGAGGGTGAATCCGGCGGATTCCAGCGCATCCATGATGCCTGCAAGTGCGCCGCCGCTGACAGAGGCGTCCACGCCCGCCCGGTAGCGGGACAGCTGGGCCGGCGGGAAGGAGCGGCACCCGCCGCCAATCAGCAGTCCGCCAGCGTCAACTTGCAGGTAAAACCCCACCCCCTCGTGGTGCCCGGCGAACAGGCCCTGCGCAGTTTTGTACGGGCCGCCCCGGGATGCAAATCGCATGTCCCGGTACGGCCGGAAAATTCTGCCGGGGCCGAAGCTGGGTTCCAGCCCGCGCAGGAGCGCCGCAAGCGGTGCCAGCACGTCGGCGTCGTAGCTGTCCTTGTGCAGCAGCCACCACTGCCGGTTGTTGTTGCCCTCAAGCGCGGCATAAAACTCAATTGCTGCCGCGGGAATTCCGCCAAAAGTGTCCATGCGACGAGCCTATGGACGCGGCTGGAACGGCACTAGTGGCGCATGGCCATCTGTGCACGGGACCCCAACGGGCCTCCGCTGTGGAGGAATAAACACGCCCCCATCCGCAAATTATTGGACTCAGTCCAGAAAAGCTGACAGTATTGAGCCATGGTTGAAGAGCGGAAATTTGAGGAGATGTTGCGGGCAGTTTCACTGCGCGTGACCCGTCCTCGCGTTGCCGTTCTTGGTGCAGTCAGTGCGGCGCCGCATGCGGATGCCGACACCATTATTGGTGTCGTTCGCATGGAGTTGGGCAGTGTTTCCAAGCAGGCCGTCTACGACGTGCTGGCGGCGCTGGTTGAAACCGGCCTGGTGCGCCGCATTGAGCCTTCGGGCTCGCCTGCCCGCTTTGAAGCCCGGGTGGGTGACAACCACCACCACGTGGTGTGCCGCATTTGCGGGAACATCGCAGATGTGGACTGTGCCGTCGGTGAGGCGCCCTGTCTCCATGCCTCAAACAGCCACGGTTTTGCCATTGATGAGGCCGAGGTCATTTATTGGGGCACCTGTCCCGATTGCATGCCTGGCTGATTGCACGGCCGAAAGACTTATGAATTGTTTTAATGTCGAACACCACGAAGGAGCGATAAATAAAGATGACTATCGAAAACACCGCACCCCTGACAACCGCAGCAGGTGCGCCCGTTGCCAACAATCAGGACAGCCTCACGGCCGGACCCCGCGGCCCGATGCTGCTGCAGGATGCCTGGTTCCTTGAGAAGCTCGCCCACTTCAGCCGCGAGGTCATCCCCGAGCGCCGCATGCACGCCAAGGGCTCCGGCGCCTTCGGCACCTTCACCGTCACCAATGACATCACCAAGTACACGCGCGCCAACATCTTCTCCGAGGTTGGCAAGCAGACGGAAATGTTCGCCCGTTTCTCCACGGTTGCCGGTGAGCGCGGCGCAGCAGACGCAGAGCGCGACATCCGCGGCTTCTCCGTGAAGTTCTACACCGAAGAGGGCAACTGGGACCTGGTTGGCAACAACACCCCGGTGTTCTTCTTCCGTGACGGCTTGAAGTTCCCCGACTTGAACCGCGCCGTCAAGCGCGATCCCCGCACCAACCTGCGCAGCGCCGAGAACAACTGGGACTTCTGGACCAACCTCCCCGAATCCCTGCACCAGGTCACGATCGTCATGTCAGATCGCGGCATCCCTGACGGTTACCGCCACATGCACGGCTTCGGCTCGCACACCTTCTCCCTGATCAACGCCGAAGGCGAGCGTTTCTGGGTCAAGTTCCACCACGTCACCCAACAGGGCATCAAGAACCTGAGCGACGGGGAAGCCGGCGCCGTGGTTGCTGCCGACCGCGAGTCCAGCCAGCGCGATCTGTTCGATTCGATCGAGAACGGTGACTTCCCGAAGTGGAAGCTCAAGGTTCAGATCATGCCCGAGGCCGATGCTGAGACGTACAAGTACCACCCGTTCGACCTCACGAAGGTCTGGTCCAAGAAGGACTACCCGCTGATCGAGGTTGGCGAGTGGGAACTGAACCGCAACGCAGAGAACTACTTCGCCGACGTCGAGCAGGCAGCATTCTCACCCGCGAACGTGGTTCCCGGCATCAGTTTCTCCCCGGACCGCATGCTGCAGGCGCGCCTGTTCTCCTACGGTGACGCCCAGCGCTACCGCCTCGGTGTCAACCACCACCAGATTCCGGTGAATGCGGCCAAGAACTCCGTCAACACGTACCACCGCGACGGCCAGGGCCGCGTTGACGGCAACCAGGGACGCACCCCCGGCATCGAGCCGAACTCCTACGGCCGCTGGCAGGAACAGCCCGCCTACGCCGATCCGGCACAGGCCGTTGGCGCCGTTGCCGACCGTTTCAACTATCGTGAAGACGATGCCAACTACTTCGAGCAGCCCGGCATCCTGTTCCGCGAGAAGATGACTGACGAGCAGCGCCAGGTGCTCTTCGAGAACACCGCCCGTGCCATTGATGGAGCCTCCGAGGCCACCATCGAGCGCCACATCTACAACTGCACCCAGGCCGATCCGGCCTACGGCGCAGGAGTGCGTGCGGCCATTGACGCCCACCAGGCCGGCAAGATCTCGGCCCTGGACGCCGTCTCAGAATCCGTCTAGCAAACACGAACTGCCCGGAAGTAGCCGCCATGGCTGCTTCCGGGCAGTTCTTCGTTAACCCACGACGGCGGTCCGTGCCGCTGTCGGCCTGTGCCGGTGGAGCTCAGCCCAGCAGGTGCCCGCGGCCAAACATGTCGGCGGCAGCACGGGCGGAGGGGGTGCCGGCATCGAGGTCGGCACCGGCCGCCACGAGCAGGGCGCAGACAACGTCTTCGCCCTTGAACAAGGCGCCGGCAAGCGGGGCCTGGTCCCGGCCATTGCGGATGTCCACATTGGCGCCGCGGTCAATCAGCATTGACACGGTTGCGGGCTGGCCCTGGTAAGCGGCCAGCATCAGCAAGGTGTTGCCGTCGGGGTCCTGGACATCCACGGGGATCCCGTGGTCTAGGAACTCGGCCAGCTCCGCAGTTTTGCCCTCACGGGCATGATTCATGGCCAGGGCAATGGCCTGGGCGGTCTGGTCTTCATTCAGCGGGGAAGTGTTGGTCATTTCTCCACAGTAAACGATGGGCCGCGGCTTTTCCGCTGGCAATCGTCGGACGGGGACAGATCCAGCCCGCCGGCGGCCACAAAATCCGCCACCTGTTGGGGGTCGTCGCCATGTTGGCGGGCAAAGAGGTGGAGGATGGTCGGGGCCCGAGAGTTCCATTCGTCGTTGGCCCACACTGTTACGCCCTGAAATGGCGGGCTGGCCTGCGAGGGCATTTCCGCCATCAGGCCGGCCAGCGCCAGCAGCGCCTCCGGCCCGGCACCGTCAAGCAAGGCGGCAGGGAAACGGGGGACCGCAGTCCAATGCCCAGCACGGAAAGGTTCCCCCGGCCCCGGCCCCACCGGTGCAATGTGAAAAGGCCGCTCAGACCAGCCCTCCGGATCCCCTGGGCTGTCCTTGCCCGGTGCCGGATCGGCTTTCCAGGCCCGCAGGTCCCCATCCAGTGCGCCGGTGCCCACTGTGGCCACGCGCTTGTGGGCGGGCAGGCGGAGGGCGGATGCCGCCGTCGTGCTGTCCGGGAAGGCGAAGAAGACGTGCAGGGTGGGTGTGGAGGTTTCTGCCAGCGGTTCGCCGACGGCGTCGCCCACGGGCTGCCAATTCAGCGAGATGTAGAGCTGGGCGGCGGTGGCTCCGGCCACGGCGGTGAACGCACGGCGCAGGTGGGCGTAGCAGTGCAGCAGGTCGGCAGCGGAGTCGGGCCCAAAGGCAATGGCCGGATCGTTGAGCCGGAGCACAAAGTGGCCCTCGGTCAGTGGAAACGCCGGACGCCTGGCACTCCAAAACGTGGAGGAATACAGGTGCGTGCGAATCGGAGCCAAGGCAATCCCCTCCCAGCGGACGTGCGCAGCATGGATGCCCTGTCAGCATAGCTCAAGCGGTGGTTCGCACGGTTGGGACGGGCACCGCCGGGCGTACACCCAAGGTTCAGCCCAATAGGACAGAATGGAGTCATGCGACTGATTTTGATTAGGCACGGCCAGACACCCAACAACGTACGCAGCCTGCTGGACACCGCCATCCCGGGGCCGGGGCTGACGCCCTTGGGGGAGCGGCAGGCATCCGCGGTTCCCGCAGCTGTCGCGGGGCAGGGCATTGATGCGCTGTACATCTCCAATCTCACCCGCACGGCATTGACGGCGGCGCCGCTTGCCGCCGAACGGGGCCTCGAACCCGTGGTCCGGGACGGCCTGCGGGAGATCAGCGCCGGAAACCTGGAAATGAAGGGCGACCTGGCCTCCATCGAGGCGTACCTTGGCGCCGTGAAATCCTGGCTCAGCGGCGATCTGTCAGCACGCATGCCGGGAGCCGACACCGGCTTTGACGTGCTGGAACGTTTCGACGCCGTGGTGGCGGAAGCCGCCGCGCATGAAACCGTCGCGATGGTCAGCCACGGAGCCATGATCCGTTTTTGGGCGGGGCACCGGGGCATCAACATCGACTGGTCGGACCCCAAATACCACGACCTGTCCAACACCGGAATTGTCACCCTCGACGGCCAACCCACAGGCAGCACAGCACCCGGCGGCTGGGAGATCCAGTCCTGGCAGGGCGCCCCGGCTGGCGGCTTGAACGGCTTGGACGCCGACGGGCCCACGGCCGAACTTACGGTTGACCCCCTCACAGCGGCCGCCATCCGAGCCAACACCCTCGGGGCTGAACACCATTAAGAACCAGCAGCGCGGGGGTGCAGGGGAAGCCGCGGCTTCCCCTGCCGCAACCGTGCCCGGAACCGCAGTGCCCGGGGCCGTTGCCCCGGCGTTGGGGCACGCACCAACGCCCTTCACCACCGTCACTCTGTGGCGGATGAAGGGGATCAGCTGGGTGTGGCTCGGCACCGCTGTCGTGTGCATTGCACTCCTTGCCGTCGGCGCTCCGCTGAACATGAATTTGTATCAGATGGTCCTGCCCTACGCCCTGGGCATGTCCATCCTGCACTCCGCCTCGCTGGGCCTGACGGCTGCCCGCCCGGTGGCCGGTGTGCTTGTCTCGCTCGTGCCGATGGCAGTAATGCCGCTGGTGTCGGTTCCCGTGGGCGCAGCACCCATGCCCTTCAGCGTGGTGGCCATGATCACCCAGGTCCTGGTGATCTGCATTGCCGGGCTGCGCGTGCACTGGATGGTGCCGGCCGCCGCATGGCTGGCCAGCGTCGTCGTGGGTGTCGTCTCGAATTACCTGACCATGCCGGACGGCCTGACCGAAGGTGCCCAGAACAACGTTGTTATCTTCGCAGCCGTGTCCGGCGGGCTCATGGTCGCCGCCGTGGTGGCCCAGCAGTGGCAGCACATGCGGACAGAACTTGCCGCCGAACGCAGTGTCAGTGCCGAGGAGCAGTCACGGCGCCGGCTGGCCGAGGAACGCACCCGCATTGCCCGCGAACTCCACGACGTCGTGGCCCATGGCATGTCGGTTGTCGTGGTGCAGGCAACCACCGCCACTTACCGGCACCCCGGCCTCAGCGATGAACTGAAACAGGAATTTGATGACATTGCCGCCAACTCCCGCCGGGCCATGACAGAAATGCGCAGCATGCTCGGATCATTGCGCAATGCTGAGGCCGGCCGGCAACTGGGGCCCCAGCCCACACTTGCAGACCTTCCCCGGCTTTTTGCCTCGGCCCGGTCAGCGGGGGTCCACATCCCGGAACCTGAGCTGTCCTGCGTCGAAGGCCATGACATTGGCGAGGTCATTGCGCTCACCACCTACCGGATTGTGCAGGAGGCCCTGAGCAATGTCATCCGGCACGCGCCCGGGGCGACTGTCCGCGTGGCCTTTGCCGTGAAGGGCAGCAGCCTGGCCGTCTCGGTGATCAATTCCAGTTCGGCCGTGGGCGCTGTAATGGCGCAGCTGGACAAGGGCTCGCACGTGGGGCAGGGGTTGATTGGGATGCGGGAGCGTGCTGCGATTGTGGGCGGCTCGGTGGTGTGCGTGCCAACGGCCGACGGCGGATTCAGCGTACGGGCCAAGCTGCCCCTGAGCGCTGTCAACGGCAAGGGAGGTGCCCGGCCATGAGCATCAGAGTGCTGGTGGTGGACGACCAGGCCATGGTCCGTGAAGGGTTTGCCGCCCTGCTGGCCGCCCAGGAAGACATTGAAGTGGTGGGACAGGCGGAAAACGGCGCCCTTGCCGTGGAACTTGCCGCCCTCCACCACCCGGACGTTGTGCTGATGGATGTCCGCATGCCCGTCATGGATGGCCTTGAAGCGGCCAGGCTGATCCTCGCCAGCGCCCCTGCCTGCGACAGCGGCAATGCTGCCGGTGAAGATGCTGACGCAGACGCCGATGCCGATGCCGATGCCGACGACGCCGGCACCACCCATGTGTTGATGCTGACAACGTTCGACGTGGATGACTACGTTTATGACGCACTGCGCCTGGGCGCCAGCGGGTTCCTGCTCAAGGACGCCCTCGCCGATGAACTGGTGGCGGCCGTACGGATCGTGGCCTCGGGCGAGGCACTTCTGGCCCCCTCCATCACCAAAAGGCTGATCGAGCAATTCGCCGATTCGAGGGCACGGCCGGAACTTTCCCAGGACCGCCTTGGCGGCCTCACCGAGCGTGAACTTGAGGTGATGACGTTGATTGGCCGGGGATTTTCAAACCAGGAAATAGCCGACGAACTGTTCATTGCCCAGCAGACAGTGAAAACACACGTCAGCAAAATACTGGCCAAGCTGGGGCTGCGCGACAGGGTGCAGGCAGTGGTGCTGGCCTACGACACGGGGCTCGTGGAACCGGGCAGCTGACGGGGCACGGCGGCCAGCCGCCTTGCCCGACAGTCCCGTCAGCTGCCTCAAGAACCCGATTCTTTAGTGCGGCGGCTGGATCAGCTTGAACATGGCACCCGTGCAGTCGCTGAGCCCGGCAACCCGGCCATAAGGGGAATCCTCGGCGGCATTGATGACTGTGGCACCCAAGGTCAGGGCCAGCGCGACGGTGGCATCGACGTCGTCCGCCTGGAAGTACACCTGCCAGCTGGATGGCGCCTTGGCCGGCAGGAAAGTGGCGGCATCCATGATGCCTGCAAGCTCCTTGCCGCCGTCAACCAAGTTGGTGTAGCGGAACTCGGGTGTGTCGCTCATGACCGAGGCCTGCAGGCCGAAGACGTCCCGGTAGAAAGCAACGGCGGCCGCGTAGTCCTTGCTGTGCAGCTCGTGCCAGGCAGCGGCGCCGCTCGTCCCGTGGGCCTGAAAGCCTGTGTGGCCGCCAAATTCCCACAGGCCGATGGAGGCCCCGCCGGGATCCCCGATCATGGCCATTTTTCCCTGCTCGGGCACGTCCATGGGTTCCAGATACACGACGGCCCCGGCATCCTTGGCGGCGGCCACGGCCTCGTCGATGTTGTCCACGCGCAGATAGGTGGACCACATGTCAGGGTGGCCGGCCCCGTTCTCCGGGCTCTGCATGAGCCCGGCGACGCTCTTTCCGTCCTTGAACGCCGTGGTGTAGCCGCCATATGTTGCTTCGTCCCCGACCTCGTAGCTCCAACCAAACAAGGCGGTGTAAAACTCTCGGGACCTCGTCATGTCAGAGGTCAACAGATCGATCCAGCACGGCGCTCCGGCGGGGAAATTCTGGGGGGTCATGACAGCTCCAGACGTTGGTGGGGGTTGCGGACATTTGTGGGGGCAAGTGAAGACTATGCCCGGCGCTGGCCTGCAGGCAAGGGCAAAAAAGCGCCTACCGGCTGAATGTTCACTCCCAAAGTTCAGGGAATTCAGCGGCAGGCGCTTTTTTGCTTCAGGCGTGCCGCGAAAGTCGGGCCATACCTGGAAATGGCAGTGGTTAGCGCATGTTGACGAACTGCAGGTCGGCGTCCTCGAACTTGCGCAGCATGGCCATGACTTCCTGGAGGTCGTCGCGGCTCTTGGAGCTCACGCGCAGCTCGTCACCCTGAATGGTCGACTTGACGCCCTTGGGGCCTTCGTCGCGAATGAGCTTGTTGATTTTCTTCGCCACGTCCTGGGCGATGCCTTCGACGATTTCCGCTTCGAGGCGGTATTCCTTGCCGGAGGCGAACGGCTCGCCCGCATCCAGCGACTTCAGCGAGATCCCGCGCTTGATCAGCTTGGATTCAAAAACATCCATGACAGCCATGACGCGTTCCTCGGAGTTGGCCTTGAGCAGGATCTTTTCTCCGCTGAAGTCAATCTCGGCACCAATGTTCTTGAAGTCGTAGCGCTGGGCCACTTCCTTCTGGGTCTGGTGCAGGGCGTTGGCGACCTCTTGCTTGTCCACTTTGCTGACGACGTCGAACGTTGACTCACTAGCCATGATTCCTCCATGTGCTTGGAAATTTGAGCGGTTGATCTGCATACAAGCCTAGCGCCCGAGGGCCCCAAAACGAGCGAAGCGAGTTTTAGGGAGGGCCCGTTAATGTACGGATTGCGCCTTGACAGCCTCGGTGTCGCGGCCGGTCCAGATCTTGACGACGGACCAGCAGACGGCGGTCAGGGGCACGGAGAGCACGGCGCCGACAAGTCCGGCGAGGACGGTGCCGATGGTCAGCGCCAGCAAGATCACCAGCGCGTGCAGGTTCAGGGCCTGGGCCATGACGACGGGCTGGAGGAAGTTCCCCTCGAGCTGGTTCACCAGGATCACCACGCCCAGCACGATCAGGGCGACGATGGGGCCGTTGGCCACCAATGCGACCAGGGTGGCGAGGATGCCGGCGAACGTGGCACCAACCATCGGGATGAAGGAGGTGATGAAGACGATGGCCGCCAGCGGCAGTGCCAGCGGCACCTGCAGGATCCACAAGGCGATGCCGATGCCCGCGGCGTCGACGAACGCGATGGTGGCCGTGCCTCGGATGTAGCCGCCCAGGGTTTCCACGGTGCGTTTACCGCTGGCACGCCACTTCGGCTCGTGGCTGCGCGGTATCCAGGACAGGAAGAACGCCCAGATCCGGTCGCCGTCCTTGAGGAAGAAGAACAGGATGACCAGAAGCAGCACCAGCCCGGCGAAGAAGCTGCTGGCGGCGGACAGCCCGCTCAAGGCCCCGGCGCCGAACTGGCTGCTGGTGAGGAAGTCGGTCACGGTGGTCACGCCGTCGTCGATCTGTTGCTGGCTGATCTGGAACGGCATCTCCTGCACCATGCCCTGCAGCTGGTGAAAGCCCTCGACCGCCTGGTCCACCAGGCCGGACCACTCGGCCCGGACGGCGAAGACGATCCCCGTCCCGATGCTGCCGAGGATTACGAGCGAACCCAGAAATACTGTCCAGGCCGCGAGCATGGCTGACATGACCTTGCGCGCCAGCCGCACCAGCGGCCACAGGGCGCTGGAGAGGATCAGGGCGATCAGGAGCGGCAGCACGGCGAGGCTGACCTGGGACAGGCCGAAGACCGCGACCCCGACCAGTGCCAGGACCACCAGGACCTGGGCCGCCCGGGTCGCTGTGCGTCCCAACGGATTTGCCCAGAGCAGTGCCACCCGGTCGCCGGGGGCCACACGGGCATCAGCCGGCCCGAGGGCGTCGTCGTTTACGTGCCGGCCTCCGGCACTCGCCGGCACGGCCGGTGCGAGGTCGCGGGGGGCCCTTCGGCGGAAGGGACGGAAACTCATGGTGTGGCCTCTTTCGTCATGGTTCCAACTCTAGGGCAGGGATCGTGCGCGGGCCGGTTAGACCGCCCATGGACGAGTCGCGGGTTTGCGGGATCGCCCAGGCCTGGCGGGAATATTTGGCGGCACGGCCGGCTTGTTTCGGGCGAAGGACCCGCAATATGGCGCCGCATTCGGCTCACAGTTTTCTCGGAGGATTCCCGGGGCAACCACACATTTGCGATTGACAATATTGTGGGTATTGGAAACATCAGCAGTAGGAGGACCGATGACGACAGATGAAAGCGCCGCGCCGACACCTGCCACGGAGCTGAACACGTTCCGGAAGCAGGCTCCCGGAACGCTGCCGGCCGCCGGCACAAGGCACAAGGTCGGCAGGAAGAGCGTGGGAACTGCCATGGCCGCCGTCACCTTGGCCGCTGTGGCTGTGTTGGGTGGGCCGGGTTTGGTTGGTGGCACGGCATCCAGCCTTGACCCGGCGAGCATCATCGGTTCCCCGCCAAATTCCGTGTCCTCCCGGATCGCGGGAGTCCACGAGGACATGGCCCGTGCCGTGCAGCTGCAGCAAATCACCGCTGAACAAGCGGCCTTCCTGGAAAATCAGTTGGTCAAGAGGATTCAAAACGAGGCCTAGGCCGCCGTAGCGGGCCGACTGTCGCGGCAACTGTACTGTCGCACAGGCGGATTTCAGCTGTTTTTTGGCTGATTCCGGAGCCTGGGAGTTCTCGATTCGATTCTTGGGCAAATTCCTAGTATTGTTTTACTGCTTCCACTTGTTGGGGGCGAAAGCCCGGCCCGATGTTTTGGGTTTGGCTGGCCTTGGCAGATTACCCGAGTGGCCAAAGGGGGCTGACTGTAAATCAGCTGGCAACGCCTTCACTGGTTCGAATCCAGTATCTGCCACCAAGCATGAACGAAACCCGGAACCGAGCGAGAAATCGCCGGTTCCGGGTTTTTTCGTTGCCCAGCCGAGGCGGGGGAGCATCCCCGCAGCTGTTCTGTTCCCACACCGCCGGAAAACCGGGCCCGGGCGAACTACAGTTAAGGCATGGAATACGTCGTGCCCCTGCTCATTTTGTTGGTCGTTGTCATTGCCGTGGTTGTGGCGGCCCGCCTGATGGGACGACGAAATCGGGTTTCGCAGGAACCCGCACAGAATCACAGCACCGAAGCCGGCCCATCCCCTGGGACTGCCGCAGCGAACTCTGCCCAGGCAAACCCAAAAGGGGCCAAGGGGTCGCGCCGTGGGCGGGAGATTTCCAGGGAAAGCGCCGTGGAAGCCAGTGCAAGGCTCACTCCGGAAAGCCACCAGCGGGTTTATTCGTTGATTGCCCAGCACCAGGTGCTCAACGCCGTGCAGGCTTACCGGAAGGCGACGCGCATGGGACTGGGTGATTCCGCAGCGGCGGTGGCGGCGTTGGCGCAATTCCCCCAGCCGTCGCCGGAGGGTGCAAGTCCTGCGGTCCGGGAGGCGCCCCTGACTGTTGAAGACATCATGCAGGCCGCCCCCGAGGCCGGGAGTCCGGTCGCCGACGTCCAGCCAAAGCCGGCCGCCACCCCCGCCACCTACCGCTATCGGGCCATCGTGTCCCGCGGCGACGATGTCCGCGAGGTGGCCAGCACGCGCCTCAACGAGGACATCTTCCGCCACATCCGTGACTTGGCCCAGTCGGGGAATTACGACGGCGCTGCCCGCCTTTTGCGTGACCATGCGGACATTGGTGAGACTGACGCGCGGGAATTTGTGTCGATGATCGGGCCCGAGGACTGACGGATCCGCCTGCGGGGTCCGGACGCCACGGCCGGCCGCTGGAGTTCAAGCCGGGGCGGTCCTTAAACAGGAACGCCCGATCCGCGAACGGATCGGGCGATTTACCTGAAACAGGCTCAGCCGGCCTGCTTCCCACTTTCCAGTACAAAGCCGTCCTGATGGTGGATGAGCTGGCGACCCATGCCGGAGTCAAGCTGGATCCACAGGCACTGGCGGTTGTTGGACAGCGTCTCAACCCGGCCCGACAAGCGCCAGCCGCGCTCATTGACCAGGGCGACCGGCTCGTTCTTGGCCAGCACCGGCCAAACGTCGTGGTTGTCGGGGGTGATGAAGGGGCGGTGGTGAATCGGTCGTGTCATGGTTTCTCCTGGTGTGAAAGTCATCGCTGCTTCCTGTTCTCGTAGTCAATACCGCCAGCATGCGCGCCCAAGATGAATCCGCTGTGAACTGCGTGTGTCTTTCCACCCAAAACCCGGTGAAAGTGTCAAACGGGATGATTCAAGCGCTGAGCGAAACCGGTAGCCACGGTTCATGGGGTCACGTACCGTTGAGTCCATGGCTACTGTTGAAATCACCACCGAATCCTTCGGCACCACCATTGAATCCAACGACATTGTGATCGTTGATTTTTGGGCATCCTGGTGCCAGCCCTGCGTACGCTTTGCGCCCACCTATGAAGCTGCTTCGGAGAAGCACGACGGCGTCGTGTTCGGCAAGGTCGACACCGAAGCGCAGCAGCAGCTTGCGGCAGAAGCGAACATCACCTCCATCCCGACGCTCATGGCATTCCGGGAAAAAGTGCTCGTTTTCGCCCAGCCCGGTGCGCTTAATGGCACCCAGCTTGATTCGGTCATCGACGCCGTCAAGGCGCTGGACATGTCCGAGGTCCACGCGGCAGTTGCGGCCAAGCAGGCCGAGGTCCAAGACCCGGCCAAGCAGGCCGAGGACCCCGCCGCCGAATAGTCTTATGTGAATTTTTGCGTTGATCGGGCGGAGCTGCCGCCGTCACTTCACAGTTGTGGCCCCGGAATCCGTGATTCCGGGGCCACAACTGTGAAGTCACGCTTCGCATGGAACGGTGGGCGGGCTTTAGAGCCTGTCCAGCTTGACGGGCTCTGCCAGCAGGGCGCTCAACGACTCGTTGAGATCCTGCACGGCGATGCCCTTGCTGTGATTGTCCAGGTCTGCCTCGGACGCCCACTGCTCGGTCAGCACGATCTTCTCGTCCGATTCCTCGGTGATTTCGTATTGGATGCAGCCGGCTTCTTCAACCACCTGTTCAACGGCGATCTCGAGCGCGAGCTTCACACGGAAGAATTCGCCCTCATTGGGGAGGAAAGTGGCCTGTAGGTTGATGATCTCGCTCATGGAATCAGCCTAGGCGATGCGGCCGCACAGACGGGAACTGTTCCACTCTGTGACCGAAATCTTTGCGCGCACGGGCTGTCAAAGTGCAAGCTGCAACGGGAACACAATGCCGTTGCCCGCCCCAATGGGCAGGCAACGGCGTTCGGGGGCTCGTCAGACAGGAGGACGGCCGGTCAGGCCGCACCGCCTAGATGCTGGAGTAGCCGCCGTCGATCAAGATGTTTTCGCCGGTGATCATGCCGGCATTCTCACCGGCCAGGTAGGCGATCAGGGAGGCGACTTCCTCCGGTTGGGCAAACCGGCCCACCGGAATCTGTTGCTTCAGTGCCTCGCCTTTCTCGCCGGCCCAGGCCAGCTTTCCGAGCGGGGTCTCGACAACCGTGGGGGAGACGGCATTGACGGTGACCCCGGACGGCGCCCATTCCATGGACAGGACCTTGGTCATGCCGACAATTCCGGCCTTGCTGGCGCAGTAGGCCACATGCTCGTCCAGCCCGATCACGCTTGCCTGAGATGCGAGGTTGATGATGCGCCCATAACCTGCCGCGGTCATGAACTTGCCCGCAGCCTGCGCCATCTTGAAGCTGGCGCTGAGGTTGACGGCAAGCGTGGCTTCCCATTTCTGCTCGGACAGATCCAGCGCCTTGTCCAGAAGCGCGACGCCGGCGGAATTGACCAGGATGTCCACCTTGCCCGCTGCCGACACGACCTCGTCGATCGTCTCGGCGCCGGCACCGGAAGCGGTCAGGTCCTTGGCAATCCCGTGGTGCCCGGTTCCGGGGAGTTTGGCCATCTCTGCCTGAACGGCGTCATTGAGGTCGACGCCGAAGATCAGGGCGCCGCGGGCGGCAAAGTAGTGCGCCACGGAATTCCCAATGCCGCTGGCTGCGCCGGTGACGACAACGGTCCGGCCGGCAAAATCGTTGTTCACGCCTGCTCCTCGTATCCGCAAATGGCGTCCACCTTGTCCGCCGACGCACTGCTTTCGTCAAAGGTGTATTCCAGCCATTCGCGGGCGAGCCGGCGGGCCAGCTCCACGCCGATGACCCGCTGGCCCATGCACAGGACCTGGGCGTTGTTGCTGAGGACGGAGCGCTCCACGGAGAATGAATCATGTGCAGTTACTGCGCGGATTCCCTTAACCTTGTTGGCGGCGATGGCAACGCCCAGTCCGGTCCCGCAAAACAAGATTGCCCGGTCCGCGGTCCCGTCGGCCACCAGCCTTGCCGCATTGACGGCGATGTGGGGATAGGCCGTTGTGTCCTGGGCGTCAACACCCACATCAATGATTTCGGCGACGAGACCGTTCGTTGCGAGGTCTTTTTTGAGGATGTCCTTGTATTCAACTCCGGCTTCATCGCTGCCGATAACAATGCGTAATTTCTGCGTCATGGTTGGTTCCTTAGGTGGTGGGGGAAATTAGGACAGCCGAGAGGGCGCCTGCAGCTCGGCAAGCGCGCTGACCAACAGGGCCAGGGACGTTGCCCCGGCGTCCGGGGTGCCGATGGACTTGGCTGCCAGGGGGCGTGCCCGGCCAAGCTTGGGGCTCAGGGCGGCGGTTGCTGTTGCTTGTTCGGTGGCTATGGCGGCAGCGCCCTGCCAGGCGCCGGTGAAGTCCAGCCCGCCGGCCACATGGGCGGCCAGCGCCTGGTTGAAAGGCAGGAGTGCGTCAACGAGTGTCTTGTCGCCGATGGTGGCACGGCCCAGCTCCAGGATGGCATCGGCAAAGGCATGCGCCGCCGTCACGTAGTCAGCCGGTGCATAGCTGGAGCGGTCATTTTCCAGAGAAGTTCCTGCGGCCTCCAGAGCGGCGCCCCACAACACACCGGAGGTGCCACCGGCCTTCTCAGCCCAAGCCTGGCCCGCACGCTGCAGCACCCAGGCAGCTCCAGCACCGCTCTCGGCGGCGGCGGTTGCGGCCCGAAGCGCTGCATCGACGCCCTTGACCATGCCACGGCCGTGGTCGCCGTCGCCGGCCACGGCATCAATCTCGCCCAGCCGCTGTTCATGCTCATGGAGTGTGGTTGCCATGATTTCCAGGCCGGCCACCACCGATCCTGCAAGTTGTGCCGAAGCCGCTGAGAAGGCAGGGGCCGCAACGGCTTCCTGCTCCGCCTCGGCACCGTCCTGGCCAAAGCTCTCGAGGGCCGCGACGGGCGCCGCCTGCTTGCGGTAGGCGGGGGTGTAGGCGTCAGCCTTCCAAAACGTTTCCAATTCCGTGTCGAGCCACATGAGCGTCAGCGACGTGCCGCCCATGTCAAGGCTCGTCACCAGCTCGCCCACTTCAACATCCACCAGTTGCAGGCCGGCGTCGCGCAGGCGTTTGGAGACCGGGCCCCAGAGCAGAAAAAGCTCCTCGTACTTGGTGGTGCCCAGTCCGTTGAGGATCACGCCGACCCTGTTGCCAGCGGCAACGGGGGCTGATTCCAGCAACTTGTCGACCAGCATGCCCGCCAAGGCCGTTGCCGTCGGCATCACTTCGTCGCTGATGCCGGGTTCCCCGTGGATGCCCAGGCCCAGGCCGAGGTGTCCTTCCGGGACCTCAAAGAGCGGCTTGTCGGCGCCGGGCATGGTGCAGCCTGAGAAGGCGACGCCAAGCGTGCGGGTGGCTGCGTTGGCAGCACGGCCGGCTCGTTCCACGCCGTCCAGGTCGAGGCCGGCCGCGGCCGCGGCACCCATGACCTTGAAGACGGTGAAATCGCCGGCAATGCCGCGGCGCTTTTCCTCGTCGTCGGAGGAAGCGATGTCGTCGGTGACCACCACAATGCGGGTGTCAATGCCTTCCTTGCGAAGGCGCTCGGCCGCAATGCCGAAGTTCATGTTGTCACCGGCGTAGTTGCCGAAGCTGAGCACCACGCCCTGCCCCTGGTTGGCGGCCTTGGCCACCGAATACACCTGCGCTGCGGACGGGGAAGTGAAGATGTTCCCCACGACGGCGCCCGTGGCGAAGCCGGTGCCCACAAGCCCGGCGAATGCAGGATAGTGGCCCGAGCCGCCGCCAATGACCACAGCCACCTGCGGTCCGCCGCTGCGAAGTGCCACGGCGCCGCCGGCAACGCCGCGCAGGCGGTCCGCGTAGATGTCAAGGAAGCCCTCAAACTGGTCATCCGAAAAATCTGCTGGTGAATTGAATATCTTGGTCATTGATGCTCCAGGGTTTTTGTAATGAAGGGTGTGCTCAGAGTTTGTGGCCGCGGGCGGCGTCTTCCGGCACCTTGAGGAAGTGGGTCAGGACGAAGGCCACGCAGTAGAGGGCCACGAACGCCCAGACGACGCCGGTGTTCCCGCCCCACGGTTGCACCACTGCCACGACGGCGGCGCCCAGGAAGGCGGCACCTCCAGCTGCGGTGGTGTACATGGCCATGGCGGCACCTTGGTGGTTGGGGACCAGCGCAGGCATGATCGCACCCATCGGCACGAAGCCGGCCAACAGGATGCCGAAGATGACGCCTGCCAGCACCGACAGCCAGTAGCCCCAGTCGGAGCCGGGTGCCACCAGATGCGGTACGTACCACCAGGCGAGCAGGCCCAAGGCAGAACCTGCGATGCCGAACCAGCGGACGGTGCGCAGCCATCCCCACTTGTCGCCAATAGCTCCGAAGACGGCGTTGAAGGCGATGTTGGAGGCGTAGACAATGACCGTCATCATGAGCCACTGGGTTTGTGACCAGCCGAGCTGGCCGGCGATGACGGCGGGCAGGACGATGAACATGCCGAACTGCGGCGCGGTGTTGATCAAGCGGACAAGGAAGCCGGCCAAGACACGTGGTTCGCTGGCCAGGAGCCGGAGTCCGCCGGTGAGGACCTGGGCCGTGGATTCGTCGGCTGGAGCGCGGCGCTTGGAGCCGCTGGGCTCCTTTACCCCAAACCAGACAATGGCAAAGCCGATCGTCACCAGGGCAATCGAGGCCCACAGGGTTTTGGTTTCCCCAGCCGTCCCGCCGCCGAAGCCGGGGATGGCGAACACTGCGAAGAGTGACCCAAAGGTGGGCAGGCCGCCCGTGAACATCACATAGAACCAGCCGACGGCCGTGCCCTTGCGCTTGACGGGAACCACGTTGTTGACCCACACCAGGAAGGAGAAGGCGAACAAGGGGTAGCCCAGTCCTCGGATGAAGTAGGTGACGAAGATTGCCACTGCTGATCCTGTGCCCAGGCTCAGCAGGAACAGGACTTCAAAGACCACCCAGAGCACGAAACCCAGGGCCATGACCCTGCGCGGCCCCACCAGGTCCGACAAGGCACCTGAAAGGTAGGACGCAACCATGACGGCCACACCGTAGAGGGTGATGATGGTGGGAACCAACGCAGCTTGGCTGCCGAGGGCTTCTGCCATGTGCGGGGAGATGAAGTTGGATTCAACGCCGTTGCCGGTCATGAAGACCAAGACTGCGATGAACCCCCAACGCAGCGGTTGCGGGATGCCGATCCGGTCAAGCCAGGTGTCGGGTGCCTTTTCCGGCGTGCGGGTAAGTGAAGTCATGGTGTAAAACGCCTTTGTTTTGTGAGCGGATGGGCTCTGTTTTGCTGCTTTCGGGCAGGCTACTTCGCGGATCCGGGGAGGATGGAGACCTTCACGGAAGCGCCGGCGGTGTCGCCGACAAGGTCCAGTGCGTCCTGGAACTTGTCGAGGGGGAACTGGTCGGTGCAGATTTCGTCAAGGGGCAGGATGCCTGATTCGATCATCTTGATGGCGGCGGGCCAGCAGTGCGGGCCGAGGTGCGCGCCGCGGACATCGAGTTCCTTGTCGTCGCTGATGATGGACCAGTCGACGGTCACATCCGAGCCGAAGACCGAGTATTCAACATAGGTGCCGAGCTTGGCCAGCAGGTTCAGGCCCTGGCCAACAGCTGAGGGGTGGCCTGTTCCTTCGATGTAGACGTCGGCGCCGTAGCCATCTGTCAGCTCCTTGATGATCTGGACGGCATCCTCACGGCCAACGTTGATGACCATGTCGGCGCCGCACTTGGTGGCCAGGGTGAGCTTGTCGTCGGACATGTCCAGGGCGATGACCTTCAAGGGGTTCTTGGCTTTGGCGCCGGCAACCATGCCCAGGCCGATCGGGCCGCAGCCTGCGATGACGACGACGTCGTTGAACTTGATCTCTGCGCGTTCCACTGCGTGCAGTGAGCAGGAGAGCGGTTCGGCGAAGGCGGCGTGGGCCGGCGGCAGGTCGTGGGAGACCTTGTGGGTCAGTGCCTTTACAGGGATCAGTGCGTATTCTGCCATGGCGCCGTTGTAGTTGCGGAAGCCAAACATGTCGTGGGGGCCGCACATCCAGTACTGGCCGCGGATGCAGTAGCGGCATTCGCCACAGGGTACGATCTGCTCGCAGGCGATCCGGTCGCCGACTTCCAGGCCGTGGTGTGCAAGGCCCTTCTCGTCGCCGAGAACTACGGTGCCCACGAACTCGTGTCCGGGGGTGACGCCGGCCTGTGCCCAGGCGGGACGGTTCTCGTCGCCCCAGAACTTCGGTGCACCGTGGTAGCACTTGAGGTCGCTGGCACAGACACCAACAGCCTCCACCTTGATCAGCAGCTCGCCCGGGCCCGGGACGGGGACCGGGAGGGTTTCCATGACGTAATTTTCGGGTCCGTGGACAACAACTGCCTGCATGGTTGCGGGCACGGTGTCGGATGTGGGAACAGTTTCAGCAGCGGTGGTGGTCATTGTTTCCTCCAGTGGAAGTGTGATGCAGCTCAATGGTTCAAGTGTGGAGTCACCGTGAACAAATGTCAAGAACATAATTTCCGAGGTACGGATTCGTGAAATTTTGTTCACGAGAACGTTTGCTTCGCGCTACCATGGAAACAGGCCCGCCGTGGGGCAGGCCACAAATGCAATCAGGGAGAATGCGCAATTGGGGACTGAAACTGCCACCGCCGAAGGCAGCGCCTTGAGCCGGTTTCCGGTGGAAACGCTGTATCAGGCTGCCCGCATGTACTACCTGGAAGACGTGAACCAGGCCCGGATTGCTGAAGTCATGAAGGTTTCACGCCCCACCGTCAGCAGGCTCCTGCAGGAGGCGCGGCGCGTAGGCATGGTCAAAATTGAGGTGATTCACCCCTCCATGGCGGTGACGGACTCGCTGGCCGCGGAGCTGGCCGAAGCCCTCGGCTTGGAAAAGGTTTATCTTGCGGATGCCGACCAGTCAGGCCGCCTGGGTGCGGGTCTTGCACCGTTGGTGGGCGAGGCCATGCGGGACATGGAGCTGGCCCCCGGTGACATTTTGCTGGCTTCCTCCGGCCGCACCATCTATGAGCTGGCAGGGGCGCCGCTGCCCGCACTGCCCGGCGTGATAGTTGTCCCCACCGTGGGCGGACAAACTGAACCGGAGCCGTGGTACCAGACGAACGAGATTGCACGCTCCATCGCGGAACAGACAGGTGCCCGACCGGCCTTCCTGTGGACCCAGGCGCTGCCGTCACCGGAAATGTTTGCGCTGCTCCAGCATGACCCCGACTTCCAGCGGATCCAGCGGCTGTGGGAAACGGCGAAGGGTGCCTTGCTGGGCATCGGCGCCCCTCCGACCACCCGAAGCTCCATCTCCCGCTTCATCCCCAAGGACAACGATTCGCTATCACGGGCAGCGGGGGACATCTGCCTGAACTTCTTTGACGCCGACGGGGCGGAAATACACTTCCCGGGCAGCGAAAACATGATTGCCACACCGCCGGCCCTGCTGCGTTCCATTCCCTGCTCCGTGGGGATTGCGGTGGGTACGGACAAGGCTCGAAGCATTATCGGAGGGGCAAAATCGAAGTACTTCCGGCGCCTGGTGACGGATGTCCGGACGGCAAAGGCCATTCTGGAAGTCGTGCAAGTGGCAGCAGTCTAGAAAGAGTGCCGTCCGGTACCGAAATCAACCAGGAGTCAGGCGCCTTCGCGCTGGATGTGCGCCAGTGCATGCATATGCCCGCTTGTCGCGGGATACAGTCGGCAGTAGTTCTCGAACAGGGTGTTGTACAGGCCTGCTGTTGTCAGGTCCGGTTCCACCGCGCGGCCCATGCGCGTCCAATCGGTGTCCGGCGGGACCGCTCCGGTGGCGATGGCAGCCATCAGCGCGTCCCCGTAACTTGCGCCGATGGTCTGTTCCGGAATGATTTGGGGCAGTCCAAGGATATCGCTGACGAGTTGCGTCCACAGCGTTCCCTGTGTCCCTCCGCCTACGGCCAGGATCCGGTGAATCGGCTGGCCAGAACTTTTGAAAAGGTCCAGGCTCTGGCGCAGGCCGAAGGCGATGCCTTCCAGCGCAGCCCGGACCAGATGGCCGCGGCCGTGCCGCAGGGTCAGCCCAATGATGGTTCCACGGGCGTCGCGGTCAAGGATCGGCGAACGTTCGCCGGCAAAGTAGGGCAGCATCAGCAGCCCGGCGGCGCCGGGCCCGGCCGCCCGGGCCTCTTCCATTAGCGTTTCCATCGGGACGTCGCCAAAGAGGTGCGCCAGCCAGGTGATGAGGCTTCCGGAGGTTGCCATGCCGCCGGCCAGGGTGAGTGTGCCCTGCTCCACACCGGCCGTGGTCCACAGCTGGGGGTGCGCGTGGAAGTCGCCCAGCACTTGCATGAAGAACATGGTGGAGCCATACATCAGCATGAGGTCGCCGGGTTGGCGGACCCCGGCGCTGAAGCCCTCGGCCCACGCATCGACTGTCCCGGCGCACACCGGAGTGCCTTCCGGGAGTCCCGTCAATGTGGCAGCGCCGGCGGTGACCGTGCCAACGATGTCGGTGGACCATGCGAGCCGCGGCACGGGAATATGGCGGCTGATTGATGCCGCACGCTCCGGAATCCAGTCCTGCCGGTGGATGTCATACAGGGGATCGAACTGGCTTGCCGTGTGATGGTCCAGGACGTATTCGCCCGTGAGCTTGGCCGTCAGGAAGGAACTGGCGCTGAACCAGTGGCGGGTGGCCGCGAAGATTTCCGGCTCTTCATCGGCAACCCAGCGAAGCTTCGGCCCTACTGCCTGGGATGAGAGGGCTTTGCCGCCGATGGAGTAGATCGCTTCTTTGCCGATTTCCCTGTTCAGGTCATGGATCTGCTGTTCGGCGCGTGTATCGACGCCATAGAGGATGGCCGGGCGAAGCGGGGTGAAGTCAGCGTCGGTGACAATCAGGCACGGGCCCATTCCGCTGACGGAGACTCCGGCAACCGCGGCTGGATCCTGCCTGGTGAACAGTTGACTGCACAGTTCAATGACCTCGGCCCACCACGTACTTTCCGCATCGAATTCCGCCCAGCCCGGCCGGGGGAGGGACACTTGGTGAGCGATGGTGGCCGTGTCCACAATCGAGCCGTCCGCGTTTGCCAGGATGGCCTTGCTGCTTCCGGTGCCTACATCGATGCCGAGGAACATGGAGTGACCGCCTAAATAGTGGGGGCATGGGCTGGCTCCCCCACGGGCCGCCATCAATGCCGAATGTCTCCATTATGTGTTGCATCGGCGCCGGTGGCACCCCCGGGCCATGGTCAGTGTCCGCGGTGGTCCTGGATTGTCATTCTCGGCCCAAATGACGGTTTGCGGAAACCGCTCAATTGCAGCATCCGCACCACACGCTGCCGGTGCCCGCGCCATGGCTCAAGCAACTCCAGCATGCCGGTGTCGTCCACAGCCTTTCCGGCCAGCGCCCACCCGACATAGGCGGCCAGGTGGTAGTCGCCCACGGCCACCTGGTCGGCGTCGCCATGCGTGCGCTGGGTGACTTCCGCGGCAGTCCAGGCGCCCACTCCGGGGATGCCCTGCATTTTCGCTGCGGCTTGCACTGCCGTGAGCCGGCCCAAACGTTCCAGGCCCGACGCCGAACGCAGCACCCGCATGACGGTTGCCGAACGCTGCGGCCCGACCCCTGCCTTGTGCCACTCCCAGGAGGGGATGGCCGCCCATTGCTGCGGGGTTGGGGCCACCACCAGGTCTCCCGGGACCTCCGCATCGGTCCCCGCTCCGGGCGCCGTGCTGCCAAATTTTCGAAGCAGCGTGGCGTACCCCCGCTGGGCCTCAATTGCGGTGACCTTTTGTTCCAAAATGGCGGGCACCAGCGCGTCAACCACACGCCCGGTGGCGGGCAGGCGCAGCGCCGGGTGCCGCCGTCGTGCTTCCCTGACGCGCCCGGGAAGGGTTGCGGTGAACTCCGGCGTATCGAAGTGGGACCAGTCGTCGTGGGCTCCCAGCAACGCAGGCGAGGCGGCCAGTGCGTGCTCGGCGCCGGGCCCCCACGTGCGGATGTGCAGTTCGGTGCCGTGCTGGGTGATGCGCAGGGTGGCCGGGCCGGAGGGTGTGTTGAATGCCAGCCAGGCCGTGCCGGGAGCCAGCCGGATCGTGGCGTCGCCGGGTCCGCGGCCGAGGATGCCCAGCGTCCGGTGCAGGTCGTAGGGCCCGCCGGCGTTCCAGACCATCGCTGGTTCGGTGGCTGCTGCGGTCGTCATGGTTCCATGGTCGCACGGTGCGTGCCGCGTCGGAGCATGCCGGTGGGCACCTCTCCCCATGGAACTGTGCAGCGGCGGCGCGTACGCTCTAAAAAAGGGTATTTCAACGCGGCGGGGGCAACAGTGTCAGGATTCATCGGGTCGGACCCGGAAGAGCTTCGCAGTCTTGCCAAGCACATGGACGGCGGTGCCGATCAGCTGGACGGGCTGCGCGAGCAGTTGGGCGGCCGCTTTCAAAGCGTCCGATGGGACGGTGCGGACGCGCAGCGGGCGAAGGGGGAATTTCGCACGGTCCACGCACGGAAAATCGCGCAGGCTGCCGTCATGCTGCGGGACACGGCCAAGCTCGTGCGCAAGGACGCTCAGGAGCAAACGAGCATAAGTTCCGAGGGCGGTTCAGGGACGGGCCACTCCGGCTTGGAGATTGCGCATGCGCTCCCGTTGTTTATTGACGCCGACGATCTGCCGGGAGCTCCGGGGCCGGAGGGCGGGCCCGGGGCCAAGCCGTTTGACTTCGAGATCGCGAAGGCGCTCCCGTTGATTATTGACGCCGACGGGCTGCCCGAATTGCCGGACGAGACGGGTGGGCGCTTTACGCCTCCGATAGCGCGGGCCATTCCATTGGAGATACCCTTCCCGGGACCCGTGGCGGAGGCCCTGCCGGACCGGATCAACGTCGAGGACGCACCGGATTTCCGGGAGCCTGCCCACACATTGCCGGACCGGGTGAACATTGACGACGTTCCGGGACTCCGGGAAAAGCTCGAGGATCTGGGCCAGCCCCCCGTGTACGAGGCTTATTCCGGGCCGGAGTCCAAATAGCCGGGATCGGTACCCTGCCCGCCTGAGATGTCCAGCGCCGTCTGCGCCAGGATTTCCCGGCAGGCCAGGATGGCAGGACGACGGCGGCTGGCCCGCCGGGCTGCCGTGAACACCGTCCGCCGGGGGAGCCCGGGCAGCTCGGTCAGTGTGAGCGCCGGTTCCCGCCCGGTCCACATCAAGTCAGGCAGCAGTGCCACGGCGTTGCCGGATTCGATGAGGCGGACCTGGGCCTGAAGGTCGGCAGTCTCAAAGCGGACGTCAGGTTCAAAGCCGGCCTGCCTGCACGCCTGCTCGGCCCAATGCCGGGAGGCTGCGCCGCGCGGCTCCATGACCCACGGCAGCCCGGCTGTGTCCTCGATGTGGGTGATGGGTTCGGTGCGCATCCTGGCCACTGTCCCGGCGGAGCCTGGAAAAGGTGCGGCCAGCCGTATTGCATCGGTTGTCAGCACCACCTTGTCCAGCTCCGGATGCCGGGGTGCGGCGTGGCCGGGATATTGCTCGGCCACCACCATGTCGAAATCACGTGCCCACGTCTCATACAGTGCCGTCTCCGGTTCGCGCTGTGTCATTTCAATGCGCACCTCGGGATAGCGCTGCGACATCGCCGTGAGCAGTTCCGGCAGCAGGGCCAGGGCAGCCGACTGGAACACGGCCAGCTTCACCGTGCCGGCAACTGTTGTCAGCGAGGCTGCCATGTCGGCCTCGGCGCGCTCGAGCGACTCCACGATGTCCGCCGTGTGCGCCACCAGGATCTCCGCCTGGGCCGTCAACTGGACCCGCCGCCCCACCTTGCGGAGCAGTTTCACCCCCGCTTCCTTCTCCAGCAGGGCCAGCTGCTGGGACACCGCCGACGGGCTGTATTGCAGGGCCAGTGCCACATCCGCCAGGGTTCCGCGGATGTGCAATTCACGCAGCAGCCGCAGCCGTTTTACGTCCAACACGGGACACTCCAGATAGTTAAGAAGAATTGACGGATATTCGTCAAAAAACACCACTTTTACTTATTTGATATTAGTCGCATACTGGAGCTAATGGGAACCCCTGCAGCGTCAAGGACGACGCCCCGGAAGGTTCCACCACAGCTGAGGCACCAGTAGAAACGAGCCCACAGAAGCCATGACAAGCACAGCACCTGCGGCCACCGCCGCGAACATCCCGGTCCCCGGCAATGATCTTGCCAACGAGACCATCGACTTGGTCAGGCATTGGCTGACTGAAGCCGCCAAGTTCCCTGTTGACGTGTCGGCCCAGCGGCTGGCCGGAGTGCTGAAGGACCCCCAGGGACTGGAATTCACCGTCGGTTTTGTGGATGGCGTCATCCGCCCCGAAGACCTCGCTGTTGCGGGGCGGAATTTGGCCGCGCTGGCCCCGAAGGTGCCCGGGTTCCTGCCCTGGTACATGCGCGGCGCCGTGCGCCTGGGCGGGGTCATGGCCCCCGTCCTGCCGCAACTTGTCATCCCGATTGCCCGCAAGGTGCTCCGCGAGATGGTGGGCCACTTGATAGTCGACGCCACCGACGCCAAGCTGGGCCCCGCCATCGCCAAGATCCGGGCGGGCGGAACCGAGCTGAACATCAACCTGCTCGGCGAGGCGGTCCTGGGCGAAAACGAAGCCAACCGCCGCCTGCAGGGGACCTTGAAGCTGTTGGCGCGGGACGACGTCGACTATGTCTCCATCAAGGAATCCTCCACCGTGGCCCCGCACTCCGCCTGGGCCTTTGACGACGCCGTCAACCACGTGGTGGACAAGCTCACCCCGCTGTACTCCCTGGCCAATTCCTTCGCGACACCGAAGTTCATCAACCTGGACATGGAGGAATACAAGGACCTGGGCATGACGATCGCCGTGTTCAAGCGGATCCTGGACAAGCCGGAATTCCTGAAGCTCGAGGCCGGGATCGTGCTGCAGGCCTACCTGCCGGACACGCTCGCCGCCATGATCGACCTCCAGGAATGGGCCGCAGCCAGAAGGGCCGACGGCGGCGCTCCCGTCAAGGTGCGCATCGTCAAGGGTGCGAACCTCCCCATGGAACAGGTGCAGGCGTCCGTGTTTGGCTGGCCGCTGGCCACCTGGGGCACCAAGCAGGATTCCGACACCAACTACAAGCGCATCGTGAACTACGCATTGACTCCCGAACACATCAACAATGTGCACATCGGCGTTGCGGGCCACAACCTCTTCGATGTGGCCCACGCCTGGCTGCTCGCCAAGGCGCGCGGCATCAACACCGACACCGGGCAGCTGGAATTTGAGATGCTGCTGGGCATGGCCACCGGCCAGGCCGAGGCTGTCCGGCGCGACGTCGGCTCCCTGCTGCTGTACACGCCCGTGGTCCACCCGGGCGAGTTCGATGTGGCCATCGCGTACCTGATCCGCCGGCTGGAGGAGGGCGCCAGCCAGGACAACTTCATGTCCGCAGTGTTTGAGCTCTCCGACAATGAAGCCTTGTTTGAGCGCGAAAAGAACCGCTTCCTGGCCTCCCTCGCCGCGCTGGACACCTCGGTGCCGACCTCCAACCGGGTGCAGGACCGCAACGGGCCCGCACCGGCACTTGAGGCTGGCGCCGGCGGCTTTGCCAACACCCCCGACACCGACCCGGCCCTGGCAGCCAACCGGGCATGGGGCAAGGAGATCCTGGCCCGCATCCCGTCCTCCGTGCTCGGCAATGACCTCGTCGCGGCGACCACCATCACCGACGTCGCTGAGCTGAACCGCATCGTGGACACCGCCGTCGACGGTGGAAAGGCATGGGGCGCCATGGGCGGTGCCGCGCGCGCCGCCATCCTGCACCGCGCCGGCGAGGTCCTTGCCGAGCGCCGCGCGGAGCTGCTGGAGGTCATGGCCGCCGAGACCGGCAAGACGCTTGACCAGGGCGACCCGGAGGTCAGCGAGGCGATCGACTTTGCCCACTTTTATGCCGAGCGCGCCAAGGACCTGGAAACGGTCGACGGCGCAACGTTTGTCCCGGCGAAGCTCACCGTCGTGACCCCGCCGTGGAATTTCCCGGTGGCCATCCCCGCCGGGTCGACGCTGTCGGCGCTGGCCGCGGGTTCCGCTGTCGTGATCAAGCCGGCCCGCCAGGCCCAGCGCAGCGGTTCCGTCATGGTCCAGGCGCTGTGGGACGCTGGCGTCCCCCGCGACGTGCTGGCCCTGGTCCAGCTGGCCGAGTACGAACTTGGCCAGGCCCTCGTGGCCCACCCGGCCGTCGACCGGCTCATCCTGACCGGCGGCTATGAGACGGCCGAGCTGTTCCGCAGCTTCCGCACCGACCTGCCGCTGCTCGCCGAGACCTCCGGCAAGAACGCCGTCATCGTCACGCCCAGCGCCGACTTTGACTTGGCCGCCAGGGACGTCGTCCAGTCCGCGTTTGGGCACGCCGGGCAGAAGTGCTCCGCCGCCTCACTCGTGATTATGGTGGGCTCCGTGGCGCAGTCGCCCCGGTTCCGGAACCAGCTTCTGGACGCGGCAGCCAGCCTCAATGTCGGCTATCCGGAAACCGCCACCAGCCAGATGGGGCCCATCATCGAGCCGGCTGCGGGCAAGCTTCTGGGCGCCCTGACGTCCCTTGACGCCGGCGAAGCCTGGGCCATCGAGCCCCGCCAGCTGGACTCCACCGGGCGGCTCTGGTCCCCGGGCGTGCGCACGGGCGTCGCGGCGGGCTCGCACTTCCATCTGACGGAATTTTTCGGCCCCGTCCTTGGCGTCATGACGGCGGAGACGCTGGAAGAAGCCATCGCGCTGGTCAACCGGACCGAGTACGGCCTGACCAGCGGCCTGCATTCACTGGATTCGGCGGAGATCGGGCTCTGGCTGGACACGATCGAGGCCGGAAACCTGTACGTCAACCGTGGCATCACCGGCGCCATTGTGCAGCGCCAGCCGTTTGGCGGCTGGAAGAAGTCTGCGGTGGGTGCCGGCACGAAGGCGGGCGGACCCAACTACCTGGCCGGCCTTGGCAGCTGGCTGCCCGCCGAGTCCACAGCCACGGCGCCGCTGGGCGACAATGCCCGCAAGCTGCTCACGGCCGCCGCGCCGGTGTCCGATGCTGCCGGACTGTCCGATGCGGAGCGCGGCTTTCTCACGCGTTCGCTGCACAGCGACGCGGCAGCCTGGGCAGCGGAGTTCGGCGCGGCCAGGGACGTCTCCGGGCTGTCAGCCGAACGCAATGTGTTCCGCTACCTGCCGCTGAACCCGCTGGTCCGCCTCGCCGACGGCGGTTCCCTGGCGAAGCTGCTGCGCGTGCTCGCGGCAGGAATCCTGGCCGGGGCGACACCTGAAGTCTCCTCCGGCGTCGAACTTCCCAGCGCAGTCAAGGCACTGTTGGTGAGCCTGCGCATCCACGTCACAGTGGAAGACGACGACGCCTGGCTCACCACCGTACGCCGCTTTGGGGCCGGGCGGATCCGCTTGATTGGCGGGGATGCCGCGGCAGTGTACGAGGCAAGCGGCGGGCGCCCGGACCTGGCCATTTACCACGGGGAGGTCACCGAGGCCGGACGCATCGAGATGCTGCCGTTCCTGCACGAGCAGGCCGTCAGCATCACGGCGCACCGCTTTGGCACCCCCGACCACCTCTCGGACGGCCTGATCTAGGCCCCCTTCCCCATGCGCCTACGGATGCGCATGGGGGAGGGATCAGGACTGGGAGACGCGGACCATGTTCCCTGACGGGTCGCGGAAGGCGCAGTCGCGCGGGCCCCACGGCTGGTCGACGGGTTCCTGGAGGACCTCCGCGCCGGCCGTGACGGCCTTCTCAAACGTGGCGTCGAGGTCGGTGGCGCTGAAGTTGATCATCGGCAGGACGCCCTTGGCGAGCAGCTGGGCCATGGCGTCGCCGTCCTCCTGGGAGCGGCCGGCGTGCGGTTCGGAGAGCACAATGCCCAGGCCGGGCTGTGTGCTGGTGCCCATGGTGACCCAGCGGAAGTCGCCGTTGCTGACGTCGTTGGAGACTTCCAGGCCCAGGGCGTCACGGTAAAACGCGATGGCTTCGTCGGGATTGTTGACTGTCAAGTGGGTGTATTGCAATGAAATGGTCATGACAGCCACGTTAGTGCTGTGACGCTGCCGGCGCTTCTTCGATCCTGCTCGACTTGGCGTTGCGGGCCGGCCTGGTCGTGGACCTGACGAAGCACGGGGGCATGGACTCGACGGCGCTGTGGTCCCGGGCCTTGTAGCTGCTGGGCGTCTCGCCCATGATTTCCGTAAAGCGCGTGCTGAAGGAGCCCAGCGAGGTGGCGCCAACGGCCATGCACGCATCGGTGACGTTCATGCCCGCCCGCAGCATGGCCGAGGCGCGTTCGATCCGCCGCGTCATGAGGTAGCTGTACGGCGTTTCACCGTAGGCTGCCCGGAATTTGCGGGAGAAGTGGGCGGCGGACATGAACGCCTTGGCCGCGATGGTGGGCACGTCCAGCGGTTGGGCGTAGTCCCTGTCGATCATGTCCCTGGCCCGCCGCAGCAGCGTGAGCGTGGCCAGCTCCTCCGACGCCGCATCCTGTGTGCCGCTCACGACCGGCCCCCGCGGGCCGGCTCGGCAAGCATCGCCGCCAACCGTTCCCGCCACATCTCAACTTCGGCGGGCGATGTCAGCCGGACCACGTGCAACTGCGGAAATTTCGACTCCAGCGACGGCACCAGCGCCTTGAGCGTGTGTCGCGTGCGCCAGCCCCAACGGATGATGTGGTCGCTGTCGGTGAAAAACGTCCACAGCGGACCCTCGAAGTTGTTGTTCCAGAGCTCCTCGCCCCGCAGCCGCCGCCGCACCGTGCGCCGGATCAGTCGCGCCATGGAAACGCGCACCGGAAAATCGAGCCATACCAGCGTGTCCGCCCGCCCGGCCAGCAGCCGGCGCATCTGCCGGTACTGCCATTCGGTGACCCAGCCCGGCGCCTTGGTGAGCCGGTCGACGTCGTCCGCAAAGCCTGCGCGCGGCGTCCAGTTCGGCCCGTGGTACAGGCTGTCGAGCTCCGTGCAGGGGAGGTCCAGCATCCGGGCAAGCTGGCCGGCGAGCGTTGTTTTGCCCGAGCCGGAAACCCCTGCCACCAAGACGCGGCGCGGCCGTGCGGGCAGGGGATCGGCAGCCGTATGCATGCCTCAAGTTTATTGCCGTCGGAGCCGTAAACGGTAACCAGTCTTGGCTTGCCTCCGGAGGGCGGATACGTTTAGGGGTATGAAGTATGCGAACTCCGTCCTGGACCTCATTGGCAACACGCCGCTGGTGAAACTGCACAAGGTTGCCGAGGGCATCCAGGCGACGATCCTGGTGAAACTTGAATACATGAATCCCGGTGGTTCCGCCAAGGACCGCATTGCCGTGAAGATGCTTGACGAGGCCGCCAGGGAGGGAAAAATCAAGCCCGGCGGCACAGTGGTTGAGCCCACGAGCGGCAACACCGGCGTGGCCATGGCCATGGTGGCCCAGGCCCGCGGCTACAACTGCGTGTTTGTGGTCCCCGACAAGGTCGGTGAGGACAAGCGCGCCGTCCTGCAGGCCTACGGCGCCGAGGTGGTGGTGACGCCGACGGCGGTCGCGGCCGACAGCCCGCAGTCCTACTACGGCGTCTCCGACCGGCTGGTGCGGGAGATTCCCGGCGCATACAAGCCCGACCAGTTCTCCAACCAAAACGGGCCGCTGAGCCACTATGAGACCACCGGCCCGGAAATCTGGCGCGACACCGACGGCAGGGTCACCCACTTTGTGGCCGGTGTGGGCACCGGCGGCACGATCTCCGGCACCGGCCGTTTCCTGCGCGAAGCCTCGGCGGAGCGTCCCGAGTCCGACGGCGGCGAAGTCCAGATCATCGGCGCCGACCCGGAAGGCTCGGTCTACTCCGGCGGCACCGGGCGGCCCTACCTGGTGGAAGGGGTGGGCGAGGACATTTGGCCCGCCTCCTACGACCCCAAGGTCCCGCACAAGATCATCGCCGTCACCGACAACGACAGCTTCGCCATGACCCGCCGCCTGGCGCGTGAGGAAGGCCTGCTTGTGGGCGGTTCCTCCGGCATGGCGGTGGTGGCCGCGCTGGAAGCCGCCAAGGATCTGGGGCCCGAAGCCGTCGTCGTCGTGCTTCTGCCTGACAGCGGGCGCGGCTACCTGGCCAAGATCTTTGACGACAAGTGGATGCAGTCGTACGGCTTCCTGAAGGTCACGGATGAGCCCGCCATCGGCGACCTCCTCAAGACCAAGAACGGGCAGCTGCCGGAACTGGTGCACATCCATCCCAACGAGACGGTGCGCGATGTCATCAACCTGATGGCCGAATACGGGGTCTCCCAGATTCCCGTGCTCTCCGCCGAACCGCCCGTGGTGATGGGCGAGGTCCTTGGCTCCGTCGATGAGCGCACGCTCACAGGCAAGCTGTTCCGGCACGAGGCCAAGCTCACCGACAAGATCACCGAACACATGCAGCCGCAGCTGCCCATCATCGGTTCGCTGGAACCGATCTCCGCCGCGCGCACCAAGCTGCAGGACGTGGACGCGCTCATGGTGACGTTTGTGGGCGCCCCGGTGGGTGTGCTGACCCGCCACGACCTGCTCAACTACCTCAACGACTGAACTTTAGGAGCACAACATGACCCAAGGCTTCAACACCCGCGCCGTCCATGCCGGCCAGACACCCGACCCCACCACCGGCTCGGTCATCCCGCCGCTGTACCAAACCACCACCTTTGCCCAAGACGGGATCGGCAAACTCCGCAACGGCTACGAATACGGCCGCGGCACCAACCCCACCCGCGACGGACTCCAGGAACAGCTGGCGGCGCTCGAGGGCGGGGAATTCGCGTTCAGCTTCGCCTCCGGCCTGGCCGCCGAGGACGCCTTGATCCGCGCCCTCCTGGTCCCGGGCGACCACATCATCATGGGCAACGACGTCTACGGCGGCACCTACCGGCTCATCAACCGGGTGCTTTCCGTATGGGGCATCAGCAACGCTGCCGTTGACATGAACGACGTCGATGCGCTGGCTGCCGCCGTTGCCGCCGGCGGTCCCGAGGGCGACACAAAGATGGTGTGGGTGGAGACCCCGTCGAACCCGATGATGAAGATCACCGACATTGCCGCGCTCGCCGACGTGGCGCACGCCGCCGGCGCGCTCCTGGTGGTGGACAACACCTTCGCCTCCCCATACCTGCAAAACCCGCTGGCATTGGGCGCCGACATCGTGGTGCACTCCACGACGAAGTACATTGGCGGGCACTCTGATGCTTCCGGCGGAGCCATCATCCTCTCCGACGCCGAAGCTGCCGAGAAGATCGGCTTCGTGCAGTTTGCCGTCGGCGCCGTGTCAGCACCGATGGAAGCCTGGCTGACGACGCGCGGGCTGAAGACCCTGGGCGTGCGCATGGACAGGCACTGCTCCAACGCGCAGGCCATTTCCGAATGGCTGCTGACCCGCCCCGAGGTTGAGCGTGTGCTGTACCCCGGACTGCCCGACCACCCGGGCCACGAATTGGCGGCCCGCCAGATGCGCGGCTTTGGCGGCATGATCTCCGTCCAGTTCAAGGGCGGCGAGGCTGCCGCCCGCCAAGTGGCGGAGTCCACGGAGGTGTTCACGCTGGCGGAGTCGCTGGGCGGGATTGAATCGCTTATGAACTACCCGTCGGAAATGACCCACGCCTCGGTGAAGGGCACCGAGCTGCAGGTGCCGGTGAACCTGATCCGCCTGTCGGTGGGCATCGAGGACATCGCGGACCTGATTGCCGACCTGGAGAAGGCGTTCAACACGCTCAACTGACCCTCCCGCCCCGCTCTCCACAACGCCCCGCCCTCCACAACGCTCTCGCAGATATGGGGCACTTTTCACAAACGCTCTCGCAGTTCACAGTGAACTGCTCCCCGAAAGTAAGGTACTGAATTATTCAGTCCAACTTTCGGGGCCCAGTTCACAGTTCACTGCGGGAGCGCTCTTGTTGTGGGTCAGCGTGGACCGCCGAGGTGCCCGGCCCACAGCATGGGCAGGCATTCATGGGGGCGGAGTCCTGCGGGCTGTGCCTGGATCCCGCGGGCAGTCCGGGCCTGCCGCCGCAGCGTTTTGAGGCGTGCCAGTCGTTGCCGGCGGGTGCTTCCGGCCGCCGGGGCGGCGTCTGCGGCAGGGGGTGCCGGCCTGCCGGTTTCAGGGACGGACGGCGGCCGGCGCGTGTGCGCGGGTGTGCCAGCGGGGATTGACGGTGCAGTCACGAGGTCCTCCAATGGACGCGATGGGATGGCAAGACACCAGCCAACTAGCTCAAGCTAACTTGAGGTCAAATCCGAGTCGTGGCAGCATTCACTCCATGGCCCACATTGCACCCAATGAACTGCTCCCCATCGGCGAACTGGCCCGGCGCGCCGGCATTACAGTGCCCACTGTGCGCTACTACGAGGAGCGGGGGTTGATCCACGCTGTGCGAACGTCGGGCAACAAGCGGCAGTTCCCCCGGCACACCCTGCGCCGGCTGGCTGTTGTGGCGGCCGGCCAGCGTGTGGGCCTGACGCTGCAGGAAATCACCGACGCGCTGGGTGAACTTCCCGCCGACAGGGCTCCGACGCAACGGGAATGGACCCGCATGAGTACACACTGGGCGGCCATGGTGGCGCAGCGGATCCGCCAACTGGAAGTGTTGCAGCAGTCGCTCGACGGCTGCATTGGCTGCGGGTGCCTGTCCCTCGGGAAATGCACCTTGTTCAATCCGGACGACGCTGCCGCAGCGGAGGGGCCAGGCTCACGGTGGGTCAGAAAGGCCGTAATTGCAGGCGGCCGCACAGGCCAGGGGGTCCATGTGGGGCCGGCAGCAGGGCTCCCGGACGAAGTGAATCCGCAGTGAAAAGACAAAATACACCATGAAGCTGGTAAAAGATATGGCAATTAGGTAACAGTTAGCTGATTTGCATATCGATTTGATATCGTTTTAGGCTAAGTCATGCCCTTCGGGGCGGGCGGCGCCTTTTCGCCGCCCAAGAATGCCCGGGCCTCCCAACACCGAACACCGTCATGCGGGAGGCCACGGAAGCAACCTCCATATCTACAGGTTGGACGGTGGCGCGCAGATGTCCGGGGACGGATGGAGCGAAGGTGGCCTTTGGGAGAACGCATTGATGAAGAATATGAAACTTACTCGTAATGTCGGCCGATTCCTGGCCGTTGGCGCCCTCGTCGGCGGCGGATTGGCAGTTGCCGGAACTGGAGCCAACGCGGCTGACGGCGGCACCTGGGACGCGCTGGCGGAATGTGAAAGCAGCGGCAACTGGGCCACGAACACGGGCAACGGATTCTCCGGCGGGCTCCAGTTCACCCCGAGCACCTGGGCAGCCTTTGGCGGCACCGGGGCTCCGGAGAGCGCCACCCGTGAGCAGCAGATCGCAGTTGCCGAGAACGTCCAGGCCACTCAGGGCTGGGGTGCATGGCCTTCCTGTGCCGCACAGCTCGGCTTGAGCGGCGGAGGCGGCGAGGCTTACTCGCCCGCCGCAGTTCCGGCAGCACCTGCCCCCGCTGCAGTTCCGGAGGCACCTGCCCCCGTGGCCGCACAGGCAGGCGAGATCGTGCCCGAGCAGGCACCGGTGGAGCAGGCACCGGTGGCACAGGCTCCTGTGGCGCAGGCACCCGTCGAGCAGGCTCCTGTCGAGCAGGCCCCGGCACCGGTCGAGATTGCCCTTAGCGGTGAGACCTACACCATCGAGTCCGGCGACACGCTGGCCACGATTGCCGACAAGCTGGGCATCGAAGGCGGGTGGCAGGCGCTGTTCCAGGCCAACGCCGACACCGTCATCCACGCCGACCTCATCTTCACCGGAGCGGTACTGCAGCTCCCGGCCTAATCTCCACCGGCGCCCTCCCATAGCAGCAGATCTGACCCGCAGTTGTGGTCGCACTATCAATCAAAATTGATTGTTGTAGCGACCACAACTGCGGGTCAGTTCTGTTGGCGGGCTGCGTTACACCCGCGAGGCGGCAACACCAACCCGGGTGCCGACGTCGTAGTTGTAAACCGGCTTGCCACCAATGAACACCTGCATGGCCCGCTGCATCACGTCCAGGGGATCACCGCTCCAGAGCACCAGATCGGCGTCCTTGCCAACCTTCAGCGAGCCGATCCGGTCCGCCAGGCCCAGCACCTTGGCCGGGTTGATCGTGATCGCCTGCAGTGCAACATCGCGGTCCAGGCCATCCTTCACGGCGAAGGTGGCCTGGTGGACGAGGAAGTTGATGGGCACCACCGGGTGGTCGGTGATGATGGAAATTTCGACGCCGGCCGCGGCCAGCTTCCCCGGGTTGGCGAGTGACCGGGCACGCAGCTCAGGCTTGGATTTGGTGGTGAACAGCGGGCCGATCAATACGGGGGTGCCGCGCGCTGCCAGCACATCACCCAAAACATGGGCCTCGGTGCCGTGGTCGATGACGAGCTCGTAGCCAAACTCGTCGGCCAGGCGGATCGCGGTGGCGACGTCGTCGGCGCGGTGGCAGTGCTGGCGCCACGGGATCTCGCGGCGCAGGACCATGGCCAGTGCCTCCATGTGGGCGTCCCGGGGCCGCGGTTCGGGCAGTGCCAGCCAGTTTTGCGCGGCCATGAAGGCCTGCCGGATGACCAGGGCGGTGCCCAGCCGGGTGGAGGGTGTTTGCTTCTTTTCGCCGTAAACAGTCTTTGGATTCTCCCCGAGCGCCGATTTCAGGCCGCTGGGGGAGCGCAACACCATTTCCTCGATGTACCGGCCATGGGTGTGCAGCGCCACTGCCAGGCCGCCGATCGGGTTGCCCGAACCGGGGTTGACGTTGACGGCCGTGATGCCGCCGGCCAGGGCGTCGTTGAATCCCGGGTCAAAGGGGTCGACGGCGTCAATGGCCCGCACCGCTGCCATGACGGGGTCGGTCATCTCGTTGACATCGTTCGTGGAACCCAGTTCACCCTCGGGGTCCATGCCCAGGTGGACGTGCGCGTCGATGAAGCCGGGCAGCAGCCACTGGCCCTTGGCATCGAGCACGTCCGCGCCGTCGGGGACTTGGATCGAGGCGCCCAAGGCAAGGATCTTGCCGCCTTCAACGAGCACGGTGCCGTCAAACGGTTCGCCCTCAACCGGCACCACATGGGCGTTGGTGATGGCCAGAACACGCTTCTTCGCGGCGGCGGCAGCCTCGCGGATGGCGGCGCTGATGCTCGCCGTGTCTTGTCGCTTGGCAGGAGCCGCAGCCGGTTTCTGCCCCGCCCTGCCTGTTGGCTTCACGGGGACCGAGCCCGGCTTTCCCGCGGGAGCAGCGGCCCTGCGTGTTACCCGTCCTGGCACAAATCCGGGGGTGGGTGTGGGCTGTGAGCTGCTCATGACTGCCTTTCGCTTGCCGTCTGTGGACCCCTCCAAGCTACAACGTTTGATGACACAAAGTGTGCCGTCGCGGGCATAGGCTGGGGCGATGCACAAGAAAACTGCGTTGATTACGGGTGTGGGCCGGACAGTCGGGATCGGTGCCGGCATTGCCCGGGCGCTGGCGGCTGACGGGTGGGACCTGGTCCTGAACTATTGGCAGGCCTACGACGCGCGCATGCCCTGGGGCGTCCAACCCGACGACGTCGCCACGCTGACTGCGGAGCTTGAGGCAGCGGGTGCCCGGGTGTGGGCGCTGCCGGCCGACCTGGGCGACCCGGCCGCCGTCGACCGCCTCATGGCGGGGATTGCCCAGCAGGCCGGGCCGCTGGCAGGCATGGTGCTCTCGCACAGCGAGTCCGTTGACTCGGGGATTCTGGACACCCCGGTGGAGAGCTTTGAGCGGCACTTTGCCGTCAACACCCGCGCCAGCTGGCAGCTGATCGCCGCGTTTGCCCGGCAAGTGCCGGACGACGGCGGCGCCATCGTCGCGCTGACAAGTGACCACACGGTGTTCAACCTTCCGTACGGGGCCTCCAAGGGTGCCCTGGACCGGATAGTCATGGCCGCCGCGCGGGAGCTGGGCGGGCAGGGCATCAGCGCCAATGTGCTCAATCCCGGCCCCGTGGACACCGGCTGGATGGATGCCGGCACCCGGTCGGCCCTGACGGCGCTGCAACCGGGCGGCCGGCTGGGCACCCCGGCCGACGTGGCGCCGACGGTGGCGTTCCTGCTGTCCCCGGGCGGACGCTGGGTGAGCGGCCAGTTGATCAAGGCCGACGGCGGATTCTCCTCCTAACGCGGTTGGTGGCACCTCCGGGCACGCCTGGGCAACGCTCGTGGCACGGTTGCGCGCCACCACCTGGTTCGAAACTGCAGCTGATGCGATGAAACAGCTGGCAAAACAGCATCAGCTGCAGTTTCGATTCCGGGTGGGCAACCGAAACAGCATCAGCTGCAGTTTCGATTCCGGGTGGGCAACCGAAACAGCATCAGCTGCAGTTTCGATTCCGGGTGGGCAGGTCAGGAAGCCGTCAAGAACGCCCGCCGGCGCGTAAGGAATACGTAAAAACACGCGTCAGGCCCGCCTCACGGGTGTGCGATGGAGTCAAGACATCAACGCACATTGTGAAAGCAGGTTTGTCGTGGCATTAGTGACGTGGCTGGTTTTGGGGCTGGTGGGACTGGCTTTGCTGGTCTATCTGTTGACGGCTCTCATCCGCCCCGAGAAATGGTGAGGGGCCACCATGGAGCTTGACGTTTTCTCCCTCGCAACGCAGCTGGCGGTGCTCGTGGTGGTGCTGGCCGCCGTGCATCAGCCGCTCGGCAAGTACCTGGCCGCAAGCTTCACCAGCCACAAACACCTGGCCGTTGAGCGCGGCCTCTACAAACTCTCCGGCGTGGACCCGCAGGCAGACCAGCACTGGAAGGTGTACCTGCGCTCGCTGATCGCGTTCAGCCTGGTCTCACTCGTGGCGGTGTTTGGTGGGCAGCTGCTCCAGCAATACCTGCCGTTCAGCCAGGGCATTGGGGCGGTGGACCCTTGGGTTGCCATGAATACGGCAGTCTCCTTCGTCACCAACACCAACTGGCAAACATATGTCCCGGAAACCACTCTTGGCTTCGGGATCCAGATGATGCTGCTTGCTGTGCAGAACTTCCTCAGTGCAGCTGTGGGGCTGGCGGTTGTGGTGGCCCTGATTCGCGGACTCACAAGGGCCCAAACCAGCAATCTGGGCAACTTTTGGGTTGACCTGACGCGCGGCACCCTTCGCGTCCTGCTCCCGATGGCAATTGTTGGCGCGGTTGTCCTGATCATCACCGGTGTCATCCAAAACTGGGGCGGCACCAACATCCACACTCTCGTCACGGGTGCCCAGCAGACGGTTCCGGGTGGTCCGGTGGCTTCGCAGGAGGCCATCAAGCTTCTGGGAACCAATGGTGGCGGCTACTTCAACGCCAACTCCGCCCACCCGTTCGAAAACCCCACGGCTTTAAGTAGCTTGTTCCAGGTATTCCTGATCCTGGTTATTCCGTTCTCCCTGCCGGCCATGTATGGATGCATGGTGGGTGACAAACGCCAGGGCTACACAGTACTGACAGTGATGGTGGCATTCTGGCTGGCGTCCACAATATTCATGGCGTGGGCCATCGGCGCCTTCAACGGCAGCGGCACCAGCGTGGGTGAAGGATTTGAGCAGCGTCTGGGCGTTGCACCCAGCGCCCTGTTCGCCACCGCCACCACCCTGACCTCAACGGGGGCCGTGAATGTGGCCCACGATTCCCTGCCGCCCCTGGCCGGCGGTTTGGCCATGCTGAACATGATGCTGGGCGAGATTGCTCCCGGTGGGGTGGGATCCGGCCTGTACGGGATGCTGATCCTGGCCGTGGTGGCTGTCTTCATTGGTGGCCTCATGGTGGGGCGCACCCCGGAGTTCCTGGGCAAGAAGATTGGCGCACCCCAGATGAAGCTGGTGGCCCTGTACATCCTGGTCACCCCCACATTGGTACTGCTGGGCACCGCCATCACCGTCTCCGTACCGGCGCTCGCCGCCAACGCTCCGGCCGACGGACCGCACGGCTTCAGCGAAATCCTCTACGCCTTCACCTCCGCCGCCAACAACAACGGCTCAGCATTTGGCGGCATCACCAGTTCCGGTCCACCGCTGGCCACGATGCTGGCGCTGGCCATGCTGATTGGCCGGTTCCTGCCCATTGCATTGGTTCTGGCACTGGCCGGCTCCCTCGCCACACAACGCAGGATCCCTGCGACACCGGGCACACTTGCCACCCACGGGCCACTCTTCGCCGTGCTGCTTGGCGGCATCTCCCTGATCCTGACCGCACTCACCTACTTCCCCGCGCTCGCCCTGGGCCCGGCCGCTGAAGGGCTGTTGAAATGAACCTGAGCAAGACTGCCGCGGCACTGCCCCTGGCCTTCCGCAAGCTCAATCCCCGCCAAATGATCCACTCCCCAGTCATGTTTACGGTGCTGATCGGCTCCATTGTCTGCACCGCCGTGAGTATCCAGCAGCTGGCCATTGGCTCCGACTCGGCAGTATTTTCCATCATTGTCACGGTGTGGCTCTGGCTGACGGTGCTGTTTGGCAATCTCTCCGAGGCCATAGCCGAAGGGCGTGGCAAGGCGCAGGCCGACAGTCTCCGTGCCGCCCGCACCTCAGTCATGGCACGACGCCGGATCCGGGCCTTGGTGCCCGCCGGCCAGGCAGGTGCGGGCCGGGACAGTGACGGAAACACAGTGTTTGAAGAGGAACTGGTGCCCGGCACCGACCTCGAGGTGGGTGACATCGTCATCTGCGAGGCAGGCGACATGATCCCCGGCGACGGCGACGTCATCGAAGGCCTGGCCAGCGTCGACGAATCGGCCATCACCGGCGAATCCGCCCCCGTCATCCGTGAATCCGGCGGCGACAGGAGCTCCGTCACGGGCGGCACCATGGTGCTCTCGGACAGGATCGCCGTCCGCATCACGGCCGCCAGCGGCAAGACGTTCCTGGACAGGATGATCTCCCTGGTGGAAGGCGCCACCCGGCAAAAGACGCCCAACGAAATCGCGTTGAACGTGCTGCTCGCCTCCCTGACCATCGTGTTTGTGGTTGCCGTCATGGCGCTGGCCCCGATGGCCAATTTCGCCAACGCCCTGCCCACCCCCGTGGTCCTGGTGGCGCTGCTGGTCTGCCTGATCCCCACCACCATTGGCGCGCTGGTGCCGGCCATCGGCATTGCCGGCATGGACAGGCTCATCCAGCGCAATGTGCTGGCCACCTCCGGCCGCGCCGTGGAAACGGCCGGCGACATCACCACCCTCCTGCTGGACAAGACCGGCACCATCACCTACGGCAACCGCCGCGCCGTTGCCTTCCTGGCGGCCGACGGCGTGGGGCAGCATGACCTGGCAGGCATCGCACGCCTGTCCTCCCTGGCGGATGAGACGCCCGAGGGCCGGTCCATCGTGGAACTGGCCGACGGCATTTTCGCGGCCGGCACCGTGCCGGGTGCCACCGCTGCGCCGCTGGGGGCCGCAGCGGGGCCCGCCGGCGATGTGGAGGTCATTGAGTTCAGCGCCGCCACCCGCATGAGCGGACTCAACCTGCCTCCGGGGCACCCCGCCAACCCGCACCAGGCCGGCAACCCAGCCCCCGCGGTGCTGGAGGTGCGCAAGGGGGCCGCATCCGCCGTCGAACGCTATGTGAAGGAACGCGGCGGATTCCTGCCCCAGGAACTCGACGAAGCGGTGCTGACAATCTCCGGGACAGGGGGCACGCCGCTGTTGGTGGCCACGTACGACGGCGAGCGCGCACAGATGCTGGGTGTGGTGCACCTGGCGGATGTGGTCAAGCCCGGCATGAAGGAACGGTTCGCGGAGCTGCGGGCCATGGGCATCAAGACCATCATGATCACGGGGGACAACAAGATTACGGCCGCCGCCATTGCCGCCGAGGCCGGGGTGGATGATTTTGTTGCCGAGGCCACCCCGGAGGACAAATTGGCTGTCATCAAGGCTGAGCAGGCCGCTGGGCGGTTGGTGGCCATGACGGGCGACGGCACCAATGATGCCCCGGCCCTGGCGGCGGCGGATGTGGGAGTGGCCATGAATTCGGGCACCAGCGCGGCCAAGGAAGCGGCCAACATGGTTGATCTGGATTCGGATCCCACCAAGCTCATCGACATTGTGGGGATCGGCAAGCAGCTGTTGATCACGCGGGGTTCGTTGACCACGTTCTCGGTGGCGAACGACGTGGCCAAGTACTTTGCCATTGTGCCGGCGCTGTTTGCCGCCACGTTCCCCGGACTGGGATTGCTGAACATCATGGGGCTCGCGTCACCCGAGAGTGCCATCCTCTCGGCTGTCATCTTCAACGCCCTTGTCATTGTGGCGCTCGTGCCGTTGGCGCTGCGCGGTGTGAAGTACCGGGCGGTCTCTGCGGCCCGTGCCCTGTCGCGGAACCTGCTCATTTACGGGTTGGGCGGCGTCATCGCCCCGTTCATCGGCATCAAGCTGATCGACCTTCTGGTCTCCCTCATCCCCACGATTGCCCAGCGCTGAATTAAGGAAACCACCATGAACGCCTATGGACGCCAACTCTTCACCGCCATCAGGTTCCTGCTGTGCGCCACGCTCTTGCTGGGACTGGCTTATCCGGTACTGGTCTTTGGGGCCGGACAGCTCATGGCGCCAGCCCAGGCCAACGGCTCCATCATCACTGTGGATGGGCGGGCCGCCGGATCGTCGCGGCTGGCCCAGCCGGTCACCGGCACGGCGTACTTCTTCCCGCGGCCCTCGGCTGTGGGCTGGGACCCGGCGACGTCGTCGGCCAGCAATCTGGGACCAAACCAGGCTGCGCTGGTGGAAGCGATTGCCGGGCAGCGGGCAGAGGTGGCAGACCGGGAGGACGTTGCCCCGGACACCGTGCCGATCGATGCCGTGACAGCCAGCGGCTCCGGGCTCGATCCTGACATATCCCCTGCGTATGCCGCCCTGCAGGTTCCCCGCGTGGCGGCTGCCCACGGGATCAGCGAGGCGGCCGTGCGGGAGCTGGTGGCGAAACACACCAGCTCCGGGCTGAACGCGTTCCTGGGCCAGCCCTCCGTCAACACCACCACCTTGAACGCCGCCCTGCACGCGGTGCCGAAAACTGCCGCAGGCCTGCGAGAATAAACCATGACGCGTGGCATATTGCGGATCTTCCTGGGAGCTGCACCCGGTGTGGGAAAAACCTACTCCATGCTGGAGGAAGGCCATGTCCAAGCGGCTGCGGGTGTTGATGTGGTGGCAGGAATCGTCCTTGACCACGGCCGGGAACAAACCAGGGCCCAACTTGCCGGACTGGAAACCCTGCCCACACGGCACCTTCGCTACCGGGGTGCCGATTTCCAGGAACTGGACGTTGCAGCCCTGCTGGTCCGCAAACCGGCGCTGGCCCTGGTTGATGAATATGCCCACTCCAACATTCCCGGGGCCGGCAACGACAAGCGCTGGCAGGATGTGGAAGAGCTCCTGGCGGCCGGGATAAATGTGTACTCCACCGTCAACGTCCAGCACCTGGCCTCCCTCGGTGACGTGGTGGAAACCATCACCGGCGTCCGCCAGCAGGAGACGGTGCCAGATGATGTTGTTCGACGGGCAGACCAAATAGAGCTGGTGGACCTCCCGCCTGAACTGCTGCGCCAGCGACTGAGCACCGGCCACATCTACGCTGCAGACAAGGTCGATGCCGCGCTGGCGAACTATTTCAGGCTCGGCAACCTTACTGCCCTGCGCGAACTGGCCCTGCTGTGGCTCGCCGACAGGGTGGAAGAGGGTGTGGCCGCCTATCGGGAAAGCCACGGCATTGCCGCCAGCTGGCCCACCCGCGAACGCGTTGTGGTGGGGCTGCCGGGTGGGCCGGAAGGGGAGGTGCTGCTGCGCCGGGCAGCCAGAATCCTCAGCCGGGTCAGCGGCGGAGAGCTGCTCGCCGTGCACGTACCGCGAGCCGACGGCGTTGCCGGGGACGCGCCGTCGGCCCTTGAGGGGCAACGGCAGCTGCTCACCGACCTGGGCGGCACCTACCATTCGGTGGGCGGTGAAGACACCGCACGTGCACTGCTGGACTTTGCCCGCAACGTCGGCGCCACCCAGATCGTCATCGGTTCCTCACTGCGGAAACCGCGACTGGGATTCCTTTTTAGCCCCGGTGTGGGGGCGCGCGTTGTGCGCGGGGCCGGTGATATCGACGTGCACATGGTGCCGCACCCCCTGAGCGCCTCCGGCGGTGCACCGCGCAGCCGCGGGCAGCTCAACCGGAAACGTGTTTGGGCCGGTTTTGTGATGGCCGTGGCGCTGCCCGTGCTGGTACAGCTGGGAACGGGGCCGTTGAGCCTGCAAACCACGATGGTCATCCAGCTGGCGGCAGCCATCGCCGTCGCACTGGTGGGCGGTCTGTGGCCGGCCGTGCTCGCCGCCGTCTGGGGCAGCCTGCTGCTGAACTTTTACTCGGCGCCACCGGTGGGCAACCTGACCATCAACGATCCCGAAAACCTGCTCGTCCTGTCGGTTTTCCTGCTGGTGACGGTGGCCGTCGCGCTCGCAGTGGACCAGTCCGCACGGCGCTCGCGGGACGCCGTGCAGGCAGGGGCCGAAGCGGCCACGCTGAGTGAACTTGCCCGCGGCATCCTTGCCTCCCAGGACACCGTGCAGGTGTTTCTTGAACAGCTCAGGGACCACTTCGGCATGCGCTCCGTGGTCTTGTTTGGCAGCACCGGCACCGGCACCGGCAGCCAGCCCGGGAGCCCGCCCGGCTGGCGTGTTGAGGCATCGGTGGGGGAGGACCCGCCCGAAAACCCCGAGCTGGCGGACACCGTGGAAGAGGTGTCGGGGCACTGGATGCTGGGACTGTCGGGCCGGATCCTGCCGGCACGCGACAGGCGGCTGCTCAGCGCCTTCGGCGCACACCTGATGGCGCTGGAACAACGCGAGACCTTGAGCGAGACGCAGCGTGAAAATCAACAACTGAGCCAGGATAACAACATCAGGACCTCTGTTCTGCGCGCTGTGTCCCATGACCTGCGCACACCCCTGGCCGGCATTAAGCTCGCGGTCAGCAGCCTGCGCCAAACCGAGGTCACCTTCAGCCCCGAAGACGAGGCCGAGCTGCTGGCAACCATTGAACACTATTCGGACAGAATGGAGGCCCTGGTGGGCAATCTGCTGGACATGTCGCGGCTGAGCGCCCAAATGGTCAGTCCCGTCGTGGGCCCTGTGGCGTGGCAGGAAGTCCTGCCGGCCGCCCTGCATGGAGTGCCCACCGGGCGGATACGCCGGGAACTGCCGCCCAACATGCCCGCCATCGAGGCTGATCCCGGCCTGCTGGAACGGGTCATCGCCAACATTGTGGAGAATGCCGTCAAGTATGCCCCCGACTCGGAAATCGTTGTCGTGGGCTCCACCGGCGGCAGCGGCAGCGCCACCGTCAACGGCCGGCCGGCCAGCGAATTGCGGGTGGTCGACCACGGCAAGGGAGTCCCGGCAGCGGAGGTCATGGCCATGTTCAAGCCCTTTCAGCGGCTCGACGACGTGTCCTACGGTCCGCAGGGCGGCACCGGCGTTGGTCTGGGCCTGGCCGTTGCCAAGGGATTCACCGAGATCATGGGCGGCGTGCTTGAAGCAGCGGAAACTCCCGGCGGCGGGCTGACAATGATCATCCGCCTGCCGCTCTCCACCGGAATTTCAAGAACACTGTGAGGATCACGCCATGACAACCGTCTTGATAGTCGACGACGAACCCCAGATCCTGCGTGCACTGCAAATCAACCTGCATGCCCACGGGTACACGGTCGTGCCGGCACACAACGGCACCACGGCGCTGGCCGCCGCCCAAACCCAGGCGGTCGACGTCGTCGTGCTTGACCTGGGGCTGCCCGACATGGACGGGCTGGACGTTATTGCGGGGCTGCGCGGCTGGAGCGAGGTCCCCATCATCGTGCTCTCGGCGCGGCACGGCTCGCACGACAAGGTCGAGGCGCTCGACGCCGGCGCCGACGACTATGTGACCAAGCCGTTCGGGCTGGACGAGCTGCTGGCCAGGCTGCGGGCGGCAACGCGCCGGGCCGGCCCGCAGAGTGCGGAGCCGCTGGTGGAAACGGCCGAATTCTCGGTTGACCTGGCCAACAAGGTGGTGCTGCGCGGCGGGCAAACCGTGCGGATGACGCCCACCGAGTGGAGTCTTTTGGAGTTGCTGGTGCGCAATCCCGGCCGTTTGGTCAGCCAGCAACAGCTTCTGTCCGAGGTGTGGGGCCCCGCCTACGCGAAGGAGACCCACTATCTGCGGGTTTACATGGCCCAGTTGCGCAGGAAACTTGAGCGTGATCCCGCCGCGCCCGTGCACCTGCTCACGGAGGCCGGGATGGGGTACCGCTTCGCGCCGTAGCCGCCGTAGCCGCCGTAGCCGCCGTAGCCGCTGTAGCCGGAACGAACACCACAATTAAGGTGGCAGAATAACAAGGCGCCACCGGCTGCCATTCGCCGTGCAGGCCATTTCATTTCAAATAACTTTCCAAGGAAATTCATGACATCCGCTCCGCCCATTGGCAAGGCGCGCACCATCGCCCTGGTCTCACTGTTCATGGCCTCGTTCATGGAACTGCTCGACGCCACGATCGTCAACGTGGCCCTGCCCGACATTGAGCGCGCCCTTGGCGCCCAAAACGCCGAGCTGCAGTGGATGGTGGCCTCCTATACGCTGGCCCTGGCCGTCGGCCTGATCACCGGTTCGCGCCTGGGCGACATTTACGGACGCAAGAAGGTCTTCATCATCGGCCTGGCGTTGTTCACCGTGGCCTCCGTGCTGTGCGGTGCGGCCATGAATCCGGAGATGCTGATTGCCTCCCGCGCACTGCAGGGCTTCGCCTCCGCCGCCATGATCCCGCAGGTGCTTTCCAGCCTCCAGGTCATGTACAAGCCGAGCGAACGTGCCGGCGCCATGGCCGGATTCTCAGCCCTGGCCGGTGTTGCCGCCGTGTCCGGACCCATTGTCGGGGCCATCCTGACCGACGCCGACCTCTTCGGCTGGGGCTGGCGCACCATCTTCTTCGTCAACATCCCGGTGGGCATCTTCGCCGTCATCTGCGCCGTCAAATACGTGCCCGAATCGAAGGCACCGGTGCGGCACAGGCTTGACCTGTCCGGCGTCGTCATTCTTGCTGTGGGCATGCTCGCCATCCTCTACCCGCTGACCATGGGCCGTGAGGAAGGTTGGCCGCTGTGGACGTACCTGTCCATGGTGTTCGGTGTGCTGGTCCTGGTGGGCTTTGTGCTGCTGCAGCGCCGCGAGGAAAAGCGCGGGGGCGAGCCGCTGGTGGCCGTGTCCTTGTTCAAGAGCCGCCCCTTTGCCGCCGGCATCGCCATGATGTTCCTGTTTTTCATCCCCATGAACGGCTTCTTCCTGATCCAGACACTGTTCCTGCAGCTGGGCCTGGAATATCCCATCCTGAAGGCCGGGCTCACCATGATTCCGTTCTCCATCATGGTCCCGGTGCTGGCGGGCCTTTCCGCGGCGATCCTGGCGCGCAAGATCGGCCGCGTGGTGCTGCAGCTGGGCCCGCTCGTCATCGCCGTCGGGTTTGTGGTGCTGATCTTCACCGTCCAGGCCGTGGGCGGCACCGTGACGCCGTGGCATCTCATCGCCGGATTGGCGCTGAGCGGGGCGGGCTTCGGCATGGTGGTGGCACCGGTGGGCATCTTCGTCCTGTCGGAGGTCCCCACACGGTTCGCCGGCAGCGCCTCGGGCTTGTTCAACACCACCAGCCAGCTCGCCGGGGCACTGGGTGTTGCCATCATCGGCACCATCTTCTTCGACGCGTTGGAAGGCAGCACGGGAACCAGCCAGTCGGCCGTGTTCATCGATGGCTTCACGTCCACCATGTGGATCATGGCCGGCGGCATGGTCCTGGCCGCCATCGCCGCGTCGTTCCTGCCGCGTTGGGCTTCCGAGTCTGACGTCGCCGGGGACACCGCTGTGGAACTCATCGACGCCTGAGACCGACGACGCCGGGTCCTGGCCCCCGCGGGTCCGCCCGCGTCCGGCCTGCCTCGCGGTTCCGCCTCGCCCGCCGTTTGTCCTAATCTGCGCAGGACTGGCCGTCGGCGTGCCGCATGACACTGTTATGCGGCACCCGAGCCGCCAGCTATGCGCAGATTAGGACAAATGCCGGGATGGGACGGCCGGGTTGCACCGGATGGGGCGACGGCGGACGCGGTGACGGGGCGCCCCGCCATGGTGTCCTGCCTTAGTGTTGGAACATGACTGACGCGACCCCACCTGCCGGCAAGGTCCTGGCCATTTGCCGGGTTTATCAGCTGATCACCACCAAGACGGGCTTTGGCGTCACGGCCATCGACAAGCGTGCCGTGGACGGGCCCGTCAGCTTCCGCAAGTTCGGCGTGTTTGGCGACGTACAGGGCGACACCGAACACCATGGCGGCCCGGACCAGGCGGTCTACGCCTACTCGCAGGAGGACGCCGACCACTGGAGTGCCGCCCTCGGGCGCCCGATCCCCGCAGGCCTGTTTGGTGAGAATCTGCGCACCAGCGGTGTGGACACCACCCACGCCGTGATTGGCACGCGGTGGCGGGTCGGCAAGGCGTTGCTGGAAGTGACCTCACCGCGGGTGCCCTGCGCCACCTTTGCCGAACGCATGGGTGAACCGCAGTGGGTCAAGCGGTTCACCCGGGCCGGCCGCGTCGGCACGTACCTGAGGGTCTTGGAACCCGGCAGGGCGCAGGCGGGGGACGACGTCGTCGTTGAGCATGTGCCCGGCCACGGCATCACCGTGGGGAAGTTCTTCAGCGCCCCCACGGTGCAGGATGTGGACATGCTGCAGGAATTGCACGACGCCGGTGAACTCACCTTGGGTGCCCACTACCGGAAATACTTTGATCGGATTCTGGCACAGGGAAACTGACGCCACGAAATATGGTCCCCGGGCGTGGAAATACGGGGGCCTGGCCCAGTTGTCACGCCGGCCTGCGGATGTATGTGCCGGAACTCACGGCCCGGCATCGACTTTAGGGGTGTCCCGGCGGTAGGGTATGCCCTACAATTTAAATATCCCCCACTCCGGTATCTCCTTTTATTTTCTGCCCAATTTTTGAGGCAGGAGCCTGAAGTGTATGGGGCCCGCAAGTTCTTGCGCGGGCAAGTAGCGTTCATAGGGGATTGCCGGCAAAGAAACGCCATGCGGTGTTGAGTACCTTCAGCACTGGCGGCCGTACCCACGGCGCGCATATGGCGCGAGATCCTGCCCGGGATGCCCTGTAGCGGCTGGATTTCTGTAATGCGGCAACCTCGCCGCCCGGCCCTATGAATGAGGACATTCACCATCATGCCCGAAAACTTGACAGAAACTTCCGCCGTTGTGGAAGAAGAGAACGAACTTACTTTCGCTGATATGGGTATCGACGGCCGCGTGCTGGCTGCCCTGAGCGACGTCGGCTACGAGAAGCCCTCACCCATCCAGGCCGCAACCATCCCGTTGCTGCTCGAAGGCCGCGACGTTGTCGGCCTGGCGCAGACCGGTACCGGCAAGACGGCAGCATTCGCCGTTCCGGCCCTGTCCCGCATGGCCGAGCTGATGGACCTCAACGGCCCCACCAAGGACACCCAGATCCTCGTCCTGGCTCCCACCCGTGAATTGGCACTCCAGGTTGCTGAAGCGTTCACGTCCTACGCCAAGCACATGGCGAACTTCTCCGTGCTCCCTGTCTACGGCGGCTCGGCATACGGCCCGCAGCTGGCAGGCTTGCGCCGCGGCGCACAGGTTGTTGTCGGCACCCCCGGCCGTGTCATCGACCACCTCTCCAAGGGTTCCCTGGACCTGTCCAACCTGCAGTACCTGGTCCTGGACGAGGCCGATGAGATGCTGCGCATGGGCTTTGCCGAAGACGTTGAGCAGATCCTGTCCAAGACCCCGGCCGAGAAGCAGGTTGCCCTGTTCTCCGCCACGATGCCCAGCCAGATCCGCCGCATCTCCAAGCAGTACCTGAACAACCCGGCCGAGGTCACGGTCAAGTCCAAGACCACCACCGGCGCCAACACCCGCCAGCGCTACCTGCAGGTCATGGGCCCGCACAAGCTTGACGCGCTGACCCGCGTGCTGGAAGTTGAAGAGTTCGAAGGTGTCATCGCGTTTGTGCGCACCAAGATGGCCACCGAGGACCTCGCCGACAAGCTGAAGTCACGCGGCTTCCAGGCTGCCGCCATCAACGGCGACATCCCGCAGCAGCAGCGCGAGCGCACCATCGAGGCGCTGCGCAGCGGCAAGATCGACATCCTCGTTGCCACCGACGTTGCGGCCCGTGGCCTTGACGTCGAGCGCATCACGCACGTCATCAACTACGACATCCCGCACGACACCGAGTCCTATGTGCACCGCATCGGCCGTACGGGCCGTGCCGGCCGTTCAGGTGACGCGATCTTGTTCATGACCCCTCGGGAAAAGTACTTGCTGCGCGCCATTGAGAAGGCCACCCGCCAGCCCGTGGACCAGATGCACCTGCCGTCCGCAGAGACCATCAACACGCTGCGCCTGGGCAAGTTCGCTGAGAAGATCACCGAAACCCTGGCCAGCCAGGACGTTGCCAAGTTCCGCGACCTGATCGCCTCCTACGAGCAGGAGCACGACGTTCCGGCGTCGGAAATTGCTGCCGCCTTGGCCGTCATGGCCCAGGGCAAGCAGCCGTTGCTTGTGAACGACCTGCCTGCTGCGCCTGAGTACCAGAAGAAGGAACGCTCCAAGGACGGCTTCGGCTCCCGCGGCCCGACCCGCACACTGACCGAAGGCAACGCCACCTACCGCATCTCGGTGGGACGCCGCCAGCGGGTCATGCCCGGCTCCATCGTTGGCGCCATTGCCAACGAAGGCGGCCTGTCGTCGGCCCAGATCGGCGGCATTGACATCCGCGCAGACCACACCCTGGTTGAACTGCCGGCAGAGCTGAGCAAGGACCAGTGGCGTGCACTGAGCAAGACCCGCATCAGCGGCGAGCTCATCAACCTCGAGCTGGACAAGGGCCGTCGCCCCTCCGGCGGCGGCGCCGGAGCCCCTTACAAGGCCCGCGAAGAGCGCACTGACCGCGGCCAGGGCGGCTTCAAGAAGAAGTTCGACGGCGACCGCAGCGGCGGCTACCGCGGCGGCGACAAGGACCGTGACGACCACAGCTTCGGTGCAGACCGCGGCGGCCAGAGCCACACGGGCCACGGTGGCGGAGACCGCCGCCCCCGCCACGAAGGCGGACAGAGCTACAACAGCAAGGGCAAGTGGTAACAACCACGCCCTGAGGCGCTGAAAAGGGCCGGTTGCCAGCAATGGCAGCCGGCCCTTTTCCTGCCCGAAAGGGGCTGTGACGCAATTCATCCGAATTTCTCCACAGCAGGAAAATGTCTTGATTTTTGGCGGATTTTTCGCTCTTCCGTCGGCTGTTTTGGAGGGAATTTGCGCTCTTCGATGCCCTGTCGGAGCCGCACTGAATCCCCGATTTCGCATCCGGCAAATCCGCTGGTAAAGTATTCTCTCGTTGCCCCCCTAGCTCAGTGGTAGAGCGCGTTCTTGGTAAGAACGAGGTCACCGGATCGATTCCGGTGGGGGGCTCGTAAATGAGAAGGCTCGTGTCAAGACGGTTTTGGCCGACAAGCACGGGCCAGACTCATTTATGGCGGCGTAGCTCAGTTGGTTAGAGCGCACGACTCATAATCGTGAGGTCGGGAGATCGAGTCTCCCCGCCGCTACAGCAGCAAAACCCGCAGTTCCCGGCCGGTTGGCCGGGGGTTGCGGGTTTTTTGTTCCCCCGGCCGTCCCGAAGCTGCCTGCTTCCGGACGGCCGCGGCGTTTGTCCTATAAGCCCAGCGTTTAACGGGCACAGGTGGCCCATTTGGCCAAAACGGTATGTACTGGGAAGCAGGCGGTGCTGCGGGCACCGCCGCCGGGTCCGGACAACACCGGACCCAGACATCTCCGGTCCCGGGCAGCGCAGCAACACCGGACCAATGGATTCATCCGGCAGAACCCACCCAGGAGGAGCAGCAATGAACAAAGTCTTGATAATTGGCGGCCACGGAAAAATTGCCCTGCTGTTGGCACCGCTGCTGACAGCGGCGGGCATGGAGGTCACGTCAGTGATCCGCAACGCAGCCCACATCGACGATGTGGCACACACAGGCGCCACACCCGTGGTGCACGACGTCGCCTCATCGTCAGCTGCCGAACTCACCGAACTTTTTGCCGGCCAGGACGCGATCATCTGGTCGGCCGGGGCGGGCGGTGGGAGCCCGGAGGGCACGTACGCCGTTGACCGCGACGCGGCCATTGCCTCGATGGATGCGGCAGCGGCAGCTGGTGTGCAGCGGTACATCATGGTCTCCTACCTGGGCGCCGGCCCGGACCACGGCGTCCCGCCGGAGAACAGCTTCTTTGCCTACGCCGAGGCCAAGGCGGCCGCGGACGCACACCTGCGCTCCGCCGGCGCCCTGGCCTGGACCATCCTGGCTCCCGGAGCCCTGACCTTGGACGCGCCCACCGCCTTGATTGATCCCACGCCGGCAGCCCAACGCGCCGGGGCGGATGCAGGCAACACCTCACGGGCAAACGTGGCACTGGTGGCCGCCGCTGTCCTGCAGCGCCCCGACACACTCATGCGCACCATCGAATTTTCAGATGGCGACGTGGCAATTGACCAGGCACTAAACCCGTAAAATAAGTTGTGTGGAACAGCTAATACTGATTGTCGGTCTCCTTTTCGCCACCGTGGTTGCCGTGGGGTTGGGGGACAAGCTCAGGCTGCCCTATCCGGTGCTCATGCTCATCACGGCAGGCGCACTGACCTTCATCCCGGGGTTCCCCGACCTGCGGATTGATCCCGAGCTGATCCTCCCGATCTTCCTACCGCCGCTGCTGTTTGCCACGGCACAAAAAAGTTCCTGGGCGGTGTTTCGTGTCAGGTGGCGGACAATCCTGCTGTTGGCTGTGGCCCTGGTCGTCGTCTCGACGGCCATGGTGGCCGGGGCCGCATGGCTGTTGATCCCCAGCATTGGCATCCCCGCAGCGCTCGCCCTCGGCGCCATGTGCGCCCCGCCGGACCCGGTGGCGGTCGAGTCGGTTGCCGGACGCGTCCACATGCCGCGCCGGCTCATCACCGTGCTGCAAAGCGAAGGCCTGTTCAACGACGCCGCAGCCATCGTGATCTTCCAGACCGCCGTGGCCAGCGCCATGGACGGGGAACCATTCGGGCTCGGAGTGGTCGGCAAATTCCTGCTGGGAGCCGCCGTCGCCGTCCTGGTTGGCATGGTCATGGGCTGGGTGACGGGCCTGATCACCAAGCTCATCTCATCCTCCGTGGCCCGCAGCGCCGTGACCCTGGTGGTGCCCTTCGCCGCCTACATCCTGGCCGAGGAGGTGCACGCCTCGGGCGTCATCGCCGTCGTTGTCACAGCCCTTGAGATCAAGCGCCATGCCCGGGCGGAGGACGCTGCCGAACGCATCACCCGCGCAGCGTTTTGGGACGTGGTGGAACTGCTTGTCACGGGACTCGCCTTTGGCCTGGTGGGCCTTGAAGTTCGCGAGGTGATCAAGGTTGAGGGATCGGCCATTTGGGGCATGCTGCCGATGGCGTTGGCCGTGAGCATCCTTGTCATTGTGGTCAGGTTCCTGTGGTTTGGCCTGCTGGCATTCCTGTCCAGGAAGACCGACGGCGAACTGCCGCCAACCAGCCTCAAGGACGTCGTGATCCTCACCTGGTGCGGCATGCGCGGGCTGGCCACCCTGGCCCTGGCACTCGCCCTGCCGGCGGTGCTGCCCACCGGGGAAGCGTTCCCGGCCCGGCACGAAATCATCGTCGTGGCCTGCGCCGTGCTGCTGACAACCCTGGTCCTGCCGGGGCTGACGCTGCCGTGGCTCATGCGGGTGCTCAAGGCCACCGACGACGGCGCCGAGGAACGCGAAGCGGCCAAGGTCCTGGCCCTGCGCGCCCAGGAGGCTGCCGTCGCCGCCCTGCACAGCAACGACCTGATCAAGAACCTGCCACCGGAAAAGCTGGCCCTGGTCAAGGCCAGGATGCAGCGCCTGCAGGTCGAGCTGCTCGATGGCAGCCTGAAAAATGAGAGTCCGGATGAGCGCCGCCGCCGCGGCCGGGAACTGGCCATCGCGGTCCAAACCATCGCCCTGGACGCGGCCCGCGCCGAGGTGCTGGACGCCCGCAATGAGCCCGACGCCGACCCCGAAGTCGTTGACAGGGTGCTGCGCCAGCTGGACCTGCGCACCATGATCATGCCTGAGAGCTAGGATATTTCCCGTGCCAACCACCACGCAGCACCTCATTTTGTCCCGCCCGGCTCCTGGCGATGCCGCCGGCATGCATGCCATCTGCAGCGACCCGCGCGTCTGGACGCATTTCCCCAGCCTGCGGCACAGCGATCCCGCACAGACGGCTGCCATGTTGGCTGCGTTCACGGCCAAGTGGGAGCAGGACGGGCTGGGTCCGTGGGTTGTCAGGGGTCTGGGGGCGCAGGAGGTCATCGGCCAGGGCGGCTGCTCCATCAAGGCTGGCGTGTACTGGAATCTGGGCTACCGTTTTGCTGCCGATGTTCACGGCAAGGGGTACGCCACGGAGGTCTCACGGGAGGCCGTCCGGCAGGCCAAGGCGCTCCGCCCGGAGCTGCCCATCGTGGCGTACCTGCTTGAACACAATGCCGCTTCGGCGCGGGTTGCCGAGAAGATCGGCCTCACGCTGGTTCACAAGGCGCCCGATGCCGGCAATCCAGACCCCGACGCCGTTCGCCTCGTCTACGCGGACAGGCCGCTGACGCCGGAGGAGCTCGCCGCAACTCTGGCCTAGACCCTGCCGCACCCCAAACCCTCACGCCGTCGTGCTGTAATCCCTCTCGGCTGGGCCGTTCCGCGGGTCAGGCGGACAGCGCCGCGGGGGTTCGTGCAGCCGACACCTCCGGGCGCTTCAGCCCGTAATGCTCGCGCAGGGTCTTGCCCGCGTACTCGGTGCGGAACAGGCCGCGCCCCTGCAGCAGCGGGACCACCTTGTCGACGAAGTCGTCCAGGCCCGCCGGGAAGGTTGGCGGCATAATGTTGAAGCCGTCAGCGGCACCCGTGGTGAACCACAGCTCAATCTCGTCGGCCACCTGGGCAGCCGTGCCGATGAACGTGTAATGTCCGCGGGCACCGGCCAGCCTTTCGGTCAGGGCCCGGATGGTCAGGGATTCCTTCCTGGCCACGTCAACAATCAGCTTCTTGCGGCTCTGTGCCCCGTCCGTTTCGGCCGGCAGCTCCGGCAAGGGGGAGTCCAACGGGTAGCCGGACAGGTCAAAGTCCAGTTGCGCTGACAGCTGTTGAACGCCGTATTCGGGGTTGGCCAGGGAGTTCAGGTAATCGTATTTCTCCCGGGCTTCCGCCACCGTGTCCCCGATGTAGGCGCTGATGCCGGGCAGGATCAGCAACTCGTCGGTGGCGCGTCCGAACTTGCCCAGGCGTCCCTTCAGGTCCGCATAGAACTCCCGGGCCGATTCCACGCTCAAATGGGCCGTGAACACCGCCTCGGCGTGCCGGGCAGCGAACTCCTTGCCGGCCTCGCTGGACCCGGCCTGGACCAGCAGCGGGTGCCCCTGGACCGGGCGGGGGAGATTCAGCGGGCCCCTGACCTGGAAGTGCCTGCCGTCGTGGTCGATGGCGTGGATCTTGTCGGCCACCACGGCATCGTCGGCCCAACTGTCCCAGAGGGCTTTGGCCGTGTCGAGGAATTCATCGGCGCGTTCATACCGCAACGCGTGGGCGGGGCGGTCGGTGAGGTTGAAGTTCTTGGCTTCCCCCTGCCCGGCGGAGGTGACAATGTTCCACCCCGCGCGCCCGCCGCTGATCCTGTCCACCGAAGCCAGTGCCCGCGCCAGCGAATACGGCTGGTTGTAGGTGGTGGATGCCGTGGCGATCAGCCCGATCCGCTCGGTTGCCGTGGCCAGGGCGGAGAGCAGGGTCAGCGGTTCAAAGGAATGGTGGAGGTTGTAGGTGATGTTGCTGGAGATGGCCAGGCCGTCGGCAAGAAACAGCGAATCGAGCTTGCCGCGCTCGGCTGTCCTGGCGATGCTGACGTAGTGCTCAATGCCTTGTTCCGCCCACGGATCGACCTCCGGATGCCGCCAGGCCGCCTCGTGGTGGCCGGTGCCGTGAAGGAATGCGTTCAGATGCAGTTCTCGCTTTTGCTTTGTCACGATTACTTCACCTGCGCGATCACGGAGTAGGCTGCGGAATCGCCCTGAATGGACTGACTGGGCAGGCCGCCGATATTGACGGGGATGTCTCCTGCAATCGTGACCCGGTTCAGTGTGCGCGGCGCCCCGTCATAGTTGTCGGGTGCGTAATGCTGCGTGATGCGGTTGTCGAAGAGCACCACCTGATTGGGTTCCCAATTGACCCGCACAATATTCTCCGGACGGATCACATAGGCCTGGAGCAGCCGAATAATGTCCTTGGACTCGGTGTTGGACAGTCCCACGATCCGCAACCGTTGAGCGAAGCCGCCAATGAACAGTCCCCGCTCACCCGTCAGAGGGTGGACCCGGACCACCGGATGCACCGATTCGAAGATCTGCCGGGTGAATTCTTCCCGGCGTTCGGAGGCGTTTGCGTGCTCCAGGTTCTTGGGCACGGAGTAATCGTAATCGTTGGTGTGTACAGCCCACAGCGTGTCGGCAAACGCCCGGAGCTCTGCAGGCAGGTCCTGGTAGGCGGCGGCCGAGGACGCAATCAGCGTCTCACCGCCGTAGGGCGGCAGCGTGATGCTGCGCAAGGTGGAGGCCTGCGGGGGATTGTGCACGAACGTAACGTCGGTGTGCCAGGTGTTGGCGGAGCCGTTTTCGCTGTCCACCGGCAGTACGTTCTCGGCGCCGTCCACCGAGGCCACCGTCGGGTGGGCCGCGGTCAGGGGACCAAAGCGGCCGGCAAAGCGGACCTGGTCCTCATCGGTGTGGATGTTGGCTTCGCGGAAGACCAGGGCCTTGTGTTCGTTCAGTGCTGCGCGGATCTCCGCAATGCGTGCCGGACTGAGCGGGCCGCCCAGGTCCAGGCCGCGAATTTCGGCGCCGATGCGGCTGCCCAATTTCGTGAACGTCAGGGCTTCAGTGGGAAGGGGAGTCTCTGTGATGACGGACATTGTGGGTTCCTTAGTGATGAGTGGGGTGGTCAGGTGCGGGGGTTGTCAGGCGTTGATGGAGGTGCGCCACCGGGAAAAGTGCTTTTCGGCGGCGACCAGCAGGATGTTCACGAGCAGTCCCAGCAAGGAGACGGTCAGGATGCCCGCATACATTTGCGGAATCAGGAAGCTGCTCTGGGCATTCGTGATGAGGTAGCCCAGGCCGGCCTTGGCACCGACCATTTCCGCGGCGATCAGGACCAGGATGGCCGAGGTGCCGGCCATGCGGATGCCGGTGAAGATGGTGGGCACGGCCGATGGCAGGATCACCTTCCAGAACAGCGGGAGGCTGCCCATGCCCAGCGACCGTGCAGCCCGGACCAGCAGGGGATCCACTGTGCGCACCCCGGCGATCGTGTTCAGCAGGACGGGAAAGAATGCCGCAAAGGCGATGATGGTGATTTTGGATTCCTCCCCGATGCCCAACAAGAGCGTGAAGACGGGAAGCAGGGCCAGGGCCGCGGTGTTGCGGAAAAGCTCCAGCAGCGGATTCAGGAAGGAATGCAGCGGCCGGTACCAGGCAATGACCAGTCCCAGCGAGATGCCAAGGACGACGGCGATGCTGAAGCCGGCGCCCGACCGCGTCAGGCTGGCCGCAATGTGGGTCTGCAACTGTCCGGTGGCGATGAGGTCGGTCCCGGCGACCAGGACTTCATGCAGTGGCGGCAGGAAGACGCGGGTGGACTCGCTGGCGAGATGCGTCGGTCCCAGTTCCCAGAGTGCGAGGAACAAGATGATTGCCGCTGATTTCCAAAGCCAGGAACCGGCTGTGGCAACTGTCCTGCGCAAGGCGGGTGTCGCCGTCGAACGTGTCCTTGCCGCGGCAGGGGGAGTGGGGGATTCCTGTCCGGGCGGCGGGGAAGGGCTGGGCGCCGCTGCCTGATTCGGGCGTGGGGTGGTCAGTGTGCTCATCAGGCTGCGCTCCTTTGGGTTGCGGTTGGCTGTAGCGCGGGCGTTTCATCCGGGGCCGTGCCGTCCGGGAGCACCTTGCGGTGTCCGGCTGCTTGGGCAGCCTGGACCTCATCACGGAGCAGGGTCCAGACCTTGTGCCGGTGTTCAGCGAATTGGGTGGTGGAGCGAATGTCCTCCACGTTCTCCCGTTCGCCCAGATCGACGTCGACGATTGCCTTGAGCCGCCCGGGCCGGGAGCTTAGAACGGCGACGCGTTGGCCCAGGTAGACGGCCTCATCGATGCCGTGCGTGATGAAGACGATGGTCTTGCCTGTCTCCTTCCAGATGCGCAGGAGTTCGTCCTGGAGCTGTTCGCGGGTTTGGGCGTCGAGGGCGGCAAAGGGTTCATCCATCAGGAGGATGTCCGGCTCGTAGGCCAGGCTCCGGGCAATGGCGACGCGCTGCTTCATGCCGCCGGAGAGTTCGTGCGGGTACCTGTCGGCAAAGCCGGCCAAGCCGACCAGGTCCAAATATTCTTGTGCCTTCCCTGCACGCTGGCGCCGGTTCAGGCCGGAGCCTTCCAGCCCGATGGAAACATTCGTCGACGCCGTCCGCCAGGGAAACAGCGCATATTGCTGGAACACCACGGCCCGGTCATGCCCGGGACCTGTCACTTCCTTCCCGTCCACCAGAACCTGGCCGGAGATTGGCCGGGTCAGTCCGGCCAGCAGGTCAAGGAGCGTGGTTTTGCCGGAGCCGCTGGGGCCCACGATGGTCAGGAATTCGCCCTGGCGGACGTCGAGATTGAAGTCATCCAGGACCACCAGCGGGCCGGAATCGATTGGCTGGCAGCCCTTGGCGGGGCGCACCACGAATTCCTGGCGGACGTGGCGGAGACTGATTTTCGCATTCATGCTCATCCCTTCGGGGCAGTGGTCGAAGCGGCCGCGGCGGGGCTGGCCAGCTCGTTGAATTCATTCGTGTAGTACTTGGCCGGCTGCAGCTCGCCCTTGATCAGCCCGGCGTCCTTGAGGTAGTCCGCCCAGAGGGTGAAGTGCTTGTCCTCGATGATTCCGGCATTGGGCACGCCAACGCTCTTCCAGTACTGCAGGGCCTCGGTGCTCTCACTGCGCCCGCGCTCCTGGATGATTTTCGTGAATCGGGCAATGACTTCCTCGCGGGGGGTGTCCGTTTCCCACTTGATGGCTTTGGCCACGCCCGTGGTGAACGTCCGCACAGTGGTGGGGTTTTCCTTGATGAAGTCGTTGCGGAACACGTACTGGCCGCCCGGGAACGTGCCGAAGAATTCCGCATCGGTGAAGAGGGCGCGGAGGCCGCCGGTGGCCAGCGCCCGGTCCTGCAGGACGGAGCCCAGCGACCCGGCGTCGACCTGTCCCCGGCGGATGGCTTGTTCGGTGTCATTGGGCGGCAGCACCACAAGTTGCACCTGCTTGATTTCGGCCTCGCTGAGTCCGTTGTTCAACAAATACGTGTGGATGACAGCTTCGGACTGGCCGCCCAGTGTGTTGACTCCGATCTTCTTGCCAATCAGGTCACGGGCAGTGTGGAGGGGGCTGTCTTCGAGGACGTAGTACCCGTTGAACGTCTCGGCATCTGATCCGTAGTAGTTCACAACCCCTGTGATCTGGGCGCCGGCGTCGGCCAGCTTGACCACGGCGCCGGTGAAGGCACCGCCAAAGTCCGTCTGGTCGGTCGCAGCCGACTGGATGTCCTGCGGCCCGCTGATGGTGTTGCCCACCCACTCCAGCGTGATGCCGTCCAGATAACCAAGGTCCGCGGCGAGTTCCGGCAGGGTGACCGAATTGGCACTCCCCTGGTACCGCAGCGTGGTGACCTCCCCGCCAGCCCCACCTCCGGCCGTGGCCGGCCCTCCGCAGGCGGAAACAGTCATCGAGACGATGACGGCTGCCGCTACGGTGAAAAGAGATAGAAAGCGTTTCATGGTGGCCTGTCCTGTTGGTGGTCCCGATGTCAGGGAACTGAAGTGGTTTTTACATGTGGTTTGAACGATGTAAGCCCACTAAATGGACAGGTGCAATCCTGTGCGACGCGGCGGGAAACCATGGGAAACCGTGCGCAACCAAGAGCAACGCAACGACACATTTCGCTTGTGGCGGGGAGTTTCCCGTTGTGACGGAAGGGTTGACCCGCGTCTGCGCGTCATGATTGTCTCGAGGGCTCGGGCCGGTGCTGCAGGAAGGCTCCGACCTGACAGGGGATGCGGGCGTTCCCAACCGGTCGGTGGTCTAGACCGCTGACATGAAAACTGGTGCAGTTCGCCAGTGATTGGGCCGGTGCTTTGTAGAAAGGCACATCGAATCCGGCGGATTTGCCGTATACGGTAGAGGTATGTCTAGCACCGTTGGCAACGAAGCCCCCTCAGCACCTGTCCGCACCCGCAACATCCCGGCGGAAATCGCCCGCTCGTGGCTCCTTGTGCCTGCCACCCGCCCCGAGATCTTCGACGACGCCGCGAACTCGCGCGCCGACGCCGTCGTGCTTGACATCGAAGACGCCGTGGATCCCAAGAAGAAGGACGCGGCCCGCGCCGACGTCATCGACTGGCTGCGCAACGGAGGCCGGGCCTGGGTCCGCATCAACGACGTCCACTCCGATTTCTGGGCTGACGACGTCGCCAGCCTGCGCAACGTCCCCGGACTCCTCGGTGTCATGCTGGCCAAGACCGAAAAAGCCGAACAGGTGAAGGAAACCTACCACCGCCTCGACGGCAAAACACGGGTCCTGGCCCTCGTGGAATCCGCCCTCGGCATCGAGGAAGCCAACAACATCGCCCGCGCCGAAGGTGCCTTCCGCCTCGCCTTTGGTTCCGGTGACTTCCGCCGCGACACCGGCATGTCCGCGGACCGCGAGGCCATGGCCTACCCGCGCGCCAAGCTCGTCGTCGCCAGCCGCGTCGGCAACCTGCCCGGCCCCATCGACGGCCCCACTGTGGGCACGAACCACCCGATCCTGCGCGAACAGTCAGCGATCACCGTCTCCATGGGCATGACCGGCAAGCTGTGCCTGGCCGCCGACCAGACCACCATCATCAACGAGGTCATCAGCCCCACGCCCACCGACGTCGCCTGGGCAACCGACTTCATGGACGACTTCAAGGCCCGCGGCGGCGTCATCCGCGACGGCTCGGACCTGCCGCGCCTGGGCCGGGCCGAGAAGATCATGAAGCTGGCCGTGGCCTACGGCGTCCAACCCTCGCTCTAGCCGGCGTGGCGCACCTGGGCGGGCTGGTCCGCAGCGTTTCCTGGCATGGTGAGGGGCCGGCCCTGTCCCTGACCACGGACGACGGCGGTGCGCGGCTGCCCCTGGTGCCGGGGCAGTGGCTGAGGTTTGAGGTGCTTTCCGGCGACGGCGTCCCGGCCAGATTCTGCCTGGGGTTCACCCGGGTGGAGGAGTCGGGCCAGGCGGAGCACTTCCCGTGCCCGACGGGGCAGCCGGCCGAACGCGGGTTCCAGTGCGGTGCCTGCTTCGCCAAGGACCAAATGCGCCCCATGCACGACTTCCACCGCAGCGGCCAGGGATCACCCGGCCTGAAGGCGTACCTGTCGCAGCAGCACTGGCTGTACATCGCCACATTTGCCGACGGCACCACCAAGGTGGGCACGGCGTCCGAACGCAGCAAGTGGAGCCGCCTGGCCGAACAGGGCGCGCTCGTGGCCCGTTACGTGGCCCGGGCCCGGGACGGCGCCGTGGTGCGCCACCTCGAGGATGCCGTGTCCACGAACCTGCCACCCACCCAATTTGTGCGCGGCGCGGCGAAGTTCGCCGCGCTTTTGCATCCCCGGCCGCCGCTTCACCTGGAGCAGACGAACAAGGCGATGGCCGACGTCGTCCGTGACTATGTGGCGGGACTGGCGCTGGAAGGTTTTGAGACGGCGCAGGAACAGTGGCAGCGGAGCGGTTTTTCGGAGGCTGCTGCGGTTCCCAGCCGGCGCACTGCCTATCCGCAGCCGCTGGATTCCGGACGCCACGGCATCCGGATCGACTCGTTGCTTGGTGGCACTGCCCTGGCCGGGCTGGACGGTGTGGAGGGGGCGTTTCTCGTGGATCTCGGCGCGCTCAAGGGCCATAGGATCACTTTTGGGGACTACGAGACCGAGGTCCCGGCGCTGCAGGAGTCGCTCTTTTAGTTCCCATCAAGCCCCACCCACCGACGCTCTCGCAGCAATGGTTGGTTTTTCCCGAACCCTCTCGCAGCCATGGCGGGTCCCGCGGCCGGTAGTGTCTTCCGGCCGCACAAATCTCGCTGCGCTCGCTTCGGGGCCCTCGGCCGGTAGACTTAGCCCGTGCTTAACGACTTCTGGGAAACCGCTCCGCCCGCCTACAAATACGCTGTTTTTGGCGGCATGGGCCTGACCTTTATCGGCATCGTCATCATCATCGTCGGCGCCATCAGTTCCACGGCGTCCATGACGTTCATCGCGCTGCCGTTCATCGGCGTCGGGCTGCTGGCGCACATGGCGTCGCTGGGCCTGCGCGGCCACAACATTCGCAAGGAAATGAAGGCCGCGGAGAAGCGCGAAGGCGAGCGCAACAGCAGAAAGTAGCACGTTCGGCAACAAAGGCGGGGGATTCGATGTCTGAACCGATGCCCACGGCGCCACAGAGGCTGTTCCTGTGGCATTCCACAGTCTGGTTGGCCGCAATTTCAGCGCAGCTTGCCTTGCTGTTTCCCCTGGCAACCCTGGCGGCGGCAGCGTGCATGGCGCTGGCGCTGGGGCACCCAAGCTGCCGACGGCTGCTGCAACGGGCAGAGTCTCGACGCATTACTCGCTGGTGGCTCGGACTGTCCTGGCTGTCGACACTGGGCCTCGCAGGCAATATGTTGCTGCTGGCGATGCCCGTCCCTCGATACACCGACTATTTTCCCGCTGAACAGGTCTCCCCCTTGAGACAGGCAATTCTGGAGAACACCTGGACCCTGCACTGGGCTGCCAGCGGGACAGCGGCCCTTGCGGCCTTCTCAGGGCTGCTGGTCCTTGCCCGGTGATGCAAAAACTGCGCGCGGTCCTGGACGAGCCGGCACTGCACGCCACACGCTAACGCCGATCCGGGAAATCGCCTTCATAGTCATTCCACATGCCGGCCAGAGTCGGCGCCGTGAGGGCAGGCATGACAGCAACGGTTGCCGTGTGATGTGGCTTCATGCTTCCAGACTTTTGACGGGCCATGGCTCCGTCATCCGTCCGGGGCATGGCTGTCCGGGGCGTGGCGCTTAGTGGTCCACCGGCTCCGGGTTGGCCACCGCATTGCGCAGGGCCCGCAGGCACATCAGTGCCGCCCCGAGCATGAGGGCCATGCTGACCAGGGCAACCGTGGATGAGCCGGAGTCGAAGGCGTGCTTGGCCGACTCCAGCAGCGCCGCACCTTGCGGTGCAGGCAGCGTGCCGGCAACGTCAATCGCGCCGCCAAGGGTCTGGCTCGCCGTATCTGCAGCGTCTTCCGGCACGCCGGCCGGAACCACAATGTTCATCCTGTACGACGCGGTCAGGATGCTGCCCAGCACGGCGGTTCCCAGCACTGAGCCCACCTCGTAGGCGGTCTCCGAGATTGCCGACGCCGCACCTGCCTTGGCCGGAGGAGCCGCGGAGAGGATGAGGTCGTTGGAAATGGTCTCGGCCGTTCCCACGCCGGCGCCCAGAACCAGGAATGCCACCATAATGCCGATGACGGAACCATCGGTGTTCAACGCAACGATCAGGAAGGCTGCCGCGTTCAGGAACAGTCCGCCGGCCACCAGCCAGGACTGGCGGAACTTGTTGGCCAGGGACGCGGCCACGAGCCCGGAGACGATGGTCAGGGCAAGGCCGGGCACCAGGACATAGGCGGCGTTGGTGGGGGACAGGCCCACCACCAGCTGCAGGTGTTGGGTGATGAAGTACAGGAACCCAACGAGTGAAAAGATGCTCAGGAGGTTGGCGCTGACACTTCCGCTGAAGACGGGGTTCCTGAACAAGGTCACGTCCATCATGGGATTCACGCGGCGCAGCTGGCGGCGCACAAACAGGGCGCCGAGGCCCAGGCCCGCCACGATGAGAACCACGTTCAGGACCGAGAGCCCGGACTGGGCAATTTCCTTGATGCCAAAAATGGTCGGGACCATGGCTCCGAAGGAAAGCAGGATGCTCAGGGCATCAATCTTTCCCGGGGTGGGGTCCTTGGATTCGGGCACAAAGATCGGTGCCAGGATCAGCAGCGGGATCAGCACGGGAACACTCATGAGGAACACGGCTCCCCACCAAAAGTGTTCCAGGATGAAGCCTCCAACGATGGGGCCCAGGGCGGCGCCGCCGGAGAAGCCGGCGGCCCAGATGGCGATGGCCTTGCGGCGCTGGCCGGGGTGGAGGAACAGGTTGCGGATCAAGGACAGGGTTGAGGGCATCAGCATGGCGCCGAACAGGCCCAGCAGCGCACGGTAGCCAATGAGCGCCCCGGCGTTGGGGGCAAACGCCGCAAACACGGAGACCACGGCAAAACCGGTGCTGCCGATCAGCAGCAGCTTGCGCCGGCCGAACCTGTCAGCCATGCTGCCCATGGGCACCAGCAGTGCGGCCAGCACCAGGGGATAGACGTCGATGGTCCACAGCAGCTCCGAGGCTGAGGGAGTCAACGCCAGTGAGATGGCGGGGATGGCGAAGCTGAGCACCGTGTTGTCCACGGACACCAGCAAAACGGGCAGCATGAGGACGGCCAGGGCTATCCAGGTGCGGGCGCCGGCGCGTGGTGTGGTTTCGGACAAACCAGTTTTGGGAGTGACTGCAGAAATCGCCATGTTCAAATTCTATACCGTCCAGACGGTTTAGTGTACCGTCTGGTTGGTGCACTCCATCACTTCTTGTAGGGTGGACTAATGACTACACAACCCCCAGCACGCGAACGGGTGCTCTCCGCCTACGAGGACCTGCTCATCAGCGACGGGCCCAGGGCGGCAACATTGGACGCTGTCGCCGCCTCGGCCGGCGTCTCCAAGGGCGGGTTGCTATACCACTTCAAGGGCAAGGAAGCGCTGACCGAGGGCCTGTTGGCCAAGTTGCATGACTATGCGGCACTGGATTTCGCGGCGATGGCCGCGGACCCGGAAGGCTGTGCCAGCTATTACATTCGCACCAGCGTCTTCGGCAGCACACCCTTTGACCGCGTGATCGTCGCCGCCATGCGCCTGAGCCAAAGCGAGGACGACACCGTGCGGCAGGCTTTTTCCGAGATCCATGCCCGCTGGTATGAACTGATTCTCAGCGACATTGGCGATCCCGCGGTGTCCCACGCCGTGATGCTCCTGGGTGACGGCATGTACTACAACGCCGCCTTGTTTGGCTTTCCCACGGGAGTGAGGAGGCAGGATGACACGCAGCAAAACATGGATGTGGCATCGCTGCTGGCGATCGTTGACAACATGCGGTCCAACGCGCGGCCCTAGTGTGCGCCCGCCTGCTTCCGGGCTATAGGCTTAAGCCATGAGCATCAATCCCGAGCTGCAGGGGCGCAGCTATCCTTCAGCCGAAATATACAGTGTTGGCAGGGAGTCTGTCAGGGACTTCGCCAGGGCCGTCAAGGCCACCAATGCAGCCCATTTTGAGGTTGCCGCAGCGCAGGCCCTGGGCCATGCAGACTTGGTGGCACCGCCCACCTACGCCATCATCGTGGCCCAGCGTGCGGATGCGTTGTTGATCAACGACCCCGACTCCGGCATAGACTTCTCGCGCGTCGTGCACGCGGAGCAAAAATTCACCCACCACCGGGCCATCGTCGCGGGCGATGAGCTGCGCGCGGAGCTGCACGTGGACACCGTCCGCGGCATGGGCGGCGGCGCCATGATCACCACGCGCGCCGAAATTTCAACTGTCGACGGCGAGGCAGTTGCCACCACCGTGTCAGCCATCCTGGTCCGCGGGGAGGGACAGTAATGAGCATCAACATTGCAGATTTGGCCGTGGGCACCGAGATCGGCTCACGCACCCTTGAGATCTCCCGCGCAGACCTGGTGAAGTATGCCGGAGCCTCCGGGGACTTCAACCCGATCCACTGGAACGACCGCTTTGCCCGCGAGGTGGAGCTGCCCGGCGTCATCGCCCACGGCATGTTCACCATGGGTGCGGCAGTGCAGCTGGTGACCGACTGGATCGGTGACCCTGCCGCCGTCGTGTCCTATGGCACCCGCTTCACCAAGCCTGTCCCGGTGGCCGACGTGGACGCCGGTCCGGGCGCCGTCGTCGAGGTCCTCGGGGTGGTTGGCGCCGTCAACAACGACGCCGGGACCGCACGGATTGACTTGACAGTCACCTTGGGCGGCCAGAAAGTTTTGGTCAAGGCGCAGGCCACGGTCCGCGTGGCGTGAACCGGGCCCTGCCCGCAGACCGGATCAGCGCCTGGCGCAACGGTGTAGTCACAGCATATGCAGGTTCCGGACTGGTCTTTGCCACCTGGGTTTCCCGCATCCCGGCCATCCGCGACGACCTGGGCCTGACCCCCGGCCAGGTCGGGTTGATGCTGCTGTGCATGTCGCTGGGCTCGTTTGTCTCGGTGGCCGCCTCGGGGCTGATCGTGCTGCGCCTGGGCTCAAAACTGACGTCCCGGTTCGGCGCCATCATTCAAACCGTTGGCGTCATCGTCGTCGGACTCGGGGCCACCGTGTTCTCCCAAACCGCGGTGGTGGGTGTCGGGCTTGTCATTGTGGGCCTGGGCACCGCCAGCTGGAATACGGCTTCGAACATTGAGGGCGCCGCCGTTGAACGGGCGCTGGGGCGGCAAATCATGCCCCGGCTGCACGGCGCCTTCAGCATCGGCACCGTGGTGGGTGCCGGCGTGGGCGCCCTGGCCGCTTCCGTCCACGTGCCTGTTGCGCTGCACCTGTCCGTTGTCGCCCTCGTTGCGTGCACTGCCGTGGTCATCGGAACAAGCCATTACCAGGCGGACAGGCCCAGCTCGACGGCCGCTATGGTGGACGTGGCGGAAGCCAGCGCAGTGCCCGGCACCGGCCCCATCCCGATCATCACCGCCGGCACGGCTGACATCACCGCCGCCGCCACGGCCGACACCCTCAGCACCGAGCAGGCGGCGAAGCTTGCGGGCAAGGCTAAAATCGCTGCCGCCTGGCGTGATCCACGCACCTTGATGCTGGGCGCCCTGGTGCTTGGCCTGGGCCTGGCTGAGGGAGCTGCAGGGGACTGGGTGGCCCTTGCCATGGTTGACGGCCACGACTCCACGGCCGCCCTGGGTGCTGTCGGGTATGGCATTTTTGTGTCGGCCATGACGATTGGACGTTTCGCCGGAACTGTGGTGCTGGACAGGTACGGCAGGGTGGTGGTGCTGCGCGTTGGTGCGGCCCTGGCCGTCCTTGGCCTGGGCTTGTTTGTCTTCGCACCCACAGCCGAAGTGGCCCTTGCGGCACTTGTGTTCTGGGGTCTGGGTTCGGCGCTTGGCTTCCCCGTGGCCATGTCTGCGGCCTCCGACGATCCCGAGCATGCGGCCGCCCGCGTGTCAGTTGTGTCCACGGTCGGCTACGGCGCCTTCCTGGGCGGGCCGCCGCTGCTGGGCCTCCTGGCCGAGCATGTTGGTGTGCTGCATTCCCTGCTGGCGGTGCTGGTCATGCTTGTCGTGGCATTCTTCCTCACCCCCGTGGTGCGCAAGCCCAAATACCTGGATCTCCAGCAGGATGCCGGCACAAGATAGTCTGGAAACGTGAAAGAGCAAAAGTTTCTAAGTTCCCTGACAACCCTCGAAGTGGGCGGCCCCGCCCGAAAATATGTGGTGGCCGGCACCGAGGCGGAAATCATTGCCGCCGTCAGGGCAGCCGACGACGCCGGCGAGCCGCTGCTGGTGCTCGGCGGTGGTTCCAACCTCGTGGTCTCGGACGAGGGTTTTGCCGGCACGGTGCTGAAGATCGCCAGCCAGGGCTATGCGGCCAACTCACAGGACTCCTGCGGAGGGGCCTCCGTGGTGGTCCAGGCCGGCCATGACTGGGACGACTTTGTGCACCAGAGCGTCCTGCACGCATGGAGCGGGGTTGAGGCACTGTCCGGGATTCCCGGCAGCACCGGTGCCACGCCCGTGCAAAATGTGGGTGCCTACGGCTGCGAGGTCGCCCAAACCATCGCCGCCGTGCGCACCTGGGACCGGGAGAAGAGCGCTGTCCACACGTTCACCAGCCACGAGCTCAAGTTCGGCTACCGCGACTCGCTGCTGAAGGCCACCACCGTCAACGGTTCGCCGCGCTACGTGGTCCTGACAGTTGAATTCCAGCTCCTGCTGGGCCGGATGAGCGCCCCCATCAAATACTCGGAGCTGGCCCGCCGCCTCGACGTCGAGATCGGCAAGCGCGCCAACTCCCTCGAGGTTCGCCGCACGGTCCTGGCCCTGCGCGCATCCAAGGGCATGGTCCTGGACCCGGCCGACCGCGACACCTTCTCCACCGGCTCCTTCTTCACCAACCCCCTCGTCACGGCCGAGGTCGCCAACTCGCTGCCGGCCGACGCGCCCCGCTGGCCGGCAGGGGACCTCACCAAGCTCAGCGCCGCCTGGCTTATCGAGCACGCGGGTTTTTCCAAGGGCTTCGGCCTTGCCGGGGAGCTTGCCGGCGTTTCTTCCGACGGGAAGTCCGACGCCGGGACCCCGCCGCGCGCTTCCCTGTCCACCAAGCACACCCTCGCCATCACGAACCGTGGCGGTGCCCGCACCGAGGACATCCTCGCTGTTGCGCGGGAGGTGCGTGACGGCGTCGTCCGTGAATTCGGCATCGCGCTGGTGCCGGAACCGGTCCTGGCGGGCTGCTCCCTCTAAGCACACCCGGCACCGAGTGGCGGGCCCGGGACCCCGCACGCCCGGGTGCCCCATACCCGGGTACGGGGTCAAGACGGCTCCCGGGTGTGATGTGCGCGGCGCCTCCGCCTACGTAACCTAGAAGGTAGATTCAGACTTTTTCGTTTACGTGATGATTTGGGCATCCGTGAGGCACCAAGAGGAGCACAATGACATCCGCAACGCTTGATTCCACCGAACTATTGGACGGTGGTCCGGCCGCCAAGCCCGCCCGCAAACGTCCGGCCCGGGACCGCCACGTCACGGACTTCATCGCGCTGTGCGAGCAGGTTCGCGCCGCCGGATACATGGAACGCGACGTCAAATGGTACGTGTTGCGCATCGTGCGCCAAAGCATTGGCTACCTGGCCGTGCTGGCGCTGTTCCTGACGCTCGGGCAGAGCTGGTGGCAGATGATTACCGCCGTGCTGTTCGCCTTCATGTGCACGCAGACGGCGTTCATCTCCCACGACGCCGCGCACCGCCAGGTGTTCGCCTCCGCGAAGAAGAACGCGTGGCTGGCCCGCATCGCCGGCAACCTGTTCGTGGGCCTGAGCTACGGCTGGTGGATGAACAAGCACGGCAAGCACCACCTGAACCCGAACAAGATTGGCGTGGACGGCGACATTGATCCCGGCGCCCTCGTGTTTGACCCGGAGAACGCTGCCAAGCGCACCGGCTTTGCCAAGTGGTTTGCCCGCCGACAGGGCGCGTTCTTCTTCCCGCTGTTGACCCTTGCCGCACTTGACCTGCACATTGCCGCCGTGAAGCGCGTGCTGGACCGCAGGCAGGTTGTGCCCGAACGCACGGCAGAGATCGCCTTGCTGGTGGTCCGCCTCGTGCTGCTGCCCGCGTTGACCGTCTGGTTCCTCGGGTGGGGCATCGGCCTGGCGTTCGTCGCCGTGCAGATCATGGGCCTTGGCCTGTACATGGGCTGCGCCTTCGCCCCGAACCACAAGGGCATGCCGCTGGTGCCCAAGGATGTCAAGATCGACTTCATGCGCCGCCAGACCCTCATGAGCCGCAACATTTCCGGCGGCTGGTGGGTCGACGTCGGCATGGGCGGCCTGAACTACCAGATCGAACACCACCTGTTCCCCACCATGTCCTCCAAGAACCTCAAGGCCGTCCAGCCCATGGTCCGGGAGTACTGCGCCGAGCGGAACATCACGTACACCGAGACCACCCTCGGCCAGTCGTACATGATCGTCATGCGCTACCTGAACCGGGTTGGCCTGGGCCAGCGGGATCCCTTCGAGTGCCCGATCACCGCCAGCATGCGCTCCGCCCGGTAACGCTCCCCACCCGCTCCCCAGCCTCGTTCCTCGGCCGGGGCCCCTCGCGGTCGTGGGCCCACCCGGCCGCGTAGACGCTAGATTGGGTGCATGACACCTAGCGTCACCCCCGCCGTTCTTGCCAGGCTCCGCCTCGCCGCCCAAATGATTCTCCCGACGTCCACCAGTCCCAGCCCGGGGCCGGTGGACGTTGTGCGTTCCCTGACGGCGCTGCAGGGCCAGGACTTCCCCGGCGCACTGTGGTCGATCGGACTGCGTTCACCCGGGAGCACCCGCGCGGACGTGGAAGCTGCCTTCAACCGCGGCGAACTCGTCCGCTCCTCGCCCATGCGTGGAACTTTGCACGTCACCGCCGCCGAGGACCTTGGCTGGATCCTCTCCCTCACCCGCGAGCGCATGATCACATCCCTGGCAACCCGCCACCGCCAACTGGGGATTACGACGCCGGACCTCGAGCAGGTGCGCGGCCTAGCCCTGGCGCTGCTGGAACAGTCAGGCGGCCGCGTCACGCGTGAGGAACTGCTTGCCGCATTCGAGCAGGCCGGGCAGGGGACCAAAGTCCAGCGCGGCTACCACTTCCTGTTCCTGCTTTGCCTTGGGGGAACCCTCGTCCAGGGACCCGTCAACACGGGAAACGGCAACGGGCAGTTTTACGTCAGCTCACAAGAATGGATCAAGCACCCGCGGATATTGGACCGGGACGAAGCACTGGCCGAATTGGCGCTGCGCTACTTCCGCAGCCACGGGCCGGCCACCGTCAAGGATTTTCAGTGGTGGTCGAAGCTGACACTGAAGGACATCAAGACAGGGCTCACCCAGATAGCGAATCAGCTGGAAACGCTCGAGTGCAATGGCACGGAGTACCATTTGTCACCGGAAACGGCCGAGCTGCTGGGCGGCGCAGGGACGAAACGCGCTGTCAATGGCGCCCGTTCGGTCCTGCTGCTGCCGGGCTTTGACGAATACCTGCTGGGCTACACGGACCGCACCGCGGCCCTGGCCCCGGAACATGCGCAACTGACGGTGCCGGGCAACAATGGCATGTTCAAGGCGACAGTCGTGGCCGGCGGGAAGGTCGCCGGGACCTGGCGGAAAGCGCAGGGTGCTGCTGAGCGGGAAAGGCAACTGTCCGGCGTCGTGCTTCCGGAATTCTTCACGGAGCTCAGCCCAACCCAGGACAAGGCCCTGGACATGGCGGCGAGGAAATACGCCAAGTTCCTGGCCCCTTAACGGCCCATAAAAAAGCTGTGTGGCAGTTGTTGGACGAAAGCCAACAACTGCCACACAGCTGTGAAGGGTTAAAGCTACAGCGTGCCGACGGCGATCTTCAGCATGCGGCGCAGCGGCTCGGCGGCGCCCCAGAGGAGCTGGTCGCCCACCGTGAACGCGCTGATGTACTCGGGGCCCATCTCCATCTTGCGGATGCGGCCCACGGGGACCTCGAGGGTGCCGGATGCGGCGACGGGGGTGAGGTCAGCCATGGAGGCTTCCTTCGTGTTTGGCACCACCTTGGCCCACTCGTTGTCGTTGGCCAGCAGCGACTCGATCTCGGCCACCGACAGGTCCTCGCGGAGCTTCAGGGTCAGTGCCTGGGAGTGCGAACGCATGGCGCCGATGCGCACGCACAGGCCATCCATGATGACCTGGTTGGACGCAGTTGTGCCCAGGATCTTGTTGGTCTCCACCCCGGCCTTCCACTCTTCCTTCGACTGGCCGTTGCCCAAATCGGCGTCGATCCAGGGGATCAGCGAACCGGCCAGCGGCACGCCGAACTGCGCGGAGTCGATGCCCTCGCGCTGGTGGGCCAGGACCTTGCGGTCGATTTCCAGGATGGCCGACGCCGGGTTGTCCAGTTCGGAAGAAACCTCGGAGTTCAGCGTGCCGAACTGGTTCAGGAGCTCGCGCATGTGGCGCGCGCCGCCGCCGGAAGCAGCCTGGTAGGTCATGGCGGTGCCCCACTCGACAAGATTGTTCTTGAACAATCCGCCCAGGCCCATGAGCATGCAGGAGACGGTGCAGTTGCCGCCGATGAAGTCCTTGGTGCCGTTCGCCAGGCCGGCGTCGATGACGTCGCGGTTGATGGGATCCAGCACGATGATCGAGTCGTCGTTCATGCGCAGCGTGGAGGCGGCGTCCATCCAGAGCCCGTCCCAGCCGCGGTTGCGCAGCTCGGTGTGCACGCGGGTGGTGTAGTCCCCGCCCTGGGCGGTCACAATAATCGGAAGTTTCGCCAACGTGTCAATGTCAAAGGCGTCTTCGAGCTTGCCGGAGTCGCCGCCGGTAATCGCCGGGGCGTTGCCGCCGGCGTTCGAGGTGGAGAAGAAGACGGGGTTGACATCGCCGAAGTCGCCTTCGTCCTGCATGCGCTGCAGCAGAACGGAACCGACCATGCCGCGCCAGCCGACAAGGCCGACGGAGGGAACACTGTTATTGGTCATGCTTCCAGTTTAGGGGGGAGGGGCAAATCGGCTGAAGTTCGTTTCACCCAATGAACACGTGCGACGGCGTTTCGCACCACCGTGCGCCCCTGCAGTTGGGTGCGGGGCCGGCCGGGTGGGTGCTGCCGGGGCAAGCTACCAGTACTTGCGCGGCACGCCTTTGGCGGTGAGCCATTGTTGCCGCCTGCGGGCGATGGTGAAGCCCCAGGTTCCTGCTGCTGCGGCGCCTGCCGATGTCAGGCCGGCGTAGAGGACGCCCGGCCTGGCAAAACCGGCATTGGACACCGGGTAAAGAGGAATGCAGGCAATGAACAACAGGACAATGCTCAGTGCCCGGATGGCGTTGGGTTTTTGACGCGGAGCCTTGGCATGGAATGTGTAGTCTGGCGGCACCCCTCCAGGCCCGTATTCTTGTGCATATTGATTCACATTGAAGGGGTTGGGATCGTTATTTCGGGCAGGTTATTCCCTCGGCGTGGGAAGGCCCCGCTGGCGCCGCAGGCGTGTGGCTTTGGCTTCCTTGACGAGGTTGGAGGTGGTGTAGACGATGGTTAGGCCAAAGAATCCAAAGGCAATCCACAGTCCGGCGGGGATGTCCGTGTGCCCCCCGCGAACACCCACGCTCAAAGCCCACAGGAATAGGCACAGTATCGCTATTTGACCGGCGACCAGGATTCCATGTCCCCAGACGGTGTAGATTTTGGGACCAAGCCCGGTGCGCCCCACGCCATATTCCTCCGGGAGGTAGCTGACGAGTTCGCCGTTGAAGGCGCGCCGCAGGTAGCGAGTCTGGCCGCTGGCGACCGCCTGCTCGTGCCAGGCAGTTGCCTGTTGGTCCCGCCACTGGCGTTGTGGGTCTGCTGCCATCCCCTACTCCTGGCGGATCGCGCGGATGCGCTGGAGCACGTCTGCATCTGTAAGGCCGGTGATGGGTTCAATGTCTGCAGGACCGGTGGAGTTGTAACCCACCGTCCAGGAGGATCCTTCGCGCTTGAGCAGGAGTTCCTGCCCTGTGGCGTCTTCACGGCGCTTGATGGTGGCGCCGCCCGACGGGTTCTCCTCCAGGTGCTTGCGCATAATCCAGAAGTTTCCCTCAGCCGCGGAGATCTCCGGCTTCTGGGCCATGGCGAACCACGTCAGGTAGGCGCGGGGCTGAAGAATGATGCCGTAGTTCGGGGCATCCACACTAATAACGCTGTCGCCACCCTCCGCCGTGAGGAGCGAAATTTCCATGCGTCGCGTGGCCGTGGTCAAGGCGTGGGTTACTGCGGCCACCGGGCCGCTGATGCTCAGCTCACCTCCGGCTTCAACAGTGGCGAACCCTCTCGCCACCAGCGAGGAAGCCCCAGCAAACAGGACCTTGTCATCGTCCAGTTCCTGTTCAAGGCGCAGGGCAGCAGCACTGGCTGTGGTGGCGTCGCCACGGACCAGATTCAGCAGTGCAACGAGTTCGGCGAAACCGAAGCCGATGGCGTCCGGGAATCCCTGGGCAGCGGACGTAGTTGCCTGAGTCAAGATCATTTCTCCTCATTGTTGGAAAACAAATTCCTAGAAGCCAAAGAATTTGGCAACTTTCTTGCCAGTGTCGGCGACAGCATCAACAGTGGCTCCGACGCCCTCGCCAATCTTTTCACCGACAAAGTTTACCGAGTCGTGGATGATGGGGACGTTGTCGTACAGGAACAGACCACCGCTGGCCACTGCCGCAATTGTTCCGACAGGTGGCGGCGCAAATGATATGACGCCGAGGGCGGCCTTTGCCGCCGAGTAGCCGGCTTCCTCATACTCTCCGTTGGCCAGATGATTGACACCATCTATGACATCCAAACCGACGCCCGCCACGCCGAGTGCGTGACCGCCGGCTTCCAGGAATTTGAACGCCTTGCCGGTTTCCGGCAGTTGGGCCACGTCCTTGAATGCGGAACCCCATTTGCCGTCGAAGAGGTTCGAGGACATGTTTGAGAACTGGCTAAAGGCATTGCTTCGTTGGAAGGCCGTCCAAGCATTCTTGTCCCAGAAACCTGCCCGGTTGGCCTTGCTCGCCATGGCTGCGATGTCAAAGACGCCCGCACGCATGTTGGGGATCAGCTTGGCCCAGTTGTAGGCGTCCCAACCGTTTCGGAATGGTGAGTCTTCATCCGCCAGCCAGTCCGGGCCAAATTGGGGGATGGGACTCTTGCCATCGCCATCGCCGCCGCTGCCGGCGGGTCCGGTCAAACTCGAAGCGGAGCTGGCCTGCTCCTGCTCGACGGCGTGCTTGTTCAGTTCGCGGGCAGACTCGTCGAGCATGGTGGCAGTCCGCGAAATGATGCCGCGGTGCTGGCCGCGCCATTGCGAGGCAAAACGCTGTGCATCCGGCCCCTGCCAATAGCGCGGAAGCTGGTTCACGGCACCGTCGATCAGTTTCTGCGCCTGGGCAAGTTTTTGTGAGTTGCCGGAGAAGTCCCGGGCCAGTGCCCGAAGTTCTTCAACGTCGGCACCCAGCATTTCAGACATGGTCGCTCCGGGAGGTAGGGGGACAGGAAAGTTGTTGCAAGTCTAGAACGAGCATAGCCACGGCAGCGATTGCCCGCGATGGGGTGGACTCCCCATCAACTCCTACTCGGCCGAAAATTCAGTCTCGCCCTTGGCCCACAGGGTGATCCGGTATTCGGTGCCGTTCTTGGCGGTGTGCCAACCCTCAACGGGCGACCCCCCGCGGAACGACCATTCCGGGCCAAGTGCAGGCGCCTGCGTATCGCCTGGCACATCAGTGTTGATAACGGTTACGACCGCGACATTGCAGTGTTCCTTGGCCTGGGCATAGACTTGGCCGCCGCCAATGACCCACACCTCGTGGCCACCCGGGGAAAGTTGAGCCTCGACGAGGGCCTCCTCCAGCGAGTCAAGCACGACGGCGCCACTCGCCTCTGGCGTTGCGCCCCACCCCTCCTGCCGGGTCACCACAACGTTGGTGCGGTCCGGCAGCGGGCGGAACTTGTCCGGGAAGGATTCCCAGGTGCGTCGTCCCATGACCACGGGGTGGCCAGTGGTGACGCGCTTGAAGTGGGCCATGTCCTCGGGCAGGTGCCAGGGCATGCCGCCGTCGGCCCCGATCACACCCTGGCTGGTCTGGGCCCAGATCATGCCCACGACGGGTTGGCTGAAGCGGTACGTGGGGGTGCTCATACAGCGATCGGCGCCTTAATCGAGGGGTGGTGCTGGTAGTCGACCAGCTCAAAGTCTGCAAAGTCGTAGTCAAAGATGGAGTCCGGCTTGCGGGTGAAGCGCAGCTTCGGGTACGGGTACGGTTCCCGTGTTAGCTGCTCGGCAACCTGCTCCACATGGTCGTCGTAAATGTGCACGTCGCCGCCGGTCCAGATGAATTCGCCCGGTTCCATGTCCAGCTGCTGCGCCACCATCATGGTCAGCAGCGCGTAGGACGCAATGTTGAAAGGCACGCCCAGGAACGTGTCCGCGGAGCGCTGGTACAGCTGGCAGCTGAGCTTACCGCGGCCGTCCTCGGTGGGGGCAACGTAGAACTGGAAGAAGGCGTGGCACGGCGGCAGTGCCATGTTCTTCAGCTCGCCAACATTCCAGGCCGAAACAATGTGCCGGCGCGAGTCGGGGTTCTCCCGCAGCGACTCCATGACCTGGGCAATCTGGTCGATGTGCTCGCCGTCGGGCGTGGGCCACGAGCGCCACTGGACGCCATAAACGGGCCCCAGCTCGCCGTCGTCGTCCGCCCATTCATTCCAAATCTTGACGCCGTTCTCCTGCAGCCAGCGCACATTCGAATCGCCGCGCAGGAACCACAGCAGCTCCATCGCGACCGACTTGAAATGCACCCGCTTGGTGGTGATCAGCGGGAAGCTCTCGCTCAGGTCAAAGCGCAGCTGGCGGCCGAAAACGCTTCGCGTGCCGGTGCCGGTGCGGTCCGATTTCGCGGTGCCGTTGGCCTGCACATCGCGCAGCATGTCCTCATATGGGGTCAAAATAGTCACGCCAACAGTCTACTTGCCGCGCTGGTTCAGGCGACCTTGCACCAGTGTGACAAGCATCTTCCCATCCAGCCCGGCCCGGTCCCCAGCCTCAATGAGATGTTCGACGGCGGCCATCACCTCCCCAGCCGTGCCCTCTGCTCGCAAGTTCGCAGCGGCTCTCACGCGGTGGGCCCCGGCAGCGGTGATCTCGCGGTTGGGGCCCCATTCGGGGCCTTCCGCGCCGGCTGGGGAGACCGACACGGACGCCATTGCCGCCACGACGGTTCCCTGCCTTCGGTTGGTGGTGACGAGTCCCGCGGCTTCGAGTTCCTTGTAGGCGCGCGCCACCGTGCCGGCTGCGACCCCGAGGTCGGCGGCGAGGCTGCGCACGGTGGGCAGCCGAGTGCCCGGTGGAAGCTCACCGACGGCAATCAGCGATGAGATTTGTCTCTGGACCTGTTCGTACGGAGGCGTGGCTGTTTCCAGGTCGATGACAATCTGGGCTTCCATGGCGCGCTACTTGCTCAGGCTCGTGTGGTTTTTTGTTGCCGGCATGAAGTCGGCAGGGGTGAAGGCGCGCATGGGGTAGAAGACAACAAGTACGGCAATGACATTGCACAGGAGGCCGAAAATGCCTGATTCAAATCGAGGAACGAGCGCATTGGGATCTGGGGCCACGGGAACCATGATCAAGAGGATCCCCAGAATGGCGAACCAGCTGCCGGTGACGGTGCGGGCAATTCGGAACAACGAGCGGCGGCGCAGGGTCCTGTCCAGGGCTGCAGGGGCATTGCCCAGTCGCGGCCGGGTCAGGACAAACCACATGACTGCCAGGCCAAGGGCCAGAACGGCCAGCGCAGCAACGCCGGGCACGAAATACATGGCAGCCGGAGCGTCCAGCCCATCCCATGAATTCGGGGTGCCGGATGTGGCAACCCTGTGGGCATTGATGAGTGCCAGCACGAGTCCAACTGTTGCGACCGCAAAGGCAAGGTACATCGGCCGCGGCAGCAAGACACCCAAGCTGCCGCGGGGTGTGCCCGGGGTTGCATAGTTGCGTCGAAGGAGGAATTCCATGGCCAGGTGGGCCAGCAGGACGAAGACTGCTGCCGCAGCCACAATTCCCGTCAGGCCAAACCAGCCATGCATCGCAAAGCCCGCGGCGGCACCGGCGACGGCGGCCGGAAAGATTGCTGCGCTGGCAGAATTGGTGAGCTTGGCGGCCGCGGGTCCGTCATCCGAGGCAAGCGCTGTGGAAGGTCCCGGGACATGCAAAGTGTTGTATCCGGCGTCGTCCGAGGGGGCGTCAAGGAAGGGCGGCTTCCAGAACAGCATGGCGATGAGGACCGCCACGTTGACGATGGCCAGCCAGTTCACCCATGAAGTGGCGGGGGAATCCGGGGCCGGTTGGGTGAGGTAGTTGCCGGCTATGGCGGCCAGCCCCGAGGCGACAGTGGCCGAGACACGCAGCAGCCGGTTCATGCCGATGGTCCGCAGGGTGGTGTTTTGCTCGGGGCTCAGCGCCTCGAGAGACCTGCGTGAGGCAATGAGCCGCATGACCAGAATGGTTCCGGCGGCCAGGACGACCAGCGAAGCGCCCAGTGCTGTGGCAAGCATCCAGCCGGGAATTCGTCCATCGAGGGGGAGCGGGAAAAGTCCTTCCGAGGTTCGTCCGGAGTTGCGGCTGGGAAAGGCAGGGGCAAACGAGAGCCACATGAGGGCGCCCCCGGCGAGCAGGAAGATGCCGAGAGCTGTCCATCCCAGGGCTGGTTGCACGTAATCGCGGACCCTGCGAAACTCCAGGACGGCCACGCGCTTGGCAGATTTTGGTGCCGGCCAGGAAAGTTGGCCGACCAAATGAACCAGAATGACGGCCACGACCGGGACGATGAGCCAAAAGAAGGGAATCGTGGACCAAGGGTCAACCGGGTGAAGAATGGTCGAATCGAAGGAGTCAGTCGATTGACGGGGCGAATAAAGCCCGGCCCGGCTGGCGCCGGTCAGGCTGCTGAAGGCCCACGCGATGATGCCGGTCCACAGGGCGTGCTTGCGGATATGCTCCAACGACTTTGATGCAGCCTTGCTCCATACAAACATCCGCAGGGCCAGATAGACCACCACGGCAGCGCCGACCCCGATCGTCCCCACGAGGACGAGCAGTTCCATCCAGTTGATTCCAAGCATCGCTTCCCCCGTAACTCCGAACTCTTTGTACCGAGCGTACGGTACAAAGAGTTCAGGGGAAAGAGTTCGCCGCTTATGTCGTGCCCGAGGCGGCCCGAGCGCGCAATTGTGGTCACGGGCAGACGCGTTCCCAGCCACCATAGCTGCGAACAGGCTGGAACCAGTGCATCTGCGCATCGAAACAGCAGCAGATGTGAAATTGGTGGCCGGTTTAATTCGAAACTGCAGCAGATGCGATAAAACAGCGGCCGAAACAGCATCAGCTGCAGTTTCGATCGGGGCAAGTGCATCAGCTGCTGTTTCGAACCGGCTAAGTCACCACAACTTCGAGTTGGCCGAAAATACTACTTCTCGAGCAGGTCCGGGTGCTGGACTGCGGCAACATTGGGGTGCGCGCGCAGCCGGTATCGCAGGGCGTTGTCGCCATACGTTTCCAAAATGGGGCTGTTGCCCGGGTCGGCCGACACTCCGCGTGCCTTGGCCTGGAACTCCGGGCTGACGGCGAGCTGGGGCATGGTGGCGTCAAGGGCCGGGTTGTAGAAGAACGGCAGGGAGATCCTGTCGGTGCCGCGAAGCGGGGAGATGACGCGGTGCAGGGTCGCCTTGAGGTACCCGTTGGTGGCCAGCTCGAGCATCTCGCCAATGTTGACCACAAAGGTTCCGGGCACCTGGGGTGCGTCGATCCACGTCCCCTGGTATTCCACCTGAAGGCCGCCCTTCTCAGGCTCGACGAGCAGGAGTGTCAGCACGCCGCCGTCGCGGTGTGAACCCACGCCCTGTACGGGGTCGGGGTTGGATTCGCCGGGGTAACGCACAATCTTCAAGAGGGGGAAGGCTCGTTCGGCAAAAGCAGCGTCAAAGGTGTCCTCGGGTGCGCCAAGCGACACGGCAAGGGCCCGCAGAAGGTCAAGGGAAATGGCGCTGAGCCGCTCGGTCCACTCGGATACGACCTCGCGCATCTCGGGCAATCCTCCCGGCCACAGGTTGGGGCCCTCGAGGCGCCAGTAGCTGGGAACACCGTCGCCGGGCTCCACCACGTCACGTTCCACGCCGATGTCGATCTGCTCGCGCCAGTCGGTGGCGCCATCGGTAATTTCCCCGCCCATGCGGGTGTAGCCCCGAAATTGGGGGCTGTGAACGTTTTCAACCGCAAGCTTCAGATCCTCGGGGAGGTCAAAAAAGCGGCGGGAGATGTCGAGCATGGCATCAGTGAGCTCCTGCGGCACGCCGTGGCCCGCCAGATAAAGGAAGCCCACTTCATGCATTGCATTGCGCAGTTCGTCCCGGAATGCGGCGGCCTCTTCCGGGCCCGCGCTCAGTCGGGAGAAGTCCAAGACGGGGAGTGATTCGAGTGAAGACATCGTATATATCCTTTGCGGCGACATTGGCAAGCGAAATCCTGTATTCGCTTCAATGTTACGTACCGGAGTTCGGTAAAGGGGAACAACGTGTCGAAATGCTACGTTCGGCTTGGATTTTAAGGGTGGCTTCCCCGCCGCCACAGGGAAGCCCCAACCGCCACAGGGAGGCGTGGCAGGTCAGTCCTCGTACGGTTTGTGCTGCTCCAGGGCCACGATCCGCCCTGGTTCGGCGATGGAAACATGGGCAACCAGGACTTCGCCGGGAGACAAATACGGATCAAGCAACGGCAGGGCAGCACTGAGCGCAGGGGACATGTGGGTGGCCAATGTTGCCAAAATGGTTGGTAGCACCGGGCGGTGGGTGCACACTGCCGTGGAATTTGTCTTGGTCAACAATTTTTCAATGGCAGCTCCGGCCTTGTTCGGATGGCGTTTGTGGTCAGCCTCTGTCAGACAGGGAACCACCTTGACCTTGGCCTTTGTCGCCTGGGCGTAGGGCGACATTGTCGCGATGCACCGCATCCAGCCACTGGTGTATATCCGGGAAGGGTGCCAGGACATCAGCAGTCGCTGCAGGTACAGGGCTTGGCGTTTTCCAGTCGCGGCCAACGGGCGTTCGCCTTCGGCCCGTGTCCATGACGCACGGGGCTTGGCCTTTGCGTGCCGGATGATCAGCAACGGCCAGGTGTCAAGAGTCCCGTTTTCATGGGCTGCAACCAAGGCTTCAAGGGGTTCCAGGTCCGACGGGTTGGACAGCAGGCCGCGGGCTTTGTTGGGGCTGCACCAAATGACGGAGTCGACCTCTTTCCCGTCGGGGACGGGCGGCATGTCATCCGTGGCGGAAGCCCAGTAGTGGACTTCCTTCAGGCCGGGTTTCACCGCGTATTGAATGGCGGGCAGCGGAATTCCCAAAGTGATGGGCAGGCCCACCTCTTCGTACACTTCACGCACAGCGCATTCGGCCAGTGTCTCGCCCTTGTCGAGTTTGCCCTTGGGCCAGGACCAGTCGTCGTAGCGCTGGCGGTGGATCAAAAGCAGCTCGAGCTTCTTTTTCTTCACCCGCCAGCACAGGGCGCCTGCAGCGTAAATGGAGACGCCTGTGCCTTCGTCGACGGTTTCATCGAGATTTTCAGTTGTGCGCATTACCGGTGCAGTGTTGATCGCGGACGTGAACGGCTCGCGAGCAGCCAAGACTGGACATCGAGCAGGGGCGTTCCTTCGTCGTCGAGATGATGGCGTTTCCATTCGCCGTCGTAGTCCAGATGCCAGCTGGCAGTGCCTGGATCCAGGTAGCGGTCAAGCAGCGAGTTGACCTCGGCGATGTCTTCCTTGTTGGAAAGCTGCACAAGTGCCTCAACCCGGCGGTCAAGGTTCCTGTGCATCATGTCCGCAGAACCAATGTAAACAATGGGGTCTCCGCCGTTGGCAAAGGTGAACACCCGTGAGTGCTCAAGGAAGCGGCCAAGGACCGAACGGACGGTGATGTTTTCGCTGAGTCCGGGAACGCCCGGGCGCAGGGAACAAATGCCGCGCACAATGACGCCAACCTCCACGCCGGCCTGCGAGGCACGGTAGAGCGAATCGATAATGGCTTCGTCGACCATCGAGTTGACCTTGATGCGCACACGCGCGGGCAGCCCGGCCTTCTTGTTGGCAATTTCGGCGTCGATGCGTTCAATCAGGCCCGAACGGACGGAGCGCGGGGCCACCAGCAAGCGGTCAAAGGATGATTTGGGCGCATATCCGGACAACTGGTTGAACAGCTTGGACAGGTCCTCGCCCACCTGGTTGTCGGCAGTCAGCAACCCCAGGTCTTCGTAGTATCTTGCGGTGCGGGGGTGGTAGTTGCCGGTGCCGATATGGCAGTAGCGGCGCAGCCCGTCCTGCTCCTGGCGGACGACAAGGGACAGCTTGCAGTGGGTTTTCAACCCCACAATTCCGTACACCACGTGCACGCCGGCCTGCTCCAGCTTCCGGGCCCAGGAAATGTTGGCCTGCTCGTCAAAACGGGCCTTGATCTCCACCAGGGCCAAAACCTGTTTGCCGGCCTCGGCAGCATCCACCAGGGCGTCCACGATGGGGGAGTCGCCGGAAGTCCTGTACAGGGTCTGCTTGATGGCCCGGACCTTGGGGTCGGCCGCAGCCTGTTCCAGGAATGCCTGCACCGAAGTGGAGAAGGCGTCGTAGGGATGGTGCAGCAGGATGTCGCGACGGCGCATGGCGGCAAACACGTTGGCCGCCTTGGAAGTCTCCGAGGCGTTGAGGTCGCGGGAGGTGTGGGCCACATGCTTGGGGTAGCGCAGGTCCGGACGGTCGATGCTGCCGATGATTGACAGGCCGCGCAGGTCCAGGGGAGCCGGCAGCGAGTAAACCTCAGATTCCTCAACGTCAAGTTCGCGCACTAGGAGGGCCAGGACGCTCGGGTTGATGTCGGTGGCGACCTCGAGGCGGACCGGCGGCCCAAATTTGCGGCGCAGCAGTTCCTTCTCGAGGGCTTGCAGAAGGTTCTCGGCGTCGTCCTCTTCAACTTCAAGGTCCTCATTGCGGGTGACCCGGAACGAGTGGTGTTCGACAATGTCCATGCCGGGGAACAACTGGTCAAGGTGCTGGGCGATGACCTCTTCAAGTGAGATGAAGCGGGCCACGCGTCCGGGCACCATGCCGGCCCGCGGACCGTCAACGGACACCAGCCGGGGCAGCAGGTCCGGGACCTTCAGGCGGGCAAAGAGTTCCTTGTCGCTGACCGGGTTGCGCACCACAACAGCCAGGTTCAGGGACAGCCCGGAAATGTAGGGGAATGGATGGGCCGGGTCCACGGCCAACGGGGTGAGGATGGGGAAAATTTTCTCGGCGAACATCGCAGACAACTGGACCTTGGCCTTGTCGTCCAGCTCATCCCAATGCACCAGGTGGATGTGTTCGTACGCCAGTGCCGGACGGATCTGGCTGGCAAAAACGTGGGAGTGCCGGACCTGCAACTCGTGGGCGGCGTCGCTGATCTGCTCCAAAACTTCCACTGGGCTGAGGCCGGCGGGCGACGGCACGGCAAGGCCGGCCGCAATGCGGCGCTTCAATCCGGCCACGCGCACCATGAAGAACTCGTCCAGATTGGAGGCGAAGATCGACAGGAAGTTCACACGCTCCAACAGGTGCAGGTCCGGGTCTTCAGCCAGTTCCAGAACCCGGGCGTTGAATGCCAGCCAGCTCAGTTCGCGGTCCAGGAACCTGTCGGGGGTGATGTCGCCCTCGGGAATGAGCGTTGGCTCAAACTCGGGGATTTCAATCCGGTCCTGGGTGGCCCGTGAAGCCGGGACTTCCCCTGCAACGAAGCGTTCCCGGCCGTTGGCGGCCGCAGTGTTCACTGTTCGCTTGTATTCGCGCTTCATCAAAAATCCTCATGGTCGGTATTGCCTTGAAACAACCTTACAAGCCGCAACTGCAGCCGCCTGCAAAAGCAGAGTGCAGGCTATGCCGACATGGGGCCGTACATGACGTCTGAATCCCATTTGGTGAAACCAAGCTTGCGGTACAACGAAACCGCCGCCTCATTGTCCGCATCAACGTAAAGCATAACGGCACGCAGGCCGGCATTTTGCAGGTGGTCCATGCCCTGGCGCGTCAGGGTTTTGCCCAGGCCAAGTCCCTGCGCAGCCGGAGTCACCCCGACAACATAAACCTCACCCATGGCGGCCTGGCCCGCGCGGGCAGGATGGGTCTTGGTCCAGTGGAAGCCCAGGATCTCGCCGGCATCATTGACGGCGAGGAAAAATCCTGCCGGGTCGAACCAAGGCTCCGCCATGCGGGCCTGCAGGTCGGCCAGTGTCAGCGAACCCTGTTCAGGGTGGTGGGCGAAGGCTGCGGCGTTGGCCGCCAGCCATGCCTCCTCGTCCTGGTGGGGGACAAATGTCCGCAGCCTCACGCCGTCGGGCGTTGGATAGTCAGCTGCTGCCGGCTCCGGCAGGTCATCGGACGACGGCGCCTGCCGGACAAGGCGCATGCGCCACAGTTCGCGGATGGCACGGTAGCCGTAGCTGGCGGCGAGGTCGGCTGCAGCCTCATGATCGCCGTGGGACCAGGCCTTGATGCCCTGCAGCCCGCGGACTTCAACGAGCTTGTCGGCCAGGATCGCACCAACCCCGTCGTTGCGGTAGGCCGGGTGCACCACGATTTCCAGGACACCTTCACTGCCGTCGAGGACGACAACTGCCACGCCTGCCAGATCTTCGCCGACAGTGGGTGAGGCGTCCTCGGGGGCGTAGGTCAACAGTGTCAGGACACTGTGCGGGCCTGCCACGGTGGATTTTAGCTCCACCAGCGTTTGCTCGGAGAAGGGCGGATTGCCGTCGGCGTCCTCGGCCGCATCAATGACGGTCTGGATCTGTTGGAGAAGCTCAGGTCCGGGGGCGCCGGGGATGACCGTCACGGGCCAGCTGTCAGTCTTTGCGGGGCTCATAACCACAGCCTAGTGGGCCTGCGCAGGCTAAGGCGAGACTCTGCGGCCGCGAACGTGTCGCAACCGCCCGAAGTTGCGCGTTGCCGTGCCGACTTGTCCCTTGTTGGCAGGCTTGTTGGCAGGCCTCCCGGCCCGGATTCAGGGAATCCGGGCCGGGCTTGCGCGCAGCCGGGCTTGTGGCATAGAGTATGTGAGCAGCAGCCCGGGAGACCGGGTCGCTGGAAATCGCCGGAGTCGTTTGATTCCTGTGGTTTCACTGGGGGGATGCACCAGTGGGGTGTCCTCGATACGTTCGACCCGTATGTCCTCCACCAACAAGGAAGGCCCGTTTCCATCATGGAAACGGGCCTTCCTTTTCGTCGTGGGTTTGGGCTCAACCCCCAAGAGGTCCTGGGCGTTGAAGCACCACAGCGGGTGTGGTGGATCAGGCCTCAGCCATGGCGTCGTCGGACAGCTTGGAAATCGTGAGCCGGTAGCCGACATTGCGCACAGTGCTGATCAGGTTTTCATTCTCGGAGCCCAGCTTGGCCCGCAGGCGGCGAATATGAACATCCACTGTCCGGGTGCCGCCGTAGTAGTCGTAGCCCCACACCTCGTTGAGCAATTGCGCCCGGGTAAAGACCCGCCCCGGATGCTGGGCCAGATACTTGAGGAGCTCAAATTCCTTGTAGGTCAGGTTCAGCACCGCGCCGTGGACCCTGGCCGTGTAGCTGTCCTCGTCGATGACAATGCCGGCCGCCTGAATCTCCTGGTGTGTGTCTTCCTCGGCGCTGGCCGCCCGGGTTAACGCCAAGCGGATCCGTGCTTCCACCTCCGCGGGGCCGGCGGAATCCACGACGACGTCGTCTGCCGCCCAGGAAGCCGTCACCGCGGCCATGCCTCCTTCGGTCAAAACCAGCAGCAAGGGAACGCTGATTCCGGTGGCCCGCAGCAACTGGGTCAGCGAGCGGGATCCGGCCAGATCCTTCCGGGCATCCACCATGATGAGGTCGGAGGGCTTGGCCTCGAGCAGTGCCGTGGCAACTGCGGGGAGAATGTGGACGTTGTGGCTTAAAAGTTCCAGCGCAGGCAGAATCTCCACGGAACTGCCGTGGTTGTTGGTCAGCATTAAAATCTGCGACATGACTTCCTAACAAAGTGCCTAATAGCGCGCACCTTTGGGCAACGAACCAACTGCTGGGCCGGAGTCGGCCGGGCCCGGAAACAAAACGCTCCGCCCACAGGGTTGCTCCACAGTGTACCGGCAGAATAGGGCAGGATTGATGTGTGAAGTCATTTATAGCCGGACTTATTGGAATTATCGCGCTTGCACTTCTGGTCGCCGGGCATTTTCTGGGCTTGGGCTACACCGTCGGCGTGGGCATCGTCCTGTCCGCAGCCTTTGGCTATGGCTGGCCGCACTATTTGGGCATTCCGGCCAAGAAGACCCTCGGCACCGTCATTGCCTTGACCGGCGCGGGGGCGGCCCTCACAGCCGGTCAGACCGCGGGAGGCGATGTCCTGGCCTGGGCCCCACTCTTCATCGCGGTGGGATTTGGCGCCGTCATGGCCGTGCAGATCTTCCGTGGGACAGGGCAAAAGCACCGGCTTGAATCCATCCTCGGTGCCGGTGCCGGTGTGGCCGTCGCAGGGTTTACTTGTGGCTGGGTGGCCTCGTATCGGTTCCTGGGCGAGCCGGGCATGACGCTCATCGTGGCGATCAGCGCTGCTGTGGCTCTGCTGGTCGGCATGCTTTCCTGGCCCGACCGGGTTCTGGCACCGCTGTCGATCGTTCTGGCCGCCTTGGCCGGGCCCCTTGCCGCGCTGCTATTTTCAGATGTCCGCATTGTTCCGGCCGCAATTTTGGGAGTCCTGGTGGGCGCCGTCATCTCGGGGTTCCGCCGGCTTCGGACCCTCGCAGGGCCCTCGACATCAGCCGTCGGCATGGCCGCGGCAGCCCTGGCACCCATCCTGTCGCTGGGGTCACTGGTCTACCTCGTGGAAAAAATGCTCCTGCACTGAATGGTCCCGCACAGGATCATCCGGCGCTGAAGGCCGGCCCCGGCCCGGCCAGTCAAGACCCGCGCGAAGAACATTGTAGGATGGCACTATGAGCGTACTTGCCTTGGAAATCTTCTTCATTTGCCTATTGGCGTTGGCCGGCGTGGCCATGGCCTGGTTTGCCGGACTGGTGGTGTGGCGTCTCTTCAAGGGTCAGCAGTAACCTGCCATGGCCATTGAGATTCCCACTGACCTGACCCCGGAGCTGGTGCCGCTGTCATGGCTGCTTGGAACCTGGAAGGGTGCCGGCCGGCTTGGTGCGGGCGAATCCGATTCCGAATACTTCACCCAGACAGTCACCTTCGCCTCGAACGGGCTGCCCTATCTGCAGTACACGGCCGAGTCGTGGCTGACGGATGAAGAGGGCACCGTTTTGCGTCCGCTGTCCGTTGAGACGGGCTTCTGGCAGCTTGATCGCGCCCTGAATGATGCCGACGGCGGACCGGGGCTGATCCCCGCGGACATGGTCCCTGCACTGCGCACAGCCGACGATGTCGAAGCCCTGCGCAATGCCGACGACGGCTTTGACATCATGGCCAACATCGTCCACCCCGGCGGCATCTCCGAACTGTACTACGGCACCATCAAGGGCCCGCAGATCCAGCTGTCCACCGACGCTGTCATGCGCGGTGCCGGGGCCAAGGACTACACCGCGGCAACCCGCATCTTCGGCCTGGTCAACGGTGACCTGTACTGGCGCTGGGACGTTGCAGCCCAGGGCAAGGCCCTAGACGCCCACGCCTCAGCCGCATTGCACAAGGTCGCTTCCTAACTTTCCTGTCCGACGTCGGACCCGGCCCACCTGCCGCTGGTGGCGTGCCGGCTCCGCCGCCCTCCGGGGATTGATGCTGGAATAGGCCACCAAGAGAAGGCGTTGCACCCAATATGAGCTATTTGAGTCCTTTGCTGAACCGAGCCGGCGCCGTGCAAGCTGGCGGCCTTGATGCTGGCGTTGCGTCCCACTACGGGGACCCCAATCGTGAACAGCGCCTGTTGGCGGGCTACTTGGGGAAGCCGGGAACCGCCGTCGTCGACCTTTCCCACCGCGGTGTCGTCACTGTGACGGGTCCCGACAGGTTGAGCTGGCTTAATACGCTCTCATCCCAGGAACTGACCAAGCTTGCACCCAACGTCGGCACCGAGCTGTTGCTGCTCACCGTCCAGGGCCGCATTGAATTTGATGCGCGGGTTGTCGATGACGGGGAATCCACCTGGCTGATAGTGGAGACGGCGGAGGCCGGACCATTGGCGCAGTGGCTTAATTCCATGAAGTTCATGTTGCGGGTGGAAATTGCTGATGTCTCGGCGGAATGGGCTGTTGTTGGTTCCGTGACCGAGGTTCCGGAATGGGACAAGTTCCTGGCATGGGTCGACCCCTGGCCGCACGTTGGTGCCGGAGGCTACAGCTATGCCGCGATACCTGAAGACAAGCACCCCGGACTTGAACGCCCGTGGCGTGAATACCTGATACCCGCCGCAGAGCTGGTGGCGGTTGTCGGCGACCGCCCGCTGGCAGGGGTTTGGGCCGCTGAAGCGCTGCGTTTGGCCGCTTGGCGCCCCCGCCGCGGTGCTGAAACCGATGAGAAGACGATTCCGCACGAACTGGACCTGATGCGTACGGCGGTGCACCTGTCCAAGGGCTGCTACAAGGGTCAGGAGACTGTCGCCCGCGTCCACAATTTGGGGCGCCCGCCACGCCGCTTGGTGTTCCTTCAGCTCGATGGTTCCCTGCACACACTCCCCGCTGCCGGCAGCAGCGTGATACTGGAAGACCGTGTGGTTGGAACTGTCACATCTGCTGCCCAGCACTTTGAAATGGGCCCCATTGCGTTGGCCCTCGTCAAGCGCTCGGTCGACCCGGAAGCAGTGCTGACTGTCGACGACGACGGCGAGCAGTACCCTGCCAGCCAGGAAACCATTGTTGCCACCGACGCCGGCCAAGTGGTGGGCAGGCAGACAGGCTTCCTCCGCACACCCAGGTGAGCGGACGCAGCAGACCGCGGCTCGCGGAGCTGGTTTGCGGCTGGCTCCGGTAGTAAAATGGGGCCACATTGTTCCATGTGGAATACTTCCTATGGAACAGATCATGGACGGGGCAACGGCCACGGCCCGTGATGGCGGCACAGGCACGGAAAGGGCGGTCGATGGCGGCAGGGAAACAGCTCTCCCCACTGGCCATGGCGGCCCTGGGCCTGTTGGCTGAACGGGCAATGCACCCCTATGAGATGTACCAGCTTCTGGTGCGCCGCCATGAGGACCGCGTGCTCAAGGTCAGGCCCGGGACGCTCTACCACGCGGTTGGCCGGCTGGCCGCGGCTGACCTTGTTGCAGCCGTTGGAACTGCCCGGGACGGCAATCGGCCGGAACGGACCACGTATGCAATTCTTCCCGCGGGCCGGGCCAGGCTGGCGGACGGACTGCGCACGCTTCTGTCCCAGCCGGTCAAGGAATACCCGCGATTCCCGCAGGCACTCTCCGAAGCCCACAACCTGCCGGCAGGGAACGTCGTTGAGCTCCTGGCACAACGCGCCGAGTCAATCGAGCGGGAATTGGCTGCGCTGGAAGCCGAAAGTGCAGCGGCCCGTGCACGCGGGGTGCCACGACAGTACTGGGTCGACGTGGGCTACCAGCAACACCAACTGCAGGCCGAACTTCAGTGGGTGCAAAAGCTGTGCGCAGACATAGGCGACGGCACGCTGCCCTGGACGCCGGCGGCCCAGGAAACGACAGCATCGAACAGGCAATGAAATACAGTTCTAAACACTAAGGAACACCCATGGAAACTGTGACAAAACCGTGGCCCGCGTTATGGGCACTAGTCCTGGGCTTCTTCATGATCCTCGTCGATTCAACCATCGTTTCGGTGGCCAATCCCAAGATCATGGAAGGGCTCAACACCGACATCAACTCGGTGATCTGGGTGACCAGCGCCTACCTCTTGGCCTATGCCGTGCCCCTGTTGGTCACCGGTCGTCTGGGTGACAAGTACGGTCCGAAGAACCTCTACCTTGTAGGCCTGACAGTCTTCACCCTGGCTTCGCTGTGGTGCGGGTTCTCGGGCGACATTGGCACGCTCATCCTCGCCCGCGTGGCCCAGGGTCTCGGCGCCGCCATGATGACTCCGCAAACGATGGCCGTCATCACCCGGATCTTCGCCCCCGACAAGCGTGGCCCGGCCATGGGCCTCTGGGGTGCCACTGCCGGTGTTGCGATGCTGGTTGGCCCCATTCTCGGCGGTGTTTTGGTGGACGGCCTGGGTTGGGAATGGATCTTCTTTGTCAACGTCCCGGTTGGCGTGGTGGCCTTTGTGATGGCATGGCGCCTCGTGCCCACGCTGAAGACGCACGACCACAAGTTTGACCTGGTGGGCGTTGCCCTCAGTTCCGCGGGCTTGTTCCTGTTGGTCTTTGGCATCCAGGAAGGCGACACCTACGACTGGGGCACCATTACGGGCCCGCTGACCGTCTGGGGAATGATCATCGCCGGAATCGTCCTGCTCATCGGTTTTGTGTGGTGGCAGGCAGTCCACAAGGGCGAACCGCTGGTGCCGCTGCACTTGTTCAAGGTGCGCAACTTCTCCCTCGCCAACGTGGCCATCACCGCCACGGGCTTCAGCGTCACGGCCATGAGCCTGCCGCTGTTCTTCTACTATCAGCTGGTGCGGGGCATGACGCCCACCCAGTCGGCGCTCATGATGGTCCCCATGGCACTGTTCTCCGGCATCCTTGCCCCATTCGTGGGCAAGCTGGTCGACATTGTGAACCCGCGCTATGTCGCTTTCACTGGCTTCATCCTCATGTCTGTCGCCCTGGGCTGGACGGCACTGCTGATGACCCCGGACACCCCCATTTGGCTGTTCCTGCTGCCAAGCGGCCTGCTGGGCATTGCCAGTTCGGGCATTTGGGCCCCGCTGTCGACGACGGCGACCCGCAACCTTGCCCCGAGCGAGGCTGGCGCCGGGGCCGGGGTCTACAACACGACACGACAGATCGGTTCGGTTTTGGGAAGCGCCGCGATTGCTGCCCTGATTGCGGCCAGGCTGGCCGTTGAAATGCCGGCGGGTGCGGCCCGCGGTGCCGCTGGCGCCTCGGGGCCACTGCCGGAGGTCCTGCACGCCGGCTTCTCGACGGCGATGTCCCAGTCAACCCTGCTGCCGGCGGCCGCCGTGCTGCTGGGTGCTGCCGTGTCGATCTTCTTTGCCAAACCCCGCGCGGTCTCGGCTATCTATGCGGATTTTGCTGAGCCTGAAGGGAAACCTGCGTCTGCAACCCGGCCACGTTGAGGCCCATTGAGGTGGCCAGTGCATGGGCGCCGGCGTTGTTGATGTCGGCCCGCCACTGGACAATGAGCCCTGCCGCCAGGGCTTCGTGGGCCGCAATGCTGGTGGCAAGGCTGCCCACGCCCTTGCGCCGGAACTCGGGAGCCACCAGGGTGCCAAGCTGCGCCAGGAGTCCCTGGTACTCGCCGTAGGCACTGCACGCGACCGGTCCGGCGTCTGGCGCCCCTGTCTCCATGACAGTGAATTTGTGCTCCCTTGAGGCCAGGGCCACATCGTTTGCGTCATCCGGGGGACACAGGGATTCCAGGGCAGCGGCCTGTTCCGGGCCGGTGGAGACGTGGACGGTGTCCTCGGGCTGGTGCAGGGCCAGGTCATCGGCGTAGTACAGGGCCTGCGTGCCCAGGCCCCGTCCGCCGTCGTGCCTTGTCAGGCGCAGCATGGTCGAATGATCGCTGAGTTCGTCGTCGTCATAGGCGTCCGCGGCAGCCAGCAGGTGCTTCGGCCCCGTGAGGATCGACTGGTCCCACAACCGGATGAAGGTCAGCGTCTGTGCCTGGACAGGGTGGATGATCCGGTCATGCCCCGTCCCGGCCAGGAGCGAATCTGCGGGCAGTCCCAAGCCACGCTCCCAGGCAAGGAACACGATGGGTGCGGAGGAAATCTCGAAAGTCATGGCTTCAACGTTAGCGCCCCGGAGCACTTGAGTGCTCCGGGGCGTACTTGTTGTTTCAGTCGTGGCTCCGGGCTGCCCCGTCCGAGTACCGGAACGACAGGGGTTCGGGAGGTCAGCCGAACAAGATGGCGGCTTCGTCGTAGCGGTGCTGGGGCACAGTCTTCAGGTTGCCCAGGGCGGCTTCAAAGGGGACGTGCTCAATCTCGGTGCCCTTGAGTGAAACCATCGTGCCCCAACGCTCTTCCACGATGGAATCGACGGCGGCCATGCCCAGGCGGGTGGCAAGCACACGGTCGAAACTTGAAGGGACGCCGCCGCGCTGGATGTGGCCAAGGATGGTGGCGCGGGTTTCAATGCCTGTACGGGCCTCGATCTCCGGCGCGAGCTGCTCGCTGATGCCGCCCATGCGGGGACGGCCAAAGGTGTCCAGGCCGCGCTCCGAGTGGGCCGAATCCTGATGGTCCGGCACGAAGCCTTCGGCCACAACCACCAATGGGGCGCGGCCGCGGTCGTGGGCTTCCTTTACCCATTCAACGATCTGGTCCATGCTGGTTTTTTGTTCCGGGATCAGGACGGCGTGGGCGCCGGTGGCCATGCCGGCATGCAGGGCAATCCAGCCAACGTGGCGGCCCATGACCTCGGCAATCATGCAACGGTGGTGGGATTCGCCCGTCGTGCGCAGGCGGTCGATGGCTTCGGTGGCGATCTGCACCGCCGTGTCAAAGCCAAAGGTGTAGTCGGTGGCGTCGAGGTCGTTGTCAACAGTCTTGGGCACGCCAACAATTTTCAGGCCCGCATCCGTGAGCCTGCGTGCCGCGGCGAGCGTTCCCTCGCCACCAATGGCGATGAGTGCGTCTACGCCCAAGCGGTCCATGTGGGCCTTGATGACGTCCGGGCCGCCATTGCCCTCGAAGGGGTTGGTGCGGGAGGTGCCCAAAATGGTGCCGCCCTGCTTGGAGATGCCGCGCACCATTTGGCGGGGGAGGTCCATGACATCGCCCTCAACGACGCCGCGCCAGCCGTCTCGGAAGCCAACAAATTCATGGCCGTACGCCTTGATGCCCTTGAGCACGATGCCGCGGATTACCGCATTCAGGCCAGGGCAGTCTCCGCCGCTGGTGAGAATTCCAATCTTCATAAGTCTTTAGGTCCTTCGAGGGGTGGATTCAATGTGGTCTGAGCGCACCATTGAGCTCCTCTGTAGATCATTCTAGACGTACATGTGATCTCGGCAACCCCTCGTTCGACCCGTGGACGCGTCCCGGCTACCGCTGCGGCTTCCGCAGGAGCTTGACGGCGCCGCCGGCAACCATGGCCACACCGGCCCCCAACAGGAGCCACATGGCGGTAAGCCCGGCGTCCAGGTCCAGGCCGGTGCGGCTGGCAATGATGATCAGTGCGGCCAGGACAATTACGACGGCGCCCCAGACGATTGTGCCGACCCTCGCCGGGTGCCTGGCTGGCCGGGTTTGCTTCGCGCCGGCATCGTCGTTGGGGACGTTCAGGGATTCTGTGGGCTGGTCCATGGGGTGCTCCGTTGGGTTGATCGGGGTGGTGCCGGATTCGTGTGGGGATCCAAAGGGGAAGGCATTGTCGTCCGTGACCATCACTTCACTGTCACGATCTCGATGTTGCTGGCCGCGCCCTCCAGATCGATGACCATGCCAGGGCCGGTGGCGTCCGGGTTGAGTTCGGTCGTCAGGTCCCGGGTGAGTGTGTCGCCGTCGTTCTTGCCGTCGACGGAAAAGGAGACGGCGGCCAACTCACTGTTGATGGTGACGGGGACGCTGGCCGGAACCTTGACGGTGACGGTGGAGGCGACGGCCTTGAGCGGGAGCGACAGCTCGCTGTCAAGGGAGGAGATGCCGTCGAGCTTGGTCAGGTCAAAGGTGGCGTTGCCCAGCACGATGGTTCGGCCGGCCTCCGCCGCGCTGACGGTGGCGGGTGCCCAGGTGACGTTGTTGAAGGCGGTGAACGGCCCGGTCTGGGCCGGCAGGCTCAGCAGGGACGCGAACACCAGCGCGATGATGGAAAACGTTCCCAACCCGCTCGCGCTGCGACCCATGATCCCTGCGGCCACGATGCCAAGGCCGGCCGTGATGGCCGCGGCGGCTGCCGCGATTCCGGTTTGGTAGCCGTTGAGGTCAACGAGGTTGGTTGCATCCAACAGCAGAACCAGGGCGCCAATTACAGCTGCCAGGCCCAGCACGAGCAGGCTCGCCGCCGCGCCCAACCGGGGAGTGGTCTTGACCGGCTGGTGCTTGATGTACATCTGCGGATTGGGGACAAACTGCTGTTGGGGGGCGAAACTGAAGGCACCCGGCCCGGCATTGCCCGCCTGGGCCGGCACCTGCCACGATGTCTGGCTGAAGTCGTGGCCCTGCCCAGTTTTGGGCTGCCGATCCTTGGACTTGTTGTAGTTGACGCCCCAGTAGAGGAAGCCGGCGACGACGGCGATCCAGAAGAGCGGCCACGGGAACCAGCCGTCGTTCCGCCCGAAGATGAACCCCTGCCCGGGCCCCGCCAGGCCCAGAACCGTCAGCACGCCGGCACCCGTCATCCCGGTCGACCAGCTTCCGCGGGCAACTTCCTCAACGTGGATGCGCCCGTCAGGCTCGGGGAGCAGCGCCCAGGCCACACCGTAGGCCAGCAGGCCGACGCCGAAGAACAAGGTGAGGACCACGGCAAGCCCCCGCACAATGACAGGGTCAATGCCCCATTTGTTGGCCAGTCCGCTGCACACCCCGCCAATCCAGCGGCTGCTTCCACGCTGGACGCCCAGGCCGCGGAGCCACTGGAAGAATTTGGCGGAGTCGGCCGGGTGGTTTCCTGCCGGGCCATCGGCTGGACCGCCTTGGCCCGGGATCGGACCGGGGTTCGGTCCGGGAAGGGGATCGGGGCCGGGGGCGGCGGTTTCCGGACCGGGTGTGGGGGCTGCCGGCTGTTCTGGGGTGTCCTGGGGATTGTTCATACTTCAATGGTGGCTGTCGGCAGGGGGTGCTGACCATCGGTGGTGACCCTGAAAGAACCCTGAAGCAACCCCGGGAAACACTGCAGGCGGGCCGGGGCGTGCTTGGATTGAACCATGAGCGCAAAGATGTACCGTTCCCAAGAGCGCGTTGTCGCCGGGGTTTGCGGTGGACTGGCCGAACACCTCGGCATCAAGGTGGGGCATGTGCGCGCCATCATGATCGGCACCAGCTTCTTCTTTGGTGCGGGTCTGGTGTTTTACGCCTGGTTGTGGCTGCTGGTGCCCTTAGCGGGCGAGCAGGCTGACGCGGGAAGCAGGCTGCTCGACGCCGACGGGAACCCCCGGCTCAAACTCTTCCGCCCCACGCAGGCAGAGCCTGACGGCGGGGCACCGCCCGAGACCGGCGGCAACAGCTATGCCGGGCGCCGGAAGCCCTCACTTGCCTTCAAGGATGTGCTCATCGGTGGCGGTCTTGTCATCGCCGCCATCATCGTGTTTGGCCAGCAGATGGGCTGGAACCTGCAACTGGGAACCCTGATCCCGCTGCTCGTCATCGCCCTGGGGGCCGTCCTTGCCTGGATGCAGCTGGACAACACCCGCCGGGTGGGGCTGCTCACCGCGGCAAAAATGGACACCCCCATGGCCATGCTCCGTCTGGGCGGCGGCGTCGCCCTTGTCATCGCCGGAGTCATTGTCATTGTGGCCGGTTCCGGTTCCTGGCAGCTGCTGTGGTCATCGGTGGTTGCCTCCCTTGCCGTGCTTGCCGGTGTGGCCCTCGTCCTTGCCCCCTGGGCACTGAAATTTTGGCGGGAGTTCCAAGGCGAACGCGCCGGGCGCATCCGGGAAACCGAGAGGGCGGAGATTGCCGCGCACCTGCACGACTCCGTGCTGCAAACGCTGGCCCTGATTCAAAAGAACGCCGGCTCCGCCGTGGACGTGACCCGGTTGGCCCGGGCCCAGGAGCGTGAACTGCGGGAATGGATTTATCAGGACAATGCGCACAATTCCGGGGCCCTGGTGGAGCGGGTCAAGGCTGTGTGCGCGGAGGCGGAGGACCTGTACGGCCAGGTCGTGGAGGTTGTCGCAGTGGGCGACGCCGAACTGACAGAGCGCGGAAACGCACTGGTCCAGGCCGTGCGGGAGGCCGTGCTGAACGGCGTGCGCCACGGCGGAACCACGGTTTCCGTGTACGTTGAAGCCGGTGCCAAGGGCGTTGACGTATTCGTCAAGGACCGTGGACCGGGCTTTGACGTCAGCGCCGTGCCGGCGGACCGTCTGGGAGTCCGGGAGTCCGTCGTCGGGCGCATGCAGCGCAACGGCGGCACTGCTGAGATTATTAGTTCAGCTGAGGGCACCGAAGTGCGGCTGCACCTGCCCAGCGAAACACCAGCCACCGAGGAGGCCAAATGACATTGCCGGCAACGCCCATCAGGGTTGTGATTGTGGATGACCACGCAATTTTTCGTTCCGGACTCAAAGCCGACCTGGCCGGGGACATCGTGGTGTTGGCGGAGGCCGCGACGGTGGAGGACGCCATTGCGGCGGTCAACACGCAACAGCCCGACGTGGTCCTGCTCGACGTCCACCTGCCCGGCGGCCGCGGACAGGGCGGTCGGGAAGTCATCGCCGGCTGCACGGCTTTGCTGGCGACGACGAAGTTCCTGGCCTTGAGTGTTTCGGATTCTGCGGAGGACGTGGTCTCGGTGATCCGGGCCGGTGCCCGCGGCTATGTCACGAAGTCGATCTCGGGTGCGGAAATTTCGGATGCCGTCCGGCGGGTGGCCGGTGGTGACGCCGTGTTTTCGCCGCGGCTTGCGGGCTTTGTGCTGGATGCCTTTGGCACGGCAGAGGTTGCGGTTGAGGATGAGCTCGACAAGCTCTCGGCCCGCGAACTTGAGGTCATGCGCCTGATCGCCCGCGGCTACTCCTACAAGGAGGTGGCCAAGGCCCTGTTCATCTCCATCAAGACAGTGGAAACACACGTCTCTGCCGTGTTGCGCAAGCTGCAGCTGTCCTCGCGCCATGAACTGACACGCTGGGCCGCCGACCGCCGCCTGCTGTAAACCTGCGCGCCGGGGCCGAAGCTGCAGCGGGAGGTCCCGGAGCGAGGATGGATTTCGGAGGTCGCTCAGCGACCGAGGAAATCTTACTGCTCGCGAGGGACCTCCCGCGGAAGCTTCGGACAGAGGCTACGCCTTGGCGGAACCCAGGAAGTCCTGCAAACGGCCGACGCCCGTGGCAAGGTCGTCGTCGCCCAGGGCGTAGGACAGGCGCATGAAGCCGCTGGGGCCAAAAGCCTCGCCCGGCACAACTGCAACTTCAACCTTGTCCAGGATCAGGGCAGCCAACTCGGCCGACGTTGCCGGGCGGATGCCGCCAATGTCGCGGCCAAGCAGGCCGCGAACATCGGCGTAGGCGTAAAACGCCCCGTGGGGGGTGGGGCACTCCACACCGTCAATGGCGTTCAGCGCGGCAACCATGGCCTTGCGGCGCCGGTCAAAGGCAAGCTTCATCTCGTCCACGGCCGTCAGCGGCCCGGCCACGGCGGCGAGGGCTGCCATCTGGGACACATTGGCCACGTTGGAGGTTGCATGGGACTGCATGTTGGTGGCAGCCTTCGTGACATCCAGTGGTGCGATCATCCAGCCAACCCGCCAGCCGGTCATCGCATAAGTCTTGGCGACGCCGTTGAGAATGACGACGCGATCGCCCAGTTCAGGGGCGGCCGTGGCAATCGAGGTGAACGGAACGCCGTCGTAGGTCAGGTGCTCATAGATTTCATCGGTGATGACCCACAGTCCCTTGGACGCGGCCCACACACCAATCTCGCGGGTCTGCTCGGGGGAGTAGACGGCTCCCGTCGGGTTTGACGGGGACACGAAGAGCAGCACCTTGGTGCGGGGCGTCAGCGCAGCTTCAAGTTGCTCGACGCTGACCAGGTAGCCCTGCTCCGGTCCGGCAAAGACCTCGACGGGGACGCCGCCGGCCAGTCGGATGGCCTCCGGGTAGGTCGTCCAGAACGGGGTGGGGACGATGACTTCATCGCCCGGGTCAAGCAGGGTTGCAAAGGATTCGTACACGGCCTGCTTGCCGCCGTTGGTCACCAGCACCTGGGCGGGGTCCACGGCGTAACCGGAATCGCGCAGCGTCTTCGCGGCGATGGCGCTGCGCAGCTCCGGCAGTCCGGCGGCGGGGGAGTACCTGTGAAACTTGGGCTGGCGGGCGGCGGCAATGGCCGCCTCAACAATGTAATCGGGGGTGGGGAAATCGGGCTCACCGGCACCAAAACCAATGACAGGGCGTCCTGCAGCCTTCAAGGCCTTGGCTTTGGCGTCAACGGCGAGGGTGGCGGATTCGGCGATGGCGGCGATCCGGGCGGAAACGCGGCGCCCGGAGGCTTGGTTGGCTGTCGGTTCGGCAGGCATCAGGATTCTTTCTTCGGGGGAGGCTCAAAATGCAAACTTCTGCACCATCCACTTTAGGCGCATACGGTTTGGGGCGCATACTGTGTCCAGTTCGACGAACCGGCCCAAGGATGCGTAGAATGGGTAACCGGTGTTCAAGCACGATGATGGTCTACGCCTTGATGTCGGTCTCCAAGTCCGTTTGGAAAGACGGCCTTCAGACTGTAGGTTATTCATGGTTCATGGCATCGAACGGATTTTTCGCCGCAGCACACAGTGTGTTCTGCGGATGGATTCCAAAGGGTAGTGGCGCAATTGGTAGCGCAGCGGTCTCCAAAACCGCAGGTTGCAGGTTCGAGTCCTGTCTGCCCTGCGCATGGGCGCAATGGGTTTACTGCACGAATTCAAAGTGCAGGCAGCCCGGGGTGCCCGAGCGAATATTTTGCACAACGCACTGTCCGGGCCACCGGAGGTGCCGGCATCCCAACAAATGACGAGTGAGGCACTGGTGACCGAAACTGCGGCAAGCAGCTCCAAGGGCCCTGCCAAAAAAACGGCAAAGCCCGGCAAGCCCGGTTTTTTCAGCCGGATTGCCACCTTCCTTCGCCAAGTCATTGGCGAGTTGAAGAAGGTTGTCACCCCCACTCGCAAAGAGTTGATCAACATGACACTTGTTGTGTTGGTATTCGTGGTAATCGTGATGGGTATTGTTACCGTCCTGGATCTGGGATTCGGCAAGGCCGTGCTCTGGATCTTTGGTGGAAACATAAACGTCGAACAGTAATACGCTCAACGTGGCCGACCTCGCTGAAATCTTTGGCATGGGGTCGGTTTGAGCCATTTAAGAACGCACAAGGAAAGCAGGAAATTCGTGTCTGAGCTGGAGCCCAAGGCAACAAACAGTGAGCAGGACCAGGACACTGTGGTTGCTGATGCTGCCATCAGTGCCGACCTTGCTGCACCCGCGGATGACGTCGCAACTGACGAAGTCCCCGAGGTCACCGACGCCGTGGCCGGCGAAGAGGACGAGTCAGCGGAAGCCGCTGACGCCGCCGTCGAACCCGCCGAGCCCGAAGTTGACCCGGCAGAAGAATTCAAGGCCAAGCTGCGCCGCCAGGAGGGTGACTGGTACGTCATCCATTCCTACGCCGGCTATGAAAACCGGGTCAAGGTAAATCTTGAATCCCGCAGCCTGTCGCTGAACATGGAAGATTACATCTTCGAAATTCAGGTCCCCATGGAAGAAGTCGTGGAGATCAAGAACGCCCAGCGCAAGGTTGTCAGCCGCGTGCGCATTCCCGGCTACGTCCTGGTGCGCATGGAACTGACCGACGCTTCGTGGGGCGTTGTCCGCCACACTCCCGGTGTCACAGGCTTTGTTGGCAACGCCCACAACCCTGTCCCGTTGCGCCTGGACGAAGTCTTCTCGATGCTTGCCCCCATCTTCGAGGAGCAGCAGGCTGAAGAGACAGGCGTTCCGCTGCGTCACGATCCCGTCGACGCCGTCATCGACTTTGAGGTCGGCGAAGCCGTCATCGTCAAGGATGGCCCGTTTGAAGGCCTGTCGGCGTCGATCTCCGAGATCAAGCCCGAAGCTGCACAGCTCGTTGTGCTGGTTTCCATCTTCGAACGTGAAACACCCGTCACGCTCGCATTCAACCAGGTCACCAAGATCTAGTTGCCCACAAATTTCGTTGCACGCGAACTTGCTTAGTTCTGTGTGAAACGTTCGGCCGGACGCCATCCGGCCACCCACCTGGGACGCGCTCCGTCGTTCCAGGAAAGATATTGAGAGAAGGACCCTACATTGGCTCCCAAGAAGAAGGTCACCGGCCTTATCAAGCTGCAGATCCAGGCAGGCGCCGCTAACCCGGCACCGCCCATCGGTCCGGCACTTGGTCAGCACGGCGTCAACATCATGGAATTCTGCAAGGCGTACAACGCTGCAACGGAATCCCAGCGCGGCAACGTCGTTCCCGTTGAAATCACGGTTTACGAAGACCGTTCATTCACGTTCATCACGAAGACCCCGCCGGCTGCAGAGCTCATCAAAAAGGCTGCAGGCGTCGCCAAGGGTTCAGCTACCCCGCACACCGTCAAGGTTGCCCAGCTGACCAAGGCACAGGTCAACGAGATCGCCACCCAGAAGATGGTTGACCTCAACGCCACCAGCATTGAAGGCGCAGAGAAGATCATCGCCGGCACCGCCCGTTCCATGGGCATCACCGTCGAGGCATAAGTCTTCTTTTAGACTTTGCTTCACGCCCATTTGGGCATTCACAAACATTAAGAACGACGCCGGAGCACTCACCTTAGGGTGTTGGCTGGCGGACGTAGTGGCAGGGCCCGCGCGGTCCTAACGACCACAACTGCACAAGGAGAAACGCAGCATGGCAAAGCGCAGTAAAGCATATGAGGCAGCTCAGGCCAAGATCGATGCGGAGAACGTATACGCACCCTTCGACGCCATCAAGCTCGCCAAGGACACCAACCCGTCCAAGTTCGACGCGACCGTTGAGGTTGCCTTCCGCCTGGGTGTAGACCCTCGCAAGGCTGACCAGATGATCCGCGGAACGGTTAACCTGCCTCACGGTACCGGTAAGACTGCCCGCGTCCTGGTTTTCGCAACCGGTGACCGTGCCGAGGCAGCAATCGCAGCCGGCGCCGACTTCGTTGGCACCGACGACCTGATCGAAAAGATCCAGGGCGGCTGGACCGACTTCGATTCCGCCGTTGCCACACCTGACCTTATGGGCAAGGTTGGCCGCTTGGGTAAGGTATTGGGTCCTCGCAACCTCATGCCCAACCCGAAGACCGGCACCGTCACCAACGACGTTGCCAAGGCTGTTAATGACATCAAGGGTGGAAAGGTTGACTTCCGCGTCGACAAGCACTCCAACCTGCACTTCATTATCGGCAAGGTTTCCTTCGACGCCGTGAAGCTGGCCGAGAACTACGGCGCTGTTCTGGAAGAGGTGCTTCGTTTGAAGCCGTCCGCTTCCAAGGGCCGTTACCTGCAGAAGGCCACCGTCTCCACGACGTTCGGCCCGGGCATCCCGGTTGATTCCGCAGCAACCAAGGTTGTTATCGAGGACTAGTCCTGATGGATAGGCGGGGAGGGCCGTTGTAGCATATCGCTACAACGGCCCTCCCTTTTTTGTAAACTGTGGGGACAGGGCGCTGTCAGTGCCCGACGGCAGGAGGAACGCAGGAATGGAAGTCAACATTCGCACGGCGGAGCCATCGGACGCCGCCGCCCTGGCCGAACTGGCGGCCATCACGTTCCCGCTGGCGTGCCCCGCCGACAGTTCCGCCGATGATGTTGCCGCCTTTGTCAAGGACAAGCTTGGCGCACAGGCCTTCGCGGGATATCTGGCGGACCCGCAGCGAGTGGTGTTTGTTGCCCAGGAAGGCGCCACAAAGGGTGCCGGCCGCCTGCTGGCCTATACGATGCTGGTGGACTCCCCGCCGTCGGACATTGACGTTGCCGCCGTGGCCGAACCGGATGCGGTGGAATTGAGCAAGTGTTACGCGCACCCCGACGTCCATGGTGGGGGCGTGGCCGCACAGATTCTGGGCAGGAGCCTGGACTGGATTGCCGGGCATGGCAATCGGCAGGCGTGGCTGGGCGTCAACAGCGAGAACGCGCGGGCCCGGTCGTTTTACGGCAAACACGGGTTCACCATTGCGGGGACCAGAAGTTTTCAATTGGGGAGCAGGGTCGAGCATGACTACGTCATGCTGCGGCCTCGAGGAAAGTCAACTACGGGGTATTGAAGACAATGAGTGAAGCTACCATCGAACAATTGCGGATTCCGGAGACGCTTGACGGCGACGACGCGCAGGACTTCCTGCAGGCCGTCGAAGTTTCCCGGCAAGTGCGCGTGCATACGTGGGGCAATGACGTGTTGGCGTACACGGCAACGGAATTGTTCGCCCAATGCCATGACCCCTACGAGTGGTACGTGGTGCTGGTCGCCCGCAATGACGGGGAAATTGTTGGGCGCGCGGGCATCGCGATGCCCCTGGACGACAACACCGAGCTGGCCCATGTCACCCTCGACGTGCTCCCCTCCGCCGCCGGTGCCGGGCTGGGGCGCAAGCTGCTGGAGGCGGCCGAGCTGTTCGTCAAGGGTGAGAACCGCAAAATTGTCATGGTTGAAACGAACCATCCGGTCGCGGCGCTGGTGGATGACGCAAGCGACCCCATCATGGCCACGCATGGCAGCGGGGCACTCCCGCTGAGCAGCAGGGAAGCCCGGTTTGCCTACAGTGCCGGTTACGACCTCGAGCTGGTGGAACAGTTCAGCGCTTGTGCGTTGCCGCTTCCGGCGGGTGTCGCCGCGGAGCTGGTCAGCCAGGCCGCGGCCAGGCAGAAGCCCTCCTATGCCGTGCACCAGTGGATGGACAGCTGCCCGGAAAAATGGGCGCAGGACTTCGTTCGCCTGGAGCAGGATCTGAGCGGCAGGGAAGACGCTGCCAAGGACCAGGACCAAGATCAGGGCGGCGGGCAGTGGGATGTGGTCCGCTTGCGTGAAGCAGAGGAACTGTCGGCGCGCACAGGCCGGCGAACGCTTGTCACTGCAGCCGAGTGCCTGGAAACCGGGACCTTGGTCGGCTTCACCTCCATTTCCATCTTGGGGCACCGCAACGATGTGGCTTTCCAGGACGACACGTTCGTGGAAATGGCGCACAAGGGCAAGGATGTCGGGCTGCAGATCAAGGTGGCGAACATGGAGATGCTCATGCGCGAGTTTCCGCAGACCACGGCCATCTACACGTGGAACGCACCTGAAAATTCAGCCATGCTCTCCGTCAACGCCCAGCTGGGCTTCGTCAACGCCGGGGCGACAGGGCAGTGGCGCAAGGACTTCAACACCATTTCCTGACGACTGTGGCCGTGCACACACCGGGCTGATTTGGAATCCGGCCCCGGCCTCCTGTAATCTATAAGAACCAAAGACCGTCGGTCGATGTCAACCACCCCCAGCCAGCAAGTGCAGCATGCATCTTACTGCGTTGGACCCGGGCGGGTTTGCATCCGAAAGTCCTTTACATGGACGGCCAGCGCAGGTGCACAAAGCTTATGGGCAGTGTTGAACCGGGATAAAACCCATGGTTCCGCTGCGCACGACGCCCCGTACATCTGTGCGGGGCGTTTTGTTTGCCCACAATCCAGCTTGCTGGTGGCGGGGCGGGCTGGAAAGACTGGCACCAATTCCCGGAAGGAGGGTTATGGCAACGCCAACAAAGGTGGCTGCAGTTGCAGAAATCACACAGGATTTCAATGAGTCAACTGCCGCAGTCCTAACCGAATACCGTGGGCTCACCGTAGCTCAGCTCAAGGAGCTGCGCATTTCTCTCGGCCAGGACACCAAGTTCTCGGTTGTAAAGAACACCCTGACTGCCATTGCGGCCAAGGAAGCCGGTGTTGACGCTTTCGATGGTCAGCTGTCCGGTCCCACCGCCATTGCTTTCATCAAGGGTGACGCTGTTGCAGCAGCCAAGAGCCTCACGGATTTTGCAAAAGCCAACAATCAGCTGGTCATCAAGACTGGTTTGTTTGAGGGCAAGGCTCTCGACGCCAACGGGCTTATCGCCCTGGCTGCCCTTGAGTCTCGTGAACTGCAGCTGGCCAAGGTTGCCGGCATCCTCAAGGCTCCGATGGCCGCCGCTGCGCGCACCCTCGAGGCCCTGCGTTTGAAGCTGGCCGAAGGCGCTCCCGCTGAAGAGGCTCCGGCCGCTGAGGAAGCACCCGCCGCTGAAGAAGCAGCTGTTGCCGAAGAGGCGCCTGCTGCTGAAGCTGAGACCACCGAGGCTTAGTCCCCACTTGCCGGTCTGAAGATTGTTCACGCGATCTTCCCGGACCTGGCAGGCGCGGCGTCAAGCCCCAGGGGGAAACCCCACAGTATTTCCCTAAGTCCAGCAGGATTTAGGTTTATGGATTCGGCCCGGTTGGGCCAGTGAACAGAAGGAGCGCCACCCATGGCTAAGCTCACCAACGACGAGCTCATTGCAGCTTTCAAGGAACTGACCATCATCGAGCTCTCCGAGTTCGTCAAGCTCTTCGAGGAGACCTTCGAAGTTACTGCAGCTGCTGTTGCAGTTGCAGGCCCCGCCGGTGGCGGCGCTGGCGAAGCTGAAGAAGAGCAGACTGAATTCGACGTCGTCCTCGAAGCAGCCGGCGACAAGAAGATCGCTGTCATCAAGGAAGTTCGCTCGATCACTTCCTTGGGCCTGAAGGAAGCCAAGGAGGTCGTTGACTCGGCTCCCAAGGCTGTCCTCGAAGGTGTAACCAAGGAAGCTGCCGAGAAGGCCAAGGATGCTCTCGAAGCAGCCGGTGCCACGGTTACTGTCAAGTAATCTCCTCGCACTTCACAAGGAAGCCCCGCACCGATTGGTGCGGGGCTTCCTTGCATTCTGCGCCGGTGGCCGAACCCCGGGACCCGGCGACTCTCCGCTGCTGTTACTCCGGGACGGAAATGTCCGCCACGGTTGCCTCGAAGGCAGCGATCAGGGCGTCAGCCTCCACGAACAGGCTGTACCCGTGCTCGCCGGCGCCCATGGCAACCCGGCGGCCGCTGATGCCCGCATCGACGAACACGGGCCACGCCGTCGTGCTGCCCAACGGGGTGATGGTGCCGCGTTCGTAGCCCGTTGCGTCCAGGGCGACGTCGGCCGTGGGCATCTTGAGCTTGTTGACGCCCACCACTGCCCGCAGTTTCGGCCAGGAGATGGAGCGGCCGCCGGGCACCAGGGCAAAGAGGAACGTGCCGTCGCTGCGCTTGACCACGAGGGACTTCACAATGTCCGACGGCGTGACCCCCAGAAGGTCTGCCGCTTCCGCAAGTGAGTTCGCGGCGGGCCGCACCACCAGTTCAACCGGCAGGCTGCGCGCGGCAGCGTCGGCTGCAACACGTGCGCGGCCTGTCAATGCCGGGGCTGTCGGTTCGGGCCCTGCGCTCACTCTGCGTCCCGGAACAAAAGCAGCGCTTCGCCCTGGCCGCCACCGCCGCACAGCGAAACAGCGGCCCTGCCTGAGCCTCTGCGGCTCAGTTCAAGTGCCGCATGGAGCGCCAGCCGGGCACCTGAAGCGCCGATGGGGTGGCCCAGTGCGATGGCACCGCCGTGGATGTTGCATTTCTCCAGCGGCAGCTTCAGGTCAAGCAGCGACTGGACGGCAACGGAGCCAAAGGCCTCATTGATCTCGATGAAGTCAAGGTCGTCCACACCCCAGCCCGCTGTGGTCAAGGCTGCGGAGATGGCATTGGACGGCTGGGAGTGCAGGGAATTGTCCGGCCCGGCCACCTGGCCCGGGGCGCCGACAACGGCCAGCCAGGCCAAGCCGTGCTCCTCGGCGTAGGCGCGGGACGTCAGGACAAGGGCACTGGCGCCGTCGGACAGGGGAGAGGAGTTCCCTGCGGTGATGGCGCCGTCTGCGGTAAAGGCGGGACGCAGCCCGGCCAGGGTGTCCACTGTCGTTTGGGCGCGGATGCCTTCATCGTCGCTCAAGACAAGCGGTTCACCCTTGCGCTGGGGGACAGTGACGGGGATGATTTCGTCTTTGAAAACCCCGGCGGCAACGGCTGCTGCCGCTCGCTGGTGCGAGGCAGCCGCCACTTCGTCCTGCGCCGTCCGGGAGATGCTCAGGCGGAGGTTGCCACGTTCGGTGGACAAGCCCATCGAGTCGTCGTCAAAGGCGTCAGTCAACCCGTCGCGGGCCGCCACGTCCAGGGCCTGGATGGCCCCATAGGTCCAGCCTTGGCGGGAGCCGGGCAGAATGTGCGGGGCCCGGGTCATTGACTCCTGACCGCCCGCCACTACCACCGACGCCTCGCCGCTGCGGATCAACCGGGCCGCATCGATGACAGCAGTCAAGCCGGACAGGCACACCTTGTTGATCGTCACAGCCGGTACATTCCAGCCAATTCCGGCCCCCACGGAGCTCTGCCTGGCCGGGTTCTGTCCGGCGCCGGCCTGCAGGACCTGGCCCATGATGACAAAATTAATGTCTGCGGCGTCAACGCCGGAGCGGGTGACGGCTGCGGCAATGGCCTTGGAACCCAGCTCGACGGCGGTAAATGGCGCCAGCTGACCGTTGAGCCGGCCCTGTGGGGTGCGGGCCCCTGCGAGAATTACAACATCATTTGTTTGTGCCGTCATGGCTGCCGCGCTCCTTGAAACTTGTGTCGCACAGATCCTCGTTGAGCTGTACGCTTCCTGCCTAAAACCTAACAGCAACCGCTGTCAGTCATGGAATTCAACGGCTTCGGGCGGAAGAAAATTTCCGGGCCGCCGCGACCGCCAAAACCACTGTGTGACGAGCCCAACGGCAGGCAATATTTCCCGGAAAACCGGGTCCGATGTGTCGTGGAATATCGATACTTGCGGTTTTTGGCATCGTGGGGTAGACACGATGGTGCAGTTGCCTGTAGAGTAGATCTTTGCGTATCCCTCTTAACCTTCAGCCTTCATATAGCGGTGGGCTTTGTTTCGGTCAAGAGCCAAGGACAACGTGCAAAAAGGCTGGTTTGACCGCGCCTTGGAGCACTTGCCGCGGCTGCTTGGCCAGCGTTCGTCCGGGTTTGATGACCAGGAGTGAAACGGGTGAGGGTCGTAAGAACAAGCCTGCAGGTCTGTGGAAGGATCCCTCTTGGTCGCCTCGAGCACCTCTAATGTAAATAACGCTGCAACCGCTATCGATTCAAACAGCACCGACGGTGCAAAGAGTCGCCTCTCATTCGCAAAGATTCACGAGCCGCTTGACGTGCCGAATCTGCTTGCGCTCCAGACCGAGAGCTTTGACTGGCTCGTAGGCAATGGACGCTGGCAGGACCGCATGCAGACGGCAGTGGATGCTGGCGATGACAGTGTGGCCGTCACGTCGGGCCTGTCCGACATTTTCGAAGAGATCTCCCCCATTGAGGACTTCCAGGGCACCATGTCCCTGTCCTTTACGGAGCCGGAATTCTCTGACCCCAAGTTCACCGTTGACGAATGCAAGGACCGCGACGCCACGTACGCCGCCCCGTTGTACGTCAAGGCCGAGTTCATGAACAACTTGACCGGTGAAATCAAGCAGCAGACTGTCTTCATGGGCGATTTCCCGCTCATGACCAACAAGGGCACCTTCGTCATCAACGGCACCGAGCGTGTCGTTGTGTCGCAGCTGGTTCGTTCCCCGGGTGCTTACTTTGAGCGCACCGCGGACAAGACCAGCGACAAGGAAATCTTCACCGCCAAGATCATCCCCTCACGTGGTGCATGGTTCGAGCTGGAGATTGACAAGCGCGACCAGGTTGGCGTCCGCCTCGACCGCAAGCGCAAGCAGTCAGTCACAGTGCTGCTGAAGGCCCTTGGCTGGAGCGAAGGCCAGATCCTGGAGGAGTTCGGCGAGTTCGACTCCATCCGTGCCACCTTGGAAAAGGATGCCACGACCGGCCGCGAAGATGCCCTGCTGGACATCTACCGCAAGCTGCGTCCGGGCGAGCCGCCCACAGTTGACGCCGCCGACGCGTTGCTGCACAACCTGTACTTCAACCCCAAGCGCTACGATCTGGCCAAGGTTGGCCGTTACAAGATCAACCGCAAGCTGGGCATTGACCTGCCGTTGAGCGACGAGAAAGCCTCAGTGCTGAGCGTGGACGACATTGTCGCCATGATCAAGTACCTGGTCGCCCTGCACGCAGGCAACAAGACCACCAAGGGCCAGCGCGACGGCGCCGAGGTTGACTTGCGCGTTGATGTCGATGACATCGACCACTTCGGCAACCGCCGCATCCGCGCCGTGGGCGAGCTCATTGAGAACCAGATCCGCACGGGCCTGTCCCGCATGGAACGCGTTGTCCGTGAGCGCATGACCACCCAGGACGTCGAAGCGATCACGCCGCAGACGCTGATCAACATCCGCCCCGTGGTGGCAGCGATCAAGGAGTTCTTCGGAACATCCCAGCTGTCACAGTTCATGGACCAGAACAACCCGCTGGCCGGTCTGACGCACAAGCGCCGCCTGTCCGCTCTGGGCCCGGGCGGTTTGTCCCGTGACCGTGCAGGCATGGAAGTTCGTGACGTTCACCCGTCGCACTACGGCCGCATGTGCCCGATTGAAACTCCTGAAGGCCCGAACATTGGCCTGATTGGTTCCTTGGCATCCTACGGACGCATCAACCCGTTCGGCTTCATCGAGACCCCGTACCGCAGGGTCAAGGATGGCGTTGTCTCCGACGAGGTTGATTACCTCACAGCCGATGACGAGATGGATGTTGTGATCGCGCAGGCCAACGCGCCGCTCGATGCCAACAACCACTTTGTTGAAGCATCCGTTCTGGTTCGCCAGCGCGGCGGTGGCGGCGAGCCCGTCCTGATCCCGGCGGATGACGTCGAGTACATGGACGTTTCCCCGCGCCAGATGGTGTCTGTGGCAACCGCCCTGATCCCGTTCCTGGAGCACGACGACGCCAACCGCGCCTTGATGGGTGCAAACATGCAGCGTCAGGCAGTGCCGCTGGTCCAGTCCGAGGCCCCGTTTGTGGGCACCGGCATGGAGCGCCCCACAGCTGTTGACGCCGGTGACGTTGTCATCGCCAAGAAGGCAGGCGTGGTCTCGGAGGTGTCCGCAGACGTTGTTGTCATGTTGAACGACGACGGCACGGAGATCAGCTACCCGATCGCCAAGTACCAGCGTTCCAACCAGGGAACGGCCTACAACCAGCGCGTCCTGGCCTCCGAAGGCCAGCGTCTGGAAGTTGGCGGCATCATCGCCGACGGCCCGGCAACGGACCTGGGCGAGCTTGCCTTGGGCAAGAACCTCCTGGTTGCCTTCATGTCCTGGGAAGGTCACAACTACGAGGATGCCATCATCCTTTCGCAGCGTATTGTTGCCGAAGATGTGCTCTCCTCAATCCACATCGAAGAGCATGAGATCGATGCCCGCGACACCAAGCTTGGTGCCGAGGAAATCACCCGGGACATCCCGAACGTTTCCGAGGAAATCCTTGCCGGCCTCGACGAGCGCGGCATCATCCACATCGGTGCAGAAGTTGAAGCCGGCGACGTCCTGGTAGGCAAGGTCACCCCCAAGGGTGAAACCGAGCTGACCCCGGAAGAGCGCCTGCTGCGTGCCATCTTCGGTGAGAAGAGCCGCGAAGTTCGCGACACTTCCTTGAAGGTTCCCCACGGCGAGTCCGGAACGGTTATCGGTGTCCGCGTCTTTGACCGCGACTCCGAAGACGACCTGCCCCCCGGTGTGAACCAGCTCGTTCGCGTCTACGTCGCCAACAAGCGCAAGATCACCGATGGTGACAAGCTCGCCGGCCGCCACGGCAACAAGGGTGTTATTTCCAAGATCCTGCCGATCGAAGACATGCCCTTCCTTGCAGACGGTACACCTGTCGACATCATCTTGAACCCGTTGGGTGTGCCGGGTCGAATGAACGTCGGCCAGGTCCTGGAAATCCACCTCGGGTGGGTTGCCAAGACCGGTTGGAAGATCGAGGGAGAGCCTGACTGGCTCAAGGACCTGCCCAATCTGCCCCGTGAAAGCGGACAGACGAAGGTTGCCACCCCCGTGTTTGACGGCGCCCGTGACACTGAAATCACAGGCCTGCTCGATTCCACCACGCTGACCCGCGACGGCGACCGCCTGATCGACTCCTCGGGCAAGACCCGCCTGTTTGACGGCCGCTCCGGCGAGCCGTTCCCGGACCCGGTTGCTGTGGGCTACATGTACATCTTGAAGCTTCACCACTTGGTGGACGACAAGATCCACGCCCGCTCCACAGGTCCGTACTCCATGATCACCCAGCAGCCATTGGGTGGTAAGGCCCAGTTCGGTGGCCAGCGCTTCGGTGAGATGGAAGTTTGGGCACTTGAGGCATACGGTGCGGCTTACACGCTGCAGGAATTGCTGACGATCAAGTCCGATGACATCCATGGCCGCGTGAAGGTCTACGAAGCCATCGTCAAGGGCGAGAACATCCCGGAGCCGGGCATCCCGGAATCCTTCAAGGTTCTTATCAAGGAAATGCAGTCGCTGTGCCTGAACGTGGAAGTTCTTTCCACCGACGGCACCACGATTGAGATGCGTGACTCGGATGAAGAAGTCTTCCGGGCCGCGGAGGAGCTGGGCATCGACCTGTCACGGGCCGAGCCGAACTCTGTCGAAGAAGTTTAGGCGGTCGACGGCGGCACCCAGCCGTGCCGCCGTCGCACCTTCCCTTCCTCCCGTAACCCGCTTAGACATTCAGACTTTAGAGAATTAGAGAGAACAGGACCCATATGTCCAGCGAATCCTCCTTCGGCCTCATGCAGATTGGCCTGGCCACCGCGCAAGATATCCGCGACTGGAGCCACGGCGAAGTCAAGAAGCCGGAAACCATCAACTACCGCACGCTCAAGCCGGAAAAAGACGGGCTCTTCTGTGAGAAGATCTTTGGCCCTTCCCGCGACTGGGAGTGCTACTGCGGCAAGTACAAGCGCGTGCGCTTCAAGGGCATCATTTGTGAGCGTTGTGGCGTGGAAGTCACCCGCGCCAAGGTGCGCCGTGAGCGCATGGGCCACATTGAGCTTGCTGCTCCCGTAACCCACATCTGGTACTTCAAGGGCGTTCCCTCGCGCTTGGGCTACCTGCTGGACCTGGCACCGAAGGACCTTGAAAAGGTCATTTACTTCGCCGCCTACATGATCACCAGCGTTGACGACGCCGCCCGCCACGAAGAACTGCCGAACCTCCAGATTGAGCACGACCTGGAGAAGAAGCGCATGGTGGACACGCGTGACAACGACATTGCCACGATCGCCCGCGATCTTGAGGGTGAGATTGCACGCCTGGAAGGCGAAGGCGCGAAGGCTGCCGACAAGAAGAAGGCCCGCGATTCCGCGGACCGTCAGATGGCGAACGTGCGCAAGCGCGCCGACGCCGACATCGACCGCCTCGAGCAGGTTTGGGACCGTTTCAAGGCCCTGAAGGTTGCCGACCTCGAAGGTGACGAAGCCCTGTACCGCGAGTTGCGTGACCGTTACGGCATGTTCTTCGAAGGTGCCATGGGTGCCGAAGCCATCAAGAGCCGCCTTGAGACCTTTGACATGGCCGGTGAAGCCGAGATCCTGCGCGACATCATCGCCAACGGCAAGGGCCAGCGCAAGACCCGTGCCCTCAAGCGCCTGAAGGTTGTCAACGCATTCCTGACAACCAACAACAGCCCGCTTGGCATGGTTCTGGATGCTGTCCCGGTGATCCCGCCGGAACTGCGCCCCATGGTTCAGCTTGACGGTGGCCGTTTCGCCACCTCGGACCTGAACGACCTGTACCGCCGTGTGATCAACCGCAACAACCGTCTCAAGCGCCTGCTTGACCTGGGTGCTCCGGAGATCATCGTCAACAACGAAAAGCGCATGCTGCAGGAAGCTGTTGACTCGCTCTTCGACAACGGTCGTCGCGGCCGCCCCGTCACCGGTCCGGGCAACCGTCCGTTGAAGTCCCTGAGCGACATGCTCAAGGGCAAGCAGGGTCGTTTCCGCCAGAACCTCCTGGGTAAGCGCGTTGACTACTCGGGCCGTTCCGTTATTGTTGTTGGTCCGCAGCTGAAGCTGCACCAGTGTGGTCTGCCCAAGCAGATGGCCCTGGAGCTCTTCAAGCCGTTCGTGATGAAGCGCCTGGTTGACCTCAACCACGCACAGAACATCAAGAGCGCCAAGCGCATGGTTGAGCGTTTCCGCCCCCAGGTCTGGGATGTTCTCGAAGAGATCATCACCGAGCACCCGGTACTGCTGAACCGCGCACCAACCCTGCACCGTTTGGGTATCCAGGCGTTCGAGCCTCAGCTTGTTGAAGGCAAGGCAATCCAGCTTCACCCGCTGGTTTGTGGTGCTTTCAACGCCGACTTCGACGGTGACCAGATGGCAGTCCACCTGCCGCTGAGCCCCGAAGCACAGGCTGAAGCGCGCATCTTGATGTTGTCCTCGAACAACATTTTGAAGCCGTCGGATGGCCGTCCCGTGACCCTGCCGTCACAGGACATGATCATCGGTCTGTACCACTTGACCACCAAGCGTGAGGGCTCCGTCGGCGAAGGCCGCGTGTTCTCCACCTCCGCCGAGGCCATCATGGCCCACGACGCCGGTGAGCTGCACTTGAACTCGCAGGTGAAGATCCGTTTGGACAACTTCATCCCGGGTGCCGAGCGCAAGGGTCCGGAAGGATTCGAAGCTGGCGGAACCGCCATCATCGACACCTCCCTGGGCCAGGTCATCTTCAACCAGACGCTGCCTGCGGATTACCCGTGGGTTGAGGCTGTTGCCGACAAGGGCCAGCTCTCCGAGATCGTCAACGACCTCGCCGAGCGCTACCCCAAGGTGATTGTGGCGGCAACACTGGACAACCTGAAGGATGCCGGTTTCTACTGGGCCACCCGTTCAGGCGTCACAGTTGCCATCTCCGACATCAAGGTGCCCGAATCCAAGCCCGCCATTTTGGAGAGCTACGAGGTCAAGGCAGCCAAGGTCCAAGCCCAGTACGACAAGGGTTTGATCGCTGACGAAGAGCGCCGCCAGGAGCTCATCGACATCTGGAACCAGGCAACCAACGAGATCGCTGATGTGATGCGGGCATCCTTCGCCGCATCCAACACGATCAACCGCATGGTTTCCTCCGGTGCCCGTGGTAACTGGATGCAGGTCCGCCAGATTGCCGGTATCCGTGGCTTGGTGGCCAACCCCAAGGGTGAAATTATTCCTCGCCCGATCAAGTCCTCCTACCGTGAGGGCCTGTCGGTTTTGGAATACTTCATTGCCACTCACGGTGCCCGCAAGGGTCTGGCCGATACGGCTCTGCGTACGGCCAACTCCGGTTACCTGACGCGTCGTTTGGTTGACGTTTCGCAGGATGTCATTGTTCGTGAAGACGACTGTGGCACCGAGCGCGGCTTGACCCTGCCGATCGCAGTGGTTGATTCCATGGGTGAGATCGTGCTGCACGAGGAGGTCGAGAACAGCGTTTACGCCCGTACCTTGGCTTCCGAGGTAGTCGACTCGAACGGTGTGGTTCTGGCTGAGGCCGGGGCTGATGTTGGCGATGTCCTCATTGACAAGCTGTTCGCGGCTGGCATTGAAGAGATCAAGGTTCGTTCGGTGCTCACCTGTGAGTCAACCGTTGGTACCTGTGCCCTTTGCTACGGTCGTTCCTTGGCCACCGGCAAGACAGTGGACATTGGTGAGGCTGTCGGCATTATTGCCGCCCAGTCCATTGGTGAGCCCGGCACGCAGCTGACCATGCGTACCTTCCACACCGGTGGTGCTGTTTCCGCCAGCCGTGGCGAGGACATCACCCAGGGTCTGCCCCGTATCCAGGAGCTCTTCGAAGCCCGCACCCCCAAGGGTGTGGCTCCGATCGCAGAAGCTGCCGGCCGCATCAACATTGATGAGTCCGAGAAGACGATGCGTTTGATCCTGACCCCGGACGACGGCACCGAAGAGATCGCCTACCCGGTTCTGCGACGCGCACGCCTGCAGGTTGCTGACGGCGAGCACGTTGAAGTTGGCCAGAAGCTCATTGTGGGTGCTGTTGACCCCAAGCAGGTTCTGCGCATCCTCGGCCCGCGTGCCGCCCAGAAGCACCTCGTTGAGGAAGTTCAGCGCGTTTACCGCAGCCAGGGTGTGGGTATCCACGACAAGCACGTCGAGGTTATCGTCCGCCAGATGCTCCGCCGCGTCACGGTTATCGAGTCCGGCGACTCGAAGCTGCTGCCCGGTGAGCTTGCCGAGCGCGGCCGCTTCGAAACGGAAAACCGTCGCGTTGTGTCCGAGGGCAAGAAGCCGGCATCCGGCCGTAACGAGCTGATGGGTATCACCAAGGCTTCCTTGGCCACCGAATCATGGCTCTCCGCCGCTTCCTTCCAGGAGACCACCCGCGTTCTGACGCAGGCGGCCATGGAAGGCAAGTCTGACCCGCTGCTGGGTCTGAAGGAGAACGTGATCATCGGTAAGTTGATCCCCGCCGGTACAGGTCTTCCGCGCTACACCGATGTCACGGTGGAGCCCACGGAAGAAGCCAAGGCCAATCTGTTCACAGGTCCGAGCGCGTTCAGCGACTTCGACTACGTGGGCGGCGCTGGAGATTTGGGTGCAGAGTTCCGTGCCATCCCCTTGGATGACTACGACCTGGGCACCAACTTCTCCGGCTGACACTAGCTGAATAAGCGAGCTGCCGAGGGTCCCAAGCCGTGTTAGTGAGGTTTGGGAGGTAGCGAAGTACGACGGCGGTTGGTGGGTTTCATTGCGAAACTCACCAACCGCCGTCGTAGTTTGACCCAACCACCCAACGCTCCTGCAGCTATGGCTATGTGGTGTAGTCGCCGGCCTTCCACTTCTCCCAGTCCCAGGTGGACAGGAACTTTTTCCCGCCGGCCAGGCCCGCAGCGTACAAGGCGTCCTTGTCCTGCCGGGAAAGATGGAAGTCGGTGGCGCGGTAATTGGAAGTGTCGACAAAGATCGTGCGCGACGAGGCCTGGGGATCACTGATGTAGGCGCGGTCGTGGGCGCCCAGCATGGTGGTCAGCAGCGACATGGCCAGTTGCAGATTGTTGTTGTCAGGGCGCCAGTCCTGGGCGCGGATGGTGCTCTGGCCTGAAAGCTTCACACCGATGGTCGGCCACCGGGCGGGCTTGCCGTCGTGCCTGTCGAAGATCGACATCGGATAGTTCGAGAGCAGACCGCCGTCTGCACACACAATGTGGTCGTGGCCGGTGACTGCAGGGTTCGTGGGCATTATCCACGGGCGGAAGAAGAACGGGATGGAGGCTGAGGCCCTGATGGCGTCGGCCACCGACGCGGTGTCCGGATCCATGCCCAGCAGCTCCTCATAATCCCACGGCAGGCGCAACATGAGACCGCGGGAAATATCCGACACAATCACCACCAGCTTGTAGCGCTGTGACGGCGGCAAGGCACTGTCGGGGTCGTCGTCCTTAAGGTCCGCCCACGTGCGCACACCCTGCGCGGCCAGCGTTTCCTGCAGCCAGCGGTGCAGGTATTCCCCGGCGTACAGCCCCTGATGGAACAGCAGCCCGGCAAGCGGACCCAATATCGGAACCCCGGCCATGAGTCCTGCCTGGTCCTCAAATTTTGAAAAGTCCAGGATGTCCATGGTGGCACCGACCTTGGCAACATCCATGCCTGCCGCCAGCAGTCCGGCCACAATGGCACCCGCCGAGGTGCCGGCAATCCGGTGAAGGGAATACGGGTCGCTGAAGTCCGTCAACGCAGCGACAGCCCCCACCAGCGCCGACCCCTTGACCCCGCCACCTTCAAGGACCAGGTCTGCATCAGCCATGGCGTGCCTCCGGTCGTCGGGAAAACGCTCCTCAGCGGGCTGCCGGAAAGATGCCAGGCGCAGTGCCCCCGTGAAGTATCTTCGACACTGGAGCATGTGCGCCGGGCTGTCAAGAGGTGCACGCGGCAGTTGGCCGAACCGGGGCCTGCGGCCCCGATTTCAATACACGGCACAACCCGTGGTAACGTAATTAGTAATTGTTAGTGTGGCAGTGGATAAGAGTGTCAATTTCCTTCATTTATCCGAAGGAAGTGGATGCGGGTCCGGGTTGTACGGTTCTTGTACAGCGAATGCCACATTTTTGCATGCCTAGGCGCTGTGAAGTCGCCAAGCCTGCGACTACCAGTAAACGGCTTACCCCCAGCGGCTGAATCATTCCGGCCGGAGGGGCAAGCAACACGATAAAACAACGGAGAACACGAAAGTGCCTACGATTAACCAGCTGGTCCGAAAGGGCCGGACACCCAAGGTCACAAAGACCAAGGCTCCCGCACTAAAGGGCAGCCCCATGCGTCGCGGCGTTTGCACGCGCGTTTACACAACCACCCCGAAGAAGCCGAACTCGGCTCTGCGTAAGGTTGCACGTGTGCGCCTCAACGGTGGCGTGGAAGTTACCGCGTACATCCCCGGTGTAGGCCACAACCTCCAGGAGCACTCCATCGTGCTCGTTCGTGGAGGCCGTGTTAAGGACCTTCCCGGCGTTCGCTACAAGATCGTCCGTGGCGCATTGGATACCCAGGGCGTTAAGAACCGCAAGCAGGCTCGCAGCCGCTACGGTGCAAAGATGGAGAAGAAGTAATATGCCTCGCAAGGGTCCGGCCCCCAAGCGGCCGCTAGTTGTAGATCCCGTATACGGTTCCCCTTTGGTCACTCAGCTGATCAACAAGGTCCTCGTTGACGGCAAGAAGTCCACCGCAGAGCGCATCGTTTACGGCGCACTCGAGGGTGTACGTGAAAAGACCGGTGCTGATCCAGTAGTTGCCTTGAAGAAGGCCATGGAGAACATCAAGCCCAGCCTTGAGGTTAAGTCCCGCCGCGTTGGTGGCGCCACCTACCAGGTTCCGGTTGAAGTGAAGCCGGGTCGTCAGACCGCACTTGCACTTCGCTGGTTGGTTGGTTACTCGAAGGCTCGCCGCGAGAAGACCATGACCGAGCGCCTGCGCAATGAAGTTCTGGATGCCTCCAATGGTCTTGGTGCCGCTGTCAAGCGTCGCGAAGATACCCATAAGATGGCAGAGTCCAACAAGGCCTTCGCTCACTACCGCTGGTAACTAGAGCTTTGAGGATGTCGGCGGCAACTCCGCCGGCATCCTTCCAACACATCTCTAGAAAAGGGAGAAACCGTGGCACAGGACGTGCTTACAGACCTTAACAAGGTTCGCAACATTGGCATCATGGCCCACATTGATGCTGGCAAGACCACAACAACTGAGCGCATCCTGTTCTACACGGGTGTGAACCACAAGCTCGGCGAGACCCATGATGGTGCCTCGACGACTGACTGGATGGAACAGGAAAAGGAACGCGGCATCACCATCACGTCTGCCGCCGTGACCTGCTTCTGGGACAACAACCAGATCAACATCATTGACACACCTGGCCACGTTGACTTCACGGTGGAGGTCGAGCGCTCCCTGCGTGTGCTTGACGGCGCCGTTGCTGTTTTTGACGGCAAGGAAGGCGTTGAGCCGCAGTCGGAGACCGTTTGGCGTCAGGCTGACAAGTACAACGTTCCGCGTATTTGCTTCGTCAACAAGATGGACAAGCTCGGTGCTGATTTCTACTTCACGGTGGACACCATCATCAACCGCTTGGGTGCCAAGCCCCTCGTTATGCAGCTGCCCATCGGCTCTGAAAGCGAATTCACTGGCGTCGTTGACCTGCTCACCATGAAGGCCTTCGTTTGGGCCGGTGACTCCAAGGGTGACGTCACCATGGGTGCCGCCTATGACATCCTGGAGATCCCCGCGGATCTGCAGGTAAAGGCTGAGGAATACCGCGCAGCCCTCGTTGAGGCAGTTGCCGAGGCTTCCGAAGAGCTCATGGAGAAGTACCTCGAGGGCGAAGAGCCTTCCATCGAGGAACTGAAGGCCGGCATCCGCCACCTGACCGTGAACTCCGAGATCTACCCGGTCTTCTGTGGTTCTGCATTCAAGAACCGCGGCGTGCAGCCCATGCTCGATGCTGTCATCGACTACCTGCCGAACCCGCTGGATGTTGGCGCCATGGTTGGTCACGATCCCCGCGATGAGGAAATTGAGCTCACCCGCGAAGCCAGCGAGGACGCACCGTTCTCCGCATTGGCATTCAAGATTGCGGCACACCCGTTCTTCGGCCAGTTGAACTTCATCCGCGTGTACTCCGGCAAGGCAACTTCCGGTACACAGCTGCTGAACTCCACGAAGCAGAAGAAGGAACGTCTGGGCAAGCTGTTCCAGATGCACGCCAACAAGGAAATGCCTGTGGATGAAATCCACGCAGGTCACATCTACGCCGTTATCGGCCTCAAGGACACCACCACTGGTGACACCTTGTGTGATCCGGCAAACCCGATCGTGTTGGAGTCCATGACGTTCCCGGACCCCGTGATCTTCGTGGCCATCGAGCCGAAGACCAAGAGCGACCAGGAGAAGCTGTCCACGGCTATCCAGAAGCTCTCCGCTGAGGACCCGACGTTCACCGTCAACCTCAACGAAGACACCGGCCAGACCGAAATTGGTGGCATGGGCGAGCTCCACCTGGATGTTTTGGTTGACCGCATGCGCCGCGAGTACAACGTTGAGGCCAACGTTGGCAAGCCGCAGGTTGCGTACCGCGAAACCATCAAGCGCGCCGTCGTCAAGCACGACTACACGCACAAGAAGCAGACCGGTGGTTCAGGCCAGTTCGCGAAGATCCAGATTGCCATTGCGCCGCTGGATACTCACGACGGCGAAATGTACACGTTCGAGAACAAGGTCACTGGTGGCCGTGTTCCCCGCGAATACATCCCCAGCGTTGACCAGGGCATCCAGTCCGCACTGCCTGACGGCGTGCTGGCGGGGTACCCGATGGTTGGCATCGCGGCCAAGCTGCTTGACGGCGCGTCCCACGATGTTGACTCCTCCGAAATGGCCTTCAAGATCGCCGGTCGCATGGCGTTCAAGGAAGCCGCACGGTTGGCCAACCCGATTCTGCTTGAACCGCTGATGGAAGTTGAAGTCCGCACCCCTGAGGAATACATGGGTGAAGTTATTGGTGACATCAACTCACGTCGCGGCCAGATGCAGTCCATGGAGGACGCAAGCGGAGTCAAGGTCATCAAGGCCCTGGTTCCCTTGTCCGGCATGTTCGGCTACATCGGTGATCTGCGTTCCAAGACCCAGGGTCGCGCAGTCTACTCGATGAAGTTCGACAGCTACTCTGAGGTTCCGAAGGCAGTAGCCGACGAAATCATCCAGAAGGCCCGCGGCGAGTAGTCGCCCTTTTGCTTGGCGTCTGGTTCAGGTTCTACACTTGATCAGACGCCAAGCAGCAGTAATTTCATAAATATCAAAAGCCCCCAGTAGACTTACTACGATTTCAGTGACGAATAGCGTCGCTGAGAGTATGTCATCTGAAAACGTTCTAGGAGGAACCCGTGGCGAAGGCAAAGTTCGAGCGGACCAAGCCGCACGTTAACATCGGCACCATCGGTCACGTTGACCATGGTAAGACCACGTTGACGGCTGCCATTTCCAAGGTACTTTACGACAAGTACCCCGATCTCAACGAGGCGCGTGATTTCAGCACCATCGACTCGGCTCCCGAGGAGAAGCAGCGTGGCATCACGATCAACATCTCCCACGTTGAGTACCAGACCGAGAAGCGCCACTACGCACACGTAGACGCCCCCGGTCACGCTGACTACATCAAGAACATGATCACCGGTGCTGCCCAGATGGACGGCGCTATCCTGGTGGTTGCTGCGACTGACGGCCCGATGGCCCAGACTCGCGAGCACGTTCTGTTGGCCCGCCAGGTTGGCGTTCCCTACCTGCTGGTCGCCCTGAACAAGGCTGACATGGTTGACGACGAAGAACTCCTCGACCTGGTCGAAATGGAAGTTCGCGAACTGCTCTCCTCACAGGGCTTCGACGGCGACGAGGCACCTGTTGTGCGTGTCTCCGGCCTGAAGGCACTGGAAGGCGATCCCGTTTGGGTCAAGTCCGTTGAAGATCTGATGGACGCCGTTGACAACAACGTTCCGGACCCGATCCGCGACAAGGACAAGCCGTTCTTGATGCCGGTTGAAGATGTCTTCACCATCACCGGTCGTGGAACCGTTGTTACGGGCCGCGCCGAGCGTGGAACCCTGAAGATCAACTCGGAAATCGAGATTGTTGGTATCCGCCCGGTCCAGAAGACCACGGTTACCGGTATCGAAATGTTCCACAAGCAGCTCGACGAGGCTTGGGCCGGCGAGAACTGTGGTCTGCTGCTCCGCGGCATCAAGCGCGAAGACGTAGAGCGTGGCCAGGTTATCGTGAAGCCGGGTTCCATTACCCCGCACACCGATTTCGAAGCCAACGTCTACATCTTGGCCAAGGACGAAGGCGGGCGTCACAACCCGTTCTACTCCAACTACCGCCCGCAGTTCTACTTCCGCACCACGGATGTTACCGGCGTCATCACCCTGCCTGAGGGCACGGAAATGGTTATGCCTGGCGACAACACCGAAATGTCAGTCGTGCTGATCCAGCCGATCGCCATGGAAGAGGGCCTCGGCTTCGCTATCCGCGAAGGCGGCCGCACCGTTGGTTCAGGTCGTGTCACCAAGATCGTCAAGTAGTCTTTAGACTGTTTGAACTCTTATAGGAAGGGTCCCAGCTTCGGCTGGGGCCCTTCCCGTTTAAGCACTGACCCGCGGTAGCCGGCGACGACATGCCCATTGAACGGGAGGTTCGCCGCCCACGGCGGGCCAGTCGATGGGCAGGGTTCCCCATGGCGCGAAACCGGCAGGCCGATAGGCTGGAAACATGGCAATTGGAAAGCAACAGATCCCGGCGGGAACACTCCGAACGGCATCCATCATCATTTTGGCATTTGCCGCAGCCATGCTGCTTTTTGGCTTGAACATGTTTCAGATCGGGAACAACTCCGCAAATACCGCCCGGGACCTCCAGGAGACCGGGAAGCAGGGGACCGTCACCGATGCCCGGGTCAATGTGGGCCGTGCCAATGACGGCCTGCAGCACGTCTTCCGCGTGGAGCTTACATTCGTGGGCAGCGACGGGACGGAACACTCGCTCACCACCAACCACTTTCCCCGCCATCCTTCGCCCAACACTTCCACCCAAGGCTGGGTTGAGGACTTCCCCACGAAGGGTGAAATCGTGGACCAGCCCGTCAGCTACCGGCTGGGTGAGAGTCCCGCCGTCGAACTTGACAGTGAAATTCCGGCCTTGGTCTCCGCCGGTTGGAGCTTCCCCAATTATCTGGGCCTGGCGCTCATGGTCCTTGGTGCTGGTGCTGGTGCGGCCGTCGGCGGAACCGTGAGCTTGGTGCGCGCCGTCCGCCGCCTTCGAGTGGGCTGAGCCCATGCCTCAGGTCATTGCCGAACGGACGGTGCCACTGGATCCGGCCACCGCGTTCAAACTTTCCCAGACCACGGGGGAGTTGCGGCTGAAATGGGACCCGTTCATCCACTCGCAGCATTTTGAAGGTGGTGCCACGCGGGCGGCCAAGGGTGTTCGCACCCGGACCCGGTCCCGGCTGGGGCTGCTGATGGTCAGCGAATACGTTTCCTATGTGCCCGGCCGAAACGTGGGCATGAAGATGGTGTCAGGTCCATGGTTTTTCGCCCAGTTTGGCGGGGGCTGGCGTTTTTCCGGGCACGACGGCGGAACCCGGCTGGTCTGGAAGTACACCTTTTCCTGTCGGCCAGGATGGTTGCGGTGGCTGGCCCATCCGGTGGGCAAGTGGTTGTTGGGGCGCGAAATTGAGCGGCGTATCGCTGCATTTGCGAACGCGTGCGGGGACGCCGGCCTGCTCGCTGAAATGAGCGCGGATTTTGGTGATGGGTAGTTATATCCATTTGATGGCCTAAGTCGATATTTTGTACACCCTGTAGCTTAGGATGGGAACTTACAGTCACTAGGGGAGTCGCATGAACCAGCCTTCGGAACCCGAATTTCCGGCCCAGCGTCCCGCGCCGTCCGCAGTGCAAGAGGCGTACGGCCAGGGTTACTTGGCGGGCCACCTCGCCGGTTGGCGTGATGCCCTTTCATCCCAGGCCGCGAATGTGTCACAGGCGGTCCAGCCTACGCAGGCCGCTCAGTCCGCCCAGCCGATCCCGTCGGGCCAGGCTCCGGCTCCCGTTCACCAATTTGCTCCGGGGCAGGCTGTGCCTCCTGTTCCCACCATCCCGGCGGCACAGGTTGCCGTGGCCCCGGCAAATGCACTGCCGTCACAGTCTGCACGCCCTCAGGCTCCCATCAGCACACCCATGGCGCCTTCGCAGAATGCGATGCCGGCGCCCACGCAACGCCAGGGTGTTCCCGTGGTGCCGCCGCGGATGCAGGCGCCCATGCAGCGGCAGCTGCCGCCAATGCAGCAGCATCCCCGCCTTGTTCCTCTTGACCCTGCCGCGGTGGCAGCCCGGAAGAGCCGGCGGGAAACGCAGAACATCAACATCACCCTGTATGTTGCGAGCCTGCTGATGGTGGCCGCAGCGGCCTTGTTCGTTGGCAGCAGCCAGCCGGTGCCCGTCCGTCTGGGTGGTGTCTGGCTGGCGACGGCGCTCTTCTATGCCGCAGGACTGATGCTGCACAGCAAGGTTGCGCGGCTCAAGCCGGCGGCCGTCGCCTTTACCGGCACGGCCCTGGCGATCATCCCCTTCGCGGGCCTGGCCACATACAACCTGGGCTTCCCCGACGCTCCGGCCGTGTGGCTCGTGACCTCGCTGATTGGCACTGTGGCCTATATCGTCGCGGCGGTGCGGCTGCAAAGCCGGCTGGTTGTGTACCTTTCCCTTGCTTTCCTGCTCTCCACAGCATGGTCGTCCGTGGCGGTCCTGGGTGCCGCCCTGGCCTGGTATTTTGCTGCCCTGATTGTCTTCTCGGCGCTCCTGTCCCTGGCCGGCCACCTGCTGCGCAAGGGTGAGGGCGAACCGAGCCTGTATGCCAAGCCGCTGTCAGATCTGGGTCCCTGGTTTGCGCCCGTCGGCATTGCCGGATCGCTCTTCTTTTCACTGGCCTTGAACGCCGCCGACCACACCCTGGTTTTGCTCGCCGGCGCCATCTACTACGCTGTCATGGCGGCCATCTGTGCCCCGGCCATGCGCAGGTGGAACTACCTGGGCCTCAGGGCCTCCGTGACTCTTGCGGCACCGTTCATAGGCTGGCTGATCCAGCCAGACCTCGCGTGGTCGGCCGGGGCGTTCACGTTGGTGCTGGCCCTGCAGGCCGTTGCCCTGGCCTACCGCCGTGAACAGCTGGCAGTCTTCCTTGGCGATGCGCGATGGGTGGACGTGGACGTGTTCACCAGTGTCCCTGTGGTGGCCGCGGGGTCCATGGCGTGGACCGTTGGCCTGGCCTTGCCCTTTGGTGCGGCATCGGACTACGCACCCTTTGGGGCCCTGGGCCTGGCCGTTGCACTGGCGACGGCCATGGCCGTGGTGCCGGCGTTCCTGCCCAAGGGGGAGTGGCTGCCGCTCCCGGCAGTTGCGGTCACTGTGTTGTGTTCGCCGTTCCTGTCCGCGTCAGACTGGATGGCCCTCACGGCGATTGGCGTGCTCTACTCGGCTGCCCGGCACCTGTCTGCAAGGAAGACCACGGTGGGGCATGCGATGCTGATTGTGGCGCGGGTGTTGGTGAGCGCATTTGCCGCGGCTGCCCTGGCGCACTTCATCCCTGCCCAGCCGGGCAAGGCCCACTTGATCCTCGCCGTCATGGCGGTGATCTCCGCCGCGCAACTGTTGGCCGATGCCATGCTGGCCAAGTCTGGTGCCGGCAACCCGGCCACCAGCTATTCGGCCGCAGCCTGGGCCGTGGTGGGAACCGGCCTGGTGGTGCTGCTCTCGGTCTCTTACGCGGGCCAGGCCAACTTTTCCTTCCTCGGAACGCCGACACTTCCCCAGCTGCGGGTGGAGTTCCTGGTTTCCGCCCTTGCCATGGGCGTGGCCGCGGCCGTGCTGTCCTTGGCGAAGCTGCCCCGCGGCGGGGGATTCTCGGGCGCGGAGCTGGTGGCGCCGTCGTACCTTGCCATTGCGGCACTGTGCACGGGACCGGTGTTCGACGCCGGCGGGGCAAGCCTTGCCTGGGCGGCGGGGCTGGCCTACCTGCTGGTCGCGGGCAGCCTGTTGCACAAGCAGAAGGGAAGCCTGCACCGCTGGACGTACTGGCGGGCGGCCAGGGCAGTGTCGCTGCTGCTGGCCATTGCACTTTTCCAGCTGTGGCGGGAATTCGATCCGGACACGGCCATCGCCGGCACGGCGGTAGGCCTTGGCACCGTGCTGCTCGTGGCGCTGCTTCCGCAACTGGTGATCCTCACGGTGGTGGCGGTTCAGGGCCGGACCGTCGCCGGGATGTCGGTCGACGTCGGGCTGACGCTGGCCGCCGTTGTTCTCGTGGCGGCACCGGCAGCCTTCGCACCGGGTCCTGGGCCCTGGCCGGCTCGGACGGCTGTGGTGCTGGCGGCCGCGGCGGTGGCTGCCCTTGCCGCCTCCGGCACTTTGCGCAGTGACGTCATGCCTGCGGTGCTGTGGGCAGCGCCCGGGGCGCTGGCCATGCTCTCGCTGCTGTCACTGGCCGACCGTCCGCAGGCGGCCGTGGTCGTTGGGATCTTTGCCGCCACCTCTGGCTTCCTCGCGGCCCGGGCGGGCAGCGGACTCCTCAGGGGCCTGCACTTCCTGCTCGCCAGGGTTGCCGTGTTTGGGCTGGCCTGGATTGTGGTCCGGGAGCTGACGGACCACCTCGCAGTGGTGTCGCTGGTGTTGACGGGAGTGCTGCTGCTTCAGCTGGGGTTGCAGTATGTTGCAGGCGTGCCTGGGCGGTTCAATGCGGAGGTGGGGCAGGAGCAGCTCCTGCGGGCCGGGTTGTGGCTGCTGCTGGCAGCGCAGGTCCTGGTGCCCTTCACCTATGTAGTCCAGTCCCGCGGCTTCCAGCCCCAGGGCACTGCGCTTCGGTGGGTGGTTGCGGTTGAACTGGTGGTCCTGGCGGTGTCAGCGTTGGCGGCCCAGCTCTGGTTGAAGCAGCGCGGCGCCTCCTACCTGGCCATTGTTGCCGTCATTGGCGGGGCGGCGGTGATTGCACCAGTGATGTGGCCCGGTGCCACGGCACTGATTCTGCTCGGACTGTGTGTGGCCGCCGTCGCCTGGCGCTGCACCAGCGAGCCGGCCGCGCCTGAGATGCGCTGGTACTGGCTGGTGGCCACGGGCAGCTTCCTCGCCACGGCCACGATTGTGGACAGTGCAGCGGCAACCGGCATTTTTGCCGCGATGTGGCTGGTGGCGGGGCTGGCGCTCCTGGCCGGTGCCCATGCCATGAAGATTTCTTGGCTGACACTGCCCGGCTCACTCATGGTGCTATTGTCCGCATTCCTCTTCCGCAGCCAGGTCTCCGATCTGGTGGAGCGCCCGGGCTATGCGTCCTTCGCCGGGTTCGTGGTGGTTGTGGGCGCCCTGTACATGGTGCGCATGATCCTGCTGTCACTGGTCCGGGACCCGCAGGTGCAGCGCGGAGCCTTGATTTCCGTGGCCCTGGGTGGCGGCGCCTTCTTTGCGCTGTGGACCCTGGGCGATGACACGACGGCGCTGCTGGGCGCAACGGCCTTCACAGCCGTTGCCGTGCTTGGCTGTGTCGAGGCTCCGGCAGCGCGCCGCCGCCTGGCCATGGACTTGGCCGTGATCGCCGCAGCGTTTGTCTGGTTCTGGGCCTGCAGCGTCTATGTTGACTTGGGCGTCTACTGGTTCGTCCAGTGGACGGCAATGGCGCTGGCCGCCCTGGCCGTTATCCGTTACCGGGCCAAGCAGGCGCCGGCCGGCAAGGGACTGCTCATGGCCGCGGCAGCTGCGGCGAGCCTGGGTGGTGTCCTGACCATCTTCAGCGGCGACCCCCTGCAGCAGGTCGTTTCGCTGCTGGTCTTTGTGGCGCTGCTGGCCGTTGGCATGGGGCTTGACGAACGCGTCTTCACCATCTGGGGCGCCGTTGGTGTTGCAACCGCTGTCATTTGGTACCTGCGCGGCTTCACGTACGTATTGCTTGCGCTGCTGGCCTTGGGCTTGATTGCCTTCGCCATTTGGCGGTTGAACCGCAAGAAGCCACAAGGGAACGACGGCGTGCCCGCGGGGCCCGGCGGGCAGGCGCCCCCGTACGGTGCCGGAGCGCCGCAATGGCAGCAGGGTCCGCCGCCGCTGCAATACGCGCCACAGCAATCCGCACCCCTGCCACCCGCACCGCAGTGGCAGCAGGGCCCGCCGCCGCAGCCGTGACGGGGATGGTGGCCGGGACAGCCGACGACGGCAACTCCCTGCCAGCCGACCCGCACCCGGGCGGGGAGGCAACGGGTGCCGGGACGCGCCGTCGTGCTTACCTGACGCCCTTGACCCGCCCCACGGCCCAGGCCCCGGCCAGCGCGGTGACCCCGGAGACCACGAAGAGCAGGGTGAAGCCGCCCACGGCGCTGACCAGCAGGGCCCCGAGCATGGGCGCGAACGCCTGCGGCACAGTCAGGGCAATGTTCATGATGCCCAGGTCCTTGCCGCGGGAGAGCTGGTCCGGCAGCACTTCGGTGGCCAGGGCCTGGTCGACCGAAAGGAAACACCCATAGCCCAGACCCAGCAGGCCCGCCGCGACGGTGGCGGCCTCCAGGCTGGGGACGAAGGCCAGGATCAAGGCGGCGGCGGCCTGGAGCACGGAAGCACCAAACACAAATACGCGGCGCCGGCTCAATTTGTCGGAGAGCCGGCCCAGCCACAGCGATGCGACAATCACAAAGAGCATGTAGATCAGTGTCAGCAGAATAAGCGAGCCCTCGGCGTCGGGCACCTTGAGGCCGTACATGAGGAAGTACAGCAACAGGCTGGTGCCAAAGGCGTTGCCGAGGTTCACCAGAATACGGCTCAGCAGGGTCCAGCCAAAGTCGGGGAACAGCCGGGGACTGATCCACATGCCCTGCAGCAGGGACCGCCAGGTAAGCGGCGACACCAATCCCGGCGGGAGCACGGCATCGGGCACCAGGAGCAGAAATGGCAGTCCAAGCACCACCAACAGGCCCGCCAGGAGCGCATAGCCGCCGAAGGTGCTCAGCCCCAACGCTGTCACCAGCACCAGGCCGGCGATGATGCCGATTGCCTGCGGCGCAGATATCCAGCCCGACACGTAACCGCGCTGGCCGACCGGCACCTGGTCGGAGATCGCCGCCGTCAAGGCCGCTGTGAGGACGCAAAAGAACGTGCTGGCCGCCACCCAGCAGATCCCGATCCCCGGCAGGGACGTCTGAATGCCAAGGAAGACCAGGGAGATGGCAAAGCCCGCCGTCCCTGCAGCGATCCAGGGCCGACGGCGGCCGAAACGGGACGTGGTGCGGTCGGAGAGTGCGCCGGTAAGCGGGTAGGCGACGAGGGCAAAGGAACCTGCGATGCCTGAAATGTAGCCGAAGCCAAGGACGTTTTGAACCCAATCAGTGGTGTTGAGGAATTTCTCCAATTGCAGGGGGAGGAGGAGCTGCACCGGCGTCAGCTGAGCAATCCACACACCAAACCAGCTCAGTGCAAAGAATGAGATCCACCGCCCGCCAACCCTGTGGGTGGGGACTGCCGCCATTGAGCCCATGGTTGAGGGCCCGGACACCCCGCCATCTCCCGTGACTTTACTCACGCCTGTAGCATCTCACGCCTGTCAAGGACGGTCCCGGAGCGGTATTTCCCCGCTGCAGCAGTGAACAACGTGCATGCCCCGATTCGCGTTCAGCCGCAGAATCCGGCATACTTATTGAGTTGTTCAAGTGCTTTTTCGTGTCCCGGTCGAGATAATGCTCGATGCAGGGTCCAAGCTGAAGCCCAAACATAACCTTCCTTCGCATAGTTAGTGCGGGTACGTGCGTGAATTATTCGCGACACGCCCGACCGCGGGGGTCGGAGCTTCGATGGATTGAGGAACCCGGAATTATCCGGATTCAGTTCGTTGGAAGCGTGGCTGTGAATGCCACATTTGAACAGGAAAAGTAAACAGCGTTTACGTCAACAGCATTGCTCCTACAGGATGCTTCGTTACAGGAAAGAGAGTCACGACGCCATGGCGGGACAAAAAATCCGCATCCGGCTGAAGTCATATGACCACGAGGTTATTGATGTTTCAGCCCGGAAGATCGTTGAGACGGTCACGCGCGCAGGCGCAACGGTAGTAGGCCCCGTGCCGCTGCCCACCGAGAAGAACATTTACTGCGTAATTCGTTCGCCTCACAAGTACAAGGACAGCCGCGAGCACTTTGAAATGCGCACGCACAAGCGACTGATCGACATCATTGATCCCACGCCCAAGGCAGTTGATTCGCTCATGCGTCTCGACCTGCCGGCCGACGTGAACATCGAAATCAAACTGTAGGGAGGTGCTGAGAAACTATGACCGCGACCCGAAACACTAAGGGCATCCTGGGCACGAAGCTCGGCATGACCCAGGTCTGGGACGAGAACAACTTGCTTGTTCCTGTAACTGTCGTCCAGGCCGACTCCAATGTCATCACCCAGCTGCGCAACGCAGAGGTTGATGGCTACGTAGCGATCCAGATCGGCTACGGCCAGATCGATCCTCGCAAGGTAACCAAGCCTTTGGCTGGTCACTTCGCAAAGGCAGGCGTCACGCCTCGCCGCCACGTCGTCGAGCTGCGCACCGCAGACGCCGACACCTACGCCCTCGGCCAGGAGCTCTCAGTTGAGATCTTCGAAGCCGGCCAGAAGGTCGACGTCGTCGGCACTTCAAAGGGTAAGGGCTTTGCCGGTGTCATGAAGCGTCACGGCTTCCACGGCGCCCCGGCCTCGCACGGTGCACACAAGAACCACCGCAAGCCCGGTTCCATCGGTGGCGCGTCCACCCCAGGCCGCGTTTTCAAGGGTATGCGCATGGCAGGCCGTATGGGTGCCGAGCGCGTAACCACCATGAACCTCACGGTTCACGGTGTTGACGCCGAGAAGTCGCTGCTGCTGATCAAGGGTGCCGTTCCCGGCGCCCGCGGCCAGGTCGTATTCGTACGCACCGCCGTGAAGGGAGCATAAGTAAATGGCTACTGTAAAGGTTGACCTGCCTGCTGAGATCTTCGACGTACAGACCAACGTGCCCTTGTTGCACCAGGTTGTCGTAGCTCAGCTTGCTGCTGCCCGCCAGGGTACCCACAAGACCAAGACCCGCGCCGAAGTATCCGGTGCAGGCCGCAAGCCGCATGCTCAGAAGGGTACAGGTCGTGCCCGTCAGGGTTCCATCCGCGCCCCTCACATGACCGGTGGTGGCGTTGTCCACGGTCCGACCCCTCGCGACTACAGCCAGCGCACACCCAAGAAGATGAAGGCTGCTGCCCTGCGCGGCGCCCTCTCCGACCGGGCACGCAACGGCCGTATCCACGTCATCGCTGAACTGGTTGCCGGCACCACGCCGTCCACCAAGGTTGCAATGGCCACCTTGGCTGCCGTAACAACGCGCCGGAACGTGCTCGTTGTTATCGAGCGCGCCAACGACGTTGCCGCCTTGAGCGTCCGCAACATCACCAACCTGCACGTCCTGTACGTTGATCAGCTCAACACCTACGACGTGCTCGTTTCCGATGACATTGTCTTCACACGGGCTGCCTACGACGTCTTCGTCTCCGGCCGCGCCGCCTCTGAGGCTTTCGCCTCGAGCATGCTGCTGGTTGAAGACCTGGTTTCTGAAGAAGCCGAAGATGATGCCCAGGGCACCATCAAGGGCAACAAGGACTCCATGAAGTACCACGTGCCTGGTTCACGCTGGTATGACGCCACTGTGGCCGAGGTTTGGTTCGCAACGGTCGAGGAGGCCAAGGCCGCAGGCTTTGTTCCCGCCGGCGGCGAAGCTGCCCAGACTATTGAGGAGGACGCCAAGTGAGCGCCGTCACCATCAAGGATCCGCGCGACGTAGTGCTTGCACCCGTCGTCTCGGAAAAGAGCTACGGCTTGATCGACGAAGGCAAATACACCTTCCTGGTCGACCCCCGCTCGAACAAGACCGAGATCAAGCTGGCCGTGGAGAAAATTTTCTCCGTCAAGGTCGACTCGATCAACACCATCAACCGTGCCGGTAAGCGTAAGCGCACCAAGTTCGGATGGGGACAGCGCAAGAACACCAAGCGCGCCATTGTCTCCCTTCGCGAGGGCACGATTGACATCTTCGGCGGTCCGCTTTCTTAAGCGGAGACCACTTTAACGAGGAAATATACTATGGGAATCCGTAAATACAAGCCGACAACCCCGGGCCGTCGCGGCTCGAGCGTTGCCGACTTCACAGAAATCACGCGGTCGACGCCGGAGAAGTCTCTGGTCCGTCCCCTGCCCAAAAAGGGTGGCCGCAATAACACTGGTCGTATCACGACTCGTCACAAGGGTGGTGGCCACAAGCGTGCCTACCGTCTGATTGACTTCCGTCGTCACGACAAGGATGGCGTCAACGCCCGTGTAGCTGAGATCGAATACGATCCCAACCGCACAGCGCGCATTGCCCTCCTGCACTATGTTGATGGCACCAAGCGCTACATCATCGCCCCGAACAAGCTCAGCCAGGGCGATTTCGTGGAAGCCGGCGCCGCAGCTGACATCAAGCCTGGCAACAACCTCCCGTTGCGCAACATCCCCGTGGGTACTGTTATCCACGCTGTGGAGCTGCGTCCCGGCGGCGGTGCCAAGATGGCTCGTTCAGCTGGTGCCTCTGTTCAGCTCGTAGCCAAGGAAGGCAAGTTCGCCCAGTTGCGTCTGCCCTCCGGCGAAATCCGCAACGTTGATGCGCGCTGCCGCGCGACCATCGGCGAAGTTGGCAACGCTGAGCAGTCGAACATCAACTGGGGCAAGGCTGGCCGTATGCGCTGGAAGGGCGTACGCCCGACCGTCCGCGGTGTTGTCATGAACCCTGTTGATCACCCGCATGGTGGTGGTGAAGGTAAGACCTCCGGTGGACGACACCCGGTCAACCCGAACGGTAAGCGCGAAGGCCGTACCCGCCGTCCCAACAAAGAGAGCGACAAGCTGATTGTTCGTCGCCGCCGTACTGGCAAGAACAAGCGATAGGAGCCTGGAGACATGCCACGTAGCCTGAAGAAGGGTCCCTTCGTTGACCAGCACCTCTTTGTTAAGGTAGCTCGGGAGAACGAAAAGGGTACCAAGAACGTAATTAAGACCTGGTCCCGCCGCTCGATGATCGTCCCCGATATGTTGGGTCACACGATCGCCGTGCATGACGGACGCAAGCACATCCCCGTGTTTGTTACCGAGTCGATGGTCGGGCACAAGCTCGGCGAATTCGCCCCCACGCGGACATTCCGCGGCCATGTCAAGGACGACCGTAAGGGCAAGCGCCGCTAGGCGCCTGCATTTACGGCTAAGACGAGAGAGAGATAGCAATGGAAGCCAAGGCAAGTGCGCGTCATCTGCGCGTAACGCCTATGAAGGCCCGGCGCGTCGTCAACCTGATTCGTGGCAAGCAGGCGAATGAGGCATTGGCGATTTTGAAGTTTGCCCCACAGGCAGCTTCGGAGCCGGTATTCAAGGTAGTCCAGTCCGCAGTGGCTAACGCCCGCGTTCTGGCAGATCGCGACAGCGTCGCGTTCAACGAGAACGATCTGTACATCAGCGAAATCTTCGTTGACGAAGGCCCGACCATGAAGCGGTTCCAGCCGCGTGCTCAGGGTCGTGCGTTCCAGATCAAGAAGCGCACCAGCCACGTAACTGTGGTTGTCGCTACACCCGAGAAAGAGGAGGTTCGCTAAGTGGGACAGAAAGTAAACCCGCACGGATTCCGACTCGGGATCACCACGGATCACCGTTCACACTGGTTCGCGGACAGCAACAAGCCCGGCCAGCGGTACAAGGACTTCGTAAAGGAAGACATCCAGATCCGCGCACTCATGTCCACGGGCATGGATCGCGCCGGCATTTCCAAGGTTGAGATCGAGCGCACCCGTGACCGTGTTCGTGTGGATATCCACACAGCACGCCCCGGTATTGTCATCGGTCGCCGTGGAGCAGAAGCAGACCGCATCCGCGGCGAGCTTGAAAAGCTCACCGGCAAGCAGGTTCAGCTGAACATCCTGGAAGTCAAGAACCCGGAAGCAGACGCTCAGCTTGTTGCCCAGGGCATCGCCGAGCAGCTGACTTCACGTGTGGCTTTCCGCCGCGCGATGAAGAAGGCAATGCAGTCCGCTCAGCGCACCGGCAGTGTCAAGGGCATCCGTGTCGCTTGTGCTGGTCGCTTGGGTGGCGCTGAAATGTCACGCACCGAGTTCTACCGCGAAGGTCGTGTGCCCCTGCACACCCTGCGCGCCAACATCGATTACGGCTTCTTCGAAGCCAAGACCGTGTTCGGCCGCATCGGTGTCAAGGTCTGGATCTACAAGGGCGATGTCACGTCCAAGGAACTGGCTGCCCAGGCAGCTGCTGCTCCTGCCCGTGGCCGCGGCCCGCGCCGTGACGGCGATGACCGCGGAGCCCGCGGTCCCCGTGCCGGTGGCGACCGTCGTCGCAACGACCGTCCTGAGCGCACCGAGGCAGCTGCCCCGGTTCAGGCTCCTGTAGCTGCAGAGGTTGCGGCTCCGGCAGTAGAAGGAGGACAGGCTTAAATGCTTATCCCACGTCGAGTAAAGCACCGCAAGCAGCACCACCCGGGTCGTTCCGGGCAGGCTACTGGCGGTACCACGGTTTCGTTTGGTGAGTGGGGCATTCAGGCTCTTTCGCCTGCATATGTAACCAACCGCCAGATCGAGTCCGCTCGTATCGCCATGACCCGTCACATCAAGCGTGGTGGCAAGGTGTGGATTAACATCTACCCTGACCGTCCCTTGACGAAGAAGCCTGCCGAAACCCGCATGGGTTCCGGTAAGGGTTCGCCCGAGTGGTGGATCGCAAATGTCAAGCCCGGCCGTGTTCTTTTTGAACTCTCCGGTGTATCAGAAGAGGTAGCACGCGAGGCATTGCGCCTGGCAATCCACAAGCTGCCGTTGAAAGCACGCATTGTGCGTCGCGAAGGTGGTGAGTAGAGATGTCCATTGGTTCCAAGGAACTTGCCCCTGCACAGCTTGACGGGTTCGATAACGCACGTCTGGGCGAAGAGCTCCGTAAGGCTAAAGAGGAACTGTTCAACCTGCGCTTCCAGTCGGCCACCGGCCAGCTGGAAAGCCACGGACGGTTGCGCGTTGTAAAGCGCGACATCGCCCGCATCTACACGGTGCTGCGCGAACGCGAGCTGGGCATTCGCCCGGACGTGGTTGCCGCTGCACCCGTGGAGAAGGCCTCCAAGAAGGCTGACAAGGAAGCCAAAAAGGCCTCCAAGAAGGCTGAAACACCCGAGGAGGACGCCAAGTGAGCGATTCTGTAAACAACACTGAAGCCGCGGAGACTGTTGTCCGCGGCGATCGCAAGAAGCTTCGCGGCTTCGTCGTCTCCGACAAGATGGACAAAACCATCGTTGTCGAGGTCGAAGACCGCGTCAAGCACGCCCTGTACGGCAAGGTTCTGCGACGCAACAAGAAGTACAAGGCTCACGATGAAGAGAACAGCGCCGGCATCGGCGACCTGGTCATCATCAGCGAGACTCGCCCGCTGTCCGCCACCAAGCGGTTCCGCCTCGTCGAGATCCTCGAAAAGGCCAAGTAGGCGGTTCACGCACCTGTGCGTGGCTGAGTACTAAATTGTTGGGCCCGTTGCCACTTGTGGCGGCGGGCCCAACGCCGTTTAACACCCCGATGCTCGACGGCGTGACGCCGAGAATCAGCGCTGGTGCCGGTGTTCTCGTAGGCGACGTAAAGGAGACAATAAGGCCGCCGCGGCCGGTTGTCGGATAGTGCCGAGAGAATGCCGATACCAGCGCGAAGGTGCGTGGTGTGGGGGAGGTAACGCTTTTGGCGGGCCGGCAGCGTACGGCCAGGTTCCGCCGTCGTGCTAGGATTATTTATTGCTGCGCTTTTTCTGTGTGACCGTTTTCGGTCGCGGCAGTCAGGTGTGCAATTTCCTCGTAAATACTCGTGCCACTACAAACTTCCGTTCGGTCATGGAATTTTTCCATGCAGCCGGTGCGGAAAGTGCAGTTGGCATGAGGTATTTAGGCGTGTTTTGGCAAAATCCAGGCACGTCGAGAGACATCCCGAACAATACGTTCCGCAAGGCTTGTCCATAGAAGTTTGTATGGCCAAGAACCGGCGCGACGAACAGGAGATACTAGTGATTCAGCAGGAGTCGCGGCTTAAGGTCGCCGACAACACGGGGGCCAAGGAAATCTTGACCATCCGCGTTCTCGGTGGATCTGGGCGCCGCTACGCAGGTATTGGCGACACCATTGTCGCCACCGTCAAGGATGCAATTCCCGGCGGTAACGTAAAGAAGGGTGACGTCGTCAAGGCTGTCATCGTTCGCACCAAGAAGGAACGCCGCCGTGCGGATGGTTCCTACATCAAGTTCGATGAGAATGCAGCAGTGCTTCTCAAGACTGACGGGGACCCCCGCGGTACCCGTATCTTCGGCCCGGTCGGCCGTGAACTTCGTGACAAGAAGTTCATGAAGATCATCTCGTTGGCTCCGGAGGTGCTGTAACTTATGGCAAAGATCAAGAAGGGTGACCTGGTTCAGGTCATCACAGGCGCCAAGGCTGAACGTGGCGGCGACCGTGGCAAGCAGGGCAAGGTCCTGAAGGTGTACTCCGAAACCAACCGCGTGTTGGTCGAGGGCGTCAACCGTGTTACCAAGCACACCAAGGCCGGTCAGACCGAACGTGGCACCAACACTGGTGGCATCGAGACAGTCGAGGCACCCATTCACATCTCCAACGTTGCTGTAGTGGATCCGTCCACGAAGAAGCCGACTCGCGTTGGCTACCGCATCGACACCGTTGAGCGCGATGGCCGCGAGCGTCAAGTACGCATCCGCGTTGCCAAGACCTCAGGGAAGGACCTGCCATGAGCGCCTCAGTTGCAGAGAACACGATCACTCCTCGCCTGAAGGCCCGCTACGCAGCGGAAATCAAGGCGTCCTTGATCGAGGAATTCAGCTACGGGAACGTCAACCAGGTTCCGCGCCTGGTGAAGGTTGTTGTCAACATGGGTGTTGGAGATGCCGCAAAGGACTCCAAGCTTATCGACCACGCCGTCCGTGACCTCACAGCCATCACCGGCCAGAAGCCCCAGGTTTCCAAGGCCCGCAAGTCGATTGCACAGTTCAAGCTGCGCGAAGGCATGCCGATCGGTTGCCACGCAACTCTGCGTGGAGACCGCATGTGGGAATTCCTTGACCGGTTGGTCACCCTCGCACTGCCCCGTATCCGCGACTTCCGCGGCCTCAGCGGCAAGCAGTTCGACGGCAACGGCAACTACACCTTCGGTCTGACCGAACAGGTTATGTTCCACGAGATCGACCAGGATTCCATTGACCGCCCCCGCGGCATGGACATCACCGTCGTTACCACAGCCAAGACAGATGACGAAGGCCGCGCGCTGCTCAAGGCGCTTGGCTTCCCGTTCAAATCCGAAGATAAATAATCTACGTAACAGGTCCGTTCGGCGGGCATGAAGTGTTGAAATCTGATTTCACCCCTTCAGTGCCACGCGAAGGAAACCGTTACGAGGAAGGGCAAGCGCCCAAATGACAATGACAGATCCTGTCGCAGACATGCTTACGCGTCTGCGCAACGCAAACTCGGCACACCACGACACAGTGTCCATGCCGTTCAGCAAGCTCAAGGGCCACATCGCCGACATCCTCAAGGCACAGGGTTACATCACTGCCTGGAAGGTTGAAGACGCTGAGGTTGGCAAGAAGATGACCATCGACTTGAAGTACGGACCTGCACGCGAGCGTTCAATCGCCGGCCTGCGCCGCATTTCCAAGCCCGGACTGCGCGTTTACGCAAAGTCCACAAACCTCCCCAACGTGTTGGGTGGGTTGGGTGTCGCCATCCTGTCGACGTCTTCAGGTCTTTTGACCGACCGTCAGGCTGCCAAGAAGGGCGTGGGTGGGGAAGTCCTCGCCTACGTCTGGTAGTAGAGAGAGAAGGGAAAGAACTATGTCACGTATTGGACGTCTCCCCATCTCCGTGCCTGCCGGCGTCGAGGTCAAGGTTGATGACAACCTGGTTTCCGTCAAGGGCCCGAAGGGAACGCTGGAACTCACTGTTGCCAGCCCCATCACGGTTGCACTCGAAGAAAGCACCGTCACGGTCAGCCGCCCCAACGATGAGCGCAACTCGCGTTCACTCCACGGTTTGACTCGCACCCTCATTGACAACCTGATCATCGGTGTCACTGCTGGCTACGAGAAGAAGCTGGAAATTGTTGGTACCGGTTACCGTGTAGTCGCCAAGGGCAAGGACCTGGAGTTCGCTCTTGGTTACAGCCACCCGGTTGCCATTCTGGCACCCGAGGGCATCACACTGACAGTCGAGAGCCCCACTAAGCTCTCCGTGTCAGGCATTGACAAGCAGCAGGTGGGCGAAGTTGCTGCCAACATCCGCAAGCTGCGCAAGCCCGACCCGTACAAGGGTAAGGGCGTACGCTACGCCGGCGAAATCATCCGCCGCAAGGTCGGAAAGGCTGGTAAGTAACATGGCACTGTCCGTAAGAGGAAAGTCCAAGGCCGCAGCACGCGGCCGTCGTCACCTGCGCGTTCGCAAGCGCGTCAGCGGCACCACTGTACGTCCGCGTCTCGTGGTCAACCGTTCAGCCCGCCACGTATTCGTGCAGGTCATCGATGACACCCAGGGGCTGACCCTGGCGTCGGCATCGACCCTGGAAGCCGATCTGCGCGCCTTCGACGGCGACAAGACCGCCAAGGCCAAGCGCGTTGGTGAGCTCGTTGCAGAGCGTGCCAAGGCTGCCGGCATTGAAGCTGTTGTCTTCGACCGTGGCGGTAACCGCTACCACGGCCGTGTCGCAGCCATTGCTGATGGCGCACGTGAAGGCGGTCTGGCACTGTGACCGAGAACATTAACAAGGAGAACACTGTGTCAGAAGCAACTGCAACTGACGGTGCAGCCGCGAAGACCGAGACAGCTGCAGGCGCCGATAACGCCCGTGGCCGTGGCGGCCGCGACGGTGCTCGTGGAGGCCGCGAAGGCGGTCGCGACGGTGGCCGTGGCCGTGGGCGCGACGGTGGACGCGAGGCTGAAAAGAGCCAGTTCATCGAGCGCGTTGTCAACATCAACCGCGTTGCCAAGGTTGTCAAGGGTGGTCGTCGCTTCAGCTTCACCGCGCTCGTCATCGTTGGTGACGGCAACGGCCTGGTTGGCGTCGGCTACGGCAAGGCCAAGGAAGTTCCCGCAGCTATTGCCAAGGGTGTTGAAGAAGCCAAGAAGTCCTTCTTCCGCGTTCCCATGATTGGCAAGACCATCCCGCACCGCGTACAGGGTGAAGCCGCTGCCGGCGTCGTTCTGCTGCGTCCGGCTGCTGCTGGTACAGGTGTTATTGCCGGTGGCCCGGTCCGCGCCATCCTGGAATGCGTTGGCATCCATGACGTGCTGTCCAAGTCACTGGGTTCCTCCAACGCCATCAACATTGTTCACGCAACTGTTGCTGCCTTGAAGGGCCTGGAAGATCCCAAGGCTGTTGCGGCTCGCCGCGGCCTGCCTTTGGACGAAGTTGCTCCGGCTGTGCTGTTGCGCAATATGCAAAAGGCAGGTCTGTAATGACTACACCGAAGAATGTTCAGGTTTCCGAAAAGAAGCTGGAAATCACTCAGGTTAGGGGCGTCGTTGGCGCCAAGCAGTTCCAGAAGGATACCCTTCGCTCACTGGGTCTCAAGCGCATCGGTCACACTGTTGTCCGCTCGGCTGACGCAGTGACTGTTGGCATGATCAACACGGTTCCGCACCTGATCAAGGTTGAGGAGACGAAGTAAAGTGGCTGAGAAGACTACTGAAACTGCTGAAAAGCAGAACGCACTGAAGGTCCACCACCTGCGTCCCGCACCCGGTGCCAAGACGGCTAAAACCCGTGTCGGCCGTGGTGAAGGATCCAAGGGTAAGACCGCTGGTCGCGGTACCAAGGGTACCAAGGCCCGCTACCAGGTCAAGGCTGGCTTTGCCGGCGGCCAGTTGCCGCTGCACATGCGCCTGCCGAAGCTGCGTGGCTTCAAGAACCCGTTCCGCGTTGAGTTCCAGGTTGTAAACCTGGACAAGCTGAACGAGCTCTTCCCCGAAGGTGGCGTTGTCACCGTCGAGGCATTGGTTGAAAAGGGCGCGGTTCGCAAGAACCAGCTCGTGAAGGTGCTCGGCACCGGCGAAATCACCGTCAAGGTTGATATCGCCGCCGACGCGTTCTCCACCAGCGCAGTACAGAAGATCACTGCTGCAGGTGGCACCACCACTGAACTGTAGAAAGTTCACAATTGCGCACATCTAGCGACTAGACTCTTGGTGGGCGGAGCTCATGTTCCGCCCGCCAGGGGTCTTTCGTTTTGTTGGGCGTGTGTCATTTTGGGCGAGTCTTCGGGTTTGTTCGACGGTCACAGTTTCAAAGAGAGTCAGATCACCCACTAGACTCTTTCCTTGGGCTTCATTTCAGAAGCCAACGCCATTACTAGACATCAGGAGGACGCTTGCTATCCGCATTTGGCCGCGCCTTTCGCACGCCTGATCTGCGACGCAAGTTGTTGTTCACGCTGGGAATTCTTGCCATCTTCCGCCTGGGTGCTTTTATCCCCTCGCCTGGAATTGATTACCGAAATGTCCAACAGTGCGTGAATGCTGCTGACACAAGCCAGGGCATCTACCAGCTCGTCAACTTGTTCAGCGGCGGCGCCTTGCTGCAGGTTTCCATTTTTGCCTTGGGCATCATGCCCTACATTACGGCGAGCATCATCGTGCAGCTGCTGCGTGTTGTGATCCCCCGCTTCCAGGAACTGCACCTTGAAGGTGCACAGGGCCAGGGACAACTGACCCAGTACACGCGTTACCTGACCATTGCCTTGGGCTTGCTCAACGCCACAACCCTGGTGACACTGGCACGGTCCGGGCAACTCTTTTCCGGCTGTGGTGCCGCTGGAAGTCCTGGCGCGTTGATCCCCAACGACAACTTGGTCACGATCCTGCTGCTCATCATCACCTTGACCGCCGGTTCCGGCTTGATCATGTGGATGGGCGAGCTCGTCACCGAAAAGGGCGTCGGCAACGGCATGTCCCTGTTGATCTTCGTTGCCATTGCGGCAATGTTCCCTACCTCCTTGGGCGCCATCCTGAAGACCCAGGGTTGGGGCACCTTCCTGATGGTCATGGTCATCGGTCTGTTGGTTGTGGCGCTGGTCGTCTTTGTTGAGCAGTCCCAACGACGGGTTCCTGTTCAGTACGCCAAGCGCATGGTCGGCCGCCGCACCATGGGCGGAACCAGCACCTACATCCCGATCAAGGTCAACATGGCCGGCGTTATCCCGGTCATCTTTGCCTCCTCGATGCTGTACCTGCCGGCTCTCGTGGCCCAGTTCGCCACACCGGCAAACGGGGCAGATGCACCGGCCTGGATTGAATGGGTCAACAACTACCTCACCCGTGGTGACCACCCGATCTACATGTTGATGTACTTCCTGCTCACCATCGGGTTCACCTACTTCTATGTCGCGATCACCTTCAACCCCGAAGAAGTCTCCGACAACATGAAGAAGTACGGCGGGTTCATCCCCGGCATCCGTGCGGGACGTCCCACACAGGACTACCTCCAGTACGTTATTTCACGCATCACGCTCCCGGGCTCGATGTACCTGGGCATTGTCGCCTTGATTCCGCTCATCGCCCTGGTGATGGTCGGAGCCAACCAGAACTTCCCGTTCGGCGGCACCTCCATCCTCATTGTTGTTGGTGTTGGTTTGGAGACGGTCAAGCAGATTGATGCGCAACTACAGCAACGTCACTACGAAGGGCTACTGCGATGACAAGAATGCTGATTATTGGACCTCCCGGGTCAGGCAAAGGCACACAGGCCGAACGAATCTGTGGGGAGCTTGGCATTGTTGCCATCTCCACCGGCGATATTTTCCGCGCCAACGTCAAGGGTGAAACACCGCTTGGCCTGGAAGCGAAAAAATACATCGACAACGGTGACTTCGTCCCTGACAGTGTCACCAACCGGATGGTCCGTGATCGGCTCGCCCAGGATGACGTTGCTGACGGGTTCCTCCTGGACGGCTACCCGCGCACCTCACCCCAGGTGGATGAACTCGACGACATCCTGGCCGCCGCTGAGGCAAGCCTCGACGTCGTCGTACAGCTGACTGCCGACGACGAAGAACTCGTCAAGCGCCTGTTGGGGCGGGCACTGGAGACGGGTCGCAGCGATGACACCGAAGCGGTCATCCGCCACCGCCTTGATCTTTACCGTGAACAAACCGAGGTTGTAGTGTCCCGCTATGCGGAGCGCGGCATTCTGGCCAAGGTTGACGGTTTGGGCGAGATGGACGACGTGACGGCACGCCTTATGGACGCCATCAAAAACGTCTAGCCTGCCCCACTTGGCAGGAAGCAATATCAACGGTGCCGCACAGGTGCCGGGTTGTGAAGGAGGGCTCCTTCCCGCGTTATTGGGGAGGAGCCCTCCGGCATTTTGACGAAAGGGTTCTTACATGGCGTTTGGCCAGCAAAAAATTGAATACAAGACCATCGACCAGATGCGCATCATGCGCCGCAGCGGGCTCATTCTTGACGCTGCGCTGAACACCACCATTGCTGCCGTCGCCCCGGGCGTCACGACAGGTGAATTGGATGCCATTTTCGCCGCGGAGCTAAAGAAGGCCGGGGCCACCTCAAACTTCCTTGGCTACTACGACTTCCCGGCAACCATCTGCACCTCCGTGAACGAAGAAGTGGTCCACGGGATCCCCGGCCCGCGTGTCCTCGAGGCCGGTGACGTGATCTCCATCGACGGCGGCGCCATCGTTGAAGGCTGGCACTCCGACTCCGCCCGCAGCACCATTGTTGGCGGCCCCGCAGCCGAGGACCCGGCCGACCGCCGCCTCAGCGACATCACCGAGGAAAGCATGTGGCGTGGCATTGCCGCCATGGCCACCGCCAAGTACGTTGGCGACATTGGCGATGCCATTGACGAGTACGTCACCTCCCAACCTGGCAAGGAACTGGGCATCCTGGAAGATTACGTCGGCCACGGCATCGGCTCCGCCATGCACATGCCCCCGGACGTGCTGAACTATTCGTCCAAGCACCGCGGCCCCAAGCTCAAGCCCGGCATGTGCCTGGCCCTTGAGCCCATGTTGGTGCGCGGGGGGCTGGAAACCATCACGCTGCAGGACGACTGGACAGTTGTCACGGCTGACAAGGCCCGCGCGGCCCATTGGGAACACTCCGTGGCTGTCCACGCCAAGGGCATCTGGGTCCTGACAGCGGCCGACGGCGGTGCGGAGCGGCTTGCGCCGTTGGGCGTCACCCCCGTGCCGCTGGACTAGGCACCAGCCCCCTCTGTTCTGGGCCTCTGCTCTGGCCCACTGCTCTGGCCCACCCTTTTCTGCAACCAACCAACCCGCAGTTGTGGTCGCAAAACACCTCGAATTCAAGTGTTTTACGACCACAACTGCGGGTTGGTTTGTTTTTGGGCGGGCACTCCTCGAAGGTGCGCAGGGGCCCGGCCCCTGGACGGGGTTGGCAAGGGGCTGAGTGGCTCAGTTTTGATGTGGCACAACAATTTTAGGCGTGTTTGCCTGCCGTCCACCTTGCCGCCACCAAAATGGACATTGCACTCCGTAGTTTGGTCACTGAAGCCGAAGGGACACACGCCGACAGGGTGTGGACTGCCCCTCTGACCACCATTGCAAGGAGTGCCAACATATGCGCATCTATGCCCACCGAGGGGTTTCAGCGCACCTCCCGGAGAACACGCTGTCCGCTTTTTCCCGTGCCGTTGAACTGGGGGTTGACGGCATCGAACTTGACGTCCACCTGTCGGCAGACGGGATCCCGGTCGTCATTCACGACGACACAGCCGACCGCACCACCAACGGCACGGGCAGCATTACGGAGTTCACGGCCCGCCAGCTGGGCCTGTTGGACGCAGGCGGCGGGCAATATGTGCCCACGCTCGCGCAGGTGCTGAAGCTGGCCGCCGGCAAGGTGCGTGTCAACATTGAACTCAAGGACGCGGCCTCTACAGGGCCGGTCGCTGAGGTCGTGGCAGGCATTGCCGGACTTGACTGGTTTGCCTCATCAGCGGACTGGAATGCCCTGGCCGAATTGGTCGGGAAGGTTCCCGAAGCAACGGTGTACCCGCTCTGCATCGGCAGGCTCGACAAGCTCCGCGCGCTCCTGCCGGGTGACACGGGGGAGGAAGAATTTGCCGCGCGCGGCCTGCCCGAAGCCATTGCCTTTGCCTTGAACAACAACGGCGAAGGCGTCTCGATCTGGGAGGGCGGGCTGGACCAGGAGGACATTGAAACCATCCACGCTGCCGGTCTCCTGGCCTGGGTCTGGACAGTCAATGACAGCGAGCGTGCGCGTGAGTTGTTTGACATGGGCGCGGACGGGATCTGCACCGATGATCCGGAGCTGATCCAGGCCGCCAGGGCTGCGGCAGCGGAGGCAGTGCAGGCCTCGCAACGCCCGGTTTCGGTGGGCAGCTAGGGACATGGCGCAACTGGCCACCACAGCCCTGACGCCGAATCCCGGCGGCAGCCAACAAAAGAGCGGGGGAGTGGTCCTGCAGCGCAAGCGCCGCAGGCCATGGAAGTCGTGGCTGTTGTTCCTGCTTTTTGGGGGGCCCAACGTGGCCCTGTTGATCATCTTCACGTACAAGCCGCTCGTGCAGTCGCTGCAGTACTCACTGTTGCAATGGAACATCGGATCGGCAACCGCGCGCTTCGTGGGGATTGGCAACTACGTCAACTGGTTCACGGATCCAACCACTGTCAACGTGGTCAGGGTTACGGTGGTCTTCACCCTGGTGACAGTTGGGGGAGGCATGGTGATCGGTCTCGCCGTGGCCCTGTTGCTCAATAGAAAGCTGCGCGGCACCGGGCTCGCCCGCACAGTCGTTGTGGCACCCTACGTCCTGTCCGGGATCGCCGTCGGCCTGCTTTGGCTGTTCGTGTTTGATCCAAATTTTGGTGTGATTGGGGCTGTCCTGGGCGCCTTAGGGATTGCTTCACCTGACTGGTACAACGACCCGCAGTGGGCACTGCCCATGATCATCATCGTGTACCTGTGGAAGAACCTTGGCTATGTGGCCTTGATTTACCTCGCAGCGTTGCAGGCTGTGCCGCGGGACCTGCTCGAAGCCGCCAACTTGGACGGTGCCGGGGCCTTCTCCACCTTCCGCAACGTGGTGCTGCCGCTGCTGGGACCGACAACGTTCTTCCTCTCGATCACAACCCTGCTCAGTTCGCTGCAGTCCTTTGACATCATCCAGGCCATGACGAAGGGCGGCCCGCTGGAGGGCACCACCACCATGATGTACCAGATTTACCAGGAGGGTTTCGGGGCCGGCCAGGCAGGATATTCCTCGGCCATCGCAACCATCTTGTTCCTCGTCCTGCTGGCGGTCACGGCTGTGCAAATGCTGTATGTCCAGAAGAAGGTGCACTACTGATGAGCCTCGATGAGAGAGGGAAAACCATGGTGACGCCTGCTGACATGCGGCCGGGCACGGCCGGCAGCGGCACGGCCGGCAGGGATGCCCGAAGGTCGGCTGCGGCCAAACCCCGCGTCGGCGGCTACCTGTTGATGCTGCTCGCCGTCGCAACCATGATTCTGCCGCTTGTGTGGATGATGCTGGCAAGCTTCAAGGAACAAACGGAAATCTACACGGTCCCGATCCAGTGGTTGCCGGAGAGCTTCGACCTGTCCAACTACATTGGGGCCCTGGATGCGGTCCCCTTTGGCAACTTCTTCATCAACTCCCTGATCACCACGATCGTCGGTGCCGGCTTGAAGATCATGCTGGGTCTGACCACCGCCTACGCCGTCGTGTTCCTGGACTTTCCGTTCAAGAAGTTTGTGTTTGGCCTGGTGGTCTTTGCACTTTTGGTGCCCCAGCAGATCGTGATCATCCCGAACTACACGCTGATCTCGGACCTTGGCTGGATCAACACCTACCAGGGCTTGATTGTGCCGGGACTGGCCAGCGCCTTCGGCACCTTCTTGTTCCGCCAACATTTCCTGACCCTGGAGGTCTCCATCCTGGAGGCCGCCGCCTTGGACGGTGCCAGCCACTGGACCAGGCTGTGGCGGTTCGTGGTCCCGATCTCGGCGCCCACGATCGCCGCCGTGGCGCTGGTCTCCATCGTTGCCGAATGGAACGAATACCTGTGGCCCCTGCTGGTCGTGGACAAGGCCGAAATGATGACACTTCCGGTGGGCCTTACCCTGTTGCAAAATAACGACGGCGTCACCAACTGGGGTGTCCTCATGGCGGGCACCGTGCTGATCACCGTTCCCGTTCTGATCGTGTTCTTCCTGCTGCAGCGCCGCATCGTTTCCGGCCTCACCGCCGGCTCCGTGACGGGCTGAGGCCCCACAGCTTTCATTTGCCCCGACGTGGCCTGCAAGCGCAGGCGCGTGTCAACTACGCCTGGAAATCGCAACAATCATGCGGACAGGCAACCTCATCAAGGAGAGAATCATGACCGCTTCACCGTTTGCAAACCTGAACCGGCGCCAACTGCTGCAGCTTGCGGCCCTGGTGGGCGGCACGGCGGCACTGGCCGCCTGCGGCGGGCCCGCCGTGGGCGAGGCTGGGGGAGCTGCCAGCGATGAGGCTGTCGATTGGGCTTCCATCACCCCGGCCACGGAGATCACCTGGTGGTCAAACCACCCCGGCACGTCCAAGGACCTCGAAAGTAAAATGATTGCGGACTTCACCAAGGAGACCGGCATCAAGGTCACTTTGGTCACTGCCGGTGCAAACTACGACGAGGTGGCCCAGAAATTCCAGGCTGCATCGGGATCCAGCAACGTCCCCGACCTGGTCATTGCCAGTGACGTGTGGTGGTTCCGCTACATGATCAACGGCCAGATCCTGCCGCTGGACCAGTTGGCCAAGCACCTGGAGTTCGGCACTGACGACTTCAACACCACCCTGTACAACGACTATGAGTACTCGAGCTCGCACTGGGCCGTGCCCTACGCACGTTCCACGCCACTGTTCTACTACAACAAGTCAGTGTGGGAAAAGGCCGGTCTGCCCGACCGTGCGCCGAAGACCTGGACCGAATTTGATGAGTGGGCGCCGAAGATCCAGGCCGCCGGCGGGGTAACGCCGCTGGGCTTGGGCAAAGGCACCTCATGGACTGCCTGGTGGTTCTGCAACATGCTGTGGGGCGCCGGCGGCGCCTACTCCAAGGACTGGACCATGACCCTGGACACGCCCGAAGCGCTCGAGGCGGCCGGCTACCTCCAGAAGATCATCTACGACGACAAGAGTGCCGTGGTCACAGCCAAGGACCAGGTAGCTGACTTTGGGGCAGGACTCACGGGTTGCACCATTGCCTCCACGGGTTCCCTCTCCGGTATCATCGAGTCCGCCCAGTTCGGCATCGGCACGGGCTTCCTGCCCGAAGGCCCGCAAGGAGCCGCCTGCCCCACCGGCGGTACCGGATTGGCCATCCCCGCCGGCAAATCGCCGGAGCAGCAGCTGGCCGCCGGCATGTTCCTGAAGTTCCTGACCAATGCAGAGAACACGGCGTACTTCTCCTCCAACACCGGCTACATGCCGGTGCGCACCTCGGCGCTCGAGGGCGATACCATGCAGGCCGTCTACGCCAAGACCCCGCAGTTCCGCACGGCAGTGGACCAGCTTGCCACAACCCGGGTCCAGGACTGGGGCCGCGTCTTTGTCCCCAACGGCGACAAGGACCTGACCACGGCGCTGGAACAGATCCTGCTGGCCAAGGCGGACCCGGCAACGGCGTTCGCCACAGCGTCGGCCTCAATCACCAAGTCCTACGAAGACAACGTCAAGCCTTACCTCTAAGGGCCACAGCGCCGCCGGCGGCTGATCCGGCCGATCCCGCCGGTGCCGCCGCACACGCTGCACGAAACAGCGCCTGCCCCGCGAACCAGCTGTTGGGCAACAGCTGATTCGCGGGGCAGGCGCTGTTTCGTGCAGGGCACCTGTTTGCGGATGTGGTGCCCGGGCCCGGACGCGGACATAATCGAGGGACACGGCGTCCGGCGGCAGCGAAGGAGCACGGCAAATGTCCCACGACAACTCAGCACACGAATTTCCGGCAGCACGGAAGCATCCGGCGGCAGGGGAGCCGGCGGGCTCTTCCCGCGGCACTGCCGGAGCAGTTCCCCCCAGCCACACCGTCGGGTCCATCACTGATGTGCCGGGCATCCGCGTCGGACAGGCCCAACGCCGCGGCGGCGGATGGCTCACGGGCGTCAGCGTTGTCCTGCCGCCGGCGGGCACCATCGGGTCCGTTGACGTCCGCGGCGGCGGACCCGGAACACATGAGACTGACGCACTGGATCCCACAACCATGGTGCCCACCGTGGATGCCGTGGCACTGACGGGCGGCAGCGCCTATGGTTTGGCAGCCGCCGGCGGGGTGCAGCGCTGGTGCGAGGAAAATGGGCGCGGCTTCCCTGTGCCCGGCGGGGTTGTGCCCATAGTTCCCGCCGCAGCCATCTTTGACCTGGGCCGCGGCGGCGACTTCTCAGCCCGGCCCAACGCCGCGATGGGCTACGAAGCGGCGCTGGACGCTGCGGGCTCAACTGAAGGGGCCGACGTCGTCCGCGGGAATGCAGGTGCCGGGACCGGAGCGGCCATTGGGGCCGGCCGGTTCAAGGGTGGCCTGGGTACGGCATCCGTCCACCTGACAGGGGCGAACGGACACATCGTGGTGGGAGCCCTTGCCGTGGTGAATGCTGCCGGCATCCCGTGGCGGCCCGGTGCCACCGCACCCGTGGCGGGGGAGGGGCTGAACACAACGCTGGTGGTGGTGGCGACCAATGCCGTGCTCACGGTGGCGGAGGCCAAGCGCACGGCGACCGCAGCCCATGCGGGCATGGCCCGGGCGCTCAATCCCGTCCACACACTGGCGGACGGTGACACGATCTTTGCCCTGGCCACCTGTGCCAACAAACTGGTGCCCCATCCTGACGTGCCGATTGCCGCGCTCATCGAACTCCAAAGTGCTGCGGCTGAGGCTGTGCGCCTGGCCATTCTCGACGGCGTCGCGCAGGCGGAACCGGTGTCGACTCCAACGGGCACGCTGCTGCCGTTCCCGGGACCGGCGCCTGAGGGGTCAATTTAACATATTTGCCAGATTGCACTAGAGTAGGTTGTTGGTTGTCTGTGCCTGCTCTATTGTGGGGTGCCCGGCGGGACTTGGCGTTGAGCCATTCGCTCCGGATGCATGCGGACAAACAATAATTAGTAGCAATCGAACGCCGATCTGAAACCAGTCCCTACAGGGGCTGCCTACGTCGGCGCAACAAAGTTAGCGGAGGATATGGCCAAGAAAGACGGGGTCATTGAGATCGAGGGCGTTGTGACTGAAGCGCTGCCCAACGCGATGTTTCGTGTTGAGCTGACGAACAAGCACATCGTTCTTGCCCATATCTCAGGAAAAATGCGCCAGCACTATATTCGTATCCTTCCTGAGGACCGAGTTGTGGTGGAGCTGAGCCCGTACGACCTTACCCGTGGTCGTATCGTCTACCGCTACAAATAACCACAACTGCAATCACGCAAAGGAATGCCATGAAGGTCAAGCCGAGCGTCAAGCAGATCTGCGATAAGTGCAAGGTGATTCGCCGTAACGGTCGAGTCATGGTGATCTGCGAGAACCCGCGCCACAAGCAGCGCCAGGGCTAATCCTTCCTCTCTGAGGCAGGACCCCGGGCTTTTGCTCACGCAAGTAAATTAATAAGGCAGCACAAGTTGGACGAAGGCGGAGTAATCCGCAACCGTTTCAATGGACCCCTGGTCGGAGGCCAGGGCCGCATCGATAAAATGTGCGGGTGTACTGTCTACGACCTCCGGTTTACACATAGGAGCAGCCAAATATGGCACGTCTCGCTGGCGTAGACCTTCCCCGCGAAAAGCGGCTGGAAGTAGCGCTTACATACATCTACGGCGTGGGCAAGACCCGTGCAAAGAATGTCCTGGCCGAAACGGGTATTTCCCCGGACGTCCGTGTCAAGGACCTTTCTGACGCTGAACTCGTTCAGTTGCGTGACAACATCGAGGGTAACTACAAGGTTGAGGGTGACCTTCGCCGCGAAGTAGCAGCTGACATCCGCCGCAAGGTGGAAATTGGCAGCTACCAGGGTATCCGCCACCGTCGTGGCATGCCCGTGCATGGCCAGCGCACGAAGACCAACGCACGCACCCGCAAGGGTCCGAAGCGTACCGTCGCAGGCAAGAAGAAGGCCGGCAAGTAAAACCCGCCAGCCGGATCCGAAAATGCTCAAGAGCACTTTTCACCCATCTGGCAAGCGTGGGTTTTAGCTTATGCCGACCCCTCATTAAACTTTAGTAGGAGAATAAAATGCCCCCAAAGACTCGGGGCGCGGTTCGTAAGCCGCGTCGCAAGGATAAAAAGAATATTGCGCTGGGCCAGGCGCACATCAAGAGCACCTTTAACAACACCATCGTTTCCATCACGGATCCCAATGGTGCAGTCATTTCATGGGCTTCCGCCGGTGAAGTTGGCTTCAAGGGCTCGCGCAAGTCAACTCCGTACGCTGCACAGATGGCTGCTGAAGCAGCTGCCAAGCGCGCACAGGAGCATGGACTGCGCAAGGTTGACGTTTTCGTAAAGGGTCCGGGCTCGGGCCGCGAAACGGCTATCCGTTCGCTGCAGGCTGCTGGACTTGAGGTTGGCTCCATCTCGGATGTCACCCCCAGCGCCCACAACGGCTGCCGTCCGCCCAAGCGCCGTCGCGTATAACGAGAATTGATGCATCAGAGTTGGCCTTCACCTTGGTGGGGGCCAACTCCGACGCCGTTAAGTCTCGTCAGCTGCCATTTCCACTACCTGTGTTGCGTCATATAGCGGATGCTCGCTGAAAGGAAAACCCAGTGCTCATTGCACAGCGCCCCACCCTATCTGAAGAAGTAGTTTCCGAGAATCGCTCACGGTTTGTTATCGAACCGCTGGAGCCGGGCTTCGGTTACACCCTGGGAAATTCCCTGCGTCGGACCTTGCTGTCCTCCATTCCTGGCGCTGCTGTCACCAGCATCCGCCTCGATGGTGTTCTGCATGAGTTCACCACGGTTCCCGGTGTCAAGGAAGATGTCACTGAGATCATCCTTAACATCAAGGGACTCTCCGTGTCTTCGGAGCATGACGAGCCCGTCGTCGCCTACCTGCGCAAGCAGGGCCCCGGCGTTGTCACGGCCGCTGATATTGCTCCTCCGGCCGGTGTGGAATTCCACAACCCCGACATGCACATTGCCACGCTGAACTCGAAGGGCAAGTTCGAACTCGAACTGACCATCGAGCGCGGCCGCGGCTACGTTTCGGCAGCCCAGAACAAGAACGTTGATCAGGAGATTGGCCGCATCCCGGTCGACTCGATCTACTCTCCCGTTTTGAAGGTGACCTTCCGCGTGGAGGCCACCCGTGTTGAACAGCGCACTGACTTTGACAAGCTGATTGTTGATGTAGAGACCAAGCAGGCCATCTCCCCGCGGGATGCCATTGCCTCTGCCGGCACGACGCTGGTTGAACTGTTCGGCCTGGCCCGCGAGCTGAACACCGCGGCTGAAGGCATCGAGATTGGCCCGTCCCCGACGGATGCCGCTCTTGCCGCCGACATGGCCCTGCCGATCGAGGACCTGGACCTGACGGTTCGTTCCTACAACTGCCTCAAGCGTGAGGGCATCCACTCCGTGGGTGAACTCGTTGCTCGCTCAGAGGCTGACCTGATGGACATTCGCAACTTTGGTGCGAAGTCCATTGACGAGGTAAAGGCAAAGCTGGTTGAGCTCGGTCTGTCCCTGAAGGATTCCCCTCCAGGATTCGATCTGGCCGCCCGTGCCGCAGCACTTGATGAGAACGACGACGCGTTCAGCGACGACGAGCTCTAAGCCGAACAACTATTTTTAAGCCGACCGGGCGGACACAGCTGATGTGTCCGCCACGGTTCGGCGACACTTGAGGAGAAACACCATGCCTACACCCGCCAAGGGTCCCCGCCTCGGAGGCGGAGCGGCTCATGAGCGCTTGATGCTCGCGAACCTGTCCGCCTCGCTTTTCGAGCACAAGCGGATCACCACCACCTTGACCAAGGCCAAGCGCCTGAGCCCCTACGCAGAGCGACTGGTAACTTTCGCCAAGCGTGGGGACCTGGCCTCACGCCGCCGCGTTCTCGGCCTGATCAGCGACAAGGGCATTGTCCATGAGCTGTTCACCGACATCGCCAAGGCTGTGGAGAACCGCGACGGCGGCTACACCCGCATCACCAAGATTGGCAACCGCAAGGGCGACAACGCTCCCATGGCTGTCATCGAGCTCGTTCTGGAGCCGGTCAGCGCCAAGCAGGCCGTTGTGAAGGAAGCCACCGCTGCTGCCGCCAAGGCTGCTCCGGTTGAAGAAGTTGTCGAGACCGAAGTTGTCGAGACTGAAGTTGTGGCCGACGAAGCTGCTGCTGAAGAGACCAAGTAGGGTTTCAGCCAAAGCTGACATTTTGCCGTGAAGGACCCGTCACCCCCTGGGGTGGCGGGTCCTTCTGCATGCCGGCGGCTTCCCTGCGACCGGTAGAATCGGTTCCATGCACAACCCCAAACTGACACCGGAATATCAAGGCCTGGTTCGCGCGCGCCTGGACATAGCGTACGACGGCGGGCCCTACAGCGGGTGGGGCATCCAACCGGTTCAGCGCACCGTCCAGGGCGTGATTGAGCAAGCCCTTGCCGTGATTGTGCGCCGGCCCATCCGGCTTACTGTCGCCGGCCGCACCGACGCCGGTGTGCATGCCCGCGGCCAGGTGGCCCATTTTGACGTCACGCCGGAGGAATGGGAAGGACTGCTGCGGGGTCACGATGTGTTGCCGGAGAACTCGCTCAGGCGCCGCCTCAACGGGGCCCTGGGCATGGTCCTGAGGGAGCTGCGCGGCACCGTAGAGGTTACCGCCGCCTCTCGGGCGCCCGTTGGCTTCGACGCGAGGTTCTCGGCCCTGTGGCGCCGCTACAGCTACCGGATTGCCGATGGCTCGACCCGGAAGGATCCGCTGCAGCGGGCGCTGACGCTGTGGCACGAGCGTGATCTTGATGTCTCCCGCATGAACCAGGCTGCGGCACCCTTGTTGGGGCTGCAGGATTTCCGGGCATTTGCGAAACCACGGGACGGCTCCACCACCGTGCGAACCCTGCAAAGGTTTGACTTCGAGCAGGACGACGACGGTGTGATTAATGTCAATGTCCAGGCGGACGCGTTCTGTCACAACATGGTTCGGGCATTGCTCGGCGCGTCCCTGCGCATAGGGGAGGGGCAGGAAGCCCCCGAGTGGATGCAGGAGCGTTTAGTCGCGGGAATCCGGGACGCAAAGTCTGTTTTGGCCGCTCCACACCCGCTCATTTTGGAGGAAGTCCATTATCCGCACGAGACGGCAATGCATGAACGTGCCGTTCTGACGAGGACCAAGCGGGCTGTTCCTGAAGCCGTTCCTGAAGCCGTTCGGTGATGAAAGCGGAGGAGCCATGCATCCCGCTTTGACCCGGCGGCAGTATTAAAGGTATCGTTGATAGTCGTTGTGCGTGTCCTATCTCGATACCACGCGCCCGTTTCAGGTCCGGTTGCAGGACTACCACTGAGCGGGCGTCATCGGGAAGTGTAAGGATGACTGGTGTTGGAGCCCTCACCTCTGTTCCGGTAAACGCATAGATAGCAGGTGTCAACCATCTGTGACACCACCTAGAACAAGAAACGAAGGCAAAAACCGTGCGTACGTATACCCCGAAGCCCGGCGATATCAACCGTCAGTGGCACATCATCGATGCCAATGACGTTGTCTTGGGTCGTCTTGCCAGCCAGACCGCAACACTGCTGCGTGGAAAGCACAAGCCGACCTTCGCTCCCCATATGGATATGGGCGATTTCGTCATCATCATCAACGCCGAGAAGGTTGCCCTCACCGGCGCCAAGCTCGAACAGAAGCGCGCATACCGCCACTCCGGTTACCCGGGCGGTCTGTCCAGCATGAACTATGCCGAACTGTTGGAGAAAAACCCGGTTCGTGCAGTGGAGAAGGCCGTCGCCGGCATGCTCCCCAAGACCAAACTGGGCAACGCCCAGATCAGCAAGCTGAAGGTCTACCGCGGCTCCGAGCACCCCCACGGTGCACAGCAGCCCCAGACGTTTGAAATCACCCAGGTCGCCCAGTAGTCCTGGCCACCACCTAAATCATTAATCAAGGAGAATCGTGGCTCAGAACACTGAAGAGCTGAACACCGAGGCCGTCGTGGCCGAGGAAGAAGTTTTGACCAGCTACACCAGCGAAAGCTCGGCTGCAACAGATGCAGCCCCCAAGAAGGAACGCCCGGCACTGACCGTCTCAGGCGCAGCTGTTGGCCGTCGCAAGCAGGCAATTGCCCGCGTCCGCGTCGTACCCGGTACCGGCAAGTGGGTTGTCAACGGCCGCGAGCTGTCCAACTACTTCCCGAACAAGCTGCACCAGCAGGAAGTAAACGACCCGTTCCGCATTCTTGACCTGGACGGCGCCTACGACGTGTGGGCCCGCATCCACGGTGGCGGCCCCTCCGGCCAGGCCGGTGCATTGCGTCTGGGTGTTGCTCGTTCCTTGAACGAGATCGACACCGAGAACAACCGCGCCATCCTGAAGAAGGCAGGCTTCCTGACTCGTGACGCCCGCGTCATCGAGCGCAAGAAGGCTGGTCTCAAGAAGGCCCGTAAGGCTTCGCAGTACTCCAAGCGTTAATTTTATTGCGCTTCACAAAAATCCCCGGTCGCCATGCGGCCGGGGATTTTTGCGTCCGCCCCCAGCCCCTCCGAAACCCCCTGCAGATCTGGGGGTGTTCTCCGAAACGCTCCTACAGATCTGGTGATTTCGTTTCGGACACTCCACGCGCGCTTCGAGGCGGCAGTTCCGCCTGAGCGCAGGAGCGTAGGCCGAAAGGGCGGATTACCCTGCAGGAGCGTTGCCATAAAAGGTCCCATATCTGCAGGAGTGTCAAGGGGGGTGGAGGGTGTGGCCGAGGGCATGATCCCCGCTGGGCAATTTTTCCAGCTTCATGATTTAGAATGAACTTGATGTCAAGATTATTTGGAACAGACGGTGTCCGCGGTTTGGCCAATGGCCTGCTGACGGCTGAATTGGCCTTGTCACTCGCCCAAGCCGCTGCGGTGGTCCTTGGACACGAGCAAATGAGCGAGGGAAAACGGCCCCGGGCCGTGATTGCCCGCGACCCCAGGGCCAGTGGTGAGTTCATTGGAGCTGCCGTTGAGGCGGGCCTTGCCAGTGCCGGCGTGGACGTTTACGACGCCGGCGTGCTGCCCACCCCGGCCGCCGCATTTCTCATTGCCGACCTCGGCGCGGACTTTGGCGTGATGATCTCCGCCTCCCACAACCCGGCGCCCGACAACGGGATCAAGTTCTTCGCCCGGGGTGGGACCAAGCTTGCCGACCACGTCGAGGACGCCATCGAAGCCCAGCTGCAACTGGACGCCTTCAGGCCGGTGGGTGTCGACGTCGGACGCATCCAGCGCTTCTCCGACGCCGAGGACCGTTACGTTCTGCACCTGCTGGGCACCCTGCCGCACCGCCTCGACGGGTTGAAAATCGTTCTGGACTGCGCCCATGGAGCGGCGAGCGGGTGTTCACCGCAGGTGTTTACCGATGCCGGTGCCCAGGTGACAGTCATTGGTGCCGCACCTGACGGGCTGAACATCAACGACGGCGTCGGGTCCACCCACCTGGAACTGCTTCAGGAGACCGTGCTCGCCATCGGTGCCGACCTGGGCATTGCCCACGACGGTGACGCAGACCGCTGCCTGGCCGTGGACCATGAAGGCAACATCATCGACGGCGACCAGATCATGGCCGTCCTGGCCCTGGCCCAGAAAGCTGCCGGTGAACTCAAGGACAACGTCCTGGTTGCCACCGTCATGAGCAACCTCGGATTGAAGATTGCCTTGCGCGACGCGGGCATCACGATCCGTGAAACCGGTGTTGGCGACCGCTATGTGCTGGAAGAGATGCGCCGCGGGGACTACACGCTCGGCGGAGAGCAGTCGGGGCATGTGATCTTCTCCAAGTACGCCACAACGGGTGACGGCCTGCTCACGGGCCTGCAGCTGGCCGCGCAGGTGGCTAAAACCGGCAGGACGCTGAAGGACTTGGCCGGGGCCATGACAAAGCTGCCCCAGATCATGGTCAACGTCAAGAACGTTGACAAGAACCGTGCGTCACTGGTGCCGGCCATCAACGCAGCCGTGGCCAAGGCTGAGGCCGAACTCGGCGACACCGGCCGGGTGTTGTTGCGCCCCTCAGGGACGGAAGCCCTGGTGCGCGTCATGGTTGAGGCTGGAGACATCGCAACGGCGGAAAGAATCTGCAACGACCTGGTCAGCGTTGTGACAGCGGAATTGTCGCTCTAAAGCTATTCAGGAATCAAGAAGGCTTCAAACATAAATAAGGCGGCGTCCCCGTGGGGGACGCCGCCTTATTGGATCTTAGCGAATGATTAGTGTTGGCCGCCGGTGGGACGGGCCCTGAGTGAATCACGGATTTCGGTCAGCAATTCAACTTGCGGATCAACCTCGGGCTCGTCTTCCTTGATTCCGAGTTTGGCATTGCGGCGGGCGATGATGTGGTTCATGGGCACTACAACCATGAAGTAAATGGCGGCGGCCACAATCAGGAAATTGACCAGGACGGTGAGGAACACACCGAACTTGATGTCAACGCCATTTATCGTCAACAGGGCAAATGTGTCGAAGTCGGCGGAGCCGAACAAAGCTGCAATAAGCGGCATCAGAATATTCTCCACCAGGGAGTTTACGACTGCCCCGAAGGCTGCACCAATGACGACGGCGACGGCAAGGTCAACGACGTTGCCCTTCATTATGAAATCTCTGAATCCCTTTAACATGTCACTAAGGTACCGCATTTGTGGCCATTCATGGGGAAACTTCAGGTGACGTGTTTGGAAATATTACGCGTTCCTGGATGCACTCTTGAAAATTGGATGTGCTATTCATAACCGGGCGCGCCGGGCAGCCCCACATATTCTTCGTAACTGTGGATGCCGCGTGCATTCATGTCCCGGGCAACTTCAGTCCCCAAATAGCGCAAATGCCACGGTTCGGCCAGATAGCCCGTGACCGCTTCCTTGCCGGGGACGTAACGGACAGCGAAGCCATGCTCGGTCCCATGCGCGGCGACCCATTGCCCGGCGGCAGTGTCTGCAAAACATGAGTTGAAGTCGCATTCCGTGCCGGCGTTGGCGTCGCCAATGTCGATGGCCAATCCGGTTTGGTGTTCCGAGTAGCCGGGGCGGGCCGAGGTTGAGTCCGCTGCGGCTTCGCCCTTGCTTGCCACATAGCCGTTGTAGACGACAACCTGGGTGTCGAAGGAGCGGTAGCTGCTCTTGACCGTGATGGCGACGCCGTCGGCGGCTGCGGCTGCAAACATGCGTTCGGCGGCTGCCGCCGCCTCGGCGCGGACGAGGACAGGTTCGGCCGAGCCGGACAAGACGGCAGGCGTCACCAAATCCGCCGGCGCGTAGTCCTTCGGCGCCAGGAGGCGGTGCTTGTTCACCAGGACCAGCGGACTGCCCGGGTTGTCAATGTCCCACAGCCGGGTGTCCTTGGGGGAGCCGCTGCCTGTGGCGAAGAGTTCTTGAATGGGCGCATCGGCGGCGGCTCCGGCGACCGGGGCAGCCGCGGCAGTGGTGGCGGGCGGAATGGGCGCCGCGGAATTGCCCGACACCGACAGCGTCGGCGGTGCACCGGAAGGCGCCGCAGTGGCGCTCTCCTGCGCCGCCGGGGAAGCCGAGCTTGGCGCCTGGGTCGTGTCCGCCGTCGTACCGGGCAGGGCAGGAGCCGCCGCGACAGGTGGCGGCGGGGCCGTGGCTGCCGGGCTGAAGAACAAGGCGCCGGAGAAGATCAGGGCCGCCCCGGCCACGGAGACGGCGATGCCGCCTGGGCGCGGCCAAGCCAGCCCCTGCCGCAGCCGGGCTCCCGGGGCCAGTCTGGGCCGGCGGGCCTGGTGGAAGCCCACAACCGGCACTAGACCTTCCTCAGGAGCATGCGGCGGATGGAGTGGTCGGCATCCTTCGTCAACACCAGCTGGGCGCGGCCGCGGGTTGGCAGCACATTCTGCAGCAGGTTCGGTTCGTTGATGTTCTTCCAAATCTGTGATGCCGTGGCAGTTGCCTCGGCATCGGAAAGGTCTGCATAGCGGCGGAAGTACGAGTTGGGATCGGCGAATGCGCCCGTGCGCAGTGAACGGAACCGCTCCACGTACCACTTCTCAATGTTGCTGGTCTTGGCATCGACATAGATGGAAAAATCGAAAAAGTCACTGACAGCCAGGCCGGAGCGGCCATCGCTGCGGGGGCGGGCGGCGGCAAGGACGTTCAGTCCCTCAACGATGAGGACGTCGGGGCGGCGCACCACAACCTCCTTGTCGGGGAGGATGTCGTAGGTCAGGTGGGAGTACATGGGTGCCCTGACTTCCTCGGCGCCGCTCTTCACGGCACTGACGAAGCGCAGCAGTCCTCGGCGGTCGTAGGATTCCGGGAAGCCTTTGCGGCCCATGAGCCCACGGCGTTCCAGCTCCGCGTTGGGGTAGAGGAAGCCGTCGGTTGTGATGAGTTCCACATTGGGCGTGTCGGGCCAGCGCCGGAGCATCTCACGCAACACGCGGGCTGTGGTTGACTTCCCCACGGCTACTGAGCCCGCCACACCAATCACGAACGGTGTGCGGGAGCCGTGCTCGCCAAGGAATGTGGTGGTGGCGTTGTGCAGGTGTCCGGCGGCGCCCACGTAAAGGTTCAGCAGTCGCGACAGCGGCAAATACACGTCATGTATTTCGCGCATGTTCAGCTGATCGCCCAGCCCCCGCAGGCGCTGGACGTCATCTTCGTCGAGGGGCTGCTCAATTTTATTGGCTAGGCGCGACCATGTCTGTCGGTCCAGTTCCACAAAAGGGGAGGCACTGACGCTGTTGCCGGACTCGGTTCTTTGCGCTGTCACAATCTCAATTCTGCCTTGTTTGGGGCGGGGTGGGAAACGACGGGGTCCTGACGCGTGCGAAACCATGGTTTGTTTTCAAGGCATCCGCCGCGGCAGGACGTAGAACGTCCTGTAATGCCCTCTGGGTTTATGATTGATATTCATGTGTGGAATTGTGGGATACGCCGGTACCGCCCCGGCTCAGGGAACTAGTTCGTCAGCCAATCACCGTGCCCTGGAGGTGCTGGTGGAGGGGTTGCGCCGTCTGGAATACCGGGGCTATGACTCCGCGGGTATTGCGGTGGTTGGTGCCGGTGGCATAGAGATGCGCAAAAAGAGCGGCAAGCTTGTGAATCTCCTGGACGAACTTGAACGGAACCCGCTGCCTGCGGCCGCCACGGGCATTGGCCACACGCGCTGGGCCACGCACGGGGCCCCCTCGGACGCAAACGCCCACCCGCACGTAGTTGACGGCGGTGCACTTGCCGTGGTCCACAACGGCATCATTGAAAATTATTCGGCTCTCAAAGCCGAACTGCTTGGACGCGGACACAGCTTTGCCTCCGAGACCGACTCCGAAGTTGCCGCCACCTTGTTGGGCGAGATCTACAGGAGCCTGGCGGGCGCCGGAACCGGCAACACCGACGGACAGGGCGCCGGGAGCCGTCTCGCCAAGGCCATGCAGCTGGCAGCGCAACAGCTTGAAGGCGCATTCACACTGGTGGCCACACACGCGGGGGAGCCCGGCGTGGTGGTGGCTGCCCGCAGGAATTCCCCCCTCGTGGTTGGTTTGGGCGATGGCGAGAACTTCCTGGGCTCAGACGTTTCAGGATTTATTGACTACACCCGCAGGGCTGTGGAGCTGGGCCAGGACCAGGTCGTCACCATCACCGCCGACGATGTTGAGATCACCGACTTCTACGGCGTTCCCGCCGAAGGCAAGGAATACCTCGTGGATTGGGATGCCGCGGCCGCAGAGAAGGATGGCTACCCCTCGTTCATGGAAAAGGAGATCAACGACCAGCCCAACGCCGTGGCGCAAACGCTGCTGGGCCGTTCAGACCTGGACGGCAACCTGATCCTTGACGAACTGCGTATTGACCCGGCTGTGCTAAAAACCATCAACCGAATCATCGTGCTGGCGTGCGGCACCTCCGCCTATGCCGGGCAGGTGGCGCGGTATGCCATCGAGCACTGGTGCCGGATCCCCACCGAGGTGGAGTTGTCCCACGAGTTCAGGTACCGGGACCCCATTGTGGACGAGCACACCTTGATTGTTTCGCTCTCGCAGTCTGGCGAAACCATGGACACGCTGATGGCCGTCCGCTATGCCCGCGAGCAGGGCGCCAAGACCATCGCCATCTGCAACACCAATGGCTCAACCATCCCGCGCGAATCGGACGCCGTGCTGTACACGCACGCCGGGCCCGAGATCGCCGTGGCTTCCACCAAGGCCTTCCTGGCGCAGCTCGCCGCAGCGTACTTGCTGGGACTTTATTTGGCACAACTGCGCGGCAACCTGTTCCAGGGCCAGATCAAGGACATCCTGGCGGAACTGGCCAAGACGCCGGCCAAGATCGCCACCGTCCTGGCCAATGCCGATCAGATCAAGGAACTGGCCGTCAGCATGGCCGACACCCGCACCGTGCTGTTCCTGGGCCGCCACGTCGGCTACCCCGTGGCCATGGAGGGCGCCTTGAAACTCAAGGAACTGGCCTACATCCATGCCGAGGGATTTGCGGCCGGGGAACTCAAGCACGGCCCCATCGCCCTGATCGAAGAGGGCCAGGCCGTCATCGTGGTCGTGCCCTCACCCCGGGGCCGGGATTCCCTGCACGCGAAGGTGGTCTCCAACATCCAGGAGGTTCGCGCCCGCGGGGCCAGGACCATCGTGATTGCGGAGGAAGGCGATGAGTCCGTGCGGGAACACGCCGAGCATGTGTTTTACATTCCCGAGACGAGCACCCTGCTGGCTCCGCTGCTGACCACGGTTCCGCTGCAGATCTTCGCCCTCGCACTGGCCACGGCCAAGGGCTACGACGTTGACCAGCCGCGCAACCTGGCCAAGTCGGTCACGGTCGAATAAAGCGGGCGCACGGCACCGTCAACGGGCCACGGGATAGGCTGGGGTCATGATTATTGGCATTGGCGTGGACATTGTTGACATTGAACGCTTTGGCCGCCAGCTGGAGCGTACCCCGGGGCTGCGTGACAGGCTCTTTGTGCCGGCCGAACGCGGCCTGAACACGCAGTCGCTGGCGGCCAGGTTTGCTGCCAAGGAGTCAGTGGCGAAAGCCTTGGGCGCTCCCGCGGGAATGAACTGGCAGGACTGCTGGATCGGCCTTGACGAGCACGGACCCACCATCAACGTCAAAGGCACCGTGGCAGCCGTGGCCGAGGCAAAGGGCATAAAGCGCTGGCACTTGTCCATGAGCCACGACGGCGGCATTTCCACGGCCATGGTCATCGCCGAAAGCTGACATGCTCAGCGCCCACTCAGCCGCCGCCGTGCGCGCCGCCGAAAAACCCCTGCTGGCTGCCGGGCGCGGCCCGGAACTGATGCGCGCGGCTGCACACGGGCTGGCCATGGGCGTCGTCTCCATCCTGCGCAACCGCGGCCACGGGGTATACGGCGCCCGCGTGGTGCTGTTGATCGGTTCGGGCAACAATGGCGGTGATGCACTCTACGCCGGCGCCTATTTGGCGGCCCGTGGAGCGCGCACGACGGCGCTGCTCACCAGTGCCCGAACCCACCCGGAGGCGCTGGCGGCCTACGAAAAAGCTGGCGGGCGGTGCCTGATGCTGGACGGCAATGCCGCGGATGCGCCGTCAGCGGCCGGCCGGACGCCCGGGGCCCTGCCCGGGGCGGGCTTCTTCGCCGAAGCCAGGGCGGCCGACGTCGTGGTTGACGGGCTGCTGGGCACAGGCGGCCGGGGCGGACTGCGGGAGCCGGCTGCCGGGATTGTTGCGCAGTTGGACAGCCTTGCCGGCCGGGAAAGGCCCGCTGTGGTGGCTTGCGACCTGCCCAGCGGGGTCGACGCCACCACGGGTGCGGTGCACGGGCCGGTCCTGAGGGCGGATCTCACCATCACCTTTGGTGCCCACAAAACCGGGCTGTTGACAGCACCGGGTGAGCAGGCTTGCGGCACCGTGCGGCTTGTCGACATTGGAATCACCGGGTTCCTTGGCGGTGCTGGGCTGTTCAGGCTTGAGCCCGCGGACCTGGCCGCCCTGCTGCCCAGCCCGACGGCGGCAGACCACAAATACACGCGCGGGGTGGCCGGGATCATTGCCGGCTCCGAGCAATTCCCCGGTGCGGGGCTGCTGGCTGCGGCAGCGGCATCGGCGTGCGGGCCCGGCATGGTCCGCTACCTTGGACCGCGGGACGTCGCTGCTGCCCTGCATGTGCGGAACCCCGAAGTTGTCTGTTCCGAAGCTGCACCCGGGAATACGCGGGTGCAGGCGTGGCTCGCCGGGCCCGGCATTGACGGGGATGCCGCACAGCTCAACCGGGCCCGCGAGGCCGTCGCGGCAGGGGGCGGAGTCCCCGTGGTGCTGGATGCCGCAGCGCTGGCCTTTGCCGTCCCCGCGAGTGGCAGTGAAAACGCCCATTTGATCCTCACCCCGCATGCGGGCGAGCTCGCAGCATTATTTGCCCGACATGGGGCGGCGTTGGACCGGGCCGGCATTGAAGCGGAGCCCCTGGCAGCTGCCCGGAGGGCGGCCGCCCTGTTTGGTGCAGTCGTGCTGCTGAAGGGGCCGACAACGGTGGTGGCGTCGCCCGGCGGGCAGGTCTTCACCCAGTCCAACGGCACGTCGCGGTTGGCCACGGCGGGAAGCGGGGACACCCTGGCCGGGATCCTGGTTGCCCTGCTGGCCATGGCCCCTGACCTGGACGGCCTTGCCAGAACCGCTGCACTCGCGGCCGCTTTGCATGGTGAGCTGTCGCGGCAGGTCCCGGAACAGCCACTGAACGCGGGGATGCTTGCGGCACGGATTCCAGGCGTTTGGGAGCAGCTTGCCACCGGAGCTGCGCAGGCACCGGCTGGACGCCAACGTTAGCCACCAGATAACAGCAAACACATAACAGCAAGCCAAGGGGAATCATGGAATTATGGCCGGGCCGGGACCATCCGCTGGGTGCCCACGTCGATGCAGATGGCACCAACTTTGCGTTGTTCAGCGACGGCGCCGAGTCGGTGCAGCTGTGCTTGTTCGACCATGACGGGCACGAAACCCGCCTGCAGCTGACGGAGGTGGACGGCTATGTGTGGCACGGCTACGTTCCCGGCATGGGCGCGGGGCAGAGGTACGGCTACAGGGTTGACGGGCCCTGGGACCCTGCCAACGGCTTGCGCTTCAACGCCGCAAAGCTGCTCCTTGACCCCTACGCCAAGGGGATCGACGGCGCGGTCACATGGGGCCAACCAGTGTTCGCGTACGAGTTGGGCGAACCGCTGGCCCGCAACGATGAGGATTCAGCCGCCCACACCTACAGGAGCGTGGTCGTGGATGACCACTTCGACTGGACGGACAGGAACGGCCGGCCCGACCAAAAACCCGCCATTCCCTACCACCAGAGCGTCATTTACGAAGCCCATGTCAAGGGTCTGACGGCCCTGCACCCGGACGTCCCCGAGGAGCAGCGCGGCAGCTACGCAGCCGTTGCCCACCCGTCAGTGGTCGCCCACCTGAAGAAGCTCGGCGTCACCGCCGTGGAGCTGATGCCCGTGCACCAGTTCGTTCAGGACGAACGGCTGGTGGAACAGGGCCTGCGTAACTACTGGGGTTACAACACCATCGGCTTCTTTGCCCCGCACAATGAATACGCGGCCAGCACCGACCCCTGCGATCAGGTGCTTGAGTTCAAGCAAATGGTCAAGGAACTGCACAACAACGGCCTGGAAGTGATCTTGGATGTTGTCTACAACCACACGGCCGAGGGCAACCATCTGGGCCCCACACTGGCGTTCAGGGGTGTCGACAACGACGCGTACTACCGGCTCCAGGATGAGAACAAGGAACTGTATCTGGACTACACGGGCACGGGAAACTCCTTCAACGTCAGGCAGCCGCACTCACTGCAGCTGATCATGGATTCGCTGCGGTACTGGGTGACCGAGATGCACGTTGACGGCTTCCGCTTTGACCTGGCCGCCACGCTGGCCCGCGAATTTTACGACGTCGACAAGCTCTCCTCATTCTTTGAAATGGTGCAGCAAGACCCGGTTGTTTCGCAGGTGAAACTCATTGCCGAGCCGTGGGACCTGGGCCCCGGCGGCTACCAGGTGGGAAATTTTCCCCCGCAATGGACCGAATGGAACGGGAAGTTCCGTGACACGGTCCGGGACTTCTGGCGCGGGGAGCCGTCCACGTTGGGGGAGTTTGCCTCCCGCCTGACGGGTTCCTCGGACCTCTACGGGCACTCCGGACGCCGTCCCGTGGCCTCCATCAACTTTGTGACGGCCCACGACGGTTTCACGCTGGCCGACCTGGTCAGCTACAACGACAAGCACAACGAAGCCAACGGGGAGGACAACCGCGACGGCGAATCCCACAACCGTTCCTACAACCACGGAACGGAAGGACCCACCGGTGACCCTGCGGTGCAGGAGCTGCGGGCCCGGGCGCAGCGGAACTTCCTCACCACGCTCATGCTCTCCCAGGGAGTGCCGATGCTGCTGCACGGGGATGAACTGGGCCGGACGCAGGACGGCAACAACAACGCCTACGCCCAGGACTCGGCGCTGACCTGGATCGACTGGGAACACGCCGACGCCGGGCTCATCGACTTTGTTTCCCGGCTGGGACGACTGCGGGAAGCGCACCCGGTGTTCCGCCGTCGCCGGTTCTTCGACGGGCGCCCTGTGGAACGGGGCGACGACGAAGCCCTGCCGGACATTGTGTGGCTGCGCCCCGACGCGGCTGCCATGACGGCGGCGGACTGGGACAGCGGTTTTGGCCGCAGCATCGGTGTGTTCCTGAACGGCGGCGGGCTCCCGGAGTGTGACGCGCGGGGCAGGAAAGTGATTGACGACTGTTTCCTGCTGTTGTTCAACGGCGGGGACGACGACGTCGATTTCACCTTGCCGGACGACGGATACGCGGCACGGTGGGTCGTTGAGATCCACACGGACGGGGTGACCGCCAACGAGTTCGCCGCCCGGGACGTCGTGGCCGTGACATCACGGTCGGTGCTGGTGCTGCGCGCCCCGGACCGGAACTGAAGCCGGCCGGAACGGGCCCGGCCGGCGCAGGGTGCAGCGCGGCGGCGAGGGTGTGTCTGGCAGGGCCACCCAGTTGGCGGTTTGCAGTGCGTCCGTGGTGGCAAGATGAGTGGTATGACTTTTCACGCCGCGGAAAACCGCTATGAAACCATGCCCTACCGCAGAGTCGGCCGAAGCGGGCTGAAACTGCCCGCCATCTCGCTGGGTCTGTGGCACAACTTTGGGGACGACAAGCCGTTCGAGGTGCAGCGGGCCATCCTGCGCCGCGCCTTCGACCTGGGGGTCACCCACTTTGACCTGGCCAACAACTACGGCCCGCCGGATGGCACAGCGGAAACCAACTTTGGCCGGCACTACAAGGACGACTTCGCCGCCCACCGCAATGAACTGGTCATCTCCACCAAGGCCGGCTACTACATGTGGCCGGGCCCGTACGGCGAGTGGGGCTCACGCAAGAGCCTGCTCAACAGCCTCGATGACTCGCTCACCCGCATGGGCCTTGACTACGTGGACATTTTTTACAGCCACCGGCCCGACCCGGAAACACCGATGGAAGAGACCATGGGTGCGCTGGACCGTGCTGTCCGCTCAGGCAAGGCGCTGTATGCCGGCATCTCCTCCTACACGCCGGCCCAGACACTTGAGGCCGCCCGGATCCTGAAGGAAATGGGCACCCCGCTGCTCATTCACCAGCCCTCCTACTCCATGCTGAACCGCTGGACCGAAGACGGCGAACCGAACCTCTATGAGACGCTCGACGCCGTCGGAGCGGGTTCGATTGCCTTCTCACCCCTGGCGCAGGGCATGCTGACGGACCGCTACCTCAACGGTGTGCCGGCGGATTCCCGCGCAGCCAAGGAGCGCTTCCTGCACGAAAATGACCTCACCGAAGAAAAGATGGCCCGGGTGCGGGCCTTGAACGAGCTGGCCGCCGGCCGCGGGCAGTCGCTGGCGCAGATGGCCATCGCCTGGGTCCTGCGCGAACAGGCCAAGGGCAGCCCTGTCACCTCTGCACTGGTCGGCGCCTCAAGCGTGGCCCAGCTGGAAAACAACGTGGCAGCGATCAACAACCTGGACTTCAGCGCCGCTGAACTGCGCTCCATCGACGAGTACGCCGTCGAATCCGCCATCAACAAGTGGGCGCAAAAGTAACACGAAGTCATACTTGTGTGACAAAAAGACGGGACATACCTGCGCCGAGGGAACAAAATCGGCGCAGGGGGAGTTGACTAGAATGGTTAAGGGCGCCGTTGGGGCGTCAAGTCCGGTCAAACAGCCGTGCGTCGTGTCTTTATGGAATCCGTGAAGGCGTGCGTCGACCCATCACCGCAAAGTGAGAGCCGGACCAGTGTGAGTTTTTATGAAGGAGTTCCGTGTCCAATCATCCTATTCGGGTTGCCGTCGTAGGCGTGGGAAACTGTGCCTCATCTTTGGTGCAGGGTGTCGAATACTATCGAAATGCTGATCCAACCGTCAAGGTTCCGGGCCTGATGCACGTTAATTTCGGCCAATACCACGTCAACGACGTGCAGTTTGTTGCAGCTTTTGACGTCGACAGCAAGAAAGTCGGCTTGGATCTCTCCGACGCCATTGGCGCCAGCGAGAACAACACCCTCAAGTTTGCCGACGTACCGAACCTGAACGTTCCCGTGCTTCGCGGCACCACACTTGACGGACTTGGCAAGTACTACCGCGAGACGATCGTTGAATCCGATGTCGAGCCCGTTGACGTTGTTGCGACGCTGAAGGCCGCCAAGGTTGACGTCCTGGTTTGCTACCTGCCCGTCGGCTCCGACTCGGCGGCAAAGTTCTACGCCCAGTGCGCCATCGACGCCGGCGTGGGCTTCGTCAACGCCCTCCCCGTCTTCATCGCAGGCACCAAGGAGTGGGCCGACAAGTTCACGGCCGCCGGTGTGCCGATCGTGGGCGATGACATCAAGAGCCAGATCGGTGCCACCATCACGCACCGCGTCATGGCCAAGTTGTTTGAAGACCGCGGCGTGGTCCTGGACCGCACCTACCAGCTCAACGTTGGCGGCAACATGGACTTCAAGAACATGCTCGAGCGCGAGCGCCTGGAATCCAAGAAGATCTCCAAGACCCAGGCCGTCACCTCCAACACCTCAGCGGTGCTGACCGAGGACGACGTCCACATCGGGCCGTCCGACTACGTGGCCTGGCTTGACGACCGCAAGTGGGCCTTCGTCCGCCTCGAAGGCCGCAACTTCGGTGACGCTCCCGTTTCCCTGGAATACAAGCTCGAAGTATGGGATTCGCCCAACTCGGCAGGTGTCATCATCGACGCCATCCGCGCGGCAAAGATCGCCATGGACCGCGGCATTGGCGGCCCCATCCTCTCGGCCTCCAGTTATTTCATGAAGTCCCCGCCGGAGCAGTACGCGGATGACATCGCCCACGAAAAGGTTGAGGCCTTCATCCGCGGCGACATCTAGCCAACTCCCGACGCTCTCGCAGCAATGGTGTGTTTTTTCGGGACGCTATCGCAGCAATAGCTGAATAAGACAGAACGCTCTCTCAGTTGTGAGGGGGCGTTCTGTGTTTGCGGGAGGGCAGGCCAAGAATTAGTTTTCGGCGACGAATCCGGACGCGACGGCTGGGTCCACCCAAGCGTTCCGCAAGGCGTCCTTGATGCGGCGAGCGGCCTTGTCGAAACCGTCCGCAAGGTCATCTTGAGTGAACAGTAAAACGGTCCATCCGGCTGCTTCGAAAGCCTTGTCCCTCCGCCTGTCGCTGTGCTTTTGAACCTCGTCAAGATGATGGGTGCCGTCGTACTGCAGTGCAATGTACCGTACACGGTAACCGGCATCCGCTGACGGAGCCTTTGGCCCGTCCCAAAGTTTCAGTTGCAGGTCCGGCTCCGGCAGACCGGCGTCGAGCATGGCAAGGCGCAAGAGGGTTTCCGGTGCGGAGTCGGATCCGACCCGCATGAGCTCGAGGGCTTCACGGGCACGGACAATGCCCTGGAAGTTTCTGTGCCGATCCAACATTCCACGGAGCTGTTGGAGCGTGGCGTACGGCTTGCTGCGGTCCTCGAATTCCGGCCGCGGGATGCGAATGAGCTGGTCGCCCATGCACACCAAGTCTCGTAGCGGCAGAATCCTTGCCACATCCAGCCATGTGCGGGCCTTAGTGCTGATGAGCAACCCCTCGTCGGCCTCAACTTCGTCCGGGAAGAAGAGCATCTTGTGTGCAGTGATTCCCTGTCGCCGAACCTCGGGCGTGCGCCGGGGCTTGCTCAGATGCAGGTCATTGGAACCGTCGAGCCAAGGAGGAAGAATTAGCTGGTGCAGCCTTGCCGCCGTTGAATGCGATATCCACGCCCCCGGCGACGCTGCGCACAGGGCGCGGGCGGCTTCCCGCAGCTCGAAGTCCCAGTCGGACGGACGATACAGTCCGTAGCTGACACCTTCTACGCCCTTTCCGCGGAGCTGCTGACGCGAAATTCCACGTGCCTGTGCCTCGCCCAGCGTGAACGGGGTTGTTGGGATGCCGGACGCGTCGGGGGACTCCATGAGGACAGTCTGGCGCAAAAGCATCGGCCTTGCGCAAAGTTATCCACAGACTGCACGTCACCTCCGCGGCCGGGTGTGGAGCCCGTGCGCGGAGGTGCGACAGCGTCATGAAAAACCCAACCATTGCTGCGACAGCGTCATGAAAAACCCAACCATTGCTGCGACAGCGTCGGGGTTAGGGGGCGAGCCAGAGGGTTGTCTCGGCCCCGATTGTCCCCCCTGTAGCCGCTGCACCGGAGCTGAGGACCAGCTTGCCAAGGTCGACGCCGGATGGCAGCTTCGCCGGGGCGGCACCGAAGTTGGTGAGCACCTCCCAGCCGTTGGGGCGTCGGTAGTGCACCACTTCCGCTACAGGGGAAGCCAGCCATTCCAGCGACTCCTGCGACTGCAGCTCGCGCCGCAGCGCCAGGGCGGCACGGTACATTTCCAGTGTGGACCCGGCGGCCCCGTCCTGCGCGTCGGCCGCCAACGGACCAAACCATGCGGGTTGCGGCAGCCATGGCATGCCGCCAAAGCCAAAGTTGGCAGCGGCGGAAGCGGACCATGGAATCGGCACGCGGCAGCCGTCGCGGCCCTTGACAGTGTTGCCGGTGCGGAACCAGGTGGGGTCCTGCAGCGAATCCAAGGGGAGGTCGGCCACCTCAAACAGGCCCAGCTCCTCACCCTGGTACAGGTACGCGGAGCCCGGCAGGCCGAGCATGAACAGTGTCGCGGCCCGGGCGCGGCGCAGGCCGCGCGCCAAATCCAGTGCGGGCGACGCGCCGCCGGCCATCAGCCAGGCGTCCAGGTCCTTTTCCGTGCTGCCGTCGGGAAACGCATAGCGGGAGGCATGGCGGACAACGTCGTGGTTGGAAAACACCCAGGTGGAGGAGGCCCCGGAAGCGGCGGCTTCCGTGAGGCACTTTTCGGCGATGGAGCGGAACTCGGCGGCAGTGAAGGGTGCCTGGAGAAGGTCGAAGTTGAACGCCTGGCCAAGTTCCGTGGGGCGCGCGTACTTCAGCCGGCGCTCGGTGAACGGCACCCAGGCCTCGGCCACGGCGGTCTTGGGCGGGTTGTATTCATTGAGCACGGTGCGCCATCCGGCGAAGATCTCGTGGACGTCGTCGCGGTCAAAGAGCGGATCGGAGCCGTCGTCCACGAGGATCTCCAGTACCGTCTTGGAGCGCAGCGGCAGGGTCATGTCCTTGGCCAGCCCGTGCGCCACGTCGATGCGGAAGCCGTCGACGCCGCGGTCCGCCCAGAAGCGCAGCGTGTTGTGGAAATCCTCGCGCACCTCGGGGTGGTCCCAGTTGAAGTCGGGCTGCTCCCGGGCGAACAGGTGCAAATACCACTGGCCCAACCGGCCGGCGCGGGGACCGGCCGCCTCGACCACCCGCGTCCAGGCAGCCCCGCCAAAGTGGGAGGGCCAGTCGGAAGGCGGCAGGCCGCCGTCGTCCCCCAAACCATCCGGCAGGCCCTCGAGGAAGTGGTAGCGGGCGCGCTCCGGGGAACCCGGCGCAGAGGCGAGGGCGGCCTTGAACCACTCGTGCCTGTCGGAGGAGTGGTTGGGGACCACGTCCACGATGATCCGGATGCCCGCAGCGTGCGCGGCTGCAGCCATGGCATCGAAATCGGCCAGCGAGCCGAGCCGGGGATCGACGTCGCGGTAGTCGTCCACGTCGTAACCGCCATCGGCCAGGGCCGAGGGATAGAACGGGCTGAGCCAGATCGCGTCAATGCCCAGCGACGAGAGGTAGCCCATGCGCGACGTGACACCGGGGAGGTCGCCCATGCCGTCGCCGTTGGCGTCGGCGAAGCTGCGCGGGTAGATCTGGTAAACAGCAGCCTGGCGCCACCAATCGGCGTCGGGGTGCACGGGGGCGGCAGCGCCTGAAGCGGCAGGGCCGGGCGTGGCAGTGCCGGAAACGGGGGAAACTGTGGCAGTCATTACTTGATGGATCCTCTCATGACGCCGGAGATGACCCAGCGCTGGGCAAACAGGTAAACAAGGAGCAGCGGCGCCAATGCCATCAGGTACGAGGCGAAGGCGGTGGTGTAGTCGGTGTTGAACTGGCCCTGGAAGACGTACTGGACCAGGGGCAGCGTGCGGGTGTTGGGATCGGAGAGGATCACCAACGGCAGCAGAAAATCGTTCCAGGCCCACATGCAGGTAAGAATACCCACTGTTGCGTTCATCGGGGTCAGGATCGGAAAAATGACCTTCCGGAACGTGGTCCACACGCTCGCGCCGTCCATGATCGCGGCCTCCTCAAGTTCCGGCGGGATGGATTTGATGAACGCCGTGTACACAAACACGTTGAAGCTCAGCCCGTACACCGTGTACAGCAGGAACAGGCCGACGGGGTTGTCGAGCCCCAGCACCGCCATCTCCTTCGTCACGGGCAGCATGATGATGGGGAAAGGCACAAACAGGGCGGCGATGAAGAAGTAGTACAGCGCCTTGAAAAACGGCCGGTGCATGTTGCGGGCAATCGCGTACGCCACGAGCGAGTTCGTGATGAGCGTGAGCACCACCGCGCCCGCTGTCACGATCCCGGAGATGAGCAGCGCGTGCGGGAAGTTCGTCAGCTCCCACGCCTTGGCGAAGTTCTCCGGGTGGATGCTGGTGGGCAGTTCAAAGCCGGTGCCGCCAAGCTGGTCGGGCGACTTCAGCGCCGTGACAACCGTGAAATACAGCGGCACCAGGATGGTCAGGGACAACACCGCCACGAGGGCTGTGAGCGGAATGCTCACTGAGGAACGACGTCGTCGCTTGTGTTGGGTGCCGGGCCGGCCGCGGGTGCCGGGTCCGGTTGCGTCCCTCGGGCTGGGAATGGTTGTGGGTGCACTCATCAGATATCAACTTCCTTGCGTTGGAGGACGCGCATTTGCAGGAGGGACAGCACCACGATCACCACGAGGTAGACCACGGAGTTGGCCATCTGGTAGCCGTACTCGCCGCCCTGGAAGCCGCCGCGGTAGATGACCATGGCCACCGATTCGGTGGAGGTGCCGGGGCCGCCGTTGGTCAGTGCCACAATCTGGTCGAAGGCCTGCAGCAGGCCCTTGAGTGCCAGGACCATGTTGATGGTGAAGAAGCCCGAGATCAGCGGGAAGGTGATGGACCAGAACTGCTTCCAGGCGCTGGCACCGTCAAGGCTTGCCGCCTCGTACAGTTCCCCGGGCACGGTTTGCAGCCCGGCCAGGTAGATGATGACGCTGAAGGCGATGGACTGCCAGGCGGTGACGCCCACAATGCCCAGCCAGGCCAGGTCCGGGTTGGCCAGGATGGAGGTGGAGAGCCACTCGATGCCCAGCCATTGGCCCACGAGCGGCAGGTTGTTGGAGAGCAGGTAGTTGAAGACGTAGCCAACAATCAGCACGGAGAGGATGTTGGGGATGAAGAAGATGCCGCGGAACGACGTCTGGAACTTGATTTTGGCGTTGAGCAGGATGGCGATGAACAAGGCGCCGACGTTGACCACAATGGTGGTGGTGACGGCGAACAGGAACGTAAAGCCGTACGAGGACAGGATCCGGTCATCCTTGAACAGGTTGGCGTAGTTCTTCAGGCCGACAAAGTCCCATTCACCGTAGCCGGCGTAGTTGGTGAGGCTGAAGAACATCCCTGTAAGGGTGGGCAGGGTGTGCAGGATCAGGAACAGGATGAGTGCCGGGACGACCATCCAGTAAAACGTGCGGCTGGTCCGTGAGACCGTGCGCTTCTTCCTGGCTCCGGTGTTCAGCCCGGGCCTGGTCCTGTTGCGCTTGATGATGTTGGTCGCCATGGTCATTTACCTTCCTTGGTCAATGTTCGGGCGGCGAGCTTTTCAAATTCGTGGTCCATCCGGGTCAGGTACTCGTCCTGCTTGCCGTCGAGAATGAACTGCTGCAGGAGGGCGTCCAGGGGGATGCTGGGCGGGACGTGGTGGTCAAAGTAGCCGATGACGCGGCCGTCGTTGAAGAAGTCCTGGATGCCGGCCAGGGCGGGATCGTCGCTGGGTGCCCCGCCCGCCACGGGGATGAGTGCGGACTGCGCCTTGGCGTAGCTGTTGAGCACCTTGGGGGTCATCAGGTATTCGATGAACTTTTTGGCCTCTTCGGGGTGTTTGGTGTCCTTGCCAACGGCCAGCGCAACGTCCACGCCGGAGACCAGGACGTTCTTGGCGGGGTCATTCGAGGTGGGGTAGGGGAAGGAGGCCACCTTTGCATCAGGGTTCGACGCGCGGATGGCCGGGATGGCGAAGCTGCCCTGCAGGTACATGGCCGACTTTCCGGCACCAAAGGCGGCGTTGCCGTCGTCGTACCCTGCACTTTCGGCGCCCTTCTGGGCGTAGCTGAACAGCTTCTTCAGCTTTGTGGCGGCCTCGCCGCCGTCCTTTTCGAAACCGTATTCACCCGTGGCTGCTGTCCAGCCTGCCGAGCGGACATCGGCGAAGAAGTCCTCCGGCATGAGGTTTCCGGCCAGGTTCACATAGGAGGGCAGCACCGTCCAGCCGTCCTTGAGCGTCATGTAGAACGGGTTCACGCCGTTGGCCTGGAACGCATCTGCTGCGGCGATGAGCTCGTCCCAGGTCTGCGGGACCTCCACACCGTTGGCGGCAAAGATGTCCGGGTTGTACAGGATGCCGCTGGCGTTGTTGGCGAACGGCAGGCCGTTTGTTTCGCTGCCGCGGCAGGTGCCGAGCCCGTCCAGGATGTCCTGCACGGCCGGGATGGTGCGCTTGGCCGCCGGGTAGTCCGACAGGTCGGCAAATACGCAGGCCCCGGCCAGGTCGCCAAAGTTGCCGTTGCCGTTGAGCGTGAGCACATCGGGTGTCTTGTCCTTCACCAGCAGGGTGCGGATGGCCGTGTCGGGGTCCGGGACGGTGTTGATGACCACCCGGATGCCCGGGTTTTCCGCCTCAAAGTCCTTCACAATCTTCGTGAACTGGGCCACGGCCTCGGGCTTGAACTGGAAAAAGTCCAAGGTGACGCGGCCGTCGTCGTTCGGTGAACAGCCTGTCAGGGACAGCCCCAGGGCCAGCGCGGCGGCGGTGCCGGCGGCCAACAGGCTGCGGCGCCTGATGGGCGGGGGTGATTTTTGTTCGTGGTGCATGGGAACTCCTTAGTTGGCCTGATCAACAGTGATCAATACGGCTTGTTCGGGGAAGAGCACGGGGGACTGCAGTCCGGTGGCGGCGAGCAACCTGCCGGAGAGGATGGTTTCGGCGCCTGCCCAGTCAAGCGGCGACTGGCCATTGCCGACGTCGTCGTTCAGGGGCTCGGAGAGCCGGACCCGGTACAGCGTGTCCGGGGCCAGGCCCGGCAGCGTGATGCGCCCCGAGGGGTAGGTGGTGGAGGCTGTGCGCTGGGTGAGCGAGTACACGGCGCGGTGCCCGTCGCGGGCCACGACGCCGCGCACATCCAGTGCCGGGTCGGCCAGGTCCGCGTGGACGCTGGTCCCTGAGTGGAACAGCTCCCTGTTCGCCTTGTGGAACGCCACCCAGCCGGCCAGCTCCGCCGTGTCTGCCGCCGAGATGGCGGAGATGTCCCATTCGATGCCGAAGTGGCCGAAGATGGCGGTGCGGGCCATGAAGCCCAGGCTGTGCTGGCGGTGTGTGGAGTGCGACTTCGGCCCGCCAATGTGGGCGCCCATCAGTTCGTACGGGACGAGAAGGCCGGTGTTGGCCTGGTTGTCGAGGCGTTCGAGCGGGTCGATGCAGTCGCTGGTCCAGATCCTGTCCGTGTAGTCGAGGATGCCCAGGTCCACACGTGCCCCGCCGGAGGCGCAGCTTTCAATCTCCAGCTCTGGGTGGCGGGTCTTCAGCTCGGCGAGCAGCCGGTACAGGGCCAACGTCGATTCCCTGACTGCCGGAGTGCCGGTGCGCGGGTCCGCAGCGTCCAGCAGGTCGCGGTTGTGGTCCCACTTGATGTAGCTGATGGGGTATTCGGCCAAGATGGCGTCGAGGCGCCCCAGCAGGTAGTCAAAACAGTCGGGGTGGGCCAGGTTCAACACCTGCTGCTGGCGGGCGGACAGGGGCCAGCGGCCATCGGTGTGCAGGATCCAGTCGGGGTGGTTGCGGCCCAGCTCGCTGTCCGGGTTCACCATCTCCGGCTCAAACCACAGCCCGAACTCCATGCCGAGGCCGCGGACATGGTCGATGATCGGGCCGAGTCCGTCGGGCCACACCGAGGCGTCCACGAACCAGTCGCCCAGGCCCGCGGTGTCGTCGCGGCGGCCCAGGAACCAGCCGTCATCCAGGACAAACCGTTCGACGCCGACACTCGCGGCAGTATCGGCAAGAGTTTTCAGCGTGGCAAGGTCGTGGTCAAAGTACACCGCCTCCCAGGTGTTCAGCGTGACCGGACGCGGGCGGGCAGGGTGCTGCGGGCGGGCGCGCAGGTCCTCGTGGAACCGCGCCGAGAGCTGGTCGAGGCCGTTGCCCCAGGAACCCAGAGCCCACGGGGTGGTGTGGCTCGCACCGGGAGCCAGGACGACCTCGCCGGGCAGCAGCAGCTCCCCTGCTGCCAGGAAGTTCTCGCTCGTGATGGTGCGTTCGGCCGAGAGGCTGTGGTTGCCGCTCCAGGCCGTGTGCACGCCATGGACCAGGCCGCTTTGGAAGCCGAAGCTGTCCTGTCCCGCCAGCATGAGGAGCGTGGCGTCCGCGCCGGGACGGCCGCGGCGGCTTTCGCGCACATGGGCGCCCACTGTCAGCGGGCGGCGCTGCGCGGTGCGCTCCTTCAGGTGCCTGCCGGTGAGGTCCTGGACAGTGGTGGCGCCCGCCGGCAGCGGGAAGACGGCCGTGAGCCGGTGGAGCTGGTAGTCCGAGGTGCCGGTGTTGTCAAGGGTGTGGCGCTGTCGCAGGACGCCCGCCGCGGTGAGCTCCAGTTCGGTGACCAGGCGCAGTCCCCCTGCCTGGTCTTCGGCGGTGATGGTGAGGGCGGAATCGGTGGCGCCTGCCGCCGTCGTGATTAAGGCGCTGGCCCATCCTCCGGCGGCGCGCTGGCCAACGAGGGCGGGCGAGCCCTGCCAGCCAAACACTTCCTGGGGCAGGATGGCCAGGCGTGCGGGGATGTCGATGCCGCCGGAGACGCGCTGGGGGCGGGCCGCGGTGGCCAGGGATGCCAGTTCGGCGGGGGAAAGTGTGCCGGTGGCCGGGCCCCAATGAATGATGGCGGGGGTGCCTGCCGTGGTCAGGTCGACGATGACCGAGGTGCCGCCGCGGTGCAGCTGGACGTGTGCGGGGAATGAAGGGGATGCTGAGCTCATTGAATAGTTTTACCGCAAAAGTAATTAGCGTGTCAAGGGTCACGTGTTGGCACGATTATCGCCGAATTGGGGGATGTTGAACTGGAATTATCTTTGAACTGCAATAAAGTAGTGTCATGAACACCGTCCATCCACTGTCTGCCGTGCACGCCGGGCAGCCCCGGAATACCGCTGCGCTCGCAGATTCGGCGCTGGACCTGGCCCGCCTCGTCCTGGTCCGCGGCCCCATTTCACGTGGCGAGCTGGCCAGGGAAATGAAGCTCAGCGTCGCCAGCCTGACCCGGTTGGGCAAGCCGCTGCTGGATTCCGGCCTGCTGCTTGAAGGTGATCAGCTTGCCGACGGTGCCGTGGGGCGGCCTGTCAGGCTGCTGGATGTGAACAGCGGCAGCGCCCACTTTGTCGGCGTCAAGGTGACAGGGGACCTGCTGCAGGCCGTGCTGACGGATTTGCGTGCGACAGTCCTGGCTGAGGCGTCGCTGCCGCTGGCAGACACCTCGGTGGCGGCCGTGGTGGACGGAATTGCCTCGCTGGCCGGGGATCTCAGCGCCGGGGCCGGTGTGGTGCTGACGGGCATTGGCGTGTCGCTGGGCGGCCAGGTCCGTCCCGACGGGGTGGTCCACCGGGCGCCGTTCCTGGCCTGGAGTGAGGTGCCGCTGGGTGCGCTGCTGGCCGCGCGGCTTGCGCTGCCGGTGGTTGTGGACAATGACGTCACCGCCTTGGTTGCGGCCGAGCAGTGGTTTGGTGTGGGCCGCAATGTTGCTGATTTTGCCGTGATTACGATGGGGGCGGGCGTGGGCTACGGGCTGGCCATGCGCAACCATGTGATCCGCACGGCAGACACGGGTCTCGGCCTGGGCGGGCACTTCCCGTTGGATCCGAATGGCCCGTTGTGCATGGAGGGCCACCGGGGTTGTTCCACCGCCATGCTGTCCATCCCCAGCATTTGCGCCCAGATTTCGGCGGCCCTGGGTGGACCGGTTTCCTTTGACCGCGCGCTCGAGCTGGCGGCGGGCGGCAACCGCGTGGCCGGGGCCGTCTTTGCTGCTGCCGGGACATCGCTGGGGAAATTGATTGCCGCAGCGGCAAACCTGACCATGGTCAACACGGTTGTGCTGGGAGGCGAAGGCGTGGCCTTGTTCGGAGCCACGGAGGCAACGGTGCAGGCCGCCCTGGCTGCTGACAGGGACCCCGAGGCAGAGGCCGTCACGCTGCGCGTGGCCTCCTCAGACTTCACCGAATGGGCCCGCGGCGCTGCGGCAGTGGCCATTCAGGCACAGGCCTTCGTGGTCTGACCCGGCACCCCTCTTCATCTGCGGTGCAGAAGCGTTTGGGAAAACACAACCGTTGCTGCAGGAGCGTCTGGGTGGGTGGGTTGGACATCTTGGCCACCGGGGCTGTTGCTCAGCCCCAGGTGCTGCGAAACTGGTGGACATGAAGGCACATTTCCGTTTCGTCGTGGCCGCCCTGCTTGTCCCGCTGCTGGCACTGGCCGCCTGCGCGCAGCAGCCCGGCCCCACAAGCCCGACCGACTCAGTGCCCGGCTCCCAACAGCCAAGTGCCGCGACCACGGCGCCGGGACAGCCGGCCCCGACGGCGACGGGCGCGGCGCCCGCGGCGGGCATCATCGACCTGTCGATCACGCTCACGGAGTCGCCCGGGGCCGAACCACACCAGTTCCGGCTGGTTGCGGACGCCCCGGAGCCTGCCGCCGCGCCGACGCTGACCGAATCCAGCCTGCCCGACCCGGCGGCCGCGCTCGCAGCCGTCGAAAGCCACGGCGAAAAAATGTTCTTCCCCGTCCCGGATCCAAAGCGCATCTGCACCCAGCAATACGGCGGCCCGGAGATCGCGGTGGTGACCGGCTGGTTCAAGGGCAAGAAAGTCAACGCCACCTTCAAGCGGACCGACGGCTGCGAAATTGCTCGGTGGCGGGCCATGGCCCCGCTGTTTGGCGCGCTGGCCGGCGGCACCGGCGACGTCTAGCGCCCCGCCCCAACGGCCTGGCGTCCCCAACGCCCGGCCCAAAGACTACCCACGCACGACGGCGGCCATCCAGCAATTCTGGATGGCCGCCGTCGTGCGTGGCTGCTGAAAACAGGGGCAGGCCCTACATCTGCAGGTCGGTGGGGGGCTGGGCGTCAGGGAACAACGACAGCGCCTTCTTGTCCTTGATCGGCTTGCCCTTGTGGGGGCTGTCCGCATCGGGAACGACGACTGTGCCGCTCGGCGAAATGATGACGGAGACGAACGTTGCGGTGCCGCCGTCGCCGAAGGAAATCCGGCCCAGATAAGAGCCCGGTTCCAGGCCCATCCAGCTCAGTGTCACATCGCCCGATTTGCCGTTTTGCAGTGTCAGCGGGTTCGGTGACACCGTGGCGTTTCCGACGTTGGCGCCCAGTACGGCAGCATCAACAGTTGCCTTCACGGCTGTGTTGCCGGTGCTGGAGTACAGGTTCGCCAGCACTGTGTACGTTCCCGGGGCAGGGTCGGACAGCGACAGTGTTTCGCTCGATGAGCCCGTCCTGACATCGCTGTACTGGCCCTGTGGATTGAACACGATCATGTCGAAATCGGCGTTCGGATCGGAGGAAAGCACCTGGAACTTCGCCAGCGTGGTCCCCTCCGGAACCGTCACTTCCTTGACGAAGTTGGACTGGTCAGTGCCCACAACAAGCGGGCCGGGGACCAGTTCGATGGCGCTTGAATCCGCCTTCGACAAGCCGTCCAGGGTCATGTTGACTGGATTGCCGGTGCCTGAAACCACCGGGATCTTGCCGCTGTCAGTGGCCTTGGCAGACGTCAGGGCAACCTCCGGGGCAACGATGACGGGAAGCGGGCGGACGGCAACGGGTGAGGTCACGGTGGCGCCGGCTCCCTGCCAGGACAGGCTGCCCATCGCGAACTCGCCCAGGGCGGCCGTGGCATTTTCAAAGGTGACCTTGAAGGTGCGCTTGTCGCCGGCAGCGGCGAAGTTCAACACCGAGGGTGTGACCTTGACGTTGACGCCGGGAACGTTGGCCGTGGCACGGTACACGCCCGGTGTCAGCGCCGTGACGGTGCGGGTGACGGTGACTTTTCCGGCCAGGGAGCCCACGGCAAACGATGCCACGTTCATGTCCCGCGGCGCGGTGCTGCCAAGATCGGGGATGCCCAGGTCGACGCCGGTGCCTTGAATGAACTTCAAGTACTCGGTGTCGCCGGCGTCGTACGCCAGCCCGGGTGAGAGCGCCTGGGCTACGGCGGCCTGGCCGGCGCCCGTGGCGAACAGGTCGGGGTTCTTGCTGCCGTCGGCGTTCACCACATTGCCGGCCGTGGTCATCATGGCTGATTTCACCGTGGCGGGGGACCATGCGGGGTTCTTGGCAAGGAGAAGCGCGGCAAAGCCGGCAACATGCGGGGACGCCATGGACGTTCCTGACATCATGCCAAACTGGTCGCCCCCGGTGGCAATGGGTGAAACTCCTGCGAGCACGGCCACGCCGGGTGCGGCGACGTCGGGCTTGAGGAGGTCCGATCCCGTGGCGCCCAGCGGCCCGCGGGAGGAGAAGCCGGCGATCTGCGGCTGCGGGTCAACGGGCAGGCCCGTGGTGTCGTGGTCGACCAGGGCGACCAGGATGTCCGGGTTGGCCGTCACCTTGTCCTTGATTTCCTGTGAGGCAGGCGGGTTCACGTGGACTGTGGGCACTGCGTGCAGGTCCACGTCCTCGGATGAGGGAGTGACGTTCACCAGGATCATGCCCACGCCGCCGGCACGCTTGACCTCGGCGCTCTTGGCGGTGCGGTCGATCACGCCGCGGTCACACACCACAACCTTCCCGGCAACCAGGGCGGGGTCCAAAACGTTGGGGCCGCACAGTTCGGGGTTGGCTGCGCCTGCGGCGGCGGCCGTTGTGGCCAGCACCACCGGGCTTTCCGGCAGGTTTGCGCCCATCATGCTGGCTCCGCGGAACTTGCTGCCGTCGGCGAATTCCGCCGTGCCCTGCAGTTCGGAAGAGAAGGACGTGGCGGCCACGGTGGTCACCCAGGGTGCGCCGTGGTTGACGGTCCCTGCGGCGGGGCCGGAGTTGCCCGCCGAGGCGGCAACGAAGATCCCGGCCGAGGTTGCCGACAGGAAGGCCAGCGAGACCGGGTCCGTGGTGGTGTCGGTGCTGCCCGAGATGGAGTAGTTCAGCACGTCCACGCCGTCGAGGATGGCCTGGTTGATGGCCGCAACAGCTGCGGAGGAATAGCAGCCGCCGGTGTCGGCGTCGTCGTCCTCCCAGCAGATCTTGTAGACGGACAGCTTGGCGGCCGGTGCCACGCCTGCCGTGACGCCCATGTCGCGGCCGCCGATGGAGGCCTGGACGTTGGCGTTGCCGGCGGAGGTGCTGGCGGTGTGCGTGCCGTGGCTGGCCACGTCCACGGGGGAGAGTACCTCTTGCGGGGCGCGATGTTCCGGCGCCACGTACTTGGTGAAGTCGTCCGCAAAGTAGTGGGCGCTGAGCACCTTGGAATTGCAGGCGGTGCCGTCAAAGTCGGCACCCGACTCCACGCCGGCCTGGCATTCGCCGGAGAAGGTGTCGCCGTTGGCCTTGAGCATAGCGATGTTGCCGTCGTCGGTGCGGTAGGGGACGCCAACCTGGGGTTCCCCGGTGAGCGGGGCGACCTCGTCGCCGGCAAAGAACGGGCTCGACGGCGTGTAGCCGGTGTCGATGACGCCCACCACCACGCCTTCGCCGGCCTTGTCCTGGCCGCCAAAGGAGGTGTTCCAGCTGCCTTTTTCACCGCTGAGGCCCAAGAAGTCGGTGCTTGAGTAGTCCGGCGCATTCTCGGTGTCGGGTGCCACCGCCAGTACGGCCGGATCCTTGGCCAGCGCCAGGGCCTGCTCGGCCGACAGGTCCGCGGAGAAGCCGTTCAGGGCTGCCGTGAACGTGCGCTTGACCTTGACGTTTTCGGCGTTGGCGACAGCGGCCTGCTTGGTCTCGAGGTGGGCCTGGTACTGCTTGACCTCGGGCCGCGTGGCGTCGAGCTTCTGGCCGGCTTGCGGTTTCGTGGGCGCAAGTCCGGCAGTGCCGCCGTCGTACATGGCAATGGGCTGCTCGGCCAGGACCACAATGTAGCGCCCCGCCTGGTACAGAAGGGGATCGATGTCAGTTGGGGCGACAGTGGTTGTGGTGTGCCCGCCCGGGTTGGCCGATGCCGGCAATGCCCCGATTGAGACCAGAAGCAGCGGCAAACCGGCGCACACTGCCGCAGCCCTCCGCAGTCCCGGGCTTCGAAAGAGAGTTCTTCCCGTTCGTTTCATGGTGCTTTGAACCTTTCAACAGGATCCCGTCCCGGCGTCGTTGCCCGGCGGGTGCAACATGGCGCGCCTGTCGGGAAACGCGTGCTGAAAAGTGCATTTACCGTCGTGCAGCCACCCGAGACATAGTAGCGAGACACGCCTAAAATGTGGCCCGGAACACAGTCGAAAGAGTTAGAACTAGCTAAAAGGTCAGTGGGACTGCCCCACCCTGGTCCGAAAGTACGACGGCGGGAGGCCGCCGGCCGCTGCCCGGGGGAGCAGGCGCTCAGCAGCCGGGCGGGGCGAGGTACTGGTATGTGAGCGACAAATCGTAGCTGTGGATTGTTTGGGTGGCCGTGTTCTCCCACCCAAAAGCCTCGGCAAAAACCGAAGCCGCCCGGCCCATGTCGGCCCTGGTGTCGCCAAAGTCGTGCAGGGAGGCGATGGCCGCGGCCCACAACTTCGGTGACCGGGAATCCACGAGCAGGCCCGTGCGCCCGTCACTGACAGCGCGCGGCAGACCGCCAACATTGGTGGCGATGACAGGGGTGCCGCAGGCCTGGGCTTCCAGGGCGACCAGGCCAAAGGACTCGCTGGAGGAGGGGACGGCGACGACATCGGCGCTGCGGTACCAGTCGGCAAGCTCTTCGGGACCGACGGGAGGGTGGACGGTGGCGGACGCTGCGAGTCCGGAACTGTCAATCAGCTGCACCAGGTCATACTTTTCATTGCCGCTGCGGGCGCCCAGAAAGGACAGCTGCAAATTGATGTCGGGGCGCTCCGCGCGCAGGATCGCAGCGGCCTTGACCAGCACGTGCGGACCCTTCAGCCGTTGCAGGCGCCCGGCAAACATCACGTGGAAGCGCCCCGGCGCGATGCCAAGTTCCTTGCGGGAGCGGTCGCGGAAGGCCGGCTTGAAAACCCTCAGGTCGACGCCGGGGGAGACGACGTCGATGCGCTGCTCGCAGCCGTCGTAGTGCCTCTCCAACTCGGCGGCCTCGGCAGTGGTGTTGGCGATCAAGCGTGTTGCCGCGGCCACGATGTGCTGTTCGCCGTCTTCACGGATGCCGGGCTCCGCTGTCTGGCCCGGCGGCAGGTGGTGGTTTTTCACCCGGGCCATGGTGTGCATGGTGTGCACCAGCGGCAGGTCCAGGCGTTTGGCCACCAAAATCCCGGCCATGCCCGAGACCCAATAGTGTGAGTGGATGACCCGGGCAGGCTCCCCGGGCAGGGCCGCAACATGCTCGGCGACGGCGTCGGCCATCTCGTTGACGAGTTCCGGAAGCTCCTCCTTGGAGACCTTGGCAAAGGGCCCGGCCGCAATGTGGTGGACGTTGACGTGCGCGGCCAGTTCGACGCTGTCGGGCTGTGCGGCGGCAGTTCGGCGGGTGTAGATGTCCACGGCCACGCCCGTGGCGGCCAATTCCAGGGCAAGGTGGCGGACATAGACATTCATGCCCCCGGCGTCGCCGCCCCCGGGCTGTTCGAGGGGTGAGGTATGCAGGGAAAGCATGGCGACTCGCCGGACCTGGTGCACAGTTTCCCTCCTGACAGGCTTTTTGATGCAACACACAAATGGACATTGGACCAGCAGACTCCTGGCGCAGCGGCCTGCGGGTGCCGCACCTGGCGCCCGGACCCGCCAGCCGCCTGGTGCAGCGAAAGCACCAATAACTGAATTTATCTTCCCACTGCTTGGGCGCTGAACCTAGCCCGAACGGGCACTCGCGGGACGGAAAAAACAAGCTGCCCGGGCCGTGACCGGCTTCACTGCCGGCCGGCATCCTGAAAACTTCCAGAAAAGAGGCCTAAAATGGGCGGGTGAGTCCCTTCGCTGCAGCCGTTCCAGAGCAGATTCCCAGCCTTGAACGGCAAGCCATAATTGACCTGTCCGCAATCGCCAACAATATCCGCCATCTTCGCACCATTGCCGCACCCGCCAAGTTCATGGCCGTGGTCAAGGCCGACGCCTACGGCCACGGCATGATCCCTGTGGCCCGGACTGCCGTCGACGCAGGCGCCCACTGGCTCGGAACCGCCCACGTCAGCGAAGCCTTGGCACTGCGGGGCGCCGGGATTGAAGCACCGGTGCTGTCGTGGCTGCACACGCAGGCAACCGACTTCGAGGCCGCCGTGGCGCACGACATCGACCTTGGCTGCTCCGGCTGGGAGCTTGGCCACATTGTTGCCGCCGCCAAGGCCCTGCAACGTCCGGCCCGGATTCACCTGAAAATTGACACCGGGCTGGGCCGCAACGGCTGCTCCCGCGAAGAATGGCCGGCCCTGGTTGCCGCTGCCATGTCTTGCCAGCAGGAGGGTCTGTTGAAGGTGGTGGGTGTGTTCAGCCACCTGGCAGTTGCCGACGAACCGGAACGCCCCGAAACGGATGAACAGCTGGCACGCTTCCGTGAGGCGGTGGCAGTGCTGGAGGCGGCCGGTGCGGAACTCTCCGTGCGCCACATCGCCAACACCCCTGCCACCTTGTCGCGTCCCGACACGCACTTCGACATGGTGCGGGTGGGCTTAGGCGTGTACGGGCTCTCACCGTTTGCCGACCGCACCTCGGCACAGCTCGGACTTGTCCCGGCCATGACGTTGCAAACCCAAATCGCCTTGTGCAAGGACGTGCCCGCCGGCCAGGGCATCTCCTACGGACTCAACCACGTCACCGGCGAGGCAACCACCCTGTGCCTGGTCCCGCTGGGATACGCCGACGGGATTCCCCGCATTGCCACCGGCGGCCCCGTTCACGTCAACGGGGCCACCTACCCCGTGGTGGGCCGGATCGCCATGGACCAGATGGTGATCGACCTCGGCCCCGGCGGGCGCCGCCGCTTCTCCAGCGACGGAACTCCGGGCACGGCCCTGGGCGCCCCCGCCGTGTTGTTTGGCAACGGGGCCGACGGCGGGCCGCTCGTTGAGCAGTGGGCTGCAGCCGCCGGGACGGTCAACTATGAAATCGTGACCCGCATCAGCCAGCGCGTGCCGCGCAGCTACGTGGGCCAGGCTGACACGTCGGGCGGCGGTGGACTGTGAACGGCTGGGAATTTGCCACCGGCACTGCTGCCCAAACGCAGCAACTCGCTGAACGGCTGGCCCGGCTGCTTCGGGCAGGGGACCTTGTCATCCTCAGCGGCGGGCTCGGCGCCGGAAAAACCACTTTCACCCAGGGACTGGGCCGCAGCCTCGGCGTGCGCGAAGGCATCATCTCGCCCACCTTCGTGCTGGTGCGCATCCATCCCAACCTGCCGGACGGGCACAACCCCGGAGGCCCGGATCTGGTCCACGTTGACGCGTACAGGCTGGCGACGCCCGGCGAAATCGACGACATCGACCTGGAAAACACGCTGGACTCCTCTGTGACGGTGGTGGAATGGGGTGCGGACAGGGTCGAACACCTTGCCGCCAACAGGCTGGAAATTGAACTTGTGCGTGCAGTGGGCGGCCGTGCACCGGCGCCCGGGACGGCTGCCGGCGGCACCGCCCAACACGCAGGCGGCCCCCTTCCTTCGGGCACCTTGGACTTTGCCGACAGTTTTGACACCGACGAGGACGACGACGAACCCCGCACCTTGCGCCTGCAGGCCATCGGGCCACGCTGGGCCGGCATCGACTTCTCGATGCTGGGCCGGCCAGTGAACACGACAGAATAGACGTAAAATACGTGCGAATCCTCACCATTGACACCTCCGCCGTGGCCAGCGCCGCGCTGCTGGATTTTGACCCGCTGAACCATGTTCGAACCACAGAAGTGGTGGCCAACTTTGCCACCGCTGACACGCGCAGCCATGCCGAGGTGCTGGCCCCGGGCGTGAAATCCCTGTTCACCGACCCGGTCGCGGAGGGCCCCGCCCTTGACGCCATTGTCGTCGGCACCGGCCCGGGCCCGTTTACCGGCCTGCGCTCGGGCATCGCCATGGCACGCACGCTGGCGTTCACCTGGGACGTTCCACTGTTTGGGCTGATGAGCCTGGACGCACTGGCGCACCAGGTCTTTGACGCGCCGGCATACCGGGACGGCCGCGCCGTCGGCCCCCTGGCCATGGGTGAGTTTGTGGTTGCCACCGACGCGCGGCGCAAGGAAGTTTATTGGGCACGGTACAGCGCCGGCGCCAGCCTGCTGGACGGCCCGCATGTCGGCCCTGCCGCGGAAATTACCGGCGGGCAGGTCTTTGGCGCCGGTGCCGGACTGTACAGGGACGTCCTCGAGGCCAACGGCGCCAGCGTGTACCCCCTGTTTGCCGATGCCCAGCCGACGGCGCTTGAGCTGGGACGCGCAGCCGCGCGCAGGATCACCGCCGCGGGGTCTCTCGAAGGGGCCGGCTTCCTGGACTCAACGCCGCTGTACCTGCGTGAGTCGGACGCCAAGGTGCCAGGGCCCCGGAAGCGGGCCCTGTGATGGCCAAACCCGAAGCTGGTGGCCCGACGGCCGCCGTCCAGCCCGCGGCCCCGACCGCCGTGCTGCGCGACATGGTGGCCGCTGACATCGACTTCATCACTGCCTTGGACAAGACGCTCTTTGGGATTGATTCGTGGCCGCGGCAGATGTTCGTCGATGAACTTGCCCAGCCCGAAACCAGGCGGTACATCATCGCGGAGCTGCCGGCCGCCGTCGACCATGGCGGCGGCCGTGCCGTGGGATATGCGGGCTTGATGTGTCTGCCGCCCATCGGCGACATTCAGACGATCGGGGTGCTGCCCGATTTTGAGGGCCGCGGCATCGCCCGGGCCATGATGGATGAACTTATCGCGGAGGCGGTCCGCCGCGGCGCGGGCGAAATCATGCTCGAGGTCAGTGCCACGAACCCGCGGGCGCAGCGGCTCTACGAACGCTACGGCTTCACCCACATCCACACCCGGCGCAGGTACTACCGGGACGGCTCGGACGGGCTGATCATGCGCCTGTCCCTGCCGGCACCCGGCCCCTCCACCACCCCAAAGGACCACTCATGAACCCCGCCAACCCGCTGATCCTGGGGATTGAATCCTCCTGCGATGAAACCGGTGTGGGCCTGGTGCGCGGCACCGATCTGTTGACCAACACCGTTTCCTCCTCCATGGAGGAGCACGTCCGCTTTGGCGGCGTCATCCCCGAGATCGCCTCCCGCGCACACCTGGACGCGTTTGTGCCGACCCTGGCGCAGGCACTGAAGGATGCCGGGGTGGCCCTGGCCGACGTCGACGCCATCGCCGTCACAAGCGGGCCCGGCCTGGCCGGGGCGCTCATGGTGGGCGTCAGCGCAGCCAAGGCGCTGGCCCTGGCCACGGGCAAGCCGCTCTACGCCATCAACCACCTCGTGGCCCACGTGGGTGTGGGACTGCTGGATGAATCCATCGCCGCCGCCACGGCAGGCGGCGCCCTGCCGGAAAACCTCGGAGCCCTTTTGGTGTCCGGCGGGCACACCGAGATCCTGCGGGTGCGCAGCATCGCCTCCGACGTTGAGCTGCTCGGTGCCACCATCGATGACGCCGCGGGGGAGGCCTTTGACAAGGTCGCCCGGCTGCTTGGCCTGAGCTACCCGGGCGGGCCCGCCATCGACAGGCTGGCCAGGGACGGGAACGCCAAGGCCGTCAGGTTCCCGCGCGGGCTGACCATGCCCAAATACATGGGAACGGCCGAAGAGCCCGGCCCGCACCGCTACGACTTCTCCTTCTCCGGGCTGAAGACAGCTGTCGCCAGATGCGTCGAAGGTTACGAGGCCCGGGGTGAAGACGTGCCCGTGGCCGACATTGCCGCCTCATTCCAGGAGGCAGTGCTTGACGTCATCACGGCCAAGGCGGTCCTTGCCTGCACGGAAAACGGCATCACCACACTGCTGCTGGGCGGCGGAGTGGCCGCAAATTCGCGACTGCGGGAGCTCGCGCAGCAGCGCTGCGCAGCGGCCGGGATCGCCCTGCTGGTGCCCAAATTGTCGCTGTGCACCGATAACGGGGCCATGGTTGCGGCCCTCGGGGCGCAGCTGGTGATGAACGGCATTGCGCCCAGCGACCTGGCGTTCGCCCCCGATTCCTCGATGCCCGTGACAAGCATCAGCCTCTAGGACGACGTCGGAGCCTGGCCCCGCGGTACACGAACCCCACCGCGAACATCGCCAGCCCGGCAAGCACCGCTTCCAGCGGGAGCGTGGCCACCAGGAGCACGCACGCGGCTGCGCCCACCAGTTGAAGGGTCTTGGGGTAGCGGCGGTCGGCCGCGGGCTGGGTGAACGCGGCAACGTTCGCCACCAGATAGTAAACCAAGACGCCGAAGGATGAGAAGCCAATGGCGCCGCGCAGGTCGGCGAAGGCAATGATCACGCAGATCACCGCGCCCAGGACGAGTTCGGCGCGGTGGGGCACCAGGTACTTGGGATGGATGGCGGCAAACCAGCGGGGGAAGTCGTCTTCCCGCGCCATGGCCAGCGTCGTCCGCCCCAGCCCGGCAACCAAGGCCAGCAACGCACCCAGGGATGCCAAAGCTGCGGCAACCCTGACCACCGGGGCAGCCCAACTCCACGTCCCGGCTGCCACCGCATCGGCGAGCGGAGCCGCGGTGGAAGCAACGCCGTCGGCCCCTAAAACAGCAAGCAGCGTCAGGGCCACACAGGCATACACGGCGGCCGCGATGGCCAGGGACAGGAGGATGGCGCGCGGAATGGTCCGGCGCGGATCCTTGACCTCCTCACCAAGCGTGGCGATCCGGGCGTACCCGGCGAAGGCAAAGAACAGCAGCCCGGCCGACTGCAGGATTCCGTACCACCCGTGCGCGAGCAGCCCGCCGTTCGGAAACATGTCCGTGCCGGCCCCGGGAGTGCCCGCCCACGCGGCAGCCACTGCCAGGGCCAACGCCGCCAGGACGGCCGCCACGATGATCCGGGCCAGCGCTGCTGTCCGGCTGATGCCCCGGTAATTCACGGCCACGAGAAGCACGACGGCGGCAATCGCCACCGGGCGCTCCCACCCGGGAGGTGCGGCGTAGGCAGCAAAGGTCATGGCCATGGCGGCGCTGCTGGCCGTCTTGCCGATCACAAATCCCCAGCCGGCCAGGAAGCCCGGCCACGGTCCCAGCCGCTCGCGCCCGTAAACGTACGTGCCGCCGGAGGCAGGGTAGGCCGCAGCGAGCTGGGCGGTGGAGCTGGCATTGGCGTAGGCCACGAACGCGGCGACGGCCAGCCCAATGAGCAGGCCTGAACCGGCTGCCTGCGCTGCCGGTGTGAATGCGGCGAAAACACCGGCGCCGATCATGGAGCCCAGGCCGATGACGACGGCGTCGAAAGTGCCCAGCCTGCGGGCCAGGCCCGAAAAAGTGCTCATGGGGTCGTTGCCTTTCGCCCTCCGTAGTTGATCAGCTGCGAGGCTAGCGGACGCGAGTGAACACCCGGTGAACAGGCGCGCTCACAGCACCGGCTGGATCCCCACAAACGCCCGAGCGCGCTGCTGCCCGTCGGGGCCCTTCTCGGGCTCCTGCATCAGCTGCGGGAGCGTTGCCGGAAATCCCGCCATTGCTGATGGAGGGTTCATTTTTAGGGGGAGGCGGGCAGCGTGAGCACCATCGTGGTGCCGGCGGGGCCCGTGGACGCTATCTCGATGCTGCCCCCGACAGACACCGCAATCTCTCGGACGAGCGCCAGGCCCAGGCCGTGGCTGCGGCGGCCGCCGGCAGACGGCATGGTGGTGTGCGCGAAACGGTCAAACACCCTGGCAGGGTCAATGCCCACGATGCCGCTTCCGGTGTCGCTGACAGTGATCAGCACCTTTCGTCCGTTGCGCACGGTGGCGACTGTGATGAGCCCGCCCTCGGGTGTGTGGTTGAGCGCATTGTCCAGCAACCCGAGAACGGCCCGGCGCAAACTGTTGGCCTGGATGCGGACTCGCGGGGCGCCGTCATGCGTGGTCTGAAGCTGGATTCCCCGCGCAGCGGCCAGGCCCTGCAACCCTGCGGTGACCTGGTCCACCATGGCGCCGACACCCAGCGGTTCGGCCGTGGCCTCCGCTTCCCCAGTGGCTGCCACGAGGAGTTCCTGCACCGTGGCCGACAGTGCTGTGGTGTCCTGTCGGATCTGGCCGAGCAGCCGGGCCGCGTCGCTGCCCGGTTCCAGCTTTTGTTCGGCAAGCTGCACCCGGGAGTCCAGGATTGTCAACGGCGTGCGCAGTTCGTGGCTGGCGTCCTGGACGAAGCGGCGCTGCAACTCCAAGGCCCTGCCCAATGGGCGGATGGCGCTGCGGGCGCTGAGCCAGCCGATGGCTCCGGCCGCAAGAATCCCGACGAAGCCGGCCACGACCATGGCTTTGATCATGTCGTTGGATTCAACGTAGACACGGGCGGAAGTGTCGGCGGATGCCACATCCGGGTGGTGGGAAAGGTAGAGCATGTAGAGGGAGGCTGCGATGATGACAGCCACCACCATCAGGGCGATGGCCACGGCAATGCGCAGGCCCACCGTGACGGCGGCGCGGCGCAGCTGGGGTGCGTCGACGCTCGAGGGGCGGGCTGCTGTGAACTTGGGCATGGACCGTGGGAGTTTCATGCGTCGTCGCCAATTTGATAGCCCATGCCGTGCACAGTGCGGATCACGCCTTTGGACAGTTTTTTGCGCAGGTAGTGGATGTAGGTGTCGATGACGCTTGGTGAATCATCGGGGTGGGACAGGCCCACCAGCAGTTCCGTGCGGGTGAACACGCGGTCAGGTTCGGTGGCGAGAAGGGCCAGAAGCTCGCTTTCCTTGGCTGTGAGGCCAACATGCTGGCCATAGCTGGACTGCAGGGAACGGTTGACGGGGTCGAACAGCCAGTCACCCACACTCAGCTGCTTCGGGGCAGGTGCAACGACGCGGGTCATGGCACGCAGCCTTGCCCTGAGTTCGCCCGCGTCAAAGGGTTTGGTCATGTAGTCGTTCGCCCCGGCGTCGAGCCCGGTGATCTTTTCGGCGGTGCTGCCCAGCGCGGTGAGGATGATGGCCGGGGTGGTGACGCCCTTGCGGCGCAGCGCCGCCACCAATGCCAGCCCGTCCATGACCGGCAGTCCGCGGTCGATGACCATTGCAGCCCATCTGGCGGTAAGGCCCAGGTGCAGCCCGGCTTGGCCGTCGGACGCCAGGTGGACCTCGTAGTCCTGGGCCAAAAGCTCTGCGATCAGCGGTCCCAGGACGGGATCGTCTTCAACGAGCAGGAGCCGCGGCCGATCAACGTTGTGCATGCTCCCTATTGTCCCCCGTCAGGCCCTGCTTGCCGGGCAGCGGTCCCGGTGGCGGCGTGCACCGGAGTCCGGGCCGCGCGGCGCTTGTTTAGGATGCTGAAGAGACCGGGGAGCACCGAAACCAGAACCAGCAGGATCGCGATGATGTCGACGTTTTTGGCGATGATTTCGTAGTGGCCCAGCCATGTTCCCAGCATGACGATGGAGCCAGCCCAGCCGACGGCACCGGCAATGTTCCACAGCGTGAACTTCTTGTAGCTGTAGTTCGCCACACCCGCCACCAGCGGCGCGTAGGTGCGGACCACGGGGACGAAACGGGCCAGCACAATGGCCCAGCCGCCGCGCTTGGCGAAGAATTCCTCCGTCTCGTGCAGGTACTTGGTCTTGAGAATGCGGGCGTCGTCCTTGAACCAGCGGCGACCGAATTTGCGCCCCAGCATGTAGCCCACCTGGTCGCCGGCAATGGCGGCCAGCACCACGACGCCGATAAGCACCGGCAGGGAGAGGTTGAGCTGCTGGTGCAAAAGCCCCGCAGTGAAGAGGAGGGAGTCCCCGGGGAGGAAGGGAAACAACAGGCCGGATTCGATGAACACGATCAAGGCCACAACCGCGAGGGTTGCAGGCCCCAAGCCACTCAGGAGTGCGGCCGGGTCAAGAACCGAGAACAGGCCCGCGGCCTGGGCGCGCCCGGGGAGTGCGCCGTGGACTGTGGCGAGGCCTTGCATTGAAGGAACTAAAAGGTGCAGCAAAACGGTGCCTCGATCAGGAATTTGGGTTGGCGGCAGCAGCGGAAGGGCCTGACTTAACAGTAGACCCGTCAGCTGCCCGGTCAGCGGCAGGGTGTGCAATGCCACGGGATCCAGCGACACGGGACGCAGTGACAGGCCCCCACCGGGCAAGCAGTGGAATGCGGGGCAGGACCTGCCCCTGAAACCTGTTCCACACGGCTGCGAACAAGAAGACGGAGGCGCTCGCGGCCAGGAACGACGCAATGACGTCGCTGGGATAGTGCACACCAACATAGAGCCTTGACCAGGCCACCACCACGGGCACAGCCACGGCAAATAGTGCGGCAAGCCGGGCCCACCGCCCGTTTCTCAGCAGGAACCAGAAGGCCCAGGCCAGGCCAACTGCCAGCGCAACGTGGCCGCTGGGGAAGCTGTTTGACCCTGTTTCCGGGGCAAGCGGGTCAACGAGCAGCACAGGGTTGGGGCGTTGGCGCTCCACGACGGCTTTGAAGAACTGGCTTGAAAGCCAGCCGGCAGCCGCCACTCCGCCAAAGGCGAGGGCGTTGACGGGCGCGCGGCGCACAAGCAGCAGGAACAGGCAGACCACGGCTATCAGGGCAAGGCCGCCAATCGGTGAGAATACCTTGTCCAGCACCATGGCCAGGGCTGTCAGCAGGCCTTCATGGCTGCGGCTCAATTCCTGGTCAATGCTGAACTCGCCGGCACTGAAGTCGGGTGTGCCGACCGCGTAGAACCCGAGGGCCAGCACCGCGACAGACAGCACTGCCACCCACAACCCCCAAAATGCCGGCTGCGGCAGCACCGCCAGCCGCGTGCGGCGGTCCGGCCCGGGGTCGGGCGGTGTGGTGTGAACAGGATTCATGGCTAAACTCCCAGAAGAGGTGCGGAAGGTGTGCTTCCACTGTCCCGCACCCGATCTAAGAATTTTCCAAGAACCGCCCCTCCCGCCGAACCGCCCTATCCGCTGCCTTCACTTTGGGGCTCTTTTCCGGCAACGTTCCCACGTTCGTTGCGGGAGCGTTGCCGGAAAATCAGCCAGAGGTGAGCGAGCGAATCGGTTTAAACCCCCAGAGGTGAGAGAGCGTTTGGGGTTAGAGGGCGGCGATTCTTAGCACCAGCGTCCTCGCTTCCGGCCGCAGGGCAAAGTCCGGCCACACATCGGGACCGCAGGCGCGCGAACCCAGGCCGTGCTGTGCGGCATCAAGGTACAGGTAGCTGTGGCTTGCGGCCGGCAGCTCGTGCGGGTGGCCGGCGCCGGCAACTTCCTGCGCCGTGTGCCGCGCCAGCGAGAACCCGGGACGCCGACCCAGCGCATCCGGTTCGGCCTCAATGCGAAGCCACGGGGCCCCGCCCCGGGACAGTTCCAGCTCGCGCAGTTCGCTGTGGTGTCCGGTTTCCTGCGGGCGGGCGTAGGGAACATTCAGCTCATCAAGGGAGCCGCTGTGCCGTCCCACGACTGTCGCCCGCATGCTGTCCGCATAGGATTCCCTCGGTCCGGCACCGAACCAGGAGGCACCGTCAACGTCCGTGGGCAGGTCCAGGCGCACACCGATCCGTGGAAATGCGATGTCCCAGCCCGCGCTGGGCGTGATGTCGAGGCGCAGCCACAGCTCCTCGCCCGCCAACTGCCAGTTCTCCTCCACCGAGACGCTGTCGCCGCTGTCGGCAGCGGCATAACGCGTCCGCACCCGCAGGCCGTACGGCAGTGCGGCAACGTTTTCGACGCGCCGGGTCAGCCGGTCCAGTCCGGCCTGCTTCCACACGGTCTCCGACGACGGCGCCGGAACGCCCCGGCCGCTGTTGAGCCACGGATCCTCCGGACCGTAGCTGCCAAACCCGGCGCCCTTGTCATTGTCGGTGGGCGCCCGCCACAGCTCGAGCCGGGGACCGGACACAGGCAGGCCTGCGAGCGCAACGAGCGATCCGGCGTCGAACGTGGCAGGGCCCAGCGCAATGGGGGCCGCCCCGCTGATGGGCGCGGCCGGGCGGGGTGCGCGCGGCGCAACGCGCGGTGCCGAGAGGTCGAGCTGGGTTTCGGCCAGCGGATGCCCCGCGGGAGCCCACCCGGTGGCGTCACGCAGCACGGCCTCCACCGCCAGCCACGTTTCGCCTTCGGCAGCGGCAGCGACGGGCGGCAGCGCGAGGGTGGCGGATTCGCCGGCCCGCAGCGGACCGTTTGCGCCGTCGGCAGTCAGCTCGCCCGCGGCGGCAGGGATGCCGTTGTGCTCCACCCGCCAGCGCAGCACGACGTCGGACGCGTCAGCCGTGTGCCGCAGGTTGGCAATCGAGAGGGCCGGCTTGCCGTCGGCTCCCAGGGCCAGCGACAGGCGGATGGGGGAGACGATCTGCTTGTACTCGTACAGGCCCGGGGTCGGCGTGGAGTCGGAGAGGACCATGCCGTCCATGACGAAGTTGGAGTCGTGGACCACCTCATCAAAGTCGCCGCCGTAGGCAAAGAACTCCGTGCCGTCCGCGGTGCTGGTGCGGATGCCGTGATCGCGCCACTCCCACACAAAGCCACCATGCAGGCGTGGATATTTGTCCACCAGCTCCTCGTACTGGTCCATGGCGCCCGGGCCGTTGCCCATGGCGTGGACGTACTCGCACAGGATGAACGGCCGGGTGCGCTGGCGGGCCGATTCGGCGGCATCGCAGCCCAGAAGCAGCGCATGGGAATCGTTGCGCCCGATCGAATCCGTCTCGGGGATGGAGGAATACATGCGGGAATACACATCCGTGTATGCGCCGGTGTAGTCGCCCTCATAGTGGACGGGCCGGGAGGCATCCCGGGCGTGGGTCCAGGCCGCCATGGCCGCCAAGTTGGCTCCGGTTCCGGATTCGTTGCCCAGGGACCACATGACGATGGAGGGGTGGTTCTTGTCCCGCTCCACCGTCCGTTCCATCCGGTCCACGAAGGCGTCGCGCCAGGCGGGGACGTCACTGGGGTTGTCCACCCAGCCCTGCCTGTGGAAGCCGTGGGTTTCAAGGTCGCATTCCAGGATGACCCAGAAGCCCAGCTCGTCGGCAAGGTCCAGCAGGCGGGGGTGCGGCGGGTAGTGGCTGGTGCGGATGGCATTGACGTTGAAGCGCTTCATGAGGGCCAGGTCCTCGCGGGCACCGGCCTCATCAAAGACCCGGCCGCGATCGGGATGGGTTTCATGGCGGTTCACGCCGTGGAACACGACGCGGCGGCCGTTGACGAGGAACTGGTCGCCCACGATCTCCACGGTGCGGAAGCCCAGGCGGAGGGAGATGCTTTCCGCGGCGCTGGACACCGTTGCCTCGTACAGGCGGGGGAGCTCGGCTGACCAGGGCTCCACGTTGTCCACGGACAGCGGTGCCACGTCGGCGGCCGAGTGCCAGATGACGTTGATGCCCAACTCCGGCACGGCCAGGGTTACGGGGTAGGCGTCAGCGGCGGCGGTGATTTCCGGATCGATGCTGCCGGCGCCGGTCCCCGCACCGGCGGCTCCCGGATCGGCGCCGGCCCATCCGGTGCGCAGCCAGACGTCGGTGATGCCGCCGGCGGGACGGGCCTGCAGCGTCACATCGCGGAAGATGCCCGGCAGCCACCACTGGTCCTGGTCCTCCAGATAGCTGGCGGCCGACCACTGGTGCACGCGGACCGCCAAAACGTTGGCGCCGGGGCGCAGCGCCGCTGTGACATCGAATTCCTGGGCGAGCCGGCTGCCCGAGCCCACCCCGATTTCCTGCCCGTTCACCCAAAGCTTGTAACGCGATTCGACGCCGTCAAAGCGCAGGGTCAGTGCCGTCGTCGTGCTTTCAAACCAGGCTTCGGGGACATCAAAGCTGCGGCGGTAGTCACCGGTGGGGTTGGCATCGGGGACAAAGGGCGGATCGAGGGGGAAGGGGTATTGGACGTTGGTGTAGATGGGCCGGCCGTATCTGCCGTCCTTCTGCAGCACCCAGTGGGAGGGGACGGTCAGGGTGTCCCAGCCGGCGTCGTCGTAGGACTCGGCCGCCACGCCGTCCACGGCTTCCCCGGCAGGAAGAATGCTGCCTGCGCCCGGGGTGCCCGGTGCGGCGGGGAGCAGGCGGAAGCGCCAATCGCCGTTGAGGGAGAGGGCGGGTGCGTCGCTGTGCAGCCGGGACCGGGCCGGCACACGCAGCCCGGAGCCGGGGCCCTGGTCGGTGATGTACGAAACGTCGGAGATGTACGAAACGTCGGAGGGATGCGTATTTGCGGGAGTCATTACTTGACTGATCCTTCTGTGAGGCCGCCGCGCCAAAAGCGCTGCAGCACGACCATGGCGATTCCGAGCGGGATGATGGAGAGCAAAACCCCGCCGGTGGTGAGTTCGTAGAATTCGGGCAGCCTGTCGACCTGGCTGAGCCAGTTGTTCAGGCCAAGGGTGATGGGGTACAGCTTGACGTCCGAAAGCATGACCAGTGGCAGGAAGTAGTTGTTCCAGATGCCCACCAATTGGAACAGGAACACGGTGACAAGTGCCGGTGTCAGGACCTTCAAGCCAATGGTGTGGAAGATGCGCAGTTCACCGGCGCCGTCAATCCGGGCGGCCTCAATGAGCGCCGTGTCCACAGTGCTTTGCGCGTAGATGCGGCACAGAAAGATTCCAAACGGTGACACCAGCGAGGGGATGAGCACCGACCAGTAGGTGTTGGCGATGCCCATCTGGCTGAAGAGGAGGAACAGCGGCAGCGCGGTGGCCGTGCCGGGAACGAGCACGCCGCCAAGGATGGTGCCGAAGACGAGATTCCTGCCGCGGAAGTCGTACTTCGCCAGTGCGTAGCCGCCGGCCGCCGCAAAGTAGGTGGCCACCAGTGCACCGACCCCGGCATACAGGACCGAGTTCAGGAACCAGCGGACAAAAATTCCGCCGTCGTAGCTCAGGACCTGGGAGATGTTGTGCCACAGGGAGAATGTGGGGGCAAACCAAAAACCGTTGGTTGCGAACAAGTCAGCGGTGGATTTCGTGGATGCGACCAGCACCCAATACACCGGGGCAAGGAAGTACAGGGCCACGACCAGGAGCAGGCCTGTGACGATGATGGTGGACGAGCGGGCCCGTCGTTTGGACTTGGCCGAGGACGTCATGTCTGCCGGTGCCTTCGACAGGGCCGGCCTCGAATCCTTGAGAGTTGTCATGAGGATTTCCTGTTCGAGAATTTGAGGAAGACAAAGGACAAGATGAAGGCCGCCAGGGCAATGAGGACGGCTTGGGCGGCAGCGACGTTGTAGTCGTTGTAGGCGAACGCGGTGCTGTACGCGCTGAGGTTGGGCGTGTATTGGCTGTCGATGGCGGGGGCAACAGTTTTCAGCACCTGGGCCTCGGCGAACAGCTGGAGTGTGCCGATGATGGAGAAGACTGTGGTCAGCACCAGGGCGGGGCGAATGAGCGGCAGCTGAATGCTGCGGGCGATCCGCCAGGTCGTGGCCCCGTCCACCCGGGCCGCTTCATAGAGTTCCACGGGAATGGTCTTGAGCTGCGCCACGATGATGAGCATGTTGTAGCCGGCATAGCTCCACAGGACAATGTTGGCGATGGACCAAAGCACCGTGTTCGGTCCCAGGAAATCCGGTTCCAGGCCGACCATGCCGGCGATGTCGATCAAGGGGCTCAGCCCGGGAACATAGAGGAACGACCAGAGAATGGTGGCAATCACGCCGGGCACCCCGTAGGGCAGGAAGAAGGCTGCACGGAAGAAACCGGGACACCGGGCCGAGGCCGATTCCAGCATCAACGCCAGCACTGTGCACAGGGCGATCATGACAGGCACCTGGACAATGCCAAAGAGCAGCATTCTGCCAATGGAGGCGATGAAGTTGCCGTCAGCCAGGGCTTGGGCGTAATTGCTGAACCACGCGAATTCACTCGTCACGCCGGCTTCGCCGAACAAGCCGCCGCGTGTGACCTTGGTGAAGCTGGAAGCGATGGCAACAAGGATGGGCAGGATGAAGGTCAGCAGGAACAAGGCCAGGAAAGGTGCCAGCAGGATCCACGGGGCCCGGGACTGGGCGCCTGACCGGCGTCGCGCTCGCGGTTGGGTGGTGCCGTGTGCCGGAGGTGCGCTGGCCTGCTGGAGGGAGGGGGACGTGGTTGTCATGATGCTTCCCTTCGAATGTTCAGGCCCTTGTTCTTGAAGACGGTCATGATCTGGGCCTCCGCGATCGACATGGTTTCGACAAGTGAGGTGCCGGTGGCCTTTTTGCGGAAGCCGTCACTGAGAATGTTCAGCGACTGTGTGGTGGTGGGCCACCAGGACCAATCCGGGTTTTGTGCCAGCGTGGCCGGTTCAAGGACTTCCTGGTTGTAGTTCTGGCCGCTGAAGAACGTGGAGGGTTTCTGCCGGGAAGAGCCTATGAAATCAGGGGCCGGCGACCAGCCGATGCCGCTGTTGTCGATCATGGCGTCGATTCCCTCCTTGGAGGTGGTCATCCAGACAGCGAACTCAAGCGCCTCCTTGGGGTGTTTGCTGTTCGCCAGGACAGCAGCAGTTGAGCCACCCAGATAGCTGGATCCGTACCCCTTGATGCCGTCCCAGGTGGGCATGGGCGCAACCCGCCAATTCCCCTCGCCGCCGCTGACGCCTTCGATGAGGGCGTCAGCCCAGCTCCCCGACATCACGGATGCCAGCTGGCCCTTGGCTGCAGCGGCGAACCAGCCCGGAGTGAAAGCGCCGTAGGCCGTCTGCACAAGGTCCTTGTCAATCGCGGCGTCGAAGAATTCAGCGGCCTGCAAGGTCGCCTCGTCTGTCATGTTGATGACCCAGCCGTCCTCTTCGGCGCGAAACCACCGGGCGCCGGCCTGGGTCGCGAATGCTGCGAAGACCGACGCGTCGCCAAGGGGGAAGCAGTCGATGTAGGCGTCGGCCTGGCGCAGTTCGACGGCCACTTCGGCCCATTCCTTCCAGGTGGCCGGCGGCTCTGCGCCGACCTTTTCCAGCACGGCAGGTTGGTAGAACATGCCCATGGGGCCGGAATCCTGGGGCACGCCGTAGACGCCTCCCGTAAAGCTGACCTGGTTCCACAAGATGGGGTCGTAGAGGTGCGCGGATTCCTTGGCGCCGTAGCGGGTGAGGTCGACCAGGCCGTTGACGAGCATGAACTCAGGGATGGACCGCATTTCCACCTGGGCCAGATCCGGCCCGCCCTTGGTGGCCAGGGCGGAGAATATCTTTTGGTAGCCGCCGGAATTTCCTCCGGGTATCCAGGACGTTTCGACCTGGACGTTGGGATGGGATGCGTTCCAAATGTCAGCAACCTTTTGCAGGTCCTTCAACCAGGACCAGTAGGTCAGGGTGATCTTTTCCCCGGATGCGGCCGGTGGAACTGTGGGTGCGACGTTGACGGATGCCGTGCCCGGAGTGGCGCATCCCGCCAGCATTCCCAGGGCCGCGGTGCCGAGACCGGCGCCGAGCAATTGTCGTCGGGTGAATTGTGTCATAAGCCTTCACTTCGTCGTAGAGGTCGGGACGCCAGGTGTTCGCGGGGCGTCGGCATCACCCGGCGGGCCGAGTAGGAAGGACGCTAACACAAAGATCGAGTAGCTACTCGAAATTCGCAAAATGTGACGCAGGACTCAGGTAGGCTCCCTATTTATGACCACCAAGAAAACCCGGGGCACGGGGCCGCGCGGACCGTATGCAAAGACGGCACAACGCCGTGCAGCCATCGTTGAAGCGGCCCACCGGGTATTTGCGGCCCGGGGGTACACGGGCGGATCTTTCCAGGATGTGGCTGATGACGTGGGCATGAGCCAGACCAGTCTGCTGTACTATTTTCCGACAAAAAGTGATTTGTTGATTGCGGTGCTTGACCGCCGGGACGCCATTACCGAGGACCTCAGCCAGCACCTGGTGCCGGGGGAGAGCTTCGCCGAACGTGTCGTCCGCCAGGCCGGCTTCAACGAACGCATCGCCGGGGTGCTCCAGCTGTACACGGTGCTGTGCGGGGAATCAGTGACTGAAGACCATCCGGCCCACAGCTATTTTGTTGAGCGGTTCAGGCGGTTGCGGGAAGACTACACCGCCGAGTTTGCCGACCTGGCGCAGCGGGGCCGGCTGCGCCCCGGCGTCGATCCCGGGCGGGCGGGCGCCTCCCTCATCGCGCTGTGGGACGGCATCCAGACCCAGTGGCTGCTGGCTCCGGAGCACATCGACATGGCCGGCTGCCTCCGCGACTATCTCGAGTTGGTCATCCTGCCGGAATAGTCCGCCACGCACTCCCCGGACGGTGATGCCGCGCCGGGGCAGCGGGCTAGTTTGCTGCCATCTCGGCCACAAGTTCACGCACGACGGCGCGAAGGTCGCCATTGTGGGCGGCGGCGACACGGCGCTGGCGTTGGTAGCTGGCCCCGTTGGTGATGATTGTTTCGACGCTGGCAAGCTCGTCCGAGCACCCCAGCCTGGCCGCAATCGGTTCGAGCTTGTTCAGCAGTTCGAGGGTGTGCTCGGTGACAAGCTGTTCCTTGCCCGCCGCGTCTAGGATGATGATGGCCTCCAAGCCATACCTGGCCGCGCGCCACTTGTTCTCCTGGATGTGCCACGGCGGCATCGTGGGGATGGTGCCGCCGTCGTCCAGGGTGTTGGAAAAGTCCTCAACCAGGCATTGGGTCAGTGCGGCGACGGCGCCAATTTCCTCAAGCGTGGACATGCCGTCGCAAATGCGCATTTCGATGGTGCCCAGGCTGGCCACGGGCCGGATGTCCCACCGGATCTCGTTGGGCGCGTCGATGACACCTGTGGTGAACATGTCCTGCACATAGGATTCGTAGGCGGCCCAGTCGGGGAACTGGAACGGCAGGCCGGCCGTGGGCAGCTGCTGGAACATCAACGCCCGCTGGGAAGCGTAGCCGGTGTCCTCGCCGTTCCAATACGGTGAGGAGGCGGAGAGCGCCTGGAAATGCGGGAAGTGGTTGACCAGCCCGTCAAGGACCGGCATGGCCTTGGAAACATGGTCCAGGCCGACGTGGACGTGGACGCCGTAAATGAGCATCTGGCTGCCCCACCACCGGGTCCTGTCGACAAGCTTGGAATAGCGTTCCTTGTCGGTGACAGCCTGGGTGCGCGGGTTGCTGAAGGGGTGCGAACCGGCGCTGAGCAGGTCAAGGCCCAGCGGCGCCGAAGCGGCCCGCAGGACGTTCAGGTTGCGGCGCAGGTCTTCGGTCCCCTCGGACACGGTGTGGCAGACGCCTGTGACCAACTCCACTGTGTTTTGCAGCATCTCACCCTTGATATGGGGATGCTCGCCGTCCTTCATGACTTCCGGGTGAGCTGCTGTGATGTTTTCGAAGACAGCATCGGCCCGGGCATCCAATTCGCCCGAATCCCTGTCAACAAGCGCAATTTCCCACTCCAATCCCAGCGTGGATTGCTCGGATTTCGCGAAATCAATCTTCACTGGGGCGCCTCCTTGGCAGTGCTGGAAAGGTGGCAGCACTGCGGCAAAGTGCCGGCTGCATTCTGATTGTAGTTCAGGATCTCAGGCACAATGGATGCATGCCCATCCTGAATAAAGACATGACCTTGTGCATTTCCCTCGCCGCGCGGCCCAGCAACATCGGCACCCGATTTCACAACTACCTCTACGACGCACTGGGCCTGAATTTCATTTACAAGGCGTTCGCGCCGGTCGATCTGGCGCAGGCCGTTGCCGGCATCCGCGGACTGGGCATTCGCGGCGCCGCGGTGTCCATGCCGTACAAGGAGGATGTCATCGCCATGGTCGACGCCATGGACGCCTCGGCCACCGCCATCGATTCCGTCAACACCATCGTCAACAACGACGGGGTTCTCACCGCCTACAACACCGACTACCTGGCCATCGCCCGCCTGCTGGCCGCAAATACCATTGACCCTGCCACCACGGTTTTCCTGCGGGGCTCCGGCGGCATGGCCAAGGCGGTTGCCGCAGCACTGCACGACGCCGGATTCGCCCAGGTCACGATTGTGGCCCGCAACGAAGAGCGGGGCAGGGCCCTTGCCGCGCTGTACGGCTTTGCCTGGCTGCCCGAGGTGGGCGGGGCTTCCGCCGACGGCGTTCCGGGGGACGGCGGCGCCGGGATGCTCATCAACGTCACACCGCTGGGCATGGGGGGTGCCGACGCGTCGGTGCAGTCCTTCACCGACGACCTGGTGGCAAAGGCGCAAGTGGTGTTCGACGTCGTCGCGCTTCCAGCTGAAACCCCGCTGGTCATGGCGGCCCGGGCGGCCGGGAAGCAGGTCATTTCCGGAGCCGAGGTCATTGCCATCCAGGCCGAGGAGCAGTTCGTGCTGTACACGGGAGTGCGGCCCAGCCCCGAACTGGTGCGCGAAGCCTCCGAGTTCTCCCGGCAGTAGTCCCCACGCCCTCCCACCACTCGCAAGCTCGCGGCGGGTCCCTCGGGCGTGTGGGCCCAGCCACGCCCCGGGCCACTCGCAAGCTCGCGGCGGGTCAGGGGCTGGGGGCGGTGATTCGGGCCCGGATGGTCATCCTTCTCAGCCTCGGGGGCCGTTGCGGTGATTCGATGGTGGCCGGCCACGGGCGAAAGTCCGCAACAGCCCCCTGCACTCCGTGATTTGTCCGTACCGGCGGCGAATGTCCGCGAGGGCCCCCGCTTCAGCCCGAAGAATCACGATGCGCCAGCGTTGAGGGCCGGCTCAGACCCCGCCAGCTCACATCCCAGTTAGAGGGCGCGCGGGGCGTCCACCGGGCCATGGGGTTCCACCACGACGGCGACACGGTCGTCGCCAATCCGCGTCAGCACCAGCGTGGCCTTGTTGGGGCCCTTGCCTGAACCAGTGAGCAGTTGGCGGCGCAGTTCCTCGGGCGTGACGGAAACGCCGCGCTTCTTGATTTCCAGCACGCCGATCCTGTTGGCCTTCACCCAGCTTTTCAGGGCCTTCACGTTGAACGGCTTGACCTCAACGACCTTGTAGCGGCGGGCAAAGGGGGTGTCGATGGGCGCCTCCGAGCACAGGTAGGCGATGTGCTCGTCGAGGAGGTGCGCACCCATGCTCCTGGCCAAGTCAGCCACAAGCCCCGCCCGGATCACAGCACCGTCCGGTTCATAGAGGTAGCCGCTGATGGGCCCAAGCTCTGCGTTTTGTTTCAGCGGCTGGTATTTTTCATTGCTCGTCAGCTCCGCACTGCCGTGCCGGCCGATCACAAGGGCCGACCTGCGCACTCCCGGCCGGGCCAACTCGTTGAAATACAAACCTGCCTCAACCACGTCGCCATTAACTGAGATCCACTGGGCCTCGGCGGTATCGGGGACGGCGTCGTGGGGGATGCCGGGGCCCATTTTCACGCCCACGGCCAGTCCCTTGTCGGCCAGCTGCTCCACAAATGACAACGGCGGGGAGAAGGCCTCGGGGTCAAAAAGCCTGGTCGTGCCGGAGGTGCTTGTGGTGCGCCGGGCCGGATCAAGCCATACACCGCCAATGCCCGCGAGGTCCACGTCCTCCGCCTTGGCGCACAACACCGTGGCGTGCGGGAACGGCATGAGGTTCACAGTGGTGCACGCGGCGGTGACCTCATCCATCTCCACCGCGGTGACGTTGATGTCAAGGCTGGCCATCGCCAGGGAATCGGCGCCCAGTCCGCAGCCGAGGTCGGCCACGGACGTGATTCCCGCCGTCGTAAATCTTTGTGCATGCAGGGCGGCAATGCTCAGCCGGGTGGCTTGTTCCAGCCCCGCCTGGGTGAACAGCATTTGGTGGGCGAATTCGCCAAACTTGGCTTCCGCCTTGGCACGCAGCCGGGCCTGGGTCAGTGCCGCTGCGACCAATTCCGGGGAGTGGCCCGCCTTGCGCAGCGATTCGTTCAATTTCAGGGAATCTGCTTCGCGGTAGGGGCCAAGGGATGACAAAAGTTCCCAGCCGTCAAGTGTGAGCAGGGGGGAAATCGCATCGTGGGCCATGTGTTAACCCTATCCTCCGGATCTCTGGCTCCCCTGCAGGAAAGGACAAGCCAATTACGTGATTACAAATTACGCTATTACAAAGTTGCGTAATTCACTTAGTGTGTACTAACTTCGAATGCAACGCCCGCGCCAAATGGGACTTCCGCCCTGGTGTGATCGAGGCAACAGCAATTGGGAGGCATTTAAACTTAGGTTAGGCTAAGCTAAGTTTAGGACCTGATCCGGTCCACGGCCGCACAAACACGAAGGAAAACATGCCCTCCCTGAAGCTTCGCTTTGTTGCACTCATTGGCGTTGCCGCCATCAGCCTGACGGCTTGTGGCGCACAAGCTCCCACCGCCTCTGACGCCAACAGCGAATCGGCTGCCACTGTCACGGTTGAAGACAACAATGGCTCGCACACCCTCTCCACTCCGCTGAAATCGGTGGTCGCCACCGACAACAGGACCTTCCAGACCTTGTCGGACTGGGGTGTGGAGCTCACGGCAGGCGCAGTTGCGCTCATGCCGGCGAGCAACCCCTACAAGACCGACAAGTCCATCGTGGATCTGGGCAGCCACAACGAACCGAACCTCGAAGCTGTTGTGGCCGCGGCTCCTGACGTCATCGTCAACGGACAGCGCTTCACCCAGTACCACGACGACCTCGTCGAGCTGGCCCCCGACGCTGCGGTGCTGGAGCTGGACCCCCGGGACGGCGAACCGTTCGACAGTGAGCTCAAGCGCCAGATCAGCGTTCTGGGCGAGGTGTTTGGAAAGCAGGCCGAGGCGAAGAAGCTCACGGACGACTTTGATGCAGCCGTGGCCCGCGCCAAGAAGGCCTATGACTCCAACGACAAGGTCATGGCAGTCATCACCTCCGGCGGCAACATCAACTATTCCGCGCCAAGCACCGGACGCACACTGGGCCCGGTCTACGACATGCTGGGCCTGACCCCGGCACTTGAAGTCGAGGATGCCAGCACGGACCACAAGGGTGACGACATCTCCGTCGAAGCCATCGCAGCGTCCAACCCGGACTGGATCCTGGTCATGGACCGCGACGCTGCGGTTTCATCCGCCGACGCCGAATACACGGAGGCGAACAAGCTGATCGCCTCCTCCGAGGCGCTGCAAAACGTCCCGGCCGTCAAGGACGGCAACATCGTGTACATGCCGGCTGACACGTACACCAACGAGAGCATCCAGACGTACACGAAGTTCTTCAACAGCATCGCCGACGCTTTCGCTGGCTAGTAACCACCAGTTTGCAACAGCACAGTGGCAGGCGCGGCCGTGCAGGCTGGGTCTGCCACTGGTATTTCCACAAAAAAGATTGAAGGGACCAACGCACGGTGACCACCACGCGCGCACCAGCCAAGGGCAGGCTTTTTGAGCCGAAGCTGCTCATTGGGACGGCAGTAGTGGCTTTGCTGCTGGTCCTGTCCCTGTTCACAGGGGTTTATGACATCTTTGGCGGCGACGACGGCGTGGAAATGTTCGCGATCACGCGCATCCCACGCACCATCGCCCTGGTTCTGGCAGGCGCCGCCATGTCGATGTGCGGCCTCGTCATGCAGCTGCTCACCCAAAACCGTTTTGTCGAACCGACCACCACGGGCACCACCGAATGGGCCGGTCTCGGCCTCCTTGCGGTGATGATCCTCTTCCCCGGTGCAAGCCTCATGGCCAAGATGGGCGGGGCCGTCACCGCTGCCTTCATCGGCACCTTCATCTTCTTCTTGTTCCTGCGCCGGGTTTCCCTCAAGGCCTCCCTGACGGTGCCGATCGTGGGCATCATGCTGGGCTCCGTGGTCGGGGCATTTTCCACTTTTATTGCCCTGCAGACAGACATGCTCCAAAGCCTGGGCATCTGGTTCGCCGGCAGTTTCACCTCGGTCCTGCGGGGACAGTATGAGCTGCTGTGGATTGTGGCAATCGTGGGCATCGTGGTCTTCCTTGTCGCAGACCGCTTCACGGTGGCCGGGTTGGGTGAGGAAATCGCCACCAATGTCGGCTTGAACTACAACCAGATCATGCTGCTCGGCACCGGGCTCATTGCCATAGCCACCGGCGTTGTCACGGTGGTGGTTGGCAACCTGCCGTTCCTGGGCTTGATTGTGCCCAATGTTGTCTCCATGTTCCGCGGCGACGACCTGCGCAGCAACCTGCCGTGGGTTTGCCTGCTGGGCATTGCCATTGTGACAGTCTGCGACCTGGTGGGAAGAACCATCATCATGCCTTTTGAGGTCCCCGTTTCCTTGATCCTGGGCGTCGTCGGCGCCGTCGTCTTTGTCGGACTGCTACTGAGGCAGCGCCGGAATGCTTGAATCGACAACAGTGAAAACCGCGCCCCGGACAACCGCCAAGGCAGCCTCCCGGCACAACCCCTCACGCCAGTCGGGATCCCTGGCCACCGGCCGCGTGCGCAGGCGCTATTGGATCGTGCTGGGCATTCTCATTGTGCTTGCCCTGGGTTTCGGCATCGGCCTGATTGTCTGGGACAACCCCATGCCACCGGGTTCCAAGGGTTTTTGGCTGATCTCCAAGATGCGCTCGACCAACATCCTCATCATGCTGCTCGTGGCGTTCTGCCAGGCAGTCGCCACAGTCAGCTTCCAGACGGCAACGAACAACCGCATCATCACACCCTCCATCATGGGCTTTGAATCGCTGTACGTCGCGGTGCAGACATCGGCCGTGTTCTTCCTTGGGGTGGCGGGGGTGACGGCGATCCAGGGGGTCACGCAGTTCGCCCTGCAGCTCGTCCTCATGGTCGGTTTGTCCATGGCGCTTTACGGGTGGCTGCTGTCCGGCAAGAACGGCAATCTGCAGATCATGCTGCTCGTGGGCATTGTCCTCGGCGGCGGGCTGGGCGCGCTGTCCACGTTCATGAAGCGACTGCTGTCGCCGAGCGAATTCGATGTGCTGACGGCCCGCCTCTTCGGGTCGATCTCCAATGCCGACACAAGCTACCTGCCCGTCGCCGTACCGCTCGCCCTCGGTGCAGGGGTGTTGCTGCTGCTGAATGCCAAGCGCCTGAACGTGATTGCACTGGGCCGGGACACCAGCATCAACCTGGGCCTGAACCACCGCTTTGAGACCATGCGGGTGCTCTTCCTGGTCTCAATCCTCATGGCCGTCTCCACCGCATTGGTCGGACCCATGACGTTTCTGGGCTTTTTGGTCGCCACCCTCGCCTACCAGCTGGCCGACACCCACGACCACCGCTACGTGTTCCCGGTGGCCGTGCTCACAGGGTTCGTGGTCCTGTCCGGGGCGTACTTCATCATGAAGAACGTGTTCTACGCCCAGGGCGTGGTCTCGATCATCATCGAGGCCGTTGGCGGCACCGTCTTCCTCATCTTCATCCTCCGAAAGGGCCGTTTGTGATCACACTCTCCCAAGTCCACAAGAACTACAGCAGCGACGTCGCGATCGGCCCTGTCGACCTGCAGATTCCCGTCGGCGGCATCACGGCAATGGTGGGTCCCAACGGGGCGGGGAAGTCAACGCTGCTGACCATGATCGGGCGCCTCCTGGGGCTTGACTCCGGTGCCATCGAGATAGCCGGGTACGACGTGGCAAGCACTTCCTCGAAGGACCTGGCCAAGATTGTGTCCATCCTGCGCCAGGAAAACCATTTCGTCGCCCGGCTCACGGTGCGCCAACTTGTCGGCTTCGGCCGTTTCCCGCACTCAAAGGGCAGGCTGACCGCGGCCGACGAGGAACTCATCTCCCGCTCCATCGACTTCCTCAACCTCGAGGAGCTCGAAAACAGGTACCTCGACCAGCTTTCCGGCGGCCAGCGCCAACGCGCCTACGTGGCGATGGTGCTGGCCCAGGACACCGACTACGTCTTGCTGGATGAGCCGTTGAACAACCTGGACATGAAACATTCGGCGCAGATGATGCAGCTTCTGCACAGGGCCGCCGTGGAATTGGGCCGCACCGTGGTGATCGTGCTCCACGACATCAACTTTGCCGGCCACTACGCCGACCATATTTGTGCCGTCAAGGACGGCAAGGTCATTGAGGTCGGCACGCCGGCACAAATCATGACCGATGAGGTGCTGAGCCGGGTCTTCGACACCCCTGTGCAGGTCATTGCCGGGCCCCGCGGACCGCTGGCCGTTTACTACTAGCCTGCCGCTTTCCACCATAAGGAAGCCCCGGCGCCTCCGTGCAGGGTCTCAGCTGTCCTTGCGGATCCAGCGGAACGTGATGCGGCACAGGATCAGGCCCACCACCAGCCACAACCCCATGACCAGGGCCACGAGCCCCAGATCCCATGCGCCGCCGGGCTCGGCCGCCTCAAACGACCCCGGCAGGAACACACTGCGCATGCCCTGGGCCATCCATTTCAGCGGGAAGATGCTGGCAATGTTTTGCAGCCACACCGGCAGCTGCGCAAAGTTCAGGTACACCCCTGAAATGAACTGCAACAGCAACACAATCGGAATCACCACGGCCGTGGCGCTTTTGCCGGACCGGGGGAGTGCCGAGAGGGCGATGCCCAAAACGCAGCTGGTGATCACCCCGAAAAGGAACACCCACGCAAAGGTGAGCCACTTGGCCATGTCGGTGGGCAGTGAGACGTCGAAGGCAAAGCGGGCCACCAGCAGCAGCAGGATGACCTGAAACACCGAACTGACAAGCACCATGCCGACCTTGCCCATGAAGTACGAGAACACGGGCAGGGGAGTGCCGCCGAGGCGCTTGAGCGTGCCATCGCCCTTCTCCCCGGCGATGTCCACGGCCAGGTTCTGCACCCCGCTGAGCAGCAGGCCGGCGGCCACCATGCCCGGCACATAAAAGGCGGCAAAGGTGATGCCGCCGCTGCCGTCGGGCGCCGCGCCGATGTTGCCGCTGGTGCTGAAGGCGACGGCAAAGATCGAGAGCATCACGATCGGGAACAGGAACGTGAAGAACACCGAATCGCCCTGGCGGAAGTACAGCCGCAGTTCGTAGCCAATGCGGGAGGTGCCCAGCTGCAGGGTTTTCATGCGGCATCCCCCGCAGCCGCCTGGGCAGCCGAAGCCTGGGCCGCCGAATGGTTTCCGACCATGTCCAAATAAATGTCCTCGAGGCTGGGCCGGGTGATTTCCAGCCCCGGCACCTCGCCGCCGTGCTCCGCATGCAGCCGTGCGGCCAGCGCGGCCGGCGTTGTGGTCCGCTCAACACGGACGACGCCGTCCTGCCGCCACCGCACGAGGGGCACCTTTGCTTCCTCCCCGCCAATGTCATCAATGGGCCCAATGTCCACCAATTTGCCGCCGATGATCACCCCTGCCCGGTCGGCAAGGGTTGCCGCCTCATCCAGGTAGTGCGTGGTGAGCAGGATGGTGGTGCCTTCGTCCTTGAGCTGATTGACCAGGCCCCAAAATTGGCGGCGGGCCTCCGGGTCGAAACCGGTGGTTGGTTCATCAAGAAACAGCAATTTGGGCCGCCCGATGATGCCCAACGCAACATCCACCCGCCGGCGCTGCCCGCCGGAGAGCTTGCTGATCCGGGTTTTGGACTTGCCGGCCAGGCCAACGGCCTCGATCACCTCGGCAACGCTGCGGGGGTGGGGGTAGTAGCCGGCAAAGTGGTTCAGCTGTTCCAGGACCGTGACGTTGCCGCTCTCTCCGGTGGATTGCAGGACTATGCCCAGCTTGGCTTTCCACTCCAGCCCGCCGTGCTGCGGATCTACGCCCAGAATCCGGACGTCACCGCTGGTCCTGTTCCGGTAGCCCTCCAGGATTTCGATGGTGGTGCTTTTCCCCGCGCCGTTGGGGCCCAGCAGGGCGAACGTCTCGCCCTCGTGGATGTCGAAGCTGATGACATCAACCGCGTTGAAGCTGCCGTACGTTTTCTTCAGCTCGCGCACCTGCACAGGACTCGTGGTCATGGCATCATCCTTGCACCCCCGCAGCCGTCTGAACAGGGAACCGTCCGCCGGCCTGCCCCTGATGGGCCGCCCGCACCTGCGCAGGGAGTCACAGGGGTGCGCCGTGAGCGAAACCCGGCCCGCCGACGTCGTACATTTCAGCTCAAATCTGGCACTCGCCTTGACCGAGTGCTAATCGATTCCATAGAGTCGACTTAGCACTCTCGTCCTGAGGGTGCTAACTGCTTATCTTTTTGGCCATGGGAGCACCACCGGCACCGCGACGACGGTTGGGCTCCATAAAACATGGCCAGGAAGACTGCCAGCCATCCATAGAATTTACGCATGTGAAGGGGAGGTCCGAGTGTCGGTCTCTATTAAGCCTCTTGAGGATCGTATTGTTGTTCGCCAGCTCGAAGCAGAGCTGACCACCGCTTCCGGTCTGGTTATTCCGGACACTGCCAAGGAAAAGCCCCAGGAGGGCGAAGTAGTGGCAGTTGGACCCGGCCGTGTCGATGACAACGGCAACCGTGTCCCGATCGACGTTGCCGTTGGCGACGTCGTCATCTACTCCAAGTACGGTGGAACTGAAGTGAAGACCGGTGGCGAAGAGCTGTTGGTTCTCTCGGCCCGCGACGTGCTGGCCATCGTCGTTAAGTAACGACTGTCGTCTAGTAACCACTTTGTAAAGCCCCCGCGACCGGGACCGTTCTTGGGTCACGAGCGCGGGGTCTTTGCGTGAAAGGACATACACCGCATGGCTAAGCAGCTTGCATTCAATGACAGCGCCCGGAAGGCCCTTGAGGCCGGTATCGACAAGCTGGCGGACACCGTCAAGGTGACCCTCGGCCCGCGCGGTCGCAACGTAGTACTGGACAAGAAGTGGGGTGCTCCCACAATCACCAACGACGGCGTGACAATCGCCCGTGAGGTGGAGCTGGAAGACCCCTACGAAAACCTTGGCGCACAGCTGGCCAAGGAAGTTGCCACAAAGACCAACGATGTTGCCGGCGACGGCACCACCACCGCCACCGTTTTGGCACAGGCACTGGTCAAGGAAGGCCTGCGCAATGTTGCTGCAGGTGCGGCTCCCGGCGAGCTCAAGCGCGGCATCCAGGTTTCGGTTGAAGCCATTGCCAAGCGCCTGCTGGAGAACGCCCGCCCGGTTGAGGGTGGACAGGTGGCAGAAGTTGCTGCCATCTCCGCACAGAGCCAGGAAATCGGCGACCTGCTCGCCGAGGCGTTCGACAAGGTCGGCAAGGATGGTGTCATTACCATCGAAGAATCCTCCACCACCTCAACCGAACTGGTCCTCACAGAGGGCATGCAGTTCGACAAGGGCTACCTGTCCCCGTACTTCGTCACCGACGCGGAACGCCAGGAAGCAGTCATGGAAGACGCACTGGTTTTGATCAACCAGGGCAAGATCTCCAACCTGCAGGAATTCCTGCCGCTGCTGGAAAAGGCACTTGCTGCCAACAAGCCGCTGTTCATCATTGCCGAAGACGTTGACGGCGAGGCTCTCTCCACGCTCATCGTCAACCGCCTGCGCGGCACGCTGAACGTAGTTGCCGTCAAGGCTCCGGGCTTCGGCGACCGCCGCAAGGCCATGCTGCAGGACATTGCGATCCTGACCGGTGCCCAGGTTGTCTCCCCGGAGATCGGCCTGTCCCTGGACCAGGTTGGCCTTGAAGTACTGGGTACGGCTCGCCGCATCACGGTCACCAAGGACAACACCACCATTGTTGACGGTGCCGGCACGGCTGACGACGTGTCCGACCGCGTGGCCCAGCTGCACGCTGAACTCAAGCGCACCGACTCCGACTGGGACAAGGAAAAGCTGCAGGAACGCCTGGCCAAGCTGGCCGGCGGCATCGGCGTGATCAAGGTTGGCGCAGCCACCGAGGTCGAGCTCAAGGAAAAGAAGCACCGCATTGAGGACGCTGTGTCCGCAACGCGTGCAGCCTTGGAAGAAGGCATTGTGGCCGGTGGCGGTTCCGCACTGGTCCAGGCCGCCAAGGCCCTTGACGACGACGCTTCGGTTCTGGCATTGACAGGCGACGCGGCTACGGCCATCGAGCTCGTTCGCAAGGCTGTTGCCCAGCCGCTGCGCTGGATCGCCCAGAACGCCGGCCACGACGGTTACGTTGTCGTCCACAAGGTTGGCGAACTTGAAGACGGCTTCGGCTTCAACGCTGCAACCGGCGAGTACGAGAATCTGGTTTCGGCCGGAGTCATCGACCCCGTCAAGGTCACCCGTTCAGCCCTGCGCAACGCTTCCTCCATCGCGGCTTTGGTGCTCACCACCGAAGTTCTCGTGACGGACAAGCCTGCCGAGGACGAAGAAGCAGCGCACCAGCACTAACCCCCAACGCCCTCCCGACGGTCAGCCGCTGTTGCGGCTGACCGTTGGGGCTCTCGGGCGCGTGGGCTCAACTGGTACCAGTTTCAAGAAATGCCGCCGCTCGCGCAATTTGCCACCGATATACCGGTGGCTTTTTGCGCGAGCGGCGGCATTTTCCGTTGCTGAGAGGCGCCCGCTGTGACGAACCACTCGGGAATAGGGCATCGGCAGCTTTCGTTTTAGACTGTAACCAACGCACAGGCCAGCTTCGTAATCACGGAACAGGCCATCGGATGCACACCCCCAATGGTTCTACCCCCGCCAAGGAGCCTTCGTGTCCCAGTCTGAAATCCATGACCCCTTCGCCTTTGTTGGCCTGACGTACGACGATGTCCTGCTCCTACCCGGGTTTACCAACGTCATCCCCTCCGAAGCGGACACCAGTTCACAGGTGTCCAAGCGCATCAGCGTGCAGACCCCGCTGCTCTCAGCCGCGATGGACACGGTAACCGAATCACGGATGGCCATCGCCATGGCCCGCCAGGGCGGTTTGGGTGTTGTCCACCGCAACCTCTCCATTGAGCGCCAGGCTGAAGAAGTTGACCTGGTCAAGCGCAGCGAGTCGGGCATGATCACCAATCCCGTAACTGTGGGAGCGGATGCCACACTGGCTGAACTCGATGTGCTGTGCTCCCGCTTCCGCGTCTCCGGACTGCCAGTGGTTGATGAAGCCGGCCGCCTCATGGGCATCGTCACCAACCGCGACACCGTGTTCATTCCGGAAAGCGAATACTCCACCCGCCTGGTCCGTGACGTCATGACCCACATGCCGCTTATTACGGGCAAGGTGGGCATCAGCCGCGAAGACGCCTCGGGCCTGCTGGCCAAGAACAAGATTGAAAAACTCCCGCTGGTTGACGACGCCGGTGTCCTGCGCGGCTTGATCACCGTGAAGGATTTCGCCAAGGCTGAGCAGTATCCGCTGGCCACCAAGGACGACGAAGGTCGCCTGCGCGTTGGTGCAGCCATCGGCTTCTTCGGCGATGGCTACGAGCGCGCCATGGCCTTGGTTGACGCCGGTGTTGATGCATTGTTCGTCGACACGGCAAACGGCCACAGCCAGGGTGTGCTGGAAATGATCCAGCGCCTGAAGAGTGAAAAGTCCGCTGCGCACGTCGATGTCATCGGCGGCCAGGCGGCAACCCGCGAAGGCGCCCAGGCCCTGATCGATGCCGGGGCCGACGGCATCAAGGTCGGCGTCGGCCCCGGCTCCATCTGCACCACCCGCGTCGTCGCAGGCGTCGGTGTCCCGCAGATCACCGCCATCTACGAATCCGCCAAGGCCGCCATCCCGGCCGGTGTGCCGTTGATCGCTGACGGCGGCCTGCAGTACTCGGGCGACATCGGCAAGGCACTGGTTGCCGGTGCCGACACTGTCATGATCGGTTCGCTTTTGGCCGGCACCGAGGAGTCCCCGGGCGACACCGTGTTTGTCAACGGCAAGCAGTTCAAGGCCTACCGGGGCATGGGCTCGCTGGGTGCCATGCAGACCCGCGGCAACAACACGTCCTACTCCAAGGACCGCTACTTCCAGGCTGACGTGTCCGGCGATGAAAAGCTCATTCCCGAGGGCATCGAGGGCCGTGTGGCTTACCGCGGTCCGCTGGCTTCTGTTGCGTACCAGCTGGTTGGCGGGCTGCGCCAGACCATGTTCTACGTTGGCGCCCCGACCATTCCGGAATTGAAGGCCCGCGGCAAGTTCGTCCGCATTACGGCCGCCGGATTGAAGGAATCCCACCCCCACGACATCACCATGACCGTGGAAGCACCGAACTACAACAAGTAATTTCAGCTTAAGCACGACGGCGGCCGGACACCTTTCGCAGGAAGGGTGGCCGGCCGCCGGTCTGCTTTAACCCCGGGGGCTGGGTGCGGGCTGGGCTTCCAGTGTTGCCTTGAACTGGGCCATGGCTTCGGCTGCGGGGTGGCTGTGCTCGGTGAATTCCGACTCGGTGCCGCTGCGGAGCACCCATTCGCCGGCCTCCACGGCCGTCAGCTGGGCCACGACAGGCTCGGCGTCGACGCGCAGGCGCCGGATTACGGCTGTGGCGGGCAGGCCCTCGGCGGCGCCTGTGAGGTACTCATTGCCGAGGTGGATGCCGAGTTCGAGCATGGCCGGGCCGGATTCGATGGGCTGGATTTCGTGCACGCCGTGGGGACTGATGCTCAACAACACGGCGCCAACGTTGGATCCCACGGCGAAGAGCACATGGCTGCTGGTCGGTGTGGTCAGCGAGATTTCAAGCCATTCCTGGGCTTGGGAAAGGACTGAACCCACGACTGCTGCCTTTTCGACCGGTACGATTTTCTCGCCTTGGGGCTCGGCCATTCCCCTCACCATCAAGGTGGTGAGGCCCGCGTTGTGGAGCAGTTCGTTGTCTCCGTGCTGGTCGAGACGGAGCAGGCCAAGCGTGACGGCGGCGGACTCGGTGGGGGTCATGGACAACAAGGTAAGCAGCTCGTGGTCCGTCATGCGAAGTTCAGTGTCAGTCATGGACTAAGCGTAGCGGCCGAGGGGCCCCGGCCGAGCGAAGCGAGGGTTGGGGAGGACGCAAGCGGTAGCGGCCGAGGGGCCCCGGCCGAGCGAAGCGAGGGTTGGGGAGGACGATTTTCGGCGGCGGGGATTTCGGAGTTACAGCGGACCGAAACATTTGTCCGCGTACGGGTCCCGCCAAGAGCTGGAAAGTGCCTCAAGCTCCTCGCGGAGCGCCGGGTTTTTATCGATGCAGGCGCGGAAGTTCCGTCGTGCATGTTGGGCGAAATAGGAAGGCACGGCGAAGGCGCTGGCCGCGCCGAGAACCAGAAGGCCAAGGACAGCGAAAAATGCGAACGTCGGACCGGGACCTTGTCGGAGCCAATCAGCAAGTGCCAGGGCCATGGGTGCTCCCAGAGCCACGGACATGAAGGCGGCAAGACCCACGCCGGAGGCCAAGGTCCCCGGGGCACGGGATAACGGCGGCTGCTTTAGCTGCGCGATCTTGGGCAGCTTCAGTCTGCGAACCAGCACTCCTGTCGTCAACAAGGCAAGGCCCGCCGCGATCAAGCACAGCCACAAGGCGGGGAAACCGTCCAGCATGGCAAGGGATAGCAGCCCGCCCCCGAGCAGCGTCAGCCCCAAACCTGTGCATGTGCCGGCAAGGCCCTGCCACTGGCCGTATGCCCAGGCCATGTCGCGCAGGGCCGACGGGCCCTCCGCCGGCGCCATGCGGGCCGCGTCCGAGTTCAGCCAGTAGTAGAGGGGACGCACAAAAGCGGCCGGCTGCACTGGTACCGGCACACGGTGGACTGCTGCGGCCGGGGTGTGAACCCGGCATGCGGGCTCCTGCGGGGCGGACTGAAACGTCATGTCCCCAGTTTATGGGCGGGGCCGTGAAGCCGCGATGGGGAGGGCCCCCACTCCGACCCACTCCGACCCGGCACCACTCACGGCTAGAATCAACGCATGCCTGCCGCCCATGACCTTCCTGACTATGCTGCCCACACCGAATATGCCCATTGGGACGCGGGCCTGTGGACCAGGGTGCTGGCCGCGTCCGGCGTGCGCAGCCCCTTCACCAGCGCCCCTTTCACCGAGGCGATGCTGGCAGGGTTGGCCGGCGGCATCGGCTTCATGATCTTCACCTTTGAATACAAGGACACCACCACGGCGTCGGCCGTCACCCGGTTTCATCCCGGACCGTACACCGAGAACCTGTTGCAGCGCTGCGGTGCCGCCGTCACCATCCAGCAGACCGGCAGCGTCTCCCTGGCCCGGGGCAGGCTGGATGCTGCGCTGGAAACTGGGGTCCCCGCCGTCGTGCGTGTTGTGCGCGGCAAGCTGCCGTGGGCGGCTGAGGACCCGCTGGCCGACATGGACTCGGTCGATGTGGCCATTGTCTCCCGCGACGGCGGCGATTACCTGCTGGACGACGGCGGCGGGCGGCTGGAGCGCATCAGTTCCGCCGCGCTGGCGCAGGCGCGCGGCTCACGCAAGGCGGACAAGCACTGGCAGGCCCACGTGGTGGCAGGCGGCGAGGAAACCGGCGGCGGTGACTGGGACAGCGGTGCCGAGCTGACCCTTGGAGCGCTGCGGCAGGCCATGACCCAAACCTCGCAGGAACTGCTCTCGGAGCAGGCACCGCCCGGAATCCCGCCCGGCTACGCAAAGAACTTTGGCATTCTGGGGATGCACACCTGGGCCCAGCGGCTCACCGACAGCCGTTCCAAGCGGGGCTGGTTGCGGATCTTCGCCGACACCGAACGGGCCCGGTCCGGCATGGCCATGCTGCACGGGCTGCTGGCCGGGCGGCGGTACAGCGGACCCGGGGCGCTGCGTCCGTTGTATGCCCAATTCCTGGAGGAGGTGGCGCTGGCCGGGGACGGTTTGTCCGGCGTCGAACGTGCAGGGTTGCAGGAGACGGCCGCCCAGTACCGGGCCCTGGGCGAGCACTGGGACGCCCTGACGGCGCTGGTGGGGACCGCGGCCGAACCGGATTTTGCCGCCATGGCCCTGCGGGTTGAAGCGATCGCGGTGCTGGAAACCACTGCGGCCCAGGCGCTGCAAACGGCTTCCGACGGCGGATATTAGCACCGTATGACCCGTTTTTAATGGCTCGGGCCTCCGCTGCGATAGGGTGGGTGGCGTGACTTATGAGATTGAGATTGGCCGTGGAAAGCGCGGACGCCGCGCATATTCGTTGGATGAGATTGCGATTGTGCCCTCCCGGCGTACCCGCGACCCGCAGGATGTGTCAGTGAAATGGCAGATCGACGCGTACCAATTTGATATTCCCGTTCTCGGTGCGCCGATGGATTCCGTCATGTCCCCGGAGACTGCCATTGCCCTCGGCAAACTCGGCGGACTGGGCGTCCTTGACCTGGAAGGACTGTGGACCCGGTATGAGGATCCGCAGCCGCTGCTTGATGAAATCGCGATCCTGCAGGCTTCGGTCATGGATCCCGAAACCACTGTGCGTCTCCAGCAAATCTACAATGAGCCCATCAAGGCCGAGCTGATCACAGCCCGCCTGGCCGAGATTCGTGCCGCCGGCGTGACGGTGGCCGGTTCCTTGACGCCACAGCGCACGCAGGAGTTCTACAAGACCGTCATTGCCGCCGGCGTTGACATTTTCGTGATCCGCGGGACCACCGTTTCAGCCGAACACGTCTCCAAAACCACCGAACCGCTGAACCTCAAGCAGTTCATCTACGAGCTCGACGTCCCCGTCATTGTTGGCGGCGCGGCCGGCTACACCCCGGCACTGCACCTGATGCGCACTGGTGCCGCCGGCGTCCTTGTGGGCTTCGGTGGCGGGGCTTCCACCACCACGAGCCGCGCGCTGGGCATCCGTTCGCCCATGGCCAGCGCCATTTCTGATGTGGCTTCGGCCCGCCGTGACTACATGGACGAGTCCGGTGGACGTTATGTGCACGTGATTGCCGATGGCGGCATGGGCTCAAGCGGTGACATCGTCAAGGCCATCGCCATGGGCGCCGACGCCGTGATGCTTGGGGCCGCACTGTCGCGTGCCGCCGAGGCTCCCGGACAGGGCTGGCACTGGGGTGCCGAGGCACACCACCAGGAACTCCCGCGCGGGCACCGTGTGAACATGGGAACCGTGGGGACGCTGGCAGAGGTGCTGCACGGTCCCGCCCGCAACGCCGACGGTTCCGCCAACCTGGTCGGTGCCCTGCGCCGCGCAATGGCCACGACCGGATATTCGGACCTGAAGGAATTCCAGCGGGTAGAGGTCATCGTTTCGCCCTAGTTTCCAGTGACTGCCCTGCTGTCCCCCAAGCGCCCCGTCCCCTGTGGACAGGGGCGCTTGGGGGTTGGCGGAGGTTCGGACCAGCCCCAGGCGGCTCGAGCCGTGCGGCTAGACTGGGGGATGGGGCAAGACTTTTTAGGCAGCGGAAAGGTACTAATGACATCGGGTTCACTGGAACGCTACGACACGGAATTGACCAACCCCGGGTTGGTGATTTTGGAGATGGAAGCAGAGTCCAAGGAAGACGCGGCCGCCCAATTGGCAGCCAAGCTGTTTGAACAGGGCAGAATCTCGGACCTGGAAGGCTTCCTGAACGATGTCAATGCCAGGGAACACCAGATGGCGACAGGCCTGCCTGGCGGGGTCGGATTGCCACACGCCAGAAGCGTGCACGCCAAGGAAATCTCCATCGCCGTGGGCATCACAAAATTCGGCTACAGCCTTGATTTTGGGGCGGTCGACGGACCCGCAACAGTGATCTTGCTCATTGCCACCCCGGACAGCTCGTTCTCCGCGCACTTGGAAGTGCTGGCCACCCTGGCCCGATCCTTGTTCAAGGAAAACTTCCGCGAGTCCCTGCGCCGGGCCCACGATGCCGAGGTCATTACCGAGTTGATCAACTCCACCCTGGTGTTCTTCGACCACTAGGCACCGGTTCCGCCGCATTGCCGGTTCGCGGACGAACCGGCAATAGGGCACCTCGGAGCCGTCGGCCCAGCGCTTCCCCTGCGCTGGCAAGCCCTGCCAGTTTCCGGGTGCATTCGTTGTTCTACGCGATTACGAAGTACCGTTGAAGGGTGTTGAAAACTGCCCTCAAGCCCAAATGGATAGCCGCGCTGGTGTTTGCGCTTGCCGTGGCCGCCGCCTTCGTTCTTCTGAGCCAGTGGCAGTTCTCCCGTTCCTTGGAGAAGGATGTGGCTCCGCCGTCGGTGACGGGGCAGGTCCAGCCGCTGCATGACATCATGGATCCCGGCGAACCCATGCTCGGCAGCGCCGAAGGCCAGCTTGTCACGGCCCAGGGCCAATTCGATCCAAGCAAGCAAGTGCTGGTGCCCTCGCGTTTGCAGGACGGCGCGGAAGGGTACTGGGTTGTTACGGCGTTTGAGGTGGACGGCGCGGTCCCGCCCGTTGGATCCGCAGCCACCAAGGAGGTCGTGATCCCGGTGGCCAGGGGATGGATCGCATCCCCTGACAACGTGCCAACCGCGCCGGCCGGGCACCTCTCGCTTGAAGGCAGGCTGCTCAACTCCGAAGGGCCGGAACTGGCCCAGGACCTTCCCGCTGGCCAGGTCAAGGCCCTGTCATCGGCCGAACTGACAAACATTTGGTCCGTCACCACCTACGCAGCCTTCATTGTTTCCCACAGTGAAGTCCTTGACGGCAAGGACGCGGGTGCGGCCGGGCAGGCCGGGGACTTGGTCCCGATCACCGTCACCGCGACCGACCAAAACGACAAGATCAATTGGCTGAACATCTTTTATTCGGTTGAATGGGTGCTGTTTGCCGGCTTTGCCGTGTTCCTGTGGTGGCGTCTGGTCGCAGACGACTATCGCCGCGACCAGGACGAACTGTTCGACATCGACGCCGAAGACGAAGATGATGAAGACGATCCCGACGGCGGAGACCACAGTGAGGGTCCCCGGGCGGGAATTGGCACCAACTAGTCATTGGCACCAACTGAGAATTACCACCGACCAAGAATTTGCCCAGGCTGGATTTTTGGACAGTCTGAAGCCCAGCACAGAATGAGGAGAGCCGGCACCATGACCGAGCCCAGCAACAACGAGTCCAAGAACACAGCGTCCGGGAACACGGCACCAGTCACCGCACAGGCGGCCAACGGTTCGGGGCAGGCCAAAGCCAAGGCCACCCCGAAACGCCGCTTTGGCGGCACCCCGGCGCAGATCCTCAGCGCCTTGAAGTTCTACAAGGTGCTCGCGTACGCCACCGGAACCATGCTGCTGCTGCTGGTCGTTGAACTCGTGCTGCGCTACGGCTTCCAGAGCGTGCTTGTCGCCGGCGGCACGGACACCGCGGGCGCTCCGCATGGCCTGGGCCTTGTCAACATTGAGGAAGGCCTGATGGCGGTCACCGGCGGCGTGAACCTGTCAACCATGGTCTTGATCGTTCACGGCTGGATGTACGTGGTGTACCTGATTGCCGACTTCCGCCTGTGGACGCTCATGCGCTGGCCCGTTGGCAAGTTGATCCTCATCGCCCTCGGCGGCGTGGTTCCCTTCCTCTCATTCATTGTTGAAGGCAAGGTCCACAAGGAAGTGCTGGCCGAGGTTGCCGCCAATCCCAAGGCCGGAAAGCGCTACTGAGCCCAGCTGCCGTGTGAAGCACGACAGCGGGAGGTTCCGTCCGCCGTCTCTGGAAACGCTCGCGCAGCAATGGTGGGTTTTTCCGAAACGCTCGCGCAGCAATGGTGGTTTTTTCCGAAACGCTCGCGCAGTCACTGCGCGAGCGTTGTTCAAGACGGCCGGTTTTGAGTAACTGGTCACTGAAAGGGCAGCGCCGGGACCGGGCGGCTGCAGCGTGGGTTAACATTGAACCGTGACTAATCCCGCTAAGGCCCAGACTTCCCAGAAGCCCGTCCTGGTTGTGGACTACGGTGCCCAGTACGCCCAGTTGATTGCGCGCCGCGTGCGTGAGGCAAATGTGTACTCGGAAATCGTGCCGCATACCTATACAACTGCGCAGTTGCTGGCTAAAAACCCAGCTGCCATCATCCTCTCCGGTGGACCCTCGAGTGTCTATGCGGAGGGTGCCCCCAAGGTGGGCGCCGACCTGTTTGAAGCCGGCATCCCGGTCTTGGGTATTTGCTATGGCTTCCAGGCCATGGCAGCGGCCCTGGGCGGAACTGTCGCCCAGACCGGCCAGCGCGAATACGGCTCAACCCAGGTGCAGCTCCTCGGCGAAGGCCGTTCAATTCTTGCCTCAACCGCGGCAGAGCAAACCACGTGGATGAGCCACGGAGACAGCGTGCAGGAGGCCCCCGCGGGCTTCGACGTGCTGGCATCCTCCGCCGGCGCCCCCGTTGCCGCGTTTGCCAACGAGGAAAAGTGTCTCTTTGGTGTCCAGTGGCATCCGGAGGTCAAGCACTCCGCCTTCGGCCAGAAGGTGCTGGAGAACTTCCTGTTCAACGGTGCCAAGCTGGAGAAGAACTGGACAGCCACCAGCATCCTCGACGAGCAGGTGGCGCTGATCCGTGAGCAGATCGGCGGCGCCCGGGTCCTCTGCGGGCTCTCCGGCGGCGTTGACTCAGCCGTTGCCGCGGCACTTGTGCAACGCGCCGTGGGCGACCAGCTCACCTGCGTGTTCGTCAACCACGGCCTGCTGCGCCAAGGTGAAGCCGAGCAGGTGGAGCTCGACTTTGTGGCGTCGACCGGCGCCAACCTGTACGTTGCCAACGAGCAGGACCGCTTCCTGAACGCCCTGGCCGGTGTCTCCGACCCCGAGACCAAGCGCAAGATCATCGGCCGCGAATTCATCCGTGCCTTTGAGGAAGCCGAACGTGCCATCATGGCCGAGGCGGCCTCCGAAGGTGAAGAGATCAAGTTCCTCGTCCAAGGCACCCTGTACCCCGATGTTGTGGAGTCCGGCGGTGGTGAAGGCGCAGCCAATATCAAGAGCCACCACAACGTGGGCGGTCTGCCCGAGGACCTGCGCTTCGAGCTCGTTGAGCCGCTGCGGGCCCTGTTCAAGGACGAGGTCCGTGCAGTCGGCGCCGAATTGGGCCTGCCGCCCGAGATCGTCGGCCGCCAGCCGTTCCCCGGCCCCGGCCTGGGCATCCGCATCGTCGGTGAAATTACCGGCGAACGCCTCGAGCTGCTGCGCAACGCCGACGCCATTGCCCGCGCCGAACTCACCGCAGCCGGCCTTGACGACGAAGTGTGGCAGATGCCCGTGGTGCTGCTGGCGGATGTCCGCAGCGTGGGAGTCATGGGCGATGGCCGCACCTACGGCCACCCGATCGTGCTGCGTCCGGTGTCCTCCGAGGACGCCATGACCGCCGACTGGTCGCGCCTGCCGTACGACCTTCTCGCGAAGATCTCCAACCGGATCACCAACGAGGTGGAGGGTGTCAACCGTGTTGTTCTGGACGTCACGTCCAAACCGCCGGGAACGATTGAGTGGGAGTAACTCCCTCAGGGACGCTGGAGGGTGCCCACACCTGTGAAAACAGGGAAATGTGGCGCCCTCCAGTGTGCCGAACAGGCATTGGCAGGCTGGGAGCGATAGCCTGAATTACATGTCAGTATGGTCAAGACCGTTTCGCTCAAGTGCAGAGAAGAAGGCACCCGTGTCCGAAGTTGCAGGCCCCAATGAGAGTTCAGTGGAACTCCAAACCTGGCTTGCTGGCTTGGATTCGTATTCAGGCGCGGACACAGCTCTTGCCTTCGTAAAAACCGAGCATGGCAGCATCGCTCTCACGCACGCCCACCCTTCGGGGCTGGCCCAGCTTTTGGCCGGCCGCAAAACCCGCCTGTCCACGTTGATTCGCGAGCCCGAACACTATTCAGCCGCGAAGAAGGCTGCCGCCGCCCTGCGCGCCAAAATCTTTGAATTAAGCACCGACCGCGGGATCGACGTCGGCTACCTCGGCGCCGGGATGGCCCGCTGGTCTGCTGTGGCCGGGCCAAACAGCGAGGACGTTTGCGCACCAGTGCTGCTTGCCGCCGTCGCACTGACAGTCCGCCCGGGTCAGGACGACTACGAGCTCCAGCTCATGGAGCAGGCACAGGTGAACCCTGCCCTGGTCAAGCACCTGGCCCAACACGCCAACATCCATGTTGACGCCGCTGCCCTGGGCCGGCTGGCCTACAGCACGGCACGTTTTGACCCGGCCCCCGTGCTGGACAGGATGCGGGCCCTGCTTGCGCCCCTGCCCGGGGCCGTCGTGGAACACGAACTTGTGGTCTCCACCTTCGCGTTCCTGGCCGAGAACCTGAACGATCCGGCACTGTCGGTCGGCAATGAGCTGCTGGAAATGCTGCAGCGGCACAGCGGCGACGACGTCCTGCCCGTCGAGCTGGAACCGGACTTCGCCCGTTTTGTCCCCTTGGATGACCGCCACCCCAACGACGAGCTGTTGGTGCTGGACGCCGATCCGCAGCAGCAGTATGTCCTTGACCTGATCCGCAGCGGTGAATCGGTGCTCGTCTCCACCCCGCCAGGCACCGGCCAGACGCAGACGGCCATCAACGCCGTCGCACAGCTTGTCCATGACGGCAAGAGCGTCCTGGTGGTGGGCGAACGCCGCGGAACACTCAATGAACTGGCGCAGATTCTCACCGAGCACGACCTTGACTCGCTGCTTCTGCAGCTCAGCGCCCATACAGGGCCTCAGCAAATCAAGTCCCAGCTGATCCGGGCCATCACCCGGAACGAAAAGGCCGTCGAACCCAAGCTTGACAGCCTGCATGAGACGCTCGTCGACCACCGCCACCAGCTGGTTGACCACGTCGCCAGCCTGCACAATGTGCGCGACCGCTGGGGCTGCTCGCCGTACCAGGCCATGCAATCGCTGGCGGAGCTGACCTCGATCCACCCGGCACCGTCCACCACCGTGCGGCTCAAACGCAGCGTGCTGGACAGCATTCGGGACCGCAAGGAGCTGACGTCGCGCCTGCGCCGGGCCGCCGAACTGGGTGCGTTCAGCCAGGTTGCCGTGAGCAGTGCCTGGCACGGCTCCCGCATGGTCACGCGCAAGGAAACCGAATCGGCGTATTCGCTGGCAGAGCAGTTGCATGCCCAGGTGCCCGGATTTGCCGTGAAGATGCGTGAAGTGGCCGAGTTTGGCCAGATCCGCCAAGGCCATTCCTTTGCCGAGTGGGGCCGGCAGCTGACCATGCTGGTGGCGATTCGCGAAAGCCTTGACAAGTTCAACGCCGACATTTTCGACTGGTCCACCGACGAGATGATCGCCGCCACGGCAACCGCAGCCTGGCGCCGGGAGCGCGGCGTTGACATGCCCGCCCTGCAACGTGCACGGTTCCGCCGCAACGCCAAGGACCTGGTCCGCCCCGGCGTGCACATCTCCGACCTGCACGCCTCATTGCTGCTGGTCAACGAGCAAAGCACCTTGTGGGCGGAAGCTGCCACGAGCAAGCGCCACCCCACCGTGCCGTCCGGCCTGGCCGAGCTGAGCCGCACGTACATGGGCTTGCGGGAGAAGCTAGTGACACTGGGCGCTGTTTTGGAGCGCACAGTCGATGGCGGGGACCTGCTCAATTTCAACTCCGGCGAGCTCGTCGGCCGCCTGGAGGCGCTGGTTGCGTCCAAGGAATCCCTGGAGACGCTGCCGGAGCGCACGCTGCTGCTTGAGGGCATGCGCGAGCATGGCCTGGGCGAGCTGCTCGAGGACCTGGCCCGCCGCGAGGTGCCCGCCGGGCAGACCGGCTCCGAGCTTGAGCTGGCATGGTGGCAGTCGGCGCTGGAAGCCATGATCAGCGGGGATGAATACCTTGCCATGTCCGACGGCGACAACCTGCGCCGCCTGGAAGCCGAGTTCCGCTTGGCGGACCAAACTCACCTCGCCTCCGGTCCGGGGCGGATCCGCTGGCGGCTGGCCCAACAGTGGACAGAAATCGTTGCTGGACGCAACCGCCAAGGCGAGATGCTCCGGAATGTGTTGAAGGACGGCCGGGTGTCCCTGACGGCACTGGGCGCGCAGGCACCTGACCTGCTGCGGAACCTGGCTCCCGTCTTTGTGCTGAGCCCGCTGGTGGTGCCCTCGGCCATCCCGGCAGATTTCCACTTTGACGCGGTCGTGATTTTGGATGCCGAATCGACCTCGCTGCAGTCAGCACTGCCGGCACTGGCCCGGGCCGGCCAGGTGGTTGCCTTTGGCGACGAGCAAACGGCCTGCCCCAAGAGCTTCAGCGTTGCCGTCGGCGCCCCGGGGGACCGCGGTTCCGGGCAGCACCCCCTCGAAAGCGTCTTTGGCGCACTCTCAAGGGTGCTTCCGCGGCACCGCCTCACTGTTTCCTATCGAGCCGTTGATGAGGACCTGGTGCGCCAGCTCAGCAGCGGATTCTACGACTCGCAGCTGGAACGGCTGCCTGACGGCAGGGCCGTGACAGGGCTTGAACGCGCCCTCACCGTTGACTACCTCCCTGACGGCAAGGGCCTGCCCGGTGCCGGCGACGGTGGTGTTGAGTCGGTGGTGGCTGAGGTCAACCGGATTGTTGACCTGGTCTTCGAGCACGCCAGGGTGCGGCCCCGCGAATCGCTGGCCATCATCACTGCCAGCGAGCGACACGCGGTGAGGGTGGCCCAGGCCATCCGCCTGCAAATGGCCAACCATCCGCTGCTGGCTGAATTCTTTGCCTCGGGTCCTGAGTCGTTCCGTGTGGTCACCGTGGACAGGGCGGCGGGACTTGTCAGGGATCGGGTCATCTTCTCCCTGGGCTTTGGCCGCACCCCGCATGGTCGCGCGCTGCACGGCTTCGGGCCCTTGTCCGAGCCTGACGGCCGTGCCAAGTTTGCCTTGGCCATGACCCGGGCCCGGACCCACATTCACATTGTCACGTGCTTCCGTCCCGAGGATTTGGACGAAAGCAGGCTGAGTTTTGGTGCCGTTGATTTCTTCGAACTCCTTGACCGTGAACTTGCCGGGAACTCCTTGCTGGGCACACCGGCAACACGCGCCCTCGACAGTGAGCGCGACACCGGTGAGGATCCCCTGGTGGCAGATTTGGCTGACAGGCTTCGTGCCCGTGGTGCGCGTGTGTGGCACCATTACGACGGCGCCCTGGACATGGCAGCTGCCCCGGATCCCGTCCAGCTGCTTGGCCGGGAAGACCATGAAATTCCCGACCCGGTGGCTGTTGAATCGGATGGCACGGCCCGATACCAGAACATGAGCGTGCGCGAACGAAGCCGGTTGCGGCCGCAGATGCTTGAGCGGTTGGGCTGGCGGTATGTTCCGCTGTGGACGATTGAAGTCTTTACGGACCCGTCCAGCTGTGCCGACCAGATTGGCAAGTATCTGAGACTGCCTGCGACCAGCGGAGATGCTGAGCTGGCATCCCTGCTGGGCACATCCGATGACGCGTCAATGACAGCCGTGATCGATTCGCCCCGCTCACGGCACCGCACCGGCGCTGCCCCGGAACGGGCCGCAGGGGACAACGCAGCCTCAGGGGACGCTGCAAACGTGCCGTCGGGCGAGGTGGCCGTAAACGATTCGCGGCCCGCCAAGGATGCAGAAATATCAAGGACCAGTGAAGAGAGCGTGACAGCAGTGAGTGGGGCCCAAGAGACGCCGGCCGGCAATGCAGCTGACGATGCCCCGACGTCAACGTCGTCAATGACGGCACCGGCAACGGAGTCGACCTTGCTGCCCAAGGTGGCTCCCAACGACGCCGACCACACATGGGGCGACGCGCCCTCCGACCGCGGCCATGACGCATGGCTGCGCGAGAACAAGCCCCCGCATTGGGGCTGAGGACGGGCGTGGCCACACCACCGAAAATACCGGGCATGGGCGCGTTCAAGGACAAGAACACCGGGACACCCAAACCGGCAGCTCCACGACCGGTGGCTGTGGCCGCGTGGTTGCTGGTTGTTGCCGCAGCAGTGCAGGTAGTGGCCTCGATCATGGCAGTGGCCTACGCAGTGTCGCCTGACCGCCTCGTGTCGATTCAAGCCCAGATCGACACCATGAGCGGATCCGTGCCGAGCCTTGAATCCATGCGGAACATGGGTGTGATCACAGTGCTCCTGGCCGGTGTTGCCACCGTGTGCGCGTATTTGCTGTTTGCCTTCTTTCTGCACAAGGGCCGGACCTGGGCCAGGGTTGCGGTGGGCGTGCTGGTGGTGCTGACCTTGACTCAGCTGGTCGGATTCACCCTGCCGCAGGGCCTGACCACCGCGGCACAGCTCGTACTCGGTGGCATCGCCGCCGGCTTGTGCTATTTGCCTGCGCCAAACAATTACTTCGCGGCCGTCAAAGCCGCCAGGAACTAACCGGCCGCCAGCCGGGCGTCTGCGCATCAATTCAGCAGGATCAGGAATACCTTTCCGCGGTTGATGGCGCCTGCCAGCTGGACGGACTGGCTGGCTGACGCCGCCACGACGACAATTCCCTCGTTTTCCTGTGCCGGGAGCAGCCCTCCGCCCGACCGGGCCAGGGAAGGTGTCCACAATACAGGCACATTTTCTGCCAGCACCTCATTGCTGACGGGCCCGTCCATGCCTTGGGTGCTGCTCAACACAACCGTGACCAGCTGGCCCTGGTGCAGCAGGGCGAGTGTGGACGGATCGCTCAGCCGCAGGGGCACGGCCTGGCTGCCGGAAGGGGACCCAATCAGCAGGCCGTTTCCCAGCAGCGATGCATCCGTGAGCACTTCGCCGCGGCGGACGGGACCGGACACCTGCCCTCCCTCCCAGCTGCCGGGCACGCCGGTACCAGTCGCAGACGCGGCCGTGCCAGCGGCCGGGAGCAATGCGCCGTCGGGCACCATGCGGGGACTCACCGTGGCGGCGAGCACGTCGTCCTTGGCAAGAATGTGGCCTGCCGGCAGATCACGGGCCGCAACCAGCACGGTGGTGGTGGCAGGGCTTGCCGGGGTGAGCTGCTGGACGGCAACGGCCGCCGCAACGCAGAGCAGGAGGGCCGCGAACAGCCGCCGGCGGCGCGCCATGAGCCGAAGAATCCTTTGGAGGGGCGACGGCGCCGCAGCACGTCCCGACCAGGAACGGGAGCTCCAGGCGGGCCCCGGATAAACGGGCGGGCTTGGGGGAGTGCGTGCGGGCTTCATGAGCCAACGCTAGGCCCGCCTGGCGGGCCCGCAACAGGGGTGCTCAACTGAATGTGGACAGCCTCGGGGCCAGCTGGGCCTGTGGGGGAATTACTGGGGAAATGCGATGGCCCGTGCACGGACCTTGCAGCGGCGGTCCGTTGTTAGCTGGACACGCCGGCGGTTGCCGGGCTCTTGGCCCCTTTGCTGCCTGAATCAGAATTGCTTGAAGTCGCGCTGCTTGACTCCGAGGACTTGGCCGCAGCGGAGCTGCCGGCCGACGCACTTGCGGAGTCGGAAGCGCCTGCGGCGGAAGCTGCCGGAATCGAGCTGGCGGCAGAGCGTGAGTCAGTGCGGTAGAAACCCGAGCCCTTGAACACGACACCCACCGAATTGAACTTCTTGCGCAGGTTTCCGCGGCATTCCGGGCAGACAGTCAGGGAATCGTCGGTGAACGACTGCTGGATGTCAAAGGCGTGGCCGCAATCTTTGCAGGCGTAGGCGTACGTGGGCACTGAATTTCCTCCTGGATACATGCGTCGGGACCCTGTGATCACCAGTCGCGTGGCTGGCAGTCCATGGTCCCAAGTGCTGATTCTACCATCTGCAGCTAAAACGCCCGCCGGAGCCTGGTCATTCCCGACGCTTCAGTGTTGCAGACGCCGGGGCTTCATTGAAGACTGTCGGCACCGGATCCCACCAGGATGTGTCCGGCCGGGGTGATCAGGCAATCAACAGGCACATCCAAGGCGTCGTGGGGGAGCAGCCCCGCTGCCAGAACTTCATGGTCATGGACGACGGCGGCGACGGGAACCGAGGCGGCCCCCGCCAAAAACCTGTCATAGTAGCCGCCGCCCTGTCCCAGCCGCACCCCTGAGTCGTCCGCGGCGAGTGCCGGGACGAAGATCGCCTGAACGGAATCCAACCGGTTGAAGGGGAGCCGGGGCCCTGGTGGTTCCATGACAGGGGCAAGGCTGCTTCGGACCAGCTCCACGCCCGCATGCCAGCGCGTCCAGCTGAGCTGCTTGCCGGGTTCACACACGGGAACATAGACGGTGTGCCCGGCAGCCGCCAAGGCCTCCAGGAGCGCATCTGTCGGCGGCTCGCCACCCGTGGAAATGTAAGCGCACACGGCAGTTCCGGCGGCGTGGCCGGAACCCGCATCGCCACCCGCACGGCCATCCGCGCCTCCGGCCGCATCGGCGAAGGAACCGAGAGTCCCCAGCCATCGCAGTGCCGTCCGGGACAAGTCCACGCCAAGTGCAGCCCACGCGGCGGCCGAAGTGTCGGAGCGGGCTTCCGTGCGGCGGGCACGCAGCGTGGCGCGCCACGCTGCCTTCTCAAGTGTGCTCATGCTGGTCCTGTCGGGGCTGTGAAAACTATCGCTGCTGCCATTATCCGTGGTTTTCGGGCTGTTTCAGCTAACCTAAGGGCATGACTTCTGCAAAAACTGTACGCAAGGCCGTAATTCCCGCTGCAGGCTTGGGAACACGTTTCTTGCCCGCAACCAAAGCAATGCCCAAGGAAATGCTGCCGGTCGTGGACAAGCCTGCCATCCAGTACGTGGTTCAGGAAGCCGTCAGTGCCGGCCTGACCGACGTGCTGATGATTACAGGGCGCAACAAGCGAGCCCTGGAAGACCACTTTGACCGTGTTCCCGTGACGGAGCAGCTGCTGGAGGAAAAGGGCGACACCGAGCGTCTCAACGCGATCCAACACGCTACCGAGCTGGGCGAAATCCACTACGTCCGCCAGGGCGACCCCAAGGGCCTGGGCCACGCAGTGTTGCGTGCCAAAACCCATGTGGGCGACGAGCCGTTTGCCGTGCTCCTGGGTGATGACCTGATCGACGAGCGCGATGAGCTGCTGACCACCATGATCGAGGTGCAACAACGCACCGGAGGCTCCGTCATTGCCTTGATCGAGGTTCCGCAAGACAAGATTTCCTCTTATGGCTGTGCCGACATGAGCGTTGTCGAGGGCGAAAACTATGTCCGCGTCAACCATCTCGTGGAGAAGCCCTCAGTTGAGGAAGCACCCTCCAACCTGGCCGTCATCGGCCGCTACGTGCTGCACCCGGCCGTATTCGAGGTTCTCGAAAACACGCCTCCGGGACGTGGCAATGAGATCCAGCTGACCGACGCCCTGCAGACCCTTGCCACCATGGAGGGCGAGGGCGGCGGCGTGTACGGCGTCGTGTTCTCCGGCCGTCGATACGACACCGGTGACAAGCTCAGCTACCTGAAGGCAGTCGTCACCCTCGCCTGCGAAAACGAAGAACTCGGCGATGACCTGCGCGACTGGCTGAGCGGGTTCACAGCCGACTTCAAGGGCTAGTTGCGTGTGGGGGCAGGCTATCTGGCCGGTGACCTTGGAATGTGGTGATTTGGTCCTGCGCCCCATCAAGCTTCGCGACAAGGCCGAGTGGACGCGCGTACGCAACCGCAATTCAGCCTGGCTGCAGCCGTGGGAGGCCAGCAACCCCGCCGGGCAGGGCGAGCTGCCCACCTATTCGGGGATGGTGCGGGTCTTGAACAGGCAGGCCCGCGAGGGCTCGGCCCTGCCGTTCATCATCACCGAGCGGATGCCCGACCGGCCCAGGCCGGCCATTGTGGGCCAGCTGACGGTGTCATCAATCATGTGGGGCTCCGCCATGTCGGCAACCCTGGGGTATTGGGTTGACCAGGGGCGTGCAGGGCGCGGCATTGTCCCGACGGCGGTGGCCATGGCCACCGACCACTGTTTCCAGCAGCTGGGCCTGCACCGGATGGAAATCAACATCCGGCCGGAAAACGCGGCCAGCCTCCGGGTGGTGCAGAAATTGGGATTCCGGGACGAGGGTCTGCGCCCGCGGTACCTGCACATCAACGGCCAGTGGGCCGACCACCGCAGTTTCGCGCTCACCGCTGAGGAAGTTCCCGGGGGAATCCTCAACCGATGGCTGGCAGCGCGGTAGCACCAGCGAGCCCGCCACACGTCAGCCGCCTCAGGGCAGCCGGCCCCGGCGGCGGGTGGGCCGGCCCGACGTCGGGCATCAGAAGACACGGATTTCTTCCCTTACCTGGCGACACACCGCCAGTAATGCCAGTAGGGACATGTTTCCCCTTTAGGGTTGAAATGTGGCCGGACACGAGTTGCCAGTCCACTCAATCCAGCAGTTGCAGGAGACGTCAATGGAAAGCATTACTTCCGACGCCCACACCCACGTGGAGCCGGGACCTTCAACGGCCATGCCCTCGGCTGCTGGGAATTCGCTGAGAATTCGTTGGAGCAGGACTTTTATTGCCCTTTTGGGCTTGATTGCGCTGTTTACTGCGGGCATCTCGGGCGCGCTCAATGTGTTTTCGATGGGGTCGGCAACGCTGTCCTGGACGTCGCTGGCAGTGTTTGCCGCCGTCATCGCCGGGCTGCGCGTGCTGGCCGTCCGTGACCAGTCCGCCCGCCGTGCAGCACGCCTTGGTGCAAGTGCGACGGCGAACCAGGCAGCCCGGGAATCGACAGCTGACGCTGTGGAGCTGAAGGAGACGACGCTCTTCGACGGTGCCGAGGGCCGCGAACCGGCTCCCGCGCAGAAGCCGCTGACGGCCGAAGAGCTGCGTGCCGCCGCGCTGCGTGTGGCCGCCAAGGGAACTGCCGACGCCAAGCTGGCACACACCCAGACCCTGGCCGAAGGCAAGCTCGAAGTTGAAACGTGGGAGCCCGTTGAGGTTCCTGTCCCCGGCTACGTGACGGCCAACCGTGCACTGACCTTGGAGAAGCCGCTGGTGCTTCCCGAGGTCCCGAAGTCCGCCGGCACCTCGATCAGGGCTGACCAGGCAGGCGTTGGCGTCGCCGGTGAAAGTGAAGGTGTCGTTGCCGTTCCCGACGCTGCCGTCGTTTCGGGCGGCAAGGTTGAGAAGGCCGCCAAGCCTGAAAAGCATGTGGCCGCGTCGGAACGCGGAACCCATGCACTGAACAACCTGGACGACGTCCTGCAGCGCCGCCGCGCCTAACACTCATTTGCCCGCAGTGCCCCGCAGTGCCCCGCACGGCTCTCCGGGCGGGGCCTTTGCTTCCCAGTGTTCTTTTGTCCCCACGTCAGGCGTAGGGTGAGCTTCATGGTGTTGATTGCTGTGGCAGGTGGGACTGGGCTGGCCGGGCGTGCTGTTGTGGAACACGCGGTTGCGGCGGGCCACCAGGTGCGGTCATTGAGCCGTCACCTCCCAGTCGGTGCAAAGCGGGTGGCAGGTGCCGACTACCTTCAGGCCGACTTTCATTCAGGACAGGGCGTTTCTGCCGGTCTCGACGGCGTGGATTGCCTGATTGACACGCTCGATGCCCGCTCCGGTGCCGCACTGCGGGCCCTTCCCGCCATGTCCGTCAGTGTCCTGGCGGCTGCGGAACAAGCAGGTGTTGCCCGCTGCGTGCTGTTGACGATCGTTCGCGCCGGAGAGTGCCCCGCAGGTTATTACCAGGCGCAGGCAGCCAGGGCACTGAGCTATGAAGGGGCAGCCATGCCCACGACGGTGGTCTATTCCACGCAATTCCACAACCTGCTGGCAGGAATTTTTGCCGGGGGAGCCAAGGTGGGAATCGTGCCTGCGTTCAAGGGAGTGTCCGTCCAACCAATTGCGACGGCGGACGTGGCACGTGTGCTTGTTGAGGAAGCCCTGGTGGGCGGCAGGGAACACAATAGCATTCATATTGGCGGGCCTGCTGTGCAGACCATGAAAGACCTGGCCCAGGAATGGAAGACTGCCGCCGGAAGCAAAGCCATGGTTACCGTCATGCCGCTGCCGGGAGCATTTGGTGCGTTCCTGCGGGCAGGCAAGAATCTGGTTCCCGAGCACAAGGTGGGGACTGTCGCATTCGGAGACTGGTTGGCAGCGCGCTCGGGCGTGGGCTCCGCCTGACCGGCCGTGGCCGGATGAACGCTGGGGCATCCGGGCTTCACTGCGGTCAAGGCGGCGTGCCAACGTTTTGGTTTGGGAATCCGCGCCTTGCGGGTTTATTCTGGAAAAGTGACGGTGCAGGCAGCGATGCTGGCGCCGGCACGGGGCTATGGCGCAGTTGGTAGCGCGCCTCGTTCGCATCGAGGAGGTCAGGAGTTCGAATCTCCTTAGCTCCACCTGAATACCCCTCTGGCTTGGAAAAACTTCCGGTCAGAGGGGTTCTTCTTTGCCCATTTTGGGCCCCAACGACAAGGAAATATCACGGGTTGGGGTCAATCAGGGCCTATGGTTCCGGGGCCGAAGGACCAGATTCATCGTCGAGCCAGTCCGGGGCTGCCGTCAGCCTCGCGGCGTCCGGCAGCCCGGCCCGTTCCGCGGCAGGCAGGGAGTCGTAGGCGTAGGAAGTCACAGCCACAGCGGCCACTCTCGCCGGTACGCAGAGCTCCGGCACCGTGAGGGGCTGCACCCGGTTACATCCTGTTCGCCGATGGAATCGCGTCGATAATCGAGCCAGGCAATTGCACCGACCGGACGTGCCTGATCGCCCCCACTGATGGCGACGCTGTGGCGACGAATCTGAACATTTTTACCGTCAATGGGGCGTCACGTCTGGAGTTTGCACAGCCTCCTCCATTGAAGATGAAAGCGGGCAGCCGCGTTGTGCGCAGCCACCCGCCAAAGGTTTGCCTTGTCCGTGCCCGTCCGGTGTTAGCCGAGGCGGGTGGTGATGGGAACCGGGCTGGCCAAGGTGTCGCGGATCGGGGACGTGGCTTCCAGGGCGCCGATCAGGTCTTCCAGGTCCTCGCGGGAAGTGCCGGGGCTGTCGACTTCGACGTCTACGTTAATATGCTGGAGGCCTTTTCGAACATTTTTGTCAATGCCAAGGAAACCGCTCAGGTCGATGTCCGCTTCGAGGGTCAGCGCGACATGCTTCAGCGGGATGTTCCTGCCTGCAGCCAGGGAAGCCAGAGTTACCATGTAGCAGCCAGCCAGGGCTGCGAGGATGTACTCAGCGGGGCTGATGGCTGTGTCGGTCCCCAGCAGGGAGACCGGCTCGTCGCTGTGGAGCGTGAACTTCCCACGGCGCGATTCGTCGGCAATGCCTGCTTGGGTAAGTGGGCCTGTGACGGTCTTGGCGGTCAAACCGCCAGCGGAATCGCTGAGCATGCTGAAGGTGACCTTGCCCAGCTCGCGCTGCTCGGTGACGGCTGCCACTGTCGCTTCGATGGCCTCGACGTCAGCGTAAGCCTCCGTGCTCAAGGTATTTATGTCGGTCATGATGTTCCTTTCATTTGTTTTTGGTGAGAAAACCCAGGCTTCACTTTGTTGAAATGCGATGCCGGGAAGGCTGTCGGGGTTTGATTCCGAGATGAGTCGAGCGTGTCAGGGGCGCCCAGGTGTGGCAGTGGAATGCTGCTGGGAACTTCGAAGATGAAATAGCCGGCAATGCAAAGGATCGGCACTTAGCCCGTAGGCGGCTGAGCTGAGCCCAAGGACGTCCCTGTCCTTGATTGCTGCCGGCATGGCTGTACCTCCTTGGCCGGGGATGTGCCGCTGTGTTGGATTCCGGGGGTAGCGACGATCGCTGTGCGTGAGCTGTTCCGCTGTGCTGCGGATCACAATCGGATACTTCATAGGAAAGCACCGAAACAAGGCTCGCGTCAAGGGAAAAGTTCCGAAGAGTGAAACTTTGTTCCGAAATAACGTTTATGAAATTGAAGGCCGTTGATAAGCTGGGGCAATGACAAACGACGACGTTTCACTTGATTCCGCAGATTCCGCCGGCGGGATACGCAGTGTCGAACGCGCGACCGCGGTCGTCCAGGAAATATCGGACGCAGGCCCCGACGGACTCCGCCTGGTGGACATCGTTGTGAAGACAGGGCTGTCCAAGACCACCGCCCACCGGCTCGTCAGTACCTTGGTCAATGTCGGCTGGATCGACCAGGATGAAGAAACAGGGACCTTCTATCTCGGAGTTCCGATGGTGGGATTCGGCATCACGGCGTCCAACCGCCACGGACTTCTGGACCTTGCCCAACCCCACCTTCAGCGTCTGGCGGACCTCACCGAGGACACCGTCTACCTCTCCGTCCGTGTCTCCGACCGGGCGCTTTGCGCAGACCAAGTCAACGGAGCTTTCCCGATCCGCGTCCTTGATCCCAATGTGGGCGACCGCCGGCCACTGGGATCATGCGCAGGCAGCCTGGCCCTGCTCGCATGGATGGATGACGATGAAATCGACGAAATACTGGCACGGGAGAGGCGCAGTGCCGGCCGCGACCCACGCGTGCCGGAGCCTTCTGCGCTCCAAGGCATGATCGCCACGTCACGCGCACAGGGTTACACCGTCTACTCCGGTCACCTCATCCCCGGCTCCATGGGCGTCGGCGTTCCCGTGTTCGGCGCGGGAGGGACCCCGGTGGCTTCCCTCAGCGTGGCCACCATCGAGTCCCGAATGGCCGAGGCGCGACGAGCCCGAATCATCGAATGGCTCAGCCGTGAATCCCAGGAACTCTCCGAGGCCCTGCTGCGATTGAATCGCAGATTCAACCAAAACGATGTCCGGCGGCTCCTCACTGTGGATGGCCTGTCATAGCTCCGATTGGCTTCGGAAGGCTGAACTGCCCGGCGCAGTTCGCCTGTGCGAGCGGGAGGAGAGCGGCGGCCGTCCGCGCATGGCCCCGGCGCGGTCTGAGGTGGAGGAATTGTACGCAGTGGCGCCTCGGCTGCGTCCCGGCGAACCATTGCCATAGCCTTCACCGGGGTATATCGTTAGCTATCGTTGGGTATCGTTAGTGATTGACTGAGGAGAGCATGATGCATAATTCATTTCCTGCAGGCGGATTCATGGGCAACAACCTCGACGGCATGTGGCAGGCAGTTGAGGAGTTCAGGTCGCGGTTCGAAAAGCGCGCCGGCACCCGTGCCGGCCGGGGTGAGTTGCGCTCGGCGGTGCTGGCCCTGCTCGCGGAGCGCCCCATGCACGGTTACCAGATCATCCGGGAAATCGAGGAACGCAGCGGCGGCAGCTGGAAGCCGAGCGCCGGCTCCATTTACCCCACGCTGCAGCTGCTGGCCGACGAAGGACTGGTCAGCGCTGAAGAGTCCAATGGCCGCAAAAACTACACGTTAACCGAGGCAGGCCGCGAAGAGGTTGCAAATGCCGAAACGTCGGCTCCCTGGGACTCTGCAGCGCAGGCATCCGGTCCGGGGTTCTCGGCACTGCCCAAGGCAGGTGTGGAGCTTGCCCAGGCCGCAGCCCAGGTAGGTCGCACGGGGACGACGAAGCAGGTTCAGGAAGCTGTGACGGTGCTTGAAGAGGCACGCCGCCGGCTGTATTCGATCCTCGCGCAGGACTAACCAGGATGGCGCCGGCTGGACGCGGCAGGGCGGAGCCGGTGCCAGGCGCCGGGGACACCCGGGCCCGATACCGCCGGATCCTGCGCTTCGCCGCGTGGCATCTGGCGGTCACCTGGTGGTTTGAGTTGCTCCTGCCCCGCATCGGGCTCGGCAAAGTGGCCGAACGAACCCGGGCAAGGCGGATGCGGCGGTTCGCACAGCGCTTCCACGCACTCGCGGTGGAGCTGGGCGGGCTGATGATCAAGGTCGGTCAGTTCATGTCGTCCAGGCTCGACGTGCTCCCGCCGGAGATCACCGCCGAATTGGAGGGCCTGCAAGATGAGGTGCCGCCCGTACCGTTCCCTGCGATCCGTGCGCTTGCCGAGGCCGAGCTGGGTGCAGCGCTGGAGGCGGTGTTCGCGTGGGTCGAGGAAGTGCCCATCGCGGCGGCATCCCTCGGGCAGGCGCACCGGGCGCAACTTCTGCCCGGAAACGCCGCAGACACCGGGCTCGGCAGCGTGGTGGTGAAGGTGCAGAGGCCGGGCATTGCCACGATTATCGACGTCGATCTGGCCGCGCTTCGAAAGGTGGGCGGCTGGCTCGGCCGCCTTCGCTTCGTGTCCAAACGTGTCAACGTGCCAGCGTTGGTCGAGGAATTTGCGAAGACCAGTCTTGAGGAAATTGACTACCTCAACGAAGCGGCGAATTCGGAACGGTTTGCCGCTGATTTCGACGGCGATGACAGGGTGACCGTGCCCGGCGTCGTATGGGAGCGGACGACTCGGCGGGTGCTCACGCTCGAGGATGTCACGGCCATTAAAATCACTGATTCCAAGGCGCTGCTGGCTGCCGGGATCGATCCTGCGCAGGTGGCCCCGGTTTTTGCGTCGGTCATGTTCGACCAGCTATTCGCCAGCGGTTTCTTCCATGCCGACCCGCACCCCGGCAATATCTTCATCACTCCGCATGTCGACCCGGCCGGGGAACGGCCGTGGAAGCTGACATTCATCGATTTTGGCATGATGGGCGAGGTGCCGGCGAGCACGCGCAGCGGCCTCCGGAAACTGCTGATCGCGGCCGCCTCGCGGGACGGAAAGGGCCTGGTGTCCGCGATCGGTGATGTCGGTGTGCTGGTGCCGTCGACCGACACGACGGAGCTTGAACGGGCGATGACGCAGCTCTTTGCCCGCTTTGGTGGGATGGGTTTCGCCGAGCTTCGCGAGGTTGACCCGCGCGAGTTCCAGGATTTTGCCGGGGAGTTTGGCGAGGTGGTCCGCTCGCTGCCGTTCCAGTTGCCGGAGAATTTTCTGCTCATCATCCGTGCCATGTCACTGACCTCTGGAGTGTGCAGTTCCCTGGATGCCCGATTCAATTTGTGGGACTCGGTGGAGCCCTATGCGGCGCAGCTGCTGCGGGACGAGCGCGGCAACCTTGTCAAGGACGTGGCAACCCAGGCGCTCGACGCCGCAGCGGTCACCTTCCGCCTGCCGAAACGTCTGGATGGACTCCTTACCCGCCTCGAGTCCGGTTCGCTGCCGGTGGCCAGCCCCAGCCTCGAGCGGCGGTTGGCACGGCTGGTCCGCGCAGCGCAGCAAGTGGCATCCGCACTAATCTTCGGTGCACTCCTGATCGCCGGCGCCGTGGTTCGATCCGGGGACGCCGTGTTTGGCAACGTGCTGATGATCGTGGCGGCGCTTCCGCTGCTGCATATGTTCTGGATGGGACGACGACGCCGCTGACGCCCGGCAACGGCTCATAACGCTACAGGTGATGAGGCTAACAGTTGTTTTGAGTAACTAAAAACAACTGTTAGGATGGAGGCATGGCATTGGACGCGCAGCAAGAGGCTCTGGCGGGACGACTCAGGTCGGCCCGGCTGAAGGTGACGGCACCGCGCGTCGCAGTTCTTGGTGTGCTCTCCGGCCAGGGGCACCTGGATGCGGAGACAGTATTTTCCGCAGCCGCAACGCACTTGCCGAAGACTTCCCTGCAGGCTGTCTACGGAGTGTTGGCTGCGCTGGTCTCTGCAGGACTGGTGCGCAAGATCGAACCTGCAGGCTCAGCGGCGCTGTACGAGACCCGGGTGGGCGACAACCACCACCACCTCGTCTGCCTCAACTGCAAGGCAGTTGAAGATGTGGATTGCGTCATCGGCGAAAGCCCGTGCCTGACGCCGTCGAACGTGAATGGCTTCGCCATACAGGTTGCAGAGATTACCTTTTGGGGCATCTGCTCCGCGTGCCAACTGGCCACGGCTGACGCCTAGCCCGCCGCACAAGCGGCAAACGCAAACAACAAACCCACTGGCGGGTTGAATCAGCAATGCCGCCACCCACCACATGACGTGGCGCCATTTGCCGCGCCCCTATCAAGCAACCCCAGAGGAGCTATCTTGAACAACTCATTTGAATCACCCAGCCATCCCTTCATGCGCACTTTCCTGACGGAATCAACCGAAGGTGGGGCAGCCATGCTGGGCGGCTCGCCGGCACCACGCACCGCTGCCGCCGGAACATACGTAACGACAGACGCAGCCCGAACCGGGCAGGCGGGAACGTACGTGACGACAAGCGCAGACCGATCCGGGCAGATGGGAAGCTATGTGAGCACAGCCGCCAGTCCCGCCGGGCGTGCAGCTTCCTACGTGACAAGCGAATTCCGTTCCTCGAAATAATCGCCGGGTGCTGGCCGCCAGGCCAGCCCACTGAACTGGTATTATCCGACGAATGATCGGGTCCCCGTCGAATGCGGCGGGGACGGCACCAAGGAGACAGTTGAACCAAATGACGCACCTGCGGATCAACGGCGCAGAACTGTACTCGGAGGTGGCCGGTTCCGGGGAGCCCGTCCTCCTTCTGCATGGGGGCTTCTGCTCGCTGGAGTCCCTGCGGAAGATCTCCGACGCGCTCGTCCCCGACTAGCGGGTGCTCGCCCTTGAACGCTCCGGACACGGACGCTCGGCCGACATCGCTGAAGAGTACAGCTATCCGCGCGGAGTCGCAGATGCCTTGTCCTATCTCGATGCCCAGGGCCTCGATTCGGTGCACCTGGTCGGCTACAGCGACGGCGCCATCATCGGCCTGCTGCTCGCGCTGGAACATCCGGAGCGGGTGCGGTCATTGGTCGCCATCAGCGATGCGGGCTCCGACAAGCCCGTGCCGTTTGTTGTCCATCCCGACGAGGAGAACCCGGCATTGGGTGTGCGGGGCATCCGGCTCGGGCAGGGGGATCCGGGACTGCTGGCGCGCCAGCTCGACGCCGTGGCCCTCGCCGCCGAACAGCAGGGCGTCACCGCGGCCAAGGTCATGGCGCCGATGGTTGCCACGATCGATGAGGCCCGCGACTTCGCCACCGCCTGCCGTTCACGGAAGCTTTCGCCCGGCATCATGGTCGAGGTGCCTTCCGTCGCCCTGCTGGCCGGGGCGTTTCTGGCTTAGGTGGACTTCATGTCCATCGGCACCAACGATCTCACGCAGTACACCATGGCCGCCGACCGCATGGCACCCTCCCTTGCCGCCCTGACAGACCCGTGGCAGCCGGCCGTGCTGCACTTGATCCACTTCGCGGCTGCGGCCGGCGTCAGCGGAGCCAAGCCCGTCGGCGTGTGCGGCGAGGCAGCGGCGGATCCGTATCTCGCCTGCATCCTGGTGGGCCTCGGGCTGGGCAGCCTGTCCATGGCACCCAACGCTGTGGCCGCCGTCGGCCTGCAGCTGGAGTCCGTGACGCAGGAGCAATGCCGGCAGGCCGCAACGGCCGTGCTCCGCTGCACCACTGCGGCCCAGGCCCAGGCCAGGGCCACTGCCCGCGAGCTGCTTTCCCCATCCACCCCGGAAATGTTCCAAGGAGTGAAGAAATGACCACGCAAACTGTTGTAGTTGGCTCCCCTGTGGGCCTGCACGCCCGCCCCGCCGCCATGATTGCCACGGCCGCAGCGGCCTACGACGACGAGATCCTGCTCAGCATCGACGGTGCCGACGAGGCGGATGCCACCTCGGCACTCATGATCATGACCCTCGGCGCCGACTTTGGTGCGTCCGTGACCGTTGAGTCGGAGAACGCCGCAGCCGTGGCGGAGATTGCGGCCATGATTGCCAAGGACCTGGACGGCTGACGGTTCTTCCCACCCAAGCAAAAGCACCTCGACCTCCGGGTCGGGGTGCTTTTTTGGCTCCACCATTGCCAGCACCAGCGGACGCCCGGCGGGATCCTGCAACACACCGGCCGCGGCGTTGGTCCACGCTTGGAGATCCGCAGCCAGTGATCAGGTGTAGCTCATCTTCACTTCGGCCAGGCGAATGTGTCCGGCTCAGCTGCGCGTACAGGCGGTGAGCCTGGCATGGGGCGCCCGTGGTGCCAGGATCAACGGTGTCAGCCCGGGCGTCGACTCCACCTGCACGGGCCGGCAGGGTGTCATCCGCCCGAAATTCCTGCCAGAAACCGGCTGCTGCGCCTAAATTCACGGACCAGGAACCCCATTGCGAGTATCGCCGCAACGACAGCAATCGCCATGACCCAAAAGAAGGACGTATCCCGCCCGGCCCAGTTCGCCGCCTGGGCAGCAAACAGGAATACGTAGGCAGGAAAGAAGATCAATTGTGTGGCCAGGCTCTTTCGAAGTTGAACGGCACCCGCCCGTACGACCGGCAGATGTTCGTGATCCAGCGGTGCCTTGCCTGCAATTTGGCGGTTAATGTATTTTCGCTCTTCGTCAGCCAACGGAAACAGGACGTCAACGGTGTTCAACCGTACCGTGGGCGCAACTTTTTTGGTGTTATAGACGAGTCCGCCAATAAAGATGCCGGCCGTGGCAAAGATAAACCCGACACTCAAGTACGCTGCCCAGGCGGGCGGGGAAGCTCCAAGAATTAGAATCCCGGCCCCGGTTCCGGCCGCCATCAAGGCGAGGACGCCAGCGGGAAAATATCGTGTGTAATAGCTTTTCACGGCTGGGCCCAGTCCGATGTCTTCGACACCTTGCGCTTTTTTCATGGCCCGAGACCACCGGTCGTCGGACGCTGCCAGGAGATCATCAATTCCGCCCATTGCATTCTTCCCAAAAGTCCGGCAACTCCGGCCGCGCCGATGTGCCACCGTGCAGGCGCCTGAACTGATGATTACATCCTGACCCATTCCCGCCCGTAAGCCAATGGTTCCGGGGCGCAACTTACGGGAGTGCTTCCCCTGCGAATTCTGCCCAAACCCTGTTGGCGGGCGGGCCTTCGGCGTAGCGTGTCCGGCATGGACTGGAAATTGGAACTCATATTTGTGCCTGTCTCCGACGTGGACAGGGCCAAGGATTTTTATGTGAACAAGGTGGGCTTCAACGCCGACTTCGACGAGCGGCCCGGCGGCGGCATCCGCTTTGTGCAGCTGACCCCGCCCGGCTCGGCCTGCTCCATCTGCATCGGTGAGGGGCTGACCGACGCCGCACCCGGGACCGCGCCCATGATGCAGATCGTTGTCGGCGACATTCAAGCAGCCCATGACCAGCTGGCGGCCAACGGCGTGGACGTCAGCGACGTCGACGTCCAGGCCTGGGGCCACTTCGTGAACTTCGCCGATCCGGACGGCAACAAATGGGCGCTGCAATACCTGCCGAACCGCCCGACGGGCTGATCCCGCGGGATCGTTGCGGGCACGGACTGTGAACCCACGACGGCGGGACGCCGGCCCGGGTGCCGCCGCACAAGCTGGCTAGAGCGCTGCGACGAGCCAGCGTGCGTCGTGGCGCTCGCCGTGGGCAAGAATGACAAGGTCGTCGCCTGAGTTGAACGCGTCGGGAGGGCAGCTCATGGGTTCCACGGCCAGGGCGATCCGGTTCAAGTCGGGTTCGGGACGGTCGGCCGTGTGGATCTGCACCCACGGCAGGACGGCAGGGTTCCAGCGCATGAGAACGCCGGATCCCCCGGCGGAGAACAGCCGGACTTCAACGTCCCCGCAGCCCTCATTTTCGGAGGTGTCCCGGACCGGCGCCAAGCCTGTGTAGGCATGGTCGATCTCCGTGCTGCCCAGGGCCCGTGGCTGCCGGAAGTCGAAGCGGCCGCCGTCGTGGTTGTCGACAGCGGCAAGCGTGGTGGGCAGCAGCCTGTCGGCGGTGACACCCAGAACCTGTGCGGCCGGCAGTTCCAGCGTCCACTCGTCCACCGGTCCGCTTCCCGCGACCAGGTAGGGGTGCGGCGCAACGCCGTAGGGGGCCGGTTTGGTTCCGGGGCCCGTACCCACATTGCTCGCCGAGATGTGCCAGTCAAGGCCTGCTTCGCTGAGTGTGTACTCCACCTGGACCTCCAGCCGGTGCGGGTACCCGGCCTGCGGCTCGATCACGGTGCCAAGGACGACGCCCGAGGGCGCCTGGTCCAGCGGTTTCCAGTCGTTCCAGAGCACCAGGCCGTGGAGGGCCGTCATCCGGTCCGCCTCATTGATTCCCAGCTGCTCATTTTCGCCATTGAAGGTGTAGGCGCCGTTGGCGATGCGGTTGGGCCAGGGGACAAGATTGGCTCCCCTGTAGCCGGGCCGGATCTCCCCGGCTTCAAAGGGCACCACAAGGTTGCGTCCGTCGTGCGTGAGTGAGCGCAGTGTGGCACCCACCGATGCGATCACGGCACGGTAGGGGCCTGATTCAAGGGTGAACTGGACGCCTGACGCCGGCTGGCTGAAAATGTTTGACATGCGTTTTCCTCTGCGAGAATGAGTGTGAGTGTCTTACGGTTTTAGCACGATTGAAGTTGGACACGCCGCCGGGGACCGATTCCCCGGCGTCAACCATGCCGGGCAGTGCCGGAGAACAGGCTGACAATGACTGACCATGTTTCGTCGAACGACCGTCCTCCCGTCATGGAGGACGTGGCTGCCAGGGCAGGGGTGTCGCACCAAACGGTCTCCCGGGTGATCAACAACCATCCCAATGTCAGCGCCAAGACGCGCACGCTGGTCGAAGCCGCCATCGCCGAGCTTGGCTACCGGCGCAATACAGCGGCACGGCAGCTGGTGACCCGGCGGTCGGAAACTTTTGGCGTGGTTGCCCACAGCATGGAGCATTACGGTCCGGCGCACATCCTGCTGGGCATCCAGGAAGCGGCCTACGCCGCCGGCTACGCTGTCAACACCGTGGGGCTGCCGGACATGAGCGAGAAAGCCATCAACGAGACGGTGGAATACCACCTCGCACATCAAGTTGACGCGCTCGTGGTCATTGCCCCGCAGGAAGAAATTGTGCGCACCATCGAACGCCTGCGCCCGGGAGTTCCACTCGTCGCCATCGGTGACATTGGTGCAGCGGGAGTGCAGAGCGTGGGAGTCGACCAACAGCGCGGCGGGTGGCTGGCAACCCAGCACCTGATCGACCAGGGACACCGCAACATTGCCCACATCATGGGCCCGGCCGACTGGCTTGACGCCCAGGCCCGGCGCCGCGGCTGGGAAGCAGCCCTGGCCGGTGCAGGACTGGAGCCGGGCCCCCTGCTTGTGGGGGACTGGAGCGCCGAGTCCGGCTACCTTGCCGGGAAACAGCTGTTGGACAACAGCGAATGTTCTGCCGTTTTTGCCGCCAACGACCAGATGTCCCTTGGCGTGATCCGTGCCGCGTATGAGCGCAATTTGCGGCTTCCGCGCGACCTGTCCGTTGTTGGTTTTGATGACAGCCCCGAATCTGGTTTTTATTTCCCGCCACTGACGACAGTGCGGCAGGACTTTGCCGAACTGGGGCGCCGCTGCGTTGGCATGATCCTTGACGGCATTTCCGGCAATGACCCGTTGTTCTCGGTGCGCATCCAACCCCACCTGATACTGCGGGCCAGCACCGGGCCGAAGCCTGTGGCACTGACCCGCAGTTAGGCCGGGCGGGGCATCCTCGACAGTGCATCGGACAGAAATGACGGCCCGATTGTTAGCGCTCACAGATTTCATTTCAAATTGCCCGTAAAGTGGTGGTCGTCGATCCAAGCCGCAGAACACCGCGGTGACGTCCGAAGAATCTTGCCACGCGGGCCGGCGACCGTGCGGTTTCAGGCTACTGTACCGAGTCAAGCCCCGGTCGGCGCATTTTTTGGTGCCACCCCTGCGGTTTGCCCGGACAGCTGGGTATGCGACGGCCGGTGTCCATATCGATGAACAACCCTTGACTTGGCTGGATGAAACGGTATTGTTAGCGTTCACAAGTGCATTTATTTTGGCCGCCATCCATGGCGTGCCGCAAACATCAGCTGAGAGGAAATTATGGGGACGCAGGAGTCTTACGTAATTGGCATTGATTACGGCACCCTGTCCGGGCGTGCAGTCGTGGTGCGCGTGCGGGACGGGGCAGAGCTGGCCTCCGCCGTCGTGGAGTATCCGCACGGTGTCGTTGAACGGTCACTGCCAGGTGCGGCGGACAGGCTGCCGCCTGAATGGGCGCTGCAGGTTCCCGAGGACTACCGCCAGGTGCTCAAGCAGGCAGTTCCGGCTGCCATTGCCCAAGCGGGGATCGACCCGGCCGATGTGAAAGCCGTCGGCACCGACTTCACCGCCTGCACCATGGTGCCCACCACGGCCGACGGCACCCCATTGTGCGAACTGCCGGAGTGGTCAGCCGAGCCGCACGCCTTCGTCAAGTTGTGGCGCCACCATGCAGCACAGCCGCAGGCCGAGCGCATCAACGAGCTGGCCCGGCAGCGCAAGGAAAGCTGGCTGCCGCGCTACGGCGGGCTGATTTCCTCCGAATGGGAGTTCGCCAAGGGCCTGCAGCTGCTGGAGGAAGCCCCGGAAGTTTACGCGGCCATGGACCACTGGGTGGAAGCCGCCGACTGGATCGTTTGGCAACTCACAGGCAACTACGTACGCAACGCCTGCACGGCCGGCTACAAGGGCATCCTGCAGGACGGCCGATACCCGTCGGAAGATTTCCTGTCAGCGTTGAACCCGGATTTTGCCGGTTTCGTTGCGGACAAGGTTGAGCACCCGATCGGCAGCCTGGGGGATTCGGCTGGCGGGCTCAGCGCCGAAGCCGCCACCTGGACCGGCCTGCCCGAGGGCATCCCGGTTGCCGTGGGCAATGTTGACGCCCATGTCACGGCGCCGGCGGCAAAGGCCGTCAAACCCGGCCAGATGGTGGCCATCATGGGCACCTCAACCTGCCACGTCATGAGCTCCGATGAGCTCCGCGAAGTGCCAGGCATGTGCGGAGTTGTCGACGGCGGCATCATCCCCGGCCTGTACGGCTACGAAGCCGGCCAAAGCGGCGTCGGCGACATCTTCGGCTGGTTCATCAAGAACTCCGTGCCCGCAAATTACCTTGCCCAGGCGGCCAAGAAGGGCCTGGGCATCCACGAATACCTGACCTCGCTTGCCGAGCGCCAGAACATTGGCGAACACGGGCTTGTAGCCCTGGACTGGCACAGCGGCAACCGTTCTGTCCTGGTTGACCACGAGCTCTCCGGCGTCGTGGTGGGGCAGACGCTTGCCACCACACCCGAGGACGGCTACCGGGCGCTGCTGGAGGCAACAGCATTTGGCGCCCGGGTCATCGTGGAGACGTTCAACGCCGCCGGGGTTCCCGTCACGGAATTCATCGTGGCCGGCGGGCTCATGAAGAACCAGCTGCTCATGCAAATTTATGCCGACGTGCTGAACCTGCCGCTGTCCACGATCGGCTCAAGCCAGGGCCCTGCCTTGGGATCCGCCATCCACGCAGCAGTGGCGGCGGGACTCTATCCCGACATCATGGCAGCCTCCGAGGCCATGGGCAGCGTGAACCGCGCAGTTGTCAGCCCCATCCCGGAAAACGTTGCCGCCTACAACGAGCTTTTTGCCGAATACCGCCTGCTGCACGACTACTTTGGCCGCGGCGCCAACGACGTCATGCACCGGCTCAAGGCCCTTGCCCGCGGCGCACGCACCAAGGGTGCGCCGGCCCCGGCTGACGACTCGTCAGCCGGGCCCACGACCTTGGTCCAGTCAGGAGCGACAGCATGAGCTATTCACCCGAAACAACAGCCGCCGTCGCAGCCCTGCGCAGCGAAGTCTGCCGCCTCCACGCCGAACTCGTCCGCTACGAACTGGTGGTCTGGACTGCCGGCAACGTCTCGGCCAGGGTGCCCGGCGAGGACCTGATGATTATCAAGCCCTCCGGAATCGACTACGACGCACTCACCCCCGAATCCATGGTCGTCACCGACCTGCATGGAACCCCCGTCGACGGCGGGTGGGGCAACCCTGAGCTGGCGCCCTCGTCCGACACGGCAGCGCACGCCTACGTGTACAGGCACATGCCGGAGGTGGGCGGGGTTGTACACACCCACTCAAGCTACGCCACTGCCTGGGCTGTGCGTGGCGAGGCAATCCCGTGCGTGCTGACCATGATGGGCGACGAGTTCGGCGGCGAAATCCCCGTCGGCCCGTTCGCCCTGATCGGTGATGACTCCATTGGCCGCGGCATCGTCGAGACGCTGGCGGGCTCCCGCTCGCCCGCCGTGCTGATGCAAAACCACGGCCCCTTCACCATCGGGGCCACGGCCAAGGCCGCGGTGAAGGCGGCTGTGCTGTGCGAGGAAGTTGCCCGCACCGTGCACCTTTCACGCGAGCTGGGACCCATGATTCCCATCGACAGCTCCCACATCGACAGCCTGCACCAGCGCTACCAAAACGTCTACGGACAGTAACCCCCAACCCGCCTCCTGTCTCGAAGGAATGAAAATGTCTTTGCAGTTGAACAACTCCCTGTCCGGATACGAAGTCTGGTTTCTGACCGGAAGCCAGAACCTCTACGGCGAGGAAACCCTGCGCCAGGTCGCCGAGCAGTCGGCCGAAGTGGTCAAGACGCTGCAGGAATCAGCAGAGATTCCCGTCCGCGTTGTCTTCAAGGACGTGCTGAAGGATTCCGAGTCCATCCGCCGGGCGGCCATTGATGCCAACGCCGACGACAAGGTCATTGGGCTCATCGCCTGGATGCACACCTTTTCACCGGCCAAAATGTGGATCCGCGGGCTGAGCGAGTTGAACAAGCCGCTGCTGCACCTGCACACCCAGGCCAATGTGGCACTGCCGTGGGCGGAGATCGATTTCGATTTCATGAACCTGAACCAGGCAGCACACGGTGACAGGGAATTTGGCTACATGCAATCACGCATGGGCGTCAGCCGGAAGACAGTGGTGGGCCACGTGTCCAACCCGCTGGTGCGTGAAAAGATCGGCACCTGGACGCGTGCGGCCGCTGCAGTGGCCCAGGTCCGGACCTTGAAGGTGGCCCGTTTTGGCGACAACATGCGCAATGTGGCCGTCACTGAGGGCGACAAGACCGAAGCCGAAATCCGGTTTGGCGTCTCCGTCAACAGCTGGTCCGTGAACGAACTGGCCGAGGCCGTTGACGCCTCCTCCGAAGCAGATGTTGACGCTCTCATTGCCGAATACCTGCGCCTGTACAACGTGGCTCCCGAACTCCACCCGGGCGCCGCACGCCACGATTCCCTGCGCTACGGGGCAAAGATTGAACTTGGCCTGCGCAGCTTCCTTGAGGCCGGGGACTTTGGTGCGTTCACCACCAACTTTGAGGACCTGGGCGGACTGCGCCAGCTCCCGGGCCTGGCAGTGCAGCGGCTCATGGCTGACGGCTACGGCTTTGGCGCCGAGGGCGACTGGAAGACGGCAGTGCTCATCCGCGCCGCGAAGGTGATGGGGGAGGGGCTGCCCGGCGGGGCCTCCCTCATGGAGGACTACACCTATCACCTGGTTCCCGGTGAGGAAAAGATCCTCGGCGCCCACATGCTTGAGGTGTGTCCGTCGCTGACAACCACCAAGCCTTCACTGGAGGTGCACCCGCTGGGCATTGGCGGCCGCGAGGATCCTGTCCGCCTGGTGTTCGACGCGGATCCGGGCACCGGAGTGGTTGTGGCACTTTCGGACATGCGTGAACGCTTCCGTCTCACAGCCAACAAGGTCGAGGTTGTGCCGCTGGACGAGCCGCTGCCCAACCTGCCCGTGGCCCGGGCCGTGTGGAAGCCGCTGCCCGACTTTGCCACCTCCGCCGCCGCCTGGCTGGAAGCCGGGGCCGCCCACCACACAGTGATGAGCACCGCCGTCGGCATTGAGGCGTTCCAGGACTTCGCGGACATCTTCGAAGCCGAACTTCTTGTCATTGACGAGGACACCACGCAGCGTGGTTTCGTGCGTGAGATCCGCTGGAACCAGGCCTACTACCGCCTGGCCCAGGGGTTCTGAGCACGGATCCCGGCCTGACCCGGCCGGGATCCGTGCTCAGGACTGGTCTTTGAGGATCCTGACGTGATCCGGTGTCAGCTCGGCGATGGTGGTGACACCGAGCAGTGCCATGGTGCGCCGCATGTCCGTTTCAAGGATCTCCAGTGTGCGGTCCACCCCGGCCCGGCCGCCGGCCATCAGGCCGTACAGATAGGCCCGCCCAATCAAGGTGAAGTCCGCCCCCAGGGACAGTGCCGCGATGATGTCGGCACCGCTCATGATGCCTGTGTCCAAAATGATTGCGGGGCTGCCTGCACCGGACTTTAGCGCCGCGGAAACTTCCGGAAGGAGGTGGAAGGGGATGGGCGCCCGGTCCAATTGGCGCCCGCCGTGGTTGGAGAGCACCACACCGTCGGCCCCGTGGTCAACGGACTTCCGGGCGTCGTCGACGGTCTGGATCCCCTTGACCACCAGCTTGCCCTTCCATGTTTCCCGCAACCAGCTCAGATCCGCATAATTCAAGGTGGGGTCGAACATCGAGTTGATCAGCTCGGCCACGGTGCCCGAGTGCCGGGACAGCGAGGCAAAAGTGAGTGGTTCGTGGGTCAGGAAGTTAAACCACCAGGCAGGTCGGTAGGAAGCGTCAAGCACCGTCTTGATGGTCAGCGAAGGCGGGATGGTCATGCCGTTGCGCACGTCCCGCAGCCGCGCCCCGGCGACGGAGGTGTCCACAGTGACCATGAGCGTGTCATAGCCGGCACGGGCGGCGCGTTCGATCAGTTCAAGGGAACGGTCCCTGTCCTTCCACAGGTAGAGCTGGAACCAGTTCCGCCCATTCGGGGCTGCGGCGGCAACATCCTCGATGGAGGCCGTGCCCATCGTGGACAGCGTGTAGGGAATGCCCGCCGCCTCGGCAGCCTGGGAGCCGGCATACTCGCCCTCGGACTGCATCATCCGGGTGAACCCGGTGGGGGCGATGCCCACAGGCATCCTTGACGGCCTGCCCAGAATCTCCATGCCCAGGCCGATGCTTGAGACATCCCGCAGGATGCCCGGGCGGAACTCAATGTCAAGGAACGCTGCACGCGCCCGGCGGAGGGTGATTTCCGCTTCGGCGGCACCATCCGTGTAGTCGAAGGGCGCCTTCGGGGTCCGGCGCTTTGCCATGTCCCGCAGATCCCAAATGGTGTTGGTGCGTCGCAATTTGGCGGCCTGGCTGAACTCAGGCTTCTTGAACTGCATCAACGGGGCCAGCTCCGAATATTTGGGCATCCGGCGCCTGAGTGCGGCTGGCAGGACAGGAATCCCCGGCAGCGCGGCGGGCGCGTGCTGCACGGCCGGCACGGCAGAGGTTGCGGCGCCGGGTGCCGGCGGCATTTCAGGGTTGCCGGTTTCGCTTCTTTGCGTCATTGTCGCCTCCATGCTGGGGGAAGGTGGATTTCTCCGTGGTCTCCCACACTAGGGGCTAAGGTCCAACCACACTAAGTGGCAATGTCACATGCGCACCCATCAACTTGTTTTGAGCTGGCTGGAGCACCAACTCTCCGCCTGAACGGTGGCCGTCGTTCCATCGCCGAGCCAACGATGGCCATGGGGGCTCCCGGAAATGTCGGCGTGAGTGCGATGCTGGGCTCGCTGCGGGAGGCTGTCAAGGGCGACGACGGGCCAGGAGCGGCAAGTCTTGTCACTGCCCACATCGAGGGGTTTTACAAGGAAGCCGGGCCCGCCGGCTGAGGGCGGGTTACGACATGAGCCGGTTCCTCGCTGTGGGTGCCGCCCGGTACTGTTAATCGAATGGATCTTTCGCTCGTCCCCTACGTGGAATACACGGATCTCAGAAGCCTTGTCGGCCCCGCAGCGGTGCATCGCGGGCTTGGCTATGCCAGCGCTGGCAATGTCAGCCGGGTCCAGTGGGTGGAAAGCCGGCTCGAACTGCAGGCCCTGGTGTCGGGCAGCGGAAACCGGGTCTACGAAACCACCGCCATCTTCCTTGACAAACCGAAGGGCGCGGCTCTTGTTGACGGCAACTGCAGCTGCCCCGTCGGCGGAAACTGCAAACATGTGGCTGCGCTGATTTTTACCACCAACCGCTTGCTGGAAGAAACTGAAGCTCCCGAAACGTCAGGGATTCCCGGGGCTCGTGAAGTTCCTGTGGCCGGCGCAGCAACCCCATCCGCAGCAGCGGCGCCGGCCCGGTTGATGGCGCCCAAGGCGCCGGCAGCGAAGAGGCCGGCACCCAAAAAGCCAGCAGCCAAAAAGCCGGCGCCCAAGAAACCGGCGCCCTGGGAGCAGCAGCTTGAGGCGATACTCAATCCGCCAGTGGTGGCGGCTCCGGCCTATTGGGGCCGGGAGCTGGCACGCAACGCGGCCGTGGCCGTCCCGACACCCATGGCGCTGCAATTTGAGTTGCTTGAGGAACCGCAGGATCCGTACGCGGCCCGCTCCAAGCCGAGGAAGAATGCAAAGGCACGCGGGGCCAAATCCGTGGAGACGCAGCGTGTCCGTCTCGGCGTCCGCCCGGTCATGCGCAACGACGCCAACAAATGGGTTGTCGGCAACCTCGCCTGGGACTCCATGCACCAGCTGTACTACATGGACGGCTTCAACCCGGAACACAAGAAGTGGCTGCAGGTCTTTCACGCCCTCTTCAAGTCCACCAGGACCGGATACGGCACCGGCAAGCGGATTTGCCTGGATGATTTCAACTCTCCGCTGCTGTGGAACCTGCTGACACAGGCGGCCGGGATCGGCCTGGAATTTGTCACGTCCAGAAAGTCCAACAGCATCACGTGGGCCGAATCAGTCCATGTCAGCACCAACATCGCCGCCGCTGCCGACGGTGGCATCACGCTGGTCCCGCAGGCCGTCGTCAACAGCACCCCGCCCGGCAGCGCAGCATCAGGCACGACAATTCTCGACCCGGCGACGATGGGCACCCTCGGCGCACCCGTCCACGGCCTTTTCTGGTGGAGCGGCGGAAATGAACAAACTGCCCTGGCCCAGCGGAACATCAACTTTGCACCCGTCACGGAATCCGTCGGGAAAGCCCTGAAGCTGCTGATCGACACCCGGACCCCGGTGGAAATCCCTGCTTCCGACCGGAAACAGTTCCTTGACAGCTACTACCCGCAGTTGCGCCACAGCATGGACCTGCATGCCCGTGACGGCAGCGGCGGGCTGCCGGAAATCCAGGACCCGGAACTCGTGCTGACGGCCGTGCACATTCCTCCGGTTGCAGCGCCGAAGGTTGACCGGCGCCGCAAAACCGCCAACCAGTCCCACAAGGCCTCCGGACCCGCGATGGAGCTGCATTGGCACTGGGAGTACGCTGTCGGCGACTCACTGACCAGGTATTCGATGGTCAGCGACGGGGCGGGGCACCGCGACGACACCTTCGAGACGCGGCTGCTGAAGGCCGTGGCGGAGACGCTCGCCGAATTCCCGGCGGCCACCCGGGAATCCTTTCCGCACGCGGCCAGCCTGCATCCTGGCAGCAACGAGCCCGTGCATCTGAAGGATGTCGCAGCAGCCCGTTTCAGCACCGAAGCGCTGCCCGCACTGGCCGAACTCGAGCACGTGCGCATCGACACTGCCGGTTCGGCCCCCGACTACACCGAGCTGACGGGCACCCCGCAGATTGGCATCAGCACCAAGGGAACGGGCGACGGCGACTGGTTTGACTTGGGTGTCTCCGTCACCTTGGACGAGACAGACATTCCGTTTGGCGAGTTGTTCCTGGCGCTGGCCTCCGACGAGGACCACCTGATGCTGCCCAACGGACATTACTTTGCGCTGGGCCAGCCCGAATTTGAGCAGCTGCGGCGGCTCATTGACGAGGCGCGGAGCCTGCAGGAGCCCGGCGGCTCCCTGAAAATCAGCCGCTACCAGGCCGGGCTTTGGGAAGAACTCAAGGAGCTGGCCACCACTGCCGAGCAGGCCGACGCCTGGCAAAAGTCAGTCTCGGGGCTGCTTGAGGTCCAGGAGGTTGCGGCGGTTCCAGTCCCGGCGGGGCTTGAGGCTTCGCTGCGCCCGTACCAGCAGGAGGGCTTCAACTGGCTCGCCTTCCTGTTTGAAAACAATCTGGGCGGGGTGCTGGCCGATGACATGGGCCTGGGCAAGACACTGCAAACCCTGGCCCTGATCACCCACGCCAAGGCCACCGCCGCTGCGCAAAAGGAAGCGTCACTGCCGTTCCTGGTGGTTGCGCCCACCTCGGTGGTGTCCAACTGGGCTGCCGAGGCGCGCCGCTTTGCCCCCGGCCTGAACACCACCGCGGTCACCGACACACTGCGCAAGAGTGGCAGCGAGGCAGCCGCACTGGTGGGCGGGACCGACGTCGTCATTACCTCCTACACGCTGTTCCGGCTCGACAGCGAAGCCTATGCCAGCCAGAAATGGGCCGGGCTGATCTTTGACGAGGCACAGTTTGTGAAGAACCACCTCACCAAGGCCAGCCAGCTGGCGCGGTCGTTCCCGGCGCCGTTCAAGCTGGCGATCACCGGCACGCCCATGGAAAACAACTTGATGGAGCTGTGGTCGCTGTTTGCCATCACCTCACCGGGGCTGTTCCCGTCACCGACCCATTTCTCCGACTACTACCGCAAACCGGTGGAGAAGGAGGGGGATGCCGACAAACTTAAACAATTACGACGTCGGATCCGGCCGCTGATCCTGCGGCGCACCAAGGACGCCGTGGCCAAGGAACTGCCGCCCAAGCAGGAACAGGTGCTGGAGTTGGAGCTTGCACCGCGGCACCGCACCATTTACCAGCGGCACCTCCAGCATGAGCGCCAAAAAGTTCTCGGCCTGCTGGGCGACATGGACAAAAACCGGTTTACGATCTTCAAGTCGCTCACCACCCTGAGGATGCTCAGCTTGGACGCCTCGCTGGTGGATCCGAAGTATGCCAGCGCCCCGTCCAGCAAGCTCGATGTCTTGTTTGAACAGCTCGAGGACGTCGTGGCAGAGGGGCACCGGGCGTTGATTTTCAGCCAGTTCACGTCGTTCCTGGGCAAGGCCAGGGAGCGTTTGGACGCGGCCGGGATCGAGTACGCCTATTTGGACGGAAAGACCCGCAAACGCGGCGAGGTCATTGAAAAGTTCAAGTCCGGCACTGCCCCGGTGTTCCTGATCAGCCTGAAATCGGGTGGCTTCGGGCTGAACCTGACCGAAGCCGACTACTGCTTCCTGCTGGACCCGTGGTGGAATCCCGCCACCGAAAACCAGGCCGTGGACCGCACCCACAGGATCGGGCAGACCAAGAACGTCATGGTGTACCGGCTCGTTGCCAAGGACACGATCGAGGAAAAAGTCATGGCGCTGAAGGACAAGAAGGCGAAACTGTTCAGCTCCGTCATGGACGACGACGCCATGTTCTCCTCGGCCATCACCGCCGACGATGTCCGCGGTTTGTTTGACGCCTGAACCTCCGTTACGGAAACTCTCATCCCTTTCCCTATCTTTAAGCCGGGCGGGGGCAGCTAAAACAGTTGCGGGGGCAGATATCGTAATCCGGCCCCTGTGCACCTATGGCGGATTACGATGTCTGCCCCCGAGTTCGTGGCGAGAAGTGCCTAAGGGTGGCATATCGCAACTACTGCCCCCTGAGGCGGGTCAGCGCTGGCGCTCAAGAATTGCTTCCCGCCCATCCTCCGCAGCAAGCCCCGCATCGGCCGTGGGGGCGGCAGCCCGCTTGTCGCGGAAGCGCACCAAGCGGATGGCGTTGATGATGACAACCAGCACGCTGATCTCATGCACCAGCATGCCGGTGGCCATGAACACCTTCTGGAACAACACGCCCGTCAGAAGCAGCACAACCGTGCCAAGTGCAATCGCGGTGTTTTGCTTCATGTTTCGCACGGTCGCCTTCGCCAGCGAGTACGCGTGGACGAGCTGGTCGAAGCGGTTGCCCATCAAGATCACGTCGGCCGTCTGGATGGACACGTCGGTGCCGGCCCCCATGGCCAGGCCAACGTTGGCCGTGGCAATGGCGGGGGCGTCGTTGATGCCGTCGCCCACCATCGCCACACGGTGCCCGGCGTCCTTGAGTTCCTGGACAATGCGCACCTTGTCGGCGGGCAGCAGCTCGGCCCGCACCTCATCGATACCCAACTCGGCTCCTACCAGGGCGGCGGTGTGGCGGTTGTCGCCCGTGAGCATGTAGAACTGCCCGACCCCGCGCCGGCGCGTGGCTGCAATGGCGGCCCTGGCTTCGGGGCGGATCCTGTCGGCGATCGAAATGATGCCGGCGAGCTCGCCGTCGATTACGGCAAAGACGGCCGTGTTGCCGCCCTGCTCCTGCTGAACTGCATGCTGCTCGGCTGCCGCCGGCAGCTCCACGCCCATCTCGGCCAGGACCCGGCGGGAACCAACAGCCACAATCGAGCCGTCAACCTGGCCGCGGATGCCGCCGCCCTTGATGACCTCAATGTCCGTGGGCTGCTCCGTCACGTCGTGGCCGCGCAGGCGGGCCTCTTCAACGATGGTCCGCCCCAGCGGGTGTTCGGAAGCCAGCTCAAGGCGGGCCGACAGGCGCAGGAGGTGTCCGGCGTCGTGCTCGTTCAAGGGGAAGACCTCGGTGACCTCCGGGCGGCCCACGGTGAGCGTGCCCGTCTTGTCAAAGATCATGGTGTCGATCTTGGAGAACCGTTCGAGGGCGTCGCCGCCCTTGACGAGGACGCCGTGGCGGGCGCCGTTGCCGAGGCCCGCAACCATGGAGACAGGGGTTGAGATGACAAGGGCGCCGGGGCAGGCGATTACAAGGAACGTCAGTGCGAACTCAACGTTTTGGCTGAAGATCAGCACAATGACGGCCAGCACCACAATGGCCGGCGTGTAAATTTGCGCGAACCTGTCGAGGAAGCGCTGCGCCTTGGTTTTGGAGTCCTGCGCCTCTTCAACGAGTTCGATGATCTGGGCGAAGGTGGTGTCGTCGCCCACCTGCTCGGCTCTCATGCCGATGAAGCCGTTGTCGAGGATGGTGCCGCCGTAGACCTTGTCGCCCACCTTCTTGGACGCGGGGACCGGCTCGCCCGTAATGGTTGCCTCGTTGACGAGGGCTTGGCCGGAGATGATGGTGCCGTCCACGGGAATTTGGCCGCCGGACTGGACCACAACATGGTCGCCCGCAACGACATCGTCCACGCTGATGGTGACGGACACGCCGTCGCGCATCACCTGCGCTTCCTGGGGCGCCAGGTCCACCAGGTCCCGCAGCGAGCGACGCGTCTTCTCCAGGGTGCGGGCCTCGAGCCAGGCGCCGAAGATGAACAGGAAGGAGACGACGGCGGCCTCGACGTATTCGCCAATGATGAGGGCGCCGACGACAGCGATCGTGACCAGCAGGTCGATGCTGAACGCCTTATGACGCAGTGCCTGAAACGCGCGGATGGCCGTGGGGACGCCGGCCGTGATGGCCGAGACGAACAGCAGGACGTCGCGCGGCACCGGGAGTGCGAAGAGGTGGAACGCCAGTGCGGCGATCAGCATGATGCCGGTCGCGGCGGCGATCCGGGCTTTGGTCCTGCCAGTCATGATGCTCCTTGGCTTGTGTGCCGGCGGGGGTCTCCTGCCGATACTTCAAGGATTGCCCGGATCGCCGGAATGCGCCTTGACCGGGGTCAATTCCGGGTGGGCTGTTGTTGTGACCCGCGGCCTACAGCTTGTGCAGCGCGGGCACGTCCAGCAGTTCCACGATGCGGCGCGGGTGCAGGAGGAGCCAGCCGGCAGACTCGAATTGGGCCAGTTTGCGGCTGAGCGTTTCCGGGGTCAGGCCCAGAAAAGAGGCGATATCCTTTTTGGCAATGGGCAGCGCAAACTTTGCCGTGGGGTGCTTGTCCGCCAGCTCCAGCAGGTAGGCGGCGATCCGGTGTTCGGCATCCTCCCCGGCCAGGATGCTCACCTGGCGTTCGGTGCTTTCGAGCCGGCTGCTGAGGGTTTCCAGCATCTTGTAGGTCACGGTGGGGAAGCGCAGGAGATAGTCGCGCAGGTCGTCGTGGTGCAGCGCGCAAATCTCGGCCGCCTCCAAGGTGGTGGCGAAGTGGTCCGTGGGCGCGCCGCTGATGAAGCTCATCTCGCCGAGAAAATCACCCTCACCGAGCACCCGGATCAGCTGTTCATGGCCCGATTCCGTGATCCGGTAAATCTTCACGTGCCCGCTGTGGATGATCATCAGGTGCGGGTTGTTCTCGCCGGCGCCGTACAACTGCTCGTTGCGTGCGTGGTGGCGCAGCCTCACACGCCCGGCGATGTCCTTGAGTTCCTCGGGGGCGAGCTGGCTGAAAATGGGGACACGCCCCACCAGAACTTCCAGTGGAGCGTGTCCTTGGACCGCAGAATGATGTGCCATGTCCACAGTCAACCAGCTATTTCCGCGGGCCGTGTCCCGGGAAGCTATGCCGCGACCTTGTGCTTCAGCACCGGGTAGCCGAGATCCGTGATGGCCTTGGCGATTGCCTCCGCGGTGACCAGTCCGTCGTCAAACGTCACCTTGACCTTGCCGGAGTTGAACATGACCTTGGTTTCCTCGACGCCTTCCATCTTGCCGACAACGCCCTCAATCTTAGTGATGCAGGACGGGCAGGTGAACGGTTCGGTCTCAAATTTGGCGGTGCGCATGGTGTGCCTTTCCTTGTGGGTGGGGCTTGTATAACCAGTACACCGCGTTCCGGGCGGCGCCGCCTTGACGTGGGTCAAGACCGCAGGATTCTTTTGGCTGCACGACGGCGGCGCGCACCTATACTCATGTTCCATGACAAAGCTGCAGGGTGCGCATGTGATCCTCACCGGAGGCTCGCAGGGAATCGGTGCGGCGTCCGCCAAGGAAGCACACGACGCCGGAGCCCGGGTTTCACTGATTGCGCGCGGTTCCGAGGGGCTTGGGCAGGCGACGGCTGCCGCCGGGCCGGGTGTGCGCTGGCGGGCGGCCGTGCGGCACGTGCTGCCCGTCGGTCCGGTGCCCGTTGGCCGCCGCGTACGTTCCCGCTCTGCGCGCATGTAAGGACATGCGCGCAGAGCGGGAACGTACGCGGCGACTTTCGGCCGATAGGCGGGGACATGCGCGCCCGGTGACAATAGAACCCTCTCAACTTTCAACAACAAAAAGCGGCAGGCTCATTCCAGGGCATTTTCGTCCAACAACTGCGTACTCGATGAGAAGTTGTGGGACGTTGTGGGAACGGGTTACAGCAGTTCAGCCCGCAGATCTGCGGCGGACTTCGGTGACAGCAGGCCAGGGGCCACGTCGAACACGGTTTTGGCACCAAACTGGCCGGCGGCGTTCATGCGGTGCACGGCGCGGGCGTAGGCAACGAGCACGCTGGAGGTGAATTCCGGGTTGCTCTCCAGCGCCAGGGAGTACTCGATGACCTGTGCATGCCCGTCGGTGGTGTTGCCGCTGCGAATCACAAAACCGCCGTGCGGCATGGCTGCATGGTCACGGGCCAACTCCTCGGCCGTAATGAAGTTGACAGTGGTGTCGTACTGGTCAAAATAATGCGGCATGCCCACGATCTCGGCGCGTACGGCGACCTCAGAAGCGCCGTCCTCGAGCACCACAAAACATTCGCGGGTGTGCTTCTGGCGGGTGGTCAGTTCCGGCCGGGAGCCGCTGCGGACCTTGTCAATGGCGGTCTCGGACGGCAGCGTGTACTGCACGCCGCCGGCAACACCGGCCACCCGGCGGATGGCGTCCGAGTGGCCCTGGCTCAGGCCTCGGCCCCAGAAAGTGTAAGTTTCGCCGTCGGGCAGCAGGGCCTCGCCGTAGACGCGGTTGATGGAGAACATGCCCGGATCCCAGCCGGCGGAGATCAACGCGGTCTTGCTGGCAGCCTTGGCCGGGGCGTCCACGGTGGCGAAGTACTCGGGGATGCGTGCGTGCGTGTCAAAGCTGTCGACCGTGTTGAACAGGGCTGCCAAGGCAGGTCCCTGTTCGGGCAGGTCCGACTTTGAACCGCCGCACAGGATCAGCACGTCAATATCGGCTGCGTGGCCGGCCAGGGCGTCCATGGAGAAGACGGGTGCGCCTGCATTGAGCGGCACCAAGTCCGCAGGGTTGCGGCGGGTGTAAATTCCCGTCAGGGTCATGTCGGCATTCTTGGCAATGGCTGCCTCGACCCCGCGGCCCAAGTTTCCGTAACCGGCAATTCCAATGCGAATCGGCGCGCTCATGTGTTCTCCATCCAACTATTGGGCCGCCCTTCAATGGCAGCCGGGTTCATTAGCCCCAACCGTACAGTCTGCGGCCGCGGTGGGGCGCAGCGGAAGGGGCGGCCGGGCAGGGAGGGGCGGGCCCGGCGTCGTGCTTGGGCAAGGGTGGAGGGAAAGCCGTTGACATGCAAGTGATCACTTGCCTATTGTGAACATGTGGCAGACGTATTCAAGGCCTTGGCCGATCCCACCCGCAGGATCATCCTGGATGAGCTGGCCGAACGGGACGGGCAGACACTGTTTGAGATCTGCACGCGGTTGCTCATGATCCATGGGCTGTCGTCGTCGCGCCAGGCAGTTTCACAACATTTGGATGTGCTGGAAGCCGCCGGCCTCGTTGAGACCAGGCGTGAGGGCAGGTTCAAATTCCACCACATCAATACCAAGCCGCTTGAACCGATCTTCACGCGGTGGCTCAACAAGCCCGGCACTGCCGGCACAGAAAGACGAGGGAACAGTGATGAGAATCCACCTGACAAGCGTGTTCGTTGACGACCAGGCCAAGGCGCTGGAGTTTTACACCGAAAAGCTGGGGTTCGTTCTGAAGGACGACGTCCCCGTGGGCGCCGACAGGTGGTTGACTGTTGCGTCCGCACAGGATCCCGACGGCACGCGGCTGCTGTTGGAGCCCAGCGGCCACCCGGCGGTGCACCCGTTCAAGGACGCACTGCTTGCGGACGGCATCCCGTTCACCCAGTTTGCCGTGGAGGACGTCCAGGCCGAATATGAACGGCTGGCCGGACTGGGCGTGCGCTTCACCCAGGAGCCCGCCACGATGGGCCCGGTCACCACCGCCGTTTTCGACGACACCTGTGGGAACCTGATCCAGATCGCACACATGGCGGGCTGACGCAGTTCGGAAGCACGACGGCGGCATGTGCCACCCAGCGCCCTCACCTGCCGGTAAACTGGACCCGGGTGTTTTCCCTGCCCCGCTCTCTCTGCATCAAAGGACCACACCCATGAGCTTGATCCGCCTCAATGACGTTTCCGTGCGCTTCGACAAGGTCCAGGTGCTGCGTGAGGCCTTTTTCAAGCTCGAGGCGGGGGACCGGGTGGGGATGATCGGGCGCAACGGCTCGGGAAAGTCCACGCTGCTCAAGCTGGTCATGGACCAGGTGGAGCCGGACACCGGCACCGTCAGCGTGGAACTTGGCACCAAGATCGGCTACTTCTCCCAGTTCTCCGAGCTCAATGGTTCACAGTCGATCCTCGAGGTGCTCCAGGAAGTGTTTGCCCATGTCCTGGAGATTGAGGCAGAGCTTGCCGGGATCGATGCGGCGCTCGCCGTCGACCAACCGGAGGCTGAACTGGACCGATTGATCCACCGGCAGTCAGAGCTCTTTGCCGACATGGACAGGCTGGACGGCTGGGACTACCAGCGCTCGATCGACAAGGTGCTGACCACGCTTGGCTTCAATGAGGCCCACCGCATTTGCCCCATCGACGACCTTTCCGGCGGTTGGCGCAACCGTGCAGCCCTGGCCAAGATCCTCCTGGAAGCTCCGGACGTGCTTCTGCTCGATGAACCCACCAACTATCTTGATGTGGCCGGCGTTGAATGGCTCGAGGGCTGGTTCAAGAACTTCCAGGGTGCGGCGATCATCGTCTCGCACGATCGGAAGTTCCTTGACGCGGTGGTCACCCGCATTATCGAGCTGGAGAACTTCCACCTGCATGAATACCCCGGCAACTTTGCCGAGTACGTGGTGGCCAAACAGTTCCGGCTCAAGACGCTCGAAAGCCAATTTGTGCACGAATCCGAACTGCTGGCCTTTGAAGCGGAGGGCATCTCCGACCGCCGCGAGGCAGCCAAGGCCGCGACGAAGGGGCTGGATTCCAAGCTGTCAAAGATCAAGAAGTCGCGTGCTCCGCGACCCGTGGACAAGATCATCACCGAAATCTACGGCGGGCTGCACGTCAAGGATGTGCTGTGCCGGGTCGAGTCGCTGAGCAAAACGTATGGTGACAGGACACTGTTCAGCGACCTCAGCTTTGAGATCCGCCGCGGCAACCGGATTGTTGTGCTGGGAGCCAACGGTTCGGGCAAGTCGACGCTGCTGCGCGCCCTGACTGGGGAGGAGCCGGCAGATTCCGGCTACGTCACCTGGGCCAAGGGCGGCGGGCTGGTCTCCTACAACCAGGTGCTCGACGAGCTGGACCCCGAGGACACCGTCACCCACGCCGTCAACGCGATGCCGGAAAGCCTCGCACTGACGGCCACCAAGAAGTCAGTTAACCGCTTCCTGGCCATGTTCCAGTTCTCAGAGGCGGACCTGAAGCAGCGCATCGGCAACCTGTCGGGTGGGCAGCGCGCCCGTGTGGCGATGGCCCAGTGCCTGCTCTCTGGCGCCTCTGTTCTGGTGCTCGATGAGCCCACCAACCACCTCGACATGTCCAGCACGCAGGTTATGGAACGGGCCCTGCTGCATTTCCCAGGTGCCGTGCTCGTGGTTAGCCACGACCGCTTCTTCACCGACAAAATCGCGAACCGCCGACTCGTGTTCAACGCCGAGGCGCCGGGCCAGATTGTGGTTCACGGAGGGTAAGCGCAGGCCCTCTGTCCCATGTGGGGTTTGGCCGACACACAGCCGCCGTTGTCCCATTTGAAGGGGCGACGGCGGTTCTTGCGTTTCGGGGCCAGTCAGCTTGGGTTGGTGCGTGGGTTGGGTGCGTGGGGGTTGGGGTCATCCCGCAGGTGGGCGCGGCTGGAGTCGGGTGCCTGAGTGGATGCGCCGGGAACCGCCAAAAAAGAATTTAGGATATTCTTTCGGGGTTCTATTGCGTGGTGGTAACGGTGGCTGTATTCTTGGGGTATGAGTATTCCGGTGATTGTCCCCGGGGACCGGGGTGGTGAGGCCACACAGGATGTGGTGTCACTTCTTGCCGCGGTTGGTGCTCTTCCTTTTATTGAACCCTTTGGGTCTGACAATCCTGTTTTGGTGGGGTTGCCGTTGTTGGCGGGGTTTCCGGTGCCTGATCCGGAGCCGGTGTCCCAGCGCAGTGTTGCGTGTGGTGTGCATGATGGTGCTGTTGGGGCGTTGGCGGTCGTGAAGCTGTTGGAGGATGCGACGGCGGCGTGCAAGGCGTCGTTGTTGGGGCAGTTGATGGGGGCTGTGGGGGTTGAGCGGGTTGCTGTGGATTTGGATCCGTGGCAGGCGAAGCTGGCTGAGTCCAGTGCCGTGGTTGAGGCGGCCCAGTCGTTGGGTATTGCTGAACGGACGGCGGTGGCGTTGACGCATCATGCGTTGGAGGTGTTGGCGCATCCGGGGACGTTTGCGGCGTTGGGGGCGGGGGTGTTGTCCTGGCGTCATGCGTGCACGATTGTTCAAGAGATCGCCACGTTGGAGGACACCGGCTCTGTCACGGCTGCTGATGTGGGGGTGTTTGAGGGGCGGTTGTTGGTGTTGGCGCCGGGGACCACTGCTGTCAGGTTTGCGGGGAAGGCGCGGCGGGAGCGGGAGAAGATGTTCCCTGAGTCGATGGAGACGCGCACGAAGGAGGCGTTCAAGAATCGGCGGTTGAGCAATGATCCGGGCCGGGATGGGATGTCGTGGGTGACGTTGCATATTCCGACGTTGGCGGCGAACGCGATCATGGTTCATTGCCATCGGCTCGCGGAGGCGATCAAGAATGATGCCACGGCACGTCAGCGTGCTGCTGACGCGGTGGGGGCGGGGGAGGATTGCCGTGAGTACCGGACGCGTGAGCAGATCCGTGCTGATGTTGCCGCGATTCTGCTCATGGGCCAGGAACTCCCGGCCAACAGCTACACCAACCCCACCACCACCAACCCAAACACCAACAGCCCGCACAGCCGAAGCGCCAGCCGTACAGGCAGCGGCGGCCAAGGGGCCGGCAGCCACAACAGCAACAGCACCGGTGGCTATAACAGCCAGGGTGCCGGCACAGGCCGGAACGGTTCTTCTTTCGGCAATACACCCACTCATGGCGGCAGGAGTGGTGGTTTCACCGGCCAGGGTGCCGGCAGCGGCAGCGGCAGTGGTAGTGGCAGTGGCAGCGGCCAGGGTGCCGGCAGCGGTACGGCTCGCGGTAGTGGCGGTGTTGGTGGTTGTGGCGGTGGCATGGGTTTTGGTGGGGACGGTGGTGGTGTTGTTTTTGGGGAGAAGTCGGCGTTTGGGGTGAGTTTGGTTGAGGCGCCGGGGTGGGAGTGCGAAGAGGCGAATCCGCCCCGCACCCCGGGCCCCACCCCGGGCCCCACCCCGGGCCCCACCCCGGGCCCTGCCCCGGGTCCTGGCATCATTACCGAGGACTTCGTCGCCGACGGCTCCGGGACCGCCAATACCTGGAATCCGGTGATTGGTTCCGGGGCGGGGACAGCTCTGCCTGACGAGGGTCAACCTCTCAGGGGCACCGTCGTGCCTGGTGGGGCGGGGCCGGAACCTCCTCTCAGTGGCACCAGCATGCCGAAAGGCCAGGATAACCCGGGGCCGGGGCCGGGGTTGGTGGATGTGGCGGGGGATGTGCCGGTGTCGGGGTCGTTGGTTGGTGATGGTTCTGGTTATGTGGATGGGTTGGTTGACGGGATTGTCGAGGACCGTCAGCAGGAGTATTTGGATCAGTTGGAGGCTATGCGTCAGGGGAAGGTGATGGTGGATCCGCCGTTGCCGAGGGCGCAGATTTTGCTCAAGGTCCCGTTTTTGGGGTTGGTGGGTGTCACTGATGAACCGGCTGAGTTGGTCGGTGAGGGGGCTGGGCCGGTGCCGTTGGGGATTGCCAGGAAGCTCATGGCGGGTGCGAAGACGTTCTTGCGGGTGTTGACTGATCCGGTGACGGGTGAGGCGTTGCCGTTGAGTCCGGAGCGGTACACGCTGCGGGATGCGGAGAAAGCGGTGTTGCAGGCCCTGGCCGGGGGCTGTTATTTCCAGAATTGCATGAATCCGGTGGTGCTCACGGAGATGGATCATCTGAGGTCGTGGGAGCACGGGGGCAAGTCCACGCTCGAGAACGTTCGCCCGGCGTGTGCTGTTCATCATCGCTTGCGGCATTTTAAGGATGATAAGGATCGTCATGGCATGTATCGGCGGTATCGGGATTCGTATCGGCATCAGATTCGTTTGCGGGGCTGGACACCGCAGCTCACTGCTGATGGCCGGGTGGGGTGGATTACCCCGGGTGGGAAGTATCGGGCGCCCTTGTATGAAACACCTCAATGCACGCAGTACCCGAAGTGGTTGAAGCGACGCCTCGCCAAGGCCCTCAACCCACCACCGACCACAGCCGCCAACACAGCCGCCAGCAACGCAGGCAGCAGCGGCATGGACAGCAACCCCGGGACAGGCCCAACAACCCCCAGGCCATGAACAACACCCGGAGCAAGAAGCGCCCCTGACGGAGTGAACAACCCCGGTGAGTGGTCGGCTTTGGAGCAGGAAGCGCCCCGGCGCAGCGAACAGCTCAGCCGGAGCCAGCGTACCGGCCGCCAACCAGCACCCACGCAGCCCGCGGGCCAGAACCCACACCCCTGAGCCACAGAGAACGCCGCGTCGCCAATTATGACAGACGATACGGAAGCTGACTGCTAGTGGCCCGATCCGCAGCAGGTCGGCTCTCCGCTGGCTTCGTCAAGACAGTCTCAGCAGGCCTGTGCCGGGGTATGGAAGTACTGTCCGATGGGAGCGATCACGATTTGTCGGACGGGCTGAGCTCGTTCCCCTTTTTCTCCACGTCGTAGAATCTGGCCTTGGCCGGCCACCACACCCGGTTGCCCAGGTCGTAGGTCAGCGCCGGCACCAGCAGCGTTCGGACAATGACGGTGTCCAGCAGCACGCCAAACGCCACGATGAATGCCAGCTGCGCCAGGAACAGCAGCGGGATAATTCCAAGGGCAGCAAACGTGGCTGCCAACACCACACCGGCGGAGGTGATGACCCCGCCCGTTTTGCCCAGACCGCGCAACACACCTGCATGGGTGCCCATGAGCAGTGACTCCTCACGGACACGGGTCATGAGGAAGATGTTGTAGTCAACGCCAAGGGCCACCAGGAAGACAAACCCAAATAGCGGCACGGTGGCATCGGCGCCCGGGAAACCAAACAGATGATTGAAGACCAGCGCCGAGACACCCATCGTGGCCAGATATGAAAGCAACACCGAGGCAATCAGCAGCAGCGGTGCAACAATCGAACGCAGCAGCAGGATAAGGACGATGAAGATAACCAGCAGCACGAGCGGCACAATCTTGAACAGGTCGCCTTGCGCCGTGACGTTGGTGTCCCAAGCAATTGCCGACACACCGCCCACCAAGGCAGTTGCATCGACCGCGGGCAACTGTTTGCGGAGTTCGACAACGACCTGTTCGGCGGCATCTGAGTCAGCCTGATCTTTCAGCGTGGCATTGATCAATACGCGCCCATCCTTGACCACGGGCTCCGCCGCGGCGTCGGGGCGGCCACCGCCGGTGTAGATGTTGGCTTCGGTGATCCCGGCGGTGCCTTCGACGGCGGCCAAGACCTGGTCCTTGCTGCTTTGGTCCGCGATGATCACCACCGGGCTGCCGCTGCCGCCATCAAAGTGTTCTGCCAGCGCGCGCTGGCCGTCGACTGCATTGCTCTGGCCCAAAATGACTTCAGTCTGTGACACGCCGTTGGCCTGGAGCTGCACAATTCCTGAGCTTGCGGCCAGCAGCAGAACCAGGGTCGCCACCCATGTCAGGCGCGGTTTACGGGCAATCAACAGGCCAATGCGCCGCCAAATGCCCACGACCCCGGCGAGGCCGTGTTCGATTTGTCTGCTTGTTTGAGCGTTCATGCCAGCAGTGCCGAGGGCCTCATGCTTGTGTTCATGGCCGGATTCAACCTTTGGCTTGAAGGGCCAGAAGGCTCCCCGGCCGAAGGCCAGCAGAAGTGCCGGCAGACAGGTCAGGGCCGCAAGCAGCGAGAAGAGAATGCCAATCGCCGCAATGGGTCCCAGGCTCCGGTTGGAGTTTAGATCGGAAAACAGCAGGCAGAGCATGGCCAAAATGACCGTGGACCCGGAGGCAACGATGGGTTCCCAAGCTCCGCGCATGGCGCGTCCCAAGGCAGCCCATTTTGAATCAACTTGGTGCAGGGCTTCGCGGAATCGCGCCACCATCAGCAGCGAGTAGTCGGTGGCGGCGCCGATGACCAGAATGGACAGGATCCCCTGGCTTTGGCCGCTGAGCTTGATCCAATCCCAGCTGGCCATGTAGTAAACGACCAAGATGGACGCGCACAGGGCCACCACTGACGTGAACAGCACCAATAGCGGCAGCACCACAGAACGGTAGACAACCAGCAAAATCACAAACACCGCCAAGAGGGCCACCAGCAGCAACACACCGTCAATGCCGCCAAAGGCGCTGACCAAATCCGCTGTCAGGCCGGCCGGGCCAGTGACATAGGCGCTCACCCCGGCGGGCGCGGAATCGTTAAGGACATCCCGCAAATCCCCCACCACGGTCTTGATTTCGCCGGTGTCCGAGATGGGGACCAGGAACTCCACGGCCTTTTTGTCTTCCGAGGGAATGGGCCCGGCGATGGTGCTGGTGGCCGGCGGTTCTGGTTTCTGCACGCCGCTGACAGCGCCGAGCTTCTCTGACAATGCTGCGATTTCCCCCAGCTGGGAGTCTGACAACGGGGCGTCGGCGGTCAGCAGCACAACTGCGGGAATCACGTTGCTGTCCACGAACTTCAGCTGCCAGTCGCGAACCACAGTGGATTCCGCACTGGCAGGAAGGAAACTGGCTTGGTCGTTCGTGGAGACGTCGGATATTTTGCCGAAAGTGGGCCCGCCAAGACCAGCGACGAGCAGCCAGACGATGATCAGGAGGGTGGGCAGGGCAATGCGGAGCCAGCGCTTGGGGGACCAGTCAGCGTTCTTCATGACGACAATAATACTTCGAGCATGGAGATAATTTGCAAACTGACGGACGACTTTTCTTCCCACCCGGACTTTAGGGGGGAAGATTGAGGGCATGAGACCTCCCCGTGACCACGCTGAACTTCTTGCTGCGATGCGCGAATTCACCATGGAATCAGACCGCTATGTGGACCGGGCGGCCGCCGTGAACGGACTGCACCGGACAGACCTGAATGCCCTGGGCTTCCTGATCAATCCGGGGGCGGATGGGGCAGCACCGACTGCGGGGAAGCTGGGGCAGGCGCTTAATCTCAGCTCACCGGCGGTAACGGCACTTGTCGACAGGCTGGAGCATTCGGGGCACGTCACCCGACAGCGTGGACAAACAGATAGGAGGCAGGTGGAACTTTCCATGACCGAGGCCGCCCGCGTGGTGGGCCGCCAGTTGTTTTCACCCCTGGCAGCAGGTCTCGGTGCGGCGCTGGAAAACTACTCGCCGGAGGAACTGGCCCTCGTGGAACGGTTCCTGCACGACATGACGACTGCAACAACAGCCGCAAAGGAACGCCTCCACGTGCCAAACCCCTCAGATGCCACGGAATAAGTCTCCCCAAGTGGGCGTCCCGGCGCCAGCATGCAGCCTCCTTCGGAGTGCAGGGCCCGCGCATCGCACGGCGGAGATGAAGACTGCGCATTGCAATGGGTAGGCTGGGCTACATACCAACGTCAGGGAGCCCATGTTTCGTCGCGTCACAGTTTTGCTGCTTGCCCTCAGCCTTGTCCTCGGTGGAACAGCCTGTTCACCCCAGGATGACGGGACATCCACCGCAGACGCCCTCGCCAAGGCCTTGTCCACCCACACAATCGGGGACCTCAGCTTTGACAAGCCTGGCGCCGACGTCCAAAAGGAACTGACTGAGCTTTCCAAGGGCATTGACCCGGTGTGGCCGACTGTCAGCGTCAGCGGCGTCGAAATCAAGGATGACACTGCCCGAGTCTCGTTGGATTACTCGTGGAAGCTCCCCAAGGTCGAAAAGCCGTGGACGTATTCCACCGGGGCCGACATGAAGCGCAACGGCAAGGACTGGACCATCACCTGGTCCCCGGAAATGGTTGAACCGAAACTGGCAGCAGGCGACCGTCTCAAGGTCAGCACCAGCTACGGCGCGCGGGCCGGCATCCTCTCCGCAGACGGTGAGGCCATCGTGAAGGACCGCCCGGTGCACATCGTGGGCATCAACAAGGACGGACTGGCCGAAGCCGAGGCCGAAGCTTCCGCGAAGGAGCTCGCCGGGATGCTCGACATCGACCCCGCAGGCTATGCCGCCAAGGTCAAGGCCTACGGTCCGGTGGCTTTTGTTGACGCCATCACCCTGCGCGAGGACGCGTTCAAGGCCTTGAACCAGGACAAGCTCAACGCCATCAAGGGCATCCACGCCACCGATTCGACGATGCCCTTGGCGCCGTCGCGCACCTTTGCCTCCGCCATCCTGGGCACTGTCCGCGAGGCCTCGGCCGAGGACATTGAAAAGTCCGAAGGCAAGATTGTGGCGGGCCAGCTTGTCGGTTCCGGCGGACTGCAGGCCGCCTTCGATACGCAGCTGGCCGGCACCCCTGGAGTCACCGTCAGCGCCATTCCCGCCGCTCCCACACCCAGTGATGCCGCCACTGACGCTGCTCCCACGGACGACGCCGGGACCGCACCTGCCGATTCCGACTCGCCTCCGCGGGTCCTCTTCACTGTTGAACCGATCGATGGCAAGGACGTCAAGACCACCTTGGTGCCGGGGCTGCAAAACGCGGCCGAGGATACGCTGGCAAGCGTAAAGACGCCCAGCTCAATCGTCGTCATGCGGCCATCAACGGGGGCCATTCTGGCCTCAGCCAACGGCCCTGACAGCCAGGGATACAACACAGCGTTCCTTGGCCAATATGCCCCCGGCTCGACGTTCAAGATTGCCACGTCACTGGGACTGCTGCGCCAGGGCATGACCCCGACGTCGACAGTGAGCTGCACCCCGGAATATACGGCTGACGGCAAGAAGTTCCTCAACGCTCCCGGCTACGCGCCTGCGGCGACAGGCGAAGTCTCCTTGACCACCGCCGTCGCCCATTCCTGCAACACGGCCTTTGTCTCGCAATTTGAAAATCTGCCCCAGGACAAGCTGGCGGATGCGGCCGGTGCCTTGGGTGTAGGCATGACCAATGACCTCGGTCTGGAGGCATTCATGGGCAATGTGCCGCGGGACTCGGCCGGGACCGAACATGCTGCGTCAATGATTGGGCAGGGCAAGGTGCAGGTGTCGCCGCTGGGCATGGCCGCGATGATGTCGGCAGTGGTCAAGGGCTCCGCCGTTGTCCCCGTGCTGGTTGACGGCCATGACGGCAAGGCCAAGGCGGCTGACGGTGCAGCACTGACCAGCACTGAAGCCGGTGACCTGCGCACGATGATGCGGGCGGTCGTCACCGACGGCTACCTGGACATGCTCGGTGACCTGCCCGGTGCCGAAGCCATTGGCAAGACCGGGACAGCCGAATACGGCACAGACGATCCGCCGCGCACACACTCGTGGGTGATTGCCGCGCAGGGCGACCTTGCAGTGGCTGTCTTTGTCGAGGACGGCGACCTGGGCGCCATCACCGGCGGACCCCTGGCCCGGGCCATTTTGGCTGCAGCCGGCTGACAGCACTGACGCACAGCAATTCTCCATCGCGGAACGAAGACGGTCCGCCCGACAATAAAGGCCACACCATGCACAGCTCCGAGCTCAGCAGTACCCGGTTTGCCACCACCAGATTCCGCGAGGGCTACTCCATGCCCGCCGTGGACGATTTCATCGATGAAATCTTTAAGTCCTTGCAGCAATGGGAATCCGGACGTTCCGGGCAGTTGAAGGCCGAGGCCTTGAATGCGGCGTGCTTTGCCTCGACCAAATTCGCCCAGGGATACGACCAGGAGGGGGTGGACAATTTCCTCGACGAGGCGTCAGCCACGCTGGCAGCCTTTGAAGCAGGAAAGCGTTCCTGAAAAGGCGCGCACGACGGCGGCTAGGCTGCGCTGCAGACCCAACCGTCCGGCGTCGTTCCTTGAGCGAGGAAGCCGAGAAGTTCCCCGGTGGCGGCCGCGTCAAGGATGCCGTCTGCCTGCACGTAAATGATGGGCTCCTCCTTTGAATTGTGGGCGTCCAGCAGCTCCAGCAGTGATGTGCAGGCCGTGCGGAGCGTGCCGGCGCCAGCCGATTCGGCCAGCAACGACTCGATGGTGTCCATGTGCTTCCAGAGCTGGCCGTGCTCCCGCAGCATGACAAAGATGGGACCCATCAGCCCGGCTGCCTTCAACGGCGGGAACAAGAACTCTTCCTCCAGATAGATGTGGCGGCGAAGGCCGGAAAGGGCCGCCAGCAGCGGGGCCGGCCGGAGGGGTCCCGCACCATCCAATGACGCCACGAACGCCTCAATGCCACCGTCAATCTCACGGTGTTCGAGCTCCAGCGCCCGGCCCAATGTCAACGCATCCACCATTCCTCCTGTGCTCCACGCCCGCCCGGCAGGACGGCCGTCACTTTCAGGCTACTCCGCTGTGATATCGCGGTTGCGGAAACGCCAAATCCCCAGTATCCCAAGCACGACGGCGAGCAAGGTCAGGACCGCGAGTGGCAGCAGCGAGAAGCTGTCTGCGGGCATGCGCGGGACAGCGCCGAACGGAGTGGCCCTGATGGCATCCGCGGACAGGGAAAACAACGGCCCGAACATGGCCACCAGCACGGAAATGCCGTACACGGCCCAGCTGAGGCTGACGCTCAGCCGGGGAGTGAAGCCGTGCAGAAACAACAGCACGCCCATCATCAACAGCACGGCCGGCCAATAGGCGAAGCTCGCCCCGGCCAGTGCGGAGCCGGATGCGGCACCGTTGGAGGAGACTCCTGTGAGCCAGCCGCCGAGCAGCAGCATCACGGCAGATCCGGCTGCGGCCACGGCGATGTGTGCGCCGAGCCAGCGGGTGCGGGCGAGCGATCCGGCCAGTTGGGACTCGAGCCTTCCGCCGGATTCCTCGGCGCGGGCACCTGAAAGGCTTTGGAGTGCAAACGCGCCGGCCAGCATGGCGTTGAACAGCACGAAGGTGCCCATGATGCCGTCGAGCATGTCCTGGGAACCGCCGAGGAATGCCTGGGCAAATGGGTTGGACGGGTCCAGCGCCGTGGTCATGGCCTTCGCGACACTGCCGAAGAACAGCCCGGCCACGATTGCGCCGAGCAGCCAGGAGATAAGTGTGGCACGCTGCAGGCGCAGCGCCAGCCCAATGGGCGAGGCCAGCAGCGCGGTGGCGCGCCCCGGTCCGCGTCGTTCGGGCAGCAGGCCCAGCCCCAAGTCCCGGCGGGTTTCAATGCCCAGCGCCAGCACACAGCAGGCGGCGGCTAAAGCCAGCAGGGCCAGGAACGGCCACCAGGTGTCTTGTGCAAACGGGCGCATGTTCTGGCCCCAGCCGATCGGCGAGAACCAGCTCAGCGCGGTGACGTTGGTGTCAGGGGCGTTGACATCGGCAATGGCCCGGACCAGATAAAAGATGGCCAGCACAGCCACGCCAAGCGAGTTCGCGCCCCGGCTCGTGGCACTTAGCTGCCCGCAGAGTGCCGCGACCCCGATGGACGCCAGCCCGACGCCGGCGATCGAGCCGCCCAGCACCCAGGACCCGGCGGTTGGCAGATCATCGGACAGCGCCAGCAGCGTGATCAGCAGGCCCGTGACGACGCTGAGGACGCCCACGACCGTGTAGTTCGCCAGGCTGAAGGCGTGCCGTCCCAGTGCGGAGCCGCGCAGCAGCTCCGTCCGGCCTGCTTCCTCATCGGCACGGCCGTTGCGGGTCACCAGGAAGATGGCGGCAAAGCCCAGGGCGACGGCGAGGGTCATCCAGATCTTGATGACGAGGATGCCGCCCAGGCTGCCGGCCGCATACGGCAGACCCGTCATCGCGGCGATGGCCGGGGTGTTGGCGACGTTGGCGTAGGCATCCCTGGCCGCCTGCGTGGGAAAGGCTTCCTGCTGGGAGGAATAGACGACGGGGATCATGATGGCCAGCGCCAGGGCCCAGATCAGCAGGCGCAACCAATTGCGGCGCAGGATGAACCGCACGGACAAGCCGAATCCGGTGAGTGTGCCTGCGCCGGACGGGGCCGCAGCCGCGTGCCGGCGGGTGGCTGCAATGCTCATCGCGCACCCGCTGCCTGCGCCGATGCCGCGTCCGCACCGGTGCTGCCATTCGCCGTCGTGCTTGGTGACGCGACGCCGCCGTAGTGGCGCAGGAACAGGTCCTCCAAGGACGGCGGGCTCGAGACGAGCTGGCGCGGGTTGAACGCGGAGATGGCCTGCAGCACACCGCCGAGCTCCACCTCGTCCACGCTGAACGTGGCGTGGTTGCCGTTGCCCACCAGCCCGTTCACGCCGGGAACCCCGGACAGCACCGATGCATCGCGGTCCAGCAACACCGAGACCACTGTGCGGTGCAGGTGCCGCAGTTCGTCGAGCCGGCCGGCCTCCACCGTCCTGCCCTCGCGGATGATGGTGACGGTGTCGCACAGCTTTTCGACCTCGGCAAAGATGTGGCTGGAAAGCAGCACGCTGCGGCCCTGCGCCTTCACCTCCCTGATGCATTCCGTGAAGACCTGTTCCATGAGCGGATCAAGGCCCGACGTCGGCTCGTCCAGGATCAGCAGCTCGGCGTTGGACGCCAGGCCGGCAACGAGGGCAACCTTTTGCCGGTTTCCCTTGGAATAGCTGCGCGCCTTCTTCGTGGGGTCCAGCTCGAAACGCTCGAGCAGCCGGTCGCGCTTGGCGTTGTCGACACCGCCGCGCAGCTTCGCCAGGATGTCGATGGCCTGCCCGCCTGTCAGGTTGGGCCACAGGCTGACATCGCCGGGCACGTAGGCGATGCGCCGGTGAAGTTCGACGGCGTCCGCCCAGGGATCGCCGCCCAGCAGGCTTGCGCTGCCGCCGTCGGACCTCAACAGGCCCAACAGGATGCGGATGGCTGTCGACTTGCCTGAGCCGTTCGGGCCCAGGAAACCTGCGACGGTGCCTTCATCCACTTGCAGGTTCAGCCCATCCAGGGCGGTGGTCTTTCCAAATCGCTTGTGCAGCCCTGTTACCTCGACAGCCGGAACGGTCTTGGACATGGTGTTTCCTTTACCTTGTTGCAGCTTCTCCCGCGAGGCCCGCGGGTGGGTTGGTGTTGGCGGCCAGATAGGCAAGATACTCATCAAGATAAGCGCGGTTCGTGAACACGCCCTCCGTGTAAACCTCCAGCGTGGGGAGCATGACGTCCGCCATGTACTGGTCCATGACGGTTGCAAAATCGTCCAACTGAACTTCCGGGCGCATGGCCAGATTTACCAGCATGCTGCCGATGGACTGCTGCACCATGAAGCGTGCGCGGGCTTTCTCATCGCGGCTGGGCACAACAAGCCCGCGGGCCACGGCGTCCGCGGTGAAGTCCACGGCCTCGGCCACCATGCTGTCCACAAACATGCGACCGGCAGGGCTGCCGTCCTGGACACTGCGCAGGATGTAGACCATGAGCATGCCGCCGTCGCGGGAAGCGGGCAGCTGTGCAAACAGGCTGGTGGGCGGCGTGTTCAGGCTGTCATTCTTGAACACGCGGTAGCGCTCCAGGACGGTGGCATCGCACTCGGCGCGCAACTCTTCCTTGGAACCAAAGTGGTGGCGGACCAGCCCGGCCGAGACGCCTGCCCGTGCAGCAATGGCGCGGAGGGATTCACCGAATCCACGTGCCGCAAAGCACTCAATGGCAGCGTCACGGAGCCGTGCCCGCCCCGTGAGATCTTCCTGAGCTGTACCCATGAATAGCAGACTACTCGCGTGTATAGCCGACGGCAATGGGTATGGGACAGGACTTTGCGCAGGCTTTGGCGGGGCCCGGATTTGACGGTCCGGCCGGGTGTGCCCACGGCTGCTTTGGGGGCCCGCCATGAATCTGCGTCCAGTGGGAGCGGCGGGGGATACGATGGCTGAATGGACACAGATGCACAGCTTGCGCCGCTGGAGGACGCCTGCACGGTTGTTCTGCTGCGCGACGGCGATGCCGGCCTTGAGACGCTGATGCTTGAGCGCCCCAGCACGAGCAGGGCCTTTGGCGGTGCATGGACTTTTCCGGGCGGAAAGGTCGACCCCGAAGACCGTGTGGGCCGGACAGGCCATCCGCTGGATGACTTTACCGCGGCAAAAGTGGCAGGCTTGCGTGAGCTGGCGGAGGAAACCGGCCAGCAGCTTCCCCTCGAGGAATTGGTGTGGCTGTCCCAGTGGACGCCCATGCAGTCAATCCCGCGACGCTTCAGGACGTGGTTCATGCTGGCACCGGCTGCTTCGGAGCTGGTGGTGCTCAACCACGAGGAGCACGAACGCTATTTCTGGCTCAGCCCGGCCCGGGCCCTTGCCCGCCATGCCTCCGGTCAGATGAAGCTCGTACCGCCTACCTGGGTCACGCTGCACCATCTCGTCGGCATCGACTCGGTGGAGCAGGCGCTCGCAGCAGCCAGGGACACCGAACCTTTTGCGTTCAACACGCACCTGCTGATGCCCGACGCCGGGACGCGCCTAGGTGACGCCGGGCCCGGAGCGGGAGCCGGAGCCGGGGCGCCAGCCGTGGCGGCCTCTGCGCTGCCCAGTGTTTCAGGAATTCGGCCGGCAGGAGTCCTGTGGGCAGGAGACGAGGCATACCCCGCAAGTCCAGGCACCCCGGCTGCGCGTCCCGGCGCGCGCCACCGGCTTTACACGAGGGAACTGCCTTGGACCTTTGAACGCACCCGCTGTTGAACGCAGGGGCCGTTGAACACAGTCCAGAAACCACCCCATCAATGAAGGAGTCACCATGGCAGCGAAGAAGCGCTGGAACGACTTGAGCAAGCAGGCAAAGTGCGTGATCATTCTGGCCGCCATCGTCCAAGTTTCATTGCAGGTCGCGGCATTGAGGGACATCTCCCGGAGAACCCCGGCGGAAGTCAATGGGGACAAGCGGGCCTGGGTGGCGGCGTCGTTCATTAACTTTGCCGGCCCGGCCGCCTACTTCCTGCGCGGCCGGAAGCAACCCTGACAGTGCCGGCGCCGCAGGAATGTGCGGCACTGTCTGTCCAGGGTCGGGGCACGCCGCTTTAGAGCAGGCCGAGTTCAGCCACGGCATCGCGCTCGGAAACGAGTTCTGCCACCGAGGTGTCGATTCTGGTTCTGGAGAAGTCGCTGATCTCCAGGCCCTGCACAATGTTCCAGCTGCCGCCTGAGGTGGTGACCGGGAAGGAACTGACAATGCCTTCAGGCACGCCATAGGAGCCGTCGGAGGGGACGGCCATGCTGGTCCAGTCGCCTTCCGGGGTGCCGTGGACCCACAGCCGCATGTGCTCGATGGCGGCGTTTGCAGCCGACGCTGCGGAGGAGCCGCCGCGCACGGAGATGATTTCGGCGCCGCGCTTGGCCACCCTCGGGATGAACTCGTCGGCAATCCAGGACTGCTCCACGAGCGATGTGGCCGGTGCACCGTCAACCGAGGCATGGCTGATGTCGGGGTACTGGGAAGTCGAGTGGTTGCCCCAGATGGCCAGCCTCTTGATGCCGGCCACGCCCGTACCGGTCTTGGCCGCCAGCTGCGCCACCGCCCGGTCATGGTCCAGCCGGGTCATGGCGGTGAAGCGCGACGACGGGATGTCCGGGGCATGTGAGGCTGCGATCAAAGCATTCGTGTTGGCCGGATTGCCCACCACCACAACCTTCAGATCAGCGGCAGCACCGGCGTTGAGCGCCCGCCCCTGCACCGAAAAGATGCCACCGTTGGCACTGAGGAGGTCCGCCCGCTCCATGCCCGGGCCGCGCGGACGGGCACCGACCAGCATGGCGATGTTTGCGCCGTCGAACGCCTTGACCGGATCATCAAAGACTTCCATGCCCGCGACCAGGGGAAACGCGCAGTCCATCAGTTCCAGAACAGTGCCCTCGGCTGCCATGGCTGCCTGTGGGACCTCAAGGAGGTTCAGCCTGACCGGCACATCAGGGCCAAGCATGGCACCTGAAGCAATCCGGAACAGCAACGCGTAACCGATCTGACCTGCGGCCCCGGTGACAGTGACGGTGACGGGGGAGGGAGCGTGTGCATTCATGCCGCCAGTCTAGACCCGGCCGCATCTGACCGGGCGTGCAGCCACAATCAAGCGTGGCTGAGCCCGACCACACAGCGGTGCGCCCCCACCACCCTGGGCAAGTCCACGCCCGACGCGGCCAGCGCCGTCGAACCTCAGGAATCCCACTCCTCGGGTGCGCTGCCGGCCCTTGAAAACACTGTCGCGGGCTGCCGCAGCTGGAGGCAGCAGCAGTGGCGCGGCAGCAAAAAACGCGCTGCCTGCGGTGTAAACCGCGGGCAGCGCGTCGGGAAGCTGCACCCCAAAAAAGGTCATGCAGCGGGGAATCTGTTAGAGCGTGGCTGTGGCCAGATCGAATTCCAGGCGGTGGAGGCGGTCGTGGGCGCTGGGGCCGGCCGGCTTGCCCAGGTTGACCACCATGAAGGATTTGTGGGTGGAATCTGCGTTGAACTCGGCGTCAACACCGGCGGGGTCGAAGCCTGTCATGGGGCCGACTGCCAAACCTGCGGCGCGGGAGGCCAGGATGAAGTAGCCGGCCTGCACATGTGCGTTGTTGCTGCCGGAAGCGGTGCGGGTTTCAGCGTTTGCCTCGAACATGGGCATCAGCATGTCGGCCATGTGCGGCGCCGTGGTGGGCAAGAGGGAGTGCCATTCGGTGTTGAAGCTCAATACGGCCACCATGGGGGCCGTCAGGGTCTTGGCCTTGTTGCCGTCCATCATGTGCTCAACCAAACGCTCGCGAGACTCGGCTGATCGGAACCACGTGATCCGCAGGGGCTGGCCGTTGAATGCTGTGGGTCCCATCTTGGTCAGGGCGTAGATGGCCTGCAGGGTCTCATCGGTGATTTCCTCATCGGACCAGCTGTTTGCCGTGCGGGCATCCAGGAACAGGGCCGCAGTGGCGTCGCTGTCGAGGGTCAGCTGGGAGTCGAGATCGATTTCTGTGGTGATGTCAATGCTCATGAGCCGGCTTTCTGTTGCTGAAAATGTTGTTCTCATAGATGCACAGCGTTGGGGAGCTCCCGGTTGTTTCCGTTTCGGCCGTGATTTCCGACACTTTGGTGGCCGGCGCCCGCCACGCCGGGGCTTTCAGCCAGAATATTTCCGGCCGCCCGCGGGCTGTGCCATGATGCTGTGATCGGGCCAACGCAAAGGAGCGGCAGTTACATGACGGCATGGACCATTCGTGATTTTCATTCACAGGACGTTGAAGGCATTCTCGAGCTGTGGCAGTCGCTGCGCGACAACGGGGTGGAACCGGTCTACGACCTTTCCGAGGTGCTCGCCTCCTGCGAAAAGGACCACGCAGTTGTGGCCGTGCTGGGCGACCGCATCATTGGGGCGGCCGTGGCGCGGGCCGCCCACGACCAGGGCTGGATTGTCTTCCTGGCCACGCTGCCGGACTTCCGCGGACGCGGCATTGGCACACTGTTGCTGGCTGCAGTGGAAAACCGCATGGCGGCACATGGCTTGAACAAACTCTCTGCACTCATGCCCGAGACGGAAACCCGCGTGGACGCGTTCAGCAACCGCGGTTTTGAGGTGAAGAAAAACCTGCGCTACTTTGAGCGCCGCATCCCCGTCCAGCGGGCGGAATTGGGCGTGTTGGAGGAACTGGGCGGCCGGGTTTTGCCCCGTGATCTCTGGGATCGCGTCGCCGGCATGACGGCGGAGAAGGAACTGCTCGAGCGGCGGCTCGTTTTGCCCCTCGCCGAGGCGGCACTTGCCGAGGAGTTCGGTGTGGTGCCACCCCGCGCCGTCGTACTTTTTGGACCTCCCGGGACGGGAAAAACCACCTTCGCCAAGGCCATCGCATCCCGTCTGGAATGGCCCTTTGTGGAGGTTTTCCCGTCCAGGCTGGCTGGTGAGCCGGGCGGCCTTGCCGGGGCACTGCGGCAGACGTTTTTGGAAATTGCCGAACTTGAGCACGCTGTGGTGTTCATTGACGAGGTTGAGGAGATTGCCTCGCAGCGTTCGGGGGAACCGCCGTCGCCCATGCAGGGGGTCACGAACGAGCTGTTGAAGATCATTCCGGCGTTCCGCGACCAGCCCGGCCGGCTCCTGGTATGCGCGACGAACTTCATTCGCTCGCTGGATTCGGCGTTCCTGCGCCACGGCCGTTTCGATTACGTCATCCCCATCGGACTGCCCGACCATCAGGCCCGCACCGCCATGTGGAACCGCTTCATTCCCGCCCACATCCTGGACCACATCGATGTGGCGAATTTGGTGGCGGCCAGCGGCGGGTTCTCACCGGCAGACATCGAGTTTGCCGCACGCAGCGCGTCCCAGCGCGCGTTGGAGAAGGCAATGTTCGACGACGTCGCCGCCACCGCTGACAGTCCTGAAATACGTGGGCCGGTGACGGCAGATTATTTGGAGACCATTGCCGAGACCAAGGCAACCGTCAGCGATGCCGTGGCTGCCGACTTCCTGGAAGACATCGCGGCCCTGGCCCGGACCTGAGCCACAGCCGGGGATCGGGGTCTAGAGCCAGGACTTCTTTTTGAAGATCAGGTACATGGACAGGCCCACAAGGAACATCAAGGCCAGGGCGAACGGGTAGCCAAACGCCCAGTGCAGTTCCGGCATGATGTCAAAGTTCATGCCGTAGACGGACCCCACAAAGGATGGGGCGAACAGGATGGCCGCCCAGGAGGAGATCTTTTTCATCTGTCGGTTTTCGGCTGCACTGGCCTCGTTTTGCCGGTTGGTTGTCAGTGTGCCGTCAACAGTTAGCGCGTTTTGCAACAGCTGGCGGAACGAATCCGCACGGGCCGTCACCGATTCGACGTGGTCTTCAACGTCGCGCAGGTACCGTTGGAGCTCAACATCAACCTGGTATTTGTCGAAGCCGGCCTTGAGCCTGGCAAGAATGTCGTGCAGGGGATGGATGGCCCGCTGGAATTGGATGACCTCACGGGAGAGCTGGTAGATGCGGCGGGAGACGTGGGGGTCCCCGGCGAAGAGCTGGTCCTCGATTTCGTCGATGTCGTTTTCCAGGCCGTTGACCACCGGCTGGTAGTCGTCAACCACCTGGTCCATGATCGCGTACAGCACCGCCTCCGGACCCATGGCCAGCAATTCCGGGTGCGCCTCCAAACGGGTGCGGGTGGAGGACAGGCCGGGCGTTTCGGCCTGGCGGATGGTGATGACAAAGTCCTTGCCGGTGAAGATGTGCAGCTCGCCGAACTCGACTGTCTCGTTTTCATCGATGTATCTGGCGGGCCGGAGCACTGTGAAGAGGACGTCGTCGTACCTCTCCAGCTTGGGGCGCTGGTGCGCCATGATGGTGTCTTCAACCGCGAGTTCATGGAGCGAAAACTCGGCGGCCAGGGACGTCATCTCAGCCACGTCCGGGCGGAACATGCCGATCCAGGCCATCCCGTTGCAGGCATCCATCACCTCGTAGGTCTGATCGAGGCTGGACGGGGTGGCGAATCGCTTGCCGTCGACGTACACGGCATTGTCAATGATGGTCACCTGCCCATTATGGGCGAAGCGGGGCGGAAAAGTGCGCTCCGCCTCCGACGCGCCTGCCGCAGGCGTCTAGTCCAGCGGGCCTGTGTGCCCCGGAATGTGCTTGAACACAAGCGTGGTTTCGGTGTGCCCCACCACGGGGTCGGTCGTCAGGTTGTCCAGGACCCAGTCGCGCAGGGCATCGGTGTCGCGGACGGCAATGTGCAGCAGGTAGTCCACGGAGCCTGAGGTGTGGAACGTGGAAAGCACCTCGGGAAGCAGCGGAACACGGGCCGTAAAGGTGTCGATCTGGTCCCTGTCATGTGCGCGCAGCCGCACAGCGATCAGGGCCTGCACCGCGCGGCCGATCGACGCCAGGTTCAGCTTCGCCTCAAACCCCTCGATGGCCCCGCGTTCCATGAGCGCCCGAGTGCGCATCAGGGCGGTGGAAGGGGCGATGCCCACAGTGTCGGCCAGGTCCCGGTTGGTGATCCGGGCATCGGCCACCAGCGTGTCAATGATTTGGCGGTCGACGGCGTCAAGGGGGCCGGGCGACGACTGGGCCTGGGCAGTGTCGCGCCGAACGTTCTTCGCAGTTGAAGCCATGGGATCCTCCAAGATTCACAATGTCTACCGAAACGACGCCTTAAAGGCCTCCGTTAGTTCGCCATACTAGCAAATTACCGAATAATTGACCCGTGCAGGCATTCGTAAGCGGCCCGTGGAACTAAAGCTCGCGCAGGAAGCCCTCAATTACGGCTGCTGCCGGGCCGCTGCCGGCCGACTTCCAGCCGGTGCCCGCCCAGAGGTTCAAGGCGCGGGGGTCGTGCGCGGCCGAGGCGGCTGCACGCAGGGGAGCCGTCAGGAAATGCACTTCGGGATAGGCGTGCGGCGCCGAATCCGAGTGGTCCCGGACAAAGTCGTTGACGAGTGCCCGGGCGGGCTTGCCGGTAAAGGCCCGTGTCATGGCGGTCCGGGTGTAGGCCGGATCTGCCAATGCGTCCTTGTGCGAGGGCCGGGCGCCGCTTTCATCCGTGCGGATCAGCGCGGTGCCAATCGCCACGGCTTCGGCGCCTGCGCTCAAGGCCGCCTTGGCGTCCTCGGGGCGTGAAATGCCGCCGGCGCCCACCAGCGGCAGCCCCACGGAAGCACGAACCTCGGCAAGCAATTGGGCAAGTGTGGCTGCCGGTGCCGCGGCGCGGCCGGAAGCCTGCAGTGGTGCGGGCACTGGCAGGAACGCAGCCGTGTGGCCGCCGGCGTTGGTGTGTTGAACCATGAGTGCGTCGACGCCTGTCGCGGCTGCGGCCACGGCTTCGGCAGCACTGGTCACCGAGGCAATCACCCGGGTGCCAACCTGGTGCAGCTGTGCCACTACCGGGGCTGGAGCCAGGCCAAAGGTAAAGCTCACCATCGGGACTGGGTCTGACAGCAGCAACGCGATCTTCTCGGCCCAAAAATCCTGCACGCGGGGATCGTCTTCGGCCATCGCCGCAGTGGGCACCTCGGCCCCGTAGCGGCCGGCCGCCGCCAGCAGTTCCGTGCGGTAGGCGGCCAGGGCGGCTGACTGTGCCGGTGCCGGCGGGGATGTCCGCGGGACAAACAAGTTCACGCCAAAGTCGTTGCCTGTGGCGCGCAACGGCGCGATGTGGGCGGCGAGCTGCTCGACAGTCTTGTAGCCCCCTGCCGCGAACGGGAATGCACCGGCACCCTGGGCGGCCAAGGCCAGGTTCGCCGTGGTGGTGCCACCGGCCATGGGTGCTGCGATCAAAGGTGTGATGAACATGGCACTAGTCTAGATCCGTGAACACAAACCCCCTGAATGCACCCAAGTCACCCGCGCGCTTCGTCGGCCTCGACATTGGCGGCTCGAAGACCCGCGGCATCGTGTGGACCGACGGCGCCGTCACGTCCGATTTCAGCGTGGGCAGCACCAACGTCCAGAATGTGAGCCCGGAGACAGCCGCCGAAAACATGGCCGCCCTGTTTGCACGGCTGGACTCCGCCGGGGCCACCGAGGTGTTTGCCGGGGCCGGCGGCGTTGACACGGACGACGACGCTGCAGCCCTTGCCAGCCTCATCGCACCTTTCGTCCCGGGTGCGCGGGTGAGCGTGGTGCACGACACCCGCCTGCTTCTCGCCGCAGCCGGAGCAACCGCGGGCGTCGCCGTCATTGCGGGAACGGGATCGGCCGCCTGGGGAGTGAATGCGGCAGGGGAAGAAGCCCGCGCCGGGGGTTGGGGATATCTGCTCGGCGATGAAGGCAGCGGCTACTGGCTCGGCCGTGAAGCAGTCCGCTACAGCCTGCGCCGGATGGACTCCGCGGAAGCCGTCGATGAGTTGACTGCGGCGCTGTTGGAGTATTGCCGGCTTGCCGAACCCGGTGAGCTGATCGCCCATTTTCACCATGGCACCACGCGCCGCTACTGGGCCGCTGCCTCACCGGTGGTCTTTGCCGCTGCGGAGCGCGGCCACGTGCACGCCCTGGCTTTGGTCGACCAGGCAGCCAAAGACCTGGCCGCCATGGCTGCCAAGGTGGCTGGCCAGTTGAACCTTGCGGGGCCCGTCGTGTTGGGCAGCGGCATGGGCAGCAATGTTCCCGCCTTGCAGCTTGCCTTCACGTCGGAGCTGGCAGCGCTGGGGCTGAACGATGTGCAAATCCTGCAGCGGGACCCCATTTTTGGGATCCCGCTGCTTGTCGAGACCCAAAAATAACTGCAATCGGGCCCCTGCGCTTAAGTGCCCGGCCTAGGCGTTCACGGGCGGGTGAGCGGTGCTTGCGCGCACGACGAGGGTTGGCGCCACCAGCCCGGACTCGCCGGGAATCTCGGGATGGGCGATCTGGGCCACCAGGCGCTGCACGGCGCGGCGGCCGGTCTCCTCGAATGACTGGCGGATGGTTGTCAGCGGCGGATTTGAGAACGCAGCCAAATCAATGTCGTCGATGCCCACCACCGAAACGTCTTCGGGGACTCGCCGGCCCAGCTCAGTGAGCGCACGGAGCACGCCAAACGCCATTTCGTCGCTGGCCACCAGAATTGCGGTGACATCGGGCATGCGGCCAAGGATGAGCCCGTTGCGATAGCCGGATTCCGGGCTCCAGTCGCCGTGCAGCTCGGGCGGCACCTCGCAGTCGGCCTCCTGCAAGGTCCGGCGCCAGCTGTTGAGGCGGCTGGCCGCATCTGACCATTCGAGCGGTCCGGCCACGTGCCACACGGTTTTGTGGCCAAGTTCCAACAGGTGCCGGGTGGCCAGCACGGCAGCGATGTCCTGGTCAACGCCAACGGTCCTGTCGCCCATCGTGGACGAGCCGTCAGTGTTGACGGTGGGGATACGCGCCGTGATCTTGTTGACCTGTGCTGCCGCCTCCTGCAGCGGCGCCGCGATGATAATGCCATCCACGCCTTGGAGGACGAGCCGGCTGACGGCATCGGTCAGGGCCTGGGCGCTGAGGCTGGAGGTCACTGAATTCACCGTATAGCCCGCTTCACGGGCGCCCAGTTCAACACCCAGGGCCAACGACGACCGTGAATAGTTGTTGGTGGCCAGCGTCAGGACACCGATGGTGTGGGACCGGCCCGTCACGAGTGCACGGGCGGTGTTGTTCCTGCGGTAGCCAAGCTCCTCCACCACTGACAGGACCCGCCGCCGTGTGCTGTCCTGGACATTCGGGTGCTCATTGAGCACCCGGGAGACTGTCTGCGCCGAGACGCCTGCCGCCGCTGCGACGTCCCGCATCGCAGGTCCTCTGGTGAACTGCTTCGCACTCATGCGGCTCCTTGGGGTGGGTTGGGAACGGGGCCTGCGCCGCTCTTGTTGGGGCCAGGCCGGCGCGGGGCTCACTTGTTTACTTGTAACATACCGTGAATTCCTTCCGCGACAGCGCGCCAGCTTCGTATTCGGCGATCCGTGCGACTAGAATTGTTATCCGTAACAGAATGTCTGTGGTCAGCCTGGGGAATATTTCAGCCTGAGAAATCAAAGCCAGGAGTTTAGTTGTCAACGATCGCGATCCCGCAGGGTGCAGCCGTCCCTGATGCCTCCGTGCTTCCCGAGGCCCCGGAAAGTCCTGCAACCGCCCCGGGGGCAACCGCCCCGGCGCTGACTTATGCCGACAGGAAACTCTTCAAAAATGGTGTGCCGCACCGCATCATCGCCGGTGCCCTCCACTATTTCAGGGTCCATCCGGATCAGTGGCAGGACAGGATCGACCGGCTGGTGGCGCTGGGCGTCAACACCCTTGACACCTACGTGGCCTGGAATTTCCACCAGCCGTACAGGGATGCCGCCCCTGATTTCACCGGCTGGAAGGATCTTGCCCGCTTCATCACCCTGGCGGGGGAGTCCGGGCTGGATGTCATCGTCCGGCCCGGTCCGTACATCTGTGCCGAGTGGGACAACGGTGGCTTCCCGGCCTGGGCAATCTCCAACCCCGACATGGTGCTGCGCTCGTCCGACCCGTTGTTCACATCCGCGGTTGAGGCGTGGTTCGACCATCTGCTGCCTGTCATCGAACCACTCCAGGCCCGCCACGGCGGACCCGTGATTGCCGTCCAGATTGAAAACGAATACGGCAGCTACGGCGACGACAAGGAATACCTGCGCTGGAACCGCAGGGCCCTGCTTGAGCGCGGCATCACCGAAATCTTGTTCACGGCCGACGGCGGCACGGATTATTTCCTCGACGGCGGCACCCTGCCAGACATCTGGGCGACGGCGACCCTGGGCTCACGCGGTCCCGAAGCGGATGCCGTCTGGACGCGCCGGCGTCCCGGTGAGCCGTTCTTCAACGTTGAATTCTGGAACGGCTGGTTTGACCATTGGGGCGAAGACCACCACACCCGCAGCGCAGCCGAAGCCTCCGCAGAAGCCGGAAAAATTCTGGATGTTGGCGGCTCGATCTGTCTCTACATGGCCCACGGCGGCACCAACTTTGGCTTGTTCTCCGGGGCAAACCACGACGGCGCCATACAGCCGACCATCACCAGCTACGACTCGGATGCCCCCATCGCGGAGGACGGCCGGTTGACGGCGAAATTCCATGCCATGCGCGAGGTGTTCTTTGCAGCGGAGGGACGGGAACCGACACCCATCCCCGCACACTTGGCCAGTCCCGTACCGGTGCTCCCCGCCAGCACTTTCGCCCTGACCCGCGGGACTCCGCTGCTGGACTTTGCCCGGGCTTTTGAGGCTGCCTCAAGCGTCAAGCCGCTGTCCTTTGAAAAGCTGGGCCTTGACCGCGGACTCGTGCACTACAGCTCCCGGGCGGTCCTGCCCGCCGGCGAAGCCACCATCAGGATTCGGGGCCTGCACGACAGGGCTTACGTGTGGGTCGACAACAGCTATGCAGGGGTCCTGACCGACGCCAACGGTGCGGCCGGCCTCAAGGTGACAACCGGCGGCGGACTGGCAGCCCTTGAGATACTCGTTGAAAACCAGGGCCGCATCAACTACGGTCCCTGCTTTGGCCAGGGCAAGGGGATTCTCGACGGCGTCCTGGTCAACCAGCGCTACGTTTTTCACTGGGAACAGCGGGCCATCGATTTGGACAGGCAGCTGCCGGAGTTGCTTGCGGCCGGTGCCCCGCAAGACGGCGCTCCGGAAGACGGCGCCACGGGGCCCGGTTTTTACCACGGGGAACTGGACCTCGTTGAGGCCGCTGACACTTATCTGGCGCTGCCCGGCTTCGGCAAGTGCATGGTCTGGGTCAATGGTTTCCTGCTCGGACGGCTCTGGGAAGTGGGCCCGCAGGTGACGCTGTACGTCCCCGGCCCGCTGCTCCAGGCAGGAGTCAACGAGGTTGCAGTGCTCGAATTGGAACATGGCGGAATACTTGCCGAACTCCATGAAGAACCCCTTTTGGGTCGTGCCGGGGTAACGTATGTTGAGGATTTGGGGTAACTGCAACAGCATTTGGGAAAGGACCACGGTGCGTCGAAACATTCTTGCCGCGCTGGGACTGGCCCTGCTGCTGGTCTGCACAACCACGGCTTGCACTCCGGAACCGATTGTCAACATCCCCAGCGCCTCACAGCCCCCGGGCGACGTGCCGCTCACAGTCGGAATACCGGAAGTGCCCGACGGCGTGAACCAGCAGGAAGGCGAGCTGCTGGCGCACGCATACGCTGCTGCGTTGAATGCCGCCGGCGTCAAGGCCGCCGTTGCGGATGCACCGGTCAAACACGGGGCGCTGGTGTCCAGCGTGGAGTCGGGCAGCATCGACATTGTTCTGGCGTATTCCCGCCTTGCCCTGACAGAGGTTGCCCCCACGGAGACAGCGGCAGGCGCCAGCGACGTCATCGACGGCCTGAAAACTGGCCTGCCAGCCGGAATCGTCCTGCTCGAGCCAACGAAGGCCGAAGAAAGCGACGCACTGGTTGTCACCGCCTTGACCGCGGAGAAGTACAAGCTCAAGAGCCTCACCGACCTGGCCAAGGTGTGCGACAAGCTGACCATGGGCGGCTCGGCAGAATTCAAGACCAAGGCGCGCGGCCTTCCCGGGCTGGGCAGCGACTACAACTGCGTGCCAAAGAAGTATGTCCCGTTGCAGGCAAGCCTCGACGTCAGCGATGAGGGGATCTTGTGGTCACTGCTGCGTGACAACATCCAGGTTGCCGGCATGCACAATTCATCCCCCGCCATCGAGGACAACTCCCTGGTGGTGCTGGAAGATCCCAAGAAGTTGTTTTTGAGCCAAAACGTTGTCCCGCTGGTGTCAGGGGACACTGTGCCGGCCGAGGTGCAGACCGTCCTGAACAAGGTCAGCGCCGCCTTGAGCACCGAAGAACTAAGCAACCTCAACCGGCTGTCCCGGGACCGCCACTACGGTGACTTGTCCGGAGTGGCAACCGCCTGGCTGATGCAGCAAGGCCTGGTCAAGGCCAGTTCTTAGCCATTGGCCTGCGCCGGCGGGCACGTTGCGGAAGCAATCGCGCGGCAGCTGTGCCATATTGGGTAAATGGCAGAATTCAAGCAGTCGACCAAGCTTCACAATGTTCTCTACGACATCCGCGGGCCAGTGCTGGAACGGGCCCAAAAATTGGAGTCCGAGGGCCACCGGATCCTGAAACTGAACATTGGCAATCCGGCCCCTTTTGGATTTGAGGCGCCGGACGCCATCCTGGTCGACATGATCCGCCATCTGCCGCATGCCCAGGGGTACAGCGACTCCCGGGGCATCTTCTCGGCACGGACCGCCGTCGTGCAGTATTACCAAACGCGCGGCATCCACAACATCCACGTCGATGACGTGTACCTGGGCAATGGCGTCAGTGAGCTGATCACGCTGTCCCTCATGGCCTTGCTGGACACTGGCGACGAAGTGCTGGTCCCCACCCCCGACTATCCGCTGTGGACAGCCTCCGTCAGCCTGGCCGGCGGACGTCCCGTGCACTACCTGTGCGACGAGGACAGCGAATGGTGGCCGGACCTGGAAGACCTGGAATCGAAGATCACGCCCAGGACCAAGGGCCTGGTGATCATCAACCCCAACAATCCCACCGGCGCCGTCTACCCCCGCCACATTGTGCAGGCCATGGTGGACCTGGCCCGCAAGCACGGCCTGGTGGTGTTCTCGGACGAGATTTACGAGAAGATCCTCTACGACGGTGCGGAACACCTCAACACCGCAGCGATCACCGGCGACGACGTGCTGTGCATGACGTTCAGCGGCCTGTCGAAGGCCTACAGGATCTGCGGGTACCGCTCTGGCTGGCTCGCCATTTCAGGGCCCAAGGCGCGTGCCGCGGACTATCTTGAAGGCATTAACCTGCTGGCCAACATGCGCATGTGCGCCAATGTGCCCGGCCAGCACGCCATCCAGACAGCCTTGGGCGGGCACCAAAGCATCGAGGACTTGATCCTCCCCGGCGGCCGGCTGAAGGAACAGCGGGACCTCGCCTACCGGATGCTCAACGAGATCCCGGGTGTCAGCACCAATCAGGCCAAGGGGGCGCTGTACCTGTTCCCCAAGCTTGACCCGGAGGTTTACCCGATCAAGAGCGACGAGAAGTTTGCCCTGGATCTGCTGGAATCCCAAAAGATCCTGATTTCACACGGCACAGCGTTCAACTGGATCCGCCCGGATCACTTCCGGCTGGTGACCCTGCCCAACGTCCTGGACTTGGAAGAGGCCATCGGCAGGATTGCGGAATTCCTGAGTACGTACAAACCCTAGGGAAAGGCCCACCATGTCATTGCCAGTAGGATTTACCGACCACCCGGCCGAGCTGCTGACGGCCGGCCCCGGATTCTCCCTCGCGGAGCAGCCCACCAAGGCGTCCCCCGGATTTTCGGGCAAGAAGGCCGACGGCGCCGACACCTTGGCTGCCCGGGCACCGGTGATCGCACAGCTTCAGGAGCAGCTTTTCGCGGAAAGCCGCTTTGGCGGGAAGAAGTCAGTCCTGCTGATTCTTCAGGCCATGGACACAGCCGGCAAGGGGGGAATTGTGGGGCATGTGGTGGGTTCAGTTGACCCGCAGGGCGTGAAACTGACAACCTTCAAGGCGCCGACAGACGAGGAAAAAGCCCACGATTTTCTGTGGCGCGTGCGCCCTGCCGCACCCACGCCCGGCATGTTCGGCGTGTTCGACAGATCCCACTACGAAGACGTGCTGATCCACCGGGTCCACAGCTGGGCCGATGCCGGGGAACTTGAACGCCGCTACGAAGCCATCAATGAGTTTGAATCGGAACTGGTTGCAGCCGGCACCACCATCGTGAAGGTGATGCTGAACATCAGCCCCGACGAGCAGCTGCAAAGGCTCACAGCGCGGCTGAAGGATCCCACCAAATACTGGAAGTACAGTCCCACCGACCTGGACGAACGCAAGTTCTGGCCCGAGTACATGGATGCCTACCAGCATGTTTTTGACAAGACCAGCACCGAGCATGCGCCGTGGTACGTGGTGCCGGCGGACAAGAAATGGTATGCCCGCATGGCAGTCCAGGAAATCCTCATCAAGGCGTTGGGCGGCCTGAACCTGCAGTGGCCGGCAGGCGATTACGACCTTGCCAAGGAACGGGCGCGGCTGAAAGACGCCGTCATCTAGCCCAGGTTTTTTCGACGGGGCATTGCCAAGGCCCGGTCAGCCGCGCAGAACGGGAAAGAAATCGCCCAGGGCCTCGGCAGTGCCGATGTCCTGGGTGGTTCTGCCGGCAACAAAAACGGCCTTGCGATGGCGGTTCGGAATCACATGGCCGCCGCCAACGACCGTGTACAGCCACACCGGTGGCAGCGCGTCCTGCTCGAAGCGGGTGAGTGTGACGGAGGTTTTGCCGCTTTCCTTGCGGTGTGGCAGGACCTCGCTTGTCGGCTCGGCCGTGATGTTGTTGCGGGCTGCGAAATATTTGGCTGTGTCAAGGGTGGACGGCCCGCGCCGGCCGCCAAGCAGACTGGCGAACCACCCCTCGCCGCAGTAGGGCACCACAAGGTCGCCAGTCCCATGGACCAGCATCACCGGCAGGGGCAGCGACTTGTCGGCAAAAGCCAGTCCGCCCGGCCGCGGCAGTGTGGCTCCCACGATGGCGGCTCCGTGGATCTTTGCTGGAATCTCGTGGACCAGCCGGATGGCCAGCTGTCCTCCATTGGAGAAACCGGCCACAATCACCGGCACCGGACCGAATCTGGCATGGAAGTGGTCTGCCAGCGCTGTCATGAACGCAACATCGTTGGTGGCACCCAGGTCCGGCTTGTTGTGGTTCCATCGTTTCTGCAGACCATCCGGGTAGACAACGGCCACCCGGCCGGTGGCCGCCAGCTGGTCAAAACTGTTTCCGGCAAAGGAACGCATGGACTGCCCCGTTTGGCTGGATCCGTGCAGGACAATCAGGACCGCTGAGATTCCTTGCTCCGCCGCAGCCTGCCCGTGCGTGACCAGCAGGAACGTTCGTTTGCGGCCGCCGGCCAGGATTTGCTGCTTCACCGCGTTTACTTTCCAGCGCCAGTTTAAGGGTGCCGGATTCACAATGCAGTTACAGTTCGGGGCGCGCTTGGTCGTCGTTGGCCCGGGCGGCGTCGAGGCGGGCCTTGGCTCCCTCCAACCATTCTTCGCAGCGTTTGGCCAAGGCCTCGCCGCGCTCCCAGAGAGCCAGCGAGTCTTCGAGGCTGGAACTGCCGGCCTCGAGCTGGTTGACGACATTCATCAATTGTTCACGGGCCTGTTCGTAGCTCAGTGCTGCGATGTCAGTGGGTGAAGCGGGCGCATTGGCGGGGCTCATGCTGGATCCTTTGCTGAAGTGGTGGCGGGGGAGGCGCCGGACGTGGAGTGGGGGCCCGTGGTTGCAGCGGCGGTAAAGTCGCCGCCGGCAACACGAATTCGCAGGGATGCACCAACGGCAACCTGCTCGGGGTGCCTGACGATGCTGCTGTCGTCCAGCTGAACGACCGCATACCCCCTGTCAAGCGTCTTTTGCGGGGAAAGGGCGCGGACCTGGGCGCGCAGGTGGACCAGCTGGTCCGTGTGTCGGCCCACCTGGGTGCGCACAGCCGTCAGGGCCCGCCCGCGCGCGGCTGCGACGTCGTCGTACCTGGCCGTGAGCATGACCATCGGATTGGCCAGCACGGGGCGGGTCCGCAGGTAGGCAAGCCGCTCGGTTTCGCGGTCAAGAAGACCCTGGATCCTGCGGTTGAGCTGGGTGCGGGCCTGGTCCACCCGGCGCAATTCGTCCCCGACGTCGGGCACAATCCGTTTGGCGGCATCTGTCGGTGTTGAGGCGCGCAGGTCCGCCACCTCATCCAGGAGCGGCCTGTCAGCCTCGTGGCCGATGGCGCTGACCACGGGGGTCAGTGCTGCGGACACGGCCCGGACAAGGGACTCGTGGCTGAACGCCAGCAGGTCCTCGAGCGAGCCGCCGCCACGGGCAATGACGATGACGTCGACGCGGGGATCGGCATCGAGCTCGGCCAGGGCGCCGATCACCGCGGACACGGCGTTGACGCCCTGGACGGCAACCTCCCGGACCTCAAATTCGACGGCGGGCCAGCGCAGCGCGGCATTGCGCAGCACGTCCTTCATGGCATCTGAATTGCGTCCGGTGATCAGCCCGATCCTGTGCGGCAGCAGGGGGAGGGGTTTCTTGCGCCGGGGATCAAAGAGCCCCTCGGCGGCCAGTGCCTGGCGCAATTGCTCGATGCGGGCCAGCAGGTCGCCCAGGCCCACGGGCCGGATGTCCTGTCCCTGCATGGACAAGCGGCCGGTCTTGAGCCAAAAATCAGGTTTGAGTTGGGCCACCACACGGGAACCGCGCTCGATAGGTGCTTCCAAACGGTTCAGGACGGAGCCCCACAAGGTGACGCTCAACGAAACCTCAGCGTCAATGTCGCGCAACGTCAGGTAGCTGACATTTGCCCGCTTGTTCAGCTCGATCACCTGCGCCTCAACCCACGCGGGCGGGGCCTTTTCAATATGGCTCTTGAGCTTTTGGCTCAGCAGCTGCAGCGGCCACGGGTTGTCAGGCGTGGTCTCCGCCGCCGTTGGTGCGAGGACCTTCCGCTCCGGGGTGTCCGCCATAACCGTGCCGCCGTCCTTTGCTTTGGGTGTTCGTTTTGGGTCCCAGTGTTGGTGCTTGGTCCTGGGTGCCCGGCCGGGCCGCACTGCACGGCCTTGAAATAACTCTAGCTTCACGCACTGACACCCGCGGACCGCCATCCACAGGCATGCACTATTGTTGGACTTCATTGTCGGGAATTACTTGTGTTTTTGGGATGGTTCATGCGTACTGCTGCTTCTGCTCTTCTGGTCATTGTGGCGCTGTTGGTTGCAGCTGTGGCCGGACCTGCCCTGTGGATGCAAAGAAATGTCGTTGACCAGGCAGGGTTTGTGGAGCTGGCCGGCCCCCTGGGCAGCAACAAGTCGTTCCAGGAGGGGCTTTCGGCCATGGCAGCCGACCAGGCGACGTCGTCACTTGATTTGCCGGCCCAGCTCAATGACCTCGCCGCCGCCGTCATCAGTTCCAAGGCGCGCAACATCTACACGGATCCCGGTTATGCACAGGCCTGGAGTGAGACGCTCCGGCGCAGCCACAAACTGACCTTTGACGCGGCTGGCAACGAGGACATTCAAGGTGACATCCTGGTCGACGTCGCCCCGCTGGTTGGCTTAATAGCAGCAAGCGTCGGCACGGACATCGGCGTCACCCTGCCCACGCCCGACGACGTCGTTGTCAGCCTTGAGCAGCCGGAGGCCGCCAAACTGCTGCCCGCGGTGTCCACGCTGGCAGGCTGGGGCGGCTGGTTGGCGTTCCTCGCCGTCGGCCTTCTGGTCCTTGCAGTGGTCGTGGCACGACGGCGGGCAGCGACAGTTTTCTTCGCCGGGGTCGGGCTGGCCGTGGTGGCGTTGCTGTGGCTGCTGGCATCCGGCCTTGTCGAAACCGTCCTGGCCAACCTTGCGGTGGGGCCCGAGGCGGCGCAGCAGTTCGGTGTGGAGTTGGGTGCCCTGGCAAGGCAGAGCTGGCAGGGCGGCATCAACGCCACATTTGTTGCCGCCGGTGTGGTGGCCTTGGTCGGTGTCGCAGCTCTCATGGTTAAGGGCAGGCGCACCACGTAGGATGGTGGGTATGAGCACCACTGCCGTTTCCGTTCCCATGCCCGTCGTTCCGCGCCGTCGCAGGTCGCCCGAAGAGGTGGCTGCAGCCGCTCCGGTGACAGGGGAAAAGCGGGTCCTTCTCGCGGCTCCGCGCGGATATTGCGCCGGAGTCGACCGCGCCGTCATTGCCGTGGAGAAGGCACTCGAACACCACGGCGCACCCGTCTATGTGCGCAAGCAGATTGTGCACAATGTCCACGTGGTTTCATCCCTGGAAGCCCGGGGCGCCATTTTCGTGGAGGAAAACGATGAAGTCCCCGAGGGTGAGCTGGTTGTCTTTTCCGCCCATGGCGTCTCGCCTGCCGTGGTCCAGTCGGCAGCCGACCGCGGCCTGCGCACCATCGATGCCACCTGCCCCCTCGTGACCAAGGTGCACAAGGAAGCAGTCCGCTTTGCCAGGGAAGAAAACCACATCCTCCTGATTGGCCACGAAGGCCACGAGGAAGTGGAAGGCACCTACGGTGAAGCACCGGAAAGCACCACCATCGTGAACAATCCGGAAGAGGCTCGGACCGTTCAGGTTGCGGACCCCGACCGCCTGATCTGGCTTTCCCAGACCACGCTGTCCGTCGACGAGACCATGGAGATCGTAGACATTCTCCGCGAGCGGTTCCCCAAGTTGCAGAACCCACCCAGCGACGACATTTGCTACGCCACCACCAACCGCCAGTCGGCCATCAAGGAGATCGCCCCGCAGGCGGACCTGGTCATTGTGGTGGGCTCGGCAAACTCATCGAACTCCGTCCGTTTGGTGGAGGTGGCCCTTGAATACGGGGCCAAGGCCTCACACCGCGTCGACTTTGCCAACGAAATTGACGAGGCCTGGTTTGAAGGCGTGGCCTCCGTCGGCGTGACAAGTGGTGCATCCGTGCCCGAAATCCTGGTCCAGGATGTGCTGCACCTCCTGGCGGAATACGGTTACGGCGATGTTGCAGAAGTGGTGACGGCCGAAGAGGACATCTTGTTCTCCCTGCCGAAGGAACTGCGTGCGACCATGAAGGCCGCCGGCGATCCCAGCTACAAGGGCATCAAAAGCTCAAATCTGCGTTGATTTCCCCGTTTTCACCAGCAGAATGGCCCGGACCGCGTGGTCCGGGCCATTCTGCTGTCCGCGGTCAGCTCGCGGCGTCGAGTTCCCCGGCCGTCTCGTTGAGTTCAGGGGCCGTAAGAATTCGCGGCACAGCCTCCACCTGTGCGGGGGACTCCAGCGATTTCGGATCCAAGGCATTGAGCTTGCGGGCCGTGGGCAGCACCCTGGCTTCCAGCGTCCCCACCAGTTTGTTGTAGCGGTCAACACTCGTTTTAAGCGACACCCCCACAGCTGAAACAGCTTCCCCCATGGTCCCCAACCGCGTGTAGAGCTGGGCCGACAGTTCAAAGAGTTCCTTGGCACTTTCGGTCAGCACCTCCTGGCGCCAGCTGAAGGCCACGGACTTCAAGATGGCCATGAGAGAGATGGGCGATGCCAGCACCACGTTCTTGGACATTGCATAGTCCAGGAGCCCCGGATCGGCCAGCAACGCTGCGGACAGGATGGACTCCACCGGGACAAAACAAATCACAAGTTCAGGGGAGTTCGTCGCCGACGCCCAGTACTGCTTGCCGGCCAAGGCATCAATGTGGGCCTTGACGGCCTTTGCGTGGCGGGCCAGGTGCTGCTGCGATTCAACGCCTTCCGGAGTGCCGGCGTCGTGCGCGTTGAGGAACGATGTCAACGGCACCTTGGCATCCAGCACCAGTTCCTTGCCGCCGGGCAGCCGGACCACCATGTCGGGGCGATGGACGCCGTCGTCAGTGGCTGTGTGGACCTGCTCCTCAAAATCAACGTGCGCCAGCATGCCGGCAGCCTCCACCACACGGCGCAGCTGGACTTCGCCCCACTTTCCGCGTGCGCTGTTTGACCTCAATGCCGACGCCAGCGAGGACGTGGTGGCCAGTAATTTGGCGTCAGCGTCCTTGGCCTCGCGGAGCTGTTCGGCGAGCTGTCCGTACTGCTCGACGCGGTCGCGTTCCAGCAAGGCGACCTGACGCTGGACGGCACTGAGCTTCTCCGAGACCGGGCCCAGCGCCTGCAACACATTTGAATCAGAGCCCTGCTGTGCTGCCAGGGCGTGGTTCTGCGAGGCAAGCACCCTGCGTTCTGCGTCGGCCGCCGCAAAACTGGTATTCAGTGAAGCAGCCCGTTCATGGGCGGCATCCGCCTCCTCGCTGGCCCCGCGCAACTTGCCCAGCAGCACCCACGCCACCGCGGCAGCGCCGAGCACAGCCCCGACCAACAACATCAATACGGCTACAAGCCATCCGATTCCATTCATGGGACCACTTTCGCACGAGGCACTGACATTCCGGGATTCAGCTCCACCGCCCGGGTGTTTGCATGCTTCTGGCCGCGGCAAATGCTGGAGCTGCGACGGTGTATGCGGAGCCACCAGCGGGACCCAAACCAGTTGGGGCGGCACGAGCAGTGCATAACCGGTAGAATCACATACCGTGGCTCTTACTATTGGCATCGTCGGACTGCCCAACGTCGGCAAATCAACTCTTTTCAACGCACTGACGCGCAACAACGTGCTCGCGGCGAACTACCCGTTCGCCACCATCGAGCCCAATGTTGGCGTCGTCAGCCTGCCCGATCCCCGCTTGGCGCAACTCGCGAAGGTCTTCGGATCCGCGCGCCTGCTCCCGGCCGTCGTGACCTTCGTGGACATTGCTGGCATCGTCAAGGGCGCTTCGGAAGGTGAGGGACTGGGCAACAAGTTCCTGGCCACCATCCGCGAAGCTGAGGCCATCGCCCAGGTCATCCGTGTCTTTGATGACCCCGATGTGATCCACGTGGACGGCAAGGTGGATCCCATCTCCGACATGGAGACCATCAACACCGAGCTGATCCTTGCCGATATGCAGACTGTAGAAAAGGCCATCCCGCGCATCGAAAAGGCCGTCAAGCTCAAGCAGCGCTCGGCCGCTGAATTGGACGCCATCAAGGCAGCTCTTGTGGTCCTTGAGCGCGGCGACACCATATTCTCCTCCATCAAGAGCGACAAGCTTGAGCTGGAGCACCTGCAGGAATTGAGCCTGCTGACGGCCAAACCGTTTATCTACGTCTTCAACGTCGATGACGCCGTGCTGGGCAACCCGGAGCGTCAGGAAGAGCTGCGTGCGCTGGTGGCTCCGGCCGACGCCATCTTCCTGGACGCCAAGCTCGAGGCTGACCTCGTTGAACTTGACGAAGAAGAAGCCCGCGAAATGCTGGAGATGAACGGGCAGGAAGAATCAGGCCTGGACCAGCTGGCCCGCGTTGGGTTCCACACCCTTGGCCTCCAGACATACCTGACCGCCGGCCCCAAGGAAACACGCGCCTGGACCATCCGCCAGGGCGATACCGCACCGCAGGCCGCGGGCGTCATCCACACCGACTTCCAACGCGGCTTCATCAAGGCCGAGGTTGTCCACTTCGACGACCTCATGGAGGCCGGCTCCATGCAGGAGGCGAAGGCCAAGGGCAAGGTCCGCATTGAAGGCAAGGAATACGTCATGCACGACGGCGACGTGGTGGAATTTAGATTTAATGTCTAAGACCGCCTCGGTGTAGAGCGTAAGAAATGCCCGGAATGCTATTGCATTCCGGGCATTTCTGTTTACTTCATTGGATGCTAAAGCAGGTCAGCATTTTCACAACCGAGCGAACAACTGATCCGGCTTCAAGAGACTCTCACCACCGCTTGCTGCCACCATCATGTCGAAGTGAGCCCCATGGCGCTGAATATCGAAAAACTGTTTGAACAGCCTGAGAAAGTCTTTAGTGCGTCCGACATCGATCGTCTGGTCTAGGTCGTCCGCGATGGTGTGCGATCCCGAGTTGGCCCAGATATGAAATTGGGAGACCATTCTCTCTTCGGTCGGCGATACGTCTTTGAGCCGATCAAAATCCTTTACGTTTCCTATCGTCTTGAAGTACCCTTCGAGGATTCGTCTGACGATGTTGAATACGCCAACCCGTACCAAATCTGACTCGTCTTCGGTTCGCGCAGCTTCGACAACCGAATGCCAGAGTAGGGCGTAGCTGCCACGGATCTTGGATTCATTTTTGTCGTCACGGACTGTCGTAAACCCGCTCAGATCCTTCACAAGCCTGAAATAGCGGCGTTCTCGCGAGTTCCGATCTGAAGTGTAGGCCGCCTCATGATGAAATTGTGTGTTGTGCGTCAAGACAATGAGCTGGCGGAGGTTAGTAGTTCCCTTTAGGGCTAGATTCGCGGCGTCGCGGATGTACGCAGCGATCATGAAAAGGGCGTCACTGTCTAGACTCGAGATCGGATCGTCGATTACTGCCACAACATCTTCAGGTACACCGCTGGCCACTTCGCTACCGAAGAGCGATTCCCAAAAGTAGGCGAAGCAGATGAAGGACTTCTCACCTTCGGAGAGAGAATCAAATGCAGGGGTGTCATCTTCGCGAACTATTCGATAGCCACCGCTGGATTCACCGGCGCTGCTTAGGCGGAAGCGGTGGAACCCCATCGCTGTGAGTAGCTTGTTGATCTTATCGGCGACATCGCTCGTGTTGGAAATAGCTTTTTGAAGGTCGTCTATCTTCGGATTTGCTAGATTGTCCTCTTGCTCGCTTGCCGAAATTTTGGTCCGCAGCCCCGTGATGACCTTTTGCTTTCTTGAATCAAACCCGTTGAACTTTTTCATCTCTATGCTAACGGCGGTTCCGGACAGGAAGGCTACCCACCCGTCGTTGACGAGTTTGGCGCGCTCGACACCGGCATTTTCAACGATCTGGTTATGTTGCTCAATCTTTTCATTCTCAGCATCAACGAGCTTCGCAAGTTCAGATACAACCGCATCTACATCAGAAACTGCGATCGGCTGTGTCGGGTGTGCGCTTCTCTCTCGCAGTTCAGATAGGAGGAGCTTCGCGGCCTCGCGAACACGCGAGATCACAGAGCTGAAATCCTCTTCACCGACTTCTGTGTCCCCGCTCAACGCAACTTCTAATGCAGAGATCTCACCCTCAAGCTTTGCGGCGATAACTTTTACGGCGCTTTCAATCTTGATCGAACCTTGAAGTGCAGCATCGAACCCGCCCTCGAAATACTGAGCTAGGTCGTGTTCGAGACCTGCAGGTGCTTGGTTCTGACAAAACGGGCACTTTCCCTGCGCTTCATCTACGTAATCTCGACCCTTACTAACCCAGTCTTCGTTCTTTAGATGCTGGATTAGTTCTGCGAACTTTCCGCCTTGCCCGTGCGAGCTCCTGCTGGCAACTTCGGCGACATCGTCCGCAGATATCAAACTGACCGTTGTAATGTCGGGCAGCCTCACTCGTATCTTTTTGCCACTGCCTAGGCTTCGGGCACGAGTCTTGATCGGTTCCCAGTTAACATCTGAGTTCAAGGATTGCATCTCGCCGAAACGTTTGCGCGCCTCGTCAAAGAACTTGTCTCGACTGTTTCGATATCCCTCGAAAACTATAGGAATTACAGATTCGTCAATATCTTTGTGAGCACTAAAGATCGAGTCGCGAGCCGCAACTCGGTAGCTTTCTATCTCTCCAAGCAGGCCATTTGCGGCGTTCTCGCCGGAACCCGAGCCAATCTCTTCGCGCCACTTGTCGCGATTGACGGTGCGATCCCTGATTTCGTCTTTCAGGGCGTCGATTTGGTCATTGATCGTCTTTGACGTGTCTCCCATGGTGAATATGCCATTCACACGCTCGGTGAGGACTCGTGATCGGTAAGCCTCGTTGAACACTCGAATCGGAAGATCCGTACGTGCGACATCCCAAGTCGCTCTTTGGGCCGCATCGACAGGCTGTCGGGCCAGCATGCTTGAGATTGTTGACTTGCCTGCACCATTCGGCGCGAAAATGAAGTTGACCTTCTTGAGGTCACCGAGACGTAGCGGCTGCTCTCCGAAGCAGTAGTCGGCCTGGACGGCGATTGACCCGATTTCCACGATTTCCCCCATTGATATTCTTGCCGCTTCAGTCGACATTGCAACTGGACCGTAGTAGTGCCTTGCAGCGACGGCCCTTTACAGGACACTATATGGTCGGCAACCTCACACGGGAGGGTGTGTCTGAATTCGTCGGCGCGTTGCGGTGCAAGGCATGTGGGGCGAAGTACGATTTTGGCGAGTGTCCTTGAAACGCAAGTCAGCAGCCAGATTACTTTTTCGAAGATTCCTAATGCGTGCCCGGTACTCTTTTGTAGCGACGTGTTCCCAGGGCTTCTGACTCTAGTCATCATTTCGGGGTGGCAGGATACGAGGGTCATAAGCTGAGGTTGCTACGTGCCGGAACGCGGTGGAGTTTAGATTCAATGTGTAGTTGAGCTCTGATCCGATGCTTGGCCGTCCCACTGGCGGCCGCTCGTGATATGCTCAACCCACTATATCCCCCACGCCTCTCCACGATGCGCACTTGGGGGATTTTTCTATCTCGGGTCAGGGGAACGCAAATGCCTCGAATGCCGCGGCCTCGTGGCACTCTCCGCTATGACAAGCCGCCACTGAATCTTGGCGAACTGGCCGGACGCCTAGCCGCGCGCGGTCTGGAAATCCCAGACATGGAGCGTGCGAGAAGATACCTACGGCACATCGGGTACTACCGACTTTCGCCGTACATGATCCCTTTCCAGATAGGCCGGCCTGATCACGTGTTCCGTGATGGAACGACGTTCGACGACGTGCTGGGTCTCTATGTATTCGATCGGGCGCTGCGGCTGCTGGTGATGGATGCGTTAGAACGGGTTGAGGTTGCGGTACGCGCGGCGCTCACAGACCATATGTCGACGACCTACGGGGATTCGCACTGGTATCTTGACGCATCACACTTCCGCGACCGAAGTAAGCACGACAGACTGCTCAAGATCATCCGCGAGACCTCTGATGCACGCCTCACTGGGCAGCCTGAATCCGAAGATGGTTCACTCAATCATCGATCGGCGTTGGAACACTACCTGACGACCTATAGATCTCCCGAACTACCGCCGTCCTGGCTCATGGTGGAGACGCTCACACTCGGTCAACTGGACAACATGATCACCAACTTAAGCCGAAGGTTGGACAAGACCGCAGTCGCCACTAGCATTGGCCTGACTGCGCCAGTGATGGAGTCTTGGCTACGGACTTACGTTAGGGTGCGAAACGTTTGTGCGCACCATGGGCGACTGTGGAACGTCGGCCTCGGTGTGTACCCGGTGATCCCGACGTCGCCCAAAGTTTCGTGGCTCGCGACTTCCAAGGCTCTTCCCGATCGGTCTAGGAAGCGTCTGTATCCGGTTCTTGTATCGCTCCAGTCCGTGCTCGACACAGTGTCGCCGCGCAGCAGTTGGGCGCGGAGGCTTCACGAACTCGTAAGCGATCGACCTCAGATGAACCGCTCAGGGATGGGCATCCCTGAGTCTTGGGCGAACGATCCGTTCTGGAGTCGACACTTCGTCTGACGCACTACCGCAGATGCTCCTCAGCGACGGAACGTGGTGGAATCTAGATTCAATGTGTAGTGGAATTGTGTTTTGTGCCGCGTGCGCCAGTGCTCGACGAGGATAGTTAAGGTCGAAGTGCGCGGCCCCTCGATGCAAGTCCGACGGTGAGTCGGAGCAATTAGTTTCGGGGTTGGCAGGTACATCCGAAACCAATGTCTCCGAGTCTCTGGGCGCTGATCTTCCCACAGCGACGGCACTTCGTGAGGTGCGGATCGTCGCTTAATGACGGTGCGGTGAGTGCTCCGAGGTAGTCGAATCCGTGTCCGTCGACGTATGTTTTGGTTTCCTCGAAGGTCGCTGGAGTGAGCTCAGCCCAATCTCCCCTTGCTTTTTTGGCCCACTTGCGCCAGTAGCAGGCACGGCAGGTCGGCTCGCTCCAGCTGTTCTTCTCCAGCGTGTAATTAAAGCGGTAATGCGCTTGCACCGCACAGTTCATGCACTCTGTCAGCTGCCAGTCGTCGGGATGCGTAAAGGATTCCAGCGGGCGGAGCCCGCCGATGCGTTGAATGTCTTCGATGTGGACCGCGCACCAAGTCGGCTTCTTCCGAGTTTTGAACGCGGCTACAGTCTCGCAGTCCTCGACCGAGCAGGCTTGATCGGTGGGGACCGGAGTCCTGCGCAGTGGTTTCGGGGCCCTCGCTGGGTTTGGTTGCTCCGGTGGCTGTCGCATGGTCGACTGAGAGCTTCGTCCGCGCTTCGGAGCGGAAATCGCAGGGTGCGGCTCCGCCTCCGCGGTCTGCCGGCAGCTATCGTCGAGAAGGACCTCAGCGCCGTCAAGACGGTTGCCGTCGAGGCAGCGGAGAAAGTCATCCTCCGTCATCACCTCTATCTTCTGACCCTTGTCCTGCAATTCGAACGCCTTTCGCGTCTTGCCCGTGACGTCCGATCCCGGGCGCAGCGCCGCAGGGTTGATATCTCCAACTACCAGGACGTTGGTTCGTTTCGTAGTGTTCTCCTCGGGGATCGCGCCGACTTTGGCGCATTCCTGCCGGGCTACATCCCGCGTCATTGACATGAGCGCCCCCGTGAAGACCACAACGCGACCGTGTAGGTAACCACTCGGGTCGGCGTCCGCGTTGACTTCGATGGGGGTGAATCCGCGGTCGCCAGCGCCGTTCGCGACGCAGCCGCGGTGGATGCCACTGCCCACGCGCCCGAGGTGGACACCCACGGCCGCAGCGAGGCTAGCGACGTCGGTGACTTCCCGCTGCGTTGCGAGCCTTGCGACGATCTCGACCACAGCGTTCGCGTCCGCTAGGGCGTCGTGGTGGTTTTCCAACTCGAAGCCCAGTGACGCGGCCACAAAAGGCAGTCGATAGGTCGGGAGCGCTAGGGTTCGACGGGCCATAACGAGGCTGCAAAGGAAGCGCATTTCGGGCCACTCGATGTTGTCCACCTCGCAGGCGTAGCGGATGACTCCGATGTCGAAGCCTGCGTTGTGGGCCACAGCCACGTCGTCACCGATGAAGTTGACGATCTGCGGCAGCACTTCCTTCCAGCGAGGAGCGTTGGTCACCATCTCAGCAGTGATCCCGTGAATCGCTGTGTTCCAGTCGTCGAACCAATCAGCGCCTTCCGGCGGGCGGATCAGCCAGTGTTGCTTGTCTACTGCCCGTCCGTCACGGACTCTTACAAGCCCGACCGAACATGGAGAACCACGAAACGAGTTAGCCGTTTCAAAATCGACTGCAGTGAAATCGAGCATGGGACCTACTCCTAAAGAATTTCAACCATATGCGTCGTACACTACGGTACTGGTCGGACCGGCTCCGCACTGGACTTGGTCAGATATTCGTCTCTATGGCTTCGGCGAGACGTTTCTCTGTGCGGCGACGTCGTTGAATTTAGGTTCAACGTCTAGTTACGCTCGAACAGCTAGTGAAATGCTCGGGATGCTTCATGCATCTCGGGCATTTTTGATTCGATGGGGTTTTGGCTAGATCAAGCCGTTGCAGCGAGCTAGAACCCGGACCGTAGGGCCTGGCTGCTTGGAGTCGCGACGTTGACATGTAATGGCGATATGAGGCGTGACTGGTAGTCGCTCCAGAACAAATTGCTGAAAGCGTTTCGCGAGTAACTAATTTTAGTTCTAGAAGCCTAAATTTTTACTCATTTGATTTAAGACGTGCCTCGTCCAACCACTATCGTCAACGAAGGCGCGTAGTCGCTCTTCGCATCCATCAGCAAGGGACTTTCGGTGGGATGTCCACGCGATGAAATCGCGCACGATCATGTGGTGAGACTCCGACACTTTAGAACTGTAATCAAGGCTACTTCCAGGCGAAGCCCAGCCGAGCTGGGCCACTGACGTCACTGTTGTCAATAGTGCTGCACCTATCAAGGCTAGGTCACCGTAGGTCACATCTGTTCCTCCTGAGACTTGATCGAGGAGTGTGGGGAGCGGCTCATTTAGTTGGCTCATTTTCTCAGTATGCATCTAGTAGATTGACGAACGGAAGCATGATGGAAGACTGTTCCAACTGATCGCTGCCAAGTCGTTTGACGTAAAGCGCTCGTTGTAACGTCCTTCACTCGGCAGTCTGAACGCAAAATCTCGGGACACTCGATGTTCGAACCCTGCACCTGTGGGGTATGAAACGATCGATTCCTTCTGATGAATAGAGTTTGGAGATGCCCTGCGGAGCCTCCACTGATTTGCGCTCGAAGTTGGGTGAGGGCATCGGCAACATGCGGAGCGTGTCTGGCTTGCCATCAATGCTCATCGAATTGACGGTAATCGTCAACACCGGTTGCTACGTACCGGAACGTGGTGGAGTTCCGCTTTAACGTCTGAGACCCAGATACGAACAAGGATCAACGCTCCAGAACGGGCTCTTCATACTTGTGGTGGGTGGGGTAGATGCTTGTGCATCGTCCGGATTTCTCCGAACCATCGCGTGACGGGTTCGGCTCCTGTCGGATCTCCGCCCGCGTGCGAGAATGACTGAAAGGGAGCAACCCAGGACGTTAGAACGACTTCGCTGGTGTGTACCACTGCGCCCCGAGGAACATGACGACCGCTCACGGAAGGCGCCGCACTTATGGCTCGAAAGCGCAAGACACTCCCCAAAGAGTTTGGCGAGATGCTCATCTCGGCATCGCTCGAAGAGCTCATTGCGGTCTTCGATCGCTGCGAGATCGATGCGCGCGGCGGGTATGCCAAGTCGACGGCCCTCGGTTTTCGCGACTGCCCCGATGAGTTGATTGTGTGGCTCGTTGATCAGGGACTCGACGTCGATTCTTGCGACGCTCGTGGTCACACGGCATTGGCTGAACGCGCGCACTGTTCCATGCAGAAGCCAGTCGAGCAGATTGGGCTGCTTCTGTCGCTCGGGGCAGATATCGAGGCCCCCGACAAATCCGGTCGTACTGCCTACCATAACGCCGTCATCGAGCTTAAAGTGAGGGCTGCCAGCCTGCTCGCCGAACGCGGTGCAGCGGTCTCGGGCGACGGCTGGAATCCGGGAACGCTGTTGGAAAGGGCCCTCCGGCGGGTCGAGAACAGCCGCATCACTGACGGGGTCGGCATTGCCCGCCTCCTCATTGCGCAGGGGGCCCAGATCACGGACCAGATGCGCACCACGGTCGAGCGGATCGGGCAGGGGTTCGAGCGCTATCGCGCGGTCTTTGCCGCGGACCAGCTCGACGCTGCGCAGTCAGCTCTGGAAGAGTTATATGCGATCTTCGACGTGGCTCCTGTCGGGGCGCGCGTGATGCACGACGGCGCGGCCGCCATTGTCGTCGAGCCCGGCCATTGGCAACAGCAACACAAAGCGCTGTGGGAACTGCTGGTCGCGGGGGTCGGCACCGCAGCGACCGAGCAGGGTGAGGTCATTCGGATCAGTGGCAAGGTAACCGATGAGATGTTCCGCAACGGAGGGGCTAATTGGAACGCCGATTACCGGGCGATGGTCGATAAAACCGTGAGTCTGCTGAGTACCCGTGCCGGACTTTCGCCGGATGCGCTCATTGAAGCGCGCACGCTCGCACGTGAAGTACGCGCAGGGAGAGGCACAGAGGCTGAGCTGGATCGCTTTTCGGAGCTTGCCGTCGAGTGGGTTGCTCGGAACTCAGAGCCTCAGCCACTCGGCGATGTGCCCTACGTGTACTGAGGTCGCCGGATTTGGCACACATGTCGGAGCATTCGATCACTCCGACGTCGACGTCTGATGTTTTGTAAGTCACGGAACTCGGCGGAATTTAGGTTCAATGTGTAGGTCCTGGCCGCCTTGAAACGTTTTGCGATGGCGGCCGCAACCAAAGTCGGATCAAGTACTTATTGCATCGTTCTTGCCTGGCGTTGGATCCGCCCCGCGGACGCGCCAGTAGATGACGACCCAACGTGACGCAGACCACGAAGCCAGCAGCCGTAATTCCCTTAGAACAGCGGCCAGGGCACCGCCGGCATCTCTCCGCCCGGAGCCGGGAACCGTCCGGCCAAGCGCAACTGGGCGCAGCGCGCGGCGAGTGATGCGATTTCTTCGGCGCTGAGCAAGCTCGCCAAGTTGCGGCCCAACTCACCATGCAGTCCTTCACTGACACGATCCAGGCCCTCTTCTTCGTCGGAGGTTAGAGCGTCCCCCAGCCATCCCCACAGCACCGTGCGCAGCTTGTGGTCACGATGAAAGGTGAGTCCGTGGTCCACGCCGTGCCGGTGTCCGTTCGTCATGGCAAGGATGTGGTCGCCTTTTCGATCCGCGTTGTTGACGACGACGTCGAACACCGCCATGCGTCGGAGCGCCGGCGAGTCTTCGTGAATGAGGGCGACCATCCGTCCGTTCTCATCTCGTCCCTCGAGAACCTGTTTCCAGCCCGTCTCCGGCACGCGGTCCATCGAGACCAGGTTCACGGCGCTTTGGTCCGGGTCGTGCTCCTTCCAGAGCTGCACCATTCCTTCGCCCATCGGACCATCACGCAGCCAAGTGTGAGGCACGACGTCCCAACCGAAGGCCTGCGAGACCAGGTAGGCGGCCACCTCCCGGTGGGCCAGCGTTCCCTGCGGAAAATCCCACAGCGGACTTTCGCCGGCCATCGGCTTATAGACAACCACCTCGTCGCCGATGCTGCCAAGAAATGTGGCGTTTGAGGCCGTCGTGATGCGGCCGGTGAGCGTCAGCTCGGCGGTCACCAGGTCCGGTGTTGGCATCAGGCCTCGGGAAGGGGGCAGATGTGTCCGTCGGCGTCCATGGGATAACCGCAGAGCGGGCACAGCGGACGTCCAGCACCCACGATCTCGCGGGTGCGCTTGGCGAATGCACGGGCGGTGCCGACCGGCATTCGCACGCGCAGCAGTTCGGGCTCGTTGGCCCCGCCCTCCTGAAGCGATTCGTCGTCGTCCTCGGAATCAGAATCAGCATCGGGATCGTCATCGGTGACGGGGCGGGCCTCAATTACGATCTGGGCCGTGGTTGGGTCCCACCCCAAGCTCATTGCCCCAGTGCGAAACTGTTCCTGGACGGCCTCGAGCGGGTCATTGTCGACAAGTTCAATGGGAGTACCCGTGGGAATGCTGAAGGGGTTGCCCTCGACGGTGATGAGCTGGTCGAGAATTTCGTCGATCTTCTCCGCGAGCTGAGCCGACTGCTGTTTCTCCATGGCAATACTCAAGACTTGCTTCCCTGCGCGCACCTGCAGATAGAACGTGCGCGCCCCCGGAAAGCCAATGGTGCCAATGACGACCCGATCAGGCCAGGAGAACTCATGAACACGTGTATGCATGTCAGTATTCTAGGCGCAAGAGGTTCACGGCGTCTTTTGCCCCGCGCCGCCGCCCACCGGCGCATCGCCAGAGTGAATGCCGTTCGACAACCACGAAAGATCGCCCCCATCGGTGTTGGTGGCGTAGACGTTCGGCCGACTGGCGCCGTAACGCACGATCGATATGGAGGCGGGGCCCACGTTGATGCGCTGGAACATGTCAAGGTGCATGCCGAGAGCGTCAGCGAGGATTGATTTGATGATGTCACCGTGACTGACTGCCGCCCACACGGCCTCTGGCCCGTGCTCGGCTTCGAATGCTGCATCGTGACGCCGAATCGCTGCCACTGACCGGGTCTGCATCGCTGCCATGGACTCACCCCCTGGAAAGACGACGGCGGACGGTTGCGACTGGACAACCGGCCACAAATCCTCTGTCGCGAGATCACTAAGCGTGCGGCCCTGCCACTGGCCGTAATCGCATTCGGTGAGGTCGAGATCAACTGGCGCGTACGGCGCACCGGTCTGGCGATCGAGGATGAATTGGGCGGTCTGCTGACAACGCTCAAGCGGGCTCGACACCACCCCGACGAGGGGTACGGGCGCGAGCCGGTCTCCGGTCAGGGCCGCCTGATCCTGCCCGATCTGGTCCAGGCTGACGCCGACAGCCCGACCGGCCAGCAGTCCAGTGGCATTGGCTGTGGAGCGGCCGTGCCGCACGAGGATAACTGTTGCCATCCACCCAGCCTAACCATCCGTCGTCGACGATCCCAGCCCAAAAGCCGAGTGTCACCAACCTGATGGCCAATTGGAGCCAACCGGTTCAGGTGTGGCCTGTTGATCTGCCGGCCATCAGCAGATACCGTCGTGGCGACTCGCTTCAATCACCCTCCATGAACACATTGACCGGGCAGGGTCGAGGGACGGATGCTTTAGACATGAAACTCCTCGAGTTCGATAGCGTCTCCGTGGCGGTCGACGAGTTCGGCGACAAGAGTTCCCCTCCGGTCTTGCGCATCGCCGGAGCCACCCAATCCATGGACTGGTGGACCCCGGACTTCTGTCAGATCCTCGCTGCGGAAGGACTGTACGTTATTCGGTACGACCAGCGGGATACCGGGGTGTCGACGACGAGCCCGCCGGGCAGACCGGACTACGTGGGCATTGACTTGGCAAACGATGCTTTTCGGATCCTTGATGCGCTCGGCATCGACGCGGCACATCTCGTGGGTCTGTCGATGGGTGGCGGTATCGCGCAGTACGCCGGTGCCACCGAGCCGCTGCGTGTTCGAACGCTCAGTCTCATCGAGTCGTCACCGATCGGAGGTGACGCGGGAGAGCTACCCCTCCCTGACGTGAGCCTGGGCGCGGCGGAGAACGAACTCCCTGTGGTGAGCAACTGGAACGTCGCCTCGACCGTCATTGATTACCGGGTCGAAGCCGAGCGCCCCTATGGGGGGTCGTTCGGCTTTGATGAAGACCGTATCCGTGCAATCGCCACCATCGAGTTTGGCCGCACGAAGAGCATGGAATCCTCGATGCTCAATCACTTCCTCGTTGCAGGCGACACCGAGGCGGACCCGTCGACGGTCACAATGCCGACTCTTGTCATTCACAGTGACTCGGACCCGTTATTCGCGCTGCCCCACGGGGAGGCACTCGCCCACATGATTCCGCACGCCACGTTGCTGCGTGTTCATGGCATGGGGCACGAGGCGCCGCCGCCGAAGGTGTGGGGTGTCGTCATACCTGCGCTTGTCGACCACCTGCGGAGAAATCGCGAGACCGTCACATCCGGAGCCGCAGGCGCCGATGAGTGACAAGAACGCGGCACGTGACGCGCCCACCTGGCTGACGGATACCCGGACCTCGTACGACATCGATGCCTCCGGTTACGCAGAAAAGGTCCAAGGGCTGCTCGAAGCTCATCCACACCTGCGGGCACACTTGGACGTGTTCGTGGAACTCGTCCAGCGCGAAGGAGGCGGGCGGGTGGCCGACGTAGGTTGCGGCCCCGGATATGTCACGCGGTACCTTCAGGATGCAGGTACCGAAGCGTTCGGGATCGACCTCTCACCCACGATGGTCGCCATCGCCCAGCGTGCCTACCCAGATCTGCACTTCGAGGTGGGGACGATGACGAACCTCGATCTGGCCGCTCACTCCGTCGCCGGCATCGTGGCCTTTTGGTCCACGATCCACGTTCCTGACCACGCCATGGCCGGTGTGATCAAAGAGTTTCATCGTGTCCTGCGACCCGGGGGCCACGTGCTCGTCGGTTTTCACGTCGGGGACAATACAGAGCACGCCTCCAGTGGATATACTGGCCAGCCGATCAGTGTCGATACTCACTTTCGACAGGCCAGCAAGATCTCTGACTGGTTGCGCGATGCCAACTTCCAGATCGAGTCCGAGTCCGTCTTCCGGCCAGACGACGTGGTTCCGGGTGGCATAGTTCTCGCCCGGAGACGTAGCTGAGCATTTTTCTGCCCAGCCATCGTGCAACTTTCAGGTGACGGCAAACGTGTCGACGCAACAGAGCAAAATCGAAACCGACGGACCCGTGCGGCCCGCGAATACATGGTGAAGGTGACCGAACTGCAGTACCCGGAACGTCCCGCCTTCGTCCAGACGGTTCTCCGTACCGGAACGTAGTGGGGTTTAGATTCAACGTCTGCAGCCACGAGCCGGGGCGCTATGGTCATGAGCTTCAGGGCTTCTGCTAACGTGACCGAACCGAACAGCTAAGAGGTCTTGATGGAAGCAAAGGTCATCCGCCGGAGCCAGTCCGCGTCTGTGCAGCGCATCTTGGAGTCGAACGCGGAGTACTCGCGTCGTGTTGAGGGTTCCGTGCCGACTCCGACAGCTGCGGTCGAGGTGCTCTCCGCGTTGCCTCCGGATGTGGCTGTCTCGCAGAAGGTGGATCTCGGTCTGTGGAACGGTCCGGAGTTGGCCGCCTTCGCGGACGTCATCATCGGATGGCCCGCCGCGTCTGTCGCTCATATCGGCCTGCTAGTCACGGACGGCGCCCGTCATGGTGAGGGTCTCGGTCGCATGATGCATGAGGCTGTCATCGACCTGATCGGTAAGAACCCGAGCATCCAGACACTCCGTTTGTCGATCGTTGACACCAATGCGGACCTGGTCGAGCCATTCTGGGTGAGGCTCGGCTACAAGCCCACCGGTGAAGCGGCGGCATACGTTTCCGGCAGTGTGGAGTCGACGGCTCGCATCTGGGTGCGGCCGGTCGTTGTCGCGCAGATGTTCCGCAAGGAACGGACCGCGGTGGATTTCCGCTTTAACGTGTAGTCGCTTTCCGGTTCAACTTCTGGTTCCGGCAGGGGGATCGGGTGTCTGGTCGAGACCACCAAGTCACACGCGGGCATGAAGTATCGAGACATTGGCGATGTCGAGCAGCTCGGGGCAGTGGTACGCCTCCACTGAACGCGCAATCCGCGATCTCGCTCCCGTCGAAGCCGCTCGCGCCGAGACGTGGCTACGTATGCTTCAGCCTTCGTTCAGTGTCAACCGGAATGCCTCGGTGCTCGAACTCGGCGATGACGGCCTCATAGAGGCGCATGTAATCGACGGCGGGATAGTGGATCACGTTGATTTTCAGACACGGAACACCGTCTTTCATCTTGAGCCGAGGGATGTCCAGGGGATCGTTGAAACGGAGCTCGAAGGCGCGGTTCAGATCGGCCCGGTCCCACAAGAGCCGAATATTGGCAATGTTGTCGTACCGGATGCTGGTGACGCGGGAAATGGATGCCCAGGGGATCTTGTGACCACCCCGCACGGTGATGCCGCTAGCGGAGATCTTCAGATCGATCGCGTTGCTGCCCTTGCGCGCCATGCCCATCCACGCAGTCATTACCCCGACGCAGCCGTAGATGAGAACCAGCGCGCCAACGGTCGTAGGCGTCCCACTGAGGATGATCTGTGCACGGCCGCTCGACGTGTCGGGAAGGTCGTTGAGGATCAAGTACAGGCCCATCGGCAGCAAGATCGAGGCCAACAAGAGCAGGAGTATGCTCTTGTCCATCCTGGGTGAATGGTGCATATCCGAACTGGTGAATTCTTTGAATGGCTGCTTGTGCCATGGTGAGTTCCTCATGGGAGTGCTGTCTTCGCTCTCATCGATAGTTCATACCAGTTTTCGCGGTTGTGCTTTCAACGGTTGTTTGGCGCGTCGGGCCCAGCGGAGGCGACGCCATCCCTACGATTCATTCTTGCAGACTTCGTCAGTGCCGGCCTGACCGGCCCGGTCCCTCCACAGCAGACTCGGCCTGAGCAGGTTCGGGGAAAACGCGCAGCGCAGGGGATCCGCGGCTGAGATGATCGCGCACACTGGTTGGGGCCATTTTGTGGACACCTGAGCTCCAAAATGATTGCAGTTGGGAATCACTCTGGGCTAGGGTTCAAGCGTTTCCAGAATTCAACGACCCAGGGAGTTGCCATGGCCCGGACGCGGGTACACAGCCTGTTCGTTTCGTCGGATGGGTATGCGGCTGGTGATGACGTAACGCTCGAAAAGCCGATCGGTGAAGCAGGGGCGCTCTTCGGCAAGTTCGACGGACGCGTCATCCATGGCATTCAAGGCATGAACGACCCGGTGACCGTGGATCGGGCCATGTTCAGCATGTGGGGCCAGGGTATCGGGGCGGAGATTATGGGCCGCCGTAAGTTCGGTCCGCAGTCGGGAGATTGGCCCGACGACGGCTGGGAAGGATGGTGGGGAGACGCGCCGCCCTTCCTCACTCCGGTGTTCATCCTGACTCACTATCCTCGTGAGACACTCGAATTCGCCAACGGCACCAGCTTCCACTTCGTAGATGCGTCGCCGGAGAAAGCGCTTCGTCTGGCGCAGGAAGCGGCCGGTGGGATGGACGTTCGGATCGGCGGCGGGCCGTCGACAGTGAGCGAATTCCTGCAGGCTGATCTCATCGACTTTCTGCATGTGGTGATCGTTCCGATCGTGCTCGGCACCGGTGTCCGGATCTGGGATCATCTTATTGGCTTGGAAGACCGATTCAGCGTCGAATCCATCAGCACGGCCAGCGGACTGACGCATCAGCTGTGGAACAGGAAAGACCGCGCCTGAAGTGGTCACGTCGTCGAGAGGTTGCTGTTCATGACGGCCAGTTGAAAGTACTGCCTTCGCCGTAGGAATCCCGGCGGGCGGTGTACGCCAGGGCAGCATGGTCACGTGCGTCGTCGCCGATCAGCACCCGAAGCGGGCGGCCAGGGTCTGACAGGTGGGCGACCAGCAGCTCCGCCGCCAGCGACGGATCGGCATCTGTCGACGGCGCATCGGGATCGACCGCGGGCCATGGGATCTCCGCGGTGCCAAACACGGCTGTACGAAGTTCGTCATACGCCGATTTCGGGGCTGCGAACTGCATGCTCGAACCGGCCCAATCGGTCGCGAATCCGCCGAGCTGGGCGATAGTCACGTGGATCCCGAACTGGGCGACCTCGGTGGAAAGGGCCTCGCTGAATCCTTCGAGTGCCCATTTGCCCGCGTTGTACAGGCCGAACGTTGGCATCGAGCCGATGGCGCCGACTGTCGAAATCTGCACGATATCGCCACCATCACGGGCCCGCAGGTGTGGGATTGCGGCCTGACAGACCCACATTGCGCCGAACAGATTCAGGTCTAGATGATCACGGGCCTGCTGCTCACTGACCTCTTCGATGGCTCCGACGAAACCGGAGCCCGCGTTATTGACGACAACGTCGAGGCCGCCGAAGAAACTCGCCGCATGATCCACGGCGGCGGCGACTGCGGCTGCATCACGGACGTCGAGGAGGACTTCCCTTGCCGAGTCCGGGTGGTCGGCCAGCAGATTCGACATGGCTCCGGCATAACGGACAGTTCCTATGACGCGGTCTCCTTGTTCCAGGGCGGCCTGCGCAAACGCCCGGCCGAGACCGCGGCCCGCACCGGTGATGAGCCAGGTGCGAGAAGTGCGTGATGAGTCAGTCATGGAATGGTTCCCTCCAACGAAACGGTCCGTCTCGTCAGGCTAGCAAGGGCATAAGTGGGGTTTCAAGACGTATCGGCTCCTCTCGGGCGGACTCGTTGTCGCGTGGGCGGGACTCACCGAGTTGGAGCAGGCCATCAATGCACAGGCTGCACACCATCTCCACGGCGCAAGTCGGCAGATCAGCGCAGCTGGAGCTCGATGAGCGGGTGATCCGCGAAGATCTCGAGTATGAGCTCGAAGTACGTCGTCCCGAGTCCGTTCCGCAGCTCGTCGAGATCCGACTGGATGCGTTGCTGGTTGAAGGAATTCGGCTGTGACAATTTGGTGTGCAGCCACCGCTGGGTCTCATCGAATCCGAGCGCGTCACGGCTGTGGGCATGGTCGATCCAGACGAACGTAGCAGGATCACCCTCGCGGATCTCACCGTCAACCCGGTAGAGGATGTCGTTGAACCCGTCCAGGCTCTGCCCGAGGCGCCAGTCTTCGTCGGCCATCAGCTCTCGATTGAACTGCTCGTACAGGTCTGAGATGCCGTGCACCTCGGCACCGTCGATTCGGTACTGCTTCATTGCTTGGCGTCCTTCCACTTGTCTGTTCATGACAATAAACCACGATGCGTAATTGCCGCTTTTGCCTCATGTGAATCCAGCCACCGCATTGCAGGGCGCTGTATCCTGAGCAAAATGCTCGCGTGCGCGGCCGAGAGGAACCCCCTTGTCCATACGTGTTCCCGAATCCCTGATTCCGGTGTTCCTTAAAGTGGCCCGCGCCAACCGGCCTTTTGTCAGCGAGGCGGGCGCACACCAGCGTATTCGCGAGCGCACCTTGCGCCCCGAACCCTTTGGTCCGCCGACGCGACTGTATGGTGTGCGGGTTGACCGCCGGTTGCCGGATCCACTTGGATGGCCCGTGTATGACGTGGAGCCGGCGGACAAAGCCCAGCCCGAAGAGGGGCAGGCATCCGTGGTCGTGTATGTCCATGGCGGCGGATGGGTCAATGAGATCCGGCTCCAGCACTGGCAGCTGACCGCTCGCGTGGCGCGGGAATCACGGCAACGCGTCGTGGTGCCCATCTATCCGCTCGTGCCCTTTGGGACGGCGCGCGAGGCGAGGGACGGCGTCGTCGAACTTGTCAGGGCAGAACTCGACGCCGGCAACGAGGTGCGGCTGGCAGGTGACTCGGCCGGTGGCCAGATTGCGCTCTCGGTGGCCCTGGAGCTTCGCGACCAAGGGATTGTGCTTCCCTCCACCACGCTGCTTTCGCCTGCCTTGGACCTCAGCTGGAAGAACCCGCGGATCGACGTCGTGCAGCCCAGCGACCCGTGGCTGGGGCGCCCCGGAGGGAGTGTGCTGGCGGAGGCTTGGCGCGGTGCCGACCCCATCGGAGACCCCGTGGTCAGCCCGTTGTTCGGGGACATGTCCGGGCTTGGGCCGCTGACAGTCCTCACCGGAACGCGCGACATCCTCAACCCCGACGCGCACCTCTTGCGGGCCAAGGTGCAAGCGGCCGGAGGCCAGATGGCGTGGCACGAGGCCGAAGGGCAATTGCATGTGTATGCGCTCCTTCCCACCGGGGCCGGGGAACAGGGCATGCGAACCATCGTGGAAAGCATGCAGCCCACGGACGGCATGTTCGGCGCCTGCATATGAGGCATCACCCTCAAGGATGATGCCCTAGCGCGCCGGAGCCCAACCTAGGGCAGGGCCCAGCTTGGTAGCAATATCGGTGAGGATCTGGACATAGTCTTCATGGTCAAAGCTGAAGGGCAGCGCGAAAGCAACCTCATCGACCTCCTGGAAGCCTGCGTGTGCATATAGCTGCTCGGCAATCTGAGCGCTGGAGCCAATGAGATCCGCGGCGAACAACATCCGCCGTGGCCCTTGGGGTGTGAGCGTTCGGGGCGTGCGTTCTTCGACGTACCGCTGGTATTTAGCCTGCTGGGTAGGTGTCGCCGAATCGGTAGGGATCACCACCAAGCCTTGGGAAACCCGGGCGCCGCTAATGGCCTGAGTTGAGTGTGCTGCGGCTTCACGGAAAGCACGGATCTGAGATTGTTGGATGCTGGCGAACTCCGGAACCTGATTGGCTCCAGGGAAGATCACGCTGCTGGAGAGCAGATTGAACCCATTGGTCCCGGCCCAGATGGCCGATTTTGCGCTGGCCGCCCCGTACCAAAGTCGCTGCCGCAGGCCGGCCGAGTGCGGCTCCACGCGGTTGGAAAACTCCTCAACGACGCCCTGCCTACCCGAAAATTCCCGAACAGGTTCTCCCGCAATCAAACGGGCCAAGCGGTCCACTCGTGCGTAGCTGAAGTCTTCCTGCCCGGCAGAATCAGGGTACAACTGATGCTTCACGGTGTCGAAGTTCATTGGTTCACCAACACTCAGGCCCGGGTTGATTCGCCCACCAGCCAGCAGATCCACTGTGGCCAGATCCTCGGCCAAGCGCAACGGGTTTTCCCAGCCCACGGGGGTCACCGCGGTGCCCAGCTCGATCCGGGAGGTGCGCTGGCTCGCCGCAGCCATGATCGCAATGGGGGAGGAGATACCGAACTGCAGATGCCGGTGGCGCAGCCAGGCGCTGTCGAAGCCAAGCTGCTCGCCCAGTTCGATGACCCGCAAAGTTGACTCGTGCCCCGCTGCGGGATCTGCCGGGTCAAACAGGCCAATGGTGAGGAATCCGAGCTTGCGCAAAGGCTGCGAGGAGAGTGGCATGAACTACTTTCATGGAGAGGGACGGCATTTGTTTCTCATAATATGTGCGTCGTCCCACGGGGCGGCCGGAAAGGAGCGGGAAGTTACTTTTCAAGTCCTCGACGGACCGAAACCAGGCCTCAGGCGTAGCGGTGAGTCCAGCAGAAATGCGCTCAGGCTTCGGTGGCACAGTCTAGGATGTTTTTGCGCGGCTTTTCGCTGGGGTGTCCGAGAATCAGGGCATAGCCGGTCTGAGGCGCCTCAACCACACCGACCGCAAGACCCAAGGAGCGCACCATGTCTGTTGGCTTGCTCGCCATCGTTGATGACATTCTGACCGCCGCATTGAAGGCGTCGGCCAAATCGGCAGGCGTGGTAATTGATGATGCCGCCGTCACCCCGCAATACGTTGCAGGCCTGACTCCCGCCCGCGAACTCCCGGTGGTGGCCAAGATCGCCCGCGGTTCGCTCATCAACAAATTCGCCATCATCATTCCCCTGGCCCTGCTGCTGACAGCATTTGCGCCGTGGGTGCTGCCGTACCTGCTGATTGTCGGCGGCATCTACCTGTGCTTCGAGGGTGCCGAGAAGGTGACCGAATGGTTTGGCCACGTTCACGCCAGCAAGGACGACGGGGCACGCGATGAGAAGGCGCTCGTTGCTGGTGCCGTACGAACAGACCTGATTCTTTCCACCGAGATCATGCTCATCTCACTGTCCAATCTTGACCCGGAGATGGGCTTCTGGATGCGGCTCGGTGCCCTCGTGATCATCGCCCTGGTGATGACGGCGCTGGTCTACGGTGCGGTTGCGCTGCTGGTGAAGCTCGACGACGTCGGCATCAAGATGGAGGGCAGCGACAAAAGCGGCACGCGCAGGATCGGCACGGGGATTGTCCGTTCCATGCCGACCGTATTCCGCGTCATCAGCATCATCGGCACAATAGCCATGCTCTGGGTCGGCGGCCACCTGGCCATCCTCAACCTGGGCGAGGTGGGCTGGCACTGGCCCGCAGACCTGCTCCACACTGTTGGACACGCTCTGGAGCCCCTGGGCGCCGTCATCACCTGGTTCGGTGACACCCTGGTATCTGCGATCGGCGGACTGTTGATCGGCCTGGCCGCCGTCGGCGTCATGCTCATCGTCCAGAAGGTACGGCCAGGCCACGAGCACGCGGAAGCGTAAGACCACCCAGGTCATTTGAACCAAGCTCGACGGCGGCACCCGGCCAGGCGCGACGCCGCTCCTCGAGCAATGGCGTCCAAGCCGCGGCCTTCCCGGCGGAAAGCCCGGGGTTCAGCCGACAGGCGTGGCCGGACCGCCTTCCGCGGTAGCCCGGTTCCGGAGGACGCAGAATTCGTTGCCCTCGGGGTCTGCCATCACCACCCACGTCACGTCTGCGCCCTGCCCGATATCAATCCGGGTGGCACCCAGGGCCTCCAAACGCGCAACCTCGGCCGCCTGGTCATCCGGCCGCAGGTCCAGGTGCAGCCGGTTTTTCACCGCCTTCTCCTCGGGCACCCGCAAAAACAAGATGTCCGGGACGACCCCGGCTTCGGCGCTGCCGGGCAGTGGCTCCAGCGCCACCTCATCGTCATCGTCCTCCTCGATGACCCGCCAGCCCAGCGCCTCCGCCCAGAACTGCGCCATTTCGGCAGGCATGATGGAGTCAATGGAGAGGTTTTCGATGCGCAAGACCATCCAGCCATTCTTCCCCCAACTGTGCCGATTTGAACAGGGCCCGGCCGGAATAGCCGTTCGAAATCAAGCCACAGCCGGGCAAGGTGTGGAACTGTTGAGCCCATGAACCCTGCCGAACAACGCACGCCCGAACTTGCCGACAACCGCACGGGTCCGCCGTTCATGGCGGGGGAGCGGGAGTCACTTGAAGCGTGGTTGGAGTTTTACCGCGAAACCCTGCCCCTGAAGGTCGGCGGACTGACGGCGGGGCAGCTGTGCCATGCCGCCGTGCCGCCCTCCACCATGACGATCGCGGGGATCGTCCGGCACCTGACCGACGTCGAACGCTATTGGTTTTCCAATGTTGTGGCGGGGACCGGTGAAGCTGCCCGGTACCGCTCGGAGCACCCCGATGCTGACTTCACCGACTACGACGAGACCACGGCCCTTGCCGACGTTGCTGCCTATGCCCATGAACTCGAACGCGTCCGCACGCACGCGGCCGGTGTGGGCGACCTCGACGCGCCGCTGCCGGGTCTCCGGCACGGCCGGCAGTTGAACCTGCGCTGGGTTTACACGCACATGCTGGAAGAGTACGCGCGGCATCTGGGGCATGCGGACCTGCTGCGCGAATGCATCGACGGCAGCACCGGCTATTAGGTGCCCGACCGGCCGTGAGGGAAAGCTCACGTTCCCGGTGCAGGCATGGCACCGGTACGGGGCCCGTCCGGATGGCTGCGGTACTGTAGCAGGCAGAGCCATTCCCGGGACTGTGCGACGCCATTGACGTCCCGGATGACATGTTGAAGCGACAAACCTGGAGGTGGAATGCGGCCCGGACGCATTTCCAAAGTACTGGCTGCGGCCGCAGCACTGGCACTGGCCCTGACGGCCTGCACCGACACGACACCGTCCCCCGACGTGTCGGCGACATCCACCGCTGCTGCAGCCGGCGGCAACGTCACTGTCCTCGAGGGTGCGCCGTTTACCTCGTTCAACGCGATGAGCGTCACCGGCGACACGCAGACAAACGCGCGGATCGAATCCGCCACGCACTCAGGCTTCAACACCGTTGGCAGTGACTTGAAGATCGTGAAGAACGAGAAATTTGGCAAGTACGAAAAGGTCAAAGACAAGCCGCTGACAATCAAATACACCATCAACAGCGGTGTGCAATGGTCCGATGGTGCGCCGGTGACTGCGGATGACCTGTTCCTGGAATGGGCCGCGACGTCGGGCTATTTCAACGATTCAACGCTGGACAAGGACTTCGCCGTCACCACTGGGACGGCATATTTTCATGCGGCAGGGGACCACACCGGCCTGGCCCAGACTGAACTTCCTGTCATCAGTGACGACAGGACCTCCCTGACTCTGACCTACACAACCCCGTTTTCCGACTGGGAGACCGCGCTTGGATCCACCGTCGGCATTCCTGCCCACATCGTGGCGGTGCGATCGGGACTTGCGGACGCCGCTGCGTTGACGTCGATGTTGCAGGACGTGCCAAAGGGGGACCCTGAAAAGCCCGTGCCCGCCGACCCAACGCTGCGCAAGGTGTCGAATTTTTGGAACACCGGCTTTGACACCACGCGCATGCCCGACCCGTCCCTGGCCTTGTCCAACGGGCCCTACCTGGTCAAGGGAGTCACTGCTGAAAAGGAGCTGGTCCTGACCCGCAACGCGGATTATGCGTGGGGGCCGGTTCCCAAGCTTGACACCCTGACAGTGCATTATGAGAAGGATCCGGACAAGCAGGTGGCTGCCCTTGAGGCGGGAACGGCCGACGTCATCTCGCCGGCCGTGACGCCTGAACGGCGCAGCACCCTGGCGGGTCTGGAGCCCGAGGGTGTCCAGATCCAGCAGGGCCAGGGGCTGGGTTTCGACCAGGTGGTCTTGAACTTCAAGGGTGTCCTGTCGCCCTTGGATTTCCGTGAGGCATTTCTGCACACAGTTCCCCGGCAGGCCGTCGTTGATCAGGTGGCCAAGCCCCTTGACCCGGATGCGGAGCTGCTGAACTCGTTCATGTTCCGTCCGGCGCAGGTTCCGTACAAGGAATCTGCTGGCAGCAACGGCATCACCGAATTTTCCGCAGCGACGCCGGAGACGCCCGCAACGGAGAATCCCGGCATGGAAAAAGCCAAGGAACTGCTCGACGGCGCCCGGCCCACCGTGCGGATCCTGTACAACAAGGATGATCCAGACCGGGTGCTGGAGTATTCCTTGATTGCGGACTCGGCCACCGCCGCCGGCTTCACAGTCTCCGATGCAGGCCGGACAGCAGACGAATGGCTTGCCGCGTTGAAGGACGGCGCCTACGACGTGGCCCTGTATGGCTGGACGGGCAACCCCACGGGGTCGGTCCAGGTGCCGCAGGTCTTTAAGACCGGGGCGGCCTCCAACCTCAACAACTTCTCCAACACAGTCGTGGACCAGCTCACCGAACAACTGGCGGTGGAGCCGGACGACGCCAAGCAAAATGCCTTGAAGATGCAGATCGACAAGCTTGTCATTGAGGCCGGTTACGGGCTGCCGCTGTTCCAGCGCACAGCCCTCAGCGCCACCGGCAAGCACGCCGCAGGGGTGGAATATTCTCCGCTGGACATTGGCCCGTGGCACAGCGTTGCCCAGTGGTCGCACGTCAAATAGCCGCCCTGTCCCGGCGCGCACGAACAATCAACGTGAGGAATCCGAGAACCGTGAGCCCCGAAGCAATCCCCGAAAGCGCACTGCGCATCACCAGCCATGAAATCCTGGCGCTGCTCTCCTTCAACCCCGGCCCGGGCGCGGAGCTGAGCCGCAGCGTGCTGGCACTGTCCGATTTGCCGCAGGACAGCGACCTCGTGCGCGCAGGGGTGACCACACTGCACATTCGGGACATGGCTGAGGCGGACGGCGAGAGCATCAACCTGCTTGACGGTGCGCTCGTGCTGTCAGTCATCGTCTCGACGGCCACCCAGTGGCTTGAAGTCACCCGGTTTGGTGCCAGTTCCTCCCAGCCCGTCTATGTGGTTGATTCCCCGCACGGAAAGGCAGCCATCTTTGCGCGGCCGCTGAGCCAGTATTTGTGCGTGCCGCTGCGTCCTGACATTGACGTCCTTGATTTCATGGCGCAATCAGTCAACAGCGCGGTCGAGGACGCCGAAGGCATGGCCGGCGGGCTGGTCATTGTCCGCCAGCACCGCCCGGGTGCCGAGATCACAGCAGTGAACGTCAAGGTCAACGCCGACGGCACTCGGGAATTGGCGGCTCCGCCCGTGCAAAAGGACGGCCAGCTCACGGTCACCGAGATCCCGGCCGGCGAACAGCCCGGACGCCTGGTCAGGGGACAATTCGCAGTTTCCGGGTAGGCCGGACAGCCGCGAAAAGCGCGCAAAGCACGACGGCGGCAGGTGAGTTTCGTCACGAAACTCAACTTCCGCCGTCGTACTTTAAGCGCGAAAAACCGCCGGTGCAGGCACCAGTGCAGCAAAGTGGGGGCCCCGGATGGCAAAAAATGTGCCAATCATGGGATAAAGTGACTAGGCCGTATTTGTCGATACGACTAGAATGGTGTTATCTGCCGATTCTTCACGGCCAAACATCAATGTGACTTTCTGCTTTGCCCTTCCGGGCCTGCAGCCGGGCCCAACTGAAACGAGTCTTCACGCATGAGCGATCTTTCTCTCAACACTGCCTCGCGCAATGACCTGCGCAACGTCGCCATCGTGGCGCACGTTGACCATGGCAAGACCACCCTGGTCGACGCCATGCTCAAGCAAACGCACTCATTTGCCTCACACGGCGACGTTGCTGAGCGCGTCATGGACTCCGGCGACCTGGAGCGCGAAAAGGGCATCACCATTTTGGCCAAGAACACCACGGTGGCTTACGACGGCCCCTCCGCCAACGGCACCGTCATGACGATCAACGTCATCGACACCCCCGGCCACGCCGACTTCGGCGGCGAAGTTGAGCGCGGACTTTCCATGGTCGACGGCGTCGTGCTCCTCGTTGATGCTTCCGAGGGCCCGCTGCCGCAGACCCGTTTCGTGCTGCGCAAGGCGCTTGCCGCAAAGCTCCCCGTAATCCTGTTGGTCAACAAGACCGACCGCCCCGATGCCCGCATCGAAGAAGTCGTGGCCGAGTCCATGGACCTGCTCCTGGGCCTCGCCTCCGACATGGCCGATGAAGTTCCGGACCTGGACCTCGACGCCGTTTTGAACGTTCCGGTTGTTTACGCTTCCGGCAAGTTGGGCCGCGCCTCCCTGACGCAGCCCGGCAACGGTGAAGCACCGGACAACGAGGACCTTGAGCCGTTGTTCCAGACCATCCTCGAGCACATCCCGGCCCCCACCTACAACCCTGAAGGTGTCCTGCAGGCGCACGTCACCAACCTTGACGCGTCCCCGTTCCTGGGCCGCCTTGCCCTGCTGCGCATCTTCAACGGCACCCTGCACAAGGGCCAGACCGTTGCCTGGTGCCGCCAGGACGGCACCGTCAAGCCCGTCAAGATCACCGAACTGCTGGCCACCAAGGCACTGACCCGCGTGCCGGCTGATTCGGCAGGCCCCGGCGAAATCGTTGCTGTTGCCGGCATCGAGGACATCACCATTGGTGAAACCCTCACCGACATTGACAACCCGCAGCCGTTGCCGCTGATCACGGTTGACCCGCCGGCCATCTCCATGACCATCGGTATCAACACCTCGCCGATCGCCGGCCGTGTCAAGGGCCACAAGGTCACTGCGCGCCAGGTCAAGGACCGCCTCGACAAGGAGCTCGTCGGTAACGTTTCCTTGAACGTTCTTCCCACCGAGCGTCCCGACGCCTGGGAAGTTCAGGGCCGTGGCGAATTGGCACTGTCGATCCTCGTGGAGCAGATGCGCCGTGAAGGCTTCGAACTGACAGTGGGCAAGCCCCAGGTTGTCACCAAGCAGGTCGACGGCAAGACGCACGAGCCGATGGAGCACATGACCATCGACGTACCCGAGGAATACCTCGGTGGCGTCACCCAGCTGCTGGCAGCCCGCAAGGGCCGCATGACCAACATGGCCAACCACGGCACCGGCTGGTGCCGCATGGAATTCATCGTTCCGGCCCGTGGCTTGATCGGTTTCCGCACGCGTTTCATGACCGACACCCGCGGTGCCGGCATCGCTGCCTCGCTGGCCGAAGGCTACGAGCCGTGGGCCGGCCCCATCGAATACCGCACCAACGGTTCGATCGTGGCTGACCGCTCTGGCGTCGTCACCCCGTTTGCGATGATCAAGCTCCAGGAGCGCATGAACTTCTTCGTGCAGCCCACCTCCGAGGTGTACGAGGGCATGATCGTTGGCGAGAACTCCCGTGCCGACGACATGGACGTGAACATCACGAAGGAAAAGCAACTCACCAACATGCGTGCAGCTTCCTCGGACACCTTCGAGAACATGACCCCGCCGCGCAACCTGACCTTGGAGGAATCCTTGGAATTCGCTCGTGAAGACGAGTGCGTCGAGGTCACCCCGGAGGCAATCCGAATCCGCAAGCTGATCCTGAACGCAGGCGACCGCGCCAAGGCTTTCCGCAGCCGCGCCAAGGCCTAGTCCCCACGCGTGGGCCCATCCGCGCACTTAGTTTCATAGCTTGTCCACAGCAGCCCGTCCCGGTTTTCACCGGGGCGGGCTGCTGTGTCTAAAGTCTCATCTCGGTAAAGATCTGCCCAGAAGGGCGCTTGTTTACTTCCTAGTAACATTTGGTGGCTAGGATTGTGGGGTATGAGTTGGAACACCTTCGGATTCAAAGATGAACCCGAATACCTTGCAACATTGGTGATTTCGCTCCAAACCAATAAAACATCAAGGAGGCGGAATGCGTTTCACACGCACTTCCAAGGCACTGGGAATCATGGCCGTGCTGGCCATGTCCCTCACCGCATGTGGTGGCGGCTCGGGTGACGGCGGCAACGCTGCCGGCGACACCACCAAGGTCATCACGGCCAACGGCACCGAACCCGAGAACGGCTTGCTGCCTGCCGACACGAATGAGGTTGGTGGCGGTCGCGTCATGGACCTGCTGTTCACCGGCCTGGTGAGCTATGACGTCAAGGGCGCCCTCGTAAACGAGCTGGCCGAGTCCATCGAGACCACGGATTCCCAGAACTACAACATCAAGCTGAAGGCAGGCCAGTCGTTCAGCGACGGCACGCCCATCACTGCGAAGAGCTTCGTGGACGCATGGAACTTCGGTGCCGCGGCGAAGAACAAGCAGAAGAACAGCTACTTCTTCGAGTCCATCAAGGGCTATGACGTGGTTTCCGCCGAAGGCGCCACCGAGGACAAGATGGAGGGCCTGAAGGTTGTTGACGACACCACCTTCACAGTCGAACTGGCCCAGCCCGAGTCCGACTTCCAGCTGCGCCTGGGCTACACGGCGTTCTACCCGTTGCCCGAGTCTGCTTTCGCAGACCCGAAGGCCTACGGACAGAACCCCGTTGGCAACGGTCCGTACAAGTTGGTCGATGGTGGCTGGAAGCATGACGTGTCCATCGAGCTCGTGCCCAACGACAAGTACAAAGGGCCGCGCGCAGCTAAAAATGGCGGCGTGACCTTCAAGATTTTCAACAACTTCGACGCCGCCTACACGGACGTCAAGTCGGACAACCTGGACATCTTGGACCAGGTCCCGCCGAGCGGTCTGCAGAACTATGAGGCTGACTTCGAAGGCCGCTTTGTCAACCAGGCTTATGCCGGCAACGCGACCATGACAATCCCTTCATACATGCCGGAATTCCAGGGCGAGGCCGGCCAGCTGCGCCGCCAGGCCATCTCCATGGCAATCGACCGCCAGCAGATCATCGACAAGATCTTCTACGGCACCAAGAAGGCCGCCACCGAATTCACCTCACCCGTGATCGATGGTTATTCCGCAGACCTGCCCGGCAGTGAAGTGCTGAAGTTCGATGCAGCCAAGGCCAAGGACCTTTGGGCCAAGGCCGACGCAATCGAACCGTGGCCGGCAGACAAGGTCTTCACCATCTCCTCCAACATCGATGGTGCCGGCAACAAGGAATACATCACTGCCATGGCTAACCAGATTTCCACCAATCTGGGCATCAAGGCCGAGCTGAGCCCGATCGCAACATTCAAGGAAATGCGCGCCCTGGTCAACTCCAAGAAGCTCACCGGCGCGTCGCGTGCCGGTTGGCAGGCCGACTACCCGTCGCTGTACAACTTCCTCGGTCCGCTGTATGGCACCGGTGCAGGTTCCAACGATGGCGACTACTCCAACCCTGCCTTCGATGACAAGCTGAAGGAAGGCTTGGCAGCCACCGACGTTGAAGCCGGCAACAAGCTCTTCAACGAAGCCCAGGAAATCCTGTTGAAGGACCTGCCGGTTGTGCCCCTGTGGTACCAGGCAGTCCAGGGCGTGTGGAGCAACAACGTCGACACTGTTCAATTTGGCTGGAACGGCGTGCCGCTGTACTACGCAGTCACCGCCAAGTAGAAGTTTTCACTGCCGTGGCATGAAAAGGGGAACCCGGCCTCACCGCCGGGTTCCCTTTTTGTGTCACCTTGCACCCAGTCTGGCTTCGCAGTTGTGCCCATTTATGTGCAAGCTGGCCGACCAGACCCGGTGCCCTGTACCAACAACTATTGAACAGGTAATTTCATGAACGATTTGTGCCTACGGGCCCTGGGCGTGGTGACACTGTTATGGTGATGTTCACGTTCCGCCGCTTTCTGCAGCTGATTCCCGTTTTCTTTGGGGCGACGCTGCTTGTCTATTTCCTCGTCTTTGCCACACCAGGCGATCCCATCGCAGCGCTTTCCGGCGGCAAGCCCATGGCTCCCGCCGTCGAGGCAGCCCTGCGGGCCCAGTACAACTTGGACCAGCCCTTCTGGGTCCAGTACGGGCTTTACCTGAAAAACCTTGTGACCTTGAATTTGGGTCAAACCTTCTCCGGGCAGGAAGTTGCAGCCGTCATCGGCCGCGCCTACCCGGTGACTGCGCGCCTGGCCGTCATGGCGCTGGCGTTTGAAGCAGTCTTCGGCGTCTTTTTCGGCGTTATCGCAGGTCTGCGCAAGGGCAAGCTGTTTGACAGCACCGTCCTGGTTGCATCCCTGGTCGTTATTGCCGTTCCCACCTTCGTTCTGGGCTTCGTGCTTCAGCTCGTGGTCGGTGTGCAGCTCGGCTGGGCAAAGCCCACCGTCAGCGGCAGTGCCCCGTGGAACGAACTGGTGCTTCCCGCCATGGTCCTGGGGCTCGTGTCCCTCGCCTATGTCATCCGGCTTACCCGGGCGTCCATCAGCGAGAACATGAGCGCCGACTATGTTCGCACGGCAACGGCCAAGGGCCTGAGTCGACGGCGGGTCGTTATTGTCCATATCCTGCGCAACTCGCTGATCCCCGTGGTGACGTTTTTGGGTGCGGACTTGGGCGCCCTTATGGGCGGCGCCATCGTCACCGAGGGCATCTTCAACGTCCCCGGCGTGGGCAACCTGCTCTACCAAGCCATTCTGAAGGGCGAGAGCGCCACGGTTGTTGCCGTGGTGGGCATCCTGGTCATTGTGTTTGTGGTGGCCAACCTCGTTGTGGACCTTTTGTACGCACTGCTCGATCCGAGGATTCGCTATGTCTGAAAATTTGACGCCTGAAACTGAACCGAGGAAATCAGGGACTTCGGCCCCGCGCCTCGGCAAGACCTCCACCCGCGTGATTGCACATTACGTTGCGCCGTTGGAGGAAACGCCCCTGGCGGCCGTTGACAAGGTTGAAGAAGGCGGAGCGCCGCTGAGCCTGTGGGCAGAGGCCTGGCGCAACCTGCGCAAGCAGCCGCTGTTCATCATCTCGGCATTGCTGATCCTGCTGGTGGTGGTGGTGGCCATCTTCCCGCAGTGGTTTGCCACCGTGGACCCCACGAGCTGCACCTTGGAGGACTCCGCAGAGGGCGCCCGTTCCGGCCACCCTCTGGGATTCACCCTCCAGGGCTGCGATGTGTACTCACGCATGATTCACGGCACCCGGGCATCACTGACGGTTGGCATCTTCACCACCATTGGCGTGCTCATCATTGGTGGCATCATGGGCGCACTCGCCGGCTACTACGGCGGCTGGCTCGACGCCATCCTTGCCCGTCTTGGTGATATTTTCTTCGCCCTGCCGTTGATCCTTGGTGCCATCATCATCAACCAGCTGCCCGCCTTCCGCGACAACAAGAGCGTGTGGACGGTCGTTGTTGCGCTGGTGATCTTTGGCTGGCCGCAAATTGCGCGCATCACCCGTGGCGCGGTCCTGGAAAACCGCAATGCTGACTTTGTCACGGCGTCCAAGGCGCTGGGGCTTTCCCACTTCAGCGCATTGGTGAGGCACGTGTTGCCGAACTCGCTGGCGCCCATCATCGTGGTGGCGAGCATTTCCTTGGGCACGTTCATCGTGGCCGAGGCGACACTGTCATTCCTGGGCTTGGGGCTTCCCCAGTCCGTCATGTCGTGGGGCAACGACATCTCGGATGCCCAACCGCAGGTGCGCAACAACCCGGGCGTGCTTCTTTGGCCCGCTGCTGCACTGTCAATCACCGTTCTGAGTTTTATCATGCTCGGGGACGCACTGCGCGACGCCCTCGATCCCAAAGCAAGGAAGAGGTGATTCCTGATGTCAACCATTGAATTCGGGAAGTCTGACGCTCGGAAACCAGCCAGCGCGGACGATGCACCGCTGTTGGAAATCAAGGACCTGGCCATCACCTTTGACACGCAGAGCGGCCCGGTCAACGCGGTGCGCAATGCGCACCTGACCATCATGCCCGGTGAAACCGTTGCCATTGTGGGGGAGTCCGGTTCGGGCAAGTCCACCACGGCGCTGGCCGCCATTGGCCTGTTGCCCAGCAACGGCCGCGTCAGCGGCGGGCAGATCATCTTTGACGGCGAGGACATCACCAAAGCCAGCTCAAAGCGGATCGTCGAACTCCGCGGGAACTCCATCGGCATGGTTCCGCAGGACCCCATGTCGAACCTGAACCCGGTATGGAAGATTGGTTTCCAGGTCAAGGAAACGCTCAAGGCCAACGGCCTGGCCGGGACGGATTCCAAGGCACGCGTGGCGGAGGTGCTGGCGGAAGCCGGCCTGCCCGATGCCGAGGCGAGGGCCAAGCAGTACCCGCACGAGTTCTCCGGCGGCATGCGCCAGCGTGCGCTGATCGCCATCGGACTGGCCTGCCGCCCCCGCCTGCTCATTGCCGACGAACCGACGTCGGCCCTGGATGTTACTGTGCAGGGCCAGATCCTTGACCACCTAGACCGGATGACAACGGAGCTGGGCACCGCCGTGCTGTTGATCACCCACGACCTCGGCCTTGCAGCCGAACGTGCGGAGAAACTTGTGGTCATGTACAAGGGGCAGGTGGTTGAATCGGGTCCCGCACTGGAGATCCTGCGCAACCCGCAGCACCCGTACACGCAGCGCCTGGTGAACTCCGCCCCCTCGCTGGCGTCCAAGCGGTTGCAGTCGGACAAGGCAAAGGAAGCCCTGGCGGCCGCAGCTGCGGCCGCCACGGTGGAAATCATGGAACCAGCAGACGTCCGCAAGGCAGCCCTGGCTGCCGAAACGGCCGGCGGCATCCACCTGCACAAGCCGGCCGGCCGTGGCGACACGATCCTGGAGATCAAGAACCTCACCAAGGTCTTCAAGCTCCGTGGCTCCTTGGGCAAGTCCAGCGACTTCAAGGCGGTGGATGATGTCTCGTTCAGCGTGAAACGTGGATCCACCATGGCGATCGTTGGCGAATCCGGATCCGGCAAGTCAACTGTGGCCCAGATGACGTTGAGCCTGCTGCCGCCCACCGAGGGCAACATCGAGTTTGACGGCGTGGAAGTGAACACGCTCAAGGGCAAGGCGCTTTTTAACTTCCGCCGCCGTGTGCAGCCGATCTTCCAGGACCCCTACGGTTCGCTGGACCCGATGTTCAACATCTATCGGACCATCGAGGAACCGTTGAAGATCCACAAGATTGGCAACGCCAAATCGCGGGAGAAGAAGGTGCGCGAATTGTTGGACCAGGTTTCCATGCCTGCCTCAACCATGCAGCGATTCCCCAACGAACTCTCCGGCGGCCAGCGCCAGCGCATCGCCATCGCACGGGCCCTTGCCTTGAACCCGGACGTCATCATCTGCGACGAGGCTGTCTCGGCGCTGGATGTTCTGGTGCAGGCGCAGGTGCTGAATTTGCTCAACGAGCTGCAGGAAGACCTGGGGCTGACCTATTTGTTCATCACCCACGACCTCGCTGTGGTCCGCCAGATCGCCGACGACGTGTGCGTCATGCAAAAGGGCCGTCTCGTGGAGCAGGCAACCACCGACGAGGTATTCAGCAACCCGCAGCAGCGTTACACGCAGGACCTGCTCAACGCCATCCCGGGAGCCTCGCTTCTGGTTTAGCGCAACCTGTCCAAAACGCAGTTATGGCACGGCGAAGGCCGGCACACCACGGAAACCCTTCCGGTCGTGCCGGCCTTTGCCGTGCATCCTTGACCCGCGCCGTTGAGCTGCCGTGCGGAACAGCCCATTGCGGAGGCGCGTGCGGGGGCGGGTAGATTGGACACCATGGACACACCTTCTTTGCTGCCTGGGACCGGGCCGGACACCACACTCCTGTTTGTGCACGCGCACCCTGATGACGAGACAATTGTCACCGGCGCAACCATGTCCGCAGCCGCGGCCGCCGGAGCCAGGGTCGTTTTGCTCACCTGCACTCGTGGTGAGCTTGGCGAGGTCATTCCGCCCGAGCTGGCCCACCTGGAGGTCAAGCAGGACGAGCTTGCCGCCGGAGAGCCGGCTGCGGAAGATGCGGGCGCAGGGCTGGCGTTGGTACGGGAGCACGAGTTGGCCGCAGCGCTGGCTGCGCTGGGCGTGCACGAGCACATGTGGCTGGGCCAGGGACTTACAGCCCCCGCCAGCGGCGCAGTGGTCTTCCGGGACTCGGGCATGCGGTGGGATTCCCACGGTCGCGCGACAGCCGCCGCCACGGTCCTGCCAGGATCGTTTTCGCTGGCCCCCCTGATGGCGACGGCGGAACTGCTCGCGGCAGCCATCCGGGAGCTGCGCCCGGACTCGGTGATCACTTATGCCGCTGACGGCGGCTACGGGCACCCTGACCACGTGCGGGCGCATGAGCTCACCATGGCCGCGTTGCGTCTCGCCGCAGCAGCGGGACCGGCAGGCCCTGCGGGCGCCGCGGCGGTGGTGACCGGCTGGAAAGTCCCGGCCGTCTATGCGATAGTCAGTGACCGTCCCGAGCGCCCCCATGAGCCCGGCGTGACGCGGCTTTCCGTCGAGGGCGACCTTGCCGCCAAGACCGCAGCCATGAAGGCCCACCGCACCCAAATTACTGTTGCGGGGCAGCGTTATGCGCTCTCCGACGACGTCTGGAAGGACATCTCCGCCGTGGAGGAATTCACCGTCCTTGATCCGGCACGGATTTACACTACTCCGGCCGATGGGGTCGCGACCCCATGACTGAACCGGCCCAGCCGCCGGTGGCGCACAAGCCCCGTTTCTCGTTCCCGACGCCCCGGCGCTGGGCAGTTCTTGCTGCCGCGGTCGGTGCCGGCGTGGGTGCCGGGCTGTTGGGGACGTCGCTGCATGGCCATGCCTGGTTCCTCAACGGAGCAGAAGGCATTGTTCCCTATGGCGCGGTGCTGGCCCTGGTCCTGCTGGCGGCCTTGGGCATGTTCGTGGGGCTGTGGAGCAGGAACTCCTGGATAGTCGTCTGGTGCGGTGCCGCCGCTTATGCCACGGCGGGGCTGCTGTCCATGCAGCTGGGCACCTTCGGCATGATCTTCGACAACATGCAGGGGAGGGTCTGGCTGTACGGGATCGCCCTCGTGACCCCGCTGACTGCCTGGCTGACCTGGGCCATCCTGCGCTCCCAGCGTAAATAACCCCAGGGCAAATACCCCCGCCGCAACTGAAACTGGCTAGGCGGGGCTTCGCCGGTTGCGCCGTGGCGGAGGCGGGGGCACAGCCTTGGCGAGCTGGACGTCGTCGTACTTTATGGTCACCGCGCCGGTCCGGGTGCTGATGGTGCAGCCATGGTCATCGCGGGCGGTGAGGTCGCCGAGCGCGTCGCTGAGGCCGCCGTCAATCCTGTGGCGGACCACCATGCGGGTGCCCAAGGGAAGTTGCGCGAGTCGGTCCAGTGCAGTGTTCACCACTTCATACTAAGTCTCGTCGATGTGCGGGTGCGGCGGCCGTGGGGGATAATGGTTGTACCGGCCCGATCTGTGCCGGAAGAATTTGTGAGGAAGGTTGGGGTTCGTGACGTACGTAATTGCGCAGCCATGCGTGGATGTCAAGGACAAGGCATGTGTTGAGGAGTGCCCTGTTGACTGTATCTACGAGGGTGAACGCTCGCTCTACATCCACCCCGACGAGTGTGTTGACTGTGGTGCCTGCGAACCGGTGTGCCCGGTGGAGGCCATCTACTACGAGGACGACACTCCGGATGAGTGGGCCGAATACTACAAGGCAAATGTTGAGTTCTTTGACGTGCTGGGGTCCCCGGGCGGTGCTGCCAAGGTCGGCAACACGCACACCGACCACCCCATCATTGCCGCGCTGCCGCCACAGACCCAGGACTGATCCGCACCCCATGACACCGGCTCCGCAGCACGCCTCCGGCAGGCCCTTCGGCCTGCAGCTTCCCGACTACCCGTGGGATGCGCTGGCACCCTATCTGGCCACCGCCGCCAAGCACCCGGACGGGCTGGTGAACCTGTCCATCGGCACGCCCGTGGATCCCACGCCGGCACTGGTCCAGGACGCCCTGAAGGCTGCTGCGGATGCGCCGGGATACCCCACAACCCACGGCACCTTGGCCCTGCGCCAGGCAGTTGTCGACTGGTTTGCACGGCGCCGCAACGTCCCGGACCTGTCGCCCGTTGACGTGATGCCGACCGTGGGCTCCAAGGAGCTCGTGGCCTGGTTGCCGCTGCTGCTGGGGCTGGGCGCCGGTGACGTGGTGGTGCGCCCTTCCGTTGCCTACCCCACCTACGACATGGGCGCCGTGTTTGCCGGTGCCACCTCCGTTGCCGCGGATTCCTTGGCCGAGGTCGACGCCGAGACGCTCGCCAGGGTGCGCCTGGTGTGGGTCAACTCGCCGGGCAACCCGACGGGGATTGTGCGCGGTGTTTCCGAACTCCGGGAGCTGGTGCGGGCGGCGCGGGAGATCGGCGCCGTCGTGGCATCGGACGAATGCTATGGCGAGCTTGGCTGGGGCCAGTGGGACCCCGAAAATGGGGGCGAAGCCGTACCCAGCGTGCTTGACCCCCGTGTCAACGACGGCTCAAACGAGGGCCTGCTGGCCATTTACTCCTTGAGCAAGCAATCAAACCTGGCCGGCTACCGGGCCGCCTTTGTCGCCGGCGACTCGGCCATCGTGGCGAACCTCGTCAACAGCCGCAAGCACGCAGGCATGATCGTGCCACTCCCCGTCCAGGAAGCCATGCGGGTGGCACTGGGCGACGACGCCCATGTCAGCGTCCAAAAGGGCCTGTACCGGGCGCGCAGGGAGCAGTTGGTCGGTGCGCTGGAGGCATTTGGGCTCACCATCCACCATTCAGAGGCCGGCCTGTACCTGTGGTGCACCGCCGGCGAGGACACGTGGACCACCATTGGCCGGTTGGCTGAACTGGGCATTGTGGCGGGTCCGGGCACTTTTTACGGTGCGGCCGGCAACGGTTACATCCGTGTCGCATTGACCGGCAGTGACGAGCGCATTGCCGCCGCGGCCAGCCGGCTCAACGCAAAATAGCAGCATTTTGGCGGAATCTGCGCTTTATGCGGGTTCAGGATTAGTGTTGAAGGGCTACTAAGCGGTAGTTTCGTAGGTAGCCGTCTAGGCCACCGGACGCTTAATGTGCTGAGTTTTTCTCGGGTATCACCTCAACGTGAGCGGGTGCCCGCGGACGGAAACCAGCACTGAACTAACGAAAGCCTTTCGCAGGCTACCTCATGAAGGGGACTCCATGACTGATTCCACGAGCGCATCGCTGCGCTACGACGGCGGAGAACTTGAACTCCCGCGGCTTGAAGCCGTGGAAGGCAACGCCGGCTATGACGTGTCCAAGTTGTTGAAGACGACCGGTGCCGTCACGTACGACCCCGGCTTCGTCAACACGGCTGCCACGTCGTCCGCCATCACCTACATCGACGGTGACGAGGGCATCCTGCGCTACCGCGGGTACCCCATCGAGGAACTGGCGGAGCACTCCAGCTTCCTGGAAGTTTCCTACCTGCTGATCTACGGGAACCTGCCCACCGCGGCCGAGCTGGACAAGTTTGACCAGCGCATCCGCCGCCACACCATGCTGCACGAAGACCTCAAGGGCTTCTTTGGCGGCTTCCCGCGCGACGCGCACCCCATGCCGGTGCTGTCCTCCGCTGTTTCGGCGCTGTCCACGTTCTACCAGGACTCACTGGATCCGTTCGACGACGAGCAGGTCGAGATGGCCACCATCCGCCTGATGGCCAAGCTGCCCGTGCTGGCCGCCTACGCCCACAAGAAGTCCATCGGCCAGCCCATGCTGTACCCGGACAACTCCATGGGCCTGGTCGAGAACTTCCTGCGCCTGAGCTTTGGTCTGCCGGCCGAGCCCTACGAGATGGACCCGGTAGTGGTCAAGGCCCTGGACCTGCTGCTGATCCTGCACGCGGACCACGAGCAGAACTGCTCCACCTCCACCGTCCGCCTGGTGGGTTCGGCCAACGCCAACATGTTCGCCTCGGTCTCTGCCGGCATCAACGCACTCTTCGGCCCGCTCCACGGCGGCGCCAACGAGGCCGTGCTGAACATGCTCCGCCAGATTCAGGCCAGCGGCGAGCCCGTTGAGAAGTTCGTTGAGCGCGTCAAGAACAAGGAAGACGGCGTGAAGCTCATGGGCTTCGGGCACCGCGTCTACAAGAACTACGACCCGCGCGCCAAGATCGTCAAGGCCACGGCCCACGAGATCCTGGAGAAGCTCGGCGGCAACGACGAACTCCTCGACATCGCCATGCGCCTGGAAGAAGTGGCGCTGACGGATGAGTACTTCATCTCCCGCAAGCTCTACCCAAACGTGGACTTCTACACGGGCCTGATCTACAAGGCCATGGGTTTCCCCGAAAAGATGTTCACCGTCTTGTTCGCCATCGGCCGCCTGCCGGGCTGGATTGCCCAGTGGCGCGAAATGATGAAGGACCCGGAGACCAAGATCGGCCGTCCCCGCCAGCTGTACATCGGCGAGCCGGAGCGCATGTACCCTTCGCGGTAGAAGCTTTTTAGGCACGACGGCGGCGGGAGGCTTTCCCTTGGGGGAGCCGCCCGCCGCTTTTCTATTGCAAAACCCGGGACGAAAGTAAAAATATGAAAATGTCGACATTGCTGCTGCACACCTTTTCCATGGCCTTCCCCATTGTGGTGGTGGTGCTGGGCATCCTGCTGCTGGTCGGCAAAACAGTGTTCCTGCCGTTCTTCATCGGCTCGCTGGTGATCATGTTCGTGCTGCTGGTGCTGCTGTACCTGGACAAAAAGAAGAATGCTGCAGGCGGCAACTAGCGTTGCCTGCCGCTCCCGGCCTGCGGGGCTGTCGTGGCGCCGCCGGTCCGGGCGAGTCTCCGGGCAAGGGGGCTGTTGCGGTCATTCGCCCCCGGCCGGCCGTGAGCGAATGACCGCAACAGCCCCCGCAGCACTCAAAACGGTCCGCAGCGGCAGCGGATGACCACAGTCGTGGCGCGGCCGGGCCGGTGTGCCAGCAATTGAGCATTTGTGAAACATCTGTGCTAAAAAAGATGTGTGCCCAAAATTGTAGATGTCGACGATCGCCGTGAGCTCGTCGCAGACGCCGTATTTGAAGTCATTGCAGAACGCAGCCTGACACAGGCGTCGCTGCGCAACGTGGCTCAGGCGGCAGGCCTGGCACTCGGATCTGTGCGGCACTATTTCGACAACCAGGCCGAGCTGATGGTTTTTGCCTTCCGGGTGAACTCCGAACGGATCCATGTGCGCGCACTGGACACATTGGAAACGCTGGAGGACGACCCGCTTCCCACGGACGCCAACGGGCTGATTGAAAAATGTGCCCAGGTCCTGGAACAACTGCTTCCCCTTGACGAGGCCCGCCGCGCCGATGCCGTGGTCCACATGGAATTCATGCTCGACGCCCGGACCAACACAGGCCTCTCGGAGGCGGCACAGGACGACTACAGGGCAACAGGGGCGGTTGTCGGCCGTGTGGTGCTGCAGCTGATGGGAAGCCCCCTGGCCGCTGAATCACTGGTTCCCGTGGATGAGGCCGAGCGGCTGATCGGGCTGCTGGACGGATTGAGCCTGCGCATGGTGCTGCAGCCGGACTGGTCTGCACCCGAACAAGGCAGGGCAACGCTGCGCCGCCACCTGCATTCCCTTCTGGCACCTTAGCCACTCTCCTTAACCCAGCCCGTCACACCAACGCTCCTGCAGCTATGGCTGCTTTTTCACCAACGCTCCTGCAGCAATGGACGGGGTGTTGGGATTTCCCGTGCTCAGTTCCCCGCTTCAGAGTAATCTTGGAAGTGGATTGCCGTACCAATTCTGCGGCGGCTGGAGGCGAAAGCAATGCATCACACCGGTGGCCCAGGGTGGCGAATCACCATGGATACGTGCGGGCCCATGCTTATGGCGCTTTATCTTCGTGACGTGTCGGGTCTTGTGGGGGCGGGCAGCCCCGCACTGTCACATGTGGCGCCCGCTGTTACGGCGGCGGACCACACAATGTTGACTTCAGAGGTGGGCGGCACCGGAGCGCTGCGGGACCAGTGGGAGGTTTGGTGGGCCAGGCTGCTGCGCGTGTTTCCCGAGAACCAGGAAAACCTCAGCCCTCCCGATTTTCCTGAGCTGGCCGGCATGCCTGCCCTGCAGCGGGTTGCCCACGCCCATTACGGGGCGGCCCTGACCTGGTCCAGGGAACAGTCGCAGCTGTATGCAATGATGGCCGCGCAGCGGGAAACCTTGGGCGGGCACAAGATTCTGGCCGATTTGGTGCAAAATCGGGAAATGGAATTGGGCCGCAGTGCCAGGGACTTCACCTTGACCATTGTGGAGGTTCCCTTGGCTGAGCAACGGGCGTGGTTCATTGAACCCAACCGCTTGATCATGAGTTCGCATTTGCTCGATGACCAGGAGATTTTTTGCAGTTATGTGCAGCCGGTGGTGGACCTGCTGGTCTAGGAGACGGCGGTGTTCGTCATTCGCCCGCAGGGGCAGCCGCCAACACGATTGCTATCTGTCCCCCAACTGTGGAGTCGACTGGCTGCCAGCCCACGTTGTGGCCGTCGGCATTGGCGTTCCGGTCCCATTTATGGCCTGCGTAGCTGACCTCAACGATGCCGTGCTGGTTGGCGTGGGCCAGGGCCCAATGGGCCAGCATCCAGCCATTGGCGTCGGAGACGTCAATGTGAAGGCTGGTGCCGGCTTCCCCTGCGGTGGTCGTGACGTCCAACTGGGCCAGCGGGCCCATCGCCGCTTGGGCGGCTGCGCCGACCACATCGGCCGGGCTGCTGGCCGTGGCTTCTGGCAGGGTGCAGTTCAAACCTTGCGGTGTCTGTCCGGTCAGAGCGGAAGCGAACGCGCGCGACAGCGGCTCATGCTGGGCGTAGGCATGCGGAAATCCCGAGCGCTGGACAATTTGCGCCGCGTCATTGATGGGCAGGTCCGCATAGTTGGGCACGGCTGCGAGGGCGTCGTAAAAGGCGTTCGCCGAGTACACCGGATCCATGATTTGCTCCACACTGCCCCAGTCCTGTGACGGTCGCTGCTGGAACAAGCCCACCGAGTCCAGGTCGCCGTAGCTGATGTTGCGCAGCTTGGACTCCTGCAGCGCTGTGGCGAGTGCAATGGAAGCGGCACGGGCAGGCATGCCCCGTTGCATGGCAAGGGTGGAGATCAGGGCAGCATTTTCCGTTTGGTCCAGCGCCAGGCTGTAGCTGTTCTCGCCAACGGTGGCGCTGCAGCCCAGCGAAAGGCCGGGCGCAAAAACGTCTTTGAAGGTGTTGGACAGCCACACCCCGCCGCCGATGAGGATTCCGGCGGTGACTGCCACAACTGTGATCCAGCCGATCGTTGCCCGGCTCCTCACGGTGTGCCGCCAAGTGGTTCCGCGCCCTGGTGCAGCACCTGCGCCGTGGAGCCCCGGGACACCGGACTAGTTGGCATGCAGGCTGTCATTGAGTTCGACGGTGGTGCCCTTGCGCGGCAGCACCTCGACGCCGCCCGAGGTGGAGTTGCGGCGGAACAGCAGGTTTGGCACGCCGGAGAGCTCGCTGGCCTTCACGATCTCCGCGGTGTCCTCACCGTCGGCGTTCTTGGGGCCCAAGACGCGCACCCGGGTGCCGGCCGTGACATAAAGGCCTGCCTCAACCACCGAGTCGTCGCCGATGCTGATGCCCACGCCGGAGTTTGCGCCCAGCAGCACCCGTTCCCCCAGTGCGATGCGGGTCGTGCCGCCACCGGAGAGGGTGCCCATGATGGACGCGCCGCCGCCAACGTCAGTGCCGTTGCCCACCACAACGCCGGCGGAGATGCGGCCCTCAACCATTGAGGTGCCCAGTGTGCCTGCGTTGAAGTTCACGAACCCTTCATGCATGACGGTGGTCCCCTCGGCCAGATGGGCGCCGAGCCGGACCCTGTCGGCGTCGGCAACGCGCACGCCGGCGGGCACCACGTAGTCGACCATGCGCGGGAACTTGTCCACTGAATAGACAGTCACCGGCCCGCGAAGGCGCAGTTTGGCCCGGGTCAGTTCAAAGCCGTCAACCGAAGCCGGGCCAAAGTTTGTCCACACCACATTGCTGAGCTTCCCAAAGATCCCCTCGAGGTTGATGCTGTTGGGGGTCACCAGCCGGTGTGAGAGCAGGTGCAGTCGGAGGTAGGCGTCGACGGCGTCGGCCGGTTCGGCGTCGAGGTTGATTTGGGCAAACACCACGCTTTGGTGCACGTCGCGGTCGGTGTCCGTGCCGGCCTCGGCCAGTGCGGTGAGTTCGGCGCTGGCGTCCGGGGCGCTGCCCAGTGCAGTAGCGGCGATACCCAGTTCGGGGGCGGGGAACCACACGTCCAACACATCGCCGGAGCCGGCGATGGTGGCAAGGCCGAAGCCGTGGGCGGAACGGTTGCTCGGGGCTGCTGTGTCAGTCATGGATCCAGTTTATCGGCAAGGCCGGCCGGAGTTGTGCCAAGCAACCGTGCCCGGCCGCCGTGCCCGGGCGCCGTGCCCGGCCACCGTGCCAAAAAAACTGTGCCGAGCCGCGTGCCGGTCCGCTAAGCCACGGTGAAGGTGATGGAATGCCAGCCGGAGGAGCCGTCGGGGGCTGGCGGGGCCTCGTTTTCGGTTTGCATCCTGCCCGCCGCGTCATAGGCGCGCACCCGCACCCGGTGGTTTCCCGAAGTTGCCCCGTCCCAGTGGAACGACCACTGGCGCCAGGTGTCCACAGACGCTTCCGCAGCCAGCTCGGCAAGCTGCCAGCCGCCGTCGTCCAGCTGGACCTCCACCTTGGAAATGCCCTTCGTTTGGGCCCAGGCGCTGCCGCCGATGGCCACCGTCCCGGCCGGCACCCGGGCCAGGGCCCGCGGCACCTCAACCCTTGAGGCCGTCTTGACCGGCCCGTGCGAGGACCACCCGCGGGACGTCCAGTACCCGGCTTTCTCGGCAAAGGTCGTCACTTCCAGGTCAACGACCCATTTGGTGGCCGAGACGTATCCGTACAGCCCGGGCACCACCATGCGGACCGGGAAACCATGTTCCAGCGGCAGCGGCTCGCCGTTCATGCCCACGGCCAGGATGGCGTCGCGGGCGTCCTGCAGGATGGGCAGGGGGGTGGACGCGCTGAAGCCGTCACTGCTGGTGGACAGGACCATGTCGGCACCCGCCGTGGGCTTGGCCCGGGCCAGGACCTCGCGCAGCGGGTAGCCGAGCCATTTGGCATTGCCGACCAGGTCTCCGCCCACAACATTGGAAACGCAGGTCAACGTCACATATGACTCAATGAGATCTTTCGCCAGCAGCTCGTCAAAGCCAAGCGTGAACTCCTCCTCGACCATGCCGTGCACGCGCAGCTGCCACGTCGACGGGTCAATCACGGGCACGTGCAGGGCCGTGTCGATCCGGTAGAAATCGGTGTTGGGGGTGACAAAGGGCGTGACACCTTCCACCGGGGCCTGCACGCCGGCGGGGAGCGGGGCGGCCTTGGTCCTGGCGGGCGGGAGCTTCAGCGCCTGGCGGACGGCAATCGCGGTGTTGCGTGCCGTGGAGAGCATCGTCCCGCCAAAGCCAAGCACGACGGCGACCCCAGCCACAGCTGCCGACCTCACCAAAAACGTGCGGCGGCTGGACACGTCGGCTGCCGTCGCCGTCGGACTTCCAGCTGTTTCCGGCGTAGGCCGCATTGCCGCTGCCGCCAGACTGGTGTCCGGGCTGAGGAAATGCAGGGCCCACAAACCGGCTGCGGTGCCTAGAAGAAGGGGGATCAGGTCAGGTACTCCGGCGCCCGCGCGGGTGATGATGCACACCCCCATGACCAAGGAGTAGCCCAGAACCATGGCGGCGCCGGCCCTGAAATTTCTTCGGGCAACAACGCCCGCAACGGCCGCCAACACCGCTGCGGCAACGACCAAGGAGATGAGCAGCACCAATTTGTCGTTGGTGCCGAAGGTGGCGATGGCGAAATCCTTGAGCCAGGCCGGGGTGAAGTCGATGAACGTGGAACCCACCGATGTCAGCGGGGACGCCGCGGGACCAAAGAAAGCCGAGGCAAGTTCCGCCACCGCAAAGAGGGCGCCTGCCGAGACGATGCCCGCGAGTGCGCCCCGCCCGGGGGACGGCCGGTTGAGGTGTTGTTTAGCCGTTCTTCGCATGTCCATGTCAGGCTCCTTGCAACGCTTGCTTGGCCTCCGCAGGTGGGTGCCGGGGGAAGTGCTTTGTTGTACTTCCGAGCCAAGCGCCCACCGGATTGCCCCGGCGGGAAGATTGTTTGCTGCGGGCAGCTTCTTTCCAAAGACTAGACCGGTTGGGGCCCCCGCACCACTGATCGCGTTAGAGCGCCTGCACCACGATCGGGGTGGAGGTGGGGGCGGCCGAACCGCCGGCGGGCTCCACCGTGATGCCCACATGCGTTGCCCCGCCCATCGGGCCCTTGAGCATCTGCAGGCCGGGCGTGGCAGGGTCGGAATCGCCCATGAGCCCTGCGGACACGGCGCCAGCCGGTGAAATGAACCACAGCTCGTACGTCTTGCCGGATGGCAGGGCAGGCAGCCCGTGAGTCATCACTGCGGCACTGTCGGCCTTGCCGGATGAGGCTACTGTTACGGACCCCCCGTCGGAAAGTTCCGTTGTGGCAATCTTGGCATCGGGGGCGCCCACAATGCCCAGCATGGCTGCTTGTTGCTCTTGTGCCGCCCGTTGCGAGGCCTGCATGGCAACAATGGTTTGCTCCATGTCCTGCCGCGTTGAGTTTTGTCCGATCGCCCATCCGCCGACCCCGACCCCGGTAAAGATCGCCAGGGCGGCCGCGGCGCTCAGGACCGGAACCCAGCGGCCTCCCCGCCTCCCCGGCTGGTGGGGCTTTGCCGTGGAAATGTCGCGCACAACTGCGGAGGCCGGAAGCTGCCGGGTGTTGCGAATGGCGGCCATGACGTTGGCCTTCAGCTCGGCCGGAGGTGTCTCGGCAGGTGTGCTGTAGGCAAGCAGCGCGGCTGTCTCGCTGAGGCTGCGCACCTCTTCCAAAGTCTGGGGGTCGGTGAGGGCGTGGCGTTCAAAGTCGTTGCGTTCCTGGTTGCCCAGGGCATTCAAGGCATAGGAGCCGGTGAGCAAATGCAATTGTTGTTCCATCATGCAACTCCCAACTTGTCCCTCAGCCTGATCATGCCGTCACGAATCCTGGTCTTAACAGTACCGACTGGAATTTTGAGCAGCTCGGCCACTTCCTGGTGTGTGTACCCTCCGTAGTATGCGAGGCGGATGGCCTCCTGTTGCGCTTGTGTCAGCGACTCGAGGGCCTTGTGTACGCGTTCAGCCTCCAGCTGCGTTTCAACGGTGTCCGCGACGTCGTCGTAACTGTCCCGGTATTCCTTGATTCCTTGGCGCAGGTCCCTGTTGGTGCTGGCCTGGCTGGCGCGCACCTTGTCGACAGCCTTTCGGTGCGCAATGACTAAAATCCAGGACATTGCCTTGCCCCTGTCGGCGTCAAAGCGGGACGCCTGTGCCCAAATGTCGATGAAAACTTCCTGGGTCACCTCCTGGCTTTGCGCCGGGTCTCGAACAACGCGGCGCACCAGGCCAAAAACCCGGGGTGCAACTGCGTCGTACAGTGCCTCGAAGGCCGCCTCGTCGCCGAGGGCGACGAGGCGGATGAGATCCTCATGGGTGGGTGGGGTTGCGGGCTCCACCGCCCGCAACCAAGGCAGACGCATGGTACTCAGTTTGGCACCCTCAGTGCCCATGGACCCGATCCCTTCGCAGTGTGTTGTACTCACGGCTCCGCCAAATGGTGGTGCCGCTTGTTTATTGCTGGTTGTTGCCTTCTGAGCTGTGCCTCGGCCGGTCTATTTCTTGCCCGGCCTATTTCTTGGCTGGAGGCATCAGGACGGTGTCGATCAGGTACACCGTGGCGTTGGCCGTCTTGACGCCGCCGCAGATGACCTTGGCTCCATTGACCATCAGGTCATCGCCGCTTCCGGTGACTTCCAGCTTGCTGCCCTCGGCAGTTGCGTGCTCCCCGGCGATCTTGCTGGGAGCAAGCTGGCCTGGGACCACGTGGTACGTCAAGATGGAGGTCAACGTGGCGGAGTCCGTCTTCAGCCCGTCAATGGTGTCTGCCGGGATCTTGGCAAAGGCGTCGTCGACCGGGGCGAAAACGGTGAATTCACCGGAGTTCAGCGTGTCGACGAGGTTCACGTCCTTGTTCAACTGGCCTGAAACTGCGGCCGTCAAGGTCTTCAGTAGCGGGTTGTTGGACGCTGCCGTGGCAACAGGATCCGCTGCCATGCCGGCAACCGAGCCTGCGCCGGAAGGAACGGCGGCTGCGTAGGCGGCGCAACCGGAGCCGACCAGGCCTCCGGACATTGTCTCGGCGCTGGGACCGGCACTGGCGGAAGTGGCCATCGGGGATTCGGCCGTGGCGGATGGAGTGTCGCTGGTGGTGCCGGAGCTGCAGGAGGTCATGGCCAGGGCGGCAATAGCCAGGAGACCCAGACCCATGCTGAGGCTCTTGCGGTTGGCAAACTTCAAGGTGCTGTTCATGATGATTCTCCATGGTGTGAAGCGGAAAAATTCCGTTGTCCCCCCTTGCCTAAACCTGACTGCAGGGCTTCGGTGCGGGCTGTCAATGAGTACTTCGGAGCCGGGTCGGGGCCGGATTGGAAGCGAACAGGAAATATTTCCGGGTGGCCCGGCGCCGGTAAACTAAGGAAATGACGAACCTTCCCGGCCACGCCGCCGTCCCTTCCCCCGCACACACCTCCGCCTTGGAGGTTCCGCCCACGGCCGGGTCGACCGTGCCCGAGATGGTTGCGGCGCCCGCACCGGGCACCCAAGGGGAGGAAACCGCCGTCGTGCTTGATGTGAAAGCCGACGTTGCCGCGCTGACGGCCTCACTGATGGACATTGAAAGCGTGTCGGGCAATGAAACCGCGCTAGCCGACGCCGTGGAGCTGGCCCTTGCCGGGATGCCGCACCTGCAGGTGACGCGCAACGGCGATGCGATTGTGGCCAGGACGTCGCTGGGCCGGGCCGAACGGGTGATTTTGGCGGGCCATTTGGACACCGTTCCGCTGCCCACCACGCCGGGGTCGCGCGGCACTGTGCCCAGTTCCTGGGACGGTGAGGTGCTGTACGGCAGGGGCGCCACGGACATGAAGGGCGGCGTGGCCGTGCAACTGGCGCTCGCGGCCACGCTGCTTGAACCCACCCGGGACCTGACATTTGTTTTTTACGACCACGAGGAAGTGGCCGCAGCGAAGAGCGGGCTGGGTCGTTTGGTGCGGGAGAACCGGGAGCTGCTGGATGCTGACTTTGGCATCCTGCTTGAACCCACGAACGGGACGGTGGAGGGCGGCTGCAACGGCACGATTCGTTTCGAGGCCACCACGCGCGGGCTTGCCGCCCACTCGGCCAGGGCGTGGATGGGGGAGAACGCAATCCACGCTGCCGCCCCGATTTTGGCCCGCCTTGCCGAACATGCGCCGGCCACCGTCTCAGTTGAGGGGCTGGACTACAGGGAGTCGTTGAACGCTGTGCGGATTCACGGCGGCACCGCCGGCAACGTGATCCCCGACCAGTGCGTGGTCGAGATCAACTACAGGTTCGCACCCGACAAGTCCCCGGCCCAGGCTGAAGCGTACGTTCGGGAATTGCTGGCTGGCTTTGACCTGGTGTGCACGGATTCCTCAGCTGGTGCCAGGCCGGGACTGAACGCGCCGGCGGCGGCCACGTTCGTGGCGGCCGTGGGCCGTGCGCCGCTGCCGAAATACGGGTGGACGGACGTTGCCAGGCTCAGTGAAATGGGGATTCCTGCGGTCAACTTCGGCCCGGGCGACGCCTTGCTGGCCCACAGCGACAACGAACACGTCCGCGCGGAAGACATTCGCGAATGCCTGGCGGCGCTGACCCGCTGGCTGGCGTAGCCCACGAGCATAGAATGTGGTGAAAATTTGATGGACGCTGAGACTGAACTAATCATAGCCACGGGGAGTGTCACGAGGTCTTCGTCAAAGGGCCGGCGACCTTACTCTGGAATTTTTCGAGTCGTTGATTTTTGGGCAGCGGAAGGTGGCTGACGACGCGTTGCTGTCCATTCGTGGCTATTAGGGCTAGGTGCCATTCGTTGTCGGCGCATCGTAGAACGTCCCGTCGCGGAGCATGGAGAAGACAACATCGCAGCGTCTGCGTGCGGGGGCTATCAGGGCCTGGTTGTGGCGTTTTCCCTCGGCTCGTTTCTTGTCGTAGCAAGCACGTGAAAGCGGGTCCTTCAGTGCCGCGAACGCGGAGAGGAAGAACGCTCGCTTGAGGGACTTGTTGCCCTTTTTGGAGGGGTGGTCGCCGCGGATCGAGGTCCCGGAGCGCCAGGTCACCGGGGCCAGCCAGGCGTAGGAGGCGAGGTGGCCTGCGCTGTGGAATTCTTTGCCGATGACTTCGGTGATGATGCGGGGTTCGGTCCTGACCCCGACCGCTGGTATAGAGGTCCAGGGCGGCTGCAAAGTATTTCTTGAGGGCTCGGTTTCATAAGCTTTTGGACGAACTAGGCAGTCGTTTATAGTAGACCGATAACTTGCATCAAAATCCTGTCCATTTGGATAGTTCGCTATTTCAAAATCCTGTCCAAATGGATAACATTCGAGGTTTTGGATTCGATTTGCATGTCCGTCTGCTTTAGGTCAAGGATGATACCATCCCGTGGCCCGGAACTTGGCAGCTTTTCAGGCAAATAAATGATTTTGCAGACGCCCTGGTTGTCGGATATGGTCTAGTGGAGATGCTCAATGTATATTTTACCTTTGGCGTTTATGCTCCATCGTATTATTGTGGTCTTCCTCTATGTTTGAATGGAATAGTAATGTTGAAAAAAATAATTGGAACTTTATCAGTTGCGATTTTAATGTCTACGCTCTCTATTAGTTCAGCATCTGCTGGACAGGATCAACTAACGGGCAATACGCAGGATTTGATTGCCCAAATTAGCTCGTCTGACGATCCCTTTGCGACACTGGACGATTTCCCCCAGAACGCACAGGAATTGGTCCTTCCAGAGTTGGATAAAATGACCGACAACGAGGCCAAAGAGTTGTTCAAATATGAAGACTCCGCTCCACCCGCTACAGCTAGAGCTGCTGCCTACTATACGGATATTGCTTGGTCGACACTGGAAAAGGCTGCATGTGTTGTTCACGTGGATCTTTGGTCATGTAATCAGGCCGCATCGGACTCCACCCTTGCATCAAGTTCTGCAGCGAACATGTTTGCGGCGGCAACGCTTCACAATGGGCAGGGGGACGCCTTCAGGCATTGCTTCTGGAATGCGCTCATGACCAAGAGTATTGGTGCCAACGGTGCTATGAAGATTGCGTCCAACCATGAGAACATCAGGAACGGTCCAGCAAATGAAAAATCAATGGATCTGGCCAACAACTTGTCTGGACGAAATGTGGGCTTGAGTAGTGGGGGGCAATCTCAATCACATTCTATTTGCAACACAAAGGCAAAGACCGGACAACTGGTAACTCTCTTCTAAGGAGGCCTAATGTGAAGTATTCTTCAAGAATAATATCCCTGCTCGCCGTTAGTTCAATATTCGCCGCCGCCCTTACTGGCTGTTCAAATAAGACTGAATACCAAACCTCTCTCATAGAATCAATCGAAGGTGGCAACGCCAGTTTCATGCTTCCGAGAGGGGAAGGGGCGGGGGCTCCTATGTCATCATGGGATCATGTCCTCATTGTTTGCCCCTACAGTGATACGAGCAATGTTCCTGAACCTTTTATAAAAAAGGTCTCGGAAATTGACACAAATTCAACGGATTCAATTCAATGGCTGTTCTTCGCCAGTGAAGACAATGTTGAACGAGTTTCCATCGACAGGAACTTGGTCGATTTCTGTGGTTCCCTCGGTAGCGTGCCTGATTATAAATCAGACCACATGTGGTCCGCAAGTAGGTTAGGCGATACATGGATTCTAAAGCCTTCGCAAGGTTAGAAAAAGGTGCTGACACCAAGAATTTGTCAGAGTCTCCCCGAGCGTTTTGGTGTCTTCTGACTCACTGATCCTGCAATCGCGGGCTACCGTGTGCTACTCCGGAAGTTCTGTGTTTGCCACGACTAAGATCAGCGAAGCGCTCAGGTCGATTCTCTTTATTGAAGTTGTCAACCGGTCTCCAATTCGGGTGGCCACTTCTCCATTTATGAGGGCTCTCCGTGGTTCGTGGTGAATTCTGGTTTCGTGTCCTTGACCAAAGGTGGCTCGTAGTCCTGTTGTGATGGATGTTCTGACGTATTCATCGATGACAGGACTACGAGCCCAGAGCGAGATTACTTTGGTGCACCCTGATGTTGCCACCACCATCTTCAATCTTCACGATTACCGCGTCCTGGGAGCCGAGACATGGAGTTTCGGACAGAGAAGAATTCATATTGAAAGCACCATTGAATCCGGGTGCCCTGGCTGCGGTGTCATCGGCACCCGTCGCCACTCTGGCCGTCAGCAACGAGTCAAGGACATACCCGTGGCTGGTTCTGCGGAAGTTGTGTGGTCTAAGCGGCGATTGTTCTGCGACGAGTCATCATGTCCCCGCAAGACCTTCTTTGAAACCACGCTCGAGGTCCCAGCTAAGGCACGAACAACGACCCGGCTCCGTGGTGCAGTGGTGCGGGCTGTCATTGAATCTGGCCGCGCTGCAACGGAAACCGCCACCACGCACGGGGTGTCTTGATGGTTGGTGCAAAAAGCCCTGACCGCGGCTGCAACGAAACTGCCCAACGTTGATCTCCTGCGGCCGCGGATGCTCGGGATCGATGAACACAGCTTCCGCTCCGTCCGCTTCTTCAAAAACACCCAGACCAATGCTTGGCAACGGGACGCTCCGAGGTTCGTGGTGAATTTTGGTTTCGTGTCTTTGAACAAAGTTGGCTCGTAGCCTTGTTTCGATGGATGTTCTGACGCATTCAACTCTGACAGGACTACGAGCCTTGAACATGCTTACTTTGGTGCACCCAGATGACGCCACAACGATCTTCAATCCTGACGATGACCGGGAGTTAGCAACCCACACATTGAGTTTCGGGCCACGCAGAACTCATATTGAGAGTGGGCTTGTCAAGATTACTGTGTGGGTAGTTCCGGGTTATATTAGTTCGGGTGGTGGTCGGCGAACCGGTCAGGGTAGGTCATGGCTAGCGGGTTCAGAGCGGTTTTCCGCCCAAGGTCGGCTGTACCTTCAATGAGGTGGTTACCGGTGGAGGCGCGGTCAGTCTTGTGTTCCTTGGTGCGGTTCCGGGCACGTTTGTTCTCGATATCGTGGACGGCTAGCCAGAGCGGTACACGACGACATAGTTAGGGAGATGCCCGTGATTCCTGATGATCTTGGGCAGCCGGCAGTTCAGCGATTTGACCGCGTTCGTCGTGTAAATGAATCGCCGTATCGGTTGAATCAGGCAGGCCTGTACCGATGCCTGCGGCCACGTCGAGGCCGAAGAAGAAATTTTCCGTGACCGCTGACAATTCTCCGCGGCGTTGTTTATCCAGCACGGGACAGGGAGGCCGCAGCGTCCGCTTGCATCGCCGTACGCGAGCAGATTGCCTCGTCCGTCAAGCGATACCTGAGCCTTCCTGTGAAACTTACCTGGGACAGCATCTGAACGGTGGATCCGACGAATGGCAGGAGCTCACAGGGCAATTCTTTGCCTTACCGCCGGTGCTCTCGACACAGCATTTTGGAGTCCATAGGCATCTGGGATATCGCTGATCAGTTGGAGGCTTCCTTCTGTCCGGGGTGATGAAAATACAGCACTCAGCTGGGGCGCGTGGCGGTTCCAAGGTCCTAACAATGATTCGGCGGCGGCCATCGGGCTTCACGGTCATTGAGATGACGTGCTGTTCGGACCGACTACAGAAGTGGGGCAGCGTTGACAGCGACAACGCCGGTTTCGTGATCCTATTAGGGTTGAATGCTTAGACAGTTCTCATCCCAACAGGGCCGCTAGCCTCTTACAGCCAAATCAACCGCCCAGGAAAATCGTCAATCAAGAAATGCCTGGCGGCGCTGACCCGCTGGCTCAGCTGATTGAACCGCCATTAAGCAACTGGCCCGCAGTTGTGGTCGTAAAATCGCGTTTTGAGGCGATTTAACGACCACAACTGCGGGCCAGTTTGTGTGGGTATTTGGTTGGGTGGTGCGCGGGTGGGTGGTGCGGACTAGCCGAGCTGGCCCACCTTGGTCTTCACGACCTTCACGCGGGAGGACATCTTGGACTCCACCAGCTTGGCGATGCCTGACAGGATCAAGCAGAGGCCCACGTAGATGACAGCCGTCACCATGAGCGCAGGGACCACCGGGGAACCGTACAGGCCCTGGCCACCGAGGAAGTTGGCGTAGTACAGGACCTCGTTGTAGGTGATGAGGAAGCCAAGCGCGGTATCCTTCAAGATCACCACGAGCTGGGAAATGATCACCGGCAGCATGGAGCGAACGGCCTGTGGCAACAGGATGATGCGCAGCACCTGGCCCTTGGACATGCCGATCGCATACCCGGCTTCGCGCTGCCCCTTGGGCAGCGATTCGATGCCGGCGCGGAAAATTTCAGCCAGCACCGAGCCGTTGTACAGAATCAAGCCCACCACGACGGCGACGAAGGGCGTGATTCCCTTGAAGCCGGCCGACGGCAGCCCGTAGTACATGATCATCATCAAGATCAGCAGCGGTATGGCACGGAACAGCTCGGTGAACCAATAGCACGGAATCCGGAGCCACTTGGCATCCGAGAGGCGTCCAAAGGCGAGCACGATGCCCAGGACAAGACTGCCGACGGCGGCCACGCCGAAGGCGCTCAGGGTTGCCCCAATGGCCGCGACGAACTTTTCCTGGACCAGCGGGAAGGTAAAGATCTCCCACTTTTTCGCAGTGAACTGGCCGGATTCGTAAAATCTGAACAAGATGAAGGCAATGATGCCGACAACCACAATGGCTGTGACGATGTTCAGATAAACGTTGCGTGTGCGGGCCTTGGGGCCGGGCACGTCAAAAAGGACTGAGCTCATCGCGCCACCCTCCACTTCTTCTCAAGGTAGCGTTGCAGCGGTGTCAAGATGCCCAACACCATCACCACAAAGATCAAGGCGACCCACAGCAAACCGGGCAACAGCGGCTCGCCGCGTTCGCTGAGGTAGGCGCGGATGGCGCCGGACTCAAATACGGAGAAGCCGGCAGCGACAGTGGTGTTCTTTAACAGGGCGATGAACACGCTGAACAGGGGCGGCACTACCGAACGGAAAGCCTGCGGCAGCACGACCAACGTCAAAGTCTGCAGGAAAGGCAAGCCGATGGCACGGGCAGCCTCGGACTGACCGACGGAAACGGTGTTGATGCCGGAGCGGATGGCCTCGGAAACATACGTTGCCGTGTAAAGCGAGAGACCGATGATGGCCGCATTCATGAAATTAATCGGCGCCAGTCCCAGTTGGGGGTAACCCAAAGCGAAGAACGCCAAAATCAATGTCAGCGGGGTGTTGCGCACGGCATTGACGTAAAAGGTGCCGGCCGCGCGCATTGCCGGGGCCGGGGAGACACGCATGCCGGCAACGATGGTGCCCAGGATCAAGGCGAAGAACGCGGAAATGACAAACAAGATTCCGGTGTTCTTGAACCCCGTGAGGAACAGATCGCTGTTGTCAATAAGTACATTCACAGTGCTGTGTCGCTTTCAGTGAATTCGAGAGGACGACGCGGTGGTGTTGTCCCGGCCAGGACCTGGACAACACCACAGCTGAAAGGACTGTTAGTACTGGTCAACCTTAGGCTGTTCGACCTTGGTGCCGGACTTGCCCAAGGTGGAGTCGTAAATCTTGGTCCACGTTGCGCCGCCATCGGTGAGCGTCGTGTTCAGGAAGGTGCGCAGTGCGGTGTCGCCCTTGGGCAGGCCGATTCCGTACTTCTCAACGGTGAACGGCTCGCCAACAACCTTGAGGCCTTCCTGTGAAGAAGCAAAGCCCAGCAGGATGGCCTGGTCGGTGGTCACAACATCCACGGTGCCATTCTTGAGGCCCTCTACGCACTTGGAATAGAGGTCGAACTCAATGGGATTGGCTTCCGGGAAGTTCTCCCGAATGTTCTGGATGGGCGTTGAGCCGGTGGCGGAGCAAACGTTCTTGCCAGCCAGGTCCTTCTCGGTCTTGATGTCCGTGTTGTCCTTGGCCACCAGCAGGCCCTGGCCCGTGATGAAGTACGGTCCGGCAAAGTCAACGATTGCCTTGCGCTTGTCCGTGATGGAGTAGGTGCCCACGTAGAGGTCAACGTCACCGTTGGCGAGTGCCGTCTCACGGTTGGCCGACGGGATGGCCTTGAACTCGATCTTGTCCTTGGCCACGCCGAGCGATGCAGCCATCCAAGTGGCAATCTCAATGTCGAAGCCGCTGCGCTCGCCCGTGGCGGCGTCAAGGAAGCCCAGGCCGGGCTGGTCTTCCTTCACACCGATGCGGATGGCACCGGAGGACTTGATCTTGTCAAAGGTGGGGCTGCCGGTCAGAGCCACATCCTTTGCCACTTCAAAGGCCGGGGCGTCGCCGGCTGCGGATTCGCCGCCGGCAGTGTCGCCGCCGCCACAGCCTGTCATGGCGAGGGCAGCTGCTGTGAGGACAGCCGCTACTCCGAGGCTTTTCCTGCTAAAGAACTTTTTCAAGGGGGATTCCTTTCATAAACGGCCATGTTGGCCGGTGCAATGATGGCCGGTGCAGCCGGAAGATTTGGAAGTGGTTTGTTATCCGTTGGTGAGGATCTTGGACAGGAAGTCCTTGGCCCGCGGTGTCTGCGGATTGGTGAAGAATTCATCGGGTGTGGCTTCTTCAACAATCTGTCCGTCAGCCATGAAGATGACCCTGTCCGCAGCCTTGCGGGCAAAGCCCATCTCGTGGGTGACAACCACCATGGTCATGCCGTCCTTGGCCAGTTCAACCATGACGTCCAGGACCTCATTGATCATTTCCGGGTCAAGGGCGCTGGTGGGCTCATCGAAAAGCATGACCTTTGGCTTCATTGCCAAGGCCCGTGCAATCGCGACGCGCTGCTGCTGTCCGCCGGAAAGCTGGGCCGGCAGCTTGGCCGCCTGATGCCCCACCCCAACACGTTCCAACAAGCTCAAGGCGAGCTTGTCGGCGTCGGACTTGGACATGCCCTTGACCTTGATGGGGCCCAGGGTGACGTTTTCCAGAATGGTTTTGTGTGCAAACAAATTAAAGGACTGGAACACCATGCCCACGTCGGCACGCAGATTTGCCAGCTGCTTGCCTTCCTTGGGCAGTTCCTTGCCGTCAATGGTGATGGACCCGGTGTCGATGGTTTCCAGCCTGTTGATGGTGCGGCACAGGGTTGATTTGCCCGAGCCCGAAGGACCGATGACCACCAGCACCTCGCCCTTGGCCACTTGCAGATTGATTTCCTGCAGTACATGGAGTGGGCCGTAGTGTTTATTGACGGCCTTAAGCTCCACGAGCGCAGGGGCGTGTGCGGAATTTGTCATGCACTGAATCTACCGACTTTTCCACGGGACGGTAAAGGTTTGGGCCATGTCGTCCGGGATCGTAACGCGAACGAGATAATGTGAGTCAGGCCACCGGGGCTTTCACGTAGCCTTAGGGACATGAGTGCACCTACAGGATCCAGCCGACCAATTCGCCCGCAACTTCGACGGTTCGGCATCTGGCGAAAAAACGGTGCAGGCAACGACACCGCCGATGCCAATCTTTTGGCAACCCCGCCCAGCAGCGACTTCACCCACACGGATCCGTGGCGGGTGATGCGGATTCAAAGTGAATTCGTGCAGGGCTTTGACGCGCTGGCAGAAATCGGCCCGGCCATCAGCGTGTTTGGTTCGGCCCGGACCAAGCGGGATTCCCCCTACTACGCCGCCGGCATCGACGTGGGCAGGCTTCTGGTGGAAGCCGGCGTCGCGGTCATCACCGGCGGCGGACCCGGTTCCATGGAGGCGGCAAATCGCGGCGCCGCCGAAGCCGGAGGGCTGTCAATCGGCCTGGGCATTGAACTGCCCTTTGAGCAGGGCATGAACGAATGGGTTGGCCTCGGCGTCGACTTCCGCTACTTCTTTGCCCGCAAGACGATGTTTGTGAAATACGCCCAGGGCTTTGTGGTGCTGCCCGGCGGGCTCGGCACCCTGGACGAACTCTTTGAGGCCATGGTCCTGGTGCAGACAAGCAAGGTCAGCCAGTTCCCGATCGTGCTGGTCGACAGCACCTTCTGGGGCCCGCTGCTCGACTGGATCAAGGACGTCATGGTGGTCCAGGGCCTCGTCTCGCCCGGCGACCTGGACATCATCTCGCTTGTGGACACGGCGGAAGAGGCCGTCGCGCTGGTCATGGCAGGCAAGGCCGGTGCCAGGGTTGCCGCCGGTGAGGGCTGAACCGGCAACGGCTGAGGTCATCCGGGGCCATTTCCGCCGCGCATCTGGCACGATGGTCTAGTGACTTATTTCCTGATCTTCCTTGCGGTCGTGGTGGCTGCCGCGGCGGCCCTGTACGTCGTGGGGCTGAACAAGCCCCAGACGGATGCGCCCGTGTATGAGGACGCCCTGGCACGGCCCGTGGCGAACCTGCCGCCGGTGCTGCTGCCTGACACCCCGGCACCGGCCGACGTCGACAGACTGCGGTTCTCCCTTGGCCTGCGCGGCTACCGCATGGACCAGGTCGACGAGGTCCTAGACCGCCTGCGTGACGAGCTGGCCGCCAAGGACCTGCGCATTGCCGGGCTGGAGGCCGGCATCGGGAAGCACGACGCCGGGCACCAGCCTGGCGCTGCCCCGCAGGCTGCCGCTGCGGAGACCGGGGCCGTGGGGACCGGCACTGTCGCGACCATGGCGGCGGACACGGAGCCCCGTGGGCAGTGACGGCAAAACCCGCTGCGACTGGCCCGGGATTGAACGCGATGAACAGTACCAGCGCTACCACGACACCGAATGGGGCCGACCCGTTGCGGGGGAAAGCGAACTGTTCGAGCGGCTGAGCCTTGAGGCCTTCCAGTCAGGCCTGAGCTGGATCACCATCCTGCGAAAGCGTGAGTCATTCAGGGAAGCGTTCAGCAATTTTGACCCGGCAATCGTGGCCACGTTTGGCGACAGTGACTTTGACCGGCTGATGGGCGACGCCTCCATAGTGCGCAACCGGCTCAAGATCAATGCCACCATTGGCAATGCCCGGGCCCTGCTGGCCCTGCCGTCCGGCACCACTCTCGCCTCGTTGCTTGCTGACCATGCGCCGTCCGTCGCCCGCCTGCCCGGGGAAGCTGTGCCCGCCAAGACAGCGGAATCCCAGCAACTCGCGAAGACCCTGAAGAAGCACGGCTTTTCCTTTGTCGGACCCACCACGGCCTACGCCATGATGCAGGCCGTCGGCATCGTCAACGACCACCAGCCGGGCTGCTGGCTGGCCGCAGGCACGGACCCGGCCGGGCCGGAATAGTTCCGCCATGAAAGATTGGGCCACAAAGGCTCCGGCCAGGCAAGACACGACAACCATCAACGACGCCATCTACGCCGGGGTGCGCCGATTCCTGGCGCCTTTGCGGCGCGCCCCCTGGTGGCTGAAAGTCACCCTGCTTTATGTGGCCGCCCGGCTGGTTTCCACGGCGATCCTGCTGGGGGCGGCCTGGCATGCAGAGGAGTCCCCGTGGGGCGGACGCCAGCCCGACTACCTGACGTTCATCGACAGGTGGGATGCGGGCTGGTACGAAAGGATTTTTGACGGCGGCTACCCCACAACAATTCCGCGCAATGAAGACGGCACCGCCCAACCCAACCAATGGGCCTTTTATCCGTTGTTCCCGTTGCTGGCGCGCGGGCTCAACGCGGTGACGGGGCTTGGCTGGCAGGCCGCCGGCGCCACCGTGGCCACGGCCGCGGGGCTCGCGGCGGCATTGATGATCTACAAACTGTTCAGGAACTTTGCCACACCCGGGACGGCCCTCTGGGGTGTGGCCTTCTTCGCCATGTTCCCCGTGTCGGCCGTCCTGCAGGTGCCGTATGCGGAATCGGTGGGGATCTTCCTGCTCGCCGCGGCCCTGCACCTGCTGATCAAGGGCAACTACTGGGCCGCGTCGCCGACGGTGCTGCTGCTGTGCCTCTCGCGTCCGGCAGGGGTGCCGTTCGCCGCCGTCGTACTTGTTCATCTACTGCTGCGCTGGAAGCACCGCAAACGCGAACCCTTCCCGGCACGCGAGCTGGCCGGCGGCGCCGTGCTGCTGCTTGTCAGCGTGGTGTCGGCGTTCGCCTGGATGCTCATTGCCTGGTGGCTGACGGGGGAGCGAACCGCCTATACGGACACCGAAACAGCGTGGCGGGGCACCGCCCTGACGTTGTTCAAGCCCTGGTTTGACGCGGGGGTGGGGCTGGCCGGTCCGTTGTGGGGCCCCGTCCTGCCGGTGCTGTTTGTGGCGCTGGCGGCGCTGTACCTCAACTCCAGGGCGGTGCGCCGGCTCGGGCCTGAACTGCGGATCTGGTGCGCCATGTATCTGCTGTACCTGATGGCGGTGCTGCATCCGCAGTCGAGCACGTTCAGGATGCTGCTGCCGCTGTTTCCCCTGGCGCTGGCGGCCGCCTTCATATCGGCCTCCCGCGCCTACCGCTGGAGCGTGCTGGTGATGTTCACCCTGCTGCAGATTGTGTGGGTCGTGTGGCTGTGGCAGTTCGCCGCGATCAGCACGGGACTGGCGTGGCCGCCGTAATGAACCGCGCGGCAGTTGTCAATGGGCGGTGCGCCGATTAGCACCCGGGCGCTGAAATACGGAATAATGGTTTGTGAGCAATACAACATCAACCGCCTTGCTGGGGAAATCCCCAGGCGGGGCGGGTATGCACTACGAAAAGGGGAACTCCTGATGGCGGCCATGAAACCTAGAACCGGTGACGGTCCAATGGAAGTGACTAAAGAAGGTCGGAGCTTGATTCTGCGGCTGCCGCTGGAAGGTGGCGGACGGCTCGTCGTGGAGATGAACGCCGATGAGGCAGTCAGCCTCAAGGAATGCCTCGTAGGCGCGACCGAATAAGGCCAAAAGTTTCACAAGGGACCGGGCCATGGCTGGCTGGTTCACAAAGAATTGGCGGGGCAGCACATGCTGCCCCGCCAATTCATTTATTTTCAGCCTTCAGTGTTTCGGGTGTTTACACTCGTGGTGCCGTCAGCGCTTGACTGCCAGCAGGAGGCCGTCGCCAGTGGACAGCATGGCGCTGACAAGGGAGTCGTGTTCGCGGACCAGCTTGCCAACCCGGCGCAACACCACCGTGCTGCTTTCGCGGATGGCGGGGTCTGAGACCCGGTCCTTGTCCAGGGCGTCATTGATGATCAGGAGCCCACCAATCTTCAGCAGCCTGATTGCCTGGTCCACGTATTCCGGGAAGCTGGGCTTGTCGGCGTCAATGAACACGAGGTCGTACGCGGCGTCGGTCAGGCGCGGCAGGACGTCCTGGCCACGCCCGGAGATGGTGCGGGTGCGGTTGGCGGGGGAGCCCGACTCGGTGAACGCCTCCCGGGCTGCCTTCAAGTGGTCAACGTCGGGATCGATAGTTGTCAGCACGGCGCGCGGGCCCAGGCCGCGCAGCAATGCCACACCGGAGACGCCGGCGCCGGTGCCGACTTCCACGGCAGTTTGCGCCTTGGAGGTTGCGGCCAGGACTGTCAGCGTTGCCGCGACTGCCGGGCTCACGGGGAACAAGCCCAGCTCGTGCGAGCGTTCGCGGGCGCGTCGCAGGACAAGATCTTCCACGGGGAGGCCCTCTGCATAGGACCAGCTGGTGGATTTATCGGCGCTCATGGGTCGTTTTTCCTAAACTGTTGCGGTGACTAGCTCTAGCCTACTGCCTGCACCGGAGCCCACTGCCTGCCCGCCGGGTCAAGTGGCCGCTGCCGTTCAGCAAAATGTCAGCTTCGTTTGGCACACTGTTGCTCTAAAGGGAACGATTACCCCGGTCGGATTCCCCACGTTTTCCCCTTCGTTGGGGAGAGAAGAAACCACTGAAGCGAGGTGCAGCTATGAAGCCAGCCGTCACCCCTGCGATTCGTACTGCAGGAGCAGCCCCAGACCAAGCCCCGGTTTCCGCCGAGTGGGTGACGCCGTCGTGGGAAGAAGTTGTCACGAACCATTCAGCCAAGGTTTTTCGGCTTGCCTACCGCCTGACAGGGAACAAGTACGACGCCGAGGACCTCACCCAGGAGGTTTTTGTGCGCGTGTTCAAGTCGCTGGCGAACTTCAAGCCCGGCACCCTTGACGGCTGGCTGCACCGCATCACCACCAACCTGTTCCTCGACCAGGCCCGGCGCAGGCAGCGGATCCGCTTCGACGCACTGTCGGAGGATGCTGCCGCCCGCCTGCCCGGCAACGACCCGGGCCCCGAGCGCACCTTTGAATTCAACAACCTTGACAAGGACGTGGCCGCCGCCCTGGAGGCCCTGCCGCCCGACTTTCGGGCCGCCGTCGTGCTGTGTGATCTGGAAGGCCTCTCCTACGACGAGGTGGCCCACGCACTGAACGTCAAGCTCGGGACCGTGCGCTCGCGCATCCACCGGGGCCGGGCCATGCTGCGTGAATCCCTGGCCGACAGGGCGCCGGGCCGCGGCCGCGAGGTGCGCCCTGCGCGGAAACCGCTGCTGTCACTGCCGCGGATTGCAGGGGCACGCTAGACTCTGTGCTGGCTTGGCGAAGCTGCGACGCAGGTCACATGCTGTATTTTTCGTACGTTACCGCCAGGAATCGTTGCTTTGTGAGTTGAGAGGGTAATCTACCTAACGTGTTTGGTATCAATACCCCCGAGCTGGTCCTGATTGTCATTGTGGCGGTCTTGGTGATTGGCCCTTCCCGGCTTCCCGGTTACGTGGAGAAGCTGAAGAACCTCATCCGTGAGGTGCGCAAGATGGCTTCCGGCGCGCGCGAAACCATCAAGGAAGAAGCCGGCGTTGATATCGACGACATTGACTGGAAGAAACTCGATCCCCGCCAGTACGATCCCCGCCGCATAATCCGTGAAGCCTTGCTCGACGACGAGGACATGGACAACCTCAACTCGCTGAAGACGGCCCCGGGCGCTGCGATTGCTTCCATGATGGGCAAGGACAGCGACAAGAGTTCGGTGCAGACGGCCGTCGACAGCGTTCCGGCCGGACCCGAGATTGAGCGCCTGGCAGAAGGACAGCTCGCCCCCTTCGACGTCGAAGCCACCTAACAACTCCTCCCGCACCACCGCCCTCCCGACCCGGTATCAGTTGTGGCCGGTTTTTCGCGGACGCGCCCTCACTTTTGGTTGGTGCCGACCTCGTGTGTAGTGGCGCCTTCCCGCTGCCCTGGCCTGGGTGAGCGCCCGCCGTCGTACTCCAGGGCAGACGCCCACGGCAAAGTCCCATTTCACCGCGAAACTGAACTCCCTTGCCGCGAATCAGCGTCTGACCCGTGAGCCAGCTGTTGGCCAACAGCTGGCTCACGGGTCAGACGCTGATTGGTGGTGCCGCCCGGGCAGAAGTAGGGCCAGGGAGCGGGGAAGGCGCTGATTTGTGGTGCCGCGACTCTCAGCGGGGCGAGACGCCCAGCTTCAGCCCGGCCAGGCCGCGCGGACGCACCGCAAGCCTTTCCGCAATGGCCAGCAGTGCCGAAGCAGCCGGTGATTCGGGGTGCGAGAGCACGATGGGCAGCCCGGCGTCGCCGCCCTCGCGCAGCGCCACGTCAATCGGTATCTGGCCCAGCAGCTCCACCGGTGCGTTGACAGTCTGGCTCAGCCGCTTCGAGAGAATTTCCCCGCCGCCGGCCCCGAACAGCTCCATGGTGCTGCCATCCGGCAGGGTCAAAAATGACATGTTTTCGATGACGCCGGCAACCTTCTGGCCCGTCTGCACCGCAATGGCACCGGCCCGCTCGGCTACGTCCGCCGCTGCTGCCTGCGGCGTCGTTACGACCAGGATCTCCGCCTTGGGCAGCAGCTGCGCCACCGAAATTGCCACGTCACCGGTGCCTGGTGGCAGATCCAGCAGCAAAATGTCGAGGTCGCCAAAGTACACGTCGCCCAGGAACTGTTCGAGCGCCCGGTGCAGCATGGGCCCGCGCCACGCAACCGGCTGGTTGCCTGCCACAAACATGCCAATGGAAATGACCTTCACATCATGGGCAACGGGAGGCAGGATCATCTCGTCCACCCGGGTCGGGGTCTGGGTGATCCCCATCAGGCCCGGCACCGAGAAGCCGTAAATGTCGGCGTCCACAATGCCGACGCGCAACCCCCTGGCTGCCAGGGCGCAGGCAAGGTTGACGGTGATGGAGGACTTGCCGACACCGCCCTTGCCGCTGGCCACGGCATAGACACGTGTCAGTGAATTCTCGTCGTTGAAGGGGATGCCCCGCTCGGCGGTGCTGCCCTTGAGCCGGTCCTTGAGTTCTGCCCGCTGCTCCGGCGTCATGACGGTGAGGTCCACGCCCACGTCGGTGACGCCGTCGAGCTTCACCAAGGCATTGGTGACGTCCCTGGTGATGGTTTCGCGCAGGGGGCAGCCGGCGATGGTGAGCCGGATGACGGCGTGGACCCGGCCGCCGTCGAACGCCTCGACCGATTCAACCATGCCCAGTTCCGTGATGGGGCGGCGCAACTCCGGGTCGATGACCGTGGCGAGGGCGGCAAGCAGGGCGGGGTGGGACGGGGCGTTCATGGGGTGGGGCCTTAGGGGTTGATGGGGTGTCCGGGGTTGGCCGACTTCGCGGAGTTGGATTTCGGGCCGGATGTTCTTTGGGCGACGGTCTTGATGCTGCTGGTGGCCGGGTTGCGCCTGGCAGTGCGTGGTTCCTTCAGGGTATCGCCATCGTCTGGGAGAGTGCCGTCAGGTCCGGCCGCATCCTGGATCTCAATGAGGTCCTCCAGAAGGCTGCGCAGCTCGGAGCGGATGAAGTCGCGCGTGGCCACTTCACGCAGCGAGATGCGCAGGGCGGCAACTTCACGGGTCAGGTACTCGGTGTCGGCCAAGTTGCGTTCATTGCGTGAACGGTCCTGCTCGATTTGGACCCTGTCCCGGTCGTCCTGGCGGTTCTGGGCCAGGAGGATCAAGGGTGCCGCGTAGGAGGCCTGGGTGGAGAAAAACAGGTTGAGCAGGATGAACGGGTACGGGTCCCAGCGCAGGGTGAACAGGCCAACGACGTTGATGGCGATCCACACAATGACAAAAACCGTCATGTAGAGCAGGAAGTTGGCAGTGCCCATGTAGCGGGCAAAACGTTCGGCGAAGCGGCCAAAGAGGTCGGGATCGCTGGTCAGGCTGGGCAGGAGCCGGGATTTGAGCTCCATGGGCGTGTCAAGGCCGCCGCCCTTTGCATGGTGCCGCTCAGCCAATGCGTCCTCCTAATTTCCTGAACGGGGCGCCGTCCTCATGGGTGCGCCAGTCATCAGGCAGCAGGTGGTCCAACAAGTCATCAACCGTGACGGCGCCAACCAGGCGGCCCTCCTTGTTGACAACCGGGAGTGAATTCAAGTTATAGGAGGCCATGATGTGGCTGACGGTGCTGATGTCGTCCTGGTCCGAGGCGGGTTCCAGCTTCTTGTCCACCAGGGTGCCCAATTGCTCGGGAGGTGCGCTGCGGAGCAATTGTTGGATGTGGACCACACCAAGGAAGCGCCCGGTGGGGGTTTCCAGCGGCGGCCTGCAGATGAAGATTGCCGACGCCAGGGCCGGGGAGAGGTCCTCGCTGCGGACATGCGCCAGGGCCTCGGCCACTGTGGCCTCGGGAGGCAGAATCACTGGCACGGGGGTCATGAGCGCTCCCGCCGTTCCTTCCTCATACTGCAGCAGCCGGCGCACGTCCTTCGCCTCATCCGGTTCCATGAGCAGCAGCAGCTCCTCCGCCTTGGCCTGGGGGAGGTCGGCGAGGAGGTCCGCGGCGTCGTCGGGGTCCATTTCCTCAAGCACGTCGGCCGCACGTTCGTTGTCCAGGGCCGAGAGGAGGGTCACCTGGTCGTCTTCGGGCATCTCGGACATGATGTCGGCGAGGCGCTCATCCTGAAGCTCCCCGGCCACTTCAATCCGGCGCTTGGCGCTCATGTCCTGCAGCGCGTCGGCAAAGTCGGCCGCCTTGAGGCCCTCATGGGTTGCGACAAAGAAGGTGGCGCTTTGAGGTGCCGCGGCGTCGTCGGCGCGGGCTTCGGCCCAGTCGATGAGCATCGTGTGACCGCGGCGGATTCCCCGCAGGCGTGAGGTGGAGGAGCCCCTGCGGACAAAGAATTTGGTGATGAGCCAGTCGCCGTTGCGCTGCTGGTCCATGGCGATGTCCTCGATCACGGCAAAGCCGGTGCCGTCAACCAGTGTCACCTTGCGGTCAAAGATGCCGCCGACCACCAGCTGCTCGGCACCGCGCTGTTCAAAGCGCCGCAAGTTGACCAGACCAGTGCAGATGATTTGCGACTGGTCCATCGAGGTCAGGCGGGTCATGGGCACGAAGACGCGTTTCTTGCCCGGAACTTCCACGACGATGCCGACGGCGTGCGGGGCGGTGTTGGGGCCGCGGCCAAGCACGACGACGTCCCGCAGCTTCCCGAGCCTGTCACCCAGCGGGTCAAAGACGTCGAGGCCCAGAAGCCGGGCGACAAAAATGCGTGTAGGTTGTGTGCTCACAGATACAGGCTACTTCCCCCATCCTGCAATGACCCAAACATCCCGGTGTCGGTGCGTGGGGCGCCGCGGCCGCTCCGGTTGCAGGCCCGGCATCGGGGCTGTCATGAACTTTTCGTTTCACTGCCAGCGATACTCCAGCCAACGCGCAGGAACATGGTGAACAATGGGGGTATGGCAAACCTCTTTGGACGCACCAGACCCTTGGACGAGGCCCGTATTGTCCCTACGGGGGAAACAATCGGTTCCTACATTTCCTATTTGGATGCGCAGAAGGCGGTAGATTACCTGGCGGATGAAAAATTCCCCGTCAGGCATGTTTCCATCGTGGGCAACGACCTGAAGATTGTTGAACGTGTCACGGGCAAGCTCAGCTACCCCCGAGTGGCTCTCTCCGGTGCCATGACGGGCGCATGGTTTGGTTTGTTCATTGGTGTGATGCTCTCCTTCTTTGATTCCGCCAGCAACGCCGGTGCGCCGTACCTGAACGTGTTCACGGCCGTGCTCCTGGGTGCTGCCCTGTGGATGTTGTTTGCGATCATCGGCTACGCCGCTCAGCGCGGCAAGCGCGACTTCACCTCGACCAACCAGGTTTTGGCCTCCAGCTACGACGTCATTGTCACAGCTGATGTGGCAGGGGACGCCCGCCGGCTGCTGGCACAGCTGCCCATGAACTCCAACGCACCGCGTCCCGTCCAGAACCAGGGCCAGGGCCAGGGATACCGCCCGCCGGTGCAGCCTCCCGCTGCTTCGGGCACCGGGCCTGCCCGCCCCGAAGGCTGGCACGACCCCTATGCCCCGACGGACCCGGCAGCCGCTGATGCCGCCGGCACCTCTGCCGGCGCTCCCGCAGGTGAGAGCGGAGGCAGCCACGACCGGCCCGGCCAGGCGCCCCTCGACGGCCCGAGCCGCGGCCAGTTCCCCGACCTGCCGGATGGCCGCCCGCAGTATGGCATCCGCGTTGACACCCCGCGCCAGCCCGAGCCTGCGGACCCCAACGTCCCTGCGGATCCACATGCTGCGGAGAACCCGGAAAAGTAGCCCCAGCTTTTTGAGCCGATGAAGCACGACGGCGGACGCCTTGCCCTGCTGGAATCCAGGGCCCTGGCAGGTCCGCAATAAATGCCGCCGCTCCCGCATAATGCCGCCGCAGTACTGGCAGCAATTTGCGGGAGCGGCGGCATTTTTCGTTGTTGCTTCGTGTCAGGGGTCCGGCCACGAATCAGCCCGGGGAACAGGCAAGGCGGCTTGCGAGGAGCACGTCGCGGCACTCAAGGCGCTCATCGCAGGCGGGTAATCACCCAAGGCAAGTGCCGCCGTCGGATATTAAAGCGCTCCACCAAAAAAACGAGTTTGCACTTGTTGGACGAAAAGCCGCGAAAATACGGCGAATCGGCCCAGCAAGTGCAAACTCGATCTGGAGAGAGTGCAGGCCGGCGGGTCAGGCGGAGAGGCCGGCCATCCAGGCTTCGACGTCCTCCGGCTTGCGGGGGAGTGCGGCGCTGAGGTTGACGGGGCCGTTGGCGGTGATGAGGATGTCGTCCTCGATGCGCACGCCGTTGCCGCGGTACTCGGCCGGGATGGCCAGATCCTCGTCCTTGAAGTACAGGCCGGGCTCGATGGTAAACACCATGCCCTCGGTGATGATGCCGTCGAGGTAGAGCTCGGCGCGGGCCTGGGCGCAGTCGTGCACGTCCAAGCCGAGGTGGTGGCTGGTGCCGTGCGGCATCCAGCGGCGGTGCTGCTGGCCCTCGGGGGACAGTGCAACCTCGGCTGTCACCGGCAGCAGGCCCCACGCGGCCAGGCGGTCGACGAGCACCTCCATGGCGGCCGTGTGCACCTCGCGGAACTTGCGCCCCGGAACGGCGACGGCGAACGCTGCGTCGGCGGCGTCCAGCACTGCCTGGTAGATCTTGCGCTGGATGTCCGAGTACGTGCCATTGACCGGCAGCGTGCGGGTGATGTCGGCGGTGTAGAGGGAATCAGCCTCGACGCCGGCGTCAACCAGGAGCATTTGGCCCTCGTTGACGGTGCCGCTGTTGCGGTTCCAGTGCAGCACCGTGGCGTTGTTTCCGCCGGCGGCGATGGTGTCGTAGCCGAGTTCGTTGCCGTCCTCCCTGGCGCGGGCAAAGAATGCGCCTTCAACGACGCGTTCGCCGCGCTGGTGGGACACCGCACGCGGCAGGGCCTTCACGATGTCCTCAAAGCCGCTGATGGTTGCGGCGACGGCAACCTTCATCTGCTTGACTTCCCAGTCGTCCTTGAGCAGGCGCAGCTCGGAGGCCGCCTCGGCCAGCTTGCCGTCAAGGTCGTCCAGGGCGCCAAAGTCAATGGCGTCGGGGTTCTTGGCCGTGTTGTAGCGGGCCGTGTCCACGAGCGCGTCGATGTTCTCGTCAACCTTGCGCAGCAAACGGATGGAAACACCGCCCACGGAGGTCTCGCCAACGTTCTTGGTGATGGCGACCTCAAGGTCGGTGACGTCGGCGGTGGGCAGGCCCAGCTGGGCCTGGAATTCGGCCAGCGTGGGGCGGCGGCCGATCCAAAATTCGCCGCTGCGGGCATCAGCGTAAAACGCCTTCGTGTCCCGGCCCGCCATGGGACGGAAGTAAAGGGTGGCGCGGTGATGGCCGCCGTCGTCCCCTTCACCCTCGGCCACCGGATCCAGCACCAGCACGGCGTCGGGCTCGTGGTCAACGCCCAGGCCCGTCAGGTGGGCGAAGGCCGAATGCGGGCGGAAGCGGTAGTCGCAGTCATTGGAACGGACCTTTAGCGGGCCTGCCGGGATCACCAGGCGCTCGGTCTTGAACTGCTCGGAAATCGCACGACGGCGGCGGGCGGCATGGTCTGCCACCTCGGCCCGGGCGGGAAGTTCAGCGGACGACGGCTCCCAATTGGCTGCCATGAAGGTCCGGAAAGCGTCAGAGTCGGGGCGTTGGGAACGGTTGTTCACACGCTCCTCGAGGGGCTGCTCACTTGAAGGGTCGGGGTGCACGGAGGATTGCTCAGTCTGGTTCACCCCTCAAGTCTCCCACCGCTCGCGCCAAGGGACAAAGGGCGGGCGGAGAACCCGGTCCCCGCGCTGCGTGCGGCGCAGCGGCCATTGGGCTGGAAGCGACGTAGGCTGGGAGCGTGAGGATTGATTTGCACGCGCATTCAAATGTTTCCGACGGCACCCAGGCACCTGCCGTGCTTGTGGCGGCCGCCGCGCAGGCCCGCCTTGATGTCGTGGCGCTGACCGACCACGACTCCACCGACGGCTGGGCCGAGGCGCTGGCCGCCGCCCGGGAGCTCGGTGTGGGGCTCATTCCGGGCATGGAAATCTCCTGCAAAACTTCCCAGGGCGTCAGCGTGCACCTGCTGTGCTACCTCCACGACCCCGGCAACGCGAAGCTGCTCGAGGAGATCACCAAGGCCAAGGATGCCCGCCTGACCCGCGCCGAACGCATGGTTGAACGCCTCGCCGAAGACTACCCGCTGAACTGGGGCGACGTCAGCGCCCACGTGGCCCCCGGCGCCACGATTGGCCGCCCGCACATTGCCGACGCCATGGTTGCCGCGGGCATCGTGGCCGACAGGAGCGAGGCCTTCGCCAACATCCTCACCTCGCATTCACGCTATTTCGTCAGCCACTATGCACCCGACCCGGTGCTCGCCGTGGAACTCGTCCGAGCCGCCGGCGGTGTGCCTGTCTTTGCGCACCCGATGGCCTCGGGCAGGGGCAGGGTGGCACCGCCGGATGTCTTTCATGACATGATCGACGCCGGCCTCCTGGGTGTGGAGGTCGACCACCGGGACAATCCCTCCGAAGGGCGGGAGTGGTTGCGCAAGCTGGCCCGGGACCGCGGCCTGCTCATGACCGGCTCCTCCGACTACCACGGGACCGGGAAACCCAATCTGCTCGGTGAGAATCTCACCGAACCCGCAGCCTTGGAACGCATCGTGGAGCAGGCGTCCGGAACCACCGCGTACCTGCCGTAGGGGCTGGCGACGGGCGCTCGCCATGCACGGTGCCGTGGTGATCATCATTCCGGTGGTGTTCTTTGCCGCCGGCGGCCCCGACATGTTTGTCACGGGCGCAGCCAAGCTGACCCCGCAACAGTCCAACTTCTTCTCCTCCGACGCAGTCCTGAACCAGGGTGCCCCGTACATTGCTGCGGCTCTGGCCTGCGCCATTGGCAACCAGGCCATCGCACAGCGGCTGTTTGCCGTGCGCGAGGACCTGGTCAAGAAGACGTTCGTCACCGCCACGGTTGGTTACGGCGCCACGATCATTGGCATCGGCATGTTGGGTGTCATGGCGCTGTACGCGGGTGTGGCCCCGATGGACGACGACACCAACAACTTGATCCCGCAGATGGCAGCAACTTATTTGAGCCCCGTGCTGCTGGGCATCTTCCTGATCATGATTGTGGGCGCACTGTCCTCCACCGCGGACTCGGCCCCCTCCGCCATGTCCTCCATCATGATGGCCGGCGCCTATGGCCGGAACATTGCCAAAGGAGGGCAAGGCAAACCCGAAGACAATGCTGTTCATTGGCCGCATCGCCATGGTTGTGGCCACCGGCGCAGGGCTGTACTTTGCCAGCGGCAAGTTGAACATCCTTGAGCTGCTGGTCTTTGTCGGCGCCCTCTGGGGTGCCCTCGTGTTCCCCGTCATCGCGAGCTTCTACTGGCAAAAGGCCACCAACAAGGCCTTCACCGGCATTGTGGTCGACGCTGTTTCCGTGATTGGCATTGGCATTGTGCTGGGCCTGATGGCATTTGGTTTCTTCGGCCTGAAGACTGCCAAGATCGTTGCCGCCGCGGTCAGCACCCTCGTGTGCTGCTCATGTGCTTTCGCAACAACGCAACCGTTGATTTCGACACCATCAAGGAGCGCATCGGCGACTTCGACAACCGGGAGGAGGCCAATCACGGCGCTCCCGAAGCACTCCTCGGGAAGAAGGCATAGGCAGGATTCATAAGCGTATTTTTGCTAGCCCTTTATGTTCTGGTCTTGCCGGCCTTTAACCCAGCTGACCCGCAGAAGTGGCTGCTAAATCAACGTAAATTAGTTGTTTCAGCGACCACTTCTGCGGGCCAGTTGTTTAAGGCGGTGGGTTACGAGTCGCTCGCGGGGTTGGCAACCACTTCACCGTTGCGGCGGCGGGTGCGGGTGCGGCGCGGTGACTTGGCCTCGGTGGCCCCGGAGTCAACCGGTGCGGCGCTGTCGGATGAGGTCCGACGGCGGTTCCGGCCGCCGTCCTGCTTCTCACCGGCGCTGGTCTCACCCGTGCTGCTTCGGCCCGCGTTGCTGTCATTGCGGCTTTCGTTGCGGCGCTTTTCACCGTGGTGGGCGCCCGAACGGCTGCCGCCCCGGTTTCCGCCCCTGTCACTGTCGCGACCGCCGTCACGGCCGCCGGACTTGGGGGCGTTGCGCTTGCCCGTCTCGCCCAAATCCTCCAAGACTTCGGCGTCGATGCCTTCGTGGGTGCGCTTGTTGCGCGGCAGGCGGCCCTTGGTGCCCTCGGGGATGTCAAGGTCGGTGTACAGGTGCGGGGAGGACGAGTACGTCTCGACGGGCTCGGGAACGCTCAGCCCCAGGGCCTTGTTGATCAGCGCCCAGCGCGGCATGTCGTCCCAGTCGACGAACGTGACGGCCGTGCCCTTGTTGCCGGCGCGGCCGGTGCGGCCAACGCGGTGCAGGTAGATCTTTTCGTCTTCAACGCACTGGTAGTTGACCACGTGGGTGACGTCGTCGACGTCGATGCCGCGGGCTGCCACATCGGTGGCGACGAGGACGTCCACCTTGTTGTTGCGGAAGGCACGCAGTGCCTGCTCGCGGGCGCCCTGGCCCAGGTCGCCGTGGATCGCGGCTGCGGCAAATCCGCGGTCAACGAGTTCCTCCGCCACCTTGGCTGCGGTGCGCTTGGTCTTGGTGAAGATGATGGAGCGGCCGCGGCCCCTGGCCTGCAGGATCCGTGCGAGCACCTCAATCTTGTCGAGGTTGTGGGCGCGGTAGATCAGCTGGCGGATGTCGCGCTTGGTCAGGCCCTCGTCATCGGGGTCGGCGGCGCGGATGTGCGTCGGCTGGGTCATGTAGCGGCGTGCCATGGCGACAACCGGGCCGGGCATGGTGGCCGAGAACAGCATTGTCTGGCGCACGGCCGGAGTGCCTGAAATCAAGGTTTCAACGTCGGGCAGGAAGCCCAGGTCAAGCATTTCGTCGGCCTCGTCAAGGATCACGATGCGCACGTGCTTGACGTTCAGGTGGCGCTGCTTGAGCAGGTCAATCAAACGGCCGGGGGTGCCGACGATCAGTTCCACACCCTTTTGCAGGGCGTCGATCTGGGGTTCGTAGGCGCGGCCGCCGTAAATGGTGGCGACGCGGATGCCGCGGTGTTTGGACGCTGTGGTGAGGTCCCCGGCAACCTGGACTGCCAGTTCGCGTGTGGGCACGATGATCATGGCCTGCGGGGCGCCCGGGGCTGCCAGCTTCTCAAAGCCGGCGTCCTTCGGGGCCACGATGCGGTTCAGGGCGGGGATGCCGAAGCCGAGCGTCTTGCCCGTTCCGGTCTTGGCCTGGCCGATGATGTCGTGGCCTGTCAGGGCGATCGGCAGCGTCATGGCCTGGATGGGGAAGGGGTGCAGGATGCCGGCTTCCGTCAGCGAGGAAACGATCTCGTGGTGCACGCCAAAGCTGGCGAACGTTTCCTTTTCTTCCTGGCGGGGCGGCTCATTGCTGCTCAGGGTGCCGTCAATTTCAACGTTTTCGTTGCTGTCTTCTGCCTGCAGGAGGGAGTCTGTTTCGATGCTCAAATGCTTACCGTTCAATTCGTCTATACAAGGTGTCGTCTGCCGGGCTCAACGCGGGCACTGCCAAGAGGCCTCACGGAACCGCAGGACGGCGGCACAATCTTAGGGAAGCCGATCGCGGGCTAACAAAAACGTGCCCTCCCGCCGTCAGAACGACGGCTGCGGGAGGAACTGATAAGACGCGCGCAGGGGCGGGTTTGTTGAATTAAAAACTATCAATCAACGACCGGGCATCCATGTCTACATCATTAGTCTAGCTGCACGCCCCCACAATCCTGCTGCGCGGGGGCATTTTCCGGTGGAGTGGTGCGGTGTTGGCCGTCAACGGCGTCATCCAACGGTGTCATCAAGGGCCGCTGGTGCGGGTGAACCGGCGGCTGCGGGGGAGATGGGCACAAACGTCACGGTGCGTTTGGCGATGTCGGCAGCCGTCAGCTTCACACGCACCACGGTGCCCGGTTCAAGGTCGCCGTCGCAATACGCCGTCACCGCAGGAACCATGATTTGAATGAAGCTGCGGGCGGCGGCGGCCTTGGAATTGTGTCCGTTCTTCTTCGGTCCGGCAAGCACGACGGCGTCAAACTCGCCTCCCAGCTGATGGCTCAACAGCGCGGCCTCGACAGTGTCGATGGCTGCCCTGTCCACCTTGTTGGCCAGCTGGTTGGAGGCCGCCATGATGTCGGGCAGCTCCTCCAGCGCCGCAATGGCCCAGGCGGGAACTTCCTCCTTGGCGCACAGGGCCGCACAGATGGCAAGGACGAACCTGTCAACCAGCCGGCGCAGGGGAGCCGTCGTATGGGCATAAGGTGCCGCCACGGCGGCCTGGGTCACCTGTTCGGGGACAAAGCCGTTGAACGGGGTGTAGCCGGCGCCCCTGAACAAGGTGGTGGCCGCGTGCATCAAGGCCAAGTGTTTCGGGTCGGCCGTGTCAAGGGTGCGCAGGTACTCGCCGTAGGCCATGTCGGTGGTCCACGGCCGGCCCAGCGCGACGGTCTGCAGGCGGTAGGCGGCCACCGCTTCCTCATCGGGCGCCGGCATGGTGCGCAAAATGCCGACCTTGCCGTCGAGCATGAGCTGGGCGGCGGCCATCCCCGTGAGCAGCGAGATTTGGGCATTCCATTCCTCGATGGGCAGGTTCGGCCGGAAATCCAGCACGTAGCGGCCGTCCACGAATTCGACTTCCTGTGCCGGCACGTTCAGGCTGGCGCCGCCGCGGGCGCGTTCCAGCTCGATGCGCTTCGTCCCAATCTCAGCCAACAGCGCCAAGGTGCCGGCAAAGGCGGCGGGCGCGTTCCCGGCGTCGTACATCCCCTGGGCCTCTTCATAGCCAAGCTTGGCGATGCTTTGCACAGTGGCGCGGCGGACGGTGCAGCTGACCTGGGAACCGTCGGCGGCCAGGTGGATTTCCCAGACGTAGGCGGAACGGGGGTCGTCGGCGAAGAGGCTCGCGGCGCCCTCGCTCAGCGGCACCGGGTGCAGGGGGATGCGCTGGCCGGGGGTGTAGATCGTCTGGCCGCGGCGGCGCGTCTCGGCATCAAGGGGACCGCCGGCCGGGACAAAGGATGGCACATCGGCGATGGCGTAATGGACCACATAGCCGTCGCCATTGCGCTCGAGGTGCATCGCCTGGTCAAGGTCCTGCGAGGTGGGCGGGTCGATGGTGATGAACGGCAGCGCTGTCAGGTCCGGGGCGGGAAGCTCGTGGCTGGCAATGACGGCATCAACCTCTGCCAGGACGTCGGGGGCGAAATCGTCGGGCAGCTTGAACTCATCGCTCAGGGCGGCCAGGGCTTGGGCAAGGGACTGTTGGGCGGCGCTTCGTCTGACGCCAATGTGAGAGTAGGGCACGGTTTCAGCGTAAACGATTCCCCGGCGGGAACAAGGGCGGCGCGGCACACACTACGCTGGTGCGTATGAGTATTTCAGCTTCCGGCGCCGATGATTCCGTTTCCGCAGGAGAACTAAGCGCCCGCTACGACAACTTTGTCGTGGACCTGCTGGGGAGCATCGCCTACGGGGAACTCTCCGCGTTCGAGCGCCTGGCCAGCGACGCACGGCACTCACCCTCGCTTGGTGACAGGGCGGTGCTGGGGAAGATGGCCGTGGCGGAGTTTGGCCATTACGAGGCAATGTGCGCCCGGCTCAATGCCATGGGCATGGACCCGGAACTGGCGATGGCGCCGTACCAGCGCATGGTCGACGCCTTCCACGAACGCACCCGGCCGGCCGACTGGCACGAGTCGTTGATGAAGGCGTACGTGGTGGAGGCGATCACTGAGGAGTTTTACGCCGCCATTGCCGAACGCCTGGACGGGCCCACCCGTGAGGCGATTGCCCGGGTGCGCACAAGCGATGAGCAGACCGCCACGCTGGTGGCGCTGCTGAAGACCATGCTGGCGGAGGATCCGCGGCTCTCCTCGAGGCTCGCCCTGTGGGGGCGGCGGATGGTGGGTGAGGCGCTGACCCAGGTGCAGCGCATTGGCGCCCGGCACAGCTTCCTGGTCGGATTGCGGCCGGACGCCACTCAGGAGCAAGCCGCTGCCGAGGTTTCGGCCATTCTCAGCGCGCTGACACGCAACCATTCCAAGCGGATGAGCAAGCTGGGGCTGACGGCCTAGCCGGATCCCGGGCCGCCGGCGGGCACAGGAGGCTTGAGGAGCGGGCTGGGACGTCGAGATGGGGCCATATCGACGTCCCAAGCCTCCCCCAATTGCCGAGAATGGGTCCACCCCGCGAAAACGGTGCATCTTTGACGGCGTTTGGCGAGTTGGACCCATATTCGTGAAAACACGCTCCCCAGATTGCGGCTTGGACCTACTTTCGCTGGAAATAAACCGTGTGGTGGGCGTACGGCAGCCGGCCCAATCAACGCCAGCGCACATCCCTGACAATGCGCGCGACTGTCGCCTCGACGTCCTCGGATGCCGTGATCCGCTGCTCCTCGATTCCGTGCAGCGGATCCCAGCCGTGGTACCAGCCGCGCATCTGTTTTTCGCCGAAGTCTCCCTGCTTTTGGGTGCGGGTTCCGTGGCGGCGCAGGGTCTCTTCCAGGGTTAGGTCATAGGCGTAAAAGTGGCTGGCACCGGCATGTCCGGCCCGCAGCCGCTGGAACGATTCGCTGTAGCTGCCGGCATTGAACATGCCGTCCGCAATGACTGTCCTGCCGTGCAGCAGGGCCAGGGCTGCCGATTGTTCAATCAGTTCAATCGTCAGCTGCGAATAATTTCCGGTCTCACCCAGAACTGTCCGGCGGAAGTAGTCCTGCTCGATCCACACCCCGGCGAATTCCTGTTGCAGGGCGCGCGCCACGGTGCTCTTGCCGGAGCCGGAATTGCCGCGCACCACGATGAGCCGGGACATGTTTCCATCCAAGCACGTTGCGAGGCGCTTGCCACCTGCCCCGATGCGGGTGTGGGGCACGGACGCCGGTTGGCCGCCGACCAGCCGCCGCTCGCCGCCGGTTACACGAGCGGTAAGACGCGCGAATTTCGGATGTGTTCGTACACGACAGATGTTCGCACGTCGGCCACCTCGGGGCGCTGGGTGAGCTTGTCAATGACGAAGGCGTAGAGGCTGTTGTTGTCGGGGACAGCAACGTGGATGATGAAATCTTCGTTGCCGGTGGTGACAAACACCCCGAGGGTTTCCGGCAGGGATGTTGCCCAATCCCGAAATGCCTCGGTGACTTTTCGGGACAGCACACGTTCGTGGCCGACATGCCAGCGACGGCCCAGCAGACCCCCGTCCATGACGAATACCGTGCGTCGGTGGCGCTGTCCCGCGCAACCGGGTGGACAGGATGATTGGGCAGCTCCCCCTGCTGTCCTGAACGAGGTCTCCTGATCCGGGGTCCGGTGCCGCAGTGGTTTCAGTGATTGGACGCACTGTGTCACACAGTGCCGACGTGGCTGCCGCCTGCCGGCCTCCCAAGCCTCGCTTCGCCCGCGCCGGCCCCCTCGGCCGTTAGGCTTGGGCGGTGAGAAGCAGAAGTACGACGACGACCCGCAGCAGTTCCTTCAGCCGCACCTTGGCGCTTTTGGTCGCCGGGACGTATTTCATGGAGATCCTGGACGGCACCATCATTGCCACGGCCGCGCCTGCCATTGCCGCCGATCTGCACGTCCGCCCGGTGGACATCAACCTTGCCATGACCTCGTACCTGATCACGCTGGCCGTTGGCATCCCCATCAGCGGCTGGCTGGCTGAACGCTATGGTGCCCGACGGGTCTTTACTATGGCCATTGCGGTCTTCACCATCGCCTCGTTGTTGTGCGCGCTCAGTCCCAACCTGGCCGTCCTGTGTGGCGCCCGCATGCTGCAGGGGCTCGGCGGGGCCATGATGGTCCCCGTTGGCAGGCTGGTGGTCCTGCGTGATGCGGATCGGAAAGAGTTCCTGGAAGCCATTGCATACCTGACGTGGCCGGCCTTGATTGCCCCAGTTCTCGCCCCCGTCGTGGGCGGGCTGTTGGTTACCTACGCCAGCTGGCACTGGATCTTCCTGATCAATGTCCCATTGGGCATCATCGCCTTTGTGGTGGCGCTCAAGGTTGTCCCTGACATCCGCGCCCGCAGGGTGCCACCGCCGGATTGGGTGGGTTTCATCCTGTGCGGCGTGGCCCTGGCCGCTCTGGTGATTGGCATGGAAACTGTCGGCTCGGCGCCCACGCCGTGGGCCGTCGTCGTACTGTGGCTGCTGCTTGCCGCGGCGAGCACGGCCGGGGCGTTGTGGTGGTTCAAACGTTCACGGCACCCCTTGCTGGACCTGCGCGCCCTGCGCATCCAAACCTTCCGGGTGGGCAACGCCGGTGGCGGCATGTACCGGCTGATCATCAACGCCGTGCCGTTCCTGCTGCCCTTGATGTTCATGGTGGGATTTGGTTGGAGCGCGTTTCAGGCAGGGTTGATGACCATGGCGGTTTTTGCCGGCAACGTGCTCATCAAACCGGCCACCTCACCGCTCATCCGGAGCATGGGATTCAGGAACGTGCTGCTGTTGAGCAACATCGGCGGTGCCGTGGTGCTGGGGGCTTGCGCCTTCCTCAGCCCGCAGACGCCGTTGGTGGTGATCGCCGTAGTGCTCTTCGTCAGCGGCGTGCTGCGTTCCATCGGATTCAGCGCCTACAACACGTTGCAGTTTGCGGACGTGCCGAAGGCCCGGATGGCCGGTGCCAACACCCTGTCATCGACGATCGCCCAGATTGCCACCGGGTTGGGTGTTGCCGTCGGGGCGTTGATTTTGCGGGCCGCTCAGGGGTTGCTGGAAGGAGCGGCGGTAACGGACCCCGTGGCCAGTTACCAGTGGACGTTTGCCGTGCTGGGAGTCATCATGCTCCATCCCGTCGTTGAGGCGCTGCTGATGCACCGAAGCGGCGGGGATCAGGTGCGAACCCGCTAGCCTGCCGCTCAATGGCCTTGCGCCCCGGAAGCAGGGCCACGGCCGCAACTGCCGCAAGAACTGCCAACACCGTCAGCACCCCGGCCATGGCCGTCCAGCCAAATTGTTGGAACACCAGGCCCGAGCCCCAACCAACCACGCTGGAGCCGGCGTAGTAGCTGAGGTTGTACAGCGAGGAAGCCTGGGCCCGCCCCGTGGTGGCCAGGGCGCCCGTCCATCCGGACGCGATGCTGTGCGCTCCGAAGAACCCCGCAGTGAACAGCACCAGGCCCACCAGGATCAACGCCACGGCGCTGCCCAGCGTCATGGCCAATCCGGCCACCATGGTTCCCGTGGATGCCAACAGGACCGCCCGGCGGCCCCAGCGACCGGCAAGGCCGGCCACAGCCTTTGAGGAAACCGTGCCCGCCAGGTAGGCCAGGAACAGCAGTGCCACGGCCGACGCCGGGAAAAGGTACGGTGGGGCCTCCAGCCTGAAGCCGAGGTAGTTGTAGACGCTGACGAACGCTCCCATCAACAGAAAGGCCTGCGCATACAAGGCGAGCAGGGAACCGTTGCGCAGCTGGGGGAGCAGCTTGCCCAGGACCGCGCCAAAGCCTTCCGTTCGCGCCGGCACAAAGCCCCGTGGCCGGGGCGCCAGGAGGAGGAAGCCTGCTGCCGCGGCGGCAGCGCACAGGGACACGGCAAGCGTGCCCACGCGCCAGCCGGCCACGTCCGCCACGGGGCCGGCCAGCAGCCGGCCGAAGAGCCCGCCCAGTGTGGTGCCGGCGACGTACGCGCCGGCTGCGGCGGCCGCGTTGCGGGCGCTGACCTCCTCGGTCAGATAGGCAATGGCAAGGGCAGGGATTCCACCCAGGGCGGCACCCTCCAAGACCCGCAAAACGAGCAGGGCCTCAAACGTGGGAGACAGCGGAACGAGGAGCCCGAAGATTGTTGCCAGGATGACGGCCAGCCCCATGGTCCGCACGCGGCCCCAGCGGTCGGCGACAAATGACCAGGGCAGGACAGCGACGGCAAGTCCCACAGTGGCTGCCGAAATGCTGAGGGAGGCTTGCGCGGCCGTCACATTGAGGTCTCGGGAGATCAGGGGCAGGATGCCCTGGAGTGAATACAGCTGCGCAAACGTTGCCACCCCGGCACAGGCCAGTGCGGCCAGCACCCTGCGGTAACCGGGGCTGCCGTGGAGATGCCCGGCCCACGGCTTGCCCGGGCTTGGCGGTGGTACGGCGGTGCGATACATCTTAAACTTTGCCCACTTCGATCTCAGATTGACGTCACGAGCGGATTGGCTCGATCACATGTTCAACCGTAGAACTCATGGATCAATGCGTCTAATGCATTGAAAATGACTTTTTTATCCATATTTGGATGATTTACTGGCCGTTCCCGTGGTTCCATGAAGCATGGACAATGACAACCGTGACTTGGCAAAGCTGTTGCCGGCCCTGCCCATGCTCGTGGAGCTCGGGGCCAGCCGCCACGTAACCGCCACGGCCGAAGCCCTGGGGATTCCGCAGTCAACCGTGAGCCGGGCGCTGGCCAGGGCTGCGGAGGTGGTGGGCACACCGCTGGTGCTGCGCAAGGGCAGGGGCGTGGAGCTGACGCCGGCAGCGCTCGCCCTGATCCCGAGGGCTGCCGGGGCCATGGAGCAGATTCGCGAGGGCGTGGCCCTGGCACGGCAGGAATCAGGGAGACAATTTGGCCGCATCCAAGTGGCTTTCCAGCATACTTTTGGCGAGGTGGCACTGCCGATTCTCATTAGGGCATTCATGCAGGAGCATCCGGGGGTCACCTTTGACCTGCAGCAGGGGAGCCGCGCCTTTTGCCTGGACCTGCTGACCACCGGATCTGCCGATCTCGCCCTGGTGGCCCCGCCTCCCGCGCCGAGCAGAACCATCGGGGCGGAGGTGCTGTATTCGGAGCCGTTGAAGTTGGTGGTGCCCGCCGGCCACGCGCTGGCCGGCTCGGGCGGGATCAAGCTCGACGCCGTCCGGGACGAGCCATTTGTCATGCTCGAACCCGGATACGGCATGCATTCCATTGTGCAAGCACTGTGCAAGCGCGCCGGGTTCCGCCCCCGGGTGGCGTTTCAGGGCCAGGACCTGCACACCGTCCGGGGACTGGTCTCAGCGGGACTGGGCCTTGCCGTCGCGCCTCCGGAGAGATTTGAAACCCAAACGTTGGGCACGGGCGGCCTGGGCTGGTGTGAGGTGGACATTGTTTGGCCCAGTGCCCGGCGGGACGTGGGCCTGGTCTGGCGGAACCGTTCGGATGGTTCCGCCCAGGCCGTCCGGTTCAGGGACATGGTGCTGGCCGAGGGGCGGGATCTGTTGGCGGCAGCACAGCCATGATGCCCCGGGCTGTGCCCCCAATCCAACGCTGGATAGGGGCACGGCACGGCTGGCGCAGGAGTAGCTAGCGCAGGACCACAGTCCGGTTCCCGGACAGGATGATTCTGCCTTCGGCATGCCAACGCACGGCATTGGTGAGTGCCTTGCATTCGGCATCCCGACCCGCCGCGACGAGGGCCTCCGGGCTGTAGCTGTGGTCGACCTCGATGACCTGCTGGGCGATGATGGGCCCCTCGTCAAGCTCGGAATTGACGTAGTGGGCCGTGGCTCCCACCGTCTTGACCCCGCGTTCGTACGCCTGGTGGTACGGTTTGGCTCCCTTGAAGCTGGGCAGGAACGAGTGGTGGATGTTGATGGCCCGGCCGGAGAGCACTGATGTGAGACTGTCGCTGAGAACCTGCATGTAGCGTGCCAGAACAACCAGCTCCACCTTGTACCCATCGACCAGCGTCAGCAACTCGGCTTCGGCGGCCGGCTTCGTTTCAGGCGTCACGGGGATGTGGTGGAACGGGATTCCGTACCAGTCAACAAGGTCCCTGTGGGTCTCGTGGTTTGATGCGACGGCGACAATGTCCACCGGCAGTTCACCGTTGCGGGCGCGAAAGAGCAGGTCGTTCAGGCAATGGCCGAACTTGGAGACCATGACCAAAATGCGTTCCTTTCGGGCGCGGGGTTCCAGCCGCCAGCTCATGCCCCATTGCGCGGCCACCGGTGCGAAGTCGGCCCGGAGCTCTTCGCCGCCTGGCCCGCCGCTGCCGGCAATGAAGTGCACGCGCATGAAGAAGTGCTTGACCATTTGGTCGCCGAATTGCTTAATGTCCACGATGTAGCAGCCGTGTTTGAGCAGAAATTCCGCGACGGCGTGCACCAGCCCGGGGGATTCGGCGCAGTCCAGGGTCAGAATGAATCCCTCGCCGTCGGTCTCCCCGGAGTTTTTGAGCGAGATGTTCGACGGCGGCAGCTGGGCCGCGCTCATTGGCCGGCCTCTGCTTCGTTGTCGAGGCGGGGCCGCGGGGTGGCCTGTTCCGCGGCGAGGTCTTCCTTGAACTTCGCGTAGCGGGCCCGATGGCTGGGGGTCTTGCCAACGAGGTACCAGACCACACCAAGGACAATGAACCACACGGGGGTCACCAGCAGGGCAATCAGTGTATCGACCTGGGTGGTCAGGGCCCACAGGACAAAGGCGAAGAAGCCGAAGACAACATAGACCATCGGAATGCCGCCAGGCATCTTGAACTTCGAGGCTTTATGAAGTTCAGGGCGGCGCCGGCGGAAGGCGAGGTAGCTGGCCAGAATGATGGACCAGACAAAGACGAAGCAGACAGCGGCCACGGTGGTGACCATTTCAAAGGCCTTGCTGATGTCATCGCCGACGTACAGCAACACGATGCTGGAAAGGAGCAAAACGCAGGAGAGGAACAACGCGTTGTTGGGGACCTTGCGCTTGGACAGCTTGGCAAACCTGTAAGGGGCGTCGCCCTCCTGCGCCAGGCCATAAACCATGCGCGAGGTGGAGTAGATGCCGGAGTTGGCTGAGGACATCGCGGACGTGAGCACCACGAGATTGATGATGGTGGCGGCCGCTCCGAGCCCGGCCAGGGAGAACATGGCGATAAAGGGGCTTTCGCCTGCTGCGAACTGCGTCCAGGGGATGACCGACATCAGGATGACCAGGGCGCCTACGTAGAACAGCAGGATTCGGATCGGGATGGAGTTGATCGCCTTGGGCAGGTTCTTTTCCGGATCCTTGGCCTCGGCGGCGGTGGTGCCCACAAGTTCAATGCCCACGAAGGCAAAGACGGCGATCTGGAATCCGGCGACAAAGCCCATGAATTCATGGGGGAACAGTCCCCCATGGCTCCACAGGTTTGTGAAGCTTGCCGTTCCGGAATCGGATTCGAAACGGCTGAAGATCATGTACAGGCCCACAACGATCAAGGCGACAATGGCGACGATCTTGATGAGGGAGAACCAGAATTCCGTTTCGCCAAAGGCCCTCACGGTGGTCAAGTTCAGCACCAGCAGAATTCCGATGGTGACGACCCCGGGGATCCACAGGTCGATCCCCGGCAGGAGCACCTCCGAGTAGGCCGCGATGGCGATGACGTCGGCAATGCCCGTGATGACCCAGCAGAACCAGTACGTCCAGCCGGTGAAGAAGCCGGCCCAGGGGCCCAGCAGGTCTGCGGCGAAGTCGCTGAATGATTTGTAATGGAGGTTGCTCAGCAGCAGTTCCCCCATGGCCCGCATGACAAAGAACAGCATGAAGCCGATGATCATGTATACGAAGATGACGGACGGTCCGGCGGCGGAGATGGTCTTGCCGGAGCCCATGAACAGGCCGGTTCCGATTGCCCCGCCGATGGCGATGAGCTGAATGTGGCGGTTGCTCAGTTGTCGTTCAAGCTGGGGTGGAGCGTCGGAGTCTGGGGTGGATTGGAGTTTCGTCAAGGGAGGTCCTTCGTTCAGGTGGCGGAGTGCACCACGAAGATTTCTTCCTCCCCGCTCTGTCTGGGACCTGAGAGTTTCCGCGTGACTTGAAACAAGTCAACGCTTGCACCGTCGGTGAGTCCGGTGGCCCGGACTGCTTTCCAGAGTTGCCTCGCCACGGCGGTACATTTGCCTGAGAGATTCCCGGGGAGGGTTTGCTCCTTCGGCGCCTGCTGCATGTACCGGCAGGACTCTCCCGCCGCGGATCATAGGCACTTCAAATTACTGGTGACGCGAATCACAGGTTAGCGCGTGGATTGCGTGAGTGCAACATGGGGTGGTGCCAGACCCGGCGTGGCGCGGCATGCGCCACCCGCCTTCCCGGTCACCCAGGGTTTGGCGTGGCGCCAACTGTCGTGTAGTGTGTGCTGCGAATCACCCACATTTTAATATGCCTTCTGAACCGTGGCGGGAGAGTCCTCCCAGCAATGTGGCGGCGCCGTAGGAGCAAATCCTCCCCAGGAATCTCTCAGGCCCCCGTACCGCCATGGCGAGGCAACTCTGGAAAGCAGTCCGGGCAACCGGGCTCACCGACGGTGCAAAGCGGATGAACCATCCGCGGAATCTCTCAGGTCCAAGACAGAGCGGGGAGGAACCCACCCCATGCCGAGTCCCCGGACCGGCCGTAGCTTGGAGTTCCCCATGACGATTCAATCCATTCCGACAGTGTTTGCCGACCGGCACATTGGTGCCCGCCAGCAGTCCCACATCGAGACCATGCTCAAGGCCGTCGGCTACGACAGTGTCGATTCCCTCGTGGACACGGCCGTTCCCGATTCCATCCGCCAGGCCAAGCCCCTGGCGCTCCGTGCGGCACTGAGCGAGGTCGAGGTGCTTGCTGAACTCCGCGCCCTCGCCGCGAAAAACACCATGGCAGTGCAGATGATCGGCCAGGGCTACTACGACACCGTGACCCCTCCGGTGATCATGCGCAACATCCTTGAAGCCCCCGCCTGGTACACCGCGTACACGCCCTACCAGCCCGAAATCTCCCAGGGCCGCCTCGAAGCACTGCTGAATTTCCAGACCATGGTCAGCGACCTGACAGGCCTGCCCATCGCCAACGCGTCGCTGCTTGATGAAGCAACCGCCGTGGCCGAGGCCGTGCTGCTCATGCGCCGCGCCAACAAGACCAAGCCGGCCGCCAACGGCAAGACAGTCCTCGACGCAGACCTGCTCCCGCAGACCATCGCCATCGTCAAGGGCCGCGCTGAAGCACTGGGCTTCGATGTGGAAGTTGCCGATCTGGCCCAGGGCCTGCCCGACGGCGACATCAACGGCGTCGTCCTCCAGCAGCCCGGCGTCTCCGGACGCGTGTTCAACCACGCCCCCGTGATTGCCGCAGCCAAGGAACGCGGTGCGCTTGTCACAGTGGCGGCCGACCTGCTGGCCCTGACCCTGATCACCCCTCCCGGTGAGCAGGGTGCCGACATCGCCGTCGGCACCGCCCAGCGCTTCGGCGTCCCGCTGTTCTTCGGCGGACCGCACGCTGCCTACATGGCTGTGCGCGCGGGGCTGGAACGCTCACTGCCCGGCCGCATCGTGGGTGTCTCCACGGACAACACCGGGCTGCCTGCCTACCGCCTGGCCCTGCAAACCCGCGAGCAGCACATCCGCCGCGAGAAGGCCACCTCCAACATCTGCACGGCCCAGGCCCTGCTGGCCATCGTCGCCTCAATGTACGCCGTCTATCACGGCCCGTCCGGGCTGAAGGCCATCGCCGAAACCGTCCACGGCCACGCCCGCACCCTGGCCTCGGCCCTGCAGGCATCCGGGGTCGAACTGGCACACACTTCCTTCTTCGACACCCTGACAGTGCGTGTTCCCGGCCGGGCCGGCGCCATCATCGCGCTGGCGGAGCGGGACGGAATCAACCTGCGTCCCATCGATGCCGACCACGTGGGCATCTCCGTTGATGAAACCACGACGGCGGACCTTGTGGCCCGCGTCGCCGTCGTGTTTAGTGCCGCACCGGCAGGAGACGGCGCTGACATTGGGGGCAGCGCCGACTTCGCCCTTTCGGCCGACACCGTGCGCAGCTCGGACTTCCTGACCCACCCCGTGTTCAACACGCACCGCTCCGAAACGCAGATGCTGCGCTACATCCGCCGCCTCAGCGACCGCGACCTGGCGCTTGACCGCACCATGATCCCCTTGGGCTCATGCACCATGAAGCTCAACGCCACGGCCGAAATGGAAGCCATGTCCTGGCCCGGATTCGCCTCCATCCACCCGTTCGCACCTGACTCCCAGACACAGGGCTGGCGCGAGCTGATCGGCGGCCTGGAAGCTGACCTGTGCGAAATCACCGGCTACGACCAGGTGTCCATCCAGCCCAACGCCGGATCCCAGGGCGAGCTCGCCGGCCTGCTGGCCATCCGCGGCTACCACCTCTCCCGCGGCGACGAGCAGCGCACCGTCTGCCTCATCCCGCAATCAGCCCACGGCACCAACGCCGCCTCGGCCGTGCTGGCCGGCATGAAGGTTGTTGTGGTTGCCACGGCAACGGACGGCACCATCGACCATGCCGACCTGACGGCCAAGATTGAAACCCACAAGGACCAGCTCTCGGCCATCATGGTCACCTACCCGTCCACGCACGGGGTGTTCGACGCCGATGTGCGCGAGGTTTGCGACGCGGTCCACGCGGCCGGCGGCCAGGTGTACGTTGACGGTGCCAACCTGAATGCCCTGGTCGGCCTGGCGCAGCCCGGCAAGTTCGGCGGCGATGTCAGCCACCTGAACCTGCACAAGACCTTCTGCATCCCGCACGGCGGTGGCGGCCCCGGCGTGGGCCCCGTTGCCGCGAAGGCCCACCTGGCACCCTTCATGCCCGGCGATGCCAACGCTGTGTCGCAGGGCAGTGCCGGCGTCCCGATCTCGGCCACCCGCTTCGGATCGGCCGGCGTGCTGCCCATCTCCTACGCCTACGTGAAGCTCATGGGCGGCAAGGGACTCACCGACGCCACGAAGTCCGCGCTGCTGGCGGCGAACTACATCGCTTCCCAGCTCAACGAGCACTTCCCGGTGCTGTACACGGGTGCCGGGGACCTCGTGGCCCACGAATGCATCCTTGACCTGCGCGAACTGACAGCCAAGACCGGGGTCACCGCCGAGGACGTGGCCAAGCGTTTGATCGACTACGGCTTCCACGCCCCCACCCTTTCCTTCCCGGTGGCCGGCACACTCATGGTGGAGCCGACCGAATCCGAGGATTTGGGCGAAATCAACCGCTTCATCACCGCCATGATCAGCATCCGCGCCGAAATCGACCAGGTTGCCGATGGCACCTTCACGTTGCTGGACAGCCCGTTGCGCAACGCTCCGCACACGGCCGCCGCTGTTGTCGACTCGGCCTGGGACCGCGGCTACTCGCGCGAACAAGCGGTGTTCCCCTTGGACAGGCTGCGCCAGGACAAGTACTTCCCGCCCGTGGGTCGCATTGACGGTGCCGCCGGAGACCGCAACCTGGTCTGCTCCTGCCCGCCAATCGAAGCCTTCGAGGACAGCGCCGAAGATTTCGAAGACAACTAACAGCCCCCACCGCAAAGGAATTCCCATGACTGAGAACCACACAGCCCTTTACGGCGAGCACGAGAAGGCCGGTGCGTCATTCACCGACTTTGGTGGCTGGCAGATGCCGTTGAAGTATTCCTCCGAGCTGGCCGAGCACCACGCCGTCCGCAAGGCCGCAGGCCTCTTTGACCTCTCCCACATGGGCGAAGTCTGGGTGAGCGGTCCGGACGCGGCAGCGTTCCTTGACTACGCGCTGGCCGGCAAGTTGTCAGCCGTTGCCTTGGGCAGGGCCAAGTATTCGCTGATCTGCAATGCCGACGGCGGGATCATCGACGACCTCATCTCCTACCGCCTCGGGGATGAGAAGTTCCTCGTGGTCCCCAACGCCGGCAACGCCACCACCGTGGCGGCGCTCCTTGCCGAACGGGCGGCAGCTTTCGACGTCGTCGTCGAGGATGTCTCCGGCGAGACCTCGCTGATCGCCGTGCAGGGACCCAACGCCGAAGCAATCCTGCTGGGCCTTGTGCCCGAGGAGCAACACCCGCTCGTCACCGGCATGAAATACTACGCCGCCGCCGAGGTGCCCATCGCGGTCAACGGCACCGCCCGGGAGCTGTTGCTGGCACGCACCGGCTACACCGGCGAGGACGGCTTTGAAATTTACCTTCCGAATGCTGACGCCGCAGCCCTGTGGCAGGTGCTGCTGGCCAACGGCCAGGACCAGGGGCTCATCCCGGCCGGACTGGCTTCCCGTGACTCCCTGCGCCTGGAGGCAGGCATGCCGTTGTACGGCAACGAGCTCTCCGTCTCGGGCCACGCCTACTCGGCAGGCCTGGGCCCCGTGGTGTCGCTGGCCAAGGAAAGCGACTTCGTCGGCAAGGCTGCGCTGGCGGCCATCAAGGAATCGGGCGACGGCGTCACCTCCGGCCGCAAGCTTGTCGGCTTGAAGGGTCTGGGACGCCGGGCGGCCCGCGGCCACTACCCGGTCCTGAAGGACGGTGCCACCATTGGCGAGGTAACCTCCGGCCAGCCCAGCCCCAGCCTGGGCTACCCGGTCGCCCTGGCCTACATCGACGTCGAACATGCCGAGGTGGGCACCCTGCTGGACGTGGACCTCCGCGGCAAGGCCGAGCCCTTTGAAGTTGTTGCACTGCCGTTTTACAAGCGCCAGAAGTAATCCCCACCCGCTCCCAAAGCCCGCAAGTCCCCAACAGCTCCCACAGCTCGCAAGCTCGCTGCGGGGCCCCCGCAGTTGTGGCCCCCCGCTTTGGGGCCCTCGCGGGCGTGGGCCCAATCCCCGGCCCACCCTCTACTTACATTTCTTAGACAAGGATCAAAATGAGCAAGGTAGCAGCAGAACTGCAGTATTCCGTCGAACATGAGTGGATCGCCCGCGACGGCGCGGGCCCGGTCACCATCGGCGTCTCCGCCGTCGCCGCCGACGCACTTGGCGACATTGTGTACGTGGACCTGCCCGAGGTCGGGGCCGCCATCACCGCCGGCGAGCCGTGTGGGGAGATTGAGTCAACGAAGTCGGTTTCCGACCTGTTTTCCCCTGTCACCGGCGAGGTCACCGAAGTGAACACGGCCGTCGTCGATGACCCGGCCCTCGTCAACTCGGACCCGTACGGTGCCGGCTGGCTGTTCAAGGTGGCCGTGGACTCCGAAGGTCCCCTCCTCAGCGCCGAAGAGTACGCGGCAGCCAACGGCGGCGAACTGTGAGCGCCGTCGGCGTGGACTACGTCCAGGTTGTCTCCGCCAGCCTGGATGCGCCGCTGTCTGAGCTGGACCCGGACATTGCCGTTGCGATCGACGCCGAGCTGGCCCGCCAGCGCGGCGGGCTGGAAATGATCGCCTCCGAAAACCACACCGCGGCGGCCGTCATGGCCGCCCAGGGCTCCGTGCTGACGAACAAGTACGCCGAAGGCTACCCGGGACGCCGCTACTACGGCGGCTGCGAGCACGTGGACGTCATTGAGCAGCTGGCCATCGACAGGGTCAAGGACTTGTTCGGGGCAGGCTTCGCCAACGTCCAGCCGCACTCCGGCGCCCAGGCCAACGCCTCCGTCATGCACGCGCTGATCAAGCCCGGCGACACCATCATGGGGTTGAACCTGGCCCACGGCGGGCACCTGACGCACGGCATGAAGATCAACTTTTCCGGCCGCCTGTACAACGTCGTCCCCTACCAGGTCCGTGAAGACACGCACCAGGTGGACATGGCCGAGGTTGAGCGCCTGGCCCTCGAACACAAACCGGCGTTGATTGTTGCCGGCTGGTCGGCATATGCCCGCCAGCTCGACTTCGCCGAATTCCGCCGCATCGCCGACCTGGTGGGCGCCTACCTCATGGTCGACATGGCGCATTTTGCCGGCCTGGTGGCCGCGGGCCTGCACCCCTCACCGGTGCCGCACGCCCACGTCACCACATCCACCACGCACAAGACCCTGGCCGGACCGCGCGGCGGCATCATCTTGAGCAACGACGCCGACATCGCCAAGAAGATCAACTCGGCCGTGTTCCCGGGCCAGCAGGGCGGCCCGTTGGAGCACGTCATTGCGGGCAAGGCCGTGGCGTTCAAGATCGCCGCCTCCGAGGAATTCAAGGAGCGCCAGGAGCGGGTGTTGGCCGGTGCCCGGATTCTGGCCGAGCGCCTGGTCCAGCCCGACGTCACAGCCAAGGGCATCTCCGTAATTTCCGGTGGCACGGATGTGCATCTGGTGCTGGTGGACCTGCGCAACTGCGGGCTCAACGGCCAGGAAGCCGAAGACCGGCTGGCCGCGATTGACATCACCGTCAACCGCAACGCCGTGCCGTTTGACCCGCGTCCGCCAATGGTCACCTCCGGCCTGCGCATTGGCACGCCGGCCCTGGCAACCCGCGGATTCGGCAAGGAGGCCTTTGCCGAGGTCGCCGACATCATTGCCGAGGCGCTCATTGCCGACGCAGATGCCGACCTTTCCGGACTGCACGGCCGCGTCGCAGCATTGGCCGCGGCGCACCCGCTGTACCCGTCGGTGGCAGACTTGTCATAACGGAAAGTTGAACCCTTGCGGCGGCGTCCTCGGACGGTCGCCGCCGCAAGGGGGACCGGTTGGGCCTGCACCGCCACGGTGCGCCCAATCCTCCGGCGGGATGCACGCCGGAGCGATACACAGCCTGAGTGAGGTAATCACATGTCTGTTGGTGTTTTTGATTTATTCTCCGTCGGCATTGGTCCGTCCAGTTCCCATACGGTTGGCCCCATGCGGGCCGCCGCCGCGTTCGCACGGGAACTGGCCGGCCAACACGTCCTGGACCGCACGGCCACCGTGCGCGTGGACCTGTACGGCTCCCTGGCAGCCACCGGACGCGGCCACGGCACCATGACGGCCGTGCTGCTGGGGTTGGAAGGCCGCGAACCGGAACTGATCCTGCCGGCCGAAGTGGAATCCAGGCTGGCCGCCTTCGACGCCGGGGAGCCGCTGCTGCTGGCAGGCACCGTTGAATTGGCCTACGGCGCCGGGGACATCATCCTGCATCCGTTGACGATCCTGCCCCGGCACACCAACGGTGTGAAGTTCAGTGTCGCCGATGCGGCCGGGACCGTGCTGCACGAGGCCACCTACTTCTCCGTGGGCGGCGGCTTCATCATTCGCGAAGGCGCCGTGGAAGAGGCCGTGGCCGAGCTGGAATCATCCAAGGCCCGGCTGCCCTACCCCTTCCGCACCGCGGCGGAACTGCTGGAACATTGTGCCACCGCCGGCGGCAACTTCAGCGACGTCATGCTCGCCAACGAACTCGTGCAGCGCAGCGAGGACGAGGTCCGCAGCGGCCTGCTGCACATCCGCGACGTCATGGAACAGTGCAAGGACGCCTCCCTGGACCGTGAAGGCCTGCTGCCCGGCGGGCTGAAGGTCCGCCGCAGGGCGCCCGCCTGGCACCGGCGCCTGCGGGCTGAGGACCCGGACCGGGACCCGAAATTCTGGCAGGAATGGGTGAACCTGGTGGCACTGGCAGTCAACGAGGAAAACGCCTCCGGCGGCCGCGTGGTCACAGCCCCCACCAACGGCGCCGCCGGCATCATCCCGGCCGTCATGTTTTACGCCACCCACTACACCGAAGGCATGCGGAACGCACCGAAAGCGGCGATTGACGCCGTCGTCGTTAAATTCCTGCTCGCCGCCGGTGCCGTTGGCGTGCTGTACAAGGAGCAGGCCTCCATCTCCGGCGCCGAGGTGGGCTGCCAGGGCGAGGTGGGTTCGGCGTCGTCCATGGCAGCTGCCGGACTGGCCGAGGTCATGGGAGGCACTCCCGAGCAGGTTGAAAATGCCGCCGAGATCGCCATGGAACACAACCTCGGGCTGACCTGCGACCCCATCGGCGGGCTCGTGCAAATTCCCTGCATCGAACGCAACGCCATCGCCGCTGCCAAGGCCATCAACGCCGCGAAAATGGCGCTCTGGGGCGACGGGCAGCACCGTGTCTCCCTGGACGAGGTCATCGTCACCATGCGTGAAACAGGACGCGACATGTCCTCCAAATACAAGGAAACTGCGATGGGCGGACTGGCCGTCAACGTGGTCGAATGCTAAGGCAAACATCAACCGCCGGTGCCGTGGAAACGGGCCGGTCAGAAGGAGCATTGCTGTGACGTTGGCACCTGAAGGACGCAAGTTGTTGCGGATCGAGCAGCGCAATGCGGCTGTTCCGGTTGAGCGCAAGCCGGAGTGGATGAAGGCCAAGGTCGAGATGGGCCCGGAGTTCATTGCGATGAAGAACCTGGTCAAGAGCGAGGGCCTGCACACGGTGTGTGAAGAGGCCGGCTGCCCGAATATTTTTGAGTGCTGGGAAGACCGTGAGGCGACGTTCCTCATTGGCGGGTCCGAGTGCACCCGCCGTTGTGACTTCTGCCAGATTGACACGGGCAAGCCGTCCCCGATCGACATGTTCGAGCCCACGAAGGTGGCCCGTTCGGTGGTGAAGATGAACCTGCGCTATGCCACTGTCACCGGGGTGGCCCGTGACGACCTCGCCGATGAGGGTGTCTGGCTGTATGCCGAGACGGTCCGCAAAATCCATGAGTTGAACCCGAACACCGGTGTTGAGTTGTTGATCCCGGATTTCTCCGGCCGGCCCGAGCACATCACGGCGATCTGTGAGTCCAGGCCGGAGGTGTTCGCGCACAATGTGGAGACGGTGCCGCGGATCTTCAAGCGCATCCGCCCGGCGTTCCGTTATGAACGGTCCCTGGATGTGCTGACCCAGGGCCGGGACCAGGGCATGGTCACGAAGTCGAACCTGATCCTGGGCATGGGCGAGACCCGTGAGGAAATCTCGGTCGCGCTGCAGGATTTGCATGACGCCGGGACCGACCTGATCACGATCACCCAGTACCTGCGCCCCTCCGAACGCCACCTGCCCGTGGACCGCTGGGTCAAGCCGCAGGAATTCCTTGAACTCAACCAGGAAGCCGAGGAAATCGGTTTCCTGGGTGTCATGTCCGGGCCGTTGGTGCGTTCCTCCTACCGGGCCGGGCGGCTCTGGGCCACTGCCATGCGCAAAAAGGGCCGCGACATCCCCGCACACCTCGCCCACATCGCCGACGGCATCGAGGATTCCGGCCACACCCGCCAGGAAGCGGCCTCCCTCATCGCCGCCCACTAAAGCAACACAGCGGTAGGACCCGCCCGTCGGCGGCGTGGCTGCTGACACGGGCGCGCCCGCAGATACCGGCGCGCCCGTGCTGCTTGGATCCCGCAGCGTGTGAAGTGTGCAGGCCAGCCGGCCCACACGCTCCACAGTTGCCAACCGGAAGCTACGGCAGCATCCAGCCCAGGATGGGGGTGGACTGGAGGTAGGAGAGCGTGCAAAGCACCAGCAGCAGGGCCACGCTCCACCCAACCACCTTGCGCAGGATGACCGATTCCTTGCCTTCCAAGCCCACCGCCGTGGCGGCGATGGCGAGGTTTTGCGGGCTGATCAGCTTCCCGACGACGCCGCCGGAGGTGTTTGCTGCCACGAGAAGGTTCGGGTCGATCCCGGCCTGCAGGCCGGCGGTCTGCTGCAATTTGGCGAACAGCGCGTTGGCGGATGTGTCGGATCCGGTGACGGCGGTGCCGATCCAGCCGAGGACCGGTGAAAGGAACGCAAAGAACGTCCCGGTGCCGGCCAGCCAGGTGCCGATTGAGATTGTCTGCCCGGAAAAGTTCATGACATACGCCAGCGCGAGGACGGTAATGATGGTTGTTCCGGCCCAACGCATCCGGTAGATGGTGCGCCCGATTTCCAGCACAGTGTTGCTGACGGTGATTTGGTAGCGGCCGCCCTCGGTGTACTTCGAGTACACGAAGGCGACGATCAAGCCCGTGATCAGCAGCAGTGTGCCTGGTGTGGAGAGCCACTGGAAGGAGTAGATGGTCGAGGACAGCGGCTGGCCTGCTGCATCCACCAGTGAATCGTGCAGGACCGGCCAGGGAATTTTGATGTCGGTGGAGGCAAGGAATGCGGGCACGTCCACGCCCAGTTTCCACAGCTTCGCGATGCCGAAGACGACGATCACGAGGAAGTAGGGGAACAGGGCGAACCAGGTGCGCGCCGGGGTCAAGCGGTCCGCTGCCGCATCGGCGGTGACAACCACGGTTGTCGTGTTGGAGCCGCCGCCTGCGGAGGTTGTCTTCTCCGCAACTGCGCCGGCGGCCACGCTGAGCCGTTCGCGTGCGGCGACACTGCCCTTGGGTGTCCAGAACCGGAAAAAGACCACGGCCGCACCAAGTCCGGCGAGTGAGGCAACGATGTCGGTGAGCTCGTAGGAGAAGTAGTTGGAGCACAGGAACTGTGTGATTGCGAAGGCAAAGCCGATGACGAGCGCGGCCGGCCAGCAGTCCTTGAGGCCCTTGCGGCCATCGAGGATGAACAGCAGAATCAGCGGCACGAAGGTGGCCAGCAGCGGAGCTTGGCGCCCAACGATTGAGGCAATGTCCGTTGCCTGCAGCCCGGTGAGGCCGGCGGCGGTGGTGATCGGGATGGCCATGGCGCCGAAGGCGACCGGAGCAGTATTGGCAACCAGCACGGCGGCCGCGGCACGCAGCGGGGGCAGTCCGAGTGCGAGGAGCATGGTTGCGGTGATCGCCACTGGCGCCCCGAACCCTGCGAGGGCTTCCAGCAGTCCGCCGAAGCAGAAGGCGACCAGAACCGCTTGCAGACGCACGTCGCCCTTGCCAATCACGTCGAAGACGCGGCGAAGGTCCTCAAAGCGTCCGCTGAGGACTGTGACCTGGTAAAGCCAGACTGCCATGATGACGATCCACAGCACGGGGAAGGCGCCAAAGACCCCGCCCTGGGTTGCGGACAGCAGGGCCAGGCCGGCGGGCATTTTAAAGGCGACGATGCCGACGACGAGAGCCACCAGCAGTGCAAAGCCGCCGGCAACGTGGGCCCGGGTTTTGACGACCGCGAGCAGTATGAAAAAGGTCAGCAACGGCAGCAGGGCGACAATGGCCGACCAGGCGACGCTGTTGAGCACCGGATCGGTGCTGGGGGTGAATAGATCCACGGAGTTCCTCCACGGTGAGGGGTGACTGAGATTTGTGGTCAGACCTCTATGGTCGGACCACCAAAGTGTAGCGCATATTCTCCAGGGAATGTGAGCCCCTTCACGTCGAAGCCCTGCTTGCCGGTGGCGCGGCAGGTTGAGTTGCTGCGACTGGCGCAGGCCGAGGCGGGCGAAGGCACTTGACGCCTCTGTTCGGGTAGGCTTCGAGCCATGTTCCGTCAGTTGATTGAAATGGGCGGAGGGGCATGATCTAATATGGTCAGACCACACGGTCGGGTTCAACGGAAGACTGCCATGACAATTGTTTTGTTCCCCGCCTGCCCGACCAGGAGCGACGTGTTGGAGAATGCCTTATGAGCCATGACGAACTTCGACCGGTCTATTTCCTGTCGGACAGCACCGGCATCACCGCGGAAACCCTGGGCAATACGTTGCTGACACAGTTTCCGTCGCACAATTTTGACCGTCACACGATTCCATTCATCACCACAGTGGAGCAGGCGCAGTCTGTCGTGAACATCATCGACGGACGCGCTGCAAGCGGTGTGCAGCCGCTCGTCTTTTCGACGGCGGTCAGCAGCGATGTCCGCCAAACACTGGCAATGTGCCGGGGGATCGTCGTGGACCTGATCGGCGCGCATGTCGGGCAGTTGGAGCAGGCCCTCGGCACGCACGCGAGCGGGGAGCCCGGGCAGGCGCACGGTTTGGGCAACGCCGCCCGGTACCAGTCCCGGATGACCGCCGTCGAATATGCCATGGAGCACGACGACGGTGCGAGCCTGCGCGCACTTGAAAAGGCCCAGGTCATCCTGGTGGCCCCGTCCCGTTGCGGTAAAACACCCACCACCATGTATTTGGCACTGCAGCACGGCATCTTTGCGGCCAACTTTCCGTTGGTGGATGAAGACTTCGAACGCGAGGGACTCCCCAAGTCGCTGCAGCCCTTTGTGTCCAAGTGTTTCGGCCTGACCACCAATGCGCTGCGCCTGAGCCAGATCCGCACGGAACGCCGCCGCGGTTCGCCGTACGCGTCGCTGCGGCAGTGCGGCTTCGAGCTGCGCAGCGCGGAGCGGCTGTACGAGTCGTACAGGATTCCCTACATCAATTCGGCTGCCGTTTCCGTCGAGGAAATGGCGGCGACCATATTGCAAAAAATGGACCTCAAACGTTAGAGGGAAAGTTTCACAAACCCGTTCGGTGCATGCCATGTGCACCGAAATTTGCGGGCCCGCCACTGAATGCGGGGCTGCACCGATCAATCGACTTTAGCCGCTTGCGGGGCGTTGCCCCGCAAGCCACCCACTACAAAGGAGTAGTAGAAATGACGACAGACATCCTGTGGTTCGCAGAAATTGAACTCAAGGACCTGGACCAGGTGGGAGGAAAGAACGCCTCCCTCGGGGAGATGGTGCAAAAGCTGACTTCTGCCGGCGTCCAGGTGCCGGACGGCTTCGCCACCACGGCGGACGCGTACCGGAAATTTTTGGCCGCTTCGGGCCTGGACCGGCGGATCGTCGACAGGCTGACAGACCTGGACACCGATGACGTCACGGCACTGGCTGCCGCAGGCCAGGAGATTCGGCGCCTGATCCGCGAAACGCCGTTCCTGCCGGACTTTGAAGATCAGGTCCGGGATTTCTTCCGGCAGCTGGTGGAAAAGCACACAGGCTCAGAGGAACTTTCCTGGGCCGTGCGGTCCAGCGCGACCGCGGAAGACCTCCCGGACGCCTCATTCGCCGGACAGCAGGAAACGTTCCTGAACGTCCGCGGGATCGAGAACATCCTGATTGCCATCAAGGACGTGTTTGCGTCCCTCTATAACGACCGTGCCATCGCCTACCGGGTCCACCACAATTTTGAGCACGCCGAGGTGGCGCTCTCGGCCGGCATCCAGCGCATGGTCCGCTCCGACGTCGGTGCCTCCGGTGTCATGTTCACCATGGATACCGAGTCGGGCTTCCAGGACGCCGTGTTCGTCACCTCCTCCTACGGCCTCGGCGAGGCCGTAGTCCAGGGCGCCGTCAACCCGGACGAGTTCTACGTCTACAAACCCGCACTCGAGGCAGGCCGCCCCGCCATCCTCAAACGCGGACTGGGCGAGAAAGCCCTCCAAATGACCTACACTGCCAGCCGTGAAATCGGCCGGACCATCGACTTCGTCCCGGTGGAACAGTCATTGCGTGACCGCTTCAGTCTCAGCGACAACGACGTCGAGCAACTCGCCCGGCACGCCGTCGCCATTGAGAAGCACTACGGCCGGCCCATGGATATCGAATGGGGCAAGGACGGGACCGACGGCGGCTTGTACATCCTGCAGGCCCGCCCGGAAACTGTCCAGTCCCGCCGGGCCCCCGGCACGCAGACCCGTTTCCGACTCAAAGGGTCGGGGCCGGTGCTGGCCGAAGGACGAGCCATCGGCCAGCGCATCGGGGCCGGAAGTGTCCGCATCCTCACCGCCATCGACCAGATGGCCGTCTTTCAAACCGGTGATGTCCTTGTCGCTGACATGACTGATCCGGACTGGGAGCCAATCATGAAGCGCGCCTCAGCCATCGTCACCAACCGGGGTGGACGGACCTGCCATGCGGCGATCATCGCGCGGGAACTGGGGATCCCCGCCGTCGTTGGCACGGGTGATGCCACCGTGACCCTGTCCGACGGCGTCGACGTCACGGTCTCCTGCGCCGAGGGCGAGACCGGCGTCATCTACGCGGGATTGCTGGACTTCCACGTCAAGGAAACCTCGATCGACGAGCTGCCCGAGGCTCCGGTTCGAATCATGATGAATGTCGGCACCCCGGAACAGGCGTTTACCTTCGCCCAGCTGCCGAACCACGGCGTGGGCCTTGCCAGGCTGGAGTTCATCATCAACCGCCAGATCGGCATCCACCCCAAGGCCCTGTTGAACCTGGACAGCCAGCCAGCGGATGTGGCTGCGGAAATCCAGAAGCGCATTGCCGCCTACGACAGCCCCCGGGACTACTACATAAAGCGCCTGGCCGAGGGTGTGTCCACGCTTGCCGCCGCATTCGCGCCGGAGCCGGTGATTGTGCGCATGTCCGACTTCAAGTCCAACGAGTACGCCAACTTGATCGGCGGCCCAGCCTACGAACCGCATGAAGAGAACCCGATGCTCGGCTTCCGCGGCGCCTCACGCTACCTGGAACCAACGTTCCGCGACTGTTTCGACCTCGAATGCGAGGCCTTGTCCTTTGTTCGGAACGAGATGGGCTTGAGCAACGTCAAGCTCATGATTCCGTTTGTCCGGACCCTGGACGAGGCTCGTGGCGTCATAGAGCTGCTGGCGGAAAACGGCCTGCGCCGGGGCGAGAACGGCCTCGAGGTCATCATGATGTGCGAGATCCCCTCCAACGCGCTGCTTGCCAACGAATTCCTTGACTACTTCGATGGATTCTCCATCGGTTCCAACGACATGACCCAGCTGGCCCTGGGCCTGGACCGGGACTCTGCCATTGTCGCGGGCGGTTTCGATGAGCGTGACGATGCCGTCAAGAAGCTCCTGAGCATGGCGATCAAGGCCTGCAAGGAACGCGGAAAATACGTTGGAATCTGCGGCCAGGGGCCCAGCGACCACCCCGACTTCGCGGAGTGGCTGGTCCGGGAAGGCATAGATTCCCTGTCCCTGAACCCCGACACCGTGGTGGACACCTGGCTCCGGCTGGCCGGCACCACTGCGGGCTAAACCCGTACCGGGCCAAGCAGCATGGGACCGCGTGTTCGATTCACAGAGTGGACGACGGGGGCTTCCAACGCTTTCCGCGGCCGATGCCTCCCACGGCCGTCCGTGGGAGGCATCGGGCTTGGTGGGGGCAGTCAGCTGCCCGTTTCGGCGAAGAACCATTCGATGTGCTGTCGCAGCAGCCGCCCGGCCAGCTCGCCGTCTCGGGCCGTGACAGCGTCGAGGATGTCGTGGTGCTGTGCCCGCAGTGTTTTCACAACGGGACGCCACTGCTCGTCCGTGGTGACGGAGTTGCGCACGTAGTCCATGATGGAGAGCCGCAGCGACTCCATCATGGCGGATACGACGGCATTGCCGCCCATGGTGCTGAGCAGGACATGAAACTGCGAGTCAAGGTCGTGGAACGACTCGCGGTCAAGGGCAGGGTCGTCCATCAGGGACAGCAGCTCCTTGGCCCGAGCCAGGGATGTTTCGTCGATCGGCAACTCGGTCGCGGCCTTGGACGCGGCCCAGGTCTCCATGAGGATGCGGGCCTCCACAATGTCGACGACGGGCAGGTGGCGGCTCGCCACGTGCAGGCGCAACGTCGAGGACAGCCCTGCCGCCGGGTTGGAGATCAGCACCGCCCCGGAGGTAGGCCCCGATCCGGTCGCTGTGCGCACGAGTCCCATGACCTCCAGGACACGGATGGCGTCCCGCACCGAGGCTCGTGAAATTCCATGTTGCTCGGAGAGCATACGTTCCCCAGGGAGGCGGTCACCGATGTTCAGCCGCCCGGACCGCAGTTCGGTCTCGATGCTCGCCAAGACCGCCTCATAGGCGCGCGGGCCCGCAGCCTTTCTCGTTTTATCAATCACGGTCCCATCCTGCCATGGGCCCACGTCCTTCTTGGCATCACGCCCAGGTGCCGATGACCACGACCTGACCGAACCCGATGTGGCCGGAGGGGTTCATGGCGCGGGTCGGCGTGAGCAGGATGGTCGCCCCTGTCCATCGAATGCTCCAGACGGTGTGGACCATGGGGACGGCGGCTTGTGAGGAGAAACGGAAGCCTGCCCACCATGATCCGAGAAGGGAGGTTTATCCTGAATTTCAAAATTTGCGTGGCCCATCTCACTGTTTGTGAACTTTTTACTGGACTTTGAATCTGGGGACGGGTATGGTCAGACCACATCGTTGAGTTTATTGTCGAAGGATAGTCCCATGAAAATTGCGCTTTTCGCCACTTGCATTGTTGATGCCATGTATCCGCGGACGGCGCGTGCGACTGTGGCGCTTTTGGAGCGGTTGGGGCACGAGGTTGTGTTCCCGCCTGGTCAGGCGTGCTGTGGCCAGATGCATGTGAATTCGGGTTATTTCAAGGAGGCCCGCACGGTGGTGGCGAACCATGTGGAGGCTTTCGACACTGATGATTACGATGTCGCGGTGGCGCCGTCCGGGTCCTGTGTTGCCAGCGTGAAGCACCAGCATGAGTTGGTGGCCCGCCGGTGTGGGGATGCGGTGCTGGAGGCCCGGGCCGCGGTGGTTGGTGCAAAGACGTATGAGCTGTCGCAGCTGCTGACGGACGTCCTTGGCGTCACAGACGCTGGCGAGCAGCTTGGTTCGTATTTCCCGCACAAGGTCACGTATCACCCGAGCTGTCATGGCATGCGGCTGCTGCGCCTGGAGGACCGGCAGCTGAACCTGCTTAAAAGTGTGGGTGGCATCGAGGTGGTGGAGCTGCCGGAAGCGGACCAGTGCTGCGGTTTCGGCGGCACGTTTTCGATGAAGAACGCTGATGTCTCCAGCGCCATGAACGCGGACAAGGCGGCCAACATTTGCGGCACCGGCGCCGAGCTGTGTTCCGGTGGTGATGCGAGCTGCCTCCTGCACATTGGCGGCGGGCTGTCCCGGCAGGGCAGCGATGTGGGCACCCTCCACTTCGCCGAGATCCTGGCCAGCACGCTGGAAAACCCCGTCACCGTCACCGGCGGGATCACCTTGGCGGGGAGCAGGCGATGAGCAGCAACACTTTCCTGGGCATGCCTTCGCTGCCTGTCTTTGGCCACGGCAACCTCAATGCCACAGAGCCGTTCCCGCAGGCCGCGCACCGCGAGCTCGGCAATGCGCAGCTGCGCGCCAACCTCGGCCACGCCACCCACACGATCCGGGACAAGCGGCTGAAGGTTGTGGCGGAGTTGCCGGATTGGGAAGACATGCGCGACGCCGGGGCTGCGATCAAGAACGCCACCATGGCGAAGCTGCCCGCCCTGCTGGAAACGTTCGAGGCGAACTTTACCGCCCGCGGCGGCATCATCCACTGGGCCCGCGACGCCCAGGAAGCCAATGAGATTGTCACGGCGCTGATCCGGGAAACCGGGGAGACCGAGGTCGTCAAGGTCAAGTCCATGGCCACCCAGGAGATCGGCCTCAACGAGTATCTGGAAGAGCAGGGCATCGCCGCCTTTGAGACTGACCTGGCCGAGCTGATCGTCCAGCTGGACCATGACAAGCCCAGCCACATCCTGGTCCCGGCCATCCATAAGAACCGCAGCCAGGTCCGCGAGATCTTCCTGCGCGAAATGCCCGTCGTGGACCCGAACCTCACGGACGAGCCAGCCCGCCTGGCCGAGGCCGCCCGCACGCACCTGCGCAAGAAATTCCTGACCGCCAAGGTTGCCGTCTCCGGCGCCAACTTCGGCCTGGCCGACACCGGCACGCTCACAGTGGTGGAATCCGAGGGTAACGGGCGCATGTGCCTGACCCTGCCGGAAACCCTCATCACCGTCATGGGCATCGAAAAGCTGCTGCCCAGCTGGAGCGACCTGGAAGTGTTCATGCAGCTGCTGCCGCGTTCCTCCACGGGGGAGCGGATGAACCCGTACACCTCGCTGTGGACCGGGGTCACCCCCGGAGACGGCCCGCAGAACGTGCACCTGGTCATGCTGGACAACGGCCGCACCGCCGCCCTCGCGGATGAGATGGGCCGCACGGCGCTGAACTGCATCCGCTGCTCGGCGTGCATGAACGTGTGCCCCGTCTACGAACGCACCGGCGGACACGCCTACGGTTCCACCTACCCGGGCCCCATCGGCGCCATCCTCTCCCCGCTCATGACAGGTATCAAGAGCGAGGAAAACAACTCCCTGCCCTACGCCTCCTCACTGTGCGGCGCGTGCTTTGACGCCTGTCCGGTGAAGATCAACATTCCCGAGATCCTGGTGCACTTGCGCGGGGAGGACGTTGATTCCAAACGCGCCAAGGTCAAGGTCCCCTCGCAGATGGACCTGATGATGAAGGGCGCCGAGTGGGCGTTCGCCAGCGGTGCGCACCTGAGCCTGCTGGAAAAGGGACTGCCCCTGGGCAAGCTGGCCGCCGGGCGCGAGAAGGTCATCAAAAAGCTTCCGGGCATCGCCGGCGGCTGGACCCAAAGCAGGGACATCCCCGCACCGCCCACGCAGTCGTTCCGCCACTGGTGGGCCAAGGAACACCAGCCAGGTGCCGCCGTCGTGCCCGGCAGTGCGGAAAACCGCAGCACCGGAAACAGCAGCGAAGGGGAACAGGCATGAGCGCGCGCGAGGACATCATGAACCGGATCAAGGCGGCCCTGCGGGATGCGCCGGAGGCCCCCGTGGTGCCCCGCGAGTACCGCCGCAGCTCGGACATGAGCGAGGAACAGCGGCTCGAGCAGCTCGTGGACCGGCTCGTGGACTACAAGGCGAACGTGTTCGTCACGCCCGCCGACGAGGCCCCCGCCAAGCTGGCCGAACTGCTGGCCGGTGCCGCCTCGATTGTGGTCCCGCACGGCCTGCCGGAGTCCTGGCTTTCCGCCCTTCCGTCCGCCGGGAAGGACGACGCCGGGACTGGCGCAGGAGCGAACAACGCCGGGGTGCTGGCTGTGCATGTTGACGGGCCCGGGCACCGTCTCAGTATCGCCGAACTCGACGCGGTTGACGCCGTTGTGACGGCTGCCGCGGTGGCTGTCTCGGAAACCGGGACGATCATGCTCGATGGCAGCGACGACCAGGGCCGGCGCATCATTTCTCTCGTCCCCGACAGGCACATCTGCTTCCTGAGCACCGACCAAATTGTGGAGCTGCTGCCCGAAGCCATCGCCCGGCTGGAGGCAACCAGGCCCCAAACCTGGATCAGCGGCCCCAGCGCCACAAGCGACATCGAACTCGAACGTGTCGAGGGCGTCCACGGCCCACGCACCCTCGACGTCATCATCCTGACGTAACGGCCGGCGGGGGTTCCCAAACCTGCGGTTGCGGAAAACTGCATCGCATCGCCTCGTTCGGCGCCCCTCCGTCCTGCGCCGGCAGGGCTCGACTGGGTAGCGCCTGAGCAGGCGGCGCCGGGCGGTGCGCCGTTCCGCAGTGCTATGCTGGGTGTTCGAATCTTTGTACTAGGCGGTGGTGACGTGTTTGGTGTGGATCCGGCAGCCCGCAAGCAGCCCAACGAGCCGACCGGGTTCGCCTCGCCCGCACGCGACTACTTCGACGGTGGGATCGACCTCAACCGCCACCTGATCCGCGACCGCACCAGTACCTTCGTCATGCGCGTGTCCGGCGATTCCATGGCCGGTGCGGGCATTGCCGACGGCGACGAAATCATCGTCGACCGGGCGCTTGCTCCGCGTGACGGCTCCGTGGTGGTCGCCGTCGTCGAAGGTGAACTGCTGATCCGCCGCCTCTTGAAGATCGACGGCGTGAGCTCACTCACAACCCAACCAGCCAATGCCCCGTCCCCGGTTTCGGCCGAGGTGGTTGCCTTGAGCGGTGAGGTCTCGGTGTGGGGCGTCGTCACCCGCTGCCTGCACCACGTTTAACTGCATTGTCCCTGCGCCCAAGGGTCTCGTTGCGGGGGTTCACAGCGCCGGGCGTGCATCTAGACTTGCCCAATGCCCTCCACCACAGAATCATTCAGGCCTCGGTCGATGGTTGAAAAACGCTTCGACGCAACCGCCCGGGGGTGTCTGCTGTTGTCTGGCGTGGCCGCCGTGGGTGGAATGTTCGGCTTCTTGTTGGTGTGGGGAGGGATGGTTGCGCCGGGCTGGGTTGTCAGCTCCATTTTTCTCTCAGCCGCGCTGGTGATTGCTGTCATCCGGGCATCCGTGCGCCGGCGGCTGGATCGTGCCGCGGGGGCGAGCCCGCCTCGGAAGCGTTCGGGCTGGTGGGGCGCGCTTGTCGTGGTGACTGTTGTTTGTACGGGTTTTCTTGGATTGGGCGATATAGCCTTTGAGGCACGCTACACAGTTTTGCAGCCCTCCGGGCCAGGCTTCTGCGAAGCTGTCGTGCGGGAAGATTCATTCCTTTTTGCCGGCGGCGGTGAATTGTATGCAGTCGGGTTTGGCGGTATCGGACGCTCAGTCAGTTCTTGGACGGCCGATGACGGCTACCGTCCGATTGACTCCGGTACATATGAATTCAAGTGGACTGCCGAGGGTGCGCTCCTGATGGTGCGCGGCAACGGTCACGACCCTGTCTGGCCTGTATTCCATGACTTTGACTGCCGTTAGATGAGGCTCTGGGCAGACGACTGAATCGGCGTAGCTAAGGTTTGTGGAAGGTATAAGTAACTGTAGAGGAACGCCTGTGACGAACTCTTTCACCGCCATCCGTTACGTCGTCTTCCGCCGTGGTGGCTCGGTGTTGTTGCCGATGCGTCCGCAGCTGCCGTCAACATGAGCTCAGCAGTGTCTGCAGAAGTGATTCCGGCTTTGCCGGCCCGGGCCTGTCTGGTGGTTAAACAGCCATGCTCGTTCGGCGCCTGACTGCCGCACGGCCGCGCGAGGCCCCGTCAGTAGAATGTCAACATGATTCTGCCGAAGGTCCGTGACCCGCGCTTTGTGACGATCCGGCGGGGTGGCAGCCTGACCGATGAGGATCACCAGCTTCTGGCGCTGTGGGCGGCATCGTGCGCGGAGCACGTTCTCACCTTATTTGAGGTGGCTCAACCGAAAGACCCCCGGCCCCGTCAGGCGATCGAGCATGCCCGTGCTTGGGTGCGTGGTGAGGTCAAGATGATGGAGGCTCGCGCGGCGGGCGGACATGCAATGGGCGCGGCCAGGGACCTGCGGGGAGCTGCCCGGTTTGCCGCCTACGCTGCGGGCCAGGCCGGGGCCGTCGCGCACGTCGCAGCCCACGAACTGGGTGCTGCCGCCTATGCAATCAAAGCCGTGCGAGCAGCAGCCCCTGATGCCCGGGCTGACGACGCAGGACGAGCCGAGTGCGAGTGGCAGCGTGACCAGCTTTCGCAAGCGATTCGTGAGCTCGTAATTGACGACCAGCGGTTGCGCAACGACATTTGCTGGTCGGTATTTGACAACTGAACGCAGGCCGAGCGCCAACGCACCTTGCCTGGAGCCTACGCTGCGGGCAGGCGGCGGATTCCACCGGAAGGGGACTACGCGATGGGAGTCTAGGCGAATATTTCCTGTTCAATCCTTGCAAGTGCAGCGGGTTCAGCAGCGATTTCAACGGTTCCGCCAGGCAAAATGAACGTCTGGATCAGCAGGCTGGACGGCAGTGGGTTGGACTTGTCGTTAGTGGCTTGCCGGGGATCCTCGGTTGCAGCGACGACGTCGAATTTTGTGGGGTTGCCCAGCGCGACATCGGTCCCGGACATGGCTTCTTGGAAGACGAGCTGTCCTATGTGACAGCTTGCAGTCCCGCCGGCCCACAAGTCACCCAATGTCCCCGGCCGCGAGCCAGGGTGGCGGATGTACGCGAAGATGCCCTGTTTCTCCAGGGACATCCTTTGCTTTCGGTCGTTTCTCACCACGAGGTACAGGAGGCCGGCACCAAACAAGGCGTTGACGAGCGTTCGGGCCGTTGCGTCGGGCCAAGAGGTTCCGATGGCCAGGAGAACCCAAAATTGGGCCACTGCCAAAAGGGCAAGGCCAGACAGAAACACTCCCACCCGGTGCTGCCGGAGCCAGTCCTTCATTCCAGGGCCTTCCTTGTCTTACGAGGTCGCCAACGGTTTCGCCGGGCCGTTCACCCATTAGGGTCTGGACCAAAATCAAGGACCGTTCCATTCAGCCCACTTCAAGCCCACCCGACGGGTGCGTCCCGTGGCACCTTCCTGACCGCGCCCCCGTCGCCGGAGAAGGGAGGCGCAGCAATACTTGTCATTTGTCATGACCAGAGCGAATCAATGCGCCAGTCATTCCCTTCGCGGAGGTAGCGGAGGGGTTGGTGGTTGCGGCCTGCGTCGCCCTGCCAGAATTCAATCGCCACGGGCACCACTGTCCATACAGACCAGTGTGGCGACACGAGGTGTGCATTGGATTCCAGGGCGGCGACAGCCTCTGCAAGCAGTGCCGCATGGGCGGCTTCGCTCTCGAGAATGGAGCTTTGCCGGCCAGCGGACCCCAATAAAAAGTGAGGGCGCACTGTGGATTGCCGCGCAGTTGGTTTCCCTTGGCTGACTCGTCGCCGGTGGCGATCAAGAAACCACATTCGTCGGTCACGTCCTTGACGATCAGCACCCGTGCATCCGGCATCCCGCCGGCATCGACGGTTGAAAGCGTGGCTGCGTGGGGTTCTGGCACCTGAGCGTCAATTGCGTACCGCAGCCAGTCCAGAAACAGCCCGCGCGGATTCGCCGGAGCCGATTGCACGTCGAAGTCCGGGGCCCGCCCGACAATCGAGGGAAGTGAACGAAGCTCGTCCCGCAGGGCCAGGCCGTCCCCGTTTCGAGCACAAGAACCGGGGGAAACGGTGGCGGGGCCCGGAAGGCCCTCATCAGGGACCGCCATGTTCATCCAACCGCCTGCCGGGCGGCAAGGAGATCCACGTAGGCTCCGTCGACCAGGGCAGGAGTTCCGACGCCCAACTCGGTCATCAGCCTGTTCGCTTCCAGGACCGCGTCTTCTTTCGTCAGGCCGTCACCGATCGGGAGCTCCAACTCCAGGAAATCGCCGAGGCCGTCAACACGGTCAAGATGGATGCGTGCATGACCCAGGCGGAGGACGGTGCGATGTTTGCGCACCCGACCGGTTTCACCATAGGCCAGTGCCAAGACAGACCTAAGTGTGTCCGGGGACGGCGTGCTTGAATACTCGTAGTGTGAAGGCTTGGGGCCCAGTTCATCCGCCCTGCGGTAGTGGATCAATACACCGCGGCCGCCGTCCACGACCCGAAGCTTCAGCCGTCCGTTGTCGCAGGCAAAGAACGTGTCGTCCTGCAGCTCGATATCGGGGCCCTCGTCCGCCAACCTTGCAATGACCGGCAGCAGTGCCTCGAGATTGTCCAAACGCGCCTTGATCTCCATGTTTTCTGGCATGACACAACTCAACCATGGAACGATTCCGAGTGCGCAGCTTTCTTCGGTCCTGAAATCGCATTGGTGCCGTAAAAGTGGCAGGGTTGGGTTCCTGCCAAAATGTCGAACAAATGTTCGGATCGTGAAAGAATGAAGCCATGAGCAACAACCGCATTGCCCTGGTGGACGTGAACAATTTTTATGTCTCCTGCGAGCGGGTCTTTGACCCCAAGCTGGAAGGCCGACCCGTCGTCGTGCTTTCCAATAATGACGGCTGTGTGGTGGCGCGTTCGGCGGAGGCGAAGGAACTTGGCATCGCCACCGGGACGCCATGGTTCCAGCTCCAATCGCAGGCCAGGGACTGGGGGCTGGTGGCGCGCTCCAGCAACTATGAACTGTACGGGGACTTGAGTGCCCGGGTCATGGAAGTGGTGGGCCGCTTTGGTACGTGGCAGGAGGTGTACTCCATCGATGAATCGTTCGTGGGGCTCGTGGGGGACCCCGCACAGCTGCAGGCAGCCGCGCGCGACATCCGGGCTGCCGTAATGCGCCACGTGGGCGTGCCCGTCTGCGTTGGTGTGGCCGCGACGAAGACGCAGGCCAAATTTGCCAACAGGATCGCCAAGCAGAACCCGGCGCTGGGCGGGGTGTGTGCGCTGGACGCCATGCCGGCAGGGCATGTTGCGGGAATCCAGTCACGCGTTCCGGCCTCCGGCCTGTGGGGAGTGGGCGGCAAGACGGCTGCCCGGTTGAAGCTGATGGGCATTGAAACCATCGCCGACCTCAAGGCCGCGGACCCGGCGGTGATTCGCAAGAAATTCTCGGTCGTGCTGCAGCGCACCGTGATGGAGCTTAATGGGACCGAGTGCATTCCGCACGCGGAAGAGCACGTGGACAAACAGCAGATCATGTTCTCCCGCAGCTTTTCCGAGCCCGTCACTACGGTGGCCGGCATGGAGGAGGTCATGGCCGTGTATGCCCAGCGCGGCGCCGCCAGGCTCAATGCGGAAGGGCTGCGGGCTGCAATCATGACGGTCACGGCCGGAACCAGCCGCTTCGCCGCCGGGGAAGGCAGCTTCCCCGCAGCCACCATCCGCTTTGCGACGCCAACCCAGGATCCCATTGTGCTGGTCCGGGCCGCCGTGGCCGCCATCAGGCAAAGCGCCGTTGCCGGGGCCTCCTACCTGCGGGCCGGGGTCATGTTCAACGGACTTGAGCCGGCGTCGGGAGCAGGCATGCTTGACGTGTTCGGCGCCGACTCGCAGCCGCCGGACGTAGGCGGAGTGCTGGGGGAAGTCCGCAGCAGGTTCGGCGCAATGGCCATCGGCATCGGCATTGGCGGGCTGGCCGAGGCGCCGCAGTGGTCGATGAAGCGCGAACACTCCTCGCCGCGGTACACCACGGAATGGCGCGAACTGCCGGTGGTGCGGGCTTGAGCGAGTTCCGTCCCGTCCGCCACTTGCAGCCGGACGCTATGTGTGACGAGAGCTGATGGCGATGAACCGCCATTAGACTCAAGCCCATGAATCAAGTGAAAACCGCCAAACCCCGGCGCTTCTGGCTGTTCCTCGCAGCCGGAGATGCGGTCATCCTCGGCCTGGTGCTCCATTTCTTCGTGCCCGGGGGCTTCGCCAACCTCATCACCGACGCGCTCTACACCGTGCTGGTTTACCTGGTGCTCGCATTCATCATGCCTGCGGCCAGGCGGCACTGGCTGGCGCTCGCAGCCTTCGCGCTCAGCTCCCTCGTTGAACTCGCACAACTGACTGGCATCCCCGAACAGCTCGCGATGAGTTTTCCGCCTTCGCGCCTGGTCTTTGGCACCACATTCTCCGCACTGGATCTCGTGGCGTACGCCGTGGGGGCCGCGGCCGTCTGCTTCGCCGACATGGCCATTTCCCGGCGCGGCAGCCAGTGGGGTGCACCACAGCCGGAATAGTGCCGCCAGCCGGCCGGTTCCCCACTATAGGAGGCACAATGCTGGACGTAGTGGTTATTGGTGCAGGTCAGGCCGGACTGTCGGCTGCGTATTACCTGGCGCGTCAGGGGCTCCGGCCGGAGCTCGACTTCGTGGTGCTGGACGCCAACCCCGGACCCGGCGGCGCCTGGCTGCACCGCTGGCCATCGCTGACCCTGGGCGGCGCGCACGGCATCCACGACCTGCCCGGCATGAAACTTCCGCCGGCCAATCCCGTCGAGCCGGCGTCCGCGGTGGTCTCTCGGTACTATGGCAGCTACGAGAAAACCTTTGAGTTGCCGGTGCACAGGCCCGTGAAGGTGCTTGCCGTGCGCCCGCTCATTGCGGATTCAGCCATGCTCTTTCTTGAGGACGACGCCGGTGTCCCCGCCGACATTGCCGGCCCGCCACTGGTGGTGGAAACGGACCGGGGAGCCTTCGAAACCCGCCTTGTCATCAACGCCACGGGGACCTGGGACAAGCCGTACTGGCCGCACTACCCCGGCGTGGAGAGCTTTGCCGGCCGCCAGCTGCACACCCACGGTTTCCGCTCCGTACAGGAGTTTGCGGGCCAGCGCGTGCTGGTGGTTGGCGGCGGCACCTCGGCCGTGCAGTTCCTGCTGCAGCTTGCCGAGGCCGGCGTGCAGACCGCGTGGTCCACACGGCGCCCGCCAGAGTTCACGAGCCGCGAATTCAACCCCGACTGGGGGCGTGATGTTGAGCGCCGCGTCAATGAGCGCACGGCCGCAGGCCTCCCGCCACTGAGTGTCGTGGGCGTCACCGGGCTGCCACTTACGGAGCAGTACCAAAACGGCATTGCCGCCGGAACCCTCGTGTCGCGAGGACCGCTGCAGCGGCTGACCCCGGAGGGTGGACTCTTTGTTGACGGCAGCACCTTTGCGGCGGACGCCATCTTGTGGGCCACTGGCTTCCGTGCGTCCATGGACCACCTGGCGCCGCTGAAACTGCGTGAACCCGGCGGCGGCATCGTCATGGACGGCGTGAAGGTCGCCCGCGAGCCGCGGTTGTTGCTGGTGGGCTACGGGGCCTCGGCCTCAACACTGGGCGCCAACCGGGCGGGCCGGGCAGCAGCGGCGGCCGCCCTTGACCGGCTCAGCGTTCCGGCCTAATCCGGGAGTGCCTGTCCGGTCCCGGGGCCGGGGCCTGTGGCACGGGAGCGGCCCCAGGCTCTGGTGCGGGTTCGCCGTCCGGACCCACGCCGGAGGCTCGGAGGACCACCTTCGTGGGGACGCCGTCGTCGTCCATTTCAAAAATGACGCCGTTGGGAAGGTCGCCGGGGGAGGGGATGGGCGCGCGCTGTCGGGACTGCTCTTCACGCTCCAGCCTGGCTGTGGCGGCGTGCGGATTGAAGACCTCGTCCAGGCCACCCAAGGCGCCGCTGAACGCGCCCAAGTTTTCGCGTGCTCCGGGCCTGGCCATGCCGCGCTGGAACCAGGAGATGACAGCAATGGCGGCCGCAACCATGCCCAGCATGACAAGAACCGTCCAGAACCATTCCATGTGACGAGTCTAAAGCGCCCGGTTGGAAATATCCCGGGGGACCTTGGGGTTGGCCCAAGGGAGACCACTTTGAAAGGCAGCACCCATGACACTTCCCATTTCGATCCTTGACCTCGCCCATGTCGGCGACGACGGCATTGCCGAGAGCTTCCGCTCATCGGTGGAGCTGGCCCAGAAGGCTGAAGGGTGGGGGTACAAGCGGATTTGGTTTGCCGAGCACCACAACATGCCCTCGATCGCGTCGTCTGCCACGAGCATCTTGATTGCGCACGTGGCCGCCCACACGAAGTCGATCCGCCTCGGTGCCGGCGGCATCATGCTGCCCAACCATTCGCCGCTGCAGATCGCCGAGCAGTTCGGCACACTGGAGACGCTGCACCCGGGACGCATCGACCTGGGTCTGGGCCGCGCGCCGGGCAGTGACCAAAACACCATGCGTGCGCTGCGCCGTGACCCCTCCGCGGCTGACACCTTCCCCTCCGACGTGCAGGAACTGCAGGCCTACTTTGACGGCCAGACACGCATCTCCGGTGTCAACGCCTACCCGGGCAAGGACACCAACGTGCCGTTGTACATCCTGGGCTCGTCGCTGTTCGGTGCGCACCTGGCTGCGGCACTGGGACTGCCGTACTCCTTTGCCTCGCACTTTGCCCCGCAGGCGCTGGAAGACGCCGTGCGCATTTACCGCCGCGAGTTCAAGCCCTCCGCTGCGCTGGCCGAGCCGTACGTGATTGCCGGCGTCAACGCCATCGTGGCCGACACCCAGGAAGAGGCGGACCGGCTGGCCCTGGACGCGAGGCGCCGCCGGGTGGTTTCCCTCGTGGGCCGCGGACAGACGTTCACCGAGGCCGAAATGGACCTGCTGCTCGACTCCCCGGCGGGCCAGCAGGTCAACACCATGTTCCGTTATGCAGCCATCGGAACGCCGTCGGTGGCCCGCGCCTACCTGGAAGAATTCGCCACAACGGCCGACGCCGACGAACTCATCGTGGCCACACAGGTCACTGACCGCCCCGCCTGGATCCGCAGCTTTGAACTGCTGGCGGGGGTTATGGAATTGGCGCCGTCGGTGTAGCGTTCAGGCATGGCAATTGCACGGTACCCGGGAGTGGTCATCGACTGCCCCGACGCAGCCCTGTTGGCATCGTTCTATGCTGCACTGCTGGGTTGGGAAACCACGGCAGAGGACGGCTGGGTGGAGATTCGGCCCGCGGACCGCAGCAACTCCATTTCCTTCCAGCAGGTCGACAACTATCAGGCACCCGTGTGGCCGGGCCGGGAACACCCCCAGCAAATGCATCTGGACGTGGTGGTGGACGACCTTGATGCGGGCGAGGCGGAGGTCTTGCGCACCGGGGCGCTCAAGGCTGAATTTCAGCCCGGCACCACGTTCCGCGTATTCCTGGACCCGGCCGGGCATCCGTTCTGCCTCTGCCAGTCCTGACCCTTAGGAATCTTTTGGCAGGTGGTGGCGGTCTGCCCTGGAAATGCTCAGGGCGGCCACGAGGGTGCCGATCACCACGCCAATAAGCGTGTCCGCCACGCGGCTGAACGCGGCTTCCGGACCCAGATGTGAGCCGAGGCCGGTCATGATCAAAGCCATGGGCGTGACGGCGATCGTGGTCAAGGTGTAGTTCTTGAGCACCAGCAGTTCCGCCAGGATCTGGAACGCCACCACGAAGGCCACCGACGGCCAAAACCCCAGCGACATCGACAGCAGCACCACGGCCACGGCCGCGCCCACCACATTGCCCACCAGGCGCTGAATGCTGCGCTGGACGGTGACGGCATAATTCATCCCCTGCAATGCGGCGACGGCGCCCATGGTTGCCCAGAGCGGATGGTCAAAACCCAGCCCGACGGCGGCCCAGCCAGCGAGCACCGCGGCCGCGGCCATGCGCAGGGCCTGGTGGATGCTGGCCCTCGAGCGCAGCTCCGCGCGGGCGCCCGCCAGGAACCCCAGGGGTGCCGCCAACGTGCCTGGTGCTGCCGCTTTGGATCCTGTCGGGTCGGTTGCTGCCAGATCCGGCCGGGCACCGGCAGGAATGCCGCGCATCTTGCGCAGCTCCGATTCATGCTGAGCCAGGCGGGCCAGTGCCGCCGCGTGTGATTGACCTGGGGGTGCATCGAAGCGGGCCAGCACGGCCTCGGCCTCGTCCAGCAGCAGCTGCAGCCGGTCTGCATCCCGGTGCAGGCGCAGCGAGCGTGGGCTGTGGCCGCGCAGGGTGCCGGCGCTCAGGGTCACCGAGTCCCGGGCCGAGCGCAAGGCCGCCGTGGCAGCGGCTCGGTGCGTGCCGGCGTCGTCCGTGTCCAAGCGAATGACGGCGGCGATGGCGCGGGCAACGGCGAGGCGGGAGGGGGCCATTGGGACCAGCAACACCGGGGACATGGCGGCCAGCCAGCCGACCACCACACCGATGGCCATGGCGATCAAGGGCGCGGGCAGGGTCGCGAGGTCGTGGGTGTAGCTGGCACCCGCTCCGGCCGCGAAGACCAGAATGACGGCACCCGGACCGGAAATGCGGAAGGCGGAGAAAATGTGGGCAGCCACACCCGCAAGGGCTGAGAGGATGACGATTTGGAGCACCATCGGCATGCCTGCGGCGCCAAGGAGCGTGCCGATGGCCGTGGCGACGAGCATCCCCAGACCCACGACGACCATCATGCGGGCCAGCCGCCAGTACGGCTGGTAACGACCAAAAGCGCTGGTCAGTGCGCCTAGTGCGGCGATCCCGGCCAACTGCTGCTGCCCCAGCAGGCCGCCGGCCACCAGCACCAGCGACGCTGCGACTCCCACCTTGATGGCCGTGGTGAAAATGGCATCCGCCGGGCGCACGGCAAAAGCGCTCCGCCAGGTGGCGGGCGACAGTGTATGGGTCAGGGCGGCGCCTGTGTGGCGCAAACGGGTGGGAGTGCTCATGTTTCCAGTCTACTAAGTATTTTACTAGTAAAATAGATGCTGGGTATGTGAGTGTTGTCTCTAGACTGGTTCCATGAAAGCAGAGGCAGTGGACTTCGTTGACAGGGCGCGCCAGGGCTGGGCGCGGTCGCGGCCGGAGCTGGACGTGGCCAGCATTGAGATCATGGGGCGGATCGGGCGGATTGGCGCCCTGGCGTCCCAGCGGGCGGGCCGGGAGCTGCTGCCTGCGGAGGTGACGCGGGCTGAATTCGACGTCCTGTGCACCCTGGCCCGCGGTGACGGCCCCATGCGCGCCAGCGAAGTCACCGCCGCCACGATGCTCAGCGGCGCCTCCACCACCAAGAACGCCGAACGCCTGGTCAAGCGCGGACTCGTGGAACGCCTGCCCTGGGAACGGGACGGCCGGGTGGTCCTCATGCAGCTGACAGCAGCGGGCGAAGCCCTGGTCGACAGCGAGTTTCCGCGCCTGCTGGAGAGCGACCGGGACATGTTGTCCGGGCTGACTGCCAAGGAGCGGGTGCAGCTGGCCGCCCTGCTGCGGAAGGTTGCGCTCGCGGTGGAGGCGGGCCACTAGGCCTGCTTCCGCCACCATTCCACGGTTTCCCCTGCGGCCCTTTCCCAAGACGTGGGGGAGCGGCCCAGCAGGTCCTGGCTGGCCGAGGAATCCATGATGAACGGTTCTTCAAACTGGTACAGCATCTCCGCCATCTCACGCATATTGGCGGAGAGCAGCCCCGCCACCCTCAGGACCCGGCCCGGTATTGCACTGACCTTGGGCGCCGCCACCCCCGCCGCGGCAGCAAAGGCCCCGGCCAGTGCCCGCTGCGGCAGGGCCTCGTTGCTTGGCGCGTGCAGCACCGAATTCCAGAGTGCCGGCCGGGCGGCCGCCTGGATCATGGCAGCCGCAAGATCCGGGACATAGGTGAATGAGTGGAGCTTTTCCGTGCTGCCCACAACCTGCACGCGCCTGCCCGCCAGGATCAGCGGCACCATGCGGTCGCCGGCGTGGGCGTTGCGCACGTGCGGGCCAAAGAAGTCGGATGCCACCACGCTGACTGTCGGGGTGTCCGATGCGGCCCGGGCGGCCAGCAGTCCGGTGCGGATGCCGCGCTTCCCGCCGCTTGCCAGGCGCGGGCTGTCTTCCGTCATGACCTGTTCCGGGACGCTGTAGGAATAGAGGCTTTCCGGGAAAATCACGACGGCGCCCGCCCCGCCTGCCGCGGCCAGCACGGCACGTTCCGCGCGGGGAAGTTCCCTTTGCCAGGCATCCGCGCTGTATTTTGAGCCGTGGATGCAGTGGAAGACGGCGTCCGCACCCGTCATCGCGGCCTGCAGCTGCGCCGGCTCGGCCACGTCAACGCGGCGCCGTTCGATCAGCGGGTGCACCGGACCGGAACCCGAACGGGTCAAAACGCGCACGCGGTGTCCGGCGTTTGCCAGTTGGTTGGCGACTGTCCAGCCGACGGGGCCCGCGCCCGTGACAATTTTGATGGCATCCATGGCGTGCTCAATTCATGTAGATGGTGGAAGTGCATTAACTCGAGAGCAGTGCTCTCTCATTAATTGTCGACCGCTTGCCGTGGAGAAGTCAAGAGCACTGCTCACTTAAGTTGACGGTGGTCTCGATTACGCCAAAACTGGAGCCATGACACAAACACCGCGGGAACGGGCACGGCAGCAAACCATGGCCGACATCGTCAGCATTGGACGCCGCCACCTGGAGGTGCACGGCGCAGCAGGGCTGTCATTGCGCGCTGTGGCCCGCGATCTGGGCGTGGTCTCGTCGGCCGTCTACAGGTACGTCAAGAACCGGGACGAACTGCTGACACTGCTTGTGGTGGACGGCTACAACGCCCTCGGCGATGCCGTGGACCAGGCGCTGGCCAAGGTCCCTGCAGGCGATCATGCGGCCCAGTTCCGGGCCTTGGGCCGAGCGGTCAGGAACTGGGCGCTGTTGGAACCGGCACGATACGGACTGCTGTTTGGCTCGCCTGTGCCGGGCTACGAGGCCCCTGCCGAGCAGACAACCGGTCCCGGCACGCGGGTTGTCGTCCAGCTGGTGCGCATTTTGGATAGCGCGCACCAGGCTGGGTGCCTGGCCGGGGAGGCACAGCGGCGGCTGCCGGACCCGCGGCTCGTTGCAGACTTCGCGGCGATCCGCGCGGCGATGGGCCTGACCGTTCCCGACCACGTTCTGGCTTCGGGCGTCCTGGCCTGGGCCGCCCTCTTTGGCACAGTCAACTTTGAGGTTTTTGGCCAGTACGGCAAGGCAACGTTTGCTGACCCGGCAGCACTTTTTGAGGCCCATCTGGACCTGCTTCAGGGCATTGTGGGCCTGTCGCAGTCGTAAGGCAATGGATGGCGCGCCGCGCCGTGATGGGGCAGAGTGGGCAGCATGAGTGAAAAAGCCGTGCTCCTTGGATACCTGCGCGTCCGGCGGGCAGACCTGCTCGCGAAACTTGACGGCCTCAGCGACTACGACGTCCGCCGTCCCATGACCCCCACGGGCACGAACCTGCTTGGCCTGGTCAAGCACGTGGCCAGTGTCCAGGTGGGGTACTTCGGCGAGGTCTTCGACCGTCCTGCGAGCAGGGAACTGCCATGGTTCGCTGACGACGCACCCCTGGATGCCGACCTGTGGGCCGGGCCGGGCGAGAGCCGGGCGGACATCCTCGAACTGCACGACTATTCCGCCCGGCACAGCGACGAAACCATTGAATTGCTGCCTCTGGACACCGTGGGCACGGTGTCCTGGTGGGCACCGGAACGCCGCCAGGTGACTCTCCACCAGATCCTCGTGCACATGTGTGTCGAAACGGCCAGGCACGCCGGCCATGCCGACATTATTCGCGAGCTGATAGACGGCGCCACAGGCAATGGACCGAACGACCTGAACGTCTCGCACCGCACGCCGGAGGAATGGGCCGGGTACGTGGCAGGGCTTGAAGCGGTGGCCCGCCAGCAGTAGGCTCCCGCCGGCAGCCGCTGGCAAGTAGCGGACTGCATGCCGGCAGGGGCCCGAGTCCCTGCCGGCGGGGCTCAGGCCTTGGCGAGAGCTTCCTGCAGGGCACCAAGGACCAGCACCACGGAGGCGGGGTTTGCGTTGGGGCCCATCATGCCAATCCGCCACACCGTGGACGCGAACGCTCCGGCGCCGCCGCCGATCTCCAGGCTGAAGTTGTTGAGCAGGTAGCTGCGCACGGAGGCGGAGTCCACGCCCTCGGGAACGCGCACGGTGGTGAGGCTCGGCAGGCGGGAACCTTCGGCCGCGAACAGTTCCAGGCCCATTTCCTGCAGACCGTTTTGGAGCGCCAGGCCTGCTGCCGTGTGACGTGCCTGCACGGCGTCGAGCCCTTCAGCCAGGACCCGGTCCAATCCGGCCGCCAGGCTGGCGATCATGGCCACCGGCGCGGTGTGGTGGTAGGTGCGGGTGCTTCCGCTGGCTGCGCCGGCGTACCCGCCCAACAGTCCCAGGTCCAGGTACCACGACTGCGGGTCCTTGATGCGGCGCTCAAAAGCGGCATCCGAGATGGTGAAGGGGGACAGGCCCGGGGCCACGCCCAGGCACTTTTGCGTCCCGGCGTAGCCAACGTCGATGCCCCAGTCGTCCGCGAGCAGTTCCAGGCCGCCGATGGAGGTGACGGCGTCGGTCACCAGCAGCGCGTCACCCTTGAGCCTGCCGAGCGCGGCAATGTCGGAGAGCACTCCCGTGGACGTTTCGGCATGCACTGCGGCAATGACCTTGGGGTGCGGATGGGCAGAGGCCACCCGTTCCGGGTCAATGGGCCGGCCCCACTCATGGTCGACCCGGACCACCTCGGCACCTGTGCGGCGGGCCACCTCACACATGCGCTCGCCGAACAAGCCGTTGACTGCCACGACAGCCACGTCGCCGGCCCCGACGGTGTTGACAAAGGCCGCCTCCATGCCCGCCGAACCCGTCCCGCTCAACGGCAGTGTCCTGGCATTGGTGGTGCCCCATGCCTGCCGCAAGCTGTCGCAGGTGTTGTCCATGATGTCGATGAACAAGGGATCAAGGTGGCCAAGAATTGGATGCCCCAAAGCCGCGATGGCTTCCGGATAACAATTGCTGGGGCCGGGGCCAAAAAGATGGCGGTGGGTAAGTGTGGTGGTCACGTTTGCTCCTTGTTCCTGAGGACGGTTCCCTCCCAGCATAAGCACGGGGCTCATGAAGCCCGGGCACGGCGCGCATGAAGGATTCCGCCACCAACCTTGGTACGTTGAACAGGCAAGTCCCACTTTTGGCGCGTACTCACTGCGAAGTTGCGCACTCCCTGCGGGTGCCGGCGATGATCCGATGAAGTGTCACAGAACGCTAAGGAATACTAAATCTCAGACCATATTTTTCAATTGCTCGCCATCGGCGTCTACCTGGCGGGCATGCTCGCCATCGGCTACTTCGCCTTCAAGAAAACGGACGATCTGGACGACTACATGTTGGCCGGGCGCGATCTCAAGCCAGGCGTTGCCGCACTCTCGGCCGGCGCTTCAGACATGTCGGGCTGGCTCATCATGGGCCTCCCCGGGGCCATCTACCTGTCGGGGCTGGTCGAAGCCTGGATTGCCATTGGGCTGACCATTGGGGCCTGGCTGAATTGGAAGTTCGTGGCGCCAAGGCTGCGTTCCTACACGATGATTTCGCAAAATGCGATCACCGTCCCCAGCTTTTTTGAAAAGCGGCTCAAGGACAATTCGCACCTGCTCCGCATCACCGCCTCCGCCGTCATCCTGGTGTTCTTTACGTTCTACGTGTCCTCGGGCATGGTGGCCGCCGGCAAGTTCTTTGAGGGTTCCTTCGGCTGGTCATACTTGTTGGGCATGGGTGTCGTCACCGTTGTCACCTTGGCCTACACGCTCTTTGGCGGATTCATTGGGGCAACACTGACCGACGTGGCCCAGGGGCTGCTCATGTTTGCCGCCCTCATCGTGGTCCCGGTGATTGCCGTCATTCAAACCGGCGGCGTCGGGGCAACCGTGACCCGGCTGCAAAGCATCGACCCCGATACGTTGAACCTGTTCAAGGGCTTTGGCGAGGGGAACAGCCTGGTGTGGATGATCGGAATCTTTTCCACTGCCGCATGGGGTTTGGGCTACTTTGGCCAGCCGCACATCATTGTCCGCTTCATGGCGCTGCGTTCACCGCAGGACGCCAAGGCCGGCCGGCGCATCGGCATTGGCTGGATGATCCTGACCGCGGCCGGGGCCGTTGCCACGGCGTTGATCGGCATCGGCTACTTTGCCGACAACCCCAACATGACGTTGGGCGACCCGGAAACGGTGTTCCTGAAATTGAGCCAGGTGTTCTTCCACCCGTTCGTGGCAGGCCTGGTCCTGGCAGCCGTGCTGGCCGCCATCATGTCCACCATTTCCTCCCAGCTCATTGTGTGCTCCTCGGCGCTCGTCGAAGACCTGTACAACATGACGGGACGGCAGTCCACGGCCAGGAAGCAGGTGATTCTTGGCCGCCTGGGCGTGTTGGTGATCGCCGTCATTGCGGCCATCATCGCCCTGGACAAGAACGCAAGCATCCTGGAACTGGTGTCATTTGCCTGGGCCGGCTTCGGTGCCGCGTTCGGCCCGATCGTGCTGCTGAGCCTCTACTGGCGCAAACTCACGGCCAAGGGCGCCCTCATCGGCATGATTGCGGCGACGGTGACGGTGTTTGTGTGGGGCAAGACGCCGGTGCTGCACGACGCGATGTATGAAATCGTGCCCGCATTCATCGTGAACCTCATCATCGCCGTGGTCGTTTCCAAGCTCACGCACAAGGAAAACGCCGTGATCGAGTCGGAGTTCACGGCCATGCTGGAAGATTCGGACGCCAAGAAGGTGCCCGTCGCGGCTGTGAACTAGGCCGGCGCCTGTGAACCAGCCCGGCTGCGAACCGGGCGACGGCGGCGCTGCCACCGCCGTCGCCAGGCAGCCGGTCGCCAGGCTACCCCAGCGCAGGCAGGCGGGAGAGCAGTTCCTGTGCGGCCGACGTCGGATCTTCAGCGTTGGTTACGGCCCTGACCACCACAATGCGTGACGCCCCTGCCGCCACGACCTGGTCCACATTGGAGAGGTCCACTCCGCCGATGGCAAACCATGGCTTGGTGGTGTGCAGGGAGGTCGCATGCTCAACCAGGGAAAGTCCGACGGCGGCCCGGCCCGGCTTGGTCGGAGTGGCCCACAGCGGCCCCACACAGAAATAGTCGGCGTCCGGGCTGGCCGCGGCGGCCGAGACCTGCACGGCGTCGTGGCTGGAGAGGCCCAGGGAAACGGACGGCCCCACCAGTGCACGTGCCGCAGGCAGTGGGAGGTCCTTTTGGCCCACATGGAACACCGGGGCGCCGCTGAGGGTGGCGATGTCGGCCCTGTCATTCACGGCCCACAACTTGCCGAATTCCTCCGCCACGGAACGTAACACGGCCAGCAGTTCAAGCTCCTCGGCAGCTTCAATTGACTTGTCGCGCAGCTGGATGATGTCCACCCCGCCCGCATAGGCGGCGCGCAGGAACTGCTCGAAATCACCTTGTTTTGTCCGCGCGTCGGTGCACAAATACAGTCGGGCGCGCTCAAGGGTAGGCGTGGAAATCGGGGTGGCGGCGTCATGGATGGTCGAAGTTGAGCTCATGTCTCATAGACTAGTGCAGTACCGCGGGAGCCAGTGAAGCTGGCTGAGAGGGCGCCGACATGCGCCGACCGACATGCGCCCCACGCGGGCGTGGAACCTGATCCGGATCATGCCGGCGTAGGGAAGGAGAACGTCGTGGCACCATTTTCGCCCGAGACACTGACCACCGGGGTTGCTGTCATTGGCGGCGGCATCGTCGGCCTTGGCATTGCCTGGGAAGCCCAGCGCGCCGGGCACACCGTCACAGTCATCGACCCGGCGCCGGCCACAGGGGCAACCTTTGCCGCCGCCGGCATGCTGGCACCCGTGAGCGAGCTGCACTACCAGGAGGAGGAACTCCTGGCGCTGACGCTCGCCTCGGCGGCCCGCTGGCCGGGATTTGTGGCGTCCCTGCCTGCGGGGTCCGCGACCGGATTCAAGACCACCCCGACCCTCGTTCTTGGAGCGGATCCGGCGGACCGCTTGGCCCTGGCTGACCTGCGGGAGGTCCAAACCCGCCATGGCCTGGACGTCGCACAGCTGACGATTCGTGCGGCGCGCGCCCTTGAACCCATGGTCGGCCCGCACATTTCCTGTGCCTGGGTGGTGGGGCAGGACCACCAGGTCGACCCCCGCGAGCTGGCCGAAACGCTGCGGACGGAGCTGTCGCAGGTGGCGGCAGGACGTGCCGCCGGCGGGCAGTCGGATGGAGGGCCCTCACGCAGCGGACCATCACTCAACGGGCCGGCATTCATCGACCGGCAGGCCGTGGGGCTGCTGCACCAGGACCCGCATGACAGCCGCTCCGCCGTGACGGGCGTGCTGCTGGCCGACGGCAGCGAAGTCCATGCCGGTGAGGTCGTGGTGGCCAATGCCCAGGGCGCCCCAAAACTCCGGGGCCTGCCCGAGGGCCTCAAGCTGCCCATCCGCCCGGTGTACGGGGACATCCTGCGCCTGCGGGTTCCCGAACACCTGCGCCCCCTGGCGACAGCCACCATCCGCGGCATGGTGCGGGGACTGCCCGTGTACATTGTGCCGCGCTCGGACGGCACAGTGGTGATTGGTGCCAGCAGCCGTGAAGACGGCAATGCCGGTGTCAGCGCCGGGGGAGTCCACCAGCTTCTGCGCGACGCCCAGGTGCTGGTCCCCGCTGTGGCGGAACTGGAACTGATTGAGTCCACGGCCCGGGCCCGCCCGGGGACACCCGACAATGCACCGCTGCTGGGCAGGGTTGCCGGCGCCGAGGGGAGAGACATCCCGGGACTGATCATCGCGACCGGGTTCTTCCGCCATGGCGTCCTGTTGACACCGATCGCAGCGCACATCACCCGGCAACTGCTGGGCAACATCACGGACCTGGCCTGGGAACGCTTCCGGCCGGACCGCTTTTCGCCAACACTTCAGCCCGCCGGAAAAACCGGCCCAACAGCTAGGGAGACAGCATGAGCACCATTCAACTCAACGGCAGTGCGCAGCCATTCACGGCCGGCACCACGGTTTCAGACCTCGTCACGGCCACGACCGGCCGGGAGCTGTTGCCCTCCGGGCAGGCGGCCGACGGCGGACGGCTGGGTGTCGCGGTTGCCCGCAACTCGGCTGTGGTGCCGCGCAGCCAGTGGGCCGCGACCTCGCTGGAACACCAAGATGACCTTGAAATTGTCACTGCTGTACAGGGCGGCTGAGGTGCCCTCCTTGTCTGCTTTTCCCTCCCCCGCCTCCCATGTCCCGCCCCGCCCCGAAGACCGAAAGTGAATGCCATGACCGAAACCCTGACCCGCAACGACGCCCTGGTGATCGACGGGGTGGCGCTGAACTCCCGACTCATCATGGGCACCGGTGGTGCCCCGAGCCTGTCCGGCCTGGGTGCCGCGCTGATCGCCTCCGGCACCGAACTGACCACCGTGGCCATGCGCCGTTATTCGGTGGATGAGGCGGCCGGCGGCGGAACGAACCTGTTCAAGCTGCTGCTGGAAAACAACATCCGCATCCTGCCCAACACGGCCGGCTGCTTCACCGCCCGCGAGGCTGTCATGACGGCGGAGCTGGCCCGTGAAGCGCTCGAAACGGACTGGGTGAAACTGGAAGTCATCGCCGACGAACACACGCTGCTGCCTGACGGACTCGAGCTGGCGGAGGCCACGGAGCAGCTCGTCAACAGCGGTTTCAAGGTGTTCGCGTACACCAATGACGATCCGGTCCTGGCGTTGCGGCTGGAGGAGCTGGGCGCGGCCGCCGTCATGCCATTGGGCGCCCCGATCGGAACCGGGCTGGGCATCCTGAACCCGCACAACATTGAGCTGATCGTCTCCCGCGCCGCCGTTCCCGTGGTGCTGGATGCCGGAATTGGCACCGCATCGGACGCCGCCCTGGCCATGGAACTGGGCTGCGACGCCGTGCTGCTGGCCACCGCCGTCACCCGGGCACAAAACCCGCTGGTCATGGCTGAGGCCTTCAAACACGCCGTGATCGGTGGCAGACTGGCAGCACAGGGCGGCCGGATCCCGAAGCGTGCCCACGCCTTGGCATCCTCGGCAATGGACGGCCGCCCCGACCTGTAAAGACAAGACCGCAAGGGAGCCCGCCATGGCCGCGAACGATGTTTTGACCCGTGCCCAGATCGACGCCGAACTGGCCACGCTGCCGGACTGGAGATTGCGCTTGGGCGGGCTGGCAACGGTACTGAAATGTCCGACGTCGGCCCTGGCCCTGGACTTGTTCGCCGCCATCGGGGCGCTCGCCCAGGAGGCCAACCACCACCCCGATGTGGACTGGCGCTATGACACTTTGTTCGTGGTGCTGACCTCGCACGACGCCGGTTCCAAGGTCACGGCGCGGGATGCCGCCCTGGCACAGGCCATTTCTGCTGCCGCCGCCGACACTGGTGCCGAGGCGAGGCCAGAACTGCTGCGGGCTGTTGAGATTGCCATGGACTCGGACGATTTCACGGCGGTTGCTCCCGTATGGGCTGCCGCACTGGGATTCAAGGCAGGGGAGCCGGACGAGCTGCGAGACCCGGCCGGCAGGCTGCCGACGATGTGGTTTCAGCAAACCCAGACACCCAACGCGAACCGCTTCCACCTTGACATCCATGTGCCCGCCAGCGAGGCGCAGCGCGTGCTGGCGGAGGTGGAGGCAGCAGGTGCCACCTTGAACCGCTCCAATGCCCCGCAGTTCGTCATCGCCACCGACGCGCAGGGGAACCGGTTGTGCATCTGCACCGAAGAGGGCCGTGACGCCTGAAACGGGGCAGCTGGCACGGAAAAGCGACACCCCCAAAATACTTCAGCCGCCATGCCCGGGTGGGGATGGCGGCTGAGGCAACGCAAGTCAATGCAACGCAAGGCAGTGCACAGGCGGGGCGGACGTGGTGGTGGCGTCCCGCCGTCGTGCGTTTAGTGCATCTGCAAAATCGCGTTGGTTTTTTCCACCTGGCTGTGATGGCGCGTGCGGCCCACAAAACCGGCCGTTGCCCACGCCACGGCAGCGCCAACCGCCATGGACAGGATCCACGGGATCCAGGCGGTGGCGGGATCGCCGTCCAGGCCGACGGCCATGGTGATGATCCAAACGAGCAGAGCGGCGGTCACGGCGGCTCCTGCGGGGAGTACCGCCCCGAAGGTGTGGCGGTACTTGTCAACGGCCCAGGCAATGGCGCCGAATGCGCCCGCAGTCAGCGCAATAATGACCAATGCAACCATGGAGTTTGTTCCGTCTCTATTCGTTTGGCTCAGTTACTTGCAGGGATTTACAGGGCGCCGAATCCCACGCTGCGGGCCTTTTCGCCGCCCAGTTCAACGTATGCCAGGGCGTTGCCGGGAACGATGATAAGGCGTCCCTTTTCATCTGTGAGACGCAGCTCGGTGCTCTTGGCCAGGGCTTCGGAGACCAGGGCGGCGACGTCGTCGGCTGTTTGGTCTGATTCCAGGACGATTTCGCGGCTGACGTTTTGGATGCCGATCTTGATTTCCACAGGTGTCTCCTCAGTGCAAACTGCTAATAGAAGTATGTATCAACCACTCTAGGGGGCAGGCGGTCAGGATTCCTTGGGGAAGCGGCTGATTCCGCGCCAAGCTAAACGGTAGACCAGGTCGCTGGCCACCTCGATGTCCAGGTCGCCGTTGGCTTCGAGCCAGTAGCGGGCGCTGACCTGGGCCATTCCGGCCAGGGCCCGGCCCAAAAGTGTCGCCTCGACGGGGGCAAGTTTGGTGTCCTCGGCGATCACCTTGCCGATGGCGTCGGCGTAGCCGGCGTTGAACTTTTCCAGCCTGGCGGCCACTTCGACGTCGTTGACAAGGTCCGATTCAAAGACCAGCCGGTGCGCCTGGTCGTCGTTGGCCATGAAGTGGAAATACGCCTTCATGGTGGCCTGGACCCGCAATTTGTTGTCAGTGGTGGAATTCAACGCCGCCACCAGCATTTTCGTCAACGCCTCCAAATGGCTGTCAAGCAGCGCCAAATACAGCTCGCGCTTGCTCGGGAAGTGCTGGTAGAGCACTGGCTTGCTGACCTTGGCTGTCTCGGCAATCTCATCCATGGCGGCGCCGTGGTAGCCGTGGTTGACGAACACCTCAAGGGCTGAGGCCAGCAGTTGGGCGCGACGTTCGTCGCGGGGGAGGCGGGCCGGGTGCGTACGTGGTGCGGGGCGTCCCTTGGCTGAGGAATCCAAACTCATTGCGGCAGCCTTTCTCTCCGTTGACCCATGCAAAATGCAGAATCGGTTTGTGTCATTGTACCCGTCGGTAATGCGGCAAGTTGCCCGAACCGGACTAGATTATTAGGTATGGTTTCCTTGATTCAGCCCCTGACAGCAGCCATGGCGCAGCCGCCGGCATCCCTGCCAGCCCTGGTCGAGCCCGGTCCGCCGCTGGCACCGGAGGAGCTGGAACGTTATTCCCGCCACGCGTTGATCCCCGAGATCGGCCTGGACGGGCAGCGGCGGCTGCGCAATGCCAGGGTCTTGGTCATCGGCGCCGGCGGCCTGGGCTCCCCGGCACTGCTGTACCTGGCCGCAGCCGGTGTAGGCACGCTGGGCATCATCGACGACGACTCGGTTGAGTTGAGTAATCTGCAACGCCAGGTGATTCACGGCGTATCCGACATTGGCCGCACGAAGTTGGAGTCCGCCCGCGATTCCGTGCTGGAGCTCAACCCCGGCACCAACGTGGTCCTGCACCCCGTCCGGCTGGACTCGACCAACGCCCTGGACATCTTTGCCGGCTACGACATCATCCTGGACGGCGCCGATAATTTCGCCACCCGCTACCTTGTCAACGACGCCGCAGCACTCCTGGGCAAGCCCTATGTGTGGGGTTCCATACTCCGCTTCGACGGCCAGGTCAGCGTATTTTGGGACAAATTCGGCCCCAACTACCGCGACCTCTACCCCGAACCGCCGGCCCCCGGCACCGTGCCCTCCTGCGCCGAAGGCGGCGTCTTTGGCATGCTGTGCGCCTCCATTGGCGCCATGATGGTCACCGAGGCCGTCAAGCTCATCACCGGCATCGGCCAAACACTGCTGGGCCGGCTCCTGATTTTCGACGCACTCACCTCCCGCTGGCGTGAAATCCGGATCGCCAAGGACCCCGCCGCACCGCCCATCACCGAACTTGTCGACTACGAGGTGTTCTGCGGGCTGTTCCCGCCTTCTTCCGAGAACGACGACGAGCTCATCTCCGCGGACGAGCTCGCCACCCGCCTGGCCCGCCGTTCGCAGGGCGCCGAGGACTTTGTGCTGGTGGACGTGCGTGAGCCGGTGGAATTCGAGATCTCCCGGATCCCCGGATCGGTGCTGGTTCCGCTGGGCGGCATCCGCGACGGATCCGCGCTGGAAGGCCTGCCGCACGGGGTTCCGCTGATACTGCATTGCAAGGCGGGCACCCGCTCGGCCCAAGCCCTGGCGAGCCTGCGCGCGGCCGGTTTTGACGACGTCGTGCATCTTGAGGGGGGCATTGACGCCTGGGCCACTCGAGACAAACGGGGTGCGCAGGAGTAGATTGCGCTCAAGGCATCCCTTGCGACGATGAGGGACCGGCACTCAAAGAAGAGGCGCATCATGAGTCGAGTGGACATTCAGCCAACCCCGCAAGAGCCCATTGCTTCCGGGTTTAGCCACGACAGTACTGCCGCGGCGGTGCTTGAAGGCATGGACCTTTCCGCGTGTGCGGCCATCGTCACCGGCGGCTATTCGGGGCTGGGGCTGGAGACCGTGCGCGCCCTGGCCGGAGCCGGCGTCAGCGTCATGGTGCCGGCGCGGCGGGCAGACCATGCGCGCGGGGTGCTGGCGGCGGCAGACCTCGGCGGGGTGGCCGTGCTTGAAATGGATTTGGGCGACCAGGGGAGCGTGAAAAAGTTCGCCGCGGGCTACCTCGATTCGGGGCGGCGGCTGGACATCCTGATCAACAATGCCGCCATCATGGCCTGCCCGGAGACACGGGTGGGGCCCGGCTGGGAGGCACAGTTCGCCACAAACCACCTGGGCCATTTCACCCTCACCAACGAACTGTGGCCGTTGCTGTCCGGCGGCGGGGCACGCGTGGTTTCGCTCTCATCCACGGGTCACAAACGCTCCGGCATCCAATTTGACGACCCCCAGTTTCTGGTCGGGTACGACAAATGGGATGCGTACGGGCAGGCGAAAACCGCCAACAGCCTCTTTGCCGTGGAGCTGGACAAACGCGGGGCCGAGCACGGTGTGCGTGCCTTCGCCGTGAACCCGGGTGGCATCATGACCGGGCTGCAGCGCCATCTCACGCAGGCAGAAATGACGGCAGCGGGGTGGATGGACAAGAAAGGCAGGTTGCGCGACGGTTTCAAGAGCACGGAGCAGGGCGCGGCAACATCTGTGTGGGCCGCCACCTCGCCGCGTCTTGACGGCAGGGGCGGCGTGTACTGCGAGGACTGCGACATTGCCCGGCCCACGGATCCGAAATCTGAGCTGGCCCGCTATGCCGGAGTCGACGCCCATGCCATCGACCCGGAAGACGCCGCCCGGCTGTGGGAGCTCTCGGCGGAGCTGACGGGCGTCAACGCGTTTCGCTGAGGCCCGCCGGACCAGTTTCCGGCAGGGGTTGAAGCGTTCGGCGCAGAGTTCGGGGCCAACTTGGCGCCCGGTGTCATTCGGCGCCAAGTTGGCCCCGAACTCTGCGCCGGCTGTTTACGCGGCTGTCAGCCTGCGGTTTCGCCCTCGACCCGGCCGGCCAGGGCCGAGCCAATGACGTCGGGGGAGACCTTCAACCCATACAGGACGTCCAGGGCGGCCAGGTAGCTTTCGGCGTCGCCGGCCGCTGCGATCTCCTTGGCGCGGACGGTTGGCACATGCAGCAGCTGCTTGACCATGCGGCGCATGGCCAATTCAACCTCTGCCGTGGCGGCGGAGCAGCCGTGCTGCTTGCGAACCTTGGCGAGCTCGTCGTCAAGGACGCCCATGGTGTGCCGGCGCAGTGCGACGATGGCGTGGTCCAGCGAGCGGGAGTTTTGGGACTGCTCGAAGCTGCGGGTGGCGTCGGCAACCATGGCCGAGGCGTCCGCCAGTGTAGCCGCTTGTTCGGCAGGGGCCGCCTGGCGCACGGTTTCAAGTGTCAGCAGGTCCACACCGGGAAGTTCTGCAATGTCGGGGGCGAAGTCGTGGGTCAGGGCCAGGTCGATGGCGGTGAGCTGCTGCAGACTTTGGTGGCGCATCCGTGCCAAATCGTCCCGGGAGAGCTGGTGGTCCGAGCCGCTGCAGCCAACAAGCAGCGATGCCTGCGCCACGGCGAGTGGCAGGGAACCGTCGTTGAGTGCCGTGCCGCCGCGGGAGGCGACAAATGTTTCGGCCCGGCCGGAGGCGGAATAAACCGAAATGTCCGTGCAGCCGCGCTGGCGCAACTGGGCCATGGCTGCGCCGGCATAGGCGCCGGTGCCAAACAGCACCGCTGACATCCCCGCCAGGGGCCCGGCTGCGGAAGAGCCGTTGGATCCTGATGCTGTCTTCAGCGCCGAATCCGCCGTCAGGTCCTGGAGTTCGACTGCCAGGTCCAGGGCCACGGAGACAATCGACATGCCCCTGCGTCCCAGTGCGGTTTGGGCGCCCACGTCCTTGGCCGTCTTGGCGGCGGCCTGAAAAAGCCGGACCAGCGGTGCGGTGGTGACGCCCTGGTCCTGGGCGGTGCTCAAGGCACGGCGCACCTGGCCGGCAATCTCACGCTCGCCCACCACTGCTGATTCCAGACCGGTGCTGACGGCAAAAAGATGTCGGGGAACGGCGTCGGACTGCAGGGTGGACAGCGCCTGCGACACCTGGGCTTCAGCCAGGCCGGAGTGCCTGCTGACGGATTCAATGACCGACCTGCGAGCCGACTCAACCTCGCCGGCGCTGCGGGCATGGACGTACAGCTCGTAGCGGTTGCAAGTTGCCAGGGTCACCAGTCCGGCGACGGGGTTGTCCTCCTCCACCACCTCAGCACTGACAGCCGCGGCCCCGGCGCTAAGGCGGGCAACGGTTTCCAAGTCAATGGCGGTGTGCGAGGCAACGAGAGAAAAGAGAACCACAATTTCAACATGGTAGTCCCCCAAGCTGAAGGTTTATGCACAGGCAACCCTAATCCGTCACCAAGAAACTGTGATTCTGCTTACCGCGCCGGCAAGGCGGTGCCCTACTACGGTGACAGTTTGTGCACAAGACGGTCCCAGATTCGCTCTGTAGGGTGGTGCCATGACACTGAGCCCAAGCCACCCCCTGATGGATGGCCGCACCGCCAATTCCCCCCTGATCACGGCTTACAAAGGCGGCACACCCAGCCGCCGCCCCATCTGGTTCATGCGCCAGGCCGGCCGATCACTGCCTGAGTACCGTGAACTGCGGGTGGGCACCACCATGCTGGAGTCCTGCCTGAAGCCGGCCATGGCCGCCGAAATCACGCTCCAGCCGGTCCGCCGCCATGACGTGGACGCCGCCATCTTCTTTTCCGACATTGTCATTCCGCTGAAGCTTGCCGGCGTCGGCGTGGACATTGTTCCCGGCGTGGGCCCCGTCCTGGACAAGCCCATCCGTACGGCCGAGGACATCGCGAACCTGCCCGAACTGACGGACGAATCCCTGGACCCGATCCGCGAGGCAGTGGCCCTGACGGTGGCCGAACTGGGCAGCACCCCGCTCATCGGCTTCGCCGGTGCACCCTTCACGGTGGCCGCCTACATGGTCGAAGGCAAGCCCTCCCGCGACCACCTCGGCCCGCGCACCATGATGCATGCCCGGCCCGAACTTTGGGCAGAACTGATGAACTGGGCCGCCGACGCCTCCGGGAAATTCCTGCGCGCCCAGATTGAAGCCGGCGCCAGTGCCGGCCAGCTGTTCGACTCCTGGGCCGGGTCGCTGGGACTTGCCGACTACACCCAACACGTGGCCCCGGCGTCGTCCCGGGCCCTGGACCATGTCCGCGGCCTGGGTGTTCCCCTGGTCCACTTCGGCACCGGGACAAGTGAACTTCTGGGTGCCATGCACGACGTCGGCGTGGATGTCATGGGAGTCGACTACCGCCTGCCGCTGGACGAAGCCAACCGCCGGCTGGGCGGCAACGTGCCGTTGCAGGGCAATATTGACCCGGCGCTGCTCAGCGCACCGTGGGAGGTGCTTGAGGCGCACGTCCGCGAGGTCGTGGCGGCCGGCTCCGCGGCGCCGTCACATGTGGTGAACTTGGGCCATGGCGTGCCGCCGGACACCGACCCGGCCGTCCTGACCCGCCTGGTGGAGCTCGTTCACTCCATCTAGCGCCATTCCGCACCAGCCGCACCAGCCGTAAGGGGACACCATGGAAAACCGCAAACTTGCCGCCAAGGCCCACAAGCCGCAGAGCCACCCTGCGCCGCACCAGGCGGTTGTGGTTGGTGGTGGCATCTCCGGACTGCTGGCCGCCAGGGACCTGCAGGTGGCGGGCTTCCAGGTCAGCGTTTACGACGCCGCTGCCTCCTGGGGCGGGTGCGTGGCCCACCACGAGGTGGCCGGGGTGGTGTTGGATGCGGGTGCGGAATCGTTCGCCACCCGCAATACCGCCGTGGCCGACCTTGCCGCCGAGCTCGGCCTCGCGGACAAGATCACCACGCCCAATCCAGCCGGTGCGTGGGTGTGGCTGCCCGACGGGCCCGTGCCCCTGCCGCGCACAGGCGTGCTGGGCATCCCCGCGGACCTCACCGCCCCCGAGGTCCGCACAGCCCTCGGCGCCTCGGGCGTGCTGCGGGCCGCCCTGGACGCCAAAATGCCGGCGACCATCGGCACCACCGAGGCCGTCTCCAGCGTCGCCGAACTGGTCCGGACCCGCATGGGCAAACGCGTGCTTGAACGCCTTGTCGCCCCCGTGGTGGCCGGCGTGCATTCGGCCGATCCCGAGCTGCTCGACGTCGACATGGTGGCACCGGGACTGCGTGCGGGCATCCGCGAGCACGGTTCCCTGGCGGCTGCCGTCGCGGCGCAGCGGACCGGCGGCAGCAAGCCCGGATCCGCTGTTGGCGGGCTGGTCGGCGGCATGCACACGCTCGTGACGGCGCTGGTGGAGGAGCTCCGCGGAAACGGCGCGGCCCTGCACGCCGGGCACCGGATCAAGGCGGTCTACCGCGGCGACACCGACACCGAAACCCCGGAGGCTCCCGCAGGGACGGCTGCAGCGGGCGCTGTGCCCGCCAGAACTGCGCCTGCCAAGACTGCGCGCACCGCCACGTACGACGGCGGAGGCCCCTCGCGCTGGATTGTTGACTGGGAGCATGGCACTGAGCGCGGTTTTGAGGCTGCGGAGCTGCTGGTCGTTGCCACTGACGGCCCGACAGCCGTGAAACTTCTCGGCGCAGAGCTGCCGCAATTGCTGCCCTTTGCCCCGGCTCCCGGACCCGACATCCGCCTTGTCACGCTCGTGGTCGACGTGCCCGAACTTGATTCGATGCCGCGCGGCACGGGTGTGCTTGTGGCCCCCGGCGTGGCAGGGATCCAGGCCAAGGCGCTCACCCATGCGACCGCCAAATGGGGGTGGCTGGCCGATTCCACCGGTCCGGGCACCCACGTCCTGCGGCTCTCCTACGGCCGGGCCGGGGTCAAGGCGGCAGACGCCGTGCGCCTGACGCCCGGCACAGCCAGGGAAGAGGATTTGATTCCCACGGCGCTGGCCGACGCCTCCACCCTGCTGGGCGTCGAGCTGACCGAGTCCGACGTCCTGGGTGCCGACATTGTGCGGTGGAAGGGCGCCCTGCCGTTTGCCGCCGTCGGGCATCAGGCGAAGATGGCCCAGGTCCATGCGCTGGCCAATGAAGTGCCCGGCCTGGTGCTGACCGGCGGATGGATGAGCGGCAATGGCCTGGCCGCCGTGGTCAGCAGCACCCGCCGGCAAATCCGGGCTGTCGTTGACAGCTCGGGCAGGGTGTAATCTTCCTCACTTTCTACGCAATGTAGAGAACTCGGTTTTTGCTTTGGCCGACATTGGGTGCATGCTTGAACACATGAGCCACACAAGCGCACAATCTGTCACTAAAACTCCTGCCGAGACACCGTTCACACTGTGGACCGTGTTCAAGCGGACCGGATCCTTCGCCGGCGGGGCAGGGGAGGTGGCCGAATTTGAGGCGCTGACCGCGACCCTGGCCGCAGAAAGCATCACGGTGCGCGGCAGCTACGACGTTTCCGCCATGCGCAACGACGCGGACATCATGGTCTGGCTTGTCGGCGCCGACGCCGAGGGCCTCCAGCGTGCCGTACGCAGCATCCGCCGCCTGGGCTTGTTTGCGGCCACCGAAATTACCTGGTCGGCCATGGGCGTGCACCGCGAGGCCGAGTTCGCCAAGTCCCACGCCCCGTCCTACATGGGCCCGAAGGAACCAAAGGGCTGGGTGTGCGTCTACCCGTTTGTGCGCTCCTACGACTGGTACATCCTGCCCGCCGAGGACCGCGGGCGCATGCTGCGCGACCACGGCATCCTGGGCCGGGAATTCCCCGGCGTCCTGGCCAACACCGTCTCGGCCTTTGCACTGGGCGACTGGGAATGGCTGCTCGGCCTGGAGGCCGACGAGCTCACCGACCTTGTGGACATGATGCGCCACCTGCGCGGCACCGACGCCCGCCTGCACGTGCGCGAGGAAATCCCCTTCTACACGGGCCGCCGCATTGACGCCGCCGAGGTCGCCGAGGTCCTTCGATGAGCACCGGGCCCAACGCCGGCCTGCTGCAGGCCGCCCCCGCCGACTATGACGCCATCCTGCTGGCCTCCTTTGGCGGGCCCGAAGGCCAGGACGACGTCATTCCGTTCCTGCGCAACGTGACCCGCGGCCGCGGCATCCCCGACGAACGCCTCGAAGAGGTCAGCCACCACTACCGCGCCAACGGCGGCATCAGCCCCATCAACGCCCAGAACCGTGCGCTGAAGGCGGCACTTGAGGCCGAACTGGCCAGCCGGAACATCGCACTGCCAGTGCTCTGGGGCAACCGCAACTGGGATCCGTACATTCCGGAGGTTTTGCAGGAAGCGTACGACGGCGGCCACCGCCGGCTCCTGATGGTCACCACGAGCGCCTACTCCTCATACTCGAGCTGCCGCCAGTACCGTGAGGACATTGGCATCGCCCTCACCGCGCTGGAACTTGACGGGAAGCTGGCCGTGGACAAGGTGCGCCAGTACTTTGACCACCCGGGTTTTGTGGAACCCTTCATCGAGGGGACAGCCGCGTCCCTGGCCAAGGTCCGCGCCCAGCTGGCCGCTGCCGGAACACCAGCAGCACCCGTCCACGTCATGTTCGCCACCCACTCCATCCCCACCAGGGATGCAGAAGCCTCGGGGAGCTCCGAGCTGGAACTGCGCGAATTTACCCAAAATTCGGCCTACGTGGCGCAGCACCTTGCGGCAGCGGAGGCCATCATGGCCGCCGTCGATCCCGGACAGGAATGGTCGCTGGTGTACCAGTCCCGCTCGGGTGCACCGCACGTGCCATGGCTGGAGCCCGACATCAACGACGCACTGGCGGAGCAGGCCGCGGCCGGCACCAGGGGTGTTGTTGTGGTGCCGTTGGGCTTTGTCAGCGACCACATGGAAGTGCGCTGGGACCTTGACACCGAAGCGGCCGAAACGTGCGCCGAACTGGGTCTTGCCTTTGACCGTTCGCCGACTCCGGGAACGCACCAAAAGTTTGTCAGCGGCCTCGTCGACCTGATCTGCGAACGCACCATCGAGAACCACCTTGAAGAACGCCCGGCCATGACGAAGTTGGGCCCTTGGTTCGATGTTTGCAACCCGGGCTGCTGCGCCAATTTCCGTGGCGAAAAGCCCGTCGTCGCCGAGGTCGGCAGCACCGTCGGGCTCCTGGCTGAACCTGCACAAGGTGGCTCTTAACCTCCATGGCTGAAACAATGGCAAATGTGAAAATCGGAACCCGCGGAAGCAAACTGGCGCTGAACCAGACCCAACAAATTACCGACCGGCTGAGCGCCGTCGGCGGCTTTGACAGCGAAATCATCGCCATCAAGACCGACGGCGACATCCTCACCGGGCCGCTGTCCCAAATGGGCGGCACCGGCGTGTTTGCCGCGGCACTGCGCGCCGCCGTCCTGGACGGACGCGTTGACGTTGCCGTGCACTCGCTCAAGGACCTGCCCACGGCGGCGGTCCCCGGACTGACACTTGCGGCTGTGCCGCTGCGGGCCGATTCCCGGGATGCGCTGTGCTCCCGCGACGGACTGAAACTGGCGGAGCTGCCGCAGGGGGCAACTGTCGGCACCGGCTCCCCGCGCCGGGCAGCCCAGCTGTTGGCCACCCGCAACGACCTCACCATCGTCGACATCCGCGGCAACGTTGACACCCGGCTGGCACGGGTGCCCGGCCTGCCCGGAAATCCAGACGTCGAAACCGTACCGGGCAAGGTGGGCGACCTCGACGCCGTCGTCCTTGCCGCTGCCGGCCTAGGCAGGATTGGCCGGCTGGACACAGTCACCGAATTCCTTGACACCGACGTGATGCTGCCGGCACCCGGCCAGGGGGCCCTGGCCCTTGAATGCCGTTCGGCCGACGCCGGCCTGGACGGCATTTTGGGCCAGTCGCTGGCAGCGGTTGATGACCACGACACACGCCTGGCCGTCACCGCCGAGCGGGCCCTGCTGGCGCGCCTGGAGGCCGGCTGCAGCGCCCCCGTCGGCGCCCTCGCGCACCGCAAGGGCTCCATGCTGTACCTGGAAACCGTTGTGGTTTCGCTCGACGGGACCCGCTCGCTGCGTCTGAAGAAGGCCACCGACGGGCTCACATCCGTCGGGGCCACCCTTCTGGGCATCGAACTTGCCGAAGAGCTGCTTGCCGGCGGTGCCGCGTACCTGGCAGACCTGGCCGGCCCCGCGCAGTGACGCCAAGCCAGGGGCCGCTTGCCGGGCTGCGCGTTGCCGTGACCCGCAGTGCCGACCGCGCCGGGGCGTTGGTTGACGCCCTGGCGGCGGCCGGTGCCGAGCCGGTCCTGGTGCCCGTCATCGACTTCGAGGTGTCGGATCCTGGCGCCTTGGGTGCGGCGCTCCGGCGGCTGGCCGCGGGGGAATACCCGTGGCTGGTGATCAGCTCCATTACCACTGTGCGTGCACTGAAGCAGTGGTGTGAGGGGGCTGGGACTTCGCTGACCGAACTCATTCCGTCCGCAACGTCCGTGGCCACGATCGGTCCCACCTCGGTTGCCGTCCTGGCAGCCGAGGGAGTCGGCGCCGTGCTCGCACCGGTGGACGTCCAGTCCGCCGCGGGCCTGGTGAAACTGTGGCCGGCTTTTGATTCGGCCGACGGCGCCCCCGGCAACAAGGTCCTGCTCCCGCAGTCAAACCTGGCCGAACCCACCCTGGTGGAAGGCCTGCGCGCCAAGGGCTGGGCACCGGAAATCGTCACCGCCTACAAGACTGTTGATTACCCGGCGCGCGATGGACTGCGCCTGACTTCTACGCTGGCGTCCCGGTCCCCGGAGCCGGAGGCAAAGGTTCCGGAGCGGGGATGGATTTCAAAGGTCGCCCAGCGACCGCAGAAATCTTACTGCCCGCGAGGAGCCGTTGGCTCCGGCTCCGAGCGGCCCGTCCTTACCCCGGCCCAAGCGGCAGGGGAGATCCAGGCGGGGGCGATGGGCGCCGTCGTGCTTGCCTCGGGAAGCGCGGCCCGCCGGGTTGCCGCAACCATGGCGCCGCTGCCCGGAGGCTGCCTTGTCGTCGCGATTGGCCAGCCAACGCGGGACGAGGCGCAGCGGCTGGGGATGCGGGTGGCAGCCACCGCCGAGCACCCCACTCCCGAGGGCATCGTGGCCGCACTTGTCAGTGCCCGCACAAATTTTCACAACCAGTAATTTACGGAGTCCCATGAGTTTTCCCCAGCACCGTCCCCGCCGCCTGCGCTCAACCACGGCAATGCGCCGGCTTGTCAGCGAATACTCGGTGGCGCCGTCGGACTTGATTTTGCCGGTGTTCATCCGTGAAGACCTCGCCGAGCCCAAGCCGATCACGTCCATGCCAGGGGTGGTCCAGCACACGGAGGCGTCGCTGGTCGCGGCCGCGCGCGAGGCCGTGGCGCTGGGGTTGGGCGGCATCATGCTGTTCGGGATTCCGGCTGTGCGCGACGCTGTCGGATCGGCCGGCCTGGATCCGTTCGGGGTGCTGAACAAGGCCATCCGGGATGTGCGCGCGGCTGTGGGCGACGACCTCGTCATCATGAGCGACCTGTGCCTGGACGAGTTCACCGACCACGGGCACTGCGGCGTGCTCGATGCCGCCGGGGGTGTCGACAACGACGCCACCTTGGAAATTTACGCCAAGATGGCCGTCGCCCAGGCCACCGCAGGGGCGCACGTGGTGGCTCCGTCGGGCATGATGGACGGCCAGGTTGCCGTGATCCGCGAAGCCCTGGACGCGGCAGGGTATGAGACAGTGTCCGTGCTGGCCTACGCGGCAAAGTACGCCTCCGCGTTTTACGGCCCGTTCCGCGAGGCGGTGGATTCCCAGCTCGACGGCGACCGCCGCACCTACCAAATGGACCCGGGCAACCGCCGCGAGGCACTTGTTGAGGTGGACCTTGACCTGGCCGAAGGCGCCGACATCATCATGGTCAAGCCCGCCATGAGCTACCTGGACATCCTTGCCGACGTGGCAGCCATGAGCCCCGTTCCCGTTGCCGCCTACCAAATATCGGGTGAGTACGCCATGATAGAGGCCGCCGCTGCCAACGGCTGGATCAACCGACGCGCCGCCATCGAGGAATCGGTGCTGAGCATCAAGCGGGCCGGCGCCAACATGATTTTGACGTACTGGGCGGCCGAACTCGCCGGCTGGCTCCGCGACAACTGACACCCTCCGCATCCCTTCAGACCCCGGACTTCACTCAAGGATTCTTCATGACAAGCTCGCAGGAACTTTTTGACCGCGCCAAGACCCTCATGCCCGGCGGGGTGAACTCGCCCGTGCGCGCCTTCGGCTCGGTGGGCGGCACCCCGCGCTTCATGGTCAACGCCAAGGGCGCCTACCTGACCGACGCCGATGGCCGCGACTACGTTGACCTCGTCTGCTCCTGGGGCCCGGCACTGCTGGGCCACGCGCACCCCGACGTGCTCGCCGCCGTGCACACGGCAGTTGACCACGGCCTGAGCTTCGGTGCCTCAACCCCGGCCGAAAGCGAACTGGCAGCCCTCGTGCAGGGGCGGGTGTCAGGCGTCGAACGCCTGCGCATGGTTTCCACCGGCACCGAGGCAACCATGACGGCCGTGCGCCTGGCCCGCGGCTACACCGGCCGGGACCTGATCATCAAGTTTGCCGGCTGCTACCACGGCCACCTCGACTCGCTGCTGGCCGCGGCCGGATCCGGCCTGGCCACCCTGGCGCTTCCCGGTTCCGCCGGCGTCACTGCCGCAACGGCCGCCGAAACCCTGGTGCTGCCGTACAACGACCTTGCAGCTGTCGAGGCCGCCTTCGCCGCCCACGGTGAGCGGATCGCGGCCGTCATCACCGAGGCGGCACCCGCCAACATGGGTGTTGTCACCCCCGGCGACGGCTTCAACGCGGGACTTTCCCGCATCACCTCCGCCCACGGCGCACTGCTGATCATGGACGAAGTCCTGACCGGATTCCGGGTTGGGGCGGCCGGTTACTGGGGCCTCACGGGCGCTGCTGAGGGCTGGACGCCCGATCTGTTCACCTTCGGCAAGGTCATTGGCGGGGGACTTCCGACGGCGGCACTTGGCGGCCGCGCGGACGTCATGGACCATCTCGCCCCCCTGGGCCCCGTCTACCAGGCCGGCACGCTGTCGGGGAACCCGGTGGCCATGGCCGCCGGTGTCGCCACGCTGACGGCAGCCACGGCGTCAGTCTATGCAACCGTGGACGCCCGGTCGCTGGAACTGTCGGCTGCGCTGTCGTCCGCCCTGTCTGCCGAGGGCGTTGACCACTCCATCCAGCGTGCCGGGAGCTTGTTCTCCGTGGCCTTCGGCACCTCGGCTGCCGGCGTGCACAACTACGCCGACGCCCAAGCCCAGGAAGTGTTCCGCTACGCACCGTTCTTCCACTCCATGCTCGATTCCGGTGTCTACCTGCCGCCGAGCGTGTTTGAGGCGTGGTTCCTCTCCGCGGCGCACGACGATGCCGCCATGAACCGCATCTTTGCGGCACTGCCGGCCGCAGCGAAGGCAGCAGCCGCAGCGACCGCCTGAGCGTTTCACCCGGCGCAGAGTTGGGGCTGAACTTGGCGCCGGGTGACATTCGGCGCCAAGTTCACCACGAACTCTGCGAATATCCGCAGCGCGCCGCGGATGTATAAACTGTCCCTGTGAACCCAAATGCGCAGGTCTCCGCCGTCCACCTCGATACCGGGCACAGTTTCAGCAAGCGCAGCGTCTCCGACATTGAGCTGTTGGAGGGACTTGGCGTGGCCGGGGACGCGCACCTTGGCGTCACCGTCCAGCACCGCTCCCGGGTTCGGGTGGACCCCAGCCAGCCCAACCTGCGCCAAGTCCACCTGATGCACCAGGAACTCTTCGACTGGCTCGCAGGGCGCGGTTTCACGGTGCTGCCCGGAGACCTGGGCGAGAATGTGACCACTTCCGGAGTGGACCTGCTGGGCCTCCCGCTCGGCGCCTTGCTGCATCTTGGCGACGATGCGGTGGTTGAGGTGACGGGCCTGCGCAACCCGTGCTCCCAGATCGACAACTTTCAGCCGGGACTGCTCAAGGAGCTGGTCGGATATGACGACGGCGGAAAACTGGTCCGCCGGGCCGGCATCATGGGCGTCGTCCGCCGGGGCGGGACGGTGAAAGCGGGGGAGCGCATCGCAGTGGTTCTCCCCGACGGGCCGCATACGGCCTTGGAACGCGTCTGAACCCACGGCAACCACCGCCGGTGCCCATCGACGGCAGGCGCCTTGGATTGCTACGCCGGCACCGTCACCCTCGTGATGAAGGATTCCAGACGCCGGTAGACCTCCTGGGATTCGGGGTAGCGGAAGTTCTGCTGCCAGGTGTGCTCGGTGTTGGCGCTGTCCCAGCCATAAATCAGGGAATCGACTGTGACGCCGTGCTCGCCAAGCAACCTGATGAAGTTCATGTTGGAGTGATAGAAAAAATCCCGTTCGGACGTGCTGACGAAAACCGGCGGGCAGCGGGAATCCAGCCATTCAATCGGCGACATGAAATGGGCGGCCTCGCGCAGCCTGTGGTGCCGGTCCCGGCCGGCGGCGTGTTTCCCCGGCCGGCTGCCGGTGGTCCCGTCCCCACGCGGGAGCAGCATGCGGATGAAGTTCAGGCTCATGACAAATCCCTTGTCAAAGAACACGGAGAAATCCACGATGCTGCAATGCTGCACCAGGCCGCGCAGCTGACCTTCCTGCAGGGCAGGTTCCAACGCGTAGTGCCGGGCCAGTTCGGGGCGGATCGTGGCAGCGGCCATGAGTGCGGAGATCTGCCCGCCGGCTGAATCGCCGCCCAGAACAATGCGCCGGCTGTCACCGCTGAATTCACCGATGTGCACCGCAACCCAGCCCAGCGCCGCGTTCGCGTCCTCCAGAACGTGCCCCAGATGGAAATGCGGGGCCATCCGGTAATTGACGTTGACCACGACCACGCCGCCGGCCGCCTGCCCGGCACAATATTTCGTCAGTGACGCCTTGTCTCCGGACGTCCAGCCGCCGCCGTGGAAATACACATACACGGGCAGGGGCTTTCGGGCCGCAGCCCCGCTGTTGCCGGCCGGAGCCATGACGTCCAGGCGGTGCGAGTGGACGTGGTCGCCCACAAAATCAATGTCGTGCCAATACCTGACACCTGTGATGGGTTCGGCGTTCAGCTGCCGCAATTCGCCCTTGCTGATGGCATGCATGAACAGCCGCCACACCCACACCGGCACACGGGCCAAGGCGCCCCTGACACGGAGGGTGGGGAGAAGGGCTCCCCGGTTCGGATCCTGATGAACCATGCTTCCAGAATACTCCGGGGGCACCTGAACGGTACCGTGAATTTTTCACGCTTGCATCGAAAAATGGTCCCGGCGGGCGACGTTGCCGCCCCTCGCCGGAATTCTTCGGCGCACGGTTGAGCCGGAACTTGGCGCCGGGTGTCACCAGGCGCCAAGTTCACCGTGAACCCTGCGCGGGGTTTTTCGTTGACCAACGACGACGGCACCTTTCCTGGCGCTTGAAGCGAAAGGAAAGGTGCCGCCGTCGTACATGAACGAGGTGACTGCGTTACAGCACGTCGGAGAGGAAGCCCTTCAGCCGGTCAGTCTTCGGTTCGGTGAAGAGCTGGTCCGGTGAGCCGGTTTCCACCACGACGCCGCCGTCCATGAACGTCACGGTGTCGGAAACATTGCGGGAGAAGCCCATCTCGTGCGTGACAACAACCATTGTCATGCCGCCCTTGGACAGGTCGGTCATGAGCGCCAAAACACCCTTGACCAGCTCCGGATCCAGCGCCGAGGTTGCCTCGTCAAAGAACATGACCTCCGGCTCCATCGCCAGCGCGCGGGCAATCGCCACACGCTGCTGCTGGCCGCCGGACAAATTGCCGGGGCGTGAATCGGCCTTGTGCTTCAGGCCCACCAGCTCCAGCTGCTCCAGGGCGCGGGCGCGGGCCTGGTCCTTGGGCATCTTGCGCAGCTTGATCAGTGCAAGGGAAACATTCTCCAGCACCGTCTTGTGCGGGAACAGGTTGAACTGCTGGAACACCATGCCAATGCGGCGGCGGAGTCCGTCCGGGTTGTCCCGCAGAACAGACTTGCCGTCCAGGAGGATGTCGCCCTGGTCCGGCTCGATCAGCCGGTTCATGACGCGCAGCAGCGTTGACTTGCCGGAACCTGAAGGGCCGATCACGGATGCCGTGGTGCCCTCGGGGACGTGCAGGTCAATGCCGCGCAAGACCTTGTTGGTGCCGAACGCCAAATGGATGTTTGTTGCTGTCAGGGAACCTGACTTGAATTCACTCATGCGCTAGACGCCCTTTCCAATGACTGCTGCAGCCTCGTCGGGTTCGACCTTCTGGGGCTTGCCCTCGCGCATCCGCTTGTCCATGAAATTCACCAGGTGGGTGAGGGGAACTGTCAGGCACAGGTACAACAGGCCGGCCGCCACCAGCGGGGACAGGTTGCCGGTGTTGGCAGCGGAATCGTTGCCGATCCGGAAGATCTCGCGCTGGCTGGCCAGCAAACCCAGCATGTAGATCAAGGACGAGTCCTTGATCAGCGAGATCAGCTGGTTGACCAATGCGGGCAGGACCCGGCGGATGCCCTGGGGAATCACAATAAGGATCATTGCTGATCCGTAGCTGAACCCCAGGGCACGGGATGCCTCGAGCTGACCCTTTTCAACGCTTTGGATGCCGGACCGGAAGATCTCGCCGATGTAGGCCGCAGCCATCAACGTCAGCGCAGCAATGCCCAGTGGGAAAGGATTGGTGCTGCCGCTGATGATGCGCACGACCGGACCGAAGCCCAGCCCAATCAGCAGAATGGTCAAGATGGCGGGCAGGCCGCGGAAAATATCCGTGTAGACCCTGGCGATCCAGCGGGGGATCGGGTTCCGTGAAATGCCCATCATCGCCAGAAGCATGCCGAGGAGGCAACCCAGGACCCCGGAGGAAACCGCCAGGATCAAGGTGTTGGGCAAACCGACCATGAGCATTTCGGGGACGACTGCCCCCATCGCTTCCCAATCGAAAAACGTCTTTGCAAGCTGCTCGAGAACATCCATAGATTAGGCCTTCGGAACCGTTACAGCCTTGGAGCCCGGGGTCCAGTCTTCGGGCATGGGGCGCTCGGGATACCACTGCTTGGTCAGCTTGGACCAGGTGCCGTCGGCGATGACCGCATCGAGGGCTGAGTTCAAGGCGTCAGTCAGCGCCTTGTTCTCGGAGTTCACGGCGTAGGCGGTGAAGTTCTGCGTGTTCACAACTTCTTCGGCGATGACTGTGCCGTCGCCGTCCTTGACCTGGCCCTTAGCCTGCTGGGACGGAGCGACCCAGGCGTCAACCTGGCCGTTCTTCAGGTTGGCATAGGCCGTGTTGTAGTCGGCGAAGCGCACGGGCTCGTACTTGAGCGTGTTGGTGACGTAGTCGTCCTGGACGGTGCCGGTGATGACGGCGATGCGGGTCTTGTCCGTCAGGTTGGCAAAGCCCTTGATGTCCGAATCGGTCTTGGCAACGACTGCCATGTAGCCAAAGTCGTAGCCGTTGGTGAAGCCGACGTTCTTGCGGCGGGCGTCCGTGGTGGAGATGGAGGAGGAACCGGCGTCGAACTGCTTGTTCTCAACCTGGGCCAGCAGGGCGGAGAAATCGGTGGACTTGAATTCAACCTTCAGGCCCAACTTCTCGGCCATGGCGCGCAGCAGCTCGTTGTCGTAGCCGGTGAACACGCCGTCCTTGAGGAAGATGTTCGGCGGGGCGTCCGAGAGGGTGCCTACGGAGAGGATGCCGGGGGTGACCAGGCCGAGCTCGTCCTTCTTCACGCTGTCCAACGGTGTGACGTCAGCGGTGGTGTATTTGTCCAGCGACGTCTGGTCGCTGCCGGCCAGGGCATCCGTGGGTCCGGCCGAGCCGGTGTCGGTGCCAGTGCCGCCGCAAGCAGCCAAGGTGAAGGCCAAGGCAACAGCAATCGGGGCGGTTGTGAGCCACTTCAGGGCTGATTTCTTCATGAATCGTTCACTTTCATCGCAGGTGCCCTTCCCGAAGGGACAGCTCGGGTGGGGAAGTTGACGCTGTGTCGGAGCGGAGAGGGAACCGTCAGCAGTTCCTTAGCAGAGCACAACCAGCAAAACTAAATTATGTCACCCGGGACAAAATTGTGGCGGATATGAACTTATGCGAAACAAACCACGTCATGAGCAAGGGAAAATGCGAACAATGGCACGGCGGGGCTAGTCGCGGACCGTGATGACCGCCCAGCCCCGCACGACTGACGTGCCCGAAAATGCGCACAGGCGAAGAAATGAACCTGTGATTTAGATCATGTGAATCAGGGTGTTTTAGCTCAGGCGTTCCCGCTGGCTCAGGGTAGGACCGGCCAGTCGCCCTCGATGACGGCGGCAGGGTCCTTCACGCGGCGCAGGTAGCCCTGGAAATCGGCGGCCTGTTCCCGGGCCCACACGACCTGTGCCTGGTGCAGTTCCATGACGTCAACGCGCAGGGCGCTGTACTTGGCGGCCAGCGCATCCGCCAGCCGCAGCGTGGCTTCCGCGTCCGCGGCCGAGGTGTGGGCGTCGTCGAGCTTAATGCCGTACTCCTCGCACAAGGCCACGAGGGTGCGGCTGCCCTTGCGGAACTTGTCCACGTTCTTGTTGCAGATGAACGGGTCGATGACAGGTGCTGCCGTGATTTGGGCCAGGCCGTGCCGGCGTGCCTCGTTGGCCAGGACGGTGAAGTCGTAGCTGGCGTTGAACGCGATCACGGGGATGTTGTTGGCAAAGAGGGTGGTCAGCACGGCACCCACTTCCGCCGCCACCACGTCCGACGCGCGTCCGTGCTCCCGGGCGTGCGCGGTGCTGATGCCGTGGATGGCGGCCGCTTCCTCGGGAATTTCCACGCCGGGATCTGCCAGCCACTCGTGGGTGTCGGCCACGGCGCCGGATTCATCAACCACCACAATGGACGCTGTCACGATCCTGGCGGTGCGGGGGTCCTTGCCCGTGGTTTCCAGGTCAAACGCGGCACGGGGGTGCATGCTCCAGCTAGTCATGCCACTTACGCTACCCGCTGCCATGGACATTGACGCATCTGGAGCCTGTGGCGAACTACGCTTGGTGCATGCGTGAGCAGTATGTTGAAGCGGTTTTGGCGGTGGCGGAGCTGATTCCGGCCGCCCGGGTCCTCTCCTATGGGGACATTGCGGCCCTGCTGGAGAGCGGCGGGCCGCGGCAGGTGGGTGCCGTCATGTCCGCCCATGGCAGTGCCGTGCCCTGGTGGCGGGTCATCCGGGCCAACGGCTCGGCGCCTGTGTGCCATGAGCACCGGGCGCTGTCGCACTACCTGGAGGAAACGACAGCGCTGCGCGGGTACACCGCCCCCGAGTCGCAGGCCGCCAGGCAGGCTGCGGGGCACGGTGCGGGCCGGGCGCCGTCGTGGCACGTTGACATGAAGGCCGCCCGGTGGAGTCCCGCCGAGCCGGAATTCGACCGCATTGACGCCATTGCCGCCCGGCTGCGTGACGCGGACGGCGTCGGCATGCCAGGCAGCGATGCAAGCGGCAGCGCCGGCGGTGGCCGGGCCTCGGACGACGACGCTGCCGCAGCAGGAATGTCAGTGCCCCGTGATGGACTGGAGGCATGAGTACGCAAGCGCAGCAGCCGCAGGACACCCAGCAGGAAAAGCACGCACGGCAGAGGCAGCCCGGCCAGTTTGAGCTGCCCAAACTGACGCTCGTGGCGCCCGCCGAAAGTGTCAGGACCACCCCCCGGCCCAGCGCCGACCAGCAGGCAGTCATCGACCTCAGGCCCGGCTCAGGTCCCGTGCTGCTGTGGGGTGCGCCCGGCACCGGCAAGTCCACGGTGCTCATTGAAGCCTCGGTCAAGCGCATGGAGCACGACGGCGTCGACCCGGCAGGTGCCCTGCTGTTGGCCCCGTCCCGGTTGGCTGCCGCCCGGCTGCGCGACGGCTTCAGTGCCCGGCTCACCAGGAGCCTGAGCACGTCCCCGGCCAGAACCTGGTCCTCCTACGCCTTTGACCTGTTGCGCAGGGCCAAGGTTGAGGGGCGCATGCCTCACCTTGAAGGCCCGCCGCGGCTCATGAGCGGTCCCGAGCAGGACCTGATCATCCGGGACCTGCTGGCCGGGCACAAGCTGGGGCTCGGCACGGCTCCGGACTGGCCGGCGGAGCTTGCCGAAGCCCAGGAAACCCGCGGCTTCCGGCAGGAGATCCGGCAACTTTTCGACAGGGTCATTGAATATGGGCTGGTTCCCGAGGAACTTGCGGAGCTGGGGGCGGCCAACCATCGTCGGGACTGGGTGGCTGCGGCGGCGTTGTACCGGGAATACCGGGACGTGGTGGATTGGGGCAAGTCGGGGTCCTTTGACCCGGCAGGCATCATTACTGCGGCCACCACGCTTTTGCGGATCGACCCCGATTTCCTGGCCCAGGAACGCAACCGGCTGGAGCTGATTGTCGTTGACGACATTCAGGAGGCCAACAAGGCCGTGCACGAACTGCTGCATCTGGTGGGCCGTGGCAAGGACGTCCTCGTGGCAGCCTCGCCGGACACGGTGGTGCAGGGATTCCGCGGCGCCCGGCCCGACCTTGTCGCCGCCCTGGCCGAGTCGTTGTCGACGCCGGCGCATCCGTTGCAGCAGTTTGCCCTGTCCACATCGCACCGCATGACCAGGCCGCTGGCAGCAGCCTGGTCCGGGGTCGCCGACCGCATCTTCCAGATCCGCGGCGGCCACAAGGCCCGCGAACTGGCCTGGCCTGCGACGGAAGCCGGGCCTGCAGCGGGTGCCGGAGCCCCGGCGTCGGAGTCCAGCGAAGAGTCCTATGTGAGCGCCCATGTTGTGGCGTCCGAGGTGCACGAGCTGCGCCTGGTGGCCGAACGGATCCTGCACCTGCAGCACCTGGGCGGGCACAGCCTGAGCGAGATGGCGGTGATTGTGCGGACAGGTTCGGCCCTCGCTGCGCTGCAGAGGTACCTGAGCGCGCAGGGCATTGCCGTGAAGGTGCCCGTGGCCGAAAATCCTGTCCGCGATGAGCCGGCTGTGCGCCCCCTGCTTGAGGCGTTTGGGATGGCGCTGGCCCCGGAAACAGTCGACGCCGAAGCCTGCGTTGCGCTGCTGACCTCGCGGTTGGGGCGTTCAACTGCGCTGCACCTGCGCCGGCTCAGGCAGGCGCTGCGGCAGCAGGAACTGCACGACGGCGGCGGCCGGGCCAGCGATGAGCTGCTGGTTGAGGCATTGCTGAACCCTGTGAAACTGGCCCCCTTGGGCTGGGAGGCGGCCAACGCCCGCAGGATCGCGGCCATGCTCGCGGCGGGTCGGGAGGCCGTGGCGGAGCCCGGCGCCAACGCCGAAACAGTGTTGTGGGCGCTATGGGACGCCTGCGACAGCTCAGGGACGTGGGAAACGCAGGCGCTGCGCGGCGGCCCCACCGGCATCCGCGCCGACAGGGACCTCGACGCCGTCATGGCCTTGTTCCAAACGGCCGAACGCTACGTTGACCAGCTGCCAGGTTCCAGCCCCCAGCAGTTCCTGGACTACCTGATGAGCCAGGAACTGCCCATGGACACCCTTGCGGCGCGTGCCCAGCGCACCGACGCCGTCGAGATCGTCACCCCTGCAAGCGCCGCCGGGAGGGAATGGCCCATTGTCATTGTGGCCGGGCTTCAGGAGGGGGTGTGGCCCAACACCCGTCTGCGCGGCGAGCTGCTGGGCAGCCAGCTGCTGGTTGACGTGCTTGAAAACGGCGCCCAGGCGGCACGGCAGATCGAACCTGCGGCCAGGCTTCGCGACATCCGGTACGACGAACTGCGCAGCTTTGCCGCGGCGATTTCACGTGCCGGCCGGATTCTCATCCTGACCGCGGCTGCGGGGCATGACCTGCAGCCGTCCCAGTTCCTGGACCTGGCCGCGCCGTACATCCCGGTCACGGATTCCGGCGGCGAATCCCAATATCCTGTGCGGCCCGTTGAACAGGTGCCGCGGCCCATGACCCTGCGGTCGCTGGTGGCCGAGCTGCGGCAGGAATCCGAGATGCATGCAGACCCGGAAGCCGCCAGGATGCTCGCCGTGCTGGCCGAACAAAATGTGCCCGGTGCTGCACCGGAGCAGTGGTGGGGGCTGCTGCCGCTGAGCTCCGACGCGCCCATCGTGGCCCCGGGCGAGCCCGTCAACGTCTCGCCCTCAAAGGTCGAGGAAGTGCTGAAGTCCCCGCTGAACTGGTTCATCCGGGCGGCCGGGGGTGAAGCCACCACCGATTTTGCCCGCAGTCTTGGCACACTTATCCACGGCATCGCCCAGGACATCCCTAACGGCGCCGGTCACGAATACCTCGAGGAACTGGACAAACGCTGGCCTTCCCTGGGGCTGCCCGAATCGTGGGAAACGGACACCGACTACAAACGCGCCCAGGAGATGTTGGGCAAACTGGCCCAATACGTCATCGCCGCCCGCCAACAGGGGCGCACGCTCCTGGGCGTGGAGGAAAACTTCACTGTTGAGGTGGGCGAGCTGCCTGGCTCCGAGCTGCCGGCCACCGAACTGCCCGGCTCCGGCCTCACCGACGGCGAACTCCCTGACGGTGGGCAGCCCGGCCGGATGGTGCGCCTGCGCGGCCAGGTCGACAGGCTTGAAGCCGATGCGAACGGCAACCTCATCATTGTCGACATCAAGACGGGCCGTACGAAGCCCACCAAGGACCAGGTCGCCGAGCATCCACAACTTGGCGCCTACCAGGTGGCAGTGTCGGCAGGAGGTTTCGCCGCACAGGCCGAAGCTGCAGGGCTGACCGGCGCCGTCTCAGGTGGCGCCGCGCTGTTGCCGCTGGGCGACGGGACCAAGAACGTGAAAACGCAGGACCAGGCGGCCATGGTGGCAGGCAGCGAGAACGATCCAACCAGCAAGGTCATGGAGGCGGCACTCCTGATGGCACAGGCCGCCTTCCCCGCCCGCCACGGGGCCGACTGGACCGAACGCAACGGCTGCCCCCTGCCCACCATTTGTCCGCTGTGCCCGGAAGGGAAACAAATCACCGAATGAGCGAGCCAATCAACACCGCATCAGCCGTGCCCTCCACGAGTGCCCCGGACACCAGCGCCCCGGACATCGGTGCCTTGGAGTTGCAGGAGCCCGCCGCGCCCACGGCCGCGCCCACGGCCGCGCCCACGGCAGAGCCTACGCCTACGGCCGCCACGGCTGCCCCCGCCGCACCTGCCCCCGACGCACCTGAGCGTCCCCGGCTAAGCCCCTACGAACTGGCGGAGCTCCTGGAGCAGCGACCGCCCACGCAGGAGCAGGCCGCCATCATCTCTTCGCCCCTTGAGCCGCTGCTTGTCATTGCCGGGGCGGGGTCTGGAAAGACGACCACCATGGCCGACCGTGTCGTGTGGCTGGTTGCCAATGGTTTGGTCCTGCCCGAGGAAATCCTCGGCGTCACGTTCACCCGCAAGGCAGCCGGGGAACTGGCGTCGCGCATTCGCGGGCAGCTGGCCAAATTGGGCACGCTGGCCCGCTCCGGTGAGCTGGAACTGGCTCCCGCGGCGGCTGCCAGGGATGCGCTGGAACCCAAAGTTTCCACCTACCACTCCTACGCCAGCGGCATCGTCACCGACTACGGTCTGCGTCTGGGCATTGAGCGTGACGCCGTCGTGCTGGGCGCCGCGGAGGCATGGCAGTTGGCCAGTGACGTTGTCGAGGCACACGACGGCGCCCATGAGCACTTCACGGCCGCCAAGTCCACGCTGATCCAGTCGGTCATGGACCTGGCCGGCGAATGTGCCGAGCACCTGCAGGACCCCGACCAGGTCGTGGCAACCATCGACACCTACCTGGCCGGTTTTGAGGCGCTGCCCTACATCGCCGAGAGCGCCAAGCCCCGCACCGCCGCAGTGAACAAGCAGCTCGACGTCCTGCGGACCCGTGCGTCGGTGGCTGCGCTGGTGCAAAAGTATGCCGAGGCCAAGCGTCGCCGCAACGTCCTTGACTACGGCGACCTTGTGGCCCTGGCCGCCCGGATTGCCCACGAGGTTCCGCATGCCGGCGTCATGGAGCGCCAGCGTTACAAGGTGGTGCTGCTGGACGAATTCCAGGACACCTCGCACGCCCAACTGCAGCTCTTCGCCGAGCTCTATGGCGGCGGCCACCCGGTCACGGCCGTCGGCGACCCGCACCAGTCAATCTATGGTTTCCGCGGCGCCTCGGCCGGCCAGCTCTTCCGGTTCCCGGAGATTTTCCTCAAGCACGACGGCGGGTACGCACCAACAGCGGAACTCACCATTGCGTGGCGCAACTCTTCGCACATTTTGGCGGCCGCCAATGTGATGTCGGCCGAGCTGACACAGGCGCAAACCCGCAAGGCCAACGCCAGGCTGGCTGCCGGACTAACGGATCAGGAGCGTGCCGCGGCCGGGCCAAGGGTGGTTGTCTCGCCGCTGCGGGAAAAGCCGCAGGCTCCCGACGGCGAGGTGCTGTTGGCCCGCTACGACACCGAGCTTGCCGAGGCCGAGGCCGTCGCCGAACAAATTCTGGACCGCAAGGGGGATTTCACCCACCGCAGCGGCGCCCAAGGTGCCATGACAGTGGCGGTGCTGTGTCGCCGTCGTGCGCAATTTTCCCGCTTGCAGTCGGTGTTTGAGGCCCGCGGCATCCCCTACGAAATTGTGGGGTTGAGCGGGTTGCTGGGCACCCCGGAAATTGTGGACCTTGTGGCGACGCTGCGGGTCATTGCCGACCCGGGCCGCTCGGATGCGCTCATGCGGCTGCTGACGGGGGCGCGGTGGCGGATCGGGCCCGCCGACTTGGTGGCCTTTGCCGACTGGGCACGGTACTTGGCGCGGCGCAGGGAATGGGCTGCGAAGCACCGGGTGGATTTTGACGCGGCCGCGCTGCGCGAAGACGGCGGACAGGAAAGTGCTTCCGGGGTGCCGGAACCAGCTGAACAGGCAGTGGTTACCGCCGATCTGGTGGATGCCTCATCGCTGGTCGAGGCGCTGGATTATTTGAGCCCAGACTACTGGCCTGAAGCTGCCCGGCCGCTGAGCGAGGTGGCCCGGACCCGGTTGTTGGCATTGCGGGACGAGCTGCGGGTGCTGCGCACCTTTGTGGGCGAAGACTTGGGCAACCTGCTTGGCGTGGTCGAGAAGACGATGCTCCTTGACATTGAGCTGGCCGCCAAGCCCGGCTCCAGCATCCACCACGCCCGCCGCCACCTGGACGCCTTTGCGGACGCTGCTGCGCAGTTCATGCAGGCGGCGCAACGGGTTGACCTGGACGCCTTCCTCGGGTGGTTGGAAACAGCCGAATCCGAGGAGGGCGGGCTGGAAATGACGCCGGTGGAGAGCAACCCCGACGCCGTCGCCCTGCTGACGGTGCATGCCTCGAAGGGACTGGAATGGGATGTGGTGTTTGTGCCGGGCATGAACGCCGGCGCGTTCCCCAGTTCCCGCGCGGACCGCTGGAGCACGGGGGCCAAATCGCTGCCGTGGCCGCTGCGCGGAGACAGGGACGACCTTCCTGAATGGGACACCAACGTACCGGACCTGAAAACGCTGATGGAGAACGAGAAGCTCTTTGCCGACGACGTCATGCTCCACGCCGAAGAGGAGGAACGGCGCCTGGCCTACGTGGCTTTCACCCGGGCCCGGGACTTCCTGATGTGTTCAACCACCGTGTGGGGCAGCGGGAAGAAGCCGCTGTCGCCGTCGCCCTTCCTTGCAGAATTGCTGCCACTGTCCGAAGGTGCCAAACAAAGCGCAGCCCTCGGCCAGTGGGCTGAAGACCCTGACGAGGACGCCGCCAACCCGGTCAGCGCTGGTGCCGAAAGCGCCCAATGGCCCTACGATCCGCTCAACGGGCCCGTCATCATGGGCAGGGCTGGGGTGGCTGCACGAGTGGGACGCCGGGACAACGTCGAGCGTTCGGCCGCCGCCGTCGCGACGGAACGCGTCAGTATTGGCGACAATAAAGCCTCCACCGGACCGGGAACGGAGGAGTTCCTGGCCAGGAATCCCCACTGGGGCAGGGAAGCAAGCGTGCTGCTGGCACAGGAACATCTGGAGTCGGACCAGTTGCGCGTGGAACTGCCCCCGCACATTTCAGCCTCGCGCCTCGTGGCCTTGGGGGAGGACCCGGAGAAAGTCACCCGTGCCATGCGCCGTCCCGTGCCGACCAAACCGGGCATGGCGGCGCGCAAGGGCACAGCCTTCCACACCTGGATTGAGGACTTCTTCGCCACCACCGGTCAGTTTGACTTTGACGAGGAACCGGGCGCCGACGCCTACGTGGATGAGGCGTACGGCCTTGCCGACATGCAGGAGACGTTCAAGAATTCAGAATGGGCCAACAGGATCCCTGCAGACCTTGAGGTGCCGATTGAAACGCGGGTGGCTGACGTGGTTGTGCGTGGCCGCATCGATGCTGTCTTCCGCGACACCGACGGAAAGTGGGACCTGATCGACTGGAAGACAGGAAAGGTGCCCTCCAAGGCACAGCTGGCGGTGCGCGGGGTGCAACTGGCCGTTTACAGGCTTGCCTGGTCACGACTGAAGGAAGTGCCGCTGGAACAAGTCAAGGCGGCGTTTTACTACGTGGGACAGGACAAGCTCATTCGTCCCGTCGATCTTGCAGGACAGGATGAGCTCGAGGCCATCGTGCTCAACGCCTACTCAGCCTGAGCCCGAGTGACCGGTGTACAACGGATTCGTCGAGCCAGCCAAGGTCAAGGATAGGACTGGCTTTTCAGGCTGGACTATCCGGGATCCACCGAAAAAGTTTTAGAAGATTCTTTCGGGGTTCTATTGCGTGGTGGTAACGGTGGTTGTATTCTTGGGGTATGAGTATTCCGGTGATTGTCCCCGGGGACCGGGGTGGTGAGGCCACACAGGATGTGGTTTCACTTCTTGCCGCGGTTGGTGCTCTTCCTTTTATTGAACCCTTTGGGTCTGACAATCCTGTTTTGGTGGGGTTGCCGTTGTTGGCGGGTTTTCCGGTGCCGGATCCGGAGCCGGTGTCCCAGCACGGTGTTGCTTGTGGTGTGCATGATGGTGCTGTTGCGGCGTTGGCGGTCGTGAAGCTGTTGGAGGATGCGACGGCGGCGTGCAAGGCGTCGTTGTTGGGGCAGTTGATGGGGGCTGTGGGGGTTGAGCGGGTTGCTGTGGATTTGGATCCGTGGCAGGCGAAGCTGGCTGAGTCCAGTGCCGTGGTTGAGGCGGCCCAGTCGTTGGGTATTGCTGAACGGACGGCGGTGGCGTTGACGCATCATGCGTTGGAGGTGTTGGCGCATCCGGGGACGTTTGCGGCGTTGGGGGCGGGGGTGTTGTCCTGGCGTCATGCGTGCACGATTGTTCAAGAGATCGCCACGTTGGAGGACACCGGCTCTGTCACGGCCACTGATGTGGGGGTGTTTGAGGGGCGGTTGTTGGTGTTGGCGCCGGGGACCACTGCTGTCAGGTTTGCGGGGAAGGCGCGGCGGGAGCGGGAGAAGATGTTCCCTGAGTCGATGGAGACGCGCACGAAGGAGGCGTTCAAGAATCGGCGGTTGAGCAATGATCCGGGCAGGGATGGGATGTCGTGGGTGACGTTGCATATTCCGACGTTGGCGGCGAACGCGATCATGGTTCATTGCCATCGGCTCGCGGAGGCGATCAAGAATGATGCCACGGCACGCCAGCGTGCTGCTGACGCGGTGGGTGCGGGGGAGGATTGCCGTGAGTGCCGGACGCGTGAGCAGATCCGTGCTGATGTTGCCGCGATTCTGCTCATGGGCCAGGAACTCCCGGCCAACAGCTACACCAACCCCACCACCACCAACCCAAACACCACCAGCCCGCACAGCAGAGGCGCCAACCGTACAGGCAGCGGCGGCCAAGGGGCCGGCAGCCGCAGCAGCAACAGCGCCGGTGGCTATGACAGCCAGGGTGCTGGCAGCGGATTCACCGGTCGTGGCGGCCAGGATGCCGACACAGGCCGGAACGGTTCTTCTTTCGGCAATACACCCACTCATGGCAGCAGGAGTGGTGGTTTCACCGGCCAGGGTGCCGGCAGCGGCAGCGGCAGTGGTAGTGGTAGTGGCGGTGTTGGTGGTTGTGGCGGTGGCATGGGTTTTGGTGGGGATGGTGGTGGTGTTGTTTTTGGGGAGAAGTCGGCGTTTGGGGTGAGTTTGGTTGAGGCGCCGGGGTGGGAGTGCGAAGAGGCGAATCCGCCCCGCACCCCGGGCCCTGCCCCGGGTCCTGGCATCATTACCGAGGACTTCGTCGCCGACGGCTCCGGGACCGCCAATACCTGGAATCCGGTGATTGGTTCCGGGGCGGGGACAGCTCTGCCTGACGAGGGTCAACCTCTCAGGGGCACCGTCGTGCCTGGTGGGGCGGGGCCGGAACCTCCTCTCAGTGGCACCAGCATGCCGAAAGGCCAGGATAACCCGGGGCCGGGGCCGGGGTTGGTGGATGTGGCGGGGGATGTGCCGGTGTCGGGGTCGTTGGTTGGTGATGGTTCTGGTTATGTGGATGGGTTGGTTGACGGGATTGTCGAGGACCGTCAGCAGGAGTATTTGGATCAGTTGGAGGCTATGCGTCAGGGGAAGGTGATGGTGGATCCGCCGTTGCCGAGGGCGCAGATTTTGCTCAAGGTCCCGTTTTTGGGGTTGGTGGGTGTCACTGATGAACCGGCTGAGTTGGTCGGTGAGGGGGCTGGGCCGGTGCCGTTGGGGATTGCCAGGAAGCTCATGGCGGGTGCGAAGACGTTCTTGCGGGTGTTGACTGATCCGGTGACGGGTGAGGCGTTGCCGTTGAGTCCGGAGCGGTACACGCTGCGGGATGCGGAGAAAGCGGTGTTGCAGGCCCTGGCCGGGGGCTGTTATTTCCAGAATTGCATGAATCCGGTGGTGCTCACGGAGATGGATCATCTGAGGTCGTGGGAGCACGGGGGCAAGTCCACGCTCGAGAACGTTCGCCCGGCGTGTGCTGTTCATCATCGCTTGCGGCATTTTAAGGATGATAAGGATCGTCATGGCATGTATCGGCGGTATCGGGATTCGTATCGGCATCAGATTCGTTTGCGGGGCTGGACACCGCAGCTCACTGCTGATGGCCGGGTGGGGTGGATTACCCCGGGTGGGAAGTATCGGGCGCCCTTGTATGAAACACCTCAATGCACGCAGTACCCGAAGTGGTTGAAGCGACGCCTCGCCAAGGCCCTCAACCCACCACCGACCACAGCCGCCAACACAGCCGCCAGCAACGCAGGCAGCAGCGGCATGGACAGCAACCCCGGGACAGGCCCAACAACCCCCAGGCCATGAACAACACCCGGAGCAAGAAGCGCCCCTGACGGAGTGAACAACCCCGAGGGCCAGTCCGGCTCTAGAGCAGGAAGCGCCCCGGCGCAGCGAACAGCTCAGCCGGAGCCAGCGTACCGGCCGCCAACCATCAGACACGCAGCCCGCTACTTCTTCAGCGGAATGACCTTCATGGTGGTCGTGTCGACGTCTTCAGCTGGTGTTTGGTCGGAGTCTGCGGCAGGTCCATCCGATGTATCCGGTATCGCGGTGACAGCAGACGCCCCGGCTGGAACTGTGTCTGAATCCTTGGGGGACTCTGGCACAGGAGTGGCAGTCACCGCATTGCTGCTCGTCGCGGCGTTGACCGGGACCGCTTTGTGGGAAGCAGTGTCCGAATCCTTGGAGGCGTCGGGGAACGACGGCTCCGTCGCGTCACCACCAACGGCCGTGACGGGAATGTCGTCACCAGTTTTCGTTGGCGCAGGCTCGGCGGCTACAACTTTCTCCGGCAGCTCCGTTGGTGAAGCAGCTTTGGCAGGCGATGCCTCGGCGGAGTTGTCAACCGGCACAACAGTGGCAACCGCCGGCTCGACGCTGATTGGCTGACCGCCGTGCAGGGCAATGTCGGCTTCCAGAGTCTTCAACATCGACTCCGCGTCTTCCACCATGCGTGCGCTATCAGCCCCATAGCCCTTCACGAGCCACTGGGCCAACGCAAATTCGGCGCTGAGTGCCGCACGGCGCAGCAAATGCGGGTCGGGTGTTTCGTTGCGGGCGGCTGCATAGGCCTGCATGACGGTGTCAACAAATTCGGGGTCGTTCACTGCCACGAGCCAGGCGAAGTCATCGGCCGGGTCACCGATCCTGAGATCGGTCCAGCCGATGACTGCCGTGACCTGGTCGCCGTCGAGGAGGATGTTGTCTTCGTGCAGGTCGCCATGGACAACGCAGGCATTGAAGCGCCACAGCGCCACGTCCTCCATGGCATGCTCCCAGCGGCGAAGAAGCGATGGTGGGATCTTGCCGGTGGTTGCCGACTGGTCAAGTTCGTTGAGTTTGCGCTGGCGGAACTCGTTTGCCGTGTAGCTGGGCAGGTCAAAGGTGGTGACGAGCTCCTGCGGCAGATCGTGGATGGCGGCAATGGCGGCGCCGATTTCCAGGGCCAGGGCAGCGCTTCCGGTGGCAAGGTGCTCCACCGATTCGGACTTGCCGGGGATGTGTGAGTACACAAAAGTGATCAGTTCCCCCTGCCTCACTGTCCCGGCCACGGTGGGGAGCAGGAAGGGCAGCTCCGCGCGGATGGCGGGGGAGAAGGCGCGCAAAACCTGGCGCTCGGTTTCCAGACGCGTGCTGGCCTCCGGGTGCCGCGGGGAGCGCACGCGCCAACGCCGTTTTTCCGAGTCAACCAACAGGGCTGAACAGAAATCGGCTGTATCGTCGGGCTCCGGGCCAAACGCTGTGACGTTGAGTCCGGGCACGGCGGCGCTGGCGATCGCGGCCAATTCGATTGCTGTCATTCTTCTCACCCCTCCACCGTAGAACGCCAAGGCCCCAACCCGGTGCCGTTGGGGCGGCGAGTCGCAAGAACTCCTTGCCGAGCGCACCATCAAGCCTCGTCCTGGTGGGCCGGGCCACAGGCCTTCTTGTCCACAGATGCCCTGGGCGGAATACAAAAATCTGCACCGGATGCGTACGGTGGAAACATGATCATTCCCAACCCATCCCCTGAAACTGCGCTCGATCGGCAATGTGAGCAACGCAGCGAACCTGGGTACCTGGCCACGGTGCTGGGAAAGGCATCCCACCGGGTGGTAATTTTCCACCGCGGCAAGGCCCTGATGGACGGCGCGGCACTGGGCTACTTCGACCCTGCCACTCTCCCTAAAACGCCGCCCGCAGGCACCAACCAGGTCTATTTGGGCAAGGTTCTCGCCGGGCAGGACCACCAGCTGTCTGAGGGCACCGACATTGTGCTCCAGGTTCTCCCGTACGACGCCGATGAGCTCACCTGGAGGCCGCAGGAGGCCGCGTTTTCCGTGTATCGGGACGTCGCCATGGGCCTGCATGCCCTTGATTCGGAAGTTTTTGTGCAGGCCCAGGCCGTTGCCAACTGGCATGGCACCCATACACACTGCCCGCGGTGCGGGGCCCCCACGGAATCCATGTGGTCAGGGTGGATGCGCCGTTGCGGACAAGACGGGTCGGAACATTTTCCGCGCACCGACCCCGCCGTCATCGTGGCCATTGTGGGCGCCGACGACAGGATCCTGCTGGCCAACAACTTCCAATGGGAAGAAAACCGGTATTCCACCGTGGCCGGTTTTGTTGAGGCAGGGGAGAGCGCCGAGCAAGCGGCCGTGCGTGAGATCTCCGAAGAAGTCGGTGTCCAGCTGCACTCAATGAGCTATGTTTCGTCCCAATCCTGGCCGTTCCCGAGATCATTGATGTTGGGCTTCATGGGCTACACGAACGACACCGTGCCAACACCGGACAATGTTGAAGTCAGGGCTGCCCGCTGGTTCAGCAGGGAAGAACTGCAGGCGGCCGTGTTCAGTGGTGAAGCAGTGGTGTCGCACAGGCTCTCCATCGCCCGTGACCTAATAGAGCAGTGGTATGGCGGCCGCGTCCTGGAACCTGGTGAAGAGTCATGAGTTTTGACCCGCAGCAATCCGGGCTGCCCGTGATGGATGAACGGACAGCCGAGGAACGCATTCTTGCCGGGCTGGACGACGAGCAGCGCACGGTTGCCACCACCCTGAGCGGGCCACTGTGTGTCCTGGCCGGCGCGGGCACCGGAAAGACCCGGGCCATCACCCACCGCATCGCCTATGGCGTGCACACAGGTGTTTACAATCCGAACAGGCTGCTGGCCGTGACCTTCACTGCCAGGGCGGCAGCTGAGATGCGCACCCGGCTGCGCGACCTGGACGTGGGAACCGTCCAGGCCCGCACCTTCCACGCCGCAGCGTTGCGACAGCTGCAGTATTTCTGGCCGCACGCCGTCGGAGGCCAACTGCCGGGCCTGCTGGAACACAAGGCACAGATCATCGCCGAGGCGGCACGGCGCCTGCGCCTGCCCACCGACAGGGCGGCCATCCGTGACCTGGCCGCTGAAATTGAGTGGGCCAAGGTCTCGATGCTGACGCCCGAAACGTACCTGCTCAAGGCCGAGGACCGCGGTGAGCCCGGCGGTCTCGACAAGGTCGCCGTGGGGCGCCTCTTCCAGGCCTATGAGGATGTGAAGGCGGACCGGAACCTCATTGACTTTGAGGACGTCCTGTTGATCACCGTCGGCATTTTGCAGGAGGACCCGCGCGTGGCCGCGACAGTGCGCGACCAGTACAGGCATTTTGTTGTTGATGAATACCAGGATGTGTCCCCGCTCCAGCAGCGCATGCTTGATTTGTGGCTGGGCGGGCGCGAGGAACTGTGCGTCGTCGGCGATGCCAGCCAGACCATTTACTCCTTTACCGGGGCAACCCCACGGCACCTCCTTGACTTTCCCAAGCGTTTTCCCGCCTCGAACGTGGTGAAACTTGTGCGCGACTACAGGTCAACCCCGCAAGTGGTCGGACTGGCCAACACCTTGCTCAGCAGCCGCCGCAGCGGCGGTCTCAGCGCCGATGCCCTGTGGTCCAAACCCTTGGAGCTGGTGGCCCAGCGGCCAGGCGGACCGGCACCTGAGTTTCTTGAATGCAGCGACGATGAAGCCGAGTCGGCAGCGGTTGCCGCCAGGATCAAGGCTTTGATTGCCAACGGCACCCAGGCCAGTGAAATCGCCGTGCTGTTCAGGACCAACGGACAATCTGAAGCTTATGAGCAGGCACTGACGGCCGTCGGCGTCGGCTATCAGCTGCGCGGCGGTGAGCGCTTCTTTGCCCGCAAGGAAGTCCGCGACGCCATGCTGCAATTGCGGGCGGGCTCCCGGGCCGCCGAGGACGAAAAATTGGGCCAGCTGGTGCGTGACATCCTCGGCAACCTGGGCTGGCAGCCTGAAGCACCCAAGACCGGCGGCGCCGTACGGGAACGCTGGGAGTCATTGTCGGCCATTGTTGCCCTGGCCGACGAGCTGGCAGTGTCGCGCAGCACCCCGGAGCACACGTTCACGTTAATTGACTTTGTGGCAGAACTGCAGGACCGGGCCTCTGCCCAGCACGCACCCACCGTGCAGGGCGTTACCCTCGCCTCGCTGCACTCGGCGAAGGGCCTCGAATGGGACGCCGTATTCCTGGTTGGGCTCAGCGAGGGGCTCATGCCGATTTCCTTTGCCGACACCCCTGAAACAGTCGATGAAGAGCGCAGGCTGTTGTACGTGGGGATCACCAGGGCCCGGGAATTCCTGAATTTCTCGTGGTCGACGGCGCGCACGCCCGGAGGCCGGGCCAACCGCAAACCCTCCAGGTTCCTTGACGGGCTCCGGCCCAGCTCAGTGGGTGGGGCGCCGACAGGCCCGCGCCAGGCGACGGCCCGCAAGTCCCGGAAGGTGGCAGGGCCCTCGGTGTGCAGGGTGTGCGGGAAGATCCTCAACACCGGTGCTGAACGCAAGGTCGGTCGCTGCCCCGACTGCCCGCCGGGCTACGACGAGGCCGTCTTCGACCAACTGCGGGAATGGCGGCTTGCCGAATCCACGACCGCTGCCGTGCCCGCCTTTGTCGTCTTCACGGATGCCACATTGATGGCCATCGCAGAGGCATCACCACAGGACTTGGACGCGCTTGCGGCCCTGCCCGGTGTGGGGCCCGCCAAACTGGAGCGTTACGGCGAGGCAGTGTTGGAGATTGTGGCCAAGGACTGATTCTGCCATTGGCAGCCGCAGTCGGGATGGGTGGCGAATTGCTGCTGTGTCCACCTGCCGTTGTCAGGATGAAACGTCAGTACCGATGACCATGAGCTTGGTTGGTTGACGGCGTCCAGAAACAGCAGGACGTGCGTGCCGGCGGTGCCGGCCAGTGTTGCAGCCAGGGCCGTACCCTCCATCAGTTCGGCCCGGGGCCGCCGGTCCTGCGAAGGCGCCGCACCGGCGGCCAGCTGGCTGCACACATCAAGCCATTGCGGGTCGTTGAGGCTGCGGTGCCGTTCAACGCACTCGGCGCAGGCCGTTTCCCCTGGCAGGACCAAGGGCCCCACCGTGCCGTCCTGTTCCCGCACCAGCACAAACAGGTGTGGCCGTTCCGCGGCAAGAAACCGTGCGGCAGTGTGGGCGGGTACGACGTCGTGGCCCACCACAACGGCAAGGTCAAGGTACCGCAGGTTGAGACCTCCGGCCCCGCCGTCGTGCACGACGTGCGCGTTGCAGCTGGGGTCGATCCGGAGCAGGTGCCGGCGGACGGCCACCGAACGCGCCAGCCCAATGTCGCTGAGCCTGAACGAGCCGGGGCTGACGTCGGTTGCGGCCACCGGGCAGTCATCTTCCAGCAGGAGCGTGCCCACCCCGGCGCCCACCAGGATGGCGGCCAGCGCTGCGCCGGTGCGTCCCAAACCAACAAGGTGCACGACGGCGTGTTCGCGCCTGGCCATGAAATCTCGGCATGGCTGTTGGTACAAACCCAGAAGCGCCGATTGTTCAGGCAACAGCCGCTCTGCCCGGTACCCCTGCGTATGGAGGTCCTCATCGCTGAAGAGCAGGCCCGCCAATTTGACGCAGATCTCCTGTGCCCGAAGGGCATCCACGCCGAGGGAAACGGCCTGTTCAAGCACCAGTTCATCGGCGATGCCGCGATGGAGCGCCTCAACAAACGTCAGCTCGGCATCCTGCAGGCCGGCCAGGATCAACCCGCCGGCACCCAGGCCGATCTGCACGCTGTGGGCCCCGCGACGCACGAGGCGGAGCCCCGGGTTGATGGTGGTCATGGCGGCCTCCCGCAGCATTTCCGGTAGTTCAGTGGACGTGATTGCACTTTTGATCATTGCACTTTGGCGGTGGGCGCGTGCGAAGTTTTCCACAGGCCGGCGTTATCCACATTCCGTGACATAACTTTTAGATTGGCGGCAGTTTCGTTGTAGCGTCGAAGCATGCCCGCACCATCAGCACAGCGTCCAATGCCCCGCCGCAAGCCCGGGGCCGTACCCGGACGCCAACCCATCGGCACCGGAACACCAGGCCCGTTGGGAGACTCGTATTCGGCCCACAAACGCAGCAACGGTGACCCCGTGGTCGTCCGGCGGACCGCCAGGCGCAAAACCGGACTTGCCGCTTTCTGGGAGGCCGGGCAGGCGGTGATTGCCGTGCCTGCACGGTTGAGCCTTGAGGATGAAAAGTACTGGGTGCCCCGCATGGTTGCCCGGCTGGAGCAGGGCACGCAGGCGCAGGCGGGACGGCGCGGGGTGCCCGCCAGCGATGAAGCCCTCCTGCAACGCAGCATGATGCTGTCAAGGAAGTATCTGGGCTCTGGTGCCGTGCCGGTGTCCGTGCGGTGGGTGACGAACCAAAATGACCGCTGGGGTTCTGCAACGCCGGCCCGCAAGACCATCAGGATTTCGCACCACGTGCAGGGCATGCCCGAATGGGTGCTCGACTATGTGTTGCTGCACGAGCTTGCGCACCTGATTCACGCCAACCACAGCCCCGCATTTTGGGCTGAACTTGCCGGCTATCCGCAACTTGAGACGGCGAAGGCGTTTCTGGCAGGGGCGTCATTTTCCGCAGCACGAAATATCAGCGGCATGGAAAATGGCCTTGATGACGGGGACGACATCGCAGGCGGCAGCGGCGACGCGGATTGATTCGGCGTCGGGGGCGGTGCAGCGGAGCATGGGGCAGTGCGAATTGAAAAGGCTCCGGGGCTGCAGCCGTCATTCGCGGTGGTGGACCACCATCGGATGACTCTTGCAGCCCCGGAGCCTGACAAGCGGCTGCTACTTGTCCGTTTCGGTGCCCTGCGGGCCCTTGCCGTCGCCGGACCCTGAATCGGGTCCTGTCTCTGAATCGGTGGCCGTTCCTGAATCGGAGTTGGTGCCCGAGTCGGTGGACGGTTCGGAGCGGTTGGGCTCGGTGGCCGTTCCCGAGTCGGAGTCGGTGCCAATGCTTTCGAAGCCGCCGTCCAAGAGCTTGGCCAGTGCGGCGTCGACGTCGGATTCGGAGGCGTCGGCGGCGCTGCGACGGGCGCTGAAACCGGCGGCGTCGTCCAGGTCTGCGGAGGTGGGCAGCAGGTCGGGGTGCGCCCAGATGGCGTCACGGCCGACGATGCCGCGCTGTTCCTTCAACGATGCCCACAAGGCGGCGGCTTCCCTGAGCCTGCGCGGACGCAGTTCCAAGCCAACCAGTGAGCCAAACGCGTGCTCGGCCGGGCCGCCGGTTGCACGGCGGCGGCGGATCGTTTCCCGGATGGCAGCAGCGGACGGCAGATTGGCGGCCGCCTCAAAAGTCAGCTCGTCCACCCAGCCTTCAACGAGGGCAAGCGCCGTCTCCAATTTCTCCAGGGCGGCGTCCTGCTCCGGCGTGCGGGCGGGCATGAAGACGCCCTCGGACAGTGCGGCCTGCATGGCCTCGGGGTTGGCCGGATCAAGGTTGTGGGCCAGGTCCTCAATCCTCGACATGTCGATGTGGATGCCGCGGGCGTACGATTCGATGGCTCCGAGCAGGTGCCCGCGCAACCACGGAACCTGCACGAACAGGCGGGCGTGGGCGGCCTCGCGGAGGGCGAGGAACAAACGGACCTCCTGTTCGGGCACTTCAAGGCCTTCACCAAACGCCTTGACGTTGGCCGGCAGGAGGGCCATTTGCAGGTCCGCCAGCGGGATGCCGATGTCGGTGGAGCCCACCACTTCCTTGGCCAGTGCGCCAACAGCCTGGCCAAGTTGCAGGCCGAACAAGGCACCGCCCATGTTTTGCATCATGGAAGCGGCGTCTCCCATCATCGACTTCATTTCTTCGGGAAGCTGTTCATTCATGGCCGTGGAGATGGCAAAGGCGATGCTGTTGGCCACCGGCTCCGTCAGCCGCTGCCACGTGCCCAGCGTTTCCTCAACCCATTCTGCACGCGACCACGCACGGCCAATGATGGCTGTGGCGGCAAGATCGGTGAACGGGTCGAGCCACATCTCGGCCAGGCGCAGGGCCTCATCCACCTCATGCTGCTGCGCGGGCGTGACGGAAGGATCGTCCCCGGCCGCCGCTTTCCTTGCTGCATCGCGGGCAAGGTCCCAGTTGACGGGCGTGTCTGAGGATCCGCTCATCATGTTCTGAACCTGGGTGAACATCTGCGCCAGCACGTTGGGGTCGGATGGCAATCCGGCGGCCTTGGCCAGCTCTGCAGGATCAAAGCCTTCCATGCCCTGTTCGCCCAAAAGCTTGGCGAGCATTTCCTGAAGCGGATCCTTCGGGGTTTCGTCGTCGTTGTTGGCTGGTGTGGAAGACATGATGGCCCGTTCGTTGGCGTGGACGCTGAATATCTTCACGTTACCGCCGTCGTCGTGTGTTGTCGCCCCATGGTGGGCTGCTGTTCGCTCTAGGCAAAGGGCTCCGCACCTGTCCAGCTGAAGTGCACACATTCACTGTCCAGTCCCAGCACGCTCACAAGCACAACACAACTGAACACAGTAGGCTGGGTGGTCGGCACCCGTTTTGGTGGGGATGTCGGTGAGACCCAGGAGAAGTTGGAAAGGTCACAGGTTTGAGCCAGGAGATTTTAGAAGCGGCGAAGCCGGCAAGCCCCATCCGCGACCGCAGATTCTCGCTGATGGTGGTTTCAGGTGTCCTGTCGGTCGTGCTCGCCGTGGCCGCCATGACAATCCCCGTCCCGTACGTGATTGAGTCCCCGGGCCCGGCCATCAACACCATCGGTGAGATCAACGGCCATCCCGTCATCACCGTCACCGGACATGAAAGCTTCCCCGCAAGCAGCGGCAGCCTCGACCTCACCACCGTGCAAATGGCCGGCGGGCTTCCCGACAGCCACATCAACTTCTTCGACGCGCTGCGTTCCTGGCTCACGCCGTCGCACACCATCTACCCGGCCGAGCTCATCTACGCACCCGGCATCAGCCAGGAAGCCGTCAACAGCGAGAACTCTGCAGCCATGACCGGCTCGCAGGAAAACGCCACGGCAGCGGCACTGAGCACGCTGGGCATCGACTTTGAGTCAAACCTAGCCGTTGCCTCCATCCCCGAGGGCGGTGCCTCGTCCGGAATTCTGAAGCCCGACGACGTCGTGCTCACCATTGGCGGTCAGAAGGCAACCGACCTGAAGGTCATCCAGACCGTCCTGGCCGAGGGGAAAGGGGCCCCCGTGGACATCGGAGTCCGCCGCGACGGTGTGGAAAAGACGCTTGCCGTAACACCCAAATTGGGCGACGAGGGAAAGTACCTGCTTGGGATTGCCCTGCAGAACACCTTCAAGTTCCCGTTCGATGTGAAGATCTCGCTGGAGAACATTGGCGGTCCGAGCGCAGGCATGATCTTCGCACTGGGGATCATGGACAACCTGACTCCCGGGGAGCTCACCGGCGGCAAACCATTTGCCGGCACCGGAACTATTGACCCGCAGGGCAATGTCGGAGCCATTGGCGGCATCGCACAGAAGATGGTCGGTGCCCGCAACAGCGGCGCCGATTTCTTCCTGGCCCCGGGAGCGAACTGTGCAGACGTCGTGGGCCACGTCCCCAAGGGGCTGCAGGTCATCAAGGTCACTACACTCAAAGAAGCCTACGACGCAGTTTCGCTCATCGGCTCCGGCAAGGACGGTTCAACACTGCCCACCTGCAGCTAGCCCACCCGGCGCCATGGTGGGAGTCTTTCAAGTAACGATTGCGCATCACACGGAACTTAGGCCACGGACCATTCGTGGCAGAACTATAGAAGCAACCGGCATTAAATTCATGTACATCAGTTGAGTAAGAGGTAGAGAGTGACATCCCGACCATCCCCGTCGCCAAGCAGGACAGGCAGGCCCAAACGCCGCAGCGCTCTGATGCCCACCATTATCGTGGTGGCCGTATTGGTGGTTGCCGTGCTGATTTTCTCCGGGGCCTATACCGACCTGCTGTGGTTCAACCAGATCGGCTTCTCCGAAGTGTTCTGGACAGAACGCATCGCAAAACTGCTGATTTTCCTTGCAGGGTTCCTGATCATGGCCGTTGGTGTGTACTTCTCCATCCGTGCCGCGTACAAGGCCCGCCCCGTGTATGCCCCCGACAATGCCCGTGAGGACAACCTGGGGCGCTACCAGGCGCAGTTGGAACCAATCCGTCGCGTTGTCATGATTGGTGTCCCGGTGGTCTTTGGACTGTTCGCAGGAACTGCAGCCATGGCCCAGTGGGAAAAGGTGATGTTGTTCCTTTACCGCGTCCCCTTCGGTTCCAAGGACCCCGAATTTGGCTTGGACATCAGTTTCTACACCAACACACTGCCCTTCCTTGGCTTCCTTGCCGGAATGCTGATCAGCGTCACAGTGATTGCGTTCATCGCCGGATTGCTCACACACTACCTTTACGGCGCCATCCGCCTGACGGAACGCGGGATCTTCACCTCCCGTGCGGCCCAAATCCACATTGCCATTCTGGCCGGCGTCTTCCTGCTCCTGCTCGCCGCCAACTTCTGGCTTGGCCGCTACGGGACACTTCAGGACAACGGCGGCTACCGTTCCGGCGCCTTGTTCACTGATGTCAACGCGGTAATTCCCACCAAGGCCATTCTCGCCGCAGCGGCCGTCATTGTCGCCATCTTGTTCATCGTTGCCGCGTTCATGGGCAAGTGGAAGCTGCCCTTGATCGGAACCGGCATGCTGGTCGTCACGGCGATCGTCGCCGGCGGCATTTACCCGTGGGCTGTCCAGGAATGGCAGGTGAAGCCCTCACAGGGATCCAAGGAAGCGCCGTTCATTGACCGCAACATTGAGATGACCCGCGACGCCTACGGGCTGACGGGCATGGAAGTCACCCCGTACAACGCCAAGGTTGACGCGGAAGCCGGTGCGCTGCGCCAGGATGCCGACACCGCGGCCAACATCCGACTCCTGGACCCCAACCTGCTCTCGGCCACGTTCCGGGAACTGGAGCAGTACCGCCCGTACTACGAGTTCCCCAAGACGCTCAACGTTGACAGGTACACCATCGACGGAAAGGTCCAGGACGCAGTCCTGGCCGTGCGTGAACTCAACCCCCAGGGCCTGAACCCCGCGCAGCAGAACTGGTACAACCAGCACCTGGTGTACACCCACGGCTACGGCATGGTTGCGGCCTACGGAAACACCGTGACGGCGGACGGCAAACCGGAATTCATGCAGAAGGGTGTGCCGTCCGAGGGCAAGCTGGGCACCGACAGCAGCTACCAGCCGCGCATCTACTTCGGCCAGTCCATGACCGATTATTCCCTCGTGGGCGCGCCGGAAGGCACCACCCCCATTGAGCTGGACCGCCCGCAGGGCACCACCACCGGCGACGGCGCGGACAGCAAGGACACCGGCTCCGAGTCGCTGACCACCTTCACCGGCAACGGCGGCCCGAATGTGGGCAACTGGTTCAACCGCATCATGTACGCACTGAAGTTCCAGTCGACTGACCTGCTGCTGACAAACGGGGTCAACGACAGTTCGCAGATCCTCTACGACCGCACCCCGGCCGAGCGTGTGGCCAAGGTGGCCCCATACCTGACCCTGGACGGCAACCCCTACCCGGCGATAGTTGACGGCAAGGTCAAATGGATTGTTGACGGCTACACCACCAGCTCCAACTACCCGTACTCCCAGCAGCAGCAGCTGCAGGAAGCCACCACGGATTCCCTGACAGCAGCCGGCGGCCCGGCGGCACTTCCAAACGCATCCGTGAACTACATCCGCAACTCGGTCAAGGCCACCGTGGATGCCTACGACGGCTCCGTGGACCTGTTTGCCTGGGACACCAAGGATCCCATCCTGCAGGCGTGGCAGAAGGTGTTCCCCACCAGCGTCAAGCCATTGACAGAAATGTCGGCCGACGTCATGTCGCACGTGCGCTACCCGGAGGACCTGTTCAAGGTTCAGCGTGAACTGTTGGGCCAGTACCACGTCACGGATCCAGACAAGTTCTTCGCAAACACCGAAGCCTGGTCCGTCCCGGACGATCCCACGACGAAGGCCGTTGACAAACAGCCGCCGTATTACCTGTCGCTGAAGATGCCGGGCGCTGACAAGACCGCATTCTCGCTGACAACCTCATTCATTCCGCAGGAGGTTGCCGGGACGGACTCGCGCAACGTGTTGTACGGCTTCATGGCCGCCAACGGCGACGCCGGACACGTCAAGGGAGTCAAGAGCCCCGACTACGGGAAGCTGCAGCTGCTGGAGCTGCCTGTGGACACGCAGGTGCCCGGACCGGGGCAGGTGCAAAACACGTTCCAGACCGACCCCACGGTCTCGAACGAGCTGAACGTGCTGACCCTGGGCCAGTCCGAGGTCAAGAACGGCAACCTGCTCACCCTGCCTGTGGGTGGCGGCCTGTTGTACGTCCAGCCTGTCTACCTGCAGTCCACAGGTTCGACGTCGTACCCCACACTGCAGCGTGTGCTTGTGGCGTTCGGCAACCAAATAGGTTTCGCGGCCACCTTGGATGAGGCACTGGACCAGCTGTTCAAGGGTGACTCCGGTGCTGCCGCCGGGGATGCCGGTGTTGCCAAGGTTCCAGATGCTGCCGGCGGCGATTCGGGAGGATCGACACCGCCGGCAGCCGGTGACAATGCGGCACTTAGCAAGGCACTCACCGATGCCAATGCGGCCATCAAGGACGGCCAGGCGGCCCTGGCCAAGGGTGACTTCACCACCTACGGCGAGGCCCAGAAGCGCCTTGAAACCGCCATCACTGCGGCCATTGCAGCTGAAGGTGCGGCGGCGGCGACGCCTGCCGCACCCTAGCTCCACCGTCGTGCAATGACGGCAAAGGGTCCGGCAGCCTCACGGCGGCCGGGCCCTTTGCCGTCCTGGAGTGCAGTGGCCGGTCCCGGCGGACCGGTCCGGGAGTGCTGGCGGACGGGCCCCGCGGACGGGCCCGAAAGGCAGGGAGATGAACGTCACGTGCCCACAGTTTTGCCTGTGGGTGAATGGACGGTAAAGTAATAAACACATCGCGGGGTGGAGCAGTTCGGTAGCTCGCCGGGCTCATAACCCGGAGGTCACAGGTTCAAATCCTGTCCCCGCAACTCCACATGGAAAGTCCCCAGTCTTCGGATTGGGGACTTTCCTGTTTCCCGGACCCTCAGCGCCAACTCCACGGCCCGCTCCGGTTGAGCGAATTCTTCAAGACTTGTGCCACTCCGCAGCTGTTCCCCGGACCGGGCAACGATAGGATCAGTGAATGCAGCAGTTCCCCAGCGGGGCCGCCGCTCCGTGAACACTGGACAGAGAGCGGACACAAGACCTTGGTGATTCACCCGGAAGTCGTGGCCTGGCTGCTCCTGGCAGTGCATGTGATCCTCGGTGCCATCGCCGTCGCCTACATTTCCGCCCGGCGCCGCCCCGCCACGGCGATCGCCTGGATGCTGACCATCATTTTTATCCCCTATGTGGGACTTGTCGCGTTCATGCTGGTGGGCTTTTCGCGCCTTCCCAAGTCCCGGCGGGACAAGCAAAAGTTTGTCAACGAGCTCATCCTGGAACGCACGGAAGGACTCGACCAGCTCAGCCACAGGGAAGACTGGCCCCAGGGCCTTGGCGGGCTCGTCACCCTCAACAGCAACCTGGGCGCCCTGCCCATGGTGGGAGGCAACGACGTCGACCTTCTCCCTGACTACCACGGCTCCATTGCGGCGATGGCGGCGGAGATTGACCGGGCCGGGAGCTACGTGCACGTGGAGTTTTACATCCTGGTGCACGACGACGCCACGCGGCCCTTCTTCGATGCGCTGGCCCGGGCGGTGGCCAGGGGAGTGACGGTGCGGGTGCTCTCGGACCACCTGGCCTCGCTGATGAATCCGGGGCGCAAGGAAACCCTGGCCCGGCTGGCGGAGATGGGCGCGGAATACCATGCCATGCTGCCGCTGCGTCCGTGGCGGGGGCACTGGCAGCGCATCGACCTGCGCAACCACCGCAAGCTGCTGGTGGTCGACGGGCAGGTGGGCTTCACGGGCTCGCAAAACCTGGTGCACGAAAGCTACAACAAGAAGAAGAACATTGCCCGCGGGCTGCGGTGGCACGAACTGATGCTGCGCGTCCACGGGCCGGCCGTCAGGGAGCTCGACGCCGTTTTCGCCACCGACTGGTTCAGCGAGACCGACGAACTGCTGGTGCTTGACACCTCGCCCGTGGTCCTGGATCCGGCCCAGCATCTGGTCGATGCGCAGGTGGTGCCCAGCGGCCCCAGCTTTGAAAATGACAACAACCTCAAGCTCTTCGTCGCCATGATCCACCAGGCGACGGAGCGGGTCAGCATCACCAGCCCGTACTTTGTGCCCGAGGATTCCATCCTGCTGGCCATCATCACTGCGGCCGGGCGCGGGCTGTCGGTCGAGCTGTTTGTGTCGGAGATTGGCGACCAGGCCATGGTCTACCACGCCCAGCGCTCCTATTACCAGGCCCTGCTGCGGGCCGGCGTGAAGATCTACCTGTACAAGGCACCCGAGGTGCTGCACTCCAAGCACTTCAGCATTGATTCCGACGTTGCCGTGATCGGCTCCTCCAACATGGACGTGCGGTCGTTCTCGCTGAACATGGAGATCTCGGTGCTGATCCACAGCGAATCGTTCGTGCAGGATCTGCGGGGGATCGAAGACGGTTACCGGGCCAACAGCCGCGAGCTGGAACTGGCCGACTGGGTCAAGCGGCCCGTCATGGAGAAGTTCTGGGACAGCGCGGCCAGGCTGACCTCCAACCTCCAATAGCCGCCCCGCCCCCACACCCAACGCTCCTGCAGATATGGGGGTGTTTTGGCGGACGCTCCTTCAGATATGGGGCCTTTTCAGGCAACCCCCGCTCCCTGCAAGGGGCACCGCCGTTGGCAGGCACCGCCGTTGGCGGCCGCCCGCGGCGGGACTCACAGGCCGGGGCTCCCAGGGCCGCCCGCGTAGGGTGCCGTCCCGCCGTCGTGCCTGGAATTGCTGTGCCTGGCGAAACCGGCGCCGGTGTCAGGCCTTCGACCGCTTGGCGGCCTTGGCTTGTGCCCGCTGGGCCGCCAGCATCGCCTTGGATTCGCCGACGTCGCCAATGAACGGACGCAGCCAGGCCGATTGCGGGTGGGAGTCCACGAGCAGGGCACGGGCAAAGAGCGAAAGCGGCACGGCCATCAGCGCACCCAACGGACCCAACAGCGCCGACCAGAAGATTACCGAGAGGAACGTCAGGGTCATGTTCAGGTTGACCGAGCCGGAGACAAATTTGGGCTGGATGACGGACTGGATCAAGGAGTTGATGACGCCGTAGAAGGCCACAACGGCGATGAACGACGGCAGGCCGCCGGCCAGCAGGGCCATGATGGCGGCCGGAACAAGGCTGATCCAAAAGCCGATGAACGGGATAAAACCGCAGACAAACGCCAACAGCGCCCACAGCCCGGCGCCGGGAACACCCAGCGCCAGCAGCAGGATCAGGTTGAGCACAGCAACGATGGCCCCGAAGATTGTGGTCATGACCATGAATGAACGCGACAGCCGGGCGAAGTTCGAGAGTGCGGCGACCACCGGCGCACGCTTTTCCTGCACCACGGCAAGGATGGTGGGGTAGTAGGTGGCGTCGATGCCCATGAACATGACAAGCAGCAGCAAAAAGATGGTGCCCGAGCCGACATTCATGGCGCTGCCCAGCAGGTTGTAGGCCGTGTCAAACAAGACCCTGAGGTCAATGGAATTGACGATCGAGCGCACCTGGTCGTCCCCGATGCCCAGGGTGTCGTGGAGGAATGCCCGCAGGCTGTCGCGGAGCTCGGTGATTTGGGGCCCGAATTGCGGCAGCAGCTGGGTGAGCTGCACGGCCGAGATCCACAGTGAGGCAATCAAGGCCCCGATCATGGCGTAGACGGCCAATATGGTGGCAATGCCGGCCAGCACGGCCGGGACGCCGCGGGCGATGAGCCGCTGCTTGAGCGGATACACGCAAATGGTCAGGATGAGCGCCAGAAACACCGGGCCCACGATCGAGGAAATCCGGCTCAGGCCAAAGAGCACAATGACCGCCGCCGCCAAGCTGATCAAAACCTTGGTGCCGGAGGAGCCTTCGCCGGGCCCGGGTCCCGTGGTGCCGTTTGCTGCGCTCATGTGCCGTCCATTCAATGCTGCCGCCCCCAATGCCCCACTGGCATTGACACGATCCTATCGGGCGCCGGCGCGCAGGTGCTGACTCCGCGGCGGCATTAGATGGCGGGGACGGCTTTTTCCACGATGACAGTCAGGGTGCTGGCCAGCAGCGCATGCACCTGCGGACGGGTCAGCGTCTTGCGCAGCAGCCATTCGCGCGCACCGCTGCGGACCAGTTGCGCGTAGACGCGGAACATCGCCTTGATCTGTTCCCTGTCAGCGGTTCGTCCGGACAGCCCGCACGCCTCAATGAGCAGCTCAATGGAGTCGTTCTCGGCCGCAATCAAGATCTTTTCGAGGTCCGGATCGCGACCCATGCCCCCGCCGCCAAAGCTCAGCCAGGAGCTGCCGGACTGCTCCAGGGTGTCCAAAAACCAGGCCACCGCCAGGTCGATCCGCTCCTCGGCCGATCCGTCCGGCAGCGCAGCAACCGCCACCTCGGACATTGTGGAACTGACCTTGATGACCTCCAGGTACAGCTCGCGCTTGTTGCCAAAATAGTGGTTGATGAGGCCGCGCGCCACACCGGCGGACGCTGCAATGTCGGTGGCTGAAACCTCCTCATAGGCCCGCTCGTTGAATAACTTCTGCGCGCACACAAAAATCTGCTGGCGCCGCTCGTCCGGGTTCAGCCGCCTTCTGCGCGGCTCGGTTGACGGGGCACCTGCTGCGGCGGAAAGTTCGACGCCGGGCACCTCCTCCGGCGCGGACCCGGCGGACGGCAGCGGGGTTGGGTTGGGTCCGGTCATGGTGTAGCCCCGGGTTCCAGCCAAGGCAGCCAGGGCGGCAGGCCGCCCGGCACGCTCAAGGGGAAGTGCGGTGGCCGCTTTTCCAGGAATGAACTCACGCCTTCCGTGGCGTCGCTGTGTGAGTCAAGCCCGGCAATCAGCCGCGAGTCCAGGGCATGGACGGGAACGGGGGAGTCAAGGCCGCTGAGCCTGTTCAGCATCTGCTTGATCACGGCTGTGGAGACCTCGGAGGTGTTGACAATGATGTCCCGGGCCAGGGCGTAGGCGGCGTCCAGCACTTCTTCGGGGTCATGCAGGGAGGTGACGAGTCCGGCGTCGAGCGCCTCCTCGGCGCCAAAGAGCCTGCCCGTCAGCATCCAGTCGGTGGCCTTGGAGACACCGACCAAGCGGGGCAGGTACCAGGTGGAGCCGCCCTCCGGGAAGATGCCGCGGCGGCTGAAGGGGAACGAGAAGCGGGAATCGTGCGAGGCCAGGCGGAAGTCGCAGGAGAGTGTGATGGTCACGCCGCCGCCCACTGAAACCCCGCGAAGGGCCGCAATGACGGGCTTGTTCATGCCAAAGATGGTTTTTGAACAACGCCCGGCCGGTTCCTGCCAATCACTGCCGGCGTCGGCGGTGGTGACGTCAAAGCCGCCGCCGCTCAAGTCTGCGCCAACTGAGAAGTCCTTGCCGACGCAGGTGAAGACCACGACCTGGACGTCGGGATCAGCGTCGGCAGCCATGAAGGCATGCTCCAGCTCGTGCGCCATCGTGAGCGTGTAGCCGTTGCGGGCCTCCGGGCGGTTCAGGGCGACCGTCGCGATGCGGTCCGCAACGCCGTACGTGATGGCCGAGTAGGGACCGGAAATCTCAGCTGTCATTGCCATCGCTTTCAAGGCGGAAAGTAGACACGTGCATCAACTATTGACACGGTGTCAATAGTCCTGCACTATTGGCGGTATGTCAACAACTTCGTTTTCGTCCGCGTGGATCGATGAAGATCTGCGCGATGTCTCGTCCCTGCTCAAGGACTTCTTCACCAGGGAGGTTGCCCCGCTCGAGGAGAAATTCCGTGACCAGGGATTCCCTGACAAGGACTTGTGCGCGCGGGCCGGGGAGCTGGGATTGTGCGGCATGTCCATCCCCGAGGAATATGGCGGAGGCGGAGGCACGTTCGCCAACTTGGCCCTGCTTTTGCCGTCAGCGAGGGGATCGTGGCCCACTATCTGCTCGCCTACGCGAGCGAGGAACAAAAACGGGCCTGGCTGCCGAAGCTGTGCAGCGGTGGCTGGGTCGGGTCCATCGCCATGACTGAACCCGGCGCGGGTTCAGACCTGCAGGCCATCACCACCCGTGCCGTGCGCGACGGCGACGACTACCTGGTCACAGGATCAAAAATCTTTATTTCCAACGGCCAGCTTTGCGACCTGGCAGTCATTGCCGTCAAGACCGACACCGCACAGGGCGCCAAGGGCATCTCATTGCTGGTGGCCGAGCTTGGCCCGGACACTGCCGGCTTCACCCGCGGCCGAAACCTGGACAAGATCGGGCTCAAGGGCCAGGACACCTCGGAACTGTTCTTTGACAACATGCGCGTCCCGGCCGCCAACCTCCTGGGCGCGAACGAGGGCCAGGGCTTCTACCAGCTCATGAACCAGCTGCCGCAGGAACGGCTCATCACAGCCATCATGGCCCAGGCCATGAGCGAGGCAGCGGTCGAAGCGGCCCTGGATTACACGAAGACCCGCGAAGCCTTCGGCAAACCCCTGTTTGACCTGCAGAACACCCGCTTTGAACTGGCCGAATGCGCCACCATCGCCCGGGTCAACCGCGTCTTCCTCGATGACTGCATCACCCGACACGTCGGCGGCGAACTCGATGCGGCCACCGCGTCCATGGCCAAATACTGGATCACCGACAGGACTGCCGACGTTATCGACAGGTGCCAGCAGCTCTTTGGCGGCTACGGCTACTGCCTGGAATACCCCATTGCCGGCATGTATGCGGACAATCGGGTCTTGCGGGTGCTGGCCGGTGCCAACGAGGTCATGAAGGAACTCATCGCCCGCTCGCTGTAGCCGGCAAGCAAGCAACCACCAGTTCTGCCAACCGTCCCGCCCGCACCTGCGCGGCAGGGATGACAATGGAAGGAAAGCTCACGTGAGCGAACAAGCTGTACCGCAAGCATTTGTCTACGACGCCATCCGCACCCCGCGCGGCCGCGGCAAAAAGGGATCCCTGCACGGCACCAAGCCCATCGACCTGGTGGTGGGGCTTATCAACGCGTTGCGCGAACGGAACCCGGGCCTCGATGAAACGCTCATCGACGACCTGATTCTCGGCGTCGTTTCACCTGTGGGTGACCAGGGTGCCGTCATCGCCCGCACGGCCGTCATCGCTGCGGGCCTGCCGGACACGGTGGGCGGCGTGCAGCTTAACCGATTTTGCGCATCGGGCCTTGAAGCCGTCAACACGGCAGCCCAAAAGGTGCGCTCGGGCTGGGACCATTTGATCATCGCCGGCGGCGTGGAGTCCATGTCCCGCGTCCCCATTGGATCGGACGGTGGCGCCTGGGCCATGGACCCGGCCACCAACTACGACTCCTACTTTGTCCCGCAGGGCATTGGAGCCGACCTGATCGCCACAATGGAGGGCTTCAGCCGGGTCGACGTCGACGCCTACGCCGTGCGCTCGCAGCAGCTTGCCGCCAAGGCCTGGAAGGAGGGGCGCTTCGCCAAGTCCGTCATCCCCGTCAAGGACCAGAACGGCCTGGTGGTCCTGGACCATGACGAACACATGCGCCCCCAATCAACGCCCGAATCGCAGGCCGGCTTGCGCCCCGCCTTCGCCGTCATGGGCGAGGCAGGCGGTTTTGACGCCGTCGCACTGCAGAAGTTCCACGCCGTGGAAAAGATTGACCACGTCCACACCGCCGCCAACTCCTCGGGAATTGTCGACGGCGCCGCCCTGGTTTTGGTGGGCAGCGCCGAGGTCGGTGCGCGGATGGGCCTGAAACCGCGGGCCAGGATAGTGGCCACCGCCACCTCGGGTGCCGACCCGACCATCATGCTGACGGGGCCCACCCCGGCCACCGAAAAACTGCTGAAAACCGCGGGTCTGGGCGTTGACGACATTGACCTGTTTGAAATCAATGAGGCCTTCGCCTCCGTGGTGTTGAAGTACCAAAAGGACCTGGGCATTCCGGACGAAAAGCTCAACGTCAACGGCGGGGCCATCGCCATGGGCCACCCCTTGGGGGCCACCGGCGCCATGATCCTGGGCACCGTGCTGGACGAACTGGAACGCACCGGCAAACACAGGGCTGTCATCACCTTGTGCATCGGCGGCGGCATGGGCGTGGCAACTTTGATTGAGAGGGTCTAGTAATGATGAGTGAGGCAACAGTGCAGGCAAGCAACAACACCATCCGCTGGGAACAGGACGCTGACGGCGTCGTCATCCTGACCATGGACGACCCCAACCAGTCGGCCAACACCATGAACGGCGACTACATTGTCTCCATGCAATCCGCCGTGGACCGTCTCACGGCGGACAAGGAGACCATCACCGGCGTCATCCTGACCTCAGCCAAGAAGACGTTCTTTGCCGGCGGCGACCTGAAGGACCTCATCACCTCCACCCCGGCCGATGCAGAAAAGATCTTTGCGCTGGGCCAGCAGATCAAGGCCCAGCTGCGCACGCTGGAAACCCTCGGCAAGCCGGTGGTCGCGGCCATCAATGGCGCCGCCCTGGGCGGCGGGCTGGAAATCGCCCTTGCCGCCCACCGCAGGATCGCCGCGGACACCCGCGGCTCGGTCGTCGGCCTGCCCGAGGTCACGCTGGGCCTGCTGCCCGGCGGCGGCGGAATTGTCCGCACCGTGCGCCTGATGGGCATCGCCGACGCCACCATGAAGGTGCTGTTGCAGGGGCAAAAGTACAAGCCCCGCAAAGCCCTTGAAATAGGCCTTGTACACGAGGTCGTGGACACCGTGGAGGAACTCATTCCCGCGGCCAAGGCCTGGATCGCGGCGAACCCTGAGGCGGTGCAGCCCTGGGATGTGCCCAAGTACCGGATCCCCGGCGGCACCCCCACGACCCCCGCTTTTGCCGCCAACCTGCCGGCGTTCCCCGCCAATCTGCGCAAGCAGCTCAAGGGCGCCAACTACCCGGCACCGCGCGCCATCCTGGCCGCCGCCGTCGAAAGCACCCAGGTGGATTTTGACACGGCGCTGGAGCTGGAATCACGCTACTTCGTTGAAGTGGTGACCGGGCAGGTGTCAACGAACATGATCAAGGCGTTCTTCTTCGACATGGGCCACATCAGCGCCGGCGGCAGCCGACCGGCCGGTTTCGAGAAGTACACCGCCAAGAAGGTGGCCGTACTCGGCGCCGGCATGATGGGTGCGGGCATCGCCTATGTCTGTGTCCGCGGCGGCATGGACGTTGTCCTCAAGGACGTCTCCCTCGAGGCCGCCGAACGCGGCAAGGACTACTCCAAGACACTCACCGACAAGGCGGTGGCGCGCGGGCAGCAAACCCAGGAACAAGCCGACGCCCTGCTGGCCAAGATCACGCCCACCGCCGAGGCTGCGGATGTGGCCGGCGCCGACCTGGTCATCGAGGCCGTCTTTGAAAACGTGGAGGTGAAGCACAAGGCGTTCGCCGAAATCCAACACATCGTGGGCGCGCAGGCCGTGCTCGGTTCCAACACCTCAACACTGCCCATCACCGCGCTCGCAGAAGGCGTGGAGAGCCAAGAGAACTTCATCGGCCTGCACTTCTTCTCCCCGGTGGACAAGATGCCGCTGCTGGAAATCATCGCCGGCAAGAACACCTCCGACGCCACCCTGGCCAAGGCCTTCGACATCGCCCAGCAGATCCGCAAGACCCCGATTGTGGTGAACGATTCCCGCGGCTTCTTCACCTCCCGCGTCATCGGCACGTTCATGAACGAGGCCATCGCCATGCTCGGCGAGGGCATCGCCGCCCCGTCCATCGAACAGGCCGGGCTGCAGGCCGGCTACCCCGCGGCCCCGCTGCAGCTGTCCGACGAGCTGAGCCTGACCCTGATGTCCAAGATCCAGAAGGAGACGAAGGCAGGCCTCGAAGCCGAGAATGGCGTGCAAAAGTACCAGCACCACGCCGCCTACGCCATCATCGAGCGGATGATCGGGGAGTTCTCCCGCCAGGGCAAACTCGCAGGCGCCGGCTTCTACAACTACGCCGACGGCCACCGCACCGGACTGTGGGAGGGCCTGGCGGAAAATTACGACGGCACCACCACCATCCCCTTTGCCGACATGAAGGAGCGCATGCTCTTTGCCGAGTCGCTCGAGACCGTCAAGTGCCTGGATGAGGGCGTGCTGCGCAGCGTGGAGGATGCCAACATCGGCTCCATCCTGGGCATCGGCTTCCCGGCCTGGACCGGCGGTGTGCTCCAGTACATGAACGGGTACGACGGCGGCCTGGCAGGTTTCGTGGCCCGGGCCCGTGAGCTTGCGGCCAAGTACGGCGAGCACTTCCTGCCGCCGGCCTCGCTGGTGGCCAAGGCCGGGAAGCGGGAGACGTACTGATGGCGGACCACGCCACCCAGCCGAACGCCGCCCCCGCACCCGCAGCCGGAGCGGGAACCGCCTTCACCCACCTCTGGACAGCCTTCACGGTGACGCAGACGCCCACGCCGGGGGTCGCCGTCGTGCATCTGGTTGGCCCGGGGCGCGGGAACATGATGGGGACGGCCTTCTGGGCCGAACTGCCCCGGATTTTTGCCGCCCTGGATGCCGATCCGGATGTCCGGGCCGTGGTGCTCGCCGGTGCCGGCAGCCATTTCAGCACCGGCCTGGATGTGCAGGAGGTGTTGGGGTCCTGGCTGAAACGGCTGGGTCCCGGCGCCCCCGCGCAGGCGGCCCAGCGCACCGAACTGCTGGGGATCATCCGCAGCCTGCAGGACGCCATCAGTGCCGTGGCGGCGTGCCGGAAACCCGTCATTGCCGCCGTCCACGGCTGGTGCATCGGCGGCGGCGTGGACCTGATCAGCGCCGCCGATGTCCGCCTGGCATCGGCAGACGCGCAGTTCAGCATCCGGGAGGCCCGGCTGGCGATCGTGGCCGACGTCGGAAGTTTGCAGCGGCTGCGCGGCATCATCGGGGAAGGGCACCTGCGCGAGCTGGCGTTGACGGCCAAGGATGTGCCGGCGGCGCGGGCGGAGCGGATCGGCCTCGTCAACGACGTCTACGCGGACCAGGATTCACTCATGGCCGCGGCTCTTGGGATGGCGGCGGAGATTGCCGCCAATTCGACGCTGGCTGTGGCCGGGACGAAGGCCGTACTGAACGAGGACCGCGAGGAAACCATTGCGCGCGGGCTCCGGCACGTGGCGCTGTGGAACACCTCGTTCCTGCACAGCGAGGATTTGTTGGAAGCCGTCGCGGCCATGGGGGAGCGGCGCCCGGCCGTGTTTACGGGCAAGTAGGGGCAAAAACGAGAGAAACAGGAGTCAAGCATGGGCGGCCCTTTGCAGGGAATCAAGGTGGTGGAATTGTCCGCCATGGGACCGGCCCCGCATGCGGCCATGATGCTGGCCGACATGGGGGCGCAGGTGGTGCGGGTGGTTGGCCCGGCGCCCCCGGTCGGCGGGTACGACGTCGACACCCACCTGCAGCGCGGCCGCTCCACTGTGCGGGCAAACCTGAAGGACCCCAAGGACTTGGCGGGGGTGCTTGAGCTGGTGGCCTCGGCCGATGTTTTCCTTGAGGGCTTCCGCCCGGGGACCACGGAACGGCTGGGCCTGGGGCCCGGGGAGTGCCTGGCGCTGAACCCCCGGCTGGTGTACGGGCGCATGACCGGCTGGGGGCAGCAGGGCCCGATGGCCCGGCAGGCCGGCCACGACATCAACTACATCGCCCTGACCGGCGTCCTGCACGCCATGGGCCCGGCGGCCCAGCCAATGCCCCCGCTGAACCTTGTGGGCGATTTTGGCGGCGGCTCCATGTTTGTGCTCACAGGCATCCTTGCGGCCCTGCTTGAACGGGGAAGTTCGGGGCGGGGCCAGGTGGTGGATGCGGCAATGGTTGACGGTGTCAGCGTGCTGTCGCAGATCATCCTGGAACTGCGCTCGGTGGGCATGTGGGCCGACACCCGCCACAGCAACCTCCTGGACGGGGCGGCACCGTTTTACCGCTGCTACGCCTGTGCCGGCGGCGGGCACATGGCCGTGGGCGCCGTCGAACCTCAGTTTTATGCCCGGCTGCTTGACGGTCTCGGGCTGGCTGCCGCCGACATCCCGGACAGGGACGATCCCGCCCGGTGGCCGGCACTCGGGGAAGCACTCGGTGCGGCTTTTGCCACCCGGACCAGGGACGAGTGGGCGGAGGTGTTCGACGACGTCGACGCCTGCGTGACGCCCGTGCTCAGCTATGCGGAGGCTGCACAAAATACGCACCTTGGCGCCCGCGGCACCTTCTCGGGCAGCGGCAGGAACATTGCCGCGGCCCCGGCCCCGAGATTCTCCCGCACCCCGTCCGAGGCGAAAGCGCCGCTGGGCGAAACAGATGTCGCAACCATTTTCAGCTCGTGGAGGGCACCTTGATCAGCATTTCAGGACAGCGGCAGTTCCAGGCCTGGCAGGACAAGGAGCTTCCGCCCGTGGAAGAGGTCCGCCCCGGGGTGTGGTCAATTCCCGTCCCGTTCATCAACAACCCGATGCGATACACGCTGTGTTACCTGCTGGTGGGTGACGGGGAGACAGCGCTGGTGGACCCAGGCTGGGATTCGGACGAGGGCTGGGAAGTCCTCAAGGCCGGGCTGGCTGTGGCAGGGCTGGGGCCGGCGGATGTCACGGGGATCGTGGTCACCCACCTGCACCCCGACCACCTGGGCATGGCCGCGCGGATGCGGGCGGCATCCGGGGCGTGGGTGGCGTTGGGTGCGGACGAGCCGCTGCCGGCCCACTGGCGCAGCGAGCCGGATCGTTTTCTGGCCGAGGACAGGACGCAATTCGCGCAATGGGGCGTGCCGCAGGAGTTTCTCGACGAGGTCACCTTTCACAGCGACGCGTGGCAGCAGATGACAAGCCTTGCCGTGCCCGAGCTCCGCTTGGCAGCTGGTGCCTTGCTGCCCGTCGCAGGGCTTGCGGTGCGGGTGCTGGCCACGCCCGGGCACACGCCCGGGCACATCTGCCTGGTGGACGAAGCCAATGGCCTGATCCTCACGGGCGACCATGTGCTGCCGCGCATCACGCCCCACGTCTCGCTTGAGGCGCAAACCCAGGCAGACCCCTTGGCCGATTACCTGAACTCCCTGGAGATCATGGGGGCGGGGGCGGACATGGAGGTGCTGCCGGCGCACGAATACCGTTTCCGCGGCCTGCCGGACCGCGTGGCCGAGCTGAGGGAGCACACCCTTGACCGCTCCCGCGAAGTCACTGAAGTGTTGGACGCCGGGACCGCGGGAACCGTGTGGGATGTGTCAAAGGAGCTGACATGGTCGCGCGGCTTTGACTCCCTGCGCGGTTTTACGCTGCGCCTGGCGCTCGCAGAAACGGCCAGCCACCTCGTGTACCTGGCCGGTCAGGGCCGGGCGGTGGACATCGAAGTGTCAAGAGGAACTCCCGCCGCCCCCTAACCTCCCGGACGCTGTCGCAGCAATGGCGGGTTTTGCCCAGACGCTGTCGCAGCAATGGCGGGTTTTGCCCGGACGCTGTCGCAGTCGAAGGGCAGTGCCCGGGCGAGTCCGGTTGTCGCTGAGATAGCGATGAGATATTTGCAGCCATTGCTGCGAGAGGGTTGCCAAAAAACCGGCCATTGCTGCGAGAGGGTTTAGAGGGGGGCGGGGTAGTCCACCGGATCTGTGAAGTCTCCGGATTCCTGGCGGAAGCGGGCCAGGATCGCCGTCATCGTCCGCAGGTCCCCGGCCGGAATGCCGGGTTTGGAGAACACGTCCGCATTCAACACTGCGGTGGCCTCCTCCACCAGCTTCCTGCCGGCGCCGGTCAGCACCACGAGCGTGGCGCGCCCGTCGGTGGGATGCGCCTCGCGCCGCACCAGGCCATCCTTTTCCAGCCGGTCAACAACGCTGGTGACGGAAGTGGGATGCACCTGCAGGCGGGCGCTGGCACTTGCCATCGGCAGGGCGCCGTCGCGCGTGAAGGAGAGCAGCCGCAGCAATTCCAGGCGGGCGTAGGACAGCCCCAGCGGTTTCAAGACGGCGTCGACCCTGCTGTACATGAGCTGGTGGGTGCGCATGACGGAGGAATAGGCGGCCATGGCATCGGCGGCGTCGGCCCAACCGTGGGCGATCCACTGGCGCCTGGCCTCGGCAATCGGGTCCATGGGCAGCGGGGCGGGGGATGCCATGGGGTGTCCTTTCGTGCGATTTTCGGGGGTGCGCGGGTACTTGTACAACAATTTACTTGGGATCCCTAGTAAATACTAGTGGTACCTAGTATTCTGCAGTGAGACGGACATGACAGAGGCTGAAAGGGCAATCAATGAAGATCGCAGTTTTGATAAAACAGGTGCCTGACACGGCGGAGGAGCGCACGCTCGTTGCGGCGACCGGCTGGCTGGACCGTGATGGCGCGGACAACCTCGTCGACGAGATCAACGAGCGGGCCCTCGAGGTGGCGCTGCGGGTGAAGGATGCCGACAAGTCCACAGAAATCGTGGTGCTCTCCATGGGCCCCGACGAAGTCACCAAGGGCATTCGCAAGGCCCTGTCCATGGGCGCCGATTCCGGTATTCACGTGCTCGACGGCGGCTTGGCCGGCTCCGATGCGGCCCGCACCGCCGCGGTGCTCGCCGCGGCGCTGCGCAGCACCAATGCCGATGTGATTGTGGCAGGCAATGAATCAACGGATGGCCGCGGCGGAGTGGTTCCGGCCATGATTGCCGAACACCTGGGCCTGCCGCTGCTAGGCGGGCTCAACGCCGTCGAACTGGGCAACGGCACTGTCAGCGGCGAGCGCTCGGGGGACAGTGGATCGCTGCAGGTCACTGCCGCGCTGCCCGCCGTGGTCACCGTGACCGAACGGACAGCCGAGGCCCGCTTTCCCAACTTCAAGGGCATCCTGACGGCGAAGCGCAAGCCCGTCACCACCCTCACCCTCGCGGATCTTGACGTGGCAGCGACACCGGCCCGCGCCGTCGTGCTCTCCCATAATGAGCGCCCTGCCCGCGAGGCCGGCCGCAAGATGGAAGACGACGGCACAGCCGGTGCGCAGCTGGCCAGTTACCTCATCGAAAACCGCTTGGTATAGGAAGGCACAACACCATGGCCAATATTCTGACTCTCATTGAATTGACCCACGCCGGTGCGGTCGCCGCCTCCGCCAAAGGCCTGCTGGCCGCCGCGGCCTCCCTCGGGACGCCCGTGGCCGTCGTCGCCAGCGACAAGGAGCTGAGCCCCGAAACGACAGTGCAGCTGGGCCAGTCCGGAGCCGCCGTAATCCACCTCGGGCTGGGTGCACAGGCCGCATCGGTGCTGACCGGCCCGGCAGTGGAGGCCTTGGAGGCCGCAGTTGCCGCCTACGAACCGGCCGCCGTCCTGGTTGCCAACTCGGTGGACGGGCGCGAAGTTGCCGCCCGGCTTTCCGTCCGCGTGGGCGGTGCCATGCTCAACGACGTCGTCTCCGTGCGGTTGGGCGGCGGGCGCATCGTGGCCGGGCACTCCATTTTTGGTGGCGCCTATGACGTGGAATCCTCAGTGGAGGGCGGCCTGCCCATCATCACTGTCCGCCAGGGAGCCATCGACGGTGCACCCGTCGAAGGCGGCGGCGCCGTTGAAGTCGTCACATCCGCACTGCCCGGCACGGTTCCCGGCGCACAGGTCACGGCCGTCAACGATGCTCCGGCCACCCACAGCCGCCCGGAACTGCGCACCGCCAAGACAGTGGTTTCCGGCGGAAGGGGGCTGGGTTCCAAGGAGAACTTCGTCCTGGTGGAGCAGCTGGCGGACGCACTTGGCGCAGCCGTCGGGGCCTCCCGTGCCGCAGTCGATGCCGGTTACGTTGACCAGCACGCGCAGGTGGGCCAAACAGGTGTCAGCGTCTCCCCGCAGCTGTACATTGCACTGGGCATCTCCGGGGCCATCCAGCACCGGGCAGGCATGCAGACAGCTAAAACCATCGTGGCCATCAACAAGGACGGTGATTCGCCCATCTTTGAGGTGGCGGACTTTGGCATTGTGGGCGACGTGTTCACGGTGGTGCCGCAGCTCATCGAAGCCCTCGCCGCCCGCGCCGAATAACCCGTCAGGGAGCCGCCTGGTGCAGGAGTGCCGCGGCGGCGACCCGCACGGCGCCCGGTGCGTGGCCCCTCCATGACGGACAATGGATGGAAACGCATCCAAGGCTGCTACAAATAGAGACTGTTGAAAGCGGTGCCATGCCGCCAGGCTGCATCCGCGAGGAAGCACGTGAAAGAGGTTTTAGACCATGTCAACCCCCAAGACCAAGCAGGCCGCCGGCATCGCCGAGCGCTGGAACGGCCTCGGCCTGTGGACCAAAATCGGCGTGTCCGCGGCCGGACTGGTCGTGCTCCTGGCCGTTGCGGTCCTTGCCGCCCGCTGGCTGACGGGCCTTGACGGCGTCAAGGACTTCCTGACCACCTATCCCGGCGATTCCGAACTGCCCGACGGCGCGCCGGTGGGGCTGCCCGCCTGGCTGGGCTGGCAGCACTTCTTGAACATGTTCTTCATTTTGCTGATTATCCGCTCGGGCTGGCAGGTGCGCACCACCAAACGCCCCGCAGCCCACTGGATCCGCAACAACAAGGGCCTGGTCAAGACGAAGGGCAGCCCGACCAAGATCAGCCTTGACCTCTGGTTCCACCTGACCCTCGACGCGCTCTGGGTCCTCAACGGCGCCATCTTCATAGTCGTTTTGTTCGCCACCGGCCAATGGATGCGCATTGTGCCCACCAGCTGGGACGTGTTCCCCAACGCCATCTCCGCAGGGCTGCAGTACCTCTCGCTCGATTGGCCCACCGACAACGGCTGGGTCAACTACAACGGACTGCAGCTGTTGACGTACTTCATCACGGTCTTCATCGCCGCCCCGCTCGCCATCGCCACCGGCCTGCGCATGTCCGGGGCATGGCCCAAAAACGCCACCACGCTGAACAAGATCTACCCGATCACGGCCGCCCGCGCCATCCACTTCCCCGTCATGATCTACTTCGTGGCCTTCATCGTCGTGCACGTCACCCTGGTCCTGGCCACCGGCGCGCTGCGCAACCTGAACCACATGTACACCTCCTCCGACGCCGTGAACTGGTGGGGCTTCGGCATCTTCGCCGGTTCCCTCGTGGTCATGGCTGCCGCCTGGTTCCTGGCCCAGCCCTTGTTCCTGCGCCCCATCGCATCCCTGATGGGCAAGGTCACCAAATAGCACGACGGCGGACCCGTCACCTTGGCGGGTCCGCCACCCCGGGCGGCCCACAACGCCGCCACACACCTACGCCGCAACGATGCGGCACCAGGAGGCTACCCGTGAATGACCTGACAGCCGATCAGCAGGCAGTGGTGGAGATGGTGCGCGATTTTGCCACCAACGCACTGGCCCCGCACACCGCCCAGTGGGATGAGGACAAGCACTTCCCCGTGGACGTCCTGGCGGAGGCCGGAAGCCTCGGCATGGGCGGGATCTACGTGGGGGAGGAGCATGGCGGATCGGGCCTGAACCGCACCGACGCGGTCCTGATCTTTGAAGAGCTCGCTGCCGTTGACCCCAGCATCGCGGCCTACATCTCCATCCACAACATGGTGGCCTGGATGATCGATGCCTTTGGCAGCGAGGAGCAGCGCGCGGCCTGGCTGCCGGGCATCACCGCCATGACCGAGCTGACAAGCTACTGCCTCTCCGAACCCGGCGTCGGCTCGGACGCCGCAGCCATCACCACCAGGGCGGTGCTCGACGGCGACGATTACGTCATCAACGGAACCAAGCAGTTCATCTCCGGGGCGGGAACGTCGACCTGGTATCTGGTGATGGTCCGCACAGCCGAGCTGGGCGCGAAGGGGATCACCGCCGTCGTTGTTCCGGCCGATGCGAAGGGGCTGAGCTTCGGCGCCAACGAAAAGAAGATGGGCTGGCGGGCGCAACCCACACGCCAGGTGGTCTTTGACAACGTGCGCATCCCCGCCGCGAACCGGCTCGGCGAAGAGGGCGACGGTTTCGGCATCGCCATGAAGGGCCTCAACGGCGGTCGGGTCAACATTGGTGCCTGCTCGCTCGGCGGCGGCCGGGCGGCGCTGGAAAAGTCAATAGCCTATTTGAAGGAGCGGCAGGCGTTTGGCGGCCCGCTGATTGAAAAGCAGCACCTGCTCTTTGAAATCGCGCGGATGGACACCGACCTTGAAATTTCCCGGACCATGCTCAGGCGTGCGGCCAACGCCCTGGACAACGGCGCGCCGGACACCGTGAAACTGTGCGCCATGGCCAAGCTCGTGGCCACTGACGCCGGCTTCCAGGTCGCCAACCAGGCGCTGCAGCTGCACGGCGGGTACGGCTACCTGAGCGAGTACGGGTTGGAAAAGCTGGTCCGCGACCTGCGGGTGCACCAGATCCTTGAAGGCAGCAACGAAATCATGCGCTTGATCATTGGCCGTCTGGCCGTGGAGCGCTAACAAGTGGAGGATGGACACATGGAGCACAACGACGTACTCGTGGAGCGCACGGGCCTGCTGGGACATTTGGTCCTGAACCGGCCCAAGGCCATGAATGCGCTCAACCACGCCATGGTCAAGGCCGTGGCACAGGCGCTGGATGACTGGGAAATGGACGACGGCGTGGCGACAGTGCTCATCTCCGGCGCCGGTGAGCGGGGGTTGTGTGCCGGCGGGGACATCGTCTCCATCTACAATGACGCCCGCACCGGTGGGGAATCCAGCGAGCAGTTCTGGCGCGACGAGTACCACCTCAACGCCCGCATCAAGCGTTACCCGAAACCCATTGTGGCGCTCATGGACGGCGTCGTCCTGGGCGGCGGGGTGGGGATTTCCGCACACGCCTCGCACCGGATTGTCACCGAGCGTTCCCGGATTGGGATGCCGGAGACCGGGATCGGCTTTGTCCCGGATGTCGGCGGCACCTACCTGCTCTCCCGCGCCCCGGGCGAATTGGGCACCCACGCCGCACTCACCGGGGCCATGGTCAGCGGCGCCGACGCGATTTTCCTGGGCCTGGCCAGCCATTACGTCGATTCCGCCCAGCTGCCCACGCTGGTGGCCGAGCTGGCCGAGCGCAACGCCAGCTCCGTCGTCGGCCGATATGGGCAGGCCGCCCCGGAATCCGCACTGGCCAAGGCGCGCTCGTGGATTGATGAGGCGTATGCCCCGGACGACGCCGGGACCATCCTTGCGCGGTTGGCCCGCGTGGGGGACCCCGCGGCCACGGCAGCGGCGGAGACCATCGCGGCAAAGTCGCCAACGTCGGTGACGGTGACCCTCGCTGCGCTGCGGCGGGCGCGGGCGCTGGGTTCGCTGGAAGCGGTGTTGAACCAGGAATTGCGGGTGTCGCTGCGTGCGCTGCGCTGGCCCGATTTTGCGGAGGGCATCCGGGCGCAGCTTGTGGACAAGGACAGGAACCCGCAGTGGTCGCCGGACTCGTTGGCGCAGGTGCCCCCGGACGTGGTGGAGGCGGTGTTTGCGGATTTGGGTGCCCGGGAGCTTGGACTGGCCGCACCAGTTGAGGAAACGGTTTAAAAGCAGTTTTTGTTCGATGTGAAGGGAAGATGGCCATGAGCAACGAAACGTCTGAACGCACCGAAGAGAAGGCGGCCAAAACAGTGCCTGCCGATTCAGCGCCCGCCGAAACAAAAGTGGCCTTCATCGGGCTCGGACACATGGGCGGGCCGATGGCGGCGAACCTGGTCGCCGCGGGGTATCCCGTCACGGGTTTCGACGTGGTGCCGGCGGCACTGGAGGCGGCTGCTGCGGCCGGCGTGGTGGTGGCGGAATCGTCAGCTGCCGCGGCCACCGGGGCCGATGTCATCATCACCATGCTGCCGGCCGGAAGGCACGTCTTTGCCGCCTTTGAAGGTGAAGGGTCAGGCGGGGGACTGTTGGCGGCAGCCAAGCCGGGCGCGTTGTTCCTTGAGTGCTCCACGATCGCAGTGGAGGACGCCCGCACAGCCCACGAAATGGTCGTGGCCAGCGGGCACAGGGGGCTCGACGCGCCTGTTTCCGGCGGAGTCATGGGTGCCGAGGCCGGAACCCTGACGTTCATGGTGGGCGGTTCCGAGGACGACTTTGCCGCAGCCGGCCCCCTCTTCGAGGTCATGGGCAGGCGCATTGTTTTGTGTGGCGGGCCGGGCGCGGGGCAGGCTGCCAAGGTGTGCAACAACATGATCCTGGGTGTGTCCATGATCGCCGTCAGTGAGGCGTTTGTGCTCGGTGAAAAGCTCGGCCTGACCCACCAGGCGCTCTACGACGTGGCGGCCAACGCCTCCGGGCAATGCTGGGCCCTGACCACCAACTGTCCCGTGCCGGGACCGGTCCCCACCAGCCCCGCGAACCGCGACTACCAGCCAGGATTTGCCGGGGCGCTCATGGCCAAGGACCTCGGTCTGGCCGTCGAGGCACTGAACGCCACCGGAGTCGACGCCGTGCTGGGCCGCTCCGCTGAAGAAATCTACCGCGAATTTGCTCTGGACGGCGGGGCCGGGACCGACTTTTCAGGCATCATCAACTCCATCCGGACGGCCTCGGACCGTGCCGGGGCGGACTGACCCCGGCTGTCATTCGATCCGCCGGCCGCTCGCTTCCGGCTCGAGCCAACCTTTCCTGACCACCTTGAACTGAACGGAACTTTTCCATGACCCAGCATTCCCTGATCCTGACCGAACAACGCGGCAGGGTAGGCCTGATCACGCTCAACCGTCCCGAAGCCCTGAACGCCCTGAGCGATGCCATGGGCCGTGAGATCCTTGCCGCCGCACAGGCCTTTGACGCCGATCTGGGCATCGGGGCCATCGTCATCACCGGCTCCTCCCGGGCGTTTGCCGCGGGGGCCGACATCAAGGAGATGGCGGACAAGTCGTCGGTGGACGTGTACCTCTCGAACTGGTTCTCGGCCTGGGACGAACTGGCACGGGTTCGCACACCCATGATCGCTGCGGTGGCAGGCCACGCCCTGGGTGGCGGCTGCGAACTGGCCATGATCGCCGACTTCATCATCGCTGCAGACAATGCCAAGTTCGGGCAGCCGGAAATCAAGCTTGGCGTCATACCCGGCATGGGCGGATCCCAGCGCCTGACCCGCGCCATCGGCAAGGCGAAGGCCATGGAAATGGTGCTGACCGGACGGGTCATGGGTGCCGCGGAGGCGGAACAGGCAGGGCTGGTCGCCCGCGTGGTGCCCGTAGATTCGCTGCTCGACGATGCCCTGGCCACGGCCGAGACCATTGCCTCCATGTCGAAGCCCGTGGCCATGATCGCCAAGGAAGCGGTCAATGCCGCCTTCGAGACCACCTTGGCCGAGGGCGTCCGCATGGAACGCCGTTCTATCTTTGCGTGCTTCGCCACCGAGGACCAAAAGGAAGGCATGGCCGCCTTCAGCGACAAGCGCCCGGCGGAATTCAAACACCGCTAAAACAGCTGCCCCGCCCCAGCACCTCACCCCCATGCCCCCTCCGAGTTGGTGATTCGGACAATCGCATGTACTGTTGAGGACGCAACGCGGGGTGGAGCAGTTCGGTAGCTCGCCGGGCTCATAACCCGGAGGTCACAGGTTCAAATCCTGTCCCCGCAACCAGATGAGGAAAACCCTCGGCCACACAGGCCGGGGGTTTTTCGTTTCCCGACCCGAATTCGGGGGTCAGGCTGGGTAGAGCACCACCTCCGCGGCCTTGACCACGAAGCACATCTCAGCGCCCGGGACCACGCCCAAGTCAGCCACCGCGGCTGGGGACACGTCGGCTGCCAGGGCGCCGGCCCGGATCCTGATGTGGCCGCCCTGCGGTTCCAGCTCGTCCACCCGCACCATGAAACAGTTTCGCGGGCTTCCCGCAGGCGGCGCCAAGAACACGGACACGGCCGACGGCGGGAATGCAGCGATACCTTCCGGACCAGCCGCGGGGCCGTCCACCTCAGCAACAGGGCCGGAGGCGCCAATGGGGCTGCCGGCGACGTGGACGCCGTCGGGCATTATGAGGGTGGAGCCGGACAGGATCCCGGAGAGGACGTTTAACCCGGCCAGGGACGCGGCGAAGGAACTGCGGGGGCGGGCCAGCACGGCGGCCGTGGGGCCGGATTCCACCAATTGCCCGCCCTCCATGACCAGGATCCTGTCGGCGAGCATGAGGGCGTCCAAAACACTGTGGGTGACGATGATGGCGCGGCGGCCGGCCAGCACGCGCTTGAGCAGGCTGCGCAGGAACGGGGCGCTGTTGACGTCCAGGGCGGCCATGGGCTCATCGAGCAGCAGGAGCTCCGGGGCTGTGGCGAGGGCACGGGCCAGGGCTGCGCGCTGGGCCTGCCCGCCGGAAAGTTGCGCCGGGAGCCGCCCAGCCAACCCGACGGCGTCGACCTCGCGCAGCCAGTGCCGGGCGGCGTCGCGGCTGGCCGCCTTTCCCAGTCCCTGGCTGCGCGGGCCAAAGGCCACGTTGTCCAGCACACTCAAATGCGGAAACAGCAGGGGTTCCTGGGCCAGGACCCCGACGCCGCGCTGATGCGGAGGGAGCCATGTTGTACCGGGGGAGAGGCTGAACAACGTCCGTCCGCCCAAGGTGGCCTCGCCGGCATCGGGCTTGAGCAGGCCCGCCAGCATTTGGATGACTGATGACTTTCCCGCACCGTTGGGCCCCATGATGGCGATGGTTTCCCCGGGCCGCACCGTCAGGGCGATGTCGACATTGCGGGCGGCCAATGACGCGCTCAGTTGCAGTGTCACGGGGCATCTACCGTCCCGGCCGGGGCGGTCCCGCGGTGGACGGGCGCCTGCAGGCGGGCCCTGGGTGCGCGGTACGTCACGGCCACAACGATGACTGCCACGGCGAGGAGCAGGAAGGACAGGGCAACGGCGGCCTCGGGGTCAGTCTCACGCTGCAGGTAAATCTCCAACGGCAGCGTGCGGGTGACGCCCTGCAGGCTGCCGGCAAACGTCAGGGTTGCCCCAAATTCACCCAGGCTGCGGGCAAACGACAGGACGGCGCCGGAGACGAGGCCCGGCAGCACGAGCGGCAGGGTGATGCGCCGCAGCACCGTCGACGGCCGGGCACCGAGGGTGGCAGCCACGGCCTCGAACTTTTGCCCGGCCGTGCGCAGCGTCCCTTCCAGGCTGAGCACCAGGAACGGCAGGGCCACAAACGTCTGAGCCATGATGACAGCGGTGGTGGAAAAGGCAATCTCGATGCCCAGGACCTGCAGGGGCTTCCCCAGCAGGCCCGCACGGCCAAAGGTGTACAGCAGCGCCAGCCCGCCCACCACCGGTGGCACCACCAGCGGAAGCAGGATCAAGGCGCGCAAAATCCGCTGGCCAAAGAACTGTGCCCGCGCCAGCAACATGGCCAGCGGCACCCCAAAAACAATGCACAGGACGGTGCTGGCGGTCGCTGTTTTCAGGCTCAACAGAAGTGCGGCCACTGACGATTCCGAGCTGATCAGGGCCGGAAACTGCCCCCAATTGACCTGTGCCACCATGCCCGTCAGCGGCAGCAGAATAAATACTGCACCCACGGCTGCCAGCACATAAATCCAGCGCGGGACGGCCGTGTATTCCCAGGCAGCTGCGGCGCGGGGGGATGCCTTAGGGTGTGCCAAAGCCCGCGTCCCTCAGTACTTTTTGCCCCTCAGCACCCGTTGCCAGTGAGATGAAGGCCTGTGCCAGTTCAGCATTCTTGGCAGATTCGACGGCGGCAATCGGATAGTGGTTGACGGTGGGCTTGGGCAAGTCCAAGGGGATGTCCAAAACCTTGTCGCCGGCTGTCTTGGCGTCGGTGGCGTAGACCAGTCCTGCATCGGCCTCGCCGGAGGTGACCTTGCCCAGGACGCTTGTCACGGAGAGTTCCTCGCTGACAGGATGCAGGGCCAGCCCGGCGCTGGCGGCGTCGGACTGGCTTGCCGCGCCGCAGGGGACCTGGGGTGCGCAAATGACAAGTTTCACACCATCCTTGGCAGCATCGGCAAAGCTGGTGATGTTGGCCGGGTTGCCAGGCGGCACGACCAGCGTGATCACATTGGAGGCGAAATCAACGGGGGAACCCGCAGTCAGGCCGGCGTCGCTGAGCTTGGTCATGTTGGCGGAGTCTGCCGAGGCGAAGACGTCGGCCGGTGCGCCCTGGATGATCTGCGTGACCAAGGTGGATGAGCCGTCAAAGCTCAGGGAGATCTTGGCTTCGGGATGCGCCGCCTCGAACTGAGACGCCAACTCCGTAAACGTCGTCTTCAACGACGCCGCCGCAAAAACGCTGAGCGTTCCGGACAGTTCCGCCGGCGCCTTTGCCGACGCGGCAGCGTCCGTGCCGGGGGCAGTGTCCGCAGCGGGCGCGCAACCCGCCAGGCCCAGGGCCAGCACGGTGGCAAGCGTTGCAACGGCACCCCAATGGAGGCGGCGCGAGCGGGCACAGGTTTTGGCGAACAATGTCATGAGAGACTCCCCGCGGCAGGCACTTCAATGATGACTGTCGTTGACTTCACCACGGCGGTGGCGATGGCGCCGGGCTCAAGCTTTAGTTCCCTGACGGCTTCGCTGCTCATCAGCGAGACCACGCGGAACGGCCCGCATTGCAGCTCCACCTGGGCCATGACCTTGTCCATGGCAACGTTTGTCACGAGCCCCACAAAGCGGTTCCGTGCCGAACTGCCCACACCGGTGGGGTCGTCGGGCAGCTGTGACTGCTTCTTGGCGAGCGCCGCAAGCTGCACGCCGTCGACAACCATGCGGCCCTGTTTGTCCTTGCTGCCCTGCAGCGTGCCGTTGTCCAGCCAGCGGCGCACGGTGTCGTCACTGACGCCCAGGAAGCGGGCTGCTTCGGAAACGCGAATAAGTGCCATACCCCGAGACTATATCCTCAAATGCGTGGAATACAGGGTTTAATCAACGCAAATGCTGAAGCAATCCTGGCCATGGCCGGGCAGGACTTCAGCTGTGCAGGCCCGGCGCACCGAAACCCCGCCAGCGGTCCTGTCACCAGGCATAATCCTCCGGCGCAGTTTTGGGTCCGGGGAAGATTTCATCGAGTCTGGCCAGGGCGGCCGCGTCGAGGGACACGTCCAGGGCGCGCAGCCCGGCCTCCAGTTGCGAAGAGTTGCGTGGTCCGATGATCGGTGCCGTGACGGCCGATTGGTGCAGAAGCCAGGCCAGCGCCACGTCGCCGGGGGCATGGCCCAGCTCCGCGGCGAATGCCTCAAAGGCGGCAATGGCGTCATGGTGCCGGGACAGCGCGTCGGCGGCGCGGCCCTCGAGCCGGCGTACGCCGTCGTTCTGCTTCTGCAGCACCCCGCCGAGCAGGCCGCCGTGCAGCGGGGACCAGGGAAGCAGCCCGAGCCCGTAGTATTCGGCAGCCGGAATTACTTCCCGCTCCACGCTGCGCTGCATCAGGCTGTAGATGGACTGCTCACTGACCAGGCCGGTGACTGGTCGACGAGCAGCAGCCTCCTGGGCGGCGGCGATGTGCCAACCCGCAAAATTGGAGCTGCCTGCGTACAGGATTTTGCCCTGTTGGATGGCCACGTCCACGGCCTGCCAAATCTCATCCCACGGCGTATCCCTGTCCACATGGTGGAATTGGTACAGGTCGATGTGGTCGGTTTGCAGCCGCTTCAGGCTCGCATCAAGGGAGCGGCGGATGTTCAGCGCAGACAGCTTTGAATCGTTGGGCCAGTCGGTCATGTTGGCGTAGACCTTGGTGGCCAGCACCGTCCGCCCGCGCCGGCCGCCGCCCTGGGCAATCCAGCGGCCAATGATCTCCTCGGTCCAGCCGCGGCGGTCAGTGCCGCCGTAGCCGTTGGCCGTGTCAAAGAAGTTCAGCCCGGCCTCGTGGGCCTGGTCCATGATCTTGTGTGCGTCCGCCTCGTCGGTGTGCGGCCCAAAGTTCATGGTGCCCAGGCACAGCTTGGAAACGGACAGGCCGCTGCGGCCCAATTGTGTGTACAACATTGTCAGTTGATTCCTTTGGATGAGGGGACGACATGATGATTGTCCGGTGCGGGGCTGCCGGCCCACGATGACAGCAGCTTCAAGGCGTCCTGCGACGGCGAACCATTCTTGGCCGTGTAAATGCGCAGGCTTTGTTCGGGGTCGTCAGGGAGGATGAGATGTTCAAAGTCCACTTCCACCTCGCCCACCACGCTGTGGTGCAGGGACAAGGTGCCGGAGGACCGCCGGGCCACTGTGTGCCGTGCCCACCACTGCCGGAATTCCTCGCTGTTGACTGCCAGCTCGCCCACCAGGGCCGTGGCCGCAGGGTCGCCGGGATGCCGGCCGATGTCGGCGCGCAGGGCAGCCACAGCATCGGCCGCGGCGCCGTGCCAGTCCCGGAACAGCACGCGTGCGGCCGGATCGAGCATGATCCAGCGTGTGTAGTTGCGCTGCTCGCGCGCCATGGCCGGGAAATCGGCCAGCAGCAGGCGGGCCATGCGATTGCTGGCCAGGACGTCAGTCCTTCTGCCAAGCACGACGGCCGGCACGTCACCCACGGCGTCCAGCAGCTGCCGCATGGACGCGCGCACGCGCTGTGCCGTCGGCGGATTGGTGGCTTGCCCGCCACAGTTTTCCAGCAGGTCGAGCATGTGGGCGGACTCGGCGTCGTTCAGTTGCAGGGCGCGCGCCACTGACGCCAGCACGGAGCGGGAGGGGTGGATGTTGCGGCCCTGCTCGAGCCGTGTGTAGTAGTCGGTGGAAACGTCCGCCAGCCGGGCCACTTCCTCGCGGCGCAGCCCCGGCACGCGCCGGGTGGTCAGTGTGGTGCCCGGATCCGGCTGCAGCCGTGAGCGCATGGCTGAAAGAAACCGGCCGAATTCAATACTTTGTCCCATGTTCCCATTCTGCCCCGGAGCAGGGGCGTCACCTAGTGCCAGGGTGGGTCTGTTAAACCTAGGATCTTTTTGCCCACGTTCAGCGTCGTTTCGCGGGGACTCTCAGCCTAGGCTGGTGGGAAGCGCCTTAACGGCGGAGGCAAGGAGAGGAATGAGTTTTCATGACTGAGTCGAAAACCGCTGCAGCGGCTGTTCCGGAACTGACATTGAACAATGGGGTCGCCATCCCGCAACTGGGCTTCGGTGTCTTCCAGATCCCGCCGGAGGAAACCCGGGTGGCCGTCACGGAAGCCCTGGCTGCCGGCTACCGCCACATCGACACGGCTGCCGCATACCGCAACGAGTCCGGCGTCGGGACGGCAATCGCGGAATCGGGGCTGGCCCGCGAGGACATTTTTGTCACCACCAAGCTGCGCAACGGGGAGCATGACAGCCCCCGCGCCGCCTTCGAGGCCAGCCGCAAGGCGCTGGGGGTGGACTGGGTCGACCTGTACCTGATTCACTGGCCGGTGCCTTCGCAGGGGCTGTACACGCAGGCGTGGAAGGAGCTCGAATCCCTTTATGCAGAGGGTCTGATCCGTGCGATAGGCGTTTCCAACTTCCTGCCTGCCCACCTGGATGAGCTGCTGGCCAATTCCACGGTGGTTCCTGCGGTGAACCAGATAGAGGCGCACCCAAGCTTCCACCAGGGCCAGCTGGCGGACAAGAGCCGAAGCCACGGCATTGCCGTGGAGGCGTACAGTCCGCTGGGCCAGGGCAGGGACCTGGACAACGAGGTGGTTGCCGAACTGGCGGCCCAATACGGTGCCACCCCGGCACAGGTGGTGCTTGCCTGGCATCTGGGACTGGGCAACATCGTCATTCCGAAGACGGTGACGCCCGATCGCATGCGCGAAAACCTGGCAGCAGCCCGGATCAAGCTCAGCACGGATGACTTGAACCGCATCTCGGCACTGGAATCGGGTGGACGCATCGGCGCCGATCCCGCAGTGGCGGCGTTTACCCAGATGTAAAGGGATTGGTGCCGCGCCAACCACGCCGCGCCAAACAAAAGGAACGGGTGCACCACCGCGCAAGCGGAGGGGCACCCGTTCCTTTGCCTGTTCGGCTGGTTACAGGTTGTCGAACTCGGCTTCGTCCACCGAGGCCGGAGCCTTGATCGCTGCCGGGGCCGGGGCGCCGCCGGCCTTCAGGGCCGCCAGCCGGGCCTCAACCTCTGTCTGCTCGCCCAGGTCCTCAAGGGAGTTGAACTGTGCATCCAGGCTCGAGGCGGCGAGTTCGTTCTGCCCACGGACCTTGGCCTCTTCGCGGCGGATTTTCTCCTCGAAGCGGCTCACCTCGCTGGTGGGGTCCATGATGTCGATGCTCTTGAGCGCGTCGTGGACCTGCGTCTGCGCGGCGGCTGTCTTGGAACGGGCGATCAGCTCGTTGCGCTTGTTGCCCAGCTCGGTCAGCTTGCCGTTCATCTGCTGCAGACCGGTCTTGAGCTTTTCAACAACGTCGTTCTGCGCGGCGATGTTCGGTTCTGCGGACCGCGCCTCGCCCTCGGCGGTGATCTGGCGCTGCAGCGCGACCTTGGCGAGGTTGTCGAACTTCTGCGCATCGGCGGCATTGCCGGCAGTGCGGAATTCATCGGCCTTGCGGCTGGCAGCGAGTGCCTTCGAACCCCAGTCCTGCGACGCCTTCACATCCTCGTTGTAGTCATCCTCGAGCATGCGCAGGTTGCCGATCGTCTGGGCGACGGCCGATTCAGCCTCGGTGATGTTCGCCTTGTAATCGCGCACCATTTGGTCAAGCATCTTCTGCGGGTCCTCGGCCTGGTCCAACAGCGCATTGATATTGGCCTTGGCCAGCTGCGCGATCCGGCCGAAAATTGACTGCTTTGCCATTCTGTACCCCTTATTATTTGCTGGTTGCATCAAATGAAATCTCAATAACTGCTGCCCGAGGCGTCCGATAGTGGTTTGAGTCTAAAGGAACTCCCCAATTCTTGCCGCAGGAGCCCAGGTAGTGCAATGCCCCGGTGCCGCAATACAGCACTGCTTCAGGCACGACGCCGGGCCCCGCCCAGGTGCCGGCCACCGCGTGGCGCTGTGGCCGGGCGGGCGACGGGCTAGAAGTTGCCGCCGCTGCCACCGAAGCCGCCACCCCCGCCGCCGCCTCCACCGCCGAAGCCTCCTCCGCCACCTCCGCCGAATCCTCCGCCCCCGCCTCCTGAGAGCAGTCCGCCGATGATGCCGCCCAGGATGGCCCCGCCCATGCCGCCACCCATGGAACCGCCGCCGCCACCGTAGCCGCCGCGTCCTCCGCCGCCAAAGCTGTCGACGTCATTCTGGGCGTATTGAATGGCCTGCTGGGCCAACTGCTGCGCCTGCTGCGCGTACGCCAGGGCATTGGTGGGGTCGGACTCGGCAATGGAAACTGCGTAGTCAAAATTGCGCTCTGCTTCAGAGATTCGAGTGCGGGCCTCGGAGCCCACGCCGCCGCGGCGGGCTGCGATGAAGTCCTTGGCCGTGGCGATGGTTGCCTGTGCACCGGCAAGGGCCTGCTGCAGTGCTGCCTGGGACCGCAGCGCCTGCTGTTGCTGGTCGCGGATGCCTGTCAACAGTTCGTCAAGCTGCCCGTGGGCTTGTTGCACCGCCGACAGTTGGGCCACGGGATCGGGCTTGCCTGCGGCAGCATTCTTGCGCACGTCGTTGAGCTGCGCTTCCGCTGCCTGGACCGTCGGGGTGTAGCGGGAGAACTGCGCGGAGGCCACCATCGACTTTGCCTGTTCCAGGTCGGCGAACGCCGAGGGGAGCGCCGTTGCCAAGGTGGCTGCGGCGTCGTGAATGGCCGTCTCCGTCTTGCCGATCGCGTCGAGCAGCACGGTGCACTGCAGCAGGCTTTCCTCGGCGGCCTTGACCGAAACGGCTGCGCCGGCCGTGTCCGAGGCCGCCAGTTTGGTGTCGGCATCGGCAGCCGCGGTGTCCACAAAATCAAGGCGCTCCTTTGCCTGGGCCACATTGTCACGCACGGGCGCCAACGCCGCATCCGAGTATTGGGACGTCAGCTCGGCCAGCTTTTGCTCCGTGTCGGCCACAGACGTGCGTGCCCCGGCAGCCTGCGTGCGAATCGTGCCCAGCACCTGCGGGGCCGTGCGTTCCAGTTCGCGCAACTCGTCGAAGGCAGCTTTTTCGGCCTCCAGCGCCGCGTTGGCGTCCTCGCTGCGCTTGATGATTTCCCCAAGCCAGGTCCGTTGCTCCTCGATGGTGTCGGGAATTTCGTCGTCCAGCTGTTGTTGGAGCTTGAAGGACTCCGAGAGGTGCGTTTTAGCGCTTTCGAGGGCCGCCTGGAACGGCTTGATGGCCTCGAGGCCGTACGACGCCTGCGCAAAACCAATCTCATGCCCGCTCGTGTTGATGGCGTCGTCAGCAGCGATCAACAGCGAACCTGCCTTGGCGCGCAGCTCCGGGATGGTCATGCCGGCGTTGGGGTCGAGGGCCTTGCCGTCCGGACCGTAACCCTTGGCCGTGGCGTCCGCCGCCGACTTTTTGCGCTTGTTCCGCAGGTAGAGGGCCGTGCCTGCGCCACCTACGACGACGACGCCGCCGACTCCCAGCGCCACGAACCCGCCCGTGGGGTTGGGCACGTTGCCCTTCCCGCCGCCTGCCGCATCGCCCAGGGCCGCGGCTGCATCAATGGCCGCCTGGGCCCAGTTGTCGGCGGACAGCTGCGGCTTGATGACGTTGGTCTGGATGTTTTGGTTCTTTTCTTCGGGGACCATGGCCGTGTCGGCAAACAGCGCATACTTGCCGTCGTTGACGGCGACGACCAAGAGGGCGTCACCGGTGCCGAGCTGTTTCTTGTCGGCCACCTGCTGCCCCCACTGCGTTCCCGTTTCGCCGTCGAAGGAGTCGACATAGACCACAAAGAACGTCATCCCGTGGTCCTGGCTGAGCTTGTCAATGGCTGCCTGCACTTCGGTTTCCTGGCCGCCCAGGACATTGGCATTGTCAACGATGTGCGTGCCGCCGGGAATGGTCACCGGTGGTTCGGCCTGCGCAAGGCCGGCCGGACCCAGCATGAGGGCGAGCAGGCCCAGGACTGCCAGAAATGGGGAAAATACCTTCAACCGTGCAAACATTGCTCACCTTTTGATATGCGACCATGGCGAAATTCGGTCTTAATACTCCAAACGATACTATGGTGCCGTTTTGATTGGTGGCAGGAAGTTTCGCTCAGCGGATAACCCCGCGGCCGGGGGCAGACTGCGACATAATGGAACGTGATGAACCTTCACAGCTGCCTTCCAGCGAACGTACGTCATGGCTCCAGCCGCGGACGACATGATGAATTTCAAGCAAGGATTCATCACATGAGATTTCAATGAAGGGAAAGCTGATGTCAGAGCACAACGGGGAACACACAACCCACAACGACGAACAGCCCGAAACTGCACCCAAAGCCCCTGACACGGCGGCAACGACAGAGGCTCCCCAGGCATCCAGCCCCCAGGCAATCACACCTGCACAAGGTGCACAGGCGCAAGGCACCGGCATGCACAACATGTCGGCCCCCAGTGCACCGCCGCAGCCGCCGGCCGAGGACCAGCCCGCAGGCGCGCCGGCACCAGGCTACGGCGCTCCGCCGTATGGAGCCCACGCATATGGTGCCCCAAACCCCAACCCCAACCCGAACGCGTCAGCCGGCGCCAGCAACCCCACCGGCCAGAACCCCACCGAGCCCATCCCGAACAACTTTGCCGGGCAGGGCCGGCAGCACAACGGCCAGCCGGGAGCGGTGACAGGGCACGCCGGACCGGGGTATCCGGCGTCGAACGCCTACCCGCACACACTGGCCCCGGCCGTCACGGCCAAGCCCAGGGAACGCAAGAAGGTGGGCATGGGCATGTTTGCCGGCGGTGTCTTGGCAGCAGCCCTTGTTGGCGGGCTCGTCGGTGGCGGATCACTGTTCCTCCTGGACCAGCAGCAGGGCGGCAACACCGCGGCCGGGTCGAGCCAGCAAAGCGCGCCGTTGGTGGTCAACAACCCCAAATCGGTCAATGAAGTGTCCGCAGCGGCGGCCAAGGCGATGCCGTCCGTGGTGACGATTTCGGCCACGAGCGGGAGTTCAGGCGGCACGGGCTCGGGCATCATCCTGGACAAGGAAGGCCACATCCTGACCAACACGCACGTTGTGACGCTCGACGGCGCCGCCGCCCATGCCACCATCGAGGTTCAGACCAGCGACAACAAGGTGTATCAGGCCACCATTGTGGGCACCGATCCGCAGTCCGACCTCGCCGTGGTGAAGATCGACGCCCCTGACCTGGTGCCGGCCGCCCTGGGCGAGTCAAGCAAAATCAACGTCGGCGACACTGTGATCGCCATCGGCTCCCCGCTGGGCCTGAACGGCACCGTCACCGACGGCATCGTCTCCACACTCAACCGCACCATCCAGGTGGCCTCCTCGGCCGTCCCGGAAACGCCAAGCGACAGCTCCCAGGACCCGTCCGACGGCGGCAACGGCTTCCGCTTCTCGCCCCCCGGCGGTTCCGAGGAGCCCACGGCGGCCCAGGGCACGGTCAACCTCAACGTGATCCAGACGGACGCCGCCATCAACCCCGGCAACTCCGGTGGCGCGTTGGTCAACGCACAGGGTGAAATCATCGGCGTCAACGTTGCCATCGCCTCAACCGGCGGCACCTCAGGCTCCAGCAGCCAGAGCGGAAACATCGGAGTGGGCTTCTCCATCCCGATCGACCACGCAAAGCGCGTGGCGCAGGACATCATCAAGACGGGCAAGGCCAGCCACGGCCAGTTGGGCGTCTCCGTCAGCGGGACATCCGCCAACAGCTCCGGCAGCGCCTTCTCCACCGGCGCCACGGTTGCCGACGTAACTGCGGACAGTGCAGCGGCAAAGGCCGGACTGAAGAAGGGCGACGTGATCACGCAGCTGGGCAACCGGACCATCAGCGACCCGGCGGAGCTGACCGCAGCCGTTCGCGAGCAGGCCGGAGGAGCCACCGTGAAGTTGGACTTCACCCGGTCGGGCAAGTCCCAGTCGGTCGACGTCACACTTGACACCATGCCCGTCAGCTAACGAATGCACGAAGCCATGCGCACCACTCGATTCGGGTGGTGCGCATGGTCGTTTCCATGGAAAAGAGCCCTGCTATGCGTCCCTGAGGACCTTGTTCAGCACGGGAGCGGAGGCGGCCAGCCCCACCCACACCAGGCCGATGCCTGCGGCCAGCACTCCTGCGATGATCAGCAGGGACAGCGGGGCAAAGATGGCGGCCAGCCCGGTCAGGGGGAACAAGAGCACCGCGGCCAGCACCGCCGAACCAACCGTCACAATCCGGACCGGGGAGAGCACCGCCCGTTTGCGGGCCGCATCCATGACGGTGCGCGGCATGCCGAGACGGTCAAGGCTCACGTAGAGTTCACGCCTGTCCAGGATGGCAGCAGCCTGGTTCACCCCGGCACTGCAGGCCACTAGCAGGAACGACGCCACCACCGTAATTAACACACCTGTACGCATGTCGTTGGTGAGGTGCATCTCGGCGGTGTTGCCGCCCTCGCCGGCGGAGTCCATGAGCGCCAGGCCCGTCCCGGCCACCACGGCGATGAAGCTTGTCATCGACAGGGAACTCACCTGCCGCCAAGCGGCCTTGGGCGATTCCAGAATCGTCCGGGCGGCCAGCAGCTTCGCAGGGGTGTCGGCCCGGCGCAGCCCGCCGCCGGCCAGCCACTTGAGCACAATCGGACCCATCAGGTTCAACAGCGCCAGTCCACCGGCGAAACTGCCGCAGATGATCACTATCACGACGGCTGCCGAACCGCTCGCCGTGATATTTGCCATTGCTGCATAAAGCACGACGGCGGCTCCCGCACCGAGCGCGAACCTGACCCAGTGCACTGTGGGCGCCTTCTGCCGGGTGCGCACCCCCAGGGGAGAAAGCACCACCTGGCGCAGGCCGACAGCGGCACTGATGGCTGCCAGCACCACGAGGGCCGCCGCCGTGGCCAGCACCAGCAGGGGATTGAGCCACAGCTGTGCCAAACCCAAGGCTTTTCCCTGGAAGGGGATGAGGGCAACGGCCGGCAGGGCCGCGGCGTGGAGGACGATGCCGGCGCCGATGCCCACGGCGGCAATGGCAGTGGATTCCACGATGGCCATGGCACCCACGAGTGCGGGGGTGCCGCCCAGCAGCCGCAGTGTCGACAGCCGTTCATCGCGGCGGCGGGCCGACAGGCGTGCCGCCGCGCCGCCCAGGGTCAGCAACGGCAGGACCAACAGCGCCAGGGCCACCATGGCCAGCATCTGGTAGGTTCCGGCCAGATCGGGGTTTTCATTGATGACAGGACTGGTGAAAAAGCTCATGGCCCCGGCCAGCACGATCAGCGACAACGCCGTGACAAGGGCGAAGGCCACTGCGGGCAGCGCCACCACAGCCTTGTTGCCGGGGACAGGGCGGGACATCATCCACAGGATGGAGAACGTTGAATTCAGGCTCTTCACGGCTGGCCCACCCAGGTCTGCCCGGCCGGCGCGTGGGACGACGGCGCAAGGGACAGGACGCCGTCGTGCATAAACAAGGTGCGGCTGCAGCGTGCGGCAACCGTGGCATCGTGGGTGACGAGGACCAGGGTGTGTCCGCGGCCGGCCGTGGCGCCCAGGAGCGCTGACATGACGTCGGCCGAGGTGTGGGAATCGAGGGCGCCGGTGGGCTCGTCCGCGAAGACGATGCGGGCGCCGGTGACCTGGGCCCGGGCGATGGCGACGCGCTGGGCCTGGCCGCCCGAGAGCTCGCCGATGCGCCGCCCCTCCATGCCCGCCAGGCCGAGATGGGCCAGCCAGCCGGCCGACTGCGCCTCGGCATCGCGGCGCGGGACGCCGTTGAGCATGAGTGCCAGGGCCACATTTTCAATGGCCGTCAGCTCCGGGATGAGCAGCCCGGACTGGAACACAAAGCCAAACGACTCGCGGCGCAGCTTGGAACGCTGGGTTTCATTCAGGGCCGTGACGTCGGTGCCCGCGTAGTTGACGGTGCCGGCGTCGGGGGAGGTGATGCCGGCCAGGGTGTGCAGCAGCGTCGTCTTGCCGGAGCCGGAGGCACCCATGATGGCCACGGATTCGCCGGCACGGATGTCGAGGTCGACATTGTTCAAGGCGATGCCGGCGCCATACCTCTTGGACAGCGAGCGTGCGCTCAGGATTGTTGTATTCATGCTTCAATCCTGCTCCGGGGCGCGGCGGCAGGCATCGGGCCACAGGGGGAACCTTTTGCAGCCGCGTCCACCCGGGGGCGGAGAAGTGCCGGCACGCGGGCAGACGCCCCGCCCGTGGACGGCCGCGGTGTTCGCTTGAAGTAAAGAACCGAACCGGCGAATTCCGGCTGCGGGCCGGTTCGAACTAAGCTGTTGGGGTAGGCCAAGGGCGAACCCGCTGCTTCCGCCCCAGCATGGGGAAGGGTGCAGCGACACCATTCGCCCATGACACAAAGGACAGCAGTGGAAAATTCAGCACTGAACATTGTCGTACTGGTCAAATATGTGCCAGACGCACAATTCGACCGGCATCTCACAGGTGATGCCCACGGCATCGACCGTGGTGAAAGCATTCTTTCGGAAATAGACGAATACGCACTTGAAGCGGCGTTGGCCTTGACCGACGCCCGCGGCGGCGCCAAGGGCGGCAACACCGTCACGGCACTGACGCTGGGTCCGGCCTCCGCCGCGGTGGCCGTGAAAAAGTCGTTGCAGATCGGCGCCACGCAGGGCCTGCACGTCACCGACGACGCCCTCGAGGGCTCCGACGCCTCGGCCACCTCGCTGGTCCTCGCCGCAGCCATCAACTCGCTGGGGCCGGTGGACCTCGTTATTACGGGCATGGCTTCCACCGACGGCGAAACATCGATTGTTCCGGCGCAGCTGGCTGCGCGCCTGGGCCTGGCCCAGATCACCTTCGCCTCGGCACTGGACGTTGACGGCACCACCGTCACGGCCCGCCGCGACGGCGATGACTTCTCCGAGGAAATCCAGGCCACGCTGCCTGCCCTCGTCTCGGTGACGGACCAGGCCAATGAGCCGCGCTACCCGAACTTCAAGGGCATCATTGCCGCGAAGAAAAAGAAGGTGACAACTGTGTCCCTGGCGGACCTCGGGTTGTCGCCGGACGCCGTCGGGCATGCCGGGTCGCTGACCAAGGTCACCGCGGCAGCCGAGCGCCCCGCCCGCACAGCCGGCACCGTCATCACCGATTCAGGCGATGCCGGCATCCAATTGGTTGACTTCCTGGCCGCGCAGAAACTGATCTGAGGAACCCTTCATGACTGCAATTGTTGTTTACATTGATCAGCTCGACGCCCCCGGCACGCTTTCGGCGACTGTGCAGCAGCTGCTGACGCTGGCCCGCAGCGCCGGCGAACCGGTGGCCGTTGTGGCCGGTCCCGTCAGCGCCGAGGTGCTGGCCGAACTGGGCGCATACGGCGTGCAGCGGGTGCTGCACTCCGAACAAGACGAACTGGGCCAGTTCCTGGTGGCGCCCCAGGCCGACCTCGTCGCCCAGGCCGCCGCCGCCGTTTCCGCCAGCGCCGTGCTGGTTGACAACAGCGCCGCCGGGAAGGAAATCGCGGCCCGTGCAGGCGTGACCCTGAACGCCGGCGTGATCACCGACGCTGTTTCCGTCACGCACGACGGCGGGAGCCTCGTTGCGCACAAATCGGTCCTTGCGGGGTCCTGGACTGTGGAGGCGCGGGCCACGTCGGCTGTCGCCGTCATCAGTGTCAAGGCCCACGCAGTGGACGCGAGCCCGGCCGTTGAGGCCACAGCGCCCGCCGTCGAGGTTGTGGATGTTGCGTTTGCCCCGGCAAGCCTGGCCGCCCGCGTCACGTCCCGGACGCCGCGTGCGGCTTCCGGACGTCCGGATCTTGAGGACGCCCGCATTGTTGTGGCCGGCGGCCGCGGCGTTGACGGCGACTTCACTCCGGTTGAAGAGCTGGCGGATGTCCTTGGAGCAGCGGTGGGCGCCTCCCGCGCAGCCACCGACGCCGGCTGGATCTCGCACGCATCCCAGGTGGGCCAGACGGGCAAGAAGGTCTCCCCGCAGCTGTACATTTCCGTGGGCATTTCCGGCGCCATTCAGCAAAAAGCCGGCATGCAGACGTCCAAGCTCATCGTCGCTGTGAACAAGGACGCGGACTCGCCCATCTTTGAGATTGCCGACTTTGGCATTGTTGGCGACCTGTTCCAGGTACTGCCGCAGGCTGTCGAAGAAATCAAGAAACGCCGGGGCTGACGCCCCCGTTTGTGACTAATGCCGCCGCTTGGCGGTGCTGCCATGGTTTGATCCATGGCAGCACCGCCAAGCGGCGGCATTTTTGGTCAACTGTAGGATTCCAAGCTGCCTGTCACCAACGAAATTCCCTGACCTGCTGTGATACTCAGTCCCAGATCACCGGAATTCCCAGTTTCATGTCACTTTCCCAGGATGCGCACGCTGCCTCAAACGATATGTGGCCCGCCACGTGTTCCGAGGCCTGGCGGCCGCAGTTTCGAGCAAAACTACTGAGAATGCGGCTTGACAGACATAGAAGAGTCAGTTTGTCCATGGCTATGTGGGACACCCCTTGCGGGATTACTCGCTGGTTCCTACGACTAAACGTTTACACCCTGAGGAGTCCGGTCGGGTCTGATTCTGCTCCAAGCCCGGGAGCGTCTGGGCGCGGACCGGCTACCTCGGTATCGGTCTCAGCGAGCTGGCCAAATGGCCATCGCAAAGGTTCCGGCGCCCATCAGCGCTTCCCTGGTGATGTTGGCCGAGCCCATGGCAGCGGCAGGGTCGCTATGGGGCACTGGCGCGCTCAGCCTCATCGCCCTGCGGAACCGCCGGGCCCCCCACGTGGCCTTCTTCTCCAGAGTTGATGGGTGGAATTCTTGTCCTCATGGCTACGCTCCTCACTGGTGACGGGCCATAGAGAGATTCCGCAAGACCCACTCACCAGGTAGACGGCACAGACCAAGATTGTGTGAGGTCCTATCCCGCCCCGACGATTTGTCGCGGCAAATTTGCGGTGCTTGCTCTAGGCAGTCGCGGGGTGGTGGGGATGCGCAGCAGCGGGACTTCGCGTTCGGCCCTCCCCAACCAGACGCCCTGGTGTCAGAATGAGGTCATGGACATAGAGAACTGGTGGCCCCTTCTGGACTCATCGACCCAGCAATGGTTGATCAACAACAACGGAGACGTTGTGCCGTCATCCATCCTTGGTCAGATCACGGCTCTGGCAGGCCACCCTACGGCAGCTACATCTTGGGTTGGATCCAACGTTCCAGAGGAATTTTACCTCTCGGATGAAGCAACCGACTGGATAGAAGAAATAGCGAACGACGAGCACTCTGAGAAGGAGTAGCCGATCCAAATTCGGGTTGCCAGTCGCCTGACATCAACGAGGCACGCAGTCCCGAAGTGCGTTCCGTTTACGGTCGCACCAAGGTTGTGTGGACGAGTATTGAAAATGACTGTGTTTCATTGGCGGGGAAGTCCCACCAGAGGAGCGTCCCAGTTCTCTGGCGTGGGCCACCTGGAATAGGCGACCGTCTCTCAGTTGGAAGTTGAACCGGGTCTGATGATCTTACCGGTATCGTCACGGACGATCGAGGCCCACGGTTTCTTTGGTTGTGGATTTATCGCGCCGGGAGGAAGAGACGAGGACGAGAATAATCTCTGCGAGGCCCGCAACGCTCCATAGCAAACAACATCGGCAAGAATCCATCCCCTATTAATATTGAAGGGTCAGGTTCCTCGGCAGCCATTGACGAGCGGAAAAGGTGATTGCCATGACGGGGAGGCCCGCCAGCAGTAGCCAAGCGGTGTACTTTGCCATCTTGTGGCCGAGAAGGCGCAAGCAGGCATGCAGCAACCAGAAAATGCCGACACAAAGGGGCAGCAGGTAAATAGGGTTCAAACTGCCAGCCTTTCAGTTGGTGAAGGATAGAGCGCCTTGCCCAGGGATGATTCGGCAGGGGAATGTTCCGTTTCCTTGGAACTTGGAACTTGGAACCCGTGCCCGACTTCGTACCCTCATCGGGGACCCCTATGTAACGGACAAACGTTAAGTAAACTGAGGCCAACGCTTCCGGTTTCGAGAGTCTGAGTGTCACAACATGGGATCGTTACGTCGCCGTAGGTGGCTACGCACACCAGCTTGTCAGCATCGGTTGTCATTGCTGTTCGGCAAAGGTTCCCACTAGCTCCGGATCTCACATCAACTGGTGGCAGAACCCGACAAAAACCGGGCAGCACGCGCAGCGGCAGCTGGACTGCTCAGTTGCTGCCTGCGCGGGGCAGCGACGCCGTGGCGATCATGGCGTCGGAGTTCATTTCAATGCGCGGACCCACTGATTGGATGAAGTCGCGGCGGACCCTGGCGATGGCCTCGGGATCACGGGGAAGGAAGGTGCGCCACCCGCTGCCCATGACCAGGTTCCAGGCCATGGCGTCGTCGACCGTCAGGGTCAGCGGATGCGTCGAGACGGAAACCTGCTCAAATCCCCGCTCGCGGAGCCAGCTGGTCAGCGATGCAACGGAGGCGACGCGTGCCATGTTTTTGTTTGCCAGGGGAACGACGTCTGCCAGTCGCGGGCGTTCCTTGATGGCGGCCTCAAAGATTCGCGCGGCAAAGGGTTCCAGTGCGCCTTCAAGCCAGGTGCTCGTGACCAGCCGGCCGCCTGGCCGGAGCATGGATGCCAGGTGCTCGACACCTGCCTCCATGTCGGCAAAGAAAAACATGCTGTAGGAACACAGCACGGCGTCGAAGGTGCGGTGTCCGCGCCATTCCGTGACGTCTGCCTCTGTCAGGGTGGTGTTGAGGATTCCTTGTTCGGCCAGGTTTGCGGCGGCAATGCGCAGCAGTCCTGTGGAAAGGTCCACGCCGTCGACAGTGCCGCCGGGACCTACTGCCAGTGCGGCGGGAATGGTGGCGGCGCCAGTTCCGCAGCAGGCGTCAAGCACCTTTTCGCCGGGCTGCAGCATGGCTTCAGCAACCACGTCGCGGCCCATCGGATCCCAGAGTTTCTCCGACCACGCCTCAAATTGCAGCGCTCCGTCGGTGAACGCCAGGCCAGGATCGCGAGCGGACATGCATGCCTCCAGTTGATGAAATGGGTCTTGGCTGAACCTGTGTGCAGGCCGGCCTGTGAGTTTTAAGCCTGGATTTGTGCCCCGGCAAAATTGTTTTGGCGCCACGCTTCAAACACGGCAATTGAGGCGGCGTTGGCCAGGTTCAGGGAACGCAGCGCCGGGAGCATGGGCAGGCGCACCCTGGCGGTGAGGTGCGGGTCCTTCTTGACGTCTTCGGGCAGGCCTTCGGACTCGCGGCCGAACATCAGCACGTCCCCGGGCTGGTAGGCAATGTCTGTGTAGCTCGTTTCGCCGTCCGAGGTGAAGGCAAAGACGCGGTCAGGAGCCAGGGCCTCCCACGCTGCTTCGAGGTTCTTGTGGACTGTCACCACTGCAAGGTCGTGGTAATCCAGCCCGGCCCGGCGCAATTTGGCGTCCGAGAAGTCGAAACCGAGGGGTTCGACAAGGTGCAGCTCGGCGCCGGTGATGGCGGCCAGGCGGATGGCGTTGCCGGTGTTGCCGGGGATCTCTGGGGTCAGGAATAGGATGCGAAACACTGTTTTATCCTACCGTCAGGCGCGGGCGGGGTTGGACCAGGGCAGGCGTTGGTCCCTGGCAGGCGGTTGTCCCGGGAGACGGGGCAGGCAGCCGTGGGTGCCTGGTGGGCCGGGCCTCCCGGCCCACCACGGGGGCCAAACTAGTACATGCCGCCGAGGAGCCTGTCCAAGACGTGCAGGTCAACCACGTTGGGGGACGGGCCCGACGCCAGGAACTGCTTGACCTCGCGCACGAATCGGGCGGCGTTGGCCACGGTGACGGTGTTGGAACCGTCGGGCTCGGTGCCCCTGGCGTAGTCGATGACCGGTTCGAAAAGGTTGCCTGTGCTGCTGTGCACGCAGACCCAGGCAGTGACATTGCATTCGGGGAAAAGTTCCTGCAATGCGCGGGCGGCAGGGATCAGCTGCGGCGGTGCTGCAACTTTGCTGCCGTGCACCAGCATGCTGCCGTCCCAGCGAAAGGTGCCGTTGGGCACCAGCATGGAACCGACGACGGCGATCCGGTACCCGGAAACAATGACGTGGTCCAAATAGCCGTTGCTCAGTGGGGCTGTGAGGCCGTTGATGAGCCGGGCGGCTGGAATGCCCGGCAACACCTGCTGCATGATCAACTGGGCAGTTCGGGCCTCACGGGCCAGCCGCGAGGCTGCGCCAAAGACACCACGCTTCCGCGGCGCCCCGTGGACGGGTTGCGCCGCCGCCGGGCGGGGCAGCAGGGGAGCTTCCCCGGGGGCCAGGTCTTCGTAGGCAGGGACATATCTGGCAGGGTCGCCTGCCGTGCTTCTGTCTGCGGGGGCACGGCGGGTATTAAAACGGCCAAAGCCGGCCCCGGCGTCGCCACGGCCCGGAGCACCGGCGGAACCGTAAGAGCCGCCGCGTGCGTTGGAACCCGACGCCGGCGACGCACCTGGGGCGCGCCGCGCCGAACCGTATGACCTGTCATAGGCCTGTCGGCGCGCCGGCTCGGAGAGCACCTCGTACGCCTCGGTGATTTGGCGAAACACTGCAGGGTCCCCGCCCCTGTCGGGGTGGGCGATCCTGGCGGCTTTGCGGTAGGCGATCTTGACGTCGCGTTCGGTGGCCGTGCGGGCAAGCCCCAGGACTTGGTAATGCGTAAGAAACTTCTCGCCCACTGGTGGCCTTTCGCTAGCCCGGCTGTGCCAAGAGTTCAGTCTATCGGCCGAACCAGGGCGTCACATCTTAATCTGCAGCGTCCACGCTGGCATACTTGCCTTTGCCATGAACACATTCCATTACACCGAGACTTGCCGCGACAGCGGTGCTTGCCGCAGTACGGCCGTGCCGGCATGAACGGGCCGGCGGATCCTGCAGTGCTCCGGATAGCGGTGGCCATCAACCCGCGCGCTGCCTTCGGCGGGAAACGGAAGCGCCCGGCCGGGCACACCGGTGACTTGGTGGTGCGGGCCCTGAGGGCAGCCGGACACCGCGTCACGGTTCTGCGCCGCCGAGACTATGCAGCCCTTCGTGCAGCCGTCGAAGCAGCACTCGACGCGGGTGCGCAGGCCCTGGTTGTTGTGGGCGGGGACGGCATGGTCCACCTTGGCGTCAATGCGCTGGCCGGCACGTCCATCCCGCTGGGCATCATCCCGACGGGGACAGGCAACGATGCCGCCCGCGGACTGGGCCTTGACCCCGGGGACCCCGGCGCCGCAGTCGAACATTTCCTGAAATGCTGCCAGGGCGAGCCGCGCAGCATTGACCTGGGCCGCCTCGAACGCGCAGGAGAAGCGCCCGTCTGGTTCATGTGCGCGCTCTCAGCCGGTTTTGACGCCCTTGTCAACGAACGCGCCAACGGCTGGCGGTGGCCGCGCGGACCCCTGCGCTACCAGCTGGCAATACTGCGCGAACTGGCCGCGCTGAAATCGCTGCAATACTCTCTGGTGGTTGACGGGCAGGTGCGCAGGCAGCGCGGGGTGCTGATTTCCATCTCCAACGGCGTCTGCGTCGGCGGCGGCATGAAGATCACCCCGGATGCCAGATACGACGACGGCAGGCTGGACTTGTTTTTCCTCTCGCCGGTGACTCGGCTGGGGTTCCTGCGCATTTACCCACTGGTTTTTTCCGGCCGGCACACGGGGCGCCCCGAGGTGCGGATTGAGCAGGTGGAGGAGGTTTTCATCGACTCGCCCGGGGTGGTTGCGTATGCAGACGGGGAGCGGATTGGGCCGTTGCCGGTGACTGTGAAGGTTGATCCGGCGGCCCTGAAGCTGTGGGCGTAGCTCCGGGCAGCTCCGGAGAAGGCCGCGGGATCTGTACAGTGGAGCGTGTGAATCTACGACGTGGCGGAATGAAGCAGGCGATTGCCGCTGCGGGAGTGACGGTTGTGGCGCTCGCAGCCTTGAGCGGATGCAGTATTTCCATTCCCGCACCGGCCCAGCCCACAGCCGGCCAGTCAGTTGCCCCGCCCACCTACGCCCCGCCAACCATAGTCGCCGGGCACGACGACGCCGCGGTGGCGGCAGCGCCCATGACGTTTGAAGCCGGCAGCACGCTTTTGCCAGGCGTGCCGCTTGCTTTCAGTGACATCCTTGGCCAGCCGCCGCAGGACTATTCCCAAACGCCTGGCCCGCCGGAGTGGAAACTGGTCAAGAAGAACGTGGCCGGCCAGACACAGTACAGCAATGTTGCCGGCTGCCAACTGGCCTATTGGGTGACCGCCAACCAAGGGCCGTTGGCCACCGGGGGCGACGACAAGGCATCGACGCTGGCTCTCATGAAGTACTTGATCCCTTCGGCCATGGATGGATCGCTGGCCGAGGCAAAGCTGCCGTGGGTTGCCGAAGCCGGCACAGCTGGACAGCAGATTTCCTTCCTCAGCTTCAACACCAAGGCTGCCAAGGACGTCATGGCAAGCACAGTGTGGGGACGCATGCTGGGAACCGCCGACACCGGCCTCGTAGTGAGCCTGGCCTGTCCCACGGATGAATTGCTTGCCGCCACCACACCGAAGATGATGGAGAAATTGTCTGTCGCTCCGCCGTCGAGCTAAGAAGTTCAGCAGCGTCCAGCACCGGCGCGATGTGGTGTCAGGTGGCGGGGCGGACGTAGCGCAGGAACAGCATTGAATCGGCCTTGAGGATTCTGGTCAGCGTCATGCCCGAGGGCACTGCCGCGGGGGATCCGGCGCCGTGGGCGATGCGTCCGGCTGAACCGCCCACCAACAAGGGGGACACGGTCAAGGAGAGCTCATCGACCTTGCCGGCCGCGGCGAAAGTGCCCAGCAGCGTTGGTCCGCCCTCGGAATGGATCTTGTTCAATCCGCGTGCTGCAAGTTCGGCGATGACCAGCCCCACGTCAAGTGATTCCCCGCCCACCATGACAACGTCGGCCACGCGCGACAGGGCGTCCTTGCGTTCCTGCGGGGCGGATTCAAGTGTCAGGACCAGCGGCCGGACGGGTGCTTGCGTAAACACCTCAAGTTCGGGGTCCAGATTCAGCGACCCGGAGACAATGGCAAGCGGCGGGTGCCCTGACAGCCAGTTGTCCGCACGCCACTTTTGTGCGGCCTTGCTCAGCAGTTCCCCGCCGTAGCCCTCGGCCCTGACGGTTTGTGCGCCCACCAGGATGACGTCGGCGGTTTGGCGCATGAGTGAAAAAACGCGCAGGTCCCACGCGTTGCCAAGTTTTCCCGACAGTCCGTCCACTGTGGCGGCGCCATCAATGCTGGAGATGAAGTTGAAGCTCACCCACGCCCTGCCGGTGCGGCCGGCTTCCGGCGGCGGCGCCAGCAGCTCGTGCTCCAATGCAGCTCCGGAGAGCAGCGACGCGTCCGGAAAGATCCGCTCGATCATGGTTGGCTCCTCGTTAAGCTGGCGGCGGCAGGGGTGACGCCCGTGCGCAAGAGCCTACACATCTGCCGGCTGCGCGGGGTGGGCGGGCGCGTTGATCCGGCCCATGTTGTGTCGCAGGTACGCAGGCTCCCGCCAACCCAGGACAGCCTCGGTCATGCGGATGGCCGAGCTGGCCGCCTCCACATTGTGCATGCGCAACACCCGGGCCCCGCCCAGAATGCAGATCACCCCGGAGGCAATGGAACCTTCCAGGCGCTCATCCTTGGACTGGTCCAGGGTTTCACCGATGAAGTCCTTGTTCGACACCGCGGCAAGGGCGGGAAAGCCCAAGGCGGCAATCTCGTTGAAGCGGCGCGTAATCTCCAAGGTGTGCAGCGTGTTCTTGTTCAGGTCATGGCCGGGGTCGATGATGATCTTGTCGGCCGGGACGCCCAATGACATCGCCAGCTCAACCCGGGAGGACAGGAAGGCAGCCACCTCGGTGACGACGTCGTCGTACTGCGGCCGGGGGTATGCGGTGCGGGGCGCGGCCAACGAGTGGGTGATGACCAGGTGCGCACCGGCTTCCGCCACGACCGAGGCAATGTCCGGATTGGACAGCCCGGTGGTGTCGTTGATGACGTTGGCGCCGGCGGCAATGCTGCGGGCGGCCACCTCCGGCAAAAAAGTGTCAACCGAAATGATCACGTCGCTGGCCGCGGCCACGGCGGAGATGACAGGCACCACCCGCTCGCTTTCCTCGTCCGCGCTCAGGGCCGGCCCCGGTGCAAAGGGGACACCGCCAATGTCCACCCAGTCGGCGCCGTCGTTCACGGCAGCCAGTGAAGCGGCCACCGCAGCATCCAGCGCAAAGGTGGCTCCGCCGTCGTAAAAGGAATCGGGGGTGCGGTTGATGATGGCCATGAGGGCCACCTGCCGGCTGAAGTCGATGGTGCGCGGGCCAAAGTGGTGAACCGGGTGGAGCAGCGTCGGCGTGTAGAACGGGGCTGCAGAAGCGGGGGTGGTCATACCCTCCATCAAATCCCCTCGAGCGGGGTTTGCGGGTCAGCCAGCTTCACCGTGTCGACAATGCGGCGGGAGGAGATGAGCGCCTTGATGGCGTCCTGGACGTCCCAAATGTTCACGTTCATGCCTGCCACGACGCGGCCCTCCAGCACCCAGAACGCAATGAATTCGCGCTTGGCGAGGTCGCCGCGGACCACGAGTTCGGCATCCTTCGCCAGTGCGCCGAAGCCGGAGTACTCCATGCCGAGGTCGAATTGGTCGGTGTAGAAGTAGGGGATGTCATCGAGTGCGGCATCCTGGCCCAGCATGGATTTCGCCGCCACCTTGCCGCTGGCGATCGCGTTGGCCCAGTGCTCGGAGCGTGCAAACGCCCCGGTCACCGGATGCATGGCGTTGGCCACGTCGCCGGCCGCGTACACGTCCCCGGCGGAGGTTTGCAGTGCCGCCGAGACCTCGATGCCGTTGTTGATGGTGAGCCCGGCGTCCTTGGCAAGGCCAATGTTGGGCACTACGCCGACGGCCACAATGACAATGTCGGCCGGCAGTGTGACGCCGGTGGTGGTCAGCACGGACGTGACAACACCGTCGGTGCCCCGGATTTCCGCGGCACTGGCCGGCAGCTCAAAATGCACGCCGGCTTCCTTGTGTCGGTTGGTGAAAACCGTGCCCAGCTCCGCTCCGATCGCGGCGGACAGCGGCACGTCCTCCAGCCCCATGAGCGCCACCTTGTTGCCCAGCTCGGTGGCCGTGGCCGCAATTTCCATGCCGATCCAGCCCGAGCCGATCAGCACCACGTTCTTGCCGCCACCTTCCAAAAGCGCCTTCAGGGCAACGCTGTCGGCCTTGGTCCGGAAGGTGTAAACGCCCTGAAGTTCGACGCCGGGGAAAGGGATCCGGCGCGGGGCGGCACCTGTCGCCAACAGCACCTTGGCATACGGGAGCGCTGTCCCGTCAGCCAGCGTGACGGTGTGGGCACCAGGGTCAAGGGCCGTGGCCGCCGTGCCTGTCAGGACGGTGACGTTGTTCTCGGGATACCAGGTCGCGGGCAGGGGGAGGAGGTCGTCTTCGCCTTCCTTGCCGGCCAGGAACCCCTTGGACAGGGGCGGGCGCTGGTAGGGGATTTCCGGTTCGTCGGCCACGATGGTGACGGAGCCCTCATACCCTTCCTTGCGCAGTGTTTCAGCGGCAGTGGCAGCAGTGAGGCCGCCGCCGATGATCACCATGCCGGGTGCTTCGCCGGATGGGGTGTTGGCATCTGCCGTGTCGGGGGCGGGGGTGGTGGGTGACTGGCTCATGATCGAAACTCTTTCCGCTGGAAAATGGCTGTTTCTGGTATGAAGCTTTGTTCGCCTGGGCGCCTCTCAGGCGGGGGAGGGTGTCAGTGCGGGAACTGCTCGCGGAGGGGTCCGGCGTCGGACAATAAACCGGTGAAGACCGAGGTCCGGGTCAGGGTGCCGGTGGTCTGGACGCCGCGCAGGGACATGCACATGTGTTCGGCCTCCATGACAATGCCAACACCGCGGGGCGCCAGGGTGTCCTCCAGCCAGTCGGCGATCTGCTGGGTGAGGCGTTCCTGGACCTGCAGGTCGCGGGAGAACAGCTCCACGCCGCGGGCCAGCTTGGACAGGCCGAAGAGGCGGTCGCCGGGCAGGTAGCCGACATGGGCCACGCCGCGGAACGGCAGCAGGTGGTGCTGGCACAGTGAATGGAAGGGGATGTCCTTGACCAGCACGAGGCCCTGATAGCCGTCTTCATTGGGGAACGTTGTCCATGACGTCTCGCGCGGGGTCAGCATTTCGGCATAAGCGGCGGCCACTCGGCGGGGCGTGTCCAACAGGTGCGGGTCGGTTTCGTCGCGGCCCAGGGCGCGCAGGAACTCGGCAATGGCCGCCTGGGCGCGGGGCAGGTCGATTTCCGGCGCCGCCAGGGTTTCGGGATCGTCAAAAGCAAGGAGGTCCGGCAGGGACGCGCTGGTGATGGACATATCCAACCCTTTCTAAAGCTTGTATTATTGACTTTAGAAGCGCAGACTCAAAGCGTCAAGTAGGCGCGAAATAAACCGCAAACTGCCCAACAGCGGCAAGAGAGCACAAGGCCCGTGGTCATGATTCAACCGGTGCAGCACCCGTCCACACCCCCGTCAACGAAGGAATCCGCAACAATTACCATCAGGGAGCAGACTGCCATGGCAACGGTGCTGCCCGCCGGGCTGAATTCCGGGCTGAATTCCAGTCTCGACGACAGCCAGCGCCTCAGCGCCGTGGCGGCCCTGGGCGATCCGGTGCGCAAGGACCTCTTTGACCTGGTGCGCGGCGCCGGGCAGGCACTCAGCCGGGACGAATGTGCGCAGGCGCTGGGGCTGCCCAAGAGCACCGTGCGGGTCCACTTGGACAAGCTGGTGGAGGAACAACTGCTGCAGGTGGAGTACCGCAAGCTGGGTGCGAAGACCGGGCCCGGGTCCGGCCGGCCCAGCAAGCTGTACGCCGTGGCCCAGGCCGAGATCAGCGTCTCTGTTCCGCCGCGCCACTACGACCTTGCCGCCGCACTGCTGGCCGCCGCCGTGCAACGTTCCATCGACATCGGAGAAAACGTGGAGCAGTCCCTGGCAACGGTCGCCCATGGCGAAGGCCTCCGCCTGGGCGCCGAGGCCGGGAGCATCCACCAACTGCTGCGCACCACCGGCTACAGCCCCGAGCCGGACGGCGAGGGCGGGACCATCATGGCCAACTGCCCGTTCCACCGCCTCTCCCAGGACCACACGGGCGTGGTCTGCTCGCTCAACGGCTCGCTGCTGGGTGGCGCCCTTGAGGGGTGTGCGGATTCGGTCCACGACCTGGCACCCGACGCCGAAATCTCCCACTGCTGTGCCCGCCTCGTGCCGAAGGAACCTTAAACTATTCCGGCGGCCACCGGGCAAGGTGGCCGCCGGAACTGTGCAAGCTGAATTTTTAGCTGACAGCCTGCAGGGCGTCGACAATGCCTTCGCCGTAGTAGCTGTTGTTGCCCAGGCCGCCGATGCACTCGGAGCCGGTCGGTGTTGCCGAAGGCGTGCACTCATGGTCCTCGGCCTGCTTGCGCAGCTGGGAAATCATCTGCTTGGGCTTCAATCCCGGGTGCTCGGACTTCATCAGGGCCAGCACGCCGGCAACCTGCGGTGAGGCCATCGACGTGCCGCTGAGCAGGCCGTATTTGTTGTCCGGCAACGTGGACAGGATGCGCGAGCCGGGTGCCGCCACGTCAATGACGTTCAGGCCACGGTTGGAGAAGGACGAGAGCTTGGCGGCCTGATCCGTGGAGGCCACTGTCACCACGCCCTCCAGCTCGGTGGGGATGTCCTTGCAGCTGTTGTTGATTTCACGCTCAATCCCGGCGACGTCGTTCGGGCTGACGTCGTCGGTGGTCTTGTTGGCCAGGTCGTAGGAGGCATTTCCCGCAGCCGCGGCATGGACCACGCCTTGTTTCGTTGACCATTTCACGGCGCGCTCAACGGCATCGAGCACGGCCTTCTGGTCGGGCTGGTCGCCACACCAGAACTGCACGGGGTCCACGTAGTAGCTGTTGTTCGTGACATCCATGCCCTTCATGCCAGCCCACATGAAACCGCAGATGGCGTATTCCGGGTAGATCGAACCGGCGTCGTTGACGACCTTGACAGAGGCCATGCGCACGTTCGGTGCCACGCCGACGATGCCAACGCCGTTGCGGGCTGCGCCGATGATGCCGGCCACGTGGGTGCCATGGGATGACGTCGTGGGGAACCAGCCTGTGGGCGAGGTGTCCGGACGCCCGGCATTGGTGCAGTTGACCGAGTTGGCCACATCGATGTTGGCCGCGAGGTCCGGGTGCTGTGGATCGATGCCACTGTCCAAAACCCCGACCAACACATCACGGGAACCATCGGTGACCTGGTGGGCCTGGTCCGCCTTGACCTGAGCCTGGCTCCACTGTTCGCCTTCGCGCGGATCTGCTGCAACGCCGTCGAACGCGGCATCACCGTACAGCACATCGGTGTTGGCCATCTGTTTGCTGCGCTGCGCAGGCGCCTCCTGCCATGGGGTGGAAATACCCTCCGGGGTGCCCTCGGCAACCGTGATGGTGCGGGTTGCGCCCACCGATTCCACGGCTGATTTTCCGAGTCTGAGAACCTCGGTGCGGAAGTTGGCTCGATCGGACTGGACAATGACCACGCCGATCTCGGGCCACTGCTGGACCGCGACACCGCCGGCTGCCTCAATGGCCTGGACAGCAGTTTCTGTCTTGTTGGCGTTGGCAGCCTTGGCGTTGACCACGTAGCTCATGAGTTGGCCGTCGACTGCGGGAAAATCAATGGGTGTGGACTGGGCTGCTGGCGGCGCAGCGGTGGCGCTGCCGCCAATCATTGTGGTGGCAGCCATGGCGACTGCGCACAAGGCGGCAGCCGTCGTTCGGCGGAAGAATGCTTTCTGCATGGATTTAATCCCCCCGGGATCATTGTGTGATGTGGGACACCCCGATCCTGCCATTGGGGGGAAGTTGTTGACAAATTCATGGCCGTGGAATTGGCCGCGCATCCGGATCACGCGGCGACCAGGCCAATTTCGGCCCCGCCCCTCGCGGCGTGTTCCCAGCCGCTGGTTGCCCGGCTGGCGCGTTGGTCCCCACCCTGCGCGTTTCTTGCCCTGGGGAATGGGATGAATTTCCGGTGTTATTGACAGGAAATGCGTTGTGGGCAAAAACGGTTGGGAACCCTCTAAAGTAGCTGGACTATTGCACTACCTTTGATAAAGTGCGAAAATAGCTACATTAGAGGAGGTGGCATGCTGGAAGCCAGACGGCTCGGAGCCAACCTGAAAGCCCGTCGAATCATTCTGGGACTGTCTCAGGAGCTTGTTGCCGAAAGGGCCAACATCTCCAGGGCCACATTGATGCGTCTTGAATCGGGGGACGGAGGGAAGGTGGAGAATCTGTTGATCGTTGCGGCCGTGCTGGGAGTCGCTGAAGATCTCATCGATGCCGTCGACCCCCTGAACAGTGATCTGGGCCGGGCCCGTGCACATCTCTTGAACCGCCAGCGCGCCCCGAGGAGGGCCTGATGGCCCCCAGGAACACGCGAACTGTTGAGGTTTTGGTCAACGAGACCTTGGCAGGGCACCTGGGGATCGAGGCAGACGTATTTTCCTCAATGGAGCATGTGTCGTTTTCATACGCAGACACCTGGCTCTCTGACGCCCAGGCCTTTGAACTCTCTCCCGAGTTGCCGCTGGTGCGCGGACCTCAACACCCCACCCTGGGCAGGCAGCTGTTCGGGTCATTTCAGGATGCCGCACCCGACGCTTGGGGACGGAAGCTGCTCTTTGAGGAGGTCCGTCAACAGGCAAGGTCCAAAGGTGTGCGGATACCGGACGCGGGTGAGGCAGGCTACTTGCTGCTGGTCAATGACGAGACACGGCAGGGAGCATTGCGATTCCGGGAACACGGTGAAATCTTGTCGTCGTGGGGGAAGCGAGCTGGTGTGCGGGATCTCCGGGCTCTCGCCGAAGAAGCGCGCGTCTTTGCTGAGACCGGATATGTCGATGAAGAGAACTCCATGCTCATCGGTGCAGGCTCGTCTCCCGGAGGCGCCCAGCCGAAGGCGTGGGTGCGTGACAATGACGGCTCGATGCTGTTGGCCAAGTTCCCAAAAACCTCCGACAGCGGCAATCCCCAAGCCTGGGAGATGGTGGCCATCATGCTGCAGCAAAGGGCAGGAATCCGGGTTCAGGAGTCCAGGCTCTTGCCGCTGACCGAATACTCACACATTTTCCTGACGCGCCGGTTCGACCGCAACGGCACTGCACGCATCCCTTATATGAGTGTTCGGTCAGCGCTGCAGCTGGATAGCTACGTGCATCCTGATTATGTGAAGATCACTGCCGAAATCGCACGCATCTCAGGCGCACCAGTCCAGGATGCCAATGAAATGTTCAGCCGCGCCGCCTTCATCGCCATGGTCAACAACATCGACGACCACATGCGCAACCATGGACTGCTGCGCAGCGCCAGTGGATGGAGGCTGTCGCCGTCGTTCGATGTGAACCCCGTGCCATCCGGTGCGTCGGACACCCCACTTGTTCCCGGCGGGAGCCTGTACGACAGGGACGTTCGCGACCTGCTCGAGTACGCCGACGTGTTCAGGCTGACAAGGGACCAGGCCATCAGGCGGCTGCAGCTCGTTGCCGAGGCAGTTTCCCACTGGCGGGACGACGCGCTCAGCCTCGGACTCGAACCCGAACTGCTGGCGCACATGGGCCGTGCCTTTGAGGGAGGGAACGCGCAACGGGTGAAGTCACTGCCGCCGGCACCTCTCATGATTGACCTGGCCGGCACTGCGGCGGCAATGGCCCCAGTGCCAGCCCCGGCCGGGGAAATCTGGATCCCTGAACATTTGCGCGGCGGCAAGACCGTGCGCGGACACTATCGGGCCCACCGCGAATAGCGCCCCGCCCGTATTGCACTGCCGGGTCGAAATTCGATGCGGTAGGTTTCGGACATGGACGATGCAAGCGGTGCCGAAGGCCAGTGGATTGCAGGCGCGCTGGAACGCTACCTGAACAAGGAGCGCTGGGACCAGTGGATAGGCACGGTGGCCGCCACCGTCCCAGACTCCTACGAGGCCCATGTCCGCATCTTCCACAGAATGGATCGTGGCAACGAGCCGGAACGGCGCTGGGCAGACGTCGCCAAGTCCAAGGGAACCCGCATGCACCCGGAAGCCCAGTTCCACCGGCTGGCGAATACCGGGCTCTACCAGGACGCGCACATGGATGGCACCAATGGCGTCGAGTATTGGCGGCCTTCCACGGGCAAACTCGACGAAGGGCAGCTGGTTGCGCTCGCCGGACTTCTTGACGCCCACACGGCCGAACCGCAGGAGATCTTCCAAGCCGTCTGGGTTGGGTGGGGCGGCTTTGATCCCGGCACCGGCAGCATTCCAACAGGTCCCGGAGAGCCCCTAAGCGTGGCCGGGGGCCTGCGCGAATACCGGGTTTTTCGCGGCACCATCGCAGAGCTCGCCCGCCCGCCGTGGTTCGACGACGGACTCGGCCACAACACCCAAAGCCCCAACCTGGCCTGGCCCGCGGACCGCAGCTGGTGCCTGGCCACCGAGATCGACTTTGACTCCACCCTGGTGGGCGGAAGCGCGGAACTGATTGCCGCCGTCGTGCATTCACGGGATCTGGAGGCGCTTGAGGTGACCCCGGCCACCAACCTCAGCTCCGAAGGTGACAAGCTCAACGGCCCGGCGCGCTGATCAGATCCGCCCCGGGCCGATCCGTGCCGTAGAATTGGGTGGTGCCCGTGTATCTAGATCACGCGGCGACCACGCCAATTTCGGCCCCGGCCCTCGCCGCACTCACCTCCGTTATCGCCCGTAGCGGCAATCCGTCCTCCCTCCACGGATCGGGCCGCCGCGCCCGCGCCACTGTCGAGCAGGCCCGCGAAACCCTTGCCAGGGCCGCCAGCGCCCACCCCACCGAGGTCATTTTCACCTCCGGCGGCACCGAGGCCGACAACCTCGCCGTCAAGGGCCTCTACTGGGCCCGCAACGGCGCAGAGCCCGGGCGCACCCGCATTCTCGTTTCAAGCGTTGAGCACGCTGCGGTGCAGGACACCGTAGAATGGCTCGAGAAGCACGAGGGCGCCCAAGCTGTCTGGCTGCCCGTCGATGCTGCCGGTGTCCTGGACCTGGCCGCCCTTGAAAAGGAACTGGCCGACGGCGGAGCCTCCTCCGTGGCGCTGCTCAGCTGCATGTGGGCCAACAACGAGGTCGGCACGGTTCAGCCGATCGCCGAGCTTGTGGCGCTCGCAGACAAATACGGCATCCCTGTCCACTCCGACGCCGTCCAGGCCTTCGGCTCCGTTTCCGTGAATTTCCGGGACTCCGGCCTGGCCGCCATGTCCATCAGCGCCCACAAGATCGGCGGGACCGTGGGCGTCGGCGCGCTGCTGCTGGGCCGCGCCGTCACGCTGACCCCCGTGCTGCACGGTGGGGGACAGGAACGATCGGTGCGCTCCGGCACGCTCGACACCGCCGGCATCGCAGCCTTCGCCGCGGCCGCCGCGGACGTTACCGAAAACCTTGCCGGGGAAAGCGCCCGGATCGCCGCGCTCCGGGACGAAATCATCTCCGCCGTCCGACAGGCGGTCCCGGAGGCCGTGCTGCGCGGTGTCGACCCGGCGGAAAATCCGTCCGGCCGCCTGCCCGGCAACGCGCACTTCACGTTCCCCGGCTGCGAGGGCGACTCCCTGCTGTTCCTGCTGGACATGGCGGGAATCGAATCCTCCACCGGCTCCGCCTGCACCGCCGGGGTGCCCCGGCCCTCACATGTGTTGCTGGCCATGGGGCTGGACGAGGACACCGCACGTGGTGCACAACGCTTCAGCCTCGGGCATACATCCGGCCAGGATGACGTTGACACCTTTGTGGCCGCGCTGCCGCAGGCACACGCACGCGCAAAACAGGCCGGCATGGCGGGGCACCAGTCGTCCATCCAAACCGCAAGCACCCGGGCCGCCGGGTGAGCGTGGTGAAACCGGGCACACAAAACTTAAGCAATGAATTGAAAGGCAAGTAATGCGAGTATTGGCCGCCATGAGCGGCGGAGTTGACTCCGCCGTAGCCGCAGCACGGGCAGTGGATGCCGGGCACGACGTCGTCGGCGTCCACCTGGCACTCTCCCGCATGCCCGGAACCCTGCGCACCGGCAGCCGCGGCTGTTGCACCGTGGAGGACTCCAACGACGCGTGGCGTGCCTGCGACCTGCTGGGCATCCCGTACTACGTCTGGGACTTCTCCGAACGGTTCAAGGAGGACGTGGTCCAGGACTTCATCGACGAATACGCCGCCGGCCGCACACCCAACCCGTGCATGCGCTGCAACGAGCGGATCAAGTTCGCCGCGCTGCTGGAGAAGGCCATCGCGCTGGGCTTCGATGCCGTCTGCACAGGCCACTACGCCAAGGTCATCACCGACGCCAACGGCAACCCCGAACTGCACCGCGCCGCCGACTGGGCCAAGGACCAGAGCTACGTGCTCGGCGTACTGACCCACGAGCAGCTCAAGCACTCCATGTTCCCCCTCGCCGACACCCCGTCCAAGGCCGAGGTTCGCGCCGAGGCCGAGGCCCGCGGCCTGTCCGTGGCCAAGAAACCCGACAGCCACGACATCTGCTTCATCCCCGACGGTGACACCGCCGGCTGGCTGGCCGAGAAGATCGAGATGACTGACGGTGACATCATTGACGAAACCGGCGCAACGGTTGGCGGCCACACCGGCTCCAACCAGTTCACCGTCGGCCAGCGCCGCGGACTGAAGCTCGGCACCCCCGCCGCCGACGGCAAGCCCCGCTTTGTCCTGGAAATCCGGCCCAAGGAAAACAAGGTCATCGTCGGCCCGCACGCGCTGCTGGCCATCGACTCCATCCAAGGCATCAAGGTTTCCTGGGCCGGGCTGCCCATTGCAGAGATCGCCACCGGCGAAGAGTTTGACTGCTACGCCCAGGTTCGCGCCCACGGGGACCCCGTCCCGGCCCGCGCCTTCGTCACGGAAGAGACTGACGACGACGGCACCCGCCAACAGCTCAATGTCACCCTGGTCGAGCCGTTGCGCGGCGTGGCACCGGGGCAGACAGTGGTTTTGTATCAGGGCAGCCGCGTGCTGGGGCAGGCGACCATCGACACGGCGCGCTCCCTGGCCCGCCCCGACCTCCCGTAGCCCCTGGCCCCACAGCCCCCAGCCCCCAGCCCCACAAACGCTCCATCAGCCATGGTCGGAAATGGGGCAACGCTCCTGCACCCGGTTCAGTGCGGGAGCGTTGGCTAAAATGCCGCCATGGCTGCAGGAGGGTTTGGGGCGGGCCCGGCCACAGGGTTTGGAGCGGGCCCGGCCACCCCTTGCGCTGCTGGCGTAAACTTTCCAATAAGGTGACTTGACTCACGGAAGGTTTACACAATGCCCCCGCATGCAATTCCCAACCCACTGCAATTTCTGGACGGCGCACTGAACCAGTGCGCGGAAGTCATTGGCTCCATCTCCTCCAATCAGGCGGAATGGCCCACCCCATGCACGGACTGGAATGTCCAGGAACTCCTGCACCACCTGGTGGTGCAGGACCTGCACAAATACACCATCATGGCCCGCGGGAACAATGTTGACCCGCTCGCGTCGGTTGCGACAGTCGGCGCCGACTGGTCGACGCGGTTCAGTGACGGTGCCGCACTTCTGATGCGGGCATGGTCAACCGCGGACCTCAGTGCCCAGGTCGCCCTGCCCGGCGGCGGCGAAGCCCCCCTGCGCAGCCGCATCGGCCTGCAAATCACCGAATTCACCGTCCACGGCTGGGACCTGGCGAAAGCCACAGGCGTCCCTGTCATCCTTGACCCGGCCCTCGCCGACCAGTCCCTGGCGTGGGCCCAGCGGATGCTGAAGCCGGAGTATCGGGGCATTGAGAGGGGCATCGGGCCCGAAGTCCGGGTGCCCATAGCCTCGGATTCCTATACGAAACTGGCCGGCTGGTTCGGCCGCAGCCCGTATTTCGTTGCCGGGCCCCGGGCGGAGTCCCTTAGGTAACCTTCTGGTTGCAACTTTGGCTTTGGTGCAGTGTGGTGCGGCAAAGTCTGGTAAATGTTGACTATCAATCAAGTGGGTCAGGTCACACAATGTCGTGTGGCCTGTTCCATGTCAGCCACAAGAGAAAGTTTGCTGATGGCAAAAAGTAGGATTGCCTTAAAGTCGGTTATAGCCCTTGCGGGAGTTTCCGTCCTGACCATGACGGCCTGCACCGGCCCCGCGGGCGGCGGCAGCACCGAAGAAGGCGGGGCCGCGGGCGGCCCGGTTGTTGTTGGCACGACCGACAAGGTCACGTTCCTGGACCCGGCAGGGTCCTATGACAACGGTTCGTTTGTCGTGATGAACCAAATCTATCCGTTTGTGTTGAACTCCGAGCCCGGAAGTGCCGAGCCGAAGCCGGACGTGGCCGAATCGGCGTCGTTCACCACCCCGACCGAATACACGGTGAAGCTCAAATCCGGGATGAAATGGGCCAACGGCACCGAGCTGGACTCCAAGGATGTGAAGTTCTCCTTCGACCGCCAGCTGAAGATCAACGATGCCAAGGGCCCTGCCTCGCTGCTGGGCAACCTGGAAAGCGTTACGGCCCCCGACGCCACCACTGTGGTGTTCAAGCTCAAGGTCGGCAACGACCAGACGTTCCCGCAGGTGCTGACAAGCCCCGCCGGCCCGATCGTCGATGACAGCGTCTTTAGTCCGGACGCCGTCACCACCGATGAAGACATCATTGCCGGGAAGTCCTTCGCCGGACAGTTCACCATCGAAACGTACAAGAAGAACGAGCTCATCGCCTTCAAGAAGTACGCCGGCTACAAGGGCCTGCTGGGCCCGGCCAAGTCGGACTCGGTGACCATGAAGTACTTCGCCGACTCCAACAACATGAAGCTGGAGGTCCAGAAGGGCAGCATTGATGTTGCCTGGCGCGTCCTCACTGCCACCGACATCGACAGCCTGAAGTCGGACAAGAACGTCAAGGTCGACATTGGGCCCGGTGGCGAAATCCGCTACATCGTGTTCAACATCGATACGATGCCGTTCGGTGTCAAGACGGCGACGCCGGACGCCGCCAAGTCGCTGGCTGTCCGCCAGGCCATGGCCGACTCGATTGACCGCCAGGCCATCGCCGACGAGGTTTACAAGGGCACATTCCTCCCGCTGTACTCACCCGTGCCTGCCGGCTTCACCGGCGCCATTGAGCCGCTCAAGGCCATGTATGGCGACGGCAACGGGGCACCTGACGTTGACAAGGCCAAAAAGGCGCTGTCCGACGCAGGGGTGGAAACGCCCGTGACGCTCGACCTGCAGTACAACCCCGACCACTACGGCAAGTCCTCGGGCGATGAATATGCCGCCATCAAGGCCCAGCTGGAAAAGACAGAGCTGTTCAAGGTGAACCTGCAGTCAACCGAGTGGGTCTCTTATTCCGACCAGCGCGTCAAGGACGCCTACCCGATGTACCAGCTGGGTTGGTTCCCCGACTACTCGGATGCGGACAACTACCTGACACCGTTCTTCAGCAAGAACAACTTCCTGAGCAACCATTACGACAACCCTGAAGTTCAGAAGATGATCACCGAACAGGTCACCACCAACGACCAGGCCAAGCGCACCAAGCTGATCGAGGATATCCAGACGGCGGAGGCCAAGGACCTGTCCACGCTGCCGCTGCTGCAGGGTGCCCAGGTTGCTGTGTCCAACGTCAAGGTCAACGGCACCAAGGACACCTTGGACGCATCGTTCAAGTTCCGTTTGGGCGTTTTGTCCAAGTAATGCCTGTCCGGCAACCACTGAAGTGACGAGCAACTGGCAAAAGGCGGGGCTTTCTGCAAAGGATGTCCCGCCTTTTGCACGGGTTGTTCGTGTTTTTGCACGGCCCGATCGGGCGCGATGCAGAACCGCACGAACGCCCAGGGCACAGGCCCGCGAATCCCTGACCCCAAACAAACTTGAAGCAAAAGAAATAGGCGCACATGACCGCAATGATTGACCTGCCGGTGGAAGAACCCGCCGCGCAGGTGCCCAAGAGCAAGGGGAAGTCGGGTGGCAGCCTGGGTAAATACCTGGCCATCCGATTTGTCTTGATTTTCCCCACCATTTTCATCCTCGTCACCATGGTGTTCTTCCTGATGCGCCTGACCGGCGATCCCATCTCGGCGGCCCTTGGCGACAGGCTGCCTCCCGAGCAGCTGGCCATCCGCGTCCACGAGGCCGGCTACGACAGGCCCCTGTTCATCCAGTACTTCGAGTACCTGGGGCAAATTGCCACAGGAAACTTCGGCCGCACCATCTCGGACAACCTGCTGATCTCCGACATGCTGGCAACCTACGGCGCAGCCACCCTTGAACTGGCCTTCAACTCCTTGATTGTGGCCCTTGCCATCGGCATTCCCTTTGGCATGCTGGCCGCCTACCACCGCGACAAGTGGCAGGACGCCATCTCACGCGTGCTGGCCATCGCCTTCTACGCAACCCCGGTCTTCTTCGCCGGTCTCCTGTTGAAGCTGGTGTTTGCCGTCTGGCTGGACTGGCTGCCTGTGGCCGGCCGCGGCACCACAACCACCGAAATTTCCATGGCCCAGTTGGAGGCGCCGACTGGCATTTACTGGCTCGACGCGCTCCGCAGCGGCAACATGACGGCGTTTTGGGACGTCACCCAGCACGCAATACTGCCCGCCATTGCGCTGGGCCTGCTCACGGCAGGGATCTTCCTGCGACTGGTGCGCACCAACGTGATCGGCACCTTGAGCAAGGACTATGTCGAGGCCGGCCGCTCCCGCGGCGTCAGCGAATTCCGGCTGCTCACCAAGCACGCCTACAAGCCGGCGCTGATCCCCATCATCACCGTGATGGGGCTGCAGATCGCACTCCTGCTTGGCGGTGCGGTCCTGACCGAAACCACCTTTGAGTGGAAGGGGCTCGGCTTCCAGCTGGCCCACTACCTCACAGCGCGCGACTTCGTCGCTGTCCAGGGAATTGTGGCCCTGCTGGCAGTGATCGTGGCTGTCACGAACTTCATTGTCGACGTCATCGCCGCGCTGATCGACCCGAGGGTGAGGTACTAGGCCATGGAGACCAAAAAATCGCTCTTGAGCCGCCTGCCCATCATTGCGCAACTGAAAAAAAGTGTGGGACTCCAGCGGGGCATGCTCATTGCTGGCATCGTCATGACGCTCATCTTCCTGCTGACCGCGGCACTGGCGCCGTTGCTTGCCCCGTACAGCGCCAGCGAACGCTTCAACGAAACCCAGGCGCCGCCGTCGTCCGTGCATCTTTGGGGCACGACGGCGGGAGGTTACGATGTCCTTTCCCGCACCATCTGGGGGGCCCAGACGGCATTCCTGGTGATTGTGGTGGCGGTTGCGCTGTCAATCTTCCTTGGCGTGATCCTGGGTTTGCTGTCCGGATACATTGGCGGCTGGCTTGACCGGATCCTCGTGGTTGTCGCCGACGCCATTTACGCCTTTCCCACGCTGCTGCTGGCCATGGTCATGTCCATTGCCATCAGCCAGGGCCGCTCCGACATGTGGTCGGGCATCTTCTCCGCAGCCATTTCCATCACCGTGGTGTTCATCCCGCAGTACTTCCGGGTCATCCGCGCCGAAACGATCCGCCTGAAGGCCGAACCGTTTGTGGAGTCGGCCATTGTGGTGGGGGCCTCCAGCGTGCGCATCATGGCCCGGCACATTTACAAAAACGCCACCCGGACACTGCCGCTGATCTTCACCCTCAATGCCTCGGAGGCCATCCTGACCCTGGCCGGACTGGGCTTTTTGGGCTTCGGCATTGAGCCGTCGGCCGCGGCGGAATGGGGCTACGACCTGAACCACGCACAGTCGGATGCCACCTCCGGCATCTGGTGGACGGGAGTGTTCCCGGGTGCCGCCATCGTGCTGACCGTGCTGGGGCTGACCCTGCTGGGTGAGTCCATGAACGACCTCAACGACCCGCGCCTGCGCGGGCGCAAGCGGGCAGCGAAGAAGTCCCGCGGCAACAAAAAACAAGAGGAGTTGGTGGAGGCATGAGCCGCTCCACAGATAAAGCCGCAGCCGGCAGTTCGCCCGGCAAGTCAGCCGGCAGTTCGCCCGGCAAGTCGGCCGGGAGTTCCGGCCGGCGCGGTCCGGCGCCCGCCGGCGAAGCCGCACCGCGCCAGGTGCTGGACATTGCGGACTTGAAGGTCACTTTTGCCACCGACCAGGGCGATGTGAAAGCCGTCAAGGACGTCTCGTTCAGCGTCGCCCCGGGGGAGATCGTGGCGATTGTGGGCGAGTCGGGCTCCGGCAAGACCGTCACGGCCAAGGCCATCCTGGGCCTGCTCCCCGAGACCGCCCAGAGCAGCGGGGCCGTGGTCATCAGCGGCAACGACATCATCACCGTCAGCGCCCACCAGCTGCGCCAGATCCGTGGACGCGATGTGGCCATGGTGTTTCAGGAACCCTCCACGGCACTGAACCCCGTGTACACGGTGGGGTGGCAGATCGCCGAAGGCCTGCGCGCACACCGGCCGGAGGGCAAACGGGTCGGCAGGAAGGAAGCGCGCAAGCTGGCCATCGAAGCACTGGGCAAGGTCGGCATCCCCGAACCCGACAAACGTGTCGATTACTACCCGCACCAGTTCTCCGGCGGGCAGAAGCAGCGGGTTGTCATTGCCGCGGCACTTGCGCTGAACCCCGGCCTGATAGTGGCGGATGAACCCACCACCGCCCTCGACGTGACTGTCCAGGCCGAAATTCTTGAACTGCTGCGGGACCTGCGCGATCGGTACGGCACCTCGATTGTGCTGATCACCCACAACATGGGCGTCGTCGCTGACCTGGCCGACCGCGTGGTTGTCATGTTCCAGGGCGACGTCGTGGAAGAAGCCTCCGCGGAGGAGTTGTTTGCGGCGCCGAAGGAGGCCTACACGCAGAAGCTGCTGGCCGCCGTGCCGCACCTGGGCCGCAACTCCGCCTCGGCGGGCTTCACCGAGCGGGCGTTCCAGGACAAGGAGGTGCTCGTCCGTGCCACCGATCTGGAGATTGAATACCCGGGACGGCTGGGCAGTCCGGCCTTCAGGGCGGTGGACAAGGTCTCGTTCACCATCAGTGCCGGGGAAGTCTTTGGCCTGGTGGGGGAGTCCGGTTCGGGCAAGACCACCATCGGCCGGGCCATCGCCGGGCTGAACCGCACCACCGGCGGCTCGCTGAACGTGCTCGGCTACGAGATGCTCAACTACAAGGAGCGCACCTTCCGGCCCCTCCGGAAGGACATTGGCTTTGTGTTCCAGGATCCCGCGGCATCGTTCAACCCACACCTGACAATTGGCGAGTGTGTGGCCGAGCCGCTGATCATCCACACCGAGCTGTCGGGGCCGGCCGTCACCAAAAAGGTCCAGGAGCTGCTCGACTCGGTGCAGCTGCCCGGCGCCTACGCCAAACGGTATCCGCACGAGCTCTCCGGCGGCCAGCGCCAACGGGCCTCGCTTGCCCGCGGGCTGGCGCTCAAGCCCAGACTGCTCATCGCCGACGAACCCACCTCGGCACTGGACGTTTCGGTGCAGGCCAAGGTGCTTGAACTGTTTCGGGAGATCCAAACGGAGCTGGGCTTCGCTGCATTGTTCATCAGCCACGATCTGGCCGTGGTCGACATCCTGGCCGAGTGGGTCGGGGTGCTTTACAAGGGCAAGCTGGTGGAACAGGGGATCGGCAACCAGATCATGGGCAACCCGCAGGACGCCTACACCAAGCGCCTGATCGCCTCGCTGCCGGTGCCCAACCCGGCCGAGCAGGCGCAGCGCCGGGCAGCCCACCAGGCATTGCTGGCGGCAACGTAGCGTTCCGCGCGACATTTTCTGCGCGGCAGCAACGGTGCCGGCAGGAACGCCGGCACTTGCGGACTATTTGGGCGGTGCCCGGCGTGGACAGGAGTTTTGTCCGCCCGGTGCACCGCCTAAACTGTCCCTATGACCGAACCGAGCCACACGCAGCACCTGTCCGTGGAAGATTTTGATCCGGCCGCCAGTTCCCTGACAGGCGCCGTGGACCCTGCCGTCATGGCCGAGCTGCTGTCCATCCGCTCCAGCATTGACAACTTTGACGCAACCCTGGTGTATTTGCTGGCCGAGCGGTTCAAGGCGACCCAGCGCGTGGGCATCCTCAAGGCCAGGCACCAGCTGCCCCCGGCCGACCCCAACCGCGAGAAGGCTCAGATCCAACGGCTGCGCGCCCTGGCCGAGTCCGCGAACCTCGACCCCGCCTTTGCCGAAAAGTTCCTGAACTTCATCATCAGCGAGGTCATTCACCACCACCAGGCCATTTCTGAGAGCCACTCGGCCGTCGCAGCAACCGGCGTCGTTCCCGTGGTGAGTCTTGACGGCCAGGGCTTTGTGGCCGATCCCGCCGCCACGTCCGCCGCAGATGCCGCCACGGCAACCACGGACGACGGCGGCACGCAGCTTCCGTGAGCCCCGCACCGAGCCAGTCCCCGGGTCCCGCGCACGACAACGCTTTGCCCGGGGCCACCGTCTTCCCCGAGGTTGCCACGGCCACCTCGCTGGGCCAGTGGCCGGGCACCGACCCGGTCGAGGCCGCCAAGGTCTCATTGGGCCTGTTCACCGCCCCGCACCTGCCGTCACTTGTTGACCTGCCGGCCCGGGGTGTCGGCTCCGACGCCGTCGGCCGCACGGCGGCACTGCTGGTGGAGCTTCCCGTTGACGTGCAGCCGTATGGCTGGCGCTTTGTTGACAGGCCCGGCCACGACCACCGCCGGGCAGTGTCGGCGCTGTCCACCGACGTCAACGTGCTGGCCGACGTTGCCGGTGCAGGCGGGACAATGCCGCCGGAACTCAAAGTGCACGTGACAGGTCCGGTGTCACTGGCCGCCGCCATCCACCTGCACTACGGTGAGCGGGCCCTGCGCGATTACGGCGCCAGACGGGACATCGCCCAGTCGCTGGCCGCGGGGCTGGCGCTGCACGCGCAGAAGGTGCGAGCCGCGGTACCGGGCACAGCGCTGACCCTGCAGATTGACGAACCGGAAGTGGCGCCCGCCCTGGCCGGGGCCATCCCCACTGCCTCGGGCTACAGGACGCTGCGCGCAATCCCTGTGTCCGAGCTGCGCCAGCTCTGGAGTTCCCTGGTTGGCGAAGCCCGCAAGGCAGGCTTCGCCAAAGTTGCCATCAACCTGGCACCAGGGCAGGTCGTGCCGGGCGGGGCCACCAAGACCGAAACCGGCTCCTGGCGCACTGCACTCGAAGCGGCGCTGGAATGCGGCACCGACGCCGTGGCCGTTCCCCTGTCGGTCCTCGACACCGGGCACTGGGAGCAGCTGGCCGGCGCCATCGAATCAGGCATGGGGGTGTGGGCTGGGACCGTCCCTGCCGCGGCAGGCCAGGCCCCGCCGTCGTACGCTGTCCTGGTGGAACGGATCATGCGGCCCTGGCGCGGGCTGGGGCTGGCGGAATCGTCGTTGAACCAGCTGCGCATCACCCCGGAAACCGGGCTGGCGGCCCTGACGCCGCAGGAAGCCAGGTCCGTGTTGAACCGGGCGCTGGAAGTCGCTGAGGAATTGAGCGGAATTCGTTACCAATAGGACCCTAAAAGTTAATTTCCATTGACTAGGATTGCCTTTCTACAGCACTGTTTGGAAGGTTCGGTTCATGGTTAACGGCAGCTTGGCACGCGCCTCGGCAGTCCTTGTGACGCTCGTTCTGGCCGTCGCCCTGGTTGGACCCAGCTCGGTCCTCCAGGGCGTGTCCGGCTGGGAAGTGGCGGCCGCGAACGCTGGCGGGGCGGAGGCGGGGCCGCCGCCGCAGGGAACACAGGCACCCACCCCCGGCCCGGTGCAGCCCGGGCACAATCCCGTCCCCGACGGCGGCCGGGCCACCGCACCCGAGCCCAAGGACGAGGCGGTGACGGTGTGGGACCTGCCTGCCGGTGCGCGCGTCGTGAATCCGGTCTCGGGCCGCACCGAAGTCATTGATCCCGCCGTTGCCCGGTCGGCGGTGCTTTTCGGGGATTCCCAGTCGGCCGGCGCCAAGGGTGTCAGCGCTGCCGACACGTGGGTGGTCAGCGGGCTCGCGGCCCGCGGCTACCAGGTCTGCTTCGTGGGGGCCCCGGGGATTGGTTTTGCAGCCAGGACGTCGTTGTCTGCCAATTATGTTGATTCCCTGGAGAGCGGAGCGGTGGTGCTTCCCTATGGGAATCCGGCCCTCGTGGTGGTTCAGGGTGGCGGCAACGATGCTGCGCAAGGGGTTTCCGATGCCGAGATTTTGGCACAGGCGGCCCGCCTGCTGGACGACTTGAAAGCCAGCTATCCGACGTCCAAATACTTGTTCGTCGGCACCTTGGCCAGAGGCACTCCGGGAGAGCGGCGTACACAGGTTGATGCCCTGCTGGCAGGCTTTGCCAAACGCAACGGTGCGATGTTTGTCAGTGCCGCTGACTGGCTGACCCGTTACGGGGTGACCAACCAGATGGCCGACAACGTGCACCTGACAGCAGGCGGGCACCAGGTGCTGGCCAAGGTCCTTGCCGGCAAGCTCGCGGCGCTGCAGCTCGAGGCCCCCAGCACGAAGTAAGCGTCGTCCCACGTCCCGAGGCCCTGCGCAGCGGGGCCCGCCACCGAAATATGTGCTTGGCCGCTGTTGGGAGGGCCGAGGGACGACAGATTTCAACGCGCGACAGTTCGACTGTTGAGAGCGGGGGTCTTCGTGGTCATAGGCGGCCGGTAAGGACAAATCGACGAGCCCGGGGGGCTGTTGTGGTGATTCGCCCGTGGCCGGCCGGCAGCGAATGACCGCAGCTGCCCCCGGGTTGAAAAGGGTGGCCGGCAGGGACGGAAGCTCGACTTTCATCCGCTGACCCTGCGGCAACGGTGCGCACCGCTGCACCGGCAACGCGGGAGACAGGTCCTACAGGCGCCCGGCGGCCTTGAGCCTGATGTACATGTCCGCCAGCTGCGGCGGGAGTTCCTGGGGAGGGGCGTCAACAACTTCCACACCGGACTGCTTCAGGACGGCAGTGATCGCGGCGCGACGGTTCAGCGCATGTTCGGCGGCAGCGGCACGATAGGTCGAGGTGGTTGTGGAACGGTCCAGCCGGGCCTCATCCACCGCAGGATCGCGGACGGCGGCAACCACAACAACGTGCTTTTGTGCGAGTGTTGACGCCAGCGGGATGAGCCCCTCCTCCGCAGCGCCCGCATCCAGCGAGGTCACCAGCACGACAAGGGCCCGGTGCGCCGTCACGTCGCGGACCTGCCCGGCAATGGCCGAGGCGTTCAACTCAATCAGCTCAGGCTCAAGCGGCGCAAGACCCTGCACCATGGCATTGAGCATGTTGCCCTTGCCCGTGGAGGAAACCTTGGCCCGCACCCGGCGGTCGTACGCGACCAGGCTGACCCTGTCCCCGCCGCGCTCGGCCAAAACGGCCAGCAGCAGGGATGCTTCGATGCCCGTGTCCAGAGCAGTCTCGTCGTCAATCCTGGCCGCCGAGGTGCGGGAAGTGTCCAAAACAATGACGACACGGCGGTCCCGCTCGGGCCGCCACGTGCGGACCACCACGTCCTGTCGCCTGGCCGTTGCCCGCCAGTCGATGGAGCGCACATCATCCCCGCGGACATAATCTCTTAGTGAATCGAACTCCGTGCCGGCGCCGCGGATCTGCACTGCCGCCCTGCCGTCCAGTTCGCGCAGCTTGCGCAACTTCGAGGGCAGATGACGCTTGGAATGAAACGGCGGCAGGACCCGCAGCAGGCCGGGAGCGGGAATGCTCCGTTGCCGTGCGGCCATGCCCAACGGGCCAAAGGACCGGATGGTGACATGGTGGGTGAGCAGGTCCCCACGCCGGGACGGCTGCAGGGCCACGCTCAGTGCGGCCCGTTCGCCCGGCCGAACCGTGACCCTCTGCAGGGCGTTGGTGGCCCCCGCCGACGGCTGCCAGCCGTCCTTGACCTGGGCTCGCAAGGTCCTGGCAGATTCGTTGGCGAGCCGCAAAACCGCAGTGCTTTGCTCGCCCAAACGCACACCGGAAGGCAGCGTGCGACGCACGGCAACCTGGCGTGGCGAAGCGGCGAGAATGACGTCAAGCAGCAGGATGAGTGCCAGCACCGCCAGTGCCAGCAGCCAGGTGATTGCTCCCGGCAGGGCAATGATGGGCACCAGGGCGGCCAGTGCCAAGTAGAAGAACCTGCCAGAAATGGCCATCAGATTCTCGTGCCGCCGTCAGCGCGGCACTGGCACGGTGGCCAGAATTGAGAGCAGGATGTCGTCCACGGCGACGCCGTCCATCTCGGCTTCGGGACGCAGTGCGACCCTGTGCCGCAGGGTGGGAAGCGCCAATGCCTTGATGTCATCGGGGGTGACGAAGCCCCGCCCGGAAAGCCAGGCGTAGGCGCGGGCCGACTTGAGGATCGCCGTTGCACCACGCGGGGAGACACCCAGCTGGAAGGACGGGGCCGTGCGGGTGGCCCTGACCAGGTCAACCACATAAGCCAGAATTTCCCCGGCAACACCGACCTGCGCCACCTCGTTGCGGGCCTGGGCCAGCTCGGCCGCCCCTGCAACTGCACGCACGCCGGCGCCAGGCAGGTCCTGCGGGTTAAAGCCCATGCTGTGCCTGCGGATCACTTCAATTTCATCGTCGCGCCCGGGCAACTCCATGGTGAGCTTGAGCAGGAAGCGGTCCAACTGGGCCTCGGGCAGCGGATAGGTGCCCTCATATTCAACCGGGTTCTGGGTGGCAGCCACCATGAACGGCGACGGCAGCTTGCGCGAAACGCCGTCGACCGAGACCTGGTGCTCCTCCATGGCTTCCAGGAGCGAGGCCTGGGTTTTGGGCGGTGTCCGGTTGATCTCGTCGGCGAGCAGAATGTTGGTGAACACGGGCCCCTCACGGAAGGTGAAGTCCGAGGTGCTGGCATCGTAAATCAATGACCCGGTCACATCGCCGGGCATTAGGTCAGGGGTGAACTGGACCCGTTTGGTGTCAAGGCTCAACGCCGCGGACAAGGCCCGGACCAGCAATGTCTTGGCCACGCCCGGGACACCCTCCAGCAACACGTGCCCGTCGGCCAGCAGCGCAATCAGCAGCCCCGTCACGGTGGCATCCTGGCCGACGACGGCCTTGGCCACTTCTCTGCGGACAGCCAGCAGGGACTGCGCCGACGGGCTCAGGGCGGGCGGACGCTGCGGCGCCTGCCGCTGGGGAGCTTGTGACGGTGGTGATTGCACGTATTGATCCTGCACGTATTGATCCTGCGGTTGGGTGTGGGCCTGGGCCGGCGGTGTCTGCGCAGGGCCCTGCGGCTCGTGCCCGGGCGGCATGTTTTGTGCGCCCGGATCATGCTGTTGCGGCCACCCTTGGGCAGGCGGCATGGGGGCGGGAGGCGCTGATTCCGGGTGGGGCAGGCTCATTGCTTGGCCACTTCTTCCTCTAGGGCCGTCAGCTCAACGGCCATGGACAACATGTCTTTTTCGGTTTCTGGTGCTGCACCCAGCAGCAGGGCACGCACTTCGTGGTGCTTGCGCCCGCTAATGGCGGTCACGGCTTCCACCACCGCGGCAGGATCGGCTGAAATTCCCAGCCGCAACTTCCGCGCCAAGCGGGTCAGGGTGGCGTGCTGCAGGCTGCGTGCGGCAGTGTCGACGGCCCTGGCATCCTGGTACAGGCGTGCCCGGCCGGAAAGTGTTTCCGACGCTTTCACGATGACAGGCAGCGGCTCTGTCACGAGCGGACCGTTCCGGCGCCCGCGCCAGAACATGCCCAGCAGGGCAACAATCAGCAGCCAGGCCGACGCGGGGAAGACCCATTCCGGCGTGAAATCGGACAGCGGCGGCTGCTGCGCGGCCACCGGAATATCCTTCACCGACACCGTGTACCAAAGCAGGTTTGGGGTGCTGCCCAACAGGCCGAAGGTCAGGGCGGCATTGCCGCGGTTGGCCAGGTTTTCATTGCTGACGACGCCGGGATTGCCCACCACCGCAATGTCGCCTGAGCTGTTGCCGGCCAGATAGCCTCCGGCCGTTGCCTTTCCGGACGGGGAGAAACAAGTTTCCGCACCTTTGTACAGGCGCAGGGGAACAGTGGCGGCCGGGGCGCCAAGGGCGGGGACGCCGCCGTCGATGGTCTCGGCAGCCAGCGCTGCGGGAATGTTGCAGCGGGCGCCGGCTGAGGCTGTGCCGGCGGTTGTGCCCGTGCTGGCGAGCTCTGCACTGAATTTCTTGACCGTCAGCGGGCCGGGGGTCATGGCAACGAGTTTCCCGCCCGAGTCCTGCACAGCTGCCGATAGCGCCGCAGCATTGTCCGGGGTGAGGAGGTTGTTGGGATCGTAAAAGAGCACTGTGGAGTTGCCGGGTCCATTGGCAGTCAGGGCACGTGTGGTGTCGGCGAGGGAATCCGTCGCCGTGACGATCACGCCCTCGTTGCGCAGCACCGAAGCTGCCGCTTGGGCTCCTGCCGGGGCCGGGTTGGTAATTGACAGTGTGCCCGAGGATCGTTCCCCTCCGCTGCCCAGAATGATGCCAAGCAGGGAAATGAGAACGAATATGGCGGCGCAGACAAGCCAGAACTTATGCTTCCGCCACCACCGCCCGGCCCGCTGGGGCGGGCTGAGGTTCTCCGCACGAAAGACTGTTGTGTCGTTGCCGGACTGCCCGGTGCCCGCGGGCACGGTGTGCCCGGATTCGGCGGGGGTTCCCGCCAGTGGCGCTTGTTCGGTGGCCGTCACGGCTGCGCCTCCTGGAACTGTCCGGCGTAGACAGGCGTTGTTTCGGACATGGCCAGGTCCGTCGCTGCCAGGTCTTCGTACATGCCCGCTGTGGGCGGTAAATGCCCGTAGCGCACGGCATTGAACAGTTCTGCGCCATGGTGCAGGGCAGCGCTGTGGGAGGGGAACGCCAGTTCCAGCTCCGCCGCGATTTCCAGGGCCGTGCGGCCGGGCGCCGGAACACTGACATCGCGTTCTTCCGCGCCGCGGACAATAGCCCGAAACTGCTCGCTGACCGCGGTGTGGAAGTCCCCGGCCTGGGCCGCAGTGCGGGCCAGCTTGCGGTGCTGGTCGGCAGTCAGCAGCTGTACGCCTGCAAACACATCCTGGCCGGAAGCCTTCCGGCGGTTGAGCCGCGGCCTGACAATGAAAATGATGGCAATGACGGCCACCAGTGCAAGGCCGGCAACAATGGCCAGGCCTGCGTGGCCGTTGGCAACACCGACGTTGTTCAGGAGTTCCTCCAAGGCACGTCTGATCAGCGCCGCGAGCTGCTCCGCCCACCCGGGCTTGGCATCCTGGTACACCTTTTGGGCAAGCTCTTCCTGCGCCCACCGCCGGGCCTCGTCGGCCCCGGGGGCAACAGGAACTTCGGTCAGGCGCAGGACTGGACCAATCAATGGCAAAGGCATGTGGGCGGCTGTCTACTGTCCGTAATGTCCGGGCTGCTGCGGGCCCGGGTTGTAGGGCTCCTGGTCGTGGGCGTTCGTTGCCTGGCCGCCGGGCACCAGTTCCCCGGGAACGGGGGAACCCGGGATCCCGCCGTCGTCCTTGCCTAGTTCGGATTCCTTCAGCAAGGCAATGTCAAAGCCGTCGCGGCGCATTCGCAGGTCCACGTAGATCAACGCCATGACGCCGGTTTGGAAGGCCAGGGTCACCGCGCCAACGATCGCACCAACAACGCTGGCGATCGCCTGGGCGACAAGCATTGCGGTGACGGATTGGTCGGCCGTGGGCTCACCGCCCATCATCACGGGTACCAGGAAACTGACCAGCAGGCTCACCGGGGTGGTGATGACGCTGCCAATGACGGCGGCAATGATGGCCGCCAGGATCGAGGTGCCAAAGGTCCGCCACCAATTTCTCCGGGTCAGCTGCCAGGACCGTTTGATGCCGGCGATGGCGCCCACATTCTCAACGACAATGGCTGCCGGGGCCAGCAGAACCTTCGTGCCAAGCCACACTGCGGCCGCCACGAAGGGCAGGCTCAACAGGAGCGAAAGGCCGATCACGCCAAGGACTGCCGTGGACGAATTCGATGCGTCCATGGCGAAAATCAAGCCGATGACGATCGCCGTGAACAACACAATCGCGAGCAGGGAGGCGGCGGCGTACAGCACGGCCAGGAGGATCAAGCTGCCCACGCGCGGTTTGGTCAGGCGCCACATCTGCCCAAACGTGGTTTTTCGGTTCAGCACGGCGCGCAGGACGGGCACCACCAAGGCGCCCTGGAGGACCATTTGGATGAGCACGGCAAAGAACGCCGTCAACAGCATGGACAGCGAAAATGTGACCATCCCGCCGCCGAAGGCTTCCATTGCCGCTGCGTCGTTGCTGTCAAGTCCGTCCACGCTGAAAAGGTCTGTCATGAACTGGCCAAAGATGAGGAACATGACAGCCAGGGTCACGGCAGTCGTGGCGAGCTGGAAAATCAGGGCTGAACCGAACATGGCCTTGCCATTGCGGCGTGCAGCCTGGAACGCGCCGTCCAGGATCTCGCCCAGGCCCAGGGGGCGCAAGGGGATGACGCCGGGTTTGGGCGGGGCGACGTAATTGTTGAATCCGGGCTGCATTCCGGGCTGGCCCGGGTACTGGGGCTGGCCAGGCTGGCTGTATTGGCCCCACTGGGGTTGCTGGGGCTGGCCCGGCTGGCTGTATTGGCCCCACTGGGGTTGCTGGGGCTGGCCCGGCTGGCTGTATTGGCCCCACTGCGGTTGCTGCGGTTGCTGGGGTTGGCCCGGCTGGCCGTATTGGCCCCACTGCGGTTGCTGCGGTTGCTGGGGCTGGCCCGGCTGGCTGTATTGGCCCCACTGCGGTTGTTGTGGCTGACCCGGTTGGGGTTGCTGCGGCTGGGCCTGCGATGGCAGTGGAGGTGGCGGCTGCGGTTGGCCTTGTTGGGATTGACCCCATTGCGGCTGCTGTGATTGTCCGGGTTGGCCCTCGGGCTCAATCGGTGGTTGTCCTGGTTCCTGCGTCATCGTGTTCCCCTTAAAGAATCCCCCGGCAAAACATTGGCGGCTCGAACAACTGCGGGTCGCGTGCGTCTGTCCATGCAGCCGCCGACCCGGGACCTGTTGCCCGGTTCCATCCACCATCAAACCCTATCCGGAAGATCCGAATATATTCTGTGAATGCCTGGACATTGCGGAAAGATTTGCCGTTTGTGGCCACAAACGGCCTGACACAGAGGGATGCCGGCACTTTCAACATTGGAACCCGCCCTTGCACGGTCCAAAAATGCCCGCTCCAGAAATCGTCAAGGCAACTCTTATGGCTGTCATGTGGATGTGGCGGAGGCTCCGACGCCGCGCGTGGGCTCCCCGTGGGCTCCCGGCGACTCCAGAAATCGACCATTTCCGGCGGGTAGCGACGGCAAAACTCGACAAATGGCACACCAGTTGTCGGTCGTGTGGAGCGTCGATGGGGACAATGTGGTGGTAATAGGCAAATATAGAGGTATGAAGGCACGCATTTTAGTTGTTGACGATGACGAGGCACTGTCCGAGATGATCGGCATAGTGCTCCGCAATGACGGTTTTGATCCCGTATTTTGCGCTGACGGAGCCAAGGCACTTGAGGTTTTCCTGGCCAGCAAGCCGGACCTGGTCCTGCTCGATTTGATGCTGCCCGGAATGGACGGCATTGAAGTTTGTCGGCTCATCCGTGCCGAATCCGACGTCCCGATCGTGATGCTGACGGCCAAATCCGACACCTCCGATGTTGTCCGCGGACTTGAGTCGGGTGCCGACGACTACGTCGCCAAGCCGTTCAAGCCCGCCGAGCTCGTTGCGCGTGTCCGGGCACGGCTGCGTCCCGGCGACGTCAAGCCTCCGGAAACGCTCGTCATCGGCGAGATCACCATCGACGTGGCAGGTCATTCAATCCGTCGCGCAGGTGAAAAGATTTCCCTCACGCCGCTCGAATTTGACCTTCTGGTTGCCCTGGCCCGCAAGCCCTGGCAGGTGTTCTCCCGCGAGCTCCTCCTGGAGCAGGTTTGGGGTTACCGCCACGCAGCAGACACCCGGCTCGTCAACGTCCATGTGCAGCGCCTGCGCTCCAAGATCGAGCGTGATCCGGAAGCCCCCGAGGTTGTCCTCACCGTCCGTGGTGTCGGCTACAAGGCCGGGAACTAAGCGCTGATTGCCATGCGGCTGCGGTGAATAAGCCATGAGCCAGGACCAGGCCAAGAACGACGCCGTCACGCACCGCGCCGATCAACGCCCACCCTCCATCGGGGCTGGGCAGGAGACGGCCGGCAGCGCGGCGCCCAAAACCATGCCCGCCGAACCTGCCGACAGCGAACACGTGCCCACAGATCCTGCCGACAGGAATAGCTCCGAAATCCCCGCCGAAGGGCACGATCGAACATCGGCCGTCACTGCGGTCCGGACCGTGCTGGTCAAAACCGGCCACGGGCTGCGCACCGCAGGTGCAACTATTTGGCGCCTGGCCGTGGGGTTTCGGCGGGCGTGGTCCACGCGATGGCGGACATCGCTGCAGTTCCGCACCGTTCTCACGACCCTGTTGATTGCCTCGGTGGCCGTGGTCGGAGTTGGCGGCTACCTGGCCGGGCAGATTTCCAATGGACTGTTCAAGGAACGGCTGATCCAAGCGCAGCAGGAATCGGCGCGGGGTGCCATCCAGATCCAGGAAAATTTTTCCAATGCGAGCCTGAGCGATCAGCCGGGCGTGTCGAAATATGTGAAAGACACCCTGAAACTGCTCGAAGTGGGTGGCGCGGACGACAATCGTAAATATCTCATGGTCAAGATCCCGGGCCAAAACAGCAAACTTGCCGTGAGTTCCGCGGATTCCGGCGGCTTGACGACCACCATCATCCCCGACGAGTTGCGCAAGTCGGTCCAAGGGGATCCCAAGGGCCAGTTTTGGCAGTCAATCGCGCTGCCGACGGGCAGCTCCGGCGTGCATGCGGCAGTGGTTGTGGGCAGCCAGGTCGAGCTGCTGAAGACCAACTACGAGCTGTACATGATCTATGACCTGAACAGCGCACAAATGACGCTGGACTACATCCAGTCAGTGCTGTGGCTTGCCGGCGGCATCCTCCTGGTGCTTATCGGCGTGATCATTTGGTACGTGACCCGGACGGTGGTGAACCCTGTCAGCCAGGCAGCGGCCGTCTCCGAGAAGCTTGCCGCCGGCGAATTGGAGGAACGGCTGGTGGTGAAGGGCGAGGACGAAATGGCCAGACTGGCGACGTCGTTCAACAAGATGGCCACGTCCCTGCAAGACCAGATCACCGCCCTGGGCACGCTTTCGGAGATGCAGCAGCGCTTTGTCTCGGATGTTTCCCACGAACTGCGCACCCCGTTGACAACCGTGCGCATGGCCGCGGAGGTCCTCTTCGACGCCCGCGAAGAATTTGACCCGATCTACAAGCGTTCCTCAGAACTACTTTTCCACCAGGTCGAGCGCTTTGAGCTGCTCCTTGCCGACCTGCTGGAAATATCCCGCTTCGACGCCGGCGTGGCCGATCTGGACGTCGAGTCGCTGGACATTTTCTCGGTGGTGCATTCCGTGATCGACGGCGCGGCCCCGGTTGCCGAGGCCAACTCAACTGAGCTTTCGGTCGTGACCCGCCTGCGCAGCCACAAGTGCATTGTTGAAATGGACTCCCGCCGCATCGACAGAATTTTGCGCAACCTGGTGCTTAACGCCGTCGAACACAGTGAAGGCAAGCCGGTGAAGATCTTTGTATCGGCGGATGACGCCGCCGTTGCGATTGCCGTGCGGGACTACGGCATCGGCATGTCTCCGTCCTCGCTTGAGCATGTCTTTTTCAGGTTCTGGCGTGCCGACGCCGCCCGTGCCCGCACCACAGGCGGCAGCGGACTGGGCCTTTCGATCGCCATGGAGGACGCCAAGCTGCATGACGGCTGGCTCGACGCGTGGGGCATCCCCGGCGAGGGCTCCTGCTTCCGGCTGACACTTCCCCGGCGCCGCGGTGAGGTCCTTGACCATTCCCCGGTCCCGCTGCCTCCCGACGGCGGACAGGCGGGCTATTCCACGTCATTGACCACCGGGCCGCTGCTGACAAACACCGGTGCGATGCGTGTGGTGGGGGCCTTGGGAAGCCTGGAGGGCTCCACAGGGCATGCGTCCGCCAGCAGCTCGGAGAAGCAGCACGCCGAGAAGAGCAGCACCGATAGGAAGAGCCCCGGGAGCAGCAACCCGGGGACGGAGGAACAGCGATGATCCCCACGACGAAAACCACTGCGCGGCCTCCCCGGCGGAATGCGCGCCGTTCCCGGGCCGGCGCAGGGCGGCACTGGGCGTCCACAATTTGGGTGATGGCCGTCGTCGTACTTCTGGCTGTGGCAGGCTGCGCGACAATCCCAACCAACGGCCCCGTGGGCAAGAGCGATCCCCTGGCGCCGCGCAGCAATACCGTCAACATCAACTTTGAGCAGTTTGCTCCTGTGGAGGATGCCTCGCAGGAGAGCATCGTGCGTGGATTCATTGAGTCGGGCACAGGCCTCAGCGACGACTTTCAGGTGGCGCGGGAGTACTTGTCGTCGGGACTTGCGCAGTCCTGGGTGCCGGACAAGCAAACGCTCGTGTACAAGGACACCTTCTCGGTGGCTCCGGGGAAGGAAAAAGACTCCTTTGTACTGAAATTTGATGTGGTTTCCACTGTGGACTCCACAGGAGTGCTGACCCCGGCCAAGGACGGTGCCACCGAGAGCCTGAACATGAAGCTGGTCCAGGTGGACGGCCAATGGCGCATCTCCGAGGCGCCCAACGGCGTGATGCTGACCGAGGCAACCTTTGAAACACTCTTCAGCCCCTTGTCCCTGTATTTCTACGACCCCACGTTCACCTACGGCATCCCGGACGTCCGCTGGCTTGTCAGCCGCTCCTCAAGGACAACAACCGCCATTGTCAAGGCGATGCTGAACGGTCCGGCACCGTATCTGCAGGGCGCTGTCGTCAGCGCCTTCCCCAACGGAATCACGCTCGAGCGTGATTCCGTGCCCGTCAGCGACAACGGCGTGGCGAAGGTCGGGTTGACGGCACCGCAGCTGCTGGACACCAGCGTCAAGACGCGCCAGCAAATGCACGACCAGCTGCTGGTGACACTGCAAAAGAGCCTCAATACGGTCACCGAGGTGCAATTCCTGGCCGACGACAGGCAAATCGACATGGGTGGGGCAGCCGACGACAGCACAAACATGATCATTGACAACTCTGTGATCACAACCCAGGTTGCGCTGTCGAAAAATGAGCTTGTCACCTTCGACGGGACCAAGGTCGCACCCATTCCCGCCATGGCATCGGTGGCGGCTTTGGAGCCGTCGGTGCCGGCAATTTCATACTCGGGCAAGGAGTTTGCCTTCCGCTCGGGTGCCGGCAACCAGGTCTATTCGGTACGGCCCGGGCAGCAACCCCAGCTTGCCATTGCCGGGATCGCACTGACGGCGCCATCGTTCGCCCCCAACGGCTGGCTGTGGGCTGCCTCCGGGGACGGCTCCGGGGATGTCGTTGCCATCAACCCGAACGACGGCGGCAAAATGGGCGCCCCTGTCGTCCTGAAGGTTCCATGGCTGGTGGGGCAGGAGGTGACAACCCTGCGAGTTTCGCGCGATGGAACCAGGGCCCTGGTCATTTCCGAGGCCAACGGCGTGAGCAGGGTCAGTGTCACGGGCATCTTCAAATCCGGGGATGTGCCCAAGGAGCTCACGGCGCCGCTCAGCCTTCTCCACAAAGGCACGCCAACTCTGGGTGTGTGGGTGGGGGAGTCCAGCGTTGCCGTCATGGCGCCGTCGGTCGCCGACCCCGTCACTATCGAGATTCTGGACCTGGCACGCGGCCCGCAGGAGATGGACAAGCTGCCGGGCATTGAATGGCTCAGTGCCGGCTCGGGGGTGCGCAACGTCCATGCGCAGACCGCCACCGAGTACTTCGCGAATGTTGGCAGCAGCTGGGAAGTGGTGGCGAAGGAGCTGCGGCAGGCTTCATTCGCTGGATAGCTGGATAGCTGCAGGACCGCCCCGCCCCGGCTGAGGCTGCCCATGGGCACCATCCGGGGTTGGTCAACGTCCCAGGAGACCGTGGGCGTTCATTCCTCCACAGCCGGGCTGCCCGCCGAGCAGTCCACAATGTCGGGGGATGTGGTCCTTCCCGGGCGGTAACGGGCACATGCTGGACTCATGGACAGTGACAGTGACCGCAGTGGAGGAGAAACGCCGGGCTGTGCGCCGCTGCCGGTGACGCACAGGGGGCGTGCCAACTCGCCCTGGCTGCGCTTTTGGCTGTGGTGCCAGGGTGCATGGCACGATTTTGTTTATCTGGTCCTGCCGGCCGAGTGCGTCGTCTGCGGTCGTGAAGACCAGTCCTTGTGCCCGGCATGTTCTGCCGTGTTGCGACGACAGACGGGGGCTCCGTTCAGGGCAGAAGGTGCAGCCGATGCGCTCGTGGGTGTGTTGGGTGATTCCCATCTTCCGGTGGTTGCTGCCGGAGAATACCGGGACGCCTTGGCAGCGACCATCCTGGCCTTTAAAAACCACGGCCGCACGGAGCTTTGCGCCCCCCTGGGCCGCTGCCTCGCCCACGGACTTTCCCACGCTTTGGAACAGCTGTCCCAGCTTCAGACACGAGATGCGGCGGCTGGTCCGCAGCACCCTCCGCACCAGATCTGGCTGGTTCCGATCCCCAGCACCGGCAGGGGCTGGCGCCGTCGCGGTTATGACCCGGTCGCCATGATTCTGCATTCGATGGTGAGGGAGGGGCGGCTGCCACCGGGAGTGGTCATCGCCCCGGTTTTGCGGATCAAGGCGGGGCTTCCATGGCGCCGCCACCACCAGAAAGGCCTGGGCCGGGCGGCACGGCGCAGCAACGTTCACAACACCATGAAAATAGCCCGCTGGCGGCGCCGCAACTTTTGGTTCGCAGGGAAGCCGAACAACCAAAGGGCCGTCATCATCGACGATGTGCTGACCACGGGCTCAACCATGCGGGAAGCCGCTAAAACACTGGGCCAGGCAGGTCTGGAAGTGAGCGCTGCAGTGGTGCTGGCAGCGGCGCGGACACCGGATCGGAGCCCCGAAATATCTGCCGTAAAGGGACTCGCCGAAAATTCTTTCACGCAAAAGATGAATAATCCGATCCGGTGAACTAACGTGGGTAAACGGGTACCTCTAGCAAGGGGAAACCGCCCGTCGGCGGTCAGTATTGCAGCGTCAAGTGCTAGCCGGCCGCCGTGTCACCGAAGATATTTGGAGGGCACCATGGAGTTCATGATCACCGGTCGCAACTTGAGTGTTTCGGACCGATTCCGCGAATATGCTGGCGAGAAGCTCACGAAGATCGAACAGCTGGCCAACAAGGTCCAGCGCGTCGATGTGAAGGTTTCCAAGGAGAGCAAGGCCCGCACCGCAGAGACTCCACTCACTGTTGAGCTGACCGTTTTGGGTCGGGGTCCGGTCATCCGCGCGGAAGCTGCCGCCTCGGACAAGTTCGCTGCTTTTGATCTGGCCTACGGAAAGTTGCTGGAGCGACTCCGCAGGGCCAAGGACAAGAAGAAAGTCCACCACGGCAGGCACGCACCCGTGGCCGTCAACGCGGCCACCGGCTCACTGGCCCCCGTCAGCAGTTCCGAGCCAATCTACGCTCAGACTCCTGCCGAAGAAGCCGCAGTCACATCGCCTTACGACATCGAGAACGACATTCCCGCCGGTGACTCACCCGTGCTGATCCGGCGCAAGGTCTTCCCGGCCACCGCATTGTCCCTTGACGACGCCGTGGACAACATGGAGATGGTCGGACACGACTTCTACTTGTTCGTCGATTCCGCAACGGGCATCCCCTCCGTGGTCTACCGCCGCAAGGGCTGGACCTACGGTGTCATTTCCCTCGATGACAATGCAGAGGTTCCCGAAGAAATCTCCGCCTACCGTTCAGCGGATGAGCCGGCCAAGGTCTGATCCCGGGCTCGGACACACGCAACAATGCCAGCAACGTCCATAGCCAAGGGACATAAGGGATGAACGCACGGCTGAGCCTGTCACAGGCCCGCCGCGTTGCACTCCATTCCCAGGGACTGGCAAGAGTCAGGCCCACGGAACCCGCCACACCACGGGCCGTGGGCCGGACTTTTGCCCAACTCCAGCTGGTGCAGATCGACTCGGTGAACATCATTTCGCGCAGCCACTTTCTGCCGTTCTTCTCAAGGCTGGGAAATTATGACCGCACCATCCTCGGCTCGATGGCGGGGAAGTCACCGCGAAAGATGATGGAGTATTGGGCCCACGAGGCCAGCTTTATCCGGCCGGTCCACTTCCACGACCTGCGTGTCTGGCAAAACCGCCGCTGGGTGGGATCGGACAGCCTCGAACCAGCACTGCGGGAGACCCTGGAAGCCCAAATCCTGGAACTGCTGGCAGGAAGCCGGGCGCTGACAGCCCGCGAAGTCACGGCCCGCATCGGCCACGAGGAACAAAACAACAAAGACGAATGGGGCTGGAACTGGAGCGCCGTCAAAAGGACCCTCGAGGGCCTCTTTGAACGGGGAGTCGTTGGTGCAGCGTCCCGCAACGAGCAGTTTGAACGCAAATACTCGCTGGTGAAAAAGGTCCTGCCGGCAGCAATTCAGGCCGCAGGAAATGACAACCCGGACAGATACGAGGCAATGGAACGGCTCATTGCCGCAGCGGCCCAGGCCCACGGCATTGGCACGGTCCGTTGTTTTGCCGACTATTTTCGCCTGCCCGTGAGAGACAGTGCAGAAGCCGTGGCCGGGCTCGTGCGCAAGGGGGAACTGAAGCCGGTCGCGGTGCAGGGGTGGAATGCCGAGCTGTTTGCCCACACCAAGGCAAGCGTCCCACGCACTGCGGAGGCGCGAGCGCTCCTCAGCCCCTTTGACTCCCTCGTGTTTGAACGCCGCCGTCTCGAGCAGCTGTTTGGCTTCCATTACCGCCTGGAGATTTACACCCCGGCCGGGCAGCGCAGATACGGATACTACGTGCTGCCATTTCTGCTGGGCGAGAACATTGTGGCGCGCGTGGACCTCAAGGCCGACCGGCAGCAGGGCAGGCTCATGGTTCGCGGCGTGTTCGGGGAGCCGGACGCGCCGGCACACACCGCCGTCGAACTTGCCGGGGAACTGGTGCTGATGGCAGAGTGGCTGGGACTTGGCGACGTCGTCGTACTTCCCCACGGTGACTTGGCACCGGCGCTGGCTGCAGCACTTGGATGATTCGCAGGTGCCTGCTGATGCACGTCTCCAGGATTTGGCCAGAAACTGGCGGGAAACTGGACTTCTTCTCACGTAGACTGAACACGCCACTTTTAGGCAGCAATAGATTGGGAGCAATTTCGTGCCATCACTTCTTGAGCGGGTCCTTCGCACAGGCGATCGCAAGACACTAAAACGACTCAACGTCCTTGCCGACGCCATTGATTCGCTGGAGGACTCTTTTCAGACCTTCACCGACGCTGAACTGCGCGAGGAAACGGACAAGCTCAAGGCCCGCCACACAGATGGCGAGTCGTTGGATGACCTGCTCCCGGAGGCGTTCGCTGCCGTGCGCGAAGCATCGTCCCGCACGTTGGGCCTGCGCCACTTCCGCGTCCAGCTCATGGGTGGTGCCGCCCTGCACCTTGGCAACATTGCCGAAATGAAGACGGGTGAAGGCAAGACCCTGGTCGCGACAGCCCCGGCGTATCTCAACGCGCTCACCGGCAACGGCGTCCACGTGGTCACGGTCAACGACTACCTGGCCCAGTACCAGTCGGACCTGATGGGGCGTGTGTTCAGGTTCCTTGGCCAGAGCACCGGCTGCATTGTGTCAAACCAGGACCCGGCACACCGCCGCGCCCAGTACGCTGCCGACATCACCTACGGCACCAACAACGAATTTGGTTTCGATTACCTGCGCGACAACATGGCCTGGAGCCAGGACGAACTGGTCCAGCGCGGCCACAACTTTGCGATTGTCGATGAAGTTGACTCGATCCTCATCGACGAGGCCCGCACGCCGCTGATCATTTCCGGCCCGGCCTCCGGAGACGCCAACCGCTGGTACGGCGAATTTGCCAAGGTTGTGCTGCGCCTGAACATCGACGAGGACTACGAAGTCGATGAGAAGAAGCGCACCGTGGGTGTGCTGGAGGACGGCATTGAAAAAGTCGAGGACTACCTCGGCATCACCAACCTGTACGAATCAGCAAACACCCCGCTGATCGGTTTCCTGAACAACGCCATCAAGGCCAAGGAACTGTTCAAGCGCGACAAGGACTACGTCATCATGGACGGCGAAGTCCTGATCGTTGACGAGCACACCGGCCGCATCCTGGCCGGGCGCCGCTACAACGAGGGCATGCACCAGGCCATCGAAGCCAAGGAAGGCGTGGAGATCAAGGCTGAGAACCAGACCTTGGCCACCGTGACCTTGCAGAACTACTTCCGCCTGTACGGCAAGCTCTCCGGCATGACGGGCACCGCCGAGACTGAGGCGTCCGAATTCATGGGCACCTATTCGCTGGGTGTTGTCCCCATCCCCACGAACAAGCCCATGCAGCGCGCGGACCAGTCGGATCTTGTCTACAAGAACGAAGTCGTGAAGTTCGACGCCGTTGTGGCTGACATTGCCGAACGCCACGAAACCGGGCAGCCGGTCCTGGTGGGCACAACCAGCGTTGAGAAGAGCGAATACCTCTCCAAGAAGCTGGCTGAGGCAGGCGTCAAGCATGAGGTCCTCAACGCCAAGAACCACGCACGTGAGGCTGCCATCGTGGCCCAGGCGGGCCGCCGCGGCGCCGTCACGGTTGCCACCAACATGGCCGGCCGAGGCACCGACATCATGCTCGGCGGCAATGCTGAGTTCAACGCCGTCGCCGAGCTCGCCGCCCGCGGACTGGACCCGGAGGAAAACGCGGAAGAGTACGAGGCGGCCTGGGACGAGGCGTTCGAGGAAGCCAAGCTGGCGGTCAAGGACGAGCACGAAGCCGTTGTTGAAGCCGGCGGACTCTATGTGCTGGGCACCGAGCGGCACGAATCCCGCCGCATCGACAACCAGCTCCGCGGCCGCTCCGGACGTCAAGGCGACCCGGGCGAGTCCCGGTTCTACCTCTCACTGACCGACGACCTGATGCGCCTGTTCAACTCCGGTGCTGCCGAGCGACTCATGTCCCGCTCCTCCATGCCCGATGATGTGGCCCTTGAATCCAAGCTTGTCTCCAAGGCCATCGCCTCGGCTCAGGGCCAGGTTGAGGGTCGCAACGCCGAACAACGCAAGAACGTTCTCAAGTACGACGACGTCCTGAACCGCCAGCGCGAAGCCATCTACGGCGACCGTCGCCGCATCCTCGAAGGCGGAGACCTGCACGAAAAGGTCCAGCACTTCCTGGAAGACACCGTCAACGAGATCATTGACGCCTCGCTGAGCTCAGGACACGCAGGCGAATACGATTTCACCACCCTGTGGGGCAACCTGCGCACCATCTACCCTGTGACAGTGACAGTGGAAGAAATCGCGGAAGAGGCGGGCGGCGAAGGCCGGATCACCGCCGAACAGCTCAAGACGGAGCTGCTCTCGGACGCCAAGGTGGCCTACCAGGAACGCGAAGCGGCCCTGGGCTCGTCCACCATGCGCGAACTGGAACGCCGTGTTGTGCTGTCAGTGGTGGGACGCAAGTGGCAGGAACACCTGTACGAGATGGATTACCTCAAGGAAGGCATCGGGCTGCGGGCCATGGCCCAGCGTGATCCGCTCGTTGAGTACCAGCGCGAAGGCTACGAGATGTTCCTGTCCATGATGGCCGGCATCCGGGAAGAGAGCGTCGGCTTCCTGTTCAACCTGGAAGTACAGGTTGAAAACTCGCCTGACGCCGGCGTAGGTGTCGTTGCAGACGCGCCGTCGGCCCTGATGGGCCGTGTGGACGGGGCCGCCGGGGACCATGATCATGACCATGATGCCCCCCACATCTCCGCTCCGGGGCTTGAGCCACCGGCCAAGCCGGCACAGCTTCAGTTCAGCGCCCCGGATGCCCAGGGTGAAGCCGAAACGCATGTTGAGCGCCGCAGCGGCGGGCTGCCGCCGTCGGCCAAGCGCCCGGCAAACAAGAACAACAAGAAGAAGAAAAAGCGCTAACACCGGGTTCTCGCACTTCTGCAGGAAATGCCGCCGGTTGACGGAAATGCCATGGAACTACCGTGGCGCTTCGGTCAAGCGGCGGCATTCTTCATGTCCGGGGCCGGCCCGGAAAGCCCGCGAAGCAGGAACTACCCAATTTGCAGGGCAGTGACTTTCCAAAGACCGCCGTCGAGTTCAAAGCGCATGGCGATGGCGCGAAAACGGGTTCTGTCGGCAATCACCACCGCGGACTCAAAGATCCCTGGTGCGACAGCGCTGCAATGAACTGAATGGACCTGGGGCTGATGGTGCAGGGTGCGCACATTTTCGGCGCCGGGATCGTGGCTGCGACGGCGGAATTCGGCCTTGTAGGCCTCGGCATGCAGACGCGCGCGTGTGGACAGGGCGCTCAGGCACATGGTGTCCAGCCATCTGGCCAGCTGCTGCACCGAGCGCGCCCCGTTGAGCACTTCAAGGACGGCCTGGGCCACCTTGCACGACATCGACCTCACCACCGCCCGCTCAGCAGCCTCCGGATCCAGTACGCGTACCGCGCCGGAGGTGGCATTGCTGCGGCCCGGCCGCTGGCGCCTCAAGCGTTCTTCCCGGCTGGGCAGCCGCACAACGTCCCCACCCGCGGAGGCTTCAGATCCGGGGACGGCGGCTTGGACGGGCTTGACCACCAACAGGGCGGGGGTGCCTGCTCCGGAAATGGCTGGGGTGCTCATGGGGTGCTCCTTTGTGATCGTAAAATGTTCGTGCCGGTAGGAAAGCAGGATCGCTCCTTCTCCCCGGCCCGGAACCATTCAGCTATGGGCCCGCCGGTGGGTGGAGGATCTGGCCTGGAAGAATGACGTTGGGATTTGCGCCGATCGTGTCCCGATTCGCTTCGTACCAGCCCGGCCAGGCCAGCGCGACCTCGACATCGCTCGAGTACGGGCCCAAGGCAGCGGCCACAATGCTCCACAAGCTGTCACCGTTTTTCACAACCACCTCCATGGTGCCGCTGCCGTCGGGTGAAGATTCCCCGGGGAGGTCCGACGCCGAATCACCACTGCCGCCGCCGGCTGCGGTTGGGGACGGACCGGGCCGTGTGGAAGGCCGGACCACAAGGTCGGGATTGGTTTCAGGGGCGTGCGGAATCCACTGCGGTTCCACCGGTACGGACGGGGCGGCCGGAAGGACGTCCTGAACGGTGCCGCCGGTGCCGGTCGGCAGGCTCGGGGTGCCGCCTGATTCGTTGGGTGCAACCGCCGCCGGGGCCGTGGCCACGGTTTCGGCGTGCCACCGGGGGTCAACGCCGGGACCTTCAGCTGCGCCGGCCAACGGAGCAGCCAGCAGATTCAGCCCCATCACGGCCGTGACCAGCCGCCGCATGAAAGCCGGCGACCAGGCCTCGGTGAATGCGGCAAGCCTGACGGCGCCCAAGGATTGGGCTGCGCCCGAGATGCAGGCGCAGACCAAGGCCAGCAACCACCAGATGAGCAGTCCGATGCCCGCACCAGCAGCAGCCACACCCAGCAATTCAGGCAGATTGAGCGCCGTCGATGCACCGGCGCCGCTCCAACGCAGGCGCAGTACGGAAGAGCCGCTGAAGACCAAGGAAGCGCCAAGGAAAAGGATCGCAGCCGTCATGGCCACGTCTGCACGAGTTTGCCGTTTCATCTGCATCACCTTTGAGCAATTTAGAGACCGTTTGACATCGTTTGAATCTATATAACCTATTTTGAACCCGTTTCCTCGATCCTGTCCATAGGGACGAGAAAGATTGTGGATAGCTCATGGCAATGGCCCCATGCACACGGCGCTTGACTGGGCGGCCGGCCGCGCCTACCGTGACGCCATGCGATGGGAACTGCTCTTTGGCGACTTGGAAGCCCAGATGGACGCCGCCACGCAGCAGGATCTGGAACGGCAGATCAACGAGCTGGCCAGGGTCGAAGCCTCTCAGCTGACCCTGGCCCAGGCATTGCGTGGCGCTGTGGGTGGGCAGCTTTCAGTTGTCATGTGCAATGGCACGGCGTTTCATGGCGAGGTTCGCAGGGTGGAACCGCAGTGGGCGCTGGTGCATGAAAGCAACCGTTCTGTCCTGCTGCCCCTGGCCAGGATCCTGCGCGTGCAGGGATTGGGCGCCCAACGGGCCACGGCTGTGTCGAAAGTCCCCTACACGCTCGCGGCAGCACTGCGAATTCTCGCCCGCAACAGGTCGATGGTTGTCCTCGATTTGGACAGCACACGCCCCGCCACCTTGCGCGGAGTGCTTGATCAGGTGGGTGCCGATTATGTTCAGCTGATGCAATTGGCCGACGGCGTCAGCCGGGACCGCGGGAACCGGCAGGGCAGCGTCGTGGTTCCCATGGCACAGCTGGTATCAGTGGCATCGTCGACGGACAACGAGTTCTGAGCGCGGCTGGAACAACGCCAGCCCGGAAACAAACCCACGCCGGCACCAATGCGCAGGGCACGATGGATTACCTGTTTGGAGTCGGGCTTTCGGCCGCCAACATTGCCCTGGCTGCTGCGTGGCGGTCGTCAATAAACTGCTCAAACTTTGCTTCATCCACGCGCCACTGGCCGCGGCCGCCGATTTGGAAGGCGGGCAGCTCACCGCTGTGCACGAGGGCGTAGCATGCTGCGGCCGAAATTTGCAGCTGTTCGGCAACGTCGGCCAATGTCAGGAATCGGGGCATGCAACCATTATCTCCCTTTTGAACTCATTTGACGAGGTTTGTCGTGGATATCCACAGGCTGCCGGACCGGGGCCGGTGCTCCCGCTTTGCAAGGGCACGACGTGGGGAGTTGAAACGGTGGGCATCTTCACCTCCCTGTCGGCAGAAACCACCACGCCGCAGAGCTGAACGCCATGGTCCGCGAGCATTTGACCATTGGAAATCGGCTTCACTGCGACGCGACGGTCACCGAGGACAAGTCCATGGCCAGGCCCCGCAACGCATCGGCCCTGGCCATGTGGCTGTCCCAGCCGGCGAATGGTTATCGGGGAAGGCGGGTGGCAGGTGTTTGCAGAGCTTACTGCACCTGCTCTCGAACGCTGGCGCATGCATGTCCATCCGAAAGGTCAGGGCTTTTCCCGCGAAGAGCACGGAGCTGCATGCTAGACATGAAGTTAGTGTCCATGAACGTACTTTGAAGTGCAGATAGGCCGTACACATGGGAATGGCTTCGCATTATGGAAATGGGTATTGCATGTTTCGAAAGATCACAACAGTTGGAACGGTTTTGTCGCTCGGGCTTGGCGCCTTTTTGCTGGCCGCGCCGGCAGCCGGCGCGATGGAATCATTGGCTGGACCAGAGGTGGTTTCGCCGTTGGTGTGCGACAGCCCGGGAACGGTTCAGGGCATTGTCAGCAAGACACCGGTTTTCATCCCCGGAACAGGTGAACCTACGCACACCCTGGAGCCCGGGTCCTCCGTCTCGTACACAACTGAGACCAGCGGAACGATTACGGCAACACTGACGGCGGGAGCGTCACTCGAAGTTGGCACTGTCGTAGCCAAGGCAAAGGCCGAAGTCAGTGGGAGCCTTGCTCAAAGCGTGACATGGAACAAGGGACTCACCCTGACGGCGACCAACACTACGTCATCAGCCAAGACCGTTGCCCTGGGCGCATACGGGTACCAGGTGACGATGAGGACTTCCTCTTACATCTCGCCGTGCACGCTGGTCTCCCATGACACAACAGTGAACATTCCGGCCAATGATTTCTCGTGGGGCCATGTCTAAGATCAACTTGCACCGAAACCTAGCCTTAACCGTTGGTTTGCTGGCGGCCCTTCTGGCAACAAGCTGCACGGGAGCAGGGGCACCGGCCGAAACCAGCCGGACCCCAACCCAAAATGAATCCGGAATGGCGAGCCTCAAAGAAGCTGTGCAGACGGTTCTGGATTCACCAACAAACCAAGGGCTTGCAGCGGTTGGAAACAACCGCAAGGACGGGTTTTCCAACACCCCCTTGCTCAGTGGGGCCCCTGACGAAGTACGGCTCGTGGTTGCCTGCAGCGGCGGGGGAGAATCAGAAGTCCAGATCGGTTTAGGGAACGTGTCGATTGATTGTGACTCCGCTGCCCACATCATCGAAAAAGTGCAGTCGAAGTCCCTGACCATCTCCGCTCCAGAAGCTCCATCAACCCCAGGGAGCATTTACGTCCTCGTAGCCAAGCCGTAAGTCCTGCTGGCTCGAGTCCACCCAGGTTCACACTGCACTGCTGCTGTCATCATGAACTGACGAACACCGGCCCGCGGCCGTACGTGTCAGGCCGCGAGTCTCGCCCGCGGCCTGACGCAGGCGCAGCTGGCTGCAACGCCGTATTTGTCCACAGATTCGGCTCATTTCGGTCCAAGGCCTTTCAACCCGGGCCGATCAGCGGTAGAACTGGAAGACCGCAGCCACGGCAAGTGGCTGCCCACACTGAATGCGGGAATGGCCGCCTCGAACGATGCCGCCCGGCACCACGTGGCGGCGGGGTTCCCAAAGTGGAGGAACTATGGCTATGGATGCGCAGGGGCCCGCCCCACGATTGAGCAAGCCGACGTGGAAGGACCCGCGCCTCTTGATCGGCATCCTGCTTGTCCTTGCCGCCGTCGCGGGGGTGGTGGCGTTGGTGGGAAGCGCAGGGAAGACCATGCCCGCATATGTGGCCAAGGATGCCTTGGTTGTCGGCCAAAAGATCACCGCCGACTCGTTGACTGTGATCCAAGTCCAGCTGGGGGACGTGGATGGCAAATATCTCGACCCCAACGACCCCCTTGACAACACGGCCGTGGCCATCCGCATGGTGCCCAAGGGGGAGCTTGTAGCACGCTCCAGCGTAGGAAAAGCCGACGCCCTCGACCGCAAACCCGCATCGGTCAGCATCGACGAACCCCTGCCCAAGGAAGTTGTTGTTGGTTCCCATGTCGACGTGTGGGTCGCCCTGCCGGACGAGCGAAACGGCTATCAGGTTCCGATCCTCATGCTGCCCGGCGCGGAGGTTGCCGCGCTCAACGTTGCCGCCTCTTCGCTGGGATCGGGCCAGAACATGCAGCTGATGGTGCTGGTCACCGACACGCAAATGCCCAAATTTATTGGTGCCGTCGCCAACAAGGCCAAAGTCTCGGTGGTGTGGAACCCCGGAGCTGCACCGTGAACCAAATAACAGTTGTTTCGGTGGGGGACACGGCAACTGGCGTCATTGCTGGGCTCGTGCAGCAGCAGGGAGAGTTGCGGATCGTGCGGCGGTGCCCGGCACTGGCGGACCTCCTTGCCGCCTGTCAAAGCGGGCTTGCGCAAGTTGCTGTCGTGGCCGACTGCGCCGGGGACCTGACGGCAACACTTGTCGACAGGCTTACAGCTGTAGGCGTCAGCGTTGTGGCCGTCGCGGATTCCCCTGCGGAGACGCAGAGGCTGCGCGGCATCGGGGCCTCCACCGTCACCGGGTCCGTCACGGCTGAGGCGCTGGGCGTGGCGGTCCGCGCTGCAGTCGAAGGGCGCCGGCACCCGCGGCAGGCCGGTTTTTCCGTCCCGTCCCCGGGGGCCGGCTCCGGGCAACAGGATCCCTTCCTGATGTTCGACGCCGGACCCGGGAGTCCAGCGGCAACGGTTGCGGACCCCTCGAAGCAGGTGTCCTTGAAACGCGTACCAAGGAACGGGAAGGCCGAGCCTGCAACGGGGTCTGCTGCTGCCCTTGTTGCCGGGAACACTGCTGCCGGGCCATTTGATGCGGGCGGCCGGGGCGTGGAGAACGACGTTGCGGCTGGGGATGCGGCTGCCTCCGGCCAGGACCGGGACACCCCAGGCGAGGGAAGCCCGCATCGAAGGCTGCGCCACCGTCCGGGCGCCACGGGTGGGACAGCGGCAGCATCACCCGAGCAGCAGCTGCTTCCGGGGATGCCGGTGGGACTTCGGGCCAGGATCGCAAGCAGCCTGCATCCGCGGCGCGGGACAGCCGCTGCACGCGGCCGTGTCAATCGGCCCCCATCCAAGAACGCCGCCACTGCCAATGGGCGCCAGATGACCGACGGAGACATCCCCGGGGAACGTGGCGGGCCCGGCACCCTTGTGGCTGTGTGGGGGCCCATCGGCTCACCAGGACGGACCACTTTGGCCATCAACCTTGCGGCGGAACAGGCGGCCGCGGGTCGAAGGGTCATGCTGATTGACGCGGACAGCTACGGCGCGAGCGTTGCGGCGGCCCTGGGCCTGCTTGACGAAGCTGCGTCATTCGCCCAAGCCTGCCGGGCAGCCGACCAAGGAGCCCTCACCGGTGCACATTTGGCGCAGACGGCAACGCAAGTGGTGTTTGACGGGGGTACCTTCTCCCTTTTGACAGGATTGACAAGGGCGGACAGATGGCCGGAATTGCGGGCCGCCGCCGTCGAGCGAGTCCTTGGCCTGGCCCGGGAGCTGGCTGGACTGGTCATTGTGGATTGCGGCTTCGCCCTGGAAAACGACGAAGAGCTCAGCTACGACACGGTGGCGCCGCGGCGCAACGCGGCCACGCTGACGGTCCTGGCGCAGGCAGACATCGTGTATGCGGTGGGCAACAGCGATCCCATCGGAATCCCGCGGCTGATCCGCGGGCTGGGCGAACTGCAGCAGGCAGTTCCGGCGGCCTCGGTCCGCGTGGTTGTCAACAAGGTGCGGCGCAAGGCTGTGGGCGGAGCTCCCGAGAAGTCGCTGGCGCAGGCGTGGGAGCGCTTTGGGCCGGCCCGGGGCATCAGCCATTTTCTGCCCTGGGACCCGGATCTCACCGACAAGGCCTTGCTGGAGGGACGGCTTTTGCTGGAGATTGCCGCCGATGCCCCGCTGCGCCGCGCCATCCGCGACATGGATTGTGCAAGTGACCAACGAACTCAAAAACCGCTGTAGCAAACGCCACAGCAAGGGTTGAGCTTCAAGGCTAGGCTCAATTGAAGGATCGCAAAGAGGCGGTCGGAAGTCTTTCACGGAGGCGTTAATTCATGTCCTTGCACTCACCCAGCCACCAGCCTGTCCGGGATCAGACCCGGTATGGCGGCCAGTCGTTCCTGAATGACTACTTTGTGCAACTGTCCGAGGAGGACGCCGCCCGCTACGATCCGGAGCTGTTGAACGCCCGGGCGTATGCGCACCAGGAGTTGGCGGGCAACCGCACCCCCGGCCAGGCCAATGTGGAAGTTCGCGACGAGCGCGACGCCAGCGTGGTCTTCATCATCACCGACGACATGCCATTTTTGGTTGACTCCGTCAGTGCCGAGCTGGTGCGGCAGAAGCTTCCCATCCACCTGGTCACGCACCCCGTTTTCGTGGTCTCCCGCGACAAGGAAAGCAACGACCTGACCTCCGTGACAAAGGTCCCCTCCCATGCCGGCGTCGCCAGCGGTGACACCTCCGCGATGCCAAACATTGCCCACCTCCTCGGCGACGGTGACAACAGCTCCTTCCTGGAGTCCTGGATCGCCATTGAAATCCCGAAGACCGGCGAGGATGCCAAGGAAAAGCTGCTGGCCGGATTGGCCAAGGTCCTGGCAAACGTCCGGGCCGCCGTTGAAGACTGGCCGGCCATGCGGGAAAAAGCCCTGAGCCGGGCAGAAATCTTGGCAACAGTTCTGGCAGGGGAGTCCCTGGTTGACCTCCGCGAAGCCGAAGATCTCCTGCACTGGATGGAAGCAGACAACTTCACGTTCCTTGGCTACCGTGAATACGACCTGCACAAGCGCGACGGCGAAGACGTCCTGGTCAACCGCGAAGGCAGCGGCCTGGGCCTGCTGCGCGACGGCTCGAGCCACCCCACTGTGCAGCACCTGACAACGACGGGCCGCCGCAAGGCTCGCGAGAAGCGCGTCCTCGTCATCACCAAGGCCAACTCCCGCTCCACAGTGCACCGCGGCGCCTACCTTGACTACATTGGCATCAAGTCCTTTGATTCCCAGGGCAATGTCAATGGTGAGCAGCGCTTTATCGGTTTGTTCTCCTCGGGTGTTTACACCGGCTCGGTCCGCAACATCCCCGTGGTGCGTGAAAAGGTTGACGCCGTCCTGCGCCATTTCGGCTACCCGCCCAACTCCCACTCGGGCAAGGACCTGTTCGCAGTCCTTGAGACCTACCCCCGCGACGAGTTGTTCCAGATCGAGGTCGCCGACCTGATCGAGATTGCCAATGGCATCCTGCGCTTGGCCGAACGCCGTCGTACGAGGTTGTTCCTGCGCCCCGACATATACGGCAGGTTCATGTCGGCGCTGATCTACATCCCCCGCGACCGGTACACCACGGCCGTGCGCCACCGCATTGAGGAAGAGCTCACCCGCACCTTCAACGCCAGCTCCATCGACTTTGAAGCCCGCATGAGCGAATCGGCACTGGCGCGCTTGTTCTTCCGCATCCGCCTGTCCAAGGACTTCAAGGTACCCGCCGACCTGCAGGTGGCCGAACTGGAACAGCGGCTGGTTCGTGCAGCACGCTCATGGCCCGAGGGCATTGCCCAGGTGCTGCGCGACTCCCACCCGCTGGACACGGCCGACCGCCTGGTGGCCAAATGGTCCGACGCCTTCCCGCCAAGCTACCGGGTTGATTTTGAGGTGGAGGACGCACTGGCCGACATCACCCGCTTTGAGGACTTTGACGCCCAGTACAAAACCGCGATTGCGTCGGGGCTGACACCGGACAGGTGCGCTCCCGGCATGCAGGTCTACCTGCCGGCCGGCACGGAGCTGGATGAAGATGCGCGCGTGAAGCTGTACATGGCCCACCCGCAGAGCCTCAGCAAGATCCTGCCGTTCTTCCACAACCTCGGCATTGAAGTTCTCGATGAGCGCCCCTTTGAGGTTGAAACCGCCGACAAGCGTGATTTCTTCCTTTATGACCTGGGCCTGAAGTACCCGGCAGGTGTTGACCCGATGGCCACCGCAGGATTGCTCACCGACGCCTTTTCCGCAGCCATCACGGGGCTGAGCGAATCGGACAACTTTGACCGCCTGGTGCTGACGGAAGGCATGCAGTGGCGCCAGATCGTGATTCTCCGCGCCTACGCCAAATACCTGCGCCAAATGGGCAACACCAATTCCTTCGGGTTCATCGCGGACACGCTCCTGCACAACGTGGCAGTGACCCGCGGTCTCGTCGAGCTGTTTGAGGCCCGTTTCAACCCGGCTGTTGACGACGGCGACCGTGCAGCGCTGCAGGATGAGGTTCATGCCCGGCTCAACGAAGCGCTCGAAGGTGTGCCCACCCTTGACGCCGACAGGGTGCTGCGCACCTTTGCCAACCTTGTCGATTCGACGCTGCGGACCAACCATTACCGCGGCCGCGAGTACCTGAGCCTCAAGCTGGACCCGTCAACCATCGACGGGCTGCCGGAACCGAAGCCCATGTTTGAGATTTGGGTGTATTCCCCCCGCGTTGAAGGCACACACCTGCGCTTTGGCAAGGTGGCACGCGGCGGGTTGCGCTGGTCTGACCGCCGTGAAGATTTCCGCACCGAGGTGCTGGGCCTGGTCAAGGCACAAACCGTCAAAAACGCCGTCATCGTTCCCACCGGCGCCAAGGGCGGATTCTTTGCCAAGCAGCTGCCCAACCCGGCCGTTGACCGCGGCGCCTGGATCGAGGAAGGCCGCGAGAGCTACAAAACGTTCATCCGCGGCCTGCTCGACCTCACCGACAACCTCGTTGCCTCCGCGGACGGTGAAGTGGTTGTGCCGCCGGAAAACGTGGTGCGCCATGACTCTGAGGACACCTACCTGGTGGTGGCTGCGGACAAGGGCACGGCCTCGTTCTCGGACACGGCCAATGCCATCTCCGCTGACTACAACTTCTGGCTCGGCGACGCGTTCGCGTCCGGCGGCTCTGTCGGCTACGACCACAAGTCCATGGGCATCACCGCCCGGGGTGCATGGGAGTCGGTGAAGCGCCACTTCAGCGAGTTCGACGTCGACACCCAGACCCAGGAGTTCACGGCAGTTGGTGTGGGGGACATGTCAGGCGACGTGTTTGGCAACGGCCTGCTCCGGACCCGCCACGTGCGCCTGGTTGCGGCCTTTGACCACAGGGACATTTTTCTTGATCCCACACCCGAAGCAGGCGCTGCCTTTGACGAGCGCCAGCGCCTGTACGACCTGCCCCGTTCGTCCTGGCAGGACTACAACAAGGAGCTCATCAGCGCAGGCGGCGGCGTGTATTCGCGGGCGTTGAAATCAATCCCGATTTCAGCACAGGTGCGCACGGCCCTTGGCCTGCCCGAGGGAACGGTGAAACTCAGTCCGCCGGAACTGCTCCGTGCAGTGCTGCTGGCACCCACCGACCTGCTGTACAACGGTGGCATCGGCACCTACATCAAGGCCAGCACCGAAAGCAATGCCTCGGTCGGGGACAAAACCAATGACTCCATCCGTGTTGACGGCGCCGATCTGCGCGTGAAGATCATCGGTGAGGGCGGAAACCTTGGCATGACCCAGCGGGGCCGCGTGGAGGCTGCACTGCACGGGGTCATCCTGAACACCGACGCCATCGACAACTCGGCCGGCGTCGACTGCTCCGACCATGAAGTGAACATCAAGATCTTCGTTGACCGCATGGTTGCGGCAGGCAAGCTTGACCCGGAGGAACGCACGGCATTCCTGATGTCGATGACGGATGAAATCGGGCAGCTGGTGCTGGAAGACAACATTGAGCAGAACATCATGCTGCTCAACGACCGCCAGCGGGTAGTCGAGTGGAGCCCCAGCTACGAGCGCTTCATGGACTGGCTCGAAGAGCGTGCGGGCCTGAACCGCGAGCTTGAGGCCCTGCCCAGCAATGCCGAGCTGCGTGAGCGCCTGGCCGCCGGCCAGGGACTCACCTCGCCCGAGCTGGCCGTCCTGCTCGCCTACGCCAAGATGGAACTGGCCACGTCGCTGAGCAACAGTGACCTGGCCACGGACCCCTGGTTCAAGACAACGCTGCGCCGCTACTTCCCGGCGCAGGTTGCCGAACGATTTGATGCAGAGTTGGACACCCACCCGCTGCGCAAGGAGATCATTGCGACGGTGGTGGCCAACGACATGGTCAACCTGGGCGGCATCACCTTTGCCTTCCGCGCCATGGAGGAATCCTCAGCCGGCGAGGTCGTGGTCGCCAAGGCCTTCGTCGCCCTGCATGAGATCTTTGACTTTGCCTCCATGACTGCGGCACTGCGGGAGCTGCCGCCGTCGTTCCCGACAGAGCAGTGGTGCACCGTCCACCTGGACATCCGCCGCCTCTTGGACCGTGCGGTGCGGTGGCTGGTCAATGAAGGCATTGGGCAGCAGCGCATTGAAGAGCTCGTCAACCGGTTCAAGCCGGTTGTTGGCGGGCTGGGCACGCACATGGGCGACTTCTTCCAGGGCGTCGACGTGGCACGCGTGGAGACGTGGTCCAGCCGGGCCGCATCCTTTGACATGCCGCCGTCGTTGGGCAGCCGTTGGGCTGAACTCTTCGAGACGTTCCCGCTCCTTGACGTGGCCAAGGTCAGCGAGTCGCTGGACGAACCGCAGGAGGCAGTCGCCAGCGTCTACTACGCGCTGTACAACCGCTACGGTGTGGATGGCTTGCTCGAGCGCATTACGGCGCTGCCGCGCAATGACAGGTGGCAGGCGCTCGCCCGCGCGGCGCTGCGTGACGATCTCTATGCGACAACGTCTGACATGACACGCAACGTCATGGACAGCACCGCTGACGGCACCCCCACGATGGAGCGGATTCAGGCGTGGGAGACTGCGAACGAGGAACAGCTGGCCCGTGCCGTGCGCATGTTTGCCGAGGTCAACGAGCTTGAGGAAGACGACATGGCGTCGTTGTCTGTAGCATTGAGGCTCTTGCGTTCAATCGTGCGGCGCTAAATTCGCCGCCGTTTTCTGCGGTTGCAGCTGCACGGTTGCAACAGTTAGTGCGGTGCCCGTTGGCTTCAACGGGCACCGCCACCCACTTTTAAGGAGCCCGCATGGCAGTCTTTGCCGACATGATCAGGGAAAGTTCGGGTCTTGGCCCGGGCGACGCCGAATGGCTGCACTTGCTGGTCGGTGACTGGCAGATGATCGCCGATTTGTCCTTCGCGGACCTGGTGCTGTGGTTCCCGTCCAATGACGAGGAAAGCCATGTGGCACTGGCCCATGTGCGGCCGTCAACGTCCCACACCATGTTCCATACAGATTTTGTGGGGGAGCGGATCCAGCCGCTCCTTGAACCGTTGGTGCAGACGGCATGGAAGAGCCAGAACATTGAGCGCTCGCATGAAACGAAGGTGTGGAATTCGGATCTGGCAATGCGGGTTGAGGCCATCCCCATGGTCCGCAACGGCCGCACCCTGGCCGTCATCACCACACACATGGATCTCTCCAGTTCGCGCATGCCGTCCAGGCTCGAGCTGACCTACCGCCAATGTGCCTACGACCTGTTGAAGATGGGCACCTTGGGCCTGTGGCCCGACTTTGCCTCACCGACAGGTTCCCGGCGCGGCGCCCCCAGGGTGGGGGACGGGCTGCTGCGCCTGGACGTGGACGGCATTGTCCAATACGCCAGCCCCAACGGGGTCTCGGCGTTCCGCCGGCTTGGCGACGGCGAATCCCTTGAGGGGCGCTCCCTGGCCGAGGTCACCACTGGGCTGCTCAAGGACAGGCGCATGGTGGACGAGACGCTGCCGCTGGTTGTCACAGGCCGGATGCCGTGGCGGACCGAAATTGAATCCCGCGGGGTGAGCTTGTCCCTGCGCGCCATTCCCCTGCGTGATGCCACCGAGCGCTTTGGTGCCTTGGTGCTGTGCCGCGACGTGTCCGAATTGCGCCGCAGGGAACAGGAACTGGTGACGAAGGACGCCACCATCCGAGAAATTCACCACAGGGTGAAAAACAACCTTCAAACGGTGGCGGCCCTGCTCCGCATGCAGTCCCGCCGCATGCACAGTGAGGAAGGCAAGCAGGGGCTCGAACAGGCCATGCGCCGGGTGGCAACCATTGCCCTCGTGCATGAGACCCTGTCCCAGGGCCTGGCCCAAAACGTTGACTTTGACGAGCTCATCGACAGGCAGTTCAGGATGTCGGCCGAGGTGGCGTCACCGTCACAGCGGGTGCACACCGAGCGTGAGGGTGCCTTTGAGGAACTGCCCAGCGACTTTGCCACCCCGCTGGCACTGGTGATCAACGAGCTGGTGGCCAACGCCGTCGAGCACGGATTGCAGGACCGCGAAGGGACCGTGTGGCTCACGGCGCACAGGTACAAAAACGAGTCGGACGATGATGCACTGACGGTGACGATAGCGGACGACGGCGTGGGGTTGCCGGAAGGGAACATCACCGAGGGGCTGGGGCTGCAGATTGTGCGGACACTTGTCACCAGCGAATTGGGCGGCACCATCGAATGGTCCCCGCGAGAGGGCGGTGGCACGGTGGTCGAGTTGCAGATGGCACTGATCAGCCGGCACTAAACCCCGCAGCCTCCGCTGCCCCCAGGCTCGCAGCGGGGCCCGCGGGCATGTGGGTCCGGTCGGGGATGGTTGCTTTAAAAAGAAGCGGCCCTGCAACAATCATTGATTGTTGCAGGGCCGCTGAAGAGTTGCAGTTAGCTGGCGCGACGGGCGCGAGCTGCGCGACGCTTCATGGCGCGGCGCTCGTCTTCGCTCAAGCCACCCCAAACTCCCGCGTCTTGTCCGGATTCAATGGCCCACTTCAAGCAGGTGTCGATTACGGGACAGCGACGGCATACGCTCTTTGCTTCCTCGATTTGCAGCAAGGCCGGTCCCGTGTTTCCCACCGGGAAAAACAATTCCGGGTCCTTGTCGAGGCAGGCTGCGCGACTACGCCAGTCCATGCTGATCACTCACTCCTTATTAAAAACTGTAGGCATCTTGCAGGCTTCTTGTGAAAAAATTCACTTTAGGCCACATAAGAAAAGGCCCGTCATGGGCCCCTTTAGGTCATTGAGTTAAGCGTGTCATGTTAACTCTGCGTAAACAAGGGGTAAGGATGGAAATATTAGCGTATAACCGTGAGCGATACATCACAACGTCGAATTGTTTCTTGTTTGCCACCGGACAAAATTCACGGCTGCCTCCCGGCAATCTCCGATAGGGTGCTGTTGTGCCAAACGATCCCCACACTCCCGCCGAAATGCCTCCCTCCGAAGACGCCGACGCGCTGGAAACGAACCTCCCCGCCGGAGATTTGCCCCGCCCGGCAGGTGTTTATGTCGTGGCTGGGGTTGTCGGCCTTGAAGCCCTGGCCATGGGTGCCATTGGGGTGTGGTCGATCTTCTCCGCTTTTCTCCAGCCGCCGCACTCCATCGCCAGCGTCGTGTTCCTGACGGTGTTGCTGTTGGCACTGGCAGCGGGTCTGGGCGCTGTCGCTGTCAATGCATTCAGGGGATTCAGGTGGACCCGATCGGCGGCATTCGTATGGCAGCTGTTGATGGTCGCCATCGCCGTGCCAGCCCTGATGGAAGGCCGTGTAGCAGTCGGGCTGTTGTTGTTGCTGCCGCCGCTGGCTGCGGCGTTTTTCCTGTTCACGCCAAGAGTCGTGGCCTTCTCGTTGCGCTCCGGGGGCGAAAACAAGGTCTTGTAATGCCGTTCCCCGGCCAAGCTTGGTGATTTCCCGTGGGGCCAGGTCAGGAGTGCTGCAGGCCCAGGCTCGGGGTTGGCTGCGCAGGCGGCCGGCATGCCGGGACGACTGACGCGCCGAAGTGTCAGAGCCGGTCTCAATGCCTCCTCGCTTTCACGCTCGCATCCTGTCCCGACTGCTGTGCAGCCGGCTCTGTCACATCCGGAAACTGGAACCAGGAAAGCCGGCCGCGGTCAATCAGCACCCCGCGCCCTTGCGGCTCGGCACCCGCTGTATCCAACCGGACACCGAACAGGTCGGCGTCGCTTGGCCGCTGCGGCCTGAGCACTACGCCCTGCTGGGGTGACCGGAGTCCCCACTCCAGCGGCAGCATCGACAGCGCCGGACCGGGGTAGGGGAATGCCGCAACAATTGCCGCCCCGGATGCCAGCCTCCGGGTTGCTTGCTGCAACGCCTCGGGTTTCATGGAGGCCGCGTCATCCAGCCACAGGATCTTGCCTGCAACGGCCCCTTCCTCCGAGTCCGGCGGGAATTCGCCAACGAAACCGCCGTTGAGAAGCACCATGGCACGGATAAAGCTTGATTTTCCTGTCCCCGGTCCGCCGACCACCGGCAGCACAGTTCCCGGTGCCAGACTGGTCTCCAGCACCTGCAGGCCGTCCCCGCCCACGCCCACAATCACTGTTCGCCTTGCTGCTCCCGTGGCACCACCAGGGGATTGACGGCCGGCAACCACATGGCACATCTGCGCCATGGAGAGCGTCCGCGGCAGGGGAGCGACGTGCAACGTGCCAGCCGCACGGCCTCGGACAGCCGTGGCCGCGAAAACATCGTTCGGTGCGGGATCAGTCGGTGCGGGATCGTTCGGTGTGGGGCTGCCGAGCTGGGCAATGTGCATCGTTTCGGCATCCCATTGCGCGGCTTGGGCATTGATGGGCCCGGCAATGGCGGCCCGGCCGGGCGTTGGCATGAATCTGGGCAGCCTCGGCCACAGCATGGTGGCTTCCGTGCTGCTTCCGCAGGTGAGAAAGATCCTGTTGGGAATGGCGGCCTGGAACGTGGCGGTCAGGAGCTCGCGGCCGCCGCCAACTGCCACCACCAGGTTCGGCGGGCTGAAGCGGATCAGCTCGGAAATGATGTCCTCGGCGTCGTGCCATGGGCTGGACCGGAACGCTGTCACCCAGCGGCCCCAGTCGGTAATGCAGAGAATCAACGTTTCGGTGCTGCTTCGCGCCGTCTCGGCCAGCCGGTGCATCAGGTGCGCGGCAGTCCGCAGGTGTTCCGGCGTCAGGCAACTGCCCACCCACGGGCTGCCGGCGAACGAATCGAGCGAGCCGTCGCCGTCGAGCAGGTACAGCAGGCGCGGGGTGGACCTTGGTGAGCCAAACTCATTTGCATTGGCCGCCAAGAGCTGGCGCACGATCAGGGCGATGGCAACCGCCGTCTCCGCTGCTGTGCCAAAGCAGGCCAGGTGGGAGTGCAGCTCCGGATGCCATTGCAACGGTTCAAGGGACTGGTTTTGGGGCACGTCGGCGAGTCCCAGCAGGACGGCGCCTCCGGCAGTGCCCACGTGGCTGAGGGCCACGTCGGCAGGCAGTTCGGGGGCCACGACTGCCGGGGCGGCGCAAGGCATCGCGCCGGAGGCAATGGCCTGGTGCCAGGCCGCGGCCATGAGGTCGGCAACGGCGCCTCCATCGCTTGCGGAAATCCGCGGGTCTCCTGGCGGGACGGAACCGGCGGCGAGTCGTTCTGCGGCAAGTTCCACGTGCGGCAAACCGCCGCCCACCACCACGGGGAGGCGGAGGGTGGCGCTTTGGAACTCTTCCGGAGGTGATGCTGCCCGGCTGATGTAGGCGCGGCCGGGTGTGGCCACGCTGATGGTGGCGGCCACGCCGGTGCCAATGACATCCGTGGAGTCGAAGGCTGATTGGACGCGCAGACAGATCGAGCTGGTGACGTTGGCCCGGATGTCGGCGTTCAAGGCGCCTTGGGGGCGTTGTGTCGCCATCACCAGGTGAATGCCGAGCGACCTTCCGACGGCGGCAAGGCGCATCAACTCGGCCAAGGCATCAGGGAATTGGTCAACCAGAACCCTGAACTCATCAACGACGACCACAAGGTGGGCCATTGCATGCCCGCCAGGGACGGCCCCGCCTTGACGGGCACGGAAGCGGTAGGCGTCGCTGTCGGAGGCCTCCATGGCTGCCAGCGCGGCTTCACGGCTGTGCAGCTCCGTGCGCAGGGACGCCAGTGTCCTGTCCATTCCGTGGCCGCCCAAATCGGTAATGAGTGAGCTGGTGTGGGGGAGTTTTCCCAAGACACCCAAACCGGCGCCACCCTTGAAATCGATGAAGACAAACTGCAGGTCGGCCGGGGAATGGCAAGTCGCCAGGCTGCCAACCAGGGTCCGCAGAAACTCTGACTTTCCAGACCCCGTTGTCCCGCCCACCAGCAGGTGCGGGCCGTCGTGGCGGAAGTCAAACAAGGTGGGGCCGGATCCCGACTGGCCCAAGGGGATGGGGCGCAGTGGACCCCCGGCAGAGAGCCTCCACTGGTGCATCAAGGCGTCGGCCGTGCCCTGCTCCGGCAGGGGCAGTGAGTTGGCTGCCAGGGAAGCCGGCCCGGATGGTCCGGGGGCCGCATCCGTGCCGGCTCGTCGTCGGGCGTAGCTGTCGAAGACCGCGGCGGGCACGCCGTCAGGGACAAAGGTCCGGCCGTCAAATGTTCCCTCCACCCGATTTCCTGCAGCCCGGATCATGACCCGGGAGGGCAGGCCATTCCCTGTGGCCGGCGACGCTGCGGGGGCTGAAACAGCGCTCGCAGGCAGGGAAAAGCGGGTTTGGGAGCCTGCTGCCGGCCCGGCAGAGCCTGGCGTCGGGACCTGGGCATCCAGGGCGGTTGGGGGCAACTCCGGACTGAGCATGGCAAAGTGCAGGATGCTCAGTCCGGGCGCTGAGAAGACGAGTGGGTCGGTGGGTTCATTGAGGATGACCAGGACACCCGGCGGGCTGCCGGCGTCCGCGGCTGTGCCCAGACGCAGCGCGGCGAGTTCCCGGGCTGCGCCGTGAGCAGTGGCCGCAAGCACCGTTCGGGGCAGGAATCTCGCAGCCAGCGGGAGGATGTCGCCGGGCCCAAGGAGCACCACCTGCAGACCGGCTGCGTCCAACTGCATCAAGGCGTAGCGGACAAGTCCCAGCACAGACGAGGGTGGTCCGCTGACGGTGACAGGCATGGAACCCAACGGCACGCTGAAGGGAACGCCAGGCAGCAGTGGTGTCGAAAAGGCCGGATTGTCGGGTGCCAGGACAACGGCGGCCGGCTGGGGCGCCGTGCCGATGCGCAGCTCGGCCGACATTTGGGCCGGTCGTGACCGGGGGTGCGCCATGCCGGTACGTGCGGCCATTGCCAACGTTCCTGCGTCTGGAAATGTGTGGGAGCGTCGGTCGGCATCCTGGCGGGCTGCACAGTGCACGGCGGCCAAAAGGCCCTTGCGGCGTTTGGAACCACCAAAGAGCGGGACCAAGACTGTCATCGCACCCATGGCAGAAAATGCAAGGAACATCCACGAACCCGTCAGCAGTGCCAACACCACACCCAACACCAGGGGCAGGCAGCCGGCAATCACCATGGATCCCCGGTTTCGGGCCGCACCCATGGGGTTGGGCACAACAAGCGGCTCAAGTGCGGCCGGGTTCAAGGGCCACATGACGGATCCGGCGTGAACCGGGCCAACCGCACCGACTCCGGCTGCCGCACCGACGCCGCCAACTCCAGCTTCCGTGCCGACAACAGTGGCGCCGCCAACCCCAGCTGCCCCGCCAGTGCGGCCTGCTCCACCGAAACCCGTGGAGGCGGCAGGGGTTGGAAGGTCCGGTCCCGGGGGAGAGACCGTGGCGGCCGGGCCCGACATCGGCGTGCAGCGGGAAGGAGCGGGACCTGAAGCGGCCTCCGGGAAGCCCGGATCGCGGAATCTGAGCTCCAGGGTGCTGCTGCCGCAGGCAATCGACTGGCCTGCCTCAAGAACAACTGTCCTCTTGACTGGTACAGCGCTCGCGGTCGGGGAACCGGAAAGACTGCGAAGCGTAAAGCCGCTTGAACCGCGCGCGGCAGCAAGCGTGATGCTGTGGGCGCCCACAACCAGCGTGCCATGATGCCTTGACAGCCCCGGGTCGGCTATTGAGATGCGGCATTGCCCGCGGCCCACCGTGTAGGAGCCGCGGTGCAAGGCAAAGACAGCCCCGGCGCCTGGTCCGGAGCACACTGCCAGAACAGCGCCAGTTCCTTCCTCAACCGCCGGCACGGACCCCGGAACCGCCCCGCCACCAGCACCTGCCGGAACGACACCAGACACGGCCGCGCCTGCCCGGCCGCCGCCGGCAGACTGTTCCGCCCAGGCCACCACGACGGCACCGTTCACCAACGGGGCCGTGCCGGCGAGCAGCGTCTCAAGCGGCACGCTGCCGACGGTGAAGGAACAGCCCGGCCAGTGTTTCGCCAAGGCACGTTGGAGGGACAACCCTGAACAGTCTGCTCGCTGCACGGCCGCAGGCCACGAGATGCTCAGCTCAGTGGGCTGAAATGTCTCTCCGGCCGCGGGCACCCCGGCCACCACCGTGACCTCAAGCAACATCGCACACTCCTTCCCGCAGCCCGGTCTCCAGGCCACAGTCCCAGCCCGTTCGCTCGACCCGGCAGCCCAGCCCAAGCCGGCCCCGTCAGCCCTCTGTTTTCGAGCCTAGGCGCGATGAAAGTGTTGGCGGTGTCCGGCGTCGTGCATTGTCAACAAGCTGGCGGCCAGCATGCCCTGTGGAGGAATCAACCAGCGGGTCCGTGATCCCGTAGTTGTGAGGAGGGCCACCCGGGCGAAAGCAATGGATAACGTTCGGGTAACCTAGGAAGATAGTCCGTGGCATCGCTGTGCCCGGAAATCGCAACCAAGCAACACGGGAGAGTTTGTGAACGCTGACCTGGTCGTCGTCGGTTCTGGCTTCTTTGGCCTGACCATCGCGGAACGAGCCGCCACCGAGTTGGGGTTGAAAGTGGCTGTCCTTGACCGCCGCCACCACATCGGCGGCAATGCCTACAGCGAGAACGAGGCCCAGACGGGCATCGAGGTGCACCGCTACGGGGCACACCTTTTCCACACCTCAAATGAACGCGTGTGGGAGTACGTGAACCGCTTTACGGCGTTCACCAATTACCAGCACAAGGTGTACACCTCCCACAACGGCGAGGTGTACCAGATGCCCATCAACCTGGGCACCATCAACCAATTCTTCCGTTCGTCCATGGGTCCGGGGGAGGCGCGTGCGCTGATCCAGGAGCAGGCCGGCGAGCTGGCGGGCACTGATCCCACGAACCTGAACGACAAGGGCATCCAGCTGATTGGCCGCCCGCTGTATGAGGCGTTCATCAAGCACTACACGGGCAAGCAGTGGCAGACGGACCCCAAGGATCTGCCGGCCGAGATTATTTCCCGCCTGCCCGTGCGCTACAACTACGACAACCGCTACTTCTCCGACACCCACGAGGGCCTGCCGGTAGACGGTTACACCGCGTGGATCGAGCGCATGGCGGACCACCCGAACATTGAGGTCGTGCTGAACACCGACTTCTTTGACGACGGCGAGTACTCCCGCAAGGCTGTCACCGGCCAGGTCCCCGTCATCTACACCGGCCCGGTTGACCGCTACTTTGACTACGCGGAGGGCGACCTCTCCTGGCGCACCATCGACCTGGAGCAGGAAGTGCTGCCCATCGAGGACTTTCAGGGCTGCGCCGTCATGAACTACCCGGATGAAGCGCAGAAGTACACGCGGATCCACGAGTTCCGCCACTTCCACCCGGAACGCAGCTACACGAAAGACGCCACTGTCATCATGCGTGAGTTCAGCCGTTTCGCCGAGAAGGGCGACGAGCCGTACTACCCGGTGAACACCAGCGATGACCGCAGCAAGCTGCTGGCCTACCGCGACCTTGCCCGCGGCGAGCAGGACGTGCTGTTCGGTGGCCGCCTGGGCACCTACAAATATTTGGACATGCACATGGCCATCGGTTCGGCCCTGAACATGTTCGACAACAAGATCAAGCCGCACTTCACCGGCGGTTCGAAGCTGCAAAGCGGAGGAGTTGACGCGTGAGCGTAGTCGAAGCGGAAAACAAACTGGCAGTGCTTCAAAGAGTTATCCTGCCCACCGAGTCCCAGGTGGACACGCTGCCGCTGTATGTTGATGCCGGCTCCGCCAGCGGCATCCGGTTGCGTGAAGACGATGAACTGGCCCGCACCCCGAAACTGCCCGAAGACAAACTGCAGCTCTTCAGCTCCGGCGGGCCCGGGGTTCACTTTGACGACATCCTCTCGCGGCGGTCCATGAATGTGCGCCCCGGCGAACTGGTCTCCTTTGGCACCTATTTCAACGCCTTTCCGGCAAGCTACTGGCGGCGCTGGACAGACGTTCGCACCGTCAGGCTCGAAGTTTCCACCCAAGGCGGCGGAACAGTCACTGTCAGCAAGTCCAACGCCCGGGGATCGATCCAGCATGTGGAAAGTGTCAGCGTAACCGGCGCTGAGACCTCAATTTTTGATCTGACCCTGATGCCTTTTGGCGACGGCGGCTGGTACTGGTTTGACCTGGCCGCCGGCCATGACGGACTGACACTTGAAGGCGCGCAGTGGACCTTGTTGGAGGCCCCGCGGGAAAATGGCCAGGTGACCCTGGAAATCACCACCATGAACAAGCCGGATTACTGCTTGAACAACGCCCGGCTCCTGGCGGCCAACCCGGACGCGCTGGAAAACGTCAAGGAAATTTTGATCGTCGACCAGGGCACCAAGAAGGTGCGCGACGAACCAGGCTTTGCCGAGGTCAGCGCCGCATTGGGCGGCAAGCTGCGCATCATCGACCAGGGCAACCTGGGCGGATCAGGCGGATTTGCCCGCGGCATGTACGAAGCCGTGGAGAACGGCAGCGACTATGCGCTGCTGTTGGATGACGACGTCGTCGTGGAACCCGAGAGCATCTTGCGGATGCTGGCGTTCTCCGACCGCTGCAAAAAGCCCACCATCGTGGGTGGACACATGTTTGACCTCCACAACCGCAGCGTGCTGCACACCTTTGGTGAGGTCGTGGACCCGCACCGCATTGTGCCGGCCATCCCGCACGCCGACATGGACATGCGCCATGACTTCAGCGTCGCCAACCTGCGCCAAACGTCATGGCTGCACCGCCGGGTCGACGTGGACTACAACGGCTGGTGGATGTGCATGATCCCCACCGCTGTCATCCGTGAAATCGGTCTCTCCCTTCCGCTGTTCATTAAATGGGACGACGCCGAGTACGGCCTGCGTGCGCGTGCGGCCGGCTTCGCCACTGTGTCACTGCCGGGGGCGGCAGTGTGGCATGTTTCCTGGCTGGACAAGGACGACATGGTGGGCTGGCAGTCCTACTTCCACGAACGCAACCGCCTGATCACCACCTTGATCTACAGCCCCTACCCCAAGGGCGGCCGCTTTCTGCGCGAATCGGTGCAGGCCGATGTCAAGCACCTGGTGTCAATGCAGTACTTCACCGAGCACGGCCGGTTGGAGGCGCTCAAGGACATTTTCAAGGGTCCTGAGCAGCTGCACGCCGTGTTGGCAACGAAGCTGCCCGAGATCAATGCCCTGCGCACGCAGTACGCCGACGCCCAATTGCAGGAAAACGTTGACGACTTCCCCTCGCCACGGCTGGGCCGGGGACCGATGGGCGGCGCGCCGATTGGCCTGCCCAACAAGAAAGACCTTGTTTCCTGGGGCATCAAGACGGTTGCCAGGCAGCTCGTGAAGAGCCCCGCCCCCGAATCGGCTGTGCGACCGCAGGGCGTGCTCGCACACAGGGACAGCCGCTGGTTCCGTCTGGCCCACTACGACTCCGTTGTGGTGACAAACGCTGAAGGCACCGGCATGTCCTGGTACAGGCGCGATCCCAAACTGCTGCGCTCCATGCTGGCCGAGTCTGCCCGCCTCCACGTCCGCCTCGTGAAGGAATGGGACGAGTTGGCCGGGCGCTACCGCGACGCGGTGGCAGAAATAACGTCCATGGCCGCCTGGAAGAAGACCTTTGACGAGCATTCAGTGGATGGCCGGTAGATGGCTGAAGTTGCCAATGAGCTGACCACGCCCGGAAGCGGGCGCGGCCTGCTTGGCGTCTACCCAAACAGGTTTTTGCTGAAACTGCTGGTCCGCAAGGAAATCAAGGTCCGCTACCGCGGATCGGTGCTTGGACTGCTGTGGTCATATGTGAAGCCGTTGATGCAGTTTTTGATCTACTTCGTGGCCCTGGGCATTTTTCTCAACCTGCAAAAAGCCACACCCAATTACGCCGTCTACCTGTTTTCCGGGATTGTGCTGGTCAACTTCTTCACCGAGACACTGGGCAATGCCACCCGCTCGATCGTGGACAACCGGGACCTGATCCGCAAGATTTACCTGCCCCGGGAACTCTTCCCGGTTGCAACGGTTTGGGTCTCGGCGGCACACTTCCTGCCCCAGGTCGTGATCTTGGTGGGCGCCGCGCTGCTGGTGGGCTGGACGCCGTCGTTCTTCCAACTCCTGGCAGCGGTCGCGGCCTTCATCGTGGTGGCCATCCTGGCCATGGGGCTGGGCCTGCTCTTTGGTGCAGTCAACGTGTATTTCCGCGACTCGGAAAACATTGTGGACATGATCCTCATGGTCGTCACCTGGGCCTCGCCGGTCCTGTACCTGTGGACCATGGCCAGAGACGCGCTGGGACAGTGGTTCTTCCTGTACCAGCTGAACCCCATGACTGTCGCCGTGGAAATCTTCCACTGGGCCTTCTGGCATCCCACGCTCAGCGCCGAACAGACAACCATGGTGGAATTGCCGCCGGACCTGCTCACCCTGTGGCTGCCGGTCTCGCTGCTGATCTCCCTGGTGGTGTTGTTCTTTGGCCAGCTCGTGTTCCGCAGGCTTGCCGTCCACTTTGCCCAGGAGCTCTAAGATGACCGTTGAGACCGTCGCCGACAACATTGCCATCACCTGCCGCAACCTTCGCAAGGTGTTTGTGCTGCGCAACACCCGCTCGATGAAGGAATCCATTGTCTGGCTCGTGAAGGGGCGCAAGGGCGACCTGTCCAAGCGTTTTGACGCCTTGCAGGACATCTCCCTGGATGTTGCGCAAGGGGAAACCGTCGCGCTGCTGGGGTTGAACGGTTCGGGCAAGTCGACGCTGTTGAAGCTGATCTCAGGGGTATTGCAGCCCGACGGCGGAACGGTCCAGACCCGCGGGCGGGTGGCAGGGCTCATCGAGGTGGGTGCCGGATTCCACCACGACCTGAGCGGACGGGACAACGTCTACCTCAACGGGGCCATTCTGGGCATGACCGAGCAACAGATCGACACGATGTTCGACTCGATCGTGGAGTTCTCCGAAATTGGGGAGTTCATTGATACGGAAGTGAAGTTCTATTCCTCCGGCATGTACCTGAAACTCGCGTTCTCCATTGCTGTCCACACCGACCCCGAAGTTTTCTTGATCGATGAAATCCTGGCTGTGGGCGATGAACCATTCCAGCGCAAGTGCATCAAGAAGATCAAGGAGTTGGCCGCTGCGGGCAAGACGCTCTTTGTGGTGAGCCACGACCTTGACCTGGTGTCCACCGTTTGCGAACGCGGCGTGCTGTTGGAGCACGGCAGGGTTGTCATGGATGACGAGGTCGGCGTCGTCGTGAAGGAACTGCGCCGGCGGTCGGAGGCGGCGCAGCCGCCCGGACCCGCGTTGACATGACCTGTGTTGACTTGGCTTTGTGTTGAATTGAATTAGTAAGCCGTCCGGACATGCAGTCCGGCAGGATTTAGATTTGTTAGGAAGCGGTGCTGGAGTGACTTGGTGGGAAGCTGTACCTTTGGTTTTGTTGGCGGGTGCAATCCTTGTTGTGCCCGGCCTGGTATTCTCCCTTGCCGTCCGGATCCGCGGGTTGGCCAGCCTGCTGCTCGCCCCTGTCTTCAGTGTCGCCATGGCCAGCGTCCTTTCCCTGGTGCTTCCGATCCTTCACGTTGCATGGAATCCCGCGAGCTTTGGCGTCGGCGCGCTGGCGCTCTCCGCGATCGCGTTCGGCGTCAAGGCAGCCCTGTCACGCAAGTGGCCGGATCCGGTCTGGCAGCCCGACCGCAGGCCGGTTTTGATCGCCTCTGCGGTTGGCCTGGTGGTTGCGGCCGCGCTGATCGCCCTGCAAATGGGTACAGCGTTCCAAACGCCGGAGAACATCTCACAAACCTTTGACAACGTATTCCACCTCAACGCCGTGCGGTGGGCCATCGATTCCGGCAATGCTTCACCCCTGAATCTTGGGGCCTTCACCGGTATCAGTGCCTACCCGTCAGCGTGGCACGCGATGACAAGCCTTGTTGCCATCGCCTCGGGTGCAAGCATCCCGGTGGCCGTGAACGTCACAAACATTGCCATCGGGGCCATCGTATGGCCGCTCGGCTGCCTGTATCTGGTGCAACGCATTGCGGGGCAACGGGTGGTTTCCACTGTCATGGCACTGATCTTCGTCCCAGCCTTCACAGGATTCCCCCTGCTGATGGTTGACTGGGGCGTTCTGTACCCCAACCTGTTGTCCATCGCGCTGCTGCCCGCAGCCATGGGACTTGTGTTCAGCGCCTTGGGCGTTGCCAAGGGACACCGCCCCAGCACGCCCATTGCCTGGCTGTTGGTCCTCGTGTCGGTGCCGGCCGTGGCCGTTTCACACCCCAGCACGTTGATGGCGCTGGTCGTCTTCGTTTTGCCGGCGGTGTTGTTCCTTGGCTACGGCAGGGTCGTCCAATTGCTGCCCGCCAACACGCCGCAACGACGCCGGAGCCTGTGGACCCTTGTGGTGCTTGCTGTCGCGGCTGCCGTGGTGCTTGCGATCGTGTGGCGCAAATTCAGGCCCCCTGCAGGAGCAGCTTCCTGGGGTGCCGTGGAGAGCGCCCCGCAGGCCATCGGGGAAATCCTGCTCGGCGGGGCCATGGGACGACCTGCAGCCGCAATCATCGCTCTCTGCATGATCGTCGGAATCTACAGGCTGCTGGCAACTCGCAAGCAACTCTGGGTTCTGGGCACATTCATTATTGCGGGCGTACTCTTCTTCTATGCCGCAGGGCTGGACTTCAGTCCGCGGTGGTTCCTGACAGGTGTCTGGTACTACGACAGCTACCGCCTGGCGGCGCTGCTGCCCGTGGCGATGATTGGGCCTGCCGTCATTGGTGCGAGCTACCTGTGGGACGCGGCCCACAGGCGGATCGCTGCCTTGCGTGTGAAGGCTTCGGGACAGGTGCCGGCTGCGGCCCGGCCCGGACGGCGGGTGGCAGCCTACACTGCAGGAATTCTGGTCCTCGTCCTGGCAACTCAAATGGGCGTCATGACCTGGGCCGTGGAGCGGGCGCATTGGGCCTATGCCACCACTCCCACGTCAGGGCTCCTCACACCCGACGAAACAGCGTTGCTAAACCGGTTGGCGGATCATGCGGAGCCCGGGGCCGTCATTGCGGGCCTGCCCAGCAGCGGCGCCGCCTTGGCGTACGCATACTCCGGCCGGGAAGCCCTCCAGCCTCATATTCTCACGACACACGGTGCCGATATCGACATCGTCAATGCCGGGTTGAAGAGTGCCAAGGAATTCCCCTGGGTGTGTGACTCGGTGCGCAAGCTCAACGTCAAGTACCTGCTGGATTTCGGCACCCAGACCGTAACAGGAACCATGCCGGGATACGGCGGGCTGCTGGACGTGTCATCATCCCCGGCACTTGAACTCATTGACCATGAGGGTGACGCCGCCAAACTCTACAAGGTGACCGCCTGCTGGTAGCAGTGCCCGCCCGCCCGCTCGCCTGCGGGCCCTCGGTGGCTCCCAGCCGCCAAACACAAAAACCCCGGTCCATGGACCGGGGTTTTTGTGCATCTGGAAGTGTTGGCGTCAGGCTTCCAACAGCGACAACAGATAGGCGCCATAGCCGCTCTTCAGGAGCGGCTCGGCCCTGCGACGCAGGTCGTCATCCGTCAGGAACCCCTGCCGCCACGCGATCTCCTCAGGTGCGCCGATTTTCAGCCCCTGCCTGCTCTCAACTGTCCGGACAAAGTTTGAGGCGTTGTTGAGGTCCTCGAAGGTGCCCGTGTCCAACCATGCGGTGCCACGCGGGAGAATCTCCACATGCAGTTTGCCCCGTTCCAGGTAGGTCCGGTTGACGTCGGTGATTTCCAGTTCGCCACGGGGAGACGGTTTGAGCGCCTTGGAGATCTCCACGACGTCGTTGTCATAAAAGTACAGTCCAGGAACGGCGTAGTGGCTCTTGGGAACCTCTGGCTTTTCCTCCAGGGAGATGGCGGTGCCTTCGTCGTCAAATTCCACGACGCCATAGGACTTTGCATCCTTCACCCAATAGCCAAAAACAGCACCGCCGTCGATGTCGGCATGCCTGCGAAGCTGCGTCCCCATGCCGGGGCCATAGAAGATATTGTCACCGAGCACCAGTGCCACAGTGTCATTGCCGATGTGGTCCTCGCCGAGAATGAAGGCCTGGGCGAGTCCGTCGGGTGATTCCTGCTTGACGTAGCTAATTGAAACTCCAAATTGTGATCCGTCGCCCAGCAACCGCCTGAACTGCTCGGCATCGTGTGGTGTTGTGACCACCAAAATATCCCTGATACCGGCGAGAATCAGCGTCGACAGGGGGTAATAGATCATGGGTTTGTCATAGACCGGCACCAGTTGCTTGCTGATACCATGAGTAATTGGATGCAATCTCGAGCCAGTTCCGCCCGCAAGGATAATTCCGCGCATACGGTAATCATCGCCGTATAAGTCGGCAGATGGCAAACGGAGGCCCCCAGTTGCACGAGACAGAGACGCGAGCGGAATAACGTCAACGACGATAGTTCTCCTGCAGGTCATGAGTTGAAAGTTTAGATATTAATTGAGCAGTAGAAACCTGCAAGGCAACGAAGCGCGCACGACGTGGTTTGGAACGTTGCTTGACCCCCGCAATAACAGCTTGAACCTCATCAGGTTGGTTCTGGCTTTTGCCGTCCTTGTCCACCACTGCTGGCCATTGGCCGGAAGGCACGGTGAACCGGTGTTCGCCGGGGACTCCCTGGGCGGTTGGGCGGTGGCCGGATTCTTCGGGATTAGCGGCTATTTAATTACTTCCAGCCGCTGGTCCAATGCGCTCGGACCCTACCTGGTAAACCGCATCGCCAGAATAATGCCGGCCTTCTGGGTCTGCCTGCTGATGATGGTATTGGTTTTTGCCCCCATCGGGTACGTGGCGAACAAGGGGACTCTCGAGGGTTACTTCACCACTTCACATTCGCCGCTAAACTTCCTCGTCTCCAACTTTTTCTTGCAAATGCCATTTCATGACATCGCAGGTACCCCGTTGAATGTTCCCTACGAGGGCGCTTGGAACGGGTCCCTGTGGAGCCTGTACTACGAGTTCCTGTGCTACTTGATCATCGCCGCGCTGGGAACCTTCGCCTTCATCAGGCGCTCACCTTGGCCCCTCAGCCTGGCGTTTGTCCTGTCGGTTGTTGCACAGGCCAACGTGGAATCAATCAGCCGAATCACAAACGATAATTTTGATGTTGTCCTGATGCTCGGACTCCTTCCGTTCTTTTTCGGTGGGTCTGTTGTGTTCATGTGGAAGGACAAGATTGGCTTCCACTGGATCCCGGGCGTGCTTTCACTGGTGTTGGCCTACATTATTGCCTCGACGGTGCCCGGCTGGGGTGTGCAGGCATCTGCCTTGTTTGTCACCTATGGGATCATCTGGCTCTCGACTGTCATCAAGCAGCCGAAGCTGATCGCCAAAAACGATATTTCCTACGGCATCTACATTTATGCCTTTGCTGTCCAGCAGCTTCTTGCAGTATTCGGTGTGCATGAATGGGGCCTGCTGTGGTTTGGCCTCGCCGCAGCCGTCCTGACAGTCCCGCTTGCAGCGGGAAGCTGGCTCTTCGTGGAACGTCCCATCATGCGCCGGGTTCGCGGGGCCAGGGTGAAACGAAACACGGCCGTGCCGGCCCTCGACGCTGTCGGCACCGTGGGGCCGGGCAGCCCGCCGCATCCGGGGCAGACCCGGGATGTACGTTGATTCAAGGCAGCCAGGGCGGTCAATGCAGCTTTGGCCGGCCGCGGCGGGCCCGCCGCATCCGGTGTGAGATTCAACCCAATAGGTGAACGTTTGGTAACGGATTGATAAACTCCGTTGGGGGATCCGTGCCGCAGCTGCGGCAACGACATCATCTAGAGGTAAAAATCCATGACGCAAGGCACCACCACGAGACTGCGGCCAACCGGGCGCAGAGCAGCTGTGAAGCAGCCTGCAGCTTCACAAGTTGCGGTACGCAAATTCCTGCCTGAGGTACAGGGCCTGAGAGCCCTGGCTGTCCTCATGGTGGTCGCCTACCATGTCTGGTTTGGCAGAATTTCCGGTGGCGTGGACATCTTCCTGCTCATCTCAGCGTTTCTGCTGACCGGCCAGTTCACCCGAAAGCTGGAGTCCGGGCGGCCTCTTGAACTGCTGAAGTACTGGGTCCATTTGTTCAAGCGGCTGTTGCCGCTCATTGCAGTCACCCTTTTGGCCATCTTGGGGGCAACCCGGCTTTTCCTGCCCGAGGAGCGGTGGGCCGGCATTTTCGGCGAAACCTGGGCGTCCTTGTTTTACTTCCAGAACTGGTTCCTGGCGTCTGAATCCGTGGACTACTATGCGGCTGAGCACAGTGTCGCCAGCCCGCTGCAGCATTTCTGGTCGTTGTCCATCCAAGGGCAGATATTCATCCTCTGGCCACTGATCTTTGCGTTGGCGGCCGTTGTGGCCCGGCGGTGGCGGCTGCGCATCAGGCCACTGTTGATTTTGATGTTTGGCACCGTCTTCGCCGTTTCCCTGGTCTTCTCAATCATCACCACTGCCAACAACCAGGCCTTCGCCTACTTTGACACGCGTACGCGGCTGTGGGAATTCGCGCTTGGTTCACTGCTGGCCTTGTTCCTGCCCTATCTTAAGTTCCGCCGTCCAACCCGCATCGTCCTCGGCTGGCTGGGCATCGTCGCCATGCTTTCCTGCGGCATCATTTTGCAGGTTGGCCAGCAGTTCCCGGGCTACATGGCCTTGTGGCCGACCCTGGCAGCTGCTTGCGTGATTGTGGCCGGTGCCACCGACAGCAACGTCGGTGCTGACCGTTTCCTCAGCTGGAAGCCGCTGGTGAAGCTGGGTGACAGCTCCTATGCGCTGTATTTGTTCCACTGGCCCCTGCTGGTGACGTATCTGGTCGTGTCGGGGCATTCCCACGCCGGCCCCATTGCGGGTCTTGGAATAATCCTGACATCCATTGCAGCCGCGTCGTTGGCGACGAAGTTCATCGACACGCCGCTGCGGCGCAACAAGTTGATTGCACAAAAACGGCGCAGGGCGCTGGCCGTCATTCTCGTATGCGTGACACTGGTGGGTGTTCCCTTGGCCGGCTGGCAACTGCAAGGCCACCTCCAGAACCAGGCCCTGCTGGCCCAGGCCGCAAAAAACAATCCCGGGGCAGCATCCCTGTCTCCCGACTTTGTGGACCGCGCCGACCCCGGGGCGCAATTGCTGCCCACCAAAACGGCAATGCCCGACGATTGGCCCAAATTCGAAGGCGGGAGCTGCAAGGCAAATGGAAAAGAGCTGTTGAACCTGTGCAACAACGGCATTGACGACGGCAAGAAATCCATCGTGGTGATGGGCAGTTCGCACGCGCATGTCCTCAATACCCCGCTGCTGGAAATGGCCAAGAAGAATGACTGGAGCATCACCTCGCTGACCAAGGGATATTGCCCCCTGGGTGAGGACACCTCGACAGGAATCACCGACAGCTGCGTTGAATTCAACAAGGACACGATGGCCAAGGTGCTGGCAATGAAACCGGATCTCGTGGTCACGACCAGCACCCGCACCAACGTGCTCTGGGGAGTTCCGGAAGAGCTCGACAATTCCTGGGTCGACGCAGTGAAGACACTGAATACTGCAGGCATCGAGGTGGTGGCCGTGCGGGATACGCCGCGAATTCCCCAAAACGTGCCCGAGTGCCTTGAGGAATCGCCCGCTGACGACGTCGGATGTGGCGCCAAAAAGGTGGACGTCTTCAACGATGTTTCGCCCACGGAGGCCGTCGCCGCAAGCCTGCCGGACACCAAGTTCCTGGACTTCACCGACTATCTGTGCAACGACACGAACTGCCCTGCCATCATTGGCAATGTGATTGTTTACAAGGACGACAACCACATCACCCGGACGTACATGGAAACCCTCACGCCCGTCTTTAAACGTGAGTTCGAGGCCGCCACGGGCTGGAACGTGAAATAGCCGCCGCAGACGGCTGGTACAAACGTTGAAGGCCCCGACCCCGGACAGGGGGCGGGGCCTTCAACGGCACAGGGGGTGAATTATGCGGGCTTCACATCCGGCTGGACATCGATCCAGTCGGCCAGCCGTGCGATGCCCTGCTGCAAGTTGTAACGCGGTTCCCAGCCCAGGACGCGCTTGGCATCGGTGATGTCGGCCCAGGCGTGCCGGACGTCGCCCTGGCGGTACTGGCCGGTCACGTGGGGGGCCGGGGCGCCGTAGCGTGTGGCAATCGTCGCGGCGGCCGTGCCAATGGTCTGGAATTCCCCGGAGCCGATGTCCAAGGGTGTGGGGTGGGTCTGTGCGGAGGTGGCGCCGGCCACCACTGCCGAGGCGATGTCATCAATCAAGATGAAGTCGCGACGGACCTCGCCGTCCTCGTACAAGGGGATGGAGCGCGAGCCCATGGCCATGCGGCAGAAGAGGCTCATGATGCCCGTGTAGGGGTTGATCAGGGACTGTCCGGGCCCGTACACGTTCTGGAGGCGCAGGATGGCCGTCTCCACGCCATAGGACTTGGCCCAGGCTTGCAGGATGTTTTCCTGTGCCAGCTTCGTGCCGCCGTACACGCTCACGGGTGCAGGGAAGACCTCGGCGGCCTTCATGGCTGTGGGCTCGGCACCCGGGAAATCCCACTCGGATTTGTCCAGGGTCTCGCTGGTCCGCTGCCCGGGGTAGAACAGAGCCCCGTCAGCCTTGCGCCAGGCGCCCTCGCCGTACACGGCGCGGCTGGAAGTCAACACGATGCGGCGGGGGAGCGCCTTGTTCCGGAGCAGGCCGTCCAGGAGCTGTGAGGTGCCGACAACGTTGACGAGGGTGTGGCGGGTCGACTCTTCAAGCGACTGCGCGGTCCCGGTCTCAGCCGCCAGGTGGATGACGACATCAGGTTTAACGTCGGGCAGGACCCGGTCCCACATTGCTGCGTCGGTAATGTCCCCGACGATCAATTCAACTCCGTCGGCCAGTTCGTCCGGGCGTTTGCCGGATTCGTGGATTTGGGGGTGCAGGTTGTCCACCACGACCACCCGGTTGAAGGCCTGGAGCAGGGATGCGGAAATGGCGCATCCAATGAATCCCGCGCCACCGGTGACGAGGACGGTTTCCGTCCGTTGTTCAGGGGAATTGTTCATTGTAGGTTTCTTTCTCGAAATGATGATGGAGCCCTAAAGCAGTGAAGTCTGTTTACGAGCCGAAGGCGTGGCGTGCCAATGTCCCGGCGGCCTTGGTGTCCCGGGCCAGCAGGGCTTTGGGGACGAGGGCAAGGGCGTGCGCCCTGGAGGTCAGGCGCAACTTGGCGGCCCGCTCGGCCTTTGTCCATCCGATGTCGCCTGCCTGGCCGGCGGCAACGGCAAAATAGTCCCGTTCACCGACAAACCGTGAGCCGTCGATCAATTTCGACGACGAGGCGCTGTTTGAGTGGCGCCGGTAGGAGAAGCACACGGTGGGTTCGATCAGCAGCTGGTCACCGGCATAAATCATGTCCATGATCAAGGCAAGGTCTTGAATGATGGGGAAGCCGTCGCGGAAATCAACGGCACGCATCCTGTCGGTGCGGAAAGCCAGGGACGGCCAGTAAAGCCAGTCGCCGTGCATCAAGTTGGCGGCGATGGATTCGCCCGAGACAAGCTGCGGACCATTGCCATGCGGACGGACAAGCCGCTGCTTGATCGTGTCAACGATGGTTTTGACCACCACGCTGTTTTCGTCGATGACCTGCACGCCGGGCTGGATGATCGCGGCGTTGGGGAATCTCTCATGCGCTGCTGAGATTGTTTCCACATAGTTCGGGAGCAGGACATCATCACAGCCAAGAATGACCATGACCTCTTCCGTGGCAAGCTCCACACAGGTGCGGTAGTTCGCCGTGATGCCGCCGTTTTGCTCCTTGCGGATGTACTTGATGCGGTCATCCTTGAGGCCTGTGACGAATTCCTGAATTTCAAGATTCGGATAGGCGTCATCCACCACCGTCAACAGCCAGTTGTCACTGGTCTGGGCCAGGACGCTGTTGACTGTTTCTTTCATGTAACCGGGATCTCCCCAGTACGGAATGAAGATGTCCAAAGGCATTGTGGGTACGTCTCTTTCTCCCCGGAAACAGGGGCAAAGCCTGGTGGGCTTATTCTTCGTGTTGCGGCGAAACGTCAGGCATCGACGAATTCCCCTGGCTGGGCGGGCTGGTCTGGCTGGTCAAGACATTAATTCTTTGCTCGAGTTTGTCCAGTTGGGCCCGCAGAATTGCAGCTTCCTCGGCCAAGACCCGGGTTTCATCTTCAACCACCGAGATTTCCCAGGAAAGATGGAGGCAGACGCCAAGGGCCAACACGATGCTCATTGCAAAGAGCAGGTTCGACGGGACCTGCACGTTGAGAATGTCAGCAACGAACTCGAGCAGCCGGGGAAACGCTGCGAGGACAAGCATGGACAGGCCCACGACAAGCCACAGGGCAGCGTACTTTTCCCGGATTTTCTTTCGTCGCAGCATGTCAAAAACAAGCAGGACGATGAGCAGCGAAAGTATAAAAGCGGCGATAACCGACATTGCCTAATTCACCTTGACTTCAGCTTCGGCATGGACAATGGTGGAGGGTTTCCTCGTCAGCGCAAACAGGAAGGCAAAAATGCTCCGGCCCAGGTACATGGCCGCCTTGGCAGGGTTGTGACTGGGGGTGCCAGCCTGGCGTGCCCGCATTTCAACAGGAACCTGGGTGACTTTGCAGCCTGATCGAATCGCCACCACCAGGGAGTCAATGGTGTCTCCCAGATACTCTGCCGGGTAGTGGTCCAAATATTGGGCGATGCCCCGGGCGTTGGCGGCACGAAAACCTGAGGTGACATCCGTCAGCCGGGTGCCGGCGAGGGCGGAGATGGTCCGGGCAAGAAAAATCATGGCCCACTTTCGCGGACCGGTGACTGTATAAGTTCCCTTGTCAGCGAATCGGGCGCCGATGGAGATGTCTGCGTTGTCGAGCCCCTGGAGCACAACGGCAATGTCCTTCGGGTCATGCTGGCCGTCTGCATCGACCTGGATGACGACGTCGTAATGGTTTCGGCTGGCATATTTAAAGCCTGCGCGCATGGCACCGCCGACGCCGAGGTTGAAGGGCAGGTGGAGCACAGTGGCTCCGGCCGCGGCCGCAACCTGGGAGGTGTTATCCGTCGAACCGTCGTCGACGACGAGGATGTCGTATTTTTCCGGGCGTGCCAACACTTCGCGGACGGTGTCGCCGACAGCCAGACCCTCGTTCCAAGCCGGCATGATGACGAGGACTCGTTGTAGGAATGGTTGGGTCATGGTTTCCAATCTATACCAATCGTGTGCAGGGGAATGGGTTCAGGGGCCCGGTCCGGCCCGTGCTGGCTTGCCGTGGCTAGTCCAAACCGTAGCTGTTCGCCGAATGCCGCAGATAGATCTTCGCGAATGTGTTTGGGGCCACTTTCAACAGGAGGGCTGCGGCGGCAAATTGGGGCTTGACGGTTGCCGCTGAAATGATCCATGACACCGGGAGTGTGCGTCGGCAGTCGTCGATGGTCGCGCGGGCCTCGGGCTGGTGGGCAAGTTTCATGATGGCGCTTTGGGCGATGATCATGGTGATGAGCAGCCTCATGGTTGCATACGGTTTGGCGAAACGCCCCTTGCGCAATTCCTCGGGAAGGTGGGCGTGGAGGTCGGCCAGGGCCAGGTCCGAGTCGCTTCTGGCCGGAATTTTGCCCCAGGTCAAGGACTCGGAGGAGATGTAGTAGCGGTTCAACGGCACCGCGGCACTGGTGACTGTGCGCGCCCGGGAGTCGAGCAGGATGTTGATCGTCATGTCTTCGAACCTGGTCGAGCCTTCAGGGAAGCGGACGTCGTCGAAAAGTGTACGCCGGTAGACCTTGTCCCAGGCGAACGGAAGGATGTTGTCCAGCATGGCGGCGCGCATGGCCTCCAGCCCGGTGCCTTGTCCAAGGAACTGGCTGTGTCGCGGTGTTTCGCTTCCGTCGGGCCGGACCACGAAATGGCCCGCAATGGAAATGTCCACCCCTTCGCCCAACGCTGCCACGTGGTGCTCAAGAAACGCGGGGAGGAATTCGTCGTCGGAATCCAGGAAGGCCACGAAGGTTCCGGAGGCGGCACGCAAGGCTTCGTTGCGCACACCCGATGGCCCGATGTTCTGTTGCATGTCGATCAGGCGCACGCGGGATTCGGCGGTGGCGGAAATCACCGCCTTGACGACATCAACCGTATTGTCGGTGGAGGCGTCGTTGACGACTATCAGCTCAAAGTCGGTGAAGGTTTGGCCCAGGACACTGCTGATGGCCCGTTCCACTGTGGCGGCGGCGTTGAAGCACGGCATGATGATTGAGACTCGGGGGCTGTTAGCCATCGATGGAATCCTTGGGGATTGACGGGACCAGGGGCGTCGTGGTCCCGGTGCGGAGCACGCCGGCGGCGTGGACCAGGGCACCGAGAATGGGGCCGGCGAAAAGGCTGGCCACAACTGTTTGTTCCAGCGGAGCAGGCACGAAGAGTATCGCCACCGACACAACCGTTGCGAGGACCCAGCCGGCAAGGTAGAGGCGGTGCCGGCCCAAGGCCATTGCTGCAGTGCCGGTGAGTGTGAGGATTGCCATGAATGCGGCGGCGAATGTCAATGCCCCCAGCAGCCACCCGTCAACGGAGTAGTCGGGACCGAAGATGAGCATGATGTAGGGGCCGACGATGGCTGCCAGCACACCGCCGACCAGGCCCAGGGCGAGGATGGCGGCAAACGGTTTGGCCAGCACGTGGTGGGCCGGGCGCTGCGAATGGATCAAGGCGGTCATGACGACGCCCTGAAATGACTGCAGCGGGATCATGATGGGCGCCCGGGTCAGGGAGATGGCGAGCAGGAGGGGGGCTGCCAGGGCGAAATCGGCTGGGTCGGCGGCAATTTTAATCACTGCAGGCAGTCCGGTGACAAGGATGGCGGTGGCGGCTGCGGTGGCCATCGCAAGTCCGCAGCGAACAACGTAGGGGAGCACCCCCACATCGGCTCGTGCGCGCAGGCCGGCGCGGCCGCCTTTGCTCATGAGGGCGAAGTAGAGCCAAACAAGGGTGCCGCTCAAGGCACCAAATTCAAGTCCGGCCAGGCTTCCGCCGAGGAAGGCGGCCAGGGCCATGACCAGCAGCCTGAAGACGGCTTCGGTGGCTGCCAGTGAAGAGTAGGTTCCCCAACGCTCAAAACCGGCTGTTGCACCTGCCAGCCCAATGTGGCCGGCGTACAGCAGGACGGCAAGTGCGATGCCCAGCCATAGCAGGGGCGGGGCATTCGGGATCAAGGCAGGCATCCACCAGGGGCTGCACAGGGCGACGAGGAGGGCTGCGGCGGCGCCGATCATGAGTGAAACAGGCAGGACGGGGGCGCCGGGTGTGTTGTCGTTGTGCTGGCGCATGGAGCGGGACTTCACCGCCCGGGTGGCTTCCGCCATCAACCCGGTGAGCACCCCGAACATGCCCAGCAGCACACCCCAGAATGCGAGGAAGTTGGCGTTTTCAGCGGGGGTCAGGCTGCGTGAGGCGACGATGAGCACCAGGTAGCCGCTGGCCGCGGCGACAAGGGATGACAGCCCCACTGAGGACAGGCTTTTGCCCTTGCCGGCTGCCGACGGCGACACGTCTAGCCAAGTCCAATGAGAGGTGTCAGGCTGTCCCAGACTTTGGCGTTGCACAGATTGTCCCGCAAATACGAAACACGAACGTGCTTGCCCTGTGATTCACCAAAGACATCAGCCACCACCTGGTTTCCCGTGCCGGTGCATTTCTTGTCGTCTGTCGGCTTGGGCTCAACGTCAAACAGGTCCGCAGAGGTTTCCACCACCGTACACGCAGCGTCGGCGTCGGGAAGGTTTGTGGGGCTGACGGCTGTTGAGCCGGCGCAAAACAGCTGATGGGTGTTGATGCCCAAGCCGTTGCCGTCCAGGACTGTCACCACAAGCCGGGTGTCCACGTCCGCGGTGGCTTCGGGATAGACCGGGGCTGCCGGTTCGGTGGTGGCGCTGTCCACGGCGAGGGGAACGGGAGCTTCCTTGTCCACGATCGTGCAGCCGGAAACCGCTGCGACCAAGGCTGTTGCCAGGGCGATGCTCGCCCAGAATTTCTTCAAAATGCTCCTCCGTATGTTGCGTAGTCAGCTTACCCCACGGCGCCACGCCGACAGCCCTGCGCAATTGGCATGAAATGCCTGTCCGCCATGGGGTGCGCCGCAGCCCGCAGCACGTCCGTTTGTGCCTGGTCCCGCTGTTTCCCGCCCACCCGCCAAGCCGCGGGGGACTGCGGGAGATGAGCGCCGTCGTCGTTCCCGGGTGATTGTGTCCACCAACATCCAGGCAGCCGGTGCTGCCCGGACCATGGCACGGTGATCCGTTGGGCTGCACGCTGCAGCCCGCCTAAAGCCTATCCGCTCCGGCTGGGACGGGGTGCGTTCCCGTATGCTGGATCCATGCGAAAACTCCTTGTGACCGGTGGTGCCGGGTTCATTGGCTCCAACTTTGTCCATTACGTCCTTGAAAATACCGGCATGCATGTGACGGTGTTGGACAAGCTGACCTATGCCGGTAATTTGGTCTCCCTGGAGGGCCTGGCTGCTGATCGTTTTGCGTTTGTGCAGGGTGATATTTGTGATGCGGAACTCGTTGACGGGTTGGTCGCTGCTGCCGACGCGGTGGTGCATTATGCGGCGGAGTCGCACAATGACAATTCGCTGCATGATCCGCGCCCGTTCCTGGACACGAACATCATTGGCACGTACACGCTCATTGAGGCGGCCCGCAAGCACGGCACGCGTTTCCATCACATCTCCACCGATGAGGTGTATGGCGATCTGGCCCTGGATGAGCCGCAGCGGTTCACGGAGGAGACGGCGTATGCCCCCTCGAGCCCGTATTCGTCCACGAAGGCCGGCTCGGACCTGCTGGTGCGTGCCTGGGTGCGTTCCTTCGGCCTGGCGGCCACGATCAGCAACTGCTCCAACAACTACGGCCCGTTCCAGCACGTGGAGAAGTTCATCCCGCGCCAAATCACCAATGTCATCGACGGGATCCGTCCCAAGCTCTATGGCAAGGGCGAGAATGTGCGGGACTGGATCCATGCCGACGATCATTCCTCGGCTGTGCTGGCGATCCTGGAAAAGGGCCGCATTGGCGAGACGTACCTGATTGGTGCCGATGGTGAGAAGAACAACAAGGACGTCATTGAACTGATCCTGACCCACATGGGCCTGGCGGCCGACGCCTATGACCATGTGGTCGATCGGCCCGGCCATGACCTGCGCTACGCCATCGAGTCCGGCAAGCTGCGCACCGAGCTGGGCTGGGCGCCGTCGTTTGCGAACTTTGATGCCGGGATCGAGGACACCATCAAGTGGTACCGGGACAACGAGGCCTGGTGGCGTCCGCAGAAGGCTGCGACCGAGGCGAAGTACAAGGAACAGGGGCAGTAGCGATGACGTTGGAATTCGCCAAGAAACTCACGGCCACCGAAACCCCGATTCCCGGTGTCGTCCTGTATGACCTGCCGGTGCATGGTGACAACAGGGGCTGGTTCAAGGAAAACTGGCAGCGGGCGAAGATGATGGCGTTGGGGCTGCCGGACTTCACCCCGGTGCAAAACAATATTTCCTTCAATGAAAAGGCCGGCACCACCCGCGGCATCCATGCCGAGCCGTGGGACAAGTTCATTTCCGTGGCGACAGGGAAGATCTTCGGTGCCTGGGTGGACCTGCGTGCGGGCGAGTCCTTTGGTGCCGTGTTCACGACCGAAATGGACCCCTCCCAGGCCATCTTCATCCCGCGCGGTGTCGGCAACGCCTTCCAAACCCTGGAAGACAACACGGCCTACACCTACCTGGTCAACGACCACTGGTCAGCGGACGCCCAGGGCCGGTACACCTTCTTGAACCTGGCGGACGAGAGTGCCGCGATCCCCTGGCCGATCCCGCTGGCAACGGCCGAGCTCTCGGAGAAGGACAAGGGGCACCCGCGCCTGGCCGAGGTCGCCCCGATGGCGGGCAGGAAGACCCTGGTGCTCGGTGCCGACGGGCAGCTTGGCAAGGCGTTGCGGGCCGCGTACGACGGCGATGCCAGCGTTGAGTTTGCCGCCCGTGCCGACTTTGACCTCACCGCGGATGCCTCCTACACCGGTAGGAACTGGAAGAACTACGCCACCATCATCAACGCCGCCGCGTACACCGCCGTGGACACTGCCGAGACGCCCGAGGGGCGCCGGGCCGCGTGGGCCATCAATGCCACGGCCGTGGCGAAGCTGGCCGCGACTGCGACAGCCCACGGGATCACCCTGGTCCATGTCTCCAGCGACTACGTTTTTGACGGCACCGCCGAAAGCCATGGCGAAGACGAGGCCTTCACCCCGCTGGGCGTGTACGGGCAGTCCAAGGCCGCCGGTGACGCTGTTGCGGCGACCGTTCCCCGCCACTACATTGTGCGCACCAGCTGGGTCATCGGCGAGGGCGGCAACTTTGTGCGGACCATGGCGTCACTGGCCGGGCGGGGCATCGCACCGAGCGTGGTCAACGACCAGATCGGCCGGCTCAGCTTCACCGGGGACATCGCCGCAGGCATCCTGCACCTGCTCGGCTCCGGAGCGGAGTACGGTGTGTACAACCTCAGCAACGACGGCGACCCCCAGTCCTGGGCCGACGTCGCCGCCGACGTCTACGAACTCACCGGCCACAACCGCGACGCCGTCACGGGTGTCAGCACCGAAGAGTACTTCAAGGGCAAGGAAGCAGCACCCAGGCCGCTAAACAGCGTCCTTGACCTGGCCCGCATCAAATCCACAGGCTTCACACCGGCATCCGCGCAAGCGCGCCTGGCCGAATACCTGGAGAAATAGAAATGGAATCCATGAAAGTTTTGGTCACAGGTGGTGCCGGCTACATCGGTTCGCACATGGTTCTGAGCCTGCTCGAAGCCGGGCACGACGTCGTCGTCCTTGACAACCTGGCGAACTCCTCGGCGGAGTCCCTGCGGCGGGTTGGGGAACTGACGGGGCGGCACCCGGAGTTTGCCGAGCTGGACCTGCTCGACGCCGCAGGAGTGGATGCGCTGTTTGCCTCCGCAGGCTTTGACTCGGTGATCCACTTCGCCGGCCTGAAGGCTGTGGGGGAGTCGGTGGCCGAGCCGCTGCGCTACTACCAAAACAACATTGTGGGGACCCTGAACCTGCTGGCCTCCATGGACAGGCACGGCGTCCGCTCGCTCGTGTTCAGCTCCTCCGCGACGGTGTACGGTGCCAGCGAGGAAGTGCCGCTCATCGAGAAGATGCCGTTGGATGCGACGAACCCCTACGGGCGCACCAAGGAACAGGTCGAGGACATTCTCACCGATCTGGGCGCCGCGGATCCCACCTGGCGGGTGGCCCTGCTGCGCTACTTTAACCCGGTGGGCGCCCACGAGTCCGGCCGCATTGGCGAAGACCCCACAGGCATTCCCAACAACCTGCTGCCGTTCGTCGCCCAGGTTGCCGTCGGCCGCCGCGAAAAGGTCATGGTGTTCGGCAACGACTACCCGACCCCTGACGGCACCGGCGTGCGGGACTACATCCACGTCATGGACCTCGCCGCCGGCCACCTGGCCGCACTGGACTACCTGACCAGCCACGAAGGCGTGTTCACCTGGAACCTTGGCACCGGAAACGGCTCCTCGGTGCTGGAAGTCATCCAGGCCTTCGGCGACGCCGCAGGCAAGCCCATTCCCTTTGAATTTGCCGCCCGCCGCCCCGGCGACGCCGCCGTCAGCTATGCCGACCCGTCGGCTGCACTGGCCGACCTGGGCTGGTCGGCACACCGCAACCTGGCCCAAATGTGCGCCGACCACTGGCGCTGGCAGGCGGAGAACCCGAATGGCTACGCACAGCAGCCATAGCCCCGGCGGCCTGCGGAATACGGTACATTCATGAGCTGGTTTGAGACGGTGCCGACCATTGTGGTCGCCGCATTGGTCATCTTCGTGCCCGGCGCCATCCTGGGCCGGGCGATGGGTGCCCGCGGCCTGGCCTGGCTGGCCGCCGCGGCGCCCCTGACAGTCAGCCTCGTGGCTGTCGGAACCATTGCCGCCGGCGCCGTCGGCCTGCCGTGGAACCCGGTGGTGCTGGCCGTGCTGGCCCTTGGCACAGCAGCCGCCGCCTGGGGTGTGCGCAGGCTCGTCGCCGCCCGCCTCGCCGTCGTTCGCGGGCAGGTGGGGGGCAGAAGGACACGCACGACGCCGGCCGCCGGCTCCCAGCCCCGCACCACTCCCGCCGTGGTCCTGGCCGGGATTGGCGGGCTCGCCTTTGGTGTGGCCGCGATCTGGGCCAATCTGACCCGGACGTTCATCGCGCCGGAGAACATCTCGCAAACGTACGACAACGTCCACCACCTCAGCGCCATCCGCGCGATCGTGGAATCCGGGAACGGCTCCGCATTGTCGGTGGGCGCCATGATCCACAACGGGCCCTCCGGCGTGTACCCCTTCGCCTGGCACAACCTCGTGGCGCTGACGCTGGAAGTCATGAACGTGCCGCTGCCCGTGGCCGTGAACAGCGTCAACATTGTCATCGGCGCACTGGTGTGGACCCTTGCCTGCATGTTCCTGGCCACCCGCGTGGCGGGCAACCGGCCGGCTGTGCTGCTCGTCGCCGGTGCCATGGCAGGCAGCTTCGGAGCGTTCCCGTTCCTCGCCCTTGGCTGGGGTGTGCTGTATCCAAACTTCCTGGCGATCGCGCTTCTCCCGGTGTTCATCGCCCTGGTGGCCGATGTCCTCAAACTCTCCGTAAAACCCAGGACCGGCCCGCTTCCCGGCACGGCCCTGCTCGTCGTGGGCGCCCCCGGGCTGGCTTTGGCACATCCGAACATCGTCATGGCGCTGGCCGCCTTCACGATCCCGCTGCTGCTTTTTTGGCTGGTCCGGCTCTTTGGTGCCCGCAGGTTCCCGGTGGCTGCCCTGGCCACCGCAACGGTGGCCGTGGTGCTGTACCTGATCGTGTTTGCGGTGGCCTGGGACCGGGTTCGGCCCAGCGCGGCAGGTTCCCACTGGCCGCCAACGCTCACCCTCCCGGTGGCCGTGGGTGAAGCGCTGGCCACCTCGCCGCTGCAGGTTCTCTTTTCCTGGCCGGTGTTCCTGCTGACGCTGCTGGGAATTGTGGCGGCCTGCGTCCAGCGGCGCAGCCTCTGGGTGCTGGGCCCCTTCCTCGTGGCGCTCATGTTCTTCGTGGTGGTGTCCAGCTTCCCCGCCGAGGCGCTGCGGCACGCCATCACGGGCGTTTTCTTCAACGACAGCAACAGACTGGCGGCGCTGCTGCCCGTCACGGCGCTGCCGGTCATGGTCGTGGGCGCCGTCCGGGCCTTCGACCTGGCAGTGGAACGGATCCCCACCGGCCCGCTGGCAGCCACGCCCCGGGCCGCAGCATTTGCCGCCGTGGGGGTTGTGGCAGCCCTGCTCCTGGGCCTGTCGGCACAAAACAACGCGGTGGAAACCACTGTGGCGGAAACCAGCGACTACTACGCCTCAACGCCCGATTCGTGGCTGCTGTCAAATGACGAAGCGGCCCTGATCAAGCGGGCGCCCGAGCACATTGCGGCAGGCGCCACCGTCATCGGGCATCCGGCCAACGGAGGCTCGCTCATTTACGCCCTTGACGGCTACCCGACGATCATGCCGTCCCTTGCCTCGGTGAAAAGTCCGGAGATCAAAACCATCTTTGCCCACCTGCCGGATCTCAATGAGAACCCGGCCGTCTGTGCGGCCATCCAACACTTGGATGCCCGCTACGTCCTGGACTTTGGCAGCGGCCGCCAGGTCAGCGACATGCGCATGGCCATCCCCAGTTCCGAGGACCTGGCACACACGCCGGGACTGACCCTCCTGGACGAGCAGGGCGCGGCACGGCTCTACCGAATCGACGCGTGCCAGTAGGTCAAAACTGTGGCTTGGCTCTCAGCTGACACCGCAGGGACGCAAAGCTCTATATTCTAATAGTCAAGGCAACGGCTTGGCCTGGTTCGCCGGCGGTCAAGAAATTTCGAGAGATTAGGTTACAAACAACGTGAAGATTGCAGTTATTGCACTCGGCAAGATCGGCCTTCCGCTGGCTGTCCAGTTCGCCTCCAAGGGCCACGAGGTTGTTGGCGTGGACGTCAACCAGGCCGTCGTCGACCTGGTGAATGACGCCAAGGAGCCGTTCCCCGGTGAAGCCCAGCTGCAGGAGAAGCTCTCCGAACTGGTCCCCGCCGGAAAACTGCGGGCGACGACGAACTATGCCGAGGCTGTCCCGGGAGCCGACGCCGTGGTCCTGGTTGTGCCGTTGTTTGTTGACTCCGAGGCCAACCCCGACTTTGGCTGGATGGACGCCGCCACCGCCGAACTGGGCAAGCACCTGACCCCGGGCACGCTGGTCTCCTATGAGACGACGCTGCCCGTCGGCACCACCCGCACCCGCTGGAAGCCTGCCCTGGAGGCCGCATCAGGCCTGGCCGAGGGCACCGACTTCCATCTGGTGTTTTCCCCCGAGCGTGTCCTGACGGGGCGTGTCTTCGCCGACCTGCGCAAATACCCCAAGCTGGTGGGAGGCCTGTCCGACGCCGGCGCCGCCAAGGCCATTGAATTCTACGAGGCCGTGCTTGACTTCAACGAGCGCCCCGACCTTGACCGCGCCAACGGCGTGTGGGACCTTGGCTCCGCCGAGGCGTCCGAACTGGCCAAACTGGCCGAGACAACCTACCGGGACGTCAACATCGGCCTGGCCAACCAGTTTGCCCGCTTCGCCGCCAAGACCGGCATCGACATCTACCAGGTCATCGCCGCCTCAAACTCACAACCGTTCAGCCACATCCACCAGCCCGGCATCGCCGTTGGCGGACACTGCATCCCTGTCTACCCCCGCCTGTACCTGTGGAACGACCCCGAAGCAACGGTCGTCCGGGCAGCACGGGCCGCCAACGCGGCCATGCCTGACTACACCATCGGCCTTCTGGAAGGTGCCTACGGGGACCTGACAGGTGCACGCGTCGTCGTGCTGGGGGCTGCCTACCGTGGCGGCGTGAAGGAAACCGCGTTCTCCGGCGTGTTTGACGCGGTGGAGGCCATCGCCCGGCGCGGCGGCACCGCCCTGGTCCACGACCCCATGTACACGGATGCGGAGCTGGCCAAGATCGGCTTCGCCGCCTACCACCTGGGCGAGCCCGTGGACGCCGCCGTGGTGCAGGCTGACCACGCCGAATACAAGGAGCTGTCCCCGGCGGACCTCCCCGGCGTGAAAGCATTCATTGACGGGCGCCGGGTAAGCTCGGCTGAGAAGTGGCCCGGCATCACTTACCGCGTCATTGGCAAGGCATAAGGGGTTTTCCCGGCCGCATCCGATCTCGATCAGGAGGATCAGCATGACTTACATTGCCCCCAGCGCCGACGTTGCTGACGAGGCTGTCCTTGGCGAAGGCACGAAAATCTGGCATCTGGCCCAGGTGCGCGAGGACGCCGTCCTTGGCGAGAACTGCATTGTGGGCCGCGGGGCCTACGTTGGCAACGGCGTGCACATCGGCGCCAACTCCAAGATCCAGAACTACGCCCTGGTGTATGAGCCGGCGGTGCTGGGCCATGGGGTCTTCATCGGCCCCGCCGTCGTGCTGACCAACGACACCTACCCGCGCGCCGTGAGCCCCGACGGCTCCCTTAAGAGCGCGCACGACTGGACGCCCGTCGGCGTCACGATTGAGGACGGCGCCTCCATTGGTGCCCGTGCCGTGTGCATTGCGCCACTGAGAATTGGCCGTTGGGCCACCATCGCGGCAGGGTCCGTGGTGACGAAGGACGTGCCCCCGTTTGCCCTCATGGCAGGGGTTCCCGCCCGCCGCCTGGGCTGGGTCGGCAAGGCCGGCTTCCCCCTCGCCGAGGACGGCGGTTTCTGGGTGTGCCCGGAGACCGGGGCACAATACATTGAAGATGGAGACCTCCTGAAGGAGTACTCCCCGAATGCCGTAGAGGACAACGCATGAGCCACGACTTCATTCCCGCAGCAAAACCAATTATCGGTGCCGAAGAACGGGCAGCTGTCGACGCCGTCATGGCGACAGGCATGTTGGCGCAGGGCAGGGAGGTGGCCGCCTTTGAGACGGAATTCTCCGACGTCCTGCTCGACGGCCGGGCCGGCGTCGCCGTGAACTCCGGCACCTCGGGACTGCACCTGGGCCTGCTGGCCTCCGGCGTCGTCCCGGGCGATGAGGTCATCGTCCCGTCCTTCACTTTTGCGGCAACCGGCAACTCGGTGGCCCTGACGGGTGCAACGCCCGTCTTTGCCGACATTGAGCTTGACTACTACGCCCTTGACGTGGCCCACGTGGAATCCCTCATCACCGAGAACACCAAGGGCATCATGCCCGTGCACCTGTACGGGCACCCCTTTGCGGCAGAGGCCTTTGCCGCCCTTGCCGACAAGCACGGCATCGACCTGTACGAGGACGCCGCCCAGGCCCACGGTGCTGCGCTCAACGGGAAGAAGGTGGGCACCTTTGGCAAGTTCGGCATGTTCAGCCTGTACCCCACCAAGAACATGACCTCCGGCGAGGGCGGCATGGTCTCCACCTCGGACGCCACTGTCGAGCGAAACCTGCGTTTGCTGCGCAACCAGGGCATGGAAACCCAGTATGAAAACGAACTCGTGGGCTTCAACAACCGCATGACCGACCTGCACGCGGCCATTGGCCGGGTCCAGCTGACGAAGATCACGGGCTGGACGAAGCAGCGCCAGGACAACGCGGCCTTCCTCACGGCAAACCTCGAGGGCGTGGGAACACCCAAGGTGGCCTACGGCGCCGAGCACGTGTACCACCAGTACACGATCCGCGTGCCCGAGGGACGCGATGAACTGCACGAGCGCCTGCGCTCCGAGTTCAACATCGGCTCCGGCGTGTACTACCCGGTGCCAAACCACCGGCTGCCGTCCTTCAACCGTGTTGAGGACCTGCCAAACACGGAGATTGCGGCCAAGGAGGTCCTGTCGCTGCCGGTCCATCCGTCGCTGACCCAGGATGACCTGGAACGCATCGTCACGGCTGTCAACACCATCGTGAAGGCTGGTGCCTGAGCATGGCGAACCTTCGCGTAGGACTCATCGGCCTCGGCATGATGGGCCGCCACCATGCCCGGGTCATCCGGGAAGTTGAGGGTGTTGAGCTGGTCGCCGTTGCCGATGCCTACGGCGACCCGCATGGCGTGGCCAAGGAACTGCCTGTCCTGAACAGTGTTGAGGAACTGATTGCCGCCGGCATCGACATGGCCGTTGCAGCCGTGCCCACGGGCATGCACGAGGAGGTCGGGCTCGCCCTGGCCGAGGCCGGGGTCCACACCCTGGTGGAAAAGCCCATCGCGGCCAGCACCGCCGCGGGCAGGCGCCTCCTGGACGCCTTCACCGCCAAGGGGCTCGTCGGCGCCGTCGGGCATATTGAGCGGTTCAACCCGGCCCTGCAGTCACTGCGCAAGCGCATTGCCGATGGTGAGCTTGGTGCGGTTTACCAGATCGCCACCCGCCGGCAGGGGCCGTTCCCGTCCAGGATTGCCGACGTCGGCGTGGTCAAGGACCTGGGCACGCACGACATCGACCTGACGGCGTGGCTGGCCCAGAGCCACTACGAGTCAATCTTTGCCCAGACCACCACGCGCAGCGGCCGCCCGCACGAGGACATGGTCTCGGCCACCGGCAAGCTGGAAAACGGCATCATCACCAACCACCTCGTGAATTGGCTCTCCCCGATGAAGGAGCGCCTGACGATCGTCACCGGCGAAAAGGGCGCCTTCGTGGCCGACACCGTCACGGCGGACCTGACGTTTTACGAAAACGGCACCGTGGCCACCGAGTGGGACTCCATCGGCGCCTTCCGGGGCGTGTCCGAGGGCAACGTCACCCGGCTGGCGATCGCCAAACCGGAACCCCTGCGCACCGAGCACGAGGCGTTCCGGGATGCCGTCCTGGGGCTGCGCAGCGACGTAGTCAGCATGGCAGAGGGCCTTGAAACGTTGGTAGTTGCAGAAGCCGTGCTGGAATCCTGCCGGACCGGCCAAAGCGTGAGGATCACGATTTAGTGGCTGTGCAAGAACCCTTGAAAGTCGTCGTTGCCACCAGGCTCTATGCGCCTGAAGTGGGGGCGGCGGCTTTCCGCTTGAAAGCCCTGGTTGACGGGCTTGTGGAGCAGGGCGCCGAGGTGGCGGTGCTGACCACCAAGCTGCCCTCCGGCAGCGCCGTGTTCAAGCCAAGCTACAAGCTCAAGCGCTGGCCCGTGCTGCGCGACGCCGGCGGGTACGTGCGCGGCTACGTGCAATACCTCAGTTTCGACATCCCCGCATTCTTCCGGCTGCTGGCGACGCCGGCCGATGTGGTGGTGTCCGAGCCGCCGCCCACAACAGGCGTCGTTGTGGCACTCTCCTCACTGATCCGCCGTCGTCCGTATGTTTACTACGCTGCCGACATCTGGAGCGAGGCACTCTCGGCCATGGACGTCTCACCCGTCGTGAAAAAGGTGCTGGGTGCGGTTGAAGGGTTTGTGCTGCGCCGTGCTGCCAAAGTCATCGCTGTGTCCGAACCGGTGGCAGAGCAAGTCGCCAGGTTCAAGGTCCCGGCCGAGCGCATTGTGGTGGTGGGCAATGGTGTGGACACCAGCATTTTCACGCCCCACGGCACAGCAGCCTCCACCGACCGCCCTTATTTCATTTATACGGGGACGATGAGTGAATGGCAGGGCGCCGACATTTTTGTCCGGGCACTGCCGCTGGTCCGTGAACAGTTTCCGGATGCCGAGATCCGCTTCTTTGGCCAGGGCACGGATGAACCGCACCTGCAGGAAATCGCCGGGCAGCTCGTTCCCGGCGGCGTCCACTTTGGCGGCGTGGTGCCGCCGGCCGAGGTGGCGCAATGGATCCGCGGCGCTGCCGGGGCGCTGGTCAGCATCAAGCCCGGCCAGGGCTATGACTTTGCCAAGCCCACGAAGATTTACGCCGCAGCAGGATGCGGTGCCCCTGTCATCTTTGCCGGGCAGGGAGACGGGGCAGCGATAGTCGAGGAGGGCCGGCTGGGCGTCGCCGCCCCGTATGACGCGCACAGCGTTGCCGCCGCCATGGTTGCGGTCCTGGCCGAGGCGGCTGGGGGAACACCTTCCGCCGGGGCTTCCGCCACTGGCTCCTCCTCCGCAGATGCGGCATCCGAACAGCTTCGCGCAGCACGGGTCGGCTGGGTGGTGGAGAACGCCTCCCTGGCCGCCTCCGGCAAGATCGCGGCACAGGCCGTCATGGGGCGCTTGTAAGTCTCAGCCGGGGTAAGCCTCAGTCGGGCCCGGCAGGCAGCGGTTCGCCGTGACCTGACGGGCGGGCAGGGGCGGCCAATGCGGGTTCCGGATGATCGTCCGGAACCCGCCGTCGCCATTTTCGGCTACGTGGCGAAGGTGTCCAGCAGCGCATCCACCGTGCGCACCGCTGCATGTCCGTCGCCGTACGGCGCAGCATCCGTTGCCGCAGGGGCCGGACGCTCAACGGCACCCGCAAGCTGGCCCAGATCGTCATTGACAAGTACGTTCCAGCCCAGCTGCACGGTTTCCACCCATTCAGTTTCCGGGCGGATGGTCGTGCAGGGCACGCGCAGCAGGAACGCTTCCTTCTGCAGCCCGCCGGAGTCGGTCACGACGCCGGCACTGTTGGCCACGGCATTGACCAGCTGCGGATAGGCCAGCGGCTCGCTGAGCACCAGCGATCCTGCCGCCAGGTCGATCCCGTGGCTGTCCGCCAGGGCCTTCAACCGCGGATGTGCCAGCAGCAGCACCGGCTTGCTGAGCGCGGCGAGCGAGTCCACAATGGCCTTCAGCCTGGCGGGGTCGTCCGTGTTGTCCGGGCGGTGGACGGTGCACACGTAGTATTCGCCGGCGTCGAGGCCGGCAGGGATTGGCTCATTGCCGGCCGACAGCTGTTCGCGGACACGGAACAGGACATCTGTCATGACGTCGCCCACCATGACCGCGCGTTCCGCCAGGCCCTCATTGGCCAGATGGTCCATGCCCACCTGTGTGGGGGAGAGCAGCAGGTCCGCGGCATGGTCGGTCAGGACCCGGTTGTGTTCTTCCGGCATGCGCCGGTTGAAGGAGCGCAGCCCGGCTTCCAGGTGCGCCACCGGAATGTGCATTTTCACGGCAGCCAGGGCCGCGGCCAGAGTCGAGTTCGTGTCGCCATAGACGAGCACAACATCGGGCTTGGCCTCCTCGAAGACCTTTTCCAGACCGGCCATCATGGCTCCGGTCTGCTCGCCGTGCCTGCCGGAGCCCACACCCAGGTTGTAGTCGGGCGCGGGAATGCCAAGGTCCTGAAAGAACACGTCCGACATCAGTTCGTCGTAGTGCTGGCCCGTGTGCACAATGAGGTGCTCGGCCCGCCCCTCCATGGCCCGGGCTATCGGGGCAAGCTTTACAAACTGGGGGCGTGCGCCCACAACACTCAAAATCCGCATGCTTCAAGCCTAACGGAGGGAGAAGACCCCAGTTTTCGCCCGCAGCGCCTCGTTCACATAGTGGCGCAGCACCGAATCACGGGTCAAGAGTGCCAGGGGATTGTCGGTGACGAGTTCGCCTGTCCGCCCGGCCTGTGAATGACGCACGACGGCGGCCCGCAGCTCCGCCTCGCTGCCCGCCTTTGCCGCCTCCCGGGACAGCTGCGCATCCTTGCGGCTCAGGGCGGGAAGGTCCCCGCCGGCCATGTCCTGCAGCTTGCGGCTGATGGTCGCCCAGGAGGCCTGTTCCGCAGGGGACCACACGGCACTTGCGCCGGTGCCCGGCAGCCGGCCGCGGCGCAGCAGCGCCCCGATGCCGTGGATCCGCATGAGCTTCAGCGCAATGGTGCGCCGTTCCCGCAGCGGCGCCTGGCGCAGCCACTGGGCCTGGACCATCGCGTCCAGCCACTGGAACTCCTCGGCGAGCGGGCGCAGCGTGCTGGTCACCCGCGCCGGACCCGAATCGTCCGTTTGGCAGTAGGCCGGCGCCCCATACGGGTACACGATGCTGCCGCCCCTGAACCACAACTTCACAGTGGTCTCAAGGTCCTCACCGATCGGGACGCCCTCGGCGTAGCCAAATCCGCACTCCAGCAGGGCCGCACGCCGCAGCAGGCCAAAGGGCAGGCTGCGGTAGGCCAGCCCGTCACGCACAGGATCCAGCACGGCGGGCTTGCCGGGGCGGATCCGCGGGGTGCGCAGGATCGTGCCGTCCGGTGTTCGCAACGGTGCAATGACGGCGGCGGCCTGATGTTCCTGGGCTGCCAACCACCAGGCACCCAGCGAACCGGCTTCCAGGTAATCGTCGGAGTCCAGGAAGCACAGGAACGTTGCGGCACTGGCCGCAAGCGCTGCGTTGCGCGGGCCGGCCGGAGACTTGCTGCCGTCATGGCAGGGAAGCCAGGTGACGGCGTCGTCCGCTGCTTGTTCGGGGGAGACGGAAGCCTTGATCTCCCCGACGGAGATGTTGTGGCACACCACTGTGACGCGAAGTTCGACGCCGAGCCTGGCAAGTTCCGGCTGCTGCCCCAGCACCGAGTCCAGGGAGCGGGTCAGGGGGCGGGCGGGGTCGTGCACGGGGATGGCGACTTCGATGCTCTGGCGCATGGCGGCTCCTGCCTGGGGCGGTTCCGGGGTATCGGGGTGGTTCCGGGGTTCCGCGATAACCTTACTGGGTGGAGAACGTAAATATGGATTCAGTGCTTGTGGATGTGGTCATTGCGGTGCACACGCCCGACCGGCCCATCGAGCGCACGGTGGCGTCCCTCATGGCGTCGGGCCTGCCCACCGAGGCAGCCTTGGCGGGCCGGCTGCGGGTCACGGTGGTGTGCCACAACACTGCGGCCGGGCCCATCCGCGACCGGGTGGCGCCGGAGCACCGGGAGCGGGTTCGCTTTGTGGAGTACGCCGACGGCATCAAGAGCCCCGCCGGTCCGTTCAACCAGGGTATTTCCCTGGCCACGGGCACCTGGGTGTCGATCATGGGCAGCGACGATTCGCTGGAACCCGGCGCCCTGGCACAGTGGGTGCAGCGGGCCGAAGGTGATTCTGCCGATGTGCTGATCGCACCCATGGCCCACGCGGGCGGTGGGGCGATCCGCACACCCGTGGTGCGCCGTAACCGGTCAGCCGGCCTGGATCCGGTGGCCGACAGGCTCACGTACCGCACGGCCCCGCTGGGCATCATGCGGCTGTCACTGGTCCGCGCCCTTGACCTTGTTTTGCCCACCCGGTATGCCACGGGGGAGGACCAGTCGTTCTCCGCCGCGCTGTGGTTCTCCGGCGCCCGGATCAGCTACGGACGTGGCCTGCCGCGGTATTTGGTGCACGACGACGCCGTCGTCCGGGTGACGGCGACGTCCCGCTCCGTGACCGAAGACCTGGCATTTGCTGCCGACCTCGTGGACAGCGACTGGTTTGCCGGCCTTGCCGTCCGGGACAGGACGGCGATTGTCACGAAGCTGCTGCGCGTGCACGTTTTTGGGCACGTCATGCTGCGGGCCGAGGCCGGCAGCTGGTGTGCGCAGGACGCCGCGGAGATGGCCGTGGTGGCGCGGCGGCTGCTGTTTGCCGCGCCGCGGGCTGCCCGGCCGCTGTCGCTGGCCGACCGTATGCTGCTTGACGCGGTGGCCCGCCAGGAGCCGGATCCTTCGGTCATGAAGTCGCTGGCCACGCTGCGGCGGACGTTCAGCAATCCGCGGACGTGGCTGCCACGGGATGTGTCCGCCCTGCTGCATCCCGAGGCGCCGCTGCGTTTCATGAGCGCCTCGGCGCTGCTGTCCTAGCCTGTCCGTGTTTTCCCCCATCTACCCAGACGCCGTCAAGGAACCCATGAAGATTTTGGTCATCGCCACCTGGTACCCCCACGAGGAGCGCCCTGCTGAGGCGCCGTTCAATGCCGAACATGTGGAGGCCATCCGGGGCCAGGGGCACGAGGTGCGTGTGGTGCACGTCCGTCTCGGAACGTCGCTGGCCCTGCCGGCCGACACCAACGGCAGATGGGAAGGTGTCCCCGTCCGCCGCGTCGCCGCAGACCCCAAACACCCCCTGACCCTGCTGGCCTGCCAGCGGCTGCTTGTGCGGGAACTGGCCTGGGCCGACGTGGTGCACACAATGGCGTTCTCCTCGATCCTGTTGGCACTGCCGGCCTGGGCTTCGCGGACGGCCGTCGGCCGGGGCAAGCCATGGGTGCACACTGAACACTGGAACGGCGTGGTGAACCCCGCCAGCGTCTCGCCGCTGTGGGAAAAGCTCTCGGGCCTGCGCCGCGTGCTGCGGTTCCCGCATGTGGTCACGGGTGTGACCGGCCAGCTGGCCGCAGAGATGCAGCGCTTTGCCCGGCCCAACGCGGCCAGGGTGGTGCCCTGCGTTGTGAAGGGCCGCGGTCCCGTCCTGCCCAGCCGATTCGGCAACCCGCTGCAACTTGTTGCCGTGGGCGGGCTGATCCCGCGGAAACGTCCGCTGACAACCATCAAGACTGTTGCCTGGCTGCGGGAGCAGGGCATTGCCGCGCACCTGACGTGGGTGGGGGACGGACCCCAGCGCGCCGAGTGCGAGGCACTGGTGGACGAGTTGGGCCTGGCCGGTTCCGTCACCCTGGCCGGGTCAGTCCGGCCCGCCGAAGTTGCTTCCTACCTGTCTGCCGCGGACCTCTTTTTCCTTCCGACGGAACAGGAGAACTTCTTCACTTCCGCGGCAGAGGCGCTGGCTGCCGGGCGTGCCGTGGTGGCCACCCGGGTGGGCGGCTTCAGCGACTATGCCGACGACTCCAACAGCAGGCTCGTTGATGACCCGCGCCCCGAGGTGCTGGGGGCCGCCGTCGTCGATGCTGTGGACGCCTTCAAGTCGGTTTCCGCCGAATCCATTGCCGCACCAATCAGGGAACGCTTTTCACCCGAGACTGTCGGTGCACTTTTTGATGAAGCGTACCTGGCCGCGGTTGCCCGGTCCTGACCCCTTCGACAATTTCCAAGGAAGCCTCGTGGCCGTTCGCCGACTAGTCCTGCTTGCCAACCAATACCCTTTTCCCAGCGGGGACCACGTGTTCGTGGGTGCCGAGATGCCTGCCCTGGCGGCACACTTCGATGAAGTGGTGGTGTTCAACCATGCCCCGGGCACGCCCGATGCCATGGCGCAGATGCCGGGCAATGTCCGCTTCGGCGGAAGCCTGTACGGGACACCCCGGGCTCAAAAGGTCAAGGCCCTGCTCTCGCCGCGAAGCCTCGGCACATTCGTCAAGGTGACGTTGGCCGAGCTGAGGACGGGCCGGCTGCCAGGTCATGTGGGCACCTATTTGCTGGGTGCCATGGCCGGCATGGGGCTGGCGAACGACCCCCGGTTAAAGGCAGCGATGTATGAGGACGGTGTCGAGACCACCGTCTACAGCTTCTGGGGCATGGGCATCGGTGTGCTGGTGCCGTGGATCCGGGCCCGGGTGGCTTCCGTGAACCTGCGCCTGCACCGCTACGACCTGTATGAGGAAGAGTCCGGCTACCTGCCGTTCCGGCCGTCGATGTTTCGGCGCAGCGACCGGATCCTGGCCATTTCGGGGCAGGCGCGCAGCTACCTGATGGAGACGTATCCGCAGGAAAGGCTGGACGGAAAAATCATTGTGCGCCGATTGGGCAGCGCCGCACCGCTGCAGGCGGATGTGCCGTTGCTGGCGGTTGTGCCGCCGGTTCCCGGGGCAGGCGTGAAGGAAACCGGCCAAACCATTGTCAGCTGTTCCAACGTCATTCCCGTGAAACGGGTGGCCCGAATTCTTGATGCCCTGGAACGGCTGCCGCTGGCGGCCCCCCTGACCTGGATCCATTTCGGCGGCGGAGCCTTGGAGGAGGAACTGCGGAACAAGGCAGCCAAGCTGGAACGTGCCGGCCTGTACATCGAGATCCGCGGGGCAACACCGCACCAGGACATTATGGAGTTCTACCGGAGCCGCCGGATTGCTGCGCTCGTCAATGTCAGCGCCTCGGAAGGTGTGCCTGTCAGCATCATGGAAGCCATTTCCCACGACATCCCCGTCATCGCAACGGATGTGGGCGGCACCGCGGAAATCGTTGGCAAGGAACTCAAGACAGGTGAACTCATCCCGGCAGATTTCAGCGACGAGGACCTGGTCGCAGCCCTGCAACAGGTGCTGAACGTGGAACCGGGCGTATACTCGCCGAAGGAATTGTGGGCGGAGCGCTACAACGCAGCAGTGAATGCCGAGGCCACGGCCGGGCTTATCGCCACCCGGCCGTAGCCACCTGCCCTGAGCGCCTGCCCTGGCCGCCGGCCGTAGACACCTGCCGTAGACACCTGCCGGGGGCGCTTGCCGTGGGCGTGCAGCCCGCGACTGCCTTAGGAGAGCTGCCCGGGAACCGACTCTTGTTGCGTCAGCCCGGCCAGGGCAGCCTGCTGGGCAAAGGCCGGGTTGGCTGCCACGACCTCGTCAAAGGTTCCCCGCGTCTCGATGGTTCCTTCGCTCATGAAGAAAACCTGGTCACAGTTGCGGATCGTGGAGAGACGGTGGGCCACCGAAATCACCGTGACATCGCCCTGGAGCTCGCTGATCGCCGTCGCAACGGCGGCCTCCGTGGCCGTGTCCAGGGCGCTGGTTGCTTCATCCATCACCAGCACCAGGGGATCCATGTAGAGGGCGCGGGCAATGCCCAGACGTTGGCGCTGGCCGCCCGAGAGTGACCCGCCGCGTTCGCCCACACGCCCGTGGATGCCCTCAGGCCGGGCATCGACAGTCTCCAGCAACTGGGCACGGGCCAGTGAGGTGCGCACTCGCTCCTCGTCCACTTCGCTGCCCCAGGACAAGGCAACGTTTTGGGCGACGGTGCCGTCAAAGATGGCGACTTCCTGTGGGACGTAGCCCACCCGCTTGCGCCAGTCGGCCAGCACGTCTTCCAGCGGCACGCCGTCGAGCGTCATGGAACCGCTGGAAGGCACCAGCAGGCCGAGGAAGATGTCGATCAAGGTGGACTTGCCGGCGCCGGACTGTCCCACCACCCCGACAGAAGAGCCCAGCGGAAGGGAGAGGTCGATATTGGTGATGGCGGGCGTGTCCACCCCGGGGTAGGTGAATTCGACGTCGTGCAGTTCGAGCAGTTTAGGGTCGCCGGTGATGGGTGTCTTGCCCAGCTTTTCGGCGTTGTCACGGAAGTCTGCGGCCTCACGGATGTCCGCCATGACAAGTTCGGTGTAGGGCAGGGTGGACTGGACCAGCGTGACCTGCCCCTGGATGGTGGTCAGTGCTGGCACCATCTTGAACCCGGCAAGGGCGAAGATGGCCACCGAGGACATCGCCGTGCCGATGCCGCCGGTGAAGAAACCAACTGTGCCAATGAGCACGAATCCGCCAATGAGGGCCATGTCGATCACAAATTTTGGCACCGTGGCCAGGAAGCGGATGTTGGACCGGGACCGGGCGGCCTTTTCCCGGCTGATGTAGACGACGTCGCCGACTTCGTTGGCCTTGTCGCGGAGCGTGATCTCCTTCAGGGCAGCCAGCATTTCTGCAACGAGTGTTGACATGCGCATCGCGGCATCCCGGTTGACCCGGCCCGCCTCGTAGGACTTCCTGGACAGGTAAAGGTAAAGGAACGCCGCAATGATGCCAAGGTAGACCACAGTGATGAGCGCTGTCTGCCAGGACGCGGCCACGAGGATGACAAACACCGACACGAAGGTCAGGGCCTGTGCCGGGAGCACAACGGCCGGGAAAAGCACGCCCGAGATCGTGTTGGCGATGCCCACATCGATCATGCGCACCAACTCGCTCGTGGACCTGTTTTGGCGTGATATCCAGGGTGCCCGGATGTAGCTTTGAAAAAGTACTGTGCCAATTTCAAGTTCGTAGTCGGCAAACTTTCGGGTGGAGATCCACTGCAGCCAGATGTTCAGGAATGATTTCAGGATCATGACCCCGGCAGAGGCAATCAAGATGACCAGTCCTGTGTTTTGCGAGATTTCACCCAGGAGGGGCAATTTCATGGTCCCGCCCGCCGACTGGCTCTGCATGATCTGGTTCAACACCAGGGCAAACACGCCAAGTGCGGCAGCGTCAAGGATGACAAGGACGGAGGACAGGGAAGCGAAGAGGAGCAGGAACTTTCTCGCGTTGGAGGGAAGCAACGGCAACAGCTGGCCAAGCGTTCGGCGCAGATTTTTCAAGTTTTACTCCAGTACTGCAGTGGAAGAATTCATTTCATTCTACGGGCTGGCCCACCCCAGGCAGCCAAAAGCCGGGACTCTGCCTGTGGGTGTGGACACAAGCCTTCGGGATGGCCCGGGTGCTGTGCGGGAAGTTTTCCCCGTGATGCGACAATGGATGGCATGAGCAAGGAACTACGGGTTACGCAACTCTTTGACTGTGCCGACGTCGGCAAAAACTTTTTCCGAGAAGCCCGGCGGCAGGGGCTGCCGTGGAAGATGGTCGAGGGACCCTGGACCCGTGGCGGATCAAAAATCGCCTACTACCGCTTCCTCATGGACATGGCCGCCGCCTATCCCCGTACCCAGGTGTGGCACGTCAACATGGGCGGAAGGGCGAAATGGGCCCGCGGGCGTTTTGCCCGCCCCTATGCACTGACGTTGCACGGAACAGACATCCGGGAGAACTACTGGCAAGAGCAGCACCATGCCGCGATAAAGACCGACGTGGATGGTGCAGGACAGGTCTGGTACGCCACGCCGGACAACCGTGAGAAGGCCGAGCATGCCCGGGCCGATGCAGAGTACATGCCAATCCCCGTTGACATTTCCGAGCTGCCGCAATGGGCTCCCGCAGCCAAGCCGAGAGTGTTCTTCCCGTCCCGCTGGGATGCTTCAAAGGGCGGTGACGCGTGGGTGCAGACCGCGGCCGACGTCGTCGCGGCCTTGAAGGGAATGGACGTGGACATTGTCGGGCTGGACTGGGGGGACCGGGCACCCGAGGTTGCCGCGATGGGTGTGCAACTGCTCCCGCACATGTCCAAGCCCGAGTACCTGCGTGAGATGTCGCGTGCCCACGTCGCCGTGGGCCAGATTGCGGGCATTCTGGCAACCAGCGAACTGGAGGCCATGGGCATGGGCATTCCCACCATCTTTGCGGACCAGGATCCGGGCTATCCGGCGGACGTCGCCACCGTTTCCGTGGCGCGGGCGGCTGTAGGGGACGCCGTGCGCGAGTCGCTGGCAGATCCTGTCGCGCTGTCGGGAAAACTGGGCGGTGTCGACTACATCCGCCGGACACACTCCCCGGAGGTCCTGCTTCCACGCCTGGTCTCAGGGTACGAAAAGGTCTTGGGGGCCCACGCGTGACCCGGCCCCACCTGCTGTACATTGCCTTCGCATTTCCACCCAGCTCGGCATCATCCGTCTATCGCTGCACAGCCGTGGCAAATAGTTTTGTTGAAGCCGGCTGGGATGTCACGGTGCTGACAGTGGAAGCGGAGATTTGGGCCGAGCTCACTGGAATGGACAACCAGCTGCTGGAGGCCGTCGATCCCCGCATCAACGTGGTGCACGTTTCCGATGGCGGTTCCGAGGAGCCGGGCCGTCGTGACATTCGCCGCTATTCCCGGTTCCGCATCCATGCCCCCTATGTATGGAAGGAAATGTTCCGACGCCGAAGCCGCAAGGGATTCCCTGAAGACTTCCATGCCTTGTGGCACAAGCCTGCCAGCCAAGCCGCACAGGACATTCACCGCAGCAAGCCTGTGGACCTGGTCATGGCATCAGCCAGCCCCTATGTTTCCTTCAAGGTTGCCGGCGAATTGCCAAACGTTCCGTATGTGCTGGATTACCGGGATGCCTGGGCCTTCAACACCTTCACGGGTGCCGAGGTTTTCAGTGTCTCATCCGAGCGTGGACGGCTGGAACATGGATACCTGCAGGGCGCACTGCAAAGCTGGTTTGTCAATGATCCAATTCATGACGAATATGCCCGCCGCTATCCCGACGTCAGTGCCGACATGCGGGTTGTGCCCAATGGTTTTGATCCTCAGCCTGGCCATGGCAGACCGGCTGCGAGGGCAACCACTGAACCCCGCTTCGGATATTTGGGAACCCTGCAGTACACGGCCGTTCCACTGGCCGAATTCCTCGCCGGCTGGGACAACGCATTTGGCCATGAAGCCGCACCGCAGGCCCACGCCGTCTTCAAGGGAAAACTGAGCCCCACCGGCCTCGTACCGGGCAATGTCCTGGAGATATTCAATTCAGGGCGGCACCGGGGGCTGGCCTATGAGGGCCCGATCTCCAAGCGTGAAGTCGCCAGCTTCTATCAAAGCGTCGACGCGTTGCTGCTCATCCTTCCGCCCGGAAAATATGTCACCGGCGGCAAGACCGCCGAGTATTTGGCCACCGGGCTGCCCATCGTTTCCATCCACGCAGCCGACAGTGCAGCCTCAACAATACTGAAGGATTACCCACTGTGGTTTGAGGCCAAGGACCTGTCCCAGGAAAGCATTGCGGACGCGCTGAAGGCCTGTGCTGCAGAATTGGCGTCCCCGGATCCACAACGCTGGGCTGCGGCGTGGGAGTACGGGCAGGGCTTTGAACGTTCTGCCACGCTCCGCCCGGCCATTGCTGAACTGCGCACGTTGATTGATGGCGAGCCCTCAACCGATCCGCAGACTGCCGATAGGAACAACTCGTGAGCAAGGCAATCCATCTGGCAATCTTGGTGGCCGGCATGGACCGTGCGGACCTGGCCATCGAGGATTTTTGGCGGACCGCGCAAGCAGCTGTCCCTGCACATGTCCAACTGAGCTGCACGGCAGTGCAGGCAACACTCTCCGGAGGTGGCACAGTGGCGGGCAAGCCTGCGCTTGACGTCATGCCGTTGGAAGTGTCGGAGCCCGGCCCGGCATCCCGTGCCATGGCTTCGCTGGCAAGGAAGCAAGGACCGCTCGGCGTCCTAGGCCGTTTGGGCGACCACAACATTTCCTCACACCGCATCGCCCGGGCGCTGGCCAGGAACGACGCACTCACGCAGGCACTGTGCACCGCAGACATCGTCGTTTCCGCGGATCCCCAGGCCGACTGGGCTGTCTGGAAGCTGCGCAACAAGACTGGCGCACCGCTCATTCACGGCCCCTTTGCCATGGCCAACGCCTTATCGCAGATGGCCCGGGAATGAGCAGCCTGCGTGTGATGGCTGACCCGGCTCGAACCTGCTTGTGTGGGATACTGTCTTAGTGAGTCGAACTTGGATAGTTATCCCAATGTATAACGAGGCGTCGGTTGTTGGCACCGTTATTTCGGGGCTGCGAGAGGTATTTCCCTTCGTGGTGTGCGTCGACGACGGCAGCACCGACGGCTCCCAACAAGCAGCACGTGAAGCCGGAGCCGTCGTCATTCAACACCCAGTCAATCTGGGACAGGGCGCCTCACTCCAGACAGGCTTTGAATACGCCTTGAGCGATCCCGAGCTGGACTGCATAGTCACCTTTGACGCGGACGGACAGCACCGGGTCGTTGACGCGCTGGCAATGGCCGAGCGCATCAAGTCCGGTGAAGCGGAAGTTGTGCTTGGATCACGTTTCCTGGACAAACGCACAAAGCTCTCCTGGGCCAAGCGGGTTGTTCTGCGGACTGCCGCCGTGCAATCACGAATGGCCACCGGCATGGCACTGACGGACGCCCACAATGGACTTCGTGCCTTCAGCCCCCAGGTGGCCCGCAGGATTCACCTGACCCAGAACAGGATGGCACATGCCTCCGAGCTGGTCCACCAACTGGCTGACATGAAGCCGGTATGGGTTGAACAACCTGTTGAGATCATCTACACCGATTATTCCAAGGCCAAAGGTCAGTCCCTGCTGAACTCAGTCAACATCCTCGCAGACCTCTTGTTTAGGTGACATAGTGCAAATAGTCGTCCAAATCGCCCTTGTCCTTGCCGTCATTGTGGTTTCCCTTGCCTTGATGCGGGGAGGATCCAACGCCAGGCACTTGGCCATTCGCCGGATCCTCCTCATCCTCTTTGCCTGCATCGCCGCACTGTCAATCTTCTTCCCCGGCCTATTGAGCCATGTTGCCCGCTTCTTTGGCATCGGACGCGGAACAGACCTTGTGCTCTACGGATTGATCGTGAGTTTCCTCGTGTTCATGGCCACGACGTATCAGCGCTTCCGCACCATGGAGACAACCCTGACGAAGCTCTCCCGCCGCATCGCCATAGACGAGGTCAGCAGGACACAGTCACCGGCAGCCGTGGCACGTGCCTACGCCCACCGGGCCGGCGATGCCCAGCCGGCGGAAACTGCGTTGGACGGCCCCAACCCCGAATGAGCAAGGTTCCTGCGAACACCGGGACCTTGACGAGGGGACCGCAGAAGGTGCGCAATCACGGCCTTGACCTGTTGCGCATTGCCAGCATTTGCGGTGTCGTTGCCATTCATGTTTTCGGATTGCGGGTGGGGGCAGCTCCAAAATCGGGGACATCCTGGTGGATCGCGACAACCATTGACATCGGGTTCATCTGGGTCGTTCCCGTTTTCATCATGATCTCCGGCGCCTTGCTGCTCGGCTCACCCCAACTGCACGAAGCACCGGCAAAGTTCTACAAGAAACGTGCCCTCAGAATTCTGCCCGCGCTTGTCGCCTGGAACCTGATATATCTTGTGGGCGTAAGAATCTGGATGCGCGATGAAGTGTTGTCGGCCGGCAGGATTATTCAGCTGCTGTATGACAGTTCCGTGTTCACCCAGCTGTACTTCCTGTGGATTGTTGTTGGGCTCTACGCAGTTGCACCCCTCATTGCTTCGCACTTGCGGTTGGGAGGGCCCAAACGCGCTGTGGTTACAGCGGCTGTGCTCGTTTCGGCGTCGACAGCCGCATACATGCTGCCCGGCATCTTGGCACACTTTAATGTTTCACGCCCGATAAGCCTGAATTTCCTGACAATGTGGATTCCCTATGTCGGTTACTTTGTGGCCGGATATGCACTTCGCAATGTCCGGTTGAAGGGTGCCGGACTGGTCGGGGCGGGGACACTTGTTGCAGGAATGCTGGCTTTTACTGTGTGGCACTACGGCAACAGTGGAGTCCTGCCGTGGGCGGACTTGTTCATCAATGAATCGTATTTTGGCCTGCTCGTTGCCACGATCTCCCTGGGAATTTTTGTTGTGGCCCTCTCAGCGTCGCAGGGGCTGAAGCTGCCACCCCGCTTGGGAACCGCGGTCACGGCGCTGTCCAACGCCTCCTTTGGGGTTTTCCTTGTTCACTTTGTGATCTTCGAAGCCATCCGGCTCAATGTGACTGCTGTATCGACCCAACACTCACTATGGGCACTGTCCGTGACGTACCTCGTTACTCTCACCTGCAGTTTTGTTGTTTCACTCATCGCGCTTCGCATCCCCGTGATCCGCCGTATTTTCTGACATTCGCCGCGTCGAGGATAATGGAGTCCATGTCTTCCCTTCCCTCACTGCTCATCCTTACGTTTTCGCCGATCCGTTCAGACCCCAGGGTGCTCAAACAGGTTGAGTTGTTCAAGGGCAAGTACAAAATCAGTACCTGCGCCTACGGTGATGCCCCTGATGGCGTCGAGAAGCATTACCCGCTGCCGGCCGATGCCCGGGGATGGTCGTCGGACAAGCTTGGACTCATCGCCCGGCAATACGAGCGGGTGTACGGCGGAATGACGGCGGTTCAGGAAGCCCGGAGAATTCTTCCGCGCGGCCAGTTCGACATCATCTTGGCCAATGACTTGAACACGCTGCCACTTGCCCTGGAGCTGCAGCCACGGTTGGGAGTCCATGCCGACCTGCACGAGTACGCGCCCAGTGAAAAGGAATCAGACCCGAAGTGGCGTGTCTTCGTGGCGCCGTTCATGCGGTGGATGTGCCGGAAGTACCTGCCGTTGGCAGCTTCCGTGACAACCGTTTCCCAGGGCATCGCCGACGAGTACCGCGACAGGTTCGGTGTGCAGGTTGGTGTTGTGACAAACGCCGCCCCATTCCTTGATGCGGAGCCCACGCAGACCGCGGGGCCGCTGAAAGTCATCTACAGCGGTGCAGGGCAGCGGTACCGAAAAATTGAATTGATCATTGACGCCATGAAGGGTGTCGGCGAAAACGTCCAACTCGACTTGGTTGTCATGCCAAATGAGCCCGACTACGTCGATGAATTGAAGCGATCGGCAGTGGATCTGCCCAACGTCCGCTTCATTGACCCGGTACCGTATGAAGAACTGGTCTCGCTCATTCGCAACTATGACGTGGCAATGTGTTTCCTGCCGAACTCAACTTTCAACCTCCAGAATGCACTGCCGAATAAATTTTTTGAGGCGGTGCAGGCCCGCATCGGTGTGATCACCGGCCCATCACCGGCGATGGTCTCATTGGTCAATCAATTCGGGCTTGGCGCCATCACGGAGGATTTCTCTGCCGAAGCGCTGCGCGCGGCACTGAATGGCCTGACTGAAAATGAAACTGCACAATGGAAATCGGCGGCGAACGATGCCGCATGGACGCTGTCCGCCGAGTCCCAGGTGGTGCTGTGGGATTCAGCGGTTGCAGCAATAGCCACGGCCCGTTGAGCCTTCGATCAAAATCGTCACTGGCGGACCAGGCGTTCCCGGCCAGTCACCGGCCGGCGTGCCAATGATCTGGGCTGCGCCGCGCCCCTTCTGATCCAGGACCAGTGTGGCGGGTACAGCTGCAGGCGGCACAACCATGGCCATCACCAACCGACCACCGGCGTTATCCGCGACACCGGGACAGACGACGTTGAAGGCAGACCCGGCATGGCGGCGGCCGTTTCACCTGGACTTATTGCGCGTAGACCTGCAGCTCACGCAGTACTGCGTTACTGACGGTTCCGGTGCCGCCAAGGATGACGATGCGTTGCGGTTTGATGCGCTTGAGTTCTGCACGGATGGAGTTCGGCAGGACATTGGGGGCAGTCAGCAGGACCGGGCTGCCCCTGCGGGCCGCCGCTGCGGAGCCTGAAAGCGCATCGGTGTACACCGCCCCGCTGGCGATGTAGACGGTCTGTGTGCCCACCCAGTAGCCACCCCTTGATACGGAGGCCGAGACCTCGTACCTGTCGGCGCCGCTAATCCGGCTGACAGACGGGCTGTACCGCTTCAACAGATTCATGACACTGTCGCTGACACTGCCGGAGCCGCCAAGAACCACAATCCGTTGGGGCTTCAGCCGGGTCAGCTCTGTGCGGATGGCATCGGGAAGGATGTTCTTTGCGGTCAGCAGCACGGGGCCGCCCTGATGCCCAGCCAAGGCCGACCCCGTGAGCGCATCCGTATAAATGGCTCCGCTGGCAATATAGGCAATGCTTGTCCCTGCCTTGAACGTCGATCTTGAAACACCCGCCGAGACGACATAGCGGTCCTTTCCGCTGATGCGGCTCACGGACGGGCTGAACCTTTTCAACAGCGTCATGACGCTGTTGCTGACGGTTCCGGTGCCGCCAAGGATGACGATGCGTTGGGGCTTGAGCCGGGTGAGCTCAGCCCGGATGACATCGGGCAGCACGCCCGTGCCTGTCAGCAATACCGGGCTGTCGGTGTGCCCTGCCGCCGCCGAACCTGAAAGTGCGTCGGTGTAGACCGCGCCGCTGGCGATGTACGCGGTTTTGGTGCCGACAGGGAACGTGGACTTGGACACAGCCGCCGAGACTTCATAGCGGTTCTTGCCACTGATTCTTGACACGGTGGTTCCCGCGGCAAACCTTTTCAGGCTGGTGGTCGTTCCATTCCAAACATTGGAGTCACCGGCAAAGGGACCGGAGGAACTGAACTGCCACATGCTGTAAACGCCCCAACCAGCCGGCATCAAGGGTTCTGAGCCACCGGTGTACGCGGCGATGTGCAGAGGCTGATTCGTGAATGCCTTGGAATTGCCGGTGCACGATGTCCACCAACCCAGATTCGTGTAGATCATGGGCAGCCGCTGGGTCGTCGCCAGCACCCTGTTGGAGAAGGCCTTGATCCAGCTGACCATGGCGCTTTGGCTCAGGCCATAGCAATTCGCGCCATAGGGATTGTTTTCAATGTCTAGCAGGGGTGGAAGTGTTTTTCCGTCAGCCTTCCATGTGCCGCCATTCTTGACGAAATAGTCTGCCTGCGAAATGGCCGAGGACTGGTTGGGCCGTGCAAAGTGGTAAGCACCGTGGAGCATGCCCACGTTGGTGGCGCCTGCGAGGTGTGAGGTCCGGGAGGCGTCCGTGAAGTTGTTGCCCTCGGTGGCCTTGGTGTACACAAAGCGGGCGCCCTGGGACCATTCGCCGGCCCAGTTGACTGTGCTTCGTGTATGGCCTGAATCGGCCTGCCAACCGCTGACATCCATGCCGAGAACTCCGCCGGAAGGTGCCCACAAGGGCGCGGCCGCCGGCTTCGCTGCCAACTTGGCGGTGAGGGCCTTCGCGGAGATGGGGGCGTCGGGAGCGATGCCCACCTCTTCCTTCGCGAGTCCCTGGCCCATGAAAGCGCCGGGATCCGGCAGGTTTTCGTCGGCTTCGGCCGTCGGCGACGTTTTGGCCGTCGGCGAGGCTACTGCGGTCGGTGACGCGTCGGCAGTGGCAGAAGGGGTGGGGGCCGGCGGCGTGGTCGCTTCCGGAGATGCCTCCGGTCCGGGGGTGGGCTCGGGCGCCTCCGCGGGCGGTACGGCAGGGTCAGCCGTCTCCGTTGGGCTTGCGGTCTCCGCAGGTTCCGCCGACGCCGAGGGCTCTGCGGCAGGCTCGGGTGCGGGCGGGGTCTCAGGTGATTCCGCCGTCATGCCTGGTGTTGCTTCGTCCAGGGACGCCGACGGTGCGACGGGTTCCGCGGATTCCGCCTGTGCGGGCAGTGTTGCCGCGTGGGCCGGGACAGTTCCCAGCGAGAACAGCAGGGAAAATGTGAGCAACCCCGCAGCCGTGAATGTACCGGTTCGGCGAACCGAAGCCTTGCTCGGGGTGGTCAACAATCTGGAGAGTGTGGAAGACAATTGAAAGCTCCGGAACATTGCAGGGGATCATGGCCTTTCACTGCAGGGGCTGCAATGGGCGGCTTCAAGACGTGAGGTCAATGCTGCCAGCCTACTATCGAGTTGCAGGCATTCGCAGATTTGGCAGTTTATCGTCCGTGGAATATTGCTGTTGTTGGGGAGGGCGCTTAATACCTCGACACCCAGGTTCGTCCGTTCGACCAGTAGATGATGCCGTCTTCAAAGCGTTGGGCCCGCGTCGTGGCATTGGCGGCGTATTCGTCGGTGACAGGGCGGCCCATGTAGAAGTAGCCGCCGTTGTATTCGTACTCCGCGCGGATGGCGCCCTGCAGGAGCCGAGTGCCGTATTGGGGCGTGAAGTAGAAGGTGCCGCCTTGGAACGTCTGGACGGCGCCGCCGGGATACCAGGAGTTTTCGTCAGTCACCGGGTAGCCTGCCACACCTGTCTGGCCGCCCTTGTTCCACCAGGCCTGTCGAATGCCGGCACCGATGTAGTGCAATCCGATGCGGGGCGTGTAATACATGGTTCCGTTGGTGAAGTGCTGCGCGACGGCGCCGCCACCGAGCGGTTCCTCGTCGCGGATGGGCCAGCCGGCGTCATGGCCGGGGTACCACTTTGCGTTGATGGCGCCCCACAGGGGGTGTGCCCCGCCCACCCGCGACCAGAAAATGATGCCGTATTGAAAGTCCTGTTGGGCGCCTCCCGGCATGTTGTATTCCTCCCACAGGGGGCTTCCGAGCTGTGACGACGGGCCGCCCATGGAATTGTATTTCGCCCCAATTGCGCCCTTCAACGCGGGTGTGTAGGCCGAGGCGGCCAACCCGGCGCCTGACAACAGCAACGATCCGGCAACAGTAAACGCAATGAGGCCGGCACGCAATTTTTTCATGGTTCCCCCGCAATGTCTGTTGTCCGCGTTTGCTTGGCGGCCGTGTGCAACGCCGATGCTTCAGTATGGGCTGCCCGGGATCCGTTGGGAACATATCCACAGAACATATTTTCGCTCTGGCGCGCCTCCCTCACCGGGTCTAAGCTCCTGAACAGACAGTGGACAAGCACCGCAAAGGGGCGGACGTGGTCTGATTGGATGCATTTGCATTGCTGGAGGATGAAGTCAGGGAACTCATCCGCAGAAAGGGACTAGATCCGCTCAGGCAGGGTCCGGAAGTGCTTGCCCTGATTGATGCAGCGTTCAACGACTACGGCGAAAGGGCGCTTCTCGGTGCAGTCCCGGCCCTGGGCCAAGGGGACGACGTCAAGCGGCACGTGTTCAACGCCGTCGCCGGTTTCGGTGCCTTGCAGCCGTTCCTTGACGACCCCGAGATCGAGGAAATCTGGCTCAACGCACCTGACAGGGTGTTTGTGGCCAGGCAGGGCGAGTCGGAGCTGACGGGCCTGATCTTCACGGCCCAGCAGGTGCGCGACCTCGTGGAACGGATGCTGAAGAGCTCCGGCAGGCGCCTGGATCTCAGCTCGCCATTTGTGGACGCCGCGCTCCCGGACGGCAGCCGCCTGCATGTGGTGATTCCGGACATCACCCAAAACCATTGGGCCGTGAACATCCGCAAATTCACCGCCCGGGCCAGCCGGCTTGACCACCTTGTGGAACTGGGGTCACTGACCCCGCAGGCGGCCCGTTTCCTGGGTGCCGCCGTCAGCAGCGGCCTGAACATCCTGGTGTCGGGAGCCACCCAGGCAGGGAAAACCACGCTGCTCAACTGCCTTGCTGCCGGCATCGGCTCACGCGAGCGGGTCGTGACGGTGGAGGAGATCTTTGAACTGAAGGTGCCGCTGCGTGATGTTGTGGGCCTGCAATGCCGCCAGCCCAACCTTGAAGGCGCAGGGGAAATTCCGCTGCGGCGCCTGGTCAAGGAGGCCCTGCGCATGCGGCCCGACAGGCTCATCGTCGGTGAAGTCCGCGAGGCCGAGAGCCTAGACATGCTCATTGCCCTGAATTCGGGCCTTCCCGGGATGGCATCGGTCCATGCGAATTCGGCCCACGATGCAGTCGTCAAAATTTGCACGCTGCCGCTTTTGGCCGGCGAAAATATCACCGCAGCCTTCGTTGTACCCACTGTGGCGGCCTGCATCGACCTGGTGGTGCACTGCGTCAGGGCGCCCAGCGGCAAACGCAGCGTCGGCCAAATCCTTGCCCTGGGACGACGCGTTGAGAACGGCATCATCGAGTCCGGCCTGGTGTTCAGCACTGTCAACGGCATCCTGACGGCCTCCGAAACAGCCATGCCGCCGGCTGAAAAGTTTGCCGCGGCCGGCTACAACGTGGCCACGCTCATGGGGGACTCCTGATGTCGGCCGTCGTCGGGTTGCTCGCAGGCATGGGGCTCTTCCTGATATGGAACGCCTGCTGGAGCGAGCCGGCCCGCCAACCGAAGCCTGGGCGGCGCAACAGGCTGGAACAACTGCTGCAACAGGCTGGCGTCCCGCAGGTGACTCCGATCTCCCTGGTGGTCAGCGCCGCCGGGCTGGCAACGGTGATGGCGCTGCTGGTTTTTGTGCTCAGCGGAGTCCCCGCCATAGCCCTGTATTTTGGCCTGTTCAGCGGCTATGTTCCGTTTGCGCTCCTGAATATGAGGGCACGACGTCGGGCCGCCGTCATGCGTGACCTGTGGCCCGACGTCGTGGACCACTTGCGCTCGGCCATCCGGGCGGGGCTGTCCCTGCCGGAGGCGCTGGTCCAGCTGGGCAGCAAGGGCCCGGTCCAGCTGCGCGCGGAGTTCAAGGCATTTGGAGCGGACTACAGGGCGGGCGGCCACTTTGAAGGGGCCCTGGAAAAGCTCAAGTCCACGCTGGCCGATCCGGTCTCGGACCGAATCATTGAGGCGCTGCGGCTGACCCGGGATGTTGGCGGCTCGGACCTGGGCAAGCTGCTGGGGACACTCTCTGAATTCCTGCGCGACCACGCCCGCACCCGCAGCGAACTTGAGGCCCGGCAGTCCTGGACCGTCAACGCCGCCCGCCTGGCAGTGGCCGCGCCCTGGATTGTTTTGATGTTGATGGCCACCAGGCCTGAAGCAGTGGGAGCGTACAACTCCCCGGCCGGCTGGGCCGTCCTCGGTGGCGGGCTGCTGGTATCGGTGATCTGCTACCGGCTGATGCTGCGCATTGGCGCGTTGCCTGAAGAGCAGCGGGTGCTGCAATGAACACGCATGCGGTGCTGGTGCTCGGCGTCGGGGTTGTCCTGGGCGTGGGGTTGTGGCTGAGTTTCACCCGGCTCCCTGCCATGCGCAAACCAAGTTTTGCCCAACGCGTGGAACCCCAACTGCGCTCAGTGGCCATCCGTTCCAAACTCCTGGACGGCGACGAATCCGCGACGCTGTTTGGGCCCCTTGAACGAATCTTTCGGCTGGTCCTTTCGGACACGGTGCAGCGGCTGGGAAAATTCAATGTCAGTGTCCACGGACTCAGCGGACGGCTGGAACAGGCAGGACGCAGCGAGACGGCCCTGGAATTCAGGGCCGTGCAGTTGCTGTGCGCCGGTGCGGGGCTGATGGCCGGGGCGCTGGTCTCGCTGTTTCTGCTGTGGCAGGGAAGCATCAACCTCATGGGGGCTGTGGCGTTGACCCTGGCACCCATGCTGGGCGGGTACCTGCTCTACGACTACCTGCTGGGCGCGCAGATCAAACGCAGGCAGGCACTCATGCTCGTCGAGTTCCCTGCGCTCGCAGAACTCATGGCCCTGGCGGTCGGTGCGGGAGAGAGCGCGGCAAGCGCCCTCGACAGGGTGGCGCGGTCGTCCAACGGCGTCCTGTCAGCTGAATTTGGGAAGGTCCTTGCGCAGACCCGCACCGGCATGCCGCTGGTGGAGGCCTTGAACGAGTTTTCCGCCCGGGTGGACGTTGCCGCCCTGTCCCGTTTTGTTGACGGCATCAGCGTTGCCGTCAACAGGGGCACACCCCTTGCGGAGGTGCTCCGGGCCCAGGCCCAGGACGTGCGGGATGTGGCAAAACGGGAGTTGATGGAATCAGCGGGCCGAAAAGAAATTGCCATGATGGTTCCGCTCATCTTCGGGGTCCTTCCACTCACCGTCGTCTTCGCCGTGTTCCCCGGCCTTGCCCTGCTGCAGTTTGGCTTTTAAATGGCGGCGGCACATGGCATCAGAAGGCATTCATCAGAAGTAACCACGCGTCACCACTTGGAAGGAAAAGACCATGCAGGAAAAGAACAAGATCATCGGGATGGGGATGACTTTGCTGATCGCCGCGGAGCAATGGCTGGGGCGGGTCAGGGGAGGCCTGGCCACGCTTTTTCCGGCGCTGGCGCTGCGCCCGGACACGGAAAGGTCGCGTGGGGATGTGCCGGGTTGGGTTTTGATCACCTTGATGAGCGCCGTCCTGGTGGCGGGATTGCTGGCCATTGCCGGACCCGCCCTGGAACGGTTGTTCAACCAGGCGATGGAACAAGTCCAGCCATAGTGGCCGGGGACGGCCGGAATCACGGGCGCCCCGGCGGGCGCCGGCCCAGGGGAACCGCCAGCATGCGGGAGGCGGGAGCCGCCGTGGTGGACTTCGTCCTGGTCGGCGCGTTGGTGACAGTGATCTTTGTGGCCTTGATCCAATTGGCCCTGGTGCTGCACGTGCGCAACACTGTCGCGGATGCGGCATCGTCGGCCGCCCGCTACGGGGCCCTTGGTGACAGAACTGCAGCGGACGCCCAGGCGCGGGCAACGCTGCTTGTGGGCACCGCGCTGGGATCCGACTATGTCCAGGACGTCTCCGTTTCGGTGCAGGCGGGCGATGGGATGGACATTCTCGTTGTCACCATCACTGCACCCCTGCCGGTGGTGGGCTTGTTTGGGCCGTCGCGCACCTTGGAGATGACAGGCCATGCAGTCATTATCAGGTAGGCCGCACCGTACTGGCCCAGTCCGGCCCCCGCACACGGAAGCAGGGTCCGCCATTGTGGAGTTCATCTTCCTTGCCGTTCTGCTCATGGTGCCCGTGGCGTATCTGATCCTCACTGTGGGCCAGGTCCAGGGCGGTGCCTACGCGGTCGTGGGGGCGGCCGACCAGGCAGCAAAGGTTTTTGTTTTGTACAAGGACCTGCCCGCAGCCCACCTCGCCGCGGAGCAGGCAGTCCAACTGGCCATTGCGGACATGGGCTTTGACCCGGCAAATGCCGAACTGACCATCAGCTGCGACGGCGGCTGCCTCACAGCTGGATCAACCATCAGCGCCCACGTGCAGCTGCGCGTTGAACTGCCGGTGGTTGGCTCACTGCCGGGTGTCAACGCCACAGCCGCCACGGTTGACTCAACCGCCACCCAGAAAGTGGGCCGGTTCAGGTGACCCGGACCGGCCGGCAAAAGTGCGCGACCGCCAGCAGCGTGGTGGGCAGCAGCGGCGGTCTGGCCAGCAGCGGCGTGACCACGGCCGGCTTGGCAAGTAGCACCGGCGTGGCTCGGCCAGGGTCGAACGAAGGCGCCGACACGGGGCATGTCATGGTACTGCTGATCGGCTACGTGCTCCTGGCCCTGCTGCTTATTACTGTCGTCGCCGCAGCGGGCAGCCTCTACCTCGGCCACAAGAAGCTGCTGTCCATGGCCGACGGTGCCGCGCTCGCAGCCGCCGACACCTTCGAACTCAGCGGTGGCAACGCCGACAGCGTCCCCGGCACCCTGCTCACCGACCAGGGAGTCCTTGCCGCGGCCCAGAGCTACCTGTCCGGCGTCGAAACTCCTGCGGGACTGGGCGGCATTGCCCTTGGCCCGTCCACCGGATCCGGGGACGGGCGGACAGCGCAAGTGGGCATGACCGCCGTCGTCCATCCCTTGTTCATCAACTTTCTGGTGCCGGAGGGCATCACCATCAGTGTGACGAGCACGGCCCGCGCGAACCTGGTGCTGTAGCCCCGGCGCGGCACTCCGCCCCAACCACCGCCGTGCATGCCGTAGGCTTGAATATCATGGCAGAGATCGACTTTCCCGCAGAACTCCGGGCGCTACGCGCCACCTACACTTCGATTGAGCAAGTCTCCGAGGTGGAGAAGCTCATGGAAGACATCGAGGATTTGTCCGACCAGGCCGGCTCTCCCAACCTGTGGGACGACCCCGCCGCCGCGCAAAAGGTCACCTCCAAGCTCAGCCACGCACAGTCGAAGCTGGAAAAGCTGCGCAAACTCCAGGCCCGGATCGATGACCTGGAAGTTCTGGTCGAGCTGGCACAGGAAGAGGGCGACGCCGATTCGCTCGCCGAAGCTGCCAAGGACCTCCCGGCGTTGCAGAAGTCGCTGCAGGACCTGGAAATCGTGACACTTTTGGCCGGTGAATACGATGAGCGCGAAGCCGTCATCACCATCCGCTCGGGCGCCGGCGGGGTGGATGCTGCCGACTTCGCCGAGATGCTGCTGCGCATGTACCTGCGCTGGGCCGAACGCCATGGCTACCCGACCGCCGTGTTGGACACCTCATATGCGGAAGAAGCCGGGCTGAAGTCGGCCACCTTCGAGGTCAAGGCACCATACGCCTTTGGCACCCTGAGCGTTGAGGCCGGCACACACCGCCTGGTGCGCATCAGCCCCTTCGACAACCAGGGCCGGCGCCAGACGTCTTTCGCCGCCGTCGAGGTCATCCCGCTCATCGAGTCCACCGACAGCATCGAGATCCCGGAAAACGAAATCCGCGTTGACGTGTTCCGTTCCTCGGGCCCCGGCGGCCAGTCCGTGAACACCACCGACTCTGCCGTGCGCATGACCCACATTCCCACCGGCACAGTGGTGTCAATGCAGAATGAGAAGTCGCAGATCCAGAACCGTGCGGCGGCCCTGCGCGTGCTCCAGTCACGCCTGTTGCTGCTGAAAAAGGCCGAGGAAAACGCCACGAAGAAGGCCATGGCCGGCGACGTGAAAGCATCCTGGGGGGACCAGATGCGCTCCTACGTGCTGAACCCTTACCAAATGGTCAAGGACCTGCGTACCGAACATGAAGTGGGCAATGCCGCATCCGTGTTGGACGGCGAGATCGACGACTTCATCGACGCCGGCATCCGCTGGCGCGCCGACAACCGGAACGCGGACAAGGACTAAACGCCTTCGGCGCGACGTAGTGTCGGCACGCCAGGAGCGACTGCACCGTGGCTGGAGGAGGGAGGCTGGTTGCCGCGAAACCGACCGCAGACCAGACCCTCCAAAGCCGCAAACCCCGCGGATTCACAGGAATGATCGAGTCTCGACACACCGGCACGGAACCAGCAATCGCAGTGTCCGGCGCCTATAGTCATTATGCTGGCGGTTTCTTCCCCCAATCCACTGCCCGGCCGTCAGCATGCCAGCAATTATCGCTGGACGGGCAATGAAAAAGTCATGATTCGTTTTGAAAATGTGAGCATTGCTTACGATCGCAAGTCCAAGCCTGCGCTCGATGACGTTTCCCTGGATGTGCAGCGCGGCGAGTTCGTGTTCCTGGTGGGTTCGTCAGGTTCCGGCAAGTCCACGCTGCTGCGTCTGGTGCTGCGTGAACACAAGACCCCGCACGGGCAGATCTACGTTGCCGGCCAGAATGTGGCCAACGTGCCCAGCTGGCGCGTGCCCAAGTTCCGCCGCGGCATCGGTGTGGTGTTCCAGGACTTCCGCCTCATCCAAACCAAGACTGTTTTTGCCAACGTCGCCTACGCCATGCAGGTGCTGGGCAAGTCCCGCGCCGCCATCCGCTCCGAGGTCCCGCGCGTGCTCGAGCTCGTTGGCCTGGAAGACAAGGGCCACCGCAAGCCCACTGAACTTTCCGGCGGTGAGCAGCAGCGTGTGGCCATTGCCCGCGCCATCGTGAACCAGCCCGGCATTCTTCTGGCCGATGAGCCCACGGGAAACCTTGACCCCACCACCAGCGCCGGCATCATGGAGATTCTGGACAAGATCAACCAGAACGGCACCACAGTGGTCATGGCCACGCACGACGACGACATTGTCAACTCAATGCGCAAGCGAGTCATCGAACTCCGCGGCGGCAAGGTTGTTCGCGATGAAGCCAAGGCCCAGTACACGTCCATGATTCCGATCGTGCCGGCGGCTGGTGGGGGATCCGCCGTCGGGCCGTCAGTGAAGGACGACGCCGAACCCCAGACCCGCCGCCAGCGTGCAGTAAGTGCCGCGGCCGAAAGCAACAGCCCGGTCGCCGAATCCATGCCGCCGCGGCTTGAACGCCGGCGCGGACTCCCGCTGGACGACGAACCGAAACCAGCTGGCGAAAAAGCCCGCGGCGGACAGGCCGGCACCAAGAATTCAATGAATGAGGACCAACTGTGAGACTTGCTTTCATTATGAGCGAGTTGGGGAGCGGCCTGCGCCGCAACCTGACGATGGTCATTTCCGTCATCCTGGTGACGTTTGTGTCCCTGACCTTTGTGGGCGCGGCCGGGCTGCTGCAGATGCAGATTGGCCAGCTGAAGGGCTTTTGGTACGACAAGGTCCAGGTCACCATTTACCTGTGCACCGATGTGCCGGCGAACAGCAACTGTGTGGCCGGACCCGTCAACGATGAGCAGAAGACGACCATTGAAGGCCTGCTGGAATCCGAGGCCGTCAAGCCCTACATCGAGAACTGGACGTTTGAAACCCAGGACGAGGCGCTGTCGCACTTCCAGGAGCAATTCGCGAACTCTCCCATGGTTGATTCGGTTGAGGCGGCAAACCTGCCCTCTTCCTTCCGCATCAAGCTGACGGATCCGGAAAAGTACCAGATCATCAATGAAACGTTCTCGGCGACCCCTGGCGTGGATTCGGTGGTCGACCAGCGCAAGGTGCTCGAGAAGTTGTTCTCGTGGATGAACATCGCCACCTATGTCGCCATTGGTGTGGCGGGCTTGATGACTGTCTGCGCGGCCCTGCTGATCGCCACAACCATCAGGCTTTCCGCGCAATCGCGCACCCGGGAGATTGAAATCATGCGTCTGGTGGGCGCATCCAGAACGGTGATCCAACTGCCATTTGTGCTCGAGGGGGTCATTGCGGCAACCATCGGGGCGGTGCTGGCGTCGGGGGCGGTGTGGTCCATTGTGCACTTCTTCATGGGTGGCTATCTGGCCGCATCCAACTCCGGGACGCCATTTATTTCAACCGCCGACGCGTTTGCGATCTACCCTGTCCTGATCCTGTTGGGCGTGGTGCTGGCAGGGGTTTCTTCGGCAGTTTCCTTGCGAAAAAACCTAAAAGTGTAAGGTTAGTGGGGGCGCTGTTACTCACGGTGCTCATGTGACTGGTGTTATCAGGCTGTTTCGGCAGCGATTCTCGAAGGAGCCACAAGGCATGAATTTGAAATCAAGCGAGGGAATTGGATCCGTGAAATCCCCCCGGCTTGGGCGCAACATGCCCAGTTCCCGCCATTCCCGCCCTGTGGCGCGCCGCCTTGGTGCAGCGGTCACGGCGCTTCTTGCGATCGCGCTGCTCGGACTGATCCCGCCGGCGCAGGCCGACGATGCTAGCGACAAGGCGGCCGCGCTTGAACAGCAGGCCGCACTGGAACAGCAGGCCCACGACGTGCAGTCGTCACTGGAGTTTGTGGATGCCGGCATTGCCAAGTCCGCTGCCGACCTCGTCACCTACCAGGGCCAGCTGCCCGGTGCGCAGGCAGCACTGTCCGAGGCACAGACCCGCGTCAGCGCCGCTACGGGTGCTGTCAACTCGCTTGCGGCCCGGATCGACCTGGCACAGCAAAGCAAAGACAAGATCACCGCACAGATTGCCGCCGACGCCGAGAAGGCCACCGAAACAAAAGCCATGATTGGGCAGATTGCCGCGCAGTCGTACAAGGCTGGCGGACTGCCTGCCAACCTGACCCTGATCCTGGGCGCCGGCTCCAACACCGACCTGGCCAACTCCATTGACCTGGCCGAACAAGCACTGCGAAGCCAAACCGCCGCCCTTGAACAGTTGACGGCGCAAAAGGCCACGAACAAGAACGCCCAGGTGCGCCTCGTCGCCGTCGAAGAGGAAATCAAGGACCTGAAGCTGCAGGCTGAAGCGGCACTGGCCGCCGAGCAGACAGCCAGGGACCAGGCTGCTGCGCAGAAGGCCACCGTGGACAAGCTGATCAGTGATTCAGCTGCGTTGAACTCCAAGCTTGAAGCCGAGAAGCCTCGCATCCAGTCCAAGCTGAAGAAGGTTCAGGTAGAAAAGGACGCAGTTGGCGCCCAGATCGCGGAGATTCAGCGCAAGGAGCGTGAGGCAGCCGAGGCTGCCGCCAGGGCCGAGGCCGAACGAATTGCCCGGGAACAAGCCGAGGCCGCAGCTGCAGCAGCCGCGGCAGCCGCAGCTGACGCCGGCAACAATAACTACGTCCCGCCTGTCTTCGTTCCCCCGCCCTACGTCCCGCCGGCACCCGGCAACGTCTCGGCATTCGGCCTGCAGCACCCCTTCGCAGGAAACATCCCGATCACCTCCCCGTTTGTGCGCAACCGCCCGGTTCCCGCCGGAACGGCCGACTTCAACGGAACCGGCTACTACGACCACACGGGCATCGACTTTGGTGCCCAGTGCGGCACCCCCGTTTATGCTCCCGCCGACGGCGTGGTGCAAATTGCCGGCCAGACCAATGTGGTTTATGGCGGCGGCAACGTGCTGTACATCAGCCACGGCGTCGTTCAGGGCAACGCCTTGATGACGGTTTTCTACCACAACTCCTCGGTCGTCGTCTCGGCCGGACAGTCCGTCACGCAAGGCCAGCTGGTGGCGTACTCGGGAAGCACCGGAAACTCCACAGGCTGCCACGCGCACTTTGAGACCTGGGTCAACGGAACACCTGTCGACCCGATGGGCCTGCTGTAGGCGTTCGCCCCGCCAGGCTTGCTAAACTAAGGGTTCGCGCCGCGATGCTTTGCTGCATCCCGGCGCGGACCCGCCGTTTTTTCAAATCCGCATCATTTCAAATTTGTACCAATCCAAACAAAAGGGAGTCAGCTGTGCCTAAGGAAAGTGGCCTGAAGGTGGTGGCCACCAATCGCAAGGCCCGGCATGATTACCTCATCATGGACACCTTTGAGGCCGGACTGGTCTTGATGGGGACCGAAGTGAAGTCCCTGCGTGAGGGCCGGGCCTCCCTCGTTGACGGCTTCGCCACGTTCTACAACGACGAGCTGTGGCTTGAGGGCGTCTACATCCCTGAATACCTCAACGGCAGTTGGACCAACCACACGGCCCGCCGCCGCCGCAAGCTGTTGCTGCACCGTGAAGAGCTGGAGAAGATCGAGCGCAAGACCCGCGAATCCGGTTTCACCATTGTGCCGCTGCAGCTGTACTTCAAGGACAGCCGGGCCAAGGTTGAAATCGCCATCGGCCGCGGCAAGAAGGACTACGACAAGCGCCACGCCCTGCGTGAGCAGCAGGACAACCGCGAGGCTCAGCGGGCCATGCGTGCGAAGAACCGCGGCGGCAGCGGCGAGTAGCTGTCCCCGCAGCCGGTCCGCATCGTGCGCCCACCGGCCGATTGACCTACGCTGGCAGGGAGGCAGATATTACTGAAAGGCCGATAGTGGTTGCGCTTGGAAACAAACGCTGGTGGATCATCGGCGCGTCCATTGTGGGCGTGGCCCTGGTGGTCACATTGCTGGTGCTGTTTTTCAACGACAGGCCCTCGGCGCCCGTGTCTTCCGCCAGTGGCAGTTCCGCCACGTCCCCGGTGCCCACCACGGCGGCACCTTCGCCAACCAGCGCAAGCCAGGGTCCGACGTCGGACACTCCAGCCGGGGGAGTGGCGGCGGCCAAGCTTGCTGCCATGAGCCTGGAGCAAAAGGTGGGGCAGGTGCTCATGGTGTCCTCGCCCGTCAGCGGGGCCGACGCCAACTCACTGTATGCGGTGGACACCTTGTATGTGGGCAACGTGTTCATGAAGGGGCGCAGCGAAACCGGGCAGGCAGGGATCGGTGCCGAGGTGTCGGCCATTGCCGGGCAGATTTCGGGTGCACGGACAGAAGGAGTGAAGCCTTTTGTGGCCACCGACCAAGAAGGCGGGTTTGTGCAGATCATGCGGGGGCCCGGCTTTGCCGAGATGCCGCAGGCCGTTGAACAGGGGCAGCTGCCGGCGCCGGAACTGCTCGCCGACGCCACGGCGTGGGGGCAGCAACTGGCCGGGGTGGGCGTGAATGTGAACCTTGCGCCGGTGCTGGACACCGTGCCGGGTGCGGCATTTGCCCCGCAGAACGCCCCAATTGGCGCGTTTGGACGCGAGTTTGGCTACACGCCTGCCGCGGTGTCCAGTGCGGGCCTGGCCTTTGCGCAGGGCATGATGGCGGCCGGCGTTGACCCGACAGTCAAGCATTTCCCCGGGCTGGGGCGCGTCACGCTCAACACGGATGTTTCAGCCGGCGTGGTGGACGACGTCACCGTTCGCCACGACCCCTATGTCGAGCCCTTTCGGGACGCGGTGGACGCAGGGGTGCCGTGGTTGATGATCTCCAACGCGTCCTACCCGAAGATTGACCCGAATGACATGGCCCCGTTCTCGCCGGTGATTGTGCACGACATGGTGCGCGGCGACCTTGGATTCGACGGAATAATTGTCAGTGACGACATTTGCGACGCCGTGCAGGTCGCGGCGGTACCAGTCGCCGAGCGCGGCGTCCTGTTCCTGAAGGCCGGAGGAACCATGGCGCTGTGCACCAACCAGGCACTGCTGCCGCAGATGTACCAGGGCATGGTGGACGCCGCGCAGGGCGATCCCGCTCTCGCGGCCCAGGTTGATGCCGCCGCGCTGCTGGTACTGGAGGCCAAGGCTGACAAGGGACTGATCGATTAGCGGTGCCCGCACCCTGCCGGCGGCCCGGGGCGTGTCTGACGGGAATAAATTCCCGGCAGGATGCGCTAGCATGGATAGTCCACGAACAGTTCCCTCCAAGGCGCTGGGCGTGGGTTTGAAAAAACAATAGGGGATGATCGGTTTCGACGGTGTTAGTCGAGACAGGTGAAGCGGGTCGAGGATACAGGGTTATCTCGTTAACGATCTCTGTAAAACACAAGTGCTGACTCAAATCGCACTGACTTCGCTCTTGCTGCCTAAGCAGTAAGACAGTCCGTCAGCCCGGGAATGCTCTCGTCCCGGATACTGGCGTCATCTAGAGGGCCACTGCTCTAAGTTCTTGTTGTAGGCGCTTAGGGGACTCTTATACAACTGGGCCTGGCAGCTACTTGTTTGCGAGATAGCTGGGGCCGAGAAAAACCGCTGCAAACTGCGCCCGGAGAAGCCCTGACAAAGCAACATCGGACGGGAGTTCAATTCTCCCCATCTCCACATCCCTATTGGGACCTGTTCCCCGCCATTGTGGCGGGGGACGGGTCCTTTTTCTTTGCCCGGCCGCTCCCGGCGCTTCCGGCCCGGCGGCAACCGGGGGTGAAATGCGGGGTCAAATAGGGCGGAATTTGCCGATTTGCCCTGGCTCCCCTGCCAAAATCTGATTGAACAACCTTGTGCTTCGCGGAAACGGCCCAACGATCCGGGCCCGCGCACCACGGTTTAAATCACGCCATTTTGATCAGCAAGTCGATACAGAGGAACACAATGCACGAAAGACTACCAGAGGCAGTGACGCATTCTCCTGGGGGGATTGGCGCCACCAAGCTTGCCAGGGGGTGGCTGGCTGCACTGGCAGGTGCAATTGCTGTGGCCATGGCATTTGCAGCCCTCATTGGTGTTGGCAACGGCGTGGCCGCCGCGGCAACACCCGGCATCACCACGACTGTCACGGTCGGGGGTGAAACGTACGATGGCACTCCCGTGGTCAGCGAGGGCCAGGTGATCACCATGAACATGCAATACGGTCAGGATGTAGAGCCTGGTTCCACGGTGACCATCAACCTCGGGGCCAACGTCACCCTGGGCGAGGTGCCGGCCGGGAATGCACAGATCGAGTCGATCGAGAAGGACCCCGACGATCCAAACAAGGTTCTGGTGAAATTCAGGGATCCGCTGCCCGGCACCGTGCAGGGCCTGGTCTCCTTCAACTTCACCGTGAATGAGGTTGAGGGGAGCTCCAAGGAGCCGATCAAATGGACCGTCGACGGCGAAGAGAGCTCGCTAGACGTCATCATCAAGAACGGCGGCGATGAGTTCGCCAACGTCAATGACGGACAGTCGAAAGGGGTTGCCAACAACGGCAACCTGGGCAAATTCGTCAGCTACGACGCCGACACCGGCAAGGTTACGCTCGCTGCCGGTGTGATTGGTGCTCCGATCAAATACACCTTGAATGTGGACACCAAGGCTGCCCGGGCCGGGTACACCATTGCCGATGTGCTTCCTGCCGGCATGACGTATGAGGCGGGATCGTTCTCGGCGGCCCAAACCACGTGGGATGGGAACGGTCTGAACAAGGCCACCGGTGTCGTTGCGTTCGCACCGACAATTGCGGACAACACCTTCTCCGGTTCCCTGGACCTGCCGGCTTCGTCGAAGACGACCATCAACTACACGGCCCACGTTGCCGATGAGGCAGCACGCGCGGCTCTCGAGGCACAGCTGCAGGCCGCCGCTGACAAGGTGACAGGACCCACCGGCGGCAACTACAGCGTCAACCTGAAAAACACGGCCACTTTTGGGGATGCAGGCACGAGGGAAGCGACAGTTTCCATCGGCGGCAAGGTTCCCGGCATGGAAGGTCCAGGTCTAGGCCAGGCCTTTGCGAAGACTGCCGACTGGTCGAATAAGAACGTCGGTCCCCAGGAAGACGGCTCCCTGGTTCCTCCCGTGGACATCACCTATACGCTGAAAACAGATCTGACCCCATGGGACGGCAGCAACGTCCTGAAAACACTGACATCCAATGTTGTCATTTCCGACAAGCTGCCGGAACAGGCCAGATGGAATACCGGGGACCCTGCGTTCCTCACCGCCACGGGCATCGACCTGGTCGGGATCGATCCCATGGATGCGGCCTCGTTTGCCGGCGCCGAGTACGTTGGAAAGTATTTCGTGGACGGTCAGTCGCTGTACATCAACGTGGGCATGGACAACACACTGATCTCTGCCATCGCGGTGAAGGCCCACATCATTTCACTGGCCGGGCTGCAGAACGAATGGACCAATGTTCCGGGTGAAACGAAGCAAAAACTCACCAATAGGGCCGAGTGGAGCTACACGGATCACCAAAAGCAGAAGACAGGGTTCAACCGGAACATCACTCTCACCTCGCAGGAGGAGAACGAAAACGGATTCAACGCTCCCGACTACTTCAAGAAGGAAGCAGTCACCAAGGAGGTGGCCGTCAAGCCAGGCGAATCCACCAAGGTTGACTACAAGTTCACGGTGGGAGCCGGCAAGAATATTGACCTGACGAAGAGCTCCATTGTTGATTACGTTGATACGAACGTCTTTGACATTTCAGATCTCGACAGCGTCAAGGCAGGCATTGCCGCCAAGTATGACTGGTACATCGAGATGGGTCCGGAGTCTTTCGACGTGCTGCTCAACGATGACGGAAACCTTGTCATCTTGCTCAGCACTGCGGGCCTGAAGCTCGTCAACAAGCAGGGCATCGACAAGCAGTTTGAACTGACGCTGACGCTGGACAGCAAGCCGATCGTGGGCAAGCAGACTCTGCAGATCAAGAACAGGGCGACGCTCTTCGGCGAAGACGACAAGGCCCTGTACTGGTCCGAGGTGCAGACGGATGCCACCACCTACGGTGATGAAGCCGAAATTCGCAAGACCGTGCGCGACACTCCCAATGCGGAGTGGACGCAGAACCTGCGCGCCGAAGTGGATGCCCAAGGCAACTTGATCAGTGACCTGTTTGTTTACAATGTGGCCCTGGTGCCACATGGCAAGTACACAGGTGTCCCGATCTTTGATGTTGTGGATGTGCTCCCCGAAGGTCTCGAGTTCGTGGGCTTCGTTGCCGCCGAGCACGTTGATGATGGTGCCAACCCGGTCCGCAACGTGCAGGATCTGGTCGGCAACGTCCAGGCCCGGTTCGAGGACCCCACCGGTGACGCTCCCTCAGGAAAGGTAGTGCTTTTCCAAAAGGAAGGCACCACCTTGGACGCCAGCCAGGGCGTTCCCGCAGCGAACATTTTGGTCCGCATCAAGGACTTTTCCATTGACGAAGCGATCGTCAACAGCATTGGTTCAACCCAGGCAACGATCACGCCGTCGGACGGCTACCCGCTGTCAATCTCCAAGATTGATGCCGAGGATGCTGAAGCGGTCATCAGCGATGCTGATGCGATCTTCCAGATCCTGGATGCCGACCTCAATGTTGTTGTTGACAACGTCTTCGTTGAAGATGGCGCCCTGCGTGTCACCGATAATGAGGGAAATACCAAGAACGTGAAGGTGGCTGAACCCGGCACCTACACGGTCAAGGAGGTCAAGGCACCGGTTGGTTACGAACTCGCGGACGAGACCATTCAGGTTGTCGTGGGCGGCGACGGAGCCTCTGACGCCGTGACATTCCTCAATACGCCGACCGATGACCCGACGACGCCTGCGCCGACCGATGACCCGACGACGCCTGCGCCGACGGTTGATCCGACGACGCCTGCTCCGACGGTTGATCCGACGACGCCTGCTCCGAATGTTGAGCCGACTGTTGAGCCGACGACGCCTGCGCCGGCAGCTGAGCCGACGACGCCTGCGCCGGCAGCTGAGCCGACGACGCCTGCGCCGGCCCTTGACCCGACGGACGCACAGACGGCGGGACCTGCCGATGGAGATTTGGCCAATACCGGTTTCAGCAGCGTTGCGCTGATGGGCTTTGGTCTGCTCTTGGCACTGTTGGGAGCTGGCGCCGTGGCGCTGACCGCCCGACGCCGCCGAGACTCAGCACGTCACTAGTCTGAGAACCAGCTAAAAGAGCTGCGGCCCTGTTCCAAAAGGAACAGGGCCGCAGCTCTTTTGCGCTGAACGGCACGCAGACGAAGAGAAAGGCGAACACGCTCCGCTGCTGCCGTGTTTCAGTCTGTGAGGAGGTGCTCCCGGTGTGCCACCACGAGGGCGTCCTCGCGGGTGCCAACACCCAGTTTCTTGTAGAGAGTGCGCAGTTGGGACTTGATGGTGTTCAAGCTGACAAAATGGATGCGTGCCATCTCGGCCCTGTCCGGGGTGGTCGCCAGGGTGGCCAGAATGGAAGCCTCACGCGGCGTCAGGGAAATCTTGGACAGTGACGCCGGTATGCGGGCATCGGAGGGGGTCGGGGCCGCAGGGGCAGGCACGCCGAGCGCCCGCCATGCCGACGTGAGAAGCCCCATTTCCGCTTCCGGAAGCAGGGCCAGGGGCCATTGGTTTCCGAGCGCAGTGACGGCTCCGGAGATCTTCTCAATGTCGGCCCGCAGTGTTTCTGCGTCCTGCAAATGGAGGCGGGCCACCGTCAGCAGGACCAAGGCGTCCAGTGCCTGCACTGCCGTCACATGGCGGGGCATGACGCTGAGAAGCTCCACAACTTCGGCAGGGCGGCCCAGGGAGAGGCTCAGTCGTGCCAGTGCGATTCTGGCTGGTGCGTTCTTCGGCGCCGACCTGCCAAGAATGGCAGCGGCGCCAGCCGCGTTGCCGCGGGCCAGCAGCAGGGCCGACTGGATCACAGGCAAGGCTGCCGCGTCCACGGGGTTCAGTGCCGGCAGTTCCTTTTTTTGGGCCAGGGCGACATCCAAGCGGCCGGTGGCCATGCCGGAGTGGCCGCAGAGCAGGTCGATCTGCGCCTCGATGATCCGCAAGCGGCCCCAGAATTCGCTCGTGGCGGCCTCGGAAATGACCTTGTCCAGATGCGCTGAAGCAGCGTGCGGCCGCAACCTGCCCAGCTCGACCATGGCCAGCGTCATGAAGAAGGGTGTCTGCTCATACAGCCCAAGGGCAGGCGCATCCGGCATGCGCTCCAGCGCGGACTCGGCGAGGTCCGCGGCGGCGACCAGGTCGCCGTCGAGCGCATAGCGGTATGCCAACAGGGAAGTGGCGAAAAAGATCGTCTGGGGTTCTTCCGCAACATGAGCTGTGGACACGGCCGAGTGCAGGGCCGCGGTGGCGGTGGTGAAGTCGCCGGTGAAAATGAGCGAAAGCCCCCACTGTGCCAGGGCAACGGACTCGAAGGCGGCGATCTGATCGCGGTCGGCCAAGGGGAGCTCGCTGCGATCCCTGAGGCTGGTGCGCGAAGACGAAGCTGCCAGCTTGAATTGGCCGGTCATTCGCAGGACAACCGCCTGGGCCATGTTCATGGCCAGCCGTTCCTCAGGCGGCAGGGCTCGACCGAGGAGCTTCGATGACGTCAGAGAGAGGGCCAGGTACTCAGCACCCTTCAACCGGGTGTGCTTGTCGGCGTTGTAGACCAAGCCAAGTGCCAGTGACAAGAGCGGGTATTTGACGATTTCGGTGTGGGGGACGGTTTTCAGCGCGGCGGCAAACCCGGCGGGGGCCTCGAACAGCAATTTTAGCCCTGATCGGAGCAGCATGCTGGAGCTGCGCTGGTAATCACCATTTGCCACGGCGTAGGCGAAAGCCGGCAAATACTCTCCGCGGGCAAATTCCGCCGCGGCTGCGCTGTCCAGCGTGAAGTCGCGGCGTTCAGCAATCTCCTCGGCCAGGAGAGCCTTGAGTGCGTTCGCCACGATCCCCGGGTAGCTGTAGCTGAGTGTTCCGTTGATCGTGGTTGCCCACAGCGTGCCGGCTTCGACCAGCTCCCGGAGCAGGGACTCTGGATCAGGGCATCCCGGGGCCACTGCGCGCGCCAAGTCCAGATCGAAGTGCACCAACGGCAGTGTCGCCGCCATGAAGCTCGCCAGGGGGCCGCCGCTTGGGATCTCTTGACTGGCCGCCAGCTGTCGGTGCAGGGACGTGGTGACCTTGTCGACAATGTCGTCGATGAGCTCAATGGTCCTGCGCCGAGGTTGAAGCGCTGCGTAACGAGCGGACTTGTGCAACACCGGGGAGCCGTACAGCCGTTCATTGAGCCTGCCGCTGACGGGTTCCAAGTCCGTCCGTGCGTGAAATTCCCTGGCCTCAGCTTCGTTGAATCGCAGGCTCTCGGGGCCAATGACGTGAAAGTCCGTGGTGATGGCGGCGTAGCTGACTTCAATGTCGAGGGCGAAGCGGGTTGCCACAATGATGTTGAGTTCCGGGGCGTGCGCCAGGAGGTCCAGGAGACCATCCTGCACAGTGGAATCCTGGATCCGGTGGAAGTCTTCCACCACCAAGGTGAACGGGCTGGTCCCGCCCAGTCGCGCCGCGAGTTGACGTGCCGCGTGGCCGGCCCACGTTGTCCCTCGGGACGTCTCAGGCTGGCCGGTTCCCGGCTCGCCGAACGAGCCTGACGGCGACTTTGCCCTCGGGAGCAACTTGGGGCCCAGCGCCGCATGGAGCTGCTGCCAAAACAGCGTGGGAGCGCCGGAGGCTTCCGTCAAGTGGAGCCAGACCACCTCGCGCCGGGTGCCGGCTGCCCATTGGCCCAGCGCCACTGATTTGCCCAAGTCGCGTGGTCCGCGCAGAATGCACAATGCTGCGGCAGCTCCGGCATCGATCAGGGCCGTGACGCGGGGGCGGGGAATCGTTGAGAGGGGGTTCGGCTGCCTTGGCGGGCGGCTGACCAGTGCGGCCACGTCGCCGTCTTCAGCAAAATACATGGGACTTGGGGTACCTTCCCGGGACACCACGAGAACACAACAGATTCGATTCTACTGCAGCTGGTGCCCTGCCTGCCTGTACGTCTACGGCTGCCTTGGCGGGTGGCTTAAACAATTGAGTGGTGGACCGGTTGAACACCAGGCCACCACTCACCCCCAAAGGTTCGTGTGCCGCATTGACCCGCGCCGTTCACACATTCATTATTATGCCAGTACTAATGGAAAAGTGCACATTTTGTTTTCTGCACCCCGAAACTGCTTCCTTTAGCGGGCGGCCTTGCTGCGCAGGGGGCTGCGAATAAAGGAGAACCACACCAAGGCCATACCCGCTGCCACGAACAAAATCGCGCTGAATGACATGGCGCCAAGGACGGCGTAGTTGGTGTTCGGGAGAAGCTGCATCGGCACTGTGGCCACGACCAGGATGAAACCGACGCACAGGAGCAGGGCGGACACTCGATACAGGACGGGGCGCCGAGAAAAGGCTGCCCTGGCGGTTGGGGCCACGAGACAGGCGGCCGCATAGGCCATATAAGCCATGCCAAACCACATGTATGCGGTCAGCGCCGGCTCGTTCGCCAGCTCTGACATGCCAGTGCTTGACGGGGCCTTGTCAGAGAGGATGAAGCTTATCGCGATGCCCACGGAACAAGCCAGCACAACCACTATGCCCACGGGGCCGCGGACCAGCTGCCTGGCGAGCGGTGAGTTGTAAGCGGCGGCGACCTTCGCGGCCAACAGGAAAAACACCGCGAACAGGCTCAGCCGCAACGCCACGTTGGCCACGTTAATGCCACCCAACAGTGCGTCAACGGGCAGGTAGATTGCCGGGATGCTCAGCCCGACGGCGAGAGTGGCCATCGCAAATATCCAAAACAAGCCGCGGTTTCGGCGCTGGAGCATGGCCGGAATGCGCCAGACGGTGCACGCCAGGCAGGCTGCAAGTGCCGCCCATTGCAGAATCGATGTCATCCCAGGTTCTCCCATATGCTCCGCGCTGCGGCGGTGTCGTCTTCAGAACGGCGCAATGACCGGCCCAATACCTCAAGCCGGTGTGATGCCAGGAGGGCCAGCGCACTGTCGGAGGCTCCCCGCAGGGCGAGTTCCCTGGCGTCGGCCGTCCAGCCGGCTTCAGCCGGAGAGAGGAAACCAGTGGCAACAAGTCCGTTGGTCAAACCAACTCCGGCTATCCGGGCGCTCTCAATGGCCAGCTCCGCGGTCAGCCGGTTGGCTGTAATTTGTGCTGAAAGGTTTTGTGGCGCAATCGAAGCCTGCCGTGCAACTCTCTGCCGCAGTTCCGTCGTGTCCACGGCGTCAAGCCAGGCACGCACGGAAGAACTGTGATGGGGAGGTGCCAGCGTCACCGGAAGCGGCACCGACAAGGATTCCGCTGCAGTGCGGCGGTTCAGGATTTCCCGGAGCAGATCGGCATCGGCGATTTGGCTCAACGCCTCCGCCTGGGTTGGTGCACGCATGCCCGTGGCGAGATCATTAAACGGGGCGAACTCCGCCAGGGAGGCAACAACAGGCAGTCCGAGTGAACGGCTCACGGCGGCAACCGTGGCCACCGATACCCGACCGCGCACCAGCTGTTGGGCCAGCGTTGAACGCTTGATGCCGGCGGCGCGGCACACGGCCGCATGGCTGGTGGAACCAGCCACCGAAGTTAGCCAGTGCTGGAAATATTTTGCCGAAACTGTCACGGCGTGAATCCTACTCGACATGCCGCAGGCAGCATAAAACCGCCCGGGCGCGCAGCACCCAGCCTAGGCATCCTGGGAGTCGACGATACCGCGGAAGCGGCTGCCGACGCCGTCGTACTCGCTGCGCCGCCAGCCGGCGCTGGGGGCGGGAAGCTCGTCGTTGTCGTGGAAGTCGCAAATCACGTAGGTGAATTCCGGCCACCACTTCTTGGGCCGGGCCACCTCAAGGAAATCGCAGAGGTAGCAGCGCAAATCGACCCAGACAGGGCGCTTGCCGGTGGAATTCGTGCGTGACTGTGCCAGCCAGGCCGGTGGATTGGCGTCGATGGCAGCCACTTCAGCGGCACTCATGCGCGAGGGGATGCCGTTTCGGGCGGCCATTTCCGGCGGAATGTTCAGGGCCTGGGCCACTTGCCGGCGATTGAGCGAAGAGCGGGGGGAGTCGTTGTTTGCCATGTTCCTTCAAGGATAGGGCGAAGCGTGGCCGGTGGCGATTCAGGGTGGCCGGATCCATCCCAGCAAACCGCTCAATGGCGTCGATGGGTGGGTGATAATGGCCACATTCGCTGCCGTCGGAAAGCAATATTTGCAAAAATTCGGCGAGAATACACCGAATATTCAGACCATCCCCTATGCTGTGGGAAAACAACAGAGAATTAAGGGCGCATTTCCAGCTTTCAGGGGCTAGTATGAGGCGCTGAAACACCCAGCCAATACCACGAGCACCTCAGGAGTTTGAAAACCGCATGGCAACGGATTACGACGCACCCCGCAACAAAGACGAAGACCACGAGACAGAGTCGCTTCAGGCACTCCAGGTACAGCGTGGCGGTGCTCAGACGGCGCACATCGACGTCGAAGATTCAGACACGGCCGAAGGCACGGACCTGCCCGGTGCAGACCTCTCCAACGAGGAACTGATCATCCAGGTCATCCCGGCACAGGACGACGAGTTCACTTGTTCCTCCTGCTTCCTGGTCCGCCACCGCAGTCAGGTGGCGCGCGAGAAGAACGGCCTGTTCTTCTGCAAGGACTGCGAAGGCTAAACTGCGTTTAATCACGCAGCGTGCCTTGTGCACCGCCGCGTCTTAGGGCAGCCAACAAGGCAGGGGAGCGGATCATGACTGTACGTGTGCAGGAGCTGTTGGACACCTTCGCGGCGCCCGGGGCCAATGCGGCCGAGCTTTTGTGCGACAGGCATCCCGCAGGCGACACCGCTTTCACCGTCATCACCGCCGACCTGGGCTCCGTCGACATCAGCTACGGCGAACTGCGCGAGAAATCCACGCAGTTCGCCGCTGCTTTAACGTCTCTGGGAGTCAAACGCGGCCATCACGTTGCGACGCTCATGGCCAAGTCAGCCGAACTCGTCATTGCTCTCCTGGGCATCTGGCGCCTTGGCGCGGTGGATGTCCCACTCTTTACCGCCTTCGCCCATGACGCCATCGACTTCCGGCTTCAGGCCAGCGGTGCCCGACTGGTGATTTGCGACGCCGACCAGCGCAAGAAGCTGCTCCCGGCCGGGGAAGTCCCCACCGACGCCTCACTGCCGGTGATTGTGGCCCGCGGCGAGGCTTTCGGCTACGACCACGCGTTTGCTGAGATGGTGGCCGGCACGGGCGCCTTCACGACGGGGTCGGGCAAGCCCGGCGATGTCAGGCCCGGGGCTGGCGAGCAGGCGGATGACAGGCACGACGGCGGCTCCGTTGCGGTTGGCGGTGACGGCCCGCTTGTGCAGCTGTTCACCTCGGGCACCACCGGGTCGCCCAAGGGAGTTTCGATCCCGCTGAATGCGGTGGCCTCCTTCGTGGGGTATCACCGCTTTGGCCTGGATGTCCGCGACGACGACGTTTTTTGGAACATGGCAGACCCCGGTTGGGCCTACGGGTTGTACTTTGCGCTCTTGGCGCCCATGGCGGCGGGCAACCGCTCCCTGCTCCTCTCGGCCGGTTTCAGCCCGGAACTGACATGGGCCGTCATGGAAAAATTCGATGTGACAAACTTTGCCGCAGCCCCCACCGTCTACCGCTCGCTGCGGGCAGGCTCCGCCCCCGGGCAGGGCCACGTTCTGCGCAGGGCCTCGAGTGCCGGCGAACCTCTGACACCTGACGTCATCGACTGGGGCCGCGACGCCTTTGGGCTGGAGGTCAGGGACCACTACGGCCAAACGGAACTCGGCATGGTTGCAGGCAATGCGTGGGCAGATGGCCTGCAGGAGGCGCTGCGTCCGGGGTCAATGGGTGAGCCGCTGCCAGGGTGGAGCGTTGACGTGCTTGCCGATGACAGTGACGAACCTGCCGCCGATGGTGAATCGGGGCGGATCGCCCTCAACGTCAGGAACAGTCCGTTCATGTGGTTCACCGGCTATGTGGACGCACCCGGGAAAACCGCCGAGCGGTACAGCCCCGACGGCACGTGGTACATCACCGGCGACGCCGGACGCAGGGACAAAGACGGCTACATCTACTTTTCCGCACGTGACGACGACGTTGTCATCATGGCCGGCTACCGCATCGGACCTTTTGATGTCGAGTCGGTGCTGGTGACCCATCCAGCCGTTTCGGAGGCAGCCGTCATCGGCACGCCGGATGAAATTCGGGGCGAGGTGCTGGAAGCTTTTGTGGTGCTGCGCGAGCCCGAAGCTGCATCGGCCGCACTTGTCACTGAGCTGCAGCAACTGGTCAAGACCCGTTTTGCCGCCCATGCCTACCCGCGGCGGATCCACTTTGTTGCCGAACTTCCGAAGACACCCAGCGGCAAGGTCCAGCGCTTTGTCTTGCGCCGGGAGCGTGCCGCAATGACAGATATCGACTAGGGACGATGGGGAAATAGTGGGACGTCGCAGAGTTGCGGACGTAAAAGCCGCGCGCATTGACCTGGCAACACTCACCCCTGTGGTGGACGTTGCCAGCAAGGTTCTGGGTTTTGCCCTTGAAGTTGCCATGGTGGCGGCGTTCTTGTTTTGGGGCTTTAAACAGGACAGCCCGTGGAACTTGATTCTGGGGCTGGGGATTCCGGCCGTTGTGGTGGTGTTCTGGGGCGTCTACCTGGCTCCCCGCAGTGAGCGCCGTTTGAATGCAAACCTTGTCAGCTGGCTGTCATTGGGGTTGTTCCTGGCCGCCGCCGCGGCACTGCTGGGCGTCGGCTCATATGCGCTCGGCACCATCATGGCTGTTCTGGCCGTGGCGCAATTCGCCGCGACACGGTTCCTGGAACGGCCGGTCCGCCGCCGCTCTTAGCGGGGTGCAGTGTGGCGGCTCATCAGCGAGCCGCCTGTCAGTTCCTGCACGGCACAGTCGGCGTGGGTTCCCACCGAAGTCAGCCACAGCGAGGCCGCCACCTCGTCCCCCAAAGTCAAGGGTCCGGCGTCGTGCGCGGCATCAAGGCGCACCCGAAAGCCGGCGACAAAGGGGAGCCGGCCCAGGACGGCGAGTTGCGTGTCGAGGCCGATGCCGAGTTTTTCCAGGTGGCGCAAAAGGTCGGGGTCGTGGTCGCTGATGCGGCTGACCCGGCCGGTGTGACCGGCGTCGAGCTCGTCGAGGCGGTGCGAGGGGGCCATGGTGATGCGGCCCTGTGCGTCGGGGATGGGGTCGCCGTGGGGGTCGCGGACGGGATGGCCAAGCTTGGTGCTCATGCGTTCGATGAAGTGCTCGGAAACGGCGTGCTCGAGCATTTCAGCCTCGTCATGGACCTCGTCCCAGGTGTAGCCCAGCTCGCGGACCAGATAGGTTTCCAGCAGCCTGTGGCGGCGCACCATCGACAATGCCAGCGACAGGCCCTGCCCGGTCAGATGGATGGGGCTGTAGGGCTGGTGGTCGACGAGGCCCTGGTCCTTGAGTTTGCGCACCATCTCCGACACCGATGAATTCGCGACGCCGAGGCGGGTGGCCAGGGCGGAGGAGGTGATGGGCTTGTCCTGCCATTCCGTGTAGGCATAGATGACCTTGACATAGTCTTCGATGCTGGAGGAGGTGGCGGTTTGTTTCACCCTCCAAGCCTACCCGTTAGCCCTGCCCGGTGAAGGTCAGCCACAGCAGCACGGCATTCAAGGCGACGATGAGCGCCACGCTGACGAGGGCAGCCAGCCGCAGTGCCAGGCCGTCGCGGTGCTCACCCATGAGCTTCCTGCTTGCCGTCAGGCGCAAAAGCGGGATGAGGGCGAACGGGATGCCGAAGCTGAGCACGATTTGGCTCACGATCAACGCCCAGGTCGGGTCAATGCCCACTGACAGCAGGATGATTGCCGGTATGAGGCTGACCAGGCGCCGGGCCTGCAGCGGGATCCGCACCTTGAGCAGGCCGTTCATGATGGTGGCCCCGGCATAGGCACCCACCGAGGTGGAAGCGAGCCCCGAGGCCAGCAAGCCAATGGCGAAGACGACGCCGATCACCGGCCCCAGGCTGTTGACGATGGCCGTGTGGGCGCCCTCGATGCTGTCGGTTCCTGAGATCCCGCCCAGGGTTGAGGCGGCCAGCAGGAGCATGCCAATGTTGACGGCGCCGGCCAGGATGAGGGCCAGCACCACGTCAACGCGGGTGGCCTTGATGATCCTGCGCAGCCCTGCCGGGGTGCTGCGGGCGTCGGGGTGCCTGTCCTTGGCCAGTTGGGAGTGCAGGTAGATGGCGTGTGGCATCACTGTTGCGCCCAGCATCCCGGCCGCGAGCATGACACTGCCTGAGCCGTCGAAACGGGGGATGAGCCCGGAGGCCACGCCCGCGGGGTCGGGCGGGCTGAGCACCAGCCCGGCAAGGAAACCGATCGTGATGATGACGAGCAGGAAGACGATGATGCGCTCGAAGTGCCGTTGGCCGTGACGGTTTTGGACTGTGAGCAGGGCCATGGAGACCAGGCCCACGATCAGGCCGCCCACCGGAAGCGGCAGCTGAAACAGCAAATGGAGCGCGATGGCCCCGCCGACCACCTCGGCCAGGTCCGTCGCCATGGCGACGAGTTCCGCCTGTACCCAGTAGAGGCGCCGGCTGCGTGTCTTGAATCGTTCGCCCAAAATTTCAGGGAGCGACTTGCCCGTCACCACGCCCAGCTTGGCTGACTGGTACTGAACGAGCATGGCCATGACGTTGGCCGCCACCAGGACCCACACCAGAAGGTAGCCGTAGCTGGCGCCCGAGGTGAGGTTGGCTGCAACATTGCCGGGGTCGACATAGGCAATGGCGGCCACGAAGGCTGGGCCCAGCAGAAACAGCAGGCCGCCGCGCGGTTGGCGCAGCGGCTTTTTCCCGGTCGTGGCAGTCTCGAGCACAATGCAACCCTTCGATGTACCTAAATGAAATATTTAGGTATGCCGAAATCATAAGCTGTTTGGGGTGTGGTTGTCGAGGAGCGGGTTCTCGAGGTGCCGTTGTCCAGGTGCCGGGCGCCTAGGTGCCGGGCGGCCTCCGTCGGGGCGCCCTACAGCTTCCGGGTGCGCCAGGTCTGGGTCACATAGGGAAGTTGAAGTTCCGTGCCGGGGACGTGGCCCAAATGCTCGAACAGGTACCACCGCAGATTGGCCATGACCTTGGCGCGGACCTGCTCCGAGGCCTTGAGGTAGTAGCTGCGTGACTTGGCGAGCTCCATGACCTCCTCGGGCGTCAGCGTTTGGTCCCATCGGGTGTTGTGGGGCTCGGCGGGGGCGAATTCCGGGCCGAGGGTGGGGCGGAAGTCCGGCTTGTGGACATCTCCGGCGTGCATGATCCGGGCCAGCCTGTGCACCCAGGGGAGTCCGACGTCGAGCTGGTTCCAGACCAGCCCGAGCGTGCCTTCGGGGCGGAGCACGCGCGCAATCTCGGTGCTGGCCGTGAGGGGATCGCACCAGTGCCAGGCCTGGGCCACGACGGCAAGGTCCATGCAGGAATCGGCCAGTTCGAGGTTTTCGGCCGTGCCCACCACCGGGGTGGCATGCGGGACGGCGTGGGCAAGCTGTCCCAGCATGTCGGCTGAGGGGTCGACGGCGGTGATGGTCCAGCCGCGCCCGGCCAGCAATTGGGTGTACTTGCCCGTTCCGGCGCCCACGTCGAGGACGTCATGGAGGGGGTGCGCGGCGGTTTCGGTCAGCCAGTCAAGGGATTCACGCGGGTAGCCGGGGCGGACCTTGTGGTAGTGGCCGCCGCCCTCCAGGAAGGCTGCGGCCATGTGTTGGCGCCGTTCCGCGTCGAAGACCGGTCCGCCGGTGCCAGCCATGTTCGCTCCTGAGGTGTTGTCCGGTGGTGCCGTCCAACTTTACCCTCTACCGACGCTCGCGCAGATATGGTCAACTTTCCAAGGACCCTCGCGCAGATACGGGGGCATATTTCCCAACGCTCGCTCGGTGCCTGGCCTCAGCGGGCTGATCAGAGAGCGAGCGTTTACTGAAACCGCCCCAGATGTGAGCGAGCGTCTACCGGTCTGTGGTGCAGGGGGCTGCACCGGCAGTGCCCGGGGTGTTTGGTGCCCAGTCGGGGTAGGCGCGGTTGTCGTCGGCGGGGACCCAGCGGCCGGCGTCGACCACGTAGTCCCAGCCCAGCCCGTTCCGGAGCAGTGTGCTGATGCCCTCAAGCAGGCGCTGGGCGTCCTCGAGGCGGGAACCGACCCCAAAGCTGGCACGCAGCGAACCCGCCGGCAGCCCCAAGCGGTTCAGCAGCGGATGGGCGCAGAACTTGCCGTCGCGGACGCCCACGCCGTGTTCGGCCGACAGGTATGCGGCGACAAGTCCGGCGTCGTACCCGGTGACGGAGAAGTTCACGACGCCGATGCTCCCGCAGCCAGGGTGGCTGTCGGCGTCGCTGAACAGCGTGTGGACGGTTGCGCCGTCGAGCTCGGACAGCCCGGCAACCAGGTGCCGGCGCAGGAGTTGTTCGTGGGTGTGCCAGTCGTTGGCGTCGAGGGCGGCCAAGGCTGTGGCGGCCTTGGCCAGTGTGGCCGCGCCGAGCACGTTGGGGGAGCCTGCCTCGTGGCGGGCCGGGCCCTCGGCCCAGCGGGTCGACTCGAGCCTGACGTCCTTGACGGCGCCGCCGCCGGCCAAGTGGGGCGTGCCGGCGTCGAGCCAGTCGGGGCGGCCCACGAGGACCCCTGCGCCGAAGGGGGCGTAGAGCTTGTGGCCCGAAAAGGCCAGGTAGTCGATGCCGCTGGCGGAGAGGTCGATCCGGCGGTGCGGTGCCAGCTGGGCCGCATCCACGACGATGCGCGCGCCGTAGCGGTGTGCCAGGGCGGCCAGCTCGTGCACGGGAAGCACCTCGCCCGTGACATTTGAGGCGCCCGTGACGGCCAGGAGCAGCACATTGCCGGCGCGCAGCTGGGTTTCGACCCGTGCCAGGGTGGCCGCGATGGAGTCGGCTGCGACCACCGATCGGTGCGGCAGGGCCTGCCACGGCAGCAGGTTCGCGTGGTGCTCGATGTCCAGGTAGAGCACCTCGCCGTGGACGTTGGCGCGGCCCTCAACATAGCCCTGCTGCTTCAGGATGCTCCCCACGCACCCGGCCAAGAGGTTGAGTGAATCTGTCGTGTTGCGGGTGAAAATGACAGTGTCGTCGGGGCGGGCGCCTACAAACTCCGCCACAATCCGCCGCGCGTTTTCATACACCGACGTGCTGACCTGGGAGGCGAAGCCGGCGCCGCGGTGCACGCTGGCGTAGTACGGCAGCACCTCGTTCAGGTGTGCCGCCACTTCTTCAATGGCGGGGGCCGACGCTGCATAGTCAAGATTGGCGTACCTCACGTGCCCACCCTGGATCAGCGGGGCGGGCAGGTCCTGGCCCACAACCGGAAGCAAGGGGCGGCTGGCGAGGGAGTTTTCCTCCAGCTGTGTGGTCTCAAGCAGGGCGTTGCTCATGAGTGTTTCCTTCGACGGAAGGACGCTTGGGGGTGCCAAGGAGTCCGCGCTTGCCATGACCGTTCCGGCCTGGCCAGGTCGTCACCCGGGGCACCCCGCCGCGAAAGGAGGGTTGCCGGCCAGCAAACCGGGGTTTAGCACTGGCACTCGTGACCTATGCCCAAAAGAGTAGCCCAAGAATACCGGCGGCGCATTTGTTACGTTGCATAACGGGCGTCCGTGTTCCGCCCGAAGCAGTCCCGCGCCAGGCGGGCAAAAAGAACGACGGCGGGAGGCCGCCGTCGTTCTTAACTCACCTGTACTTCTTGGTTGGGGTCAGCCCAGCAGGTCATCCCAGTTGGGGTTCAGGCGGTGCAGCACCTCTGTGTGCAGGATGGAGTTGGTGGCCAGGGCGTTGCCGCCGAAGGGGCCGTCGGCGCCCTCGAGCGAGGTGAAGCGGCCGCCGGCCTCGGTGACGATCGGGACGAGCGCTGCCATGTCGTACAGGTTCAGTTCGGGCTCGCAGGCAATGTCAACGCTGCCCTCGGCGACCATGCAGTAGGACCAGAAGTCCCCGTAGGCCCGGGTGCGCCAGACGTCGTCGGTGAGGGCGATGAACTCGTCCCGGTTGCCCCGATCGGCCCAGCCGCTCAGCGATGAATAGGACATGGAGGCGTCCTTGAGTTCGGCGACGTTTGAGACGCGGATGCGGGTGGCTGCCGCGAGCGACTTGCCCATGTAGGCGCCGGTTCCCTGGGCAGCCCACCAGCGCTTGCCCAGTGCCGGCGCGCTGACCAGGCCCACGACAGGGACGCCTTCATCGACGAGGGCGATCAGTGTGGCCCAGACGGGGACGCCGCGGACAAAGTTTTTGGTGCCGTCGATCGGGTCGATGATCCAGCGGCGTGAACCGTGTCCGCTGCTGCCGAACTCCTCACCCAGCACGGCGTCGCGCGGGCGGACCCGGGCCAGCTGGCTGCGGATGGACTCCTCGGCGGACTTGTCGGCGTCCGTCACGGGGGTCAGGTCGGGCTTGGTTTCAACTCCCAGGTCAAGGGCTTTGAAGCGGGACATGGTCAGTGAGTCGACACTGTCGGCCAGGACATGGGCCAGGCGGAGATCATCGTTGTACGTCTGGGGTTCGATCGTCATACGCTTCACGCTATCGCGATTTAGTGCAAACACCTGTCAGCGCCACTTTCGTGGACTCATACGCACAACTCGGGCGCAGTGGCGTGTATGCGTTCACGCGCCAAAACCTATACGCACAACTCGCCGTGAGCCGTGCGTATAAGCGCTTATGCGCACAACTCGCCGTGAACCGTGCGTATAAGTTCACGGTGCCGCGGGCAGGCGGCCAATTGTCCCAATCTGCGCAAAACTCATGGCTCGCGTGCCGCATAACACTGTTGTGCGGCACGCTGGAGGGCTGGCTTTGCGCAGATTGGGACAGCTGCGGGCAGATGGGTGTGCGGGTGGGTGGGCGAGCGCGGTGGATGGGCCCACGCCGGCAGGGTTCCCTGGCCGAGGAACGAGGTGAGGGGGCCGGTGGGGACTACTCGATGATGCCCAGTTCCTTCGCTTCGGCGCGGCCTTCGGTTCTGTCGCTGGTGCCCAGCAGGCGGCGCAGCGACGCAAGGCGGGCCGGTCCGGCGTCGCCCGCATGCCCGGCCGCCACATAGGGGTCCAGCCCACAATTCACGGCCACGCTGTCGTGCTTGCAGCCGCGTTCGCAGTCGTCGGTTCCCGGCTGCAGGTCGGGGAAGGCCTGGAGTATCCTGTCGGCGTTCACATGGGCCAGGCCAAACGACCGGATGCCGGGGGTGTCAATGATCCACGACCCGGGCAGGCCGTCCTGCAACTGCAGGGCCAGTGCGGACGAAGAGGTGTGGCGCCCGCGGCCCGTCACGGCGTTGACGCCGCCCGTGGCTCGCTGTGAACCCGTCAGGGCATTGACCATGGTCGACTTGCCCACACCCGAATGCCCCACCATGACACTGACCTTGCCATCAAGGTAGCCGTGCAGCTGCTCCACCGCACCTCCGGCCAGCAGGGCGGAGTCGCCGTCGTCACTGCGGGCGTCGATGCCGGAAGCGCCGTCAGTGGCCGTGCGGCTGATGATGACTGTCATGTCGAGGTGCTCATAGTTGGCAAGGAGTTCGGCTGGATCCTTGATGTCGGTCTTGGTGATCAGCAGCAGGGGAGCGATGCCGGAGTCGTAGGCGGCGACCAGTGCCCTGTCGATGAACCCGGTGCGGGGTTCGGGGTTGGCTGCTGCGACGACGATGACCAATTGATCGGCGTTGGCCACCACCACCCGTTCCACGGGGTCGGTGTCATCGGCGCTGCGGCGCAGCAGCGTGCGGCGCTCTTCAACCCGGACCAGGCGGGCCAAGGTGTCGGGCTTGCCCGTCACATCGCCCACGAGTGCCACAAAGTCGCCGGCCACCACGGGATTGCGCCGCAATTCCCTGGCACGGGCGGCAATCAAGGTGCGTTCGGTGGGCAGGTTCTCGTCCACGATGGCCGTGTACCGGCCGCGGTCCACCGTGATGATCCTGCCGATGACGGCGTCCTCATAGGCGGGCCGGTCCTTGGTGCGCGGCCGGCTGCCCTTCTTGTTGGCCCTGACGCGGACGTCTGATTCGTCCCAGTTGCTGTAGTCCCGTGCCATCCCCTAAGCCTCGGCTTCAACCGCCGCTGTGGCAGCGGCCGCTGTGCCAACAGCGGTCTGCGACACCATGGCCGCCCACATGGCTGGGAAGTCGGGCATGGTCTTGGCGGTGGTGGCGATGTTTTCAACCTCGACGCCGGGCACCGCAAGCCCGATGATGGCTCCGGCCGTGGCCATGCGGTGGTCATGGTAACTGTGGAAAACGCCTCCATGCAGGGGGGCGGGGTTGATGATCAGCCCGTCCTCGGTTTCCTCGGCGTTGCCGCCAAGGGCATTGATTTCAGCAACCAGGGCGGCCAGCCGGTCGGTCTCATGGCCGCGCAGGTGCGAGATGCCGCGCAGGCGTGACGGGGTTGAGGCCAGGGCGCAGATGGCCGCCGTTGACGGGGCCAGCTCGCTGGTGTCGGAGATGTCGACGCCGAGGATCTCGGGGCCGCCGGTGACGGTCAGGACACCGTCGGCAAGCACCACTGTGGCACCAAACTGCGGCAGGATCTCCCGCCATTTGTCGCCCACCTGTGTGGTGTTTGACGGCCAATTCGGGATCCGCACGGTGCCGCCGGTGGCAAGGGCGGCGGCCAGGAAGGGGCCCGCGTTTGAGAGGTCCTGCTCGAGCGAGACGTCAAAGCCGGGGATGGGTCCGGGCTGCACAATCCAGTGCTTGGGGGTGGAGGAGTCAACGACAACCCCCATGGACCGCAGGATCTCCACAGTCATTGAAATGTGGTCAACGCTGGGCACCGAATCGCCGATGTGTTCAAGGTGCAGGCCATTGCTGAAGCGCGGCGCAACCAGCAAAATGGCTGAAATGAACTGGGAGGAACCTCCGGCGTCAACCTGCACGTGGCCGCCATCTACAGTGCCCGTGCCGTGGACGGTGAACGGCAGGAAGCCGTCCTCCCCGTCCTCAACCCGCACGCCGAGCCCTTCCAACGCAGCCACAATCGGGGCCATCGGGCGCACCAAAGCCGCCGGGTCGCCGTCGAACTTCACAGGACCGGCAACGAGCGCGGCAAGCGGCGGGACGAAGCGCATCACGGTCCCGGCAAGGCCGCAGTCGACGTCGATGGTGCCGTGGGTTGTGGCGCCGGCCGGGATGGGCGTGACCACGAGGTCGGGGACGCGGCTGCTGCCGGGAACTTCGGTGATGACAGCGCCCAGGGCCCGCAATGCGCCGATCATGAGGTCGGAGTCGCGGGACTGGAGCGGTGCGCGCAGGCGGGATTCACCGTCGGCGATGGCTGCGAGCACGAGATACCTGTTGGTCAGCGATTTGGAGGCCGGAATGGTGACTGTGGCATCCAGGGGTGTTGCGGAAAAAGGTGCGGGCCAATGGGCGCTGGTCATCGGGAATTACTGTCCTGTCACGTCGTGGGCTAGCGCGCGGACTGACTTGTCCGCCTTCTTGAACTTGGTTTGGGCGTTCTTTTTGCCGCTCTCAAGGAGCTTCTCGGTGCGCCAGGCCAGCCCGGGGCGGCCGGCGGTGTCGACGCTTGCCAGCAGTGCGCCGCCGATCAGGCCAATGTTCTTGGTCAGCTGGTTGCGGCGGTGGGTGCGGTTTTCCTTGGTGGTGGTGTCCGCGGTGCGGTATTCAACCACTGCGCCCAGTCCGGCAGTCAGGGCCAGCACGACGGCGGCGGGGCGGGAGAATTTCCCGATGGCCAGCAAAAAGCCTGCCCCAACCTGGGTGCCGGCAAGGGCGAGGGCCAGGGTTTTCTCGCTGGCGTCCACCGGCAGGGCAGCGCTCAGCGGGCGCAGCACGGGAGCCAATTGGGCCGCCGTCTGGTCTGCGTGGCGCAGCCGGTCAAGGCCGGAAAGGATGAAAGATGACGCCAACATGGGGCGGGCGAGTACGCGAACAATGGACAAGGAGGCCTCCTTAGTGATTCGGTCAGCCTCCCAAAACACGGCCGGGGCCGCCTCGCGGGAGGCTCATGCTGTGTCTAAGTCTCCCACGACTCTTTCGCTGTTGCTGTGTTTGCGGAATATCCGACGGCGTTGGCAGGTTTACATCATTAGCGGCGGCTTGGGCAGGGAACTGGCCGGGCAACACGAACTGCGACACCCAAAGCGACGGAAAGGCGGCAATGCAGACACTGGTCCAAGCGGCACCCCTGAAACTGAGTCTGAGCATAGACTCAGTAGTGATGAACACTTCCGAGCCTGAGCAAACCACCAACTCCGAGCCCGCACCCGCCAGCCGCAGCGCTGTGGTGAACACGGACGTGGCAGAAGTTGATGTTGCCAACGAGACAGCCGATGCCAGACGTGCGCGTTTTGAACGCGATGCCATGGTCTATGTGGACCAATTGTATTCGGCGGCCATGCGCATGGCCCGAAACCCCAGCGACGCCGAGGACCTGGTCCAGGAGGCCTACACCAAGGCGTTTTCCGCCTTCCACCAGTACAAGCCGGGCACGAACCTGAAGGCGTGGCTGTACCGGATCCTGACCAACACCTACATCAACCTGTACCGCAAGCGGCAGCGTGAGCCGCTGCAGTCCAACGCCGACACCATCGAGGACTGGCAGCTGGCCAGGGCGGAATCGCACACCTCGCGCGGGCTGCGTTCGGCCGAGGCTGACGCCCTTGACCACCTGCCCGACTCAGACGTCAAGAAGGCCCTGCAAGCCATCCCGGAGGAATTCCGGCTGGCAGTTTACTTTGCCGACGTCGAAGGATTTGCCTACAAGGAAATCTCGGAAATCATGAACACCCCCATCGGGACAGTAATGTCGCGGCTGCACCGGGGACGAAAACTTTTGCGTGAAATGTTGGCCGACTACGCCGTTGAACGCGGCTACGTCAAAGAGACCAACCTAATGACTGAAACGGAGAAATGACCATGGGCGACTGCCAAAGCCTGGGCGATTGCAGCGATGAACGCATCGTGCGGATATATGAATACCTTGACGGGGCGCTGTCCCGCGACGACCTGGGAGAGATCAAGGAGCACCTCGACGGCTGCTCCGACTGCTCCCAGGAGTACGACCTTGAGTGTGTCATCCGCTCGGTCGTGAAGCGATCCTGCAAGGAAGCTGCCCCGGAAACCCTCAAGGCAGCCATCCTTGCCCGCCTGCACGAGGGCAAGCCGGCCGCGGTTTAAGGTTCCGGCGCGTCAGATATCTGAACGTCAGGGGCCTGCGGCTTTTCCGGCTGCGGCCCCGCTGCCTGCGGCGGACGCGTTGAGATGGTGCTGTATTGGCTGGCCGGCCTGCCCGTCACCCGCCGATGCAGCGAACCACCAATCAGGTGGGCCTGGACCTTGGCCAGCTCGGCTTTTTCGCCGGCAAAAAGATCATCCACGGTGTTGGTCCACAACTGCAGCCACCGGTTGAAGTGTTCAAGTGTCAGTGGTTCCTTGGCATGAATGTCAAAGTGGATGGCCAGCGCATTCCGGTTGTACAGGCCGGCCTTGAACAGCACCGTCTGCCAGAAGTCGGCCATGATGGGCATGTGCCGGGCAAGATCCATGTGCACCACGTCAGTGAAAATGTGCCCGATCAGCCCGTCCGTGAAGGCCCGCGTGTAAAAGGTCTCCACCAGGTTCAAGACGTCGGCCCGGTCGGCGATGTCCCCGCGGGGTCCGCCGTCCCCGCCCGGTTCTTGCGGTTGGGCCGCCGTCGGTTCATAGGCTTTAAGGTTCGACGTCGTTCTGCCGGAGTTCAGTGGAGGGGTCGCCATGGTTGCCTACGCCGCCACAGCCACGACAATGAGGACGCCGGCCACCGGCAGGGCAACAGCCTTCACCAGTTCCGAGCCAATGTAGGCCACGTGCGTGAGCGTGCCAACCTTGGCTTTTACGGCAGTGGTTCCACTGTGGGCCAGCGCAGTCTCGGCCAGTGCCTTGGTGCGGTTGGCCATGGCCGGGCGCAGCACCAGGGTTTGCAAAGCCAGTGCCAGCATTGGCACGGACAAGAAGATGCCGATGGGCAAAGTCACCAGGTCCTGGCGCTGTGTCCACGCAGCCAGCAGAACAACCGCCATCGCCGCCTCAGCCAGGTTCAACACCTTGAACAGGAGCCTGCCAATGCCCACACCCAATGCGTGGGTCATGCCCGGTGCACGAAACTTCAAGGGGGTTTCGATGAAGGAAATGGCTGCGATCATGCCAAACCAGACAAACGGCAGCATGGTGAGTAGGACGAGGGCGTACATTATCGGCTTTCTTCAACTCGGGACGCAGGCAACAATTCCACTTTAGCTTTAAGACAGTATTTTCCGTGTTTAATGCAATGGCTGTTTCGTCACATCACGAACAACTTTGCCTCCAAGGTCCGCAATTGCTGGCCGCGGGGCCCGTGCGGGCAAGCAAAAGCCCGCCCTGCCAGGTGGCGGGGCGGGCTCTTGAATTTGTTGCGTCAAGAATTAAGCGTTGGGGCGCTTACCGTGGTTTGCCCCGCTGCCCTTACGATCCCGACGCTTACGTGAACGCTTCGACATAGCTGCCTCCAATCATCTAGAAGATCTTCAAAACCGATCCTCATCTATTTTCGCATGGCTGGCACATCCCCGCCTAACCGGCGGCCCGGACAGTGGCGCCAGCGCAAGTGGTGCGGCCCCTGCCAGGGGTTCGTGGCTCCCTGTGATGGGGCTGGCCGTGCTATTTCCTCAGCGTTGCCTTGATTGCCGTCGCCGCCTGTTCCAGAACCGTCCTGGTCGTCGCCAGCGTCAGCTCGTCCAGGCCATTCGTGGTGGCGTGGAGGCGCAGGTCGATGCGCAGGTCGTCGTGGAACCGCTGGAGCAGGAACTCGGCCTCCTTGAGCTGTTTGCCCGCACCGGCAGGCTCGCTCCGCGGTGCCTTGGGCACCTGTCGGGCCTTCGTTCTGGCGGATTCAGCGCTGGCTGCCAACTCTGCCCGGAGGCTGCGCATGTTCTCCTGGACGTCGACTCGAATATCGTCGGCAAGGCGGCGCACTGAGGCGGCAATATTGGCCTGAACTTCGGTAAGTTCGTGGCGCCGGTCGTCAAGCTCGGCCCGGCCTGCCGGTGTCAGGGCGTAGACGGTGCGCCTTCCGTCCAATGTCGTTTCCAGCAGCCCCTCTTCCTGAAGTTTCGCCAGCCGGGGATAGACCGTGCCGGCGCTGGGGGAGTAGGTGCCGCCAAAGCGGCTGGTCAATGCGCGAATGATTTCATAGCCGTGTTGGGGCCCCTCTTCGAGTGCGGCGAGGAGGTACAGCCGCAGGGCCCCATGGGCAAAGACGGGAGGCATTAGGAATCCTCCTTGGCAAGGGAGGGGTTTGCTGCCTGTTCGGCCGGGGCGTACACGATCGAGACTGTGCCGGAGACCGTTGAGGTGTGGCTGGTCATGCGGGGTGATTCCGGCCCGGCTGATGCCTGGGTGTTTTGGCCGAGGTTGCTGAATCGTTCGGTATCCAGCAACAGCGTGCCCGAGGCGCTGGTCGCGGTGGCGTTGACGCCCATGTTGCGGGGCAGGCGGACCATGATGTCCCCGGACACCGACTTGACGTTCAAGGTGTTGGGCCTGCCGTGGAGGTCAAAGCTGACGTTGCCTGAGACGGTGCTTGCCCTCACATCCGCAAGTTCCCCGGAGGCCATCACGTCGCCTGAAACGCTCTTGGCAACCAAGGGGCCGCGGTGGTCACGGGCAATTATTTCACCGCTGACGGTGTCCAGGGTGAGCAGGCCCTCGGTGGCATCCGCCATGAGCGATCCCGTCACTGTGCGCAGCGTGGTTTTGGCGCTGCCGCTGACCATGCCGTCGGCGTTGACGGTGCTTGCCGTGACGAAGGCCCCGGCAGGGGCGGCGATGCTGATGACAGCGCTTGCCGCCTGTTGGAAGTTGATCAGGCGCTGCAACCAATTGGAAGAGTTGAAATGCTCAACTTTCAAGGTCCCGTTGCTGAACCGGACCTCCAGTGGCAGCCCCTCAACCTCGGAGATCTCCAAGGTGGTCTCACTCCCTTCGGTGACGACAATGTCGAAGCGGCCCTTGACCAGCGCCAACTTGATCTCCGACACCCCGCTGAGTTCGATCGTTTGTGGTTCGGTGACGGACCACGATTCCTCGTTCATTGCAGCTCCTCTGTTTGCGTTATATCGCGTCTGTGTAAACACGATATAGCGCGTTGGGCTGCAAATCAAGATATATCTCGAAATTGATTCGGGTCTGCGCCCTTAACCACAAGATCCATGCGCCAGCAGCTGGACCGAAGCCGCGAAATCGGGGCTGTCGGTCCAACGTCTGCGACATGGATCTTCAGTGGGGGCTGATGCCCGGGTTAATTCGGTTAGCCGGCCTCGGGGAGGTCGAGCCACTGGTACCAGCCGCGGTGCAGCACGAGCCACGCCATGAGCCCGTACCCGGCCTGGCCGGGGGAGCCCGCATTCGCTGCCACGTCATTGCGCCACTGTTCGTGGTTTTGCAGCGGGGCGAACGTGTCAACGTAGTGGTGCTTGCGGCGGGTGGTGACATCGGCGAATGCCGTGTTCAGTTCGGCCAGCTTGCGGTTCAGCGCAGGATCGAGCGACGGCGGGGGGCCCACCACAAACACGGGGATGTTCAGCTGGGTGGCACCGTCAAGGATGTTGGCCAGGTTCAGCCGGCTCCTTGCCGTGGACAGGCCGTACTCAATGTCGCGGCCGGACAGGCCAACCACGAGACGGTTTTCATGGAAGTCGTCAAAGCGGCGGCCAGCCTCATGCAGCCAGCGGCCCGCCAGGGCCTCGGTTCCCTCGCGGGGGGCTGCCAGCACGAATGACTCAATCGCGACAGAGTCGCCGGGGGTCCTGGCCAGCACGCGTCCCAGCCAGCCGAGGGCGCGCGGATCGCCAACACCGGCAACCAGTTCATCCCCTACAGCTACTATTCGCAGTTCCCGCTTGTCCACGGCGCCCCTCTTCTTGGTGCATAAAATTGAAGTTCAAATAAAAGATGCCCGGCCTGATAATGCAGACCGGGCATCAGTGGTGCTTTAGCTGCGCTCGAACGCCTGCTTGACCAGCAAGGTCTGCTCGACAGCGTGGTTCTTGGCCGAACCCGTTGCCGTGGCAGCCGACGCCGGGCGTGAAACACGGCTCAGCTTCTGGTCCAGCTCGGGAGCCAGGTTCAAGCCCATGAACGGCCACGGGCCCTGGTTCGCTGGTTCGTCCTGTGCCCACACGATTTCGGCGTTGGGGTACTTGGCAAGCTCAGCCTTGATCTCCGCCAGCGGCAGCGGGTACAGCTGCTCCACACGGAGGATGGCAACCTTGCTGTCCCCGGCCTTGTCGCGTGCGGCGAGCAGGTCGTAGTACAGCCGGCCGGAGACCAAAATGACGCGGTCGACGGCGTTGTTGTCCAACGCTGCATGCTCACCAATCACGGGGCGGAAGCCGCCCTGTGTGAAGTCCTCAACCGATGAGGCTGCAGCCTTCAGGCGCAACAGCTGCTTCGGAGTGAAGATGATCAGCGGCTTGCGCGGGCGGCGGTAGGCCTGGCGGCGCAGCAGGTGGAAGTGCGACGCCGGCGTGGTCGGGTTGGCAACGATCATGTTGTCCTCGGCACACATCTGCATGAAGCGCTCGATGCGGGCTGAGGAGTGGTCCGGTCCCTGGCCTTCGTAGCCGTGCGGGAGCATCAGCACCAGGGAAGAACGCTGGCCCCACTTCTGTTCTGCCGAGGAAACGAATTCGTCAATGACTGTTTGCGCGCCGTTGACGAAGTCACCGAACTGCGCTTCCCAAACCACGAGGGCGTCGGGACGCTCGACGGAGTAGCCGTACTCGAACGCCATGGCAGCGTATTCGCTGAGCAGGGAGTCGTAGATCCACAGTTTTGCCTGGTCCTCGCTGAGGTCCCGCAGCGGGGTCCAGACGTTGCCGTTGGCGCGGTCGTGGAACACTGCGTGGCGGGACACGAAGGTGCCGCGGCGGGAGTCCTGGCCGGCCATGCGGACGGGCACGCCCTCCATGAGGAGCGAACCGAACGCGGCCAGTTCGCCAAAGCCCCAGTCGATGCTGCCGTTGCGGGACATGGCCTCGCGCTTTTCCAACAGCTGCTTGAGCTTGTTGTGGATCTCGAAGCCTTCTGGAACGGCCAGGTGGACTGCACCGATGCGGCCCAGGGTGTCGGCGCTGATGGCGGTGACCTGGGGATCGTTCACGCCGGAATCCGCCTGCTGCGCCATGGGGCGCTCGAGGTCGGAAATGGCCTGCGAATCCTTGGTGATGATCGGGATCGGCGAGGTTTGTGCGGCATGCGTTTCGGCGAAGACGCGTTCGAGGCGTTCCTGGTAGTCGCGCAGCAGCTGCGTGGCTTCCTCTTCGGTGATGTCGCCGCGGCCGATCAGGGCCTCGGTGTACAGCCGGCGGACAGAGCGCTTGGCCTCGATGAGGTTGTACATCAGCGGCTGCGTCATCGAGGGATCGTCACCCTCGTTGTGGCCGCGGCGGCGGTAGCAGACCAGATCAATGACAACGTCCTTGCGGAAGCGCTGCTGGAACTGGTACGCCAGCTGGGATGCGCGCACAACGGCTTCGGGATCGTCGCCGTTGACGTGGAACACGGGAGCCTGGATCATCTTGGCCACGTCGGTGGAGTACACCGAGGAACGCGATGATGACGGTGCCGTGGTGAAGCCAACCTGGTTGTTGACCACAACGTGGATGGTGCCACCGGTGCGGTAGCCGCGCAGCTGGGAAAGGTTGAGCGTCTCGGCAACAACGCCCTGGCCTGCGAAGGCGGCGTCGCCGTGGACCATGATGGGCAGGACGGGGAAGTTCTCGCCCTGGTCCAGACGGTCCTGCTTGGCACGGACGATGCCCTCCAGGACGCCGTCAACGGCTTCCAGGTGCGAGGGGTTGGCGGCGAGGTAAACCTTGGTCTCATTGCCGGCGTCGGAGGTGAAGGTGCCTTCCGTGCCCAAGTGGTACTTGACGTCGCCGGAGCCCTGGACGCTGCGTGAATCCTGGGTGCCCTCAAACTCGCGGAAGACCTGTGCATAGGTTTTGCCGGCGATGTTGGTGAGCACGTTCAGGCGGCCGCGGTGGGCCATGCCAATGGCGACCTCGTCCAGTCCGTCGTCGGCCGCATCGGAAATGATGGAGTCAAGCAGCGGAATCAGGGACTCTCCGCCCTCGAGGGAGAATCGCTTCTGACCAACAAACTTGGTCTGCAGGAACGTCTCAAACGCCTCTGCCGAGTTCAGCTTGGACACGATGCGCAGCTGCTCTTCGCGGCTCGGCTTGGAGTAAGGGTGCTCCAGCTCGTTCTGGAACCATTCGCGCTGCTCGGGTTCCTGGATGTGCATGTATTCGACGCCGGTGGTGCGGCAGTAAGCGTCGCGGAGCACGCCGAGGATGTCGCGCAGCAACAGCTTCTGTGCACCGCCAAAGCCGCCGGTGGGCCATTCGCGGTCCAGGTCCCACAGGGTCAGGCCGTAGGTGAGCACGTCCAGGTCGGGGTGCTTGCGCTGGACGAATTCCAACGGGTCGGTGTCAGCCATCAGATGGCCGCGCACACGGTAGGAGTGGATCATCTGCTGGATGCGGGCGACCTTGTTGATCTCGTCCGCGGGATCAACCTGCAGGTCAACGCTCCACCGGACAGGCTCGTACGGGATGCGCAGCGATTCGAAGATTTCGTCATAGAAGTTTTCGGCACCGAGCAGGAGCTGGTGCACCTTCTTCAGGAACTCGCCGGAGCCGGCACCCTGGATGACGCGGTGGTCATAGGTGGAGGTCAGGGTCAGGATCTTGGAGACGGCGTTCTGGGCGATGATCTTGGCGCTGGCACCCTGGTACTCGGCCGGGTAGTCAAGGGAGCCGACGCCGATGATGGCGGCCTGGCCCTTGGACAGGCGCGGCACCGAGTGGACGGTGCCAATGCCGCCGGGGTTTGTCAGCGAAAAAGTGGTGCCTGAGTGGTCGTCGGCTGTCAGCTTGCCTGCGCGGGCCCGCTTGATCAGGTCCTCGTACGTGTGCCAGAAACCGGCAAAGCTGAGTGTCTCGGCCTTCTTGATGTTCGGCACAATGAGCAGGCGCGAGCCATCAGGCTTGGGCATGTCAATGGCAATGCCGAAGTTCACGTGTGGCGGCTGGATGGCCACCGGCTTGCCGTCGATCTCGTCGTAGTGGACGTTCATGGACGGGAACTGGCCCAGGGCCTTGATGATGGCATAGCCGATCAAGTGGGTGAAGGAGACCTTGCCGCCGCGGGCGCGGGCCAGGTTTGAGTTGATGACAAGGCGGTTGTCGATCAGCAGCTTCGCCGGAATGGCACGCACACTGGTGGCCGTGGGCACTTCCAGGCTGCTGACCATGTTGGCCGCGATGGCCTTGGCCGGGCCGCGCAGAACAGTCTTCACTGACTCTTCCGGAACGGACTTGTCCTTGGCAGTCTTGGGCAGCTGCGCCGGGATGGGCGTGCTTCCGGTCCGTGCGGCGTCCTTGGCGGGTGCCGGCGGGCGCGGGGCAGCCGGCGCCTTGGTGGCCGCAGCGGGAGCTGCCGGAACAGCTGTGGCGGGTGCCGACGTCGTGCCTGCAGCAGCCGGGGCGGCGGAAGCCGGAGCGGCCGGGGGCGCGGGGACCACGGGGATCTGGGCTGTTATGGGTGCGGAATTGTTCGCGGTGTGGCGGCCGTTGCCATCTGCGTCATCCGCGGCGAAACCTTCAAACAGTGGCCACCACTTCGTGTCCACTGAATTCTTGTCGCCCTTGTAGCGCTCATACAGTTCGTCGACGAGCCACTCGTTGCCGCCAAATTCTTCGGGTAGACGGTGGATGGATTGCTCTGGCACGTGTATTACGCCTCTTCCATGAGTTCTTGTTGCCCGCTGTACAAGGTTACGCAAGGAGTCGGCACCTGAATCGGGCGGGTGCTGCCGGCGCAAACCTGCGTAGCCTATTCGAAATGTGGAAGAGGTCCAACTAACCCCTTCCCCCAACAAGTCTAGTAAGACTGGTGGCCTGTAGGCCAATCTACGCCGCGGCGCGCCCCGCCTTTGGGAAAAAGATGCATTTTTTTGCGGTGAATGGCGTCACATTGTGGCTAGACTCTTACCCGGGCGGCGCTGTGGCGCCCCCATCCGGCCGCTGACGGCCCACTGCAGCGGCCCTTTTCCATCAAGGAGTGCAATGCGTTTTCTCAACCAACCGGCCACCGACCTGACGTATTCCGACGTGTTCCTGATCCCGTCGCGTTCCACCGTCACCTCGCGTTTGGATGTTGATCTTTCCAGCGGGGACGGCACCGGCACCACCATTCCGCTGGTGGTGGCCAACATGACGGCGGTCTCGGGCAAGCGGATGGCCGAAACTGTGGCCCGGCGCGGCGGCATGGCCGTCCTGCCCCAGGACATTCCCCTGGACGTGCTCAAATCCGTCAGCGACTGGGTTAAACAACGCGATTCGCTCTATGAGACGCCGCTGCTGATGACTGCGGGGGACATCGTCATTGACGCCGTGCACCTGATGAGCAAGCGCTCCCACAATGCCGTGGTGGTGGTTGACGGCAGCGATTTTGTCGGTGTGGTGCGCGGCGTCGACTGCGAGGGCGTGGACAGGTTCTCCTCCCTTGCCTCGGTGATGCGCTCCAACGTGCTGACCCTGGATGCCGTGCCGTTTGACGAAATCCGTGCGCAGGCGGATGCCGGCGCCCTGGACTTCACCCAGGCCAAGGCGCTCACCGACGAGGCGCTCCGGGAGGCATTTGCAGTACTGGATGCCGCCGGAACCGATTACGCCCCGGTGCTGCGTGCCGGTGAAGTCGTTGGCGTACTGACCAGGACCGGCGCCCTGCGCTCCACCATCTACCAGCCTGCCCTTGACAGTTCGGGCCGGCTGCGGCTCGGCGTGGCCGTGGGGATCAACGGCGACGTTGCTGCCAAGTCCGCCGCGCTGCTTGAGTACGGCGTCGATGCGCTGGTTGTGGACACCGCCCACGGGCACCAGGAAAAGATGATGGAGGCCGTGCGCGCCGTGCGGTCGCTCTCCCCGGCTGTTCCCGTGGCTGCCGGCAACGTGGTCAGCGAAGCAGGGGTGCGGGACCTGGTCGAGGCCGGGGCCGACATCATCAAGGTCGGCGTCGGACCCGGTGCCATGTGCACCACGCGCATGATGACGGCGGTTGGCCGGCCACAGTTTTCGGCCGTTTTGGAATGTTCGACGGCGGCTGCCGAGTTGGGTGCCCACGTGTGGGCCGATGGCGGGGTGCGGTACCCGCGGGACGTGGCGCTGGCCTTGGCGGCCGGGGCCAGCCAGGTGATGATCGGGTCCTGGTTTGCCGGCACCTATGAGAGCCCGGGCGACCTGCAGGTGGATGCCGGCGGCCGCCAGTACAAGGAAAGCTTTGGCATGGCGTCCGCGCGGGCCGTGCAAAACCGCACCTCCCGTGAGGGTGCGTTTGAGCGGGCCCGCAAGGGTTTGTTTGAGGAGGGCATCTCAACGTCGAAGATGTATCTGGACCCTGCCCGGCCCGGCGTCGAGGACCTGCTGGACATGATCACCGCGGGCCTGCGCAGCTCCTTCACTTATGCGGGCGCCGCGTCGTTGGCTGAATTCCGGGAACGCGCGATCGTTGGCGTGCAGTCTGCCGCTGGTTATGAGGAAGGCCGGCCGCTGCCGCAGAGCTGGTAACAGACCCAGACAAGGGGGCCAAGCAAAAGAATGGTTTGGCTGTGCGAAGTGCTGCACGGCCAAACCATTCCTTTTTGAATCTGTCCGGGGTAGTCCGGTCCGGCCTACTTCACGCTTCCGGCAGTGAGGCCGCCTACGAGGTAGCGCTGGAAAACCAGGTACAGCAGCACCACTGGAACAGCACAGACCAAGGCGGCGGCCATCATTTGGCTGTAGACTGGGATGGCCCCGCCTTCCTGGCCGGCGCTGAAAGTCTGCAAAACGATGGCTGCAGTTGCCGTGTCGGGTTTGGTAAAAATGGACGCAAACAGCACGTCATTCCAACCGAGCAGGAACGCAAAGATTCCTGAAACAACGATCCCGGGCCAACTCAAGGGAACGATGATTCTGAACAAAATTCCCAGGTTTGAAGCACCATCAATTCTGGCGGCTTCTTCTAGTTCGCGGGGAAGGCCTCGGAGATAAGTCACCATGACCCAGGTTGAGAAGGGCAATGCGAATGTCAGGTAGGCGATGAACAGCCCCCAAAGAGTGCCAATAATCGTGATGCCGATCCAGGAACCGATCGAGGCGAAGAGAACGAATACGGGCAGCAACATCAGCGTTCCCGGGATGCTCTGGAGTCCCAAGAGTCCCCGAAGCATCGTCAACCTGCCAAAGAAGGAGAACCTGACCAGCACATACGCTGTGCCAATGGCGATCACAGCCGAAACCACGGCCACAGACCCGGAGACCACAAGGCTGTTGACCAGTCCCTTGCCCAATCCAACGCTGCTCCAGATCTTGGTGTAGCTTTCCAAGGAAAATTGGCTTGGCCAAAACTCACCGGTGGCGACGCCGGTGTCGGTATTCAGCGATGCCAGGAAAATATAGCTGATTGGCAGCAGCACGAAAATGCACAGGACTGCTGTCAATATGGCAATCAGCCAGGTCGGCATCAGCCGGGTGACCTCGGAGCTTCTGGACTTGCTGCGCGGTTTACTTTGCGGGCGCATACGAGCTTGGGTGCTCATTTCTTGGCTCCGTCCTCAGACACGTCAAGTCTGACCGCGCGCAGGTAGATGAACAGTGGAATGGCAATGAGAACCAGTGAAACGACCGCCATGGCGGCGCTAAGGCCGAAGCGGAAGCTCTGGAAACTTGTCACGTACACCAGGATCGGCAATACATTTACGTCCGCCGGGGCGGGTGCCCCAAACAGGACGTATGGCAGCGTGAAGTTGTTGATGTGGTTCAAGATGCCAAGCAGAAAAGCCAGCGCAACGGGGCCCTTGAGATAGGGGAAGATGACTTCCCGCAACTTGCGCCACCATAGGGCGCCGTCGATCGCGGCCGCCTCATGCACTTCATGGTCCACGGACTGCAGACCGGCCAATGCCAGCAGATATATGAACGGCCAGGCAGCCCAAATCTCCACGAAAACCAAAGTCCAGTATGACATCGGGCCGTTGAGCCAAAGCGCCGGGTCGATGCCGACGTTGCTCGCCACGCTGTTGACGATGCCGTCCGGCTGGAGCATGGTGCGCCACACGGTGGCGACCACGAATGAAGGCAGAATATAGGGGATGAGGAAGACTGCACGCACGACCGCCCGGCCACGGTAGGCATTTTGGGTCACCACCGCGGCGGCCACACCCAAAGGCACCGTCACAACGGTGGAGATGACGGCGAACGAGACGCTAATCCAGATGGAGCGCAGCAGGTCCGATTTTGTCAGGGCTTCAACATAGTTCTCGATGCCAACAAATGGTGTCGACAACCATTTTCGCAGCGTGTACTGATCGAGGTCGATGACAGAGATGTAAAGGGCCAAGACGAGCGGGATAAGAATAATGACAGTGATCAGAAAGCCGCCCGGGGCCAGCAACCACAGCGGGCGGTCACGCTCGGTGACCCCCTTTCGTTTCTTGTTCTTAATGGCGGCGGCCCTGCGTGCGGAACGAGTTTCCCCGTCCCGCACGCTGTCCTCATCGGTGTGAGTAGACATGTGAATGTTCTTTCGGTGGCGTGCTACTTGGCCCGGTCCAGGGCGGCTTGCGCAGTGGACTGTGCTTCCTTGATCCTGGATGTCAAATCCGCCTCGCTGACGGAACCGGCGTTCAGGTCGGGGATGGTCTGGACTGCAACATTGGTCAGTGCCAGCTGCACGTCGCCCCATGCCCCGCTAAATGGTGTGGCCACGGATTTAGATGCCGCATCGAGTGCGGGGGCGACCAGCGGATCCGACTCAAGTGCCTTGGCTGCTTCGACATTTGTGGGGATCTCGCCAAACGTCTTGAAATAGTGGGCCTGGGCGTCTGCGCCAGTGATCATGTTGATGAATGCAAAAGCAAGATCCTTTTCTTTTGAATAATCGGCAACGACCAGGTTGTCTCCCGAAAGAATACTGGCGGCTTCGATGCCTCCGCTCGGACGGCTGGTGGCGCCCGGAGGAATCATGGGCAACAACGCGTATTCATATTTGCCCTTCACGACCGAAGCGTCGAGAGTGGGAATGCTCAGCGGGGAGGTCATGGGAAAGTAGCCTGCCTTGCCGCCGGCAAATGCTGCCAGAGCCTGGGCGTTGGCCCAACCCACTGACGCAGGATCGACGGCTTTGTCCTTTGTCAGCCAGCCAAAGTACGTTTCGTAGGCTTTCACGACGGTTGGGTCGTCGAGGCGGACCTTGTCCCCGTCTATGAGCGGGTTGCCCCCCTGGATGGACATGCCCCAGATGAACTTCCAGGGATCAAAATTGTCCTTGTAGGCAATGGCAATGCCATATTCATCCCCGGACGTCATCTTCCGGGCATGCTCAGAAAATTCATCCCAGGTGGTGGCTGGCTTTTCAATGCCTGCTTTTTTGAGCAGTTCGGTGTTGTAAGCCATGACAAATGGACGGCTGACGAAGGGAATGCCAATCTGATTGCCATCGTCCGGGCCGGAAATGCCCAACGTTGCCGGGATGAACCTGTCCTTGCCTCCGATCTTTGACCACTCATCGTCTCCCAGCTTGACGAATGCGCCGGTGGAATAGGCGGTGGGTGTGAACGTTGTTCCCAGTCCGTAGACATCAGGACCGATTCCTGCAACGACAGAGGTTTGAATACGGGTCATTTCATCGTTGGCAGTGGCGAAGGTTTCCCATTGGATGGTGGCACCGGTCAGGGTCTTGAAGTCAGTGGCCGTCTTGGCAAACCACTCCTTTTGCTCGTTCGGGTATTGGGGCTTGGTATTGAAAAGAACTGTCAGGGTCTTTCCGGCACCGTCAACCTTTCCCCCGGTCGCCGGATTAGACGTCTCAGGTTTCCCGCCACATGCCGCCAATGCCAGTGATAGTGCACCGAGTCCTCCGACACCTACGAGAAAATTCTTGCGTGAAATTTCCATCTTGTTCCTCCTTGAACAATAGAAAACCGCTGTGAGGTAAGTCATAGCACAATCGCTAGTGACACAGACTCTATCCACACTGGTAATGATTGCGCAATCAGTTGCCAGATAGTTGCCATAACTAATTCTGGATTGACTAAATGTCCATGATGTGGACACCTGTTTTTCGTTTGAGCCGATGGGTGCGGAGCTCACTCGACTCGGGTTGACTGGCCAGTGTGGCTCGACGGTGAAGCGACGGGCTGCATCCCTGCGGAATGGGGAACGCCGACCCATGGGAGTGTGCCTGGGGTGCAGCGGCATCTAACAGGTACTGCTCGGCTCGTTGGTGACGAGGGGCTCCATAATCTGAAGTTGTGCAGGACCGGTCGGGAATACATGTTTCACACGATGCCATCGGATTCTGGTGCGGCGGGACCGGCTTATGTTGGAGCGGAATCAGAGGCGGCGCGCCTCGATGCCATTCACGTCGTCATGGGCAATCAGGCCGATCTGAGCGGGGCCGCCCATCCCACTCGGTCCAGGTGCGCCACGTGTGCATGGGAGCCTGCTGCATCCGCGAAGCAGAGGCCAGTACCGGAGGCAACGCGGTCGGGTGGGTGGAGCCCATGCACGGGTTGTGGCAGGACATGACCCTGGCCGTCAGTCAAATTGAAGGCGCACGCAACGTGAAGTCATGATGGTTGGCAGTCGGTTGTCATCAACGCTGACTGCCACTATGTTTCGAACATGGACTCCAACGATTTATGACGGGGCGGCAGCATCAGACGTGGGGGCCTGGGCTGTGTAGCGCGCATTCTCACGACGGTAGGGGCAGTTCCGAGACGGCGGCCCGCATTCATCGCCTTGTTGACGAGCTGGACAGCCGGTGGACAGGAGTCCCGCGGTCTGGCCGGCAAGAGGCGGCAAGTGTCATGGCACTTCGTGCCGCAGGCGTAACAAGCTCGTTTTCGGTGAAATTGTGATCGGCGAATAGTCAGCAGCTGCGCGGCACGGGCAGCTGCTCCCTATCCTCTATACGCAAGAGTCTGCTGATGTGGGACGGGCCGCGCACGAACGGTTGCCTCCGCTCGTCGACGGGGTGGTCTTGGCGATTTCGAGAAGGTCAGTGGAATGCGCGCTGCCATGCGTCATTTGGCTGAGTTGGGTCCTGCAAGTGTCAGCCACGCAGCCGGGCCTGAGCGGTCGCGGGCCGACGACGTCAAATGGGCGGCCGCACGCCGGGCGGCGGACGAGAACGACGTCAAGGTCCGGCTTATTGGACCTTTTGCCGACGTTGGCAGGCGGTCGCAGCTGCTGAAGCCTTGCATCGACGGCTGGGCAGCGCCATTGTTCGGTACCAGGACCTCATTTCCCTGCGCATGCCCAAGGGCCTCAACCAGCGGGGTCTCAGCGTTCCACGTGATGTTGGCGTGATCGGCTTGACAACATTCTGGAAGCCGCCGATTCGGCGCCTGGCCTGACGACAGTTGCCGCTCCGCTGGAGATGCTGGCGCGCACGGATGTTGAACTGGTGCTCTCACGGAAACTCAAAAAGTGGCCCCGTCAGGGTTCGGCCGCAGTTGCACGCCCCGCCACGATTCCTGCCCGCTTGATCGTTCGCGGGCCTGCGCAGTTCCTTCACCTATGCGGGCGCCGCGTCATTGGCTGAACTCAGGGAACGCGCCATCGTGGCGTGCAGTCGGCCGCGGGCTATTCTGCCGCTGGTTATGAGGAAGGCCGGCCGCTGCCGCAGAGCTGGTAACAAGCTCGGAGCCAGCCGGCGCATGGTTGAGCCTGAACATGGCGCGGGGTGACACCCCGCGCCCCGTTCAGGTCCAACCTTGCGCATAAACTCAGCCCGGCATCAGGGCCTCCGTGCCCGAACCGGTGCGGGCCCGGTGGAGCTGCGGATGGTCAGGTGCGTGGGCAGGATGCTTTGGTTTCGCGGCGGCGCACCCACAGCTGAGTTGATCTTGCCCAACAACATGGTCACCGCCACGCGCCCGGCCTGCTCCACAGGTGCCGTGACAGTGGTTAATGGCGGGCTGCAAAAGTCAGCCCCAAAGATGTCGTCGCAGCCCACAATGCTCATGTCCTCCGGCACCCTGACGCCGCGTTCCCGGAGCCGTTGCAGCATGCCGATGGCGATCAGGTCGTTGAAGGCGATCCCGGCCGTCGCTCCCGAGTGCACCAGTGCGTCGGCGGCGGCCGCCCCCGAGTACGTGCGCGGTGCAAACGGTCCCAGGCGCACGACTGTTACCTGGCGCTCCTCGGCCGCGGCGGACAACGCCGCCCACCGGCGGTGGTTTGAACTGGAGCTCTCGGGGCCGGCCAGGTAGGCAATGTGTGTGTGCCCCAGCGAGATCAGGTGGTCAAGAGCCTGGTTGGTGGCTGTGGGGGTGTCCAGGATGACCGAACCGACACCGGGAACACTGCGGTTGATCGCCACCGTGGGAAGTTTTGCCGCCATCTGTGTCAACGATTCATCGCTGAGCCGGGACGCGGTAAGAATGATCCCGTCGGCAGTGTTGCGCAGCTGCTCGATGGTGCTGGACTCAACCTCGTCCGACTCTTCCGTGTCAACCAGAAGCTGGGTGTAGCCGGCGGCCTTGAGCTGCAGCTGGGTTCCCCTGATGATGTCAAAGAAGAAGGGGTTCGTAATGTCGGCAACCAGTACGGCAACGGCCTTGCTCTGGCCGGAGCTCAGCGCCTTGGCCTGGGCATTGGGCACATAGTTCAACTGGGCAGCAGCCGCTTCAATGCGCGCCCGGGTGCGGAAGTTGACGCGATCCGGGTTGGACAGGGCCCTGGACACCGTTGAAGCGGCCACGCCGGAAAGAGCTGCAACATCATGGATCGTGGCAGGTTTCCCGGGGGTGAGGCCGGGGGTTGCAGTCATTTTCGGAACACATCCTTGTGTATTTGCAAGCGCAGGATTCTTGAATCCTGCGCTTGGACGGGCGGCCGGATGCAAGATCGGGCCATCCTGTGACATGTGACACTTTAATATTCTCAGAGTACGTCTTGAGGCAAGAAATGGCAATCGGTTGTCAATCTCGGTCTTCGGCGCTAGGCTTTTACTCATAACAGCTCGTGTGAAGTGAGTCACCGCCAGCCGCCTGCCCGTGAGGGCTGCCGCCCGGCGGCCGGCCGAGACCCCCTCGAAATTGGAGACTTTTATGAACCCCGCCACGAACCCCACATGGACCCTTTCCGGCTTTGGCGACGAAGTTGATCCCGACCCCAAGGTGCAGGCCGCGGTTCTTCTGGCCCTTGGTGCATCCCACATCGAGGTGCGCAGCGCGTGGGGCACCAATGTTGTGGAACTCTCCGATCAGCAGGTTGCCGAGCTCAAGGCAATCCTGGATGAATCGGGACTGAAGGTCTCCGCCGTCGCAAGCCCCATTGGCAAGGTGGACATCTCCCTCCCCGCCGAACATGAGGCCGGGCGCCTGCGCCGCATCATCGAGGTCGCCAAGGCGCTCGACACCAAGTACATCCGCATGTTCTCCTTCTTCCGCGCCGAGGACCAGAGTCCCGAAGACATCCGCGAAGCGGTCATGGAACGCATGGCGGTGCTGGCGCGCGTGGCCGAAGAGTCCGACGTCGTGCTCATTCATGAAAACGAGAAGGACATCTACGGCGACACCCCGGAGCGTGTCCTGGACCTCATGGAAACCGTGAATTCCCCGGCCCTGCGCGCCGCCTGGGACAACGCCAACTTTGTCCAGGTCGGCGTGAAGCCCTACACCGACGCCTACGCCATGCTGCGCCCCCACCTTGAATACCTGCAGGTCAAGGACGCCATTGCCGGCACCGGCGAAGTTGTGCCCACCGGCAAGGGCGACGGCCAGCTCGTGGAGACACTGACCGCGCTGAGCCGGGACGGCTACACCGGTTTCGCCTCACTCGAACCGCACCTGGCAGCACAGCACGAATTGGGCGGATTCTCCGGCCCCGCAGCATTCGGCGAGGCAGCCCGCGCCTTCCGATCGGCAACCGACGCCATCGGCGTCACCCTCGCCTGAGACGCGACAGCACCCGCCTGCACCGGGGCAACCGCACCACCTGATCTTCCCCACCAGACAAAGGAGTCACCATGCCCAGAGTTGCCATCATTGGTTGCGGGGACGTCGCCACCGTCCACTTCGAAGCCGTTGCGGCCATTGAGGGGGCGGAGCTGGTCGCTGTCTGCGACACGGATCCTGTCCGCCTGGCGGCTGCTTCCGAGGCCCGCGGCGTGCCCGGCTACAGCGAAATCGGGGCACTCCTCGACGAGGTGCGCCCCGACGTCGTGCATGTCTGCACTCCCCACAACCAGCACGCCGACCCCGCCATCGCGGCGCTGGAGCGCGGCATCAATGTCATCAGCGAGAAGCCGCTTGCCAGCACCATGGCCGACGGCGAACGGCTGGCTGCCGCTGCGTCCGCCAGTTCGGCGCGGATCGGCATTTGCTTCCAAAACCGCTACAACGTGGCGGTCAAGGCCATGGCGGAGCGGCTCGCCTCGGGCGAGTTTGGGGCGGTTCTTGGCGGCTCGGGCACTGTCATGTGGAGCCGGACCGCTGAGTACTACGAAAACCGGCCGTGGCGCGGCTCCTGGGCAGGCGGCGGCGGGGGCTTGCTGATGAACCAGGCCATCCACACCCTGGACCTGCTGCAGTGGATGATGGGGGAGGTCACCTCGGTCGCGGGCCATGCGGCAACGCACGCCCTGGGCGGCACGATCGACGTGGAGGACACGGCCGAGCTGGTCCTGACCCATGCCAACGGTGTCCGCAGCGTCTTCTATGCCACGCTTGCCAACTCCGTCAATGCGCCGGTGACAGTGGACGTGGTGGCAGAAAAGGCAACCCTGCACCTGCGGGGGGACTTGACCATTACGCACGCCGACGGCCGGGTCGAAGTCGTGGAGGAACGCCGGGCGGCTTCGGGCGGGCGCGACTACTGGGGCGTGTCGCATCAGTTGTACATCGCCGACTTCTATGCGCAGCTGGACCAGGACGGTCCGTTCTGGATCAACCCCGACGAGGCGCTCAAGACGCTGCGCGTCATCAAGGACGTGTACGCCCAGAGCTATCCGGACAGGTTGGTGGAAGTTTCCTAGCCAACGGGCTGAATGTTTGCCATAGCAATGCCCGGTCGGGTTCCGGCCGGGCATTGTCATGTGATGAATTCGGGCAGGTGCAACAGCCGGTTGTCACGATTATTGCCTCGTGTGTGGATTGAATTTCCGGGGAATCTTGGGGCTTATATAACGGTTTACGGCATCTTTTGACAATCGGTTGCCAAAGTTGCGCAACCCAAGTAATGTGTTTTATGCAACAGCGAATGTGGCGCAAGCCACACTCGCCCAAGCCTTTCAGCCCGTTAGTTTTTCATTCCGTTAATGCGACCCCTTAGAACAAGGAGCCAACAATGAAGTTTGGTCCAAAATCCACAGTCGTGGCAGTGCTTACTGCCGCGGCGCTTGCCCTGACCGCCTGTGGCGGCGGTGCCAATTCAGGCGGGGGCGGCGCCGCCGCCACGACCCTCAGCCTCGGCAGCGTGAACGACATGAAGACCTTTGATCCCACCGATGCGCACATCGGGCACACGATGCCGTTTTACCAGGCAGTCTATGATTCCTTGATTCGACGGGCACCGGGTGGCGAACTTGAGCCGATGCTGGCCACCGAGTGGACGTACAACGGAGACCACACAGTACTGACGCTCAAGCTGCGCACCGATGTCACCTTCGAAGACGGCACCAAATTTGACGCGGTGGCGGCCAAGGCAAACCTGGACCGCTTCAAGGAAGCCAAGGGCCAGGACGCCTACCAGGCAGCCGCGCTCAAGAGCGTTGACGTAGTGGATGCTGCCACGATCGCCATCACACTCAACGCACCGGATCCGGCGTTCACTTACTACCTGACACAGGCGCTGGGCTTCGTCGCAAGCCCGAAGGCCGTCGGCACTGAGGGCATCAAGACCGATCCGCAGGGTTCCGGGCCGTACGTCTATGACGCAAAAAGTTCCGTCAAGGGATCCCAGTATGTTTTTACCAAGCGTGAGGGCTATTGGGACAAGGACCTGCAGAAGTTTGACAAGATCACCATCAAGTACCTGGTGGACCTGACGGCCCGCACCAATGCCCTGGTTTCCGGCCAGGTTGATGCGGCCCTGCTGGACCCCAAGGCCGGCAAGCAGGCTGAAGGTGCCGGCATGGTCGCCCACAAGAGCCAGGTGGACTGGCACGGGATCCTGTTGTTTGACCGCGACGGTGCGATCACCCCGGCCCTGGGCGATGTCAAGGTTCGCCAGGCCATCAATTACGCCTTTGACCGCAAGACGATCCTGGAGCAGCAGTTCCTCAACGAAGGCACAGTCACCGACCAGGTGTTTGGCCCCGAAAGCGGCGCCTACGTCCCGGAGCTGGACAACAGCTACCCGTACGACCCTGCCAAGGCCAAAGCGCTGCTGGCCGAGGCCGGCTACCCCGACGGATTTACACTGAAGATCCCGACAGTTGCAGCCTTCGACGGAGTCAACGCCGTCTACAAACAGCAGCTGGCAGACGTAGGCATCAAGCTCGAAACGGAGACCATCCCGCCGGCCAACCTCGTCTCCGATATGGCCGCAGGCAAGTACTCGGCAGCCACTTTCCAGCTCTACCAGGGCGAACCGTGGGTTGCCATCAACCAGATGGCGTCCAACACCGCGTTGTACAACCCGTTCAAGAATGAGACGCCGGAACTGACAGCCTTGATTCAAGCCGTTCAGAACGGTGGGGACAAGAGTGCTGATGAAGCGAAAAAGGTCAATGAGTACCTCACGAAGAATGCCTGGTTCCTGCCGCTGTTCCGCCTGAACCAGATGTACTTCAGCAATAAGAAGATCGACGTTCAGCCACAGTTGCAGCAGGCCGTCCCGTCCATCTACAACTACGCGCCGGCAAAGTAGCAGCGCACTGCCGGGGGCGGTTACCGCCCCCGGCACCTCTTCCCATCCTTGATCCCTCCACTTGGAGCACCCATGGTTTCCTTTATTCTTAAAAGAATCGTTTCCGGCATCTCGGTGCTCGTTGCGATCTCGTTCTTTACTTACTGCCTCCTGTACTTCTCCAGTGCAAATATTGCCCGCAACATCCTCGGTGAGTTCGCCAGCCAGGAACAAGTTGCGGCCAAGGAAGTTGAACTTGGTCTTGACCGGCCACTGCTGGTCCGATTCTTTGAGTGGGCAGGGCAGGCCGTCCAAGGTAATTTCGGCTCGTCCTGGTTCAACTCCGAGCCCGTGATCGGCGCCATCACCACCCGCCTGCCCATCACACTGACCCTCGTGATCATTTCGATGATCTGCATCACCATCGTGGCCACGCTCCTTGGCATGGCCGCCGCCGTCAAGCGCGGCTGGATCGACAAACTAGTCCAGGGCGCTGCCGTCCTCGGAGATGCCATTCCTGACTTTGTCCTGGGCATCATCCTGGTTGCTGTCTTCGCCATCAACCTCCAGCTCTTCCCGGCCACCAGCAGCATCTCCCCGGATGCGGGCTCCGCGGCCTGGGTGGCCTCGATGACCCTCCCCGTCATCGCCTTGCTCATCAACGGTGTTGCCAGTGTCGCCCAGCAAGTCCGCAGCGCCGTCATCAAGCAGCTGGAAAAGGATTACGTGCGCACGCTCCGCAGCCGTGGCATCCCCGAGTGGGAGATCCTGTTCAAGCACGTCCTGCGCAGCGCCGCGCCGGCCGGAATGACAGTCTTGAGTCTCAAATTCGTGGGCATGCTCGGTGGCGTTGTCATTATTGAGCAGATCTTCGCGCTGCCCGGCATGGGCGCGCTGGCAGTACAGTCCACGAGCATGGGTGACATCCCACTCGTGATGGGCGTTGTCCTGTACACGGTTATCATCGTTATTATCGTCAACTTGTTGGTGGATCTCATCAACGGTTGGCTGAACCCCAAGGTGCGTGTCTCATGAGCATGATTCAGCCAGAAGAGCTTGTCGGCCAGACGGGGACTGTGGTCCGTTCCCACCCCGTCAAAAAGATTTTGAAGAACCCCATGGGCCTGGCGTCCGTGGTCGTGCTCCTGTTCATGGTTGCACTGGCGGTGCTGGCCAACGTGCTGGCGCCCTTTGACCCCAACTTCGCTGATATCGGCAAAACCCTGTCCTCTGGAGACGCCGTCAACCTCCTGGGGACCGACAGCGTGGGTCGGGACGTCTGGAGCAGGCTCGTCTTTGGAGCCCGCACCACCTTGCTTTCAGCACTGCTTTGCGCTGGCGTTGCCATCGTCATCGGGCTTCCGACCGGCTTGATCGCCGGGTACTACGGCGGCAAGTTCGACGGCGTATCCAACTGGGTGGTCAACGTCCTGATGAGCCTGCCAGGAATCATCGTGCTGTTGACAGTCCGTGCCGCCGTTGGACCCTCCGTGTGGATCTCGATGGTTGCCTTTGGAATTCTCATGGCACCGGGCTATTTCCGGCTGACTCGGACGGCAGTCCAATCAGTGCGTAACGAGTTGTACGTCGATGCCGCACGTGTAGCCGGCCTCAGCGATGCCACGATCCTGTCCCGTCACATCTTTTCCGTGGTGCGAGCACCCATCATCATCCAAACAGCCGTCATATGCGGCGTAGCCATCGCCATCCAGTCAGGACTCGAGTTCCTCGGCCTGGGTGATCCATCCGTGGCCACGTGGGGTGTCATGCTCAATGAGGGCTTCAAAAACATTTACCTCAGCCCCGTGCTGCTGGTCTGGCCAGTGGTGGCAATCGGCCTGACCATCGGCGCCCTGGTGCTGTTGGGCAACGCCATCCGGGATGCGCTCGAGGACGCAGAGAAGATCAAGGCGCCCAAGCGTGGAAGCAATACCGCCCAGGCAGAGCTCGCGGCAACCCGCCACCGTCCCGAACGCACCAGCGCCGCCAGCGTCGAGTCCGGCACCGAACACCACCTGGTCAAGGTTTCGCACCTTGGCGTGGGCTACCCCCAGGCTGACGGTTCAATCAAAAAAGTTGTCGATGATGTGTCGTTCCATGTTGACCGCGGCGAGGTGCTCGGTATTGTTGGCGAGTCGGGTTCCGGGAAGTCCCAGACGGCCTTCTCCATCCTTGGCCTGTTGCCTGAAAATGCCCGTATCGTGGCCGGCAGCATCCAATTCGACGGAAAGTTCACGGTAGGACCCACTGACGACCGCGTCAGCCAGGTCCGACTAAGTGAATTCCGGGGCAAGCGGATTTCATACATTCCCCAGGAACCCATGAGCAACCTGGACCCCGCATTCACCATCGGCTACCAGCTGGTCACGCCCATGATGCGTGTGCTGAAGATTTCCAAAACCGAGGCACGCAAACGTGCCCTCAAACTGCTGGACGATGTTGGCATCCGGTTCCCGCAAAAGACCTTCGACGCATACCCGCACGAGGTGTCCGGTGGCATGGCCCAGCGTGTGCTGATTGCCGGGGCGATCAGCTGCGAACCCGACCTCATCATTGCCGACGAACCGACGACGGCCCTCGACGTCACAGTCCAGGCAGACGTTCTGGATCTGATCAGGGACCTGCAAAAACGACTGGACGTCGGTGTGATTCTCGTGACCCACAACTTCGGCGTTGTCGCCGACCTGTGTGACCGTGTTGTCGTCATGAAGAACGGGCGCCTCGTTGAGGAAGGCGATGTCCGCGACATCCTGCGCAACCCGAAGGACCCCTACACACAGAAGCTTCTCGGCTCCATGCTTGAAGGCAAGGAACCCATGACCATGCTGGTCTCTGCAGGCATGACGGCTGCCGAAGCCGCCGGACATGATGATGAGAGCAACGAAAAGGAGTTGGCCCAATGATTGCCCCCGACAAACTGGTCAAGGCCGCGAGCCCGGACCTCCTTACCGTGGCGGGCCTGGACGTCGAATACCCGCTGAAAGGGTTCCGCCGCAAGCCGTTCCGTGCGCTGACAGACATCAATATCTCCATCAAGCCCGGGGAGACCCTTGGCCTGGTCGGCGAATCAGGTTCCGGCAAGACCACACTGGGCCGGGCCGTCCTTGGTCTTGCCCCCGTCACACGTGGCACGATCACTTTTGAAGGCAACGACATCAGTCACGCCTCACGGGCCGAACGCCGCAGCCTGGGCAAGGACCTGCAGGTAGTTTTCCAGGATCCCTACACCTCGCTGAACCCCTCGCTGCAAATCGGTGACATCCTCTCTGAACCGTTGAAGGTGCAAGGCCAGGAACCGGCTGCAGCGCGCAAAAGGGTGCGCGAGCTGCTGGACCAGGTGGGCCTGCCCTCCGACGCCGTCGAACGGCTTCCGCGCGAGTTCAGCGGCGGCCAGCGCCAGCGCGTGGCCATCGCCAGGGCCCTTGCCCTCGCACCGAAGCTCATTGTCTGCGACGAACCTGTCAGTGCCCTTGATCTTTCGACGCAGGCTGTCGTACTGGACTTGTTTCTGCAGATCCAGCGCGACACCGGCGTCTCCTACCTGTTCGTGTCCCACGACCTCGACGTTGTGCGCCACATCAGCCACCGCGTGGCCGTCATGTACCACGGTGAAATCGTGGAGCAGGGCCCGGCGGCCGTCGTTACCCGGACGCCGGAGCACCCCTACACCCAGCGTCTTTTGCTGGCCTCCCCGGTCCCGGATCCGGACCGCCAGGCGAAGCGGCGCAATGAACGACACGAGCTCCTGGCCGCGCAGCGGCTTGAAGAGGCGAGCGGGATCCCCGCATAGCCTGTGACAGAAGTTTGACCAGCAGTAACAACCACCGGGAAAGTCCCACAGGACTCCGGAACTAGAAAGGAACATCGTGGCAAAAATCGGTGTACAGGCAATGATGCTCAAGGACAGCTTTGCGGAAGTGGGCGCATTTGAGACGCTCCGCAAGGTCAGCGAACTGGGCTACAACGCCGTCGAGATTTCCCAGGTCCCCATGGACGAGAAGAACGTCTCCGAACTGGAGCGCGCCCAGACTGAACTGGGCATGGATGTGGCCTCACTGTCGGTCATGATGGAAAAGCCCGTTGGCCGTCCCGGCGAATCCCTCAAGGACGACTTTGACAAGATCGTCAACGACGCCAAGCGCCTCGACACCAAGCTGCTGCGCATCGGCATGCTGCCCTTCGGCGCCATGACCTCCATTGACGCCGTCATCGACTTCGCGAAGGAGACCAACGGCTACGCCGAACGCCTCCAGCAGGAAGGTCTCAGCCTTTACTATCACAACCACCACATCGAGTTTGCCAAGTTCGACGGCAAGTACATGCTGGACATCATCAACGAGAACTCGCCCTCGATGGGCCTGGAAATCGACGTGCACTGGGTACAGCGCGGCGGACTTGACCCGGTGCGCACCCTGGAAAAGTACGCCGGCAACACGGCCATGGTGCACCTGAAGGACTACCGGATCGGCATGCTTCCAGAGTCCGCACTGGGCTACCTGGAAACCGGCGACTTCGCCAACTTCATGACCGAGTTCAAGAACGTCGTCCAGTTTGCCGAGGTGGGCGAGGGCAACCTTGACTTCCCGTCCATCATTCCTGCGGCGCAGGCCGCCGGTGCACAATACCTGCTGGTGGAGCAGGACGAACTGTACGGCCGCACCGTGTGGGAAGTCCTTGAAACCTCACACCGCAACCTCACCGCCATGGGCTTCAGCGACCTCTTCTGACGCATCAGACCCGACAAAAACTTCAGCCCGAGTTACCGCAACGAAACGGAGCAACACCAGTGAGCAAGAAAGTACGCCTCGGCATCATCGGCCTCGGCCAGCAGGGCGGCGCCTACGCCAAGTTCATCACCGACGGCATGGTCCCCAACATGGAGATCGGCGCCATCACCGACACCGATCCGGCCAAGCGCGAGCTCGCCGCGGAGACCTACCCCGGCGTCAAGGTTTACGACGACTACGTGGCCATGCTCGACAGCGGTGACATTGACGCCGTCGTCACCTGCGTGCCGCACTACCTGCACCCGGAAATGGGCATTGCCACGCTCAAGCGCGGCATCCACGCCCTGGTGGAAAAGCCGGCCGGCGTCTACACCAAACAGGTTGCCGAACTCAACGCCTATGCCGCCAGCAAGCCCGAGCTGTCCTTTGCCATCATGTTCAACCAGCGCAACAACCCGCTGTACCAGCGCCTGAAGGAGATCGTCGACAACGGCGAAATCGGCAACATTCTGCGCACCAACTGGATCATCACCACCTGGTGGCGTCCACAGGGCTACTACAACTCCAGCGAATGGCGAGCAACCTGGGGCGGCGAGGGCGGCGGCGTCCTGGTCAACCAGGCCCCCCACCAGCTTGACCTGTGGCAGTGGATCTGCGGCGTGCCGAAGTCGGTCTTCGCCAAGGTCTCCTACGGCTACCGCCGGGACATTGCCGTCGAAGATGAGGTCACAGCCCTGGTTGATTATGGCAACGGCGCCACCGGCACCTTTGTCACGGCCACCCATGACATGGTCGGCACCGACCGCTTCGAGATCCTGGGCGACCAGGGCAAGATCGTGGTGGAAGGCAGCAAGACTGCCACGGTGACCCGCATGAAGAAGAAGGAACGCGAAATCAGCGACAGCATGGGCATGGACGACGTGCGCAAACTCTTCATGGGCCAGCTGAACATGGAAGATTACCTGACCACCGAGACCGTCGAATTCGATTCGGTCTGGGGCAGCCAGCACGCAGGCGTCCTGGAAAACTTCGCCGCCAACATCCTTGACGGTACGCCGCTGCTGGCGCCGGGCTCCGACGGCATCAACGGCGTCCGTCTGGCCAACGCCATTCACCTTTCCAGCTGGAAGGGCGAGGAAGTCGGTCTCGACTTCGACGAGGACGAGTTCCTCGGACTCCTCAACGACCGCATCCGGGACGAAGGAAAATACGCCGAACGCGCGTAATCTCAGGATCCAAGGCTGGCCCCGGCATCCCGCGGGGCCAGCTTTGTTGTCCCACCCGGCTTGCTCCGCGCAACCCCCGCACGCCCCACCACGGACACGCCGGCAACGCCGTTGCCGGAGCCGTCAAGCCGGCGGCCACGCACAGTACTGTGGACAAAACCGCTCCGCCTCGAAAGGTCAACCATGGCTAGTGCACAATCACGGCAACGTCCCCGGGTGGCCTTCGCCATGGAATCCAACGAACTGCGGGAGCGGCTCATTGACACGGCAGCAATGCAGCGGCTGACGGCGGTGGCGGACATTGTGCAGTTGGATGTGCTGGCGGACTTTGACTCCTGCCAGTCCACGGCGATTCTGGCCCAAACGACGGCGCTGATCACCGGCTGGGGCTCACCCTTGATTGATGCCGGCACGCTCGATGCCGCCCCGGACCTGCAATTGATCGCCCACGCCGCCGGCACTGTCAAAGCCCACGTTTCGGCCGAGTGTTGGGCCAGGGGCATGACGGTGACGACGGCGGCACAGGCCAACAGTGTTCCAGTTGCCGAATACACCCTGGCGTTCATTCTTTTGGCCGGCAAGAACGCTGCCGTGGAACAGCACAAACTGCGCACGGCACAGTCCAGACACCGCGCCGAGCTGCTCACCGCCGGGCTGGGGAATGCCGGCGGCGCAGTGGGCATCATCGGGGCCTCGCGCATTGGACGGCTGGTGATTGAGCTGCTGAAGCCGTTTTCATTCGACATCTTGCTGTCCGATCCAACAATTACTCAGGCTGAGGCGGCCGGGCTCGGTGCGGAGCTTGTCTCCTTGGACGAGCTCATGGCCCGCAGCCGGGTGGTCTCCCTGCACGCACCGATCCTGCCGTCCACTGTCGGCATGGTCGGGGCCGCCCAGCTCGCCCTGCTGCAGGACGGCGCCACGTTCATCAACACCGCCCGTGGAATCCTGGTGGACCACGAGGCACTGCGGGCTGAACTCGGAGGAGGCCGCATCAACGCCGTCCTCGATGTGACCTCACCGGAACCGCTTCCTGACGGGGACCCGCTCTACAACCTCCCGAACGTGACACTGACCCCGCACATTGCCGGCTCCATGGGCAATGAACTGGCAAGAATGGGCGACCTTGCAGTCGGGGAGGTGGAGCGGCTGGCCGCCGGCTCCGCACCGCAGTACCCCGTGTCGAAGGAAGCTTTGTCCGACATGGCCTGATGAACAGGCCACCACCGCCCGTTGCGTGAGCCGTGCAGTTTGGGCCAAGCCGTACAGTTGTGGGTTAAGATGGCCAATGGCAACCAATTGCGGAGGATCCCCTTGACTGACACGACCCAGGCCGGCGAAACGACCGAGCTGCCCGCCAACCGGCGCCGGGCAGGCAAGTCCTCGCCGACGATTTATGACATCGCCGAGCTTGCCGGTGTCAACCCGTCGACTGTCTCCCGGGCCCTCAGCAAGCCCGGCCGGGTCAGCGCCAAAACGGCCGAAAAGATCGAACGGGCCGCGGAACAGCTCAACTATCAGGTGAATGTTTTCGCCCGGGCACTGCCAACGGGGCGCACCCAAACCATCGGCCTGATCGTCTCCGACATCACCAACCCCGCCTTCTTCGACGTCATTCGCGGAGCTGAGTCGGCGGCATCAGCCCGTGACTATACGCTGATGCTGGCCGAGTCCACCGAGTCCGCGGAACTGGAACTCACCGCCGCCAAGCGCATGCTGACCACTGTGGACGGGCTCATCCTTGCCAGCCCCCGCCTGTCGGATGAGGAAATTGGCTCGCTTGCGGCCAAGAAACCCGTGGTGGTGATCAACCGCAGTGTTGCCGGTGTGCCTTCCGTTGTCGCGGACACCGACGCCGGCGTCACCGAGGCCGTCAGGCACCTGGCTGACATGGGCCACACTGAGATCTCCTATGTGGCAGGTCCGGAGCGGTCCTGGATGTCTCGGCGCCGTTGGGAGAGCATCAAGGCCAGATGCGATTGGCACGGCATGGCGGCCACAGTGGTTGCCTCCAGCCAGCCAACTGTCGACGGCGGCCGCCATTCCGCCGCGGCGGTCCGCGCCGGATCTGCAACTGCCGTCTTTTGCTACAACGACTTGATGGCGATTGGACTGATGCGCGAGTTGCAGGCTGCCGGGATGGTCATCCCCGCGGAATTGAGCATCCTTGGCTTTGACAATATCTTTGGTTCCGATTTCACCACTCCGCCGCTGTCGACCATCAAGTCCCCGTTGCGGGATCTGGGCGCCGCGGCGCTGCAGGGGGTCCTTGACGCTTTGGACAAGGTTGAGGCATCTCAGGGGTCGGCGGCCCTGCCGACGGAGCTGGTGATTCGGGGCTCCACGGGACGCTCCGGCCGTGTCTGACAAGCCAGCGGACCCGGTTGGCAAACTTTTGGCAACCGGTTGACAAAGTGGGTGGACTGCAGGGACGATTGAGCTATGTCACATTTGCGCTCACCCAATTCCCCGGAGACCTTGTCCGCCGCCGACGCTGCTGTTGGCGATGCGGGCCAAGCTCTCTCATCCGCCCAGCGCTCACCCGCCGCCAATCCGGACCGCCTGCTGCCGGCCGACCCCGGCACCCGGGCCATTGCCCGGGATTTGCTGGCCCGGGTTGAAGACCTCCCGATTATTTCCCCGCACGGACACGTCGAAGCGTCCATGCTGGAACTTGACACCCCGTTCCCTGACCCCGCAACGTTGCTTGTCAGCCCGGACCACTACGTCACCCGACTGATCCACGCCAGCGGCGTCCCTTTGGAGCGCCTGCGCATGGGCGGCACCACCGCCGTGGAGCCCCGGGAAACGTGGCGTGAATTCGCCAAGGCCTGGCCGCTCTTTGACGGCACGGCCTCCGGCTACTGGATGCGCGATTCCTTCGAGCATGTCTTTGGCCTGTCCAAGGAGGTCAACGCCGACAACGCGGACTTCCTCTTTGATGAGCTTGACGCCAAGCTCAAGAGCCCCGCATTCCAGCCACGCCAGCTGTTCAAGGACTTCAACATCGAGGTCCTTGCCACCACTGACGACCCGCTGGACGATCTCGCCGCCCATGCTGCCATCGCCAACGACCCCACGTTCACCGGCCGCGTGCTGCCCACATTCCGTCCCGACGCGTACATCAAGTTCGCCGCTGCCGGCTGGGCTGAGCGGGTGGAGAAGCTGATCAGCGTTGCCGGTGACGGACTCAGTAGCTACGCCGGCTACATCCGGGCCCTGGAAAACCGCCGCCAGTACTTTGTCGAGCACGGCGCAGTCTCGGCCGACCACGGCGTCCGCACGGCGCAGACACTGCGCATGGACGCAGCCCAGGCCGAGGCGCTGTTTGAGAAGGCGCGCCGCGGCGAGGCCACGCCGGCGGATGCCGACGCCTTTGAAGCACACATGAGCTACCAGATGGCCCGCATGTCAGTCGAGGACGGGCTGGTCATGACCATCCACCCCGGCGTGTTCCGCAACCACCACACGGAATCGTTCAAGAAGTTCGGCGCCGACACAGGCCACGACATCCCGTTCGCCGTCAGCTACACCGAGGCCCTGCGCCCCATGCTTGAGGACTTTGGCACGGCACCGGGCTTCCACTTCATCCCCTTCACCATTGACGAAACGGTGTTCTCGCGGGAAATTGCGCCGCTGGCCGGCTTCTACCCGTCGGTGTTCATCGGGGCGCCCTGGTGGTTCCTGGACGCACCGGATGCCATGCTGCGCTTCCGCTCCGCCGTCACCGAGACCGCCGGCTTCTCACGCTCCTCCGGCTTCATCGACGACACCCGGGCATTCTGCTCCATCCCGGCCCGCCACAACACCTCCCGCCGCATCGAGGCGAGCTTCCTGGCCCGCCTCGTGGCCGAGCACCGCGTCAGCGAGGCCCGCGCCCACGAAATCATCGTCGACATTGTTGACGCCGCACCCCGAAGGGCCTTCAAGCTGTGATCACCAATGAAACGCCAGTGCCGGTCCTGGGCCGAAGCACCGCAAATGCCGCCCCGGCAGCGCCCGTGCGCATTGTCCACCTGGGCCTTGGCGCCTTCCACCGCGCCCACCAGGCGTGGTACACCCAACACGCCAGCGACGGTGCGCAGTGGGGGATCGCAGCCTTTACCGGCCGCCGGCCCGACGCTGCCCTGGCACTTGCCGCCCAGGACGGCCTCTACACCTTGATAGAGCGCGGCGAGGCAGGCGACAGCTTCGAGCTGATGACCAGCATCGTCGAAGCCCACGACGGCGCCGACGTGGCAGCCCTGTCCCGGCTCGTGGCTGCTCCGACCACGGCCCTGGTCACCCTGACCATCACCGAGGCCGCCTACAATTTGGCAGCCGACGGCACCCTGGACATCGCCAACCCGGCCGTCCAGGCCGACATTGATGTTCTGCGCGCCGTCACCGCCTCGAATCCCGTCGCCGGGGCTGGGGCGGACGACGTCGGCCACCCGCCCGCCGCCGTCACGGCAGCAGGGCGCCTGGTCCAGGCCCTGTCGGCCCGGCGCAGTGCCGGAGTCGGTGCTATCGCCGTCGTTTCCTGCGACAATCTTGCCAACAACGCCACCGCGGCCCGTGCCGCGATTGGCGGCCTGGCCGACGTCGTGGATCCCGGCCTGGGCGCCTGGGTCGCGGAGAATGTCAGCTTTGTGGGCACCTCCATCGACAGGATCACCCCGCGCACCACCGAAGCGGAAATCGCTTTGGTGGAGGCTGAGTGCGGCTATGCCGACTCATCTCCCGTTGTCACCGAGCCGTTCAGCGACTGGGTGCTGAGCGGGGAATTCCCCGCCGGCCGGCCGGACTGGGCCAGTGCCGGGGCAGTCTTCGTGGACGAGATCGAGCACTTTGAGAACCGCAAGCTGTGGCTGCTCAACGGCGCCCACTCGCTCATGGCCTACGCCGGGCAGCTGCGGGGGCACAAAACTGTCGCGGAGGCCTTGGCCGATCCTGCCTGCGCGGGCTGGATCACCGAATTTTGGGATGAGGCGGAACGCAACCTCCCCGCCGCCGGGCTGGGCATTCCCGCGTACCGGGCTGCCCTGTTGGAGCGCTTCAGCAACGCCCGCATTGCACACCACCTGGCGCAGATTGCCATGGACGGCTCCAACAAGCTGCGCATGCGTGCCGTGCAGGTGCTGACGGCCGAGCTGGCCGCCGGACGAACCGGTGCGGGGGCAGCCAGAATGATCGCCTCCTGGGTCGCCTTCCTGCGCCTGGCCCACGCCACGGGTGCCGACATTGCTGATTCTTCCCTGGCGGAACTGCAGGCGGCCCTGGAACTCCCGCGCGGAGACGGCCGGGGCGAGGACCTGCGGGCACTACTGGCTGTCCTGGACACGCGCCTGGCCGGTGACGACGCAGCCGTTGCGGCTGTGGCCGGGCTGATGGACGGGATTGCCGTTCCGGCCTGACGCTGACGCTTGCACCCTCGGCTGCGGGCAACCCGACCGATGCGGCATCACCGCGCGGCCACTGTGGCGCTTCCCTGCGAGGGGGAGCGCCACAGTGCTGTGGCCAGGTGCCGTGTTCCCAGTGCTGCACGGCGGTGCCGCGGTCACCGGGCGGCGTTCACTTTTGGGCTTCGCCGCCCCAGGCAGCCGCCCAGGCATCCGGTCCACCGTGAAGGGAAAATGTCCCGATGGGAACTGAAAATAAACAAAATGTTGGCAAGCGGTTGCCAAATGTTGTCGAAGCTGGTTAAATAGATCGTAATACAGCTCACTTGGTAATACGGCTCACATGGGTGTTCGCAATGAATGCCCTTCGCTGAGGATCACGGGTTTGGCTCATCGCAGAGTCCCCGGATCCGGTCTGATGAGCATCTTGGCGCTATTGAACAGCGGCAGGAAAAGGGTAAAGGAGCCCGCTGATGACAATGACAGAAAAGCACGCAAGCCAGTCGGCCCCGGGACGGCTGCCAAAGATCAGTGTTCTGGGTTACGGTGCCGGAGACGCGGCCAACAACCTGGCGTTCACAACCGCCACCATGTTTCTTTTGGTCTACTACACGGACGTAGCAGGCATCAGTGCCGCAGCGGCGGGCACGCTTCTGCTGGTGGTCAGGATCTTCGACGCCTTCGCGGATATCTTCGCTGGCCGCATGGTTGACAGGACCTACCACAAGAAGCTCGGCAAGTTCCGTCCTTACATCATGTTCGGTTCGGTTCCGCTGTTGCTGCTGAGCGTTGCCACCTTCTCGATCCCGCAGATCGGCGAATCGGGCATGCTGCTGTGGGCGTACGTCAGCTACGCCTTGCTGGGGCTGGCCTACAGCTTCGTGAACATTCCCTATGGCTCCCTTGCCGGGGCCATGACGCAAAACGCCGGCGAGCGGGCCAAGCTGGCCAGCGCCCGCACCATCGGCGCGATTGCCGTCGGATCCTTCCTTGGCATCTTTATTGCGCCGATGATGACGGGCGGGAAAGAACTCCAGCCGCTGTTCACCACCATGACAGTCATCTTCGCCGTGGTTGGCACCGGCCTGTACATGTTCACCGTGTTCACCACGAAGGAACGTGTGGTGCGTGAAGTTTCCAAGGTGTCCATGAAGCAGAGCTTCGAAACGCTCAAGGGCAACAAGCCGCTGCTGCTGCTGTGCATCAGTTCCTTCCTGTTTCTCACGGGCCAGCTGGCCATCGGCACCGTGCAGATCTACTACTTCCGCGACGTCCTGAACTCATTGTCGCTGTACGCCATCATGTCCATCCTCAATATCGTCTTGACATTTGGCATGGCTGCCGTCCTTCCCGTGCTCGTGCGGAAACTGGGCAAGAAGAACATCTTCATCGGCGGCGCGGCGCTTATGGCGCTCGGTGGCCTCATCGTCTTCCTGGCCCCCGCACCCATGGTCTGGCTTGCCTTTGCCGGCGTCATGGTGACCCAGGTTGGTCTCCTGCTGACCAGCATGCTGGTCTGGGCCCTCGAGGCAGACACTGTGGAATACGGTGAGTGGAAGACTGGCATCCGCACCGAAGGCATCACCTACGCACTGTTTTCCTTCACCCGCAAGACCGGCCAGGCCGTCGGCGGCGCGCTGGCAGCCTTTGCCCTCGCCTGGGGCGGCTACACCGCGGGTGCGGCGCAGCAGACGGACCAGGCCCTGTTGGGCATCCGCGCCGGCGCAGGACTGCTGCCCATGGTCTTCTCAATTCTGGCTCTGCTCGTCATGCTCGCTTACCCGCTGACAGACGCCAAGCACAAGGAAATTGTCGCCGAAATCAGCGCCCGCCGCGAAGCCCGGCTTGAGGCCGCACTTGAAACACGGGACATTGAAGAGGACAAGTAGTTGAAAAGCCACTGCTGTTCCCAACTATTCAGCTTCTGACACACGTACATCAAAACCTGGCCATAAGTAGCCAAAACCTGGAAGGAACTCCTCGTGAAAATTATTTCCGCAGAAGTATTTGTCACCAGCCCGAGCCGCAACTTTGTGACCTTGAAGGTCACCACCGATGAGGGCGTTGTGGGCATCGGCGACGCAACGCTGAACGGCCGCGAGCTGGCGGTTGCCGCGTACCTCAAGGAGCATGTGGCCCAGCTGCTCATCGGCCGCGACCCCAACCGCATCGAGGACACCTGGCAGTTCATCTACCGCAGCTCCTACTGGCGCCGCGGCCCGGTCACCATGGCCGCCATCGCAGCCGTCGACATGGCCCTGTGGGACATCAAGGGCAAGCTGGCCGGCATGCCTGTCTACCAGCTGCTCGGCGGCGCCTCACGCAACGGCCTGCGCGCCTATGGCCACGCCTCCGGTTCTGACCTGCCCCAGCTGTTCGATTCCGTCCGCGAGCACCTGGAATTGGGCTACAAGTCCATCCGCATCCAGACCGCGGTGCCCGGCATCAAGGCTGTTTACGGTGTTGCCGCCCAGGCCCAGGCCTCGGGCGAACGCTACGACTACGAGCCCGCAGGCCGCGGCACGTACCCGCAGGAGGAGGACTGGGACACCCGCGCATACCTGCGCCACCTGCCCACCGTCTTTGAGGCAGTGCGCAACGAGTTCGGCCCGGAAATCCCGCTGCTGCATGACGGCCACCACCGCATGACGCCGATCCAGGCCGCCAAGCTGGGCAAGTCGCTGGAACCGTATGACCTGTTCTGGCTCGAAGACTGCACCCCGGCGGAAAACCAGGAAGCACTGCGCTTGGTCCGTTCACACACCACCACGCCGCTGGCCATTGGTGAAATCTTCAACACGGTCTACGACTTCCAGACGTTGATCAAGGAACAGCTCATTGACTACGTCCGTGCAGCCTCCACCCACTTCGGCGGCATCTCCCCGCTGAAGAAGGTCATGGACTACGCCGCGCAGTACCAGATCAAGTCCGGCTTCCACGGCCCCACCGACATTTCCCCCATCGGCTTCGCCGCGCAGTTGCACGTTGGCCTGGCCATCCACAACTACGGCATCCAGGAATACATGCAGCACTCGGACGCGACGAACGAGGTGTTCCAGCAGTCCATGACGTTCAAGGACGGCTACCTGCACCCCGGCGATGCCCCCGGCATCGGCGTCGAGTTCAACGAGGAAGCAGCTGCGGCATACCCGTACCAGCAGGCCTACCTGCCGTACAACCGCCTCGTAGACGGAACGGTCCACGACTGGTGACAGACGCTTCACACGCTGTAAAACCGCAGCACATTGTGGTCATGGGAGTCTCCGGCTGCGGCAAGACGACGATCGGCGCCCTCGTGGCGCACGATCTCGGCCTGCCGTTCACGGACGGAGACTCCCTGCACCCGGTGGAGAACATTGCCAAGATGGCGGCCGGCACGCCCTTGAACGACGTCGACCGCGCACCCTGGCTGGAAATCGTCGGCCAGGAGCTGGCCGGCTCCGCCAACGGACTCGTCGTGGCCTGCTCGGCGTTAAAGCGGAACTACCGGGACGCGATCCGGGCGCAGGCTCCCGGCGTGGTGTTCCTGCACCTTGACGGCACCCGCGAAGTGTTGGGCTCCCGCCTCGAGGGACGTTCCGGGCACTTCATGCCCACAACGCTGCTTGACTCGCAGCTGGCCACGCTGGAACCGCTCGGCCCGGACGAACGTGCCGTAGTGATTGACATTTCGGCACCGGTCCCCGCACTGGTGAGTGACGCCGTCGCACGTCTTCAGCAAACTGTTTAAAGACCAAGCAAGACTTCAGGAGAAGCAATGACGTACGCAGTGGATTTGCGCGCCGCACCGTTCAATTTGGATGACGCCGGCGTGGCCTGGGTGGAGTCGACGATTGGGTCGATGACGCTGGAGGAGAAGATCGGCCAGCTGTTCATCAACCACAACAACAGCTACGCCCCTGAATACCTTGACGAGGTGCTGGAAAAGTTCCATGTGGGCGGCATGCGCTACCGTCCGGGCCCCTCCGCTGCCGTGCAGGAACACATCCGCCACGCGCAGTCGAAGACGAAAATCCCGCTGCTCATTGCCTCCAACCCGGAAATGGGCGGGGCCGGCAGCTGCGATGACGGCACGTTCGTCTCCACGCACCTGCAGGCCGGCTCGCATCCGGATGCATCCATTGCCCGCCAAATGGGCCAGGTGGCCGGTGTTGAAACCGCCGCACTGGGCTGCAACTGGGCGTTCGCGCCGATCGTGGACATCCACTACAACTGGCGCAACACCGTCATCTCGACCCGCTCCTTCGGCAATACGCCCGGGGTAGTGGTGGAGCGGGCCAAGGAATACTTCGACGGCATCAGCGAATCACCCACCGCCTGCGCCATGAAGCACTTCCCGGGCGACGGCATCGACGAGCGCGACCAGCACGTCGTGACCTCGTACAACACCCTCGATTACGAGGAATGGAACAAGACGTACGGGCATGTGTACCGCGAAATGATCGGCCACGGCGTGCAGTCGATCATGGCCGGCCACATCGGCGCCCCTGCGCTGTCCCGCCGCTTTTTGCCTGAACTGTCCGACGGCGAACTGCTGCCGGCCACGCTGGCTCCGGAACTGCTCGGGGACCTGCTGCGAGGCGAGCTGGGCTTCAACGGGCTGATCCTGACCGACGCCTCACAGATGATCGGCATGACCCAGGCCATGAAGCGCCGCGACCTGGTGCCTGCCGCGATCGCCGCAGGCTGCGACATGTTCCTGTTCTTCCGCACCCCGGCCGACGATTTTGGCTTCATGATGGACGGCTACCGCAACGGCATCATCACGGAAGAGCGTCTGCAGGATGCCCTGCGCCGCATTCTGGCGCTCAAGGCTTCCCTGGGACTCCACACCAAGGACCGCTCCGAACTGGTGCCGGCCGCGGAGGCCCTGGCCGTGATCGGTTCGGCCGAGCACCGGGCCATTGCCGCTGAGGTTGCCGACAAGACCGTCACGCTGGTCAAGGACACGCAGGGCAATCTGCCGATGACACCTGCCACGCACAAGCGGATCCGCCTCTACGGCTTTTCCGGTGGTTCGGACTTCACCATGCAGGACCCCCTGGGTTATCTGGACGTGGTGGCCGAAGAGCTTGAGCGGGTTGGCTTCGAGGTCCACACCTTCAAGACCGCCGATCAGCGCAAGGCTGCAGGGGAGGAGGGCGTGAACTTCATGTCCGTCATCGCCGAAGAGGGCTCAGGCGACTACTCCGAGAAGTACGACGCCGCACTGGTCGTTGCCAATGTGAAGGGCTTTGCCCAGGAAGCGGCCATCCGCGTCAAGTGGTCCTCCCCGATGGCTGCGGAGATCCCGTGGTACGTCACCGAGGTGCCCACGGTGTTTGTCTCGCTCAACCAGCCCAACCACCTGATCGACGTGCCCATGGTCAAGACCGCCATCCACACGCACGCCGACACCCGCGAGGCCATCCGGGCCACGGTGGAGAAAATCCAGGGGCTCTCCGAGTTCCAAGGCACGTTCAACGAGAACGTGTTCTGCGATTCCTTCGACACCAGGCTGTAATTCCTGGTAATCCATGCACGACGGCGGTGACCCCGCCGTCGGTGCGTGCACGCAAAAGGCCGCCGGCCATCCTCCACAAGGATGGCCGGCGGCCTTTTGCCGTGGGCTTACTCAGTCGTGGATTCACCAGTCGTGGACGGTTCCGTCGAGGAGGCGGTTCACCGGCAGGTAGGCGGTGGTGTATTCGTAGCTGTTGGCGAGTTCGTCGTTGTAGTCGACGCCGAGGCCCGGGTTGTTGCCCGGGTGGAGCAGGCCGTTTTCAAAGGTGTAGCTGGTTTGGAACACGTCAAGGGTTTCGGCGGAGTGCTTCATGTACTCCTGGATGCCGAAGTTGTGGATCGCCAGGCCGAGGTGGAGCTGGGCGGCCTGGCCGACCGGGGAGATGTCAGTGGGGCCGTGGAAGCCCGACTTGATTTGGTAGATGGCCGCGAAGTCCATGAGCTTCTTCAGTGCGGTGATGCCGCCTGTGTGCGTCACTGCCGAGCGGACGTAGTCGATGAGCTGTTCGGTGATCAGGGTTTGGTAGTCAAAGACTGAGTTGAACACTTCGCCGATGGCCAGCGGTGTGGTGGTCTGGGACCGAACCCGGCGCAGCCCCTCCTGGTTCTCCCCGGGTGTGGCGTCCTCGAGCCAGAACAGCTCGTACGGTTCAAGGGACTTGCCCAGGGATGCTGCCTGGTTGGGGGTCATGCGGTGGTGGCCGTCGTGGAGCAGGATCAATTCCGGACCGAATTCCTCCCGCACGGCGGCGAACACCGTGGGAATGTGGCGCAGGTAGGCACGGGTGTCCCACGTTTCCTCCGCGGGCAGGGGCAGGCGCTTGGCCGGTTCATAGTCGTAGCGTTCCCCGGGGCGCTGGTCGGTGGCGACGCCGTAAATCTGGCCCAGGCCGGGGACGCCGGTTTGGACGCGAATGGCCTTGAAGCCCTGGTCCAGGTGGTTGCGGATGGAGTTGAAGAGGGATTCATTGTCGGAGCCGGAGGCGTGACCATAGGCCAGGGCGCCAACCCGGGAGGCGCCGCCGAGCAGCTGGTACAGGGGAAGGTTGGCGATTTTGGCCTTGATGTCCCACAACGCGATGTCGACGGCGGCGATGGCGGCCATGGTGATGGGGCCGCGACGCCAGTAGGCGCTGCGGTAGAGGAACTGCCACATGTCCTCGATGTTGTGCTCGTCCTTGCCAATCAGCAGCGGCACCACGTGTTCCTTGAGGTAGGCCACTGTGGCGAGTTCGCGCCCGTTGACGGTGGCGTCACCCAGTCCGGTCACGCCGTCGTCGGTGGTGATGCGAAGTGTGACAAAGTTGCGTCCCGGGCTGGTGACCAGCACCTCGGCATTGCGAATGGTCAAGACAAACTCCTGGGGTTGGCTGCAAACGATTTGTGTGGATGCAAGGAGGGGCCGGCTGTTGCGGCAGGCCCCTCGCGGATGTGTTGGGCTCAGCCCTTGAATGCGCCTTCCGCAGCGCCCTGGACAACCCAGCGCTGGGAAATGTAGTAGACGATCAGGACGGGGATGGCTGAGAGAACGGCACCTGCCATGATGGGCCCGTACTGCTGGACGTCGCCGGTGCTCATGTGCTGCAGTGCCACCGGCGCCGTCATGACACCCTGTCCCTTGACGAAGGTCAGGGCCAGGAACAGCTCGCCCCACGCCATCATGAAGGCGAGGGAGGCCGCCGTCGCAAGTGCCGGTGCGGAGACCGGAAGCAGAACGCTGAGCAGTGTGCGCATCTTTGACGCCCCGTCCAGTGAGGCGGCTTCCTCAAGGTCCGCCGGAAACTCCCGGAAGTGGCCAAGGATCAGCCATGTGCACAGCGGCACGGCGAACGTCAGGTAGACCAGGATCAGGCCCGGCAGGGTGTCGGCCAGCCCCAGGTTTCCGACCACGACGCTCAGCGGGATGAAGAGCAGCACCATGGGCGTCAGATAGCTCATGAGGATGAGCTGGCTGGCCACGTTGCGGCCGGGGAACTTGAACCGGGCGATGGCGTAAGCCGCCAAGACACCCAGGATCATGGCGAGCAGGGTCGTCATCAGGGCGACGATGAGGCTGTTGCCGATGTTCACCATGAACTTGTCGTTGAACAGGACCTTGACGTAGTTGTCCAGGCTGGATCGTTCCGGCAGCCATGACGGTGTCCGGTAGATCGCCGAGCGGGGCTTCAGCGAGGCAATGACCATGTAGTAGACAGGCGGCACCACGAGGAGGGCGAGAAATGCCATGCCCAGGATGGTGGTCAGGCGGCCACGTTTCTGCATCAGATCTCCTTCTTTCGCCGGCTCAGCAGCATGATGAACAGCGCCATGACGGGCAGGATGACCACCGCATAGGCGGCGGCTTGGCCCAGCTGGCGGCTTTGCAGGCTCAGGAACGACAGGACGGGGAAGGTCATGGTTGTTGTTGACGGCCCGCCCTGGGTCATGAGCCAAATGTTCTCGAAACCGTTGGCGGTCCAGATCGCCGAGATGACGGCAACCACTGCCACGGTGGAGCGGATCTGCGGCACCGTGATGTTCACGAACTGCTGCCACGCCGATGCGCCGTCCATGCGGGCTGCCTCGTACAGTTCCTTCGGGATGGTCTGCAGTGCGGCCAGGATGGAGATGGCCCAGAACGGGAAACCACGCCAGACCGTCGCCAAGACCACCGAAATGCGCGCCCAGGAAGGGTCGCTTAGGAACGGGACCGGGCTCGTGAACGTTTCCAGGGCAACGTTGATCGCGCCGTAGGGTGATTCAAACATCAGCCGCAGGCCCATGAAGGCAACAAAGCCGGGCATGGCCCACGGCAGCATGACCAGAAGGCGCCACAGGTTCCGTCCGGGCATGGGCCGGTTGAGGATGACGGCAACAAGGGTGCCGAGGATCAGCTTGAGCAGCAGCGACACTCCCACAATGAGAATGAGGTTGGCGGCAGCCGAAAGGAATCCGGAGTCGGTTGCGAGCCGGGTGTAGTTGTCGAGGCCGATGAAATGGCCGGGGGAGCCGACCATCCTGTCCGTGAAGCTGTACCAAATGGAGGAGATGGTGGGGTATCCGATAAGGATGACGATGACCGCAACTGCAGGCAGGACCAGCAGCAAACCCAACCGGGCTTCCTTGCCTGCCGCGGGCCCCCTGACCCTTTTACGGCGAGGCGGGCCGGCGAGCCCTGCCGGAGCGGTTGCTCCGGCAGGGGGCGCGGCAGTTTCTGATCTAACCCGCATGTTGGTCGTAGATTGCCTGGCAGGAAGCCTGGGCCTCGGCCATGGCGTCCTCGATGGGGATCTTGTCCACCAGCACGCGCTGGACCATGCGGGGAGTTGAGAACGCGTTTTGATAATCGGAGTAGGCGGCGTTGGCGGTGTCCGGGAAAGCCGGGGCGGTGCCCTTTTCTGCCTGTTCAAGCAAACCTGCGTGCACCGGGCTGTCGGTGAAGACAGGGTACGCCAGCTGGGAATTCAGTACGGGACCATAGGTTGCGTTTTCCATGAATCCGGCCATGTAGCTGTCATCGGCCAGGGCCTTGAAGAGATCCTCGGCAAGGACCTTGCCTGCCTCGGAGGTGCTGGCAGGAACCACGCGGTAGCGTGGATCAACCGGCGCAACCTGACCGGACGGGCCGGCCGGCAGGGCTGAATACGCGCTGGATTCGGCCAGGTCCGGGTCATCTGTTTTCATCGACTGGTACACGCTGCCGGTGTTGACAATGAAAACAGACTGGCCCGAGGTATAGGAATTGTTGTCCCCGGCACCGTCCCAGGTGACCGACGACGGCGGGAACTGGCCGTCGTCGAAAGCGCCCTTGATCCAGGTGAGGAAGTCGGCCGTTTCCGGGCCGGTGATGGTGCACTTCTGGCCGGCGTCATCGGCGACCCGGCCGCCGAAGGACTGCATCATGGACGTGGTCAGGTTGCCGTCGAGGACGTTGGAGAGCGCGAAGCCCATTCCGTAGGTCTCAGGCGGATCCTGGGTTGCCATGGACTGGGCAAGCAGCTCATCCCAAGTCTTTGGCGGGCTGTCGAACCCCTTTTCCTTCAGCAGGTCCGCGCGGCTGAACAACACGTTGCCGAAGAAACCGAAAGGGACGCCGTAGATTTTGTCGCCAAAACTCTTGGCTTTGGTGGCTGCATCGATCGAGTCCAGCCAGCCCTTGTGGGCTTCGCCGACGGCGGCGTAGGCATCCGGCACTGGTGAGAGCTGGCTTCCGGTGGCCATGGTTGACATCAAGTCATAGGGGACAGTCATGGCGGAGGGCAGGGATTTGGCTTCGATGGCCCCGGAGGCTTGCTGGACCACTTCGTTTTGGTTGACCTTGACAACCTCCGTCTTGATGCCGAGATTGTCGCCCCAGGCCTTGATGCGGGCTGCTTCAAGGTCGTTGCTGGACTCAGGGAAGGTGAGCCCGATCCAGTAACTGAAGGTGCCCTCGAAGTCCTTGGCGGCCTGCGCCACCTCGGTACTGGGGGTGCCGAGGCCTTCGGCGGCAACGGCCTCGGTGTCGGCTGTTTCGGCCGAACAGCCCGTGGCCAACAGGGCGAGGGCTGCGAGGACGCCGAGGCCCTTGATTTTCCTAGAGTGACGCATCGTTGTGTCCTTTTGCTAGTTGTGGTCTACAGAGGATTTTGATCGGTGAACTGGATGTGAACCTTGAGTGGCGGCTCACCGGGGGAGGGTGGGTTAAAGGCCTCGAGGATTCTGCTGAATGGAACTGTTTGTTCCACCAGCCACGAGATGTCCAGCTTGCTGTGGGTGAGAAAGTCCAGGGCGGGTTCCAGCCCGCCCGAAAAACGCAGCGTGGAGGTAACCCAGGATTCTGCACGGGAGATGTGCTTGACGGGAAGTCCGGACCCGGCGGGCAGATTCCCCACCAGCACCACGCGTCCGGTGCCAGGCCGGGCAGCACGCAGGGCAAGCTCCACGCCGGCAGGGTGGCCGGATGCGTCAAAGACGACGTCGAAATAGCTGCCTTGGGCGATGCCTGCCATCAGTTCATCGCTGGTGGGTGCCCGGTCTGCGCCATGCTCGACGGCGGCAGCTGCCCGGCGCCCGCTCACGTCGGTGACGGTAAGCGATGCAGCTCCCAGGAACCGTGCGGCCAGGGCTGTGAGCTGGCCAATGGCGCCTCCGCCAACGACCAGAACCGACTTTTTTGCAACGGAGGTCTTTTGCACTGCGTGCAGGGCCACTGCCATGGGTTCCAGCAGTGCACCGGCTGCGAGGCTGAACCCGGCCGGCAGGGGCAGCACATGGGTGGCGGGGAGAACGAGGTATTCCTGCAGCGCCCCGTCCCGGTGCGGATTGACTGCTGCGGAACCAAGATAGCGGGTGTGCGGGCACAGATTGTCGAATCCGCCGAGGCACTGTTCGCATTTCCCGCAGGAGAGGCTGGGTATCAGGGCCACTGCCGTCCCCAGGTCCAACCCGCTGACGCCGTCGCCCACCCCGGCAATCGTGCCGCTGGCCTCGTGCCCCATGACGAAGGGTGTGTTGATCGCGTACGCGGCGGTTCCGCGATAGTAGGCGATGTCGGATCCGCAAATGCCAACGCTGTGGAGCTTCACCAGAACTTCACCCATTGCAGGAATTGGGCGGGGGCGGCTCTGAAGCTGCAAGTCTCCCGCACCGGCGAGCACTGCCGCGGTTTGGGTTGGGACTGAAGGGGTAAGTGGCATGAATCACAAGTTACTTCATACCTATTTGGCTGTCAACCTATATGACAGCTCATATTTGAATGGCTATGATTTAGTTATGGAATCAGTCCATGCTCAATCGGCACCGCCGCCACAGGCTGCCACTTCAAGGGGGATGCGTGCAGACGCCATTGACTCGCACCAAGCTCAGCCTGCAGATCTTCGACGCCATGATTGCGCACATCGTTGAGAACGATCTGCAGCCCGGCAGCGTCCTGCCGTCCACGGCGGCCCTGTGCGAACGGTTTGCCACGAGCCGGCCGGTGGTGCGCGAAGCCCTGAGTGCCTTGGAGGCAGTGGGCCTGGTTGTTGTGCAGAACGGCCGCAATGCAGTGGTCAAGGAGCTCGACGGGCACTTGATCAAGCTGTTCCTGTCAAGGGTGCTGCACAACAACAAGCGTCCCCTGACCGACATGATGGATGTGCGCGTGCCACTGGAAATTCAGGCGGCACGGCTGGCGGCGGAGCGCGCCTCCAGCGAGGACTGCACAATCCTCGATGACCTGCTGCTGCAGATGGATGAAGCGCTGCCGGACACCGAGGGGTATCCGATTTTGGATATCGCCTTTCACATGGCAATCGCCAGGGCAACCGGCAACGGTGCGCTGGAATGGTTCAGCGACGCCCTGCGGAACGAGTTGACGACAGTGATGGTTGAGGTGCGCCGCTACCGCGAGGTCAACGACCTGGTGGGACATGAGCAGCACCAGCACCGCAAAATTGCTGCCGCGATCCGCGCCGGAGATGCCGGCGCCGCGGAACAGGCGATGCGGGAACACATGGCCTCCTCCGAAGGGTACGTTCGAATGATCGAACAGTCACTGCGCGAGGTCGGGGAAGGTACGCTGCGGGAGATTCTGGCGAAGCGGGCCATTGACGTGACAGGTCAATAGGCGCCCGCTCCCTGCCACTCCCGCAAGCCGGCCCCGACCGCCTCGTCGAGGGAATTTCCCGCGCCCAGCGCAAACGCAACAGCCAGTCTCTCCCGGCCCGCGCCGTCGAACACTCGGCCGCAGCTGCGCAAACGGGCATAATGTCAACCGGTCGCCAGAAGGATGTCGGCCCACAACGCCCAATAACGTGATCTGTGTCAACCTTTGATATACAAGTAAGTATGGAAAACTCGCAGTCTGCCGCTGAATTTGTTGCCCCGGCCCCCCAGGTCATTGTCATGGGAGTGTCCGGCTCGGGCAAAAGTACGATTGGCGCCCTGGTTGCCGACGCCATGGACATCCCCTTCCTGGACGGTGATTCCCTGCACCCCCTGGCCAACATCCGCAAGATGGCAGACGGCGTGGCGCTGACAGATGAGGACAGGTGGCCGTGGCTGGAGATCGTCGGCGACGAATTGGCCGGTGCGTCCGCCAAGGGCATGGTGATTGCGTGTTCGGCCCTGAAGCGCCGCTACCGCGACGTGATCCGCGCCAAGGCGCCCGCCACAATCTTCCTGCACCTGGACGGCTCCCTGGAAGTTCTTGGCTCACGTCTGGAGGGCCGCTCGGGCCACTTCATGCCGCCGGCCCTGCTGGCCTCCCAGCTGGCTGCCCTGGAACCTCTCGAAGCCGACGAACAAGCAGTTGTCATTGACATTGCCGCCAGCATCACCTCAATCCTGGTGGAGGCGCAGGCAGGCATCAAGCATGTCCTCGAGCGGTGAGCACCCGGTCCCTGGGGAAATGACGCACGACGCCGGGCACCCACCCCCTGCGCGCGGACGAGGAGTTGAGCGTCGGCCAGGTCGCGCAGCGCGGCGGAGTCAGCGTTTCGGCCCTGCATTTCTATGAACGGCAGGGGCTGATCTTCAGCACCCGCACGGCCGGCAACCAGCGCCGCTTCCAGCGGTCTGTGCTGCGCCGGGTGGCAGTGGTCAGGGCCGCCCAGCAGGCAGGCATCCCCTTGTCCCTGGTTGCCACTGTGTTCCAGCAACTGCCGGACCATGGGGTGCCGACGCAGACCGATTGGCAGCGCCTCTCGGAACATTGGCACAGCGAGCTGACGGCCCGCATCGCAGCCCTGGAACAACTGCGGGGAAGCTTGGGTGGCTGCATCGGCTGCGGCTGCCTGTCCCTGGCCGAATGTGGTTTCGTCAATCCCGATGACCAGGTTGCCGGGAAGGGCCCCGGCGCCCGCGCCTTCGACGGATCGGTGTAGCGCCCGCCGCGCCTTGGCTGGCGGCAGCGGCAAGGGAGACCCGAACCGAAACCCGGGCACGGCCCGGATGTGAGTGGTGTCATGGCCGCCCAACTTGACCTGAACTATAGTTGAGGTTCTAGAGTCACAGGGAGATCTTGCCGTTGGGGCCGGACCTGCCGAGAGGAATTAGTGGTCATGACAGTGAAGCTCCACACAGCCAGCCTGACGAGCACAGCCAGCCTGTCAAGTGATTTCAAGGCGGCCTTTGGCGGGCATCCGGCCGGAGTCTCAATCATCACCGCCGAGTCAGCAACCGGCCCCGTGGGCATCACGGCCTCCTCCGTGGCATCGGTGTCGGCCGACCCGCCACTGCTGGCCTTCTCGCTCGCTGCCTCGAGCGGTTCCGCGGCCGCGATCGCGGTTGCCGACTCGGTGGTGGTGCACCTGCTGACCATGGGTGACCTGGAGCTGGCAAGGACCTTCGCCACGTCAGCCACCGAACGGTTCACCGGCTCCATGGTGTGGACCCGGCTGGAAACCGGCGAACCGCTGCTCATGCACGGGGGCTATGCCCTGCGCTGCAAGATCCTGAGCCGCACCCCCGCCGGCGGGTCGTTGCTGCTGGCTGCCGAAGTCGAGGAAATTATCGTCCCGGACACGGCAGGGGAGCCCATGGTTTACCACAGCCGGGCGTTCCATTGGCTGGGCGACCACAGCGTCCTGCCCGGTTAGCCAGGCGATGCCCGGTGCCCCGGGCTGGGTGCGCTGGCACTCAGGTACGTCCCAGCAAGTTCCCAGCAACTGTTCATGCGTGCTTCACCACGGACTTCATGGAGGCAGGGGCGTGCTGGGGTAGACTTGAAATCCTATGGAAATTAAATCTAGGAGCCGGCGCAACGGCTTGCAGGACACACAAGTGACCTCCTGCAATCGCGTTGACAATGCCGGCAAACCTCGCACCAGCGCCCACAGTTCCGCAACCCCTGCCGCGATGCCGGCTGCAACACCGGAAGCGGCCGGCCCCGGCGCCGACCACCCTCCGCCGGCGGCCTACCCCCGCACCAGCGCCGCCACATGCCGCGCAGCTGGCAGGGGGGAGCTGTAAATGGAGTGGATACTCTTGGCAGCAGGCCTGCTGCTCATCCTAGGCACAGGATTCTTTGTTGCCGTTGAATTTTCCCTTGTCGCACTTGACCAATCCACTGTCCAGCGCGCCGTGAATGACGGGGACAAGGCTGCCCAGCCACTGCTGCGCTGCCTGAAGTCCCTGTCCACGCAGCTTTCGAGCTGCCAGCTGGGCATCACCTTGACCACGCTGCTGACAGGTTTCCTGATGGAACCGTCCCTGGGCGTGCTGCTGGCTGCACCGCTGGGTGCCGTCGGAGTCCCGGCGCTCGCAGTCTCCGGCGTTGCACTTGCCCTGGCCATGCTGATCGCCACCCTCCTGTCCATGCTGATTGGCGAGTTGGTGCCGAAGAACATGGCCATCGCCAAGTCCTTTGAAATTGGCAAGGCAGTGGCCAGGCCGCAGCTGGTCTTCACCGCCGTGTTCAAGCCCGCCATCGTGGTCCTGAATGGTTTCTCCAACAAGGTCCTGAACCTTTTCGGCATGGAGGCGAAGGAGGAAATCTCCGGAGCACGATCCCCGGCCGAGCTGGCCTCGCTGGTCCGCCGCTCGGCAGCCATGGGCACGCTGGATGTTGCCACCGCCACCTTCGTGGCACGCACCCTGAGCTTTTCCCAGCGCACGGCCGCAGATGTCATGACCCCGCGCATGCGGGTTGAAACCATTGAAAGCACCAAATCCGTCGATGAGATCATCGACGTGGCCAGGCGCACCGGCTATTCCAGGTTCCCTGTCATCGGTGAATCGGCCGACCAGATCCTTGGTGTTGTGCACCTGAAAAAGGCCGTCTCCATTCCGTTTCACAAACGCTCGGACATCGAAGTGGGCGCCATCATGACCGACGTGTTGCGCGTCCCTGAAACCCTCCACCTCGATGCCTTGATTCTTGAACTGCGTGAAGGAAACCTCCAGATGGCCGTTGTCCAGGACGAATACGGCGGCACTGCCGGAGTAACGACGCTTGAAGACCTCGTCGAGGAAATCGTAGGCGAAGTCTCCGACGAGCACGACAGGGTCAAACCCGGCATCCTCCTGGCAGCCGACGGCACCTGGTACTTCCCGGGCCTCATGCGCCCTGACGAAGTCTCCGAACGCATTGGCCCGCTCGATGTCCCCGATGAGGCCGGCTACGAAACTGTTGGCGGCTTCATGATGGCCGAACTGGGCCGCATTGCCGTGGCTGGCGACACTGTCGCCGTGAAAGGCGGCCTGCTGGTTGTTGACAGGGTCGAACGACGCCGGATAGACAGGATCCACTTTATTGCGGCGCCTTCCCCCGGGCCCAGTGAAACGGATGGGGCTGCCGCGGCAGGTGGTTCGCTGTGAGCCCCTGGGCCGGAATTGCCTGGCTGGTCGTGCTTTTGTTCGGCAACGCCTTCTTTGTCGCCGCAGAGTTTGCCGTCATGACTGCGCGGCGCAGCCAGATTGAACCGTTGGCGGACGCCGGCTCAAAACGGGCCAAGATCACCCTTGGTGCCATGGAGAACGTGTCCTTGATGCTGGCCTGCTCGCAGTTGGGCATCACTGTGTGTTCGCTGCTGATCCTGAATGTCTCCGAGCCTGCCATCCACCACCTGCTGGCCGCGCCGCTGCATGCCGTCGGCGTACAGGACAATGTTGCGGCGCCCGTTGCCTTTGTGGTCACGTTGGCCCTGGTGACGTTCCTGCACGTGACCTTTGGCGAAATGGTGCCGAAGAACATGAGTGTGTCGGCAGCGGACAAGGCTGCGCTCCTGCTGGCCCCGCCGCTCGTGCTCGTCGGCAAGGTGGTGCGCCCCGTCATCGTGGCGTTGAACTGGACGGCGAACCACATTGTGCGCCTGTTTGGCATTGTCCCGCAGGACGAGGTGTCCTCCAGCTTCACCTTGGAAGAGGTGCAGTCGATTGTGGAGGAATCCACGCGCAGCGGACTGGTGGACGACCAGACCGGGCTGATCACGGGAGCGTTGGAGTTCTCCTCCCAAACGGCCCGGGGCATCATGGTGCCGCTGGCTGATCTGGTGACCCTGTCTGCCGACGCCACACCCGTTGACTTTGAGCACAAGGTGGGCAAGACCGGGTTCTCACGGTTCGTCTTCACCGATGCCGAAGGGGCCCTTCTGGGCTACCTGCACCTGAAGGACGTGCTGCGAATCCCCGTTGAGCGCTACCAACTGCCGATCGGCGAGAGCCGTGTCCGCTCCATGGTGAACCTGCAGGCCAATGAGGAGATTGAGGATGTGCTGGCCACCATGCAGCGCACAGGATCCCACATGGCACGCGTCATCGACGGGAACGAACAAACCATGGGTGTGCTGTTCCTTGAGGACGTGATCGAGCAGCTGGTCGGTGAGATCCGTGACGCCACACAGACCCACGTCCAGGAGCGCAGGAAGGCTTGATGCGAACGATTCCCAATATGGGTTATGCTTGTTGTTATTAGTAACAGTTCTCATTAGCATCGCCTGAAGGAATCACATGTCTCAAACCCGCCGCTCACTGCTTCTGCTGGGTGCAACCCTGGCCGCCTCACTCTCATTGGGGGCCTGCACTGGCGGCGGGGGAGGGGCAGGCACCAGCCCGGCGGAGGATGGCACGGTGTCTGTCGTGGCCACCACGAATGTCTACGCAGACATTGCCCAGGCAGTGGGCGGGGACCACGTCAGCGTGCACGCCATCATCTCCAACGCCAATGCCGACCCCCATGGCTACGAAGCCAATGCCCAGGACAAGTTGGCCGTGTCGAAGGCCCGGATCGGCATTGCCAACGGCGGCGGCTACGACGACTTCTTCACCCAACTGGCCAAGGGCCAGCTGGAAAGCGCCGAGATCGTCAATGTCAGCGAGCTCTCCGGCCTGGACACGGGTGCGGACTTCAACGAGCACGTCTGGTATTCACTTCCCACCATGTCCAAGCTCGCCGACGACCTGGCCGCCCGATTCACCGCAGCCCTGCCGGCAGAGGCGGCCGGCTTCACCACCCAGGCCGACGCATTCAAGGCAAAGTTGCAGGACCTTGAAACCCGTCTGGCTGAGCTAAAAAAGTCCCATGACGGCGCCGCCGTGGCCGTCACCGAGCCTGTCCCGATGTACCTGCTCGAGGAGGCCGGACTGGACAACAAGACACCGGCCAAATTCACCGAAGCCGTTGAAAACGGCGCGGACGTTCCTGCCGCGACGGTGGCTGCAACGCTCGCACTCGTGGCATCCGGAGACCTTGCACTGGTGGCGTACAACCAGCAGACCGAGGGGCCGCAAACCAAGGAAATCAAGGCAGCCGCCGAGAGCGCGGGCGTGCCGGTCGTGAATTTCGAGGAGACCCTGCCGGCCGACACCAGCTACCTGGACTGGATGCTTGGTAATGTTGCTAACTTGGAACAAGGACTAAACACTGTGACAGGCAAATGACCGGGCCGGCTCCGGCCGTCATCACGCTCAAGCGCGCCACCTTGAAATACGGGACGCGAACACTTTGGCAGGACCTCAACCTGGAGGTGCGCCGGGGCGAATTTCTTGCCGTCCTGGGTGCAAACGGCAGCGGAAAGACCAGCTTCCTGAAGATCCTGCTGGGCCTGGCACCGCTGAGTTCCGGACAGCTGGCGGTCGACGGCGCACCCGCCAAGCGCGGCAACCGCACCATCGGCTACGTCCCCCAGCAAAAGAATTTTGCCGCCGACACCGCACTGCGCGCCCGCGACCTGGTGGGGCTTGGCATTGACGGTGACAAATGGGGCTTCCGCATCCGCAGCGGGGCGTACCGCAAGCGGGTGGATGAACTGTTGGAAATGGTCGGGGCCACAAGCTACGGGCGCATCCCCGTGGGAATGCTCTCCGGCGGTGAGCAGCAAAGGCTGCGGATCGCGCAGGCCATGGCCGCCAACCCCAAGGTGCTGCTGTGCGACGAACCTCTGCTCTCCCTCGACATGCACCACCAAAAGGCCGTGAGCGCCCTGGTGGGCCAACAAGCCAAGGCGAACGGGACCGCCGTCGTCTTCGTTACGCATGAAATCAACCCGATCCTGGAGCACGTGGACAGGGTGCTCTATCTGGCCGGGGGGCGGTTCACGCTGGGCACGCCCGAGGAGGTCATGCGCTCGGAAGTGTTGTCCAAGCTGTACGGGAGCCGGGTTGAGGTGCTCAATATCGACGGCCGGCTGGTCGTGGTGGGGCGCCCGGATTCGGTGGTTGACGGGCATGAACACGCCGAAGCCAGCCACGCAGCGCACGCATACACGGCAGACGGGCTGCCCGGCCATGACCGGGAGGCCGCACCCATTATTGGCGGCACACACAGACAGGAAGTCTCATGAACTGGCCGGACATCAGCGGCGCAGTCCTCAATTTTTCCAACTACGGTGAGCTGCTGCCACTGTTCCGGGACACCTTGCTGGCAGGTGCCATCCTGGGTGTCGTTGGCGGGCTGATTGGCACGTTTGTCATGATGCGCGACCTTGCCTTTGCGGTGCACGGCATTGCCGAGCTCTCCTTTGCCGGGGCGGCCTTTGCGCTGCTGATCGGCGCCGACGTCATCTTCGGGTCCCTGGTTGGGTCAATCTTCGCCGCGCTGCTGCTGGGCGTAATGGGGGTGCGGGCCCGGGAGAAAAATTCCGTCATTGGGGTCATCATGCCCTTTGGCCTGGGCCTGGGCATCTTGTTCCTGTCCCTGTACGAGGGCCGCTCAGCCAACAAGTTCGGCCTGCTGACGGGCCAGATTGTCTCGGTTGATTCAACCCAGCTCTCAGTTCTGGCAGGCACCGCACTCGTGGTTGTGGCCGGGCTGGCGTTGATTTGGCGGCCGCTGACATTTGCCAGCGCCGACCCCGACATTGCCACGGCGCGCGGGGTGCCCGTACGGACGCTGTCGCTGGCCTTCATGTTCCTGTTGGGCATCGCCGTTGCCTTGTCCATCCAGGTGGTCGGGGCGCTGCTGGTGCTGGCACTGTTGATCACCCCGGCCGCCGCCGCCCTGCAGGTGACGGCGGCTCCGCGCGTGGTCGTGCTGCTCAGCGTGGCCTTTGCGATGGTCTCAACCGTCGGCGGCATCATGCTGGCACTCGGTGGCAGCATCCCGATCAGCCCCTATGTGACAACCTTGTCATTCGTGATTTACCTGATCTGCCGTGTGGCCGGGTCATGGCGCAGACGCCGCGGCTGGTCCGCGCGGCCGGCCGTGGCTGCCGCAGCTTAACGGCCCAATCAGCCGGCGCACCGTTGCGGCTGAAAATTGCGCAGCTTTAAAAGCAGCCTTGCGCAGAGGGCTGCGCCAAATCCGGTGTTGGCGGTGCGCGCAGGCAAGGGTCTAGCGTTGATGCATGGACTGGTTCAGCGGCGGCTGGTTGGGCACCGACTGGTGGGGTACGACTTGGCTGGGCACCGCCGACTACGACGTTGCGCGCTTTGTGCTGCAGCGGGGCATCGCCGCCGTCTACGTGCTTGCGTTCGTTTCCAGCGCGCTGCAATTCCCCGCGCTGCTGGGGGAGCGCGGACTGCTTCCCGTGCCGCGGTATCTTGGCCGCATCCCGCGCACGCCCGGCCCCACCTTGTTCCGCCGGCACTATTCGGACGCGCTGCTGCGCACTGTCGCCTGGACGGGGGCGGCACTGGGAGCGGCAGTGGTTCTCGGACTGCCCCAACGCGGTCCGGCCTGGCTGCCGATGCTCGCGTTCCTGGCCATGTGGCTGCTGTACATGTCGATAGTGAATGTTGGGCAGGTCTTTTACGGCTTTGGCTGGGAAATCCTGCTGCTTGAGGCAGGATTCCTAGCCGCCTTCCTCGGCTCAGATCAAACCACGACGCCGGTCATCACGCTCTGGCTGTTCCGCTGGCTGGTGTTTCGGCTTGAGTTTGGCGCCGGCATGATCAAGATGCGTGGCGACAGGGTGTGGCGCGACCTCACGGCGCTGTACTACCACCACGAGACCCAGCCGATGCCGAACCCGCTCAGCTGGTGGTTCCACCACCTGCCCAAACCGCTGCACAGGGTGGAGGTGCTGGGAAACCACTTTGCCCAGCTGGTGGTGCCGTTCCTGCTTTTTGCCCCGCAACCCGTCGCTGCCTGGGCGGCGGCGGTCGTGGTCGTGACGCAGTTGTGGCTTGTGCTTTCGGGCAACTTTGCCTGGCTCAACGCCCTCACGCTGGTGCTGGCTTTCTCCGCCGTGGGGGACAAAGCGGTGGATGTGGTTGTGCCGGGCAACGCAGTGGCGGCACTTTTTGGAAACCCCGCGGCAGCCGCCACCTTGCCGGGAGGGACCTGGGTGCCCGGCTCCCCGGACTGGTTCACCGCCGTCGTGCTGGGATTGGGCGTGCTGATGCTGGTGCTGAGCTGGCGGCCGCTGAGGAACTTGTTCTCTCCGAACCAGGCCATGAATGCCAGCTTCAACCGCTGGCGGCTGGGCAACGCCTATGGCGCCTTTGGTTCCATCACCCGGGAGCGGCTGGAGGTTGTCGTTGAGGGCTGGGACGGGACCGGCTGGCGCGAATATGGGTTCCGCGGGAAACCGGGCGACCCCGGCCGGATGCCACGGCAATTTGCGCCGTACCACCTGCGGCTTGACTGGATGATGTGGTTTCTGGCGCTGGGGCAGCCGGGCATGAACTGGTTCATGCCGTTTCTGCGGCAATTGCTGGCAGCGGACCCGGCGACGCTGAAGCTGCTGCGCCATGACCCCTTTAACGGGAGTCCGCCGCAACAGGTCCGGGCGCGTGTCTTCGCCTACCGGTATACGAGCTGGCGGGAATGGCGGGAGACCGGAAACTGGTGGGTGCGGGAGGCGCTGGGGGATTTGGTGCCGCCGATGGACTGACCCGCGGTGCTATTTCGCGGCTGAGCACTCCGGGCACAGGCCATAGATCTCCACCGTGTGCTGGACCTGGGTAAAACCGTTCTCCGCCGCGATGCGGGCTGCCCAGCTCTCCACGGCAGGCGCTTCCACCTCCACCGTTTTCCCGCAGTTGCGGCACAGCAGGTGGTGGTGGTGGCTCGTGGCGTTGCAGCGGCGGTAGACGGCTTCGCCCTCACCGTTGCGCAGCGTGTCCAGCAGGCCTTCCTCGGCCATGGAGGCCAGGATCCTGTACGTGGTGGCCAGGGAAACCCGGGTGCCTTGCTCGTGCAGCTTGCGGTGCAGTTCCTGCGTGCTGACAAAGTCATCCAGGGTGTCCATGGCGGCGCTGATTGCAACGCGCTGCTTGGTGACGCGCTGCTCCTTCACCGGGACATCTGACATCGTGCCAACTCATTTCCTCGTTGCTGGATTCAATCAACCAGCCTATCGCACCTGTGCGTGATCACCCGTGTTGGCACCCCATGGCCGGGCCCGGGATACAGGCATATGCTGGCAGCATGTTGCTCACAAAGTACACCCACGCCTGTGTCCGCCTCGAACAGGACGGGCGCGTGCTGGTTCTTGACCCGGGCGTGTTCTCGGAGTCGGCCACGGCCCTCGAGGGCGCCGGCGCCGTGCTGATCACGCATGAACACGCAGACCATTACGACGGCGATGCACTCACCACAGCCCTGGCGCAGTCGCCGGAGCTGGTCGTATACGCCCCGGCCGGCGTGGCCCGCGACTTGCGCGTGCGGGCGCCCGGGCACGACGGGCAGATTCTTGACGCCGCACCCGGGGACAGTTTCACGGCGGCAGGCTTCGCCGTGCAGTGCTTTGGCGGCCAGCACGCCGTCATCCACCCGACAATGCCCATTGTGGCCAATGTCGGATACCTGATTGACGACGACGTTTACCACCCGGGTGACGCGCTGACAGTCCCCGACGGGGTGAGCGTGGGCACGCTTTTGGTGCCGGTCCATGCGCCCTGGTCCAAGGTCTCCGAGGTGGTGGACTTTGTAGTGTCCGTCAGGGCCCCGCAGGCGTTCCAGATCCACGACGGGCTGCTCAATGAGCAGGGCCTGGCGTTCACGGAGTCCCACATCGCCAGGATCGGCGGGCGCCACGGCGTGACGTTCCGGCACCTGCACACGGGACAGTCGGTGGAAATCTAGCAGGCAAGCCGGCCTGGCGGCAGGGCCTACTGTTGTTCCCCGCGCAGGCGGTGGACCAGCAGCGCCACATGCAGTGAGGTGCGGGATTCAGCGTCGTCCAGCCGGGCGTTGAGCAGCTCTTCCAATTGGGCCAATCGGGCATACAGGGTTGGCCGGCTGAGATAGCCGCTGCGGGCCAGCGCGGCCTTGTTGCCGCCCGATTCAAGATACCTGCCCAGCAGGTCCAGGAGTCCTGAGCGGCCCTGTGCCTCGGCATCGAGGATGCCGGCAAGCTCTGATTCGGCGAACTGCTGAACGCGGGGATCAGTGCGCAGCAGGGCCAGCAGGCCCCTGAGCCTGACATCACCCGCCCGGTAAAAAGGATGGTTCGGCTCACGGAGGGTGGCAGCAGTCTCGGCCACATGCGCGGCCTCGGCCATGCCACCGGCGGCCGCCAGCAGCGTGTCCCGGAAGCGTCCGACGCCGATGGTCCACCGGGTGGCCCCCTCGACGGTGTGGGCGGCCAAGGCCTGGGCCAGCCGTTCCAGGGTGGCTTCCTCAAGCTGGCTGGCCGGCAACGCCAGAATCATGCCTACCGTGCCGGACTGGATGCTGGCCGTCAGGGCGCTGCCTGACATGGATTTGAGGATTTGGGACAGCAGCTCAAGCAGTTCACGCTCGGCCTGCTGGAGTGCCAACGGATCACCGTGGGCGGGCGCTTTCAGGGAGGGTGTGGTGGTGTCCGCTGTTGTGGTGACTGGTGTCGCACGAAAGGCAACGGGGACATAGAACGGCGAGCGTTTCAGCCCCAGCGACGCTGCGCGGGCGAGGGCTTCGCCCTCGCTGAGCCCGCGGGGGTTTCGCAGAATGTTGAACAGGCCTGCCTGTGCCTGCTGGGAGAGCTCACGCCTGTCGCGCTCGGCCAGACGGTTGATGGCCAGGGTCTGTGCGGCGCGTTCGAGCACCAAGGACGCTGCCAGGTCATCGGGCGTTGGCACCGGCACCACAAGGCGCCCCCACAATTGGTTCTGGACGCCGACGGGAACCAGCAACCATTCTTCAGCGCCGGCGCGGCCCGTTTTGGCGGGCGAAGGCGTTGTGCGTGAGCGCCGCTCCCAATCGTCGAGCAACTCGGAGATGTCCGCGTCCTGTGCTGCGTAAGCCAGCGCGAGGTGGTGGAGATCTTCCAGGACCACGGGTGCGCCAATCATTGTGGCGGCCTGTTCCACCACCTGTTGGGTTCCGGCGCTTTCCAGGCTCAGCTGGGTGAACGCCTCATGCACGTCGCGGGAGCGCTCAACCGTTTCCAACTGTTGTGCCACGATCATGCGGTGCACTGTCTCCGTGATCGCCACGAAGCGCACCGTGCGCTCGAGCACGATGACGGGAAACGGTGAATCATGGGCGGCTGCACGCAGGGTTTCCAGGCTGCGTCCGCGGTTGCCTGCGAGTTCCACGACAAGTCCGGCAGCCCCGGCATTGGCCAAAGAACCCAGATAACGCCTGGTCAGTCGGGGATCCTTTTCGAGCTCCAACCCGGTGGTTAGAACCAGTTCGCCTCCCGAGAGCAGATCTGTCACGTCCAAAAGTTCGCTGACGTGCACCCACCGCACAGGGGCGTCCAAGGCGGCCGTGCCACCAAGAACGGAGGGGCCGGCGTTTTGAACAATGCCGAGTTCAAGGATGGTGCGGACAGTGGGGAGCATTTACATAGTGTAAATCAGGGTGCCCATCTTATTACAGTGTGCTAATTATGCCCTGCCGTGAAGCGGGGAAGACTGGGAGCAACGGCACCACCTATCCGGCACCACCCATCAAAGGGGAAGCATTGAAGACGATCAAGCATTGGATCAACGGCGGCTACACATCGGCAGGGGAGCGCACCGCGCCGGTTACCAACCCGGCAACAGGCAAGGTCACTGCCGAGGTGGCCCTGGCCAGTGTGGAAGACGGCCACGCCGCAGTAGCCGCGGCCAAGGCAGCGTTCCCGGCATGGCGGGACACCTCGCTGACACGCCGCACCCAGATCCTGTTCTCCTTCCGCGAGTTGCTCAACGCCCGCAAGGGTGAGCTGGCCGCCATCATCACGGCCGAACACGGCAAGGTCTTTGACGATGCCTTGGGAGAAGTCAGCCGCGGATTGGAAGTGGTCGAGTTTGCCTGCGGCATGCCACACCTGATCAAGGGCAGCTACACGGAGAACGCCTCAACCCAGGTCGATATTCATTCCGTGCGGCAAGCGCTGGGCCCCGTGGCCATCATCAGCCCCTTCAATTTTCCGGCCATGGTCCCCATGTGGTTCTTCCCGCTGGCGATTGCCGCAGGCAATGCCGTGATCCTCAAGCCCAGCGAGAAAGTTCCGACGGCGGCCGGCTGGATGGCGGAGTTGTGGAAGGAAGCCGGGCTGCCGGACGGCGTGTTCAATGTCCTCCAGGGCGACAAGGTTGCCGTGGACACGTTGCTGACCCACCCCGACATCAAGGCGGTCTCCTTTGTTGGGTCAACGCCGATCGCGAAATATGTTTACGAAACAGCCACGGCCAATGGCAAGCGCGTCCAGGCTCTCGGCGGTGCGAAAAACCACATGGTCGTCCTGCCGGATGCCGATCTTGACCTTGCCGCCGACGCCGCCATCAACGCCGGATTCGGTTCGGCCGGTGAACGGTGCATGGCCATCTCGGCCCTCCTCGCCGTGGGCGGCATCGCCGATGAACTCGTCGCCAAGATCGCCCAACGCGCCAACGCCCTGCGCACCGGCGACGGGCTGCGCGGCTGTGACATGGGCCCGCTCGTCACCTCGACCCACCGGGACAAGGTGGCCGGTTACGTTGATGCCGGCGAAGAGGCCGGAGCCACGCTGGTGGTTGACGGGCGGACAGTCACCCCCGATGCTGAAGGCGACGGCTACTTTGTCGGCCCCACCCTGTTCGACAACGTCACCACCGACATGTCCATCTACCAGGATGAAATCTTTGGCCCGGTCTTGTCAGTCCTTCGGGTTGAGAGCTTCGATGCGGCACTGGCGATGATCAACGCAAACCCCTACGGCAATGGCACCGCTGTCTTCACGAACGACGGCGGGGCGGCCCGCCGCTTCCAGAACGAGGTTGAGGTTGGCATGGTTGGCATCAACGTCCCCGTCCCCGTGCCCATGGCCTACTACTCCTTTGGCGGCTGGAAGAATTCCCTGTTCGGGGACACGCATGCACATGGCAGCGAAGGGGTCAGCTTCTTTACCCGCGGCAAGGCAGTCACCACGCGTTGGGCAGACCCAAGCCACGGCGGCATCAACCTCGGCTTCCCCCAAAACGCCTGAACCACACCCCTTTCGTTAGAACATTGGAGACCGACATGACTTACACCCTGGCCAATGACGGCACACCCGCCGGCGTGCTCGAGGCCCCTGCAGTGGACGCGGCTGCCGCACGCAGGGCTTATGAGCTGGACCGCAAGCATGTTTTCCATTCCTGGTCGGCCCAGGATCTGCTGGACCCCATGGTCATTGCGGCCGCCCAGGGATCGTGGGTCTGGGACGGGGCTGGCAAGAAGTACCTGGACTTTTCCTCGCAGCTTGTCAACACCAATATCGGCCACCAGCACCCGGTCGTCGTGGCGGCGATCACCGCGCAGGCTGCCAAGCTGTGCACCGTCGCCCCCAGCCACGTTAATGAGGCCCGCTCCGAAGCCGCCCGGCTCATCACCGAACGCACCCCGGGGGAGCTGAACAAGATCTTCTTCACCAACGGTGGCGCCGACGCCAACGAACACGCCGCGCGCATGGCTCGATTGCACACCGGACGGCCCAAGGTGCTCTCGGCCTACCGTTCCTACCATGGCGGCACCGAGCTGGCGGTGAACATGACAGGTGACCCCAGGCGGTGGGCCAACGATTCCGCCAGCACCGGAACGGTGCATTTCTTCCCGCCCTACCTGTACCGGAGCAGCTTTCATGCAACAACGGAAGAGGAAGAGAGCCAGCGCGCCCTTGAACACCTCGAACAACTGATTGGGTTTGAAGGACCGGGAACCATTGCGGCCTTGATCCTGGAATCCATTCCCGGATCGGCGGGGATCTTCGTCCCGCCGGCCGGCTATATGCAGGGGGTGCGGGAGCTGTGCACCAAATACGGCATCATGTTCATTGCCGACGAGGTCATGACAGGATTCGGGCGCACCGGCAAGTGGTTTGCCGTTGACCACTTCGAGGTGGTCCCTGACTTGTTGACCTTCGCCAAGGGCGTCAACTCCGGCTATGTGCCTCTGGGCGGCGTAGCCATCAGCCCGGAAATCGCGGCCACGTTCGGCCAACGTGTCTATCCGGGCGGGCTGACTTATTCCGGCCACCCGCTGGCCACGGCCGCCGCCGTGGCCACCATCAATGTCATGGAATCCGAGGGCATGGTGGACCATGCAGCCGCCTTGGGTGCCGAGGTCATTGCCCCGGCACTGGCCGGCTTCGCCGAGCGTCACGCCTCTGTTGGTGAAGTCCGCGGGACGGGCGTCTTTTGGGCCATCGAACTCGTCAAGGACCGCGAAACCCGCGAGCCCCTAGCCCCGTACGGTGCATCCAGCCCGGAAATGAACCAGCTCATCGCGGCCTGCAAGGAACGCGGATTGCTGCCCTTCGCCAACTTCAACCGCATCCACGTGGTCCCGCCGTGCAACACCAGCAGGGAGGATGCCGCTGCGGGCCTGGCGATCCTCGATGAGGTGCTGGACATCGCTGACCGGCTGGTCTCCTAGCCTGGCGACAAACGCCTGCCCCGGGCGTCACCAACAGAGTTGGTGATGCCCGGGGCATTTTTCGTTGGCTGTTGGGTGATTCCTAGGCCGGTGCCGCGGCCTTGATTCCATCCATGACGGACATTCCCGCCAGCAGCGGTTCCCGTCCGGCAGCTATGTCGTTGAGGGCATCGGCTACATGCTGGCCGATCTCCTGCGTGTTTCCACCCATGTCCGGACCGCTTAACCCCTCCATGGTTCCCAGGACGGCGACTGTGGCGGACTCGATCGCGAGGGCGGCTTGATCTTCGCCAAGGTGGGCCAGGCACATGGCCAGTGACAGTATGGCGCCCGCGGGGTTGGCGTAGCCCTTGCCGGCAATATCGGGTGCAGATCCATGGATGGCCTCGAACATGCTCGGGGCACTGTGGTCAAGATTGAGATTGGCGCTCGAGGCAACGCCCAGGCCGCCCTGAATCACGGCACCAAGATCCGTGATGATGTCGCCAAAGAGATTGTCGGTGACAACGACATCGAAGCGTTCCGGGGCGATCGGCAGGTGGAAGCACATGGCGTCCACATGGACGTAGTCAGTTTCAACGTCAGGGTATCTGGCGGCCAGGTCATTCACTGTGTCCTGCCACAGCTTGCCAGCCTCGACAAGAATGTTCGTCTTGTGGCAAAGCGTCAGCTTCTTGCGGCGGGAGGAGGCCAGCCTGAACGCATAGTCCACAACCCGCTCAACGCCGGCACGGGTGTTCACCGATTCCTGAACGGCCACTGCGTTGGGTGTGCCGGCGTGGACGGTTGAGCCACGGCCAACGTAGGCGCCCTCGGTGTTCTCCCGCACGATCACCAGATCGCAGCGGTCCGGCGTCAGCTCGGCGATCGGCGTCTTGACACCGGGGTAGAGGCGAACCGGGCGGAGATTGACGGCTTGTGCAAAGACCTGGCGCATGGTCAGGATGAAACCGCGCTCCAATATTCCGGGGGACACCGAGGGGTCGCCCATGGAACCAAACAAGATTGCATCATTGGCCCGCAGCCTTTTCTCGATGGCGGGACTGAACAGCTCTCCGGTGGCCACATAGTGCTTCGCGCCGGCGGCAATGTGCTCACGTTCGGTGGTGAATCCAAAGGCCGCCTCGGCCGCGTCCAGCACGGTGAGTGCGCATTGGGTGACCTCCGGACCAATCCCATCGCCTGGCACGACAGCCAGGCGATAGTGCCGCCGGTTGTGCGCCAAATTCGTTTTGCCCGTCATATCCATTGCCTCCGCCATGTTTCGCTAGTAGTCTGCTTATGTTACTGGTAAGACCACTCGATGGCTAGGGTGTTTCCCGGCCTGCACCAACCCCTCGGCACCACTGCGGCGCTGGAAAGGACCTGCGATGACCATCGCCAACCCGTCTCTTGAACTTCTTGGTCAAAGCCTGCCCATCGGCGAGTTTGGCGTGCGGGCCACGGCGCAAACGGAGATTCGCTTTCCCTTCGACGGGTCCACCATTGGCAAGGCGCCCGTGGCAGACGCAGCCAGTGCCGCCCTGGCCATGTCCGAGGCCGCTGCCGCACTTCCCGCCATGGCGGCGGCAGGCACGGGCAAGCGACGTGCCCTCCTGATGGACATTCAAGAAAAATTGGCCGCACGGTCCGAGGAAATTGCGCGCATCCTGGTCTTGGAGACGGGCAAGCCAAGCGTCGACTGTGCCGTGGAGATGGCACGCTCGCTCACCACCTGGACGGCCGCTGCCGAGGAAGTGTCCCGGACAACGGGCGAGACCGTTCCCCTGGACCTGCAGCCACTGGGCGAAGGCATGCTGGGCTATTACACCCGCCGGCCGGCCGGCGTCGTGGTGGGAATAGCCGGCTTCAACTATCCGGTCCTGCTGGCCACCCACAAGATTGCCCCGGCACTGGCCGCCGGCTGCCCCATCGTTATCAAGCCCTCACCCGATACGCCGCTGGCGACGCTGCTGCTCGTGGATCTCATCCGTGACGTGCTGGCCGCCCATGACCTGCCCCGCGCCGCCGTGCAAATGGTCAATGGCGGAGTGGACGTGGGTGAGGTGCTCGTGGGTGACTCACGGGCCGCCGTCGTGTCCTTCACCGGCTCCGCGGCCGTGGGGCACCAGATCGCCCGTGCGGCCGCACCCCGAAAAACAGTTCTGGAACTGGGCTCCAACACGGGCCTGATCGTTGACAACGACGCTGACGTGGACGCCGCTGTCGACGCTGTGATCCGGGGTGGGTTCTATGCCAACGGGCAGGCGTGCATCTCCGTCCAGCGCGTAGTCCTGCTGGCCGGGATCGCAGAAGAATTCACAAACAAGCTTGCCGCCAGGATTCCGGAAGTTGTGGTGGGTGATCCCCGCGACCCGGCCACGCGCGTTGCCCCCGTCATCAACTCGGCAGCAGCGGCGCGGATTACGTCCTGGGTGGCCGAGGCGTTGGCCGGCGGAGCACGGATCGTAGCCTCGAACTCACCGGTGGGCAGCGGCCGGGACGCTTCAGCGGCAGAGTCGGAATCGCTGGTTTACCCGACGGTGCTCGCCAATGTGCCCCACTCCTCGCCGCTGTGGTGCGAGGAAATCTTTGGTCCCGTTGTGGCCCTGGAGACGGTCGACAGCATGGAGGAGGCGATCGAGCTGGTCAATGACTCCCGGTATGGGCTTCAGGCCTCCGTGTTCACCCGGTCCCTGAAATCCGCTTTTGCGGCCATCAACGGCTTGGACGTGGGCGGTGTGGTGGTCAACGAAATCCCCGGGTTCCGTTCCGACATCATGCCCTATGGAGGTGTGAAGGACTCGGGAGTCGGCCGGGAGGGCCCGCGCTGGGCCATCGAGGAATTCACGACCACCCGCATGGCCATGATCCGCCCGGCCTGATCCTTCAATTTCCGATCCGCACCGACCCGAGGAATGAATGTGAACCCAACGACCGACTACACCCAACTGTTCCGCCTGGATGGACGCCTTGCCATGGTCATCGGGGCCGGCAGCGGCATCGGCCGCGAAGCGAGCCTCGCCCTGGCGGCCCAGGGAGCCACCGTCATATGCGCCGACCGCAATGTTGCAGCTGCACAGGAAACGGCCGCACTAGCCGGCGGCGGTGCCACTGCCATTGACCTGGACGTCACCGACGTGGACGCCGTCACCGCAGCAGCCGCGGCGCACCCCGAGCTGGACGCCCTGGTATTCACGGCGGCCACGAATGTCCGCAAGCGCATAGCTGACTACTCGATGGAGGAATTTGACCGGGTCGTCAACCTCAACCTTCGGGCGTCCTTTGCCCTGATCCGGGCCTTCGCACCCCAGATGGCTGCCCGCGGCGGCGGCTCCATTACCGGCTTCTCCTCGATTCGGGCCTCCGTGGTTGAGCCCGGTCAGGGCGCCTATGCCGCCACGAAGGCGGGCCTGGTTCAGTTGATCCGCACGGCGGCTGCCGAGTTCGGCGAACAGGGCGTGCGGGTCAACGCCATCGCCCCGGGCGTCGTCGAGACTCCGCTGACGGCCCAGATCAAGGCGAACCCGGAGTGGTACAACGCCTACGCAAACAAGAGTGCATTGGGACGATGGTCCCGCCCGGAGGAGCTGGCCGGTGCCGTGGTCTACCTGGCCTCGGATGCGGCGAGTTTCGTGACCGGCTCGGTGTTGACCGTCGATGGCGGCTGGACCGCCATCGACGGACGGTTTACCCCGCCGGCTTAAGTTCCCGGTGCGAGGAGGCATGGGCCCAATCCGGGACCGCGTCTCCCCGCACCGTTTCAAACCACGCGGCCGCAGCCAAGACCTTGTCATCGGCACCCACCGGACCGGCCAGCTGCAGCCCGATCGTCCGGCCGTCGGCCATGAAGCCGCAGTTGACTGTCGCTGCAGGCTGTCCGGACATGTTGTAGGGCATGGCGAAGGAAATATGTGCCATGGGCAGATCGGGATCATCCACAGGCATGGGCTGCTCGGCGGCAAAGGCGGCCATCGGCGCCACGGGGGAGAGAACCAAGTCAAAGCCGGCCGTGGCGGCGATCGTCGCCTGCTGCACCTGGGCGAAGCGATGGTAGTGCTCCATGGTGGCGACGCCGTCGTAATCCTTGCCGCCTGAACACCAGCGGGCAATATAGGGCAGGACCTTCCCGCGCTGTTCCTCATCGAGTGCGCTGTAATCCGCCCAGGACCGCGTCCGCCAGAATGCGTCGATCCCGGCAAGCTGGGCCGGAGTCATGAACGGTGACAGCTCGACGACGCGGGCACCGGCCGCGGCAAAAAGTTCCGCCGCGTGTTGCACGGCTTCGGCGACCCCGGGATCGACGGCGGCGCCGGAACCGGCGTCCAGCTGCAACGCAACCCGCAGGCCGGCAGGGTTGGCAGGACCGGTGAACCAGTTCATCGCCGGGTAGGGGCGGGCGGAGTAATCGCGAATGTCGGGCCGTGCAATGAGGCTCATGAGGGTGGCGGCGTCCGCCGCCGTGCGGGCCAGGGGACCTGCTGCCCGGCCAAGATAGGGCACGTTGAGCGGGACCAGCCCGGCGCTGGGTTTTAACGTGGCCAGCCCTGACCAGGTCCCCGGCAACCGGATGGAGCCGCCAATGTCGGTGCCAACATGCAAGGGACCGTACCCGGCGGCGGCAGCGGCGCCGGCACCGGCGCTCGAGCCACCTGTTGTCAACAACGGGTCCAGCGCATTGCGGCTGATCCCGTGCAGGGACGAAACGCCCGAGGACAACATTCCCCAGTCGGGCATGGTGGTGGAACCAAGAATGACGATTCCAGCCTCCAACAACCTGTCGGTGACAGGTGCGTTCTCCGTCGCGACAGGTGGCTGTGGGATGGCCGTTCCTGACGGGACCGGCACGCCGATTCGGGTGATGTTCTCCTTGACTGTCGCCGGAACGCCGTCGAACGGAGAAAGCTGGGTGCCGGCCGCCCACCGCTTGGCCGAGGCCTCGGCATCACGGCGAACCTGGTCGGGTTCGTGGACGTAGAAGGCGTTGAGGACCGGTTCAAGGTCCGCGATGCGTGCCAGCAGCGATTCGGCAACCTCCTGCGGATCCAATCCCGAGGCATAAGCGGTGGAGAGTTCAAGCGCCGTGAAATCGTTTTCAGGCTGGTTCATGACGGTCCTTTTCTGTGGTGCTTGTTAGTCGTTCTGAAGCGCCAGGGACTCCCGGGCGAGCACCTCGGTGCGCAGATTCATGGAACTTGCCACGAGCTTTTGAGTGTAGGGGTGCTGCGGATTTTGGTAGACGCTTTCGGTGTCGCCGGCTTCGACAATCTCACCCTTGCGCATAACAACCACCCGATCACACAGGTGCCGCACCACAGCCAGGTCGTGGGAGACGAAGACGAGTGTCAGCTGGTACTGGTCCACCAGGTCCGCCAGCAGGTTGAGCACCTGAGCCCGGACGGAGACGTCCAAGGCGGACACGGGCTCGTCAGCCACCAGCACCCGGGGCCGGCAGATCAGTGCGCGGGCAATGGAGATGCGTTGGCGCTGACCGCCGGAGAACTGGTGCGGGTACCGCTCGAGGGTCTCCGGGCCAAGGCCCACTGCCTCAAGCATTGAGACAGCCATGTCACGCCTTTGCGCGGCCGTCTCCGTGCGGCCGGGGACCAATAATGGCTCGGTGATGATGTCAAGCACCCGCATACGGGGATTGAGGGAACCCATGGGGTCCTGGAACACAATCTGCAATTGCTGGCGCAACTGCACCAGACTCCGCTCGGCGGCGCCGGCCACCTCGTTCCCGGCCACAACGGCAGATCCGCTTGTTGGTTGGTCAAGCCCCGCCAGAATGCGCAGGAGGGTGGACTTTCCAGATCCGGACTCCCCGACAACGCCCAAGCGTTCGCCCGGCCGCACCACGAAGTTCACGTCCTTGAGTGCGTGCACCTCGGCGGCCTTGCCAAACAAGGACGTTCGATCGCGCCGGTAGGTGCGTGTCAGGTCCGTCGCGGCGATGACAGGAAGCACACCGTCCGTCTTCTGCTCCGGGGAGGGCCCGGCGTCGCCCTTTACGGTCTTGGCTGTCGCAGCCTTCGCAGCTGTCGCCGCCTTGGCTCGCTTCAGGGACTCTTCCGGGCTTGGCGGCACATACGCCGCGGCCGAGGTGACGGTGAACAGGCGCCCGTCATTGTCCTTGGCTTCCATGTCGCTGGCAGCGAGCAACCCCCGGGTATAGCTGTGCTGCGGCCGGGTGAAGATGTCCTCCGTGCGCCCTTCCTCGACCACGCTGCCATCATTCATGACCAAGACCCGCGTGCACATGTTGGCAACGACGGCGAGGTCGTGGGTGATGAACAGCAGGCCCGTGCCACGTTTCTGCACGGATTCCAAGACCAAGTCCAGGACTTGGCGCTGCACCGTGACATCCAGTGCCGTGGTGGGCTCATCGCACAGCAGCAGTGCAGGATCGTTGGCAAGGGCCATGGCCAGCATGACGCGTTGGCGCTGGCCGCCGGACAGTTGATGCGGGTAGGCGTGTGACGCCTCGGCGGGATCGGGCAGCTTGACGGCGGCCAGCATCTCGATGGCCTTGGCCTGTGCCTCCCGGCGGGATCCGGCGGTGTGGTGCACCGTCATGATCTCGGCAACCTGGGCGCCCACCCGCATGAGCGGATTCAGCGCGGTCAGGGGTTCCTGGAACACCATTGTCATGTCGCGGCCGCGGATTTTACGCATCGAGGCGTCAGTGGCACCGACAAAGTTGTGGCCGTGTCCGTCCAGATGCACGGCTCCGCTGGCCTGCAAACCTTCGGGCAACAAGCCCATGAGTGCCGTTGTGGTCAGTGACTTCCCGGAACCGGACTCGCCAATCAAGCCGATGCGTTCTCCACGGTCCATGGCAAACGAAACATCCCTGACCAGGCTGAAGGCGCCATAATTTACTGACAGATTTTCAACCGTGAGCAGCTTTGGTGCTGTGGTTGTCATGGGCGGTCTCCGTTCAGTTTGGGATCGAAGCGATCCCGCAGTCCATCACCCAACATATTGAAACCCATCACTGCCACCGCGATGGCCAAACCCGGCCAAACGGCCAGGAGGGGCAGGGTGCCAAAGAACTGTTGCGACTCCTGGAGCATGCGGCCCCAGCTTGGTACCGGCGGCGGTGTGCCCAGCCCAAGGAAGGACAATGCCGCCTCGGCCAGGACGGCCAGGGCAAATGTAACCGAACACTGCACCACCACCATGCCAACGATGTTGGGGAGAACATGCCGGCGCGCAATTCGAAGGGCCGGCTGGCTGGAGGCCCTGGCCGCCTGGACGTATTCGGTGCTCATGACCTGCAGCGTGCCGGACCGTGCCACACGGGCGAAGCCGGGAACGGAGCCAAGACCAATGGCGACCATGGCGGTTACAGTGCTGGCACCGAAGATGGCAGAAAACATGATGGCCAGCAGAAGCGCCGGGAAAGCCAACAAGATATCAGCGAAACGCATGGTGATTTCCTCGGTGGCACCGCGTTTCATGCCGGCCAGAATTCCCAGCGGGGTGCCCAAAAGTAGTGCGATTCCCACCGAAACCATGCCCACCAGGAGGGTGATGCGGGCACCGTAGAGGATGCTGGAGAAGACGTCCCGCCCATACCTGTCCGTGCCCATCAGGTGTGTAAGGCTCGGTCCCTGCAACCGGTCCAGCGGATAGGCCTGAACCGGGTCGAAGGGGGTCCATATATAAGAGAGCAAGGCGGAGGCAATCACCAGGCCCACCAATATTGCCCCCACGAGCATGGAGCCCCGCCACGGGCGGCGCCGCTTCACAGTGCTTGTAATCTTGACTTTCGTAGCCATGCAGATTCCCCTAAGCCGATTTCCGAATGCGCGGATCAAGGACCGTGTAGAACACGTCCACCAGCAAATTGATGACCAAGGTGATCCCCACCAACACCATGACCACGGATTGGACGGTGAGCAGGTCCCGGTTGCCAACGGCATCCAGCAACATGGAGCCCAGCCCGGGGATCACGAAGACCTTTTCGATGACGACGGCGCCAATGATCAAGGCGGCCAATTGGACCGAGGTGACTGTCAGGACAGGTATGGCGGCGTTCCGCAATCCATGCTTGAGCAGCGCGGCAAGGGGAGACAACCCCTTGGCCCGGGCGGTCCGCAAATAATCTTCGCTCATGACCTCCAGCACGGCCGAACGCACATATCGAGTCAGAATGGCGGCCTGGACCGAAGCCAGCGCCAGGACAGGCAGTGCCACCCGGGAGAGGAATTCGCCAAAGTCCTGCCCTGGCGGGGTCCAGCCGTTGGCAGGGAACCAACCCAAGTTAAGGGAAAACACGACCACGAGCAGGATGCCTGCGAGGAAGCCGGGAATGGCAATGGCAAGTTGGCTGACGGCACTGATGAGCGCGCCTGAGGCATTGCGGTGCTTGACAGCAGCCAATGTTCCCATCGGAATGGCAATGATCAAGGCCACCAGCATCGCCAGGATCACCAAAATCAGCGACACCTGCACACGGTCCGCAACCATCGGGCTGATGTTCTGGTGGGTGACATAGGAGGTGCCGAATTCACCAAATGGCAGGCCGCGAACCCACTCCAAATACTGCACTACCAGCGGACGATCCGTGCCGAATTCTGCACGGGTCTGTGCAAGGAGCTCCGGGCTGGCATTGACCCCCAGGGCAATCTGCGCAGGATCCCCCGGCACAGTACGCATAACAAAGAACACCAGCACCGTGGCCGCCACGAAGGTGGCCACGAACCTGGCCAGGTTGGTCACGATGCGCATCACCATGCCGGGCCTCCATCCAGTCGATCCAATGATTCATCCCCAAAGTCGGGCGCCGGGGCCCATCCAGTGGACAGGGCCCCGGCATTGCTGATCCCGTTCTGCTATTTCCAAGCCATGGAGCTGAGATCAAGACCGGGTGACACTGCATTGGCCGGAATCCCGGTGACAGAGGAGTTCGCCACCACAATATTGGGAAAGAGGAACAAGACATCGGCGCCGGCGTCGTCGACGATGCTCCTGACCACCTTTTTCATGCCAGTGACATAGCCGGCCTCATCGGCCATGTCGGCGGCTGCAGCGTCTTCCTTGATCTTTGAATTGTCAAAACCAAGGTAGTAATTCGGGTCGTTGAACATGGTCAGGACATCGCGGGATTCAACGGCCAAAATGACTGACATCTGGTAATCGTGCTTGGTAAAAACCTGATCCAGCCAAACGGCAGGGAACTCGCTGGAGGCGATCTTGGCGTTGATGCCAACGTCCCTGAGCTGTGAGACCACGATTTCTGATACCGCAGTTGCATACGGGCGGGTGGGGACGTCGAAGGTGATGTCCAGCTTCTCCACACCAGCTTCCTTCAACAATGCCCGCGCCTTGTCCGGGTTGAAGGGATACACATCATTGAGATCTTCGTAGTAGGGGTCGGACGGAGGCACCGGTCCGCCGATCAGCGTCCCCATTCCATTCCATGCTGTGTCCATGACGGCCTTGCGGTCCACGGCATACATGACAGCCTGACGAACCCTCACATCGTTGAAGGGCGCCGCCTTGTTGTTCATGGACAGGATGATCTTGCCTGTGGAGCTGCCTTCCAGGACCTGGAAGTCAGTGTTGTCCTTGAAAGTGGAGAGCAGTTCCGGCGACTGCATGTTGTAAACCACGTCGACGTCGCCTGACTGAAGGGCGTTGGTGGTGGCTGTTGCATCCGCGAAGTAGCGCAGCGTTGCGGTCTTCAATGAAGGAGCCGTACCCCAGTAGTCCGTGCGGGCGGCCAATTCGAGGGCTTCGCCCGGCTTCCATGCGCTGACGGTAAATGGCCCGGTGCCGATGGGAGTCGTGGCCAGATTGGACACACCGTTCGTGTCGAACATGGCGCCGATGGGGGAGCCCATGTCGTACAGCCAAGCGTTGCTTGGCTGGTTGAGCTCGACCTTGACCTCGGTGTCACCAACCACTGTGACTGCCTTGACGACGTTCATCTTGTCTTTCAGGCTGGACTTCCAGGCATCGGACTTGACGCGTTCAATGCTGAACTTGACGTCGTCGGCAGTGAACGCTTCACCTGAAGAGAACATGACGTCGGGATGCAGTTTGAACGTGTAGGTCTTGCGGTCCCCGCTCAGTTCCCAGGATTCGGCCAGCAGCGGCTGCAATTTGCCATCCTGATCTATTTGGACCAGGCCTTGGTAAATGTTGGCCATGAGTGCCTGGGGAATGGCGGCGCCTGCGGTGGTGGTGAAGTCGAGGTTTACCGGGGCGCCGGTAAGGGCCACAGTGAGCGACGTTTTGGACCCGGCGTCCTTGGTGCCTGCCGATGAACCGGCGTTGCAGGCGGTCAGTGACAGCGTTGCCGCGAGAAGCAGCACCATCGAACGGCTTACTTTGTTTAAGCGAAGCATGTGTACTCCATCGGTTGGAAGCAAAGGTTCAAGCGACTCAATGTGACCTGTCCAACACCATTGAAGTGCATTGGCGAAATTATTTCAATGGTCTGACCAGTTACATTGTGTGTATACGTTGCGGAAAGTCCCGGGTTGCGTGTTCAAGGGTTGGATTCGCGCCCAAGATGACACGGGTTCGCGCAATGTTACACGGGGTCCACACGCTGCGAGGTGGGTGACCCGGTTGCGTTTGACCATGATCCACTGCAGGGTGGGGGACTGACTCAGGACAGCAATCGTTGTATATTGCTAATAAGTTGGCTGGTCCTACCATTTAGCACCTTCCTCTCCCGCAGGCTTCCCTTGACCTAAGGCACCGATGAAAACAGTTACCTTCACGCCGGCCGTCGCGACACTCACCTATGAACGCGTGGTCGAACAGATCGAGACGGCCATCACCTCCGGGGCGATCGCGGCCGGCGAGCATCTGCCGTCCGAACGCGAATTGATGGTCCAGTTCTCCGTCAGCAGGCCGACCGTGCGGGAGGCGCTGCGTGTCTTGCAGTCGATGGGACTGGTTGAATCCAAACCCGGAGGCCGCGGCGGGCCCAAGGTCCTGGAGCCCTCGCCGGAGTCGATGACCCGCTCCTTCGTCACCATGGCGCGCATGGACTCGTTGTCCATGAACGAGCTTGTTCAATTTCGCTTGGTCCTTGAATCCTCTGCATGCCGCCTGGCCGCTGCGCTGCACAACGAGGAGCAATTGGCGGCCATGAGCTCGGCGATTGAACGCATGGAGGAGTCCGTCGGCAAGGATGCCGGGGAGTTTGCCCGGGCTGATGTGGACTTTCATTTGGCCGTTTGGGAAGCAAGTGGCAACGCGCTGTTGACCATGTGTGGCCGTGCAGTGGCTGAAGCCATCGTTGCCTTGATCACCCAGCAGCTGTCGGACTCGGATGCCACCGAGAGAACCGAGGCGGCCTCGGCGGCATTGGACCGGGAGATCTTCGAAGCCATTGCGGCCCGGCAAGGTGTTGAGGCAGGGCGACGGGCGCGCCAGGCCATCCATGACCGCTATGCCCCCTTGCTTCCGGAGGGGTCGGCCATCGGATTGGACGCCTTGCTGGCCTAGGGCGACACCCAGGAGCCGGCTGCACCGGTGGCATCCAAGCATCCAGACATCCGCGATCAGTGGTCAGCCGTGCCACACCCCGCTGGCGAAAAAGTTCTCGATGGCCTGCAGGCGGGGTGCCGGGTCGAGCCCCTTCCCTGCCAGCCACGCAGGGTTGTTGTAGCTGCCCGCATAGCGTTCACCGCCGTCGCACATGAGCGTGACGATGCTGCCGGATTCACCCGTGGCAACCATGCCGGCCACCAGCTGCCACACGCCCCACAGGTTGGTTCCGGTGGACGGGCCCGCATGCAGCCCTGTCAGCTGTTCGAAGTGCTGCATGGCTGCGACGGAGGCGGCGTCGGGGATTTCGATCATGGCGTCAATCACGCCGGGGACAAAGCTGGGCTCCACGCGCGGGCGGCCGATGCCCTCGATGCGTGAGGAATTGCCCGTGACAACCGACATGTCACCGCTCTTCCATGCCGGGAAGAACGCCGAGCCCTCGGGGTCAACCACCGCCAGCTGCGAGGAATGGCCGTGATAGCGGATGTAGCGCCCGATAGTCGCCGAGGTGCCGCCGGTTCCCGCGCCGACCACCACCCAGGCCGGTTCGGGGAAGCGTTCATGCTCCAGCTGGCTGAAAATGGATTCGGCAATGTTGTTGTTGCCGCGCCAGTCGGTGGCCCGCTCGGCGTAGGTGAACTGGTCCATGTAGTGCCCGTTGCTTTCGGCGGCAATGACAGCAGCTGCCGAATACACCTCGTCGGCGTGGTCAACAAAGTGGCAGCGGCCGCCAAACTGCTCGATGAGGGCAATCTTTTCCGGGCTCGTTGAGCTGGTCATGACTGCCACAAAGTCCAAGCCAAGCAGCTGCGCAAAGTACGCCTCGGAGACGGCGGTGCTGCCCGAACTGGCCTCCACAATGGTGGTCCCCTCATTGATCCAGCCGTTGACCAGCCCAAAGAGGAACAAGGAGCGGGCCAGCCGGTGTTTCAGGCTGCCGGTCCGGTGGCAGGACTCGTCCTTGACATAGAGGTCCACGCCCCACTGGGTGGGCAGCTCAATCTTGTACAGGTGGGTGTCGGCTGAACGGTTGTTTTCTGCCTGGACCTTGCCGATGGCGCTGCGGGTCCACGACCAGTCGGCTTGCGCAGCGGGCGTGGGAGCGGGAGGTGCGGCAGCGGGGTTCATGAAACCAAGTCTATGCACTGGCGTACATTTGTTTGTGGAGCCCAGCCAACCACGTCCAAGGAGCCGAAAATGTCAGTTTTGATGAGTGTTGCAAACCTTAGCGACCGGCTGGCCGCCGGACAGCGCACAGTGATCCTGGACGTGCGCTGGGTGCTGGGGGACCCCCACGGCCATGAGCATTACCTCGCCGGTCACATTCCCGGGGCCGTCTTCGTCGACATGAATTCCCAGCTGGCCTCCCACGGCCGCCCCGAAGACGGCCGCCACCCCTTGCCCGCCGAGGCAGACTTCGCCGAAACCGTGCGCGCCTGGGGCATCAATGCCGGAGACACGGTGGTGGTCTGCGACGACGCCGGTGCTGCCGCGGCCGCCCGGGCCTGGTGGCTTTTGCGCCACGCCGGCCTGGAGAACATTTACCTGCTCGACGGCGGACTGGCAGCATGGCGTTCGGCCCGGCTGCCGCTCGCCGAAGGGGAGGTGCACGCGGAGCCGGGTGACGCCGTCGTGCATTTTGGGACGTTGGCAACCATTGACGGTGACGGTGCCGCACACTGGGACGGGATCCTGCTCGATGCCCGGGCGGGGGAGCGGTACAGGGGCGAGGTGGAGCCCATGGATCCGCAGGCCGGGCACATTCCGGGGGCCTTGAGCGCGCCGACCAGCGAAAATCTGGCGGCGGACAAGACATTTCTGCCGGCGGATGAGCTGCGGGCAAGGTTCTCGGCCCTGGGTGTTGCGCCGGGGGGCGCCGTGGCCGTGTATTGCGGATCCGGGGTGACGGCGGCACACCAGATTGCCGCGCTTGAAATTGCCGGGTTCACGGCGGCGCTGTATCCGGGGTCGTGGTCAGCCTGGTCAAATCAGCCGGGGCGTCCGGTTGCGATCGGCGCTGGTGGGACAGGTACAAGGGAGGCGGGCGCTGGTGGGAGCGGCGCTGCGGAGGCGGGAACTGTCGGGACCGGCGCCAACGGCGATAGTGTTGAGTTATGACCAAAGTAAAAGCTTATGCAGCCGCTTCAGCCACGTCCGGGCTCCGGCCCAGCACCATCGAACGCCGCGAACCCGGCGCCCATGATGTTGAAATCGCCATCGAATTTTGCGGTTTGTGCCACTCGGATGTGCACACCATCCGCTCCGAATGGGGACAGGCCAAGTACCCGCTGGTGCCCGGCCACGAAATCGTTGGGATTGTCAGCCGCGTCGGCGACTCCGTTGAAGGCTTCACCATTGGCCAGCGCGTCGGCGTCGGCTGCATGGTGGATTCCTGCCGCGAATGCGACTCCTGCCTTGAAGGCTTTGAGCAGTACTGCGAGGTGGGCAACGTTGGCACCTACGGTTCGGCAGACCGCCGGAACGGCGGCACCGTCACCCAGGGCGGCTACGCACAGGGCATTGTTGTGGACGAAGGCTTTGTGTTGCACATTCCCGAGGGCATGGACCCGGCAGCCGCCGCACCCCTGCTGTGTGCCGGCGTCACCACCTACTCGCCGCTGCGCTACCTGGACGTTCAGGACGGCGACAAGGTCGGCGTGATCGGCCTGGGCGGGCTTGGCCACATGGGTGTGAAGATTGCTAAGGCGCTTGGCGCAACCGTGACAGTGTTTACAACGTCCCCGGCCAAGGTTGACGCCGCACTTGCCCTCGGGGCCGACGCCGTCGTGGTGTCCACCGACGAGGCGGCCATGGCCGCGGCCAAGCAGTCCCTGAACGCCATCCTGGACACCGTGGCAGCCGTTCACGACCTCAACCCGTACCTGCGCACGCTCGCCCGCGACGGCGCCTTGATCCAGCTGGGGCTGCCGTCCGAGGCGATGCCGGCGGTGGAGCCGGGGCTGTTGATCCGCAAGCGCCTGGCCTACGGCGGCTCGCTCATCGGCGGCATTGCGGAGACCCAGGAAATGCTTGATTTCTGTGCCGAGCACGGTGTTGTCTCCGACATTGAACTGGTCTCCGCCACAGAGCTGGACGAGGCGTACGACCGCATGGTTGCCGGCGACGTCAAGTACCGTTTCGTGCTCGACGCGGCCACGCTTTAATCCGCCAGTCCAGCTGGTTCCGAACACCTTGTTAAGGAGCAATTCTTGAGCACCTTGTTTAGCAAAATCATCAATGGCGACATCCCGGGCCGGTTCGTTTGGCAGGATGAGGACTGTGTGTCGTTCCTGACCATCGGACCCCTGACCGACGGGCATGTGCTGGTTGTCCCGCGCCTGGAGGTGGACAAGTGGACGGATGCTGCCCCGGAGCTGGTCACGAAGCTGATGTCCGTGGCCCAGACGATCGGCCAGGCCCAGGTTGCTGCCTTTGGTGCACCCCGCGCCGGCCTGACCATCGCCGGATTTGAGGTGGAGCACCTGCATGTGCACGTGTTCCCGGCCTACGGGCTGGAGAACTTCGACTTCGGCACCGTTGACAACAATCCGGACCCCGCAGCCATGGACGCCAACGCCGAGAAGCTGCGCGTGGCCCTGCGCACGGCCGGCCACGGCGCGTTCGTCCCCGACGCCTAGACGCTCCTTCACTTAATGGGGTGTTTTGACCGACGCTCCCTCACTTAATGTGGGGGAGCGCTTGTCATGGGCGCTGGCTTCCGGGGCAAGGCACGACGTCGGGCCCCGGCCTGCGCCGCCGTGTCACGTCCCGCGTCAGGCGCCACCAGCATCCGGCCCGGCCTGCGGGACGAACGCCGCACGGAAGATGGCGCGCGCCCGTGCGGCGGCCTCCGCCCGCTCAGCTGACGGCGTCCTGGAGAGCACCATCGCCAGCATCGAAATGGCCAGCATGACATCCGCCGGCTCGACATGGGCGGCTATGCGCCCCTGCGCCTGGTCGCGGGCCAGCAGCGCCGTGGCAGCAGCCGTCATACGGGTGGCCAGGTGTTCGGCGCGCTCATCGCGCTCGGAAAGAATCATGTCGATCAATGCCGTTGAGGCGATGACCTGTTGCGCCACGCTGTCAAAAAGGTCCGCAAGCGTTGAGTTCTTCCGCGCACCCAGTTCCTCAAGGGCTGTGATGTTGTCATCAAAGACAGCCACAGCCAGGGCGATCCTGTCGGGAAAATGCCTGTAGAGGCTGCCCTGGCCCACTCCTGCAAGTCGCGCCACGGAACTCAACGGCGCCATGAAACCGGATTCCGCAAAGACCGTGCGGGCAGCCGTTATCAAGGCTGCCCTGTTTGCCGGGCCGGCACTGGGCCCAAGATTGGCTTTCTGTTTCGTCGACACAGGCATAGTCTATAACCGGACAGTGCTGTCCGGTAGGACCTCGGGAAGGCGCGGGCATCGACACCAGATCTGACAGCCACGTTGACCTTCGGCTTCCTCGCTGCGCGCCCCGCGGGCGCACACTCAATCTTGTCCACCACCAAACAAAGCAGCACCACCTCGACCCATGAAACGGAGACTTTGCTTCCATGAGCAACAACCCCAATAACCTCAGCGGCGATTCAATTGTCGGAACTTGGCTGGCTGACCCTGCCGGCGGACCCGTGCTCCGCGCGATGTTGGCGCAAGGCGGGCAGGACGGCGAGTCGCTGCGGCCCGTGAGCAAATTGGCCCTGAACCGCCTGGTGCAGGTCAGCCAGGGTGCGTTCACCGAAGAGATGGTGGAAGACCTGGTGCAGCGTGTCGAGGCGGGGGACATTCCCGCCGAAGCAGCATCGACATCCGCCGGGCAGGCACAGGCGGCACCTGCCGTTGAAACACCCGCCTGGGTGGAGCAAGTCACCGCGGGCCGATTCTCCGGCAAGACTGTCATCATCACAGGCGCCGGGTCCGGGATTGGCCGGGCCACTGCCTCGCGGGTTGCCCGCGAAGGCGGCCGCGTCATCGCCGTCGACATTTCCACAGAGCGGCTGGCCGACTTTGCCGCGGCACTGCCCGACGGCAACATTGTCACAGTCGCCGGGGACATCACCGACGACGCCGCCGTGGCCGCCATTGTTGAGGCGGCCGGCGAACGCATTGATGGACTGGCGAACATCGCCGGGATCATGGACAACATGACGCCGGTGCACGAGGTGTCCGACGAGGTGTGGAACCGGGTGTTCAACATCAACGTCAACGGCACCATGAAGCTCATGCGCGCAGTGGTCCCGGCAATGCTGGCACAGGCCCAGGGCTCGATCGTCAATGTTGCCTCCGAGGCGGCGCTGCGCGGGTCCGCCGCAGGTGCCGCCTACACGGCGTCCAAACACGCCGTCGCCGGTCTGACCAAGAGCAGCGCGTTCATGTACGGGCCCAGCGGCATCCGCGTCAACGCCGTGGCGCCGGGGCCCGTCATCACCAACATCGAGGCCAAGTTTGATTCCCCGCTCGGGGCCGCCCGCGTCCGCCGGGCCATGGCGGTCCTGCCCGACGCTGTTGAGGGGGATGCGCTCGCCGCCTCCATCACGTTCCTGCTCAGCGACGACGGCGTGAACGTCAATGGCGTGATCCTGCCCTCCGACGGCGGCTGGTCCGCAGCCTGACACCGGATCCCGGGGAGCTGTGTGGCAGTTGCGTCCAGCAACTGCCACACGGAAACCTTGTGGGGCTAGGCCATGGCCTTCGCCAATGCCACCCGAATCCTCTTTTCCGAGACCGAATAGGCCGTGCCCAGCTCCACGGCAAACAAGCTGACCCGCAGCTCCTCGATCATCCAGCGCACATGGTCGAGCCCCGCCGTTGACCGCTGCCCGGGCAGCAGGGCTGCGAGGGCGTCGTCGTACTCGTCTTCCAGGCGCTGCACCGCAGCCATCGATTGTCCGTCGCGGGCCACATTGGACGGCAGTTTTTCCAGCCGGCGTTCAATGGCCGTCAGGTAGCGCGGCAGCTGGCTGAGCTGGGCAAAGCCTGTCTGCGCCACGAATCCCGGGTACACCAGCAGTTCCAGCTGCTGCTTGACGTCGTTCAGTGCACTGATCAGCGGCAGGCTCGTGGTGGTCCGGAGGGCCTTTTGAATGCGCAGATTGGACGCCAGGACACGTTCGACGATGGCCGTCACCGAAAACACCGTGTCAATGAGTTCCGCCCGCACCATTTCATACAGGTTGTTGAATTCCTGCTCGGCCCATGGCAATGCGGCAGGAGTGAGCTTGTCGATGGTTGCCAGCGTGCAGTCGGCAATCAACTCGGTGACACTGCCGTGCGGGTTTTGGCTGAACGTGAGCTTTTCGGTGTTGCTCAGGTGGTCCAAAACGTACCTGTCGGGCGATGGCACGCGCAGGGCCAGCAGCCGGATGACACCGCCACGCATGGCTGAATCCTGTGTGTCCTGGCGCTGGAACACACGGATTCCGGCCGCCTCGCCCTCATCGATGAGCGCCGGGTAGCCGGTCACCGTGTGGCCGCTGACCAGGCGCTTGACCTCGCGCGGCAGCGCACCCATGTCCCAAGTGGTGATCCCGGAACGTTCCTGGATGCCATCAGTGTTGGAACGTGCCTGGATCCCCGTGGTGGTTGAGCTGGGGCCCACGGCCCCGGGGGCACCTGCAGGGGCTTGCGAGATCTGGGAGGGGATGGGGAGCTGCCCGCCCTTGCCGTTGCGTGTATTTTTCCCCGTGGCGGGGGCCGCCAGCGGGGTCCGGCCGGCCTGCGTGGTCTTGGGCGTTGCGCCCAGGGATTCGGCAATGGCCCGCCGGGTGGCACCGGCAAGTTGGGACTGCAGGGCGGTAAGGTCCTGGCCCTCCTCCAGGATCCTGCCGTTCTTGTCCACGACCGAAAACGTCATGCGCAGGTGGCTGGGCACGGCGTCCCAGTTCCAGGAGCCGGGCGGGATGACGTGGCCCTTGATCCGGCGCAGGGCCAGTTCAAGCGACGGTTCGAGCACGTCCACGCCAGGGTCAAAGTCGGCGGCCAGCGCTGCAGCGCCCTGACGGGCGACATCCGGGGCCGGAATGAAGTTTTTCCGGACCGCCTTGGGCAGCGACTTGATCAACGCCGTCACCAGCTCGGCCCGCAGCCCGGGGATCTGCCACCTGAAAGGAGCCTCGGGCAACTGGTTCAGGAACAACAGCGGCACCTGCACCGTCACGCCGTCGGACGGGTTGGGAACTGAGCCCGGCGCCGTGGGATGGAACTCGTAGGACAGTGGCAGCTCAAACTCGCCCTGGGTCCAGATCTTGGGGAACGCCGTCTCGTCGAGCTCCGGCTCCTCGGCCATGACCACATGGGCGTCAAAGTCCAGCAGGGCGGCGTCCTTGTGGCGGGCGTCCTTCCACCACTTGTCGAAGTGCCGCTCGGACACCACCTCGCCGCCCACACGCTCGTCGTAAAACTCAAAGAGCGTCTCGTCGTCCACGCGCAGGTCGCGGCGGCGCATGCGGGTTTCCATTTCCTCCACCTCGGCCAACAGGGCCTGGTTGCGGTGGAAGAACTTGTGGTTCGTGTGCCAGTCGCCCTCGACCAGGGCATGGCGGATGAACATCTCCCGGCTCAGTTCCGGATCGATCTTCCCGTAGTGGATGCGGCGGTCGGGCACGATGGGGACGCCGTAGAGGGTGACCTTTTCGTGGGCCATGACGGAGCCCATTTTCTTGGACCAGTGTGGTTCGCTGTACGTGCGCTTGACCAGGTCAGGGGCCACCTGTTCGGCCCACAACGGGTCAAACTTGGCGGCCACGCGGGCCCACAGCCGGGAGGTTTCCACAAGTTCGGCGGCCATGACCCAATCGGGTGACTTTTTGAACAGGGCGGAGCCCGGAAACACCATGAACTTGGTGCCGCGCGCGCCGGCGTATTCGCGCTTGCGCTGGTCGTAGAGACCGATATGGCTCAGCAGCCCGGTCAGCAGGGACATGTGGATGGCGTCGTGGTTGGCCACCGGATCAATGTCGTTGCCGGAGACCTTGATGTCCAGCGGCTTCGCCATTTGCTTGAGCTGCGTGAACAGATCCTGCCACTCGCGCACGCGCAAATAATTAATGAATTCGGCCTTGCACAGGCGGCGGAACGCGCTGGAGGACAGTTCCTTCTGTTTGTCCTTGATGTACCGCCACAGGTTCAGGAAGCCGGTGAAATCGGAGTTTTCGTCCTGGAAACGCTTGTGTTTCTCGGTGGCAAGCTGCTGCTTGTCGGTGGGCCGTTCTCGCGGGTCCTGGATGGTGAGCGCCGCGGCGAGCACCATGACCTCCGCGGCAACGCCGCGCTTGGCGGCCTCCACAATCATCCGGCCCAGCCGCGGATCCACCGGCAGCTGGGAGAGTTGGCGGCCGACGCCGGTGATCCCGCCTTGGGTGTTTACGGCGCCCAGCTCACGCAGCAGTGTCACCCCGTCGGTGATGGCCCGTGAGTCCGGCGGCTGGACAAACGGGAACTTCTCCACGTCCTTGGGGCCCTTGGCCACGCCCATGGCCGTCATTTGCAGGATGACGGCGGCAAGGTTGGTGCGCAGGATCTCCGGGTCCGTGAACTCGCTGCGGGCGTTGTAGTCCTCCTCGGAATACAGCCGGATGCAGATGCCGTCCGAGACACGCCCGCAACGGCCCGAGCGCTGGTTCGCCGAAGCCTGTGAAACGCGCTCAATGGGCAGGCGCTGGACCTTGGTGCGGTGCGAATACCGGGAGATGCGGGCGGTGCCGGTGTCGATGACGTACTTGATGCCGGGCACCGTCAGCGACGTTTCGGCGACGTTGGTGGCGAGCACAATGCGCTTGCGGCTGCCGGGCGTGAACACGGCGTGCTGCTCGGCGAGCGACAGCCGTGCGAACAGTGGCAGGATCTCGGCGTTGCGCAGCCGCGGATTTGTCTTAACACGGCCATGCAGTGCGTCGGCGGCGTCCCGGATTTCACGCTCGCCGGAGAAAAAGATCAAGATGTCCCCGGGCGCTTCCTTGGACAGTTCGTCCACGGCGTCGCAGACCGCATCCAGCGGATCCCGGTCCTCCTCGCTGTTGCCGCCGTCAGCCCTGTCTCCCACGAACTTCTCTCCCGGGGACTGGCGACGGTTCGCGCCCGGGCCGGCCTCGTCGTCGTCCATGCCATCGGTGTCCTCACCCGTGGCCGGGCCGCTCAGGGGGCGGTAGCGGATGTCCACGGGGAAGGTGCGTCCGGAGACCTCGATGATGGGCGCCGGGCCTTCGGGGGCGGCGAAATGCGTGGCGAAGCGTTCGGGGTCGATGGTGGCCGAGGTGATGATGATTTTCAAATCCGGGCGCTGGGGCAGGATTTGGCGCAGGTAGCCGAGGATGAAGTCGATGTTCAGCGAGCGTTCGTGGGCTTCGTCGATGATGATGGCGGAGTATTTGCGCAGCAGGCGGTCGCGCTGGATTTCCGCCAGCAGGATGCCGTCGGTCATGAGCTTGATCTTGGTTTTCGGGCCCACATGGCCGGTGAAGCGGACCTGGAAGCCCACCTCTTCGCCGATGTCGACACCCATTTCGCTGGCAATGCGTTCGGCCACGGTCCGGGCGGCGAGGCGGCGCGGCTGCGTGTGGCCGATCAGGCCCTTCTCGGCCAATCCCAGTTCCACGCACATTTTTGGGATCTGGGTGGTCTTTCCGGATCCTGTTTCGCCGGCGATGATGGTGACCTGGTTGGCGGCGATGGCAGCCATGATGTCCTCGCGGCGCTCCGAGACGGGCAGCGCGGCGGGGTAGGAGATAGTGAAAGTCATGGTGCCGTCCAGTTTATGCGGTTATGGGCGCCGGGGCCTCTTCGCGGGCCCGCGTGCGGATCGTGAGGGCGCCTTTGGCGGCCAGTGCGAGAAGCGCGACGCCGGCCAGGGCCGCTGCCGCCCCTCCGACGGCGCAGGCGGTGGCCCAGTTTGGTGACGCTGGTGCTGCGGCGTTTGCCGGCACGGCGTTCAGGGCCAGGGCTGCCAGGAGGGACGCCGTGCCCAGCCCGGCCAGCATTGCGCCGCTGGCAAAGTTCAGCACGTTCCGGGCCGAGATTTTACGCCACCGGAGGTCCAGTGCGGCCATGCGGGGATCCGCGAGCATGGCTGTGGTGGCCAGGCGGTGCAGGACAAGAAGGGTGGCACCGGCGAAGGCCACGGCCACAAGGAGGAGGGGCACGCCGTCGGTCTTCACTGCGGTGAAGGCGGGGGCCAGCTCAGTGGCAATGACAAAGACGGTGAAGACTGCAAGGGTTGCGGCCGGGAGGATGAACGCACGCCGTGGCAGCAGCGGGGACTTGGCTGCCGGGTCGGGCTTGGCGAGTTTGGCGGCGGGCAGGGCCGTGAACAGGAGCAGGCCGCCGCTGGCAGAGAGGCCGGTCGTCATGGCGATCGACAGACCCGCCTGCCCGGACAGGCCGATCGAGATCCTGAACAAGGCAGCGAACATGATGGCTGCAAACACGAACGCCGCCACTGTGCGCCATTGGGCCCTCAGCATGGACTTGTCGTGCTCGGCCGGCGTGGCATGGATTGAGGCCTTGCCTGCGGCGAGCGCCAGCGGCGCCTTCTTTTTGGCAATCCATGAGGCTGCGGCCGTGACGGCCCAGGCCAGGGCCGCAAGAATGGCAAGCGCAGCAATCAATTTGGTCATGGGTGAGAGTCTTTCACGGATCCATTTGCTGCCAGCCCGCGCGGAGGAGTCCACTGGCTCCGCCCCGTCCGGTCCTGTGCGGTTATGCGGCGAAAGATTAAAGTGCCGCGTCTGCAAGTTTTTGCAGGAGGACGGCCAGCCGGGCCTGCTCCGACGCGGTCAGTACGCCGGTGATGGCATGTTCGGTGGCCAGGTGGTCCGGCAGCACTGCCTCGACCAGCTTCCTGCCTGCAGGGGTCAGGCCGACCAGGGTGCCGCGGCCGTCGTCGGGGTTTGCGGTTCTGGTAACCAGGCCGCGGCTTTCGAGCTTGTTCAGGCGTTGAGCCACGGCACTGGTGGAAATCATGGCATCGCGTGCCAGTGCGGCCGGGGTGAGCGTGTAGGGAGGCCCGCTGCGCAGGAGGGTGGCCAGTGCGTCAAAGGTGGATGCGTCCAGTCCGTGTTTTGCGAAGTTGGCCGCGAGCCGGGTGTCGACCGCCGAGGAAGCACGGCTGAGGCGTCCGATGACGGCCATGGGCGAAACATCCAGGTGCGGCTTTTCGGTGTGCCACTGGGCGAGTATGCGTTCTAGTTGGTCGGGCATGGAACCACTCTAGCAATTCGCTAAGCACTGAGTTATATTGGCTAAGTGCTTAGTAAAAATTTGATGTTGATCCTCGTGACGGCCCTTGCCCCCATTCTCTGGGGATCCACCTATCTGACCACGACGCTGTTTCTGCCGGAGGGACGTCCCCTCCTGGCGGCGGTGCTGCGTGCGCTGCCGGCCGGGCTGTTGCTGCTGGCGCTCTCCCGACGGCTGCCGCAGGGGTCCTGGTGGTGGAAGTCATGGGTGCTCGGCATGCTGAACATTGGTGCCTTCTTTGCCCTGTTGTTCGTGGCGGCCTACCGGCTGCCCGGGGGAGTGGCGGCCATTGTTGGCGGTGTTCAGCCCCTGTTGGTGGCCTTGCTGGCGAGCCGGGTGCTGCAGGAGAAATTGACGCCGACCCGGTTGCTCTCCGGCATGGCCGGAGTGCTTGGTGTGGCCTTGATCGTGCTGCAGTCCCAGGCCCGGCTCGATGCTGTGGGGCTTGCGGCGGCGACCGGCGGCACACTGTCCATGGCGGCCGGGACCGTGCTGGCCAAGAAATGGGGCCAGCCGCCGTCTCGTTCGGGCGGGCCGGAGTCTCCGCTGGCCACCACCGCCTGGCAGTTGGTGGCAGGCGGGATCTCACTGGCAGTCCTGCTGTTCTTGTTGGAAGGCCTGCCTGCCGTTCCGTTGACTGCACCGAACATTCTTGGCTACCTGTACTTGTCTCTCCTGGGCACGGCCTTGGCCTACTTTTGCTGGTTCCGGGGGCTGTCCCGGCTGCCGGCGGGTGCGGCGGCTTTCCTGGGCCTGCTCAGCCCGGTCGTTGCGATTGTCCTGGGGTGGGTGGTGGCCGGCCAATCCCTGGGGATGTGGCAGCTGGTGGGTATTGTCGTGGTGTTGGCTTCCATCATTGCCGGCATGAACCTGAAGGGATCCAGAATTGTCACTGACAAGTTTCGCGCTCGCAGGCCAGAGCTTCCGGCTGCGCAAGGCCATTGAGTCCGACGTCGGCCCCATCGTGGAGCTGATTGCCCGGGACCAGCTCCGGGCCTCCGTTGAATCCGCCGCACCGGAGCGGCGGGTGCCGTATCTTGCGGCCTTTCGCGCCATCGATGCAGACCCGGCGCATTTGCTGTGTGTCGTTGAGGATGGCGCCGAAGCGGTGGTGGCGACCATGCAGCTGACGTTCCTGCCGGGACTGGCGCGCAGTGGGGCAACCCGGCTGCAGATCGAGGCGGTCCGGGTGGATGCGGGGCTGCGGGGACTGGGGCTGGGCGGTGCCATGATTTCGTGGGCTGTTGCCGAGGGGCGCCGCCGGGACGCCGCATTGGTGCAATTGACGAGCGACAACACCCGTGGGGACGCCCACCGCTTTTATGAGCGGTTGGGGTTCACGCAGTCCCACGCCGGGTTCAAGATGCAGCTGTCCTGACGGTCCGGGGCTTGCGGGTACTCATGTGATGTGGGCGTTTTCAGCCTTTTTGGCGTGGTTCATTCCGCCACAGGCACACCTGGGCCGGACGCGGTCCACAGATTTGCCAGCATGAGGCCATTCTCCTTCCAGAATGTCGGTGGCACTGAACAGAATTGAAGTAGCAGAGAACCCAACGGGACCCGAAGAAATATTCCTCGAGGGTTGCACAGGCTGAAACCTTATTTTCAGGCAGGTGAATGGGATGGCAACACCGGATTGGCTTCACAGCAACAGTGATGATGCTGCGGGACCTCTGGCAGGGGTTGTTGGCCAGCGGCCGGCAGGCGCCGGCTTCGTTGTGGGAGGCCCGGCCCGCGACGTCAATCAGCCAACCACTTCGGTCCCGGCAGTGGGTGGCCGCGCGAGCTCGCCGGCGGAGACGTGCGAAGCCCTGCTTGGCTTGGGGGCGGCCGTTCTGGAAGGCTGCGGACGGTTCTTTGAGCCTGCTCTTTTGGCCCAGCTGGATGCCGCGCTTGCCCACGAGTTTGCCCTTCAGGCGAGGACCAAAGCCGACAATGCCGCCAGCGCGGTGGAACAGGCCATCCGTGAGGGGCGCAATGCACAAGCGCTGGCGTATTTGACCGGCCAGGTGGCCACGGCAAAGTCAGCAGCAACAAAGGCGGACTCCCGGGCGGCATTGGCCACGGACGTCATCACGAAGCTCGGGGGTACGGCCGCGGGCAACGGATTTGATGCCGCGGCGGTGGACCAGCTCTCAGGTGCAGTGTTGATTGACGTTCTCGCATCCCTGGAGGAAGCCAAGAACGCCATCTCCGCCACCCAGGCCCATGCCCAAACCCTGTTTATTGCCCAGCAGCGGCTCGGCCAGGCACGGGCCGGGGTCCCACGGGAAAAGCTTGGTGCCGGGCTCGCCCAACAAGTGGCCCTGGCCCGGCGGGAATCCCCGCATCGCGGACGGCAGCTGAGCGAACTGGCCGAAGTGCTGGTGCGGGAAATGCCCCACACCATGAAGGCCTTCACCCTGGGACAAATCAGTGAATACCGGGCAGGCTTGGTGGCCAAGGAGACTGTCTTTCTTTCGCTCGAGGACCGCGCCCGCGTGGACAAACTCATCTGTGGCGACCCGTCCGCCGTCGGACTTTTGGGCATCAGGGAGCTGGCGGCGGCTGCCCGGAAGGAAGCTTACAGATTGGATCCTGAGGCGTTCGTCAAACGGCATGAAAAGGCTGTTGGCGACCGCTATGTCTCGCTGCGACCCGCCGCGGACGGCATGACATTCCTGACCGCACTGATCCCCCTCAAGCAGGGAGTGCGCATCCTGGCCACGCTCACGAAGGTCGCCGACAGCGCACAAGCGGCCGGCGACGAACGCAGCAAGGGCCAGGTGATGGCCGACGCACTGATGCACCGGCTGATCCGGCACGCCCCGTGCGACGACGGGGCCGGCACCATCAGCGACCACAGGGGCATGCCCGCCGGAAACCTGGCGCAAACCGGGGCCGGAGCAGGCCCCGAAATGGGCGCTGGAACGTCCTGGACACAGGCGGCCGGCGGCACCCGCGAACCGTGGTGCACCGCGAACGATGAATCCGATATTGCCTTGGAACTGGTCATGACCGACAGATCGCTTTTTGGCAGCGCCAATGATCCGGCAGTTCTGGTCGGTTACGATCCGATTCCGGCACCCATCGCCCGGGCAATGGTTCTGGGTGACGCTGGCGGTGGTGGATCTTCTCCCCGGGTGTGGCTCAAACGGCTCTTCACCCATCCGGAAAGCAATGCACTGCTGGCCATGGATTCCCGGTCGAGGCTCTTCCCTGAGGGCATGAAGGAATTCCTGCGGCTGCAGGACCAACGCTGCCAGACACCGTACTGCGACGCACCCATCAGGGAGTATGACCACATCAAGGCGTATGCGGCCGGCGGCCTCACCACAATTGAGAACGGGCAGGGCCTTTGTGCTTCTTGCAACCAGGCCAAGGAAGCCCCCGGCTGGTCCTTTGAACGAACAACGGGGCCCGAAGGCGACCCGCCCGGCACCGAAATCAGCACGCCGACCGGCCACCGGTACGTTTCGACAGCCCCGCCGCTGCCAGGGGGCTCCTCCGGAAGCCATCCCAGCCGCAGGGCTCATCGGAGATGCTGAGACATCGGTTTTTTACTAGCCCAGCCGCACGGCCCGAACCACCTCGTCGTTGATGGTGATGGATTCGCCGCCGTTTTCATTCGACGTCCTCGGACGGGACTCGGCAACCTCCACCGTCCACAGCTCCGGCCCCAACATGGCGGCCACGTCATTGGCCGTGAAAAACAATCCCGGTGCGTCGGGTCTGCGGGCTCCGGCAGCACCATCCGACGCCGAGTGCCCCACGATTAGCAGCGACCCCCCTGTGGCAACCGCGGCAGCAAGACGGGCGTACAGCGGATCACGGTCCTTCTGCGGCAGGTGCATGAACTGTGCTGTAACAAGGCCAAAGGTGGAGGCCGGGGGAGTCCATGCCAGCAAGTCGTGGTGTTCCCATGCGATGGATCCCGCCAGTTCCTGGGCTGCCGCGTGATCCTCGGCCCGTTGCAGGGCAACGCGTGAAAAATCCACGGCAGTCACCCGCCAGCCGCGCCGGGCCAGCCACACTGAGTCGGCACCTTCACCACAGCCAACGTCGAGCGCAGTCCTGGGAACGGACGCGTCAGCTGATGCCAGCCAAGGTGCTTCGGCAACCAGTTGCGGATTCGGTCTGCCGCTCCACACTGTCCCGCCGGTGCCGTAACGTTCGTCCCAAAAATTCTCGTCAAAAACGGTTGCCATGGGTACAGGCTATACCCGCCCTCCCTGGCTGGGCGGTTGCTTGTTGATGACGTGCCTTACCGTGCGCTCCTACCTTTCTGGCAGCGATTCTTTGAGCCGCCGGTGGGTTGAGTAGGGAATGCTTGGCGCTTGGCCCAGAATGTCCGGGGCTGGCCTGAAGTTGCCCTTAGAACCACCGGGGAGGGATTGCCCAGGCAGCAATGTCGGGTCGTTCGACCTCGAATGGCCCGGACTGTATAGTCGCATGGGTGTTGGCAACCGATTGCCAATATTCTGCAATGACGCATAAGTAAGGATTTTTCATATGGATGATCTCGGTTTCTGGCATGTGGTTATCGTCGCCGGAGGCATCGGCTTGATGCTGCTCCTCAGTATGAAGTTCAAGCTCAATGGGCTCATTTCCCTGCTTGTGGCAGCCATAGCTGTCGGGCTTTTGGAAGGGATGAGCCTTCCCGATCTGCTGAAAACCGTGGAGACAGGATTCGGCGGCACGCTCGGCCACCTGGCGCTGGTGGTGATCTTCGGTGCAGTCATCGGCAGGCTCCTCGTGGATTCCGGCGCCGCGCACCAGATAGCAAACACTGTGCTGCGCAAGTTTGGTATCAAGTATGTGAAGCTGGCGGTCATTCTCATCGGTGCCATTCTCGGTATCGCAGTGTTCTACGAAGTTGCGTTCATTGTCTTGGCTCCTCTGGTGATTACCATCGCCGTCGAGGCGAAAGTTCCGTTCCTGAAGCTTGCAATCCCCGCCGTTGCGGCGGCCACCACCACGCACAGTCTGTTTCCGCCGCAGGCGGGTCCGGTAGCCCTGGTAGCGGCCTACGGGGCCGACATGGGTATGGTCTACTTCTTCGCTGTGATTGTTGCAATTCCGACGATCCTTGTGACGGGGCTGCTTCTGCCCCGCTTCCTGGGTAACTTGGAACGGCCGGTTCCTGCTTTGGTCAAGCAATTCAAGCCCGTGCCAGACGACGAGATGCCCAGCTTTGGCATCTCGCTGTTGGTTCCACTGCTGCCAGCCATCATCATAACCGGCGTCACGGTAGTCAACGTGTGGCTGCCCGAGGGCAACCTCACCTCCGAGATCGTGAACTTTGTAGGTGCTGCGCCGGTTGCCATGTTCATCGCCATGATGGTGGGATTCTGGCTTCTGGGGATCCGCCGAGGCCAGTCCATGACGAGTGTCATGGATACTTTTGAAAAGGCGCTGAAGGCCATCGCGATGGTCGTGATGATCATTGGCGCCGGCGGTGCCTTCAAGCAGGTCATCCTTGACTCGGGTGTGGGCGACTACATTGCCCAGTCGATGGCGGGAAGTTCAATTTCGCCGCTCATCCTCGCTTGGGGCATCACAGTCGCGATCCGCCTCGCCACGGGGCAGGGTGTGGTTTCAGCCATCACCGCGGCCGGCATTGTTGGTCCAATGATTGGTGAGTTCGGTGTCAACCCGGCGCTCATGGTGATGGCCACGGCTGTTGGTTCCAACACCATCACGCACGTCAACGACGCCTCGTTCTGGTTGTTCAAGGGATACTTCGACCTCTCGATCAAGGACACCTTTAAAACGTGGGGGCTGCTACAGCTGACGAACTCGCTGGTTGGTTTGGGTGTTGTTATGTTGCTGAGCCTGTTCTTCTAACGAGTAGTCCGGCCGTGGTTCAGCCACCCTTGCACGGCGGACACTGGTGGCCTTGCAGCGGGCTGCAAAGTTGAAGTTCAAGACATCGTCACCGTGGATGGACACAGTGGAAAGAACATGCGCCATGTCACCGCTTGCTGGGCAAGATTGCCTGTCAAAAGGATAGGTGCAGCCGTTTATTTGGAAGGCGCGGATCGTAACCAATGTCAGCAAGCCCTCGCCCAAGGTGTCCGAGTGGCTGTCCTTGTCCAGAGCCCGCATGACTTGAAAGCTTGGGATCGATCGCATGGATGTTCCGGCTCTCAGCGGTCATGATAGACGCTTCTACTTTGTGAATTCCTTCCTAAGGAACAATCTCAGCCTTCCTCCGATGACTGCCTGGCCCAAGGACTGCAGAGGTACGCCCTATGCCAAGCCCATGCAGTGCCGGATCAGCTCCTGGTACCAGTAATAAGAGTCCTTGGGTGTGCGTTTCTGGGTGTCGTAGTCAATGTGGACAAGGCCAAAACGCTGGGAGAAGCCCGCCGCCCATTCAAAGTTGTCCATGAGCGACCAGTGGAAGTAGCCGCGGACATCGACCCCTGCCTCCATGGCTGCCTGCAAAGCGTGGAGGTGGGCATTCGTGTAGTCGATCCTGCGCACATCCGGCACCCGGCCGTCGTCGTCCGGTCCAATGTTGATGGCTGCACCGTTCTCGGTGATGTAAAGGGGCGGCAGTTTCTCGCCGTACCGCTCCTTGAAGGTGATCAGCAGCTCGGTGAACGCCTCCGGCACAACCGGCCAGTCGAAGTCTGTGCGCGGGTAGCCTTCAAGTTCCCGCAGTGAGAACGGCAAGGAGGCATCGAGTTCATGCCCGTCAACCAAGGCGGCCTTCCCGGCCGTGGGGGCGCCAACCAGCGTGGGGTTGTAGCTGTTGATGCCGTACCAATCGATGGGTGTCGAGATGGTGGCCAAGTCGCCGTCGGGGATGGGTGGCAGGAACGGTGCAAGGCCCTCGGGGTAGGCGCCGGTGAGTATGGGGTCGGCGAAGAGCCAGTTGGCGATGGTGTCATAGAACCCGGCGGCCCGCAGGTCCTCTTCTTCGCCGCTGGCGGGCCACGTGGCCGCGTGGTTGTTGGCGATGCCGATGTTGCCGGCGCCGGCAGAGCGCAGCGCCTGCACACCCAGGCCGTGGGCCAGCAGGAGGTGGTGTGCGGCCGGCAGCGCGTCAAAGCCAAGTGACAGTCCCGGCGCCTGGATGCCTGCGCCGTAGCCAAGCATGGTCAGGGCCACCGGTTCGTTGATCGTGATCCAGCGCGGAATCCTGTCGGCAAAGTGTCCGCCCACAAACGCGGCATAGTCGGCAAAACGTTCGGCCGTGTCCCGGTTGAGCCAGCCGCCTGACTGCTCCAATTCCAGTGGCGTGTCCCAGTGGAACAAGGTGGGGCTCGGGACGATGCCCGCCTCGAGCAGGCCATCAACCAGTTTGTCGTAAAAGCCCAAGCCGGCGGGGTTCACCGGTCCGGTGCCGCCTGGCTGGATGCGCGACCACGAGAAGCTGAATCTATACGCGTCAACACCCAGCTCCTGCATGAGCCGGATGTCTTCCAGGTAACGGTGGTAATGGTCGCAGGCAACGTCTCCGGAGTCCCCGTTCGCGACCCGGCCGGGTTGGCCCGTGAACGCGTCCCAGCTCGAGGGCCCGCGGCCGTCTTCGTTGGCGGCGCCCTCAATTTGATAGGCGGCGGTGGAAACGCCCCACACAAAGTCGGGCGGGAACGTGGGAAATCCGGGCTTGTCCATGGCTTCCCTTCAACGGAGGTGCGGCATTGGGGTACTTGGCCATGAGCTTTATGGACGCGGGACCGGAAGTCAAGGGTCCAAGGCAATGCCCGACGTCGGAGCCTCCTGACAGCGTCGCTTACGGTCCTGCTTCCGGGGAGTGGGAAAGCAATCCGTGCCGGGCGTGTGCCATGGGGAGCATTGCCCATGGCGCATGCCACCCCGGCCTACCTGGAGTCGGGGTGACATTGAACAGGCTCCGAAGAAGGTGGCAAGCATGCACGCACCAGCAACGAAATCATTGGCCCTGCCCCATTCCGTGGAGGAGGTTTTTGCTGCCGTCGTGAAGACTGTCGAAACTGGAAAGTTCACCATGATTGCCGTTGATCCGGGCAATTCCAAGGCGGCATTCGGCAGTGGCGTGACAGGATTTTCCTGGGGCAATGAATACCTCGCAACCGTCACGCTGGAACCCAAGGGCGCCTTGCTGGAGGTGGTGTGCGGAGGGATCGACGGAGCTCCCAAGGCCCTGATGGACAAATGGAAAAACACCAAAAAAGCCGACAAGGCCCTGGCTGCGATCCAGGCGAACCTGGGCTGAGCGGGGGCGGCTGGAAATCGGAGGGGGAGGCGCCTCACGCCCGCCTGACCCGCAGGGCAACGCAAGTCTTGGCATATTCCCGAGGCGCGCATGTGGTGGGGGCATGTCCTCCGCATCCCCCATGCTTGCGGGGACGCGTGGCTCCTTGGGGACGCCCTGACGGGTCTCCCGCCGAGAGTATGTTAGCGGCCAAGATGTGTGTAGGAAAAGTGGCTTTTGGCCCGTCAGCATATGGGATACGGGGCCCGGTGCATGCTTTGAAAGCATGTATGGTGACTGTTCCCAGCCGCCCATGAAGGAGATTCCGGCAGGCAAAAAAATAGTTCGAAGTTCCGGTTGCCAAACAACTGTTTGGCAACCGGAACTTCGAACGAATTGTGCCCTCGATAGGATTCGAACCTACGACCTTCCGCTCCGGAGGCGGACGCTCTATCCCCTGAGCTACGAAGGCGCGGCAACCGTGGCTGCCAAAGGGAACGAGAAAGAGCTTAGCAGGTGCAGGGCGAGGTATGTAAAACGAGCGGGCCGGGGACTGCAGACCCGTGGCGGAATTCTGCCACGCCACCACCGATTCCTGTCTCACAGCCCCTGCAGTTGCAGGTAGCGTTGGGCCAATGGTGAACACATGGGCCTGACGACGCGGCACAAGGCGTGGCTTTTCGCGGCGGCCATCATCCTGACGGCCTTGACCCTGCGCACGGCCGTGACAGTGGTACCGCCGTTGATTTCCACCATCAACGACGAACTTCCGCTCAGTGCCGCGACCATCGGCATCCTGGGCATGCTCCCCACCGCCGCGTTCGGACTGTTCGGCTTCCTGACACCGTATGTGATCCGCTGGGCGTCCCTTGAAAAGCTGATCATCTTCTCAATTCTTGTGGGCATAATCGGTCAGATCGCCCGCGTCATGGCCCCCAACACGGCCCTTTTCCTGGTCTTTTCGGTCGTGGCGCTCGCCGGCCTCGGCGCCGGCAACGTCCTGTTGCCGCCGTTGGTGAAAAAGCATTTCCCCACCAAGGTCGGCCTCATGACGGCCCTGTACGTCACGGCCCTCTCCGTCGGCACGGCCCTGCCCGCACAGCTGTCGGTCCCCGTCGCCGACGCCGCGAACTGGCAGATCTCCCTCGCGTCCTGGGCCGGTATCAGCACGATTGCACTGATTCCCTGGCTCGTTGCCGTCTTCTCCCAACGTTCGACGGCGGCACGCAGCGCCCCGGCAGGCCAGCCATCCGCCGGGGCCGGGCAGGCAGCCCAGGACCCGGCGGCGGGTTCGCTTCCGGCGGACGCCTGTCCGGACCTGGCCGTGCATTCAACATCATCAAGCTCCACTCCTCCCGGGGCGGCAGCGCCGCTGAAGATGAACCTGTGGCGGTCGCCGACGGCCTGGGGCCTGACGTTCATGTTTGGCTGCACGTCGCTGAACACGTACGCCTTGTTCGCGTGGCTGCCCGAGATCCTCACCCAAGCCGGACTCGACAGGGGACAGGCCGGCTCCATGCTGGCCCTTTTTGCCGCGCTCGGCCTGCCGCTGAGCCTGTGCATTCCGCTCATTGCAGCCAGGATGCGCAACCCCTTCCCGGCTGTCCTTGTCATGCTGGGCTGCTTCATCGCCGGATATCTGGGACTGCTGCTGTCACCGGCCAACGGCACCTGGCTGTGGGTTGCCTTTGCCGGACTCGGACCGGGCACCTTCCCGCTGTCGCTGCTGCTGATCAACCACCGCACCCGCACCCAGCTCGGGGCGGGGGCACTGTCGGGCTTCAGCCAGGGCATGGGCTACACGCTGGCCTGCATCGGCCCGTTGTTCTTTGGCCTGTTGCGCCAGTGGACAGGCTCGTGGACGGCGCCGTTTGTGTTCTTGTTCGTTTCATTGGTGTTGTTGGGAGCAGGTGCCTGGATCATCTGCCGCCCCAGGATGCTCGAAGACGACTTCGCACCCAGTCCGGTTGCGTCCTAGCCACACCTTCCGAACCGTTTTTCGTCCAATAAGTGCAAACTCGATCCGGGCGGGGCACGGAATTGGGTCACGGCGGAGACGCGGATTGGGGGACGGTGCGGCCTAAACCGTACACTTGGGGGTGTGACTCCTGAAGAACTTTCTGCCGCCATTACCTCCTGCCTAAAAGATGCCGTCGACGCCGGTGATATCAGCGTTCCCGCCGAGGCGCTGCCCACGGAAGTGAAGGTGGACCGGCCCAAGAGCCGCGAGCACGGCGACTGGGCGACCAACATTGCCCTGCAGCTGGCCAAGCCCGCCGGTGTGCCGCCGCGCAAAATCGCCGAGATCCTGCAGACCCGCCTGAGCGAAATCCCCGGCGTTTCCAAGGTCGACATTGCCGGCCCCGGCTTCCTCAACATCACTGTTGACGCCGCCGCCGCGGGTGAATTGGCCAAGGCAATTGTTGAATCCGGTGCAGCCTTCGGCACCAACACCGCCATGGCCGGCACCAAGATCAACCTGGAGTTCGTCTCCGCCAACCCCACCGGCCCCATCCACCTCGGTGGCACGCGGTGGGCCGCCGTTGGTGATTCCCTGGCCCGCATCTTCCAGTCACAGGGCGCCGATGTCACCCGCGAGTACTACTTCAACGACCACGGGAACCAGATCGACAAGTTTGCCCGCTCCCTCCTGGCCAGCGCCAAGGGCGAGCCCGCCCCGGAAGACGGCTACGGCGGAGCCTACATTGTAGACATCGCCACCGAAGTCATGGCAAACAACCCGGACATCCTGAACAAGGAAGATCCGCAGGAAGAGTTCCGTGCCCAGGGCGTGGAACTCATGTTCGCCGCCATCCGCGCCTCCCTGCACGAGTTCGGCGTCGATTTTGACGTCTACTTCCACGAGAACTCACTCTTTGAAGACGGTGCCGTGGAAAAGCTGCTCGAGCAGCTGAAACAGTCCGGCAACATGTACGCCAAGGACGGCGCCTGGTGGCTGAACTCCACCGACTACGGCGACGACAAGGACCGGGTCGTCATCAAGAGCGACGGCAACGCCGCCTACATCGCCGGCGACATCGCCTACTTCAAGAACAAGCGTGACCGCGGCTTTGACCTCTGCATCTACATGCTGGGCGCCGACCACCACGGCTATGTTGCCCGCCTGAAGGCGGCCGCTGCCGCCATGGGTGACGACGCGAACCGCGTTGAGGTCCTCATCGGCCAGATGGTGAACCTGGTCCAGGACGGCAAGCCCGTGCGCATGTCCAAGCGGGCCGGCACCGTTGTCACCATGGAAGACCTCGTTGAGGTTGTGGGCACCGACGCGGCGCGCTACTCCCTGGCCCGCTTCTCCAGCGACTCGAACATTGACGTCGACCTGGACGTGCTGACCAAGAAGTCCAACGAAAACCCCGTGTTCTATGTCCAGTACGCCCACGCCCGCACCCGCGCAGTGGGCCGCAACGCCGCCGCCGCAGGAGTGGAGCGCAGCAGCTTCGACGCAGCAGCCCTGAACCACGCCACCGAGTCCGAGCTGCTGGCGGTCCTGGGGCAGTACCCGGGCGTGGTCAGCCATGCGGCCACATTCCGCGAACCCCACCGCGTCGCCCGCCACCTGGAAGTCATCGCCGGCGCCTACCATCGCTGGTACGACGCCTGCCGCGTGACACCCATGGGCGAGGAAGCCATCACCGATGTCAACCGCACCCGCCTCTGGCTCAACGACGCCGTGGGTCAGGTGCTCGCCAATGGGCTGTCCCTGCTCGGCGTCTCAGCCCCGGAACGGATGTAGCAATGAACGAAACTGAAATTGCCGGCGCGGAGCTGGCTCCCGAGTGGCTGCCCGCTGCCGGAGATGTCAATGAGCTTGTGCCCGCCATGTGGGCGCACGACGTCGAACGCGGACAACGCGGGGAAGTCACCATCAGCGGCATCCCCGTCAGCGAGCTCAAGGCGCAGTTCGGCACGCCGCTGTTTGTCATGAGTGAGGACGACTTCCGCCTGCGGGCACGCACGTTCAAGGATGCCTTTGACGCCGCGTTCAACGACATTTGCGGCGGCGTGGATGTCTACTATGCGGGCAAGGCGTTCCTGTCCATCGAAATTGCCCGCTGGGTGGATTCCGAGGGGCTCCGCCTTGACGCCTGTTCCGGCGGCGAACTGGCCGTGGCCAAACGCGCCGGACTGAAAGGTGAAAACCTGGGCCTGCACGGCAACAACAAGTCCAGCGCGGAAATCAACCGCGCCCTGGACATGAACCTGGGCCGCATTGTGGTGGACAGCCTGCACGAACTCAGGCGCGTCGCCGAGATCGCGGCAGCCCGCGGGGAAACGGCCAACGTCATGCTGCGCCTGACCCCCGGCGTGCATGCCCACACCCACGAATCCATTGCCACGGCGCATGAGGACCAGAAATTCGGGCTGAGCTTCATTGCCGAGGACCCCGAGGCTCCCGGCATGAGCGCCGCCGAGGCCGCCTCGAAGCTGGCTGTGGAATCGGCAAGCATCAAATTTCTTGGCTTCCACGCCCACATCGGCTCGCAGATCTTCGAGGCCGAAGGCTTTGAAATCGCCGCCCGCAAGCTGTTGAACTTCACCCACACCATCCAGGAGAAGTACGGCATCACGCTGCCCGAACTTGACCTGGGCGGCGGCTACGGCATCGCCTACACCGCTGTGGACACCCCCCGCCCGGCTGCCGAAGTCGCACAGGCGATGGCCGCCGTCGTCCGCGAAACATGCGCCGAGCTGAACATGGCCGCCCCGCGGATCTCCATCGAACCGGGCCGCGCCATCGTGGGCAGCACCACGTTCACCCTGTACGAGACAGGCACACTCAAAACGGTGCAGGTCGAGGTTGGCGGCCAGGCGGACGTGACGGCCCCGCGCCGTTATGTGTCGGTGGACGGCGGCATGAGCGACAACGCCCGTCCGGTGCTCTACGAGGCGGATTATTCGGCAGTTCTTGCCGGCCGCACCTCCGGTGAAGCTCCCGCACTGTCCCGAGTGGTGGGCAGACATTGCGAGAGCGGGGACATTGTTGTTAGAGATGTATATCTGCCCAATGACGTGGCGGCCGGGGATCTGCTTGCGGTTCCAGGCACGGGCGCGTACTGCTGGGCACTTGCCAGCAACTACAACTACGTGCCCCGGCCTCCAGTGGTGGCAGTATCGAATGGCGCCGCACGCTTGATTGTGCGCGGCGAGACCGAGGACGACTTACTGGCACGCGATTTAGGGGCCTAGAACCTTTGACAGAGCGCAACACCGTGGACACTGCCGTGTCCGCCAATACCAAAACCTTGAAAGTGGCGCTGCTTGGCGCCGGGAATGTGGGCTCGCAGGTCGCCCGCATTTTAATTGACGACGCCGAGACGCTGGCTGCGCGGACGGGTGCCCGGCTGGAGCTGGTTGGCATTGCCGTGCGCAACGTCGACGCCCCCCGCGATTACGCGGCCCCCCGGGGGCTGTACACAACCGACGCCTCGGCGCTGGTGCGCGGTGCCGACATTGTCATCGAGCTCATGGGCGGACTGGAACCGGCGCGGACGTTGATTCTGGAAGCGATCGAGCACGGTGCAGCGGTGGTCACGGGCAACAAGGCGCTGCTGGCAGTTGACGGCCCCACCCTCTACGAGAAGGCCGACGCCGCCGGCGTCCAGCTTTCCTACGAGGCGGCCGTGGCCGGCGCCATCCCGATCCTGCGCCCCATCACCGACAGCCTGGCCGGCGACAAGATCACCCGCGTCATGGGCATTGTCAACGGCACCACGAACTTCATCCTCGACGCCATGGATTCCACCGGCGCCGAGTTCTCCGACGCGCTGGCCGAGGCGACCCGCCTGGGCTACGCCGAGGCCGATCCCACCGCGGACATCGAGGGCCATGACGCAGCGGCCAAGGGAGCCATCCTCGCCTCGCTCGCCTTCCACACGCGCTTTGCGCTGGAGGACGTGCACTGCGAGGGCATCACCGGCGTCACTGCCTCGGACATTGCGGCCGCCAAGGATGCCGGATACGTCATCAAGCTGCTCGCGATTGCCGAGAAGATTGAGGCGCCCGCCACTGCCGGGAAGAACGACGGCGGCCTGCCCGCCTCGGGCGTCAGCGTCCGCGTTCATCCCACGCTGCTGCCCCGCGAACATCCCCTCGGGGCCGTCCGCGGCGCGTTCAACGCCGTGTTCGTGGAAGCCGAGTCCGCCGGGGAGCTGATGTTCTACGGCGCCGGCGCCGGTGGTTCACCAACCGCGTCGGCCATCATGGGCGATGTTGTTTCAGCGGCCCGCCGACTCGTGCTGGGCGGCCCCGGGCGCACCGATTCCACGATTGAGGTGCTGCCGGTGCTGCCGATTGAGGCAGTGTCCACGCGGTACTACATCGATCTGGACGCGGCTGACCAGCCCGGCGTCCTGTCCAAAATTTCAGCACTCTTTGCCGAGAACGGTGTCTCGATTGAGTCGATGCGGCAGACAGTGCACCGCGAACCGGGCGAGAATGAGGGGCCCGGCACTGCCGAGCTGCGCATTGTCACCCACCGTGCGGGCGAAGCTGCCCTGGCAGCAACCGTTGCGGCCATTAACGGCCTCGACGTCATAAATTCAGTTACTAGTGTCTTGAGGGTGGAGGGAGTCTAATGGCTCACCAGTGGCGCGGGGTTGTCCGCGAATATGCAGAGCGTTTGCCGGTAACGGCTGAAACCAAGATCATCACCCTGGGTGAGGGCGGGACACCGTTGGTGCATGCCCGGCACCTCTCCGAGCTGACGGGTTGCACCGTCTACCTGAAGGTGGAGGGCATGAACCCCACCGGGTCCTTCAAGGACCGCGGCATGACGATGGCCATGACGGCTGCCGTTGCCGCCGGTGCCAAGGCTGTTGTGTGCGCCTCAACCGGGAACACCTCGGCGTCGGCGGCCGCCTACGCCAAGGCTGCCGGCCTGACTTGTGCGGTGCTGGTGCCCGAAGGCAAGATCTCCATGGGCAAGATGAGCCAGGCCGTTGCGCACGGTGCCACCATCCTGCAGGTGGCGGGCAACTTTGACAACTGCCTGGACGTGGCCCGCAAGCTTGCCGACTCCTACCCGGTGTTCCTGGTGAACTCGGTGAACCCGGCACGCATCGAGGGCCAGAAGACAGGCGCCTTCGAAGTGGTTGACGCCTTGGGCGACGCCCCCGACTACCACGTGCTGCCGGTTGGCAACGCGGGCAACATCAGCGCGTACTGGAGGGGCTACAAGGAATACTGCGCCCCGTACGAATCGGCTGAGAACGGCATCCTGCCCGCAGTCTCCACGCACACCCCCGTCATGTGGGGCTTCCAGGCAGCCGGCTCGGCCCCCTTCGTTGCGGGCCACCCCATCACCGAGCCCGACACGATTGCCACGGCAATCCGCATCGGCAACCCGGCATCCTGGGACCTGGCCATTGCTGCGCGCGACGAGTCCGGCGGACTCATCGAAGCCGTCACCGACGAGGAAATCCTGGCAGCACACCGCTGGCTTTCAGCCAAGGAAGGCGTCTTCGTTGAGCCGGGTTCGGCAGCAGGCGTTGCGGGACTGATCAAGAAGCAGGCGGCCGGCGAGGTGCCCACCGGAAAAACCATTGTCATCACTGTCACCGGCCACGGCTTGAAGGACCCGGACTGGGCCTTGAAGAATGCAGACGGCAGCTCGGTGCAGCCGAAGTCTGTTGCCTTCGACGTCGTGACTGTTGCCAACGCACTGGGCCTGACGGACTAACAGCACACCATCATGACAGGGTCCCCCATGACATCCCCGCCACTGGCAACTCCGCCCTCGCACAATCCGCCCTTGAAAACACCGGCACCCGGGACCACTGCCACTGTGCGGGTTCCCGGCACCAGCGCCAACCTGGGCCCGGGCTTTGATTCGCTGGGCCTGGCAGTTTCGCTCTACGACACACTGAGCGTCACGGTGCTGGCCGGGCCCGGGCTGGAGTTTGAATTGAGCGGGGAAGGGGTGGATGAGCTTCCCCGGGATGCCAGCCACCTGGTGGTGCAGACCATGGATACTGCCTGGGCGCGCCTTGGCTACAGCCGTGGGGGATTGCGGATTGCGGCAAGCAATGTACTTCCGCACGGCCGTGGCCTGGGCTCCTCGGCGTCGGCCATCGTGGCCGCCATCATGGCGGCCAACGCACTGGTGGCACCCGAGGACAGCAGGGACAAAGCGTGGGTCCTGCAGTTGGCCTCGGAACTTGAGGGCCACCCGGACAATGTTGCCCCGGCCATTTTTGGTGCCGTGGCCGTGTCCTGGCGGGAAGCCGCGGGATGGGCCAGCGCCAAGGTCACGCCGTCGAGCGTGGTTGTTCCCGTCGTTGCCATTCCCGACATTGAACTGAAAACGGCACAAGCCCGCGGCATGCTGCCGGCCACTGTTGCCCACGCCGATGCGGCAGCCAATGCCGGCAGGGCGGCGCTGCTGATGCATGCCTTGACGGCGGATCCGGCGCTGCTGCTTGCCGGCACGCGTGACTATCTGCATCAGGACTACCGCGCCGCAGCCATGCCGGCAAGCGCCAACCTCGTCGCCCAGCTGCGGTCGCAGGGCCATGCGGCGTTTATCTCAGGCGCCGGACCCACCGTCATGGTGCTGGCAAACGGCGGTGCCGAGGCCGACGCGATTGTGCACCACATCACCACCATGGGCGCCAATTCACAAGATCCATCCGAACACGGCGTGTCTTGGCGGGTTTTGCGGCTTCAGATTGACCATGAAGGTGCTAAAGTGGAAGTACATCCGTAGCCCATAAACACCTTTCCCTCAATGGCTGCCATCTGGCCAGTGTGGAAATGAACAATGTTTATAGGACACTTGATGCCACTCTTACGGTCGGCGCTATCTTGCGCGGTGACCGCTGGAGCAGCGAATGGCAGCCGCCGCGTTGGTCCTAGAATCGCTCCCATTTGAGATTTGATTCAAAGAGTGAACTACACCATTCCCTGCACCCGCCGTATTCAGGGACAGGAATGGAACCTCAGATTTTTCCCATTGCCAGCCAGTGCGGCAGCAACTGGGAGGTCTGACACTAATCATCGCGGCCCCAAGAACTGGGCCCGCCATCGAGGGGGAAGGATCCTTCGTGACCGAAACCGTAACTTCAGCCGCTGCTCCAAAGGCTGCTGATTTGGACACCACCGCTACGTCAGCACCTGCCAAGTCCACGGGCTTGGCTGGACTGAAGCTGGCCCAGCTGCAAATTCTGGCAGGCCAACTGGGAATCACCGGTGGCTCCAGGATGCGCAAGGGCGATCTTGTTGACGCAATTTCAGCGCATCAGCGCGGCTCCTCAGTAGCTGACCGCCCGGCGCGCTCGAACGCCAAGACTGCAGAGCAGGCGCCCGCGGCTTCCGCTCCTGCCACATCGTCGAGGCGCGGCTCCGCAGCCAAGAAGACTGCTGACACAACTGCCGCCCCGGCCGAGACCGCCACAAGCAACACCACCGAAGCTGCCACGGGCGATTCCAGCACTGCTGCTGAGCGCCCGGCCCGCGGCCGTGGTCGCAGCCGCCGTGCAGGCAGCAGTGACGGCATCATCACCACCGGAACCGGAACCGGCGCAACAAGCGGCGCGGCTTCACAGCCTGCCGCACAGGAAGCCGGCACTTCGGCAGCAGCCCCCGCACAGGAGACTGCCGCCGTCGAGCCTGCCACTGCCGATTCAGGCAGCCAGTCTGCCGCTGCAGGCGAACATGACGGCGAAAACCGCCGCCAGCCGCGCACCCGCAACCGTCGGTCCCAGGGTGGTGGACGCCAGCACGATTCCGCGTCCGAGACTGCAACCGACAATGGCTCCGTTGCTGCCGAGCCTGCCGAAACAGCAGTTGCCGACAGGGGCGCCCAGGCTTCCCAGAGCGACTCGGACCAGGGCGAAAACGGTGAAAACTCCGGCCGCAACCAACGTGGCAACCAGCGGAACCAGCGCAACGGTGCCGACCGCCCGGCAGCCGAGCGTTCAAGCAACAACAGCAACAACAACAACGACGACGATGACGGCTCACGCAACAACCGCAACCGCCGCAACCGTCGTGACCGGAACTCAAACGATTCCAACGACCGCAACGACCGCAGTGGCAACAACAGCCGCAACGACCGCAACGATCGCAATGACCGGTTCCGTGACAGGAATGAACGCCGCCGCGGCCGCAACCAGGGCCCGGACTTTGACGACACCGAGGTGACCGAGGACGACGTGCTGCTGCCCGTGGCCGGCATCCTGGACATCCTGGAAAACTACGCGTTTGTGCGCACTTCCGGCTACCTGCCCGGTTCCAACGATGTCTACGTGTCCCTGAACCAGGTCAAGAAGTACAACCTGCGCAAGGGCGACGCGGTGGTTGGTGCCATCCGTGCACCGCGCGAAGGCGAAGACCGCAGCCAGGCGCAGAGCGCCCGTCAGAAGTTCAACGCCCTTGTCCGGGTCACGAGTGTAAACGGCAAGAACCCGGACGAGCTCAAGGACCGTGTCGAGTTCTCCAAGCTCGTTCCGCTGTACCCGTCCGAGCGCCTGCGCCTGGAAACCGACCCCAAGAAGGTTGGGCCCCGTGTTATTGACCTGGTGGCCCCCATCGGCAAGGGCCAGCGCGGCTTGATCGTGTCCCCGCCCAAGGCCGGCAAGACCTTGATCCTGCAGTCGATTGCCAATGCGATCACGATCAACAACCCTGAGGTCCACCTCATGATGGTTTTGGTTGACGAACGCCCTGAAGAAGTCACCGACATGCAGCGCACTGTCAAGGGTGAGGTCATTGCCTCCACCTTTGACCGCCCCGCCGATGATCATACGCAGGTTGCCGAGCTCTCCATCGAGCGCGCCAAGCGCCTGGTGGAAATGGGCATGGACGTTGTGGTTCTGTTGGACTCCATGACCCGTTTGGGCCGTGCCTACAACAACTCTGCACCGTCCTCGGGACGCATCCTCTCCGGTGGTGTTGACTCGGCAGCGCTGTACCCGCCGAAGCGCTTCTTCGGTGCAGCCCGCAACATTGAAAACGGCGGCTCGCTGACCATCCTGGCCACGGCACTGGTGGAAACTGGTTCCAAGGCTGACGAGGTCATCTTCGAAGAGTTCAAGGGCACCGGCAACATGGAGCTCCGCCTCTCACGCCAGCTGGCCGACAAGCGCATCTTCCCCGCCGTTGACGTCAACGGCTCGGGCACACGGCGTGAAGAGAACCTGCTGTCCCCGGACGAAGTCAAGATCATGTGGCGTTTGCGCCGCGTGCTCTCCGGCCTGGAAATGCAGCAGTCGCTTGAACTGCTCACTTCCAAGATCCGTGAAACCCAGTCAAACGTTGAGTTCCTCATGCAGATCCAGAAGACAACCCTGGGCTCCAAGGCCGAACAAGACAAATAGCTGAAGTAACGAAACCGCCTCTGTTGTGAAGGGGCCCCGCCCGCTTCGCGGGCGCCCGGTGCCGCTCCCGGGGCCCCTTCACAACGACGGCGGTTTTGTGCGTTAAGCACAGCGTGTTCCGATCCATTTGAGTAATTAGACTTGACTGACGTCGAGAGAGGTTTTTGAAATGTTTGAATCCATCCATGGGCTGCTTGATGAGCACGCCGAGCTGCAGATGCGCCTGAGTGAGCCTGAAGTGCATGCCGACCAGCGGCTGGCACGCAAGCTGGGCCGCCGGTATGCGGAACTGAGCAACGTGGTTGAGGGGTACCACCAGGTTGAATCCATTGGTGATGACCTTGAGGCGGCCAAGGAAATGGCCGCCGAAGACGCAGAGTTTGCCGCTGAAGTTCCTGTTTTGGAGGGCCAGTTGGCGGCAGCGCAGGAGAAGCTGCGCCGGCTGTTGATTCCGCGTGATCCCGATGACGCCCGGGATGTAATTCTTGAAGTAAAGGCCGGTGAAGGCGGCGACGAGGCTGCGCTCTTTGCGGCGGATCTGGTGCGCATGTACACCCGGTACGCCGATTCGCGCGGATGGAAGACCGAAATCATCTCGGCCACGGAGTCGGACCTTGGCGGTTACAAGGACATTTCCATCGCTGTCAAGGGACGCTCCAACGATCCTGCGGAGGGTGTCTTTGCACGGCTGAAATTTGAAGGCGGCGTGCACCGTGTCCAGCGCGTGCCGGCAACCGAGTCCCAGGGACGCATCCACACCTCCGCCGCGGGTGTCTTGGTGCTGCCTGAAGTTGATGAACCCGAGGAAGTGGACATCAGCCAAAACGATCTCAAGATTGACGTGTACCGTTCCTCCGGTCCCGGCGGACAGTCCGTGAACACGACCGACTCCGCCGTGCGCATCACACACCTTCCCACGGGCATCGTCGTCGCCATGCAAAACGAGAAATCGCAGCTGCAAAACCGTGAGGCCGGCATGCGGGTGCTCCGTGCCCGCATCCTTGCCCATCAGCAGGCCATCATCGACGCTGAGAACTCGGCCACCCGCAAGTCACAGATCCGCACCATGGACCGTTCCGAGCGCATCCGCACATACAACTATCCGGAAAACCGGATCGCCGACCACCGCACGGGATACAAGGCGTACAACCTTGATGCCGTCATGAACGGCGATTTGGAGCCCGTGGTGCAGTCGGCCATCCAGTTGGATGAGCAGTCACGATTGGACGCCTTGGGTGACTAGTCACCAGTCGCCGGATGGCGTGCTGCTGGCGGACGCCGTGAAAAGCGCGACGACACTCCTTGCGGCAGCGGGCGTGCCTTCACCGTCGGTGGATGCTCAACTGTTGGCGGCGCACTTGTTGCATGTCAGCCGTGGCGAACTCGCCGTCATGTTATTTGGCACAGCTGTGTCTCCTGATGGGTACGGCGACCTCATTACACGACGGGCGGCTCGTGAACCGCTGCAACACATCACCGGAGTGGCGTATTTCAGGCATCTGGAGCTGGCAGTGGGCAAGGGAGTTTTTGTGCCCAGGCCCGAAACTGAGTCCGTGGTGCAACTGGCGATTGACGTATTAACACGACTGCGCCAGGAACGTGGGGATGGTGTTGAACTCCTTGCCGTTGACCTTGGCACAGGTTCCGGTGCCATCGCCGCTGCGCTGGCCACAGAGCTTTCGGGTGTCCGGGTCCATGCCGTGGAACTCAGCGACGAGGCATTTCCGTGGGCCGAGAGAAATTTGGCCGGAACCGGGGCAACTCTTGTCCACGGCGACATGCGGGACGCCCTGGGCGAACTCGACGGTACGGTTGACGTGGTTGTTTCAAATCCGCCGTATATTCCAGCCGACGCAATTCCACGGGACATTGAAGTTCGCCTGCACGATCCCCACATGGCCCTTTACGGTGGGGGAGCCGACGGCATGGAAATGCCCACGGCGGCAGCAGCCACCGCAGCACGCCTGCTGCGGCGCGGCGGCTACTTCGTCATGGAGCACGCCGAAGTGCAGGCCGAACGGATGACGGAACTGCTGAACCAGAGCGGGAACTGGGACGATGTGCGCACCCACCTGGATTTGACCGGACGTGACAGGGCAACCAGCGGCTGCCGCCGCTAGCGTGCAGCAGGTGAACTTCGTGATTGGCCAGCCGCGTTCAACCCCATGGGCGCGATGATGAAAGAATGAGTCTGTGAGTACTTCTTCCTATAACTGCACCAATGAAGCCCAACGCGCTGAAGGCCTGGCCCATGCCCAGAAAGCCATTGCAGCGAAGCAGGTCATCGTCATGCCCACCGACACCGTCTACGGCATTGCTGCAGACGCATTCTCCCCGCAGGCAGTGGCGACGCTGCTGGCGGCCAAGGGGCGCGGCCGCAACATGCCCCCGCCCGTGCTGATCCCACGGATTGGCACAATGGAGGGGCTCGCCGTCGAAATTTCCGACGACGCCCGCAAGCTGGCTGAAAAGTACTGGCCCGGCCCGCTCACCTTGATCTTCCACTCCCAGCCGACACTGACGTGGGATCTGGGGGACACGGTTGGGACTGTGGCGCTGCGGGTCCCTGACGACCAGCTGGCACTGGACCTGCTCACCATCACCGGCCCGCTTGCCGTTTCAAGCGCCAACAGGACCGGCCAATCCGCCGCCCAGACGGCCTCGGAGGCCCGCACCCAGCTGGCCGAGTCTGTGGAGGTGTACCTGGAGGGCGGCTTCCGTCCGCTGGAAGGCACCGATGGCACGCCATCAACCATCGTCGACGCGACAGGCCTGCGCCTGCGCGTGGTCCGTGAGGGCGCCATCTCCCTGGAAGAAATTCAGCGGATGATCCCCAGCGCCCTCGGGGCGGATGTGGAGCCGGAAATCTGGTCCCCGGTGAACTTGACGAAAAACGTCCCCGCGGAAACGGCCGAAACTCCGGAAACTGCCGAAGATGCGGCTCCCGGACTCGATCTTGGGAAGAAGGACGACGCCGGGAGTGCGGCTGAACCTGCCCGGGAGCCTGTTCCTGCCATTGACCTGGCGAAGAAGGATGCAGCCGGAGCCGGCGACGCCAAGGACCCGGCCGACGCGAAGTCCTAGCCCTACAGCGCAGCTGTGGCCCCTAAATTCAGAGCCGCAGGTACCTGTCATTTCGGTCCGGGCGGTGCGCCCGGGGCCGGCATCCGGTGACCTTCAGATGTCCGGCAAAGGCAGGATGCCGGTGTCGCTAGTGTCCCTTTTGGGCGGTCCTGGCTGATTGGGCCCGTTCAAGCACTGCACGCACGGCTGGAGCCGGGCTGATCCCTGCCGATTCCGCCCAGCCAGGAGACTGCGCCTGGCCAAACCACATCAGTTCCACCCTGCGGATGGGTCCGTGAAGACGCTCGCCCAGCAGCCTGGACACGAAATATCCGCCGGCCAGGACGGCGTTGCACATCCACTGCGGCAGGCGCAGGGGAGTGCGGCCGCCTGCAGCGGCCAGAACGTCACTGACCGAAAGTCCTTCCCAGGGTTGAAGGACCAAGGCAGGAACAATTCCCTGGTGCCGGCCGGTTTCCGCCACAAACCAGGCCAAGGCGTTGATTGAGCTCACGGGTGTGGGGGCGGTGCCCGGAGCCGCGACGGATGCCAGCGGCGATGCGGCCACCCTGGCAAGGGACAGCGTCGTGGGCCGGTTCGGTCCTTGAACCGATGTTGCCCGGACGGTGACCCAGTCGGTCGCGGCGGAAGCGGATGACTCCCGGGCCAGCAGTTCCAGAACTTCCTCGCCCAGTGCCTTGGACCGTGAGTACGCTGAAAACGGGGCGCGGTCGGAGCTCTCGTCAATGACCCGGCGGTGTCCCTGGACCGACGCGCTGCTCAGGTGGACCAGGCGGCGCACTCCCGCGGCCCGTGCAGCCAGGGCGATGACTGCCGGCAGCAGCGCATTGGCACCAGTCAAGGCAGGCGATTCGCCGTCGCCGGGAGTTGCCAGGCCTGCGGCATTGACGACGACGTCGACGCCGGCAAACGCCTGGCGCAGCGAAACAAACGCGGCCGCAGCTCCGTCGCCCGAACCCGCAGCGGTTGCGGCGGCATGCGCCTCCTCGGCAAGTTCCCCCGCCGATTCAGCGACGGCAAGGAGCCTGGGCGCGGACAGGGTGTCGACAGTGAAACCGCGGCCGCGCAGTTCAGCGACCATGGCAGTGCCGACGAAACCCGTGGAACCGAGGACGAGCCAGCGCAAGCCTGAAGAATTGTCAGTCATGTTGGACATTGCTTTCCAGTGGGGGCATGGTCTCAAAATCGGTGGCCGCCAGGATCCTGCGCGATTCGCGCCAGCCGGCAAGCAGCCGGCCGGTGCCGCGCAATGTCTTCTCAACCCCCACGAGCCGCAGCAGCTCCTTGGCGGCCGTCAGTGCGGTGCCCAGGCCAAACCCGAAGCGGTTGAACTTGCCGTGGGCGCGCAGGTACTGGGCAACCAGGCCGCGGTTGCGCATTACGTAGTAGCGGCTCAGGTCGGAAGAATCGTTGAGGTGCCTGATGCGCAGGTCGATGCTGCGTTGGGCCCTGGCCTTGTGCAGCACAAATTCGTTGACGTACATGACGGGGCGCTGGAGGGAGATCTGCCAGCCGTAGATGGTGTCGTCCCAGGTCAGGAAGAAGCGCGGATCCGGCAGCCCGACGCCCCTGACGGCGTCTGAATGCAGCAGCATGCCTTCAAAGCAACCGACGTTGGTGGCAAATTCGTTTGACTCCTCAAAGGCGTCCCCGCGCACCGGCAGGGGGAATCCCAGGAAGGTGTTGAAATTGTTTTGCCAGTAAAACGGCTTCCCGGCGGCGTCGTAGCGGCGGCCCACGAGGGCGTCGTATTTATCCATCCACGGGCCAAAGGCGCCGATGGCCCCGGGAACGCACGTGACGTCGTCGTCCATCAGCCACATCCACTGGGCACCCTCGGCCAGGGCGCGGTCCACGCCCGCCGAGAATCCGCCGGCACCGCCAACATTCTCCGCGAGGCGGTGGTGCACCACCGAAATTGGCCGCGGCAGGGCGGCAAACTGTCCGCGCACTGTCTCAACGAGCGAGTCGGTGGAGTCGGTGCTGGCGTTGTTGACGATGATGATGCCGTCGGGGGCTGGGGTCAGCGCGGCGACGGAGGCCAGCAGGTCGGTCAGGTAACCCACACGGTTGAACGTGGTGATGACAATGAAGAAGCGCTCGCGCCGGTCCAGACTCAAAACTTTTGGTCCTTCATGGGGCCGAATTTTGCGCCCCGCAGTCCGGCCCCGTAGGTGCGGACCCATTTGGCCAGGCCCTTGAGGTCGCCCTTTTTGAGGAAGAAGAGCGGATATCCGACGGCGTCAGCCACGAAGGAGCGCACGCGGAGGTGCTTGCGGGTGAGGTAGCCGCGGTTGCGGTAGTAGTAAAAGCTCTTGAACGGGGTTTCCGGGACCAGCACGTGCAGGCGGTCGCCGAGCACTTCCTGCACCTCACCCCAGCCGGCAGGATGGGTCAGGGCCACCGAGGTGACGGTGCCAAATTTCACCTTGGCCTGGCGGAGGCGGAGCATGAAGTCGGTTTCGTCGCCGCGGATGAACAGGCGCAGGTCGGGCAGGCCCACCTTGAAGAACACGTCGGTGCGGATGAGTGCCCCGTTGAAGAATTGGCCCACATTCTCAATGAAGCCCAGCGGTTCAACCACTGAACGTTCATGGGTCAGGTGGCCGTCAATGCGGAACGGGAAGGACAGCTTGGTGGGTTCCCCGGGTGCCACAATGAGCGGCACAACAACATCAAGTTCGCGGGCCTTGGCAGCCGCCAGCAGCGTGGCCAGGCAGGCGGGGTCTTCCGGGTGGGCGTCGTCGTCCATGATCCAGACCCACTCGGCACCGGAGGCGATGGCGTTCAGGATGGCCAGGGAGAAACCGCCGGCACCGCCAAGATTGGCCAGCGAACGGACGTAGCTGACCTCGGCAGGAGCCTCGGCGGCGATGTCCTCAACGGATTGCGTGCCCGAATCAACCAGGGCAATGGCGTGCGGCGTGTGGCTTTGCTGTGAAAGGGCTCCCAACAATGTGCGTACGTCGTCGGGCCTGTCAAAGGTCACGGCGGCAACGGCAACGGAATCGGTCAAGGAGGGTCCTCTCGGGTGGTGCCTGCGGTGTTCCGCGGCATCCGGCACGGCTAAGCAGTGAGTAGTCATCGGAAGGGATTACTATTCTTGTGTAGCCTCCACTTTAGTACAGCCTCAGTCCCGTGGACTGTTGCGCCGTGGACAACAGTGCCTTTGCGGGCAACACCTTGGCAGAATACGGAAATACGAATCACGTTGAATACCTCAAGCACGCAGCCATACGGAAAAGCAGGGCTCACTTCCACTGACGCCGAAAGCAAGCCGCGGTTATGGCTTTGGTCACAAGGAATTCTTGACTCGCTGTGCTGGGTGATTGCCCTGATGCTTGCCGTGTTGCTGCGTTATGAGCTCGATGTGAAGCTGATCAACTTCCCCGGCCTGGCGGTTCTGATGGCCATCGCCGTTGCCACCCAGCTTATCGCCGGCTGGTACATGGCACTGTACCGGGGACGCTACATCTTCGGCAGCATTCAAGAGGCCCGTGTGCTGATTGCAGTGACATCGATAGTGGGTGTTGTCACAAGTATTCTTCTGTCGGTATTCATCAATGAGCTGCACATCGCCCGTTCCGTGGCAGTTATTGCGTTCCCCTTTGCAGCACTTTCCATGGCGGCAGTGCGGTATGCCAAGCGGCTCTATGTTGAGGGCAAGCCGATTTTTGGTGAGGAAGCCCAAAAGACCTTGATTTACGGTGCCGGTTTTCTCGGCAATTCACTCGTGACCCGCATGGTCCAGGACCCGGAATCGCCCTACGTTCCCGTGGGGCTCATCGATGATGACTCGGCGAAAAAGCACCTGCGCCTCAGCTCGGTCGGCGTTCTGGGCGGGGGCCATGAGCTCCCTGAAATCATCAAGCGCACCAGGTCAACGGTGATCGTGCTGGCCATGACCCACCTCAACGCCAAGCGGATCCGCGAAATCTCCGACAGCGTCTCGGGCCTTGGCGTGAAGGTGCTGGTGCTCCCGCCGCTGCAGGAGATGCTCAGCCCCGACACCAACCGGGACAACAAGGGCGGACTGACCGATTTCCGTGAAATCGACGTCGCCGACCTCATTGGCCGCACACCCGTGGAAACCCAGGTGGAACAAATTGCCGGCTACGTCAGGGGCAAGCGGGTGCTTGTCACAGGGGCCGGCGGTTCGATCGGATCCGAGCTGTGCCGCCAGCTGAACAGCTTCGACCCTGCGGAACTCATCATGCTCGACCGTGACGAATCCGGGCTGCAGCACACGCAGCTTTCCATCGAGGGCCACGGCCTGCTCGACGATGCGAACATTGTGCTGGCTGACATCAGGGACGCCGAATCCCTGAACGACATTTTTGCCAAGCGCCGCCCGGAGGTTGTCTTTCATGCTGCCGCGCTCAAACACGCACCGCTGCTTCAGATGTACCCCAAAGAAGGCTGGCAGACCAACGTCATTGGTTCCCTGAACGTGCTCCAGGCGGCCCGCAGCGTCGATGTTGAGACGTACGTGAACGTCTCGACCGACAAGGCGGCAAGCCCCACCACCGCACTGGGCCACTCCAAGCGCGCGGCTGAAAAGCTTACGTCCTGGATGGCGGGGGAGACAGGCAAACGCTACGTGTCGGTCCGCTTCGGCAACGTCATCGGCAGCCGCGGTTCGATGCTCCCGCTGTTCACCGACCAGATCAACAACGGCGGCCCCGTCACAGTCACCCACCCCGATGTGACGCGGTTCTTCATGACCATCCCGGAAGCCTGCCAGCTCGTCATCCAGGCCGGCGCCATCGGCCACGGCGGCGACGTGCTGATCCTGGACATGGGCGAGCCCGTGCGCATCATGGACGTGGCAGAACGCATGATCGCCATGTCCGGACGTGACATCAAGATCAAGATCACCGGCCTGCGGCCCTCGGAAAAGCTGCACGAACAGCTCACCGGCGACGACGAGGTCAATGACCCGGACGGCCACGCCAAAATTTCGCACACCCACGCCCGGCCACTGAACCCGGCGGAACTGGACCTGGCGCTGTGGCTGCAGCGCTGCCGCGACGAGGCAGGCCCCGACGCCCCCAGCATTGACGAGTCCGACGGCGACGTCGCGGCAGGCGCATGATGGAAACCTGGGCACAGATCACCGTTGGCGCCGTCGCACTTGTCTTGGCACTCCTTCTCCCGCTGGGTGTGCGTCCGCTGTTGGCGAGGGCAGGGGTCCTTGACGTACCCAACGCCCGCTCGTCCCACACGGAGCCCACCATCCGCGGGATGGGAATTACGACGGCGGCCGCCTTGTCCGCCGCGATCCTCGTGGCGGTTTTCCTCCCGCAGAGCGGGGATGCGCAGCGGGCGTCGTTGACGCTTGTGGTGATCCTCGCCGTCGTGCTTGCCGCAGCAGCCATTGGCTGGATTGAGGACATTCGCGGACTGTCGGTGAAGGTCAGGGCCGGACTGCAGCTGGCCGTGGGCGGACTCGCCACGGCCGCAGTGGCGATCATCGACCCCGGCCAGCAGCAGCTCTGGCTGATTCCGGCCGGTGCCATTGCCGTGGCCGCGTATGTCAACGTCACGAACTTCATGGACGGCATCAACGGAATTTCCGGCACCCACGGACTGCTCGTGGGCGGATTTTACGCCTATGCCGGGTTTGTGGCGGGCCACGGCTGGCTGGTCTACGTGGGCATCGCGATCGCCATGGCGTTCACCGGCTTCCTGCCCTGGAACTTGAGCCGCAACAAGGTTTTCCTTGGCGATGTTGGCAGTTACCTCCTTGGTGCGTCGATTGCCGTGACGGCCATGTGCGCGTTTTTGGTGGGCGTGCCTGTTGAATACATTTTCTCGCCGGTGCTGATTTACCTGACCGACACCTTTGTGACATTCCTGCGCAGGCTCCTGGCCGGTGAGCGCTGGTATGCAGCCCACCGCCAGCACGTGTACCAGCGGCTGACAATCGTTGGCCTGAGCCATGTCCAGGCCACGGCGGTTGTCTGCACGGCGACGATTCTTGTCAGCATTCTGGGAATACTGGCAGCCCAGGGCGGAGAAGTGGCCCAGATTGTGGCCACGGCCGCCGGTTTTGTGGTTGTGTTGCTTTATCTGCGCACACCCACCCTCTTCCAGAAGGCCCTGAAGGGGCGTGCCGGGCGTCTCGACGGAGCCGGGTAGAACCCGCAGGGCCGAACCGAAACCACGGGCCGGGGCGAGTCCGCGGCCCCGGTTGAAACACCGGAGCTGAAGCGGGAACAACGGCGCAGTTGGGAGCCCGCGTCGAATTCAAGTTCTATCTCGTGTAGAATTTCCAGTGGTGACATTCACCCGTCTTTCTCCGCCTTGCCTCGAATCTCTCGATGTCGCTGGACTGCGGGGCCGGGCGATCCTCCCTGATGATGGAGTTCCCATGAAGGACAAAAGTGCCCCCGGCGGTGCTGTTCGCGGCACCTTGGCGGCTTCTGGTCCTTCCGCGAGCCCCAGCTGGAACATCCTGAAAAAATGTGTTCTGGTTGACGGCATTGCCGTCGTCCTCATGGTGGTTCTGGCGTTTATCTTCACCGACCAGGACGGCGTGCTCAGCGTTTTGTTTGGCTCGCTTTTGGTGATGGCTTTTTTCGGCCTCAGCCTGCTTGTGGGCCACATCTTCGGCAAGAGAATGCCGGAAGCGGTGATGGGCATCTTTGTGATGACCTATTTCGTCAAAGTGGTTGGATTCGCGGCCGTGTTGTTTGCACTTGGCACACCCACCTGGCTCAACAAGCCGTGGTTTGCCGCGGCGGCAGTGGTTTGTGTCTTACTGTGGCAAGCCACTGAGGTGGTCATTTTCAGCAGGCAGCGCTTCCTGATCTTTGACGAACCGGCGGCGAAAAGTCCGCCGGAGGACGATGCTGCAAGCGGGGATTCACCGGCCGGCGGCGACACAAAGGATCCTGCCCATGACACATAAGAAACCTGACGACAATGAACGCCAGCACGTGGTGGTTCCGCCGAAGAACAATGCAGGGAAGCTGGACTACACCTACATTATTGGCGGAATCCTGCTCTGGGGTTTGATAGGGTGGGGACTGGACTTTTTGTTGCAAACGGCATGGATTGTGTTCGCGGCCATACCCATTGGGGTTGTCTGCGGGTATTATCTGGCCCGGCATCATCAACAGCATGGTCGCCGAGATGATGGCAAATAGCAATGAATCCCACCATCAGACTTTTTCACGGTGCTGATCATCTTTTGATGGACCACCACACTTGCCCTATGACCGAAACTGCAGAGAGGACAGCGCGTTGACCGCGTTTGCGCTTCCGATGGCCTCGAATGACGGTGGCTTCATCCCACCGACGATTAGCGACACCCACCTCCCCGACATCCTTCCCTGGATGGCCGAATATGGCTCCGGGCTCGGCAAGCAGATGATCATGGTCGTCTTGTCGGTGGTTTTGATCGCCGTGTTCTTTAAGCTCGCGATCCGAAACCCGAAACTGGTTCCGGGCCGAGTTCAATTCTTCGCCGAAGGCTTTTACAGCTTCGCGCGCAACACAGTTGGCCGCGACATCATGGGTGAGAAGAATTTCCGCCCCTGGGTGCCGCTGCTGTTCTCAGTGTTCCTGTTTGTGCTGCTGAACAATATTTTTGGCGCCATTCCGTTCCTGCAGTTGCCTTCCTTCTCCCACGCCGGCAGCGCTTATGCGATTGCTGCAATCATCTACTTCACGTGGATTGCTGTTGGCGTGAAAAAGAACGGCATCCGCTTCTTCAAGCTGGCAGTCGTTCCCACAGGTGTACCTGGCTGGATCCTGCCGCTGTTGGTGCCGTTGGAAATCATCTCCAACTTCATTGTTCGCCCGATGACGCACTCGCTGCGTTTGATGGCAACAATGCTTGCCGGTCACATGATTGTGATCCTGGCAGGCAGCGGCGCGCAGTACCTGATCATGGAACAAGACAACATCCTGCTCAACGCCACCGGCGTTGCAGTGATCGCCGGTTCCGTGGCCATGTATTTCCTGGAACTCTTGATCATGGTGCTGCAGGCATTTGTCTTCACGCTGCTGACCGCAATCTACATCCAGGGCAGCCTGGACGCGGATTCACACTAATTCTTTCCCCGCACCACCCTTAGTTTTCTCGAATATAGAATCACCTCACAACCTGCCGGCACAACGCCGGTATCTTGAAAGGAACGAAATGGAACTCCACGGCTCGCTCAACATGATTGGCTACGGCCTGGCCGCAATTGGCTCGGCTATTGGTGTTGGCATGATCTTCGCTGCTTACATCAACGGTGTAGCACGCCAGCCGGAAGCACAGCGCATCCTGCAGCCCATCGCACTGCTTGGCTTCGCCCTTGCAGAAGCACTGGCCATCCTTGGCCTGGTCTTCGCCTTCGTCGTTGGCGTCTAGTCCAAAGACGTTTTTGTCCTGTCTTTTCGGGGCTGAAATTTTCATGGACGAATATCAGATAAGGATAAGTGAGAAATGATTACCGCAGAAGTAATCCTCGCTGCTAGTGAGGGTGCAAACCCGCTCCTGCCGAACTGGTGGGAAGTTCTAGTCACGGCTGTAGCTTTCGCTGTCCTGCTCTTTGTGGTGAAGAAATACATCGCACCCATCTTCGAGAAGTCATACACGGACCGTGTAGAGGCCATCGAGGGTGGAATTGAGAAGGCGGAAGAGGCCCAGGCCGAAGCTAACGCCCTCTTGGAGCAGTACAAGGCCCAGCTGATGGACGCTCGCACGGAAGCCAATGGCATCCGTGAGACCGCCCGTGCAGAAGGAGCCCAGATTCTGGCGGACCTGAAGGCGAAGGCTGCAGAGGAATCTGCACGCATCACCGCCCAGGCCCAGGTCCAGATCGAGTCCGAGCGCGTTGCCGCAGTGACCTCCCTCCGCAACGAGGTTGGCACGTTGGCTACATCGCTTGCCGGCAAAATCGTCGGTGAAGCCCTTAACGATGATGCGCGTTCCAACCGCGTGGTTGAGCGCTTCCTGGCCGATCTGGAAAACCAGTCGAACGCGGGTGCATCGAAGTAATGGCAGGTGTATCGAGCAAGTCATTGGCAGCGGCTCTGGAGTCGTTGGAACCCAAGCTCGCCATTGCGTCGATCGCATTGGCCCAGGACCTTTTTGCAATCTTGGAGCTCCTGGACAGCAACGCCGGCCTGCGCCGTGCCTTGACCGATCCCACTCGTGAGAGTGCGGACAAGGCGGCCCTGGCCACCACGCTCATTGCAGGCAAGGTCAGCGCCGATGCACAGTCAGTGTTTCTGGAACTGATCGCCTCACGCTGGAGCTCGGCACGTGACCTGGGCGATGCACTGGAAGTCTTGGCAGCAACGTCGGCGATCGCGGTTGCCGAAGGTCAAGGTGGCGGTTCTGCCAACCTGGACAGGCTTGAAGAGGAACTCTTCACGTTTATCCGAGTTGTTGGGTCCAGTCATGAACTGCAACGCGCATTTGACGATGCACAGGCTGCCGGTTCGGCCAAGGGCGCCCTGGCGCTGAAGGTTGTGCCCCAGTCCGGCGACGTCTCCGCGTTGTTGATCCGCCAGGCCGTAACTTCCCCCCGGGGGCTCAAGCCCACGGCCCTGGTGCAACGTTTCGTGGAATTGGTTGCCAAACGCCAGCAGCGCTGGATTGCCTACGTCAGTGTCACCCGTGACCTGAGCGAAGCGCAGTTGAACCGTTTGCAGGCCGGCTTGAACAATCTCTACGGTCGCGAATTGAAGATCAATGTCAATATCGACCCGGCATTGGTCGGCGGAATCAAGGTTGTTGTGGGGGATGAGGTTGTTGACGCAACCGCAGCCACACGACTGGCTGATCTTCGCCGCCGGTTGGCAGTCTAAGAAACTTTTGTTTCTTGGCAGCCAGTCCACAACAGACTGAATCAAACATTTAGGCCACCGCAGCCACTATTGGGCGGCGGTAGCCACAACTTAGGAGAGCAGGGACTGCAGATGGCCGACTTGACCATCAATGCCGACGATGTCCGCAATGCCTTGAATGAGTTCGCAGCGTCCTATGAACCGGGCAACGCGGAACGCGTCGAGGTTGGCCGGGTCACCACGGCAAGTGACGGCATTGCCAAGGTGGAGGGTCTTCCCTCCGTCATGGCCAACGAGCTGCTTCGTTTCGAAGACGGCACACTGGGCCTGGCCCAGAACCTGGACACTCGCGAGATCGGTGTTGTAGTCCTTGGCGACTTCACCGGCATCGCCGAAGGCCAGCAAGTCCACCGCACGGGGGAGATCCTCTCCGTGCCGGTTGGCGACAACTTCCTCGGCCGCGTCGTTGACCCCTTGGGTCACCCGATTGACGACCTGGGCGAAATCGAATCCGAAGGCCGCCGTGCCCTGGAACTTCAGGCACCCGGCGTTACCGAGCGCAAGTCGGTTCACGAACCGCTGCAGACCGGTATGAAGGCCATTGACGCCATGATCCCGATCGGCCGTGGCCAGCGCCAGCTGATCATTGGTGACCGGCAGACAGGCAAGACGGCCCTCGCCGTTGACGCCATCATCAACCAGAAGGCCAACTGGGCTTCCGGAGATGTCAAGAAGCAGGTTCGCTGCGTTTACGTGGCAATCGGCCAGAAGGCATCGACGATTGCTGCCGTCCGCCAGACCTTGGCTGATCACGGCGCCTTGGAATACACCACCATTGTGGCCTCCCCGGCATCTGACCCGGCCGGTTTCAAGTACTTGGCTCCATACGCCGGTTCGGCCATTGGCCAGCACTGGATGTACGCAGGCAAGCACGTCTTGATCGTGTTTGATGACCTGTCGAAGCAGGCTGAAGCCTACCGCGCCGTGTCACTGTTGCTGCGCCGCCCGCCGGGCCGCGAAGCATACCCCGGCGACGTGTTCTACCTGCACTCCCGTCTTCTGGAACGTTGTGCCAAGCTCTCTGACGAGCTCGGCGCGGGATCGATGACCGGCCTGCCGATCATCGAGACCAAGGCGAACGACGTGTCGGCTTACATCCCGACCAACGTCATCTCCATTACAGATGGTCAGATCTTCTTGCAGTCGGACCTCTTCAACGCCAACCAGCGTCCCGCTGTCGATGTGGGTGTCTCTGTCTCCCGCGTCGGTGGTGCAGCGCAGGTCAAGGCCATGAAGAAGGTTGCCGGTACTTTGAAGCTTGATCTGGCCCAGTACCGTGACATGCAGGCCTTTGCCATGTTCGCCTCCGATTTGGATGCCGCAACAAAGCAGCAGCTGACACGCGGCGCGCGTTTGATGGAACTGCTCAAGCAGGGCCAGTACGCTCCGTTCCCGGTTGAGAACCAGGTTGTTTCGATCTGGATGGGCACCAACGGCTACCTGGACAGCGTCCCGGTGGAGGATGTCCTGCGCTTCGAGACAGAATTCCTCGAGCACCTGCGCCACAACACGTCGGTCCTGACCACGTTGGCTGAAACCAACTTGCTGGAGCCTTCGACTGTAGACGCGCTCAAGTCCAATATTGACTCCTTCAAGAAGGGCTTTTTCGCGGAGGGCGACGACCAACTGGTTGGCGCCGGCCATGAAGAGTTCGGTGCTCTTGCCTCCGAGGACGTTGACCAGGAAAAGATCGTCAAGCAGAAACGCTGACACCATCCCTGAGAAGGTTGCCGGCCCCACGGGGCCGGCAACCTGAACAAGGGTAAGGAAAGGACAAACATGGGAGCCCAGATACGGGTTTACCGCCAGAAGATCGCGTCGACCACGTCGATGCAAAAGATCTTCAAGGCGATGGAACTTATCGCTGCGTCCCGCATTGGAAAGGCACGTGTACGTGTCACGGCGTCATTGCCGTACTCCAATGCGATTACCCGTGCCGTTTCTGCCGTTGCGTCCCAGTCCGAGGTCGACCACCCGCTGACCACCGAGCCCGAACAGATCCGCCGGGCTGCGGTATTGGTGATGACTTCAGACCGTGGTCTTGCCGGTTCCTACTCCGCCAGCGTACTGAAGCAGGCAGAGCACCTTATTGAATTGCTGCACGGGGAAGGCAAGGACGTCTCGACCTATTTGGTCGGCCGCAAGGCTCAGGCGTACTTTGACTTCCGGGGCCGCGATTACACCAAGGTGTGGACCGGTGGAACTGACGCCCCGGAATTTGAAACTGCACGTGAACTGCGCGTGGCCCTGCTAGAGGACTTCGCAACAGACTTTGAAGAGGGTGGCGTCGATGAGATTCATGTCGTTTTCACCCAGTTCAAGTCGATGGTTGTTCAGGAGCCGACGGTAATTCGTCTGCTGCCGCTGGAAGTGGTGGAGGAAGAAGTTGAGTCTTCATCCGAGCTGCTGCCGCTGTACGAATTCGAACCGCAGCCGGAAGACGTCCTGGACGCCTTGCTGCCGCGGTACATTGAGTCACGCATCTTCGCGGCACTTTTGCAGGCAGCAGCTTCCGAGCTTGCGGCACGCCAGCGCGCCATGAAGTCTGCCGGTGACAACGCCAGCGACCTGATCAAGAAGTACACGCGTCTTCGTAACAACGCCCGGCAGGCGGAAATTACGCAGGAGCTCTCCGAGATTGTTGCCGGCGCTGACGCGCTCAACGCCTCGTAGCAGCCCGATTCATACTTATTCAATGCCATCCACACAAGTGAAGTGAGAGAGATGACTGCCCAACTTAACGAGCAGGGAACCGCTGCGAAGGCCGGTGCCACAGGCCGCATCGCGCGCGTCATCGGCCCGGTTGTCGACGTCGAATTCCCGGCAGACGGCATTCCCGCCATTTACAATGCACTCACCACCGAGATCACTCTCAACGGTGAGACCAAGACCATCACCTTCGAGACCAGCCAGCACCTTGGCGACGGCCTCATTCGCGCCATTTCCCTGCAGGCCACCGACGGACTTGTCCGCGGCACCAGCGTGCAGGACCTTGGCGCCCCGATCACCGTGCCGGTGGGCGACGGCGTCAAGGGCCACATCTTCAACGTTTTGGGCGAACCCCTTGACGTTCAGGAATCGGAACTCAACATCTCCGAGCGCTGGCCCATCCACCGCAAGCCCCCGGCATTTGCCAGCCTCGAAGGCTCCACGGAGATGCTCGAGACCGGTATCAAGTCGATTGACTTGCTCACCCCGTACATCAAGGGTGGAAAGATCGGACTGTTCGGTGGTGCCGGTGTCGGCAAGACCGTTTTGATCCAGGAAATGATCACCCGTGTGGCCCGCAACTTCGGTGGTACTTCGGTATTCGCCGGTGTTGGCGAGCGTACGCGTGAGGGCAACGACCTTTGGGTTGAAATGGAAGAAGCCGGCGTCCTCAAGGACACCGCGCTGGTCTTCGGCCAGATGGATGAGCCGCCGGGAACGCGTCTGCGCGTTGCCTTGTCGGCACTGACGATGGCTGAGTACTTCCGCGACGTGCAGAACCAGGATGTGTTGCTCTTCATCGACAACATCTTCCGCTTCACGCAGGCCGGTTCGGAAGTTTCCACACTGCTGGGGCGCATGCCTTCCGCTGTGGGTTACCAGCCCAACCTCGCCGACGAGATGGGTCTCCTGCAGGAGCGCATCACCTCGACCAAGGGTCACTCCATCACGTCCATGCAGGCCGTTTACGTGCCTGCTGATGACTACACGGACCCGGCCCCGGCCGCGACCTTCGCCCACTTGGATGCGACCACGGAACTTTCCCGTGAAATCGCTTCCCGTGGACTGTACCCGGCCATCGATCCGCTGACGTCCACGTCACGAATCCTTGACCCGCAGTACGTGGGCCAGGCTCACTATGACACGGCTGTCCGTGTCAAGCAGATCCTGCAGAAGAACAAGGAACTCCAGGACATCATCGCGATCCTCGGTATCGATGAGCTCGGTGAAGAGGACAAGATCGTTGTATCGCGTGCTCGCCGCATCCAGCAGTTCCTGTCGCAGAACACCTACACGGCCAAGCAGTTCACGGGCGAAGAAGGCTCCACGGTTTCCATTGCGGACACCATTGAAGGCTTCACTGCCATCTGCGACGGCGACGTTGACCACATTGCCGAGCAGGCGTTCTTCAACATCGGTGGCATGGATGATGTCGAGCGTCAGTGGGCTAAAATCCAGGAATCGACCAAGTAATCATGGCTAACCTCGAAGTTGAAATCGTAGCGGCCGACCACGGTGTGTGGTCGGGTGCAGCTACCCTGGTCAAGGGGTTTACCAGCGAGGGCGAGATCGGCATTCTTCCCGGTCACACCCCTTTGCTCGCGGTTTTGGCGCCGGGCTTGCTGGAAATCGCCCCTGTTGATGGATCCCGCTTCTATGTTGAGGTGGACGGCGGCTTCTTCTCGGTTGATGACAACCGGGTTGTAATCGTTGCTGACAATGCGCAGTTGAAAGACGGCGCAACGTCTGGCTCAGGTATCCGCTAGCACGCGATTGATGAACGAACTCGGTATGCCGTTCATCGCACTGGCCGGAGCATTCCTGCTGGTTGTTGTAGTACTGTGCCTCTTCGGGGTGCGCCGCATGACATTGCGACGCACCCTGGGCACAGTTGACGCCTCCATTTGCACGGCGAACAATCGCTGGGCAATGGGGGTTTGTCGTTATCAGGAGTCGGTCCTTGAATGGGTCCGGCTCCTTTCGTTAAGCCCCCTCCCGGCGCGGAGGATGGAGCGCAGCAAGATTGTGCTGGTGGGCCGCCGCGAGCCCACTGAACTTGAACTGACCCGGGTGCCGCCCGACGTTGTCATCGTAATGTTGTCCTACGAAGGCAGCGAGGTGCTGCTGGCCATGAAGTTTGGCGCCTACGCCGGCTTGTCGTCGTGGCTGGAGGCAGGCCCGCACATCGGCGTGGGCACCTGGCGCTGATGTGCGGCAAGTTCCCAGTCTCTGCCGTTAACATAACGTAGCTTCCACTTTTTTGAGTGGGTGACCCTCAAAGAGACTGGCTGCCGAGTGAACTGGATCCATGAGCTGAGCCTGATCAGCGGCCCCCTTCCCGTCGTTTTCCAGCTTCTGGGTGCGGCCGCCGTCGCTTTCCTCCTGGTCCGGCGCTCACTGCGCTGGTGGTTGTTTGCCGCGGCAACTGCGGCCGCCTCCTGCCTGGTCTCCATGGCCGCCTGCTGGGCCGTCATACATGCGTTTTACTGGTGGCCCGAAGACCTTCCCGCAGCTGTCGTTGCCATCGTTGCACTGGTGCTCTGGGTCCTGGTTTTGGGAAGCACGACGGCGTTGGCAGGCTTGCGCCGCCGTCGTTCCTCCCGTTCGTCCCGGCCGGGCAGGACTGCCGGAGACTCTGCGTCCCGCCGCGGACTGGCCGTGGTCTCCACCCTCGTTGTTCTCTTGCTTGCCGGGGTCCAGTTCAACGCTGTCTTTGGCCAGTACCCCACAGTTGGCAGCCTGCTGAATTCGCAGCTGGCGATCTCCACGGCAGCCCCGCCGGCGCCGCAGCACCGTGCTGCCTCACGGTACATGTCGGCACCGGTGAGCGTCCGGTGGACTGCACCTGCCGGGCTGCCCACCTCGGGAGCAATTCTTTCGGCGGCAATTCCTGGCACTGTCTCTGGATTCAAGGCCCGCAATGCCGTGGTGTATCTGCCCCCGGCCTATTTTGCCCCCGCGCGGCCGGTGCTGCCAGTTCTGGTCCTGGTCAGCGGGCAGCCCGGGTCACCGGAGTCGTGGCTGCGCTCCTCGACGCTGGTCGAGGAGCTTGATTCCTACGCCGCAGCCCATGGGGGCGTGGCGCCGCTGGTGGTCATGCCGGATCCCAACGGCAGCGAAGAGGTCAACACCATGTGCATGGATTCCGATCTGTCCCGGGCCGGGACATACATGTCCCGGGATGTGCCCGCGTGGATCAAGGCAAACCTTGACGCCGACACCAACCCAGCCCATTGGGCGGTGGGCGGCTTCTCGTATGGCGGCACCTGTGCGATGCAGATGGTCACCCGGCATCCCGGCATTTTTCAAACTTTCATGTCAATTTCGCCCGAAAGGGAACCGGCCCTCGCCGTCAACCGGGCCGTGACGATTGGGCGCGCCTTCCACGGCGACGCCGCTGCTTTTGATGCGCTGCTGCCGTTGACCTTGATGGCCCACAATAAATTTCCTGAAATTCACGGGTGGTTTGCCTCGGGACGGCAGGATGCCGCGTATTCTGCCAATGTGAGAGTGCTTGAATCTGCCGGCCGCAAGTCCGGCATGACAATTGAAAGTGCCATGTTCGACGGGGGGCACTCCTGGCAGGTGGTCAATGCCGCACTGCCGCATGGGCTGGGCTTTGTGTCTTCCCGCATTGGCCTGGAATGAGCACGCCGGGAACAACCCCACCGGATTCTTCGGGGAGGGTGCGCCGTGAAGGCCCGTTGCCCGCCGGCACAGGGCTGGCGGGCCCGGACTCCATGCGCAGGGCCCCTTTCGCGTCTGTGGTTGCCCGGGCTGCGAGGAGCTGGGTGCGGCGGGCTCCCCTGAGTACTTTCCTTGCGGGCGCCACGATCGTTGTCCACGTGGTGACCGGGGCATTCCTTGACCGCTTGCCGGGAACGGTTGCCGGGGTCTGGGGGTACCAGTCCACAGACTTGCTCAGCACACATTGGTGGAATATTTTCACCACCCTGTTCCTCAGCTCCAGCAGCGCCGCCGCCCTTCTTGGCGTTGCAGTGCTGGGGGCAGTGCTGGGCCTTGCCGAATCCACACTTGGCACCCTGCGCGCGGCTGGGCTTTTCATCGCTGTCCAGGTTGCCGCCGTCGTGCTGTATTCAGCGGCCCTTGGCCTGGGCAGCATTGCCGAGGTCGACTTGCCGGCCGGGATGGACCAGGCGACGCTGTTCGGGCCATTTGCGGCGTCGGCCGGTGCCTTGATGGCGGCCAGCCAGGGCATCAGCCTCCTGTGGCGGCGGCGGGTGCGGGTCCTGGTTCTGGCGGCGTCGTTGATGCTCAGCGTGTATGTGGGCCACGCCCAGCATATTTTTATCCTGCTTGGCTCGTTGGCGGGGCTGGGCCTGGGATTGCTTTTCCTCAAACCGGCCGGACACGGTGCCGCGGGACGGTCCACGAGCCGCGAAGTCCGGACGATCCTGGCCATGGTGGTGGCGGTTTTTGCGGTTGGCCCGCTGGCCGCCGCCGTGGCGCATGTGGCTGTAGGCCCGCTGGCAGTGATGCGCACCTGGATCACGAACCAGGACCCCACGCTGTCCCAGTGGCAGGGCAGCTGCCGCATTGCCAGTGCGGCGTGCCACGGGATGGAGCACAATCTGGGCTTTATGGGCTCGGGCGGGCATTTGCTGGCATTGATGCCCATGGTGCTGCTGCTTGTTTGCGCCGAAGGGCTGCGGCGCGGCAACCGGCTGGCCCTGTGGGCCGCCGTTTACCTGCATATTCTTATTGGCATTGTCTCGGCAGTTTATTTTCAGGTCTTTGCAGGACTTGGGCTGCCCCTGCGCCGGGGACGCCGCACCCTGAGCATCAGCGAATCCGTGTGGGAGCTGCTCCCCGTGGTGCTTGTGCCGGTGCTCATAGCGGTTCTGTTGGTGGTCCTCCGCCGGTATTTCCGGGTGGACCCCGATCCTGCCCTGCGGAGGCGTTCGCTGGTGTTCCTGCCGCTGACTTTGCTTGTTCTGGTGGGCATCTACACGGTTGCGTGGCTGGTGGAAGGCAACCTGGGCAATCCGCTCGGCCTGGCCGCCCTGGTGGCGAGCATTCCGCGGATTGTGCTGCCGTATCCCTTTCCCTTTAATTACTCGGCGAACGTTTATCCGCACGGCTTCTTCTCCGAACTACTCTTTAGCTTTGGCGGGCCGGTGCTGTGGGTGCTCAGCTTGGTGAGCATCCTGGCGGTGTTCCTCAGCAGGCGCCTGCGCAGCGGTGAGGCCGACGGCGGGAGGGCACAGGCGCTGGTGCGGCGCGGAGGCGACTCGCTGTCGTGGATGACCTTGTGGCCGAACAACCAGTACTGGTTCAACGCCGCGGGAACGGTAGGGGTGGCGTATCAGCCGCACAGCGGGGTTGCCGTCACCGTGGGCGGGCCGATAGGCGAGCCGGCAGGGTACGCAGGTGCTGTGGATGAATTTCTGGACTTTTGCTCCGAAGAATCGCTCACGGCATGTTTTTATTCGGTGACGGATGCCGCGGCCCAGTTGCTCGAGCAACGTGGTTTTCGGCGGATACAGGTTGCCGCGGAAACACTCTTGGACATTCAAACAATGGACTTCAAGGGCAGGGACTGGCAAAATGTCCGCACTGCATTGAACCGGGCGGCGAAACTTGGCGTCACTGCCCAGTGGTGCCGCTACAGCGACTTGTCACCGGGCCAGCGCACCCAGGTTCACGAGATCTCCGAGGACTGGGTTTCCGGCCAGGCACTGCCCGAACTCGGGTTCACCCTCGGCGGTCTTGAGGAGCTCAAGAGTGATCAGGTCCAGCTCTGTCTGGCGGTTGACACGTCCGGGAAGATTCACGCGGTGACGAGCTGGCTTCCGGTGTTTGCCCAGGGTGAGGTCGTGAGCTGGACGCTTGATTTCATGCGCCGCAACGCAGGATCCTTCAACGGGGTGATGGAATACCTCATTGCCCAGGCGGTCCACCACTTCGCTGCGACCGTGGAATACATTTCGCTGTCGGGCTCGCCCCTGGCCAGCAGCTCCGCCAACGCCGACGCGGAAGACGGCAACCTGGGCCGGATCCTGGCATTGCTTGCCCGCACCCTGGAACCGGTCTACGGTTTTGCCTCCCTCGCCAACTTCAAACAGCGCTTCAAGCCCCGCCATGAGCCCTTGTACTTGATGTACCAGGATCCGTTGTCGCTCCCGGGCGTCGGCCGGGCGGTGGGCGAGGCCTACATGCCCAACATGTCTGTGCGGTCGCTGGCCAGGCTGTTGCGAAAGCCCTGACCCCGCCTGCAGTCTGGCCTGTCCGGCCTCCCTCAGGTCCGCGGCCCTCCATTTGCACTGAAACATGCCAAGAGTCAACACAGCATTGCGCCGGGGCACAAAACGGCCCCCGGTGTTGGAACCGGGGGCTGTTTTGTAAAACTGTTGGGTGGTTGCCGCCGGTTTAAAGCGTTGTTACGCCGGTGGCCTGGGGGCCCTTGGTGCCTTGGCCAATCTCAAACTCGACGCGTGCGTTTTCTTCCAAGCTCTTGAATCCGCCGCTTTGGATCTCCGAGTAGTGGACAAAGACATCGCCGTCGGCGTTGTCGGGGGTGATGAAGCCGAAGCCCTTTTCAGCGTTGAACCACTTGACGGTGCCCTGTGCCATACTTTTCTCCTTGTAATGAAAACCAATACTGTACTGCTCTGTGTATTGCCCAGCCGTGGCATGGTTGCCGATGACCGGGCGAATTCAGCATGACATGAGTCACAAGTAAGGTCAACGACGTGACCTGCGGATTGGCCAGTGTTACCTACTTCAGCCACTGCCCGGCGCGCATGACGCGCTGCAGTGCCAGACCGGCGTCAACAATCAACACGTCGGCACGCAGTCCCCGGCGCAGGGCACCAACCTCATCCGTCAGGCCCAGCACGGCGGCCGGAACGGCTGTGGCGGACTGCAGCGCATCCGTGAACTCCACGCCTGCCTCGGTGGTGCGCCGGACTACGTCAAGCAAGGTGGCGGTGCCGCCGGCGATGGATCCCGTCGCATCAAGTGTGGCGACGCCGTTTGACACTGTCACAGGGGACGGGCCAAGCATGTACTGGCCGTCTGCCAGCCCGGCAGCCGCCATCGAGTCTGTGACCAGCAGAATATTGGCAGATCCCACAATGTCAAAGACTGTCTTGACCGTTTCAGGGTCCAGGTGGGTGTTGTCGGCAACAAGTTCGACGACGGCGTTTCCGGCACTTGCGGCGCGCAGGCAGGCGGCGACGGGGCCGGGGGAGCGGTGGTGCATGGGAGGCATGCCGTTGAAAAGGTGAGTGACTGTGGGGCGTCCGGAGACGCCGTCGAACCCGGTGGAATCCAGCCCTTCCCGGGCCTGCTCCAGGGACTCGGCGGCCGTCGGTGTGTCGCAGTTGGTGTGGCCCACCGAGGGGGTGATGCCATGGCGGGTGAGCAGGTCCACCAGGTCGGCCGCCCCTGGGAGCTCGGGTGCGTAGGTCATGGTGACGATTGAGTCCCGGCCGGCCTCGATCAGCGCAGACATGAGCTCCAGATCAGGATCCAGCAGGAATGCCGGGTTCTGGGCGCCGCACCGAGCATGGGAGAGGAACGGGCCCTCAAGGTGGATGCCGGCCAGCAGGCCTTCAGCAGTCATGCCGGCGTAGACGCCGATCCCCTTCAAGAGGTCTTCGGGGGAGGCCGTCACCATGCTGGCAAGCAGTGTTGTGGTCCCTGCCCGGTGCAGGAAGTCCACGGCAAGCCTGGCCGAGGCTTCGTCGCCGCTGGGGAAGTCCCCGCCGTTGCCGCCGTGGTTGTGGACGTCGATCAGTCCGGGCAGGATCCGCTGGTCGGCAGGCAGTGTGATGATGTTCGCGGCATCCATCGCGGCTGGCTCATACCCGGGCTCATCGAAGTGGTCGGCACGTCCGGCATACACAATCCTGTCGCCTTCGACGGCCAGCAGACCGCCTTCAACAATGCCGTCGTCGGTGGCGATGGCACCGTGGATCAAGTATTTGGTGGATGCGGGCGCAGGAATCGGAGCAGTCATGCCCCAAGTCTAATCAGGCGGGGCGCCGCTATCGCTAGAACAGCCGGGTGGAGCTGTCATCCACGCCGCGCATGGCGTCGTAATCGAGGGTTTTGCACTCAATGCCGCGGTCGGTGGCAAGAGTTTTTGCCTGCGGCTTGATCTGCTGGGCGGCGAAGATGCCGCGGACTGGTGCAAGCAGCGGGTCGCGGTTGAGCAGTTCCAGGTAGCGGGTGAGCTGCTCGACGCCGTCGATGTCGCCGCGACGCTTGAGCTCGATGGCCACGGTGGCCCCGGTGGAGTCCCTGGCCAGGATGTCGACCGGGCCGATGGCAGTGAAGTATTCACGCCTGATTAGGGTGAATCCGGTGCCCAGAAGCTCGATTTGTTCAGCCAGCAGGCGCTGCAGGTCGGCTTCGACGCCGTCCTTGATCAGCCCGGGGTCTATGCCCAGATCGTGGCTCGAGTCACTGATGTGTTCATAAATGTTAATGATGAGGCGGTCGTCGGCCTTGCTCGACTGGACGATCCACTGGTCGATGACGCCTTCCTCAAGATCGACGTCGTCGGGACTGACACTGCGCAGGGTCGCAGGCGGGCTCATCCAGTTCAACGGCTTGTAGGAGCCGCCGTCCGAATGCACCAAAACAGAACCGTCGGCCTTGACCAGCAGCAGCCGTACGGCGAGGGGAAGATGGGCTTTGAGGCGTCCGACGTAATCGACGGAGCACTTGGCAATCACTAAACGCACGCCCTCCACTCTAGCCGTTGGGAGCGGAGCTGTGGCGCGATGGCCGGGCGGGGCCGTCGGATCGCAGCACTGGGGCGGTACCGGTAGACGCACGGCGGTCGCGTCGCGAAGCCTCCCGCCGTGCGGGACAATGGAATCATGCCCCGTTCGAACCAGCCCCGCCGCCACCGCACATCTTCTTCACGGAGCACCAAGCCGGCACGGAGCGCCAACGACGACGATGAACCTGACCTGAACCGGATCAGAATGGGCATTCCGGCCACCGAATCCGCACCCGACGGCGTGTGGGCCGTCCGCGCGATCAGCGTCGGAAACGCACAAAAGGTGTACACCTGCCCCGGCTGCCACCACAGCGTCCTGCCGGGTGTCGCACATTTGGTGGTGTGGCAGGAGGACGCCATGTTTGGTGCCGAGGCCGGCCTGCGGGACCGCCGGCATTGGCATACAAACTGCTGGCGCGGACGAAGCTATCGCTACAGATAGCCCCGCCAGCCCTGCGGGATCTCCGGAGGCACCCTGATCGTCCGGTTGCGCACGGAGGTGTGGCCCGGCGGCCGATGGCCGGTCCGGGCATGGTGCCCGGTAGGGTGGAAGTCATGGTTTTTGATCCAGCATCCCTTGACTATGTTGACGCCGGCACCCCCGTTGCAGTCCGCGCCTCCACCATCCTGCCCGCCGTGCGCGAGAACATTGAGTTGCAGACCGCCGACGGGCTCACGCTCGTGGGCGAACTGGCCAGGCCGGCCGACGGCGTCGTGAAAGCCACGCTGATCACCCTCCACCCGCTGCCCACGCACGGCGGATTCATGGACTCCCATGTTTATAAGAAAGCGTCCTACCGGCTGCCCGCGCTGGCCGGCATTGCCGTGCTGCGCTTCAACACCCGTGGCACCGCCTCGCCCCGAGGAACCAGCGAGGGTTCTTTTGAAGACGGCATTGGGGAGCGCCTGGATGTCGAGGCCGCCGTGCAATTTGCCGTCGATCGCGGCTTGCCCAACCGTTGGCTGCTCGGCTGGTCGTTTGGGACCGAGCTTGTGCTTAAATATGGTGCGGTGCCGCCGGTTGCAGACCTTGTTGAGGGCGCCGTGCTGCTCTCACCCCCGCTGCACCGGGCGGGCGACGCCGACCTCCAGGCGTGGGCTTCGCAAGGCAAGCCATTGACTGTCCTGGTGCCGGAATTCGACGATTATCTCCAGCCTCCAGCCGCCACCGAACGCTTCGCCCAGGTCCCGCAGGCCCGCCTTGTTGCGGTCGACGGCGCAAAGCACCTGTGGGTGGGGGAGAAATACGCGGCCAGGGCTTTGAATGAGATTGCCGCAACAGTCCTCGGAACCCCGGTTGAGTTGCCGGTTGAATGGCGCGGGCCGGTGGCGGCACTGCCGGCTTAGCACCGGACTGCCTGTCAGGACCGTCCCGCCGCCTGGGGTCCGTCCTGCTGCTTAGATCTTGTCCTGTCTGGCAATGAATACTTCCTTGACCAGCAGCATGACGGCGGCGGCAGTGGGGATGGCGATCAAGGCACCAAGCACGCCCAGCAAGCTGCCGCCGGCGATCACTGAAATCACTGCCACTGCACCGGGCACAGCCACAGCCTTTTGCATGATGCGCGGTGAAACGAAGTAAGCCTCAAACTGCAGGTAGGCCAGGTAGCAGATCGCGTAGATCAGCGCCGTCTGCCAGCCGGCCGTCAGGCTGACGGCGATGACAACAACCGCAGCAATCATGCCGCCGACCAGCGGGATGAACGCCAGCAACGCCACCAGGAACGCCAACAGGACGCTGAACGGGACATCCAGGATGCTCATGATCACGAAGGCAACCGTGGCATTGAGGACGGCAACGCAGACCTGGCCAATCACGTAGTTGCCGACCCCGCGGGTGATTTCCTCGCTCAGTTCCTCAACGCGTGCACGTCGTGAACGGGGGGCCAGGCGGTAGCCCCACTTCTTGATGGCGGGCAGTGACGCCAGGAAGTACAGGCTCAGCACCAGCACAATCAGGGTGCCAAAGAGGCCGTTGGCAATGGTTGTTCCAACGCCCACGACGCCACCAAAGATGCCGCCGACTGCCTGTGCGTCCTGAAAGAACTTCGCAACCTGGTCGTTGATGGTGTCAAGCACGTGGTACTGGTCGTCAAGCTGCTTGAACAAGTCGGAGGCCAGGAAGTCGCTGATCCAGGTCGGTGCCTTGTTGACGATCTGGGTGGTCTGCTCGATGATCGTCGGGATCAAGGTGGCGAAGAACAACGCCACCACGCCCAGCAGGGCCCCAAGCACAATCACAATCCCCAGCGGCCGGGGCACTTTCCGTTTCTCCAGCCAGCGAACCACCGGGTCCAGCCCCAACGCGATGAACAAGGCTGTCACGATCCACAACAGCAACGATTCGGTGTTGGTGAGCATGTAGCTCAGGAACAAGGCGATCCCAACGCCCACGGTGCCCATGAAACCAAAATAAATCGGGTGCCGGAACATGCCGTTTGCCGGCGCCGCCGCGACAGCCGTGGCAGCCGCCGTAGCATCGAGCTGCCCGGCGGGATCAACGGGAAGGTCAAAGCGGACGCGTGGCTGGGCGCCCGGCAGTGGCTTGAGCACCCTCTTCAGCACCCAGGCCCGCCAGCCGCGTGGTTGCGGTGCGTGGGCACCTCGCTCGGAGGCCATTGCAGCAGCCACGGGGGCGGCGATGTTCAGGGGTTCGTCAGGCTGCCCGAAGGCGTCCCCGGCAACAGCGGCAGGCGAGGCGTTGCCGCCGTCGTCCCCGGCCTTGGCTGTATGGTCGCGCCGGTGGGCGGCCGGATTGTCGTCCGGAAGGGGGTCCGTTGCGCTGGGATCAGGGGTGGAACTCACTGTTGTTGCCTTCGGATCAGGGGCGGCGGCGGCAGTAGCCTCCGATTCTCAATTGTCAGTAGAGTACCAGCGCGCAGCGGCTGGCGCGGCGAGCCACGGGCTGGGGGACGTGAGAAATCTCAAAGGAGCATGACCTATGTATAACGGTTCGGTTACCCTTGAAATAACGACCACAGCAGTGTTCCGTCGATGTTAGGTAATTTCTTGCGTTTAAAAATTGCGATCGTCCTGGCTGTTCTGGGCCTTCTGGTGTTGGGCACCGGCATTGGCCAGCGCACCATTTGGCTCCCGCCCGCCACGCTCACGGCAAGTGCGCCGGCCGGAGTCACTCCCTCGCCGTTGACTGTCGTCGGGCCCGAGCTCCTCAACACCCGTGACGGCAAGTTCACGATGACAGTCAGGAGTGAAGGCCCCATCCAGCTGGCCGTGGCGCGCGAGCGCGACATCAACGGCTGGATCGGCGACGCCGCCTACACAATGGTCGGCGGCGCCAACGACGACTTCACAGCCCTGTCCAGCGAAAGCAAGACCGGTGCTGAAAAAGTGCCCAACCCGGCGGGTTCGGACATGTGGGTCAGTGAGGAAAAGGGCACCGGTGAGCTCACCTACACCTGGCAGTCACCCGGTCACGGCGACTGGGCCCTGCTCCTGTCCTCGGACGGCACGGCCCCCGCGCCGACAGACATTTCAATCACTGTTGACAACGAAACCGGTACGCCCTGGGCGGTGCCGCTGATGATCATCGGCTCGGCCCTGTTGGCTTTGGCTGCGCTGTTGTTCCTGCTTGCCCCGCGCAAGCCCAAGGCCGACGAGGCTGCCCCCGGCCGGCGTGCCGCGGGCCGTGCCCCTTCCGACCCCGCCACCGGCGCCCTGGAAGCTGACAAGGTCGCTGCTGCGAGCGGAGCCGCTGCTGCCGCTGGCGCTGCGGTGAACAAGTCCACTGACAAATCCACTGACACGTCCGACGGCGCAACCGTCGCCGGAAGTGCCGCTGCCGCGACTACGCCGGCTGCCGCCGGGGACGCCACCGCGACGCTGCCCGTCTCCCTGCGGGGCGACACGGTGAAGTCCCACCCAGTGAAGTCCGACTCAACGAAAACTGACTCGGCGAAAACTGAGCCCTCGTTGAGTAGGGAGCCGGGTGCCAAGCCTGCTGCTGAATCCGGTGCAGCGCCTGCTGCCGGACTTGGTGGAGTAAAACAAGGCGTGGACAGTGCCGCGAAAGCGAGTCCCGAAGCTGCTGCGACCCCGGAAGCCACGGTGACGGGCAAGCCCGTCGCGGAAACGTCCGCCGGGGCCAAGGGTGACCCGACGTCGGACAAGGATGCACCTTCCGCTGCCGACGGCACGACCGCTGGGTCCAACGCTTCAGCCAAGACCGGCACTGCCGGTGCGGCTGCGCAAACTTCCGGAGGCAACACCGCCGAAAAGGACGGCTCCTTCATGAAGAATGTCTTCAAGAGGGCCGGTGCCAAGAAGTCTGCCGAGAAGGACCCCAAATCAGGTCCCGACAACGATTCAGATTCAAAGGGAGATTCCGGCTCCGATTCGGGCACGGGCACGGGCACAGGCGGTGGCAGCTCTGCTCCGACGCCGATGCCCGGCACGAAGGGCCTGCCTGCTGATGACGCCGGGCAACACGACGGCACGAAGAAGCAGGACGGCAAATCTGAATTCAGTGTTTCCCGCTCATTCGGACTGCCGGCAGCCGCTGCGCCGAATTCAACTGTCAAGAAGGGCCTCCAAATGAAAGCACGTTGGGGTGCCGCGCTGGCAGTCGTCTTGGTCGCGGGTGGAGTTGGTCCCGCCGTCGCTGACGACGCCAGCACACCGGCGCCGGCGCCCAGCGCCACTGCTGAGGCACCCGCAACCCCCGGTGCGTCATCGACCCCAAAGGCCGCGGCCACGGAGGGCTCTGACACGCCGGGATTCCCCAACCTGCTTGACAGCCAGGTGCAGCGGATTACGGAATCCGTCGCCACTGTGGTTGCTTCGGGCGACAACGGGAAGGATGCCAAGGTGCTGGAAGCGCGTGTTGCCGGGACGGCGCTGCAGGTGCGCACCGCCAACTACAAAATTCGGGCCGCTGTTGACAAGCAGGCAGCCGCTGAACCTGTCAATGCGACCAAGCTCCTGGCCAAGGTTGTCACCACCACCGAGACCTGGCCCAGGTCGGCCATGTTTGTGACGCAGGGCGAGAACAACGACCTGCCGCAGCTGCTGACCTTGGTACAGGCCAGCCCGCGGGAAAACTACAAGCTGACCTCGGCAACCCCGTTGCTGCCCGGCCAGACGTTCCCCACCGTGGACAAGGAAGGCACCAAGGAAGTGGCGCTCGACTCTGCCGACGGTCTGAAGATGAGCCCCGAGGCGGCAATTTCCGCCCTGAGCGACCGCTTGACCAAGGAAGACAGCAAGTTCAAGGAATCCTTCAGCGACAGCGTCTACATCACCAGCGTCTTTGACCTGCAGAAAAAGGTTGCCGCCGACGCCAAGGATGCCGACATGGTGTTCAGCCACAAGGGCAACAAGGACACTGCGGTATCCATGCGCACCGCTGACGGCGGCGCCATGGTCGTGGTTGGCAACACCTTTGGCATCGACGCAACGAGCAAGGCCGACGCCACACTGACAGTTGGCGAAGACGCTGCCGTATTCACCGGAGGCAAGGAAACGACCAAGGGCTTCAACTTGAACTACGCCGAGCCTGTTGTCATGTACATCCCGCCGGCATCGGGGGATGGCAAGATCACGCTCGTGTCAGCGACCCGCTCCCTCGTCGGTGCATCGTTCAAGTAGTCTTCGGCAGCCACTGCCAAGCGAAGCAAATGTCCCACAGTTTCACCCGCGGCGAGAATTCGAAACGCCGCGGGCCGGCACAGTTAGAGTGAGTTCATGAGTCAAAACAGCCCCATGCCGCCCAACGCCGCGCCAGGGATCAACCTTCGCGGCGCCGTCGACCTTTCAGCCCTCAAGAACCGGGCCACGGCAGCCACGCCGGGCGCCCCCGCCGGCGGCTCGCCGTACGCGGTGGATGTCAACGAGCAAAGCTTCCAGGAATTTGTCCAGCTGTCCCAGAAGGTACCGGTGGTTGTGTCGCTGGGATCGGGGCGCTCCCACCAGTCCGCCCAGGTCAACGCGGTGCTTGAACCGCTCGTGACAGAGCAGGGCGGCAAGCTCGCACTGGGCCGGGTCGATGTGGATACCAGCCCGCAGATCGCCCAGGCGTTTGGCATCACAGCCGTGCCCACCGTCATTGCCTTGATCAACGGCCAGCCCGTCCCCATGTTTGAGGGCGAGCTTCCCGAGGAACAAATTCGGGAGTTCTTCACCGAACTGCTCAAGGTTGCGGCCAGCAACGGTGTCACAGGCACCCTGGGCGGCACTCCGGACCCGGAAGCCGAGCCGCAGGAACCGCCGCTTCCCCCGTTGCACCAGGCAGCCCGCGACGCCATCGACGCCGGCGACCTCGCCTTGGCGGAGTCGAGCTACGAGAAGGCGCTGGCTGAAAAGCCCAATGACACCGCAGCCAAGATCGGGCTGGCCCAGGTGCACCTGATGCGCCGCACCGCCGAAATCAACGTTGTGCAGGCAGAGGAACTTCGGGCCCGTGCAGCAGGTGACCCGGACGACGTCGATGCCGCCTTGGCAGTGGCTGACCTGGATGTCACGGGCGGGCATGTTGAGGACGCGTTGGCACGCCTGGTCAAGTTCATCGGCACGAACTTTGGGCCGGAGCGCGAGACCGCCAGGGTGCGACTTCTTGCACTGTACGACGTGGTGGGCGTGAGCGATCCGCGCGTTTCGGCGTCGCGCCAGGCCCTGGCCCGCGCCCTGTTCTAAGCACTGGTCCCAACACGGGCACTGTTCTGGGAACAGGCGTCGCGCAGCACGTGATAAGGCGGCTTCCCCCGGGAGGCCGCCTTTTCACGTGCCCGGACCAACCCGATCGGGCCCGGCAATCTCATCCTTTTGGAGCAGTCGCAGGACCCGCCCGGATTGTTAGGGTTTGAAGATGAACACTTCTTCTGCACAGTCTCCAGGCGAGGGGCGCCCTCCGGCCCTTTCCATCCGTGGATTAACCAAGCGGTTTGGGCCCAAGATCGCGGTGGACAACATCGATCTCGATGTTCCGGCGGGTTCCTTTTACGGACTGGTGGGACCCAACGGTGCAGGAAAAACCACCTCACTGTCGATGGCCACGGGCTTGCTGCGTCCGGATGCCGGACAGGTGTGGGTCCATGGGGTGGATGTTTGGCAGCAGCCGTTGGAGTCCAAGCGGCTTATGGGCCTGCTTCCCGATGGCGTGCGCCTCTTTGACCGGCTCAGCGGCGAGCAGCTCGTCAGCTACGCCGGCCTCCTGCGTGGCATGGACAAGGACACCGTGGCATCCCGTGTCAAGGATCTGCTGGCTGCCCTGGACCTGAGCAAGGATGCAGGGACCCTGGTGGTTGACTACTCAGCCGGCATGACGAAGAAGATTGCCCTGGCAGCCGCCTTGATCCACGCCCCGCGGCTCCTGGTGCTTGACGAACCATTTGAATCGGTGGACCCGGTCTCCGCCGCAAACATCCGGGACATTCTGCACGACTACGTCAACTCCGGCGGAACGGTGATCGTCTCCAGCCACGTCATGGACCTGGTGCAGCGCATGTGCGACCACGTTGCCGTGATCGCCGGCGGACACGTCCTGGCCGCCGGCACGGTGGACGCGGTGCGTGGCGAACAAAGCCTTGAAGAGAAATTTGTGGAGCTCGTTGGCGGCCGCAATGAGAGTGCAGGGCTGCCATGGTTGCGCACCTCGTAAGGCTGAAACTGACCCTGCTGCGCAACTCGCTCAAGCGCAGCCCCTGGCAACTGGTGGGACTGATCCTGGGCGGACTGTACGGTCTGGGCGTGCTCGTCATGATCCTCGTGGGGCTGGCAGGCCTGGGCATGGCGGAGCCGGACCTCATCGGCACCGTCATTGTGCTTGCCGGTGCGGCAGTGACACTTGGCTGGCTTGTCATCCCGGTTGTGGCCGCCGGCCTGGACATGACACTTGACCCGGCCAGGTTCACGACGTACTCGATCCCGATGAAGTCGATGCTTGCGGGTTTGCTGGTGGGCAGCTTTATTGGCATCCCGGGCGCTGTCACCTTGATTGCCTCGGTGGGCACCGCAGTGTCCTGGTGGCGCCACCCGCTTGCGGCCCTCGTTGCCGTGGTCTGTGGCCTGCTTGGCGCCGTCACCTGCATCGTTGCCTCACGGGCCATCACGGCAGCAAGCGCAAGCCTTGCCTCCTCACGCCGCTTCAAGGATGTCAGCGGCATCGTGCTGTTGCTCCCGCTCATGTTCCTTGGCCCCATCATCAGCGGGGTTTCCGCCGGTGTGAGCAACTTCCGCGAGTACCTCCCTGCGTTGGCAAACACCGTCTCCTGGACGCCGCTGGGAGCAATTTGGTCGGTGCCTGCCGCCATTGCCCAGGGATTCTACGGTACGGCCGCCCTGAAGTTCCTGATCGCACTGGCCACCATAGCCGCCCTGGCCTGGGCATGGAAGGCGTGCCTGTCCCGCGCCCTCGTCACCCCCGCCTTCGCCGGAGGTGCCCGCCGCGGCGGCGGCAAGCTGGGCTTCTTCAACTGGTTCCCGGCAACTGCCACGGGAGCCGTCGCGGCACGCTGCCTGACGTACTGGTTCCGCGACCCCCGCTACAGCGCCGGGCTGCTCATCGCCCCGCTGCTGCCGCTGATCTTTGTCTTCGCGGGTTCACAGGCAGGGGGCGGCAGCGCCATCGGCCTGGCCCTGGGCTTCGGCGGCGCCCTGGCCGCGTTCCTTGTGGTCTGGTCCATCAGCGCTGACATCTCCTACGACAACACGGCCTTCGCGCTGCACATCGCCACGGGCGTCAACGGACTTGCCGACAGGACCGGACGCGCCGTTGCCGCCGGGGTGCTGGCGCTGCCGCTGGGAGTGCTGTACGCCGTCGTCGGTGCGATCTTTGCCGGGGACATTGGCCAGCTGCCGGCAACGCTGGGCGTGGTCATCGGTGTTGTGGGCTCCGGGCTCGGACTGTCAAGCGTCTTCTCGTCGCGCTTCACCACCAATGTGCCGCTGCCCGGGGAAAGCCCGATGAAGACACGGCCGGGCAACGGCTTGTCCGCGGCGCTGATCCAGCTGTCCGGGTTTGCCGGACTGGGCGTGCTGGTGATCCCCGAGCTGGTGCTCGCCATTGTGGGCATCGCAACCGGACAGGTGCTGTTCTCGTGGCTGGCGCTGGTGGTCGGGATCGTGCTCGGCGCCGTCTTCCTCGTTGTGGGCATCCGGAAGGGCGCCGGCATCTACAACAGGCGCGCCCCCGAGCTGCTGCTGGCTGTGTCCGCTGACCGTTAGTTGAAGGCTCCGGGCAAAGCTAAGATTGAACCAGCAAAACAGCGATATTTGAGAATTCCACGGCACGGGTGTGCCGCGAAAGGAAGCGTGTTTCATGGAGGTAATCATCCTCCCCAGCAGCAAGGAAATTGGTGCCCTGGCCGCCGACGCCATCGAGGCCCTGGTGCGCAACAAGCCCAACGCCGTCATTGGGCTGGCCACCGGTTCATCCCCGCTGCCGATTTATGACGAACTGGCACGCCGCTACGAAGAGGAAGGCCTGAACTTCTCCGAGGTCAGGGGCTTTGCCCTTGACGAGTACGTGGGGCTGCCGGCCGGCCACTATGAGTCCTACCGCGAGGTCATCCGCCGTGAGTTCACGAACCGCGTGGATGTTGTACCGGAGAATGTGCACGGCCCGGACGGGACCAGCGACGACCTCTTGGCTGCGTGCCGGCAGTACGAGGACGCGATTGCGGTGTCCGGGGGCATCGACCTGCAGATCCTGGGGGTTGGCTCCAACGGCCACATCGGCTTCAACGAACCCGGTTCGTCCCTTGCCTCGCGCACCCGCATCAAGACCCTGGTGGAGCAGACACGCCAGGACAACGCACGGTTCTTTGACAGCATCGACCAGGTCCCGCACCACGTCGTGACCCAGGGCCTTCGCACCATCATGGATGCCCGCCACCTGGTCCTCGTGGCCTATGGCGAGGCCAAGGCAGACGCCGTGCGCGACTTCGTCGAAGGCCCCGTGTCCGCGTCCTGTCCGGCATCGATCCTGCAGTTCCACCCGCGCGCAACAGTCATCATTGACGAAGCCGCAGCGTCCAAGCTGGCGGGTGCGGCAAGCTACCGCAACTCTTACGCCAACAAGCCGTCCTGGCAGGGCGTCTAGGGGAGAACTTCCTGGGGAGAACGACGGCGGCAGGGCAGCCGGTCTCTTAACCCGCCTGCCCGTGCCTGCCGCCTGTATGCCTGTATGCCCGCCTGCATGCGAGCCCGACCGCCCGCCGCGCCCCTGCCCATGAACCGGGGAGTGGGCGGGTTGGCGATTGGAAATGGGCCGGGTGAGAGTCGCCCCGGTGAGTCGCGGACGTGATGACGCTAGAATGGTTTCATGAGTTTGCCTCCAGACCCCTTCGAAAACCAGCCCATGGGAAACCCCGAGCGCAGCGGCGGGTCAACAGCCGTCATTGAGCGCGAGGAATTGCGCCAACAAGTTGAACCGGGCGACAACGAACGGTTCTCGCACTATGTTCGCAAGGAAAAGATCATGGAATCGGCCATGACCGGCGATCCCGTTGTGGCGCTGTGCGGCAAGGTCTGGACGCCTGGGCGCGATCCCAAGAAGTTCCCCGTGTGCCCGGATTGCAAGGCCATCTATGATGGCCTGATGCCTGAAGGCGGCAAGGGCAAGGGCCCCAAGAAGCCATAGAAGTAGTTTGGGGCGGTAATTATTGTTTGGAACGGCGCAATGCCGTTGATTGACCGTGCCCGGAATTGGGTGCGGGGGTTTGGAAGAAGTGATTGGATGGCGGAAATTTCGTGACGGAGACTTTGTTTGGTGGCCCGTCGCTGCCTCCGGCCTACCCCGAGCGTGCAGCGTGGGGAACCGCCCAGAAGCTTAGGGCATGGCAGTCAGAGGCCATGGAAAAGTATTTTCTGGAAAGTCCCAAGGACTTTCTGGCGGTGGCGACCCCGGGTGCAGGAAAGACCACGTTTGCCCTGCACATCGCGACGCAGCTGATCGCCCGCGGCAGCATCAACCGGGTCACGATCGTGACCCCCACCGACCACCTGAAGCGCCAGTGGGCCGATGCCGCCGCGAAGGTCGGCATCGCCATCGACCCCAACTTCAAGAACGCTGACGGCCGCCACGGCAAGGGATTTGTCGGCGTTGCCGTGACGTATGCGCAGGTGGCCAGTAAGCCGCTGCTGCACCGGGCCAAGACCGAGGTCGCGAAAACCCTTGTCATCCTGGACGAAATCCACCATGGCGGTGACGCCCTTTCCTGGGGTGACGGCATCCGCGAGGCGTTTGATCCCGCAGTGCGGCGCCTGGCCTTGACAGGAACTCCGTTCCGCTCCGACACGGCCGCCATTCCCTTTGTGGAATACGCCGAGGACAAGGACGGGATCCGCCGTTCCAAGGCCGACTACACCTACGGCTACGGCGAAGCATTGAAAGACCATGTGGTCCGCCCCGTCATGTTCATGGCCTATTCGGGCCAGATGCGCTGGCGCACAAGCGCCGGCGAAGAGATGGCGGCCAGCCTTGGCGACGCAGTCACCAAAGACGTCACTGCCCACGCCTGGCGAACGGCCCTGAACCCGGCAGGGGAGTGGATTCCCGCCGTGTTGGCCGCGGCCGACAAACGCCTGACCGAGGTGCGCCGCGCCGTGCCCGACGCCGGAGCCATGGTGATCGCCACCGACCATGAGGATGCCCGCGCCTATGCAGCCCAGCTGAAGAAGATCACGGGTGAATCGCCCACAGTGATTTTGTCCGATGATGCCAAGGCTTCCGACAAGATTGACGAATTTTCTGACGGCGACAAGCGCTGGATGGTGGCTGTGCGCATGGTGTCCGAAGGCGTTGACGTGCCCCGCTTGGCTGTGGGCGTGTATGCCACGTCCACGGCGACGCCGCTGTTCTTCGCCCAGGCCGTGGGCCGCTTTGTGCGCGCACGGAAGAGGGGGGAGACGGCGTCGATCTTCCTGCCATCTGTGCCGAACCTGATGAACCTGGCCAACCAGCTGGAACTCGAGCGTGACCACGCCCTTGACCGTCCCGACAAGGACCCCGACGGCTTTATCGAGGAAGACGACGAGATGGAGGAGGCCAACCGTGAGGAAAAGGCCTCCGACACCCTGGAAAAGTTCAAGTTCGAGGCCCTGGAATCACAGGCGTCCTTTGACCGCGTGTTGTTCGACGGCGGCGAATTCGGCACCGGCGGAGCCATCGGCAGCGAAGATGAAATGGACTTCCTGGGCATCCCCGGACTGCTCGACGCCGAACAGATGGGCGTCCTGCTGCGCCAGCACCAGGCAGACCAGCAAACCCGCCGGCGCAAGAAGGCCCCGGCCGCCGAGCCGGAGGCGCCGCCGCTGATCGACCACCGCATGCTCATGGACCTGCGTGGTGAGCTGGCCAAGAACGTTTCGGCCTGGAGCGCCCGGTCCGGGATGCCCCACGGCATGGTGCACAGCGAGCTGCGGCGCATCTGCGGCGGACCGGCCGTGGCCCAGGCCAACGAGTCCCAGCTGCAGACCCGGCTGAAGAAGCTCCAAGACTGGTTCATCGGCCGCAAATAAATCTACCCCGCAGATGTGGTTGCTGAATCAACCGTAAACGGTTGATTCAGCAACCACATCTGCGGGGTAGTTGTTAAAGCCGGACTATTTGACCTCGACGCCGGCGTCTTCGAGTTCCTCGAGGGCCTCCTCGACTGCGTCCTCGTCGATGCCCGCGATGTAGTCGCGCAGCACTGTGGTGTTGTAGCCGGCGTTGACGGCGTCCAAGGCTGTGGCGCGGATGCAGTGCTCGGTGGCGATGCCAACGATGACGACGTCGTCGACCTCGTTTTCGCGCAGCCAGTCGTCCAGGCTCACGGGAGCCTCGGTGTCCTCGCCGGCTGCTTCGTGGGCTTCGCGTTCGCCCACCGCGACCTCGTCTTCAGGGGCCAGCAGGCCGTCAAAGCCCGAGTAGGCGGCGTCAAACTTGCCCTTGCGGAAGTAGGCGTCGATGTCTTCGGTGTCCAGGTTGCGGTGCAGGGCGGCGCCCTTGGAGCCGGCAACGCAGTGCACAGGCCAGCTCGTGCGGAAGTCGGGGGTGTCGGAGAAATGCGCTCCGGGGTCGACATGCCAGTCCTGGGTGGCAACAACAAAGTCCAGGTCCTGGGAATTTTCCAGCAGTTCACTGATCTCGGTGGCAAGGTCGGCGCCGCCGGCAACGGCAAGGGAGCCGCCTTCGCAAAAATCGTTTTGCAGGTCGACGATGATGAGGGCCTTGGGCATGGGGTTGCTCCTTTTAGTTCGCTGCAGACTGGTTCGCTGCAGGTATTGCTTGTTCATATTCGGTGGGAATCACGGGCTCCCCGCGCTGGAGCCGCCGCGCGGCACCGGGCAGTTCAGCCATGGACGCCGCATGGCGAGCGGTGGCGCGCACCACGCCTTCGGCGCCGGTCCAGCCCGGCGCCAGCACGCCGTCGTGCATGAATTCTTCCAGCAGCACCCTGTCATCGCTGTCACAGGCAGGACTGTGCCCGATGCCGACAACCTCGCTGGTGGCAATGCCGGCGTCATTGAGGCGGCGCGTGGCGTACTTCCTTCCGCCGACGCTGGCCTTGTTCTTGGCAGCCTTCGCCACCGAAATAAATTCGCCGTCGTCGCCTTCACGGGACACCAATTTATACACCATGGAGGCCGTGGGCGCACCCGACCCCGTCACCAGGGAGGTCCCGACGCCGTAGGAGTCAACCGGTGCGGCGGCCAGGGCGGCGATGGCGTACTCGTCCAGGTCGCTGGTGACGGTGATGCGCGTGTTGGTGTTTCCCAGCGAGTCCAGCAGGGCCCGTACGTCCCGCGCCTGGGCGAGCAGGTCCCCGGAATCCAGGCGCACGCCGCCCAGGGACGGGCCCGCGATCTCGACGGCCTTGCGGACGGCTGCTTCGACGTCGTACGTGTCAACCAGCAGCACGGTGCCAACGCCCATGGAATCGATTTGTGCGCGGAAGGCCTCCTCCTCGGAATCGTGCAGGAGGGTGAAGGAATGCGCGGCGGTGCCCTGGGTGAGGACGCCGTAGCGCCGGCCGGCCTCAAGGTTGGAGGTGCTGTGGAAACCGGCGATCACGGCGGCGCGGGAGGCGGCCACGGCGGATTCCTCGTGTGTGCGCCGGGAACCCATCTCGATGCACGGGCGGGAACCGGCGGCACCGATCATGCGGGACGCGGCGGAGGCGATCGCGGAATCGTGGTTGAGGATGGACAACACGTACGTTTCCAGGATGCAGGCCTCGGCAAACGTGGATTCAATGGTCAAAATGGGTGAATTGGGGAAGTAAAGTTCGCCCTCTGCATAACCGAGGACGTTGCCGGAGAACTTGAAGTCGGCCAGCCACGCCAGGGTTTCGTCGTTGACGACCTTGTTTTGGGCGAGGAAATCAAGCTCGTCCGGGCCGAAACGGAACTGCTCCAGGCCCTCCAGAATGCGACCCGTACCGCCCACAACACCGTAGCGGCGGCCCTCAGGCAGGCGCCGGGCGAACGCCTCAAACACGCTGCGGCGGTGCGCCGCCCCGGAGTGCAGGGCAGCCTGGAGCATGGTCAGCTCGTAGTGATCCGTAAACAGTGATGTGCGGGGGTGGCCCCAGCTTGATGGCATAGTCACGGAATTTACTTTAGTGCGGCGACACTAGAATGGACACATGAGTGTCAGCACAGCCCCGGAAACAGACCGGGAAGTCTCAACCAGCGAACTCATCTCCCCGGACATTCCGTGGGAATTAATCGTGTGGAACGACCCGGTTAATTTGATGAGTTACGTCAGTTACGTCTTCCAAAGTTATTTTGGCTATTCAGAGGCGAAGGCGGCGAAATTAATGCTTGAGGTTCACACGGAGGGCAAGTCCGCCGTGGCGCACGGAGCAAAGGAAAAAATGGAAGCGCATGCCGTCGCCATGCACGGCTTCGGGCTGTGGGCAACAGTCCAGAAGGGCGGCCCCCGTGGCTAAAGCCTTCTCCGCCGGCCGCCGCGGCATCACCGGCCTCCTGGAACCCGCCGAGCGCGACCTCCTGCGCAAGCTTTTCGCCGACATCATCACCATGCTCGAACCTGAAACGCCCGCCCACGAGGATCCGCTGGCCGCGCTGATCGGCCTGGACATGGACGTCTCCATCCCCGCGGATCCGGCCCTGTTGCGGCTGCTGCCCAACGCGGTGAAGGACGACGACGACGCAGCACTTGAGTTCCGCCAGCTCACCGAACGCTCGCTGCGGGAAACGAAGATCGGCGCGCTGCGTGCTGCCGCGCTGGGACTGGAATCGGACAAGCTGGTCCTTGACGCGGAAGCCGCCAAGCTGTGGGCCATGGCCTTGAATGACGTTCGGCTGGTCCTGGCGGAACGGCTGGAGATCAGGGACGAAGAGGACGCCGAAAAGGTGCACGAGGTCCAGGACTGGGGTGAGGCCGACGACGTCGACAGTTACCTGAGCCTGGTCTACAACTTTGTTTCCTGGCTTCAGGAGAGCCTTGTCCAGGCCATGCTGTCGGCATTGCAGCGCAGCAAGTGAGGAAACAGGGGGAAAAGTGTGTTCTTGGGCGCAAATGACACCCCTGCAGAAGGTAACAAACTATTGTTGAAACGACCATGAGCACAACACGAACAAGCCCAGCCGCGACAATTCCGGCCCCGTCCGCTGCCGTCGACGCCGGTGGACAGCAGGGCCCCGCCGCTGACAGGCCCATCGGGATTTTTGATTCCGGGGTCGGCGGATTGACTGTTGCCCGGGCTGTCATCGACCAGCTGCCCAACGAATCGATCCTCTATGTCGGCGACACGGCGAACGGACCGTACGGCCCGCTGCCCATTGCCGAGGTCCGCGCCAATGCCCTGGGCGTCATGGATGAGCTCGTTGACTCGGGGGTGAAGCTGCTCGTCATCGCCTGCAACTCGGCCTCGGCTGCCGTGCTGCGCGACGCCCGCGAACGGTACACGGCCCGCTACGGGATCCCCGTCATTGAGGTGATCCAACCGGCCGTCCGGCGTGCCGTCGCCGCCACTCGGGAGGGCCGGGTCGGTGTCATCGGCACCGTCGCAACCGTGGGATCCCGCGCCTACGAGGACACATTCGCCGCCGCCCCGAACCTGCAGATCACCTCCGTCGCGTGCCCGGACTTTGTGCGGTTTGTCGAGTCCGGCATCACGGCCGGGCCGGAACTGCTGTCCACGGCCGAGGCGTACCTGGCCCCGCTGAAGGCGGCCTCCGTTGACACACTGGTGCTGGGCTGCACGCACTACCCGTTGCTGACGGGCGTCATTTCCTACGTCATGGGGGATTCGGTCACGCTGGTCTCAAGTGCCGAAGAAACTGCCAAGGACGTCTTCCGGGCCCTTGTCAGCCACGACCTTGAACGAATTTCAGAGGCAGCCCCCACGCACCAGTTCCTGTGCACCGGCGACGCCGCCAACTTCGGCGTGCTGGCCAGGCGCTTCCTGGGACCCGAGGTCCACGGCGTCGAACAGGTCAGCCATGTCTCGGCACATTATCCGACCGGATCGCTTGCCCTGGTCACGGAGGACATGCTGGCGGCAGCCCGGCAACACGGCGCCGAAACGGCGGCAGGCCGGGTCTCCAATTTTGTTTTGGCCGATTCGGTGGGCAGACTGGCTGTTCCGGGAGACGGCACGGGGGAACGAACATGAAATTGACGATTGTTGGATGCAGCGGGTCCTTTCCCGGTCCGGCGTCGCCCGCGTCCTGCTACTTGTTGCAGGCGCACGACGGGGTGCGTCCCTGGCGGGTGCTCATTGACTTGGGCAGCGGTGCCTTGGGCGCCGTGCAAAAATACATGGATCTTGAGGACATCGACGCGATCTTCCTCAGCCACCTGCACCCCGACCACTGCATGGACCTTTGCGGCCTGCACGTGGCGGTGCGCTGGAATCCCGATGGCTGGAACCGCGGCCGGATTCCGGTGTGGGGGCCGGCCGAAACGGCCGACCGGCTGGCCACCGCCTACGGCCTGGACCTTGACCCCGGCATGCATGATGAGTTCGACTTCATCAATTGGAAGGAACGCGAGCCCGTCACCGTGGGCCCGTTCAAGGTGACCCCGTTTGCTGTCAACCACCCTGTCCCCGAGGCTTATGCGCTGCGGGTGGAAGTCACCGAATACGACGGCACGGGTCTTGACCGAACAGCCGTGCTGACTTATTCCGGCGACACCGACAGCTGCCAGGGTCTGGAAGATGCTGCACAGGACGCCAACTTGTTCCTTTGCGAAGCCGCCTTCGAAGAGGTCCGTGACGACCACATCAAGGATGTCCACCTCACAGGAAAGCGGGCCGGCGAGGCCGCAGCCCGGGCCAACGTCAAGCGGATGCTGTTGACCCACATCCCCGTCTGGACCGACACCAACAAGGTCGTGGGGGAAGCCCGCGAGGTGTTTGGCGGCGACGTGGCTGCTGCCGTGGCGGGCGTGCACTACACGATCTAACTGGCTTCTGGCTTCTGTGACTCTTCCGTGGGTCATTCAGCCGGATATCGACCATCCTGGCCGTCAGGTTTTAGGCCGCATTGGCCAGGGATGTCGTCGGCTGGGACGCAGTGTGCGCCGTTCTGGCCCTACTGATGTTGATTGAAATACACGTCATTGGATCCAAGCGGCTCCGTCGGGCTGGAGATTGAAATGCACGCCGAGAATGGGCCAAACCCGCCTAGTTCCGAAGCTGCTTCGTCGAAAATGGTTCAAGCTCGCGAGAACGGCGCATCTTTGACGCATTCTCGCGACTCCGGGCCATTTTCGGCGAAACGGGAAGCCACCCGATACGGCACAGGGCCATTCTCGGCGCATCAGCCTCCCCCCGACACGAGTTTCCCGTACCCCCGCGAAAGGAAACGGGGGCGGTGGCCAGTGTCTGACGGTTCACCAAAACAGCCAGCCATCCGAGCGAGGATCTGAAGGCGTGACGGTGAACCCACCCACGGAAGAGTCACCTGAGGCCCTGTTGCTGGAAATATCCTCCGAAAGGATTATCCCCTTATCCGTTCGCGGCAGCTAGGCTCGGTGGCAGGAAAGGGCGGCAACCGCCGTCGAATGACTTCTGCAAAGGACGCCAGTCATGAGCGAGATGCCACGCTACAACCCCGAACCAGCCGAGTTTTCCCAGGGACAGGGACAGGGACAGTTTCAGGGACAAGGGCAGATTGAGGCGCCCGTTGCTCCGCCCATCATGAACACCGTTTTCTTCATGCTCATCGGTGCCGCCGTGCTGCACATCATTGCCACCATTTTTGGTGTGCTGAACATCCAGTCCGATGCGTACCGCACGCAGCTGGTGGATGTGTTGCAGTCCCAAGGTGTGCAAAACGTCGACGCCGATTTCATTGACATGTCCATCTTGGTCTCCACCGGCACGCTGATTGTCATGGCCGTGGTGTCCGTGATTCTCTACGTTTTGATAGGCCTGTTCCTGAAGAAGGGCATGGGCTGGGCCCGCATTGTTGGCGCAGTACTGGCGGTTGTCTCGCTCTATCAGCTGATCAGCCTGACCATGCCCGGCGGGATCGCTTCGATCCTGCAGATCCTGCTCGGCATCGGTGCCATGGTGTTGTGCTTCACGGGCGCTGGCGCCGTCTACTTCAAGGAGAAGAAGAACTTCAAGCTGGCCACGAAGGGCCGCTAGTCCCAGACGCGATTGCGGATATGATCCCGATCCCCTGTCCGGCACCAGAATCCCGGTGTTGGACAGGGCATCGGGATCATTTTTGCTTGGTGGGCGAATCCGTGGTCCCTCGCGGTAGCGCCCACCGCCCTCCCACCGCTCGCAAGCTCGCGCCGGGCCCCTCGGCCGGTAGGCTTGTACCCATGACTTCCACTGAAACACTCCGCGCCGACGGGCGCACCAACGACCAGCTCCGCGACATCACCATCACCCGCGGCTGGTCCAAGCAGGCCGAAGGCTCGGCCCTGATCGAGTTCGGCAACACCCGCGTGCTGTGCACCGCCTCCCTGACCCCCGGCGTCCCGCGCTGGCTCAAGGGTGAAGGCACCGGCTGGGTCACGGCCGAATACGCGATGCTTCCGCGCGCCACGAACACCCGCAACTCCCGCGAGTCCGTCAAGGGCAAGATCGGCGGCCGCACACACGAAATCTCCCGCCTGATCGGCCGCTCACTGCGGTCCATCATCGACACCAAGGCACTGGGCGAGAACACGATCGTCCTTGACTGTGACGTCCTCCAGGCCGACGGCGGCACACGCACCGCAGCGATCACCGGCGCCTATGTGGCCCTGGCCGACGCGATCGCCTACGCCAAGGAGAACAAGCTGATCGCCAAGAACGCGCAGCCGCTCATGGACACCGTCTCCGCCATCTCCGTCGGCATCATCGACGGCGTGCCCATGCTGGACCTGCCCTACGTTGAAGACGTCCGTGCCGAGACCGACATGAACGTCGTCGTCACCGGCTCCGGCAAGTTCGTCGAGGTCCAGGGCACCGCCGAAGGCGCACCGTTCGACCGCGACGAGCTCAACCAGCTTCTGGACCTGGCCCTGATCGGCACCACCGAACTGGCCCAGATCCAGCGCGCAACCCTGGCCGGCTGATGACAGCGCCCAAGCTGGTTCTGGCCACGCACAACCAGGGCAAGCTGCGGGAGCTGCGCGAGTTGCTGCGCGGCCAGGTCCCGGGTCTGGACGTGGACACTGACGTGGTCGACGCCGGAGCTATCAATGCGCCCGACGTCGCCGAAACAGGTGTCACCTTCGCGGAAAACGCGCGGCTGAAGGCCCACGCAGCGGCGCAGTTCAGCGGTGTCCTGGCCATCGCCGACGATTCCGGACTGGCCGTTGATGTGCTTGGGGGAGCACCCGGCATCTTCTCGGCCCGCTGGGCCGGGACGCACGGCGACGACAGCGCCAACCTGCAACTGCTGCTGGCTCAGCTCTCCGACATCACTGTGGAACACCGGGGTGCACGCTTTGTGTGCGCCGCGGCCCTGGCCAGCGCCGACGGAACGCTGGACGTGGTGGAGGAGGGGACCCTTGAGGGGACCCTGTTGCCGGAACCCCGCGGCGACGGCGGTTTCGGCTACGACCCCATCCTGCAACCCGCAGGCCTGGACCGTTCATGCGCCGAGCTGACAAGCGCGGAGAAGAACGCCATCAGCCACCGCGGCAACGCGTTCCGCGCCCTGCTGCCGCACATCGTGAAGGCCCTCGCCGGCTAGGCAGCGCAGACCAGTTCGAGTTTGGACTTGTTCGACCGGAATGCTCTTCGCGGAGCTGAATCCGTCCAACAGCTGGAAACTCGAAACCTGGGTGGGTGAGGGGAAACAAAAGGCGACCCCCGGCACTATGCCGGGGGTCGCCGTCGTACTGTAAGAATTGGGCCTGCCGAGTTCCGGTCTAAGCCTGCTCGGACTTCGTTTCGGCCTGCGCGGCCTTCTTCCTGCGGCTGGAGACAATGGCCTTGAGGAACTCGATGCCGATCGGGATGACCGAGACGGCCACGATGGCGATGAAGATGATGTCGAGGTTGTCGCGCACCCACGGCACCTTGTTGCCCAGGATGTAGCCCAGCAGCGTGACGCCGCCGGCCCACAGGATCGCGCCGATGGCGTTGAAGAGCACGAACCTGCGCATGTCCATCTTGGCCACGCCCACAATGACGGGGACAAAGGTGCGCACAATCGGCACGAAGCGGGCCATGATCAAGGCCTTGCCGCCGTGCTTTTCAAAGAAGGCGTGGGCGGAATCGACGTGCTGCTTCTTGAAGAGCTTTGATTCGGGCTTGTTGAAGATGGCGGGTCCGGCCTTGTAGCCGATGAAATAACCCAACTGGTTTCCGATGAAGCCGGAGACGATCAGCAGGGCCATCAGAACCCAGATGTTCACGGGCATGGCGCCGGTGCTCACCAGCAGTCCTGCCGTGAAGAGCAGGGAGTCGCCCGGGAGGAAGAATCCCACCAGCAGGCCGGTCTCGGCGAAGATGATGGCGCAGGCGATGACGACGACCCACGCGCCGATGGCCTCGTTGCCGAGGATCGTCATGGGGTCCAGCCAGTCAGGCAGGATGGCGAGGGATGGAACGGCTCCGTGTCCCACGAGCGCGGGCAGGGCAGAGTCAGTCAAGGCAGTAATGATCACGGTTCAAGATTACGTTACTTCCCTGACAGCGACCTCCACCCCAAGGAGGACATTGAGGGTTGACCACAACCGGGGAGGTGGCTGTTGGTGATTGATGACAGTCGGCCGGCTCCTGGGGCAGGTGTTGATTGGTCCTGCTGCTGGCCCGTGCCTCACCCCCATCCTCCCAGCGGGTCGGAAAGTGGGCTGGCTAAACTTTTCGCGTTCGGCTGTAGTGGATGTTTGAGGTGTGTTTAACAGGTGGGGCATTGCCACGGTCTCCGGTACTGCCAACACCCAAAAAAGGGGGCTTTAGGCCCTGTTGTGTCCGGGCAAATGACCGTAGCTTGAAGATTACGTCCCCCATATTCTTGGGAGTGGGGCAGGATACGCGGACGACGCCACAGAATTTCCTTCAACCCGTTTTTGGGACAAGGTGCTGACTTCGTTATCTTATGCCCCCTGGGCCAGGTCTCAAACCTAATGGGGTATATCGTGGCGCAACAAGAATTACAGGGGAAGTTCTTTCATAAGCTCAGTAGGAAGGCCACAGTTTGGTTGACCTGCGCCTTGCTGGTCATCGGCGGTGGAGCAGCGTTCGCGTACTGGTCGACCACTGGCGCAGGAACGGGATCCGCTCCCAACGCGCCATCCAATGGGAGCATTACCTTGATTGCAAAGTTCGCCTCCGGGCTTACTCCCGGAGCCAGCGAAACTGTGACCTACACGGCCAATAACCCCGGCACGTCAAGCCTGCAGGTCGGAACCATCAGCAACGTCGTGAGCACGAGCGACCCGCTGTGCCTCCCGGCCGACTTCACGATCGGAAATGTGGTCTCGAACACGACCGTGCCGGCGGCCAGCACCAACTTTGCCCTCGCAGGAACCGGAACGTTGTCCTTCGCGGACACGGGCATCAACCAGGATCTATGTAAGAGTGCGACAGTCACTTTGACGCTGACGTCCAACTAGCAGGAGTGGCAGCGGGTTGGCCTCCGTTTGGGGCCTGTCCGCTGCCAGTGTTGGCAGGTTTGGGGTACTGGCAGTTGGTGGAGGGGTGAAATGCTTTTTCTTGTCAATGCTCGTTCGGTGGGAAGCGTTAACCGCATGCAGCACGCCGCAGTGGTCATAGTTCTTGTCCTGGCCACGCTGATGGCGCCGGGTTCAGGGGCAGCCTGGGCCTACTCCACAGGGTTAGGAGCCGGCACAGGTTCCAGCAGTCTGGGCACTCTTCAACCTCCAACGAATCTGATCGTGCCGGCAACGAGTACCGGAACGGTGCATGTCAGCTGGGCCGCGGCTGCGGGAACACCCCGACCTACCGGCTACTACGTCACCCGCACACTGAAAAGCAATGGCTCCACTGCGGCTGCCTGCGGAACCAGCAAAACGGCCACCCAAACCGGCCTCACCTGCGATGACCTTACTGTGCCCGCCGGGACCTACCAGTACACCGTCACCTCGGTGTACCGGACCTGGACCGCGTCCACCGCCCTGAGCGCCAACGTGGAAGTCGACCGGCCGGGCGCGGCATCAAAGCTTGTGTTTATCACCCAGCCGGCCAATTCGACTACCGGGGTCGCGATACCGATCCAGCCCGTGGTCGCTGTCACGGATGCCAATGGCAGCATCGTCACCACCGCGACGCTCGAAACGGTTGTGACCCTCACGGTTTCGGGCGGCGTGCTGACCGGCTGCCTGCTGGCGACCACCGTAAACGGGGTGGCGACGTTCACCGGCTGCACCGTCACGGGCGCCGGCAGCTACACCCTGACCGCAGTCGCGGTACCGCTGGCCAGCGCCACAAGCACTACATTCACAGTCGCCGGGCCGGCCACCAAGATTGCCTTCACCTCATCACCGTCGAACGCCAATGCAGCCGCAGTCTTCAACACCCAGCCAAGTGTGGCCGTTCAGGACAGCTCTGGACGGACCGTGACCACCAGCACCAGCCCTGTCACCCTGAGCATCACCGGATCCCCGGCCGGCGCGGTCCTGAGCTGCACCACGAACCCCCTCGCGGCCACCGCAGGCGGCGCGACCTTCACAGGGTGCAGCGTCAACAAGTCCGGAAGCTACACACTGACCGCCACCGGGGCCGGGTTCACCACGGCCAGCATCAGCTTTACCATCACCACCGGTCCGGCCACCAATCTAGGCTTCACGACCCAGCCCTCCAGTTCCACCGGCTCTGTGCCCTTTGCCACCCAACCCGCCATCAGCATCCAGGACGCCGGCGGGAACATCGTCACCACATCCAACGCCACCGTGACCCTGGCACTCACCGGCAACTCGGGGGCCCGCCTGAACTGCGCCACTCCCACCGTTCCTGCTGTCAACGGTGTCGCGGCCTTTGCAAGTTGCAGCATCGACAAGGCCGGAAGCTACACCCTCTCTGCCACCTCGGCCGGACTCATCTACACACTTAGCAGGACCACCACGATCGCCGCCGGAGCACCCACCAAACTAGGCTTCACCACCCAACCCGCCGGCTCCACTGCCGGCATCGTGTTCACCACCCAGCCAGTGGTTGCCATCCAGGACGCCGGCGGCAACACCACCGCCAGTACCGCCCCGGTCACGCTGAGCATCACGGGATCCCCGGCCGGTGCGGCCCTGAGCTGCACCACGAACCCCGTCACAGCCTCAGCCGGCACCGCGGCCTTCTCCGGGTGCAGCGTCAACAAGGCAGGAACGTACAGCCTGACCGCCACAGGGTCGGGGTTCAGCACTGCCACCCTGAACTTCACCGTCTCCCTGGGACCGGCTGCGAAACTGGGATTCACGACCAACCCGACAAACTCCACCGGAGGCATCCTCTTCAACTCCCAGCCGGTGGTGGCCATCCAGGACGCCGGCGGAAACACCGTCAGCACCAGCACCGCCCCCGTGACCCTCACCCTCACCACACCCGCCGGAGCAACCCTTGCCTGCGCCACGAACCCTGTCACAGCGGCCTCTGGCGTGGCCGCCTTTTCGGGCTGCAGCATCAACAAAGCCGGAACCTACACCTTGACAGCGGCCTCCGGATCACTCGCCACAGCCGTCAGCACCACTGTCACGATCGCCGTCGGCCCAGCCGCCAAACTCGGATTCACCACCTCGCCGACAGACACCCCGGCCAATACTGCCTTCATCACCCAGCCGGTGGCGGCCATCCAGGACGCCGGAGGCAATACCATCACCTCCAGCACCGCAGCAGTGACCCTGAAAATCACTTCAGCCAGCGGCGGAGCCACGCTCAGCTGCACCACCAACCCCAAAAACGCAGTAGCCGGCCTGGCCACGTTTGCCGGCTGCAAGATCAGCAAAACAGGAAACCGGACCCTGACAGCCACCTCCGGCATCCTCACCCCCGGCACCAGCGCAAGTTTTATCATCACGGGCGGTGCAGCCACCAAACTCGTCTTCACAACCAGCCCTGCCGGCTCCACTGGCGGGATCCCCTTCACCACCGAGCCGGTCGTGACCATCCAGGACGTCAACGGCGACACCTCCGCCAGCACCGCGGCCGTCACCCTGAGCATCACCACCCCCGCCGGTGCAGTGCTGAGCTGCACGGCAAATCCCAAATCCGCGGTATCAGGCGTGGCCGTCTTTGCCGGATGCAGCATCAACAAACACGGAACCTATACCCTGACGGCAACCTCCGGATCGCTCACCACAGCCGTCAGCACGAGCTTCACCATCAGCAATGGCCCCGCCGCGAAACTCGGATTCACCACCAATCCGCCCAACACTGTGTACAACACTGCTTTTGCCAGCCAGCCCGTGGTGGCGGTTCAGGACGCCGGTGGAAACACCTCCGCCACCAGTACCGCACCTGTCACCCTCACAATCAGCACGCCAGCAGGGGCAACCTTGAGCTGCAGCACAAACCCCGTCACCGCCGTCGCCGGCGTGGCCGGCTTTGCCGGCTGCCAGATCGATAAAACAGGCACCTATACACTCACAGCAACTTCCAGCGGACTCGGCGCCGGACTAAGCACTACCTTCACCATCTCCGCCGGACCGGCCGCAAAACTCGCGTTCACCACCTTCCCATCAGGCTCTACCGGCGGGATCGCCTTCACAACCCAGCCCGTTGTGGCAGTACAAGACGCGGGAGGCAACACCACCACCAGCACGGCATCCGTGACGCTGACCATTACCACCCCGGCCGGCGCGGTCCTAAACTGCACGGCGAACCCCAAGTCCGCCGCCGCTGGTTTGGCCGCGTTCTCCGGATGCGCCATCGACAAGGCCGGAACCTATACCCTGACCGCAACTTCAGGATCACTCACTACAGCCATCAGCCCCAGTTTCACCATCACCGTCGGTCCGGCCGCCAAACTCACGTTCACCACACAACCCTCCGGCGCCGCAGCCAACACAGTTTTCGCCACCCAACCGGTCGTGGCCATCCAAGATGCCGGCGGCAACACAGTCACGACCAGCACTGCCAGCATCACCCTGGCCATCACACCGCCCACAGCCGCCGCAAACCTGAGCTGCACCACCAACCCCAAACCCGCCACCGCAGGCGTGACCCCCTTTGCCGGCTGCAAAATAGACAAAAAGCGAACAAATGACACCCTCACAGCAACATCCGGCGCCCTCACCGCAGCGGTCAGCGCGTTCTTCAACATCACCTAGACCTCCCAACAGGACCGGTACTCCTGAACAGTCGTGAACCACCAAATTCGGTCATACCCCAAATGGTGACATGTTGGGCACGCGGTGTGATTCCCAAAACGGCATCAACCCGGCCCGCGATGAAGGCCATTTTTTGCACTGCACAGGCGACCACGCCAATTGCGGCCCGCGACAGCACAATTGCCAGCACCTGAACTGCGAACGGAGACTGGATGTTCCCAATAGGGGCCAGGTTCAGGGCACAGCCATCTTTGACGGGGTGGCCCCGATGCATTGATGCACGAAAAGGAACAGTTGCGGCATCGTCCCGCCGTCCCAACAGCGTCCCGCTGAGCGTTCCCCTACGGGAAAACAATCCCAGGCCGGCAAGTTCGAGTCTTGCAGCCAACAACAATCAGGCCGTCGACTGGTGGCACTCTGAAGACGCGAATTTCGGATTAGTGGGACGCAGCACCGGGTTCTACTGTGACGCCGGGCTCGCGATGTGCCCTGTGTCAGCGCCCGGGGGTAGCCTAGAAGCGTGGCCTTGGACTTTACTGCAATCGATTTTGAAACCGCCAACGGATTTAGGGGATCGCCCTGTTCCGTCGGTTTGACGAAGGTTCGTGGCGGGGTGGTCGTCGATGAGGGGTATTGGCTCATGCGCCCGCCCGAGGGGCACGACCACTTTGATTCGCGCAACATCACCATCCACGGCATCACGCCCGACGACGTCGCCGCCTCGCCGCGCTTTGCGCAGGTGTTTCCCGAGGTGCACGCGTTCATCGGTGCCGACGCCCTCGTGGCGCACAATGCGGCCTTCGACATTGGCGTGATCCGCTCCGCCTCCGAAGTGTCGGGCCTGCCCGCCCCCGCCTTTGACTACGCCTGCACAGTGGTGTTGTCGCGGAAGAACTATTCGCTGCCGTCGTACTCACTGCCGTTTGTGGCCGAGGCCGCCGGCGTGCCGCTGCTCAACCACCACGACGCCACCGAGGACGCCCGCGCCTGCGCCGGGATCATGGTCGACATTGCCGCCAAGCACGGTGCCGCTTCCGTGCGGGACGTCTTCGCCGCCATGAAGCTGGCCATGCCGCACATCGACGCCTACGACCCTGCCATCGACGACATGTCAAAGGCCACCCGCTCGGCGCTTGAAAAGATGGCTGAAATGAAGGCCGGGCTGGCCAACGGCACGGCCCGGGCCGGACGTTCCAGCTGGTCGACCGAAGGTCCCAACCCCGTACCCAACCCGCAGGCCGACATGACCCACCCGTTGTACGGGCAGACGCTGGTGTTCACCGGGGACATCGGCCTGGGCCGGCCCGAGGCGAAAGTCAGGGCCGCCGGCTACGGGGCCCAGTGTGCCAGCAGTGTGACACTGAAAACAACTGTGCTCGTGGTGGGCAGCGGCTTCACCGCAACGGACCTGCGCAGCGGCAGGCTCACCTCCAAGGCTGCGCGGGTGCTCGAACTGCAGCGCCGCGGGCAGGGCATTGAGGTGCTCTCCGAAGGTGAGTTCATGCAGATGATCGGCTAACAAGCAGAATCGCAGCATCCTCCGGCGGGGGCTGGCGCCGGCCGTCTGCCTCGCCCGATTGCGGGGGCTGGCGGTGCTCGCGGGGCGTGCCTAGGATACTGGCATGGCCCATCCGAAAATGTATTCCGACGATGATCCGCTGCTGCTCCGGCTGCGGCAGTTGTGCCTGGCCTTTCCCGAAGCCACCGAGAAGGAAACGTTTGGCCGGCCAACCTTCCGATGCGGCAAGATCTTCGCCTATTACGGCCAGGGCCAATCCGGGCTGCCCAGGCCGGCCTCCGTCCAAGTGCTTCCCGAGGCCGATGAGCGTGCAGCCTTGCTGGCAGAACCACGTTTCTACATCCCGTCCTACCTTGGCCCTTACGGCTGGGTGGGGCTTGACCTGGCCAAGGCAGCGCCCGACTGGCAGGAAATTGCGGAGCTTCTGGACAGTTCCTACCGCAGGGTTGCACCGTCGCGCTGCGTTGCCATATTGGACCGGGATGGTTCGCCCGCAGACCGCCACGGCTGACCCGCTCCCGCTCCCGTTCCGCTCCGCTCGGAGCGAGCCGGCGAGCCGTCCCGTTTTGTCATGCTGCGCAACAATCCTAGGGAAGAGGCGCCCCGGAGTCCTAGTGTGGGCCCATGACCCAACTTTCCAGCAGCCGCCCCGTCGCCGAATTCATCAAGGCGCCGCAGGCAAGCCGGCTGAGTCGGTTCTTCGCCTTCCCCAACCCTGTCAACGACCACGCCGCCCGGTTCACAGCGGGCATTGTTGTGCTGTTGGCGCTGGTCGCCATCGTGGCCCAACAACAGTGGCTGGTGGGCGTCATCGCGGCCGGTTTTGTGCTGCGCCTGGCGTTTGGACCGCGCATATCACCGGCCGCGCTGCTGTCGGTGAAGGTCCTGGCTCCGCTCGCGGGCGAACCCAAGCTCGTCCCTGGCCCGCCCAAGCGCTTCGCCCAGGGCATCGGTGCCGTACTGTCCATTGCCGCGTTTGTCCTGCTCCTGGCCGGGGCGTCATTGGCAGGCTGGACACTGGTGTTGGTCCTGGTCCTGGCGGCCTCGTTGGAAGCCTTTATCGGCTTGTGCCTTGGCTGCGCGATCTTTGGATTTCTGATGCGCCGCGGCATCATCCCCGCGGACATCTGCCAGGAATGTGCAAACTTCAGCGTCCCCAAACACTAAGCGCACCAGAACGGCGCGCCGGACCGTGCCGAGGCAATGGCGCGCCGTCAGCGGCTATTCGCCCGTGGTGAGCTTGATGAATTCCGCGCCCAGGTGGCGGATCAGCTGTGGTGCCTCGCATAGCGTGAGCCACGACGACGGCAGGGCGGCCTCGCCGTAAAGTGCGCCCAGGATGTTCCCGGCAATCGCGGCGGTTGAGTCGCTGTCGCCGCTGTGGTTGGTGGCCAGCCGGATGGCTGTCAGGAAGTGGTCGACGGCGGAATTTGCCTCACCGGATGTGGCCAGCACGCAGTAGAGGGCAACGCCCAACGCCTCTTCGGCAACCCAGCCCAGCCCCAGCGCATCGGTGAGTGCATCGCCTGACAGGGGTTCGCCGTCGTGCGTGGCCAGCGGGGGCATCGACAGTGTGAGCGCCGACTCCAGCCGGGCCAGCAGCTCGGCATCGGCTGCGGGTTGGGCGGCGGCGCGGTCCCTGGCGGATTCGGCGGCGTCACGCAACGGCAGCCCGCCCAGGACAAGCTGGTGGATGAGCCAGCTAAAGGCGGCAGCCGATTGGCGTGCCGACGGGTGGCCGTGGGTCAGGGATGCGGCGTCGGAGCTTATCTTGTAGACGGTTTCGGCCTCGACGTTGGGCAGCAGGCCGTAGGGGGCCGAACGCATCACGGTCCCGCAGCCCTTTGACTCCGGGTTGACCGGGCGGGCGATGGTGCCCATCTCGCCCGTGGCCAGTCCCGTGACGCAGGCATTCCCCGGGTGGCGCTGGTGGTGGAGGACGCTCTGGCCGTCAATCCAGCGCGGGGACTGCTCCGGGGCGTGCTCGGCGGTGGGAATGCCCTGGGTTTTCAGCCAGCGCAGGTAGGCAAGCCACTGGCAGGCGTTGATGTCGGCGCCAACGCCGTTGTTGGCCCACTCCAAAACGTCCAGCAGGCCGTCAAGGGTGTACAGCGTCATCTGGGTGTCGTCGGAAAAGTGTGGCGGGGCGGCTGCCTGCGACAGGTCCACCAGCAGCGACGGACCGTATTTGGCGGCAATGTCGGCGAGCGAATCAAACTCCACCAGATAGCCGAACGCGTCACCGAGGGCGCCGCCCATAAGTGTCCCCTGGACGCGGGTGGCAAAGTCGGCCGGGGGAGCGTTGACGGGCCCTGGTGCAATAGTCATGTAGTCCAATTTACCGCCAAAGCCGGAACCCGGGGTGACCGCGGTGCCCAGTAGACTCGAAGCTGGACAACCACCCCTGATTGATGAGGAGACCCATGCGGGAACCAGCTTGGCGACGGACGGGAAACACTCCCGACTACAGGTTTTCGCTGGCCAACGAGCGCACATTTTTGGCCTGGGTCCGCACCGCGCTGGCGTTGTTGGCGGGCGCCGTGGCCATCGACCAGCTCGCGCCGGAGATCGCGCCTCCGCTGGTCCGCATCATCCTGTGCATGATCTTGGCCATGATCGGTGCCGTGCTGGCGATCGTCAGCTACCGGCGGTGGGCCCATCAGGAGCAAGCGATGCGCAACGACCAGGAGCTGCCGCACTCCTGGCTCATGCTGGGCATGACAGTTGTTGTTTCGCTGGCCGCCATGGTCTTTGCCGTGTTGATTTTGGTCCGGCCGTAACGTGAATGCCGCACTGCCTGCTCGTCCGAAGCGTTCAGATCCGGCGGGGTCCGACGACGGGGGGAAGGGTTCAGCCCCCAGGCATCCCGCTGCCGACCCCGGCCTGCAGCCCGAACGCACGGCCCTGTCCTGGCGCCGGACCATCATGAGCGCCGTCATTGCCAGCATTTTCATCTGGCGCGGCTGGTTGGAGGCGTTGGCGGGAGCCAGCGAGGGAGCCAATGAGGGCTCCGGCGAGGCCGCCGTCTCGGGTCTTTTTGCCGCAAACCATTCGGCCCAGGTTGTGGGGCTGGGCGTGTGCACCATGGTTGCGTGCCTCACGACGATCGTCCTCGCCCTGTGCGCCGTGAGCCGGATCCGCATGCTTCACGCCGGGGTGGGCGTGCTGGAAAGCAGCCATCACATAGCTGTTCCGGCTCTTATGTTACGCACAGCCTCGGCCGCTATAGTTGCTCTGGCTGCGGCCACGGTGACTGCGTTGGCGTTGGGGATCTAGCCCGAACCGCGCTCGCCGGCAGCAGCCAAGGTTTTGTTCTTGTCTCCAACCGAAGGATTTTCCCACCATGACTACATCCGGAACGGCCACGGCCCCGGTGCATGCCTACCCACTCAGCACCCGGACAGCCATTGAGGGGCTGGGCAGCTTTTTCATCGTGTTTGCCGGGCTGGGCACGGCGCTCTTCAGCTCCGGAGGCACGGGAACCACTGTGGGGTTCGCATACGGTCTGGCCATGGTGGCAGCGATCATTTCCTTCGGCCACATCTCCAACGGCTACTTCAACCCGGCGTTTTCGCTGGGCATGGCCGTGGCCGGTCGGCTGAAGTTCCCGGCCATGGGCCTCTACATGGTGGCCCAGACGGTCGGTGCCCTGCTGGCATCGGCGATTTGGCTGGCGCTGATGAAGGTCATGCCCGCTGGTGCCGCCCCGGAAACCCCCGCACTTTTTGGTGCCCTGGCCAACGGCTTTGACTCCCATTCCCCCTCGCAGGTCCCCATGATCGGGGTGCTGATTGTGGAAATTGTTGCTGTCGGCTTGCTGACGGCCATGGTCCTGGGTGTCACCTCCGCCCGGAACAAGACGGCCCTGGGCCCGGTCGCGATTGGCCTGGCCTTTGCAGTGGCGGTTGGCATCACGATGCCGCTGACCAACGGTTCCCTGAACCCGGCCCGCGCCACGTCCGTGGTTTTCCTGGCCGAAGGCTGGGCGCTTGGCCAGCTGTGGCTGTTCTGGCTGGCCCCGCTGTTTGGTGCAGCCCTGGCCGCCGCCATCTACCGCTCCTTCGCACCGTCCAAGCCCCTGGCAGCTGAGTCCCTCACAGCTGAGTCCGTGACGGACGACGACGAGGCCTCCCACGTGGCCACCGCCACCTCCGTTGCCTCCGCGGCTTCGGTGACGGATGACGCTTCGGTGACGGACGACGACCGGGAGGCCGATGAGGCACCCGCCGTGGCGGTTCCGTCGTCGGCCAAGGACGGCGTCACTGTCGATGGCAAGGACGGCGTCACTGACAGCGGAAGTACAGGCAAGCGGTCAGCTGCCAACGTTGACGACGCCCAGGCGTTCTTCGACACACCGAAGAAGTAACCAAGCCCGCATCCGAGCTGCGCAACAGCTCGTCGACTGGTCCGCGGGAAACGGCGGGAATCACAAGAAATTGTTGATTCCCGCCGTTTTTGCGTTCCCACGTCGTGGTCGTCCTGGCGTGCGCACTGCTGGTGATGGCCGTCATTGACGGGGCAAGGCCCGCCAACGCCGCTGCCGTTGAGGCGCCGGCAAATGAAAAACAACGACGCTGGGCCGGTACGGGCTTGGCAGCGGCGGGGATGAAGGACGGCAATGTCAGTGGCCTCCGCTAGCGTGGAGGCATGAAGTTACTTCACACCTCAGACTGGCATTTGGGCAGGTCGTTCCACGGCATCGGCACGCTGGCCGCCCAGCGGCGCTTCGCCGACCAACTTCTTGACACCGTCACGGCGGAACACGTTGACGTGGTGCTGGTTGCCGGGGACGTGTATGACCGCGCACTGCCCAGTGTCGATGTGGTGAACCTTTTTGATGACATTCTGGCCCGACTCAATGCTGCCGGGGTCCAGGTGGTGGTCACCAGCGGCAATCACGATTCCGCCACCAGGCTTGGATTTGGCGGCCGGCTTCTTGAACGTGCAGGGGTGCACCTGCGCACCCGCCTGGCGGACCTGGCAACTCCCGTCCTGCTGCCGCTCATGAAACCAAACGCCGACACCGGCGCGGAGGCCAGCGACGGAGTCGGCCCGGCAACATACGACGGCGGTCAGGTGGCCATCTACGGGATTCCGTTCCTGGAACCCCGCCTGGTCGCCGAGGAACTGGGCGTGGAGAACGGGACGCACTTCAGCGTCACCGAAGCAGCCGTCAAGCTGATTTCCGCCGACCTTGCCACACGCGCGCCCGGCACCGCGTCGGTGGTGCTGGCCCACACTTTTGCCAGCGGCGGCATCACCTCCGCCAGCGAACGGGAACTGTCGGTCGGGGGAGTGGGCGCCGTCCCGCTGGATCTCTTCGACTCCTTCACCTACACGGCCCTGGGCCACCTGCACGGACCGCAGCGGCTGAGCGAAACCGTGCGCTATTCCGGCTCCCCGCTCCCGTATTCCTTCTCGGAGGCCCGGCACAACAAGGGCGCATGGCTGCTGGAGATCACCCCTGACGGTCTGGGCACGGTCACAAAGGTGGACTGGGCGCCGGAACGGGCCCTGAGCATCCTGAGCGGAAATCTCGACGACCTCCTGACGGACGGAGAATGGTCTTCTGCCGAGGATGACTACTGCCAAATCACCCTCACGGACAATGACCGTCCGGAACTGGCCATGGACAGGTTGCGCACCCGGTTCCCACACACCCTGGTGCTGATGTTTGAGCCGGAAACGGCCCGCACGGCAGACAAGCAAAGCTATGGTGACCGCATTGCCAAGGCCGCCGACGAGCTGGAGCTGTGCTGCGGCTTCCTTGACCACGTGCGCCACCGCGGCGCCAGCGACGACGAACAACAGGTATTGCGTTCAGCCCTGGCAGGCGTGCGGGAACAGGAGGCGGCACTGTGAGGATCCACCGTTTGGAAATCCAGGCGTTCGGCCCCTTTGCCGGACGGGAAACCGTTGACTTTGACGCGTTGGGCGCCCAAGGGCTGTTCCTTCTCAACGGTTCAACCGGAGCAGGCAAGACCAGCGTCCTTGACGCCATCGCCTATGCGCTCTACGGACGCGTCCCAGGTGCCCGGCAGGGCGCCCAGAACCAACTGCGCAGCCATCATGCGGCCGAAGGCGTCGGCCCCGAGGTGTTGTGCGAGTTCAGTGCCGGCGGGCGGCGCCTCGAGGTGCGGCGCAGCCCCGAGTGGATGCGCCCGGTCAAGCGCGGCACGGGCACAACGCGCGAGCAGGCCAGCACCCAGTTGCGTGAAATGACAGCAGAGGGCTGGGAAGTGAAGTCAACCCGCAATGACGAGGCGGCCGCCGAGATTCAGGATCTTTTGGGCATGAGCATGGCCCAATTCACCAAGGTTGTGCTGTTGGCCCAGGGCGATTTTGCGGCGTTCCTGCGGGCCAGCGCCGAGGAACGGCAGGTGCTCCTGCAGAAACTATTTGGCACCGACATTTACAAGGACCTGGAAATCCGGCTGGCCACCGACTCAAGGGTCGCCCAGGCCGCCGTCGCCGCCGGGATCGGGGAGCTGGCGGCTGCCGAGCAGCTTGCCCGCAGCCAGGCGGCAGCTGTTCTGGCCGCCGACGCAAAACTGCAGGCGGAAGCCCGGCTGCAGGCCGGGGAGGCAGCCGGTGTTGTGCCGGAGCCTGCCGTCGAAACGCCGGAGCCTGCCGTCGAAGCGGCGGAGCCGGCAGACAAACTGCCGGAAACCGACGGCCCGGCCGGCCTCAGCGAGTTGCAGGGCACGGAACTTTTTGGCGCACTCAATGAGGGACTGGCCCGCGCCGTCGAACGCGCCACGCAGCGGGACGGGCAATTCCAGGCGCGGTCCGATGCACTGGCCGACGCCGTGAAGGAAGCGGACAGCCGCAGCAGCCGCCACAAGGCGCTTGCCTCGGCGGCAGCGGAACGGGAAAGGCTGGCCGGACTGGCGGAACAGGCACAGCAGTGGCGCCACCGGCAGGAACAACATCACGAAGCGCAGGTGCTGGCAGCCGTGGTGGCGGCAGCCGTCAAGGCCAACAAGGACAGTGAGCAGGCCAAGGCCAGGGCGGCGGCGGCTGCGGCGGCCTTCGACGCCAACGACATCGCTGCCGCGCTGCTGGGAAAGCCTGCAGCAGACGCCGATGCCGCGGACCTGGAAAGGCTCGACCGTGAGCTGACAACCCGGCTCGCAGCCGTTGACGGGGCACTGCCGGACGAAGCCCGGCTCGGCCAAAAAACGGCTGCCCTGGCACAAAACGAGAAGTCACTGGCGCTCGCACTCAAGCAGCAGGAACAACAATCCGCCGCTGTTGCCGCGGACCAGACGCGACTGGCCGAGGTGCAGAAGCTGCAGGAGACGCTCCGCCAGGGCGCCCAAAACGTCGAACACACGGCCAAGGCTGCCGAACAGGCGGCACTGCTGGTCACGGCCATCGAGGAGCACCAGGGGCAGAGCCGCCAGGTGGACGACCTCGCCGCGGCCGAGTCAAGCGCCCGGGAGCACGCCCTGGACGCCAAGGAAGGTTGGCTGGAGGCCTTCAACCGCAGGCTCAGCGAGGCGGCCGGGGAACTGGCCGCCAACCTCGTCGACGGCGAGCCCTGCCAGGTCTGCGGCAGCACAGAACATCCTGCACCCTCGCCCCTGGCCGGCTCCGGAGCCGACCTGGTGCGGGCCGAGAAGGCTGCCAAAAAAGCCTTCGACAGCGCCGACGCGCTTGCCAACACGGCGCGCACGCAACACTCTGACGCCAAGAACATTCTCGCGGTCCTGGCCGGACGCGGAGGCGGAGGCGGGCTGCAGGAGGCGAGGGACGACGTCGGGCTTAAGAAGCTTGCACACAGCCACGCCGTCGAGGCGGCCGCCCAACTCGCAGCCCTGAACACCGAGGCAGCGGCACTCCAGACCAGCATGGGCCAGGCGCAAGCGCAGGTGCTGGCGGCCACCGGGCAGGCGGCGTCGCTGGAAGCCGGCAACGCCGCCATGGTGCAGGAGATTGCACTTCTGGGCGAGCATCTCAGCGTTGCCCGCGACGGCTTTGAGTCGCTGGCTGCGCGGCGCACGGCACTGGCCGGGGCCCAGCTGCCGGGGGAGGAGCTCCTGCACGCCGTGCGGCGGCGCGCCACCGCGGCTGCGGCCCGGGACGACGCCGGGACTGCGCTGGAGCGGGCGCTTGCGGACTCGGTGTTTGCCGACGTCGAACACGTGCAGGCGGCGCTGTTGGCCCCCGCCGCCGCAGCCGCCCTGGACAAGGACCTCAAGGACCATGCCAGGGCAGTGGCAGTCAATGCCGACAGGCTGGCTGCACCCGAAGTCCTCGCCGCCCAAGCCGAAGTGGATGCCAATATTGGCGCCCCCACCGCGGAGATTTTGGCGTCGCTGGCGCAGGATGCAAGGCAGGCATTGGCGCAGACCCGCGAAGGAGCGCTGGCGTTGGGGCTGGCGCGGTCGGCTGCGGCACAGCTAGGCACAACCGGGACGGCTTTCGCGGCCCTGGACAAGAGCGTTGCCCCCCTGCGGGACAAGGCGCGGCTGTTGGCCGGACTGGCGGAGGCTGTGCGCGGCGGCGGCGACAACAAGTACAAGATGACGCTGACAAGCTATGTTCTGGCTGCGCGCCTGGAACAGGTGGCCGAGGCGGCCTCGGTGCGCCTGGCGACCATGAGCGATGCCCGCTACACGCTGCGCCACAGCGATGCGAAGTCCGGGAACAAGAAATCCGGGCTCGGTTTGGAGGTCGTGGACCAGTGGACAGGCATCAGCAGGGACACGGCAACCCTGTCCGGAGGGGAGTCGTTCATGGCGTCGCTGTCACTGGCGCTGGGTCTTTCAGATGTTGTGCAATACGAATCCGGCGGCCTGGACATTGAAACGCTCTTCGTCGACGAGGGCTTTGGCAGTCTCGACGAACAGTCCCTGGAACAAGTCATGGACGCACTGGAGGGACTGCGCGACGGCGGACGGATGGTCGGGCTGGTCAGCCACGTCGCCGAGATGAAGCAGCGCATACCCCTGCACCTGCACGTGCACAAGGGCCGCAACGGTTCCACCCTGGAGCTGAGGATGGCGGGTTCCGCGGCGCCATAGACGGGTAGACTTGGCGGGTCTGTGAGTCAGGTGAGCCGGTGTTTGAAACCGGTACGGTCCACGGCAAAAGATGTGAAAGTAGTTGAGCTCCACGACCTCCCCCGAAGCCCCCGCAACAGCCGCCCCTGCCGTCAAGGGCGGCCGTTATTCCCTCCTGCCCAGACTTGCCGGACGAAGCTACATTCCCCTCGGGCTCTTTGCCCGTGTGCCGTTGGCGATGCTGACCATCGGAGTGCTGACAATGGTCACCCAGGTCAGCAACTCGTACGCCATCGGCGGGTTCGCGGCCGGCAGCATTGGCCTGGGTGCGGCCGTGGGCGCCCCGGTGGTGGGTTACTTGGCCGACCGGCTGGGCCAGCGGCGGGTGCTGCTCGTCGCCGCCGTCGTGAATTTCATCCTCGTCATGACGGTGGTTTTCCTGGCCTATGTGCTGCTGCCGGACAACGGTGCCCAGCTCACCGACGGGGCCACGCTGGTCGTGCTGCTGACAGCCCTGGTGGCAGGGGGCACCTCACCCCAGGTCGGCCCGCTGTCCCGCGTGCGCTGGATGGCGATGAGCAAGCAGCTTCCCGTGAAGCAGCGGGCGCCCATGGTTGACACGGCCCTGTCCCTTGAAGGCACCGCCGATGAAGTGACTTTTGTGCTGGGACCTGCCCTTGTCGGCCTGCTGGCGTCGCTGGTCGCGCCGTGGCTGCCGCTGGTGCTTGCAGCTGTCCTGACAGTGACGCTCGTGACGTTGTTTGCCCTGCACCCGACGGCGGAGCTGGTCAGTGCCAGCCCCACACCCAACAGTGTTGTCGGCAATGCCGGCTATGTGACAGCGGAGAAGCCGAATTGGTTCCTCGTGGCCGTGCCTGTGGCTGCGATGCTGTGCATGGGCACCTTCTTTGGTTCGGCGCAAACGTCACTGACGGCGTTTACAGGCGTACACGGTTCGGTCGACCAGGCCGGGCTCATGTACGCGATCATGGGTGCCAGCTCGGCCTTGACTGCCTTGTCGGTTGCCTACTGGCCGGTGAAGTTCAGCTACGCGTGGCGCTGGGTGTTGGCCTCGGGCCTCATGGCAGCAGGGACCATGGCGTTCCTGGTGCCTGCCTCGTTGGGCCAGATGGCATGGGTGCTGCTGCTGGTGGGGCTCCCCGTGGGACCGACCATGGTGACAATCTTCAGCGTTGGCAGCGTCGTGGCCCCGCCACAGTGGATGGGCACCGTCATGACGGCCCTGGCCAGCGGCATTGTGGCCGGCACGGCGCTGGGCTCGGCGCTGTCGGGGTCGCTGGCCCAAAGTGAGGGCTACGGTGCGGCGTTCCTGGTGCCAATTGCGGCCGCCACAACGTTGTTCCTGCTCGGTCTCGTGGCCGCCGTGGTGCTGCGCCGGCGGCTCACGCCAGGAAACTGATGGCCGCTTCCTTGAACTCGCGTGAGGTCACCGTGTTGTTGTGGGTGCGTCCGGCGATGACAAGCTGCTGCGCGTCCGGGCTCAGTGCGGCAAGCCGGCTCATGCTGCGGGCCCGCTCGTCCAGGCCTCCGGCGACAAGCAGGATCGGCATGCGTGGCACAGCATCCGTGGGATCAAAGGGCTCCATCTTCACGGCCTGAACAAGTGCCAGCAGCGCGAAAATGTCGTTCGACGGAATCACCTGGGCCATGTTCAGCAGCCAGGCTGTCGATTCGTCGGCGATCGGCGTGCCGTCGTTGAGGAAGTCCTGGGCGGCCTTGAGGTCAAAATCCGCCAGCGGGTCTTCCGGATTGGGACCGCCCAACACCATTTTGCGCACCAGCTCGTGCTGCGTGGCACCAAATTCCCAGGCCAGGCGCGCGCCGAGCGAATACCCGATGAGGTCGACACCGCTGGCAGGATCATCCTCGATGAGCGGCTGGACCCCCTGGTCGAAGAGGATCTGCAACAGGTCGGCCCGAATCTTCCCTGGCGTGTAGGAATCAAGGTCGTAGGGTGCCAGGCTGTGCCCGTGCCCGGGCAGGTCAACACTGATGACACGGCGCCCGGCCCGGTTCAGGGCCGTGACCCAGCCTGTCTTGACCCAGTTCAATTCCACCGAGGAAGCAAAACCGTGGATCAAAAAGACAGGGGGGAGTGGAGCAGGGCTCGCAGGCTCAAAGACCACAACATGAAGTCCTGCGGAGGCGCCTTCAGTGTTGTGGGGAGCCAGCGCTGCCGTGTGCTTGCCGGGGGAAACCATGGCCAACCTTTCCCGCGGAGGCCAGTGCCGCCGTCGTGCTTCAACCATAGCGAATCCGGGCCCGTGCGAAAACTGCGCCCGTTAGTTGAGAGCCCTGGCGCGCCGTTGGGCCTGCCATTGCCCGGCCTTGCTGAGAAGGGCGATGCCGGCGACCAGGCCAAAGGTGCTCAGGAGCTGGCTGCGGCTGACAGGGTCGGAGAAGCCGATCACGAAAATGGCTGTGAGGAGCGCCAAACCGGCAAGCGTCAGCACGGGGAAGCCGCGCATGCGCAGGGGCAGCGCCGTCCCGTCCCTGTCGGCGCGGCGGCGCAGGATGAATTGTGAAAGCAGCGCCGAACCCCAGACGACCAGGCAGGTGGAGCCCACCAGATTCAGCAGGGCATTCAGGACGACTCCCGGATACAGGAAATCCAGGAGCACTGTGATGAAACCAAACGCCACCGAAACGGTGACGGCGGCAACCGGGACGAAGCGCTGGTTGGTGCGGGCAAAAACGTGTGGCGCTTCGCTGCGTTCGGCCAGTGAGTGGATCATGCGGGAGGCGCCGTACAAGTTGGCATTCAAGGCCGACAGCAGCGCGGCAACAGCAACCAGGGTGATGACGGTGCCCGCCCACGGCAGCCCGGCGACGTTCAAAACACCGGCAAAGGGGGAGGAAAGCGCCTCCGAGGTCCACGGCAGGACGGCCGCGATGACGAAGATGGACCCCACGTAAAACACCAGGATGCGCCACACCACAGTGCGCACCGCCACCGCCACACTGCGTGCAGGGGTGGACGTTTCGGCGGCGGCCACAGCCACAATTTCGGTGCCGCCAAAGGCGAAGATCACCACGAACAACGCCGTGGTGATGCCGGCCATGCCCGCCGGGGCAAAGCCGCCGTGATCGGTGAAATTGCTCAAGCCGGGAGAGGCGGCGCCGGGAATCCAGCCCAACAGCAGGGCCGCCCCAAAGGCCAGGAAAAGCACGATGGCCGCGACCTTCAGCAGCGCAAACCAGAACTCAAACTCGCCATAGTTCTTCACCGAGGTGAGGTTGATGGTCGTGAACACCACCATGAATATCAAGGTCAGCAGCCAGGAAGGCAGCACCGGCCAAATGGTGACAAGGAGCTGTGAGGCCCCCAGCGCCTCGGCGGCAATCACCACGACCAGCTGCAGCCACCACAACCAGCCCACCGTGGATCCGGCGACCTTGCCCATGGCCCTTTCCGCGTAGACCGAGAAGGCGCCCGAGTTGGGGTTGGCCGCGGCCATCTCGCCCAGCGCCCACATGACCAGGATGATCAAGGTGCCGGCGACCAGGTAGGAGATCAACACAGCCGGGCCGGCCTGCTTGATCCCTTCGCCCGAACCGAGAAAGAGCCCGGCACCGATGGCACTGCCAAGGCCCATCATGGTCAGCTGGCGCTGCTTGAGCGAGTTGCCCAAACCGGTCGTGGCAGGGGCGGGCGCGGACGTCTGGGGGAGCATGTGGTGGAGGGCCTTCTTTAGCGTTGCGGGCCGGGTAGGCCGAGGGGACGAGCGGTTGGCCCCTGCCAAGAATTATCCACCACTACCCGCGGTGGCCCAAAGCGGGCGCGGGACAGGACGCCGGCTACCGCGCAGCCGTGCCGAGGGGAATGACCAGCGGGCTTCCCGTCACGGGGTCGTCGATGACAATATTCGGCAGGTCAAAGACCCGCTCGACCAGTTCTGCCGTGATGATCTCCCGAGGGCTCCCCTCAGCCATGACCTGGCCGTCCTTCATGGCGATGATGTGGGTTGCGTACCTGGCTGCGTGGTTGAGATCGTGCAACACCGCCACTAAGGTTCGTCCGTCCCGGTTGAGGGTGCGAAAGAGTTCCAGCAATTCGATTTGGTGGGCGATGTCGAGGAAGGTGGTGGGTTCGTCCAAGAGCAAGATCGATGTCTGCTGGGCCAGTGCCATGGCCACCCAAACGCGCTGACGCTGACCGCCCGAGAGCTCCTCGACCAGACGCGCGGACAGGCTGGTGGTGTTGGTCGCCGCCAGGGCCTGTGCCACAGCTGTCGAATCCGCCGTGGACCATTGGCGGACCAGGTTTTGATAGGGGTACCGGCCGCGGGCGACGAGGTCCGCAACAGTGATGCCACTGGGTGCGACCGAGGATTGGGGCAGCAGTCCCAGCTCTCGGGCAAGCTGTTTGGAGGGGTAGCCGGCAATCTTCTTGCCGTCCAACAGGATCTGGCCCCCAGAGGGTTTGAGGAGATTGGATAAACCGCGCAGAAGGGTGGACTTTCCGCAAGCATTCGGGCCAACTATGACCGTAAACGAGCCGTCAGGGATGCGTACAGTGAGGTTGTCGGATATTCTCCGCTGCGCGTAGCCAAGGGTGACTGCTTCGGCCTCCAACCGGGCGGTGGACAGCGGTCCTGTGGTGGGGTTGGCTTCATCGATCATGACGTTTCCTTTGTGCTTCATGGGATGCTCATGCCTGCTTGCGAATCTCGCCAATGATGGCCCAGACCAGGTAGGCGCCGCCGACGACGACGGTGACAACACCGACGGGCAGCGGGTGTGGCAGAACGTGTTGGGCAATGAAGTCCGAGCCCAGCAGGATGACGCCTCCCACCAAGGCCGACAAGGCCAACGGCAGGTGGGGTGTGCGGGCTGCGCGTTGCGCTATTTGTGGAGCGGCGAGGGCAACGAAGGCTACGGGGCCTGCGACGGCGGTTGCCACGCACACGAGCCCGACCCCGATGATGATGGCAAGCAGGCGGACCCTTCCCACCCGAATACCCAGGGCCGCGGCGGCGTCGTCCCCCAGATCGAGCTGCCGCAGCGCCGGGGCAAGGGTGCCGATGGCCAAAAAGAGAACGAGGATTGCCAATGCCGCACCGTTCACTTGCTCCGGTGTTACGGCGTTGAGGGTGCCTGCTCCCCACGCCGAGGCAAACATGGCCGTTTCGAGTTCCACCTGCAGCAAGATCCAGGTGTTGACCGAGGCCAACATGGCCGAAATGGCAATGCCGACGATGATGAAGCGGAACCCCTGGATCCCGCCCCGGTAGGAAATTGTGTAGATCGCCAATGCCGCGAGCACCCCGCCCACCACGGCTCCGGTGGCCATAAGCGACCAGGTTGCGCCAAAAGCCAAGACCGTGAGCAGCATTCCGGTAAATGCGCCATGGGAGAGGCCCACGATGTCGGGGCTGGCGAGGGGATTGCGGGTCAGGGTTTGGAAGATGGCACCGGAGACTGCAAGGGCTGCACCCAGCATGATCGCGGCGAGGATTCGGGGTAGCCGCCATTCAAGAACCACCGTGCGGGCGAGGCTCTCCTCGGATCCGTCGAGGGCTCCGACTACCTGGGAAAGGGTCAGCTCGTAGTCGCCGTTCATGAGCGCGGCCACGGCCAGGACCACGATCAATGCACTGAAGGCCAGCGCCACCAACACCGTCCGCAGGTGCAGCACCACATGGAAACTGTCGCTGCCGACGCTCACGCGCCGGTAGCCGAATTCGACGTCGGGCGGCGTTGAAGTGGCCGTCGTGGGATGGGTGGGCGTCACAGGCTGCTGGCCTTTCTCCGCCGCACGAGGACGATTAACACGGGGGCCCCGAGGAATGCTGTCACGATCCCGACGGGCATTTCTCCGGGTCGTATCAGCAGGCGGCCCAGAATGTCCGAGAGCAGCAGCAGGGTCGGTGCCAGAATGATCGAGGCAGTCATGATGACGCGCTGGTCCGGACCGAACATCCAACGGACCACGTGCGGAATCATCAAGCCAACAAAAGAAATGGGCCCGGCGATGGCCGTTGCGGATCCAGCCAGCAGCGTTCCGGCAACGATGACCACGATCCGTACGCGTGTGACGTTCACCCCTTGGGCCCGGGCCACGTCCTCGCCCAAAGCAATCGAGTTCAGGCCAGGCGCGATGGTGATGGCCAACAGGAGACCGACGGCAATGAAGGGCAAGACCGGCACCAGGACGTCAAAGCCGCGGCCAAGAAGCGTCCCGGCATTCCAATTCCGCATTTGATCAAAGGCTTCCGGATTGCTCAACGTCATGCCGGTGGTGATGCCCGACAGCACCGCCGCGATGGCAACCCCTGCCAACGTCAGCCGGATCGGGTCGGCAGCGCCACGTCCGGAAGAGCCGATGACATAAACGGCAACGGTGACGAGCAGGGCGCCGGCAAAAGCCAACCAGACGTAGCCCGAGCTCGACGTTATCCCGAGGAAGGCAACGCCCAGCGCCACGAAGAACGCGGCACCGGCATTGACACCAAGGATGCCCGGATCGGCCAGCGGATTGCGGGTGAATGCCTGAATCAGTGCGCCCGATACCCCGAGTGCAGCCCCGACGAGCAATCCAGCAACGGTCCGGGGGACTCGCAGGTCCCACACGACATAGCGGGACTCGGCATCGCCGCCACCTGCGAGCGTGTCAAGAATGCGGGGCAGGCCCAAGGTGTTGGCACCCAAGGCCAGGGACAGCACCATGGAGAGCACCAGCAAGCCCACCAGAACTGGCATCACGAGGATGCGCGTCCGGGCGGGATGCGGGGCGCTTGGGCCTGCTGTGACAGTGGGTGCTTCCATGGTTGAGTTACTTGGTGTCCTGGAGGATGCGTTCAATGTCGTCGAGGACGGCGCTGCCACCCAGCGGTCCGACACCGGAGACCCAGTAGGACGTGTCAACAAGTTTGACGTTGGGGAAGGATGCGGCGTTGCTGCTGATCGAGGCCGGGATTGTTCCAGTATCCGCCACATCAGTTGTGGTCACGAAGACGTAGTCTGCCTTGGCTTCCAAGATTCGTTCCGGAGAGATGTCCACCGAGATGGATCCTTCCCAGTCGCGGGCAGGAATTTTCAACCCGGTGCACTCCAATGCACTGCCGGCAAACGAGGTGGGTCCGTAGAGGCTCAGCACGCTCTCGTCACGAGGACGAACCAGCTGGGCCGTGACGCCGTCGATCTTGAACTTCGCGGCGATATCGGCACAGCGGTCCTGATAGCTGCCCAACAGTTCCTGAGCCTTGGCGCCTTGGTTCAGGGCGTTGCCCACCAGGGCGACGTTATCCTGCCAGGGGTCGGCCTGGGAGGCCATAAAAACAGTCGGGGCGATGTCGCTGAGCTGCTTGAACAACGCCGAATGGCGTGACTCCGTGCCCAAGATGAGGTCCGGATGCAAGGCCGCGATCTTCTCCAGGCTGGGCTCCGGCACGGTCCCCACGGATTCGATGGCGCCGGCTGCCTCCCCCAGGTACGCCGGGATGCCCTTGACGTTGCTGGCCACGGCCGCGCCGACGGGGGTGATGCCCAGCGCCACGGCAGTGTCCAGCTGGACCGGTTCCAGGACCACTACACGCTTGGGCGTTGTGGGCACGGCCGCCGTTCCCCGTGCGTGCTCCACGTCGTGAGTCGCCGATGCCGCAGCGGACGACGACGGCTCGGTGTCGCCCGCGCTGCAGGAGGCCAGGGCGAGGGCCGCGAGGGCTGTTACGGCGAGCACCCGTAGGCGGGACGCAGCGCGTAACGAGGCAATGCTGTTGGGCATGGAGGATCCTTCGAAAATGGTGGGACGGTGATTGCGCGTCGCGGGCGGCCACTGTTGCCCCAGCCGCAATGACGGCGCCGCTAATAAGGTAAGACTATCCTAAGCTAATTTACGGGACACTATTGCGTCCTCCGGGGTCCCATGTTCCAATAACCTTGAAAATGGACCTGTGAGGAGGCGATTCCGTACTCCCGAACCAAGAGGTGCCGAAGCTCGGCCGCCAACCCGGCCTCTGCGGCAATCCAGGCAAAAAAGCCCTCGCCCTGACTGGCGGCCGCACTCCCGCGCCTCGTGGCCCATGACGCTGCCAGTGTGCGCAATTGGTGGCCGTAGGGGGTGCCCGTTCGGGCTTGCACCGACACCGTCGATGGCGTGTGCGGCGCCTGCCATGCGAGGGCATCCGCCAGTTTGCCCACCTCGAGCAGGGCTTGCAACTGAGTGCCGGGCCCTTGCGCCGTCACGATGTTTTGCATTGCCGGGAGTGCTGTCTCATCCCCGATCAGCAAGAGATGGTGCGCTTTGCCGGGCTGCCACTGGATGCCCTGGAGCATGTTCCCGGCGCGGATGTCCGGTCCGGAAAGTACCAGTTCGTCACCGGCCGCGGCGTTCAGTGCCCAGGAACTTGCCGGCCCTGGATTTTCGTGAAGGACAAAGTCCACATCCACCTGACCGGCGTCCGGGCGGATGGCGCTGGGTGTGTAGGTGCGCATCAGGTTGCGCTCTGCCTCGGGCAGGGCATTGCGAAGTTGTTGCCAGGCTCGGGTTGATGGAGAGGTTTCCCGCACCCGCCAGAAATCCGCATAGTGGCCCCGAGCATCCGGTAGCACGAGTTTGATTCGCTGGTCCAAGCCGTACGGGGCAAAGTGCCTCAGCTGGTCTGCTTCAAGCGTCACGCGAATAAAGCCAGGGGAAATCTGCTCCGTTGTCCGGACCTTCGTGTGAAACAGGCGATACGGTTCCGTGGGCAAGTGGGCGGTGCTTGTGCTCGTTTCCATCGATAGCCAGCCTAACGGGTGGCCGGCACGCGCTGGGCTGGCTGGCTTTCCTCGTTCCAGCCGGTGGTCACTGTTGCGAGATATTTGTTCAGACGGGGAAGTGGCCGTAGAATCAGTTGTAGTCAATCTGACTCTAACTAGGGAAGCGGGGTGCGGGCATGGAACAAAAACGGTTCGTCAGCGCGGCAAACATCAGCGAACGCCTGGCCCAGCCGCCGGCCCTGGCCATCTCCACAGTCATCTTCGCCCTTCGTCCCAGTGCGGACAGCGGCCGCCCCACTCTGTGGCTGCCGCTGGTGCGCCGCATTCGCGAACCGTTCCAGGAGCTGTGGGCGCTGCCGGGCGGACCGTTGACCCAGGCGGATTCCCTGTTGGATGCGGCGGGCCGAAACCTTCAGGACACCACAGGTCTGGCGCCAAGCTACCTGGAGCAGCTGTACGCATTTGGCGGGCTGCACCGTTCACCCAGCCAGCGGGTGGTCTCGATCGTGTACTGGGCGATGGTCCAGTCAACCGAGGCGGAAATGACCCGGGAATCGGAAAACGTGAAGTGGTTCCGTGCGGACGGGCTGCAAACGCTGGCCTTTGACCACAACGAGATCGTTGACTACGCCCTGTGGCGGCTGCGCAACAAGATGGCCTACGGTTCCATCGCCCACCACCTGCTGGGTGAAAAGTTCACTCTGGCCCAGATGCGCGAGGTGTACGAGGCGGTCCTGAACCGCAGCGTGGATCCTGCCAACTTCCGCCGCCAGCTCAAGCAAACGGCCCACATTGAACCGACCGATGAGTTCCTGCAGGGTGGCAAGCACCGTCCGCCGCGCTTGTACCGCTACTCCGGGAACCCCGACGCGGAACACGAGGGCGGCCAGCCTAACCCGAAGCCAGCCCCACAACCAACCCCGTAACCCTGCCGCCTCGTCTGGCCGAACCCCTTCGCGGCCGAAGCGCCACAACCTCCCACTGCCTCACACCTTGGAGCACACCATGTCATCCGTGAACACCACCATCCAGCTGATCACCCGCGAGCAGGCAGAGGCAGCCCGGCCTGCCGGCTTGCCCGGCCGGGCGCAGGAGAGCTGCGACGACGACCTGGCCAAGGGTCCCTGGGAATTTGACCTTGCCGAGGCGCTCGCAGGCACCCCCGGGTACGGGCCGGGGGCCTCGGACGCGGACGTTGCCCCCGCCGCCACGCCCGCTCAGGGCCAACTGCCGCAGGAGTACAAGGACGCCTCCGACGCCGAACTTGAGTCCCGTATTCTCGCCGCCAAGGCGGAACTCGGGGAACGCGTCGTCGTGCTGGGGCATTTCTACCAGCGCGACGAGGTGGTCCGGTTTGCCGACTTTGTGGGGGATTCCTTCCAGCTGGCCAATGCCGCCAGAACCCGCGACAAGGCCGAGGCCATCGTCTTTTGCGGCGTGCATTTCATGGCGGAAACGGCGGACATGCTCTCCGGCGCCCAGCAATCGGTGATCCTGCCCAACCTTGCCGCCGGCTGCTCCATGGCCGACATGGCCGACCTTCCCTCGGTGGAGGCGTGCTGGGCCGAGCTTGAGCAGCTGTACGGCACCGAGCCCGACGCCGACGGCCGGGTTCCCGTCATTCCCGTCACCTACATGAATTCCTCGGCCGCGCTGAAGGCGTTTTGCGGCGAGCATGGCGGCATCGTGTGCACCTCCTCCAATGCCTCGACGGTGCTGGCATGGGCGTATGAGCGTGGCCGGCGGGTGCTGTTCTTCCCCGACCAGCACCTGGGCCGGAACACTGCCAAGGCCATGGGGGTTGCGCTGGAGCAGATGCCGCTGTGGAATCCGCGCATGCCCCTGGGCGGCAACAGCGAACAGGTCATGCAGGACGCCAAGGTGGTGCTGTGGCAGGGATTCTGCTCGGTGCACAAGCGCTTCACAGTCGCCCAGATCGAACAGGCCCGGGTGGACTTCCCCGGCGTGCGGGTGATCGTGCACCCGGAATGCCCCATGGAGGTGGTGGATGCGGCTGACGAGGCAGGTTCCACCGACTACATCCTCAAGGCCATCCAGGCCGCCCCGGACGGCACCACCTTTGCCATTGGCACCGAGATCAACATGGTGAACCGGCTCGCCGCACAGTACCCGCAGCACACCATCTTCTGCCTTGACCCCGTCATCTGCCCATGTTCAACCATGTACAGGATCCACCCGGGGTACCTCGCCTGGGTGTTGGAGGGACTCGTCGCTGGGCAGGTCCACAACCAAATCACCGTCCCGGAAGCCACAGCCGTCAACGCACGCATCGCCCTGGAACGGATGCTCGCGGCCAAGCCGGCACCCAAACCGGCGCAATCCAAGACGGCACCCAAGCCGGCGCAGCCGCCAATCGGCAAGCCACTGAGCGCCGCACGCGCATGAGCAATTCGCACCTGGTGGTTGTGGGCAGCGGCATCGCCGGGTTGTACGGTGCGCTGCTTGCCGCCGAGGCCGGGGTTCGGGTCACGCTTCTGACCAAGGGCACGCTCGCGCAGAGCAACACGCACCAGGCACAGGGCGGGATTTGCGCCGTGCTGGCTGAGGGTGAGTCGGCGCCGGGCGACTCGGTCGAGGCGCACATTGCAGACACGCTCAAGGCCGGTGCCGGCCAGTGCGACCCCGACGCCGTGCGCATCCTCTGCTCCGAGGCCGCCTCCGACATCGCTGCCCTGGAGCGCTTCGGTGTGCGCTTTGACCGCGACGACACCGGCAGGAGGGCCCTGGGCCTGGAGGGCGCCCACTCGGCCGCGCGGATCCTGCACGCCGGCGGGGATGCCACCGGCGCGGCCATCGCCAACGGGCTCATCGCTGCTGTCCGCGACGCCGCCACGATGGGCCTGATCACGCTGCTGGAGGGCTGCTTCGCCACGGAGCTGCTGGCCCGCACGCAGCCGCACCCCGCGCGTGCTGCCGGGGATGCCGCTGGAGCGCACGACGCCGGGACCCCGCCCCGCGCTGCCATCGCCGGCATTGCGTACCTGGACCCGCGGGAGGAACGCCAGGTTCTGGACGCCGATGCCGTGCTGCTCGCAACAGGCGGCGCCGGGCAGCTTTTCGAATTCACCACCAACCCGCAGGTGGCCACGGGCGACGGCGTGGCCCTCGCGTGGCGTGCAGGTGCCGTGCTGGCGGACCTTGAGTACTTCCAGTTCCACCCCACGGCGCTCGCAGTGGGCCGGAACTTCCTGATCTCCGAGGCGGTCCGCGGAGCCGGGGCAGTGCTGCGCGACGCCAACGGCGAGGCGTTCATGTCCCGCTACCACCCGGAGGGCGACCTTGCACCGCGCGACGTCGTCTCCCGCAGCATCGCGGCCCACTTGGCCGCCCTTGCGGGAAAAACAACCGGCGACGCCGCTGTCAGGGAGAACAATCCCGCCGGCCGGGCAGCAAGCCCCCAGCACGTCTTCCTGGACGCCACCGGCATCGAGGCGGCCAGCGGTCCCGGCTACCTCGCACGGCGCTTCCCCACGATCGACGCAACCACCACGGCCCTGGGCTTCGACTGGCGCCGCGACTGGCTCCCCGTGGCACCCGCCGCGCACTACTGGATGGGCGGAATTGCCACCGACCTCCTCGGCCGCACCTCCGTCCCCGGCCTCTATGCCGCCGGTGAGGCAGCCTGCACCGGCGTCCACGGCGCCAACCGGCTCGCCTCCAACTCGCTGCTCGAGGGCCTCGTCTTCAGCCGCCGCGCCGTCACGGCCTTCACGGCTGCCGCCACCGGGGAGCACACCTGGCCGGTGACGCACGACGGCGCCACCCGGCTTCCCCTCATTCCGGCACCCCTGGAGGGGGAAGGGAAAGAGACGGAGGCCGCCACACTGTCCCGCATCGAGCTGCGCCGCCTGATGGCTTCGCACGCAGGGGTCGTCCGGGATGCCGGCGGACTGAAGCTGGCGGCGGATGCGCTCGGCGCCTTGCGCCAGCCTGCCGGCAGTCCGGCAGGCTGGCACCCCGATGCCGCCATTACCTCGGACACCGAGCTCCGCCGGGAGCACGAAGACAGCAATCTGCACCTTGTGGCGCAGCTGCTGGTGCACGCAGCCCTGGCCCGGGAAAACTCCGTCGGTGCGCACTTCCGCGCCGACTTCCCACAGGGGCCGGAAGGCGCCCAAGGCACCACCCGGGCATCGAACCTCTGGCTCAACCCCGTCCCGGCCTTGACCACAGCCGAACCCCAGCGTGAAAGCGAAACAGTATGAACGCCGTCGTACCTGTCTTGAAGGAAACTGCCGTGAACACCAGAACACTGCCGCAACTGCCGCGCACCGCCATCGCGGACATCCTGCAGCGGGCCTTTGCCGAGGATGCGCCGTACGGGGACATTACCTCGGCCACGCTGCTGCCGGCCGACGCCCGGGCCACGGCCTGGCTGGTGGCGCGCGAACCCGGCATCTTCTCCGGCGGGGACGTGTTCCGGGCCGCCATGGTGATGCAGGACCCGGACGCGCGGGTGGAGCAGCTGGTGGCCGACGGTGTGCGGTTTGAAAAGGGGGTGCGGCTCATGTCCGTGACCGGCCTGGCGCGCGGCGTGTTGACGGGGGAGCGGATCGCGCTGAACCTGACGCAGCGCATGAGTGCGATCGCCACCCAGACGGCCGGGTACGCCGCGCTCATCGCCGGCACGAAGGCCCGTGTCACCGACACGCGCAAGACGACGCCGGGCCTGCGCATCCTCGAGCGGTATGCGGTGCGCTGCGGTGGCGGGCACAACCACAGGTTTTCGCTCTCGGACGCGGTGCTGGCCAAGGACAACCACCTGGCCGTGCTCACCGGCGGAGACCACGGCAAGCTGACGGCCGCCCTCGCAGGCGTCCGCGCCCAGCTGCCGCACACCGTGCACTTTGAGGTTGAGGTGGACACGCTGGCGCAGATTGAGCCCGTGCTGGCGGCCGGCGTGGACACCATCATGCTCGACAACTTCAGCAACGAGGAACTCGTGCAGGGTGTGGCGCTCGTCAACGGCCGGGCACTGGTGGAGGCCAGCGGCAACGTGAACCTGTCCACGATCGCCGGCATCGCTCGCACAGGTGTTGACATCATTTCCGTCGGGGCCCTGACCCACAGCGTGCGTGCCCTGGATTTGGGCCTGGACATCGCCGTGGAGCTGAATGGGGCCGTGGAACTGCCGTGATCTTCCTTGATGCGGCCGCCACCACGCCCGTCCGGCGGGAGGTCATCGAGGCCATGTTCCCGTACCTGACCAACCAGTTCGGCAACCCCTCCAGCCACCATGAGCTGGGGGAGCTGGCCGCAACCGCCCTGGCCGGGGCCCGGGACAAATGTGCGACGGCGTTGGGTGCCCGTCCGGAGGAGCTCACCTTCACCTCCGGCGGCACCGAGGCCGACAACCTGGCGTTGAAGGGCATTGCCCTGGCCCGCCGGGCGGCAGATCCCCGGCCGAACCGGGTGCTGGTCAGTGCGGTGGAGCATCCGGCGATCATGGAATCGGCCGACTATCTGCGCCGCGTCCACGGCTTCGAGGTTGAGCTGGTTCCGGTTGATGCCTGTGGCGTGGTGGACGCGGAGGTGTTCGCCGGCCTGCTGGCTGGTTCTGCCGGCGGGGCGGCCGGCAGCGATGTTGCCGTTGCCTCCATCATGTACGCCAACAACGAGGTGGGGACCGTCCAGGACCTGCCCGCGCTGTCCGCCGTGGCAACAGCCGCGGGGGTGCCGCTGCACAGCGACGCGGTCCAGGCCGCGGGCTGGCTGCCGTTGAATGTCCGTGAACTGGGCGTCACGGCGCTGAGCATTTCGGGGCACAAGATTGGTGCACCCAAGGGCGTCGGGCTGCTGTACGTCAAGGGCGGCACCCTGTACGAGCCGCTGATCCACGGCGGCGGGCAGGAGCGCGGCAACCGCTCCGGGACCGAAAATGTGGCGTTTGCCGTCGCCCTGGCCACAGCGTTGGGGATGGCTGAGGCGTCACGGCCGGCCGCCGTCGAACGCGTCACGGAATTGCGGGACGATTTTATTGGGCGGATTCTCCGGGAGCTTCCCGCGGCCGTGCCCACGGGGCACAGGACGCGGCGGCTGCCGAACGTGGCCTCATTCTGCTTCCCGGGCACCAGCGGCGAATCGGTGCTGCTGGAGCTGGAGCGGCGCGGGATAGTGTGCTCTTCCGGCTCGGCGTGTGCTGCGGGTTCGGATGAACCGTCGGCCGTGCTGAGCGCCCTGGGGATCGACCGGGCGGTGGCCCAGACGGCGTTGCGCTTCAGCTTCGGCTCCGACGTCACAGCCGGGGCGCTGGAAACGGCGGCCACCGAGCTGGTGGCAGCCGTCGAACGGATACTGGGGCTGGGCCGCTAGGGCGTGACTCCCGACAGGGCGGCCCAGGTGAGGCAGGCGTGGAGGACGGCGTCGGCCAAGGCTGCGCAGCCAGGGACCTCGATGATTCCCTGCGGAGCCGTTGGGGTGGACGACGGCGAAGGGATGGTCGGGCTCTGAAGTGGAGACGAGCAGGCCCGTGGCCACCATTGTTCCGCCCACAGCCAGTGCCATGAATGTGATGGGGATGAACCGTGGGATGTGCGTGGTTCGTTCTCTTCGCACAAGCTTGCCAAGCAGATGAGACCTGAATGGGAATTCATTCATTTATCCCATGAACGTGCGGAAATAGCGCACAAAATTGGCACTAATTGGTTCGCCGCTTTTGGGCGTACGGTGGAGGAAATCAGGCCGCCCGGGCCGGATTTCGCAGCAAGGAGAGCATCATGACTGTCACCGTTCCCGTCACCGATTGCACCGTGTCGAATTGCTCGTTCAATGACCACACCCATTGCGGTGCCGCCGGCATCACGATTGGCGGCAACTCGGATCACGCACAGTGTGCCACTTTCATCGACACCGGCGTGCACGGGGGGCTGCCGAAGGTCTTGGCTTCGGTGGGGGCCTGCCAGCGCACCGAATGCGTCCACAACGACCACCTGATGTGCGGGGCCGACTCCGTCCGTGTTGGCCCCGGCGCAGACAACGCCGACTGCCTGACCTACGAGCACACCAGCTAGCGTTCGCTCGGACTGCCAGGTTTTTTCAGCTGGCATGGATCCGTCATGATCGACCGCCACCATGGCTGCTTGCGGATTACCAGGCATTCGTCCTGGTTAGAAGTCCCTGTCGAGTGTGCCGGATTCGGTTATGGGTGCGATGGAGCACGCAACGCCGGACATGCTGGTGACCGACGACAACGGCGTCCACACCATCGCGACAGCAGTGCTGGCGGTGGTGAGGTTCCCGGCCCCGCTGGTGGGGGCCGCCAGCGTCACTGTGACAACGGTCCTCGGGACGCCGCCGGTGGTTACTGTTGCGGCCGTCATGGTGGCATTGAACGTGATGGTTTTTTTGTTCTTGGCGAAGTTCCCCTTCGTGTTGATTGAGCCCAGGTTCACGGTGCTTCCCGGCCGCTGGATGTCCACCACGTCAGCGTTGTTGCCCGTGCCCACGCCTTGGACGTTGCCGTCGCGCAGCCGGACCGTGACGGGCAGGGCAGCGCCGGCCCAACCCGGCGTGACGGACGCCGGATTGACTTGTTGGCTGTAAGTGAAGCTGAGGATGTCGCCGGCGTCGAACTTGCCCCCGGCGCCTATCCCGTTGGTGGCTTGAACGTCTGCTGCGCGCAGGGGGCTGTTGTCCACGCGGCGGGAGGCGACGAGGGCAGACGTTGTTTCCTTGCCTGCACCGTCGGTGAGGACGGCCCGGAAATCATAGAGTCCGTCGGCCGTGGTCCGTGTGTCCCACATGCACGAGTACGGTGTTGCGGCCAGGGTGCAGCGAGTGGTCCACGTGTTCGTCCCGGCGGGCGACGACTGGATCCGGACGCTGGCCACTCCCGCCGTCGAGTTCGCCACGGCGGCAAGGTGCGTGGTGCCCGACAGGTAGGCGCCGGGATCCTCCATGGACACCGAGGACACGGTGTTGTCCACCATACGGTTGGCGATAGGGGCCGAGGTGGTGCTGTTGCCCGCAGCATCCGTGGCTATGGCCCTGAAGCTGTAGGAGGCGGAGGCCATAGCCGCGGTGTTGAACCGGCACGAATAGGGCGCATCGGTGGCCGTGCAGAGTGTTACCCAGGTGCTGGTGCCCGTGCCGGCATACTGGATCTGCACCGTCTCGACGCCCGAGTGGGCGTCCGCGGCCACTGCCGCGAAGGTCCTGACTCCAGCCAGGGGTGTGCCGGGATCGCTCATGGTCACCGTGGGTGCCAGGTTGTCCACCAGCACATCGGTGATGGGCTCCGAGTAGGTGGAAGTGGACCCGGAGACGGCCACGGCACGGAGGTCGTAGAAGTCGTTGGCAAAGGCGCCGGTAGTCGCGCCGGTGGCCCAGGTGCATTCGTAAGGGGCGGCCAGTTTCAAGCACAGCGTGTTCCACTTGTTGGCCCCGGCCAGGGAATATTCCAGTCGGACGCTGTATTGGGCGTTTCCAGGGCTGTGAAGCGTGGCGGCGACATTCACGTTGCCGCGAACTATTTCGCCGGGGTCGGTGAGAACGACGGCGAAGGAGTTGGCCACAGTGGTTTGGGCTGGGGCTGAGATGGTGGTGAGGCCGGTGTTGTCCGTGGCGACGGCCCTGAGGCTGTAGGAACCATCCGGGCCAGCCTGGGTGTTCCACGTGCAGGAATGGGGTTCGGCTGTACGGGTGCACAGCGTGGTCCACGCGCCGCTGGGTGGCAGGTACTGTATGGCCACGCTGCGTAGGCCTGTCCCCGCATCGCTGGCAACTGCCGTCAGTGCAACGCTTCCCCGGACTGTGGTCCCGGGGCTGGCCAGGGTGACCGACGGCGGCTCCCAGTCCGCGGCCGTGCCGAAGGTGCTGCCGGCGTTCGCCGTGGTGGCCGTGAATGCCGCTGATGAGAACGCCGTGGAGGTGGCCAGCACCAGCACAGCCAGGACTGCAACGAGGCCGACGGCGGCGCGGGCCTTCCAGCGCTTGGAACGGGCGCCGGAGGAAGTCGATGCAGCATCGGGGGAGCCCCCCTCGTCGTTTTCTTCTTCGCCCGTGTCTGCGTTTGCCGGGCCTTTGGCGGTGCGGGCGCCGTACACGGCCAAGGCGACGGCGAGCAGCGTCAGTAGGCTCCACCACGCCAGCGCCGGGAAGTTTCCGAGGCCCAGCCAGAGTCCAGGCAGCCCCAGTAAAGGAACAAGAATCCTTGCCTGTCCGGTGATCTGACCGCGCTTGAGCGGGGTGCTGTCCACCTCAGCGTTGGCGTCGCCGGCAGTGACAAACGTTCCGTCCGGGTTTTCAGCAACGATTCTGTGCAGGCGGGTCTTCTCCACCCCGCTGGGTTCGGCCTCCGCGGGGCTGGTGAACTGCACGACACCGCCCACCGGGACCTTCAAGGTGGAGTCGAAGCCGGCAGCGATTACAACGTCGCCGGCGCTGATGTGCGGTTCCATGGACCCGCTCTGCACTACCGTGCCGTGCCAGCCCAACAGGGCGGGAGCAAATGCTATCAGGGCAAGGCACAACAGCACGCCCAGATAAAGTCGCGATGCAAGGGACGCCAGCAAGACCGCCCAGCCATCTGCGGACAACAGCGGGTCCCGCCGGGAGGGTTCCCGGGCGGACCCGGGATCCTCCCGGTTCACAGGTTAAAGCTGCCGTGGCCTGCCGGCTACGGCAGTGTGGGAGCGGCGTCGGACTGGAGCTCCCACACCAGGTCGATGCCAACACGCGCACCCTGCAAGGCGTTGATCTCGTCCTGGCCCATGCCGGCGGTGTCGAACCGCCACGTCCCGCGGTAGCTCTGGGTTTCGCCGGGTGTTCCAGCAGTGTCCCAAGAGGCACCGCCGGTGGCGAAGTCGCGGTTGACCGAAGCCAGGGTGGAGATGGGCAGCTCGGGGACGTCGTTGGCGGTGGGCGTGAAGCCGGCGCAGTCATTGAACGAACCGCCCGTGCCCTGCTCCAGATCGAAGAAGATATGGGCTTCCAGACCCTTCGCGGTGATCAGGTTCTGCGTGTATGCCCGAACCTCGCCCGGGACGTTGGACTGCGATGTGACCACGATGCACTTCTGTCCGGTCTGGCCGGGGACAATGTTTTCCACAGTGAACGCGGCCGCACCCAGGTCATCATCGGTGAGAACGACGTTGCCGGTGCTCCAGGAGCTGCCGGCATTGCGGGTGGATGCCGTGAAGGCGGCCTGGGAACCCTGCCAAACCATTCCCCCGGCAATCAACACCGCAAGCGGGGCGGCAGCGAACATGGCGATCTTGCGGGTGCGCGAAGAGGGGGTATTCATGACTGAGACCTGTCTTGGAACCAAAGTAGTTGAATTACTTGCCTGGTTCAACAGGCGGACCCTCCCAGGTATCCGCAAGCCCCCAAGATCTTATACTGCCAACTATACGGCAGTGTCAAATTGTCTCTTGACACTAACTGTCACGTCCGTGGAAAACTACCCAGCCTGGCGGTCCCTAGCCGAAGGGACAGCCCAAAACCATAAGGCAGGTCCGAACGGACAATGAAACGGTGCGACCTCCTCGCCACAACACCAGGACTCCGGATATGGCGAATCAGGCTGTGTCGTGCTGGGGCAGCGGGTTAGGCGGTGGTGTTACCGGCGGCCATGCGGATGCCGGTAATCACGAGCTCCGTCCCGGCACCTAGGGGACGGATTGGACGCTGGTCTCATGCGGCTGCTTGGCTCCACCATGGCGCACGCGCCGGAAGATCCAGTACCGCAACAGCAGGAAGCGGGTGACGGCTGAGGCTACGTTGCCCAGCACGATGACCGACAGCTCGGTGACGATTGACGCCCCGGGGGCGGCCTCGTGCAGCACCCACAGGCTGCCGCTGGTCATGGCGAGGGCGAGGAGCATGACCCACAACCCGCGCCGCTGGTCGCGCCACCATAAGTGGCGGCTGCGAATGCCAAAGCTCATCCTGCGGTTGAGTTCGGTGTTGAGCACCGAACAGAGGACCAGCGAGATGGCATTGGCCCACTGTGTCCCGAACTGGGGGCGCAGGCTGGCAAAAATTGCCATTGAAATCACGGTGCATATAATGGCAACGACGGCGAATCCGCGCAACTGTGAAGCCAATACCGGGTTGCGGCGCACCCATGCCGCGGGTGCAGCAAAGATCCCGCTGTCCCTTGCGCTGGGAGTGGGATCCGCGGGGATCGGTTCCGGGGATGCTGCTGTTGCCATAGGTAGCCAATCTTGCCAGCTGCGTGTGTTAACACCCAAATAGTGCCAAGTACGTTGCCTGTGAACCCCCACTACCCAGACGCTCCTGCAGTAAAGGGGGTGTTTTCCTCGACGCTCGCTCAGTTCCCGGCGATGACAGGGTTGCGCAGCTCGCCAATGCCGCCCACGCGGCAGATGACCTCGTCGCCCGGGGTGAGCTGGCGGCATTCCGCCGGGAAACCCGTGAGGATGACGTCGCCGGGCTGCAGGGTCATGAAGCTGCTCAGGTACACCAGGATCTCGTCGACGCCCCAGCCCAGGTCGTTGCTTGTGGCCGGGGCAAGTTCGGTGCCGTTGTGCACAATGCTGATGGCCACGCCGTCGTCCGCCAGGCCAACAACAATCCACGGGCCCAGGGGTGTGAACGTGTCCGGGCTCTTCGCGCTGATCCACAGTTCGTCGCTTTTTTGTGCGTCGCGGGCCGAGACGTCGTTGCCGATGGTGAAGCCCAAAATGGCGCCGCGTGCGTTCGCCAGGGTCAGGTTCCGGGCAGGGCGGCCAATGACGATTGTCAGCTCGGCCTCGGGGTCGACGTAACCCACTGTCGGGCTCAGTTCGATGGCGTCGCCGGGGCCCACGATCGAGCTGGCGGCCTTGTGGAACGCCTGCGGGGGGAGTGCGCGGCCGGGGGCGCCGGTGTTGTGGGCCATCCCGAACACGTTGACGGGCGCGCAGGGTGCCAGGAACGTGAACTGGTCTTCCGTGACGGTTGCGTCAAGGGTCCAGCCGCCGCGGGAGTCACTGTTTTGGTTGCCGCGGGACGCCGGGAACGGGGTTTGAACAAGCGTCCAGATACGACCCTCGGGACTGTTGAAATCCGCGGCATCGTTGCGCACAAAGAACTGTTCGGGCAACGGCGGCTGGACGGCGTCTGCTGCGTCGGCGCCCGCCTGTTCAGCTTGCAGGGGGCGGACTCGGGCTAGGCGGTAGGTCGCATTGGTCATGAGGACATCCTACCTCCTCGTAAGTTCTCGTTTTGGAGAGGCTTTACCGGACGGTACGACGGCCACTTAAGAAGTGGCGAACGAATGAATTACGGGACGAATCCTTAAAACTGCTGGTGCTGCCGGAATTCAGCACCTTTAACTGCTTTGACGTAGACCTTGCTGGGCGTCTTGAAGGTGGTGTTCGACTTCGTGGAGGACGAAGGAGGCAAACGATTCCACTGTGAATATTTTACCGTCGCCGCGGAGCCCTGAACGATTCCAGCTGCCAGCCGGAACTGCCTCAAAGGTACGTGCAGCGAATTCCAGCTGACGATCAAGATCCGTGGCGACGGCAAGTCTGTCAGAGTTTAAGTAGTCGTTGATAACAGCTTGTTCGTCCTGATCCCAGTTTGAAAAGGTGGGCGCGGTTTCCGTCAGCATGAGGTCGACTCGCTCGCATGCAAGCCTGCACATATCGCGAGCGTGAGCCGCATATTCGAGCGGCGACCAGACCTGAGGCGCAGGTCTCTGCGGGGCACTGGGATCACCGAGCGTTTCGCGCCAAGCCAGGGCAGTATGCCTAAGATGGTTCCCAGTATCCTGACCAGGATGAGGTGTGTAGCCGCATTCGGCGCAGCCTTCTTCGGTCACGATTGACCAGTCTTTTGTCTCATCGGGAATCGCATTCAGATCGGTCATGGGCTGAGGTTAGCACGGTCTTGCGCCGAGGAAATGTGCATGGCTGACGCTGTCAAGACCCGGGTCTTTGAGAATTGTGCGGCATCGGATTTGAATTGAAGGGGACGCGGCCACCAGTCGTTATTTGCCCATGAGTGCCCGACATCCGTCCCTAAAAGGGGTGCGTCACATCGACTTCGGAACGGTCTCCCGCAAACCGAACGGTAACCGGACACTCTTGAACGACGTGGGGTGAACGCCGTTTGTCCTTGCGGGATGAGATTCTCCTTCACGGGCAGGAGTGGAAAGGTCCTGCCGATGGATTGGTCTCGTTCAACCGCTGGGACAGTCTTCGCCAATACCAGACAACCCCAGATGCTGTAGTCGTCTCATCTGGAACAGACCGCCGTCATCTTCATTAACGGCAAACAGTCTGCAGGAAAGTGACACGAAACAGGGAACCTGAGTGATCGTGGGCAGAAGATCGTCGCAGTTTAGGGCGATCCATTCGTGATATCCACCGAGCGATCCCACACTCCTGGCCGAGAGTGCTATTCGTCCAGATTTCCGCTGATGATCTCCAAAGCCAGTGCTTTGGCGGCCACCGCCTTCGCGCCTAGCTCCTCCGTCAGGGCCGCAATGAGACCTTCCATGAGAATGGTTTGCGGGATTCTGCTGGTGACTGTGACTTCTTCGCGAAAGCTCAGGTCCCCCATTCCCACAACCAGGGAGAAGTCCGCCATGGCGGCCAAGGGGGAACGTGCAAACGCCGTGATGACCACGAGAGTGGCGCGGGCGTCAGCGGCCGCCTTCGCCACACGCAGGGTCGAGCTGTTGGCGCCGCTGCCGCTCATGATCAACAGCACGTCCGAGGGCGCAAGCAACCGTGCGGCGATCTGCTGGCCAATCACATCCAAGGGCGACTCGGCCGGCCGGCCGATGGCGCTCAGCCGGGCAGCCATGTCCGCCGCCAACGGGGCCGAAAGCCCGTTGCCCACCACCAGCATGCGTCCGGCAGCGGCGATGGCCTGCACGGCGCCCGTTACCGCCGTCGGGTCAAGGAGGGCAGCCATGGAGGTCACAGCGTTGCCCACCTGTACAAAAGCGTCAGCCACCATGCCGGCCGCGCCCACCACCTTGGGGCGCTGGTCCGTGCTGGCATACCCGGCGTCGCGGGCGAGCAGCACCCGCAGCTGCTGGTAGCCGGTGTATCCCAGACTTTGGCAGGTGCGCACCACGGTGGCCCTGGATGCTCCTGCCAGCTCGGCCACCTGCTGCGACGACAACTCCACTATTTGTTGGGAGTGCGCCAAAAACACTGACGCCACGGCTTGTTCGGCAGGCAGCAGGGACGGGCGGGACGGACGGATGTGGGCCACAATTTGGCCGGGGGCGTGCTCAAGCACCGGTTGCTCCTTCACTGTCTGGTTCTTCAATCATGAGGGACGGGAGCATGCCGATCTGGGACTGGTTGGCGCCGATGGCCTCGACGGCTGCCTGGTAGTCGGCGGTAATGACGCCGGTGACGGGAATGCCCAACCGGCTGCTCAGCGCCTCTTCGAGCGGCTTGACGGTGTCAACCAGCTTCTTGGCATCACCGGACGGGACCAGTGCAAGGGTCAGCTGGTGGGTGCGGCGGCTGCGGCGTCGCTGCTGCCGGTGCAGGTCGCGGCCTGGTCCGCCCCGCCTGCGGCGGAGTCTGCCGCGTCCTGGCTGACGCCGCAGGAGGTAAGTGCAAGGGTGCCGGCCAGTGCCAATGCACTCAGGGCTGCGAGTTTGAAACGGAGCTTGTTCACAGCGGTGCCTTTTCTGAAGGGGGAGTGGACGTGCTGGGATGGGTGGAGACAAGGGCAGCTGGATTGCGGGCCCAGCTGGATATTGCGTCATACAGCAGTTCAAACCGCGGGGAGCTCAGTGTGGACGCTCCGCTGCGGTGCTCGAACCGGTCAATGAAGGCTGTCGCACAGCCATGGCGTGCCGGCAGCTCAATGTCGTTGCTCCACACGTCGCCCACGCTGAGCAACTCATGCGGGGCCTTGTTTGCCAGCAGGATGGGCAGGAGTTCGGCGAAGCCGGCCGGTTTGCCGGCTTCGGGGATGACCAGGTCAATGGAACCTGCCAGGCCCAGGGCGGCCAGAGACTCCGGTACGCCGACCATTGGGGCGTTCGTCAGCAAAACCCGGAAGACGACACCGGCGAGGCTGTCCAGGAAGTCCGCCAATCCGTCCGGTGCACTGATTTCAACTGTGCCGGCGGCGAGCCGCTGGCGGCTCTGTGCGTAGGCGTGGCTGAGTCCGTCGGCATCAACAAGTCCTTCGGCAAGGGCCGCCACGGCCGCGTAGCCGTCCTTGTAGGCGGGTGCGTTGGGGTCTTCGGCCAGGAATTCGGCCAGTCCGTCCCGGAGCGCCTGTCGCCCGGGTTCGCTGATCTGTTCAGCGGCAGCGTCGGCGTAGGCCAGCACCGGGCCGTCACCAAGGCAGACGGTGCCGTCAAAATCAAGAATCAGCAGGGGGAGGGATTGTTCTGCAGCCAGTTTGGTCAACGTCGTTTTGCTCGCAAAAAGACAGCATACGTGATCGTGAACACTGTGTCCATGAAAATCTGATTCATGGAACAACTGTTCATGCCGTGTTTACTTTCGGCGCCGCCGGGCACCACGCCGAGCCAAACACAAGGGTGGTGGCATAGAATCCGGTTCATGGGTAGAGGATTGGGCAAACCGATTAATCGGGCCGTGGCAGCAGCCTTGACTGTGGGTGCCGCCGGGGCCGCGGCGGTCATGGGGGCGCGGGCCTTCCGGGCGGGACCGGTGGCGGGTGCAAGCAGCGCGGTGCCCGACAAGGGCACCGCCGGCCTCGGCGCCGACCATGCACAGCCGGCCGCCGACCGGCTTAGCGAGCTGATTGCCTTCCGCACGGTGTTTTCCAGCGCCCGGGACCAGATAGAGCTTGAGCAGTTCACCGGCTTCATCGAGGCGCTGGAACGGTTGTACCCGGGTGTGCATGCTGTGTTGGGCCGCGAGTTCGTCAACGGCCACGCGATGTTGTTCAAGTGGGCCGGCGCGGGGTTGAACCCTGCGGCCCGGCCGACGGTGCTGATGGCGCACTACGACGTCGTCCCCGTTGACAGGCGTGACAATTGGACGCACCCCGGCTTTTCCGGCCACCAGGAAGGTGGCTACGTCTGGGGCCGGGGTGCACTGGATGACAAGGGCGCCCTTGTGGCCATCATGAGCGCCATTGAGTCGTTGCTGCAGGAGGGGTTTGCCCCGGAGCACGACCTGTATCTCTCCTTTGGCAACAACGAGGAGACGGCCGGCGACAGTGCTGCCGCCGCGGTCGCGCTGCTGGCCGGCCGGGGTGTGAGGCCGTGGCTGGTGCTCGACGAGGGTGGCGCCGTTGCCCTGGACGCGTTCCCGGGCCTCAAAGTGCCGGCAGCTGTCATCGGCGTGGCCGAAAAAGGCAGCCTGGACCTGGAACTGCTCACCCGCGGTGCCGGCGGGCACGCTTCGACGCCGCCGCGCATGGGTGCCACGGCTCGGCTGGCCCAGGCCATAGTTGCGCTGGAGGAGACACCGTTTCCGGCGTCGATGCCCGGGCCCGTGGCGGAGATGATGCGCCGGATCGGCGTGAACAGCGGCTTTGCCGTGCGGCTCGTGACAGAGAACATGTGGGCGTTCAAGGCACTGCTGGCGCAGGTTTTTGGCCTCGTCGGCGATGAAACACGCGCACTGACCCGCACCACCGTGGCTGTCACGTTGTTGGAGGGCAGCAAGGCTTCGAATGTGCTGGCGTCCACAGCACGCGCCAACGCCAACGTTCGCATCGCGGTGGGGGAGAGCGTGGACTCGGTGGTGGAACATGTGCGCAGCATCATCGACGACCCCGCCGTGGAACTGACGGTGCGGTCGGGCCACAACCCCTCGCCCGTTTCCGCCTTCGACAACGAACAGTTTGCCTTGCTGGCCCGTGCCGTGGCGCAGTCCTACCCGGACGCCGTGGTGACACCATACATTCAGACAGGGGCGACCGACGCACGACATTTCACGAAGATTTGCCCCGCCGTCTACCGCTTCTCGCCGCTGCTGATGGATGCCGGCGACCGGGCCAGCCTGCACGCCGTCAATGAGCGCGTGCGCATCAGCTCACTTGGCACCGGCGTCGTCTTTTACCGCGAACTGCTGCAGGGCCTGAACTGATTCTCTGATTGCCACACGCCATGGCGTGTCCCCAGCCCGGCGGCGCTGTACCAGCTGCGGCCGGGGTTAGCATGGCAACTACAAGTATCAGGCACTAGTGGAGCCAGCTGGTACGGCGGTTCGGAGGGCAGGGGCATGAAGACGCACGCGCAGCGGCGCCCAGCCAACATGGTGGGGCGCTTTGCCACCGCGGGGATCCTGGCAGCGTCGCTGGCACTGGCCGGCTGCGGCATCTCCCTCGGCGTGCCGGACGCGTCCCCGGAACCAGCAGCCCCGTCAAGCAGCGCAACCACCCCGGAACAGGGCGCAACCTCCACGGCTGCGCCGTCGCCGTCGGACGCCGGCACCGGCGGCCCCAGTGCCAGCCCCATGGCCGAAGCCGTTGCCAAGCAGTGGAAGATCTACACGGACCCGGGCAAAACCGTGAGTTTCGAACTGCCGCAGGAGTGGACTGTTCAGGTGCTTGGGCCGCCCAGCGCCGGTGCGCTGCGCCTCGAGGTGCGGGACCCGCAGGCGAGGGTCATGGCCACGCTCAACACCCACATCACGGGCCTGGGCGGCGCCTGCCAACCGGATTCCAGCCGGCCCTACACGGTGCTGGCCAGCATTCCCATGACCATCCCCTCGAACAATGACGCCCCGACAGCCGTGGAACCGCGCTATGTTTACCGCGTCATCAAGGGCGCCACCCACCACTTTGCCTCGTATGGAATCACCGACCATTCGGCCGGGCCCGACGGCAAGGCCTGCCTCGTGTACAACACAGTGACCTCGGAAAAGCTCGGCATTTACATGTTTGGTGACGTGCTCCAATTCACCAGCGCCGCCGACGGGTCACCCGGGCTGCGCGCCTTCGCCACCATCGCTGACGCGCAGGCCTACATGCTCTCCAGCGAGTACCAAAACATCCAAAAAATGGTCACCTCGCTGCAGGCGCTCGGCTAGCGGGCCGCCACCGAGGCGCGCAGCTTGCCGGTCAGCTCCAGCAGTGTGTGCATCTCATCGTCGGACAGGGCAACTTCCATGAGTTCCATGATGTGCTGGACATGCGCCCGGCCAACCTTTTTTTGCAGGGCAGCGCCGGCCTCGGTCAAACCAATCAGCACCCCGCGCCTGTCGTCGTCCGGGGTCCGGCGCTGGATCAGCCCGCGGGCCTCCAGCCTGTCCACCATGCGCGAGATGCTCGGTTGGGTCAGCAGGACATAGTCGTTGAGCTCGTTCAGGCGCAGCCAGCCGGTGGGACAGCTCGACAAGCTGAACAGGACGTCATACTCGCGGCCGCCCAGTGCCTTGAAAAGGGGTTCCTTTTGAAGTTCACGCATCATGGTCACCTGGGAACGCAGCAGCGATTCCCACGAATCGGTGGCCAGCCTGCGGTGTTCTGCGGCTGACATGTCAGTTCACCCCTGCCGTGGCGCCGGTCGTGCCGGCGGTTGCCTGTTCGACGGCGGCAGCGGCCTGGGCTGCGGCACGGCGGGCTTCGAAGGTGGGCCCCTCGGGGACGGAGGCAGGGCGGTTCTTGGCAAACTCCTCGCGGAGTGTGGGCAGGACGTCCGAACCGAACAGGTCCAGCTGCTCCAGCACTGTCTTCAGCGGCAGGCCTGCGTGGTCAACGAGGAACAGCTGGCGCTGGTAGTCGCCGAAGTAGTCGCGGAAGGCCAGCGTCTTTTCGATCATTTCCGCCGGGCTGCCCACTGTCAGCGGGGTCTGCGAGGTGAAGTCCTCCATGGAAGGGCCGTGGCCGTACACGGGGGCGTTGTCGAAGTACGGCCGGAATTCATTGACGGCGTCCTGTGAGTTCTTGCGGATGAAGAACTGGCCGCCCAGGCCCACGATTGCCTGCTCCGGGGTGCCGTGGCCGTAGTGTGCGTAGCGCTCGCGGTAGAGGTTGATCAGCTGGATGTAATGTTCCTTGGGCCAGAAGATGTTGTTGGCGAAGAAGCCGTCGCCGTAGTAGGCGGCAATCTCGGCAACCTGGGGGGTGCGGATGGCGCCGTGCCAGACAAAGGGGGCAACGCCGTCGAGCGGGCGGGGTGTGGAGGTGAAGCCGCGCAGTGGCGTGCGGAACTTGCCTTCCCAGTTCACCACTTCCTCATCCCACAGGCGGCGCAGGAGGGCGTAGTTTTCCACCGTCAGCTCTACGGAGTCCTGGTTGTTCTTGCCGAACCAGGGGTAGACGGCGCCCATGTTGCCGCGGCCAAGGACGATGTCCGAGCGGCCGTCAGCCAGGTGCTGGAGGGTGGCGAAGTCCTCGGCGATCTTGACCGGGTCGTTCGTGGTGATCAGCGTGGTGGACGTGGAGAGGATGATCTTCTCAGTCTGCGCCGCGATGTAGGCCAGGATCGTTGAGGGGGAGCTGGGGTAGAACGGCGGGTTGTGGTGCTCGCCCGTGGCAAACACATCCATGCCAATGTCCTCGGCGTGCTTGGCGATGGTGGTGATGGCCTTGATCCGCTCGTGTTCGGTGGGGGTGCGGCCGGTGGTGGGGTCCATGGTGATGTCGCCAACACTGAAAATTCCGAACTGCATTTTTTGCTCCTCAGCCCACGGAAACACCGTGAGATATATGCGTTTGTATCTATTATATGGCTCAACCCGGAGGAGCGCCAAAATGTTCCCGGGCGAGGGGCAGGCGGGCCGGCATGGGCAAATCCCCGGCCGTGTTGCCTGCGGGCACTGGGATGCTCTTCAAGTCTTTGTTACGCATCTCACATCGACTGTCACGGTAAATGCCGTCTCGGCATCTGACCTCACAACGACTGCCGTCACAGCAACTCGTCCAATAAGTGCCAACTCGAATGGGGCGGGTCAGTCGGTGGCGGCGCGGCGGCCGCGGACCTTCGGGATCGCGCCTGTGGTCCAGTCCTCAAAATCAGCTGCCGGCTTCGCGGGCGTGGAGGTCGTGGACTCGTCGGGCGAATCTGCTGTCCCGGCTGCTGTGCCGCTGCGGGAAGCTGAGCCGCCTGTTTTCGCACCGCCTGATCCGGGGGAGTGGACGACCTTGAGCGCCTTGATGAGGTCGTGGCGTTCCTTGCGGCCTTCGACCAGGCGGTAGAGGACGGGAACGAGGATCAAGGTCAGCGCGGTCGAGGACACCAGGCCGCCCACCACCACGATGGCCAGAGGCTGGGAGATGAACCCGCCGCCACCCGTGAGCCCCAGGGCCATGGGTGTCAGCGCAAAAATGGTGGCAAGCGCCGTCATCAGGATGGGGCGGAGACGCTGGCGTGCCCCGTGCTCGATGGCGTCGGCGACGTTCATGGCGGGCCTGTCTCCTGAGGGCTGCCGGTATTGATTGATCAGGTCAATGAGCACGATGGCATTGGTGACCACGATGCCCACCAGCATCAACATGCCGATCAGGGAGGGCAAACCGAGCGGGATGCCCGTGATGAGCAGCAGGCCAATGGCGCCCGTGGCGGCGAAGGGGATGGACACCAGCAGGATCAACGGCTGGATCAGCGACTTGAAGGTGGCCACCATGATCACATAAACGATGGCAATGGCCGCCAGCATGGCCAGTCCAAGCTGCTGGAACGACTCCGCCTGCTGGGTGGCCGCCCCGCCAATCGTGGCGATGGTGCCGGCGGGCAGGGTGGTGGAATCCAGGCGCTTTTGCACCTCGGCACTCAGGGACCCGAGGGCGTCGCCTTCGGGCGTCACCGAGACGGTCGCCGTGCGTTGTCCGTTGGAGGAGGTGATCGTCAGCGGCGTCTGGACTTCCTCCACGCTCGCCACCTGTGACAGCGGCACCGGCCCGGCCGCCGTGGGAATCCTGGCTGCGGCCAGGGCTGCAACGGAATCAAACTTGGTGCCAAGGCCGATCTGGACCTTGTAGTCCGTGGTGTCGATGCGCACCGTCCCGCCGGGGACGGGACTGACAGTGGCGGCCAACAAGCCCGTGATTTGTTCTTCGTCGAGGCCCGCGGCCACGGCCTTGGCCCTGTCAACGCTCACCTGGACCACCGGCTGGGCGCCGCTGAGGTTGCTTTCCGCCGACTGTGCGCCGGGGACGTCCGCCATGGCCTTCACCAGGTCGTCGCTTGCCTGCTGCAGTTCTTCGCCGGTGGCCGCCTTGACGGTGATGTCCACGGTGTTTGAGGTGCCGAAGCCGCCGCCCTGGGAGCCGAGGCTGATCTCGCCTGCATCCTTGAGGCCGTCAACGGCCGTGCGGACAGTGTCCTGCAGCTTCACCTGGTCGGCTTCCGGATCGGTGATGACCTGGAACTGGGCGCTGGATGCACCCGAGGACAGCAAGGCTGAGAAACCTCCGGAGCCGTTGCCAACAGTGACCTGGACGTCCGTGACACCATCAATGCCGGTCAGTGCGGATTCAACTTTTTTTGCGGCCTCGTTGGTCACCTCGAGGCTGGTGCCGGCCGGCATGTCCTGCTGGATGCTCAGGCTGTTCTGGCCGGTGTCGCCCAGCAGGTTGGTGGGCAGCAGCGGGGTCATGGCCAGCGTTGCCGCCAGCACGATGCCGCCGGCAAGCAACGTCACCACGGGGTGTTTTTGCGTTTTGGCGAGGATTGGCAGGTAGCCGCGCTGCAGCCAGGAAGCGCGCTCCTTCTCTTCCACGGCGCTCAGCAGCGCCTTCCCGCGCAGGCCGGTGCCGCCGTCGTCCGCCGCAGTGTTCGCACTGAAGGCCCCACCTGCGCCGACTGCGCGCGCAGAACCCTCCGAACCAGCAGCACCGGCAGCCGTCGACTTCAGGAACCAGTACGCCAGCACCGGCACGATCGTCAGCGACACGAGCAGTGAGGCCAGCAGCGCGAACGTCACGGTGAGCGCGAAGGGGCGGAACAGCTCCCCGGCCAGGCTGCCCACAAAGGCGATCGGCAGGAACACGGCCACCGTGGTCAGCGTCGAGGCCGTGATGGCCGCCGCCACCTCGCGAATGGCGGCGAGGATGGCTGTCTTCTTGTCCTCGCCGTAGCTGAGGTGCCGCTTGATGTTCTCGATCACCACAATGGAGTCGTCCACCACGCGCCCAATGGCAATGGTGAGCGCGCCCAACGTGAGGATGTTCAGCGAATATCCTGTGGCCCACAGCCCGATGAACGTCACCAGCAGGGACAGCGGGATCGAGATGGCAGTGACGAGCGTTGAGCGCACCGACATCAGGAACAGCAGGATGACGACGACGGCGAACCCCAGTCCCAGCAGGCCCTCCACCGTGAGGTCGTGGATCGACTTTTCAATGAAGGGGGCCTGGTCCAGGACAGTGGTGAACTTGGTGTTGTGGCCCAGGGACGCCGTGATTTCCGGCAGGACGTCGGCGACCTGCTGCGAGAGCGAGACGGTGTCGGCGGCCGGCTTCTTGGTGATGGACAGCGCCAGCGTGGCCTTGCCGTTGGTGCGCGTGATCGAGGTGGTGGGGTCATCGGCCAGGGAGACGGCGGCAACAGAGGCAATCGTGGGAGCAACTGCGCCGGACGAGGCTGCCAGCGGCAGCGCCTCGACGGCGTCAAGGGAGTCAACCGGGCTGCCTGCTTGGATGGACAAGGTGGTGCCGTCGGTGCTCAGCGAACCCACGGGAACGAGGGCGCCGTTGTTGGCGAGGGCCTTGGCGATGTCGCCGGGATTCACCCCGGCGGCAGCCATCTTGGCCGGGTCCGGTAGGATCTCGATGTGCTGGGAGTTGGCGCCTGTCACATCGGCGCTGCGGACGCCGTCGATCTTCAGGAGCTTGGGAACTGCGATGCGCGCCAGGTCCGTGTTCAGCGCGGCAAGGTCCTGGTCGGAGGACACGGCCAGGAACACGATGGGGAAGTCCGCGATGCTGCCGGCAATGGGCTGCGGCTGAACCCCGTCGGGCAGGCGCTGGCTGACATTGGAGATGGCCCGGTCAATTTGGTTGCGGGCACGGTCCAAATTGGTGCCGTAGGTGAAGGCCAGATTGATGGTGGAGACGCCGCTGCGCGAGGTGGAGGTGCTGGATTCCAGCCCCTCCACCGCGTTCAGCGCAGCCTCAAGCGGTTCACTGACCTGTTTGTCGACGACGGCCGGGGAGGCGCCCGGCATGGCCGAGACCACCGTGATCTGCGGGAACTCGATGCTGGGGATGAGCTCCTGCTTGAGCGAGCCGAGCGTGATGACTCCGAAGACCATCGCAAAGATGGTGATCAAGGCGATCAGTGCCCGGTTGCCCAGCGACATTTTGGCCAAATTGAACATCAAAGAACTCCCACTGCCTTACGCCGGTCCCCATCCAGCCATGCGTGGGAACTTTAGGCTATGTCCGACTTCAACTGCAAAGAAGCTGCCGTGGCGGCCAGGCTCTTTTCAAAAAGTTCCGCATCGTCGTTCAGCTTCGTGCCATACGTTGGCATCATGCCGCGCAGCGAATCCTGCCACTCGAGCTTGAACTTGCGTGGGAAGCAACGCTGCAACAGCTCCAGCATAATCGGCACGGCCGTGGACGCTCCGGGGGAGGCGCCCAGCAGTGCGGAGATGGTGCCGTCGGCTGCCGTGATGACCTCGGTGCCGAACTGCAGCACGCCGCCCTTCTTGGCATCCTTCTTGATGATCTGCACACGCTGGCCTGCCGTGATGAGCTCCCAGTCGCCGCCGTCGGCTTCGGGGAAGTACTCGTGGAGGGCCTCCACCTTGCCGGCGCGGGACTTGGTGACCTCGCTGACAAGGTACTTCACCAGGTCGAGGTTGTCCTTGCCCACAGCGAGCATGGGGATGATGTTGCCCGGGCGGATGGAACCGGGCAGGTCCATGTAGCTTCCAGTCTTGAGGTACTTGGTGGAGAAGCCGCCGTACGGGCCGAACAGCAGCGAGCGCTTGCCGCCAACGTAGCGGGTGTCAAGGTGCGGGACAGACATGGGCGGGGCGCCGACGGAGGCCTGGCCGTAGACCTTGGCGCTGTGCTTGGAGGCGATCGTTTCATCGGTGCAGCGGAAGAACTGGCCGGAGACGGGGAACCCGCCGAAGCCCTTGCCCTCGGGAATGCCCGACTTTTGGAGCAGGTGCAGGGCACCGCCGCCGCTGCCGATGAACACGAACTTGGACTTGATCCGTCCTCGCTCGCCCGACGTCGGGTGCTTGAGCGAAACATCCCAGCCGCCGTCGGAGGTGCGGGCAAGGTCGGTGACTGTCGTGCCATAGTTCACTTCGACGCCGTTATTGCCCATGTAGCCGATCAGTTCACGGGTCAGGGAGCCGAAGTCGACGTCGGTGCCCTCGGCGGCGCGCGTGGCGGAAACCTTCTCCTGCGGGTCGCGGCCCTTCATGACCAGCGGGGCCCACTTGGCGATGGTCGCCGGGTCTTCGCTGTACTCCATGGAGGCAAAGACGGGGTTTGCCTTCAGCGCCTCGTGCCGGGCCTTCAGGAACGTCCGGTGCGCCTCGCCGATGACAAAGCTCATGTGCGGGACGGTGTTGATGAAGCCCTTGGGGGAGCCGATCAGCGATTCATCCACCAGGTGTGCCCAGAACTGGCGTGAGAGCTGGAACTGCTCGTTGATGTGGATGGCCTTCGCCGGGTTGACGGTGCCGTCCTTGCCCATGGGCGAGTAGTTCAGCTCGCAGAGCGCGGAGTGGCCGGTGCCGGCATTGTTCCACGGGCTGGAGGATTCCAATCCTGGCGTGTCGAGCTGTTCAAACAGCACGATCTTCCAGTTTGGTTCGAGTTGCTTGAGCATGGTGCCCAGCGTGGCGCTCATGATGCCGCCTCCGATGAGGACAACGTCAGCGTCTTTGGTGTTCGAAATGAAGGTCACAGTCAACTCCGGTAGAGGCTCTTCCTAGCGCTAGAAGCGTATCGCGGCAGGCGCTGGAAGCGTAAATCAAGGGCTCGTGCGGAGCCCCGCAATTCCCCGGACGACGCCGGATTTGCTCCGGACTGTGCCCTGCCGGACTCCCGCCGGGGCCTGGTTCCGGCACGGCGGGGTCCCGTTCCCGACGTCAAAGCGGCGACCGCTCGCTGCCAGGGCGCGCCAGCGGCGGGACTCCTGTCGGTGCGTCGGGCCACCTAGCCGGTTGCCGGGACCAGCTTTACATGGTTGAAAACCTCGTTGAGTACGGGGCTGAGCGGGTAGGAGGCGACCTTGTCCGAGAGTGCGATGGCCGAGATGGGGAAGGCGATCGGCACTGCCGGGACCGTGGCGGCCAGCTGCTTGCTGATGGCTTCGTAGGCGGCTGTCCGCTCCGGCCCGTTGGGCAGGCCGCGTGCCCGTGTGATCTTGGAGACCAATTGCGGATCGTCCATGCCCAGTTCGTCAGTCTGTGAGCCGAAGAGCGGTCCCACGAAGTTGTCGGGGTCGGCGTAACTGCCGTTCCAGCCGAGCAGGCTCAGCGCATGGTCGGTGTCGTTGGTGACGGCGTCGAGGTAGCCGTCGTTCCACGGGACGGGCACGGGCTTGATGTTGAAGCCGGCCGCCGTGAGCTCGGTGGCAATCTGGGCGTAGACCTTTTCCGGTGACGGCAGATAGGTCCTGGAGGTGTTGGTGGGGTAGTAGAACTTCAGTTCTTCGCCCTTGTAATTGGAGGCGGCCAGCAGGTCCTTGGCCTTTTGCGGGTCGTAGGGAATCCCTTCAACGGCGTTGTTGAAGCCGCTGAGCTTGGGTGGGATGAACTGGGCGGTGGTTGCCGTGCCGGCAATGAAGTAGCTGCTGGCCAGGGTGGCCTTGTCGATGGCCGCTGCGATGGATTGGCGCACTTTTTGGTCGGCCAGGACCGGGACCTTTTGGTTGATGCCCAGGTACATGACGGAGAAGGGGTCGCGCTGCAGGACCTGCTTGCCGCCCTTGATGAGTTTGTCAAAGTTGCTGGGCGTGACCGGGTCGAAGCCGTCAATGGAGCCGTCTTCCAGCGCCGCCAACCGGGTTTCCGGCTGTTCGAAGGTCTTGAAGTTCAAGGTGGCGATCTCGCCCTTGTCGCCCCAGTACTGTGGATTTGCCGTCATGGTGACAGCGCCGGGGGTGGCCGAGGCAAAGACGAAGGGTCCGGTTCCCACCGGGTGCAGCCCATAGCTGGAAACCTTGCTGGCGGAGAATGTCTTGTCCAGGATGTCGGCTGTGCCGGACTTTAGCGCCGTAGGGGAGGAGATGGCGAAGGCGGGCAGCGTGAGCGCCTGCAGGAATCCGGTGAGTCGCATTTTCAGGCCCAGCGTAACCTCCAGCGGTCCGTCAACCGTGCAGCTTTCGTACAGCGAGTTGTCCGCATCGTCGGAGAAGGCACGGAACACCTGCTTGAACATCGACGAGGTGCCGTCTCCCCGGGTGGCGGGCGTCAACGCGTACCAACGGTCAAAGTTGGCGCACACGGCTTCGGCGTCAAAGGCCGTGCCGTCATGGAACTTCACATCCGGGCGCAGCGTGAAGCTGTAGTCGAGGCCGCCGTTGAGCTCTTTCCAGCTGGTGGCCAGGCTGGGCGCCGGGGCACCCGTCACGGGGTCGATCGTCACCAGCCCCTGGAGCACCTGCCGGGTCACCCTGTACGACTCCGTGTCCGAGACCAGCGCCGGGTCAAAGCCCAGCGGGTCGGCGCCGGTGCCGAAGTTGAAGGTGGCGGAGGGGGCCTGCACCGTGGCCGGGGCGCTGGTGCCCGGGCCGGGGGCAGGGGGCGCTGTGCACGCAGTTGCTGCAAGAAGGACGACGGCGGTCAGGGCCACCGCGCGCCGGAGCGCCTTTCGCAGCGGGCCGGCAGGGCGTGGCACGTTTTAGTTCTCCTTGCAGCACGGACATTGCATCAGCCACTCATCATAGTGGGAGATTCTGTGGGCTCCCCCTGTACCGCGGCCCGGGTGGTCGCAAGCACCCGGGCAAGCCGGTAGTATTATTCATGCTTCAATGCACCGGCGCGAGTGGTGGAATTGGTAGACACGCAGGTTTTAGGTACCTGTGCCTTCGGGCGTAGGGGTTCAAGTCCCCTCTTGCGCACACAATAACAGGCCCCGCCAACGAGAGTTGGCGGGGCCTGTCTTGCCCGGGAGCGTTGGCGGTTTCAGGGCCGGGGTGCGAACGCGCCTGCGTGACTTCGCCCCGGGAGGGCACATCATTATCGGCCGGGGGCTGTTGCGGTCATTCGAGGGTGGCCGGCCATGATCGAATCACCGCAACAGCCCCCGCGGCTGGCCAATGTGTCCGTACTGTCGGCGAATGACCATTGCCGCCCCGCGACTGCCCGCCAGGCCCCTGCGGCGGGGCCGTCCGCTAGGCGGCGTCGACCTTCAGGTCGCGGCGCAGCTTGGCGACGTGGCCGGTGGCGCGCACGTTGTATTGGGCCAGCTCAACGTTGCCGTCGGCGCCAACGACGATCGTGGACCGGATCAAGCCCTCGTAGGTTTTGCCGTAGTTCTTCTTTTCGCCCCACGCCGCGTACGCCAGGGCCACAGCATGGTCCGCGTCGCTAAGCAACGGGTAGGTCAGCGCGTCGCGGGCCACAAACTTCTCCAGCTTGGCCACGGGGTCGGGTGAAATTCCGAGCACCTGATAGCCGGCCGACTCCAGCGAGGCCAGGCTGTCACGGAAGTCGCAGGCCTGTTTGGTACAGCCGGGGGTCATGGCCGCCGGGTAGAAAAACAAGATCAGCTGTCGGCCGGCATAGTCGGCAAGTGATGTTGTGCCGCCGGCGCTGTTGGTCAGTGTGAAGGCGGGGGCGGCATCGCCGGGGACAAGACGTTCGCTCATGAAAGACTCCTGTGGTCACCCCGCCAACGCCCGCAGGCGTGCCCGGGGTGGTCGTTTTGGGCACTCGCCCCAGCCTAATGGTTCGCCGCCGGGAGTGCTCATTTGCTCAGGCTCACTGCACCAGCACCTGCACCAGAAGCACGACGCCGGGCACCCCCGTGGGTGACCGGCGGCGCCGTCGTGCGTGGTTGTGCGGGCTGCGCATCAGCCGGACGTCCCGGCAAACAGCTCCGCCCGGGTGCTGGGATAGACAGGACTGATGGCCGGGCCGTTGTTGCGCCCGGAATTCTCCGGGTCAACAGGTGCCTGCCAGGAGACAGCAACCGAACCCGTGCCGGGATTCAGCCGCTGGTGGAGATCGTCGGCCAGGTGGGCGCGACCGGTTCGGCGCAGGTGCTCCATGTAGAGGACCGGGTCGTTGTACAGGGCTGGCCCGTTTTGCAGCGTTGTCTGCATGGGATCGGGCAGGGATCCGGGCATCCCGGCGTAGGTGTTCCACCAAACGGCCAGCTTCGAGCGCATCCGGTCCACGAGCTCCGGCTCCTCATCCAGCAGGTTGCGGGTCAGATACGGATCCTCCGTGACATTGAACAGGGATTCCCATTCCGCCCGGAACGCGCCCGGGTGGTAGGTGCGGATGTAGAGGTGGTCGCGGGTGCGCACGGCCCGCTGGTAGGTGTGGGCGCCATGGCCCAGGACAAGGTAGTCGCGGGAGGCAATCGGCAGTCCCCGGACGGCGTCGGCAAAGGATTCGCCCTGCCATTTTTCGGGGATGGGCAGGTCCAACAGATCGCAGATCGTCGGTGCGTAGTCAATGTTGTACAGCAGCGCGTCGCAGCCGGGCCCGGAGCCGGCACCTTCCGTGAGTCCCGGCCATTTGACCAGCAGTGGCAGGTGGTGGGTTGGCTCGCTGGCCAGCCCGTGCTCAGCGTAGGAGCCCTGCTCGCCAAAGGCCTCGCCATGGTCTGCACTGACCACAATGGCGACGTCGTCGGTCATGCCCATGGCCTGGAGGCCGTCGAGCAGGCGGCCAAATTCGCTGTCCCAGAAGTGGATGGCACCGTCATAGCCGTTGATGAGCTGCTCATAATCGGCGCGGGTGCGGATCTGTTGTGGGAAGTTGTGCGGCACCCGCCGTTCAAACAGGCCGTCGGAATACATGAAATCCAGGGCGGAACGGGGCCCGTAGATCTCCGCATGGCTGTCGATGGCAGCCTGGTCGGGCCATGCCGGTGCCGGCCCGGAGGCGGCGGCCTTGTCGGTCCATTCCTTGGTCTGGAGGTAGTCCATGTGTGGATCCCAGTACGTCAGGTGCAGGTACCAGTCGTCGGTGTCCTGGTGGCGCCCGATCCATTCCAGTGCCGTGTCTGTGACAATGTCTGCCGGCTCGTCGCCAACATCGGGGGTGGCGCGGATGCTTTCCCTGAAGTTGCCCAGGAAGTACCAGGCCCGGTGGCGTTCGGCAAAGGACGAGACGGCTGCCGTCAGGTATCCGTGGGCTCCCAGGTGCTGCCCGAGGAGGGGACGGCCCGTGACCAGGCCGTGTCCGGCGTCGGCCCTGAAGCGGGCGGCCTCGCCGTGGTGGCCGATCACGCCGTTGGTGATGCCAAACTGGCCGCTTGTCAGGGCGGTGCGGGAGGGCATGCAGGGGGAGTCGGAAGCGTAATAGCTCTCGAACCGGGCGGCGTCCCGGGCAAAGGCGTCGAGGTTGGGGGTGATGGGGCGTTGGTAGCCGTAGGGTCCGGTGTGGTCTGGGCGCAGGGTGTCCACGTCCACGTAGATGATCTTCACGCGCTCGTCACGTCCTGGTCCTGGGCATTTGCGTCCTGCACGTCTTGATCCTGCCCGTCGACGGCTGTCCCGGAACCCTGAAATTCGCCGAGTTGTTCGGTGAGTCGGGAGTGCGTCATTTCCAGCCACGTCAGGTAGGTGGTGCCCAGCAGGTAGGAACGCTCGCGGCCCAGCCGCACCAGCTCGCGGTGCCACAACGGGTCAATCGCAAACGCGGTGCTCGCCGGATCGATGTCGTCACTGTAGGCCTTCTCCCGCTGCTGCTTGCGGCGGTAGGCCAGTTCCGTGGTAAGCAGCCGCAGCGCCACATCGGGGCCCAGCACGCCCGTGAGCAGGAAGCGCATCTGGAAGTCAGAGTCCAGGGGCCGCACAGTGGGCTCATAGGGTGACAGCGCCCAATCGCGGAAGGTGGCAATCCCGGCCGGTGTCAGGCGGTAGACCTTGGCGTCGGGGCCGGAGCGGTGCTGGTCGATGATCAAGTCCACCCACCCCTTCTCCAGACACTTTGTCAGTTGCCGGTAGATCTGGGACGGCTGTGGGCTGTAGCCAAAGAAGGGACCTTCCTGCTGCAGCCACTTGTGCAGGTCGTAACCGGCCATGGGCGTGCGCACCAGATGGCCCAAGATAATGCATTCAAGTTTGTTTAGCACTGCTTGCCTCTCCTCCGACTATATGATTAGAATCATAGCCAACTTGTATACTCACCGCAAAGAGATGCAGTGAATGCGGGAAAAGTATTGATCAAAATACATAGTCGACAGATTGACGACAGCAATCGTCACCAAGCGTGGATCCAAAACAAGGGAGTTTTCGTGAAGGCACCAAAACGGATGTACCGGGCCCTGGCACTCGCCGCCACCGCCGCCATTTTTCTGTCCGGCTGTGGCGGTGCCAACACTGCCGGGGAGGACGGCGGCGGCAAGACGGTCACCACCTTGACCCTGGCCTCTGGCGTTGAGCCGCAGTCCATGGATCCGGCCATGTCCCGTGAAGCCCAGTTTGTGCAGTACTTCCAGCCGGTGTTCGACACCTTGATCCGCCGCAACAGCGACGGTGAGCCGGTGCCCATGCTTGCCACCAAGTGGGAGACGGCCGAGGACGGCAAATCCCTGACGCTGACACTCCGTGAAGGTGTCACCTTCACGGACGGGGCGAAGGTCACCGCGGAAGCAGTCAAGGGGAACCTGGACCGCTTCAAGACCACCGGCGGACCCCTGGCCGGTGCGCTCGCCGCCGTCGAAAGTGTTGACGCCGTTGACGCCGTCACGGTGAAACTGAACCTCTCCCAGCCGGACCCGGCACTGGTTTACGCCCTGGGTGGGCCCAGCGGCTACATTCAGTCACCGGCCAATTTCGACAGCCCCACCGTGGACACCCAGCCCGTCGGCTCCGGCCCCTACGAGCTTGACCGTGCGGCCACCACCCCGGGGTCGCAGTACACCTTTGTGCAGAACAAGGATTACTGGGACAAGGACCTGCAGAAGTTTGAAAAGATCGTCATCAAACCCATCAAGGATGAAAACGCCCGCTTCAACGCCGTCCGCTCGGGACAGGCCGATGGCATGATTGCCACGGCCAAGACCGTCAAGGCGGCCGAATCCGCTGGCGTTGAGGTCAAGATGGTATCTGGCGACTGGCAGGGCCTGAGCTTGTTTGACCGTGCTGGCACGCTGACGCCGGAACTCGCCAAGGTGGAGGTCCGTCAGGCCATCAACTACGCCATTGACAAGGAAGCCATCCTGAAGAATGTGGCCCAGGGCCTTGGCAAGGTCACCAGCCAGGTCTTCGGCACGGCGTCGGACGCCTACGTTGCGGAGCTGGACAACGCCTATGACTACGACGTCGACAAGGCCAAGTCGCTGCTGAAGGAGGCCGGCCTGGAAGGCGGCTTCACATTGAAGATGCCCACCTCCTCGGACATGGACCCGGCCCTGGCGCCAGCCATCAAGGACCAGCTGGCCAAGGTCGGCATCACGGTTGACTGGGTCGATATTCCCACGGCGCAGTACCAGGCCGAACAGCAGTCCGGGACCTACTCTGCGGCATTCACGGCCTTTGGCCAGCCTGTTGTGGCCTGGTCCGCCATCAGCGGCATGGTGACGGAGTCGGCTCCGTGGAACGTGTTCAAGTCCAGCACCCCGGAAACCACGACGTTGTTGGACGGCATCCTGGCCAGCAACGGCGAGGAGTCCACCGCCAAGCAGCAGGAGCTGAACAAGTACCTGGTGGACAACGCCTGGTTCTCGCCCTGGTACCGGATCGACCAGCCGTACTTCATCTCCAAGAACGTGACGGTGACGGTGCAGAACGGTCAGCCGGTGCCTTCGATCTACAACTTCGAACCGGCCAAGTAAACCGTATTAGCCACCTCCCGGCGTGGGGCGGACATTCCGCCCCACGCCCCGTTCCCAAGGATTCAGCAGTGATTTCCTATATCAGCCGCAGGATCGGCGCAGGGCTTGTGCTCGTTGCCTGTGCCTCGTTCATCGTTTTTGCGCTCATGCTCGCCAACAGCGGCCATGTGGCCCGCAACATCCTCGGTGACCAGGCGTCCCTGGAGCAGCTCGCCGCCAAGCAGGCCGAGCTTGGCCTGGACACCCCGCTCGTCGTCCAATACCTGCAGTGGCTCGGCCGTGCCGTCCAGGGCGACCTGGGCCAGTCCTGGTTCAACGCCGAATCCGTGGGCTACCTGCTGGCCAGCCGCGTCCCGGTCACCTTGTCCATCGCCGTGGGCACGGTGGTCGTCTCCACCCTGATCTCGCTGGTGATGGGTGTGGCCGCCGCCGTGTACCGCGGCTGGCTTGACCGCGTCCTGCAGCTGGTCTCGATCGCCGGGCTGGTCTTTCCCGGCTTTTGGCTGGCGCTGGTCATGGTTGTCAAGGTCTCCATTGAATGGGGGCTCGTTCCCGCCACCGGCTACATCACCTTTGGCGAATCACCCTTGGGCTGGATGCAAAGCCTGCTGCTGCCGGTCTTCTCGCTGGCCATCGGGGCCGTCGCAGGGCTCTCCCAACAGGTCCGCAGCGCCACCATCGCGGTCCTGGAAATGGACTATGTGCGCACCCTGCGCAGCCGCGGCCTGTCCGAATCCAGCATCCTGTTCCGCCACGTCATCCGCAACGCAGCCCCGCCCACATTGACGGTCCTGTCACTGAACTTCATTGCGCTCATGTCAGGGGCGGTCATGATTGAACGCGTCTTCGCCCTACCAGGCCTTGGCAGCATCGCCGTGGACGCCACCGGCGTCGGTGACATCCCCATCGTCGTTGGTGCCGTCGTGATCTCCGTTGTCATCGTTGTCATCGTCAACCTTGTCATTGACCTGGTCAATGGCTGGCTCAACCCGAAAGTGCGGTTGTCATGAGCCCCGACTCCAAACAAGCACCAGCAACAGCAGTGCCGCAGCCGGACAAGAGTGATGCGGCACGCCGCCAGAGCCTGTGGCGGCGCATCGCCGGTTCGCCCATGGCGGCCATCTCCCTGGGCGTCTTGGTGTTGGTGGTCCTGGCCGTCATCCTGGCTCCGCTGCTGACGCCTTTTGATCCCAACGCCGGCGACATCAGCATGGCCCTGCTGCCGCCTGGCGCCGAACATTGGCTGGGCACCGACAGTGCCGGCCGCGACGTCTTTGCCCGCATCGTCTACGGCGGCCGCATCACGCTCGGCGGCGCGGCCCTGGCCCTCGTCATCGCAGCAGCCATCGGCGTCACCACAGGCCTGTTCGCCGGCTACTTCGGCGGCAAGCTCGACTCCAGCGTGGACTGGGTCAGCAACTTGATCATTGCCCTGCCCAACATCATGATTCTGCTGGCCGTGCGCGCGGCCTGGGGCAGCAATGTGTGGCTGAGCATGAGCGTGTTCGGCATCCTCATGGCGCCGGGGTTCCACCGCCTCGTCCGTGCCATTGTCAGCGGCATCCGCAACGAACTCTACGTTGACGCCGCCCGCGTGTCGGGGCTGACCCTGACCCGCATCCTGGGCCGCCACGTCCTGGTCGCGATCCGCGCACCCATCATCATTTACGCCGCACTGGCCGGCGTCGTGGTCATTGGTGTGCAGGCGGGCCTGGACTTCCTGGGCCTGGGTGACGTCACGGTGCCCACCTGGGGGACCATGCTCAACGAAGCACTGGTCAACCTCTACATCGCACCCGGGCTCATGCTCTGGCCCGGCATCGCCCTGGGTGTGGTCAACGCCGCACTGATCCTGTTCGGCAACAGCCTCCGCGACGCACTCGAAGACCGTCCGGGTGTCAAGGCCCGAAAGCGCCGCCGTGCCTCCGCCCGCTCCCTGTCCAAGCACGACGTCGCACCCTCCCTGGGCGCAGACGGCGAGTTGGGCGGGGTCCCCGGCAATGAGACGATCCCGGCAGACAGTGTGCTGCTGGTGCGCAATTTGCAGGTGGGCTACCCCTCCGAGGACGGCTACAACACCGTGGTGAAGGGGATCTCCTTTGGTGTCCGCAAGGGTGAGGTCCTTGGCCTCGTCGGGGAGTCCGGCTCGGGCAAAACCCAAACCGCGTGGTCCATCCTGGGGCTGCTGCCCACGGGCGGGCGCATCCTGGGCGGCACGGTGGAAATTGCCGGGCAGGATGTGGCAGCCCTGTCGAAGAAAGCGCGGCGTGCCCTGCTCGGGAAGTCTGTGGCCTACATTCCGCAGGAGCCCATGTCCAACCTGGACCCGACGTTCCGCATTGGCTTCCAGCTGGTTGAGCCGATCCGCCGGCAGCTGGGGCTGGGCAAGGCCGAGGCCACGGAAAAGGCGTTGGCCATGCTGGCGCGTGTGGGCATCCCGGACCCGCAGCGCACCTTCGATTCCTATCCGCACCAGATATCCGGCGGCATGGCGCAGCGTGTGCTCATCGCCGGGGCCGTGGCCTGTGACCCGGATGTCTTGATTGCCGACGAACCCACCACCGCCCTGGACGTGACGGTGCAGGCCGAGGTGCTGGACCTGCTCCGCGAGTTGCAGCAGGAAAAGGGCATGGCGGTCGTGCTGGTCACCCACAACTTTGGTGTCGTCGCCGACCTGTGCGACAGGGTGGCCGTCATGAAGCTGGGCCGGATCGTGGAACAAAACGGTGTGGAGGAACTCTTTGCCGCACCCAAGGACCCGTACACGCGCATGCTGCTGGGCTCCGGACTGGAAAACAAGACACCCCGTACCCGGCTGCTTCCCGACGAAGCGGCAACCCTTGAGGAGGCGGCACTGTGAGCGCACCGTTGTTGGACGTCCAGAACCTGGTGACAGAGTTCCCCCGCCGCGGCTGGCGCAAGCCCCCGATCCGGGTCCTCAACAGCGTCAACCTTGACGTCAAGGAAGGGGAAACTGTGGGCCTGGTGGGGGAGTCCGGTTCCGGCAAGACCACCATCGGGCGCGCCGTCCTGGGCCTGGCCCCGGTGACAGGCGGAAAGATTGTCTTCGATGGGCAGGACATCTCCCATTTGAAGCCTGCGGCCCGCAGGGCCGTCAGCAAGGACATCCAGGTGGTGTTCCAGGATCCCTACACGTCGCTGAACCCGGCCATGACCATTGCCGACATCCTCTCGGAGCCACTGGTCGTCCAGGGCATGACGGGTGCCAAGGCCCGGGCCCGGGTTGCCGGGCTGTTGGACCGGGTGCAGCTGCCGGCCGACGCCGCAACCCGGTTGCCGCGTGAGTTCTCCGGTGGCCAGCGGCAGCGGGTGGCCATCGCCCGGGCCCTGGCCATGGAACCGAAGCTGATTGTGTGCGATGAGCCCGTTTCGGCCCTGGACTTGAGTACCCAGGCCCGCGTGCTGGACTTGTTCCTGGAAATTCAGGAGCAAACCGGCGTGGCTTACCTCTTCATCTCCCACGACCTGGCGGTGGTGCGCCATCTGAGCCACCGTGTCTGCGTGCTTTACCACGGCGACGTGGTGGAATTTGGCGACGCCGGGCAGGTCACTGACGACCCAGGCCATCCGTACACCCGCCGGCTGCTGATGGCATCGCCCGTGGCGGACCCGGCGCGGCAGCGGCAGCGGCGGGCGGACAGGCATGCCCTGGCGGCCGCTGCCGGAAAGTAGGCTTCCTGTGCGTACGCTGGAAGCCGTGACGCCGGCACCATTCAAAAAACAGCACCGACCCAGGACGGACTGAAACCCTTGAACAGCACAGAACCACGCAACACCGGAACCCTCCCTTCGGCCGTCACCGGCACCGTAACCGTCACCGGAACTGCCTCCGGCACGCGAACCGGTGCCGCCCATGGTGCCCCGGCGGTGGTTCCGGCCCTGCAGCAGTGGACCCCGCACGGAGGCGCCACCAGCCTGGGTGCGGGATTCGTCGTCGACCATGCACCGGAACTGGCAGGGATTGCCGCCACGTTCCTGACGGACCTGTCCGAGCTGACAGGCGTTGCGGGCACCACCGCCGGCAGCGGGACAGGGACCGGCCGCGGGGAGGGTGCCGGGACAGTTGTGTTGGCTGTGGATCCCGAGCTGGAATTCGGCACCGAGAACGCCACGGCGGCTGTCGAAGGCTATGTGCTGGAGATCGACGGCGGCGTGAAGATCACGGCGCGCACGGCCACAGGCGTGTATTGGGGCACGCGCAGCCTGCTGCAGATGCTGGTGGCGTCCCTGACACTGCCGGGCGGCACAGCGGTTGACTGGCCGAATTATCCGGTGCGCGGCTTCATGCTCGACGTGGGCCGCCGCTTTGCCCGCCCCGAAGCCGTGCGCGACTACATCCGCATGATGAGCTGGTTCAAGCTGAACACCTTCATGGTGCACCTGAACGACAATGAGATCACCAAGGACACCAAACGCAGTTGGAACGAGGCACAGCAGGGTTTCCGGCTGGCGTCGGACTCGGCGTGGATTGCGGGGCTGGCATCGGAGGACGGGGCCTACAGCCGCACCGACTGGGATTCCTTCGAGGATCTTGCCGAACACCGGCATGTGCAGCTGGTTCCGGAATTGGATGTCCCGGCGCATTCGCGTGCCATCGTCCGATGGCGTCCCGAGACAGGGCTGGCGGGCGGGGATTCGGACATGCTCGATTTGGCCAAACCCGAAACCACCGAGTTGGTGAAGTCCCTCTTTGATGAGTTCGTGCCGTGGTTCCGTGGTCCGGCGGTGCACTTTGGCGCCGATGAGTACGACCAGGACCACGGCGGGGACTACCGTGCGTTCTTCAACAGCATCAGCGCGCACCTGCGCTCGCTGGGCAAGGATCCCGTGGCGTGGGGGAGCCTGAGCACCATGTCCGGGGGAGCCGGTGCCCCCGGCCCCGACGGCTACAACCGGGACGTGGTCATGTGCGCATGGAACAACGACTGGTACAGCGGCCAGGCCGCCGTGGCTGACGGCTATAAGGTCATCAACACCAACGACGATTTGTTGTACATCGTGCCCTTTGCCGATTACTACCACGGCGGGGCGTTGGATGCGCAGGCCTTGTTTGAGTCGTGGGAGCCGCACGTCTTTGGTGCTGCCGGCAGGAACCTCTACCCGGGACACCCCCAGCTGCTGGGTGCGGCGTCGGCCGTGTGGAACGACCTGGTCCTGAAGGACTACGACGAGCAGGCCGTGTACGGCATGGTGCAGCCGGCATTTGGCGTATTGGCGCACAAGATGTGGGCAGGTGCCGTTGCGGGCCTCAGCTACGGGGACTTCACCGAACGGAGTGCTGTGGTGGCGCGGTGGCCCGGAAACGTTCTGCTCAAATAGCCCCTGCTGAGGTTCCAGGCACTGACGGTTGGGCAACACGAAGGGCACGATGAGCATGGTTGAGTTGGAGATTGCGGTGCAGGACGCCGCAGGGGCACTGGCTGCCGCTGCCGGGGGCGCGACACGCGTTGAACTGTGCACAGCATTGCGCCTGGGCGGGCTGACGCCGTCGCAGGGAATGGTGGAGCAGGTGCTGGAAGCCACTGCGGGCCGTGGCTCGTTTGTCCATGTGCTGGTGCGTTCCCGGGGCGGCGGCTTCGTCTACGACGAATCCGAGGTGGCCACCATGGAACGCGAGATCCGCGCGTTGCGGCGGGCGGGTGTCCACGGGATCGTGGTTGGCGCCCTTGACCCCAGCGGCGGGATCGACACCGGGGCACTGGCCCGCTGGGTGGACGCCGCGGAGGGACTTGCCGTGACCTTCCACCGCGCCATCGACGCCTGCTCCGACCCGGCCGCACAACTTGGAACATTGGCCGCTGCCGGGATACGCCGGGTGTTGAGTTCCGGCGGTGCCGGGCGCAGCATTGACGGATTGGAGGTCCTGGCCCGGATGGCTGCCTGTGCGCCCGCCGGCTTCGAGGTGATGGCCGGCGGCGGAGTCCGGATCCAGGACTTGCCAGTCCTGAAGCAGGCCGGTGTCGACGCGGTCCACCTCTCAGCGCGCGTCGCGATGACAGCCGCCGGCCCCAGCGGGCCCGGCGGCGGCAACACCGACTGGGATGCCACCAGCCTGGAGCTGGTGGAACAGGCCCGTGCCGCCTTGTCCTGACGCCGTCGCCGGCTGCATGCGGAGGGCAATAATCGTGCCGGCAACCGGCATTCCGGTGCGGTGCGCCGGAATTTGCTGTCCCGGGGGCCGTTGCGGTCATTCGATGGTGGCCGGCCACCATCGAATGACCACAACGGCCCCCGGGACCTTGCAATTGGTCCGTACCCGGGGCGAATGACCACAACGGTGCCGCGCCCGGCGGCTCAGGCCGGCGGCCGGTGCGACACGCCGGGAGGTGTCTCTTGAACGTGGACGCCGAGTAGGCGTGAGAGCCGTGGACGGACCGCCGTCGCCGGGCCCGTCCCGGGCAACAAAAAAACGCCCCAACACCGGTTGTTACCAGTGTTGGAGCGGTTTTTACCCTGTGCACCCCTCCGGACTTGAACCGGAAACCCATTGATTAAGAGTCAATTGCTCTGCCAATTGAGCTAGGGGTGCGTCTTATTCATTTCATTCACAGTAAAAAACCGCACCAACACCGGTTGTTACCAGTGTTGGAGCGGCTTTACCCGTGCACCCCTCCGGACTTGAACCGGAAACCCATTGATTAAGAGTCAATTGCTCTGCCAATTGAGCTAGGGGTGCATCTTTTCACTGCTGAAGCGCACTTCGGTTTGTAACCGTCGTGTTCCTCGCAACGACATGAAACTATACGGGGTTTTTGGGTGAGTGCGAAATCGAAAAGTCGGGTTTGGCGTGTTTTGAGGCGCGGATCACAGCAAGTTCGGCGGGAAACCGCGGAATAACGGGGTTTTCGGCCAAAAGAATTTCAGGGCTGGGGCAGGCAATTAACGCCAAGTAGTGGCCCGGCCCGCTACTTCAGCCCTAGACTGGCGCTCATGAGCGAGGACATCAAATCAGTAGACGACGTCGTCCGTACCGCCGACGGCAAGCCCGACATCAAACCCCGCAGCAGGGTTGTCACCGACGGCATACACGCCGCCCCCGCACGTGGCATGTTCCGTGCTGTTGGCATGGGGGATGACGACTTCAGGAAACCGCAAATTGGTGTGGCCAGCTCCTGGAACGAAATCACCCCCTGCAACCTCTCCCTGAACCGGCTGGCCCAAGGCGCCAAGGAAGGCGTCTTCGCGGCCGACGGATTCCCCATGCAGTTCGGCACCATTTCGGTCTCGGACGGCATCTCCATGGGCCACGAAGGCATGCACTTCTCCCTCGTCTCGCGCGAAGTCATTGCCGATTCCGTGGAAACCGTCATGATGGCCGAGCGCCTGGACGGCTCCGTGCTGCTTGCCGGTTGTGACAAATCCCTGCCGGGCATGCTCATGGCCGCCGCCCGGCTGAACCTCGCCAGCGTGTTCCTCTACGCGGGCTCCATCATGCCCGGTTTCGCCAAGCTCGAGGACGGCACGGAAAAGGAAGTCACGCTCATCGACGCCTTCGAAGCCGTCGGTGCCTGCGCGGCCGGCACCATGAGCATGAAGGACCTCGACTCCATCGAGCGCGCCATCTGCCCCGGCGAAGGCGCCTGCGGCGGTATGTACACGGCCAACACCATGGCCTGCATCGGCGAGGCGCTCGGCATGTCCCTGCCAGGCTCCGCCGCCCCGCCCAGCGCTGACCGCCGCCGTGACATGTACGCCCGCAAGTCCGGCGAAGCCGTCGTGCACCTCCTTGAAAAGGGCATCCGCGCCCGCGACATCATGACCAAAAAGGCGTTCGAAAACGCCATCGCCGTCACCATGGCCTTCGGCGGCTCCACCAACGCGGTGCTGCACCTGCTGGCCATCGCCCGCGAAGCCCAGGTCGACCTGACGCTGGCCGACTTCAACCGCATCGGCGACAAAATCCCGCACCTGGGAGACCTCAAGCCCTTCGGCCGCTACGTCATGTTCGACGTCGACAAGATCGGTGGCGTGCCCGTCATCATGAAGGCACTGCTCGACGCCGGGCTCCTCCACGGCGACGCACTCACCGTCACAGGCAGGACAGTCGCCGAGAACCTGGCTGAAATCAACCCACCGGACCCCGACGGCAAGGTCTTGCGCGCCCTTGACAACCCGATCCACAAGACCGGCGGCATCACCATCCTGCACGGGACAATGGCCCCCGAAGGCGCCGTCGTCAAGAGCGCGGGCTTCGACCTGGATGTCTTTGAAGGCACGGCCCGCGTGTTTGAACGCGAGCAAGGCGCCCTCGAGGCTCTGGACCGCGGCGAAATCCACGCCGGCGACGTCGTCGTGATCCGCTACGAGGGCCCCAAGGGTGGCCCTGGGATGCGCGAAATGCTCGCCATTACCGGCGCCATCAAGGGTGCCGGCCTGGGCAAGGACGTCCTCCTGCTCACTGACGGGCGCTTCTCGGGCGGCACCACCGGCTTGTGCATCGGCCACGTTGCCCCGGAAGCGGTCGACGGCGGTCCCATCGCCTTTGTGCGCGACGGCGACAAGATTCGCGTCGACATTGCGGCCCGCTCGTTTGACCTCTTGGTGGACGACGCCGAACTAGAGTCCCGCAAGATCGGCTGGGTGCCGCTGCCGGGCAAGTTCACCACTGGCGTCCTGGCCAAGTACGCCAAGCTCGTCAACAGCGCATCCACGGGCGCCTACTGCGGCTAACGCGCGGTGTTACGGCCCGCAGATGCTTCCGGTCGCTATGCTCTAGCTAATGAAAAACGTATCCAGGGGACAAGCTGTGGGGGCAAAACCGGCGCGCTGGCGGCGTCATTTGAGATGGCTGGTCCCGCTTGTTGCGGCGCCGGTCTTCTACCTGGCGGCCGCGCTTGGGATTGCGTGGATCGAAGCAGGCTTGGAGAGCGAAAGCCTTCAGGCGTGGTGGCTTTGGCTGAGCGTGTTGCTGATGTTCCTGGCCTTTGCCGGTTCCATCACGGCACTTGTCTATGCAGCCATCGGCGGGTACAAGACGTTTCGCCACTGGCGGCGGTCCAATGGTCACCACACCAAAAACGAGGCTGCCGTTGCGCAGAGGGGAACCAACTCGGCCCGGGCCTGGGAGCAAGCCAGGGCTCTGCAACAAACCTTGGTCAGGCGGGACGTGCCGGAGACCATTAATATTTGGGATGTTGTCGCCAACGCCAATGAGGTCTTCTTCCTTGATGTTCCCGCCGACTACGCGCGGCACTACGGCATGAATGTGACTTACTCACAAAGTTCATCGTTCTACTTTGGCCGGCCGGCCTTTGTTCTCGCTGGTTTAGGGAGCGGCGCCATCTCAAACGCTGCCCGGCGAAACGCAGCAGCCACCCAGGCGGCAGCCCAATGGCGCGAGCGTCAGCCCTGCCGCCTGGTCGTTGGCAACCAGCGCATTATGTGCCAAGTGGGAGGCCGGTGGATGAGCTTTTACTTCTCGGCGATGACAGCTGTCTACCCCGAAGTTGGCGAGTGGTCCCTTGTTACGCAATACGATTCGACCTCGCCCCTGCTGTTGAGTGGCGTGCACGTGCCGGCTGCAGCATTGCTCACGGTCCTGGCTACGCACGGAGCCGAGGCTCTCAGGGCCCACCCGAGCCTGCAGGTGTTGGGCGATGGAAATGTCCACAGGCCTGTCTGATGGCCTGGCGCCATGGCTGCGAATTCGTAGGGAAAGTGCCCCAAAACTGGACACGATGACCAAAGGGTGGACCGTGCGTCCACATGGTGAGATGACGGTGTGGCCTGTTTGACACTTAACAGCTCAAAACGGGAGACTTACAGACATGCAACGAAATCTTGTAGTCGTCATTAGCTAGCGCGTGACGCGAAGTGGCCGCACCCATGGCCACAGGTCCCGTGACACTCGCATGAGAGTATGTCACACCACGTGCATACCCCTCGCTGACTGCCTTATGGGCTGAGGGGTTTTTTTGTTTCCACCACCAGCGGCAACTCGTACCATTGCGTGAACCACCCGGAATTAAGCGCAACTACATTAGAAACACCCAGAGCATGAGTTTCCCAAAGGAAGAACCGATGAGTAAAGGAACGCCCGCCAGCCCAGCGCTGATGGCAACCAAGTCCTCCGGACACGGTGCCCAAGGTGGCACCACTTCTGGTGCCGTGAGCACCTCAAAGCCAGCCTCCGACGTCGTAGGTCCCAACAATGTTGTGGCGCCGGTGCAGATGAGCGGTTCCGAGGCGCTTGTGCGTTCGCTTGAGGAGCTCGGTGTCAAGGATATTTTCGGTTTGCCCGGTGGAGCGATCCTGCCCACGTACGACCCCCTCATGGCGTCGTCGCTGAACCACGTTTTGGTGCGCCACGAGCAGGGTGCCGGCCATGCCGCCCAGGGCTACGCCATGGTCACCGGCGAGGTGGGCGTTTGCATCGCCACCTCCGGCCCCGGTGCGACGAACCTTGTCACGGCCATCATGGATGCGCACATGGACTCGGTTCCGCTGGTTGCCATCACCGGCCAGGTGTCCAGCTCGGTGATTGGCACTGACGCCTTTCAGGAAGCCGACATTGTGGGCATCACGATGCCGATCACGAAGCACTCCTACCTGGTGACGGACCCGAATGAACTTCCCCGGGTTCTGGCTGAGGCATTCCACCTCGCCTCGACAGGACGTCCGGGCCCCGTGTTGGTTGACGTGTCCAAGGACGCCCAGGTCGGCCCGATGACGTTCTCCTGGCCGCCCGTCATCGACCTGCCCGGCTACCGTCCCGTGTTCCGCGGCCATTCCAAGCAGCTGCGTGAAGCGGCCCGGTTGATTGGCGCGGCCAAGAAGCCCGTGTTGTACGTCGGCGGCGGTGTCGTCAAGGCCAACGCGGACAAAGAACTGATGGTCCTGGCGGAACTGACAGGCGCACCCGTCGTCACCACACTGATGGCACGCGGCGTCTTCCCGGACTCGCACCACCTGCACGTCGGCATGCCCGGCATGCACGGCTCCGTTTCGGCCGTGACGGCGCTGCAGCAGTCGGACCTGCTCATCACCCTTGGTGCCCGGTTTGATGACCGTGTCACTGGCGTGCTCAGCAGTTTTGCACCGCACGCGAAAGTCATTCACGCCGACATCGATCCGGCGGAAATTTCCAAGAACCGCACGGCCGACGTGCCGATCGTGGGTTCCGTCAAGGAAATCATCCCCGACCTGACGGCTGCGTTGAAGGCTGAATTTGAAGCCAACGGCACCCCGGACCTGGGCGACTGGTGGGCGTTCCTGGGCAACCTGCGCGACACCTACCCGCTGGGCTGGACCGAGCCGGAAGACGGGCTCATGTCCCCCCAGCGCGTCATCTCCCGCATCGGCGCCCTGACCGGCCCCGAAGCCGTCTATGTTGCAGGTGTCGGGCAGCACCAGATGTGGGCTGCCCAGTTCATCAAGTACGAACGCACCCGCTCATGGCTCAACTCCGGCGGCGCGGGAACCATGGGATACTCGGTTCCGGCAGCAATGGGCGCAAAGGTCGGCGATCCCGACCGCGTTGTGTGGGCCATTGACGGTGACGGCTGCTTCCAGATGACAAACCAGGAACTGGCCACCTGCCGCATCAACAACATTCCCATCAAGGTTGCCATCATCAACAACTCATCGTTGGGGATGGTCCGGCAGTGGCAGACGCTGTTTTACAACAGCCGCTACTCCAACACCGACCTGAACACCGGCCACGACACCATCCGGGTTCCGGACTTTGTGAAAATGGCTGACGCCTACGACTGTGTCGGCCTGCGCTGTGAACGAGTTGAGGACATCGACGCCACCATTGAGGCCGCACTGGCCATCAATGACCGCCCCGTCGTCATTGACTTCGTTGTCAGCCCGGATTCCATGGTGTGGCCGATGGTGCCCTCGGGCGTCAGCAATGATCAAATTCAAGTTGCCAGGAACATGACCCCGGTGTGGGACGAGGAGGACTAATCATGACTCGACATACTCTTTCCGTACTGGTTGAAGACAAGCCCGGTGTTTTGACCCGCGTCGCAAGCATGTTTGCCCGCCGCGCCTTCAACATCAACTCCCTCGCGGTCGGCCCCACGGAGAATGTGGGAATCTCCCGCATGACAGTTGTGGTCGACGCCGACGGTGACTTGATTGAACAAGTCACCAAACAGCTGAATAAACTGGTCAATGTCATCAAGATTGTTGAACTTGTTTCAGAGAATTCCGTACAACGGGACCACATCCTGGTCAAGGTACGTGCGGATGCCGCCACGAGACTGCAGGTAACCCAGGCTGCAGACCTCTTCAGGGCCTCAGTGGTTGATGTGTCCACAGACTCATTGACCATCGAGGCCACCGGCTACGCGGACAAGCTTGCAGCGTTGCTGAACGTCCTGGAACCCTTTGGGATCCGGGAAATCGTGCAATCAGGCACCTTGGCCATCGGGCGGGGATCCCGTTCGATGAGCGACAGGGCCCTTCGCGCTTCCTAGCGCCCCGGCCCCTGCCACCGGCCCCTGGGCCACCATGAAATACTTTTCCCCAACAGCTACACACACCATTCATTCAAGGAGTTCCACAGTGACTGACATGTACTACGACGACGATGCAGACCTCTCCATCATCCAGGGTCGCAAGGTCGCCGTCATTGGTTACGGCAGCCAAGGCCACGCACACGCACTGAGCCTGCGCGATTCCGGTGTTGACGTCCGCGTCGGCCTGAAGGCGGGCTCCAAGTCCATCGCCAAGGCTGAGGCCGAGGGCCTGCGCGTCCTCAGCGTTGCAGATGCAACGAAGGAAGCCGACCTGATCATGATCCTCACACCGGATCAGGTTCAGCGTTTCGTATACGCCGAAGACATTGCACCGAACCTGAAGGCCGGCGACGCCATCTTCTTCGGCCACGGCTTCAACATCCGCTTCGGCTACATCACGCCCCCGGCCGATGTTGACGTTGCCCTCGTTGCCCCGAAGGCTCCGGGTCACACCGTGCGCCGCGAATTCGAAGCCGGCCGCGGCATCCCCGACCTGATCGCCGTCGAGCAGGACTTCACCGGCGGCGCCAAGGCCCTGGCCCTGTCCTACGCGAAGGGCATCGGCGGAACCCGCGCCGGCGTCATCGAGACCACCTTCACCGAGGAGACCGAAACCGACCTGTTCGGCGAGCAGGCAGTTCTCTGCGGCGGCACCTCACAGCTCGTCCAGTACGGCTTTGAAGTCCTGACCGAAGCCGGCTACAAGCCGGAAATCGCCTACTTCGAGGTGCTGCACGAGCTCAAGCTCATCGTTGACCTCATGTGGGAAGGCGGCATTGCCAAGCAGCGCTGGAGCGTTTCCGACACTGCAGAGTACGGCGACTACGTCTCCGGCCCCCGCGTCATCACCCCCGACGTGAAGGAAAACATGAAGGCTGTCCTCGCGGACATCCAGAGTGGTGCCTTCGCCAAGCGCTTCATCGAGGACCAGGACAACGGCGGTGTTGAGTTCATGGCACTGCGCAAGAAGGGCGAAGAGCACCCGATCGAGGCCACCGGCCGCGAATTGCGCGGACTGTTCTCCTGGGTCAGCAACAGCGACGACTACACCGAAGGCTCCGTAGCCCGCTAGTCCCCACGCCCTCCCAAGTCGCGGCTCGCTGAGCGAGCCGCGACTTGGGTCCCTCGGGCGCGGGGCCCCACCCAGCCCAGCTCCACCCGGGGCTTCAAGGCTTTGCGCGGCGGTGTGATCTGCGTCGCTTGCGTCGTTGATCCTGCTGAATGTTACGGCAAGGAAGCCGGACTCCCATAAGCTGGAGTCCGGCTTTTGTCGTTGAGAACTCAACGCAAGAACCATCACCAAAATCCCCACAAGAACACTATCAACAAGCTAAAGAGGTCACCGGTGACAGCCACCAAGCCCGTAGTACTCCTCGCTGAGGAACTTTCGCCCGCCACAATTGAGGCCCTGGGTCCCGATTTTGAAATCCGCCAGGCCGACGGCGCCGACCGTTCCGCGTTGCTGTCCGCCATTGTTGACGTTGACGCGATTCTCGTTCGCTCCGCAACACAGGTCGATGCCGAGGCCATTGCCGCAGCGAAGAACTTGAAGGTCATTGCACGTGCCGGTGTGGGGCTGGACAACGTTGACATCAAGGCTGCGACCCAGGCCGGTGTCATGGTGGTCAACGCCCCGACGTCGAACATCGTCTCCGCCGCCGAACTGACCATCGGCCACATCCTCTCCCTGGCCCGCCACATCCCGGCCGCCAGCACCGCCCTGAAAAACGGCGAGTGGAAGCGCTCCAAGTACACCGGCACCGAACTGCTGGAAAAGAAGCTCGGCATCATCGGCCTGGGCCGCATCGGCGCCCTGATCACCGAACGCGCCAAGGCCTTCGGCATGGAAATTGTTGCGTACGACCCCTACGTCACCTCAGCCCGTGCCGCCAGCCTCGGCGTCCAGCTGCTGTCCCTGGACGAACTGCTGGAACAGTCGGACTTCATCACCATCCACATGCCGCGCACCCCGGAGACCCTGGGCATGATCGGCACCGAAGCTTTCAAGAAGATGAAGAAGTCCGCCTACGTCATCAACGTGGCCCGCGGCGGCTTGATCGACGAAGCAGCCCTGAACACAGCCCTGCGCGACGGCGAAATTGCCGGTGCCGGCATTGACGTGTTCGTCAAGGAGCCCGCCACAGACGTTGACTTCCTCGGACTGGACAACGTCATCGCCACCCCGCACCTGGGTGCCTCCACCGACGAGGCCCAGGAAAAGGCCGGCGTCTCCGTCGCCAAGTCGGTTCGGCTGGCCCTCGCCGGCGAGCTCGTCCCCGACGCCGTCAACGTTGCCGGTGGCGTCATCGCCTCCGACGTCCGCCCCGGCATCCCGCTGATTGAAAAATTGGGCCGCATCTTTACCGCACTGTGCCACGCCTCCGTGACCCAGATCGATGTTGAAGTTGCCGGTGAAATTGCCGCCCACGACGTCAAGGCACTTGAACTCTCGGCCCTGAAGGGCGTCTTCAAGGACGTCGTGTCCGAGCAGGTTTCCTACGTCAACGCACCGGTCCTGGCCGAGCAGCGCGGCATCAAGACGAACCTGATCACCACCCTTGAATCAGCCGACTACCGCAACGTGCTGACCATCCGCGGCGCCCTCTCCGACGATTCACAGATCGCCGTGTCAGGCACCCTGACGGGCCCGAAGCAGATCCAGAAGATCGTTGGCGTCAACGGCTACGAGCTCGAAATCCCCATGAGCGACCACCTCCTGGTGATCTCCTATGTGGACCGTCCCGGCGTCGTCGGCGCATTGGGCCGCCTCCTCGGCGAGAACGACGTCAACATCGCCGGCATGCAGGTCGCCCGCCACACCGAGGGCGGCCAGGCGCTGGCGCTGATCACGGTTGACAGTTCCGTGCCGCAGAGCGTACTCGAAGCCATCAAGACCGAAATCGGTGCCACCGTCGCCCGCGAGGTCGACCTGGAAGACTGACCCTTCCGCACCACCAACGACGGCGGCACCCAGGTGAGTTTTCCAACTCACCTGAGTGCCGCCGTCGTGCTTTGAGACACGAATCGATGTTTCGCCCGCCTTCACGGTAAATTTGTGGGGTGACATCTACTGACTCGGCCAAGACGCCTTACTACCTCACCACCGCCATCACCTACCCGAACGGTGTTCCGCACATCGGGCATGCCTACGAATACATCGCCACCGACGCCATGGCACGCTTCAAGCGCCTGGACGGCTTCGACGTCATGTTCGTGACGGGCACTGATGAGCACGGCATGAAGATCGCGCAGGCGGCCGAGAGCGAAGGCGTCACGCCCAAGGAACTCGTGGACCGCAATGCCGCCATTTACAAGGAAGCCCACGCGGCCCTCGGCATCAGCTACGACCGGTTCATCCGCACCACCGACGCCGACCATTACGCCGCCTCGCAGGCCATCTGGCAGAAGATGGAAGCGGCCGGGGACATCTACCTCGGCAAATACGAGGGCTGGTACTCGGTCCGCGACGAGGCCTACTACGGCGAGGACGAGACCGAACTGCGCGAGGACGGCAAGCGCTATTCCAAGGTCACCGACACCGAGCTGACCTGGACCGAGGAGGAAAGCTACTTCTTCCGCCTCTCCAACTACCAGGACAAGCTGCTGGCGCTGTACGAGTCCGAGCCGGAATTCGGCGCGCCCCGCACCCGCTTCAACGAGGTCATCAGCTTCGTCAAAGGTGGACTTGAGGACCTCTCCGTCAGCCGCACCACCTTCGACTGGGGCGTTCCCGTGCCGGGCAACGACAAGCACGTCATGTACGTGTGGGTCGACGCACTCACCAACTACCTGACAGCCGTCGGCTACCCCGACGTGGACTCGGAGTCGTTCGGAAAGTATTGGCCGGCCGACGTGCACATCATCGGCAAGGACATCTCCCGCTTCCACGCCGTGTACTGGCCCGCGTTCCTCATGTCCGCCGGGCTGGAACTGCCCAAGCGCGTCATGATCCACGGCTTCCTGCACAACAACGGCGTGAAGATGTCCAAGTCCCTGGGCAACGTCGTGGCCCCGGCCGACTGGGTCGCCCAGTACGGCCTGGACCAGGTCCGCTTCTTCCTGCTGCGCGAGGTCCCCTTCGGCGCTGACGGGTCGTACAACCACGACGCCGTGGTGGGCCGGATGAACGCTGATTTGGCCAACAACCTCGGCAACCTGGCCCAGCGTTCGCTGTCCATGGTGGCCAAGAACTGCGAGGGCGTTGTTCCGACGCCGGGCGCGTTCACTGAAGCCGACGAGACGATTCTTGCCGCTGCCCGCGAACTGCTGGAACACTCCCGCCACGCCTACCAGTCCCAGGACTTCCACGGCTCGCTCGAGAAGATCTGGCACGTCCTGGGCGACACCAACGCCTACTTTGCCGACCAGGCCCCCTGGGTGCTGCGCAAGACGGACGTGCCCCGGATGGAAACCGTCCTGTACGTGACACTGGAGGTCCTGCGCATCGTGTCGATTTTGGTGCAGCCGGTCATGCCGGATGCTGCGGCGAAGCTGCTCTCCGTGCTGGGCCAGGGCACCTCCGCCGACGATGCGGCCCGCGAGTTCGCGGCCATCGCCACGCCGCTGGCCGCGGGAACCGTTCTGCCCGCCCCGGCGCCGATCTTCCCGAGGTACGAGGAACCCGCTGCCGCTGAGGCGTAAAACTTCGGTACGGTTTTCGGGGGTTTGCCACCTTCCGTCACCGGAAATGCCGCCGCTCCCGCATGCTACCGCAGGTCCACCTGCGGCAGCATGCGGGAGCGGCGGCATTTCTCATCCGGACACGTCATTTTCGTGGCAGCCCGGCTTCGAGTAGAAGGCCAATGAAGCGCTCCCGGGATTTCATCTCGTCCCAGACCCAGCGCACGAAGCCCACACCGTGTGCTCGGATCTGGTCTTCGCGCCGTTTTTCCTTCATGACTCGCTCCTGAATCGACAAGCCCCCGCCCCAGTCACTGCGGAGGTACTTCCCGTAGCCGTCGAACTCGCCGGCCACGTTTTGCTCCGGGAACCAGAAGTCCACGAATGCGTTGCTGCCGTCGCGCAATAGGAACTTCTTCTGCAAAATTGGTGCCGGAAAGCCGAACAGATGCATTTTTGCGCGACTGAGGGATTCCCCTGCAGAACCGGACAGGGGAGATGCAAAATTGATGACAGCAAGAGTCCGTTCACGTGCGGCCCTGCTGTTCAGGAGGCCGGCTGCCGTCCGGAGATCGTCGGCCGCCAGCGCCGGTCCCTGCGGACCATCCGTGAACCAGGACGGTTCGTGGAGTCCGTAGTCGGAACCCACGGGCTGGAACCGGTTGCGGGCCAGCCGCGCCTCCGGGGTCCGCAGCGCGGAGTCGCAGACAGCCACGGCATAGGGGAAGGAAAATTCCTTGATCAGCGCCATGGTGGTGGCCAGCTTGTCGGTGAGCAGGTATGGTCCGCACTGGGCGGTATGATCCGTCAACGAGCCAACGTGGCGGATCACTCCGTTGTTGCTCCGGCCGCTGGTGGAGACTTCCGTCAGAACATGGAGTTTGGTGGGTACCCCGACGATCCACAGTCCCCACAACAGTGCGGCGGTTGCATGGCACAACACCGGCTGCAGGGGCGCCAGGGCCTGAAACGCGGCGGCCTGCAGCCCGTACCGCTCAAACCGGTTCAACACATTCCAATCATTGGACTTCGTGTAGACGCCACGGCGGATGCGCACCAGTTCGCCCTTGTTGTGGAGCTGGGCGAGCCTCCTCGTATCCTGTCCCGCGCGTCTCAACTCCGAAGGAAGGATCAGTCGGTGATCGTTCATGCTTCCAAGCGTTTCACCATGTCGAGTTCCATGTAAGTGCCAAATTCGTTTCTGTGGATAACTCTCCGGGCCACCCTGGACAACACAATTGGGTCCATGTAAGCGAAAATGCCGCCGCTCCCGCATTGTGCCGCAGGTCCACCTGCGGCACAATGCGGGAGCGGCGGCATTTCCTACCTGACCGGCGGCAATTGGCCCCAGTCAAGCGCGGACCGGGGTCAGTCCATCGCGAGGCCCTCAACGGGGGAGAGCTTGGCCGCACGTCGGGCGGGCACCACGGAGGCGAGCAGGCCGGCCACGGCGGCAACAGCCACCACGGCGAGGATCTGGCCCCACGGGATCACGGCCGTGACCTCGGCAAAGGTGCCGAGGGCCGATTGTGCGCCGGCCCAGCCGTACACCGCGCCCAGCACCGAGCCGATGATGGCGGCCACCCCGGCGATCAGCACCGCTTCCAGTGCCAGCATGCCGCGCAGCTGGCCCCGGGTCAGCCCCAGTGCCCGCAGCAGCGAGTTTTCCCGGGTCCGCTCCAGCACCGACAGCGACAGCGTGTTGGCCACGCCGATCAGGGCAATGAACACGGCCACGGCCAGCAACCCGGTCACCACCAGCAGCAGCATGTCGATGACCTGGTTGAACATGGCCTTCTCCATCACGGACCCGCCGATGGCGTTCTCGTCGACACCCAGCGCGGTGGCCAGTGAGGTGCGCAGGTCCATCAGCTCGGTGGTGTCCAGGGAATCGTCCACGGAGATCCACAGCGGCGCCGTGGACTGCTGCCGCAGCGGGTCGTCGGCCGCCAGCGGCGGGAACGCATCCAGGGACACCAGGGCAGTCATGCCGTTGTTCGTGGCGGCGGTGGCCGTGAGGTTGGTGGTCTGTGGGCCCGCTGCCAGGCTGGCAGTCGTGGCTTTCACGCTCTTGGGCAGAACGGCGGAGGTGCGGGTGGGCCGGTTGGCCGGGTTCGCCAGGAGCGCGGCGGCATCGGCGTCGGAAATTCCATAGGCATCAAGTGTGTTGCCTCCGGCGGTCACCTGGCCCACCAGTTCGAGCCGGGCAACGTGATCGACGCCGGGCAGGGCGGCGGCCGCGTCCACCGACGCGTCGGTGATGGGCGCATCGACGGCGTACGTCTGGGCCGTGATGTCAACGGGGTAGCTGCCGTCGAGCTCGGAATCGAAGGCGTGCCGGGCTGTCGCCGCACCCGTCATCATCATGGTCACGAGCGTGACGCCGATGAGCAGCGCGGACGCCGTCGAGGTGGTCCGGCGCGGATTGCGCACGGCGTTTGCCGCGGCCATCTTGCCGGGGACACCGGCCGGGCGGGCCAGGGTTCCGGCGAGCGAGACCAGCTTCGGCACGAACAGCGTGGCCGCCATGAGGAAGCCGACGAAGGATGCGGCGCCAGCAGGCAGGGCGATCAGCAGGTTCGCGGAAATTCCGCCGTACACCAGTCCCGCGCCGCCGGCCAGGAGCAGCAGCACACCAATGGTCAGGCGCAGCCGCCCGCCGCTGTTGTGCATGGAGACGTCGTCGGCCGGTCGCAGCGCCGCCAGCGGTGCCACGGCAGTTGCCGCACGTGCCGGGACGAGTGCGGCAAGGACCGTCAGCAGGGTGCCCACCAGAATGCCGGCAATAATGGCCGACGGCGGCACGGCCAAAGTGGCGAAGGCAAAGTCCGGGTTTTGGCTGAGCAGATTCAACACCAGGGCCATGGTTCCGGCGGCCGCCAAGACGCCCAGGACGGAGGCGACGAACCCAACAATGAGGGCCTCGACCATGACGGAATTGCGGACCTGGGACCGGCTGGCGCCAACACAGCGCAGCAGGGCAAGCTCACGGGTTCGCTGGGCCACCAGCACCGAGAAGGTGTTGGATACCACCAGGGCGGCAACCAGCAGGGCCACTCCGGCAAAGGCCAGCAGGACAATGGTCAGCTGATCCTGGCCGCCGGTGAAGCTGGCGACCAGCTCGGTGGTCTTCTCATCAGCTGTCAGGATATTTTCAACGGGCTGGTTCACGGCGGTTGCCAGGGCCGCCTTGGCATCGGCAAGCGAGACGCCATCCTTGAGGTTGACGGAGATGGTGTTGATGCCTGTGTCCGGCGAACTGAGCTTGTCGACGGCTGCGGACGTGCCCACAAATTGGGCCAGCCCCGAGGTGATGGGGTCAGCCGATGTGGCCGTGATGCCTGAGACCGTGGCAGTCAGGCTGGATCCGGGGGCGGTCCCTGAGTCGGTGGTCGCAGGCTGGGCGGTCAGGGTGACCTTGCTGCCAACCGTCAGGGAATTGCGTTCTGCCGTAGTCGTGTCGATCACGACTTCCTGGTCACCTGCCGGCCACGCACCCGAGGTCAAGGCAACAGGTTCCAGCGAAGGGTTGGCCGGCATGTTGCGGAACGTGGCGCCAACCGTGGCAGTGCCCAGCCCTGCCTGAAGGTACGGGGTCCGCTGGGCATAGGACTCCGCGACGACAGGTGAGTCGGCCACGGAGGCCGCGTCCGCCGTCGTCAGCGGAAAATCGAAGGTGGGGGAGATGACAAGCTCGGACGAGGAGTATGACTGGCCGAGGGAGGCCTTCAGCGACGCCGCGGTGGAGGCGTTGACCATCAGCGTGGCCGAGAGGAACGCGACCGCCAGCAGCACGGCGAGCGTGATGGCGATGAAGCGCCGGGAATGGGTCTTGAGTTGGCTCAGGGCTACCTGCAGCATGGCCTACGCCCCCAGCTGGGCCAGCGAGGCCAGCACCGATTCGGCGGTGGGATTTTCCAGCTCGCCCACGAGTTCGCCGTCGTTCATCAGGACCACGCGGTCGGCATAGGAGGCGGCGACGGGATCGTGCGTGACCATGATGATGCTCTGGCCCATTTCGCGGGAGGAGCGGCGCAGCATGCCCAGGACCTCGGCACCGGAGCGCGAATCGAGGTTGCCGGTGGGCTCGTCGCCGAAGATGACGTCGGGGCGGGTCAGCAGCGCCCGGGCCACGGCGACGCGCTGCTGCTGGCCGCCGGACAGCTCGTGCGGCTTGTGCGCCAGCCGGTCGGTCAAGCCCAGGGTGGAGGTGATAAACGTGAACCATTCCTTGTCAACGGTGCCGCCGGCCAGTGCCACCGGCAGCGTGATGTTGGCTTCGGCGGTGAGGGTCGGCACGAGGTTGAACGCCTGGAAAACGAAGCCGATCCGGTCGCGGCGCAACTGTGTTAAGGCCTTGTCGTTGAGTGAGGTCAGCTCGGTGTCGCCCAGGTGGATGGTGCCGCCGGTGACGGAATCAAGGCCCGCCAGGCAGTGCATGAGCGTTGACTTGCCGGAGCCCGACGGGCCCATGATGGCCGTAAATTGTCCGGCCGGGAACTCCAGGTCGACGCCCTTGAGCGCCGTCACCTCGGTCTCGCCCTTGCCGTACGTCTTGCGCAGTCCGCGGGCCTGAACCGCCAGTGTGCGTTGATTGTGTGCTGTTGTGATGGTCATGGTCCCAGCCTATTTCCGGCTTCCGCGCAGGGGATCGGCTCGTGGGTGGATATGCCGGGAGGGTTCGACGCCGGTGCCTCCTACCGTGGTCGGAGTCCGGCACCCGCCGTGGCTGGGCCGGTGATCACCTTGGGGCAAAGGTCCGCTTGTCCGGAACATTCGGGGGGAGAAGAATTGTCGGCATGGTCCAGGCGATGGATGACGGCGTTGGCGCATATTCGGACAGGGTGGTCGCTGCCGTGCTGGGCTACGCGGAGCTGGCAAGCATCGTCCTGGGTGACGGGCTTGGCTGGTACACCGCGCTGGCCGAAGCCGGCGGCGCAGGGCTGACGCCGGCCGAGTTGGCAGCTGGCACAGGCACGCAGGAACGCTACGCGCGGGAATGGCTGCAACAGCAAAGCGTGGCGGGCTTCGTTGGAGTTGTGCAGGACGCTGCGGGCGAGGACGCCGGACCCGACCACCACGCCGGACCCCGCTTCAGGTTGCCGCCCGGCGCCGCCCAGGTGCTGCTGCAACCAGACTCCCTCTCGTCGCTCATGCCCATGGTGCGCATGCTCCGGGCAGGGGTGGTCCAACTGCCGGAACTGTTGCAGGCGTACAGACATGGCGGCGGCGTTGGCTGGGCGCAGATCGGCAGCGGGGCCCGCGAATCGCAGGCGGCCGGCAACAAGCCGTGGTTTGACCAGCGGCTGGGTCCCGCACTGGCTTCCGTCCCGGAAATCCACGAGGTGCTCTCCCGGCAGGGGGCGCACATCACCGATCTGGGCGCTGGCTGCGGCTGGTCCACACTGGCGCTGGCGAATGCATACCCCGGGGCCGCCGTCGTCGGCATTGACATTGACGGGCCCTCGATCGAGCAGGCACGGGAGAATGCCCGCCGCAGCGGACTGGAGCGCCGGGCAACGTTTCGCATCGCCGACGCCGCCAGCACCACCGAGGACGCCTCCCCGGATGCCGTCTTCATCTTCGAGGCGCTGCATGACATGCCGTTTCCCGTGCAGGTGTTGGCCTCCGTCCGTGCCATGGTGAAGCCCGACGGCGTAGTGGTGGTCATGGACGAGGCCGTCGCCGATGCTTTTGGTCCGGACGGGGACGAACTGGAGCGGCTCATGTATGGCTACAGCCTGTTCATCTGCCTGCCGGACAGCCTGTCGACCCCGGGATCGGCGGGCACGGGGACGGTGATGCGGCAGTCGGTGCTGGAGCTGTACGCGGCCGGGGCCGGCTATTCCGCAGTGGAGCGCCTGCCCATCGAGGGCTTCTCCGCCTTCCGTTTTTACCGCCTGCACCTGTAGGGGCCCGCTGCGCCGGGGATTATGCCTCGGGCACTCCGGGCGGGTCCACCTGCGGAGCCGGCCTGAACTTCCTCAGCCAAAACTCACTTTGGGCAATGTGGCCGGCGGTGGCGGTGGCGGCCGAGGCCGGGTCGCGGTTGCGGATCGCTTCAAGAATGTCGCGGTGGCCCTTGTTGCTGACTTCGCGCACCGTTGCGCCCTCGGCACTGTCAAAGATGTTGAAGTGCCGCCCGCGGGAGCGGAAGAGACTCATCAGGCCGGTGAGCGTGGAATTTCCGCCAGCCTCACAAATGGCCTCGTGGAAGCGGGCATCCAAATCTGAGATGTCGGCCGAATTGTCCGTTGACTCCATCTTGGCCGCCAGCTCGTCCAATTCGGCAATCAGTTCCGGCGTGCACTTTGCCGCGGCCCCTGCGGCGGCATGGGACTCCAAGGCGCGCCGGATCTCAAAGAGTTCAAGGACACTGTCGAACGGGAAGATGTCCACCAGCAGTGCGAAGCCCTTGAGGATTTCCGCCGGTTCCAGGGAAGAAACATAGGTTCCGGACCCGTGCCGCGCCTCCATGACGCCCAGGGCCGACATGGCCCGGATGGCCTCGCGCAGGGAGCTTCTGGAAACGCCCAGCTGGGTGGCGAGCTCCCCTTCGGGCGGGCATTTTTGGCCGGGGGCCAGCTCTCCGGAGGCAATCTTGGCACGCAGGCCCTGCATGGCGGTCTCCACTGCACTCATCAGCGGTCTCCTCGGTAACTGTTGCCGGTTCACGTCCTCATGGACATATTCATCATACGTGTTATTCAAGTCATCCTATCTCTTGTTGACATTTGCCCGTAATCACCCGGAAACATCGAGCTGTTTTACTAAGTCATCAGACAATTTCCTGGAGTTATCTATTGTCTTCGCCCAAAATGTGAGATAGCTTACTGAGCAATCACTACCTGCTACCAACAGAAAGAACTCCGTGGCCTCCACGCTCATCACCGCCCCGAACGCCCTGCTGGCCCCCGACGGGCAGCCCGCAATGTCCGATTGGTCCTTGACTGCCGACAAGGTCCACCTCAATCACGGCTCCTACGGCGCCGTGCCCCGAGTTGCCCAGGAACATCAATTTCTGTTGAAGGCCAAGATGGATGCGAATCCCTGCACCTGGTTCATGGGGCAGGCGGCAGCCTTGGCCGGCACCCGTGCCGAGGTCGCGGCCTTCCTGCAGGTGGACGCCAATGATCTGGCGCTGGTTCCCAATGCCAGCGCCGGCGTCAGCGTGGTCTACAACTCGCTGACCTTCGCCAAGGGTGCCGACATCGTCACTACCGACCACGCCTATGGGGCCGTTTTGGAAGGTGCGCGCCGCGTGGCCCGCGAATGCCAGGGGGAGGTGCGCGTCGCCGTCGTGCCTCTTGATGCAGACGCCGCCCTGAGCTGTGAGCTGGTCATGGCGCAGGTAACCGGGCGCACCGCGTTGATTGTGATTGACCAGATCACCTCGGCCACGGCCCGCAGCCTGCCGGTCCTGGAGATTGCCAGGGCCGCTGCGAAGCTGGGCATTCCGGTGCTGGTTGACGGCGCCCACGCACCCGGTGCCGAGGCTGCCCCCGTGCCCGATTTTGAGGGATTTTGGGTGGGCAATCTGCACAAGTTCGCGTGCGCCCCGCGTGGCACGGCGGCCGTCGTGGCCCGGGGCCCGCTGCGCCGGCTGCTGCGCCCGTTGATCGATTCCTGGGGTTTCCCGCATGAGTTCCCCGAGAGCTTTGACCATGTGGGCACCCAGGACATCACCTCCTGGATGACCGCCAAAACCTCCTTTGACACCATCGAAACCCGCTATGGCTGGGACGAGGTCCGGCGCTACTCCAGCGCACTGGCGGATTATGGTGCAGCGGTTGTTCAGGACGCCTTTTCGGCGGCGTCGGGGGAGGATGCCGCGGTCGACGTCGGAATGCCGGTGGGGCAGTTGCGCCTGGTCCGGCTGCCCCGGGGTTTGGCAACGACGCATGAGGATTCCCATGCGGTGCGGGCCTGGATTTCAGACATCCTGGATTTTGAAACGGCCGTCACCACTTTTGGCGGGGCGGGCTATCTGCGCCTGTCCACCCATGCCTACAACACGGCCCGGGAATTTGAGGCATTCGCCGAACGGGCTGTCCCGGAGCTGCTCCGGCTGTCCCGGCAGCGTTAGAAAATGACCGCTTCCACACACTATGAAAGGCCTTCCATGAAAAAGAAGATAACAGCCATCACCGCCTTGGGCGTTGCCGCAGTTCTGGCCCTGTCTGGCTGTGGCGGCGGCGGGGGCAACACCTCCGCCGACGGCACCGTCACCCTCAAAATGGTGGAGAGCCTGACCAACCCAACCCGCACCAACACCTTGAAGGCTCTGCTGGAGGGATTCGAAAAGGAGAACCCCACCATCAAGGTGGACTTGATTTCCCCGCCCACGGACTCGGCCGACCAGAAGATCCAGCAGATGCTGCAGTCGGGCAAGGGGGTCGACGTGGTTGAAGCCCGTGACATCACCGTCGGATCGTTCGGGGCCAACAAGTGGCTCTACGACATGAGCGCCGACCTGAAAGGCTGGGACGGCTGGGGCGACATGACCGAAAACGCCGTCAACTACTCCAAGCAGGACGGCAAGACCTACTACATCCCGTACGGTTTCTACGGACTGTCGCTGTTCTACCGCACTGACCTGGTCAAGGACGCCGGCTTTGACGGTCCGCCGAAGAGCTGGCAGGACCTGCTCGAACAGTCCGAGAAGCTCAATGACCCTGATGCCAACAAGTTTGGCTACGCGTTCCGCGGCGGCCCCAATGCCAACTCCAACGCCGTCGCCGTGATCGAGGCTTACACGGCCGATCAGGTGGACAAGGAAAACGCGTTCCTGCTGACCAGCGGCAAGACCATCTTCTCCGCCCCCGAGGCGCAGACCGCCATGGACGACTACCTTGAGCTGTTCAAGAAGGGCTCGCCGCCGTCGTCGGTTGCCTGGGGCTACCCGGAAATGGTGCAGGGCTTCAGCAATGGTTCCACCGCATTCCTGCTGCAGGACCCTGAAGTGATCGCAACGATCAAGGAATCCACGTCCATCAAGGAAGACCAGTGGAACGTTGCGCCGCTGTTGGTGGGACCCACCGGCAAGGCCATCCAGCCAGTTGCTTCCGCAGGCTGGGGCATCGCCGAGTCCAGCACCGCCAAGCCCGAGGCCGTCAAGCTGATCAAGTACCTGGCACAGGGCGAGCCGGCCACACAGTTCAGCAAGGACAACTCACTGGTGCCGATCCTGAAGTCGGCAGCCAAGGACCCGTTCTACAGCGAAGGCCCCTGGGCCGCCTACGTCACCATGACCGAAAACCCGGACACCTACATTTCTGCCGTCCAGCCCCGCGGAGTCTCGTGGTGGACCGAATGGATCAAGAAGTCCGACGGCGAACTGCAGCGCGTGCTCACCGGCAAGATGACGACCAAGGAACTCCTGGCCAGCTGGGACTCGTACTGGGTCGAAAAGATGGCGGGATAGTCCACCGTGACACTAGATTCACAGCGGAAGGAGGCGCGCCGTCCGGCAGCGGAAGGCGCGCAGGCGCCAACATTCGTCCCACGCAAGAAGAAATTTAGTTCCCGCACAGGCTGGACCATGCTGGCGTTCATGGCGCCGGCAGCCGTCTTCGTGGCGATCTTTACGTACTACCCCATGATTTCCGGCTCGCAGATGGCATTCCGCAATTGGAACCTCAACGACCTTTCCGACACCTCGTGGATTGGTTGGGGCAACTTCCGGACACTGTTTGAGAACCCGGAGTTTGGCACCATTGTCCGCAACACAGTTGTGTGGGTTGTTGGCTCGCTGGTTCCGCAGGTTGTCATCGGCTTTGCGTTGGCGTTGTTCCTGAAGCGCAGGTTCAAGTTCCGCAGCGGCTACCAGGCGTTGATCTTTTTTCCTTGGGCCGTTTCCGGCTTCCTCATCGGCATGTTGTTCCGGTGGATGTTCAATGCTGAATTTGGTGTGGTCAATGACCTGCTCATGAAGGCCGGCATCATTGACGGGCCCATCCCGTGGCTGGCTGAACCTGGCTTCGCCATGACAGCTATCATCATCGCCAATATTTGGTATGGCGTGACCTTCTTCGCCATCATGATCCTGGCTGCACTTCAATCGGTGTCCGAGGACATGTACGAGGCTGCTGCGCTCGACGGGGCAGGCAAGGTGCGGACATTGTTCAGCATCACCCTGCCGGCCATTGCCGTGACGCTGGGCCTGACCATCCTGTTGCGCGTGATCTGGATTTTCAACTTCCCGGACATCATCTGGGCCATGACGGGCGGCGGACCAGCCGACCAGACCCACATCATTACCACCTACATGATCAAAATTACGCAGGAAGGCGATTACGGCCAGGCCTCCGCCCTTGGTTTGATAGTGATTTTCACCTTGATGCTGTTCGCAGTCTTCTACCTGATGGCCATGCGCCCCCGAAAGGCCAATCGATGATCGACAAGCAAAGCATCGTCGGGCGGGTCGGAAAGATCGTTTTCCTTGCCGTGTGCCTGATCGTGACAATCTTCCCGCTGTACTGGATCGTCGTCACGTCCCTGAAGGCCCCCGGGTCCATTTATTCACTGCCGCTGGACTATTGGCCCAGTGAGATCTCGTTCGAGAACTACATTGGCCTGTTCACCAAGTCCGACTTTGGCCAATACATGGTCAACAGCCTGGTCGTCGCCACGGTGGCCTCCACTGTTGCCACGCTGATATCCCTGCTCTCCGCCTACGTGCTGGCCCGCTTCCAGTTCGCCGGCCGCGGGGCGGTCATGGCGGCGTTTCTGCTGACCCAGATGATTCCCGGCTTCATTGCCCTGGGGCCGCTGTACATGATGATGACGAAATTCGATCTCGTGGATTCAAAGACCGGCCTGATCCTGGTCTACATCGCCATCTGCATCCCGTTTTGCACCATCATGCTGCGCGGCTTCTTTGAAAATGTGCCGGACGCCCTGGAGGAGGCCGCCATGATCGACGGCTGCTCCCGGCTCTCCGCGCTGTTCCGGGTGCTCGTGCCTGTCATGATGCCGGGCATCGCCGCCAGCTTCATCTTCAACTTCGTCAACTGCTGGAATGAGCTGTTCCTGTCGGTGACCTTGATGAACAGCGACGAAAACAAGACCATCCCCACAGCACTGGCCGGATTCATTTCCAGCTTCAACATTGACTGGGGTTCCATGTCGGCGGCCGCCGTGCTGACAGTGGTGCCGACCCTGGTGATCTTCGCCTTCGCCAGCAAGTTCATCGTGCAGGGCCTCACCGCAGGAGCAGTAAAGGGCTAGCACATTTCCTTCCCGGCATCGTTGTCCACTACGAACGCTCTCGCAGCAATGGTTGGATTTTTCCAATCGCTCTCGCAAAGGGTGCGATAGCGATCGTCAAAAATGCACCATTACTGCGAGAGGGTTCGGGAAAATCTCGGACAGGAGCAGGCTACCGCGGGGAGACGATGCCCGTCTCGTAGGCGATGACAACCACCTGGACACGGTCGCGGGCGTTGAGCTTGGCCAGGATGTGCCCCACATGGGTCTTCACGGTGGCCTCGGAAACAAACAGCTGTGCGGCGATCTCGGGGTTCGACAGCCCGTTGGCAATCAACACAAACACCTCGTGCTCCCGTGCTGTCAGGCTGGCGACGGAAACGGCGTTGGCGTCATTGGCGGGGCTGGGTGCGGACAGCATGGGCGCCACATGGTCCAGCAGCCGGCGCGTGGTCGACGGGGCGATCACGGCGTCGCCGGCGAAGACCGTCCTGATCGCGCCGAGCAGTTCCTCGGGCGGGGCGTCCTTGAGGAGGAAGCCGCTGGCCCCGGCCTGGATGGCGGCCAGCGCATACTCATCCAGGTCAAACGTCGTCAGCACCACGATCTTCAGCTCCGCCAGCCACGACCCCGCCGGGGCGGCCTTGGTGCGCTCCATCAGCTTCCGCGTGGTTTCAAGCCCGTCCATGCCGGGCATCCGCACGTCCATGAGGATCACGTCGGCCGCCGTCACCGAGAGCCCCCGCAACGCCTCAATCCCATTGCCCGCCTGCAGCACAACGTTGAGATCCGGCTGGGAATTGATCAGCATGCCCAGCCCGGAGCGGACCAGCTGTTGATCGTCCACGAGGGCGACCCGAATGGGGGAGGAAGGTGTCATGTGTTTAGTTTTCCGTGTAGGGGATGAAGGCCGTGACGCCGAAGCCGCCGCCGACCAGGGGGCCGGCCGCCAGGGTGCCGTCGTACAGCTTGACGCGTTCTGCCATGCCGCGCAATCCGTTGCCGCCGGCGAACGGCGCGGCGGCAGCATCCGCGGTCTTCCCCCGGAGGGAAGAGGCAACGGTGTGCCGGTTGCCGGGGGAGGGGACGACGTCGATCCTTCCGCCAGTGCCCCGGGATGCTGTGCTTGGGGTGCTTGGGCTTGGACCGGGTGGGTTGGGAGGACCGGGCGGGCCGGGGGCGGCCAGGCCAGGGGTGCCCGCGCCGACGGGCAGGGGTGCCCGCGCCGGAGGGAATGAAGTGGTGGGAAGAGCCGCCGTCGAAGGGGAGGGGGATCCGATGGTGATGGGCCCGGTGGACAGGGCCGCTGTGGCGCCGCGGCCGTCGTCGAGCACTGCGACTTCCAGGCCCCGGGCATTCCAGGTGAGGTTGACGGCGGCTTGGACGTTGGGCCCGGCATGCTTCATGACGTTCGTCAGGCCTTCCTGGACGGCCCGGTACGCAGTGAGTTCGGCGCCGGGCGGCAGCTTGCGCCTGGCCTCGCCCGTGACGGCGAAGGCCACTGGCAGGCCGGCGGCCCGGATGCCGAGCAGCAGTTCGTCCAAATCGCCCAGGCCGGGCAGGGGGCGGGTGGACGCCTCGCCGTCGCCGCGCAGCACACCCAAGAGCCGGCGCATCTCCTGCAGGGACGACCGGCCGGTGGCGGCGATTGTGGCCAGGGTTTCGGGTGCGATCCCGGGGTTGGCCACCGCGGCGTACCGGGCGCCGTCGGCCTGGGTGATGATGACGGACAGGGAGTGGGCCACGATGTCGTGCATTTCGCGGGCAATGTGGGCGCGTTCGTCGCTGGCGGCGAGGTCGCGCTCGTGCTGGGCCTCGATTTCCAGGCGGTGGGCCCGGTCCTCGAGGGCCTGGCCCCGCAGCCGCTTGGTGCGGGTGAGGTCGCCCGCTGTCCAACTGAACAAGATGAGCACCCACACCATGAGCACAATGGAAATGCCCTGGGGGATGTCGCCGAGCGAGAGGGACGTGAAGTCGTAAAAGTAGCGGGTGACCATCATGATGGCGCCCAGCAGTGCCAGGGCCAGCCCGCCCAGGCTCGCCCAGCGGGGTCCGAAGGCGGCCAGGGCATAGACGATCAGCGGAACGGCAATCTCGGCCGGCATGGGCAGTACGTTCAGCGCCCATTGCAGGATGGCCACCGCGGCGATGATGAAACCTGCCGTGACGGTGCGGGTGCGGCGCCATGCAAGGGGGACCACCAGTGCGGTGCTGAAGAGCAGTGCGACAACGGTTGCGGCAGTGCTGTCCAGTCCCGGGGTCATCGTGGACAGGCTGAACGGCACAACCGTGAGCCACAGCACCGCCATGAGGACAAAGTCCACGGCGAAACGGTGCCGGCGGAACCAGTCGTAGATGGAATGCATGATCACACCCCCAACTCTAGGCGCCGCCGCGCTCGCAGGCATCCTGCCCTGGGTGGAGATCCCGGCGTGCCGGGCGGGGACGGGGCCGGCCGGATCGGACTTGCAGGATCGGACATGCCCGGTGTCACAAAAGCGGCCGCACCACAACCCATTGTCTCATTATGCGAGATACGTTGATCATCATGTGGATGGTTTCGTTAGGCTGAATCCATGAGCGCATCGAATGAAACTGCCGTCTTGGACATTGCTGTAATCGCCGGCGACGGGATCGGCCCCGAGGTGACGGCGGAAGCCGTCAAGGTCCTGAAGGCCGTCACCTCCGCCGAGAGCCTGGAGCTCAAGCTCACCGATTACAAGCTCGGCGCCGAACACTGGCTGGCCACCGGCGAAACCCTCCCGGACACCACCATCGAGGCCCTGCGAGCCCACGACGCCATCCTGTTCGGCGCGGTCGGCGCGGCCCCCGGCGACACATCCATCCCGTCCGGGCTGATCGAGCGCGAGATGCTCCTGAAACTGCGCTTCAGCCTCGACCACTACGTCAACCTGCGCCCCTCCTTCCTGTACGACGGCGTGTCCTCACCCCTGGCCAACCCCGGCACCATCGACTTCGTCGTGGTCCGCGAAGGCACCGAGGGCCCCTATGTTGGCAATGGCGGCGTGCTGCGCAAGGGCACCCCGCACGAGGTTGCCACCGAAGTTTCGGTCAACACGGCCTTTGGTGTGGAGCGTGTTGTCCGCGACGGCTTCCGCCGCGCCAATGAGCGCCCCCGCAAGAAGCTCACCTACGTTCACAAGCACAATGTGCTGGTGTACGCAGGCCACCTGTGGAAGTGCACAGTCGAGGCCGTGGCGAAGGAATTCCCCGAGGTCGCCGTGGATTACCTGCACGTTGACGCGGCCATGATCTTCCTGGTCACCGACCCGGCCCGCTTTGACGTCATCGTCACCGACAACCTGTTTGGCGACATCGTCACGGACCTGGCCGCGGCCGTCACCGGCGGCATCGGACTGGCCGCCTCGGGCAACATCAACATGGACCGCACGGCCCCGTCGATGTTTGAACCGGTCCACGGCTCGGCCCCCGACATTGCCGGCCAACAGAAGGCGGATCCGACGGCGGCCATCCTGTCGGCGGCCCTGTTGCTGCACCACTTGGGCCACCATGGCGCCGCGGCCAAGGTCGAGGCTGCCGTTACGGCAGACATCGCCACCCGCAACGCCGCGTCACCCAGGGCGACCAGCGCCATTGGCGACGCCATCGCGGCGGCACTTTAACGCCGTCGTCCATGGCCGTGCGGACCCGTGCCGCAGCGACCGGCAGCCCCAACGTTCCCGGAGTACGCTTGGGGTATTGACAGCGAGTGCGCACCGGGGCGGATCAAAAACGCGCCAGCCACTCACCAGGGCATAAAAATGTGGAGGAAGCATGACCCAGATCGCCAATGAGCTGAGCTTTTCGCAGCAGCTCAATGAGAATCCCAAGAGCAGCGCCGAGCGTGACGCCATTTTGGCCAACCCCGGGTTTGGCGACCACTTCACGGACCACACAGCAGTGGTCGACTTCAAGGTTGACGCCAACGGTGAGGGCGGCTGGTCGAACGCGCGCATTGAGCCGTACGGGCCCATCATGATGGATCCGGCGGCCGCCGTGCTGCACTATGGGCAGGAAATTTTTGAGGGCATGAAGGCCTACCGCCACGCGGACGGTTCCATCTGGACGTTCCGGGCCGATGCCAACGCCGCCCGCCTGAACGCCTCGGCACGCCGCTTGGCTCTGCCGGAACTGCCCGTCGAGACGTTCCTGGAATCACTGCGCCAGCTCGTGGCGGTTGACCAGGACTGGGTCCCCACCAACGACGGCGACGCCCTGTACCTGCGCCCCTTCATGATCGCCACCGAGGCATTCCTGGGCGTGCGCCCGGCCCGCGAGGTCTCCTACCGGGTCATTGCTTCCCCGGCAGGAAACTACTTCGGCGGCGAGCTCAAGCCCGTGTCGATCTGGCTCACCACCACCTACGCCCGCGCCGGCGAGGGTGGCACGGGCGAGGCCAAATGCGGCGGCAACTACGCCGCATCGCTGGCCGCCCAGCTGGAGGCCGAGGCGCAGGGCTGCAAGCAGGTCTTGTTCCTTGACCCGCACAACGACAACGCCGTGGAAGAACTCGGCGGCATGAACGTCTTCTTCGTGTTCAAGGACGGCACGCTGGTCACCCCCGAGCTCAACGGCCACATCCTGCACGGCATCACGCGTTCCTCGGTCATGCAGCTGGCGGCCGATCGTGGCCTGAAGGTCCAGGAACGCAAGATCACGATTGACGAATGGCGTGCGGGCGTTGCCGCCGGTGACATCACCGAGGTCTTCGCCTGTGGCACCGCCGCGGTCATCACCCCGATCGGCGAGCTGAAGACGGCCGAGGGCACCATCGCCTCGCCCGCCACCGGCATCGGCGAAGTCACCGCCGCCATCCGCGAACAGCTCGTCGGCATCCAAACCGGTACCATCGAGGACCTCCACGGCTGGATGACCCGCCTGGCGTAGTCCACACACCAACGGCCCGCAACAAGCGGCGAAAGTCCACGGTCCCTGCGTGGTTTTCGCCGCTTATTGCGGGCCATTTTTATGGGGGTCCGCCGTTGTTCAAGCACGACGGCGGGACGCCGCCCTTGCGGCAAGGGCACCTCCCTGCCCCGTAAAGACAGGCCATCCAGGGGGGGGCAAATGAACGAATTCATGATCTACTAACTACCATTGGCGATTTTCACAATCCGAGTCAGGCTTACCGCCAGGCTCTCACTTTGAGCAACTCACCGAACCCGCCGTGGCGGTTCTGTCTTGACATTGATGGGGGAATTGAAGCGACATGAAACAGCGCGACTTAGCGGGCGGTATCAACACGGCCAGGCGCCAAAGACCGGTCCGGCGCCGGCTTTTGATGGCAGGTGGAACCCTGGCCGCAGCCGTCGTCGTCACGGCCATCGTCGCCGCGAGCTCCCCGTGGCCATCAGTGACTGTCATCCGCGCGGTATTCGAGAAGGGTGCCGCGTCCGCCGTCGCCGAGATGGAACCACACGTTCCCGACACCAAGCTCACCGAGTACCGGGACGTCGCTTACGCGCCACCCACCGGCTCACTCCCACAGTCGGATACAACCCTCGACGTCTTTACCCCAGCTGGCGGCACCAAAAAGTTGACTACCATCGTTTGGATACACGGTGGTGCATGGATTTCAGGCCAGAAGGAAAACATTGAGCCCTACATGCGGATCCTCGCGGGGCACGGCTACACGACCATCGCGCTGAACTACACAACAGCACCGGAAGCGGCCTACCCAACCGCAGTGACGCAACTCAACACCGCGCTGGCTTACATTGGCGAACACGCATCCGACTGGAACGGTGATCCAAACCGGATCGTGCTGGCAGGCGACTCCGCAGGCAGCCAGCTGGCGAGCCAGCTCGCCATCCTCACCACCAACCCCCGCTACGCGCAACTTTCGGGGATGACACCAGGGCTCAAGAAAGAGCAGCTCATTGGGGCCATCCTCAACTGCGGCGTCTTCGACATGCCCGCCATGTCAGCACTCAACGGCATCGAAGCGTGGGGACTGCAGGTGTCGCTGTGGGCCTACGCCGGAACAAAAGACTGGTCGTCCAGGTCATCCGGCGCCCTGATGTCCACGATCGACTTCGTCAACGCTGACTTTCCGCCGACGTTCATTAGCGGAGGCAACGGTGACGCACTCACCTGGTCACAATCAATCCCCTTCGCCCAGGCACTCGAGGACTCCGGTGTGTCAGTGACACGGCTCTTCTGGCCTGCAAACCACGAACCAAAACTTCCTCACGAGTACCAGTTCCACCTTGACCTCAAGGAGGCGAACGTGGCACTTGCTGACACGCTTAAATACCTGCAGGCGCTCGATTCAGAGCCAGCCCAGGGCAGCACGAAGCCTTCTTGACGTGCACTCCTGAGCCACGCTGTTCCTGACAGTTTGGTGCTCAGGCGGGGTGGTTCTCAGCCGGTATTGCCCCCGCCGCGGGGGCTATGCGCCGCAGGGCACGCATCTGCTGTCGTTTCATGGCCCAGGGGCAACTGTCGGGGGTGGAAGTTCCCATTCGCCACTGGTACGGACACTTTCCAGGGGTGCGGGGGCAGTTATTACCTTTCGCCCCCGGCCCACCGGCGGCGAAAGGTAATAACTGCCCCCGCACCCATCTTGGGCCGCTGACATGCCCGGCACAGACACACTTTTTGTCCCACAAGTCCAACTCCGCGGCCTGGCCCTGACATTTTTCTGCCCGGGAATGTAACGTGGGCCACTTATCCGGAAACTACCTGTGTATGGCGGCCTTTTGGCCGTGCGAAGGTTCCAAACTACGCAGCAGGAGGAAAAACCATGTGGAAGCGAATAACAGCAGCGGCAGCAGCGGCACTCTTGGCAGCCGGGGGCTTGGGTTTGGCCATGCCGGCCATGGCCAATGCGGCTTCAACCACGGGTCCGTTCGATTCGAACTTTCCCTATGAGGGCACCGACCCCATCGAGACCGGATGCAACATCGGCGCGTATGTGGTGAAGCCGTGGGACATGCACAACGCCGTCTACAACGAGGTCCAGGGCTTGGCACAGCTGGTCTATTCGCCGGCGTGCGGCACCAACTGGGTCAATGTCTATGGTTTCACGCCGGGCAACACCTACAGGGTCGTCATCTTCGGCAACGCAGAGGGCGGCGGGACCTTTGAAACCAGGGTTGGCGCCGGCGGCAGCGGCGCGACCTTGCAGAAATACGCGCCCGGCAACACCTGCGTGAACGTGATGTGGCAGATTTCAAATGCCACCAGCATGATCCGCGAAGGCTGGAGCACCAGCACGATCTGCTAAACAAGGGGCACTCGCGCTTTTGAACCAGGGCTACGGATGGAGGGATCCGGTGACACAGACGCGGCAGGACAGCTTTTTGGCAATGTACGAGGCGTTCAATCCGCGCGTGCTCGGCTACGTCAGGCGCCGGATCTCTTCCGATCGGTCGGCCGAGGAGATCACGGCCGATGTCTTCCGCATCGCCTGGCAAAAGGCGGACAGTGAGCCGGATCCGTGCATCGGCTGGCTGCTGAACGTGGCCCGGAACCTGATCGGCAACGAGTACAGGAGCCGGGAACGGGAGGCCCAACTGCAGGAAAGGCTCCGGGCCAGTGTGCGGCTTGCGTCCCAGGGCAGCGGCGACGACGGAACCCGGGCAGCCATCGCCGCAGCGTTGGAGCGGGTGCGGGACAAAGACCGGGAAATCCTGCTCCTGACGTACTGGGAAGAGCTGACGCTGGCGGAAATTGCCCAGGTGCTTTCCTGCAAGGAGCCCGCAGCAAGAGTCCGGCTGCACCGGGCCCGAAAATCGTTTGAAAAGGCGCTGCCCCAGCGGCTGCGTCCCACAGGGAGGGAATGAGATGGACCCCATCGAATCGATGCTTCGCAGCATCAACCCCGTCCCCGACGAGGCCGCACAAAAGTCTCCGGCCCCGCTGCCGGCAATGCCGGACCTCGCCACGCAGCCACGCGGCGGCGCGGGACGCATCCATCCGGGGCGCCGCACCCTGATGTTCACGGTGGTCCGGGCCACGGCAATCGCCGTTGCGGCGGCAGTGGTCATCGTCGCCGCGGGCTTCCTCGGGCTGCTGACCGAGGGCCTGCTGAAACCGGAACCTGCCGCCCCAACACCACTGCCCTCGACAAGTTCGACGGCGGAACCCACCCCGAGTCCGACCCCGTCACCTTCCACGCCGTCTCCCAGCGCGACGGCGGGACCGCCTCCCAGCGACCCGGCAACCGGAGCGGCCTGCCTGTTCCGCAACGTCTTAACCCACGGGGTGGCCGGTCAGATGCCGCGCAACATGGAAACGTACCCGGGCGACTTCAACGTGCTCGGCTGCATTGACGGCCTTCTGGCGTTTGAATTGACGGACGCCGGCTACCAGCGGCTCCTCGCTCAGGGGGCGGGCGAGGGTGCCTTCGGGGCTTATTACATAGCTCGGTTCAACGTCAATGGCTACGTCTACGACCCCGAGGTTGCCCTAAGCGGCTGGGACACCGTCGAACCCGTCGACGGCACATTGGCGGAGAAGGCAGTGGAAATGGACAGAGTGCTGCAGGACGAACTGAATATCCTGCCGATCCATCGCCCGATACTGGTGGGTGGGCCGCCGGCCAGCCCCGACGCAGCCCTCCCAGGCCCCGATCGCGGGGCGGATAACCCGAACAGCAGCCCGGCGTGCAGCATCGGCCAGATGGCAACCGTGGGCGGCTCCGAGGACTGGGTCGTGAAGGATCTCGCCGCCCACAAGGAGAATTACCAGGTGGTGCACTGTTCAGGAGGCTGGCTGGGTTTCGAGCTCAGCGACGCCGGCCGCCAAAGCTGGCTCGACGACACCCAGACCAGCGGTCAGGTGCATGAAGGCAGCGATTCGTTCTACTTTGCGAAGTTCAACGTCACGGCGTACGAGTTCACGCCAGGGACGTCCGTGCCGGGTTGGGCGTCCCGCACGGGAGCCGGTGCCAGCCCGGAGTCGATGATCGAATCAATGGTGCAGGACATGGAGGCGCTCGGAATTCCCGCCAACCTCCGGATCCAGCTGGTGGGCGAGCCGCCGGAAGACTGACGCCCGGACGCCCGGACGGCTGCGGCTAGACCAGCTCGGCGTGCGCGGCTCCCGAATTGCCCGGCTGGGGTGTTCGGCCCTCGTGGTTGGGCAGCATTTCCCAGCGCTGGCGCGGCAGCGCCGACGACTGGCTCTGCTGGATTAAACCCACCATCGATTCCCGGACCAGGCAGCGCAAGTCCCACAAGTCGCCGCTGTCCCTGGCGCTGACAACAATCCTGATCCGGACAAAGTTGCCGACAGCGTCTGTCACGTCGAGTTTTCCGGAGCGCCCGTCCCAGAGCCGGGTGGAAGCCAACAGGCTGGCAAGGTGGGCGCGCAGCTCGGACACCGGTGTGTTCCAGTCCAGGTCGAGCTCCACGCTGCCCATGATCTTGGGGCTGTTGCGGGTCCAGTTCTCAAAGGGGGTGGTGGTGAAATGTGTCGACGGCAGGATCAGCATCCGCTCGTCCCAGACCCGCACCACCACGTACGTCAGGGTGATCTCCTCCACCCGTCCCCACAAGCCTTCAACGACCACTACATCGTCAATCCTGAGGGCGTCGGTGAAGGCCAGCTGCACACCGGCGAAGACATTGGCCAGCGAGCTCTGGACGGCAAGGCCGGCGACGATGGAGATGAGTCCGGCGGACGCCAAAATCCCGGTCCCGAGTGTCCTGACCTCGGGAATGGTCAGCAGCAGTCCGGCCACGGCCAGGGTGATGACCAGGGCGCCGACGATGCGCCGTCCCAAGGTCACCTGCGTGGTGAGCCTGCGACGGCGGCGGCTGTCGGTGACGCGTCCGGTGAATTGGCGCAGGACAAGGCGTTCGGCCACCATGAGTGCGGCCAGGAACAACCAGCACAGGGCCGCAATGAAGCCTGCCACAAGAATAAAGTCAGTCGCAGCAAACCACTGTTGGCTGGACATGGTCGAGGCCAGCGCAATGCGCAGCCCGGCACACAGCAGGACCACAAAGACCGGTGCCTTAGCCGGTGCGGAGCGGCGCTTGAAGTCCGGGATCTTGCGGAAGGCGTGGTTCGTGGCCAGCCGGAGCAGGATGGTAATCAGCAGTGCAGCGGCGACCGCGGCGAGAACCGCCAGGATGGGTTTGATCGCTAGTTCGAGTTCTTCCATCCGTCAATGGTGACAGGGAACCCTGAGCGTTTGTCCAGTTGGACGCTGCGCCGGGGCCACCATGGCGGCATAACCCGCGGCGGCACAGGACCTGGCCTGTGTTGCTTCTCACGGCCCTGCGCCTGGTGCGCGCCAAGGTGCTCGTCAAAAGGAACGGGAAAGAGGCTGGCGCCGATGGCAGGCCTGCCGGGTAACGGCCTTGCGGCCAACTTTCCCGCTAGACTCGGTGCCATGCGTATAGCCCGATTTGTAGTAGACAATGACCCCATGTACGGCATTGTGGAAGGCTCACCCGGCAGTGAAATTGTCACCGTCATCAAGGGCGACCCGTTCTTCAATGGCGTGGAACCCACAGCCATCAAGTACCCGCTGGACGATGTCCGCCTGGTCGCCCCGATCATCCCGCGCAGCAAGGTCATTGGGGTGGGCCGGAACTTCACCGAGCACGCCCGCGAACTCGGCAACGAGGTCCCGGAGAATCCGCTGCTGTTCCTGAAGCCCAACACATCGGTGATCGGCCCGAACGAGCCGATCGTGCTGCCGGAATTCTCCGAGGAAATCTCCTACGAGGCCGAACTGTGCGTCGTCATCGGCCGCATCTGCAAGGACGTCCCGGAGTCGCGCGTGGACGAGGTCATCTTCGGCTACACCTGCGGCAACGACCTCACTGCCCGCGACGTGCAAAAGAGCGACGGCCAGTGGGCCCGGGCCAAGGGCTTTGACACCTCCGCCCCGCTCGGCCCGTGGATCGAAACCGAGCTGGACCCCGACGACCTCAGCATCAAGGGCTGGCTCAACGGCGAACTCCGCCAGGACGGCAACAGCAACCAGATGGTTCGCAGCGTCCGCGAAATCGTCTCGATCGTCTCCCACGCGTTCACCCTCCTCCCGGGCGACGTCATCATGACGGGCACCCCGGCCGGCGTGGATTTGCTCACCGAAGGCGACCGCTACGACGTCGAAATTGAGGGCATCGGCCGCCTCTCCAACCCGGTGGTCCGCCGCTAGAGTGAGCTTTCGCTGCCCAGTATTCAACGCACGACGCCGGGACCTGGCGTGAGGGGGCAGGGCGCCTTTGGGCGCGGCCTCACCCAGGCGATGAACGAGGCCGCACAACGACGCCTGAAAAACCCGCCGTCCAAGCCATACGCCGGATGGACGTTTGCGGCCGCGGCGGTGTTTGGTGTGGTGGCCCGTGTCATTTTCCTGACCGACGGGCCGCTGCCCCTGGCCCAGGTTCTCATGGTGATCGCCGTGGCTCTGGCGGCCGTCAGTTTCTGGTTGCGGCTGCGGCGGTGGTGGAAGTCCCGGGGCCGGGACAACGCCGGCAAATAGCCGCTGACACCCGTTTCACCCGGCTGCTCCGGAGCTGAATGCCGGGTGCCGCAGAAGACAACTTTAGTTGGATGTGGCGGCACTGCACTGAAAATTAGGCTCGAAGCATGAAGATAAAAATGTTGCCCATTGGAAGCCCCTGGCGGACTGTTGGCCTGGTTATTGCCCTCGCTGCGGCCGATTTCCTGCTGTCACTGATGAACCTCGGGATGGGTCTGGACACCGGAATAGTGCCGGAGGAGCCGGATGCTGTCGCGTTCGTGCGCTATGCCGGACTGCCCGTGCTTGCCCCGCTCGGTGCTGTGGCTTTGATCTGGCGCCGGCGCTTTCCCCGGACAGTGGCGGTGGCCGCGGCCGTTATTGGTGCACTGTCGTTCAGCGGCATCGCGTTCATCGTGGCGATCTACCTCCTGGCGAAACGGCGGCTGGACTGGTGGGTGGCCGCCATCATCGTCCTTGCCATCGGTGCTGAAGAATTCCTGGGGATCGAACCCCTTGGCTGGGAAGGGATGGCCCTGGGACTGGTCGTGCTTGCAGCGATTGCGGTGTGGGGTGCCTACCGCGGCCAGCGGGCCCGACTTCGCGAAACCCAGATGGCATCGCTGAAGGAACGTGCCGAGCAGGCCGAAGCCAGGCACACAGCCGATGTTGAACACAGCCGGCTCGCCGAACGCCACCGGATAGCCCGCGAAATGCACGACACTCTCGCCCACAGGATGTCGCTCGTGGCAGTCCAGGCCGCGGCCCTGCAGGTGGACGCCCCGGATGCCGAAACCGCCGGCTCGGCCCGGCTGATCCGCGAAACCGCCCACGCCGCCCTTGGCGAACTTCGCGACGTTTTGGGCGTGTTGCACGAAGACGGAACAGCCGGCACTGCCCGGTGGCAGGCTGTTGATCCGGGCACGGGAACGGGTGCGCCATCAGCGGGATCCACGGAGGCGGCGTCAAACCGCACGGCGCCGTCCGGGGTCGAACAAATTGCGGGTCTGCTGGAGGAATGGAGGCTGGCCGGGATCGCCGTGGACTATGCGCCGAACCCTGACATCGACGGCATTCTGCCCGACGCGGTCAGCCGGGCCGCGTTCCGGGTGGTCCAGGAGGGCATCACGAATGTGGCCCGCCATGCCCCGGGTGCGGCGTCGGCCGTGAGACTTGAACTTCACCCATCAGGACCGCAGGAGCTTCAGGTCACGGTGTCGAACGGTCCGGGAACAGAAGGCGAACCGGCTCTTGGCGCAGGCGTTGGGCTGGTCGGCCTGGCCGAACGAATCCAGCTCCTCGGCGGCACCCTGGAGCACGGACCCACGGGAAACGGCTTTCAGCTCACGGCCCGCATCCCGTTCAACAAGCAGCCCCAAGACCAGCGGGACCTCCAGGAAGGAACGGCACCGTGACGGAAACGATCCGTGTCATTGTGGCCGACGACGAGGCCCTCGTCCGGGCGGCGCTGGTGAAGATGGTGACGTCCCGCACCGACATGACAGTGGTGGGCGAGGCTGCCAGCGGACCGCAGGCGGTGAGGTGCGCGCAGACGCAACGGTCCGACGTCGTGCTTATGGATGTGCGCATGCCCGGCGGCGACGGCATCACGGCGACGGCACAGTTGCGCGGGCTCGAAACACCGCCGCAGGTGCTGGTGCTGACGACCTTCGACCTGGACGACTACGTTTTTGCCGCGCTGGAGGCCGGTGCCGCCGGGTTCCTGCTCAAGGACACCGACCCGGACCGGCTGTTCCACGCCATCCGGGCGGTCGCGGCGGGGGAGGGGATGCTGGCGCCGACGGTGACCAGGCGGCTGATCGAGCGGACCCGGGAGCGCGCCGCGGCGACGAAATCGAACGCCGCCGTGGCCAGGCTGGAGCTGCTGACAGCCCGCGAGGCCGAGGTGCTGGACGCGATCGCACAGGGGATGAGCAATGACGGGATCGCGCGGGCGCTGTTCCTGAGCGAGGCGACGGTGAAGACCCATGTGTCGCGCATCCTGGCCAAGCTGGAGTTGGAAAACCGGGTGCAGGCGGCCCTCCTGTTCAGGGATTCGCGGCACTGAAGCGCACCTCGCCGGGGACGTCTATCTGCCGGGGACGGCCATGGTTGCTGCGTGTGCTGCCCAGTGGTCGGAGGACGGCAGGCGACGCAGGCCGCCGTTTGCCCAGGCCAGTATCGTGGTCAGGGCGCAGACTCCGGCGCACACCAGCAGTATCCCGGTCCAGCCCAGAAGGGCGTAGCCGATGCCTGCCACCAGTGGCGACAGCGGCATGGCACCCATGGCCATCAGGTCCAGGGCACTGGTCGCCCTGCCCAGCAGCTCGGTGGGAACGGCTGCCATGAAGTACCCCAACAATGCGGCGTTGATTGCCGGTGCGCTGAAAATGGCTATCGACTGAACCGCCATGACCGCCTGCAGCGCGGTGACAAACGGCAGGACCAACAGCGCAGCGGTCATGACGACCAGTCCCGTGATGACGATGGTCCCGGCGCCCACGCGCTTGACCAAGGGAGCCGCAACGAAGGAACCCAACAGCATGCCGACTCCGATGCCCGCCGACACCACACCAATTGCTGTCGGGGATTCGCCCCTTTGCTGCAGGCCGAAAATCACGGCGGTAAGAGCCGCATTGATCCCCAAATTGAGTATGGTCGACAGGATCATGATCCCGCGAAGCTCTGTGCGGCCCATCAGCCACCTCATGCCCTGAACGGCCTCGTCGACAAAGCTGCCCACAGCCCCCTTGCCGGCAGCCGATTTACCCGCCGGCCCCTCGCCGGCAGCCGCCGCGGTGGAATCGGCTTGCCCGTCCGGGCTGTCAGAGGGCCTCAGGTCGACGTGAATCATGAGCGCCGCGACGATGCCAATGGCGTGTGAGACAGCTGTTGCTGCGAAGGGAACGGCCCGCCCCACGCTCATCAGGACTCCGCCCACTGGTCCGCCGGAGAGGGCGATCACGGCATCGCGCCCCTGGTTCGCAGCCATCGCGGGTCCCACCTGACGGGCGCTGACCACTTGCTTCAAGGCGGCATTGGACACCGCACCGAAGATGCCGCCGCGCATGCTCATCAGCAAGTTCAGGGCTGTCAGCAGCCAAAATCCCAGAAGGCCTGCGAGCTGAAAGGCCGTCAATGCACTGCCGATCACCAGCCCCGCGACGCCACCAATCACCATGAGGGTGCGGCGGTTGTAACGGTCGGCCATGACTCCGCCGGGAATGGTCGTCAGCACCCGCCCGAGCTGCCCGATACCCGCAATGAGTCCTGCCTGGGCGGGGCTGCCCGTGACGTAGAGCGCCAGCAGCGGGACGGAAAAGCTGTGGAGCGCTGTGCCGAACGCCGTGGAGGAATCCGTGGCCAACCACCACAGGTAATTGCGGTCCGTGAAGAGCCGGGGCGTGGCCGCGGCGTCGTCAGTCGAGGTGTTCGTTGTCATGGACATGTAGCCAGCATAGATGCGCAAGTTTAGTTGCGCAATATAAATTGCTCAACTAAATTTGCGTTTTGTACACTGGACGCATGGCAAAGAGTGCGCGGGACGCTGGTAGCAAGTCGGTGCAGGGCCGGACCATGACCTCGCCCATGCTCAAGGCCATGACGCACCCGCTCCGGCGGCGCATCATGTCCGTCCTGGCCGGGCAGGATTACGCCCGGGCCGCCGACCTGGCCGAGCAGCTGGGCGTGGCTGCCAACAAACTCAGCTACCACCTGCGTATTTTGGCTGATGCGGACATGATCCGTGAAGCGCCCCAATTTGCCCGCGACAAGCGGGACCGCGTCTGGCAGTCGGTTGATGGGTCGCTGCAGATTGGCTCGCCGGAAGAGCCATTGACGGACGACGACGAGTTGGCCTTGGGTGCCTATCTCTCGCAGATGGAACTTGAGCAGCACAATGCGCTGTCGCGGGTGCTGGCCTGGGCCCCGGACTACGCCACGGGCAGGGATGAGAATGCCAAGGCCGAGTTGGCGGTTGGCACCGTGCGGCTGACTCCGCCGGAGGCGCTGGAACTATTCAATGCTGTTGTGCGGCTGGTCAAGGACGCCGGGGAATTGCATCGCGATCCCGGAGACCACGACGTGCAGACGTGGGAGTACACGTTCATGGCACTGCGCGAGGACCTCTAAACTCCGTCGGGAGTAGAATTGTCGAGTCCTTTGTTCCCCTGGCAATGCTGTGACCTTGTGAAAGCGACAGATTGCGGGGTGTTGAGCATGTTGGGACGAATTGGCGACTAAAGGATTCTACTTGTCACACGACCTCACAGACATTGACTCACAGGCGCCCGAAACCGACAACATTTCGGCTGAGGGCTACCAAAAGACGCTGTCGCGACGGCACGTGACGATGATCGCCATGGGTGGGGCCATCGGCGTCGGACTTTTCATGGGGGCCGGCGGACGGCTTGCCAGCACCGGACCGGCACTCATTTTTTCCTACGTCCTGGCAGGCGTCATCGCCTACCTGCTGATGCGGGCCCTCGGTGAGCTCATCATGTACAGGCAAACGTCAGGGTCTTTCGTGTCGTACGCGGGCGAGCTCTTTGGCAAGCAGGGCGCCTACCTGTCCGGCTGGATGTACTTCATCAACTGGGCCATGACAGGCATTGCCGAGCTCATCGCCATCGGCCTGTACTTCCAATACTTCTTCCCCGGGGTGCCGGTGGAGATCAGCGCACTGTGTGCCCTGGCGCTGCTGGTGGCAGTGAATCTTCTCAGCGTCAAGGCATTTGGTGAATTCGAGTTTTGGGCGGCCTGCCTGAAGGTTGGCGCCATCGTGATTTTCCTGGTCGTTGGCACGGCCATGGTCGTCATGAACACCCAGGTGGGTGAATCGCACGCCACGGTCAACAATCTTTTCCACGCTGAGGGCGGCATGTTCCCCAAGGGCGGGCTGGTCATGATCCTGGCGCTGAACGCGGTGATCTTTGCCTACAACGCCATCGAACTGGTGGGCATCACGGCCGGTGAGATGAAGAATCCGGAACGGGAGGTGCCCAAGGCGATTCACGCCGTCGTGCTTCGCATTGTGGTGTTCTACGTGGGCTCGGTGACGCTGCTGGCCATGATCATGCCTTCGGACCAATACAAGTCGGGGGAGAGCCCGTTTGTGACGGTGTTTGCCACGATGGGCCTTGACTGGGTGGGTTCGGTGATGAACTTTGTGGTCATCACCGCGGCCCTGTCGTCCTGCAATTCGGGGCTGTACTCGATTGGCCGAATTTTCCGCACCATGGCCAACAACGGGCACGCACCGGCCTGGCTGACCCGGATGTCCTCGCGCCATGTGCCGTACGCGGCGATTCTGAGCATTGCCGGCGTATACGTTGTCGGCGTGCTGGCCAACATTTGGCTGGGCGGCTCGTACGCCTTCGACCTGGCCCTGAACACCGCCTCCATTGGCGTGATCTTCACCTGGGCGTCCATTTTTGCCTGCCAGATCATGCTCCGGCGCAAGAAGGGAAAGGTGTCCGGGCTGCCCATGCCCGGATCGCCGTGGACAAGCTGGATCGGCCTCGTTGCGCTCCTGGCGATCACGGTGCTCATCGGCTTTGACACCCTGACGAAGCCCGACGGCAGCCAGTACCTGCTGGGACTGTGGACCTTGTGTGCCGTCCCCGTGATCGCACTGGTGCTCTGGTTCGGGTGGCAGTTCGTGAAGAAGAACGAGCCGAAGAACGCACTGTTCAGCTGACGCATCCCTGAGCGGAAGCTGGGCGTTGCGGTAGCTTCCGGAGCTACGTGTCACCAATCCGGAATTCCTGTCGTCAGTCGACGGCCTGATTGTTGTTGGCAGCAAGACTCGAACCTGCCGGCTTGGGATTGTTTTTGCGTCCATTAATAGGGAAACGTCACCAATGCATCACCAGACAACGCGACGCGCAACACTTAGCGGCTTGCAATCATCGGCGCTTGTCGCAGGTGCTGGTTGGAGCCGACGCATTCGAGCATCTCTGCGCAAGCGTGGCCTCCGTCTTCTTGCCGGATTGGTGTTCCATGGTCCACGGCGGTGCGGACCGCCGCCATCCGCGGCCCACATCAGCATGTAGAGCATAATTTGTCCACTCATTCGAGGGTCGTGGCGGAACCCGATTCCTTCTCTGTCGCGAAGTGTGTGGCCACGGGAATCTTCCCGCGCAAGGCACCGCCACAGGCTGTGAAAATGACACCCACTGCAGCGCGAATACTCCCCTCTACACCGCCGATTGTGGCTGGAACGATAGCCAAGAGGGTAGAGTCGAACAGGTCGCGTGACGTCTCACGCAATCGAATCGAACAGATTCATTCGGCAAAGTCCCTCCCAATCCGGAGATGTAAACGCCGAACTCGAAGAATTTTCCCGTGGCAATCACCCGGTAGATTCGCATCGGCCCGTTGCCGCGTGCGCACATCACTGGGCGAACAGCGATCACCTAAGCGTCATCGTTGAGTCCGGTTTTAGCTTAAGAAGAAAGGCAGTTGTGACGGATTTCGTCTCCGAAAGACTCGGCCAGATCTTCTTTGCCGCGTGGCAGCATTTCAGCCTCGTCGTGCAGTGTCTCGTCCTTGCCACTTTGGTATCACTCGTGGTCGGCTCCTTGGTGTACCGAAGAAAGCCATTAGTATCAGCAGCCAACTCCGTCTCGGCCGTCGGACTGACCTTGCCGTCATTCGCGCTCATTGGCCTCCTCGTCGTGCCCTTCGGCTTCGGTGTCACCCAAGCCGTGATCGTTACGACCTTCTATGCGGCACTGCCGATCCTGCGCAACACCGTAGTCGGGCTTTCCGGCATTAAACCGACTGTCGTGGAATCAGCGCGCGGCATCGGCATGACCCGGCTGGGAACCCTGCTCCGGGTCGAGCTTCCACTGGCCTGGCCTGTCATTTTGGCTGGCGTCCGAGTCTCCGCACAGATGGTCATGGGTATCGCCGCAATCACCGCGTACGCACTCGGCCCTGGACTTGGTGGCTTCATCTTCTCCGGTCTGTCCCGGCTGGGCGGTGCGAATTCGTTCGAATCCGTCATGACCGGCGTCGTCGGCATTATTCTTCTCGCCCTCCTGCTCGATCTCCTCCTTGTAGGAGTCGGCCGGCTGACAATCCCTCGAGGTATCCGTGTCTGAAGCAACTAAAAATTCCCTAACACCCAACGCAAACGGCATCACCGGAGCGTCCATCCTTCTCGATCAGGTCACCAAGCGGTACCCGGGACAGAAAAAACCCGCCGTGGACGGCCTGACCTTGGAGATCCCCGCCGGCAAGATGGTGATGTTCGTCGGCCCGTCTGGCTGCGGCAAAACCACAACGCTAAAGATGATCAACAGGCTCATTGAGCCCACTGATGGCCGAATTGTCATCAATGGCGCGGACGTCACAAACATGAATGGCGATCGTCTCCGCCGCCAGATCGGCTACGTCATCCAGGCGGGCGGGCTCTTCCCGCACAAGACCGTCGCCGCGAACATCGGCATGGTGCCCAAAATGCTCGGCTGGGACGCCAAACGTATCGCCGCCCGTGTCGATGAGCTGCTGGAACTGGTCTCCCTCGACCCTGGCGTGTACCGCAATCGGTTCCCGAAGGAGCTCTCCGGCGGGCAACAGCAGCGCGTCGGAGTCGCCCGCGCCCTCGCCGCCGACCCGCCCGTTCTCCTCATGGACGAACCCTTCGGCGCCGTCGACCCGATCACCCGGCAACGTCTCCAGGATGAACTGCTCCACATTCAGGCCGAAGTGCAAAAGACCATTGTCTGCGTCACCCACGACTTCGACGAGGCCGTGAAACTCGGCGACTGGATCGCCATTTTCAATGAGGGTGCCCAACTCGTGCAGTACGACACCCCCGAACGGATTCTCGCGAACCCTGCCAACGAGTTCGTTGAGAACTTCATTGGCGCTGGCGCCGGTCTGAAACAGCTCACGCTGACCCGTGTCGGCGATGTTCCCCTCACCGCCGCCACCGTCGCGCACCCCGGCGACGACGCGGCAGCCGTTCTCGCCCGCATCACCGAAGCCGGCCATGGACATGCCGTCATCGTCGATGATCGCCAGCGTCCGATCCAGCGACTCTCCCGTCGACAGCTCGGACGCCTAACTTCGGTGACCGCGACGCCGGACCCGAAACTGCCGATTGTCAGCAGCAGGGCCACGCTCAACGATGCGCTCGATACGATGCTCGTCTCCAGCGCCGGTGCTGCGCTGGTCACGGGCAGGCGTGAGGTATTCGAGGGTGTCATCGATGTGAAGACCATCATGGAGGCCATCACAACGGCACACGAATCGGCAGCAGGCGAGTCGACCAACGCGCCCATCGGCATCAACACCAGCTCCATCGACATTCAAGCACCAGGCACCACAGCAGCCTCAGAGGCCGGCGATGAGGTGGCACCATGACGCCACCGGACCGCGAAACGCTGGGCGTCGACGCTCTAGACACAGAGGAGCTTGAAGCCGGGGGCATCGGTGATGTCGAGGGAAACATCGAAGCCTCTTCGGGATGGCGCTCGTGGCGTGCGCTCGTCATCCAACTTGTCGCGATCCTCGTTGTGCTGGCCGTTCTGGTCATCTGGCTCCAGCTGGCACCACTCTCAGAGGCCGAACTCACCACGCTCGCCCCTGCAGCGCTCTGGGGTTACACCCTCGAACACCTCCAACTGACCCTGCTCGCCGCGGTGGTCGTGCTCGCCATCGCCGTTCCGCTCGGCATCTTGCTGACCCGCCACCGATTTCGCTTTCTCAGCGGCCCGGTGCTCGCCCTCGCCAACATCGGCCAGGCCGCACCGTCCATTGGGCTGCTCGTACTCCTTGCGTTCTGGCTCGGTTTCGGTTTCTGGTCGGCCGTCATCGCACTCGTCCTCTACGGGGTCTTGCCAGTTCTGCGGAACACCATGGTCGGCTTGCAACACGTCGACCAGAGGCTGGTTGAGGCCGGCCGCGGAATGGGTATGACCGCTGCCGCCGTGCTTTTCAAGGTCGAACTGCCCATGGCCGTTCCGATCATGCTCGCCGGCATCCGAACCGCCCTCGTGCTTCTCGTTGGCACGGCAACTCTCGCCGCATTCGTGAACGGAGGCGGCCTCGGGATCCTCATCACGACGGGGGTCCAGCTGAACCTCACCACCGTTCTCGTTACCGGCTCGCTTCTCGTCGCACTGCTCGCACTCCTCATCGACTGGGCCGGCAGGGTCGTCGAGCACCTGTGCCGACCGAAAGGACTCTAGATGAGCGTCACCGCTCGCACGCCTGGATCACGATTTGCCCACATAACGGCCGCCCTCACCGCAGTTCTGGCTTCTGTCACCCTGCTTTCCGGCTGCGGGCTTGCCCCGGCCACCTCCTACATTCCGGCCGCTGGGCCGGGAACCATTGAAGTGATCCCTGGTTCCCAGGGCGCCGAGGTGACTGTCACCGGCCGCAATAATACTGAGGGGCTGATCCTCGGCAAGATGGCTGTACTGGCGGCCGATGCCGCTGGATTCAAGGTCAACGATCTCACCAACGTTCCTGGCAGTCAGCCCACCCGTTCGCTCATGCTCGCTGGTAAGGCCGACATCATCTGGGAATACACCGGAACGGCTTGGCTGAGCTTTATGGGCCACACCGAGGGGATCCCGGACCAAACTGCCCAATGGCAGGCGGTCCACGATGAAGATCTCACCAATGGACTGACCTGGGGAACCAAGGCACCGCTCAACAACACCTATGCGATTGCGGTCACTGACGAGACAGCGGCCGAGTTCGGGCTCAGCACCTTGTCGGACATTCAGAAGGTGCCTGTCGCTGACAGGACATTCTGTGTCGAACCCGAGTTCAATTCCCGCCCGGACGGCTTCGCGCCGATGCTGGCGCACTATGGCATCGGGAGAGGTACGGCCAATGGAGTTCCTGAAAAGAACATAGGTCTCTACGATGTCGGTGCCGTGTACAGCGCTACAGACTCCGGTGACTGCACCTTCGGTGAGGTTTTTGCCACCGACGGCAGGATTGACGCACTCGGTCTGACAGTGCTGGCCGATGACAAGCAGTTTTTCCCCGCGTACAACGTTGCCCCGGTATTCAATTCAGAGATGCTCGCGAAGTTCCCGGCGCTCGAGGGAATCTTCGAGCAGATTTCACCCCTGCTCACCGACGACGTCATGCGTGCCCTGAACTTGAAGGTCGACGTCGATGGCCGAGACCCAGCCGACGTCGCCTTTGAATGGATGGTTGAGAAGGGTTTCATCACCGCTGGGGCAGCCTTGTAGCTGGAAGCCAACGAGCAACAGGCCGTAATCCTGTCAACCGGACCGACATGAACCGCTCACCCGCAGGGGTTCATCCAGGACGACGGCGGGTGCCCTTGCCAGTGTTGTGGTGAGGGCGCCCGAGCTGCAAACCACCGTCCGAGACCCCTGTCGGGAGGGGCTCGCCGGGCGCCGGCACCACTGGCCACCACCACAGGCGAACTCTGCACGCAGTACACAGAGTCACCCTTTGCCTTGCTGGCGGGGGAAAGCATGGGCCTGGGCCATCCGACGTCGGGCATCACAAGCTGTTGCCATGTGCCCGGTATGGCGGTCCCGCACCGGCGCAAGCGCTACCAAAATTCCCCTGCCTGTAAATCCGTGTAAATCCACCGCCTCAGTATTCCCATATGCCCGCCCGCATAAAATGCCCGGCCTTATGCGGGACAGAAAATCAGGCTCCAGCCGAGCCCATTCCTCTGATTCCGGCAAGCGTTGGCTGGATGCTCGCAAATACCGGCCGATGCCAGGCAATTTCGTAATCAGGTTGAACAGGACGGCCTCAACGATGATGCGCATCGTAGGAGAACGAAACGAATGTGAGAATTCCGAGGATGCAGCTGAATGAAAACGCCGCCGCTCCTGCCCGCCGTCCCGCAGTTGCGGAGCCGGTGGGCAGGAGCGGCGGCGTTTTCACTGCCGTGCGTTGCTTGTCATTCCTTGCGTGTTGCACCCCGGCGCCGGATCATGACCGTCAGTACGATCGCGACCAGGATGACGCCGAGGATTGCCAGGATGGGTGTCGGATCCGCGGCGGCACCGGCGGGCGTGACGGCTGAAACGCCTTCGTACAGTTCCGAGGTTCCGTCGGCCACCTGGGTGTTGCCCGCTGCCAGTGATTTGGCTCCGTCTGCCATGAGGCTGGCCCCGTCGGCAAGTTCGGAGGATCCGGCGGCGAGCTTGGAGTTTCCGTCCGCCAGCGCCGAGTTGCCTGCGGCGAGTTTCTCGGCTCCTTCGGCCAGCGTCTTGCTGCCGGCCAACAAGCCTGATCCGGCGTTGTCCGGGGTTCCCGCCACACCCTCACTGAGCGCCTGCGTACCGACGGCGAGCTTCTGCGAACCTGTCTGCAGATTGTCAGCGGCATAAAGCAGGCCGGGCTTCTCGGGATTTCCGGGGGTTCCGTCCATGCCATAGACCAGCTGCTGGGTGCCGGCTGAGAGCTTTTGCGTGCCGGCGGACAATGTCGAACTTCCTGTGGCAAGCGCGGCAGTGCCGTCGATGAGCCCGGGCTTGTCCGGCGTGCCCGTCAGGCCCGCCGAGATTTGTCCGGTGCCGTCGGACAGCTTGCCCGTGCCGACTGACAGGGCGGTTGAACCGGCAGCCAGGGACTGCACAGCGTTGAGCAGTCCGGGCTGGGCGGGGTCGTCCGGCTTGCCATTGACGCCCACCATCAGTTGCTGGGTCCCTGCATGCAATGCCGTGGAGCCTTCCGCCAACTGCTGGCTTCCATTTGAAAGCTCCAGCGCGCCATCGGCGATCTGCTGGTTGCCGGCGACAAGTCCCGGCTGGGCTGGATCGTCGGCGACGCCGTTGAGCCCCGCTGACAGTTGTGCCGTGCCGCCGGCGAGCTGTTGGGCCCCCGTTGACATTTGCTGGGCGCCGGCGACAAGGCCGGGGCTGGCGGGATCCGTGCTGTTGATCTTTTGGTCCAGCACGCCAAAGCCGCCCTGAAGCTGTTGGGCTCCGGCGGCGAGGGCCGCACTGCCCTCGGCAGCCTGCTGGCCGCCCGCTTCCAGCTGCTTCAGTTGGTCCAGAATCAGTCCCAAAGGTATGACCGGCGTGGTCTCGGCGGTTTCACGCAGCTTTGTCAGTCCTTCCTGCAGTGCTGCGAGGCCCTCGGCGTCCACGCCGTCAGCGGAACCATGACCAGCCAACTGTGTAGCTCCAGCCGCCAGTTGGTTCGCGCCGTCGGCCAGATTTTCCGGTTCGGTGCCGCTGGCTGAGGCGGTGAGCGCTGCGGAGAGCTGCGCGGCCCCGGCTTCCAGGCCCTGTGCGCCGGTGCTCAACTGCTGGGCGCCGGCATCGACCTGCGCCGCACCGGTGCCGAGAGCCGCTGCGCCGGTTGCTGCGGTTGCGGCGCCGGTGCTCAGCTGTTGCGCACCGGTGTTGAGCTTGCCGGCGCCGGCTGACAGCTCGCCCGCACCCTTGTCCACGGCCCCGATGCCGGGGGCCAGCCGGGTTTTGACACCATCGGCCAGGGTGGCAGCCCCGGTCTCGAGTTCCTTGGAACCGGCGTACAGTTCCTGGGCGCCGGAGTTGGCCGCGAAGACACCCGGGGCGAGCTGATTCTTGACGCCGTCGGCAATCGTTGCCGCACCGGCGTGTAGTTCTGTTCCGCCGGCTGCCAGCTGATCGGCGCCGTCAGCCACCGAATAGACGCCGGGGGCAAGTTTGTTGTGGACGTCGGCGGCCGTTTTGGCTGCCCCGTCGGACAGTGCGAGGGCGCCGTCGTTGGCGCTCACGAGTCCGGGGGCCAGCTTGTCTCCGATTCCATCGCTGAGCGTCGTTGCTCCGCCGGAGAGTTTGGTGGCTCCTTCGCTGGCAGCCGTGGCGCCCTTTGCTGCGGTGGCTGCGCCCTTGGACAGCGCCGTTGCGCCCTCGTCGAGGTCAGTGGCTCCTTCGTGGAGTTTGTTGGCCCCGGCGGCTGTGAGCTTGGTGCCATCGTTGAGCTGTGAGGCGCCGGTGGCAATTTTGGTTGTGGTCAGGGCGAAGAACACGATTAGCCCCAGGACCAGCAGGCCAAGAATGGCGTGGGCAATGTAGTGGTTTCTGGCGGACCTGTGCAATGGCGGGCCTGTAGTGCTGCGGGGCATAAGCAGTTCCTCACTGAAGTTGGCAAGTGTGATGCAGCTAACAAGTTAAGCTACTGACGAGTAACTTACATGAGTGTGTGGGGCTTAAGTCAAGCGTTGTGCAATTGTGACCAAAAGTTGGACTGTGCACCCTTGCCATTTTGCGGCCATTGGCAGTCGCTGGATGCGTGATGATTTCCCGTGCCGGGAGGGCGAGCGTGGGCGCTTGCCCGCAGCCTTCACTGTTCCGTCCTGCCCATGAAAAGTCGCCGCCGTTCCCGCATTTTGCCGCAGTTATACCTGCGGCAAAATGCGGGAACGGCGGCGACTATGGTCAGGGTCAGTGGAGCCGGTCGGCGGCGACTATGGTCAGGGTCAGTGGAGCCGGTCGGCGGCCGTGAAGTGGCCGGGCCGCCGAAGCGGGTCAAGCCCTGCCGGTGTCAAGTAAATTCGACTTCTACCCGGCCAGGATGGCGTCGATTTGGCCCATTGCCTCGCGCATGCCTTCTTCCATGCCCATGGCCACCATCTTTGCCATCTGCTCCTCAGACTCAAACTTCGTTTCCACACTCATCCGGGTGCGGCCGCCGAGGTCCTCCAGTGTGACTGTCATCGTCGCGGCGCCAATGTCAGTCACGCGAGCCCCATTCTCATCGGCAAAACCGTCCTCCACTACCAAGCGGTTTGGGGCTGAGATGGCCGTAAACTCCCACCAGCCACGCCCCTTCGATCCGTCCGGTCCGGTCATGAAATAGCTGGCCTCGCCGCCGGGTTCAAAGTCGTACCGCTCAAAGGTGGCCGGCCAGGTGGGCGGACCCCACCAGCGTTCGAGCTGGCGCGGGTCCTCCCAAATCTGCCAGACACGGTCGACGGCGGCGTCGAACTCGGACACGATGGTGAGGCTGAGTGCCTCGGGGGCTTTGACGGAACTGGTAACGGTCATGATGGTTCCTTCTCGGGTTCTTCGGACAGGATGTCGGCGATCCGCACGGCACGCTGCCGCCAAATGGCCTCATATTCATCGAGCAGGCGGCGGGCCCTTCGCAGGCCTTCATGGTTTGCCCCCACCAGCTGCTCCCTTCCGCGCTTCTCCTTGGTGATCAGAGAGGCGCGTTCCAATACAGCCACATGTTTCTGGACTGCTGCGAAACTCATGGCGTAGTGGGCAGCGAGTGCCGACACCGAATATTGCGCCCCGGTGACCTTGCGGACAATGTCACGCCGCGTGGAATCGGAGAACGCCTGGAACAAGCGGTCAATGTCGGCTTCACTTACTTCATCTACAACCATTTGGTTGTAGATTACTCCCGTGTCGATGCTGCCGTCAATGGATCTGGGAGCACAATTTGCGGCAGTTTCCACACCGCCCCGTTGCGCGTGCAAAGGCAACCCGCAGTGCGCACAACGCCAGCCCGCAGCCACACCGCCAACCCGCAGCGCCGGCTGCCCCGACGCCAAGCTGCCGGAACTGTCAGGGGCAGCGAGAAAGAGGCACTAAAGCAGTGCGTCATCCAGCCTGCGTGCGCGGGCAGCAAAGGCGGCCACCTGCGGATCCGCGCCCACCAGCACCTCCAGGGCGGCGACTGCGTCCGTGTCCGCGGCGCCCATGTCGGACGCCAGCCACTGGGAGAGTGCCGCACTGGAGGAATCAGTGAGCAGCGCTGTCCGGACAGCGGCGTTGAGTTCTTCCCGCAACAGCCCAACGGCCTCCGCCGTCGAGCGGCTCAGCAGTGGGGCGCGGTAGCGGGCCAGCGCTTCGCCCGCATTTCCGGAGCGGAGCGCCGCGAGCACCTGGTTCGCGTCCACAACAGCCCGCACCGGGCCGGCCAGCTGGTACGGGTTGGAGGAAATGACAGGTCCCAGCACAGCCCGGAGCCGGTGCATTTCAATGCGCACGGTTGCTGCCGTCCCGGCCTCCCCATACAGCTCGTACGCGAGTTCGTCGGCACTGAAACCCTGCTGGCGGGAACACAGCAGCACCAGAATCTCCGCCCGCCGCAACGTTAGCGGCGCCCGCCGACCGTCCGAATGCACGACGGCCGGACGCTCGCCGAGCAGTTCAATCCCTGTGATTACTCCCGCAGCCCCATGTCCGACGCCGGACCCGTCACCCAGTGCGTCGTGCCCGCCCGACGGGGCCGCCATGCGCCCTGGGCCGGGTGCCGTGTTGCCCAGGATTTCCTCCGCGGCCCGGACCGCACACCGGACCATGCGCAGCGAGTCCGGCGTCAGGGTTTTCAGTGGTCCGGAAACGTCCAGGACGCCGAGGAGCTCACCGGTGCGGGGGTGCCGTATTGGGGCGGCTGTGCATGCCCAGTCGTGGTGTGTGCGCACCAGGTGCTCGGCGGAAAACAGCTGTCCGGCGGTGCCTGTGCGCAGAACCTCGCTGATGGCGTTGGTGCCGATGCCGGATTCGGACCAGTCGGCACCTTCGGTGAATTCCAGGGAGTCGGCCTGGGCCAGGGCGTTGCGGCCACCGACACGCCACAACACCTCACCGGCGGCGTCGGTGATGATCAGCAGCTGCCGCCCACTGTCTGAATCATCGCCCAGCAATTCGGCCAGCGCCGGGATTGCGGGGGACAGGGGGTGCTCCCGGCGCAGGGCGCGGGCCTCGGCCGGTTCGCGCACATGGTTGGGGCTGTGCTGGTCGGGACTGATGCCCAGGGCGAGGGAGCGGCGCCAGGATTCCTGGATTCCGGAGGAGATTTCGACCCTGTTCCCGCCGCCAATGACGTCCTCATGGGCGTGGCGGAGCATGCGCGCATATCGATCCGGGTCGCTGAAGCGAAGCTCTGCGGTGGCGCTCGTGCCACCGGTGCCGGAGAACACCTCGGACATGCATTACTCCCTTCAGGTGACCATGGCTGGTCATGAAAGCCACGTGCCGTGATTGCAACGCCGTGATTGCAACGCAGTGAATGCAACGCTGCGGCCGCAACGTTCTCGACGCGTGTAACGCCCGTGCAACCCCCAACGGGCTGTACTTGTGAGATCAATCACGTCAAACCAGCTTACGCTCTCCACCTTGGGGAGCGGAGCAGCGGACAAGGGAGTCGGCATGTCACCCACATCGAGCGGTACACCCAGCAGCATCGTCACATCCGGCGGTACAGCCACACCCAGCAGCATCGTCACGGAATGGCTCGAGGCGCTTGGTGCGGCCCTTGAATCCCGGGACGCAGCAGCGGCGACGGCGCTGTTCGCCGACGACTGCTATTGGCGCGATTTTGTCGCGTTCACCTGGAACCTGAAAACGTTTGAAGGCAAGGCGCAGATCGGGCAAATGCTCACCGACAGGCTGGACCATGTGGCCCCGACCGGATGGGCGCTCGCGGAGGACGCCACCGGCGATGACGCCAACACGGAGGCCTGGATCACCTTTGAAACGGGGGCTGCCAACGGCTACGGGCACCTGCGCCTGAAGGACGGCAAGTGCTGGACGCTGCTGACCACCATGCAGGAGCTGAAGGGATTTGAGGAAAAGAAGGGCCGCAACCGCGACAGGGGTGTGGACCATGAGATCACCCGCGGCCGCAAATCCTGGCTCGAACGCAAGGAGGAAGACGAGGCTCGGCTGGGCTACGACGAGCAGCCGAACACCCTGATCATCGGTGGCGGGCAGGGCGGGATCGGGCTGGCCGCACGCCTGCGCCGCCAGGGCGTCCCGACCATCGTGGTGGAAAAGAACGCCCGGGCCGGGGATTCCTGGCGCAAGCGCTACAAGTCCCTGCACCTGCACGACCCTGTCTGGTATGACCACCTGCCGTACCTGAAGTTCCCCGACGACTGGCCCGTGTTTGCCTCCAAGGACAAGGTTGGCGACTGGCTGGAGCACTACACGGCCATCATGGAGCTCAACTACTGGTCCAGCACGGAAGCCGTCAAGGCCGCCTATGACGAGGCTGCCGGCGAGTGGGTGGTGGAGGTGAAGCGCGACGGCGTGCCCGTCACCTTGCGCCCCAAGCAGCTCGTGTTTGCCCTCGGCGTGTCCGGCTACCCCAACGTCCCGCACTTCGACGGCGCGGAGACCTTCCTGGGGGAGCAGTACCACTCGTCCCAACACGCCGGCGGTGGCGACTGGACGGGCAAGAAGGCGGTTGTCATTGGTTCCAACAACTCCGCCCACGACATCTGCGCGGACCTGTGGGAGCACGGGGCAGAGGTCACCATGGTCCAGCGGTCCTCCACGCACATCTCCCGCAGCGAGTCGCTCATGGACCTGGGCCTGGGCGGGCTGTATTCGGAGGAGGCGCTGGCCAACGGTGTCACGACGGAAAAAGCCGATCTGCTCTTTGCTTCGCTGCCGTACCGCATCCTGCCGGATGCCCAGAAGCCCATCTACACGGAAATGGCGGAGCGGGACAGCAAGTTCTACAGCGACCTTGAGGCGGCAGGTTTTGACCTCGACTTTGGCGAGGACGGCTCCGGCCTGTTCGTGAAGTACCTGCGGCGCGGCTCCGGCTACTACATCGATGTGGGCGCCTCCCAACTGGTGATTGACGGGCGGGTCAAGCTCGCCACCGGCCAGGTGGAAAAGTTGACGGGCAACGCCGTGGTCATGAACGACGGCACCGAGCTGGAAGCGGACCTGATCGTCTACGCCACCGGCTACGGGTCAATGAACGGCTGGCTGTCGGACCTGGTCTCGCCGGAGGTGGCCGATGCTGTCGGCAAATGCTGGGGCTACGGCTCGGACACCAAGCGCGACCCCGGCCCCTGGGAGGGCGAGCTGCGCAACATGTGGAAGCCCACCAATGTCGACAACCTCTGGATCCACGGAGGCAACCTGCACCAGAGCCGGCACTACTCCAACTACCTGGCACTCCAGTTGAAGGCCCGGATGGAAGGACTGGACACGCCTGTCTACCAGCGGCAGGAGTCACACCACACCCACTGACCTCCCGCCCCGCAAGCGGCACACCCTTCCAGTTGCCCGCAGCAGTGGTTCAAAAATCCCGAAACCCCGGAATTTTTGCACCACGGCTGCGGGCAGTTTTGTGCACTGCGAAAAGGAGATGGCGGCGGGCGGCGGCCGGGCACGGCACCCGGGTGACGGTGTCCGGCGTCGTCCGCGATGCCGGCAACTTGGCCATGGCGGCTAAACTAGGAAACATCATGACTAAAGCTGCCTTAATCCCCACTGTCACCGCCGAAACTCCTGTCCGGGTGCGGTTTTGCCCGTCGCCCACGGGCACCCCGCACGTCGGACTGATCCGCACCGCCCTGTTCAACTGGGCCTACGCGCGGCACACCGGCGGGAAAATGATTTTCCGCATCGAGGACACCGACGCCAAGCGTGACAGCGAGGAAAGCTACCTCCAGCTCCTCGACGGCCTGAAGTGGCTGGGCATCACCTGGGACGAGGGTGTTGAGGTGGGCGGCCCGCACGAGCCGTACCGCCAGTCGCAGCGCGGGGACATTTACACCGGTGTCATCGAGAAGCTGGTCGCGGGCGGGCACGCATATGAGTCGTATTCCACACCCGAGGAAGTCGAAGTTCGTCACAAGGCGGCCGGCCGGGACGTTAAGCTTGGATACGACAACTTTGACCGTGACCTCACCCCCGAGCAGATTGCTGCCTTCAAGGCCGAGGGTCGCCAACCGGCGCTGCGCCTGCGCATGCCGGATGCCGACATCACGTTCACCGACTTGGTCCGGGGCGAGATCACCTTTAAGGCAGGATCAGTCCCGGACTACGCAATTGTCCGCCCCAACGGTGCGCCGTTGTACACGCTGGTCAACCCCGTGGATGATGCCCTCATGGGCGTCACCCACGTGTTGCGCGGCGAGGACCTGCTGTCCTCCACGCCCCGCCAAGTCGCCCTGTACCAGGCGTTGTACGCCATTGGTGTTGCCGAGTACATGCCGTTGTTCGGCCACCTGCCCTACGTCATGGGCGCCGGGAACAAGAAGCTCTCCAAGCGCGATCCCGAGGCAAGCCTGTTCCTGCACCGCGACAACGGCTTCATCCCCGAGGGCCTGCTGAACTACCTGTCCCTGCTGGGCTGGTCGCTCTCCGCCGACGAGGACATCTTCACCGTTGCGCAGCTGGTGGAAAACTTTGACGTCAAGGACGTCGTGGCCAACCCGGCCCGCTTCGACATCAAGAAGGCCGAGGCCATCAACGGCACGCACGTGCGCCTGCTCGAGGCCGGCGACTTCCGCAACCGCCTCGTCCCGTACCTGCAGGCCGCAGGCCTGGTAGGCGATGTTTTGACGCCGCGCGAGGACGAGATCCTCACCGAGGCCGCCCCTCTGGTCCAGGAACGCATCACGCTGCTGGGCGAGGCGCCCGAGATGATTTCCTTCCTGTTCAAGACGGACGACGGCGTTGACGTCGCCGCGGATGCGCTGAAGGGCATGCCGGAAAACCTGGCCGAGGTCCTGGATGCTGCGCTGGCAGCCCTGGAGCCGCTTTCAGCGTGGGATGCCGGGTCGATCCAGACCGCGCTGAAGTCCGCGCTTGTTGAAGGACTGGGCATCAAGCCGCGCTTCGCGTTTGGCCCTGTCCGCACGGCCATGTCGGGCCGCAAGGTGTCGCCGCCGCTGTTTGAGTCCATGGTGATCCTGGGCAAGGACTCCTCACTGGCCCGCCTGCGCGCGTTCCGAGGCTAAGCACCTTGACGCTCAACGCTTCGCAAAACGCCCTTGCATCCGCCCCGTTCGCCGGGCGGGTCAAGGGCGTTTTGTTTGACATCGATGAAACCATTGTCGACCTGTACCGGGCCATGGCGGATGCCATGATCGCCGCGTCCGCCGAACTGCTGCCGGACTTTGCTGCGGCCGACTGGGATAATTTCGCGGCCCTCTACATGGCCGATGTGCACGACTACTACGACCGTTATGTGGCCGGCGAGTTCACGTTCAGTGAGCAGCGGGGCCTGCGGGCCCGGGCCGTGTTTGAGCAGTTGGGCTTCGGTGGCTTCGACGCCGCCACCGAGCAGCGCTGGATTGCCGACTTTGAGACCGCGCAGCCGCTGTCCATCCGCGCCTTCGACGACGTGGTGCCGCTGCTGGACGCCCTGGATGCAGCAGGCATTCCCTACGGCGCTGTCAGCAACAACGTCCACGACTACCAGCGCGCCAAGCTGGACCAGGCCGGGCTGCAGCGGATCTCCGTTCTCGTGGGGATCGACACCGTCAACGTTTCCAAGCCTTCGCCGAAGATTTTCCTGGAGGGGTGCCGGCTTCTGGGCACCGGGCCGGGGGAGACCTTGTATGTGGGGGACAACTTCATGGTCGACGGCGTCGGCTCGGTCAACGCCGGCCTGCACGGGGTGTGGTTGAACAGGGAAGACAAGGCCGTTCCCGAGGTGCTGGAAAGCGAAGCAGCCGCGGCGTCCGGGGTGGCTGCCATTGCCGATTTGCGCCGGCTGCACGCGTTGATGGGACTGGAGAGCGGCGCCGACCGGCTGTGACGCACGGCTCAGCAGAAAACGGCATTCCCGTTTTGGTGTTCAGCAATCTCTCGGGTATAGTTTTATCCCGGCGCGAGGGCCGCAGAAACCCCGGGGAAACCCGAGGATTTCAGGGCCGCGCGCAGCCATTGGGATATGGTGTAATTGGCAACACATCGGTTTCTGGTACCGACATTCTAGGTTCGAGTCCTGGTATCCCAGCGCTTGCAAAAGCCGCCTTTCATTTGGCGAGCAAGGCAAACTTCAGGTAGCATTCTTGAGGTTGGTTGAGCAAAAAATGAATGTACTAGGGCCCCATCGTATAGCGGCCTAGTACGCTGCCCTCTCACGGCGGTAACACGGGTTCGAATCCCGTTGGGGTCACAAGCAAGGCCGGAAACCTACGGGTTTCCGGTCTTTTTTGCTTTGCCCAAAGCGATTGCGATTGGGTGCAGGCCCGCGCAAGCGCAGGGCCAGGTGGCGTCGACGGACGCTCACGCAGATGCACACGAGACACCACTGAACCTATTGTTATTCGATATACATTGATCGATAATCAATCCATGAACGAATCAGTCTTGATCACACTTCGGGTCTTCCTTGTCATGATCTTCCTGGGCGCCCTGCTGGGACAAATAGTGGTTGTCCCTGCTGTTGCGAGCGACTACGCGGCAATATTTCCGGAGGTCGCGGTCCTGGCCACGCCCTATGCGCTGGTGGCCATAGTCGCGATCGCTTGCCTTCAAGTGGGGCTCGTCGCAATCTGGAGACTACTGGCGAGAGTTCAAAACAATTCGATTTTCTCGGACGGGGCTTTCGGATGGGTCAACGTGATCATCTGGTCAGCCACCGCCGCCACGATATTGGTGCTGCTTCTTGGCCTGCACCTGCTTGGCGTCATGAATCTCGGCGGACCCGGCGTGCTGCTCACCGTAGGCGGGGCCACCGTCTGTGGAACAGCCGTCGTCCTCCTCATGGTCGTCATGCGGACACTGCTGCGCAACGCCACCACGATGGAGAAGGAGCTTGAAGCGGCGCTCCAGTGACGCCCATCGTCAACACCGGCGCTCGGCTTACAGCCCAGCATGCAATCCGCCGCATCTTGGATTGCCAGCACGGGAACGCCCTTCGTCGGGCAAACGCTCATATGGAATGGCTTGCTAACGAGCTGGTGCTTGACGGGCCCGGTCGCTAACAAGTGACATTTGGGCTCAGGGGGTCGTTGTTGCCTTTCGATCCCGGTGCACCGGGGGCGAATCACCACAACGACCCCCGCAACTTTCAAATCTGCCTTTTGCGGGGGCGAATCACCACAACGACCCCCGCACCGGTGTCGGCGCCCCGCATATTCGCGCCAGTTCCACTGAGTTCACAAATAGTGCCCAGCAATGGGCGGAACTTTTGCCGCGAACTGGCATGATGAAGCTGTGAACACCTCCGAATCGAGCCAACCAGGCGACAACGACGCCGCTGCCTTGGTACAACGAGCCACAGAACAGCTGGCCAAAGAACAGCCGGGCACTGCGCATCTCGCCGCCGAGCAACAGGCAGCCGTCGACCTGCTTGAAAGCGTGCGCACCGAGCTGGGCCAGATGTACCTTCCGCTTGAACTGCCGGGCGTCGAAGCAGCCCGCGACACGGCGTCCTCCGCGCTGGGCCAACTTGACGACTACATCCTGCCCAGATGGCGGAGCCTTGATGCGCCGCTGTTGGCCGTAGTGGGCGGCTCCACAGGCGCCGGCAAGTCAACGCTCGTCAATGCCCTGGTGGGCCATCCGGTGACCCGGTCGGGCGCCATCCGGCCCACCACGCGCCAACCCATACTGCTCCACCACCCCGATGACGCCGCGTGGTTCACCTCCTCGCGCGTGCTGCCAACGCTGCACCGTGTCCAGGGCAGCCCCGTCAAGGACAAAACCCCCGCCTCCCGTGCCGGGGCGGCCCCGGATGCCGGCGCCATGACCTCACTGGTGCTGGTGGCCGATCCCGCGGTGCCTGCCGGCGTGGCGCTCCTTGACGCCCCCGACGTGGATTCCATCTCCGATGACAACCGCCAGCTCGCCGGCCAGCTGCTGGCGGCCGCGGACCTGTGGCTGTTCGTCACCACGGCCAACAGGTACGCCGACGCGGTGCCGTGGAAACTGCTGCTCAACGCCGCCTCCCGCGACATCACCGTCGCCGTCATCCTGGACCGGGTCCCGCCCGGCGCCGAGCAGGAGATCGCCGCGGACCTGCAGGAAATGCTGACCCGCGAAGGCCTGCCCGGAGCGCAGCTGTTCGTGGTCCCCGAAACCACCCTCGACGAGCTGGGCATGCTCCCGGCCGCAGCAGTGGCACCGATCAACGGCTGGCTTGCGGACATCGGCAACGACGCAGCGGGCCGCGCCGACATCGTGCGGCGCACGCTCAACGGCACCGTCCGTTCCCTCGGCGGGCGCCTGACGGAGCTGTCGCTTGCCGTCCAGGCCCAGCACGACGCCGGACGGCAGCTCGAAGCCGACGTCCAGGCCGCGTTCGCAGACGCCGCGGCGCGCATCAACAAGGCAACCAGCGACGGCACGCTGCTGCGCGGCGAGGTCCTGGCCCGATGGCAGGACTTTGTCGGCACGGGCGAATTCTTCCGGGCGCTGGAAAGCGGCATCGGCCGGGTGCGGGACAGGATCGGGGCATTCTTCAAGGGCCAGCCGCCGCCGGCTGTCAAGGTTGAGGTGGCCATTGAAACAGGCCTGCAGGCAGTCATTGTTGACCAGGGTGCCCGGGCAGCCGAGGACGCCGACCAGCGGTGGCGGGCAGATCCGGCCGGACGCCAACTTCTGGGCATGGACGACCTCTCCGGCGTCAGCACGGAGTTCCCGGCCGAGGTGGCCGCCGAAATCCGGGCCTGGCAGGGCGAAGTCATGGCGTTGATCCGGGCCGAGGGCGCAGCGAAACGTTCCCAGGCCCGATGGCTGTCGTTTGGCGTCAACGGCATGGGCGTCATCTTGATGGTCGTCGTGTTCTCCTTCACCGGGGGACTGACGGGAGCTGAAGTGGGAATCGCAGGAGGCACCGCCGTCGTGGGTCAGAAGCTTTTGGAAGCCATCTTTGGCGAGGATGCCGTGCGGCGTCTGGCCAAGGAAGCCAAACAGTCGCTGGATTCACGCTGCGCCAGCCTGCTCGAACGCCAGCAGCAGCGCTTCCTCAGCAGGCTGGGGCCGGTGGAAGATGCCGCAGAACCGCTCGTGCAGCGCCTCGAGGGTCTGGCCGTCCACCTTGCAGAACTTGGCGGGCAGACTGGTCGGAGCAGCCCCAGCGGCAGGCGAAGCCAGACCGGGACGGGGGAGGACGCATGAGCCGGCACCGCGAGAAACGGTCCGAGTCAACGCTCGACAGGCAGCTCATTGCGCTCAATGAGGCCCGCGAACTGGCAGAGGGACGGCTGGACGAGGCCGCCCTGGCCGATGTTTACGGCGTGCTCGAGCGGGCCACAGCCAGGCGTTCACTCAGCGCCGAGCACACAGTCGTCGGGTTTTTTGGCGCGACCGGCAGCGGCAAGTCATCGCTGTTCAATGCCGTTGCCGGCACGGACGCGGCGGGGGTTGCCGTGCGCCGGCCCACCACCAGCGACCCGCTGGCCATGGTGTGGGGGATGGAGGGCAGCGCGCCCCTGCTGGACTGGCTGGAGGTCGCCGACCGCCGTGAAGGCGACACCGTTCCGGGCCTGACGGACGACGGCGGGGGACTCGTTTTGCTTGACCTGCCGGATTTCGATTCGGTCCAGTTGAGCAACCGCCGCACGGTGGAGCGCCTGGCCGGGCAGGTTGATGTGCTGGTGTGGGTCGTCGACCCGCAAAAGTACGCCGACGCCGCCATTCACAACGATTTCATCAGGCCCTTTTCAACCCACGCCTCGGTGACCCTCGTGGTCCTCAACCAGGTGGACAGGCTGGCAATCGCCGAGGTGAAGCCGGTGTTGGAGTCGCTGGAAGCCATCCTGGACCGTGACGGTTTGGGCCAGGTGGCGGTATCGGGCGTCTCGGCCGTGACGCTCGAGGGCGTGCCTGAATTGCGCCGCCGAATTTCCTCCGTGGTCAAGGCCAAGGCGGCCAAGTCGGCACGGCTGGCGGCGGATGCTGCAGTCGCGGCTGAGCGCCTGTCCGAGGCATCAGGCGGCGGCGATGCGGCAGGTGTGCACCAACAGGACAGGAAGTCGCTGGCGGCGGGACTGGCTCGCGCCGTGCATGTTGAAACTGTCGTCTCCGCAGTGCAGACCTCCTACCAACTCGAAGCCACGAAACGGACGGGCTGGCCGGTCACACGCTGGCTGGTCCGGTTCCGCAAGGATCCGCTGCGCCGGTTGAGCCTGCGGCGGGAAGGGGCGTCCGAGGTAAACAGGACGTCGCTGCCGCCCGCCGGGTCTGCCCAGATGGCGCAGCTGGATTCCTCCGTCCGCGACTTTGCCGACGCCACGAGTTCAGGCTCGCCCGGGCCGTGGCGGGCGTCCATCCGGTCCGCCGCGCGCAGCAACCGGGAGGAGCTGCCGGACGCCCTCGACCAGGCCGTGGCCGGCACCGACCTCAAAGCCAACACGCGTGCGTGGTGGTGGCCGGTGTTCGCCGTCATCCAGTGGCTTGCGCTCCTGGTGGCAGTGGGCGGACTCGTCTGGCTGGGTGTGCTGGCCGGGCTGGGGTACTTCCAGATGCCCGTCCCGGAGGTGCCGAAGTTCGAGGGCTGGCCGCTGCCCACGCTGATGGTGATTGCCGGCGTCGTGCTGGGCATCTTCCTTGCCGTGACCAGCAAGTTCCTGGCCCTGGGCGGCGCCAAGGCCCGGGCAGCCCAGGCCCGACGGCGGCTGCGCGAGAGTGTCGCCGGGGTGTCCGGGGACCTCGTGGTTGCCCCGACCGAGACCGAGATTGCCCGGTACCGCGACTTCCAGGACGCACTGGCCGCCGCCCGCTGAGCGCGTCTGTGCCGTAAATCAGGAAGCCAGGGTGTCGCGGCACTTGAGGAGCGTGCGCAGATTCCGGGTCGTCGTCGTGCTTTTGTAGCGGGGCCGGGCCGAAAGCTTGCTGAACGGGCTGTCCAGGGTGCTTCCCGCAGCCACCGGCCAGGCGAGGGCGTGGGGGCTGAGCCTGGCAAGTTCGACGCCGGGCAGCTCGCCCCCGTGCCTGGCGAGCTCGTCCAAGACGGCCGGATCCGAGGAGAGTGTCACGTAGCTGTGGCGGGCGGGATCGTCGGCCGGCCAGGGGGACGCTGCGATGGCGGCCTCCAGCTGCGGCAGGTCCAGGACCACGACCCAGGCGTCATAACCGAACTTTTCACGCAGCAAGTCCTCCACCATGGATTTGAGTTCCGGTGCGGCGACCTCGGCCGCGCACACAACATTGCCCGAGGCCAACAGGGTTTTCACCCGGGTCAGGGGGAGTGTGGCGAGGGCCGCGCGCAGCTCGGCCATCTTGACGTTGATGCCGCCGACGTTGATCCCCCGAAGGAACACCGCGTATTTGGTCATGCGCAAACCTTACCCCGCCACAGTTCTGTGGTGCAGTCGTTGGACGTTCATCAATCGATTTGCCTTGACTAACGTCCAGCCCGTATCGGTGCTCCAGACCGAGTACTCCCTCTTCGAGAGCGAAGCACAGGTGGTGTTCCCCGTCCTGAACGAACTCGGAATCGGCTTCGTCCCTGCTCGCCGGCACCCGCAGTGCCGAGCGCGTCGCGGAGAACGTCGGAGCCGCCCACCTCACCCTCACCGGTGCCGATCTTGCCCTGATCTCTGAGATTCGCTCCGCGGGAGGATTCGGCTCCCGCTCTCCCGAAGGGATGAGCCCAGACGGGAAGTAGGAAGCAAAAGAAACACAACGGCGAGGGACCTTCTAAGTCGCCACCCGCGTCTTTGGCCGGTGCCATGAATAGAGCGGGAGCGGCGGAGGAAAGGGAGAGTCCGCGCTGTTGGCATGAGTTCGATCCGGCCGAGTACGGTGTCAGGCGCGGCGGCCCGCATTCAGCGGTTCGTGCACTGTGGTGGCCATTGAGACCAGGGCCCGATAGGCGTCGCTCACGGTGTTCGTGTCGAGCGGGTGATCCTCGTGGAGGCTGCGGTAGCTCCACCAGCCCCACATGAGTGCGTCGACGGCACGGGCGGCGCCGTCCGCGATGGAGCGGCGAAAGATCATCAGGGACGCCTCCTGGAAGTCACGGAGGAGGTCCGCTACCTGTGGGCTGCATGCACCGTCGCGGTGCATCTCCTCGTACAAGCGGATGTCGTCGGGTGTCGGTGCCGTTGCTCCGCACATGGCAGCCACGAGCGCGTCAACGATCTCACCGTCAGTTCGCGCGTCCTTCAATGGGGCCGCGTATCGCGGTTCCAGCTCCTCGCGCAGTGTCTCGAACGCGCTGACGATCAATGTTTCCAGGTCGGAGAAGTAGTACGTCGTCGATCCCAGGGGCACGCCGGCCTGTGCAGCGATGCGTCGGTACGATGCCGCGGGTACACCTTCTGTCGCGATGACCTCCAATGCTGCATGGAGGATCCGGGGTCGGCGTCCCGGATCGTTCGGCTTGCCCTTTCGCACATGCACCACTTTCAACATTAACTCAAGCATTTACCCTCGTACGCATATTCTAGTAGCCTTGATCATGGCAGCGATCTCAGGAGGAATACCATGGACGGCGACACGCTGCAGCAACACGCCCGCGGCCGCGTTGAAGAGCTTCCAGGGGCTGGCATGGAGCATCCTTTTGGGCCCGACTGGGAGGTATTCAAAGTCCGCGGGAAAGTCTTCATGCTCATCACCGACGTCACCGGTGAGTCGATCGTGATTCTCAAGGCGGATCCGGCGGACAGCGAATCGCTCCGTCAGGAGTATGAGAGCATCACGCCCGGCTACCACATGAACAAGCGGCACTGGATCACACTGCATGACGGCGGGGAACTGGAGAAAGGGCTTGTCGATGACCTCGTCACCGAGTCGTACCTGCTCGTGGTCGAGAAGCTGCCGCGCGCGACGCGCCCTGTCGACCCCAAAACGTTCGGCCGGAGGGACCAGTGAAACTCTCCGGCGAGCAACTGCAACAACACGCCCGTGTCATCGCGGCATCACTCGAGGACGTCACCCATGGGCGCCCGTTCACGGCGCACCTTGATGTGTGGAAGGTGCGCGAGAAGGTGTTCCTCATCGTCACGGACGATGATCCGGACCTACAGATCGTTACCCTGAAGGCAGACCCGCACCGAGGGGATGCGCTGCGCCGCGACTTTGAGACGATCACGATCGGGCGCTATCTTAACAAGCAGCACTGGATCACTGTCGGGACCGGCACCGGGATCACGACACAACTTATCGGCGACTTGGTGCAGGATTCCTACGACCTTGCCAACGACCTCCACCGAAAGCAGCAGCCGTGAGTGAGACTCCGTCACTATTCGACATCGATGACACTTCGCGGCCTCTGGCTGACCGGCTCCGACCGCGCACCCTCCAGGACGTCGTCGGGCAGGACCATCTGCTCGCCGCGGACGCGCCGAGCGGGCGGATGATCAATACACAGCAGTTGGTGTCGATGGTGTTGTGGGGGCCGCCCGGATGCGGGAAGACCACAATCGCCCGGCTCCTCGCCAAACAGACGAACCTCGCGTTCGAGCCGCTCTCCGCCACCTTCTCCGGCGTCGCCGACCTCCGGAAAGTGTTCAGCGCTGCCCAGCTCCGGCGCGAGGTCGGTCAGGGGACGATGCTGTTCGTCGACGAGATCCACCGCTTCAACCGCGCCCAGCAGGACTCGTTCCTGCCCTATGTCGAAGACGGCACCATCGTGCTCGTCGGCGCGACCACGGAGAACCCCAGCTTTGAACTCAACGGCGCTCTGTTGTCCCGCAGTCAGGTCTTCGTCTTGAAGCGCCTCGACGACGCCGCGCTCACCACCCTCATCACCCGCGCCGAAGCGCTCCTTGGCCAGCCACTGCCACTGACCGGCCAGGCCCGGCAGGCGCTGGTAGCGATGGCCGACGGTGACGGCAGGTACCTGCTGAACATGATCGAACAGGTACATGCCCTGCCCGCCCCCGTGAACCCGGCCACCCTCGCCGCCGCCGTGCAGAAACGGGCACCGCTCTACGACAAATCGCAGGAAGGCCACTACAACCTCATCTCCGCCCTCCACAAATCGATGCGCGGCTCCGACCCGGACGCAGCCTTGTATTGATTGGCACGGATGCTCGACGGCGGTGAAGACCCCCTGTTCATCGCCCGCCGCATCACCCGATTCGCCACCGAAGACATCGGCATGGCCGACCCGAACGCCGTCCAGCAGGCCCTCGCGGCCTGGGACGTCTACGAACGCCTGGGCTCACCCGAAGGAGAACTGGCCATCGCCCAAGCCGTCACCTACCTGGCGACCGCACCCAAGTCGATCGGCGTGTACCGAGCGTTCAACAAGGCGCGCGCCGCGGCGAAACGCACCGGATCGCTGATGCCGCCGGCGAACATCCTCAACGCCCCGACCCGCCTCATGAAAGACCTCGGTTACGGCGACGGATACCAGTACGATCCCGACACCGAGACAGGGTTCTCCGGCGCGAACTACTTCCCCGAAGGCATGCCCCGGGAGATCTTCTACGAACCCACCAACGGCGGTTACGAGCGAGCCATCACCGAACGGCTGCGCCACTGGGCGCAACTCCGGAACGGCGAGACCCACTAGCCCACCCTCGATTCCGACACACACTGACCCATCTCTGACAGGCCCCATCACATGACTGGGACAACCGAGCCTCGCACCGTACGCTCCTGGCTCAGGATCCCGACGATCGGAGGCCCAAATGGTGGGGTCCGTCGGCAGATGGCCAGCGTTGGAGCATAGTGACTGTTTTGGCAGTCTTTAGCAGGTATTGGAAGGCTGAAATCGGATATGCCTAAGCTTCGGCTTTCACGTGACTGAAGCTGGCAAGGAATTCCATCTCGCTTGGTTGATCAATTCCCATGGACCAACGAGCACCGTATTCTCCGAGTGCTGGGGAAGTCTTGAAGCCCTTGCCTGAGAATCCGGCCATGACTAGGACGCTGTCCATTGTTGGATGCGGCTGGACATACTCGACACGGCTGTGGGTATAGGCCTCGAAGTATGGATTCACACGGAAGGGGTAGCCATCCAGACCGGGGAGGAAGGATCCCACGAGAGCCCTTATTGCTTGGAGGTCCTCTTCGGTCACTCGCATGTCGGCCAGATCGGGCGAATCAATCGGGAGATGGTGGGAGAAGCCCATTCCAAGTTTCATCGCGGTTCCGTCGGCCGTGGGCAATCCGTATGAGAAGTTCGGTTCGAGGCGGATGAATGGAAGCATGCCCTGCATGCCTGTCGGGGCCTTCGGATGGAACCATGTTGAGAGCAGTCGTCGGGGTGCTAGATATGGCTTCATGTCGGGGAGAAGGGTGGATGTCCACGCTCCTGCCGCGACGACGATCCGGTCAAACTCGTCCGTGCGGCCATCTGCGGTGACGAGCACACTGTCGCCTTGTTGTTCGATGTTTGTGACGCGAGTATGGGTGCGAACCGTCGCCCCGTTGTTGCGTGCCGCGGCGGTTGCTGCGCTGACGGATCGTTCGGGATAAATGGTTCCGGCATCCAGATCGAGGATCGCCAATTCATCGTCGTCCAGCGTGTACTGCGGGTATTCGCGGGCCATTTCCTCTTTGGTCAGCACTTGGGCGCGGCTGCCTATCAGCTCGGCCGATTTCAGGGCCACCCCAGTGCCCGGCGCGGAGCCCGAGCAAATGGCCAGTGCCCCGCCCAAGTTGCGCAACCGCTGTCCGGTCTCCGCTTCGAGTTTGCGCCATAGGTGGTCGGCGCGTTCAATGATGGGTTGGTGCTGCAGGTTTTCGATTTCAATGTGTCTGAAAAGGCGCGACTCGCCTCCTGCTGCGCCGCGCGAATGACCGGGATTGTAGAGTTCGTATCCCGTAACTTGGCAGTCCAACTTTGATAGCTGCCAAAGTGTCTGGGAGCCGATGCTACCGGTTCCGACGACTGCGATGCGTGGTCCCTGCATGGTACTCATTTCTCGTTCGGTGGTGGCTGGAAGCTTAGATTAGTTGAGTCCGGCGTAGAGGCCACGGTGGATGGCCTTTCGCGATAGTAGAAGAATGATGCCCGAGACGATGGAGGTGGTGCCTACCGCCATGAAGTAGGTGTCGTTGGAAACGACCGTAAAGAACTGGCCGAGCAAGCCGGACAATGATGAGCCGAGGGCAAGTGTGAGGAAGTTCAGCGCCACCATTTGGGCCTTGAATTGCTTGGGACCGATTTGAGTGGAGAGGGCGAGACCGATGGGGCCGACGAAAATCTCCGAGCTGCCCACGATGAACATGAACAGGATGATGAAGGCGAACGGGATCATCTGGCCCGAATACATGGTTGAGATTCCGAAAATCACAAAGAAGGAGATGCCTATTTGTATCAGCCCGATGGAGAACTTGGTTCCGGCCTTTGGCTGCCTGGTCCTGAGCTTTTTCCATACCGACGCCGCTAGGGGGAGTGTGAGTACGCCGGAAAGCGATGAAATCATGGTGATCCAGCCAACTGGGAAGGTCCAGCTGCCGAAGGTAAGGTCGACACGATCGGCAATTAGCAGAGACGTTGCGGTGAACTTCTGGAACAGGAAGCCAAAGTACAGTCCCGACGCGAAGAACAGTGGGATGAACGCTGACACGCGCTTCTTCTCGAATGCCGTGACCTCCTTTGAACGTAGGATCACCATGAAGTAGGCGGCCGCGGCGAGAAGTGTCAGAACCGTGACGATTGAAGCCAAGCGTTCGCCGCGCAGCAAGCCGGTCACGGAAGCAATAACGATGATAAGGATGGCGGCCAGTGCCACAATTCCTACTCGCGCGAACTGGTTTTTTGGCAGCGGTTTGGTGATCTGGCTGGCACGTTCCGGAAGGTGTTTGGAGGAAGATACATATTGCACCAGTGCCAGGATCATGCCGACTGCCGCAAGTCCGAAGCCGAAATGGAATCCCCATTGGTTTTGGGCGAAACCTGTGGTTAGGGGTCCGAGCACTGCCCCGGAATTGATGGCCATGTAGAAGTAGGAGAAGCCGGCGTCTCGTCGTGATTCGGTTTCCTCTTCGAGGAGGAACCCGACGATGGATGTGATATTGGTTTTCAGCGCTCCGGTGCCGAAAATGATCATCACCAGACCTAAGCCCAGGCCGGTCATCCCAGGCATGAATGCCAGGATGATGTGGCCCAGGGCGATGACGATCCCTCCATACAAGACCAAGTTCCTGGGACTGATCAGTCGTTCACCCAGCCAGGCACCGAGAAGCTGCGCGAGGTAGACAGCACCGCCGTAGGCGCCGACAATCCCTGCCGCCGTGGCCGGGTTCATGGCGAGGCCTCCCTTGTCCAGGGAATACAGCAGGTAGAACGTGAGGATGCTCTGCAAACCGTAGAACGAGAAGCGTTCCCAAAGTTCCGTGAAGGCCATTCCGCCAACGCCGCGGGTCTCGGGCTTCGGTGGTCGTGTTATGGGGGGAGCGTCAGAAGTCATGTTGGATCCTTTGTTGCTGGAGAATTCAAGGCAAATGGCGAGCTCTGCGCAAGTGTCTAATATGTTGGCGGGGCCATGGTCCACAGCACTCTGGCCGGGTGCTCATTGGTGATTTCGACGATCTTGTGGGGCTGGCTGCTGTTGTAGCTCACGGAGTCCAGATGGCCCAGTCGATGGGTATGGTCTTCGATGGTGACTTCAACCTCTCCTTCAAGAACTAGGAGCACTTCTTCGGATGCGCCGTGGGTATACGCGGTCGCGCCGGTTGTTCCTCCTGGCTCGAGGACCCCGAGCAGCATTTCCAGGTGGTCAAAGTGTGATGGGGTCAGCTTTACCTTCGAAGCCTTTTCGCCAAAGTGAATCCGGTTGGCGTCGCTGTGACGCAAGACCGGACTCGACTGGACCCTCGAGTCCTGAAAAAGGTCGCCGACATTCAGACGAATAACGGCGCAAATGCGCTGCAACGTCCCGACGCTTCCGCTCGCGATTCCCCTCTCGAGTTGAGACAGGTATCCGGTGGTTATCCCGGCCTCCGACGCCACCTTATCGAGGGTCATCTGCAGGGCCTGCCGACGCTTGCGGATTCGATCGCCTACGGACGGCGTGTGTAGTGACTCAGATCTCATATTTGTGAACGGTACAGGAGATTGTAGGTGGAGTAAAGAATATTGAGTTCTGATTACAGTCGATTGAGCTGAACCGGAGTTCCTTTGAACTGCCCAGGGGTTGCCGCCCTCGAGGCGCGGCCGTAACCATGGTGACGCTGATCGCTGTGCGGACGCGGCTGAACACGAGACCTCGCCGCCAGAACGGTCCTCGACGATTCTTCTCCGCCGGGCGGGTCGAACGAGAACGCGACCGACTGCTACACCAGCGCGTACCGCCAGGGACCGGCATGTCCCCGTCTCCGTAAGCCGAGCCAGCTCGCGGAGATCAGGGCAATCTACCCTTCCGAGTGTTGAACTGCCTTGCAGCAATCAGTGAAGAAATCGGGACGCTGGATGGAATCGAGAAGATCATTAGGGGCAGGGGGCACGTTGCGTCTGCGGAAGGGTTCGTTGACCAGCCAGCCGTCGTGCTTCAGCCTTTCGCGTAGTTCAGGGCGCAGGTTTGGTCCGGCCTGCCAGGCTGCCAGTTGCCATGACGAATCATGCAACTCACCCAGAAATGTCCGAAACGTGCCCTCCTTTAGCTGTATCAAATGTTACAAGAAATAAAAAAGCTTCCATTCTTGTAATTTTTCCTATATCTTAGTAACCAAGGCCGCAAAAGTGAGACAGCTCACCAACAACACTTTTGGACAGGCAGACTGGGACCCGCCACCGGGCACCCGCCTTTCGACCCAGCAAATTGAGGACAACAAATGCGCGTTATTGACATCCCGGCAGGCGACAACAGTTACGCTCTGGTGCTGCACGGTGGGGTCGGCGGACGAGTCAAGGAATTCTCCACCGACGAGCAGCAGGCATACTCCGCCGGGCTTTCAGCTGCGTTCGATGCCGGCCAGCGAGTGCTCGAGACTGGCGGAACCGCCCTCGACGCCGTATGCCTCACTGTGGAGCAGTTGGAGAACAACCCCGTTTTCAACGCCGGATGCGGCGCGGCGCTGACCGCAAAGGGCGAGGCTGAACTTGACGCCTCCGTTATGACCGGCAGCGGCAGCGCCGGGGCAGTGGCGGTTTCACGGTATGCAAAGAACCCCATATTCCTAGCTAGAAAAGTGCTTGAGGAGAGCGAGCACGTCTTGCTCGTTTCGCCCAGCGAAGCACTAGTTGCCTCTTGGGGCCTGGAAGTCGTTGAACCCTCCTACTTCGTCACCGATGCCCGGCAGAGGCAACTTGCAGCAGTGCAATCAAAACAACTCGCTGGCTCACGCCACGGCACGGTTGGGGCGGTGGCCCTGGACTCGCATGGCAATGTAGCCGCAGCGACCTCAACCGGCGGTATGGTCAACCAGCATGAAGGCCGGGTTGGCGACACGCCCATCATCGGCGCAGGCACTTACGCCCGTGACGGCGTCGTCGCAGTTTCCTGCACCGGCACGGGGGAGGCGTTCCTTGAAGGTGTGGTGGCCCATGAGATCTACGCCCGCATGCGCTATGCCGGAACCACGCTGCCGGATGCCGTCTCAGCCACCATCACGGCGGAACTTGACACCCGTGACGCCGACGGCGGCATCATTGCCGTGGGTGTCGACGGCCGGATTGTCGTCGCGCACAATTCACCGGACATGTTTGCCGCGTACTGCGACGCCGGCAACCTCGTCACCCTGACCTAAGGGCACTGCAATGACACCCATTAAGACTGACGTCCACAACCGCATGGACAGCATGACACCTGCCGAACGGAAAGTAGCCCGGACTTTACTGGCGGATTACCCTGGCGCAGGACTGGTCAGTGCGTCCAGCCTGGCCAAGAGTGCCGGAACAAGCACTCCAACGGTCCTTCGCTTGGTGAGTCGCCTAGGCATGGCGGGATACCCGGAGTTTCAGGCCCGCTTGCGGGAGGAGATCACGCTGGAACTGCGGTCCCCTGTCCACCGAGCCCAGCAACGATCGTCGGAAACCAAAGGCGAGCTTGGACTCGCGGCCTACGTAATGCCACGCCGAGATCTTCTTGACAGGTTGATCTCAACGGTCCCGCCCTCCGAGTTCGACAAGCTGGTCAAGGTCCTGGGCAGCAAGCCGCGATCAGTGCTGATCTCGGGCGGTTACTACTCGGTGAACCTTGCCGAAATTCTGGCCCTCCAGCTCGACCAGATCGTTTCCAACGTCAGCCTGACCAAGGAACCCTTCGGCCGCGACAGCGGCAAGTACCTGGACTTGCGCAAGAACTCGGTTGTCATCATCTTCGACTTCCGCCGATATGAGCTGGCCAGCAAGAAAGTCGCTGAAATCGCCAAACAACGGGGCGCAACCGTCGTCGTTATCACCGATCAGGAACTCTCACCCAGCGCCGAAAATGCTGACATTGTGCTGCCCGTGGCCGTCGAAGGAGTTCCCTTTGACTCGTTTGCCGGGCTCATGGTTCTCGTTGAAGCAATTGTGGAGGCGACGTTCAGACTCAGCCGAGAGTCTGGTCTGGAGCGCATGAAGAACTGGGAAGAAAACATCCACGTGTACCGCGCATTCTCTGCAAATCCACAGCCCGAAGAGGAATCATGAGCTCATCAACGCCCAACTCGGCAGTCACAGCTTCTTCCCTAGGGGATCCTGAGCGAAACGCCATCACCGAGCCCATGGTCAGCCTGGCAAGTGTCGAGAAACACTTTGGGATGCTTCACGTCCTGAGAAACATCAACCTGACCATCAAACCGAGGGAAGTTGTCGTTGTTATCGGCCCGTCCGGCTCGGGGAAATCCACGCTCTGCCGCACCATCAACCGACTGGAAACCATCGGTTCCGGGGAGATCAAGATCGACGGCCGGAAACTTCCCGCCGAGGGTGCCCCCCTCGCCAAACTCCGCGCCGACGTCGGCATGGTCTTCCAGTCCTTCAACTTGTTTGCCCACAAGTCAATCCTGGAAAACATCATGCTGGCACCAACAAAGGTTCGCCGGATCTCCCGCAAGCAGGCCGAGATCGAGGCCATGGCACTCCTTGAACGGGTGGGTATCGAGGCGCAGGCCCACAAGTTTCCCGCCGAGCTATCCGGCGGCCAGCAGCAGCGCGCCGCGATCGCCAGGGCCTTGGCCATGCACCCCAAGGTGATGCTGTTTGACGAACCCACCTCCGCGCTCGATCCCGAAATGGTCAACGAGGTCCTCAACGTGATGACTGACCTTGCCAGCGAGGGAATGACCATGCTGGTAGTCACCCACGAGATGGGCTTCGCCCGAAAAGCCGCCGACCGCGTGATCTTCATGGACCAGGGCCAGATTGTCGAGCAAAATACGCCCGCCGCCTTCTTCGACTCTCCCCAGACTGAACGCGCCAAGTCCTTCCTCTCTTCCGTCCTCACCCACTAGCCACACCCATCGACCGGGTTTCACCGGCCATTTCCATGAACGCCCTAGGAGCCTCCATGTCCAAATTAGTTGGCCGACGCCCATTTCTCGGCGCCGTCGTCGTTTCAGCCGCACTTGCCTTGACGAGTTGTTCCGGGGGAACCGGCCTGCCAGGAGACCTTGCCGGCTCCGGGGCCAGTCCCGCGTCGGAAGCCATTTTCAAGAGTGCGCCCGTGGCAGCCGCGGACTTGATCATCCCTGGATCCACCATGGAGGCCATCAAGAAGCGTGGCAAGCTCATCGTCGCCACCGCCCTTGACGCTCCGCTTGTTTCCCAACAGGACCCGCTGAACCCGGAAAATGTTACCGGCATGGACGCTGACTTTGCGAAGCTGTTGGCCATTTACATCCTTGGCAAGCCCGAGGTCCAGTGGGTCCCCTCTGCGGCTGAAACCCGTGAGGCGATGCTGGCCAACGGCACTGTGGACGTCGTCATGTCGACCTACACGATTACGTCTAAGCGGGCACAGCAGATCTCATTCGCCGGTCCGTACTTCATGTCGGGCCTGGCCGTTGCCGTGAAGAGCGAAAACACGGCGATCCAGGGCATTGACGACTTGGCCAATAAGAATGTCATCGTACAAACCGGCTCCCCAGGCATAACCCAAATGCCGGAGCAGCAGCCATCTGCCACGTTGATCCCGTTCGCGACCACACCGCAGGGAATCCAGGCCCTGGTCCAAGGGCGCGGTGACGCCTATGTCCAGGACTATGTGCTGTTGTCCAGCCAAGCCTCTTCAAACAAGGACATCAAGATTGTGGGCCAGCCGTTCACTCAGGAACCGTACGGCATCGGCCTCAAACACGATGACACCACGTTCAAGGACTTCGTCAACAAGTTCCTGGTCACCATTCAGGACGGCGGGCAGTGGACACAAGTGTGGAAAACAACCCTCGGAACAGTCGCCGACGCGGACGCCCCGAAGCCCCCGGCCATCGGCTCCGTTCCCGGTTCCTGATCCGGCACTTGCCAAGAGAATCAGGAAAATTACAGTGAGTGAACACCGATGATCATTTCCCCGGAGAACCTGCAGCTCCTGCTCCAAGGACTCGGAACCACCATCTTGATTGCCATCATTGCCGGGATTGGGGCAATCCTTGTGGGAACCATAGTCACCACCGCCCGTGTCAGTCCCATTCCCATCCTGCGCGGGGCTGCGTTCGCCTACGTGCAGTTCTTCATCAACGTCCCGCTCTTGGCATTGCTGATCCTCGCCGTCTTTGCACTTCCGGCGGCCGGACTCATCCTCCCCTTGGTCCCCACGGTAATCATTGTCCTGACCGTCTATGAGGCTGCCTATGTCGCCGAAGCCCTGCGCAGCGGCGTAAACACGGTGGCGAAGGGCGAGATCGAGGCCGCCCGGGCTCTGGGCCTGTCCCTGGTGCAGTCGTTGCGCTACGTGATAGTGCCGCAGTCGTTTCGGGCCGTGGTGCAGCCGATTGGCAATGTCATGATCGCACTGGCCATGAATACAGCGCTTGCCGCCGTCGTCGGCGTCCTCGAACTGACATCCCGAGTCAACAGCGTAAATCTGGTTTACGCCCAGCCCATCTTCTTTTACACCAGTGCGGGACTTGTCTACATGGCAATCGCCCTGGCTATTGGAACCAGTACGGGTTGGGTCGAACGAAAGGTGGCGATAGTCCGATGAGTTTCATTTACGACGAGCCCGGCCCCCGGGGCAGGCGCAACATCATGATCACATCCGTGCTGAGCGTGCTGGTATTGGCCGGACTCATAGCCCTCGGGCTGTGGCAGTTTGCCTCTCACGGCCAGCTGGATCCCAAGATTTGGGCCCCCTTCACCCAGTGGCCCATCTGGCAGTACCTTTTTGTCGGACTGTTGGGGACCTTGCAGGTAGCCGGGATCGTGGCCGTGCTGGGGTCCATCGTGGGTGTACTTCTTGCCCTGGGGCGGCTCGGCCGATTTAGGCCAGTACGCTGGTTTTGCACCATATACATCGAAATTGCCAGGACCGTTCCCGTCCTGCTACTGATCTACCTGATGCTGTTCGGTCTACCTCAGTTGGGAATCAACGTTCCCGTACTCTGGAAGCTAGCCATTCCCCTCGTCTTTTCAAACTCGGCCGTCTTTGCCGAAATTGTCCGCGCTGGCATCAAAAGCCTGCCCCGTGGCCAGTCGGAAGCCGCACTAAGCCTCGGCCTAAGCGGCGCGCAGACAACGATCTTCGTCGTGTTGCCGCAAGCGTTGCGTAACATCGCGCCGTCGCTGCTCAGCCAGTTTGTCAGCCTACTCAAGGACACCACCCTTGGCTACATCGTGGCCTTCACTGAATTGCTTTACCGGGGCCAGTTGCTCACCTCGTACCTCCACCAGCTGATTCCGACCTACATAGTTATTACCGCCATCTACCTGGTCGTCAGCGGGAGTCTGACGGCCATCGCCTCCCGGCTGCAAAAAAGACCTCGGCGCAAGGCCGCAGCACCAACCGATACGACCTTGGTCCCAACTCTGGGCCACTCGGCGGCAGCCATCCGCTAGATTGGGCTGGCTGCCCAGAACTGACATGCGCCACAGCTCCACCCAAGGGGGCTTCCATTGCAGGAAGCCCCCTTGCCGGCGCCCGGATCAATAGTCGAGGCAAATGATCCTTAAAGTTGAGCTACGCAAGCAGCACTCATGGCTAGGGACCATTCCGGGGGCGACGCCCATCGCACCTCGTTCAGTAATTTCAATCTGGCCGTCACCCCGGCGATGTGGTGGACGTCGCCGGCGCCAATGGGCCGGTACGCCCACCCTCTTGCGACTGCTGGCCGGCGCCGATCAGACCCAAACTGCCAGCGTCAGCACGGACTGCAGCAAGGCTACCAAAGCGTTGGAGTCCTCGGCCGAGGCGCTGGGCTCGGGCAATGCCGAGGACGACGACCGATATGCCATCCCCTCTTGGGAACAAGCGGGGGAGGCTGACAGGATGGAAAGAATCCGTGATCAAATGGGGATGTCGCCGCTGTTAATTTACAGTATGTTTGTGGAATTACGTGAGATGAAGATTCGAGGCGGTTACGCCGGATTGCCTGTCGTCTTGGGCGGTAAGGTTCTTGCTCCTCGAAATGATTTCGCCCCGTGATTACGGCGATCGGAGGGCCAATATTTAGGAGCCGCCGGCGGAAGTAAGTTTCGCCTGGAATATCCGCGGAATCCCGATGATTTTTGTCCGCCGGTTTAAAAGCTAGGTGAAAAATTGAGCCCATTTCCGCCAAAATATGCGAAAAACGTGACCAACTCTTCGTTCAATAACGTGAATAGAACGTGATCTGGCACCTCGGCGCACCCGATCAAAATAGCGAAACCGCAGGTCAGAGGCCATTTTGTGCCCCGGACTGGAATCGAACCGGCGGCCAAGAGTTACTCAGGACTCTCATGCCAACAGCCTCCGTTGACGGTCAAAAACTGCTAGTTTCCGGGGGAGTCCGAGACGACGAGGCCCCTTTGACATGACAACAATTGCCACAGGTTTTCATTGAAAAACGTGAGTAAAACGTGACGTGGACCTGCAGCGTAGCGTCGGAGCTGCTGTTTGATGGCCGTTTGCAGGTTCATCGGCATGATGGACGGCATATCACCGGTTGTCGAGAGTGGGCCGTCGTGCGTCAACGACATGTGTTGTTCCCGGCGCCGTTTTAGTCCGGTCGGTCAGGCGGCCAGTTGCGCCCGCGAAAGATGCAATTTGGTGACTTTTTGTTGGGGGAGTGGATCATGAACTTCCTAAATCTGGCGTCATTTTTACCCCTCAGTTGCGGTCTTGGCCGGCCATAATCTGGATCAATTTCGTGAGTCAAACTGCGAACCTGAATTGACGGGCGGAGACGACAAAGTGCGAGCATTCCGATTGTCGCGGGTCCAACAATTGGAGGACCTAGAATCCTTGTTACACCTCCTAGAGCTGTATGACCTGGATGCTGTATTCTTCCGATGAAGTGAAACTTCGAGGCGGGGGCAGACAGGGCTTGGGCGTGGGGCTGAGAAAGACCACTAGAGACCTGTCTGGCTCACGCCGTACTCTGCCTGCTCCGGAGTGAAACCCTCGTAGGCCAGCTGGTCAATGAGCCCGTCGCGTGAGAAGGCAGAGTAATCGAGGTAATCTTTGGCAGCCTTGGCAGCCTTGGCAGCCTGCTTGTTCCAGTCGACGATCACACGGTCCACGGCCCAAGTTGCATCCGCGGTCGAGTATTTCTCGTACTCCAATTGCGAGATCAGACTGGTGCGCGAGAAAGCAGAGTAATCAAGGTAGTCTCTGGCGGCTCGAAGTGCGTTTTGTTGACTGAGCGTTCCGGCCGCAGCCTCAGCCTCAGCTTTGGCCGCCGCTTCCGCCTTGGCGCTGGCCGCGGCTTCTACTTTGGCGCTGGCTTCCGCCTCAGATTTGGCCATAGCGCTGGCTGTCGCTTCAGCTTCAACTTCGCCTTTGGCGCTGGCCTCAGCGTCGGCTGTGGCCTTGGCTTCTGCAGCGGCGGACGCCTTTAATAGGGGTTCACAGGTAGCTACGATCTCATGGGCCGCGGACTTAAACGGTCCCGCTACGAGGCTGAACGTCTTGCGTTCCTTGTGGGCGAATGCTAGTTCGTGGAACGGTTCCTGCATTACGGTCAGTGGCACACGAAGCTGCTCCGATGACGTATCAGCGACTTTCTTAAGCGCACCGGCTTGGGCCGCCGCCTCGGCGACTGTCTCGTCGCTTAGCTCGGACAGATCAGTTAGAAACTGAGCGGACGCCGATACTAGCCCACCGTCAGTGCCGAAAAGGGATTGACAGGTTTCAGTGTCAGACACTTCAATTGCAGTTGGAGATGATGGGGACGCTGAAGCGGTAGCTGTGGTTTGATGTGCGCTTATATTCGTGGTGTCGGGGGGAGGCGCCGAGCATCCAACGACTAGCAGCGCACAGGAAATTAGGGCAATCTTCTTCATTAACAGTCCCCGTGTGGTTAGAAGTAAGTCACTCGACACCTTCGGTGGCGCCGGGATCAAACGCAAATTCAGTTTATATAAAAGTGTGATTACTTCTAAAGGTATCCTGTTTCGGGACTTTCATAACACTGCTTACACTCATTTTACACATTGACTGCGGTGCACCACGATAAGTGTTGAGGCGGTGCTTCTGAGGCGGCTGAGTTCACCCAGCCTGACACGTAGGAGTCCTGAGCTCTGCATGCTACAGCAGAAGCTATGTGGCAGTGTGCTGCCGGTGACATGAATCTAAGTATGGTGAAAGTCAGCTTGAGAACCTGGTGACATGTTCAGTTCCGTGAGATAGGTCAAACTATCTGGGAACCTACGCTCGCCTCTGGCAAAGGATTCGGAACGCGCAGGATTTTCCGGTCCTTTTCCTTCAAAACCCGGCCTTCACTCAAGCCAACCAAGGCTTGGGTTGTATACCGCCCATACTGAAGCTTATGCAGGGATTGCGTGAGTCGTTCGATGTGCATTCTAAGGAAGTCCAGAATGCGCCAGGCCTCCAGCGGCGTCAGGGACAGCGAGCTACCGAATGCAAGTTGCCTTCCATAATCGTAATGAGGAAGTCCAAGCTCCTTCTCACTTTCTTTAGGGTCTCCACCGATACCTAGTGACTGAATCTTCTCCTCGAACTCCGCTTTGCCAGCCGGGGTACGTAGGGAGTCCCGAAGGTGCGAGAGCTTATTGCGAATCCACCGGATAGCATCGACGTCCTCGTGCTTGATGTCGACGTCGAGGTAGGCCTTGTAAAAGCTTTCGCACTCGTTGGCACGCCACGAATCTTCAGTTGCCAGTTTCAGGAGTCCCGAGCCATACCGGCGCAGCGTCTCGTGAGCGGACTCCTCCAGGAACACCTCATACAACGTGAATGATTCCTTGATCACGGCTGCCGCGAGCTGGTACCAATACTGCTCCCAGAAAATACCTACGCGATCCATGAAGAGGTTGTAGCCCTCGTCTCCGTGTGATGTCTGAGGATCAAATGTGCCTTGAGAATCGTTTCTGGCGGCTTCCTCTTGTCCTTCGAACCAGGAGGTCATCCCCTCGGCACTGGAGAGAAGGAAACTTCGCAATTCCAACTCTTCTCTATGCCAAGTGACATATCTGCCTGTGTTTATTTGGTGGTTAAGCCCTTTTATGCGATCTTCTAGATTCATGTCCGAAGACTACAAGAGAGGCATCTCCGATTTCACGAACTCCACTGGTGTCACGAAATTGGGGCAGGTGTCAAACAACTTGGGATCCTACAGAACCTATGTAGCATCCCGCGTTGGGTGTCACCACCAGATCGCTCTGACTTGTGACGATGCACGGCACTCGAATGCTGAAATTCTCAATTGCGTGACACTTTCCTAGGCCACTAGCTCCAATCGAACGGTCAATCTAAAATGCCGTCTATGGTCAGTTTAAAGTTGCAGCTAACAACCGACGCGGGAAGACTTGGATTACTGGCTGGATACGTATCGTATGGAGCCCCCTGAGGCACCCAACCAAGTGCAGTGGATGTACGCATCCGAACTTGCCCAGAAAGCTATATCGGCGGAACTTCGCGAACCCGCTTACCTGGCGGGTATAGGTGTCATAGTCGGAACGTTCGGGAGCTTGCTCTCACTGACCCTGTGAAACGGACAAAGCGGTTCAGAGATAAGTGATTCCGCTTACGGCCGACTTAGCGCAGTGCGTTGGACTCTGGACAGCCAGTGGAGTCGACTTCGGAAAATGAAACCGGCAGAGTTTGAACGTGAGCTCATCTCCGAACACACCAAAGCAGGATTGGCCTCGGCCCGAGCCCTGGATATATTAGCGGCCGGCGATATAAGATGACCTCTGCCAAGGTCCGGAGGTCGATGGCTCCATGGGCCACAAGGAAACGAAGATCGCCGCGTTGTGCGCAGAACTCGGCATCACCCATTAGACCTCCTGCCGCCACGCCTCCCCAACAGGCTGGCGCCGACTCGAAGGTCAGAAGCTCTTGAACTCGAAATATCGACGTCAACTTGGTCGTCATTAGGCAGAAGTATTTCGGCCGGCGCATTCGTTGGCCCGGTCGGTGGGTGGGAGGTGTGTGCCGTGCTTCTTCTTTTCATGAATAATGGGGAGATGTACTCCTTTCCTGATGCCGCACACTCCGGCTCCGACCTTGGCCGTTCTCTTGTAGATCCTTTTGCCGAGTTTTGGAGTAATGGTGACGGGCCCGCTCATTCAGTAATTGACCGCAAAATAGCAGCTGCTGGGTTACCCAAAACGGAAGGTAGCAAGCAACAAAAGATTATTGATGCTTTTTTGAGCGCCGACGAGGCACAGGCGTATGCACTCATGAAGGGGCTTCTAGACGCATTGAGGAAACATGCGAATTCGTTTTGGTCCAAGGGCTCGGACCAAGAAGAAGAGGCCAAAGCTCATCTTCGTCAGGTGATCCAGAATGCAGGATATTCGCTCGAAGAAGACTTCAAGCTCTCAGCAGAGCAACGTGAACCGGCTCCCAAATCAGTCCTCCTGGCCGTGGAGGAGCGCTCTGGAAAGGTGCAGCCGTCAGCAGTGATAACGGCAAAAGAGAAAGATTCAATCCACCAGGCTGAGACCGATGCGTCTCCGCCTAAGGAAATATTCATGGTACATGGCCATGATGATGGGCTGCGACGTGAGGTGTCTGAGTGGGTGCATGAATCACTAGGAGTGACACCCATAGTTCTCAGCAAGCAGATGAATGGGGGTAAGACTCTCATTGAGAAGTTCGAATCGTACTCAGCTGATGCAGCCTGTGCCATTGTCATCATGACACCGGACGACGAAGCAAGGGCAAAGAAAAAACCCGAAGCGATAGAGGAAAGAGCACGCCAGAATGTCGTATTTGAGCTCGGTTACTTCTACGGGAAGCTCAGGCGCGAGAATGTAATCGTCTTGAATTTTGGAGTTGAACTGCCTGGGGATATCGTCGGCATGGTGGACGTTCGTGGTCAGGACTGGAAAATCGAACTTCTTAAGGAACTTGCCGGGCTCGGGTATAAGCCAAATTTCTAGGCTCTTGGGACTTATCCGTGAGCGGTAAGGCGCGCGAATCACGCGCACGAAAAAGTCACAAGAGCCCTTTTTTACGACATACCGCGACGGACCTTATGCAATGCCGCTCAGATCGGCAATGATGAGGCGTATGGACCTACTAGACCCGTACCGAAGCCAGATGGCGACACTGGAGCCAGAGAAGAGCGTTCTCTGATGGTCTGGAACTTCTTTCGCGGGCTCGCTGACGCCATTAAGAGCTCCGACAGTGCCGACAGTGGTCGACCCGGTGACGACGACAACCCCTATTACGCCAAGTCCGGAATCTATTGGCACTGGCGGTGTGAGTGCGGCGGCCACTCCCGAGGCGGGGACGAGTTCAAGGCAGATGCAGATCAGAACGCGCAGCGGCATCAGTGGAGTAAGGGCGTTGGTCATCCTATACCCGATGTGTACTCGACCAATTCTGTCTGACCGCCATACTGTTCCGCTGCCGAAGCCCATCACGCGTCCCGCGTTTACCGGTGGAAGTTGCAAGATCGTAGATTATCGGATTAGCAATTGCTGTTCCCGGTCACTACCGGTCATTGTCGGATAACCCCTAGATCACGGGGTAGAGCGGCGCATCTGGGGAATCCATATACCGGACATTCATGGTCGATCTCGGTGGTTTCCGGTGGGTAAACGGTGGGCGCTACAAAGGCGCGGCAGTTAGGAATGCCCCGAAGCTGGACGAAGGTTCACAGCCGACCAACTGCCTGTCGGCTTCCTGCCCGTTCTGGCTCAGGAGCTGTAAACTGCTCATGTTTCTGTTTTCCTTTCGGGAATGACAGAGGCCAGTCACCTTGCGCGATGGCTGGTCTAACTTTCATGTGGGGGTATGTAGTGGACTGGTGGATACTTGCGTTCTCGATCATCGCCGCCATCGGTGGGGCATGGGGAGCGTTCCTTATGTGGTGGCGACAAGAAATATCCGAAGTCCATATCTCGACTCGGCAAAACGCTGAGCGTATTCTCGTGAACTTTGCCGCGGTCGGGTCACGGCCCCTACACTCACCGCAAGCCGAGATCATCAAAAACGGCAAGTCCATTGTCATCTCAGACATGCCGCCAGTGCTCAACAATGCAGATCAGCCAATCGAAATTGCCATCCCAATCGGAACACTACCCGCCGAGCTAACAGCCGCTATACAGTGGACGGAATACGGGACCCGATCACCTCGACTTCGCGGCCGAAAGTTTGGCAGCGATGACCAGATGTGGGAATGGAACACTCGTAAGGGTTGGGTGCCATGGAGTGCCCGAGAGATTAAGAAGCACCGTGCACGATACTCACAGCTATAAGCCGCGCACACCTCCGCGTTTCAAGCGCGAGAGTTCGATTCTAGGCTGCCGCTTTCTTGAGCTGTGCCTTGGCCGCGGCTCGTTCCTTTTCTGCTTCGCGCTTGGCCACCATGGCTTGATGTACCGCATGAACCTGCTTGAGCTGGTACGTTTTGGTGCCGTCGTCAGCGATTCCGGCGATGAGCTTTCGACGCGAGGCCCAGTTCTCGGCATCCTTGGGCGTGACATATACCTGCAGAGCATGAAGGGCTCGTACGATCTGTGGGAGTGGCGCGGTGACGTGCCAGGCTTCGCTGATCATCCACTGTTTCTGCTCGGCAGTTTCGAATCGTTCCCGGCATTCGGTGCATGTTGCCCAGCGTGCGCCGGCAACGGCTTTCAGGTTCCCTCCGCACCCGTTAGGGCAGGGGCCGAGGTCGACCCTCTCCTGTGAATGATCCGCGGCCCTGGCGAGTGGGTGGAGCGCGTCGGCCAGCTCGAGCGCCAAATCGTAGGCCCATGTTTGCCGGCGTATGAGCGCAATGGTTTCCGGGCGCAGCATCCATGCGGCGATGTGGTGCGGTTCCCTCGACGCTGGGCGCGCCGTCGGGATCTGTGCCGCCCAACCGGTGAGGACGGACTGCAACGTCACGACGTCATCGAGGACCGACAGGTTCACCGGCTCCACCGAGAATGCTTTACCGCCGTTGCTGCCAAGTGATTTGGTGCCGACGTCGCGGCGCTGCAGTGTGGCCTGCACATTGCCGTACACGTCGAAGACGCGGCGTAGCTGAAACTCAAGGTCAAGGGTGTCCTCATGGCAAAGGAACCAGCCGGCGGCTAGGACGCTGCTGATTAATTTGGGTGGTTAAGGCGCGCCTCCGTGGTTTTTGGTGGGAGTCGTTAAGACTTGATACATGCAGGGTATTGAGGTCGCGCAGCGCGGATTTTTGGATGTGGAGGCATTGGCTGGGGAGTTGTTGGCCCCGGGCAGTGCCTTCGCGTTTTTGGCGGAGCATCGGGGCCGGTTGTTTCCGGTTTCAATGATGGAGGACTTGTTTCCCTCCCGCCGCGGACGGCCCTCGGTGCCGGCGTCGTTGATTGGTTCGGTGTTGGTGCTGCAGGCGTTGGAAGGCCTTTCGGACCGGGGCACGGCCGAGGCATTGACGTACGATCTGCGGTGGAAGGCAGCCTGTGGGTACGGGTTGAACGAGACCGCGTTCCACCACACCACGTTGACGTATTGGCGCAAACGCCTGGCGACAAGTGAGCGTCCGCACCGGATCACCGAGGCCGTTTTCGAGATCATTCAGGAAACTGGTGTGTTGGCTGGTAAACGCCGCCGCGCCCTGGATTCCACCGTGTTGGATGATGCGGTGGCCAGGCAAGACACCATCACGCAGTTGATAGCCGGCATCCGCCGCTTCGGCCGTGACGTCCCTGATGGGGCCACGTTGCTGGCAACCCATGCCACCGGCTATGACTACACCCGTGCGGGAAAGCCGGATATCGCCTGGGATGACCGGGACGCGAAAGACGCTTTGGTTTCGGCCCTGGTCACCGACGCCCTGGCGCTACTCGGCGCGGTTGATCCGGAAGCCTTGGAGGGCAAGGCCCATGAGAGCTATGCGTTATTGGCCTTGATCGCTGGCCAGGATGTGGAACCGGGCGAGGGCTCCGATGGTACAGACGGGCGGTGGCGGATTGCCCGGCGCGTGGCTAAGGACCGGATCATTTCCATTGTTGACCCCGAAGCCAGGCACGCCCACAAGTCCCGGGCGGCCTTGCGGGACGGGTACAAGGCCCACATCGTGGCAGAGCCTGAAACGGGCTTCACTAACGCTGCCATCACCAAGGCCAGCGGGGCTGGCTCTGGTGACGCCGAGGCCGGCATCACCCTGCTCGCTACAGATCCTTCCCTTCCCGCCACCGCTGATGACAACACCACTGGTGGCGACCAACCCCGTGCTGTTGGGGATGGTGGGGGTGAGGATATTCAAGTTCTCGGGGATTCTGCCTACGGTTCCGGAGACATGCTTGAAGCCCTGGAAACTGCCGGGCACCAAGCCGTGGTGAAGCCCAAGCCGTTGCGCCCGGCCGTGCCCGGGGGCTACCTCCTGGATGACTTCGCCTACGACCCGGAGAACGGGACGCTGACCTGCCCGAACAAGGTCGTACGGAGGATCAGCCCGAAGGGAAACGTGAACTTTGGGGCAGCCTGCAAGGAGTGTCCTTTGCGGGATATCTGCACGAAAGCGAAGAAGGGCCGCAAGGTTGTCATTACCGAACATCACGGACGCCAACGTGCCCACCGGGCCGCCGCGAAGGACCCGGACTTCCAGCATGACTACCGGAAATACCGGCCCATGATCGAGCGCGGCGTCGCCTGGCTCGTCGCGGGAAACAACCGGCGCCTGCGCTACATCGGCGTTGTGAAGAACCATGCCTGGATCCAGGCCCGCATTGCCGGATTGAACCTGAAACGACTCCTGAACTTGGGCCTGACCGCCAATAATGAGGGCTGGTCCCTGGCCCAATAAGGAGTCAGGGGAGCCAGCCCCGGACACCGCCTGCAGTGGCGATCAGATCCCGCCTCAGCGGCCATGAAGGCACCACGAAACCAAGAAACCTGTCCCGAGAAAACCCGCCACCAACGCAGAAATGGCCGGCCCGGATGCCAAAACATCCGAACCAGCCACCCAAATAGCGCTTAGTTCAGCAAAGTCCTAGGGCAGCGCCGCACCCGCTGCAGGGCGTGCCGCTCATGCCCTGCTCGTTGCGTCGAATGCTGCCATGGCCGCTTCCCGTGCTTCCCGGGCTGCTTGCTTCTTGAGTGTGGCCAGTGGGGTGTTGGTCATGGAGTCTCGCCATTGCCCGTTGGTTGTCCTGGTGGTGAGGTCGCCCCATTGGATCTTGTCCGCGTTGAGGAGTTCGAGGCGACCCTTGCCCATGATGGCGAGCTGTGACGGCTCGTCGAGGTTGTCGAACCATATCCGGGCGTCGGGGAACGTGTCTGCCGGCTCCTCAATATCGAACCCAAGCTCTTTCCACGTCTTGGTGACGGGCACGAGGGCGCAGCGGCCTTGGTGGTGGTCGATGGGCCCGGGCTCCTCTGGCGGGTGCATGGTGCCGTGGTTAGCGAGGCAGGACGGGCACGTGCGGCCACTCAACGACGCTGACCACCGCCAGCCCTCAAGGATGTGCTTGTTTGCTGTGTCGGCCAGCAGCGCCCCGGCACCGTGCATGTCTAGGGTCTCGTTACGGGCAATCATCACGGCCCGGGTGAGGCCACCGTTGAACCTGCCCTCAGCGCGCTTGATGATGCGCTGACCCGTCTTGCGCGGGTTGTTGCCGAGGGAGATGCCGCGCACGAGTTCTGACTTCATCATGCGCACGACGTCGGCGGCCAGCGGCCGGGTGTCTTTGTGGATCTGCGTCAACGTGCGGGCAACCATGGCGTCAATGGGCGCGGCCGTGAACTTGTCCATGACGATGTTGACCTGGGCGGCCGGCAGCTGCGAACCAATCATGGCCGTCTGCGCTGCGCGGCCGTCAACAGCCACCGCGGGCAGGTCGGGCCCCAACTGTCACACCAACACTGTCAGCGAGCTCCTGCAGGCGCGTGCTGGCCAACTGCAGGGTCTTTGCCAGTCGAACGTTGCGGGCGACGGCGGACCGTGGCACCTTCCCGTCCTTGGCACTCAGGAACACGTTCGCCATTGCTGCCTCAAGCCCCGGCGCGAGGTCGTCCCATGCGGCTACCCAGGCTGTCACAAGGGCCAGATAATGGGCGTCGGTGATGGCGAGGAGTTTTTTCTCGCCTCGGCGGACAGTTTCAGGGTTTCCGGGGTGATGGCCATTGGCCAAGTCTTGCGGCCGCGGCGGGGCCGGTACTTCCGTGCTTCCGCGGGTCGGAAACACCAGTCCAGCTACTGCTTGGTGGCGAGAGCTACCGATATGCGTTTCAGATAGCCGATGACAACCAGGAGAAGCCCGCCAATCGTCAGCGACAGGACCAGTGCCAGGCCGCCGGCGTTCCCGGCCGTCAGAAACGCCATGACGAGGCCGAGTGCGGCGATCACTGGCCCGAAGCCAATGAGTGCATCGCCGGGGAGTTTGTTCGATTTGGTCTTGGTGGTTGTCATGCGATGAGTCAACCACGCGGGCCGGACATTGCCTGAAACTAGGTCGTCACATTGCGACCGATAAGACAACAATCGCAGGTCCAAGGGGCTGCGCGATGGCTAGAACAAAGGGAAAGGAGGGTGTGCGAACTCTGCACGCCCTCCCAACCCCACCGCTTACCCACCGTTTTAGCTCGTCTCGTCGCCCTTGATCAAGGCGGCCAAGCTACTATCCGACAAGTCCGGATGTGTTTTGTCCGAGGCGTCGTCGACTATCGCGAACGGAATGCCGGGGCCCACTAGCAAGGACACATTGGCGTTGTTTGCGACATATTCGAACCAGTTGTATTTTCCTTCGGAGACAGCCTTGAGGATTCCAGCTTTGATCACGCTGACATCTCGTAGATTCGGGGCGTCGATTGTTGTTGGGCCGTACAAGATTTTGACCATTGTGGGGCTCCTCATTCATTGATTGATCTGGTTCAGGTGACAGTACATCCACCCTCTGACATTGGGGCAGATGCCCTAGGTCTTGTAGTAGAGGACCCCAGTAGCCGGATTTATGTACACGTTCGCCGCCTGGCTAGTAGGTTGCAGCCCCTTGAATACCACCGCGTTCGTTACTTCGAGTGTGCCGGTCAGCTTGAGGCTAGCGGCGACGAGTCGGGATGCTTCCGCGTAGATGTTTTGGTTGTTCGGGAAGCGGACCGATCCGCCGTTCGCGGTTGGGTCGATGGTCATCTGACCCACAGTGATCTTCCCTCCGCTGACTACGCGCAGGTCGTTCTTGAGTGTGGTTACACCTTCGACCGAGAGTGTCCCCTTGGTGGCCATCGCACCGGTAACATCGAGTGTTCCCGAGACGGTGGTGTCGCCCTGCAGCTTCGTCAACCCGGTCACGGTGAACGCCCCGCCAACGTCCGTTTTGCCGTTGAGCTTGGTGTCGCCAGTGACCGTGAACGCGCCGCCAACATCAGTGACGCCGTTTAGCTTGGTCGCCCCGGTCACCGTGAATGGCCCGGTGACAGACGTTGACCCTTGGATCGTGAGCGTCCCCGTGATCCCGGTGGGCCCAGCAATGGTGGTGGAGCCGGAAAGGATGCTGGTGCCCGACTGGCTGAATGAGCCTTGCCAGCTGAACGTGCCAGCACCAATGATGTTGCCGCTCGACACGTTGATCGTGCCGCCCGCATACACCTCAAACCCGGATCGCCCCACAGCCCCGTTGTTCATCGGAGCGGCGTTCTCCAACGCGGAGAGGCGGCGGATGATCTCCGAGAATTGCGGCTGTGACAGGTTATTGATTATGCCCACGGGCTACCCGCCCTGGACAGTCAGCCCGGCAGCAATAGCGGCAGCCACAGAATCCGGCGTGCTGATGTGGCCCGGAGGGAAGCTTGTCCCGAGCTCGCGGTTGAGTTCGGCCGTTTCGTTTCCGGCCCGCCCTGTCTTGATGAAGTAGCGTATGCCTGCTGCGTTGAACCGGTGTGCGTCAGCTTCCCACCGGAGTTCGTCCGACTTGGTGCTGGCAACCTCTCGGCTGGCGCCGGCCGTCAACGGTACTTCTGGGGCCTCGATGTACTTGATACCTGCGAATTCCTCGAGCTTGTCGAGGAGATCCTTCACCGCGGCTTCATGCTTCTCGGAACGCTTCAGCGCGGCTGCTTCGGCCTTGTCTGATTCGTCAGCTTCCGCGGTAAGGACTGCAATTCGTGCGGCGTGCAGGTGTTTGCCAGCCTCGTTGGCTGCCTGGTCGTATGCGCTGGCTTTGCGTTCGAGGGTCTGAACCTGCAGGGTGATGCGTTCGGCGGCGGACTCGTCGGCGAGGATCGCCGCGCTGGCGGTTGCATCCAGCTCGGCAGCTTCGGCCCGGGCTGTTGCTGCCTTGGTCTGCCACCCGGAAACGGTGGCCGCGGCCTTGGCGATGTTGTTCTGTGCGCGTTCCGCGCCGGTGGGGATGATAGCCATGGTGTGGTGTTCCTAAGTCAGTCGGTAAGTTTTTTGGTGATGCTTCGAAGCTCTGCGTCGTCAGCCTCGGCGCGGGTCACCCATGCGTCGAGGATGGGCCGCGCCTTGGGGACAACAACCGTTAGCGCCAGCAGGCGGGCCCACTGTGCGGCGCGGTCCTGCAGGCGGGCATACATGCGGGCAGGCATCCAGCGGGGCCTGGTTACGCCTTCCATGATGCTGTTCAGCGCGTATGCCTGGTACTCGCTCACACCGTCAATGCCTCGGGTATCGAATGCCCGGTGCAACAGCAGCTCATGGGCGAGGCAAACAAAGGTGGTGCGGCCGTGACTGTCTCGGATCTGCGTGTCAGCAGTGCCTAGGGCGGTCCCGATGCACATACCGCAAAGGTCCCCGGCACGTGTGGAGTACGGCCGGGCGGTGAAGATCGGACCCATGAGCGGGTGAATCTTTTCACCTAGGCCTAGCGCAGCCGCCTTGATGCTCACAGCTTCTGTACTTTCCCGCCGGCGCGCACAAAGGTTGTTGCTGAGGGTGCGCCTTGCTCGATGATGGTTCGCTTGAGGGCGGCTTCGAATACCGCTTCCTGTCGCTCATCCTCGAAGGTTGTCTTCTTGGCCGCGTTCTCGTAGGCCTCATCGGCCATTGCTCGGGCTTCGTTCTCCGCGTCGTAGATGCCCTTGGTTTTATCGGCACGCATGATCGCTTCGGTGAGCGCCTTCACTGCTGCGTCTGCCTTGCCCTTGGCCGCCCATGTCTTGGTTGCTTCGAATCCGTCGCCGCGTTCCTGCACTGGCATTTCACCTCGGGCGGGTGTGCGTGTCGCTGGCCGGCCGTCGAGCGCTTCAACAAGGCGGTTGTTCTGTGCAGTCTTCACACGGGAGGGTTCGCCGTTGAGCGCCCGCACGATGTCGTCGTCAGTGGTCATGTTCTGTGCCTCCCCGGTGGGGTTGGTGTCTGTTGTTCCGGAAGTTCCCGGCGCCACATTGACGTGCGGCGCCGGGAACCCGCCCCGGCCGGGGCCCCATGAGGGGGCCGCCATGTTCAGTCTCTCGGGAACACCAAAGGCGGTACTTCCGCGCTTCCGTTCGGCGGCAATTTCCGGGGATTGTGGTGGGTAAGCGGTGGAAACGTCGAAGGGGGTCGCTTGTGGCGACCCCCTTTTGCCTTTGATTCATTTAGTTATTGCCTGTCATAACCTGCTAACGGTCACTTCTCGGGCCGTCAAGAAACGTCTTCCGCCAGCCGTAGCGCCTGCACGCTCTCCGGATCCAATCGCCACTGCCTGCCCAGCTTGCGCCCTGCCAGCGTCCCGGCGTCCGCCAGCTGCCTAACGCGGCGCTCACTAACCCCGAGGGCATCCGCGGCTTGTGATGTCGTTAGGAGCGATTCCAGCGGGTGCGCGGGTTCTTTCCCGGAGGCGGGAAGGTTTATCGACGCCCCGGTCTTCTTTGCGGCCCTGGGACCAGACAGTGGCAGCACCTCGGATGTCGTCCAGGGTCTGCAGCGTAGCGGCCCTCAGCTCCGGTGGTAGATCTCTAAGTTTCGCGGAAGCATTTGCACGCTCGAGGATGCTGGCCAGCACGAAGGCCGGGCCGCCAGCAACGTGCGCACCAAGGCCACTTGTCCGCGCCGGCCGGTACCCGCTCACTCTGCCGCCCTACGAGACCGCTTGCTGGTAGCTCTCAGCCCGTTGTTGAGGAGGTGCACGCGCACGGTCTCAACGGTGGCGCCCGTCGCCTCGCTAATTTGCGTCACTGTGAGCCCACGCCTGCAGTAGTCCGCGAGATGTCCCGGGTCGATCCGGGGCGGTGCGCTGTTGGTTCGGATGGTGCCGCCGTTGTTGACGATGAGGCGGCGAATGGTGGATATGTGAGCGTCATGCTGATTCGCCAGCGCTCGCATGGAGATGCCGTCCGCGTAGGCTGCCGTGATCTCGGCCGCGGGCAGGCGGTCATGAACGCGATCAACCGGCAGCCCGAGCGTGGCCATGCGCTTGTGGACTCTGCTGATGTGCGCGCCCGTATGGTCAGCTATGCGCCGCGCCGTCCATCCGTACCTGTGCCATGCCCTCAACTGGGGATCACTGAACTTGGCAGGGCTGGCGTCATGCCGTAGCTGTCCGCCGTCCGCGACTATCGTCCTGCGAATGGTGGTCTTGGCGTAACCGAACGTCAGGTGAATTGCCTTGATACTCAAGCCAGCCGCGTAGCCGTCGATGATGCCCTGGCGCTCCTCCGGTGTCAGCGGTTTACCCAAGGGTCGGGAGGGTTTGGCCATGGCGATTCTTCCTTGGGGTAGAGGTTCGGTTGGTTCGTTCGCCCCCGTAGGGGGAGGGTTGATTTTCATGAGCTCAGGGACCCTTTCTGGGGACGACGCTGGAACGCAGTTCTTGGAGCTTATTTTTGTATGTGGCGGCTCGGTGTTGGTGGTAGAACAGTTGTTCTTTGAGGTCTTCGATGTTGGGGGTGGGTTCGGGGTTGAGGCCGGCGCTTTTGGCTGCTGCGAGGATGACGTCGCGGATTGGCAGGTTGAGGGTGGCGGCGATGCCTTCGATGTGGCTGGGGACAGGTAGTTTTCGTGTCGTCGGGTGGGTGGCCAGCGAATGGAACACCTTCATGTCGATGCGGCCGCCAGTGTTCTCGGCCAGTTCGCGGTAGGACCGGGCGCCTTTGTGTTCTGCTATGAGCTCTTGGAGGTTGTTCATGGGTTAGTCCTTCCTGGCGGGCTGGGAGTTGTTGATGATGTTGAGGAGTGTTTGGTTGGTGATGTTGCCGTCGTCGTCGCTGTGTTCGTGCATGAGGATGAGCCAGTGGATTGTGTCTGGGTCGATGCCCTGGTTAGCTTCGAGGGTTTCGTGGAGTTGGATCTGTTTGTGCAGGGGTAGTTTCTCGGCCCGGATGGCCATGGATCGGATGGCTTGGGTGACGTCGTTGTCGTTCATGATGCGTCCCTCAGTTCTGGGTGCTTCCATCCGGTGGCCTGGGCCGCGTTCAGGACTCTTTCTGCGATGGGTGCCATGGGGCTCCTCTTGCGGCTTTGCTCCATGGCTACCTGACCGTGGTCTGGAAGGTTCTGGAGGTTCTGGAGGTGCTGTGATGCTGCAGCGTAGGTTTGTTCCCATTCGGGGTCTCCTCCAATTTTGGAAATGGGTTTTTCATCAGAGGTTTTTTCGTGCGCGTCACTTAAGGTGACGGAACCGCTTTGATGACTTGGATCATGGGGAGGTGTTTTATGGAGAGGTAATGAGGAGGTAGGCGGTACTGGGGTACCGGTGTTCTGTGCACCCAGTACCGGTGTTCCTGCATGGAGTACCGGTGTTCTTTTCAGTGGCTTTTGAACTATCTCCGGTACTGGGGTACTGGTGATCCCGGATGACTTGTATGTCCCACTGGTCAGTTTCATCCCACGTTTCAGCGTTCCGTTCAGCCTCGTACTGCTCCGCGAGTATCTCCGGTGCTGTCAACTGGTATTCCGACGCAGCACCTTTGCCACCACGCCCATAGTTGGATCCGCTGGCCACCAGGAACATGAACCCAGCGCTCTCCAAAGCCTTGAGGTTCCGGCGCACCATGCTGTCACCAAGACCGGTCACAGCGATCAGTCGAGCAATGCCAGGGCGCACGTTGGCGCCAGTTACCGTGTCCGCGTACGTGGCGGCACTCAGGGCGACAAGCTTGATGCTGCTTGGCTGGAACGTGGAACGCATGATCACCTTCTCCCATTCGAATCTGCCCACTCGGCGGAGCGGCCCCAAGGCATGGTTTTGGCCAACGAGGGGAAGAATCTGCCGGTCGTACGGCTTTCTATTGCCCGCCATTAGGCGACTCCAATCAGATGTTTCAGGGACTATTCAGCCGCGGTGGTGAGCGGGATGTTGAGGCGTACCTCGAGGACGTTCAGGGCGGTGTCGAGGTCATCAGCATTGACAAGGCCGCTGCGCAGCTCATCAATGAGGGTCCTCAGTGCTTGGGTGGGGCCGCCGTCGGCAAGGTTGAGGCGGCGGACTCCCTTCTCGAACTGGTGCTCAACAACAACCTCGGCGGCCAGTTCCTCGAAGCATTCAGGGAGAGACCTAGCGAGGCGGGTGAGGTCAACATCCCGCCCGTAGCTGGCAACAGTGCTAGCCGGGGCCGGTGGCAGTGCGGGTGCAGGGGTGTAATTGAAAGCGTCCGCGAAGTTAGTCAGGTCGGGGTCGGTCGTTGCAGCCCATGCCGCGTTGGTGATCTGCTCCCGATCCATGGTGCCGCGGACGCGGGCCAGGGCCGCCATGATTGTTGTGGGCCGCCAGTCGGGCCGAAAGGTGACGAGTTCACTGGTGAGTGCTGCTGCTTCGTCCTGGGTCATGCGGGCAGGGGTATTCTGGTACATGTCTGTACTGCTTTCTAGCGGTTGGATGTGGCGGTCTGGGTGATGTCTTGGCGGATGACACCCAGGCCGTTTTTTGTGTTCTTGTTGCCTACCCATACGCGGCAGGCTCCCCCGGAACGTCCGGGACGTTGAGAATCGTGGTAGCCGACGGCCCGGATGATGCCGCGGCGTGATGCCGTGTTGAAGACTGCGCCCCACTGGTTAGGGTTGTCGGGATCTCGGAGGCCCTGCCGCTGCTGCATCTGGTAAGCATCAAACGTGGCACCGGTGGCCGCCTCGGCTTCGAGCGCGTCCATGGCATCGTCACCCCAAGCCAGGTCCTCAAGGACAGCTGGCCGGCTCATCGGTGCGCGTCCGCGGTCGTCGCCAGCCATGCGTTGATGTCGGCGCGGGAGTAGCGGACGTGGGCGCCGATCTTGTGGCCTCGTGGCCCCTGCCGGCGGGTGCGCCAAACGTAGATAGTCTGCAATGGGATCTGCAGCTCTTCGGCCAGCTGAACCGGCGACAGCCATTCCGTACTGGATGCCTCTGTAGTTTTGACTTGAGTAGTCATTGGGGATTCCTTCCGCGATCAGGAGATTGTGCGGCAAGGGGACAAATTTCGAACTCATTGTCCCGCCATGACCAACACTAGTGGCAACTGTTGCAAAAGCACAAGTGGGCACTTATAGTTACTCACCATGGGACAAAACAATAAAAGTAACTGGCCGAAAGACTGGTCCGCACAAATCGGCCGGACATTGCGAGAGCTTCGGGGCATCGCTGGTCTGTCTGCCCAGGCCGTCAGCGATCGCTGTAGCGAACTGGGGTACCCGATACCCAGAAGCACAATCGCCAACGTCGAGTCCGGGCGCAAAGAGGCCCTGCCCGTGCATGAAGTTGCCGTACTCGCCAAAGCGATTGGGGTCCCCCCGATGGCGCTTCTATTTCCGCTGGGCAGCGGCGATCTAGCCCATCCGCTTCCGGGCGAAAGCGCACACCCTTGGACGGCATGGCGCTGGTTCAGTGGCGATGATGTGGCCAACGGTCAAGTGCAGCCTCTCAACGAGGCGGCGCTGCGTGTCAATGGGCCGCTCGTGGGCTACACAAGAATTACTGATGGTGTCGTCAGGTGGGAAAGCGCCCAGAGCCTGAAATCCGTGTCGGAGAAAATGGTGGGACCAGAGGACATTGAGAGTATTAGCCCGCACATAGATGAAATGTCGGCCAAAATTATTAAGGAAATTGCCGATTATGCCGACTTCTTAGTCGACAACGGCGTTGAGTTGCCGCCGATGCCAGAGAAACTTAGGTCAAGCCTGCAGTTAGAGCTCGAAAAACGACGCAAGAAGTCGGAATTATTGGGCGTTGAACCAAAGGGCTTTCCAAATGCCTAGGCCGCCGTTGCAGGTTGGGACGTGGGGGAAGATCAGCCGGGACCAGGCGCAGCCCGGTGTGTGGCGTGCCATGGCCCGGTTCCGTGACTTCGATGGGATCACGCGAAAGGTTGAGGCCCGGGCCGCCACTGGCGCCAAAGCTGAGCGGCAGCTAGTGCTGGCCATGACGGACCGGGCGATGCCGGCGGGGGAGGACATTACCGCTGACACTCGCATCAGTGCCTTGGCTGCTGTGTGGTGGGCGGAGTTCTTGGATCTTGACCGGGCCATCAACACGCGCCGGCGCTACGAGGAAATCAAAGAAGGGTATGTGCTGCCCGGTGTCGGAGGGCTCCGGATACGAGAGGCCACGGTTTCGACTCTCGACCGCTTCCTCAAGACCATGCGCATCAAGCACGGCGACGCCACGGCGAAGCTGTGCAAGACAGTCCTGTCCGGAATGTTGGGCCTCGCTGCCCGCCACGGCGCCCTGGAAGCCAACCCGCTTCGCGACGTCGCCACGATCCCGACCGGCAAGAAGGAAGTTCGGGCCCTGACATTGCCCGAGGTGGTTGCGCTGCGCGCCGGCCTGCTCCAGTGGGAGGGAAAGAAAGCCACCGCGGGCCGCTACCCGACGGCTGACATGCTCGACGTCGTGGACGTTATGTTGGCCACAGGTTGCCGCATAGGGGAGGCCCTGGGTATCCGTTGGCCGGATGTTGACCTCAAAGCCGTGAAGCCCACGCTGACCGTGAACGGGACCATCGTGACGGAAAAGGGCAAGGGGCTCATCATTCAGGAGCATCCTAAGAGCACCAACTCCCGGCAACGATACTTCCTACCACCCTTCGCCGTGGAGATGCTTCTGCGCCGTCAGGTGAGCCAGCTGAAAGGCAACCCGCACGACGTGGTGTTCCCGTCCGCCACCGGCACGCTGAGGGACCCGGGCAACTTCCGTAAACAGCTCGGAACGGCTCGGGCAAGTATCGGCTTCGACTGGGTCACCCCGCATACCTTCCGCAAGACGGTGGGCACGCTTCTGGCAGGATCGGAAGGCATGGCCGTGGCGTCGGCACAGCTCGGACACTCGAGCGAGGCCGTGACCAGCAAGCACTACGTCCAGAAGACACACCAGGCGCCGGATATGACCGTTGCGCTGCAGGCGTTTGCAAACGATTAGGACACACATTGACAACACCATTCGGCGCTGCCGCTTACGACGCTCAGTTAGGGAAGTTCATGCTTGCTGCGTCTCAGAAAGTAATAGCCATGACCACCTTCGATTTTGACCCATTGATTCGCATGCAAAACATAATGCGACCGATTGCCCAAATGCAGAGTGCCATTGTGTCGAACGAAGTGCAGGCGCAGTACATGAAGAACCTCACGATGGGTGTGACAGGCCTTAGTATTTCGCTGGAGAAGGCTCTTCGCCCGAATCGTGTGCTAGTGAACTCCTTCGCTGGTGGAATCCAGACACAAGCGATTGATTCACTGATCAAATCAATTGCTCCGCTGCAAAATTCACTTGCAGCGATGAATTTACCCGCGCAGAGCGCAGTATCGACGGCCATACTCGGAATGTTCGGCTCGCAATTGAAGGTGAACCTCGGTGTTGCGGGCACGATGGCACGATTCGGCAGGCTCGCAGTCGCGGAAGGCGCTTTCAGCGAGACAGCCTTGGGGATTCGTTCTTCACTCGCCGACGTGGACGGCATGCACGAAGTCGTGGAGCAGTTGACCACAGACGCGTCCAGGCGGATGCGCGGCAGCACGGTTAGTTGGGCGCAGCTCGAAAATGGTGCTTACATTCTCATATTCATGATGATCATGATTTGCACCGTCTACGCAACTGGTTCCCCCGAAGCCAACGTGCTCCTCACTTGGACCGGATTTAACAACGCCGCTGGGGCGCACATCATTGCATATGCCGGCAAGAAGGGCGTTCGTCGAATGGCGATAAAAAAGGGTGATCCGAGGCGGCGATGAAAGCTGGCCGGATCCAAAGCGGTGGGTAAGCGGTGGATTGGCTGCTCGGGTGCGGAAATGTCAAGGGCCCTTGATCTGCGTTTGTGCAGGTCAGAGGCCATTTTGTGCCCCGGACTGGAATCGAACCAGCGACCAAGAGATTAGGGGGTGCTCTTGCGCAGGGCCTCGGTCAGGATGCGGGAGGCGTTGCACACAATCTCGGCGTGCAGGCGGCCGGGCTGGCGGGTGAGGCGCTCGATCGGCCCGGAAATGGACACCGCAGCGATCACACGGCCGGACGGGCCGCGCACCGGCGCCGACACCGAGGCGACCCCGGGTTCGCGTTCGCCGAGCGACTGGCCCCATCCGCGACGGCGGACGCCGGCGAGGACTGTGGGAGTGAAGCGGGCGTTGTGCAGGCCCTCGAGCAGCCGCTCGTGGTCCTCCCAGGCCAGCAGAACCTGTGCCGCCGAGCCGGCCTTCATGGTGAGCTGTGTGCCCACGGGGATGGTGTCGCGCAGGCCGATCGGGCGCTCGGCCGAAGCCACGCAGACCCGGAAGTCGCCCTGGCGGCGGAAAATCTGGGCGCTCTCTCCGGTGGAGTCGCGCAATTGCAGCAAAACGGGCCCGGCGGCGGCGATGAGCCTGTCCTCGCCGGCGGCTGAAGCGAGCTCGACGAGGCGGCTGCCCAGCACAAACCTGCCCTGCATGTCCCGGCTGACGAGCCTGTGATGTACCAGGGCTAGTGCCAACCTGTGCACGGTGGGCCGGGCCAAACCGGTGGCTGCAACGAGCTGCGCCAAGGTGGTAGGGCCGGCTTCCAATGCATCAAGCACAAGGGCCGCTTTGTCTATGACGCCAACACCACTAGAATTGTCCATGTAATGATATTGACGTCTCAGCATGTGAGATGCAAATCGAAGAATTGGCTTCCGCGCTGAAGTGGCTGGAACAGTGGAGCCATACAAACGAACGACTCCGCCTGCGGACCCCTTCAAATTCTACGTGAATGCGGGCCCGGAAGAGCGGAAGCAACCGCGGAAACAACGATGGAAGGGAGCTGCTGTGAGCGAGTCAACCACTCCCCACGCAGTGGAGAAAACAGCAGTGGAGACAGCAGGCCAGGCTGCAGTGCCCACGGTGGCGCCGCGCAAGGCACCGCGCAGGGCCGCCAAGACGTTGGCTGAAAAGGTATGGCGTGACCACGTCGTCAGCCAGGGCGAAGGTGAGGGCGACGCCGCCCAGCCCGACCTCCTCTACATCGACCTCCACCTGATCCACGAAGTCACCTCCCCGCAGGCCTTTGAAGGACTCCGCCTGGCCGGCCGCCCGCTGCGCCGCCCCGACCTGACCATCGCCACGGAGGACCACAACACTCCGACGCTGGCCATCGACAAGCCGATCGCCGATCTCACCAGCCGCACCCAGATCCAGACGCTGCGCAACAACTGCGCCGAATTTGGTGTCCGCCTGCACTCCCTGGGCGACGCCGAACAAGGCATCGTGCACGTGGTGGGCCCGCAGCTGGGCCTGACCCAGCCGGGCATGACAGTTGTTTGCGGCGACTCACACACCTCAACCCACGGAGCCGTCGGCGCCCTCGCGTTTGGCATCGGCACCTCCGAGGTCGAGCACGTCATGGCCACGCAGACACTGCCGCTGAAGCCGTTCAAGACCATGGCCATCAACGTCGAGGGCACCCTGCGCCCCGGCGTGACCTCCAAGGACATCATCCTGGCCGTCATCGCCAAGATCGGCACCGGCGGCGGTCAGGGCTACGTGCTCGAATACCGCGGCTCCGCCATCCGTGCCCTGTCCATGGACGCCCGCATGACAGTGTGCAACATGTCCATCGAGGCCGGCGCCCGAGCCGGCATGATTGCCCCCGACGAGATCACCTTCGAGTACCTCAAGGGCCGCGCCCACGCCCCGGAAGGTGCAGACTGGGACACCGCCGTCGAGTACTGGAAGTCCCTGACAACAGAGGACGACGCCGAATTCGACGCCGAGGTCTTCCTCGACGCCAACACCCTGGATCCCTTTGTCACCTGGGGAACCAACCCCGGCCAGGGCGTGTCCCTGAGCGACACCGTCCCGTTCCCCGAAGACTTTGGCGACGAGAACGCCAAGGCTGCCGCAGAACGCGCACTGGCCTATATGGATCTGGAAGCCGGCACCCCCATGAAGGACATCCGTGTTGACACGGTGTTCCTGGGCTCGTGCACGAACTCCCGGATCGAGGACCTCCGGGCAGCCGCGGACATCATCCGCGGCCGCGAAAAGGACCCGAACATCCGCATGCTGGTGGTCCCCGGTTCCGCCCGCGTCCGCCTGGAAGCCGAGGCGGAGGGCCTGGACAAGGTGTTCCTGGACTTCGGTGCAGAGTGGCGCTTTGCCGGCTGCTCCATGTGCCTGGGCATGAACCCGGACCAGCTGGAACCGGGCGAACGCTGCGCATCCACATCCAACCGCAACTTTGAGGGCCGCCAGGGCAAGGGTGGCCGCACCCACCTCGTCTCTCCTGTTGTGGCAGCCGCCACCGCCGTCCGCGGAACCCTCAGTTCGCCGTCGGACCTCGAAACAGCCGCCGTCCCCGCCAACAACGTAGCGTAAGGAGCTCACCATGGAAAAGTTCTCCACCCACACCGGCATTGGTGTCCCGCTGCGCCAAAGCAACGTTGACACGGACCAGATCATCCCGGCCGTGTACCTCAAGCGGATCACGCGCACTGGTTTTGAGGACGCCCTGTTCTCGAGCTGGCGCAAGGATCCGGAATTCATCCTGAACCGCGAGCCGTACACCACAGGGTCGGTTCTGGTTGCCGGCGCCGACTTCGGCACGGGGTCCTCACGCGAGCACGCCGTCTGGGCGCTGAAGGACTACGGCTTCAAGGCCGTGCTGTCGTCCCGCTTCGCCGATATTTTCCGCGGCAACTCGGGCAAGCAGGGTCTCGTCGCCGCCGAGCTCGTCCAGGATGACATCGAGCTGATCTGGAAGGTCCTGGAACACGCTCCGGGCACCGAAGTCACGGTTGACCTTGTTGCCAAGATGGTCACCGCCGGCACCGTTGTTGCCCCGTTCCAGGTCGACGACTACACCCGCTGGCGCCTGCTCGAGGGCCTCGACGATATTGGCCTGACGCTGCGCGACGAACCCGCCATCACGGCGTTTGAGGCCACCCGCCCGGCCATCAAGCCCACCACGCTGCCGGTAAAAGTCTAGTTCTTAGCTGGCATACGGGATGCCGGTCCACCCTTCGGGGCGGGCCGGCTTCCTTTTTATGTGCGACTTTAAGTACGACGGCGGTGCCCCGGCTTGTGAGGCCGGGACACCGCCGGTTGTGGTTAGCCGCGCAGCCAGACCGTCGTGGCGCTTGGCAGCAGCCCGCCCTCGAGCGGGGCGCTGGCGATGAGGACCTCCCCGGCGGGCAGTTCCGCCGGTTCCGCACCGAAGTTCGTCACGCTGGTCCAGCCATTGGGACGGCGAAACGCCAGAATGTCGACGCGGCCGCGGTCAATCCATTCGAGGTCCTCACCCGACTGAAGGCTTGCCCGCAAGGCCAGGGCCTCCCGGTACAGTTCCAACGTTGAGCCGGCCACGCCGTCCTCCGCTTCCACGGAGCTGTCGGCAAACCATTCCGGCTGCGGCAGGTGCGAGCCGCCTGTGCCAAAACCCTGCGAGGATCCGCCGCGGCTCCACGGCAGCGGCACGCGGCATCCGTCCCGGCCAATGTCGACGCCGGGGTTGCGGAAGAACGCCGGATCCTGGCGCTGCTCCGCTGGGATCGCGGCCACCTCGTGGAGGCCGAGCTCTTCGCCCTGGTACAGGTAGGCGGAGCCCGGCAGCGCAAGTTCCAGCAGGGTGGCCGCGCGGGCCCGGCGGAGGCCGAGTTCAGCGTCCAGCGCCGGGGTGGTTCCACCGCTGAGCAGCCAGTCGGCACCTTGTTTGGTCTCGCTGCCATTGCGGGCAGGGAGGCCGTACCGGGTGGCATGGCGCACCACGTCATGGTTGGAAAACACCCAGGTCGTTGAGGATCCGGACTCCGTGGCCAGGGCCAGATTGAACGTGATGATGTCCTTGAACTGGCCGGCGTCAAAGTCAGCTTCGAGCAGGTCGAAGTTGAAGGCCTGGCCGAGTCCTTGGGCACTGGCGTACTTGGCGCGCCGGCTGGCGGCGACCCAGGCCTCGGCCACGGCCGTGCGGGCGGGGGTGTAGGAGTTGAAGACCGTGCGCCATTCCGCATAGATCTCGTGCACCTCGTCACGGTCCCACAGCGGGTGGCGGCCGTCATCCTTGGCCAGGGTCTCCAGCTCGGCCAGGCTGGGCAGCGTTTCACCCAGGTCCTTCGCGAGTCCGTGGGCCACGTCGATCCGGAATCCGTCCACGCCGCGGTCGGACCAGAAACGCAAGGTTTCCAGGAAGTCTGCGCGGACCTCCGGGTTGTGCCAGTTCAGGTCCGGCTGCTCGGAGGCAAAGGAGTGGAGGTACCACTGGCCGTCGGCGGTCCGTGTCCAGGCGGGGCCGCCGAAGATGGATTCCCAGTCCGCCGGGGCCACTGTGCCGTCGGGGCCGGTGCCATCCCGGAAAATGTAGCGGTCGCGGGCGGCCGAGCCCTTGGGGGAAGCCAGCGCTTCCTTGAACCATACGTGCCGGTTCGAGGTGTGGTTGGGGACGACGTCGACGATCAGGCGCAGGCCTGCTGCATGCAGCGCCGCGGTCATCTCGGCAAAGTCGTCCAGCGTGCCCAGCCGGGGATCCACATCGCGGTAGTCATCGACGTCGTATCCGCCGTCAGCCAGCGCCGAGGGATAGAAGGGGCTGAGCCACACGGCATCCACGCCCAGCTGTTTGAGGTAGGGGATGCGGGATGTGATGCCGGGCAGGTCGCCCATGCCGTCACCGTTGGAATCGGCGAAGGAGCGCGGGTAAATCTGGTAGACGGCGGCCTGCCGCCACCAGGTCTCGTCGGCGGTGGGAACTGCGGGGACGGTTTCAAGAACATCGGTCATGATGGTGTGGATCTCCTGTACTCGGGGTGGTTGGAATTATTTGATGGCGCCCTGGGTCAACCCGGACATCACCCAGCGCTGCGAGAGCAGGTAGACGATGATGGCCGGCGCCATGGCCATGAGGTAGGAAGCGAACGAGACGTTGTAGTTGTTGCTGAACTGCGTTTGGAACATGTTTTGCAGCACCGGCAGGGTCTGCAGCGCAGGGTCGGCCGTGATCAGCACCGGCATCATGTAGTCATTCCACGACGCCAGGAACGCGAAGATGCCCACCGTGGCGCTCATCGGGGCGAGCAGCGGAAACACCAGCCGCCAAAACACCTGCCACGTACCGGCCCCGTCAATCCGGGCACTTTCCTCCAACTCACTGGGGATGGAACGCAGGAACGCCGTGAACAGCATGACGCTGAACGACAGCTGGAACATGATGTGCAGGATGGCCACGCCCAGCGGGTTGTCCAGGTGCACCATGGCGGAGAGCTTCACCTGGGACAGTGCCACCACCGGGAACGGCAGGAACATGGCGGCCAGCAGGTAAAAGAACGACCAGCGGAACACCTTGTTCTCCCAGTTGTGGGAAATGGCGTAGGCCGCAAACGAACCCAGCACGATCGTGCCGATGACGGTGATGGCGGCGATGAGCACGGAAATCGTGAAGCTGCGCGGGAAGTTGGTCAGCGTCCAGGCCTGGACAAAGCCGTCAACGCTGAAGGGGGCAGGGAGCGAGAAGGCGTTGCCGTCCACCGCCTGGCCCGTAGTCTTAAACGCCATGGCCAAGGTGACGTAGAGCGGTATGAACACCGAGAGCGAACAGACCGCCAGGATAATGGTGACGGGCCAGTTCCCTCCGTGCAGGCGACGGCGCCGGGGCTTTCGTTCGCCTGTCTCGGAGACCGGGGCGGGGGCTGGTTTGAGCATGACCTGGGTTGCCATCTAAAGTGTTGCCTTTCCGCGGGTGGTGCGCAGCTGCAGGAGTGCGATGACGATCGCGATGAGGAAGAAGATGGTTGCATTGGCCATCTGGTAGGAGTAGTCGCCGTTGGTGAATCCCTTGAAGATGGACATGGCGACGCTGGTGGTCGCTGTTCCCGGACCGCCGTCGGTGAGGCCGACGATCACGTCGTAGGCGTTCATGAAGTTCTTGAAGCTGATGATGACGTTGATGAGGATGTAGCCGGCTGTCAGTGGCACGGTGATGGTGAAGAGCTGGCGCGCGGCCGATGCGCCGTCGAGCGCGGCAGCCTCGTACACGTCCGAGGGTATGGAGAGAACTCCGGCAATGTAGATCAGCAGCGTCGCGGGAATGGACTGCCATGCAGTGACCGCCACGACGGCCAGCCAGGCGAGGTCGGGGTTGGCCAGCACGCTTTCCTGCAACGGCCCGAAGCCGACTGCCGACGCCGCGGCGGGCAGTGAATTGGAGAACAAGTAGTTGAAGACATAAGCGATGACAAGGCTGGAAATCACCATGGGCAGGACGAAGACGGCGCGCAGCCCCACCTTCGCCCGGATCTTGGCCGTCAAGGCCATGGCGAGCAGGAACGCGATGGCGTTGACGACAACCACCGCCACGACCGCGAATCCGAGTGTGAACAGGTACGCCTGCAGGATCTCCGGGTCAGAGAAGATTGCCACATAGTTGGTCAGCCCGATGAACTCAAACTCACCGAATCCCACTGAATTGGTGAAGCTGAGCGTGATGCCCATGACCGCCGGCAGCGTGATGGCCAGGGTGAACAGCAGCACAGTTGGCAGGAGCATGGCATAGAAGACCGGTTCGACGCGGCGCCGGGTCCGTACCCGGACCTTGGTGGAAGTGGCCATGGTGGTTACTCGATTCCTTGGGTTGGTCGCTTGTTGCGAACGGCCAGCCGGGACCAGCCGGCATCCAGGGTCTGCAACTGTGATTTGGGGGTGGAGCCGTAGGCGATGGCCTGTGCGTAGTTCGCTATTGGTATGGCCCTGGGCACCAGCTGGGACGGGCCCAGGTAAAAGGCGGCGTCGTCGTAGTACTGCTGCATGCCTACCAGTACGGGGTTGGTCGCCGGCGGTGCGTCGACAGTAACGCCAAACCCGTTGTTGTCGGCGTTGTACTTGTTGATGATGTCCGGTTTCATCAAAAATGCCAGGAATTCGCGGGCTGCGTCCTTCTTTTTGGACGCTTCCGGGATCCACAGGGCCAGGTCAACATTGACGCGGACCTTCAGGTCGTCGGGGTCGTTGGTGACAGGCAGCGGGAACGTGGCCAGGTTCATCGTGGGGTTCGTTTTTGCGATTTCATTCAGGACCCAGGGACCTTGCAGGTACATGGCGCCCTGGCCCTGGCTGAACGCAAGGTTCCCGTCACCGTAGCCGCGGCTTGCTGCGTTTTTGTTTGAATAGTTGCGCAGCTGAACCATGCGTTCCATGGGAAGTGCAAAATCCTTCTGGAAGGACGTGGGGGAGTCCGCCGAAACGGAGGTCCCTTCACGCTGGAGCTCGCTGAAAAACTGGGGGACATCGATCATGCCGCCCACGCTGTAGTCAAACATGCCCTGGGCGATGGTCCAGTTGTCCTTGATGGTGGTGAAGAACGGCGCGATTCCAGAGTTTTCCAGGGTCTCGCAAATGGCAACCAGTTCATCCCACGTGGTCGGCACCGCAAGGCCGTGCTCGTCGAAGATGTCCTTGTTATAAATGACAGATGCTGCCATGACGGAGTAGGGAATGGCGCTTGTGCGGCCCGGATATTCCGCGGTTTGTTCCATCAACGGCCACAGCTTGGGGTCGATGGACTTGGCGGCGTCGGTGTCGGAGAGGTCGCTCAGGGCACCGTGCTCCACGAAGGCGGCGATCTCCAGGTTGTAGTTCAAGCAGCCAATGTCCGGCGGTTGGTTGCGTACAAAGTCCGCCGAAAGATTGGACGTGGAGTCGCGGATGACCCGCACCGTGTTCTGGCTCTTGTGGAACTGTTCAATGATTCCGTCAAAATATCCGATCACTTCCGGTTTTGACAGGTAGAACGAAATAGTCGTTGCGGCCCCTGATGAGCCCTGGTCCTGGCCGCACCCCGCAAGGGCCAGACCTGCGCCCACAACGCCTGCGCCCAGCAAAAATGATCGCCTGCTCAGGCCTTGTTGTGTCGTCGTTGGAACTGCATGCACGTCATTGTCTCCTCGTCCCACGCTGCATCACAGTAGGCCGATGCGTTAGGCCTGTAAGTAAATATAGATACTAAATCTAGTACGTATAGAAATATCGCACGGGCGTGGCTATAAGGTCAAGGGGTGAAGAAAAATAGTGGGGCAACTTCGACCCAATTGCTGCGCCGGATGAATTCGGCAGCCGTGTTGGGGTATGCCTTGGAGTCGGAGACTTTCAACGCCACCGAGGTAATGGAAGCAACAGGTCTGACCAGGGCGACGGTTCTCGGACTGTGTGACGAGCTCGCCGAGCTGCGCTGGATTGACGAACTTGGTGACGCCAGGACGGCGGGTCAGTACAGCATGGGCAGGCCCGCCCGCAGGTATCGACTGCGTGAAACGGCCGGGTACATACTCGGCATCGACGCCGGGCAGCACACAGCCACCGTCATGGTGGCGGACCTGCGCGGAAAGACCTTGGCACGCACAGCTGCTGTCATGACCACTGAGGAACCAGCTGCCCGTGTGGCGACTGTTCGCAAAATTGCGGAGGCGGCAATGGCTGCTGCCGGCGTGCAGCCGGATCACATCTTTATCGTGGTGGTCGGTGTCCCCGCGCCGGTGGATGAACACGGCCGTTCACCGGTGGGGGACAAGTTTTGGAACAAGATGAATCCAGGCTTTCCGGACAGTTTTGCCGATTCTGCCCACGCAATAGTGGAGAACGACGCAAATCTGGCGGCGCTGGCTGAACGCGCCCGCGGATCAGGCCGGGGCATCAGGTCATTTGCAACACTGCTTTCCGGAGAGCGGCTGGGATCCGGGCTGGTTGTTGACGATGTCTTGATCAGGGGCAGCCATGGCGGAGCCGGGGAGATGCGGTTCCTGGACTTGGTCGAGGGAGTCGGGTCCGCGGACGGGCTTGGCTATCTTGCCCGCGAATGGGCGCTGGCCGCCCGGGACGACGGTTCCCTGCCCGCTGGCTCGGTGCTGGCAGGCGTCCCGCGATCGGAAGTTTCCGCCGAGGCGGTCTTTTCCGCAGCCGTGGCGGGCGATGCTGCAGGCGAACGGATCGTGGACCGCCTTGCCCACCGCCTGGCCAGGGTGTCCATCGTGCTGTCCAGTCTCCTGGATGTGGAAAAGGTGGTGGTGGGCGGTGCGATCGCGCTCGGGGTGCAGCCGGTCATTGAGAAAGCGGCCGCCATCCTGAAGAAAGACTTCGCGGCCCCGGTGCCGGAGCTTGCGGCCTCCGAGCTGGGCGCCGAAAGCGTGGTGCTTGGTGCTTTGACGTGCGGGCTCTCGCTCCTGCGGGAAGCACCACTGAAATTCACGCCGCGGAACTGACTGCGGGGGCTGTTGCGGTCATTCGATCCCGGCCGGCCAGGGGCGAATGACCGCAACAGCCCCCGCATACCTGGAATTAGTCCAGAACGGCGGCGAATGACAGCATTGGCCCCCTCTGATGAGCTATTTTGAAGGCAACCCGGCGTCATGGAGCATTTCGACGAGTCTGCCTGGGACCTTCAAATCATCCCAAATCCATCGAACGACGTTATAGCCCAGGGCTCGAAGCCGGTTTTCCCGGTTCTTCTCCGCGACCACAACCTCGGAGGGCGTCCTGCCCTTGAGATACCGCTGCGCGGAATACTTGTCGTAACCATCAAATTCGCCCAATGTCTTGTACTCTTCCCAATCAAAGTCGGGCATGCCGATTCTGCCCCGTTTGTCCGCAAACGGTACCTGGAGGGCAGGTACGGGAAACCCGTGCTGGATCATAATTGCCCTGCTGAATGACTCTCCGGGAGACTGAGACAGGCCGTTGGCGACGTCGAGAACCCGTTGCAGCCGGTGGCGCTGAGTCTCGTTGGGAAGAAGGGCCGCGGAATTCCGGACATCCTCGGCCGTAAACACCAGATTCACATTTGGTGGTGCGCCGGGCAGCAACTTTCGCTGAAGCAGTCGGTCCATGGCAGGCAATGAAGCGGTGAGTGGAAGCCGGACTGCCATGTCCCTGGCCGTCTGTACCGGCGGGGTCACCAACAGGCCAAACATCTGCCACGGTTCCGGGTCACCCGCGACCCCATTCACGCGGCGGACGCCATTGCTGCTCTGCCCGCCGCTTCTGCCAGCTGCCAATATAGTCTGGACCTCCTTCGGCAGCTGTATGAGCGGGAGTCCCATGATTTGGGCAGCGGACTCCCTGGCGAAAACAGGTTCGCAGGATGCGAGTTCGTGGACTGCCTGGATCTTCATTCGGTACTGTTCCCAAGGCTTCAATGAGTGCCAGGTGTCGGCGGGGAGGTACAGACTCCGACGGACGCGAACCAGGCGGCCAGACATTGCAAGCCGCGAGAGCCTGCGGGCTGAATATTCGTCGACGAATTTGTTCTCCGCAGTGATAAATGGCAGTACCTCGAAAGCGTTCATGGCTACAGCCTGCCCCCGGTCTGAGTCAGAATGCAGGCTGTTGCCCCATATTGTGGACAACCTCGGCTTGGTGCAGGGCTGTGGGGGAACCAGATGGCAGATGCAGTGACGGATCAGCAATATTATGCAGCTTTTCGGAGCTCCGCTGGTTCAGAAAGATGCTCCCTGGAGATGCGGGGGCAGTCGTGGTCATTCGATCCCGGCCGGCCAGGGGCGAATGACCACGACTGCCCCCGCACGGCTGGAATTAGTCCAGAACGGCGGCGAATGACCGCTACAGCCCCCGTGCCGAACCGCCCGGATGCTGGAGCGGAGGGATGGTGCATGACCGGGTCAAAGACTGTCGGCAGTGAGGCCGCTGCGGCACTGGGTGGCAGCGCGTTGCGCGCCAATGGGGACACTGGCCGGCAGCCGGGGTGGCAGCCAGGGGTGTCGGGCGGGAGGGAGCGCGCGCCAAACCCGCAGAACTCACCGCCCGCCGAAGGGACACCCGCTACAACGGTCGCCGCCAGCCACATGCCCATTTCAGCATCTGCAGCGGGAGAAACTATGCTTGACTGAAGCCCCGGTAGATACCGGGAGAGCTTGGGCCGGCCCCGGGAGAACCCCGACAGGCGCCCGAAGCACAGGTGTAACAAAGGATTAGGTGACAATGAGCAGGATTCTGACAGTTCGAGGCGGAGTTCCACTCAAGGGACGCATCCAGGTGCGCGGCGCCAAAAATCTTGTCCCCAAGGCAATGGTGGCGGCCCTGCTCGGTAGTACGCCCTCCATTTTGCACAATGTCCCGGAAATCAAGGACGTCGAGGTTGTAACGTCGCTGTTGCAGCTGCACGGCATCACGGTGGTGAAGGACCCTGTCACGGGTGACCTCACCATGGACCCGGCCAACGCGAAGAAGGCCAACACCGCGGAGATCAACACCCATGCCGGTGACTCCCGCATCCCGATTCTGCTGTGCGGGCCATTGATCCACTCCATTGGCCATGCCTTCATCCCCGACCTGGGCGGCTGCAAAATCGGCGACCGCCCCATCGACTACCACCTGGACGTGCTGCGCAAGTTCGGTGCCGTCGTGGACAAGACCGGCGACGGGATCTCCATTACAGCCCCCACCGGCTTGAAGGGCACCAAGATCAGCCTGCCGTACCCCAGCGTCGGGGCCACCGAGCAGGTCCTGCTGTCGGCAACCCGCGCGGAGGGCATCACCGAGCTGAGCGGTGCCGCCACCGAGCCGGAAATCATTGACTTGATCGCAATCCTGCAAAAGATGGGCGCCATTATCTCGGTGCAGACCGACAGGACCATCCGCATTGAAGGCGTCCGCGAACTCTCGGGCTATGACCACACCGCCCTGCCCGACCGCAACGAATCCGCGTCCTGGGCATCGGCTGCCCTGGTCACCGGCGGCGACATTTATGTCGAAGGCGCCAGTCAGCGCGACATGATGACGTTCGTGAACACGTTCCGCAAGATCGGCGGCGGCATGGACATCCACGACGACGGCATCCGTTTCTACCACAAGGGCGGCGCCCTGAAGCCGCTGGTGCTCGAAACAGACGTCCACCCGGGCTTCATGACGGATTGGCAGCAGCCCCTCGTCGTGGCACTGACCCAGGCCGAAGGCGTCTCGATCGTGCACGAAACTGTGTACGAAAACCGCTTTGGCTTCACCCAGGCACTGGCCCGGATGGGTGCCAACATCCAGCTTCACCGCGAGTGCCTGGGCAGCATCCCCTGCCGCTTTGGCCAGCGGAACTTTATCCACTCGGCCGTCATCTCGGGAGCCACCCCGCTCAAGGGCGCCAACATCAACGTCCCCGACCTGCGCGGCGGTTTCAGCCACATGATCGCAGCCCTGGCCGCACAGGGAACCTCCACTGTGACAGGCATTGACGTGATCAGCCGCGGCTACGAGCACTTCACCGCCAAGCTCGACGGACTGGGCGCAGACTTTGACGTGCACGAAACCACCATGGCCGCACGGAACGCAGGCTAGGAAACCGTGAGCACTGACATGCCCCAGCCGGGCAAGGCCACGCACAAGCGCCCCTACAAGCCCAAGGGCATGAAGCTCAGGACCCGGGTGTTTTTCGGGATCCTGGCCGGCGTGGCCCGGCCGCTCATGAACGTGCTCATCGGCAAGGAATGGTACGGCCTGGACCGACTGCCCCAGGATGAGGGGTTCATCGTGGTGCCCAACCACTACACGGAAATCGATCCGATCGTGGTGGGCCACATGCTGTACAACCAAAACATCATGCCGCACTTCCTGGCCAAGGACGGCTTGTTCAGGACCCCGGTCCTCGGCGCCGTCCTGCGCGGCGCCAACCAGATCCCGGTCGAGCGCAGCGGCGCCGGAGCGGGCAAGTCGCTAGTCGGTGCCCGAGAGGTGCTGGATGGCGGCGGCGCCGTCGTCATCTACCCCGAGGGAACACTCACCCGCGACCCCGAGCTCTGGCCCATGAAGGGGCGCACCGGTGCCGCCAGGCTCGCCTTGGGCACAGGCGCCAAGGTCATCCCCGTGGTCCACTGGGGCGCCCAGGAAGTGTTTCCCCGCTACGCCAAAAGATTCAAGATCCTCCCCCGCAAAAAGGTGAAGGTCGTCGTCGGCCGGCCCGTGGACCTCAGCGCCTTTGCCGGCATGCAGGGCGACAAGGCCACCCTCGAAGCCATGACCGAGGTCATCATGAAGGACATCACCGCAATGGTCGAGGACCTCCGTGGTGCGCAGGCGCCGGCGCAGCGCTGGGACCCGACCGCCCACCAGCAGTCCTCCCACGGCCGGTTTGTGGAGCGCGGATCCACCGGTGGCGGCAGTGCGAAGAAGACGAAGAACGACGCCGAAACAACAGAAACAGGGGACCTCCAGTGAGTTACGTGGATGGCAATGCGCCGGCCAAGACGGCAGTTTTGGGTGCCGGCAGCTGGGGGACCACCTTCGCGAAGATCCTCGGTGACGCCGCAACGGGCACCGACCGAAAGATCGTCCTTTGGGGCCGGCGCCAGGAAGTTGTTGACCAGATCAACGACCACCACCGCAACCCGCGCTACCTCTCCACCACGGAGCTGCCCACCAACATCAGTGCCTCCACCGACGTCGCGGAAGTCCTTCAGGGCGCCGAACTGGTGATCCTTGCCGTGCCTGCCCAAACCCTGCGCGAGCAGCTCCGGGGGTGGGCCGGGCTCCTGGGCAAGGACGCCGTCGTCGTCAGTTTGATGAAGGGGCTGGAACTGGGCACGGACCAGCGCATGTCCCAGGTCATCGAGCAGGAACTGGGCATCTCCGCCGACCGCGTGGTGGTTGTGTCCGGGCCGAACCTGGCCATGGAAATTGCGCGCCAGGAACCGACCGCCTCGGTGGTTGCCTGTGCGGACGAGAGCACGGCCAAATGGGTGGCGAACGTGTGCAAGCCGCCGTATTTCCGCCCCTACACCATCGATGATGTGGTGGGTGTGGAGATTGGCGGGATCGTGAAGAACGTCATTGCCCTGTGCGTGGGCATTTGCGAGGGCAAGAAGGTCGGGGACAACACGAAGGCCTCCGTCATCACCCGCGGCCTGGCCGAGACCACGCGGCTGGCGCTGGCCCTGGGCGGCAAGGCCGAGACCATGTCAGGGCTCGCCGGGCTGGGCGACCTCGTGGCCACCTGCTCGTCCTCGCTGAGCCGCAACCACACCGCCGGGCGCATGCTGGGCGAGGGGCTCACGCTCGACGAGGTCAACAACCGCATGACGCAAACCGCCGAGGGCATCAAGTCAGGCCGCGCCGTCTCGGACCTGGCCGCCAAGATGGGCGTTGACATGCCCATCACCAACGCGGTCGTCGGCGTCCTCGAGGGTAAACTGACTGTCGACGATCTGGGCCCGCTGCTGCTGGCCCGCGAACTGAAATCCGAAGGCGACTGACGCGTGACTACCGATTCCCCCACCACAGCTGTGCCCATCCGCGTCGCCATTCTCTTTGGCGGGCGCTCCAGCGAGCATGCCGTCAGCTGTGTCACGGCCGCCGGGGTGCTGGGTGCCATTGACAGGACCAAGTACGACGTCGTCCCGATCGGCATTGCGAAGAACGGCCAGTGGGTTTTGGCCGGCGAAGACATCGCAGCCTGGTCCCTGAAGGAAGGTGCCCTGCCGGAGGTCGCTGCGGGGGACGCCACCGTTTCACTGTCGCACCTGGGCGGCGGCCACCAGCTGGTGGTGTCCGAGGCGGCCAAGGTGCCCGAGGAACTCGGTGCCGTGGATGTCGTGTTCCCGCTGCTGCACGGTCCGTGGGGCGAGGACGGCACCATCCAGGGCCTGCTCGAGCTCAGCGACACCCGCTACGTGGGTGCGGGTGTGCTGGCGTCGGCCATCGGCATGGACAAGCACTTCATGAAGGTGGTGTTTGAGTCTGCCGGGCTGGCCGTTGGGCCGTACGTAGCCGTGACGGACCGCGAGTGGACGCTGGATCCTGCCAAGGTGCGCGCACGCGTGGCGGCGCTGGGCTTCCCCGTGTTCGTCAAGCCGGCCCGCGCCGGCTCCTCCATGGGCATCTCCAAGGTTGACTCGCTCGACACGCTCGATGCGGCCATTGCCGACGCCCGCAGGCATGACCTCAAGCTCGTCATCGAGGCCGGGATCGTGGGCCGCGAGATTGAGATTGCCGTCCTTGAAGGCCGGGGGAGCGACGCCCCCCGCGTGTCACTGCCGGGCGAAATCGCCATGGTCGACGGTGCGCACCACGCCTTTTACGACTTCGAGGCCAAGTATGTTCAGGGCAATGCCGTGAACCTCAGCTGCCCGGCGGACATGCCCGAAGCCGATGTCGCACGCATCCAGGAGCAGGCCGCCCTGGCGTTTGATGCTGTGGGGGCCGAGGGCCTTTCCAGGGTCGACTTCTTCTACACGGCCGCCGGCGAGCTGATCATCAACGAGATCAACACGATGCCCGGCTTCACGCCGAGCTCCATGTACCCGCAGATGTGGGAGGCCTCGGGCCTGCCGTACGCGGACTTGATCGACGAACTTATTCAGCTGGCCCTGCAAAGAAAAGTCGGCCTCCGCTAGCCCCAACTATCAACCCCAACGCTCTCGCAGCTCTGGTGGTTTTTTCGGCAACGCTCGCGCAGTAATGGTTGCAGTAGTGGCGAAGGTCCGCTGCAGCTCGGTGCGTTGCGAGCAGACTTGCGGACCAGCTCAATAGTCCCCCTGTTGCCTCAAGCAAACGTGCGCAGCCGTGGTGGCAGGTTCACGGGGCCAGCTCAGCAAGTCTGAATTCGAGGAGGCCTCGGGCCGCAGGGGTGCGTTGCGGCCGCATTCGAAGCCTGAGAAATGCGGGCAGCCGGCCACGCTTGCTAAACGGGCTACGGCGTTTGGCTCAAGCCATTCACTTGAGTGACCGGAAAGTCAGCTGCGGAAATGCTACCTGAGGGGTCCCGGAGCAGTGATGAAGGGGTTGTCTCGCCGTTTCCGTTAGTGCTGGCAAAGAGAACCCACGTGGAACCGGCGAAAATGGGCACATTCACGCTGTGCTGGAATCCTTCCGTCTTGGCAGGAGCGAGTACGTCTTGCTCACCTGTTCTAGCATCGATCACGTCGGGGCCATCCGGAGTCCAAATCCATAGGCGCCCGTCGACAGCTCCAAGTAGGTTTAGGCTTCCGAACTTTCGCACTGTGCCGGCATCGATAGAATAGACGGTTTCCCCCGTCTTGAGATCCTGTACTGACACCACTTCCTTCGTGTCCGGCCAGTCGCTCTCGTAAAGTTCGCCCTGTGCAAATTGGTAGACGGCAAGGCCCGCAATGGGATCCAATAGCGAGCCTTCGCCCCACGTCGCTGATCCATTTTCGAGGTCGATCATTCCTTGGGCGTTTCCGCCCCAGCCCGAAACCAGTGCACGAGTTCCGAACGGTGCGCCCAGCTGCCTATCGAGCCCTCCGTCGCCGATCGTCAATGAAACCGGCTCGGGCCCCCCTGACGTCTGCCACTTCTCTTCACCGTCGATGATTGAGATGCCGAAAGTAACGTCACCGCACCGGTATGCCACGACCGACGTTTCTCCAGAGATGATCCCGTCGCTCGTATCCTCGTCTTCTCCGCAAGTCCTCTTCCAGGTTTGCTGACCAGAATCGAGACTGACGCCAACAATCACGCCCTGCCCACCGAACTCTCCGAAAACCGCTGCCGAATTCTGCCAAACGGATATACCCTGGACTCTGTCGTAATCCCCGGGCTCGCTGCTGACTAGATCAGGCAGTGCAATCACTTGCAGCTCTGCTCCGTCGTAACCGAATGAATGAAGCTCAACGGTGTTGCTGGCGGGGTTTAGGCCGCTGCTCTTGGTACGGATGTGGTTGCCAAAAACCCCTGCGATGTCAGATTCTGGGTCTTGTTGAATTCCGGCGGTCGAGTTGAGCAACTCCGCGTCCGAGGCTGCCTCGAAAATGATCGGCACGGGGCCTACATCGCGATTCGAGAACAGCTGCCATTCAAATTGACCCCGGTTGTTCCCCCAGGAGGCTTCAACTACCCGCTTGTTAACGAGTACCGACGTCGTGCTTGCGGTGAACTCCTCGTCTCCCGAGCTTAAGGCTCCGGCATCGGTTAGTGTCAGTTCGTCCAGTCTTGACGGGAAGGCAGGAGGAACCCCGGTCGGTTCCGGGCTCTCCGTTGCCAAGGGCGCTGCCGAGACTTCTGATTCCACCGGAACGGCTACCTCTGGGACAGACTGAGGTGTACCGCTGGCGCACCCCGTCAACACCAATCCCATGACAGCCACCAGTGAAAGCAATGCCTGTGGGTCACGGCGAGGCCCCGTCGGAGCCTTATAGGCAGTAGTTTTCATTTTTCTCCCCAGGAAGTTTCGACAAGGTTCCCGCGGCGCAGGTTCTGTGTCCGTCGTCGTACCGATGGTAGCCAGCACCGGAGCTACTATCGGGGGAAAAGGGTGTCCAGACTATGGCTGTCACCCAAAGAGGGGACAGTCATAGCAGCACATCACGTGATTCCGCGCTCTGCGCAACGCTCCCCGACGAACGGTCTGGTCACCGGATTCGGTTCCCTGGGCGATGCGGTGACCCAGGCGGAGCGGGCGCCGGGATGTTCATCGTTGGGTTGCTCTTGGTCGAGCTCAAGGATGAACTACATGATGCCTTAGCTGCCGGCTCGCCTTTACTCGTATACCAACAACTTCTCCCTGTGAATCTAGTTGGGTCAGCCACGGCGCGCCCAACTAACTTCGTTCCCCGAGGAAACGGATATGGGATTCACTCCGACCAGGGAGGCGAATGCCGCCTCGTTGCGGACCCAGACCTCGTGCAACCTTGCGGCGAGGCACTCGTTGAAGTGCCCTGAAAGGAAAATACTGAAGAGGGTAAGTTCCGGTGGGTTCAGCCGGTGTCGACGGCTGAACCCGCGACAGCTCCCGTAACCTTTGCGCGAACAGCAGCATCAAATCCACAAGAACCCACCCCCACCCTTATGCTGTGCATTACACAGCATAAGGGAGTCCGGTATGGCACAAAGAGTCATTCGCGTGGGTATTGTCGATGACAACGAAGTGGTGCGCATTGGGTTCGCTGCCGGCGCCGCACTGGATGCCAAAATATCCAGAGAGCCAGTCATGGTTATCGGCGAGGCAGCAACCGTCAAACAGCTCCTGCAAAACGGCCGTCCCAACATGTTCGACGTCGTGGTCCTGGACCTCTCGCTCTCCGACGGATCGGGGTCCGGAGACAATGTCAGGGCCGTCCTCGCCGCCGGTTATCCTGTCCTGGTTTTCAGCCTTGGCGACAATTCGGGCGCCATCCGAGAAGCACTCGCCGCGGGAGCATCCGGGATCTCCCGCAAGGCCGAGGAAATCCGCCACACGCTGGAACTCGTCAGGCGAGTTGCTGCGGGGCAAACCATTGACAACCAGGAATTGGCGGTCGCAATCTCTTCGGACCCCGGTTTTATCGCCGCAGAACTCAGCGAACGCGAACGTGAAACGTTGAAGTTCTACGCGACCGGTTTCACCCGGGGCCAGATCGCCGCCAGGATGAACATCTCCGCTAACACCGTCGGCACCAACATCAAACGCATCCGGGAAAAGTACGCTGCAGCCGGCCGCTACGCGCCCACCAAACTGGAGCTCTACCACCGCGCCATGGAAGACGGCGTCATTTCCGCAGGCGAACTTCTGTAGACCACATGACCATCACCCGCCACCAGATCGCCAAGACAACGACAGCAACGACCAAACCCAACACCGTCGAACTCACGGAAATAGTCCTGGCCCGCAGCATCGGCGCATTCGCCCTGGTGCTGGTCGCCCTGGCCCTGCCCGACCTCCTTCAAACCGGCGGCCGCCGGATGGGACTCGGTTACGCACTTTTCGTCTGCCTGATCCCAACCCTTACGCTCGCGACCATGATCCCCACCAAACGCGGAGAACTAAGAAGGACATTCGCCGGCATCGTCGCGTGGATGATCCTCCTCGGCTTCCTGCTGTGGCATCTGGGCCTGATCGGCAACGGACTGAGCCCCGACGCCCGCCCCTGGTCGTGGGGCATCGCTGGCGCCGGGGTGGGCCTCGCCGCCGTCGCCCGCAACATCAAGGCCGCCACCCTCTACGGCCTGCTGTTCTCCGTGCTAGTCCTCATCATCCCGCTCCTGCCGGCCGGATCCACGCGACTGTGGGCAGATTCCTGGCAGGATGCGCTGCTCACCATAGCCATGACGTCGGTGATCGTCGCCCCAATCTGGGCCCTGCGCCGCGCCGTCCGCCAGCAGGACCAGGCCGCTGAAGACGCCGTGGCAAAGTTCGCCGATGCCGCCCGCTCCGAGGCCGAGTCAATGGAACGCATGCGCCTCGACGCGCTCACCCACGACATCATTCTCAGCACGCTCATCGTCGCCGCCCAAGCCCGCACCCGCGAGGTTGAGGATGCCGCCGGCCGTGCGGCCACTGAGGCACTTGCCCAGCTTGAGGTGGTGAAGCACGACGCTGAGACCTCCGACGACGGTTTCCTCACCATCGGCGAGTGGCTGAGCAGGATGCAGGCCGCCGTGGTCGGCCATGGTGTTGAGCTGGAGCTGGGGAGGGCAGCCGAGGGGGAGGAGTCTCCGGAGCAGATTCCGATCCTGGTGGCAGGCGCGTTGCATCAGGCAGCCACCGAGGCCGTACGCAATGCCGCCGAGCATGCCACCGGCTCCGTCGTTCGAGTCAAGATCACAGTGACGGAGCGAGAGGTCCAAGTGATAGTTACAGACACCGGTCCTGGCTTCGACCTCACGGAAATCCCCATGGAACGTATGGGGGTTCGGATTTCGATTCTGGAGCGCATGCGCGCCGCCGGCGGGCATGCCGACATTGACGGCATCGATGGCACAACAGTCACGCTGACGTGGAACGGAGGGGCACATGGACCGCACAATTAACGGGTGGCTCGTCCTGGCCTTCGCCATCCCGATGCCCGTGGCTCACGTCGTCATGGGGCTGGCAAACCTGCACAAGGTCACGGCAACAGGGCCCGCAGTGGCAGCGATGGCCATCTGCCTGGCACTCGTGGCAGTAATCTGCTGGCAAACAGAGCAACATACGCTTCCGTTGCCAGCAGCGTGGGGTGTGGTGGCCGGCGTCGTGCTTATGGACGTGATGGTGACCGGCGTTCTGCCTGAGGGCATTCATCCGGGCTATGCGGCGTGGCAGGCAGGGGCAATCCAGATGCTGCTGGTGGCCATGACGTTCAGGAACCGGTTGCGGCTGGCGTGGCTGGGCATGGGACTGTTCGCGGTGCTGGACTTTACGGCGTCGAGGGCGCATGGGCTGTCGTTGGTGGATGCGCTGGCGCTGGTGCTGACGCCGGTCATGTGGATGGTGATCGCCACAGCCGTGCAGGTCATGCTGGGGCGCAGCCGCGCCAACATCGAGGCGTTCACCGCCCAGAGCAACGAATCGGCCAGGCGGCTGGCGCGCGAACACGCCCGCAATCTCTACCGCGACCAGTGGATGCGCGAGCTGGAGGAACGGGCACGACCCGCGCTGGAGACCATCGCGCAGGGCAATCTGAGCGAGGAGCAGCGCAAGGACCTGGTGCTGCTTGAGGCAGAGCTGCGGGACCAGATCCGCGGCCGGGGGCTGGCCACGGAGGAGGTCCTGCAGGCCGGGCGGGCAGCGCGGCAGCGTGGAGTGAAGGTGGACCTGCTCGATGACAGGAAGTCGCCCCTGCCGCAGCCCATCCTGGACCGTGCGCATAAGCAGCTCGTGGAGATCCTAAACCAGGCTACATCGGGGGCCGTCCGTGCCCGCGCCCTGCCTGTGGGCGAGCAGCCACAGGTGACCATTCTCGCCTTTGATGAAACCGCGCCACAGGATGAGATTTACGTGGAGCTGTCATAGGTAGCTAATCCAAGAATGGCGGGGTATTCGACCCGTATAATCCAGATCTCGGCTTGCGCAAAATCACCAACTATGTTGCCCAATCTCTACTGGAATCCTGTGGGCTTGAGCTGGTTGTCACCCATTTGGGGGACAGATTGCTGGATCTGCCTAGGAGGCAGCAAAGAGCTAGCGTGCCGAGTGTTAGCGTCTTGGAAAGCTCTCGCAGCCGCAGCGTTGATCACCAAACCGTCCGGTGCTACCCCTTCAGGAACCCATGAAGCTTTCGACTAGACGACTTCGCACCCTGACCGCCACTAAAAATTCGAGGTAGAGATGTCCGACTTGCTAACGGAAGAAGTCAAGCTTTCATCCGTTCCCCGTGTGCCGATGTCAACAATTGACCAGGGAATCTTTGCTGGTGTTGCGCTTGCAATTATCGTCGTTTCTACGATGTTTGGCTTCTTGACAGGCAACGGGTATTTTGCCATGGCAAGCTTGGGGGTCTCCCTTGCCGGGTTCCTATGGCTTGCTGCCTTCATGCCTCCTGAGCCGCCGACCAAACCGAAAGTCGGCCCAGAGGCAGCCAACCAGAAGAACGTTTTGTCGATCATTGCCCTCTGCGCCGCCTGCGTATCGGGGCTGGCCGTTCCCGCGGTAGTTATGGGACACATTGCACGGAGCCAAATTTCGCAAACTGGGGGTGGCGGGGACAAGTTAGCGCTGGCCGCGATGACAATCGGCTACGCTCAGGTTCTTGTTTCAACGCTAGTTATCATCTGGTTTCTCACCCTATTTGTGCGCTAGAAACCGAGGTAGAGCCCAAGCTCAGTGCAGGCTGACGGCAAGATGGTTGGAGGCAGTGATGCCGTGGCTGCGCAGGTCACCGATCTTGTGTTCGCTGAGGGAGCCTGGATGACCGTCTTTCCGGCCTCCGCTAGCCCCAATACCAACGCTCGCGCAGATATGGGTGCTTTTTCGGCAACGCTCCTGCAGTAAAGGGGAGGGCTCATTGCAGGTCGGCGCCTGCGAGCTCCAGACGCAGTCACTGTTCGCTGGAGTCTGGTGTTCGCCAATTACGGCTGTTGATTCAGACTGCAGCTTGGTTCACGGTTGGGAATGGCGGTTGAGGCGGAGTCCTGTTGATCACGGCTCCCAACAGCCACTCCGTCCTTGCATGATGGCCGTTCCGTGGATTGACTATTGATCAGTCAGGTTTCCCGTAGCTGTGTGGGCGTTCGAGGGTTGCGTCATCGGCCGGCGCCGGCAGGTGTCCAGTTGCCGTGGAACCCTGCGGGCACTCGACCCGGAAGGTGCACCCGGGCGACGTCGTCGAGGGTCTGTGCGTCAAGCAGCACAAGGTCGCTCCGGTCGCTTGCCCGGTCGAGGACATAGCCCATCAGTACGCCCTCGTCCTCCGCGGAGGCGTCGGACAGTGGCACAAAACAAAACTCACCGGCCTCCTGGCCCGTACCGAGTCGGCGGACCTTGGAAGTGCCGGCGACGAGGTCGTGCTTGATCACGCCGTCGCCTCCGAGGGCGCGCTCGAAGCCGACCGCGTAACCATAGCGGTGACGGGATCCAGTCACCCGCTGGTCGATCCGCGGGAACTCCTGCGACTGCTGGTCGAACTGCTCCTCGCGCACCTTGCCGGCCAGAAGGTCGATCGTGAATCGGGTCAGTGTCGAGGGCCCCTCGTTTGGACCGTGCAGGTCGGTGGCGAACATCCTGTCGTGCCGGATGACGTCAATGGTCACGCTGAGTGGAGCATCGGGTGGCCCCTCCTCGTAGGCGTTGAGGGTGTGGAAGACAAAGCAGGGCTCGATCTCGAACCAGCGCACGTCCTCACTCCCGCCGTCACGCGGCAGCAGCCCGATCCGGGCGGGGTATTTCGGGTCCCAGGAGTAGGGCAGCACGCTCGGGGCTTGTTCGCCGCCGGTGGCCGCTCCGCGTGCAATCCCGTCAATCACCTTGTCCGGCAGCGGGTTCTTCCCGATCAGCCGGCTCATCATGAGACGCGCAGGCAGCCGCATCAGTCGTGGCATCGTGCGTGTGACTATCGACGTGTCGAAGACAACCGGCAGGTCGTAGAGCACCACATAGTGCTCGGTCAGTGCGAAGTCGTGCATCATCGGGCTGCCACCGACCTGGACGTCGACCGAGCGCCGGATCAGGCCGTCGGTGCCGAGGACCGAGTAGTTGACCCGGTTGCCTCGGAGCCAGTTGTAAGACACCGCATGCAGTTCCCCGGTCGATGGATCCTCGTGCGGGTGGGCTGTGTAGCCGCCGCGCTGCATTGGGCCGGTTAGGGTGCCGCCGAAGTCACACGGCCCGACGGTGTCCAACTCCCCAGTGAGTTCATAGGGCGGGGAACCGGACTCAACCAATGCCAGTGTGCGTCCGGCGTGCTCGAGCACATTGGTATTCGCCGCGAAGTCACCGGGCTTGCCGCTGCCGGGCGTCCGGGGCTCACCGAGCGCGTCGGTGACGTGGGCGGACCGGACATAGCGGTTGCGGTACCACTTGGCCTGGCCCTCGGCAATGCGGACGCCGTGAACCATGCCGTCGCCGAGGAACCAGTGATAGCTGTCTCCTGGATCGAGCACCGGGTTTGGCCCTATCCGCAAGTAACGACCGTCGAGATTGGCAGGTATTTCTCCGGTCACGGGCAAGTCTGTCGCGGTGTGCTCCTCGCTGACGGGAGCAAGGCTTCCTTGAAGATAGCGATTCGTCATGTCAACATCCTCCAATAACAGTGTTATAGGTTCAGGTATAACGCTGTTATGCAATACTGTCAACCATGAACTCTCCATCAGAATCCTCTGCGCCCACTTCCGGTTTGGCCTCCGGAGTCCGCTGGAAGTTGCTGGAAGTGGCCGCCCGGCTGCTCAGCGAGGAGGGCCCCACAGCCCTCTCGGCACGGCGGCTGGCCACGGAGGCGTCCACGTCGACGATGGCGGTCTACACTCAATTCGGCGGGATGCCCGCCCTGGTCCGGGAGCTGGTGGCCGAAGGCTTCGCGAGACTTCGGGAGCGACTGGCCGCCGTCGAGCACACCGACGACGAGCTCGACGACCTTGTCCGGTTGTGTCGGGCATACCGGGAGAATGCGCTGGAGTTCCCGCATCTCTACACTGTGATGTTCGGCGGCGCCTCTCTAGGGGGATACCGGCTGTCCCGCGCAGAAATGGACGTCGGCAGAGACACGTTCACGGCCCTCGCCGAGGCCCTCGACCGGGTGATGGGCGCTGGACTGATCCGGCGCGAGAATTCCCGGCACTTGGCCGGCCAAGTTTGGAGCGCCTTGCACGGCTACGTGATGTTGGAGATAGCCGGCATCTACCGGGCCGAGGACGGGACCACCGAACTGGTGCTGGATCCACTCCTGTCCCGACTGCTGGCTGTGCCGGTAGCGATGGGACATTGAGCCTCTTTTCACCGCCGAGTTGGAGTTGGCCACGGCGCACCGACGTCTGGAATTCCGGCACGGTGGGTTTTTCGGCAACGCTCGCGCACTTCTACACAGCGATTGCGGCAGGCATGTTCTGCAGCAGTTGCAGCCGGCTCAGCATTCTGAAGGCATCGGGGCGGTGCTTGGCACCTTCCCTGAATTCGTTTGCTGACGCAGAAGAAACAACCGTCGTTTGTGTATTTGATTCGCAAAGAATGTCAATGACGTTGATGAGTCGCTGTTGGGCCTCTGGGTCAGCTTTGTCGAAAGTCAGCAAGTCCAGCACCACCCAGTGCCCGCTTCACCCCACAGATAGAGGCTTCTGACCCGCCACCGGCGTAGGCGAGGAGCAAATAAATCTTCGCCCAGGTCCAAGAGTCGGCTTCGTACGGCAATTTGGGAAGCGTCGAGGCTGAAGCCTGAGTCAACCGCCGATGCATCAATGGCAGCAGTCAGCCATTTTCGCAGGTCCCGGTTTTTTCATCACTCGGCCAGTATTTCACTGACTCTTTTCGAGTTGTTGACCCCTGCCACCGCCTGAACCATTCAGTTCGAGACAGCCAAACGGAAACCTGCTGATCAACACACAGCGGTGGGTGACGAGACTGTGAGTGCTGCCATCCACATGACCGGCAGTGATTCTTTCTCCCGTCAGATGGATGGCAACACGATCGAGACAGCCTGCCCCGCGGCCCGCTCACGCCGGAGGCTGGCACCTGACAATCGACAATTGTCCGGTCAATTCCACGGGCCCGTCGCTGTGGGCCACCAACACGGTGTCACCTTCGGTGAGTTGCAGCGTAGAAGCATCCGTCAAGGTCAGGGTGCCCTGACCGCTCGTAACGATCAAGACACTGAACCCCGGTGCCAGGATCAGGTGTTCAGCCACATCGTGGCTTTCAGCGCGGAAATATTCTTCACTTCCGGGCGCGAGTGTGGACCCTTCCTTGCCTTGCCTGACGATGAGCTCGTTGATTTTGCTGGGGGAATGCCCGCTCCGGTCCGTCGCCTGCAGGGCTGTTTCGAAACCAAGGCCCAGGTGACCCTGGCCCGGACCATCGATGGCGAAGTCCTTCCACTCCAAAAGAATCGAAAGGTCTTCGGGTTCCTGGACCTCGACCAGGAAGACGCCGGCCCCGATTGCATGGGGGAGCCCTGGCGGAACGTAGACGCTGTCGCCTCGCGACACCGAAACTGCGTGCATGGCCGCAAGCATGGCGTCAACGTTCTGTCCCGCGACCCAATCGGCCAGTTCGGTCGCGGTGACATCGCGGTTAAAGCCAAGATGCACGGTGCCGGCGTCAAGTATGAACCAGGCTTCGGCCTTTCCGTGGTCCCGTTGCAGGTGGTGGGCGGCGAAGGAGTGGTCCGGGTGGATATGGACAGGCAACCGCTGTCCGGCGTCGAGCAATTTGACTAGAAGCTTCGTGTCGGCACCGTATTTGGCTACATGATCCGCTCCGAGCCAGTGCAGGGGGTCGGCTTCGATTACTTCCTTGAGGACTCTTCCGTCGGGGAGCGTTGTCAGGCCCGTGGGGCTTTCGTTGAAGATTGTGGTGGTGGACCCGACCCAGTCCTCGGGAACTCGATCTCCCGGAGCTGCCACCCCGCTGGCGGGGCGGAAAGAGCGAATCTTTGATCCACCTTGGTAAAAGCGGGCAGAGGGTTGGTTGCTGCGTAAATGCAAGGGCGTCATTGTTTTCCTAGGTGATGGTTTCGGTGGCCGTCAGCGCTGATCCCACGCTCAACAATCTGCGTTGGGACGACGACGGTTTCGGGGGGGAAGGTTTCGCCGGCGATTCTTCTGAAGAGCAGTTCGGCGGCAGAGGTTCCCAGCAAATGTGTGTCGTATTTAATGATGGTGATCGGGCGCGGCATGAGGCCGGACAGTCGGAAATCGTCAAAACACACCAAAGCGGCGTTGCTTTGCTGCTCCCACAGGGTGGCCAACGCACCAATGGCCGACCTGCTGTTGCCACAGAAGAAGGCTGTTGGGGCATCGGGCAGTCCAAGCATCGAACGGGTAAACGCTGCACCTTCGTCGGGGCCGTGGACGTCATGGCCAACCAACAATTCGTCGGGTTCCATGCCACCGTCCGCAAGCGCCGCGCGAAAGCCGTCCAAGCGGAGCCGCATGGTGTCCATGTTGAGTGTGTCCACGAGAACGCTGATGCGGACATGCCCCGACTCGATCAGCTGCCGGGTGGCGGCGTAAGCGCCTGCATAATCATCCAGAACCACCGTATCCGCGGCGAGATTGTTTGGCCTGCGGTCGATGAAGACCATGGGAATGCCCAAATCAATTTCTGTTTGGAGGGAACTGTGGTCCCCGTTGGTCGGCACGATGATGAGCCCGTCCACCCGGCGCCGGCAAAGATCATTGATGGCATCCATCTCTTCGGCAGGATCCTCGCCGGAAACCGTAGTAATCACTTGGGTTCCGTGCGCTTTCGCGACAGCAGTGACGGCAGCGGCGATGGTTCCGTAGTACTCGTTGCTGAGGTCCTTGATCAACAGGCCGATAGTGCGTGTGCTCGTTCCGGATCGCAGGCTGGAAGCAGCAAAGTTGGCACGAAAACCCAATTCCTTTGCGGCCGCTCTCACTCGCGTCGCCATTTGTTCATCGACTGTCTCGACCCCGTTTATGACGCGCGAAACGGTTTTAAGACTGACGCCGGCGGACGCTGCGACATCAGTCATGGTCGGCCGTCGTGGGGGCAGGGCTGGTTTGGTCAAGGTTCTCCTTTTCGAAAAGCTGAGTTGAGAAATGTGACTTGGACAACGTTGTCTTCACTCTATAGTATGTTCAGACAACGTTGTCTCGGGATCTCATCGACGCCGGATCTCCGCCCTTCGAATTCGAAACGGGCGGCGGCGTCAGCAGCAACGGGTTGGAATTTTCGCTGGCTTATTTTTACAAAGGAGTATTGAAAGCAATGAAACTACGTGTAAGTACAGCCGTCGTCGGCATCCTGGCGATTGGTGCCATGTCCCTGACAGCCTGCACCGATCAAATCGATACGGGCGGCTCAGGTGCGAAAAGCACCGAAGTGAAGTCAGTGGGACTGATGGTGCAGGATTTGGGGAATCCCTTCTTTGCTTCAATGAACAACGGTGTCAAGGCAGCAGCAGAAAAATTGGGCGCCACCTACACTGCGCAGGACGGCCGCCAGGACCTGGCCGCACAGAATGACCAGGTCGACGCGTTCATCCAGCAAGGGGTTGACGTCCTGTTGATCAACGCAGTTGATTCCGAGGGCGTCGGACCGGCAGTCAAGCGGGCCCGGGACGCAGGCATCACAGTCGTCGCAGTTGACGTTGGGGCGAAGAACTCCGAGGCCACCGTCACGACTGACAACGTACAGGCCGGACGAATTGCCTGCGACAGCTTGATCGAGCAAATCGGCGGCAAGGGCGAGATCCTGATCGTTGATGGAACCCCCACCACCTCCATCCAGGACAGGGTTAAGGGTTGCGAAGAATCACTGGCGAAAAACCCTGATGTCAAGGTTGTCGGTCAGCAGAATGGTGACAATGGCCGGGAGAAGGCACTGACCCTGACCACCGACATGATCACTGCAAATCCGAACATCGTCGGCATCTTCGGAGTCAACGATCCAACAGCCCTCGGTGCCAACCTGGCGGCACAGCAGGCCGGAAAGACAGACCTCATCATTACGGGCGTGGACGGCTCACCCGAGGCTGTGGCGGAAATGTCAAAGAGCAGCTCCATGTTCAAGGGCACAGCGGCCCAGGACCCCAACCTTCTGGGATCAACCGCCTTGGAAATGGCTGTCAAGCTGCGCAAGGGAGAAACGCTTGACAGCGAGCTGGTCCTCGTGCCCAGCAACATTGTCGACAGCGCCAAGCTGGCAGATTACAAGGGCTGGAAGTAGCGGCCTGGTGGTGGGGTGCAGCTTGCACCCCATCACCTAAATCCCGAATTCATTGATGTGAGGCAGTAGGACAATGACACGACCACCGATACTGAGCATGACCGGTGTAAGTAAGAGGTTTGGCGGAGCCAAGGCACTGGACAACGTCCATCTCGAACTCCATGCCGGAGAAGTGCACGCCCTGATGGGCGAAAACGGGGCGGGTAAATCTACGCTCATGAAGATTCTCTCCGGTGTGTATACGCCGGACGACGGAACTATTGAGCTCAATGGTGAGACTGTTACTTTCCAGGGGCCCCGGGATGCACTCCAAAAGGGCATCGCAATCATCCACCAGGAGCTCAACACGGTCCCGCACATGACCGTTGCGGAGAATTTGGCGCTGGGGCAGGAACCGACCAAGGGCGGGATCCTCGACCGGGGGCAAATGCGGCGTTCAGCCCGCGAGAAACTCGACCGGATTGGCGCCAACATCCACGTTGACCAGCCGATTGGCGGCCTAAGCGTCGGCATGCAGCAAATGGTGGAAATTGCCCGGGCGGTGGCTGAGAATGCCAAGATTCTGGTGCTCGATGAACCGACGGCGTCCCTGTCACAGTCGGAAGCGGACAGGCTTTTCGAGCTGGTTGACGAGATGCGGTCCCAGGGCATGGCCCTTGCCTACATCAGCCACCGGATGGAGGAGGTGTGGAAGCTCTCCGACCGAATCACCGTCCTTCGAGATGGCCAATGGGTGAGCACCACCAATCGGGGAGAAGTGACGCCTGAGCAAATCGTCAACCGCATGGTCGGCCGGGACGTCGAGAATCTCTATGTTCATGAGAACCGTGCCTCAGGCGAAATTGTCCTTTCCATAAAGGGATTGACGGACGGCAAGAAGATTGGCCCCGTTGACTTTGACGTCAGGGCCGGAGAAGTAGTCGGTCTCGTCGGCCTGGTGGGAGCCGGAAGAACCGAGATGGCCAGGATGATCTTCGGTGCCGACCCAAAATCCGGAGGAACTGTCAGCCTCCACGGAAAAGTGACGGCGATCAACTCACCGGCAGATGCCATTGCCAACAGGATTGGCCTACTTCCGGAAAGCCGGAAAGAGCAGGCGCTGTTCCTCGACATGTCCATCCGCGACAACGCGGTAATGAGCACCCTGGACCGTTTCAGCACCTTCGGATGGCTCCTGCGAAACAAGATTCGCACAGCGGTGAGCCAGGAAGTTGATTCCCTTCGGGTACGGAGCACCTCGATCAACCAGCTGGTTTCAGGGCTTTCCGGAGGCAACCAGCAGAAGGTCGTTTTGTCCCGTTGGCTGATTGTCCAACCCCAGGTGCTCATTTTGGATGAGCCGACACGGGGGGTGGACATTGGTGCCAAGCAAGAGATTTACCGCATCATCAACGATTTGGTGATCCAGGGGGTTGCCGTCCTGATGATTTCTTCAGACCTGCCGGAAGCGTTGGGAATTAGCGATCGGATCCTTGCGGTTCACGATGGCCGGATTGCCAAGGAATTCAGCCGCGAGGAAGCAACAGAGCAGTCCGTAATGATGTATGCCACCGGCGTAGTAGCTGACGGGCGTTCCGAGACCCAACTCATGGGGGAAAATTGATATGACAACCACTCAAATAAACAAAGTGTCAGTGCCGGTCCGGCAGGGGCGGGACATCGCCCACCTCTGGGATCGATTTGGAATTCTGGGCGTCCTGGTCCTCCTCGTGGTCTTCATGGGTGTAATGGCACCCAACTTCGTCAGCCTGGACAACGCTGTCAACGTGGCGCGTGCAGTGTCCATCAACGCCATCCTTGCAGGCGGCATGACGTTGGTCATCCTGACGGGAGGCATCGACCTTTCCGTCGGTTCGGTAGTTGCGTTGACAGGCGTCAGCTCAGTTTTGCTGTGGACCGCAGGAGCGCCGGCCATCGTCGCCGTCCTGGGCGGAATCATCGTGGGGGCGGCCACCGGGCTGATCAATGGAACGCTCATTGCGTACCTGGGGCTCCCTGCCTTCATCATCACCCTGGGTGCGTTGACCTACATTCGTGGTTTCTCGTACTCCCTCACTGATGCCCAGCCCCTGATCGCCAGTGATTTGGGCTTCCGCGGGCTCGGGAACGGTGCCATCGCCGGAATACCCACCCCGGTAGTTCTCATGGCGGTCGTATACATAATCCTGTGGTTTATTCTGGAACGCACTAAATTCGGCCGGCACGTGTACGCCATTGGTGGCAATAAAGAGGCCGCCAGGCTCGCAGGTATCAAGGTCAAATGGACGCTCGTGCGGGTTTACCTCATCATGGGCGCCTGTGCCGGTTTGGCCGGAATCATCTTCGCTGCCCGTGTTGAAAGCGGACAGCCCAAGGCCGGCGAAGGCTATGAACTCGACGCGATTGCTGCCGTGGTTCTTGGTGGTACCGCGCTCGCGGGCGGCCGCGGCCGCATCGTGGGGACCCTCATCGGGGCGCTGATCATTGGCGTGCTGAGCAACGGACTGGTGCTCATGAATGTGCCGTTCTTCTATCAGCTCGTTGTCAAGGGGCTGGTCATCGTTCTGGCAGTCGGCATCGATGGACTGAAGAACTTGAAGCGGACCTAAACGCAGACAGCCGGTCCGGGAAACTCCCCCCGCCACCGTGTCGCCCCTCGCACGCCGCTTTTCGCACTCCGGCCTTCCTGCAGCACGCAGAGGGAAGGCAGGCGAAAAGCGGCGTGCGCCGTTTAATCCCCGCCGCCGGCCCACCTTTTCCAGGTACGACGGCGGGGACGTCGCCTAGGCGTTCGGCCGCTACCGGCAGGGTCGGACGCAGCGTGGGAGGATGCTCGGCGTGTAGCTGGTCCCGCGGGAACCAGGCCCCATGCTTGTTCTTACGACGTTGGCCTGGTTTGCTGTGCCACGGTGCGGGGCCGGTCCCGCCATGCCCCGGTGGACCACAGCACAGCCGCAATCAGCGCCGGCTGGAAGAACAGCCGGACGAATCGTTTGGAATCGGTGTCGAGTCCAAAACCGTCGCGTGCATGCAGCCACTGGGCCAGGTTGCCCGGAAACACCGCCACAAAGAACAGCGCCACGATCCAGCCGACCGGGACGCGCCGTCGGGCCAGGAAGATCAGGGCCGCCCCAAGGGTCATTTCGGCAATGCCTGAAGCGACCACCACAAAGTCTGGATCGAGCGGCACGAACTTTGGAACCTGGGCCTGGAATTCCTGGCGGGCAACCGTCACATGGCTGATGCCCGCGTAGGCGAGGAAGGCACCCAACACCACACGCAGAGCGGTCCGAGGCTTGGAGGTTGCCAATTTCCCCTCCGTGAGCCGGGCGAGGAATCCCCTGCGGGCCTCAGTCATCGGAGACTGTCACAGCGACGTCGATGTTGCCGCGGGTGGCATTGGAATAGGGGCACACGAGGTGGGCGGCGTCGGCGAGTTCCTGGGCCAGCGCGTGCTCCAACTCGGGAATGACGACCTCCAGCTCGACTGCCAGCTTGAACCCGCCCTCGTCATTGTGCCCGATCTGCACCCGGCCGCCCACCGTTGAGTTCTCCACCTTGATCTTCCGCCCGCGCGCCACTGCGTGCAGAGCCGAGTGAAAACATGCGGCGAATCCTGCGGCAAAAAGCTGTTCGGGGTTGGTCCCGGCACCGGAACCGCCAAGTTCCTTGGGCGGAGTCATGGACACATCAAATGACCCGTCCGAGGTGGCGACGCGTCCCTCCCGTCCCTGGCCGGTGGACAGTGCTTCTGCGGTGTAGAGAGCGTTCATGATGGGTGCCTTTCGACGTTTTTCGGTGGAGCCAAACAGCATCGCTGTCCGGAGATTGGGGTGGAGCTGACTTTGATCAGGCTCAGTTGTTGCTTGCGGTGATGCCGCGCATGGCGACGGTGAGTCGCTGGAGGGTGCCAATGAGCTCGCGGGCCGCCGCAATGTCCGGCAACCCGGTGGCGTGTGCAATGGCGGACGGGATGTGGGACAGCTCCCCGCGGAGTTCTGCCGCCTTGGCACTCGGGGAAATCGTGACTATCCGGTTGTCGTCGTGGATGCGCTTTCGCTCGATCAAGAGCTTCGTCTCCATGCGGCGCAAGAGGGGGGAGAGTGTGCCGGAGTCGAGCTGCAGCATCTCGCCGAGCTCATGGACTGATTTGTCCCCTTCTGCCCAGAGCACCACCAGCACCAGGTACTGGGTGTAGGTCAGGCCCCAGGGTTCCAGCAGCTCCGTATAGGCCCGCGTGGTTGCCCGGGTCGCGGAGTAGAGGGAAAAGCACACCATTTCATCGACAATTGCCATAAGAAGATCATTGCACACAACTTAGTTGTTCACAATATACATTTGCCGAAGGCCCGGGGACCAAGGGATGCGGGCCGAGGAAGGGGAGAGCCCCAAGCGGGCCCACCCAAAAGAAACCGTCCCGCAGGCGCTAAACTGGGGCCTTACGTATTCTGCCGCGCGACCGGGCATTTCCCGGCCGCCGGCATTCCCCCGAGGAGCCCCTTCGCCCATGAGCACTGTGCCATTGCAGCCAGCCCCCACCCTGAGCTGGACGCAGGGTGATGCTGAGCATTCGGCCCGCTGGTTTTCCGCCAGTGGTGCCAACCCGCCCAAGACCGTGCAGGCGGTGGATGACTCCCTGACCGCCGACGACGCCTACCGCCTCGCTGCCCAGGGCACGGCCATGTTGTGGCAGGGCGACTACCACAATGCCCGCCAGCTGCTCTCGGCCATAGCCCGCCGCCTGCCCACCTTTTCCAGGCACGACGGCGAGGACGTCGCCAAGGCGTTCTACCGCTACCGCCAGGGCCGGACACAGCGGGCAAGGATGCTCGGCTTGTTGCTGGTTCCGCTGGAACCGGGTCCCGCCGTGGCGCTGCGCCGGGCCCCGGATGTCGCTGAGGCATGGTTGGCCGCGGCCGGGGACGTCGCCGAGGCAACTGTCACCCCGCTGCAGGACGTGCTCGGGGCCGTTGGTGCGTTTGAGTGGCGCCGCAACGGCGTCTTTGTGCAGGAACTCGACGCTCTTATCTATCCGCATTACGGGACGTTTGCGCCCATCCGCAGCGAGTACCTCGCACTGGTGGACCAGGCTGAGCTGCCGTCCAAGGAGCTGGCGTTCGACGTCGGCACCGGCACCGGCGTGCTGGCGGCCATTCTCGCCAAGCGCGGCGTGCGGCGCGTCATCGCCACGGACACCGAGCCCAGGGCCATCGCCTGCGCGCAGGAAAACCTGGCGAACCTCGGCCTGGACACGATTGTGGAGCCGACGCTTGTCAGCATGTTCCCGGCCGGGAAGGCGCCGCTCGTTGTGTGCAATCCGCCGTGGCTGCCTGGTACCGCCAACACCTTGCTGGACAACGCCGTCTATGACCCCAAGAGCCGCATGCTCAAGGCTTTCATTGCGGGCCTGGCCGGGCATTTGGAGCCTGGGGGAGAGGGCTGGCTGATCATCTCGGACCTGGCCGAACACCTGGGACTGCGCTCACGCGAAGAACTTCTCCAATGGATCGATAAGGCCGGGCTCGAAATTAAGGACAGGCTGGATACCGAGCCCCGCCACCCGCGCTCCATGGACCGTGCCGATCCCTTCTTTGCCGCACGCTCACGCGAAGTCACCTCATTGTGGAAGCTGGTCGCGAAAGCCTGACAGCATTGGTGTGCGGAGGCGTCTCGTTGTTCGAAGCGGGAATTGTGGCCGGCGAGAACAATCTTGCCTCGAGTTCACATCCAGCGCAGCAGCAGGTGGTTGCCGTAGCGGGGAATGTACGCACGCAGTCGTTCAAATGGTGCTCCCTGGCCTGTGCAGGCGCGGCAGCACGTGGTAGGTTGCTTTCAACTGACGAAAGCGAGCCCCAGGTGAGAATTCGCCGTGTGCCCATCCTTTTTGTTTCGCTCATAGTTGCAATCGCACTTGTTGCGACCGGGTGCACGTCGGACAATAAAGCCGATTCGCCGCCCGCCACGACGGCGTCACCGCCGGACAGTTCCGTTGCCGACGTGACCGTTCCGGATGCGTTCACCGCGATCACGCTCAACACGATCGGAAAGCCTCCTCTTCCGTTCCGCGGCACAGACGGAAAATACCACGTTGCCTATGATCTGCAGTTGACCAACGCCACGAAGGTGCCAGCCACCTTGGACAAGATCGACGTCGTCGACGGCACGGATCCGAAGAAAATTCTTGCCACCTTCTCCGGTACGGCGCTAACCGATCCGACGTGCACTTTCGGAAACTGCAATCGACTACGCAACTTGCCTGCGGGCTACATCGACAGTGTAGAGATTCCGCCGCAGGAGAGCCGGGTCCTGTTCATCGACTTCACCCTCGATTCGCTTGACCAGGCACCGAAAGTTCTGCTCCACCACCTCTCCGGAACCGGCGGTGCCTCACCGGCATTCGGCACGCCGGGACCGATCGACTATCTGAGCACCCCGCTCGCCCTCTCAACCCGGACGCTGCCGGTCATCTCGCCACCGCTGAAAGGTGACAACTGGATTGCACTCAACGGTTGCTGCGAACCTGGTTTCCCGCATCGCAGCTCGGTGATGTCGGTCAACGGAAAACTCAACAACAGTCAGCGCTTCGCGATCGATTGGAAGCGCACCAATGACAAGGGCGAGTTCTACGCCGGCGACAAAACCAGCAACGAGAGCTACGTCGACTACGGGTCGGACATCCTCGCCGTCGCCGACGCGACGGTGGTCTCGATCCTCGACGGTATGGAGGCGAATGCTCCTGGCGTTCTGCCCGCCAGCAACCCGGCGTTGGCAGCGAAATTGACTGTCAAGAATGTCGATGGAAATCACGTTGTGCTCGATCTGGGCGGCGGTGTGTTTGCAATGTACGCCCACATGATCTCGGGATCGGTCGCGGTTAAGACTGGCGACAAGGTGACCGAAGGTCAGGTGATCGGGAAACTCGGAAACACCGGTAATGCCAATGCTTCACATCTGCATTTTCAGCTGATGGATGGACCGAGCCTGCTCGAGGCGGATTCGTTGCCTTACGCATTCAAGGGCTTTGACTACGACGGACAGGTTGCCCCGCAGCAGATCGCCGATGCGGACGACTACCTGGGCGGCATGTTCCTGCAGAGCAAGCTGCCGAGCCCGGAATCACGGACCAATGAACTGCCGCTCAACCTGGCAATTGTGGATTTCCCCTAGGTCTGGCAGTACCGAGCCGTGGTCGGAGCATGCGTGGCGGGAATGGCTCCTACTTCAGTCACCGCGAGGCGGCCGGCAGTCAGTCAGACGCGGTGGGGGTTGCGGTCTGAAGGAAGCGGCGGACCGCATCGCGGTTGCGGGTCAGGGCATCGATGCGGGCGCCCATCTGATCGACCTCGCGTGCCAGATTCTCCGCAAGCTCCTTGTCCACCTGAGGACGCAGCTGCGGCCCGGAACCGTCAAAACAAGGCACCACCACGCGGATGACACGTGTGGACAGGCCTGCCGCCAGAAGATCGCGCACCTGCTCCACCTGAATGACGGCGGACTCGGGATAGGAACGGTACCCGTTGTTCTCCCGCTCCGGGTGCAACAACTCCTGCTTCTCGTAGTACCGCAGGGCCCGGGGCGTCACACCGGTGCGGAACGCCAATTCACCAATTTTCAAACCCAGATCCGCCACCCGATAGAGAACAACATTGACGTTCGCATCAAAGTTTACCGAAGGCCGGCTACCGGAGGCGAATGGCGTGGGGGCGTTCACGGGTGTCAGGCAGGAGACCAGGCTTTTGACATTAACGTCAACGTGAACGTTTATCCTTTGAAGACCCGGCTGGACACCCGCATGGCCAGGACAACAACCCGTACACCAGACAAGCGGGTGGACAAGCAAGGAGACCTTCGATGAATGCATCAATTGGCACCCAGGGAGCAGCGCTGGTCGTCGGCGGGACAGGAATCTCAGGCAGTGCGCTCGCCAGGGAACTCGTTGCTCAGGGGTGGCGGACCATCAGCCTGTCCCGGCGTGAGGTTTCTCCCCAGGATGGCATCGAGTCGGTGCGGGCGGACTTGACCGACCCGCAGTCCGTGCGGGCCGCACTGGCAGGGCTCAATCCCACGCACGTGTACTTCACGGCCTGGAGCCGGATGCCCACCGAGGCCGAAAACATCTCGGTCAATGCCGGCATGGTCCGCAATGTCCTTGACGCCATCGGTCCGTCCGGGAAGCTGGAGCATGTGGCCCTGGTGACGGGACTCAAGCACTATCTCGGCCCATTCGAGGCGTACGGCACGGGTGCCACACGGGACACCCCGTTCCACGAGGACGAGCCCCGGTTGGATGCACCGAATTTCTACTATGCCCAGGAAGACGAGCTGTGGCGGGCCGCCGATCTCTACGATTTCGGTTGGAGCGTCCACCGTTCGCACACCATGATCGGACATGCCATCGGCAACGCCATGAATCTTGGCCAGACCCTGGCCGCCCAGGCAGCCCTGTGCCGCGCGGAGGGCACGCCCTTTGTCTTCCCCGGTAATGAGGTGCAGTGGAATGGCGTCACGGATGTGACAGACAGTGGGCTGCTTGCACGCCAGATGGTCTGGGCGGCAACCACCCCTGGCTTGCCGAGCCAGGCGTACAACACGGCGAACGGCGATGTTTTCCGCTGGCGCTGGATGTGGCCTCGGGTTGCGGAGCTTCTTGGCGTGGAACCCGAGGGCTTCAGTGAACGGCCCCGTCCCTTGGAAGAGCAGATGGCCGGCAAGGTCGATGCATGGCGTCAGTTGGTGGAACGCGAAGGCCTCGCCGAACCTGACCTATCCCGAGTGGCGTCCTGGTGGCACACAGACAGCGACCTCAACCGCCCCGTTGAATGCTTCACCAACATGAGCCGCAGCCGCAATGCCGGGTTCACCGGCCACGCCGACACACTCGCCTCGTTCGCAGCCTTATTCGACACACTTCGCGCGGAACGGGTCATTCCTGCCTGACCGGCCTCAGGTGTCGCCCGGCGCCTTGGCTAAAGGCAACCGCCGGTCGCCGGGATCTTGGCCACGGCGGCGGAAATTTCAGTCAAAACCGTGTCTGAGGGAATCTTGTTCGTTTCCAGCACCAGTTCGGTGGCGGGCGTGCGGCCATAGGTGGTGATGGTCCAGGATGACTCGCCCTCCTTGAGGACCCAGTCCACACCATTGACGGTGACGCATTTGTCGGTGGTGGGGCCGGGCACCTGCACGCCGCACCGCAGGACCACAAGGGAGGGATCGCCCCAGGCAGCGGTGGCCTGGCTGGTGGTGGTTCTGCGCTGGGAGCCTGCAAGGGAATCCGGCAGGGCCACCATCATCGGTGCACAGGCTGGATTGTTGGCGTCGTCGGCCACGGTTATGGTCACCGATGGCGCGCAGGCGGTCAGAAGTAACACGGCAGCGGCAGCAAAGGGCACAGCGATCCGCCAGGAACGAGAAATCAGAGGCATGTCCACAGCTTATCGGCTCAAACTGGGAAGGACCCGTTGGGTGGGCAGGGCCAGTGATCTCCATCACCGACACACGCAAAAAGCCGCGCAAACTACCGCCGGTCCCGCAATCATCCAGAATCGCATGCAAGGATAACGTCCATGATTCATGAACTCGATCCTGACCGGCCTGCCGTCCCGCCCGCCGGAACCCGGCGAAAGCGCAAGACCACGCGCAATGTTTTGCTGGTGTTCCTGGGCCTCGTCGTGGTCGCCGCCATTGTCGGCACCGTCTTTGTGGCCAATCTTGCCCACAGCTACGACAGCAAGACGGAAAAGATCGCCGACGCGTTCCCCGACGACGCATCCCGCCCGGCCAAGTCGGCCTCGGGAGCCATGAATATCCTGCTGTTGGGAAGCGACAGCCGCGCAGACTCCGTGGACATGGCCGGCGAAGGCCAGGCATCAGACCAGCGCTCGGACACCATGATGTGGGTGCACATCCCCGGGGACCGCAAGAACATCGTCATGATGTCGATCATGCGTGACACCTGGGTGGACATCCCCGGCGTTGGCGAGGCCAAGATCAACGCGGCCATGTCCAACGGAGGCGTCCCGCTGGTGGTGGAAACCCTTGAAGGACTCTTCAACAACCGCCTCGACCACGTCGCCATCGTGGACTTTGAGGGATTCAAGGCAATTACCGATTCGCTTGGCGGCGTGAACGTCGACGTTCCTGTGGCGTTCACCACGGCCGACGACAAGTTCAACTTTGCTGCCGGCCCCCAAATGTTGGACGGCGATCAGGCCCTTGGCTTTGTGCGTGAGCGCTACGCCTTCGCCGACGGCGACTACCAGCGCGTGCGCAATCAGCAGATCTTCCTGAAGTCAGTCATGAGCACCGCACTCACTCCCGCCACGCTGGCGAATCCCGTCAAGATTAATGATCTTGTTAGCCAGGTTCCCCCGTATCTTACGGTCGATGAGGATCTGGACGCCGGCACACTCGGAGGCCTGGCTCTCAGCTTGCGGGACGTCCGCGGTTCGGATGTAAAGTCCTTCACCCTGCCCAATCTCGGCTCCGGCACCAGCGTCGACGGCCAGTCCATCGTGGTGAAGGACGACGCCGCCATCTCGGCTATTTCCGAGGCGCTCACCAACGATTCCCTGGCGTCATACCTGGCGGCCCACGAGCCCGGCTGATAGGCACTCCGGCCGGGGGCGCGCCGGAATATGAGATAATAACGTGCTTGGACTATTCGGTTTGCGTCTCGCCGGAATCCAGCGGTCATACATTCGCACTTCTCGCGGCTCTTTCACGGCCGGGATGGTTGTACTTAAGGGGAAATATTGGGCCATTCGCTCACCCGCCGATGGATTGCGGCGGCCATTGCCGCTGTCATGATGGCTGCCCTGTGGAGCCTTCTCATGGGCGGTGCTGTCCACGCGCAGCCCTCCCAAGGCACCGGCGACACGGCCGTGGTGCAGACCACGCCAATAGCCGAAACCTACGTGGCACTGGAACGCACAGCCGTGACCACGCCCGTAATCAAGACGGCCGCGACGAAGGTCGTTGCCAACGACAAGGTGCCGAAAGGCAGCCCCTTGGGCGTGCAGCTGGCCACCATCGTGGTGTTGGTGATTCTGGGCGTCGGATATTTCCGGCTCATGAGCCACTCCGGCCGACGGTCACCAGCAACCAAGGCTGCCGAGGAACCCGCGGTAATTCCCGCCGCAGAGAACGGGAAGCAGCCAGACGGTGCTTGAAAAGCTTCAGTCACTCAAGAGCAGCCTGACGGGACCGAGGGCGCCCGATCACGGCGGCAGCTCCGGCAAGCCGTTGCGCATCATGCTCATGATCCACTCCTACTGGCCGGAGAACAGCCCGCCACAGCGCCGCTGGACAACACTCATCCGTGAATTCCGGAAATCCGGCTGGGACGTGGATGTTGTCACCCCCGTCGCGCACTTCCCGGAAGGCCGGCGCAGCCTTCCCGCCAGCGTGGCAGGCAGGCCGTTCCGCGGCCAAAAAGGTCCGCTGGGGGAGCGCATCAAGCGCGTCCCCTACATCCCGCACAGCGGCCACTCCCATGCAGCCCGACTCCTGGACCAGCTGATCTCTGCCGCCATGTCGATCCCGGCCGGCCTGATGTGGCGCAAGGCCGACGTCGTCATCGTCACCGCACCCAGCCTGCCCATCATGGTGGCCGGCTACATCGTGGCAAAACTGCGGCGCGTGCCGCTCATCGTGGAAATGCGCGACGCCTGGCCGGATCTGGCCCGCGACGCCCGCATTGTCAAGGGCAGCGTCAAAAGCATTGTGGAACGTGTCGTGGAGGCCATCCAGATGCGCGCCGACCTGGTCGTTTCCGTCACTGAGGGCTTTGCGGAAACCCTGCGGGCCCGCGGCGTGAAGAACGTGGTCACCGTCAGCAATGGTCTGGACCTGGATTCGGTTCCCGTTTTTGACCCGCCCGCCGTGGACTCCGACACCTTCAAGGCCCTGTACCTGGGCAACCACGGCGAAAGTCAGCGCCTGGACGTTGTTATCCGTGCCAGCGCCCTGGTGGGGGATTCCATGCACCTGCACATGGTGGGCCACGGCAGCCAGCGCCCCGGCCTGATGGAACTGGCGCAGGAACTCAACGCCCCCGTCACCTTTCACCCGTCCCTGCAGGGCGCGGACGTGCTTGACCGCTACAAGCAGGCAGACACGTGCATCGTCTCCCTGCGCGATGACTGGAAATCCTTTGAGGCCACCGTGCCGTCGAAAACCTATGAGGTCATGTCGATCGGCCGCCACGTGACGGCTATTGTCCGCGGCGAGGCCGCTCGCATCGTCAAGGACGCCGAATGCGGCGACGTCGTGGCATGCACCCCCGAAGCCGTGGCCGCGCTGTGGCGCGAGCTGGCCGCCGACAGGGCACGCCTGCACACCGGCACAACGGGCCGTGACTGGGTTTGCGAACACGCCAACTACCCGATGCTGGCACAAAAATACATGAACACCATTGCCGCCTTGGTCCGGGAAAAGAGTGCTGTTTAGTGCGGCTGTTGAAAAACGTCGTGCTGGCTGCATCCACGGCAGCCCGGCACATCTCAGATGATCCCGTGGTGCTCGTTCTCCAGCTTTCCCGGCGCCTGCCCGCCCGCTTCGTCCAGACGACAGCCAAGGCTGTGTGCCGGGTCCTACCCACATCGGCCGCCCCGGCAGCCCTGATCGCCTCCTTCGTTGCCGGCGACACCACCGGCCTGGAACGGCGCTTTGACAAGGCCCGGACCGACGGAGTGACCGGCAACCGGGCACGGCTCGCCGCCGACGTCGCACTGGCCGCCGGGCAGCCGGAGCGGGCCGACGCGTTCCTGCCCGCCGCTGCCGGAAGCGCGCGCCTGCCCGCCACCTTGGCCCGGCGGAAGTGGTACGACGGCGACATGTCGGCTGCCGTTGCCGCCCTCGCCTCCCAGCAGGGCGCCCTGGGCAGACACCACGACCGGCTGGCAGGGGAACTGCGGACGTTCAGCGGCTGGACCCCGGAGCTGCCTCCAACACGCATGGCCCCGGTCCCCGGCCGCGTGCTGCACTTTCTGACGAATTCCCTGCCGCACACCAGCAGCGGCTACGCCCAGCGGAGCCACTCCATCCTCACGGCGCAGCGGGACGCCGGCTGGGACGTGCTTGCCGTGACACGGCTCGGCTACCCGGTCCAGGTGGGCAAGGTCCTTGCCGCCGGGCAGGACGTTGTTGACGGAATCACCTATGAGCGGCTGCTGCCGTCCCGCATGGGGGCCACGGCCGATGCGAGAATGCAGCAGGAAGCTGAGGAATTGCTGCGCGTGGCGCTGGAATTCCGGCCCCAGGTGCTGCACACCACCACCCACTTTGCCAACGGACTGGTCGTTGGCGCAGTGGCGCAGGCGCTCGGCATCCCCTGGGTTTACGAGGTCCGCGGCCAGCTGGCCGATACGTGGGCATCCACTCGTGGCGCGGTGGCCAAGCAAAGCCAGCGCTACCTTGAATTCCAGGCACGCGAGGCAGCGGTCATGCACTCCGCCGACCAGGTCTTCACGCTGGGCGAGACCATGAAGGACAGCATCGTGGCAGCCGGGATCCCTGCCGAAAAGGTGCTGCTCGCGCCGAACGCCGTGGGCGGAGAGTTTCTAGACGCTCCCAAGACCCATGATGGTGCCAGGACCGCACTTGGCTTGGACCCGAAACTCAACTACATCGGCACCGTCAGCTCCTTGGTGGACTATGAAGGCATGGACCACCTGGTGGATGCCTTTGCCATCTTGGCGCCGGACTTTCCCAAGTTGCGTCTCTTGATTGTGGGAAACGGCACATCGCTGCCAGCCCTGCAGGAGCAGGCGAAGCGGTTGGGGCTGGCCGGGAAGGTCATTTTTACCGGCCGGGTTCCCCGCGAGTCCACCCCGCTTTACCATGCAGCACTTGATATTTTTGTGGTACCCCGGAAGGATTTGGCCGTCACCCGGGCCGTCACACCGCTCAAACCGGTGGAAGCCTTGGCCAGTGCGCGGCCTGTTGTGGCGAGCAACCTGCCCGCGCTCCGTGAGATCATTGAAGAAAATGTTAACGGGAGGCTAAGTGCGGCGGACAATCCGGCGGACTTGGCCAAGGTTTTGTCTGGGCTGTTGTTGGACCAAGAGTTAAGGGACCAACTGGGCCTGGCCGGCCGCCACCGTGTTTTGGAAACGCGCACCTGGGCGGCCAATGCTGCCGCTTACAGCGCGGCATACAAGAAAGTTGTCGAATTGTCGTTGGATAGCCAGAGTGGCACGCATGACTGAAGTAGTTGCGGAGCTGCCCAAGCCTGCCGCCGTTCATGATGTGCCAGTTGATCTCAGCAAGCTCAAAAGGGTGGGGGCACGCCCGTCGTTCCTGGACTACCTTGTCCAGCTGTGGGACTTTCGCCAGTTCATCTACTACGACGCCCGCGCCAGGGTGCAGAGCGGCACACGCCGCGACAAGCTCGGCAGTGCATGGCTCATCCTGAACCCCGTGTTCAATGGACTGACGTACTTCCTGGTGTTTGGCCTGCTGCTCAGCACCAGCAAGGGCATCCCCAACTTCATCGGCTACCTGGTCATCGGTGTTTTCATGTACCAGGTCACCTCTGGCGCCATCATGAACGGTGCCCGCTCCATGCAGCAAAACCAGTCCCTTGTGCAAGGCTTCAGTTTTCCGAGGGCAGCCCTTCCCATTGGCGTGAATCTGCGCGAATTGCTCGCGAACATTCCCATGATCGTCGCCATGCTGCTGATCGTTTTGGTGGTGCCGCCCGTTGAGCCCATCTCCTGGCGTTGGCTGCTGTTGGTGCCGGTCCTTGTTCTGCAGTTTGCATTCAACCTAGGTGTGGGGCTGATTTTGGCACGAATTATCTCCAAAGTTAACGATGTCACGCACCTGCTGCCGTTCGTGCTCCGGCTGGTCATGTACTTGTCAGCTGTTTTCTATTCACTTGACCGGTTCAAGGACCACCCGGTAATTCTGAAGGTCATGGAACTCAACCCCATGTTCATCATTATTGACATCACCCGTGATTCGGTGCTTTACGGGGTGACCCCCTCGTGGGAGTCATGGGCCACGCTCACGGCCTGGGCCTCCATCGCGCTTGTTGTTGGCATGCTCTTCTTCTGGCGAGCGGAGGAGTCATATGTCCGGGGATAAGTTTCTCGAAAAACTATTGGCCGACCCCTGTGTCGTTGCCGACAATGTGGCCATGAAGTACCGCGTCATTTCCACCGAGGAACGGGCCAAGACGCCCAGCCTCGGGTGGAAATTCCTGCGGCGGATCACACCCAACCCCAACACCGTCACCGTCAACGCCCTCAACGAGCTGTCACTGGTGGTCCGCCGCGGCGAGTCCGTCGGCGTCATCGGCCGCAACGGATCGGGCAAGAGCACCTTGATGAAGCTGGTCAGTGGTCAGGTGCGCCCCACCAGCGGGGCCATCCATGCTTCAAGCACCCCCATCATGTTGGGCGTCAACGCCGCACTGGTGCCTGAACTCTCAGGGGACCAAAACATTGTTCTGGGCTGCCTTGCCATGGGACTGAACCGGGATGAGATCGACGAACGCTTCGATGAAATCGTGGAAGTATCGGGCCTTGAAAAGTCCATCCACCTGCCCATGAAGTCATATTCATCAGGCATGGGATCCCGCCTCAGGTTTGCCATTGCCGCCTGCGGCAACCCTGAGATCCTGCTCGTGGATGAGGCTTTGAACACCGGTGATGCCCAATTCGCCGCACGCAGCAAGCGTCGCATGGACGAGTTGCGGGACAAGGCGGGCTGTGTGCTGCTGGTCAGTCACAGCCTGACCACCATCAAGGACATGACCGGGCGCGTGGTTTGGCTGGACAAGGGGGACCTCATCATGGATGGAGACCCCAAGGAAGTCACAAAGAAGTACATGGAGTTCACCAGGTTGCTCGCCAAGGGTAACAACATCTCGGCTCATGAACTCCTGTCAGACGTGCGGACGTCCCTGGAGATGTCCAACATCGTCAAATCCGGAACTCCCGACCTCCGGGACACGGTGGTGTCCTGATGTATTCAGTCGACGAGGCCAAGACCGCCCTGTGGCATCTGCGCTCCGGAGGACCGGAACAGCTGAAAGAATGGCAGAACCGCCGCCGCGTGGACCTGGGTTTTGCCGCACCCACCAGTGTCCAGGGAGTCGAAGCCGGCTGGGTCGGCAGGGGCAGGAAACGCCACCTCTCCTTCACTCCTGCCAATCTTCCCCACGGTGAAGCACGCCGAAGCGACCTCAAAGTCGGCGTCATTCTCGACGATTTTTCAGCCATGGCCTTCCGGTTTGAATGGAACGCAGTGGCACTGGACCCGGAGTCCTGGGCCCAGCAACTGGACGGCCTGGACCTGGTATTCATTGAATCTGCATGGGCGGGCAATGACAGGCTCTGGCGCGGCAAGATTGGCGGCGATGGCGGCCCCGCGCAACAGTTCATCGACATGCTTGCAGCCTGCAAGGCCAAGGGCATCCCCTCTGTTTTTTGGAACAAGGAAGACCCGCCGCACTACGACGACTTCCTGCCGGCCGCCCGGCTTTTCGATGTCGTGTTCACCTCCGATGAGGGACGGATTGAAAGCTACCGCGCCGATCTTGGCCACGACCGCATCGACGTGCTGCCCTTTGCGGCCCAACCCGCCGTCCACAATCCCGTCCGCCCGGCCAAAGGCTGGCACAAGCGGGACGTGGCTTTTGGTGGCATGTACTTTGCACACAAATACCCCGAGCGCCGCGAACAAATGGACCTCCTGCTCAACGGCGTCATGGATGCCTCCAGCAAGATGGACACAGGGCTGGAGATTTTCTCGCGGCAGCTGGGCGGCAACCCGGACTACCAATTTCCTGCGCCGCTGGACACCCGAGTTGTCGGGTCACTGACCTATCCCCAGATGCTCTCCGCATATAAGGCCTACAAGGTCTTCCTGAATGTGAACTCAGTCGTGGACTCCGCCAGCATGTGTGCCCGGCGCATCTTCGAGATCTCAGCAGCAGGGACCCCCGTCATCAGCGCGCCCAGTGCGGCCATCAGGAACTTCTTCACCGACAAGGAAGTCCCAGTTGCCGACAGCCGCACTGCCGCGGCCAACCTAAGCCGGGCACTGGTGAAGAATGCCGAACTCAACGACAGGACGGCCCACCTGGCGCAGCGCCGGATCTGGGCGGAACACACCTACGCCCACCGCGTTGAATCCGTAATTGAACAGGCACTGCCCGGCAGGACATCAGGAATGCGAAGGCCGACGGCATCTGCGCTCGTCCCCACCATCCGTCCGCAGCAAGTGGAAAACGTGTTTCGCACAGTCGCTGCACAAAACGGGATTTCCACCCAGCTTGTGCTGCTGACGCACGGCTTTGAATTGGCTTCGGACGAGCTGCACCGCTTGCAGGAGTGCTACGGACTGGCTGAAGTGGCCTTGTTGACTGCCGGCAGGGATGTATCGCTGGGGGAGTGCCTGAACCGCTGCGTGGCCGCCGCTGACGGCGACGTCCTGGCCAAGATGGACGACGACGACCATTACGGTAGTGACTACCTCTCGGACCAGCTCTTTGCCATGGACTATTCACGGGCTGAAGTTGTTGGCAAGCAGGCGCATTACATGCACCTTGCAGCGTCCAAAGCCACGATCCTTCGTTTCGGTCACAAGGAACACAGGTACACGGACTTTGTCATGGGACCCACCATTATGGCCCGCAAGGAAGTATTCGTTGCCAATCCCTTCCCGGCTCTCGGACTGGGGGAGGACACGGGATTTTTGCGCAATGCAGGAACATCCGGCATGCAGATCTATTCTGCCGATCGGTTCAATTTTTACCAGGTACGCGCCGGCGACGGCCACACCTGGCAAGTGGAAGACGCCGAGTTGCTGGCATCCGGCGACCTAAAATTCTATGGGGATCCCAATGAACACACCGACATATAAATCAGCAGCTGCTGTTGGCATTGAAACCGTTGCCGTCATTGGCTTGGGCTACATCGGTCTGCCTACCGCCGCCATTTTGGCACGCAACGGCGTCAAGGTCATTGGCGTTGACGTTTCGGCAACAACCGTGGAAGCGGTCAACAGAGGGGAAGTGCCGTTCGTTGAGCCCGATCTCGGCGCCAACGTCGCCGGCGCGGTGGCGCAGGGCTTCCTGCACGCACAAAAGGAAACACCACGGGCTGACGCGTACATTGTTGCCGTGCCCACACCTTTCCTCGCGGACAAGTCTGCCGATCTGAGTTACATCGAGGATGCTGCCCGCGCCATCGCGCCGCAGCTGCTGGGTGGCGAGCTAGTCATCCTCGAATCCACTTCCCCGCCGCAAACCACGGCACGCATGGCAGAGGTCATCCTCGACGCCCGTCCCGATCTCAGCCTGGATGGTTCGGAAGGACGTCCCGCGGTCTTGTTTGCCCACTGCCCCGAGCGTGTACTGCCGGGCCGGGTCATGATCGAACTAGTGACAAATGATCGCATTGTTGGTGGATTGAACCCAGGTGCGGCCGCAGCAGCCACGGCACTGTACAAGGTCTTTTGCTTGGGTGAAATCCTGGAAACAGACGCCACCACGGCCGAGTTGTCCAAGCTGGTGGAAAACGCCTACCGTGACGTCAACATCGCTTTCGCCAACGAACTCTCCATTGTCAGCAAGAATGTTGGCGTGGACGTCTGGGAGCTGATCGAGTTGGCCAACCACCACCCGAGGGTCAACATCCTTCAGCCGGGCCCGGGCGTCGGCGGCCACTGCATCGCCGTGGATCCGTGGTTCATCGTCGCTGCCGATCCTGAGAATGCCCGCCTGATTCGCACGGCGCGAGAAGTCAATGATTCCAAGCCGCAATATGTCGTGGACGAGGTTCTTGCTCCCATAACGGATCAGGAATCACCAACCATTGCTGCACTCGGGCTGGCGTTCAAGCCAAACATTGATGACATGCGTGAATCTCCTGCTGTGGAGATTGTTCACAAGCTCGCTACTCAGCGTCCGGACGCTAGGATCCTGGTCGTGACGCCTCATTCAAAGGTGCTGCCCAAGAAGCTCGAAGGATTCTCGAACGTCACGTCAGCGACAGCGGACGACGCCATCGCTGCAGCCGACGTGGTCGCCCTGCTGGTGGACCACGACAAGTTCCGTAAAATTGATACTGTGTCACTGGTAGGCAAGCACGTCGTGGACACCCGCGGTTTCTGGAAACTGGACGATTAATGCTCGGCGACGGATCCGTAGCCCCAGAGGACCAAAACTCTGGTTTCGCTAAGGTAGACATTCATGGGCCATGGGTCCCGCAATCGCACACAACGATTCTATTGTTGTGCCAAGGTGTTACTCAGAATGCTGTCAGACATACACTCATGTCGCTGTTTGAGTCGTCGGTCCAGAACTTTGAGGCTATCTGCATCGATGTCGCCTCGGACGGACTGGCCGCACTGACATCGTGGACCGAAAACGATCCCCGCATCAGCTTTGCAACAGGGTTGCCCGCGGCTCTTCCGCACGTCGGCGCCATACTTGTACTACCGGCGGGATGGATTCTTACTCCTTTCAGCTTGTCGGCCATGTGGGGGTCCCTTGCCCTGCCCGGAGTCGAAGTATTGCGCAGTGTCGCTGATGGAGCTCCTGGAACACTGGAATTCTGGAATGCGGAATGGCTGGCTGGCCAAGGCGAACGGGCCGACGCCGAATCCACGGCACGGAAAGTTGGTGTGGAACGTTGGATTTCAGCGGAGGGACTGGGTATCCACGCGTGGGACTTGCCAGCACCACGAGTATTCTTCAGGCGTGGAGCCGCTGACAAATATGTTGTGGACGTTGTGGCCTATGACGCCGCTGACAAGAAGGTTTTGGACCGCAAGGACAACGAAATTAACGGCTTGAAGAAAGAAATTCGAGAGCTCAACGGACTCTTGGCTTCTCATGGCAGTGGTCAATCTACGGTACTTAATATGATTTTCATGAAAGCCCGTCGTCGTTTTGGTAGATTTCGCTGATGGGACCTTCGCTATGACCTCATCTGGAGCGTCAGTGGTCAAGCCGCTGAGAACAATTAGTGGCGTTGGCTCTGTCGATGCTCCACAAATCTTGGCGGCACTTGAAATACCCTATGTACCCAGTAGATGGGCGTTGCGTGATCTGGCGTCAGCTGGTCTGCCTTCTGAATCCAGTCCTGGCCCCTGGCATGACGACTATGTTTTGACTTTCGATTCCGTGGCACAAGCTCGTGAAGCACTTCCGCTGTTGACCAGTGAGGGGGTTGCCAAGAATCTGGCACTAGTTCTAGCCCTGCCGGACAGTGCCACAGATACATCTGGACTGGGGATCCCGGAGCTAGGTAGCGGCCAAAATCTCAACGTGAGGACAACTGGTGCGGTCGACCGCCACCATGTAACTCAGATCAGCGGTTCGTCATGGACCAGTATTCACTCGTTCCTGTTAGCAGTTGTGGGCTATCCTCCCAACGATCTGCGCCAATTGCCGTACCAGGGGCTGCGACTCGGGGTGAGTAGCCTAGCTTCATCGATTTGGACGGTAGGCGATTCGCTGGCGAGGAGGATCGATGCAGCAGAGGACCAAACTCAGGTACCGGTGGTAGATGGAATAGATGTCATTGCGCAGGATATGCGCCGGCCTCAGTGGCTCGCGGAAGCTACGACTTGTGTCTCATCATCTACACGAGCCGAAGTCGAGCTACCGCCGATTGATCCGATGATTTTCTCGCCCCGCGGTTTTGACCCTTACCCCGGTAAGGGCCTCGCCGAGATCATCTCCGATGGTGCCGCATGGACCATCTCATCGGAGGGGAACGCAGTTGGGAAACCATTCCGAACGCTCAATGAACATGTCGTGACAGCGCTCCGCTCCTTCCAGCTGGTTGATGTTTCTGGACTCGGGTCAGGCTGCTCATGGCCCATAGCTCGGATGCTGTCGCAGCTCGCATCAGCTGGTGTCCCGCTGAAGACGGTTCGTCTTGATGCCCACGTCTCCGAACTTTTGGGGGCTGGATTGACTTCCCAATTAGAGGGTGAAGGTCCGGTGAATGGCACCGCTTCTGAACGGGAATCTCGATCCATTGATCTCCGTAGAGTGGCACTGAAGCGATTCTTACCTGGTCCTTTGCTTGAGGGATTGGAGTTTGCAGGCCAATCTAAACGGTTCGCCTGGCCGTCGGTTTCAGTCGTGCTCTCTACACGGCGGCCGAGTCTAATCCCTCAGATATTGCATCAGCTCTCTAAGCAGTCTTACGCAAACTTGGAGACCGTTTTGGCGGTTCACGGGGCCATGGAGCTTCCGGCGGTCGCGAGGTCAGCGATTGCAGCATTTCCTGGAACCATACGAGTTATCTCATTCGAGCAGACAGTCCCTTTTGGCGAGGTGTTGAACCAAGCCTGTGCTGCCGCTGGGGGCCAACTAGTTACAAAAATGGATGACGACGATTGGTACAGCGCGTTCCATGTTGAGGATCTGGTACTGGCCCAAGCTTATTCGGGGGCACAGCTGGTAGGTGCACCCGTTGAATTCTCCTACTTGGAGGGCATAGACGTAACAACACGGCGGAGTCATCGAGGCGAGTGCTATACCGATCACGTGGCAGGTGGAACCATGCTGATCTCAAAGGAAGACTTACGAGCTGTAGGAGGGTGGCGCAAAGTCTCTAATGCTGTAGACCGCGGACTCATCGACGCGGTATTGGCAGCTGGCGGCAACGCTTACCGAACACACGGGCAAAACTACGTTATGCATCGCAGGGCTCCAAGTGAATTCGGGATGCAACATACATGGGCTGCAGACCACTCAGTGTTCTTAAGAGATGTCCGAGAACAGTGGAGTGGACTTGTCTTGCCGCCGCAGTTTTCTGATGCAGAGTGGCCTGCGCCAGGAGGGTCGCGAGCAAAGCAATATCGCAGTATATTTAGCGGAAATTAATTCATTCAACATTTGCGGAAACTTGGCAGTATTTTAATCTAAAACACAGGAACACTATTAAACTTAGATATGTTGGCCAAGTCAAAGGCTATGTTTGTTACATGTCAACTGCAACGCTGAATAATATTTGAGTCAAATAGAATAAAAGGTGGTGTACTGTCATGAGAAAGCATATTAGCGCAACTCGAATTATAATAAATCGAAAATTGCATTTCATTACGGATGCTCTCAAAGATATTTTTCTTTTGGCGCACACGAAGTCGTTTTCGAGAGAATACTATGAGTCTCAGCTGAAGCACATATTCAGATCAAGGTTATATGCGATTTTTCACTATGTGGTCCGTGGTGCGAAGGCCGGCACTATGCCCAATCCGCTTTACTCTGGGCTGTGGTTGTCGGAACAGGGATTAGAATTCCGCAACTTGGCTGAGTATCTTAGGCGAGCAGATGAGCTGGGTAACCCATCGCCGCATCCACTTTTCAGTCCGATGATTTTTCAGGAACGAAATCCTGCCGTCAGCTCACGTAGGGGGCTCTTTGAAGCGTTCATGGCAAACGTCACGGCTTCGACCCAGCTTTCATTTACTACTGAAGCGCTGGCGGGTGGGGGCAGTCTGACTTTCGGCGAGTTGATGACCGCTAAGGGGGTCCGGAACTTTTCGGTTGCTACGAGAAGTGACCCGATAAGTATAATTGTGGATGATGTTAGCTCCTTGACTCGAGCTGTAGAATTCATAAATTCAGTTTCTGGGGGTATTTCGGGGCCGCCCTACGAGCTGATTTTGATACCCTCAACAGCACGCATTGATCTCTTGCATTTGTTGGAATGGCTACAATTTTCCTATCCGGCACTCAAGGTATATCGCCGATCACCAGCTGAGTCCCGTGGACAAGCACTCAATGAGGCGACTCATCTGGCTAGTGGCGAGCGACTAATCTTCGCACACGCGGGTCATAGGATTTCGGCGCCTGGAATTGAGAAGATGTCCCGTCTCCTGCAGTCGCCCGAGGTAAAGGTTGTGCAGCCTTTAGTCGTGGACAGGACCGGGCTAATTTCTAGCGCCGGAATTGCCTTTCCGTCCTTAAATCCTGTTCCCTGGTTGCGGGGTATCTCGCCGGAAACTGCTGAAATGACTGAACGGTTTTACATTCCGGCTGCACAATTCCCCTATATGGTGCGCAAATCGGACCTCCCTCTTGGACAGATTTTCAATGAGGAGTCCAATGCCAGATGGCTGGACGTTGACTTGGCACTTCGCATAGCTGCGGGACGAGACTGCGCCATTGTATTGGAGAGGGGTGTTACTGTCGTGCGTGTCATGAAATCGCCATATGAACCATTACCAGTTGAGAATTCGATTGGATCAAACTATCGATTCACGTGGCCAGGCTTGCTACCGGTGATCCGTATCCCTGCGTCTTCAACGGCTTTGCACATTCCTACGGCTCTTCTGCCAGAGCTAGGTGTTGGCGTGTCAGTCATTCAGATGCTTAAGCCGAAGGAAATCAAGATTTCAGACTCTGGCATTCCACAACTGCGGTGGTCCATTAAAACGTCGGCGCCGGCGGTCTTAGACAGTAATGACCCTTATCGATGGGGGGACTCGTACTTCGCCAATTCCTTGCGGGACGCACTGGTTCGGCTTGGTCAGGTGGTCAGTGTGGACTGTTTGGAAAACAAGAATAAGTCCACTGGATACTTGGATGACGTAGTTCTCAACATACAGGGATATGAAGGCATAGTTCCTGTTGACAATGCAATCAATATTACTTGGGTTATAAGTCACCCGGAGCTTGTCACTCGCGAGGACGTGCAAGATTGCCATCTTGTATATGCCGCAAGTCATCATTGGTCTGAGACTAAGTCGAAGGAATGGAACGTTGAGATAGGGCTGCTCCTGCAATGCACGGACCAGTTTCTGTTCAACAACTCAGCCGTTCAGGTCGTCGAGTCTACGGACATTGCGTTCGTTGGTAATGCACTAAGTCGGGAGAGACTCCTCGTTGAAGACGCCGTAACTATGGGTCTAAAACTGGCTATTTACGGCAAGGGTTGGCACGGCCGCGTTCCAGAGGAGATGATTCGTGCGGAGCACATTGACAATGAGGATCTCTGCGAACTCTACCAATCGGCAAGAGCGGTACTCAACGATCATTGGCCCGATATGAGAGAGCAAGGGTTCCTGTCTAACAGGGCTTTCGACGTCGTTGCATCCGGCGGGAAAGTAATAAGTGATGCCGTGAAGGGAGTTCCAGAGGAGCTCCTGGCTGATATGGAGATAGGTTTTGACTTGAGTATTCTCCTCCCACAAGAGCGTTCTTCCAACACTTCAAGAGTTGGGGAAACAGTACGTAGGTCCTCTCCCTCCGAATTCGTACTTGAAAATCATACGTTTGATGTCAGAGCGAAGAGACTTCTCGAGGACGTGAGAAAAATTGTGGAGCGTTGACCCAGGTCGAAATCAAGACATATTCAAAGATTGTATTACGGCATTAGCGCCGCATTATTAAAATCACAGATAATTGGAGGATGACTCCTTATAATGGAAAAATCGTCAGCGCTTGAAGAATTAGAGCTTCGTGTTAGGAATTTGACAGCCGAGCGTGATGCTCTTGCTGTCTTAGCTGAATCATACAAGGGCAGCATCGCCGTTTTGTCGCACGCTTATGCAACTGCAAACGTCCAGCTGACGCAAGCGTTGGAGTTGTCAGAGGCTTTGACATCACAATACCGAGATATAGCCCGCGACAGAGCCGAAAGTATTACCCATCTATTGCACGGTAGTCGAACAATTGTTGGCAATACCTTGAAGAGGCAAAATGGGTCTGCTGACCTTAGCGCTAGCGAAAAGCTTGAGGCGGTGATCGCTAAGCGGGAACAGAAACTGATTAGGGGTGTGCGCAATCCGTCATTTAGTGCCGCACGGCTCTTGACTGGTTTTTCCGATGGAAAGTTTTCTCGGCTGCATTCAACTCATGAACAAAATGCTAATTATGAGGGAAGGCTTGAATATTTAGCCCAGCTCGACAAGGAAATTAGTAGGCTCATGTCCAGCCAAGCCTATCTTTTGCGGGCTAAATTGGCTGCAAAGGCTGCAAAGGCTGGGAAGTCAATGAAGTCACACCTGGGACAGAGTAAGTGACGTCATCAACGGGCTTGCCCGTGATGAATCTTTATGGGTTGCCACTGGACTTGAACACCTCGCTCAGGCTACAACCAGCTCCGGGTATGCTACTGCGCAGGCTAGAAAAGGCTCCCACTGTCACCGTTGTGGTTCCTGTCTTCAACGGAGGTGGGGCAGTTAGGCGATGTCTCGACTCCCTTGTGGAACATGGCAGTGGCCTGAAAATTATTGTGATTGACGATGCCAGCAGTGAACCAGAAACAGTCGCCCTCCTGGATCAGAGGTCCGCACGTGAAGATTTCACGTTAGTGCGGCATTCGGAAAACTGGGGATACACACGCACCGTAAACCAAGGAATATTACTTGCTCAGTCGGATGACGTCATACTACTGAACAGCGATACGGTTGTTGGCCCGCTGTGGGCCAAGCGCCTGAGATGGGTTGCATACTCTCGATATGATGTTGCAACGGCCACGGCGGTATCTGATAATGCGGGTGCAGTCTCGGTTCCAATACCTGGGAAATATAACCACTGGCAGGCACATCTCTCGTGGACAGAAGTGGCTCGGGCCGTAGCACAGTCGCCAGTGGGCTGGGAAACTGAGATCCCCACTGGACATGGATTCTGCATGTATATCCGAAGAGCGGCTATTGAACGTATCGGTGACTTTGATGTGGTGGCTTTTCCTTCCGGCTACGGGGAGGAAAACGACTTTTGCCAGAGGGCGATTGCGTCTGGCATGACTAACCTCCTTGCCCCACACGTGATAGTTCAACATGAACGCAGCCAATCATTTGGAGAGTCGCGTCGAGATTCGCTCATTGCGGAGGGGGCTGCTGTTCTAGCCAAGCGCTATCCAGCGTATGGAACGGATGTTTCAAGGTGGCTCAATTCGCCGGTTTTCAAGCAGCAATTGGCTGGACTCGGTCTGGTGCGCAGCAAGATTCAAGAGTGCGTTCGAGTGTTACCACGGCGTCTCTACGTTATACACAGGAGTGTTGGTGGCACGGTAGAGACCAACGCAGATCTCATGAAAGCGCTGGTCCATGATCAAGAATCACTAATTTTTGATAGTACTGGCAAAGGTGAATTGGGATTACATGTCTGGCGAGGAAACAGCGCCGTTTTGCTCCAAACATGGAAGCTCAAGCAAGGCTTCGGTGAAACGGATGAATGGCGAGCCGACTACGCCGAGATCTTGGTCCAGGTCCTGATTGGATTGTCGATTGAATTGGTGCATGTCAGGCACCTTTTTCAGCACCCAATGGCTACGGCCGCCAAAGTCCTAGACCTGCTTGACGTCCCTAGCGTAATCTCTACACATGATTTTTTCTACATTTCACCCTCGATTACATTGTTGGACGATCGCGCGGGAGTGAAGCCGGGGATCGCCATACCGGGGGTCGGAAACCACCTAATCGCTCATACTAGGACGGGCGACTCTGTGCCAATGACGGCTGAATGGTTGTCGGACTGGCAAGACCTCTCAAAGAGGGTTCTCAACTCATTTTCAGCGATGGTGGCAACCACTGACTCGGCTGCCAATATATACAGAGAAGCATATGGTGATGGCCTTCCTCCACTATCAATTATCCAGCATGGGCGTGATCTTGGCCCAAGGTGGGCTGCCTTAAGAGAAAATGGGCGCAGGCCTGGGCCATTGAGGATAGCCGCCGCTGCCAACTGGGATCCGTCCAAAGGCATCGAATATGTCAAGGAGATGGCCAAAGTCCTCGGCCCACTTGTAGAAATTCATGTACTCGGTAGGGGCTCAGAGCAGCTCGGAGAAGACATCATTTCTCACGGTCCGTATAATCGTGATTCATTGCGCCCAATATTAGCGGAAATTGATCCCGACATCATGGGAATGTTCTCTGTGTGGCCAGAAACTTACTCCCATACTTTGACTGAGTCGTGGGCATTTGGTGTTCCGGTGATCTCTACCGACATTGGCGCGGTAGCAGAGCGAATTCGACATCACGGTGGCGGATGGCTAGTGCCTGTGGACGACGCCGGCGGAGCTGCTTCACTAGTTAGAGAGCTAGTTTGTGACCCGGAACGCGTCTCCGGAATGCGGCGCAAAGTTCCTCGCAATGAAATTCGAGGAACGACTACAATGTCGCGGGACTACCTTGACCTCTATGAAAAGGTCTCACGCGGGATCAGAGGCCGGCCGCGGGTTGGATTCATAATTAGGGAGGGCCAGCCGGCCTCGGCTCACATACGCTTGCTCAGATGGTTTGCAAATCACACAGCCGACGAGAAAGTCGATTTCCGGCAGGCATCTGTGCAGGACTTAGTTTTTGGCACGGACACTACCCACTACGATGCGCTAATCGTCCAACGTGATGCAGTGCCATCGGAATATTCAGACCAATTGCTTTCTTGGGTACGAGCAACCCAGACGAAAATCATTTTGGAGCTTGACGATGATCTGGTTTCTGAACAGGGAGTGCACTCACTGAAACATGACCCGTATTACTCACAGGAACGGCTTCTGGGCATTCGTAAGTTAGCGGAAGCCGCAAGTTTGATTACTGTGTCGACTCCTGCATTGGAGGCATCCATAGGACATGAGTATTCGAGGGTCGAGATAGTAAAAAATGTCTTGGATACCCGGCTTTGGCAGAGCGAAAGACCTCAGATAAGCCCACCTAATGACGGAGTGACTCGCATACTCTACATGGGTACCAAAACCCACAAACAGGATTTTCAAATACTAATCCCCGTCATGGAAGAGTTGTCGGCCTCAGGCGCGAACATAGTTTTGGAAGTTATCGGTGTAGGTGACGAACTGCCTGAGCACCCGTGGTTGCGGATTATTTCTGTCCCGCATGGAGCCAGTAGCTACCCTATTTTTGTTTCATGGCTGCGCAGCATCCAGCAGAGATGGAGCTTGGGACTTGCCCCACTTGTCCAGTCGCCAATAAATGCGACAAAGAGTGAGCTGAAATTGCTTGAGTATGCAATGCTTGATTTGCCGGTCGTAGCGAGCAATGTAGGACCTTACGCGATTGCGAACGAGAACCTGGCAGTAAAAACGGCGAATACACCTGATGCATGGGTAGAGGCGATTATGACGCTCGTAAATAATAAGGAACTCTCCCGCGAGACTTCAATACGTTCGAAGAAACATGTGACAACAAACCTAATGATGGATGGACCCAACGTCGACACATGGGTCAATTTGATATTCAGCACAGCTATTGACGAAGAATCTGTTCTGTGACCACCTCTGATCAATCGGGAATGACTGTGCATATGAAAACTCAAAACATCGTCGGCATCGTGGGTCGTGGCGATAAATTTGGGTTTCGCCGGTCATGGATCCATGAGCTTGTTACGAGCGCTTCTAATTCCGGCTCATCAATATTTGTTGAAGTCGATCAGACCACGAATGAACTGCCATACTCTTTGGTCTTTTGCCAGCTCACCTCGACTACCTACCAGGAACACAAGCCCTTCCTAGCGGCAATGATTGAGCGAAACGTTCCGATTGTTCTCGATATTGTTGATCAAGAAATCGTTGTGTCAGCAAATATTGAAATTATGAGTTCTGCAATATTGGCTTTGACGGAATTTGACTCTGTAGCCAGGATTATTCGGCATGTCTGTCCACGAGTTATGGTCTGGGGTGAAAATGCAACGACTGTTAGGTCGCAAGATGCAGTCCCTAGTGGACACGCAGGCGAGCCAAAGAATTGGTTGTGGATAATTGACCAAGCAGTATCCGAAGAGGCTTATAAAGCAAAGCTGTCCTGCTTTGAAGACGCAATGCGATTGGGGGTCAATGACAGACTTACAATCGTCGGTGCTAGATCCGGTTTCGTCCTTCCTGATTGGATTGAAGTGCTCACGGTCCCAGGAAGTATTTCCAGGCTAGGAGGATCCGCGTTCAGTGTATGGCTCGAGCATGTCAACGAAGGGTGGGACTCAACCCATTGGGACGCAGATGAAGGGTGGTATCTCTCGTGGCTATATCAGGATTTAGGGCTACAGATTTTCACTGGGCCTTCGATTGGCACTTTAACTAAAGTTTCGTGGCCGAATAGCCAAATTCTGTCTGATGAGGACAGGATTCGTCGAATGCAACAAACCGTTTTGGCAATGCTTGAACCAGACAAGGATAGGGACAGCAAAGAAATAGGCGTCGTAGTGAGTGACTATAACCAGAAGGAAGTACTAAAGCGACAACATTTAGCTTTCTCGGATGCGGAAACTGCACTGACACGAGCGATCTCTTCAAATGTTCCTCTTGTAAGTATTCTCATTCCGGCCTATAACCGACCGGAGTATTTGATTCATGCTTTGGAAAGTGCACTGTTTCAGACGTACGGAAATATTGAAATTATTATAGGCGATGACAGTACGACCGATGACGTCGAGAAACTCATTAGATCAGTATATTTGCCAAAATATTCCAATATTAGATATTGGCGTAATGGACAAAATAAAGGTCAATATCAAAACGATCTAGATCTTTTGGCGTTTTCTGATGGCGAATATGTAAATGTTCTTATGGATGATGACCTTTTGCATCTTGATAAAATCAGATCACAAATGGAATATTTTCTTGGAGAAGGTGGCGATCAAATCGGTCTCGTCACTTCGCATCGGGCAGTGGTTGACGCCGAAGGGGTATTTAAGAGTATTTTTTCAACTACAAAGAATTTGTTCAAGGAAACAGTTCGATTAAGTGGACGGGAGGCCATCGATAAATCTTTGCTTGCAAATAGTAACTTCTTTGGAGAACCCACAACTGTGCTGTTCCGCAAGTCAATGCTTGAAGAAGACTTTGGGTCATTGTTCGGACGCAAATATGTGTGCAATGTCGACCACTCCTCATGGCTTCAAATATTGCAAAGAGGTGACGCTATCTTCATGAACGGTACCCTTAGCGCATACCGTTTTCATGAAGGGCAGCAGTCTTGGACTGCGCGTGCAGCCCTAGGTGGTGCGGTCGACTTCGCTCATGCAACTTTGGAGCTGCATTTCCGGGGGTACCTGAAACAGGGCGACGAATTCAAAATAGCGGCCAGAAAATGTCTAGATCGAATAGAAACAGAACAGGCAAAAATTATCGATCCAAACGCTCTGGACGAGGAAAGTGCCCAGCTCTATGTGGAAGCGTCGGAGTACGTTGTGAGAATCCAAGGGATTTTGGTTGGGAGCTGATTGTTGAATATTGGCTTCTGTGGGCTCCGCCTGTGGTGCGGGTAAGCGCCATCGCTCGGCAGTGCGGCCGGTGTGGTTGAACACCACCATTGGTGTGGTTGAGCACCACCTGCAAGGCTCCTTCCACCATGTGATGGCCACGTGGTGGAAGGAGTACTGGTAATGGTACGGAAGATCAAAGCGAAGCTGGTGTTGCAGCTACGTAATCAAAACCTGTCGCGTAGAGCGATTGAGTCCGCTCACAAGATATCCCGGCACAGCATTCAGGCTGTCCTGGATGCGGCGCAGCTGGCAGGACTTGGTTGGGATGACGTCGCCGAGCTGTCGGAGGCCGAGGTATACACGGCGTTGTTTCCCGGCCGCGGGGTCCGGGAAAGCGTGTTCGCGCAGCCAGACTGGGCTCGGGTACACACCGAGCTGGCGCGGGTTGGGGTGACGTTGAAGCTTTTGCATCAGGAGTATGTCGACGAGACTTCTCGCGCGGGGCAAGCGGTCATGAGCTACGACAGGTTCTGTCGGCTTTATGGTGAGCACGCGGCCGTGACTGGAGCATCGTCCCGGGTTGGTCACAAGGCTGCCCGCAGCATCGAGGTGGACTGGTCCGGACCCACGATGCAACTGCTGGATCCGAGCACCGGTGAGCTCTCGAAAGTGTATTTGTTCGTCGCTTGCCTGCCGTTCAGCCGGTACGCGTTCGTGGAAGCGAGCCTGGATATGCGCCAGGGGTCCTGGCTGCGTGCACATGCATCGATGTTCGCCTTCTTCGGTGGCAGCGTTCCACGCCTGGTTCCCGACAATCTGAAGACCGGGGTGATCTCCCACCCCCGTGAGGGCGAGGTCGTTCTCAACGACGCCTACCGAGAAATGGCGGCGCACTATTCGGCCGCGGTACTGCCGGGCAGAGTTCGGGCACCAAAAGATAAGGCGAGCGTCGAAAACACGGTTTCACATGTTGCGACCTGGGTTATCGCGGGGCTTAGGCACGAGCAGTTCACGTCGTTGGCGCAGTTGCGCACCCGGATCCGGGAGAAGATCGATGCCTATAATCGGCAGCCGTTCCAGAAACGCCCCGGGTCCCGGCTCAGTGTGTTCACCACCGAGGAGCTGCCGCTGATGCAACCGCTACCGGCAGCTCCGTTCGAGATCAGCACGTGGATCTATAAGCGCAAGGTGAACAACAACGCTCACGTGGTCTGGGCGAAGAACTTCTACTCCGTGCCCTTTGGCCATATCGGCGCCCATGTTGACCTTCGCGTGACGGACACGATGCTGGAGGTTTATCGCAGTGATGAGCGTCTGACAAGCCACCTGCTGCTGCCGGCAAGCACGGTCAATCAGTATCAGAGCAACGACGCGGACTTGCCTGAGGGGCGCAGTTGGCAGGCTTGGGACCGGGACCGGATCGATGACTGGGCAGCCCGGATGGGCCCGGCTACGGTGACGGTGATCGGCAAGATCTTCGAAGCGGCCTCGATCGAGGAGGCTGGCTTTGACCCGGCGTTGGCGGTGCTACGCCTCTCTCGCCGGTTCTCCCCGGCCCGGGTCGAAGCGGCCTGTGTGCTGGCGTTGCGCGGGCCAATCCGCTCTCCTCGTTACGCACACCTGCGGCCAATCCTTGACACCGGGCAAGATAAAACGGGGCACGTCCCCGATGAGTCTGAGGCTGAGGACGGCGGATACGTCCGCGGCAGCGCCTACTACGCTGGCGGCACCCGATGAGCCGGCTGGACGGGGAGACCAAACGCAAGCTGCGTGAAATGAACGCCGGTGAACTCTTGGCCGCGATTGACAGTCAGGACGAGACGCTCAGCATCGGCATACCGTTCGAAGAGCGGGTGCGGTTAGTCGTCGATGACGCCTATTCCACCTTTACTCACTCCAAGGTCGAGGGTCTGATCCGGCGGGCGGGGCTGCGTTACCCAAACGCTGACCTGCGCCGCATTGATCTGCTCCAGGAGCGCAGCCTCAACCGAGAACTCCTGACCCAGCTCGGCACATGTTCCTTCGTGGCCCGACAGCAGAACGTTGTCTTCCAAGGATTCACCGGCTCGGGGAAATCGTATCTGGGATGCGCTCTGGCCAAACGCGCCTGCGAACACCGCATCAGAGCCCACTACGTCCGCATGCCCGACCTGGAGGAGGCCTGGGTCGCCGCGCAAGACAGCCCCGGCGGGTCCGGGAAGTTCCTGCGCAAGTACGCCGCGTTCACGTTGCTCGTCGTTGATGAGTGGTTGCTGGATCGGCCGACGGAATCGATGCGCGGCATGTTGCTGGAGCTGATGGAGCGCCGCTACGGCGAAACGTCAACCGTGTTCTGCACCCAGTATTCGCAGAAAGACTGGCACCAGCGCCTCGGCTCCGGTGTTCACGCGGACGCCATCATGGACAGGATCATCCACAACACGATCTGGGTCGAGACCGGCACCTACAACATGAGGGAGCACACCGCACAGGCCGACTCGTAATCCATGACGGAGGGCGTCAGTGGTTCCCAGCCACACCACCACTGGCGCTCTCTCACACGAACTGTGGTGCTGAACCGCACGATCAGGTGGTGCTCAAAGCCTCAAATACTCAGATTGTTGAATCGCGGCATGTGAAATCGCCAGATAAATGCGTCAGAGCATCGATCACAACAGAGCTACGAGCCGCCTACGTTCACGGGCAAGAAACCCGAATTCACTACGTACCACGGAGAATCATCATACGACGTGAACTCCTTAGGTCTTACAAAAAGTCTACTGGCTTTTCATGTTCAAAATAACATTCAGATTTTCCAATCATTTCACCAGTCTTATGGCTTCTTCTACAGAACTTCGATCAACAGTCCAATCCATTTGGGATTTTTGGAGGCCGAAATCAACTTTTGAACCGAGCACTATTTCCACATTTATGTTCTTAGCTCGACTAATAAGAATATCGTCCTTTAAGAAGAAATTACGGGGTGCCAAAATGATATTGTGAGACTTTTCCTTTTGGAAGCAAGATAAATACATCTGGCTACCTACGCAGCCAGCGAGCGAATACGACTCCCGGGCTAAGCGAACCTGCTCGGGAACACTGAGTTCCTCAGGTGTTACGATTTCGTAGCCAAATTCTGCGAAGCACTCCTCGATGGCCAATTCATTCTTGAGTCGCCGGGCTTGCGTTTTTCGGCGGGATAAGTAGATCTTTCGGGTTGGTGATGGAGTGTCAAACTTTGCACCTATCGTTTCCCAGGCGCTAGTCTGCAGCTTGGTGATTGAACGGTGAGTACGCATCGCAGTATCTGGAACAATTAGACGTTCGATTACATCATGTCGGGATGCATGTACGATTCTTTCCTTGGGTACTCCGGCCAAGTTCAATAAATCTTGTGTATGACGCCGCAAATAACTCTCATAGACGATGAACTGTACGTCTTCCTGCAAATCTGGATGTAGAAATTTAGTACCCCAAAGCCGAGTAAGTCCTTCCAAAATGGCATGCCCGAAGTGATTGTTTGCAGCCCCTATGAAGAAGTAGGTACCTTTTCGGTAGGTTGTAGGAGGTACCTCCCTTAGATGGAGCGATCCATCTTTCTCTTCCAGACGGTCGATGGATAGCTCCTTGTTTCCATCCATAACCGCATAGGATGCAGGAATCATTGATCCGTCGTTGGCTAGGATTAGCTGCCCGCCAAGTTGGCCATTGGAGTTTCTGCCTGTTATCACTCCACCCATAACATGAGCATTCTCGAGTAGCCATATTGACGGTGCTTCCACAGGTTCTGAATTCAGAATCCATGAATCCGGTAGCATGATATCTGCTGCCCGCATTGTATTTCCGAGCGGCACTGAGAGGCCGCGGATAAGGCTCGCCGGGGGAGAGGGATCGACCGTTTCCTGGCTCATATCAATGACGTAACGCCGGATGTCTTCTTTGCCGTTCCATGCGCTCTCACCAATTGAATTAGTTGTGGCTAATCCCGCTGCGGGCGTGTTTTCGGGAGTGCGATTGCCAAGATACATGCCCTCCGTAAGTTCGACAGAAGAGTCCGCCGATGCCTCGACGTCGAGGTTTGCCTCCAAAGAGTTTTCCGCCGGCTGTAACGCCTCGACGCTGTAAGAGGTGATCAAGCTCTGCATAAGGACAGGGGTCATTGGTGACACGAGGGTGCGTGTGGATGAATGAATTTCAACGACAAATCTTTGAGTCAAAATATCGCGCAGGGTGACCGTCTTTGAGAGTTGGACCGTGTACAGCAGATTATCAGCTACGGAGACTCGTGCGGTTAAATCTGGCCGCGTACCGCGGAGTTGAGCGGTACCTACAATCACGCCATTGAGTTTACATGTAACATTCGTGGTTGTTTGGTTTTCCGGATCCCAGGCCCAGCCAGTGATGACTAATTTTTCTAGGTCGACCTGTTCAATGTATCCGAGCATAGTCAATCCTTTTATTTATTTGAGTTTTACGGTTTGCGGAACTATTGGATATAATTCTAATTATCGAAGCGAGCTGGGGCAGTAGTCCGGTTGCGTTGCAGAACAGTGTCTGGACGATGTCCAAGTGCTTCAACTCGCCATCCAGCTTTACTCCACTGTTTATGGTGGAGTACATTCCGGCCATCGATAATTACTTTATTGGCAACCTGTGAATCAATGTCTTGAGGTGTCATGGTCTTGAACTCGTCCCATTCAGTGAGTAGCAGGACGACATCTGCGTCTTTGGTTACCTCAGACAAGGAGTTGCAGTACTTCAGCCTGGGGAACCGTTTGGCCGCATTGTTGTTGGCTTGCGGGTCGTAGACGTTAACCTCAGCGCCGGCATTGAAGAGCCTGGCGGCAATATCCAGTGCGGGGGAGTCCCTCACATCGTCACTGTTGGGCTTGAACGCCGTTCCCAAAATAGCAACATTCTTACCCGCAACGTCTCCCAATACTTCGGTAGCTAGGAAGACGACCCTTTCACGGCGCCGGAGATTTATCTCATCAACTTCGTTGAGGAATCTCATCGTGCGATCAAGTCCGAGTTCCGATATTCTGGCCTGCAGAGCGCGGATATCCTTGGGGAGGCAGCCACCGCCAAAACCTGCGCCAGCATTGAGGAATCTTCTACCGATTCTTTTGTCGTGACCGATGGCATCAGCCAAGGTCTTTATATCTCCGCCAACAGTTTCTATGACTTCTGCGAAGGCATTAATGAAGGAGATCTTGGTAGCCAGGAAGGCATTGGCAGCAACTTTTACCAGTTCGGCCGTTTCAAAATCCGTTGTAATGTATGGTGTCTCTCTTTGAAGCGCAGCTGCATAGACCTCGCGGAGAAGAAGATCTGCGGATTGCGAGTCGGTACCGACCACTAGGCGATCCGGGCGCAGAGTGTCCTTGACCGCAAATCCCTCGCGAAGAAATTCGGGGTTCCAGGCGAAGTCAATGTTTGAATCCGGGTGTGCCACTTCAGTTATCAAAGCCTTGAGCCGGCGGGAAGTGCCGACAGGAACAGTTGATTTACCAACAATCAATGCATTTCCTGTGATAGCGCTTGCGAGGGAGGTAACGGCATCATCAACGTATTGCATGTCGGCTGCTCCCTCGCCCGGTCGTTGAGGCGTTCCTACGGCGATGAAGTGGATATCACCGAAGTTTGCTGCTTCTTCAATCGAGGTGGTGAATCGCAAACGCCCAGAAGCTGTGTGCTTTTTCAGCAGCTCGGGAAGTTGCGGCTCGTGAAAAGGGAGTTTCCCTAAACTGAGCTCGTCAATCTTTTTTTTGTCGGTATCGACACCGAGAACTTCGAATCCAAGTTCCGCCATGCAAGCTGCGTGTGTCGCACCCAGATATCCCGTGCCGATTACTGTGAGGCGAGGAGCCATGATTCCCCCATCGGGTTCTTATCTAGTCGTTGCTAATGAAGTTTTTAGTGGTTGTCGAGAAGACCCAGCAGATATTTCCCGTATCCACTTTTAATCACGGGCAGGGCCCGTTCACGCAGCTCTTCATCGGAGAGAAATCCTTGGCGCCAAGCAACTTCCTCCGGTGAGCCAACTTTCAGGCCCTGGCGGCTTTCTACTGTTCGCACAAAGTTTGATGCGTCGTTGAGATCATCGAAGGTACCCGTATCCAGCCAAGCTGTGCCCCGCGGGAGAATCTCGACCTGAAGTTTGCCACGGGACAGATACTCACGGTTCACGTCAGTAATTTCCAGTTCGCCTCGGGGCGACGGCTTCAGGTTCCGAGCGATCTCTACGACATCGTTGTCATAGAAATACAGGCCAGGAACGGCATAGCTGCTGCGTGGCTTTTCTGGTTTTTCTTCCAGAGAGATTGCCAAACCGTTTGCATCGAACTCAACGACGCCATAAGATTTAGGATCTTTGACCCAGTACCCAAAGACGGCGCCACCGTCGATATTTTTGTGCTTTTGAAGTTGTGTACCCATACCAGGGCCGTAGAATATATTGTCTCCCAGAACCAAGGCTACGGATTCGTTGCCGATATGATCGGCGCCAAGGGTGAAGGCTTGAGCTAGGCCATCCGGCGAGTGCTGCTGAACGTAGGTGAGGTTGATGCCGAACCGGGAGCCATCTCCCAGTAGGCGTTGGAACTGATCCGCATCATGCGGGGTCGTAATGACGAGAATGTCACGGATGCCCGCCAAAATCAGCGTTGACAGGGGGTAGTAAATCATGGGTTTGTCGTATACAGGCATCAGCTGCTTACTGATTCCGTGTGTGATTGGATGAAGACGAGAACCGGTTCCCCCGGCCAATATGATTCCGCGCATTTGTTGATTATCCTGTGAATTTGGCCGGAAGCCAAATAGCCGTAAGAATCTCGTTCCTCAGACTGTAAATGACGGCACAGTGGCAGGGTTGATGCAAAGTCGACCGTAGGGCGGTGTCTTAAAATGTGGGATACCACCGGCCCGGCTGTGAATCGTGTGATCTCTCAGGACATCGGTATCACTTTGCCTGCCTGTTTTTATCTGCGGATGGGGGCACGGGGCTTCGTCTTGGGCTCCACCCGGGCCACACCCCGCTCCCGAAAGATCCGTGCAAGCGACGCCTAGGACGGGGCCTCCATCCCCAGGCCACCATTTTTTCGTGCACGCTGATCGGGCCGTGGTCCAGTCCCGAGGATTCCAGGGCGGCGCGCACCTTTACCGCTTCGTCTTTGCGGTCCTTAGAGACCTTCGAGGGGGAGCTCTTCGGCCGGCGTGAGCGTGGCTCCAAGGCAGCAGTCTGGCCTCCATCACGGGCCCTGCCTAGATCTTATAGAACGTCTTGCGGTGATCTCGTGCTCAGCGCAGAACGTGGTGACGGTACCGCGGGGGGGGGGGGGGGGGGGGGGGGGGGCATCAGGCCACTGGGCGATTGCGAGCGGACACGGGGATCGACAGGCTCATTCTTATTCACTGATCATTCTTTGCCACCGGCACCGGACGGCCAAACACCTGTAACACCGGCGGGAAGTGCCACCACCAAGAACCGCCGTTGTGTCACCGATGTGTTGAGGCAGAACTGTCACCGATGTCCTGCGAGATAACAGATTGTTCAGACCAATCATGTTTAGCCGGAGTTCCCGCACGCCATCTTCCACTATCGAGACCCTGTCACGCCAACTGGAGGACGTCCCTGCGCAGACCGAGGCCTCGTTGACGCCAAGGACGATGCGGGACCTGCTTGATTTAATCCCGGGTCCCAGAAAGCGGCGCGGCATCCGGCACGGGCTGACCGTGATCTCAGACTTGGCAGTCTGTGCGGTGCTTTCCGGGGCGAAGTCGTTCGCCGAGATAGCTGAGTGGGCCGCTGATACAGGGCGTGGCCCCTTGGCGAAGGTCGGAATCAAGCTACCGCACGTGACCACGATCCAGAGGGTCCTGGCCAGAGTTGACGGGGAGGTCTTCGACACCGTGTTCGGTGCGTGGGGCATTGCCCAGGTCAAGACCAAGGTCATCGCCAGAGATGGGAAGGAAGTGCGCGGGGCCAAGAACGGCGGTGGGGACGGCGTGCATTTGATGGCTGCTGTGGACCACGCCACCGGCACCAATCTGGGGCAGGTCAGCATCGGTATCAAGACCAACGAGATAACCCGTTTCGAGGACCTGCTGGGCACCATCAAGAACCTCGCCGGCATGATTGTCACAGCCTATGCCATGCATACCCAACGTTCCCACGCGGAGTACCTGATCAAACGCGGCGCCCACTACGAGTTGACAGTGAAAGGGGACCAGCGCAACCTGTGCAACGCCCGCTCAAGGAACTGCCTTGGAAGGGCGTCCCTGTGGCTAAGAAGCAGTCGTACAAAAGCCACGGACGCAAGGGCTCCCGTTTCATCAAGGTCGTCACCGTCGATGCCGGCATCTTGGTCCCGCACGCAGCTCAGGCCGCTCAGTTCACCTGCTCCCGCAAGATCAATGGTACGAAGTGGAGCGTGGAAACGGTTTACATCATCACTTCCCTGCCGGCAGAAACGGCCTGCGCGGCAGAGCTGAACGCAATGGTCCGCGGCCACTCGACCATAGAAAATGGCATCCATTGGATTCGGGGCGTGGTCGTTCTCGACGACAAGTCGATGATCAGAACCGGCAACGCACCCCGCCTCATGGCCTCCCTGAGGAACCTGGCGATCAGCCTCTACTCCATCGTAAGAATACCCAACATTGCCAACGCCACCAGACAAACCGCCAGAAGCGCCCACCGCGCCCTTAAACTCGCCAGAATCAGACCCCAACCTGCGACTTTGCATTAGCGCTGGCAAAGTGGCAGTAGTTGATAGGGCATGAACACGATTCTATCGGTCGGCCGAATGGATTCGAATAAGTTCAGTACCTTTTTGCTGGTTCGAACCAGCGTGCGGTCAAGATTCGCTGGCTGGGTTGGTAGGGGGAACCCTGCCATTTGCTGGAGCACCCAAGGTCCGGAGTGATCTTGGCTGCTGCAGCAACCAGATGTGTTGAGAATCCGTGTTTCGAATCGAAGTCGCTGGTGCGGGTTCCAACGCTCAACAGTTCGGCGATGGCAGCAACCGTGCGTACTACCGCCTTACCGTCACCGTAGGAAATCACCACAGGAGCCATGGCCTCAAAGTGGGCCGGATCATGAAGCAGCTGCTGCTTTACTTCGGCGACGATTCACTCCTCGTCTGTGCCAATTAGCTTGACGGTGCCGACAACCAAGGCCACGGGGCGTTCGCTGTTGCTACGAACGACCAAAACGGGTTTACCCAAACTTGGTGCTACTTCCTGAACTCCACCGGAATCGGTGAGAACCACATGGGCCCGAGACAGCATGTGCGTGAACTCGCCATAGGCCAACGGCTCGGAACCATAACTTTTGGCAAACCCTCGATGGCCGGCAGGACTGTTTCGTGGACCACTGGGTTCTTGTGGACCGGCAAAACGGTAGTCAGATTCGGCTCGGCCTGGGCAATACGGGCCAGAGCACGGCCGACCTAGCGCATCGCATCGTCTTGGGTTTCACGGCGGTGCGTGGTAACCAGCAGGATCTTGCGGCGGCTGAAGGCTAGTTCTTCCAAAGCGGTGTCAGTGAACTGGACCTTCTTACCCACCGCGGTCAGTAGCGCGGCAATAACCGTGTTTCCGGTGACCACGATGTCGGTCTCCGTGACGCCCTCGGCGAGCAAGTTGGTCTTGCTGGTGCTTGTCGGGGCCAGATGCAAACTGGCCACCTGTGTGGTGATGTTGCGGTTGGCTTCCTCCGGGAATGGGAAGAGCAGGTTGTGGCTGCGCAAGCCGGCTTCAGCTTGAATAACGGCGATGCCACGGTAGAACGCTGCGATCGCACCAGCTGTGGAGGTGGTGGTGTCGCCCTGAACGACCACAGCGTCAGACTTGGACTCTGCGAACAGCTTGTCCAGTCCGTTGATGGTGCGGGTGAAAATGTCAGAGGGACTGGCCCTGCTGCAGGATATCCAGATCATGGTCCGGGGTAATTCCGAACAGCTCGTTGACCTGATCAAGCATTTCGCGATGCTGACCCATCACTGTCACCACAAAGTTAAAAAGGTCTGATTGCATCAAAGCAGCAACAATGGGAGTCATCTTGATGGCTTCCGGGCGAGTGCCATAAATTGGCATGATGACGGGCTATTTTTCTCGCCCAGACAAACGAATGTGGTGATGCATCGAGCTTATCCGAGATCACGAAGAGGGCTAAATGGCGGGCGCTTCGCACTGCGGATTGAGTCGGAGATCGATCAGTCCGCCGGTCTCAATGACAAATCTACGAAAGCCGCGTACTTTTCAAAGGACCACGGTTGATCACGCAGTGTCCGGTACGTATAGAGGCACTGGCGCCCACCCGTTGGGCTCGTTGCCCGAGCTGAGTCCTACCAGCCGGTCACCGAAGATCTTGTGGGCATACTTGGCAAAATCGGCCGTCCGGGCAGCATCGACGTGGCCGAGATTGGCGGTCAGCAGGATTCTGGCGTTGCCAGCGACCAACAGTCGGTTGACGTTTTCCAGCACGGCCAGAGTGATCTTAATGATCTGGCGGACGGCTCCCGTGTAAGTCGGTACAACGCCCCAGACCGGAATGGGCTCATCCGTGGACGTCCGGAAGAAGCGGCGGTCTGCCGCCTGTCCACCGAAGCGGATCACCGGGTTGCCTGACATTTTCAGGATCCCAGCGAAGTTGGAATCATCCGGGTTCATCTGCACATCAACCATGTGGTCGGTGTCCATGGACAGCCCGACCAAGTTCTCGGCCAAGACCTTACCCGTCGTCTCAGAACCGACAGTGATGGTGGTGGTCTCGACGGCTTCGGTGGCCGTGGCAGCGACCTCAGGCTGGACGTAGTCCACCTTTTCAAACGTTGGAAAGGTGGACGGCGTTGCCGACGTTCTGACGAGCGACGGCGACATCGAGGTGGGTGATTTTCCGCCACGGGCTGTTGTTCCGGACCGGTTCGGCCGTGAACAGTTAGTTGAGGGCCTCGGACATGGCATTCGCGTGGCAATCGCCCGTGGAGCCCACGGACGCGACGGCTTCTTCGGCTTCGAGACGCCCAGCCTACCTGATCGACTGATACTGCACCCCGCGGTCGCTGTTAGGCCGAATTGGACATAATTGAGCCCGCAGATCGCAGTACGTGTCGATCGCCTGCACCAAGCATCTACCCCTAGCTGGCATTAGGTCTTCCAATAAACCCGGGGCGAATCATGCGTTAGAATAAGCGCGATAATGAATACGATTTTGCGGGGGAATACGTGGTAATTGCTGATGGGGACGTGTGCGTCGAATTCGCCATGGCCGAGGGTAAGTCCGATACCTGTGCCGCGGGGCGCGGAGATGGCAACCGGAGGCTCGCCGGATGACATCGATCTGTTTTGTCTCCGAAACTGGTCGGATCGAGAGGCCCATCATCGACCCATCAGTACGGTACAGGTGCTATCACCCTGCAGAGGTGTTGACTCGCGAAGGCAACTTCGCTTCCGTGTACTCTGCCGTGCAATTCTACAAAGACCCGAATTTCGATTACGACGTCTACGTCTTCCACCGGCCCAACGCGGCCCGCGACAACTTCTTGCCGGTCCTCGGGAATTTGCGGAAGGCCGGCAAGACGCTGATCGCGGACTACGATGACCTCATCTTCGGCGACGAGGAGATCGCGCTCCAGTCCTCGGCGGCAAAGAACGGGACGCTGACACTCGAGAGAGCCATCTCGGCCTTCGAGAGCAACCTCTCGGGCCTGAGGGAGTTCGACAAGGTGAGCGTCTCGACGGCGCCGCTCGCGCAGCGGGTGAAGGACTTTAACCCGGGCGCCGACGTCCACGTCGTGCCGAACATCATCCCACCGTCGGTACTGTCCATCCATGGGGAGCTAGAGACGTACCTCGCGCCGCGCCCGCACACGGCGATCGGCTACTTCGCGGGAACCAAGAGCCACGATCGTGACTTCCCGGTCGTCGCCGATGCGCTGTACCGCGTGCTCATGGAGAATCCCGACTTCACTCTGATGATCGTCGGGCCGGTCGCGGTCCCGCCTGCACTCGCTGCGCTGCCAAACGTCAGCACGACGCCCGTGGTGAACTTCTTGAACCTACCGGGGCTGATGGCCCTGTGCAGCACGGTGATCGCCCCATTGGAAATGAGCGACTTCAACGCGTGCAAGTCGCGCGTGAAGTTCCTCGAAGCCACCCTAGCGGGCTGCCGCCTGCTCGCCAGCCCGATCCCGGACATGCAAGCCAGCGGCTCTTGGCGCCCGGAAATCATGGAGTCCCTCGACGACTGGTACGAGGCCTTATCTGCGCCCGTAAAGTCTGTCGACTACAAGCAGCTGGCGACGGAGAACTTCGAGTTCCTATGTAGCACGTCCCACGCGGACGGCCTTACAACATTCTGGAGTGAAGCATGAGGGTCCTGATCTACGTCGAGCCGCACCCGATCCGGAACAGCCCGACAATGTTCAACGACGTCGCTCGAAAATTCCTTCCGCTGCTCGCGGGGTCCACACCGGACTTCGACGTTCGCATGTATGGGACGCAGGCGCTGTTTGGCGCACTCGAAGGCGAGGTCCAGGCCGGGGTGAAGAACCGCCTCATCCAGGCGATCCCTGCAGAGGAGGCCCTGTTCGCCGGGCATCTCAGCGACTGGGAGACCGAGGGTATCCCGGCGTGGTTGAGCCTCATGTCCGGTGGCGATGTAGCCGACGACTACGTTGGGGTGCTGCGCCGCGTTTGGAATATCTTCCCATACGACATCATCGTCCACTGGGGTGAGAACGGTGCCGTGACCCGCTTCGTCGAGGAGCGGCCCGTGACGCGCATCGCGATGGAGCTCGGTTGCACCCGCGCGCCGTTTCTTCGGACTGCCATTATGGACCCGTTCGGCACCAACGGTAGCGCGATTGTCCCCCGGCTGACGGTGGACGACCTGCGCGAGATCGTCGGCAACAACCCGATGACGGCCGCCGAGGCGCTCTACGGCTACTCGGCGAGCCTCGAGGCCCTGCCCTACGAACAGCAGTTCCTCCCCCTCGACGGTGGGGACTGGTCGACACGGATCCTTGGCACCACCAAGAAAATCGCGTTCCTCGCGCTCCAGCTCCACGACGACGCCAACCTCTTGCGCTTCTCCAAGTACAAGACTGTCGAAGACGTGGTTCTCGACGTCGTGCCGAAGCTCTCGGCCGCCGGCTACTTGACGGTCATCAAGACGCATCCGGATGCCAAGAGCCGGTCTCATTCTCAGGCTGCCTTCTCCTTCGCCCGGGCCTCGTTGCAGCCGTGGGCAGAAGACGTCTTGTGGCTGGATGCCACTAGGGCGGTGTACAACAATGCCCAGCTGGCCGCGCTGGCCGATCTCGTGGTGACTGTCAACAGCTCCGTGGGGTTCGAGTCGCTGTACTACGACAAAGTTGTTTCGGTGCTTGGCGACGCTGTCTACAAGCCGACGGGTCTGTTCCCCGACCTCGACGAGGCGATCTCCGATGACTTCGACCTCCCGACCTACCAGCACGGGATCGGCCTGCTGCGCCGCTTCATGCTTGGCGGATACATGGTCAGTGACGCCGTTCGCGGCGATTTCCCCGCGTTCCAGGGCATCGCTGTCACCATCGACGCGGCGCGCCGAGGCCACGACGGCGACGCCGTCGCCATCGCGAAGCGCATGTATCAGGCGTTCAGCATGGCACGGGAGCACCAGACCCGCGCGCGGATGGTGAGGGGCGGCTCAGTCCCCGTCGGGACGGCGGCGAACCCCCTCGCGATCGATCCGACGTCGGCCGACATCTCCCGCACCGGGCTCATTGGCCCGGCCCACAGACTCATCGCCCTCAGCGGTGCAGTCGACGGCGGCAGCTTCCGCAACGCGCTGCGGACGGCGTTCGCCGATCCGCAGACCGCGGAGAAGTACGTTCGAGCCGCGGGAATCGTCGACGGGACGTTTTATCTCACCACGCATGGCGATGTCGCCAGAGCGGGGATGGAGCCAATCGGTCACTGGGCGCGCCACGGTCTCAGCGAAGGACGCATTCCTCGGCCTGGTTTGAACGTCGGCTCCGTCGACGAGCTGGTCGAGGAGCTGGTCACCATCGCTGAGCAGCTGTTCGACGGCATCCCCGACTTGCCCTTGGAACGCGGTGCCGAAGCTCGCCGTCAGGCCATCCTCGCCGCGATCCGGGGTGGCCTCGGCTGGCGGGGCCGCAAGCTGGCCGTCAAAGCGAAGCGCATGTACAAGGCATTCAGCATAGACCGGGACCACCAGACCCGCGTGCGAATGGTGAGGGGCGGCTCCGCTACTGGATCGAACGAGTTCGGCGTCCCCGTCGTGCAGGCGGCGCAGCCCCTCGCAATAGATCCGACGTCGGCCGAAAATTCGACCATCGAGCTCATTGGCCCGGCCGCCGGGCTAATTGACTTGATCGGTGCAGTCGACGGCATGCCCGACTCCACCGACTTCCCCTTGGACCACGACGCCGAAGCTCGCCGTCAGGCCAGCCTCGCCGCTATCCGGGATGGCCTCGGCACAGGAGGCCACAGGCTGGCCGTCGTCGCGCATTTGTATTATCGCGACCTCGTGCCGGAGATCCTCGAGCGCCTGGGGAACATCCCCGAAGGGTTCGACCTCGTGGTGACAATGCCCGACTGGGGCAACCGCCAGATCGCGGAGATGGTGCGCGCGGTCTACCCGGACGCACTGCTCTACCCGGCGGTCAACCGGGGCCGCGACATCGGACCGTTCCTCGACGTGTTACCCGCAGTTCTCGAGCACGATTACGATGCGATCTTGCACCTGCAGACCAAGGCCGGCTACTTCCGTTCCGGCCGCCTGCGCCGCGACCTCGGTGATGTGTGGCGCAGAGAGGCGCTGGATGCTCTACTCGGCGGACCCGAGCGTGTGGCGGCGATCCTCGACGCCTTCCGCAAGGACCCCGCTGTCCACGAGGTCGGACCGCAACCGCACTACCTCTCTCTCGAAAAGTACCCATACCACGACGGGGGAGAACTAGGCGAGTGGTTCCTCCGGGCCACCCCCGCGGAGGGATTCTTCGCCGGGACGATGTTCTGGGCCAGGCCAGACGTCTTTCGTCCGCTTGTCGAGCAGGGTGCACTCACCCTAACGAGCTTCGCCGAGGAGACCGGCGCGAACGACGGTGCGTTGGCCCACCTTGTGGAGCGGCTGTTTGGCCACGCTGCGCTGACCGACGGCGGAGTGATCCTCGGGGCGCCCGTGGACCCAGCAGAACCCCTCATCAACGACCTCCAGCCCCTCGCAGTCACGATCCATGAGCATATGGAAGCCGCCCTCGCGGCGAAGCAGGAGGGGCGCAAAGCACGCGATCGTGGGGCGCTAGCATGGTAGAAGTCTCGCCGAACGTCACGCTGGTCGCCGGACCGTCGCATGTTTTCCGGTGGAGCCAGCAGGTGCGCGATGGGGTTGTCGATTCGCCATTGGCGTGGGACCGCTTCATCGGGCAAGGGGGAGCGCCCATGTGGCAGGCGTCTCTGCTGAAGCAGGCAGTTGACGCGGAAGGTGCTGAAGGAAGCGTCGCCGTTATCGTCGGCGACTTCCGATTCGGTAACGGCATCCTTCTAGAGGATCCGGTGCCTTCCGCCACTCTGTTAGACGGGTTCCTCGCATTCGCAGCAGGAGCGATGAGTCCTGAGAAGGACCGGGAGATGCTGCAGCGTGGCCTGGCAGGGATGCACGCTTGGCATGACGCTTTCGGAACTCGCGCGCGCTATGTCCTTTGGGATGTCTTCTGTCAGCAGGTTCAGGATCGCCTTGCGGGACGACATATCGCAGATGGCCCCTATCGGCACCCGGTGTTCAATTACGACGAAATTGTCGCTGCGCTCCCCGGGCTCGACATCATTGACTTGGCCCCACTTCTGCACCTGCCGATGCACGAAGTGCAACGTCTGTTCATCGACGCTAGCAACCACCCGTCGTATGTCGGCTACCTGCTGCTCAATGGACTGATCTTCGGAGATCTGGGTGCACTGGAGGCGTATAACCGGGCAGTGGCGACCGCCGAGGCCGAGCTGCTACATCTCGCGCGTGGGCTCTCGCGGAATGCGGGGCGGAAGGTATTGCTCACGGGCCGTTCGGTGTGGTTGGACACGTTCTCTCGATACATGGGCGCCACAGGTACTCAGCGGCTTGCCGACGCCGGCCTCATCCTGGCGCCGTTGGATAGGGTGCCCGGTCAGCTACCGCCGGCGGAATTGACGAAGGATCTAGACCTCACGCAATGCTCACTGGCCGTAGTCTCTGCGGGTGGGGCCGACTTGTCGGAGCAACTGGCGACTGCATTCGGAACCGGATCGTCGCGCTGGGCGGACGTTCCGGCCAACGACTGGGAGAAGGCGACTGAATCAGCGATCCGGAGCCGACGTGAAACGCCCGCATTCAGTCGGATCGACGCGAGCCTTTCCGTGCGGGCCGATGCCCTCACTCCGACTCTTGACTCTTCACAGGTTGAACTCGCCAACGCCGGTATCCCCACCTGGACAGGCATCACGGGGCTGCTGCAACATCTATCAGATGCCGAAGGGGCGAGGTCCTTGCCGAAAAGCCAGGACGCTGCGAAAGCAACACATATTGACCCCACCGCAGCGTGTGGGGGCACTGTCGAACACCCTGTCCGGCTTCAGCCGCGATCCGAACTACACGCGGGCTCATCACTCGGTCGCTTCGGGTTTCTCAATGTCGGGACAATCGTGTACGGCGGAGTGGAAATCGGTCGTTACTTCAGTTGCGGGCGGGGGAGTGAAATTGGTGTTGCTCCTCATCCGTTGACTGGGCTTTCGACTCACGGGTTCACCGTAAACCGGGCATGGTTTTCTGGTTTGGAAGGATACGGCCAGGCAGGCAGTGACGCTCCGCCGATTCCTGCGAAGCAAGTGACGCGTATCGGCCACGATGTTTGGATCGGAGCCCAGGTAATTGTCATGCCGGGCGTCACGATCCAAACCGGCGCGGTGGTCGCTGCAAACGCTGTGGTGACCAAAGATGTCGAACCGTACGAGATCGTGGGAGGTGTGCCTGCCAAGCACATCGGATATCGCTTCGACGAAGACATTCGCCAGCGATTGCTCGCCTCCGAATGGTGGAATCTCCAGCATGATGTGATCCAACAGCTTCCGTATCGAGATGCGGTGCAAGCGGTGGCGGCGTTGGAGAAATTGAGTGGTCATTCTCTACCGGAGATTGAAGCTGTCAAGGCGGAGAATCAGCCGGCCTCCGTGCAGCTTGGATCGAGCAACGGATCGCGGGCGCGAGCGTGTTTCGACGCGGCACCGTTCTTGAGCCTGAAGCACACTACCTACTTCTCCGCCTACGACCAATTGTTCTCTCGCTTCGCCGGCAAGGCCCCGGTGATCGTCGAGGTGGGCGTCCTTAACGGTGGCTCGCTCTACATGTGGAGGGAGTTCTTCGGGCCGGATACAAGGATTATCGGCATCGACCTCAACCCGGAGGCCGTCTGGCTCCGCGAGGACGGTTTCGAGATCCACATCGGCGACCAAGCTGACCCGCAGTTCTGGCAGGATTTCTTCCGCGAGGTAGGAGATGTCGACATCTTGCTCGACGACGGTGGCCACACCTATGCTCAGCAGATCGTCACAGCATCGTCGGCTCTCGACCACATCCGAGACGGAGGGCTCTTGGTAGTCGAGGACACGCACACGTCATATATGACGGAATTTGGTGGGCCGAGTGACACCTCCTTCGTGAGTTGGGCTGTCAACCTGGCGCACGGTATTAACCACCGCTTCTCCGCCTTCGTCGAGGACCACGACCCGGAACGTCGAGTCTTGTCAGTCCAGTTCTACGAGTCGATCGTCGCCTTCCACGTCGATCGCCCCCTCGCGACCGTCGTGTCACAGGCCATCACGAACGACGGTGTGGGCCGCGACGCGAAAGACTTCCGTTACCACTCCGAGAACACCATGACCGACGACGACCTGAGGGCCTACTTCAAGCATTGATCACGGACTGAACGGGTACCCGAATGTTGGACACGGGAAGTAAGAGTCTATGCCCAAGTGCCTGAGTTCAATGCTCCATTGGGCTCAGGCGCTTGAGCGTTAACGAGATGCGGTAGGTGGAGAACACCTCCGTGTCGGTGAATTTTTGGCGGTCGAAGAACGTGGAATGAGCCAACCTAGCTGCCTGTAGTAATAGGGGCAAGAACTGGGATGTCTTGAGGCATGAAAAACTCCCCGAAAGTAGGGAACCGAATTATTCGGTCCAACTTTCGGGGAGCAATTCAGAGGAATCCGACCAAACGAACGCGACGAGTCAGCCGCGCGGAGCAGGTTGGCTGGTCAGCACTCCGAGCACCTTGTTGCCCTCGGCGACGAGTATCGACGAGATATGCCGGTTGTCCATCAGCGCAAGAGCGTCTGCCATGCGGGTGGTGGGCGCGACCGATGTGGGGTGAAGGGTCATGATGTCTGCGGCTACGAGGGAGAACACGTCGCGGTCGTGAGCTTGCACGGCGCGGCGAATGTCGCCATCGGTGATGATCGCCGTGCCATCGGGTGCGCTCACGAGTGCAATGCCTAGCTGGCTCTTTGTGATCTGGCGGATGACCTCGAGGATTCCGTCGGCCGGCGTGACCCACGGTAGGTCCTCGGTGATCATCATGTCGCTCACACGTTCGAGGAGACGTCGCCCGAGTGACCCACCGGGGTGCAGCCGGGCAAAGTTCTCAGGCGCGAAGCCGCGCGCTTCCATGAGTGCAATCGCAAGCGCATCGCCCATCGCGAGCGTGGCCGTCGTGGACGATGTCGGCGCAAGGTTGAGCGAGCATGCCTCCTCGGCCACGGAGACATCGAGATGGAATGTCGCGTTGCGTGCGAACGTCGATGCGGCGTTTCCAGTCATCGCGAGGATGTGGTTGCCGTTGTCGATGAGGAACGGCAGGAGTGAAGTGAGCTCGTGCGTCTCGCCGGAGTTGCTGATCCCGAGGAAGTAGTCGTCTGGCGCTGCCATCCCGAGGTCGCCGTGGAGCGCTTCGCCCGGATGCATGAAAAAACTCGGTGTGCCCGTGCTCGCCAGGGTCGCCGCGATCTTGCGGCCGACAAGGCCTGACTTGCCCATCCCGCACACGATCACGCGGCCAGTGGAGGCGAGGATGTCCTCGACGGCTGCCTCGAAATCAGCGCCCACGCGCTCTATGAGGTCGGTGACGCTCCGCGCCTCTGCGACAAGTACCCTGCGGCCGGCTTCCGCGTGGCTCCGAGGTGCGCTGTTCGTGGTGTCACTGAACGACATGGCTGCTCGTCATCGTTTCTAGTAGGGGTTTGTACATGGCTTCGAGGCTCAGCCCGCGTACTGCGAGTACGTGCTCGGCCGCCTCGCGGGCGACGCCACGCCCGCCTGGGCGATTGAGCACGACGTTGGCGGCGGCCAGCACGAGGGGATGGGCATCGCTGGGGGCATAGAACTGTCCTACGATTCCCGCGAGCGGCAGGTCTACGACGTCGTCGCCAACATACGCAACCTCGTCAGCAGAGACCCCCAGATCCGAGGTAATGCTGACGAGGGCCTCTGCCTTACCCAGGGTGCCGGTTACCGCCACATCGAAACCGAGCTGCTTGATCCGTGCGTCGAGCGGTGCGCTCGACTTACCCGACAGCACCCCGCTGCGGATGCCGTGTGCATGTAGGAGCGAGACGGCAAGCCCGTCCTGCACGTGAAAACCTTTGAATGCCTCGCCGGAGCTGTCCATCCAGATGGTGCCGTCGGTGAGCACGCCGTCGACATCGAACAGGACGAGCTCAATCACGCGATCTCTAGCGAGGGGAACGACTTTACGAGGTCGTCGATCGCCTTGACCTGCTCGAGGAACGCTTCGAGCGCGTTTAGTGGCAGCGCGCTCGGGCCATCGCACCGTGCGTTGTCGGGATCCTCATGGGCCTCAACGAACAGTCCGGCGATGCCGAGGGCCATGCCCGCGCGAGCAAGTTCGGCGACCTGGCGTCGTCGTCCACCGGAAGCGGCGTCACCGGCCTCGCGGCGCTGCAGACTGTGCGTGACGTCGAAGATCGCAGGTGCACCGTCGCACGCCTCGACCATCTCACGGAAGCCCAGCATGTCCACCACCAGATTGTCGTAACCGAACTGCGAGCCACGTTCGCACAGGATCAATTGGTCGTTGCCCGCCTCGACCAGCTTGTGCTGGATGTTGGCCATCTGGCGCGGGCTCAGGAACTGCGGTTTCTTGACATTGATGGGCCGGCCCGTCTTTGCGAGCGCCACGACGAGGTCAGTCTGGCGGGCGAGGAACGCCGGAAGCTGCAGGACATCCGCCACCTCGGCGACGGGAGCGGCCTGAGCAGCCTCGTGAACGTCGGTGATCACTGGGACGCCAAACTCCGCCTTGACGGCGGCGAAGATAGTTAGACCCTCGTCAAGCCCGACGCCGCGGTATGAGTCGACCGAAGACCGGTTCGCTTTGTCGAACGATGCCTTGAATACCAGCGGCATACCGAGCTTGGTGGTCACTTCTACATATCGTGACGCCGCTCGGAGTGTCGAATCGAGGTCTTCGAGGACGTTGATCCCTCCGAAGATCACGCAGGGTAGGTCATTGGAAACGGCGACATTTGGCCCGATGGCCACGGTTTTAGACATGCGCCTATGATACTAGACTTGCTGTATCTCTCGTTCCCAATTACTAAAGGATGTCCATTCATGCGAGCCCTCGCCGTGATTCCCTCCCGATACCTGAGCACTCGGCTCGAGGGCAAACCCCTGCTCAAATTGGGCGAGCGCACCGTCGTACAGCGGGTGTGGGATGCGACGATCGCCAGTGGCGAGTTCGACGACGTTGTCGTCGCGACGGACGACAAGCGGATTTTTGATGCCGTGGTGGGGTTCGGCGGCGTTGCAGTTATGACGTCACCGTCGCTGGAAAACGGGACCGAGCGGGTCGCCGCAGCAGCCGACTTGATGCCGAGCGAGTACGACGTCGTGGCGAACGTTCAAGGGGACCAGCCGTTCGTGTCCCATGCCGCGCTCAGCGCGTTGCTTGCCCCGTTCCGTGAGGGTGAGGCTGCAGATATGACGACGGTGTCGATGCCGCTCCAGCCTGAGCTCGCCGACGACCCCAACACGGTCAAGATTGTCACCGACGCGAGTGGCCGGGCACTGTACTTCTCCCGCTCCCTCATCCCGGCGAACCCGCGCGGACTCGATCACCCGTATCTTCAGCACCTCGGGCTGTACGCCTTCCGGCGCGATGTGCTGCGCCGATTCCCGACGCTGACGCCCACGCCGTTGGAGAGGGCAGAGAATCTCGAGCAACTCCGCGCGCTCGAACACGGCCTCGTCATCGTCGCCCGCGTCGCCGTGAGCAGCAGCATCGAGATCAACACCCCTGAGGATTACGAGCGCGCCCAGGCTTGGGTGAGCGAGCACGAAGGTGCGCAGTCGTGACTGAACGTAAGGCCGAATCAACCGCTGGGCTGTAAATTCCAGCAGCTGATGTGGCGCAAGCAACTGGCTTGCTTGCCGACGCCACCGGGGTCGGGTTGTGGTCCACCGGACTCGACCCCGTAGCCAACGGCCTTCACCATTAGGGGCTTGTGCCGGCGCTATTTGAGTCCGGAACGACGGCCAGCATTCCGGAGAAGATCCATCCCCAGCTGCGCGCCAGGTGCGTGCGGCTCGTGCGTGAACACCAGCAGGAGTAACCAATCCAGAGGGTGGCGGTGAGCGAGGTCGCGCCCCAGGAAGGCGGCTCCCGCGAGTCGGTGCGGCGCTGACTCTCGGGAGCCGAGATGGATGACGGAGCTCGCACCGGCGTGACCGGCGAGTAGCCTGCCGAGCTCAAGTGTCTCAAGGCCGAGAACCGGCGACTGCGGTAAGATGACGAGATTCTGCGCCGGGCGTCAGTTTTCTTCGCGGGGGAGCTATACCGGCGAAACCGCTGATCCTTGAATCGGATAGGGGAGAACCGAGGGTTGTGCAGCCGAGTCGATACTTCGCGTCCTGCGTCAGCAGTGGCTAAAAACCCCGACACTAACCTATCTGGCCTGATGCCAAGCCGACCAGAAAATCGCCGACAGGGATGTGACCGACACCCTGTTGGACGACAAGATTCGCGAGCCCGTCCGGCATGCCAACGAAGGTCACTGGACGGCACCAGATGACGCCCGAATGCCTGTACGGGCGCCGGAAGATGCTTGCCCTCATCCTTTGGTCAGGACTGCCTCGCTGGTGCATTCCGCGGTGCTCTGGGCCGTTTGATGCGCACGTTCGGTCTCCGGCGCGTTGTCCGGGCGGAGTAGCCGCCCAACGATCAGCCCCGCCCAGTTGGCACGTTCGGTTGCCATCGCCCCGAAGGGGCACGTAATCGGGAGCTGGATCCAATAGTCGTCACGGGCCCCTGTGCATAACACGTACGGCTACGCGCGGTAGGGAATTTTCAAGCTGAATGGTACGAAGGGGAACTAGGCGACTGACTGTTCCGTGGCTTCCTTGGGTGGGTTGATCCATGCAGGCGCTGGGAGTGAGGTGTGTCAAGGAAGCAGCAATGAAAACCCAAGAAAATCAACGAACACCCAAACTCTTCACTCGACCGGAGTCCTGGTGCCGTGGGGGCGTTCTGGTTGACGACCATGACGCTCATGGTGCTGTCAGTGTGTTTGGCGAGGTAGGTGGAGATGTTTTCGTTGCCGGGCATTGAAGAGCGAATGAAGTCGCCTGATTCGAGGTTGTTGATCACCATGATGCCGTAAGTCAGGGCGCAGGGTCATGTCGCCGGTGGGCTGGACGACTGTGCCGGTGTCACACAGGGGAGACATAGGGGCCGCTCTGGCAGGCCTCCAATGCCACGGCTCTTGATTATTGGCGCTGTGCAATGCTTTGCAATAACGTGCGGATGGAATCTGATTCATGGACGTACTTCGATGCCCAGACATGCCTGGGCGACGTTGGACAGCCTCTATCGGGGAACGTAAGGACATGCCATTCCTGGAGGTTGTCTGTTTGGCATATCCCTTGAATTGTTACTTGCTGAGGCCCTGTGCCTTTGAAAATGATGAGGTAAACGGACCTCGTTTAGCAGGACCTATTATGGGCGCTGGTTCTATTTTTTGTTGGGTGGATGCTGCCATTTCCTTTGGGTTAGCCAAATGAAATGGCTCAAAGAGACGAAGATTACGGGTGTCTTGGCCATATATATGCGCCCAAGTCATCTCCGCCCGGTAGATTTGGGTAAATGAAGACTCTATTGGTGACCGGTGGTGCCGGGTTCATTGGCTCCAACTTTGTCCATTACGTCCTTGAAAATACCGGCATGCATGTGACGGTGTTGGACAAGCTGACCTATGCCGGTAATTTGGTCTCCCTGGAGGGCTTGGCTGCTGATCGTTTTGCGTTTGTGCAGGGTGATATTTGTGATGCGGAACTCGTTGACGGGCTGGTCGCTGCTGCCGACGCGGTGGTGCATTATGCGGCGGAGTCGCACAATGACAATTCGCTGCATGATCCGCGCCCGTTCCTGGACACGAACATCATTGGCACGTACACGCTCATTGAGGCGGCCCGCAAGCACGGCACGCGTTTCCATCACATCTCCACCGATGAGGTGTATGGCGATCTGGCCCTGGATGAGCCGCAGCGGTTCACGGAGGAGACGGCGTATGCCCCCTCGAGCCCGTATTCGTCCACGAAGGCCGGCTCGGACCTGCTGGTGCGTGCCTGGGTGCGTTCCTTCGGCCTGGCGGCCACGATCAGCAACTGCTCCAACAACTACGGTCCGTTCCAGCACGTGGAGAAGTTCATCCCGCGCCAAATCACCAATGTCATCGACGGGATCCGTCCCAAGCTCTATGGCAAGGGCGAGAATGTGCGGGACTGGATCCATGCCGACGATCATTCCTCGGCTGTGCTGGCGATCCTGGAAAAGGGCCGCATTGGCGAGACGTACCTGATTGGTGCCGATGGTGAGAAGAACAACAAGGACGTCATTGAACTGATCCTGACCCACATGGGCCTGGCGGCCGACGCCTATGACCATGTGGTCGATCGGCCCGGCCATGACCTGCGCTACGCCATCGAGTCCGGCAAGTTGCGCACCGAGCTGGGCTGGGCGCCGTCGTTTGCGAACTTTGATGCCGGGATCGAGGACACCATCAAGTGGTACCGGGACAACGAGGCCTGGTGGCGTCCGCAGAAGGCCGCGACCGAGGCGAAGTACAAGGAACAGGGGCAGTAGCGATGACGTTGGAATTCGCCAAGAAGCTCACGGCCACCGAAACCCCGATTCCCGGTGTCGTCCTGTATGACCTGCCGGTGCATGGTGACAACAGGGGCTGGTTCAAGGAAAACTGGCAGCGGGAGAAGATGATGGCGTTGGGGCTGCCGGACTTCACCCCGGTGCAAAACAATATTTCCTTCAATGAAAAGGCCGGCACCACCCGCGGCATCCATGCCGAGCCGTGGGACAAGTTCATTTCCGTGGCGACAGGGAAGATCTTCGGTGCCTGGGTGGACCTGCGTGCGGGCGAGTCCTTTGGTGCCGTGTTCACGACCGAAATGGACCCCTCCCAGGCCATCTTCATCCCGCGCGGTGTCGGCAACGCCTTCCAAACCCTGGAAGACAACACGGCCTACACCTATCTGGTCAACGACCACTGGTCAGCGGACGCCCAGGGCCGGTACACGTTCTTGAACCTGGCGGACGAGAGTGCCGCGATCCCCTGGCCGATCCCGCTGGCAACGGCCGAGCTCTCGGAGAAAGACAAGGGGCACCCGCGCCTGGCCGAGGTCGCCCCGATGGCGGGCAGGAAGACCCTGGTCCTTGGTGCCGACGGGCAGCTTGGCAAGGCGTTGCGGGCCGCGTACGACGGCGATGCCAGCGTTGAGTTTGCCGCCCGTGCCGACTTTGACCTCACCGCGGATGCCTCTTACACCGGTAGGAACTGGAAGAACTACGCCACCATCATCAACGCCGCCGCGTACACCGCCGTGGACACTGCCGAGACGCCCGAGGGGCGCCGGGCCGCGTGGGCCATCAATGCCACGGCCGTGGCGAAGCTGGCCGCGACTGCGACAGCCCACGGGATCACCCTGGTCCATGTCTCCAGCGACTACGTTTTTGACGGCACCGCCGAAAGCCATGGCGAAGACGAGGCCTTCACCCCGCTGGGCGTGTACGGGCAGTCCAAGGCCGCCGGTGACGCTGTTGCGGCGACCGTTCCCCGCCACTACATTGTGCGCACCAGCTGGGTCATCGGTGAAGGCGGCAACTTTGTGCGGACCATGGCGTCACTGGCCGGGAGGGGCATCGCACCCAGCGTGGTCAACGACCAGATCGGCCGGCTCAGCTTCACCGAGGACATCGCCGCAGGCATCCTGCACCTGCTCGGCTCCGGCGCCCGGTACGGTGTGTACAACCTCAGCAACGACGGCGACCCCCAGTCCTGGGCCGACGTCGCCGCCGACGTCTACGAACTCACCGGCCACAACCGCGACGCCGTCACGGGTGTCAGCACCGAAGAGTACTTCAAGGGCAAGGAAGCAGCACCCAGGCCGCTAAACAGCGTCCTTGACCTGGCCCGCATCAAATCCACAGGCTTCACCCCGGCATCCGCGCAGGAGCGCCTGGCCGAATACATTGACCAATAATTTGCCAAATTAGGCATTTATGTCCGGGCCATGTCAAAGACGGCTGCCGGTATCGCTGTGACGAGGTGGATGGTCAGGCTGCAATGAATGGAGCCTGCCTACTTAAGTTAGCAGACGTCGATCCTTTGAGACCGCGGTGCTCGGCACTGACGATCACCGTCTCCGTTCCGTACTTCAACGCCCCGAACACCATGGCGTGGCACCGCTTCGAGGGCGAGGCGATTGAAGCACGACGGTTTCAGTCCAAGCCCCACTTTGGGCCGTGGAGAACAGTAGGGTTTCCCGCTTCACAGCGACGGACACCAGCTAACAACCTGACATATAAATTCTCACACTACCCGCGATTTGCATCGATCATTTAACGGCGAAGGGTGCAGTGCTCGCAATCCTTGTGGCTATTCAGCGTCGCTACATCCGGAGTCCTCGTGTGGATGAAACCTAATTGGCCAAGCGTCGGAACTCCGTATGGTCAGCGAGCGGGCCATATGACCGATCAAAAGCCGCGACACCGCAAGATCTAATACCAACCCATGTCCCCGGACGAATTGCCAACAAGTTGGGTGAAAAGGTGCTCCGAGCTTAGGAAAATAGTGATGTCAAGTCTAATATTTTCTTGCTGCAAGGAGCACCCCTTCGACCTCAATCTTACCTAATCTTTTCTAGCGTTCCTATCACCCGCAGTGTGCGTTGGCCAGATTATAGATTCACCTGAGAACTGAGTAGCAGCGGTAACGATGAGGCAAAAGGATGGCTCATCGACGACATGCGCGCTGAGGATTTCGAGTCATGACCCGAAATCATCCATGCGACGGCCGTCGCCGAGGAGCTGGGCAATTGCAGCGACTGTTCGTGCCGCTGCCTGCCCGTCACCGTAGGGGTTAACTGCTGTGGCCATGGCTTCAAAGCGTGCGGGGTCATGAAGCAGCGAGTTGACCTCGGAGACGATCTTTTCTTCATCCGTGCCAATCAGTTTAACTGTGCCGGCCACCAACGCCTCCGGGCGCTCTGTATTGTCGCGCATGACCAAGACAGGTTTGCCCAGGCTCGGAGCTTCCTCTTGGACGCCGCCGGAATCGGTCAAGACCACGTGCGCCAGGGACAGCAGGCGGGTGAACTCGCCGTAAGCCAACGGCTCGGTGACCATGACGTTGGGCAGCCCCTTGATTGCCGGCAGCACAGCTTCCCGAACCACGGGGTTCTTGTGTGCTGGCAGGACGATCATCAACTCGGGTTCTGCAAGTGCGATGCGGGCCAATGCCCGGCCGACTCCGCGCATGGCGTCTCCCTGGTTTTCGCGGCGGTGAGTTGTCACCAGAAGGATTTTGCGGCCGCTGGCAGCAAGCTCCTCCAAGGCCGGATCTGTAAAGGGAATCCTCTTGTCCACTGTGCTCAGGAGCGCGTCGATCACCGTATTGCCGGTGACCGCGATGTCCACCTCCTTGACTCCCTCGGCCAGCAGATTGGCCTTGCTGGTGCTGGTGGGGGCAAGGTGCAGGCTTGCCACCTGGGTCGTGATTTTGCGGTTTGCTTCCTCAGGGAAGGGGGAGAACAGGTTGTGGCTGCGCAGCCCGGCCTCGGCGTGGATGACGGGGATGCCGCGGTAGAACGCAGCGATGGCCCCGGCCGTGGAGGTGGTGGTGTCGCCTTGGACAACCACGGCGTCGGGCTTGGAAACGGCGAAGAGCTTGTCCAGGCCATTAATGGTGCGGGTGAGGATGTCCGAGAGCGACTGTCCCGGCTGCAGGATGTTCAGGTCGTGGTCCGGGGTGATGCCGAACAGCTCATTGACCTGGTCAAGCATTTCACGGTGCTGGCCCGTAACCGTTACGACGCATTCGAAGTCACTTGATGCATTCAACGCTGCAACAATCGGGGCCATCTTGATGGCTTCCGGACGCGTGCCGTAGATCGGCATAATGACGGGCATACTGACTCCAATGAAAAAGGGCATGAACAACCTCTAGTCTAATCCAGTGTGTGGAGGCGAAAGCCGCTTGGCTGGGTCACCGCGGGGTACGGCGTCAGTTACGTGCCTGAATCCTCCGGCGTAGATGCCATGCCTTGACACGCAGTGTTCGGAGCCTTGAGGATGCCCACCCTTTCGTTGCCGCCGTTGTGGTTGTTTTCTTTGTGGGGTTCACGAGGTCATTGTCGTCTGTTAACGACCAGTAGTCGGACTTTTCGATTGAGTCAGCGTCGGGCTTGTAGAACGGCTCTCGCAAGGACAGGTGCGGCCTTTCCCATGCGATGTCTCGGCGGACCACTCTTGCGGGGGCTCCGACCGCGATGCAGTTGTTGGGGATTTTCCCCTTGAGGATGCTGCCAAAGCCCAGGATAGAACCATCTGCGATGGACGACCCGCCAAGCACGGTGGAGCGTCGCGCCAACCACACGTGGTTCCCGATATGTATGGATCGTGAGGGGTTGGTCCGCTTACCTGTGCGGACATCAAAAATGGGGTGGGCGTCGTCCGTACGGATTTCGATTTGGGAAGCCAGCATGCAGTCATTTCCGATGTCAACGTGAGTGCCTTCGACTGCGCTAATGCCCACGATTGAAGTGCACGAGACATTCTCGCCGATTTTTACCGAGGAGTCCTGGCCCGCACGGATGGACATTTTAAGTGGCGCAACGGCATTACTATTGGCAATTTCAATGGTGCCGTTATTGCAGTCAAACTGTGCATTCAGTTGACCAATTTTCACTTTGTCATGCAGCCTGAGCGTGTTGTTGGAACCCCGAAAGTTCACCGTGATGTTCTTGTCAAGAACTCCGGTGTAGATGATGCGATTTCCGCGATCATCATGGTAGTTTTCAGCTTTATTCAAAATGACCATTCGTACGTCCTAATCTGTTTCGTTGGGGATGAGCGATTCACACTGCGGGTTCATGTTCACATCGATGAGTCCGCCTGTCTCAATGACGAACCTGCGGAACCACTGCCATGGCGTGAATTGGGGTGAAGTTGACATCATGGTGACGTCCGCATTGACGCACTGTCGCATTAGTGTCCCGGCACGTTCAATGTGGTAGCTCGAGGTAAAAACAGTGATGTTCTTCCACTGGTATTCGGCAGCGAGACTGGCCAAGGCTACAGCCTCGCCCCGGGTGTCCATGGGGTCGGGGGAGAAGCAGACTACGTCTGCGTAGACGGCCTTGTTGCTGTGTGTGTCACAGTAGTCGTCAGCGCTGGCATTGCCTGGGGTGTGCGTGTTGGAGATCACCAGGTACGGGGCATCCAGTTCGAAGCGAAGCATCATGGCATCCAGCAAGCGTTCCTTGCTGGCGCCGCCCAGCATCACCACCGCGTCAGCCTGCTTGGGTGCCGATGTGTGGACGTTATAGAAGAGCTGGAAGGCGGCGATCAGCCAGCCCAAGAAGAGCGCCAGCAGGACCGCGCCCGCAATGACGACGGTTTTCTTGCGTGGTTTTCTCAGGGCAGGCATTGGCTCATTCTAACGGCGGAAGTTTGGTGGTCGCTCCGCCCGTGGACAGGCGCAGAGGTGACACGACGGCGGCACTGGGTGCCGCCGTCGTGGGTTGATCGTTTCCCTGGGGGAAATTAGAACGTGAAGTTCAGGATGGTTGCCGTTCCTGAGTTCAGGGCGATGGTGAATTTCTGGTCGCCGGCGGTGAAAGTGGGGATCTTGCCCTGGGTTTCGAGGGGTTCGCCGTTGGATTCCAGGCCGTCGATGCGGGTGGTGTCCTCGGAGTCGAAGCTGGCGCCGGCCATCTGGGTCATGGTGCCCGTTGCGGCCTGGGTGGGCAGTGTCAGCGTGACCTCGGCGGGTGCCTGTGTCGTGGGGTCGTTCTGGTTGACGACCATGACGCTCATGGTGCCGTCGGCGTGCTTGACGGGGTAGGCATAGATGTTTTCATTGCCTGTCATCGAGGAACGCATAAAGTCGCCTGCGCCGAGTTTGTTGGTCATCATGATGCCGTAGAAGCCGGGGCGCATGGTCATGTCGCCGGTGGGCTTGCCGACGCTGCCTGTATCGCACAGGGGAGACATGGGTGCGCCACCCGAGCAGGCTTCCAGTCCTCCGTGGAAGTTGAGCATGCTGACTCCGGCTTCGGCCTGGGTCAGGGCGTAGTTCAGGGTCCAGAGGCCGGTGGCGTGGTTCTTGGTGGTGGGGCTGGTGCCGCCGCAGGAGGATGCATTGGTCTCGGTGTTCCATGTCATCAAGCCGGCGGGCTCGGCAACCGCTACGGCGGCTTCAGCGTATTCGCGTGAGCCGTCGTTGCTTTGGCGGGACATCATGTTGGCGATGGTGCGTTCCTGCGGGTTGCCTGCTTCGGCGGGGGTGCAGACGGACAACGGGTAATTGTGGAAGGCCAGGGCCTCGAGGTTGGGAACCTCTGCGGCTACGTATTGTTTCCACCAACCTTCCGTGTAAACGTCGGGACCAACGATTTTGACCTCGGGTACGGTGTCTTTCACGGCCTGGGCCACCGGCAGTGCCTCGGCAATGTACTTTTCAAACGACCAGGGCTGCGCACGCAGGGTCCTGTAGACATTGGCGCTGGCGCCCCAGCCGTTCGGTTCGTTGCCCAGGCTCATGCCGACGAGGCGTTCACCGAAGATCTCGTGGGCATACTTGGCGAAGTCGGCTGTACGCGCGGCATCCAGGTGGCCCATGTCAGCGGTAATCAGGATGCGGGCATCGCCCTCTTCCAGAAGTCGGTTGACGTTCTTCAGCACGTCCGGGGTGACCTTAACGATTTTGCGCTTGTCGTTGGGGTACGCCGGTATGACCTTCCAGTTTGGGATGGCCTCGTCCGTTGATGTCCAGAAGAAGCGTCGGTCAGCGCCTTGGCCCCCGAAGCGGATCACGGGGCTGCCAGCCATCTTCAGGCGCTCAGCAAGGTTTGACTGGTCGGGGTTCATCTGGACGTCAATCATGTGGTCGGTGTCCATGGAGAGGCCAGACAGGCCTTGGGCCATTTTCTCTCCCGTCGGGTCCGAGCCGACGGTGATGGTCGACGGCTCGATCTGACCCGTCGCGCTTGCAGGAACCTCCGGCTGAACGTAATCCTGGCGCTCAAACGTGGGGAACGTCTCAGGGGTTGCCGGCGTGGTGACGACGACGGGGGGCTGAGTAGGGGTTTCCTCAGGACCGCCGGCAAAGTTGTCCAGCAGCGGCATGCCGGCAAACACAAGCGAGACGGCGGCCACGGCAACGACTACGGTGGCAACACCGCCGGCGATCAGGCGCCTGGTGTGAAACAGTCCCTGGGGTGCCCGCTTCAGTCGCCGGGCCTGCCCCTGTCCAGTCGGCTTGTTGCGCCGGGTGGGCGTGGGCTGGCCGGCGGGAGTGGGCTCTTCGGGTGACGCGGGGGTGCTGCGGGGCGGTGTCATTAGGCTCCAGAAATGCAGGGGACAGGGTTGGACCACCCATGCTTGGGTCGGCCTTCAGTCTACCGGGGCCGGAAAATTACCACGAACTGGCGGGCGGCGCGGCGTTAGAATCCCGTGCGCTCGGGGCCTTCCATCCAGTCCGTGATCAGGTCGTTGTGCTGGCCCAGGGTCGGGGCGGGGGAGGGTGCCACGGAGCCGGTCAGGCGCAGCGGTGAGGCCAGGGTTTTGAAGCCGTCGGACTCCGTTGCCACTGTGCCTCGGTGTTCGGAGTGCTCGCTGTTGAGGGCTTCGTTGACGGTGTGCACCTTGGATACCGGCACATGGTGGGCTGTGAGCAGCTCGATTGCCTCATCATCGGTGAAGGGGCTCAGCGCCTCCTCCAGGGCGGCCCGGAATTCGACAGGGAATTCGTTGCGGCGGGTTTGTTCCTTGAACCGCTCATCCTCAAGCCACTCTGAACGGTTTAGGGCTTCGGTGAGGCGGGGGAACAGGCGGTCCCCGGCAATGGCGATCGCGATGGAGCCGCGCCCGGTCAAGTAGGTGCTGAACGGAGTGGACATGGCGTGGTCGTTGCCGCAGGCCACGGGCTCCTCGCCGTGGAGGGCTCGCATGCCCACAGATTCCAGCACGGAGACGAGGCTGTCCAACATGGCGACGTCGATGTGTTGGCCCCTGCCCGTGTGGTGGCGTTCATTGATGGCAGCCAATGCGGCAATGGCGCCGTACAGGCCGGGGATGACATCGCCTATGCTGATGCCCACCCGGGTAGCCTGCCCGTCCGGCCAGCCCGTGATGGACATCAGCCCGCTCATGGCCTGCGCGATCAAGTCGTAGGCCGGGGCCTTTTGCAGCGGGCCGTTCTGGCCGAAGCCGGAGATGCTCACGATGACGAGCCGCGGGTTCGCTTGCAGGAGGCTCTCAGCCGACAGGCCCAGCCGGTCCATGACGCCGGGGCGGAAATTCTCAATGACGACGTCGGAGCGGCGGACCATGGCCAGCAGCTGCTCACGCACTTCGACATCCTTCAGGTCCATGGTGACGCCATACTTGCTGCGGTTAAACAGCCGGTAGTAGGCGGATTCCCCGTTGTACCAGGGCCCGAAGTGGCGGGAGTCGTCGCCGTCGGGGCTTTCAATTTTAATGACCTCCGCACCCAGGTCCGCCAGGATCATGGCACAGAACGGGCCCGCCAGCACCCGCGACAGGTCAAGGACCCGCAGCCCCTCCAAGGATCCCGGGCGGTTCAGGTCGGCAGATTCAGTTGCGGCAGCGGGGAGGGGTGCGGAGGTCATGGCAGATGCGTTCCTTCGAAAGTGGCGGCCCGGCAGTCCCGGGAGGCGTTATGTCCATCACAGCATCGAATGCAGCCACCCCACGAACAAAGATCGTCCAATTCGTCTGTGATCACAGACGCGATGCGGCTATCATGGAACCATGGTCTCGCAGAATTTGCCGCAGGTTCCGGCCGCCAAGAATGTGCTGTCAGTGCTCCGCTACGTCGCCTCGCAGGCGGGGCCGGTGGGCGCTGCCGCCATTGCCCGGGACGTGGACCTGCCCCGCTCCACCACGTATCACCTGCTGGCGGCGCTGGTCGATGACGGATTTGTCGTGCACCTGCCCGAAGAGCGAAAGTATGCCCTCGGGGTCACGGCCCATGAGCTGGGCACGGGCTACAGCCGCCAGGCGCCGCTGCACCGGCTCGCCCGGTTCCCCATTGCGCAGTTGGTTGAGCGCACCAAGCGCACGGCGCACCTTGCCGTCATGCACGGGCGTGAAGTTATTTACATCATTGAGGAACGAGCCAGGCGGCAAAGCGCGCTTGTCACCAATCCCGGTGTCAGGCTGCCGGCCCACCTGACGGCCAGCGGCCGTGCCATGCTGGCCTCCATGACGCCGGAGCAGCTCGCCGCCCTGTACCCGGGCCCGGAAGCGTTCCCCACGAGGTACGAGACGGGCGTGCATTCGGTGCCCGCGCTCAATGAGCTGCTGGAAAGCATCCGGGAGCGGGGCTTCTCCTGGGAACAGGATGAGGTGACCGACGGCTTTTCCAGCCTGGCCGTGCCCGTGCTGGACCGGAGCGGGCTGGCCGTGGCCAGCGTGACGCTCACAGTGGCCAACCGGCCGGCGCTGAGCCCGGCCGCTGCGGCCCGCAATGCCGCCGAGGGCGTGGTCCAGGAACGCACCGTCCACCTGGAAGAGCTGGCCACCCAGTGGCTGCCCGAGGTGTCCCGGTGCGCGACCGAGATTTCCCGCCGGCTGCGCCCCAGCGGCTGATGCTGCGGCGCATCGGCAGCCAGTGGCGCCCGGTCAAAGTGTCTCGTATCTGAGAATCCACGCCCCGTCGGGGCGATGGCCGGACAAGTTCGCTCCCGGTGCGTATCGTGGCGGTAAAGCCGCGGCACTGCGCTGCAGCGCCGCCCGCGCCACTCGAAGGAAGCCCGACATGACAGTCCTCCCGGCCAACCCCGTCCCCGCAGTTCTTGAGGCCCTGGTGGCCGCGCTCGGGGCCAAGGTGTCCACCGACGACGTCGTCCGCTCAGCCAGGGCGCACGACAGGTCGCACCTGCCCTGGGAGCCACCCCTCGCCGTCGTTCATTGCGACAGCACCGATGACGTGTCCGCCGCCCTGGCCATCTGCTCGCACCACGGGGTGCCGGCCGTGCCGATCGCCGCAGGCACCGGGCTGGAGGGCGGGGCCAACAGCACGGCCGACTCCATCTGCCTGGACCTGTCCGGCCTGGACAAGATCCTGCGCATTGGTGCCGGTGACCTTGACGCCACGGTTCAGGCAGGCGTGATGAAGAGCTCCCTCAATGCGGCGCTGGCCGGGCACGGGCTCAGGTTCCCCGTGGGGCCGGGCGTGGATGCCAGCGTTGGTGGCATGGCGTCCACGGGTGCCAGCGGCACGACAGCCGCCCGGTTCGGGACGATGAAGGAAAACGTTCTGGGCCTGACGGTGGTCCTCGCGGACGGATCCGTCATCAAGACCGGGGGGCGCGCGCGGAAGTCGGCGGCCGGCTACGATCTGACGCACTTGTTTGTGGGCGCCGAGGGGACTCTCGGCATCCTGACGGAGGTCACTCTGCGCGTTTACGGCATTCCCGAGGCGGCCGGCGTGGCCATTTGTTCCTTTCCCGCACTGGGGAACTGCACGGCCGTGGTGTTGGCGGCGCTTCAGTCCGGGGTGCCCATTTCCCGTGTTGAACTGCTCGACGACGTCACTGTCGACGCCGTCAACCGCTACAGCGGGCTGGCGCTTCCCGTCCTGCCAACGCTGATCTTTGAGTTTGAGGGTTCCGCGGCGAACATCGCCGACCAGGCCGCCACGGTGCGCAGGCTCGTGGAACATCACGGCGGAGTCGGTTGGGACTATGCCGACGAGCCCGAACATATGGACCGGATCTGGCGGGCCCGGCATGACGTGCTGCCGTCGTACGCGGCCCTGGTGCCCGATTCCAGCACCTGGTCCACCGATGTTTGTGTGCCGATTTCCAGGCTGGCCGAATGCATCACCCTGACGAAGGCCGATACCGACAGCCACGGGGTGCTGGCGCCGATAGTGGGGCATGTTGGGGACGGCAACTTCCACCTGGCCTTTGTGCTCCCGCCTGGGGATGCCGGTGCGATGGCTGCGGCCGGGGAAATCAACGACAGGCTTGTGGTGCGGGCCTTGTCGATGGGCGGGACGTCAACGGGGGAGCACGGCATCGGCCTGGGCAAGACGGCGTCGCTGGTGAAGGAGCACGCCTCCGCCATTCCCGTCATGGCCGCCGTCAAGAATGCCCTGGATCCCCTTGGCGTCCTGAATCCGGGCAAGGTGCTGGCGGGGTAGGGGGCCGGGCGGGTCGCTGGCGCATCCGTTGTCGGGGAATGCCTGGGATGTACGAGGATGCCTTTGGCAGCATTTCGGCAGGATATTGCCGAAATGAGGATTGTGAAGCACTTTTGAGTCAGCGGTTTAGTGAATCGGCAGCATGCTGCCTGTTGGAGGACCGGATCCCCGCTGCGGAGTGCCCAACGGGAGCTTCGATTCAGCGGCCGGCCAGCCACGCATCCACGGCCCGCAGCACCGCAGCCTCCGCATCGCGTGAACCGACCGTGACGCGCACACCCTCGCCGGCGAAGCTGCGGACGCTGACCTCCTGTGCCTGGCAGGCCGCCTCAAGCGAGGCAGCGGAATCGCCCACGGGCAGCCACAGGAAGTTCCCGCCACTGGCTGGAAGGTCGAATCCGCGGGCGGCCAGGGCGGCGTGCAGGGACGTGCGGCCCTCGCGCACAGAAGCCACATTTGCTGCCAGAGCCTGTACATCGGCAAGGGCTGCCACTGCGGCCGCTTCGGCAACCGCGTTCAGGCCAAAGGGCGGCGACACCGCCCGGACATGGGCGGCCAGCTCCGGGTGCGCCACCAGGTACCCGGCCCGCAGGCCCGCCAGGCTGTACGCCTTGGAAAAGGTGCGCAGCAGCACGAGGTTGGGGTGGGCGGCCAGCAAGGCGAGGCTGTGCCGGGAGGAGGCATCGGCGTCGTCAGTGAATTCCAGGTAGGCCTGGTCAAGGACCACCACCACATGGGAGGGGATGCGCGCCAGGATGTCCTCGAGCTCGGCAGCCCCCAAGACCGTCCCGGTGGGGTTGTTGGGGCTGCACAGGATTACGGCGGCCGTGGCGTCGTTGACGGCGTCGGCCATGGCGGGCAGGTCGTGGCCGTGGCCGGCGGTCAACGGAACCTGGACGTCGCACGCCCCCGTGAGCCGGACCATGATGGGGTACGCCTCATAGCTGCGCCAGGCAAAAACCACCTCCATGCCCGGCCCGGCAAACGCCGTCAGCAACTGCTGGAGCACCGCAAGGGACCCGGCGCCGGCAACGAGCTGCTCCGCGCCGACGCCCAAGCTGCCGCTGAGTGCCGCAACGAGCGGGTCACCTTGCAGCGTGGGGTACCGCTGGCAGTGCGCAGCCGCCCCGGTGATGGCGGCCAGCACCGCCGGCGACGGCGGGAGGAAGGATTCGTTCGACGACGCACGCCAGGTGGGCGGGACGGTTCCGCCGGCCTTGGAATACACGGGCAGCGAGGCCACCAGGTCCCGGGGCTGGGGCAGGACGGCGGGCTGTTCCGCCACGGCCAGGTGCGTGGTCATGAATGGTTCCTCTTTCGTCAGACGGTGGCGGCAGTTGCGGGTTCGGCGGTGGCGTCGTCGTCGGCCGGGTAGATCATCTCGGCCGGCGGATGGTTGAACCGCTTGGCCACCGGGTAGTAGACGAGCGCTGTGACGACCAGGCCCACGAGCCAGGAAATGTCGGCTCCGCCCAGCAGGGGAGTGATGGGGCCGGTGTACATGTGCTGGGCCAGGAACGGGATCTGGATGAGGACGCCGAACACGTAGGTGAGCAGGGCCGGGACGTTCCAGGCGCCGTAGCGGCCCTTGGGGTCGTAGAGTGCCGGGACGTCGACCTTTTCCTTTGAGGAGAAGTAGAAGTCAACCAGGTTGATGGAGCTCCACGGGATGAACACCATCAGCAGCAGGAGCACGAAGTTCTTGAAGTTGGAGATGAAGTCGTCGGAGGCCACGATCGCGATCAGGACCGAGACGGTGATGAAGCCGATCACGTAGGCGAAGCGGACCCACGGGGCGAAGCGCAGCTGGCGGGTGAACGCGCTGACGGAGGTCAGGATGGTCATGTAGCCGCCATAGGCGTTCAGCGTGTTCACTGTCAGCTTGCCGACAACGATCACGATGTACATCAGCACGGCGATCGCGCCGCCGCCGGCCAGGTTGCCCACGAAGCCGACCTGCTCGTCAATGAACTCGTGGCCGGCCGCCATGGGGACGGCGGCAAACAACGCACCAAGGGTCATGGACCACTGGGAGCCCAGGACCGAGCCGGAGAAGCAGGAGATGAACGTGCGGCGGGCCGGAGTGTTGGCCGGCAGGTAGCGGGAGTAGTCGGCCACATACGGGCCGTAGGTCAGCTGCCAGCCGGCGCTGAGCGAGATGGAGAGCAGGAACGTGGGGAAGGCGAAGGTGCCCGCACCCATGACGGCGCCGACGTCGTGCATCAGGAAAAGCCGGATGGCCAGGTAGGTGAAGCCGATGATGCCCACGATCGTGGAGATCCGGCCCAGGGCGTGGATGTACTTGTAGCCGAGGGTGGCCACGAGCACCGTGAGGGCGCCGAAGAGAATGACGCCGACGGCGGGGTGGCCGGTGGGAATGATCTGCTCCACTGCCTGGCCGGCCAGCACGGCGCCGGTGGCTGCGAAGCCCAGGTACATGACGATCACCAGCACCAGGGGGATGACGGCGCCGAACACGCCAAACTGGGCGCGGCTGGAGATCATCTGCGGCATGCCCAGCTTGGGGCCCTGGGCCGCGTGCAGGGCCATGACGGTCCCGCCGAGCAGGTTGCCGATGAACAGGCCGATGATCGCCCAGAACGCGTCGGAGCCGAAGATCACCGCGAGGGCGCCGGTGACGATGGCCGTGATCTGCATGTTCGCCCCGAACCACAGGGTGAACTGGCCAAAGGGCTTGCCGTGGCGCTCGCGTTGCGGCACGAAGTCGATCGACCGGCGTTCAATGGCCGGCCCGCTCTTTCGCACCGTTTGAATTCTTGACATGTCATTCCTCCATTGGAGTTTGGGTGTCCCCCTGTTGCTTTTCTTCAGTCCATCTGAGCACGAATGGCCGGGGGAGAGGTCGCCCCGTTCACCAATCTCGTCTGTGATTCGAGACGAGAGGGTGCTTTGTGTGATCTGGCGCATAAACCTTTCCGGGTTCGGGCTATGTTCGAAGCAGGCCGTAATTCGACGGCGGCGCCCGCCGGTGCGTTGGCATCTCGCCCTCGCAGCCTGAAGTCCGACGGCGGCGCTTGCCGACTGTGCTCCGGCCGCCTGCCTTGGCCAATCGCCATCCCGACCATCACCTTGGAGGAGATTTCCCATGACCGCCACACCCACTGCCGCCACCACACCCACCACTGCCGCTGCCGCAGCTGCTGCTGATCCCGCCCCCGCAGCCACCCAGCTGCCGTACCCCGACGCCGACTTCTTCTTCTTTGAAAGCCTGCTGCCCGCCGACGAGCTGGCCCGGCTCAATGAGATCCGCGACTGGATGGAGGCCAACGTCCGCCCCATTTCCCGCGACTTTTGGAACCGCAGCGAATTCCCCGTGCACCTGATCCCCAAGGTCGCCGAACTGGACATGATCAGCCCCGTGCGCCGCCAGGGCCGCTCGCACCTGTTCGCCGGCATGGTCACGGCCGCCATCCACCGGGTCGACGCCTCCTTCGGCACCTTCTTCAGCGGCCACGACGGCTTGTTCACCGGCTCCATTGAATTGCTGGGCTCCGAGGAACAGAAGGCTGCCTGGCTGCCCGACATTTATGCACTCAAGAAGACAGGAGTTTTTGCCATCACCGAGCCGCAGGCAGGATCCGACGTTGCCGGCGGCACCCGGACAACCGCCGTCCGGGACGGGGATTCCTGGATTCTGAACGGGGAGAAGCGCTGGATCGGCAACTCCACGTTCTCCGACTATGTGATTGTGTGGGCCAAGGACGTGGCCGACGACCAGGTCAAGGGCTTCCTCGTGGACACCGCCACGGCAGGTTTCACGGCGACCTTGATTGAAAATCGCATTGCCCTGCGCGCGGTCCAGAATGCCGACATTGTCCTGCAGGACGTCGTCGTGCCTGCCTTCAACAAGCTGGCGAACGCCAACAGCTTCCGCGACACGAACAAGGTCCTCAAGACCACGCGCGCCACGGTGGGCTGGCAGGCGGTGGGCATCCAGCTGGCCGCCTTCGACGTTGCCCGCAAATATGCGGTGGAGCGGCACCAGTTCGGCAAGCCGATCGCCAGCTTCCAGCTGATCCAGGAACAGCTTGTCACGATGCTCTCCAACGCGCAGGCGTCCATGGGCATGATGGTGAGGCTGGCGCAGATGGAGGACGAGGGGACCACGCGCAACGAGCATTCCGCCATGGCCAAGGCGTTCGTGACCAAGTGCATGCGCGAGACCGTGGCGCTGGGCCGGGGCATCCTGGGCGGCAACGGCATCTCGGTGGACTACGAGATGGCCAAGATCTTCTGCGACGCCGAGGCCATCTACACCTACGAAGGCACCTACGAGATCAACACACTCGTGGCCGGCCGGGCCATCACGGGCATTGCCGCGTTCGTGTAAGGGACTCTGAGGTGCCCCACTATGGGTGGGCGGCGCCGGGCCGCTTGTCCGGGCAGTACGGAAGCGGCTTCTGCCTGGATGGTGGGAGCCGCCTCCGTGTACGTTTATATCCTGCCGCGCAGGCCATGTTTCCCTTCATTCGCCGTGACAGTTCACGCTGGGCTCGGACGGGTCCGCGGCGGGGCCCGCAGCTGTCGTAGCAGGGTGAGGGTTGACGACGAAGGAAGCATAGTGGCGGCCATTGGCCTCACGGATCTATGTCACCGAGGTCGGTGCCGCCGGCAGGACCCGGGAATAGGCCAGATGCAGTTCGCCGATCTTGGGCAGCATGAGTAATGCATTGCCGGTGTTGACCTGCCACAGTTGGAACTTGGCGTTAGTGGTGATTAGTGGTGAAGCGGGCGGACCCCGATGAGCACTTCTTCCGGAACTTGGGCGGGGCAACCCTTTTCCCCTTGCGCTTCCCCGCCACGCAAAAGAAGAAGTTCGTGTAAGCGGTCTCAAGGTCCCGGAGAGCCTGCTGCAGCGGGACACTTGAGACCTCGTTCAACCATTCACTCTCGGGCGTCCGCTTGGACGCCGTCAAAGCCGCGCTGAGAATCTTGTTGGACAGGTGCATGCCAGTTGCCGCGTAATGATCTTTCCGAAGGGCCAGGGCATCGTTAAAAGCCACCCGCACACGACCAAAAAGACGGGCGATAGCCGCCTGTTGGTCTGTGGTCGGGTACATAAATGACCTGCAGATGATCCGATGTTTGCGGTATTCTGGCCTTTCGGATCGGTGCGGGGCAGCGGTCGTTAGTCACTTCCTTTTACTGGGGGACGATCTAGGCTGACATCGGATCCGCGGCGACAACGCTGTCGAAGATTTCAGGAGTTGAAAATGGAACTTTTGTGGGGGGACCGATTTTTGTCCGGACAGCGGGTGTTGGTCATCGCCCCGCACGCTGACGACGAAACTTACGGCTGCGCGGGTACGATCGCCAGAATAAAATCCCTCGGGGGTGAGGCATACGTGTTGCTGGGGTCCTTGGGCGGCATCGACCACTACGGACCATCCAGCAACGGGGAAATGATGCACCGGGTCACCGCCGAAACACGTCGGCAAGAGTTCAACACGGTGATGGAAATGTTGAAAGTCGACGACTGGGATGTAATGTTCGCCCAGGAGTCGATGCATCTGGCCCTCGATACAGTGCCCCGCAGGGACCTTGTCAGAATGATTGAACGCGATGCACGACTTTCCGTGGAGCACGTTCAGCCGACTATGCTGCTCATTCCCTCGATGAGCTATAACCAAGATCATGAGGCCTTATTCCGTGCCAGTATGACCGCGACTCGGCCTGGATTGCGCGCGGAACGCCATTTCATCCCGTTAGTACTCGGCTATGACAACACCAGCTTGTTCTGGGCGCCGGAGCACGAACACTTCCACCCGAACCTGTACATTGACATAAGTGATTTCCTGACTGTTAAACTGGACGCACTGCGGGCCCACGCCTCTCAAATCAGGTCGTCACCGTTCCATGGAAGTCCGGAGGGCTTGGAACTGCAGACGAAGCTGCGGGGACGGGAAATCTCCGCCGAAGCGGCCGAGGGCTTCGTCGCCCACCGGGTCGTGTTCTGATGGTGGTGGTTTCGGTACACCAGCCGAACTTCATGCCTTGGCTCAAACTCATGGCCAAAGTCCTGGACTCCGACGTGTTCGTTGCGTACGACAGCGTCCAGTTCACGCGGCATGAATTCCACGCCCGTCAGCTCTTCCGGACGCGGACGGGAGAGCCCCGATGGCTGACGGTGCCGGTGGTTAGCACAGGCACCCGCCAGATGCTGAACAACGTCAAGCTTGTCCAGGAATCAGACTGGCGTAGCGACCACCTGGATTTCATCAAGAACCACTATTCCAAGGCGCCCTATTTCGAAGAAGTCTTTCCCCGGATTCAAGCAGTCTATGAGTGTCGGCACGAGCTACTCGTGGACCACAATTTGGACTTGCTCGAACAGCTCTGTCGGTATCTTGGATCCAACGTCAGGATCGTCCGGGCGACCTGCCTTCCCCACATCGGATCACGGGAAGAACGGCTGTTGGATCTTGTCCGAAATGCAGGCGGCGACGCCCACCTCACGAGCACCACGGCCACCCACGTGATTGACTGGACCGGATTCGACGCAGCCCACATTCCCGTCTATGTCCAGAACTTTGACCACCCCGTCTACGCACAGGGTAACCTGCCCTTCCTACCCAACCTTGCCGCCGCCGACTTGCTCTTCCACACCGGAACGGCTGCGGCGGGGATCCTCGCGTCTTGTAGTCGGGCCGAGCTGCTGACCCCACAACCACCGCCTCACACTGACCATCCTTCGAACCCGCCCGCACACAACGCTGGGACGACGGCCACACAGCCCCTGGAGACCTAGGTATCGTCAGCATAGCGGCCCGGCAGTGCCAGTCTGTCAGCTACGGCGCCGCCTACGCGCTATCAGACGTCACCGGGATTTAAGCCGCCATGCTCGATGCGACTTGCCTTGAACGCCGATCCGGTTTGGCGAACCACTGAGTCCGGCTTTTTGTTGATTTGGTGGTTTGGGGCAGGGTTGTGGCCGGTTTCGCTGCCAGTGGTGTTCCACGCTTTGGTCCAAGATCCCTGGGGTGCGGGTGAGATTGGAGGGTATGACCGCGGCGACCTGCCATGTCGAATTGGCGCAACGGTGCCGGAACTTACTTCTATTTATTCGTGGAACCGGTGCCCACCACCTTCCGGACGGCGCCCGGCGATGACCTTCCCAATACTGTTCATGCTGAGACGATGTTAGATCCCTTTTTAACTGAATTTGTTACCTTCCCAGACCTGGTGCCCACGGGGATCCTGGCAATGTGATGGAGCCCGGTTCCGTGGTTTTCCCTGCCGCCAAGGTCCATGCTGATGTTACGCTGCGACATGCTTGGGTGAGCTGGGCACGGAAGGTGGCGTCCCGCCGTCGTGCTTCCCCCATCAACAGTCGATTGTCTTGGATCACAGACACGCGGTGATGAGGGCCCCTAGGATTGCGGGTCGTGCCGGGGTTGGATAAGAGCATAAGAACTTTCGCCGGAGCATTCCGGCCAACAGCTCAGAACCAAAAGCTAAGGAAAACATCATGGCAACGATGCATGACCCCTCCCGCACCATCCGTGCAGCACGCGGCACCGAGCTCTCTGCGAAGTCATGGCAGACCGAGGCGCCCCTGCGCATGCTCATGAACAACCTTGACCCCGAGGTTGCCGAGCGCCCCGAGGACCTGGTGGTCTACGGCGGAACCGGCCGCGCGGCCCGCTCCTGGGAGGCCTATGACGCCATTGTTGCCACGCTGAAGACCCTGGACGACGACGAGACCCTCCTCGTGCAGTCCGGCAAGCCTGTCGGTGTTTTCCGCACCAACGTGTGGGCCCCGCGGGTGCTGCTGGCGAACTCGAACCTGGTGGGGGACTGGGCCACGTGGCCCGAGTTCCGCAAGCTCGAGGCCGAGGGCCTGATGATGTACGGGCAGATGACTGCCGGCTCCTGGATCTACATCGGCACCCAGGGCATTCTGCAGGGCACCTTTGAGACCTTCGCGGCCATTGGCGAGAAGCGATTCGGCGGCACGCTGGCCGGCACGCTGACGCTGACCGGCGGCTGCGGCGGCATGGGCGGCGCGCAGCCGCTGGCCGTCACCCTCAACGGCGGCGTCTGCCTGATCGTTGACGTTTCCGAGGAGCGCCTCTTGCGACGTGTTGGCAAGCGCTACCTCGATGAGCTGGCACCTTCCCTTGACGCCGCACTTGAGCGTGTGCTGTCGGCCAAGGCCGCAAAGACGCCGCTGTCCGTGGGTGTTGTGGGCAACGCTGCAGAGGTCTTCCCCGAGATCCTGCGCCGCCACCAGGCCGGCGAATTCGTTGTTGACATCGTCACCGACCAGACAAGCGCCCACGACCCGCTGTCGTACCTGCCCACCGAATACTCGGTTGCCGAATGGGCTGCCGAGTCCGAGGCCGATCCCGAGGGCTTCACGAAGAAGTCGCAGAATGCGATGGCCCGCCACGTGCAGGCCATGGTTGAATTCCAGGACGCCGGCTCCGAGGTCTTCGACTACGGCAATTCCATTCGCGACGAGGCACGCAAGGGCGGCTATTCGCGGGCGTTCGAATTCCCGGGCTTCGTTCCGGCCTACATCCGTCCGTTGTTCTGCGAGGGCATGGGCCCGTTCCGCTGGGTGGCGCTCTCCGGAGACCCCGAGGACATCCGCGTCACCGACGAGGCGCTGAAGGAGCTGTTCCCCGAGAACACGCACCTGCACCGCTGGCTCGACGCCGCGGCCGAGCATGTTGAATTCGAGGGACTGCCGGCTCGCATCTGCTGGCTTGGCTACGGCGAACGCGCCAAGGCCGGTGTGCTGTTCAACGAGCTCGTTGCCTCAGGCAAGGTGTCTGCACCCATTGTCATTGGCCGCGACCACCTTGACTCCGGCTCGGTCGCCTCACCGTACCGCGAAACCGAGTCCATGAAGGACGGTTCGGACGCCATTGCCGACTGGCCGCTGCTGAACGCCATGCTCAACACGGCTTCCGGAGCCACCTGGGTGTCCATCCACCACGGCGGCGGAGTCGGCATCGGCCGCTCCATCCACGCCGGCCAGGTCTCCGTTGCCGACGGTACCCCGCTGGCCGCCGAAAAACTGGCCCGCTTGCTGACGAACGACCCCGGCATGGGCGTCATCCGCCACGCCGACGCCGGCTACGACCGAGCGCTGGAGGTTGCCGCCGAGCGTGGGGTTCGAATCCCCATGCAGGAGCAGTAGGGCTCTTTCGCGGTTGTGACGCCGATCCGATCATGCGCCGCTGGAAGTACCCAGCGGCGAGTGAGCGGATCGGCGTCATTTCCTATTTTGGCGCCCCATGCCACCATCTGTGACCGAAAAGCCAGCAGCGCTGGTTGCGTCGACCGGGCGCCGTATTTAGCCTTGACCCCTGTCAGGATCCGGAGCCATAATCGGGCAAGACGCAATGCGGTGCCGCAGCGAAGAGCCGGCGACGGGTGCCGCCGGAGCAGAGGAGACCACTAATGACCAAGTACCTGATCTCGTTCCCCGCTGAAGCCATGGTGGTCCCGGAGGATGAATTCGAGGCGGTGGTCGAAACCTCACATGCAGTCATCGAGGAGGCCAAGGCGGCGGGCGTGTACGTCTTCGGCGGCGGTATCGATGAGGGCGTGGACCCGGTGCTCGTGGCCGCTGACGGCACCGTCACCGAGGGAACGTACCCAGGCCACAAGGTGCCCAACGGCGGCTACACCGTACTCGAGCTGCCCTCGCGGGAGGCGGCACTCGAGTGGGCCGCCAAGATTGCCGTCGCCTGTCGCTGCTCGCAAGAGGTCCGGCAGTTCGGATACGACCCGGCCAGCTGACGGCCAAGCGCGGGAGGGGACGGCCCGCCGTCGTGCTTCAACGTTTCCAGTGCAGCAGGCTGTGAAATGCGGGGGGACACTGGAGCCCTTGTCGGAGTCCGAGCAACTACAGGTCACCGAGCCTCTAATCCAACGCGAAGTGTTGATGGCCACTGGCCACAACCAAGTTCGCACGCTCACAGCTGCCCTGGCAACAACTGGCAATTGCTGTTCCCAACGTCCATTTGGAACGCATCAAGTGTGAGAGCGTGGTCAAGATTCCAACTCACACTCAGTCCAGATCACGTCGGCTGCACCTACCAAAGCATCGAGCAGGCTCGGTGGCACACAGGAGAGGCTCAAGAAAAGCATGTAACGTGGTGTTCTTGCCATAATGCAATGTTTCACATGTCGATATTGTGTCGGCGGAGCACCGGCGAACCCTTGGTTTTGTGCCGTTACCTGGTCGCTTCGCGCCACGCCAAAGGAAGTTAATGCCCAGTTCGATTCCATTACTCACGATTGTCATCGAGGCGAATGGGTCCCCTGACCTTGAGTCAGAACTGTACCGAAGGCTCGCTGGGGCACGTCTGGAGGCGGAGGACTTGTTTGAACTTCTGCACGTTGACGAGCCTCTGACAACAAAAAGCATCTCCGAGCACTGCCGAGCGATCGACAGCAAATATGTCGTCTTCATGCGTGCGTCGCACGACGTCTCGGACGACTATGTGCCAGCGTTGTTGCAGGGGCTGAGAGAAGCCACGGTCTATCTCGCCGAGCCTGTGGTTTACACAGGGAACATTCCCTCGGATGTGCGTGCAACAGGGCTAGGGAGTGCTTACCACTACGCCAGAGATACGGACGTCTTTGGCGTCGCGTTCAACACCAGACGCCTGGTGGACGTACTTGATGCAATAGACGATATCGACCGCTCGGCACTCTATATTGCCTATCGTATGTACTGGTCCATTGGTACTGTGCAGCCGTTGGATACGGGGTTTTCCATGGCATCCGACTTGAAGGCTGCAACCGGCATTATTATTGACAGCGAGATCAGCCGCTTATTGCCGTTGTATTCAACGAGCTCGGTTGAGCTGCGGCTCTATCTCCTACGCTATTTGGCTTTGTTCCTTCGAGGACTACGGACTAAAAAGGTCACCCGAGTGTCCTTGGCACATCTTCGAGATGTCGTTGCCACTCACAACCTGCTTGAGTTCATCGACCGGACCGATGCACAACAGGCTTTTGAAGGCACATGGATCAGGTGGCTGGCGAACTCGGGGTCTTCAGAATTCCTGTTCAAGCAACTGACAGGAACTGACTCCTATCTCGTGTACCAGCAGAGTGCACAAACAATCGACGCTGATTTGGAACTCTATCGAATCGAGTTCGACACCGAGCAGCTCATGATCGGCAAACGGTATCGACCCACAGCCCTCAGGCCTGGATTCAACGATGCGTCCAATTACGATTTTTACCGTCGTCCAGTGACCCCTGAATCAACCATTATTTTCTTTGATCGGCCGCTACAGGCAGACGACAACGCAGAATATCTGTACGACTACTTCGTCAACGCTCATCCCGATTTCCCCGAAGTGTATTTCGCGCTGAGCCCCCGGTCGCCGGATTGGGAGAGGCTTGAGCGCCGCGGCTTCAAGCTAATCCCCATTTTTACCACGGAGTTCTATGAGAAGTTCCTGATATCTGATGTGGTGGTTTCGTCGCAGATATACAATATCCAATACAAGGGGAAGTCGTTTGCTAATTCTCGGTTCGTTTACTTACAGCATGGTGTTCAGCTCAATGACATGAAAGATTGGATCCTTTCAAAGCCTTTTGATATATTTGTGGCAACCGGCAGGATTGAAAGCGACTACCTTAGCGCGCTGGCGCCGGTGGAGACACTAAACTCCGGACTTCCACGTTATGAAACGCTGTCTCGACTAGATTCGTCCGATGGTCACATACTTTTCATGCCTACCTGGCGATTCAACCTGCACCAGCTGTCGACCGAACAGTTTATGCAATCGTCATACTATCTATCGATAGAGGCCATATTGAAAGATCGGCGTCTTGCCGAATACCTGAAAAGCAACGATAAGACAATGGAAGTGAAACTCCATCCAAACGTGGACAAACGGGCTTCCCTGTTTCACTTCTCTGAACGCATTGTCAAATCAGACTTGAGCTACCGTGCGGCAATTGAGGCGGCTGAATTTGTATTTACGGATTACAGTTCTGCGGTTCTGGATGCCGCATTCATTGAGACACCTATTTCGTACTACCAATGGGATGAAGTTGAGTTTTTTCAGGATCAGCCCTACGAAAGCAGATTGGACTACCGGTTGGACGGCCTAGGGCCAGTCTTCAACGCACATTCGGACATCATTGATTTTATCGTGAAGGAGCAATACTCGGTACCCAGTGTGGAATATTCACAGCGACGGGAACGGTTCTTTGAAGGCGTCGACCCCCAAAGAATTAATGCAAAGATCATCGAAAGGATGCTGAGTCTCTGATGGCGTTGCAATCAAATCTCAAGAAGCTCATTAAGGACCATGGTAAAACCGCTGCCTTTTCACCGGCAGGCAAGGCGGTTGCGCGTGGTGTCATGGCGGCCCCGGAGGGCCTTGCCCTGCGTAAGCTGCTGAGGCGCGGGGGTATTGAAGATCAAGTTCGGCGCATCGCTTCGGAGACTCTTCCGCAAGGTATGTACTATGCGAAGTTGACGATTCGCCAATGGAAGACCTACGAGGGTAAACAGTTCCGCCTGCTAATGGGCGACGAGGTTGTCTATGGCAATGAAGTGGAAGCGCCAGCTGGTGGGCACCCACTTGAGTATCGCAACTTTGTGGTTAGCTCGAGCAAGGCGGCCGATTTTCATCTCGACATCGATGTCCCCTACAAGTTGGCCATCAGCCGAGGATCGTTCACTACACCGCAACAGGCTGAATATGACCTAAAGTACAATGTCATCCAGCACGATGACGTTTTTTATTCAATGCGTGGAAACAAGGTGAACCCCAAAAAGCTTCTCCTCACGTTTCCCGGTTTCGGCTCCTCAACTGCACGAGTGTCGTATGCAGTAAGTAACCTGAAGGACATCAGTGAAAACGACTTGAGCGATACGCTCATGATCGCCTTTCAAGATCGATATCTGGCCGCCGGCTCGTATATGATGGTTGACAATTCCGGTCGCCCTCTCTTTGATCGTGTGCATAGCACGATTGAGGGACTGCGCAGAAAGTACGATATTGACCAGGCGGAGATATTGCTCTTCGGGGCCTCTAAGGGTGGCAGTATTGCCCTGCATTACGCACAAGGATTCCCTGAAGCGCGTTTATTGCTTGCCGTCCCCCAGATGGATTTGCCGTACTATTTCAACAAACCATTTTTTAAGGACAATCTCTTTACGAATCCCGTCCTCAGGTCTGTGGAACAGCCTAAGGACCTGCTTCAGAAATATTTTGAACAAGGTCGACGCATCGACTACTTCTACACCAACGACGATGAGTTGAGCAACCAATCCATCATTGAGTTTGCGAAAGACATTCCCAACCTGACGAAATATCGTGTTGCAGGCCCACACGGGGCGGTCGCTCGGGCGGCGCTGCCGGCCATGCTCGGGATTATGCGCGAGTTCTTGGCAGGTCCTGAACATGGCACTTTTTCGTGTGAAGAAGTACGGACATTCAAACACGGCCAGGAACAAGAAGTTCAGGTTCGAGTCGATCAAGCCGCATCCGAGATTTCTGAAGCCAACTGGTTTCTTGAAGGACGGTTGGGGCGTACTCGATTCATGCAGATATTGTCAGGTCACGAATATGATTTTTTGAAATTCACTTCGTCTGAGCAGCAGATTTTTGCAGATCATGATTTGTTGGAGGACGTTTCTGGAGTTACTGCCATCGAAGCAAATGGTGTTCGGTGGCGGTGCGAGCTGGAGACACCGCTCAACCGGGGTGGGAGCCCAGACGGTCTGCCGCGTGTTGAGTCCGAACCCATGGACCTGAGCTCTGCTGGGGTGCAGGACTACGCGATCCTCGACGGGGACGATTGCGGCAGATTCCGCTATTCCAGTCGAGTTGTTTCAGCCACGGGAAGTGCTGTTGAGGTGCACTTTGTTCCTGATCTGGACAGCGACAATTCTTTAGTGGTCAGGCGCGATGACCGTACGTCGCACGTCGTCAGTGTCGAGTCTTTGGACGGCGGCTTGTTGGCTCACCTTATGGCGCTCAGGGTCGTCATTGATGCTCGGGCTGAAAAGCTGATCGTCGTCGTCAATGAAGGCGCCGTGAACATGAAGGAATGCGAGGAGTTGGTCACCGGTGACTGGGCAGATATGACAGTGATTTTCGTTGGTTCTGAGCCGTCATTTCGTGATGGCGCCTCGTCATTACGTGCGTGGAACACGCCCGAACGTATTGTGGTTGCAGAGGTTGGCGCTCTAGCCTAGCCACCGTTTCAGTTCTGGGCCGAAGTCGCCGCGATGTTTGCATTGTGTTCATCGGAACATCTCCTTACGTTAAAGTTCAGCTGCCAAGCTGGTGACTCGACGAGGTAAGGATGCATAATGAGCGCAGTTGCAGAAGAGTTGTTGACTCTTGACACGTTCGATGACCAACAGTGTCCGCATTGCCTGGACCGGCATTCTATTTCCATCGACGGACCGTACCCTGTGGAGCATTGTTCCCTTGACGCGTAGTTGTGCGGCACACGCACGGTCGCGGTCAGGAGCGGAGGGGCAGTTCGGTCCACGTGACTTCGGCAGTGTCAAGGGGTTCGAGGAAGCTGTCGTGGAACCCGTCAACGGCGTAGTCGAGCGAATCGGCTACGTCCTGGCCGCCCGAGGAAAAGACTATGTCTTTGCTGCACTGGCCGCGTGACTGAACCTCGACGATGAAGCCGCCATCGTAATAGCTATCGCTTTCTTCGTCATGGATGAGTTCTTCGACCTACTGTCCAGCAGTTTATTGAGCTGCGCCGGATCTGCCCCTCGGAGTTCCAGCGCGACGCTGGCCTTTTTATCCAACTTCATATTGCTTGGCCCCCACACCCAGCCGAAGTTCATGGCGTAGCGCCGAGATGGGTTGGTCATTGGATCTCCTTTGCGCTGCTTAGCGTTTCCAGTTGTAAGGGGTGGTGGTGGAGACCTTGACCAGGCCGGAGCGTTCCAGGATGGGGCGGGAATCCTCCGTGGAGTCGCTGTGCACCAGCTTCTTGCCGGCGGCCAGTGCAGACTTGGCGCGGGCGGCCGTCAACGCCCGGTAGATGCCACGGTGGCGGTACGGCTCGAGTGTGGCGCCGCCCCAAATCCCCACGAAATCCGTGCCGCGAACAGGTTCGAGCCGGCCTGCACTGACCATCCGACCGTCGATTTCAGCCACCCAAAGTTCCATGCCGTCTTTGCGGTCCAGCCGGGCGAGCAGGGAGTCGGCGGCCCGGGTGTCAACGGACTCGCCGAAGGCTTCGTCGGCCAAGGCGCTCATGGCCCTCACATCGGCGTCGGACGTCACCTTCCGCAGCGTCACGCCGTCGGGCATGGGCATGTCCCGGGCCAAGGCCTCGAGCGGGCCGATCATGATGGATTCGGGTTCGTCGGCTTCGAAGCCGTGAGCCAGCAGTGCCTCGTGCAGTCCCGGAGCGTTGTCGTGGCCGCGCGACTTCCATTCCACGTTGGTGATTTCGGGGTTCGCCTTGAAATGCGTCAGCGCCCTGGCGACGAGCGCTGGCATCTCCTGCCCGTCCACGCCTGAAAGGTTCTGGTAGGTGATGAACCCCCGGCCGCCCGCGAACGTAATGAGCCGTAGCGGACCTTCGATGCGCACTTTGACGGCGCTGGGAGTTTCAGCCTCGGTGCGGAGTTGTGCGTCGTAGGCGTGGAGGTAGCGCTCTTGATTGTTCATTGCTTACATTCTGTCAGGGCTCTGCAGCAATTGGTGCGACCATCCTCGCGCGAGTGAACATCCAATCGGCGAACGTTCCTTGACGGAGTTCGGACCGCTCCGTAGCGTTCACAGCCTAAGCTGGGGCACAGTCCCCATATTCGGCATGAAAACAAAGAGGTTTCCATGAACGCAAAAACAGAACTCCTACCGTCTGCAGCGCTTCTTGAGGCCAGTGTGCATGCGTCCACTGAGCTCGACGAGCGTGTGCGGGTGAGCACCGACCGCTCGGGGTACGTCCCGCCGAGCCTGCCTGACGGAGTGGTTTATGCGACGACCACGGACGACGTCGTCAACACCATGAAACTTGCCTCCAGGTACAAGGTCCCGGTGGTTCCCCGCGGTGCCGGAACGGGGCTTGCCGCTGGCTCCTCCGCCCGGGCCGGGGAAGTTGTGCTCGATTTGTCGAGGATGAACAAGATCCTCCACATTGACCCCGTGGAGCAGTTGGCTGTGGTTGAGCCCGGCGTTCTCAATGCTGAGGTGAACGCGGCCGCTGCCGCCCATGGCTTGTTTTATGCTCCGGACCCGGCCAGTACGGCGATCTGCTCCATCGGCGGCAATGTGGCCACCAACGCGGGCGGGATGTGGTGTGCCAAGTACGGTGTGACACGGGAATCTGTTCTCTCGCTGCGGGTGGTCCTGCCCGACGGCAGGACAGTGGTGACGGGCCGGAGAACCATCAAGGGCGTCACCGGCTACGACCTGAACGCCTTGATGATCGGTTCCGAGGGAACCCTTGGCATTGTTGTCGAGGCCACGCTGCGGCTTCGCCCGGCGCCCGTCCAAACGGCCACCGTTGCCGCCTATTTCGCTGACGTTGCGGCCGCCGCACTGGCTGCATCTGCGATTGTCGCGGCCCGGCTGCAGCCCTCCGTGCTTGAGCTCATGGACGGGCCCACGCTGGAAGCAGTTGACGCCGCCAAGGGGACCAATCACCGCTCGAAAGGCGGAGCGTTCCTTCTGGCACAGACCGACGGGTACGGCGCATTCCTGGAACAGGACGTCCTCATTCAGGCGATTGAGCCGTTCGCCACCCACATCGAGAAGGCGGCCGATGCTGAAACGGCGGCCGCACTCATCTCCGCCCGCCGAGACGCGATCCCTTCGCTTGAGCGGCTCGGCCGCGTGTCCATCGGCGACATCGGCGTGCCCAGGAACCGGCTCGCCGACGTCTTCGCGGGTCTGGAGGACATCGCCCGGCGAACAGGAACCAGAATCTTCAGCGTTGCCCACGCCGCGGACGGCAACCTCCACCCCATGATCGTCGTGGAGCCGGAGGAATCCATCACCGAGGGCCCAGCCAAGGTGGCCCTCGGCGAGATGTTCCACCTGGCACAGCGTCTGGGTGGGACGCTCACGGGAGAGCATGGCGTTGGCCTGCTCAAGCGCGACTGGCTCCAGGAAGAACTGGGCGACGTCTCGCTCGAACTCCAGCACGCCATCCGCAAGGTGTTTGATCCTCAGGGGATACTGAATCCGGGCAAGGCCATCTGACGACGGCGGTGCGCGGGGGCCGTCGTGGTCCTCGGGGACTGACGTGGTCATTCGCCCCCGGCCGGCCATGGGCGAATGACCACAGCAGCCCCCGCAGTGCCGTGATGACGTGCACAGTGGGTTCGAAGTGCGCCTCACCCCGGGCGAATGACCACAACGGCCCCCGCCTCACCCGCATGGACGGTGTGCGCAGGGGACCCGCGGCACGTGTTGGGTCAGCGGGTCTTGCCTCAGCGCAGCGGCAGTTCGGTCCACGTGACGGTGCCGGGCATCAGGGGATCCAGCTCGAGTGGTTCAAGCACCTGTGCATGAAAGGAGTCGGCGACGTCCTGCCCGCCTGAACTGAGGCCAAGCTCGGCGGACCCGCCCTGGTGGGAGACGACGTCGACCGCCCAGCCGCCCCTGAACCAGCCGCCGCCGGCATCCCGGGTGAGGGTGTCCAGCCACCGTTGCAGGAGTTCCCCGAGTGGTGCAGGGCTGGCACCGTGGATCTGCACGCAGAGCCTCGCCGCTTTCTCCAGCCGCGGGTTGTCAGGTCCCCACACCCAGTCGTGGTTCATTGTGTAGCGGCGCGTTGAACTGGTCATTCCCGGACAGTAGCACCGGGGCCGACGCCGGCACCGCAATGTCACACCCACCAGCTACGGTTAAACCATGATCCTCACCGTCGCCCAACTCTCCGAGTCCGAGCTCCTGGCCCGGATCTTCCCGCGCCTACACGCGGGCACCTCCATGCTGCTGGGCCCGGGCGACGACGCCGCCATCATCGCCGTCCCGGACGGGCGCACCGTCATCTCCATCGACACCCAGGTCCAGGACAAGGATTTCCGCCTGCGCTGGCCCAACGGCAGTTCCTCCACCGGTTTCGACGTCGGCTGGAAGGCCGCCGCGCAAAACCTCAGCGACATCAACGCCATGGGTGCCGTTGCCACCTCGATGGTAGTCAGCCTCACCCTGCCGGGGACGACGCCGGTCAGCTGGGTTGAGCAGTTCGCCGACGGTTTGAGCGCGGCGATCGTTGCACTTGGTGCGCCCCAGTGTTCCGTCGCCGGGGGAGACCTCTCCGGCGGCAGCGAACTTGTGGTGACGGTGGCAGTCACGGGTTCCCTCGAGGGCCGGGAAGCGGTGCTCCGCAGCGGCGCCGGTGTGGGGGACCAGATCGCGCTGTGCGGCAATGTGGGCTTCTCCGCCGCCGGCTGGGCACTGCACGAGAGTTCAATTCTCCCGTCAGGGCACACTCCCGCACTGGCAGCGGCGGCGAATCTGTTTGACCGTCCGGAGCCTCCTTTGGCGGCCGGGCCGCTTGCGGCGCGTTCGGGCGCCACCTCGATGATGGACATCTCCGACGGTCTGCTGCGGGACGCCACCAGGATCGCCAAGGCCAGCGGCGCCAGGCTGGATTTGGACGGTGCAGTGTTGCGGGGGCTGGCCCGCGGACTGGAGGAATGCGCCGTCGTGCTTGGTGCGGATCCGCTGAATTGGGTGCTCACGGGAGGGGAAGACCACGGACTGTTATCCACATTCCCGGCGGGCGTGACTCTCCCCGAAGGCTTCATTAGGATAGGCTCGGTATTGTCCTTGGACGCGGCCGGACCGGCGGTAACCATTGACGGACAGAATTTTAAAAGCGCCGATTCCGGCGCTCTCGGATGGGACCATTTTGCAGTCTAAGATCACCGCAACGGCGCCCGTAGTTCGCCGTTGGTTGGCCATGGCGGAACAAACTTTGGCCAACCACAGTGACCGCCTCAACGCGATAAACATTTACCCGGTGGCCGACGCTGACACCGGCACCAACCTGTACATGACTGTCCGGGCGGCGGCACAGGCCCTGGCCGATCTGGAACCCTCGGACGTGGGTGTCACCATGGCAGTTGCCGGGCGGGCGGCCATGGAACAGGCCAGGGGAAACTCAGGCACACTCTTGGCCGTCGCACTCGCCGCCATGGCCGAACCGCTCGCCGGCGCCCAGCGCCTGAGCGGGCCCCTGCTCGCGGGCGCGCTGCACCGGGCCCAGTTGCGTGCCTGGAGCGCATTGAGCGAACCAATGCCCGGCACGCTCCTGTCTGTCTTGGAGGCCGCGGCCAACGGTGCGACCTCAGTTGAATCCACCTTGAACGGAGACGAATCCAACCAGGTACTGGCGGAAACAATTGACGGGGCCGTGTCGGCCGCCCGCGACGCGGTTGTGCTCACCGAATCCCAGCTGGGCGTGCTCCGGGACGCCCGCGTCGTTGACGCCGGCGGCGTTGGCCTGCTGCTGATCCTCGACTGCCTGCGCTCGGTAATACTCGGGGAACCCCTGCAGGAGGACCTGCTCGACGGATTGTCGGGCTACAAGGTCCAGGACCCCAATATTGCCCTGTCAATGCCCGAGCAGGAAGGTGTTGAAGTCATGTGCACCATCGTCTTGTCGCCGCTGGCCGCCGCCGGGCTGCGCATGCAATTGGGCGATCTCGGCGACTCCGTCATCATGAGCGCCGTCTCGGAGGAAGCCGACGCCATGGGCGCCTACCCGTGGCGGTTGCATGTCCACGTTCCCTCGGCCAGCGTGGCGCTTGACGCCATCACGGCTGTGGGTGATCCAAGCAATGTGAGCATCTCGACGTTAACGGCCAATGCCCCAGAAGATGTCCATGACTTCCTCTAGCCCCGGCGGCTCAAGCCCGGTCGTGCCTTATTCGGATCTGGCTCTTGAGCTGTCCCGGCTGGTGGGTGTGCCCACAGCCAAACAGGTTGCCAAGGGCCTGGACATCGACAAGGTGGGGGAGATGCTCCACTATTTTCCGCGCCGCTATATTGCCCGCGGGGACCTGACCGACCTTGATCAGCTGGTGGTTGATGAAGACGTCACCATCGTTGCCCGCGTTGTTGATTCAAAGACCCGGTACATGCAGACCCGCAAGGGAACCATCACGGATGTCATCATTACCGACAACTCGGGGCGGCCGTCGGAGCTGGTGATCAGTTTTTTCAACGGCTACACGGCAAAAAAGGAACTCCAACCGGGCGTCCTTGCCATGTTCTCCGGAAAAGTCTCGTACTACAACTACAACAAGGTGCTGACCAACCCCGGGTATGTCCTTCTGCCGGATGACGAACTGGCCGACCACGAGGTGGAGTTTCACGCCGGCAGACCGGTGCCGGTGTACCCGGCCACGGCAAAATTCCCGAGCTGGAAATCCCAAAAGGTCATCGAGTCGCTGCTGCCCGTGTTGGACCTGGAAAAGGTCCCGGACCCCGTGCCGAAGCACATCGCCGCACGGGAAAGACTCATGCCGCTGGCCGACGCGTACCGGGAGGTCCACATGCCTTCGAGCATGGACGCCTGGCCCCGGGCCCGCACACGGTTCCGCTTTCAGGAGGCCCTGGCGCTGCAGACCACGCTGGCGCAAAAGCGCTTCGAGGCCGCGAGCCAGAACGCGACCAGCCGTGCCCTTGTCGAGGGCGCCCTGCTGGACGCCTTCGACGGGCAGCTGCCTTACACACTGACGGGCGGCCAGCGTGACATTGGCCAGCTCATTGCTTCGGAGGTTGCTGCCGGGCATCCCATGCACCGGCTGCTGCAGGGGGAGGTCGGTTCTGGAAAGACTGTCATTGCCCTGCGTGCCATGCTGCAAGTGGTCGACGCCGGAGGGCAGGCCGCGTTCCTGGCCCCCACCGAAGTTCTCGCCGCCCAGCACCTGCACTCGATTTCGGCATTGCTGGGTTCCCTCGGTGCCGGCTCGCTGCTCGGCGGCCCGCACGCCACACAGGTGACGCTGCTGACCGGTTCCATGCCTGCCGCCGCCAAGAAGAAGGCCCTGCTCGCGGCTGCCTCCGGGGAAGCCGGCATCGTGATTGGCACCCACGCCCTGCTCTCCGACAACGTGCAGTTCGCCGATCTCGGCTTGATCGTGGTGGATGAGCAGCACCGCTTCGGCGTCGAGCAGCGTGACGCTCTCCGGGCGAAAGCGCTCCAGCCCCCGCACGTGCTGGTCATGACGGCCACACCCATCCCGCGCACGGTGGCCATGACGGTGTTTGGCGACCTTGAGGTCTCCGAGCTGACCGAACTGCCCGCCGGCCGGGCGCCCATAGTTACCCATGTCTCGCCCCTTGCGGAGCATCCCGGCTGGGAGCCGCGGGTGTGGGCCCGCACGCGGGAAGAGATCGACAAGGGCCACCAGGTTTACGTGGTGTGTCCCAAGATCGGCGACGCCCCCGACGCCGAGGACGTTCCGCCCACAGAGGGTGACTCCCGCCCCATGGCCGGGGTACTCGACGTCGTACTGTATTTGCGTGAGGTCCCGGCGCTGGCCGGTTTGCGCATCGAGGTCCTGCACGGGCGCATGGATTCAGCAGACAAACAAGGCACCATGGCGGCGTTTGCGCGAGGCGAGATAGACGTGCTCGTTGCCACCACGGTGATTGAGGTGGGTGTTGACGTGCACAATGCCACGCTCATGGTGATTCTGGACGCCGACAGGTTTGGCATGTCGCAGCTGCACCAGCTGCGCGGCCGGGTGGGGCGCGGCGGGCTGGACGGCACGTGCCTGCTGGTGACCAACCTGGAGAAGGACCACCCAAGCCGCAAGCGCCTCGACGCCGTGGCCGCAACGAACGATGGATTTGTGCTGGCGAAACAGGATTTGGAAATGCGCCGCGAAGGCGACATCCTGGGTGCCAAACAATCGGGCGGAAACAGCGGACTGCGCCTGCTCAGCGTGCTGCGGGACGAGGAATTGATTGAACGGGCCCGCAAGGATGCCACCGAGATTGTGGACAAGGACCCCGGGCTGGAATTTCATCCGGCACTGAAGCTGGAAATCGACATGTACCTGAACGAGAAGAATGAGGCATTCCTTGAACGTGGCTAGGACTATGGGAGCCCGCGCATGAGTCGGATCGTTGCCGGCGTGGCCGGCGGAAGTCCGCTGGTCTCCGTGCCGGGGGATGGCACCCGCCCCACGACCGACAGGGTCAAGGAAGCATTGTTTTCCCGGCTCGAATCCATGAACATGCTCGCCGGGACGCGGGTCCTTGACCTGTACGCGGGCTCGGGCTCACTGGGGGTTGAAAGTGCCAGCCGCGGCGCCAAGTCGGTTGAACTGGTTGAGTTCAACGACAAGGCTGCCGGGGTGTGCCAGCGCAACGCCGAACTCGTCAACAAGGTGATTGGCGGCAAGACTGTGACCGTCCAGCGCTCCAAGGTCGAATCGTTCTTGGAACGGACGGCCGACGCCGGCGTGGACCAGTGGGACCTGGTCTTCATGGATCCGCCCTACCCGTTGACGGAAACAGAACTGTCGCTGGTGCTCGGGCTGCTGGGCCCACGGTTAAGCGCCTTTGCCGTGGTCGTCGTGGAACGCTCGGCCCGGACGCCAGAACCAAGCTGGCCGACGTCCCTGGACCGCTTCGCCGAGAAGAAGTACGGCGAGACAAGGCTCTGGTTCGCCGAACCCGCGGCTGAGTAAACGCCACGGGTGGAGCTATGAGGGCTCCGTACAATAGACGGTTCGCCTATGCCCGCGTTCCCTGGATTGGCCCCATTGCTGCGAGAGGGTTCCCTGGATTCGCACCATTGCTGCGAGAGGGTCCGCCGAAAACGCCCCGGATGTGATGGAGCGTTTGTAGTGGGGGCTATCCGGTCAGCTCGTCCAGCTCGACGCCGGTCATGACGGTCCCCGGGTGCGGGCCTGCCGCGACCAGCGACTGCGACCAGCCGTCGGGCCAGGAGCTGTTCTTGCCCAACAGGATGATGTTCCCGGGGTAGCGTCGGCTGAACAGCATGGTTGTGCCATACGCCGCCACACTGGTCATGGCCTCCTGGAGAGCCTTGGTTTGGCTCGTCACCAGTGTAAAGCCGGGTTCGTCGCCGACGTTGACCGCCAGGATCCCCTCCGGGGTGAGCAACGCAGCAGCCTCCTGGTAAAACTCCTTGCAGGCAAGGTGGGCCGGCGCATCGGGACCGCTGAAGATGTCCAGAATGACGACGTCGAACTTCAGGTCCGCGGGCAGGTCGGCCAGCTCTTCGCGGGCGTCGCCCACATGCGTTGTCAGGTCTGTCCCGGCTGGCAGGGGCAGCTGGTCAAGGACAAAGTCCAGCAGCTCGCGTTCCAATTCCACCGCATGCTGGCGCGATCCGGGCCGCGTGGCCTGGATGTAACGGGCCAGGGTCAAGGCGCCGGCACCCAGGTGCAGCGCCGTGACGAGTTCGCCGGCCGGCTTGACCAGGTCGATGGCGTTGGCGATCCGGCGCAGGTACTCGTAGAAAACCTCGTGCGGCTCGGCCAGATTTACGTGCGACTGTTCGGCGTTGTCAATGCTCAGCACAAAGGCGTTGGCATGCCACGGGTCGGGCTCGATCACGGCATGGACGCCGCTGGTGCGCAGGAAGCGGCTGGTGTTCGCCACTAGAGCCTGTCCTTCAAGGTGGCGAGGCGGCCGGCTGCCTGTTCCAGCAGTTCTTCCTTCTTGCAGAAGGCAAAGCGCAGCAGTGAGCGGGTGCGGTAGGCGCCTTCGGGATGGCAAAAAACCGGGACGGGGATGGCTGCCACTCCGATCAGTTCCGGCAGCCTGCGGGCCAGGGCTGTGGCGTCGGTGATGCCCAGCGTCGAGGTGTCCGCGTTCACGAAGTAGGTGCCCTGGGAGGGCAGGACGTCCAGACCCGCCGCCCGCAGGCCCTCGCTGAGGATGTCGCGCTTGCGCTGCAGCGTGGCCGCCACACCGGTGAAGAAGGAATCCTCCATGCGCAGGCCAGCGGCGATGGCGCTTTGAAACGGTGTGCCGGAGGAATAGCTCAGGAATTGCTTGACCGTGCGCGCCGCGGCGACAAGTTCCGCGGGGCCGGACAGCCAGCCGATCTTCCACCCCGTGAAGGAGAAGGTCTTGCCGGCTGAGGAGATGGTGAGCGTGCGTCCGGCGGCACCCGGCAATGTCGCCACGGGTATGTGCCGGGGACCAAACGTCAGGTGCTCATACACCTCATCGGTGAGGATGACGGCGTCGTACTTGATGGCAAGGCGCACAACTTCGGCGAGCACGGCCTCCGGGAACATGGCGCCCGTGGGGTTGTGCGGGTTGTTGAGGATGACCATCTTGGTGCGCGGGCTGAAACTGTTTTCAAGCGTGGCCAGGTCGGGCATGAAGTCCGGGGCGAGCAGGGCGGCGGTCGTGTGCGTGGCGCCGCTGAGCCCGATCATGGCGCCGTAGGAGTCGTAGAAGGGCTCAAAGGTGAGGACCTCGTCGCCGGGACCGGTCAGGGCCAGGACTGCTGACGCGATGGCCTCCGTGGCGCCGGTGCTGATGATGACTTCAGTTTCAGGGTCAAGGGTGATGCCGTAAAAGCGGTCCTGGTGTTCGGCAACCGCGCGGCGCAGATCCAAAATGCCCTTGCCGGGCGCGTACTGGTTGTTGCCGTTCGCGATGGCTTCCTGGGCGAGGCGGCTGAGTTCGGCGGGGCCGTCTTCATCGGGGAAGCCCTGGCCAAGGTTGATGGCCTTGTGCCTGTTGGCAAGGGTGGTGATCTCTTCAAAGATGGTCACGCCAAGTGAGCCGTCCGGGCCCAACAAATTGGCGCCTTGCGCCGTGCGGTGCCAGGGCGTGCTCATGGGTGCTCCTCCAATGGTTCGTTGCTGCTGTTGCTGCCGGTGGGTCCGGCCGTTGCCTGCCTTCAATACGTTACCGGCCGCGCAGTCGCAGCCATAGCGAAGGGGGTGCCGCGCATGTCGGGGCGCCCGGCCAGCCGGTCGAGGATGCTGCCGTTGGGCAGTAGTCGAGGAAGCTGCGGGACATGGACCGAAACAATGGCGCCTGTGAGCGGAAGTCGGCTAGATTCGTCTGTATGCGACGTGCAGTGTGCCCCGGATCCTTTGACCCCATTCACAAGGGTCACATTGAAGTGATCGCGCGAGCCTCCGGACTTTTTGACGAGGTCATCGTGGCCATCTCCACCAACTACGCCAAAAAGTACCGGTTTACGCTCAATGAACGGCTCGAGATGGCCAAGAACACCTTCTCTGCGCTGTCGGGGATTATCGTGGAGCCGATGGGGGAGGGGCTGCTGTCCGAGTACTGCCACTCCCGCGGGGTCTCCGCCATTGTGAAGGGGCTGCGCTCCTCGTCGGACTTTGACTACGAGCTGCCCATGGCCACCATGAACCGCCAACTTTCCGGCGTGGAGACAGTGTTCCTGCCCGGAGACAGCCGCTACCTGCATTTGTCTTCGACGCTGATCAAGGAAGTCCACACCCTGGGCGGAGATGTGTCCGACTATGTCCCGCGCGCCGTGCTGCGCCGTCTCCAGGGCGACGTCGGCCTCGACACCAGGCCCGTGACAGTGGTTCCGCCGAGGCGGTAGCTGCTTCCGGCATTGTCTTCATGGCCCCGGGTGGCACTGGACCGTGGCTCGCCGCTCGCCTCGCAATTCTCCTCACTCATGCGCACAAGTGGAGTCGAGTAATGCGTATGAGTTCACCAATTTCTGGCCCCCTGAATTTTTACGCTGAAGTCATGCCAAGTGTGGGATCCCGCGGTGGATGTCACAAGTGGAGCGCCCTGCCCTGCGACGAGCTTCTACCCTCGATAACTCACATTCTCAGTCCCGTGTCACTTTCCTACTGGCTGTTTTCCGTTGATGAAGATGGCGGCAGTCTGTTCCAGCTGCGACGACCATATCTCTAGATTTGTCAGGTATTGGCGAGGATCGCACCAGCACTTGTCGGAGGCAGACGATGGGCGGTGTGGACGGAAATCCGGCGACCGCGGAAGCACCCTACTTATCCTCCCGGGATATTGCGGGCGTGGCCGGGCAGGGCGTGGACCCGTCTTCCGACGTCACTCTGCTTGTTGGTCTCATGCCATACTTCGTTTCATGGATACGCTTCCTTCGCTGCATCGTGCAACTCGCTCATCAGCCAGTAGCATCGTTGCACTGCGCGACTCTAGCCCGCTGGCAACAGAAACAAGCTATTCAGCAATGGTCACCAGGGGAACTCTCGATCGTCCAAGTTACAGGGCAAATAGATCTCTCGGAATGGTGGATCAGCGCAGAGGGGAATAAGATCCTGGCTGCCATACGCCTGACAGATTCCGACGAGTTTATCTGGCCTGACCGCAATCCGGCTGCAGCATACATCCACGGCCTCATGGTTGATCGTTCACTGTCCGGCCAAAAATTTGGCCAGAAGATCTTGAAATGGGCGGAAGGAATGGTCCACGCTAAGGGCTGCTCTGTTGTCCGGCTCGACTGCGTCGCTAAAAATGAGAATCTGCGTAATTACTATGAAAAGCTCGGGTACCGCGACTGTGGAGCAGTTGACTTCGGCCCTCATTCGGCATGGCATCCGGTACTCAAACTCGAGAAAGACATCACATCAGTCATGGGCGAGCATTAGAATTCCCGTCTGTTCAAGACGCCCGAAAAGGGCTCCCTCTGCGGGCGAGTGTGGTCAGTTCGCTAGTATGAGTCGATGATCGTTTGGCTCAACGGAACTCATGGCGTCGGCAAGACGACCACAGCTGGCCTCGTTCAGCAACTGATCCCTGATTCTCGTGTGCTCGACGCCGAGAAGGTCGGCGAGACCTTGATGGATGTCAGCCCAGGGCTCCCCGAAACGGACAACTTCCAGAACTGGCCACCGTGGCGGTCGCTTGTCGTCGAGACGGCTCACCGCATCCTCAACTACACCGGGGGAACCCTTGTCATGCCGATGACAGTTCTGGTTGAGTCATACTGGCGGGAGATCAGCCACGGCTTGGCCGCCTACGGAATCCCGGTGCGCCATTTCGTGCTTCACGCCGATGAGCACACCCTCAGGCGGCGAATCCAGGATGACTCCGTGATGGGCCCCTCTGCCTTTCGATTCAGCTACCTCACCCCCTACGCCGAAGCATTCCAGGGGTGGCTGGGAGGTGAAGCACACATCATCGATACCAGCGCGCTCACTCCTGCACAGGCGGCATCGGAAATCGTAGCTGCCGTCAACGCCTCGTAGCTAGCCGTTGTTCTTTGCGGCCCACGCGACTACATGACCATCCGCTCAGTGTTTGACTTTCGGTCTGCCTCAGAAATCCCGCAAGAGGTTCGATAAACGGGTCTGCTGGAATCCATTAATCGGCGCTTCGATGCCAATTGTGTGTCAGGATCTTGCCATGTCCAAAGAATCAGGAATCTGGCTGAACACCACTCACGACTGGGCAATGGAGGTCGATGTCGACCACCTTGAGCTCATTCGATCCAACCCGCCTGCCGATTCACGAATGCGTGCTTTGCACCTGCTGCTTGAGGTTCTTGCCTATCCAGCGGACGAAGCCTCGGACCAGGGCGGCGGCTCCGCACTTGTTACGTTGCATCCTGACGGTTCGATTTCCGTCGCTGACAACGGGCGGGGAACTGACACCCGGACGGATGCTCACGGACGAACCATCAGAAAGCTGGTTATGGCCACGAAGGATCTCAGATTCTTCGACTCCGCTGACGCGCCGATGCTCCCAGACGGGCATGCGCGCCGGGGCATGTCCGTAGTTGCGGCGTTGAGCACCTGGCTGGTCCACACCAATCGGCGCACTCACGGTTCATGGACCCAACGGTACGAACACGGCGTTCCCGTGACGGACCTGACATCGATTCCGGACGACGGGACGACCGGAACAACGGTGCACTTCCTACCCGACCAATCCATCGCACAAGGAGTCAAGATATCGAAATCCGAGCTCGAAACTCTAAGCCGGGATCTTGCCCCGGTTCTCTCCGTTGAAGTTCAAGATCTCCGATCCTGACAACACAAACGTCAACGCCTGCGCCGGAGTCTCAGGCAGGCCAAACCCATTCCGTAAGAGGTTCCGTCAGTAGGTAAGGAGATCCGCATGGCCTTTCTGTCAATGAATCTGTTTCATGTACATTTCGAGATATGGGATGTACAATGTGACTATGTCCATTGTCAGCGTCGCAGACGCACGCAACCACTTTTCAGACGTCATCGATCGCGCGAAGACCGAAGCGGTGTTCATCGAGCGCCGCGGCCAGCGCGCCGCCGTGGTTGTCAGTCCTGAGCACTACGAGCGGATGCTGGAAGCTCTGGAAGAGGCCGAAGATGTCGCCGCATTCGACGAGGCGATGGCAGAAGAGGGCCCCAATATCCCTTGGGCTCAGGTGAAGGTTGATCTGGGCTGGGTATGACCTACCAAGTCGAGTTGCGACCTGCCGCAGTTCGCGCGTTGAAACGAATTGATCATCAGGATCGCGACCGCATTCGTGGAGCGATCGCGCTCCTCGGCGAGGACCCACGACCGCCTGGTGCCAAAGCCCTCCAAGGGCGGGCCGGCCTCAGAGTACGCATAGGGGACTACCGCGTCATCTACGCGGTTGACGACAACATCCTCGTCGTCGCAGTGATCACACTCGGTCATCGCGGCAACGTCTACGAACACTGACTGCCCACCGACGAATCCGCCTTTCGGCCGCGTCAAGAGTTCCCCCTGAAGCTTCCCATTGCGGGCTACTTGTGAATCGACCGTAGACCTTGGTCATCACATGCTGGGTTCCCGCCAGGAATCATATTTGTCGCTACGGTGTCGGTTCGGTGGCTGCGTTGGTGTAGCGGTCGGCGAGTTCACGCAAGATGGTCCGAAGTTCTGGTGGATCAAGCACTGTGAATGGGACGTTGAGGCTCGTGATGTAGCGAACGAGATAGTGCAGGGAGTCGCTGCCTGTTTCCAGAAGGCAGTTGTGTTCGTCGATTGGGTGCAATAGTCCGGCTTCCGGCGGAAGAGTGTCAGCGATGGCGTCAACGGAATCGTGAAGCTGGACGCGGGCCTGATGCTTCCATGCCCGTGAGCCGACCCCGCGCAGGACATGGTTGGCGGCATCCTCGGGTGGCTCACGCGGGGTGAACCACGGTCCGGTTGGCGAGGGCTCGCTAATGCGGTCGGCTCGGAAGGTTCGCCAGTCTTCACGGTCACGGTCCCATGCGAGGAGGTACCAGCGGCGGCCGGTGTAGACGAGTCGATGAGGCTCAACACGTCGTTTGCTCGCTGCGCCGTCGCGGCTCAGGTAGTCAAAGCCCAATTGCTGGTGGTCGCGGCAGGCTCTGGCGATGAGCGTGAGTATCGCCGCATCAACCGTTGGCCCACGGCCGGTTGCTGAGACGGTAGCCAGCCGGAGCGCGTCCACCCGGTTCCGCAGCCGTGTAGGAAGAGTTTGTTCAAGCTTGGCCATCGCGCGCAGGGAAGTTTCTTCGATTCCGGTCACCGAACCGGAAGCTGCTGCGGCGAGTCCGACCGCTACGGCGACCGCTTCGTCGTCGTCAAGGAGCAGCGGTGGCAGCGTCGAACCGGGAGCGAGACGATACCCTCCGGTGATTCCGGTGCTGGAATGCACCTCGTAGCCAAGGATGCGCAGCCGTTCAATGTCGTTGCGTACGGTCCTGGTCGTGACCTCCAGCCTGCTGGCGAGGTCAACGCCGGACCAGTCGCGCCGTATTTGCAGGAGCGAGAGCAGGCGAAGTAAGCGAACCGATGTGTCCAACATGTTCTGAAGTCTTTCAGCTATTGAGGAACCGTAGGTTCCGCAATGGAGAATACGCTGATATCAAGAAGCTACAAACCTATGACGAGGGATAAATCATGAGCTTGCGGGGATTTAGCACAATCAACTTCTGGGCCGAGGATGTTGCGGCGGCCGCTGACTGGTATGCCCAGTTCATGGGCTTTGACCCTTATTTCGAGCGGTCCGGCCCGGAGGGGAAACTCGCATACGCCGAGTTCCGCATAGGCGACTACCAGCACGAGCTTGGCATCATCGACAGCCGGTACAGCCCTGTTTCTGCCACAACTGATCGGGTGTTCGAACCCGGTGGTGCCGTCATGCACTGGCACGTCGACGATCTCGACGCCACCGTGGAGCGGCTTCTGTCGATGGGGGCCACTGAATACGAACCCATAACGGCACGAGGTGACGGCTTCATTACGGCCTCAGTGATTGATCCGTTCGGCAACGTGCTGGGTGTCATGACCAGTCCCCACTATCTTGAGGTGCTCGCGTCATCGATCGGGGCCTGACCATGGACCTACTTGAATTCTCAGAAGCATCCGACTGGGAGTTCTGGCTGACAGTCCAGCACGACAAGCAGGCCGATGCATGGTTGCGTATCGGCAAGCGACATTCGAGCGTCCCTCTCGTCACGATTGCCGAAGCGGGCGAATTGGCGCTTTGCTTCGGGTGGATCGACAGTCAACGCAAGACCTGCGACGAGGTGTCATTTCTCCAACGATATTCGCCCGCAGGCCAAGGGCCCCGTGGTCGAAGATCAACGTGGACAGGGCCGAATCACTCATCAAGGCAGGGCGCATGCGTCCGCCCGGATTTAAGGAGATCGATGAAGCCAGGGTCGACGGACGGTGGGAAGCCGCATACGCAGCGCAACGCACCGCCAATGTGCCCGCAGAGCTGACGGCGGCGCTGGCAAGGAGCCCCCTGGCGTCTGCCGCTTTCGATCGCCTTAGCCGCTCTGACCGATATCTCCTCATCCTGCCGCTGCTGAAGGCCTACACACCCGATACTCGCGCAGGCGCTCTCACCCGCGTCGTTACACGGCTGGCTACACAACCGTAGGCCCGAGAGCAAACACGTCCCGCAGAGCGCCCTCCCAATGCCGGACGCACGGAACATCGACCAACCCGGGATACTTACTCTTGCTGACGGCTACACCCAGGCCACGTCGATGTGTCTGCGACCCCGCCGCGGTTGCGGGAGGGAGCGCAGGCGAACCTTGCGCCTAAGCTGGATCGTCCTCCGTACGCCTTCTGGCCCTCACAGCGCCGACAATGAAGACGACCGCCCCAACCCCGATGATTGCTGTCGATACAATCCAGGACCCGCTAAAAAGGGACACGCACCCCACCACGATGATGATAATGCCGATATCAATGCCAGTGACGCGGCGGCGTAATTCGGTGGGCTGCTTAGTAATTCCAAGGAACTCGAGGATGGCCATCTCTCTAGACTCCCACCCCGTAGCGGGCGAGTACATTTTTGACGATGCTCCCTGCCGCCCCGGCAATGAAGCCAATGGCTGCTCCGACGAGGCAGGCTCGGAATCCTCCCCAGAAGCTGGCGCCGTCCCACATGGCGTTCATCGCACCGGTTACGCACCCTCCGGCAATAGTTCCCACCGTAGCCCCAACCCCAGGAATTCCCGCTACGATTGCGACTCCTGCCGCAGTTCCGGCAGCCGCTGATGTGGCCGTTTGCCACCATTCAGGGTCGGCGATGATGGGGAAGGCTGTGGTGGAGTCAAATTCCACAGTTTGAACCAATGTATTGCCCTGCAGAGCAAAAGACGTCTCGACTTTGTCACCGTTGGCATCCACTGCCCATGGTTCGAGGTATTTTCCGGCTACAACACCCGCTGGGTCCCGAACAGAAACCGATCCATCCGTTTCCAGACTGGCAGTGACTTCGTCGGGTAGCGATAGTGAGAAGCGGTAATCCGCTGAGGCGGAGGCAGAGTCGATGCTGATAAGAGTCTGTGTACCGGTTTCAGTTTTGAAACTCGTAACTGATGCCTCAGCCAAGACTGTACTCGCGACGGGGGAACCCTTGCCCGAGAATAGATCGGCGGGAACGTTGCTGACGTCAACCTGTTTCGGCGTCACGGACTCGCCTGGCAACGTGATGCTTGAAGCTTTATCTCCGTTGCTCGTGACGACCTTGTTTCCTTCGAGCGCGGCGACCGACAAGGAACTTTGAGCGAGGCTGACGCCGGTAGAGCTCAAATTTTCATTTGGCGTTTCGGTGGCTTGAGCGATCCCGCCCGTCGCCAGGACCAGGCTGCCCGCAATAAAGCCTGTCGCAATAAGCAGCGAGAAACGGTTTTTATCTTGTGGTCTCAAACGACACACTCTTTTCGTTAGTAGCCTCGTGCGTCTGCAGGGCTTCAACAAACCTGTCACACAACCGGCCTTGCAACCTCGCCCCAGTAAAAACTCTGTCCGATGGGACAGGACACTGCCCTTTGAGACAGGTACGTTAATTCCATCGTCGGTGATCTACACGCGAGAACACCTCGCCCTGCCTTCGTGTGCAGTGGTGTTGGCCAAAAATACCGCTCGCGGCCAGAAAGCACCGATGTACTTGCAGCCCCACCTGGACCCGGCCAGGCTACAGCGCGGCCACCGACGAGTACTTGTCCCAAACGCGTGATGGACCGAGCAGCGCAAGCCGGCTGCCCGGCGTCGTGCATCCCAGCCATCCGTCAACCGGGAAGCCCCGCCACGGCGCCCCGGGCAGGGATAAAGAGCGGTTGAGAGTTACATCACGCGCCGCGCAGGGAAATGGGTTCGCCGTGAGGGCGGTGTCTGTCGTAGACTGAACAAGGCCAATTTGGTCTGGTACCGCTCATTTTGATGCCCGGCAGCTTTCGGGCTAGGATGGTGCGTCGGTCATATGTTTTTTCAGGAGTTCTCATTAGCGAAACCACGTTGGGCAATAAGTCCAACCATGGCACGCCCCTCAACGTCAGTGTGAGGGAGCTTGGGCGCAGCCCTGGCAGCATGTGGAAGTTCGAAGAACGTATACCTGTGCCGGAAGATTTTGGCACTCCGCTCATTGGCGCGACGCCTGGATCCATTTTGGATCTGGAACTCCGTTTTGAGGCCGTCCATGAAGGAATTCTGGTGTCGGGAAACGTACTTGTCGATGTGACAGGTGAGTGTTCCCGCTGCTTGGAGACGTTCGAGGATGACCTTGAAGTCGATGTGCAAGAACTTTTCTTCTACGAGGAGCCGTCCGCGGAATTCCTTGAACAGGAAGAAGATCAGCAACGTTGGGTCGAGCACGATTCTATCGATCTTGAACCGGTGTTGCGGGACGCAGTGGTAACCGCCCTGCCGTTCCAGCCGGTGTGCCGGGAAGACTGCGAGGGTCTGTGTTCCGAATGCGGAATACACCTTGTGGAAGAGCCGGGGCACCATCACGAGATCCTGGATTCTCGGTGGGCTGCCCTACAGGGCTTAACCGGCGAAGAAAACTAGCAAATAAGTTTTTACTTGTGGGCACATGCCTGTGAGTTATCGAGAGAAAAGAGTTTGCCGTGGCTGTTCCGAAGCGGAAGATGTCCCGTGCCAATACGCGCGCACGCCGTTCCCAGTGGAAGGCCACCGCGCCTGCTCTGGTGAAGACCATCGAAAACGGAGAGGTTGTTTACAGCCTCCCGCACCAGGCCCGGGTCGTCACCGACTCAGCCGGCACCGCCCTGTTCCTTGAATACAAGGGCCGCAAGGTTGCCGACGTCTAAGACGTCCGTGCGGCCATCCGGTCGTTCGATTTATTAATACTTAGCAGGAGCGTCATGTCCGCAGATCTTCCATCACCGGAACTCACGGACGGACACAAACTGCTGTTGAAGCGTCTCGGTGTCGATATTGATGCCGGGACGCTTCGTCTTGCCCTGACACACAGGTCTTACGCCTATGAAAACGGCGGGCTGCCCACCAACGAGCGCCTCGAGTTCCTTGGCGACTCCATCCTGGGCTTCTCCGTCACCGACGCCCTGTACCGCGACAACCCGTTGTTGCCCGAGGGCGATCTGGCCAAGCGCCGCTCCGCCGTCGTCTCCACCCGCGCCCTCGCCTCCATTGGCCGCTCACTGGGCGTCGGTGAATTCATCTACCTGGGCCAGGGCGAACGCCTCACCAAGGGCCGCAATAAGTCCTCCATCCTGGCCGACACCATGGAAGCCCTCATCGGCGCAACCTACCTCACGCACGGGATCGAAATTGCCCGCCAGCTCGTCATGCGCCTCGTGGGACCGCTGCTGGCCGACGCCGCCGTTCTCGGTGCCGGCACCGACTGGAAAACCAATATCCAGGAAATTTCCGCCGCCAAGCACCTCGGCGCCATCACCTATGACATCACCGGCGTCGGCCCCGACCACGACCGTTCCTTCACAGCCCGCCTGATCATCGGCGGCCAGCATTACGGCACCGGCGCCGGCCCCTCCAAGAAGGAAGCCGAGCGCACCGCCGCAGCCGAGGGGTGGATTGAGCTGCAGAAGAAGTTTGGCCAGCCTGACGCTGAGGATGCTTTGGATTCATCCGCTTCATCCGCCGCCGGTTCGGCTCCCGCCGGCAAATAATGCCTGAGCTTCCCGAGGTTGAAGTTGTTCGCCGCGGACTTGACCAGTGGATCGCCGGACGCCGCATCACCGGGGTCTCCGTCCCCGATCCCCGCTCCATCCGACGCCACGGACTGGGCGTCGAGGACTTCCGCGGCAACTTGATCGGCACCACGGTCCTGGATGTTGTGCGCCGCGGCAAATTCCTGTGGCTGCCATTGTCCGACGAGCCGTCGTCGTCGTCCGCCCCGCACACAGCCCTGGTGGCGCATCTTGGCATGAGCGGACAACTGCTGGTGGAGTCGCCCGGGCAGCCCCACGAGAAGCACCTCAAGGTCCGGCTCACCTTTTCTCCGCGGGACGACGCACCGGAGGAACTGCGCTTCGTTGACCAGCGCATCTTTGGCGGACTGTTCGTCACATCTTTGGTGCCAACTGCGGACGGGATGGCCGGAGGCATGGGCTCAGGCTGGCCGCTGATACCTGCAGAGGCCGCACACATTGGCAGGGACCCGCTGGACCAGTTTTTCAACATCGAGGCGCTGCATCAAAAGCTCCGGGCCCGAAAAACCGGCCTGAAACGGGCGCTACTGGATCAAGGTTTTGTCTCCGGCATCGGCAACATCTACGCCGACGAGGCACTGTGGGCAGCAAGGATGCACTATGCCCGCCCCACCGACACGCTGCGGCGCCCAGACACCGAACGCATCATCCATGCGGCTCGTGACGTCATGGCCAGGGCGTTGGAGGCCGGCGGGACCAGCTTTGACTCCCTGTACGTCAACGTCAACGGCGCGTCAGGATACTTCGCCCGCTCCCTGAACGCATACGGACGCGAAGGTGAACCCTGCTACCGCTGTGCCGGGCTGGGCCTGTCAACCAGAATCCGCCGCGACACTTTCATGAACCGTTCTTCCTACAGTTGTCCGGTCTGCCAGCCGAAGCCGCGCAACGCCCGAATGTAGCCTCGGCGTGCAGGCACCGGCACGCTTCGCCTGTGCACGGCTCTTCACTGGTCAACTGGCTCTGACGTGCGCCAGCATAAAGTCGCATAAAGCAGCAGACACGGCGGCCGGGGCATCCTGCGTGACGACGTGCCCTGCATGCGGGATGACCACTTCGTCAACCTTCTCCACTGCCGCCCACCGGGGCATCGCTGTGGCGATGTTTCCCGTACGATCCAGCCCTCCGCGAAGCAGCAACAGTGGGATCGGCGTGCGGTAGCACTGATCGGGCGTGATGAACTGTGTTGTTGCCTGCCAGACGGCCAGAAATTCAGGCTTGCTCTGCTGGGAAAAAGCGCGCACAAGATCTTTCCGCGCCCAGTCCGTTGTGGCCGAAGCGACTGCCATGAGCTGCGCCAGCCTGCGGCGGGGGATGAGGCGCAGGACAGGACTGGCAATGTTCAAGCCGAGTTGCTCGAGCCGTGTCAGCGGCCCGGTGTTCCACGTTGAGTCGAGCACGGCCAGTGCGGAGTATTTTCCGGGGTCGCGCCGGACCAGGCGTTGCGCCAAATTTCCGCCGAGAGAGTGCCCAATCAGTCCGGGCCGGGTTAAACCCAGATGGGCGATGAGTGCTTCCACGTCCTCGATGAGGAGATCAGCGCCCATGGTCGACGTGTTTGGCCGAGACGCACCATGACCTCGAAGGTCCACGAGCACGGTGCGAAATCCTGCCTCCGACAGTGCTTCTGCCTGGGAATCGAACATCACGTGATCGGCGCCGGCGCCGTGGAGAAAGAGAACTGACGGTGCACTCCCGCCGGAGATATCGTGGTCGTGATAGCGGAGGACGCAGCCATCAAGGGCCAGGGCGCCGTCGAGAAGTCGCATACAGCGAATCTAGCAGCACCCAGTATCAGGCGCCTTGCTTGCTATTTGGGCCGGTCGATTCGGCCGGGCAGCTATGATCCGTTGCAGGCGTTCAAGGACGGGCTGCCTGGCCCGACGAAACGCGCTGATCATGCGACGCCCACGCTGTCTGGTTCCGTCAGCTATTTGCGGGCGGGGTATGCGGGAACGGGCGATCAGTGGATTAACGAAGAATCCCAGCCGGGAAAATCGTGGTTGTGCTTGCGCCCCTGACAGACCGGCTGGCGAGTCCATAGACTTACGTGCATGACTGACTCCCAAGTTCAACAGGCCTACACCTCGCGAGCATCCGAATACACAGCCATGCTTGGGGCAATCGAGGACATGCATGAGCTTGATCGGAACCGCATGGAACAGTGGTCTGAGCAGATTGCCGGCCGCATCATCGACGCCGGATGCGGACCGGGACATTGGACGGACTTTCTTCACAAACGGGGTGCCGACATCCAAGGCATCGACCTCGTGCCCGAATTCATTGAGAGCGCCAGTCTCCGCTTCCCCGATGTACCATTCCAGGTCTCGTCGCTCCGCGCCCTCGACGAATCCGATGGAAGCCTGGATGGCGTGCTCGCCTGGTATTCACTGATTCACCTGACACCAGCCGAACTACCGTCAGCTCTCTCCGAGCTTGCGCGCGTTCTTTCACCTCAAGGGCACCTGCTCGTCGGCTTTTTCGATGGCGAACCCGCAGAACCGTTCGACCATGCGGTGACCACGGCTTACTACTGGTCCGTCGATCAGATGAGCACACTACTGCGTGACGCCGGGTTCGAAGTGCTCGACGTCGAAACGCGCCAGGATCCCGGCAACCGGCCACACGCAGCAATTTGTGCGATGGTTCGGTAAAGGTTTCCTCCATGGCCAGGACGTTGGGCTAAGCAGATCCTGCGCCAAATGATCGACGGTAGCGGTCAGACAGTCTGCTCGTTTGCAGGCGGATGTTCGGCCACGCAAAACAAGTTGCCTTCCAGGTCGGCCAGGGTGGTCCACTGTACGTGAGGGACCTCGTCCAGGACGTCCCATTGATGGGTGGCCCCGAGGTCGAGGAGTCGGTCGACCTCGGCCTGTCGTGCACCCCACGGGACGGTCAGGTCTACGTGGAACGTTTGGCGTTCGGGGCGGGGCTCGGTCATGGGCTGGAAGAACATGGCGAAGCCCTCGGGACCTGCCGGCGGCAGGTAAACACTGTCTCCACCGGGTGAGGGAGAAGCACCAGTCACGGACGCCCAAAATTCTGCAAGCTTGGCCGGGTTCCGGGCCTCCAGATTGATGGCACCCAGGGTGATTTTATGCGTCGTCATGGTTGCAACGCTATCAGTGCCTCGGACTGTCCCGTTCGTTTGTTCGTGTGGTCGCGGCTGCAGCCTTAAGCTCGGATGAGTGAAGCACACGTCAATTCTCTCATCAGCCCAGGTTGGAGTCACGGGGTGCACTCATGTGTCATTGCCCAGCAATGCGCGCGCGGAAGCTGTCACAGCGCTGGAGAAGATCACGCACAGTCCGCCTTCTGGCCGGTGATGAACAACGGGTCAGACCGGCGTTGAGGCACCGGCTACGCTTGGGCGCGGTAATACTCCGCCAAGAGCTCCAGGCCCTTATCCAAGGTAACCGCGGGTACCCAGTCGAGCACGGCCTGCGTGTGCCGCTGGTCAAACCAGTGGGCGGTGGAGAGCTGTTCGGCCAGGAACCGGGTCATGGGCGGTTCGTCGTGCACCCAGCCGCGGGATCCGGCCGCCGTCCAGGCCTTCTCAATGACTGACCCGGCGCCGCGGGCAAGCCAGCCCGGCACCGAGTAGCCGGGCGAACGCACACCTGCGGCGGAGCAGATGCCGGCAATCAGTTCGCCAACAGGACGCGGCTCGCCATTGGTGACGACCAATGCCTGTCCATGGGCGTAGTCCATCCGTTCCAGGCCGCGCACGATCGCCTCGGCCGCATTGTCCACGTACGTGGTGTCGATGAGCGCGCGGCCGCCATCAAGCAGCGGCAGCCGGCCGGCCCGGGCACGCTCCACCACGCGCTCGACCAACTGGGTGTCGCCGGGGCCCCAAACAACGTGCGGGCGGATGGCGGTGACACGAAATGCGGGGGAGTCCTCGGCCAGGGCAATTTCTTCGGCAGCGGCCTTGGACCGGGCGTAGTGTCCGCGGGCCAGGTCCGCATTGGCAGTGCCCGCGGCGGCGCCCACAATGGAGGAACCAAAATGGGCCACGGACGGTGAGGACACAAACACAAAGTCGCGCACACCTTCGTGCCGGGACGCTGAAATCAGCTGGCGGGTGCCAACGATGTTCGTGGAAACAAACTCACTCCAGTCACCGGTGAAGGAGACCTTCGCAGCCAAATGCACGACGGCGTCCACGCCAGCCACCGCGCGGGCCGCCACATCAGGATCAACAACGGATCCCTGCAGCGATTCCCACGGGGCCTCAACCGCGCGGCGCTGCAACGTTCGCACCAAAAAGCCGCGGTCATGAAGCAACTGGGCCACGGCCCGTCCGAGCAAACCGCTCGTGCCTGTCACCAGGACACGGCGCCGGCCGGCACCCTGGTTGGCAGCAGCCTCGGAAGCAGCAGCAGTGCCGGAAGCCCCGGTGTTGCCGCCGGAATCGCCGGCAGCACCCGTGCTCACGGTTTGCCCGGCTTCTCGCCGGCCAGCATCCGGGCAGCCCAGCGGGACAGCTTGGCACGGTCGATCTTGGAATTGTGCCGCACATCGGTGGGCATGGAGCCAATGACGAGCACGGCGGCCAGGGGCACCTCAACCGACAACGCCGCGGCCCGGACCGCAGCGGCCAGCGCGGCCGAAGCCAAGCCTGCCCGCTTCACGGCCGGCACCGTCTCAACAATGGCCACAGCTGACTGCGTGCCTGCCGGACCAACACCAACAATGGCAGCCCGGAAGACGTCGGGCACCAGTTCTGCCGCCTGTTCGGCGGCGATCGGAGTCTTCACGCCGGCGGCAGTGGTCAGGATGTGCTCCATCCGGCCCTCCACCCAAAGGCGGCCTGCGGCATCCAGATGCCCCACATCGCCGCTGCGGTGCCAGCCGGGGATCGAGGTGCTGAGCTCCTGGGTAATCCACAAACGGTCGTAGCGGGCCTTGACATGCGGGGCGCGAACCAAAATCTCACCCGTCACGCCGGCCTCGGTGCTCGGCTCGGGGACCACGGAACCATCGGCGGAAACAGGCGCAATCGCCACCGACGCACCGCTGACAGCCGTGCCCACGCACACCCCATTGCCCACACCGGCGGCACGAATGCCCGGCAGGTCAATGTCGGTGACGGGCAGCGCCTCGGTCATGCCGTACGGGGTGTGCAGGGCCGCTTTGGGCGCCAGCTGCTGGACCTTCTCGAGCAGCTGCTGGGCCAGGGGAGCGCCCGCTGACAGGACTAGTCCGACGTCGGCCAGCGCCTTTTGCTGCGCGGGCAGGAGGGCCGCCGCGGTCGCCACGACGTTCACGAGGGCGGCCGGTGAGGCGAAGACAACGGTGGCGTCGATGGCGGCTGCCGCATTGGCCAGGGCCTGGGCCGTGAGGGTGCGCGGCGCCGTGACGTCCATGTCGGGGGTGACAGTGGTGGCGCCCAGTGCCGGGCCCAGCAGGGCGAAGGGTGCGAACCCGGCCACCAGGGCGGTGCCGGCTTCGAGGCGGTATGTTGCCTTGAGCGTGTCGCGCATGGCTGCCAGCCGCCGGTTTGTGTACACGACGCCCTTAGCCGGGCCGGTGGAGCCGGAGGTGAACAGCACGGCAGCGTCGGCGTCAGCTGCGACGGGGGCAAACGGCTTCGGATGTCCGGCGAGCCGCACCACCCGGCCATTGGCCATGAGCTGCGGCACCGTGGCTGCAAAACCAAACAACGACTTCTTGGCCCCGGCGGTTGCGGGCGTGAAGTCCTCGGCCGCGATCTTGATGCCGGGCCAGTTGTACAGCCGTGCGCCAGCCAGCGCCCGCTCAATGCCAATCAAGTAGTCGGGGCCCGCGCCCTTGATGGCGCGGCTCATGCCCTTGGTGCCCAGACCCGCGTCGGCCACCACGATGACGGCGCCCAGGCGCAGGCACGCGTAGATCAAGGTTGTCAGGTTGATGCCCGGCGGGACGAGCAGGCTGACCCTGTCCCCGGCCTTCACACCGAGCTCGCGGAGGCCGGCGGCCAGGTCGTCCACGTCCCGGGCCAGCTGTGCCCACGTGAGTTGGCGGGTGCCCCCGAGCTCGCCACGGGCCACATCCACCCGCGGGCCCCTCTGGGCTGAAGGCGTTTCCTGGGCGGCAGCACCGGCCGGGAGCATGTCAACAATGGCAGTGGTGTTGTCCGAGCGGCGCGCGTCCACTTCGGCCAGCATCGGCACGTACGGGTTCTCAGCGCCAGTCCCAGCGCCAGTCCCGATGCCGGCCCCGGCGTCCAGGACGTTCTTGGCCAGCCACGCAAAGGTTGGTGTGGCGATGTCGCGGTCTTCCTGGACCAGGTGGCTTGCGCCTTCAAAGCGGTGCACGTCGGCCTGCGGCAGGCGGGTCAGCAGATCGCGCAGGTAACGGTCGGAGAACACCGGGTCCTTGGGGCCCCACATCATGAAGGCGGGCACGCCAAGGGTGCGGATGTCGGTGGACACGCTGTCCAGCACGGCCCGCGAGGGGTGGTCCTCGGCGGCCGGAATGTCAGCCACGAAGTTGCCCACCCCGGCCCTGCGGGAAACAGTCTGGTACGGGGCCATGAACGCTGCCCGGACGTCGTCGGCCAGGGCGGGTTGCGCCAAACCGTGCGTCACCCGCAGGAAGGCGGACGACGTCGTCGTGCCCCATTTGTGGACGGCGGGGTGCAGGGCAAGTTTCAGGGCGGGGGGCAGGGAGAAGCCGGCCGGGTGCACTGCGGTGTTTGTCAGGACGACGGCGGCCAGCTGTTCGCGGTGGCGGGTGGCCCAGCCCAGGGATATGATGCCGCCCCAGTCGTGGCCGACACTGACGACCGGCCCGGTGAGGCCGATGGCGGCGGTGAGGTCGCCCAGGTCGTTGATGCGGTCCTCGAGGCGGCGGAAGGTGCCGGTGCGTTCGGAGAAGCCCATGTCGAGCTGGTCCACGGCGATGACACGCCACGGGCCGCCGGCGGCGAGGGTGGCGGGGGAGGTGGCCCCGGCCAGCAGGGTCCGCCACAGATAGGACCAGGTGGGGTTGCCGTGCACGCACAGCAAGGTTCCGACGGGTTCGACGCCGGTGGCCAGCACATCGGCCTCATTGTCCAGGTAATGCCACTGCCGGGACGTGCCAGCCGGATCTACGGCGGAGGTGGACGGCACCGACAGGTTCCGCCGCCAGCTGCCCTTTACGCCCGGCCACGGCTCGGAAATGCCGCCCGCAGGAGAGTCAACGTCCAGCGAAGCCACTGCTACCACGCAATTTCCATCATGGCGGTGTTCAGCCCGGAGCCGACGCCCATGCACAGCACGCGGTCGCCGGGGTTGAGGCTCTGGGATTCCTGGGCCAATGTCATGGGCAGCGAGGCCGGACCCACATTGCCCCACTTGGGGAACGTGATCGGGACCTTGCCCCTGACCAGGTCCACTGCCTTGATGATGGCATTGGTGTACGAGTTGGAGACCTGGTGGGTGACGTACCTGTCCATCGAGCGCCAGTTCCAGCCGTCGGTGTGGGCTTCATGCCACGCGTCGGTGACGAGCTCCAGGCCGTTGTCGAGCAAACCCTTGGTGTCCGTGAACATGCCGTCGGGCCCGCCAACGCACAGCTCGTGGTGCTGGGTGCCGGCCCGTGAAACGCCGCCCATAATGCGGTGGCCGCCGGGGTGCAGGTCCGCCCGGCCGATCACGGCTGCTGCCGCTCCGGAGCCCAATGTCAGGGTGGCAAATTCCTTCAGGTAGTCCTCACGGGTGGAGGTCTCGGCGTTGAGCCGCCGGAACGTAGTTTCTTGGGTTGCCTGGGCGTCTTCGCCGGCAACAATCAAGGCGTACTGGATCTGGCCCGAATCAATCATGTTGGCGGCCAGGGTCATGCCGTTGACAAAGCCCAGGCAGGCGTTGGCCACGTCAAAGTTCATGGCGGAGGACGGCAGTCCCAGGCCGTGGTGGATTTTTACGGCCACTGACGGCTCAAGGTTGCGCCGGGTGACGGAGGTGTTGATCAACAGCCCGATCTGTCCGGCTTCAATCCCGGCCTCGGCCAGGGCCTTGGCGCCTGCCTCGATGGCGGCGTCGTCAAAGTCAGTTCCGGGGGCCCACCAGCGGCGCTCCTCGACACCTGCCACACGTTCCAAAAGTCGTTTGGAGAGCCTCAGCCGCTTCAGGCTCGGGGCCAGCCGGTCGTCAAAGTCGCTGGACTTGACGACGACCGGAGCCTCAATGCTTGAAACAGCGAGCAAGGCGGTGTTGTGGTGACGAAACGTTGCGTTGCCGATCAAAATCCAGCCTTTTTCTTGTGGTGTTCGGTGTCAGATGGCACCGGAAATCCAGTGACTGTGCTTAAAAATCGTCCGGGGGTGCCGTGACTGGCCCCCGTACAGATAATGACGCACCCTTAACTATGCACCTTGAAGGGGTGTTCATGCACATGCGCCACTTTGCATACACGCGTGCCGCTCCCGGGTGGGCCAAGGAAATCCACGGTAGATTGGCAGGTGAGAAACAGCCCGGCGCAGGAGAAGAATACAGTTTGCATCTAAAAAGTCTTTCCGTGCGCGGATTCAAGTCCTTCGCCTCGGCCACCACCTTTGACTTTGAGCCCGGTGTCACTGCTGTCGTCGGGCCCAACGGTTCGGGCAAGTCCAACGTGGTTGACGCCCTGGCCTGGGTCATGGGCGAACAAGGCGCCAAGACGCTGCGCGGCGGCAAAATGGAGGACGTCATCTTCGCGGGCACCTCGGGACGCCCTCCGCTGGGCAGGGCCCATGTTGCCCTGACAATTGACAATTCCGACGGCGCCCTGCCGATCGATTACGCCGAAGTCACCATTTCCCGCACACTTTTCAGGGCCGGCGGATCCGAGTACGCCATCAACGGGACAGCCTGCCGGCTTTTGGACATTCAAGAGCTCCTGTCAGATTCCGGCCTTGGGAGGGAGATGCATGTCATAGTCGGTCAGGGCCAGCTCGACAAGGTCCTGCACGCCACGGCCGAGGACCGCCGCGGCTTCATCGAGGAAGCCGCCGGGATTCTCAAGCACCGCCGCCGCAAGGAAAAGACGCTGCGCAAGTTGGACGCCATGTCGGCCAACCTGGCCCGGCTGACGGACCTGACGGGCGAGATCCGCCGCCAGCTCACCCCGCTGGGCAAACAGGCCGCCGTGGCCAGACGCGCCCAGAGCGTGCAATTTGACGTCCGCGACGCCAGGGCCCGCCTGCTGGCCGATGACATTGTGACCTTGAGCACCGCCGTCGAACGTGATGAAGCCGCCGAACTGGCGCTGAAAAACCGGCGCGAACTGGTGGAGAAGCAGTTGCAGGGCGGCAGGGAGCAGCAGGCCGGGCTCGAACAGGCAGCCGCCGCGGCCACGCCCGTGCTGAACGCTGCCCGTGACGATTGGTACCAGCTGTGCGCAACGCGTGACCAGCTCAAGGCGCTGGGCGCACTGGCCGCCGAACGCCAGCGCCACCTGGGCGCCGCCGACGCCGCTCCCGACCCCAGCCGCGATCCCGACAAGCTCGCCGGGCAGGCTGCCCGCCTGCGTGCCGAAGAGGCCGAACTGGACATGGCGTTGGAGGAGCGGCGTTACGGCCTGGAGACGGCCATGGAGATCAAGGAAGACGCCGAGTCCGCCGTCCGGGCCGAGGAGCAGCGGGTCCGGGCGCAGCTGCGCGCCACCGCCGACCGTCGCGAGGGGCTGGCCAAGCTGGCCGGCAAGGTTGCCTCCGCCCGCTCCCGGGTCGAGTCGGCCGAGGCTGAAATCGGCCGCCTGCACCAAAGCAAGGCCGCCGGCGCCGACAGGCACAGTGCAGCGGCCGAGGAGTTTGCCGCGCTGGAGTCGCAGGTTGCCGGTGTGGAATCCGGCGAGGAGCGCCTCGACGCCGACTATGAGGTTGCCGCCGGGGCCCTGGCCGGGCTTGACGGGCAGATCCAGGCCGTCACTGAGGGCCAGCTCGCCGCCGAACGCGAACGCGATTCCCTCACCGCCCGCCGCGACGCCCTCGCCGTGGGCCTGCTGCGCAAGGACGCCAGCGCACACCTGCTCGAGGCCCGACCGCCCGGCGTCCTGGCCTCCATGGCACAGCTGATCCGGGTGGTTCCCAGCCATGAAACAGCCATCGCGGCGGCCCTGGATGCCGCTGCCGAGGGCGTGGCCGTCAGCGATGTTGCGGCCGCGCTGGATGCCCTTGACCTGATCAAGACGCACGACGGCGGACGCGTCACCCTGGTTGTTGCGGGTGCCGGTGCGGGTGCGGCGGACCAGACCGGCGCCCAACCCGGGCACGACGAGGAGCTGGCCGCGAAGCTGGCTGCAGCGGCAGCCGCGGCCGACGCGGTGGCGGGTGCCGCCGTCGGACGTGCACAGGTCAGCGGCCCGGCCGGGCTTGAGCCGGCGCTGGATGCGTTGCTGGCTGCCGTGGTGCTCGTGCCAGATCTGGCTGCCGCCCGGCAGGTCCTTGCCCACAATGCCGGGTTGACGGCCGTGACTGCCCAGGGGGACGTCGTGACGGCGTTTTACCTCAAGGGTGGATCCGCCACGGCGCCGTCACTGCTGGAGCTGCAGGCCGCCGTCGACGAGACCGAGACGGCGCTGCATGCGGCGACGGCGCGCGGGGAACAGGCACGGTTTGCGCTGGCCGGACTGCAGTCCCAGCGTGCCGGACTGGCCGAGGAAGAAGCAGGTGCGCTGGCGGCCCTGCACGAGTCCGATGCGCGGCTGGCCGCGGTTGCCGAGCGGCTCGGGTCGCTGGGGGCCACCTTGCGGTCGGCGGCGGGGGAGTCGGAGCGGCATGCCCTGTCGTTGAACGCGGCCGCGACAAATCTTGCCACCGAACAGCAGTCGCTCGAGGAGATTGCCGCCCGTCTGGCCCGGGCGCAGGAGGCCCCGGCCGACGTCGAACCTTCCATGGAGGAACGCGACAGCCTGGCCGCCGCAGCCGTTGCCGCGCGCGCTGTGGAGATGGAGACCCGGCTTTCGCTGCGCAGCACCGAGGAGGCGCTGAACACGGCGCGCAACCGGGCCGCAGCACTGGAACGGGCGGCGGCAACCGAGCGGACGGCCAGGGAGCAGGCGGCGCAGCGTGCCAACCGCCGGCTGTTCCAGGCGAAGAAGGCTGCCGCCGTGGCCAAGGCGACAGAGCACATTTTGGTGTTCGTGGATGAGTCGATCGCGCTGGCCGAGCGTGTCCGGGACGAGGCCGAGGAGCAGCGGGCCGCCCGCGAGGTTGAGCTGATGGCCGTCCGCGCCGCCACCGTGGAGGCGGAGAAGGAACTGGCGAAGCTCACGGACACCGTGCACAAGGACGAAATGGCCCGGGCGGCACAGCGCCTGCGCATTGAGACGCTGGAGAACAAGTCAATCGAGGAGTTGGGCCTGAGCGTCGACCACCTGCTGCGCGAGTACGGGCCCGAGACGCTGGTGCCGCTGGGTCCCGGCGAGGTCACCGACAAGTGGGCGGCGCTGCGCGTAGAAGTGGACGATTCCGGCGACGAAATCCGCGAGGGCACCCCCTTTGTGCGCGAGGAGCAGGAAAAGCGGCTCAAACGGGCCGAACGCGACCTGGCGGCCCTGGGCAAGGTGAATCCGCTGGCGCTGGAGGAATTTGCGGCGCTGGAGGAACGCCACCAGTTCCTGTCCTCGCAGCTGGAGGACCTCAAAGCCAGCCGCAGGGACCTGATGGACATCATCAAGGAAGTGGACCAGCGTGTCGAGGAGGTCTTCACGGCCGCCTACGCCGACACGGCAGTGCAATTTGAACAGGTCTTTGGCCGGCTGTTCCCCGGCGGCGAGGGCCGGCTGGTCCTGACCGACCCCACCGACATGCTGACCACCGGCATCGAGGTGGAGGCCCGGCCCGCCGGCAAGCGGATCAAGCGGCTGTCACTGCTGTCGGGCGGGGAACGCTCGCTGACGGCGGTGGCCCTGCTGGTGGCAATTTTCAAGGCCCGCCCGTCCCCGTTCTATGTGATGGACGAGGTCGAGGCCGCCCTGGACGACACAAACCTCGGCCGCCTCATCACGCTCTTTGAGGAGCTGCGCGAATCCAGCCAGCTCATCATCATCACGCACCAGAAACGCACCATGGACGTCGCCGACGCCCTGTACGGGGTGTCCATGCGGGGCGACGGCGTCTCCACAGTCATCAGCCAGCGCATGGACCGCGCAGAATCGCCAGCCTGACCCCGCCCCGGGCGTGCTACGGCTTCGTGGTCAGATCCTTGCTGAACGCCAGGAACGGCAGGGACTCGGGGGCTGCCTTGACGTCGAAGTGGGGTTCGTAGTTGGTCTTCAGGTACAGGCCCCTTGCTTCCGGCTGGCGCGGTCCCGTGGTCAGGTACACGCTGGTGTAACCGAGTTCCACGGCCTTGGCCTCCAGCTCGGCCAGTACGCGGCGTGCGAGCCCGCGGCGGCGCTGCCGTGAATGCGTCCAGATGCGCTTGAATTCAGCAGTGTCCTGGGAATGGCGGCGGAATGCACCGCCGGCCACCGACACCCCATGCTCCTGCAGGATCACGACGGCTCCATCGGGTGCGGCGAATTCCCCGGCGGGGTATTTGTTCAGCTCAGCGGCAGCATTGCCTGTGCCGAACAGATCGGCGTAGCGGGTCTCATATTCCACGGCCAGCTCTTCGAGGAGCGGGCGCACCCGGGGGTCATCCATGGGCAGGCTCAGCACCGAGATCGCGCCGGCGCCGGGCTGTCCCACTGGGGTCATGCGGTTTTGCGGCACCGGACCGGTGCCCGCGTGTGCCAGCCCTGGCTGTGCTGTGTGTGCAGTCATGGCTGGGTCCTTTCAAAAAGCGCCGGGAGGGGTTGGGCTGTGCCGGCGTGGTCCGCCAACGCGTGAAGCACCGCGCGGGCCAAGGCGTCGTTTTCCCGAAAGGGGGCGGCATTGCTGCGGGGGCGTGCGAAGGCGCCGGAGGCCCAGGCAGAGGTGCCCGGCCCCACAGCGAAGAGCCTGTCAGTTCGTTCGCCGCGCGCGCCCACCATCTGGTGGGAGCCGGTGACAAGCAAACGCCCGGTGGACACTGTACCGTCTGCAGAGAGCAGCTGCTGTTCTGAACCGATACCGCTGGCGTGGAGCTGGGCCAGCACCGGATTGGCTGAATGCACCACCGTCGGGGCGGGGAGCCTGGCCTCGATGAACGCTGCAGCCCGCACCCGGGAATCGTGGCCGCCGGTGGCACCGGATCCGGATGTGGCGACGAACAGCCCGGTTGCTTCCTCGGTTGCCACCTTGAGTCCCGGGCCCAGGAACTCCAACAGGCCGGCCTTGTGGATGGCCAAGATTTGGCGCAGCCGGTGGGGCGGCGGACCCGAAGCAACAAAGCTGAAGAAGCCATGCCACCAGCCCTGCACTGCCGCCTGTGATGCGGCCGTCAGCCGTTCGGCGGGCACGACCGAAGCAAAGTCCATGTACGCCCGCAGCAACCCCAGGAACAGGGCCAGCGTCTCGGGGTGACCGCCGCCGTCCCGCAATTTCAGGTCTTCGGCAATGTGGGCTGCCACAGCCTCGGAAACGGAGCCGTGAGCCGTGAGTCCGGTCCCGGACAATGGCTGGTCAAGACGTTCAAAGTCCAGCCACAAGGAACGCTCGGGCACGGCCGAGGCCACGAGCGCCGCCCGTTCCGGACTGTACCAATCCAGGCGCCGGTACGCTGCGGAGAAAATGGCCCAATCCATGCCCATCCGTTTCGGGTTGCCGGTGAAAAGCTCTTGGTAGTAGGCGTGGGCGGCGTCCTTGGCGATGAGCGGCCAAAGCTGCGTGCGAAAATCAAGCTCCCCATGCGTCGCCAGCAGCTTCGACACGGCGTGCCCGGTGAACGACTGGGCGGGGCCGGGGGCGTCCCCGCGCAAGCTTGCGGAAATCTTCGAATGGTAAGGAACACCGCGGCGCGAGCCCGCCCACAGCCGCGGTTCGGCACCGGATGGCACATAGGCAAGCTCGCCGTCGTCGTGCTCCACGAAGCGGCCGCCACGCCCCTCCATCAACAGCACCACCAGGTCGACGAAGGCCAGGCCCATGCCCGAGACTATGACGTCCTGCCCCGGAGCCAGTGCGGAGTAGTCAACGTCCGTGGTGTAGGCGGGGGCGGCGTGAAAGCCGCCGTGGCGGGTGGCGAAGGCGGCAAAATCCGCTGATCTGCCATGAATCTGGGCATCCGTATGACCCACGGCGAGTACGACGACGTCGGCGCCCACCTGCGTGCCGCGGGCAAGCCTGACCAGGCGGCGCTCACCTGCGGCGGCCGGGGCGATCTCGAGGGCGGTGTCGCGGTGGATGGTGACGGTGGCGTACGGGGCCAGGGCGGAGACGGCGCGGCGGAAGAACCATTCGAGGTAGAAGCTGTGAAGTTGGCGGGTGGGGAACGATGAGCGCGTCAGCCCGGCGGCCTGTGCCAACAGCTGCGGCGTCAGTTCCGGCGCATCCGGCAATTTCCCCGAGGCTACGGCAGCGGCCCATTGCGCGAGGTCCGGGCCGTCCGTCGTGGGGCCGGTGCAGTGTACGGAGGCGTCCGTAAACATGGTCACATCCCCGGCCATGGAATTGAGCATGAGTCCGGGGTCTTGATTAAAGCGCCAGATCCGCCCGGAGCCGGGCTGGAATGGCTCCACGATGTGGATGTTCAGGGGCGCCGCGAACAATTCCGGCATGTTCGCCCCCAGGCGTTCCAAGAGTCCGGCCGTGCGCGGGCCGCCGCCGATGAAGACGACGCTCGGATCGTGCGGGGGCATGGGGGCTCCTGGCTCTGCCGGCTTGTTCGTGGGCCGGCCTGCTGTGCATCTGCTGCGGGACGGTGCGTAGGCACCCACGCTACGGCCGTTCGAGTGCGTCAATGAAGGCCGCGGTCATGCCGGTTCATGGCAGGTCACGGAGGGTTAATTCCGGTCACGAACTGACATGTGACGGCTTGCGTCCGAACATGACCCAGTACAACAACAGCCTTGGAGAGTGCTTCCGACGCCGCCTAGATTTGCAGCCATCAAGCAGTAAAAATCCAGTGATCCAAGGGAAGAATCGAGGTGGCGCGTGAGCACCGCACCAACAGACGTGGCGCAAGCAGCCACCCAAACGAGTCCGGACGTTGCCGGCAGTTCCACAACGGCACCCGGCACAAGCCCAGCTGCAGGGTCCGCCGTCGGCCCAGCCCGTGCCGCCGCAGCCGGCAACAATCCGCCGCCTGCCGGCCCGGTCCCTCCTCGTGTGGTGGCCGACTACTCCGGGTACAAAGTGGTCGCCGCCAAAAACCCGTGGCGGTGGGTTGGCACGGCAGTGGTCGCCTTGGGCGTGGCGGCGATCCTGTGGTCGCTGGCCACCAACCCCCGCTGGGAGTGGGACGTGGTGGCGCAGTGGTTTACCGCGGAGTCCGTGATTCGCGGGCTGGGGGAAACGTTGAAGCTGACGGTCATCGCCGGAGCCCTTGGCTTTGTGCTCGGGTTCATCCTGGCGCTGATGCGGCTGTCGGCGTCCCCGCTGCTGGTTTCGGTGTCCTGGACGTTTTCCTGGATCTTCCGCTCCACCCCGCTGCTGGTGCAAATGCTGCTCTGGTACAACCTGGGCTATCTCTACGAGAAGATCAGCCTCGGAATCCCCTTCACCAGCGTGACGTTTTTCGAGGTCCAGACCACCACACTGATCAGCCAGTTTGCCGCGGCAATCCTGGGCCTGACCCTGAACCAGGCGGCGTATTCGGCCGAGATCATCCGCGGCGGCATTCTCTCCGTTGACCAGGGCCAGTTGGAGGCAGCCTCGGCACTGGGCATCCCTGCCTGGCGCCGGTCCACCCGGATCGTCCTGCCGCAGGCGATGCGCTCCATCCTGCCGACAGCCTTCAACGAGATCATCGGGCTGGTCAAGGGCACCTCCATCGTGTACGTCCTGGCGTACTCGGAACTGTTCTACACCGTGCAGGTCATATACAACCGCACGCAACAAGTCCTGCCGCTGCTGCTCGTAGCAACCCTCTGGTACATCGTGATCACCTCCGTGCTGAGTGTTTTCCAGTACTACATCGAACGGCACTACGCCAAGGGTGCCGTGCGCACGCTGCCGCTGACGCCGCTGCAAAAGGTCAAGAAATTTTTCACCATCCGCACCACCGCTAAGGACCTGCGATGACCATCACCGACACCCAAGCACCCGCACTTGCCCCGACGAGGGGCCTGGTGGAAATCACCGACGTGCACAAAAGCTTCGGCGCCTTGCACGTGCTCAAGGGCGTGTCCCTGGTTGTGGAGCCCGGAGCCGTTACTGCCATCCTGGGCCCCTCTGGATCAGGAAAGTCAACGTTGTTGCGCACCATCAACCACCTGGAGAATGTGGATTCCGGTTACGTCGCAATTGACGGTTCGCTCGTGGGATATCGGAAACGGGGGCGCAATCTGCACGAACTCCGTGAAAAGGACATTCTCAAGCAGCGCACAGAGATCGGCATGGTGTTCCAAAACTTCAACCTCTTTGGTCATCTCACGGCACTGGAAAACGTGACGGAAGCGCCCGTCGTGGCGCAGGGCAAGACCAAGGCCGAGGCCCGCCGCCGGGGGTTGGAATTGCTGGCACGGGTCGGTCTGGAGGACAAGGCCGAGGCCTATCCCCGCCAGCTTTCCGGCGGGCAGCAGCAGCGCGTGGCCATCGCCAGGACGCTGGCCCTTGACCCCAAGATCCTGCTCTTCGACGAGCCGACCAGCGCCCTGGACCCGGAACTTGTCAACGAAGTCCTGGACGTCATCCGCGAGCTTGCCACCTCCGGCACCACCCTCATCATCGTCACGCACGAGATGGGTTTTGCCCGCGACGTGGCGGACACGGTGGTCTTCATGGACCAGGGCCAGATCGTGGAAAGCGGCCCGCCTGCGGAGATTTTCGCCAACCCCCAGCAGGAGCGCACCAAGAATTTCTTCTCCAAAATCATCGAACCAGCCTTCAACATCTAAGGAACACCCCATGTCACAGCCTTCCCCGCGCCTTCGCACCCTCGCCGTGCTCCCCGCCGTCGTCCTTGCCGGCATGGCAGTGCTGACCGGCTGCTCCGACCCCGGGGCCCAGGCCTCGAGCGGAGATTCGACGACGGCCGTCAACGGTGTGGTGTACAACAGTTCCCGGGAGCAAAACCGGATCCGCGCCGAGAAAGACCCGGCCCTGGTGGCCGAGGTGCCGGCGTCGATCTCCGCGGACGGCAAACTGACGGTGGGCACCTCTGCCGGTTCGGTCCCGCTGTCGTACCACGCAACCGACAACAAGACACCCATCGGCTCCGAGATCGACCTGGCCCAGCTCGTGGCCGACAAGCTGGGCCTGGAACTGGATGTCCAGGTCACGGCCTGGGAGAACTGGCCGCTGAAGACCCAGTCAGGTGACTTTGAAGCGGTGTTCTCCAATGTCGGCATCAACGCCGAGCGGGTGAAGCTTTTTGACTTCGCCAGTTACCGGGCCGCATTCATGGGTTTCGAGGCGAAAACCAGCTCCAACTATGACATCAAGGGCTCCGACGACATCTCCGGGCTCAGGATCTCCGTGGGCTCGGGCACCAACCAGGAAAAGATCCTGCTGGCTTGGAACAAGGAGCTTGAGGCCAAGGGCAAGGCGCCGGCTGAACTGCAGTACTACTCCTCCGACGCCGACACCATCCTGGCCCTCAGCTCGGGACGCACCGACTTGAACATCACCCCTTACCCGTCAGCCGTGTACCGGGCCAACACCCGCGACGACCTGAAGATTGTGGGCAAGGTCAACGCGGGCTGGCCCAATGAAACGCTCGTGGCCGCGACAACGCTCAAGGGCAACGGCCTGGCACCGGCCATCACCGACGCCCTGAACGCCGTGATCAAGGACGGCAGCTATGCGGAGGTGCTGACGCGCTGGGGACTGTCGGAGGAAGCACTCCCGGCCGCCGAAACCGTTACCGAGTCCAACTACAAGGCAGGTGCCAAATGAAATTCCAGGTCCTGGACATCATCCCCCACCTGAAGAACCCTCTCACCGGAGCCATCGTCTCCACGGCAGACCGGCTCAACCAGGTGGTGCAGACCGCACAGCTGGCCGAGGAACTCGGATATGACAGCTTCTCCGTGGGGGAACGGCACGCGGGGGAGTTCATCTCCTCATCGCCCACCACGGTGCTCGCCGCCATCGCCGCGGTGACCTCAACCATTCGCCTGCAAAGCGGTGTCACGGTGCTCTCGGTCCTTGACCCTGTCAGGGTGGCCGAGGACTATGCCACGATTGACCAGCTCAGCAGGGGGCGGCTGGAACTGGTCATCGGCAAGGGCAACGAGGCGCTCCAATATCCGCTCTTTGGCTTGTCCCTGGACAACCAATGGGACCTGCTCGAGGAGAAGTACTCCCTGCTGCACCGGCTGTGGCGCGAGGAAGACGTCACCTGGTACGGACAATTCCGGACACCGCTCAGCGAACCAACGACCACCACGCCACGCCCCTTCGCCGGTGCGCCGCGCGTGTGGCACGGCTCAGCCACGTCGCTGGCCTCCGCCGCGCTCGCCGCTCAGTGGGGAGACCCCCTGTTTACGGCGAACGCCATCCAGCCACGCGAAAACTACAAGGTGCTCATTGATCACTACCGTGAGGAATATGCGCGGCACGGCCATGACCCCCGGCATCAATACCTGGGTTCTGGCAGTGGTGCCGGGGGAGTGTTCATCGCGGACACCACCCAGGAGGCCAAACGCCAGTATGGCCCCGTGTATGAGGCGCTGACCGTGGGCCGGAACGTACCGGGGAACAACTCCCCCTACAGGGACATAGACCACGCCGTAGCAGAAGGTCCCCCGCTGGTCGGCAGCCCGGAACAGGTCATCGACAAGATCCTGGGCTACCACGAGCTGTACGGCCATGACCTGCAATCCATCTCCCTGCCAACCACCCTGCCCTTCGAGCAGCAGCTGGAGCTGCTGGCACGCTTCGCCGCGGTGGTCATTCCCGCGGTCAGGGAAGCGGCGCCCACCACGCTCTGGGAAACCGGCGATCCCTATGCCGGACGCCCGGCCTTCGCCGGCGCCCACGTCGGCGATGCCGCCGCCATCATCTCCGCAGACCACCTCACCCACAGGAGCAACCATGTCCACAGCCACTGAAACCAGCAAAGCAGATACCCGCAAGGCGGCCTTCCGCACCGAGTGGCAGCACTGGCACGACGCCCACGAAGAACTTCGCAGCGATCCCCACGGCTTCCTGGCCGTCACCGAGCTGCACTGGCTCACCGCTGACGCCACAGCGCTCGCCGGGGCGCCGGGGACATGGCGGGTTGAGGACGACGCCGTTCATCTCACCTTGGCGGCTGGCATCAGCCTGCTCCGCGACGGCGCCGAACTAAACACCCCTGATGGAGTGACTGCGAACGGGGAACTCGTGTTCGGGCCCATCGCCGAACGCGACGGCATCAACCTCAGCCATGGTGACACCGTGCTGGAGCTGGCCAAACGAGGCGGCGAGTACGTGCTCCGGCCGCGAAACCCCGGCAATGCGTTGCTTCGCAATTACCACGGCACGCCCACCTATGAGCCGACCCGGTCGTTTGCGCTCGCAGCACAGTACGTCCCGTTCCGCCGGCCCCGCGAAACGACAGTTGGCGCCGCCGTCGAAGGCATCCAGCACGTCTACCAGGCACCAGGAGTGGTGAAATTCAAGATCGCCGGCCGGGAGCTGGAACTGACGGCCTTCAATGGATCGGCGCCGGGCACATTCCAGGTGCTGTTCACGGATGAGACCTCGGGGGACACCACCTATTCCGCCAACCGGTCCCTGACATTTTCCGCGCCACCAGCAGGGGGCGCGACAACCCTTGATTTCAACCGGGCCCTGAACCTGCCCTGCGCCTACACGGATCTGGCCACCTGCCCGCTCCCGCCGGCCGAAAACCATTTGCCCGTGGCCATTGCTGCCGGCGAGAAGACACCCTTTGAACGAGAGGCCGCCCAATGAGCGCCGCAGATCAGCATCGACCCGGTTTCCTGGCCCTTGAGCTCGATGGCGACGGGGCGCACCCGGCCGCGTGGCGGGCCGCCAGACACACACCGGCAGAACTCCTGAGCGGTGAACGAATCCGTTCCACCGTGCTGGCCGCCGAATCAGCCGGATTTCACATTGCAACGTTTTCCGACGGGCCGTTGGGTGGCGGAGCCGACATTGGGGGCCGGCTCGATGCCGTCCAGCGGGCAGCTTTTGCCGGGCCAATAACCCACAGCATCATCCTGGTTCCCGAGGTGGACACCGTCTACACGGAGCCATTTCATGTGGCGACCCAGCTGGCCAGCCTTGACTATGTTTCCGGCGGCCGGGCCGGCTGGCTCGTCGCCGCCGAAGGCACGGAGCGCGAGGGTGCCGTCGTGGGACGGGGAGCAGTGGAGGGTGAAGCGCGTGCTTTGGAGGCCGCCGCTTCCGTGGAAGTTGGCCGCCGGCTGTGGGACAGCTGGGAGGACGACGCCGTGATCCGCGACGTTGACTCCGGCCGGTACCTCGATGTCGACAAACTCCACTATGCGGATTTTGAAACCGGCGCCGATTTTCCCGGCCAGGGATATTCGGTCAAGGGTCCGTCCATCATTCCGCGTCCCCTGCAGGGGCAGCTGCCCGTGCTGGCTCCGGCCGGGTTGGTGGCAGACGGGCTGTCCCTGGGAGGCCCCGAGTCCGGCATCGATGCCGTGCTGGTGACGGCATCCGCCGCGGAGGATTTGGCAGGGGAGGCCCGCCACGTCCGCAATCAATCCCAGGGCGCCGTGGCCGTCATCGCCGAGCTGGACGTGGTGCTCGATGCCCGCGGCCAAAGCGCCGCGGAGCGCGTTGCCCACCTCGATGCCCACACGCCGTGGATCAGCAGCCGTGCCCGGTATGCCGGCGGGGCCGACGGCCTGGTGGGACTGCTCACGGAGATTCTGGCTGAGGCCGACGGCGTCCGGCTGCACCCGGCCGTGCTGGACGTGGACCTTGATGAACTGTCCCGGCTGGTGCTCCCGGTTCTGCGCCGCAATGGCGCGCTGGCCCCGGTTCAAGCCGACGCCAGCTTCCGGGACCTGCTGGGGCTTGGCCGCGCGGTCAACCGCTACGCAACCGTTGGAAACTAAGGAGAGACCATGAGTGAAAACAGCGAGATCGGCAACGGATTCATCCCCACCGGACAGTTGCAGTTCGGAGTCTTCGTTCAAGGCGTCAATTCCGGCACCATTTGGAAAGCCGGGGAATCCGGATCGCAAACGGATTTTGATTCGTTCCGGCATTTGGCGCAGACGGCAGAGCGCGGGCTTTTTGCGGCGTTCTTCCTCGGCGAAGGGCTGCGGCTAAGGGAGCATCTGGGCCATCCCCACGCGCTCGACGTGGCCGGGCGTCCCGATGCCCAGACCATGCTGGCTGCCTTGGCTGGCGTGACCAACAAGATTGGGCTCGTGGCCACCCAAAACACCACCTATAACGATCCCGCACACCTGGCACACCGGCTCTCCTCCCTGGACCTGCTGTCGGGCGGCCGGGCAGCGTGGAACGTCGTCACGACCGACAACGCCTGGACGGGTGCGAATTTCCGCCGGGGCGGGTATCTGGACCATGCTGACAGGTACCGTCATGCCGAAGCGTTCGTGGAGACGGCAAAGCGGATCTGGGACAGTTGGGAAACCGGTGCCTTCGCCGGATCCGAAACTGCAACCGCCTGGTCAGCGCCGGGCTCCGTGCGGCAGGTCCGGCACGAGGGCCAGCACTACTCGGTCGACTATGCGCCGCGCCTGCCCCGCAGCAGCCAGTACCGGCCGGTGCTGTTCCAGGCCGGCGACTCGCCGGAGGGGCGTGACTTTGCGGCCCGCCAGGCCGATGTCATCTTCTCCGCCCACCCGGCTTACGAGGCTGCCCTTGAGTTCCGTCGTGACATCGTTGCCCGGACCGTCGCCGCAGGCCGCAGGCCGAACGACGTCCAGATCATGCCGGCAAGCGAGTTCATCCTTGCCGCCACGGCGCAGGAAGCCCGCGACAAGAAGGAGTGGGTCCGCGGCCTGCAGATCGGTCCGCAACAGGCCATTGCCTACCTGGAACAGTTCTGGGGACGGGAACTCTCAGAATACGATCCCGACGGGCCGCTGCCGGAGATCGATCCCGTGGTTGCCGAAACCTCCGAGACCCGGGGCAGTGGTTTTCATGGCGCCAAGGCCCGCCAACTCGCGGACCAGTGGCGGGCCGAGAGCAAGGACAAGGGGCTGTCCATCCGGCAGTTCGTGTCCGGCAAGACCAGCCGGATCGATGCCACCTTCACCGGCTCCTACACGGACGTTGCGGACACTCTTGCCCGCTATGCCGCAACGGGTGCGGTCGACGGCTTCAACATTTCACCGTGGCTGGTTCCCACCGGGCTCGATGACATCGTCAACCACCTGGTCCCCGAGCTGCAGGCCCGCGGCGTCTATCCCACGGAGTATGCCGGAACCACGCTGCGTGAGCATTTGGGCCTGCCCGTGCCGAAACGCCCGGAGGCTGAACACGACAATGACGGAGATCATTCCAGCGAGATCAAGCTGGAACTGGCCGCCCGCGAGCTCCACCTCTAGCACTATCAACGCTCGACGGCGGGTGGTTCCCTTGGCATCAATGGGAACCTCCCGCCGTCGTAATTTTGGGGCGAACTTAGCTTGCCGGCAGCCCGGGCGGGTTCAGTTCGGACTTCCTGACGGCCTCGCTGGAGAGCCCCCATTTGTCCAGGATCTTGGCGTAACTGCCATCGGCGATCAGGTGGTTCAGGCCGGCCTGGGCGGCGACGGCGAAGCCATTGCCCTTCTCGGTGGTGACGGCGATCTTGGCATTGAGCGGCCACCCGCCGTCGACGGTTCCCACCAGCTTGGACTTGCCGTCCGTGGCGGCCTTGTACGCGCCCGTCGGGTTGGGCCCGAACGTCAGGTCCGCACGGCCCGACTGCAGCGCCAGGGTGGAGGCGGAATCGTCGTCGTAATACTGGAATTGGACAGGTGCAAGCCCCTTCGCCACGTTTTCCTTGTCCCACGCCAGGAGGATGGCCTCCTGATTGGTGCCTGATCCGACAACCACCCTCTTGCCGGCAACATCCGCAGCCGATTCCACAGTCGTTATGGGGCTGTCTTTGGTGGCATAAAAACCGAGTTTATCTTCCCGGTATGTGGCGAAATCGAACTTGAGCTTGCGTTCCTCGGTGACTGTCACGTTCGTGATGGCCGCCTCGTACTTGCCGGAGGCCACGCCCAGGGGCCAGTCGGCCCACGCCGTCGGCACGATTTCGGCCTCCAGGCCCAGCGACTGGGCCAGTGCGACGGCGATGTCCACCTCGTTGCCGATCGGAGTTTTGTTGTCGGTGGCGAACACGCCGAGAGGTGCGGCGCCCAGCGAGACGGCAACCGTGAGCCTGCCATCCTTTTTGATCCCTGCGGGAACCAATGCGGCAGCTGCGGCGTCTGCGGTCACGGACACCCGGTCCTGCTTGGGGGAGAGATTGAAGGACTTTGTTCCGGAGACTTCGGCTGGGGCAGCACTGGCGCCCGGGTCTGAGCAGGCAGCCAGGCCCAGGGCCGCGGAGGCCGCCACGGCAATGGAGAGCGCTGATCTGGTGATGATGCTGGTCATGGTTTCCTCTGCGAATGCGTCGTGGTTGCGGGTGGTGTCAGCAACTATCCGGCAGCGGAGGGCGGCCGCCAAGGCAAGCGACACCCGAGGAAATCGAAGGTCACGGTGCGTGCGAATGCGTCGTGCCAAGTCATGCAGGAGGCCCCTGAAAGCGGTGGAGACCCGCGGACTGCACCCGCGGATACTGCTCCACATTACGGATTGCAACGGAGGCTGCGGAGCACTGTGAAACGCTCTAACCACTAAGTCACCAGCCACGCCCAGCAGCGCCCCGGTCCGGAAATTTCCCAGTCCAAGCAGAAATGACATCATGCCAAATTCCCATGAAACCCGATCCGGGTTCACCCCCACAGGCCGGCTGCACTTTGGCGTCAATCTGGTGGGACCGGCCTCCGAGCTGAGTTTTGAGCAGCTCCGCACCCAGGCCCAGACAGCCGAGCGGGGGCTATTTACGCTGGTGACACTGGATGAACGGTATTGGCTGCCTGAGGACCCCGGTGCCGCATCCACCACGGACCCGGCCGGCAGCAACGACGTGGCAACCCTGCTGGCCGCGCTGGCGGCCGTGACCAGCAATATTGGCGTCGCGGTGGCAGCAGCGCCCGATTATGACGACCCCACGAACCTCGCCCACACAATCGCCTCCCTTGACAAGCTGTCGGGCGGCCGGGCCGCCTGGCAGCTGTTGGCCGACGGCGCCAGATACGGCCGCGATGCCGCGGAATCCGATGCTGAGGAACTCTATGATGACGAGTCCGACGTCGAGGGAGTCGCCTCCGCGGACGGGCGCCACGGCTTCGTCGATTCCGTTCAGCGCACCTGGGATGCCTGGGAGAAACCCGCGTCAGGCGAGGCCGGACCGGTTGAAACGCTCGGCGCGTTTGAACGCGGGGGCCAGCTCTACAGTGTGGGGCTGGGCGCAGCACTGCACCAACCAGATCGGCGCCGCCCGGTCCTCATCCATGCCGGCGACACCGCCCAGGAACGGGCCTTCGCCGTCGAGCATGCCGACATCGTCACGTCCGCCCCCGCGACCATTGGCGACGCCCTGGCCCTGCGACGGGACATGGTGGCCCGCAGCCTCGACAGCGGACGCGGCTCCAGCGACGTGAAAATCCTCCAGTCCGCCACCTTCATCCTGGCGCCGACACAAGCCCAGGCGTTGGCGAAGGCTGACTGGATCCGCGCACAATTGCCCGACTCCGTTTGGGACCGGCAGGCGTTCATCGGATCCTATTCCGGTGTTGCCGACCTCTTGCAGGACTTTGCCCGTTCCGGGGCGGTGGACGGATTCACCCTCATGCCCTGGTTGTTCCCGGACGAGCTCGCAGACATTGTCAACCATCTCATCCCGGAGCTGCAGGCCCGCGGAATCTATCCCACCGACTACGTCGCCGGCACCCTGCGGGAGAATCTGGGCCTGCCGGAAGGCAGCAGCAAGCGGAACGGGACCAGCCATGCCTTACCGGTCATGGAGGTGGGCGATCTTGGCGATGTCCGACTGGACCTGGATCTGCGGATGGAATTGATAGTGCAGAAACTGCAGGCCTGAAGCAATGGCTTGGAACGGCGAGTGTTACGCCGCATCACGGCATGTTGACCGGTGTTGAGCCGTGTTGCAGCGCGTTGCAGATCGCTTGAACGTACGCCCTCCGGGGTGATTTTGTAGCAGTACTGCCACGAAAGGAACCACCATGACAACCCAACCGCCCGTCACACCGAATCAGCTGCGCAATGTCCTGGGCCACTTCGCCACCGGACTGACCATCATCACCGCAGCCACCCCGGACGGCCCCGTTGGCTTCACCTGCCAGTCGTTTGCCTCCCTGTCCCTGGAACCGGCGCTTGTCACCTTCAGCCCGGCCCGGACGTCATCCACCTGGCCGCTGCTGCGGGCCGCGGGACGCTTCACCATCAACATTCTGCCCGCCGAACACCAACACCTGTCGGCACAGTTTGCCCGCTCCGGCACTGACAAGTTCGCCGGCGTTGGCTACACCGGCTCGCCCTCTGGAAATCCCGTGCTGGACGACGCATTGGCCTGGGTGGATTGCGAGCTGCACCAGGAGTACGACGGCGGCGACCACACCATTGTGGTGGGTTCGGTGCGGTCATTGGATGCCCGGGCTGAGGCTGAGCCGCTGCTGTTCTACAAGGGCGCGTATGCCCGGGTGCAGCCCGCACCTGCGCTTGTGGGGGAGGCCGCGTGATCATTGTGGGCATTGACGGCAGCCCTTACGGACCTGGCAAAACGGCAGCGGCAGTCTCTGCGATTCTTGCCGGCGCAGCCGGCCGGGGAGCGGAAACGGAGCTGATCCGCCATGACCACCCCGACGTTGTGGCCCGCATCGGTGCGGCCGACGCCGTCGTGCTTGGCAGTCCCACCTACCGTGCCACGCACACCGCAGCGCTGCGCACGCTGCTGGAGAAGATCGATCGCAAAGCCGGCGCGGAGCAGCTTGCCGGGACACCCGTCGCCGTGGTCATGACGGGCGCCTCGGGGGAACACTTTCTGGGCACCCGGGATCTTTCCGCAACACTGGCCGGCTTCTTCGGTACACAGGTGCTGGCCCCCGACCTGTATTTTCACGGCACGGATTTCAATGCCGAAGGGCTGCCGGCAGGAAAGGCGGCGGATCTTGCCGTGCTTCACGGTGAGGCCCTGGTTGACCTTGCTGTTGCCGTCAAGGGATCGGCGGCGCTCAAGGCACTGCGCCCTGTCGTGTGAGACGGCCTCACGGGTGCCCTATTTAGGGGTGGGGTCCTTGGCGGGCAGCCAGAACAGGAAACTGACGAGGGCGACGGCCGTGGCCATGAGGAAGGCCACGCCGTAGGAGAACTGGTCCACCAGGAAGCCGGCGGCGATGGGGCCGATGATGGCACCCAGGTCCGAGCTCATCTGGAAGGTGGCCAGCACCTTGCCGCCCGAGCGGTCGTTGCCGATGACGTCGGCAACTGTCGCCTGCTGGGCCGGGCCCATGAGCCCGCTGCCCAGGCCGGCGATTGCGGAGACGAGGAAGAACCAGAATTCGTTTCCGGTGAAGCCCAGCACGCCCATGGCAATGCCGTTCACGGCCAGGCCGGACAGGATCATGGGTTTGCGGCCCCAGGTGTCGGCCAGCTTGCCCGAGAACGTCAGGGCCGCTCCGGTGCCAATGGCGAACACCGCCAGGGAGATGCCGGCCACTTCGGGCCCGGCGCCCAGGGCTGCCGTGGCAAAGAGCGGAACCAGGGCCATCCGGATGCCGAACGCGGACCAGCCGTTGGCGAAGCCCGACGTCAGCACCGCCCGGTAAGCGGGCAGGCCCAGCGCCTCGCGCAGCGGCAGGATATTCTTCTTCAGTGAGGCTTGGGCACGCTCGTGGACAGGGATGGGGAGCGCGGCCGGCAGGAACGTGGCCACAAGAATCGCCACCAGCAGCAGTGCCGCGGCGTAAACAAGGAACGGCAGCTGCATGCCCAGGCCTGCGAGCAGCCCGCCCACGGCGGGGCCGGCGATGTTGCCCAGCAGGAACGAGCCGGAGTACAGGCTGGAGACGCGGCCGCGGGCCTTCGGCGGAGCCATGCGGATGAGCAGCCCCATCGCAGCGACGGTGAACATGGTGGAGCCGATGCCGCCCAGGCCCCTGAACAGCAGCAGCTGCCAATAGTTGCCGGCAAAAGCGCAGGCGGCCGAGGAAGCGCCAACGATAAGAATTCCCAGTATGTAGGTGCGCCGTTCACCCATGCGCTCCACGAGCCAGCCGCTCAACGGGGCGAAGACCAGCCGGGTGAACGCGAAGGCGCTGACCACCACGGCGGCCGCTGCCACACTCACGTCGAAACTCTGGGCGAATTGCGGCAGGACCGGGGCCACAATGCCAAAACCGATGGCGATCAGAAACGCCGCGGCGACCAGGACCTTGATCTCGCGGGGAAGCTTCACAGCATCCGGCTCGGAAACTTTACGGGACTGGGGACTGGTCATTGGCATCAGCTAAGAGTTTGCCACACGCGCGAGGAAGGCAGTCGCCGGCAGCCCCCGTGAGAGACTGGGGGAGTGAACGATACTCTCCTCATCATTGTGTCCATTGTCGTAGGTCTCGCCATCATCGGCGGTCTCATTCCCGTCTTCCTGAAGGCCGGGCGCAACAAGCAAAACTACGTTGGTCCGCGCGACGCCAATGACCCGGCCCCGCTGGATGCCACCGATGCCCAAGGCGGCGGCACCCTGGTGGAGGATCGCCCGGAAACCCCGGTCCCGCCGTCGGACGTGGAAACCGCCGAAGTTGCACCGGAAGCTCCCTCGGCCCCGACACTCGAGAAGCCGCTGCCCGTTGAAGGCCGGCTGGTGCGCCTGCGCGCGCGCCTGGCGAAGTCCAACAACGCCCTGGGCAAGGGGTTGCTGGCGCTGCTGTCCCGCGACACCATCGATGAAGATGTGTGGGAAGAGGTTGAGGAGACGCTGCTGCTGGCCGACATTGGCACCGATTCCACCATGGAATTGGTGGACACGCTGCGCGAGCGCGTGAAGGTTTTGGGCGTGCGCAGTCCGGAGCATGTCCAGGCGATGCTGCGCGAAGAGCTGGTCAAGCTGGTCGATCCCACCATGGACCGCAGCCTGAACATTGAACGCCACGACGGCCGCCCGGCGATTCTGATGGTTGTCGGCGTCAACGGTGTTGGCAAGACCACCACGGTTGGCAAGCTGGCGCGCGTGTTCGTCGCCGAGGACAAGGACGTGCTCCTTGGCGCGGCCGACACCTTCCGTGCCGCGGCCGCCGAGCAGCTGGCAACCTGGGGTGCGCGTGTGGGTGTTCCCACGGTGAAGTCCGACGTCGACGGGGCAGACCCGGCGTCCGTCGCCTTCGAGGCGGTGAAGGCAGGCATCGAACAGGAAGTTGATGTGGTCATGATTGACACTGCCGGCCGCCTGCAAAACAAGGTCGGCCTGATGGACGAGCTGGGCAAGGTCAAGCGTGTCATTGAAAAGCAGGCAACTGTTGATGAGGTCCTGCTGGTCCTGGATGCGACCACCGGCCAGAACGGACTCACCCAGGCGAAGGTCTTTGCCGAGGTCGTGAATATTTCCGGCATCGTGCTGACAAAGCTTGACGGCACCGCAAAGGGCGGCATCGTGGTGGCCATCCAGAAGACGCTCGGTGTGCCCGTGAAGCTCATTGGCCTGGGCGAAGGGGCGGACGACCTTGCCCCCTTTGACGCTGAAAGCTTTGTGGATGCCCTGCTGACTTAAATCAGTAATTTCACGTGGGTTTCCCTAACTATTTGGGTCCCCATGTGACAGAAATACGTAAAGTGCCCGCCTCGGCGGGCACTTTAGTTTAACTTTGTCGTAACGATTAAGGGGCATGGCCCGTTTGGCGATGATGTTCTGGCCACTGAATCTTAGGCAACTATCCAATGGGTGGCCAGGTGGCCAATCCGCGGGAATGGTTGCGACTCCCAACGAACCCGCCAAATAGAAAAGCAAATGCACGGCCTTGCCGCTGCAATAAAAGGCGCCTTGTCCATACGGCTAATCCGGACTAGTCGAACGCCTAACTCGTTCCACCCCGCTGGCTAGGCCGCTGCCCCCTATTGGCATTCCGGATATCGCCATTCGACTTTGTAGCCTCACTTGCGGGGGCGTTCATGCGCGTCTACTTTTCGAAAAGTGCGTTGAAAGGAACAAAGTGATAGACGAGATAAGGAGCCGTGCAAGCGGTCGGGGTGCCCGATCTCTCCGCACGGGCTCAAAATGGTTGGCGGGCGGTGTCGCGGCCAGCATGGTGTTAATGTCCATGGGCGGAGCGAGCGCAGCGCCCATCACCCCTGACGATCATTCAGAGGCCTTGGGTCAGGTCATCAACATTGAGTTGTTAAGAGCTCAGCTACTCGAAGCCGCCTCAAGCCATGGCAGCAGCCCCAGTGACATCGACGAGAACCATAATCCCATCGATCTAGAACTTCTTGGTGCGCTGGGTCTCAATCTCGGCAGTCTCCCACTGCCGCTGATTAAGGATGCAGGCGCGCCTAATGGTTTGTTGGAATTGGGACAGGCCGGACTGCTTCACAGCTACGCACACGCTCCCAATGCGACGACTGCAACAGCAGCCGCCGGTGTAATCACAGAAGACGGCGCAATTGCGGTAGATACGTCAGGTAACGGCGGAACTACCGACGGGGCGCGCGTAAATCTAACTGACCTTTTGGATCAGTTGGCGCTCACTCCTGCCACTGCGGGCATTGTCGACCAACTGGCTCTTGAAATCGGCGCGCTGGCGTCCAAGGCAGAAAAGACAGGTGGACTTGTTGACAGTGACTATAAAGTTGCTGGCACACAAGTTGTGCTCCACAGTGACACGGTCACTGGAGTCTCCGCCGCATTGGGTACCCTCCTTGACGGCGTCGGAGGCACCCTCGAAACAGCACTGGGTGAGACCGGTCCGTTAACAACGGCGCTCGACCTTGTCCCGGATATCAACATACCGTTGCTTTTGAACGTCGGCCTGGGGAGTTCTACAGTTACAGTCACCGGCCTTGACCAGGCACTTGCAGGCATTAAGTCGGGTCTTTTGCAGAGCACGCTGACGGACACGTCCGGCATCGTATCGTTGAACCTCGCTGATGGCACAGTGAAGATTGACCTTGCGCAGGCTGTTGCTGGCCCGGATGGTGGCCTCAATGGTCTTGGCGCAAATACTGAATTGATCAATGACGCCACACTTGCGAAGATCACTGAAGGGCTGACAGAGATCGTTGGCCCGAACGACGCCCAAGGCAACCTGGCGGAAAACTCACTGGTCAACCAGCTCAACGTAGCGCTAACGGATGCGCTTAATGCAACACAGCTGACGGTGGAAGTTCAGCTTGCTGCATCAGCTTTGACTTTGGTTGAGGTCAGTGGCGACACATTGACACTGGTAGGAAGCGTGGGTGGCTTCCTCGGTTTGGAAGGGGCTACAGCTCCCACAGTCAGTACTGATCTAATTGTGTCAGTCTGCGTGCCGATTACGGGGCCATGCGTACCGATTCCCGCTGGCCAACTGTTGAATGAGATTGTCACGCCCTTGGGCGCCACGGTTTTGCCTTTGGTCGGGGAAGTTCTGCAGGAGGATGTAATCGACAGCGTGCTCGGAAGCATCACGCCTGCGGTTGCGCCGATTCTTACTACGTTGTCCCCAGCAATCAATGACGTACTCGCCAACGTTGTTCAGATCACGGTTAACGCTCAACCAACTCCGGGCGAGCTGGGAGCCGGATCATTCAGTGTTAGCGCCTTGTCCTTGGACGTTCTTCCTGGTGCAAATGTAGTAGCCATCGATCTGGCTACTTCATCGGTTCGGGCTTTGGACGCGTTGCTAACTGCCACCATTGCAGTTGATCCCGCAACCGTAGAAGCCGGCGAGACAACTGCGGTTTCCGGTACTGGCTGGCTCACGGGCGAAACTGTGACTATCCAGCTCAAGGATGGTCTCGGCGCTGATGTTGGCACGCCGGTTGTCGTCACCCCTGACGCCCTTGGAGCCATCACGGCAACCTTGCCGGTGCCGAGCGGCACGCCCGCTGGCACTACATACCAGGTGTCCGGCTCAAATGTGAGCGGCCAGACTGCTTCGGCTCCGTTGGTTGTGACTGCGGCTCCGGCTGCAGCTGCGACTGTTGTTGTTACTCCTGGCACAGTTGAGGCTGGTAACGCGACGCAGGTATCCGGTGAGAATTGGACTGCCGGTGAGCTTGTTTCGGTTCAGTTGATTGATTCTGGTGGCGTTGACGTTGGTACACCGGTGACGGTGACTGCTGGTGTTGATGGAACGATTAGTGTTCCGTTGCCGGTTGGTGTTGGTACTGCTGCTGGTAATTACACGGTGGAGGCTTCTAACTCGACTCAGACTGCTTCGGCTCCGTTGGTTGTGACTGCTCCGGTGGTTGTTCCTGATGTGACTGTTGTGGTTGCTCCGACCACTGTTGAGGCTGGTACTTCGACGACGGTGACTGGTGAGAACTGGACTCCGAATGAGGAAGTTACTGTTCAGCTCGTTGACGGTGACGGTAATCCCATTGGTGATCCTGTGACGATGACTCCTGGTGATGATGGTTTGCTCACCGTTGATCTTCCGGTGGGTGTTGAGACTCCTGCTGGTGATTACACGGTGGAGGCTTCCAACTCCACTCAGAATGGTGAAGCCGCTTTGGCTGTTACGGCTCCGGTGGTTGTTCCTGATGTGACTGTTGTGGTTGCTCCGACCACTGTTGAGGCTGGTACTTCGACGACGGTGACTGGTGAGAACTGGACTCCGAATGAGGAAGTTACTGTTCAGCTCGTTGACGGTGACGGTAATCCCATTGGTGATCCTGTGACGATGACTCCTGGTGATGATGGTTTGCTCACCGTTGATCTTCCGGTGGGTGTTGAGACTCCTGCTGGTGATTACACGGTGGAGGCTTCCAACTCCACTCAGAATGGTGAAGCCGCTTTGGCTGTGACTGCTCCGGTGGTTGTTCCTGATGTGACTGTTGTGGTTGCTCCGACCACTGTTGAGGCTGGTACTTCGACGACGGTGACTGGTGAGAACTGGACTCCGAATGAGGAAGTTACTGTTCAGCTCGTTGACGGTGACGGTAATCCCATTGGTGATCCTGTGACGATGACTCCTGGTGATGATGGTTTGCTCACCGTTGATCTTCCGGTGGGTGTTGAGACTCCTGCTGGTGATTACACGGTGGAGGCTTCCAACTCCACTCAGAATGGTGAAGCCGCTTTGGCTGTTACGGCTCCGGTGGTTGTTCCTGATGTGACTGTTGTGGTTGCTCCGACCACTGTTGAGGCTGGTACTTCGACGACGGTGACTGGTGAGAACTGGACTCCGAATGAGGAAGTTACTGTTCAGCTCGTTGACGGTGACGGTAATCCCATTGGTGATCCTGTGACGATGACTCCTGGTGATGATGGTTTGCTCACCGTTGATCTTCCGGTGGGTGTTGAGACTCCTGCTGGTGATTACACGGTGGAGGCTTCCAACTCCACTCAGAATGGTGAAGCAGACCTGGCTGTTACCGATAATGAGAACCCGGGCGAAAATGCGGGTGATCCGGACTTCGAACTGGTGCCGAACGTCGTCACTGTCGGACAGGAATCACTCGTCTTGGGCGAGGGCTACACTGCTGATGAAACAGCCACTGTCAAGATTCGGGATGATGAAACAGGCGTGGAAACCACGCTGACTTCTGATCTGGTGATCTCCGCTACCGGTGAAATCAGCTACACCATCAATACCGATTCCCTGGCTGTTGGTCCTCATCGCGTAACAGTTGTCGACAACGCGTCAGCTGTGTCGACCTGGCACTACTTGGTCGTCAACGCTGCCAACCCGGAACTCCAGCCTGTCAAGGTGGATGTTACGCCGAAGACAGTTGAAAAGGGCAGCACAACATTGCTGACCGGTGCAGGCTTTACAGCTGAAGGTACGGCCAACGTCTACATCAGCCCGGCTGTCCAGCCTGCGGCAACCATCAATACATTTGCCGTTGTTGGTGAAACCCTCTTGGCCGGTGACCTGCCGATCAACACGGACGGGAAATTCTCCCTTCGCATTGACTCCACAGATCTGGACCTCGGTGACTACGAACTTCTTGTCGCTGACAACAGCACCGAACGTTGGGACATGGCGACGTTTACTGTGGTGGCCGTAGACGACAACACAGCCAACAACACGGCCAACAACACGGCTGCAAATACGGCCACGAACGAAGCCGCGAACACGGCTGCGAACACTGATGTGAACGCGGCTAACAACACGGCTGCGAACACTGATGTGAACGCGGCTAACAACACGGCTGCGAACACTGATGTGAACGCGGCCAACAACACTGCTGCGAACACGGGCGTCAACACGGCGGCTAACACTGATGTGAACGCGGCTAACAACACGGCTGCGAACACGAGCGTCAACACGGCGGCTAACACCGACGTGAACACGGCGGCTAATACCGACGTGAACACGGCGGCTAACACTGATGTGAACGCGGCCAATAACACGGCTGCGAACACGGACGTCAACACGGCGGCTAATACCGACGTGAACACGGCTGTGAACACTGCAACCAACACGGCGGCTAACACTGACGTGAACGCGGCTAATAACACGGCTGCCAACACGGACGTCAACACGGCGGCTAATACCAACGTGAACACGGCTGTGAACACTGCAATCAACACGGCGGCTAACGCCAACGTGAACACGGCAGCCAACACGGCTGCAAACGGCAAGTCTCAGGGGAACGGCGGGTTGGCAAGGACCGGCGCGTCCACGACCCTGCTGCTGGCAGGCGGCGCACTAGTGCTGCTTCTGGGAGCGGGAATGATTGCGTTTACTCGTAAGCGTAAGAACTCCTAACCAGTAACATGGGTGGGGCCGGGAGCATGAATCATGCCCCCGGCCCCACCTTCCTTTTCAGTCAAGGACCGTCAGGGTCATGACACGGCACCCACAGAAGGCATTTCGTGAAGATCAGGCGCATCGGACGACTCTCAACAATCGTCTTGATAGTTGGCGGAATCATGGCAGGCGGCCACCTGGCCGCCACGTTGGCATTCACCGGCCCTCAAACTCCGTTAAAGGCTTCACTGCAGCCTGAACTTAATAAATATTTCCTGGGCCCGTTGGACCAGGGCTGGAGCCTCTTCGCTCCGGGCCCCTATTCCCAGGACGAATATTTCCTTATGCGTGCCTGTGTGAGTTCCCACGACGTCTGTGCCAAGGGTTCCGCGGCCGGTGCCAAATTTACCGCGTGGGAAAACATTACCGAACAAGAAATGGAATCGACTCGGCTGAACATCTTTGCCAACCGGGAGTCCAGCCAGTCCCAGGTGGTCCACAGCAGGTTTTGGTCTGAGTCTGCCAAGCTCTCGTCCGACCAATCCAAAATGGCCGAAGCAAACCACATTGCGGGGCAGCCGGTTTTCGGCGTGGATCTGAACTCCGCGGCAGCCCCCAAGAAGTACTCGACGGACGAACTAATCACGCTCAAGAACTACCAGCGTCTCGAAGACGTCGCTGTCGGGTTTGCTTCACTCAAAGCCCACGAGCTGTGGGGTGAAAAAGTCACCTTGGTTGAGGTGCGGATGCGCCGCGATGCTCTGGTTCCATTCGACCAGAGAGACGACAAAGACGCGAAGCCAACGTCCACCTACGTAAAAATTGGCTGGCGCGATGCAATGAAGTTCGACGACGACTCGATGGCGGCCTGGAAATGACGCGCAACACCACCGGAACCACTTCAGTCACTGCAGCCGGAAACGAAGCACAGTCCATTCGAGGGTGGGTACACAGGCACAGGGATGTTCCGGTGAAGTTCCTCAACGGAATCCTTGACTGGTTCACCAGCAATCGCCACGCCGACTACGGCCTGGCCGTGATGCGCATCGCCTCCGGCACGTTCATCCTCGGCTGGCTCGTCCTCAACATTCCAATTGCCACCCGTATCTGGGGCCCCGGTTCGGCCTACTGGGACGGCTACCGTGAAATTCTCGGCTACCAATGGCCGCTGAACCTCCTGCGCGACGCCGGCACCGGCCCGTTCTGGCTTTGGTATGTCGCAGCAATTCTGTTGAGCATCGCGTTCCTGTTGGGCTGGCGCACGCGCATCATTACGCCACTGCTGTTTGTCTTTTACGCCGGCATCGTCGCCCAGAACACGCCGATCGCCGACGGCGGCAACTACTTCATCCGCATCATGCTCATCTATCTGGTGTTCGCCGACGTCTCCCGTCGCTGGTCGCTGGATTCCCGCCGTCGTGCCCGGAAAAACCTCCAGGAGCACGAAGCCGCCACCGTTCTGCACAACCTGGCCCTGTGCCTGGTCATTGGGCAGTTGTGCCTTGTCTACCTCGAAGCCGGCCTGTACAAGGTCCAGGGCACGCTGTGGCAAAACGGCACGGCCATGTACTACCCGTTGCAGTCCGAGGCATACGGCGTATTCCCCTGGATCTCGGACCTGGCCACCCACTTCACCTGGGCCGTGGTGCTGGTGACCTACTTCAGCGTCCTGGTCCAGATCGCCTTCACCTTCATGCTGTTCAACAAAATAACGCGCCGCCTCGCCCTTCTCGGCATCCTCGCCATGCATCTTGGCATCGCCGTGCTCATGGGCCTGCCGTTCTTCTCCGGCATCATGGCCTCGGCCGACGCCGTGCTGGTGTCCGGGGCAACCTGGGTGTTGATTGTTGGCTGGCTGGGCCGCACCGGCCGCTCTGTTTGGGGCCGCCTGCCGTTCCCGTCCAAGACAAGTACGACGGCGGACCGCCCACCTGCCGCCGGAACCGGAGCTGACGCGTTGGACCCGGCGGGTCCCGGGACCGCACCTGCATTGGACAAGGTTTCATAGTTCTGCCCGCCCCGACTTTCAAGGCAATTCCGGCAAAGTAGTCTGCGAAAAATTCAGGCTTCTTTGCCGGAATTATTTAAGGCTGCCCGGGCCAGCTAAAGCTACTGATCGGTAACCATTCGGCCGCCGTCATTTAGTGGGACGGCTAAGACACTTAGCCAATTGGTCAAATATTGTGAGCTATGATGGTAAAGGCAAATCTGGGTGAATTGCAGGGTTAACAACGTTGGTTTGTTTGACCTGGCGCGCAAGCGGCAACCACCTAGGAATTTGCTATTTCAGGAGCCAGTGGGGACTGGTTCTGTGACATTTTCTTTGACATCAACAAAGGAAATTTCTTTTTTTGGGGGCGTAACACGATGAATCTTGGTCTTGCAGAAAAAACCGCTACGTTGCGGATGGCCGTGCTGGGGTGCGACTATGTCACCGGCCTGGGCCTGGCCCAGCTGCTGCACCGTGCGGATTTTATCGACATGGTGAAAAGCGCTGCCGACTCCGCTGAATTGTTGGCGGTGATGGAGGATGCACCCGTTGACCTGGTCCTGGTGGATGCGGGCATACGGGCAGAATCACTGGCCCATGCGTGCAGGGCCTTGAGCCACAGGGTCGATTCCCCCACCATTGTCGTCATGGGGGATGTGCCCTATGAAATGGCCGAGTCGCTCGTTTTTGAGGGTGTCAGCGCCATTTTGAATCACGGACTGTTGGCAGAGGATCTCCCTGTCGCCCTGCGCATGATCCACCGTGGCGGGGCGCTCCTGTTGAGCGACAACGCGCGTGAGGCCATCATGGCCCGCAGTAGCACCTTCAATCCCAACCACCGCATCCGCTACGACAGCCTCAACACCCGGGAACGCGTTGTCGCCCAGGGGGTCGCCGAGGGCATGACCAACGGTGAACTGGCCGCCTCGATGCACATGAGCGAAGCAACGGTGAAACTGCTGGTCTCCAATGTCATGAACAAGCTGGGAGCCTCCAACAGGGTGCAGGTCGCCGTGGTCGTCACCAAGGCACACGTGGCCTGAGCTGCCTGCAATCGGGCACCGCGTAAATTCGGGCTGCCTGTCCGGCCGGGAAACATTCCGGAAACATGCCCGTCTCGCCAACTTAACCAGGTGGCGGCAAATGTAACGCCGTGGAAATATTTTCCGCGCCACCACGAAACACGCAGGTCCCAACATTGTAAGAGTCCACATTGCACAGCCCCGAAGAAGCGGCGCGCAGCATCTCTTGCAACGAAAGGCCAGCCCAATGAATACTGGCGATACAGCTTGGGTCTTAGCATCCGCATCTTTGGTGCTGTTGATGACCCCAGGATTAGCATTTTTTTACGGTGGCATGACCCGGGCAAAGGGCGTGCTGAACATGATGATGATGAGCTTCGGTGCCATCGCCGTGGTCGGCGTACTCTGGGTCCTGTTTGGCTACTCGGCAGCATTCGGCACTGACGTCGGCGGGGGATTGTTGGGGAATCCGTTCGAGAAATTGGGTCTCCAGGGTGTCCTTGACACTTCAGACAGCATGCCGCTGGTAGGCACCATCCCTGAGATCGCCTTCGTAGGCTTCCAGGCCGTGTTTGCCATCATTACCGTCGCACTTATTACTGGTGCAATCGCAGACAGGGCCAAGTTCGGTGCCTGGTTGCTTTTCGCGGCCATCTGGGTCACCGTTGTCTACTTCCCGGTAGCTCACTGGGTCTTCTCCTTTACCGAAGACGCTGACGGCAACCCCACAGGCGGTTGGATCGGCCAGGGTTTGGGCGTCATCGACTTTGCCGGTGGTACCGCCGTTCACATCAATGCCGGCGCAGCTGCACTGGCGCTGGCCCTGATCTTGGGCAAGCGGAAGGGCTTCGGCAAGGATCCGAGTCACCGCCCGCACAACCTTCCCTTCGTTATGCTCGGCGCTGGCCTGCTGTGGTTCGGCTGGTTCGGATTCAATGCCGGTTCCGCTCTGGGTGCCAACGGTCTTGCAGCTTACGCTTGGATTAACACGCTTGCCGCACCGGCTGCTGCAATCTTGGGTTGGCTCTTGGTTGAAAAGCTTCGCGACGGTCACGCCACCTCGCTTGGCGCCGCCTCGGGTGCCGTTGCCGGCCTTGTTGCCATCACCCCCGCCTGCTCGACGCTGACCCCCATGTGGTCAATGGTGCTTGGGCTGCTGGCCGGGGCGGTCTGCGCCTTGGCGGTTGGCCTGAAGTACCGCTTGGGCATCGATGACTCGCTCGACGTCGTCGGCGTTCACCTTGTCGGCGGCATCGTTGGAACCTTGTTCATCGGCCTCGCCGCAGATCCCAACTCGCCGGCAGCCGGCCAGGGGCTGTTCTACGGCGGCGGGCTTGAGCTGCTCGGCAAGCAATGCATCGGCGCCTTCGCCGTCATGCTCTACTCCTTCATCATCGCCTTTGTGATCGGCTGGATCATCAACAAAACTATCGGCTTCCGCATCTCCAACGAACACGAGGCGGCAGGCATCGACGTTTCGGTCCATGCAGAGTCAGCCTACGATCTTGGCGGCCGCAACTCCGGCAGTTTCCACCCCCTGCTGGAGAAACTCCACCAGACCGCCACCGAATCCCACACGAGCGAAACAAAGGTTGACGCATGAAACTCATCACGGCAATCATCCGGCCCGAACAGCTCGACGACGTCCGCGGCGCCCTTGAAAGCTACGGCGTCCAGGGACTGACCGTCAGCGGCGCCCACGGCTACGGGCGCCAGCGCGGCCACACCGAAATCTACCGCGGCGCTGAATACACGGTTGACCTGCACGCGAAAATCCGCATTGAGGTCCTCGCCACGGATGAGCAGGCCTACGACCTGATGGACATCATCGTTGCCAGCTCCAACACCGGCAATGCCGGGGACGGCAAGGTGTGGCTTGTCGAGGTGTATGAGGCCGTCCGCGTCAGGACGGGCGAGCGGGGCGTCGCAGCCATCTAGATCATCACCATGAAAACGACTGGGCCCACGCACCCTGGGTTCCCTGGCCGGGCTTGCGAGGTTAGGGAGGGTGTGGGGGAGGCACCCGGGTTGGCAGGACAGCTAACCCGGGTGCCGCCGTCGTCGGCGTTGTACGGAGTCAGTCGTTGCTCGTGGTCCAGTCGGCCGGGCCGTTGGTGCCGGCCGCGTATTCCTCCATGGGAACGTCGCCGGACTTCCAAGCGGCAAAGGCGGGTTCAACAATGCGCCAGCACTCCTCGGCCGTGTCGCCGCGCACCGACAGCAGCGGATCGGCGCTGAGGACGCCGTCGAGCACTTCACCGTAGGGCAGCAGCGGGTCGCTGGCCAGGGCCGCCTCGAGGTGGACGCGGTCAAGGGTGAACATGTCACCGGGGCCGTTGACATCCAGGTCAAGGGTCAGGGTTTCCGGGCCAAAGCCAATGTGCAGGCGGGTGGGGCTGTCAGTGCCCTTGAAGCCAACCGGCAGGTGGGGCACCGGCTTGAAGGTCACCACGGCTTCCTTGCGTGAGCGTCCCAGCGCCTTTCCCGAGCGCAGGATGAACGGAACCCCGGCCCAGCGCCAGTTGTTCACGTACACCTCAACCTCGGCGAGGGTTTCGGTGTTGTTGGCCGGATCCACGCCTTCTTCGTCGACGTAGTTGGGCACCTTGCGGTCCCCGACGGTGCCCTTGGTGTAGCGGGCCCTGCGGGTGTGGGTGGCGAGGTCGCCTGCACCGTCGGGGCCGACAGTGCTCGCCCGCAGCACCGCGGCCAGGTTGGACCTGACATCGTTTTCACCCAGGGTTGCGGGCGGTTCCATGGCGATGATGGCCATGATTTGCAGCAGGTGGCTTTGGATCATGTCGCGGCCGGCGCCGGCGTGGTCGTAGTACCTGGCCCTGTTCTCCAGCGTCAGTGGCTCGTCAAAAATGATCTCCACCTTTTCAACATGCGCACCGTTCCAGGAATGCTCCAGGAGCCGGTTGGCAAAGCGCAGCCCCATGATGTTCAGGACGGTTGACTTGCCCAGGAAGTGGTCAATCCTGTGAATGTGGTCTTCGGGAACCAGCTTCGCCAGGGTGGCGTTGAGAACCTCGGCCGACTCGGTGCTTGAACCAAACGGCTTTTCCATGACCAGGCGGGTGCCCGGCGGCAGATCCTTCTTTGCCAGCATCTCGCACGCCTTCTGGCTCACCGCCGGCGGCAGCGCAAAGTACAGCGCCACGGGCCCCTCGACCTCCTTGAGGAGTGCGCCCAGTTCGCCCTTGGCGGTGACATCAAGCTGGTGGTAGCTGCTTTTGCCCTGGACACGCTTGAGGTCCTTGATCCCAGCGGGTGTGGAAACGCCGCCGGGGGAGAGTGCGTCGGAGAAGCTGTCATCGAGCCGCTCCTGCCACTGTTTGGGCGACCAGTCGTCGCTGCCGGCGCCAACCAACGCCAGCCCCGGAGCCCGGCCCGAGGAAATCAGCCGGGCCACGCCCGGCAGCAACAGCCTGCCGGTGAGGTCGCCCGAGGCGCCCAAAATGACGAGAGTCTTGATCCGCGCGCCGGAGCCGTCCACCTCAGCCGGTGTCCCGGCGTCGTGCTTGGCTTTCGAGGCTGTCCGAGTGGCGGCAGTCGGGGTGGCGGAGGACGGGATGGTGGCTGCAGTGGTTTTGGTCACGTCTTCAGCATGCCACCATCCGGGAGTTTTTTCTCCTCCCCGGGCCCGGCCCCCGGCATGTTTCGGCTCCGGGCTTTCTCCCGTGGGGCAATCGACAAAGTTGGGCGCCGTGTGCAGCGAAGGGCCCCGGCAGTTGGTACCCTTGATAGTTGAGTCCCTCAGGAAAGGGAGTGGGAGGGGGCCAAGCGCCCCGTTCCGCCGGTCTCATCCTGACTAACGTAAATTGCCGCGCCTGCATGCGCGGCCAGGTCTTCGGGCCCGGTCGCGCGGGCGTTGGTTAATCCCTGACGAAAGAAGTACGCGGCGCGTGTTCAACTCACTGTCTGATCGGTTGACAACAACCTTCAAGAACCTGCGTGGCAAGGGCCGGCTGAGCGAGGCCGACGTCGATGCCACAGTCCGCGAGATCCGTCGCGCCCTTTTGGATGCCGACGTTGCCGTGCCGGTGGTGCGTGAATTCACCGCCAAAGTGCGCGAACGTGCGCTCGGTTCCGAGGTCAACGAGGCCCTGAATCCGGCGCAGCAGATCGTCAAGATCGTCAACGAGGAACTCGTTGCCATTCTTGGTGGGGAGACCCGCCGCATCAACCTGGCCAAGAACCCGCCGACCGTCATCATGCTGGCCGGTCTCCAGGGTGCGGGCAAGACGACCCTTGCCGGAAAACTCTCCAAGTGGCTCAAGGGCCAGGGGCACAGCCCGTTGCTGGTTGCCGCCGACCTCCAGCGCCCCAACGCCGTCAAGCAGCTGCAGGTCAACGGTGAGCGCGCAGGCGTTCCGGTGTTCGCCCCGCACCCGGGCGTGTCCAGCGAATTTGAATCAGCCACCGGCGATCCCGTAGCCGTTGCCATGGCCGGTTTGGCCGAGGCCAAGTCCAAGCTGTACGACGTCGTCATTGTTGACACCGCCGGCCGCCTGGGCATCGACGCAGAACTGATGAAGCAGGCCGCGGACATCCGCGCCGCCATCAACCCCGACGAGGTCCTCTTCGTCATTGACGCCATGATCGGCCAGGACGCCGTCAACACGGCCCAGGCGTTCAACGAAGGCGTCAACTTCACCGGCGTCGTGCTGACCAAGCTCGACGGCGACGCCCGCGGCGGTGCGGCGCTCTCCGTCGCTTCCATCACCGGCAAGCCCGTCATGTTCGCCTCCACCGGCGAGTCCCTGGACGACTTTGAGCTGTTCCACCCGGACCGCATGGCCAGCCGCATCCTGGACATGGGCGACGTCCTCACGCTCATCGAGCAGGCCGAGAAGAACTGGGACAAGGGCGAAGCCGAGCGGATGGCGCAGAAGTTCGCCGACCAGGAAGACTTCACCCTGGACGACTTCCTCGCCCAGATGCAGCAGATCCGCAAAATGGGCTCCATGAAGAAAATGCTCATGATGATGCCCGGCGCCGCCAACATGCGCCAGCAGCTGGAAAACTTCGACGAGCGCGAGATTGACCGCGTCGAGGCGATCGTCCGCTCCATGACACCTCACGAGCGCGTCGCACCGAAGATCATGAACGGCTCCCGCCGCGCCCGCATCGCCAAGGGTTCCGGTGTCCACGTTTCCGAGGTCAACGGCCTGCTGGAGCGTTTTGGCCAGGCCCAGAAGATGATGAAGAAGATGGCGCAGGGCGGCGGCATTCCCGGCATGCCAGGTGTTGCCGGCCCCGGCGGTTTCAACAGTGCCCGCAAGGGCAAGCAGAGCCCCAAGAAGAAGGCACGTTCCGGCAACCCGGCCAAGGCTGCCGCCGAATTGAAGGCCGCACAGGAAAAGGCCAACGCGCCCAAGTCCCTGCCCACCGGTGCATCATTCGGTGCCGGCGCCGAGGACTTCGACCCGGCGAACCTGAACCTGCCCAAGGGTTTCGACAAGTTCCTGGGCAAGTAGCCCTTAGTTCCTTTGAGTGTCCGGAAGGCCCTGTTCTTCGTCAAATTGCGACGGCGGACAGGGCCTTTCGCTGTTTACGGGGGCTTCGCGGCGTCTGCCGCCGCCTTCGCCCGCGCCCGACGCCAGCTTCGCCCGCCTTCGCCTTCGCCTGCCTGTGCATCTGAGCAAATTGCGTAATTATTGCCTCGAATGTGCGCCCCGAATCGGGTTCTTGGTGCCGCGGGGGTCGTTGTGGTGATTCGATCCCGGCCGGCCGGGATCGAATCACCACAACGACCCCCGGGGCTGTGAACAGTGTCTGAAACGGTGGCGAATGTCCGCAACGACCCCGTCATCCATCACCCGCGGGCGGCCGGGGAACCCCGCACCATCCATGCGACTCTTGTCAGGGGCGTCCGGTAACCTGCTTGAATGAGTAAAACCCGGATTGTGTTTGTACACGGCATGGACGGCTATGGCGTTGCAGCCTGGCCGGCCCAACACCGCCTGGCCGGGAAATACGATTGTCTCTTTCTCAAGCGGACAGGTTTCGACGCCGTCGAACCTCCCAAGCCCAGCAACTTTGCCGCCGACGCCCGCATTATTATTGAGGCCCTGGACTCGGGCGGATACGTCGTTGCACATGCCCAAGGCGCCATCGCTGCCATGATGGCTGCCGTGGAGCGTCCCGACTTGGTGAAGTCACTGGTTCTGGTGGAACCGGCGCTGCTGTCGCTCACGGCCGAACTTCCAGCAACCAGGGCTTACCGCGAAAACGTTGAGCCGCTGTTTGCCCGCAGTGCGGAGCTGACGGACGCGGCCTTCTCGGCGGAGTTCCGACGGGTGACGGCTTCCATGACCGGGCCAGGCCGGACCGGATACAACCCGGGCGCCGCAGGTGTGGTGCGGCCGCGCCCGGCCGAGTCTTCGGCCAGAATCGCGGCACGCATCCACCTGCAGGCGCCTCAGTGGGAGGCTCCACTGCACATTGTTCCCGGGGTTCCGACGCTGGTGCTGACAGGTGGCTGGGAGCCCCTGTATGAGGAGATCGCCGATTACCTCACTACAACCGGGGCCGTGCACAGGATGTCCCCCGGCGGCCACCGCCCCCACGACAGCCCCGAGGGTGCGGAGCTGATCGCTGAATTCATCGATGCCCAAGGGGACGCTGCCGGCGCCTAACCCGGCGCACTTATTTGCGGAGGACCGCCAATTCGGGCAGGTACACCTTGGCTCCGGCGGCCAGGAATTCCGCACTCTTGGTCGCCATACCGCCGGCAATCTCCTCTTGTTGCGCCGCCGTTCCAAAGGTGTCCCTGATGTCTTGGCTGATCTTCATGGAGCAAAATTTCGGACCGCACATGGAACAAAAATGCGCGGTCTTGGCTGTTTCTGCCGGGAGCGTCTCGTCGTGGAAGGCCTCGGCTGTGGCTGGATCAAGGGACAGTGAGAATTGGTCACGCCAGCGGAATTCAAACCGTGCCTTGGACAATGCGTCATCACGGTCCCGGGCGCCGGGATGCCCCTTGGCCATGTCGGCCGCGTGGGCGGCGATCTTATAGGTGATGACGCCCGTCTTGACATCATCTTTGTTTGGCAGGCCCAGATGTTCTTTGGGCGTGACGTAGCACAGCATGGCCGTACCGTACCGGGCGATTTCGGTGGCGCCGATTGCGGACGTGATGTGGTCGTACCCCGGGGCAATGTCTGTGACCAGCGGCCCCAAGGTGTAGAACGGCGCCCCGTCGCACAGCTCTTGTTGTCGCTCAACGTTCTCGCGCACCAGATGGAACGGGATGTGGCCCGGCCCCTCCACCATGACCTGAACATCGTAGCTCCAGGCCCGCCTGGTCAGTTCGGCCAGGGTGTCCAGCTCGGCAAACTGGGCAGCGTCGTTGGCATCGGCCGTGGAGCCTGGACGCAGGCCGTCGCCCAAGGAAAATGCAACGTCATACCGGGCAAAGATTTCGCACAGCTCATCAAAATGCGTGTACAGGAAATTCTCCTGGTGGTGGGCGAGGCACCAGCCGGCCATGATTGAGCCGCCGCGGGAGACGATTCCCGTGACGCGGTTGGCCGTGAGCGGGACGTAGCGCAGCAGCACGCCGGCGTGGATGGTCATGTAGTCCACGCCTTGTTCGCACTGTTCTATGACGGTGTCGCGGAAAATGTCCCACGTGAGGTTGTGGGCTTCACCGTTGACCTTTTCCAATGCCTGATAGATGGGCACGGTGCCAATGGGGACCGGGGAATTGCGGATGATCCATTCACGCGTCGTGTGAATGTCGTTGCCGGTTGAAAGGTCCATGACGGTGTCCGCACCCCACAGCGTGGCCCACTGCATCTTGTCCACCTCTTCGGCGATGGAGCTCGTAACGGCCGAATTGCCGATGTTCGCATTGATCTTCACCAAGAACGCCTTGCCAATGATCATGGGTTCGGATTCGGGGTGGTTGATGTTGCTGGGGATGATGGCCCGGCCCGCCGCCAACTCGCTGCGAACGAGTTCGACCGGGCAATCTTCACGCAGCGCCACGAACCTCATTTCGGCAGTGACGACGCCGGCCCTTGCGTAGTGCATCTGGGTCACCGTGCGCCCGGCCAGGGATCGCAGGGGAGTGCGTTGCGTGCCTTGCCATTCCGCGGACGCTGCGCCGCGCCGCTGGGCTGAGCGGCCGTCGTCGAGCAGTTCACGCCTGCGCCCCTGGTAATTCTCGGTGTCCTCCCGAGCCGTGATCCAGGGATCCCGCAAGAGTGGCAGTCCGCGGACAGGGTCGCTGCCCGGCCCCGCGGTGCGGTACACCTGAAAGGGTGGATTGGGGCGGCCGGGACCGGATTCATCCAGTGAAATGGAGGTTACGGGAACGCTTAGCCCGTGCTGTTCGTCCTTGAGGTGGGAAAGCGTGTGGGCAAGGCTTTGTTCAGTGACACTCATGGGTGAAACTCACTTCCTTCGCCGGCATTACCCGGACAGGTTCAACGGTCCAGGGCAGCTTCAGCCCATGTCTCAGCCCCTGCTTCGGGGCTCCCGTGTGGTCAAGAACGAAGCTACACGATCAACGGGGGCCGGTGTCAAGCCGTAGGATCGGTGCATGCTTGAAATACGTCCGGCCGCATTGAGTGAGTTTGCGCTTCTGCCGTCCATCGAGGCCGACGCAGACGCGGCGTTTGAAACGTTGGATCCACCCATGGACATTTCCGAGTTCCCGCCGGCAGGGACGGCCGACGATTACGCCTCTGCCTTCCATATCATGGTTGCCGGCAGGCCTCCGATGGCCTTCGTTCGCCTGGAAATCGTCGACGGCCAGGCCCACTTGGAACAACTCGCCGTCAGCCCCGACTATGCGCGCCAAGGCATCGGGCGCGCACTTGTCACCGCCGCAAAGGCGTGGGCCCGGGAAGCCGGATTCAGCACGATGACGCTGTGCACCTTCGCCGAGATTCCCTTCAACGGCCCGTTTTATGCCAGCTGCGGGTTTGCCGAAGTTCCGCGGCGGCACTTGACGCCCGGGCTGATTGCCCTGCGGGCGGAGGAAATGGGGCGGGGAATGGATGACCTGGCCCGGCGCATTGTCATGGAAGCCAAACTGCCACCCAAGGAATAACTTGAAGCTTCAAGTAGTTGACGCTAGTATGAGTGCAACGAACCTTGGAGAGAAAATGACCACGCAACAAGACCTGCTGTCCGCCGACCTCACCATGGGCACCGTGATGCTCAGGGTCGGCGACATGACACTGATGAGCAACTACTACCAAAAGGCGCTTGGCCTGGACGTTGTTGCCGAAGCCGACGGCGGCCAGTACCTGGGCCGCGGCAGCACCCCGCTGGTGCATCTGCAGCCCGCCGGCGGCCTTCACGTTCCGGGGCGCGGGGAAGCCGGCCTGTTCCACACGGCGCTGCTCTTTGACGATCAGGCGTCCCTTGCCGCCACCGTCGCCACGGCCGCCCAGTACAGCCCGCAGGCATTTGCCGGCAGCGCCGACCACCTGGTGTCCGAAGCCTTCTACTTCACCGATCCGGAGGGCAACGGCATTGAGCTCTACTGGGACCGCCCCCGCGACGCCTGGACCTGGAAGAACGGCGAAGTCGAGATGGCTTCCCTTGCGCTCTCTCCGCAGCAGTACCTCGAGCAGCACCTGACCGAGGAATCCGTTGTCGGCCAGCGCCAGTCCGGGGCCGACATCGGGCACGTCCACCTGCAGGTTGGCGACGTGAAGACCGCGGAGCAGTTCTATGTTGACACGCTCGGTTTTGAAAAGACCTCCGGCTTCCACGGCCAGGCCTTGTTCGTCTCGGCCGGCGGCTACCACCACCACATGGCCATGAACGTGTGGAACAGCCGCGGCGCCGGCCCCCGCAAGGACACCCTGGGCCTCGGTGAGGTGCTGATCCAGCTGCCCAAGACGGACGACGTCGGGGCCCTCCATGCGCGGTTGACCCACCATGGCATTTCCGTCGCCAACACGGGCGCCGAGATTGTCTTTGACGATCCGTGGAAGAACCGGATTCGGGTTAGTGTTGGTTCCGGACACCCAGCCGTGTAAAGCGGCTGGCGCCCCGGAAGCCAAACGGCCCGGAACCTCAACTTGAAAGGCTTATGCGTGGCCAATTACTCAGAGTTCTTCATCGCCGACCACCACCAGGCCGTCGCCCGGGCGAAAGCCAGGATGACAGGAAAAACACCCTCCATCGATGTGCCGGTCCTGCCGACACCCGGCCTGAGCGATTTTGAGATTGAAGTGCTGGGCGAGTTTGCCGTCAAGAAGGTCCATGCAACCGGCGTCGCCGCCGAGCTGAGCCTTGTCGACATCGAACTCGACACGCTGTTTGCTGTTCCGGATGCGCTCCTTGAGGTCTTCGCCGAGCTGAACGACCCCGAGGATCCGGAGGACGTTGTGGACCTGGCTGCCGAATGGGCCGCCGCCGAGGAAATGGAATCCACCCCCGAGGTGACCGAGCCGCTGTTACGCGCCCTGACAGCAATGTCGGCTGCAACCCTTTCGGCCGCCGAGGAAAACGCAAAAATGAGCCTGTTCTTCTACTCCGCAGAGTAGCCGCCGGGCTCCTTCGTGGCGGAGCGCCGTCGGAGCCGGGCTCCATCCCGGCGGTGCTCCATCCCGTTGGTGCTCCACCACGGCTGAGTGCCGTCGGGGCCCGGTTGGCCAGAACATGATCCCGATCCCTCCACGTGATTCCGGAATTCCGGCATCGTTTGGCGGGATCGGGATCATTTTTTGCGTTCCCGAACACCTCTGGCCAGCCGATTGCGCCGAAAATGCCCGCAACCCGCGGCTGTGGCGCGCCCGTTCGGTGAACATGACCCCAACTCGCGAAATAGGTGCATGTTGTGGGTCGTTTCGCGAGTTCGGCTCATCTTCGGCGAACTCCGCAATTGAGACTGCAGATGGGGCGGGACGCCCAGCGGAAAGTGCAGGAGCGTCGGGGTAGACACCCCCTGAGCTGCAGGAGCGTCCGGGCGGAGCTGTGCGCCGTCGGGCATCCGCGTTATGGGGCAGGTGGGGCACCTCATGACCGGATGTGCACGCAACACGTCGCACAGCTCGAAGTTTTTCTGGCATAATGAACAGGTACTCGATCCGCGTGGCCCCTCTCTCCGCGTGTAGGTCTTGTCCTTAGAAATCCGTCGAACGGCCCGCCCCACGGGAGCGTGACACGGAATTCGCCCCTTTTTCGAACCAGGAGTAACCACAAAAGTGGCCGTAAAGATTCGCCTTAAGCGCTTTGGTAAGATGCGCGCACCGTACTACCGCATCGTCGTCATGGACTCACGCGCCAAGCGTGATGGCCGTGCCATCGAAGAGATCGGCAAGTACCACCCGACGGAACAGCCTTCATTCATTGAGGTCAAGTCCGATCGTGCCCAGTACTGGCTCGGAGTCGGCGCACAGCCGTCCGAGCAGGTCTTCAAGCTTTTGAAGATCACCGGTGACTGGCAGAAGTTCAAGGGCATCAAGGGCGCCGAAGGCACCTTGAGGACCAAGGCCCCGAAGGAAGCATTCGTTGCTCCCGAGGCCAAGAACGTCGTTGTCAAGGAAGCCATCACCAAGAAGGCCAAGAAGGCCGACGAGGATGAGACTGCCGAAAGCACCGAGGCCGAGTAACTTGTTGGCTGAAGCGCTGGAGCACCTGGTCAAAGGGATAGTTGACTCTCCCGAAGACGTACAGGTGAGCGTCAAGAACAACCGCCGCGGGGAATCCCTCGAGGTGCGCGTTCATCAGGACGACCTGGGCCGGGTTATTGGCCGACAGGGCCGCACCGCCCGTGCCTTGCGCACAGTGGTAGCCGCTCTGGCCGACGGTGAACCGGTGCGTGTCGACGTCGTCGACACAGACCGCCGCCGCTAACCTGCCGCCCGGAGGCTCGTGACCCGCTTGCGGAGCACGTAGTTTTCAGCAGTAAAGCCAAATGTTTGGCCCCGGCACCATAATGGTGACGGGGCCAAATTTTTTCCCCATTATTTTAGAAAGTACTTAGGAGTACTCATGCAGGTTCAGGTTGCCCGAATTGGCAAGCCCCACGGTATCAAGGGCGAAGTGACGGCCCTGGTCCTCACCGACGCCCCCGATTCCCGGTTCGCGGTCGGCGCCGAGTTCGTTGTGGAGCCGGCAGCGCTTGGCACCCTGACGGTCAAGAGCTCGCGCTGGAACAAGGACATCCTGCTGCTCGGCTTCGAAGGCACCACCACCCGCAACGAAGCGGAGCTGTTGCGCGGCGCCACGTTGTACTTCGAATCCGAAGATGACGAGGACGACGACGCCTGGTACGAACACGAGCTGCTGAACCTTGAGGTTCGGGTCGGCAAGGCGAAGGTTGGCAAGGTCACCGGCCTGCGCACCCTGGCCGTCCAGGACCTGCTCATCGTCGAGGACAATGACGGCGATGAAGTGTTGGTTCCCTTCGTCGACGAGATCGTCCCGGAAGTGAACATTGAGGACGGCTATGTGCTGCTGACCCCTCCCGCCGGCCTTTTTACCGTGAACAAGGAAGCATCCGAAAACGATGAATCCGGCGAGGCGGCAGACCTGACAGGCACGGAAGGAACGCCCGAATAATGCGTTTTGACGTAGTCAGCATTTTCCCGGAGTACCTGGCACCCCTGGAGCTGAGCCTCATCGGCAAGGCCCGCACCGAGGGGATCCTGGAACTTGTTGTGCATGACCTGCGCAGCTACACCGCCGACAGGCACCGCACCGTCGACGACACCCCCTACGGCGGCGGGGCCGGCATGGTCATGAAGCCGGAACCCTGGGCACAGTCCCTGACTGACATCGCCGCAGCCTCCTCCATGTCCGACGGCGGGAAGCCCACCTTGATCGTGCCGTCACCTGCCGGGGAAGTGTTCAACCAGCAACTTGCCTACGAACTGGCAGCGGAAGAACACCTGGTCTTTGCCTGCGGCCGCTACGAAGGCATTGATGAACGCGTCCTGGAATGGGCAGCCGATGACTACATCGTCCGCCCCGTCAGTCTGGGGGACTACGTCCTCAATGGCGGCGAGGTGGCAGTGTTGGCCATGGTGGAGGCCATCGGCCGGCTGATCCCCGGCGTCGTCGGCAATCCCGAATCCCTCGTCGAGGAATCCCATGCTGACGGCCTACTGGAATACCCCGTCTACACCAAGCCCTCCAGCTGGCGCGAGCGTGACGTTCCCGAGGTGCTGCTCAGCGGCAACCACGGCAAGATTGCCAAGTTCCGCAAGGAATTGCAGCTGCGCCGGACGGCCGACCGACGGCCGGACCTGATCGACGCCCTGGACGTCTCCAAGTTCAGCAAAACGGACCGGAACGTGCTCTGGGACCTGGGCTACGCCGTCGTCGATGGCAGGGCAGTTCGCCGCGACAGCGAATGAGCCGCGCAGTCGGATGGGCCGTGACGGAGTCAGCGCCGTCGCGATGCCGGCTGAATTAGTTGTTGGGCCGCGAACTGTGGCAAAATAAGGTCATGTGCCTACTGGGCGCGTTCCTGCCACAGGGGGAGCGTTAGTCAACAGCGAGGCACACCGGTCATCCATCCGAGGTATCCGGTCCAATTTTTCGATTTCCATGACTGGCACTATGCCGTCCATGAAAGTCGTGACACAAAGTAAATGACCTGTGGCGTTTACCTGGAGTGAGAAAATGCATCTTCTCGATTCTGTTGACGCAGCCAGCCTGCGCAGCGACATCCCCCCCTTCCGTGCCGGCGACACCCTCAATGTTCACGTGAACATTATTGAAGGTTCCCGCTCGCGTGTCCAGGTGTTCAAGGGCTTTGTCCTTGGCCGCCACGGCGATGGCCTCCGCGAGACCTTCACGGTCCGCAAGATCTCCTTCGGCGTCGGCGTCGAGCGTACTTTCCCGGTGCACTCCCCGGTTCTGGACAAGATCGAAGTCGTCACCAAGGGTGATGTTCGTCGCGCCAAGCTGTACTACATGCGCAATCTGCGAGGCAAGGCAGCAAAGATCAAGGAAAAGCGCGACAACGTTCCCGCCAAGTAACAAAGGGAATCGCACTTTGACTCAAGCGAAACGCCAGTCCAGGAAACTGGGCTGGCGTTTTGTTGTTGTGGCAGTGGCCATCATCTTCGTGTTCCTGGCGCTGGTGCGCAACGCCCTGGTGGACGTGTATTACATCCCCTCGGGCTCGATGGAACCGCTTCTTCTGACCGGCGACCGGGTTTTGGTCTCCCGTTTGGCATTTGCCAATCATCCCATTGAGCGCGGCGACGTCGTGGTGTTTGACGGCAGGGGTTCCTTCACGCCGCTGAAATCGGGTGCGGGCCCTGTTGCTGACGGGGTTGTTGCCGCGGGGCAGTGGCTCGGGTTGGTGCCCAACGACCACATTTACGTCAAGCGTGTGCTGGGTGTTGCCGGCGACACCGTCAAGTGCTGCTCGGCCGACGGGCTCCTGGAGGTCAACGGTGTTCCCGTGACTGAGAGTTACCTGCATCCTGGTGATGAGCCCAGCGAGTTGAAGTTCGAGGTGACGGTCCCACAGGGTAAATTGTGGCTTATGGGTGATCACCGGAGTGTCTCGCTGGATTCACGCTCACTCCTGGGTGCCCCCGGCGGCGGTTTGATTTCCACGTCAAAGGTCATTGGTTCGCCTCTTGCAACTGTGTGGCCGTTGGGGCGGCTGCACCTGATTGACAGCGATGGAGCTGCCCTGCCGTAGCCGCGGTGGTGCAGGTGCCGGCGGCCTTCGCGCCGGCAGCGGTGTGTCCGAGAATTCTTTGACCTGATTTTGCTAAGGAAATATACGTTGATGCAAGAAAGTGAGCCGGGTCAACCCGGCGGCGCCGAACCCCACAATGATGGCGCCCAGGAATCCCCCGAAGAACGGGTGCAGCAAGACCTGCGGGCCCGCCATTCGAACGCGGGCCGCCACAACGCCAAGGCCGGCGTGAACAGCAACGACGACACCAATACCAACGACGGCGGTCAGCCCGGCAGCACGGATGACGCCAACGCTGCCTCCGATGCGGTCGCCGCCGACGGCACCCCCGCCCCCGAGCCGGCCACCCGCGCCGGCTCCGGCACCGCCAGCTCTGGCACTGCCACCGAGCGCCTGGGCCGACAGGTCTGGTCGTGGGTCAAGGAGCTGCTGATCATCATCGTCATTGCAGTTGTCCTCTCATTCTTGATCAAGACGTTCTTGTTCCGGGCCTTTTTCATCCCCTCCGGGTCGATGGAAAACACGCTGCAAATCCAGGACAGGATTTTTGTGAACCTGCTGGTGCCCGAACCAATGGGCCTCAAACGCGGCGACGTCGTCGTGTTCAAGGACTCCCAGGGCTGGCTGAATTCCGAGCCTGCCAGCGACGGCCCCATTGGCTGGGTCGGCGACGTTGCGACCTTCATTGGGCTGGCGCCCGACAACTCCCAGCAGCACCTCGTCAAGCGCGTCATCGGACTGCCGGGGGACCACGTCATGTGCTGCAGCGCCGATGGAAAGCTGAGCGTCAACGGCGTGGCAATAACCGAACCCTATCTGTTCCCGGGGGCGGCGCCGTCGGATACCACCTTTGATGTCATCGTTCCCGAAGGGCACCTGTGGGTCATGGGGGACCACCGCAACAACTCCCAGGACTCCCGCTTCCACAACAGCTCCAACCACACCGGGTTCGTGCCCGTAGCAGATGTTGAGGGCAGGGCCGTGGTCGTGGCCTGGCCGGTGACCCACTGGGGCATCCTGGGCAACTACCCCGACGTTTTCAACGATGTCCCCGACTCCGCCAGCTCCAGCGTCGGCTCGCAGCAGCACGTCCCGGCAGGCGAGTAATGGCTGCAGCCGCACCCACCCTTGACTGGGAACGCGAACTCGTTTCGCAGGGCTATCAATTTGTTGCCGGCTGTGATGAGGTGGGCCGCGGATCGCTGGCAGGCCCCGTCAGTGTTGGCGTGGTCATCATCCATGCAGCCACGGCCACGGAACTTCCCGGCGTGAAGGACAGCAAACTGCTGCGCATTCCGGTGCGCCAGGCACTGGTTCCCGACATCATCGACTGGGCCGAAGCAAGCGCAGTGGGGCACGCCGAAGCGCACGAAATTGATTCCGTGGGCCTGGTGGGCGCCCTTCGCCTCGCCGGCCAACGAGCCATGGCCCAGGCCGCCCAGGTGCTGATCCCCGACTTTGTCATTTTGGACGGCAACCAGGACTGGCTGTCCGAACCGGTACAGGGAGACCTTGACCTGTTTGCGGCGGCACTGCCACCAGCCCCCGTCGCACCGTGGCGGATTCAGACGCGCATCAAGGCCGACCTGACCTGCCAGTCGGTTGCCGCCGCCAGTGTGCTGGCCAAGGTGGAGCGTGACGGCATCATGAGCGGCCTGGCTAAACAGTTTCCCGCCTTCGGCTGGGAATCCAACATGGGCTACGGCACTGTGGCGCACCGGTCCGCGATTGCCGAACTCGGCCCCACCGACCACCACCGCAAGACCTGGCGGCTCGTCTAGTTTCAGCCACCGCCATTTCAGTGCTTTCGCGTCCGTTGGGTAAGTGGGCCCCTCGTGATGGATGATGGAAGCATGAGCGCTGAGGATCTGGAAAACTACGAAACCGATATGGAGCTGCAGCTCTACCGTGAATACCGCGACGTGGTGAACCTGTTCAGCTATGTGGTTGAAACTGAACGACGGTTTTATTTGGCCAACCACGTTGATTTGCAGGCCCGTTCAGCCGACGGCGAGGTGTACTTTGACCTGACCCTGCAGGATGCGTGGGTCTGGGATGTGTACCGGACGGCCCGTTTCGTGAAAAACGTCCGGGTCATCACCTTCAAGGACGTCAACGTTGAGGAACTGATCAAGACCGACGACCTGCAGGTCCCCAAAGACAGCCAGCTCGGCCCGCTGGGCTGAGCCATCCGCCGGCCCGCTGAGCCGTCCACCGGCCGGCCGGGCTGCGCCACCCGCGGCTTGGAGCGGGGTCAGCTTTTTCGTGCCTGCTCCGGATGTCCGGCGTCGTACAGCACGCGGGCGTTGAGAATGTCGGGCATGTGGCCCTTGGCCCACTCTTCCAAGGCAAGTATGGGCCGGGCCAGGCTGATGCCCGAGTCCGTCAATTGGTAGTCCACGCGCGGTGGAATTTGGGCGTAAACCGTGCGGGTGGCAAGGCCGTCGCGTTCCAGGCCGCGCAGGGTCTGTGTGAGCATCTTTTGCGAGACACCGTCGACAGCGGCCGCAAGCTCGGAAAACCGCAGCGGGCCCCGGGTCAACGCGCCAACAACCAAGACAGTCCAGCGGTCGCCGATTCTGTCCAGCACCTGCCGCGAGGGGCAGTTGCGGTCGTAGGGATTCCATTCGGGCTGGTTCATGATGCTCTTTTCCAAGTTGGGCCTTCCAGGCCAGTCTATCAAGTTTTCACTCTCTATCAGCGCGTTACTCTCTATTGGAAAGTCTGTTAGTCTCTAAAGGTAAGTATTCGAAAAAGTGGCTGGTCCACAGGCGAGGAGTGTCTAAAATGGCAAGAGTCAAGGTAATCGGCGGAACCGGATATGCGGGCAGCAACATTGTTCGTGAAGCCGTCACGCGCGGCCACGAAGTGACGTCCTACAGCCGCAACCTGCCGGAGAACCCCGTTGATGGCGCCAGTTATGTCACAGGTTCCGTGCTTGATCATGCGTTTCTTGGCCAGGCTGTTTCCGACGCCGACATCGTGATTGAGACGGTGTCCCCGCGCGGCGAGATGGTGGGCAAGGTCGAAGGTGTCCTGGGGCAGCTCATCGAGCTCACCCGGGAAGCTGGTGTGCGGCTGGGCGTAGTTGGCGGCGCAGCATCCCTGCTGGTTGCTCCAGGCGGTCCCAAGTTGATGGACGCAGGCAGCTTTCCGGCAGAAATCCTGCCTGAGGCCAAAACGGGCGAGGCACTTTTGACGGCGCTGCGCGCCAGCGATGGTGAGCTTGACTGGTTCTATGTCAGCCCCGCCGGCGGATTTGGCGCCTGGGTCCCCGGGGAGGCCACCGGCAAGTTCAGGATCGGCGGGGACATCCTGCTTGTCGACGACGCGGGAGAGTCCAATATTTCAGGCGCAGACCTCGCAACTGCGGTTGTTGACGAAATTGAGTCACCGGCCCACAGCCGCCAGCGTTTCACGGTGGCCTACTAGGCCCCAGCGCCTCCTGAAAGCGGGCCGCAAGTGAGCCGCTGCCCGGGTGGGCAAAACTTATGGATGGACGACGGCGGAAGGCAGGTTCCGCCGTCGTCCATTGCCTTGCGGGGCAACAGTTTTGGACGGATCTGCGTGGTCCCGCCGGCCGGCACGGATGCAGCTTTGGATGTGACTTCCCTCCTACTTACCGGCCCGTAACATGTTCCGGGCAGCCAATTTACTGGTTGCGGCTTGTTACCATGCAGTCATGAGTCGAAACAAAAGTATCGAATCCATGCCCAAAACCAGAGGCGGACCGCCGGCCGGAACCAGCGACGAGGCCGGTGGGCGAAACCCCATCAATAAAGTGGTCTTTTTCGGTGCAGCCGGCGGCGTGTTGGCCATCGCACTTTGGGCCATCATCGACCAGGAAGGCGCGGACCTTGTCATCAGCTCGGTCGTGGGCTGGGTTGGCACCACATTTGGCTGGTATTACTCGCTCGTGGTCGTCCTGGTGCTGGCGTTCGTCATTGCCGTGGCCTTCAACAAGGTAGGCAAAACGCGGCTGGGACCTGACCACTCGCGACCCACCTTCAACCTCTTTACCTGGACGGCAATGCTGTTTGCCGCCGGCATCGGCATCGACCTGATGTTCTTCTCGGTCTCCGAGCCGGTCGCCCAATACCTGGCCCCGCCTGCGGGCGACGGCAGCAACGTTGAGGCTGCGCGCCAAGCCATGGCCTGGACCCTGTTCCACTACGGCATCCTCGGCTGGGGACTTTACGCGCTCGTTGGCCTGGCCCTGGCCTACTTCGCCTACCGCCACAACCTGCCCCTGAGCATCCGCTCGGCGCTGTACCCGATCCTGGGCAAGCGCATTCACGGCGGGCTCGGAGATGCGGTGGACATTGCCGCGGTGCTGGGCACAATTTTCGGCATCGCCACGTCCCTGGGCATCGGTGTTGCCCAGCTGAACTTTGGCTTGAACTTCATGTTTGGCATCCCCGAAAACACGTCGGTGCAAATTGCGCTGATCGCCGTTGCCGTCATCATGGCAACCGTCTCCGTGCTCACCGGCGTGGAAAAGGGAATCCGGCGCCTGTCGGAACTCAACGTCATCCTGTGCATTGCGTTGATGCTGTTCGTGCTCTTCGCCGGCAAGACCCGCTACCTGTTGGACGGGATCATCCTGAACATCGGCGACACGATCTCCCGGTTCCCGGGCATGGCACTGGACACCTTTGCCTATGACCGGCCGGACGCCTGGCTTAACAGCTGGACCTTGTTCTTCTGGGCCTGGTGGATCGCCTGGGCCCCCTTCGTCGGCTTGTTCCTGGCCCGCATCTCCCGCGGCCGGACCATCCGCCAGTTTGTCGGCGGCGTGCTCGTGGTGCCTTTTGCGTTCATCCTGCTGTGGATCTCGATCTTCGGCAACAGCGCCCTGGACCTGGTGCGCAGCGGCAACGCTGCCTTTGGCGAAATGGCCATGAACACCCCCGAACGCGGCTTTTACCTGATGCTCGACCAATACCCCGGAGCCACGTTTACGGCAGCCGTCGCAACGTTCACCGGCCTGCTGTTTTATGTCACCAGCGCCGACTCCGGTGCACTCGTCATGGCCAACTTCACCTCACGGTTGAAGGACCCCGGCGCCGACGGTGCCCAATGGGTCCGTGTCTTTTGGTCAGTCGCGACCGGGTTGCTGACGCTGTCCATGCTGCTGGTCGGGGGAGTGGCCACATTGCAAAATGCCACAGTCATCATGGGTCTGCCTTTCTCGGTGGTGTTGTTGTTCATCATGCTGGGCCTGTACAAGGCGCTTCGGGTGGAGAACGCGCTGGCCGGAAGCTACCGGGCCGGACTCCACAGCGTGCTGTCCTCGCGGGCCGAAGGCACCGGCCATGACAGCCGGCGCGGTTGGAAACAACGGCTGGCCAGCGCTGTCAACTATCCGGGCAAGCGGCAGGCCCAAAAGTTCATGACCGAGGTTGCCCGCCCCGCCTTGGAAGAAGTGCGCGACGAATTCGCCGCCCAGGGCATTGTGGCCGAGCTGGACTTCGGCACCGTGGAACCGCCAGGCATTGGCACGGCCGACCTGCTGATCCAGCATGGGGACGAGCGGGCCTTCAAGTACCAGTTGTATCCTGTCCAGCGTGAAGTGCCGACCTACGCCAGAGCTTCCGTAAAAACCGAACACTACTACCGGATGGAAGTGTTCTCACTGGAAGGCAGCCACGGCTACGACCTCTTTGGCTGCGGCCGGGAACAGGTCATTGCCGACGTGCTGGACCACTACGAAATACATGTGGCCTTCCTCCACGAAAACGGCGGAACCGCCGGAGTCAGCAAGATCGCTGAAACCAGCGAAGCCACGACCGACTGGGAGGGCGACTTCGACACTGTCGACGACGCACCCATGGCCGACGCCACCACACCACCGAACGACGCAATTGATCAGGAGAAATCATGACCGAACAACACTCTGCCGGACCGGTTGCCATCAGGGCCGGAAGCATGTTCATCGACGGCGCGTGGGCGCCCGCTGCGGCCGGAGGCACCCGCGAGATTTCCTGCCCCGCCGATGGCCAGCTCGTGGCCACGGTCTCGGAAGGGACCGCGGAAGACTCCGAACGGGCCATTGCCGCAGCCCGCGCCTCCTTTGATTCGGGCGTGTGGTCCTCCGTCCCCGCCCCGCAACGCGGAGACTTCCTGCTCAAGGTGGCCGCCCGGCTCCGGGAGCGAAAGGAAGAATTTGCCCGCGCCGAATCCGCGGACACCGGCAAACGGATCCTCGAGAGCCGGATAGACATGGACGACATCGCCGCCTGCTTTGACTACTTTGGCCGCCTGTCGGGCCAACAGGCCGGACGGATCGTTGATGCCTCGGACAACAATGTGCTCTCACGCATTGTGTACGAGCCGGTCGGTGTTTGTTCCATGATCACACCCTGGAACTACCCGCTTCTGCAGGCCTCCTGGAAGATCGCCCCGGCGCTGGCAGCCGGCTGCTCCTTCGTGCTCAAGCCCGCCGAACTGACCCCGTCCACAGCCATCTTGATGCTGGACGTGCTCGATGAGCTGGGGCTGCCCGCCGGTGTCGCCAACCTCGTCACGGGGGCCGGCGCCGCCGTCGGACCTCCCCTGTCCAGCCACCCGGACGTGGACATGGTCTCCTTCACCGGCGGACTGGTCACCGGACGCGGCATTGCCGCTTCCGCCGCCGGAACTGTCAAGAAGGTTGCCCTGGAACTCGGGGGCAAGAACCCCAACGTGATCTTCGCGGACGCAGACTTTGACGCGGCCCTGGACAACGCCCTCAACGGCGCCTTTGTGCACTCCGGCCAGGTGTGCTCCGCGGGGGCACGGCTGATTGTGGAGGAATCAATCGCCGAAGACTTCGTCAGCGAGCTGGTGCGCCGTGCGGACGGCATCCGCCTGGGCGGGCCCTATGACGAGCAGGCCGAGACCGGCCCGCTGATCTCCGCGGCCCACCTGGAAAAGGTTGATGCCTACGTCCGCAAGGGCCGGGACGAAGGTGCACGGATCCGCTGTGGCGGACGTCCTGCCTCCGCTGCTGAGGTCGGTGCCGCCAGGGGATCGGCAACAAGCAACGGAGGCGGACCGCACGCCGAGGGCCCGAGGGCGGAGGGGCACTATTACCTGCCCACTGTCATCGACCAGGTTGCTCCCGGCATGTCTGTGCTTGTCGATGAGGCGTTCGGCCCCACCGTCACTGTCGAAACGTTCCGCACCGAGGACGAAGCCGTGGCCCTGGGCAATGACACCATTTACGGTCTCGCCGGGGCAGTCTGGACCCAGGATGCCGGCAAAGCCCAGCGCGTGGCCGGCCGGCTGCGCGCCGGCACCGTCTGGATCAACGACTTCCACCCCTACCTGCCGCAGGCCGAATGGGGCGGCTATGGACAATCCGGCGTGGGCCGCGAACTGGGCCCCACCGGCCTGGGGGAGTACCAGGAAGCCAAGCACGTGTACCAAAACCTCGACCCGCAGGTCACCGGTTGGTTTGCCGACCACGACGCCCGCCCCACCCAGGAGGAGAAGTAACACATGACGACCATTGAAGAAGCAGCCAACCGCAACTTTGACTACATCATCATTGGTGGAGGTTCGGCAGGTGCTGCCGCGGCAGCCCGGCTCAGCGAAGACCCCACCGTCGAGGTGGCACTCGTGGAGGCCGGACCGGACGACCACGGGCTGCCGGAAATCCTCCAGCTTGACCGCTGGATGGAGCTGCTGGAGTCCGGACTCGACTGGGACTACCCCATCGAGGAGCAGGAAAACGGCAACTCGTTCATGCGCCACGCCCGGGCACGGGTCATGGGTGGTTGTTCCAGCCACAACTCGTGCATTGCTTTTTGGGCGCCGCGCGAAGACCTGGATGACTGGGAATCGGTGCACGGGGCCACCGGCTGGAATGCGGAGATGGGCTACCGGCTCTTCAAGCAGCTCGAAACGAATGATGACGCCGGCGCCGGGGCACCGCACCACGGCGACAGCGGACCGGTCAAGCTCATGAACGTGCCGCCGTCGGACCCTTGCGGTGTGGCCCTCCTGGACGCCTGCGAACAAGCCGGCATCCCACGGGCGAAGTTCAACGACAACACCACGGTTGTCAACGGCGCGAATTTCTTTCAGATCAATCGCCAGCCCGACGGCACCCGCGCGTCGAGCTCCGTGTCCTACATCCACCCGATCATGGACCGGAAGAACTTCACCTTGTTGACGGATTTGCGGGCCCGCGAGCTGACCTTTGACGAAGCCAACAAGTGCACGGGCGTCAACGTGGTGGACTCGGCTTTCGGCCGCACGCACACGCTGAAGGCCAGCCGCGAGGTGATCGTGTCCGCCGGGGCCATTGACACCCCGAAATTGCTGATGCTTTCGGGCATTGGCCCGGCGGAGCACCTGCGCGGGCACGGCATCACCGTACGGGTGGATTCGCCCGGCGTCGGCGAGAACCTGCAGGACCACCCCGAAGGCGTCATCCAGTGGGATGCGAAGCAGCCAATGGTGGCGGAATCCACGCAGTGGTGGGAGATCGGCATCTTCTCACCGACCCGCAGCGGCTTGGACCGCCCGGACCTGATGATGCATTACGGGTCCGTGCCGTTCGACATGCACACGCTGCGCCAGGGCTACCCGACGACGGAAAACGGCTTTTGCCTGACCCCGAATGTCACGCATGCAAAGTCGCGCGGCACCGTCAGGCTGCGCAGCCGGGACTTCCGTGACAAGCCGAAGGTGGACCCGCGCTACTTTACCGACGCCGAGGGCCACGACATGACGGTGATGATCGCCGGCATCCGCCGGGCCCGGGAAATTGTTGCCCAGCCGGCCATGGCCGAGTGGGCCGGCACGGAACTGTACCCCGGGCAGGATGTGCAAAGCGACGAAGAGATCGCCGACTACATCCGCCGCACGCACAACACCGTCTACCACCCGGCCGGCAGCGTCCGGATGGGTGCCGACGACGATGCGATGGCGCCAGTGGATCCGCAGCTGCGGGTCAAGGGCGTCACCGGATTGCGTGTGGCCGACGGCTCTGTCATGCCGGAACTCGTGACGGTGAACCCCAACATCACCACCATGATGATCGGCGAACGCTGCGCGGAACTGGTCCGTGAGGCCGCCGGCAGCTGACCTGGCAAGACCCTGCACGTTAGGCAAATAACCCTGCCAAGGCACGACGTCGGCGACCCGCCCCACCCGGGCAGGTCGCCGACGTCGTCCGTTAACCGCAGAGCAGGGCGATGGATGTTGCTCCGCCCCGGTGATGGCGGCTTTGTTCCCCCACAGGCGGTGCTGGCAGCCGGGCTGTCCACAATCGGCGCCAGGGAGCTGTTGCTGCACCTCAAAGCCAGCAAAGCTGGAAGTGGAGGCAGTCATGAGAGCAAAAGACGCACTGGGCCAAAGCGGTGAACGGGTGGCGGCGGACTATCTGGAGGACCGCGGGATCCGGGTCATCGACAGCAACTGGCGGTGTGCAAGCGGTGAAATTGACCTGGTGGCCCTTGACGGCAACGAACTTGTCATCGTTGAGGTGAAGACGCGCAGGTCCCGGCGGTACGGGGATCCGCTGGAGGCGCTGACCCGGGCGAAACTGTTGCGGTTGCGGACCCTGGCGGTGCTGTGGGCACGCGAACACCATCATGTCATCGGGGCCCTGCGCATCGACGCGGTCGGCATCATCATGGACCACTCGGCTCCGCCCAGCATCGACCACCTCAAGGGCGTGGCCTGATGGGAATGGGCAGGGCCCTTGCCGTGGCGCTCGTGGGCCTGAACGGCCACGTGATCGAGGTGGAGGCCGACATTGGCCAGACACTGCCAAACTTCATCTTGCTCGGGCTCCCCGATGCGTCCTTGCAGGAGGCCCGGGACAGGATTCGTTCGGCGGCTCAAAACTCCGGGATTCCCTTGAGCCGGCGCAAGATCACTGTGAATCTGGTGCCCGCGTCCCTGCCTAAAAAGGGGTCTGGATTCGATTTGGCCATCGTCATGGCTGCGCTCAATGCCGCCGGCGACGTCCGGGGCACGGGCGGAACCGTGTTCATCTCCGAGCTGGGACTTGACGGGCGGCTGCGGCCAGTCCGCGGCGTGCTGCCGGCCGTGCTTGCGGCGCTCTTGGCCGGGCACAAGGAATTCGTCGTGTCCACCGCCAACCTGGCCGAGGCCCGGCTGGTCAAAGGGGCGAAGGTCCGCGGCTACGACTGCCTGGCGCAGGTCGCCATCGACTTTGGCGCCAATCCCAAGAACCTGGCAGGCCTCGACGGCACCTGGGGTCCCGGCGCCGATGCGGCTGAGGCGGCACCGGAATCGGCCGTGGGCCGGCAAAGTGTTGACTTGTCAGAGGTGTCAGGCCAACCGGTGGCACGGCTTGCCCTGGAGATCGCGGCCGCAGGAGGCCACCACCTGATGATGGTCGGCCCGCCCGGCTCAGGCAAAACCATGCTGGCCGAACGGCTGCCGGGACTCCTGCCGGATCTCAGCGATGTCGAGGCCATGGAGGTCACCGCCATCCACTCCCTCGAGCATAGGGGATCCGGCCTGGTGGAGCTGATGCGCCGCCCGCCGTATGAACGGCCACACCATTCAGCCAGCACTGCGGCCATCATCGGTGGCGGCAGCGGCATACCGCGTCCGGGCGCCGCCTCCCGGGCCCACAGGGGCGTATTGTTCCTTGACGAGGCACCAGAATTCGACAAGCGGGTCCTAGACGCCCTGCGCCAGCCGCTGGAAAGTGGGGAGCTTGTGCTGCACCGCTCTGCCGGCACGGCAGCGTATCCTGCCCGCTTCCAATTGGTCATGGCCGCCAACCCTTGCCCCTGCGGAAAGGCCACGGGCAAGGGCATCAGCTGTGAGTGCACGCCCATGGCACGTCGGCGCTACTTTGGCCGACTTTCGGGGCCGCTGCTTGACCGGGTCGACATCCAGTTGCAGGTCAACAAGGTGCAGCTGTCCCAGCTCGCTGACGCCGGGAAACGTGAATCCAGCGCCCAGGTGGCCGCCCGGGTGCAGCTGGCGCGCAATTTGGCCGGCGAACGGCTCAAACAATGGGGGCTTGCCCACAACGCGGACCTGACAGGGCGGATCTTGCGCGGACCCCTGCGGCTGGGCGGGCACGACACCGCATTGTTGGACAGGGCCATGGGCACGGGCGTGCTCAGTGCCCGCGGCTACGACCGGGTGCTGCGGCTGGCCTGGACCGTGGCAGACCTTCAAGGACGGGAGCGCCCGGGCAGCGATGACGTTGGGCTGGCGCTGACATTGCGGCAACGAGGAGAAGGACTATGAGCAACGCAGAAACCAATGCTTCGGGCACGGGGCTGCGTGTTGCCAGGGCCGCCCTGACCCGGCTGATGGAACCTTCGGATTTGCCGGGACTGGCCTTGATCCAGGTTTTGGGGCCGGAAGAAGCGCTTGCCCTGATTGGCAGCGGGGATTCCTCCAACGCCCGGATCGAACGCCAGGTCACCGACGTCCTGAACGCTGCAGGCACCGAACGGTGGACAGGGCTGGCGGAGGCTTTGGGGCGATGGCGGCCGCGGCTGGTCGATGTTGCCCCCGAACGCGACCTGGCCACAATGGAAAGAATGGGAGGAGGGCTGCTGATTCCGGAGGACGACCACTGGCCCGAAGCGTTTGACGACTTGGAACTGGGTGCCCCCATAGCCCTCTGGTGCAGGGGAAGCCGACGGGAAATTCCGGCACAGTCGAGGTGCATCGCCGTGGTTGGATCCCGCGACAACACCAGCTACGGGGCCAACGTCACGGCGGAGATTGCCAGTTCGCTGGTGCAGCGTGAATTCACTGTTGTCAGCGGTGGCGCCTACGGCATTGACGCGGAAGCCCACCGCGGGGCGCTCAGCGCCTTCAGCGCCGGCAGTCCGTTCAGCGCCGGCGGCGCGTTGCCCATGCCGCCCTTGCCCACGGTGCCGGAGGGCGTCCGGCCGCCGACCATCGCCGTGATGGCCGGGGGAGTGGACAGGTTTTATCCCTCCGGGAATGAGGACCTGCTGCGGACCATTGCAGAACGGGGGCTGGTGGTGGCCGAGGTGCCGCCCGGAACCAACCCGACCCGGTACAGATTCCTGCAGCGCAACCGCCTGATCGCCGCACTGTGTTCGGTCACGGTGGTGGTGGAAGCCAGATGGCGTTCCGGGGCGCTCAACACCGCCCATCATGCGGAAGGTCTCAGCCGGGTGGTCGGGGCAGTGCCGGGCTCCGTGTACTCCGCCAATTCGGCCGGGTGCCACCGGCTGCTCAAGGAAGGCTCCGCTGTCTGCGTCACCGACGCCGCCGACATCGCCGAGCTTGCCGGCGCCATGGGCGAGCACCTTGTTGTCGAACCACAGGTGCAGGCGGCCCTGTATGACGGTTTGGGTACACAGGACCTGTTGCTCCTGGATGCCCTCCCGCTGCGCATGGCCTCAACCGTTGAAAAGTTGTGCCTTGTTGCGGGCCTCAGTGCAGCCACAGTCCTGTCCGGGCTGGGCCGGCTTGAAGCATTGGGGCTGGCAGAGCGGCTGGCCGGCGGCTGGAAGCGCCGCGCCCAATAGCGTCGTCGGGCCCGTGGGCATGGCCGGGTGGTGCAAGGTGCCTTACTTGAGGTAGTTGCCCAAAGCCTCGAGCAGGCCCCGGGTGCCTTCCTCACGGCCCGGCCCGTCGGCCCAGAACTGGTCGAAGAAGACGCCGTGCTCGACGTGCGTGAAACGGGTGCCCTCGTTGATTGGCTCAAATTCCAAGGATGCCACGGACGTCGACATGTGGACCCCGTCGAGCCACATGTCGTACGTCGTGACGATGCGGACATGCTCGATGATGTCGGTATACGTGGCCTCGTACCTCGATACCGGACCGTTGTGAAATGTCCCCTCGTCGACGTCGCGTCCGCCGACGCGGAAGTCGAATACCCACTCGCCGGGCTCAGCGGCGTCACCGGCGCCCCACCAGCTCAGCTTCTGGTCCGCGTCGGCGAATGCGTCCCAGACGCGCTCGATGGGAACGGGGTAGTCGCGGGCCAGGGTGAACCCGGCGTGGGCGAGTCGGCGTTCGGTTGTCATGTGTGCGTCCTATCGCGTGAAGGTGACGTGGATTGTGCCGCTCTCGGCGATTTCAGTCGTCACCTTGTGGGTGAGGTCGAGACCGGCCAGGTCGTCCCACAGCCGGGTTCCGCGGCCCAGGACGATCGGAGCGATCAGGAGGTGCAACTCGTCGACCAGGCCGGCGCGCAGGAATTCGCGGGCGGTGCCGACTCCGCCGCCAATGCGCACGTCCAGGCCGCCCGCGGCTTCTGTCGCTTCAGCCAGGACGTCCTTGATTCGGGTGTTGCGGAAGTGGAATGTCGTTCCGCCCTGCATCGGGATCGACGGACGAGGTGCGCGGTGGGTGAGGATGTACACCGGGGTGCCAAACGGTGGCTGGTCACCCCACCAGCCCTTCCAATCCGGGTCATCGGGGAACGCGTGCAGGCCGAACATGGCCGCGCCCATGATCTCGGCACCGACGCCCTTGAAGAACGCAGCGGCGTGGGAGTCGTCGATGCCGGTGGTGCCTGTGCCGCTGGTGTCGCCGAAGACCTGCTCGTGGAATGTGCGGGTGGCAGAGTAGGCCGCCGTGAGGCGGCCCCAGTCCTCACCCATCGGATTTTCGGGTGATCGGGCAGTTGTTGAGGTGTAGCCGTCCAGCGAGACGAACAGGTCCATGCGAATGCGGGTCATATCAGGTCTCCTTCGTGGTGGTGCGGGTCACGTGGATGCCGAGACGGTCGGCTTGGTGTTCTGCGGGAGTTCGTTGCTCTCCGAGCCACAGGTGCAGGACGTCGAGGGCACCCGGTCGCAGGCTCACGGTGCGGACACGTCCGTGTTTTTGTGACGTGACCAGGCCCGAGTTCTCAAGGAGGCGCAGGTGCTGCATGAGCGACGGCAACGCCATGGAGAACGGTGCCGCGAGTTCGGAGACGACGGCGGGGGACTTCGCCAACCGTTCCACGACTGCCCGTCGCGTCGGATCCGCGAGAGCACGGAGTACAGCGTCAAGCTCGTTGTAATACTTAGGCATATACCTAATTGTTGTTTAAGGGGCGGGAATCGTCAACAGGACGACGCCAGAAACATTGCTTCAATAACAGCCATGCGTCGTAACCCGTCACGCCGAAATCAAGGCAAAAGGCAGGCACCTGCTGGAGAGGAAGAACGAGCGTGCATATCGAATCACCTTGAAATAAGTGTTGCTTCGATCGCTGGAATCTCGCCCCCGCGGGCAGTTAAGTGGCCGCCTGTTGGAAATTTTTCATGGCACTAACACCCAGATGAGGAACTGAAACTTTGTGGGCCACCCCCGTTCGTGCGGCTGAAGACCATCCTCCAAGGTGTCGTCCGCGGAGAGTCGCGACCAGGGTGCTCTTCCCGAGGCCTTTCCGTTTGTCGCATCGATGCGTTGCTGTGGCTGGTTGCACCCGATCGTTAGATGTTTCGACTGCTGTCGACAGCGTTTCTGACCAGGAGTCTCGTGAACTGGAGACGTTCGGCGTCGGGCCAGGGCGAGGTAATCTGCTCGAAGGTCTCGCGCTGGAGGCGGCGAAATTGATCTCGAAGCTCAACACGTGCTGGTGTCAACACCTGCACGTGCGGCGTAATAGTGCAGTCACCACCCGATAGTCAACGGCCCCCCTGCATTGGCGAAAATGTAGGCGGTGAGCGGAATCTTTGACAGTCGCGGTGGGCGCGCGTCCGCAGCCCGGCGGGACGATTGCCCGCCGGGCTGCCGTTGCCGTCCGGTGTTATTTGTTGACGAAGGAAAGCAAGGCCTCGTTGACTTCTTCGGCGTGCGTCCAGAGCAGCCCGTGGGGTGCACCTTCCAGTTCAACGTAGTCCGCCTCCGGGAGCGACTGGTGGAAGCGGCGTGCGGTGGCGTCGATCGGGAGGATGTTGTCGGCGGTGCCGTGCAGGATAAGTGCCGGCTTTCCGCTGACGCGGACCGCCTCCACATCTCCGCGGAAGTCCTCGATCCATGCAGGAACTACAGCGTATGCGGCAACCGGCGCGCTGGAGGTGGCGGTGTTCCAGCTTGCTGTCACAGCTTCCTGGCTGATCCGTGAACCAAGGGTGTCGCTGAGGTTGTAGAAGTCGGAGAAGAAGTTCGTGAACCACGCGAAACGATCTGCCTTGGCCGCGGTGGCAATGCCGTCGAACACTTCTTGCGGAACGCCGTCGGGATTGTCTTCACGGGCAACCAGGAAAGGTTCGAGTGATGCCAGGAAGGCGAGTTTTGCAACACGTGCATGGCCAAACGTTGAGACGTAGCGTGCGAGCTCCCCGGTGCCCATTGAGAACCCGACCAGGATCACGTCCTGCAGGTCGAGGGTCTCGAGGACCGTGTTCAGGTCGGCGGCAAAGGTGTCATAGTCGTAGCCTGTACCGGTTTTGCTTGACTGGCCGAAGCCCCGGCGATCGTACGTGATGACGCGGTAGCCTTCGGCCAGGAGTGCCCGGGTCTGGCGCTCCCAGCTGTGTCCGTCAAGGGGATAGCCGTGGATCAGGACGACGGGTTGGCCTGCACCCTGGTCTTCGTAGTAGATGTCGATCGAGGTACTGTTTTCGCTTCCAACGGTGATGTAAGCCATGATGGTTCCCTCTTCCAGTTGAGCAGAGAATGATCGTTCTCGTGCTGTGTTCATAACTTTAGGGAACGATCGTTCTCATGTCAAGTAGACTGTAAGAATGACGAGCAACGAAGCGCGGGAGAGCATACTTTCCGCAGCAGAGGACCTGTATTACGCCAAGGGCTACGCCGCCGTCGGGATGGACGAACTGCGCACCGCGTCCGGTGTATCCCTGCGCCGCCTATACTCAGTGTTCCCATCGAAGGATGACATCGTTGTGGCCGTGCTCAATCGCAAGCACGAGGAATGGGAAGCCGGGCTCACCCAACGGGTCGATGCTGCGGGAACCATCCCTCGCGACAAGCTGCTCGCGGTCTACGACTACCTCCAGGACTGGTTCGGCACGGAATCCTTCCGCGGCTGCGCGTTCATCAACGCCTTTGGCGAACTAGGGGGGACGCATCCAGAAGTCGCTCAGCTCGTGCGTGAGCATAAGGAGTCGTTCCAGGTCTACATGGCCGGTCTTGTACGCGAACTGGGCGCCCCCGGCCCGCTGGGTGCGCAGCTTTCCATCCTCGCCGAAGGCGCACAGAGCACAGCGGCGATCTCCTCGGACCCGGCCGTTGCCGCCCATGCGAAGACGGCCGCTGTGGTTCTTATCGATGCTGCGCTGGGCGGTCTGCAGCAGGGCTGATTTCGTCATTCAGCAGGCTGAATTTCCCGAGCACGATTTGCTCTCCGCTGTCGACGACGTATTCGACTGCGACGCATTCCTATAGCCTCTTCCTGAGGCGCACTCTGTGCTTCCCCTTGCGGGACGCGCGGCATATCCACCAACCCGGGATTCTTGGTCCTGCTGGGGCCTCCACCCAGGCCAACGATTGGTGACACGAAACTGAGAAAAGTGACATCCCAACGGAACACTTGCACCGGCGTTGGCGTCCTTGTCGCTCGGGACGCTCCGTCACCGATCCGCCAGCTGGCGCAGCCCAGCATCCTGGGCCAGCTGGCGGATTGGTGGTTCGAGGTTTAGCCGGCCCGGGTAAACACGCCGAGTCCGTTCGGCTCCTGCCCGTGTTCCGGGAATATGTTGAAGTACGTCAGGGTGACCCCGGTGATCTGCCCGTCGTTGCGGACGAAGACCGCCGAGGAGAGTGAACCGGGGAGCGCATTCTCACCGGTCGGCACGAAGGACATCGTGTCGCCGTTCCACGGATCGATCTTGAACGTGTAGCCACCCTCGGGGCCGAGCGCGCCGGTGAGGGTGCCGTTCTCCTCGGTCACCACGAATTTGCCGAAGTAGGGGCTCGTATACGTGCCGACGTAGTCGCCGGCCGGACCCGCTGCCGCGGCATCTGCGGGCGGCTCCTGGTCGACGAGGTCGCCCGCCGGGTCGGAGAAATCCTCAAAGAAGGTGGACATCATGTCCAACCAGGGGCGCGTCTCCGCGCCGAACTGTACGAGGTCGACGAACTCCGAAACGATCGCCTCCGGAACCCCCGACGGCGCGCCGTTCGTGAGCACGACGATACCGAGGTTCAGATCGGGGATCATGGTGGCGTTGGTGGCGGTACCCCACCCGAATGCGCCGGAGTGGCTGATGTTGACGCGGCCGGTCACGGTGGCACTGACGTTCGTACCGAAGCCGTAGTGCGAGGTGCGCGATGTCAGGTTCTTGGCATCGCCACCGGTGATCGAGTGGGCGGAATAGGTCTTTGCGAGCACGAGCGGGTCGATGAATTCAGCGCCGTCGACCTCTCCGTTGGCCAGCACCATATTCATCCACTTCGCAATGTCGCCGGCAGTGGTGGCGACACCGCCGGCAGGAGCCTCGGCATCAGCGTCACGGTCGAACAGCTGCTCGTACTTTCCTTCTCCGGTGCGGGCGTGCATTGCTGCGCGATCATCTGAGGCGAGGTATTCGTCGTGGACGGTCGTCGTGGAAGTCATGCCGAGCGGCTCGAACAGCAGTTCGTGCGCGGTCTGCGCCCACGTCTGCCCGCGCGACGCCGCGACCGCCTCGCCGCCCACCGTCAGTCCGAAGTTGGAGTACTGGTAGGTGTCGCGGAACGACGCCAGCGGAATCTGGTTCATGTGGGCCATGATGTAGTCGACATCGAAGCCGATGTCCTCGAGTTTATCGCCGGCACCGGTCGGAATGCCGGTGCGGTGCGAGAAGAAGTCGGCGATCTTTCCATGCTCGGTCACATACGGATCCTTCAGCGCGAAGTCGGGGAGGTATTTGACGACCGGATCCTCCCAGGACAGATCGGCGTCTTCGGTGATCGCTTTGGCCACAACGCTTGACGAGAGGGGCTTGGACAAAGACGCGATCTGAAACACGGTTTTGACGTCTACAGGTTCCTTCGTCGTCACGTCCCGCACACCGTATCCCTCTTCGAATACGACCTTGCCGTTCGAGACGACAGCGACTCCCGCGCCGGGCACTCCTGTCTGCTTGAGCGCCTTCTCGATGTACTTCGGAAGCGCATCGACGGCCGCGGCCACTGCCGTGTCACGATCCGTGTAGAGGTTGACGACGTCCTGGCTGGGTGCTTTGCCGATTGTGACGGGGGGCCCGCTCGAGGGTGGTGGTTCCCCCGCGGTACCCGCGGTGCACGCCGTCATTGCCAGCGTGAGTGCTGCCACCGTCGAGACGGCGACTACGTGGAAGATGCCCTTGTTCGTGCTGCTCATGCTGTTCATGCCGCTGCCTCCCGTTGACTATCTTTTAAGGGACCAGTGGCTTCCCGGGCGCGCATACGAAGCCCTGGATTCCTGTCCCCTTAGGGATAATTGTGCATGGACGGAAGCGGACAAAACAACCACCGCTTCCGGACATGGCCTCTAGAGGACGTCCGGATCCGGTCACAAGCGCCATAATGGTGTCTACACGCGCTCCGGAGGTGGACATGGAAGATGGCAAACTGCTCGAACTGATCTACAGCAGCCGCCCGAAGTCGGTGGCGGAGCTCGCCGCCACCGCGCACGCTGACGAGGGCGAGGCCGCCGACGCCGTTGCGCGTCTCGCGCGGGCAGGTGCGATCTCGGTTCGCGACGGCACGATCGCGTATGCGACGCCGGCGATGTGGACGGCCGACGTCGTCAAACGCGAAGTGCGTGCGATGCGGCAGACAGCTGACGAGTCCGTCTCACGGATCGAGGCGCTCGTGGCAGACCTGCCGGCTCTGCTGCGTCACTGGGCTGTGGGCGAGGCATCCGGTGATGTCGTTCCCGTTTTCGTGCGGCATGGGCCGCAGGCGGCGGAAGACCTCTGGTACGACATCGCGCAGGAGGACAGTGACACCGCCTGGTCTGTGCTTCCCGATCTCGGACGCTACTTGCAGACCGATCCCGCGCGAGCCAGTCGTTTCGCGGAAATGTTCGCCGGCAAGCGATCGGTGCGGGCCCTGCTCCCGCGTTCGATGGCAGGGGACGCCCGGCTCGTGGCGATCGCCGAGCGCTACGCGGCCGTCGGGGTGGAGTTCCGCCTTCTCGACGACCTTCCGAGTTGGTTTTGGATCGACGGCGAGGTGCTCGCATTGCCGATCGAATGGGGAGAGGGGTGGCCGTCCAGCGTGGTCGGTATCCGCAACGCGGCCCTCGCTGAGCTGGGCCGAAGCCTGTTCCGCGAGCTCTGGCGTCGCGGCGAGCCGATCGGTGGTGTGCAGCAGCCGTGGACGCCGCTTCTTGCGCTGATGAAGCAGGGCGTCACTCTCGACGCGGCATCTCGCCGGCTCGGGATCAACCCGCGAACAGGTCGGCGCCGCATTGCGGCCGCGATGGAGCAGTACGGCGTGTCGACATTGTTCGCCTTGGGTGTGGCGTGGGCCGCGGACGGGAAGCCCGCCGCACGCTGAGCGGCGGTGTCCTCGAGAGCAGTCGTGTCAGGACCGATCGTGGAGTGGCCTCACCATGACTGGGCCCGCAACGACCACTCCCTCGTCTGCGCCGACGGTCATCGCGCTGGCGCCTGCCGCGCACCTGCGCAGTGCGCACATTCGGCGGCCAGATGACAGTGCACGCTGCCGAGCTTCTCAAGGTGACATGTGTTCAAGGCCATCACCGAGGCCCTGGGAGACCCGGCATTGGGATTCGTCCGTGAACGGCATGCCTTCATCGACGGTGGCTGCCAACGTGTCAAGGACCAGCAAGACTTTCTCAAGGCTGTTCTGAACACAGTTCTTGCCCCGGCCACCTTGACCAGTTCGATCAAGGTGACCGGGCTCGTTGACAAGGTGGCACCCTGCATCAGTGGTGGTTCGGGCCTGGATGCGGGGGTGGTTGCAAACCTCGCACCAAGCCTGGAAAGTGTCCGTGGCGGTGATGTCAGCTCCTTCACCCAGCCGGCTTTGGGCACCGGCACCAGTGTCGGCGGCCAGTCAATAGTGCTGAGGGTCGACGACGCCATCGCGGCCATCGCCCAAGCACTCACTGGTGATTCGCCAGGGTCGTACGTCATAGGTGCCGGTCTGGGCTGGTTGAAAACGAGGTGTTGCGGCGGGGCAGCTTGCCACGGCCGGTCCGACAGCGCACAGTGGTTGTGTGGATCCAGAAGAACGTTCAGCCCTGCCGCCCGCTTTGGCCCAGGCGGCCGATGCATTCGAGCGCTACCTGCGCGCGGAACGTGGCCGTTCGGAACACACCATCCGGGCGTACCGCGGGGACATTGATGCCCTGTTGATTCACGCCGTCACGGAAGGCAACACCTCCCTGGCCGAGCTGGACCTGGGGTCCCTGCGACGCTGGATGGGAGAGCAGAACGCCGCGGGTCTGGCCCGCTCGACACTTGCCAGGCGCGCAGCCACGGCGCGCAGCTTTACCTCCTGGGCCCTGCGGGAAGAGATCATTGCAGTGGATCCGGCGTTGCGGTTGAAAGCGCCGCAGCGTGAAAAGAACCTGCCCGCCGTCTTGCAGCAACAGCAGGTGCGGCGGCTGTTTGAAGAGCTGGCCGCCGCCGCAGAAACCGGCGACCCGATTCCACTGCGTGACCTGGCCATGGTTGAACTGCTGTACGCGACCGGAATCCGCGTGGGTGAAATGGCTGCCTTGGACCTCGTTGATGTGAACCGGGAACGACGCACAGTCAGTGTGGTGGGCAAAGGCAACAAGGAACGCACAGTGCCCTTCGGGCTGCCCGCCGACACTGCCCTGGGCCGCTGGGCGGACGTGGGGCGAAACAAACTGCACAAGCCAAAAAGCGGCACCGCCCTATTCCTCGGACAACGGGGCGGGCGCGTCGACCAGCGCACTGTGCGCTCAGTGGTTGACAAGCACCTTGCTTCACTGGGGGACACCTCCGCCACCGGACCGCACACCCTGCGCCATTCCGCAGCCACGCACCTTTTGGATGGCGGCGCGGACCTGCGCGCCGTGCAGGAAATTCTCGGCCACAGTTCCCTGGCCACCACACAGCTGTACACCCATGTCTCGGTGGAGCGGCTCAGGGACAGCTACCGAACAGCCCACCCGAGGGCCTAAAGAGAAAAATTGGCCCATGGCCGTCATGGAAAGTCCCTACGGTGGCGTAATCAGCTCAGCTACGGCACAATGAAAGGGAGCAAACGCTCAATAACGAAAGGCCCGGCCTCACAGCCGGACAATCAGGGTCAGTTCACATCGGATCCACGCAACACCAGTTCCATCCTAAGAAGGTCGTTGGGGAAGACGCACCTACTGCAATGGAGGATGGAATGAAGGTCGGAAACACGCGTGGTGTTTTGTTTGTGCACTCAGCCCCGGCTGTCATGTGCCCGCATATTGAATCATCCATTGCCGCGGTGATGGACCAGCGCACGGACCTACAGTGGACTGCACAGCCCGCGGCGCCCAATGTGCTGCGCACCGAATTTTCCTGGCACGGACCCGCCGGAACAGGCGCCCGCCTTGCCTCGGCGCTGCGCGGCTGGGCAAATTTGCGCTACGAAGTCACGGAAGATCCAAGTGCCGGCGTCGACGGATCGCGCTGGTCCCACACCCCTGAGCTCGGCATCTTCCACGCTGTTGCCGACGTTCACGGAAACATCATGGTGTCCGAGGACCGCATCCGATACGCCTATGAAGCAGGCAAGGGCGACCCTTCCCTCGTCTACCAGGAGCTGTCGCTTGCCCTGGGTGAGGCGTGGGACGAGGAACTGGAACCATTCCGCCATGCCGCCGCCGGGGCGCCCGTGCGCTGGCTGCACCACGTAGGCTGATCTGCCTTCCTTCCCTTAAGAACCTTAAAAACCTTAAAAACCTTAAAAATCTAACCCGCAGTTGTGGTCGCTAAATCAACGTAAAAAAGTTGTTTTAACGACCATAACTGCGGGTTAGTTGGTGGCGGAGGTGGGGAGGGGGTGTTAGTCCATCTCAACCTTGGGGCCCGTGCTGCGGATGGCCACGACGGCGTTGTGCCCGCCGAAGCCGAAGGAGTTGTTCAAGGCCATGATCTCGCCATCGGGCAGTTCACGCGGGGTGCCCGTGACAACGTCGAGCGGGATTTCCGGGTCCTGGTTTTCCAGGTTGATGGTGACGGGGGCCAGGCGGTGGTAGACGGCCAGCACCGTCAGCACCGACTCGACGGCACCCGAGGCGCCCAGCAGGTGCCCCATCTGCGACTTGGTGGCCGAGACGCACACGTTGTTGACGTGCTCGCCCAGGGCGGCTTTCAGGGCCGAGTACTCGGGACGGTCGCCCACGGGAGTGGACGTTGCGTGGGCGTTGACGTGGACAACGTCCTCGGGCAGTGCCCGGGCGTCGAACAAGGCCGCCTTCAGGGCGCGGGTTGCGCCCAGGCCTTCCGGGTCCGGAGCCGTGATGTGGTAAGCGTCGGCCGTAACCGAGGTGCCGGCCAGTTCGCCGTAGATGCGGGCGCCGCGGGCGATCGCGTGCTCTTCGGCTTCAAGCACGAGGGCGCCGGCGCCTTCACCCATGACAAAGCCGTCACGGCTGACGTCGTAGGGCCGCGAGGCGGTTTCGGGGGAGTCGTTGCGCTTGGACAGCGCCTGCATGGCGGAGAACGAGGCCATGGGGAGCGGGTGGATGGCGGCTTCGGCGCCACCGGCCACGACGACGTCGGCCTTGCCTGAGCGGATCAGCTCAAGGCCGATGTGCATGGCCTCGGTGCCTGAAGCGCAGGCGGAAACGGGGGTGTGGGCTCCGGCGCGGGCGCCGAGGTCCAGGCTGACGGCAGCGGCCGGGCCGTTGGGCATCAGCATGGGAACTGTCATGGGCAGGACGCGGCGCGGGCCCTTTTCACGCAGGGTGTCCCACGCGTCGAGAAGAGTCCAGACGCCGCCGATGCCTGTGGCAAACGCGACGGCGAGGCGGTCGTGGTCGACATCTTCGAGGCCGGAATTCTTCCAGGCCTCACGGGCGGCAACAACAGCGAACTGCGTTGAGGGGTCCATGCGCTTGGCCTCCACACGGCTGAGCACCTCTGTGGCAGGAGTTGATGCCTTGGCGGCGAAATGTACTGGAAGATCGTACTTTTCCACCCAGTCGTCCGTGAGGGTGTGGACGCCGGAGACACCTTTGAGGGCGTTCTTCCACATGGTCGGGACGTCGCCGCCAATGGGCGTGGTGGCACCCAATCCGGTGATGACTACTTTGCGGGCCATGGTTCAACTCTCTACAAAATTTATGGGGCAGGACTCGGGGATGTTGATGTGGTTGGCCGGCGTCCTGCTTTCCGGCCAACCACCATGCCCTGTGCCGCTTGCGCAGACAGGGAGCAAAACTCGGGGCTTACTTGCCCTGTGCGGCTTCGATGAAGCTGACGGCGTCGCCAACGGTCTTGAGGTTCTTGACTTCCTCGTCCGGGATCTTCACGTCGAACTTCTCTTCGGCGTTGACAACAATCGTCATCATCGAGATGGAGTCGATGTCCAGGTCATCCGTGAAGGACTTGTCCAGCTCAACTGCCTCCGGGGCGAGACCTGTCTCTTCGTTGACGATTTCGGCCAAACCAGCCAGGATTTCTTCGTTGCTAGCCATTGACGGCTCCTTTTCATTATGTGCTGTGATCAAGGACTTGATCTTTTCAGGCATGATGATCAAACCACGGATGTGGTCAGATACGTTTGTTAGGGCAGGCGCACCACTTGGGCGCCAAACACCAGTCCGGCACCAAAGCCGATCTGAAGCGAAAGTTTACCGGAGAGCTCGGGGTTCTCCGCGAGCAGGCGGTGTGTTGCCAGCGGAATCGAGGCGGCCGAAGTGTTGCCGGCGTCGGCAATGTCGCGGCCAATGATGACGTGCTCAGGCAATTTCAGCTGCTTGGCCAGCTCATCGATGATGCGCATGTTGGCCTGGTGTGGCACAAACGCGCCGAGATCGGCTGCCGTGATGCCCGCGTCTGCAAGCGCCTTCTTGGCCATCTTAGCCATTTCCCACACGGCCCAGCGGAACACGGTCTGGCCGTCCTGGCGCAGCGTCGGCCACAGCGTGGAATGCGCCTCGTCGGCGGCGGCGAGGGCGACGCCGTCGCCCTTCATGGCCTGCTCGCTGAAGTCGCGGATGTCCAGCTGGGAGTGCGTCATGCCGATGGTGTCCCACTTGCTGCCGTCGGAACCCCACACGGTGGGGCTGATGCCCGGCTCGTCCGAGGGGCCGATGACGACGGCGCCGGCGCCGTCGCCGAGCAGGAAGGAGATGGTGCGCTCGTGGTTGTCGATGACATCCGAGAGCTTTTCGACGCCGATGACCAGCACGTATTCGGCTGTGCCGGAGCGCACCAGGGCGTCACCCTGGGCCACGCCGTAGCAGTAACCGGCACAGGCAGCTGAAATGTCAAAGGCCGGGGCCGGTGCAGCTCCGAGCCGTTCGGCGATCAATGCGGCAGCCGACGGCGTCGCGTAGGGGTGCGTGACAGTCGAGACGAGGACGGCACCGATCTGGGACGCCTCAATGCCGGCGTGCTTGATGGCCTCGGCGCCTGCGCCCACGGCCATGTCCACGACGGAGACGTCCTTGGGTGCCCGGTGGCGGGTGATGATGCCGGTGCGCTGCTGGATCCACTCGTCGGAGGAGTCGATCCACTGGCACACATCCGCGTTCGTGACGATCTCGGACGGGCGGTAGGCGCCTATGCCCAGGATGGTGGATCCGGCGCGCAGGGTGTGTTGTTTCAGTGTCGGGGTGCTCACAGTGTTCCTTCTTGGGGCGCGGAGTGTGCTGCCAGCAGGTCCTGGGCAGCTTGAAGATCATCGGGCGTTTTCACGGCAACCGTGGCAATGCCGGGGATGCCGCGCTTGGCCAGGCCGGTCAGTGTTCCGGCCGGGGACAGTTCAATCAGCCCCGTCACGCCCATGGCGGCCATGGTTTCCATGCACAAGTCCCAGCGGACCGGCCGCGACACCTGGGCGATGAGGGACTGCAGTGCCGCGTCCCCGGAAGGCACGACGGCGCCGTCGTAGTTCGACAGCAGCGGCACCGTGGGTGCGTGGGTGGCAAGCGACGGGGCAAGGGCCTCCAAGGCCGAAACCGCGGGTGCCATGTGGTGGGTGTGGAAGGCGCCGGCAACCTGCAGCGGGATGACCCGGGCCTTGGCCGGCGGGGCAGCCACCAGTGCGGCGATCTGCTCCAGCGTGCCGGCGGCAACCGTCTGGCCGTTGGAGTTCATGTTCGCGGGCGTCAAGCCGGCCGCGGCAATGGCGGCGGCGACCTCGTCGGCATCCCCGCCGACAACTGCCGCCATCCCTGTGGGAGTTGCCGCTGCGGCGTCGGCCATGCGGTTGGCACGCTCGCGCACAAACGCCATGGCATCGGCGCTGGAGAGGGTTCCCGTCAGGGCGGCAGCGGTAATTTCACCCACCGAGTGCCCGGCGACAACCACCGGTCGGGAGGCAAGGGCTGCGGGGGTGTCGTCGCCCAGAAGGGCCCGGGCCGTGATGAGACCTGCTGCCACGATCAAGGGCTGCGCGACGGCGGTGTCCTTGATGGTCTCGGCGTCCGAGGTGGTGCCGTGGGCCAGCAGGTCAATCCCCGCAGCGTCGCTCAGGGCGGCCAATTGTTCCTGCACACCCGGGCGTTCAAGCCATGGGGAAAGGAAGCCGGGGGATTGGGAGCCCTGTCCAGGGCAGACTATTGCAAGCACATTTACCAGCTTTCCAAACTTAACGGCATTTTCACGGTGTTTTCATGCACCAAGCTCTTCTGCACAATTTGTAGGAAGTCTACAATATCGGTGTCCGCAGGGCGCCATCGGTGACTTTTTTTGGGCGAAAAAGGACTAACTGCTCAGCTTTTGCCCTTGCCGCGGGCAGTCGCTGTCCGGCTGCCAGACACGGTGTGTGCCGGGGCCGTGGCGGGTGTTTGTTTGGCCGGTGTGGCCAGCCGGCCCACGATGAGGGCTGTCTGCAGGACAAACGCCTCCCGGGGGATCAGCGGGTCCCAGCCCGTGACGTCACAGACGCGGCGCAGCCGGTAGCGGACGGTGTTGGAGTGCACAAATAGCTCACGGGCGGCGGCTTCCAGGGAATGACCGCCCTGGAGGTAGCTGCTGAGGGTTTCGATCAGGCCGTTGGAGGCGGCAACCAGGGGCCGGTGGATGCCGAGCAGCAGTGCCCGCCGGGCTGATTCGTCGCCGCCGATCACACGTTCAGGCAACAGGTCGTCGGCGGAAACGGGGCGGGGCGCCGAGGACCAGCCCCTGACCACTGAAATGCCGGCAAACGCCGCCTGGGCTGAGGCCGTGGAGTCTGCCAGAGTTGCCGCAAGCGGTCCGTAAACAACCGGCCCCGGGGCGAAGAGTTCGCTGAGCCGGACGTAGGCAGACTCCGGAGTGGTGACATTGCCGAGCACGAGGATCAGCTTGTCGCCTTGAATGCCCACCATGACGTCTTCGGCGTAGCGTCCGGCGGCGCGGCGCAAGGTTGCCAGGAACAAGGGATTGGGTTCCGACGGGGCCGGCCCCACCATGATGGTGAAGCGCCCCTGGGAGGTCCAGCCCAGGGCTGACATGCGTGATTGCAGGGCGTCGGCGTTTTCCCCGCGCAGGATGCCGTCAACAGCCAGGGCCTCCAGCCGGGTGTCCCAGGCACCGCGATTTTCCGCAGCACGGGCATAGACGTCGGCTGCGGCAAAGGCCACCTCCCGCGAATAGCGCAAGACAGCTTCCCGCAGGTCAACCTGCTCCTCCGGTGCCGCCAGTTCCGGGACCCTGTCTTCGACGACCTGGACCACCGTGCGGATCAGCTGCAAGGCGCGCTGCAGGCTGATGGAGCGGGTCAACTCGGTCGGGGCTGTGCCAAACACGTCCGACAGGACCCAGCTGGGCGACGACGGGTGTTCGTACCAGGACACAAACGCGGTGATGCCATTTTGTGCCACCATGCCCAGTGCCGAGCGTTCGTCGGCGCTGAGCCGGCTGTACCAGGGGAGTGTCCTTTCAAGCTCCTTGTGCATCATCGTGGAGAGCGTGCCAACGCTTGCCCTCAGCCGCTGCAAGGTCTCGGACGTGCCCGTGATTCCGCTGCGCCGGTGCTGTGCCTGATTGCCGGCGGAGTCTTTTTCCGGTGGCGGTGCCGCCGGCGTGTTCTGTGCTGCCATGTCTTGAGGATATGTCCTTATTGCCCGCAGGCGTTATTTGTGTGAACCCCACAAGTTTGGCGGCGGATGCTGGAGCGCAATTGCCGCGGACATGCGACTTAACGAAGAACGGGTGGTTGGTGTTGCTGTGGATGTTCCACAGCAACACCAACCACCCGTCAGTCGGACGCCGTCAGTCGGCCGTTAGTGTCAGCTGTCGCCTCCGGCGTTGCCGGTGGTGCCTGCGTTGACGTTGAGCAGGTCGTATTTGGCGGCTGCCTGGCGCGGTGCGTCGGCATCCACTTCGCCGCGTTGGGCCAGCATCTGCAGGGTTCGGACGACTACTGAGTGGGAGTCGATCTTGAAGAAGCGCCGGGCCGCTGCCCGGGTGTCGGAGAAGCCGAAGCCGTCCGCGCCCAGGGTCGCGAAGTCATTGGGCAGGAACTGGCGGATCTGGTCCGGCACTGCCTTCATGTAGTCGGTAACAGCGACCACGGGTCCGTGTGCGTCAGCCATTTTGGCGGTGACGTACGGGACACGCGGTTCGTTCTCTGGGTGCAGGAAGGAATCTTCCTCGGCCGCGAGGCCGTCGCGACGCAGCTCGGTCCAGGACGTCACCGACCAGACATCGGCGGCAACACCCCATTCCTGGGCCAGGATCTGTTGTGCTTCCAGCGCCCACGGAACGGACACACCGGAGGCCAGCAGTTGGGTGCGTGGTCCTTCGGTCTCGGCCTTCTTGAGCAGGTAGATGCCCTTGGTGATGCCTTCAACGTCCATGTTCTCCGGCGCCTTGGGCTGGATGATGGGTTCGTTGTACACGGTGAGGTAATACATGACGTTGGGATCGGTTGAATCCTTGCCGTACATGCGTTCAAGGCCGGCGTGCATGATGACACCGATCTCGTAACCGTAGGCCGGGTCGTAGCTGACCACTGCCGGGTTCGTGGCGGCCAAGATCGGGGAGTGCCCGTCAGCGTGCTGGAGCCCTTCACCGGTCAAGGTCGTACGTCCCGCGGTGGCACCGATGATGAAGCCGCGGGTCATTTGGTCCCCGGCTGCCCAGAAGGAATCACCGGTGCGTTGGAAGCCGAACATGGAGTAGAACACGTAGATCGGGATCAACGGTTCGCCGTGGGTGGCGTACGCGGTGCCGGCGGCGGTGAACGCTGCCACGGAACCGGCTTCGTTGATGCCTGCGTGCACGATCTGGCCCGAGATTGATTCCTTGTAGGCCAGGACGAGATCGCGGTCCACGGAGAGGTAGTTTTGTCCGTTGGGGTTGTAGATCTTCGCGGTCGGGAAGAACGCGTCGATGCCAAAGGTGCGTGCCTCATCCGGGATGATCGGCACAATGCGCTGGCCGATGCCTTTGTCGCGCATGAGGTCCTTGAGCAGGCGCACGAAGGCCATGGTCGTGGCCGCGTGTTGCTTGCCGGAGCCACGGTTGGCAACCTCGTAGGTTTTATCTCCAGGGAGCTCGAGTTCGGTGTGGGTGTTGCGGCGTTCGGGGACGAATCCGCCGAGTGCTTGGCGGCGTTCCATCATGTACTGGATTTCCGGGGTTTCCATGCCGGGGTGGTAGTACGGGGGACGGTACGGATCCGCTTCGAGTACCTCATCGGTGATGGGCAGGCGCAGGTGGGTGCGGAAGTCCTTGAGGTCCTGGAGGGTGAGTTTCTTCATTTGGTGCGTGGAGTTGCGCGCCTCGAAGTGGGTGCCCAGGCCGTAGCCCTTCACGGTGTGGGCCAAGATGACTGTGGGCTTGCCCTTGAACTCGGTTGCTGCCTTGTAGGCGGCGTAGACCTTGTGGTAATCGTGGCCGCCGCGCTTGAGGTTCCAGACCTCGTCATCGGAGAGGTGTGCGGCGAGTTCCTTGGTTTGCGGAGTCTGGCCGAAGAAGTGCTCGCGCACGAATCCGCCGGACTCTGCCTTGTACGTTTGGTAGTCGCCATCGACAGTGGTGTTCATGACGTCCACGAGGGAACCGTCACTGTCACGGTCCAGGAGGTCGTCCCATTCCCGGCCCCAGAGGACCTTGATGACGTTCCAGCCGGCACCGCGGAAGAACGCTTCGAGTTCCTGGACGATCTTGCCATTGCCACGGACCGGGCCATCGAGGCGCTGGAGGTTGCAGTTAATGACGAAGGTCAGGTTGTCGAGCTTGTCGTTCGCGGCGAGTTGGAGCAGGCCGCGTGATTCGGGCTCGTCCATTTCGCCGTCGCCCAGGAAAGCCCAGACGTGCTGGTCGGTGGTGTCCTTGATGCCGCGGTTGTTCAGGTACCTGTTGGACTGTGCCTGGTAGATCGCGTTCATCGGACCGATGCCCATGGACACGGTGGGGAATTCCCAGAACTCCGGCATCAGGCGCGGGTGCGGGTACGAGGAGAGTGCGTGGCCCTCGTGGGACTTTTCCTGGCGGAAACCATCGAGGTCTTCCTCGGTGAGGCGTCCTTCCAGGAACGCGCGGGCGTACATGCCGGGGGAGGCGTGGCCCTGGAAGAATACCTGGTCACCACCGCCTGCATGGTTTTTGCCGCGGAAGAAGTGGTTGAAGCCAACCTCGTACAGGGTCGCGGCCCCGGCGTAGGTGGAGATGTGTCCGCCAACACCGATGTCGGGGCGCTGGGCCCGGTGGACCAGCACGGCGGCGTTCCACCGCAACCAGGTACGGTACTTGCGCTCGATTTCTTCGTTGCCGGGGAACACGGGTTCCTGGTCGGCAGGGATCGTGTTCACATAGTCAGTGGTCGTGACCATGGGCACGCCAACGCTTTGAGCGCCGGCCCGCTGCAGCAGGCTACGCATAATGAACTGGGCACGCTCGGTGCCACGTTCCTGAATCAACGAATCCAAGGACTCAAGCCATTCGGCAGTCTCTTCCGGATCGCGATCAGGCAGCTGGTTAGTCAACCCGCTAAGGATATGGGAGTTCTGGTCTCCTGCAGCCACGTCCAACCTCTCTTAAAAGCAGTGTGGGGCGCCCAATGCTGTGGCCTTGGGCGTGTACAAACACTCTAGACCGCAGTTACCCGTTGTGCGTAGCTGCGCCGGCCGCATGACCGCGTGCCGGACCCCGGCGGCCGTCCACTGCAAGGAACTCACAGCCGGCTTCGTAATATAAATCACAATGCGACGGGGTTCCTTGCGGGAAGTTTGTGGCTATCCGCTATTAAGTAGGGGCAACACGGGCACAGCCCCTAGACTGGGGTTACTGACCAACAACCAGCGCGCAAGCGTTGACCGCAGGAGGAAATAACGTGAGTGAGGCCGACGCCGGCACTGTTGCCAAGGTGGCAGGCAAATTGGGGTTCAAGGACGAGGATCTTGTCCAGGAACTCGGATACGACGACGACGTTGATTTTGGGCTGCGCGACAGCATTGAGGACCTAATCGGGTCCGAAATGTTCGACGAGGATGATCATGACGTTGTGGACGCCGTCATCTTCTGGTGGCGTGCAGACGACGGCGACTTGGTGGATTCCCTGGTGGATTCACTGATAACACTGGATGAGGGCGGGGTGGTATGGATCCTGACACCCAAGTCGGGCCGGGAAGGTTACGTCCCGCCGTCGGACATTCAGGAAGCGGCGCCCACTGCCGGGCTGCACGTCACCACCACCGCCGGCGTTTCCACGGATTGGGCGGCAACCCGCCTGGTTCCGCGCAAGCGCCAATAGGACTGGTTTGCCCGTGAAGCACGACGGCGGCGCGCACCCAGGCTTGGCTGTGGGGGACATTGCTCCCGACTTTTGCCTGCCAAACCAGTTTGGTGAGCCAATTTCGCTGGCCGGACTGCGTGGCACCGCCGTCGCCATCGTGTTTTATCCCTTTGCGTTTTCAGGGATTTGCACGGGTGAGTTGTGCGAACTGCGCGACAACTTTGCCGATTTCGCTGACGCCGGCGTGCGGTTGCTGGCCATTTCCGTGGACAGCAAATATACGCTGCGTGCCTATGCGGAGAGTGAAGATTACGCCTTCGACCTGCTGGCCGACTTTTGGCCCCACGGCGAAGCCGCCAAATCCTACGGGGTGTTTGACGAGACCCGCGGCATCGCCGGGCGCAGCACCTTCTTGCTCACTGCCGACGGGGTCATCGCTGACATGTTCAGCACCCCCGCCGGGCAGGCCCGTCCGCTCGGACGGTACCGGCAGGCGCTGGAGCAGCTGTAGCCATGGACAACGTGCGTCCGGGCATCGGCGAGACGGCCTTCGTGCAGCGCAATTCCGGGACGGGGGGTCCAGCGCTGCAGGCGCCCGGTGCGATTGGCACCGGTTTGGCCGACGCCGACATGGCGGCACTTGACGGTGTTGCCACACTGCTGCGCCGGCACCCTGCAGCCCTGCTGACGGGGGCGGGGCTGAGCACCGATTCGGGAATACCCGACTACCGCGGCCCCAATTCCCCTCCGCGACAACCCCTGACCTACCAGGAATTCATGGCTGATCCCCTGCTGCGCCAGCGGTATTGGGCAAGGAATCATGTCGGATGGGCGCACATGCACCACGCCGTGCCGAATGCCGGGCACCTTGCAGCAGCCGCGCTGCGTGCGAGCGGGCACCTGACAGGCATCATTACGCAAAATGTTGACGGCCTGCACGGGGATGCCGACACCCCCGCCGTCGTGGATTTGCACGGCCGGTTCGACCGGGTCGTGTGCATGGGCTGCAACAACACGTACTCGCGGACATTTATTGCGGTCATTCTCACCGAACTCAATCCCGGCTTCCTAGCGGCAGTCTCCGGGGCCGGCGGGGTGTCGGCGGCGCCCGACGCGGATGCGGACCTTGAAAGTGAGAAGCTCATTGCCGAATTCAACGTGGCCAAGTGTCCCTTGTGCGGCGGGCTGCTGAAACCGGATTTTGTGTTCTTTGGTGAAAACGTGCCCAAGGACAGGGTTGCGCGGTCCTTCGAGCTGGTTGACGCGGCCGGATTCCTGATGGTGGCAGGCTCGTCGCTGGCCGTCATGAGCGGGCTGAGGTTTGTAAAAAAGGCCAATAAGGACGGCAAGCCCGTGGTGATCATCAACCGGGGTGCAACACGCGGGGACCCGCTCGCCGACGTGAGGTTGGAGGCGGGTGTGGGGGAGAGCCTGGGCTACCTCGCTGATGCGCTGGGACTCGATTGGCGCAATCGCTGAATCATCATGTACAGTAGTTTCTCGTTGGTCAGGCCGACAAGCACAAAGCTTGGAAGTCTGAAGCAATGAATGGGTCTTTAGCTCAGCTGGTAGAGCGCCACGTTTACACCGTGGATGTCATCGGTTCGATCCCGGTAGGACCCACCACTGAAGAACCCGCGGCATCAAGGCAGCAGCCTTGATACCGCGGGTTTTTTGTTTCCGGCAGACCGTCCGGGCAGGGATGCGCAGCGGTGCGCAGCAACAGGGGGAAAGCATGCAGGGGATTTCTTTTACAGCCATCGACTTCGAGACGGCCAATAACTTCCGTGCCTCGGCATGCGCCGTGGGCCTGACAAAGGTTCGGGCCGGAGTCGTCGTTGAGCAGGCAGCATGGCTGATGAATCCGCTGCCTGGTTATCGCGATTTCCACCCCGTCAACGTGGGCATCCACGGCATCACCGCCAGCCAGGTGCGCAACATGCCCGACTGGACCGGCATTCACGGTCCCATGATGGACTTCATAGATGGCGACGCCCTGGTGGGCCACAATGTCAGCTTTGAGAAGTCGGTCATTTCCAAGGCCAACGAGGTGTGCGGGCTCCCTGCGCCCGCCCTGGACTTTCACTGCACACTTGCCCTGGCCCGGAAGCATCTGGAATTGGCCCACTACACGCTCTCTGATGTCGTCGGCGCCCTGGAACTCCCCGCATTCAACCACCACGATGCCGGTGACGATGCGCGTGCCAGTGCTCTTATCGCCATTGAACTGGCCCGGCGCAACGGTGCCGCCAGCCTGGACGCACTGTGGCCGGCCGGCACCAAGGCTGCTGCCAAGATGCCCAGCTACTACGCGCCCGGCTATGCGCGGAAACTGGCGGACCTGCCGCAGGCAAATCCAGCGGCCAATCCCCATGGGCCGCTTTTTGGGCAGACAATTGTTTTCAGCGGAGACTTGGCCGCCCTGCCGCGAACTGAAGCGCAAGACGCTGCGGCAGCAAAGGGTGCCACGATTGCCAACAGCACCACAAAGAAGGTCACCATGGTGGTCAGCGCGGAATTGGAACGTGGCGGCCCACCCAGTGGCAAGGTCAAGCGCGCCCTTGAACTTGGCGCGGCCGGGCAGGATATTCAGGTCATCAGCGAATTGCAGTTCCTGCGCCTGATGGCGTTCAAGTAGCAGAGCCGGCGCTCAACGCCGGGCCCGGAGGGGAACCGCCTGCGCTGCCACCTCCCCGGGCCTGATGGTGTCAAGGCGCTGCACGGGAGCCATCCCGGGCACCGGAATGTCAGACCCTGCCCGTAGCGTACGGGGCATGAAGACAGTCGTGGAAGAAATACTGGTAAGAACCGACCCTGCCGGGGTGCCGACGGCTGTGCACCGCAATGGCCGGGTGTGGATCGTGGGGGCTGAGCCTGTGCGCTGGTATGAGCGGATCGAGTGGTGGAAACACGCGCAGCGGATGCCCAAGGGCCAGGGACGCGTGGATGTCCAAGTGTGGCGCCTGCAGGCCCGACTGGGCCAAAACCTGCGCAGCGAGCTCGTGACCATGGACCTGGAGCGCGACTTTGACGGCGGGACCTGGCGAATGCGCGGCCCCCTGCAAATGACCGGATGAAGCATTGGCCGCGGCGGTTCGGCCCAAGTGAACGGGGTTCAGGTGACAACACCAACCACGGAAGACCACAGTGCCGCTTAAAGTGAAAGGTTCCCCGCCACAGCTATTGGGGGACGCTGTGGTGGGGAACCAGTACTAAAAATATAACAACTGAAATTGCAAGATGCAAACTGACACGCTCAATTGCCAGATTGCTCCCAGCTCGGTTCCAGACAGCGGTCATGAACGAATACAGGCACGGGCCCGGGGAAATTTCGTGGCGGTCGGGCCTCCCGGGGAGCGCCTGCAGGGCCTTCGGGGGAGCAACGGGGGAGCGCCGGGGCTGCTGGCTGACCAGCTGACGGGGTCGCAGTCCCGCCGTGGGGAGCGGGCGTTGGAGTCGCCGCAGTCTTGCTTGCGGTTGCCTGCTGTCGGTTGCCCTGGCGGGCCCGCGGGAACGCGCCCTGAACGTGGGTACTTCGCCGCCAACTCGCGCGTGGCAAGGTGGGAGTTTAGAAATACGGGCTTTCGTGGCCCTTCCCTGGGCGATTCAGGAGTTCAGCCGCCACCATGGCTGTCAGTTTTCAAGCCACTTTCGCCCGGGATGTCGTCGGCAGGGACTCAGGGCGTTCCGTCGTGGTCCTACTGACGTCTTTTGGGCTGCCGGATCATTCGATCCAGACGGATCAGCCGGGTGGAGATGGAAATACGCGCCGAGAATGGGTCGAACCCTCGTAGTTCTGCAGCAATTTCATCGAGAATGGTTCAAGCCCGCGAGAAGGCGCATCTTCGACGCATTCTCGCGACTCAGGGGCATTCTCGGCGCAGCACACACCCTCCGGCACGAGTTTCCCGTACCGCTGCGAAAGGAGGCTCGGACCGTGGCCCGTATCTGCGCGAGGGTTCGCCAAAACAGCCCTTTATCTGCGCGAGGATCGGAAGGTGCCACGATGAACTCACCCATGGAAGCGGGGGGGCGCTTGGCCGTGTTCAGAAGCGCCGGCACTTAAATTGGAGGACCTTCCACTGTGGCTATTGGGGGACGCCACAGTGGAAGGTCTGCACACGAATATACCGCTCGCGGGGCCAAAAGACAATACCGGACGTTCTACCTCCGGCTATGGACAGTATGATGGAAATTGTTCACTGCAATGAACTGCGGTCTTGCAGTTGAACGCCTGGCCCGGGGGATTCCCGGGCCGCAGCCTTCAGCGTCGAGGAAGCCACGTGAGCGAAATTCAGGTCAAGTCCCAGAAGAGCAGTGACATTCGGGCCAATGCAACCCCGGCGCCTGCCGTAACCCGGGCGGCGGCCGTGCTTGACGCGTTGGCGGCGTCAACGGTGGGACGGTTGACCCTCAGTGACCTGGCCCGCGAATTGGGCATCCCCAAATCCTCGACCTCCAACCTGTTGCAGGCCTTGGAGGACACACAGCTGATCACGCGGCTCGGCTCCGACTACGCCCTTGGTGTGAAGTTGGTGGAACTTGGCGCCGCGTACCTCAGCCGCCGGGACGAAGTGCGGGAGTTCTACCGCTTCTGCGAGCAGGCTCCTGTGCTTAAGGGGGAAACGGTGCGCATCGCGATGCTCGACGGCGACAATGTCATCTACCTGGCCCGACATGAGGGGCACCCTGCCGTCAGGCTGACCTCAAACATTGGCGACAAGATGCCAGTGACGCTGTGCGCAGTGGGCAAGGTGCTGGTTTCCAGGCTGCACGACCATGACCTTGAGCAGCTTTTCCCGGACGACGCTGCGTTGCCCGTCATGACACCGAAGTCCCTGCGGACCGGCCGTGAGCTCAAGGCTGAGATTGCTCAAATTCGGGCCCAGGGCTATGCGCTTGAGGACGAGGAATCCACCCTGGGTGTTGTGAGCCTCGGTGTGGCCGTGCCAACGCGGGGATCCCATGGTCCAAGCCTGGCCGTTTCCGTGACCGCCCTGAAGGCGACCTTCTCGGAGGAGCAGCGTGCGGCCATGGTGCGAGAGTTGACGGAGCTGACCAAAATGCTCGGAAATCCGATGGGCTAGCAATAAATAAACATTTCCCTTGGCGATGTGTTCACAGTAATGTACGCTGTTCAACATAGTGATCGACCTCATAGGTCGTTGTCGCCTGCCTGAACCAATGGTGGTTTGGGGAGATTCAAGGGAGAACCAGTGACTACACAGCCTTTACAGCCCACCCGCCCCTCCGCGGACCTTGCGGATGACAAGGTGGATCCGGAGCAGCTGCGGCGGGCCACCTTGGCCAGCTCGGTTGGCTCGGCGCTTGAGTATTACGACTTTTACATCTTCGGGCTGGCGACCGCGTTGATCTTCGGCCCGCTCTTCTTTGCCCCGCTGGGTGCAACAGGGGCCCTGCTCGCAGCCTTCGGCACCTACGGTGTTGGGTTCGCGGCCCGCCCGTTCGGTGGCTTGATCTTCGGCTACATCGGCGACCGCTTCGGCCGCAAGCAGGTTCTGCTGCTCACCGTCGGGCTCATGGGCGGGGCATCCTTCGCGATTGGGCTGCTGCCGACGTATTCGCAGGCCGGCATGCTGGGTGCCATCCTGCTGGTGATCCTGCGGATCGTCCAGGGACTTGGAGCCGGGGCCGAGCAGGCCGGGGCAACCACCCTCATCTCCGAAGTTGCCCCGCGCAAACGCCGCGGCTTCTTCGCGGCCCTGCCGTTCGTGGGCATCCAAATCGGCACCCTGCTGGGCGCGGGCACCTTCGCGCTGCTGGGCATGGCCCGTCCCGAGGTGCTGGAAGGCTGGCTCTGGCGCGTGCCGTTCCTGGCCAGCGTCCTGCTGATCGCCGTCGCCATCTACATCCGCCTCAAGCTCAAGGAAACACCCGTCTTCCAGGAGCTGGAGAAGCGCAAGAACGTCACGAAGAACCCGCTGGGCGTGCTGTGGCGCAGCTCCAAAAAGAACGTGCTGATCGGGATCGGGCTGCGCATGGGTGAGAACGGCAACTCCACCATCTACTCCACCCTGCTTGTCGGCTACATGGCGGCCCAGGGCGGGATCTTCGAAGGCGACAAGTTCATCGGCCCCGTCGGCCTGCTCATCGCCGCCGGATTCTCCGCGGTCATGGTGATCACCTTCGGCGCCTTGTCCGACCGCGTGGGCCGCATCAAGGTGTACCGCTACGGTGCCCTGTTCCAGCTGGTGTTCGCCTTCCCGGCCTTCTACCTGATCTCCCTGGGCAACGTCACGCTGGTCTGGATTGTCATGAGCGTCGGCATTGCGCTTGGCGTGCAGTCAATGCTTGGCCCGCAGTGCGCCATGCTGCCCGAGCTGTTCGGGGCCACGCACCGCTTCACCGGCGTTGCCATGAGCCGGGAAATCTCGGCGGTGTTCGCCGGCGGGATCGCCCCGTTCGTGGGCGGGGTGCTCCTGGCCGTCACCAACCAGTCGTGGATGGTGCTGGCCGGCTACTCGCTGGTCCTGGCGGCGATCTCCTTCGCCACCACCTTTGTCGCCCCGGAAACCGTGGGCCGCGACCTCAACCTTGTCGAGGACGCCACTTAACCCGGGGCTCCGCACCTCACCACCGCGTACACGGCGCCTGCCTTGGCAGGTGCCGTGTGGCATTTAATGGGCCCCTCGCTCGTCCAGGCACGACGCCGGACCCGCACCCGCCGCGGGACCCTCACCTTGCGCTGGGGCCGGCCCGCCGCCGGCTGGCAGTGAAAGGGAAGATCGCCCGCTGGCTGCCGCGCGAGGACGGGCCATCCGCCGTCGATCTTCATGCGGGCACACAAAAGGGGAGCCTCCTGCACTGGAGGCTCCCCTTTGGGGTTGGGCTTAGTAGAAGTGGACGGGATCCACGGCGTGCAGCAGCGTCCCGCCGGCTTGGAAGCGCTTGAGGTTCTCAATGAAGCGCTCGGCAATCAGGCGGTTCTCCGCGGCACTCAACGCCGAGGTGTGGGGCGAAACCATGACGCGCGGGTGCTCCCACAGGGGGCTCGCGGCCGGCAGGGGCTCCACGGCAAACACGTCGAGGCAGGCGTAGGAGACCTGGCCGTTGTCCAGGGCTGCCAGGAGTGCATCCTCGTCAATGACGGTGCCGCGGCCAACGTTGACAAGCACGGTGCCGGGCTTCATGGCGTCGAAGATTTCGGAGTTGATCATCTTCTCCGTGTAGGGCGTTCCCGGGAGGGTGTTGATGAGGACGTCGGCCGTGGCCACGAGCCCGGGCAGTCCCGCCGTGTCCGTGACCTTGTCGATGCCGGCGATGGCTTCGATGCTGCGCTTGGTGCCGCTGACGTTCATGCCCAGGGCACGGGCCAGGCGTGCCGTTTCCAGGCCGATCTCGCCAAGGCCCGTAATGACCACATTGGAGCCGCTGGCCAAACGGGTGGGCGTGCGCAGCTCGGGCCAGTGTTTCGCTGTCTGGTCTGCGGCAAGCTCGGCGGTGCGCTTGATGCCGTTCAACGCTCCCATCATGGCGAATTCGGCCAACGGCAGGGCGTGGACGCCGGCGGAACTGGTGACGGTGATGCGGGCCAGGTCGTCGGCGGACAGCTTGGCTGCCTTGACGGCGCCGCCGGCCCCTGCTGCCATGGCTTGGATCCACTGCAGCTTGGTGCTCGATGCGATGGCGGCCAGGCCCGCCGCATTATCATTGGGAAGGCCGTAGAGCACATCGGCGCTGTTCAGCAGCTCCCAGTAGCGGGTTTCCTGCTCTGCCGAGCGCTGGAAGGCAGGGTCGCCGGCATGGTCGGCCGGGAACCGCTCCGGCGGCAGCAGCTCTGGTTCGTAGAAGACGGTGACTGCTGGATGGGCGGACCTGATGGCCTCCACGAGCTCGGCTTCGAGCGGGACGGCAATCGCGACGGTGAGATTATTAAGGGTCATGGTGTTCATCATACTGAATTGTGGATAGAATGCTGAACAAATGCGACGAACAATCTCGTCAGAAGCCCAAACCACAAAGTTGTGAGGACTGGTACCCAATGACCCGAGCCCCTTCATCCCCACCGGGCGACATCCCAGTGCCGGACGGCCAGGATGCACGGGGCAGGCAGCTCGGATTTGTCGGCCTGGGCCACATGGGCGCCCCGATGGCCGCCAACCTGCTGCGGGCGGGCTGGCCGCTTGCCGTCTGGAACCGTTCGGCGGCCGCCGTTGACGCCCTCGCCGCGCAGGGCGCCCACGCCGCCGCCACAGTTGCAGAGTTGCGCGACAGCCGCATCATCATTTTCATGCTGCCCGACCTGAGCTACATCGCCGACGCCGCCGCACCGCTGCTGGCCGCCTGGGGCGCGCTGCCCCCTGAGCCGGGAACCGTCGTCGTGGTTATGAGCAGCGTCTCGCCGCAGGCTGTGAAGACCTTTGGTGTCGAGGTGGCCCGGGTCAGCGCGGGCAACGCAGCTGTCATCGACGCTCCCGTCAGCGGCGGCACCGTCGGGGCGGAAAACGGCACACTGGCCATCATGGCCGGCGGTGCCGAGGAAGACTTTGCGCGGGCCCGCCCCGCGCTGGAAGCCATGGGAACCACTGTGCGCCTGCTGGGCGGCCTTGGTTCCGGATCGTTGGCGAAGGCCTGCAACCAGCTGTTGGTGGGAACCGCGACGGCGGCGCTTGCGGAGGCAGCCGAGCTTGCCGAACGCTCGGGCATGGATGTCACGGCGCTCTTTGAGGTCCTGGCCGGCGGACTGGCCGGCAGCCAGGTGATGAAGATTGTCGGCCCGCGCATTGCCGCCAAGGAGTATGCGCCGACAGGCCCGGCCAAGTTCATGCACAAGGACCTGGGCTTTGTGCTGGAAAGTGCACAGGCTGCGGAGTCCGCCGTGCCCATGACCGCTGCCGGGCACGCCCTCTACGGCACGTTGATACAACAGGGGCTGGGCGACCAGGATCTGGCAGTGGTCCGCGAAAGCATCGCCCGCCTCAGCGGCAAGGCATAACTCTCGCCTCAACCGGGGCGGGGGTGCAACAACTAAAAACTACTTCAGCAGCTAAGGAACCAAAGCATGAGTGGATTGTTTGACTTGACCGGACGCGCAGCCCTGGTGACGGGCTCCAGCCGCGGCATAGGCAATGCCTTGGCGCGCGGGCTTGCCGACGCCGGAGCGACAGTCGTCCTGCACGGCTTGGACCCGGAACGGCTGGCCGCCGCAGAAGCGGCGATGGCGGGCGATTTTCCGGCCGGCCGGATCCGATCCGTCGCTTTTGATGTCACCGATGACCAGGCAGCCGCCGAAGGCATCGCCTGGATCGAAGCCAATGTCGGGCCGCTGGAGATCCTCGTCAACAATGCCGGCATCCAGCACCGCGTCCCGCTCCTTGACCTGGATGTGAAGGACTGGAACAGGGTCATCAACACCGACCTGACGAGCGCCTTCCTCGTAGGTCGCGAAGCCGCCCGCGGCATGTTGGCCCGCGGCCGTGGAAAGATCATCAACATCTGCTCGGTCCAGACAGACCTGGCCCGGCCCACCATAGCCGCCTATACGGCAGCGAAGGGCGGGCTGCGGAACCTGACCCGCGCCATGACCGCCGAGTGGGCCGCCGGTGGACTGCAGATCAACGGCATTGCTCCCGGATACATCCACACGGAAATGACCCAAAACCTGGTCGACGACGAGAAATTCAATTCCTGGATCCTGGGCCGGACTCCGGCCAACCGGTGGGGCACTGTCGCCGACCTGGCGGGGCCCGCCGTGTGGCTGGCTTCCGATGCCTCCAATTTTGTAAACGGCCAGACCATCTTCATTGATGGCGGCATGACGGTAGTGGTTTAGAAAGATGGCACCTGTGACTGAGCACCCAACACTGCCCGCAACCGCGCCGGCCGTGGTGGCCCACGGCAAGGACGACCTGCGCATCGAGGAGGTGGCCCTGACCCCGCCACGGCCCGACCAGGCGGTCATTGACATTGCCTACGGTGGCATTTGCGGCTCGGACCTGCATTACTGGCTGCATGGCGCCGCGGGCGAGTCCATCATGAAGGACCCCATGGTTCTTGGGCACGAGGTTGTGGGCACCGTCATCCGCGCCGCTGCCGACGGGACCGGGCCCGCTGCCGGAACACCCGTGGCGGTGCACCCGGCCACGCCTGCCCCCGGTGCTGCCAAGTATCCGCTGGACCGGCCCAACCTGTCCCCGGGCTGCACCTACCTGGGCAGCGCGGCCCGGCACCCGCACACGGATGGCGCCTTCCTGCGTTACGCCAACCTGCCGGCACGCATGCTCCGGCCGCTCCCGGAGGCACTGCCGTTGCGCCAGGCCGCACTCGTGGAGCCGGCCAGCGTGGCCTGGCATGCAGTATCGCGGGCCGGTGACGTGTCCGGAAAGACGGCGCTGGTGGTGGGTTGCGGCCCCATCGGGGCACTGGCAGTCGCAGTGCTCAAGCGTGCCGGGGCCGCCCACATCACGGCGGTCGACATGCATGCGAAGCCGCTGGAGATCGCCGCTGCCGTGGGTGCCGACGTGACGCTGCAAGCCCCTGATGCAGCAACGATTGCTGCCGTGGAGGCCGACGTCGTCATTGAATCCTCAGGAAACCATTTCGGTCTCGCTTCGGCCATCAACGGTGCCGTGCGCGGCGGCCGGGTTGTCATGGTGGGCTTGCTCCCATCCGGTGAGCAACCGATTGCCATATCGTTGGCGATCACCCGTGAACTGGAGTTGGTGGGCTCGTTCCGCTTCAATGGCGAAATTGACGAGGTGATTGAGGCGCTGGCAGACGGCTCGTTGCGGGTCGACCCGGTTGTTACGCATGAATACGCGCTCAACGACGGACTCGAGGCCTTTGAAACGGCTCGAAATTCAGCCGAGTCCGGAAAGGTGCTCCTGAACTTCAGGGCCTAAGGCTGCGGTTTGGCATCCGGTTGCCATATTAAGGGACTTTATGCTGTTTGGGGCTCCGCGTGGCATCTTTGCGGCACGGCATCCGGATCGTGAAACAAACTGGGGAACGGGCGCCGTCCCGGATATGATTGGGGAAACTGTTCAAAATACTCTGGAGGTAGCATGTCTGCACAAATCGGCACCGCACAGATCGGTGTCACGGGTCTGGCTGTCATGGGCGCCAACCTGGCACGCAACTTGGCACGCAACGGATACACCGTTGCCCTGCACAACCGCTCGGTTGAAAAGACCGACGCACTGCTGGACGCCCACGGCACCGAGGGCGAGTTTGTTCGCACCGAAACCCTGGCCGAGCTCGTGGAGTCCCTGGAAAAGCCGCGCCGCGTGCTCATCATGGTCAAGGCCGGCGGTCCGGTTGACTCCGTGATCGATCAGCTCGTGCCGCTCATGGAGGCCGGTGACATCATCATTGATGGTGGCAACTCCAACTTCCAGGACACCCGGCGCCGCGAAGCTGCGCTGGCTGAGAAGGATCTGCACTTTGTGGGTGTTGGTGTTTCCGGTGGTGAAGAGGGTGCCCTGCTGGGCCCGTCCATCATGCCCGGTGGTTCCAAGGAGTCCTACGACGCGCTTGGCCCGCTGTTGGAAAAGATTTCCGCCAAGGTCGACGGCCAGCCCTGCTGTGCGTGGATTGGCACCGACGGTGCCGGCCACTTCGTGAAGATGGTTCACAACGGCATCGAATATGCCGACATGCAGGTCATCGGTGAAGCGTACGACCTGCTCCGCAGCGCTGCCGGCATTGAGCCGGCAGCGCAGGCAGAGATCTTCGGCAAGTGGAACGAAGGCCAGCTGGCCTCCTTCCTGATCGAGATCACCGCTGAAGTGCTGGGCCACGTTGATGCCAAGACCGGCAAGCCGCTGGTAGATGTCATCGTTGACTCCGCAGGGCAGAAGGGCACGGGCCGCTGGACGGTTCAGTCCGGCCTGGACCTGGGTTCGCCCATCTCCGCGATCGCCGAGTCCGTGTTCGCCCGCGGCCTCTCCAGCCAGCGCGACCAGCGCGCCATTGGCCAGGAAGTTCTGGCCGGGCACGAGGTTGCCGTGGAACTGGGGACCGACTTCGTTGAAGACGTCCGCCAGGCACTCTACGCATCCAAGCTGATCAGCTACGCGCAGGGCATCGACATGCTCAACAGCGCAGCCAAGGAATACAACTGGGACCTGAAGCTGGACGAGATCGCCTCGCTGTGGCGCGGCGGCTGCATCATCCGCGCCGAGCTGCTCAAGGACATCACCAAGGCCTACGCCGCTGACGAGAAGCCGGCCAACCTGCTGTTCGCCCCGGCCTTTGCCGCCGAAATCGCCGAGGTCCTCCCGGCCTGGCGCCGCGTGGTTTCCACCGCCGTCCAGCTCGGCATCCCGGTACCGGTGTTCTCCTCCTCGCTGGCGTACTACGACGGCCTGCGCCGCAAGCGCCTGCCCGCCGCCCTGACCCAGGGCCTGCGCGACCTCTTCGGCGCCCACACGTACAACCGTGTCGACGTGGAAGGCACGTTCCACACCCAGTGGAGCGGCGACAAGTCCGAAATCAGCGCAGTCGACACCCACTAGTCACCACTGGCGCGGCGAAGCCGCCCACCATCTGGCCCGCAGTCGTGGTCGTAAAACAGCCTTAAATCGGTGTTTTTACGACCACAACCGCGGGCCAGTTTTTAATATCGGTTTTAGTATCCGGGGTGCGGCGGGGCAGCAACGCAGGGTATGAAGCAGTACGGCGGCCGGTGACCTTCCCAGGGGAAGGCCACCGGCCGCCGTCGTCCCCAGGAAAAACTAGATCCACATCGCGGGGTCGATGTACTCCGCCGGGTCCACGGCCGGGGCCATCTCCCGCTTGGCATCGCGGTGCCGCCACGTGGCCGGGACACCTGTGAGGATGGAATTGGTCGGGGCGTCCTTGACGACGACGGCGTTGGCCCCGATCGCGGAATCGTCGCCGATGGTGATGGGTCCCAGGACCTTCGCACCGGCACCGATCGTGACCCGGTTGCCGATGGTGGGGTGCCGCTTGACCTTGGCCAGTGAGCGGCCGCCGAGCGTGACACCGTGGTAGATCATGACGTCGTCGCCAATCTCGCTGGTCTCGCCAATGACAACACCCATGCCGTGGTCGATGAAAAAGCGCCGGCCGATCGTGGCCCCCGGGTGGATTTCGATGCCGGTGGCAAAACGCGCCAGCTGGGACAGCGCCCGGGCGGGGAAACGCAGCCCGGGGTTGGCCCACATCTTGTGCGTCAGGCGGTGCACCCAGATGGCATGCAGGCCCGAGTAGACGAAAAAGTTCTCGGCGGAACCGCGGGCGGCCGGGTCATGCGATCGGGCCGACTCGAGGTCTTCACGTATTCTGCTGAAAAATCCCACAGACTTCTTTCAGTTGACGCCACAGAAGATTCCTGGCGTGGATTGTCGTACATGCGCGGGGAGACGCCCACGATGTGCCGCACCTGCAGCAACGCGCAGCCAAGGCTACCGATTGCTGCCGCAGGGCCGCAGACCAGAAGACCCGCACCACTGACAGCAACAGCGTCAATGATGCGGGAATTATTCCGGCAACGCGGAAGAGGCGATCAGCCCCTGATGTCGTCGTAGAGCACGGTGGAAATGTAGCGTTCGCCGAAGTCGGGGACCACTGCAACAATCAGCTTGCCGGCGTTCTCCGGGCGCTTGGCCAGTTCCAGGGCGCCCCACACGGCTGCGCCGGCGGAAATGCCGCCCAGGATGCCTTCCTGGTTGCCGAGTGCGCGGGCCACGGACACCGAATCCTCAAGGGTGGCGTCAAGGACCTCGTCGTAGATGTCCCGGTCAAGAATTTCAGGGATGAAGTTTGCGCCTAGGCCCTGGATCTTGTGGGGGCCTGGTGCCCCGCCGTTGAGGATGGCCGAATCGATGGGTTCCACAGCCACAACCTGCACACCGGGCTTGCGCTGCTTCAGGAGCTGGCCGGCACCGGTGATGGTCCCGCCGGTGCCGATGCCGGCAACCAGGATGTCGACGGCGCCGTCGGTGTCCTCCCAGATTTCCACACCCGTGGTGGCGCGGTGGATGTCGGAGTTGGCCGGGTTGGCGAACTGCTGGGCCCAAATGGCGTTTTCGGTGGTGGCCACAATTTCCTTGGCCTTGTCCACTGCCCCGCGCATGCCTTCCGAACCCGGTGTCAGGACAATCTCGGCACCGTAGGCGCGGAGCATGACGCGGCGCTCGGTGGACATGGTCTCGGGCATGGTCAGGATGACCTTGTAGCCGCGTGCGGCGCCCACCATGGCCAGGGCGATGCCGGTGTTGCCGGAGGTGCCTTCCACGATGGTGCCACCGGGCTTGAGTTCGCCAGCGGCCTCGGCTGCGTCCACAATGGCGACGCCGATCCTGTCCTTGACGCTGTTGGCCGGGTTGTAGAATTCCAGCTTCACGGCCACGGTCGCGGCCAGTCCCTCTGTCAGGCGGTTCAGGCGCACCAGCGGGGTGCGGCCAACCAACTGGGTGACATTGTCATAAATAGGTGCCATGAAGGATCCTTAAGTTTTCGTGAAACGGTGGGCTGCGGACAATTGCGATTGCTGCGAAGGGTGAGACGGGTGTGGAAAACCGCGAAGGCATGGCAGGGTCCGCACGCTGTGCATACCCGCCAGCGTAGCGAGTCGCCATTGGGGGTTCTAGGCGGTCAGCCACTTCGCGTAATGTTTTCTTACTTTGGCGATTTTTGGGTTGATAATGACCTGGCAGTACCCAACTTCCGGCCGTTGGGCGTAAAAGTCCTGGTGGTAGTGCTCGGCCGGGTAGATAACCTCCGCCGGCGACACTTCCGTGACAATCGGGTCGGCCCACAGCGGCTGGTTCCGTGCAATCGCCGCCTGGAACAGTGACTCTTCCTCCGCATCGCGGTAGTACATGGCCGAGCGGTACTGGGTGCCGACGTCGTACCCCTGGCGGTTCAAGGTGGTTGGATCGTGCTGGACAAAGAACATGTCCAAGATGGTGTCCGCGGGAATGACTGTTTCATCGAAGGTCACCGACACCACCTCCGCATGGCCCGTCATCCCGGTGCAGATTTGTTCGTAGGTGGGATTGGGCAGTGCACCGGCTGTGTAGCCTGAAACCACCGATTCCACGCCCCTGGTCATTTGGTAGACGGCATCGAGGCACCAAAAGCAGCCGCCGCCCAATACAAAAGTCTTCATATTCATTTATAAGTCATTTGGGGCCCACAAGATTCCCGGCGGGCATTCCAGTCCGCCGCAGGGCCCTGCCGCCAGTAAGGTAGGAACATGAGCAAGGAACCATTTCTTCCCACGCCCGACGCCGGAACTGACGCAGCTGCCGAGGGCACCGACGCCCCCGCGGCCCAGGCAGCAACCCCCGGCGCCTCGGAAGGCGGGTCCGCCACCCCAGGAACTGACGCGTCGGCCGGCACCGCGGAGGGCGTGTCCGCTGATCCTGACGCTGACGCTGACGCTGACGCTGGGGCTGGCACGGAACACGATGTCCGGTACGCTGCGGAGCCGGCCGGCACTGCGGGCCCCGTGCTGGGACTTGTCCCGGCGCACCAAGGCAGCGACGAAGACGGCACCGATGACGACGGCAGCGACGGCGTGTGGGGCGGCGACAACGAGCAGGACGGCGGGCCGGACCCGGACACCGGCCTGGTCAACGGAGAGTTGCACGATGCCGGGCTGGAGCCGCTGGAAACACCCGTGCTGTCGGACATTCTTGTTGCAGTTGAAGAGCTGTGGCCGGAATCCCTGGCTGAGGATTGGGACCGTGTAGGCCTTGTGGTCGGACGGCCCGAGGCCGAGGTGGACAGGATCATGTTCGCCGTGGACCCCACCATCGAGGTCATCGACGAGGCACTCGAATGGGGGGCGCAACTTCTCATCACCCACCATCCCTTGTTGTTGAAGGGCGTGAATTCGGTGGCCGCCACCTCGGGCAAGGGGCGGGCCGTGCACAGGCTGATCGAGGGCGGGTGCGCGCTGCTGACAGTGCACACCAACGGTGACAGTGCCGTGGGCGGTGTTTCCGATGTGCTCGCCGACGTTCTGGGCCTGACAGACGCGCAGCCGCTCATGCCCGCGGCGCACGGGCTTGTTGAAGAGGGAATTGGCCGTGTCGGCCTGCTGCCGGGGGTTGAGAAGCTCGGCGAGCTGGCCGCGAGGATCTTCCTGACCCTGCCTGCGGTGGCCGGAGGTGTCCGGGTCGCCGGTGACAAGGACGCACTCGTGCACAAGGTGGCGGTGTGCGGCGGCGCAGGGGACAGTTTGTTTGAGGCCGTCCGGGCCAGCGACGCCGACGTGTACGTCACGGCCGACCTGCGCCACCATCCGGCGTCGGAAGCCCGTGAAGCGCGGGCGGACGGCAAGCCTTTCCTCATCGACCTCTCGCACTTTGCCAGCGAATGGCTGTGGCTCCCCGCTGCGGCCACGGCGCTGGGCAATGTCCTCGCCGACCAGGGATTTGCAGCTGAACTGGTCGTGAGCCAGACAAACACGGACCCGTGGGATTTTATACTCACGCCCGGGAACTAGGCTTGCCCTAGGAATAACCACCACTTGATGTAGCAGGAGGACTTACATGGCTAAGGCAGCACCGGGCGAGCAGATGCGCTTGTTGGATGTTCAGGTACTGGACGGCAAACTACGGGGGCTCGATGTCCAGGCCAAGGCACTGAAGGATGATCCCCGGCTTCCGGATCTCCACGCCGGGGTGACGGTGGCCAAGAGCGACCTCGTGGTCCTCGACACCGCCGTCAGCGACGCCCAGCGCACCCTGACCAAGTCTGAGGACGACGTGGCCGCGGTAGTGGCACGCATCGAGCGCGACGAGGCGAAGCTCAACAGCGGCACCGGCCTGTCAAAGGACTTGATGGCGCTGCAAAGTGAGATCGAGTCGCTGGCCAAGCGCCGCGCCGATCTTGAAGACACCGAGCTGGAGGCCATGGAGGCGTTCGAGGAGGCAACAACCAAGGCGCAGGCCGAACGAGATCTCGTGGCACAGATGCAGTCGGTTCTTGACGAAGTTCTTGACGAGGTGCGCAGCAAATTGGGTGCCTTGAAAATGGAACGCGACGCCACCTTGGCCGAACGGGCCGAACTCGCTGCCACTTTTGCGCCGGAACTGATGGCGATCTACGACCGGTCACTGGCGAAATACGGTGTGGGCGCAGCCCGCCTGTTCCACGGAAAATCGGAAGGCTCCGGCATGCAGCTCAGCGCCGGTGACCTCGTCGACATCAAAAAGGCCAGCCCGGACACGATTGTCTTCTGCCCGGATTCCGGTGCCATCCTGGTCCGCTCGGAGGACTGGGGATAAGAGCGCACGCGGGGCCCGGCCGTCTGCATCACCTGGAAATTTGGGTGGCGGAGTACGGCCGGGCCAAACGCAGCCTGGGCTGGCTCCTGGAGCAGCTGGGCTACACGCCGGCTTCCGAATGGGGTCATGGCGGCAGCTGGCAGGGCGCCGGTGAGTACATCGTCCTGGAGGCCGGACCCGATGTAACAGGTCCGCATGAGCGGCGCCGGGCGGGACTGAACCATCTCGCCTTTGCCGCCGGTCCGGCGTCGAACGTCAATGCCCTTGCCGACGCAGCAGCGGGCCACGGGTGGACGCTCATGTTCCCGGACAAGCACCCGTACGCGGGAGGGCCCGGACACTACGCGGCCTACCTGGAAAACGCCGACGGCTTCGAAGTCGAGCTGGTGGCAGGCGAAGACTAGGAGGCCCCCGCCCCGCGCCGCCCACGTTATGGGTGCGCCGTCACGGATTCCGGGGGAGGGGCGGGTCAGTCCGCCAGGATGATGTTCAGGGCGTGCGCCTTGCGGGCCGTGCCGGCCACGAGTTCCACCGTCCACTTCTCCGCGGCTGCCTTGGCCAGCTGGGCCGGGGTCTCGGGCGCCTTGCCGCGGCGGGTCAGCAGGTGCCTGGCCAGTTCGCCGCGGGTGTGCTTGGCGAAGTGCGAGACCACCTTGCGGGTGCCGTCGCGCTCGGTGAAGACGTTGACGGCCACGGTGCGTTCGGCATCCGGCACCCACGCGGCCGCATACGTGCTGGAGCGGCAATCCACGAGCAGCTGCCCCTCGGCGGGCCCGGCCAACGCCGCCGCCAGCCGGGGCTTCCAGTAGCTCGCCAGCTTGCCCAGCCCGGGCAGCCCCACTGCCATGGACAGGCGGTAGGCCGGGATCCTGTCCGCAAAACCAACGGCGCCCCACAAGCCTGAGACAACCACGACGGCGGAATCGGCCTTGCGCTTTTGGGCCGCCGTCAGGCTTTGGTAGCCCAGGGCGTCAAAGAGCACTCCGGTGTAGATGCTGTGCGCCGGTGCTGCCGGTTCGTGGGCCAGTCGGGTGTTCCGGCCGACTTCATGGAGCAGGGAGGCACCCACGCCCAGCCGGCTCAAGGCGTCGTCCTCGCCTGACACGGCGGCCAGGGCCACGGCAACTTCCTGCCGGGCCGGCGTCAGCTCGGGAAAGCTCAGTTCGGCGAGGTCGGCGGGGGCACCGGCGTCGGCAGGGGTCTTGCCTTCAGAGGGGGGAAGTAAAATCAGCACCGTTCGAGCTTAGCCGTTCGCCCGATGCCCTCAACTCATGCAGGATCGACGCCATTGCGAGAGCGTTTCGGAATACCGCCCCATTGCTGAGCGAGCGTTTGTGAAAAGTCGACCATTGCTGAGCGAGCGTTTGGGCGGGGGAGAGAAGCGGGGGAGAGGCGGCGCGCGGAGCGGTGGACCGGTCTAGTGAACCGCATCACTGAACTCGCCGGTAACATGCGTGCGCTGTCACACTTGAGGGGCTTGAACCAAGGGTGTTTTGAGCTGGAAGAGGATAATTACGTGGTGCAAGAACTCGTGGCAAACAACAGTGACGCCGTCCTGGATTCCTGGATCGGACGCGAAACCATGGCGGAAGCGATGATTCCGCTCATTGGCAGGCTGTACCGGGAAAATAATGTCCTGACCAACATTCACGGCCGGTCGCTGATCAACCAATCGGTCATCAGCCTGCTCAAGGCCCACCGCTTTGCCCGCCAGATCGACGAGGTGGAGCTGCCGGTGGAAGAAACCCTGCCGTTGCTGCAGGCCCTCGTCACCTTGGAACTGGGTGCCGCTTCGCTTGACCTGGCCCGGCTCAATGCGCGTTTCAAGGACTCGGGCGAGACCAGCCTTGAGACCTTCCTCCGCACTGAACTGGCCGACGTCGTCGACCGTTTCGGTGCCGACGAACGCAGCAGCACCGACGTGGTCCTGTACGGTTTTGGCCGCATCGGCCGCCTGCTCGCCCGCATCCTCATTGAACACTCCGGCGGCGGCCACGGCCTGCGCCTGCGCGCCATCGTGGTGCGCAAGGGCGGCGACATGGACCTGACCAAGCGTGCCAGCCTGCTGCGCCGCGACTCCGTCCACGGCCCCTTCAACGGCACCATCACGGTGGACCAGGAACGCAACATCATCCAGGCCAACGGCACCGCCATCCAGGTCATCTACTCGGACAGCCCGGCCACCATTGACTACACCGGCTTCGGCATCCACAACGCCCTGGTGGTCGACAACACCGGCCGCTGGCGTGACGAGGAAGGCCTCTCCCAGCACCTGCAGAGCACAGGCGTGTCCCGCGTGCTGCTGACGGCCCCGGGCAAGGGTGCGCTGAAGAACATTGTGCACGGCATCAACCACGCCACCATCGCGCCGGAGGACAAGATCGTCACGGCGGCCTCCTGCACCACCAACGCCATCACCCCGGTGCTGAAGGTCCTCAACGACAAGTACGGCATTGTCCACGGCCATGTTGAGACTGTCCACTCCTTCACGAACGACCAGAACTTGACGGACAACTTCCACAAGGGTGACCGGCGCGGCCGCTCGGCAGCCCTGAACATGGTCCTGACCGAGACCGGCGCGGCGAAGGCGGTGGCCAAGGCGCTGCCCGAGCTCGAAGGGAAGCTGTCCGGCAACTCCATCCGCGTCCCCACCCCCAACGTGTCGATGGCGATCTTGAACCTGACGCTTGAAAACGGCACCACCAAGGATGAGGTCAACGCCTACCTGCGCGACATTTCGCTGCACTCCGGCCTGCGCAAGCAGATCGACTTCATCGATTCCCCCGAGGTCGTCTCCAGCGACTTCGTGGGCTCCCGGCGCGCCGGAATTGTTGACGGCCTGGCCACGATCAGCACCGACAAGCACCTGGTGCTCTACGTTTGGTACGACAACGAATTTGGCTACAGCTGCCAGGTTGTCCGGGTCATGGAGGAAATGGCCGGGGTTCACCCGCGCGCCTTCCCGGACCTGGAGGCCGCTGCCGAGCCGGCCACAGCGCTGGTGTAGCCCGGGCATAAGGGGTGCGGTCCGACGTCGTGCATTGATGCTCGACGGCGGACCGCACCTTTTGCGCTCCGGCCCCCTGTGTTCCGGCTGCTGATGTGCGCGGCACTGGCGGACAGGCACTAGGCGGCGAGGAACGCGACCAGGGCGTCGAAGGCGATCTGCCAGCCGGCTGTGGTGCCCTCGTACTGCTCGGGTGTCAGGTGGCCGCCGGTCTGGCTGAAACGCATCTCGGTGCCGCCGGCGACGGCGGTCAGGATCACCGTGAGAAGTTCGCGTTCGCTGCCGGCTTCGTCGGTCATGGTCATGACGAGCTTGTTCGGGCGGTCGACTTCGAGGTACTCGCCGCGCCAATGAAAGTCGGGCATGCCGTTGCCAAGGATCATGGTGGCGTGCCAGAGCCCGCCTTCGCGAACATCCATGGACAGGGACTCCAGCGGGATCTTGATGTCGGGTCCGCCCCACCAGGTGGCGAATGATGCCGGCGTCACCCAGGCGTCGAAGACGGACTCTGGCGGCACGGCGAACATGCGGGTGACGGTGGAGCCTGTTGTTTCACTCATTGTTCTTGCCTTTCGATTCCTGTGTGAGGTGTTGCTCCAAAGCATCGAAGCTTTGGTCCCAGAATCGGCGGTAGTCGTCGATCCAGTCGGCCGCAGGGGCGAGCGCGGCGGCATTCAACCGCGCAGGGCGCCACTGGGCGTTGCGCCCGCGGGAAATCAGCTCCGCCTTTTCAAGCACCTGGAGGTGTTTGGAGACGGCGGGCAGGCTCATGGCGAACGGTGCCGCAATGTCCTTTACTGTGGCTTCGCCACGCGAAAGCATCGCGAGGATCGCACGCCGGGTCGGATCAGCGAGTGCCGAAAAAGTCCTGCTGAGTTCGTCGGTTTCCATGAACCGATAGTAAACCTGTTGGCTAATTAACCGCTAGACTAAATGGCGATTTTCTGTGACTTCTTCCGTGGGTGGGTCCACCTGCACGCCCTCAGACACGCACTTTCCGATCCTCGCTCAGATAAAGGGCTGTTTTGGCGAACCCTCGCGCAGATACGGGGCGCCGTCTCCGTTTCCTTTCGCAGTGGTACGGGAAACTCGTGTCGGAGGGTGTGATCTGCGTCGAGAATGGCCCTGGGTCGCGGCGTCCCTCTTCCCGTTCCGCCGAGAATGACCCTGGGCCGCGAGAATGCGTCGAAGATGCGCCTTCTCGCGGGCTTGAACCATTCTCGACGAGACGGCCTCAGAACTACGAGGGTTCGACCCATTCTCGGCGTGTATTTCCACTTCCACCCCGGCCGAGCCGTTTGGATCCAATTGTGGGGCCTCTCGAATAGCGACAGTCAGACCTGGAGGGCGGGTGCTCGACGGATTTACCCACGGAAGAGTCGCCAGAGCCTATTTTCCCGGACTTCCTGCAAGCCCGGCTTTCAGCCGCTACGGCAGAATCTCGACAACTTGCTGCCAGCGTCACCAGCGCCCCAGGGGCCGCCTCGCCCGAGAGGGTCCCGTCGTCGAACATTGTCTGGCCAGACGGTAGACTTGTTCACTGGATAGGGCAGCTAGGCAACCGCGAGTCACGCAAGTGGCTCGAGGAACGTCCGGGCTCCACAGGACAGGGTGGTGGGTAACACCCACTCGGGGCAACCCGCAGGAAAGTGCCACAGAAAGTAGACCGCCCGCACGGCTGAAAGGCTGGAGCGGGTAAGGGTGAAACGGTGGTGTAAGAGACCACCAGTTCCCCAGGTGACTGGGGAAGCTCGGTAAACCCCGCCCGGAGCAAGGCCAGACAGGGCATGTTTGAGGGCTGTTCGCCTGAGTGCCTGGGTAGGCTGCTAGAGGGCGTCGGCAACGGCGTTCGTAGATGGATGGTTGCCTCTCCGCCGTGGGTAACTGCGACGGATGACAAAACCCGGCGTATCGGCTGCCCTATCCAACAAACAGGCAAAATATTCCCGGTGATCCAGCGGGAAAGCCTCGGTTCGCGGTCCGGTTTCCGCGCTCATTGGCCGGTGATTGCTTCCGCATATTTCTGCGCCCCACTTCACTTTTCGGTAACCTCTCAACACATGAACTTCACCCCGCCCAACCCGGCCACGCCTGGTTGAGCACTTCCCTGCACGCGGGGCGGGGGATGGCGCAGCAGTGTTCCCTGCGCTGTGTGGTGGCATCGAACCGCAGTAAAGCCGTGAATGTCAGACCCTGTTCATAGACTGCTTTTTCATCCACAAATATCAATTTATGGGGTTCAAATGAAAAAGTTGACATCACTTGCGTTTATTGCCGTAATGGCATTTGGTCTGGCTGCGTGCTCCGATCTGGACGTGGCGAGCGGAGGCACCGAAGCCTCTTCGCCGGTCGTATCTGAGGCAGCAGCTCCGGTTGCCGAGCCAGTTGCCGAGCCAGTTGCCGAAGCAGCAGCGGCTCCGGTTGAGGCGGCACCAAAGGTCGAAGATGTACCGAGCGAATACAAGTCGGCCTTGAAAAGTGCTCAGAATTATTCCCAGATTATGCACATGAGCAAAGCCGGCCTCTTTGACCAGTTGACGAGTGAGTACGGTGACAAGTTCTCTGCGGAGGCAGCCCAGTATGCTGTGGACACCATAGACGCTGACTGGAATGCGAACGCCCTGGCCACGGCTAAGAACTACCAGGAGACAATGGCCATGTCCCCAGAAGGCATTCGCGATCAGCTCACCAGTGAGTATGGTGAGAAATTCACCGCCGAAGAGGCTGACTTCGCGGTCGCAAATCTCGGCTAGAGCGCAACCCGCGAGCCCCGTCCACGCAAGTGGGCGGGGCTTCGTGCTGCCACGTTGCCACCCTCCCCGGAGCATGCGTGCCACAGTGTCCTTGCCATGGAGACTGTGGAAGAGGCCACAGCCCACGCGGGGAACATTCGTGGATCGGCGATGGGTGGCATCAACTGCACCATCCCGCGCCTCCTCTCACCGCGGCGGCGACGTAGCGGTGACGGATGGTCCGGTGACTTAGCTGGACCGTGACACTCCCGGGCATCTCCCTGCCGCAATGGTTGCGCGGAGCAGGGAAATGCCACAGACCCACCCTTACCTGTGGATAACCGGGAGTGCGCCGGGGTGCCGCGTTTTAGACTTAAACCATCACGATCCATGCGCCACAGCGTTCGCGGGCCCTCATCCTGTCTGCGCTTTGCTGCTCCGGGCGAGGCAGGGGTGGGCACGTTAGATGGCACGGCATGCGCAAGATTACCGGCCCCGCCGCACCGTATATCCGCCGCGGCGGCACGCACTTGCCCGCGAGCCGGCACCATTAGACGTTTCCGACGTACCACGAGCAGCTCCCGTGCGCAGCGCTGTTGCACTGGCTTTGATTGTCCTGATCGTCCTGACCGGCTGGCTGCACAGCTCGGGCCGGTGGCCGTTTGAGCCCGGGGCCGGCCCGCCGCCGGTGCTCAGCACACTGGCGCCGGCGCTGGGCAAGCCTGTGGTTGCTGTCGGACCCGGAACGGCACTGGCCCTGTTGGAAACGCTGCAGGTCAAGGGCAAGGCTCCGGGCACCGAGTATCAGCGCAGCGCCTTTGGCGAAGCCTGGCTGGACGCCGACGCCAACGGCTGCGACACCCGCAATGACGTGCTGCGCAGGGACCTCCAGGATGCCAACTTCACCAGCGGATCCCTGTGCACAGTAGCCTCCGGAGTGCTCGAAGAACCCTACACCGGACAGGAAATCCACTTCCAACGGGGCAAGGACAGCAGCGCGGCCGTACAAATTGACCACGTCGTGGCACTGGGCAACGCCTGGAAAACGGGGGCCGCCGCGCTGACTCCGATCCAACGCGAGAGCCTGGCCAACGATCCCTTGAACCTGTTGGCGGCGGACGGTCCGGCCAACCAGGAGAAGTCCGACGGCGACGCCGCCACCTGGCTGCCCCCCTCCAAGAAGTTCCGCTGCCACTATGTTGCCCGCCAAATCTCGGTCAAGGCCGCCTACCACCTGTGGGTCACCCCGGCGGAGAAGGCCGCCATGAAACGGGTGCTTGGCCCGTGTCCGGCACAACAAAGCCTGCCCTCCGGCTACCTCCCCTGATGGAAAGCACACTGATGGAACGCACACTGAGGGAAGGCAGCCGGAGGGCAGGAGGATTGGAGCCGGAAAGTTTACTTCTGCATTGAGGTGCCGATTTCGGCCAACGGGAGGTCCGGGTGGTTCTTTTCCACCCGGCGCATGGCCCAAATGTCGTTGAACAATGCCAGGAACTCGCCGTCGCTGCGCTCAAGCACCTCAGCGCCATGGAGGTTTGCCAGCGTTTCGGTTGCCTCCGGCGTCGTCAATCTGGCAAGGGAGTACGGCAGCCGTTCCAGGCGCATGGGGGCATTGAAGTCGTGGTGCATGCGGTCCTCGACAACCTCGAACTGCATGGGGCCGACGGCGGCAAGCACCGGTGCCTGATCGCCGCGCAGGTCCGAGCGCAGCACCTGGATGACACCCTCGTGTTCAAGCTGTTCGATGCCGCGGCGGAACTGCTTGTACTTGCTGGGGTCCTTGGAGCGGGCCACCTGGAAATGTTCCGGGGCGAACAGCGGGATGGCCGGGTACTCCACGGGTTCCTCGACGAAGAGACTGTCGCCCACACGGAGGGTGGAGGCGTTGACGAGTCCGACGACGTCGCCAGGGAAGGCGGTGTCGATGACTTCGCGGTCACGGCCGAAGACCTGCTGGGCGTACTTGGTGGCGAAGGACTTCCCGGTGCGCGTCTGGGTGACGACCATGCCGCGCTCAAACATGCCCGAGCAGACACGGACGAAGGCCACGTGGTCGCGGTGGGCCTGGTTCATGCCGGCCTGGACCTTGAACACGAAACCCGAGAACGGGGCTTCGACGGCGCGGGCGGTGCCTGTGACGTCGGCGCGCGGGGACGCCGGCGGGGCGAAGTCGACCAGGGTGTCAAGAATCTGCTTGACGCCAAAGTTCAGGGCGGCGGAGGAGAACAACAGGGGAGTGGCCTTGCCCGCGTAAAAAGCGTCCAGGTCCAGCGGGTTTGCTTCGTCCACCACGAGGCTGGCCTCGTCGGTGGAATCCGTCCACGCATCACCTTCGGCCGCGGCGGCCTGCTCGGGCGTGAGGTATTCGGTAAGGGCGATCTGGGCGCCTGAGCTGTTACGGGCAAACTTGGCAAACTCGTTGCGGCGCACGTCCCACACACCGCGAAAGTCGCCGGCAATGCCGATGGCCCACGTCAGCGGCATCGGCGTCAGCCCGGTGCGCTCGGTGATCTCGTCCATCAATTCCAGCGGATCCAGGCCCGGGCGGTCCCACTTGTTGATGACGGTGATGATGGGCAGATTGCGCTGGCGGCACACCTCGAACAGCTTCATGGTCTGGGTTTCCAGGCCCTTGCCCGCGTCGATGAGCATGACGGCGCAGTCGACGGCGGCCAGCACGCGGTAGGTGTCCTCGGAGAAGTCGGCGTGGCCCGGGGTGTCAAGCAGGTTGATCACGGTGTCGCGGTAGGAGAACTGCAACGCCGCCGAGCTGATCGAGATGCCGCGGTCCTTCTCCATCTGCTGCCAGTCGGAGACCGTGTCCCTGCGGTTGGACTTGCCGTTGGTCGCACCCGCCGTGCCAATCACCTTGGCATGCAGCGCCAGCGCTTCGGTCAGCGTTGACTTGCCGGCATCCGGGTGGGAGATGACGGCGAAAGTTCTGCGACGCTCCGCCTGGCCGGTAATTTCGGTGGCGCGGGCGGGGGACTGGGCCGGAGAGGACACAAGACTACTTTCTAGCGGTAAAGAATTTTTCAGGCAGGACACCAACTATTCAGTTTACCGCAGCCCGGGACTGTCTTGTTGGCAAGCACGACGGCGGCACCCGCCCCAGCTGCACCCGGCACCGGGGTGGGGCCGGAGCAGGCAACGGCTGCCGCATGGTTGCCGGCCTACCGGGGCAAAGCCAGCGAGCCGAAGCCCAGCTGCCAAGCACCTCCGGCAGCGATGCGGTCCAGGACAATCTGTTGCAGCGTCGTCGTGCGTGGCAGGGCGTCCAGATTGTCCATGCTGCGGGTGCGGAACGTGAAGTACACGGCATCGGTTGGTTCGTTGCGGGGTTCGCCGTAGGGCGTGAATCGGGCGGCGAACTTGGCAATGTTTGCGCGCGGGTCAAGGTGGGCGGCAAGGTAGGGATCCAGCAGCCAGGACTCGCAATTGGCCGTCCTGGCAGGCTGTGCCGGGAAGTGTTCGGCAAAGAATGCGCCGGCCAGGGCAAGGCTTTCGTCCACGGTCGCGGCTGCCAGGCTGCCGTCCTCCGGGATGTGGATGCCGAGAATCCATTCCCCGGATGCCACGCCCGGGATGGCCGCCGATGGCTGGTGGATCAGGTACTGGAGCCGGCCCAGCTGGAAAAGGCGGCCGGAAAATAGCTGGTTGAGCCACTTGAACGTGTCCATGCCGAAGCAGTGGTGGACCCGGCGGTTGATGTCCATGTTGCGGCCAAAGTCGGCCAGGGTGGCCCGCGAAATGGTGTCCGGAATACGTCGTTCCTGGTGCCAGTGCAGGATGTCAGGGACGAACCGCACCATGGCGCTGAGCCAGTCACGTTCGGTGACGGGGAGATCCGGGGTGCCAAGGTCGGGCACGGAGTCATCGGCGCTGCCCAGCCTGGACGACAGATGCGCCAGGACCCTTTCGGCTGCCGGAGTGGCCCCGCCGTCGAACAGGGCCAGGCATTCGGTGCGGTCGGCGGCTGCAATGTTCAGGTAATCGAGGATCAGCTCAGTGCTGAGGGTGGTGCGAGGGGTCATCTGGCCAGTTTAGCGATCCTGGCGCGTGTTCCTGTACACGCCCGGTTCAGCGGGCGCAGAGTTCGAGCTGAACTTGGCGCCTGGTGTCACCCGGCGCCAAGTTCAGCTCGAACTCTGCGCCGGGTGAACACGGGGAGTCAGTTCTTCGGGGCCTTGGCGGCCTTGGGCTTCTTGACGAACAGTGTTTCCGCCTGCTCCAGGGACATGCCGTTGGTTTCGGGGATCTTGAACATCACAAAGAAGAACGAGGCCACTGCGAACAGGGCGTACATGCCGTATGTCAACGGCAGCGATGCCGAGGCCATGGACGGGAACGTCAGCGTGATGATGAAGTTGGCAATCCACTGTGCGGCGGCGGCCAACCCGAGGGCGCGGGCACGGATGCGGGAGGGGAAGATCTCGCCCAGCAGCACCCAGACGAGCGGGCCCCACGATGCGCCAAAGCTGACAACGAAGATGTTGGCTGCCACGAGGGCGATGGGGCCCCATGCGCCGGGCAGGCTGATCTCGGCGCCGGAACCGGTGGCTGCGGAGAAGGCAAGCGCCATGGTCCCCAGCGAGACCGCCATGCCGATGGAGCCTGTCAGCAGGATGGGGCGTCGTCCGATCCTGTCCACAAGGGCAATGGCCACGAGTGTCACAAGAATGTTCACGATCGCCGTCACCACGGAAATGGTCAGCGAATCCTTCTCCTGGAAGCCGACCGCCTGCCACAGTGTTGTGGAGTAATAGAAAATGACATTGATGCCCACGAATTGCTGGAGCATCGAGAGGATGATGCCGATCCAGACCACCGGCATCAGGCCAAAGCGCTTTCCGCGCAGCGAGCCCTTCTTGGCAGACAGCGAGTCTTCCTTGACTGCCTCCTTGATTTCACGGATGCTGCGTTCGGTGTCCTCATCCGGGGCAATGGTCTTGAAGACCCGCGCGGCTTCTTCATCCTTGCCCTGCAGGACAAGGAAGCGCGGCGATTCCGGCAGCACCAGGGCGATCAGGAAATACACGATCGCCGGGATGGCCGCAGCAAGGAACATCCAGCGCCATGCAGGCAGGCCAAACCAGAACGCCTGGGCTGCACCCCCGGCGAAATTGGCGAACAACGCGTCGGAAAGCAGGGCGGCAAAGATGCCTGTGGTGATGGCCAGCTGCTGCAGGGAGGCCAGCCGTCCGCGGTGCTTCCGCGGGGAAATTTCAGAGATGTACGCCGGGGCAATGACGGATGCCAGGCCAATGCCGAGACCGCCCACAAGCCGCCAGAAGATCAGGTCGTAAACGCTGAAGGCAAAGCCAGTGCCGAGGGCGCTGACAAAGAACAATATGCCGCCCAGCTTCATGGCCGGGATGCGGCCCTTGGCATCGGCGATCTTGCCTGCCATGTAGGCGCCGACCGCGCAACCCAACAGTGCGACGGCGACGGCGAACCCGGTGAGGGCATCCCCCAGGACGAACTCGCCCTGGATGGCGTCGACTGCACCGTTGACCACTGAGGAGTCGAAACCGAAAAGGAAGCCGCCCACCGCACCGGCCACGGCAAGGCCGACAACTTTGCGAGGGACCCCTTGGGGTGCTGGTTTGGGCGTGGATGTGCCTGACATGGTTCCCCTTTACGGCCGCCTCTTGAAGAAGAATCGGTCGTTGTAAAAAAAGTTGTAAAAAGATTGCAGACTGCTGTATGGCCAAACTACTCCATGCAGGGGCGCCCTGCCGCAATATTGCGACGGCAATGCGGAGTGAGAAATCACTCACATGCGTTGGGCGGGCGTTAGTGCCCGAAAGGGTCCGGATCCACGCCGGGCATCCAGGTCAGACCGGGCACGCCCCAGCCGTTGTTCTTGGCCGAGCGCCTGGCCTTCTTGGAATAACGGGCGTTGAGGCGGTCAACGTAGAGTTTGCCGTCCAAATGGTCATATTCATGCTGCATGCAGCGGGCAAACCAGCCGGTCGCCTCAAAGTCCAGCGCGTTGCCGTCAACATCGAATCCGCGCACACGCACCCATTCGGCGCGCTTGAGTGGAAAGTCGATGCCGGGCACCGACAGGCAGCCCTCCACCTCGTCGTCAGGGTCCGGGGTGTTGCCCGAAATCTTGCCAACCGTGAGCGTGGGGTTCACCAGAACACCCCGGGCGGGGACGCCGTCGTCGTTGTCCATCTTGTAGGTGAAGATCCGCAGGCCCACACCTACCTGCGGTGCCGCCAAGCCCACGCCGTTGGCGGCTTCCATGGTTTCGTACATGTCGGCCACGAGGGTCTTGAGGTCTTCATCGAAGTCCTTGACCTCGTCAGCGCGGCGGTGGAGCACGGGCTCACCCAAGATGGTCACGGGCAGGATGGTCATGACGGCTTCCTTTTCAGGCTGGAAATCATTTTCTAGGTTGGGCACATGCGGGTGAAACGGCGGGCAAAAACCCGCGGGGCAATGAAAAACACCCCGATCAAATGACCGGGGTGTTTCGTGATTCGCAAGAACCACACTCGGGGTGAGTTACGGGGGTTGAACCCGCGACCTCCTGGACCACAACCAGGCGCTCTGCCAACTGAGCTAAACCCACCATGTCCGCCGCAGTGCAAAAAACCATCTTGACGATGTCCTCCGCGCTTGTGGCAACGACGACTAGTCTACCCGAACAAAAAGGTGGACTGAACCAAAAGCGGACCTTTTCCCCCCAACTGTGAGCCAGATCGCATTGCTGCGGGGGGAATTCCGCGGGGGAACCGCGAAATTGGCTGTCAGTACTTGGCTGAAATTGTCTTGGCCGTGGAGGTGTCGGGACCCGGAGCCGGCACAAAGACGGCCTCGCGGTAGTACTTGAGCTCCTGGATGCTGTCCTTGATGTCACCCAGCGCGCGGTGGTTGCCGGTCTTGGCCGGGGACTGGAAGTAGGCGCGCGGGTACCAGCGGCGGGAGAGTTCCTTGATGGTTGAGACATCGATGACCCGGTAGTGCAGGTGTTCCACGAGCTCGGGCATGTCACGGGCCAGAAACACCTTGTCGGTGCCGATCGAGTTGCCGGCCAGGGGCGCCTTGTTGGCCACGGGCACATGCTGGCGAATGTACGCCAGCACCTGCGCCTGCGCGTCCTCCATGGTGGTGCCGCCGGCCAGTTCGTCGAGCAGTTTGGACGTGGTGTGCATGTTGCGCACGAAGTCGCCCATCTGCGCCAGGGCCTCGTCGCTGGGCTTGATGACCACGTCAACACCCTCGCCCAAAATGTTCAGCTCGGAGTCGGTCACGAGCGCCGCCACCTCGATCAAGGCGTCGTTGACGGCATCGAGGCCGGTCATTTCACAGTCAATCCACACAATGCGTTCATTAGTAATAGCCACCCGACCAATGTACCGTGAACCGCGCCCGCGCCCGCGCTGCTAAAATCGGCCTTGGCGGAGCCTGCACTGCCGCCATCTTGCTGTAGGAAACATACGACGACGGCCGGAGACTTGAGATGACAGCCTCACCTCAGGCGCCGCAACACCGGCCGGCCGCCGTCCCCGGGTCGTGGATATCACTGCTCCAGGGATTCGTTGGCTCGGTCATGATCCTGGCCGGCTCCGTGGGGGTGGGCTGGATTGCCTACGGCTCGCCCATGATCCGCAACCCCCTCGTGATTGCCATGCGCACGGAGGGTGCGGGGGTCATCACCTCCACGATTTTGCTGACACTTGGCACCATGGTGCTGCTGCGGTCCTGGCTGCGGCTTGGGCAGCGGCTCAGTGGTTGGGGGACTGGTTCCCTGCGTGCCGTGGTGGCTGCCGTGGTTGTCTGGGGGGCGCCGTTGCTGGTCGCCGTCCCCATCTTTTCCCGCGATGTGTACGCGTACACAGGCCAGGGCCGGCTCATGGCGCAGGGCCTGGACCCCTACACCACGGGGATCTCAGCGCTTAACAACTGGTTCATGCAGGGCACGGATCCGTCGTGGGCTGAAAACCGCACGCCCTACGGGCCGCTGTTCCTGTGGCTGAGCCGCGGCGTGGTGGCCTTAACAGGGGCGCAGCCTGACATTTCGGTGCTGTTGTTTCGCGGGGTTGCCTGCATTGGTGTGGCCCTGTGCGTGATCTATGTGCCAAAACTGGCACGGCTGCACGGCATTGACGGTGCCAGGGCGCTGTGGCTCTCGGTGGCAAATCCGTTGTTCCTGCTCTCGTTCATTGCCAGCGCGCACAACGACGCGCTGATGCTTGGCCTGGCCGTTGCCGGCACGTATTATGCCGCCACGAAGCGCGGCGTGCTGGGGGTTGTGCTGGTCACGGCCTCGATCGCCGTCAAGCCCATCACCATTGTCCTGCTGCCGTTCATCGGTTTGTTGTGGGCCGGGCGCGCTGCCGGATGGGGCCGGCGGTTCCTGTTCTGGGCCGCCACCGGATCGCTGAGCCTGGCACTGTTGTGGCTCATGGGTATTCCCGGCAATCTGGGGCTTGGCTGGACCTGGGCGCTGACCGACACCAACCCGGGCTACACCGGTTATTCGCCGTCAGGTTTTGGCGGGCAGATGGTTGAAATTGCAGCCAATGCGCTGGGCCTGGACGGATTGCTCGTTGCCCGCGGATTCCGTACCGTGCTGACCCTGGCCAGCATCGCTGTCGCCGCCTGCCTTGCGGTCCTTGGCGACCCGAAGAATGCGGTGCGCCGGATGGGGTTGGCGTTTGCCGCCGTCGTGCTTCTGGCTCCCATCATCCAGCCCTGGTACATCCTCTGGTTCCTGCCCTTCCTGGCCGTGACAGGGGTCCGCAACAACTGGCAGACGAAGCTTTGCTATGTGGTGATTGCGTTTTTCGTGGTGTTCGGCGCACAGGACCAGCTTTTTGTGTGGGGCTTTGTGCAGTTGCCGGTGGCGACGGAGGTGCTGTCGATGGCCGTGGCGTGGGCCGGAGTCATCTACCTGCTGGTCGTTGACGTGCACACCCGCAGGCTGCTGTTCAGCCGCGAAGCCGTGCCGGTGGCCTGAACGGCCGGTTGCCGTCGGGCGTGGCCGGAACAAACGTGCTGCACCGGGGTGGCGGGCTGCGGTCCGATGCCGGGCGCGTTTCGGCTGTGCCGTGAGGCGCTCGCGGCGACAATGGGTCCAACCCGCGAAACACCACCGGAGAAACACCTTTCTCGCGGGCTAGACCGATCTTCGCGGAGACGGACAGGCGTTCACGCTGCTTGGGGCCATTCTCGGCGCACGCAGCCGACTGCGGCTACGCGGAAGCAGCACGGGCGTCCCGGCTACGCGCTCGCGGTGGCTGCGGGCACGGCGTTGCGGCCCAGCTCCACTGTGCGCCGCACGGCCCAGACCAGCAGTGTCACGAGCAGCACGTTGCGGCTTGTCAGCACCGCCGCCATGACGGGGTTTGCATGGATCAGCGGCGTGTAGAACAAAGGATAAATGATGAACGTGGTGAAGGCGATGCCCATCAGCAAAGTGGCGGGGACCTTCCACCTGTCCCAGTCGTGCACCAAGCCGGCAACCACGACGGGCAGCAGCCAGATGATGAACTGCGGCGAACCCACCTTGTTGAAGACGATGAACGCGGTGACCATCAGCAGCGAGCCCTCAAGGAGCAGTTCCTCACGCTGGGCGCCGCGGCGCAGGGCCCACACCATGAGGGCGGCGCCAATCAGGGCGGCAGCGATGAGCAGCGGCTGCATCAGCCAGGCGGCCACCTCGGCGCCGGGTCCGTACACCTCGGTGGAGTTGATGGCCACGTTGTCGGCGATTTTCGACCCGCCCACACGGAACACGCTGAGCCACACCCACGGGGTCGAGAACGTGGCCTCCAGCTGCATGCCGCGGTCGCCCTGGTTGATGGCAAAATCAAGCAAATGCGTGCCGGCCCCCGTCACCACCGCCACGGCGGCCACGGCGGCGCTGACAGCCACACCGGCCAGGAACACCTGGACCCGCTTCGCGCTGGCGATGAGCAGCGGGGCGATGACAGCTGCGGGCCAAACCTTGATCCAGGTTGCCACCGACAGCAGGACTGCCGCGACCACCGGCCGCTCCGCCGCGTAAAGCAGGGCAATCAGCACCAGGGACGTCGTGATGCCCTCCACCCGGGCAAAGCTGAGGAAACCCATGAACAAGGTGAAAAACAGCCAAAACCAGGCCGGGGCAATGCCGCTGCGGGCGCGTTTCCCGCGGGTCAGGAACGCCAGTCCCACGCCGTTGAAGACGATGATGATCAGCGTCCAGCCCAGCAGGTACAGCGACGGGCCAAACATGTTCGCAGCAAAAATGGGCAGCTGCGCCAGCAGCGGATACACCCAGGGACTGATCGCCCCGCCCAGGTCCGACGGGTTGTAGCCCAGCAGCGCCCACTGGCGGTATTGCTGGGTGTCGCTGAACGTGTCGCCGTGGACGATGAAGCTCATCATCCAGGCCAGGAAGAAGACGTGGACGACGGCGAAGCCCCACCACACGCTGGCGGGCGTGCGGAACCAGGCAATCACCGTGGGGGAGAGGAACTTTCCGCGGATGCGCACGGCCCGGTCGAGAACCCGGTCAAACAACGGAGCTGAAATCTCAAGGCTCCTTGGTCAGGGACGCATCGGCGGCCACGGCGGGGGCCGGTTTGCCGGCGGCGGAGGGGCCGGCGTCGTGCCTGGGAATCCGGGAAGGGTTGCGCCCCATCAGGAACAGCTGCCGCACACTCCAGACAAACAACACCACGAGCAGCAGGTTTCGCAGTGTCAGGACGGCGGCCATGGCCGGGTTGTTGTGGGACAGGGCGTCGTAAAAGAGCGGGTAGACCAGGAATGTCAGGATGGCCACGCCGATCAGCATGGTGGCCGGAACGCGCCAGGCCTTCCACTGGTAGGACAGGCCGACGGCGACGGCCGGGGCCAGCCACACCATGAACTGCGGGGAGCCGACCTTGTTGAACACGACGAAGGCCGTGACCAGGGCGAGGGATCCAAAGAGCAGCAGGGCGGTGCGGTCGGCCCCGCCGTTGCGCTTGCCGGTGTGCAGGGCCCAGAAAATCAGGGCGGCAACCAGCAGCGCGGCGGCGATCAGCAGCGGCTGCATGAGGAAGCTCATGACCTCGGAGCCGGGGCCGTCGACCTGCATGGAGTTGATGTCCTGGTTCATGTACATGCGCGCCCCGCCCAGGCCCAGCACGCTCATCCACAGCCAGGGCGTGGTGAAGGTGGCCTCAAGCTGCATGCCGCGGTCGCCTTGCTCAAGCAGGAAATTCAACAGCTTGGGCAGCGCATTCATGGCCAGCGCCACGGCCACAACCACGGCCGTGACGAGCACGCCGGCCAGCACCACCTGCACACGCTGCTTGACCACAGTGAAAAGCGCAAGCACGACGGCGGCCGGCCAGACTTTCGTCCACGTCGCGACGCTGAGGATGACCGAGGTCAGGAACGGGCTCGCGACACCGATGGACAAGGCGATCAAGACGACCGGGGCCGTGAGACCGTCCACGCGGGCAAAGCCCAGCCAGGCCAACAAGGCGGTGAAGGCGATCCACCACAGGCCCGCCGGAATGGTTTCGCGTTTTTTGCCCCAGCCGGTGAGCCTGCCCACGGCCAGGGTGTTCAGTGCTGCGATCATCAGCACCCAGATAAACAGGAACGGGCTCGGACCAAAGAGATCCGCGATGGCCATGGGGATCAGCGCAAGGATCGGGTACACCCAGGGGCTGGGGCCCACGACGAGGGTCTCGTTGAAGTCCACGGACGCCCAGATGCGGTAGATGAAAGTGTCGCTAAAGGCCTCGCCGCGCAGCGACAGGATGCCCGCCAGCAGCAGGAACACCAGATGGATGGCAGCAAAGACGGTCCACATGCCACGCGGGGTGTGCAGCCAGTTTTGGGTCCGGGTGGGCAGCAGCGCATTCCGGCATCGGGCGAGGGCGGCAAAAAACGTGTCCGTGGAGATGGTCCGGTCCTTCGTGAAGTGGTGTGGCGTGCAGTGGTGCGGCGGGCTGGGCCAGAGGCAGTCCCGGTCGGCGCGATGCGCCTTTTCCAGTGAACTGCCCGGTTGAAGTGGGTAGACTGCCAAGAACGGTATCCTTGGCTGTTTACATATTAGCGCAGCACGTAGTCGCTGCCCGGGCCAGCCCGCCCATGTGAACGCCAACCAGTCCTGCCTTGAAGGCGTCAAAATTTCAGGAGTTAGTTGTTGACCAGCACGCGCGCAGCCCTGCCGGAGATGAAGAAGAAGTTGTTGAACAAGCTGCCTTTTCGCACCGGCACAGCCACATCGGCCATCTGGCAGGGGTTTGCCGGGTCCATGCTGCTGCTGTTTGGCTCCCTGGGTGTCGGTTGGCTGGCCAGCAGTTCGGTGTTGATCAGGAATCCGTTGTTCATCCTGGCCAGGACAACTCCTGTGGCTGTTGTCACCACCACCGTCATGCTCTGCGTGGGTGCGGCATTGATGCTGCGGGCCTGGTTGCGGCTGCGCCAGCACCTGGCCGGCTGGGACGACGACTCCGCACCCGTGCTGAAAAAAGCCCTCATCCTGTGGGTTGCCCCGATGATGGTGGCCCTGCCCTTGTTCAGCCGCGACTCCTATGCCTACATTGGCCAGGGCCGGCTCATGCAGCAGGGCCTGGATCCGTACACCAACGGCATTTCCGCGCTCAACAACTATTTTTCCCTGGGTCCGGACACGCTGTGGACCGAGGCGCCCACACCCTATGGGCCGCTGTGGCTGTGGCTTGAGCACTTTGCCGTGCTGCTGCCGGACGCCAGCCCAGAAATAGCGTTGATCCCGTTCCGGCTGGCCAGTTTGGCAGGAGTGGTGCTGCTGGCCGTCTATGTGCCAAAACTTGCCGCCCGCCACGGCTTCAACCCCCACCGCGCACTGTGGCTGGCGGTTCTAAACCCGGTGGTGCTGATCAACTTCGTGGCCAGCGTGCACAACGATTCACTCATGCTGGGCCTGGTCGTGGCCGGCATCTACCACGCCTCGGCCAAACGCCCCGTGGTGGGCATCTTGTTTGTCACTGCCTCCATTGCCATCAAGCCCATCACCTTGATTGCGCTGCCCTTCGTCGGGCTGCTGTGGGCGGGCTCGCAGGCCGGCTGGGTGCGAAAATTTGGCTTGTGGGCGGCCACCCTGGGCATTTCAGCGGGCATTATGGCGGCCATGGGGGCTGTCAACGGGCTTGGTTTCGGTTGGCTTGCCGCACTGCAGACCCCGGGCACGGTGTGGATTTGGTACGCCCCCGTGGGACTGCTTTCCAACACAGTTGGCTTTGTGGTGATGTTGCTCGGCGGTGCAGGGGCGGCCGTCACCGATGTCATCCAGACCATCGGCCAGGGTGTCTCCATCTTGATCGTGATGGCCCTGGCGTTCCTGAAGATCACGTTGCCACCGGCCAGGCCGGACCCGTCGGGAACAGGTGGCGGCCTGGGCGGCGGGATCCTTGGCAGCCCGGCAACCCTGGATGACTCGCGGCGCTACAGCCAAGCGGTCCTGTACCGCATGGCGTGGGCCTTCGCCGCCGTCGTGCTCATGGCGTCCATGATTCAGCCATGGTACATGCTGTGGCTGTTGGTGTTCTTCGCCGTCACCGGCATCAGGGAGGGCTGGCAGATGCGCACAGTGCTGTATTTGACGGCGTTCTTCACCTTGATCGCCCTGACCGACCAGTTGAGCGTTTTTCCGTGGATCCCGGTGGTGCTGGTCCGGGCCGTGGCCATTGGCGTCGGCCTGGTCGGCGTGCTGTATGTGATGTTCCTGGACAAGAAAACGCGCGGCGAGTTCGTCCCGCGGAGCAAGCCCGAAATTGCCGCCGGCCACAGCGCCGTGTAACGAACCGCCTCAGAGGTGCTTGAGCGCTTCGCGGCGGGACAGCGGGCTGAGCAGGTCCTCATGGTCGGCTACATAGCTGCGCACCCAGTCCGGATCCGTCCGGGCATGCTGGCGCAGTGCCCAGCCGATCGCCTTGCGGATGAAGAATTCCTTGTGCGCCAGATTTGGGCGGATCACATCGGCCAGCAGCACCGTGTCGGTGGCCTCCCCGGCCGCCAGCTGCGCGATGATCGAGGCCCGGCGGAACCAGAAATTGGGGTGCACACTCCACTGGCGCAGCTGCGGCTTCATGGTTCCGCTGTCCCTGTTGTCCTCCTTGAGCAGGAGTTCGCAGAGGCGCGGGGCAACGGAATCAACGTAATCCCACCATTGCCCGCTCTCAATGACGACGGCGTAAAACGGCAGGAGCCCGAGGTCACCCCGGCCGAGGGGTGAATCCGTCAGCATGATGGCTGCATACCGTTCCTCGCGGTGTCCGGCGTTGCGCCACAACTCCATCGCCGTGGCATGAAGCTCGTCAACACCGGCAAAGGGATGCTGTTTGGCCAGCGCACGCACAACCTTTCGCACTTCGGGCGAGCGCACACCCATGTACGGCATCGACGATTTCATGTACCTTGCCATGCCGTCCGCCCTCGCCGGTTCCGCAGCCAGCGTCAAGGCAGGGCCGAGGGCGTTCAGGAAGGCCGTGTTGGTCGGCGTGATCTCTGGGGACGTGTTGCTTCGTGAGGTGCTGGTCGTGGTCATGGCACCAGCGTAGCCGTACGGGAGGCCGGGGCGTCAACTCCCTCAGTGAGCATCGTCGGGGCCCGGCAGCGCGGGGATGACGAGACTCAATGGCCGCACTGAACTACTATGTGGTTGCAATGAGGCATACTTCCCAGCAGCCGGACGAGACGCTGGTTGCCGCCCTGCGTTCAGCCGGGTGCGTCTATGCCGAAGAAGAGGCAGCCATCCTGCTGGCTGCCGCCGGCTCCGCCACCGATCTTGCACGCCTGCTTGACCTCAGGGTCCAGGGCTATCCGCTGGAACACATTGTGGGCTGGGCACAATTTTGCGGGCTCCGCATTGCCGTCGCCCCGGGCGTGTTTGTGCCCCGCCGACGCAGCGAATTCCTGGTCGCCCAAACACTTGCCGGGCTGGCCGGAGCGGAAGAACATGCAGTAACGCCCAGGCCGCAGCGCCTGCCCGGCCCCCAATGCCACGCCGAACCCGGCACCCAACCGCTGAGGATACTGGACCTGTGCTGTGGCAGTGGTGCTGTCGGCACGGCCCTGGCCCATTTTCTGCCCGGATGTGAACTGCACGCAAGCGACATAGACCAGGCCGCCGTCGACTGTGCCGCCGGAAACATTGCAGCCTTCAACGGACGGGCGCATTGCGGGGACTTGTTTGCTGCTGTCCCGAAAGAGCTGCGCGGCAGTTTTGATGCCATTGCGGCCAACGCCCCCTATGTGCCGTCCGCTGCCATCATGTTCATGCCACAGGAGGCCCGGGTCCACGAGCCGGGGATAGCCCTTGACGGCGGCGCCGACGGACTCGAGCTGCACCGCCGCATTGCGGGGCAGGCTCCGTTGTGGCTCCGTCCCGGCGGCCTGTTGCTCCTTGAAGGCAGCGCCGGCCAGGCTCCCGCAAGTGCCGCGATCCTGGCCTCCCATGGATTCACCGCCAGCATTTCCAGCAGCGCGGATTTTGACGGCACCGTGGTGACGGGCAGGGTGGGACCCCGCCGGCTGGAATAGTGGGGGCACCCACGGGCCCCGGGCCCGGATCTCTCCGGGTCTTCTTATCGGCGGCGGAACTGGCTAGCCTCGGTGTATCGGCACCAGCCAAATCCAACGGGGGAGCATTCCATGAGTTTGCACAGACACCACGCCAGCCGCGACGAAATCATGGCGGAGAGCGCCTTTGATTCGGGGTTGGGTGCGATTCCCAAGCACGCACTTCCGAAGGGCAGCCAGGATGCCGATGCCGTGATGCGGTTCATCCAGGACGAGCTCATGCTCGACGGCAATGCACGGCAAAACCTGGCAACCTTCGTCACCACCTGGATGGAGCCGCAGGCAGCCGCGCTGATTCAGGCGTCGCTGGAAAAGAACATCATCGACAAGGACGAGTACCCGCAGTCGGCCGAGATCGAGCGGCGCTGCGTGAACATCCTGGCGAATTTGTGGCATGCGCCGGAGCCAACAGGGGGAGCCGATGCCGTGGGTTGTTCCACAACCGGCTCCTCGGAAGCCGCCATGCTCGCCGGGATGGCGTTGAAGTGGCGGTGGCGGGCCCGCAGGGAGGCGGCCGGGCTCGATGCGGCCAAGCCGAACCTGGTGATGGGCGCGAACGTCCAGGTGTGCTGGGAAAAGTTTGCCAGGTACTGGGACGTGGAGGCCCGGCTGATCCCGCTCGACGGCGCAACCCACCTGACCGCCGCCCAGGCCGCCGCCGCGTGCGATGAAAACACCATTGGCGTGGTGGCCGTGCTGGGCTCAACCTTTGACGGTTCCTATGAACCCGTCGCGGAGATCGCCGCCGCATTGGATGCGCTCGCAGCCTCCACAGGCCTGGATGTGCCGCTGCACGTTGATGCCGCCTCAGGGGGATTCATCGCCCCCTTCCTTGACGAGGGGCTGCTGTGGGACTTCAAGCTGGGCCGCGTGAAGTCGATCAACTCCTCGGGCCACAAATACGGCCTGGTCTACCCCGGCGTCGGTTGGGTGGTGTGGCGAAGTGCCGAGGACTTGCCGGCAGACTTGATTTTCAGCGTCGACTATCTGGGCGGCTCGATGCCCACCTTCGCCTTGAACTTTTCCCGGCCGGCAGCCCAGGTGATTGCCCAGTATTACACCCTCGTCCGCTACGGTTTTGAGGGATACCGCGGCATCCAGCAGCGTTCCCGGGACATAGCCGGTGTGATTGCCGAGGGCGTGGAGGCGCTGGGCCCATTTAGCCTGCTCAGCCGCGGTGACGAGCTGCCGGTGCTTGCCTTCAAGCTGACGACGCCGGATGCCTGGTCCGTGTATGACCTCTCGCACGAACTGCGCAGCTTTGGTTGGATAGTGCCTGCGTACCCCATGCCCGAGGGCATGGCCGATGTGGATGTGCTGCGCGTGGTGGTGCGCAATGGATTCACCTTTGACCTGGCCGGGATGTTTCTGGCCGACCTGGCGAAATCGGTTGAGCGGCTCTCAGGCAGGCAGCCGGCGCGGGTGGCGTTCCACCACTGATGCCACCGCTTGGCCGGAATACCTGACCTTCCACATTGGCGGAAAGCGCTGTTGTTCCCACCGTCGCGGTCAGCCGCTGAGGTCCGGCGGCGGTGGTTATGTGTTTGTGAACATTGACGGGGCAAGACTATGTGAGTTCTTAACATAGATTGTTGACGGGCCGGCCGGTAATGTGACGTACATCAACCCGCTATGGGACGTGCGTCACAAAGGAAATATCACCATGCCAGCAAGTCACACAGCCACACTGCCCGGCACCACTTTTCAGGGAATGTGGAACACTACTGTGGCAAACTGCCCGGACAACGAATTTCTGGCCTTCCGGGAAATAACGGGCGGCACGGTGTCGTGGACCTACGCTGAGTTCGACGCGCTGGTCTCGCGCACCGCAGGCATGATGGCCGCACACGGTGTGGGCCGCGGAGACGCCGTGCATGTGGCCTTGCGCAACTCACCGGCCTTTGTGCTTATTTGGTTGGCCGCGGCACGGCTGGGCGCCTGGATGGTGTCGGTGGATCCGGCGTCGGTTGAAAGCGACATAGCACTGCAGCTGCGGCGCACGGCCCCCAAGATGGGATTCTGCGCAGCCAGCCGCGAGGGAACGTACAGGGCTGGTGCAGAGGGAAGCACCTGCATCGTGGTCCCCCTGACCGAAACGACGGAGGACACACTTCCTCCGTCACTGCTTCTTGGTGTGCCGGTCGTCGCCGCTGAAGTGGATGCCCTTGACCGCTTGGCTGTCATGTTCACTTCCGGCACCACCTCGGCACCTAAGGGTGTCGTGCTGACCCAGGCCAATTATGCCTACATCGCCACCACCATGTCTTCCACCATCGGTCTCGGGAGCGACGACAAATGGTTCGTTTCACTGCCCCTGTTTCATGCAAACGCCCAGTTCTACTGTTTCAACTCCGCCATCGCCGTCGGCGCTTCCGTTGCCCTCACTGCCGCGTTTTCTGCGTCCGGGTGGTTCGCGCAGGCTGCCGAAATGGGGGTGACGCATGCCAGCCTCTTTGCTGCTCCCATCCGAATGATCCTGGCCCGCCGTCCCCATCATGCACCCAGGCTGGCACTGAAGCACCTGTGGTTTGCGCAAAGCCTGGGGCAGGCGCACTACCAGGAAATGCATGAGCTCACGGGGTGCGCGCCCCGTCAGTTGTACGGCATGACGGAGACCACTGCCATTGCCACCGGTGATTTCAGCGCCTCTCCCCGCCCGGACGTAATCGGAACGCCGGCCCTGTCCCGGAGCATTCGCCTGATCAGCCCGGCCACTGGCGGGGACGCATTGGAAGGGGAACCCGGCGTCATCACCATCGCCGGTTCCCGGGGTGTCGACTTGTTCGACAGCTATCTGGACGATCCTGTCCAGACAGGCGCCTGCTTCAGCGAAATTGACGGGACCACATGGTTTAGCACCGGCGATCTGGCGACTGTGGATCGGGCCGGGGTGTACCGCTTCGTCGGCCGTATCGACGATGTCATCAAGGTTGCCGGGGAAAACGTCAGCTTGACCGAAGTGGAAGCAGCCCTGGCACAGGCCCCCGGCATCCTCGAAGTCGCCGTGTTGGCCAAGCCGGATCCCATCCGCGACCAGGTTCCCATTGCCTTTGTGGTGCCGAGCGATCCGTTGAACCCTCCAGCCATCGATGAACTGGAGCAGTGGGCCGCGGTAAACCTCACACCGCAAAGCCGTCCACGTGAGTGGACCCTCATTGCCGAGCTTCCCCGAACCAGCGTGGGCAAACTGCGCCGTTTCAAGTTGGCCGCTCCCACGGAAGTTCTTGTCCAGTCGTGACCACACCACGTGACGCCGCCGCCACGGAAGGCGCCGTGCTGACGGCGCTGGCCAACGGCACGCCCATGGCGGAGCTGCGCAAGATGCTTGGCAGTGTGGCGCCGCAGTTTGCCAACGACGCGGTGTTGGTGCGCCAGCAACTGGATGATCACGCCGAGCGTGAGCGGAACCTGGTCCAGCTGGTCGAATCAAGTCGCGAACTGGGAGGTCTCGATGCCGTGGACAGTGTGCTCACAGCCATCGTGGCCCGGAGCCGGCGTCTGCTGATGGCCGATGTTGCCTACTTCCTGACGTTTGAACAGGAGAGCGGGCTGTCGCGCATGATCACGTCGGAAGGGATTCTCAGCGACGACTTCGCCCGCCTGGTTGTTCCACGCAACGAAGGCATTTCCGGCTTTATCGCCGCATCCCGCAAGCCCAGCTGGACCCCGGACTACCTCAACGACGTCCGATACAGCCACAACAACACCATCGACACTGCCACTGTCGATGAGGGACTGCGGGCAATCCTTGGTGTGCCGGTGCTTCGCAACGGCCGGGTTGTCGGCTTGCTCCTGGCTGCCGACAGGCGTGTGCATGACTACCGCCCACAGGACGTGGAACTGTTGTTTTCACTGGCTCAATACGCCGGCGTCGCCATTGAAAATGCCACGGTGCATGAGGCCGGCCGGCAGACGGTGGAACATCTTCAGGGCGCATTGGACAGCCTGGAGTCCAGTGAAATCGCCACCCACAGCATCATGGATTTTCAGGACCGGCTTCTGGGAATCCTGATGACCAATGGATCTCTGGGCGACCTCGCGGAGCTTGTCCAGGCCTCGATCGGAGGCGCCGTCGTGGTGGAGGACGACGGCGGACGCCTCCTCGCGCGCTCCGGCCCGGACCCGCGGGTGGGCCCCACTGGGACAACTACCGCTGACGCATTGTGGAACGCTGAACCACTTGGACACCCGGGCCCTCCTGTGGGGACGTTGAAACACCTGCCGTCCGACGACGCAACCCTGGAAGGACCACCTCCCAGCGCTGAACAACGACAAATTTTGGGACGGGCCGCCACTGTCGCTGCCCTGCTCATCACGAAACTTCAGTCGGACCTGACCACAGCAAGGGCAAGGAGCGCAGCCACGGTCAAGGAATGGCTGGACGACCCTGGCAGTGCCCTCGAAAGGAATCCGACAGCGGCAGCGGAATTGGGGCACTTGAACACCGTCCTCGTGTTGCAGGTTGAAGAGTCTTCCGTGCCGACCCTGCTGCGGCTTGCGCAGCAGAAGGCCGAACGAACCGGAGGCATGGCCTGCGACTACAGGGGATCGGTCTTGCTGTGGATGACGGCCGCCGAGCCGGGAACATTGGCTGGGCAATATGCCATATCCATGACGGGATCCATCGGCAAACCGGTAACTGCAGGTGCCGCCGTGGTGGCTGGACCGCAAGCATTGGCTGCAGCAGCAACGACGGCGCACAACACCGTCCGCGCCCTCGTGGCACTTGGACGCGCCGGGACGGGCAGCCTCAGCGATGCCGTGGCGCCATTTCCCAGCATCTTGGCCAACAGCAGCCCCGCTGAACTGACCGAATTTGTCCACAGCGTGTTGGGGACGCTTTTGGATTATGACGGTAGGCACGGTTCCGAATTGGTGGCAACACTCAGGACCGTTTATGCCAACTCCTCCAACGCCAGCAGCGCTGCAGAATCGCTGTTGGTCCATGCCAACACTGTGCAACAGCGGCTGGCACGCATCGACCAAATAAGCTCCGAGAGCTGGCGTGACAGTGACGTCACCATGCGCAGGCAACTGGCACTGAAGGTCCTCGACCTGATGGGTCCGGGTGCCGCGGCAGCCTCCACTTCCAAAGGAAAAGCATCATGACAAACAGTTCCACGACAACTGCCGCCCGGCGGCGCCGTGCCTTCATTGGCGCCACAACGGGACATCTCATCGAATGGTATGACTACGGCATTTACGGCTTCCTGGCTGTGTACATCGGCCAGGCCTTCTTTGACGCCTCCAATCCGACAGTCAGCTTGATCAGCGCCTTTGCCGTCTTCGCACTGAGTTTCTTCATCCGGCCGCTCGGCGGCATTTTCTTCGGGCCCCTGGGCGACAAGATTGGCCGCAAGAAAACACTGCTCATGGTCTTGATTCTGATGGCCGGGTCAACATTTGCCATTGGCTTGCTGCCGACCCAGGCGATGGTGGGAGCCGCAGCACCAATCCTGCTCATTCTGGTGCGATGCATCCAGGGCTTCTCAGCGGGTGGAGAAATTGGAACCATAACCAGCTTCATCGCCGAATACGCAGGACCGGGGCGCCGCGGATTTTCCACAAGCTGGCTGATGGTCACGGCCGTGCTGGGTTTGGTTCTTGGCGGCGTGGTGGCGAACGGGCTCATAGTCCTCATGGGCACCGACGCCATCGCTGCAGGTGGCTGGCGCATACCATTTCTCGTCGCCGGCCCGCTGGGCATGATCGCGTTGTACATCCGAATGAAGCTGGAGGACAGCCCTGAATTTCAGGCCCTGCAGGCGGCCGGGAACACATCCAAGGCGCCACTGCGGGAAGTGTTCAGCTGGAAACGGCCCATGGCCCTGGTGTTCTTCGTCATTACCCTGCACTCATCCATCTTCTATCTGGTGCTGACATTCGTCTCCACCTTCATGGCGAAAACCCTGTCCTTTGATTCAGGAACCACCCTGCTGTACGTATTCCTTGCCAGCGTTTCAGCTGCGATCGTCATGCCATTTGGTGGAATGTTCACCGACAAATACGGCCGCAAGAACTTCCTGCTGGTAATCGGCATCGCCGCCACCGCAGCCATGTACTGGCTCTTTGCAGTGGCTCCGGGAGCAACCCCGGAAACATTCCTGCCGCCCCTGATGGCCGTAGCCGTCTTGTTCGGGCTGTACGCGTCCTCGACCTACGCGGTGATGACCGAACTGCTGCCCACACGCATACGCTCAACTGGCATTGCCATCGCCTACAACATCCCCGTGGCCCTATTCGGTGGAAGTGCACCCATGATCGCCACCTGGCTCATTGCCACAACAGGGGACATCAGCTCGCCCTGGATCTTCTTCGTTGGAACCGGGGTTGCCTCCATAGTCGCGCTGCTGATTCTCAAGCCCAGCGACTTCGCCCGCGCAGCCAGCGCCTCCATTGCCCATGCTCCACAGGCTGAGCCGAAATTGGCAAACTCCCGGTCGTAACTCCGGGCCCGCCGAAGTGCAAGATCCACGAAACTCGATCGACAGAAGAGGTATCAACCATGACCATTGCCCACGAATTTGGCAAGGACGTGCTGCTGACAGGGTGGGGGCATTCCCGGTTCGGAAAGCTCCCTGACGAAACCCTGGAATCACTGATTGTAAAGGTCGCAACGGAGGCCATCGCCAACAGTGGACTCGACGCCGGCAGCATTGATGAAATTGTGCTCGGCCAATTCAACTCAGGAATGATGCCGCTGTCCTTCACCTCGTCCCTGGCTCTGCAGGCCGATCCGGCACTCGCCAACGTCCCTGCCACCCGAGTGGAAAATGCCTGCGCCTCAGGCTCGGCAGCCGTCCAGCAAGGTGTGAAGTCCCTTTTGGCCGGGACAGCGCGCAATGTGCTGGTGATCGGGGCGGAAAAGATGACCCAGGCCCCGCCAACGGTGGTGGGTGCGGCCTTGCTGGGTGCCGACTACGACACAGCCGGCAAGGAATCCACGACCGGGTTCACCGGTCTCTTTGCCGCCGTCGCCAAGGACTATGAATCCAGATATGGCAAGGTCGGCGATGTGCTGGGATCCATTGCTGCCAAGAACCACCGCAACGGCGTGGACAACCCCTACGCACAACTGCGCAAGGACCTGGGTGAGGAATTTTGCCGCACAATATCGGAGAAGAACCCGATGGTCGCTGATCCCTTGCGCCGCACCGACTGCTCCCCGGTTTCCGACGGAGCGGCAGCGGTGGTGCTCTCCACGGCCCGCACTGCGGGAGCTGCGGCCGGACCCGTCAGGTTGACCGGCTTTGGCCATGCCAATGATTTTCTGCCGGCGGCACGGCGGGACTCCACAGCCTTCGCAGCCACCAGAATGTCCTTTGAAAGGGCATTCGCCATGGCCGGAACCCGCCTTGACGAGCTGGATTTTCTGGAAGTGCATGACTGCTTTACAATCGCCGGGCTGCTGATGTACGAGGCCATGGGCTTGACGGAAGCCGGCCAGGGATCCCGTGCCGTCACCGAGGGATGGGTTCATCGGGAAGGGCGGCTGCCCGTCAACGTTTCCGGCGGACTCAAGGCGAAGGGCCACCCGGTGGGAGCCACCGGGGTGTCCCAGCACGTCATTGCGGCCATGCAACTCAGCGGCACCGCCGGCGCCATGCAGCTGCCGCATGCGAGGCGCGCAGCAGTTCAGAACATGGGCGGTTTGGGCATTGCCAACTACGTCAGCGTGCTTGAAGCAGTGTAAGCAATCTGTAAGCCGCCCCGGGAGCTGGGCGGAATACCTGTCCTTTCACATTGGTGGAAAGTGCGCGAAAATTGGGGGACAACCCGCGTGCCAGGGGCGGGCCCAAGGGAACGGGGACACCGTGAAACCTCGATTTGGCCAAGGTGCAGTGGTGGTGGGCCTGCTGCCGGAGCAAGACCCGGCAGTGCTGGAATATGCGGCGTCGCTCGCGGCAGCATCCGGAGCTGAACTGGTGGGGGCCTATGTTGATCCCGGCAGCTACCTCATCGAGTGGGACCCCAGCGGCAATGTCATGGGCCAGTCCCTGGACAGGGCGCTGGACCCCGAGGATGAGGCGGCTTCGGCCGTTCGTGAGCTTGGCCCGTTGTTCGATGAAGTCGCCGGGGCCCATCAGCTGCGCTGCAGCTTCCGGATTTTGGGCGGCGACCCGGCCATGGCCCTGGGCAGGCTGGCCGAGGCGATGTCGGCGGCCGTCATCGTGGTCGGGGCCCGCAGGCCGGGGATGCTTGCCGGGGTCAACGAGGTCCTGGCGGGATCCGTTGTCCGCAAGCTGCTGGCGACGCAGCGCCTGCCTGTGCTGGCCATACCCCGCGTCGACGCCCACGCTCCGCTGCACGGCTGATCCCGCGGCTGCCGAACAATTCCCAAAAACCCTTGACCCAAGGAAGCGGTAGTTCTACGCTGGGATCATCAACCAAATGGTTGATAAAGGTAATGGTTGATTATTGGAGAGTGTGCGTGCAGAAATCACTTCCTGAAGAGGAGCGGCTGGACAAGGCATTTCTCGCCCTGGCCGATCCGGTCCGACGCAGGCTGATCGCGAGGCTGTCCTTGAGTTCGGCAACGGTCAATGAACTGGCGGCACCGTTCGAGCTCAGCAAGCAGGCCATCTCCAAGCACATCCAAGTGCTGGAGCGGTCGGGCTTGATCACCCGCAGTCGCGACGGGCAACGCCGACCGTGCCATCTGGCACCGGCTGCGTTGGAAGAGCTTACTGCGTGGATTGACGGATATCGGTTGGCAGCCGAAGCCCGTTTTCGAAGGCTGGACGCACTCCTTGCCCCGACGGGCACGGCAAATGTGAACGCGGCACTTGTGAATACGACAGGGGAGCCCGCCCAGAGAGCCGGCAATCACCACGGCGAAACAAACAGATGAACTAGAGGTACGGAAATGACCACCAAAAATGCCCTTGTTGTCACTGCCGAACCCGGCCTGCCCTTTGTGGGCATGGTGCGGGAATTGGATGCTCCAGTGGCAGATGTCTACCGCGCTTACATTGACCCCGCACTGGTGCGCCAGTGGCTGGGACCGCGGGATCTTGCCATGGAAATTCATTCCTGGGATGCGCGGGTTGGCGGGAGTTGGGCCTACTCGCACGTTGATCCGGCCGGCAGCCGCTACGGATTCCGCGGTGTTTTCCACGACGTGGTTGAGAACGCCAGCATCGTCCAGACCTTTGAATACGATGGTTTCCCGGGACACGTCAGCCTGGAAAGCGTGCGTTTCGAAGATTTGGGTGGACGCACCCGCATCGTCAACCACACGGTTTTTCAGTCACTGGCGGACCGTGACGGCATGGTTGCCTCGGGCATGGAACAAGGTGTCCGTGAAGGCTACGAACGCCTGGAGGAACTGCTTGGCGTCGTGGCGCGCTAGGACAGGATGCCTAGCAGTGAGGTGTGGATCCAGTCGCGGTAGCGGGACAGGCTCCAGCCGAGATTTGCCACCTGCCAGCACTGGCGGACGGTGGGCCGGTTGACGGCAGGGGCCGGCCGGTCACGAACGGGGTCTGCGCAGGAAGTGGGCCCGGCCTGAAGGCTGCGCCGGGCCGGCGGCGGGTCTGCGCTGGGCCTGCGGCGTCAGCTTTTCCCAGCGACGGCCACAGCGAGTTGCGCCAGGCCCTTTTCAAAGTCGCCGCCCACCAACTTGTCCATGTTCATGAAGAGCATGAACACCCGGCTCAAGCCCTTGTTTTCCCCTGTCATGGTCCAGGTGACACGGGTGCCGTTGCCTTCGGGCGCAAAGGTGAACGTTGTGGGGTTGAGAGCCTTCATGGGCTTGCTGAATTCCAGGCGGAGGTGAATCCGTGAAGGCTCCGCGGCCTCCAGAATTTCCATGGTGCCGGCGCCGGCCTTGCCGTTGCCCTTCCACGCATATTTGGCGCCTACGCCTTCGACGGGGCCGGAATAGGTGCGCTGCATGGATGGATCGATGCCTTCCCATGGCGACCAATGGAGCCACTCCCGGAAACTGGAGACGAACGGAAAGATGGCTTCCGGGGGAGCGGGGACGAAGGCGCTGCGTGAAACGCTGAAAGTGGACATGGCGCTAGCATATGCCGATGCGGCCGGCCTGTCTGCAACCAAGTTTTCAACGAGCCGCCGGATTTAAACAGGTGCCGACAACTTGTTCAACTCGGCGGCAATGCCGCCCGCGCGGGCAGCGTAACGCGGATCGACTGTGACGGTCGCAACTGCAGCGGCACGCTGCCCAATGGAAGGCGTTCCCGTGCGCAGGTCGATGCCCGCTCCCGAGTAGGCCACCCTCGCCGCAATTTCAATCTTGTCAATGTCCCCGCCCGCCATCACGAGCGGAATTCCGTGTGAGAGGGCCGCCAACACCCTGCCCCAGTCGCCGTTGGTGATCATGAGCTTCACGTGCGGCAGCAGCTGCTCATAGGGGAACAGATCAGCTACACGGGCATTGGCCGGCAGCGGAACACCCAGCCCGTAACGGCCCCGCCGGCCGGTGACGGCAATGGCCTCCAGTTGAAGCGGTGCCACAGCCGCCAGGGCAGGGATGAGCAAATCCGCAGGGTCCACATTTTGCGTGCCCTGGGTGGTGTGGACGAGGGGGCGGGCGTCGGCCAGCACCGACTCCCACCAGGGTGGTGGCTCCGGGTCATCCACCGGGGCCCTGGACACCACGCCGACATAGTGGACATGGGCGGGCGGGTCGGGACGGGGGCAGTCCAGTTCGCGGGTGCCGAAGACACAGACCAGCGTGGGGGAGAACCACGCCGTGTCGAGCCGCTGCGTTGAAGGCGGCAGGCCGGCGGCGTGCCTTGTCTGGTTGTAGGCACGGTGCAGCGGACGGGTCAGCAGGGCAAAAAAGCCGCGCAACAGTGAGTCCCGGATCCGTCCGGCCGGCCCGCGGCCCGCGGCCCGGGCGCAGCGCCAATCCCTGCGGAGGCAGGCCCCTGCTTGGCAACGCCAAGGGGGTGACAGACACTGAGGCCCAGGGACACCCGCTGGTTTCCGCCGTCAGGACGGCGCCTGTGCTCAATGTGTCGGCCACCAGCACGTCCCACGGCTGGTCCTGCCACGCATCGGCAAGGTGCCCGGCAAACGGTACGACTGCCACCATGATGCGCATTGGAGTCTTCCAGAGCCGGCGGGGTTATCAGGCGGGGTCGGGTCCTTCGGCGGGCTCCTGTGAATGCATGCGGAGTTCGGGCATTTCCCGGCCGTCGCTGCCTTCTGCGGCAATTTCGCTGTGCTCGCGGGCTGTTGTGGGGCTGCCGGCCGGACTGGTTGGAACCGCTGTGGTGGGTGCTTGTGGGTTGGCCATGATCTTGCCTTTTCTTGTGCCGCCCGGCACCTGACGACCAGGCGGCTTCACCTTCATTGTGGTCCCTTCGCAGGGGTTTGTCATCGGCCTGCAACGTTCGACGGCGGGTGCCCGGCTGCCGCTGCCGCTCACGCACGGCGGGCCAGCGGATCAAGGTCCCAGTCGTCGTCGCGCATTTTCAGGACGGCGGCGGAAACCATCACGGCACAGAGGGTGGTGAGGCCCCAGCCCAGGCTCAGATCCAGCAGGCGGCTGGGAAGGACGACGGCGGAAATGAAGTGCACCGGCTGGGAGGCGATGAGCGCGATCCAGACCCAAGGCTTCACGACTTTTGCCTTGCCCAGGGCCACCGCCAGGATGATCATGCCGGCGAGGTGGCCGAACAGCCAGAAGATCCCGGCCACTGCGTTGACGGGATCGTCGACGATCAGTGCGTTGAGGTGGACAATTTGGGCTGCGTCAAAGCCGTTGTTGCCCAGCAGATTGATGAGGTAGTCGGTGTTTGCGGTGCTGGTGGTGTCAACCCAGGACACAAACAACAGGCCGGCCCCCAGCGTTGCCAGGACGGGGGCGCCGCGGCGGGCCGTGAATCCCATGGCCAGGGCGCCCAGCAGCAGGGCCGGCATCAAGAACAGCCCCATCCAGTTCAGCACGGTGATGGAGCCGGGGTTGGCCAAAACGTTGGCCACGATGGTCTCAGGGTCCTGATCCGTCCAGTAGGGCATGATGCCCCTGCCGATCGTGACGCCCAGGGGGCCCAGTGGGATCAGCACGGCGGCGCCAATGCGCCAAAATCGGCGCAGGTCGCGGGCTGGTGGGTGGAGTGCACCTGGTGTGCGCAATGCTGTGGTGCGGCTCATGGCCGGCTCCTTGTCTGGTTGTTTCACGGGCATGGTGTCCGGTGGAACAAGTGTGTGCGTCCGGCCTGTCCCGCGGCAGGTGGCGGGCACCGAACCTGGGCTCCGTGGCAGCCCGGAGGACTGGCGGACAGGGGCGGGAATACACTGTGAACATGCGGTGGTTGCAGGCTGCACCGGTTGGCATTGTGGCGATTTCCCTTGGGGTTGCGGCCATGGGCTTTTTGGTGCCGGCGGTGGCATCAGGGATGGCGCCGCCGGTGTGGCTGGTCCTCCCCGCTGTGGCAGGCCTGCCCGCCCTGGTCTTGGGCGTGTTCCTGCTTTGGCTGCGGCCGCGCAACCAGGTGGGATTGCTCCTGGCGCTTGCTGGTTTTGTGGCCGTCCTGCTGGCCGGGGCTGACAACTACCTGCAGACGGCCCAGTACCTGCAGGAAGCCGGACACGTGCATGGATCCGGACCAGTCGGCCTGCCTGTCAGTGGTGCCGCAGTGGCGCTGACCCAGGGCAGCTGGATGCTGTATTACCTGCCTTGGGCCTGGTTGCTGCTGGTCTTTCCCGGGGGACGCCTCAGGAGCCGCCCTGACCGGGTGCTGGCTGCCGCCCTGCCCTCAATCGTGGTTCTGTTCAATTTACTGGCGGCATTGGGGCCTGTGGACTCGCCGCTGCCCCAGGTGGACAGGGACGTGGCGCTGGTGCCCGGGGCGGACGTGGCGGCGGTACTTTTGCTGCCGTTGTTTTTGACCGCCCTGCTGGCCAGTGCAGTCCGCTTCTGCCTGAAGTTCAGGCGCGCACCGGCAGTTGACAGGGTGCAGATGCGGTGGCTGGCCGCCGCCGCAATGCTGGTTCCAGCCACTTTGCTGCTGTGTTGGGCCGGCTACCTGCTGGGCGGATCCTCGGATGTTGTCGTGGTGGGGTTGTGGCTGATCTACCTGGTCCTGCCCATCTTGGTGGCCGTGGCCGTGCTGCGTGCAGAACTTTTTGATGTGGACAGGGTGCTGGCTGCCGGGCTGGTGGTGACGGGCCTTGGCGCCGTTGCGCTGGGCGTCCTGGCGGTGGTCGCAGGTGTGGCAGGTGCCGCCATTGGGCACGAATCGGCTGCCGTCACGGCCGCAGCCACTGCCGTCCTGGTGCTCCTGCTGGTGCCGGCCCACAGGCGGCTGGTCCGATGGGTGGACCGGCGGATGTTCCCGCAGCGGTGGCGGGTGTTGCAGGCGGTGGAGACGCTTGAACAGGATGTTTACGCCGGCCGGGCCCGCCCGGAAGACCTGGAAGCGAGGCTGCAGGCCGCCCTGGGTGAGCTGCGCCTGCGGGTCGGTTACGTGCTGCCCGGGACGGGGACAGTGGTCAGCGGCAAGGGTGCGGACATGGTCCCGGGCCCGTCGGCCGTTCCCATTGAAGTTGCAGGGAACGCCGTGGGAGTCTTGGAGCACGCCCCGGCCCTGGCGAACAGGCGCACCCCGGACAGGGACGTCATGGCCGCCCTCGCCAGGCCCATGGAACTGGTGCGGCTGCGTTTGGAACTGGCCGCAGCCCTTCAGGAAGTCGAAGCCAGCAGGACCAGGATCCTTGCCGCCGGATATGTGGAACGCCAGCGGCTGGAACGCGATCTGCACGACGGCGCCCAGCAGAGGCTGATCACACTGGGCATGTCGCTGCGCCTGGCCCAACGCCACCTGGGCGCCGGACAGGGCCAACTCCACGGCGTCATGGACGGGGCCGTTGCCGAACTGGGCACCGTCGTGGCGGAGATTCGCCAGCTGGCACACGGGGTCCGCCCGAGCAGCCTGGACGCCGGCCTGCCCGCAGCCTTGGAACAGTTGTGCCACACGGCACCCTTCCCCATCGACCTGGAGTTGCCCCACACAGGGCACAACCCGGCAACCATTCCCGAGATGGTGGGCACCACCGCGTACTTTGTTGCCAGCGAAGCCGTCGCCAACGCGGCAAAATATGCCCAGGCCAGCAGGGTCGCCGTCTGCCTCGAACACGCCGGAAGCACGATCCGCATTGGGGTCAGCGACAATGGGGCCGGCGGCGCCGTTGTCCGCAGCGGCGGGGGCCTGGCAGGGTTGGTGGACAGGGTGGCGGCACAGGGCGGCACCCTGCAGGTTGTCAGCACGGCTGGCCACGGCACCCTGGTGGAGGCGCGACTGCCATGCGCCTGGTGATCGGTGAAGATTCGGCGTTGTTCCGCGACGGCTTGGCCCGGCTCCTGGCGGATGCCGGGCATGAGATTGCCGCAACCGCAGCCGACGCCGTCACCGCGCTGACCGCCATTCGCGACTGCCAGCCCGACGTGGCCATCCTGGACATCAGGATGCCGCCGGACTTCTCCGACGACGGCGCCCGGGTCGCCGAGGCGGCCCGGGGCGAATACCCGCACATGGGCCTGGTGCTTTTGTCCCAGCACGTGCAGACACGGTTGTCCCCTGAACTGGTGGGAGCGGGCAGCTTCGCATACCTGCTCAAGGACAGGGTGCTGGACATTGACGAGTTCCTCGCCGTCTTGGAACGCGTGCGGCACGGCGGCACCGCCCTGGACCCTGAGGTTGTTGCCCGGCTGCTGGGGGCCCGCCGGGCCGATACCAGACTTGCCCAGCTCACTCCCCGGGAACACCAGGTCATTGCATTAATGGCCGAAGGACTCACCAACACGGGCATAGGGCACAGGCTGTGGCTGACACCGCGGACTGTAGAGACTCATGTCGGCAACATCCTGTCCAAGCTTGAGCTCCCGCTGGGGGCCGACGACCACCGCCGCGTCCTGGCGGTCATCGCCTACCTTGACTCCCAGGGGTCCGATCCCACCACGACACTGCCTTAGGGCCCGGGCGGGAAGGGTGCACGCTGGAGCCGCAGCGGCAGGCACGTGCCGCCGTCGTGCATCTGCAGCGCGAAAGCGACAGACTGGGGACATGGAAAACCTCGTGGCACGCTGGCGCAGGGAGCTGCGCGGCACGTTCAGCAACAACTCGCCCACGGTTCCGCAGTGGGAGCTTGACCTGGAAAAGGGCGACGACGGCGGGTACTTTGGTCCCGGCTCGGCGGCCTGGGCTGTGCACGGGTCCATGACGACGCTCGTGGCCGGGATCCAGTCGCTGCTGATCCAGGCCCTGCACCCGGGCGCGCTCGCAGGCGTCCATGACCATTCCAACTACCGCGCCGACCCGCTGGGCAGGCTGGCCGGGACCATCCGTTGGATCTTCACCGTCAGCTACGGCGACACGGCGGCGGCACAGGCGGCGTCGGACTGGGTGCTGGGCATCCACGGGCACATCCGGGGGAGTTACACCGCAACCAGCGGGGAGGTCCGGCCCTACACGGCCAACGACCCCGAGCTGTTGCGCTGGGTGCACCTGGCCTTCACCCAGGCGTTCCTTGCCACCCACGAAGCGTACGGCAGCCCCATTCCGGGAGGTGCTGACGCGTATGTGGCCGACTGGGCCGTGGCCGGGGCCCTCATGCACGTGGCCAATCCGCCCACCACCCGGGCGGAACTGGACGCCCAGCTGGCCGCCTTCACGCCCGAGCTGCGGCACGACCAACACGTGGCCGAAACCGTCGCGTTCATCAAGGACCCGCCGCTGCCGCGCTCGCAGCAGGCAGGCTACAAGGTCCTCTTTGCCGCGGCCGTGGCCTCCCTGCCGCAGCCCTACCGGGAGCTGCTGCAATTGCGCGCCCCGCGGCTTGGCCCGGTCCCGCTTCCGGTAACCCTGCCCGCGAAAGCCGTGCTCGCCGTCGTGCGCTGGAGTTTGGGATCTCCGGGACCCAGCGAAGCCTCCGCCCGTGCCCGCAGGAAGCGGCTGGGTGTGGAGGACGCTCCCAGCAAGGCCCGATAAGCTGGGCGTGGCGTTTTTTGCCGACTATCTGTCACCAACTAACCAAGGACTGCACCCAGCCCATGACACCCCGCACTTTTTACCGCACCCTGTCCATCGCCGAGGCCGTCACCTGGACGCTGCTGATTGCCGGAATGATCATGAAGTACGCGCTGAAGGTGGGGGACTGGCCCGTCACGGTGGGCGGTTTTGCGCACGGTCTCGTGTTCATCGCCTACGTGACCACGGCCGTTTTGGTGGGGCTGAACCAGCGCTGGCGCCCGCGGATGATTGTGGGTGCGGCCCTGACCGCTTTCGTGCCGTACCTGACCATCCCCTTCGACAGGCGGCTTGAAAGGCAGGGCAGGCTCGACGGCGGATGGCGCACCTCTGCCACGACCCACCCGGGCGACGGGCACTGGGTGCAGGTGGTGCTGCGCTGGATGCTGAACCGCCCGGTGCTGCTGAGCGTGGTGTTTGTGGTGTTCGTTGGCGGGATCATGGCCACGATGATGTTTGTGGGCCCGCCCGGCGGCCGCGCCTAGGCGCTTTCGCTATTCGTTGGCGGCGTACGGGTTGACTGTGCGTTCAAGGAACGGCGTGAACCACGACGACACATCGAGGTTGGCCATGCCGAGCTGCCCGGCAAGGGGGCTGCTGCCAATCCCGTCAAAGGCGGGGTCGTAGAGCAGCTCATGGTCAAGGTCTTCAAACAAGGTGTCCTCGGCGCGGCCCCGCCAGTCTTCGGTTAATTCCAGGGCCGGGAGCATGTCCTGCAAAATTTCCACGCAGTCAAGGAGCAGCCTGAGGGCGAGCTCCTGCGCGACGCACGTGGGTGAGCTGTACGAGGTGGCCAGCGAGGTGCCCAAATCCAGTGTCACGGCCAAGAATCTCTGCGCAAACAAAGGCCCGTAGTGGGCCCGCTGCAGCGGCGGAAGGTCACCGAGCTGCATGGTTTCAGCAACGGCTTCCGGTTCGGTGCGCAGCGTCGAGACGTCGTCAAATAATTGATCGACCAGAAATTCGTAGGCCCAGTGCATGGCGCCACGCAGGTTGGTGGCCCGGAGCAGGGACTGGCTCCGGAGATCCGGGTTGGGTTCCTCCTGGTCGTAACCGAGCAGGTCCAGGTCCAGCCCGGGCAGCTTGTCTGCGGACTGGAAGATGGTCCGCAGCCAGTCCTCCTCGCTTTCCGGATCCCCGGTCTCCGGCTCCTCTGTCTCCATCTCACCGAGCTCGAGTTCTTCGACGTCGAATTCGTCGTCGCCGCCGGCTTCTGCCCCGGCCGGCCACGGGGCGGCAGCCTCGGAGGATCCGTCGATCCAGAGGCTGGCGCCAAGTGCCGTGACGCCCGGGACTTGTGCCACGACGTCGTCGGGCTCCACCAGCAGCATCAAGGCTGACTCCGGCCCCTCGGCCGCCTGCGACAGCAATTCGGCCACGTCCGTGGCACCACCGTCGGACTGCTCGCGCGCCCAGGCGCCGGCGCGCAGCTGGACGGCTGCCGGATCGTCGAACATCAAGTCAATTTCAAGGTGCAGCTTGGCTGTGCGCGGAGTGTCCATGCCCGGTAGCTTACCGTTTCAGTGGCGCGGTCACCGGCTGCCCGGGCGTCGGGCCTGTGGCGGCGCCGGCCAACAGCAGCCCCAGGCCGAAGTTAAAGGCGGCTTCCTCATCGGAATGATCCAGGCCGGTCTCGAGCACGCCGGCCTCGGCCAGGCCCCTGCGGGTCTGCTCATCAGTGACCGTTCCCAGAATGTAGTGCACGAGTGCCCGGGCGGCCCAATCGGCTTCTTGGCGGGGCAGGCCGGCGGCGGCAAATTCATGGGCGGGCTGGCGCAGGGCGCGGAGTGATCCGGGGTCAAGGGAGTGGGTCAGTGCCACCACTTCGGCGCCATCCCGCACTTTCAGGAGCGCCTGGCGGATGGCCCGGGCCTGCAGGCGCAGGGCCGCAAAGTCATTTGTCTCCCGGACCTCGTCCGCGGGACCCGGCGTTGCCGGTGCCAGGATCATGACTGACAAGACGCCGAGCAGCTCCTGCTTGTTTTTCACGTGCCAGTAAAGTGCTCCGGGCTGCACGCCCAGATCCCGTGCCAGCCGCCGCATGGACAGGTCGGCCAGCCCAAAATCGCGCAGGATTCCAAACGCGGTGTCGATGACCTGGTCACGGGTGAGGGGCATGGGCAGCCATCTTTCGTCGGTTTTGTGCTGGCAGGCCAACGGGCCAAACTCCATTTTGCCCCATGGCGGCTGCTTTTTCCCCGTGGCTGTCCCCGGAGCTGTCATGACGTCGCGGCAGCGGGACCCAATCACGGGCATGGGTGGCGGCTGACGCAAGCGTCTATGGGTGGTGGCTGACTCGACGGTGCCGCTGCAGCAACAAGCGTGCCCCTGCAGCAACGTCACGCGAAATCCCTGCACTTGACAGAATGGCCTCCAATTTTGATACTTGAACGGTGTTCAATAAATTTCAGGCCCTTGCCGACCGTCAGCTGTCCGGCGCCACCTTGACCCGTCAGGACGCCCTTGCCGTCCTGACTTGCCCCGACGACCAGCTGCTCGATGTGGTGGCCGCCGCGGCCCGCCTGCGACGCACATACTTCGCCAACACGGTGAAGGTGAACTATCTGGTCAACCTCAAGTCCGGGCTGTGCCCCGAGGACTGCACCTACTGCTCCCAGCGGCTGGGCTCGGCCGCGCAAATCCTGAAGTACACGTGGATCAAACCGGAGGAAACACTGAAACAAGCAGCGACAGGCGTCGCCGCCGGTGCCTCCCGCGTGTGCCTGGTGGCCAGCGGCAAGGGCCCCACCGATCGTGACGTGGAACGCGTCGCCGGCATGGTCGAAGGGCTCAAGGAGCAGCACCCGGGTGTGGAGGTCTGCGCCTGCCTGGGCATTTTGAAGGATGGCCAGGCCGAACGTCTCAAGGCCTGCGGTGTGGACGCGTACAACCACAACCTGAACACCAGCGAGGAAATGTACAAGGACATCTGCTCCACCCACGAATTCTCCGACCGCGTCCGCACCGTCGAGCACGCCAAAAGCGCCGGGCTCTCACCGTGCTCCGGCCTCATCGTGGGCATGGGTGAAAGCAATGCCGACCTCATCGATGCCATCTTCGCCCTGCGCGAGCTCGGCAGCGACTCCATTCCCGTCAACTTCCTCATGCCCTTCGACGGCACCCCGCTGGAAGGAACCTGGCTGCTGACGCCCGCCCAGTGCGTGCGCATCCTCGCCGCCGTCCGATTCGCCTGCCCGGACGTTGAAATCCGCATGGCCGGCGGACGCGAAATGCACCTGCGCACCCTCCAACCCCTTGCCCTGAACATTGCCAACTCGCTGTTCCTGGGTGACTACCTCACCAGCGAAGGCCAGCCCGGACAGGCCGACCTCGAAATGATCGCCGACGCCGGCTTCACCGTCCTTCCCCTGCACGACGGCGGGACCCGGCCAACCGGCAATGTCGCCCCCGGTGCCCAGCCGGCCATCCGGCGCCGGGGAGCCGGAACGGAGCTTGCCCCCAATGCTTAGCCGGTCCGACGTCGAACCCGGCCCCCACCGCGGGGCAGCCGGGGCAGCCCCGGCCATGGAAAACCGCTCCCTGGTGGAGCGCGACCGCGGACTGCTGTGGCATCCCTATGCCCCGCTGGACGGCCCGGCACCCTATGCCGTGGTCGGGGCGGCCGGGACGCGGCTGGCGCTGCAGGCAGCGGATGGGAAGAACTTTGAGGTGGTCGACGCCATGAGTTCATGGTGGTCGGCAGTGCACGGCTACCGGAATCCGGCGCTCGACGCCGCGTTGCTGGAGCAGGCCGGCAGCTTCTCCCATGTCATGTTCGGCGGCTTGACGCATGCCCCCGCCGTGGAATTGGCCGAGCGGCTGGTGGAGCTGGCGCCCGAGGGGCTGGAGCACGTGTTCCTGGCCGACTCGGGGTCCGTCTCGGTTGAGGTGGCCTTGAAATTGGCGGTGCAGTACCAGCGGGCTGCCGGATTCCCGGGGAGAAGCCGCTTTCTGGCACTCACCGGCGGCTACCACGGCGACACCTTTGCCGCCATGAGCGTGTGCGATCCGGTGGACGGCATGCACGCCGAGTTTCCGGGGCTGGTGGCCCGGCAGTTGTTTTTGCCCCGGCCGCCGGCAGCCAGGCTGGTCGGCGGCGAACTTGTCTCCGATCCGCTGGAGGTGCAGGGGTGGGTTGATGTTCTTGAGGAAACCGTCCGCAGCCACCGGGGCGAGCTGGCCGCCGTCGTGCTTGAACCTGTGTTGCAGGGTGCCGGCGGAATGCACATCTATGCACCGGAGTGCGTGCGGGCCGCCCGGCGTGTAGCCAGTGAGCATGGCTTGTTGTTGGTCCTGGACGAAATTGCCACTGGTTTTGGCCGCACGGGAAAACTCTTTGCTGCCGAATGGGCCGCTGTGGCCCCCGACATCATGTGCGTGGGCAAGGCCCTGACCGGCGGATACCTGACGCTGGCAGCGATGCTGTGTTCGCGCGAGGTGGCGGCCGTCATCACGGCGTCGCCGCTGCGGGCGCTGTTGCACGGGCCCACGTTCATGGCGAACCCGTTGGCATGCGCCGTGGCTGTGGCGTCGTTAAAACTGTTGGACGAGGTGCCGTGGCGTGGGCAGGTGGCCTCCCTGGAGGCGGGCCTCGCTGCAGCCCTGGCACCGGCGGCCGGGCTGGCGCAGGTCCGGGACGTCAGGGTGCTCGGAGGTGTGGGCGTCATCCAGTTGCACAATGCCGTCGATGTCCCGGCACTCACCCGGGCGGCCGTGGAGCACGGTGTGTGGGTGCGACCGTTCAGGGACCTCGTCTACACCATGCCTCCCTATGTAAGTACAGCCGGGGACGTCGCCCTCATCGGGGCCGGCCTCTGTGCGGCCGTGGAGCAGGTGCACGGTTGATGGGGGCAGCAGCGTACGGTGCAGGTGATGCCGGGTCCGGGTCCGTGACAGGCCCCGGATCCGGGGCCATGGAAGCTTGGCTGCTTGGTCGTGCGGCAGTCCGCGAGCGCCGCGGCCTTGTTCGTGCCGCAACACCGGTCCCCGTGTTAGCGGTGCCAACACCCCCACGTTCCGGCGGCGCCGTGCCGGCCGGATCCGAAGTGGTGCTGGATCTGGCCTCCAACGACTACCTGGGCCTGTCCCGGGACCATAGGCTCACGGATGTCGCCATCGAAGCCGTCCGGCAATACGGTTCAGGTGCCCGGGCGTCCCGCGTGGTGAACGGGACGCTGCCCGTCCATGCCCATCTCGAAGAACAGCTGTGCCGCCTGACGGGTGCGCAGTCTGCCCTGGCGTTCTCTTCCGGCTACCTGGCGAACCTCGGTGCGCTGACGGCACTGGGCGGCCCTGGAACACTCCTGGTCCTGGACGCCCACGTGCATGCCTCGCTGCTGGACGCCGCCCGGCTGTCACGTTCCCCGGTGGCCTCGGTTGCCCACGGAGACCTGGCGGCAGTGGAAGCGGCGCTGAAGTCACGCACCCAGCCCAGGGCCGTCGTCGTGGTTGAGTCGCTGTACTCGGTGCTGGGGGATGCAGCGGACCTTGGCGCCCTGGCCCAACTGTGTGCACGCCACGATGCCTGGCTGCTGGTTGACGAGGCGCACGGGATCGGAGTGGCCGGCCAGGGGCGCGGTGCCGTGCATGCTGCCGGTCTCTCCGGTGCCGGGCACATTGTCCTGACTGTGACCTTGTCCAAGGCGCTCGGATCACAGGGCGGGGCCGTGGCGGGGCCGGCTGCCCTGTGCGAGCACCTGGTCAACACCGCACGGCCCTTCATTTTCGACACGGCGTTGGCCCCCGCGGCTGCAGCAGCCGCGGCCAGGGCGGCGCAGATCATCCTGGCCGAGCCGCAACTGGCCGGGCGGCTGCAAGCCAACGCGGCCACCTTGGCCCAACTCTGCGGCATCACGCGCTCGCCGGGCGCCGTCCAGAGCATTGCGCTGCCATCAGCCCAGGCGGCCGTGTCCGCGGCCGCCGGCTTGCGGGCCTCCGGTGTGCTGGTTGGCTGCTTCCGGCCGCCAAGCGTGCCCGACGGCATATCCCGCCTGCGCCTGACCGCCCGGGCCGACCTCGTGCCCAGCGAGATGGAACGCGTGGCCGGGCTGCTTCGGCAGGTGGTGCCGGCGCTGCCCGCCGGAGTTTCCGCCGGAGGTCCCGTCGGGGACGGCCCACACCGGGAAAGGACACGAGTATGAACTACCACGTTGTGGGCGAGCCGTCCGCCGTCAGGGAAGTCATGCGGCGCACCGGCGACTTTGTGCCCACCAACGCCTTGACCTCGGTGGTGCCACTGGTGCCGGCCGCACTGCGGATCCTCAGCAAGGCCCGCTTTGCCCTGCCGCCGGTGCTGGCATCTGCCACGGGGGAGCGGCACCGTGCCGTGCGGAAGGTTGTGGCCGGGTTCTTTACTCCGGCGAAGGTGGCCGCCGTGACGCCGCGGGTGCGGGAGCTGGCCCGGCACCACATTTCAGCGACGGCCGACGTCTTGGATGCGGCTGCGGTGGCTGGTGCACCCGTTGACCTGTCCCTGTCCCTGGCGCGCCACGTTCCGCCAGTCATCATGGCAGAGCTCACCGGACAGGGGAACCCGCCCCTGGACGAGCTGAAGTCATGGAGCAGGGATTCATTGGAGCTGTTCTGGGGCTGGCCGGATGCCGAACGGCAGCTCGAGCTGGCCACCAGTGCTGCGTCGTTCTACGGGTGGCTGCGCGGCGAGGTGTCCGCCAGCCGCGGAAAGGATTCACTGTATGGCGTGTTGCTGGCAGCCGGGCTTTCCACCGCCGAAGTCTGCTCCCTGGGCTACTTCCTAGTCATAGCCGGGCAGGAGACCACCTCCCAGCTGATCAATACGGCGTTGTACCGGGGTGTCGGCCTCGGGACCGCCGGCTGGCAGGAGCTCGCCGGTGCCGAGGGGGCCGGCCGACATGTACGGGCGGTATTGGCTGCGGAATCGTCGGTGCACACCTGGCGCCGCTCCACCCTTCACGAAACGGAACTGAACGGCGTGCAGTTGCCTGCCGGAGCCGAGATCCTGTTGGAACTTTCGGGCCGCCATGGCCCCGATGCGCAGCCCTCGGCCTACTCCCTGGCCTTTGGGCATGGGCTGCACCGCTGTCTTGGGGCCAAGCTGGCCGAGCTGGAAACCCGGGTCGTGCTGCAGGAAACGGCCGCAGCCCTGCCGGACCTGGAACTGGCGGGACCGGAACCCGGGTGGTTGCGGCTGCTGTCATTCCAAACCCCGAGGTCCGTCATGGTCGCAAGGAGCCAGCGGTGAGCGGCACCCGGGTGGTGTTTCCCGCCGTCGTGGTTGTCACCGGCACTGACACGGACGTCGGCAAGACACTGACGACGGCGGCCCTTGCCGCGGCGCTGCAGGCTGACGGCGCCGCCGTGGCCGTGTACAAACCCGTCCAGACAGGGGTGACTGCCGGGGAAGCCGGCGATGTGGGGGAAGTGCGACGGCTGGCCGGGACTGCTGCCTGCAGGGAGGGGGCGCGGTTGGCGCTGCCCATGGCTCCCGTTGCCGCGGCTCGGCGCGAGGGGGCGGCACTGCCGGCGCTCATCGACCATGTCACTGCCATCCGGGGACTGGCCGCCCGGCACCGCCACGTCCTGGTGGAAGGATCCGGCGGATTGTTGGTTGAGCTGGACGGGCAGGGGAACACCATTGCCGATCTGGCTGCCAATTTCCCGGACTCGGCGGTGGTCGTTGTGTGCCGCAGCGGCTTGGGTACGCTCAACCACACCCTGCTGACGCTGGAGGCGCTCGCAGTCCGTGGGATTGCTGCCGCCGGGCTGGTGGTGGGTTCGTGGCCTCGGGAACCAAGCCTTGTGGAACTGGACAACGCGGATTTCCTGGCGCAGCTGACGGTGCCCGTGCTGGGCAGGCTGCCCGCAGGTGCCTCGAGGCTGAACGGGGAACAATTCCGTGCGGCGGCACCCGGATGGTTGGGCATCCGCAGCGGTCTGCCGGGGTCTTAGCTCAGGCGCTGCTGCAGGTGCACGCTGACCTTCTCGCCGGCGTCGGACTTCCTAATTGCCTTGCAGAGGGCGGCCCTCAACGGCAGCCAGTGCGGTCCGGTTCCTGAGGGCATCAGCGTGGCCTGAAACGGTGTTTTGCCATCCAGGGTGCCCGACACCTTGATGGCCCGGCGCGTGCCCAGGAGCTCATCGGAGCCCTCCACCACTAGATACGTGGCGAAGGCGCCGTCCTTGCAGATGGGCGCAGTGAACGTGAAATCCAGGGGCTGCGGTTCCTTGGGGGCTGCCATGGGCGGTCCTTTGCTCGACGTGGATCGGTCACTTCAGGATAGACGCCGCAGCACAGGCGGTGCGCTGGCGGCGGACGGGGATGGGTGGTTGGCATGGGCCGGCCGACTTGAAAGTTCCGGAATAATCCGCCACAAAGAAATATTTGAAAATACTGTGAAATAGGCTGGATAAATGCACGGCTCGTGCTGTAGATTAATTATCAGTCCCGAGAAACCTCCGGGACGTCCGCGTGCAAATGAAGGGAGGCCATGATGTTTACAATTATCAAGTCCGGAGTTATCGGATCTCGTCATGCCTTGCCCGGCACGCCTGTCAATCGCCGTCACAGCTAACACTGTCACCGCGTAGGGCCGCCGCTGCAAGGCTGCCCGAACCAGGCTGTGCTTCAGCAGCCGCATTCCGACCGACTCGTTCTGGTCTTTCTCCACATTCTCTGTAGGCACAACCCTGCCATCACCGCCCTCGGCGGGATTGACAGGTTCTTGCCTGCCCGTGGGGAACGCCTTTGCCTGCCGGACGGATAATACGCACAAAACAACTCGCGCTCTTTTGTGCTCTGATAACGCCGTTTTGCATTCTTATCTCAATGAAAAAAGAGGCTTTATTTGTCGCGCCACAATATGTCCAGCAATTCACTGCCAGCATCGAAAGGGGGTGCCACCATGAATCCCAAGCCCACAAAGTCGTCCATCAAACGGATCTTCTTCTCGCCTGTTGACTACCAGAAATTCACCGAGCTTCGCGACCGCCAGTACCGCGAGATCGTCCGTGTTGACCTGTTCAACATCCGCTAAGCCTTTCTGCCAACGATGGCGTGCCAGCGACGGCACACCGCTGAAAGGAGGGGCGAGATGGCCATTACACATTTCGTGCACCCCATTCCCACAGCAGGCACGGTGTGCATTGCACCTGCCGGACACCGTGAACAGCCCGTGCTGACCAGCACGGGCTGTTTCATTTAATCGTCCGGTGCTACAAGCGCCTTGAATCCCAGGAACAGCCTTTCCGCTGCAGGGGCTCTCGCACAGCCTGCATTGAGGGAATACGCTGGACCCAGCCACCGAACAGCAAGGATGAGACCATGGGCGTGCTTGAATTCTGTGACGGTGGCGAATGGGAGACCTGGCTGGAAAAGTTCCATGACCAGCAGGAAGAGGCGTGGCTGCGGATCGGCAAGCTTCACTCGACGCAAGCACTCATCAAGATTGACGCGTCAGGTGGCGTGGCCCTGTGCTTCGCGTGGATTGACGGCCAGCGCAAGACCTTCGACGAGGGGTCCTTTCTGCAGCGATATTCGCGCCGCAGGGCGGGCAGCCCCTGGTCCAGGGTCAACGTGGATCGTGCCGAGGTCCTGCTCCTGGCCGGGCGCATGCATCCGGCCGGCGTCAAGGAGATCGAAGCTGCCAAGGCCGACGGGCGCTGGGCCGGTGCCTACGAACCGCAACGCACCGCCGGTGTGCCGGCAGAACTGACGACGGCGCTGGCAGCGAACCCGTCCGCCCGTGCCGCCTTCGAGAACCTTCGGAGATCCGAGCAATACCTCCTGATGCTGCCACTGCTCAGAGCCTACACACCCCGTGGCCGGGAAGCTGCCCTCGCCCGCATAGTCGTCCGGCTGGGTCGCTAGGGCCGTGCGTGCCCGGGCAGAGTTCGGCTACTGGCCCACCCTGCCGTCAACGCACTCGCGCAACAAATCGGCGTGCCCGCTGTGCCGGGCGTACTCTTCGATCCTGTGCACCTGCAGTTCGCGAACCGAAATCCGGTCCTTTCCGAGGCGCTCACCAAGATCCGGGTGCCCGGCCAAGGCATCATCGGTGGCCGACTGCTCGCGCGCCAACGTGGCGAGGGCAAGGTCCACCTCGCCCTTCTCAACAACGAGGTCATCGAAGTCTGCATCTCGTGGACCATAAATTTTCGGCAGCGGGTCGCCGTCGCTGATCCAATTGCGCCAGTCCCGTTCATCCTCGGCCAGGTGGCGCAGGAGGCCAAGCAGTGACATGGTCGACGGCGGCACGGACCGGATGGCCAGTTGTGCCGGGTCAAGGCCCTCACATTTCATCAGGATGGTCATGCGGTAGCTCGACAAGTAATCCTGCAGTGTCGCAGATTCACCCTCGGGGCTTGCACCTTCGCGGGGGACGTCATCGGGGTCGGCCCACATGTCGGGATAAATGGTTGACTTTGTCCATCGGGCGCGTTGTTCGCTCATGCGTTCCATCCTCATTCGAAACGACCAGGGTTCGCAAGGGCCCACGTGCGAAATTGCTTCATGTCATTGACGACGGCGCCCAAGCGATCGCTGGGCTGTGCCCCCAGTCGTACGACGCGTCCCTGACAGTGTTTCTTGCCTACGGCTATGTAGGCACCAGCACAGGCCAAATCGCGGCCGCAGCGTCAGTGTCGAAGCAAACGATCTACACGTACTTCGTTGACAAAAACGGACTCTTCACGGCACTCAACACGGATGTTTGCGACCACATCCACAACCCGTTCCACGAGCTGGGCCGTGAGATGCGCTCCGCTCCGGATGCGAAGACGGCCGTCGCCATTCTTGCCGGACAGTTCACACGGTCCATCATGAATCCACGCGTGCAGGAGATCCGGCGCCTGGTCCTGGCCGAGGCAGCACGTTTCCCCGAGTTGGGCCGGCTGTACTGGCAGCGGGGCTTCGAACGGGTGCTAGACTCCGTCGCGAACTGTCTGGAGGTGCTGGCCGGACGGGGGCTGCTGGCAGTTCCCGAGCCCACGGTGGCTGCCCTACACTTCTCCGGGATGCTGCTGTGGATCTCCAGCAACCTGGTCATGTTCGAAGGTCCGCAGCGGCGCTACACCGAGGAGGAATTGAGGAACTTCATCGATCTCGGTGTGCAGGCCTTTATTTCTGCCTGCCGCCACGACGACAAGGAGTAACACCATGCTTACCAGGGTGAAGGGAACCGAGCTGGTGATTGGCGCCGGCCGCACAATCAAGTTTGAGAATGCAGGATACGGCTACGGCGTCTCGTTTTACCTCGTGGACAACGACCCGGGGCAGGGGCGCGGCCTGCCCCGCCATCCCTACAGTGAGACCTGGATTGTTTTGGCAGGCGAAGCCGTAGTCATGGCCGACGGCGAGGCCTTCCCCGCGCTGGCCGGTGACATTCTGGTGGTCGAAGCGGGCACCCCGCACAGCTTCCTTGCCACGGGCGACAGCGCCTTGCGCATAATGTGCATCCACGCATCACCGACGTTTCTGCAGGAGAACCTGGACCCTTGAACCATGGAAAAGGCTGCTCCATGGTGTGGCCGGGTGGCCCCGGCCGACTATTAGGGGCGCACCCAAACGCGGCTGCAGGCATCAAACGGTGGCGGCTGCGCCTTCCCAGCGGGTGAGCAGGTCGGCGGCAACGCCGATGGCGATGCTTGCCGGATCCTTGCCGGAAATGGCCGGGGCACCAATGGGGCAGGTGATCCTGTCGATCTCCGTGTCGTCATGCCCCTCGTCGTGGAGCCGCTTGCGAAAGCGCGCCCATTTGCTGCGTGAACCGATGAGCCCGATATAAGCGGGCTTGGCCCGCAGCGCAGCCTCGCAAAGCATGAGGTCCTCGGCGTGGTCATGCGTGAGCACGAGCACCGTGGCCCCGTCGGGAAGGTCGCGCAGCACCACCTCAGGCGCCGGCTCGTGGTGGACGGATATTGTGGCCTGTCCCTGCATCAGCGGCTCGAGCCGGGCGGGGGAAACCGCATCCTCGCGTGAATCGACAAGCAGCAGGTTCAATGGCTGCCGGGCAAGAATATGGGCGATTTCATAGCCAACGTGGCCGAGCCCAAATATCGCCACCGTCCGCCTCGGGTTCAGGACCTCAAGCATGACACTGACCTCACCGCCGCAACACTGCACACCGTGGGTGGTGGCAACCTTGTCATTGAGGGCAAACGTCATGAGCTCGGGTGTGCCGTTGCCCAGGGTGATGAGCTCCCGAGCCCTGTCGATGACACTGGCCTCAAAATTTCCGCCACCTATCGTGCCCCACAGCTCTTCCGCAGAGACCACCAGCTTCGCCCCGGGATTGCGGGGCGAATGGCCGCGCACCTGCGCGAGCGTGGCGACAACCGCCGTCTCGTTTCGCTCGCGCAGCTGCACAACCGCTGCCAACCAATCCACGACGACCTCCTAGAGACCTGCGGTTGCCGGCTGGACAGCTGCAACGTTGAGATCCAGCTCGTCGAACGAGGTGCCTGCTGCCGCACAGGACTCCTGAATCGCCCAGAAGACGGCCTCCGGTGTGGCAGGAGATGCAAGAACGACACTGTAATCGGCCGGACCGAAGGCCCTGACGGCGTCACGAATCGCCTCGCGGGCGCTGAATGCCAGCATGAACGGGGGCTCGCCCACCGCCTTTGAACCGTAGACAACACCCTCCTCTTCGGCATGTTCCATCAGCTGTACGTTGAACACCTCGGGCATCTCGGAAAAGCTCGGCAGCTTGTAGGTGCTGGCCGATTGGGTGAGCAGCCGGCCCCGATGCGGGCCGTCGCTTTCGTCCCACCGCAGATCCTCCAGGGTCAACCAGCCGACGCCCTGAACATAGCCGCCCTCGATTTGCCCCACATCGATCATGGGCGAAAGTGAATCACCGGCGTCGTGGACTATGTCGACCCGGCGGGTCGTGTAGGCGCCGGTGAAGCCGTCAATCTCGATTTCGGTGACCGAGGCACCGCCGGCAAAGTACTTGAAGGGTTCCCCCTGCATGAGCTCGGGATTCCAATGCAGGCCCTCGGTCCGGTAGTAGCCGGCGGCCCACAATTGCACCCGCTGCATGTAGGACTTCATGACGACTTCGGCGAACGTGAAGCTGCGGTCCCGGACACCCAGGGCCGTCACCATTCCGTTGGAGAAACGGACATCGCTGCCGGAGACGCCGAGCATGCCACCGGCAACGGCCGAGATTCGCTCGATGATCTGCTCGCACGCGTTCTTGACGGCACCACCGTTGAGATCTGTTCCCGAACTGGCTGCGGTGGCCGAGGTGTTCGGCACCTTGTCGGTGCGGGTGGGAGCGAGCCGGACACCCGAGAGTGGGATGCCCAGGGCGGTGGCGGCAACCTGCAGCATTTTCGTGTGCAGGCCCTGGCCCATCTCCGTGCCGCCGTGGCTGATCAGCACGGAACCGTCCTTGTAGACGTGCACAAGTGCACCCGCCTGGTTGAACGCCACGAGGTTGAAGGAGATGCCAAACTTGACGGGTGTGACGGCCAGGCCGCGCTTGCGGTGCGGGTGGGCTGCGTTGAAGGCATCAATTTCGCGGCGGCGTTCGCTGAAGCCGCTGCCCTCAAGGACCTGTTCCCACAGCGTCGTCACACGGTCCGCATGCCTGACGGGCATCCCGTACGGGGTGCTGTCGCCCTCGCGGTAGAAATTCTTGCGCCGCAAGTCCTCCGGTGCCAAACCGAGCAGGGGTGCGCTGCGCCCCAGGATGTCCTCAATGACCAGCATGCCCTGGGGGCCGCCGAAGCCGCGGAAAGCCGTCTGGGAGGTCTTGTTTGACTTGGCCACCCGGCCGTCGACGTGCACATTGGGGATGAAATAGTTGTTGTCGACGTGGCACAGGGCCCTGGCCAGCACCGCCTCCGACATGTCCAGGCACCAACCGCCGTCGGCCGTGAGCATTGCCTTGAGGGCCACCAATTTTCCGTCCGAGGTAAAACCTGCCTCCCAGGAGGTGTGGAATCCGTGCCGTTTCCCCGTCATGGTCATGTCGAGCGTGCGGTTGAGGCGGACCCGGACAGGCCTGCCCGTGAGTAGCGTGCCGATGGCGGCAATGGCGGCAAACCCGTGGGACTGCATTTCCTTGCCGCCGAAGCCGCCGCCCATGCGCAGGCTCTGGACTGTGATCTCATGGTTGGCCCGGCCCAACACATGGGCAAGGATTTCCTGCGTCTCGGAAGGGTGCTGGGTGCTGCTTTGCACAAAGATCTGCCCGCCTTCATCGACGGTGGCCAGCGAAGCCTGGGTTTCCAGGTAGAAATGCTCCTGGCCGGCAAATTCCGTGACACCGGAAATGACCCTGTCGGCGGTGGCAAGCGCCGCGTCGGCATCGCCGCGGCTGACAGTCCGGGGCATGCCCTGAAACGAGCCGGCTTCGATGGCATCGGCGACGGAGACGAGCGAGGGCAGGGGCTCGTAGTCGACGCTGACGGCGGCAGCGCCGGCGCGGGCCGCATCCTGGTCTTCCCCCAGAACCCAGGCCACCGCGTGGCCGTAAAACATGGCTTCCGAAGGGAAAAGGGGCTCGTCATGCTTGATTCCGCAGTCGTTGACCCCGGGAACATCCGCTGCCGTGAGGACCCGGACGACACCGGGCACCGCCAGCGCCGCCGAGGTGTCCATGGACCGGATGAGTGCATGGGCGTGGGGGGATTGCACGGGCCAGGCGGTCAGCGCATCCGATGTGCGCTGGGCAAGGTCGTCGGTGTAGAGCGCCTGCCCCGTCACGTGCAGGCGGGAACTCTCGTGGGGCACCGATTCGCCGACGACGGGTGCGCTGGGGCGGCGTGACAGCTGGCTCATGAGGTGGCCTCCAGGATCATGGTGTTCTGCGTGTACAGCTTGATGAGGGCGCTCGAGAGCATGATCGAACGGTAGCTGGCGCTGGCGCGGTGGTCGCTCATGGGCGTGCCCTCGCCGCTCAGGATTGCGGCGGCACGCTTCACCGTGTCGCGGGTCCAGGGCTGTCCCGTCAAGGCTTCCTCCGTGGCGTAGGCACGCAGCGGGGTGGCCGCGACGCCGCCGAGACCGATCCGGGCCCTGGTGATCACGCCGTCGTCAATTTGCAGGCTGAAGGCGACGGCGACACTTGAGATGTCGTCGAAGCGGCGTTTGGCAATCTTGTGGAACGCCGTCAGGTTCGACAGCGGCAGGGGGATGCGCACGGTTTTGATGAGTTCCCCGGGTTCCTTGAGCGTGGCCCGGTATCCGGTGAAGTAGTCCGCCAGGGGCAGCACCCGCTCCCCGCCGGCTGAGGCCAGGACGATTTGCGCGTCGAGGGCCAGCAGCGCGGGCGGGCTGTCACCGATGGGCGAGCCCGTTCCGAGGTTGCCGCCGATGCTTGCCCGGTTTCGGATGAGCCGGGAAGCAAACTGGGGGATGAGCTGTGCGAGCAGCGGAACCTTGCCGGCCAGCACCCGTTCAATCTCGGAGAGCGGGGCGACGGCACCAATCTCGACCGTCTCGTCCCGGACCTCAATCGAGTCCAGCTCGGGGATGCGGTCGATGGCGATGACCAACGGGGCGCGGCGTGCGCGAAGGTTGACCTCAACTCCCCAGTCAGTGCTTCCCGCGACAAGGATGGCTGTCGGATTTTCGGCGAGCAGCGTGGTGGCCTGGGCCAATGTGGTGGCCCGGATGAACCGGCCGTCGGAGCGTGTGAACGAGGTCTTTGGGTAGGCCGGGGCTGGCTCGTCCCGGCGCCGGGCAAACGCCTCGTCGGTGGTTTCCCCCAAGGAATATGCGGCATCCCGGATGGGGCGGTAGCCCGTGCACCGGCAGAGATTTCCGCTGAGCGAATGCAGGTCGAATCCGTTGGGGCCGTGCTCGCCGTGGCTGCACTCCGAGAATTGTTCGGGGGCGGGCCCGCGGTCCTTGCGGTAAAACTCCGACGCCATGCTGCAGACAAAGCCCGGGGTGCAGTAGCCGCATTGGGAGCCGCCGGAGGAAGCCATGGCTTCCTGGACCGGATGCATTTGCTCCGGGGTCCCCAGGCCCTCCGCGGTTAGCAGCTCCTGCCCGTCCATTGCCGCCATTGGCACCAGACACGAGTTGACAGCCGTCCAGCTGGTCCCGCCGTCCCTGTCCGTCTGGGCCACCAGAATTGCGCAGGCCCCGCATTCACCTTCGGCGCACCCTTCCTTGGCGCCTGTGAGGCGGTTTTCGCGCAGCCAGTCAAGGGCGGTGGTGTGTGCGGCCGACCGGCCGAAGGCGCGCTCGGCACCGTTGATGGTGAAGCGTGGTTCTGAGCCCGGGGTGGGTTCGGAAGTGTTCATTGTCGTGCTCCGGCTTCTTTGTCGTCGCAGTGGTGCTGTCAGGATTCCAATGGACCGGGCGTGGCCGGTCCTGGTGCTGTCGGTTTGGCCGGCTGCAGGGGATTGCGCCACTCCCAACTTTTCCGCAACTTGAAATTCATATATTGGATTATGAAAGTTTACGTCCGATGCCGAGTGTGGTCAAGGACACGTGGCCGCGTCGGGGCGGCCGCCGATGCCTCGGCGGATCTGAACAAACTTTCACGATGTAGAAAAATAATTCCATAATCATTGCCACGCTGTTCATGTGTTGTTAGTCTCATCTGTGCAACAGCAATTGCCTCCAGTTTACGGGCGGCGCCTCAACCTCAGGCAACAGATGATGCCGGATCGACGAGGATCCGGTTCCCCAGACCACAAGGACGTGTCTCCATGGATAAATCACTACAGCCCGCGCATTACTTGGCGAAGGCGGTGGAATTGGCCACCGAAAACGTGCGGAACAACGGCGGACCATTCGGCGCCATCGTCGTCACGGCCGACGGGCGTGAGTTCGAAGGGCTCAACCGGGTAACGGCAAACCTTGACCCCACAGCACATGCCGAGGTCACTGCCATCCGCAACGCCTGCCAGGGGGTGGGTGACTTTGACCTGTCAGGCGCCACCCTCTATACAAGCTGCGAACCCTGCCCGATGTGCCTGGCCTCCTCACTGTGGGCCCGCATCGGGCAGGTGTACTTCGCCGCTGACAGGCACGACGCCGCCGACGCAGGCTTCGACGATGCAGTCTTTTATGAGTATTTTGAGGCCGACAGCGACAGGCTCCTCATGCCGGTCGCCAAGGTGGCTCCAGAGACGGGACGTGCCGTGGACCCCTTCGACCAATGGCGCAGCAACCTCAACAAGATCACGTATTAGGAGGCTTGCGATGTCAACGAGCACCTCCAGAGAGAAAGTTGCAGCGCCGAACAACGCCGTCCCGGTGACAAAACTGGATAAATTCTTCGAGATCACCAAACGCGGTTCAACGATCGCCCGGGAAGTTCGCGGTGGCATCGTCACCTTCATCACGATGGCGTACATCGTCATCCTCAACCCGCTCATCCTGGGCGGCCAGGGCGCCACCGATGTGTCGGGAGGATTCCTGGACCCGGCCCAGGTCGGCGCCGCCACCGGATTGACAGCGGGCCTGATGACAATACTGTTTGGCGTGTTTGCCCGGCTGCCCTTCGCGATCGCCGCCGGGTTGGGCATCAACTCATTCCTCGCCGTGGCCGTCATTGGCCAGGTCACCTGGCCCGAAGCCATGGGGCTTGTCATCATCAACGGCTTGATCATCGTGCTGCTCGGTGCGACGGGCGCCCGCACAGCCATCTTCAGGGCGGTGCCGCATGCCTTGAAGGCAGCCATCACCGTCGGCATCGGCCTCTTCATTGCCTTCATCGGCTTCGTTGATTCCGGGTTTGTCAGCCGCACCGAAGGCGGCCCGCCGGTCCAGCTGGGCACCGACGGCTCAATCGCCTCCGTGCCGACCTTGATCTTCCTTGTGGGACTGCTCCTGATTGGAATTCTGGTGGCACGCAAGGTGCCCGGCGGGATCTTGATTGGCATCGTGGTGACCACGGTCCTGGCCATTGTCGCCCAGTCATTCCTGAAGCTGGGTCCGAGCTTCGAGGATCCGGGCGGCTGGCACATGACGGTGCCGGCCCTTCCCACCCAGCTGGTCACCATCCCCGACTTTGGCCTCGTGGGGCAATTCGACCTGCTCGGCTCCTTCGGCCGTGTCGGCGCGCTGTCGGCAACCATGCTGGTTTTCACCCTGGTGTTCACGAATTTCTTCGACGCCATGGGCACCATGACCGGGCTGGCAAAAAATGCCGGGGTTGCCCACAAGGACGGCACCTTTCCGAGGCTGCGCGCGGCCTTCATCGTTGAAGGCGCCGGCGCCGTAATCGGCGGTGGCACCTCAACCTCCTCGGCCACCGTGTATGTCGACAGTGCCGCGGGCATCGGCGAGGGCGCCCGCACCGGCCTGGCCTCGGTGGTCACCGGCGCACTGTTCCTGATCTCCATGTTCTTCACGCCGCTGACACTTGTGGTGCCCATCGAAGTGGGTTCGGCAGCCCTGGTCGTCGTGGGTGCCATGATGATGTCCCAGATCCGCGAGATCAAGTTCGACAAGTTCTCCGTGGCACTGCCGGCATTCCTGACCATCGTCACGATGCCGCTGACCTACTCGATCGCGAACGGCATTGGCGTGGGCTTCATCAGCTGGTCGCTCATCAATGTGGCCTCCGGTCGGGCCAGGAAAGTCCATTGGCTGTTGTGGGTGGTCTCGTTTGGTTTCATGCTCTACTTCGTCCGCGGACCGATTGAGCAGTTCATCAGCGGTTCCTGACCGCCCTGACCAGCCGCTGTGAACCGGCCTGCCGCAAGTCAGCAGGGACGAAGAGTAAGGAAGGCCTCCGATACCGGGGGCCTTCCTTACTGTGGCCAACCTTTCCGACCGCAGCAGCAGCCGCGGCATGCCGTTCGGCCCGGGCGGCCGCAGTGTGGAGGGATGCCCGGCAGGACGGCGCGATATCGACCTCGTCCCGCCGCAGGCGGTGGTTGGCTGACTGTCGCCGGCAAACCATGAACTCATACGCACCACTTATACCCAGTTCTGCGCATGGACACTCATGCGTTGAACTCGTCATGAGTGCTGCGCATGGGTGCGGCACGGAGCCGGGCAGGCAGCCAAAAGGCAGGCCCCCGGGGAACCCGGGGCCTGCCTTTTGCAAATTGCGCCGTCAGCCTCCAGGGCCGTGAGCCTCGCGCGCGGAAGCCTTTTGGGCTGGAAGTCTAGGCGGCGGGGCTGGCTGCGTGGGCGGCATGGCGCAGCAGCTTGCCGGTGGGGGTCACGCCGTCGATCTCGGAACCGGCCAGGAACGTGCGCCGGACAACCCCGGTGAGGGTGGCGCCGTCGTACGGGGTGATGGCGTTCTTGTGGTTGAGGCGGGACACATCCACCACCTGGGATTCCTCGGCGGCGAAGATGGAGAAGTCGGCGTCGGCGCCCACGGCCAGGCGGCCCTTGCCGGGAAGCCCGACGAGATCGGCCGGGGCCGACGACATCCAGCCCACCACTTTCTCCAGCGGGATGCCGCGCTTGCGGGCCTCGGTCCAGATCAGCGGCAGGCCCAGCTGCAGCGAGGACACCCCGCCCCAGGCCACGGCAAAGTCGCCGTTTTCCAGGTCCTTCAGGTCCAGGGTGCTGGGGGAGTGGTCCGAGACGATGCAGTCGATGGTGCCGTCCTCGAGCCCCTGCCACAGCAGCTCACGGTTGCCGGCCTCACGGATGGGCGGGCAGCACTTGTAGGCGGTGGCGCCGTCGGGCACGTCCTCGGCCTGCAGGGTGAGGTAGTGCGGGCACGTCTCCACCGTGATGCGCACGCCGTCGGCCTTGGCGGCGGCAATCAGCGGCAGTGCCTCGGCGGAGGACAGGTGCAGGATGTGGGCGCGGGCGCCGGTGCGCCGGGCGGCCTCAATGACCCGGGCGATGGCCGTGTTTTCGGCCGCACGCGGACGCGAGGCCAGGAAATCGGCGTAGCGCCGGCCGGGGACGGCCACCGTTTCGTCAATGGTCCGGGAATCCTCGGCGTGCACAATGAGCAGCGACGCGAAGGAGCCAATCTCCGCCAGGTCGTGCTCCATCTCCGCGGCTTCCAGGTGCGGAAATTCATCCACGCCGGAGTGGATCAGGAAGCATTTGAAGCCAAAGACACCCTCCTCGTGCAGCGGCCGCAGCTCCGCGGTGTTGCCGGGGATCGCTCCTCCCCAAAAGCCGACGTTGACAAACGCCTGACCGGCGGCGACCTCGCGCTTGAGCTCAAGGTGGGGGACCGTCGTCGTTGGCGGAATGCTGTTCAGCGGCATGTCAACGACGGTGGTGACGCCACCGGCGGCAGCGGCCCGGGTGGCGGAGGCGAACCCCTCCCAATCGGTGCGGCCGGGCTCGTTGATGTGCACGTGGCTGTCGACCAGGCCCGGCAGCAGGGTTTCATCCGCCGCCAGCTCGATCGTCTCGCGTCCGGAAAGGCCGGTGCCGAGAGGCACGACGGCGGCAATCACGCCGGCCTTGACGCCCACCTCGTGCGCGGCGGGGCCGGCAGGGGTGAGGATGCTGGTGCCGCGGATGACCAGGTCAAAGGTGTTCGTGTCAGACAAGGGAGGTCTCCTCTTGGTGGGCAGGGGCTGGTTCTGTTGCCAGTTCTGTTCCAATGGTTGCACCGATCCGCTCCAACAGCTCCGCTGCATGGCTCATGCAGCGGGACGTGTCCGGCTCCAGCTCGGTCAGGGCAAACGTCCGGGTAAACCCGGCGTCGCGAAGTTTTTCAGGATTGAGCGTGGTGCGCCCGCAAACAGCCAGCACCCGCACGCCCGCCTGCCGTGCCGCGGCGGCAACACCAACGGGCGCCTTGCCGCGCAGGCTTTGGTGGTCAAGGCTGCCTTCACCTGTGATGACAATGTCGGCTGCGCGCAGGCGCTGCGCCAGGTTCGTCAGCTCCATGACTACCTCGATGCCCGGGCGCCGGACAGCGTTCAGGACGGCAAGTGCCGCGAAGCCGACACCGCCGGCAGCACCGGATCCGGGGTGGTCGCTGGCGGCGACGGCCTGCATGCCAAGTTCGTTGGACAACACCCGGAAATACCGTTCCAGGGCGTTCTCCAGCTCCTGAACCTGGTCGCCGGTGGCACCCTTTTGCGGGCCGAAGACGGCTGCCGTGCCGTCAGGTCCCAGCAGCGGGTTGTCCACGTCGCTGGCCAGCGTGAACCGTGTGCCGGCCAGGCGGGGATCCATGGTCTCCAACGCGATCTGCACCACCGACGCCAACGCGGCCCCGCCCGGGGCTATGGGCCGGCCCCGGGCATCCAGCAACTTCGCCCCGAGCGCTGCCAGCATGCCGGCGCCGCCGTCGGTGCAGGCGCTGCCGCCCACACCGAGGACGATGTCGGTGCAGCCCTTGTCCAGGGCGGCGTTGATGAGCTGGCCCGTGCCGAAGCTGGACGCCGTGAGCGGAACCAGGGCTCCGCCGTCGAGCACGTGCAGGCCCGAGGCCGCAGCCATCTCAATGACGGCGCGCGGTCCGAGAACGGCGAAGTCGGCCGCAACCGGGCCGCCGGTGGGTCCCTCGACAGTGGCGGTGACCCGGGTGAACCCGGCGGCGACGGCGGCATCCACTGTGCCCTCGCCGCCGTCGCCGAGCGGAAGCTGCTCCACCTCGAGCCCCGGGTTCGCCGAGCGGAGCCCTGCGGCCAGGTGCCTGGCAACGTCGGGGGCGGAGAGTGAGCCCTTGAATTTGTCCGGGGCTACGATGACGCGCATGGGACGGCCCTAGTCCTGCAGGGCCAGGATGGCGGTGGGGGCGTCGGCGGCGTACTCGGCAATGTCCTCAATCTCGGTGACGTTGTCCAGCTCGGTGCCCATGGAGATGTTAGTGACCCGCTCCAGGATGGCTTCAACCACCACGGGGACGTTGAATTCCGCCATGAGCTTTTTGGCTTCGGCGAAGGCGGCCGGCATGTCCTCGGGGCGTTCAACGCGGATGGCCTTGCAGCCCAGTCCCTCAGCGACCTTGATGTGGTCGACGCCGTAGCCGTTGGTTTCGGGGGAGTTGATGTTCTCGAAGGCCAGCGAGACGTGGTAGTCCATCCTGAAGCCGCGCTGCGACTGGCGGATCAAGCCCAGGTAGGAGTTGTTCACAACCACGTGGATGTACGGCAGGCCGAACTGTGCGCCAACAGCCAGTTCCTCAATCATGAACTGGAAGTCGTAGTCGCCGGAGAGCGCCACAACCGTCTCGCCGGGCTTGCCCCGGACGACGCCCAGGGCCGCCGGCCCGGTCCAACCCAGCGGGCCTGCCTGGCCGGCGTTGATCCAGCGGCGCGGGCCAAAGACGTGCAGCATCTGGGCGCCGGCAATCTGCGACAGGCCGATGGTGGAGACGTAGGTGGTGTCCTGGCCGAATGCGAGGTTCATTTCCTCGTACACGCGCTGCGGCTTCATGGGCACGTTCTCGAAGTGGGTCTTGCGGTGCAGGCTGCCCTTGCGGGCGGCGCAGGCGTTGGCCCATTCGCTGTAGTCGGGGACGGTGCCGGCGGCCTTGCGGTCGCGGGCGGCTTCGAGCAGCACGTCCAGGGCGGCGCCGGCGTCGGAGACGATGCCCAGGTCCGGGGAGAAGACGCGCCCAATCTGTGTCGGTTCGATGTCAACGTGCACGAACTTGCGTCCGGCAGTGTAGGTGGCCAGGCCGCCGGTGTGGCGGTTGGCCCAGCGGTTGCCGATGCCAATGACGACGTCGGATTCCAGGAACGTGGCGTTGCCGTAGCGGTGCGAGGTCTGCAGGCCCACCATGCCGGCCATCAAGGGGTGGTCATCGGGGATTGAGCCCCAGCCCATGAGTGTGGGGATGACGGGGATCGACAGCAGCTCGGCCAGCTCCACCAGCCGGGCGGAGGCCCCGGCGTTGATGATGCCGCCACCGGCAACAATCAAGGGGTGGCCGCCGGCCAGCAGGATGTCGAGTGCCTTCTCGGCCTGCTTGCGCGTGGCGGCAGGCTTGTTTGGCGTGAGTGGCTCGTAGGCGTCGATGTCGAATTCAATCTCGGCCATCTGGACGTCGATGGGCAGGTCCAGCAGCACCGGGCCGGGCCGCCCCGAGCGCATCAGGTAAAACGCCTTCTGGAAGGCGCCCGGGATCTGTCCGGGCTCCTTGATGGTCATGGCCAGTTTCGTCACGGGGGCCGCGATGGTTTCGATGTCCACGGCCTGGAAGTCTTCCTTGTGCAGCTTGGCCACAGGTGCCTGCCCGGTGATGCACAGGATCGGCACCGAATCGGCCCAGGCGGCGTACAGTCCGGTGATCATGTCGGTGCCTGCCGGGCCGGAGGTGCCGGTGCAGACACCGATGTTCCCGTCGGCGGCGCGGGAGTAGCCGTCGGCCATGTGGGAGGCGCCTTCAACGTGGCGGGCCAGGGTGTGGCGGATGCCGCCGTGGTCGCGCATGGCGGCGTAGAAGGGGTTGATGGCAGCCCCGGGCAGTCCGAAGACCTCGGTGGCGCCTTCCTTTTCCAGGATCAGGATGGCAGCGTCAACGGTGCGCATTTTAGTCATGGTGTGCTCCTTGCAAGTCGTGTGGGAAAGTCTGGGTGGGGTGTTTTTGGGTGTGCTGCAGGCACCGGCGCCGCGGTGGGATGTTCGACGCCGGATCCTGCGTTGGGTGCCTGCCCTGTGGTTGGCGGGGCGGCTAGTTGGCGGTGCTGCGGGCGGCTGGTGCGTGCCAGCCCAGTCCCGTCAGTTGCGGCCGGAGAGTGCCGCTGCCTGCTTGAAGAGGCCGGAGTGGTCCAGACCGCCGTCGCCCTGGGCCACCATGGCGGTGACAAGCTGCGCCACGGCGCCGCCGAGCGGGACGGTGATGCCGGCTTCGCGGGCGGCCGCGGTGACGATGCCGAGGTCCTTGTTGTGAAGGGCCAGGCGGAAGCCGGGATCGAAGTTGCGTGCCAGCATCTTTTGGCCCTTTTGCTCCAGCACCTTGGAGCCGGCGAGTCCGCCGCCGAGCACCTTGAGTGCGGCCTCGGTGTCCACGTTGTAGGCCTCGAGGAAGACGATGGCCTCGGCCAGTGCCTGGATGTTGACGGCGACGATGAGCTGGTTGGCGGCCTTGACTGTCTGGCCGGAACCCGAGGGACCCACGTGGACGATGGTTTTGCCCACGGCGCCAAGGATGTCGGCGGCGTCGGCGAAGTCCTCGGCCGTGCCACCCACCATGATGGACAGGACGGCGTCGATGGCGCCCTGCTCACCGCCGGAAACGGGTGCGTCAAGGGGGCGGATGCCGGCGGCCGCGGCGTCGTCGGACAGGCGCTTGGCCACATCGGGGCGGATGCTGCTGGCGTCGATCCAGAGGGTGCCCTTGCGGGCATTGGCGAAGACGCCGTCCGCGCCGCTGACAACATCCTCGACGTCGGGGGAGTCGGGCACCATGGTGATGACGGCGTCGGCATTCTTGACGGCGTCGGCAATGCTGCTGGCGCCCCGGCCGCCGGCGGCTGCGAGCTTGTCAGTGGCGGCCTGGCTGCGGTTGTAGCCGGACACCGAGTAGCCGGCGTTGACCAGGTTGACTGCCATGGGCAGGCCCATGATGCCGAGACCGATGACTGCGATGTTCTTCATGAGATGTCCTTAAGCGTAAAAGTGTCGAAAGTGCGGGGTGGTCGGGGTGGTGGAGGTGCAGCATGCGGGCCGGGGTGTCGGATCCGTGGGACGCCGCACTGGGGTTACACGGCTGGTTCGCGGATGGCCCAGGCGAAGGCGCTTTCGGCTGCCGCCTTGTATTCGAGTCCGATGTGGCCGGTGTAGCCCAGTTCCCGGCTGCGGGTGATCCATTCGCCGAGTGGGAGGGTGCCGGTGCCGGGTGCGCCGCGGCCCGGGTTGTCGGCGATCTGGATGTGGCCGAAATCCTTGGCGTGCTTTTCAATCACGGCCGGCACGTCGTCACCGTTGACGGCCAGGTGGTAGAAGTCGGCGAGGAGTTTGACGTTGTCGACGCCGGCAGCCCGGGTCTTGGCGATGACGTCCAGCGCGTCCTGGGCGCTCTTCAGCGGGTATGCGGGGGTGCCGGAAACCGGTTCCAACAAGATGGTGCCGCCGATTGCTGCAATGCCCTGTGCCGCGGCCACGAGGTTCGCCACGGCCAGCTCGTCCTGCTCCTGGGGGGTGCTGGCCTCCTGGCGGTTGCCGTAGAGGGCGTTGAATCCCCTGCAGCCCAGCTGGCCGCCGATGCCGGCGACGACGTCGATGTTGTCGCGGAATTCCGTGCTGCGGGCCGGCCACGAGACCAGGCCGCGTTCGCCTGCAGGCATGTCGCCGGCGTTGAAGTTCAGTCCCGTGAGCTGGACGCCGGCGTCGGTGACGGCACGTTCAAAGGCTGTGACTTCTGCATCGGACGGGACGGAGGGGGTGAACGGCCACCAGAATTCAACGGCGTCAAAGCCGGCAGCCTTGGCAGCGGCGGGGCGCTGCAGCAGGGGCAACTCGGTGAGGAGGATGGAGCAATTCACTGTGTACGTCATCTTGGGGTCCTTCCCGGGGAACGGCGGTGTTCCGAATGTGTGTCATTCCATAATTTCACTTGATGGAATTTAGTTTCTGCTTTATGAAAAGTCTAGGGAAAGTGGCGGTGGTAGTCAAGGGCGGCGCAGACACAATCCCGGACGGGGTGGAATCCAGTCCGGTTCTCGTGCGCCGGCACCCCTCTCCGCCGCTTCCCACCCGTCACCGGCGGCCGGGGGCAGCGCACGATGGTCCGCCAGCCACCACGCAAAAATGCCGCCGCTCCCGCATATTGCCGCGGGTGGACAGGCGGCAATATGCGGGAGCGGCGGCATTGGCCGCGCAGGCAGCGTCAGGTCAGGCGGATCTGCCGGTTCATGTCCTTGTACAACAGGTAGCGGAACTGGCCGGGCCCGCCGGCGTAGCAGGCCTGGGGGCAGAAGGCGCGCAGCCACATGAAGTCGCCTGCCTCCACTTCAACCCAGTCGTTGTTGAGCAGGTACATGGCCTTGCCCTCCAACACGTACAGGCCGTGTTCCATGACGTGGGTCTCCGGGAACGGAATGACCCCGCCGGGCTGGAACGTCACAATGTTCACCTGCATGTCGTGGGCCAGGTCGGCGGAATCCGTGAAGCGGGTCGTCTTCCAGGCGCCGTCGGTGTCAGGCATGGCCGTGGGCTCGACCTCAGCGTCACTCGTGACGAAGGACGTGGCCTCGTAACCTTCAAGGCGCTCGTAGGCCTTGCGGATCCACTGGAAGGAGACCACATCATCGGAGATGTTCTCCAGGCCCCAGGTGGAACCGGCGGCCAGGTAGGCGTAGCCGCCTTCCGCCAGTGCGTGCAGTTCGCCGTCGAGGGTCAGGTTGACCCTGCCCTGGGTGACAAAGACGACGCCTTCGACGCCGGGCTCAAATTCAGCCTTCGGTGCGCCGCCGCCCGCGCCAATCTCAACGATCAGCTGGGAGAAGGTGGTGGAGAAACCGGAGATGGGACGGGCTATGATCCAGGCCCGGGTGTTGGTGAAACCCGGGAGGTTGCTGGTCACAATGTCGGTCATGACGCCCTTGGGGATGACCGTGTAGGCCTCCTTGACAATGGCCCGTTCCGTGGTGAGGTGGGTTTGCGGCGGCAGGCCGCCCTGGGGGGAGTAATACTTGCCAGTCATCGTTGATTCCTTACTTGGAAGTTAATGGGGCCAGCCGCGGGTGCGCCAACGCGGTCAACTGGGGAATGTCGATGTCTGTCAGCGCGGCAACTTCGCCGGCGCCCACGGCCCCGCACTCCACGCCGCGCAGCACAAAGTTGGCCAGTGCGCGCGCGGTCGCCGGCTCGTCCATGACGGCGCCTTCGGTGTGTGAGACATAGTTCGCGAGCCGGGCCGCCGCGGCCGGCAGCCCCTGGCGGAAGAACGCGTACGTGGCGCTGAAGCGGCTGGGCAGTTGTGCCGGGTGCATGTCCCAGCCCTGGTAATAGCCGCGTTCAAGCGACCGCCGGACCAGCCGGCCGTGCAGCCGCCACGCGTCTTCCATGCCGTCGCCCATGGGGATGACGTTGCTGGAGCCGTCGGAGAGGCGGATGCCCGTGCCGGCGACGGCCAGCTGCATGACTTCCTTGGCGAAGTCGGCCACGGGGTGCTCCATGGATTGGTACTGCGCGGCGATCTCCAGTGATGCGCTGTAGTCGTAGGTGCCGTAGTGCAGGGCGCTGATCCGGCCCGGAATGTCATGGGCCAGCCGGGCGACCGGCGAGGTGCCGTCGGCGCCGAGGATCAATTGCGGGGTTTCCACCTGGACCTCAAAGCGGAGCCTGCCGGCGGGAAGTGAATGGACCTCCTCAAGCCGGCCGACGGCGAAGTCCATCGCCTTGACCTGGTCGACGGTTGTGACCTTGGGCAGTGTCAGGACCAGTCCCTGCGGCAGTTCGCCGGCGGCGGCAAGGGTCGAGACGAAGAGGTCAAGGGTGCGCAGGCCCCGGGCCCGGGTGGCCGCCTCAAAGCACTTGAAGCGGATGCCGATGTACGGTGGCGCCGTGCCCGCCGCGACGGCTGCGGCGACGGCCTTCCCGGCTGCGACGGCGTCGGCGTCCTCGGTTTCGTCTCCGCGGTTGCCGTAGCCGTCCTCAAAATCCAGGCGCAGGTCTTCGATCGGTTCCGAGGCCAGCTTTGCACGAACGCGCGGGGCCACCTCTGCTGCCAGCCCGCCGTCCTGGCCCAAAAGGGTGCCGAGGCGTTCCAGCCCGCCGTGGGCCTCGGCGGCGGCCAGGGCCTCGCCGCCCCACGTGGCGGCGAAATCCGGGGTGAACCTGTCGGCCGGGACATAAACGGTGTGCACCGGTTGCCGGGATCCGTCGTCGCCCGGATAGTTGCGTTCCAGCAACTGGTCGGTGGCCTGCAGGGACGCGTCGATCCGTGCCAGGTCGGCGGCGGACAGTGAGGGTGCCGGGCTCATGCCCGCGCTGCCAGTTCGTAGGCAGGTGTCGTAAGGAAGTCCGCGTAGTCCTCCGACAGGCAGATTTCTTCGATGAGGTCGCTGGCGGGCTTGTAGTACTTGGCGAATGCCGCGTCGCCAACCTCGCCGTGCAGCTTGGCGGTTTCCTCGTCGAGGATTGTCTTCACCAGTTCCCGGGTGACGGTGTTGCCGGTGTCGGCGAGCGTCACGGCGTTGTGGATGTGCTGCCACACCTGGGAGCGGGAGATTTCAGCTGTCGCGGCATCCTCCATGAGGTTGTGGATGGCGACGGCGCCGCTGCCGGAGAGCCAGACGGCGGTGTAGGCGACAGCCACGTACAGGTTCAGGCGCAGGCCCGCCTCTGTGACTGTGCCCTTCGCCGAGGCGATGTCCAGCAGTTCGGCGGCGGTGACGTGCACCTCGGGGCGCTGCTTGTCCAGCTGGTTGGGGCGCTCGCCCAGGACGGCGTCGAACACCTCCGCGCAGACGGGCACAAGATCGGGGTGGGCCACCCAGGAGCCGTCAAAGCCGTCGTCGGCCTCACGGGTTTTGTCGGCCTTGACCTTGGCGAAGGCCGCGGCCGTGACTTCCGGTTCGCGCCGGTTCGGGATGACGGCGGCCATGCCGCCCATGGCGAACGCGCCGCGGTGGTGGCAGGTTTTCACCAGCAGTTCGGTGTAGGCGCGCATGAACGGTGCCGTCATGGTGATCTGGGCGCGGTCCGGCAGGACAAAGGCGGCACCGGCGTCGCGGAAGTACTTGATGATGCTGAAAAGGTAGTCCCACCGGCCGGCGTTCAAGCCAGAGGCGTGCTCGCGCAGTTCGTACAGGATCTCGTCCATTTCAAAGGCGGCCGGGATCGTTTCAATGAGCACGGTGGCACGGATGGAGCCCTGCGGGACGCCGAGGTAGTCCTGGGCGAAGACAAAAACGTCGTTCCAGAGGCGTGCCTCGAGGTGGCTTTCCATCTTCGGGAGGTAGTAGTACGGGCCCTGCCCATTGGCCAGCAACAACTTGGCCGTGTGGAAGAAGAGCAGGCCAAAGTCAACCAGCGCGCCCGAGGCGGGTTCGCCGTCGACCAGGATGTGGCTTTCCTCCAGGTGCCAGCCGCGGGGGCGGGCGACGACGACTGACAGCGGCGCGTCAGTGCGCAGCCGGTATTCCTTGCCTTCGGGTGAGGTGTAGGCAAGGGTGCCCAGGGCCGCGTCGCGCAGGTTGAGGACGGCGTCGACGACGTTGGACCACAGCGGTGTGCTGGCGTCTTCAAGGTCGGCCAGCCAGACCTTGGCGCCGGAGTTCAGGGCGTTGATGGCCATCTTGGCCGGGGATGCCGGGCCTGTCATTTCCACGCGGCGGTCGGTCAGGGCTGCCGGTGCCGGCGCCACCGTCCAGTCGCCGGCGCGGATGGCGGCGGTCCCGGGAAGGAAGTCCAAGCCGCCGGTGGCAGCCACCTGGGCGCGCTTTGCCGTGCGTTCGGCCAACCGTTCGATGCGCGCAGGATTGAAGCGGCGGTTCAATTCGGCCAGGAAATCAAGGGCTTCCGGCGTCAGGATTTCCGCGGCCCTCGGGATCGGGGTGGGGTGGGTGACAGTAAGTGTGAGGGCGGGGCTGGTCATGAGTTCGTCCTTTCAAGGGGTGAACCTGCTGCGTTGGCGACGGCGGAGGCAACGTCAGCGGCCACGTGCGGGTCGAAGACGCTGGGGATGATGAAGCTGGCATTGAGTTCAGAATCGTCGACACGGTTGGCAATGGCGGCTGCCGCCGCGACCAGCATATCGTCAGTGATGTCGGACACGCCGGCGTCGAGCAGGCCGCGGAAGAATCCGGGGAAGGCCAGCACGTTGTTGATCTGGTTGGGGAAGTCGCTGCGCCCTGTGGCTACCACGGCTGCATGCCTGGCGGCAAGCACGGGATCGACCTCGGGGGTGGGGTTGGCCATCGCAAACACGATGGCGTCGTCGGCCATGGCGGCGATCTGTTCCTCACCCAGTACGTTGGGGCCGCTGACTCCGATAAACACGTCCGCCCCGGGCATGGCTTCGTGCAGCGAACCGGTGAAGTTGTCGGGGTTGGTGTTCTCGGCCAGCCAGGCGCGGTGTGGGTCGGCATGGTTTTCATTGCGATGCACGGCGCCGGTGCGCCCGCAGGCGATGATGTTCGTGGCGCCCTGTGCCACGAGCAGCGAGATGATGGCGTTGCCTGCAGCGCCCACCCCCGCCACCACAATCTTCACGTCGGACATCTTTTTGCGAACGACGCGCAGTGCGTTGGTCAGTGCCGCCAGTGTCACGATCGCCGTGCCGTGTTGGTCGTCGTGGAAGACCGGGATGTCAAGTTCCTCGCGCAGCCGTTTTTCAATTTCAAAGCAGCGAGGTGCCGCAATGTCTTCAAGGTTGATGCCGCCGTAAACGGGGGAGATCGCCTTGACGATGCTGATGATTTCCTCGGTGTCGGTTGTGTCAAGGCACACCGGCCAGGCATCGACATTGGCGAATTGCTTGAACAGGGCCGCCTTGCCCTCCATGACAGGCAGTGCGGCGGCCGGGCCGATGTTGCCCAGGCCCAGCACCGCCGTGCCGTCGGTGACCACGGCGATGGTGTTGCGCTTGATGGTCAGGTTGCGGGCCAGCTCGGGATCTTCGGCGATGGCCATGCAGACGCGGGCGACGCCGGGAGTGTAGGCGCGGGAGAGGTCGTCACGGTTGCGCAGGGCCACTTTGGGGACGACTTCAAGCTTGCCGCCGAGGTGCATGAGGAAGGTGCGGTCCGACACGTGCAGGACTGTGACGTCCTCGAGTGCCTCGAGTGCTTCCTTGACCTGCGTGGCATGGTCCTCGCCGGTGGTGTTTGCCGTGATGTCCACGGTGATGCGTTCGTGGTGGGACTCCGTGACATCCAGGGCGGTGACAGATGCGCCCGCCGCGGCGGCAGCAGCCGCCAGTTCGCTGGTGGTGGTGAAGCGTGAGGGAGCGCTGACACGCAGGGTGATGGAATTGCCGGGACTGGTATTCGCCATTGAACATCCTTTGCATAGTGGCCCGGGGGCCGTCCGAAATCACTTATCTTTTCGTATGATGGATATTATTATCTATCTGATGGAAAAACAAGTCGAGTGATTTGATGCTATGAAAAGTTTCATGATGCGGTATCTTTGAGATTGAAACATCGTTTTCACGATGTGGATAAAATGGCCGGACTGCAGCCCGGCCACACAACTTTGGGAGCTGGACCATGGCAGCAAAGACTGGCGGAGGCGTACAGTCCGTGGAGCGCGTGTTTGAGCTCCTTGAGCTCATTACCGATGCCGGCGGGGACGTGACGCTCAGTGAGTTGTCCGGTTCCACCGACCTGCCACTGCCGACCATCCACCGGCTGCTGCGGACACTGGTGTCGCTGGGTTACATCCGCCAGCTGCCGAACCGGCGCTACGCACTGGGGCCCCGCCTGATCCGCCTGGGCGAAGGCGCCAACAAGCAGCTCGGTGCACTGGCCCGCCCCCAGCTGAAAACCCTTGTCGACAAGTTGGGGGAGACAGCCAACATGGCCGTCCTGGAATCCGACATGGTCATTTACATTGCCCAGGTCCCCTCACCCCACTCGATGCGCATGTTCACCGAGGTGGGCCGACGTGCGCACACTCATGACACCGGCGTGGGCAAGGCGCTGCTGGCCCAGCTGGACAACGACACGGTGCGGGGGATCATTGCCCGCCAGGGCATGCCAACCCCCACGCCCAAAAGCATCGGAAACGTCGAAGACCTGCTTGCCGACCTGGAACTCATTCGCAGCCGCGGCTACTCCATCGACGAGGAAGAACAGGAGCTCGGGGTCAGGTGCTTCGCCATGGCCGTCCCCAACGCACCGACCCCCACAGCCATCTCGGTCTCCGGCCCGGTCACCCGCGTCGACCAGTCCTTTGCCGACCGGGCCGTCCCCATGCTGGTGGCAGCTGCCGCCGTCATTTCCGCTGAAATGAACAGCAACTAGCCGTTCACGAGTTTCCTGGCGGCCTGGCTGTGGTCGGCAATGAGTCCGGCCAGGTCAAGTCCCGGGATCTGCCCGTCGACCACCCGCCACGTCCCGCCGACCATGACCCTGTCGGCCCGGTCCGCCCCGCACAGCAGCAGGGCGGCAACCGGGTCGTGGGAACCCGAGAACCGCAGCTCGTCCAGGGTGAACATGGCCAGGTCCGCCTGCCGGCCCGGCGCAATCTCGCCCAGGCTTTCCCGGCCCAGCACGCGGGCCGATCCCCGGGTGGCCCAGCCGAGTACCCGCTCGCAGCTCACCGCTGAGGCGCCGTAGCGCAGCCGCTGTAGATACAACGCCTGCCGGGCTTCCTGGATCATGTTGGACGCGTCATTGGACGCCGACCCGTCAACGCCCAATCCCACCGGAGCCCCCGCCGCCTCCAGCTCCAGGATGCGGGCGGTGCCGGATGCCAGGCGCATGTTCGACGTCGGGCAGTGGGCGATGGCGGTTCCGGCCGCTCCCAGCCGGGCAATCTCGGCGTCGTCAAAGTGGATGCCGTGGCCCAGCCAGGTCCGGGAGGTCAGCCAGCCCACGCTCTCGAGGTAGTCCACGGTGCGCAGGCCAAACATTTCCTTGCAGAAATCCTCCTCGTCAAGGGTCTCCGCCAGATGCGTGTGCAACCGCACGTCGAGTTTTTCGGCCAGCGCGGCGCTTTCCATCATGACCTCGCGGGTGACGGAGAACGGGGAGCAGGGTGCCAGCGCAATCTGGATGACGGCGTCCCCGCCACGCTCGTGGTACGCGGCAACGAGCCGTTCGCTGTCGGCCAGGATCACGTCCGGGTCCTGCACGGTGGATTGGGGCGGCAGCCCGCCGTCGTCCTCGCCCAGCGACATCGAGCCCCGGGTCAGGGTGGCCCGCATGCCAAGCTGGCGCACCGCCTGGACCTGGATGTCGATCGCGTCTTCCAATCCGCGGGGGAATAGGTAATGGTGGTCGGCGGCAGTGGTGCAGCCGGAGAGCAGCAGCTCGGCGAGGGCGGCCGTCGTGGCCAGCTCAAGGTCGCGCGGCGTCAGTCTGGCCCATACGGGGTAGAGGGTTTTCAGCCACGGGAACAACTCCGCGTTGGCGACGGGAGCCCATGCGCGGGTGAGTGTTTGATAGAAGTGGTGGTGGGTGTTGATCAAACCCGGCGTGAGCACGTGCCGGCCGGCGTCAACAACCTCGTCGCAGGGTTCGATCGGAGCTTTACCGGTGCCGACGACCTCGGCGATGATGCCGCCGGAAACAACGACGCCGCCACCGGCGTCGAGCTCGTTGGCGGTGAAGGCGGCCAGAGGATTCTTCAGCCACAGCCGGTGCTGCCGGGGCGGGGTGGCTGTTGATGGTGCGAGGGGAGTGCTCATGGGGTGGTCCTTGCAGGCGGTCGGGCGGCGGTCGGTCCCATGGTGCCCGGCTGAAACTAAAAAAGCCGGCACCGTTGGGTGCCAGCTCAGTGTTGCCTCTGTGTAAAGACCCTGTCTGCTGATCCAGGTTGGTCCGCCGAAGCGGGCCTAGCCATAATTTAGGCGACGCGGTTGCGAAAGTCAACGACTCAGCTTCCCGGAGGTATTGCAATGAGGCAACAGGCGGTGCGGAGCGTGGGTTCCTGGGCCGAACGGAGCACCAGATCCAAGTGGTTTCGCTTGGAGTCGACGGTGATTGGCCCGCAATGGATATTTTGGGGCGGTCACGGCCGTGAGAGTACAGGAAATGCCACATTGGACGGTTTTAGCGGCGTTTCCTGCACACTCACGAACAATTTCAAGTTCCTGGTACTCCAAGCCGGCTCTACATGCAGAACTGGTTTGCCGGGCTGCAACAGCCACACGGCCTTTGCCGATTCTGGCGCTAAATCATGGCAGCGACATGGACGGTCGCCGTCGACAAAGCGGACACCCTGGTCGATCTTTGGCCCAAGGAAGCGGCTCCTCACAGCATTGCAGTGTCCACAGCACCGGCTTTGGCTTGGCCCCGCGGGCTTCCCTTGGACAACGTCCGCAGGGGCCCGCCCGCCGCTGACCCGGGCCGGAACGACGTCGGCACCAGCCTGTGGGAGGCTGGTGCCGACGTCGTTCATCGCCCTTCAAATGGCGGCGAAATTCACGCTGCCGTCAATGCTGCGGATCTGCCTCCAACACTGGAATCTCGTTGCCGTCGGCGTCGATCAGCTTGCCCTCCTCACAGCGGTCACCGTGTTTGAGCAGGCCCAGCACCTCCGGGGAGATGCGTCGTTCGGCGGCCTCGGCGAACACCGAGGGATTTTCCGAGTTGCCGCGCTTGAGGTGGTTGAACAGCAGGTTCAACAAGATCGCCATGACGGCCGAGGAGCTGATGCCGGAGTGGAAAATCGTGGCAAACCAGTCGGGGAACTGGTCGTAAAACGTTGGTGCGGCGATCGGAATGACGCCAAAGCCAATGGAGGTGGCCACGATGATCAGGTTCATGTTGTTCTTGTAGTTCACTGCCGACAGGGTGCGGATGCCGCTGGCTGCCACGGTGCCGAACAAGACGATGCCGGCTCCGCCCAGGACTGCTGTGGGCACGGCCGCAACGACGCGGCCCATGATCGGCATGAGTCCCAGCACAACCAGGATCAGACCGCCCGCGGCGACCACAAAGCGGCTCTTGATGCCGGTGACGGCGACCAGGCCCACGTTTTGTGCGAACGCGCTTTGCGTGAACGAACCAAAGATGGGGGAGATCGCACTGGAGAGCATGTCGGCCCTCAGCCCGTCACCCAGGCGGCGCGAGGTCACCTTGGTCTCGACGATGTCCGAGACGGCCAGAATGTCTGCGGACGTCTCCACCAGGGTCACCAGGATGACGATGAGCATGGAGATGATGGCGGCGATGTGGAAGGTGGGCATGCCGAAGTGGAATGGTGTGGGGAACGCGGCGACGGGTCCCACCCCGACCTGCGAGAAATCTGTCATGCCAAAGGCGAGCGCCACGATCGTGCCGATGACAATCGCCAGCAGGATCGAGAGCCGGGAGACTGTGGCGTTGCCAAGTTTGCTGAGCAACAGCACAACCACCAGGGTGAGCCCGGCGAGGCCGATGTTTGCCGGGGATCCGTAGTCGGGGGCCTTGGAGTTGCCGCCCATCGCCCAGTTGGCGGTGACGGGCATCAGCGTCAGCCCAATGGTGGTGATCACCGTGCCGGTGACCACCGGGGGAAAGAACCTGATGATCTTGGAGAACAACGGCGTGATGGCAAGCCCGATCACGGACGCGGCGATGACTGAACCAAACACCGACTGAATGCCGCCGTCGCCGTTGACGATGGCCACCATCGTGGCGACGCCGGCAAACGACACGCCCTGGACCAGCGGAAGCTGGGAGCCGAAGAACGGAATGCCGATCGTCTGCAGGAGTGTGGCAAGTCCACCCACGAACAGGCAGGCGGTGATGAGAAGGCCAATTTCTGCCGTGTCCATGCCGGCGGCCTGGCCGACGATCAGTGGGACGGCGATGATGCCGCCGTACATGGTCAAAACGTGCTGGAACCCGTAGGCGAAACTTGCTCCGAGGCCAAGTTTCTGGTCCTCGGGCCGTGCTGGTGTGGTCTTTGAACTCTGGGACCTGGTCATAGCGGACCTCCTTGTCTGCTTACCGGTGAAATGCGATCAACCCGCTTTGGGGGTTGGCGCGGCGGGCCGGCGGGGACTGTCAACCCCGCCTGCCCCCTACTGAAGGCGTATTGCTGAAGGCGTATTGAATGCGTACTGCGGGCCTGCTGCGGTGCCGGCGTCTGGCGTGACGCGGCACTGATGATGCGTTTAGCAGAAACCGGCCATGCCATCCCAGGCGTTGCCGGCGTCGGAGCCGTTTTCCCGGGCCACCGTGGCCTCGATGAGGCCATACGGCCGGTCGGCTGCGAAGAGCACCTCGCCGGGGTTGTCCTGGCCAAACGGGGTCAGGTCAACCACGAAGTGGTGCTTGTTGGGCATGGAGAACCTGATCTCGTCGATCTCCTCATGGGCGGCCATGACCTTTTTGCCCATCTCAAAGAGCGTGTGCTGGAGGGCGTGGGAATGTCCCTCGGTGAAGCCTTCGAGCAGGAGCGCCTTGACGTCGTCGTACGTCTTGTTGAAGTCAAGGGTGCCAACCGAGGCGGGATTGTAGCGCCAGCGGGCGGCCACATCGGTGGCAAGGACCCTGTCGGTGGTTTCGGCCAGGGTCGTGTACTTGTCCTTGGGGTAGCCGACGAAGCCGGAGCCGGTGGACTTGAGCACTGTGAGGTCCTTCAGTCCGCCCAGCACATGTGTGGCGGCCCCGTCCTTGACGACGACGGCGGTGCGCACCTCCTGGCCGTTGCGCACGAACGAGTGGTCGTGGCCGGCGCCGTGGGCCTGGATCCTGTCCCAGGCATAGGATTCGGCAGCCCAGCGGCCGCCGGTGACCCAGTCGAAGGAGCTGGTGAAATGCTCGGCCAGACGCTGCAGGAAGCCCTCGGGGGAGCCGACGCCGTCACGGGCCAGCGAGTAGATGGTGTTTTTCTGGGTGTCGGTGGCCACCACGTGGGCGTTGTCGCCTTCGAGGTGGGCGGCCGCGAAGTCGCCGCGCAGCTGGGAGGTGACGTTGAGGTCCTCAATGCTGTGCCGGGCGGTGTCGCGGGTGATCTTGACCAGGCGGACCTCGGCTTTGCCGTACTGGTTCGCGCCCAGGATGATGTTGTTGGTCATGGCTAGTTCCCTCTGTACGTTGAATAGGCGAACGGGCTCAGCAGCAGGGGCACGTGGTAGTGCTCCTGGCCGGCCTTGACGGAAAAGGTGAGCGCGACTTCCGGGAAGAACGTCTCGGTGTTGCTGGCGGCAAAGTAGGCTCCCGTGTCAAAGCGAAGCTGGTAGTTCCCGGCCGCGAGCTGCGCCGGGCCAAGGTCCTGCACCCGGCCGTTGGCATCAGTGGTGCCCGAGGCTATCGGGCTCCAGCCGGCGTCGTTGCCGGCATGAAGTTCGACGGCGACCCCGGACGCGGGCGTGCCGGTTGCGGTGTCGAGTATGTGGGTGCTGACATGTGAGCTCAAGTGTCCATCACTCCTTTGAGCCGCAGCAGCGCGATTTCACGCAGTTGTGCGGCAATTATGGGGGCTTCTTGTTCAGGGGTGTTGGCCAGGCGCCCGTCCAGTGCGGTGAGGATTTCCTGCGGGGTCCGGCCGGCGGCCCTGATGAGGAACACCTGGCCGAACTTTTCCTCGTAGGCACGGTTGCCGTCGGCCAGGGCCCTGGTGAGGTCCTGGTTGGCCGGGTCCACGGCTGACTGTTCCTTGCGGGACAGGGCCGCCTCGGTGCTGGTGCCGGCGGCCCGCTGTCCTATCCGTGGGTGGTGTGCCATGGCGGCGGAAATCTCCGCAGCCGTGAATGGCTCGGCAGCCGCCCCGGCGTGGCTGAAAAGCTGGTCCAGGGTGGCGTAGGGGCGGGCCGCGGCGATTTCATCAATCCACCGCTGGATGTCTATGCAGGGGCGGAGTTTTTCGACAAGTTGAACCTTGTCGGCGTCATTGAATTGTTTCAGCAACATGGGTTTGCTGTCCTTGAAAATCAAATGCTGGCATCCACGGCGTAGGCTATACGAAGTTCAAGTAAGTTTCGTATCGTGGAACTGTTATTTCAGCATATGCAATAGTGAACAGGATCACATTGCTATTGTCAATACTGCCCTACAGTCCGAGCTTTGTCCGCAGCCGCGCCACGTGGCCCTCGGCGTTCACGTTGTATTCCGCCGACCCGACCGTGCCGTCGGCATTGACCACCATGGTTGAGCGCAACGTGCCAATCAAGGTGGTGCCGTTGACCTTCTTTTCGCCCCATGCGCCCCAGGCTTCTGCCGTTGCGTGGTCAGGGTCGGAGAGCAGGGGGAAGTTCAGCTTAAAGTCCTTGGCGAACCTGGCGATGTCCTCCTGGGGGTCGGTGGAAATTCCGACGACGTCAATGCCGGCACCTTGCAGGGCGGCAAGGCTGTCGCGGAAGTCGCAGGCTTCGGTGGTGCAGCCGGGCGTTGCGGCCTTGGGGTAAAAGTAGACGACCACCTGCCGTCCGGCGTAGTCGGCCAGTGAGACTGTTGTGCCGTCCGCGCCGGGGAGGGAGAAGTTGGGTGCGGGTGCTCCGGGGGTGAGTTGGGTTGACATGGCGCTCCTGGTGGCTTTGGGTGATTCACGGTACAATATTTCATATTATGAAACTTGAATATTGTCTGGTGAAAAAAGACTAGGTTTGGAATGCCGGGATGTCAATGGTCCCGGCGGAACATTACTGTCATTTTCCGCGGCGCACACTTTCCATGGCTGAATGAGCGCGGACGGACTGAGCCGGACGGAATTACGGCCGAACGGGCACCGGTCCGGCGTCCGGGACGGGCTGGAATCGGATTTTTGCGCCCGGGGCCAATTGTCCGGCCCTGTCCAGGTCCGGCCCGATGACGACCCCAATCGCAGGGTAGCCGCCGGTGACGGGATGGTCGGCCAGGAGCAGCACAGGCAATCCGGACGGGGGCACCTGGACGGTCCCGTTCACCGTCCCTTCGCTGGCGAGCTCGCCGTGGCGCGACTGTGCCAGGGGTTCCCCCAGCAGGCGCAGGCCAATGCGGTTCGACGCCGGGGACACGGTCCAGACCTGGTCATGGAAGGCCGATGCGGCGTCCGGCGCGAACCAGTCGGCCCGTGGGCCCGGCACGTAGCGAAAAACGGTGACCTCCGACGGCGGGGGCGGGGGCGTTTCCGGGTTGCCGACCACGGTGTGGGATGAAGGCCGGCCGACCGGCAGCACGGTGCCTGCCACGACGGGCGCCGGCCCCGTTCCGGACAGCAGGTCCGTCGAGCGCGAGGCCAGGACCGACGGGACCTCGAGGCCGCCGCGGAAGGCAACATAGCTCCGAAAGCCCGACGCCGGCCGGCCGAGGGTGAGGCTTTCCCCTGCCAGGAGTGCAAAGGGTGATTCGGGGTCCTGGCTGCGGTGGGCACCCGTGGCCGCTGTGATGGTCAGGGGTGCCGGTGTGCCGGAGACGGCGAGGACCTGGTCCTGGACGGCCTCTAGGTCCAGGCCGCCCAGCACGGTTTCCAGCGCTGCAGCTCCGGGGGCATTGCCCACCAGGCGGTTGGCGCGGCGCAGGGCGGCCCGGTCCAGGGCGCCGGATCCGGTCACACCAATGCCGGCGAACCCCTCGCGGCCCAGGTCCTGCACGGTTGTTTGCAAGCCGGAGGCCCGCACCACGACGCTGGCGGGGGTGGCCGCCGTCGTCCTTGTGGTGCTTTTGATGGCCACAATGTTCCGGACCGGGCGGAACCGGACCCGGTTGCCGGGGCTGATGAGCGCGGGGGAGGTCCGGGCCGGATCCCACATGGGGGCGGCGGTCCGGCCGATCAACTGCCAGCCGCCGGGCGACGTTCCGGGATAGACGGCCGAATACGGGCCGGCCATGGCAACGGTTCCGGCCGGAACGCGTGTCCGCGGGGACTTTCGGCGTGGAATGGGCGGATACGCCGCCGCGGAAACAAGGTAGGCGAACCCCGGGGCGAAGCCACCAAAGGCCGCGGTCCACAGCTGTTGTGAGTGCATGGTCACCAGCGCCTCGGGAGTCAGCCCGGCCCAGGCGGCCGCCGCCCCAAGGTCCTCGCCGTCGTACACCGTGTCGATGACCACCACGGCATCGTCGCGCCCCTGCGGCGTGGACAGTTTTGCCGCGCGGACCTTCCGGGCGATGCGGGCGGCTGCGGCGGTCGAGGCCGCGGTGACCAGGACAGTTTGGGCTGCCGCAACCACGTCAAGCTGCCCTTCCTCAGGCTCCTCCGTGAGGAAGGCGCGGAGGCTCAGGACCGCGTCCAGGTCGGGGAGTTCGACCAAAATGGCACGGTCGCCAACCGGACGGATGCCCACAATGTGCGGGGTGGGCGTCACACGAAACTCTGGATTGTTACACCCGCACCTACGAGTGCCTGCCGGACGGCCGCGGCCATCGCGACGGCTCCGGGCGTGTCGCCGTGCAGGCAGATGCTCTCGGCGGAAACCTTCAGGATGCTGCCGTCGACCGCCTGGATTTCCCGGCTGACGGCCAGGCGGAGGCTTTGTGCGACGACGGCGTCCACGTCCGTGAGCACGGCACCGGGCGTCGTGCGGGGGACCAGGCTGCCATCCGGGTTGTAGGCGCGGTCGGCGAAGGCCTCGGGGACGGTGCGGAGTCCGGCCTGCTGTGCCGCCCGGTGGATTTCGGAGTTGGGCAGGACCATCAGCGGCAGGGTTGGATCGACGGCCAGGATGGCGTCGACGACGGCGCGTGCCTGCACCGGGTGTTTCGCAATCGTGTTGTACAGGGCGCCGTGGGGCTTGACGTATTGCACCGTGGCGCCTTCCGCCGCGGCCAGTGCCTGCAGGGCGCCGATCTGGTAGATCACGTCGTTGGTCAGTTCGGCAGCCGCCATGTCGATGAAGCGCCTGCCGAAGCCGGCCAGGTCGCGGTATCCGGGATGCGCCCCAATCGTGACGCCGGCACGTTGGGCGGCAGCGACGGTTGCCCGGATGGTGGTCGGGTCGCCGGCGTGGAAGCCGCAGGCGATGTTGACGCTGGAGGCGGATTCGATGATCCGTTCGTCGTCACCAAACGTCCAGTGGCCAAACGACTCGCCGACATCGCTGTTCAGGTCGATGGTTGCCATTGCTTTTCCTTCTTGTTGAGCTCCTGCATCGAGACTACGGCCCCGGCCCGGGAAAATCACCCAGCCGGCGGGCTCCTGCGCAAACCACTGGGCGTGGGTCGACATTGTGCGGGCGATGGGATGCGACTCGTCCCGACGGCGGTACAGGCGGGCAAGCTGTGCCGGCGGCGTTCCCGTGACGACGAGCTGGGGCTGCTGCCAATCATTCGAGGGGAATCGGGCGTGGTTGACGGGGGTTCCCCCGAAGCACAGACTCAATGTGTGTGCCGGTCAGCAGGGGAGGACGGGGCGAGTGAACGAGACGATTGTTGTTGCGGGGGCCACTGGATATGTAGGACGTCATGTCGTGGAGGCGCTCGACGCCAAAGGTTATCGGGTGCGCGCACTGGACCGCTCGCGGGAATCGGCCGAAGCCCCCGGCACTTTCGGCGCACCATCGCTGCGCGGGCACGTCGCCGAATGGAAAATTGTTGACTATTCGGACCCGATGACGATTCGGGACGCCTGTGCGGATGCCAGCCGCGTCGTCTCAGCGCTGGGGGTCACCCGGCAGAATGCGAGCCGGTGGGACATCGATTTTCTGGGCAACCTGAGCCTGCTCGAGGATGCCGAGCGCCACGGTGCGGCGTCCCGCCGGGGGCGGCAAACATTCCCAGCGCCTGACCCGCTGAGCACACCGTGCTGAGCACAGCGAGCTGAGCACAGGGCGAAGGGAAGCCGGGCTGATGCGTCAATGGGGGACGGGCTCCCCGCCGCTGTCCCCAGCTTCCCAGCGAACGTCAGCAGCTGACTTGTCCGGGCGCCAGCCGCGCCAAACCGGGTGACGGAGCCTGCGGTCCTTCGTGACTTCCGTGAACTTCACTTCACCCACAAACTTGGGGGTGGTCCAGGCAACGTCCCTGCGCTCTGCAGCAGGGATGCCGTCCACGGGTGGGGTTTTCCGTTCAATCTTCTGTAGTCGCGCCGCAGCGTCCTGCAACTCGCGGTCCGAGAACCCCGAGCCGACCCTGCCCACATACCGGAGCAGATCACCGTCGTTGACGGCCAGCAGCAACGAGCCAAGGGTGCCGCTGCGCCGGCCGACTCCCTTGTGCCAGCCGATCACGATGACTTCCTGATGGTGTTCGTCCTTGATTTTCAGCCAGCCCGGACTGCGCCTGCCGGGGAGGTATTTGCCGTCGCTGCGCTTGGCCACCACACCTTCCAGCCCGAGTTTGCGGCTGGTGGCCATGGCCTCCTCGAAGGTTCCGGTGTGGGCCGGAGGCAGGTGGATGTGGCGGCCCTCCGTGACGGCAGCGAAAAGCGCTTCGCGCCGTTCGCTGTACGTATTCTGGCGCAAGGGTTGCGGGGCGCCGCCGCCTTCCCTGCCAATGTCTGCCTGCAGTGCGTCGAACAGCATCAACTGCACCGGGACTTTGCGGACTGCCTGTTCAATGTCGCGCTTGGATGTGAGCTTCATGCGGGTCTGCAGCAGCCCAAAGTCCGGCCGACCCGCGGCATCCAAGGCGACAATCTCGCCGTCGAACACGGAACCGGCGGCGGCCAGGGCAGCCAGCTCCTGCAGCTCCGGATACGAGGCGGTCACGTCGTTGCCATTTCTGCTGGCCAGCTGCACGGCCCCTCTTGCCACCCCGGCGATGGCCCGCATTCCGTCCCACTTCATTTCATAGCTCCACGACTGGTCGGGATCGAGGTCCTTCGGCGTGCCGGCGGTGGCCAGCATCGGAGCAGGCAGCTGCCCCGTGCCACCGTCCCACGCGTCCGTTGCGGCGGACCGGCCCGTACGCCGTGCTGGAATGTGCGGGTTGGTGCCAGTGGCACGGTCGACGCCGGCCCCGCCCGCCTTGGTGCCGGGCAAGGCGCCGGGAGCGCTGCCGGGCTCAGGCTGTTCCTTCATGAGGTGGATGAGCCAGTTCTTCGAATCCACCGTCCCCTTCCCGTCGGCCAAACCGGGGGTGTTGATTAGCGCATAGCGGCGGGGGACTCCGCCGAGCCCGCCGTCCGGCTTTCCGTGCAGGACCGCGATGACTTCCCTGCCTTCACGCCATTTTTCCAGCACGCAGGGGCCGGCGTCCCAGATGGTGACAACGCCGGCGCCGTGCTGTTTTTTGGGGATGGTGCCTTCAAAGTTGCCGTAGTCCAGGGGGTGGTCCTCGGTCATGACGGCGAGTCTGTTTTTGCCGGACTCCAGCGGTGGGCCCTTCGGCACGGCCCAGGACACGAGCACCCCGGAATGCTCCAAGCGGAAGTCCCAATGCAAGCGGGACGCGTGGTGTTCCTGAATGACGAAGCGCGGTGCCTCGGACTGGCTTTCAGGCGCCGGGTCGGTCGGAACAGGTTCGGGCGTCTGGCCGGCGTCGCGCATTGAACGGTATTTCTTCAGCCGGTCGTTACCGTGAGGTTGCTGCCAGCCAAGGGCGCCGATGGGGTCCGTCCCGTCCTTCACGCGTGCCAGGACTTCCCGGTACTCCAGCTGGCGGAGTTGCGGGTCGGCGATTTCATCCCAGGTGCGTGGCGCGGCGACTGTGGGGCGGGTCCTGCCCCGCAGGGAATAGGGGCAGATGGTGGTCTTGGCTTCACTGTTCTGGCTCCAGTCCACCAGGACTTTTCCTGTGCGCAGTGATTTTTTCATGTCCGAAACGACGAGGCGCGGATGGTCCGCTTCCAAGGACATGGCCAATTCATGCGCCACCTGGGAGATGTCAGCCGCCGTGTGGTTGCCGTCCAGTGGCACGTAGAGATGGATGCCCTTGGATCCGCTGGTGACTGGAAATGCCTCCAGATCCATGCCAGAGAGCAGCTCGCGGCACAACAGCGCCGTTTCTGCGCATTCCGGGAGGCCTGCGCCGTCGCCAGGGTCCAGATCCAGGACGAGGCGGTCCGGGCTGGCAGGCTTGCCGTCAACGCCGAATCGCCATTGGGGCACGTGAATTTCCAAGGCGGCCACCTGGCCAAACCACGCCAGCACGGCAGGTTCGTTGACCAGCGGGTAGTGGCTGACGTGGTCCTTGTGAGCCAGGGCCTGCCGGGGGATCCAGTCCGGGGCCGAGTCCTCGAGATCCTTGCGAAAGAAGACTTTCCCGGGCTCGTCAGGGGTGCCCACTCCGTTGACCCAGCGCTTGCGCGTGGCGGGCCGCCAGGCCGCTTGGGGGATGAGCACGTGGGCAACCTCGGCAAGGTATCCGAGCACGTCGGCCTTTGTGGTGCCGGTTTCCGGGTACAGCACCTTGTCCAGGTTGCTGACTTTCAGGCGCCGGCCTGCGATGTCAACCATCTGATCATTGGAACGTGACACGGGGCGGCTCCTTGGGCGGTGTGGTTTCATTCTGTCCGCCCGCCGGGGACTTGGCCACCCCGCCCACCCCGCCCCAGTGGCCGGCCAGGCCTGCAGTGGCAATGCTTCAGGGGCCTGCTGCTTGCTCTGGCGCCTGCCCGGGGATGGTGCTTGACTGGAAATATGAGATCAATTTGGACTGGTTCAATTGCTTTCGGGTTGGTCAATGTCCCGGTCAAGGCGTATGGGGCAACCGAGGACCATGATGTGAACCTGCATCAGGTCCACGACGCCGACGGCGGACGCATCCGTTACCAGCGCCGCTGCGAGGTGTGCGGGAAGAAGGTCGACTACGACGACATTGACAAGGCGTACGACGACGGTGAACGAACGGTGGTCCTGAGCGAGGAAGACATGGAATCGCTGCCAGCGGAAAAGAGCCGCGAAATTGAAGTGGTCCAGTTCGTCCCCAACGAGCAAATCGACCCCATCATGCTGGGGCGCAGCTACTACTTGGAACCGGACTCCAAATCTCCCAAGGCCTATGCGCTGTTGGTCAAGACACTGGAAAACACGGAGCTGACGGCGGTGGTGAAGTTCGCCCTGCGGCAGAAATCACGGCTCGGTGCGCTGCGGGTCCGGGGGCAGGTGCTGCTCCTGCAAGGCATCCTGTGGGCTGATGAAGTGCGGGACACCGATTTCATAAAGGCGCCGGCGAAGAAAAAAATCAGTGCCCAGGAGCTCAAGATGTCCTCAGCCCTGGTGGACCAGTTTCGCGGAGATTTCGACCCGGGCGAATTTGAGGATGACTACCAGGTGGAACTGCGGACACTGATAGAGGAAAAGCTCAAGCAGGGTGACTCCCTGGACACGGAGGCCACGTTCGGCGACACGGAAGCAGCGACTCAAGACAGCGGTTCCGGTGGCGGCAACGTCATAGACCTGATGGAGGCACTCAAACGCAGTGTCGACCAAAAACGCACCCGCAGCGCCGGCACTGCTGCTGCAGCGGCGAAGCCGGCAACTCCGGCGAAAAAGCCAGCCAATGGCCCTGCCGCCAAAACGGGGAAGCCGGACAAGCCGGACAAGCCGGGAAAGAAAAAGCCGGCCACGGAGACCAAGAAGAAACCGGCAGAGAAGAAACCGCCCGCCAAAAAGACTGCGCCCAAGTCTGGCGCGGCCAAGACCAGCCGCAGTGAAACAACCGCCCGGAAAGGGGCCTAGCCGGTGCGGGACTCGGGAGCCCAGCCACCAAACGAGTTGCCGCCAAGCGCGTTGCCACCGAGCGACGGGCCGGATGCAGCCCATCGGCGGCCGGACCGCGTCAGCGATGCAACAGTGAAAGCCCTGGGGAAACTCTCTGAAGCACTCGAAGTGGTGGAGCATGCACGGGGTCTGCTGTATGGCTTTCACAGGCTGACCGGCACTGCCGACCTGGCGCTGGGCGAGGCTGTGGACATGTTGCGGGACGCCGGCCACCAGGAACTGGCGAACGACATCGAAGAACGGATTGTGGGCCGCAACGTCGTCAGCGGGCGGTGGACTTTCCAGCTGGTTGAAGAATACGACGACGGGTATTACGCCGAGTTCAAGGCGGCAGAGCAGCGGGCCCGGGACAGCCTGGTGGGCGGCAAACGGCACCTGTTCGAAGCTGAGATGAAGGAGGACCGCCGGAGCCACGGCCGTACGCATCACGAGGCGCTGCCACAGGACGTGCCCGCTGCCAACGGCGACGACGCCAAGACTTAGACCGTGACGTGGAACAAGGTCCGACGGCGGAGACTCCTGCCGCCGTTCCCACCCGTGTCCCGCATGGCTGGGTGTCCTGCCCAAACCGCATCCGGGCTGATGTGTTGTCAGGGCCATGTCCGGGGCCTAGCCTTGAAAGAAAAGCGGCAGCCAGCGTCCCGGGAATTGGCCGGACTGCGTGGCTGCGACAAAGATGAATGTGGAGAGGGACGGGATCGCTGTGGGACTGATAATCACGTTGTTGGTCATTTGGCTGGTGCTGGCGCTGTTGGGATTCGTGTTCAAGGGCCTGGTGTGGCTGGCCATCATTGGCGTCGTCTTGTTCGTAGCCACAGCCGCGGTGGGCTGGTTCCGGAACAGGGGCTCCATTCGGAGCTGATCGGGACTGATGCGGGAGGCAGAGTTCGGTGACCAATGAAATCAATGGCAAGAAGATCGCGTTTCTCGTCGCGCCCAGCGGAGTGGAACATACCGAGCTCATCGCGACCTGGCAGGCAGTGAAGGCGGCCGGCGGAACCCCGGTGCTGGTGTCCACGGCCGGAGAACCGGTGGTGGCAGTGCAGGCGGGGGTGCCGGCCAAGGAAACTTTCGCTGTTGACCGGCTGGCCGCAGACCTGAACGTCGAGGACTACGCCGCCTTGGTGTTGCCCGGTGGCGAAAAAAGCTCCGCGGCATTGCGAGGCAATGGGGAGGCGGTGCGCCTTGTGATCGACTTTGTCGAGGCCAGAAAGCCGGTGGCTGCCATCTCCCACGGGGTGGGGATACTGGTGGAGGCCGGGGTCCTTGCCGGGAAGTCAGTGACCAGCTGGCCCGGGCTGACCCAGGAGATCATCGATGCGGGAGCCCGCTGGGCTGATCAAGATGTCCAATTCTGTCCAGATCAGGGATGGATGCTCATCACCGGCAAAACAACGCTTGTTCTGCCGGAATTCGTCCAGGCCATGGTGACTGCCTTTATTTGATCCCCGCCGGCCACGTTCACCGTCCGGCAGCACCTGCCTGAAGCAACGGCGCAATGGGGCAATGCACTGTCGCAGCAATGTCCCGGGCGAAGGCGCCGTCGGAGCTTGCGGCACCAGAAATTCGTGCGGAAGCATTCCGAAACTGACTGTTGCGAGCCGCAAAGCAAACCTGCCCGTAGGATTTGACGGGTGCCGCTGGGCGGCAGAAGGCGCCTTCAAGTCAACGAGAGGAAAGCATGCTGGAGATGGGTCTGATCCTGCTCGCTGGTGTCTGGGCCGGCATGATCAATGTCGTAGTGGGCTCGGGAACACTGGTGACGTTCCCGGTGCTCCTGCTCTTTGGCTATCCTCCACTGACAGCAAATATTTCCAACAATATTGGGCTCGTGGCCGGAGGGCTGTCCGGCACCTGGGGCTATCGCAGGGAGCTGGCACCCAACCGCGCCATGATTCTGCGGCTGCTGCCGGCGTCGGCCGCTGGTGGTTTGGCAGGGGCGTTGCTCCTGCTGGTGCTGCCGGCGTCGGCCTTCAAGGCGATCGTCCCCGTTTTGATCATTCTTGGCCTGTTGATGGTGGCCCTGGGGCCGGCTTTGCAACGCCTGAGCGCACGACGCCGGGCCCTCACGGTGGCCGGGACGCGCACCGGTGCGGTCCCCTCGGGCAGTGCCGTGGGTCTGTTGGCGGGCATCTTTGTTTTGGGTGTCTACGGTGGCTACTTTGGGGCCGCCCAGGGCATCTTGCTCGTTGGCTTCATGAGTATCGTGACCTCCATTGCGCTGCAGCAAGTCAATGCCGTCAAGAATGTGCTCACAACAGTTGTCAATGGAATTGCCGCCGTCACGTTCATAGTCGTGGCTGGGGAGCACATTGATTGGAAAGTGGTCGCCTTGATCGCCTGCGGTTCACTCCTGGGCGGCTTCTTCGGAGCCAAATTTGGCCGCAAGCTGCCACCCGCGGCGCTGCGCGCAACCATCATCGTGGTGGGCACGGCGGCACTCGTGAAGATGGTCTTCTTCCCCTAACCAAGGACACGGAGCCGCAACGGATGCAAGGGGTTGGACCCTGCTCCTGGGCTTCACCACGAACATGGCGCCGAGCAGCCAACGACTGAGCCCAGCAACCAAGCCTCCGCCCAGGAACGATGAAGGCCAAGCGCATCGCCCGTTCTGCGAAACTCCCGCGGCCAGTGATGTGCCGGCAGCACAAGCAACCTTCGACCCCACCACGCGCAGCGGCGCTGGAACGCCGCTGCGCGTGACTGTGGGGGAAGTCTCCGCCGCTGAAGGGGCCCTGCAATTGGCACACGGCGCTCGGGCCGTCAGACTGAATGCATGCAGACTTTCCTCCCATACCCCGACTTTCAGCAGAGTGCCTCCGCTCTGGACACGACAAGGCTAGGAAAACAGCGTGTTGAAGCGCTGCAAATTCTCCGTACGCTGGTGATTCCGGGATACGGCCGGCAGTCGCACCCCGCCGTCCGCATGTGGATGGGGCATGTTCCGGCCCTCACCAAGTACGCCCTGGCCATGGCCGACGAATGGATCGCCCGCGGCCACCCGGACAACACCCGGGAGAGCATCAAGGAGTTCGCCCCGCAGGCCGCCCACGCCGACTATGCGGACAAGATCCCCATGCCGTCGTGGCTGGGTGATCCTGATTTTCATGCGAGCCACCGTTCCAAGCTGATTCAGAAGGACCCCCGCTTCTATGACACGGTTTTTCCGGACACCCCCACGGACTTGGAATTGCTGTGGCCCGAGCCGCGGCGGGAGATCGTTCCCGAGGACCCTTATGAAGACTTCGTGTGGGTTCTGCGGGCCCCGCTAGGTGGCGTCGACCCGGAAAAGCTCGACAAGGTCGGGATGCCAGCATGGGGCAAGGCCAAGCCTGGGAATGACAAGAACGACGGCGATGACGTCACCCAAGTCGACGGAAAGTCGCGTAAAGCTGGGGCCAAGGGTGCCCGCAAGGCGCCCAAGCAACTGACGAAGAAGCCCACCCGCAACCGCCAGCGACAGGACGAGGCCTTCAGGACCGTACCCGGCAACACCACGGTGCTGATCCCCTTGGACGATGGTGCCAGGTTCGCGTTGGGCCAGCTGCAGGGCCGGCCGATCACGCTCGACGACGGCCGCTTTGGGCGCACCTTCGAACTCCGCGAGATCATCGACCGCGCGGACTTCGACTACCCTGCGCTCTTGCAGGATCCGCGGGTCTTCTTCCCGATCCCCGGCCAGTAACGGCCCGGCTTCCTGGCTGCGGTTAGTGCGGGGTGTTGGGGGCTGACGGTGACTGGTCCGGCGTCGGTCACGGCCTGAAAGAAACGTTTGCTGCCGGAGCCATTCCCTCATGTCTCGACCACACTTTCCATGGAGGGCAGCCATTCTCCGGGCCCATTTCTGACATTCGTGGTCCCCGGAACCGCGCCGGCGTCAGACCGTGATTCGGGTGAGTCTTGCCTTGTTGGCCTCGCGGCTGGTTGCGACGGCTCGCAAGCATGCTGTCGGGCGAGCTCAGCTCGTCATGACAGTGGCCAGTCCCCGACAGTTCGTGCGCAGGTCCGATGGGTGGGGCGGTAGGTTTGAAGAATGACACCGATTCGGAGAGCGGTTTACGGACTTTCAGCCGGAGCGTTCATGGCCCTGCTGGCTGGATGCTCTGTTGACTCATTGATCCGGGGAAGCGATGGCGCCCAGGTGATTCAAACGACCGAGCAGCTCGTGAGCAACTTGGCTTCGGGTGAAACGTCAGACATTGTCTGCATGGATTCCGTGGCGGATCTCGGCGCGCCCGGCGATTGGTCAGGGCTGTCCGCGGGCGAACCGGAGGAATTTGTCGCGGAGTATTGGGCCGACCAAGTGGCGCTCGACCCTCAATGGAGCATCAATCTGGAGGGTCTCCCCGAGGGTGTGGTGCCAGGGAGCCACTATCCGGGAGATGTCTTCTACCGTGAGACCGACGATGGGCTTTGCGTAATCGACGTTGCCTGGTCGACGCTCGTCGCCGTGGGCTGACCCGGCCGGGCGCATCCTGCTGTGCGCAAATGAGCCTGGTTGGAGTGCACCGAACCATTGGGGTTTGGGTGTGAGCCATCAGCGGCGGCTCGTTCCGGGCGGGGAACCGTCGTGGGGAATACGCCTGGGGCGGAGCCAGGGAATGCTCAACTTGGAGCGGCAGCGTCCCTAACTGTCTTTTCGATGATGGCCACGGCTGCGGCGCAGCCGTCTGTGGCCTCAAATTCGCGGCGCATTGCCTGTGCCCGCTCGCGCCAGCCGGGATCGGCCAGAATGGTGTCGACCGCTTTCGCGACGGCGTCCGCGGAGGGAGATTCGGTCCGGAGGTTGATCCCGACCCCGGCGTGTTCAACCCTCGCATTGACGTCGTTCTTGCCTACTTTGATGCCGGCGGAAACCACCGGCACCCCGTGGGAGAGGCTCAACAGCACGCCGCCGAAACCGCCGTTGGTGACGAATACGTCGGTGGAGGGGAATACCGCTTCAAAGTCGACAAAGTCTTCCACCACCACGTTTGGCCCCGCGTACCGCTTGCGGAGATCGTCTGTGCCGGCCCCGCCGGTGGCCACCACCACCAGCATGTCCCGGTCCTTGAGCGCCTCGAGGGCAGGGATGATGAGCTTGTTGGGGTCCTTGTTGTCCACGGTCCCTTGGGTGATGACCGCCGTCCGGGCGTAGCGGCCCAGTTGCTCGATCCCTGCCTGCTGCGTGGCGCGTCGGTAGGGAAGCAGGGCGCCGACATACTGGACCTTGGGATTGTCCTTGCTGCGCGGGTAGTCAAGGGACGCGGTTCCTGTTTGGATCACGGCGTCGGACCACCGGTACGGCTCATCGGTGAAGGGCACACCCGCGGCGGTGTGGAGACCGAAGAGTTCAAGCTGCCTCACGTAACTGTCCCGTGCGGGCTTGGTCACCACTTGTTGCAACACAAGTCGGGCTCCGGCCTGCAGCAACTTTTGCGGCAGGGTGCGCGCCGGCAGGAAACCAAAGAACAAGGGCGGCACCCAGGGGTCGCTTTCCATGTTGCCTATGGCCACGAAGCTGACCACCGGCTTGCGGATCAACGTTGCGACCAGACGCTGGATGCACATGGAGGCGTCCATGACGAGTACGTCGAACGCATACCCGGCGTTGAGTTCCCGAACGTCCTCAAAAAAGTTGGTCACGTTGCCGGCGAAGATCCTTTCACCATCAAAGCGTATCGCCATGGGACCCTTGAGTTTTGCACGCTCCGGATACAGCTCGTTCAGATTGTCTGCGGTGTGTTCGATCGCCCGGACGAAGGGAAAATGGTGAATGTCCAGCTCTGCCAGTTTCCCTGCGAAAACGCTCCCCGTATAAAAGGCAACGTCATGCCCGGCGTCCTTTAGACGCATGGCGATTCCGGTCATGGGATTGAAATGCCCGGCAATTGCCTGGCTCGCCAAGAGGATCTTCATGTTCGTGCCCCTGCCCATCACAGCAGCCGCCGGCCCCGACCAGGGAAGGCCGCACTCGTGTTGTCCAGATCATACGCCCCGGGATACGGCGTCACAAGGCCACGACGAGGCTCAGCTAAAGTGCTCGAGAAAAGGGGTGCGTGCCCCCATTAGAGCAGTGCCCACGAAATCTCTGTTGCAGGTTCGGGCGCTTTCGCCTGCTGGCGGGAGCTTGTAGTTTGCACTGTTGCGACCCTGGCGCGCGGTAGATCGGAAATCACCTCGAATAGGCGAGCCTAGAATTAAGTGTTTCATCGAGCTGCGCCGTTCGCCGTGGCGTCGCGACCGGTTGTGCAATGTCGTCGACAGGCTGGTTTTCGTCAGCGGCTGCTGGTGTTTAGTTCGCCGGTTGCTCCCACGTCGGTGCTTGGGGTTGTGGAAGGCTTCACCTCAGAACTGAGGAGCACGTCGAGAATCTCACCGACGGCGACCTCGTCCAGCCCTTCCCGGCGGAGTGGCAGGTTTGGATGCAGCTCATAGAAGTTGCGACTGCCTAGCCGGCGGCGGGTCAGATAGCCGCCCTCCACTAGATCCGACACGATCCGATGTGCCGCCCGTTCCTGGACTCCAACGTTTTCGGCGATCTCACGGATCCGGATTCCGGGGTGGCGCGCGACGCAGTAGAGCGCATGCAAGTGATTCGTCAGGAAGCCCCATTCAGCCATGTCGTCTAGTCTATCTGATGTTCAGGACATGTCTCCATTAACATGTCATATATGGCAGCATACTGTTTCTCATGTCGGCTAAATGACTTCCGCCGACATGCGTCGCGGATCTGTTCGGATTGGAGACGCCAACCGCAGCTGAGATGCCGGTGCCCCGTGTGGGGTGGCTGGCATCATGGCGTATGGAAGGATTTCCCATGGAGCGAAAGTCTCCCTACCCCCTCGTTCTCGTCGGCGCATATTCCCCTCATCTGAGCCGTTGGCTGTGGCTCGTCAAGTGGCTGCTGGTCATCCCGCACATCGTCGTGCTGTTCTTCCTGTGGATCGCATTCCTTGTGCTGTCGGTGGCCGCGTTCTTCACGATTCTGGTTACGGGCCGCTACCCGCGGGCGATCTTTGACTTCAATGTCGGGGTGTTGCGCTGGAGTTGGCGGGTTGGCTACTACTCCTACAGTGCGCTGGGCACCGACAGCTATCCGCCGTTCACGCTGGCCGACGATCCGAATTACCCGGCGCGACTGTCCATGGAGCATCCGCAGTCGCTCTCACGGGGGCTTGTGTTGGTGAAGTGGTGGCTGCTCGCGCTGCCGCACTACCTGATCATCGGAGTATTCACGGGTGCTGCCTTCGCCGGGTACAGCCAGGTGCGTGATAACAACGCATGGGCCTACGGCAGTGGTCTGATCGGTCTGTTGGTCTGCATTGCCGGCATCGTCCTGCTGTTTGCCGGCCTCTACCCTCGTGCACTATTCGACCTCATCATGGGACTGAACAGGTGGGTGTTCCGCGTCAGCGCATACGCAGCACTGATGACCGACCAGTACCCGCCGCTCCGACTCGACATGGGCGGTCAAGATACGCCATACACCGCGGACACCCCCATCGGCCTCGGGCCTGATCCGCTGCCAGCAAGCTGACAAGATCCCGCGCCCACTGCCGCGCACGACTAATTTCAACAGGCCAACCCAACTTCGAAGGAGTACACCATGGCCGCCAACACCCACGCCACCCCGCCCCTCAGTCCTTCAACCTCGAGACGCCGAATGACGCCGATGAGAAAGATCTCGCTGACCGTCGGCGTGCTGTATCTGCTCACGTTTGTCTCCATCCCCACCCTTGCGCTTTATAGGGCGGTGAAGGATGATGCAGGCGCGTTCGTTCTGGGCGCTGGCAGCACCACCGGGGTGCAGTTGGGTGCCCTGTCCGAGGTCATCGTCGGTCTTGCCGGAATCGGCACCGCCGTGGTGCTGTATCCGGTGGCCAAGCGGGTCAGCCAAACTGCCGCACTGGGGTTCGTGGCCGCCCGAATTGTCGAAACTTGTCTCATCTTTGTCAGCGTCGTCAGCATGCTCTCGATCATCACGCTGCGCAACGACGTCGCGGGAACGGCAAACACGGACCCGAGGACACTGGTCACAATGGCCCACGGACTGGTGGCAAACTACACCTGGACATTCCTGCTCTCGCAAAGCCTGATGCCCGTAGCCTGTGACCTGTTCCTGGGCTACGTGCTGTACCGCTCGGCCCTAGTGCCACGCTTTTTCCCGATCATCGCATTCATCGGCGGCCCGCTGCTGCTGGTCTCCGACATCGCGATCTACTTTGGTATCTATGCCGCAGTGTCGCCGATCGCTCTTTTCGCCGGATTGCCCGTCGCCGTGTTCGAACTCTCCCTCGGCATCTGGCTGATCGTCAAGGGCTTCAAGCCCACACCGCTGGACGCCGACTACCCAACTACCAGTCGCGAACTTCCCGGCACTGAAACAATGGCGAAGCCATGAACACCCCCACCGCCACCTCACGCGTCAGGCCGGCCATCTCGGAGCTGCCTCCATATCGACTGAACCTGATGCGCGTCGGCTACCTCGTGATGGGAGTGGGCCTTGTCATCGTCAAGTGGCCCCTGCTGCTCCATGCCAGCTCGCTGCCGCTATTCGAGGGCGTGGTCACCTGCCTGCTGACCGCCATGTCCTTGCTGGCGTTCTTGGGATTGCGTTACCCCGTCCGGTTGCTGCCCATCCTGCTGTTCGAGTGCATCTGGAAGCTCATCTGGCTCTCAGTAGTGGCCCTGCCGGCTGCCCTTGCAGGAGAGGTGGACAACGCCACCGGCGCTGTCATCTTCAACTGTTCGCTGGTCGTCATCTTCCTGGCCGTCATTCCGTGGCGGTACGTGTGGCAGCGATACGCTGTAGCGCAGGGTGACCGGTGGCACTGATGTCCGGCAACCAGGCCATGAGTCCCGACCTGGCTCAGGCAACGGTCGCCGCCAGTGATCCGCCAAGTGGTAAGGGCCAGCGTCCCGTCGAGATTGCCAAAGTTTTGGCCTTCGCCGTTGTGTGGATAGCCCCGGGCGCAGGCGGCCGAGTAGTACAGGAACCCATCCCGTGAACACCGGCAGAACCAGCAACGGTCCCACGACGCAGCATCTCCCTGTTCCAGGCGGAATGATCGCGTACGACATCCAAGGCGTGGGACCCCTCTTGCTACTCGTTCCCGGAATGGGTGACCTCCGGGCTGCCTACCGGTTCCTCACACCCTTGCTCGTGAGCGCCGGCTACACGGTCGCGTCCGTCGATTTACGCGGGCATGGCGACAGCGAGCCCTCGTTCGCTGCCTACGGGGATGTCGAGACGGCTGCAGACATCACCTTGCTACTGCGCCAGCTAGGAGTCCCGGCCGTCATCGTCGGCAATTCAATGGGCGCCGGCGCCGCCGTGATCGTTGCGGCACAGACCCCGGACCTCGTCGACGGACTCGTCCTCATTGGACCATTCGTGCGGCAGCCTGCCTCCAGCACGGCCTTCTCCCGGCTGGTCCTGCGCCTGCTAATGGCGCGCCCGTGGGCTGCAGCCGCATGGAAGGCCTACGTGCCGAAACTCTACGCTGGCAACCGACCCACGGACTTGCCTGACTACCTGGCCGCCGTCATAGCTTCTATCAAGCGCCCCGGCTACACACGGGCATTCAGCCTGACCACCCGCACGGATCACAAGCAGGCAAGCGCATGCCTGCCTGACGTTACTTCTCCCTCGCTCGTTGTCATGGGCGACAAGGACCCCGACTTTCCAGACCCGAAGGGTGAGGCCGACTGGATCAGTCATACATTAGGCGGGACCACCGTGATGATCGAGGAGGCCGGCCACTACCCGCAGTCACAGCAACCGGAACGCACTTCGGCAGCCATTATTCGGTTCCTCAGAACAATGGCCTGACTACTGCGTGTTGGGCGCCATCTTGGAATTGTGGGAAGGTTCCGCTGATCCAAAGCACCGCTGGAATCGTTCAACCAGCCAATATTTTGGAATCAACAAGACAGCAGCTGCCTTGTTGCAATTCTTCCATGCACCACTTGATGCGCGTGGATATGGTCTCGAAGTCTCTTTCCGTCATGTCCTGAAAGGAAGCCATCATGAAAACTCCCCAACGTTTGGCAAGAGTGGCGGGGGTTCTTTATCTCGCCATCGCGATTTTGTCCGCCTTCGCCATCCAATTCGTGCGTCCCAAGGTGTACGTAGCCGGTGATGCAGCGGCAACGGCGAAAAACATTGCCGCCAATGAAGGGCTGTTCCGACTCGGGTTCCTGGCAGACCTGACACAATCCGCCCTGATGCTGCTGGTCGCTATGGTGCTGTGCCTGCTGTTCCAGCACGTCAACAAGAATGTTGCCCGGGCAATTGTGGTTTTCGCCGCAGTCAGCGTCGCCATCCAGTGCCTGAACCTGGCACCATATCTTGCAGCACTGAGCCTGGCCACCAACTCCTCTTATGCGGCCGCATTCGGCCCAGACGGGGCAGACGCCCTCGTCCTGCTCCTGATGGACCTGCAGCACTCCGGGTTCCTTATCGCACAGGTCTTTTTCGGACTCTGGCTGCTGCCGATGGGCTACCTCGCGTTCACCTCGGGCATGTTTCCCAAGGCGCTGGGTGTGTTGCTCATGATCGCGTGCTTCACTTACCTGGCCCACCTGCCTTTCCTGTTCCTCTGGCCCGCGACCGGTGCAATGCTCACCCCGTTCGTGGCCATTCCGACGACGCTGGCCGAGGTCTGGATGGTCTTGTACCTGCTGGTCAGGGGTGTGAAAGTACCAAAGCAGAACGCCCTGGCCTCCGTCCCTTCGTGATTGTCAACTGCAACTTGGAACTGACCGGTGGCTGCAGTTTGTTTTGACTAGTGCTTGAATCCCGGGGGTTCCTGCCCGTTTCCCGCGTTTGCGAGTCCCGCCGGAACCATGCCGAGGTCCATGTCTGATCAACGTTGAGCTGAACCTGGGTGATGGTGGGCTTCCGGGCCAGAATTGTCGCCGCGGTCGATGATGCCTTTGACCTGTTCGAAGCGCTTGTTGCCACGCGACTACTGGGACGTTCGAAGCCGGCCGCGGCTACTGCTTGCGTTGAGACGCTGCCGGAGCTGGGGAAAGCCTCGAAGGTTTTGGTCTGCGTCGGGCCCGAGCTGGTGCGCATTCTGGAAGGATCCTGCGAACGGGTTGACCTCGCGCCGGTGTGGGCCGGCGGCACAAGGCAGCCGGCCTCAGGGCCCTGGCCCCGGAACGGGACGAGGGCGCGCCGCGGTTGTTGATGATCAACGAAATATCCTGGCCAGAGGCCCGGAGGGCTCATCAGATGGACTTGTGGGCGTGGTTCGTCGGCAACCCGATCAATGGCGGGTGGCCCAGCCAGTGCCGGGAAGGCAGTCGAAGAAGTCGGGTTGCTGGACGGGCTCAAACGGGACTACGAGCCATTGGCCGCCATAAAACTCCACGTACGAATCTGAGGGGCACCAGGCGTAGGCTTCTTCTCGTGTCATCGGGCTCTGTCTTTCTCGCTAGGTAGTGAACTGCCGGGAAGACAGGCGACGGCGGGTTGTCGGCCATGACCTTCCCGGTACTATCGAGGTGGGTTCGGTCTTGACGGTCAAAGTCATTTTTCCTCCTCGGATGGTGGGCTTAGCATCCATCCTCCTGTCATTTGCGAGTTGGATAAACGCTGATTCAGGATGGTTTAAACTACCCATTTGGATAGGTCGCTGGGTGGATTGTCCCTTTTGACGGCCGGATGAATGATCCCACGGCTTAAATCCCCTCAACGATGATCCCGCCCGGGTTGCCGCGTGTGGCCGCCCGGAGGCAGTTCCTTCGCCACGTTCGACTCCCGCCCAGATCGCGGATGGGGAATCCACCCGCATCTGCGGTTCCGCGCCAACCATGTTGACATGCAGCGAAGCTGGCCCAGATGTGAAAAGTTGTGATTGAGTAGAGCATGGCTGTACTCATAGAGGATTATGCGTTGCTATCGGATCTTCAAACCGGGCCCCTCATATCCCGGGCGGGTAGCGTGGATTGGCTCTGTTTTCCGCGCTTCGACTCACCGTCAGTGTTTAGCGGCATCCTAGGCACCCGAGAGCACGGCCGCTGGCTGTTGGCACCCAGTGAATCAAGCGCTGTCGTTGAAGATCGCCACTACATTGACTCAACCTTCGTGCTCCAAACCATGTGGACGAGCGATGGCGGAAACGTCCTTGTCACCGATTTCATGCCACTGGGGGATAATGGTTCGTCCCTCGTGCGCCGTGTCACAGGTTTGTCCGGCAGCGTTGAAATGCGCCAGGAACTTCAGATTCGCCCAGGATATTCAATGGTCGTGCCTTGGGTGAGTCGTATCCGCGACAATTCGCCGACGGCGGCGCCGGTCCTGTTGGCCATGGCTGGTCCGGATGCGTTCGCACTAAGAGGACCTCATCTTCCACACGCCCATGCGCACGGGCACGAGGGAAAATTCCTCATTTCAATGGGTGAGACGTTTGATTTCGAATTAACGTGGTTCCCTTCGCACCGGCCTCTGCCAGCAGCGCTTGACGTTGATGCTGCGCTTGAAGAAGCCACTGGATATTGGCAGCGCTGGGGAAGTCACTGCCGGCAAGACGGCGCCTATGAGGGTGCTGTAAAACGTTCGTTGTTAGTGCTGCGGGCCCTTACTCATTTTGAAACGGGCGGCATCGTCGCAGCGCCGACGACGTCCCTCCCGGAGGATTTCGGGGGAGCACGCAACTGGGACTACCGGTATTGTTGGTTGCGCGATGCGGCCCTGACGCTGGAATCGATGCTGACCCACGGTTATGAAAAGGAAGCGCTAAAGTGGCGCGACTGGCTTCTTCGGGCACTAGCCGGGGATCCCGAGCAAATGCAGATCATGTACGGGGTTGGGGGAGAGCGGGAACTCCCTGAACGCGAGCTCGACCACCTCCCTGGTTATGCGAATTCGAAACCCGTTCGCATTGGAAACTCGGCCGTTTTGCAGTTCCAGGCGGATGTTGTTGGCGAGGTCATGGTGGCCTTGGAACGACTGCGTATGGCCGGAGGCAAAGAAGACCATTTCTCCTGGGCCCTTCAGGAAGCACTTTTGGGATTCGTCGAAGAACACTTCAACGACAGGGACTTTGGCCTTTGGGAGATGCGCGGCAAGGCACAGTACTTTACCCATTCCCGAGTGATGATGTGGGCCGCCTTCAACTGCGGGATCCGGGCGGTACGGATCCACGGATTAGTCGGAGATGTTAAGAAGTGGGAGCATCTCCGGGAGAGGTTGCGTGACGAGATAATGCGCGAGGGATTCGACCGGAGAATAGGCTCCTTTACCCAGACCTATGGCGGAGGTCAAACGGACGCTGCGTTGCTGGTCATTCCACAGGTTGGTTTTCTCCCCTACAACGACGAGCACATGCTCGGCACAGTCGCACGACTGGAAAAAGAACTCCTTACCGACGACGGCCTTTTGCTGCGCTATCGAACGGAGAGTGGCGTCGATGGCCTCGAACCGGGGGAGCATCCGTTCCTCGCATGCTCGTTCTGGCTCGTGGAGCAGTACGCGCGAACCGGACGAAAGGCCGAAGCTAAGATCCTAATGGACAAACTCGTCGGGCTCGCCAACGAGCTCGGTCTGCTTAGCGAAGAGTACGCCACGAACGAAAGGCGGATGGCCGGCAACTTTCCTCAAGCATTCTCGCACTTGACCCTGGTCAGGGCAGCCGATGCCATGCACGGGGTCGACCGCCTCAGCCTGGCCGTCGACAATGCTGTTTAAGGGACGGGGTTCGAACCCTAGAATTCACGTGCGAAATTAGATGCCGTCATTAGATGACTTTGACCCGCGGAACAAAACCGCAGGATAAGGGCAACATTTGGATGCCCCGGGTGGTGTCTGGTTTCAATACATAGTTGACTCATGTGTCGGGACATCGTTGACTCTGGTTATTGCGCTCCGCGGTCCGTGTTAGGCCGGACTCGGCTTAACACGGATGCGGGCTCGCAGTACATCTCGATCCGCTACATGCCGGCGCGTCGGCTTTAAGGGGCCAGCCACCGTCGATCGGTTACGTTGGTGACGCCTACGATATCGCCGCCGCCAACACAACTGCGGCGTGATCCCCAGGACTGGTGACAGGCTCTACGGCATAAACCGCAAAACCTCGGCCGACAACGTCACGTAGATCCTTGGCCTGGGCTCGGCTCCCAGGACCACGCCTGCATGGAACAGCATTGCGGACTCCTGCAGCTACACATTGCCGAACGGAAACTTCACCATGTCCGTCCAGGTGTTCCCGCAGACACTGGCAGCCACCACGGGAGCCCAGGCCATGGCCGCATCGCTGAACGCCCAGCCCATCCAGGGAATTCCAACCTGGGACTGCCAGTTTGGCAGTCCGCCGCTGGCACCGTGGTCTTCGCCAAGGACAACATGGTGCTCCGCGTGGACGCCACCATGATGCCGGCCACCGTCGGCATCAACCATGTCCCGCGCACCGACTTCGCCTATCAAATGGCAACCACCATCCTGGCCTGCTGGAGCAAACACTAGTCACACAGCCGCCACGCCGGTAGACCCAAACAACACCGGTCTCCACCTGCAATGTCCAAAGATCATAAGTCCACGCATTGGCCGCGGTCCGTTCCCAACCTGGGGTACGGGTCGCGGTCAGTGTGTGGCGGCCTTTCAGCGTTGCGGGTGCTTAATGGTGGTGGACGGAATGTTTCAACTGCACCAGGTTGCCGGGCAGTGGGTCTCCGGGGCTGGTGGTGCCGTGCCCGGAGTGCGGGACGGCGAATTGCCCGGCCGTGGACGACGCCAGGCCCGCTGTGGTTACGGATGCCACCAGGATGGACGCGGCAAACACGGCGCCCAGAACCGTCAGAGCGGACGGCTTCGGCCCGGCACCAGTCCCGGATCGCGTCCGCAGCGCCCGGTTACGCTGCCAGCCGATGACCGCCAGTATGGACAGTTCAATCACCATCAGCGAAGCCACTGTCAGGTCCAGGGACCGGGTCTCCTCGGGCAGGCGCCATACGCCAATGAGGATGGTGGCCAGGTGAACTGACGCTGCCACACAAACGGTTCGGGCCGCCACGCCGGTCATCGGCAGGTGCCCGGTCCTGAAGGAGGCCAAGGCATAAACCAGTGCTGCCCCGGCCCAGGCAGATGCCCCGAGCCCGGCCACCCATCCCCACCACACCACCGGACCGTGCGTGCCGTTCGTGCCGGCAGCCAGGCTGGAGGAGGCGGCACTGCCCAGCGCAGCAATTCCTAGGGCGGCGAGACCGACGTAGAGGCTAACAACCTGGCCGCCGGAGTCGGTGATGACCCTGCGGCGCCCAAGGCAGGCACGACGGGAATCATGCCTGGCGGGGGCACTTGTGGTGGTGAAGGCTGCCATGGCTAGGCGGTTTGGGCGGTGACGGTCCGGTCCTGGGACAGGCCAACTGCCAGCAGCACCAAGGCGCTGGCCAGGTGCAGGACGTTGTCGGCGCCGTTTAGTGCAATGATGTTCAAAGCAGACGTGGTCAGGAAAAGGCCGACGATGCCGACGAGCAAGTAGACCGCGCCCACGGTCGAATTGGCGGTCTTCGCCGCCGTCACGGAACCCAGTCCGGCCAGCAGCAGTGCGGCGCCGATGGCCAGGTGGATGATGTTGTGCAGGGGGTTGACCTCGAAGATGATCAGGTTCCGGCCCTCCGTGGCAAAAAACCCGATCCCGTTGGTGACAAAGAATCCGACGACGCCAACCAGCAGGTAGACGGCTCCGAAGATGGTGGCAAGTAGCCGGTTAGGTGATGTACGCATGGCTTTCAATCCTTTTCCGTAGTGCGGAGATACCTGTCCGCATCGACTCCCACGGGAACCGGAAGGAACCCGTGAGAGTCATTCGTAGCCAGGACTGTTTTGGATTGGGCCGGTGGAATCACCACATGTCACCTGACATGGCGCTTGAGATGACGATGGTTTGGTGGATGGCCAGCAGGCCAGGGCAGCGCGAGTTTTTCGTAGCTGGCGGCAAGACATCCTTGACCCTTAGAGCTCGCCACTGTTCTCGAACCGGCGAATCGGGCAACGGATCCATCTCTTGAGGACAGCTCGTTTAAAGCTTGAACTGAACCCACTCAGTTCTTCGCGGTCTATCTGCAGATTAACCGGCAGGATGGACCGCTTGCTTTTCAGGATCCGATGAAGTTGGCCTTGCCATCCGCCGTCCATAATCGGGCATTGAAGGTCGGGAATGGCATGTTCGCCAGCGAATATGACCGTGGCCGGGCCGGTTTTGGGCAATTGAACGATGCGGTGGTTTTTCCTGTTCGTTCGGACCGGGAGCGTTGCTGGGATGTGGGAAGACAAAGTTCCGTCACTGCACCAAATGAAAGCCTCCGGACCTGCGTGATGATCGCTATGAACTCGAAACCACGACTTGTAGGCCGCAGAGAATGAACGCCAAAAGGGTCACCATGGCAGGAAGTAAACCATGAAGTTTGAGCATGTGCAGTTGGTTGCTGTGCAGGACGAAGGCATTGTCTATCGCGTTCGCCTGTGTGCACCACCACCCGCGAGGGCTGGGAATCCGTTCGAGTTGTTTGCGCGAGCTGGTCTACAAGAAAACCTCTCGTTGGTTGGTCTGGGGCAGCAAATGCCCTGGTCGTAACGTGGGAAGCGCACGGCAGGACTTTTTCCAGATTTCGCGTCCGAGGCCGGGTTGAGTCCCCCGATGATGGCGGTCCGACTCTTGGGGTCGGCCGGAGAGAAAAGTGGCTTCAGAATTCGCCGAGTTTGTCGTTCACATCCCCTGTTGACGCGGTGTTTGCGGGGCTATGCTGATGGCATCCTGCCGACAAGGGCCGGCAGTCCTGGCATGGGAAGGAGCCAGCGTCATGGGTTTGGGTGACAAGTTCAGGCACGCCGCGGAGAAGGTTGGTGGCAAAGGCAGAGAAGCCGCCGGCGACGCGACCGACAATGACCGGTTGAAAGCCGAAGGCAAAACAGATCAGGTCAAGGCTGAATTGAAGCAGGCCGCTGACAAAGTCAAGGACGCCTTCAAGAAGCATTGATGGGCAATCAGGGTTCAGCGCTGGGCATCAGTCCTTGCGCCACCAGTGTGGAGGGTGCCCTGCGGCCCTTATGCGGAAATATGGTCCCGGGAAGCCCCGCGCCCAGGGACCAGGAAAGCCGGGTAAAGTTATTCCGCATGCTCGTAGTGTGCGGGGTGGCCATCGGACAGGTAAGAGTTCCGGGGCTTCAATCCGCCCACATTGACGCCGATACAGCAGGAACCGCCACCCGTCACCACCTGCGGGGCTTTGGTGTTATCCATCAGCCGAGGCACAGGCCATATGGGAAAGACATCAGAATCATGAATGACAAGCTGCCGATTGTCCCAGGTCAGCCTCCGGTCCCGCCAGGGTCTCTCCACCCGTCGCCGGCAGAACTGCGCCCTACCCGCCCGATCCATTCATGCCGCCAGATCACCCAGTCCACTAACACTGGGTGGAAATAACAACCCGAGTAGGCGGTAGCGGGTGGAAACAAATCGCCTTAAAACAGCCGCGAACCACCTGGTTACCCGCGCTGACGACCGGCTACCGCATACCGTGATGCGGCTGCTGCGAGGATTTCGGGCAGCAGTCCAATGTTCCGAGTGCTGTGCGTAAAACATGGTGCCCGATCCGGACCCAGCCACGACACCGAGAGTCCCTTGGATCTGGGAAACAACGTCAGAATTCCCCGCACGACGGCATCCAGTTTGCTGGCTGTCTGCGTCTGGCTGGACATGTTCAGCGCTTCCTGCGACATTCGGCGCCGGAAATGAGCAGGCCCAACGCGTGGGTTCTTGCGCCGGTAGCAGCTCTCAGCAAATGAGTTTTGACCGGGTGGAATACCCACCACTTTGCTGATATGTAAACTGTGGACCTACCTCACAGGACTGACGCGCGCGTCAGGTGCGTTGATCATCCACTGGGGGACTTTGTTAGCCCGGTGGCCTCTGACCCGTCAGGGCTCCAGCTTAGGGTGATGTGGACTCCTTGGGTGGGCCCACCGCGACGGGACAGCGAGTCCAACGAGCTGCGTGTAGGCGTCCATCAGCGCTTCTTGGGCGTGGGATCGTCGTTTGTGTCCTCGGAGAGACTCTCCAGGAACGTGTGAGGTCTTCCCATCACACCAAGGGCTGCCTCCGATCTCTTCAACCGGCTCTCGCTCACCCCCGGCTGGCGGCGCAGACGCGCGATCTCGGCCTGCTCGGGGGCAGCTTCCCGAGCTTTTCTCCGGTCTGCTTTCCCTGCAGGACACCGGCGTCCTGCAGCTTGCGCCACTCGGTGATCTGGGAGAAATACAGCCCCTGTTTCCGCAGGAAGGATCCACCCTCCTGGCGGGTGCAGGCCTCTTCGTGCTGGGTCAAGAACTCTAGTTTTTGCGTCGGGGGTGGATGACCTTCGCGGAGCCGGTCCACCGGCACGCGGTCAGGAACTACTCATGGATCCATCCTGGCCTATACCCCCCAACGCGAGATTGGACATAACGATTGGTTTCCTGGTTCTCGCCCCACGCGATCGAACTGACTTGCCCTGTCACCGTGGAACCGCTCAACCCTGACATGCAGGGTTCGGACAACGGTAGCCCTCCTCCCAGCAAATACGGCATGTCAGCGTTGAAGGTGGAAACGGAAGATCAGTCTTGACAGCATGAGCTGACCGAAAAATAAGGAGTGGAGATCACTCGGCCTTCAGAGAATGCAGGCTATTCGGGTGAGGCCCCGGGCTGGGCCCATGGCTCATCCGTAAGGGAAATTTCCTGTGTCATGTCGTCCAGGAAGCGGATGACCACATCGCGCTCTGCGGCGCTAAGCCGGGCTGCTGCATGGAAGCGTTTGGCCTGCTGGCGGCCAACGGTCTCCATGGCTGCTTGGCGGGTCTTGGCCGTGATGGAAATGGCCAAGGCACGTCGGTCGCTGGGATGGGGGGAGCGGGTGATGTGCCCCGCATTTTCCAGTCGGTCAAGCAGCTTGGTGGTGGACGCCGTCGAAATTTTCAGGTGGCTGGCAATGGCTCCGGGGGTGGCAATTGTCTCGGTGTTGGACGCGACGATCAAGAAGTGCAGGGCCCGCATGTCCGACTGGTTCAACTTCATGTATTTCAGCGACGCATCCGAGAGCTGCTGCTCCGCGTTGCGCAGCCTGCCCAGCGCCGCCATGAGCTCTCCGATGTGCGTTACCTCGGTGGCGGCCATGGCCGAGCGGTCGACCAGTTGACTCTTCGGATCGGCAGAATTGACGTCGTAGATGTTGGGCGGCAATGGTGCGGGGGTTGCCTCGATACTTGCCATGGTCATAATTCTATCCTTCCCCCAATATAAAGATCCACAGATGTTGCAAGCTGGTCTACTTGCTAGCTAAGCTAGATTAAAATTGTGGAACTATCGGAGATGAACCCATGACTAAGACACTGCAGTCGAGCAGCGGTGGAACCCGCCACCATAAACCGCCGAGAAGTGCCAGAAAGTGGCTTAGGATCTTACTGCCCGCGTTGATCATCATCGTCTGGTTCGCCGGCGGGTCGATCGGTGGACCATATTTTGGCAAGGTCAGTGAAGTTTCATCCAATGACCCCACCGCGTACCTTCCTTCGTCTGCTGACACTACCCAGGTGCAAAAATTGCTGGGTGAGTTCCGTGATTCCGATGAAATCCCCGCCGTCGTGGTTTTTTCCAGCACGAGCAACCTGAGCGAGACTGAGATTGCGTCAGTATCCAAGGGGATCGCAGCCCTCGCCTCCATCCCGGGGGTTGGCGCAGGCGTTTCCCCAGGCATTCCCTCCGACGACGGCCGGGCCGTGCAGGCATTGGGGCCGCGGTCACCGACATTGGCACATCCCTGCGGGCGGCCGTCCCCGACGGGGTAGGGGTGCATGTCACGGGCCCTGCCGGTTTCACGGCGGCCCTCATCGCAGGTTTTTCCGGCATTGACGGGTTACTTCTGGGTGTGGCCCTCCTGGCCGTCTTCATCATCCTGATCTTGGTCTACCACTCCCTGCTGCTTCCCGTAGCCTTGCTCGCCACCAGCCTCTTTGCCCTGTGCGTAGCGCTGCTGAGTGTGTGGTGGCTGGCAAACGCCGGGATCCTGATCTTGAGCGGGCAGACCCAAGGCATCTTGTTCATACTGGTGATCGGTGCGGCCACCGACTATTCCTTGCTGTATGTGTCCCGGTACAGGGAAGAGCTGCGAGTCACCACAGACAAATGGACTGCCAGCATGGCGGCTGTCCGCAAATCTGCCGAACCCATTGCAGCCTCCGGCGGAACCGTCATTGCCGGCTTGCTGTGTCTTTTGCTAAGCGATTTGAAATCCAACAGTTCGCTGGGACCTGTTGCCGCGATCGGCATCTTTTTTGCCATGCTGTCGGCCCTGAGTCTTTTGCCTGCGCTGTTGTACGCCTTTGGCCGGAACGCTTTCTGGCCGCGACGGCCAAAATTTGAGCCGGAGGTCGTGGCCGCAGAGCGCGGCGTACATGCCACGGGCCCCTGGGCCAAGCTCGCCCGGATCATCAAACGGCGCCCACGGTTGATTTGGATGGTGACCACGGCTGTCCTGCTGGTGGTGGCCTTCGGTGCCACCACGCTCAATGCCAGCGGTGTGCCGCAATCCGAATTGGTGTTGGGATCCTCAGAAGCCCGCGACGGCCAAGCCGTCCTGGGTGAACATTTCCCTGGCGGTACCGGCAGTCCCGTACTCGTCGTGGTCCCAACAGCAGAGCTTCAAAAGACGGCTGATCTCATGCTGGCGCAGCACGGCATTGAATCGGTTTCCGTAGTCTCCACCGGGGCGCCCGGCGGAGCCGCCACCGTGACACCTCGGGGACTCCAAGCGATGGGCGCCCCCGGCGCTGCCGTTCCCGAGCCCACGCTGGTCGGCAGAGACGTCATGCTCCAAGGCACGCTGGCAGCCGCCGCTGACTCGGAGGCGGCGGCCGGCGTCGTGCGGGAGATCAGGGCGAGCCTGTCCAGCACTGTCCCCGAGGCCTTGGTCGGTGGGGTCACGGCAACGGCGATTGACACTAACGACGCCTCGATCCATGACCGCAATCTCATCATCCCCGTAGTGCTTGTGGTGATTCTGCTGATCCTGATGATGCTGTTGCGTTCGGTCCTGGCTCCGGTGCTGCTGATCTTGACCACGGTGCTCTCCTTTGGCACGGCGCTGGGGGTTGCGGCCTTCTTCTTCAACCATGTCTTCGATTTCCCCGGCGCCGATCCGGCCGTTCCACTATTCGGTTTCATCTTCCTGGTGGCCTTGGGAATTGACTACAATATCTTCCTCATGACTCGTGTACGGGAGGAATCTGTCAAACATGGCACGCGTGAGGGGATCATTCGGGGCCTGGTGATCACCGGTGGCGTGATCACCTCGGCCGGGCTTGTCTTGGCCGCGACCTTCTCCGCCCTGGGGGTGATTCCGATCCTGTTCCTGGCGCAGATCGCATTCATCGTGGCCTTTGGGGTTTTGCTGGACACCTTCATCGTGCGCTCGTTGCTGGTTCCTGCACTCAGTTACGACATCGGAAAAGCCATTTGGTGGCCGTCGAAATTGTCCAGGGCATCGGATATTGAAAGCGGTGACGTGGCACCATCGGCCCGCCCCCCGCGGTTAGAGTTTCTCCTTGATTGAACCGGCGGAGCCTTCAGTGCTGGGCATCGTCTGTTCGATCAACTGCCCTCATGTGCTCGTAGGCGGCCAGCGCTGCGGTCCGTGATTGTTTCAAATCCACCACAGGCTGCGGGCTCTGTGTTGGCCCGAACCGGGCCTGGTAGCTGCCGTTGGCATCAAATTTCTTGGCTTGCAGGACGGGATTGAAAACCCTGAAATAGGGTGCAGCGTCAGCGCCGCATCCTGCTACCCATTGCCAGTTCGCCGGGTTTGAGGCAGCATCCGCGTCGACCAGGGTGTCCCAGAACCATGCTTCTCCGGCCCGCCAATGAATGCCGAGATTCTTGACCAGCAAGCTGGCAGTGACCATGCGCACCCGGTTATGCATCCAGCCGGTTTCCCACAGTTCCCTCAGGCCGGCATCGACCAGCGGGAAGCCTGTCTCACCGCGGCACCAGGCATCATAGAAGGCATTGACCAGGCTCTGCTCAGGGCTGTTCGAGCCGGGGTGGGCCTTGGGAGTGCCGTGGCTGCCGTTGGGTGCAGGGAGTAACTCGGCGGGCCATGCCCAGTCAAAATTGTTGAATTCCGGGCGCAGGTTGGCCGTGCCCAGGTCCGGGTGGTGGTAGAGCTGGTTCCAGCAAAAGTCCCGCCATGCCAATTGGCGCATGATGGCCCTGGCACCATCGGCGGCGCCCTGATTCCCCGCCGCCAAGGTCCCCAGGGCTTCCCATACCTGCACCGGGCTCAGATGCCCCCACCGCAGTGCAGGGGACAAGCGTGAGGTACCGTCGAAGCCCGGGCGGTCACGTCCGAGCTGGTAGTCGGCGGCCACGTCCCGAAGAACCGCTGCGAGGCGCTCGTGTGCTGCCGTTTCGCCGGGAGTCCACGCCGCAGCGAGCCCGGCGGACCAGTCCGGGTGGCTCGGCAACAGCCCCCAACTGTCCAGCTCCTCGCCAGCGGGCATCTCCAGCGTCCTTGCCGGTTGAATGGTTAAGGGTGCTGGCAAAGCCGGGCGCAGCGGGACCAGCTGCGCGGCATTAAAGAAAGGTGTGAATACTTTGTAGGGGCGTTGCTCTTGGGTTTGCACTGTCCAAGGCTCGTGCAGCAGGGTTCCGGAAAAGCTGGAGACGGTGGCGCCGCGTCCGCGCAGGAGCGCCATCAGGGAAGTGTCGACGGCTCGTTCCCCGCCACCGTAACGGCGGTTCCAATAGACCGAGAGGTTTTCAGGGGTTAGAGCGAAGTGGTCAAGGATGTGCTCTGTTGTTTGGGGGATTTTTTCCAGTGCCGTCCCTTGGTGCAAGAGCAGCGGCACGCCCAGTTCCGAAAGTTGGGTGCGCTGTTCCCGCAGGGCATGGTGGAGCCACCATCGTGCTGCGGATCCCAGGGGCCGGATATGCTCGGATACTTCGTCGTGCACATAGACGGCGAGGGTGAGTGTACCGGCGTCGTTATTTTCCAGCGCAGAAAAAAGTGCGGGGTTATCAGCAACGCGCAGATCATCTCGGAACCAGACAATATGCACTGTGTGCACAGCAGTAGTGGTCATGGCAGCTGAGGTCCTTAAAGTCATGCCCTGTGGGGGCTCATCGTGTGAGGGAATACCAGATCAAGAGCATTGTGACAAAGAAGCCGGTGAGGTAGTTCAGCCAGAGGAAACGCACCCATCCTGTGTGTGCGCGGCCCGAGTCAGCATCGTGCAGAGCCAGAAAAGGCAGCACGTTGAGCAGATACGGCACTGCCAACAGCCCCGCCAACGGTCCAGGCCAGTCGGTGAACTGCAGCAGTAGTCCGGCCAGCAGGTAGGACAGTGCGGCCAAGGCCACCGTCCGACGGGTTCCCAGCACGGTGCCGATGGAGCCCAGGGATGCGGCACGGTCCGGGACAATGTCCTGCACAGCCCCGAAGGCGTGTGATGCCATGCCCCACAGGAAGAAGGCGGCCGTGATCGCCAGCAACTCGGTATTGAAGTGCGCTCCTGCCAGCACCAGCCCATAGACCATGGGGGATACAAAGTGAGTGCTTGAGGTCAGCGAGTCAAGGAAGGGGCGCTCCTTGAACCGCAGGCGCGGGGCACTGTAGGCCACCAGTGCCCCCATGGACAGCAGCAGCACCAGATTCGCCTGCAGCGAGCCAACAATCACCAGCATAACGAGGAAGGGCAGTACTGCCAGCACGCACAAAAGCAGGATTTTTTGGTGTTTGCTGCGGTCCACCAAGGCCCCCTCTGCGCCACCTTTTCGGGGGTTGAGCAGATCGGACTCGTAGTCAAAAACGTCATTGATTCCGTACATGGCCAAGTTATACGGAATCAGAAAGAAGACCGTTCCCACGACCAGATTCCAGTCCACGGTTCCTGTGCTCAGAAAATAGGCGGCAGCAAATGGATATGCGGTATTGACCCAGGAAACAGGGCGGGAAGTCAGAACGAGTTCACGCAGCATGGCCTATTGTCCTGCCCTGTTGGTGCTGGTCGCTGCCGGTTGCCCTACGGAACCTGCCGGAGGGCGCCCGCCGGCAAGCCACCACAAAGCCGGGGCAAAAAGCACCACGCTGACCGGGTAGCTGAAGTCCTCGATCGGGGCCAGGCCAACCCGAGGCCCCAGCAGTGCCTGTTGTCCATAGTCAAAAAGTCCCGATCCGATCATTATATTGTCAAAGACTGCTGTCAGGACCAAGAGCACGGCCAGCGAGAATCCAAGCGCCGGAAAGACACTGCGCAGGCTGATGCGTCGGACACGCAGCACAAGGAACAGCAGCAGGGCCGATCCGGCCATGAAATAGAGCGAAAGCAACCCGAAGCTCACATCGTGTCCTTGGCATCGGCGGTGGTCGGAGCGAGCTGTTTCGGCTGCCGGGATGCACGCCAGCGCAGGAAGCCCGTCACGAGGAGCATGGTTTGGTAGCAGAGGAAGAAGAGGAAGAATGCTTCTTCCAGTGGCAGTTGCTCACCGAGCATGATTCCGGTCATGAGGGGAGAATCGCGATGCAAAAAGATGCCCTCGGCGATGGCGATGACATCCCACAGCAGGAAAATGCCGGTGCCAGCCAGCAGGGTCAGCAGTGCCGGCAGCGGTTGGGAGAAGACAAACAACCGGTATCTGGCGTCGAGGGCGGCGATGCAGATGATCAGGACAATCAGAATCAACAGGTACGTCATCGTCCTGCCTGTTCCCGCAACGGTGCCGGTGCGGCGGTGTCGAAGGTTAACGGTCCCGGCGTCTTGATCCCGTTGATGCGTTTTGCAACGAGCTCGGCGCTGATCAGGCACATCGGGATCCCAATCCCCGGCCTTACCGAACTGCCAACATAGTGCAGTCCGCGTACCTTGGAGTTGTGGTTTGCGGGTCGGAAGAAGGCACTTTGTCCCAGCGTGTGGGCCAGGCCTAGTGCTCCGCCGCGCCAGGCATTGACATTGTTGACAAAATCTTCGGGCCCAAAGCTTTGCCGCACCACGATGCGTTCACTCAGATCCGGGACGCCCGCCCAAGCAGCCAGTTGGTCAATGGCAGCATTTGCCACGGTCTCCACCTGCGGGCTTCCCGTGCCGTCGGGTGCCCCGCTTCCCCAGGAGGGCAGAGCAGGCGCCGGGACGAGGATGAACAGGTTCTCATCTCCCTGTGGAGCAACGGAAGAGTCGGTATGGCTGGGCATGCAGACGTAGATGCTGGTTTCTGGTTCAAGATCTCTGCCCTCATGGATGCGGGCGAAATTTTCCCCCCAGTCACGGGTAAAGAGTAAATTGTGGTGATTCAGTTGCGGGAGTTTGCCCTTCACACCCAAACACACCAGCACGGCACTGGGGCCAGGATCGCGACGTTTCCACGAAGCCGCCGAATGGGAGCGGAACTTCTTTGGCAGCAGGTCCGTCTCGATGTGGTGCAGATCGGCGGCACCTACGACGACGTCGGCCTTCACCTTATGGCGTTTTTTCCCCGTTGTCGCGGTGTTCACCCACCTCACCGCCTCAACCCGGGGCGTGCCAGTGGCCGCATCTACATCGATGCCCTCCACCCGCGCCTCCGTAATGATCTCCACACCCGCGCGCTGGCAGATGTGTGTCATCTCATCGACGAGGTTTGCGAATCCGCCCCGGGGGTACTGCACCCCCTGGGTGAGATCCAGGTGGCTCATCAAGTGATAGAGGGCCGGGGTTCGTTGCGGGCTGGAACCTAGGAATACTGCCGGATAGCCCAGGATTTGGCGAAGCCTCGGGTCGCTAAAGCGTTTGGCCACATGTTTTTCCAGCGAGCCGAGCAGAAGTGGCGCAAGTTTTGGCAGCAGCTTGAGAAGTAGGGGGTTGAGGAACGTTTTAGCCGAGGAGAAATCATCGTAAAGGAAATGCCGCAAGGCAAGCCTGTAACTTTCCCGGGCTTCGTGCCGGTAGTCCGCGAGTGCGGCACCGGCCCCGGGCTGCAACGACTCAAAGGCAGCGTCCGCTTCTTCACCCGTGGACAGATCCAGCGAACCGCCATCCTGTCCAAACCAGATCCGATACCCAGGGTCAAGCGCCACCAGATCCAACGCTTGGCTCGTTGAGGTTCCCATCAGCTCGAACCAGTGTTCAATAACTTCCGGCATGAGATACCAGGACGGGCCGGTATCAAAAGTGAATCCCTCCCGCTGCAGGCGCCCTGCACGGCCGCCAAGGTGCTGCTGCTGTTCCAACACGGTGACCTTGTGACCTGATGCCGCCAAGAGCCCGGCCGTCGCCAGTCCGGAGAAGCCTCCCCCGATGACCACCACATGTTGGGCACCGACTGCCTGCTGGGTGTCCTTATTGTATTTTTTCACTTTTGGCTCTCGTGATGCTGTGGCCGGGTCATCTGGCGGTGCCACTTGAAGGAATGTGACAGCAGGGTTTGCAGTGCGATCGTTGCCTTGCGCCCGGAGGACACCGACACCCGGCGGAGGCGTAGATCCGCTGCACTGTTGCGTTCCAGCTGCGTGTTGAGTTCAGTAAACAGCCCGTGGGCGAGGCTCACCGCCAACGCCGCACGCGGCGGCAGGTAGGTGATTCCACGGGCAGCGGCGTCGAGGTCATCTCGAATCTCCTGGACCAGTTCATTCTTGTGTTCATCTGAAAATCCCGAAGGATCCAGCCCCGGGAAGTAGCAGCGGCCCAGCTCATTGGTGTCCACGGCCAAATCACGCAGGAAGTTGACTTTTTGGAAGGCAGCCCCGAGACGTCTGGCCGAGGATTCCACCTCCGCGTCGTGGCCTCTGGGTGCGTCCGGCGCGGAACGGAAAATACGCAGGCACATCAATCCCACCACCTCCGCCGAGCCAAAGATGTACTGATCAAGAGAGGCCTCATCATGCCTTGAAATGCTCAGATCATTGCGCATGGAAATGAAGAAGGGGCGGGTCAGATCAGTGTCAATGTTGCTGCGCCTTGCCGTGCCGGCAAAGGCATGAACTATCATGTTGGTGCTGTAGCCGCTGAGCAAGGCTGCCTCCGTTTCGGATTCCAGGCGGTCCAGGGCCTGGGCTGTGGCGTGATCGCTGAGCCCGGCCTCCCGGGCGACCCCATCTACCACTTCATCGACCAGGCGGACCAGGGCATAGACGTTGGCAATGTGCATCTGTGATTGTTTATCCAACATCCGGCAGGCCAGCGAAAATGAGGTCGAGTATTCCTTGATCACTACTCGGGCGCTGCTGCTGGCCGTTGCAGAGTACCGCTCCAAGGGTGTCGGAGAAGCTCCAGATGTACGCCTCGCCGGCGTCGATTTGGCTGAAGTGTCATGGCTCATGAACTACGCCCCCCTCGTCAAAGTCAGTGTTGCAAAGTCTTTCAGCTGGGCCGAAACAGTCTCAGGCAAATCCAGCTGACGGGCCGAATACAGTGCACCGTCACAGAGTTCCTTGGCCAGCTGCCGAGCCAGCGGTTCCGCGTCAGCAGCGGCCAAGGCCGAACGCAGCGACGTGATCGTGGCGGTGTGGGTGTGCAGCTGTTTTAAGTTCTCGCCAAACTCGGGGTGCTCGGCGGCCAGTGCCGTCAAAATGGTGCTTTTTCCTTCACGGAGATCGGAGTCCACAGACTTTCCTGTCTTGCTGGGATCACCAAAGGTGCCCAGCACATCATCAATCAGTTGATAGGCGACCCCGAGTTGGCCGCCAATGTCCGCCAGCGCGGCTGCTTCCGTTGGGCTTGCACCGGCCAGCAGGGCTCCGGTTTGCAGCGGAAACCTGAAGGAATAGGAGGCGGTCTTCAGTTCCTCCATGTGCAGGACATCCTGAACTTTGGCGGGGGAGTGATCGAACGAATACAGCAAATCTTCCAGCTCTCCGGCGCCCGCATTCTGGATGGCCAACTGAAAAGACCGTTCAATGGCGTCGGCCTGCGCCAGCGAACTGCCGGCACGCAGGGCCAGTGAGATGGCTGCGGCAAGGAGCAGGTCACCGGCAATGATTGCTGCGGAGTGCCCGGCATGTTCTGCGTCGGGCACGCTTTGTCCCGCGGCCAGGGCATCGTTGCGGTACTGAGCGGAAAGTGTGGGCCGTCCGCGGCGGGTAAAGTCCCGGTCGATGACATCATCATGCATCAGCAACGAGGTATGCAGCAGTTCAAAGGCGCAGCCCAGAAGTACTATCCGGTGACCGGCACCGTGGTTCTGTGGCTGTTCCTGCCTGAGCTGGGGTTTGAAGGCGTCGTATCCCAGCCTGACCAGCCGCGGCCGGGTAAGCTTCCCGCCCTCCAACGACGTGAAAATGCGTTCCCACAAGACCGCCGTGGCCGGTGAATAGGCCGAGGCGTCCTTTTTGTAGCCATCCACTAGCTGAGATATTTCATGGCTTACTGATGAGTCAAAACTTGAGCTGGCGGCAGTGCTGACTCCTGCTGCTGGCTGGGCGGTTGTCCAGGTCGACAAAGTCATGATCGTGCTCTCCGTTTCGCCGCAGTGGTCGCGGGGAGGGAAGCGATCCCGGCATGGATCGAGTGAAGTATGTCTTCCAGAAAGGTCATAACCGCTCGTCGCTCCTCCCGAGCGGTGTTGTTCAGTCGTTGGTTGGAATCTCTGAAATGTCGACGCAGCGCCGTCACCACCAGTTCCGCAGTCTCTGGGCCGGCGTGAACCAGCGCACTGCGCCGGTCCGAGGAATTCGGTGTGCGCATGACCTGCCCACATGCGCCCAACCTGTCAACAAGTGCCGTGGACGCAGCCGAGGTGATGCACAGCCTTGCCGCCAATTCACTCGGGGTCAACGCTTTTCCAAAGTTCAGACGCTTCAGGGCATTCAAATCGGTTTCGTTGATCTGCATCTGCCGGCAGATTGAATGCTTGAGTGCTTCGTTGAAGAGCAGGGCTTCCCGCAACAACCGGGCTGCGGAACGACCGTCGCTGGCCTGTTCGAAAGTACGTCCTGTCATTTTTACCTCGAAGGGTTGATTGCTTGCCTATCTAGATACATTATGGGTTATATGACTCACGCTTGTCGAATAGGGCAAGTTCTGTAATGTGGGGCCTCAATCGAGAAGGGTATTTGCGATGCGAACTACATACTCAGCTTCAGTGACCGCCCGGATATTGTGTGCTGTCGCGGTCTTGCTGGCAACCCTGGGAGCTTTCTACGGCAGCGGAGCGCTGGGCGGCACCCCCATTGCCGACGCCGCAGGTGGGCGCCTCGGCGCTGACTCAACACTGCTGGCACCGGCAACCGGGGCCTTTTCCATCTGGAGCTTCATCTACGCCGCCTTGCTGGTTTACGCGGTCTGGCAGTTAGCCGCCACAGCCGGCGAAAGCCAGTCCCAGCGAACGATGCGCCCCTGGGCTGCAGCCTCGGCCGTCATCAACGCGCTGTGGATCGGCGTGGTCCAGCTCGGCTGGCTTGGGCTCAGTGTTGTGGTGATTCTACTTTTGTTGGCGGTCCTGGTCAGGATCTTCCTGCTCATGATCTCCGGCGCGGAGTCTGCGCCGGAGCGCTGGATTACAGCACTTGCTTTCGGCCCCTACCTGGGCTGGGTCAGTGTTGCCGCAGTGGCAAACATTGCAGCATGGCTGTCCTCCCTCGGTGTGGGAGAAGGGGCAGCATGGGTTACCCCGCTGGCAGCAGTCCTGGTGGTTGTTGCAGCACTTATTGCCGCCGGTACAGTTCACTTCTCCGGAGGGCGCATAGCGGCCGCGTTGGCCATGGCGTGGGGCATTGCGTGGATTGGCGTGGGCCGCAGCGATGGCGGGCTGGAATCAGTGCCAGTGTCGATCACGGCCTTCTGTGCCGCCGCCCTGGTGACTCTGTGCGCGCTCGTGGCAGCTGCCAAGCGCCGGATGAAGTTCAACCGCACATTGGAGAATGCCCCATGAGTGTCATTGCCGTCACCGGCGCAACCGGTTATATCGGAGGACGCCTTGTCCCCGTCCTCCTGGAACAAGGCCACGACGTGCGGGTCCTGACCCGGCGACGAAATGCCTTGCGTGATGTGCCGTGGAGCAAGAAGGTCACCATTGTCGTCGGCGATCTGGCAGATCCACGAGCGGTCCAGGAACTGTGCTCAGGTGCAGAAGTCCTTTACTATTTGGCGCACTCGATGGGTGGCACCAAAGACTTCGGGCCGGTCGAGGAAAGGTGTGCGCAGGTGCTGGCAGCTGCTGCCAAGGCTGCGGGGCTGCAGCGCCTGATTTATTTATCCGGGCTGCATCCCGAAGGCCAGCTGAGCACGCACCTTACTTCCAGGGTCAAGGTTGGCGAGATTCTCGAGTCCAGTTCCGTCCCCACCCTCACCTTGCAGGCTGGACTGATCATCGGCTCCGGTTCAGCCAGCTTCGAAATGGTCCGCCACCTCACGGACGTCCTGCCAGTGATGCCGGCCCCCCGTTGGGTCTTGAACCAAGTGCAGCCCATCGCCGTGCGCGATGCCCTGCACTATCTCAGCGCCGCTGCAGCGCTGCCACCAGAGATCTCGGGCCGCTTCGACATTGGCGGCCCGGAGGCTCACAGCTATGCGGAGCTGATGCGGCTCTACGCCGACGCTGCAGGAATTCGTCGGCCAAAGATCCTGCCGCTCCCGGTACTGACCCCTTGGTTGGCCGCCCAATGGGTCAACCTGGTCACCCCCATTCCCCGTTCCTTGGCGGTTCCCCTGGTCGAATCACTCCAACACGATTGCGTGATGCGCAACCATCACATAGACGCCGTCATGGACCGCCCCGCCAATGGCTTGACCGGATACCTGAGGGCGGTGGAACTGGCACTGGCCAAGATGCGCGATGACACGGTGGAAACCACCTGGGTGACAGCACACGCCCTGGAATCACCGGCAGACCCACTGCCCACAGACCCCCAATGGGCTGGACACACCGTCTTCACCGATGTGCGGGAACGCGACACCCATGCCCGCCCCGAGAGCGTTTTTAAAGTCATTCAGGGAATTGGCGGGGAGACCGGATACTACTCACTGCCAAGCGCCTGGGCGCTGCGGGGCCTCATGGACAAGCTGGCAGGCGGGGTCGGGCTGCGCCGTGGCCGGCGCAGCCGGGAAAGCCTGGCCCTCGGAGACGCCGTCGACTGGTGGAGGGTTGAGGAAATAGTCCCCGGCGAACTTCTGCGCCTGCAGGCTGAGATGCGCGCCCCGGGCCGGGCGTGGCTCGAGTTCTCCGTTGCCCCCAATGCGTCTGGAAGCCGCTACACGCAGCGCGCCGTCTTTTTCCCTCACGGCATTGCCGGTCGCCTCTACTGGCTGGCCATCCTGCCCTTTCACGGCCGGATCTTCTCATCCATGTCCAAACGCATCACCACCGCGGCCGAGGACCTCGATCGCAGGCTCCATGGCCGATAAAAACAATCCCCACGTGAGGTTCGCGGGGGCCGTTAGACGATGCTTTCATCATTCAGCGGCCCAATGCTCTTACATGCCGTGATGGATTCCGGTCGTTGCCTACACATCAACACCGACAGCCCAAGATGGAGCCTCGGGTTTCATCTGCCTACCCAGGCAACACGAGATTGAGCAGGCTCCCGTGCCAGGGGCCAATGGTCCTTCTTCCGTCACCGCTGGCGATTCAACGCTTTCGCCCCGGTACTGGGCAGCGCGCTCCAAAGCCGCGTCAACAAGACCGGCAACAAAGGAAGGATCTGTACCAACGGACTCAGCACGCAAAAACGCCATGCCCAGATCTTCGGCGGATTGTGCCGCCTCTGTGTCGAGATCGTACTTGACCTCCATATGGTCTGAGACGAAACCTAGCGGGACCACAATGACGCCCTCAATGCCCTCCGCCTTGAGCTCCTCCATACGGTCGTTCACGTCCGGCTCCAGCCATGGAACATGCGGGGCACCCGAGCGGGAACAATAAACCAACTCTGATTCCAGAGGTTGTTCGGATCCGAGCTCCCCGTCAATCCACGAGATCAGCTGTTCGTGTTGTCGACGGTATCCGGCTGTCCAGCGTTCCGAGGCATCTTGCATGCTCTGGGGGATTGAATGAGTAACATACAGCAGTCGGTGGCGGCGAGGATTGAGTCCGCCGACCTGCTGTGAGAATGCTTCGATGGCCCGACGGACACAGCCCAACTCGGCCTCAGCGAACCCAGGATGGTTGTAATACTGACGGATCTTATCGAAGGTAACTGTCGTGCCCTCATTGGCCAAGGTTTCAATCGTTTGGGCGAAATCTTCACGGTACTGCCGGCACGATGAATATGAAGAATAGGCTGAAGTATCAATGGCAAGAAAATTATTGCCTCCGGTCTCTGCGACGAAGTCCCGGGCAACGTCGGTCAGGAACGGGTCCCAATTTCGGTTTCCCCACAGGATCGGTGTTTTGATTCCTCGCTTTGACAGTTCTTGTCGCAACGCTTGCAGGAGTTCTTGGTTCTGCCCGTTGATCGGAGACTTACCCCCGAAACCGTAGTAGTGCTTACCGACCTCGACCAGTCGTTCGTCAGGAATGCCGCGGCCGCGTGTCACATTTTGAAGGAACGGAAGGACATCATCGTCCTTTTCCGGGCCACCAAAAGACATCAGAACAACGGCATCGAACGGATCAAGATTAAAATCGGTCATACGGGCAGTGTACAGAAAAATGGAACCCGTTCGGAGGGATCACGCGCCACCTGGTACGCACCTTTGCCAACCGTCGGCACCTGCTCACGGATCAAGGTTTCACCATTTGGGTGCCCCCGATCTTGTTGTTCGTGGCGTCAATGACGATGGTGACGGAGCTGGCCGGAAACTCCGCAGAAAAAACTTTTACCACCCTTTTCCAATCCGTATTGGGAACCGCTCCGAAGTACTCCCTGACAGCCCAAACGGACCGCAGAATTTACGGCACCGCCCCTGGGAAGCAAAACGGAATCCTTCCGCTTTCACACTACGGAGAATCATCATGAACACCACAATGAAATTTGGAAACCGTAAGAGCCTCAGCCTCGGACTGGGCCTCTTGGCCATCACCGCACTGGGCATCACTTCCTGCAGCGGTGGAACCACAACCAGCCCCACCACGGAGGCTCCGATGACTTCGGAAGCACCGATGAGCTCAGAGGCACCCAGCAGCATGGCCCCCATGGCCGATGAAGGACTCGTGGGCGCCGGTTGCGCCGCCTACGCGGCAGCCGTCCCCAGCGGCGCCGGCTCGGTGGCCGGCATGGCTGCGGACCCCGTTGCCACAGCCGCCTCCAACAACCCGCTGCTGAAGACCCTCACAGCTGCTGTTTCCGGCCAGCTGAACAAGGACGTGAACCTGGTTGACACACTGAACTCAGGAGAATTCACGGTGTTCGCACCGGTTGATGACGCCTTCGCCAAGATCCCGGCCGAAACCATCGATGGATTGAAGACGGATTCGGAAACCCTGACTTCCATCCTGACCTACCATGTTGTCCCCGGCCAGTTGGCCCCCAGCCAGATCGACGGCACCCACGCCACAGCCGAAGGCAGCGACGTGACGGTCACCGGCAGCGGGGACAATCTGGAAGTCAACGGTGCCAAGGTCATCTGTGGCGGTGTCAAGACGGCCAACGCCACGGTGTACCTGATCGACACCGTGCTGATGCCGCCGGCCAAGAAGTAATCCGCCAGCGCCAAAAAACCGCAACACAGATCGAAGGAATGGGCTCGTGAATGAGGTACGTGGCACTGTAGATCCCATGCGTTTACCTTGGCTACGTTCCGTGGAACCCATGGCACCTCCCACCCACGAAGAATTAATCCGCCTCGTCGCCCTTGGCGACGAGGCGGCCTTCGAGGAACTCTACGACGCCGTGGCGCCCCGGATTTTCGGGTTGGTGCGGCGCGTGGTCCGTGACCCGGCACAAAGCCAGGAAGTAACCCAAGAAGTCTTCGTTGATATTTGGACGCAGGCTTCCCGCTTTGACGCAGACCGGGGAAAGGCCATGTCCTGGATATTGGTCATTGCCCACCGCAAGGCAGTGGACAAGGTGCGGGCCAGTCAGGCCAGCAGCGACAGGGACCTGCGACAAGGAATCAAGGAGTACCAGGAAAGTTACGACGATGTCGCCGACACCGTTGAATCGCAACTGGAGGCAGAGCGCGTTAACAAGGCGCTTGAGTCATTGACGCCGCCGCAGCAGGAAGCCATCCGGTTGGCCTACTACGGCGGGTATACACACCAGGAAGTAGCCGAACTGCTCAAGATCCCGGTCGGTACTGTTAAGACGAGGATAAGAGACGGCATGATCAGGCTCAGGGACAGGTTAGGAGTGGCGTGATGGAACAACAATTATATCTACTCACCGGCTCCTATGCCTTGAACGCCTTGGGCGAAAAGGAACGAAGCGACTTTGAGCGCTACGCTTTGACCGACCCCCAAACCTTGGAAGAGGTCCGCACACTCAGCGAAACGGCCGCAATACTGGCCTACGGCACGCCCACCGAAACCCCACCCCCGGCATTGAAGGCCGATGTCATGGCGGCGATTCGCAACACCCGCCAGCTTCCTGCCTCCTCCGTGGTCCGCGATATTTCCACGGCGAGGGGAACCCTGGCCCGAAGCCGTTCGGCGAGCGGCCACGGAGCAGGGCGTCCGGCAGCTGCGCGTCAGCAAACAGACAACGATTCGCGACGGCGCTGGCTTCCTGCGCTCAGCACCGCCGCAGCACTGGTGATTTTCGCCGGCGTTGGCTTGGGTGGCTGGGTCGCCGGACAAGCCGCAACGCAGCGGGACATGGAACAAAGAATTGTTGCCATCGCGGCACGACAGCAAGCAGCACAGGATCAACAGGAAGCCATGCTTGGCATCGTCAGCTCCCCCGATGCCAAGATCGCCACCACTGCATTGGCCGACGGAGGCTCTGTGACAGTTGCGTCTTCGGGCAAGGCCAACAAGGCCGCTGTCATGGTCCAGGACATGCCACCGCTACCGTCGGACAAGACATACGAACTATGGTTCATTTCGGCAGCCGGCGCTGTGCCGGCCGGACTCATGCCCAACCACGATCCCGCCGTTGCCGGCATGCAGGTGCTCAACGGCTCTCTGGGCGGGGCAACCCATGTGGGAATCACGGTGGAACCTGCGGGTGGCTCTCCGGCCCCGACCACCTCACCCGTGGTGGTGCAGGCGCTCTAACTCCCATCGTGGTGCAGGCTCTCCAACATCCGCTTTGGCGCCTGTGCCACAGCGTATGTTGGGCTCGTCGCAAAGAATCTAACTCAGCGGGCAATCCGGCGGACGCGTGGCTCCGAAGTACAAGCAATCACTTCCACCGGCTTCCACGAGCGGTGGCCACGTAACCGTTTCAAGGAGCCTGACATGGGCAAGCGAAGCACCACAACACGACAAATCAACTGGCGCAGCACGGCGGCAGGTTCACTTACGGGCAACATTGCAGCAGGCAGCCTCTTTGCTGTGGCCGAGCTGGGCTCGGCCTTCTTTGGGCCTGCGGCCTCACCCCTGACCTCCGTTGGATCCGCGTTCATCGACTTCACCCCGGCGTGGATGAAAAACTTCGCGATCGCCACCTTTGGTACGAACGACAAGCTCGTCCTGCTGATCTCCATGGCCGTTGCGGCGGCCGTGCTGGCGGCGGTGGCGGGTGTGGTGGCACGACGAAACTTTAGGGCCGGTGCTGCCATGGTACTGGGGTTCGCCCTCATCATGGCTTTGTCCATCATCACCCGCGCCGGTGCCGGGCCTTTTGACCTTGTGCCACTCCTGCTCGGCACCGCGGCCGGCCTCTGGGTGCTGCGCTACCTCACGGATGCTGCGCGCGGTTCCGCCACCCGCCCGGAACCACCGGCACGATTGCGTAGGCCTGAAGGTTCGACGGCGGGCGGCCCCTCCGCGGCCCCCGTCCCGGACGTTGCCCCATCACCCAGCAGACGCGCCTTCCTGTTGCGGTCGGCAGCGGTGGCTGGCGTGGCCGTCGTCGTCGGTTTCGGCGGGACGCTGCTTTCCACGGCCCGCAATACTGCGGTTGCGGTCCGGGAGGCGCTGAAACTCCCTGCGCCCAAGACGAAGGCGGCTCCGCTGCCCGCCGGCGCGCAGGCCCCCGTGGACGGTGTCACCTCGTTCGTCACGCCCAATAACGACTTTTACCGCATCGACACGGTCTTAATCGTTCCCGAAATTGATCCGGACAATTGGGAACTGCGCGTCCACGGGATGGTGGAAAATGAATTCACCCTGGGTTTCGAGGAACTGCTGGCACAAGAGCTCATTGAGTCATATGTGACCCTGACCTGCGTCTCCAACGTGGTGGGCGGAAATCTGGCAGGCAATGCCAAGTGGCTCGGCTACCCGCTGCGCGAGATTCTGGCCCGTGCCAAGCCCAAGGCCGGGGCAGACATGGTGCTCTCCACCAGTATTGACGGTTTCAGCGCCTCCACCCCCCTGCCGGTGTTGCAGGACAGCCGGGACGCCATCTTGGCCGTGGGCATGAACGGGGAACCGCTGCCCCTGGAACATGGTTTCCCCGTGCGCATGGTGGTGCCGGGACTGTATGGTTTTGTCTCAGCCACCAAATGGGTTGTGGACCTGGAAGTGACCACGTTCGCCGAAAAGGCAGGATACTGGACCTCGCGCGGCTGGTCCTCACACGGGCCCATCAAGACAGCTTCCAGGATTGAGGTGCCGCGCGCCCTGGCCCGGGTTCCGGCAGGGAAAGTCTCCATCGGCGGCAGCGCCTGGGCCCAAACCAAGGGGATCTCCAAGGTTGAAGTCAGGTTTGACGACGGCGGCTGGCAGCCTGCGGTGCTGGCCGCGGAAGCGTCCGTGGACACCTGGCGCCAATGGTCCTATGCCTGGGACGAGGCAGCGGCCGGCACGCACAAGGTTCAAGTGCGCGCCTATGACAGCGACGGGCAGTTGCAAATCGAACAGCAGGCCCCGCCGGAGCCCGACGGTTCAACGGGCTGGCACTCCATGACGTTCACCGTAGTTTAAGCCTTGATCCACCAATTAGGTTCGGGTCTGCACGGCGTTTTAAACACGAAGTGCCGGTCTTTTAGGGGAAAATATGGCTTGCCACAGTCAAATTTTCATACCTAAAAGAGGACATCTCGCAGATGCTGGTGGTGTGTCTCAGTTTTGCTTGATGGCCTGGAGTGCGACGCGGTCACGGGCGACTTTTTCCAGGATGGAGTCCGCGGTCGCGACCCAGATCAGGGGTTTTGGGTGCTCGTTGTTGACCTGAATGTATTCCTCAATTTTGCCGATCAAGTCCGGTACGGAGTGGAAGACACCCCGGCGCAGGGCCTTGTCCGTGAGGTCCCTGAACCAGCGCTCGACCAGGTTCAGCCAGGACGATGATGTCGGGGTGAAATGTAGGTGGAACCGGGGATGTTTGCCCAACCAGGACTTCACTTCGGCATGCTTATGTGTGGCGTAGTTGTCCAGGATCAGATGGACTTCCAGGCCCTTCGGGACCTCCTTTTCGATGGTCTTCAAAAAGGCCAGGAACTCCTCGTGGCGATGCTTGTCAACGCAGGAGCCGATCACTTTCCCGGTCGCCACCTCCAGCGCTGCGAAGAGTGTTGTGGTGCCGTTGCGCTTGTAGTCGTGCGTCATGGTTTCGCCGCGGCGCTTCTTCATCGGCAGCGACGGCTGGGCGTGGTCCAGGGCCTGGATCGAGGTCTTCCTATCCATGCACAACACGATCGCATTCGCCGGCGGGTCCAAATACAACCCGCACACGTCGATGAGCTTTTCATCAAAGTGCGGGTCCGTGGAGAGCTTGAATGTCTCCACCCGGTGAGGCTTCAAGCCGCGCGCCGCCCAGATCCTTTGCACCTGCGCCGGGGACACCCCCACCCTTGCCGACATCGACCGCACGGACCAGTGCGTGGCACCCTCGGGCTTGGAAAACCGCGTCAATTCCACGATCTCAGCGATCTTCGACTCCGGAATCACTTTCTTCCGCCCACGCCCGGGCGCCACCGCACCAAGCTTCTTCAACCCCTCAGCTGCGAACCGATTCCGCCAGGCACGCACCGTTCCCGGCGTCACCCCAACCACCTTGGCAATCCACTCATTGGGAAAACCGTCGGCAGCCATCAACAACACCTGCGCCCGCTGCACCTCCGAATGGGCGGCAACCTGGGACTTAGACAAAGCCTCCAACACAGGACGCTCAGCCTCGGACAACGACAACGCAGCAGCTGGTCTCGACATAAACCCAGCTTAAACCCACACTCATTGCTTATTTTGGAGACACGCCACTAGCCCCGTGCCGCCAACACCGCACTGTACGGTTCGCGCTTGCTTACGTGGACGTCGAGGGCAATGACCGCCAAGGCTTGCTTCATCCGCATGCCCTGGCCGATCAGTTCATTGACGGCAGCCACGTGGTCCTCGGGCGTGCCGGGATCGGAGACGGGGGCACCCGCCACCACAATGGCAATCTCGCCGCAGATCTCAGTGGCCTCCGCCCATTCCAGCGGGCCGGAGAGCGGCTTGCGGATCACGTCCTCATACGTCTTGGTCAGTCCCGGCACACGGCGGCCTGGCGGTAGGACCAAACGCGGTGTGCAGCGCACGCAGCATGGCCTCCAGCCGGTGCGGCGCCTCAAAAACACCATCGTGCGCGGTCCCAGTGCAAGCTCGTGCAGGCGCGGCGCGGGCTCCCCCGACTTGCGCGGCAGGAATCCCTCAAAGCAGAAGCGGTCGGTGGGCAGGCCGTAGAGGGCCAGGGCTGTCAGCGCGGAGGACGGGCTGGGGCCGCGGTCGCGCGGACGTCGGCGGCAACGGCGGCCTCAACCTGCCGGAAGCCCGGATCGGACACGGACGGCATGCCGGACGATGCGTCATCCAACTTGAGATTGCGTCACTTTAGATGAGACAGGACATCAGGGACAGGCTAGGCATGAAGGTCTCGCCAACGTTGACACAAGCTCTATCAGATCCGGGACAAACCCAGACGTGCGGCCCAGCCGAGCCTTATTTGCTCGGGCGGCCGGTCTTGGGTCGACGTAGGCCGAGCACCATAAGGATGATGCCGACGCCCGCGACGATCAGCCCGATGGAGAGCCACATTCGGTTACCGGTCATGAAACTTCCCGGGATCAGGTTCATTCCCTGCCCGGCGAATACTCCACCGATGATCACAGCGATCAAACCGATGGCGATGAGGGCGATGCGCCCGACACTGCTGTTCACGTTTCCTAGCTTACCCTTGACCACTTAGCGCTTATCGGAGACTGCCATCAGATCAGGGCTGCAGCAGAGCATCTGTTGCAATCAGGACGCTTCGTCCAATGGTCCCGCAAGCCGTTCGGCTTGCGGGACGCGCTGTTAGGATGCTCAATGGGCTCGCAAAGGGGCAGCGCTGCGCAGTACACACGAGCCGCCGGCTCGCAGCCGCGATGACTAGACGGCGGTGTAGCCGCCATCGACGAGTACATACGAGCCGGTCATGAAACTGGCCTTGTCGGAAAGCATGAACGTGGTGACGTTCGCGATCTCCTCCGGCTGTCCCAAGCGGCCAAGCGGATGCTTGGCCTCGAGACCATCGACGACTTCCTTCGGCGCAGCGGTCAATAGTGGCGTATCAATATAGCCGGGCCCGATCGCGTTGACACGCAGCCCTTGTGCCCCATATTCAGCCGCAGCAGTCTTGGTCAAGCCCACGACGGCGTGCTTGGTCGCGGTGTAAGCGGCGTTGCCGGGAGCAGCCACAGCGCCGTGGATCGAGGCCATGTTTACGATGGCACCTTCGGAGGCACCCGCGGCAAGAATGGCCGGGATCTGGTAGCGCATTCCGTAGAGGACTCCGCTCAAGTTGATGGCGATGACCCGGTCCCAGTCCTCAATATCAATGTCTCCAACAGGAGCGTTGGCTCCGCCGATGCCTGCGTTGTTGACGGCATAGTTGAGAGCACCATAGCTCGCGACCGCGAAGTCGACGGCCTTCTTGCTGTCTTCTGCGTTCGCTGTGTTGGCCTGGAACGGAATCGCGGTGCCCCCTGCAGCTGTGATCTCGTCGGCGACACGGGTGGCACTGTCGAGGTTGAGGTCGACGACAACGATGTTGACACCGTTCTTCGCGAGGTCCTTGCTGATCGCTTCCCCAAGTCCGGACCCTGCGCCGGTGACGAGCGCGGTCTTGCCTTCGAAGTTGCCCATGATTCCTCCTACGCGGGATCAGTCCCGCAGATTTCCGTGGCGAGTGCTGGTTTAGCCACTCATCTGTGCCAACCGGGGTTGCAGGGCAAATATTCCATGCGTATGCATGAACTGTCATGATTTTTGCCTGCTTCTCAGGTGCAGCCCCGCTGTGGGGGCATATGGGGCGAGTAGGTGGCTGGCTTACCGGAAGGAGTCCGGGCCGGAATGGGCCTGCTGCCAACGTTCGTTGGGTCGGCGACTCACGACATGATTGCCGAAATTCGCGAATGCACTTGCGCCAGGGCCGTCGAGCCTCGGCGCTGATGTCGAATTCGGTGCGGCCTCGTTGATCTGGGCTGCACGTGGTTCCAACTGTTGAGAGGCGACCAGCCGGAGCGTGTCGTTCTGACGGGGTCCTACAATTACGCTAATTGATCGTTCATTAAAAAGCCTGCCGCCTCCCTAGTCTGCCCAAGGTTTCGGGGTCTAGACTGCTGAGCGTGGGACCCACTATCCGTGCACGGGCAGGGTTGGCTCGATTGACGTCCTCCTTGTCTGGCCTCGAGAAGGACATCAGCCATGACCGGAATCAAGATCGGCTACTTCGTCGGCAGCCTCGCCAGTAATTCCATCAACCGGAGCCTGTCCAAAGCGCTTATCAGGCTCGCCCCGGAAGAACTTGAGTTCACCGAAATCCCCATCGGTCATCTGCCGTTGTACAGCTCTGATTTTGACAGCGACTTCCCGCCTGCAGGGCAGGATCTCAAGCAGGCCATCGAAGCATCGGAGGGCATCCTCTTCATCACCCCTGAATACAACCGCTCGATTCCCGGCGCCCTGAAGAACGCCATCGACTGGGGATCCCGGCCCTGGGGAACAAACTCCTTTGCCCGCAAACCCACAGGCATCATCGGCGCCTCGCCCGGAGGCATCGGAACCGCCGTCATGCAATCATCAATGCGCAGCGTCCTGAGCTTCCTCGACGCCCCTCAGCTCAACTCCCCAGAGGCCTACATCACCTTCAGCCCCGAGGTCTTCGGCGACGACGGTGAGGTCAAAAATGAAGCCACGGAAGCCTTCCTGCGGCACTACATGGACGAGTACTGCGCCTTCGTCCAGCGTGTCCTTGCCGTTGCGGCGCCGGGGCACATCGGTGACGAAGACCCCACCTCAAGGAAGTAACCTTCAGGGACAACTGTCCTGCCACACAACTTCCCTAAGTATGGCTCGCGGCCCCAGACGTGGGCCGCGAGCCATTAGTGATGGGCGAACTTCAGCCGGGCCCTGGATCAGGATATGTCTCGCTCATGTAATGCCGCGGGACAGAATGCCCGCAGCTCAGAGGGGGACTGCGGGGGTTCCCAGCCGTGGCGGAGGACGGTTTCGGACGCCGACCGAGACTGTTCCCTGTCGCGCTCGGCGGCGAGGTCCGAGAATCCGTCCGGACAGCGGATCGCCAGCGACTCCATCCACACCCCGCCTAAGGGCGCTGGAGATTACACGGTTGTATGGGGGTTCCATGGTTACCAACGCTGTTCCTGGATTGACGGCTCGATCGGGGGACAGGCGGCCCCAAAGGGCTGATTCCCCGCCCGGGACGCGGCCCGCTGGTTCGCGGCTTCATTCACCGGCTTAAAACTTTCGCTTCCGCACCTGACCCGCGGTTCTGTTCCGTTGCGTGGGGCGGAGCTGCCGTCCGTCGATTTGTTGTGTCTCACCGCACAGTGACGCAAGGGAATGGAATGTGAGATCCGCACGCTATTACATGCATGCGCATACAATATTCTTGGAAAGTGTGCGGCTACCCACTTGAAGGAGCATCCCATGCAGATCGGCGTCTTTAGCGTTAGCGACATCACGGCGGATCCGACCACAGGTCGGATCCCTACTGAGGGTGATCGAATCAAGGCTTCCGTGGCGATCGCCAAGAAGGTTGAAGAGATCGGAATGGACGTCTATGCGGTCGGGGAGCACCATAACAGCCCGTTCTTCTCTTCTTCCCCGACGATCCTGTTGGCGAACATTGCCGCGCAGACGGAAAGGATCATCCTTTCCACAGCCACCACGTTGATCACCACGAACGATCCGGTGAAGATCGCCGAGGACTTCGCTATGCTCCAGCACGTCTCCAATGGGCGGGTGGATCTGGTGTTGGGCCGTGGCAACACTGCCCCTGTCTATCCCTGGTTTGGCAAGAACCAGCAGGACAGTGTGGAGTTGACGATCGAAAACTACAACCTCCTGCGCCGCCTTTGGGACGAGGACACAGTCACCTGGGAAGGTAAGTTCCGCACTCCATTGCAGAACTTCACCTCCACCCCGCGACCGCTCGACGGCGTTGCCCCCTTTGTCTGGCACGGTTCCATCCGCACCCCGCAGGTCGCCGAAATCGCCGCCTACTATGGTGACGGGTTCTTCGCCAACAACATTTTCTGGCCCAAGGAACACTACAAGCAGCTCATCGACCTCTACCGCGAACGTTACGAGCACTACGGCCACGGCCGCGCCGACCAAGCGATCGTGGGTTTGGGCGGGCAGTTCTACATGGCACGGAAGTCCCAAGACGCAGTGAAGGAGTTCCGCCCGTACTTCGACAGTGCTCCGGTGTACGGCCATGGTCCTTCAATGGAGGACTTCACGTCCCAGACGCCGCTGACTGTTGGTTCCCCACAGGAAGTCTTGGAGAAGACCCTGTCCTTCCAGGAATACTTCGGGGACTATCACCGCCAGTTGTTCCTCATCGACCACGCCGGGCTGCCGCTGAAGACCGTGCTGAATCAGTTGGACCTCTTCGGGGAAACCGTGCTGCCAGAACTGCGTGCTGAGTACGCCAAGCGCAAGCCCGCGGATCACCCGCAGGCTCCCACGCACGCCAACCGTCTCGCGGCGAAGCTCGCGGGCACCACGAAGCCTGGCCTGGCAACAGTCGGCGCCTAGGGCCGGGCCTGCCTGGCCGCCGCATCAACGGCGGCCAGGTGTTCCGGACGGACCGGCACCGTGTGCTCCTGAAATTCCGGGTGCTTGCGCACGTACGCGGTGAAAAAGGGGCAAACGGTCACCGCGACCATGCTGGCGGCAATGGTGTCCTCCAGAGCGAACCGGGCGAGCGTGGCGGCGAGCCCCTGTCCGCTATATTCCTCGTTCACGGTCGTGTGGTAGAAAATGCGCTCCGTATTCGAGGCGGACTCGAAGGGTAGCCAATGCGCCTTGCCAATAACCCGGCCGCCGTCGAGGAGCTCGTAGCGGCGGCGATCAGCATTGGGCCGGACGGTGATGGGGGGTTCTTGTTCCACGGTTCCTCCAGAGTTGGACGTGTCAACCACGTGGGCGCAGTTGGACGTTGGGCAGCACGGGTGCAGGCAGGGGTGCCGGCATCCCTTCAGGATAAGTGCCAAAACGTGGGTAGGGCGCCTGGTCGGGGTAGGTTGCTTCTGCGGGCGGGTCTGCCGGTTCGGCATCTATTTCCGCCTGCCAGGCCGCACGGTAGGCGACGATCTCCTCATGGGTCCTGCCAATGAAGTTCCACCACATGACGATCTGCTCGCCCAGGGGTTCACCGCCGATGATGAGCACCCGCACGGGGGTTTCACCGGCCTCGAGCAGCAAGGACGTCCGTCCGGGGGGAAAATAGACCAAATGATCCACTGGCACAGCTTCGCCGTCCAGGCGCAGTTCGCCGGTGTCGAGCAGGATGCCGTACTCGAACGACGGATCCAGATCCAACTCCAGCCGCGCGCCGGTCCTCAGGACCGCCTCAGCTCCCAGGAGCGCAGGGGTGTACGTGTCCACCGGAGATGTCGATCCTGCCAAGGAGCCCAAGAACACTCGTAGCTCCGTTCCCTCTCCCCGGACGGCTTCAGGGGCGTAGTGGTGGAAGGTCGGTGCCATGTTCCTGGTCCTCTCGGGCAAGGCAAACCACAGCTGCGCCCCGTGCAGGATCGAGGTGTCCGGAGTGGAGAACTCCTGATGCGAGATGCCCCTTCCGGCGACCATCAGGTTCACTTCCCCAGGGCGGACGGTGGCGGCAAAACCGGCTGAGTCGTGATGGGCAATCTCGCCCGTGAACAGCCAGCTGACGGTGGCCAGCCCGGTGTGGGGGTGTCGGGGGACGTTCATGCCGCCGGACTCGGACACACGGTCTGGCCCAAAGTGGTCCACAAAACACCAGGCTCCGATGAGGCTGCGCCGCTTCTGTGGCAGCGTGCGCCGGACGTCCATGGCCCGAACACCGCCCAGGGGAACCTGCCGAGGAGAAAGGACCTCGACGTTTCCCATCGTTTCCTCCAGGACGCAAACAACTTCCTCGGGCGCGGTTTCCAGATTGCTCATGAGACAAAGTCTAGATCCGTGCCCAAGGGACCATCCACCCTTGTTACCTCAGCCTGGGCTTTAGCCACGGGCACGGACAGGGTGACGGCTCATGATCGACACACGGTTGAACGCGTTGATCGCCACGGCAGCCCATTGCAGGGCCGAAAACTGTTCGTCTGTGAGGACCGTGCGTGTCTGCTGGAGATCCGCCTGTCGCGTGTGGTCCTCCGGCAGGACCGTGACGGTCTCACCGATCGACAGCGCGGCACGTTCCAAGTCCGTGAAAAGTGCGGTTTCACGCCAAGTGGGCAATACTGCTAACTGCTGATTGCTCACGCCGGCATCCAATGCGTATCGGCTGTGCATGTCCAGGCAATACGCGCAACCGTTGAGTTGGGAAACCCGCACGTTCAGCAACTCGATCGCCGCACGGGGGATTCCTGCCGCCTCGGTCGCACTTTGGGTCTTCAAAGCCAGTCCGTTAAGAGCGCGCCACGCGGCCGGGTCTGACTTGTCTAAAAAGAAGCGGTCACTCGTCGTCATTGCTCTCCCAGAGGCAGTCAACGGGCAGCAAACCCGCATTTGTGTGGTCAGTTCATCCTTTCATATCGCGCAGCGAAAGCGCCCATGCCCGGTCGGAGGGCCGCCAGGATTGGGGATGCCTGCCAAGCGGGAAGGTGCACCCGAGCACCGAACAATCTGTCTTCAGAAGTCAATTGCATACATCCCGCCGAACCCCCTCAGTCCCTGGCTTCTGAGTATTGCGTATCGGCGTGCTCGAACTACTGCCCGGTGGAGAGCGGTGTGCACGGGTGTGGGTCCCTGTCCGGAGTGGGAGGGGCCGGCTAGGCGCACAGCACACCCGTGCGGGCCGGCGGGCGTAGTGCCGTCGGCCCGCCGGGCTTCAGCCTGAGGGTGCGGGTTCAGATTCCTTCCGGGTTAATTGCCGGTGTAGTGGAAGACCAAGATGGCACCGGGGTTTTCCAAGACGGTCGTGGCGTCGCCGTTGGCACCGCGGGCCAGCCCGTCTTTGTCGGCGGCCACGTAAATGGTGCTGCCGTTACCGCTAATGGCGGTGTCCCGATACCGGTTCACGGAGGTCCACAGCGGCTGGGACTCGCCCAGCTTCTGTCCGCGCTCGGTGACTTCCACCCGGTACACGGTGCCGTCCTTCAAGGTCGGCATCAGCAGGGAGTTCTCTCAACCGGGAATCGCGCGCTTCCCATGGAAGTCCAAGCTCGACGGGGCGATGGTGGGATAGCAGATGAAGAACAACCCGGAGACTTCGCAGGCGTCGCCCTGGAAATCATGGGTGGAGGCGACGGTGTAGTAGGTGCGCAGGGGCTGCATTGCACTTCCGTGGGAGGTGGTCAGGCTTTATCCTCGGATCGCGGCGGCCACCGCCGCTGGCAGTGCCCGCAGCTGTTCGGCCGTAAAGTCTCGGGCCGGGATGTTCGGTCGTCTCCTGTAGTCGGACAGCCGGACGAGGTCCACTGGGATCGGGATTCCGGGGATCGCCTCCACCCCTTGCGCGAGGGCCTCCCGTACTTCGAGCTGTCCTCGATAGTCGGGAAACCTCACTTCGACCTTCGCCGAAGGCTCCTTCGCGGAAGCGGATGTATAGAGGGCCACCGGCCATCTCACGCCGTGAGGCGAGCTGATCGAGCAGTTCAGGGACGGGGTTTGTGCTCTGCCGCCGACAATTTGGAACCCGGTGGAGCGCAGGGCGTCCAAAAACTCGAGGATCAGTGGCGTCGCCGTCGGGTCATTTGTATCGCACCAGGCCAGGAAATCTTGCTCTCCCCAGGTCCGCAAGGTCGCGGCGGACGCTGCGGCCTTCGCTTCGACGAAATCGGTGCCGTACGCGGTGGGGATGAGAATCTCGACGTCCCCATCCTGAGCATGCGTGAATTCGACGACGATTACCCCGGTTGTGGGGACGGTTACGGCATTGAGGAACTCGACGATCCGTTTGACGTCGTCGTTCAGATCATCGACGGCGAGGACAAGGTTGAACCGGCCGGATGCGAGGTTCTCCTTCACCGCAGTCCTAATTCGGCCATCTTGGTCGTCCAGCTCCTCGAACGGAGAGACCCGGCCGCCGTCGGCGCTCCGCCATACTCGCTCGAACTCGTCCACGTCCATGCGCCACATCTTGGATGCGTAGTCGAGGACTTGCCCAATCACCTCGCGGCGCACCTGCGGATTCGCAGCCAGCTTGCACTCAACGAGGGTCAACTTCCCCTGTGGGTCCAAAATGACGACGTCCGCTCGACCGGCACCGGACTGGAATTCACGGCACGCCACGGCTTGGTCGGCGACGCCGGGCACCAGGTTTGGGTGGTCGTGCAAGATCTGCTGTAGGGCATTTTCATTCTCGTAGCCCGTGCCGGCGGGCTCACGCCAACCGCTCTCCGCGTCGCGGATCAGAATGCCCATGTAATGGCCTCAATTCCCTTGGGGGAAGAGTAGCAGGGATCGCCAGCGCCGTGTGACGGACTTCTAGGAACGATTCATTCGGTCGCGGTATTTCGGTGTCCGGGAAGGTACCTTCATTGGGGAAGGGCTGGGAGTCTGGCAGGCGGGGTGGCGATTACGGGAGCTGGAAGATCGACTCTGCCGCGCCGGGATGCTTGCAGTCTCGGGGGAAGTTCTTGGCTAACCGACGGTCGTTAGTGCCGTGAGTAGGGCGCTCGGAGGGCCGATTATTGGCAGTCACGGTAGTGGGTCGTTCTGGCCCGGGAAAACCGCGGATTTCCGCCACTTTTATGCGCGCCGATTGAAAAAGCGTGACCTCAAGTGGAGTCGAAATAGCTGCTTAAAATGTCAAAAACGTGATCAACTTTTCGTTCAATAACGTGAGTAGAACGTGATCTGGCACCTCGGCGCACCCGGCCAAAAGAGTAAAACCGCAGGTCAGAGGCTCTTTTTGTGCCCCGGACTGGAATCGAACCAGCGACCAAGAGAATCTGGTCATCTGGATTTTGCTGGGTGGGGATACTTGTCATAATCCGCTTGTTTTCGCGGTATTTGCAGTTTCCGAAGGCTGTGGCATGTCGTGCATTGCCGTAGTTCTTGGTTGAAAAGGGGGAGTTGGTTGCTTTTTGCTCCCTGTACTGTTTTGGGCGCCCAATGCCGTAAGAACAGGCATGTCAGCGATTTACCTCGAAGCAGCGTATGCTTCCAACCGTTCTCACTATTTGACCCCTCAGTCGGGGGTCGAGGGGATGCGCGTTTCTGCTCCAACTTCCGTCAGCGGACGACGGCGGGACCTCCCGCCGTCGTCCGCTTCCGTTGGGTGCCTACTGGCTGAAGGGAACCCTCTCCCAGCTGAGGATGTCCGCACCGTCGGCGCTGTTCCCGGCGACTTTGAACCTGACGTAGTTCGTGGCGTTGGCGGAGCCGTCCACGGTGATGCGCTTGAGGTCATCCGCGGCGGGCACGCCGTAGATCCCCAGCCAGGGTGAGCCTTCCGCGAGGGGCTGGTTCTCCGCGAAAACATGGCTGTCGCCATTAATGAGGTAGACCGGGCCGTCGAAGCGGTTGGTCTCCTTGACGATGGTCTGCACGATCTCGCGGAACCCGGACACAGCTTCCGGGTTGGAGGACGCCGCGGCGAGCAGCGAAGGATCGAACATGTCTGCTTGGGTCATCAGCACCACGGCCCTGTCGTTGCGGCGCTCGGCGTCTCCGAACGTGTCCTTGATCTGGGCCAGGACGGCATCTGTCCGGCGTTCAACTTCGGCCAGCTGCTCCGGCGTGGCTGTGGCTTTGCCCAGGCCGCTCCATGGCAGGAGGGAGTTGTTGCTGCCCTGGACGTTCAGCACGGAGAAGGCCACCCTGTTCTGGGTGAAGCGGACGTTCTCGGGCAGTCCCAGGTTCGCCTGGCTCTTCACGGGCATGGTGGCACCAAGTGTCTTGCCGGGTTCGTTGAAGAATACTTCCCTCAGCTTGTCCAGCCGTTCCAGCGGATTGTAAGCACCGTTGTTGGTGCGGTGGCAGTCCACCCACTCGTTGTCGCCCGGGGTAAATACCAGCGGGTGCGTGAAGGTGTCGAACTGCGTGCGGATGCTGGCGAAGTACTCGTCGGAGCAAACCGTGGAACCGTTCTTGATGTCCCCCACATGGGTGACGAACTTCAGCGCCTTGTCAGCGTTGATGTCTTGAATGTGTGCTGGGAACTTGGCGATCTCGGCATCGCCGTAAGGGATGTCGCCGATGACGCCGAACGTGAAGGCCTCGCTGCCTGAGGTGGTACCGGTTGCGTTGGCGGGTGGGGACGTAAGGAGGCCGAGCGCCAGGACGGCTGCCGCCGTCGTGATTGTCATGGTCTTTGAACGCATGGTGTTCCTGTCTCTGCTGGGTGGGCGTTAGCGGGTGCGGGCGGTGAGGAACTGTTCCAGACCCGCAAGGTCATCGGTGTTGATGTTGTCCACGCCGGCGTTGGCGAGTTCGTTCCAGACGGCTTCGCGGGCTGCGCCTGGCTGATCCGGCGTGCCCCAAAAACGAACGCGGTATCCCTGGGCGTGGGCCTGGGCCATGTAGGCGCGGAGTTTGGTGTGCTCGGCCTCGGGCATGGGTCCGACGCCCTGCCAGGTGAACAGCTTGGTCCAGTTGTCGCTGACCAGCGGCATCAGTCCGGCGGGTATGCCGGATGCGAGATCGGACGAGCGTCCGTCGTAGAAGCTGTACCGCTTCTGCTGTGCCTGCATGGTGGCCAGCGGGCGGTTGCCGCTGACGACCGCGGTGACCGGACCGGTCTTGATGTTGCCATTGGTGTAGCGGCTCATGATGCTCCGGTGCTCGGCCAGTTCCTGCTCAAGGGCGGCGTAGGTGGCCTCGCCTTCACTCGTGATGTCGATCAGGAGTTGCAGGCTGCCGTCCCACTTCGGGTAGACGCTGTGGCGGCCCTTGCCGCGGACCAGATCCTGGAGCGGTTCAAGGTAGAGGCGCTCGAGCGTAACGCCGGGCTTCGCGTCCGCCAGGTCGTGGGCAACCCGCAGTTCGCCGTCCACCAGCCACACGTCCGCTTCGACGCTGGTGAAGCCATGTTCCAGCGCGTCGAGCAAGGGGCGGTCATGCTCATAGTCGTTGTGTGCATGCGCCTGGTCCAGAGGCTGGCCGACGATGACGGGTGCCGGTTTTGGTGCCTCTGTTTGGGCCGGGGCTGCTGCCGTCCCTGCCAGAGAGGCAATGACTGCGACCGCGACAAGGGTTCTTTTCACGAACACGGATACTCCTTGGAATTGGCGATTCTCCGCCCGGCTATCGGGAGTGCCGGGCAAATGGTGTGTGAAGAGACTACTTGTCGTGTGAGAACGGTGGAGGACTTCTTGGTTGCTGGAGGGTGAACTGGAAGGAACAAAGGTGGCGCCACCATCGACACCACCACCGCGTCGGACAAACTGGGCTTCGGTGCGCCCGTCAAGTTTGTGGGACGTTTGGTTGATTTTTCTTCTTACGCTGCTATTTGCTCGGTGTTATTTTGGTACTCGGTCAGGGCCGTTGCCGGCCTAACTGCAACTGCCTAGCGTCTCAGAATTTCAGGGCAACGACGCGTCTCGTCAACCGGCCGGCGGCGGATCCGAATAAGTACTTTGACCGCCTGAGCGGCCCGGCCATCGTCTGGGATGATGCCGCAAATGCTTGGCCTGGAGCGAAAAAGGGGAGCCGGGCATTTTTTGGCCTTAAATGGCCCTGACCTGCGGAATGAAACCGCAGGTCAGAGGCCCTTTTGTGCGCCCCGGGGCGGTGTCTAGTTTCAATACATCGTTGACTCATGTGTCGGGACATCCTTGATGGTGGGAATTACTGCAGTGTGTGGCGTCTGCCAGCCGGGGCCTGGTCTATGGCTGGGCCAGGTGCACCGTAGTAAGTGCTGGAATGCGCCATGTGGTGCGGGCGCGGCCACGCTGAGCGCTTGTCACGGTCCAATTATCCAGTCGATGGAGACTGCGACCCGTACTTGTTTTGGTGCCGAAACCAGGAGAAATGGGTCGAGAAATAACAAAAGCCCCCTCGAATGAGAGAGCTTCTGTCAACGATGTCCCGCTACATCAGTCAACGATGTCGCGACACATCACAAAAGTGCCCCGGGCGGGAATTGAACCCACGCCCAAGAGAATCTCAGGACTCTCATGTCAACGGCTTTTGTTGACAGTCAAAAACCGCTAGTTTCCGGGGGAGTACGAGCCAATTGGCCTCCTTTGATATGTCATGATTTGCGGTCGGTATTCGTTCAAAAACGTGAGTAAAACGTGATGAGGCTGCGTAACGCAGCGCCGAAGCTGCTGTTTGAAGGCCGTTTGCAGGTTCATCGACACGGTGGACGGCATGTCACTGATTGTCGACTACGAGCTGTTGCGTGCCAACAATCATTGTTGTCCGGAGTGTCGATTCGTATCGTGCTGTAAACGGTCCTGATGTGGCCGAAAAATTGCATGGTGGTGACGTTCTAACGGCAGAAACGAGCATGCATATTGACTCTACGGAGGGGTAACAACTTCTGGACAGTCCCCGATTTGCCGATCTGCCTAACCGAGAAAAGCAACTGTTTCCTGAGCCAAACTGCGAACGGGTTACAGGCTAGTGCGCAGAATAATTCGCGATCGCTCACTCGGCTGAAGGGCCCACTTTTTGTCAGAAGGCTAGGCTTGAAATAACCCTTGATCTTGTATGCCCTATGTGTCGTCTTCTCGTGGTGATGTGGAACATCGACGTTGGTCTGGTTGAAGCATGATTGTCCTGTTTGGACGAAGACTCTTATGCGCAAGTGGGTGCTGCCTTGGAGCTGTTGGACGGGCGCGGGCCGCAGCTTAACGGCAACTTTGCCTGCCGTTGGTGGATACGGTGGTTCGTTCGCGGCATAAGAACAAGAAGGAACTGCGGCCAGGGCCCAGCGACCGCTCGGAATTGCGGGTGCCCTTTGCAGTGATGTTGTGGATTTTTGCAAGGCTGACGGTGCAGTCATCAAAATCGACTGACGTTACACCATGTTTGGGATCAACAAAAATACGTTCGCCACCCACCGACCGTCCAAGGTTGCCCATGCGGGGCATCGAAGGCATTGTGCTCCACCATGATCCATCGGCCATCGGCCATCTCGACAAACTCGCAACGCGGATGAAAGCGAATTGCTATCGACGCTGACGACACTTCGATCTCAGTTACTCGTCACCATCCGGGCACCGTTGTAGACAACAAGGACCCCATTAGAAGAGATTGAGGATGAGTCCTGCACCCCGAACGATCACGCCTCACCAAGTGCCGGTTTCTTGAGTCACTGACGAAAGCAGATGCTGCCCGCTTTTGAGAACGGCATGGAAAGCGTCCACCTTTAGGAAGCTAAATGGATACCAATTCCTTGGCACACCTCAGTCTCTTGCCTCTTGTTTTAGTCGCCCGCTTGTACCGGTCGTTTAGTCCGGGGGTCAATGCGAAAGGCCCCTCCCGGCGGGATGTCAGCCGGGTTGACCGGAATGATCTGTAACGACGTCTCCACTTGGGCCTTGGCGCGGGTTAGCACTCGGTCTTGGATCTCGTCTGCATCCAGTTCCTTGCCGCCATAAAGTTGGACTACTCGGTGCATTCCTAGAACGGTCCCATCCTGGTCATAGATAGCGAAATGCATCATTTTAATATTGTCGGCCCTAAGCGATTGGGGGCTTCGGTCATGGATCACTCCCACTGCGGACGCCTCTTCTACATTGTCGGCCTGAAGCCAGAACGTGAGATGGTCGGTCGTAAGCCATGCGTGGTTGTCCAGCGCTTTGTCCGGATTGGGGAAGCTCCATCCGCCTACTTGGATTCTGGGAGTGTTGACCGTCTCGATATACGCGTACGCGTGCCGTCTTTGGAATGCAGCGAAACGTTCTCCCTCCTGAATCGAGAAGGAGCTTAGCTGGATTGTAGCCAGTATGGGCCTCTCGTCGAATCTGACTTCTACGTGCTCCCACCCTAGGTTTCCCTGCCGGGCAAGCCATGCACAATACATGACGTTCGACATGCCACCACTCCTGCCAGTTGAGCGGATCAGGTATCGCTTGCCAGTGGTTTGGACCACCGAGTTGCTACGACTACAGGACCACTCCTCAGTGTTGCTAAGCATGAGCTTGCTTTTGGTTTGCGTCAAGAGATTTACGCGGGCATCTTAAGGCAACATGGGGTGGGAATCCGGTTTACGTTGGAGAGTTGGCTTGCCTCCGTCGGATCCGGGGCTGAACTCGCGGTCTGGTCTGTCTGGTGAAAGTGGCACCTCGGCGGTTTTGGCTGACGTGTTCACCGAACTTGGTGCGGAGGATCAGTCGACGCCGTCGATGATCTCGCGTAGTGCCTCGACGTGGTTACGAAGCACCTTGCGGCCGGCCGGTGAGAGTGCCACCCACGTCGTGCGCCGGCCCTCGTGTGTGCCCTTGCGGCTGCGCACGTACCCGGCTCCGGCGAGCGTGGCGACATGTTTGGAGAGGACGGAGTCGCTCACGTCCAGGCCTTCACGAAGGACCGCGAACTCGACCTCGGACACTGCAGTCAGCATTGTCGCCAGCTTGAGCCGGGCAGGCGCAAGGAGATGCCGGTCCAGCTCCCTCATCAGCGTGCGCCCACCAGCAGCAGCACGGCTCCTGTGAGCAGTGGAACGGCCAGGACGGCCAGCAGGATGGCCGATTCGCCCCTGCTGTGGGCTGCCGGGTCACCGCGATAGGATCGCATCCAGCGGACGCCGCAGAGGGTGTAGCCCACCCCGCCAGCGATCGCGCATAGGCCCACGAGCCACCAGCGTTCCTCGAAGGCAGCCCAGATCGCGAAGCCCATGGCTAGGAGGTGCGCCGTCGATGCGGCTGCATCGCCGCCGAAGATCACCCTGCTCGCCAGGCCGCTGACCCAGACGCCGTTCAGCCTTCGGAAGCGGATGAGCTGTGCCACCGCGACGAGTACGAACGGGACCAGGCCGACAGCCGCCAGACCGATCCCTGCCGAGCTCTGGTCGGCCACTCCCACAGCCAGAGTGGCGATCTGAACGACGACCGCCATACCGATCGAGGTGTAGAACCAAGGCGGCAGCCTCAGTCGATGCGAGAGTTGATCCCGGGCAGAGCCGGCGTCGCGCAGCGCCGCCGCTGCCTCGTCCGGTGTCGGGCGACTTCCTGAAGTTTCCATAATGGAAAGTATGCAACGAGCTTTCCAATTTGGCAAGTAAGTGTTGAGGCTGTGCTGTTTAGGCAACTGAGCCCACCTCCGCGAGTTGCTCCGTACATCGACGGTCAACACCTTAAGTACCACTCCGACTCTGTTCGCTCGTTTGTGCTGCGGTCAGCGGTTCTCGACAGGCTCAAGGGTGCATTGGCTAGATGGATAGGCTCGGGCGCCACAGCTTCAGGGGCTCGCCTTTCGGAGATGCGGCCTTAGCTTAGACGGCTCGTCCCCAGCTGTCCCCTCGCTCCTTTACGTAGCGCTTCCAAACGTAGTCCCATGGAGTCACCGCGAGGATGACCGAGACAAAGGCCATGCTAAAGAGCAAGTCGCCAGTGGCACTATCCATGTCATTGGCGATGAGGTGGGGCAGGGCTACGATCCCCAGCCATATCACTTTCCAGATCAACTCGAACAAGAGAATCGGCAGCATTCCGACCGGGTATCTGAGGCCTAGGAGCGCAAGGAGTGACATCGCTGTCAGAATGCAGACGACTACCCCGTCCATCAGGGGCATCGAAGCGGCCTGGAGCAGGAGTGGCCATTTGACGATCATGAGGCCTACGGCCATAAGGAGGTAACCGGCCCGCATCATGTTTAAGCGGAAGGCAGGCAATCCGGCCTCGACGGGCCGGTCCTCCCCGGGGATTTGGGCTAGAGGATGGTGGTTCATTGCGCGTGAGGATGCGGCGGGCTGTGACATGGTCATGTTCCTTCGGTTGTTGCTGGTCCGGCCTGCGGGTACAGCGTCGGAGGTTTTTGGAGTTGCAGCAGACCTGAGGGGGCTGCTGCAGGTACAGCGCAAAGATCAGGCATTAGCTTGTGGTGTGGTGGAGCAGCCTGGCCCGCATCCGGTGAAGGTGTGGCATGATTCCGTAGATGACGATGGGAACGGCAACCGTGGCAAGAACGAAGGTGCGCAGGATCGGGTGAAGCGTGCCCAGCCAGCTTCCAAAGAAGAGGTTGATGACTGTCAGCGTCGGGAACACGGCGAGCCAGATCATGAGCGCCAGTTGGTGTTTTGTCGGCGGTGCTGGGCGGGCGGCGTTTGATGGGACGGACATTGGAGTGCCTCGTATCTTTCTTGTTGGGTGTGGGGAAATGTGCCGTGGAAGGTGGGATCAGTTGGTTAGAAGCCCCTGTTGAACGCCTCGACAGCGTGGCGGACGTCCTCGTCGACCAGATCGACGTTGATCGCCGTGGCAGCAGCGGATGCTTCGCCTGCCGCGGTGATCACTTGGGCGCGGGGGTTGGCCACGTTGCCCGCTATCCACACTCCCGGCACGGTGGTCTGGCCGGTGCCGTCCTTGACAGCCCAGCCGGTTTCATCTAGGGCGCAGCCGAGGCCGACCAGGAGGTCATTGTTGGGAATGAAGCGCGGCGGCACGAACAAGGCGTCGCGCGGAATGATGCGGCCGTCGTCCATTTCGACGCCTTTGAGGTGATCATCTTCAGTAAGGATCCGTCTAACCTCACCTTCGACGAGCCCGATGGAACGGGCAATGAGCTCTGAGCGCTGAAAATTTGTCAGGTACCCGGCCGGCACGAAGAGCACGACATCCTTGGCCCACTGACGGACGATCTGTGCGTAGCGGACCGTTTCCGGTGAACTTCCGAGAACGCCGAGCTGCTGATCACGGACCTCGTATCCGTGGCAATAGGGGCAATGCAGAACATCACGTGCCCAGCGGTCGGCGAGACCGGGGATGGTTGGAAGTACATCGCGCAGCCCGGTGGCCACAAGGATACGCCGGGCGAAAATCCTCTGACCATCCGTCAGAAGCACCCAGAATCCGGTGCTGCCAGAAGGGACCAGCTCGGTGACAGTGCCTGCAATTATCTCGCCCCCGTAGGCCTCAACCTCGCCCCGTCCGAGGGACTGGAGTTGCGCCGGTGCCAGCCCATCACGCGACAAATATCCGTGCATGTGCGAAGCCGGCGCGTTTCGGGGTTCCCCCGCGTCCACCACGAGAACTCTGCGGCGGGCTCTGGTCAGCACTAGGGCCGCCGACAATCCTGCAGCGCCGCCGCCCACTATCAATACGTCGTAATCATTCATGGCTTTAGGTTCCCTCTGACTGCCAGGAACGGCAACAATCGTTGCTGTTTCTGGGACGCCGAGGTTTGATAGGTCGTATGAATGACCAATTGGAAGTGATCGCCGCAGCGCTTGATCAAGTGGGTGGGCGGCTCAGACGCCTGCGCATCCAGCGAGGCGTTTCCTTGGCGAGCCTCGCGGCAGCCACGGGTATCTCCAAGAGCACTTTGTCCCGGCTGGAGACCGGTCAACGCCGCCCCAGCCTGGAGTTGCTTCTCCCGTTGGCCCAAGCGTTTCGCGTTCCCCTGGATGAACTCGTCGGCGCGCCCGAAGTGGGTGACCCCCGTATCCGGCTCAAGCCCCGAAATGCGAACGGACGTACCGTCGTTCCCCTGACCCGTCAGCCCGGTGGCACGCAGGCGTGGAAAATTATCATTCCTGTCTCCAAGATCGAACCCATCCTCAAGACCCACGAGGGATACGAATGGCTTTATGTCCTGTCGGGCCACATGCGTCTTGTTCTCGGAGACCATGACCTGGTCCTGGGTCCGGGGGAGGTAGCAGAATTTGATACCCACGTCCCCCACTGGTTCGGCAGCACAGGCGACCAGCAGGCAGAAGTCCTCAGCCTCTTTGGGGGACAGGGCGAACGGATGCACATCCGCGCCAAAGCCAACAAGCAACGCAACGAATAAGTACGATAAACATCCCTTGCGCTGCATGAAAATTCTCCGTGGGGGCTCAGGCGCCGTCAGCGGGTCAAACCGCGAGACCACCAGTGCCCGGGGACAGTGAAATCGAGAGCCACTCTCCGGGAACGGCGGCCGCCCGTGCGAAACACCTCGAACGCTGCACCACCGACCCCAAAATACTCGCACTCCCGGGGACAGCGTGGATCAACCAACCCAAGGAAATCACCGAGAGGTCAGCCGCTTAACTCCCGTTGGCGTCATTCAGCTCGAAAGAATCCGTTTACGCGAGAAGTGCGTAACTGTTCCTGTCGAGGAGCCGACGTATCAGTACCATCGAGAACGCAAGAAGCCTTTCATGGAACCCGGCGCCGGATTTTGCTACAGGACCTGGTCATTCCACGAGGTGCTGCCCACTGAGTGGCAGCTGAAGCGAAAACGGTCGATCGGTTTCACTGCCTCATGGCCCCTCCATGAGCAGGGCTTTCCTTAGCGGTTGCTGGAGTCAACTTCACTGGGCGCCTGGACCTCGGCTCTTGGCGTGGTAGACCGCTTCTGTACGGATTTCAACAAGACGTTGAGAATGTCACCGACCGCGATTTCGTCCAGTCCTTCGCGGCGGAGCGGCAGGGTCGGATTCACCTCGTAGAAGTTGCGGCTGCCTACGCGGCTGCGGGTCAGATAGCCGCCCTCTACCAGCTCTGACACGATCCGGTGTGCCGCCCGCTCCTGGACTCCCACGCTGTCTGCGATCTCACGGATCCGGATGCCGGGGTGGAGCGCGACGCAGTAGAGCGCATGCAGGTGATTGGTCATGAATCCCCATTCAGTCATGTCGCCATTATATCTGATGTTTAAGACATGCATCCATTGACATGTCTTATATTGCAGCATACCGTTGCTCGTGTCGGCTAAAAAGCTTCCCCGCCGACATGCGTCGCGGATCTGTCTGGATTGGAGACGCCAACCGCAGCTGAGGTGCCGGTGCCCTGTGTAGGTGGCTGGCACGGCGCATGGAAGGATTTCTCATGGAGCGACAGTTCCCCTACCCCCTCGTTCTCGACGGCGAGTATTCCCCTCACCTGAGCCGCTGGCTGTGGCTCGTCAAGTGGTTGTTGGTCATCCCGCATGTCATTGTGCTGTTCTTCCTGTGGATCGCCTTCTTGGTGCTTTCGGTGGTGTCATTCGTCGCCATCTTGATCACCGGCCGCTATCCGCGGGCGATCTTTGACTTCAACGTCGGGGTGCTGCGCTGGAGCTGGCGGGTCGGCTACTACTCCTACAGTGCGCTGGGCACTGACCGCTATCCGCCATTCAGTCTGGCGGACGATCCAAACTACCCGGCCCGGCTGTATGTTGATTATCCCCAGTCGCTCTCACGTGGGCTCGTGTTGGTGAAGTGGTGGCTGCTGGCGCTGCCGCACTACCTGATCATCGGCGTCTTCACCGGAGCCGCTTTCGCCGGCTATAACCAAGTGCAGAACGGCAATGCCTGGGCATACGGCAGTGGTCTCATCGGTCTGCTGGTCTGCATTGCCGGCATCGTCCTTCTGTTTGCTGGCTTCTACCCGCGGGGCCTGTTCGACATCATCATCGGGCTGAACAGGTGGGTGTTCCGCGTCAGCGCATACGCAGCACTGATGACTGATGTTTACCCGCCGCTCCGGCTCGATATGGGCGGCAATGAACCCCCGTCACCGCCCGCTATAGCGTCTGACGACGCCCCGTTGATGCCGGCTCCCGTCCTCCCATGACGAGACCGGTGCCCAACGCGCGAAGTTACGTCGTGCGCCACTGATCCGAACTCATCACCGCAACTACATCGGGAGCACCTCATGGCCACCACCGAACGCATCCTCCAGCCCACATCCGGGCCACCGGGTTCGCCGGTGCGGCTGGCGAGGATGGCCGGTCTTCTCTACCTCGTTGTCGCGATCCTCGGCGCATTCGCGCAGATCGTGCGAGTGAATGTCTACGAGCCAGGGGACGCCGCGGCGACCTCGGCAAATATCGTGGCGAACAGCACCTTGGTACGGCTCAGCTTCGCCGCCGACTTGATCCAAGCGATGGTCTGGCTCGTGCTGGCGGTAGCTCTCTATAGGCTGCTGGGGCACGCAGGTAGAAATGTCGCCCGCGCCATGGTGGTTTTCGTCGCGGTCTCGGCTGCGATCACATGCCTGAACATGGTCAACCAGTTCGGGGCCCTGCTCGTCGCGACGCAAAGTTACTACTCCACCGCGTTGGGAGCGGACGGCTCCCACGCGATGGTCCTGCTCCTCATGGACCTACAACACTACGGCTACCTGATCGCCCAATTCACTTGGCTCTGGCTATTCGCCCTTGGCTTGCTTGGTTACCGATCGGGCATGTTCCCCAGATGGCTCTCGTTCCTGCTCATGCTCGGCACCGTTTGCTACGTCATAGACGCCCTGACACGGTTCCTCGCCCCGTCATTGGCGGACACGTCGGCTGCCATCTTCGTTCTGCCAGAGATCATTTGCGAAGTCTCATTGCTGGCGTATCTACTCATCCGGGGCGTGAAGACACCTCTCCCCACAGCCACCGGGCTCTCATCCGAGCCTGAACCAGTTCTTTAACCGCATCCCCGTCCAGGAGTAGCCATGCAGCATGTCGAAGCAAGGATTGACCTTCCGGCAGAACCGTCGGTGGTCTGGAATCACTTGGTGGATGCAGGGTCGATGGCAAGCTGGAACCCGTTCATTACCTCCATGTCCGGGGTTCTCACGGTAGGAGAACGTATCCAAGTGCGCATCGCACCGGTAGGGGGCAGAGCGATGACGTTCAAACCGCGAGTCACTGCTGTCCAGCCCGGTCGATACCTGGAGTGGCTCGGGACCATGGGCATCCCCGGACTATTCGACGGCCGGCACTCGTTCACTCTGACTTCCATCCGGGAAGGGGGCGCCCGCTTAGTCCAAGCAGAGGTCTTCTCCGGAGCTCTCGTCCCCTTCACTGGGAAACTCCTGCAGAAAACCGAAGCGGGCTTCAAAGCGATGAACGTCGCCCTCTTCACCAGACTTGAATTGACTGCGGAACCCGGCAGCATCCCAGAAGTAACCGGCAGCACTCCAGAAAGACGTCAACCAGACTCTACCCAGGCGCCAGAACGAGCAATGAGGATCGATGGTCCACCGATCGGGTTTCCGGAGAGCAAGTGGAACGAGCATGCCGACGGCCGCGGCCCATAGGATCCGATCCTCGACAACATCGCGAATCCAAGGGTGTACACGTCTGCTCCGAGGCCTCCAGAGCGCTCCAGTGAGGCGCCTCGCCGTCGCCAGTACTTTAGCTGCGACAAATGACGCGGCGCATGCCGGGAACTTGGAATATCCAATCAATCTCCGGAACTACACACCAAAGGAAGTAGCATCATGTCGCGAAGGATGGTCGCAGTCATCGTAGGGACCTTGTTCGTCGTTCAAATGGTCACCGCCGTGGTTGGAAATTCACTGATCCAAAGCTTCGTGGACGGCGGTATCGCAACGTCACCGCCAACGATCGGCGTGCTGCTCATGCTTTGTTCAGGCCTCGCCGTGGTCGGCATCGGATTCCTGATGTATCCGGTCCTGAAAGCGGTCAACCGGGAACTGGCTCTGTGGTACCCGATACTGAGGATCGTTGAGTTCCTAGTCTCCACCGCGTGCGGTATCTACCTCCTGACGCAGTTGCAGGTAGTCCCCAACTCCATGCTGTGGGTCTACATTCCCACAGGCCTAGGCGGTCTGGTCCTGTGCTACCTGCTCTACGTCTCCCGGCTGGTTCCGCGACCCATCGCGGCCATTGGGCTGGTCGGATACTTTCTGCTCTGCTCCGGGGTGTTGCTTGACCTCTTGGGCGTTCTTGACATGAACGCGGGACTGGGACAGCTCACACTTCTCCCCGGAGGACTCTTCGAGGTCCTGCTCATGCCGATCTGGTTGATCACCAAGGGATTCAACTCACCATCACCCCGAGGGCGACTAAAGCCATACGCCGTAACGACCTAACAGCTCCTTTCACTGGCCGCCCCGGCGGCGGGACAGAAATGAGCGGACAAGCCGCCACTGGTTTCTACCCCCACCGCTCCACCTCGACCTGGGAGAGAACGAGCCACCCACCGCAGACACCCCACCCGGGTGGGATCTGCCGGCGATGAACCCGATGTCGTACCGCCCCCACCACCCGGGACAATCCACGTAACGACACATCCACCTTCTAAAACGACCCATCCGCCTTCTAAGGAGTACACCATGGCCACCAACTCACACGCCACCCCGCCGCTTACCCCACACATCCCCAGGGCCCGCATGCACCCGATGCGGAAAATCTCCCTGACCGCCGGCATCCTGTACGTGGTTACGTTTGTCTCCATCCCCACCCTTGCGCTCTACAAAGCAGTGAAAGACGACGCCGGCGCCTTCGTTCTGGGCGCAGGCAGCAGCTCAGGACTGCAGTGGGGAGTCCTGTCGGAGGTCATCGTTGGCCTGGCTGGCATCGGCACCGCCGTAGTGCTGTACCCGGTGGCCAAGCGGGTCAGTCAAACCGCGGCCCTGGGATTCGTGGCCGCCCGGCTTGTGGAAACCTGTCTCATCTTCGTCAGCGTCGTCAGCCTGCTCTCGCTCATGACGCTGCGCAACGACGTGGCTGGCACCGCCGGGACAGATTCTGCCTCGCTGGTCACCATCGGCCACACCCTGGTCGCGAACTACAACTGGACGTTCCTGCTCTCAGGGAGCCTGATGCCCGTGGCATGCGACCTGTTCCTGGGCTACGTGCTCTACCGCGCTGCCCTGGTGCCCCGCATCCTGCCAGTCATTGCCTTCATCGGAGCCCCGCTGCTCCTGGCCTCCGATATCGCGGTCTTCTTCGGCGCCTACCCCCAGGTGTCCCCGATCTCCGCTCTCGCCGCAGTGCCCGTCGCCGTGTTCGAACTGTCCCTGGGCATCTACCTGATCGTCAAGGGCTTTAAGTCCACGCCACTGACCACAGAGGGAACCTCAACCCTGCGTCCGGACCCGCTCTCAACAAGCTGACGCGAACGCAACCAACCAGACCGGGGAGGCAGGGCGCCCACCGCACTGCCGGACACACTCCATGGAGTCCGCACCGTCCGGCGCGGCGAGGTCCTTCGGTCCTCCTGACTACGAAACGTGGACGGAGCTGACCCAAAGCATCCTTGAACCAACCCCAGGACCGGGAAACGCGGGAACCTTCGGGGCATGGTGTTGAAGCCCCAGGCGCATACAGCACGACCGGCCCGACGCCGGCCCTACCGGAAATCGAGTGTCATCATGAGTACGTCCTACACCCCCAAAGATGCGGACCGGGACCGTTCATCCCGTGGCAATCTCCAGCCCAGGGGACACATCGGATGGATCGTGGCCGGCTCGCTGGCCACCGGACTTGTCGCTGCCCTGGCTCTGGTAGCTGCTCCGTTCATCCCGGTGCAGGAGAGCTCCATGACTGGCGCGGTCCTGTGCGGATTCGCGGTGGGCTGGGCGATGCTGGCAGTACTCTCGGTGCGATTCACCGACCAGCCCCAGCGCTGGGCCGCGGCCCCGGCACTGTTCATGGGGATCAGCGGCCTACTGCTGCTGGTGTTTGGTTCCCCGGCGCGCGAGGTGCTCAGCTGGATATGGCCACCAGCCCTGCTGGTATTGGTGATCTGGATGTTCCTCCGCGTCCGCCGTCAGCTGCACGGCCGCAGCGGACGATGGCTGCTCTACCCGGTGATCGTGATCCTAGCTCTTGCCTCAATCGGCGGCGCCTACGCGGCACTGGGCGCAGCGGCGGATGCCAGAACATACCCAATGCCGGGGCAGTTGATCGATGTCGACGGACACGGCCTGCACCTGAGCTGCACCGGCTCCGGCAGTCCCACGGTCGTGCTGCAACCCGGTGCCGGCGAAATGTCCTCGAACCTTGGGTGGATTGCGCCGGCCGTGGCACGTGATACCCGCGTCTGCGTCTACGACCGTGCAGGCCGAGGCTGGAGCGAGCCCGCGGACACCGCCCAGGACGGCACCCAGATCGCCACGGATCTCCACACGTTGCTACAGCGCGGACACGTTCCAGGGCCCTACGTGCTGGCCGGCCATTCCTTCGGCGGCCTGTACGTACTCACCTTCGCCGACCGCTACCCGGATGAGGTCGCCGGGATGGTACTGGTGGACGCCACCGATACGGCGGCGGCGGTTAAAGCGGGGACAGCAACGCCCAGCAACGCGGGCTCCTACGATGTCATGGGCCGCGTGTCCGCACTTGCTTCGGTCTCGGCGCGACTTGGCCTACTCCGCCTATACGCGCCGCTTGAAGCCAGCGGACTGCCGCCGCGGTCCCAACAGGAGGTCAGCGCCAACATCGCGACCGCGAACAATCTTCGCAGCACGATCGACGAGTACGTCCAGGCCAACACCTCGATGCGGCAAGCCGCGGCACTGCAGGACTTCGCTGGCAAGCCCTTGATCGTCCTGACCGCGGGCATCGGAAGTGGCGCCAATCACACAGCAGAGCAGAACGACCTGGCCACCCTCTCCACGAACAGCGTGCATCGCACGATCGAGGGGTCAGATCACGAAGGGCTGGTCGCGGACGAAGAACACGCCGCCGCCACCACTGCGGCGATCCTCGACGTTGTCTCGGCCGTCCACAGTGGCGGGCCGCTGGATAAGTGATGCGGAGCGCAACCAGTCGCAAGAACCCCCTGACTGACGGTGCCCCACCAACAAATGCCAGCACGGCAGACCCGCCGCTACACGGGCAGTACCGATGATTTTTCGAAACACTTACGCGGGCGTAGTTGATGAGTCAACGTGAGTGGTGGATAGAGTGGGTGAGGAGCATGATCATGGCAGCCGGGCCGATAATCAGGTGTCGGTGGCGTACAAGCGCCGGGCGGTTACGGCCGCTATTTCAGCGCAGAGCTGCGACGCTGACCTTCAAGCGAGGTGAGAGGATGCCATCTCCGGAAGCCACACCGTTCATTGGTTCGCACGTTCATCACGTCCTGCTCGCAGCGGTCCTTGCTCCGGTTGTGTGTTCACTGTCAGTTGCTGTGGGGCCTGTGCGGGCGGCTTCATTGCCCCCCAAAGACATTCTGCCCCTTGAGTACGACGATCGAAGGCCCTATTGTTGCCCGGAACTGCACGCAACTGCCCGGCCGAGTTCAGGGAAGTGACAACTGCGGAATCTAGCCGATTTTGGTGACAGAATGTTGAAAATGATGAGCGGCAGGTGCTGAAAAAGATGACCAGATGCTCAGGAAAAGTTCGCTGAATTAGATGAGTAAAAGATGAGTGGGGGCAATTTTGGCCCCCACAGGTCCTGACTTTTGAGGTATAACCGCAGGTCAGGGCCATACTGTGCCCCGGACTGGAATCGAACCAGCGACCAAGAGAAACTCAGGACTCTCATGCCAACATTCTCCATTGACCGCCAGAAACCGCGTGTTTCCGGGGGAGTGCGGAACAACAGTGCCCCTTGACATGCCAGCAATTGTTGTGGGTTTCGTTGAAAAACGTGAGTAAAACGTGACCAAGCCCTGCACCGTAGCGCCGGAGCTGCTGTTTGACGGCCGTTTACAGGTTCATTGACACGGTGGATGGCATGTCGCTGGTTGTGAATGAAGGGCCGTCGTACTTCAACGCATTGTGTCGTTAGGGGCGTGGTTCAGGTCCGGCCGGCCACGCTGCCATGGTGGGCGGTGGAACATGCTTTTCGGTGATTTTTTGTTGGGCGTGTGAAGCGCCAATTGCCATAGTCTGGTTGCTTTTTGTCTCTTGATGGACTTCCCGGCGGGCGTGAATTTGGATCTATTTCGTGACCAAGCTGCGAACCTAAAAGTGACTGCCGGACACGAACGGAGTGGGAGCATTCGGTTTGGTGCGGGTCCAGTAAGTCTCGGAATGGTGGCAGATCTGCCCGTGGGGCCATGGAGTCGGCGCCCTGATCTATTCCCTGGTTTCGAGGCTTCCTGCCGTGATGGTGGCGAGGTCGTCACGGAACATTTCGGGCTCGGTCTCCGATGGGAGGTTTACCGTGTCTTCGGCTGCATCGAGAGAGTCGCTTGTGTCTGGTGTCAGGGCGGCGAAGAGGGTGGTGAGGTCTTCTTGTTCGGCTCCGTGGTCGGCGACGAGTTCGAGAGTTTTGTGGTCGGCGGACTCGACGCGAAGACTGTCGATGAGGACTCGGGCGATTTGGTCCCGGGCGATGACGCCGTCGGCGGGTGAGCCGGATTGTCGTCTGTCGCCTTGGAGCATGACGATTTTCCTCTGGTCGGGTTGGTTGTAGTCAAACCAGCCGGGACGCACGATGGTGTAAGGGCTGCCGCTGGCGCGGATGAGCCGTTCACTGCGCAGCTTCCATTGGGCGTAGGCGACGCCGGGCCGGGTGGTGCCGATGGCGGTCATGAGGGCGATGTGCACCCGACGGCCGCCCAGGGCTTTGAGTATGTTGGCTACGCCGGTGTAGTCGTTGTCCCGCACGTCCCGTTCGCTTGTGGTGGATCCGTGCGTGAACACGATCGCGTCGACTCCCTCGACGGCAGGGCCGAGGGTTCTGGGATGGGTCAGATCTCCGATCACCAGATCTACATTTTCGGGAAGAAGGCGGGCTGCGCGTTTCTGCTCACGGACGAGCGCACGGACGGTGTAACCCTGACGCAGGGCCTCGGCCACGGCGCAGCGGCCGATGCTTCCGGTGGCACCGACGATCAGGACAATAGAGGGGCGGTGGCTCATTGTTTCTCCTTGATAGTGGTCTTTGTCGTTTCACGCTGGGTGGCGGCCCAGCTGGCTAGAACTTTCAGTGCATCGTCCGACGGCGTCCCGGGCTCTGCCGTGTATACGTTGATGCGCAGCCCCGGTTCGCCAGCGAGCTCCAGGGCCTCAAAGCTGAGGTCCAGATCCCCGACGATCGGGTGGTGGAGCTGTTTCCGGCCTGTCCGGTGGTACTTCACATCGTGTCGGGCCCACCGGGTGCGGAACTCCTCGCTGCGGGTTGAAAGTTCACCGACTAGGTCTGTGAGGTCTTTGTCGTAGGGGTTTTTCCCGGCCGTGGAGCGTAGGACGGCGACCATGTCGTCGGCTGCGCGGTCCCAATTGGTGAAGAAATCCCGCGCTTTCGGGTTCAGGAAGGTGAACCGTGCGCTGTTCGGCGGGGTCACTTGCTCTGCCATCATGTCGAGGTAAAGGGCCTGGCCGAGTTCGTTGGCGGCCAGAACATCGCCGCGGTCGTTACGGATCCAGGCCGGGGCTGTGGTGATCGCGTCGATCACGCGCTGCAGGCTAGGCCGAACTGTCTGCGGGCTGCGCTGGCGTCGTGCTCGAGGGGACGCGGTTGCGGCGCGGGCGAGGTCGAAAAGGTGGGCCGTTTCGGCGTCGTCGAGTTTCAAGGCCCGGGCGAGTGCCTCAATGACGCTGTCGGAGGCGCCCGCGAGGTTTCCGCGCTCCAGGCGGACGTAGTAGTCCACGCTCATCCCGGCGAGCATCGCGACTTCCTCTCGGCGCAGGCCGGTGACTCGTCGGTTCCCGCCGTAAACGGGTAGGCCGGCCTCCTCGGGTGAAATTCTGGCTCGGCGGGAGGTCAGGAAGGTCCGCACGTCATCGCTGTGTGTCATGACATCCACGCTACCCGTCAGCTGACGCTCGAGGGAGGGACTGGCAGTACCCGGAACGACAGTGACTCCCGGCCTCACTAAAAACGCTGTTGCATTGAATCCATGAGACCTGCACCCACAAAGTCTGCCCATCCGGCAGCGATCCTGGCTATCATCCTCGCCAGCTATTTCATGATCCTGCTGGACAACTCGGTCATCTTCACCGCACTACCCAGTCTGCAGGCCGAGCTGACGCTGAGCACTGGTGAGCTTTCCTGGGTTCAGGACGCCTACACGTTGGTTTTCGGTGGGCTGCTGCTACTGGGCGCCCGAGCTGGCGACCTGCTCGGGCGGCGGCGCGTCTTCGTGTTCGGTCTGGTGGTGTTCTCACTCGCGTCCTTGTTGATCGGATTGGCTCCGACAGGGTGGTGGGCGATCGCCGGACGGGCGGTCCAGGGTATCGGAGCAGCGATCGTGGCACCTGCCTCACTATCCCTACTCACCGCGAGCTTCCCGGAAGGCCCGGCACGCACCCGGGCTGTCTCTTTATATGGTGCAACCGCAGGGATCGGTGCCAGCCTTGGCCTGGTCATCGGCGGGGCGTTGGCCCACTGGATATCCTGGCGGGCAGGGTTCTTCGTCAACGTGCCCCTCGGTGCTGTGATGATCATGCTCGCACCCCGGTTCCTCCCCGAGACCGGCCGGACCCGCGGACGTTTCGACGTCTTCGGGGCGCTTAGTGTGACACTCGGTGTCGGATCGCTCGTGTTTGGGATCATCAACTCCGCTGAGGCGGGTTGGGACTCGACGCTCACGCTCACAGCCGTCAGCACCGGCGTCGTACTTCTGGTCGTGTTCGTGCTGATCGAACGCAAGGCAACTCAACCCATCATGCCGCTACGCCTCTTTAGGAGCCGACGCCGCACAGGAGCCTACGTTGCCCGCTTCCTCTATCTGGGCGCGATGATTGGATTCTTCTTCTTCACCACACAGTTCCTTCAGATAGTGCTGGGCTTCAACCCGCTACAGGCCGGTCTCGGGTTCCTGCCCATGACTGCCGTGAATTTCGCTGTCGCGATGAGTATTCCCCGTCTCCTCAGACTGATGCCGGGCTCGGTGGCTCTCGTGACCGGGATCTTGATCACCCTCGCCGGGATGTTCTGGCTGAGTCGCGTCGGGATTGATTCCAGTTACGTCACGGGTGTCGCCTTGCCGATGGTCCTTATTGGAGCAGGCCAGGGTTTGGCCTTTGCGCCCCTGACCTCGTTCGGAATTGTAGGCGCACCCGCGTCCGATGCCGGGGCCGCGTCAGGCCTGGTCAACACCTTCCATCAGGTGGGCACCTGTCTCGGGCTCGGCATTGCTGTCGCGGCCGCAGCCACAGTCCCCTCCGGACCGTTAACGGTGCACTTGGCCGCGCAGGTCAGTGTCGCGTTGACGACCGGAAGCGTTCTCCTCCTCCTCGCCCTAGTCGTCGCCGTGGCACTCATTCTGCCCGCAGATTTGGCCCAGCGCCGCACCAAGGCGTTGCTCGTAGCCCGGCCGCTAGTCCTAGTCGAGACAACCCACTGAACCGACCGAAAGGGGTTCTGTCAGTACCCTGATCAGCCATCACTCCCAAGAAGTGCATAACAGGTGTTCACTGGAAACAGATCGAAAACTTGAGTAAAGGAATTTCAACATGCGAGCAACATTGATGTACGGCGCCGGAGACGTGCGCGTCGAAACCGTTCCCAACCCCACCATCAAGGAGCCCACCGACGCTATCGTGCGCATCGTTGCTGGCTGCATCTGCGGCAGTGACCTGTGGCCCTACGCCTCCAAGCCCGCCACTGAAGATGGTGCCCGAATGGGCCACGAGTTCGTCGGCATCATCGAAGAGCTCGGCTCCGAGGTGAGTGGCCTGGCCATCGGCGACTTCGTCATCGCACCGTTCGTCGCCTCCTGTGGCCACTGCGACTTCTGCCGGGAAGGCTTGCAGACGTCCTGCCGTCATGGCGGGCACTGGGGCGGGACTGACGACGGCGGCCAGGGCGAGTTTGCCCGCGTGCCCCAAGCCACCGGCACCCTCGTCGTCGTCCCGGCCGGTTTCGATGAAAAGTTGATCCCCTCCTTGCTGAGCCTGTCCGATGTCATGTCCACGGGCTACCACGCGGCTAAGAAAGCCGGTATCCGGCCAGGTCAGAGCGTCACTGTGATTGGCGACGGCGCTGTGGGCCTCTCCGCGGTCATCGCCGCCAAACTCATGGGCGCCTCGCGCATCATCCTCATGGGCCGCCACGAAGCCCGCACCAACCTTGGCCGAGAGTTTGGTGCCACGGATGTCGTCGCAGAGCGCGGCACCGATGGCATCGCCAAAGTTAAGCAGCTCACCAACGGTGACGGCACGCACGTCGTCTTAGAAGCTGTCGGTCTCACGTCGGCAATTGAGATGGCGATCGGCGTGATCCGCGACGGCGGTGTCATCAGCCGTGTTGGCGCACCGCAGTTCTCCGACGTTCCGCTCGGCTTCCCCGAGTTCCTGCGCAACGTTACGCTCACCGGCGGTGTTGCACCGGCCCGAGCCTACATCGAGGAGCTGTTGCCCCTGGTGCTGGACGGGACCATCGAACCGGGCAGGGTTTTCGACCGAACCATCGGCATGGATGATGTCCCTGCCGGCTACCAGGCCATGGCCGACCGCCAGGCCCTCAAAGTACTTCTTCGACCGTAACGACAGGATCAGGATTTCCATGAACATCACTCTGAACAATGGGATCGTCATGCCGGCCATTGGGCTCGGGGTCTTCCAGACCCCGCCCGAGGCCACCACCGATGCCGTGGCGACGGCACTGGCAACAGGCTACCGCCACATTGATACCGCCGCCGCGTACGCCAACGAACGCGAGGTGGGTGAGGGTATCCGCCGTTCCGGTGTCGATCGCTCAGCAATCTTCATTGAAACCAAAGTCTGGATTAGTGACTACGGCTACGAGCAAACGCTGCATGCCTTCGAGAAAAGTGCAGGCAAGCTCGGCGTCGACCAGCTTGACCTACTGATCCTCCACCAGCCCCTCTCCACGGCATTCGCCAAAACGATCGCCGCCTATAGGGCACTGGAAAAACTGCTCGCTGATGGCCACGTGCGTGCCATCGGTGTCAGCAACTTCATGCCAAGTCATCTGGCCGCGCTGCGCAAGCAGACGTCGGTGGTACCGGCCGTCAACCAGATTGAACTGCACCCCTACTTTACCCAGCCTGCAGTGCAACAGGCCAATAGGGAATCAGGCATCCTTACGCAGGCATGGTCGCCCATTGGCGGCATCACGTCCTATCGTGGCGACGCCGCGACAAGCACTTTCACCGATCCCGTCATCCTCGCCATCGCAGGAGAACACGGCAAGAGTGCCGCGCAGGTCATGCTGCGCTGGCAGCTCCAATTGGGGCATTCCGTCATTCCGAAGTCCATCCGTGCCGAGCGCATAGCCGAAAACTTCGATGTCCTCGGATTTGAACTCAGCCCCGATCAGATGACCGCGATGGCGTCCTTGGACAAAGGCGTGCGTGGCGGCCCCGACCCCGACTCGATCACGCTCGAAGCCTTTGGACGCGACATCCCTGAAGTATGAACCGGCCCGGTAACACCATCAAGTAACACGACCACAGGAGACGATCATGGACTACCGCCTATTGGGACGAACAGGAGTTGACGTCAGCCCGCTTTGCTTGGGCACGATGATGTTTGGTGCCTGGGGGAACAAGGACGTTGGCGATTCGATCCGGATCATCCACCACGCACTTGACGCTGGCATTAACTTAATCGACACGGCAGACGTCTACTCGGGCGGGGAATCAGAGGAGATCGTCGGGAAGGCACTTAAGGGCCGGCGTGACGAGGTCGTACTGGCCACCAAATTTTTCATGCCGATGGGGGAGGGGCCCAATCGCAGCGGCGGATCACGGAAGTGGATCATGCATGAAGTGGAGAACTCGCTCCGGCGCCTCGGCACCGATTACATCGACCTCTACCAAGTGCACCGCCCCAGCGCGCTGATGGATGTCGAAGAGACTCTCGGCGCCCTCACCGATCTGGTCCGCCAGGGCAAGGTGCGTTACATCGGGTCCTCGTCCTACACCGGATCCCAGATCGTTGAAGCACAATGGGCTTCCCGGGAACGCAACCTGGAGCGGTTCGTCACCGAACAACCGCCGTACTCGATTCTGGTTCGCGGCATCGAAGAAGACGTCCTTCCCACAGTGCAACGCCACGGAATGGGCGCACTGACCTACAGCCCACTCAGCGGAGGCTGGCTCTCAGGACGGTGGCGGAGAAATGCCGCATCAGTACCAACCTCAGCGGCACGTCCCAACGCCCGGTTTGATATGACAAGTCCGGCCAATCAGCGCAAACTTGACATCGTCGAACAACTCGCGCAGCTGGCCGAACAAACCGGGCTGACGCTCATCGAGCTGGCGATCGCGTTCGTGATCAACCACCCCGGTGTCACGTCCGCCATCGTGGGACCGCGCACCATGGAACAGCTCGAGTCCTACCTGCCCGCCGCCGACATCACCCTGTCCACGGACGTGCTGGACCGCATCGACGAACTCGTCGCGCCCGGAGTGACCGTCAACCCCGATGACAACAGCTACGGCGCTTACGAACTCACAGCGCAGGCACGACGGCGGACGCAGCCGTGACCGCAACGGCCCTGGAGGAACTCCATCATGCGTTGTTCGAAGCGATGGTGGCCGGGGACGTGGCAGGGCTGGACGCCATCCTCGCCGGCGAATTCACGCTGACGCATATGACCGGATATGTGCAGCCTAAGGCGGAATGGCTGGAAAGCATCGCGACAGGCCAGATGCAGTACCACCGGGTGGAAATGGTCGAGACCACCGTCAGTACCGAGGGCACCATGACCGCACTGACAGCCCGAACGCTCACCGACGCCACGATCTGGGGATCTAGAGCCACCTGGCGATTGACGCTGCAGTCCTGGTTCGAACCCCGCGGCGACGAATGGGTCATAGCACTCACCGTCGCATCAACCTGGTAGCAGCCCGACTTTCACAGCCCGTCCTTCGGATAAGTGCACTTGAATACAGATTGAAAGGAGATGTCATGGCAGGCTTGGAAACCGTCGTCCTGCTGGGTGTCGCTGTGCTCGCGGGCGCAATACTGGCTCCAAAGGTCCGTGTCGCCGCACCCTTGTTGCTGCTGGTCTTTGGGCTGGTCCTTGGATTCATCCCGCAGTTGCGGGCTATGGAGCTGCCTCCGGAGACGGTGCTGCTGATCTTCCTGCCGGTCATGCTGTTTTGGGAAAGCCTGACCACCTCGCTCCGTTCGATCCGGCGGGACCTGCGCGGCATTCTCCTGCTCAGCACCCTACTGGTTGTTGCCACCGTTTTGGCTGTGGCGGGCGTTGCACATCTCCTTGGCCTGCCCTGGAGTGCCGCCCTCATCCTCGGTGCGGCGCTCGCTCCGCCGGATGCGACGGCGGTTTCAGCCCTCGGGCGGATGCTGCCGCGCAGGAATTTCATGCTGCTTAAGGCCGAAAGCCTGACTAATGACGGCACAGCCCTGGTGTTGTACGCCATAGCGGTGGGTGCGGCGCTTGGCGGCAGCTACACGCCGGTCAATATCGCCGGCCTCTTCGCCCTCTCCTATGTTGGTGGAGTGGTCGCCGGCATCCTTGTCGCAGCTGCCGCCTATCTGCTCCTGGTCCGCGTCCGCGACCCGCTCATCACCAACATCGCCCTGCTCATCACCCCGTTCGCCGCGTTCCTCCTTGCCGAAGCAGTCGGCGCTTCGGGCGTGCTGGCAGTAGTTGTGGCAGGGTTGATCATCTCCTTCATCTCCAGCCGGATCAGCACCGCAGGATCCCGGCGCCAGACCGAATCAGCATGGCCCCTGGGTTCCTACCTCCTCAACGGTGCCTTGTTCGTTCTCATCGGTCTTCAGGTGCAGGCCGCCGTGTATGAAATCAATCCCCAGGACGTGTGGCGGTTGCTGCTCACCACGGTTATCGTTTGGCTGGTGCTCATTATCATCCGGTTCGTGTTCCAAACCGTGAGCATCACCGTCATCCGGGTCCTGGACCGCCGCCCCTCCCAACGCGGGCGCCGGATGAGCTATCGGGCCCGGGTCGTCAGCTCCATCGCCGGTTTCCGCGGGGCAGTCTCCCTTGCGATCGCACTGTCCGTGCCATCGGCGCTCAATGACGGCACCCCGCTCCCCGGGCGCGCGGACATCATCGTCATCAGTGCCGGCGTCATCGTCCTGACCATGCTCGTCCAAGGACCTCTGCTTCCCGCAGTAGTCCGCTGGGCCAAGCTTCCTGAGGAACCAGAGGAGGATGAACTCCGCATGGCCGAACTAACCATGGCTCTCGCCGCAGTCTCCGCCGTGGACGAACTCGCCCACGAACTCGGGACCAGCAGAGAAGTCCACGCCCGCGTCGCGGAGGAATATCGATCCCATCTGGCGGTCAACCAAGCACTGAAAGCCGGTTCCGATCCAGCGGCGACTATCCGATCGCGCCAGGAGGAAACCACGCTCCGCCAAGGTCTACTCGACAGGAAACGCCAGGTACTGCTGGAACTCCGCCTTGCTGGCACGGTCGATGACACCGTCGCCCGGCAGCTTCAGACCAGGCTCGATGTGGAAGAGCAGCGCCTCACCGGCGTCGAAACATACGACTGACAGCCTCCGGAACAACCATCCACAACCGAATCCACATCGAAAGAGGAATCACCATGACTGACCAACCCAAGCAGCTCGGCGGCGGCCGAAGAATGTTCGGCGATTTCGCTCCAAAGCTTGCCGAACTCACTGACGACGTACTCTTCGAGGACGTCTGGAACCGGCCTGAGCTCTCCGCCCGCGACCGCAGCCTGATCACCGTGGCCGTGCTCACCGCCGGCGGGCACACCGAGCAGCTGGCCTTCCACCTTGGCCGCGCCATCGAAAACGGCGTTACCCAAGCCGAGCTCATCGAAGCCATCACCCACGTCACCCTCTACGCCGGATGGCCCAACGGCATGGCGGCCATGGGCGTGGCCAAACAACTCTTCACCGACAACAAGTAAGGAACACCATGAACATCGAACCCTCGGTGCCCACCTCCAAAAACCCTCCGGCCCAGTTTGCCGGCGACGTCTGGCTGGACCCGATCGCACTGCCCCATGAAAGTGACCAGACGATGGTTGTCGCGACCGTCCGCTTCGCCCCCGGAGCGCGGACTGCCTGGCACTCCCACGTACACGGCCAATACCTCCGAATCACCCAAGGGGTGGGCCGATTCGGTACCCGAGACGGAAAGATCGTCGAAGTCCACCCCGGCCAGACGATCTACACCCCGCCCGGTGAGGAACACTGGCACGCCGCCGCCCCTGGCTGCTTCATGGAACACATCGCCATGCTCCAAAACGGCGAGGATCCCGCCACGACCACCACCTGGGCCGAGCACATCACCGACGAAGAGTACAACGGAAGCTAACCAGCAGGCGCCAGCCACCAGCCCAGTACCTCAGGGGGCGGTGCTCCCGATCGGCGACTGCCGGATATCCCGCGACATCCTCGCACCGAAGCTGTAGTTCTCAATCTACTGCGCAAAGACATAGCCAACTGCTGTCTGGAATACAACGGCCTTTCAACATATTGAAGTGGATCACTCCCAGACAAGATCATTGATCGAGTTTCCGTGCTGCGAATTGTCTCGGCTCGTTCTCCCTCGCATCAGACGCAGTTGGGGTGGCCCCCATTTGCCCATCGCATACCTGGTCTTGCAAGCTGCCCTGTCGAAGGCTTCTTATGGGACGAGCCGGGCGACCGGACTGTCTGGAGATGGTCGGGGTGGAGCGGGCGCGTCGTCGCCATTCAGTGTGCCGTGGGCAAGGCACGCTTGCCGAATTGCGAGAGCTGAAACGTCGACGCTGCGGCGCCTGTTCGCTTGCCGTTCTGCGGTTAGGCGATCTACTCAAAGGCCGTGTTTAGGACCGTGAGTAGGTCGATCGGAGGGCCAATATTGAGCAGCCGCCGGCCAAAGCACGCCTGGCCAGGAAAATCCGCGGAATCACACGGTTTTCCGCCCGTCGGTTGAAAAACGTGAGGGTAAATGGCACTCGCTTTGGTCGCAAACAATCCATTAACGTGAGCGTCTTTTCGTTCAAAAACGTGAGTAGAACGTGATTCGGCACCTCAGTGCACCCGGCCAAAACAGTAAAACCGCAGGTCAGAGGCCCTTTTGTGCCCCGGACTGGAATCGAACCAGCGACCAAGAGAATCTAGTCATCTGGTTTTTGCATGTTGTCGTTGACTGCCAAAATCCGCGGGTTTCCAGGGCTGTTGGTTGTTTCCGAAGACGGTGGTATGTCGTGCATTGCCGTAATTCTTAGTTGAAAAGGGGGATTAAAAGGGGAGTGGATGCTTTTCGCTTCCGATATTCTTTTGGCCTTCGGTGGCTAATGCTGTGAAAACAGGCCTGCCAGCGATTTGCCACGGAGCCGCGTCCGCTGCCAACGGTTCTCACCATTTTACGCCTCAGGTGAGGGTTGAATATTGGCTTCTGTGGGCTCCGCCTGTGGTGCGGGTAAGCGCCATCGCTCGGCAGTGCGGCCGGTGTGGTTGAACACCACCATTGGTGTGGTTGAGCACCACCTGCAAGGCTCCTTCCACCATGTGATGGCCACGTGGTGGAAGGAGTACTGGTAATGGTACGGAAGATCAAAGCGAAGCTGGTGTTGCAGCTACGTAATCAAAACCTGTCGCGTAGAGCGATTGAGTCCGCTCACAAGATATCCCGGCACAGCATTCAGGCTGTCCTGGATGCGGCGCAGCTGGCAGGACTTGGTTGGGATGACGTCGCCGAGCTGTCGGAGGCCGAGGTATACACGGCGTTGTTTCCCGGCCGCGGGGTCCGGGAAAGCGTGTTCGCGCAGCCAGACTGGGCTCGGGTACACACCGAGCTGGCGCGGGTTGGGGTGACGTTGAAGCTTTTGCATCAGGAGTATGTCGACGAGACTTCTCGCGCGGGGCAAGCGGTCATGAGCTACGACAGGTTCTGTCGGCTTTATGGTGAGCACGCGGCCGTGACTGGAGCATCGTCCCGGGTTGGTCACAAGGCTGCCCGCAGCATCGAGGTGGACTGGTCCGGACCCACGATGCAACTGCTGGATCCGAGCACCGGTGAGCTCTCGAAAGTGTATTTGTTCGTCGCTTGCCTGCCGTTCAGCCGGTACGCGTTCGTGGAAGCGAGCCTGGATATGCGCCAGGGGTCCTGGCTGCGTGCACATGCATCGATGTTCGCCTTCTTCGGTGGCAGCGTTCCACGCCTGGTTCCCGACAATCTGAAGACCGGGGTGATCTCCCACCCCCGTGAGGGCGAGGTCGTTCTCAACGACGCCTACCGAGAAATGGCGGCGCACTATTCGGCCGCGGTACTGCCGGGCAGAGTTCGGGCACCAAAAGATAAGGCGAGCGTCGAAAACACGGTTTCACATGTTGCGACCTGGGTTATCGCGGGGCTTAGGCACGAGCAGTTCACGTCGTTGGCGCAGTTGCGCACCCGGATCCGGGAGAAGATCGATGCCTATAATCGGCAGCCGTTCCAGAAACGCCCCGGGTCCCGGCTCAGTGTGTTCACCACCGAGGAGCTGCCGCTGATGCAACCGCTACCGGCAGCTCCGTTCGAGATCAGCACGTGGATCTATAAGCGCAAGGTGAACAACAACGCTCACGTGGTCTGGGCGAAGAACTTCTACTCCGTGCCCTTTGGCCATATCGGCGCCCATGTTGACCTTCGCGTGACGGACACGATGCTGGAGGTTTATCGCAGTGATGAGCGTCTGACAAGCCACCTGCTGCTGCCGGCAAGCACGGTCAATCAGTATCAGAGCAACGACGCGGACTTGCCTGAGGGGCGCAGTTGGCAGGCTTGGGACCGGGACCGGATCGATGACTGGGCAGCCCGGATGGGCCCGGCTACGGTGACGGTGATCGGCAAGATCTTCGAAGCGGCCTCGATCGAGGAGGCTGGCTTTGACCCGGCGTTGGCGGTGCTACGCCTCTCTCGCCGGTTCTCCCCGGCCCGGGTCGAAGCGGCCTGTGTGCTGGCGTTGCGCGGGCCAATCCGCTCTCCTCGTTACGCACACCTGCGGCCAATCCTTGACACCGGGCAAGATAAAACGGGGCACGTCCCCGATGAGTCTGAGGCTGAGGACGGCGGATACGTCCGCGGCAGCGCCTACTACGCTGGCGGCACCCGATGAGCCGGCTGGACGGGGAGACCAAACGCAAGCTGCGTGAAATGAACGCCGGTGAACTCTTGGCCGCGATTGACAGTCAGGACGAGACGCTCAGCATCGGCATACCGTTCGAAGAGCGGGTGCGGTTAGTCGTCGATGACGCCTATTCCACCTTTACTCACTCCAAGGTCGAGGGTCTGATCCGGCGGGCGGGGCTGCGTTACCCAAACGCTGACCTGCGCCGCATTGATCTGCTCCAGGAGCGCAGCCTCAACCGAGAACTCCTGACCCAGCTCGGCACATGTTCCTTCGTGGCCCGACAGCAGAACGTTGTCTTCCAAGGATTCACCGGCTCGGGGAAATCGTATCTGGGATGCGCTCTGGCCAAACGCGCCTGCGAACACCGCATCAGAGCCCACTACGTCCGCATGCCCGACCTGGAGGAGGCCTGGGTCGCCGCGCAAGACAGCCCCGGCGGGTCCGGGAAGTTCCTGCGCAAGTACGCCGCGTTCACGTTGCTCGTCGTTGATGAGTGGTTGCTGGATCGGCCGACGGAATCGATGCGCGGCATGTTGCTGGAGCTGATGGAGCGCCGCTACGGCGAAACGTCAACCGTGTTCTGCACCCAGTATTCGCAGAAAGACTGGCACCAGCGCCTCGGCTCCGGTGTTCACGCGGACGCCATCATGGACAGGATCATCCACAACACGATCTGGGTCGAGACCGGCACCTACAACATGAGGGAGCACACCGCACAGGCCGACTCGTAATCCATGACGGAGGGCGTCAGTGGTTCCCAGCCACACCACCACTGGCGCTCTCTCACACGAACTGTGGTGCTGAACCGCACGATCAGGTGGTGCTCAAAGCCTCAAATACTCAAGGGTCATAGTGATTGTGTGTGAACCGCGGATTGCGACTCAAAACAGAAGGTAACCGAGGGAGTGAGCTGGTGGATCATCGGGGGTTTGCCGGCGTGCCCACCTCAGCCAAGCAGGTCGGGTTTCGAGGGAGCGACATTCTTCGCCCGTAAACTATCGATGCCTTTAGGTATCAATTCACTGACGCCATAGTGAAAGTGATTCCCAGCCTTCTCCTGCGCCTGTGGATCCAATAGTCATCGCACTTTCCGTAGGAAACGACCGTAATGCCGCCGGAAGTATCAGTCGGTTGGCGCCAAGAGTGAATGAGGCCAGATACTGAAGGAGCGTGAGCATCGCGAATGTTGTGTCCTTCAGCGGTGCTATGAAATCCAGAGAATCACTTCGTCCTCGGGCGGGTAGCTTGGGAGTCAGTGAGTAGTAGCGGTTGAAAAAGCGCCCATGATGTGCGCAAACGTTGCGTGCGACGTTCAATGCTCGCAACCACGATTTCAATTGTGCGGCATTGAGCCCGAAATGCTGGGCCACTTCATCGCGCACGTTCAATGGGGCGAAGCTGAAAAGGTAGGAGAGACCGCCCCAGTCAAGAACGTCAACGGCAACCCATACGGGGATGACGCCGTTTCGGTTATTTCGATGATGAATGATGAACTCTTCGCGTGAGTCTGCCACTTGGCGGTCAAGCTTGGTGAGCCATTTTGGATAATCCTGGGAACGGTCGATCGACAGGAGTTCCGGCTTGCGATGGATCAACGGATCAACGGCACCGAGTGAATACCCCATCAAGGCGCGAAGATATGTTTCCACGTGCTGTAGTACCGCAAAAGTGGATGAGCGGATCCGGTTGTCGAACTCCCACAGTGCCTGCACTTGCGCTAGCGAGGTTCCCGGGCGAAACTGACCGGTTCTTGAGCCGTCGGGTGCCTTCATTCGAAATGAGTACGAGTAGCCACTGAGCGTGTAGTAGCCGGCTCGCTGCAGAAGCGTCAGTGCTGACTCATCGTCGGCGATGTGCATGCCACGCTGCCTGAGGAGCTCCAGTTGTTCTAGATAGGTTTTGTGGGGTTTGGGATCCATCGACTTATTCTCATGGCCAGTGAAAAGTAAAGACCGGCCCTGGACCCCTAGGGGCGGAACCGGTCGTGTTGAGTCAAATTTACCATATTTTACGCCCTGGGGCGTCGATCTGACGCCGAACCACGTGGCAAATCTGCCCGCAAGCGGATAGCAAACTTGGCTGGGCGACCCACCTGGCCGTGAGTGGGCAGTTTCGACAGCCGTACCCGGCAGCAGGGATGTGAACCTTTGAACCCGGTGCCTTTGACCGTGCGGCTCTCTTGCCGGGCTGCCAACTACCTGGAGCATTCCGTAGTGGAGGACAAAATTAGAACAATTGAGATATTTTGAGAAAAAGGTTCGGGGAAGACTTGCGAAATTGTACTTAAGTTGTATTGTGGATCACACGCACTGCAACGAAGGAGTACGCATTGAAAATCGCAATTATCGGTTCAGGCCAAGTAGGCCTGTGCTGGGCGAAGGAACTCGCCGAACGCCCCGGGCACTCAATCTCAATTTCAGATCCGATGCCTCCGGCGGCTGCCGTGGAGTGGGCCGCAAGTTCCGGAATCACCATTCGCCCGGAGATTGCCGAATGGATCGCAGGTCAGGATCTCGTCTTGGTCTGCATCCCCGGCTCGATTCTCCCTATCGCGGCCAAAGACTTGGTGCGGCACCTCAGTCCGGGGGCAACCATCTTTGACATGACCACCGCCGCAGCCCACGCCAAGCAGGCTTCCGCGACCTTGGCGGAGGCCGCCGGCATTGGTTATGCCGACATCGCCATCACAGGGGCCGTGAATCTCAGTGGGGTACGCACGCCTTTGTTATACGCAGGCCCAAACTACAAGGCCGTTGACGATATTCTTATCGCAGCGGGTGCTCCGGTTCGGGTTCTTCCAAATAGCGAGCCAGGCGATGCCATAACGGTGAAGTTGCTGCGCTCCGTGATCATGAAGGGCCTGGAAGCGCTGGCCATCGAGGCACTTCCAGCCGCGCGATCATACGGTGTGTTGGACCAGCTGAATATGGCCCTTGAAGATGTTGATCAAATACGATTCGCTGACTTACTCAAGAGTATGGTCACAACCCACCCGGCTCACGCGGTCCGTCGCCACGCGGAGGTGCTGGAAGCCGCCGCCCAGCTGGACAGGGCCGGGTACTCGGCAGACCTGACCGGGCATGTTGCGGGCAAATTCGAAGCAACTGCTGAGAGTATCATCCGAACCGGCGGACCATCGAGTTCGACTTTTGAGGCATCCTTGGACTGGCTGGACACGTTGGCACTTCCTGCAGTGACAGCCCCGACTACCAAGAAGGTATCAGCATGAGCGAGGTCGAGAACCGTCCCCGGGTGGGGGACGCCACACTCCGCAAGATCAAATTCCGCATCCTGCCCCTGCTTGTGGTGCTTTACATCATCGCGTTCATCGATCGCGCCAACGTCGGATTTGCCGCTCTCGAGATGAACGCGGACATCGGTATCACGACCATGCAGTTCGGGCTCGTTGCTGGATTGTTCTCCATCGGCTACTTCCTCTTTGAAGTACCTAGCAACATCCTCATGCGCAGGGTCGGTGCCCGACGGTGGATCGCCCGGATACTCCTCACATGGGGCATCGTGGCAGTTTCCACGGGTTTTGTTCAGGACTTCACCCAGCTAGCGATTGCCCGTACCCTCCTCGGTGTTGCTGAGGCTGGCTTCTTTCCCTGCGTAATCCTTTACCTGACGTATTGGTTCCCGGAACGAGAACGTGCCCGCGTCGTCGCACTCTTCATGATCGCCCTTCCGCTGGCCACCGTCATCGCTGCCCCTTTATCGGGTCTAATCCTGGACCACATCCACTGGTTTGACATCGCCAGCTGGCGTTGGGTCTTCATCCTTCAAGGTGCCCCCGCGCTGATCTTTGCCGTCGTGACCTACTTTGTCCTTGTGGATTCCCCGGCGAAGGCCAAATGGCTAACCGCGGCAGAAAAGGCTTGGCTGGAAACCACACTTCAGGCCGAGCAGGCAGCAAAGCTCGAACGCCACGGACATGTGTCGTTCTGGCGCAGCTTGGCAGGACCCCGAGTTCTGGCACTGGCGTTCATCTACTACAGCAAATCCGTGGCAATCTATGTCTTGGCCTTCTTTACCCCGCAGATCATTGCCGCTGCCTCGAGCCAACTCACCCATACCTCGGTTGGTTACATCACTGCCCTGCCTTACGGTGTCGCCGCGATCTTCATGGTCTACTGGGCCCGTCACTCGGACAAGACCAGGGAACGACGCTGGCATGTGGGGATCCCGCTTTTGGGTGCCGGCACAGGACTGGCCTTGATGCCATTCGCCGCCAATAACTTATGGCTCTCCATTGCGCTTCTGACAGTGATTATCGTCGCCGTCTACGCCACGTATGGACCGTTCTGGTCGCTGCCCTCGCTCTTCATGACTGGACAGTCAGCCGCCATCGGACTGGCAGCCATCAACTCCTTGGCCAATCTCGGCGGTTTCATCGGTCCATTCGCTTTCGGCGCGCTCAGGGAATCAACCGGCAATAACAACTGGGGGCTCATCGGAGTCAGCGTCACGTGCTTTATTGCAGCTGCAATGGTCGTGGGTCTCAAATTCGTCCGTCAGGCAGAAGCAACAGCACGCATCGCCGAGGCACAAGCCGACGAGGATGCAGAACTAGTCAACACAGGAGACAACCAAAAATGATTTCCACCCAAATAACAGATATCCGTTTCGGTCGCCTCGCAGCACTCGGAGCCGCAACCGTCTACGAGGCCAATGGCCAGCGCGACGCACTCGCTCCCGAAATCAAACCGCTTGACCATCACTCCCGCATCGCCGGCCGAGTTGTGACAGTTGAACTGGAACCGGCCGATAACTGGTTCATTCATGTTGCGCTCCTTGAAGCCGGGGAAGGTGACATTCTGGTCGTCGATTCCAAGGGCTATACCCAAGCAGGACCCTGGGGAGACGTCCTGACCTTGGCAGCCCAGAAACGTGGCCTGGCCGGGCTGGTTATCGATGGCGCCGTGCGGGACAGCCAGGAAATCATCGCTTCCGGATTCCCGGTCTTCACTCGCGGGGTCTGCATTCGCAAGACCACAAAGGCCCAGCAAGGTAGGGTCAACGTCCCAGTCACCATCGGCGGCGTGTTGATCCATCCCGGGGACGTCCTGGTTGGCGATGCCGACGGGCTGGTCAGGGTTGGTGCCGGCGATATCGATTCGGCCCTTGCATCCGCGGAGCAGCGCGAGCTTAAAGAAGAAGACATGCGCGCCCGGATTCGCGAAGGTGCCAACACTCTGGACCTGCTCGGACTTGCCCGTCCGTAGGACTAGGCTGTTGGTCAGGTAGCATCGTGGTCGGCAAAGTCCACAACCGGTCTCGGGAGAGTAATGAACACGCAGCGTCAGGATGTCTTGGAGGATCTTCGTGCCAAGATCACTACGGGAAAACTGCCTCCCGGCAGCCACCTCACCGAGCTTGGACTGTGCACGGAATACTCACTTAGTCGAACTCCGATCCGGACAGTCCTGCGCGAGCTTGCTGACGAAGGACTCGTAGTCAATTCCCCCAACCGCGGCGTCTTCGTCGCGGAGTGGACCAATGCCGATGCGGCGGAAGTCATGAATATTCGGGCACTGCTCGAATCCCATGCCGCGGGGCTTGCGGCACACAGCCGGTCAGATTCTCAGCTCGAGGAACTGGACCGGCTGTGCGACCGTATGGACGAACTCGCTCGCCATAAGAGTGAAGGTTTCCGGGCGGAGATCGCAGATCTCAACCACGAACTCCACCTGCTCATCCTAGAATCGGCAGCCTCGCCGAGGCTTTTCAATATGGCCAAGGATCTCGCCTTGGCACCGCTGATGTCGGGTTCATTCCAGTACTATTCCGGCGACGAACTTTGCCGAAGCCTGCAGGACCATCGTTGTATCGTCGACGCCATCAGCCAACGCGATGAGAGTCGGGCCCGTGCCCTGATGGAAGGGCACCTGAGAACCGCCTATGCAGCGCTCACACGCAGACGCTAACCCCTGCATTTCATGAGGTCAAGCTCGTATGAAATGTCGAGGCGTGCGATCGGAGGGCCAATACTTATTCGCGCTAACCCTGGCGTGTCAAGTGATTCTAAATCCGCGGAATCTCGCAACCATCGCACCCTTGTAGGGAAAAGGGGGAGTCCGTCCTGTGAAAAAGGGGGAGCGAAATCGCTGAATAATTTTGACGAATTGGGGGAGTAAAAGGGGGCGTGGGCCCAAAGGGCCTCTGACCTGCCAAGTATAACCGCAGGTCAGAGGCCCTTTTGTGCCCCGGGCCGGACTCGAACCGGCGGCCAAGAGAATCTAACCCTCTGGATTTTGATGGATGCGGTTACTTGCCAACATCCGCGTGTTTCCGAGGTTATTCGTTGTTTCCGAAGGCCGTGGCATGTCGTGGATTGCTGTAGTTCTTGGTTGAAAAGGGGGAGTAAAAGGGGAGTGGCTGTCTTTCTCTCCCGATGCTCTTCTGAACTTCGGTGGCTCATGTCGTGAAAACAGGCTTGTCAGAGACTTGCCGTGGAGCGGTGTTTGCCATCAACTATTCTCAACATTTCACGCTTCAGGATTTGGGGGAGGAGGTCCACCGTTCTTCGAGATTGCGCACCCGCCGTCAGTGCTTGTCGGTTGATGAACTTGCGTGTCATAGAAACGGTTCACGAAGAGCCTCGTTTTTTCGAGGGTTCCCCACCCCACGCTATCGCGTCAAATTTGGGGACAGCTGCGGCCCGGCGTTACCTGGAACTTAGACGCTTATGCGCTGCTCGAGTTAAGGAGGCGTGTTCGAGGTGCTCCGGTGGGTGGACGAGCACGCGGACGGGGGCCCGTTCGAGTTATTTGCAGAGACAGACCTTGAGCCGGAGGGTTCATTTGGGACTCCGCGAAAAACCGGGCTTATCCGCCTGCTAGGAAGCAAGCCCAAGGAGGATGGAACGGTGGCGATAGGCCTCGTCCGGCAAATCGGCTAGACAGCCGATCCGGAAGGGAACGCTTCATGGGACGTGTGATGGAGAATTGAACGCCACGGGCCGCCGCAACTCAAGGCATCGAGAGATTGCGGGAATGGGGTATCGGTTTAGGCGGAGTAGGTGGGTCCGAAGTCGCTTCTACACCCGATTGGACCGCTTCATTCGATGCGAGACTAGGTTTTGTTGCCGGTGAGCGCCAGCGCCCCGCCTAGGCCGATCATCACCACTCCGCCACCGGCACCCATGTGTGAGAGGCGTTTCGGGTTACGGGCGAACCATGCTCGTGCCGTGCCGGCTGTGAGTGCCCATACGCTGTCACTGGCTAGGCCAATTCCAAAGAAGATCATCCCTAGGGTTGCCATCTGAAGCGGGATGGCCCCGTTTTCGTAGCTGACGAACTGCGGGAGCACGGCCACGAAGAACACGATGGTTTTCGGGTTGGATACGCCGACGAAGAATCCCTCTCGGATGAGGCGGAACGACGATGGTCGGGCTCGTTGCGAGGTGGCGGTGTTGGTGTGATCGTTACGGTGGCGGATCGCCTGTACTCCCAGGTACATCAAGTAGCCGGCTCCGAGGAACTTGATGATGACAAAGATGACTAGGGATTCGGCGAGGATGGCACCGACGCCGAGTGACACGAGTGCTATGGCCGGGAGTGCACCGAGTGCGTTCCCCAGCACGCTGAGAAAGCCGCCCTTGCGACCCAGAGAGAGCGACCTGCCGATGACAAAGAGCACGCTTGGGCCGGGAATGAGGATGAGGGCGAAGGCGGCGAGAGCGAAAGCCCAGCCGTTGGCTGCAGGTAGCATGTCGACTCCAATTCATTGTGTGTTGATGCGTCGGATCTATCGAAAAATTCAATCACTGCAGGGCTACCCGGGTTCGTCCGCAGGGGAGTCTTGACCGGGCCACTATCTTTGAATGTGGGCGGGTGAGTGGTTAGAGCAGGGTCTCTGAGATGAGGGTGGCGATGGTGCCAGGTTCGAGGGCGTCAAAGATATGGGGTTGGTCGCCGCGGTAGCTGATGTAGTCGCCGGGGTGCAGTTCAAGTGGTTCGTTCAGCGGGCCGACGAGTGCTTTCCCGGCAATGAGGGTGACGTGTTCGATGGTTCCGGCTGTGTGTGGTGTGGAGCGTCTGGCTGGGCCGGGCTCGGCTTCCACGCGGTAGATGTCTCGCCGCACGCCACGTGTGCCCGCGCTGAGGAGCGTGCCGGCGTAGTGGGAATCTTGGGCTTCGATGCGGTTGCCTTCGCCAAGACGAATTACGGTGACATCATCTAGTGATGGCTCCACGAGTCGCCAGAAGGGGATGCCCAGTGCTGTCGAGAGGGCCCACAGTGTCTCCAGGCTGGGATTTCCACTGCCGGTCTCCAGAAGTGACAGGGTTGATTTCCCAATTCCTGCTTGTCGAGCCAGTTCGGTAATTGTCAGCCCTGCCTTGGTTCGTTCACGGAGCAAGGCGGAGGCGATGAATTCCTGGGGTGTGGTCATCTCACCACGCTCCTAGGCGGCAATGGGCGGGCGCAAGTTGGCTGTCCGCCAACCAAAAGCCCATCATATTAGTCATGCGTTCAATATATAGGACAGTTCGTTCTGTGTGAACACGGAACATTGCCTTGGTTTGCGCCTTGGTGGCGATCATGGGAGTTTTCTGCGGGCTCGCTGCCAATACGGTGGGGTCCCCTTGTGGGCAAATCTCTTCTTTGGCGCTAGCTAAGTCCTCCCAATTCCGGAGTACTTACCTCTCCCTAGCAACAATGGGGACCGCGTTGCACATCCTTAAGACATACTTGAGGCTGTATTCTGTAGCGCGCATCACCGAACAGAGGGGTCTTACTGATGGAGCCGAGCTATGTGATGGCCGAGGGTGCTCCGGCACCTGTGGGCCCCTACTCCCAAGCGTGCGGCATGCCCAACGGCCTGCTGTTTCTCTCGGGTCAGACGCCCATCGACCCGGAGACCGGGCAACTGGTTAGCGGAGGGATCGAGGTGCAGACTGCCCGCGTCTTCGACAACCTCGGCATCGTCCTGCACGCGGCCGGCAGTAGCTGGCGCGACGTAGTCAAGGTCAACGTCTTCCTCGTCGACATGGACGACTTCGCAGCGATGAACGCCGTCTACGCAAAGTACTTCGACGGCCACTATCCTGCGCGTACGACAGTTGCCGTCGCCGGCCTCCCTCTTAACGCCAGTGTCGAGATCGAACTGCAGGCGATGCACCGCGTGGATTGACTCAAATGCACGACCACCTCGGTACTGGCGCTCGTTTTGTGACGGTTGATCGGTGGTGTCAACTGCAACTTGGGACTTACCGGTGGCTGCAGTTTGTTTTGACCGGTAGCGGCAACGGGTTGACCAGTGGCGGCAAGTATTTTGACCAGGCACGCACGCCATTTCGCGAGCACATTAGGCGAGTCTCGTCGACCAGTTGAGTGTTTTAGACCATCGGTTTAGACTGGTGGTCTAGGCGGAGTTGAATCGAGGTTTCGTCATGAAGGTCTTGATCGTGGGAGCCGGGATCGCTGGCCCGACGCTGGCATTCTGGCTCAACAAGTCGGGCCACGAGGTCACCATTGTGGAACACGCCCCCACGTTGCGCACCGGCGGTTACCTGATAGATTTTTGGGGTGCCGGCTTCGATGTGGCGCAGCGGATGGGCATCGTGCCCGAGCTGCGCACGCGGGGCTACGTTTTCACCGAGGCGAGAGCGATCGATCGGAACGGTCGCAAGATCGCGTCGTTCAACCCCGAGGCCGTGATTGAGTCGAACAAGCGGTATATGAGCATTCCACGCACTGATCTCGCCGCGGTCATCTACGATTCCCTCAGCGGCGCGGTGGAGCTGATGCTCAGCGACACCGTGCGAGACCTCGCCGACGACGGTGAGCGCGTTCGGGTCACCTTTGAGAGCGGGAGCACCCGCGATTTTGATCTCGTCATCGGCGCGGATGGCCTGCACTCGCGGGTGCGCAAGATCGCGTTCGGACCGGATGAGCAATTCGAGAAGTATCTGGGCATGGTGGTGGCCGCGTTCGATGCGGAGCGGTATCCGGAACGTGACGAGCTCGTCGCGATGATGTACGCCGAGGTCGGGTTTCAGGCGATCCGGCTCTCTTTTCGCGACGACGCCACATTGCTGCTGTTCAGCCTGCGGCACGACGGCGACGTGCCGGTCGAGCGTGCGGCACAGGAGAGCCTGCTACGGGAGAAGCTGGGCGGCAAGGGGTGGGAGGTTCCCGAGATGCTGGCGGTCATGCCCAACGCGAAGAACTTCTACTTCGACTCGGTGAGCCAGATACAGATGCCGTCGTGGTCGAGGGGCCGCATCGCCTTGGTGGGCGATGCCGGCGCGTGCCCGTCATTCCTGGCCGGACAGGGCTCGGCACTGGCCATGGTGGAGGCGTACACGCTGGCGGCGGAACTGGCACGAACCAGTGACCACCGCGAGGCGTTCGCCCGCTACGAGGAGCGGCTGGCCCCGCTGATACACTCCAAGCAGGATGCCGCCCAGGGCTTGGGTCTGGCCTTCGCCCCGAAGAACAAGTTCCAGCTTTTCGTCAGGAATACGGTGTTGAAGATGATGGGGCTTCCCAAGTTTGCCGATATCGCAATGGGCAGGAGCTTCCACGACCGCGTCGAACTCCCGTCCTTCCCAGAACAGAACTCGGGGCGCTGACCGAATGGTTCGCCCACGATTCACGAAATTGCCTACGCAGCAGCAACAGGCGATCGTGCAAGCGGCCCTCGACGAGTTCGCGGCCCACGGATTTCACGACGCCTCGCTCAACCGGGTCATCGATGCCGCCGGAATCTCCAAGGGGTCGATGTACTACTACTTCGACGGCAAAGAGGATCTCTACGCCTACGTCGCGCAGCTCGGCCTGGCCGGGCTGTTCGCCCAGGTCGGGCCACTGCCCGACCTGGGCGTAGGGGATGCCGACGCCTTCTGGGCGGATCTGGGCGACTACTACCTCCGGCTGATGCGAGCACTCGTCGCCTCCCCGCAGCTGGCCGCCCTGTTGCGCGGCTGGGCCGCCGCGGCGAAGAGCCCCGCCTCACAGAAGGCGCAGGAGGAACTGGAGCAGTCATCCCTCCCCTGGATTGCGGAGGTGCTCGCCACCGGTCAACGGGTGGGAGCGGTGCGCGACGACGTCCCACCTACCTTGCTGATCGCGGTCGCGATGGGCATGGGCGAGGCGATGGATGTCTGGCTCATGTCCCAGCAGGCCGACGATGACGCGCTTCCGGGGCTGATCGCGTCGCTGATGAGCATGATCAGGGGAGCAGTCAGTCCCCGACGGGATAACCATCCATGACTACACCGCGACGAGCCCGGAGTCGCTCTCGCGGTCCGGCTCGACAGGTCATAGAGGAATCCGCCCAGCATCTCGACCAACGCCACGATCACGGCCCTGGACGATGGCGAAGAAACGGATAGCGCTCTTCACCATCAAGGTTCAACGAACTGCCCGCGTGTGGATCCCTACTGAAAACCGACCCTGTCGCGCTCAGCGTTCCCTTTACGGGACGAGCTGGCAGTCTGGCTGAGCGGAAGAAGGGTGGGCTGGAATGGGCAGGCCGTCTTCGTCGCTGGGCCGTTGGTTCCAGCCATGACTGCGGAACTACATGAGCTGAAGGCTTGGTGCTGCCATGCCGGCCAGCTCGGGGTGCGACGGGCTAGTTTTCGCCCAATGAGATTGAGATCGTTGGAATCCGTGAGTAGGGCGATCGGAGGGCCGATATATGGCAGCGGAGGTTTCAAGCCACCAAGGTCTGAAGAAACCGCGGATTTCCACCGATTTTCTGCCCGCAAATTGAAAATCGTGACGTCGAGTGCAGCCGGATTAGGCCCTGAAAATGTCAAAAACATGAGCAACTTTCCGTTCAATAACGTGAGTAGAACGTGATTTGGCCCCTCGGCGCACCCGGTCGAAACAGTAAAACCGCAGGTCAGAGGCCCTTTTTGTGCCCCGGGCCGGACTCGAACCGGCGGCCAAGAGAATCTAGCCGCGTGGATTTTGATGGGTATGGTTACTTACCAAAATTCGCGTGTTTCCGGGGTCATGCATCGTTTCCGAAGACTGTGGCATGTCGAGCATTGGCGTAGTTCTTGGTTGAAAAGGGGGAGTAAAAGGGGAGCGGCTCCTTTTCGCTCCCGATGATCTTTTGGCCTCCGGCGGCTGATGCCATGAAAACAGGTTTGCCTGAAATCCACTACGGGCAGCGTGTGACGCCAGTTCTTCCCACCATTTTACGCCTCAGACATGGGCTAAAAGCGGTGCATGGTTCACTGAGATTGGCAACCCGTCAACGGTGTCTGGTCTTCATCGGGGCGCCGCTCAAAATTCCCCTAGGGCTGTGGCTTTGCAGAGAGGACTTCCCTAGCCCCGGAGCCGTTTGGAGCGCTAACGACGCCGCGCTTCTCGAGCGCCCTGAGAATGTGAGAGGCAACATCCTTGTTGGTGTCAAGAAAATCCATCACAAATTGTGTTGACGCGTTCTGTTGATTTATGACAGCGTTCTTGGCGTCGTCCATCATCTTGAACGTCAGAACGTGCGCTACCTCAGGAGAGGCCAACTGCACGGGTGGCAGGGGCGGCGGAACTACAACCTCTGGCACGGTCGAGGGCATCTTCGCAGCTAGTTTGGCCGCTTCATTATCGCGCTTCTTGTCTCGCCGCACCCTGCTGGGGAGCGGCTTCCTGGCCGCCATCGCAGCCTTCTCGGCCGCAGCTTTTTTCTCCTTGGCGAGGCGTTGATTCTCGACCGGATCCTCGAGTTGAGCAACAATCAGATCATTTTGAATGCTCAGGAGAGTATTCTGCCGTAAGACGGCTTTGGTCGCCAACCTTGCATTCCGCTCCGCTTTCTCCGCCTTGGACCTGTATTTGTAGGTCCCAAGCGTGAATGTCAGGCTCAGCGTTTTGCGAGTCAGTCCCATGTCGCCCCAATTCTCTCGTGTTCTCAAGATCTTACAGTTTGGCACTGACCAAGTATCGAGGCTAGTTATGTCAGCAGAAGATGAAGCACCAGACGGAAGTCGGCGCGCGCGTCAGAATGTTGTCCACGAAGTAGGTTTGTTCAAAGGCAAACTCGGCTTCAATCGAGCAATAGCGGTAGTCGAAAATGGAGTCGAGGTTTTCAGCAACCTCGATGGCGTCCAACAAATCCGCTACGATTCCGGCCAGGTACGCAGTACCCTCGGCGACATTTTGGGGGCCCTGCGAAGGGAGTTCGGCGACCGACGCTAGGTCCCGACCGCTTCCGCAAGCTTTCCCCATGGTGCCTGAACTCATCGCCACGTACTAACGAGAGTGGGTGGGCAAATCGGTTCGGCCATGCATGCCTTGCCCCAGCTGATTGGTCCTGTCGGGCTACTTAGTTGAGAGTTCCCGATCGTCGGGCACACCGGGATAGCCAAGAGTTCGAATCCGGTTGCCAAGCTCAACAAGATCGTTTGGAAGTTCCGTCATGGCAAGCGACGCCCCGTTCGATGGAACCGCTGTCTGTTCTGGCGTGTCAACGGCAACAATCAGTATGATGTCGCCCAGCGGTCGTTCCAAGATCGGTGCCGGGATATCCTCAAGGGTGCTCCGTTGTTGAGGCCGACGGCGTGGAGCCTGGCCCGCGGCATGTGGATGATGTGTTTAATCTGAGCCATTTTCAGGAAAACTGAAATTGGCCTTTGATGTGCCTAGGTGAGACGAACCGACCAGTACAGGATTTGCAAGGACCGTCACTGTAAACCGGTGACTGAATCAACTGCATGTTACGTACAGCGGCATGAGCTCTAATCTGGTCTTCACCGACCATGGACTGAGCGGGTCCAAGCCCGTCGGTCACCACACCGTAGGGTATTCCGCCGCCGGATTTGGAATCGCCTAACCATCTGTGGGTAAAACAGACGTAATTTCGGAGACTGGCTGGAGGTGGAGTCTGAGTAGTTGGAGACCGGAGTCCGCGTCATGGTTCGAGATGGCGTCTACGATAGCCCGGTGTTGTTTGTTGATTATCCCAACTCGTTCTGGTCGAGCAGTCAGGGCTCGAACGGCCACCCGCTGTTGGCGTGATCGCAACGTGTCGTACAGTTCAGTGAGGACTGTATTGTCGGCAGAGGCAACGATCGACCGGTGGAAGCGTCGGTCGAGCGATGACACTGTGAACCAATCCAGGGCGTCGCTGGCCGCTTCCATCTGTTCAATCAGGCTAAGCATCTCGATGGGAACACGAAGCTCCAGTGCGCACATAACGCCGAGCGCTTGACCCTCTATCAGAAGGCGGCTCTGGTAGACCTCCTCCAGTTCACGCGAAGTTACAGTCCGCACCTGAGCGCCCTTGCGTGGCAACAACGTGATGAATTTTTCCGCCTCCAATTGCTGGAATGCTTCGCGCACCGGAGTGCGGGACACCCCAGTCGCTTCGGAGACCCACTGCTCATCCAGAAAGCGTCCCGCTTCTATGCTGCCCCTGATGATTTCATCGCGCAGCCATTGGTAAACACGAATTCGAGCCGGGCCCGCGCGAACAGGAGTCGGTGCCCCAATATCAACCATCTTCATGTTCCTTCATTTCGTTGTCTCTAAGAGCTTCCACGTTGCATATACACCATGCATACGAAGCAGTCTCGACGAGGGTGGATGCTCCCGTACTGAAGTATCCGGTTGATCCCTGTGTCTACTATCGCCTCCCAAGCAAAATATTTCAAGTATCTCTTGTGTATACATGACGCATATGGTTGGCTATAGAGCATCTGGTGTGGGACAGCGCACACTTTCAGGACCTCTTAAGGAGCAATAATGTCTCTCGTTTCACCCAACCGCCAGTTCGCTGTTTGGCTTTCGGATCCAAATTTTGCTGCCGCGGAGATAGCTCGGGGAATCGGTTATGGGGCTGTAGTTCTGGACATAGAACACGGTTCCTTTGATCTCGCCGATCTTGAACGCTTTATTCCATTCTTGAAGTCACTGGACTTGGAGGTGATTGCTAAGGTTCTGGGCCCTGAGAGGGGGCCGATCCAGCAGGCACTTGATTTCGGTGCTGATGCCGTCGTTATTCCTCACATCGAAAATGTCGAACATGCACGGGCAGTGACAGCTTTTGCCAAGTTCCCTCCCTTGGGAGACCGCAGTTTCGCGGGCGGACGCACCACCTCCTACGGCGGGTTCACCAACGAATGGGTATCCCAGCAGGATGCACGGACTCGCTGTTACCCCATGATTGAAGACGCAGGAGCACTTGAGGATGTGGAGGCCATCCTTGCCCTGGATACCGTCGACGGCGTCTTTGTCGGCCCATCCGACCTCTCGCTGCGCCGCAATCGCGGGGCGTACGCCCGCACGGAGGGCGATTTCGCGGACCTGGAGCGGGTGGCGATGGCTGCGGCTGCCGCCGGTAAAGCTTGGGTTCTGCCTGCTTGGAGCTTGGAAGAAAAGGAGTTTGCCCTCCGAAATGGTGCAGACCAGCTCGCACTTACCATGCAACATGGCGCTCTCGTGGCCGGGTTCTCAGCTCCGTTTGAGCAGACCCGGAGACTTGCCGACTCTCTTACCACTGAGGTCAGTGCCTAAAAAGGCCCAAAGCCCCGTCCAAGCTCGGTCTGGTACCAATAAAACTAGAAGGAAGATTTCATGGTCAGCATAGCAGTAGCCCAGTTCGCCCCGGGCCTGGATAAACAGCAGAACGAAAAGTCGGTTACGGAACTAGTCAGGCAGGCGGCACAACTCGGCGCCCGTCTGGTCGTACTGCCTGAGTACGCCATGTTTACGGCGCCATCAATGGACAAAAGCTTCTTGGAAACAGCAGAACCGCTCTCAGGATCTTTCGTGACGGCCCTGGCGGGGCTTGCAGAGGAACTATCCATATTCATCGTTGCCGGGATCAACGAGGAGTTGGAAAGCAGCGAACAAATATCCAACACGCTTGTTGCGCTTGGACCCCACGGCGACATCGTCGCGGTTTACCGGAAATTGCATCTTTACGATGCTTTTGGTTACAAAGAATCCGATCTGGTGCGTCCCGGTGAAGTGGAAGCGCCCGAGACATTCGAAGTTGATGGTCTCAAGTTTGGGATGCAAACCTGCTACGACCTGCGATTCCCCGAGGTCACCCGCAGGATTGTTGACGAAGGAGCACAGGTCCTCCTTCTTCCGGCAGAGTGGGTTCCGGGGCCCCTAAAAGAAGACCACTGGACCACTCTGCTCCGAGCTCGGGCCATCGAAAACACCATCTACGTCGCTGCGGCGGACCAGTGCTCTCCCACAGGTGCCGGAAACAGCATGATTATCGACCCGATGGGTGTAGTCCTCGCATCTGTGGGGGAGCAGACGGCTGTCGCCGTGGCAGATCTCTCCAATGAACGTCTGCAAGCTGTACGACTGAAGAACCCCGCGCTGGAACTGCGGCGCTTCAAGGTCGCAGTCAACGACTGAATGTCACCATAGTGCTCGCACAATACTTGCGACGTAAGCTCTAACCCGTTTGAACCGGAGCCCATCCAGTTCGAAACCCTAAATACCAGGAGGCATACTTTGTTCGGAAAAAAGTCTATTCGGCCGGCAACAGCCAGCCACGCAGCGGGGCGCCTTTCGAAGGCAGCCAAGCTGACCGCATTCGCTGCAGCAAGTTTGCTCGCGCTCAGTGCCTGTTCAGGGGCGAGTACTGGAACCGGAGACAACGGAACGGGAACGGAAACGCTCCGATTTGGAATATCAAACGAACCAGCCAACCTGATCACAGGTGTTGACCAGGGCACTGTCGGCAACACCATGATGACCCTGATCCACCGCGGCCTCATGGCTTATGACAAGGAGGGCAAAGTTGTAGAAGGCCTCGCTGAGTCAGTGGAGATGACCGATCCCGTCACTTACACGTTCAAGCTACGGCCCGAATTGACCTTCCACGATGGATCCGCCCTGACAGCTAACAATGTGAAATCGTCGCTGGAGTACTATGCGACCAAGGCTAACGGTTCAACCCTATATGTCGGACTACAAGACATCGAGAGTGTAGAGGTCAAAGATGACAACACCGGTGTCATCCACCTCAAGGGCGCCAACTCCGCGTTCCTCGAGTACTTGGCCATTCCAACGGCGGCAATCGTTCCAGATGCCTCGTTGGCGAAAGACATACCGAACCAAATCGGTGCTGGCCCTTTCGTACTCGCAGAACACAACAGGGGTGTCAACCTCTTGATGAATAGGTTCGACAAGTACTACGACGTCGACAATGTTGAACTCGGCCAGATAGACATGTCTTTTTACAGCGATGGTTCTGCCCGAACCAACGCACTTCTTGGCGGAGACGTCGACATCATCGACTACGTTCCATGGCCTGACTACGACAGGGTCTCCGGCACAGCTGACATGACGCTCGATGCCCAATCCGGTCCGCTCCAGTTTATTCAGTTCAATGTCACCAAAGGGCCCTTCGCTGATGCCAAGGTCCGACAGGCTGTTGCCTTCGCATTGAACAGGGAGAACGCCGTCGAGGCTGCCTTTCAAGGGCATGGCGAGCCCCTTGCCGGAGTGAAAATCCCAGAGGACAATCCAGCCTACGACCCGAATAGCACCGAATTGTTCAGCTATGACGTTGCCAAGGCCAAGGACTTGCTGTCGGAGGCAGGGTACCCGGATGGCTTCGACGCCAAGATGCTGACGACCTCGCAGTACACGTTCCTGCAGGATACGGCACTCTCCGCCCAAGCAGACCTCGCAGCAATAGGGATCAATGTCACGCTAGATGCCCCTGATTGGTCGACAAGGGTTGCCAAAGGCAATTCGGGCGATTACGACCTTGCTGTAGCCGGCGGTGCAGGAATTGTTGCGGACCCAACCTACATCAAAGGCCTAGTTTCCGGGCCGAACAGCTTCCTGCGCAGTTTCGGCTACGACAACCCTGCGCTGAACTCCAAGCTCGATGAAGGCCTGAGGGCGACGGACGATACTGCAAAAAAAGCAGCTTACGGCGATGCATTGAAAATCATGCAGGAGGATGTACCTTACGCGCCGATCAACACGCGTGAACAGGCCTTCGCCTACAACTCCAACGTCAGCGGGTTCAAGAACCTCCCCGGCTTCCTGAGCTTCTACAGTGGCTACTCCTTCGCCGACATTTCCCTCTCCGAATAGGAACCAACGTGACATCTTTCATCCTGCGTCGAGTAGGTATGGGAGCCGTATTGGTTTTCCTAGTCCTGACGCTGATTTTTTCGGCCATCCGGTTAATACCCGGCGATCCGGTAGAGCTCTTGCTTTCCAGCGGAAATACAAGTGCGAGCCCTGAATCGGTAGAGCTTATGCGTGAACAGCTGGGGCTTAACGGTTCGCTGCCCATCCAATACTGGAACTTCTTGAAGGGAATCCTCACCGGCGACTTGGGTCAGTCCATCCGGACCGGCGACGCCGTCGCCGAATCAATTGCACAGCGACTCCCAAGGACGATTGAACTGGTCGTTTTTGCAACCCTCATCTCCATGGCGGTTGGCATTCCACTTGGCGCGTGGGCTGCCGCCCGAGGTGGCTTCGTTGATAGCACCAGCAGTGTTCTGACTAGTTTGGGGGTAGCGCTGCCTGTCTATGTCCTAGGCACGCTACTGATACTCGTCTTTTCCTTGAACCTTGGATGGCTGCCAGCGGGTGGTTTCACTACCTGGCAACAGAACCCGGGAAAGCATTTTCAACTGCTCATCCTGCCTGCAGTAGCTCTGTCACTCGGTTTTACAGCCATCATCGCCCGCATGACACGGTCCTCGGTGCTAGAAACTATGGACCAAGACTGGGTGAGAACAGCCACCGCATTTGGGCATTCACCGCTGAAGGTCTTTCGTCGCCATGTGCTTCGGAACTCGATGACTCCGGTGGCTACCGTCATCGGACTTGGATTCGGAACACTTCTAGGATCCACCGTTTTGGCGGAGAGGGTCTTCAACTATCCGGGTCTCAGCAGCCTCCTGGTCGAATCCGTCTCAGACCGTGACTATGCCGTGGTTCAAGGAATCGTGATTATCATCGCGTTGATGTTTATTTTCATCAATATTGTGGTCGACGTTGTTTATGGGCTTCTTGATCCGAGAGTGAGGAAGTGATGTCGAAGACACAGATAGCAGTGCCTAGACTGCGTACCGCCAAGCTTAGACAAGCCATGGGTCCTCTTCGGACTGCGGCTCTGATTTACGTGGTTGCAATCATCATCGTGATGATTCTGGCACCTGTCATAGCGCCAGCGGATCCACTCGCACAGGACATTGCGAACAAGAGGCTGCCTCTCTTTTCCGGAGGGCATCTTCTCGGAACGGATGAGCTTGGTAGGGATGTCCTGTCGCGTATTATGTTCGGGGCGAGGATAGAGCTATTCATCGCTCTGGGAGCGACCATCTTTGCGGCCACAGTCGGAACATTTATGGGGATCGTGGGTGGGTTCTTCGGAGGGCTAGCCGAGACGTTGACTATGCGCCTTGTTGTCGACGTCATTCTTGCCTTTCCTCCTATCATTCTCGCTCTGCTCGCCGTAACGATCTATGGGCCAGGGCCGATCACCTTGATCATAGTCATGGGTGTGCTTTTTGCCCCGACCTTCGCCCGCATCACCTACGGTCAAACGCTGTCGGTCAAACGGGAAGAGTATGTAGAGGCTGCCCGGGCTTTTGGCGCCAAGACGCCAGTAACACTGTTCAAGGTTGTGCTACCAAACGTCTCGGCGCCGATCATAGTGCAGTTCTCGTTGATCATGGCTCAAGCCATTCTCCTAGAGTCCGGCCTTAGCTACCTTGGTTTGGGCGTCGTCCCTCCCACGCCATCATGGGGTGCAATGGTCGCCGAAGGTCAGCGTTACATCACCAGCTACCCCATGGGGATTCTCGTGCCAAGCGCTGCTCTTGTTCTGACCATTCTTGCGTTTGGCCTGCTCGGAGACGGCCTCCGAGCATACCTCGATCCGAAATCAAGGAAATAACATGAGTACTCCGATACTGGAAATCAATGATCTGTCAGTAGAATTCCGGATACACAAGGGTTGGAGGGCAGTTACCTCAAAGGTATCGCTCGAGATCAACCACGGAGAAACCGTCGCGTTGGTCGGAGAATCAGGTTCGGGCAAATCTGTCACAGCCATGTCTGTGCTCAACCTCCTCCCCAAGAATGCGAGGCGTTTGGGGTCCATCAAGTTTCAGGACGAGGAACTTCTTTCGGCTCCGGAGGCAAGGCTCCGCTCGCTACGAGGCCAGGGCATTTCTATGATTTTCCAGGAACCCATGACCGCGCTCAACCCCGTCTACACCGTTGAGAGTCAGCTCTGCGAAACGATTCAAAGCCACAGGAAAATATCCCGACAAGAAGCTTCGCAAATCGCGCTGAAACTTCTCCACCAGGTTCACATGCCGAATCCGGACGAGAAGCTTAAACACTATCCACACCAATTGTCCGGCGGCCAGCGACAGCGGGTAATGATCGCAATGGCCATATCGTCGGAGCCGACGCTCCTCATAGCAGATGAACCGACAACCGCTCTAGACGTAACCGTGCAGGCTGAAATCCTAGATCTGATACTGGAGCTCCAGAAGAAGATGGGGATGGCGGTCCTTCTCATTACGCACGATATGGGGGTAGTGGCGGACGTCGCTGATCGCGTTTTCGTGATGTCCGGCGGCAGTGTCGTGGAGGACGCTAAAACAGAGCAGCTGTTTGCCGCGCCTCAAGCGCAATATACACGTGACCTGCTTGAAGCAGTCCCCTATTTGGGCCGGGGAACCACCAACAAGCACAATGACGAAATGCCTGGCGGCAAGATAGATCATGAGGGGTCATCCAGTACTACTCTGGAGTTCAAAAATGCCGTCATTGAATATCCTGGTACTCGGAGAAAACCGGGATTCCGTGCTGTCAACGATGTCTCTTTTGCTATACAAACTGGGGAGATACTCGGACTCGTTGGTGAGTCTGGATCGGGTAAATCAACGATCGGAAGGGCTGCCATTGGCCTCATTCCCTCAGTTGCTGGGTCAATTCTTATAAACGGAGCAGACATTGGTGTGGCAGATACCAGAAAGAAGAGAGAGATAAGAAGAAATGTAGCAATGGTTTTTCAAGACCCCGCTTCTTCGTTGAACCCGCGAGCAACGATCGGGCGAAGTGTAACGGATCCACTACGTTGGACGGGAACAAGATTAAACAACAGACAACTCGATACCAAGGCGAAGGAGCTTCTCGACAGCGTCAGGATTCCCGGCGACTGGGTCGGCAGATATCCACACGAGCTTTCCGGTGGCCAGAGGCAGCGTGTGGGCATCGCAAGAGCCATAGCCATCGATCCGGTTCTTATGGTCGCTGATGAGCCTACTTCCGCCCTGGATGTCTCGGTTCAGGCGTCGGTGCTGGAACTCCTGCTCGAGCTCCAGAAGAACATGGGCTTCTCCTGCCTGTTCATCAGCCATGACCTGTCCGTCGTTGAGCAACTCGCAAACCGGATGGCGGTGCTCAGCCAAGGAAGTGTCGTCGAAATCGGTCCAACCCAGAGCATCCTTCACCACGCGCAGCATTCCTACACGCAAAAGCTTCTAGCCGCCGCGCCTGTTCCTGACCCGGCAGTGCAGCGCCAGAAGCGTGCGGACCGCATGGCCCTTTCCGTCAAGGTATAGGAATATCTAGGACAACTGCCAGACTGCTGTCATGCCCGTCACGAATTGTTAGGGTTTGCCAGCAGTCTGGTCGACACGCCACCTGATGCTAGTAGTACTTTGTTAGGTCTTGTGCGGGAGTTTTTTAATTCTGTGCGGGATCTGTTATTTATTTGCCATGAAGGAAGATCAGGTCGCGGCGCTGCGGGACGAGCTTGAGGGCTTTGTCGCCGAGAATTTGGCTTCCCCGCCGCGGAAGGATCAGCGGGAGAAATTCAGCTCGGGTTGGTGCATGTGAACCAACCATGCAAAGACTTTGGCAATTTGTAGCGACTTAGACATCGTGATTGCGACCAAAAGCCTGCAACACCTCTGTATTGTCCGGCGCCTCATGCGTCTTCTGGACGTAGTGTTTGCGGGTGATCTTTTCATTGGAATGGCCAAGCTGTGCAGTTGCGGCTGCAATGCCCTGGGTGTTGGCGAGGATCGTTCCGACTGACTTTCGGAACGTGTGCGGCGTAACCAAGTCATAACCGAGGGCTTCTCGGACCTCTCGCCATTGCTTGCGAAAGCCGTTGGGATCACGAATGGTGCCCACACTGGAGGCGAAGACAAGGCCAAGGTCGTTGGTTCGCGCAGTGTCGGCTTGACGTTTGCGGAGCATTTCTACGGCAAAGGAAGGTACGAAGTACCTCTGCCGAGAGTTGGAACTCTTCGGATGGTCTTGAATTTTCAGGCCACTTGTTCCCTTGACTTTGATGACAGTTCCATTGATCGTCACTGTCGGCTTTTCGGACTCCAGGTCCACATCAGTCCAATGAATGGCAAGGGCCTCGCCGATGCGTGCCCCGGTGGCCAGCATGATGTCGACGACGTCGAGGATGTCCTTCTCATGCAGCCCATTGGGGCGCCCTGTTGGTTGCTGCCACTTGTACACGCCTTTGCGAAGGGCGATGACCTCCTCCAGCGTCAGGGCTCGGACTTCCTTGGTAACGATGGGGATCTTGGCGACTTCACGTAGAGGGTTGGCGCTGATGGCGCCGTGCCGTGTAGCGAGGCTGAGCATCCCGGACAGGATGGTCTTGCACATCTTGGCAGTCGTTGCGCCGCTATTGGTTCGGATGAATTTGAGGAACCTGTCGAGGGCATTGACGTTGGCTTCCCTGATCGTCAGCTCGCCGGTGCCTGGCAGGATGTGGGTGTCCAGGAGTTCCCGATACCGTTTGCTCGTGTTGGAGGCCCTGCCGAGGTCTTCAAACTCCGCCCACCAGATCCGTGAAAGTTCGCGCAGTTGCATCTCCGGTCCGATCTCATCCTCATTGACCGGGATCAAAAGTGTGAGTTTGTGGATCAGTGCTGCCTCTGCTTTTGGGCCAGAAGGTCCCCAGGCTTCGTATCGGCGGACCGCACCGTCGAAGGAGCGAAACTTAGCGCGAGCACGCCAAATTTTTGGTTTGAGTTGCTTGCGGGTGATCTGCCCCCAAGTTCCCAATGGCAAGCGTGCCCTAGGCAAAGTGATCTTCCGTCGTTGCTAGCCACTCATTTAGATCGCTCCGGCTGATGCGCAGGTGCCGGCCAATCCGGTGGGCACGTGGCCCGAGGTGCTTGACGCGCCACTGGTAGAAGGTCTGCTCGGGGATCTGCAGTTCCCGGCAGATGTCCCGTGGGGTCAGCCATTCCTCCGCGATTGCTGCGGTGGAAGGGGCATGGCTTGTTTGCTCGCTCATCGGATTCTCCTCTTCTACGTGGACGTTCACCTATCCATGTCGAAAGGAGACTGGAATTACATGACCGCCGACGCCATGTCGGAAGAACGACGGCGGCCACCTCACCAAATATCTTGGCGTGGCACGCAGAAGAGCTGCAGTTTGCTGGCGGGTTTGAACGTGGTGTTGCATTCGGAGCGGGTTTGCTTGGTCACACCTCTGCATAGCTAGCCGACCCGGTTACCTCATGACTTGCCGTCACACTGAATATTGGCTTCTGTGGGCTCCGCCTGTGGTGCGGGTAAGCGCCATCGCTCGGCAGTGCGGCCGGTGTGGTTGAACACCACCATTGGTGTGGTTGAGCACCACCTGCAAGGCTCCTTCCACCATGTGATGGCCACGTGGTGGAAGGAGTACTGGTAATGGTACGGAAGATCAAAGCGAAGCTGGTGTTGCAGCTACGTAATCAAAACCTGTCGCGTAGAGCGATTGAGTCCGCTCACAAGATATCCCGGCACAGCATTCAGGCTGTCCTGGATGCGGCGCAGCTGGCAGGACTTGGTTGGGATGACGTCGCCGAGCTGTCGGAGGCCGAGGTATACACGGCGTTGTTTCCCGGCCGCGGGGTCCGGGAAAGCGTGTTCGCGCAGCCAGACTGGGCTCGGGTACACACCGAGCTGGCGCGGGTTGGGGTGACGTTGAAGCTTTTGCATCAGGAGTATGTCGACGAGACTTCTCGCGCGGGGCAAGCGGTCATGAGCTACGACAGGTTCTGTCGGCTTTATGGTGAGCACGCGGCCGTGACTGGAGCATCGTCCCGGGTTGGTCACAAGGCTGCCCGCAGCATCGAGGTGGACTGGTCCGGACCCACGATGCAACTGCTGGATCCGAGCACCGGTGAGCTCTCGAAAGTGTATTTGTTCGTCGCTTGCCTGCCGTTCAGCCGGTACGCGTTCGTGGAAGCGAGCCTGGATATGCGCCAGGGGTCCTGGCTGCGTGCACATGCATCGATGTTCGCCTTCTTCGGTGGCAGCGTTCCACGCCTGGTTCCCGACAATCTGAAGACCGGGGTGATCTCCCACCCCCGTGAGGGCGAGGTCGTTCTCAACGACGCCTACCGAGAAATGGCGGCGCACTATTCGGCCGCGGTACTGCCGGGCAGAGTTCGGGCACCAAAAGATAAGGCGAGCGTCGAAAACACGGTTTCACATGTTGCGACCTGGGTTATCGCGGGGCTTAGGCACGAGCAGTTCACGTCGTTGGCGCAGTTGCGCACCCGGATCCGGGAGAAGATCGATGCCTATAATCGGCAGCCGTTCCAGAAACGCCCCGGGTCCCGGCTCAGTGTGTTCACCACCGAGGAGCTGCCGCTGATGCAACCGCTACCGGCAGCTCCGTTCGAGATCAGCACGTGGATCTATAAGCGCAAGGTGAACAACAACGCTCACGTGGTCTGGGCGAAGAACTTCTACTCCGTGCCCTTTGGCCATATCGGCGCCCATGTTGACCTTCGCGTGACGGACACGATGCTGGAGGTTTATCGCAGTGATGAGCGTCTGACAAGCCACCTGCTGCTGCCGGCAAGCACGGTCAATCAGTATCAGAGCAACGACGCGGACTTGCCTGAGGGGCGCAGTTGGCAGGCTTGGGACCGGGACCGGATCGATGACTGGGCAGCCCGGATGGGCCCGGCTACGGTGACGGTGATCGGCAAGATCTTCGAAGCGGCCTCGATCGAGGAGGCTGGCTTTGACCCGGCGTTGGCGGTGCTACGCCTCTCTCGCCGGTTCTCCCCGGCCCGGGTCGAAGCGGCCTGTGTGCTGGCGTTGCGCGGGCCAATCCGCTCTCCTCGTTACGCACACCTGCGGCCAATCCTTGACACCGGGCAAGATAAAACGGGGCACGTCCCCGATGAGTCTGAGGCTGAGGACGGCGGATACGTCCGCGGCAGCGCCTACTACGCTGGCGGCACCCGATGAGCCGGCTGGACGGGGAGACCAAACGCAAGCTGCGTGAAATGAACGCCGGTGAACTCTTGGCCGCGATTGACAGTCAGGACGAGACGCTCAGCATCGGCATACCGTTCGAAGAGCGGGTGCGGTTAGTCGTCGATGACGCCTATTCCACCTTTACTCACTCCAAGGTCGAGGGTCTGATCCGGCGGGCGGGGCTGCGTTACCCAAACGCTGACCTGCGCCGCATTGATCTGCTCCAGGAGCGCAGCCTCAACCGAGAACTCCTGACCCAGCTCGGCACATGTTCCTTCGTGGCCCGACAGCAGAACGTTGTCTTCCAAGGATTCACCGGCTCGGGGAAATCGTATCTGGGATGCGCTCTGGCCAAACGCGCCTGCGAACACCGCATCAGAGCCCACTACGTCCGCATGCCCGACCTGGAGGAGGCCTGGGTCGCCGCGCAAGACAGCCCCGGCGGGTCCGGGAAGTTCCTGCGCAAGTACGCCGCGTTCACGTTGCTCGTCGTTGATGAGTGGTTGCTGGATCGGCCGACGGAATCGATGCGCGGCATGTTGCTGGAGCTGATGGAGCGCCGCTACGGCGAAACGTCAACCGTGTTCTGCACCCAGTATTCGCAGAAAGACTGGCACCAGCGCCTCGGCTCCGGTGTTCACGCGGACGCCATCATGGACAGGATCATCCACAACACGATCTGGGTCGAGACCGGCACCTACAACATGAGGGAGCACACCGCACAGGCCGACTCGTAATCCATGACGGAGGGCGTCAGTGGTTCCCAGCCACACCACCACTGGCGCTCTCTCACACGAACTGTGGTGCTGAACCGCACGATCAGGTGGTGCTCAAAGCCTCAAATACTCAGTCACACTGGCCGTGACGGCCACCTGCTTGGGTGCCAGAAGTGTGACGCTGGGGGATGTGACGCTGGTGATGTCGGTTCGTTGGCGGTCATCGGCAACGCATCCAGCGACGTTAGCCTATGTCGGTCTGATAACTGGTCTGCGAGCTTCTGAACGCAAGACAGCTGCTTCGGCTACCTGGAGTGTAAGAATACTGATGTCTGCCACTACGGGATTCGCGTTCTGAGAGGGTGCCGCAAAAAACACAGGGCCAAGCCACAGTGCAGGCACGGAGCCTGAACTACCTTCCAGGAGTCAAACAGGTGCGCGACGCCTTCATCCAAGCAACCTAAGTAAGGTTTGGGTGGCTTGTCGGACAAGCCGCAACGGAATCTACTATCGCATGCCGCTCGGGGTGGGCCTGTTTCCGCGAACCACCGCGACAACAAGGCTCTGACTTGGAGCACTGGATTGAGTCCAGCGATGAGTAACCCAAACGGAGTCAGAAATATGTGGCGTACCTGACTCGTGACTTGATAGATCCAACACTAGATGTTGCCCGAGCTGAACATTTGCTGCCTGATACTCAAACGCTTGTGCTGTATACCTCTCTTCCAGCCGCTCTCGAGTTGCGTTGTCGAGCTCGCGCCATTGAGTGGGCCATCAAAAGGTAGTACCCTTTCACGCCAAGGGTCGAAAGAGTGTCGTGCAGCCCGGTTGAGATGTTCTCGACAGTTCGCTCGGTGGCGCCCCTGTCACTGTAGCCATATCCGAACCGCTCGATGACAACAACGGTGTACTCGTCCTTGAGCTCCTTGATCAAGGGAGTGAAGTCCGGTGCCGGTGAGGCGGTCCCGTAGCCGCTGAGCACAACCACGGTCTGTCCACCTGTTCCGGCCACAGAGACGTTGACCTGGCCGCCGTCGATACTGACACGCTGACCATACGGCTTGACGGTTCCCTGCGCGTAAGCACCCAACACCAGATTAGTGATGGTCGAGGTCACGGCAAGAACGACGGGGCCATCCCGACGATCGTCAGTATCGTCAGCAGTTTCCTCACGCGCTCCGTCGAACATCGTATGGATTGGGCATGTCCCACCTACCCCGCCTTTCCGGACAGGACGGACCGCAACGGGACCTTCTTCGTGTACGAGATCGACCCGTACTGGAAAATGCTGACGGCCAGGCGGAGCATTGAGGCTGCCGAGAAGAAAAGGATGGCGATGACGATGATCGACTCAACACTCCCCAGCGTGCCAAGTCCGTTGCGGACGAGCGCGGTGGTTGGTGCGGTGAACGGGAAATAGGTGAAGATCTGCACGATGATGGTGTGCGGGTCCGAGACGACCAAGCCGATCACGTAAAACGGCACAAAGATCAGTGCCATCATGACACCAATGAAACTACCGGCCTCTTTGGCGGTCGGCATGGCTGCCCCCACAGCGACAAGCGTGGTGGTGTACAGGGAGAAGCCGCCGAGCATGATCAAGAACCCCACGGTCATGCGCACCGGGTCAAAGACCAGCTGTGTGAGATCCAAGGACGGCAGGTTCAACTGGTCACGGAAGAACACGTAACCGATGACGACAGGCAGGGCGAAGACAAGGGCTTGCAGCAGTCCGATCATGAACAAGGTGATGACCTTGCCGGTAATCAGGGTTGATGGTTTCAGTGTTGTGAGGATCATTTCCGTAACGCGGTTTTCCTTCTCCTCCAGCGTCGAATTAACCATCTGTCCTGCCAGCAACATGATCAACCCGTAGAAGACCAAGATGAAGAGCAGAGGTGGAACCACAGAATTGAGGCCCCCGGCCTCGGTGGATCCTTGATAGGTCGTGACGTTGATTGTCGCGGGATGTTGGGCGATGCTGGCCAGTTGTGGTGAGCCGATCTTTTCCTGTACGGACTGGCTGAGCATCTCCTGCGCGACAGCAGCGTATTTTCCGTTCTCGAAGATCCCCTGATCAACTGCATAGACGTGGATGGGTTCCATGGCCGGATCCGCGGGGAAAGCAAAGTAGGCATCCGTTGTACCCGCCTTGACGGCGTCAATGCCCTGGTCGGAACTGCTGGCTTGAATGGCGCCGAACATGGTTGCGCTCTGGTCCGTGACAAGGCCTGAAGCGTCGGTGTAGGTGACGCTGAACTGGGCGCTCTTCTGGGCGTCGCTGGTGCTGCTGGTGGTGGTGTTGCTGATGACGGTAAGCACGAGAATGACGGCAATGGCCGCCGGGAAAGCCAGGGTTCCAAGCCAGAACTGTTTCCTGCTGATGGTCCGGAAGAACTCGAAGGAGACCACGGTGCCCAGATTGTGCTGTGTCATGGTCACACTCCCGCCATTTCGCGTTGATATGCCACGTTCTGGTCCCCGTAGATCTTTATGAAGATATCGTCCAGGGAAACCTTGGTGACGGTGAAGCCGCGAACACGCACTCCGGCGTCGAGCAGCCCACGCAAAATGAGGGATTCATCTTCCTCGTCGATCAGGGCCAGTTCCGCATAGTTCTTTTGTTCCAGCGCCACCGAATAGTGTGGTGACTCTGGGATCTGACCCGAGTATTTGAGCCGCACCATCCTTCCGCCGTATCGATTCTGCACCTCATCAATGGTTCCGTAGGCTTCGGCGGTGCCGTTCTTCAGCAGAAGAACACGGTCGCACAGTCGTTCAACCTCTTCCATCTGGTGGGTGATCATGACGACGGTGGCCCCCGCCTTCTTCTGGTCGGCAATAATGTCCATGAGCAGGCGCCGGTTGACCGGGTCAAAACCCTTGGTGGGTTCGTCCAGAATCAGCAGTTCCGGATCGTTCATGATCGTCACCCCCAGCTGAATCTTTTGCTGCTGCCCGCCGGAGAGCTTGTCTAGCCGGAGCTTGGCCTTGTCCGCCAGGGCCACACGTTCCAGATAGTCAAGGGACCAGGACTTGGCTGTGCGGCGGTCCATCCCCTTGAGTCGGCCAAAGTATGTCATGATCTCGATGACCGGCTCCTTCTTGTACAAGCCGCGCTCTTCCGGCAAGTAGCCCAAACGGCTGCCATCTTCCGGGCTGAACGGTTTTCCGTTGATGTGCAGTGTCCCCGAGGTGGGCCGGTAAATGCCAAGTAGCGCCCGCACTGTCGTCGTCTTGCCAGAACCGTTGCTGCCCAGAAAACCGAACGTTTCGCCCTGCCTGACGTCGAAGGATAAATCGCGGATAACCGTGGTGTCCTCGAAATCCATTCTGAATCCGTCAATGTGTACTAGTGCTTCGTTCATGGTGTACCCCGTTTTGTCCTAGTGGTGGGTGTTGCAGTGACATCCGTTTGGGCCGAGGCGGTCGAAGCGGGGATGGTGACGATCGCCGCTCCGGCCTTGGTGAGGCTATGGTGCAGGAACAGGATGTAGGGGATCATCACGACCGCGATGATCCCTGCCGTCACGGAATCCCACAGCACCGAGTGTGCGGTGATCGTGCCGCTGATGTTAAACAAGATGTGGAAGGCAACTCCAGGCATGATGCTTCCGGTGAGCGCCACGCAGTATGCCAGCGCGATGCCAACGAGCACGGCCACCACCAATTGCAGAGCCTGGTCTGTGAGCGAGTACCCGCGTAAGAGGTTGACGATGTGGCCGAGGCCGAAGGTGACTCCCGAAATGAGGATTGCACGATTCAGGTTGCCGCGCGTCCTCAGCGCCTGGAGCAGGAAGCCGCGGAACAGGAGCTCCTCGATGAATCCGACGGCTACCATCAGGAGAATCGCGTACAGGATGATTTGCAGGTCAAGGTCGCGCGCGAATCCCTTGGCATACTCCAGAAAGGCGATCGCGAAGAGTGGAACGTAGAAGAGCGTGAGTGGCGGTGTTCCTGGCTGCACCAACCGAACTCCGTAGGCTGAGAGCCGGCCACCACCCCGCAGATAGACGATGAGAACGGCGGATACGGCAACGAGCACCAGGCTCGTGAGTTCCGGGAAGTCCAGCATCGCCCCGACGTTGTCCCCGAGGTTGACAGCGAGGATATAGATCCCAATCCAGATCAGTGCGTGCCAGATGGGTCTGGTGTCCTGAAGCGTGCGCATGTGACTCCTTCGATGGGTGAACCGCATATGCGGTTCAGGAATGCCGTTGACTGAAGCTCAGCGCTTCCGAAAAAGCACCGGGTGCATGGAGGCAGACAACACGCCTGCGATCACACCGGCGGTGGTGCCTACTGCCCAAGAATTAGTCGTCCAGTAAGTGAGCACGATGACTGCTGCGGTTCCGCCCACAACAGCAGCAATGAACGAGACGATCTGAGCTGGGCTGTTTCGCCGCCGGCTGTCATTGGTCAAAATATCCTCCGAGTGCTGGGCAGCCCGCAGTGGTGCGGCATGGATCCTTCCTCTTAGTACATGTCAGCTGCGCTGTGCCAGCTAGGGCACAAGGTCCCTGATGGGTGCTGGCAATGAGGGGTCGAAGGGCTCTATCCCTACCGGCTGCCCGATGTCACGATCAAGGAAGCGCTCATGGATTGCGGGGCCACATAAACCTGCGTGTTGTTCGGCTGTGCTTGATGGAAGGGTGTTTGTTCGATGCCTAAAACAATAGAATTGCTGAGCGTTTGTGTCTCGGAGGGCCGCCCGTGGTGCCACCAGTGCGGAACGGACCAGCTGCTGCTCATAGAGTCTGTGGCGCCGTGCCCAAGCCACGTTGCCGGGCATGTCAGCGTGGACTATTCCTGTCTGAAGTGCGAAAGTTTTGCAGGGCACTGTGTGCGGGTCAGTGACGTGGGCGATGCCTTGGCGCTCATGGTGGCAGCCAAGCGTTAGTGCCCCAGTGCCCGTGGGGCCTTGCGCTGGGGGACGCCGCTGCCAGCACGGGCGTTGACCCGGGCCCGGATCCGGCCCAAGATATCCACGGCCAAAATTCCTACGCCTGAGGCAATCAGCGTGATGATCAGCAGCGTTGGCGGTGGCACCGCCAGATTGAAGAAGTCCCTTGGCAGGGGAATCGTCAGCAGGCCCACAAGAACCCCGCACATGGCCAGCACAACGCCCGCACGCGCAATAGTCAGCGGGCGGGCCACGACCCCCAGGATCCACAGCGCAATGAGCGAGAGCGTTATGACGGATGAGCCCTGAACGTCTTGGGGTGTAAAACCACCGACCAAGGCCGCACACGCATTCACCGCCACAACGCTTGCCGTGAGGATAAGACCGGCAGGGACGGCGAAGGAGAGCGAACGTTTCAGAAATCCCCGACGGTAGCGGCTCTTGTTGACCATCAGGGCAAGGAAGAACGCGGGGATCCCGATGGTCAGTCCGTCGGTGACGGACAGCTGGCGGGGCAGGAACGGGAACTCCCACACCAGCGCTCCGAAGACCACGGATATCGCAACCGCGTAGGCGGTCTTGCTCAGGTACAGCATGGAAACCCGTTCGATGTTGGCTATTACCTGACGGCCCTCCGCCACGACGTTGGGGAGCCGGTCGAACCGTCCATCGAGCAACACCAGCCGGGACACGGCCTTGGTGGCTGCAGCGGCGGTGTTCATGGCGATGCCAATGTCGGCGTGTTTGAGCGCGAGTGCATCATTGACGCCGTCGCCCGTCATGGCGACCACGTGCCCCCGTTGCTGCAAGGCTTGAACCATCTGCTTCTTCTGTGTCGGGGTGACCCGGCCGAACACCCGCTGTTGCTCCATCACGTCCGCGAGTAATTCGGGGTCGGTGGGTAGCTTGCGGGCGTCATAGCCTGCATCGACGTGGATGCCAACCTCGCGCGCGACCGCTGCGACCGTCTGGGGGTCGTCGCCGGAGATGATGCGCACGCCCACTCCTTGGTCGCGGAAGAACTTGAGGGTGTCGGCCGCGTCGGGGCGCACCTTCTCCCGAAAGGTCAGCAACACCACCGGCGACACTCCGGACGGGAGGCGTGTTCCGGGTGTGACACCGGCAGCCGTCCCCGCACTGTGTGCGAGCACGAGCGTGCGCATTCCTGCCGAGGACAGTTCCTTGGCTTTGGCAAGCACGACGGCGGTTGCCTCCTCGGGTGCCGCGGACTGCGGTCCGCGGGCCAAGACAATTTCTGGCGCACCCAGCACCCACGTGCCCGGGGCGGCAGTGTCGGCGTTGAAGGTAACTGCGCTCCACTTGCGTTCGGAGGAGAACGGAATGGCGTCGACGGCCAGGAGTGTGTTGTCAGGGAGGAATTCATCGGCGAGACAGCGGGCTGTCGCGTTTGCGTTGGGATCGGCCCCGAACCAGCCCAGGCTGTGGCGCCAGCCGTGCTGGTGTCCTGCTCCCGGTCCGGCGGGCACGCCAGGAAGGTGGACGGCGTCGAACCTAACGGCGCCTTCGGTGAGGGTGCCGGTCTTGTCCAAGCAGATGACGTTCACTCGGGCGAGCACCTCCACGGCTGCCAACTCTTGGATCAGCACCTTTTGCCGGGCCAGCCGCACGCCACTGACAGCGAAGGCGACGCTGGTCATCAGGACAAGACCCAGCGGAACCATGGCGATAACGCTCGCCACGGCACCGACCGACGCGGTTTTCCAGCCGCCTGTGGCAATGGCCGCTGTCCAGCCTCCCTCGGCGTGTATTTGGCCGTTGACAACGATGAGCATGATGGGCAGCAGCGCCCACGCGACCCACCGCAGCACCCTGTTGAGGCCGTTCCGAATCTCAGAATTGACCAGCGAAAACTGCTTGGCTTCAGCACTCAGGCGGCCGGCAAAGGAATCGGCGCCCACGCATGTGGCCTGGGCCCTGCCATGACCGGCAAGCACACTTGAGCCAGAGAGCACGGTCTCGCCCGGGAACTTCAGCATCGGATCTGCCTCGCCTGTCAGCAGCGACTCATCGATCTCCAGGCTCTCGCCATCAAGCATCACGGAGTCGGCGGAAACCTGATCTCCGGCCCGAAGCACAAGGACGTCGTCGCGCACCACGGCCTCCACAGCAATCTCCTGCACCGTGCCGTCTCGAATCACCCGGGCACGTGGGATGGTGATGACGACGAGCCGGTCGAGGGCCTTTTTGGCGCGGTATTCCTGCACCACTCCGATCACTGCGTTACCAACGGCGGAGAATCCGAACAACGCGTCGCGCCACTGGCCCAGGACGAGAAGCAGAATAAAGCTCCCAGCCACGATCGCATTGAACAGTGTGAAGACGTTCGCGCGAACGATCTCCCACAGGCTGCGGCTGGAGGCTTGTGAGGTCTTGTTTGTCAGCCCGTCCGAGTTTCGGCGCGCCACCTGTTCACTGGACAGCCCCACGGGAACTGGCCCGCACTTGACCGCCGGGGGACGCACATTCTGTGCTTGGCTTGCTGCGATCACTGCCGCGGCGGCTCTGGGCTTGCCATGGGTGCGGAACCGCTGGGGGGAAAGTTGGTTTCGTCCGGGTCGAACGGTCCCTGGTCCAGCCGGAACGGCGGATATTCGTCCCTCAGCAACAGGACATAGGCGGCAACACGGTAGATCCACCGGTTGATTCCCATGGCCAGATCGAAGATCGTCCGTGGGTAGCGGCCGGTGAACAGGAGCACCACGGCCGCCACCAGCACCAGTATGCCAAGGAGGGAGAAACCGGCAGCGCGGCCGTAGTCCGCTGTCCCGTTGTCAGTGCCGGGCCACGACCACCACACGGTGCTGCTGAAGATGCCGACGATCACAAGGTGGGGGATCGCGAGCAGCCACCCCTTGACCAGCACAAGCCCGTGGGAGAGGCGCTCCGGGTAGTCGACGTCGAAATCGGCGGGATAGTCGGTGGATGCGAGGGTGAAGGGCGGGTACTTGTCAGTGGCCAGCGCCGAGTAGGTGTAGAAAACGACGCGCCAGTTCCAGCGCAGGACGCCGACAACGAAGTCAAAGAGCGGGCGAGGGTACCGGCCGGTGAAGAGGATGGCGAAGCCGGCAATGATCGTGGTGATGACGACGGCGAACCACAGGAAAAAGAGAATAAAGAAATGGGGAAACGCCAGTAGCCACTTGACCAGCCACAGCCCACGGGACAGCGGCGGGTCCAGCCGGCCGACGAGCCTTGCCGGGTAGACCCCAACCGGGGCAGGGAGCGCATTTGCAGGCTGTTGCACCGGCAAGGAAGTCCTTCTACCCAGCATGACGGCGCCAAGGGCCACCAAGCCCGAACCAAGGACCAACAGGACCAGTCCGCCAATCCAAAGTGCCGGGGGGATGGTGCCCAGCAATGAGGAATGGAAAGCTGCCTGCAGATTGACCGTGACGCCGGCCCCGGCGTCAGAATTCATGACAACCACAACCCAGTTGCCGCTGCGCAGGTCCATGGTGACTTCCTGGGTCCCCGGTCCGGACGCGGACTCGGTCCAGAAGCCCTGGTCACCCGGCGGGGTTGCGGCGCCGGTCCCGGGCACATCACGGTACTGCACCCGGAAAGGTGCTGACTCGACGCCGGTGATTTCACTGATGTTGACGCCGCTGAGGTAGCGGTCGACGTCAGTCTTGGGTCCGATGCCAATGAAGACCTGCCCGCCGGGCTTGGAGGATGTGGCGCTGAGCCGGAAGTTGCCAAGGTCAAAGGGAACCTTGTCAGTGCCGATCCTGGCTGGCGGAGAGGTCAGCGCGTAGGACGTGGTGGTGAATGCCCGTGTCGGGGAACTGAGGTATCCGTCCGGGCCCTGCCCGGCAGACACCGTCGCGGCGGCAACACCACCGGCGATGCCGGCCACACCAAGCATGGCCAGCAGAATCCCCAGCACAAGTGCCACGATGCCGCCCGCCACTCCACCACTGACCTTTCTTGGGTCCGGTGTTCCGTTGTCAATTTTTGCAGTTCTTGTCATGTCATCGCTCCCCGTCAGTTGATTTCCACTCTGCACTGCGCTGCGCAACGGCAGTAGAGGAGAAGGACCTAGTGGAGTTGAAGCCAATCCGGGCATCCCCGCCCCATCCCGGGACCAAGGCCTCTGGCGTGCAAAGGTCAGCAATGCTGGCATGGAAGCCCAACGAATTCCATTCGAAGGGACCCATCATGTCTGACGCAGCATTCCACGCACCGGAAAATGCCGGCCACGGCAGGCAGCCATCGGGACGGGCAGTGGCCACCTTTGTGTCCGTCACCTTCGGTTTCACCTGGTTGGCCTGGCTGCCACTGGTGTTCAGCGGGCCAACGATGGTCATGCCGTGGAATTTCTACCTGGGCTCGATGGGGCCCGCCCTCGGCGCCATCGCCGCGACCCTCGTCTTGCGGCCGGACGGCGGATTCGGGTCCTGGGCACGCCGAACGTTCTCTGTCACCGGCATTGGACGGGCCCTGGCCGTCGTGGTGGTCTCGATACTGACGTATGTCGGCGTCGGGCTTCTGGTGGAGCGCCTGGTGAGCGGTTCACTGGAGAGGATGTCCACTTTCGGGTTGACCTCGCAGCTGCCGGGTGCTTCGGCCGTGCTGGTGTTGCTTGTCTGGGTCCTGACGTTTGGCATCGGGGAGGAAACCGGCTGGCGCGGCTGGCTCATGCCGACCTTAACCGGCCGTCTTGGCTACGTCCCAGCCTCCCTCATGGTTGCCGGCACATGGATAGCCTGGCACCTTCCACAATTCATCTTCAACCCGGGGTTTCGAAACATGGGCTGGGCCGCCGCCGGCTGGATGATTGCCATGGTGGCCGGCTCTTTCTGGTTGGGCTGGCTGGCGAAGATAGGGCGGTGGAGCATCGTGCCGGTGGTGCTCTTCCACGGCGGCTTTGACCTGCTCAGCTCAAGCGATCTGGGACCAGCGACCCTTGCCGCCACAAGCAGCACCCTCGTCATGGTGCAGGCGGTGGCTGTCGTCGTAGCGCTAGCCGTCGGGCGGGCACGTGCCCTGCACACTGAGTAGCTCGGTGCCCGGATGCTGTCTTCCCTGCGCACATCTCGGGAAAAGCGCCGAGTGGGGACTTTGTGCCGTGGTGATGGTGTGACTAGGAGACGAGGATGATGGTGTTCCGCAAACCAGTGGGACCAGAATTGAGGAGGCAGGTTCCGGTGAAGAATTGGACTCGTTGGCAGGATTGGACAGCAGTTGTTGCAGGCGCAGTGGCCGCACTCTCGCCCTTGTGGACAGCACACACCACCGCTTCAGTGTGGCTGATGGTCATCTTGGGTGTCGTGATCGCCGCCAGCGGAGTGGTGAACTTGGCATCCCCGGGCATGCCGTGGGTGGAAACAGCCCAAGTCGTTCTTGGCGCCGTTTTGGTCCTCGCGCCCTGGCTGGGTGCCTACACCGGCCAGATGGGGGCTGCATGGACTTCGTGGATCGCGGGCGCCGTGGTGGTCATAGCCTCGGCGTTGGCTCTCAGGCCCAGCACCGACGCCCACCAGCATGCAGTGCCGTCACACTGACGGTGCCCGCGTTTCAACCGGAAGGGTCCCGCCAGGGTCCCTTCCGCCGTTTTGGTTGACGGGCATCTTCCTGGACATGTCCCGGAGCGGCCGTCGGCACTGAATCGTCAACTCTAGAGAGTGTTTGATTATTAGGAGACCGTGATGAACCTGAACCTTGGCTCGCTTCCTCCCTCAGTGCTGGCGGTTCTGGGCGTCCTGGCACTTGTGCAGCTGACTCTCGACGTCATTGCCCTGGTGGACCTCGCCCGGCGACCCCGGGAATCAGTCGTTTTCGGCAACAGGTGGGTGTGGCTTGCGATCATCGTGCTTGTCAACCTGCTCGGAGTCATCGTGTACCTGGTGATCGGCCGGCGGCAAGCCTCCCCACCCGAGGACTATTGGACCCCGCCCGGCACCGGTGCCAAACCGGCGTCGTCAATCGCCGATGAACTCTATGGCACGCGCAATGTGCAGCCCGGGGCCGGGGAATCGCAATGAGTGCGGCCCTGGAGGTGTCGGAGCTCACCAAGGTCTATAAGGGCAAGCGCGTGCTCGACGGCGTCAACCTCACTGTGGAGGAGGGCTCGGTCTTTGGATTCCTGGGACCCAACGGCGCCGGCAAGACGACGACGCTGCGCGTGGTCACGGGACTTGCCCGCCCCACATCCGGGGTCGTCCGCGTACTGGGCCACGACGTGTCAACAACAGGAAACGCCGTTCGGGCGCAGCTGGGGTTTCTGCCTGATGTTCCTGCCTTCTACCCCTGGATGACGGCGACGGAATTCATGCACTTCGCCGGGGACTTGTTCGGGCTCGAACACCGTGTCCTGACACAGCGGACCGCGATGCTGCTGGACACCGCCGGGTTGGGCGGGGTGAAATCCAGGATTGGCGGGTACTCCCGTGGCATGAGGCAGCGTCTCGGAATCGCCCAAGCCCTTGTCAACGCCCCTCGTTTGCTGTTGCTCGATGAGCCCACGAGCGCGCTGGACCCGATCGGGCGCAAGGACGTCCTGGAACTGATCGACTCCTTCCGCGGACGGACAACAATATTCTTTTCAACCCACATCCTCGGCGACGTCGAGCGGGTCTGCGACTCAGTCGCCGTCCTGGACCGTGGGCGGGTACTCACGCAGGCGCCGATCCACGAGCTCAAGGCGCGGCATGGCCGGCACAAGATCGTCATGGAGGTGACCGAGGGGGCCGACAACCTCGCCATGGCCATCGCCGAACGGCCGTGGGCAGTGACAGCGGTAAGTGGCGCCACAGGCTCAATTGAGGTGACCGTGACGGATGTGCACAGAGCCGAGCATGACATCCCCAGGCTCGTCGCGGCCCAAGACACCGGACTCGTCCGGTTTGAGGCGGGGGAGATGGGGCTCGAGGAAGTGTTTGTGGATCTTGTGGGGCAGGCCGGACCATGAGGAAATCCTTGATGTTTGCCCGCAAGGAAGCACTTGAGATCCTGCGGACCTGGCGAATCTACGTTCTGCCCTCGATCATGCTGCTCCTTGCCGCCACCGGTCCGGTCTTGGCGAAGTACACGCCGCAATTGCTGGCGGCCGTTGGCGGGAGCCAGTTTGCGTCGCTCCAGCTACCTGAACCGACCGCATTCGACTCCTACGGGCAGTGGATCAAGAACCTCTCGCAGATCGTCCTCTTTGCGCTGATCATCATTTACGGGGGCATCATCTCCTCCGAGCGCCGCAGCGGAACAGCCGTGCTGGTGCTCACGAAACCGGTGTCCAGGACCGCGTTCGTGATCGTGAAGACCGTGGTCCACGCGCTGTACCTGGCGGTGCTGTTGGTGGCCGGGACGCTCGTGACCTGGGGCCTCACCGCAGTGGTCTTCGGCGAGGCGCCGGGAGGGGCCCTGTGGTCCTCCACCCTCATCTGGCTTGCCATGGCTGTGACGTACCTGTGCCTGATGACGCTGTTCTCTGTGCTGATTCCTTCAGGGGCAGGAGCCGCCGGGGCAGGTTTGGGCGTCTTCGTAATGTTCTCGATCGGGGCGATCTGGAAGCCGGCCAGTGATTATTCGCCGGCGGGCTTGTCGGGGCGGGCGGCACAGTTGGCCAGCGGAGCCCAGGCGAACTTCCCGTTCTGGCCGGTCATGTCTTCGCTGGTGGTCTCTGTCGCCGCGGTCGGGCTCGCCGTCGTCCTCTTTCGGAGGAAGGAACTTTGATTCTGGCCGCAACCGCCCTGGATCGCATGTGACTTTGTGGCGAGCATGGGTGCACCCGTTCGGCGTCCGAGAGCCAGGGAGGTCAGTGCCGGGACGAAAATTGCCGTCTTTGGAGCGACAGGGGTGGCTGCGTAGCTGTTCTCGCGAATCATCCGGCAAAGCTGGGAATCACGAATGAGCGACTGACCGTGGTCGCTGGTGAACTCACGGGCAATGCGGTGATGGAAGAAGCCCTCGCGGGTGCGGACCGCGTCAGCCTCCTGGGACAGGGCCTTCCGGTGATTGGCCAACCGATAAGCCACCGCCACGGCTATTCGTGAATCAGACCGCGACTGAACCGGTGTCCGCCCGCAGTTACTCAACGACGGGTCCAAGACCGGCCACATCGTTGCAGGCTATCCGGGAGATGAGATTATGGGGACCCACCTTGCACGCGCCAAAGCTGCTGGTTTTATGCTCAAACAACTCCGAAGCGACTCGCACTCGAAGCAGGCCCCTTTGTCAGTCACGCCGTAGACATCGGCTTGGCTGCGGACAGGTCTTTCACGGACAGCTTGCTGTCTGCGGCGCCTCAGTGATGGATGAACTGCTCCATGGCCCTGCCCACGCTGGTGCCCCAGTTGCGGGCACGGGCCAGCTCGCCTTCGGCAAGTTTGCTTTCCTTGGTTACGAGGAAGCTTTCAGGCGAAATGACTTCACGGGAGCCCTGTTTCACCAGGGCATGCTGGATGTGGCCGCACGCAGCCCCGGAAAGCAGGCGTGCCATGTCCACCCGGGTGTCAAAGGCAGCACTCAGGTGCGGAACGTGGCCAACGTCCTTGAGCCACTCACGCACGCCAGTTCCTGGTGCCGAAGGTTCAAGCGCCAGATCCTTTTTCGGGTCCTGCGACCACGCCAGCGCCTCTTCACGCGAGGACGGCCGGCTCATGCCGTGCACATGGGTCGGGCCGCCGACCACAAGCAAGTTGGCTGAATGAACGGCTTGCATGGCGCGCGGGTCGTTGACGTTGGCCGTGACCACCACCCCGTAGGGTGCCAGCCCCTCAGCGATAGCCAAGGCAATTTCGCGGGTACTGCCAAACATGGATTCAAAGACAACGGCGATAGTCAACTTAGCGGCCCCTCTGGGCGAACGTACGGTGGTATGTGAATGACCCAAGTCTTGCTGAACGCTGCATGGTCCAACAGGGCCAAACGTCCCGCCATTCTGCGGTCCCTGCAGCCACCGGCCTGGGGCCCGTCACGGAGTTGGCCCCGGAAGCAAGCGGCAGCGATCGTATCCCAAACCGGGCTCGATGCCGGTGCTGCACGGGCCGTCGTGGCTGCCGGTGTGAACGGGAAGCCACTGACAGGGATGCGCTGGTGATGGAGCGGGCGCACCGTGGGGCAACGCCATGGGCGTGCGATCCCAGGAAGGTCGGCACCGCAAGTTCCCCGGGTGTCCCGCGGCAGGGGGAAGCTCGGTGGTGTCCAATGCGGCTGCCGCTATGCCGTGATTCAACGCGCAAAACTGTTGCTGGGCTGCAGGGCAGACTCCTGTGGCCTGCCTGGGCCCAGGACTGCATACTTAGCGCCGCCCGGGCGGCAAATGGTGACTTTTGGCCCTGTCGACGGCGTACCGCAGCACCGTAGCCTTCACTGAGGAGGCGTGTCCTGCTGCACGTTTGCACAGGGCCCGCCGCGTGCTGAATTGGAGAACGCCATGTCAATTGCCAAGTCGGAAAGTTTCAACCCCGCCATCGAGGTTGTTGGTCTGCGGAAGTCCTTTGGCCACCAGGTTGCCCTGGACGGGCTGGACCTGAGGGTCGAGACCGGGCAAATCGCTGGCTTCTTGGGACCGAATGGTTCGGGGAAGTCAACCACGATCAGGATCCTGCTGGGGCTGCTGAGGGCTGAGGCAGCCACTGTGCGCGTGTTGGGCGGCGACCCCTGGCGCGACGCCGTCGACCTGCATCGCCGGATCGCATACGTTCCCGGCGACGTGAACCTGTGGCCGAACCTCACCGGCGGACAGATCATCGATATCCTGGGCGGACTCAGGGGAGGGGCCAACAAGGCACGCAGGGACGAACTCCTGCAACGGTTTGAGCTCGACCCATCCAAGAAGGCGCGGGCCTACTCGAAAGGCAACCGGCAAAAGGTGGCGCTCGTCTCGGCGCTGGCATCGGACGCAGACCTGTTGATCCTCGACGAGCCAACCTCGGGGCTTGACCCGATCATGGAGGCCGCCTTCCGTGCCTGCATCCGGGAAGTCCAGGCACAGGGACGTTCCGTGCTGCTCTCCAGCCACATCTTCGCCGAGGTTGAAAACCTGTGCGACACCGTCACCATCATTCGACAGGGCAAGACCGTCGAATCCGGCACGCTTGCTCAATTGCGCCATTTGCAGCGGAGTACCGTCTCGGTGATCCTTGACGACCCATCGGCCAATTTGTCGCTCGTGCCAGGGGTGAACGAGCTTGTCGAGGAGGGAGGGCGGGCCGTGTTCACCGTCGCCGATGCGGATCTGGGTTCGGTCCTTGCTGTTCTCGCCCGCTGGAAGCCGAGGGCCCTGGTCGCCTCACCGCCGTCGCTCGAGGAACTCTTCCTGCGCCACTACAGCACGGAGCTGGCCGCCGACGGGATGAGCGTCCCATGACCGCGAGCACTGCCCGGGCAACCGGTGGACGCCGAGAAGCCTTGGTGGGCCAGCTACCGTCCCGATCCTCGCTGCAAGGTTTACCCGACATGGTGCTCTTCATCGCCCGGCGCAACTGGCTGCGCCTTCTGGTGTGGGCGGTAGTGCTCGTGGGTATGATTCCCTTCGTCTATGAATCCCAACGTGCAGCCTTCCCCACAGCGGCAGACCGCGAGGCGTATGCCTCCATCGCGAACACGCCGTCGGTGGCCGCACTGACGGGAACTGCGTATGCGGCGAACACCTTGGGCGGAATTCTGGTGCTGAAGATTTGGATGACACTTGCCATCACGCTGGCGTTTGTGACGGTTTTCCTTGTGACGCGCAACGGCCGTGCCGATGAGGAAGACGGGCGCACGGAACTCCTGCGCGCCAACGTCCTGGGCCGGCACTCCTACACCCTTGCCAATTACTTCGTCGTCGCTGCCTTCAATGTCGTGGTCGGTGTGGGAATCGCCGGGACCGCCATGGTCCTGACCCTGCCCGTCACGGGCAGCCTTGTCCTGGGTGCTTCCCTGGCCGGGCTGGGCCTGTTTTTTCTTGGCGTGGCCGCGATCGGAAGCCAGGTTTCCACCACCAGTCGTGGGGCGAACAGTTTCGCTGCAGCCGTGATCGGGGTGGCGTATGTGGTGCGTGCGATTGGCGACTTGAACGGTACGGTGACCACGCCGGGCTGGTTTTCCTGGTTGTCTCCGATTGGGTGGGGCCAGGAGATGCGCGCATTCGGGGTGAACCGGTGGGGGCCCTTGGTGCTCCTCGTTGTTGGCGCAGTTCTGCTGTGTTGGATCGCGGTCATGGTTGAGGCGCGGCGGGACCTAGGCTCGGGTGTTTTGCCGGAACGTCCGGGTCTTTCAGTGGCGGGCCGGTTCCTGCAGACTCCGTTCGGGCTAGCGATCCGGCTGCAGCGGGGGACGATCTTCGGCTGGTTCGCCAGTGTGGTGGTCATGGCCCTCTTGTACGGGTCGGTGGCTTCGGCGATGGTCGATCTGCTGGGAACGAACCCAGTATTCAGTAAGGTGTTTGAGGGTCAGGGCCAGTCGATCACCAATGGTGTGCTGGGGCTGTTGGTGATGCTCAACGCGATCGTGGCGAGTGCTTTCGTCGTTGAGAGCACCCTTCAGCTCAGGGTGGAGGAGGCCTCCGGACGTGCTGAGCCGCAGCTGGCGGGCAGAGTCTCACGCCTTCGCTGGGCAAGCGGACGGCTTCTGGTGCCCGTGCTGGGGTCGGCTCTGATGCTTCTTCTTGGCGGCGCGGTGATGGGGGCTGCGTATGGGGTTTCCCAGTCCGACTCGTCTCAGCTGTGGGTGCTATTGGGGGCGTCAATTGCCTATTGGCCCGGCGTCCTGCTCACGGCCGGTGTTGCCGTTGTGTTCTTTGCTTACATCCCGCGCCAGGCTTTGGCACTGTCCTGGGCTTACTTCAGCATCCTTGTCATCATCAGCGTCTTCGGTGAGTTGTTCAGCCTTCCCTCCCAAATCATCAACAACACCCCCCTCACAGCAACACCGCGCCTGCCGGCGGAGGCTCTTTCGGCACTGCCGCTGCTGGTGCTGGCAGGGATCGCACTTCTCCTGTGGGCTATTGGGCTCCTGCGCTTTGCACGGCGTGACTTGATCCAGGGAGCGTAGGCCTCGATCCACCGAGCCGGCTTGTGGGTGGCCGCAAAGAGGCTCTCCCGCTCGTGGTGTCAGTGCCAAGAATCGGGACGCCGGAGGTAATGCGCCGGGCGCCCAGGCAGTCCGGGCATGTTTGCCGTGAGTCTTGTCGGGCGACCTCGCCGCAGATGGCGTACTCGAAATGAAACAGGACCCACGCATGGGAGCCGTTGGCGCCGGTGTGTTTGGGGAAGCGCAGCGGTTCGGCGACGAATCCCTGGCACCACGAGAGGATTTCGCAGCCCCGTTGAGCAGGCGATGGCCAAATTAATCACCCAAGCCGTGCGCTCTCTTGAAGTGGCGGCATGCGGGGTTCTTTGCGTTGGGCCTGCCGTGTGATGACTGCGGCACCGTCTTGATGTCCCGAATTCCTGCCTCAGGCGGGGTGCAGGCCGGTGCCGGGCTCAATGTGGTTATGGCTGTCACGGGGGCGTGGCCTTGTTGTTGATGGTGGTCCATCTGGGGTGGGTTGTCATGGTGTTGCTGCGCAACCGTGAGGAGGAGAAGAAGCGTTTTGCGTAGGTTTTCCCTTCATGTGTGGGGCATCTGGCTTGTTCCTTATTTCACCGGGGCATCGGCGCAAAAATCGAGTGATCCGCACGCCGGATCATCCTCCGACTTGGCGGCCACGTTAGGGACTTTGGACCTTATCTGTGCCGGTTGTTGCTGCCTAGAGTGGGCATTACGTTGTGGCTGAGGGATTCCGGAAAGGATGATGGCCATGCCTGACAACGAAAGCGGCGCGGAGCATACCAGTCCCGAGGCAATGAGCCAGGAACGGGCCAGCAACCCCATTTGGTGCAACGGCTGTAGGACGGATGCCCACACCGTCGTTGATTGCGCCTGGAACCCCTTTGGGCGCCGGAAGGTACTTTGGAAGTTTCCTATTTCTGCTCCCAATGCCACTCGGTCTGCGGACACTTGGTTAAGGAATCCGAACTTCAGGGGAGACTCATCGCCGCCATAGCCACAGCCCGGCGCCGTTGACCACAACGCACCCCCAAGCAGCGCCGGCCACCATGCCGGCTCAGTCACCGCTGGCCGTCGAAGCCAGCTACTACGAGATGAAGAAACAACCATGGAGCAATCATTTGTTGCCGGCCGCTTTGCTGGAAGGACCGCCGTGGTCACTGGTGCCGGATCCGGCATTGGCCGGGCCACGGCCGTCCGGCTGATTCACGAGGGTGCCCGCGTCATCGCAACGGATGTCCTGCCCGAGAGGTTGGCCGAGCTGGAGCGTGAGCTTGCCAGCAGCGACCTCGTCACAGTCGCCGGGGACATTGCCTCGGAAGACACCGTGAGGTCGGTGCTGGCTGAGGCAGCGGGACGGGTGGACGCGCTCGCCAATGTTGCCGGGATCATGGACGGCTTTCTTCCCTCCGCCGAGATTGATGACGCCATCTGGGAGAGGGTCATGGGCGTAAACGTCACTGCCGTCATGCGGATGACCCGAGCGGTCCTTCCACTCAGGCTCGAGGCCGGTTCAGGGTCCATTGTCAACGTTAGTTCTGAGGCCGGACTTCGAGGGGCTGCCGCCGGGACGGCCTACACCACCTCGAAGCATGCCGTGAATGGGTTCACCAAGAGCACTGCGTTCTTCTACACGCCACAGGGCATCCGCTGCAACGCTGTGGCACCCGGACCTGTAGCCACCAACATCGAGGCGCCATTCAGCTCACCCTTTGCCGCGGAGCGGATCGGGCCCTTCCTACAGACCAACGTCCCTCCCATGGCCACCCCGGACCAACAGGCAGCCGCCATCACGTGGCTCCTGGGCGATGATGCGGCCAACGTCTCCGGGGTCATCCTTGCAAGTGACGGGGGATGGGCAGCCGTCTAATGCCGAGTACGACGGCGGCAGCCCACCCTTGCTGGGTGCGCCGCCGTGGCGCTCCTTGCCCGAGAAGCACTGGCCCAGCTGGGCCAGCCGTCTTTTCACATGACGAGCGGCAGCTAGGGAACTCATCTCTAGGCCGCACAGTGGTGACTTTGGCCCCTATCCGGGCACCGTCCAACGGGGTTGACTCGTTGCGTGGGCACCTGGCCCAAGGATGCCCGTGGCGCAGCGCCCGGGAGACGGAAAAGGAAAGCTGATTACGGTGAACACAGTGAATGTTGTCTGGCTTGAAGACGTTGGCATCAAGGACGTTGCCGACGTTGGTGGAAAAAATGCATCCCTGGGTGAGATGCTCCATTCGCTGTCCGCTGAGGGGGTCAGGGTGCCCGGCGGCTTCGCCCTCACCGCGTCCGCGTACCGGGAGTTCATCGTCGCGAACGACATGGCGCGAAAGCTGGAGCGGATCCTCGCCACCAGGGATGGCAGCGACAACAACTGGCGGTCCATTGGAAACGAGATTCGGGAGCTGATCCTCACGGGTGAGGTCCCGGTCGGGATTTCCCAGCAAATTCGTGCCTTCTACCGCGAGCTGGCTGTGCGCACCGGACAGGCGGACCCCGCCGTCGCCGTTCGCAGCAGCGCCACTGCCGAGGACCTGCCTGACGCCAGTTTTGCCGGACAACAGGAAACGTTCCTGAACGTTAGGGGCGAGCAACAACTGGTGGATGCCTGCCTGCGCTGCTACGCCTCCTTGTTCACCGACCGGGCCATCAGCTACCGGGAGATCATGAACTATGGGCATCTTGAGGTGGCGCTGTCAGTGGGAGTGCAGCTCATGGTCCGCTCCGATGTGGGCGCCGCAGGAGTCATGTTCTCCATCGACACAGAAACCGGCTTCCCGAGGGCCGCCGTCATCAGCGCCAACTGGGGACTCGGCGAGACTGTGGTGCTGGGCATGGTCAACCCGGACAAATACGGGGTCTTCAAACCACTCCTTGACACCGAGGCGTTCTCACCCGTGATCGAGAAGACACTCGGCTCCAAGGCTCGCAAACTCACCTACTCGGCCGACGGATGTGCGGGAACACTCATGGTTGACGCCAGTGATGCGGAACGGGCCTCCTTTTGCCTGAACGACGACGAGATAGTCCAGTTGGGCAGGTGGGCCGTCCAGATCGAGAACCACTATGGCCGGCCGATGGACATGGAATGGGCCAAGGACGGGGTGAGCGGAGAACTGTTCATAGTCCAGGCCAGGCCGGAAACCGTCCAGGCCCGCAAGAACGGCACAATTATGACCACGCACCGGCTGACCGAGGAGGGGCGGCAGCTGGCCGAAGGCGCCGCTGTGGGCGATTCCATTGCCTCAGGCACGGCCTGCGTGATCAAGAGCGCCGCTGACATCGGCAGCTTCGTGGACGGCTCCGTACTGGTTGCCGAACAAACCGATCCGGACTGGGTCCCGGTCATGAAGCGGGCCAAGGCCATCGTCACCGACAAGGGCGGGGCAACCAGCCATGCGGCAATCGTGAGCCGGGAACTGGGGATTGCCGCCGTCGTCGGCACCTCAAATGCCACCAGCGTGATTGCGGAAGGGCAGGCCATCACGGTTTCATGTGCGGCTGGGGACACCGGCCACGTCTATGAGGGGCTCTTGGCGAACACCCAAGACGATGTGGACCTCGGCGAAATGCCGGCCACGCGGACGGCGGTCATGCTCAACCTGGCCAGCCCGTCCGAGGCGTTCAAGTGGTGGCGCCTGCCGGCCAAGGGCATCGGGCTGGCGCGCATGGAGTTCGTCATCAACGACATGGTCCAGGTGCACCCGATGGCACTGGCACACCCGGAGCGGGTCACAGATCCGGCAGACCGGGCCAGGATCAAGGAACTCACGCGCGGCTTTGACGACCCGGCAGAATATTTTGTGAACACCCTAGCCCGTGGGCTGGCCAAGCTGGCAGCACCCTTTTACCCCGCCCCGGCGGTGGTCCGGTTCAGCGACTTCAAGACCAACGAGTACGCCCATCTGGTGGGTGGTTCAGCCTTTGAAGAGGAGGAATCCAATCCGATGATCGGATTCCGGGGGTCCTCACGTTACTACGATCCGCGCTACCGGCCCGGTTTTGAGCTGGAATGCAGGGCCATCCGGCGCCTGCGCAACCACTGCGGCTTCATGAATGTCATCGTCATGGTGCCGTTCTGCCGGACGCTGGGCGAAGCTGATCGTGTCCTGGCAGTGATGGCCGAGAACGGTCTTATCCGGGGCAAGGACGGGCTCAAGGTGTACACGATGTGCGAGATCCCTGCAAATGTTGTCCTGGCCGAAAAGTTTGCCGCCAAGTTCGACGGCTTCTCCATCGGTTCAAACGACCTAACCCAACTGGTGCTCGGTGTGGACCGGGACTCGGCTGCCCTTGCGCCGCTCTTTGACGAACGCGACGAGGCCGTGACGGCCATGATCAGGGCAGCGGTCGCCGGAGCCCATGCGGCAGGCATCCACATTGGGATCTGCGGGCAGGGCCCCAGCAACCACCCGGACTTTGCACAGTTCCTGGTTGCCGAGGGCATCGATTCCATCTCGCTGAATCCAGACAGCTTCCTGCGCACCGTCCCCATCATTGCGGCGGCCGAGGCTGCGGCGAAACACGAACTTCAAACCACGGCAGCGCCCGTACAGTGAGCTCCGGGTGGGGTCCTAATGCCCTAGGCGCCCCTGCACCAGGTGCCTAGCCTTAATGCACAATGCCGGATCACACCGCCGTCGGGAATTCCCCCAATGGCGGCGGGTGCCGGCCACCCGACAAGCAGGGGAGCGACATGAACCAGGATCAAAGCCCAACGTTGCGTTTTCTCGGCGGTGCAGGGAGCGTCACTGGTTCCAAGTACCTGCTGGAAGCGCCAGGACAGCGGATACTGGTGGATTGCGGCCTGTTTCAGGGCTACAAGTACCTCCGGGACAGAAACCGGGCCAGGTTGCCCGTGCCGGCGTCGTCAATCGATGCCGTCATTGTGACCCATGCCCACCTTGACCACACCGGATATCTGCCGGCACTGGTCCGCGACGGATTTCGCGGCACCATCCACGCCACAGAGGGAACCCAGGAGCTGTGCTCCCTGCTGCTCCCCGACAGCGGGCACCTGTTGGAGGAGGAAGCCCACTACGCCGAGCACAGGGGCTCTTCCATCCACACCCCGCCCGTGGCCCTGTACACGGCTGCGGACGCGGTGCGCTCGCTCAAGAGCTTCCGGGCCCACGACTTTGACAGGCCCTTCGAGGTTGGCGGGGGCATCAGCGCCACCTTGCTACCCGCCGGTCACATTCTTGGTGCCGCGCAGATCCATTTGTCGATCTCCGGGCACAGCGTCCATTTCACGGGGGATCTGGGGCGGGCGGACGACCCCCTGATGTACCCACCCCGGGGACTGGAACCGGTGGATGTTCTTGTCACGGAATCGACGTACGGAAACCGCTCGCACCCGCCCGGAAACGCCGACGACGGGTTGGGGGAACTGGTCAACCGGGTACTCAAGCGTGGCGGTGTGATTATGATTGCCGCGTTCGCAGTGGGACGGGCCGAGAGCATATTGCTGAGCTTGTCGAGGTTGCTGCGTCGCGGCGCGATCCCGGAGGTCCCGATCTTTCTGAACAGTCCGATGGCAATCGATGCCTCGCTCATGTACCAGCGGCACCGTGACGAGCACCGGATCAGCGACGCCGAGTTTAGCCAGATGTATAAGCTGGCAACCATGACCCGGACAGTGGATGAGTCCAAGTTGCTCAATCTCCGTGGCGGGCCCATGATCATCATCTCCGCCAGCGGCATGCTCACCGGCGGACGGATCCTCCACCACGTGGCCAGCTATGGGCAGGACCGCAGGAATGCGATTGTGCTGGCCGGATACCAGGCCGGCGGAACTCGGGGAGCTTCGTTGGCATCAGGGAACCGCCAGCTGCGCATCTATGGGCAGGATATCGCCGTCCGGGCGGAAGTATTTCAGACGGAGGCGTTTTCGGCCCACGCCGATGCTGACGCCATCATGGCCTGGTTGCGGAATGCCCCGGAAGCGCCGCGCATGAGCTACATCGTCCACGGTGAACCTGACGCCTCCGAGGCCCTGCGCCTGCGGATCAAGCACGAACTGGGATGGAAAGCACGGGCGGCAGAGTATCTGGAAACAGTCTCCCTGGCGCATCCGCACTGAGCCCAGCTCAGCTGAAGGCGGGGCCGCCGTCGGGTCCCGCCTTCAGCTGTGACTATCGTGACGTTGCGGTTGTCCCCAAGGCCCTGGCCGAGTGGCCGGATCCGGCACCACTGACGACGCGATCGGGCTCACTGGTTTGTGCAGTCATGTCGCTCCCGCTCCAGGAGATCACGGAAGAAGCTTGACTGCGGTGTCCCAATTGAAATTGTCATGGCTGGGGTCCACCTGCAGCCCCATGAACATCAGCATCATGGCCTCCAATTCCCGCGCCCGGCGCAGGGGGCCGACGTCGATTGGGCGCAGGCCGGATGCGGCCACGACGGCGCTGACCTTGAGCTTGGCTTCCTGGGAGTCTCCGGCAATGAAGACATCCAGAGGCTGGCCAGCAACTTGTCCGGCTTCAAGGGTTGCCGCGAAACAGGTGTTGAACGCCTTGACAACCAAGGCGTCCTTGGAGACATGCAGGGCGACCTGCTCTGCTGCGGACGATCCTGCGGGGGTCCGCATCGAATCAAAGGTGGCCAGGTCAATTGGGTTGCTGATGTCGACCACGACCTTGCCGGCCAAGGTTTCTCCGTAGAGGAGCACCACCTTTATGGTTTCCTCATAGGGGACTGCCAGAAAGACGATGCCGCCTTCGACCACTGCCTCTTCTCCGCCCCCCGTGGCGCCAGCACCGAGGTCTTCGACCAGCTCGCGGGTCTTTTCTCCGTCCCGACCAAGGATCTGGACTGAATGGCGGGCGTGGATCATGCGCACGGCGATGGCCCTGGCCATGTGTCCGTTGCCGATGATGGTTACTTGGGACATGGTGCTCTTCCTTTCGTGATGGCGGGAAAATGCGATTTCCCACCTGATTTGCTTGCTGCGCGGGAGCTCAGCCAGCGCGTGATATGACGACCTTGAGGGCCTTGGTGGAGGCCGCATGCGAAAACGTCTCGTAGGCGTCGAGCATTTGGTCAAAGGTGAAGTAGTGGGTCGCGAACTGTTCGGCAGGGATCTTGTGGGAGGCAACGAGCTTGAGCAGCATCGGCGTGGTGTTGGCGTTGACCAGGCCCATGGTGATGGTGATGTTGCGAATCCACAGCTCGTCCAGGTGCAGTTCGACGGGCTTTCCATGAACTCCGACGTTGGCCACATGGCCGCCGGGGCGCACCGTGTCCACTGCCATTTCAAACGTTTCGGGAAGGCCTACGGCTTCGATGGCAACGTCCACCCCGGCCCCGTCGGTAAGTGCAAGGACCTGCTCTTTCCAGTCGTCGGCGCCGGAATCAACGGAGTCGGTGGCACCAAATCTTCTGGCCTGCTCCAACCGGCCCTTGTCCACGTCGAGGGCGATGACCCTGGCCGCGCCGCACAACCCGGAGGTCATCATCGCGGCGAGCCCCACGGGGCCGGCGCCGATGACCGCCACCACGTCACCGGGCTTGACCTGGCCGGCAAGGACTCCGATCTCGAACCCGGTGGGCAAAATGTCAGAGAGCATGACGGCCTGGACGTCGCTCACGCCGTCGGGCAGCATGTGCAGCGAGTTGTCCGCATAGGGCACCCGGACATATTCGGCCTGTGTTCCGTCGATGAGGTGCCCAAACACCCAGCCAATTCCGGAGGCTCCTTCGTCCCCAAGGCAGTGTGAATACAAGCTGCTGCGGCAGTTGATACAGTGCCCGCAGGACTTGATGCAGGAGATGATGACGCGGTCGCCGACTGCGAAGTCTTTCACGCCGGTGCCGGTCTCTGTGATGGTGCCAACACCTTCATGGCCCAGAATTCGGCCCGGCGTGACGGCAGGAACGTCTCCTTTGAGGATATGCAGGTCCGTGCCGCAGATGGTGGTGGTGTCCACGCGGACAATCACGTCACCGGGGCTGGACAGCCGGGGCATCGGCACTTCCTTCCATTCCTTCTCGCCTGGGCCAAGATAGACCAGAGCTTTCATGACGTGTCCTTTCGATGGGGTGTTGCTGCGTGGGGCTGCTTTTGGCCAGGAGATCCGGCCCGCACCATCGACGCTACTGCCGGACGGGCGCCGTGATTAGGGCCAAAGGGCCTGCATATGTCCCATGCGACCACAGCCTCCGGGCAGACGGCGGGGGACCTTGTGCCCTGTGCAACGCGGGCACGCGCATGGATCATGGGAATGAGCATTGCAGCCCAGGCGGCACAGGGCCGGACGCAGTTCACGGCTGCCGGAATACGGGGAAGCAGGGATGGTTGAGGACATGAAACTCCGTAATGTCTCTCGGGCGCATGGCAGAACGGCGGTGACCGGCGGCTACGGTGCCGTCATTTTTGACATGGACGGCGTGGTCACGGACACCGCCAGGCTGCATGCAGCAGCGTGGAAGGCACTTTTCGATGAGGCCCTGCCGATGTTGTCCGGGACGTCGATCGAAGGGTTTGACATTGAGCCGGACTACCGGCAATTTGTTGACGGGCGAAGCCGTGAGGACGGCATCCGGAACTTTCTGTCGCACCGGGGCATACAGGCACGCGAAGGAGACGCCAGCGACGCTCCAGGCACCATGAGCGTCTTCGGGTTGGCCGCTCGAAAGCAGCAAATCTTCGCAGACTTACTCAAGGAATCCGGGACAGTGGTCTTCCCCGATGCGCTGGCGCTGCTGCGCCGGCTCTTCGGGGCCATGGTGCCAACGGCCTTGGTCTCGGCCAGCCGCAACTGTCGGGCGACACTGGCTGCCGCAGGCATCACAGAAATGTTCACTGTTCTCGTTGACGGAACCGACGCCGCGAACCTTGACCTTCCGGGGAAACCGGACCCGGCAATGTTCCTTGAGGCCGCCCGGCGTCTCCACGTCCGGCCGGCGGACGCCGTCGTCCTGGAAGACGCCTCGGCAGGACTCCAGGCTGGGGTTCTTGGCGGCTTTTCCTTGGTCGTTGGGGTTGACAGGGGAGCGGGAGCCGGACTCTTGCTGGAAGCCGGGGCGAACGTCGTCGTCAAAGACCTCAGTGCACTGTCGCTGGTTCGGCCACCGGCAAGAACCGCTAATTGCGCCTCTCCGGCCAAAGCCGAAAATGAACCATGGCCCAATGATGAAGTCGTTGACGAATGGCGGCTTTCCTTCGAGGGCTTCGATCCAGCCCTGGAGGGTCGGCGCGAAACGCTCTGTACACTCGGCAACGGCTATTGGGCCACCCGTGGATCTGTTCCTGGCACGCAGGCAGACGCAACCCACTATCCGGGAACGTACTTCGGAGGTGTCTACAATCGTGCCGTGACACAGCTGGCGGGGCGGAGCGATGAAGCGGAGCATATGGTCAATGCCCCCGATTGGACATTTCTTTCCATCCGGAGCGTTGATGGGCCGCTACTGCAACCGGGGCGGCCCGAGATGCTCAGCCACCACCAGGCCCTTGACGTCCGTCATGGGATATTGACGCGGACCACCCGCTATCGCGACGCTGCCGGCAGGACCACTCGCGTGGCCTCCCGGCAGTTTCAGTCAATGGCCGATCCTCATCTGGCCGTCATTGAAACAACTGTCGAAGCCGAAGACTGGGGTGGTGAGGTGGAGGTTGTGTCCGCGATCAACGCCGCTGTGGTCAACCGGAACTCCATTGCCGACAGCCACCTGTCCGGTGACCATCTCGTGGCCATTGGTGGCAGCCTGCTTGATGAGGATACCGTCCTGTGGGAGTCCCGGACCAGGCAATCAGGGATTGACATTGCCATGGCCATGCGGACCAGCATTCGAAATGCTGTGGGGGAGCTGACCGTCGTCAAGCGTCAGCCATTGCTGGGGGCTACCAGAGCAGGTTTTTCCATCTCCTTCGCCGTGGAAGAGGGTCAGCCCGTCACCATGGAAAGGACAGTAGCGGCAGCAACCTCGCGCGACCGGGCTTTGTCAACGGCTGCGCTGTCTGCGGGCGTGCGGATTGGGCGGGCGCCAAGGCCGGAGACGCTCCTGCAGGCGCACCAGCACGCCTGGGACAGTCTGTGGAGCGTATTTGCGGTCGCCATGGAGGCCGGGCAACCCCAGTGCCAGGCCCTGAACCTCAACATCTTTCATGTCCTGCAAACCGTTGCGTCGGCCGTCCCCGACCTCGATGCCGGCGTGCCTGCGAGGGGACTGCATGGTGAAGGCTACAGGGGACACATTTTCTGGGATGAACTGTTCGTGTTTCCGATGCTGACACTAAGGCGCCCGGATCTCACAAAGTCTCTGCTGTTGTACAGGTGCCGGCGCTTGGACGAAGCCAGGGCGGCGGCCCAGGCTGCAGGCTTCGACGGTGCCATGTTCCCATGGCAGAGCGGCAGCGACGGCCGCGAGGAGACGCCAACCGCGCTGTTCAATATTCGTGACCAGCAGTGGATGCCAGACAACTCCCACCTGCAGCGACACAGCGGCTTGGCCGTTGCCTACAACGCCTGGCAGTACTTCCAGGCCACCGGTGACACGGCATTCTTGGTCAGGCATGGCGTTGAACTCTTGGTGGAGGTTTCCCGGTTCTTTGCCGCACTGGCCACGCCCGCCGCTGCGGATGGCAGATACGACATCACGGGGGTTATGGGCCCTGATGAATTCCATGACGGGTATCCAGACCATCCTGGAAAGGGCCTGCGCAACAACGCCTATACGAACGTGCTTGCCTCATGGGTCCTGGCCAAGGCCGGGGAAGCCGTGGAAATTGTCACAGCGATTGACGGTGGATCCTTTCGGCGACGCTTGTCCGTGGACTCAGGGGAAATTGCCGAGTGGGACAGGATCAGCCGCCGGCTGCGGGTCCCGTTTCATGCAGACGGTGTCATCAGCCAATTTGAAGGGTACGAGGACCTGCAGGAATTTGACTGGGCCAGATATCGGGACAGCTACGGAGACATTGCCCGCCTGGATCTCATACTTCAGGCGGAAGGGGACTCGGCCAACTGCTACAAGTTGTCCAAGCAGGCCGATGTGTTGATGCTCTTCTACCTTCTGTCTGTTGAAGAGCTCAGAGAGGTGTTCGAACGGCTCGGCTACCTCCTTCCGCCGGATCTGGTTCCGCGGACCATTCGCTATTACCTGGCCCGGACAAGCCATGGATCCACTCTCAGCAGGCTGGCACATAGCTGGGTCCTGGCGCGGAGCGACCGGGAACAATCTTGGACACTCTTCACCCAGAGCCTGGAATGCGATATTGCAGACACCCAGGGCGGGAGCACAAGGGAAGGCGTGCACCTCGGTGCCATGGCCGGGACCTCGGACATGGTGCTGCGCTGTTATGGAGGGTTGGAAACGCGTGGGGACACGTTGTGGCTGCATCCCCTGCTGCCGACTGAGCTCTCACGGGCATCGTTTCAGCTTTGTTTCCGTGGCCAGGAAATCGCAGTCACGCTCACTCCAGACAACATTTCGATGATCCTCGCTGCAGGCCAGGCCGCGCCCATCCGCATCAACGTTGAAGGTCAGGAGCATGTCCTTGGTCCTGGCGACAGCTTGAACATGGTGCTTGAAACTGGGGAATCCACTATCCACCAGAATTGAGACCGTCCTCTTGTAACCGTGCCCCGATGGCATCGCATTGACATGGCATTCGGTCCTTCGTGGTCATCATCGGAGTGGAAGTATGCCCGAAATTCTCGCCATGGTGGGCGAGCACGCCCTTGCGGCTTCCGATTCATCACTGGCAGTCATTGCCTCGGTCCGGACCGATGAGAGGTTGGTCTGCCAGGCTTCAGTCGGAGACCAAGCGGTTGCTGCTGGGCGGGAGATCTTGCTTCAGCCGGCCATGGCCGCCATTCTGGCATCCGGGGTGGCAGCGAGCGTCCGTAGGGCGGCCGACGTGTTTGGACCTGCCGACGCAGACAAGATGGGGCCTGCCCTGGTAGTGCCCGTGGACCTTGACAGGCTGGGCCACGGCATACTGGTTCTGGTCCGGAGCGACAATGCGCCACCATTTATGCAAGAAGACGTTGAGACCAGCATCCTCTTCAGTTCGAGGATGGTGCTGGCCGTAGAACTCGTCCGGGAGCGGGGCCTACAGCAGTCTCTGCTGCTCTCCGAAGACCGTGACAGGATCGCCAGGGACCTGCACGACCTGGTCATCCAAAGGATCTACGCTGCGGGCCTGAGCCTCCAAAGCCTGCGCAGAGTCATAACGGATGAATCATCCCTGCAGCGGGTTACAGCAATCACTGACGAACTGGACGCAGCAATCCACGAACTATCGGGGTCATGCGGGTATTCGTTCCGCTGCATAGGCAATAATTTTCTATCGAATGGCGGGGTAGTCGCTCCAAGTGTGACCGGACCGTTGAGCCCATTGGGAGGCGGTGTAAACACTTAATCCGAGGGTATCTGCGATGACGCTGACGGGCATGGCAGCGGCAAGTTGCAGCATTGCTGCCTGACGAAATGGCCTGGCCTTAATGCCGACTTCGGAGAGGCGCATTGACATGTGGTTGGGGGTTACGTGTTGTCCTGGGATGAGTCCGTTGAAGAGCCAGTCTGTTTCGGGTCGGTGGTAGATGTACCGGCTAGTCGGCGCCTGAAGTTGAGTGAGAACCAGACTGGCGAGGGCAGGGGGTAGCCAGATTGCGTCGGCGCCAAACCTTACGGACACCTTGGAGCCTGTTACTTCAACGTCGGAGCGTTTGAGACGGACTGTATTGGTGACATGTTGTCCGAAGAGAAGCAGGAAAAGCCCGATGATTCGTACGTCCCGTGCGATGGATCCGTCGTGGAGCAGGAACTCAACCTTGTCCCACAGCTCTTCATGGCCAGCGGCTATTCCCGGCATGGAGCGTTTCCGTGCGAGATCAATCTCTGAGGCCAGGTGTTGTTCACGGGCCCACCTGATGAATGTACTGAGGGCTGTTGCGGTGCCAGCCGTCGCAAAGTATTGGTCGATGTGAGCTTGGTTTACCGTCTCCAAGCAATGATCTTGGTCGTCCAGCCAGGTGAGAAAGGCGGCAATCGCTCGTAGTTCAGCTCGCCGACTATTGAGTGCGTTGGCACTTGTCGGCGCTTTGGCCGAGGCGCGCCGCATGACTCTCAAAACGTACCAGCGTTGGTATCGACTGAGAATAGAAGCTTGGTGGGGTGGGGTGCTGCTGATGAACTTGGCACTGTAGACCTCGTAGGCGTGCAGTTGTACGTCTACGGCCGGGAGTGTCCCTGCACTGACGAGCACTTGCCGGAAATAGCGCACGCGATGAGTCTGGGGGAGTTGATCCAGGCTCAGGTGACTGACGGGCAGATACCCTTGGGCCATGGCTTGCAGTGTTTCTTCAATGGGCGGATGTCTCATCCAACGGGTCACGGTTCGTGGATCCGGGGTGGCAAGAAAGTGTTGATAGAGCCCGTTGAGATCGGGATGAATCGTGCCATCTTCCCGGGACAGAAGGGCTGCGGCTCGGTCCTTCATGCGGCATCGGCCACATTGCGATCCTGTGAGTTGCACTTCACTGCCGCAGCTCTTGCACGCGAATCGGGATGGTTCTCCGGCGCATCCTGCGCAAACTACTAAACCCGCATCGTCATGAAATGCGAGAACTTTGATGCGGTGGCATCGTGGACAGGCTGTCGCCGATCGCCGGATCCGCGAGTAGCACGGGTTGCAGATTGTGCCTCCCAAAAGTTCGTACCCGCTAGTGATGGTCCGGCTGCAAAGATGACACTCCAAGGCATCCGGGCTCATGTTGGGCGGCGGATCCGAGCCGGCACGGGACGAAGGTCTCCGATTGAATGACCATTGGGGCCAGCGTTGTCCGTCGTTCCAGTTCGACGCCCGTCTGCAAGCGAGGCGGCCGGTTTGATCTGGATCAAATCATTGGGAGTGCAGCTGAGGATCTGGCACAGACCAGCGAGAACCTCGACATTCAGTCGTGCTGGGGTTTTGGTGACGAGACGAAAGACCTGCTCCCGCGATAGCTGAATCCCGACGTCTTGAAGAGGACCGACGAGATCAGTGGTGTGGAACATGCCCGCTGCCGCCATGAGCTCACGCAAGCGCCAGGAAATCGGTGATTGATCTTCAGAGGTGCGCATTATTGTCTCCATACACTCGAGAAAGGGCTCGGGCGATCACCCGGTTCTTGTAGTCACTGCCCACCGATGTGTAGATCGCGGTGGTTGATGCGTAGAGGTGGCCGACTTGGTCTTGGACGAACTTTTCCGAGTAGCCCCACTCGATCAAATTTGTCACATAGCTGTGGCGCAGGGAGTGCAGGCTGAGTTCTTTGGGGAGTCCGGCACAATCACGGATCTCGGCAAAACGGTCGTCAAGGTATCTCAGGGAGACTCGAGTTCCTCGTTCGGTGGGCCACAGCGTGCCGCGGCGTTCATCGGTCACCCGCATCCTCCCCATCTCGACCCACTGCCGCAAACCATCAATAGCCCAGTCGAACTCGGGCAGGGCCAGAACGGAACGTCGGCGTGGGCCGGAACCGTTGGATCCCTTGCCCCCACCTAACATCCAAGGATCCATAGTTCCCGAAGCGGGCTGCTGATGGATTCGGACGCAGGTCGGCAATATCGAGCCCTACGGCTTCAGCTCTCCGAAGACCAAAAGCGTAGATCGTTTTGAAAATCTGGGTGTCTCGCAGGGCGGCCAGGGCCCCTTTCTTGCCGGACTGAACGATGGCTTCCACTCGTCCATCGGCATGGCCAAAGAATTCGTCGAGTTCGTCGTACGTCAGCGCTCGTCGTTCTGGCCGGCCCTCGTAATCGGCAATATGCGCCGCGGTGTTCCACTCGTGGCAGATCTGTTGAGGGGCGCATCCGAAACGTTTCTGGCACTGTGCAATCCAGTCGTATCGGGTGTCGGTGATGAAATCGCAGAACACCCGGATTCTTGCCTGGTAGGCGCGGATCGTCGACTTGGCCAGCCTCCCATCCCCAGAACTGCAGTGCACAGTGAAGTCTTCAATATCGTCGGGAATCCATTGCCAGGGCAACTTGTCGCAGTAGATCGCAAAACGGCGAATGAATTGAATCCTCGCCTCAACGGTACTGGCTGCCAGTCCCCTGCTGACTTGTTGATCGTGCCAGCCGGAGAGCATCGCGTCGAAGACAAACTCGCCCTCATGAAGAGGGCGAACGTTGTCCAATAACCGCAATAGGGGACTCACTGAGCGAATGTCATCGTCCATGCGTTCATGGTTGCATTAAATGCATCATTGTTGCAACCAATATTCGCAAATTGAGGCGTTTGACCTCGAATGGGCCATAGGCCTGCTGTTGGCCATTGGCCTCGTCTGGGTCATCATCCGCGGCGTCCGCGCCGCTGGCGACGACAGCGTCCAAAACAACAGTCAGGAACCCCGAGCCACGGACATCGGGGCCGCCGAGACACCCGGGGGTGCCTGCGGGATACTCGCTGAACGATACTCACGTGGTGAACTGAGTGCACAGGAGTACCAGGAACCTGTCCGTATCCTCGGCGAGGGCCCTTAACGACTCCGGACACCATCTTCGGCGGGTAATCCGCCGTTTTTGTCGCCGGCCAGAGCGCTGCCCCGAGCTACGCTGGTTGGCCGGACGGTATTCAGCAGCCTGGTGATTGCCGCCAACAAGGCCCCCGGCTGAGCCGGGCACCGCATGATTTCTCCCGCCGCCACAGCACCGCGGCCGGCTCCAGGGACGTGACGCGTTCAACCACAGTCGCTCTCCACGGCCGGACGGTCGCCGCACGTTGGCCGGGTCTCAAGCGGTTTCGAGTTCCTTCAGGGCTGCGAGGAGCCGGTGATCGGCGTCGGTGGCGACTTCGGCGACGGCCGGGGCGTCGCTGAGCTGGACCATGGTCTGCGGGTCGATGGTCTGGATGACAGTATTGCCGTTGTCCGGCTGGCGCCTGATGACGACGTTGCAGGGCAGGAGCAGTCCCATGTCCGGGTCCGCGGCGAGAGCTTTCTGCGCCAGGGCAGGATTGCAGACGCCCAGGATGAGGTAGTCGCCCAGGCCCTGCCCGGCGTCGGGCCCGAGCTTGGCCTCGAATGTGGCGCGAACATCGATTTCGGACAGCACGCCAAATCCCTGCATCGAGAGAGCTTCACGGGTCCGGGTTACTGCCTCTTCGTAGGGCAGGGCGACGGTGATGGTGTGTGCATAGCTCATTGTGGTGCTCCTTCGTCGGTTTTCTCAGGAATGCAAAAGACTACGGGGTGCTGTTCTACCGGGCTTCGATCAGGCCCATCATGCCGCTGTCCTCGTGGTCGAGGATGTGGCAGTGATAGACGGTTTTTCCGGTGAAGTCATCAAAAGCGATCCGGACCCGAACACTGCTGCGGGCCGGGACGTTCACCACATCCTGCCACATGGGGCTGTCCACGGGCCTGCCACCCTGTTCGATGATCTGCATGGGCCACACGTGCAGGTGTACGGGGTGGTCCATCGGGCTGGTGTTCCGCAGGGTCCATTCCTCGACGGCGCCGGCGGGGATTGTGGTGTCGACCCGGGCGGGGTCGAACGGCCTGCCGTTGATGGTGAAGCTCATCATTCCGGTGCCCTGCCCCATCCCATTGCCCATGCCCGAGTCGTTGCTATTCATACCCGTACCCATGCTCATGGCGAAGACCATTTCCCGGTGCGCGGTCACAGCCACAGTGCGCAGGTCCCGCGGCGCGTGCTGTTCCGGAACCGGCCCCGGTGCAGCGGCCGGCGCGCCGGTAACGGCCAGGGTGGCCAGGACCGTTCCGTCCGGGCTGGCGGCGGACTGACCGCCTCCGTTGTTGCCGCCCATCATGGATCCCATGCTGCCTCTGTCCACGGGCAGGGTTCGCAGCACGGCCGCACCCTGCACGGCGGTGACCAGCAGATCCGCCCGGTTGCCTGGGGTCAGCAGCACCTCCTCAACGTCCCGGGGACTCTGGTAGCGGCCCGAGTCCAGGCCCAGCAGCTGCAAGGACTGACCGTCCAGGCGCAGTTTCAGGTACCGGGAGGTGCAGGCATTGATGATCCTCCACCGTTCACGCTCGCCCGGCCGGGCGGCCAGTGCCGGGTTCAGCTGCCCGTTGACCAGGATCAGGTTCCCTTCCCGGCCTATCATTTTCTCCATCGCCGAGACGGCGGCGATGGAACCGTCACTGGTGAGGGAGATGTCTGAGATGACCAGGACACGTTCCCTGCTGACCGGCACGGGCTGGGGGTCTTGGACGATGATCGCCCCGTACAGGCCACCGAAGATCTGGTCGGCCACGCTTCCGTGGCGGTGGGGGTGGTACCAGTACACGCCTGGCGGGTGGTCCGCCGGAAGCCGGTACTCATAATCAAAGGACGTTCCCGGGTCGACCGACACCAGTGCGTTATCGCTGTTGCCCTGCGGGGAGACGTGCAGCCCGTGAACGTGCAGGTTCGTCGGATCCCCCAGCCGGTTCTCCAGCGTTACATTCACCCGGTCCCCGGGCCGCAGGAACAGGGTGGGTCCGGGCAGTGACCCATTATAGGACAGCGCGTTGACATCCCTGCCGGCGATCCGTGCCTGGCCCAGGCCTGCTGACAGCTTCCCCTGAAGTCGACCATCGACACTGTGCAGTGCCTCGGGTTCATGCAGGTCCTGGCCCCCGGCTGCCTTGAAGCCCGTGCCCTGGCCCCACAGCAGGCCCGCTGCCCCGGTCGCCGCGGTAAGGATTCCTGTCCCGCCCAGGACCAAGGTGGTGCGACGGCTCAGCGACTCCATCAGGTATCGCACCCAAGAGTTCTAAGCCGTTCGTTGTACTCCTCAGTGCTCAGCTCCCCCTTGGCGTACCGTTCATCCAGGATCTCCCGGGCGGCGCCTCCTGGACCAGTCCGGTCCGGGCCCTCCCCGCGGCCGGTTCCGCCACGGTTCATACCGCCGTAGAACAGTCGTGCGGCGAGGATCACCAGCAGCACGATACCGACAATCAGGAGCGCCCAGAACAGCCACGTCCAGCCCATCATCGAACCATATCCGCCCATCATTTTTCCCCGTTCCTGTGGCCTTGGCCGTCGGTGGCCGCCTCGGGAGTCGTGGCGGGACCGGTGCAACGATTGCCAGCAATGATTCCCCATATTCGACCCTAACTGGCCGGGCCACAGCGACGCCCTCCGTGGGCTGGTTTTTCGGTTGTTTGCGGTTCAGGCGAGGGACAGGAAGAGTTTTTCCAGGTCTTTTTTGTCCATGCCGGGGTCCTCGCTCCTGATGCACTGCTCCAGGCCGGTAGCTATGATGACAAAACCTGCCCTGTCCAAGGCCTTGGAGACGGCGGCGAGCTGGGTGACGACGTCCTTGCAGTCCCGACCCTCTTCGAGCATCCGGGTCACGGCGGCGAGCTGGCCTTGGGCGCGTTTGAGTCGGTTGATAACCGGGGTGAGTTCTTTCGAATCAAGTTCCATGGCGGACTCCAGAGATGGGGACGTTTTTCACAGTATATACCCCTGAGGGTATGTTAGCCAGTGGAACTCAATCCGCTTCCTGCCAGGCGGGGACCATTTGCAAGATACCCTAGGGGGTATTATCGTTTTAGTTAGAAGATACCGGAGAGTTCCCTCTAGGAGACTCCATCACCGCCCCCGCAAGGAGAGTCCCATGCTTATTGAGCGTATCTACGACGAAGATTTGGCCCAGGCCAGCTATTTCATCGGCTGCCAGGCCAAGGGCGAAGCTCTTGTTGTCGACCCCCGTCGTGACATCGCCGTCTACCAGTCGCTGGCCGCCGCGAACGGAATGAAAATCGTGGCCGTCACAGAAACTCATATCCACGCGGACTTCCTCTCCGGAACCCGTGAACTGGCCGCCGCGACCGGAGCCATTGCCTACGTTTCCGGCGAGGGCGGCGTGGACTGGCAGTACGGTTTCGAAGCCGAACGCCTGCTCGACAACGATGAGATCACCCTCGGAAACATCACCGTCAAGGCCCTGCACACTCCCGGCCACACGCCCGAGCACCTCTCCTTCCTGATCACCGACGGCGCATTCGCCGACACTCCGGGCTACCTGCTCTCCGGTGACTTCGTCTTCTCCGGCGACCTGGGACGACCCGATCTGCTCGATGAAGCCGCCGGTGGTGTGGACACCCGCTTCGCCGGCGCCAAGCATCTCTTCACCAGCCTGCGGGAGAAGTTCTTGACCTTGCCGGATTACGTCCAGGTTCACCCCGGTCACGGTGCCGGCAGCGCCTGTGGCAAGGCTTTGGGTGCCATCCCCTCCACCACGGTCGGCTACGAACGCCTCTACTCTTGGTGGGGACCGTACTTGGCAGCCAATGACGAGGCCGGCTTCGTCGCTGAACTGTTAGACGGCCAGCCCGACGCCCACGCCTACTTCGGACGCATGAAACGTGAAAACCGCGAAGGGCCCGCAGTGATGGGAGCTCGGGCACCCCTCCAGGAGCTCGCCACCGCCGACGTCCTCCGCAATCTCGCCGCGGACACGGTGACCTTCGTGGACACCCGCTCCCATGCCGAAGTCCACGAGGGCACCGTTGTAGGGTCCCTGAACATCCCGGCCGGCAAATCCACCGCCAGCTTCGGCGCCTGGGTGGTGAACCCGGAAACCGATTTGAACCCGCTCGTGCTGCTGGCCGCTAACCAGGCATCGGCGCAGGAGATGTGGGACCACCTCGTCCGCGTCGGCGTTGACCGGGTTGCCGGCTACATCACCAGCATTGAAGGCCTGCCCTCGAGCACGCCGAAGCTGATCCAGTCCGAAGAGCTCGACGGCTTCGACGCCGCGATGGTCCTGGATGTCCGCAACCGCACCGAGCACACTGCCGGCCACATCCCAGGTTCCCACCAGCTCAGTGGCGGCCGCGTCATGTGGAACCTCGACCAACTCCCGTCCGACGGCACTATCGTGAGCTACTGTCAGAGCGGCGTCCGGAATTCCGTCGCGGCCAGTGCCCTGCGTCGCGCAGGCTACGACGTCGTTGAACTCGATGGCAGCTTCGCCGGATGGGCCACCTGGAATCAGACGCGGGAGCCTGTTTCCAGCAACTAATCGTGCCACATCTGAACTGATCAACTATCACCATTGGCGGCACCCGGAACACTGGGCGCCGCCAATGTAGCATCCCCGACTGTTCCGCGGTCGTCGCAATCGGCCGGGCGGGTGCCGCCGCGGATCGCTGCAAAAGTGCGTCAGATACTCCGCCGTCGACGACGTGGGCCCTACGATCGCCCGGCTGCAGTCGCGTCCTCGTGGGGGAATCAATGTACGGTAACGGTCACAAGCCGGCCGCTTGGTGAGAAGGTGTCACCGGAAAAAATACCCCATGGGGTATACTTATGGAACTATCCAAGCATATAAAGGGAGCAAGCAGATGTGCCGTGCGGTGACATGTAAGAAATGCGGTAAGACGACGTGGGCTGGCTGCGGCCAGCACGTTGATCAGGTCATGCGCGAGGTCCCCTCCTCTGAGCGTTGCCGTGGGCACGAGCAGGAAAAGTCGGAGCGCAAGGGCTTTTTCGCAAAGCTGCTCGGCCGGTAGTTTGGACATTCACAACGACTGGATGGTCGTTGAGCTCATAAGGGAAGCCCCGGAAGATACATTTCCGGGGCTTCCCTTATGTCGCCACGGCTCCTCTCAGGAGAGGAGCGCCTGCACGACCACGTAAGCGGCAATGACCAGGACCAGGATTCCAAAGCCACGTTTGAGAATCTTGTCGGGGATCCGGGTGCCGATCCTTCCCGCTATGAGTGAGGCGGCCATCGCGGCCCCGGCAAAGGCCGCCGTGACGGCCCAGTCGATCTGCAGATCGCCCAGGTGGGCGGTGAAGCCGGCGGCCGAGTTGATGACAATGATGACCAGCGATGTTCCGATGGTCAAGGCCATCGGGAGTCCGAGAATTAGGGTGAGCGCCGGGACTATCAGGAACCCTCCGCCCACGCCCAGCAGCCCGGTCAGGAACCCTACGACGGTGCCGGTGGCGATGGCCTTGGGCAGGCAGCTGCGCCAGTGCACCCCGCCGCCGGGCAGCGCACAGGACCCCCCGGATGAGGTGGAGGGCATCAGCATCCTGATGCCGGCGAAGATCATGATAGCGGCGAAGGTCAGCAGCAGGATCTTTGGATCAAGTAGGCGGTTGACCATTGCGCCGAGGTAGGCAGTAACGGTGCCGGCTGCACCGATGATCAGTGCCAGACGCCAGTTCACACCGGTCCGCAGTCGGGGCAGCACGGCGACGGCGGAGGAGGCTCCGACGACGACGAGCGAGGTCGGGATTGCCGCGGCAAGCGGCAGTCCGACACCGTAGACGAGGGCAGGGACGGCGAGGATGGATCCGCCTCCGCCGACCAGACCTAGCAGGGCGCCGACGATCAACCCGAACCCTGCTGCGGAGATGATCATTCCCTGGAGCCCAAGCTCTGCAGGGCCTGATGTGCGGTGGGCTCGTTGGGTGATCGGTTCCAAGGCATGCGGGACAAGACGTTCCCCATGGCGCAGCTGTTCGTTGCGGCCGAGAATGTCAGGCCCGCTCCGATCCCGCCAGCCACCAGGCGCAGTTTCGGTGAGACGAATTTCCCGGCGACGATGCTGGCAAGCACCAAGGACCCTGCCGTCATTCTCACCTGGCGTTCCAGCGCCCAGGTTCGGCGGCCACGGACTACGTCGCCGCCAGCAGCAGCATAGGCGGGAACTCCTCCGGAAAGGACACTGGCACTGGCCAATCCGACGGAATCGAGGCGTTTGCGGGCCTGTTCGGCCCGGTTACCGGACTGGCATACGAGCACGACGCTGGTGCCCATTTTTGCCGCAAATTCTTCAGTGTGTTCGCTGAGCATGGCCAACGGCACATGGTACGAGCCCCTGATATGCAGGGAATCGAACTCCGCGCCGCTGCGCACGTCAATGATCATCAGATCATCATGGTGATCTTCCCAGCCCTTCAGTGTGGAGGCGTCGATAGCCTGAGGTGCGTTTTCGACCGTGTTGGTCTTGGCTGAGATAGTCATAGTCACTTTCGATATGTCTTGGAACATTTCTGGTGGCCGACGTCCATGGACCCTGCCCTGAAAGGACACCGCGAGGCGTATGGAGGGACCGGTCGGTTTCGGTGTGCGCCACCTGTGCGGTCTTGTGGACTGCGTCAATAGATGGGGAGTCCTCGCGGCACCTACGCTTCGAATCATAATACCCCATGGGGTATTATGATTCGAATCGATACCTTGAGAAATGGAGCGTTAAGCCCCTGTCGAATTGAGTGCAGTAACGATCGTTCGCGAGACACTGCGCGGCATGGCCAGTAAGTTGCGGAATCACGCACCCGATTACGTCATGCTTCCCGGGTACGCGCCTATGTAACGACTATTTCCCTTTGCATTTCACCACGTCCAAAAGAACGATGCCCTGGCATCGATTGGGCTTTGCGGCGACAAGGAACACACCGCTTTTGGCCGGAATACCGTGCTGGCGTCGGACATTTTACTTTTCCACAAGCCCTGTTAGTGGATGGTTATGTTTCGCTGGACTGGATGTTGGCCTTATGCGTGGGTATGGATCGGCATGGATTCTTGGGTGTCGGCAAGTGCGGTTTGAATTATTTGCTCTTTGCTGGTCTTGCGTTGTTTGTGGACGAGAGTCATAAATGAAGCTACAAAAGGAGCACAGAACGCCGCGTTGTAGCTACCGCGATAATGCCTACTCTGCGGGACACCATCTATTCCCTGCACAAGTCGGGCGGGGCCGCGGAAACTCTGGGCCAGCGGATCTTGCGCACCATCGCCACCGTGAGTGCCGACGCCATCCTTGACCCACGGATCCACCTTGCAGGGCCGTTCGACGACGTGGACGAGGCTGTGGCCGAACACCTTGTGTCCGTTGTCACCGAAGGGCTGAGCAACGTAGTCAGGCACTCCGGGGCGGTCAGCGTCAACATCACGATCGATGCTGGCCCCAATATGGTCGAATTGGTGATGATCGATGACGGCGTCGGGTTCGTGAACCCCAGCCACGGCAACGGACTGGCAAACATGAGGGACCGAGCGGCGCTTCTGGGCGGCAGAAGCAGCATCGAAAGCACACCGGGTAGGGGAACCTGCCTGACATGGACAGTCCCGCATGCCCAGCCCGCGCAGCCAATCCACCGGGACCCAGCAGGGCTTTAGCCTCTAGAAGACCCGCTGCGATTGGGACACCATGGGTTGCATGACTGAAGAAGCAGCCCGACCGTCCCCATCTTGGCGGGGGACTGCGCGAATGGGTGCCGCCGGGCGAAGGGGAGGCTACATCTCTGCTGTGCTCAGCTCCGTCGTATTCTTCTGGCTCACAAACATCTGGCCGGGGTGGCAGGCGTTGCCGTTTCTTGACAGCGCAACACCCCAGGTCCTGGGCATCTTCAATGCATCCCTGATTGTCTCTGCAGCGGTGAACCTGGCCAATGCCGCCGTCGACCTGCGGTGGTTCCGGGCGGTGGGCGAAATTGCCACCTCCATCGTTGGGCTCTCAATGTTTGCGCGAATCTGGACGGTATTCCCCTTCGACTTCGGGAATTCAACATTTGATTGGCCCTTGGTAGTGCGCATCCTCTTGGTCCTTGCGTGCGTTGGATGTGCCATCAGCATATTGATGCAGTTCGTCATTCTCCTTCGTTTGGCGTGGGGCATGCCGGCGGGCAGCCACGAGGGGCGTGCGCCAAGTAGGACCGGCCATCATGGCCGCCGTGAACCCTAGAACAGGAGTGGAACATGCACGCAATCGTGGTTGATAAGTCCATGTGTGGCAATGCCCGTCACGTTGCGGCGGCAGTAAATCTGGATGCCGCGAGTGAGGGCGTGCGTGGCTCGTTGCGGTCGCTGTGGGGGATAAGTCGCAGGGAGACAGCCTTCGACACGCGGTTTGACGGGGCACCGAAAACCATTGGAGAGGCCCAAGCATCATGAGGCTTGCCCGGACACCACTCGTCATTCTCTTCCTTTTCGGGGCATTTTCAGCGGTAGTGGGTGCCGTAATGGCTTTGGCCTTCAACGGCGCCGGAATGCCCCTGGCATCTTTGGAAGGCAGCCCATTTAATTCATTCGTGATCCCGGGACTCATCCTCGGCCTGGTGGTCGGCGGCACCCAATTGTTGGCGGCGCTGGCATTGCTCGCAAACCGCCAGTGGTCTCTGCTGGCAGCGGCCGTTGCTGGATTTGGCATGTTGATATGGATCTTCGTCGAGATGGCCGTCATCCAAGGATACTCATTCCTACAGGCGATCTACTTTGGGCTGGGGATTGCGGAACTGGCTCTGGTCCTTGCGTTGCTGGGAGTTGCTGCGGGCGCCCTGGCCATTGGACATGCCAGTGCGGATCACGCCTCCGGGACGGACCTCTCGAGATAGTCCCTCAACTTCGCCCAGTTGTTCCGCTCTTGGTGCTTGCCCACGGCCCTGATGACCGGCGAAATCCAGCGCAGGAAACCCCACGGGGAGGAAGCATCCAGGACCACGCGAGCCGGGTTTGGCCGCCTTCGGTGGAGAAATCAAGCGTGCCCTCAATGTCCATTCCCTGCATGCGGCTCACGGATGTTAGGGACTGTGGCCGTGAGAACTTGGTGTAGGTAATGGTGACCGCAGCTGGGTGGGGTGCACCGGCCATGGTTGCCTGGAATTGCGTGCCGACCCCTATCGGGCCGGGAGTAGTCTTCTGTGCCTGGGCCATGCTGGGGTTGTAGCGTGGTTCGTTGCGCTGGTCTGCGACAAAGTCGAACACTGCTGCAATCGGGGCATCAATCAGGACGTGCCCGTGGATCGCCCTCACGATGCGTCAACTCCCGCTTTACTGGTGCCCGAGGTGGCGAGGTGGGATTCCTGAGCTCTCCAAGGGGAGAACGCGAATCCCACCAGGATGCCGGAAGTGGCCAGAACGAGGTGGCTCAGCAGAAGTGCGAATACTTCAAAACGGACGTCAAGGCGGTCCCGATATACAGCGGTGAAGAGCACAAACAGGAGCAGGGTCAGTGTGCCCCCGAAGGTGAAAATCCACCCAGCAACCCGGGCATTCCGCGACAGGGCTTTGGTGAGCGGACTGCCGAGAAGTACAAGAGCCAGGGCCAGTAAGCCATATCCAATGTTTTCAAGGCCGATGAAGACACCGTGCGGATTGTATTGGGAGAGCAGCGACAACCCCGATGACTCACCCGCGAGCAGGCTTGGCTGCACGACCGACAGCTGCAGCCCGTAGTCGAGCACCAAAATGCCTGTCGCGACCATCACAAGGCACATTCCGGCAAGGCTGAGTTGCCGCCGGCGGGCGGGTGCCACACTGGGGATGCACACCACCAGAAGGACGAAGGTGATCGGGGCCAGCAGGGCCGGGTACATCCAAAGGTAGTCGCGCGGGACATAGTCGACCACGTCCGTGTACGGGTATGGGATGCAATCATCGGGGCAGTACAGGCCGGAGCGGGGCGGGGTGGTCAGGGCCATGACAAGGGTTGTAATAGCCAAGGCCCCTGTGGACAAGCCCGCCCAGAAGCCAAGATGTGACCCTTCCCCCACGAAGCCGCGTCGCAGTCGTAGGGTGGACTGACTCCGGATCGCCCCAGTGCCGCCGCTAGAATTGTTCATCTCATCCACGCTCCTCAGCAGGTTCCTTGGGTCAGGTGGCTCTGCTGGCTCTGGGTTGCATTGCGACGATGCTTTCCAGTGGCTGGGCCGACGCCCAACCATGCAGAAGCTGCCGATCCGAAGGACGTGTCCTTCCCACGGTTTCAACGGCCAAGGGCTCATCATTTCCCGGTTGGAGACAGGCAGAGACGGATCCCGGTGGAGCGCCTTGGACGTCGCCTATTCGAGTCCGGCCCGAACCGCATCATTCAGGGGGAGGTTCCACGTCATGGAGGCATCCAAGGTGAAGCGCCTGCCTGTCACGGTGTCCGGCACAATGCGGATGAGATGGCTCTTTCCCACCCCCTGCCATGGAAACAATCCATGAATTGCAGTGTTAAGTTCATGGCTGTCCGCCGGAAGGCTTTCGGCGCTGCCTTTGACGACGACGCTCCACGCAAGGCCAAATTCTGCGCTCACTGCGTCTGCTTCCAATGCGACGCTGGCGTTGTCATTGATGGCGTCAAGCTTGGTGCCAGGGCCCGTGCGGAACAGGAGTGATTCGCCGTCGACTTTGTAGTTTACGGGGAACACGTCAGGCTTCCCGTCAATGGTTACGGCAAGCCTGCCGACAGAAGTGTCGGAAAGGAGTTTCCAGCACTGCTTGGTTGTCAGGGATTCAGTTTTGGGTGCTACTTTGTCATCTCTCATGTAATGATCCTACGGAGGGCTTGTTCGGCCAAGATAGGGCACAAAGGCCCAACTTCAGAACGCTGGTGCTGCCGCACGCCGAAGTGACAGCCCAGCTGAGGTTGGCCCGGTCGGGAATGCCCCTGCCGACTGAGTTGCGGCCCCGATATGGCAGCGGGGGTGTGCCGGGAAAGTCCGCTCGGTCCTGCCCCTACTCCGGCACCGGCATGGTGGTGACGATGGGCAGCCAAAGACCGCGGACAATTTTGCAGGGTCAATAGACGGCGCCGCACCCTATACTTCACATCATGGCGGACCAGAAAAACGTACTTGTCGTGGAGGACGATGCGGCGCTGTGCCTGATGCTTCAGGAACTCCTTGAAGGCGAGGGCTACACGGTGGTGACCGCCCGCGATGGCCAGCGCGCCCTCCACGAAGGGCTCAGCCGGCAATTCGACGTCATTGTGATGGACCGGGGCCTTCCTGCCATCGAGGGCCTGGACGTTCTGGCGCGCCTGCGGCGAAAAGGCGTCTCCACCCCTGTGCTCATCCTGTCGGCATTGGGCAACCCGGCGGACCGGGTCGAGGGGCTCGACCGCGGCGCCGAGGATTACCTGGGCAAGCCGTTCGACATTGACGAACTTCTGGCCAGGCTCAGGGCCTTGTTGCGCCGCAACTTGGAGACCTCAACCGTGCTTCCCGTTCCAGGGGGAGTCTTGGACCTCGACACCAGGACTGTGACCTTGGCGGTGGCCGGCACTGTAGTCCTGTCCGAACGAGAGACTGACTTTCTGGAACACCTGGCCAGACATCCACATCAAGTCTTTACCAGGGCAGTCCTACTGGAATCGGTCTTTGCCGAGGCGGACGACGGCGGCGTGGTGGACACCTATGTCCATTACCTGCGCAAGAAACTGGGGCGGTCCGCCATTGTGACGGTGCGGGGCCTCGGGTACGTCTTGGGCCGCCTCGGATGAGCGCCCGGGAGGCCACTGAACTGCGCCGCGCGGTTATCAAGCTGGCCGTGCAGTTCACAGCGTTGATAGTGGTGCTGTTGGCAATCATGGGCGCCCTGCTCTACTCCCTTGTGGCAGCCAGCACTGCTGAATCCACGACCAGGGCCCTGCTTGCGGCCAGTGCCGTGGACTCGCCGCATGACGCGCCCTTGGGCACCTTTGTTGTCATGTCGGTCAACGGAAGGCTGGCAATGCCGCCTGTTGTGCCGTCGGGGCTGCCGGACATGGCCGCCATCAGCCGTGTGGCTGCCACCCAAATGGATGAACGGGAGTCTTTGTCCGCCGGAGGACGGAACTATGCGGTGTTGACGGCCTATCGGGGTGGCAGGGTGGTCCAAGCCGCCGTCGATACGCATGAGGGCCATGAGTCCCTGGACCGGCTGCTGTGGGCAGTTGCGGTTTCCATCGCCGCGTCCGGCGTGCTTGCCGCGGCCGCATCGGTTTGGATGGCTGGCCGGGCCATGCGGCCTTTGGCGGACAGCCTTGCCCTGCAGCGGCGGTTTGTGGCCGATGCCAGCCACGAGCTGCGGACACCGCTGACCCTCCTGAGCACACGGTCCCAGCTCCTGCGCCGGAAACTGGATGCCCCAGGTGGTGGCATCTCTCAGCACAGCATCTCGGCGGAAGTAGGAAGGATCGTTGAGGATGCACGACTGCTAACAGGAATTCTCGATGACATGCTGATCTCGGCAGACCCACGCTCCGCCGTGGACCACACCAAGGTTGACTTGGCCGAGGTAGCCCGCAACGCCGTCGCCCTGGCCTCGGCCGACGCGGTGCAACGGTCCATCCGGCTGGAGGAACAAGGCGGAGCCTTGCCGGTTCTGGTGCAGGGGTCTCCCGTAGGCCTTTTACGGGTGTTCACGGCGCTCATTGCCAATTCCCTGGACCATGCCCGAAGCGTTGTCAACGTCAACGTGTCCACCCAGGGAAAAGATGCCTGCATCGTGGTCTCCGATGACGGGCCAGGGTTCGGCACCGGCACCGAGGCCAGGGTATTTGAGCGGTTCTCCTCATCGCGCCAAGGTGCCGGGGGAGCCGGAGGGCCGCGGCACTACGGGCTGGGACTGGCCCTTGTAGCCGAAATCGTGGCATTGCACCAGGGCAAGGTCACGGTGGAGACGGCCGAGGAAGGGGGAGCTGTCGTCAGGGTCCTGCTGCCCTTGGTGAAGCCCTGACTTACCTGAATTCATGACCGGTGGACAGTCCCGTCTAAGAATCCTCAAAGAATTCGTGGGGATGATGAAAGGGAAAGTATTTCACCGGCAACGGACAGGAGCAGGCCATGGCAACCCGAATCAAGGGAAAGAAGATGGCGGCAGGCATCACCGCCACCATCGCAGTAGGAAGTTTTGCCGTGGTGGGGATTGGCGCCGTCGCCGTGGACCAGGCAACCGGCAGTCACACGCCCGGCACAAGTTCCGTGTCCGGCAGTGGCGGAGGTGCCACACCAGATCAGGGGTTGAACCAGGGCTCAACACAGGACGGCAACAGCTACTACGGAGGCTATCCCGGCGGCAACTCGGTACTGCCGGGCAACGGAGGGTCTGTCAGCGGCAGATCCTCGGGGTCCTGACATGGAAGCCACAAGGTCCTGGACAGTGTGGGGACTCGACGCGTCAGTCACGGTCACCGAGCCCGGCCTGGCGGCAGCTGCCGAACGATTGGTCCGGGCCGAGATTTCCGACGTCGACCAGGCGTGCAGCCGCTTCCGGGAGGATTCGGAATTGATGCGCCTGCAGCGAGACCTGGCAGCGGGAACCACGGTGAGCCCGCTCCTGGCCCTGTTGGTGGACAGGGCCCTCGACGCCGCACGGTGGACCGACGGCGACGTGGACCCCACCCTCGGCAGGGACATGGTGGCACTGGGCTACGACCGTGACATTTCACAGCTGCGGCTGGCCCCGGACGGGACGGTTGCCCAGGACGACAGGCTGCGCGTGCAGGCCCCGGGGTGGCAACGGGTACGCCTTGCGGGGAAGACACTGAGAGTGCCGGCGGATCTTCGGCTGGATCTGGGGGCAACTGCCAAGGCTGTTGCGGCCGACCGCGCAGCAGCCCGCGTTGCCGTCGAACTGGGCTGCGGAGCCCTGGTTTCACTGGGTGGCGACATTGCCACGGCGGGAGAAGCCCCGGACGGTGGCTGGCAGGTGCTGGTCCAGGACCTGCCAGCAGACCCCTGGCAACAGGTCACGCTTCGTGCAGGGAGGGCCATGGCCACCTCGAGCACACAGAAACGTCGGTGGCAGCATGGGGGCAAAACGGTCCACCACATCTTAGACCCCCGGTTCGGGCTTCCAGCCGAGCCGGTATGGCGCTCCGTGACCGTGGCAGCCGCTACCTGCCTCCAGGCCAATGCGTTCAGCACGGCCGGCATTGTCAGGGGCTTCACCGCCAGGGAATGGTTGGAGCAGCTGGGTATCGCGGCACGGCTCGTCGACCGGCAGGGCAGGGTCTCTGCCACCGGTAGCTGGCCCAGGCACGACCTTGCCCGGGCGTATGAGGACACGCCAAACAAAACCATGATGGGGGTGGGTGCAGATGGATAATGCCCTGTGGGCCATTGGCCGGATGAGCGGATTTGTGGCGCTGGCCCTGTTTACGGTGACTGCGCTGCTGGGAATCCTGACCCGCTCGGGCAGGCCATTGTTGTCCATCCCGAGGTTTTCCTTGACCCTCCTGCACCGCAACATGTCCCTGCTGGCGACCGTGTTTTTGCTGCTCCATGTGGGCACGTTGCTGCTTGACTCCTATGCGAAACTCAATATCACCGACGTTGTTGTCCCCTTCGTGGGGACATTCAAGCCCTTCTGGCAGGGGCTTGGCACGGTGGCTTTCGACCTGGTGCTGGCACTTGTGGCCACCGGTCTGCTGCGGCACCGCATCGGAGCTCGGACCTTTCGCGCGATCCACTGGTTCAGCTATGCAATGTGGCCGCTCGCGCTGGGACACGCAATCGGCAACGGAACCAACGGAACCAGCAAGTGGTTCTTGCTGCTGGCTGCCGGATCGGTTGTGGTTGTTGCCGCGGCCGTTGCATGGCGGCTTTCGGCCACATTCCTGGAAACATCCAAAGCGCGCCAAGGAGGCTTGACATGACATCCCTGATAACGGCAAAGACCAGCGACGAAGAAGCCACGAATGACTTCGGAACCCATCAGCTCTTTGCCGCCGGGCCCAACGCGGACCTGGCCCGGCACGAGCTGGCCTTCGGGCGCTTGTCCCTGGAACGGGTCGACTCGTCCTTCATTTCAGTGCTGGAAGCATCCGGCCTGACGGGGCGCGGAGGCGCAGCCTTTGCCTCATGGCGCAAAATGGCCGCAACCGATCAAGGCCGCGGAGGTGTATTCCTGGCGGCCAAGCCCGTGGTGGTTGCCAACGGTGCCGAGGGTGAACCGCTCGGCTTTAAGGATAAGACCCTGCTGGCCCACGCGCCCCACCTGGTCCTGGACGGACTGCTGGTCGCCGGACGGGCGGTCCAGGCTTCGCTGCTGTACATCTACACAACACCGGACTCGCTGCCGGCGGTGGAAGCCGCCGTTGCCGCCCGACACGACAGCCGCAGGGTCAAGGTGGTTCCGGCGCCGGAAACCTTCATCTCCGGTGAGGCCAGCGCCGTCGTGAACAGCATTTCCAATGGCATTTCACTGCCCATGGACAGCCGACAGCGCCTGAGTGAGGCAGGGATCAAGGGCCGCCCCACGCTGGTGCTCAATGTTGAGACGCTTGCACACATTGCCCTGATCGCCCGCCACGGGGCCAGCTGGTTCCGCACAGCAGGCTCGGAACGGGACCCCGGGACCCGGCTCGTGTCGCTATCAGGCTTTTGTGCCGAACAGGTCCTTGAGGTGGAGGGCGATGCGAGCCTTGCCGGTATCCTGGCCGAGGCAGGGGTCGACCCAGCGGATGTCCAGGCGGTCCTGGTTGGCGGGTACCACGGCCGCTGGGTCCGCCCGCTTGACTACCGACTGTCGCCCACAGGGCCGGAGAACCACGTGGTCCGCCCAGGTGCGGGTGTTATCCACGTCCTGCCTGTGACCGCGTGCGGGCTTGATACCACGGCTCGGATTGTCAGTTATCTGGCTGCACAGTCGGCCAGGCAGTGCGGTCCCTGCATGTTTGGACTTCCCGCCATGTCAAGGGTGCTGGATGCGATTGCCCATGGTGACCGGGACCCGGGGCTGGTCCAGGAACTGCAGCGGCTGGGCAAGCTGGTGGGAGGCCGGGGGGCCTGCCACCATCCGGACGGCACGGCCCGGCTGGTCGGTAGCGCATTGGAAACATTTTCCGACGACGTGCGCGCCCACTTGGCGGGGAGCTGCACACGATCCACAGGGAGGACCTCATGAGCGAATCACTGCACATTGACTGGACCCGGTGCGACGGGCGGGGTCTGTGCACCGAACTCCTGCCCCATCAGCTGACACGGGACGACTGGGGGTACCCCCTGGCTCGTCAGGCCCGCAATGGTGGCCGCACCAACGTTGAGATCGGTGCAGCTGATGTTCAGGCTGCCCGTGAGGCAGTTGCGCTGTGCCCGAAGCTGGCGCTGAGCCTGAAGCCCGCTAAATGACCCCGCTTGCCCCGAGCGCGCTGCCAATCCCGTAGGTCGCGGCCAGAGCCAGGGCGCCGCCAATGACGAGGCGCGCCGCCGAGGTGGACTTAGAGCTGCCGCCGATGGCGGCGCCCAGGGTGCCGGTCAGGGCAAGGGCCAGCAGGACGGCGGCAAACGTCACCGGTATCCGCCACTCTGCCGGTGGCAGCAGGATCGCAATCAGGGGCAGGATGGCTCCGATGGTGAATGCGGCCGCGGACGCGTAGGCGGCCTGCCAGGGGCTGGCCTCGTCAGCTTCATCAATGTTGAGCTCGGCGGAGAGATGGGCAGCCAGGGCATCGTGTTCAGTCAGTTCGAGCGCCACCTGCTCCGCTGTCACATCGCTGAGGCCCTTGGCCCGATACAGGCCCGTGAGCTCAGCCAACTCCGCCTCCGGGTCATCCGCCAACTCCCGGCGTTCCTTTTCGACCAGTGCCCGTTGGCTGTCGCGTTGGCTGCTCACAGAAACATATTCACCCAATGCCATGGAAATGGCACCTCCCACAACGGCGGCGATCCCGGCCACCAGTATCGGAGTGGGTGCGTTGGTCACCCCCGCAACGCCCACCACGGTTGCGGCCACAGAAACGATGCCGTCGTTGGCGCCGAGCACCCCGGCCCGGAGCCAGTTCAACCGCCCTGCGATATTGGAGGTGTGCGGTTCGTTGCTGTGGATCTCGTAGGGGCTGCTCATGCGCCCAATCTAGCAGCCCTGACGCATTCTGGCAGGCGATCCGGGTGCTCACCGTTGGCGGTAGTAATCCTTCCAAATCAGGCGGTGGACGGGGATTTTGCGGGGCAGGGCACGCAGGCCGGGAATGAATGGCAGAAGAGTCAGCAGCAGTGAGAGCACCAGCATGGTCGAGACCACCAGGATGTCCGCATTGGGGGAGGACTTGAACGGCTCAATCTGGTACAGCAGGGAGAAGAGCCACAGCCAGGACTGGCCCGGGGTGTTGCCGGTTTCATTCATCACGCCCCACTGGTCCCCTGTCAAGTGGGCTGCGGCTGCCAGGTTGGGAAAGTAGCTCCCGTCCCCCAGGAACAAGATGGTCGGGGTGTAGTCGAGGTTGTAGGGTTGGCCGGCACTTTGCAGGACGCCGTCCAGGCTGCCGCCGACGGCCGTGGCCAGCAGGGCCTGCGTCAGGGCAGGCACGGGACCGTAGCTGCCTGCAGCCACCTTGGCCGGGTCGCCGTCGGGAGTGGCGGCAAGAGCCTCCGAGTAGGCCGCGGTCCATACAGTCTGCTGCCCAGGGGTGGCGGCGGACCACTGGTCCAGGGCTGGTGGTGGTGTGGGCAGCGTCTTCAGTGGGGTGATGACAAAGTCGTTTGCGGTGTCGATCGGCAGTCGCACGCCGGAGAGGGCCTGCAGGTCGATGAAGCCGAGGTGCTGGGTGGCATCCGGTGTCGAGTTGTAGGGCGGGCCATAGCCGGCGGTTTCACTGGTGCCGCCCAGCTCGGCCGTGGCGGTCGCCACAAAGTCCGACGGCGCCGCCGTCGCCCATGATTTCAGGCTAACCCCGGGATCGTCCGGGGAGCTGAAGATGGCTGAAAGCCCCAGCACGAGCAGCCCGACGACGACCAGGCCAATCGTGAGTTCCTTGAAGAGGTCGTAGTCACGTACGCGTCCCGTCCATGGACTCCCGGCAATGCCATGTCCCATGCGCCAAGACATCGGGGAAAGGTCCTTGCTCATGGCCGTTGCGCCTCCGGGTCAGGGGTTTGTGGAGCGGATTGCTGCAATTGGGCATCAGTGTAGGCTGCATCCAGCGGGGGCACCACCCCGTGGGCGCGCACCAGCAACACGTGCAGGGCGACGATGGCACCGACGGCTAGGGGCAGCAGCATGATGTGCCACATGAAGATCTGGCCGAGGTTGGCCACGTTGAACCACGCGCCGACGCCGACGGAGTTCAGGGCATCCTTGGCTTCGAAGGCGATCCATTGGGAGTCAAAGTTGGTCTGTAGCAGGTACCCGGTGAAGGCCGTGACGATGGAGACAAGGAAGGCCACCATGCCGGTGATCCAGGTCAGCACCCGTCCGCCGCGCCAGGCCGCCATCCAAAACTTGATCCACAGGTGGACCACCATGAACATGAAGAACAGCTCCACGCTCCACAGATGCACGCTGTTGACGAAGTGGCCCAGGGAGGAGACGTGGTACCACTGTGGCCCGTTCAGGCTCAAGACCACGCCGGAGGCGATGATAAAGACCAGCCCGGCCACCGCCCCCATGCCAAAAACGTAGGCCCACGAGGCCACGTAGCTGGGTTGGTCCTCAGGCAGCAACTTCTCCGGTGGAAGGTGCTTTACGAACCAGCGGCGGGATTTTCCGGTCCACGTATAGACACCGGTCTCGGGCTCTGGTGGTTCAGGTTCCGGCGGTTCGGGTGCGGGCATGCCGTGCTTGTTCATTTCCGACTCTTTCCGCCAGGAAACGGGAGCACCAGGGCAAGCCCGAAGAGGATGAGCATCACCACGATCACCACCAGATTGCCGGATTGGATGGTCACATCGCCCCAGCCAAAGTATGTACCCGGCGTGATCGGGGCGGACATGGCCGCAAGGGATTCATACATTGGTTTCTCCCATCTTGGGGGCGTGGACCACCATGACTGGGCAGTGCGCGTGGGCGGTGCAGGCGGCGCTGACCGACCCCATCAGCAGCCCCTTGAACCCACCCATGCCACGCCTGCCCAGCACAAGCAGTGCCGCATCTTTGCTGGCGTCAATGAGGGTTGGCCGGGCTGATCCCTGAACCAGCTGAGTTGTGAGATTCCTTGGCCAGTCCAAGCCAAACGCGCTCTCAACGGCCCCATCGAGTATTTCCTGTGCGGCCTCCTTATAGCCAAAGTTTCCTAAGGCGTAAGGCACAGTATAGGCGCTGGGGTAGTTCCAGCAGGTTAAGGCTTTCACCTGTGAGCCAAGGGGTTTCGCCAACCACACGGCCTCCCGCAGCGCTTCAATGGATGAGTCTGATCCGTCGACTCCCACGATAATGGTGTGTTTTTGTGCGGTGGTCATGATTCGTTCCTTCGGTCCTCCGGCGGCGTCCAGACCCAGTCACGAATTTCCGGCAGGTCTTCCAGGTGATCGTGAATGTAGGTCTCATGATTGGCAAGCATCTGATGGCAGTGGTCCGCCAATTCCTGTGCGCCGTCAAAGTGGCCGCCCACCCGGTTCAGGGCCTCCAAGGCGAGGTGGTACCTGCTCATCCTGTTCAGGACGACCATGTCGAACGGGGTGGTTGTGGTGCCTTGCTCGTTGTAGCCGCGGACGTGGAACCGGCCTGGGTTCGGGCGTCCATGCAGAAGCTGGTGGAACGCCCTGGCATATCCATGCCAGGCCACAACCACCTCGCCATCAGCGGTGAAAAGCTTTTCAAAGTCAATGTCGGACAGTCCGTGGGGGTGCGTGTCGTGTGGCGGCAGCACGAGCAGATCCATGACGTTGACCACGCGCACCCGCAACCCGGGGACATGATGCTGGAGCAGCCACGCGGCGGCCAAAGTCTCCTCTGTGGGGACGTCGCCGGCGCAGGCCATGACAATGTCCGGTTTGGTTGCCCCCGCAGGCTCGTCACGGGTGGTGACGGAGGATTCGGTGCCGGACAAGACGCTCCGGTGGGTGACTTCTCCGATGGCGGTGTCGTCGTTTCCAGCCCAGTGCCAGATCGAGGCGCCGGCAGCAGCGTGCTTGCGGGCGTCGTCGAGGTTCAGGTATTGGGGGTGGGCCTGCTTGTCCACGACCACCAGGTTCACATAGTCCTTGCTGAGCAGGACGTGTTCGGCTGCGGCCAGCAAAGTGTTGGAGTCTGGTGGCAGATAAACGCGGATGACGGAACCCGAGAGTGAGAGGACGGTGTCGATCAGGCCCGGTCCCTGGTGGCTGAAGCCGTTGTGGTCATTGCGCCAACAGGTCGAGGTGAGCAAGATGTTGAGGCTGGGCACGGGGGTGCGCCACGCCAATTCACGGGCGTGCTGGAGCCATTTGGCATGTTGGATGGTCATGGAGGCGCTGACCATGGCGAATGCCTCATAGGTGGCGAACAGCCCGTGCCGCCCAGTCAGGACGTAGCCTTCGAGCCAGCCCTGGCAGAGGTGTTCGGAGAGGACTTCCATGACGCGCCCGTTCGGGGACAGATGGTCATCATCGTCCCGGATGGCCTCCATTTGGCACCTGTCGGTGACTTCGAAGACGGCGCCCAGCCTGTTGCTGTTGGTCTCGTCCGGGCTGAACAGCCGGAAACGGGGATCGTGGGAGGTGTCCGTGTAGATGTCTCTGAGCATTTCACCCAGGGGCCTGGTGGTTTCATGCTTGATGGACCCCGGAACAGGCACGTCAAGGGCGTAGTTTTCGAGGGGGCGCAGGGGTAGCGGGGCCGTGTCCGTGCCTCCGTTGGCACAGGGGTTGGCACCCATGCGCAAGTGACCTTTCGGGGCCAAGACAGCCAGTTCCGGCACCAGCCGGCCGGCAGCGTCAAAGAGTGTTTCGGGCTTATAGGAGCGCAGCCAGGCCTCCAGCTGGGCCAGATGGGCGGGATTTTCACGGACTCCTGCCAGCGGGACCTGGTGGGCGCGGAACGTGCCTTCCACCTGAATTCCGTCGACAACACCGGGACCGGTCCAGCCTTTGGGCGTGCGCAGGATGATCGCCGGCCAGGGAGCGGGGCGGGTGGTGCCGCGTCGGCGCGCCTGCTGCTGGATCTGGAGGATGCGGGTGTGGGCGTTCCCCAAGGCGTCTGCCAGTTGGTGGTGCACCAACTCGGGGTCGTTGCCGGAGACGACGACGGGGTCCCACCCATGTGCGCGCAGCAGGGCCCTGACGTGCTCATCGGACTGGCGGCCAAGCACTGTGGGGCCGGAGATCTTATAGCCGTTCAGGTGAAGTATCGGAAGGACGGCTCCGTCCCGGCTCGGGTTGAGGAAGGCCGGAGCCTTCCACGCACCCTCCAGGGGGCCGGTTTCGGCTTCCCCGTCGCCAACCACACAGGCCACTATAAGATCCGGGTTGTCCATGGCAGCTCCCGTGGCATGTGCCAGCGAATAGCCCAGCTCCCCGCCTTCGTGGATGGACCCGGGGGTCGGCGGACCGACATGGCTGGGGATGCCGCCGGGAGTGGAGAACTGGCGGATCAATTGGCGGAGGCCATCCGCGTCCTGGCTGACGCGGGGATAAATCTCGGAGTAGGTCCCCTCCAAATAAAGATTTGCAATCACGGCCGGGCCGCCATGTCCCGGGCCAGCCACGAACAGTATCTTGGCTCCGGTATTGCGAATGAGCCGGTTCAAATGGACATAGATCAAGGACAGCCCGGGGCTGGTTCCCCAATGGCCCAGCAAGCGGGGCTTGATTTGTTCCGCCGCAAGGGGGGACCGCAGCAGGGCATTCTCCTGCAGGTAGATCTGCGCCACTGTCAGGAAATTGGCCGCATCCCAGTACCGTCCAAGCTGTACCCACCCGGCACTCATGGCCAAGGGCGTGGCCGCATGCTGTGCTGATGGATTCGGGGCGCGATGAATGCTGGTCAAGGTTGTCTCCCTGTGGACGTGATTGAGGAAGTGCTGGCTGATTCCAGCGTCCCACTGCGGCGAGCCGGGCGTTAGGGCCCTTGTACCCTGTGCACGGCAGTCAGCATCGGCAAACATGAAAGCAGAATGATGCCGGACCGTGGACGGGAATCGGCGCAAACCGCACCCCTGTGGGGCGGACCCGGGTTCAAGCAACTGAAGGTTGGTAGTGAACATGACCGATGCAACACTTGGCACGGGGACAATCATTGTCGTCGGAGTGGACGGTTCGCCGGAATCCATCTTGGCGTTGCGGTGGGCCAAAACGCTGGCTTCCACACTTGGATGCACCATCATGGCCATTTCTGCATGGCACCTTGAAACGGTGTACGGGCCATATCCCGTCACCGATTGGGATGGCGAATCAGAAGCACACCAGGTGCTGAACCAGGCGCTGGGTGAAGCATTCGGCGGGGAGCCGCCGGTTGGCATGGTTGCGGAAGTTCGTCGCGGCCGACCGGTGCCGGTGTTGCTCAACCTGGCGCAGTCCGCACAAATGCTCATTGTCGGTTCGCGGGGCCACGGCGGTTTCGCAGGCATGTTGCTTGGATCTGTCAGCTCCGCCTGTGCCGCCCATGCCCGGTGTCCTGTCCTTGTGGTCCATGGGTCACAGCAGCTGGGCGAGGGGAGACCAGCGACAGTGCCGGAGTCACAGGGGCAGGACGTCGATGAGCCAACTGGCAACATCTAGGTCCGCCGGGGCAGCTGCCCGGGTGCTCACCATCGAGGCAGCTGCCCGGTTGACGCCCGAGCAGACGCTGAAAGAATTGGGGTCCACCAACCGGGGGATTGCCACTGCCGAGGCGCACCGGCGGCTGGATGAGGTTGGCCCCAACGCCTTGAGAACGCACAAGGCCAGTCCATGGCCGGTACTGTGGCGCCAATTGCGCAGTCCCATCTTGATTCTTCTGGTTGTCACCGCCGGTGTGTCCTTGTTCTTGGGGGATGCAACGAATTCGACAGTCATCGGAGTCATCTTACTTGCCAGCGTCGGGCTGGGATTCAGCAATGAATTCCGGGCCGAACGGGCCGCTAAGGCACTTCACTCCCGCGTCACGCACACCGTGGTTGTCCTTCGGGACGGTGCGGAATGCCAAATCGGCGTAGTGGATCTGGTGCCCGGCGACGTTGTCCGGCTGGCTCTGGGCACAGTCATCCCGGCTGACATCCGGCTGCTGGACAGCGAGGGTCTGCTGTGTGATGAGAGCATCCTCACGGGCGAATCACTGCCCGTGGACAAGCTGCCTGCTCCGGTCACAGGGGAGTCGGCGTTGGGAGACTCGTCGTGTTGCGTCTTCATGGGGACCGTTGTGCAGACGGGGAGCTGCACGGGGGTTGTGGTTGCCACGGGCGGTCAGGCCGAGTTTGGCCGCATAGCGTTGGGGCTGGGCGAGCGCCACCCCCAGACAGAATTCCAAGTAGGCCTGAAAAGGTTCTCGTACCTACTGCTTCAGGTGGCCGTGGTCCTGACCACGCTCATTTTTGTTGCCAATCTCCTCCTTGGCCGCCCCTTGTTCGACTCGCTGCTGTTTTCTCTGGCCATCGCCGTCGGCATCACACCTCAACTGTTGCCAGCCGTCGTCAGCACCTGTCTGGCCGCCGGAACCCGCGTGCTGGCCCGTCGCCAGGTGCTCGTCAAGCGTCTGGTCTGCATTGAGGATCTCGGCGACATGGACGTGCTCGTAACGGACAAAACGGGCACGCTCACCGAGGGCCGCATCAGCTTCACCACTGCCCTCCCCGTCCGACCGGAGATCACGGAGGCTGCCCTTTTCACGCTGGGGCTGGTGGCCACCGAAGCCGACTATTCCCACGGGGTTGTCCCGTCCGCGGCACAGAATCCACTCGACGCGGCGCTGTGGGAGGCGCCCAGGGCCCGCAGTTTTGTCCCTGCCGACCACCACCGGCTGGACATCATCCCTTTCGACCACCGGCGCCGCCGGACCAGTGCGCTCGTGGCCGGCGCGGATGGCAACCGGGTCCTTGTCACGAAGGGCTCACCGGAGGATGTTCTGCCACTCTGCGAGCATGTCCCAAAGGAGGTGCAGGCCCTGCTCGACCACGAGTACGACGCCGGATCCCGGGTTATTGCTGTTGCCTCACGTACCGCTGTGGGCATGGAATCCATAGATTCAGCGGATGAACGCAGTCTGGTCCTGGACGGATTTCTGGTCTTTCTGGACAAGCCCAAGTCCAACGCGAAGGACTCTCTGCTGGAGCTGTTCGATCTTGGCATCACCGTCAAGATTGCCACCGGAGACAATGCCCGGGTGGCCGAAAAGGTGTGCAGGGATCTGGGTCTGAAGTCCGGAGGGACGCTGACTGGCGCACAAATTGATGCGTTCTCGGATGCTGAACTTTCAGCGGCGCTGGGAGAGACCGGGATCTTTGCCCGAGTGTCACCGGAGCAGAAGGCCCGCGTCATCAGTTTGTTGCGGCGGCAAGGCCGGTCCGTGGGCTTTTTGGGTGACGGGGTCAACGACGCGCTGGCGCTGCATCACGCCGATGTTGGCATCTCAGTGGACAGTGCCACCGACGTTGCCAAGGATGCGGCGGACATAGTCCTGATGGACAAGGACCTTGGAGTCCTGGCCGAGGGTGTGCGTGAGGGCAGGCGCATCTTTGCCAACACGATCAAGTACGTGCTCATGGGAACCTCCAGCAATTTCGGCAACATGTTCAGCGCCGCAGCGGCGTCGGTGGTGTTGAGTTTCCTGCCCATGCTTCCGGGGCAGATCCTGCTCAACAATCTGCTCTACGACACGGGACAGCTGGCAATCCCCGGCGACCGGGTGGACAAGGAGCAGCTGCTGGCTCCGTCCCATTGGAACATTGCCTTTATCCGGAGGTTCATGTTGGTTTTCGGGCCCATCAGCTCACTGTTCGATTTTGCGACCTTCGCTCTCATGCTGCTGGCGTTTCATGCTGTGCCGGGCGAGTTCCGTGCCGGCTGGTTCATTGAATCCATTGCCACCCAGACGCTGATCATTTTTGCCATCCGGACCCGCAGAGTACCGTTCCTGCGCAGTCGTCCCTCGACCGGGCTGCTGTGGGCGTCCCTCGGAGTGGTCATTGTGGGTGTGCTGTTGCCGCTCTCGCCCGTGGGCAGTGTGCTGGGGTTCGACCCGTTGCCCCCATTCTTCTTCGCAGCACTGCTCGTCATGGTGGTTTTTTACCTGGTCTTGGTGGAGACGGCAAAGAAGTGGTTCTTCGCCCGCGAATTTCCGGTGCCTGTCCCAAGCCGCCTGCGGGGAAACAGCCACCGCATCCACCGCCGAGCCGCGCGGTTCAGCGTTCCACGCCCACTGGTGCCCCGGTGATGGCCGCCATATCGCAACTCCATGGTCCTCGGGCGAAGTGCATACCCACGGCGAGTGCGAATCGGCAGATTTGCTTCGGCTGGGCAACATGCAGGAACTAGGGTGGAGGGACCGTGCCACGGATCCGTGCGAAACCGTCAAGCCCGGCAAGTCACAGTAAGTTTGCAGAAACCAGCACGGGATACTTCCCGTGTCGAACAGGAGGGCACATGCCAGGCACCATCGTGGTGGGTTTTGACGGCTCACCGGCATCGTCGGCCGCAGTGGATTGGGCGGTCCTGCGCGCTCAACGGTTGGCCTGCGACGTGAATCTAGTGTGGTGCAGCATGCCGGAAACCTGGGGCCCCGGAACGCCGAGGCTGGCTCGGGCCGCGTATGAAACGGCCGTCTGTGCATTGGATGCTGAACGGGCGAGGATCTCAGCATCGCTTCCACCAACAACCATTCACGCGACCGTGATGCAGGGTGAAGTGGCCGAGGTGCTTGATGAACTCTCTGTCGGTGCGGCCATGGTGGTGGTGGGCCGGGACAAACCAGGCGGCGCACATGGGGAAGGCTTCGGTGCAGTGGTCCTGCCCTTGGTGATCCGCAGTGCCTGCACGGTGGCTGTCATTCCGCGAACCACCACGCCAGGAACCGGCGTGGTGGTGGGTTTCGATGGGGGCCCCGAATCGGAGCGCGCCTTGCGTGTAGCTGCCGGGGAGGCGGCGGCATTGAGGCAGCCACTGACCATCGTGCATTCCACCGGTGGCGCCCGAGCTGCGTCACGGGGGATGGGGAAGGACTGGCCTGGGGTGGACATGTCAACCGAAGGTGACCGGATTTTGGTTGCTGCAACCACGGTTGTCGCAGCCAGCCACCCGCATCTGGTTGTCGATCGCGTGCTGGACACGCGGAAGACCGCAGCCGAGGCCCTTGCAGCCGCAGCGGAAGGAGCCTCGCTTCTTGTGGTTGGAAGCCGCGGCAGGGAAGGGGTGAAGCACATGAACCCCGGCGCCATCGGATCACTGGTGCTCGCCCGAATCGACTGCCCCATGGTGGTGACCAAGGGGACTATGGGGGATCGACTGCCGGGACGTCGGTGAGGTGGACCGGTGGCCAGCGCGTGAGCGCTCCATGGTTGTTCGTTCGCCCGGCTTAAGCGAGCGCAGTGCGTTCAAAATGGTGGCCAAATCAACCAGCTCCTGGCTGAGGGCCCCCGCCACCGCAGGGATTTGTCCCATCGCGGCCATGACCATCAGTCCCAGGCTCAGCACAATACCCACCCAAATGCTCTGCACAGCAATGCGGATTGTGTCCTTGCTGATGCTCACTGCCATGGCGGCCTTGGAGAGGTCGTCCACCATGATGACGACGTCGGCAGACTCACTGGCAGCCGTCGCGCCCTTGGCCCCCATGGCCACCCCAACGTCCGCCGCGGCCAACACGGGCGCATCGTTGATGCCATCTCCCACCATCATGACTGGCCGCGGAGCCAATGTCCTGACAATATTGACCTTGTCCTCTGGCCGACATGCGGCCCACACCCCGGTGATTCCAGCAGCCTGGGCGATGTGCCGGGCCGTCGCCTCAGCATCGCCGGTCACCATCACGGTGCGCCTCACGCCCAGTACAGCCAGTGCGGCCAGGGTCTCCATGGCATTGTCGCGCAAGGGATCCCTCATGATGAGCGCTCCGGCGTAGACATTTTCAATCGCCACGTAGACGGCCAGTTGCCCGCTGGCAAGGGCTGCTGCGTCGATGGGGCCTGTCACTTGTTCCACAAACGCCTGCTTCCCGACGAAGACCCGGTGCCCGTCGACAACGGCAGCCACACCGTCGGTGGCGTGTTCCACGGCTTCCGACGGCATGGGGATAACCAGCTGCCTGGCCCGCGCCGCTGACACCACCGATGCGGCAAGTACGTGCGAGGAATGCAGCTCCGCGGACGCCGCCAAAGCGAGCAACCTGTCATCCGAACAGGCGGCGCCAGGTGCGTCTGACGGCCGGATCTGCTCCAACGAGGGTTGACCCTGCGTCAACGTGCCGGTCTTGTCAAAGACTGCGGTCCTGATCCGGGCGAGCTGTTCAAGAGTGCCCCCGTTCTTGACAATGATTCCGTTTCTTGCCGTTCGACTCATGCCGCCGAGAAAGGCCACGGGTGCTGCAATCAGGAGTGGGCAGGGGGTGGCAACCACCAGCACTTCCGCGAACCGCACAGCCTCACCGCTGAGAAACCAGGCCAGTCCTCCCAGCAGGAGGCCGAGCACCGTGAATGGTGCAGCGTATTTGTCGGCGAGCCGAACCACAGGTGCCCTGCTGGCGGCTGCGTTACGCACCAGTGCAACAATGCGGCTGTATTGGGAATGCTCCGTCGTGGCAGTGGCGGCGAGCCTCACCGCGGCAGCACCGTTGACTGATCCGCTCAGCACCCCAGCGCCCTGCTTCAACTCCACTGGAAGGCTTTCGCCTGTAATGGCGGATTCATCAAAGCAGGCGGTTGGGGAGAGCAGACGCCCGTCAACGGGAACAACCTCGGCTGGTCTCAACACGAGTACATCCCCGGCCTTGATTTGCGTTACAGCAACGTCCTCCAAATCCCCACCAGGAGTTTCCCGGTGGGCTGTTTGGGGGACCCGGTCCAGCAACGCGCTGAGTTCTGCTTTCGCCCTGCCCGAGGCGTAGTCTTCGAGTGCTGAGCCCCCAAAGAGCATCAGCACAACAATGAGGGCTGCAACGTATTCGCCTACGGCGACGGTACTGACGATGGCCGTCACAGCAAGGATATCCACACCCCACCGGCCGTGGAACATGTCACGCACCATGGCAGCACCCCTATAAACGGCAGCCGCCAACGCGAAAACACTGGCCAGCCATTGCGCGCCAATCCCGCTGCCGAGGATCCACAGCAGGAGCACGACCACCCCGACACCGACAGTGGCAACAACCATGAAATATCGGCGTATGAACGGCATAAACGTCTTCCCTCTCTTATGGCAGTGGTAGCTGACGATGGCGGTCTACTCCTGACTGCTGGCTACGAGTACTGGACACCGGGCATGTGCGATGCATGCGGACGACACAGATCCCAGCCGAAGTCCGAGGAAGCCTCCCCGTCCGCGCCGTCCCACGACAAGCAGACGGGCGCTGGCACCCTCCTGGACCAAGATCTGGGCCGGATGCCCGTACCTGATGCCGGTGATCAGGCCCCGCGGCCGTTCCAGGCCAAAGACACGTTCGACGGCGTCCTCCACGAAGCGGGCAGCCTCCGCTTCCCGCGGGTCGATTTCCGCAAACACTCCCGCGGGGATCTGCGCAGCAAGATATATTTCGGACCGGTTCCAGCAGCTTAAGGCCTCGAGTCGAAGGTTCAGGGCTCTGGCGAGGCCTGCCGCGGCTCTCAAGGCGTGCGTGGAGTGGTCGGAGCCGTCGATTCCAACGACAATGCGATCCGCATGGGTGGAGGGAGTGTTCATCGGGGCCCTAGAGAGGGACCTGCAGAGACGTGTCCCGGGTCATGTGCCCGATGCCAATTACGATGTTCTGATCCACGGTGGTTCCTTTCGGCAGTGGCCGGATAAACCGTCAATCGGCCGCCAATATCTGGCCGAGGGCGAACAGGTGTGGCGGATATCGCCGTTAGCGTCGTGCATCGTGCATCGAGCATCAAGCTTGAGCGCCTCGCCTCATTCAGGCGACGAGTGAGGCGCATTGGCGTACGCAGTCCACCAGTCCGCCGGCGGGGTGACCTTGAATCGTCGTCCTGTGACCGACGTCGGCTGGATGCGAACAAAGTTGTCTTTGTGGCCTGAATGCCAAGGGAATAGTCGCAGGGAAAAGCTGTCCAGAATGTCGTCAGTTGACGACAGGAGAACGGCAGATCCCTTGACCACCACGCTCCAGGCGATGCCGGTGTCAGGGTCGACGCCGTCGGCTTCGAAAGCAACGGGATGGTCTTGGAGCAGGGCCGTGAGCTTGGTCCCTTCGCCGGTGCGAAACACGAGCGTGCCGTGGTCCACTGTGTAATTTATGGGGAAAATATCGGGATGGTCCTTATTCCAGAGGGCGAGCCTGCCTACCGATACCTTACGGAGTTGGGCCCAACAATCGTGGACTGGGAGATTATCCATCCGTGCGGCGGCTGGTTGATTGGTCATGAATCGAGCCTAGAATCCTCGGGCTCGTACTGCTAGGGGACAAAGTCCTGTTGTCAATCGTGGCTGCATGGCTGCCAACCGCGTAGCATGAGCCAAACGGGGGAACCAACGGCACCCAGGGGCTCAGTCAGGCATGCAAAGGAAGGCTGATATGAGGCAGCAGAGACAAAGCAACGAAGAATCGGCGGACTCCTCCGTCCAGTCACCTCGTCTGTCGGCCGAGGATAAGGTGCAGGGGCTTCTCTCGGCGGTTGTATCCATTGCCGAAGAGCCCAGCCTGGATGCAGTGCTGAGGCACATTGTGCAAGCAGCCTGCAAACTCGTTGACGCCGAGTACGGGGCCTTGGGCGTCATCGGAGACAATGGCAGGCTGAGCCATTTTGTAACGGAAGGCGTCGATCCCGAACTGGCAAGACTCATAGGCCCCCTGCCCACAGGCCACGGAGTGTTGGGGCTGCTGATCCGAGATCCGCGCCCAATCCGCCTCCCCAACCTTCACGACCACCCCGCGTCCTATGGATTCCCCGAGCATCATCCCCCCATGAGCACTTTCTTGGGAGTTCCCATCCGTGTCCGAGACTTTGTTTTTGGAAACCTGTATCTCACCGAAAAAAATGGCGGAGAACTGTTTACGGACGAAGACCAGGAAATGGCCGTCGCGCTTGCGGGCGCAGCCGGTTTTGCTATTGAAAACGCCAAACTGTTCGATGATGCACAACTGCGCACCCAGTGGCTGGAGGCCGGCAGGAAGATGGCGGTACGGATGATGGGCGCCCAGAATGAGGATCCCTCTGCTGGCCGGAGCTGGGTGGCCGAGGCTGCCCTCGATGCATCGGAATCCACGCTGGCCCTCATTGCCGGTCCGCCCAATGAGGCCGGACAATTGGAGGTTCTTGCGGGTGCCGGCAGGGACTCGAAGGCATGGCAGGGGCAGTTGTTGGATCTTGACAGTGTCAGGCTGGGAAACGTCCTGACGTCGGGCAGGCCGGCGACCTTCAGCAAGGCAACCGAACTTCTGGGATCCGTTGCCGGAAGGCTGGCTGGACCAGCACTGCTGGCGCGCCTGGGCACAAAGGGCGCCGAACAGGGATTGCTCATACTGGTGCGGGCAAGGACTGATAAGGGATTTTCGGCACTCACGGTCGAAATGGCAGCCGTCTACTGTGCACAATCGGCACTGGCTCTGGAGCTTGCCAAGACCCATCGCATCCGTGAACAACTGGTGTTGTACGCAGATCGCGACCGTATTGCTCAGGATCTCCACGACGTCGTTATCCAGCGCTTGTTTGCCGCCGGGCTGAATATACAGAGCATGGCCAGGTTCGTTTCCGATCCGGCGGGTCTCTCTCGCATCCATGCCATTACTGACGAGTTGGATGCAACCATCAAGGAGCTAAGGGGTACCATTTATTCTCTCCGTGCCTCGTCCGGTGAGACCGACCTCTTGAGCAGCCGTATCTTGAACGTCGTCAGCAAAGTATCCAGACCTCTCTCTTTTGCGCCAGGCATCGGCCTGTCCGGGCCCATCGATTCACGCGTGGCGCCTGAACTGGCGGGCCAATTGCTTGCCGTGGTGACGGAAGGCGTCAGCAATGCGGTCAGGCATGCGCAAGCGAGCCAGATTGACATTGCTGTCTCCGCGAACGGCGGAGCCTTGAGTGTCACGGTCATTGACGACGGCTGTGGAATCGGGAATCCCCACGGCACAAGCGGTTTGGCAAACATGGAGATTCGGGCACTGAACCACGACGGCGTGTTTCAGGTGGAGGGCGCAGAGGGTCAGGGGACTAGATTCTTTTGGTCAGTTCCGCTGGACCGTGAAATTGCGATCATCAGGCCATAGTGTCAAGAATATTTGCTAGGAGCCTGAGCCGAAGTCTATTTCCGTGTGATGTAGACAGCTGCCTGGGTGCGACGCTCGAAGCCAAGCTTCGCCAACAGTGAGGACACATAGTTCTTGACAGTTTTTTCGGCAAGGAACAGTTCTTGGCCGATCTGCTTGTTTGTCATGCCCTGTCCAATGAGGGTCAAGACCCTTCGTTCCTGTGCCGTGAGAGCCGCCACGCGGGGATCCAGTGGGACCGGTTCGGTGAGGCCAGCAATAACCCTGCTCTTGAGGTCACTATCAAACAAAGACCCGCCATCAGCAGCCAGCCGGATGGCAGAGATCAGGTCTGTACCGCCAATCTCCTTCAAAACATAACCGGAAGCTCCAGCCAGCACAGCTCCACGGAGTGCTTGCTCGTCGTCGTAGCTGGTCAGAATCAAGCATTTCAGTGACGGATCCACTGAGCGCACATCACGGCACACTTCAATTCCGGTACCGTCCGGCAGCCTCCCGTCGAGCACGCACACGTCGGGATGAAGCGCAGGGATCAGACGTGTGGCCTCCGCCGCTGAGCCGGAAGAACCAACAACTGTGAAGCCATTCCCCTCCAGCATTTCTTTTAGGCCCAGTCTGACAAGTTCGTGGTCATCAAGTATAAAGACCCGGATGGCAGTGGCTGATCCGGGATGTGTCGCCTGCACCGTCATGTCCATAATTTCCATCATCTCCTGGATTGATCCGTCAAAATCATGAAGTGAAAGCAAAATCGAACGGCGTGCTCATGGTCATGCCAGTCTAGGAGCTCATTCTCCGGCCTGGTGCGTGCGCCGGGCAAGCTAAGCATGAGGTCACTGGTCCGGCAGGATTTGTGACCTGACTGATTTTCGACAAAGTCTTCTCTTCGTTCGGAACCGGGGGAATCGGCCCGATGCGACATAGGCCCCTGCTGTCATGGCGGTGAACGCTACCGCGCCCAGGGGCATCGAACCGAGTATCAGGGCAAAGACCATCAGTCCTAAGCCCGGACCCATGACAGCTGTGCCCAGCAACAGGTGCTGGACTGCCCGTCCCTGGATCGTGGCGGTGGTCAGAACCCTCGCCAGTCGCGGGTCGCTGGCCATCAATTCTTGCTGGATCTCTTGGAGGATGCGTGATTCGTGCTCCGACAGTTCCATGATGTCTTCCTCGGATTCTTCGATGCTGGGCTGGGCTGGCATTGGGTTGTGGCGGGCTTCGGTGCTTGGGCGAATGGCCGCCATTTCTTCGTGGGACCCAACCTCCTGGGCATACGGTCCCGCACGTTTGCGGGATACTTCCATAATCACCCGTGAGAGGACTGGAAACCATGGACCAAAGTCCCAAGTTCTTGTGCGAAATTCACCCTGGCGGGGCTGCGTTCTGAAACCACGGTCCTTGGGCCCTTCCCAATGGCACGGAATGGCATGATGATCGGATTATGAACAGTGATGAAGTGCCCGGAGTTGTATTGTCACGGAACGAAGCGTGGGGGTTGCTGCAGGGCAGCCAATTTGGCAGGTTGGCCGTCAGCGTCGCCAACCAGCCCGACATTTTCCCGCTGAATTTCGTCGCTACCGCAGACAAGATTTGGATCAGGACAAATCCTGGCACCAAACTTGCCGAGATGACAATCAATGCCTTGGTGGCGCTGGAAAGCGACGAAGTCGGCGATGGGGAAGCGTGGAGCGTGGTGGTTAAGGGGACGGCCAGGGTGGTGGAGTCCCAGACGGAGATTGACACCGCTGACCTGCTCCACCTCGATTCTTGGACCAAAACACGGAAATGGGCCTACGTCGAGATTACTCCGGCGAGTGTCAACGGCCGGAGGTTTGTGCTCGGCGGTGAACCGGAGCGCTATTGACGGCGGCTGCGGAGCCCGGGACGGGACGTCCAGGCCAGGTAGCCGCCCATGGCACCCAAGGCTCCAACGCCTGTGGCCAGCAGGGTGTTTTGCCAGTTTTGCCAGTTTTGCAGGTGCCGGCGGTCTGCGGCTGTCAGTTCGCCGATGCCCCGAATGAAGGCCGCGAGAATCAGGCCGGCCACCAGACGGTTGCCAATGCGTTCGGCCCTTGCTACTAGCGGAGCGATTTCCGCGGCACGCAGATGCACTTCGACGCCGTCGTCGAGTTGCTGCAACATGCGTTCCAGCCTTTCTGGCATGTCTGCACCAAAGTCGGCAGCGTCCAGGCCCAGTTGCTTGAGCAGTCCAGGGAGTTTTTGCGGGCTGAATTGTTCAAGAGCCAGCCGTCCGGCGTAAGGTTTGAGCACTTCGCCGAGGTTGAAGCCAGGATTGAGACCCACACCCATGCCTTCGGTCATGATGACCATTTTGGTGAGCATGGCGATTCCGCTGGGTAGTTGGATGTGGTGGGTGCGCAGGATGGTCAGTATTTCGGTGATTAGAGGCGCAATCCGGATCTCGCCCAGACTCCGACCCTGGTATTGCTGCATAAAGGGTGCCACGTCCTGCCGGAGGCGCCCACGGTCGGTGGCAGTTCGGTTGATGGCCAGTCCCAGCAGTGCGCGGCTGATTCGGTCGGGGTCGTTGCGGCTGAAGGCGAGGAGGAGTTTGCCGAGCCGCTTCCGGAGCTGTTCGTCGAGTTCTCCCACCATGCCAAAGTCGATCAGTCCAATCCGGCCGGTGGACTCCACGAACAGATTCCCTGGATGCGGATCGGCGTGGAAGAAACCGTCCTCGAAGATCATCTTGGCTGCTGCCCTCGCCGCCGTGGTGGCGTGCCGGTCCCTGCCGGCCAGGGGCAGGTTGGTTACCTGCTTGTCATCAATTCTTTGGCCGTAGATCCTCTCCATCGTCAAAACTCTGGACGTGGTGGTTGACCAGTAGATTTTTGGAATGTGAATGCCGGTGTCATGGGCAAAATTACGAGCGAACCGCTCCGCATTCCGTCCCTCCACAAGATAGTCCAATTCTGCCCGCAGCGTTTCCGCGAACGTGGAGACCACGGCCTCCACGTTGTAGTCAGCCAGCGCCGCCCAGTTACGGCTGGCCTGGTGGGCCAAGTTTTGCAGTATCTCCAGATCCTCCTGAACCTGGGCAACGACGCCGGGACGGCGCACCTTCACGACGACAGAGGTGCCGTCGTGAAGGGTAGCCGCATGGGCCTGGCCGATGGAGGCGCTGGCGAGGGGGACGTCATCAAAGGTGTTGAAAACAACGTCAGGGGAAGCTCCCAATTCCTGCTCGAGGATGGTGCGAATCTGGTTCGTTGCAACGGGAGGAGCATCGTCCTGAAGGCGTGCCAGCGCGGTGGTGTACTGCCGGGGGAGAATGTCCGGGCGTGTTGAGAGTAGTTGGCCGAGTTTGATGAAGGTGGGACCGAGTTCCTCCAACGCCACAACAAGCCTGTCAGGCGTTGCCCTTGTTCCAGCCCTCAGCGGCATGGGCCCCAGATGCAGCTGCCCAAGCCCCAACAGAGGAGCGATCGAGCCGAATCCGTGCCGGATTAGAATTTCTGCGACTTCCGCGTAGCGTTCAAAATGGTTGGCCATTCCCTGCTCCAGAGTCGATGGTGTGGGCTGGTTGTGTGCCAAGCAACCCAGACGGCTGTATTGCCAAACCTGACGTCATGCCTGCCAGAGTATGCCGGCGCCGGGGCGGGCCACAGAGCCAAAGGTCCCGATTCCTTGGCTCGGCGACGTGCCTGGCAAGGGATTGGTGCCGTTGGACCCTATGCACTGGAGCCATGGCACAGCAGGATGGAAGTCAGATGGTCATGGTGACGAGGGAAGGCACGTACAGTGGGCGCAAATCAGGAAATGGGCAAAATTGTCGTCGGCATTGATGGATCCGCCGGGTCCATTGCGGCGCTCAAGGAAGCAGCACGCATTGCCGAAGCCACTGGATCGTGGCTTGATGTGGTGGCATGTTGGAATGTTCCCACGTCCATGGCTGTTCCCTACGCGCTCGGCACGGTGGAGTTCGAAAAAGGCGCGAGACAACTTCTGCAGGACACCGTCACCAAGACTTTCGGCACGCCACTGCCGGAAAATATGTCGACGACCTTGGTCCAGGGCCGGCCGCGACAGAAGCTCATAGAAATGAGCGACGGCTCGGACATGCTTGTTGTCGGACGCCGGGGATATGGGGGCTTCACGGGACTCCTGCTCGGTTCTGTCAGCCAGGCCTGTGTGGCCCATGCGCACTGTCCCGTATTGGTTGTGAACACAGGCAAGGAATTTGACGGGCCAGGGCATGACCACTAAGGAACAGCTGCCGGGTTGGCAAGACTTGCTCGTGGAAGGCGTGCTGGTCAGAATCACCCATCCGGACAAAGTGCTGTATCCGGACACCGGCACCACCAAAGCGGACGTTGCGCGCTACTACCAGCAGGTGGCGCCATTCCTGATTCCCTGGGCCATGAACCGACCGGCGACGCGGAAGCGCTGGGTGGACGGGGTGGGGACGGAGTCAAAACCGGGGAAGAGTTTCTTCCAGAAGAACCTCGGTACTGCGACTCCGTCATGGGTCCTGCGCCGAAGAATGCACCACAAAGACCACGACAACCTTTATCCCCTCGTCAATGACATCCGGACGTTGGTGTGGCTGGCACAGATTGCTGCCCTGGAGATTCACGTCCCGCAATGGACATTTACAGAGGACGGTGTTCCGCGGAATCCGGACCGCTTGGTGCTTGACCTGGACCCTGGCGAGGGTGCGGGCCTGGCTGAATGTGCTGCCGTCTCACTCATCGCAAGGGACTCCCTGGCTCAGCGTGGCCTCGACGCCGTGCCGGTTACAAGCGGAGGCAAGGGGATGCACCTCTATGCTCCGCTTGATGGGCGAAGGACCTCGGACGACGTTGCCACCCTTGCGCAAGACCTGGCCCAGTCAATCGAACACGAGCATCCGGACCTGGTGGTCAGTCGCATGGACAGGTCCCTGCGCCGCGGAAAGGTGTTTATCGACTGGAGCCAAAATTGGCCCGGGAAAACCACTGTGGTGCCTTATTCGCTGCGGGGCCGGCCACAACCGATGGTGGCTGCGCCACGGTATTGGGAAGAAGTCATTCCAGATGCGTTGGCCCAATTGGACGCCAACCAGGTCCTGACAAGAATCAAGGACGGGATTGTTCCGGAGCTTAGCATCAAGAAATCCGGGTGACCTTCCGTCGCATGCAAGCCGTTCATTTTTGGTTTCCCTGGACCGGAAACTTAGTGGGTTCATAGAGCAAATGAACATGGAAAGGATCCTGGAATGACTTTTCCCTTGTTGGCCATCATTTGCACCGCGGCACTTCTCGGCCCGTTGCTGGCCGTACCGCGTCGTTGGCAGGTGCCGATCGTTGTCGGGGAGTTGCTGGCCGGGATTCTCATTGGCCGCTCAGGATTGAACTTGGTTGACCCAGCTGAACCGGCTTTTGCGTTTCTTGCCGACGTCGGCTTTGCCTTGGTCATGTTCGTTGCCGGCAGCCATGTGCCCCTGCGTGATGCCTCGCTGAGATCCTCCTTGAGCAAGGCGGCATTCCGGCTAGCGGCCGTCAGCGTGCTGGCGGCCATTGCGGGAATCGGTGTTGCTGTCCTATTTGGTACAGGACAAGCGCCTCTTTACGCTGTGTTGATGGCGTCGTCCTCGGCAGCAATGGTGCTGCCCATGGTCACGTCCTTGGGGCTCCGCGGCCCGAGTGTGTTGGCTACCATCGCCCAGGTGGCCATGGCCGACACCTTGGCCATAGTCGCGCTGCCGCTGGCCATGGATCCGTCCGCAGCAGGCCGTGCCGCGTTGGGTGCGGTGGCCGTGTTGGCGGGTGCCGCCGTCGTCTATCTTTGTTTGAGGGAGGGCGATCGCCGGGGCTCCCGGCAGCGCCTCCGCAGGGTCTCTGAAAAGCGGAAGTTCGCCCTGGAGCTGCGGCTGCAGTTGGTTGTCCTGTTTGCCCTCGCCGGGTTGGCTGTTTGGGGTCATGTTTCCATCATGCTGGCCGGTTTCTCCTTTGGACTGGCCGTTGCCGCCGTGGGGGAGCCCCGCCGGCTGGCCCGGCAGCTGTTCGCCCTCACCGAGGGCTTCTTGGGGCCCTGTTCTTTGTCTGGCTCGGCGCCTCCTTGCAGTTGCAGGCACTGGGTGAACATCCGGGGAAGATCGTCCTTGGACTTGTCTTGGGGTTGGGCGCACTGGCCGTGCACGCCAGCATGCGGTTGCTGGGCCAGGAACTCCCTCTCGGCCTACTGGCTGCCTCGCAGCTGGGAGTCCCGGTGGCCGCAGCCACCATCGGCATTCAGCAAGGTTTGCTGGCACCCGGAGAACCGGCAGCCCTCGTCCTCGGTGCCCTGGTGACGATTGCGGTGGCTACTGTAGCTACCGGCCGGTATGGAGCACATGGCCACCCGCCGCTTGTGAAGCCATAAGCTTCGCCAAGGATCAGGGGCCATTGTTTCGAGTCGAGCCCAAGGCCTGTGCCGCGGGAGGAAGATCCAATCGAGGACGGGTGGATGCCGACACAAACTTCAGGAGGATAGCCTTCCATGTTGATCCTTTTGGTTCCGCGTTCTCGTACGAACGGCGGCCATGGCCGTTTTGAGGATATCCGCCGGAGTCAACGCGAAATCAACGTGCGATGGTGTGAACGTATCGGTGATTGGCGATGGATGAGTGCGGGCCGGGGTGTCGTTGAGCCGTGCAAACCGGCGGCCCTGAGGTAATATCGGCGTAGATCATGGTGGCAAGTGCGGGGCAATCGGAGACTGAATTCGGTGTGCTGTTGGACCTGTTGACAATGTCAGCGCTTTTCCTGCTGGACTGGCCCGGACTGTGTCGTACTGGGCCGTGCTTCCGCACCAGTTCGCTTCTCCCCAGTGTTTGCAAGGGCTGAAGTCTGGTTCAAGGCCCACCTCGGGCACATATATCCGGCTTACGATTCCAGTGAGATGGTCTTGTTGAATTTCCGAGCAGCGCTGATTTCCCGCTGCGCATAAGTGCGGGCTCCGGTGACTGGAAACAGCCGTGGACCTCTCACGACTTCCGGTTGGCCGGGGATCCTTCGATGGCCGGGTCGAACCCATCTCACCGGAATCGTAAGCCGGACATAAATGGCAGGTTCGCCTATCCTTGGTCCATGAAGATCATCGGCACTCTGGAGACCATTGAGACCGGAACGATCGAGCAGACGGAGTCAGAGTGTCCTGACTACCGTCAGGGATTCAACGCCATGCGCCGGCTACTGCCCGATGGTGTGCGGTTGAACGGCGTCCATGTCGAACGGTAAACCATTCAGCATACTGAGGTCATTGGGGCTTCGGGGAACCACCGGGCTGCCCTGTTGCATGCCAGGCTCCCACCAGATTGGAAATCATCCTCACACCACCGGTCGAGATATGACCGTCCCCAGCAGCGGAATTCAGCTTGCACCGGGCCTGAATAATCGGCTCGGCGAACAAATGGATGACCAAGCCACACTGAATAAGATGACCGAAATCTCAGGAAAATTCTGCTTAATTAGATGAGTAAAAGATGACCTGGGCTGTTTTCCGCCTTAAACGCCTCTGACCTCCGGAACATAACCGCAGGTCAGAGGCCCTTTTGTGTGCCCCGGGCGGGAATTGAACCCACGACCAAGAGATTAGAAGGCTCCTGCTCTATCCGCTGAGCTACCGAGGCATGGCCCAAGTAAGGGCCGCATCTAAATTATCAGGTTTATTGCATTATCTCTTCCTCCACACCTGCACCAGCGCATGGACTTGTCCACATTTGGTCCTTGCACACTACCTCTGTACGGCAGAGGGGCGTTTGCTGGATACAAGTGAACACCGCCGCAGCAGCGGCCTATCGAAAGGCAAGGAAATGGCCAACCACATCAGTCTCAGGGGTTTTGTCAGCTCCGAGTTCGAGATGCGTACGACAGCAACCGGCCTGGTGGTCGGGCAGTTCCGGATCGGTTCCAACGAGCGCAGGCTGGACCCGATCACGAATGCTTGGACGGACGGTCGCACCAACTGGTACCGCATCAATGTCTTCCGTGCGCTCGCCCAAAACGCCATGGTCAGTCTCCGCAAGGGTGACCGCATCCTCGTGGTGGGCAAGCTGCACATCAAGGCCTTCCTCCGCAAGGATGGCAGCCACGGGACCAATGTGGAGATCGATGCCGAGAGCATCGGCCCCGACCTCCAGTTCGGCGTGGCCCACTACAGCCGCATGGTGAGTGCGCACCCGGCTGGTCAGTGCAATGCCTCGAACGACGGCGAATCCTCCTCCGCGGGAGTGCGCCTGTCTGCGGTGCCGGATGCACGTGAAAATCCTGCTGACCAATCCGTGGATGTGGCTGGCCTAGGCGGAGAAGGCGAGTCGTACGACGACGACGATGAGATGGCTGAAGATCACGACCAAGCAGCCGCCAAGGGCGGCGGTGGCCCGGACGATGAGGACGGTCTCGAGGATGGGGAGCAGGCAGACCTTGAGACGGGAGAAATTGCCAAGGAAACCGCGCCCTTCTAGCTCTGTGGTTATATGCACAGGGGGTCGTGGCAGAATGGCGGGGTGACTTTGGAAAAGATGACATCCCGCCACCAACCATCACATCGCCGCACCACGGTGCATGTTGTTGGAGCAACAGTCCTTTTGGCTGCCTCTCTGGCCTTGGGCGGCTGTTCCCTCTTGCCCACAAGCACGCAGACTTCCGATTCAACGCAGACGGCCGCCGGAGCAACTACCCCTCAAGACGGGGCCGAGGCGCAAGTAAAACCACCGGAACCCCAGTCTGCCGCCCAAGAACTTTCCGGAAAAGTGAAAGAGTCACTCACCACGCTCACTTCCGGTGCCAAGGCGCCAAACCGCGAGCAAATGATGGCGGCCATGCTGGCAGCTGGAGCGGTCGAGGAAAAAGTGGAACTCTCCCTTGACATCACGCCCACAGGCCTCGCCGTTGACGCCATTGAAGCAGCAACTCCGGTGGCGGAAGAATGCGTCATTGGGCAAGTGCGCGACGGGCACGTCACTGTGACGATTCTTCCTGTTCTGGCGTCAGGCCTTTGTTTTGTTGGCGGCACACACTAGTCACCACCTCCCTAACCTCGTGCCTCGGCCAGGGAACCCCGCCGGAGTGGGCCCATCCAGATGCTCCCAACCATATGCAGTTCCGCCGGAAAATGCCTTGTAGGGCGCAGGGATTGCCACGTTGCTCACTTGTGCCGTAGCGAATGTGAGTTATGTGCCTGCACCCACTAACCTTGGGGGTATGGCGGAATTTATTTATACGATGTCCAATGCCCGCAAGGCTGTTGGCGAAAAACTCATTCTTGACAACGTAAGCATGTCTTTCTATCCGGGCGCCAAGATTGGTGTCGTCGGACCCAATGGTGCCGGTAAGTCCACCATCTTGAAAATCATGGCTGGCTTGGATATCCCTTCCAACGGTGAGGCTCGTTTGAGCCCGGGCTACACTGTGGGCATTTTGCTCCAGGAGCCGCCGCTGAACGAGGAAAAGACCGTTCTGGGCAATGTCCAGGAAGGCGTTGGCGAGATCTACGCAAAGATCACCCGTTACAACGAGATCTCCGAGGAAATGTCCAGCCCCGACGCTGACTTCGACACCCTCCTTGAAGAGATGGGCAAGTTGCAGGAGGCCATTGATACGGCCGACGCCTGGGACATTGACTCGCAGTTGGAACAGGCCATGGACGCACTTCAGTGCCCCCCGGGCGACTCAGACGTCACAACCCTGTCCGGTGGTGAGCGCCGCCGCGTGGCCTTGTGCAAGCTCCTGTTGCAGAAGCCTGACCTGCTGCTCCTCGATGAGCCCACCAACCACTTGGACGCCGAGTCCGTAAATTGGTTGGAACAGCACCTGAAGAGCTACGCCGGCGCCGTCCTGGCCGTCACACACGATAGGTACTTCCTGGACCACGTGGCCGAGTGGATCGCTGAAGTCGACCGCGGCCACCTGTACCCGTACGAGGGCAACTACTCCACCTACCTGGAAAAGAAGCGCGCCCGCCTTGAAGTACAGGGCAAGAAGGACGCCAAGCAGGCCAAGCGTCTCACCGAGGAACTTGAGTGGGTGCGCTCCAATGCCAAGGGCCGCCAGACCAAGTCCAAGGCCCGTCTGGCCCGCTACGAGGAAATGGCTGCCGAAGCCGACCGCACGCGCAAGCTCGACTTCGAAGAAATCCAGATCCCGCCGGGCCCGCGCCTAGGCGGCATCGTGTTGGAAGCCGAGAACCTGAAGAAGGGCTACGGCGACCGCGTCCTCATCGACGGCCTCAGCTTCACGCTGCCCCGCAACGGCATTGTCGGCGTCATCGGCCCTAACGGTGTCGGCAAGTCCACCCTGTTCAAAACCATCGTTGGCTTGGAAGAGCTCGACGGCGGCGCGCTCAAGGTGGGTGACTCGGTCAAGATTTCCTACGCTGACCAGAGCCGCGGCGGCATCGACCCGGACAAGACCCTGTGGGAAGTGGTTTCCGACGGCCTGGACTTTATCCAGGTCGGCCAGGTGGAGATGCCTTCCCGCGCCTACGTTGCCGCCTTCGGCTTCAAGGGTCCGGACCAGCAGAAGAAGGCAGGTGTGCTCTCCGGTGGTGAGCGCAACCGCTTGAACCTCGCGCTGACCTTGAAACAGGGTGGAAACCTGCTGCTGCTGGATGAGCCCACAAACGACCTTGATGTGGAAACGCTCAGCAGTCTGGAAAACGCGCTGCTGGAATTCCCTGGTTGCGCCGTGGTGGTCTCTCACGACCGTTGGTTCCTTGACAGGATCGCCACCCACATCCTCGCCTACGAAGGCACGGATGAGAACCCGGCCAATTGGCACTGGTTCGAAGGCAACTTTGACGCCTACGAGGAAAACAAGGTGGAGCGCCTCGGTGCCGATGCGGCACGTCCGCACCGTGTCACGCACCGCCGCCTCACGCGCGAGTAGCCCTAATCAACACCCCTGGATAGCCATTTGGCGAACACTCCACGGGGCCCCGAACGGGGCACAGAAGTGGCCGGTCCCTCAAGGGGCCGGCCATTTTTGTGCCAGCCGCTTCAGAGTGGAGCTTTTTGGCAATCGACGCGGAGGGTGCCGAAACGCAGGAACGCGACCCGGTGTGTGGCCAAGCTCTCAAGCCAGCATCAGCCCGGAACCGGCGCGGGTTGGACCCCGATGTCGAGGCCTTGTGAAGCTGCCAAGTCGGGGCATACAGGCGACTGGCTGCCTGTGCGGCTTCCCGTGATTGGCCGAACAAGCCCAAAGAAAGTGTCGTCTTCGCGAAGCTGCCCGTTTTAAGTTGCCGGAAGCCCGATGTTCCGAGGGTTGATGCGCCTATGCTGGGACGATGTCAGTGACAAAATCAAAGCCTCCTGTCCATCGCTGGGTCTTCTGGCCAGCGGCGTCGATTGTCATGGTTTTCGCATCGTTCGCCATGATTGCCCCCGAAACCGCCGAAGCGCTGTTTTCCAGCATCCAAGGTGCCATCGTGGGCTATTTCAACTGGTATTACGTGCTGCTGGCCACCGCACTGGTGATCTTCTGCCTTTGGGTTGGCTTCGGCAAATTCGGCGACATCAAGCTGGGCAAGGACGACGACGAACCCGAGTTCTCGCTCGGCTCGTGGTTTTCGCTGTTGTTCGCCGCGGGCATGGGCATTGGCCTGGTGTTCTACGGGGTCAGCGAACCCCTGACGCACTTCGCCACACCGAAGCCCGGCACCACCGGAGCCCCCGGCGAACTCGCCCAGCAGGCCCTCTCACAAACCTTCCTGCACTGGGGCGTCCACGCCTGGTCAATCTACGTGGTCATCGGTTTGGCCCTGGCCTACGCCATCCACCGTCGCGGCCGGCCCGTATCGATCCGCTGGACGCTTGAACCCCTGTTCGGAAAGAGGGTTCGTGGCGGCCTGGGCAACCTCATCGACGTCGTCGCCCTGGTGGGCACGATCTTCGGCGTGGCCACCTCGCTGGGACTGGGCGTGTTGCAGATCAGCGCCGGACTGGAAAGTGCAGGGCTGATCACCTCGTCGTTGTTCATCGACATTGTCATCATTGCCGTGATCACCTGCTTCGTCTTGTTCTCAGTGCTTTCAGGCGTGGGCAAGGGCATGAAATGGCTGTCGAACACCAACCTCATCCTGGCCGGCATCTTTGTGGTCTTCCTGCTGGTGGTCGGCCCCACCCAGTTCCTGCTGCGCAACTTCGTCCAGTCCACCGGCAATTACCTGCAAAACTTCCTGGGCATGGCCTTCAATGTCAGCGCCTTCTCCGGCGCGGAGGGCGAAGCCTGGCAGTCAACCTGGACCACGTTCTACTGGGGCTGGTGGATCTCCTGGGCCCCCTTTGTGGGGATCTTCATCGCCCGCATATCCAAGGGCCGCACGGTGCGCCAGTTCGTGGCCGGCGTCATCCTGGTGCCCACCCTTGTCACGCTGCTGTGGTTCAGCGTGCTGGGCGGTACTGCACTTTACTCCGAGCTCTCCGGCAAGGGTGGCCTGGTCGGCCCGGACGGGACGGTCAATGCCGCCGGCGCCCTGTTCGAGACGCTGGCACAGGTTCCTGCCGGCGGGGTGCTCACCATCGGGGCGATCATCATGATCGTGATCTTCTTCGTGACGTCTGCCGACTCGGGCGCACTGGTGATGGGCATGATCGCCAGCGGGGGAGACGTGGAACCCAAGAACTGGATCCGCATCTTCTTCACCTTGGCCACGTCACTATTGGCCAGCGCGCTGCTGCTGTCAGGTGGGTTGGAGGCCCTGAAGACCGCTGCAATCATTATCGCCCTGCCGTTCAGCATTGTGCTGATCTTGATTTGCTGGTCTACCTACCGGGCCTTCTCGCGTGAATCCCGCGCCTACGAAAAGGCCAGGCGCATGGCCTTCGTCGAACACATTGGGGACTTTTACGGGCTGGAAGTCGAGGGCCCGAACGAGGATTCCCCGCTGCTGAACCTGCGCGCGCTCACAGCCATGCTGCGACGGCGTGTGCCGGCAGAACGGCGGACACGCATCGATCCGTTCGGCCACCACCCGCAGGACCACGATGCCGCAGGCGGACCGGACCCCGCCGATTCTTCTGCCTCGGCCCCGCCCTCCGAACCGGAGCCGTAGAACCGGAGCCGTATAGCCGGAGTCGTAATTCCGGATTCGGCTGGGAGGGCGGACGCGCGGGCCCCGAACAATTCCGTCCTGCCGGTTGGTGGACGTCCAGCCGGCTAGCGGATGCCCAGTCCGTCGGGCACGCGCATCATGCCCTCCTGGGCGACAGTGGCGACAAGCACGCCGTCGCGGTTGAAGAAACGGCCAAGGTTCAGCCCGCGGGACTCGGAGGCACTCGGTGACTCGGACACGTAGAGCAGCCAGTCGTCGACCTGCAGCGGGCGGTGCCACCACATGGCGTGGTCGAGGCTGGCCACGCTGATCCCCGGCGTGGACCAGCTGATGCCGTGCCGGCGCAGAGACGGTTCAAGCAGCGTGTAGTCGCTGGCGTAGGCCAGGGCGGCACGGTGCAGGTTCTGGTCTGTGGGCATGGGGCCCAGCGTTTTCAGCCAGATGGCCTGGTGGGCCACCTTCTCGCCCTTGACGTCAAAGTAGATGTTGGCGCCAACATGGCGGATGTCGAAGGGGCGCTCATATGCCCAGGCCTGGGCGACAGGGTGGTCGACGCCGCCCAGCAGCTCGGCCGACGTCGGAAGTGTTTCAGGTGCGGGGATTCCCGCAGGCATGGTGTCCTGGTGCTCAATGCCGCTGTCCGGGCGCTGGAAGGACGCGATCAGGGACAGGATCGGAACCCCATCCTGGTAGGCATGGGTGCGCCGGGCCGAGAAGGATCGGCCGTCGCGCAGCCGCTGCACACCAAAAGTCAGCGGTGCGGCGGCGTCGCCCGGGCGCAGGAAGTATCCGTGCATTGAGTGGACCAGGTGCTCGCTGCCCACGGTGCGTGCAGCGGCAACCAGCGACTGTGCCAGCACCTGGCCGCCAAAAAGCCGCGGCTGCGGGGCACTGGCGTCCCCAAGGCCCACAAAAATGTCTTCATCCGTTTGGGCCCCGCCGGCATCGGAAAGCTCCAGAATGGTCAGGAGTTTTTCCATGGGGCCGGAGTTGGGTGGGGTCACATTCATAGACGTGACTCTATGCGTCGGCGTGCCCCGGCGACAAATGGGGTTTCCGGCATGATCATGCCCTCCGCCTGTGATGTTGCAGACTTCGATTGGTGGCGCCCGTGCCGCTTTGAGATGATGAACGCATGGCACCCGGCATCCAGATCACCCAGCAAATCCGTTTCGGCGACATCGACTCCTACAACCACGTCAACAATGTGGTGTACCTGCAATATCTCGAAGATGCCCGCGTTCAGCTGACCTACGCCGAACTCCCCGGCGGCGGCACTTTCCAAGACCTCATCGGCACGGAACTGTTCACCCTTGTGGGCCGGAATGAAATTGAATACCTGGCACCGATCAGTTTCCGGCCGACACCGATATTTGTGAACATCTGGATCACCCACATCGGCGGTTCGAGCTTCGACTTCGGCTACACCGTGACCGAGGCGGACACCTCCGTCATCTTTGCCCAGGCCGCCACCTCCATGGTGCTTGTCTCGCGCACCACGGGCCGCCCCGTCCGGCTGACAGATTCCCAACGCAGCGCCCTCGAGGCCTGGCGCGGGGACCCTGTGCCGTTCAAACGAGCCGCGACCCGACCCAGCCTCCAAACCACTTTCGAAGGAAACCGCTGATGCCCACCGCCATCCACACCGAAGACCTCCTCCTGGACGACGCCGGAACCGTCGCTGATTTGCGCACCTTTGTTGCCCGGGCCCGTACCGCGGACGACGGCGCCATCAGGCTGCAGGGGGCCGGTCACGTCCTCGCGGCGTATGTGTGTGTCATGCGCGGGAAGCTTTTGGGCGAGGGGACCCCAACAATTCTGGGCCTGCGCACCATGGCCCTGGCAGCGTCGTCGGACGTTGATGTGACAGTCTCACTGTCCTCCGTGGCCGACCGCCTGGCCCGCATGGATGCCGACGACGTCCGCCTGCCGGTGCCGCCGACGACCGTCAATGAGTCGTGGGCCGGGGTCAGTGCGCCCCGCGGCGCGTGGGAGGAGCTCGGCACTGTGCCGGCCGACACGCTGATCGAGGTGGCCAAGGCTGGTGTGCAGGAAATTGGCCAGATCATTCCAGTCAACCCGGGGGCGATGCTCGTCAACAATATCCGTGCATCGGTGTGGGGCAGGCCCATGGCCGATGCGCCAGGCGAAGTCCCGGGCGGTGCGGCATTTGCCGCCTATGCCCTCGGCTTCGTGGCCCCGGGCGAATCGGGCACAATCTTCCGCTCCCACAAATGGCTGCGCATCAGCACGAATCGCGGGCACATCCTGGTCAGGCCGACGGCGTTCCTGTAGCGGGGAAAATGATGCCGGCTGCCTTCTGGCTCTCTTCTAGTTCTCTTCTGGTTCCGTGAGTGTACAGTTATTGCCGCTTACGGGGCTGCGAAGCGACAATAACTGTACACTCGGCGCGGGAATGGCACGGGGACGGGCGCAAGGGGCGCTAAAAGGGCGCTAGAAGCGGTACAAGGGACGCCAAAAGCGGCGGCAGCCCGTTCTGCGTCGGGCCTATAGCGCCTGGACCGGATCCGACGGGGCGTTGACCAGCGATGCGGCCGCACGCTCCATGTAGTCCCAGATGGTGGCCTCGTGCATGGGGGAGAGCTCCGCGGCGTCGACGCCCTTGCGCATGGCCGCCAGCCAGCGGTCCCGCGCCTCCGGGGTGACGGCGAAGGGGACGTGGCGCATGCGCAGGCGCGGGTGGCCGCGTTCCTCGAGATATGTCCGCGGGCCGCCCCAGTACTGCTCGATGAACATCAGCATCCGGTTCTCGGCCGGGCCCAGGTCCTCTTCGGCGTACATGGCGCGCAGTAGGGGATCGACGGCGATGCCCTGGTAGAACACGTGGATCATCTTCTTGAACGTCTCGTGCCCGCCCACCTGGCCATAAAAGGTATCCGAGTAGTCCACCGGTTCGGCCGCGACGGGACTGTCTTCCGGGCTTGGGCCGGCGTTGGCCGCCGGCACGGAGGTCGAGGGCAGGGGCCGGCCCAACGTCGTCGGGATCGGCAGCATGCGAGCCAGCGGTTCCCCAAAGCGCGACGGAATCGGGATCCCCTCCGCGGCGTCGTTTTCGGCGGGTCCGTTGGCGAAGGGGGACGTGGGGTTGTGTTCGGAAGTCATGGCGTTGCAGTGCTTTCTAGTCTTCGGATTCGGTGGGATCAATTGTTGCGGGGCCCAACGACGGGGCCGACGCCGGGGCGGAACCGGCCGCAGGGCTGCCGGGGGCGCTTGGACCGCCGGCCGGCACGTCGGCCGCAGCGTCGGCGGGAGCCCGGTAGTTGCCCTTGGAACGGTTGCCCAGGCGCAGGATCTCACCGTTGCGCAGGAACCAGAGCGTGCCGTCTTCAGCCAGGACCCGGGTGATGCGCAGTCCCAGATACTCGACAGTGCCCACGACCTCACTGGTTTCGATCACGTCACCGATGCCGTATTGGTCCTCGACCGTGATGAAGATGCCGGCGAGGAAGTCGCGGATCAGCTGTTGGGCGCCAAAACCTATCGCGATGCCCAGCACACCGACGCTGGCCAACAGCGGCGAAATGTCCACATGGAAGGACAACAGGACATAGAAGGCGGTGACGACTGCCACCACGGCTGTCAGAATTGAATTCAGCAGCGAACCAATGGTGCGCGCCCGCTGCACCCGGCGTTCGCGGTCGAGCGCACGGATTACGGGGTCGATGCCGCGGAGCATGGGGCCGGCCCAGCGCATGGACCGCCCGGAAAGAGGCACACGGTCAGCCATGGCGTGCTTGACGACACCGCGGATCAAGTAATGCAAAATCAGCCAGACGAGCAATCCGATGCCTACTGCCACTCCGGCCTGGAGCAGGTTGCTCCAGAGGGTGTCGCCGGGGCTGTCAATACCTTCAATAACTTGCACGCTGGGCATACCTTGAATCTGTAGGTGAATGGAACACTCCATCCAGCCTAACGCGGAGGATGCACGGATTAGTCCTGCGTGGCGGCGAGCAGACCGGGCTCGTGCTTGACCGGGAAGTTGACGCTGCGGGCAATGAAGCACTTTGCGGCGGCCTCTGCATGCAAAGTCAGTGCCAGTGCCGCCATGCCCGGGTCCGCCACAAAGACCTTCGGGTGCAGCGTGGCGGACTCAAACTGGCCGCTGCCGTCGGGGTTCATGAGCAAGGCCCCGGTGGCCGTGTCCTCATATTTCGTGACGACCACACCATGCATGACGGCGACGTGCAGGTAGGAAAGCATGTGGCATTGCGCCAGGGCCGTCAGCAGCAGTTGCTCCGGGTTCCACCGGTCCCGGTCACCGTGAAAGGTCCTGTCGGCAGAGCCGAGCAGCACGGGCAGACCGGCGGCCGTGACGCTGTGGTCGCGGCCGTAGGACTTGTAGGCGGACGTGCCGGTTCCCCGGTTGCCCGTCCAATTGAGGCTTATTTCGTAGTGGTGTTCATTCAGCGCCATACTCCAGCATAGAGCGGCGGACTCAGTTTCACGTTGGCCAGCGCGGCAGCGTAGCCGTTTACATAGCCGGACGCTGTGGGGTGGAAGGCCAGCAGCGGCGACACAAACGGTGAGACAAGCCAGCTGTTCACGGCGGGGAACGAGTGGCCGGTGAAGTAGCCGTCCACGCGGACAAAGGTTGCGCCGCTGCGCTGCACGCTTTGTGCGAGCACCGAGTTCAGCTGGTCAACGGCGGCATTGACTGCCACCGCCGCCTGGACCTGGGCGTCCGGGTAGCCGACCATGTTCTGCGGTTCAAACAGGTGAGGGTAGCCGAGGAAGACCACCTGCGCCCGCGGGGCCACGGAACGGATGCCCTTCACAAGGGCCTTCACCTGGGTGGGCAGCTGCACCAGCTTGCCCTCGGCGGCGGCAAGCGCGCCCTGGCAGACTTGCGGTGTTCCCAGCAGGCAGGCCTGGGCCACCTGGCCGGAGCCCACGTCATTGGCTCCCACTGTCAGCGCGATCAGCCTTGTGGTGGCGGGGACAAACGGCACCTGGGCGGCGGCAACTTGTGGGATTGTGGCGCCGTAACAGCCCAGGTTGGTCATCGAAAGACCGTTCACTGCGGCGAAAGTGTCCCCGTAGCCGTGGGGGCTTTGCAGGCACGGGCCCGCTTCCATACTGCCGCCGGACCCTGCCGAGTACGAATCCCCGAGCACAGTGTAGGTCCCGGGCGGCGGTGCCGCCACGGCGGGAACGCCGGCGAACCCCGCAAGGAGTCCGCCGGCAACCATGGCCGCTGCGGCTGTGCGCGCTGCCAACTTCCTGAATGGGTGAGTTCTCATGCCCCGAAGTTACGCGCCCGGCACCACGCCGTCGAGAGTAATTGCCACTCGTTTTCCGGGCGCGCCGCACCTGCACTACTGGTCGGCGGCCTGTGCCTTCAGCGCCCGCACCACGGTGTCGCGGCTTTCCACGAGCAGACGGCGCAGCGCCGGAACGTCGGACCCCAGCTCGGCCAGGAATGCATCGGTTGCGTCCAGCGTGGCCTGCGAAACCAGTTGTGCGGGGTACAGCCCGGTGATGATGGTGGAGGAGATTTCGTACGACTTTTCCTCCCACACGCCACGGATGGCCGCAAAGTATTTGGCCACATACGGTTCAAGCAGGGATGTGTCCCACACCTTCGTGAAGCCGGAAATGGCTGCGCGCTGGACGGCGTTGGCACCATCGCCGCGCACGACGACGGACTCCCAGACCTCAGCCTTTGCCTCAGTTGTGGGGATGGCTGCATGCGCGGTGGCTGCCGCAAGCTGTCCGGTTTGGGTGTTGTCCAGCACCAGCGCGGCATCAATGATGGCCGCATCGGCCCGGCCGCCGGCAGCCAGTGAGATCAGGAAGTCCCAGCGCATGTCGGTGTCCAGGGTCAGCGCATCCAGTTCCACGTCCCCGTCAAGCAGCGACTGGACCAGGTCCAGCTGCTCCGCCGACTGGGCGTATCCGGCGAAGGCCTTCACGAATTGCAGCTGTGCATCGGAGCCGGCCTCGGCGGCCTGCGCCAGGGCCCACAGGGAATCGGCGGCGGCAACGGCCGCGGCCTTTTGGCGTTCGGGAGCCACGTAGAAGTGCAGCGCCGTGGTCAGCTGGCGCAGCAGCACCATGATGACTGTGGAGTCGCTCTCGTGGCCAATGGTGGACAACACGAAGTCAACGTATTCGCGGGCCGGCGTTTCGCCGTCGCGGGTGGCATCCCAGGCGGAGGCGGACACCAGTGTGCGGGGAAGGGATTCCTTGAAGTCCTTCAAGTGCGCCTTGGCCGTCGCCAGGGATTGCGGATCGAGGCGGATCTTGGCGTACGCAAGGTCGTCGTCGTTGAGCAGGATCAGGGCAGGGCGCGCCATGCCCACGAGCTCGGGCACCTCGGTGACGGCGCCGTCAACGTCGAGCTCGACGCGGTGGGTGCGCACCAGCTTGCCGGCATCCTCCCCGGAACCGGAACCGGAACCGGAGTCGGCGAGGTCGTAGAAACCAATGGCAGCACGGTGCGGGCGCAGGGTCGGGTGGTCGGCCACGGCGGACTGGAGGATCGAGAACGAGGTGATCACGCCGTCGTCGGTGGTTTCAATGGCGGGCTTGAACGTGTTCACGCCGGCAGTCTCCAGCCACTTCTGCGTCCATACGGACAGGTCGCGGCCGCTGGCGGCCTCCAGCTCGACCATGAGGTCGGGCAGTTCGGTGTTGCCCCATGCATGCTTGCCGAAGTAGGCGCGCACGCCGGCCATGAACTCCTCCTGGCCCACCCAGGCCACCAGCTGGCGCAGCACGGAGGCGCCCTTGGCGTAGGTGATGCCGTCAAAGTTGACCAGCACGTCCTCAAGGTCGTTGATCTCGGCCTTGATCGGGTGCGTGGAGGGGAGCTGGTCCTGGCGGTACGCCCAACTCTTTTCCAGTGAGGAGAACGTGGTCCAGGAATCCACGTACTTCGTATTCTCCGCCGCAGCCAACGTGGACATGAATTCGGCGAAGGACTCATTGAGCCACAGGTCGTTCCACCAGCGCATGGTCACCAGGTCGCCAAACCACATGTGCGCGAGCTCGTGCAGGATGGTGATGGCACGGCGCTCAACCATGGCGTCGGTGACCTTCGAACGAAACACGTAGCTTTCCAGGAACGTCACGGCACCGGCATTTTCCATGGCCCCGGCGTTGAATTCGGGCACGAACAGCTGGTCGTACTTGGGGAACGGGTACGGGACGCCGAACTGTTTTTCAAAGAATTCAAAGCCCTGGCGGGTCAGCTCAAAAATGTTCTCGGCGTCGAGGAATTCCATGAGCGACTTCCGCGCAAACACGCCCAGCGGCACAATCCGGCCGTTGGAGCTGGTCAGCTCGCCGCGCACACACGCGTACGGGCCGGCGATCAATGCTGTGATGTAGCTGGACATAATCAGCGTCGGGGCAAAATGCCACACCGACTTGCCGACACCGTTTGCCTCGCCGGCGGCCTCGGGCACCGGGGTGGGGGAGTTGGAGATGACGTCCCAGTGCGACGGGGCGGTGATGTGGAAGGTGAACTCGGCCTTCTGGTCCGGCTGTTCAAACACGGCGAACATGCGGCGGCTGTCAGGCACCTCAAACTGGCTGTACAGATACACCTCGCCGTCCGCGGGGTCCACGAAACGGTGCAGACCCTCGCCGGTGTTCATGAACAAGGCGTCGGCGCGCACCGTGAGCACGTTCTCGGCGGCGAGAGCCGGCAGCTGGATGCGCACGCCGTCGGACACCACCGCCGGGTCCAGCTCGACACCGTTCAGCGTCACCTGGTGCACCGTGTCGGTCACGGCGTCAATGAACGACGACGAACCCTCCTTCGCGCTGAAGGCCACCGTGGTGGTGGTGGCGAAGGTGGTCTCGGAGGTGGTCAGGTCAAGCGTGACGTCGTAGCTGGTGACAGAAAGGGTGGCTGTGCGCTCAATGGCTTCGGCGCGGGTGAGGTTCATACCAGGCAAGGTGATGCCTTCCGTTCGAGTTCGGATGTATTCGGCAGCCTGCAGGATTTTCCGCGGCTGCAGCCGCCGGAGCATTGTCCGGCAACCGTTGAAATGATTCTGTCACCAATTCCTCGAGGGTGTGTCCCGGGTCTCGCCGGGTGCCTGCGAAGCGTCGGGTGGCGAAGTTGTCGGCGCCCGTGCGGTGGGGCAGTGTTAGGTGGGACGAACTTGTACAGGACTGATGACGGGATTTTTTGGTGGGGGAGCAAGTGCGAAGTGCTGAGGCGGAGAAGGCCTACAACAAGAGGTGGCTGGTTGGGTTGATCGCGGGTCCCCTGCTGATGGGGGTTGTGGCAGCCGCGTGGATCCTTTCCGTGGAGGGCAGGCTGCCTGCTGAATTGGCCTCGCACTGGAACTCGAAGAACGAAGTGGACGATTGGATTACCGTGGCCGGCGCAGCCTGGATGGCTGTGGCGATGGGCGCCCTGGGCGCCTTGATTGCACCGATGGGTTTGCTGTTCCGCTCCCAGGCTCTGCTGCTGGCACGGATCGGCGTGGGCTTCGGGCTGGCGTTTGGTGTCGGCATGGTTGCCCTGTCGGTGGCCATGGTTGCCGGCCAAATTGATCTCGTGGACACGTCACAGGCGGAGCTCTCCGGCCCCGTCATGGCAGTCGGCGTCGCACTTGCGTTCGTAGCGGGATTTGCCGGCTTGTGGTTCTACACGCCGGCCGAAGCGGACAGGACGCAAAGCGCAGAATCACTGGCCGTCAATGAAACAGCCACGGCCGGCGACTCCCCAATGGCAGCTGCCGCACGGGCCAAGGCGGGCAACGGTGAAACCCTGCGGATCAAGGTCTCCATGGGTGGATGGGCAGCGGTTCTGAGCCTGGGCCTTGGCGGCATTGCGGCCGTCAGCACCTATTTCATCTTTCCCGCGCTGGCCCTGCTGGGGCTTGTGGTTGCTGCTGCCACCTGGGTGTTCTGCAGCGGCACGGTGGTCATCGGCCCGGAGGGGCACAAGGTGCTGGCCGGCGGATTCTGCAGGCTCATGCCGCTGGAATGGAAGGAAGTCCGGGGCGCCTCGGTGGAAGACATCAAGGCCATGGACTACGGCGGCTGGGGATACAGGATGAACGGCGGGTCCGTCGCTTTCATCATGGCCAGCGGCCCGGCCCTTGTCATCGAGGCAGGATTCCACCAGAAATTCGTCGTGTCCATGCCGGACGTGGATACTGCGGGCGAGGCGGCGGCCCTGGTCAACGCTTACGTCCACGCCGGGAAGGTGCAAAACTAACACCATGGCACCCGACGGAAGCCACGACACAGCCGGCGAACGGCACCTTGACGCCCGGGCGCTGCGTTTTGCCCTGATTTTCCCCGTGCTGCTCGCCGCCGGGCTGGTTGTGGGCGGGCTGCTGGTTGCTCCGCAACTGCCAGGCGGTGTGGTGCTCCCGCTCGGCGGGAACCCTGTGCCACTGGCGACCTTCCTGGCCGTGGGTGGTGCAAGCATTTTGCTTCTGGGGGCGGGCATCGGCAGCTTTGGCGCCCAAACCAGGCTGCCCCGCATGTTGCGCAAAACACTGCTCGGTGTGGCCATGGCGCTGCAGCTGATTGCCTGCACACTCTTTGCGGCAGCCCTTTTGGGCCAGACCGGGGGAGGCGGGCTGCCTGCCGTGCGGATTGACGGCTACGTCATGCTGATGGGCAGCGGCCTGGCGATGGCCATGGGCGTTGTCCTGGCACTGACCTTCAGGCCCGACGAACAGTGGACTCCCTCCGACGACCAAGCCCTGGCGGCGATGCTCGACGCCGCAGCGGACCCCGCAGCCGCCAGCGACAAGCTCGCGTATTTCCTCCACCCGCGCGGCTCGGTCATCATCATGATCCTGCTGGCAGCCGTCCTGCCGGGAGCGCTCCTGGCGTTGTTGTCCCCCTGGATCCTGCTCGCGCTGGTCCTTGCCGCGCTGCTGGCGATTGCGCTGCTGTGCGCCACTGTCCAGGTTGACCGCCGCCAGCTCACGGTCAAGCTGCTCGGCTTCATTCCGGCACTCGCGGCACCCTGCGAAGGGGTCGATGCCGCGGTGTCCCTTACCATTGTGGCGAAAGACTACGGCGGCTGGGGCCTGCGCAGGCACAGCGGCTCCGCAACGTTCCTGACAAACTCCGGCGCCGCCGTCGTCCTTCGGCAAAACGACGGCGGGAAGGTTGTTATCGGTGCCCCAAACCTTGACATTGCCGACGAACTGTCCGAGATCCTCAACCGCCGGGCCGGGAAATCGCCGGAGCAGCGTTAGTTCTTCCGGGCAGAATCGGGCCGCCGGCTTGGGTAGGCTTGAATCTGCACCCATCACCTCGAAACGAAGGAACCCTCATGCGCGTTCACATCGCAACCGACCACGCCGGCATGGAGCTCAGCGCCCACCTCATCACGGCCCTGGCCGCCAAGGGCTACGAAATGGTCGACCACGGACCCCAGGCCTACGACGCCGAGGACGACTACCCCTCCTTCTGCATCAACGCGGCGCTGGCAGTGGTTGCCGACCAGGCCGCAGGCGTTGACGCGTTGGGCATTGTGCTGGGCGGCTCCGGCAATGGCGAGCAGATCGCGGCGAACAAGGTCAAAGGCGTGCGCGCGGCACTGGCATGGAACCTGTCCACCGCGAAACTCGCCCGCGAGCACAACGACGCCAACGTGGTCGCCGTGGGCGGGCGCCAGCACAGTGTCGAGGAAGCCACTGAAATCATTGCGGCGTTCCTGGCCGAGCCCTTTAGCGACGCCGAACGACATGTGCGCCGCATCGGCAAGATCGCCACGTACGAGACGACCGGCGAAGTCGTCGACTAACTACGTGCTAAGAGACGAGTCCAGAGGCATGCTGCGCTTGGCGGGCGGTGGATTCAATGCCTGAAGGACATTCGGTCCACCGCCTGGCGCGCCAGTTTCAGGACGTCTTCGGCGGGGCCCGGCTGGCTGTTTCCAGCCCGCAGGGCAAGTTTGCGGCCGGTGCGGCGTTGCTTGACGGGCACACCCTGGAGCGTGCCGAAGCCCATGGCAAGCAAATGTTCCTGTCCTTTTCGCACGACCTGGTGATGCGTGTGCACCTGGGGCTCTATGGAGCATGGGACTTTGGCGGCGACTCCACCTTCACCGGCGCCTCCAGCATTGGAGCGCCGCGGCGGATCGGTGAACAGGAAGTTGGTGCGGACGGAGGCGCCGATTCCGCCGGGGTCAGGGCCACTGGCAGCGGCGTCTCCGGGGGCTCCGTCGCCGGCAGCGGCGGGGCCGTGGAAGGATGCGGGGACTATGACGGCCCGCCCGAACCCAGGGGTGCCGTCCGCGTGCGACTGGTCTCCGACCATGGCTGGGCGGACTTGCGTGGTCCCACCGCCTGTGAGGCGATCACCCCCGCAGAAGCTGTCGCCGCCCGCAGGAAGCTGGGTCCGGATCCACTGAACAATTTCCCCGGTGACGCGGAAGAATTCGTGCGCCGGATCTGCAAAAGCACCACATCAATTGCTCTGCAGTTGATGAAACAAGACGTGCTCGCGGGTGTGGGCAATGTGTACCGCGCGGAGACCTTGTTCCGACTTGGTCTTGACCCCATGCTGCCCGGGCGGAGCTTGCAAGGGGAAGAAGCACGGGCGCTGTGGGACGACGTGGCCCGCATCATGGCCGATGGCGTCCGCGACGGCCGCATCATCACCACCGAGCTGGCCGACAGGCCGACGGGCGCGGGTGCTGAGGTGGGCCACGGCCTGGCAACCGCAGAGGCCGGCCAACGCTCCAACAAGCGGGTCCCGGTGGAAGATTCCCACTACGTGTACAAGCGCGAAGGGCTGCCGTGCCGGCACTGCGGCAGTGAAATCGCCATGAAGGAGGTGGGTGGCCGGAAATTGTATTGGTGCCCGTCCTGCCAAGGCGCCTGAAACCGGAGCACAGCAAATGCCACCGCGTTGGACTCAAATGCGATGGTGCAATCGGCGGTATTTACGTCAAATCGTGGCATTTCCCGAGCTTGGGGCGGGGCGATTTGCGAGAGTGTCAAAGTCGTTGATAGGGTTACGGAGTTGTTCAGCCGCAAGGCGAATTGTTTACTCCCAATGGCAACAATTTTTGGGGGCGTAGCTTAATGGTAAAGCCTCAGTTTTCCAAACTGATGACGCGGGTTCGATTCCCGTCGCCCCCTCCAAGAAATGCAATCCCCGGTCGACTGGCCGGGGATTATTTATTTAACCGGTGTAGCGGGTTACGGGTTAGTGGCCAAGGCGGTGCGTCAATCCGGCTCAGGGGCCGTTGTGGTCATTCGAGCCCGGTGGGCCACGGGCGAATGACCACAGCTGCCCCCTGAGCACTCCATTGTGTCCTTTGCCGTCGCGAATGACCGTTGCAGCCCCCGTTTCCATAAGTAGCCGCGTAAGAGCACCGGCTGCTCGGCCACCAATACGCCTGCCCGGCGCCGCGTGCCGGGACACGGCGAAAGTTGGCGGTCCAGTCCAGGGCGCGGTCGCCGTCGTGCATAAATGCGCGGGCAGACGCGGGGCAACCGCCGGGCATCAGAGCGGCGGGCAGTCGCGGGACGGCAGGCCGGATGGGCCGATTGTGCATCTGGGAACGTTTGCCCGTAGACTGTTGCGGGCACTACGGGGCGTAGCGTAGTGGCTAGCGCGCCTGCTTTGGGAGCAGGAGACCGCAGGTTCGAGTCCTGTCGCCCCGACTTCAGCATTATTCGGTTCACGTTTGGTCAGTGACTGCCCATGTGCTGGGGCCATTTATCCATCAACAGACCATCAGGGAGTACCACGCTGTGAAGAGCGCTGTCGAAAACCTCACACCCACTCGGGTAAAGCTCGATGTCGAGGTTTCCTTTGAGGAATTGAAGCCCAGCATCACTGAGGCTTATAAGACGATTGGTACCCAGGTGCAGGTGCCTGGTTTCCGCAAGGGCAAGGTCCCCAACAAGCTGATCGATCAGCGCGTTGGCCGCGGCTATGTCCTGGAAACGGCCATCAACTCCGGCCTCAATGGCTGGTACCAGGAAGCCGTTGTCGAGAACAAGCTCACCCCGTTGAGCCGTCCCGAGGTTGAAATCACCGAGGTTCCCGACCCGACTGCGACCGATGGCATCGTGAAGTTCCACGTTGAACTGGACATTCGCCCCGAAATCGAACTGCCTGACTATGAGGGCATCGAGGTTGAGGTTGCAGCTGTTGAGGCTTCTGCCGAAGACACCGAGACCGCCCTGGATGAACTCCGCGGCCGCTTCGGCACGCTCAAGGCCGAGGACCGCCCCGCTGCCGAGGGCGACTTCCTCACCATCAACATCAATGCCAAGATCGACGACGTCGAGGTTGACTCGGCTGCCGACCTGTCCTACCAGATCGGTGCCGGCAACATGCTTGACGGCCTGGACGAGGCTGCAACCGGCCTGTCCGCCGGCGAAGAGGCCATCTTCAACACCAAGCTCGCCGGCGGCGAGCACGCCGGTGAAGAAGCACAGGTCACCGTCAAGGTCACCTCCGTGAAGGTCCGTGAACTGCCCGAGGCAAACGACGACTTCGCACAGCTGGCTTCCGAGTTCGACACCATCGCCGAACTGAAGGAAGACCTGGCCAAGCAGGCCGCCGAATCCAAGACTGTCGAGCAGGGTGTTGAAGCCCGCGACAAGGTTCTCGAGAAGCTCATCGAGCTCATCGAGGTGCCCGTTCCGGATTCCGTCGTTGCCGACCAGCTCGAGCAGCACTTCAAGGCCGAGAACTCCCACGGCGCCGAAGAGCACGACACCGAAGAGCACCGCGCCGAGGTCAAGGAAAACACCGAGAAGGCGTTCCGCAACGAGATCATCCTCGACGCGATCGCTGAGAAGGAAGAGATCGGCGTCAGCCAGGCTGAACTGATCGACTACATCGTGTCCTCCGCCAGCCAGTACGGCATGGAACCGAACCAGTTCGCTCAGATGCTCGACTCCTCGGGCCAGGTCAACATGATCGTTGGCGAAGTCCGCCGCCGCAAGGCACTCGCCGTTGTTCTGGGCAAGGCGACCGTCAAGGACTCCGAGGGTGCAGCAGTGGACCTGACGGACTTCGTTTCAGTTGCTTCCGAAGAAGAAGAAATTGCTTCCGAGGACGAGGTCATCGAGCCCACAGCAGTGACCGATCCGGGCGAAGTCCGCATCTAACTGCTTCCCTTTGCAGGGTACATAAGTTTTAGCAAGCCGTTGCCGGTTCCTTTTCGAAGGGGCCGGCAACGGTTTTTTAAGCTGCGGGGCGAACGTTTCCTGGCGTGTTCCGGTTGCACTGCGGGGCCTGTTTTATTCCTGCATGCGGCGCATCTTCGGTGATCGTGCGCCTACAGCGAACAGTGTACTGATGGACGCCAACGCACGGCCAAAAAGGGCTACTGTCCAAGTAGTGAACATTAGTGATGGTCCCGTTGGGCACGCCCGGCGGACCGCACGAAGGAGAGGTAAACCCACCATGGCACAGCAAACCACCCCCACGATGGCCAGCGCGGACCCGTCAGCCCAGGACCAGTACATTTACAACCGCCTGCTCAAGGAACGCATCATCTGGCTCGGCTCGGAGGTACGCGACGACAACGCCAACCTCATCTGCTCGCAGCTGCTGCTGCTCTCGGCCGAGGACCCCGAAAAGGACATCTACCTTTACATCAACTCACCCGGTGGATCGGTGACGGCCGGCATGGCCATTTACGACACGATGGAGTTCATCCCGAACGACGTCGTCACGATTGCCACAGGGCTGGCCGCCTCGATGGGGCAGTTCCTGCTCTCCTCAGGCACCAAGGGCAAGCGCTACGCGACTCCCAACGCACGCATCCTCATGCACCAGCCTTCAGGCGGCATTGGCGGAACGGCGTCGGACATCAAGATCCAGGCCGAACTGATCCTGCACATGAAGAAGGTCATGGCCGAGCTGACGGCCGAGCAGACCGGCCAGACTGTCGAAAAGATCCTCGTCGACAACGACCGTGACAAGTGGTTCACGGCCGAGGAAGCACTTGAATACGGCTTCTTTGACAAGATCACACGCCACGCAGGATCCGCTGCCGGTGGCGGCGGAACAAACGCCAAATAACCAGCCGAAGAACAGATTTCAGGAGTAACACCATGACTTACAACTTTGGCAGCACAGCTTTTGGCAACACTGCCGGCAACCTGCCCACCAGCCGCTACGTGCTCCCGCAGTTCGAGGAGCGCACCCCCTACGGTTTCAAGCGCCAGGACCCGTACACGAAGCTCTTCGAGGACCGGATCATCTTCCTCGGCGTCCAGGTTGACGACGCCTCGGCCGACGACGTCATGGCCCAGCTGCTCGTGCTGGAAGCCGATGACACCGACCGCGATATCACCTTGTACATCAACTCGCCCGGCGGATCGTTCACGGCCATGACGGCCATCTACGACACCATGCAGTTCATCCGTCCGGAAATCCAGACTGTCTGCCTGGGCCAGGCTGCCTCCGCAGCTGCCGTGCTGCTTGCAGCCGGTGCCCCCGGCAAGCGCCTGGCCCTGCCGAACGCCCGCGTGCTGATCCACCAGCCGGCACTGTCCGGCGGCCAGGGCGGCCAGGCGTCCGACCTTGAGATCCAGGCCAACGAGGTCATGCGCATGCGTGAATGGCTCGAGAACACGCTCTCGGATCTCTCCGGCCGCACACCAGCGCAGGTCAGCAACGACATCGAGCGTGACAACATCCTCACGGCAGCCCAGGCCAAGGAATACGGCCTGATTGACGAAGTGCTCGCACCGCGCAAGATGAAGCCGGCAGCGATCACACGCTAAAGGCTGCAGGGCAGATGCCGGGACAGGGGAGAAGGAAAACCCTTGTTCCGGCGTTTGCATTCCACTGAATGTCCATGGCGTGGCCTAGAGTGGAAAGTAATTTGCACGACGTTCCCGGCAACAGCCGTGTTTGAATGTTTTAGATATCTCACCGCCGCCGGTGGGTGGTTCGCGGAAGGACACAACAATGGCCAGGATGGGCGAAAGCACAGATCTGCTGAAGTGTTCCTTCTGCGGCAAAAGCCAGAAGCAGGTCCGGAAGCTGATTGCCGGCCCCGGCGTGTACATCTGTGACGAGTGCATTGAACTCTGCAACGAGATCATTGACGAGGAACTGGCCGAAGTGGCCGACCTCGACGCATTTGAGCTGCCCAAGCCGCGGGAGATCTTCGACTTCCTGCAGGAATACGTCATTGGCCAGGAACCGGCCAAACGCTCACTGGCAGTGGCCGTCTACAACCACTACAAGCGCATCCAGTCCGGCCACGCCGTCAAGAGTGCCACCATTTCCGGCGGCGTGCACGACGAGGTGGAAATCGCCAAGTCCAACATCCTGCTGGTCGGACCCACCGGGTGCGGAAAAACGTATTTGGCACAAACCTTGGCCCGCCGCTTGAACGTGCCGTTCGCCGTAGCCGACGCCACTGCCCTCACCGAGGCCGGCTACGTGGGTGAAGACGTGGAAAACATTCTGCTCAAGCTCATCCAGGCTGCAGACTTCGACGTCAAAAAGGCCGAACAGGGCATCATCTACATCGACGAGATCGATAAAATTTCGCGCAAGTCTGAGAACCCTTCCATTACCCGGGATGTCTCCGGCGAGGGTGTGCAGCAGGCGCTGCTGAAAATTCTTGAGGGGACCGTCGCGTCGGTGCCGCCGCAGGGCGGCCGCAAGCACCCGCACCAGGAATTCATCCAGATCGACACCACCAATGTGCTGTTCATCGTTGCCGGCGCCTTTGCCGGACTGGAGGAGATCATCGGTTCGCGGGCGGGCAAGAAGGGCATTGGCTTTGGTGCCCCGCTCAGCGCCCTGAAGCAGACGGAGGCCAGCTACGCCGACGTCATGCCCGAGGACCTGCTGAAGTTCGGCCTGATCCCGGAGTTCATTGGCAGGCTGCCTGTCATCACCACCGTCACCCAGCTGGACAGGTCATCCTTGATCCAGATCCTGACGAAGCCCAAGAACGCCCTGGTCAAGCAGTACCAAAAGATGTTCACGCTCGACGGCGTCGAGCTTGAGTTTGACGACGAGGCCCTGGACGCCATTGCCGACTTGGCCCTGGAACGGGGCACCGGTGCGAGGGGTCTGCGCGCCATCCTTGAAGAAGTGCTCCAGCCAGTCATGTTCGACCTGCCCAGCCGCGAAGACATTGCCACGGTGGTGATCACGGCAGCCGTGGTCGGGAAGAAGGCCGAGCCGACGTTGATCCCGCACGAGGTTGTGGCCAAGCGGCGGAACAAGTCCGCATAATCCGCGCTGTTGGCCCCGACAGTGGTGCCGACTCTGCCTGCGGAATACATTTTTGTCCGGTGCGGTTGCACTAAGTAGTGGGCTTTGTCCCCGACGAAGCTCTGAATCCGAGTCTTAGCAAGGAGATTTGACGTGTCTGAAAATGTTGTAGCCACTGCCGAAACGGCCGATTTTTGGTTTGACCCGACCTGTCCCTTCGCCTGGGTCACCTCGCGTTGGATCGGTGAAGTGGAGCAGGTGCGCAACATCACCGTGAACTGGCACGTCATGAGCCTGTCGGTGCTCAATGAGCACAAGGAAGGCATTTCCGATGCCTACAAGGAACACGTGGCCAAGGCCTGGGGACCCGTTCGCGTCATCATTGCCGCAGCCCAGAAGCACGGCGAAGAAGTCATCAAGCCCTTGTACGACGCCATGGGCACGCAAATCCACGACAACGGCAACAAGAACCTGGCCGACGTCATCGCCAAGTCGCTGGCCGAGGTAGGCCTGCCCGCCGAGCTGGCCGCCGCAGCCACCTCCGATGCCAACGACGTGGCCCTGCGTGCCAGCCACGCAGAGGGCATCAACCGGGTGGGCCAGGACGTCGGCACCCCCATCGTCGCCTTCAACGGGACTGCCTTCTTCGGCCCCGTGATCACCCGCATTCCGCGCGGGGAGGAAGCCGGCAAATTGTGGGATGCAACCGTCACACTGGCCAGCTTCCCCTACTTCTTTGAAATCAAGCGCAGCAGGACCGAGGACCCGCAGTTCGGCTAGCATTCGCTGCCCAATTTCGGGTAATGGCCGGTGCGGAAATTTCTAGGAAAATTTCCGCACCGGCCCTTGTTATCGCCACGTTGGCAGGAGCATAATTGTTCTTACCCAATCCGCCAAGGAAAGGGCTGGCAGGCACCAGATATTCAGTGACTGAACCGCTTGATACAAGAGTTAACGCTTCGGCGGGACACTCGAAAAGGTTCATTGACACCGGTGACGCGGTGAAAAGTCCTGAAGGTCGATGGCACCCGCCAGACCGCTAACCGTCACATAGCGGCATGAAAGTCGAAGCCCCACCGACGGCAAAAGGCCGATGGGGCTTCCCCTTTGCCCCAAATCCACGGGTGGAGCAGCGGCAGGTTAGCAGCCAGAATTCCTGTTTAAGGAATCTCGCACGAATGTGTGCAGCGGCGGCCGCCAGGAAATACGCCACCACTCCGACGTTGGCGGCCAAACCAACGCCGGGAACGGCGAGGCCGGCCATCAGCCCGGCTGCTGCCAGCAACTTCACAACCACCAGGGCCCACCACCATTCCCGGGGGAAGCGGACGCCGTCGAGGCAGTCGCGAATGAACCGGGGCGGGTGAACAGACGCGGCAGCATCGACGAACAAGACCAGTGCCAGGAAGGTGCTGGGCCACCAAAGTTCCGGGAGGAGTAACATTTTATGCGCCGCCAGGCTGCAGGATCGTGCCAACCACCGTCTTGAGCTGGGCCAAGGCTTCGTATTGGTCGCAGGCCCCGCCGGCCCAGGCGAGAAGAATGCCGAGATAGGACAGGTGGACAGCCGTTGCGGCATTCCGGGCTCCGGCGGTCCGCATCCCGAACAGCCTGAAGACCTGCTCAAACTCGGCCTTGAGATTGGCAGCCAGTTCACCAAAGACGGCTGAGCCGCTGCTGCCCCTGAGAAGAATGGCGCCATATTCCCTGGCCAGTGGCAGGTCATCGGCAAAAAGCGTCAGAAAGGGTTCGACCAAGGCGGCGATCATGCCCTCGGCGTTGGTGCCAGCCTTCATGGCCAGGAACCCTGCGTCCGGGAGCTGTCGGTCCCTTTGCAGCTTTGAAATGTGCCGGTCCATGACAGCCACCAACAGACTGTCCTTGTCGCCTGCTGCCATGACCGTGCCAACGCTGACACCGGCGGCGGCCGCGATTTGACGCACAGTGGTGGCTTTGAAGCCCTGCTGGCGAAAGAGCGCCTCCGCGGCCGAGAGCACCCCCTGGATGGTTGCCGACCGTTGGCCGCTTCTCGACTGAACACGTTCACTGAACATGTTCATCAATTTATCAGGCCCCCATCCGCCTCGCAACCAACGCGGTGCCGCCCTCCGCTGGCGCCGTCGTTCGGTGCCGGCCGTGGCGCCGTCGTTCGTTGCCAGGGACCTCCGTTCACCCACTCTTCACCCCCACGTTCCCGTAGCGGCCCGTACCGGCAATCTTGGCCGGTCATGGTTGGAGCGTGAAGGTTGCCATAGTTGCTGAATCGTTCCTGCCCGAGATGAATGGGGTCACCCATTCGCTTCTAAAAATCCTGCAACACCTGGATGCGCGCGGAGATGACGTACTTGTCATTGCGCCGTCCACGCTTGAGAACGCACCCCGGCATGTGGAGGGGGCCACCGTCAGGCGGCTTCCAGCGGTTCCCCTGGCCGGGTATCGGAACATCCGCATTGCCTTTGGCGGTGTGGCCCGCGTGAAGACCCTGTTGGCCGAGTTCAACCCCGACGTGGTCCACCTGGCCTCGCCCTTCGTCTTGGGATGGCGTGCCGTCCGGGCCGCGGCACTGTTGGGCCTGCCGTCGGTGGCGGTCTACCAAACGGACGTCCCGGGATACGCCGCAAAATACGGCATGCCGTTCCTGGCGAACTGGGCCTGGCTGCGGGTGGAAAGAATCCACAAGACTGCCACGAAAACGCTGGCCCCGTCCACGGATGCGATGCAGAAACTCCGTGGACACGGCATCCCGCGCGTCGAGCTCTGGCGCCGCGGCGTGGACACCGAGCGCTTCCACCCCGGCAAGCGAAGTGAGGCCTTCCGCCGGGCTGTCGCACCCGGAGGCCAAAGGATCATCGGCTATGTGGGCCGCCTGGCCCTCGAGAAACAGGTCGAGGACCTCGCCGCCCTGGCGGGCATCCCGAACTCCCGGCTCGTCATCGTCGGCGACGGACCGCAGCGCCCGGCCTTGGAGGCGCTCCTGCCCGACGCCCACTTCACCGGATTTCTGGGTGGTGGGGAGCTGGCAGCCGCCATGGCCTCCTTCGACCTCTTTGTCCACCCCGGCGAGCTGGAAACCTTCTGCCAAACCATCCAGGAAGCCATGGCCTCGGGCGTCCCCGTTGTCGCCACCGGGCGCGGCGGGCCCGTGGACCTGGTGGATTCCTCCCGCACGGGATGGTTGTACGAACCGGGCGACCTGGCCCAGTTGCGGGGCTATGCCACCGACCTTCTCGGTGACGACGCCAAGCGGGCCGCCTTTGGTGCCGCAGCCTTCGACCAGGTCCAGGGCCGCAGCTGGCACGTTGTCTGCGAACAGCTGATGGACCTCTACACCCAGACCATTGCCGACCACCCGCGGCTTACTACCGCACTGAAAGGAATCAAATGAAAATTTCGGTTATTGGCGCAGGCTACCTCGGCACCGTGCACGCGGCCACACTGGCACATATGGGCCATGAGGTCGTTGGCCTGGACACGGACGCCACCCGGATCGCCCAGCTGGCCGCCGGCACCGCACCCTTCCACGAGCCCGGACTTGCCGAATTGCTCAAGGAAGGCCACAGCGGCGGCCATCTCACGTTCACCACCGACCCGGCCGAGCTCGCCGATGCCGAAATTCATTTCCTGTGCGTCGGCACCCCGCAATCCAAGACGGCCAACGATTCAGACCTGTCGTTCCTGCGGTCGGCCATTGAGTCGTTGCTGCCGCATCTGCGCCCCGACGCCCTGGTGGTGGGCAAGTCAACAGTGCCCGTGGGGACGGCAGGCGTGGTTGAGTCGATGATTGCAGCCACCGGGGCCGTGCTGGCGTGGAACCCCGAGTTCCTGCGCCAGGGCACCGCCGTCGAGGACTCCCTGGTCCCGGACCGGCTGGTCTACGGCGTCGCCGACGGTGAGCGCGGGGTCAGGGCCGGCACCATGCTCGACGCCGTCTATGCACCGCTGCTGGCACGCGGGACCCCAAAGGTGGTCACCAACTTTGCCACGGCGGAACTGATCAAGGTGTCCGCGAACGCGTTCTTGGCATTGAAACTGTCCTACATCAACGCCGTGGGTGAGTTTTGCGAGAAGGCCGGGGCCGACGTCGTCCAGCTTGCCCAGGCGCTGGGGCACGACGACCGCATCGGGGGCAAGTACTTCCACGCCGGCGTCGGTTTTGGCGGCGGCTGCCTGCCCAAGGACCTGAGGTCGTTCCGGGCGCAGGCCCAGAGCCACGGTGTTGACGCCCTCGATGAAATGTTTTCGCTGGTGGACGGCATCAACGCCGATGCGCGCTACCGCACAGCTGAGACTGCCGTGCGGCTTTGCGGCGGCTCCGTGGCCGGGCGGCGGGTCACCATCCTCGGCGCCTCGTTCAAGCCGCACACCGATGACATCCGTGATTCGCCGGCGTTGGATGTGGCAGCGCAGCTGGCGGCGGAGGGTGCGCACGTGACAGTCAGCGACCCACAGGCCGCCGACACCGCATGGTTGCAGTTTCCGCAGCTTGCCTTTGACAGCGATGCGGCCTCAGCCCTGCACGGAGCCGAGCTGGTGCTGTTGCTGACCCACTGGCCCGAATTCACCTCCTTGGATCCGGCCCAGGCGGCCGGCTGGGTGCAGCGGCCGGTGATCATTGACGGCCGCAACGCCCTGGACGCCGCGGCGTGGCAGTCGGCCGGCTGGGACTACCACGGGATCGGGCGCAGCGGCTCCGGCGCCGGTGTCTCCGGGACCCCGGCCCTTGGCTCGGCCCCGTCAGCCGGCCCTGCGCAGGCAGTTGCTTCTGTGCAGTCGGTTGGATCCGTGCAGTCCAGGTCGGCGGTCTAGCGCCCTGTGATGCAGAAGGTGCCGGGCCGCTTTGTGGCCTTGGGCGATTCGTTCACGGAGGGCGTCGGGGACTTCAACCAGCACCTGCCCAATGGTGTCAGGGGCTGGGCCGACAGGGTGGCTGAGGCCCTGGCCCGGGAGACGCCCGGCTGGGAGTACGCAAACCTTGCCATCCGCAGCAAGCGGCTGCGGCACATCATCGCCGAGCAGCTGGAGACAGCCGTTGCCATGGAACCGACGCTGATCACGCTGTACGCCGGCGGGAACGACGTCATGGACCTCGGCACCAGGATTCCCGACATCCTGGCCCAGTACGAGCTCCTGGTGTCGCGGCTTGCCCAAACAGGTGCCACGCTGGTGCTGTTCACCGGATACGACGTCGAGGTCTCACCCCTGCTGGGCCCGCTGCGGAAGAAGAACCACGCCTACAATGACGGGGTCCGCGGCCTCGCCGCAAAGTACGGGGCGGTGTTGGTGGACTACGCAGCCTTCGCGGCCTACACGAATCCCCGCCTGTGGGGCCCTGACAGGCTGCACATGTCCAAGGCCGGCCACAAATACCTGGCGGCGCAGCTCCTCGACCAGCTCGACGTCCCGCACGGCCTGGCGCTCAAGCACAAGGACAGGCGCCCCGGCCCCGGCGCCAGGGAGTGGGCCCGGAGCCAGTATGTGTGGGTCACCGACTGGGTGCTGCCGTTGGCGGCCCGCAAGGTGCGCGGCACCACGCTGGGCGATGACCTCAGCCCCCGCTGGCCGGAGCCCGTGCGGGTGCCGCCGAAAAAGGGTCTAAAGAAGCTGGCACGCCCCAAATTAAAAACTGCCCCGCAGTTGTGGTCGTAAAACAGCTCAAAATCGCTGCTTTTGCGACCACAACTGCGGGGCAGTTCAAGAGGGGGCTATGCCTGCGCGGGCTCCTCGGCCGGCGCCAGCTCGACGTCGGACACGGTGAGCTCGCTGCCGCCCACGGCAACCGTGAGTTCAAGCGCATTCGCGGCCGCCTTGAGGTCGCCCAAGCCCGCAAGCAGTTGCGCGGCCTGGACGTCGCCGGCCGTCACGGTGGCGGTGAGGACCTGGGTGCGCTGCTTGACCTTGGCCTCGGACTTGGCCTTGCGGATGCCGCTCAAGGCGTCGCCGACCGTCGCGAGCAAGGTGGTGTCGCCGTCGTCCACGGCAACAACACCGGGCCACGGGGCGCGGTGAACGGAGCCTGCACGCCACCAGCTCCACACTTCCTCCGTCGCGAACGGCAGGAACGGGGCGAACAGGCGCAGCAGCGAATCCAGCGTGGTGGCCAGGGCTGCCAGCACTGAAGCCTGGCCCTCCTCGCCGCTGGCACCGTAGGCACGGTCCTTGATGAGTTCGACGTAGTCGTCAGTGAAGTGCCAGAAGAAGCTCTCGGTGAGCTGCAGGGCGCGGGCGTAGTCGTACTTTTCAAACGCCGCCGTTGAAGCATGGACGACCTCGGCGAGCTGAGCCAGCAGGGCGCGGTCCAGCGGGTTGCTGAGCACGTCGGAGTCGGTGTTGAGCACATTGGCCTCGGTGGCGCCAAGGTTCAGCACGAACTTGGAGGCGTTGAGCAGCTTGATGGCCAGGCGCCGGCCGATCTTCATCTGCGCAATCTCATAGGCCGTGTCGGCGCCGAGCTTGGCGGACGCTGCCCAGTAGCGGACGGCATCGGCACCAAAGTCGTTGAGCACGTCGGTGGGGACGACCACGTTGCCCTTGGACTTGGACATCTTCTTGCGGTCCGGGTCAAGGATCCAGCCGGAGATGGCGGCATGCTTCCACGGTGCGCTGCCCTGGAGGGCGTCGGCGCGCACGGCCGAGGAGAACAGCCAGGTGCGGATGATGTCGTGGCCCTGCGGGCGCAGGTCGAAGGGGTAAACCTTCCCGAACAAGTCCTCATCAACGCCCCAGCCGCCGACAATCTGCGGCGTCAGGGAAGAGGTGGCCCAGGTGTCCAGCACGTCTGCGTCGCCGACGAAGCCGCCGGCCGCGTTGCGCTGGGATTCGGTGTAGCCCGGTGCCGCGTCGGCGGCCGGGTCCACCGGGAGCATCTCCGCGGTGGGCAGGATGGGATGGTCGTAGTCCGGGTTGGCGTCGGCATCCAGCGGGTACCAGACGGGAACCGGGACGCCGAAGAAGCGCTGGCGGGAAACGAGCCAGTCGCCGTTCAGGCCCGAGATCCAGTTGTCGTAGCGCGAGCGCATGAACGCCGGGTGGAACTCAATTTCCTTGCCCCGGTTGATCAAGCGTTCGCGGCGGTCCTCGTCGCGGCCGCCGTTGCGGATGTACCACTGGCGTGAGGAGACGATTTCCAGGGGCTTGTCGCCCTTTTCAAAGAAGTTCACGGGGTGCATGATCTTCTTGACGTCGCCGTCCAGCAGCTCCGCCTCGGTGAGCATGGCAACAACGCCTTCCTTGGCGCTGAACACTGTCTTGCCGGCGATCGCCGCGTAGTTGGTGCGGCCTTCCTCGGTGGTGATCCACTCGGGGGTGTCGCCGAGGATGCGGCCGTCCCGTCCTACGATGGCGCGGGTGGGCAGCTGCAGTTCACGCCACCAGGTGACGTCTGTCAGGTCTCCGAAGGTGCAGACCATGGCAATGCCCGAGCCCTTGTCGGCCTTGGCCAGGGCATGGGCGCGGACCTCAACCTCGACCCCGAACAGGGGGGAGGTGACCTTCTTGCCAAAGAGCGGCTTGTAGCGCTCGTCGTCGGGGTTGGCGACCAGGGCGGAGCAGGCGGCGAGCAGTTCCGGGCGTGTGGTCTCAATGTAAATCTTCGTGCCGTCTTCGGCGAAGAACGGGTACCGGTAGTAGGCGCCGGCAACTTCGCGGTCTTCCAGTTCGGCCTGGGCCACGGCGGTGCGGAACGTGACGTCCCAGAGTGTGGGTGCCTCGGCCATGTAGGCGTCGCCGGCCGAAAGGTTTTCCAGGAATCCGCGCTGGGACACTGAACGGGAGTGGTCGTCGATGGTCCTGTACGTCAGTGCCCAGTCAACAGAGAGGCCCAAGGTCTGGAACAGGTGTTCAAAGACCTTCTCGTCTTCCACGGCGAGCTCCTCGCACAGCTCAATGAAGTTCTTGCGGGAGATGACGTCGAAATCACGCTGGTTCTTGGCCGGTGTCGCGGGCGGGCGGTAGCCGTCCACGTAGGAGTACGTGGGATCGCAGCGCACGCCGTAGTAGTTCTGCACGCGGCGCTCGGTGGGCAGGCCGTTGTCGTCCCAACCCATGGGATAGAAGACGTTCTTGCCGTTCATGCGCTGGAAGCGGGCCAGTACGTCGGTCTGGGTGTACGAGAACATGTGGCCCACATGCAAGGAACCGGAGGCCGTGGGCGGGGGAGTGTCGATGGAGTACACCTGCTCCCGGGTGGTCTCACGGTCAAACTTGTAGGTGCCCTCGTCAAGCCAGCGCTTGGTCAGGGACTCTTCAAGGCCCTCCAAAACGGGCTTGTCGGGAACATTGCTTGTGGTGGGTGCGGGCGTGTCTGTGCCCGGAAAGTTTTCAGCCATGGCCCAATTCTTTCATGACTTGCCCTGGAAGCAGGATTCAGTGGTTATATGGTGCGTGTGGAAGCTCTGGGGCAGGCAAGGCGGATGTGGGAACTGGCGGGGCTGTCGTGGACCGGCGTCCGTGCCGAGCCGGAGGGTTCCGGCTACGGCGCCCACACCCTGTTGCTGGGCGGCCGGCCCGCCGTGTTCCGCGCCGCGAAGACCACGCCCACCAAGGCGGGGCAGTTTGTCACGCTGTGGCGGCGATCGGCAGCAGGGCCCATCCGCCCCTTTGACACGGCCGACGGCGCTGCCCTCTTTGTCATCCAGGCCGGCGTGGGTGCGGGGCTGGGCCAGTTCGTGTTCCCCCTGGGTGTGTTGGCACGCCACGGCGTGGTCTCGCTTGATGGCAGGGGCGGCAAACGGGCCATGCGCGTCTACACTCCCGACGTTGAGACCACCAGCACCCAGGCCCGGCACACCCAACAGTGGCAGGGCGAATTCTTTCTGCCCCATGATGCCTCCGCTGCACGGGTGCGGGAACTGTACGCGGCCTGATTGGGCGCAACCGTGCCCGGAAACTTCCGCCGGCGGCAGGACAGTGACCTAATCTGCGCACCGCTGGAAGCTGGCGTGCCGCATAACACTGTCATGCGGCACGCCAGCTTCCAGCTCAGCGCAGATTAGGTCACCAGGGCACCTGACCCACGTCCCGGCCCGGGGCTATGATGCAAATATGGGCACAGTACGGATTTTGCGTGTGTATGAGGAGCCGGAACCGGGGGAGTACCGCGTCCTGGTCGACAGGCTGTGGCCGCGCGGCGTCAAAAAAGACAAAGTTGACCTGTGGCTCAAGGAGGCGGGCCCCAGCACCGAGGTGCGCAACGCCTTCGGCCACCTGCCGGAACACTTTGAGGCGTTTGTCCGCGACTACACGGCCGAATTGAAACAAAATCCCGCCGTGGCGCAGCTGCGCGACATTATCGCCGAACACGAGGCCGTGGTGCTGCTCTATGGCGCCAAGGACCACCGCGAAAACCAGGCCGCCGTCCTCCTGGCCTTCCTCAACAAGAAGCCATAAGCGCCCGCTCTCCGGCCATTTCAGCAACCCGCGCCAACAGCGATACATTTGAACCATGGCTGAAAACACTTCCAAAAATGCAGTAGTCACAGGCGCCAGCTCAGGCATCGGCGCCGCCACCGTCCGCCGGCTCAGGGCAGAGGGCTGGAACGTCATCGCCGTGGCCCGCCGCGCAGACCGCCTCGACGAGCTCGCCCGGGAAACCGGAGCCATCGCCTGCGCCGCCGACATCACAACGGACGACGACGTCGCCCGCCTCCGCGATTTCGCCGCCGACACCTTTGGCCCGGCAGGCGGAGCCGACACACTCATCAACATTGCCGGCGGCGCCCGCGGCGTCGACAGTGTGGCCAACGCCAAGGAAGCAGACTGGGAGTGGATGTTTCAGGTCAATGTCATGGGCACCCTGAAGGTCATCAAGGCATTCCTGCCTGCCCTGCGCAGCCACGGCAACGCCACCATCCTGAACCTGACCTCGACGGCGGGGCACACCGCCTACGAGGGCGGATCCGGCTACAACGCCGCGAAATTCGGCCAGCATGCACTCAACGACGCCCTGCGCCTGGAAGAAGCCGAACACAACATCCGCGTCATCGAGGTGGCCCCCGGCATGGTGCACACGGAGGAGTTCACCCTCAACCGGCTCTCCGGAAACCAGGAAGCTGCCGACAACGTTTACAAGGGCGTGGCGAAACCCCTGACGGCGGAGGATGTGGCAGGCGTGGTGGGTTACGCCGTCGGGCTTCCCCACCATGTGAACCTGGACCAGATCGTCATGCGCCCCGTGGCCCAGGCCGCCGCCCACAAGGTGATCCGCCGCTAGACAGCCGCCGCTGGACAGCAGGGGCGGGGCGGCGGCGTCCGCACCAGTCCGCGGCATCCCGTAGACTGGGGGACAAAGCTTCGACCCGGCCATCACCGGTGAGCTTCCGGAAGAACGCCCCACCAAAAAAGGGGCCGGTAGAACCGGACGGGTAAGCCCGTCACAGCAGCTAATGAGCGGCCGCACCCGGTGTAAAAGCGGGGGACGGTAAGCGAGGTGGTACCGCGGCGCAAGCCGTCCTTGCATCCTGAACATGAACGCCCACAACCAGGATGATGTGATGACCCACTTCCCGAAGGCCTCAGCCGCCGCCGGCCTCCACGCCGAATCCAAGCACGTCCCCGCCTCCGTGAATTTTCCGAAGGTCGAAGAACTCGTCCTGAAGTACTGGGATGAAGACGGCACGTTCCAGGCCAGCATTGACGCGCGCGACGCCGGCACCGACGGGTCCAACGAATTCGTGTTCTACGACGGCCCTCCCTTCGCCAACGGACTGCCGCACTACGGCCACCTGCTGACCGGTTACGTCAAGGACCTCGTCGCCCGCTACCAGACCCAGCGCGGCCGCCGCGTTGAGCGCCGCTTTGGCTGGGACACGCACGGGCTGCCCGCCGAGCTGGAAGCCATGAAGCAGCTGGGCATGACCGACAAGGCCCAGATCGAGGCCATGGGCATCGACAAGTTCAACGACGCCTGCCGCTCCTCCGTCATGAAATACGCCGGCGAATGGCAGGAATACGTCACCCGCCAGGCCCGCTGGGTCGACTTCGACAACGATTACAAGACGCTCAACGTCGAGTACATGGAGTCCGTTCTCTGGGCGTTCAAGCAGCTCCACTCCAAGGGCCTGACGTACAACGGCTACCGCGTGCTGCCGTACTGCTGGAAGGATGAGACGCCGCTCTCCAACCACGAACTTCGCATGGACGACGACGTCTACAAGGACCGCCAGGACCAGACAGTCACCGTCACGTTCCCCATCCTGGCCGGCGAATCCGCGCTCTCGCAGGAGCTGGCCGGCGTTGCCGCCATCGCCTGGACCACCACGCCCTGGACGCTGCCCACCAACCAGGCCCTCGCCGTCGGGCCCAAGGTCAGCTACGCCGTCGTGCCTGTTGGCCCCAACGGGGTCACCCTGGGTGCCACGGGGGAGAAGTTCCTCCTGGCCTCGGACCTCGTTGGTGCCCACGCCAAGGATTTGGGGTACGACGACGGAGCTGCCGCGACGGCCGCCGTCACCGCCACGTACGCGGGCGCCGAGCTTGAGGGCCTGAAGTACGAGCCGCTGTGGGACTACTTTGCCGACGACGAGAAGTACGGCACGGCGAAGTCCTGGCAGTTCTTGCTTGCCGACTACGTGACCACCACCGACGGCACCGGCGTCGTCCACCAGGCGCCCGCCTACGGTGAAGAGGACCAGAAGGTCTGCGAGCAGTACGGCATCCCCGTGGTCCTGTCCGTCGATGAGGGCGCGAACTTCCTGTCCTTGTTTGCCGAAGGCCCGCTGAGCGACATTGCCGGGGTGCAGGTCTTTGACGCCAACAAGACCATCACCCGCGTAGTCCGCGACGCGGGCCGCCTGGTCCGCCAGGCCAGCTATGTGCACAGCTACCCGCATTGCTGGCGCTGCCGCACACCCCTGATCTACCGCGCCGTTTCCTCCTGGTATGTGGAAGTCACAGCGTTCAAGGACCGCATGGTCGAGCTGAACCAGGACATCAACTGGATCCCCGGCAACGTCAAGGACGGCCAGTTCGGCAAGTGGCTGTCCAACGCCCGGGACTGGTCCATCTCCCGCAACCGCTACTGGGGTTCACCCATCCCGGTGTGGCAGTCCGACGACGAAAACCACCCCCGCACGGATGTGTACGGCTCCCTCGCCGAGATTCAGGCCGACTTTGGCCGCCTGCCGTTGAACAAGGAGGGCGAGGTTGACCTGCACCGCCCGTTCATCGATGAGCTGACCCGCCCCAACCCGGACGACCCCACGGGCAAGTCGACCATGCGCCGCGTGGAAGATGTGCTCGATGTCTGGTTTGACTCCGGCTCCATGCCGTACGGCCAGGTCCACTACCCGTTCGAGAACGAGGACTGGTTCAACACCCACAACCCGGCCGACTTCATCGTCGAGTACATTGGCCAGACCCGCGGCTGGTTCTACATGCTGCACGTGCTCTCCACAGCACTGTTTGACCGCCCGGCGTTTAAGAACGTCATCAGCCACGGCATCGTCCTGGGCTCCGACGGGCAAAAGATGTCCAAGTCCCTGCACAACTACCCGGATGTTTCCGAGGTGCTCGACCGTGACGGCGCCGACGCCATGCGGTGGTTCCTGATGGCCAGCCCCATCCTGCGCGGTGGCAACCTGGTCGTGACCGAACAGGGCATCCGCGAGGGTGTCCGCCAGGTCATCCTGCCGTTGTGGAACGTGTACAGCTTCTTCACCCTCTACGCGAATACCGCCAATGAGGGCAAGGGTTACGATGCCAAGCTGCGCTACGACGAGTACTCCGACCCCATGGACCAGTACCTGATGGCCAACACCGGCGATCTGGTGCGTGAGATGGAAGCCAAGCTCAATGAGTACGACGTCTCCGGCGCCTGCGACTCCCTGCGCAGCTACTTCGACATGCTCACCAACTGGTACGTCCGCCGCAGCCGCAACCGCTTCTTTGACGAGAACGTGGACGCCTTCGACGCGCTCTACACGGCGCTGGAAACCGTGTGCCGCGTTGGCGCGTCCCTGCTGCCGCTGGTCACGGAAGAAGTCTGGCGCGGTCTCACCGGCGGGCGCTCCGTGCACCTGACCGACTGGCCCAACGCCGATTTGTTCCTGGGCAATGCCGAGCTCGTCGACCAGATGGACAAGATCCAGCAGATCTGCTCCACCGGTTCCAGCCTGCGCAAGGCCGCCAAGCTGCGCGTCCGCCTGCCCCTGGCGGAGCTCACTGTCGTGGCACCCAACGCCGCCGCCCTGAACGACGGCGCCGCGATTGTTGCGGAGGAATTGAACATCCGCACCGTCCGTTTCGTTGACGCAGCCGAGGCCTCCCCGGAGGAGTTCGGCATCTCCCAGAAGCTGGTTGTCAACGCCCGCGCAGCAGGCCCGCGCCTGGGCAAGAACGTCCAGCTCGCCATCAAGGGCTCCAAGTCCGGGGACTGGTCCGTCACCGACGGGGTTGTCACCGCAGGCTCCCTCGTGCTGGAACCGTCCGAATACACGCTGGAGACAGTGGTTGAGGACGCGCACGACGGCGGCAAGAGTGCCGTTGCGATGCTGCCGCACGGCGGCTTCGTGGTGCTCAACACCGAGCTGACACCCGAGCTTGAGGCAGAAGGAACGGCACGCGACATGGTGCGTGCCGTCCAGCAGGCCCGCAAGGAGGCCGGGCTGCAGGTCAGTGACAGGATCCGCACCATCATCAGCGCCCCGCAGGACATCATCGACGCGCTGCACGCCAACGCCGAACTGCTCAAGGGCGAAACCCTGACGCTGAAGCTTGAACTCATCCCCGGTGACGTTGACACCACCATCACAGTTGAACGGAGCATTTCCTAAATGCCTGCCAATCATGACGAATTCTCGGTTGAAAGCGTCTACGCCGAACTGTTGGGCCGTGCCCCGGAAAACAAGATGCAGCCCAGGCTGGCTCCCTTGTTCCGTGCCATGGACGTGCTGGGGGAGCCCAACAAGGCTTTTCCCATCATCCACATCACCGGCACCAACGGGAAAACCTCCACCGCCCGGATGATCGAGGCGGGCCTGCTGGCCCACGACCTGCGCACCGGCCGGTACACGAGCCCGCACCTGACCCGGGTGACCGAGCGCATCAGCATTGACGGGGCGCCCGTCAGTGACGAGACCTTCGTGCGGATCTGGGACGAAATCCGCCCCTACCTGGACATCGTCGACGCCGAACTCATGACCGCCGGGGAGGTGCGCCTGACCTACTTTGAGTGCCTGACGATCCTGGCGTTTGCCATCTTCGCCGACGAACCCGTCGACGTGGCAGTCATGGAGGTGGGCCTGGGCGGGATCACCGACGCCACCAATGTTGGCGACGGCCAGGTGGCCGTCTTCACGCCCATCTCCCTGGACCACACGGAGTTGTTGGGCGACACCACCGGGCTGATCGCCGAGGAAAAATCAGGGATCATCAAGGAGGGCGCCTTCGTCATCAGCGCCGCCCAGCCCGCCGATGCAGCCCAGGTCATCCTGGACGCGGCCCGCGGGAAGAACGCCGACTTCCGTTTCGAGGGCGTCGAGTTTGGCGTGGAGGCACGCACCGTGGCCGTGGGCGGGCAAATGCTTGACCTGCAGGGACTGGCCGGGCGCTACCCGGGAATCCTGCTGCCGCTGCACGGTGAACACCAGGCCCAGAACGCCGCCGTGGCGCTTGCCGCGCTGGAGGCATTCCTGGGCGGGGGAGAGAAGGAACTCAACAAGGAACTGGTCCAGGAAGGCTTTGCCGCCGTCACCTCGCCGGGACGCCTTGAAGTCATGCGCACCTCACCCACCATCGTGGTGGATGCCGCGCACAACCCCGCAGGCATCGCAGTCACCGCGGCAGCCCTCCAGGAGGCGTTTGCCTTCAGCAAGCTTGTCGTCGTGCTCGGCGTGCTGGCGGAAAAGGACGCCGAGGAAATCCTGAACACCATCAAGGAATCCTACGGTGACGAGGCGGCGGAAATCTGCCTGACCCAATCCAACTCCCCGCGGGCCATCCCGGCCGCGGAACTGGCGGAAATGGCCGTGGACCTGGGCTGGGCCGAGGAAGACGTCCACATCGCCGAGAAGCTTGACGACGCCATTGAGTGGGCCGTTGAACGGGCTGAATCCAACAACGACCTTGCCGGCGGCATCTTGATCACGGGCTCCATCACCCTTGTGGGCGAGGCCCGCATCCTGCTGGGCCGACCGGGCGAAAGGGAGGGTGCCTGAATTGGCCAAGCTGACAAAAGCCCAGCGCGAATGGAGGCCCAACACCCCCAAGAAGCTGCGCTCCACCAAGATGATGTTCGCCTCGGTGGTCTTGATGCTCGAGGCGTTCGTGGCGCTGTTCCTGGGCCTGGCGTTGTTCGGGCTCAAGGACAAGGACGCCACCTACCTCCTGGCCGCCGGTGTGCTGGCGGTCCTGATGATCCTGGCCTGCGGAGTCATCCGCAAAACCTGGGGCGTTGCCCTTGGCTGGATCCTGCAGCTGGTCTTGATCGCCAGCGGCATTTGGGAACCGTCAATGTTTGTCGTTGGCGTGCTCTTCGCCGTCGCCTGGTGGTATGCCCTGTACGCCGGCGCCAAGATTGACCGCGAAAACGCGGCCCGGGCCAGGGCGCAGGCCAGCTGGGATGCAGCACACCCCGAAGCACCCGCACCCGGCGGGACCGGCGAAGTACACTGAACCTGATTGTCCTTTTTACCTAGTTATTTGGAGTTACTGTGAGCATTGAGCGCACCCTTGTCCTTGTCAAGCCCGACGGCGTCGCCCGCAACCTTTCCGGAGCCGTCCTGGCCCGCATCGAGGCGAAGGGTTACATCCTGGCCGAGCTGAAGAAGGTCACCGCCACGCGCGAGCAGCTCGAGGCGCACTACGAAGAGCACGTCGGTAAGCCGTTCTACGAGCCGCTCGTTGAGTTCATGCTCTCCGGCCCCGTCGTGGCAGCCATCTTCGAGGGCCACCGTGTCATCGAAGGCTTCCGCGCCGTGGCTGGCACCACCGATCCCACCACGGCGGCGCCGGGCACCATCCGCGGCGACTTCGGCCGCGACTGGGGCCTGAAGGTCCAGCAGAACCTCGTTCACGGCTCCGACTCCGTTGATTCCGCCGAGCGCGAGATCGGCATCTGGTTCGCCTAAGCCTTCCTGACACACAGGCCTGACGACGAAGGGCACCTCCCAGCGGGAGGTGCCCTTCGTCGTCGTACCTTAACAACCCTTGCAAACGCTATCGCAGCAATGGCGCGTTTTTCCCTGACGCTATCGCAGCAATGGTCTACTTTTCGAAAACGCTCTCGCACACCTCGGACGGGGACTGCGAGAGGGAACGCGAAAAAGCCGCCATTGCTGCGATAGCGATTGTTGGGCGGCTCAGGAGTTGGAGGGGATGATCAGGTACATGAACTTGAAGAAGATGGAGGCCAGGACGGCCAGGTAGAACAGGGCGACAATGATCCAGGCCCAATTATTGAGGAACTTGGTGAGCGCCGGCGGGGCCGGGATGACGCCGTGGTTGACGTTGCGGATGGTGGTCCAGACGAAGATCGGGATCATCATTGCCCACACCACCATGCAGTAAGGGCAGAGGACGGCGAGGGTGTAAACGGCGGTGAACCAAAACCAGCCCACCAGGGCCATGCCGGCGGTAATGCCCACTTGCAGGCCGATCCAATACCAGCGGGCCAGCCTTGCCCCGGCGAGCAGGACCACGCCGGCGGTGATGATGACAGCGAACGCCACGATGCCCATAAATGGATTGGGGAAGCCGAGCAGGGCGGCTTCCGGTGTCTTCATGACGTCGCTGCAGGAGATCCAGGAGTTGAAGTCGCAGCTGGCTGTGGCGTTTGGGTCCTTGTAAAGCTCGAGCCGTTCAAGCACCAGGGTGAAGGACGCGATCCATGCAATGGCGCCGGCAATGACCAGGAACCAGCCAAACGGCCTGGCGCGCGCCATGGCGGGCTTGTCCAAGTCTGCCGGGTCTCGGGTGGGAGCTTCAGTGCTGGGCATGACGTCCTATTCATCTCAACCGGTGATTGTGTCCTGATTGTAGCGTGAGTTTCTTGGCGCGCCCTGCGTGAAACGGCGCTGTGGCATGGCGCGTATGAGACAATGAAATCGGCTGATCGACGATCCACATGCGCCCCTCAGTCCAATGGCACGCCTCCGGCTGCCGGTGACGACGCTGCCAACGCGTGCAGCCATCCACCGGCCGGATTCCGCAAACCATTGGCTTTTTAGAGCTTGCGCACCCAGAAGTTGGTGCCGCCTGAAAAGTATTTAGACGACTTCCGTCAGCGCCCGCGGGTGTTGGCACATCTGCCGCAGCAGGCACCCGATGTGGGGGTGTCGGCTCGGCGCGAAAGTAACGCCCACAATGGATAAAGAACAGACAGCACCGGCCAGCACAGAGGCAGCCCAGGCGGCCCCCGTCAAGGCAAAAACCACACGCTCGCGCCGGGCCACGTCGGCAGTCGCCAGCCCCGCCAGCAGTGCAGCCGCGCAAACCAGCACTCCCCAAACAAGCACGTCTCAAACAAGCACTGCGGCAGGCACCGTTGCAGGCACCGTTGCCGGCACCGCAGCCGAAGCGGCTGCCCCGGCCAAGAAGGCCCCTGCCCGCCGCAGCCGCGCCAAGAAAACGGAACCGGCAGCAACGGGAGCTGTCGGCGCAGCCGAACCGTCGCTGCTGGATGAAATATCGGCACCTGTCCAGCCGGCCGCGGCAACCGTCGAGCCGGCAACTGCCGAGCCTGTTGCAGCCCCGGCCAAGAGCGCCACCCGCCGCCGGGCCACTTCGCCCGTAACTGCCCCCGCGGCAGTGCAGCAAGAAAACGGTGTGCAGGGCGAACTGAGCCTTGCCGGAGACGATTCCGCAGTGTCGGCAGAAAAGGCGCCGGCCAAACGCAGCCGCGTGGCCAAGGCCCCCGTCACCGCGCCCGCCGAAGCCAAGACCCCCGAAGTCAAGACTCCCGAAGCCAAGACCGCAGCCTCGAAGCGTGCCGCCTCCAGTGCGGGAGCAAAATCAGCCGGAGCCGCCGCTTCGGCCGAGCCTGCTGCCGTTTCCGCCGCGGCTTCGCCCGAAGCACCTGCCGTCAAGGCTCCTGCCCGCCGGGCGAGCCGGAAGGCAGCCGCGCCCGCCGGGCCGGCCCCTGTCCAGGGCGTAATTTCCCTCGACAACGATGCCGCCGCGACCCCCGCCGCTGACGCCGCCGCGACCCCCGGGGTTGACCCTGCCGAGACGCCCGCGCCCGCCGCTGAAGCACCCAAGACCACCCGCAGCCGCCGCAGGCCTGCCGCCAAGAGCGCCGCCGTGGAGACCGAGGCTGCCGTTGATTCGGCTGCTGCCGATACGACCGAACCGTCGGCCGGCACTGCGACCGAAGCAACCGCAACAACCACCGCAGCAGCCACGCCCGACACTGCGGCTGAACCGTCTGCGCCCGATGCTGTGGACAGCACTGGCACAGCTGCCGCCGACTCCTTGTTCCTGGCCCCCTCCGCAGCCATGTCAGCCTTGTTCCTAGCCCCCGACCTGAGCCTGGCCGTGCCTGCCGCAGCCACCCAGGAAGCCCGCGAGGACAACGAAGACGGCGCAGCCGGCAAGAGTGACGGCCACGACGGTGATCGCCAGGGCCGCTCGCGGGGCCGCAACCGCCGGACCCGCGGCAACGATTCCGAAGCAGCCGATGCACCGGACGCCAATAACAGCGCAGCCGCCGAGACAGACGCTGAAGACACCGACGACGGCGTGACCTCGCGCCGCCGCCGCCGTCGCCGCCGCGGCGACCAGGACCTGGAACTGACAGGGGGCTCCGATGAGGATCCGCCCAACACCGTCACCCGGGTCCGTGCCCCCCGCACCCCGTCCGACACCGGCTCAAGCGACCCCAACCGGGTCACCAGCCTGCGCGGCTCCACCCGGCTCGAAGCCAAGAAGCAGCGCCGCCGCGACTCGCGCGACTCCGGCCGCCGCCGCACAGTCATCACCGAGGCCGAGTTCCTGGCCCGCCGCGAATCAGTTGACCGTGTCATGGTGGTGCGCCAGGGCGAAGACAGGATCCAGATCGGTGTCCTCGAAGACGGCATTCTGGCCGAACACTTTGTCTCCAAGACCCAGCAGGACTCCCTCATCGGCAACGTGTACGTGGGCAAGGTCCAGAACGTGCTGCCCAGCATGGAAGCCGCCTTTGTCGACATTGGCCGCGGCCGCAACGCCGTCCTGTACGCGGGCGAAGTTGATTGGGATGCCGCAAACCTCAACGGCCAGCCGCGCCGCATCGAGAATGCCCTGAAGTCAGGCGACCCGGTGCTGGTACAGGTTTCCAAGGATCCCGTGGGCCACAAGGGTGCCCGCCTGACCAGCCAGATTTCACTCCCCGGCCGCTACCTGGTGTTTGTGCCCGGTGGTTCCATGACAGGCATCTCCCGCAAGCTGCCCGACGTCGAGCGCAACCGCCTCAAGCGCGTCCTGAAGGACCACCTGCCCGAGAACGCCGGCGTCATTGTGCGCACGGCCGCCGAAGGTGCCAGCGAGGAAGAGCTCACCAACGACATCAACCGGCTCCGCGCCCAGTGGGCCGGCATCAACGAGCGGGCCTCGTCACACAAGACGCTCGCCCCGGAAATGCTCTACGGCGAACCCGACCTGACCATCAAGGTGGTCCGCGACGTATTCAACGAAGACTTCACCAAGCTCATCGTCTCCGGCGAGGACGCCTGGGACACGATCGAGGCGTACGTGACGTATGTGGCCCCGGACCTGCTTGACCGCCTGGAGAAGTGGACCATGACCGAGGACATCTTCGCCGCGCACCGCATCGACGAGCAGATCAACAAGGCCCTGGAACGCAAGGTCTTCCTGCCCTCCGGCGGCTCCCTCGTCATCGACCGCACCGAAGCCATGACGGTGGTTGACGTCAACACCGGCAAGTTCACCGGCTCCGGCGGCAACCTGGAAGAAACAGTCACCAAGAACAACCTGGAAGCGGCCGAAGAAGTCGTCCGACAGCTGCGCCTGCGTGACATCGGCGGCATCATCGTCATCGATTTCATCGACATGGTCCTCGAATCCAACCGCGACCTGGTGCTCCGGCGCCTGGTCGAATGCCTGGGCCGGGACCGCACCAAGCACCAGGTTGCCGAGGTCACCTCGCTTGGGCTCGTGCAGATGACGCGCAAGCGCATGGGCACCGGGCTCCTCGAGGTCTTTGGCGAGCAGTGCCCCACATGCGCCGGCCGCGGCATGGTCACGCACGAGATTCCCGTCGAGCACCGCCGCACGCACAGCCCCGCCGTGGAAGCCGCACAGATCCACGGCGCCAAGCCCGAACACCGCGAGAGCGAACGGACAGCCAACCGCTCAACCCGCAGCGAACGCAAGCGCAACCGCAACCGCGGGCAGCAGCCGGAAACTGAGCCGCACGAGGCCGCCCCCGTTCCGGTGCACGACGAGGCAAGCGAGGCCCAGAAGGCGCAAAAGGCCCATGAAGCCCGTGCCGCCCTGGCGAACATTGCCGCGGCCGCTGCAGCCTCGCATCATGAGCACGACGGCGGGCAGCCGCACAGTGCCGCCGGCACCGAGGTTGCTTCGGCGCCTGCGGAAACGACGGAAACGCCCGACGGCGCCACGCTCACCTTTGGCGGGGAAGCCATCGAGCTCCCGCGCGGACACCGCAGCGAAAGCAGCGGCAGCCCGGAGGAGCACAATGCACACCAGGCGGCAGCGCTGGCCGGACTGTCGCAGGCCCTGGACCAGCTGGCAGCGCCTGGCCAGGACCAGCCGCACGACCACTCGTCTGAGGCCGGCGGTGACAACCGGTCACGGTCCTCACGCCGGGGGCGCCGCAACCGCAGCGCACGCAGTGCCCAGGGGGGTGCCGACATGAGCGTGGAGACCTCGGTTGCAACATCTGCCGGTCAGGGTTCCGCCCCGCACATGAGTGCTGCGGTGGAAATTCCGGCAGCTGCCCAACCCGTGAAAAACAGCAGCGGCCCGATCATCTTGGGTGTGGGAGTGCCGGCTTCGGAACTCTAATCGCTGAAAAGCCATGAGACAACCCGCAGTTGTTGTCGAAGACCGCCTTTGAACAAGGTCTTCGACGGCTACTGCGGGTTTTTTCTTTAACGGGCGGGCCGGGGCTAGGGTGGAGATCGACACGGGGTGCCACGCCATCAGGGCAGGCTGAGACAATACCCGTTGAACCTGCCCGGTTAGCACCGGCGAAGGGATGTCCCAATGAGCACCAGCACCATCAATTCAGCGACGCCCGAAGTTGTTCCCGGCGAAAGTATTCATGCCGAAAGCCTCCGGGGCGATAATCCCCAGGGCATGCCCGCGGCGGTGCGGCACCCCAGGATCCTGAGCATCGCGGGATCGGACCCCTCCGGGGGAGCAGGCATCCAGGCCGACATCAAATCCATTTCAGCCCATGGCGGTTATGCCATGGCCGCCATCACGGCCCTGACCGCCCAAAACACCCGGGGAGTGCAGGGCGTCCACGTCCCCCCGGCGGATTTCCTCACCGCCCAGCTGGACGCCGTCGCCGCGGACGTCACCATTGACGCGGTGAAGATCGGCATGCTGGGCACGGCAGAGGTGATGCACGCCGTCGCGGACTGGCTGGTGCGCACCCGCCCGCCCGTCGTCGTTCTTGACCCGGTCATGGTTGCCACCAGCGGTGACGAGCTCATGCTCCCGGCAGCACGCCGGGCCTTGCTGGCACTGGTCAAAAACGCCCACCTGGTGACGCCCAACATTCCTGAACTGGCAGTGCTGCTCAACCAGCCGGAGGCTTCCGACTGGCAGGAAGCCGTGCAGCAGGGCCGGGAGCTGGCTGCCCTGCACCAGGTCCTGGTCCTCGTGAAGGGCGGCCACCTGCCGGGGGAGAAGTGCCCCGACGCGCTGGTCGCCCCGGACGGCACGGTACAGGAATTCAACGCGGCCCGGGTCGACACAGCCAACACCCACGGCACCGGATGTTCGTTGTCGGCGGCGGTGGCCACGCTGCAGGCGCAGACAGGGGACTGGCAGGCAAGCGTGGCCCTGGCGAAGGAGTGGCTGGGGCGGGCACTGGAGACCTCGGCGGCGCTGCGGGTGGGCACCGGCGCGGGACCCATCAACCATTTGCACGCCCTGTGGGAGCAGGCGGCGCCACGGCCGGGCAGCTTCAGCAGTGAACTGTGGAAACAATGCGCCCAGCAGCGCCGGGCCATTTTTGCCCTTGACTTCATCAAGGAACTGGCCGCAGGGACCCTGCAGGGACACCACTTCGCCTACTACCTCGCCCAGGATGCGCTGTATTTGGGCAGCTATTCCCGGGTCCTGGCCCGCGCAAGTGCCCTGGCGCCCACCGAAGCCGAACAGAAATTCTGGGCCGGCGGCGCCCAAAACTGCCTCGAGGTTGAAATGGCGCTGCACCGCGACTGGCTCCGCGACCACCCTGCGGAGCTGCAGCAGGGCCCGGTCACCAAACATTACGTGGACCACCTGCAGGGCGTTGCCTTCTCCGGAAGCTACGGGGAAGTCGTTGCCGCAGTGCTGCCGTGTTATTGGTTGTATGCGGAGGTGGGGCGCGTGTTGCACTCCGACTACCTGTCGTTTGTGGGGGAGCACCCCTATGGGGCGTGGCTGGCGACGTACGCCGCCGACGACTTTGCGCAGGCAACGGCGACTGCCGTCGGCATTATGGACGTGGCGGCACGGCGGGGATCCGCCCTGGAACGTGGACGCATGCGGGCGGCCTTTGCCCATTCGGCACAGTACGAGGTCGATTTCTTTGCGGCCCCGCACAGCCAACTTCCGGGCGGTATCACCGGCGCAGGTGATTAACACCACCCGCTGTGCGCAAGGAAACGGCGCCGCACTGGCCAAAAATGACAATAATTGGCGGCAGTCGCGCTAATGTTGGTGAGTACGGTTTCAGGAACCACGCAGCGTCGCTGGTAAAACAATGTTTTGCCAGGAGGGTGCAAGGGACCCGGAACCAGTGTCATTTGCTCCCGGAGGCAGAATTAGCGTATTCTTGATCTTCGGTGCTTACGCCAACACCTAGGGCAACCACTCCATGGCAGAACTCCATTGAGGTCCACGGCGTTGAGGCACATAGTATGCACCCCGCGTCTGTTCAATCTTGAACTGCGGCGCATGCGGTTGGCGGAGATCAATTCTGATCCAAGCCGGCATAAAAACTTTGTAATAAACGTCGAGAGAAGTGAGTTCCCCAGTGGTGTACGCGATTGTCCGCGCAGGCGGCCGTCAAGAAAAGGTTTCCGTTGGAGACCACGTGACCATGAACCGCGTCCCCGGTGGAGTCGGCAGCACATTTGAGCTGCCCGCTTTGCTGTTGGTTGATGGTGAGAAAATCACCACTGCCGCTAAGGACCTGGCTAGTGTAAAGGTTACGGCTGAGAAGTTGGAGGATCTTCGCGGGCCGAAGATCGTCATCCAGAAGTACAAGAACAAGACCGGTTACAAGAAGCGTCAGGGCCACCGTCAGGAACTGTCCAAGGTCAAGATCACTTCCATCGCTTAATCAGCGATCAAAAGTTCGATCCACTTAGAATCTTTTAGTAAAAAGGCAGGCATTTTCAAATGGCACATAAAAAGGGTGCGAGTTCCACTCGCAACGGTCGTGACTCCAACGCTCAGTACCTGGGCGTAAAGCGCTTCGGCGGTCAGGTTGTCAAGGCTGGCGAAATTATCGTCCGCCAGCGCGGCACCCACTTCCACCCCGGTGAGGGCGTTGGACGTGGCAAGGACGACACGCTGTTCGCATTGGACGCAGGTGCAGTCGAGTTCGGTCAGCGCCGCGGACGTCGCGTCGTGAACATCGTTGCAGCTGCGGTCTAATACCAAAGCTTTTCCAGTGGAGCGGGCCGCATGGCTCGCTCCACTGGCTTTTAACACAGAGTTTGTAAGAAAATACACCCACCGGCCGGCATCAGGCCTTGGTCCCCACGGGACTAGAATTAGTGCGAAACAGCAAGTTTCTACTCAAGGAGAGTTCATTGGCCAGCTTTGTTGACCGGGTTGTTCTGCAGGTATCCGGCGGGACAGGCGGCCATGGCTGCGTCTCGGTAAAACGCGAAAAGTTCAAGCCCTTGGGCGGGCCCGACGGCGGCAAGGGCGGCGACGGCGGAAGTGTCACCTTCCGCGTCAGCGACCAAACCACCACCTTGCTTGACTTCCACCACGCCCCCCACCGCCGCGGCGGCAACGGCCAGCCCGGCATGGGCGACTGGCGTGACGGCAAGGACGGTGAATCACTGCTCCTGGAGGTGCCCGACGGCACCGTCATCAAGGACCGTGAAGGCAATGTGCTGGCCGACCTCGTTGGCATCGGCACCGAATACGTCGCAGCCCAGGGCGGTCAGGGCGGACTCGGCAATGCCGCGCTGTCCTCACAAAAGCGCAGGGCACCGGGCTTTTTCCTGCTCGGCGTTGACGGCACCGAAAACGACATCGTCCTTGAACTGAAGTCCATTGCAGACATTGCACTTGTGGGCTTCCCCTCGGCCGGCAAGTCCAGCCTGATCGCAGCCATGTCTGCTGCCCGGCCCAAGATTGCCGACTATCCCTTCACCACCCTGATCCCCAACCTTGGTGTGGTCCAAGCAGGCGAGATCCGGTTCACCATGGCCGACGTCCCCGGACTCATCGAGGGTGCCAGCGAAGGCAAGGGCCTGGGCCACAACTTCCTGCGCCACGTGGAACGCTGCGCAGCCATTGTGCACGTCCTTGACTGTGCAGCACTTGAGGCAGACCGCGACCCGATCTCCGACCTGGCCATCATCGAACGTGAGCTTGACCGCTACGACGTTGACATGAGCTTTGCGGGCCAGGACGGCGACGTTGTCCCCTTGAATGCCCGACCCCGCCTGATCGCCCTGAACAAGGTTGATTCCCCTGACGGCCGCGACATGGCCGGATTTGTGCGCGCAGACCTGGAATCCCGCGGCTACCGCGTTTTTGAAGTCTCTGCCGCCAGCCATGAAGGCTTGAAGGCCCTGGGCTACGCCATGGCGGAAATCGTCACCGCGGCCCGCCAGGCCGTCATCGACACCCCTGCACAGGTTGTTCCCGTGGTGTTGCGTCCGCGTGCAGTCAACGCGTCTGAGTTCACCATTGTCCGTGAGGAACGCAACCTTGAACCGCTGTTCCGGGTACGCGGTGACAAGCCTGAGCGATGGGTCAAGCAGACGGACTTCCAAAATGAGGAAGCCATCGGCTACCTCGCCGACCGGCTTGCCAAACTCGGTGTTGAAAAAGGCTTGTTCAACGCTGGTGCAACACCCGGTGACACGGTTGTCATTGGCGGGGACAACGGCGGCATGATCTTTGACTGGGAGCCCACCATGATGGGTGGCGCCGAGCACCTCGCCGCACCCCGCGGCACCGACCTGCGCCTCCTGGACCTGGGCGACCGGCCCACCCGCATCCAGAAGCGTCAGGAACAGCAGGACCGCCGCGACGCCAAGGCGGCAAGCCGTGCCGAGCTGGAGGCAGAACGCAAGGCAGGCGTGTGGACCGAAACCCACAACCGCCAGGCCACCAAGGCACAGTTCATCGAAACCGAATTGGCGGCCGACGGCGACAACGAAAAGACAGGTGAAGCTTAGAAATAATGGATTTGGGATTAACGGGAGACAGCAAGCAAGGGCAGCCCGCGTCGCTTAAAACACGACTCGGCATTGCCACCGCGGCACGAATAGTTGTCAAGGTCGGGTCGTCGTCGTTGACCTCGGTTGCGGGCGGCCTTTCCGAGGAGGCGCTCGAGCAGCTCGTGGACGTGCTGGCGCGGCGGCACCAGGCGGGAACCGAGATCATCCTGGTTTCTTCCGGGGCCATTGCTGCGGGGCTGCTCCCGCTGGGCCTGTCCCGGCGTCCCAAGGACCTTGCCACGCAGCAGGCGGCCGCCAGTGTGGGCCAGGGCCTGTTGATGGCGCACTACAACCACGTCTTCGCCTCCCATGGTGTGACGGCGTCGCAGGTCCTGCTGACCTCCGAGGATCTGACCCGCCGGCACCAGTACGTCAATGCACACCGTGCCCTGGAGCGCCTGCTCAATCTTGGCGTTGTCCCGATCGTCAACGAAAACGACACCGTGGCCACGCACGAGATCCGCTTTGGCGACAATGACAGGCTGGCCGCGCTGGTGGCGCACCTGATCAAGGCTGACGCCCTCGTGCTGCTCTCCGATGTCGATTCCCTGTACGACGGGCCGCCGTCGGAAGGGGCCACACGGATCAGCCAGGTTGACTCGCCCGAGGATCTCGAAGGCATTGTCATTGGCACGGCAGGTGCGGCCGGGGTGGGTACAGGAGGCATGGCCACGAAGGTCCAGGCTGCCATGATCGCAGCCGAAACAGGGATTCCGGCCCTGGTGGCCTCAACTGTGCAGGCGGGTGCGGCGCTGGCAGGGGAGGACGTTGGAACCTGGTTCGGCATCAATGGCAGCAAGCGCCCCGTGCGCATGCTGTGGTTGGCGCACCTGGCAGACATTCGCGGCCGCCTGGTGCTCGACGACGGCGCCGTGCGGGCCGTCAGCGAAAGGCACAAGTCGGTGCTCCCCGCAGGAATCACGTCCATCACCGGTGATTTCGATGTCGGCGACGCCGTTGAAATCAGTGACTCCCGGGGCAACGTGTTCGCCCATGGCCTTGTCAACTACCGCCATTCGGACCTGCCGCAAATGCTGGGACGCAAAACCAAGGTCCTGGCCAAGGAATTGGGCCGCAGGTTTGAACGTGAAGTGGTCCATGTCGACGACCTGGTGCTTTTGCCCGGCTGACCGCCGGCCCACTGCAACATCTGCCCGGGTGCCCTAGACTTGGGACATGACCGAGCAGATTGTTGAACAAAATATTGCCGCCGAAGTTCGGACCATCACCGACCGCGCCCGCAGGGCCGCCCGTCGCATGGCCGGAGCCAACCGGGCCTGGAAGGACAAGGGCCTGCGGGCCATTGCCAAGGCCCTGTTGGAGAACCAGGAGACCATCCTGGCAGCCAACGCCAGGGACGTGGCGAACGGTCGGGAAAACGGCACCTCGGTGCCCATGCTCGACAGGCTCACGCTGACAGGACCGCGTGTGCAGGGGCTGGCCGACGCACTGGAAAACCTGGCCACCCTGCCGGATCCGGTGGGCAATGTGGTGCGCGGGCAAACCCTGCCCAACGGCCTGCGCATGCGCCAGATCAACGTCCCCATGGGAGTTGTGGCAGCCATCTATGAAGCCCGCCCCAATGTCACGGTGGACATCGCCGGCTTGGCCCTGAAAAGCGGTAATGCCGTGATCCTGCGCGGCGGCACGGCAGCCGCCAACACCAACAAGGCGCTGCTGGGAATTCTGCGCGACGCCCTCGACCGTATCGGCCTGCCGTCAGACGCTGTGCAGTCGGTTGACCAGTTCGGCCGCGAGGGCGCCAACCTCATCATGAAGGCCCGCGGCGCGGTGGACGTGTTGATTCCCCGGGGCGGCCGCGAACTCATTCAAACTGTGGTGAACAATGCGGCAGTGCCCGTCATCGAAACGGGTGAAGGCAACGTCCACATCTTCATTGACAGCAGTGCCAAGGAAGAAATGAGCGTCGACATCCTGTTGAACGCCAAGACCCAGCGACCCAGCGTCTGCAACACGGTGGAGACACTGCTGGTGCACAAGGACGCCACGGTGCTGCCGGCGGTGCTCACGGCGCTGTCGAAGGCAGGGGTGCGGCTGCACGTCGATGAGCGGGTGCAGGCAGTGCTGCCCGCCGGCGTCACCGCCACCCCGGCCACCGATGAGGATTGGGCCACCGAGTACATGGACCTTGACCTTGCCGTAAAAATGGTTGACTCCGTTCCCGAGGCCATCAAGCACATCCGCACCTGGAGCACCGGGCACACCGAGGCGATCATCACCAACGATCTGGCCAACGCGGAAATTTTCATCGCCGAAATTGATTCGGCGGCCGTCATCGTGAATGCCAGCACACGGTTCACGGACGGCGGTGAGCTTGGACTGGGTGCCGAGGTGGGCATCTCGACACAAAAGCTGCACGCCCGCGGGCCCATGGGGCTGACGGAGCTGACCACCACAAAGTGGATTGTCCAGGGCGAAGGCCAGGTCCGCGGCTGACCCGGGCGGGCCCACATCGCGCGCCGGTGTGCCAGTGCGCGCCGATAGCACGTACCATTAGAAGGAATTCAAGGAACAATTGGCCCGGCTGCGGTGACACCACCGCCCGGCCACGCACCCAAGGGGAGAAATAATGCTGACCCAGCTTGCCGGCGTCGTACTGGCTGCCGCAGAAGAACATGAGCTTGCGCCGTTGATTGCGCCGCCGTTTGTGATAGGTGGTGTCATGCTTGCGGTGCTGCTGACGCTGATGGTTGTCACTGTCTCGTTCATGAACTTGGGCAACCGCCACGCTGCAGTCGAGGCAACTGACGATCCTCACCGCCAGCACACCAACAAGCACCTGCACGACGACGATTCGGCGTCCTCCAATCACTGAGGACACATTCCGGGTGCCTTCGGCTGAGGGCACCCGGAACCGTCTCCGCATCGGAGTCATGGGTGGCACGTTTGATCCGATCCACCATGGGCACCTTGTCGCAGCCAGTGAGGTTGCGAGTGTTTTTAAACTGGATGAAGTCATTTTTGTGCCCACGGGACAGCCATGGCAGAAGGTCAAAAGCCAGGTCAGCGCCGCTGAACACCGCTACTTGATGACCGTCATTGCCACCGCGGCAAACCCGCAATTCACCGTGAGCCGGGTGGACATTGACAGGCCCGGCCCGACTTTCACCATCGACACGTTGCGGGACTTGCGCCGGCTCCGTCCGGATGCGGACTTGTTCTTCATCACAGGCGCCGATGCCATGGCCCAGATCATGTCGTGGAAAGACAGCGACGAACTGTGGGATATGGCCCATTTCGTGGGTGTTACGCGTCCCGGGCACGTGCTCGATGGCCGGGGCCGGAAGAATGTAAGTTTGTTGGAGGTTCCTGCCATGGCGATCTCTTCAACTGATTGCCGCAAACGCGTGGCAGAGCAGAATCCCGTCTGGTATCTGGTGCCCGACGGCGTAGTGCAATATATAGCCAAGTATGGCCTGTACGTTCAACCCGGCACGGATGCCAGCGCGGGCATAGTGCCGGTGACTTCGAGAACCGAATGAGTAATAAATGAGCAAGGAAACCGAGCCGATTCGCAGCCGCAGGCAAATGCGGGAGCAGTCGGCACAAGCAAATGGTGCCACGGGCCGCCCCGCGGTGCCTGTCAAGCCTGCACCCAAGCCGTCAGCATCCGCCGATGCAGCGACACGCCCGGCAGATGCAGGGACACGCCCGGCAACGGTTGAGGCTGTCTCAAAGGTGCCGGCGGTGCCGGCGAAGGCCCCACGCAGTGAGTCGGGGTCGCCGCGAGGTGAACGCCAGTCCCAGACACGTGCCCGCGACAGGGCCGCCCTGCGCGCCTACAAGGAGCTCATCGACCCGCCCGGACTCAGCCCGCTGCCGTCCAGGCGCACCTTGCGCCAGGCACAGCTGGACGCCGAACGGGCACCGGTGACAGCTGTCAACCCGGTTGTTTCCGTCATTGCACCCGGTCTGCCGCCCAAGGGCCCGCAGACCCAGCAATCGCCCCACGTGGCCGATACGGCTGCAGATGCTGCGCCAGGCACAGCCGTACGGGACGCAGCGGATCCCGACGCGCCTCCGGCCCCGCCTGTTAATTCGGCGCCACCGGTTAAGGTGGCGCTGCCGGTTGAACCGGCCAAGGGGACGTCGCCCGCCGCAGCCCCGCGCACCCGCCCCGGCCGCAGGTCTGCACTTGCCACCCCCTCGAAATCCGCGGCATCCAGTGCCGCGCAGTCCAATCAGCAGGGCCCCAAGCACCCTTCGGCGATCGAGCTGCTGCCGCCCAGCGGCCCGACAGTTGCAGCAACGGATCAGGCGCCGGCACAGCCGGGCGGCGTGTCAGCTCCGGCAACCACCGATGCTGCACCCGCCAACAGCCACAGTGCAGCGGCCGAAGCCGGCGATGCCGCAGCAGCGGATGCATCAGCAACAGGTCCTTCGGGCGCCGACAGTGCGTCCTCGAAGTATCCGCCGTTGCCCGGGTTGGTTCCCGGCGGCAGCTACTACCCGGTGTCGGCCGGGCCGCCGGCGTCGCCACCAGCCGTGGTGCCGTCTTCCGCCGTCGCGCCGTCCGCGGCTCCGTCTTCCACCGTCCCGCCCACGACCGAGGAATTGCGGGTGTTGGCGGCAGAACGTGCCGACGCAGAACGTGCCGCGATTCTCAGTGAGCGTGCCCAGGCACGCGACCGGCTGGCCCAGGAGAGTGCCAAAAACCGTCGCCAGCCCGCAGATCCCACGGCCACCAACAACCTGGCCATGGTGACGCCGCTGGAGTTCGACGAGGTCCCCGGAGTGGCCCGTCCGGTAATGCGCCGGCCCACGACGACGCACATCCCCATCGTGACGCGGTCAACGCCGCGCCAAGGCTCCGCTGCCAGGCGCACACCCCCGGCACCTGCGCTGTCTGCCGATGGGCAACTTCCCGGCGAGCAGTCCGGAACAGTTGCCGCGGGTGCCGATGCAGCGGGTGCCCAGCCGGACGCCCAGTCCCAGCCAACCGTGGCCAACGTCAGCGCCGAGCGCTTTGACGCGGCCTTGTCCGCGCGTGCCGGGCACCGCCCCGGCCCGGGCAACCGGCCGCTGACCGGCGGACGCAGCAGCACTCTCAAGCGGGCCGAAGCGATGGCCACAGGCGGGCAGCGGACTGTACCTCCCGCCGTCGGATCTGCCGATATCCAGCGCTCACAGATGCCTCCGATACCTGCCGACTACGCCCATGGACTTGAGCCGTTGGATGCCGTCACCGCAGGACTGGGCCGGACCAAGCGCAACATGCTGATCCAGTGGGGGAGTGTCGTCGCCGGCGGCGCGGCCCTGGCTGTTGGCGTCATCATGTTCATTACCGCCCTTGCACGCTAATTTTTTCACCAATCAAAGGAAACAGCAGTGACCGCAACAGAACAGTCAATCGACCTGGCACGCGCAGCGGCGCGTGCGGCATCGGACAAGCTGGCCACTAACGTGACAGCCATTGATGTCAGTGAGCGCTTGGCGATCACGGACATTTTCTTCATTGCCTCGGCAGAAACCGAACGCCAGGTCAACGCCATTGTTGACGGCATTGAAGATGAGCTGCACAAGTTCAACCTGCGCCCGGTGCGCCGCGAAGGCCGTTCAGGCGGCCGCTGGGTGCTCCTTGACTACGCAGACATCGTCGTGCACGTCCAGCACGAAGAAGACCGCGTGTTCTATGCCCTTGAACGCCTCTATGGGGACTGCCCCGTCATTGACCTGCAGCTGGGTGAACTGGATCCTTCAGTAAAGGCCGAACAAGCGACAGCTGAAGAAACGATCATCGAAAACTAACCCCTATCAGGGGCTCAGGAATGGATATTGTCACTTGATGGTTTCTACTGCACCCGAGCGCTCAGTTTTACAACCCGCCGGTCCACGCCGGCGGGTTATTTTTTGGCGCCACGGACGGACATCATGGAATGCGGCCCGGCGTTTTCAAGGCCAGAGTGACATTCCACTGGACGCAGTCGGCACATCCCAGGCCAACCGTGCTGCGGCGTTATTGGCAGGAAAACTGGTATCCGGCGGTGTGACCGGGCTGCCGGTGCGGATCGTTTCCTCGGACCTGTCCCGCGCCTTGTCCACGGCGCAGGCCCTGGCTGTGCTCACCGGCGGCGAGGTCCTGGTGGATCCGCGGCTGCGTGAAACCTTCGGCGGGGAGTGGGAAGGCAAGACGTTCGACGAGATCACCACAGGCTTCCCGGAGCAGATCCAGCGTTGGCAGCAGGACGAACCCGGCATCCGTGCCGGTGGTGGGGAAACGCGTGTTGAAGTGGCCCAGCGGATGGTGGACGCCGTCTTGGAGGGCGTGCATTTATTGCCGGATGGCGGCACCCTGGTGGTCGCCACCCACGGTGGCGCAACCAGGGTTGCGCTGGCCAAGATGCTGGGCCTGCCCGAACAGCTGTGGAGAACGCTCTCCGGGCTCTCAAACTGTCATTGGTCGGTCGTGGAGGCCTCGCAGACCGCCGCTGATGGAACGGGAGAAGGCAAATGGCGCCTGCTTGAACACAATGTTGGCACGCTGCCCGAGCCGTATGAAAGACCCGAAGATTTAGCCGAACCGATCGAAGATTAATCGGGACCGCGGTCCCGATTTGGCAGCAGGACAAAAGGTGTTCTAGGATAGACAGGTTGCTTCAGCCAAGACCGACAAGTCAGGGCCGGGGAGACAAGATGGAAAAGTGTTTGGGGCTGTGGCGCAGCTGGTAGCGCACCTGCATGGCATGCAGGGGGTCAGGGGTTCGAGTCCCCTCAGCTCCACCAAACACACTGCGGTGGAAACACTGCCGGTGGTTTGCAAATGAATAATGTTTTTTTGTTTTGGGGCTGTGGCGCAGCTGGTAGCGCACCTGCATGGCATGCAGGGGGTCAGGGGTTCGAGTCCCCTCAGCTCCACCAAAAATTGAAGTCCGAGTTCCTGATTGCCTGGTGGCGGTCAGGAGCCCGGACTTTTTTGTGTCCTGTTCAAACACAGTCCCAGGCTGCCTTTGCCGTGTGCCCGGGCCGCTAACCCCAGATATTCTCCCGTGAATCACGACGTTAAATCCCCCCAGCGGTAAAACAGCCATGGGTTATGCTGACGACATCAGCAGTCTCCACCGTTGCGGCCTGGTTGAGGACGCGAGTGCGTGCGGCCTCAAGGCGACAAAAGGATGGTCGTGGACACATTCACCCCCACCACGGATCCTGTGCTGAACAGCCTGGCGTTGTCCGCGCTGGTCTCGTTGATACCCCTCCTGACGTTCTTCATTTTGTTGGCTGTGTGCAAATTCAGGGCCCACGTTGCCGGCGGGTGGGCCTTGTTGGTAGCAGTCGTGGTCGCTGTGGTGGCGTTCCGGATGCCCATCCTGCTGGCCGGGCTGGCCGCCAGCGAGGGTGCGGTGTTCGGTGTCTTTCCGATCTTGTGGATCGTTGTCATGGCGGTGTGGCTCTACCAGGTCACAGTCCTTAGCGGGCGCTTTGACGACCTTCGCAAGGTCTTTGACATCGTGGGCAACGGTGACATCCGAATTCAAAGCATCCTGGTTGCCTTTTGTTTTGGCGGCCTGCTCGAAGCCCTGGCCGGTTTCGGTGCGCCGGTGGCCATTACCGCCACCATGCTGCTGGCGCTGGGGCTGGCGCCCCTGCGGGCAGCGGCTGCGGTGCTGGTGGCCAACACCGCCCCTGTCGCTTTCGGCGCCATCGGCATTCCGATCACTACGGCCGGTGCGCTGACTGGACTGGACCCGGCGCACATTGGTGCCATTATTGGGCACCAGGCACCGTTGCTGGCAACATTTGTCCCGCTGATCCTGTTGATCATTCTTGACGGCTGGCAGGGGTCAAGGACTGCTGGCCTGCGGCCTTGGTGACAGGGCTTGCGTTTGCCCTGGCCCAGTATTTCAGTGCGACATACTTCTCCTACGAACTTACCGACATTGTTGCGTCGCTGTTTGCCATGGGTGTATCCGTGGTGTTCCTGCGTTTCTGGACTCCCAGGAACCGTGAGGCTGCGCAGGAACGCCTGACAGTTCATGCACAGTCCTCTGCTGCCGGCGCCGCACATGCTGCTGCCGGCGCCACACCCCCTGCTGCCGAGGTCAAGACCGGCGTCGGGGTGTTGGGCGGACTCACACCGGGGCGCACCTGGCTGGCACTGTTCCCGTACCTGCTCGTCATCGTCGTCTTCGCGGTGGCGAAATTGTGGAAGTGGGGCATCAACGTGCCCACATGGCTCGCCTCCACCGACCTTAAAATCCAGTGGCCGGGCCTGCACGGGAAGGTCCTTGGCGCCGACGGACTCCCCGTGGGGTCCACCATCTTCAATTTCGCCTGGCTCTCCAGCCCAGGCACCCTGTTGTTGATCTCCGGCCTGATAGTGGCCGTGTTTTATTCAAAGTTCGACGGCGGCGGGCAGTATCGCCTGCACGTCTCCGATGCGCTGCTTGAGATTTGGCGGACAATCGTGAACATGCGGTTTGCAAGCCTGACCATCATTTGCGTGCTGGCTCTGGCCTATGTCATGAACCTTTCCGGCCAGACAGTCAGCATCGGCACGTGGCTGGCCGGGACAGGGGCGTTCTTTGCCTTCCTCTCGCCCGTCCTGGGCTGGTTGGGGACCGCCGTAACCGGATCGGACACCTCCTCCAACGCCTTGTTCGCGAAACTCCAACAGACAGCCGGCCTGAACGCGGGCATCGATCCCAACCTGTTGGTTGCTGCCAACACCTCCGGCGGCGTCGTGGGGAAGCTGATCAGTCCGCAAAACCTGGCCATTGCCGCCACAGCCGTAAAGATGGACGGCCAGGAATCGGTCATTCTGCGCAAAGTCGTGGGCTGGAGCATCGGCATGCTGCTGGTGTTGTGCATCCTGGTGTACCTGCAGTCCACGCCGGTCCTGTCGTGGATGCTGCCAACGCCCTAACAAGAGGAGCTTGCATTGGTGGCGGCTGGCACCCACCAGCCGGTCTGCCCCCAACCAACCGGCCAGCCCCGAACCAGCCAGCCGGCTGCCGGCCGACTGGCTGCGGGGGAGGGGCAATGGGTGGGAGAATGAAGGCGTGCCCACGCCAAATCCCGCCCCAGGCCCAGCCGGCAGTCCAGCCACGCGGCTGCCAGACGCCGCCGCCAGCCCCGAGCCCATCCCCGTCCCTGCCGCGCGCAGCTACAAGGCTGTGCTTGAGAGCATCGAAGCGAGTCTCCGGAGCGGGGAAATCAAGGTCGGCGACCAGCTGCCGGGAGAGCGCGCTCTGGCCCTGAACCATGGCATCTCCCGGGCCTCCGTGCGCGATGCCATCCGCGTGCTCGACGCCATGGGTGTGGTGCGCACGGGCGTCGGCTCCGGACCGCAATCGGGGGCGGTGGTCATTGCCAATCCCAGTGCGGGCCTGGCCTCGACGCTGAGATTGCACATGGCCACCAACCATTTTCCGGTTGCTGACATCGTGCAAACCCGAGTCATGATGGAAACGTGGGCGGCCGTTGAAGCCGCCGCCCACCCCCGCAGCCCGGACCAGGAGGCCACCTTGCTGCAGCTGGTCGCGGCCATCCAAGGCTATGTCAGCGCCTCCATTGACAACGACGCCATGTGGGCGGACATCGCGCCGTCGCTGCGTGAGCAGCATCAGGACATCACGGCGGCGGTGCTCGCGTTCGACGGCGAACTGGCAGCCCAGGAGCTGGGGCACCACATCGAGTGGTTCCACGCCCAGACACACCAGGTGCAGTAATGGATGGTTCACTGCGGTGCCCCTGCCTGGGCGGCGAGTCCTATGGGAATTGCTGCGCGAAATACATCACCACGACCGACGGGACACCCGCCCACTTCCCGCCAACGGCCGAGGCCCTGATGCGCTCACGCTTCACCGCCTTTGCCATGGGGGATGCCGGCTACCTTCTGCGCACGTGGCACCCGGACACCAGCCCAGCCGCACTTGAACTGGACCCTGACCAGCAGTGGTACCTGCTGGAAATCCTGGGCACCCAGCGGGGCGGGTACTTCGACCAGGAAGGCGTGGTCAGTTTCCGGGCCCACTACCGGTCAGCGGCAAACCGCAAGCTCAAGGATGCCTTGACGGAAACCAGCAGCTTTACCCGCCAGGGGCGGCAATGGCTTTATGTGCAGGCGCTGGAGTTTCAGTAGTCCTCCTCTTCGCCCGGTCCGGGCTCAGTTTTCGGCGGTGCAGCGTGGCTCCCTGTCCTGGCGGCCGCTGTTTCCTGTTCGGCCAGGGCACGGCGGGCATGCAGGATGTCACCAATGAACCAGTCGTACAGCAGCACACCGATCACGCCGCCAATCAGCGGCCCGACGATGGGCACCCAGAAATACCAGCTGAAGCCGCCGGCTCCGGCAACAGTGCCCGGCATGGCGACCTCACCCCATCCGGCAATCCAGGCGAAGACGCGGGGGCCGAAGTCACGGGCGGGATTGATGGCATATCCGGCGTTTGCGCCGAAGGACATGCCGATGGCTGCCACGGCAAAACCAATCATGAGCGGACCCAGGTTGGCCTTGACTGCCATGTTGCGCATGTCGATGATGGCCACGATGAAGATCACCAGGAAGGCCGTGCCCACGATCTGGTCAATCAGCGGAATGGTCAGGTTGCCGTTGAAGTACGGTGCCGGGAACGTGGCGAAAATGGAGAAGGTGATGAAACCTTTTCCGGAGTCCCTTGGCTGGTCCCCGAGTGCCTTGTTGAATGCGTCAATGGCGTTGTAGTACACCACATACAGCAGCGCGGCCGCGGCAAACGCACCCACCACCTGCGCCACAATGTAGGGAACGACCTTGTTCCAGGGGAACTTGCGCCGAACCGCAAAGGCGAGGGTGACGGCCGGGTTGATGTGCGCCCCGCTCACTCCGCCGGCAACATAAACTCCAAGGGCCACGGCCAACGCCCAACCCCAGGTGATGAGCAGCCAGTCCCCGGCACCTTGGAAAATGACGGTGTCCCCGGCGGTGCGGCCGCTGCCAGGCAGTGCCGCGACGGCCATGGCGACAACCCCGTCGCCAAAACAAATCAAAACAAAGGTGCCGAGGAATTCTGCGAGGAGTTCTCCCCACAATCCGCCGACACGCTTCAATCCGCTGCCCTCACGAACGGTTCTCCGCAGCGGGGTGATCTCACTCATATCCATCATCCTTCGAGTCGTCGACGACGGCGACGTATCTTGACTGAGGTGACTGACTCCAGTATAAGGCCGATGGGATTTTTGGCGCCTGGGTAGCTGCTTCAACTAAACGCTCCAATGGCGGCCCTGTAGAATAGGCAGGTGGAGCAAAACAGCAGCATTGAGGGCATTGGATTTGATTTTGGTCAGCTGCGAAGGCACCCCGACATTGAGGCGGAGAACCTGTTTGCCCACGACGCCAGCGACGAGCTGATCCTCCGGGAGGCCGCCGGTGCACTCGCAGTCGCCGGTGCCGGCACCGTCGCGATTGTGGGGGACAGGTACGGGGCCCTGACGCTGGCCGCCGCGAGTGTGCACGGCCTGACAAGCCTGCGGGTGCACCAGGACGGACTGTCCGGCGAACTCGCCCTTGCCGCCAATGCTGCACGGGCGGGGCTTGCAGGGGTGTTCGCTTCGACGACGCTCACCGCCGGGCTGCTTGACGGCGCAGAAGTGGTCCTCTGGCAACTGCCCCGCAGCCTTGACGAGGTCGCTGAAGTGGCCGAACTGATCAGCTCGCACGCGTCCCCCCACGTCAGGGTCTTTGCCGCCGGGCGCATCAAACACATGACACTTGCCATGAACTCGGTGTTGGCAGGACACTTTTTGCAGGTCGTCCCCGGCCGGGCCTGGCGCAAGTCCCGCCCGCTGCAGCTCACCGGCCCGCTCAGGGGCGGCCCGGCGTCGAGCTTCCCAAGGAAGGAGCACCACCCGGACCTGGACCTGTGGCTCTGCGCGCACGGGGCAACTTTTGGCGGCACCAAGGTCGACGTCGGAACCCGGTTCCTGCTCGAGTTCATCCCCGACATGCGCCCGAAGGCAACCACCGCCATCGACCTGGGCGCCGGCAACGGCACCATCGCGGCGGCCCTGGCCATGGCGCGGCCCGGATTGAGGGTCACAGCCACCGACCAGTCGGCGGCAGCCGTGGCATCCACTGCCGCAACAGCCTTGGCGAACGGCCTGGCCGGACAGGTCGACGCTGTCCGCGACGACGCCCTTGGCAGCTTCGCCCCGGCGTCGGCCGAGCTGATTGTGCTCAACCCGCCCTTCCACGTCGGCGCCACCGTCCATGCCGGAATCGCGCTCAAGCTCTTTGCCGCAGCCGGACGCGTCCTGGCGCCCGGCGGCGAACTGTGGTGTGTGTACAACCGCCATTTGGACTACAAAACCGCGTTGGGGAAAATCGTCGGACCCACCCGCGTGGCAGGACGCAACAGCAAGTTCACCGTCACAATTTCAACCAAGTCATAGTTGAAGCACGCCCGGCCCGCCGTGGCGTACACACGCCCCGGCCCGCCGCGGGGTAGCCTGTCAACTGGGGACGGGGGATTCAGCGCCGACAAGGGCGAACGACCGCCAATAATCTGTCAAGGAGTGTTATATTTTGGGTGTTCCCGAGATTGGTTTGCCGCACCGCCGCCGCGGCACAAATCTTCCCAAGATGGGAGATTTCAATCAAGCTGTCATCCTGGACTCCATCCGCCGGTCCGACGGGGGCCTGAGCCGGGTGGAATTGTCGGCATCGGCCGGCCTGGCGGCGCAGACAGTCTCCAACATCTGCCGCCGGCTCCTGGACTCAGGGCTCATCGTCGAGGCCGGCAAGGAGACTTCCGGACCGGGAAAGCCACGCACAATTTTGCGGCTGAACCCGCGAGGCATGTACGCCATCGGCCTCCACATTGACCCGGCCATGACGAGCTATGCGCTCCTTGACGCCGTGGGCACGGTGCTGGCATCGGTGGACGAACCCACCGATCTGGTCAGCACGCCCGCCCAGGCAGTGGCCGCCATGGGTGCCAGGATCCGCGCGATCATCAAGGAGTCCGGCGTTGATGAGCAAAGAATTGCCGGGCTGGGGGTTGCCACTCCCGGTCCCGTTGACGCTGCCAGCGGAACGGTTGTCAATCCGCCGCACATGCCCGGCTGGACGCGGGTTCCGCTGCGCGACATCCTGCAGGAAACCACAGGACTTGCCGTGGTCGTTGACAAGGATGTCACGGCCTCGGCCGTGGCTGAGCTGTGGGCAGGCGCTGCTGACAGTGCCACCGATTTTGTCTACATCTACGTGGGCACGGGCATCGGCGCCGGGCTGGTGCTCAATGACGAGGTTGTGCGCGGCTCCTCGGGAAACGTCGGGGAGATCGGCCACATCATTGCCGACCCGTCCGGACCGGAGTGCGACTGCGGGCGCAAGGGCTGTGTCAAGGCAACGTGCATGCCCGAAACGATGGTGGCCCTGGCCCGGGAGGCCGGAGCACTGCCGGCAGGTGACCCGCTGGCACCCAGTCCGCTGCTTGACGACATGACAGCACTGGCCCAGGCCGCAGCCGACGGCAACCCCGCTGCCGTCGAAGTTCTTGCCCAGTCCGCACGCAGGATGGCCGGTGCCGTCTCGGTGCTGACAAATCTTCTCGACGTTGAGCGGGTCGTGTTTGGCGGACCGTTCTGGCCGGCCCTGGCACCGAGCTACCTGGTCCAGATGCCGCAGCTGCTGGCAAATCTCAGCGTCACCAGCTGCGTCCACTCGGTGGAAGTGGTGGGCACAATCGTCAGTTCCGGCGAGGAAGCCTTCGGTGCGGCCTGCCTGGTCATGGAAAAAACGTTCAGCCCCCGCGCAGGCCAGCTGCTGCTCGACGCGAAGCCCTGGAAGAAGCCCTGACAGAAGCCCTTGTCAGTCCACCCCTTCGACAATCTCGCCAAAGGGGATGGCAGGATCGGTGTGGGCCTGGACCACGTGCGGGTTGACGACAACATGGACGCCGTGCGTTTTCTCGGCGACTGACTGCAGCAGGACCGGCAGGACGGCGGCTGTGAAACCCTCGCTTTTGCCCTTGAGATACTCTGCATACGCGGCTGGCAATTGGTTCATGCTCCATACTGTAGTCCCAGCCCGCCGCAGCCGACAGGTGTTCATGGGAAGTTCTCCCCATTGCGGTCCAGCCCGGAATCCGATGGGCTGTACACCGGGAATCATTCAACAACTGTGCCATCGAAAGGCCTGAGATCTTGCCAACCACCGCCGTCAGCCACCACATCGACCCCCTGGAGCTGGCCCAGGCACGGCAGCTCGTGGGCAGCATCTCGAACAGCTTTGAGGCGAAAGTGGTGGGTCAGGCGCGGCTGCGGGAAACGCTGCTGATCTCCTTGATGACCGGCGGGCATGTGCTGCTCGAATCGGTGCCCGGACTGGCCAAGACCACCGCGGCCCAGACACTTGCCGATTCCATCAGCGCCCTTTTCCACCGCATCCAGTGCACCCCCGACCTGTTGCCCAGCGACATCGTGGGCACCCAGATCTACGACGCCGCCCAGGGCAGCTTTGTCACCCAGCTCGGTCCCGTGCATGCGAACATTGTGCTGCTTGATGAGATCAACCGTTCCAGTGCCAAGACCCAGTCGGCGATGCTGGAGGCGATGCAGGAACGACAGACAACCATCGGCGGGCAGGTGCACCCGCTGCCGTCACCCTTTATGGTCATGGCAACCCAGAACCCCATTGAGCAGGAGGGGACCTACCAGCTGCCCGAGGCGCAGATGGACAGGTTCATGCTCAAGGACGTCCTGGACTACCCGAGCCCGGTCGAGGAAGCCGAGATCATCAGGCGCATCGACGCCGGCGTGTTCCTGGCTGAGGCCACGCCGTCGGCAGTCGCGAGCCTTGACCAGGTGCGCACGCTGCAGGCAACAGTTAAAAAGGTGTACCTGGATCCGTCCCTGGTGAACTACATCGTGGGCCTTGTCTACGTGACCCGGCACGCCGGGGCGTACATTGATCCGGCCCTGGCCGGGCTGATCGAATTTGGGGCCAGCCCCCGCGCCAGCATCGCCTTCACACAGGCGGCACGCGCCCTTGCCCTGTTGCACGGCCGCGACCATGTGATCCCCGAAGACGTGAAGTCCCTGGCCGACCGTGTCCTGCGGCACCGGCTCATCCTGGGGTTCGAGGCCGTGGCCCAGGACATCCGGGTTGAAAGAGTCATTGCCGCCATCGTTGATTCCGTCCAGACACCGTAGCCGGCCGTGGGCACCTTGTTGACGGCAGTGAAGTCCAGGATGTACATTTTTGCGCACCGCAAGGCCCGGGGCATGCTCGACGGCGAATACGCCTCCATCTTCCGCGGGCGCAGCCTGGACTTCGACGACCTGCGCGACTACGTCCCGGGTGACGAGGTCCGCGACATCGATTGGAAGGCCACGGCCCGGACGGGAACACCGCTGATCAAGCGGTACATGGCGACCCGCAGGCAGCAGGTTTTGTTCGTTGCCGACACCGGCCGCAACATGGCAGCGGCGGCCCGCAGCGGCGAGGTCAAGAAGGACATCGCCGTCATGGCCATGGGCGTCATTGGCTCGCTTGCCATCCGCCACGGCGACTCGGTCGCGCTGGTGCACGGCGACGGCGAAGCGTCGGTGGCGCTGCCGGCCAAGGGCACTGAGAACCACCTCGAACAGCTGCTCCGGTGCATGGACGGCGCCGACCTCAGCCGTGGCCCCAGCGAGCTGTGCGCCAGGCTGGAATATGTGGCCGCGCACTACAGGCAGCGCATGCTCCTGGTGGTGGTGGCCGACGAAGTGGCCGCCGGGCCGCGCCTGGCCAAGGTGCTGCGCCGGCTCAGGGCCCAACACGAGATCCTGTGGATCCAGATCGACGATGCTGCCCTGGCCGGTCCCGGCTCGGTGCACGGCGTCGGCATGGACGTTGCGGGCATGGACCCGGTCCTGATGCTGCTGGCCGAGGACCCCGAACTGGCCCGCAGCTATGCGGAGGCGGTGGCAGGCCGTGCCCGGGCGCTGGCTGAACTGCTCCAGGCCAGCGGCATCGCCATGGCCGGCATCGGCGCCACCGACGAAGTCATGGCGAAGATTTTTGCCCTGCTCGAAAGGCACCGCCGTGGCCGCTGACGGAACTTTCTTCGCCCCCGTTGGGTACTCGGCATGGTGGCCCCTGGGCGGCGCGGCCCTGCTGCTGCTCGGCCTGGGCTGGATTGCCTGGGTGTGGATTTCCACCAGGGACCGGGCCATGCCCGGCGTGCCGGACTTTGTTGCCCCGCGAAACCCTGAGTCCGTGCGGCAAAAATACCTGCTGCTGATAGCGGAGATTGAGAACAAGCACGACGGCGGCAGCCTGGGCAGGCGCGCGGCCCACCTTGAGCTGAGCCTGGCTGTGCGGACCTTTGTCCACGAAATGACGGGCCTGCCGGCCCAGCGCATGACCCTGGCCCAGCTCAGGGGACGCCAGCTGCCCCTGGTGGCCGACGCCGTCGAACTTTTCTATCCGGGGGAGTTCGCCGCCCACGGCGGGAACCTCACGGTGGCCGCTTCGGCTGCGTCCGCCAGGAACGTGGTGGCTTCGTGGCGTTGAAATACTGGTGGCTGCTGCCGCTGGCCCTGGCCGCGCTTGCCGCCGTGGCAGTCATCTTTTGGCGCCGGCAGGAGACGGCCGGGCAGCGGACCCCGGTGGCGCACGCGGACCGGCTCACGGCACTGCCCGCGTACAGAAAAGCCCTGGCGCAGCGCAGAAAATGGCTGCTCGGCGCCCTGGCCGCCGTCATCGTGCTCGGACTGTCGCTGGCCGTGGCCGCCGCCCGCCCTGTCACCGAAAGCACAAGCACTCCCGAGAAGCTCAACCGGGACATCATCTTGTGCCTTGACGTGTCCGGCTCAATGCTTGGCACCGACGAGGCCATTGTCAAAGTTTTTTCCAAGCTCGTGGGCAATTTCAAGGGTGAACGGGTGGGGCTGACCATTTTTGACTCCAGTGCGGTGATGGTGTTTCCGCTGACCGACGACTACGAATTTGTGGCCGGAGAACTCAAGGTGGCGCAGAAGGCACTGGGCATGGATGCCTCCAGCTATGAGTATTTTGCGGGGACCTTTGAAGCTGCGGGATCGTCGTTGATTGGCGACGGGCTGGCCAGCTGCGTCAATGGTTTCCCCGGCACGGGCCCGCAGGAGGCGAAACGCTCGCGGTCAATTATTTTGGCCACCGACAACATGCTCGCCGGCAAACCGATTTTCCGCCTGGACGAGGCCGCTGTGCTGGCCAAGAAGGCGGACATCAGCGTGTACTCGCTGAACCCCAACGACTTTGGCTCCAGCACCGTGTTTGGCGAGGCCGCTGACGGGCTGAAACAGGCCAGCAGCAGCACCGGCGGCACCTACCATGCACTGGAATCGGAATCGGCGGTGGAAGCCATCGTGACCAAGGTGCAGGCAACCGAGGCATCGAAGCTGACGGGTGCGCCGCAAAAGACTGTGCTTGACCGTCCGGGGTGGCCCCTGGGCCTGGCCCTGCTGTCGCTACTTGTGCTTGGCACTGCGGCATGGAGGCTGCGGCGATGACCTTTCTGCCTGTACTCACTCCGTGGCTGTTCTGGCCACTGGCACTGCTGCTCATCGCGGCAGCAGTGTTCCTGCTGGTCAAAAACCGCAGCGCCGCCGGCTGGCGTTACGCGGTCCTGATGGTGCTGGTGGTCCTTGCCGCTGCGCGGCCGGGGCTGGCGGGAGCCCCAGCCCCCGTGGCGAACACCGAGTTGAACGTGTTCTTTGTTGTTGACATGACACCGAGTTCCTCCGCCGAGGACTACAACGGCAACGCCCCGCGCATGGACGGGATGAAGGCCGACATCATGGCACTGGCCGGCGAGCTCACCGGGGCCCGGTTCTCACTGATCACCTTCGACAGCAGCGCCAAGGTCGTGCTGCCACTGACAACTGACGCCACGGCGCTGCTGACCTTGACGGACATCATGGCGCCCCGGCAAACCTACAACTCCAAGGGCAGCAGCATCAGCGTGGCCGACGAGGTGCTGGCCCAGCGGCTCTCGGCGGCCCGCGAGGCCCACCCGGAGAGGCCCCAACTGGTCTACTACCTTGGCGACGGCGAACAAACGGCAGCCACAGCCCCCGCACCATTCAAAGCCGCAACCCTGCTGATCGACGGCGGGGCCGTGCTTGGGTACGGCAGCGCTGCCGGCGGAAAGATGCGCGACTACGACTTTGGCAGCGGCGAACCCGGCGACTACATCGTCGACAAGGGTGCCGGGTACGCGCCGGCAGTCTCGCGCATCGATGAGAAATCGCTGCAGGGGATCGCCGGCCAGCTCGACGTCCCCTACGTCCACCGGCAGGGCGCCGAGGACATCGCTGCGGCCCTCGGAACATCAACACCCAAGGCCGCCTCCGAGCCGGCATCCCCGGAAGACGGGACGGGCGCCGGCCGCTGGGAAGTGTACTGGCTGCTCGCCTTGGCGGCGTTCGGCGTCGCACTGTGGGAGCTGGCCGCACTGACCCGTTCCTGGCGCCAGCTGCACCGACCCGGAAAGGGTGGCAAATGAGCCGCACACAGAACTCCCAGCCTGCCCAGCCCCAGCCGGCCCAGCCTGTCCAATCCCAGAACCCCCAGCAGCAGTCACCCCGGCCTGCCCAGTCCCAGCCTGCCCAATCCCAGTCCGCCCGGCTGCTCCTGCGGCGGCGGCGCAGGCTGCTGTTGGGCTCGGCCCCGGTCCTGCTGATTGCTCTTGTGGTAGCCGTGAAGCTGTTGAGCCTGCCCATCTCCGCAGGGCTGGCGGGCACGGCCTACGCGGGTGGAGACGCCGACGGGACAGTCAGGGCTGGCCAGGCCATGGGCACACTTAATGTGGTGGAACGCTACAAGGCACACTTCGCCCTGGGCGACGGACATGTCCTGCACGGTGATTTTGAGGCGGCCCGGCAGGAATTTTCGCAGGCCCTTGACCTGGTTCCGGCCAACGAATCCTGCAAGGTGCGCGTCAACCTCGTGCTAAGTCTGGAAAAGCTCGGCGACGCACAGGAAAAAGCCGGCGACCCGGCGTCGGCCAAGGAATTTTTTGGCCAGGGCAGCGAGGTCGTGGCGCAGGCCCCCCGGGATTGCTTTGCACCCAACAGCGAAAACAACAAGGACGGGGAAGGCGACGCGCTCAAGCAGGCCCAGGAGCGCCTGGCGGAAAAGCAGTCGGCAGGCAAAGGCGGCGACCAGGAACCTGCACCGGACGCCGACGGGACGAAACCGGCCGAGGAGCCGGCCGACGGCAAGCAGGAAGAGCTGAAACAATCCGGCCGGAACGCGCAAAAGGAGCGCAGCCAAAGCCAGGACTTCAACGAGGACAACGCCGACGACGAACCAGAGCAGTACGCCAAACCCTGGTAGGCGGGTCCGCGCGCACCCGGGGTGAAGATTGTTCGGTGGGCATGGGCATATATGACACACCATCGACCGCATCGGCCGAAATATTCCGTAAAGTTGCGACGTAATTCGATTTCGACTTGTTGCCGCGGGAATGCCGTGCCTAAGATTGTGCCTACGTTAGTTCCTCAACGTGTGTCGGCGACCCTTTGGATGATTCGAGGGTGTGGGTGCCCCCATGTGGGCCTGACATTTGCTGGCGGATCAATGCGAATCTGAGCGCTGCCGTTTGTGCAGTGTGCAGTGGCATGTCCGCCCCACCTTTTACGAACATAAGATCGGCCTCTTGCCCGCGTGTCCTGGACAGACGTGTCCCGGACGCAGGGCAGCGGCGGCCGGCCCATCCTCAAGGACCAAGCAAATGTCTCCTCCGAGCCTTCTTCAGGCATCGGCGCCATCGACACACAGTGCGCCGACAGCCCTTTCCTACGAGCTATTCCCGCCCAAGACTGCTGTTGCCGAGGCAACGCTGTGGGACACCATCCGGGAGTTGGAATCCACCAATCCCGACTATGTTTCCGTCACCTACGGGGCCAACGGCAGCAACCGGGACACGGCAGTGGAGCTGCTCAACAGGCTGCTGACCGAAACCTCGCTGCTGCCCCTGGCGCACCTGACCTGCGTTGGCAACACCGCCGATGAGCTTGCCGGCATCATTTCCGAACTTCTGGACCACGGGGTCCGTGGCATCCTGGCCCTGCGCGGGGACCTGCCCAACGACGCCCCGGCACAACCCAAGGCCGGATCCCTGCACCACGCCCAGGACCTGATCGAACTGATCCGCCGCGTCGAGCAGCGCCGTTCGGCCCTGCTGTGCGCCGGCAAGGTCGCCATCGGTGTGGCCGCCTATCCGGCGCGGCACCCGGAATCCCCGTCGGTTGAACACGACGTCGAGGTGCTTCTGGCCAAGCAGCAGTCCGGCGCCGACTTTGCCATCACGCAGGTGTTCTTCCACGCTGACCAGTACAAGGACCTTGTCACCAGGGCCCGCCGCGCAGGGGTGTCCATCCCCATCATTCCGGGCGTCATGCCGTTCACAAGCCTGCGCCGCGTACGGCGCCTGGGAGAGCTGACGGGGGTGGCGCCGTCGGACTCGCTGCTGGATGCCCTGGGCCGTGCCGACGACGCCGCCGACAGCCGCCGGATCGGCGTGGCAGCCACAGTTGGGCTGGCCCGGGCGGCCCTGGACGCCGGAGCCCCCGGCATCCACCTGTACACGTTCAACGAACATGCAGCGGCCCTTGAGGTGCTGGACAAGCTCCAGCTGCTGCGCCCCGGCCGCCCGCCTGTGGCGTCCCGGAGCCCCGCCGGCCGTCCGCCACGGCTGGTCACTGCGTAGTTGTCCCCGGCAGGTGCCTGCGGGCCCTGCGAATCCCACATGCTTTGCTTCAAACACCTTTAAGGAACCCTCATGTCAAACACACCCGCTTTCCCCTCCGCCTCCCTGCTGGGCTACCCCCGCATCGGCCGCCGCCGCGAATTGAAGAAGGCCATCGAATCCTTCTGGGCGAACAAGATCGACGCCGCCGAGCTGGACGCCGCCGCCAAGGCAATACAGTTGGGCACCGCCCGCCGCCTGACGGAGCTGGGCCTGGGTGAGGCTGCCGCGATTCCGGGCACCTTCTCCTACTACGACCAGGTCCTCGACGCGGCAACCCACATCGGTGCCGTGCCGGCACGCTTCGGCCAGCTGCTCAACGCAGAAGGCCAGCTCGACCTCAACGCCTACTTCACACTGGCCCGCGGCACAGTTGAGCAGCAGCCGCTGGAAATGACCAAGTGGTTTGACACCAACTACCACTACCTGGTGCCGGAAATCGGCCCGGAAACAAACTTCTCCCTGACGTCCACCCGCGTGGTTGAGCAGTTCGAATACGCTTTGGCCAATGGCTTTGAAACCCGTCCCTACCTCGTGGGTCCGGTCACGTTCCTACTGCTGAGCAAGGCCTCCGACGACGCCCCGGCGGGCTTCAACCCGCTGTCCCGGCTGGAGGATGTGCTGCCGGTTTACGCCGAGCTGCTCTCCCGCCTGGGTGCTGCAGGTGCCAGCTGGGTTCAGCTCGACGAGCCGGCCCTCGTTGCCGACCAGGACGTTCCCGTGGCTGAGGTCCAGGCTGCCGTAACACGCTCCTACGAAGTCCTCGCCGCCGCTGCCGGCCGTCCCGCCATCCTGGTGTCCACCCCGTTTGGTGCCCTCGCCGAATTGCTGCCCACCCTGGCTGCCGCACCCATTGAGGCACTCCACATCGATGCGTTCAAGGGTGCCGTGCCCTCCTCTGACGAGCTGGCCCTGCTGGCCGGCAAGACGGTTGTTGCCGGTGTGGTTGACGGCCACAACATCTGGCGCAACGACCTGGCCGAGTCGGTCAACCGCCTCGAGACGCTCAAGGCTGCCGGGATCACGGTTGCCGTGTCCACCTCAACGTCCACCCAGCACGTCCCGCACGATGTCACCGAGGAAGCCCAGCTCTCCGAAGAACTGCGCAGCTGGTTGGCGTTTGCGGACCAGAAGGTTACCGAAGTGGTGACGCTGGCCGCCCACCTGGTGGACCCGGCGTCGTCCGCTGCTGCCGTAGCCGAAGCCTCCGCCATCATCGCCTCCCGCGCTGCCGCTGCCGGTGTCAAGCGCCCCGAGGTGCGTGCACGCCTGGCCGCACTCACCCCGGCCGACTTCAACCGCTCCGAGTACGAGGTCCGCGTGGCCGCCCAGGAAAAGACGCTGGACCTGCCGCCGCTGCCCACGACCACCATCGGTTCCTTCCCGCAGACCAGCGAGATTCGCGGCGCCCGCGCCCGCGCCAACAAGGGTGTCATCAGCGGCGAGGAATACTCGACCCTGATGAAGGAAGAAATCAAGCGCGTCGTTGACCTGCAGGAGCGACTCGACTTTGACGTCCTGGTGCACGGCGAGCCCGAGCGCAACGACATGGTCCAGTACTTTGCCGAGAACCTCGAAGGCTTTGACGTGACGGTCCACGGCTGGGTTCAGTCGTACGGCAGCCGCTGCACCCGCCCCTCGATCCTGTGGGGCGATGTCACCCGGGTGAAGGCCATCACGGTTGAGTGGGCCGAGTACGCCCAGTCGCTGACTGCCAAGCCGATGAAGGGCATGCTCACCGGACCCGTCACGATCCTGGCCTGGTCATTTGTGCGTGACGACCAGCCCCTCGGCGACACCGCCAACCAGGTGGGCCTGGCCCTGCGCGACGAGATCGCCGACCTCGAAGCCGCCGGCATCAAGATCATCCAGGTCGACGAGCCCGCCCTGCGCGAACTGCTCCCGCTGCGCCGTGCAGACCAGGCTGCCTACCTTGACTGGTCGGTGAACTCCTTCCGCCTCTCCACCGCCGGCGCAGCCGACGGCACCCAGATCCACACCCACCTGTGCTACTCCGAATTCGGCGTCATCATCGACGCCATCGACGGACTCGATGCCGATGTCACCTCCATCGAGGCGGCCCGCTCCCGCATGGAGGTCGTCAACGACATGGAAAGCCACGGTTTCGGCCGCGGCGTCGGTCCGGGCGTGTACGACATCCACAGCCCCCGCGTCCCCGGCCAGGCCGAGGTTTCGGAGCTGTTGGGCACCGCCGTCAAGCATGTGCCTGTCCGCCAGCTTTGGGTCAACCCGGACTGCGGCCTGAAGACCCGCGGCTACGCCGAGACCGAAGAGTCCCTGCGCAACCTGGTCAATGCCACGAAGGAAGTCCGCGCCCAGCTGGTCTAGGCGCCGTTTGGTGGGCGTTGTGCCGTGAGTCAGCGTCTGAGCCGCTGTGGTGGTGGGCGTTGTGCCGTGGTTCAGCGCCTGAGCCGCGAACCAGCTGTTGCCCAACAGCTGGTTCGCGGCTCAGGCGCTTTTTCGTGTCCGGACCAAGTGAATTCGAAAGTATATTCGAATTCGATTTTCTGCACGTTGCCGGTGCCGGTACATTGAAGCCATGAGCGTACAAGAAACCGTGGCCGCGGCACGGACAGCCTTCACCAGTGGAACGACCAAGCCCCTGGCATGGAGGCTGGGGCAACTCAAGGCCATGAACCAGATGCTGCTGGACCACGGTGACGACTTTACGGCCGCCCTCGCGGCGGACCTGGGCAAGCACCCCGCCGAGGCGTGGCTCACCGAGCTTGGCTTCCTGACAGCCGACATCGCCCACACCGTCAAACACCTTGAGGGGTGGCTGCGGCCGCGCAGGGCCACCGTGCCCCTGACCTTGCAGCCGGCACGGGCCACCACCGTGCTTGACCCCCTCGGCGTCGTCCTGGTCATTGCGCCGTGGAACTATCCCATCCAACTGCTCCTGGCCCCAATCATCGGTGCGCTCGCAGCCGGAAACACGGTGGTTGGCAAGCCCAGCGAGATGGCACCTGCCTGCTCGGCCGCCCTGGCCCGGTGGGTCCCCGAATACCTTGACGGGGCAGTCAGCATTGTCGAGGGCGGGGTGCCGGAAACCACGGAGCTGCTCGCGGAGCGCTTCGACCACATCTTTTACACGGGCAACGGCCGGGTGGGCAGGATCGTCATGGCCGCCGCCGCCAGGAACCTGACGCCGGTGACGCTGGAACTGGGCGGAAAGTCGCCCGTCTACATTGACGACACCGTTGACATGGTCGCCGCGGCCCGCAGAATTGCTTGGGGCAAGTTCATGAACGCCGGGCAAACCTGCGTGGCCCCTGACTATGTTCTGGGCACGGATGCGGCGCTGGCCAAGCTGGCCAAGGAACTCCCTGAAGCAATCAACGACCTCTACGGTCCGGACCCTTCGCACAGCCTGGCCTACGGGCGGATTGTCAACGACGGCGCCTTCGCCCGGATTGCTGGCCTGCTGGCACGGGACCTGGACGACGACGCCGGGTCCGCCCTCGTCAGTGGCGGGCGCACAGATGCTGCCACCCGCTACATCGAACCCACAGTGCTTCATGTTGACGCCGAGGCGCAACTGATGGTGGACGAGATCTTTGGTCCGGTGCTGCCGCTTGTCACGGTTGGCTCGGCGGCCGAGGCAATCGCCTACATCAACGGGCGGGACAAGCCACTGTCGTTGTACGTCTTCAGCGAAGATGCAGGGGTGCGGAAGGACTTTACGGAACAAACGTCGTCGGGCGCGCTGAACTTCGGCGTCCCGGTGGCACACCTGTCAGTTCCCGAGCTGCCGTTTGGCGGGGTGGGGGAGAGCGGCATGGGCAGATACCACGGCCAGTACTCCGTCGACACCTTCTCCCACCACAAGGCCGTGCTGGACAAGCCGTTGTCCCCGGACACCCTGTCCCTGATCTACCCGCCTTTTGGCTCTGTCAAGAAGCAGATCATCAAGCGTTTTGTGGCACCGGCAAGAAAATTCAGGAAGGCCTGACGCGCCGGGGCCTGCGCGGCTGGGGCCTGACGCGCCGTTGGTTCTGACCCGCGGGGTCTGACCCCGACATCCAAGGGGCGGCTACGGCGTCAGGTCCACGTGACTGGTGCCCGTCACGTCCTGGAGGATGCCGGCCAGTTTGTCAACGAACACCTCAACCCGCGCCGTCCGGTTGTCGTTGATGAGCAGGGCAAAGATGTTCCTGGCCAGCCGAATTTCCGGCACATCCAAAACCACCACGTTCTCGGGCCGGCCCTGCAGCGCCAGCTCGGGCACCAGGGCGGCGCCCATGCCCACGCTGGCCAGTTGCAGGCTGGCATTGAAATCATCACTGTAGACGGCAACCCGCGGGTGCAGGTTGCAACTGGCAAAGAGCCGCTCAATCACGGCAGCGTCACTTGTTCCGGGGTGGTGCATGATCCAAGGCATGTCGGACAGCTGGGCGGCTTCCACCACTGAGCCGGGCCGGATGCCCCACGACTTCGGCAGGACGACCCTGAAGTCGTCATCCCCAATCCACTGCCGGTTGATGGTGTGCGGCCACGCCAGCCCCGACTGTCCCACCTGGTACACCAGCGCAACATCCAGTTCACCGCCTGTCCGCAGTCCGCCAATGGTCTGTTGTGGTTCGCCCACCGACACATGCAGGTTGATGCCCAGTCCGGGCCATTCGGGGCTGCGCAGGAGCCGCGGCAAAACGTGGGTGGCCAGCGACGGAAAAATGCCCAGCCGCAATTCCTGGCTGGTGCCCTCCTCGGTCCTGGCGCTCGCAGCCAGCAGCGCATCAATGTCCGTGAGCACCTTCGCCGCATGCCGGGCCATGACAAGGGCGGCATCCGTGGGCAGCACGCTCCGGGCTGACCGGTGGAACAGCTTCACCCCGCTGTCGCGCTCCAGCGCGGACATCTGCTGTGACACTGCCGACGCCGTGTACCCCAGTTGGGTGGCTGCGGCGGCTAGGGACCCGCGGCGGACGACCTCGAGCAGGGTCCGCAGGTGCACTGGGTTGATCAAGGCGCTCTCTTTCTCACTGCCGGGCGGGTTCCCTGCAAGCATAGACGGCCGCCGCAGCTTGCGTAATGCCGCCCCGGCGCATGCAGAACCACCGCCCGTTGTGTACATTTGTACATAACGAATTGCCGTGCCTGAATGAGTGACGGAATGGATGACTGAATGGATGACGGAATGAACTACGGAATGGACACAGCAATGCAGCACCCGCATTTCGCCCATGACCCGCGCACCATGCGGGAACGCATGGAAGCCGGAGACCTCTACCTTGCTGAGGATGCCGAACTTGCCACCGCCTCCCAGCGCGCCATCACACTGGCCCACCGCTACGGCCAGCTGTGGGCGGAGGACCGTGACGCCGCCGAGGAAATCCTGGCCGCCCTCGTCGGCTCACTGGGGGAGGACGTGGAGATCCGGCCGCCGTTCTTCGTCGACTACGGCCGGTACATCACCATCGGCCCCAGGACGTTCATCAACTACAACTTCACCGCCCTCGACGTAGCGCCCATCACGATCGGCGCCGACGTCATGATCGGTCCGGGCGTCCAGCTGCTGACACCGACACACCCGCTGGAGCCATGGCTGCGCCGGGACAAGCTCGAATCGGCCCTGCCCATCACGATTGGCGACAACGTCTGGCTCGGAGGCGGGGTTATCGTGCTCCCAGGCGTCAGCATCGGCGACAACACAGTGGTCGGAGCAGGTGCCGTCGTCACCCGGGACCTGCCGGCCAACGTGGTCGCCGTCGGCAACCCTGCACGCATCACCAAGAAGCTGTGAGGCGGCGCCCGTGAACGGCAAGGCGGCGCAGGGGCAATCAGGCCAGGAAACCAAGCTGCGCCGCCGCTACGATCCCGACAGGCGGGGGAACATCATTGACGCCGCCTTGGACGTCATCGCCGAACACGGTGTGGCCGGGACAACCTATCGGAAGATTGCCGCGGCCGCCGGGGTGCCGTTGGGTTCCCTGACCTACCATTTTGAATCCCTGGATGAAATTCTCCAGGAAGCGTTCACGAAACTGGCCAACCACACGGGCGACGGTTTTGAGGCTGCCATGGCTGAGGTGGGCGATGCGGCGCAGGCACGGGCCGCCGTCGTCAGCTTGATCACGGGGGAACTCCTGAACGATCCCCGGACCATGGTGCTCTCGTATGAGCTGTACGCGCTCGCCGTCAGGCGCCCCGAGCTGCGCCAGGTCACCGACGCGTGGATGGCGCGCAGCCGGGCGGCGGTCGGACGCTTTTTCGACGAGGCCACCACCATCATGCTCGACGCCCTCATTGAAGGGCTGACCATGCACCGGTCGCTGTCCCTGGCACCCATGCCCCGGAGCACAGTCGAGGAAGCAGTCAATCGAATCGCGGGAAAACCTTGAGCCTGAAAACGAACCAACGCGGCGATGTGCCCCGGACCGTGGGCCATGCTCGGCTGGCCGTGGCCGCACTGTTCCTGACCAACGGGGCGCTCTTTGCCAACCTGCTGCCCCGGTTTCCGGCCATCAAGGCATCCCTGGGTCTCAGCAATGCAGAGTTCGGCATTGCCGTGGCGGCCTTCCCCCTGGGTGCCCTGGTGGCCGGGCTGGCCGCCGGCGCCTTGATCCGCCGTTTCAGCTCGGCCCGTGTGGCAGTGGCCGGCACTGTCCTGACGGCGCTCGGGCTGGTGGCCGCGGGCTTCGCGCCGTCCGGGCTCTTGTTTGCCGTGGGGCTCAGTGCGGCCGGCGCCATGGATGCCATTACCGACGTCGCGCAAAACTCCCACGGACTGCGGGTCCAAAAACTCTTTGGCCGCTCAATCCTGAACTCCTTCCACGCTGTCTGGAGCATGGGGGCCGTCGCTGGCGGTCTCATGGGGGCCGCGGCCGCAGGGCTGGGCGTTCCCGTCCAACTCCACCTGGTCATTTCCGGGATCCTGTTTGCCGCGGTGTCCCTGGGCTGCCTGCGCTTCCTGCTATCCGGGCCGGAGCCGGTGGAGGTTGTGCCGGCGGCTTCCCCTGCCGCGAACGACGCCGGGCCCGCCCCCAAGTCCCGAGGCTGCGGGAAGTATGGGGTGCTTTTGGCGCTGGTCTTGATCGCGTCCGCCGGTTCCCTCGTGGAAGATGCCGGCAACACCTGGGCAGCCGTGTATCTCACGGGCGGGTTTGCCGCGTCCGCGTCAGTGGCCGGGCTCGGATTTGTGGCGCTTGTCGGGGCGCAGTTCATCGGCCGCATGGTGGGTGACTCCCTGGTTGACAGCTTTGGCCAGCGCAGGGTCGCGCAGGCGGGCGGGCTGATTGTTGCCCTGGGCATGGGGCAGGCGCTGATGTTCCCGAGCATTGCTGGCACCATCGCGGGCTTTGCTGCCGCCGGTTTTGGCATTGCCACCCTGGTTCCCGCAGCCATGCATGCTGCGGACAATTTGCCCGGGCTGCGTGCAGGGACGGGGCTGACGCTCGTGGGATGGCTGATGCGCGTGAGCTTCCTGGTGTCCCCGCCCATAGTGGGGGCCGTCGCAGATGCGTCATCACTGCGGGCGGGTCTGCTGGTGGTGCCGCTGGCAGGAGTGCTGGTCCTTGTCCTCTCGCCGGTGCTTTCGCCGGCACTGGTCAGGAAAACCGGCGCACCGCAGCAGTGATTATTCGGGCGGGCCGTGAATTCGGGCCCGCCCGCAGATGGCTGTGACCTGCGGTGATACTCAGTGCCAGATCACCGAAATTCCCGGTTTCGTGTCACGTTCCCCAGGCAGGCTGTCCTGGGTTGTCGCTGCCGCATGCGACCATGAGCTGATGGAGATTCGATACCCCCGGCCGCTGAGGTCAGGCGACATCATTGGCGTGACGGCACCGTCGAGCGGAATAAGCAAAAAACTTTTGGGACGCCTCGACTTTGCAGTGCAGCAACTGCGTGACAGTGGTTTCGAAGTAAAAGTCGGCGATTGCCTGGACGGCACCACACACGTCAGTGCCCCTGCCAAGCAACGGGCCGAGGAGCTGATGCGGATGCTTTTGGATCCCACAATCAAAGCAGTGGTTCCCCCGTGGGGAGGAGTGATGGCCATCGACCTTATTTCCCATCTTGATTTCGACGCACTCGCCCTCGCCGAACCAACCTGGTTCGTGGGCTACTCCGACATTTCAACACTGCTCACACCAATCACGCTCCGGACAGGAATGGCGACCCTCCATGGGAGCAACCTCATGGACACTCCCTATCGCGTTCCCGAGTCACTGATGTCGTGGATCGAGATTGCCTCGCTGCCTGCAGGAGCGACATTTAGGCAGATTTCGCCGGGCGTTTATCGAGTCAACGACTGGGACGATTGGGAAAACAACCCTGGGGCATCGCAACACACATGGAACGGCAGCGGCGCCTGGGAACGACTCGACCAGGGGCAGGAGGACGTGAATGTTACATGCCGCCTGATCGGTGGGTGCATAGAAACAATGGTCAACCTCGCAGGAACCCCCTATCTCAACACCAAGGCCCTGCGTGAAGCTCCAAGCGACTCGTTGATTGTCAACGTGGAAGCTTCCGGCGTTGACGCGACCACCATCTGCCGTCATCTTCACGGCATGCGCCTGGCCGGATTCTTCGACGGCGCCAGTGCCGTCCTCGTGGGCCGAACCGGTGCCCCTGACTCGCCGACACTCACCCAGGCCGAGGCTGTCCTGGATGCCCTGGGAACACTCGGCGTACCCATCATTGGCAACGTCGAATGCGGCCACGTTCCGCCACAACTCCCCATCGTCAACGGAGCCCAAGGCCACTTGTTCTTTAGCGAAGAAGCACAATACCTTGAGCAGACCCTGGCATGAGCCGACCCTCGTGATGCCAACGACCACTGACCAAAACTGACAGTGATCACATGAACTTAGTGTCTGCCCGCTCAAGGTTCGGCGTGCTGACTCGATGAGCGCTCAGTGGTGATGGCCGATCGAGGTGGGATGCTGGTTCTGTGGACTTGAAAACAAACACCAATGTGCCTGTGATCGCGATTCGTCCCTACCGTCTCGCGGATGCCGCAGACACCATGGCGATCTTCCTTGCCGCCGTGACCGAAACAGCTGCCGCCGATTACTCGCCGGAGCAGATTCAGGCGTGGGCACGTCCGGAGGCACGCGAACTGTCCACCTGGCACGCCGCGATGCACAGGCGGAACAGCTACGTGGCTACCGTGGATGGGGAGCCGGCAGGCTTCTCCGACGTAGACGCGCAGGGGTATATCGACATGATGTTCGTGTCCCCGCGCTACCTGCGGCTCGGGGTGGCACGCCATCTGCTTGCCCACGTGGAGGCCCACGCGCGCGCAGAGCGCCTGACAGAGCTGAGTGCCAATGTCAGCATCACGGCCCGGCCTTTCTTCGAGCGCTGCGGATTTGTAGTCGTGGCTGAACAACATCCTGTGATGGTCGGCGTGCGGCTAACCAACTACGCCATGACGAAGAGCCTGCTCGGCAACTGATCCGCGCTGGGAACGAGACTCTCCCAGCGGCAAGAGCCCCCGCCAAGGTTCCCCCTGCGGGCGCACGCAACATGGCTGGCCGGGACTCTCAATCTTGCTGGCGGCCACAACCTGGCCAATGATCGGGGGCATGAAATGGGGACGAGGGGCAAACAACTTGGGCTCCCATATGCCGCCCCGCTTCCTGGTGTTGTGCCGCCCCACACCCGGGAAGGCCGACACGCCGACACGGTCGACACGCCGCGCGAAATATTGTGACTAACTCCTCCACACCCTGTGGACAGAGGGGGGTTAAACCTTGATTTCCAGCGCTTTTAAATCCCTGTGCCTGTGGACGAACGGTGTATAAAATGACATACTTGTAATACACCATGTAGGGGTCGGCATCGAGAGTCTGCACTACATGTAGTATCTAATACAGAATTCAAGTGGTTCCGAAGGAGCCGCTGAAACAGCTCGAACAGCTTGCGAGACCGTGACGTGAACCGTTGGTCCCACAGACAGCGAGTTAGCCGTTTTCTGTAGTCAGAATTAGCAATAAACATAAGGGGATCTCGATCATGACCGTCACGGTTTACACCAAACCTGCATGTGTCCAGTGCAACGCCACCTACCGCGCCTTGGACAAAAAGGGCATCACCTACAAGAGCGTGGACATCTCCACCGATCCGGAAGCCCTGGAACACGTGCTCAGCCTGGGATACCAGCAGGCACCTGTTGTGATCACCGACGCCGACCACTGGTCAGGCTTCCGCCCGGACAAGATCGCCGAATTGGCTGCGGTCGTTGAAGGCGCCGCGTCGAGCGTAGCGTAGTGGGCTGCAGGCTGAGGCCTGCGGAATCACCATAATTTCACGTGCGCACAGCGCACACGAGTGGGGCTGGCCAGTCAGACGGCCGGCCCCACAACCGCAAGTAAGAAGTTGGAAAGCGATTGTCATGTCAACCGTTGCAGCAGAACCCGCTGTGGCTCAGATAGCCTCTCGATACACCAGCAGCCGGTTGATTTATTTTTCATCAGCCTCCGACAACACCCACCGCTTCGTTGTGAAGCTGGGCGTGGACGCGGCACGGCTGCCGGTATACACCTATGAAGAAACCCTTCTGGCCCAGGAGCCCTTCGTCTTGATCCTCCCCACCTACGGCGGGGAAAATCGGGAGGGCGCAGTGCCAAAACAGGTCATCAAATTCCTCAATGTAGCGGATAATCGGAACCTGATCCGCGGCGTCGTCGGCGCCGGGAACACAAATTTCGGCGAAACATATTGCCTCGCCGGTGACATCGTCGCCGAGAAGTGCAAAGTACAGCATTTATACCGTTTTGAACTGATGGGCACGTCTGAAGACGTGGACCGCGTTCACGAAGGATTGGAAGAATTTTGGACACGATTGTCTCAGAACAAGACTCAGCAGTGAAGGCGTCCAAGGACATGCCTGCGGCATGGGAAGGCCTCGGCTACCACGAGCTCAACGCCATGTTGAACCTGTACAACGCCGACGGCGAAATCCAGTTTGACGCGGACCGCGCAGCTGCCCGTCAGTACTTCCTCCAGCACGTTAATAACAACACCGTGTTCTTCCACGACCTGGAGGAAAAGCTGGACTACCTGGTGAAGAACGAGTACTACGAGCGCGAGACGCTTGACCAGTACACGATGAACTTCATCCGCGACCTCTACAACCACGCGTACAAGAAGAAGTTCCGTTTCGAGACCTTCCTTGGCGCGTTCAAGTTCTACACCTCGTACACGCTGAAGACCTTTGACGGCAACCGTTTCCTGGAGCGCTACGAAGACCGTGTGTGCATGGTGGCACTGCACCTTGCCCGCGGCAACGAGGAACTTGCCACGAAGATCGTTGATGAGGTCATCGAGGGCCGCTTCCAGCCGGCAACCCCCACCTTCCTCAACGCCGGCAAGGCGCAGCGCGGCGAGCTCGTCTCCTGCTTCCTGCTGCGCATCGAAGACAACATGGAATCCATTGGCCGCTCCATCAACTCCGCACTGCAGCTGTCCAAGCGCGGCGGCGGCGTGGCATTCGCGCTGACCAACATCCGCGAAGTGGGCGCACCCATCAAGCAGATCGAGAACCAGTCCTCCGGCGTCATCCCCGTCATGAAGCTCCTCGAGGACAGCTTCTCCTACGCCAACCAGCTCGGTGCCCGCCAGGGTGCAGGCGCCGTCTACCTGCACGCCCACCACCCCGACATCAACCGCTTCCTCGACACCAAGCGCGAGAACGCCGATGAGAAGGTACGCATCAAGACCCTCTCACTGGGTGTTGTCATCCCCGACATCACCTTCGAATTGGCCAAGCGCGACGAGGACATGTACCTGTTCTCCCCGTACGACGTCGAAAAGGTCTACGGCATGCCGTTCTCCGACATCTCGGTCACCGAGAAGTACTACGAAATGGTGGACGACGCCCGGATCAAGAAGACCAAGATCAAGGCCCGCGAGTTCTTCCAGACCCTCGCCGAGATCCAGTTCGAGTCCGGCTACCCGTACATCATGTTTGAAGACACGGTGAACCGCGAGAACCCCATCGAGGGCAAGATCATCATGAGCAACCTGTGCTCGGAGATCCTGCAGGTTTCACAGCCGACCACGTACAACGATGACCTCTCCTACGCCGACGTCGGCAAGGACATTTCCTGCAATCTTGGCTCGCTGAACATTGCCAAGGCCATGGATTCACCGAACTTGGGCAACACCATCGAGACGGCCATCCGCACCCTCTCGGCAGTGTCCGACATGTCAAACATCACCAGCGTGCCTTCCATCGCCAAGGGCAACGACCAGTCGCATGCCATTGGTTTGGGCCAGATGAACCTGCACGGCTACCTTGCCCGTGAGCGCGTCCACTACGGCTCCGAAGAGGGCCTGGACTTCACCAACATTTACTTCTACACGGTGGTCTACCACGCGATCCGTGCGTCGAACCTGTTGGCCATCGAAACGGGCAGCACCTTCGCCGGCTTCGAGAATTCCAAGTACGCCAGCGGCGAGTTCTTCGACAAGTACACCGATGGCGAATGGGTTCCGCAGACCGAAAAGGTTGTGCAGATGTTCGAAGGCGTGCACATCCCCACCCAGGAGGACTGGCGTGCGCTGAAGGCCTCGGTCGTGGAGCACGGCATCTACAACCAGAACCTGCAGGCTGTTCCGCCCACAGGTTCCATCAGCTACATCAACAACTCAACGTCCTCGATCCACCCGATCGCCTCCATGATTGAGATCCGCAAGGAAGGCAAGCTGGGTCGCGTCTACTACCCGGCCCCGTACCTGACGAACGACAACGTCGAGTACTACAAGGATGCGTACGAGATCGGCTTTGAGAAGATCATCGACACCTACGCCGCCGCCACCCAGCACGTGGACCAGGGCCTGTCCCTGACGTTGTTCTTCAAGGACACCGCCACCACGCGTGACATCAACAAGGCCCAGATTTACGCCTGGCGCAAGGGCATCAAGACCATCTACTACATCCGACTTCGCCAGCTCGCGCTGGAAGGCACAGAAGTGGAGAATTGCGTTTCATGCCAGCTGTAGCACCACAAAACTGAAGAGCACGACGGCGGGGGAATCCCGCCGTCGTGCCTTCGGCTTAAGATTGACTTGGCCCGCGCGGCCACCAGGATTTTTACAAGGAGAGAAGCAGCGATGACACCGGAGAAGCTGAAGTTGGCGAGCCACGTGAAGGCCATCAACTGGAACCGCATTGAGGACGACAAGGACGTTGAAGTCTGGAACCGCCTGTGCAACAACTTTTGGCTGCCGGAGAAGGTGCCGCTGTCCAACGACATCCAGTCCTGGGCCACGCTGACACCTGAAGAGCAGCTGCTCACCATGCGCGTGTTCACCGGCCTGACGCTGCTGGACACCCTGCAGGGCACGGTGGGCGCCGTCTCGCTGATCCCGGACGCCATCACCCAGCACGAGGAAGCCGTCTACACGAACATTGCGTTCATGGAGTCCGTGCACGCCAAGAGCTACTCCTCGATCTTCTCCACCTTGGCCTCCACGAAGGAGATTGACGAGGCCTTCCGCTGGTCCGTTGAGAACGTGAACCTGCAGAAGAAAGCCCAGATCATCGAGTCGTACTACTACGGCGACGATCCGCTCAAGCGCAAGATTGCCTCCACGCTGCTGGAGTCCTTCCTGTTCTACTCGGGCTTCTACCTGCCCATGTACTGGTCGTCACGGGCCAAGCTCACGAACACTGCCGACCTCATCCGCCTGATCATCCGTGATGAGGCCGTGCACGGCTACTACATTGGCTACAAGTACCAGAAGGGCCTGGAGAAGGTTTCCGAGGAGCGCCGCGAAGAGTTGAAGGCCTACACCTTCGAGCTCATGTATGAGCTGTACGAGAACGAGGTCCAGTACACCCATGACCTCTACGACCCCGTCGGCTTGGCCGAGGACGTCAAGAAGTTCCTGCACTACAACGCCAACAAGGCGCTCATGAACTTGGGCTACGAGGCCATGTTCCCGGCGGCCGTCACCGACGTGAACCCGGCCATCCTCTCGGCCCTGTCGCCGAACTCGGACGAGAACCACGACTTCTTCTCTGGCTCCGGTTCCTCCTACGTCATCGGCAAGGCAGTGAACACCGAAGACGACGACTGGGACTTCTAGGAGCTTCTCTCTGAAGCCCAGCGAACAGCTGGTCAGAAGCCCGGATCCGCGAACTCTCGTGGGTTCGGGCCTCTTTCGTGCCCTCTTCGAAATGACAGAGGAGGACAGAGATGACCAGGAATGCCCGTTCGGGACGGCACGTGGGTGGCACGTGCGCACCCTCCGCATGGAAGCAGTGAGGCCTGCCACCCGGATTTTGGAGTTGGCGAGCAACCGAGGACGTGCCAATTCGTGCCACAGGTGACTTGAGAGATCCCTCACGATCCTCGGAAACATGCGGATCCTGGGGCTGCAACGGTGCGACATCGAGTGGCACGCTGATGGCAGCGCAACCCTGCATGTGCGTCGTCAACTGAACGCCAACACCGGCGACTAAACCGACACCAAGAGCGACGCAGGCAAACGGTCGCTCAGTATCCCGAAGCTCATGACCGTTCGGCTGAAGCAACACCTGTCTGACAACGTCGCGCCGAAGCTAAAGCGCTGCTGATGGGAGGCCGTACTCCAGCCGGAGCCAGTTCACCCAGCGGTTGAGTTCGAGGAGTTCTCGCTCAAGGTCGTGCGAGGTGAGCGGGTTCCAGTTAATCGGGTGCGGTGGCTCCGGCACGAGATCTGGCTCAAACGGCTCGGCATGCATGCTCTCGGAGCCTTCGTTGGGTGCGTCATCGTCGTTCATGGTGATGTTCCCGTCGGATTAGCGGCCGAGGGACGGCGCACTGCTCACGGCAGGCTGCGCACGGGGGTCAAGGCACGGCTCTGCTCGCTGGCGGCGTGGTTCCGATGAGCGCCGAGACCCCCGTTGCCGAGGCGGCCTGCCAGTGGTCGTCCGGGGCGTGCAGGTACGCGATGTCGATGCGGTCAAGCCCCAGGCGGTCGAGGCTGTCCTCGACGGAGCGCAGGACGCCGCCGCGCGAGAAGTCCCACACGCGCATTGTCAGCGCCTCGACGATGAAGCCGTCGTCTTCCAGGCTGCCCGCACCCGCCGGATGGGCTTCGAGCAAGCGTCCGACTTTGGTGGAGAGTACATATGCGTCGCGGTCGCGCGAGCGAAGCGCGGCGCCGAGACGCCTTTCGGACAGGCTCAGGCCGAAGTGTGGCGCGGTGTCGAAGTACCGGATGCCGGCATCCCATGCGGTGTCAACGGCCTCGCGAGCATCCTTGTCCGGGATAGCGCGATTCAGGTTGCCGAGTTACGCGGGGCCGAAGCCAATCTCTGTTAGGGAAAGGCCGCGGTTGATCTGTCGGGACTTCATGGATCCTCCTCAGGCGGCAGCGTCGCCCGCTGCTCTATTCAACGGACGCCCCGGCCTTCTGGGCATATTAAACATGTGATGTATGCTCCTCTTAGTTTAGGGCAAGAGAAGTCAAGGGCAATTTGAAGATCACTGGTTACCGATGCATCCGCACGTACCGTGACTGGGGGCGCCCGATCGGTGACGTGAACGGGTGCATCGACAACGGGCTGACCGAAGTGCCGATTGTGATTCTGGAGACGGACGCGGGCATCACCGGCATCGGTACCGGCTCGGACCAGGACATCGACCCACTGTTCCCGGCACTCGAAGGCGAAGATCCGCGTGCGGTCACAGCTCTATACGACCGGATGCTGGCACGCGTCTTCAGGGCCGGGCACGCGGGCGCGACCTTCGGAGATGAACTCGGCTCGAACACGCGTCACCCCGCTCTCATGCACGACGCGAACTAGTCCTGGAACCTCAAGCACGCGGTGCGAGATGTCACGGCGCTCGAGAGGGACACCGATCTGATCTGGGTCGAGGAGCCGCTGCGAAGGTGGGATGCTCCGGGTCACGCAAGATTGTCCAATGCGGTGAGAGCCGCGGTCGCCACGGGCGAAAACTTGACAGGACTCGAGCAGTTCCGCCCGTTGCTGGACGCCGGCGGCGTTGACATCGTGCAGGTTGGCTGCGTCTGGGGTGTCACGCACTTCCTTCGGGTTGCGCACCTCGCTCATGCTCATGACCTTCTGATCAGTCCCGTCGGGCTGACCTCCAATCAGGCGGTCGCGCATGCCACAACGGCAGTCCCAAATCACCTGGTGACCGAGGTGCAGGATCTGGGTGCGCCGTTCGGACTGACGATCGACCCGGAGATCATGGACGGGGACATCGTGCTGGGGGATGCGCCGGGTCACGGGGTGAGTGTCGACGAGGAGGCGATCTTGGCGAGCCAACTGGCTGCGAGCTGGCTCGTGCCCGCGGGGCCTCACGTGCGTCCGCATCGGGCGGGGCTGCGACTCATCGCGGAAGACGACCGCGCGGAGCGCGCACTGTGAGGCCGGATGCGCCGGCCGACGCTGGTAGGCTGAGCGAATGACGACCCGGGACACGCCGCAAGCGGACTCCATGTTGATCCTGGGCGGCGCATCGTCCCGGACACCCGCTGCCCGCCTGGGTGTTGCGGTCGTTCATGATCTGGTGACCGCGATCGTGAACGGCGAGGTTCCGCCCGGGGACACGTTGCCTCCCGAGGAGCGTCTCGTGCAGCACTTTGGTGTGAGCAGAACAGTCATCCGCGAGTCGGTCAAGAGGATTGAGGAGAAGGGCCTGATCACGGTGGCGGCCGGTCGCGGCACGACGGTTCAGCCATCCACCTCGTGGAACATCCTCGACCCGGTGGTGCTGTCTGTCATGCTGGAGAACGATGATTCGCTCGGGGTGCTCGATGATCTCGCGTTGATCCGAGGCGCACTCGAGGGGGCGATGTCGGCTGAGACCGCCCGCCGCCGCACCGATGATCAACTCCACGACGTGAGGGCGGCTCTCGAGCGTATGGAGAGCTCGGTCCACGACCTCGAGCACTTCCCTGGGGCGGATGTCGACTTCCACTTCCTCGTGATGACTCTCTCGGGCAATCAGTTGGCGAGCAACATCACGAAGATCCTCTTCCAGCGCGCTCTGCAGACGGCACGGTTTTCCGCCAATCAGACGGCAGAGGCCCACGAGCTGACGCTTTCGGAGCACCGGCGGGTGTACGACGCGATCGCGGCCGGAGACGCCGCGGCGGCAGAGTCCGCGATGAAGGCTCACATCATTGACTCCTGGCAGCGCCGTCGGCTGCCGACCACGCGCGACAGCTAGTCACCCTGTGACCTCCTCGAAGGAGGCAGTTAGGGACGCGCCACGTTCTGTCGCAGGTTTCCACCACGGGTATGCCATTCCCCGGCGAAGATCTGCCGCTCGGGGCTAGAATGGTCCGGGTCCTCGACGGCGGTGGCCACAAATGCGGCGCTTAGTAGAGCCCTGGTCCCCGCAACCCCAGGTCCGCCGCCGATTCGAGCGGCGACACCGGCGCGCCCAGCAGGTGTCGCTCGGTTTTAGCGGGAAGCGACTGGGGCAGCTGTTTCAGAGTTGGCGCGGCGACCAGCAACGCGACGAGTGGTCCCACCACCGTCAGCCGCCAGGCGCGGCGGGCGGCGCGCGCGGAGCTAACGGTGTCACGCGCGGTACCGGAACACGGTACTCTGCCGACGTGCCCTCCACTTTCCACGAGCCTCCGGAAGCACGATCAAGAATTGTTGCCGCCATCGCGGCCGGGTCGGCCGACGAGGCGACTTCGACCATGCTCGGGCACATCGTGGACGCCTGGACGGGCCAGCGGCCGGCGGACCAGCGAGGAACGACGAGCGCCAGGTGGGCCCGCTGCGACAGCGCGGACTTCTGTCCCGCACCCCTTGTGCAAACATCATACGTATGATTTTGTTGACCTGGGGCAAAGCAGCCCTGCTCAACATCACGGAAGCGATCAGTCATGACATTGATGTCACACACGCGGGAAGTCTCTCTCCGAAGAAAGGGCAGGTGGCAAGCGGCTGCCGGATTTGCCGGCGCGGCAGGCCTGCTCTTGGGTGGTCTGGGCGCATCGGTTGCCCAGGCGGCACCGCCGGAGAAGGACAGCGTCTACTACGCGTCACCCGACGGTCGCGACCAAGGGCAGTGCCAGGAGCAGCACCCGTGCTCGCTGGAGCACGTGCAGGGTGTCGTGCGAGACACGGCCGCCAAGGGGAAGGGCGATGTCACCGTCGTGCTCGCCGACGGCACCTACCGCATCGACCGCCCGCTCGAGTTCCGTGCGCAGGACGGCGGCCGGGACGGGCACACCGTGCGCTGGACGGCTGCTCAGGGCGCGCACCCCGAGATCTCGGGCTCGACCCAGCTCTCGGGCTGGCAGCAGTATGACGAGGCCGCGAACATCTACGTCGCGGACACGCCGGCCGGTCTCGACACCCGGCAGCTCTACGTCGACGGCGTCGCCGCGCCGCGGGCCGCGACCAGCCTGGCGCTGAGTGACCTGACGCTCACCCCAACGGGGATGACGATCAACAACCCTGCGCTCGCCTACTTGGCGGACCTGCCAAGGCAGGACCGGATCGAGTTCGAGGCGCTCGGCGACTTCACCGACCGCTACTCCCCGGTGCAGAGCATCGCGGGCAGCACGATCACGATGGCCCAGCCCGCCTGGGACAACAACACGTGGGGCTGGGACACGGTGCAGTACGCGCACATGGACAAGTCGACGTGGTATTTGGCGAACTCGCTCAGCTTCCTGGACGAGGCGGGGGAGTGGTACGTCGACCCCGACGCGGGGAAGCTCTACTACAAGCCCGCAGACGGCGTGAACCCAGAGGACCTCGACGTCGAGCTCCCGCGGGTGGAGACCCTCGTCAGCGTCGGCGGCACCTACGACGCCCCCGTCTCCCACCTGGAGTTCAGCGGTCTCACCTTCACCGGGACCTCCTGGCTCGGCCCCTCGAGCAACGACGGTTACGCCAGCCAGCAGAACGGGGGCTACCTCAAGGGCGAGTACGATTACCGCCCCGCCGACGCCTTCACCAGCTGCAGCCGCGGCTGTGAGGCGTACGAGCGGACGCGCAACACCTGGTTCCAGGCGCCTTCCGCCGTGCAGGTGTCCGCCGCCAACCACATCACGTTCGCGCGGAACGCCTTCCGCAACCTTGGGCAGTCGGGCCTCGGCATCGGCAACGACGACAACGCGACGCTCACCGGGATCGGGCTCGGCGCCAGCAACATCGACGTGACCGGCAACGTGTTCACCGAGGTCGGTGGCCACGCCCTGTTCGTGGGCGGGCTTCGGGCGGACGCGCATCACCCCAGCGACACCCGGATGACGAACAAGGACATCCTCATCGACAACAACACCATCAGCCGCGTCGCCGTGGAGTACCAGGACACCTCCGGCATCCTCAGCACCTACGTGACCAGGGCGCAGATCGTCCACAACGAGGTCGAGAACCTCTCCTACGCAATCGACACAGGTTACGGCTGGGGGATCAACGACGCCGGCGGCTCCCAGGAGTACCTCAACCGCGGATACTACAAGTACAACCCGCTCTACCAGACGCCGACGACGCTCAAGGACAACCTGATCGCGGGCAACCTCGTGCACGACATCACGCCCGGCTTCGCCGACTCCGGCAACATCTACAACCTCTCGGCGAGCCCGGGGACGGTGATCGAGGATAACTACATGTACAACGTCTCCGGCGTCGGCATCTATCTGGACGAGGGCAGCCGCTACACCCTCTCCCGGCACAACGTCCTGAGCGACTCGAACCCGTGGGTGTTCACCAACGCGTACAGCGCCGGCAACGGCACGAACGACAACACGCTGCAGGAGAACTGGTACAACTCCGGCGGTGCCCAGATCCCGAACGCCGAGGAGCACAACAACCGGCTGATCGACAACGTGCAGGTCAGCGGGAACAACTGGCCCAGCGGTGCGTGGGAGGTCATCTGCGCGGCGGGCGTCGCCCCCGAGTACCGCACGGAGCTCAACGTCAACCTCGGCGGTATCGACCCGGGGTGCCAGACGGATGTGACCAAGCCGCAGGTGACCCTCGTGGCACCGACTGCGGCCGGTCCGTTCCAGAAGCTCACGGTGCAGGTCGACGCGACCGACGACTACGGGCTCCAGAAGATCGTGGCGAACATCTACAAGGGATCGACTCTCGTCAAGTCCACGCAGACCGCGGTCGGCGGGGCTAAGACGGGTACGCACTCGGCGACGGTCACGCTTCCCGAGGGCGACTACACGATCAAGTACAACGCGCAGGATCTGAATGGGCTCATCTCGCAGACGAGCACCTTCGCGTTCACGATCGACACCACGGCGCCGACCGTCACGATCAAGAACGGCGCGACCGAGACGGTGGGCTCCGACGGCATCTACTCGCTCGTGAGCTTCAAGCTCAACGACGCGGGCAAGATCGACAAGCTCACCCTCAACGACGTCGAGAAGGACCTCACGAACAACGCGTGGTCTGATCTCAACTACGTCAAGCAGGGTGCGTTCGGCGCCGTCGCGGGGCTGAACACCCTCGTCGTCCACGACGTGGCCGGCAACACCGAGACACTCACGTTCACCTTGAACTGACGTTCCGGCCCGACCGAGGCGCCCCCGCGACATCCCTGGCGCGTGGGCGCCTCGCCACCAACAGAGTCTTGACGACCAGGGCACGCGCGGTAACGTGTGGCACGTTCGAAACCGGTCCGACGATGACTTCGACTATGACCAGGAGCGAAGAGTGACCACGATCGGCGCCGACGCCCGCCTCACCTACCCCTCCAGATTAGGACCTCGTTACCTTGACAGAAATTGACAACCGCGTGCTCTTCGGCGCCGCGTACTACCACGAGTACCAACCCTCCGCTCGGCTTGACCAGGACCTCGACCTCATGCAGGAAGCTGGGTTCACCGTGATCCGGGTGGGCGAGTCCACGTGGGCCACCTGGGAGCCAGAGGACGGAGTGTTCGACCTTGACTGGCTGCAGCCAATCCTGGACGGCGCGCGTTCGCGAGGGATCGCCGTCGTGCTGGGTACGCCCACCTACGCCGTACCCCCGTGGTTGACGCGCAAATATCCCGAGATCGCCGGAGAGCGACGCACTGGAGAGCGCATCGGTTGGGGGGCCCGTCAAGAAATGGACCTGACACACGCCGCCTACCGCTTCCACGCCGAGCGCGTCATCCGTGCCGTCATCGGGCACTACCACGACCATCCCGCAGTGGTCGGTTTCCAGGTGGACAACGAACCCGGCCTCGAGTTGCTGCACAACGAGGGTGTGTTCCAGGCTTTCGTCGACGACCTTCGCCGCACCTACGGCGATGTAGAGACCCTGAACCGGGAGTGGGGACTCGTCTACTGGTCGCATCGACTCACTACCTGGGCGGATCTGTGGCGACCGGACAGCAACGCCCAACCACAGTACGACCTCGCCTGGCGGAAGTTCCAGGCCCGGATGGTCACCGAGTTCATCGGCTGGCAGGCCGAGATCGTCCGGGAGATCGCTGGCGCCGAGAAGTTTGTGACCACCTGCATCGCCTACGACAGGCCAGGAGTGCAGGACCCGGAGCTGACGGCAGCGCTGGATGTTACCGCGGGCAATCCCTACTACGCGATGCAGGAAGGTCTCGCTCTCCCAGCCACAGAACATCTCACGCCGGGCTGGACCACGAGCGGGACCTGGGCGATATTCCACAGCGCAGACCGGATGTACTCCTCGAAGCAGGCGCGGTTCCTAGTCACCGAGACGAATGCCGGGGCCATCGGCGGCCCGGCCATGAACGCGCCGGCGTTCGATGGCCAGTGGCGACAGGCCGCTTGGGCAATGATCGCCCGGGGCGCACGAATGATCGAGTACTGGCACTGGCACACATTGCACTTCGGTGCCGAGACGTTCTGGATCGGAATTCTCCCGCACGACCAGCGGCCCGGGCGGGTCTACGAGCAGCTGGCCGCGCTGGGTGCAGAGATCAAGTCTGCCAAGGATCACCTGAGCGGACTCGTCCCGGACGCCAACGTGGGGCTGCTGTGGTCCAACGAGTCGATGTGGGGCCTCGAAGGTCAGCCGGCGCTCGCCCGCGACGACGGCTCCGCGGACCCTGACAGCTATCAGCGAATATTGCACGCCTTCTACCGCGGAGCGTTCGATGCCGGTGCGCCGGTGCGAATAGTCCACGACGTCCAGCTGGTCGAGCAGGGCGACGGCACGCGGCTTCGCGAACCGGCCGAGGTCGCCGCCGAGCTGCCCGTCCTGCTGGTGCCGGCGCTCTACGTGGCCAGCGACGCGCTGCTCGACTGGTTGCGCGACTACGCCGAGGCGGGCGGACACCTGGTGCTCGGACCGCGCACTGGATATGCGGACACCGAGGCCAGAGCGCGCGCGGAGGTCAAGCCGGCGCGGCTCGCCGCCACCGCCGGCGTCAGCTACTAGGAGTTCAGCAACCTGGCGACACCGGTGCGCGTGACGGGCTCAAACGGCGCACTGGAGCTGCCCGCCGCCGCCGCCGGCACAGCATGGGTCGACTACTTGCAGGTCTCGGACAACTCGGTCCAGATCCTCGCCCGATATCAGCACCCCGCGTTCGGCCCGTACCCGGCGATCACCACTGCTGAGGCGGGGCTGGGGCGGGTCACCGTCGTCGGTACCGTGCCCAACGCCGAACTGGCGGCTGCCTTGGTGTCCTGGGCAGTGCCAGCTGACAGGGACGTCTGGAACTCTCTGACGACCGGTTCGGTCACGGCGACCTCAGCGACGACGGCCGCAGCTCGTCGGTTGCGAGTCCTGCACAACTGGTCGTGGGAGGCCTGCTCGATGCGGTTGCCAACCGACGTCACGGATCTCCTCTCCTCCGAGCCACTGGAGGCCGACGCGCTGGTCGAGTTGGGGCCGTGGGACGTCCGCGTCCTTCTGGAGTAGAAGCGAGGGCGCAGCACCGGCATTCTGGAAACCAGCCGCTGGAGCCGCCCGCCGGACGACCGCACGGCCCGTTCTCCCGACCCCAGATCCTTGACACACCTCAAGTCAAGTGGCCGGGGTCATCGGGACCTTCGCTCAGCACGCTCCACTCGAATTGCCGTTCCGTGCCCGACTCCGGCCAAACCCATGCCTCGGTCCCGCCGCGGAGCTTTTGGTAGACAGTCGTCGGTATAACGTCATCCAGCACTACTCCAAGGGCGATGAGGATGGGGACCCTGGCAACCGGGAACACGGCCAGATCGGTAACAGTGCCGTCAGCAACGAGCGCACCGAGGAGCCGCAGTCGATCCCGGATGAAGGTGCCTGCGGCGCTCCAGTGATCTGCTGTCCCCTCCTTCTCCCCAGGGAACCGTCGTAGATCAATCTCATACTCGTCGGCTACTTGGAGAACATAGCTCGGGAAGCGTCCGCCCCTGACGAGTGCCTCGCGAATTGTGTCAACGAGACGAAGGACGGTCGCGCTATCTTTTTGCGCCAGAGAGGTCAGTTGCTTGATCCGATGATCATGGGACTTCTAACTCCTCGTTCTTTATGCGCGCAAGCTGATCCGCCAGGGTCGGCTTGCGGGCATTTTTTGTCGACGGATGAAGGGCAAAGGGCGAAGACTCGCCTATGCTGTTAATCCATAGAATGGATAAAGTCGTTGACAGGGATAGGGGAACACGCCATGAGCGAGGCAAATCAGCTGGGGAAACCAACGGGGGCGTTCATCGGGGCATCCTGGATTGCCCTGGGACTGGGCATGGGCGTCTACTTCATAGGTCTCTCGAACGCCAATATGGAGCTCAACGAGAAGGGCTTCTATCTCACAGTGTTTCTGTTTGGGCTCTTCGCGGCCGTGTCGCTCCAGAAGGCAGTGCGTGACAAGGCCGAGGACATCCCGGTGACTCCCATCTACCTCGGCATCGCCTGGTTTGCGTTGCTGGCCTCGCTCCTGCTCCTTGCGATCGGCCTGTGGAACGCTGAGTTGTTGTTGTCGGAGAAGGGCTTCTACGGCATCGGATTCGCCATGAGCTTGTTCGCGGTCGTGGCGGTGCAGAAAAACATCAGGGACCTTGCCGCGCACAAGGCCGTCTACCCTGAGCAGCATGTGCCGGCCAGGCCCGAATTTCTGGACAAGCCCGAGCCGTAAAGCGGATTAACCACTGGACGAAACCGCTGCAGCCCAACAGAAAACCGGATTGCGCTGTTGGTACGGTTAACTCCATGGATGAGGAAAATAGCCAAGCACATCAGAGTTCCGCCGCGGCCCGGTTCGTCCGGGATGCCGCGGCCGTTGTGCGACCCGGGCATTTGGGCGGCATGCGCAATGCCGGCGACGCCTGGGTTGAAGGGGAACAAGGCAAGTTCTGGGGCAAGTTCGGCTCGGCCGGCCTCTTGGTGTTCGACGCCGGACGGGGAGTCCTGCTGCAACACCGGGCCATCTGGTCCCACCACGGCGGCACGTGGGGCCTTCCCGGTGGAGCCCTCCACGAGGGTGAGGCCCCCGTGGACGGTGCCCTGCGGGAGTCGTGGGAGGAGGCAGGGGTGCCGCACGAAAACGTGGAACTGTTGTTCACCTCTGTCTTTGACGTCGGGTACTGGAGCTACACCACGGTGGTGGTAAACGCCGTCGTGCCCTTTGCGGAGGTCATCAAGGATCCTGAAAGCCTGGCGCTGGAGTGGGTGGCACCTGGTGACGTTGACCAACGCCCGCTGCACCCGGGTTTCGGCAAGGCGTGGCCAATACTCCGTCAACGGCTGGCTGAGCTTGCCTGACCCTGACGTCGCAGGGCCCCCGCAATTGCCCGGCAGCGCGAGTCAGTTCGGGCGGCATCGATCTACAACGCCATTGCTTGGCATTCCGAAGGTGCCCGCTACACGCCCACCCGGAAGGATTTGCTGCGCTGAGCGGCCGTTCTTACGCCCAGGACAAGCGCCGAAACAACGCCCGCAATGGCGAGCGGCACCAGGGTGCTGGAGGTGGGATGGAGCATGTTGAGGAAAACCTCGGCACCCAACTTGGCCATTTCGGCGGGCTGGTAGGCGAGGGCCCGTGTTCCTCCGGCCACGCTGATGGCCGTGAAAAGGGCGGGTGCCACCCAAAGCATGAACAGGCCGAACGCTGCGGCCAGCACCCGTCCCATGGATTTCAGGCCAGCGAATCCCACCACCACGCCGACAATAATGGCGGGGGACCACTGGACCAGGGCGAGCGCCACAGCTGTCGGATTCGCCAGGGAGCTAATGGGGAAGAGGAGCCCGTTCAACCACAGCCCAAAGCAAACGGCGGCAATACTGCTTGCTACAACGACACCCGGCGCCGGGGACCTCGCTGTGAGCACTAAAACCAGCAGGCCGATCATGATCGACGCGATGGTCCCGCACAGCAGTGCTGCCAGGTAGAGTTCCGCCGCCGAATTGCCGAGCAACCCGTCCGCCACAGTATTTGCAGTCTGGAGGACGGCAGCGAACTGGACACCGACCGTCCCAATCAAGACGGCCGTGAGCGCGAATCGGGGATGTCGGCGACGACTCATGCGCGTGACGGCGCCGGCGACGGCCGAACCCGTCACCAGCAACCCGACAATGAGTGTGAGCTGGTACTGGCTGAAGGGCAGGAGCACCAGCGGCATGTCGTCCGGAGGCGTGGCTTCCGCCCACAGATTCTGCAGCGGCAGGCGCATGCCCGTCAGGATCCACGGCAGCAGGCCAAGCATTGCCGACGCCACCCCCAGGACGAAATACGGGACGAGCCCTTTCACCATTTCCAAACGTGTGCGCATGCCTTTGGATCCCCAATATCACTGTGCAAAGAAGTGCGGAGGACCCCAGGAACGGAACGCCCAACCGATTCATCGTAACGGTTCTCTTGCCTGATGACGGGGCTCGGCTGGGATCCGCCGTCGTTTGCTACGGTGAAGGCATGAACCGATCTGCCCCCGGTCAGCCGCTGAACCCTGTGTGGCTGCGCCGCCATGCCGACGTCACCGCCGCCGCGCTTGACCCCGAAACTTTCTCGTCGGCCGTGTCCCGTCACCTAAACGTGCCCAACGGGATGGACGGCGAGGAACACAGCCGGTACCGGGAGGTCGTCGACAGATACATGTCCGATGAGCGCAGTGCAGCGTTGGAACCGAGCTGCCGGGACGTTGCCAGGGAACTTTTGGCGCAGCTTCCATCAGGGGTGCCCGTGGATGTTGTGGGCGGGCTCGGCCGCAGCTACGCCGTGCGCGCCCAGAGCCGTTGGCTGGGCTGGCCTGCGGAATTGGAGCAGCCGCTGCTGGCGTGGATGGAGGGCAACCACGCTGCAACACGCTCGGGCGAGCTGACACGGACGACTGAAATTGCCCGGCGCTTCGACGCCATCATCACGGATTTGGTCAATGCCCGACGCATGGGCCGGATTGGCGGCCGTGGCGTTCCGGTGGACCCCACCGACGAGCTGGCCCACGACTTTGTGGGCGACGCACCCCTGCTCCTGACGGAGATTGTCAGCATCCTCCGAAATTGGACGGCAGGGGACCTGGGCACCATTTCCCGGTGCGTGGGCTCCATCGTGAACCACCTCGCCCAGCACCCGGACCTGCAGGCGGAACTGCGGGACCGCGCCGGCGACGAGCCGTTCATGAATGCCGCCATCGATGAAATGCTGCGCATCGACAACCCGTTCCTGTCCAACCGGCGCATCGCCACTCGTGACGTTGAACCGGGCGGGCCGGGCTGGGACGGGGAGCGGATCGAGAAGGGCACCCGGGTTTATTTCGACTGGGTGGAATCAAACCGCGATCCGGCGGTCTTTGGAGAACCGGATGAATTCCGTCCCGCGGAAAACGCCGCCAACAACGTGGTTTACGGCATTGGCAAGCACATCTGCCCCGGCCGGACGCTCTCCACCATGGAACTGCGCGTTGCCACGGGTGAATTGCTGGCACACACCACGCTCATCGAGCCCGCGGCCGGGCTCGAAAACGTACGGGAAACACACCCGTTGGCCGGGTTCCGCAGCCTGCACGTAGTGCTGCACAAGAAATAGCTCTCCATGTCCGGGCCTGCACAGCACATGGAACAGGCGGGGAAAGCGCCAGCCCAACCCTTCCCGCCTACCCCAGACCGAGGATCTCCATGGTGCGTTCGCGCATGTCCATCTTGCGCACCTTGCCCGTGACCGTCATCGGGAACTCGTCCACCACCAGCACATAGCGGGGGATCTTGTGCCGGGACAGGTGGCCCTCGCAATACGCTGCAATGGCGGCGGCATCGAGCGGGGCCGCGCCGGGTTTCATCAGCAACCAGGCGCACAATTCCTCGCCGAAGCGCTCATCGGGCACGCCGATGACCTGCACGTCGGCAATGTCCGGATGGTGGTACAGGAACTCCTCAATTTCGCGCGGATACAGGTTTTCGCCGCCGCGGATCACCATGTCCTTGATGCGTCCCACAACGTTGACGTAGCCGTCGTCGTACATCACGGCAAGGTCACCGGAGTGCATCCAGCGGTCGGGGTCAATGGCGGCCGCCGTCTTCTCGGGGTCGTTCCAATAGCCGAGCATGACCGAATACCCGCGCGTGCAAAACTCCCCGGCGGTACCCCTCGGCACCGTCTCGCCGGTGGCGGGGTCCACGATCTTCACCTCCAGGTGTGGGTGCACCCGGCCCACGGTCTCGGTCCGGTGGGCGACGTCGTCGTCCGTCAGCGTCTGCATCGACACCGGCGAGGTCTCGGTCATGCCGTACGCGATCGACACCTGCGACATGTTCATCTCCGTCATGGTGCGCTTCATGACTTCAACGGGGCAGGGCGAGCCGGCCATGATTCCGGTGCGCAGGGACGAGAGGTCATAGGATGCGAAATCGGGCAGGTTTAACTCGGCGATGAACATCGTGGGCACCCCGTACAGCGCGGTGCAGCGTTCCTCCTGCACCGCCCGCAGCGTGGCGGCCGGGTCGAAGGACGCCGCCGGAATCACGATCGCCGCGCCATGAGACGCCGCGCCAAGATTGCCCATGACCATGCCGAAACAGTGGTAAAACGGCACCGGCACGCACAAACTGTCATGCTCGGTGATGCCGATGGTCTCCGTCACAAAGTAGCCGTTGTTGAGGATGTTGCGGTGGCTGAGCGTGGCGCCCTTGGGGTAGCCGGTGGTGCCCGAGGTGTACTGGATGTTGATGGGGTCGGTGGCGTCCAGCGCAGCCATGGCATGTTCGACGGCGTCGGCCGGCAGCGCTTTTCCGCCCGCCACGAGCGCATCCCAGGACGGCGTGCCGATGTAGACCGCCGCCGTGAGGTCGGGGCTCTCCGGCTGGACCTGGTCGACCATGGCCTGATAGTCGGAGCCCTTGAAATTCGGCAGGGCCACGATCATCTTCATGCCCGACTGCTGTACTGCGTACCTGAGTTCGTGGACCCGGTAGGACGGGTTGACGTTGACAAGGATGGCGCCAATCTTGGCTGTGGCGTACTGCAGCAGCACCCACTCGGGCACATTGGGCGCCCAGATGCCCACCCTGTCACCCTTGTCCACCTCGGCGGCGAGCAGACCGCGGGCCAGGGCATCGACGTCGTCGTTGAGTTGCGCGTAGCTCCACCTGCGGTTGGACGGTTTGTCGATGAGGGCAGCGCGATCCGGGAAGCGGGCGGCACTCTTGGCGAAGTTGGCGCCAATGGTGTCGTCCAGCAGCGGGGTGGAGGTGGTGCCTGACGTGAGTGAAGCATGAACATCGGTGGTCATGTGTCGATGCTAATACGACAATCAGTTAATGTGCACTAACTCACATCGTTAGTTTCTGTGTGCCGTGCCGCGCCGGAGCTTTTCCGGCCGGAAGCCGCGCCCCACCAGGCGTGCTGTCCACGGGCGTGCGGCCTTCGCGGCGAGTGTGGCCAGCCGGGCCTGCCACGCCGGCATTGAGTCGAGATTGGCCACCGAAGCGTTGGCCAGGAGCCGGTGAACCCGCTGCTGCAGCGGCTGCATGAGGCGCACGGGCCATTCACGCCGGCGCTGCACCCGGTGCATCGCCTTGTCCGTGGGGGCGCCGGCGAGCAGTGGCGGCGCGAGCAGGCGGGCGGCGGCCACGGCATCCTGCACGGCATAGTTGACGCCCACGCCAAAGACGGGGCTCATGGCATGGGCTGCATCGCCAAGACACAAAAGCCCGGGCACGGACCATTGTTTCAGGCGGTCAAGCTGGACGGAGAGGAGCTTGACCTCGTTCCAGTCATGCAGTGACTCCACCTCGGCCGCCAGGAAGGGGGCGTTGGCGCGGATTCGTTCCCGAAATGCTGCCATCCCTTCGGCCCGCATTCCGGCGAAGCCGCCCTTCGGGATGAGCATGCCCATTTGGTAGTAGCCGGTGCGCGGGATGGTGATGAGCATGGTGCCGTTGCGCAGATACCCCAGCGTGTCAGGCGGCGGCGACGGGGGAGTGGGAAGGTGGAACCACAGCACGTCGATGGCAACGCCGAGTGCCTCCGGGAGAAGGCCGCCGGCGGCCCGCACTGTGGAGCCCCGGCCGTCGGCCGCCACTGTCAGGTCCGCCGTGATCCGCAGTGGCCCTTCGGGGCCCTGTGCCAGCACGCCCGATACCGCAGCCCCGGTGCGGAGCAGGCCTGTCACTTCCGTGCCCATCAACAGGTGGAAGTTCGCCAGGGTGCCGCCTTCCCGGGCAAGCAGGTCCAGGAAGTCCCACTGCGGCATGAGTGCTATGCGCTTGTTTGGCCCGAACAGGGCGCCGAAGTTGACTGGGGTCAGCCGTGTCCCGCCCACCACAATGTCCAAGGTGGTGATGCTGCTTTGTGGAATCTGCAGGAACTTGCTGCGCAGCCCCAGTTGGTCGATCAAGTCCAGCGTGGACGGATGGATCGTGTCGCCGCGAAAGTCCCGGAAGAAGTCTGCATGCTTCTCCAGAACTGTGACGTCAACTCCGTCACGGGCCAGCAGCAAGCCCAGCATCATGCCGGCGGGCCCGCCGCCGGCAATGCAGCATGTCGTTGCTATCGCGCCTGGTGCGCCAGTCTCGCCTGCTGCGGTGTCAGTCATGGGAGCCTCCCGGACCTTGGCGAATGTGGGCTGTCCTTCGATGCTACGCGGCGGGCCGACGCCGCAACAGTGCCCGGGGAGCGGGACCACTCCTGGCAAATTAGGGCAACCTTGCCTGACTTCGATAGGATGGGCAAAGACTATTAGCGCAGATTTCTGTGGCTATATTATTTTCTTACCCAGGGGGTAGTTGGCGCACATGATGGAAAGCATCACCTCTCTTCCCTTTGTCTGGGCCTTCCTGGCGTTGTTTGTCATTGTCATGCTGCGCTCGAATGCCACCTATTGGGCCGGCCGCGGCCTGGCCGCCGGCGGACGCAAGACCCGGCTGCAGAAACACCTCGATTCCCCGGCAGTGCTGCGCGCGGAAAAGATCATTGCCCGGTGGGGTGCCCCCGCCGTGAGCGTGAGTTTCTTGACCATCGGCATCCAGACAGCCGTCAACATGTCAGCCGGGCTGGGCCGGATGCCCCTGCGCCGCTACATTCCCGCCACGATCGTGGGCTCCATCGCCTGGGCCTGCATTTACGCGACCATCGGGCTTGCCGCGTTTGATGTCGCCCTCGCTGCGGCCGCCGGCTCACCCCTGGCCCTGGTCGCCCTGGTCCTGATGGCTGCTGCCGCCTTCCTGGGCGTCCACCTGTACCGGGTCTCCCGCAGCCGCAAGCTTGACCGGAGTGCCCTGGAAGACTGCCCGGTCATGGGACAGGAAACTGCCGGTTACACGCAGCCCGAGGCGTAGCAGCCATTTGGGCTGCGGGGCGCCCGTGCCGGTAGAGTCTTAGCCATGCCGGAGACAACCACACGCACAGCCGTCGAAACCATGTCGTACTACCGCCACCTCGGCGGCAACCGCTACGAATCAACCATTCACGCCCAGGGTGCCTGGAACACGCATGAACAACACATGGCCCCCGTCACCGGCATCATGGTCCACGCCCTGGAGCAATTCCAGCCCCGAGCCGACATGCGCCTGGTCCGGATCAACTTTGACATCCTTGGCCTGATCCCGGCCGGAGAATTCAGCATTGAAACCACACTCCTGCGACCGGGCAGGACCATTGAACTGGTGCAGGCCGAGCTGACGGCTGCGGGCCGTCCGGCAGTGCGGGCCACGGCCTGGCGCCTGCAGACAAATGACACCACGGCTGTTCAAGGGTACGAGGATGAACCCATGGGCAGCCTTGAGGACGCGGTCGCGTGGGACGGCATGACGATGTGGCCCGGCGGTTTCATCAAGACCCTTGAAGGCCGTGCACTGCCCGAACACCGGCCCGGCCGCGGACAGGCCTGGCTGCGCAGCCCCCACACCATGCTCGACGGCGGCGAACACTCCTCGCCGCTGGTGCGCCTGTTGGGCCTGGTTGACAGCGCCAACGGCATCTCGGCCCGCATGGCGCCCGTGCCCGGGGGACACATGTTCCCCAACGTTGACCTTTCCCTCCATATTTACCGTGAACCCGTGGGCGAATGGCTCGGATTGGACACGCACGTGACCATCGGCGGCGACGGTGTTGGCTTGACCTCCTCGGTGCTCAACGACGCCAAGGGCCCCTTTGGGCGCGCCGAACAGATCCTGACAGTGCGTCCCATCCCGCTCAGCAAATGAGCCCGTTCCTCGCCCCGCGGCTGGAAGTCTGCAAACAACGTGTCAATCTCGGCGCCGAGGCAGATCTCAACCACGCCTTGGACCTTCTTGGCCAGGTGAAGGCGGGCAAGCAGCCAGACATGTTGCGCTTTTATCGGCCGGAACCGACAGTGGCCTTTGGCCAGCGTGACACGAGGCTGGCGGGCTTTGCCAGGGCGGAGCAGGCGGCGCGTGAGGACGGCTTTGTGCCGGCCGTGCGGCGCGCCGGCGGCAGGGCTGCGGCCTACCACCGGGGCACCTTGATTGTTGACCACATCCAGCGCGAGGACGACGCCATTGCCGGCGCCAAGGCGAGGTTTGGTTTTTTTGGCGACTTGTTTGCCCAGGCGCTGCAGTCACTGGGCATCGACGCAGGCGTGGGGGAAATCCCCGGCGAATACTGCCCGGGTGAATTCAGTGTCCACGGCCGCCACGCCCCGACAGACAGGGGCGGTTCCGGCGCGGCGGCCTCAAGCATCAAGCTGGTGGGCACTGCGCAGCGGGTGGTGGCCGGAGCATGGTTGTTCAGTTCAGTCATTGTGGTGGAGAACTCGGCGCCCATCCGCAAGGTGCTGGTTGACACGTATGCCGCACTAGGGCTCGATTGGGACCCTGCCACGGCGGGCGCCGTTGAGGACCTGGTCCCGGGGCTCACCGTGGATGACGTGGAAGCGGCTGTCTTGGTGGCGTACGGGCACCATACACAGTTGGCATAACGGCAAGGCGCGGCCGCGTCCGGACAGGCCGGCCCCGCGGCAGGCAGCTGGCGCCCGAGCTGATTGGTGGGTGCCAGTTGCCTGCTGTGGTGCTATACGGTTCTGGCGAGTGCGGCCAACAGGTCCTTGGCGCGACGGTCCTGGTTCTCTGAGAGCATCTCATTGGTCAGAAAGGAAAAGCCAACGTTCTTTCCAGGCCAGGCACCGTGGAGCCCGCCTCCGGCTCCGGAATGGCCGAAGGCCGGGGCCACCGGGCCGTAGCTGCCCAACGGGTCGGCCAGCTCGTAGCCGAGGCCAAAGCGCAGCGGACGGTCGTTGACGGCGTCCACCCCCTCGGCCCAGGTCGTGGTTGCCGCTGCCAGGGCGGCAGCAGAGGCCAAGGCAGGCTTGGGCGCGGCAAGCTGTGAGTACAGGGAGGCCATGGCGTCGGCCGTGGCGATGCCGCCGCCGGATGCCATTTCCGCCCGGCGCATCTGCGCGGAGTTGAACGGGTCCCCGGCCCCGGTGAGGCTCTGGCCGTACATGCGGTCCACGATCTTGCGTCGCTCCGGGTCCTGCAGGAACGTGCTGATGGCGTAGCTTTCCGAACGGAAGATGGTGGCCAGGCGGCCGTCGAGTTCCGCCGGCAGGCCAAGGTGGATCTCCAGACCCAAAGGCTCTGCCACCAACTCCCGCACCAGTGTCCCGATGCCCTTGCCGGTCACCCGGAAGAATAGCTCGCTGGCCAGGAAACCATAAGTCAGCGCATGGTAGGCAACCTTGCTCCCAGGGTTCCACAGCGGCGCCTGTGCTGCCAGGATGGCGGCCTGTGCCCGGTTGTCGTATCTGAGCTCCTCGCCGGGTTCAGGATCGACATACACCAGGCCCACTGTGTGGCTCAGGAGCTGGGCCACCGTGACACTCTCCTTCCCTGCCGCGGCAAACTCCGGCCAATACGAGGCTACAAGCGCGGCCGGGTCCAGCAGTCCGCGGTCAGCCAGGACGGCGGCCACAGTGGCCACTACTCCCTTGGTGCCCGAAAACAGTACGGCCATGGTGTTGTCAGACCAGTTCGACGGCTGTGCAGCACCTTCCGCAGGGGTGCCGCCGTCGCGCACTGTCCGCCCGCCGTAAAAGCGGGCCAGCGGGGCCCCCTCGCGGTACACGCAGAAGGCCATGCCACCCTGTGCCCGGCCCAGATGGGTCTCAAACACTTCGTGGAGGTGCCTGAAGCCTGCGTCGGGGAGGCCGTCGTTGCTGGCGGTGGTGACGGGTGGTGTTCTCAAATTCATCCTTAGAAGGTGGGGACGTTGGCGAGGAGTTCCTGGGTGTAGCTGTGCTGGGGGTTGTTCAGGACTTCCTCGGTGGTGCCCAGGTCAACGATCTTGCCCTTTTGCAGTACGGCCAGTCGCTGGGAGATGTGCCGGGCCAAGGCGATATTGTGCGTGACAAACAGCATCGACATCCCTGTTTCCAACTGCAAGGTGCGCAGCAGGTCCAGGATGGAGGCCTGCACTGAAACGTCCAGGGCGCTGGTGATTTCGTCACACACCAGCAGCGAAGGGGCGTTGACCAGGGCCCTGGCGATGGCGGCGCGCTGCCGTTCACCGCCGCTGAGGTCCCCGGGGCGGCGGTCCATGTAGCTCCGGCCAAGACGCACCTGGTCCAATGCCTCCAGCACCATGACACGGCGTTTCTTGCGGTCGACGACACCTGACATCTGTAGCGGAACGGCCACTGAATCGGCAATGGTGCGCCGCGGGTTCAGCGACGAAAATGGGCTTTGGAAGACATATTGGATGCGGCCCCGGTCCTCGGCCGAACGATGGCTTGTCCCCTTGGCCAGCTCTGTGCCAAAGAGATCGACGGTGCCTGAGTACCTGTCGTTCAGCCCGGCCACACAGCGGGAAAATGTGGTCTTGCCTGAGCCCGACTCGCCCAACAGCATCATGGACTCGCCTTCCATCAGGTTGAAATTGATGCCGTCAAGGACCTTGTTTTCACCATAGGCCAAGGCGATGTCCCTGACCTGCAGCAACGGGACAGCCGCTTCGGCCTGTGCCGACGCAGTCTCGGGCAGCAGTTTGGCGTCGTCCTTGGGGTGCGTCGCGGCGGTGGTGTCAGGGGTGCCCAGCGGCCCGGGTACCACAATCGGTTGTTCGCCTGTGATGGCCTCAACGTCTCCGACGCGGCGCCGCCCGGCCAAGTCAGGAACTGCCCGGAGCAGTTTGCGCGTGTAGCGGTGGGCGGGGGAGAACAACACCTCGCGTGCCGGTCCGTGCTCGACGATGTCACCCTCGAGCATGACGGCCACATCATCGGCCACCTTGGCCACCACGGCCAAATCATGGGTGATGTACAGCCCCGCCGTCTGGTGGCGTTGGGCCAGCTGGCCTATGGTTTCCAGGACAACTGCCTGGGTGGTGACGTCAAGGCCGGTGGTCGGTTCGTCCAACACAATGACTGACGGACGGCAGGCGAACGCCATGGCGATGCCAACGCGCTGCTGTTGGCCGCCGGAGAGCTGGTGCGGGTAGCGGCGCTGATAGGCGTTGTCATTGGTCAGTCCGACCTCGGTCAGGACTTCGGCGACACGTTCCCGGCGTTCGGCGCCGGAGCTGCCGAAATCGTGCACCCGCAACGTTTCCAGGATTTGCTCCCCAATGCGCATGGCCGGGTTCAGTGACAGTGCCGGGTCCTGGGGCACGTAGGAGATTCGACGGCCGCGCAGGGTGCGCAACTGCTTTTCGGGCAGCTCCAGGATGTTCCCGGGCCCTGTCCCTTCCAATTCCACCGAACCGCCGGTCAACTGGAGCCCCTGGCGGAAGTGGCCCATGCAGGCCAGCCCGGCCGTGGTCTTGCCGGAACCGGATTCGCCGACAAGGGCCAGGATTCTTCCCGGCTCGAGAGCGAAGCTGATGCCGTGCAGGATCTCGGTCCCTGTGAGGGTGGAGACCCGCAGCTCGGAAGTGCGCAGGACGGTGTCGAGCTTTTGCTTCTCAATCAAGGTGGTGTTCATGCTTGGTTCCCCACGTTCAGGTTGGCCGACGCCCGCGCCAGCGAGTCGGTCAGGAGGTTGGTGCCTACGGTCAGGACGGCAATGGCAAGTACCGGGAGGATGACCCCCCACGGCTGGATGACCAGGGCAATCCGGTTCTCGTTGATCATCAGGCCCCAGTCCGCCGTCGGAGGCTGCATGCCCAGTCCCAAGAAGGACAGGGACGCGACGAAGCCGATGGAGTAGGTCATGCGCAGGCCAAGTTCGACCATCAGCGGCCCGGTGATGTTGGGCAGCACTTCCGTGAGCAGGATCTTCCACTTGGGCACGGCATACATTTCGCTGGCGCGAATGTAGTCCTCGGTGATGACTGCGGCTGTGGCCGAACGCGTCACCCGGGCAATACGGGGGGCGTGGCTGACGCCGATGACGACCACCAGCACCCAGCCTTGGGGGCCGAGCACGGTGATGGCCAGCAGGGCAAAGACGAGCTGCGGCAATGCCAGCAGCACGTCGTTTCCGCGCATGATCAGCCCGTCTGTCCGGCTGCCGGAGTAGGCGGCCGTCATGCCCACGGTCACTCCGATGGCCATGCCCAGCAATGTTGCGAGGGCGGAGTAGACGATCAGGAGCATCCCGCCGTCCAGGAAGCGGGACCACACATCGCGGCCCAGGTTGTCGGTGCCGAAGAGACCACCCGGGGTGAAGGGCCGGCCCGTGAACTCGGTGCTGGTCAGCCCCGTGATCCAGGGCAGCAGCACCGGTCCGAGCAATGCTGCGGCCAGGACCACGACGGTGAGGGCCATCCCAACCTTGGCCTGGCGCTGGCGCATCATGCGGGCGAACAGGTGGGGCGGGGATTTGAGTTCTTCGGGGGTTTCCAGGGGAGCTTCGATAATGCTCATCGTGCTGCCTCCGTGCGTAGTTTCGGATTGGTGAGGATTCCCACCATGTCGGCCAGCAGGTTCACCACAATGTATGCGGCGGCAATGATGATGGACAAGGCCTGAACCACCTGCACATCCCTGTTGGTGACGGCATCGACCAGGGCGCTGCCCATGCCGGGGTAACGGAACAGGAATTCAATGACGACCACGCCACCGGCCATCCAGGCCAACTGGATCGCCACCACCTGGGCCACGGGGGCCAAGGCGTGGGGGATGGCGTGCTTGAGGATGACATCGCGTTCGGGCACACCCTTCAGGCGGGCCATTTCAACGAAGCCCGAGTCCAGGACCTCCAGCATGGTGGCACGCATCATGCGCACTATGTACGGGGTGACCACCAGGGCCAGTGTCAGGACCGGCAGGAACAGCTGGATGGGATAGTCCCAAACTGCTTCGCCGGGCGGGGCCATGGTCACCGAGGGGAAGATCTTGAACACAGACGTGGAGAACAGTGCGATCAAGGCAATGCCGACAACGAACTCCGGCAGGGCTGCCAGCACCAGGCTGATGGTGGTGGCGGTGTGATCCAGCGCGCGGCCGCGCCTAAGCGCGGAAAACGTGCCGACGATGATGCCCACCGGAATGGCGACCACCGAGGCGAGGGCCATTAGCACCAGGGAGGCCTGGATGCGTTCACCCAGCAGGTCCGAGACCGGACCGCCGGTGGCCGCTGAATAGCCGAGATCACCGGTGAAGAGACCGCCAATCCAGGTCAAGTAGCGCTGCCAGACCGGATCGTTGAGGTGCATCTGCCCGCGCAGGGCTTCCAAACGGGCGGGGGTGGCCTGCTGTCCCAGGATCGCTTGTGCAGGGTCCCCCGGCAGCAGCAGTGTGGCCACAAAGACAAGCAGGGAGACAGCGAAGAGGATGACGACACTGACCAGCAGCCTGCGGACAATCATTTTTGCAATCACTGGGAGGCCCCAATCCAGACACGGCGGAATTCATAGCCCGAGAGCGACATACCGGTCTTGTTGGGGACCAGGCCGGCCACGTAACGCTGGTACGCGTCCGCCTGGTTTGGGAAGCCCCAGATGATGTAGCCGCCCCGCTCGTAAAGGATTTCCTGGGCCTGGGTGACCAGGGAGTTGCGCGTGGCTTCGTCGAGCTCCGTTGCGGCTTGCTCCGACAGGGCCAGGAATTCGGGATCATCCATGTGTGTTTCGTTGAATGGGGAGGTCTTCAGCATGGAGCTGTTGACCTGTGGCAGGAAGTTGCGGGTGTACCAAAAGTCCTGGGAGAAGGTCCATGACAGGTAGTCGTCGCCGAAGAATGTGGTGGTGTCCACACGGCGGATCTTGACCCGGATGCCGGCCGCGGCAGCCTGCTGGGCGAAGACCTGCGCCGCTTCCACGGCACCGGCCTGGATGGGGGCCGTCACCAGTTCGATGTCGAGGCCATTGGGGTAGCCTGCCTCCGCCAGCAGCTTCCTGGCCTGCGGAATGTCCTGCGTGCGTTGCGGCAGGTTCTTGGCAAAGCCGGGGTCAAATGGCGCGAAGAGGTCGTTGCCAACGGTGCCGTTGCCACTGAGCACCTGTTCGATCATCTGCGGACGGTCGACGGCCAACCTGAACGCCTGGCGAACGCGGACATCGTCAAAGGGCTCCTTGTCCACGCGCATGGTGAACGGCAGCCAAGCCCCGGTGGTCGAATTCAGTATGTCGATGCGGGGGTCGGCACCGATGACTTCCAGCAATGCCAGCGGAATCTGCCCGATGGCGTCAACCTGGGTGGAGAGCAGCGCATTGATGAGGGCGTCGTCGTCGCTGAAGTTCAGGATGACGAGCTCGTCCAGGTGCGGTTCGTTTTCGCGCCAGTAGTTCTCGTTGCGCGTGAAGACGCTTTGCCGGCCGGCGTCGAAGCTTTTGGCCTTGAACGGGCCGGTGCCGATGGGGTGTGCCGGATCGTAGTCCGCCGGGACGATGCCCAGGGCGTATTGGCCCAGCGAGTCGTCGAAGGTTGCGGTCGGGGTGTTGAGCCGGAATTCCATCTCAAGGTCGTTGACGGGCACGACGTCCTCGAGAATGGTCAGGGCGGCGGCCCCGCTCTTGGGATCCTTGGGGTTCATGACCCGGGCGAACGTGGCAACGACGTCCTTGGACGTCATGGCACGGCCGTCGTGAAACCGGACGCCGGGGCGCAGCTTCACCGTCCAGACCAGGGCGTCGTCGTCAGCGGTTGCGCTCAGGGCGAGCAGCGGCTGCAGCGCGAAATCCTCGTCGCGGTACAGCAGCGCCTCGTACAGGTTCATCACCCGGGCAATGTCGGGTGTGTTGACGGGGGAGTGGGCATCCAGCGAGTCGGACGCGCCTCCGCCGGCCAGGCCGACGCGGAGGCTTCCGCCTTTTGCGGGCGGGCCGCTGGGCGTGGGGATGGTCGATGCTTCACCGGAGCCGCAGGCACTCAGCAGGCCGCCAAGCCCGAGCACCACGCCGCCCAGAATTGTGCGGCGTGACAGCGCAGGCCCGGCCGGATATGGCCGGTGCTTATATGGTTCAGGGGAAATCAAGACAATCTCGTTTCGTTGAAGGGAATGTCAGGCGGTAATGGATCGGCCGCTCCAATCGGGTACGTGGGAGGGAAAGCTGCCAATGGCTCCGAGCACGGCGGCAGGAAAGGGCACGGTGGCGCCGCCCCGGTGCACGTGCAGACCCATGAGTTCTTCGGTGGCAACGAGCTGGCCGCCGGAGTGCATTTCGTGGGCCAGATGGAGCTTTTTGGCGCCGGAAGAGGCGATCACGGTGGTGACGGTGAGCTCGTCGCCGGCGCCTACCCCTTGGAGGTAACGCACATGCGCTTCTACTGTGTACAGCGACTGGCCGGTGGACTCGCGGTAGGTGGCATCCATGCCGAACTGGTCCATGGCGGCGGTGGTGGCGAAGCCGAATGCCAGCACGTAAAACGCTTCGGACATGTGCCCGTTGTAATCAATCCATTCCGGCAGGACCGTGCAGGTGTACGGGGTCAGGACCATCAGTTGCCGCTCTGCAGTTGTGCCAGGGCGCGGCGGATGGCGATGATGCCGGCGTCACGTGCGGAGATGAGTTCGTCAATGCTGCGGCCTGCGGCTTCTTCATCGCAGCCGTCAATGACGTCCTGACGCAGTTTGTCGGTGAGCTCGGGGGCTTCCAAGCGGGTCCACGGGGATTTCAGCGAAGGGCCAAAGTGGTCAAGCATGTGGGCCATCCCGCCCTGCCCGCCCGCCAGGTGGAATGTCAGCATGGGGCCCTGGAGCGGCCAGCGCAGGCCTGGGCCGTCGGTGATGGCCAGATCGATTTGCTCGACCGTCGCCTCGCCGTTGTCGACCATGTGCAGGGCCTCGCGCCAGAGCGCCTCCTGCAGCCGGTTCGCGATGAAGCCGGGAATTTCGCGGTCCATGGTGATCACCGACTTGCCGATGAAGTCGTACCACTGCGACGCCCAGGCCACGGCCACCGGGTCGGTGCCCTCGCCGCCGGCGACTTCCACCAACGGGATCAGGTATGGCGGGTTGAACGGGTGGCCCACCACGAGACGGGCGGGGCTGGCCGCACGCGTGTTCAGTTCTGACATGCCGTAGCCGGAGGTGGAGGAACCCACCACAATCCCCGGTGCCGCCGCCGCGTCGATGAGCGCCAGCAGGTCCAGCTTCAGGTCAAGGACCTCGGGGGCGCTCTCTTGGATGAAGCCGACGCCGGCCACGGCGTCGGCCAGTTCGGGGTGGACGCTCCAGTTGTCCTTGTCTGCGTTGGGTGCCAGGCCCAGTTCCGTCAGTGCCGGCCAGGCCGCGTCAATGAGGTGGCCAAGCTTTTCTGCGGCATCGGGGGCCGGGTCCCAGGCCTGCACACGGAAGCCGCGGGAGAGGAAGTACGCGGCCCAGCCCCCGCCAATGGTGCCGATGCCCACGCAGGCCACCGTGTCGACGTCGTGCATGTTCGGGTAAGCGGTCAAGGTCAACCCCTGCTTTCGAGCTTGAGGATTTCGCGGGCCTCGTCGGGAGTCGCCACGGAGGAACCAAGGTTGTGGACAATGTCAATGGCGCGCTCGGTCAGCTGCGCATTAGTCGCCTTGACACCCTTGGACAGGTAGAGGTTGTCTTCCAAACCGACCCGGACGTGGCCGCCAAGCAGCACTGACTGGGCCACCCACGGCAGCTGGTTGCGGCCGATCGCGAAGGACGTCCATTGGGCGCCGTCGGGCAGCAGGTTGACCATCGCCTGGAGCAGGCCGGGGTCGACAGGGGCTCCGTAGGGGATGCCCATGCACAGCTGGTACAGCGGTGGCGGTGCGATGAGGCCTTCCTCGACCATGACATTGGCGAACCACAAGTTGCCGGTGTCAAAGATCTCCATTTCCGGCTTCACGCCGAGTTCCTTGATGCGGGCCGCGCCCTCGCGGAGCATGTCAGGGGTGCTGACGTAGAGCTGGCTGCCTTCGCCGAAGTTCAGTGAACCGCAGTCGATGGTGCAGATTTCCGGGCGCAGCTCATCAACGTGGGCCAGACGTTCCAGCCCGCTGACCAGGTCGGTGCCGGGCAGGTGCTCGGTCGGGTTGGCCGGGTCGATGAACAAGTCCCCGCCCATGCCTGCCGTGAGGTTGATGACGGGGTCGACGTCGGACTCCCGGATTTGGCGGACGACCTCACGGTACAGCCCCACCTCACGCGAACCCTGCTTGGTCTTTGGGTCGCGGACGTGGATGTGGACCACCGAGGCCCCGGCGCGGGCGGCCGCAATGGCGTCCGCGGCAATCTCATCCGGGGTGACGGGGACGTGCTCGCTTCGGCCGGCGGTGTCTCCGGCCCCGGTCAGGGCACAGGTGACGATGACATTGCGGTTCATGGATGGACTCCTTGAGTTGTGGCTGGTGCAGCTGGTGTGGGGCTGATGATGGTGCGGTCGATGAAGCCATAGACCCGGGCCTGCATTTGTTCGGCTGTCAGGATGCCGGTGAGTACTTTGATGCCCAGGCCGTCGATCAGGGCTGTGAGCTCGTCCGTGACGACCACGGGATCTGTTGCGATGAAATCACCGGCAGCCTGCCCGGCGCGGATGATCTCCAGGACGGTGGACGCCCATCGGTCATAGCCTGTGGTGTGGGAGGCAAGTTCTTCGTCATTGACAGCCAGCCGGGACCAGGTCTGCAGCCAAATTGACCATTCTGCCCGGCCGTCCGGCCCGGCCGGCAGCTGCAGTTCCACCAGCCGTTTGAGATGTGTCGCTGGATCCATGGACTGGTGCAGCTCGACAGCCTGGCGGTCAAAGGCGAGCTTCACCGAATAGTGCAGCGTCTCGGCAAAGACGGCCTGCTTGGTGGGGAAATAGTAGTGCACGGCCGCAGTGCTGACGCCGACCTCCGCGGCGATGTCTGCGATGCGGACGGTGGCGTAGCCGCGTTCGGCAAACAGCCACCAGGCCTTTTCAACGATGGCCCTGCGCCGCTGTGCCTGCTTGTTGTCTTCCCCGCGATGTTTCGTGGGCAGCACCCGGTCCGGAGGGGCGACCGTGTGGCTGGCACCGGTGTCGGACCCCGTGATCAGCCAGTTGGCGGTTACCCCGGTCACGGTGGCCAGGAGCACTACCTCGTGCGGGAGCAGCCGGCGGATTCCCTTGAGGGATTTGGAAAGTTTGGTCTCGTCAACACCTATCAGGCGCGACACTTCGCGCTGGGCCAAGCCCGAACTGCGAATTGCTTGGCGGGCACGCTCCGGCAGCCCGGACGTGGCAGTTTGGTTAGTGGACATGGTGCAACGTTAGTGAGGAGTTTGCGATTTTAGCAAATAGTTAACCGTCAGTCAGTCAATTGTTGCGATAGTCTTACTCGGTCTTTAGTGACCTGTGATACCGTCCGCCGGCGCTCCCGGCGCTCCCAGGAGGCAGGGCTCAAACTGGGGCAGGGGTGAATTCTGGTGGTGTGGGGAGGCGGTGTGTGGTTGCGCCACTTGGGGATGCAGAAATGGCGGCCGGGAACGTTCCCAGCCACCATTTCAATTTCCACACAGTGCAATTTCCACACAGTGCGGCCAGCCGATGCTTCCGGCAGGCCCGCACGGACCCCTCGCTTTAGGCCTCGGCTGCTGCAATCCCCGGCGCCTCGGCGGCAACCGTGGTGGAATCGCCGTGACCGGTGTTGACGACAGTCTCCGGCGGCAGTGTCATAAGCCGCTCGGCAATCGACTTCACGATGGTCGGGAAGTCGCTGTAGGAACGTCCCGTGGCGCCTGGGCCGCCATTGAACAGCGTGTCGCCGCTGAAGACGGTGCCCAGGTCTGCTGCATGGAAGCACGTGGACCCGGGGGAGTGGCCCGGGGTGTGCAGCGCGGTCAACCGGGTGCCGGCGATCTCAAAAACGTCCCCGTCGGCGATGGTGCCATCGGGTGTGGTGCCGGGGTAGATGTCTTCCCAAAGCATCTGGTCCGCCGGGTTCATGAGCACGGGCGCGCCCACCAGTTCGGCAAAGGCGCGGGCGTGGCGGATGTGGTCGTCGTGGCCATGCGTCAGCAGGACAGCCTTGACGCTGCGTTCCCCCACAGCCTCCTTGATGGCAGCGGGATTGTGGGCGGGATCGATCACGTACACCTCGGCGTCGTCACCCACGATCCAGACGTTGTTGTCAACGTCCCAGGTGCCGCCATCGAGCGAGAAAGTCCCTGAGGTGATGAGGTGTTCAATGCGTGCGCTCATGCGAACTCCACCACCGATCGCAGTACTGAGCCTTGGCCCATCTTGGCAAACGCGGCCTCAATGTCGTTGATGGTGATGCGTTCGCTGACAAAGGTGTCAAGGTCCAGCTTGCCCTGCTTGTACAGCTCAACGAGCATGGGGAAGTCGCGGGAGGGCAGGCAGTCGCCATACCAGGACGACTTCAGCGAGCCGCCGCGGCCAAACACGTCAAGCAGCGGCAGTTCAAGGGTCATCTCGGGTGTGGGCACGCCCACCAGGACCACGGTGCCGGCCAAATCGCGGGCGTAGAAGGCCTGCTTGTAGGTTTCGGGACGTCCGACGGCGTCAATCACCACATCCGCACCGAAACCTCCGGTGAGGTTCTGGATCGCGACGACCGCGTCCTCGGCGGAGGCGTCAACCGTGTGGGTGGCGCCAAGTGCCACAGCTGCCTCGAACTTCTTGGGGTCCCGGTCAACGGCGATCACGGTTGTTGCTCCGGCCAGGGCGGCACCTGCGATGGCTGCCGCGCCGACGCCGCCGCAGCCGATGACTGCCACGGTGTCACCGCGCTTGACGCCACCGGTGTTGATGGCCGCACCAATGCCGGCCATGACGCCGCAACCGAGCAGGCCCACAGCGGCAGGGTCCACATCGGCGTCGACCTTGGTGCACTGGCCGGCGGCGACGAGGGTCTTCTCAATGAACGCGCCAATGCCCAAGGCGGGGGAGAGGACTGTGCCGTCTTCAAGCGTCATCTTTGAGGTGGCATTCGCCGTGTTGAAGCAGTATTGGGCTTGGCCCTTGGCACACGCGCGGCAGGTGCCGCACACGGCGCGCCAGTTCAGGATGACCCGGTCGCCGGGCACCACGTTGGTGACGCCGGCGCCCACCGTGTTGACCACGCCTGTGGCTTCATGGCCCAGCAGGAACGGGAAGTCGTCGCTGATGCCGCCCTGCTTGTAATGCAGGTCGGTGTGGCAGACGCCGCTGGTCAGGATATCGACCAGCACTTCTCCGGCGCCGGGATCCGGCACGAGGATGGTCTCCAATGTGACGGGGGCGTCCTTGCGCAACACCACTGCGCCCTTGACCTTGTGAACCATGAAATGCTCCTTAGCTGCCTTGTCCCTCCGGGGAACAACAAATGGGGGTGCTGTCAGGCTACACGGCTTCCAGGGCGGGGGCGGAAGCACCCGGTGGCGTGCGGCGACGCAGCCTCCAGGGCGCGCCCGTGCCGGATGCGGGCGAGTGTTACAGCATCAGGCGGCACGCGGGATCGTGCCGGGGCCCGCGGGCCCCGGCACAAACGAAAAACGCGGCCGGGTTAGACGCTGAGCTTTTCCTTGACGTCGTTCAGCGAGGGGTTGGTTGCCGCCGTGCCGTCCGGGTACAAAATGGTGGGCACCGTCTGGTTGCCGTTGTTGAGGCTTTCAACAAGTTCGGCCGTGCCGGCAACATGCTCGATGTTGATCTCCGTGTAGCCGATTCCTGAGGCGTCCAGCTGCTTCTTCAGGCGCTTGCAATAGCCGCACCAGGTGGTTGAAAACATGGTGATGGTGCCGGCGTCGGGAGTGAAGTCCACGTAAATGCTCCTTGCGGGATAAGTTTTTATGCTGCTACTGGCAACAACGCTACCGGGCACAGGCTATATTCCGGGATTCGTGTGCCACCATGGATTGCATGTGCGGACGATATGTGATGGCAAGGGCCGTGGGAGATCTGGTTGCCGAGCTGGAAGCGGAGGCCGACGCCTCCCTTGAGCTGCGGGCGTCCTGGAACGTCGCGCCCACCACCGACGTGCCCATCGTCCTGGAACGGCTCATCGACGGTGCCGTGCACAGGCAGGTCCACGTGGCCAAGTGGGGGCTGGTGCCCGGGTGGGCGAAGGATCCCGCCATCGGCGTGCGTGCCTTCAACGCGCGCAGCGAGACTGCCGCGGAGAAGCCAACGTTCCGCTCGGCCATGAAGTCAAGGCGCTGCGGTGTCCCGGTGCAGGGCTACTACGAATGGAAGAAGTCGCCCGACGGCAAGAGCAAACAGCCATATTTTGTGCATTCGGCCGACGGCTCGCTCATCACCTTTGCCGGGCTCTACGAATGGTGGAAGGACCCTGCCAAGGAGGACGGTTCCCCGGAGCAGTGGCTGCTCTCCTGCACCATCCTGACCATGGGGTCCCCGCCCGAGGGCGAACTTGCCACCCTGCACGACAGGCTGCCCGTGCCGCTGTCCCCGGCGGGGCTGGCGGAGTGGCTGGACCCGGCGAACAAGGAAACCGGGCCATTGCTGGAGGCTGCGCTGGCAGAAGCCTGGGACCTGGCCGCGGAATGGCAGCTGGATCCAGTCAGCTCCGCCGTTGGCAACGTGCGCAACAATGGCCCCGAATTGATCGAGGCCATGGCACTGTGACTGCCATGGCAGCGTGACTGCGGCAGGCGCCAAACGGTGACGTGGCCGCCGTCGTCCACGGCCCCGGCCTCCCGCGCGGCGGCCACCACGGCGTCCACCTCGTGGTGGGCCTTCCAGCCAAGCCGGGTGAGGTAAATGTCACGGGGACGCGAAACGTCACGGACCCCCAGTGAAACAAGGTTCAGCTGCTGGTCCATGTGCGTCCCCGCGAGTCTGCGTTGAAGCGCAGTGTCCTTAGTCGTCGTTTTCTTCGGGCGTCCAGCGGTGGAAGTCAAGGGAGAGGTAGAGGGCCAGGGCTGCGGAGTTGCTGGCTTCAACCCGCAATGCCACATCCTTTTGGCCATCGTTGAAGAGGGTGTCCAGGGTGGCAAGGACCAGGTCCTCGGCCAGGCCCTTGCGGCGGTGCCCGCGGTCGGTGATCAATTCAATGATGAACGGGGCGTCGGGCGTGTCGTCGCCAATGGCGCGTTCGACAACCAGCACGGCTGCCACGATCCTGCCCTGGTCATCAAGGGCCACATGGGAGGCCTCGGGGAGGAAAAGGCCGTACTTTCCGGCCATGGAGGCCTGGATGTCGGCCAGTGCAACCTCAAGGGAGTCACCGGCCAATCCTGCGTCATACGCCGTGAAGTAAAGCTCGCCGAGGCGGGGAAGGTCAGTTTCCTGCACAGTCCGGGACGCTGTTTTGAGCTCCCGTTCCAATGGAGTGGTTTTGGCGATGAGGGTGACCATGTCAGTCATGGAACGCTCCTTTGAAATCGTTGTGGCGCCAGCAGTGCGGCTAGGCCAACGGCCATAAGGCCATGCTAGACGCCTGTTGCGTTGTCAGCTATACATAACGCTTTCTGCGCAGGGCTAATGCCCGCTCCAGCGTTTCTTCCCAATTGGCGGGTACTTTCCGCGTGAGGTTGAGCGTACACTTAAATCCATTAGAATATATGTACTAATACGAATAATTCACCTAAAACGCAGTTGATGTTGCCGGGTGGGGATGGAGCGCAGGCATGGGCATCTTCAGTGACGCCGTGACCGTGGAGAGCTCACCCGAGGGGGTGCCGCTGCGGCTGTGGTGGCGCGGGGAGTGTTATTCAATCGCGCCCCATCCCCTGTGCTGGTACGAACGGCGGCCATGGTGGGAGCGTGATGTCCGCGTGCGTCCCGGGGAAGGCGTGGGGGTTGTTGACACCCAAATGTGGCGGCTGCAGCTTCGGCTCGACGACGGACGGGGAACCGGCGGCGGGGCGGACGAAGACTTGACGTTTGACGTGGTGCGGTACCGGCCGGCTGAACGGTGGCGGGTCATAAAGATTTATGACGCGGTGGAGGAATCATTCAAGGAGGAGCAAGGCGGTGCGTAACTTTGTCCATTTGCACAGCTTCTCCGCCTATAGCGCCCACTTTGGTGTTTCCTGGCCCGAAGACCTGGCGCGGGTTGCCGCCGTGGACGGGGATGCACTTGCCGTCACCGACAGGGACGGCCTGTACGGGGCTGTCAAGCATGTCAAGGCCTGCATGGCTGCCAAGATCGACCCCATCATCGGCGTTGACCTTGCCGTTTTGGAAGACGGCCCGGACGGCCTTGAGACGGCAGGGAGGGTGGTGGTCCTGGCCCATGGCGGGGCTTTTATGGCGCCGGGGGCAGGCTACGCCGCCCTGTGCCGCTTGATTTCGGCCGCCCATGACCAGCCCAGAAAGCTGGTGGGGCTGACGCTGGGGCAGCTGGCCGCCGGCGTGCTTGACCCGGACACCGGAAAACCCGCACTGACAGTCATGCTGGGGCCCCTTTCCCCTGTCGGCAGGGCGTTGAGCGGGCGCAGGTACCTGCTCCCGCGGACAAAGTTCCTTGCCTGGCGCAATGCCATGCCGGCCGGGTCGATGGTGGTTGAAATTCTCAGCCACCTGAGCACCCCCGGAGCCCCCATGAGCACAGCCCACGCCGTGCGGATGCTGAAGCTGGCACAGGAATTTGATGTCCCCGCAGTCCTGAGCAATGCTGCACGCTACAGCCGCGAGGAGGACGCACCCACCGCCGACGTCCTGGACGCTGCACGGAACATTGCACCCCTTGGCCGGTTCAATGACCTGCAGCCCACGGGGCAGGCCTGGCTTAAAGGCGCCGCCGAGATGGCAGCCGTGGCCAAGGAAATTGTGTACCAGGGCGTCTACGGCAGTGCCGAGCTGGCGCAGCTGTGGGCCAACACCGCCCAGCTGGCCGACAAGTGCAGGCTTGACCCTGCCGCCGACCTGGGCTGGAAAAAACCAACAACGCCTGAATTGGACGTGCTGGGCCTGTCCCAACCGGCGGGCATCGAACTGCGCCAACGCACCGAAGCAGGACTGAACCAGCGCTTTGGGGGACTTCGCGGTGAAAAGCTGCTGCAGGTCCGCAACAGGCTGGAGACGGAACTGGCCACCATTGGCGAACTGGGCTTTGCCTCATACTTTCTCACGGTGGCCGAAGTCGCTGAGATGATCCGCAGCATGGGGGTGCGCCGGGCGGCGCGAGGTTCCGGGGCGTCGTCGTTGGTTAATTATTTGCTGGGCATCAGCGCCGTGGACCCCATGGCCAACGAGCTGCTCTTTGAGCGGTTCCTCTCCAGCGACAGGTCAACGCTGCCAGACATCGACCTGGATGTGGAAAGTGCCGAACGCCACAACGTGTACAGGCGCATCTTTGAACGCTTCGGCCCCAAGCGTGTCACCTTGATGAGCATGCAAAACAGCTACCGGGCCCGCGGCGCCGTCAGGGATGCTGGCCTGGCACTGGGCATGGAAAAGGGGGAGATCGACCAGATAGCCAAGCAGCTGTGGCGGTTTTCGGCCGGGTCCTTCAGGGAAGCGCTGGAGGAAAAACCCGAGCTGCGCGATTTTGCCGCCCAGGTCCAGCAGTCCCGCAATGCGCCTGGGGGAGACGGGCAGGAAGGCGGGCAGCTGGACCTCCTCGTCGACCTCACCGAGCGTCTTGACAGCCTGCCCCGGCATATTTCAATGCACCCGTGCGGGGTGATCCTGGGGGACTCCTCCCTGCTGAACCGCACCCCCGTCCAACCCAGCGGCATGGGGCTGCCCATGAGCCAGTTCGACAAGCACGACATGGACGCCATGGGCATGCTCAAGCTCGACGTCCTGGGCGTGCGCATGCAAAGTGCCATGGCGTATGCGGTGCGGGAAATCATCCGCCTGCACCCGTCAAGGGAAGCCGTGGCAGTTGAAGGCGGCCACTCCCCGGAGGCGGCGTTCATCGACGACGGCGGCGGCATCGACCTGGACGCCGTCCCGCTCGACGACGAACCCACCTTTGAGCTGATCCGCAGCACCCACACGCTGGGCTGCTTCCAGATCGAGTCCCCGGGGCAGCGCGAACTGGTGGGGAAGATGGCCCCGACGGAGTTCAGCGACCTTGTCATTGACATTTCCCTGTTCCGGCCCGGCCCCATGCAGTCGAACATGGTCAAACCGTTTTTGGAGAGCAGGGCAGGCTTTGCCCGGGCACACTATGCCCACCCCGACCTGATCCCGGCGTTGCAGGAAACGCACGGGGTGACTGTTTTTCACGAACAGGTGCTGCGCACCTTCAGCATCATGACCGGGTGCACCCTGTCCAGGGCCGACGAGTTCCGGCGCGGGCTGGGCAAGCCGGACGTGGAGCCCGCGGTGGAAAAGTACTTCAGGGACAATTCTGCCCGTCACGGCTACAGTGCGGCCGTCATTGATGAGGTGTGGGAAACGCTGAAGGCCTTTGGCAGCTTTGGTTTCTGCAAGGCCCACGGGGCCGCTTTTGCCGTCCCCACCTACCAGTCGGCCTGGCTCAAGGCGCACCACCCTGCCGAGTTTTTGACAGGGTTGTGGGAACACGATCCCGGCATGTACCCGCGGCGCCTGCTGGTGGCCGAGGCCAGGCGCCTGGGCATCCCCATCCTGCCGCTGGACATCAACGCCAGCGGCGGGGAATACCGGGCCGAACGGACGGCCGGAAACGTGACAGGCGGAAACGTGGCGGCCGGAGACGTCACGGGCATCCGGCTGAGCCTGGCCGGGGTGTACGGGTTGAGCGGGACGGAATTGAAACGCATCCTGGCCGGCCAGCCGTACAACTCCCTGGCCGATCTGCGGGACAGGGCCAAAATGAGCCGGCCCACCCTCAAGCGCCTGGCCCAGCTGGGAGCCCTGGATTCCCTGCACCGCCAGGCCCGGGCGGTGACGGGCAATACCGCCAACCGCGCCGACCTCATCGCCCACGTCAACAGCCTGCCGGCGCACAAGTCCAACAAGCGCAACGAACCCATTGCCGGCCAGCTGGCACTGCCGATGGGTGATGTGGAACTGGGCGCCCTTGACGCCGTGCACCCGGCGGCCGGCCTGGCCGAGACGGTGGGCACCGAACTTGATTTGCTGTCCATGGATGTCAGCGACCACTTGATGGGGAGCTATGCCCCGCTGTTGGACCGGTTGGGGGTCAGCCGGGCCGAGGAGCTGCTGGGCCTGCGCAACAACACTGAGGTCCTGGTCGCCGGGGTGCGGGTTGCCACCCAAACGCCGCCCATGCGCGGCGGGAAGCGGGTGGTGTTCATCAGCGTTGACGACGGCACCGGCTGCGTTGACGCAACCTTCTTCACCGAGGCGCAGGAAAAGTCCGGGCCGTTGCTTTTTGGCACCCGCATGTTGTTGATCAGGGGGGTGACCCGGCGCACCGGACCGCGCGGAATCACTGTGCAGGCACTGGAGGCCTGGGATCTGCAAAACACCCCGATGCTCCCGGCGCCGACCGTGTTGGTTGGGGCACCGGCAAACCGATACCATCAAAGAGGCTCACAGCAACCCCCGTATGTTGCTTAAACATGGAGCCACACATGACAAACAAGGAGTTACCAGTGCCAGTGGATACACAAATCACCATTAATGTCGACGGCGAGACGACTGCGGTGGCCACAGGCACCACCGGCGCGGAGCTGTTCTTTGAACGCCGCGACGTTGTGGTCATGCGCGTGGACGGGGTTCTCAAGGACCTCGCCGCAGTCGTGGAAGCCGACGCTTCCGTGGAAGCCGTCACCATCGACTCCAAGGACGGCCTGGACGTGCTGCGGCACTCGACTGCCCACGTCATGGCCCAGGCCGTGCAGCAGCTGCGCCCCGATGCCAAGCTTGGCATCGGCCCGTACATCACCGACGGTTTCTACTTTGACTTTGACGTTGCCGAGCCCTTCACTCCCGAGGACCTGAAGAAGCTCGAGAAGATGATGCTCAAGATCGTCAACCAGAACCAAAAGTTTGCCCGCCGCGTCGTCTCCGAGGACGAGGCCCGCGAAGCCATGGCCAACGAGCCCTACAAGCTGGAACTGTTGGGCAAGAAGAACGACGACGCCGCCGACTCCGCAGAGGGCGTGAACGTCGAGGTTGGTGCCGGTGACATCACCATCTACGCCAACATTGACCGCAAGAGCGGTGAGGAAGTGTGGTGCGATTTGTGCCGCGGCCCGCACCTGCAAAACACGAAGCTGATCTCCAACGCCTTCGCGCTGACCCGCACCTCCGCCGCCTACTGGCTGGGCAACCAGAACAACCAGCAGCTGCAGCGCATCTACGGCACGGCCTGGCCCACCAAGGAAGCCCTCAAGGCGTACCAGGAACGCATCGCAGAAGCCGAGCGGCGCGACCACCGCAAGCTCGGCGTCGAACTTGACCTGTTCTCCTTCCCCGACGAGCTGGGCTCCGGCCTGCCCGTGTTCCACCCCAAGGGCGGGATCATCCGCAAGGAGATGGAAGACTACTCGCGCAAGCGCCACGTCGAGGCCGGCTACGATTTTGTCTACACCCCGCACATCACCAAGGCCAACCTGTACGAGGTCTCGGGCCACCTTGACTGGTACAAGGACGGCATGTTCCCTCCCATGCACGTTGATGCGGAGCTGAATGAGGACGGCACGGTGCGCAAGCCCGGCCAGGACTACTACCTCAAGCCCATGAACTGCCCCATGCACAACCTGATCTTCCGCTCCCGCGGGCGCTCCTACCGTGAACTGCCGCTGCGCTTGTTCGAATTCGGCTCGGTGTACAGGTACGAGAAGTCCGGTGTGGTCCACGGCCTGACGCGCGTGCGCGGCATGACACAGGACGACGCCCACATCTACTGCACCAAGGAGCAGATGAAGGATGAGCTCACCGAGACGCTGAACTTTGTGCTGTCCCTGTTGAAGGACTACGGCCTGGAGGACTTCTACCTGGAGCTCTCCACGAAGGATCCGGAAAAGTTTGTCGGCGACGACGACGCCTGGGAAGAAGCGACCAGAACCCTGGAAGAGGTTGCCACGGCGTCCGGGCTGGAGCTGGTTGCCGATCCCGGCGGCGCGGCGTTCTACGGCCCGAAGATCTCCGTGCAGGCCAAGGACGCCCTGGGCCGCACCTGGCAGATGTCCACGATCCAGCTGGACTTCAACCTGCCCGAGCGCTTCGAGCTGGAATTCCAGGCCGCCGACGGCACCCGCCAGCGCCCCGTCATGATCCACCGCGCACTGTTCGGCTCGGTGGAGCGCTTCATGGGTGTCCTCACCGAGCACTACGCAGGCGCCTTCCCGGCCTGGCTTTCACCCGTGCAGGTGGTGGCGATCCCCGTCGCAGAAACCTTCAACGACTACATGTTCGACGTGGTGGCCAAGCTTAAGAAGCAGGGCATCCGCGCCGAGGTCGACATTTCCAGCGACAGGTTCCCGAAGAAGATCAGGACCGCCAGCAAGGACAAGGTCCCGTTTGTGCTCATTGCCGGCGGCGACGACGTCGACGCCAACGCCGTGTCCTTCCGCTTCCGCGACGGCAGCCAGGACAATGCCGTGGCAGTCGATGAAGCAGTGCAGCGGATCGTTGACGCCGTCCGCAACCGGACAGCATAAGCCTTTTCACCAGCGGGATAAGGAAGTAAAGCGTGAGCAAGCAAGGTGCGGTGTCCACCACCGTTGAGGACGACTTTGAACTCCCCGGAGTTCCTGATGCCTTCCAGCGGCTCTGGACGCCGCACCGGCTCGCCTACGTCAAAAAGGGTGAGCAGGTCTCAGGCGTGCACGACTGCCCCTTCTGTGCAGCCCCCGGCCGCACCGACGAGGAATCCCTGATCGTCCACCGCGGCGAGCTGGCCTACGTGGTGCTGAACCTGTTCCCGTACAACCCGGGCCACCTGCTCGTGTGCCCCTACCGCCACATACCTGACTACACCGACCTGACAGTGGCCGAAACCGCAGAATTTGCGGCCCTGGCCCAGCAGGGCATGCGGGTGCTGCGGGCAGTCTCAAACCCTTCGGGGTTCAACCTGGGCATGAACCAGGGCGTCACCGGTGGAGCCGGCATCGCAGCCCACCTGCACCAGCACATCGTGCCGCGATGGGGCGGGGACGGAAATTTCCTGCCCATCATCGCCGGCACGAGGGCCATCACCCAAACACTGGGCGAAGTCCGGGATCTGGTCGCGGGGGCATGGGATGCCACACCGGGCACCGCCTCCGGCGGGTCGGGGGACGGCGATGCTTAACAAGTACGCCCGCGCGCTCTTCGCCGCCATCTTCACCCCGGTCGCGGCACTCCTGGTCCGCCTGAAGGTCTCACCCGACGCCGTCACGATCATCGGCACCTTGGGCGTGGCAGCGGGCGCACTCATCGGCTACCCCTTGGGCGAGCTGTTCTGGGGCACCGTCGTCATCACCGTCTTTGTGTTCTCCGACATCGTCGACGGTCTCATGGCGCGCATGCTCGGCCGCTCAGGCAAATGGGGCGCCTTCCTCGACTCGACCCTTGACAGGGTTGGCGACGGGGCCGTGTTTGCCGGCATCGTCGTCTGGTTCTACACGGGCGGCAACAACCACTTCATCGCCGCGATGGCCCTGGCCTGCCTGGTCCTGGGCTCGATCGTTTCCTATGCCAAGGCCCGGGCCGAAGGCCTGGGCATGACGGCCAACGTCGGCATTGCCGAGCGTTCCGACAGGCTCGTCGTCGTGCTCGTGGCGACCGGGCTGGTAGGCCTGGGCATCCCCGAAGCCGTGCTCGCCGTCGTCCTTGTCCTGCTTGCCGTGGCAAGCCTTGTCACGGTGTTCCAAAGGGTGGCCACGGTCCGACGCCAGGCGATGGCGGCAGCCCAGCCGGCGGGTCGGCACGACGGACAGTAACACTCGTTTCAAGCGGTGCACACTGCCGGAATAGACTGGGCCCACCCGTGCTGCGGATCACGCGCACGGGCCCAGTAATCGTTCCTTCCCAGAGGGGTTTTTGTGTCTACAACCGATGTAACACCGGTGACCGGCAGCAGCCGAGTCAAACGCGGCATGGCCGACATGCTCAAGGGCGGCGTCATCATGGACGTCGTCAACGTTGAACAGGCCAAGATTGCCGAAGATGCCGGCGCAGTCGCCGTCATGGCCTTGGAACGCGTCCCGGCCGACATTCGCGCCCAGGGCGGCGTCTCCCGCGCCAGCGACCCCGACATGATCGACGCCATCATTGCCGCCGTGTCGATCCCCGTCATGGCGAAGGCCCGCATTGGCCACTTCGTCGAGGCCCAGGTCCTGGAATCCCTCGGCGTTGACTATGTTGACGAGTCCGAGGTCCTGACCCCGGCCGACTACGAGCACCACATCGACAAGTGGAACTTCAAGGTTCCATTCGTCTGTGGCGCCACCAACCTCGGTGAGGCCCTGCGCCGCATCAACGAGGGTGCCGCCATGATCCGTTCCAAGGGTGAGGCCGGCACGGGCGACGTGTCCAACGCCACCGGCCACATGCGCAAGATCCGGGCCCAGATCGCCCAGTTGGCGGCCCTGCCCAAGGACGAGCTGTACGTTGCCGCGAAGGAACTGGCTGCACCGTACGAACTGGTCAAGGAAATTGCCGACACCGGCAAGCTCCCCGTGGTGCTGTTCACCGCCGGCGGCATCGCCACACCGGCCGACGCTGCCATGATGATGCAGCTCGGCGCCGACGGCGTGTTTGTCGGCTCCGGCATCTTCAAGTCCGGAAACCCGGCACAGCGGGCGGCAGCCGTCGTCAAGGCCACCACGTTCTTCGACGACCCGGCCGTCATCGCTGAGGTCTCCCGCGGCCTGGGCGAGGCCATGGTCGGCATCAACGTCGCCGACATCCCCGAGCCGCACCGCCTGGCCGAGCGCGGCTGGTAGCACTCCGGCAGCGGGCGGTGCTGCGGGGAGGAAAATCTCCGCAGCGCCGCCTCCATCCCGACGCTCGCTCACTTGTGGACCGTTTTTCCCAAACGCACCTGCAGTTGTGGGGCTTTCTTTACAGACGCTCCTGCACCGGTGCCCGGACTCGCACCTTTCCCCAAGGATTGACAACGTGACACAGCCCTTCACCGGCCTCGTGGCCTACCCCATCACGCCCATGACGGACGACGGCGAACCCGACCTCGTTTCCTTCGCCCACCTTGTGCGCAACACGGCCTTCGCGGGCGTATCGGGAGTTGCCGTCCTGGGCACGTCCGGTGCAGGTGTGACTTTCGATCGTGGTGAGCGGCAGTCCGTGGTGCAAACCGCTGTGGAATCAGCTCTCATGGTTGGCGCGTCGGAGGGTGCGAGAGAGTCTGTCCTGCCGGTGTACGCGGCGGTGAGTGCGCCGTCCACGCGGGAAGTGGTCCGCCTGGCGCAGGATGCCGAACGCGCAGGCGCAGCCGGGCTGTTGCTGGCCCCGTTCTCCTACCTGCCGCTCTCTGATGCGGAAGTTCGCGCGTTGTTCACGACGGTCGCGGAAGCAACATCCCTGCCGATCTGCTTTTACAACAAACCCCTGCAGACCCAATATGATGTCACCCCCGCAACCTTGGCCCACCTGGCAGCCAACGCCCACCTGACGGCTGTCAAGGACACCATGCGGCGCGACGATGTTGCGGGCCGCGTCAGCGATCTCAGGCACGCCGTCGGGCCGGAGTTTTCAATCGGGCTCAGTGCCGACGTCCAGTTGCTGGCGGAACGGCCCGATGTTGACGCCTGGCACAGCGGCCTTGCCGGGCTGTTGCCGGGCGATTACATCGATGTGTGGCGCCTGGCCCGGACAGGTGGGCCGCAGGGTGCAAGCATGGCGCGTCTGCAGACCATCGCGCAAACGCTGGCCGGCATGCCGCACGCCGTTGGTGCCCTGCATGCGCTGTCCAACGTTATCGGCGTTCCGACGGCTGGGCCGCGGGGTCCCTTTGCCGCAGCCACCCAGGAGGAGACCTGGCAGCTGGGCAGCGCAATCCACGGCTAGACCCGACTGCGCGAGCGTTTGGGTAAAACGCCCCGTAGCTGCGAGAGCGTTTGGGTTAAACGCCCCATAGCTGCGCGAGCGTCTGGAGTGGGGGACGGGTCAGGCTTGCTGCGGCGGGTGGAACCACCACGTCTGGCCCTTGCCGATGAGGTCGAAGCCGAACTTCCGGTAGAGCCGCTGGCCGTCGGGTGTGGCGTTCAGAAGCAGATGTTCGGCGCCGGCGTTGAACGCTGCCTCTGAGAGTGTTTTCAGCATTGCCGTGCCGAGGCCTGACCGGCGCTGCTCGGGAGCCACGACCATGTCAAAAATGCCGGCCAGGTGCTTCTTGCCCTGCTCGGGCGGCAGGTAGGCGTAGGAGCGGCCCGCCCATTCCTCCCCGCTGCGGGCCGTTGCCAGCCAGACCTGGTTGTCAACGACTGTTGTGAGGGAGACCCGTCCGTCCGGGACATCGCTGGCAGTCGACACCGTCTCGACATCCAGGGCCCGGGTCATCCACCAGGGCTGCCAGCCGCGATCGAAACTGTACTGCGGCAGGATGCCTTCCCTGACGGCCGCATTCATCCAAATGCCGACGGCGGTGGCCCCGAGCCGTTCAGCCTCGCCCAGGGCAGGTTGCAGCCCTGCCGCGGTGATCTCGGTCGGGAACATGCACAGCATCTCCCTGGTTTCGGGCAGCCACACCCAGTTCATCTTGTGCGTGGAAAAGGACCGGCCACCAGTTGCCTCGGCCAGTGCCTTGAACCATGCGTGCTGTGTGCCTTGGCAATCTGATAACGTCACCACGGGCTTAGACCAACCCCCGACGGGCAAGCAGGGGAGCCGTGTCGGCGTCGCGGCCGGCAAAGTCATGGAAGGCCTGCAGCGGATCGACCGAGAAGCCGCGGCTGAGCAGGGTGTTGCGGAAGTGCTCGCCGTTCGCGCGGGTGAGCCCGCCGTTGGCCTTGAACCAGGCGACGGTGTCGGCGTCAAGCACTTCACTCCAAATGTACGAGTAGTAGCCGGCAGCATAGCCGCCGGCAAAGATGTGGTTGAAATAGCCTGTCCGGTAGCGCGGCGGCACAGCAGGCAGCTCGACTCCGGCAGCAGCCAGGGCCGCCGCCTCAAATGCCAGCGGGTCCGCCACCGCCGGGCCAGGGGGCAGCTCGTGCCAGGCCAGGTCCAACAGCGCGGCGCCCAGATACTCGGTGGTCGCGAAACCCTGACCCCAGAGTGACGCGGCCGCCAGCCTTTCCGCGGTGCCGTCAGGCAACGGCTCCCCGCTGCGGTAGTGCCTGGCATAGTTCGCCAGCACCTCGGGCCACAGGATCCACATCTCATTCACCTGTGACGGGTACTCGACAAAGTCCCGTGGCACATTGGTGCCCGAAAACGTTGGATGCCCGACGTCGGAGAACAGTCCGTGCAGGGCATGGCCAAACTCGTGGAAGCAGGTCACCACCTCGTCGAAGGTCAGCAACGTCGGTTCCCCGGCCGGCGGTTTGGGGATGTTGAGATTGTTAACCACGACGGCGCAGGTCCCCTCGAGTGCCGACTGCTCGACAAAGGAGTTCATCCAGGCCCCGCCGCGTTTGGTGTCCCGGGTGTAGTAATCGCCGAGGAACAGGCCCAGCGGGGACCCGTCGGCATTGGACACTTCCCAGATCCGCACGTCGGGGTGGTAGCCGGACAAATCGCTGCGTTCGGCAAAGGTAACGCCGTACAGTTGCGTGGCGGCGTAAAACACGCCGTTCAACAGGACAGACTCCAACTCAAACCAGGGGCGCAGCGCGGCCAGGTCAACACCGTATTCGTCCCGCCGGACCTGCTCGGAGTAAAACGCCCAGTCCCACGCCTCAATGTCGTGCCCGGCCGTGGCGGCCAGTTTCTGCGCCTCGGCCTTTGCGTTGCGGACGGCCGTGGCGGTGATGGGGGAGAGCATGTCATGCACCGCCGCCAGCGACGGGGCCGTCTGCGGCTCGATGGCGCGTTCAGCCTCCGAGGCAAAACCCAACAGTGCTGCCTTCTCGGCACGCAGGGCCGCCATGGTGGCGGCCAGCCCCAGCACCTCGGACTCGGTGCCAGACCCTAAGCCGGCTCCGGCGCCGGCCGATCCGCCGCCGCGCCCAACCGAGGCCAGGTGCAGCCTGCGCCGGGTCTCCCTGTTGGTGAGCACCTCCAGGGCCGGCTGGGCCGTGGGCAGGACCAGTGTGAGCAGGTAGCCGTCCGCGTGGCCCGCCGCACGGGCCGCCGCCGCTGCAGTGGCGAGGTCGTCAGCGCTGAGACCGTCCAGCTCGCGGGTGTCCACAATGTGCAGCGCCGCCTCGTTGCCGGCCTGCATCACGAGCTGCGAAAATTGGGTGCCGAGGGTGGACAGCTGCCCGTTCAGTTCACGCAGCCGCCCCTGGTCCGCCGCGTCCAGGTCGACTCCCGCCCGGGTGAACGACTTGCGGTACTCCGCGAGCAGCCGTGCCGACTCCGCGTCCAGGCCGTCGGCGGGCACCGCCAGGAAACGCTGGTACAAGGCAGCATTGAGCAGCACCGTGTCCCCGTGTGCTGCCAGCTGTGGACCGACAGCAGTCTCGATCTCCTGGATGGCAGGGGTGCCGTCGGCGCCCGCAACGTTGAAAAAAACATTGGCCACCCGGGTCAGCACGGCACCGCTGCGCTCCATTGCCAGCACGGTGTTGGCAAACGACGCCGGAGCCGGATCTGCCGTGATGGCCGCGATCTCCGCCAGCTGCTGGGCAAACCCCTCGGCGAAGGCAGGCAGATAGTCCGCCAACCCAATGGCTGCAAAGTCGGGCAGCAGGTGGGGGAGTTCGCTGGGTGCCAGAAACGGGTTGCTTAACTTGTCGTCGGTCATGCCTTGACTCTTTCATGTTTTAACTGCAGGACGACGGCGAAACGAAAGTTTCGCCGTCGTCCTTGGTTTGCGCGGCTTGGCTGGCGCAGCAGCCGGGCGGGCTACTTTTGGGTGAAAACCAGCGACATCGGGGTGGTCTCCGTGGTCTGCCCCTGGGGGTTGTCACGGAAGATGTTCTCAAGAACCGACGGGGGCAGTGCCGTGTCGTGGCCCAGTGCCACAACTCCCAGGTCGTTGGCGTCCATGATGGCCGTGCCGGCGAACGTTGCCGCGAACTCGGCCGGAACAGTCTTGCGGACCAGCGCGCTCAGGCGGGCCGCCACGCCGTCGGGGTCGATCGGGGCGTACTTCACCGAGTGGGTTGAGGTGCCCACCTGGTAGCCGGCGGCGCCGTCGATCGCGTTGATGTTGTGCCCGACAACCTCGTAGAACACACCCGACTTGCCCTGGAGCTTGCCGATGACGGAGCGGGCGGAGGCGTACATGATGCGCGGCAGCCCCACCTCGTCGATGGCCAGCTGCATTGACCACGGGCTCGCCAGGCCAATGCCGCCGGGGTTGCGGGTGACGAACTTGGAGAAGAAGCGTGCCGCGTTGCTGACCTTGATGTCCCAGACGGGGATGGAGCGGCCCTGCGTCATGGCAACAATCTTCTCCGAGACAAACAAGTACCAGGGCGTGTCGGCGGTTGCCGCGCCGTGGTCGCCGCCGGCCGTGGGCAGCCCGTCGAAGTAGCGCTTCACGTACGTCATCGCCGTGGGGTCAAAGTCGGTTTCCTTGTAGAAAACCTCGGTGCGCAGCGGGTAGCGGCGGAACGTGCCGGCACTGTCCGGCACCGTGATGTCGAGCTGCTTGTCGGCGTTGGGGACGTAGTCGCTCTTGCCCTCGATGCCTGCCTTGATTTCGGGTTCGTCAAAGAATTCGCGCAGCCACAGCTCGGTGTTGATCAAGCGCCAAAACACCATGGTGGATCCGGAGCTCTTGCCGCTGAGGAGTTCCTCAAAGGCGTAGATGACGGCGTCCTGGTTCCAGTACGGGCGGGCGCCGAAGGAGCTGGACAGGAAGATCTCGTAGATCTTTTCCTTCATGTGCCCAAACCACTCGGCTTCGGGGGTGGTGAAGCCGATCTTGTTGCGGCGGTTGCTGATCATTTCAGGCAGCAAATCCCGGGTGGCGTCGCGCAGGATGCGCTTGTTCCAGCCGCCCTTGATGATTGACTCGTCGTCAAGGCTGAACAGGAACTTCACCACTTCCTTGTCCAGGAACGGCACGCGGCCCTCCAGGGAGAAGCGCATGGTGTTCTTGTCTTCGTAACGCAGCACGGCCGGCAGTGACTTGTGGAACAAGTCGTCGATGAGGCGCAGTTTGAGGTTGTCAGGAATGTTGGCGAACTTCTCGGCCTTGTATTTGGCCGTGAACTTCTTGTCCAGCAACGCGGAAATGCCGACTTCCTTCTTGAACGTCAGCTTGCCCTGGATCCGGAAACGGGCCAGCCGGAACAAGATGTCCGAGCTGGCGACCAGCTCCTTGGCCAGCTTGGCGTTCTCACCGTTCTTCTTCAGCTGGCGCAGGTAGGCAAAGTAGTACGGGATGTAGCCGGCCATCATCTCGTCGGCGCCCTGCCCGTCGAGCAGCACCGAGACGTGCTTGGAGGCCTCGCGCATCACCTGGTACTGGGCGTAGGGGCCCGAGGAGATGACGGGCTCCTCCATGGTGCGCACAAAGTCTTCCAGGTCTTCCACGAATTCGCCGGGCTGCGGCAGGATCTTGTGGCTGGTGACATTGCCTTCGCAGCGCTCGAGCACGGCGTCGGCGTAGGCTTCCTCATCGTTGATGGAGTTGGGGAAGACGGCCGAAAAAGTTTGCTGCTTCGCGCCAAGGGAGTCCGTGGCGGCAGCATTTTCCTGCATCAGCTTGTTGATGGTCGCGACGACGGCGGAGGAGTCAAGTCCGCCTGACAGGGCGGTGCCCACAGGTACTTCCGACTGCAGGCGCAGACGCACGCCCTCGGTGAAACGCTCCCGGTATTCGTCAATGACGGCCTGGGAGTACGGGGTCTCAACCTTGGCCAGCTCGGCGAGCTCTTCCTTGAAACGTGTGTAGGAACTGATGGTGATGGTCCCGGCCGGTCCGGCCTCGGAATCAACCGTGTTCAGCACAAGCTTTTCGCCCGGCATCAGCTTCTGCACGCCGGCAAAGAACGTGGCCGGCTCGTCGTCGTGGATCCTGAACTGCAGGTAGCGGTAGAGGATGCGCTCGTCAACGCTGCGCTCAAGCTTGTTGGTGGCCAACAGGGGCTTGATTTCAGAGCCAAAGAGCAGTGTGGGGGCGGCGTCGGTGCCGGCCGTGGCGTAATACAGCGGCTTGATGCCGAAGTGGTCGCGGGCCAGTACCAGGCGGTTGTTCTTCCTGTCATGGATGGCAAAGCCAAACATGCCGTTGAACTTGTCAAAGGCCGCGTCGCCCCACTCCTCGTAGGACTGGAGCACCACTTCGGTGTCCGACGCGGTGGTGAAGGTCCGTCCCAAGGCCTCCAGCTCGGCCCGCAGGTCAAGGTAGTTGTACACCTCGCCGTTGTAGACCAAGACCGTCTGGCCGTCGGCGCTGTACATCGGCTCCTGGCCGTGGGCCACGTCAATGATGGAGAGGCGGCGGTGTGCCAGCCCTACGTTGCCGTGCGCGTACACGCCCTCACCATCGGGGCCCCGGTGCACCATGCACGCATTCATCTGCTGCAATAGGGATTCATCTTCCCCATAACCGTAGTATCCGGCGATTCCGCACATACTGCATTACCTCATCTTTAGTACGTCAGTCCTGCCGACAATGGTACTTGCTTGCGGGCCCGCCGCCTCCCACCCGGCACGGCGCGTAAAGGAAGTTTTCTGTGTGAGTTTGCGCCCACCTATGATGTAATCGTGACTTTTAACTCCACATCCGCCACCGCATCCGGGCCCACCATTGGTATTTTGGCATTGCAGGGGGACGTCAGGGAACACGCCCGGGCCCTGGCTGAGTGCGGAGCCACCGCGGTGCCGGTGCGGCGCCCAGGCGAGCTGGCCGCCGTCGACGGTCTTGTCATCCCGGGCGGGGAGTCAACCACCATCGACAAGCTCAGCCGGATCTTTGGCATGCGCGAGCCGCTGATGGAGCGCATTGCCGCCGGGATGCCTGTTTACGGCAGCTGTGCGGGCATGATCCTGCTGGCTGACGACATTGCCGACCCCGCCCGGGACCAGGCCGGGAACCCGCAGCAGACATTGGGCGGGCTTGACATCACGGTGCGGCGCAACGCGTTTGGCCGGCAGGTCGATTCCTTTGAAACGGAGCTGCAATTCAGCGGCCTGGCCCGGCAGGGTGAAGCTGAAACGCCCCTGCATGCGGTCTTCATCCGGGCGCCGTGGGTTGAGCGTGTCGGCCCCGGCGTGCAGGTGCTTGCCACTGTCGACCTGCCGCGGCCCGTGCAAAACGATAGGATTGATTTAAAAGTTCGTGCAGTCGCCGTTCGTTCGCGGCATTTGCTGGCCACCTCCTTCCATCCGGAAGTGACAGGGGAGCGCCGCATCCACGAATTGTTTATTCGCATGATTAAAGGAGACGCGTAACCATGTCAGGCCACTCCAAATGGGCAACAACCAAGCACAAGAAGGCGATTCTTGACAGCCGCCGCGCAAAGTCGTTCGCCAAGCTGATCAAGACCATTGAAGTAGCTGCCCGCGGCGGCGGCGCTGACCTCCAAGGAAACCCCGCCCTGGAACTTGCCGTCACAAAGGCAAAAAAGACCTCTGTTCCTGCGGATAACATCGACCGCGCCATCAAGCGCGGTGCGGGCCTGCTCGGCGACGCCGTTGACTACCAGACCATCATGTATGAAGGCTACGGTCCGCAGGGATCAGCCATCTTGATCGAGTGCCTCACCGACAACAAGAACCGTGCCGCCTCAGAGGTCCGCCTCGCCGTGGGCCGCAACGGCGGCAACATGGGCGATCCCGGATCCGTTGCCTACATGTTCACGCGCAAGGGCATCGTCGGCCTGCCCAAGAACGAGCTCACCGAGGACGAACTGCTCATGGCGGTGCTGGACGCAGGCGCCGAAGAGGTCAAGGACCACGGTGAAAGCTTTGAGGTCATTTCCGACCCCCAGGACCTGCCGGCCATCCGCGCGGCGCTGACCGAGGCCGGCATTGAGTATGAGTCCGACGAGGCGGGCTTCGTCCCGTCCATGCAGGTTGAACTTGATGTGGACAACGCCCGCAAGTTCATGAAGCTCTACGACGCCCTTGAAGACCTTGACGACGTCCAGAACATCTACTCCAACGCGGACATGAGCGCCGAGGTCCTCGCCGCGCTTGAAGAGGACTAGGAACTGCGTGTTTTAGGTGTTGACCCGGGTCTGACCCGGTGCGGGCTCGGCGTCGTTGACGTCGCCGCCAACCGCACGGCCACCCTGGTGGGCGTCGGGGTGGTGGGCAGCTCGCATGAATTGAGCCTTGACGCCCGGCTGCTGGTCATCGCGGAAGCGGTTGACCAGTGGCTGGACGCCTTTAAGCCCGATGTTTTGGCCATTGAGCGCGTCTTTGCCCAAACGAACCTGAGCACCGTCATGGGGGTGGCCCAGGTGCAGGGCGCCGTCATGGTGTGTGCCGCCCGGCGCAAGATCCCCGTGGCCATGCACACCCCGTCAGAAGTCAAGGCGGCCGTCACGGGCAATGGGCGCGCCGACAAGGCCAGTGTCACGGCCATGGTCACCCGGCTCCTCCGGCTCTCTGAACCGCCCCGCCCGGCCGACGCCGCCGATGCCCTGGCACTTGCCATCGCCCACGCCTGGCGCAGCGGCGGAGCCGTTTCCGCAGGCCCGGAAAGTTCGACGGCGGCCCAGCAGCTGTGGCGGGATGCCGAGAGCAAGTCGAGGATCAAGAAAAACAAAGAAAAGCCGGGTGCCACCTGGAGCTAGCTGTTAGTACGTATGTTCTATATACTTGGTGTTGTGCAGTGCCCAGCCAGTTCGGTTTTTGTCAGGAGCAGTTCCCATGATTAGTTTTGTCCGTGGCCCCGTGGCCTCGCTTTCCCTGGCCCAGGCCGTCATCGACGTGAACGGGGTGGGGATGCTGGTGCATGCCACCCCGAAAACCCTGGGCGGGCTGCGGCTGGGCGAGGAGGTGCGGCTCACGACTGCCATGATCGTGCGCGAAGATGCCATGACGCTCTACGGCTTTGCCGACGAGCAGGAACGCGAAGTCTTCGACGTCCTGCTCAGTGTCAGCGGCATCGGACCCCGGCTGGCGCTGGCCATTCTTTCCGTTCTGGAACCCGAAAGCATCAGGGTGGGTGTGGACACCGGGGACGGCAAGGTCTTCACCAAGGTCCCGGGTGTGGGCCCCAAAGTGGCAGGCAGGATCGTCCTTGAACTCAAGGGCAAGCTCAAGCCAACAGGTGCGGCGGTGGCATCCGCTCCTGCGGTTGCCGCGATGGAATGGAAGGACCAGGTGGTGGCGGCCATGACAAGCCTGGGCTGGAACGAAAGGGATGCGCTGAAGGCCATTGACGCTGCCGTGGCGGCCGACCCTGAGCTGGCGGAGGGCGCCAACGTGGCGGCCGTGCTGCGTGCCACGCTGCGCTGGCTCGGCCAGGACAACACGAGGCAAAAGAGCGGTGTGCGGTAGGCGATGGCTGGCACGGAAGATTCAAGCCCCGGCCTGCCGGGGCAAATAAACATCGGCCAGGGAGCGGCACCCGCAGGGCACAGTGCGGCCAGTGAGCTGGCTGCACCCGTGGCGGAGCCGGAGGAGCGCGACCTCGAAGCCGCGCTGCGGCCCAAGAACCTCGACGACTTTGTCGGCCAGGAGCGGGTCCGCAAGCAACTGGCCCTGGTGCTGGCAGCATCCAAAATCCGGGGCCGCAGCGCCGACCACGTGCTGATGTCGGGGCCTCCCGGGCTGGGCAAGACAACCCTGGCCATGATCGTGGCCGCTGAAATGAACGCGCCATTGCGCATCAGCTCCGGCCCCGCCATCCAGCACGCCGGGGACCTCGCCGCCATTTTGTCTTCGCTCTCCGAGGGCGAGGTGCTGTTCCTGGACGAAATCCACCGCATGTCCAGGCCCGCCGAGGAAATGCTGTACATGGCCATGGAGGATTTCCGGGTTGACATCATTGTGGGCAAGGGGGCCGGAGCAACGGCCATTCCGCTGGAACTGCCGTCCTTCACCCTCGTGGGCGCCACGACCCGCGCGGGGCTGCTGCCCGGCCCGCTGCGCGACCGCTTTGGTTTTACCGGCCACCTGGAATTTTATTCAGTGGGCGAGCTGGAACTTGTCCTGCGCCGGTCCGCGGGCATGATGGACCTGAAGCTGACAAGTGCCGGTTTTGCCGAAATTGCCGGCCGGTCGCGGGGGACACCCCGTATTGCCAACCGGCTGCTGCGCCGCGTGCGCGACTGGGCGCTGGTGCACGGCGTGGAAACCATTGATGCCCGCACGGCATCGTCGGCACTCGACATGTACGAGGTCGACGCCAAGGGCCTGGACCGCCTGGACAGGTCAGTGCTTGAAGCCCTCGTCAAGAAATTCAACGGCGGGCCAGTGGGCCTTTCGACACTCGCCATCGCCGTCGGGGAGGAACCTGAAACCGTTGAGACAGTGGCCGAACCGTTCCTGGTGCGCGAAGGGCTGCTGGGCAGGACCCCGCGGGGGCGCATCGCCCTGCCGGCGGCCTGGGAGCACCTGGGCCTGAAGATGCCCGGAAACGCCGTGGCTGCGGCGATGCTGCCCTTCGACGAGGAAGACCGGGACGCCTAGCAGCCCCGTTCCGTCCGGCAGATGCGTCCCGCCATCGGCCCCGTCCCTGGGGCATATCCGTCCCGCCTGCCGATCCGTGCCGCTGGCAGCCCGTTCCATGGGCTGAATCAGCCCGTCTGGTGGATTCAGCTATGGGCGGCAAAATAATTTTGAAACCGCCCGGGTTCCGGCCTTTTTTGGGCGATTTTGCGGCAATCCATGCAATGGTGGCCTTCTTTGGGCCGTTTCCCATGCCGCATTCAGCTTTACCCTCTAGACTGGTATGACGTCCGGCACGTTCACTTCGTGCCAGGGCACCATACTTACTTAATCGAATGGAACCCAGCTGTGTCCCTCAGCAGTACTCTGGCCGCCGAAACCGCCCCCCAGGCAGGTTTGTTGAGCCCCATGAACCTCCTTTTGTTTGCGATGTTTGCGCTGCTCATCATCATGATGGTCCGCAAGCAAAAGAAAACCAAGGCTGCAGCCCAGGAACAGCGTTCCAAGTTGGCTCCCGGGGTTGAGATGATGACGAACTTTGGCCTCTTTGGCAAGGTGCTCTCCATCGACGAAGAAGAGAACAAGATTCTCCTTGAAATCTCCCCCGGCACCACCGCCACCGTGCACCGCCAGACTGTTGCCAAGATCATCGAGCCCAAGGACGGGGAAGCCGTTGTTCCCGATGATGCTTCGTCATTGACCTTGGGGCTGGAAAAGCGGAGCGACGATGGCGAATCCGTGGAGGATTCCCTGGAGCGCCTGAAGAACGAAAACAACAAAGACAACTAGCCTTATCCGGGTTGGCGGCTGCTGTGCCTGAAAAGTTTCGGGCGCGGCAGCATTGCCATGTTCACAACACCCGTGATCAATAGAAGGATCCCTTGATGGCACGAACCGGCCCGACGTCGACAGCCCGCAGAACTCTTCTGTGGCTTGCGGCGATCATCATTGCATGCACCCTGGCAGTAGGTGGCGGCGTCATGGCCGGGGCTGCCACCTGGGCGCCGAAACTTGGGCTTGACCTCGAGGGCGGAACCCAGATGATTCTGGCGCCCAAGGTTGAAGGCGCCGGGAACATCACGCCCGAACAGTTGGACCAGGCCGTCTCAATCATCCGTCAGCGTGTTGACGGTTCCGGTGTGTCGGAAGCACAGATTGCCACCGAGGGCGGGCGCAACGTTGTTGTGAGCATGCCCGGCAAGCCCACGGACGAAGAGCGCAACCTCATCAAGGCCTCGGCCAACATGAACTTCCGCCCCGTCATTACGGCAACGCAGGGGCCGTCGGGGGCAGTGCCGGAAGCCGACAGGACACCTGAAGCCGAGCTTCCCGTGCCGACGGCCGCACCCGCCAACGCCAGCGACCCCAACTGGGTTGATGCTGCGCTGATGAAGCAGTTCGAAGCCACCAGCTGCATCGCGCCGCTGACGGAGCGGCCCACGACCTCCGACGCGGACAAGCCGCTCGTGAGCTGTGAGCCCGGTTCCGGTGTCAAGTACATTCTCGGTCCGGTGGAAGTTCCCGGCAAATGGATCAAGACTGCTTCCTACGGCCTGCAGGCCGGCGCGCAGGGTGCCACCACCAACGAATGGTCGGTGCAGCTGACACTGCAGAAGCCCGACGGCGCACAGGCCTTCAAGGCTGTCACGCAGCGGTTGAACGCCAAGTACCTGGCCAACCCCGATGACCCGCAGTCGCGTTTTGCCATCGTGCTCGACGACAGCGTCATTTCAGCCCCGGCGTCCATGGCAGTCATCACCGACGGCCAGTCCTCCATCACCGGACAGTTCACCGAGGACAGCGCCAAGGCCCTGTCCGACCAGCTGAAATTCGGTTCCCTGCCCATCAGCTTCGAGATTCAAAGCGAAGTCCAGATTTCGGCAACCCTCGGTTTGCAGCAGCTTGAAATGGGTGTGATGGCCGGTTTGATCGGCCTGCTCCTCGTTGTCATCTACTCGCTGTTCCAGTACCGTGCCCTGGGTTTTGTCACCATCCTTTCCCTTGTCATTGCCGGTGCCATCACCTACCTGGCCATCATCCTGCTCGGCTGGGCTGAAAACTACCGGCTCTCGCTGGCCGGTGTGGCGGGCATCATCGTCGCCATCGGCCAGACGGCCGACTCGTTTATTGTCTACTTTGAACGTGTCAGGGACGAGTTGCGCGACGGCCGCGGCCTTGTGGCCGCCGTCGAAAACGGCTGGGCGCGTGCCCGGCGCACGATCCTGGCGTCCAAGGCAGTCAACATCCTGGCCTCCCTGGTGCTGTACTTCGTGTCAGTTGGCAGCGTCAAGGGCTTTGCCTTCACCCTCGGCCTGACAGCCGTGGCCGACCTTATGGTTGTCTTCATGTTCACCCACCCAGCCCTGCAGTTGCTGGCACGGACCAAGTTCTTCGGCGAGGGCCACGCCTTCTCCGGCCTTGACCCGAAGCAGCTTGGCGCCATCCCGCTGTACCGCGGCGCCGGCCGCCTGCGCACGCCGGGAGAGACCATGGAAGTAGTGAAGGGCAAGAACGCCCGCGCCGCAGGCGAAGCAGAACGCCGCCAAACCATTGCCGAACGCCGCCTCGCGGCCAAGGAAAATGAAATGGCCGGCAGCAGGGGTGGCGGGGCTGCAAAGTCCGAGTCAAGTGACGACTCCAAGGAGAGCAAGTAATGAAGAGTTTCGCCACTTTTGGCAATGAACTGTACACCGGTGAACGGTCCTACGAGTTCATTGAAAAACGCAAGATCTGGTTCAGCATTGCCGGCGTTGCCGTGCTCCTGTCCATCCTGATCCCCTTGCTGGGCGGCGGGTTCAACTTCGGCATTGACTTCCGCGGCGGCTCCCAGTTCACCATTTCCCAGGTCGCCCACACCGATGTGACCATCGGCGAGGGCGCTGTGGAGGAGGCGGCGCCCGGCACGGCGGCAGTCGTCACCAACATCGCCGCCAACACCATGCAGGTGCAGACCGACAAGCTCAGCGACGACCAGACCCTGAAGGTCAAGGATGCGCTGAAGGCGGCCTACGGCGTGACGGAGGACCACATCGCCTCCACCTTCGTGGGACCGAGCTGGGGCCAGGACGTGTCCCGCCAGGCCATCATCGGCTTCTTTGTGTTCGTGTTCCTTGCCACCATCTTGATGGCCCTGTACTTCAGGACCTGGCGGATGTCGATTGCCGCCATGGTCGGCCTGCTCGTTGTCATGGTGGTGACGGCGGGAGTCTACGCGGCATCCAACTTTGAGGTCACGCCGTCGGCCATCATCGGCTTCCTGACGATTTTGAGCTACTCCCTGTACGACACCGTGGTGGTGTTTGACAAGATCCGAGAAAATACGGCGGACATCACCAAGTCCACGCGGCGCACGTTCGCCCAGGAAGTGAACCTGGCCGTCAACCAGACCCTTGTGCGCTCCATCAACACCATGATGGTTGCCGTGCTGCCGGTGGGCTCCATCTTGTTCATCGGTGCCTTCCTGCTCGGCGCAGGCACCCTGCGCGACCTGTCGCTGGCGTTGTTCATCGGCATCATCGTCAGCACCTTCTCCACCATCTTCGTGGCGGCCCCCATGTACTCATGGCTGCGCGAGCGGGAACCGGAATTGGCCAAGCAGGCCAAGAAGGTCCAGCAGCACAAGGCGGCTGAAACGGTCGACGCCGTCTAGCACCCACGTGCCCAGCCCGCCTGGGTGTTGGGAAGGCCGGGGTCGGATGCCATGCATCCGGCCCCGGTTTTGTTTTGGTCAAATTTGCCGCCCGCGCACCTTAGACTGGATTAATGCCCCGGAATGGGGGCGCATGATGAGCAAGTGCGTGAGGGAGGCAATGCGTTGAACGATCAATCGCCCTCGCATGAGATCATGACTGAGAACAACAGCACAACAGGCCCCGGCACTGGAGCCGGGGGCAGCCGCCCGGCCGAGCCCAGGCCCACTTTTCCCGGACGCCGTGAACGCACCAGATCCCGGCTTGCCCGGCTGACCGGATGGTCGCACGAAAACTATTCACCCATCCTGGAGCCCTTGCTGCGCATTGTGCGGGCCAGGAACCCCAAGGAAGACTTCGACCTGATCCAGCGGGCCTTTGCCGTCGCCGAAAAATACCATGAGGGCCAAAAACGCAAGAGTGGCGACCCGTACATCACCCACCCCGTCGCCGTTGCCACAATACTTGCCGACATGGGCATGACCGGGAGCACCCTGGCCGCCGCACTCCTGCATGACACGGTCGAAGACACCCCGTACACGCTGGCCGAGCTGGAACGTGATTTTGGCACCGAGATCATGATGCTCGTCGACGGCGTCACCAAGCTCGACAAGGTCGAATTTGGTGCTGCAGCCCAGGCCGAAACTGTGCGAAAAATGGTCATCGCCATGGCCAAGGACATACGGGTGCTTGTTATCAAGCTGGCCGACAGGCTGCACAACGCACGCACCTGGCGTTTTGTCTCGGCATCCTCCTCGGGCAAGAAAGCCCGGGAGACCCTCGACATTTTTGCCCCGCTGGCCCACCGCCTCGGCATGAACGCCATGAAGTGGGAACTTGAGGAGCTCTCCTTCGCCGCACTGTATCCCAAGGTGTACGAAGAAATCGTGCGGATGGTCCAGGACCGGTCGCCCGAGCGGGAAAAGCAGCTGAGCATCATCCGGCGCGAGATTGTCGAAATGCTGCGGGTCTCCAAGCTCAAGGCCGACGTCACCGGCAGGCCCAAGCACTACTATTCCATTTATCAAAAAATGGTCGTGCGCAACAAGGACTTTGACGACATCAACGACCTCATCGGGGTCCGCATCCTGGTTGACACGGTGGGTGACTGTTATGCCGCACTGGGCCAAGTCCACGCCCTGTGGAGTCCGCTCGTCGGCCGGTTCAAGGACTACATTGCGCTGCCAAAGTTCAATATGTACCAGTCGCTGCACACCACCGTGGTGGGACCCGGCGGGAAGCTTGTCGAGATCCAGATCCGCACCCTTGAAATGCACCAGCGGGCAGAATACGGTGTGGCCGCCCACTGGAAGTACAAGACAGGCAACAAGGCTCCCGCCAGTCTCCAGGAGGACATGAACTGGCTGCGGACCCTCGTCGACTGGCAGCAGGAAACCAGTGATCCCAACGAGTTCCTGGAGTCCCTGCGCTATGAAATGAACACCAAGGAAGTGTATGTCTACACTCCCAAGGGACAGGTGATTGCCCTTCCTGAAGGGTCAACCCCTGTCGATTTTGCCTATTCCGTGCACACGGAGGTGGGCAACCGGACCATAGGTGCCCGTGTCAACGGCAAGTTGGTGCCGCTGAACAGCGAACTGGCGCACGGCGACACGGTGGAGATCTTCACCAACAAGGCAGAAGGCGCCGGGCCAAGCCAGGACTGGCAAAAGTTTGTCAAGAGCGCCCGTGCCCGCAACAAGATACGCCAGTGGTTCTCCAAGGAACGCCGCGACGAGTCCATTGAAAAGGGCAAGGACCTGCTGACCAAGGCGATGCGCAAGCAAAACCTGCCGTTGCAAAAGATGATGACCCATGACGCGCTGATGGCCGTCAGTGAGCACTTCCACTACGTTGACATTGCCGGGCTGTATGCCGCCGTCGGCGACGGCCACACCTCCGCCCAGTCAGTCGTCGAGCGCCTCCGCGAGCTGCTGGGGGTCAATGACGACATCGTGGACGCGCCGGCGCCGCTGGAGACGCACGTGCCCAGCGCCCGTTCGCGCGTGTCCGATTCCGGCGTCATCGTCCACGGCGTCGAGGATGTGCTCGTGAAGTTGGCCCGGTGCTGCACACCGGTGCCGCCGGATCCCATTGAGGGTTTCGTCACCAAGGGCTCGGGCATTTCCGTGCACCGCCAGGACTGCCCCAACCTGCTGAACCTGAAAAGGGAGCCCGACAAGCTCGTTGAGGTGGAATGGGCGCCCACCCAGTCAGGGGTGTTCCTCGTGGAGATTTCGGTGCAGGCCCTCGACCGCAAGAACCTGCTCTCGGATGTGACACGGGTATTGTCCGAAAGCCATGTGAACATCCTGGCGGCCAGCGTGAACACCTCGAGCGACCGTGTGGCCATCTCGAAGTTCGCCTTCGAGATGGGCGACCCCAAGTACCTGGACCACGTCTTGAATGCCGTCCGGCGGGTCGACGGCGTCTTCGACGTCTACCGGTCAACCGGGTCCCACCGCCGCGCCTAGGACGCTGCTGATTAATTTGGGTGGTTAAGGCGCGCCTCCGTGGTTTTTGGTGGGAGTCGTTAAGACTTGATACATGCAGGGTATTGAGGTCGCGCAGCGCGGATTTTTGGATGTGGAGGCATTGGCTGGGGAGTTGCTGGCCCCGGGCAGTGCCTTCGCGTTTTTGGCGGAGCATCGGGGCCGGTTGTTTCCGGATTCAATGATGGAGGACTTGTTTCCCTCCCGCCGCGGACGCCCCTCGGTGCCGGCGTCGGTGATTGGTTCGGTCTTGGTGCTGCAGGCGTTGGAAGGCCTCTCGGACCGGGGCACGGCCGAGGCATTGACGTACGATCTGCGGTGGAAGGCAGCCTGTGGGTACGGGTTGAACGAGACCGCGTTCCACCACACCACGTTGACGTATTGGCGCAAACGCCTGGCGACAAGTGAGCGTCCGCACCGGATCACCGAGGCCGTTTTCGAGATCATTCAGGAAACTGGTGTGTTGGCTGGTAAACGCCGCCGCGCCCTGGATTCCACCGTGTTGGATGATGCGGTGGCCAGGCAAGACACCATCACGCAGTTGATAGCCGGCATCCGCCGCTTCGGCCGTGACGTCCCTGATGGGGCCACGTTGCTGGCAACCCATGCCACCGGCTATGACTACACCCGTGCGGGAAAGCCGGATATCGCCTGGGATGACCGGGACGCGAAAGACGCTTTGGTTTCGGCCCTGGTCACCGACGCCCTGGCGCTACTCGGCGCGGTTGATCCGGAAGCCTTGGAGGGCAAGGCCCATGAGAGCTATGCGTTATTGGCCTTGATCGCTGGCCAGGATGTGGAACCGGGCGAGGGCTCCGATGGTACAGACGGGCGGTGGCGGATTGCCCGGCGCGTGGCTAAGGACCGGATCATTTCCATTGTTGACCCCGAAGCCAGGCACGCCCACAAGTCCCGGGCGGCCTTGCGGGACGGGTACAAGGCCCACATCGTGGCAGAGCCTGAAACGGGCTTCACTAACGCTGCCATCACCAAGGCCAGCGGGGCTGGCTCTGGTGACGCCGAGGCCGGCATCACCCTGCTCGCTACAGATCCTTCCCTTCCCGCCACCGCTGATGACAACACCACTGGTGGCGACCAACCCCGTGCTGTTGGGGATGGTGGGGGTGAGGATATTCAAGTTCTCGGGGATTCTGCCTACGGTTCCGGAGACATGCTTGAAGCCCTGGAAACTGCCGGGCACCAAGCCGTGGTGAAGCCCAAGCCGTTGCGCCCGGCCGTGCCCGGGGGCTACCTCCTGGATGACTTCGCCTACGACCCGGAGAACGGGACGCTGACCTGCCCGAACAAGGTCGTACGGAGGATCAGCCCGAAGGGAAACGTGAACTTTGGGGCAGCCTGCAAGGAGTGTCCTTTGCGGGATATCTGCACGAAAGCGAAGAAGGGCCGCAAGGTTGTCATTACCGAACATCACGGACGCCAACGCGCCCACCGGGCCGCCGCGAAGGACCCGGACTTCCAGCATGACTACCGGAAATACCGGCCCATGATCGAGCGCGGCGTCGCCTGGCTCGTCGCGGGAAACAACCGGCGCCTGCGCTACATCGGCGTTGTGAAGAACCATGCCTGGATCCAGGCCCGCATTGCCGGATTGAACCTGAAACGACTCCTGAACTTAGGCCTGACCGCCAATAATGAGGGCTGGTCCCTGGCCCAATAAGGAGTCAGGGGAGCCAGCCCCAGACACCGCCTGCAGTGGCGATCAGATCCCGCCTCAGCGGCCATGAAGGCACCACGAAACCAAGAAACCTGTCCCGAGAAAACCCGCCACCAACGCAGAAATGGCCGGCCCGGATGCCAAAACATCCGAACCAGCCACCCAAATAGCGCTTAGTTCAGCAACGTCCTAGCCGGCCTGTCCCACCGGCGGGTGCATTCCAGAAGTGCGACGGCGTCGCCAGTCCCTGCAGCGAGGTGCCGGTTTGCGGGGACCTTGCCACTTGTGCCGGTTTCCCAAATTAGGGTTGGAACGAATGTGGCAAGGTTCCGTCCATCATGCTCTGCAGCAATGCCTCGCCCCTGCGCTTGCCGGGAACATGCGTTGCGGCGTGGAGTGCCTGACGGATCCGTCCGGACGCCAAGTGTAGCGACGGCTGGCGAATCATCGTCGCCAGCACCGACCGTGCCAGAGGTTCAGGGGCGCTCCTTGCCACATCCAAGGCTGTGCGCAGCGGGCTCGTGACGGGCACGCCGCCAATGCTTTGCACGTCGAAGCGATCAAAATACACCTGGCGCACGGTGCAGCCGCTGAACAGTGGAAGGGATGCGCTGTTGCCGTCATTGTCGAGCAGCAGGGCAATCACCTGTGGCAGGGGAGCGCAACCGTACACCCAGGCGGCCGACAGTTGTCCCAGGGCGGCCCGCTGCGTCAAGGCGGCGGGGATGTGGTGCTGCAATGCCGCAGCCCGGAGAACTGGGGTCTCATCCACGGCGGCCGGGCGGAACGCCTCGCCGATGACCTGGGCCAGCACGCCGTCAAGTTTCATGGCATGCAGTTCGGCGAGGATGAACTGGGCGCCGGGGACAACAAGTGCAGCCGCGGCCAAGGGGGAGTCGGTCATGAACCAAGACTGCACCTTGGCCGGGGCAACAAAAAGGCCTCCGGCACGGATTGTGGACAACCCGGGCCGGAGGCCCCGCAAAACTGCTGCTTGACTAGGAGAAGTCTGCTGCAGCCTTCTGGATTTGCTCCAGCCACAGCTCACGGGCCGCGAGAGCTTCAGTCGCCTTGGCGACCTTGCGGGCGTCCCCGGCCTTCTGTGCCTTCTCGAGGTCTTCCTGCAACCCGGCAATGGTGGCTTCGAGCTGGCTCAGGGCACTGCTGGTGCGTGCCTTGGCTTCCGGGTCGCTGCGGCGCCAGTTGTCCTCGTCGGCGGCGCGGACAGCGTCCTCAACCTTGCGCAGGCCGGCCTCCACCCGCTGCATGTCGTCGCGGGGAACCTTGCCGGCTTCCTCCCAGCGGTCGCGGATGCCCTGCAGCGCCTTCTTGGCGGTGTTGAGATCCTTGACCGGCAGCAGTGCCTGTGCCTCGGCAATCAAGGCTTCCTTGACAACCAGGTTGGCGCCGAACTCCTCATCGAGGGCGTTGTTGGCGGACTGGCGGGCGGCAAAGAATTTGTCCTGGGCGCCGCGGAAACGGGCCCACAGGGCGTCGTCGTCCTTGCGGCTGGCCCGGGGTGAGCTCTTCCACTGGTCCATCAGCCGGCGGTACTCCCCGGCGGCAAAGCCCCACTCAGTTGACGTGGACAGTTCCTCGGCAGCCGTGATCAAGGCTTCCTTGGCTGTCTTCGCAGCAGCATTGTTGTTGTCAAGCTGCGAGAAGTATGCGCGGCGGTGGCGGTCGAAGACCGTCCGTGCGCTGCGGAACCGCTTCCACAGTCCCTCTTCAGTCGCACGGCCCAGGCGCATCCCCGACTTTTGAGCCTGCTTCCAGAACTCAAAGAGTTCGTTCATGCGGGCGCTGCTGACCTTCCACTGAATGGCGGCGGGGTCTTCAGCGGCAATGCCTTCGGCTTCTGCCACAATCGCTTCACGGGCTGCCAGTTCAACAGTGCGGGCGGCGTCGTGGGAGGCGCGCTCAGCGCCGGCCAGCGCCTTGATGTTGTTCTCGAGCGTGGCGAGTCGGGCCACGGCTGCGTTGACGTCGCCAACCGAGGTGCGTTCGGCAAGCTGCTCGCGCAGGTGCCCAACCGTCTTGTTCATGTCGGTCGTGGGGGCCTTGGCCTCAACACGTGCCTCGAGCAGGGCCACCTGGGCGAGGATGTCCTCGAATTTGCGCGCAAAGTAGGCCAGGGCCTCATCCTTGCTGGCACCCGGGTACTGCCCCACAGGGAACTCTTCACCATCCAGGAGCAGGAAAACGTGTCCGTCGTCCTCGGCCCGGCCAAACTTGGCGGCTTCGGCCAGGTTCACTGCCGGGGCAGCGACAGCTGCTGCAGCTGCCGGTGTGGGCGCGGCGGCGGCCGGAGCCTTGGGCCGGGCGGCAAACGCGGCCGGTGAAGGGGCCGCGGCAGGGGATGCTGCAGGCGCGGGGGCCGGAACGGATGGCTGCGCTGGGGCAGCAGGCTCCGGCGTCGAGCTTTCCTGTGCTGGTGTTGCCGGCACTGTAGTCGTGTCTTGCTCTGTGGTTGAAGCAGGCTCAGTGGCTGAGGCTGTCTCTGTTACAGGGGCAAGTGTTTCGTCGGATTCTTGACTGTGTGTCACCGCTAAAAATCTTTCGCTGGTTGGATACTGGCAGATGATGCAGACGGAGCTGGCCGGGCCCGTCATGGTGCTTTTCCCTTGTGGGCAAGCTAATGCCGAGCGGGGAAGGCCGGGTGAATATTATTTGAGCTGCAACGAGTCTATCGTCACCTTGGTCTTGGGTGCACCGTCAGTGCTCCCGCCCTCGATCCCGTCCTTGGCAATTGCCGTGACGGCGTCAAGGCCGCTGGTGACCTTGCCAACAATCGTGTAGCCGCCTTCCTGCTGGCCAAGGACCGTGTCCTTGAACGTGATGAAGAACTGGGTGCCGTTGGAATATGTGGTGTTGGCGCGGGCCACAGCTATGGTTCCGGCCGGGTATTTGCCGTCGGCCGGGGTGTTCTCCACCGGACCCCACTGGTAGGCGGGATCGCCGGCGCCGTCGCCCTTGAGCGAGCCGCACTGCAGGACCCCGAAGTCGGGCGCGTCGGCAAGCCGGTGGCAGTTCTTTCCGGCCAGGAAGCCGGTGTCGGCCAGGGACTTGAACACTGCGGCGGCCTGCGGGGCCTTGGTGCCATCCAGCTCCACACCCAGCGGCTGGCCGTTCAGGGTCAGCGTGCCGGTGAACGTCTTGCCCGCGGCCGTGTCGGCCTTCGGGACGGTCGGGCTGTTGGTGCCGGCCGCGCTGGGCTCCGCCGAGGCGCCTTGACTGGCCTCGGGAGCCGCGGCCCCGTCGCCGTCGTCCTTGGGTGTGAACACTGTCAGGGCCAGGACAACGGCAATGACGAGGGCAGCGCCAATGGCGACGAAGGCGATCAGGTTGTCCCGCTTGCGCCGCTGCAATTGCTCCACATGCAGCGCCTGATTGGCCTCCATGCGTGCAATGCGTGACCTTGACTCCCGGCTGGACTTATTGCTGTTGACCAACTGTGCCTCTCCTTCAAAACTGGCGGTATGTTCACCCGGCACAGTTTCACTCGGGCGGGGTAGGTTAGGGGTGGTCCGCCAAACCTTATAAAATGGCGGACGGTGTCAGTTTACCCATGGATCGTCCGCACGGCGGCGAGCATGACAAGGCAAGCCGGACCCGATCACGTTTACCCGTCCCGCCGCATCCTGCTTTAACCATGGATCCGGTGCATGTTAGGAGAGCAACACCCATGGCACGCAAAGCCTCCTTGTCAGGTTTTCCCGAATGGCTTCCCGAGGAACGGCTGGTGGAACAGCACGTGCTTGACACGCTGCGGCGCACCTTTGAACTCCACGGCTTCGGTTCCATCGAGACGCGGGCCGTGGAAACCGTTGGCCACCTGCTCCGCAAGGGTGAGATCGACAAGGAGGTCTACGGGCTCTCCCGCCTGCAGGACGACGACGGCAACACCGCCACGGCCGCCAAGAACGACCCCAACGCGCTGGCCCTGCACTTTGACCTGACAGTCCCCTTTGCCCGTTACGTGGTGGAGAACGCCGGGCACCTGTCCTTCCCGTTCCGCCGCTACCAGATCCAGAAGGTGTGGCGCGGCGAGCGTCCCCAGGACGGCCGCTTCCGCGAGTTCACCCAGGCTGACATCGATGTGGTGGCCGACGGCGTCCTGCCCTTCCGCTATGACGTGGAACTGGCGCTGGTGATCGCCGAGGCGCTCTCCGCCCTGCCGATTCCCGCGTTCAAGCTGCGCATCAACAACCGCAAGCTGGCGGAGGGCTTCTACCGTGGCATCGGCCTGACCGACACGGCCGGCGTGCTGCGCAGCATCGACAAGCTCGAAAAGATCGGTGCCGAGAAGGTTGCGGAGCTGCTCAAGACCGAGCTGGGTGCCACCGACGAGCAGGCCGCCAAGGCCCTGGCCCTGGCCTCCATCCGCACGGAAGACACCTCCTTCGTTGCCGCCGTGCGCGCCCTGGGCGTGAGCGACGAGCTCATGGAGGAAGGCCTGAACGAACTGGAACAGGTCATCGCAGCAGCAGTGAAGAGTGCACCCGGTTCCGTTGTGGCCGACCTCTCCATCGCCCGCGGCCTCGACTACTACACAGGCACCGTCTATGAAACTGTGCTCGTGGGCCACGAGGCGCTGGGCTCCATTTGCTCCGGCGGCCGTTACGACGCACTTGCGTCGAAGGGCAACCGCAAGTTCCCCGGTGTCGGCCTGTCCGTCGGCGTCACCCGGCTGGTGGCCCGCATCCTGGGCCAGGAATTCGCCAAGGCCTCCCGCAGCGTCCCCACCGCGGTGCTTGTCACCCTGGCCGACGAAGACAGCTGGTCGGGCGCCCAGGACGTGGCTGGAGCGCTGCGTGCCCGCGGCATTTCCACCGAGGTCGCCGCGAAGGCCGACAAGTTCGGCAAGCAGATCAAGTACGCCGACAACCGCGGCATCCCCTACGTCTGGTTCACCGATGGGAACGGCGCCCACCAGGTCAAGGACATCCGCTCCGGCGACCAGCTTGCAGCCGACCCCACCACATGGATGCCGCCGCTGGAAGACCTGACGCCGCAGATCATCAGGGCGTAGGACCGGACCGCCGCGGTTGTGGGCCCGGCCGGACCTCTCGGAGCGGGGATGGATTTCCACGCACGGTCCGAGGGACGAGGAACGGGCGAGAAATCTTACTGCCCGCGAGAGAGGTCCAGCCGGGCCCGCCTGCAGTGGCCGCGGTGCCAGCGGTGCGGGCTGCGTCCGTGTGAATCACCGGTAAACTTCTTGACAGACTCATTTTTCGGCCCGGACCGGGCTGTTCACCACGATTGAAAGGAATGCTGTGCTGCGCACACATGACCTGGGCTCACTGCGGGCCGAACACATTGGCCAAACCGTCATCCTCTCGGGGTGGGTTGCCCGCCGCCGCGACCATGGCGGCGTCGCCTTCCTCGACCTGCGCGACGCCTCGGGCGTGTCGCAGATTGTGGTGCGTGAGGAAGAAGTCTTCCACGCCCTGCGCAACGAGTTTGTCCTGCAGATCACCGGCACGGTTTCCCGCCGCCCCGAAGGCAACGAAAACCCGGGCCTCGCCACAGGTGAGATCGAGGTCATGGCCGATGACGTCGTCGTGCTTAACGAAGCAGCGCCCCTGCCGTTCCAGGTGGACGAGCATGTGGAGGTCGGTGAGGAAGCTCGCCTGAAGCACCGCTACCTCGACCTGCGCCGCCCGGGCATGCAGCGCAACCTGCGCCTGCGCTCCGAGGCGAACCGTGTGGCCCGCAACCTGCTGCACGAGCAGGGCTACACCGAGATCGAGACCCCCACGCTGACGCGTTCGACGCCGGAAGGCGCCCGTGACTTTGTGGTGCCCGCACGCCTGGCCCCCGGTTCCTGGTACGCGCTGCCGCAGTCCCCGCAGCTGTTCAAGCAGCTCCTGCAGGTGGGTGGATTTGAGAAGTACTACCAGATCGCCCGTTGCTACCGTGACGAAGATTTCCGTGCGGACCGCCAGCCGGAGTTCACGCAGTTGGACATTGAGGCCAGCTTCGTTGACCAGGATGACATTATCGCCCTGGGCGAGAAGGTTGTTTCCGAGCTGTGGAAGCTGATCGACGTCGAGATTCCGCTGCCGATCCAGCGCATGACCTACCGCGACGCCATGGCCCGCTTCGGCTCCGACAAGCCGGATCTGCGGTTCGGCCTGGAACTGACCGAGATGACGGAGTTCTTCAAGGACACCGGGTTCGGCGTGTTCAAGGCTCCTTACGTTGGTGCCGTTGTCATGCCCGGTGGTGCCTCACAGCCCCGCCGCCAGCTCGACGCCTGGCAGGAATGGGCCAAGCAGCGCGGCGCCAAGGGCCTCGCGTACGTTTTGGTCAAGGAGGAGGGTGAGTTGACAGGTCCGGTTGCCAAGAACCTCAACGACACCGAGCGTGCCGGCCTGGCCGACGCCGTTGGCGCCAAGCCCGGCGACTGCATCTTCTTCGCCGCCGGCGACGTCACCACGTCGCGCGCGCTCTTGGGTGCTGCCCGTGTTGAAATCGGCCACCGCACCGGCCTGATCGACCCCAAGGACTGGGCCTTCGTCTGGATTGTTGACGCGCCCATGTTCGAACCCACCAGTGTTGCAGTTGGTTCCGGCGACGTGGCCCTGGGCCACAGCGCCTGGACGGCAGTGCACCACGCGTTCACTTCGCCCAAGCCCGAGTTCATGGACAACTTCGACACCGATCCGGGCAACGCGCTGGCTTACGCCTACGACATCGTCTGCAACGGCAACGAAATCGGTGGCGGTTCCATCCGTATCCACCGCCGCGACGTGCAGGAGCGCGTGTTCGCTGTCATGGGCATCTCCGAGGCTGAGGCCGACGAGAAGTTCGGCTTCCTGCTGGACGGTTTCAAGTTCGGCGCCCCGCCCCATGGCGGCATTGCCATCGGTTGGGACCGTGCCGTGTCACTGCTGGCCGGTGTTGACTCCATCCGCGACGTCATTGCGTTCCCGAAGTCCGGCGGTGGCTACGACCCGATGACCGAGGCGCCCGCCCCGATCACGGCGCAGCAGCGCAAGGAAGCCGGCGTGGACTTCAAGCCCGAAGCCAAGCCTGAGGCTGGCGACAAGTAGCACCCGTTGAAGGCCGGTCTCCCCATCCGGGAGGCCGGCCTTTCGCATGCCCGGGCGCGCTAGCATTATGCAATGCTGATCCGTGAAAACTTGTCCCTCGACGTCCTGGAATCCCTCATGGCTGCGGCCTGGCCCGCCGTGGAAAGTTCGACGGCGGATGGCTGGGTCTTGCGGTCGGCAGGCGGTGTCACCCAGCGCGCCAATTCCATCTGGCCCGCTGCTGCTGCCGCAGATGCCGCAGCTTCCCTGCGGGCGGCGGAAAACTGGTATGCCGAACGGCGCCAACCGGTCATTTTCCAGCTGACGCGCCGGGAAGAGCACACCGCGCTGGAAGGTTTTCTGGACACCCAGGGCTATTCGAAGCAGTCTGAAACCATCATCATGGCCGCCGCTGTTCCGGCTGCCATTGCTGTGCCGCCAGCCAATGTTGTGCCGCCAGCGGAATTCACTGTTGACGTGTCTGCTGTCCCATCGCAGGAGTGGCTCGATGTGTGGTGGGCCGTTGACGGCAGGGGAGGGGCCGCTGAGCAGGACGTGGCACGGCACATCCTGTCAGGGGTGCCGTCCCTGTACGCCTCCGCCCGCAACGACGCCGGGGAGGTTGTGGGCACCGGCCGGCTCACAATCGTGGACGGCTGGGCAGGTGTGTATGGCATGGCCACCCACCGGGACCATCGGCGAAAGGGCGTGGCGGCCGCCGTGCTGGCGGAATTGATGCGGCAGGCGTCGGCGGCCGGGGCGGAACGACTGTGGCTCATGGTGACAGCCGCGAACACCGGGGCACAGGCGCTGTATGGCCGCGCCGGATTCGCCGAGGTTGGCCGCTACCACTACCGGCAGGCGCCGTTGCGCCGTGCATTGGGCGGCTGCTGACCGCCGGTTGCACCTCGCAGAACACGCCCGCCACAAAACGGTGATGGCTGTTTGAGCTAAATGGTGCCAGCGGTGATACCTGTTCGGTGGTTAGGCGTCGGTGATCTGCACACGCACGGAGCAGAAATCCGCAGCCGCCTTCTGCAACACGAACATTTTCGGATCCGTCACGGCCAGGGGAACCAGTCGCGGCCTGTTCGCCACGGTCCGCAGCGCCGGCGCGGCCAGGACCGCCTCCACCAATAGTTTGTCGCCGCCCGTCGCCAGGTATTCAAAACTCTGCCCGGCAAAAACCCTCAGCGCCTCGGCGACCGCCCGCTCCGCCACAGCCGCACCCTGATCCCCGCCGCGGGATCGCGAAGAAGCAGTCCCCACCTTGCTCGCCACCAGCTTGCCAGCCACGGCCACGCCAACACCGTAGCCGCCGCGGCGCACCAAAATCAGCCCCAGCCTGCGCTCCTGCACGGCAAGTGAAACCAGCCGCTCCACTGGCCCGGCACCCCGTCCGGGCCGGCCGTCGTCGGGCCACGGCGGGGTGAGCAGCGCGGTGGCGCCGTCGCGCATTGCCAGCATCACGCCGTCGTCGGTGTCATTGGTGCCGGCCAAACCCCTGTGGGCGGCGGCGAAACGGTCCACCCAGCCGGTCAGGCGGTCGGCGGGGACATTGGCGGTGCGCTGGGCAGGGTTCACGATGCCACACTACCGGGCGATAGCCTTAGGGGGTGAGTGACCTCTTTAGTGCCCTTAACGGGGACGATGACGCGGACGACGACGGCACCCTCGCCTTTGGCGGCGGGACGGCCGACTCGGGTTCGCGCCCGCGCAGCCCCCTGGCAGTGCGCATGCGGCCCCGCACCCTGGACGAGGTTGTGGGCCAGCAACACCTGCTGGGCCCCGGCTCGCCGCTGCAGATGCTGGCGGCCGGCGGCAGCGCCGGGGGAGCGGCCGGGCCTGCCTCCGTCATGCTGTGGGGGCCTCCCGGGACCGGAAAAACCACGCTCGCCCATGTCATTGCGCGCGGACCGGGCCGGAAGTTCGTGGAACTTTCCGCCATCACGGCCGGGGTCAAGGACGTGCGCCGGGTCATGGACCAGGCGCTGACCGACAGGGACCTGCACGGGCGCACCACTGTGTTGTTCCTCGATGAGATCCACCGCTTCAACAAGGCCCAGCAGGACGCGCTGCTGCCCGGGGTGGAAAACCGCTGGGTGGTGTTGATTGCCGCGACAACCGAGAATCCCTCGTTCTCAGTGGTTGCGCCGCTGCTCTCGCGTTCCATCCTGCTGACCCTGCAGCCGCTGACGAATGCCGACATCCAGGGCTTGTTGGAGCGGGCCGTGCTGGATCCCCGCGGCCTGGACGGGCTCGTCTCGCTCACTGACGAAGCCCTGGACCATCTGGTCAGGCTCGCAAGCGGAGATGCCCGACGCGCCCTGACAACCCTCGAGGCAGCCGCCGGCGTGGCGTTGTCGGAGGTGCCGGCCGAGGACGCAGGTGCCGATGAGCCGGTTGTCATCGACCTGGCCGTCGCCGAACGCGCCATTGACGCCGCCGCCGTGCGCTACGACAGGGCCGGGGACCAGCACTACGACATCATCAGTGCGTTCATTAAATCCGTGCGCGGCTCCGACGTCGATGCAGCACTGCATTACCTGGCCCGCATGCTGGAGGCGGGGGAGGACCCGCGCTTCATCAGCCGCCGGATCATGATTTCCGCCTCCGAGGACATTGGCATGGCCGACCCCACCGCCTTGCAGGTTGCCGTGGCGGCAGCCCAGGCCGTGGCGCTCGTGGGCATGCCCGAGGCCAAGATCATCCTCGCCCAGGCCGTGGTGCACCTGGCCACGGCGCCGAAGTCCAACGCCTCGTGCAACAGCATCTTTTCTGCCATCGCCGACGTCCGGGCGGGCAAGGGGACCACGGTGCCTGCGCCGTTGCGGGATGCACACTATGCCGGCTCCGCCGGGTTGGGCCATGGCAAGGGCTACATATACGCCCACGACGCCCCGCATTCGATCGCCGTCCAGCAATATCCCCCCGACGACCTGATTGGCAAGAACTACTACACCCCAACGGGCAACGGGCATGAGCGTGAGCTGGGTCCGCGGCTCACCCGGCTGCGGGAGATCGTCCGCGGCACCGGTTCGGCGAAATAGCGCGTAGCCTCCGGTGCCCGGCAGCGCCGCGCGGCACGCGTCCCGGCAGCGCACCTGCGGCACCGGCCCCAGCCCGCAGCCCCCGAACACGGGTGGTCGGGCGGCGGTCAGGTGGTAGAGTTGACCCCGCACTGGCAAGCTCTGGCTCCATGCACAACATCACGGTCCTAAATGCGGGTATTTCCCGCGCCATGGCGCGAATTGTTGTCCATGCCCAGGTGCTGCAGCGATGGGTTGCAATAGCCCCAACTCTCCACAATGGAGGCCAGCCAAACACTTATTGCACATATTGGAAGGACACAAGTGGCTAACAACACACGTGCCCGCCGTCAGGCCCGCCTTTCGCGGTCCCTCGGCATTGCCCTGACTCCGAAGGCTGCCAAGTACCTGGAGCGCCGCCCGTACGGCCCCGGTGAGCATGGCCGCGCCCGCAAGAAGCAGGACAGCGACTACGCCGTACGTCTGCGCGAAAAGCAGCGTCTGCGCGCCCAGTACGGCATCCGCGAAGCACAGATGACCCGTGCCTTCGAAGAAGCCAAGCACACCAAGGGCATGACCGGTGAGAACCTGGTTGAGATCCTTGAAACCCGTTTGGATGCCTTGGTTCTGCGTGCAGGCTTCGCCCGCACCACCGCCCAGGCCCGCCAGCTGGTTGTGCACCGCCACATCATGGTTGACGGCGCCCGCGTGGACCGCCCGTCATTCCGCGTTGCCGAGGGTCAGCTGATCCACGTGCACACGCGCAGCCAGACCATGGCTCCGTTGCAGCTTGCTGCAGCCGGCGCGCACCGCGACGTGCTCCCCGCCGTCCCGGCCTACTTGGACGTGAAGCTGGAGAGCCTGCAGGCCCGCCTGGTTCGCCGTCCGAAGCGTTCCGAGGTTCCCGTAACCTGTGAAGAGCAGCTGGTTGTTGAATTCTACTCACGCTAAATTCATTTAGCGCCGAGTAGGGCTCGAGTCACTCGCAGCTTGAAACACAAAACAGCCCGTGGCCCCGCCGCGGGCTGTTTTGTATGCAAAACCGTTTGCAGGCAAATCCGTTTGCCTGCAAAGCTGCGTTCTCGCCCAAGCCGCCCACCTTTTGGACTAGGGTGTTTGGGAAACATGTTGCCATGGGCACCAGGCGGCACGCACCAGGCAGCACAAACCGGAGACACAGGCACTGCGACATCGGCAGCGAGTTGCGGACAACGGCCAACGAGCCAACGAGCAAGGAATTGAGGCGGCACGCACATGAGTGGTGGCGACATTGCAGGATTGATTGCGGCAGGCGTTTTTGCCGTCCTGGTGGCTTTGCTGGCCGTCCCCATTTTCAAGCTTGGCAAGGTGTTCGATGAAATTCGCACCACCATCAAGCAGGTTGGCGACGGCACGACGCCACTCATTGATGAGGTCACAGCCACAGTCGCCACGACCAACACGCAGCTGGGCAAGGTGGACGGGATCTCCAACAACGTCTCCGACGCCACTGCCAACATCTCAGCCTTGTCAGCGCTCGTGGCAGCCACGATCGGCTCACCGCTGATCAAGGTGGCGGCATTCTCCTATGGTGTCCGCCAGGCCGTTGCCGGCCGCAAGAAGCCCGTGCGCGCCCGGCGCAGCCGCTAAAAGAAGCCATTGAAGGACAAAAACTGATGAAGAAAATCTTTTGGCTCGGCGTGGGCATCACCATCGGCGTCGTTGCCGCCCGCAAGATTGCCGCGACACGGGGCGCTATCGGCCCCGAAGGCCTCAACCGCGCGATGGGCCGCGTCAGCGATGCAGTTCACGACTTTGCCGACGCGCTGCGTGAGAACATGGATGAACGTGAATCCGATTTGCGGGTTGCCCTGGGCGTTGACCAGGCACCTAAAACCGGGCGCCACTAGGCCGACGGCCGCCACCAAAGCTGCATCGGCGCCGCTGTCCAGGGCAGGCCCGCATATTGCTGGGCACGCACCGCAGTCACGGCAAGCACCGCAGCTGGCCGGACAGTGGTTGACTTAATCAGTGGACTTAAATCCCGTTCCACCGCAACGCGGCCGGAGCGCCAGAATGCTAGACCTCTAGAACTATTGAAGGAGCCACCAGGCTAATGAAAACGCACGACATTGCACGCCGCTGGGTAGATTTTTTCGCCAGCAAGTCCCACACCCCCGTGCCCTCGGCTTCACTGGTGTCCTCCGACCCGTCACTGTTGTTCACCGTGGCGGGCATGGTTCCGTTCATTCCTTATTTGACAGCCCGCGAAGTGCCGCCCTTTGAGAGGGCAACAAGCGTGCAAAAGTGCATCCGCACCGGCGACATTGAAGAAGTCGGCAAGACCGTCCGCCACGGCACCTTCTTCCAGATGTGCGGCAACTTCTCCTTTGGCGACTACTTCAAGGAAGGCGCCATCAGCTACGCCTGGGAGCTGCTGACCTCGCCGCTGGAACAAGGCGGCTACGGGCTCCCGGCCGAGAAGCTGTGGGTCACCGTTTACCTCGACGACGACGAAGCACTTGAAATCTGGCGTGACACGATCGGCGTCCCGGCCGAACGCATCCAAAAAATGGGCAAGGCCGACAACTACTGGTCCACCGGCCAGCCCGGCCCGGCCGGCCCCTGCTCGGAAATCTTCTACGACCGCGGCCCCGAATATGGCATCGACGGCGGCCCGGAAGCAGACGACACCCGCTACATTGAAATCTGGAACCTCGTGTTCATGCAGTACCAGCGCGGCGAGGGCACCGGCAAGGACAACTTCGAGATCCTGGGCGACCTGCCCAAGAAGAACATCGACACCGGACTGGGCCTCGAACGCCTGGCCATGATTCTCCAGGGCGTGGAGAACATGTACGAGACGGACCAGGTCCGCCCAGTCCTGGACAAGGCTGCCGAGCTTGCCGGCAAGCAGTACACCTCAACCGAGGATCCGCAGGACCCGCACCACACCGACGACGTGCGCCTGCGCGTTGTGGCGGACCACATCCGGTCCTCGCTGATGTTGATTTCCGACGGCGTGTCCCCCTCCAACGAGGGCCGCGGCTACGTGCTGCGCCGCTTGATCCGCCGTGCCGTCCGTTCCATGCGCCTGCTGGGTGTTGAGAGCGCAGTGCTGCCTGAATTGCTGCCCGTCTCCCGCGACGCCATGAAGGGCGCCTACCCCGAGGTGGAAACAGACTTCGCCAGGATCGCCCGCATTGCCTACGCCGAGGAACGCGCCTTCCTGCGCACCATCGCCAGCGGCACCGCCCGCCTGGAGGAAGCCGTCAAGGAATCCAAGGACGCCAACAAGGACCTGTCCGCCGTCGAGGCCTTTGCCCTGCACGACACCTACGGGTTCCCCATTGACCTGACACTGGAAATGGCGGCAGAAGCCGGCCTGGCCGTCGATGAGCCGGGCTTCCGCACCCTCATGCTCGAGCAGCGCCAACGCGCCCAGAAGGACGCCAAGGCCAAGAAGAGCGGCCACGCCGACCTCTCCGTGTTCCACGACCTCCTCGCCAAGGGCGAAACGGTCTTCACCGGCTACACCGAACTTGAGGGCGAAGGGCGCGTGCGCTCCATCCTGTCCAACGGTGCAGCCGTGCAGCATGCCTCAACAGGGGACGAGGTCTCCCTCGTCCTGGACGCCACGCCGTTCTACGCCGAGGCCGGCGGACAGGCTGCTGACACCGGCTTGATCACCGGCGACGGCTTCGTGGTGGAAGTCCTGGACGTGCAGCGTCCCATCAAGGGCCTGAGCGTGCACCGTGCCATCGTGCGCGAAGGCGAACTGCCGGCTGACGCGCTCGTGCGTGCCGCCGTCGACAGGGAACGCCGCCACGCCGCGGAACAGGCACACACGGGCACACACATTGTGCACGCGGCCCTGCACCAGATTCTCGGCCCGGAAGCCCTGCAGCGCGGCTCGTTCAACAAGGCCGGCTACCTCCGTTTTGACTTTGCCTGGGGCGAAGGCCTGAGCACGGCGACACGCTCGGAGATTGAAGAGGTGGCCAACATCGCCATCCGCAACAATTTCCGCGTCGACACGAAGGTCATGGACCTGGACGCTGCCAAGTCGCTCGGGGCCACCGCCTTGTTTGGCGAAAACTACGGCACCGAGGTGCGCGTGGTGGAGATCGACGGCGCCTGGTCACGCGAGCTCTGCGGCGGCACCCACGTTGACGCCACCTCCCGGATCGGTTCCCTGACCCTGCTGGGCGAGCAATCGGTCGGTTCCGGCAACCGCCGCGTCGAGGCCTTCGTCGGCATGGACGCGTTCCGCCACCTGGCCGCCGAGCGTGCCCTCGTCTCCTCACTGACCGACATGCTCAAGGTGCCCTCCAACCTGCTGCAGGAACGCATTGCCGCCACCTTGGCCAAGCTCAAGGGTGCGGAAAAGGAACTTGACCGTCTTCGCAAGGAACAGCTCGGCGCCGCCGCAGCCAACCTTGCGGGCACGGCCGTGGACGCCAACGGTGTTCAGGTCATTGCACACAACGCCGGCGACGTCAGCAGTGCCGATGACCTGCGCGGGCTGGCACTTGACCTGCGCGACCGGCTCGGCTCGGCGCCGTCGACCATTGCCGTCGCCGGCGCCAGCAATGGCCGCCCCATCATTTTGATTGTCACGAACGAGGCCGCCCGCGAAGCCGGCATCAAGGCCGGGAACCTGGTGAAGCTGGCTTCGGGCACCCTGGGTGGCGGCGGCGGCGGCAAGCCGGACATGGCCCAGGGCGGCGGCTCCGACGTCAACGCCATCGATGCGGCTCTGGCGGCCGTCAGCGATGCCGTGAAAAATCGGCCGTAGGGATTCCATGACGGAGCTGAACTTCCCGCAGGGGGTCAAACTGGGTGTTGACGTGGGCATGGTCCGCGTTGGTTTGGCCGCCTGCGACCCCGATGGAATCCTGGCAACCCCGGTCAAGACCTTGAGCCGGGACCTCAAGCGCAACAGCGACGTCAAGGTTGTTGTCAGGGAGGCGGCCGCCCGCGGAGCCTGCCAGATCTTCGTGGGCCTGCCGCGCACCATGAAAGGTGAGGAAAAAGCCTCTGCCGAGATGGCGCGCAGCTACGCGGACATCCTGGTTTCCGCCCTGCAAGCTGCCGGACAGGACATTCCAGTCCACCTCATTGACGAACGCCTCACAACCGTCAGCGCCCACCAGGCGCTGCACCGGGCTGGCATGAGCAGCCGTGAACACCGTAAAGTAGTAGACCAAGTGGCGGCTGTTGAGATATTGCAGCATGCCATTGACATGCAAAGGGCGCGCAACGGAACTGTTGGCCAAGCCGTGCGCGTACCAGGGCCGGGCGTTGTGGGGACTGCCGGAACATCTGACCATGAAGAGGTTTCCACCATTTCCACGCAAATCGTCGTGCCTGACGAAACGACGCCGGCACCATGAATGACTATTTCGGCGCCCCCGCCGACGCCCAAGCGGACGACTACGCCCACCCGGGACACCAGCCTGCCCAGCAGGGCCACGAACCGGCCCCCGCGGAGTGGCACGATCCTGCCCCGTACGAGGACAGCCACGGGTACACGGAAGACTACTCGGTGCCGCTGCCTTCACGGCGGGCAAGCCGCGTGTCCAAGCGTGTGCGCAAGCGCCGCCGCACAGTCATCTTTTTCACCATCCTGGTGCTTTTCGGCGTCGTTGTGTACTTTGCCGTCCAGGCTGTCAAACCCATGATCAGCGGCTTGGCACCCGCCGACTACCCCGGACCGGGCACGAGTTCGGTGGAGGTTGTGGTCCCTGAAGGTGCCACCGCCCGGATGGTGGCCAGCGAGCTCAAGTCCGAGGACGTCGTCGGCAGCGAGCAGGCCTTCCTCGACGCCTTGACGGATGCCGGCGGCACCGGCTCGCTGCAGCCCGGCACCTTTGGGATGAAGCTGCAGATGAGGGCCTCCGACGCCGTCACCATCCTCCTGGCCGTCAGCGACGACAAGGTGCACTACGCGGCTGTCGCGCAGAACCTGCGCATTGACGACACCCTCGCCGTGCTGGCCAAGAGCACCGGCATCCCCGAGGCAGACTTTGAGGCGCTGTCAAAGCAGCCGAAGTTGTTTGACCTGCCCAAGAAGGCCAAGAACCTCGAAGGCTACCTGGCCCCCGGTGAATACCGCTTCGCGATTGAACTTGACGCCGAGGGGATTCTGCAGGAAATGGTCTCCGCCACCAAGAAGTCTCTCAGCGACGCCGGCGTGACAGACCCCGACGAGCAGTACCGGGTCCTGACAGTGGCAAGCATCATTGAGTTTGAAGGCAATGCGGCGAACTACGCCCTGATCTCCGGCGCCATCGAGAACCGCATCAACAAGCCCAACGCCGAAACAGGCGGCCGGCTCGAATCCGACGCCACCGTTGCCTACGGCCTGGGCCTGAAGACGTACAACATCACGGCGGCCCAAAAAGCCGACAAGTCGAACCTGTACAACACCTTCGCCAACACCGGCCTGCCCGTGGGGCCCATCGGTTCGCCCGGGATCAAGGCCATCGAGGCTGCTGCACACCCCGAGGCCAACCCGTACTACTTCTGGGTGACAGTGAATCTGAAGACCGGCGAGACGCTGTACGCAGAAACCTTTGCCCAACACCAGGTGAATGTCGCCAAGTACACCGCCTGGTGCGATGCCAACGAGGGGAAGTGCGATTAGGTGGACAGCCCCCGTCAAGGAGCGGTTCTGGGCCACCCGATCGGGCACTCGCGATCGCCCGCACTGCACAATGCCGCCTACCAACTGCTGGGCGCCAACTTCAGCTACCGTGCCATCGACATCGAGGTCTCCGGGCTTGCCGCGCTCCTGGCCCAGGTCCGCGCTGACGGCAACTGGTACGGCCTGTCGGTGACCATGCCGCTGAAGAACGCGGCCGTGGACCTTGTCGATGAGCTGACGCCGGTGGCCCGGGCCCTGGGCGCCGTAAACACCATCATCGCCACGAACGACGACGCCGGGACCACCTTCCTGCGCGGCGACAACACCGACGTGGCAGGCATTGTGAACGCGCTGCGCCACGCCGGGGCGGGGGAGCGCCCGCGCGCCGCCATCCTGGGTGGCGGCGGCACTGCCGTCTCAGCGCTTGCGGCGCTGGCGCAACTGGGCGCCACCGAGATTGCCGTGTTTGTCCGGGACCCCGCGAAGGCGGCAGGCACGCTGGACGTGGCGGCGGCGTTGGGTGCCCCCGCCTCACTTGCGCCCTTTGCCGCCGCGGCAGGCGCATTGGCAGGGTTCGACGTCGTCATTTCCACCCTGCCGCCCCGCGGCGCCGACGGACTGGCCAAGGAATTTGCGGACAAGGGCAACACCGCGGACGGCGTGCTGCTGGATGTGGCCTACGACCCCTGGCCCAGTGCGCTGGCACAGGCGTGGGAATCGCGCGGCGGCACCGTGGTGGCCGGAATTGAAATGCTGTTGTACCAAGGCGTGGAGCAAGTCAAGCTGTTTGCGGAGGCCGGAGGATACGGCACGATCGCAACAGAACAACAAGGGGACGTCATCAATGTGATGTGCGACGCAATTGGCGTGCACAGGCGGAAACCCCACGAACAGAACATGGCAGGATAGAGAGTATGTTGCGTTGGTTGACCGCCGGAGAGTCACATGGCCCGGCCCTTGTGGGAATTATTGAAGGCGTGCCCGCCGGTGTGGAGCTCACGAGCGCCCACATCCGGGATGCCCTGGCCCGGCGCCGGCTCGGCTACGGCCGCGGCGCACGGATGAAATTCGAGCAGGATGTGGTCACGATTTTGGGCGGCGTCCGGCACGGGCTGACCCAGGGCGGCCCCGTTGCCATCCAGATTGCCAACTCGGAATGGCCCAAGTGGGAGCAGATCATGTCTGCCGACCCCGTGGCTGCCGCCGAACTGGACGGGCAGGCCCGCAACGCCCCGCTGACGCGCCCCCGCCCGGGGCACGCCGATTTTACCGGCATGCAGAAGTACGCCTTCAGCGAGGCCCGCCCCGTGCTGGAACGTGCCAGCGCCCGCGAAACCGCCACCCGCGTGGCCCTCGGTGTAGTTGCCGCACAGATTCTTGCCGCCGTCGGCGTTGAGCTTGTCAGCCACACCGTCCAGATTGCCGGTGTCGCGTCCCCGGAAACCGCTGAACTGCCGGTATTTGCCGACGTCGCCGCGCTGGACGCCGATCCGCTGCGCTGCTTTGACGCGGCCACCTCCGCCGCCATGGTGGAGGAAGTTGACACGGCCCAGAAGCAGGGCGAGACACTCGGCGGCGTCGTTGAGGTATTGGCCTACAACCTGCCTCCCGGCCTGGGCAGCTACGTGCACTGGGACCGCCGCCTGGACTCCCGGCTGGCCGGAGCCCTCATGGGCATCCAGGCCATCAAGGGTGTTGAAGTGGGCGACGGCTTCGCCACTGCCGCACGCCGCGGCTCGGCCGCACACGATGAAATTGTGCACGATGCCGACGGCCGGATCATCCGCACGTCCAACCGTGCAGGCGGCATCGAAGGCGGCATGAGCATTGGCGACGTGCTGCGCGTGCGTGCAGCCATGAAACCCATCGCCACCGTTCCGCGCGCGTTGAAGACAGTGGACGTGGCCACCGGCGAACCAGCCAAGGCGCACCACCAGCGCTCGGATGTGTGTGCCGTGCCGGCCGCCGGCGTCGTCGCCGAAGCCATGACCGCGCTGGTGCTCGCAGAAGCCCTGGTGGAAAAATTCGGCGGGGACTCCATGACCGAAACCAAGCGCAACATGGACAGCTACCTGGCCGCAATTCCGGCCAATCTGGACACCCTGGGGCACTGATGGGATCGTGTCACTGATGGCCGCGGGCAAGGAGCCGGTGGGGACGCCGGACTTCACGCCCCTCCGGCCAATCGTCATGGTCGGTCCCATGGCCGTGGGCAAATCGGTGATCGGAGCCGAACTGGCCCGCGTGCTCAAGATCGGCTTTGTCGACTCGGACCACAAGATCGTGGCCAAGCACGGCCCCGTGCCGCGAATTTTTGCGGCCCGGGGTGAACACCACTTCAGGCAGCTCGAGGCCCGGGTGATTGCGGAGGTTTTGGACTCACCCAAGACCAAGCCCGTGGTCCTGTCCCTCGGCGGCGGCGCAGTCCTGGATTCCGGGACCCAGCAGTTGCTGGCCCGGGCCACGGTTGTTTTTCTCAGCGCCGACCTCGAGACTGTCAGGGAGCGCATCACGCGCAACACCGGACGTCCCCTCCTGGCCGCCGACCCGGTGGGAACGTGGCAGCGCCTGGCCGCCGCGCGCGGCCCCGTCTACGAACGACTCGCCGACATCACCCTCGACGTAAGCAATTCAAATGTGCCGCAGCTTGTTGAGCGGCTGATCCACCTGCTGGCAGCAGAATCCAGGAAAGAGAATTTGTAAACCGTGAACATTGAGAACACCCCCGCAGTCCCGAACACAATCATCAAGGTCACCGGCGCCCTTCCCGAGCAAAACTACGACGTCGTCGTGGGCCGCGGGCTGCTGTCCCAGCTCCCGGCCCTGCTTGGCGAGCGCGTCAAAAAGGTTTTGGTGATCCACCCCCGTGCGCTGCGCATGACAGGCGACGCAGTCAGGGATGACCTCGAGGCTGCCGGCTTCACGGCACTCACGGCCGAGATTCCCGACGCCGAAGAGGGCAAGCACATTCAGGTGGCCTCCTTCTGCTGGGAAGTCCTGGGCAAGAATGACTTCACCCGGTCGGACGCCGTCGTGGCTGTGGGCGGTGGCGCCGTGACCGACGTCGCCGGCTTCGTGGCCGCCACCTGGCTCCGCGGCGTCAAGCTCGTCACGATGCCCACCTCGCTGCTGGGCATGGTTGACGCTGCCGTGGGCGGCAAGAACGGCATTAACACGCCCGAGGGCAAAAACCTGGTGGGGACCTTCTACCCGCCGGCCGGCGTCCTGGTTGACCTGGACACCCTGGACACGCTGCCCCGCAACGAGCTCATCTCCGGCATGGCCGAGGTCGTCAAGTGCGGCTTCATCGCCGATCCGGTGATCCTGGACCTTGTGGAGGCCAACCCCGAGGCCGTGACAGATCCACGCTCTGAGGTGCTGCGCGATCTCATTGAACGCTCCATCACCGTCAAGGCCAAGGTCGTCTCCGAGGACCTGAAGGAGTCCGGCCTGCGGGAAATCCTGAACTACGGCCACACCCTCGGACACGCCATTGAGCTGACCGAACGGTACTCCTGGCGCCATGGTGCCGCCGTCGCCGTTGGCATGATGTTTGCCGCCGAGCTGGCCCGCAGCGTTGGCCGTCTCAGCGACGAGGACGCCGATCGGCACCGTTCCATCCTCGAACTGCTCGGCCTTCCACTGAGCTACCGTCGTGACCGCTGGCAGGCGCTGCTCGATGCCATGCGCCGCGACAAGAAGACCCGCGGCGATCTCCTGCGCTTCGTGGTCCTCGACGGCATCGGACGGCCCCGGGTGTTGGATGTTCCCGATCAGTCCCTGCTCTTTGCCGCCTACCAGGAAATTGCGTCCTAGCATGGGTTTGAAGGATTGGCCCTCGGCAGGTTTCCCCGGCACAGCCGTGAACCCGGACACGCTGCTGCCTGAAGTTGTCGACGAAGAAGCCTGCGCCGAAGCCCTGGAAAAGTCTTCGGATGCCGGCGACAAGATCTTTGTGCTGCTCGCCCGCGGACTCACGGCAGAGGCGGCAGACGTCGCCGCGGACGCCCGACTGGCCGACCCGGAGTCGATCAGGCTGCAGGTGCTCGATGCCGAGGTGCTGCGGGCCAGCAAAAGCTACGACCGGGCCGAACGTGTCCTGCGCTCCATCCTGCCCGTCGTCGCCGGCACGCCCAATGAACCGTGGGTGTTCCAGCAACTGGGCAAGGTGCATTTCAGCCACGGGCAGTTTGAGGCGGCAGCCAAGAACTTCGCGGCCTCCCTTGACCTGCGGGTGGCCTCGGGATCGGACGCATCGGCCATCTACTCGGCAACCGTGTCGCTCAAGCGTGCCTTGGATCTGGCCGAACGCGAATAAACGATCCAAACTGCAGCTGATGCGGTGAATCCGCGATTTAACAGCATCAGCTGCTGTTTCGATTCCCGGACCCAACAACTAACAGCATCAGCTGCTGTTTCGATTCCCGGCCACGCCGGACACTCCGTGCGGTGGACCGAAAGCGGATGCCGACCGCCCGCCGTCGTGCCTGGACAGGCGGGACTCGCCGCCGTGGCGGGGATCATGCGGCGCCGGGTGATGGTGTGCGGTAGTATGGTCAATGGATTTTTGATAATACTTATACGCTAAGAGGCAATTGTGGCAACGACTAACGATATTAAGAACGGAACCGTCCTCAAGCTTGAGGGCCAATTGTGGAATGTCATTGAGTTCCAGCACGTTAAGCCGGGCAAGGGCGGCGCGTTTGTTCGCACGAAGATGCGCAACATCCTCTCCGGCAAGGTGGTCGACAAGACCTTCAACGCTGGCCTGAAGATCGAAACTGCCACGGTTGACCGCTCTGACTTCCAGTACCTGTACCAGGACGGCGAAGACTTCGTGTTCATGGACAATGACAACTACGACCAGATCACCGTGTCGGCGAAGACCATTGGCGACGCCACGAACTTCATGTTGGAAAACCTGAACGTGACCATCGCGCTGCACGAAGGCAACCCGCTGTACATCGAGCTGCCGCCGTCGGTCCAGCTGCGCATCACGTACACCGAGCCGGGCCTGCAGGGCGACCGCTCCTCCGCAGGCACGAAGCCCGCAACCGTTGAAACCGGCTACGAGATCCAGGTTCCGTTGTTCGTTGACAACAACACCCTGGTCAAGGTCGACACCCGCGACGGCAGTTACTTGGGACGTGTCAGCGAGTAGTGGCAAGCAACCAAACCAGCCCCTCGGGCAAACCAAATTCGGCGCGAAGCAAGGCCCGGCGCCGTGCCTTGGACATCTTGTTTGAGGCAGAGCAGCGCGAAGTCAGTGCCATGTCGGCACTGACGGCGCGACGCGAAAAGACAGGCCAAATCATCAACGCCTACTCGGTGGACCTGGTCGAGGGCGTCACAGCCATGGCCGAGAACATTGATGAGTTCCTGCAGACCTACTCCCAGGGCTGGACGCTTGAGCGCATGCCCGCAGTCGACCGCATCATCTTGCGCATCGGCACCTGGGAACTGCTGTACAACGACGACGTGCCCGACGGCGTTGCCGTCAGCGAGGCCGTCGAACTGGCGAAGATTCTCTCAACGGATGAGTCGCCCCAGTTCGTCAATGGCCTGCTTGGCCGCCTGCAGCAGATCAAGCCGACACTCCTGGCGTAACAGGCTACGCAAACAGCCCGCAACGGCGGTTGGAACCAGCGCTAATTCGCGTTGATTTCCTACCGCCGTTGCGGGCTGTTTTGCGTCCCGCGACACCAGCGCCACCGGGCTGCCGACGTCACTTTCGCGGCGGCTGCCAGTTTTGCGCCTGGAATTGCTGGGCCTGCGCCTGTTGTTGGGCGTGCACGTGTTGTGCCTGCACTTGTTGCGCCTGCCATACGGCCGACGCGTGCCGGCCCAACAGATCGCTGCGCACGGCGGTGATCTTGTGCAGCAGCGACATCTCCTGCAGCTGCCCGGCGGCGAAGCGGCCGGCCGCGGCGCCGCCGAGGCCGCCCTTGGCATCGACAAGGAGGCGCTGCCGGGTGAAGGCCAGCCGGGTGGCCTGGCGGATGAATTCCTTCATGACAGGACCCGCGGCAAAGGTTTTGGACCATGCCAAGGCACGACGGCGGCCGCCTCCCGTGGCGAGCATCGGCACCTCCTGCTGGGTGAACCAGCCGGACGGGACGTAGTCGGAGAGGCGCATGCGCGTCAGCTTGGCTTCCGAACGGCGCAGCAGGATGATGCCGAGAATGAACAGGATGAACAACGGCACCTGCAGCACCACGTAGACAAGGAAGAAGTTTCCGCCCAGGAATGAGGAGCTGTTCCAGAGCCCGTGCAGCAACATGGCCGGAACCAGTCCCACGACCCAGGCGCCAAGGACCATCAAGGTGCCGCCATGGCGGGCAGCCCAGCCCACACACAGGCCCAGGGTGGCGGTGAACATGACATGTGCAAAGGGCGACATCAGCCCGCGCATCACAAAGATGCCGATCAGTCCGCCGGCGGAGCCGCCGGCTTCCTGCAGGGCCTGGCCAAAATAGAGGATGTTTTCGGTGAATGCGAACCCGGCCGCGATGATGCCCGCGTAAACCACGCCGTCAATGGGCCCGTCGAAGGTTTTCCGGCGCAGAAAGAACAGCAACAGCACGCCGGCACCCTTGCAGAACTCCTCCACGAGCGGCGCCTGGACGATGGCGCCGACCATGTCGGCGTTGGCCTCGGTGTTTGTGCTCATGAGCAGGGGCTGCACCCAGCTGCCCACCACCAGGGTGGTGATGACGGCCATTCCTGCACCCCAGCAAAAACCAAGGATCAGCGCTGCGATGGGCTCCGGCTCCCACCTGTCGATCCACATCAGTGTCGCGACACAGATGGCCAGCGGGATCAATGCCAGGGCACCGCAGATCAAGAAGACGTTGGCCCCAATTGAAATGGCAAAGAACGCCAATGTTACAACCGCAACGAGCGCAAAGACGCACAGCAAAATGATGTTTGTCACCTTCACGGCCGTCCCCCGGGCCTTCCTGCGCACCGGTGGGGGAGCCGGGTGGGACCAGTACTCGGGTGTGTAACTCAGCGCCGTCCCGGGGCCCTGGACGTGGGGGAGCGGCTGCTGCGCGTACTCCGGCTGCTGCTGCGGGGCGCCTGCGGCGGGGTTTTGCCAATGACCTGGTTCACTCATGGTTCCAAGAGTAGAGCCACGGGGTGCCCCCTCCAAGATGCCGCGCGCAAGCAAGACTCCCGGCTGTCGTGCGGAAGGCCGTGCGGGCCCGCAGGGGAGGGAACGGGGATGCCTGCTGTGGTAGTTTGAGGTGTACGCAATCAACCTTTTAATTCCGTCCTGTGAGGCGGGGAAAGGGGACGCGAGAAAATGATCAACTCCTCCGCAGCTTCTGGGGAAGTTCAGCAAAACTCGACGCCGACAGCTGTGTCCCGTGTGGTTCTTACCGCAGCGGACATCGAGCGGGCGCTGACTCGTATCGCCTATGAAATCCTGGAAGCCAACAAGGGTGCAGCGAATCTTCTGCTGCTCGGCATTCCGCGGCGCGGCTACCCGCTGGCCCAGCGCCTGGCCGCCAAACTGGCCGCCAGCGATCCAACACTGGATCCGGCCGCCATCGTCGGGCAACTTGACGTCACCATGTTCCGTGACGACCTGGCACACCAGCCCACCAGGGCTCCCCAAAGCACGAAACTTCCCGTCTCCGGCATCGACGGGAAAACCATAGTGCTCGTCGACGACGTACTGTATTCCGGACGCACCATCCGCGCAGCCCTGGACGCGTTGGTTGACCTGGGCCGGCCACGCGCCGTCCGCCTGGCAGTCCTGGTTGACCGCGGTCACCGTGAACTGCCCATCCGCGCGGACCATGTGGGCAAGAACCTGCCCACGTCGTCCACCGAAAAAGTGCGCGTCCACCTCTCGGAGATCGACGGCGGCCTCGCCGCCAACGACGAAGTTGTCATCGAGGCCGGCGCATGAGGCACCTGCTTGACACCGAAAGCCTCAGCCGGAACAACGCCATCCAGATCCTCGACACGGCCCAGGAAATGTCTGCCGTGGGGGAGCGGGAGATCAAGAAGCTGCCAGCCCTGCGCGGACGCACCGTCGTAAACCTGTTCTTTGAGGACTCCACCCGCACCAGGATCTCCTTTGAAGCAGCGGCAAAACGCCTCTCCGCAGATGTCATCAACTTCAGCGCCAAGGGTTCCTCCGTGTCCAAGGGCGAGTCACTCAAGGACACGGCCCAAACCCTTGAGGCCATGAGCGCCGACGCCGTGGTCATCAGGCACTGGGCCTCCGGCGCACCGGCACGGCTGGCCAACTCGGGCTGGATTGATGCCGCCGTCATCAATGCCGGCGACGGCACCCACGCCCACCCGACCCAGGCCCTGCTCGACGCGTTCACGATGCGCGCCCACTGGGCCCAGCTCAGCGGCACGGCGTCAGTGGGGGCCGACCTGAAGGGCATGCGGGTCTTGATTGCAGGGGACGTGCTGCACTCCCGTGTGGCCCGGTCCAATGTGTGGCTGCTGCACACGCTCGGTGCCAACGTCACCTTGGTGGCGCCGCCCACCTTGCTGCCCATCGGCGTTGAACACTGGCCTTGCGCGGTCAGCTACGACCTCGACGCAGCGCTGGAGGCCGGCGTTGACGCGGTCATGATGCTGCGCGTGCAGGCGGAACGCATGAACGCCTCCTTCTTCCCCTCCACCCGCGAATATGCGCGGCGGTGGGGGTTCGACGACGCCCGGCTCGCCAAATTGGATGCCCTGAACCTCAAGGACACCATCATCATGCACCCCGGCCCCATGAACCGCGGCCTGGAGATCTCCTCCGCCGCGGCCGATTCGCCCCGGTCCACGGTTTTGGCGCAGGTCCGCAACGGCGTCTCGGTCCGCATGGCCGCCCTCTACCTCCTGCTCTCAGGGGACATGCGCGAGCCCGCAACCCCAACGACTTCGACCACACTTACTTCCGGCAGCCAGCCTGCAGCACCACAGTCTTCTGTAAAGGACCGTTCATGACTTCCCCGAGTTACTTGATTCGTTCAGCGTCCCTGTTGGGCGAGACCACTGCCGACATCCTTGTCAGCGGCGGAACCATCACGGCTGTCGGGCCCGACCTCGGCGCCGACGTCGTCGGCGATGCCACCATCATCGACGCGGCCGGCCTGGTTGCCCTGCCCGGCCTGGTCGACCTGCACACCCACCTGCGCGAACCCGGCCGCGAGGACGCCGAGACAGTTGAAACAGGCACCCGGGCCGCAGCGCTGGGTGGCTTCACGGCCGTCCATGCCATGGCCAACAGCTCGCCCGTGGCGGACACCGCCGGCGTCGTGGAGCAGGTCTTCACCCTCGGCCGTGAATCCGGCTGGGTTGATGTGCGCCCCGTTGGTGCCGTCACGGTCGGGTTGGCCGGCACGCAGCTGGCCGAGCTCGGCGCCATGGCGGATTCCCGGGCCCGCGTCCGCGTCTTCTCCGACGACGGCATCTGCGTCAGCGACCCGGTCATGATGCGCCGGGCGCTGGAATACGTCAAGGCGTTCGACGGCGTGATCGCCCAGCATGCGCAGGAACCCCGCCTCACCGAAGGCGCCCAGATGAACGAGGGCGTCGTCTCGGCGGACCTCGGCCTGGCCGGCTGGCCCGCCGTCGCCGAAGAGTCCATCATTGCCCGCGATGTCCTGCTGGCCCAGCATGTGGGCTCACGCCTGCACGTCTGCCACGTCTCGACGGCGGGCTCCGTGGAGATCATCCGCTGGGCCAAGGAGCGCGGCATCTCCGTCACGGCCGAGGTCACCCCGCACCACCTGCTGCTGACGGAGGAACTCGTGCGCAGCTACAACCCCGTCTACAAGGTGAACCCGCCCCTGCGCGCCGACGCCGACGTCCACGCCCTGCGTGCAGCCCTGGCCGACGGCACGATCGACATCGTCGGCACCGACCACGCCCCGCACCCCAGCGAAGCCAAGGAATGCGAATGGGCCTCCGCCGCCATGGGCATGACAGGGCTGGAAACGGCGCTCTCAGTCGTTCAGGAAACCATGATCGAAACCGGCCTCATGACCTGGGCGGACTTTGCCCGCGTCACCTCCACGACGCCGGCCCGGATCGGCCAGCTCGCCGACCAGGGCCGTCCACTGGAAGTAGGGGAGCCGGCCAACATCGTGCTGGTTGACGCCGCGGCCCGTTGGAACGTTGACCCGAGCGCCATGGCCACGAAGGGCCGCAACTCACCGTTCGCCAGCATGGAGCTGCCGGGCAAGGTTGTTGCCACGTTCTTCCACGGCCACCCCACAGTCCTTAATGGCGTTCTCAACACCCCTTACCGGGTGGCGGCAGCAGAATGAGCAAGGAGATCTTGATCACCATCTCGGCCGTTGTGCCGTTGCTGATCATCTTTGGCCTCATGGGCTGGGGGTGGCGCAACAAGCTCAAACGACAGGGGGCACTGGCCCCGTTGCCCGCACTTCCGGCGGACCCGGGTGACGCCGTGATCAGCGTGCCGGGCCAATATGTGGTCACCACCGCCACGGGCGACTGGCTGGACCGGGTGGCCGTCCACGGCCTGGGCATCCGCACGCCCGCAGTGGTCCACGTCCATCCCGGCGGCGTGGTCGTTGAACGAAAAGGCGGCCAGGACATCTACATCGCCAAACACGCACTGACCCATGTGGAAACACAAGCGGGAATGGCCGGTAAATTTGTAGAGAAGGACGGGCTGGTGGTCATCAGCTGGAAGCTGGAGGACACCGAGGTGGATACCGGATTCCGCACCACCGAAGCAGGCGCCAAGCGTCCACTAATTGAAGCATTGCAGGCATTGCTGCCCAATGACAGCGAAACAGACAGCAACGGAAAGAACAATTGAGAATGAGTGATGCAACCATGCCTGCACAGGCACTTTTGATCTTGGAAGATGGCCGCACTTTCCGTGGCACCAGCTACGGGGCACAGGGCTCGGCCCTGGGCGAGGCAGTCTTCACCACCGGCATGACCGGCTACCAGGAAACCCTCACGGACCCCTCCTACGCCCGGCAGCTGATCGTCCAGACGGCACCCCACATTGGCAACACCGGTGTAAACAAGGCCGACAACGAATCAACCCGGATCTGGGCAGCGGGCTACGTCGTCCGCGACGCCGCCCGCCGCCCCTCCAACTGGCGCAGCGAAGGAACGCTCGACGACGAGCTCACCAACCAGGGCATCGTCGGCATCCAGGGCGTTGACACCCGCGCCATCACCCGCCACCTGCGCGAACGCGGTGCCATGAAGGCCGGGATCTTCTCCGGCGCCGAGGCAGCCCGGCCCGAAGCAGAGCTGCTGGCCGAGGTCCTGGGCCAGCCCGCCATGGCCGGCCTGCGCCTTGCCGAAGAGGTCAGCGTGAAGGAGGCATACGTCGTCGAACCTTCCGCGCACGGCTGGGAGGGTGAGCCGTTGTTCACCATCGCCGCCCTGGACCTGGGCATCAAGGCCATGACCCCTGCCCGTTTCGCCGAGCGCGGCGTGCGCGTGCATGTCCTGCCCGCAGCCACAACCTTCGAGGAAGCACAGCTGCTGAACCCCGATGGCGTGTTCATCTCCAACGGCCCCGGCGACCCGGCCACAGCCGACCGCCAGGTCAGCTTCGTGCGCAGCTTCCTCGACGCCGGCGTGCCCTACTTCGGCATCTGCTTTGGCAACCAGATCCTGGGCCGCGCCCTGGGCTACGGCACCTACAAGCTGCGCTACGGCCACCGCGGCATCAACCAGCCCGTCATGGACCGCAGCACCGGCAAGGTTGAAATCACCAGCCAGAACCACGGCTTCGCCGTTGACGCGCCGCTGGACGGGCCCACCCAGGCACCCGAGGAGCGCTTCGGCCGGGTTGAGGTTAGCCACATCAGCCTCAACGACCAGGTCGTTGAAGGCCTGTCCTGCCTGGACATCCCCGCCTTCTCGGTGCAGTACCACCCCGAAGCCGCGGCCGGCCCGCACGACGCCGCCTACCTGTTCGACAGGTTCATCAGCCTCATGACCGAATTCAAGTCCGCCCAGGGCGAGACCACACAGAGCCAGGAAAACAAGTAATGCCAAAGAGGGAAGATCTCAAATCAGTTCTGGTCATTGGCTCCGGCCCGATCGTGATCGGCCAGGCCGCCGAGTTTGATTACTCTGGCACCCAGGCACTGCGGGTCTTGAAGGAGGAGGGCCTGCGGGTCATCCTCGTCAACTCGAACCCGGCAACCATCATGACCGACCCCGAGTTCGCCGACGCCACCTACGTTGAGCCGATCACCCCCGAGGTCATCGAGAAGATCATCGCCAAGGAGCGACCCGACGCCATCCTGCCCACACTGGGTGGCCAGACCGCGTTGAACGCCGCGATCGCCCTGGACAAGAACGGTGTCCTGGCCAAGTACAACGTTGAGCTGATCGGCGCCAACATCGCCGCGATCGAACTTGGCGAGGACCGCGAAAAGTTCAAGGGCGTCGTCGAGCGTTGCGGTGCTGAGAGCGCCCGCAGCCACATCATCCACACCATGGACGAGGCGTTCGCCGCCGCCGAAGACCTGGGCTACCCCATGGTTGTGCGCCCCTCCTTCACCATGGGCGGGCTAGGCTCCGGCCTGGCCTACACGCCGTCGGACCTCACCCGCATTGTGGGCCAGGGCCTGCAGTACAGCCCCACCACCGAGGTCCTGCTCGAAGAGAGCATCCTCGGCTGGAAGGAATACGAGCTGGAGATGATGCGCGACAAGAACGACAACGTCGTTGTGGTCTGCTCCATCGAAAACTTTGACCCGGTGGGCGTCCATACGGGCGATTCCATCACAGTGGCTCCGGCCATGACGCTGACAGACCGCGAATACCAGAACCTGCGCGACATCTCCATCGCCGTCATCCGCGAGGTTGGCGTCGACACCGGTGGCTGCAACATCCAGTTCGCGATCGAGCCCGACACGGGCCGCGTCGTCGTCATTGAGATGAACCCGCGCGTGTCCCGCTCCTCCGCACTGGCCTCCAAGGCAACCGGCTTCGCCATCGCCAAGATCGCCACGAAGCTGTCCCTGGGCTACACCCTGGATGAAATCCCCAACGACATCACCCAGAAGACGCCGGCCTCCTTCGAGCCGGCCCTGGACTACGTCGTCGTCAAGGTCCCACGCTTCGCCTTCGAGAAGTTCCCGGCAGCGGACCCCACGCTCACCACCACCATGAAGAGCGTCGGCGAGGCCATGGCCATCGGCCGCAACTTCACCGAGGCCCTGCAGAAGGCCCTGCGTTCCTTGGAGCAGAAGGGTGCAAGCCTTGACTTCTCCTCGGTCAACGCCCTGGACGTGCCCGATCTGATCGAGGCAGCCAAGCGCCCCACCACCGATCGCCTCGCCCAGGTCCAGCGCGCACTTCTCGGCGGCGGAACCATTGAGGAACTGTACGAGGCAACGGGCATCGACCCCTGGTACCTTGACCAGCTGGTGCTTCTCAACGAGGTTTCGGCAACCATCCGCAACTCCACCGCCCTGACGCCGGAAATGCTGAAGCTGGCCAAGCGCCACGGCTTCTCCGACGCCCAGATCGGTGCGCTGACGAACAACTCCGAGGCCGTGGTGCGCGGCGTCCGCCAGGCGCTGAACATCCGCCCCGTGTACAAGACAGTGGACACGTGTGCCGCCGAATTCAACGCGTACACCCCGTACCACTACTCCTCCTACGATGAGGAGGACGAGATCGCGCTGCACGAGAAGCCCTCCGTCCTCATCCTGGGCTCGGGTCCGAACCGCATCGGCCAGGGCATTGAGTTTGACTACTCCTGCGTCCACGCCTCCATGGCGCTGCGCAAGGCCGGCTACGAGACAGTCATGGTCAACTGCAACCCGGAAACCGTCTCCACCGACTACGACGTCTCCACGCGCCTGTACTTCGAGCCGCTGACCCTTGAGGACGTCCTTGAGGTCATCGCAGCCGAGGAGCGCACCGGCGGCGTCCTGGGCGTGTTTGTTCAGCTCGGCGGCCAGACCCCGCTGAAGCTGGCGCAGGAACTGGCCGACGCCGGTGTGCCCATCCTGGGCACGTCCCCGGAAGCCATCGACCTGGCCGAGCACCGCGGCATGTTCTCCCGCGTGCTGGACAACGCAGGCTTGATCGCGCCGAAGAACGGCACCGCCGTGTCCTTCAGCGACGCCAAGAAGATCGCCGATGAGATCGGTTACCCCGTGCTGGTCCGTCCGTCCTATGTTCTGGGCGGCCGCGGCATGGAGATCGTCTACGACGAGGCCAACCTTTCGCGCTACATCAAGAACGCCACGGAAATCACCGAGGCCCACCCGGTCCTGATCGACAGGTTCCTGGAAGACGCCATCGAGATTGATGTTGACGCGCTCTTCGACGGCACCGACATGTACCTCGGCGGCATCATGGAGCACATCGAGGAGGCCGGCATCCACTCCGGCGACTCCGCCTGCGTGCTGCCTCCCATCACCTTGGGCAAGGACGTGCAGGAGCGGGTCCGCCAGGCCACCCGCGCGATTGCCGAGGGCGTTGGCGTCCGCGGCTTGATCAACATCCAGTTCGCCCTGGCCGCCGACATCCTGTACGTGCTGGAGGCCAACCCGCGTGCCTCCCGCACCGTCCCGTTCGTCTCCAAGGCAACGGGCGTGCAGATGGCCAAGGCCGCCGCGCTGATCGGTGTTGGCGTGTCCATCGCCCACCTGCGCAGCGTCCACCACATCCTGCCCGAGGTGGGCGACGGCGGAAACCTGCCCGACAGCGCCCCTGTGGCCGTGAAGGAAGCGGTCATGCCGTTCGCACGCTTCCGCACAGTGGAGGGCCACGTTGTGGACTCCCTGCTGGGCCCGGAAATGCGCTCCACCGGTGAGGTCATGGGCATCGACAAGCACTTTGACACTGCCTTCGCCAAGAGCCAGGCAGCCGCCAACGGGGCCCTGCCAGTCTCCGGCAGGATCTTCGTCTCCGTCGCCAACCGTGACAAGCGTTCCATCATCATGGCCGTCAAGCGCCTGGTCGACCTTGGCTATGAGATTGTCTCCACCGGCGGCACTGCGGATGTGCTGCGCCGCAACGGCATTGCGTCTACCCTTGTTCGCAAGATCGGTGAGGGAGTCTCCGAAACCGGTGAGGGCACCATTGTTGATTTGATCAACAACGGCGAGATCGACATGATCTTCAACACCCCGTCGGGTGGCGAGGCGCGCGGCGACGGCTACGAAATCCGTGCCGCTGCCGTCTCCATCGGCAAGCCCTGCATCACCACGGTTGCCGAGTTCAACGTTGCCGTTCAGGCCATGGAGGCACTGCGCTCCTACGAGTGGGATGTCACGAGCCTGCAGGAACATGCAGTGGTTCTGGCGGCAGGACTGGCAGCCCAGAATGCCTAGCCAGGACGCCGCCCGGGCCGGGGGAGCGAACGACGGCGGCCGCGCACCTTTTGGTGCCCGGCTCGCCGCGGCAATGACGGCCCGCGGGCCCCTGTGTGTGGGCATCGACCCGCACCCGGGGCTGCTGGCCGCCTGGGGGCTGGCGGACAACGTCCAGGGCCTGCGCAGCTTCTCACGGACAGTGCTGGAGGCTGTGGCACCGCTGGCCGCGGCACTCAAGCCGCAGGTGGCCCTCTATGAGCGACATGGTTCGGCCGGTCTTGCTGTCCTGGAGGAGCTCCTCGGTGCAGCAGCCGAGGCGGAGGTGCTCACCATTGCCGACGCCAAGCGTGGGGACATTGGCTCCACCATGGCCGGATACGCCGACGCGTGGCTGCGCGACAGCTCGGCCCTGGCCGCCGATTCGGTGACGCTGAGCCCGTACCTTGGCTTTGAGTCGCTGCGCCCGGCGCTGGAGATGGCCGCAGCGAACGGCCGCGGCGTGTTCGTGCTGGCCCTGACCTCCAACCCGGAGGGTGCCTCGGTGCAGCACGTGGGCGGTGCCCAGTCCGTGGCCAGGCGCATTGTGCAGGCCGCGGCGCTGGAAAACCAGCGCTATGCGGGGGAGGCGCTGGGCTCTGTGGGTCTTGTCGTCGGCGCCACCGTCGGCAATGCGCTGACCGAACTTGGCATTGACCTGGCAGCCGTCCATGGTCCGCTGCTGGCTCCCGGACTGGGGGCCCAAGGCGCCACGGGGGCGGATATGCGCGCCACTTTTGGTGCCGCCTATCCGGCTGTGCTGGCAACGTCCAGCCGCGGCATCCTGGCCGCAGGCCCGGACGTTGCGGCGCTGCGGGCGGCCACGGTGGAGACGCTGCAGGGTTTGTAACAGATTTTCAGCCGTTTGGACAGATTGATTTGCCTTCCCGGTGGGGATAGGTTCGATGGATCACTGCGTTCGGACCCCGCACCGGGGAGAGCCATCACCAGGGGAGCTTTTTCGTGAATTTGCCGCAGTTGTCCCACCAGGAACGCGCAGAGGCACGCATCAAGGCCCTGGCTGCCCGGGCCGTCAGGTCCCAGGTCAAGCAGGATTTAAAAACAGGGCAGAAAAGTGTGGCGGCCGTCCTTGAGTCGGCAGCTTGCGAACCAGCCCTGGCCAGACTTAAAGTGTGTGAATTACTCGAAGCCCTACCGGGCATTGGAAAGGTACGTGCAACTGTGATCATGAGCGAGCTGGGGATTGCCCCAACCCGCAGGGTGCGTGGTCTAGGCGTGCACCAGCGCCGGGCCCTCTTGGAGCACCTGGGGGAAAAGCCATGAGCGAGGTTCATGTGCCGGGTGAAAACACCACCCGCACCAAGGCCCGCTGCGGCGTGACAGTCCTGGCGGGGCCAACTGCCGTGGGCAAGGGCACCGTGTCGACGTTCATCCGGGACAACTACCCTGATGTGTGGCTGTCGGTTTCGGCCACGACCCGGCAGGCCCGTCCGGCTGAAGAAGAAGGCACCCACTATTTCTTCAAGACGGCACAGGAATTTGACCAGCTGGCGGCCAATGGCGACCTGCTCGAGTGGGCGGTGGTGCACGGCGTCAACCGCTACGGCACCTTGCGCAGCACCGTCGAGGCGGCAGTGGCCGACGGCAAGTCGGTGCTGCTCGAGATTGATTTGCAGGGCGCCCGGCAGGTGAAGGAGGCCATGCCGGAGGCCGATTTTGTGTTCCTCTCCCCGCCAAACTGGGAAGAATTGGTCCGCCGTTTGGTGGGACGCGGCACAGAAAGTGCCGAGGAACAGCACCGCCGCCTGGAAACGGCTAAACTGGAACTTGCTGCCGCGCCGGAATTTGATTACATCATCGTCAATGACGATGTCAGCCGTGCTGCAGCCGCGCTTGTTGAACTGATGGGGCTCACCCCCCACCACCTTGTTTGATCAGACAGTTTGGTTTCACAATTGTTGGATCTGCAGGACACCCTTTCGATTTTTTTGGAGAAGTAATTGACTACACAACCCGAAGGCATCATCAATCCCCCGATCGATTCACTGCTTGAAGCAGCCGACTCGAAGTACGGACTGGTCATCTTTGGTGCCAAGCGCGCACGCCAGATCAACGCCTACTACGCACAGCTCCACGAGGGCCTGTTCGAGTACGTTGGTCCCCTGGTCGACACCAGGCTGAACGAGAAGTCCCTCTCGATTGCATTCCGTGAAATCGACGAGGGCCTGCTGGTTTCCGCGCCGATTGAAACCGCTTAATCGGTTTATCACACACGGTGTCTGAGCTAAACATTGTTCTGGGGGTGGGCGGCGGCATCGCCGCCTACAAGTCGGCCCTGCTGCTGCGCCTCTTTACCGAGGCGGGCCACCGCGTCACTGTCATCCCCACTGACGCGTCCACGAAGTTTGTGGGCGTGGCCACGTGGGAGGCATTGAGCGGGCGCCCGGCCACGAACGATGTTTTTGACGCCGTGGACCAGGTCAACCACGTCCGGATCGGCCACGAAGCCGACCTGATAGTCGTGGCCCCGGCAACCGCCGACCTTTTGGCGAAGGCTGCCGGCGGCCACGCCAATGACCTTTTGACCACCACATTGTTGATGGCGCGCGGGCCGGTGCTTTTTGCGCCGGCCATGCACACCGAGATGTGGCGGCACGCCTCGACAGTGGCCAATGTGGCCACCCTGCGCTCCCGTGGCGTGCACGTTCTGGATCCTGCTGTCGGCCGGCTGACCGGACCCGATACAGGTCCCGGCCGGCTGCCCGAGCCGGAGGCCATTTTCGCCGCGGCCATGGCTTTGGCCGCCGGTTCAGTTTCGGCTGATCCCGTGAAGCACGACGCCGGGACCCCGGCCGCCGCTGTCAACGCGCCGTCCGCCGAGCCCGCCCCGGGCAGGACCGACTCAGCAGCCACGGACCAAGTCTCAGCCACCACTGGTACAGCCCCGGCAACCGCAGTTCCGGGAGCCGCAGGCCCAGCCGTTGGCTCCCTGGTCACGGATTCGGGAACCACGTATCCGGTAAGGACAGTTCCGACATCCTTAGATCCCGCCGCTGACGCCCCGGCCGCAGCCACAAATCCCGCCATTGGCTCCCCGGCCGCTGGCGGGGGACCGTTGGCCGGATTGCAGGTGCTCATCACCGCCGGGGGAACCCGCGAACAGCTTGACCCCGTCAGGTACCTGGGCAACAAATCATCCGGCAAGCAGGGCGTGGCGCTTGCAGAGGCGGCGCTGGCTGCCGGGGCGATTGTCACCTTGATCCATGCCCCGATGGATGTGCCGGCCCCGGCCGGTGTGAAGATTCAGCGGATTGAAACGGCGCTTGAACTTCGCGCGGCAACACTGGCTGCTGCGGCAACCGCGGATGTGGTCATCATGGCTGCAGCCGTGGCCGACTTCCGCCCCGCCAACATTTCAACGGGCAAGATCAAGAAACGCGACAACGCCGACGACCCTGTCATCACACTTGTCCGCAACCCCGACATCCTCGTCGAGGTGGTCGCCCACAGGGCGGCACAAAACCAAAAGCAGCTCATTGTTGGTTTTGCGGCCGAGACGGGTGACGACCAGGGCGACGCCCAGACGTACGCACAGCAAAAACTCGTCCGCAAGGGCTGCGACCTGCTGGTTGTCAACGAAGTCGGGCCGGGCGACTCCGGTTCCGAGCGTGTCTTTGGCCAGGACAGCAACCAGGTGGAGATTCTCGCCTTGGACGGTGCCAGCCCCGTGCAGGCCGGTGGCAGCAAGCGCGACGTGGCTGACGCCGTCGTACATCTCATAGGGCAGCGTCTCGGCACAGGGTAAACCCCAAGCCGCACCAACGCAGCCTGTATGACCACGCATGTCCGGCGCCCCTGATGTGCAGGACTAACCCTAGTAAAGTAGAACAGTGACTTCACCAAACCCCCTGCGCTTATTTACCTCCGAATCCGTGACGGCAGGCCACCCCGACAAGATCTGCGACCAGATCAGCGACGCCATCCTTGACGCGCTGCTGGCCGAAGACCCGGATTCGCGCGTCGCCGTGGAGACCATGGCCACGACCGGCCTGGTCCACGTTGCCGGCGAGGTGACAACCAACGCCTACGTTGAGATCCCGCAGATCGTGCGCAACACCATCCTCGACATCGGCTACGACTCCTCCGCCAACGGTTTTGACGGCGCCCGTTGCGGCGTGTCGGTCTCGATCGGGCAGCAGTCGCAGGACATTTCCGACGGTGTGTTCAACGCCCTTGAGGTCCGTGAGGGCACGGCCGTCGACAAGTACGACTCCCAGGGCGCTGGGGACCAGGGCTTGATGTTTGGCTACGCCAGCAACGAGACCGCCTCTTACATGCCCACCCCCATCTTCCTGGCGCACAGGCTTTCCGAGCGGCTCTCGCATGTGCGCCGGTCCGGCGAGTTGGCCTACCTGCGCCCCGACGGCAAAACGCAGGTGACCATCGGATACGACGGCGAAAAGCCTGTTTCGGTGGACACTGTGGTCATCTCCAGCCAGCACGCCGAGGGCACCTCCCTTGACCGGCTGCGGGCTGACCTGCAGGAGTTTGTGATCGCCCCCGTCATGGAGGCCTCGGGCCTGGATGTGTCCAAGATCCAGACGTATCTGAACCCGGCGGGACCGTTCGTTGTTGGCGGCCCCGTGGGCGATGCCGGGCTGACCGGTCGCAAGATCATCGTTGACACGTACGGCGGCATGGCCCGCCACGGCGGCGGCGCCTTCTCCGGCAAGGACCCGTCAAAGGTTGACCGTTCGGCGGCGTACGCCATGCGTTGGGTTGCCAAAAACGTGGTTGCGGCGGGCCTTGCCGCACGTGCCGAGATCCAGGTTGGCTACGCCATTGGCGTAGCGCGGCCCGTGGGTGTTTATGTTGAGACGTTCGGGACCGAAACCGTCGACCCGCGCCGCATTGAGGATGCCATCGCCGCCATCTTCGACCTGCGTCCGCTGGCCATCATCGACAGCCTCGACCTGAAACGCCCGATCTACGCCAAGACGGCCGCGCATGGCCACTTTGGCCGCGACGATCCTGACTTCACCTGGGAAAACATCGACCGGGTGGATGCCTTGAAGGCGTACTTCAACGCCTGAGTGCGCTGTTCATCCCGCTAGTTATCCACAGCTAAGCACAGCCCGCCGACACTTTTGTCAGTGGGCTGTGCTTAGCTGGTTTCAAGACGAATAATGCGGGCCACGGTGTTTGCATTGCTGTTGCGTGTTTGCCGTACTGAACCTGCCGTAGCGAACTTGCGGTACTGAACTGAGGAGGACGCCATGGATGAAGCTGCCAACCATGACGATCCCAACAACGACGATCTTAACCACGGTGTGCAATTAAGCCTCCTGAGCGGATTTGTCGCCAAGGAGCGTGTGGCAGACCCGCACAGCGGGGTTGTGCTGGCGCCGCAGCTGCCCGTTGCCCAGGTGGTCATCGATTCGCCGCTGCCGCACCTGGACAGGATCTTCGACTATTCGGTGCCCCTGGAGCTCGACGACGATGCCCAGCCGGGCGTGCGGGTGCGGGTGAAATTCTCCGGCCAGGACCTTAACGGCTATTTGGTGGCGCGAACGGCTTCGTCCGAAAGCGATCGGCTGGTTCCGCTGAACCGGGTTTATTCAGCCGTGCCCGTGCTGGCACCGCAGGTCCTTGAACTGGCCCACAAAGTGGCTGCGAGGTATTGCGGCACCGTGGCGGACGTTTTGCGGGTGGCTGTCCCGCCGAGGGTTGCCAGCCTCGAGAAGGTGTACCTGAAGAAGGCGGAGGCTCTTGCCGCCGATGGAACCGCTGAAATCCCACCGGCTGCCAAGCCCGGCCATTCCCTGTTTGCAGACTTTCCCCATGCTGAGGATTTCCTCACACAGTTGGCCATGGGCGCCAGCCCCAAGGCCGTGCTGGGCGCGTTGCATGGCTGGGGTGCCCAGTCGTGGCAACACCAGTTGGCCCAGGTTGCTGCCTACTGCCAACTGTCGGGTCGCGGAACCATTGTGGTCGTGCCCGATCTGCGCGACCTTGAATTGCTGGAGCAGGCATTTGCGGCAGTGCTCCCCGAAGGCAGCTTCGTCAAACTCACGGCGGACGACGGTCCCAGCCTGCGTTATGCCAACTTCCTGCGCGTCCTCTCCGGCGATGTGCGAATTGTGATTGGAACCCGCTCAGCCGCCTATGCCCCCGTGGCCGACCTGGGCCTGGTGTGCTGCTGGGACGACGGCGATGAACTCCACGTGGAGCGCCGGGCTCCATACCAGCACAGTCGCGACGTGCTGCTGCTCAGGTCCGAGGTCGAGGGTGCGGCCGTGCTGATGGCCGGGCACAGCCGCAGCAGCGAATCCCAGCGCCTGGTGGCCACGGGTTGGGCCCAGGAGATTGTCGCGGGTCGTCCCGAGGTGCGCAAGGCCACCGCAAGGGTTATTAGCACTTCCGATTCCTATGAGCAGGAACGCGACCCTGCCGCCGCACTGGCCCGACTGCCCCACAGGGCGTGGGAAACTGCCAAGGCTGCCTTGAAGTTTGGGCCCGTGCTGGTGCAGGTCGCCCGGACGGGTTATGCCCCCGCGCTTGCCTGTCAGCGCTGCCGTGAGGTTGCCAGGTGCAGGCACTGCACGGGGCCACTGATGCAAACGCGGTCCCCGGGGTCGTCGTCGAGCATGGTCACCTGCAAATGGTGCGGGCAGGCGGAGACAGCATTCAGTTGCAGCACCTGCGGGAACCATCAATTGCGAGCAATTTCCGTTGGTGCATTGCGCACGGCCGAGGAGTTGGGGCGCGCCTTTCCGTCGGTACCTGTGATCTCCTCTTCCGGTGAGCACATCAAAACGACAGTGCCTGACAGGCCTGCCATTGTGGTGGCGACCATTGGAGCTGAACCAGTCGCTCATCATGGCTACGCTGCCGCCCTGCTCCTTGACGGGGACTCCATGCTGCGCCGTGAGTCGCTGCGGGCGGGCGAGGAAACGTTGCGGCGCTGGATGAACGCTGCGGCGCTTGTACGGTCCGCGAAGGACGGTGGCATTGTTGTCGTAACGGCGGAGGAATCCGTTGAGGTTTCCGCGCTCGTGCGCTGGGACCCCGCGGGCCACGCCGAGCGTGAATTTGCTCTCCGACACGAACTTGGGTTGCCGCCGGCCATGCGCCTTGCCTCACTAACAGGGCGCGAAGCTGACGTTGAGGCCTTCCAGACCGCATTGAAGCTTCCTGATTCTGTGCGCAGCATTGGACCGGCCCCAGTTGTCTTCGGCCGGTCCGGTGCGGCAGGAGCACCCGGCAGCCCCGGCGAGGATGCTCCCGATTACCGGACAATCCTGCTGTTCCCTTACTCCATGGCTGCGAATGTCACGGCCAAGATGAGGGCATTGAAGGCCGCGAACGCGGCCAGGCGGGTGGGTTCCCCCGTTCAAGTGCGCTGTGACGGCCTCGACGTTCTCTAGGGCTGTTGCCTCAAAAGATTTAGAAGATTCTTTCGGGGTTCTATTGCGTGGTGGTAACGGTGGCTGTATTCTTGGGGTATGAGTATTCCGGTGATTGTCCCCGGGGACCGGGGTGGTGAGGCCACACAGGATGTGGTTTCACTTCTTGCCGCGGTTGGTGCTCTTCCTTTTATTGAACCCTTTGGGGCTGACAATCCTGTTTTGGCGGGGTTGCCGTTGTTGGCGGGGTTTCCGGTGCCTGATCCGGAGCCGGTGTCCCAGCACGGTGTTGCGTGTGGTGTGCATGATGGTGCTGTTGCGGCGTTGGCGGTCGTGAAGCTGTTGGAGGATGCGACGGCGGCGTGCAAGGCGTCGTTGTTGGGGCAGTTGATGGGGGCTGTGGGGGTTGAGCGCGTTGCTGTGGATTTGGATCCGTGGCAGGCGAAGCTGGCTGAGTCCAGTGCCGTGGTTGAGGCGGCCCAGTCGTTGGGTATTGCTGAACGGACGGCGGTGGCGTTGACGCATCATGCGTTGGAGGTGTTGGCGCATCCGGGGACGTTTGCGGCGTTGGGGGCGGGGGTGTTGTCCTGGCGTCATGCGTGCACGATTGTTCAAGAGATCGCCACGTTGGAGGACACCGGCACTGTCACGGCTGCTGATGTGGGGGTGTTTGAGGGGCGGTTGTTGGTGTTGGCGCCGGGGACCACTGCTGTCAGGTTTGCGGGGAAGGCGCGGCGGGAGCGGGAGAAGATGTTCCCTGAGTCGATGGAGACGCGCACGAAGGAGGCGTTCAAGAATCGGCGGTTGAGCAATGATCCGGGCCGGGATGGGATGTCGTGGGTGACGTTGCATATTCCGACGTTGGCGGCGAACGCGATCATGGTTCATTGCCATCGGCTCGCGGAGGCGATCAAGAATGATGCCACGGCACGCCAGCGTGCTGCTGACGCGGTGGGTGCGGGGGAGGATTGCCGTGAGTACCGGACGCGTGAGCAGATCCGTGCTGATGTTGCCGCGATTCTGCTCATGGGCCAGGAACTCCCGGCCAACAGCTACACCAACCCCACCACCACCAACCCAAACACCACCAGCCCGCACAGCCGAGGCACCAACCCCACCGGCAGCGGCGGCCATGGTGGCGGCAGCCGCAGCAGCAACAGCGCCGGAGGCAGTGGTCAAGGCACCAGCAATGGGGGCTATGACAGCCAGGGTGCCGGCAGCGGCAGCGGCAGCGGCAGCGGTTGTGGCGGTTGTGGCGGTGTTGGTGGTTGTGGCGGTGGGGTGGGTTTTGGTGGGGATGGTGGTGGTGTTGTTTTTGGGGAGAAGTCGGCGTTTGGGGTGAGTTTGGTTGAGGCGCCGGGGTGGGAGTGCGAAGAGGCGAATCCGCCCCGCACCCCGGGCCCCACCCCGGGTCCTGGCATCATTACCGAGGACGTCGTCGCCGACGGCTCCGGGACCGCCAGCACCTGGAATCCGGTGATTGGTTCCGGGGCGGGGACAGCTCTGCCTGACGAGGGTCAACCTCTCAGGGGCACCGTCGTGCCTGGCGGGGCGGGGCCGGAACCTCCTCTCAGTGGCACCAGCATGCCGAAAGGCCAGGATAACCCGGGGCTGGGGCTGGGGCCGGGGTTGGTGGATGTGGCGGGGGATGTGCCGGTGTCGGGGTCGTTGGTTGGTGATGGTTCTGGTTATGTGGGCGGGTTGGTTGACGGGATTGTCGAGGACCGTCAGCAGGAGTACCTGGATCAGTTGGAGGCTATGCGTCAGGGGAAGGTGATGGTGGATCCGCCGTTGCCGAGGGCGCAGATTTTGCTCAAGGTCCCGTTTTTGGGGTTGGTGGGTGTCACTGATGAACCGGCTGAGTTGGTCGGTGAGGGGGCTGGGCCGGTGCCGTTGGGGATTGCCAGGAAGCTCATGGCGGGTGCGAAGACGTTCTTGCGGGTGTTGACTGATCCGGTGACGGGTGAGGCGTTGCCGTTGAGTCCGGAGCGGTACACGCTGCGGGATGCGGAGAAAGCGGTGTTGCAGGCCCTGGCCGGGGGCTGTTATTTCCAGAATTGCATGAATCCGGTGGTGCTCACGGAGATGGATCATCTGAGGTCGTGGGAGCACGGGGGCAAGTCCACGCTCGAGAACGTTCGCCCGGCCTGTGCTCTTCATCATCGCTTGCGGCATTTTAAGGATGATAAGGATCGTCATGGCATGTATCGGCGGTATCGGGATTCGTATCGGCATCAGATTCGTTTGCGGGGCTGGACACCGCAGCTCACTGCTGATGGCAGGGTGGGGTGGATTACCCCGGGTGGGAAGTATCGGGCGCCCTTGTATGAAACACCTCAATGCACGCAGTACCCGAAGTGGTTGAAGCGACGCCTCGCCAAGGCCCTCAACCCACCACGCAACACAGCCGCCAACACAGCCGCCAGCAACGCAGGCAGCAGCGGCATGGACAGCAACCCCGGGACAGGCCCAACAACCCCCAGGCCATGAACAACACCCGGAGCAAGAAGCGCCCCCGACGGAGTGAACACCCCCGAGGGCCAGTCCGGCTCTAGAGCAGGAAGCGCCCCGGCGCAGCGAACAGCTCAGGAGCAGTCAGCGCACCCGGCCCAAAAGCAGCTTAACCGGAGACGGCTTCGGATCCCTCACGGCCTCGCAGTTCGACAACAATCGCCAGTAGTTCCTGTGCCGAGGCATCCCAGCTAAAGGTCCCGGCCTGCTTCACGGAGGCAGCTGAACTTGCAGCCCACTTCGGCTGGTCGGCCAATGACCTCACGGCGGTCGCAAAGGCCGACGGAGAGTCTGCCGGTACATAGTGCGCGGCAGACCCGCCGACCTCGCGGAATATTTCCGTGTCAGCGACAACCACGGGTGTCCCCAGCGCCATGGCCTCGACCAGCGGCAGACCGTAGCCCTCAGCCTTGCTCAAAGTAACAAGGGCTGTGGTGCGCAGGAGCAGCTCGTCGTATTCGGCATCAGTCACGCCGTTGTGGAATACCACCGACGCGCCGGTAGGGACCAGGGATTCAAGCTCCGCACGCCGACCGGGGGTGATCCGACTCAGCAGGTTGAGAGTGAAATCCGGCAGCTCCGCCATACCCCGGATCAGCGTCTCCACATTCTTGTACGGCATGAACGAACCCATGTATGCCAGCGACTTTTCCGGCGCAAGTGAGGGATCACGGGGAGTGCGGTCACCCTGCGGTGCATTGCCGATGATTCGGACCGGCCGTTTGGTGAGCTCGTGCTTGCGCATCAGGGCCAAAGTGGTGTCGCTGATGGTTGCCACCACATTGGCACGGTTCAGTAAAAGCCGCTGGGGCCAATACGCCTTGTGGTACAAACGCCAGAGCACACGGACCGGGGCCGGCAGGAATCCCGGAGGCGCAGGGTGCTCGTAATAAATGAGGTCGTGCAGTGTCAGCACCAAAGGATATTTCCGCCCCCAGCTGCCCATCGTCTGCATGGGGCAAAACACCAGGTCGGCATCCAGCTTGTTCACATGCCGCGCCACGAAGAGTTCCAGCGGTGACAGCGGGGAATTGATCTTCACCCACGGAAGGTCGGGCAGCAGGGCCAGCTGGCGCTCGTCATGGATGAGCATTGTCACGTCCGCATAAGGGGCGACGGCGGCCATGAGGCTTGCGCCGTAACGGCTGATTCCGTCGTGGTGGTCCATGCGGGTAAAGCGCGCGTCCATGACGATCTTGGGCCTGGCCGGGGCACCTGGTTGTGTCGGCGGCTCCGGATTGCTCAAAAATTCTTGGTTGCTCGCGGAGTGGGGCTGGCTCACGGGGCGGGGTGCCTTTCAAGAAAGTGGATGATGGCGGCGGCAGCCGGCTCGGGTGTTTCGTAATGAATCAAGTGGCCGACACTGCTGATGACAACCAGTTCGGCATCCGGGAGCAACTCCACCAGCTTGTGCTGGTTCGGCAGGGTGGCGATTTCATCCTCGGCCCCGGCAATCAGAAGGGTGGGCAGAGTCAGCCGGGTGGCGACCTCCCGCACGGTGCCGCTGACCGAAGCCTGGAAGGATTCAAGCAGCATGTCCCTGTCGGCGAAGCCGCTGAAATACGCATGGTGCTGGCCATGGATGAACTCCAGCAGCTCCTTGTTGCGGGTTTTGGCCATGGTTACGCTCATGATGTGGACAATGAGCTTGCTGCGCAACAGTGCATTGCCCAGTGCTGCTGGAAGTTTCGCTGAGGCCCAGTAATAAAACACCGCGAGTTGGGTCATGATGCCCTTGGGGCCCTCCAGGGCGGGGGCGGCGATGGGGTTCACCAGGATCAGCGGTTGGACCCTGTCTGGTTGGTTTGCCACAAAGTGGCTGGCGACGATTGAGCCGAAGGAATGCCCGAGCAGCACGGTGTCTGGTCCCAGGTCCAGGGCAGCCAAAAAGTCACCCAGGAAGGCGCCGTATCCGGCCACGTCGTGCTTTCCCTGCACGAACGCAGCTGAGGCGCCAAAGCCCGGCAGGTCTGCCATGATGACGCGGAAGCCAGGCAGCAGTTCAACCACGCGTTCCAGCCCATGGTGGTCTCCACGGAAACCATGGACCACCACGATGGTGCGGGCACCGTCGCTGAGACCCGTGCTGGTGCCCGCGGCCCCAGGCTCATTCCGGTGCAGGGCAGCGTACTCCCAGTAGTGCACCGGAGCCCCTGCAACCATGAGGACGTGGGCGCTTTTCCTGTCAGCCAGGTTGTCGGCCAGGGCAGCCTCGATCGGTGCCCCGGACGCCGTCGTGCGTTTCCTTGCTGCCGGGAACTTCAGGGAGGCCGGGAACTTTAGTGCCACGGCTAGTTGACCTCGTTGGGGTGGGAGCCGGAGCGCTGACCCCGGTCCAGGGCGTCGATCCGCGACATCTCGGCCTCGTCAAGGGTGAAGTCGAAGACGGCAAGGTTCGCTGCAATCCGCTGGGGGGAGCTGGCCTTGGGGATCACCAGGTGCCCCGACTGAACATGCCAGCGCAGCACTATCTGCGCCACCGACCGGCCGTGCTGGCCGGCGAGTTCAAGCAGCACCGGATCGTTGAGGATGGCGCCGCGGGCCAACGGACTCCAGGCCTGGGTGGCAATGCCCAGCCCGGCGTGCACGGCGCGCAGCTCGGTCTGGGCGAGCCATGGATGCAGCTCAATCTGGTTCACGGCAGGGACAACTTCGGTCGCGGCAAGGAGTTCATGCAGGTGCGGAGCTTCGAAGTTGCTGACGCCAATCGCCCGCACGCGCCCTTCGTGGTACAGCGTTTCAAGGGCCTTGTAGGTGGGGATGAACAACTCCCGGGCGGGGCAGGGCCAGTGGATCAGGTACATGTCAAGATAGTCGAGCCCGAGCCGCTCCATGCTGGCGTCAAAGGCCGCCAACGTTGCATCGTAGCCCTGGTCGGTGTTCCACACCTTGGAGGTGACAAACAGTTCCCCGCGAGGCGTCCCGGCAGCCACGGCATTGACGATTGCGGTGCCTACGCCCTCCTCGTTGCCGTACAGCGCGGCGGTGTCAACGGTGCGGTAGCCGGAATCCAGCGCCGTGGCGACAAGGTTGGCACAGTCTTCGGACGGAACCTTGTAGACACCGTAGCCAAGCACGTCGATGCCGACACCGTTGTTGAGTGTGTATTTGGGGGAGAGTTGCATACCCACGACTTTACCCATCCGCGGGGCGCAGTGGGCGGTGCCGCGCGGCCGGTCCGGCGCTCAGATCCCGTCCAGGCCGCTCAGGAAACCAAAGATCGGGTCTGTTGCCTGACTGTCCTGCTCAACGAGTTCCCGCGCCGTCGTTTCATCCAGAATCAGGTCCGTGACCAAACCTCCCGCCAGTGCCCCGCGCAGTCCGGAGATCTTCTTGCGCCCCGACACCACGCAGATCCGACGGCGGACCTTGCGCAGGTTGTCAAGGTTGGGACCGCTGGAGCGGTCGTTGAGCACAATGCCGTCGTCGCTCCCGTCCGCGCGGAAGAATACTGTTGCCACGTCGCCGGCCACCCCGCTGGCGTCCAGGGCGTCGAGGTCCGTGGAGTCCAGGTAGCCGCCGGAGTAGACGTGGCTGGGAATTTCAGCGTCCATGGAGCCCACGCCAAAAATGACGATCGTCATGCGTTCCTGCAGGTCGAGGATGCGCCGCACGCTCCGCTCCTGCCACATCAGGGACTTGGTCTCGGCGTGGTCAAAGAACGCCGGAACCGGAAACTGCTCAACCTTGGCGCCATACGCCGTGCCAAAACGGCGAATGATTTCCGAGGCGTAGGTGATGCCGGACGTCTGGGTGTTGCCTGCCCCATTGAGCTGGACAATCGTGGTGCCGTGCGTTGTCTTGCGGGTCAGGTGCCGGCTCACTGTGCTGACAGTTGATCCCCAGGCCACCCCGATCACCGCATTGGAGTCAACGAGGGGGCCGATGGTGCGGGCGGCCTGCATGCTGACCCGCTCGAGCACCTCCACCTCGTTGAGCATGTCCGAGACGGGAACAACATGGACATCCACCTTGTGGCGCTTGCGGATGACGCGTTCAAGCTCGGGGGCCCTGTCGGACGGGGTCTTGATCTGAATTTGGACGAGACCCGTCTCCCTGGCTGATGCCAGCAGCCTGGAAACGGTGGAACGGGACGTGCGAAGCTCACGTGCAATGGCATCCATCGTCTGGTCCTGCAAGTAGTACATTTGTGCAGCGCGGAGCGCATCCTGCTGTTTTGTTGGCTTCGAGGCCATGTGATCTGCGCCCTTTCTGCACGTTCGTGCAGTCATGTTGACTATATTTTCCATTTATTCAAACAATAGTTGGAACAGGCGTTCAACGCGCAACCCAACGGGACTCGAATGAGGTCAAAATGAGAATCCTCGGCAACACTGGCAAGAATCAAGATTCCACTGATCCAAAGCCGGTGGTACGTGCCCAGGTAGAAGCCTTGAAGCTGCGCCCCCATGCCAAGGTCTTGATTATAGGCGGTGGCATCAACGGAGTGGGCACATTCCGCGACCTGGCGCTGCAGGGCGTCGACGTGGCCCTTGTTGAGCGGGGCGACTACTGCCAAGGAGCTTCCGGCGCCTCATCGCACATGATTCACGGCGGCATCCGCTACCTTGAAAACGGCGAGTTCCGGCTGGTCAAGGAATCTGTCATGGAACGCAACGGGTTGCTGAAGATCGCACCCCATTACGTCAAGCCGCTGCAGACCACCATCCCCATCTTCAGCACCTTCTCGGGTATTTTGAGCGCCCCCATGCGCTTCCTCACCCACAAGCAGGGCAAGCCCCAGGAGCGCGGCGCCTTCCTGATCAAGGTTGGCCTGACACTGTACGACGCCTTCTCCCGCGACGGCGGCACAGTGCCCCGCCACGAATTCAAGGGCCGCAAGAAGGCACTTGCAGAGTTGCCGCAGCTGCCCTCGAACCTCAAGTACGCCGCCACCTATTACGATGCCTCGGTGCACAACCCCGAGCGCCTGACCCTGGATGTGCTGCAGGACGGCGAGAAGGCCGGAACGGCCGCTGACGGCACCGAGCACGCCCGCGCCAGCAACTATCTTGCTGTCACGGCAGTGAAGGACGACGGCGTTGAGGTCACCGACCAGCTGACAGGCGAAACGTTCACGTTCACCGCCGACGTCATCGTCAACACCACGGGCGCCTGGGTCGACATGACCAACTCGGCCATGGGTGCCGCATCACGGTTCATGGGCGGCACCAAGGGCTCACACATCGTCCTTGACCACCCCGGTCTGCTGGCCGCCTGCAACGGCCGCGAAATCTTCTTCGAACACACCGACGGCCGGATCGTCCTGATCTACCCCATGGGCGACAGGGTCCTCGTCGGCACCACCGACGTGAACGCTGACATGACCAAGGACGCAGTTTGCACGGACGAGGAGATCGACTACTTCTTCGAGCTCGTAGGCCACGTCTTCCCCAACGTCCTTGTCACCCGCGACGACATTGTGTACAGCTTCTCAGGCGTGCGCCCGCTCCCGCGCCACGATGAAACGGCCCCCGGTTTTGTTTCCCGTGACTACCGCATTGAGCGCGCAGACCGGACCATTGCCGGGGCCAGCGTGCCCGTGCTCAGCCTTGTCGGCGGCAAGTGGACAACGTTCCGGGCCCTGTCGGAGCACATGACCAATGACGTGCTGGCCATTTTGGGCACGGCACGGAAAACCTCGACGGCGAAACTGGCCATCGGCGGCGGCGTGAACTTCCCTGCCACCACCGAAGGCGTCGAAGCCTGGATTGCTTCCCACACCAGCGAATCTGTTGATGTGGCCCGGTCGGGAGTGCTCCTGACCCGCTACGGCACCCGCGCCGAGGCCGTCCTGGCGTTCCTCAAGGAAGGTGAAGACACGGTGTTTGACTCGACCGACGAGCTCAGCGACCGCGAAGTGCTCTTCATGGTGGAGAACGAACAAATTGGTCATCTCATCGATGTCATGATCCGCCGCACTTCCCTGGCTTTCCGGGGACTCGTGACGAGCGAACTGCTGGCCGAAACTGCGGCCGCGCTGGCGGGCCCGCTGGGCTGGGGCCAGGAGAAGGTGGCCGAGGAAATTGGCCACGCCGTTGATATTCTGGCCCGGTTCCACGGTGTCCAGGTGCAAAGCTTGATTGCCTAAACCCCAGGGGGGCAGAGGGGGCTCAAGAGGGGCCAGCCACTGGCTGGCCCTTTAGTGAATAATCGAACAATAGGAGTCAAAGATGTCTCTAGGAATAGTGTTCCTGTCCGAAGTAATGGGAACCATGATGCTAACCCTGTTGGGTTGCGGTGTCGTAGCCAACGTTTCGCTGAAGGGAACCAAAGGCAACGCCGGCGGCTTCCTTCTCGTTAACTGGGGCTGGGGCCTGGCTGTCATGTCCGGTGTGTTTGTCGCCGCGAAGTCAGGTGCGCACCTAAACCCCGCAGTTACTGTGGGTATCCTTTCAAGTGGAGCAGCTGACTATGCTCCGAACGTACCCGTTAGCTTTGCTTCAACGATGACGTATTTTGGTGCGGAAATGATCGGTGCCATCATCGGTGCCGTCGTTTGCTGGCTCGCCTACAAGCAGCACTTTGATGGCGAGCCCGACGCCGCCACGAAGCTGGGCGTCTTCTCCACCGGCCCGGCCATCCGCAGCTACGGCTGGAATGTTGTCACGGAAATCATCGGCACCTTCGTTTTGGTCTTCGTCATCCTCCACTTCGGCAGTGTCACGGCACTTGGCCCGCTTCCGGTCGCTTTGCTCGTTGTCGCCATTGGTGCATCCTTGGGTGGTCCGACAGGCTACGCCATCAACCCGGCACGTGACCTCGGCCCTCGCATCGCCCACGCTTTGCTGCCCATCAAGGGCAAGGGTTCCAGCGACTGGAGCTACTCCTGGGTGCCGGTGGTAGGGCCTTTGGTCGGTGGTGCACTGGGTGGTTTGATGACACTGTGGATGCCTGACCTGCTGGCCGCTGTTGCGTAACTCCCTGCGTAACACCTACGGGTACGTGCCGTTGGCAGTGGCTTGTGCCACGCAACAAATTGTTCTTAATGTGAATCATGAACAAAGGAAACAATGATGTCTCAGTATGTAATTGCCATTGATCAAGGAACCACCAGCAGCCGCGCCATCGTGTTTGACCACGACGGCAACATTGTCTCCACCGGCCAGCTTGAACATGAGCAGATATTCCCCAAGGCAGGCTGGGTTGAACATAACGCAGCCGAAATTTGGAACAACACCCGCGAGGTTATTGGCACCGCGTTGGCCCAGGCCAACCTGACACGCCACGATATTGTCGGTGTCGGCATTACCAACCAGCGCGAAACAGCCGTTGTGTGGGACAAGAACACCGGTGTTCCCGTCTACAACGCGATCGTGTGGCAGGACACCCGCACGCAGGACATCGTTGACGAGCTCGCCGCCGACGGTGGCGTGGAGCGCTTCAAGGCAAAGGTCGGCCTGCCTCTGGCCACGTACTTCTCCGGCACCAAGATCAAGTGGATTTTGGACAATGTCGAAGGTGCCCGTGCAAAGGCCGAGGCCGGGGACCTGCTGTTTGGCAACACCGACAGCTGGGTTACCTGGAACCTGACAGGTGGAACGGACGGCGGCGTGCACATCACCGACGTCACCAACGCTTCCCGCACACTGTTCATGGACCTGGAAACCTTGCAGTGGGATGAGGAAATCCTGGCTGTCTTCGGCGTGCCGCTGTCAATGATGCCTGCCATCAAGTCCTCCTCCGAGGTCTACGGCAACGTGCACGGCAGCCAGCTGCTGCGCGAGGTGCCGGTCGCCGGCATCCTTGGCGACCAGCAGGCAGCGACGTTCGGCCAGGCGGCGTTCAAGACCGGCGAAGCCAAGAACACCTACGGCACCGGCTGCTTCCTGATCTTCAACACGGGCGAGGAAATTGTCCATTCGAAGAACGGGTTGCTCACCACGCTGGGCTTCAAGCTTGGCGACGCCAAGCCGCACTACGCGCTCGAAGGTTCCATCGCCGTCACGGGTTCATTGATCCAGTGGCTGCGAGACAACATCGGGATGATCAAGTCAGCACCCGAAGTTGAGGAGCTGGCCGCGGCCGTCGAGGACAACGGCGGCGTGTACATCGTTCCGGCGTTCTCGGGCTTGTTTGCCCCGTACTGGCGTTCAGATGCCCGCGGCGCCATCGTGGGCCTGACCCGCTTTGTGAACAAGAACCACATTGCCCGGGCAGCCCTTGAAGCGACGGCGTTCCAGACCCGCGAGGTGCTTGACGCCGTCAACGCCGACTCCGGTGTTGACCTGACAGAGCTGAAGGTCGACGGCGGCATGGTCGCCAATGACGCCCTGATGCAGTTTCAGGCCGACATTCTCGGCGTCCCGGTGATCCGTCCCAAGGTCACCGAAACCACCGCCCTCGGTGCAGCCTATGCGGCCGGCCTGGCCGTGGGCTTCTGGAAGGACCTCGGCGAGCTGTCCAGCAACTGGTCCGAGGACAAGCGTTGGGAGCCCAACATGGACCCGGCCGAACGTGACCGCCAGATGCGTCTCTGGAAGAAGGCAGTCACCAAGTCCATGGACTGGGTCGACGAAGACGTGAAGTAACACGGCAACAAAAGCAGCACAGCAGTAAAGCAGCACAGCAAGAAAAAGTGCGACGGCGGGCGGCACCCAACTGGGGCGGCCCGCCGTCGTGCTTAACTGTTCGGCCCGCCGCACCGCGGTGCACAAAGCCTCCCGCCTGCTGGGCCAAGCCGGGCCCGGGGCGCAAGATCATGGCGGCGCGAAGCGTTTTCAAGTGCGGTAAAGTAAGGGTGTGCATAAATTTCTCCGCCTAAGCTAGCCGCAATTACGATTGCGGCCGCCCCTTGCTCTGTCGAGGGGCTTTTGTGTGTAAAGGGCCGGAAGGTGCAAGAAGCCATTGATGAATGAAAAGGCAGGGTACGTGAGCGTGCAGTCCCAGACTGAAGAGAACAGCGAAGAGGGCGTCTACAGTTTCGCCTCGATGGAAGCCAAATGGCCCGCCGTCTGGGATGAGCTGAATGTCTTTGCCCCACTGGACGACGGTTCCAAGGAACGCCGCTACGTCCTTGACATGTTCCCGTACCCCTCGGGTGACCTGCACATGGGCCACGCCGAGGCATTTGCCATGGGCGACGTCGTTTCCCGCTACTGGCGCCAGCTCGGTTACGACGTGCTGCACCCGATCGGCTGGGACTCCTTTGGCCTGCCCGCCGAGAATGCCGCCATCAAGCGCAACGCGCACCCGAGCGAGTGGACCTACGCCAACATCGACACCCAGGCGGAGTCGTTCAAGCGCTACGCCATCTCGGTTGACTGGTCGCGCCGCCTGCAGACCTCCGATCCCGAGTACTACCGGTGGACGCAGTGGCTGTTCAAGCGTTTTTACCAGCGGGGCCTGGCCTACCGCAAGAACTCACCCGTCAACTGGTGCCCCAAGGACCAGACGGTGCTCGCCAATGAGCAGGTCGTCAACGGCGCCTGCGAACGCTGCGGCACCGTTGTCACCAAGAAGTCACTGAACCAGTGGTACTTCAAGATCACCGATTACGCCGACCGCCTGCTCGATGACATGGATGCGCTGAAGGGCCACTGGCCGGACCGCGTGCTGGCCATGCAGAAGAACTGGATCGGCCGCTCCGAGGGCGCCCACGTCACGTTCGTGATCGAGGCCGCCGGCGAGGAGAAGATCCAGCAGGAGCTGACAGTCTTCACCACGCGCCCCGACACCCTGTACGGGGCCACGTTTTTTGTTGTTGCAGCCGACGCCCCGCTGGCCCTTGACCTGGTCACGGCCGAGCATGCCGAGTCGCTGAGCGACTACCGCGAACAGGTCAAGGCACTGAGCGACATTGAGCGCCAGTCGACCGAACGCCCCAAATCGGGCGTGTTCACGGGCCGCTACGCCGTCAACCCGCTGACCGGCGAGAAGCTGCCCGTCTGGGCTGCCGACTACGTCCTGGCCGATTACGGTACCGGCGCCATCATGGCCGTACCCGCCCACGACCAGCGCGACCTTGACTTTGCCAAGGCCTTCGACCTGCCCGTCCGCGCAGTTTTGGACACCGGCATGGAGGACCCCGCCGAAACTGGGATCGCCAGCACCGGCGAGGGCACCCTGATCAACTCCGGCGACCTCAACGGGCTGAGCAAGTCCGAGGGCATCCCGGCAGCGATCGAGATCCTGGAAAAGCTCGGCACGGGCGAGAAGTTCGTCAACTTCCGCCTGCGCGACTGGCTGCTGTCCCGCCAGCGCTTCTGGGGCACACCCATCCCGATCATCCACTGCGCCGACTGCGGCGAAGTGCCTGTGCCGGACGAGCAGCTGCCCGTGCGCCTGCCGGAGAACCTGCGCGGCGAGGACCTCTCTCCCAAGGGCACCTCGCCGCTGGCTGCGGCCGCGGAGTGGGTCAACGTTCCCTGCCCGACGTGTGGTGGCGCCGCCAAGCGCGACACCGACACCATGGACACGTTCGTCGACTCCTCCTGGTATTTCCTGCGTTTCGCCTCGCCCGACTTCACCGAAGGGCCCTTCGACCCGGCCAAGATCAACGACTGGATGCCTGTTGGCCAGTACGTGGGCGGCGTCGAGCACGCCATCCTGCACCTGCTGTACGCCCGCTTCTTCACGAAGGTCATCCACGACATGGGCATGCTTGACGCCACCGAGCCCTTCAGCGCGCTGCTGAACCAGGGCCAGGTGCTCAACGGCGGCAAGGCCATGAGCAAGTCCCTGGGCAACGGTGTTGACCTGGGCGAGCAACTGGACAAGTTCGGGGTCGACGCCGTCCGCCTCACCATGGTCTTCGCCGGACCTCCCGAGGACGACGTCGACTGGGCGGATGTTTCGCCGTCGGGCTCCGCGAAGTTCCTGGCCCGTGCCTGGCGGTTGGCACGTGACGTTGACAGCGAGCCGGGCACAGACCAGGCCACCGGCGACGCCGCCCTGCGGTCGCTGACCCACCGCGCCGTCCACGAGGCCAAGGCCCTGCTGGAAGGGCACAAGTTCAATGTTGTGGTCGCCAAGCTCATGGAGCTCGTCAACGCCACACGCAAGGCCATCGACAGCGGTGCCGGCGGGCAGGATCCCGCCGTGCGTGAGGCCGCCGAGGCCGTCGCCATTGTGCTGAGCCTGTTTGCCCCCTACACGGCCGAGGACATGTGGAACACGCTGGGGCATCCGGCCTCCGTGGCCAACGCAGGCTTCCCCGCCGTCGACGAGGCCCTGCTCGTGCAGCAGACAGTCACCGCCATTGTCCAGATCAAGGGCAAGGTCCGCGACCGTCTTGAGGTCTCACCCGACATCTCCGAGGACGAGTTGCGCGAGCTGGCATTGGCTTCCGAGGCCGTCCGCAAGGCACTTGACGGCGCTGACATCCGCACCATCATCGTGCGTGCGCCTAAACTGGTCAATATCGTTCCAGCCTAGGCAGGAAGCGCCACAGTGTGAAGGTGCCTTCCCCGCCATCGCGGCCGGGAAGGCACTTTTGTGTGGCATGGCAGAGACAGCTCAACAAAATGCAGGGGAGGGGGACGATGACTGAGCCAGCAACGGCCCTGGACTGGCTGCGCCAGCAAGTCCAGCGGCTTCGTCCCAAGCCCGCCGGGGTGGCACCGGCCGCCGCCACCCCGCCCAAGCCTTCAGTCGCCGTCGTCACGGACTCGGCTGCGGCCCTGCCGCCGGAATGGGTGCTTGAATTTGCTGCCCAGGGCCTGCTGACAGTGGTGCCCATGCCAGTCATTATTGGCGACAACGTGTATTCAGATGACGACGCCGAACTCGAGACCCACATTTCGCTGGCCCTGGCGTCGGGACAGTCGGTGAAAACCTCACGGCCGTCCCCCGGCCAATTCGAGCGTGCCTACAAGAATGCCGCTGCAGCAGGCTTTGAGGCTGTGGTGTCGGTGCACATCTCAACGAAGCTTTCAGGCACCTTTGATGCAGCGCAGCTGGGTGCCGAACGCTCCCCAATCCCCGTTCATGTGCTGGATTCGGGGACTGTCGGCATGGGGCAGGGCTGCGGTGTGCAGGCAGCAATTTCGGCAGCTGCCGCGGGTGTCGGGGTGGATGGGGTCATGGCCGCGGCCACCACGGCACTGGCGGCAACGTCCGTCTATTTCTACGTTCCCAGCCTGGAACAGCTCCGCCGCGGCGGTCGCATCAGCATGGCCTCCTCATGGCTGGGGACGGTGTTGGACATCAAGCCCATCCTGGGGATCAGGGACGGTGCCGTGGTTCCGCTGGAGAAGGTGCGGTCTGCGGCGAAGGCCATAGCCCGCTTGGAAGTGCTGGCGGCAGCAGATGTCGCTGTCCGCGGGGCCCAAACCACCCAGATCAGTGTCCACCATTTTGGCAACGAGACCCAGGCAAGGGCGCTAGGCGAGTCCCTGGCTGCACGCTCCCCGGGACTGGCCGCCGAAACCCTGACCAGGCTGCCCGCCGTGCTGGCAGCCCACGCCGGGCTTGGCGTGTTGGTGGTCGTGGTGGCGGACGGCCCCGGTGCTGCGCGGGATCTGCCGGCACTTCCGGGGGCCGCCCCACTGTCAGTTGGGCCGGCGCAGCCGGTTGTTGTCCCGGATGCTGCAGCCCCGAGCGTGACGGTGCAGCGGTGCCGGGCGGTGCCGCAGTGCCACGGAGTGCAGCGGTGCAGGGCAGCGCGGCGAAACAAGTTGCTGCACCACCGGCCGACAGGGCTGGGGCAGTGGTGGTGCCGGTGGTGCGGCCGCATCGGAAACCTCGTCATGGGCGCGTGGTTCCTCCACAGGCCCGGCCGGAAAAGTAGTTCTCCACAGAACGCACAAAAGTCCGATTCGCCGGCCCTTATCCCGCCTACCGTTGTTGCATGAGCAGTGCTGGCGACGACCTTGACTGGCCACCTCCCGGGCATGGGGCAGCTTCCCGGGGCGGTGGACTCCCGCACGGCCGGGGACCCAGGTGGGTCGTTTCGCTGCGTGCACTTGTCGTGGTGCTGGCCATGATGGCGGCAGCACTGGGGATGCTGTGGATCGAGTCAGCCGGAGTGCAGGGCGCCTCCGCCCAATTGGCCACCGGTTCCGCGGGAAAAGTGTCTGTGCCTCCGTTGGCCGGCAGCCTACCGGGAAGCGGCCCGGGAAGCGCCCCGCCTGCGACTTCCGGGACGCAGGACGGGGCCGGGAATCAGGAGGGGAAAATCGTGGTGCACGTTGTCGGGGCCGTCAAAAGCCCCGGGGTGTTCACGCTGGACCCGGGCAGCCGCGTATTCCAGGCGGTGGACGCTGCCGGCGGGGCCCTGCCCGAGGCCGAATTGGCCGCGCTGAACCTGGCTGCCCCATTGACTGACGGACTGAAAATCCTGGTGCCCACCAAGGAGCAGGCAGCCGCCATGCCTGCCACTGCGGGGGCCGGACAACTCCCGGAACAGCAGGCGGTGGCGCCGGGCGGCGCAGGAACCGGGCTGCAAGGGCTCACTAACATCAACACGGCCACGGCTGCGGAGCTTGACGCACTGCCCGGCATCGGTCCCGTGCTGGCCGAACGAATCGTGGACTGGCGCACCGACCACGGGCCCTACGCCTCTGTCGATGCCTTGGACGCAGTGTCCGGCATTGGCGCCAAATTGATGGCAGGCATTCGAGACCTCGTGACAGTCTCGTGAGGCGACCGCCGTGAGACGTCAGCCATGAGGTTTCAGGAGCCCCGGTGGGCGCGCTTCGCCAAGGCTGCCGTGCAGGAAATGGTGCCCGCTCCGGCCATGAGCCGACGCGAGCGCCTGCGCCGGCAGGCCGGGGATGTGCGTCGGCGGCTGGCCGCGGCCGATGCGGAGCAGGCCGACACGGAGGTGCACCACCGTGCGGATGTCAGGCTGTTGCCTGCCGTGGCGGCCGCATGGTCGACGGCGGCCGTTGCCATCTCGCTGCCCGGGACCATGGCACTGGAATGGGCGCTGATCCTCGGCGGGGGCATGCTGGGCTGCACTGGCGGCCTCTGGCTGTGGCGACGGGGCAGTGGGCGCGGCCGACGGTTGGGAGAGCGCCGGCGGGGCGGGCGCCGTCGTGCGCACAGGCCGGCTGCACAACCGCCGATTCCCACCAGCAAGGCCACTGTGCTGCTTGCAGCCTGCTGTGTCGTCGCAGTGTTGTTGGCCGTGGGATTGCGGGCCTGGAGTTCGGCAACGTCACCACTTGAGCAGGCTGTGGCGGAGGGCGGGGACCTGAACCTGACCCTTGAGGTGGGCACCGTGCCGAGACTGCTGGGCTCAGGCAACGGCCCGCCGAGAGTTGCCCTTGACGCGTTCGTTGTTCTGGCCACGGCCAAGGGGCGCACGCTCACGGGAAGGATGCCCATACGCGTGGTGGCAGCAACTGCGTGGGCCGGGTTGCAGTTGGGGGACAGGGTGGCAACTGCCGGCACGATAGCCCCCGCCCTGCCACGGGAAAACGTGTCGGGAATCCTGCACCCCACAACGGCGCCCCTGACAGTAACGGCGGCCAAGGGCGGGCCACAGGCAGCCGTCAGCGCCATCCGGAGTGCCTGGCATGCAGCCGTTCAACAGGTTTGGGCCACGCGTTCGCGGGATGCGGCCGGTCTCCTCCCGGGCATGGTCATGGGGGACCGCAGCGGCATGGACGGCTCGCTCGGTGACGCCATGAAAACTGTGGGTCTGACACACCTGACAGCTGTCAGCGGGGCAAATTGCACGCTCGTGCTCGCGTCCCTCATGCTGGCCCTGCGTACATTGCGCACCCCGCGGCTTGCGGCTGTCGCGGTGTCAGGCTCGGGACTGCTCGGATTTGTCGTGTTGGTGGGACCCGACCCCAGCGTGCTGCGGGCAGCCCTCATGGGGGCGATTGGGGCCATGGCCATCGTGGGCGGCCGGCCCAAACGGGTGGGTGCCATGCTGTCGGTGAGCATTGTGGTGCTGCTCCTGGCCGATCCCTGGCTCGCGGTCGACTACGCCTTCATACTTTCGGTGTTGGCCACCTTGGGGCTGCACCTGGTCGGCCGGCGCTGCGTGAGATGGCTGTCAGTTCTATTGCCGTTGTGGTTGGCGCAGGCGGTGGCCATTCCGTTGGCAGCGCAATTGTTCTGTGCCCCCGTCATCGTCCTGCTGCAGGCGCGGCTCACCCCCTACACAATTCCGGCCAACATGATCGCTGCCCCGGTTGTGGCAGTTGTGACCACCGTGGGCACCTTTGGCATGGTGGCCGCTGCCGCAGTGCCGCCCATTGGCATCCTATGCGCAGCCGTCAGCGGCGCAGGCGCATGGTGGGTGGCTGTAGTTGCACGGTTCATGTCGGCACTGCCGGCAGCGAGCCTGCCCTGGCCGGAAGGGACCCAGGGCGTGATTCTCATGGCCCTGCTCAACGCCGTTGTGCTGGCAGGGCTGATCGCCGTGGTTGAGAAGCAGCGGCTTGCCGCAATCCTCGCCCGCCTGCGCGGTCACCTTCCGGCGTCCTGGCGCAGGCGCTTTGGCTTTGCGACACTGGTGGCCTTCGCCGCTGCGGCGACCATGTGGTGGATGGCTGCGGTGTTGCAGCTGTGACAGACATTCGTGCGGCAGGACCCCCGTCCGCAGCCCCGCCTGCGCCGTCGGGCCGCGATGCCGCCGGGTTGGGAATAGGCGGCCGTGGTGGCACAGTAGATGCTGTGAACATTGCATGGACAGGAACGCGCCCGTGAGCCCGGCGCCCAGAACTTCCCAGCGACCCTCTGGCGGCACTGATTGGCGGGACGTGCCGCTCGCGCCGGTGCTGCTCCTCATTGGCCCCGAAGACTTTATTTCCAGCCGTGCCCTGGACGACGTCCGCAGGAAGCTGCGGGCCCGGGACGCCGAACTGGAACTGACCACACTTGATGCCGGCCACTACACGGCAGGCCAGCTGGGCATGGTCGCCAGCCCTTCCCTGTTCAGTGAACCCAAGCTGATCGAGGCTGGGTCCCTGGCCACCATGACCGACGACTTCCTGCAGGATGCCCTGGCCTACATCAAGGATCCTGCCCCCGACGTCACGCTCGTGCTCATCCATGCCGGCGGCACCCGCGGGAAAAAGCTGTTGGATGCCTTGAAAGCCTTGGGCGTGCCCCGGGTTGAATGCCTGCCCCTGAAGAAGGACGCCGAAAAGGTCCAGTTTGTCAGCGCCGAGTTTTCGCTGGCCAAACGGCGGATTGACGCCCAAGCCGTCCGGGCGCTGGTTGCCGCCGTGGGGGCAAGCCTGTCGGAGCTGGCTGCCGCCTGTTCCCAGCTGGTTGCCGACACAACAGGCATGGTCAGCACCGACGACGTCGACAAATACTACGGCGGAAGGGTGGAGGCCACGGCGTTCCGCGTGGCTGATGCAGCACTTGCCGGCAATGCGCCGGTGGCCCTCTCCACGCTCAGGCACGCCCTGGCGACGGGCGTGGATCCGGTTCCGCTCGTGGGGGCCCTGGCCATGAAGGTGCGCCAGGTGGCCAAGGTGTTTTCCCTGCGAGGCAGTTCGGCCCAATTGGCCAGGGACCTTGGCATGTCCCCGTGGCAGGTGGATTCTGCCCGCCGCGATGCCGGGCATTGGACCGGACCGGCACTTGTCACTGCCATCAAGGTGCTGGCCGAGACCGACGCCCAAGTCAAGGGCGAGGCGAAAGACCCGGTGTACGCGGTGGAGCACGCCGTGACAGTGATCGCCACCGCCGCCAGGCACTGAGCCAGGCGGCGGCGCAGCCTCGATGTGGCAGCTAACCCCCGCTTAACCACGAAGGGCCCCCACCACGCGGTGGGGGCCCTTCGTTGAGTTGCGAAGCAGATCAGCTTCCCTTAGAGGGCGTTAACCTTCTTGGAGATGGCCGACTTGCGGTTGGCAGCATTGTTGGCGTGCAGGACGCCCTTGCTGACAGCCTTGTCCAGCTTGCGGCCGGCATTCACCAATGCGGCAGCAGCTGCATCCTTGTCGCCTGCGGCCACTGCCGTGTTTACTGCACGAACAGCGGTCTTGACGCCTGAACGAACGGCGAGGTTGCGCACGCGCGACTTCTCGTTGGTAAGGATGCGCTTCTTCTGGGACTTGATATTAGCCACGTTGTATAACTCTCTTTTGATACGTAAATTCGGTCGTAGAGGGCGTAGCTTGACCGTTGACAGCGGCGTGGGGATGCTCGAATTATGGTGAACGTCAGGCCAAGCTGTTGTGTCCGCCGACCTGCACGAACACACACAATCATCAACTCTAACAGACCGGGGCGCTGCCGGCCCCGCAGCTTACTTCCAGCCGTGGCGCTTTCGCAGTCCGTCGGCCACCACTGCGAACCGCTGGCCGTCCAGCACTGCGCCCTCACGGCGCATGTCGGCGGGGGAGACCTGCAGGATCCTGTCCAATTTCACTTCGCTTGGCCGGCCCTGCTTGTCCCAAGCCCCGGTGCCAATGTCAATGTAGTCATTGTCGCCGCGACTGTCGCCGTTGTGGTCCTTGCTGGTCAGCATCAAGGCCAGCAGCCGCTTTCCGGATCGACCGACAACCAGCACCGGCCTGTCCTTGCCCTGGCTGTAGTCCTCCTCGTACGGCACCCAGGTCCACACGATCTCCCCGGGGTCGGCGTCGCCGTCGGGCTTGGGCGCGTAAGTGACAGTTGAGGTGCCGGTGAAGTCTCCCGGGTACGGTGAGCTCAGACCGGTGAAAGTGCCGTTCGACGGCGCGGGCGCACCCGGGCGCGCGGCGGGCCGTCCGGCGGGCTTGGCGCCGGAACCGCGGTTGGGAGCGCTTCGTTGCGGCGAGTTTCTTGAAGATCCTGACTTGCCGGGTTTTAAAAGTGTGTCGGCGAGCGAGCGAAGGAGGCGGAAAATAAGGTCGGATGTGGAAGACATGGTTTCCACAGTAGCGACATCGGGCGCTCCGATCGCCAACGACGTGGGCATGTTTGGCCGGCCGCTTGGATAAGTCCTGCTGAAGTGGCGGCTTGGCGGGGCCCGCCGGTTCTGTACCCGGCCCCTATTCGTGGGAGACTTGAAGGCAATGAGTGTCCGGCATGCAGCGCGCCGGCACAACCTCCTGCACGGTTCGGTGAATCCACCGTTATCCCTGCGCCCATGCAACAGTAAGGAACCCTAGTGTCACCCATGGCCCGCACTGCCCCGGTGCCCGCCGCGACCGATCCGGCGATCATCAGGAACTTCTGCATCATCGCGCACATTGACCACGGTAAATCAACCCTGGCCGATCGGATGCTCCAGCTCACCGGAGTGGTTCAGCAGCGTGACATGAAGGCGCAATATCTTGACCGCATGGATATCGAGCGTGAACGCGGCATCACCATCAAGTCCCAGGCTGTGCGCATCCCGTGGGAAGTTGACGGCACCTCATACTGCCTGAACATGATCGACACCCCCGGCCACGTTGACTTCACCTACGAGGTCTCGCGTTCACTGGCCGCGTGCGAGGGCGCCATCCTACTGGTGGACGCCGCCCAGGGCATCGAAGCCCAGACCCTGGCAAACCTGTACCTGGCCATGGAGAACAACCTCACCATCATCCCGGTGCTGAACAAGATCGACCTGCCTGCCGCGCAGCCGGAAAAATATGCGCTGGAGCTGGCCAACCTGATTGGCGGCAAGCCCGAAGACGTCCTGATGGTTTCCGGCAAGACCGGCGTCGGCGTTGAAGAGCTGCTGGACTTGATCGTCCGGGACCTGCCTGCCCCCGTGGGCGATCCCGACGCTCCGGCCCGCGCCATGATTTTCGACTCCGTCTACGACACCTACCGCGGTGTTGTCACCTACGTCCGTGTCATCGACGGCAGTCTCAGCCCGCGTGAGAAGATCCAGATGATGTCCACCCGGGCAACCCACGAACTCCTGGAGATCGGTGTCAGCTCACCGGAGCCCAAACCCTCCAAGGGCTTGGGCGTTGGCGAGGTGGGGTATCTGATCACGGGTGTGAAGGACGTGCGCCTGTCCAAGGTTGGCGACACCGTCACCACGTTCAACAAGCCGGCGACCGAATCGCTGCCCGGCTACCAAGACGCCAAGCCCATGGTGTTCTCGGGCCTGTACCCGATGGACGGCACCGATTACCCGGTGCTGCGTGATGCCCTCGAAAAGCTCATGCTCAACGATGCCGCGCTCATCTACGAGCCTGAAACCTCCGCAGCCCTTGGCTTTGGCTTCCGTGTCGGCTTCCTCGGGTTGCTGCACCTTGAAATCACGCGTGAGCGCCTGGAGCGCGAACACAACCTTGATTTGATCTCCACCGCCCCCAACGTGGAGTACGAGGTCACCCTTGAAGACAAAAAGACTGTCCACGTAACCAACCCCAGCGAGTACCCCTCGGGCAAGATCGCCGAGGTGCGCGAGCCCATGGTTGCGGCCACCATCCTTGCCCCGACGGAGTTTGTCGGCGCCATCATGGAGCTGTGCCAGACCCGCCGTGGCATTCTCGGCGGCATGGACTATCTCTCCGAGGACCGGGTGGAGATCCGTTACCGCCTGCCGCTGGCAGAGATCGTCTTTGACTTCTTCGACATCCTGAAGTCCAAGACCCGTGGTTACGGTTCGCTGGACTGGAAGGCCGACGGCGACCAGGTCGCCGACCTGGTCAAGGTCGACATCCTGCTCCAGGGTGAGCAGGTTGATGCGTTCTCTGCCATCACACACCGCGACAAGGCCTACGCCTACGGTGTCATGATGACAGGCAAGCTGCGCGAGCTCATCCCGCGCCAACAGTTTGAGGTGCCCATCCAGGCCGCCATCGGTGCACGCATCATTGCCCGTGAGAGCATTCGTGCCATCCGCAAGGACGTTTTGGCCAAGTGCTACGGCGGTGACATCTCCCGCAAGCGCAAGCTGCTGGAGAAGCAGAAGGAAGGCAAGAAGCGCATGAAGATGGTGGGCCGCGTCGAGGTCCCCCAGGAAGCGTTCATCGCCGCCTTGACCACCGCTGAAGCACCAAAGGACAAGTCAAAGAAGTGACCCCGAGCGTTCTGCCCTTCGGCGACCCGGCCCCGGCCGACGGCATCCTGCCCGCGCAGGCTGCCGTCGGTGCGGCCGGGCGAAAATTCAGCCTGTACGCGCACATCCCGTTCTGTGCCGTGCGCTGCGGCTACTGCGACTTCAACACCTACACTGCCACCGAGCTTGGTGGCGGCGCCTCCCAGGACGCCTATGCGGCCACGGCGGTTCGTGAGGTGGAGTTTGCCGCCGGTGCCATCGCCGCATCCGGGTTGCCGCCGCGCAAGCTGAGCACGGTGTTCTTTGGCGGCGGCACCCCAACCCTTTTGCCTGCCGGCGACCTCACCCGCATCCTGGGTGCCGCCGTCGACCAATGGGGACTTGAGGACGGCGCCGAGGTCACCACGGAAGCCAACCCCGACTCGGTCACGAGGGAATCCCTGCAGGAATTGTTCGACGGCGGATTCACCCGCGTGTCGTTTGGCATGCAGTCCGCTGTGCCGCACGTCCTTAAGGTGCTGGACCGCACCCACAACCCCGAGAAGGTGCCGCAGGCCGTTGCCTGGGCGCGTGAGATTGGGCTGCGGGTGAGTGTGGACCTGATCTACGGCACGCCGGGGGAGTCAATCGCGGACTGGGAAACGTCGGTGCGGGCGGCCCTGAGCTACCAGCCCGACCACATCTCCGCATACTCGCTCATCGTGGAAGACGGCACCAAGCTGGCGGCCCAGATTCGCCGCGGCCAGGTGCCCAACATCGACGACGACGATCACGCTGTCAAGTACGAGCTTGCCGACGCCCTCTTCCAGGAGGCGGGCCTGTCCTGGTATGAGGTCAGCAACTGGTCGCGCACCCCCGAGGATGCCTGCCAGCACAATCTGGCTTATTGGCGCGGAGACGACTGGTGGGGGCTCGGCCCCGGTGCGCACTCGCACATGGGCGGTGTGCGCTGGTGGAACGTCAAGCACCCCACCGCCTACGCGAACCGGCTGGACAAGGGCGAATCGCCGGCAGCCGGACGGGAAACCCTGGACGCCGACACACGCGAAATGGAACGCATCATGTTGATGTCGAGGCTCTCAGAGGGACTGGCCACGAACACGCTGTCACCGGGCGGCCGAAAGGCTGTTGCCGGGCTCATCGCCCAGGAACTCGTTGACCCGCTCAAGGCCTTCGCCGGGACACTCGTCCTCACGCTGAAGGGCCGGCTCCTGGGCGACGCAGTAACCCGCGCCCTCCTGGATTAACAAAAACTGACCCGCGGTTGTGGTTGTGAAACCGGCGAAATCATGCCGATTGACAACCAGAACTGCGGGTCAGATTGTGCCTGAGTTATTTGTGCCTGAGTTACTTGAGCAGGCGCAGGTTCCAGGCGTAACGGTACGGTTGGCCCTTGTTGACCTGCACCGCGGCGATGACCGAGAAAACTGTCAGCACGGCCCATATCAGCAGTGCCAGCATTGAGCAGGTTGTCGCCATTGACGGGCTGAAGAACGAAAATACCAGGGCTAAAACGTTCAGGAGCACGGCGGCAATTGTCGGCGGCAGCGTGAAGTTCAGCGCTTCAAGTGATTCCTGGGCAGTAAACCTGCCCCGGGGGCCAAGCACCTTATTGATCAGCAGGGACGGAACACAGCCAAGGATGCCGCCGCAATGGGCGATAAAGGCCCACTGCCTCTCTTCTGACGGGGTGAGCGGCAGCTGGGGGGCACCAGATTTTTGGTTTACCGGTTGACTCACAATGACGGGCCTTTCAACAAGCGAAACTGCGGGTCCGGAAGAAAACCGGCCTCTGCACTAGGATACCGGTGCCGTGAGGAAATCGATGACCTCTTCGACACGCCCCAGCAGTGACGGTTCCAGATCCGCATAGGAATTGACCCTGGACAGCAACCGCTGCCAGCCAATCCCAACGTCTTCGGCCGTCGTGTGGGGCCAGCCGAAGGCCTTGAGGATGCCGAGCTTCCACTCCATGGATCGCGGGATAACAGGCCATGCAGGGATGCCCAACGTGGCAGGCTTGATGGCCTGCCACACGTCAACGTAGGGGTGTCCCACCACCAGGACATTCTTGTGCATGCCCGGGGCTTTCATGAGATTGGCCACAATCCGTGTTTCCTTCGAGCCGGGCACCAGATGGTCAACCAAAATGCCCAGTCGGCGGTTGGGCCCGGGGGAGAAGTCGGCCACCGCGGCGGCCAGGTCGTCAATGCCGCGCAAGGGCTCAACCACTATCCCTTCCACCCGCAGGTCGTCTCCCCAGACCTTCTCGACCAGTTCGGCGTCGTGCTTCCCCTCAACCCAAATGCGGCTGGCCTTGGCCACCCTGGCCCGGGTGTCGGCCACCTTGACGGATCCGGATGCGGTGCGCAGCTTTTCCTTGGGGGCGCTGTGCACGGGTGCCACAAGCTCGACGGGCTCGCCTTCCAGCAGGAAGCCAAAGCCGAGGGGGAAAGCCCGGATTTTCTCGCGCCTGTCGGCAAGTTCTACAATGTGCATGCCGCCGGACTTCTCCAAACGGACCACCGCCCCCACCCACCCGGACTGGACGTCCTCCACAACCAGCCCGGGGCGGGCGTCAACCTTGCGCAGGGTGCGCGGGGGCGGTGCACTGAGATCTTGGGGTCCCCATTGGTTGTAGTGCACGTAAAAAACCTGACTCTTGGCGTTCGAGGCAACGCTCATGGCGAACGCTGCGGGGTGAAAACCCATGCTAGCCGGTGCCAGTGCGCCCGCGGGTGCATTGTTGGCGTTTGCGGCCATGGGTGGGTCGGTGAAAAGGTATTAGACTTAGCAGTTGGTTGGGTAGAGTGCCAATGCGGGCTTTGTCTGCCCCATTGCAGCAACAGCTGCAGCAATTACAGGATCAGTGCCAGAGAACAGGAGGTGCCGGGCATGAGTGAACCACGCAAGTTGGAGGTTCTGCGGGCCATTGTTGAAGACTATGTGCATACGCGCGAGCCCGTCGGTTCCAAGGCTTTGGTTGACAGGCACCACCTTGGCGTTTCCAGTGCCACCATCCGCAACGACATGGCCGCCCTTGAGGAAGAGGGGTTGATCACAGCCCCGCACACCAGCTCGGGCCGCATCCCCACAGACAAGGGTTACCGGCTCTTCGTCGACCAGCTGTCCTCGGTGAAGCCGCTCTCGGCCGCCGAACGCCGCGCGATCTCGGTCCTGCTCGAGGGCTCCACCGACCTTGACGACGTGCTGGAACGCACCGTGCGGGCACTGGCGCAGCTGACCAACCAGGTCGCCGTCGTGCAGTACCCCAGATCCACGGCCGCCACTGTGCGCCACATTGAGTTTGTGTCCCTGACCGGGCACCAGGTGCTGGTTGTGTTGATTCTGGCCTCCGGCAAGGTGGAGCAAAACGTGATCGACGTCGGGGTTTCCCTCGACGATGCCGCGCTGGCGGGGCTTCGCCGGGTATTCCTGGCCGGGCTGCACGGGGTGGCCGTCGCGGGTCTGGCTGCCGCCGCCGCCAGGATTCCGCCGGGCGTGCCGCACGCCGACCAGGGCCCGGCGGGGCGGCTCGCCCAGGGGCTGGCGATGTTGGCCCGCAGTGCCCGCGAAGACAGGATCGTGATGGCCGGCACGGCCAACCTGGCCCGGTCCAACAATGATTTTCCGCTCAGTATCGGCCCTGTCCTTGACGCGCTTGAGGAACAGGTTGTGCTGCTGCGGCTGCTTGAGGCAATGGCACAGGATTCCTTGGGGATGGCAGTGGTCATAGGCCGCGAAAACCCCCACGATTCCCTTGCCGAGGCATCCGTTGTGGCGAGCAGCTACGGCCCCGGTGAAACCGCCAAACTCGGTGTAGTCGGGCCGACACGGATGGACTACCCCAACACCATGTCCAGCGTACGCGCAGTGGCACAATATCTATCTAGAATTCTGGCCGGTTAAGCGGCCACCGTTTCCACGTAAAGAGAGCAACATTTTGAGTAATCACTACGATGCATTGGGTGTCGCCCGCGACGCGACAGCCGAGGAAATCAAGAAGGCCTACCGCAAGCTTGCCCGCAAGCTTCATCCGGACGTCAACGACGCCCCGGATTCACAGGACCGCTTCAAGGCTGTCACCCATGCCTACGAGGTTCTCTCCGACCCGCAAAAGCGGCGCGTCTACGACACCACTGGCAATGAAAACGGCAACGACAACGGCGCCGGCAACTTTGGCGGTGGCGGCGAGGGCTTTGCGTTCCAGGACATCTTCGAGACGTTCTTTGGCGGCGGCGGGGGCGGTGGCGGCGGACGAGGTCCGGCGTCGCGCACGCGGCGCGGCCAGGACGCCCTCATCACCGTCCGTGTGGAACTGCGTGAGGCAGTCTTTGGCGTGAACAAAAAGCTTGAAATCGACACCGCCATCACGTGCCCCACCTGCGACGGCAGCTGCTGCCGCAAGGGCACGGCGCCCACCACCTGCGACGTTTGCCACGGAAGCGGCCAGATCCAGCGCCCCATGCGCTCCATCCTGGGAAATGTCATGACGCTGGCAACCTGCAACTCCTGCCAGGGCTTTGGCACCATGATCCTTGACCCCTGCAACGAGTGCATGGGGGAAGGGCGCATCCGCGACCGCCGCGCGTTCACCATCAAGGTCCCTGCCGGCGTCAGCACGGGGACCCGGATCCAGCTGGGCGCCCAGGGCGAGGCCGGCCCCGCCGGTGGGCCCGCCGGTGACCTGTACGTGGAGATGAAGGTCAACAATGACCCCGCCTTCATGCGTGAGGGCGATGACCTGCACGCAACACTCAGTGTCCCCATGACGGCTGCGGCACTGGGCACCGAGCTCACTTTTGAGACGTTCGACGGCGAGCAGCCGATCAGCATCAAGCCGGGCGCCCAAGCCGGGGAAGTCATCAATCTGCGCGGCCTCGGGGTCACCCACCTGCGCGGCTTCGGACGAGGGGACTTGAAGGTCCACGTCCACGTAGAAACGCCCACCAAGCCCGACGCCGCCCAGGAAGAGCTGCTGAAGCAGCTGGCGGCCCTGCGCGGCGAGACGTACAGTGAAGGCAAGCTCGTCACCAGCGGCGGCATGTTCGCCAAGCTGCGTGACAAGTTCGGCAGCCTCTAAGCGGCCATGAGCAACCCTGTCTTCCACGCCGCCCCGGAGCTGCTGGCCGGACTCGTGCCCGGGGCGCACTTCACCCTGGACGGGGCTGAGGGCCGCCACGCCACCACCGTCAAGCGGCTCACTGCCGGCGAACCTGTTGACGTGTGCGACGGCGCAGGGCTGCGTTTGGTCTGCACCGTCACCAACGCCGGCAAGGGCACCCTGACGGTCCTCGTTGAGGCTGTGCAGCCCGAGCCCGCCCCCGCCCTTGAGCTCACCTTGGTCCAGGCCCTGGCCAAGGGGGACCGGGACGAACTGGCCATTGAAATGGCCACCGAATTGGGCATCGACACCGTGGTGCCGTGGCAGGCGGAACGCTCAATTGTGCGTTGGAAGATGGACAAGGCAGTCAAGGGGCCGGAGAAGTGGCGCCAGGTCGTGGCCGCCGCCGCGAAACAAGCCAGGCGGGCCTCGGTGCCCAGGGTGGGATCCCTGGCTGGCACCGCAGCCGTCTGCGAACTCATTGCGGACGCCGGCCTGGCCTTGATTTTGCACGAAGACGCCGTGGATTCGGTGGCGACGATTGCCCGGGAGTGGTTCGGGAACAGCGGCCGGCAGCAGTCGGCAGGCCCGGCGGGCGTGCTGATGATTGTCGGCCCCGAAGGCGGCATGAGCGCGGCAGAAGTCGAAGCCTTTGTCGCTGCAGGTGCCCGGACCGCGCTCCTGGGCAGGCATGTGCTGCGCTCCTCGACCGCCGGCCCCGCCGCCGTCGTGCTGCTCAGCCAGGAACTGGGCCGCTGGTAGTCACCGTCCCGCGCCCACCAACAACCTCCCTGCAAAACTGACCCGCAGTTGTGGTCGTAAAAACGCCGATTTTGGGCTGTTTTACGACCACAACTGCGGGTCAGATCTGATGGGGGTGAGGGTGGGGGTGGGGGTGGTGGGGAGCAGGGCGGGCGAATCTACTTGGTGGCGGATCCGCCAATGGTTACCCTCTTCGTGTCCACGCCGACTTTTTTGTCGGGGGCTGCCGGGTCGCTGATGAAGACGGACAGCTCGTAGCTGCCGGGTGGCGGAACCAGGCTGAAACTGAACTCGCTCAATTCATTAGGGACCTGCCCAGTGGCCACGGTCCCGCTCAAATACTGTTCCCCAACGGTGCCGTCGTTGACGTGGGCCAGCGACCACGCAAGGCTTCCCGAGTCTGACACGCCCTGTCCGCCGACTTTAAGCGGCTTGTTCGTGTACGTGGACCCGTCGGCCGGGTCAATAATCCAGACGGGGGCCACAAACCCGGCATTGCGGGTCAAGGGCTTGTCCAGGGGGACATGGCCAAAAGCCTTGTAGCCGGTGTGCCCGTCGACCAGGACGGAGACCTGTATCGATGTTCCCGTGTCGACAAGCCCTGCCATGGCAGCCGCAGCGGTTGCGGTGTAAACCAGCTGGGACATGGATCGTTCGGCCATGCCCGCATCGACTTTATTGCCAAAGGCGTCGGCTGAAATGTCAACGGTGATGATATTTTTTGCGGAGATGGAGGCGCCAATCCGCGACGGGCTGTTCCAAAGCGAAAAATAGTCCGGGTCATGGGGCTTGCTGCCCATCATGGTCCGCAGCGCGGCCACCATGGGCTCGTCAGTCGAGTCGGCGGGGACGAATTCGCGGTACAGGAAAACGTCGTCATTGCTGTGGCCCAACCAATACACCGGCAGAGTTTGCGAGGCCGTTGCAGTCTCCAGGGGGGCGCTTGTGACGAGTCCGGAAGACATCGAGGCATCCGTTGTGGGCATTGGCACATCGCCGTCGTTCGCGCCAGTGGGTGTGCAGCCAACAAGGGCAAGGGAAATCGACAGGCCAATAATGGCGATTCTGTCCACCATGCACATGCGCTCCAAGGTGCGGCGCTGCCGGCAGGCCGCACCAGCAGAGGCGCCGGAGCGCCTTGGAGGTGCGGAGTGGAAGGCAAACATGGGGAAATGCTCTCGCTAATCTTGTGTGCAGAAGGACGGCCGGTGCTTCCGGCGCCGCATTTTTTTGGAAAGGTCCTAGCATCCCCACAAGGCTTTGAACTCTCCCCAGCTTGGCACAACAGCGTCCACAGAAAGCTCGAAAACGGGCTCTGTGAGAGAACTGAAACCGTATCGAAACACTTGAACCGCCACCCGGTATGGAGATGCGCCCACAGCGCAACCGGTATATGAGCGCAGGGACCGAGCTGTGCATTAGAATCTAGAACAAGCAGCAATGCAATGAATTCCGGTGCGGGCACCGGTAAACACGAGGAGAGATTTCAGGCCGGACGGCCGAACTTATGGCAGAGACAACAGCAAACAGCCACGACGGACATCCCGACCAGGGGCCGGGGCGCAACTTTCCGCATTCCGTCGACGGCACGCGCACCGAGGTGGTGCGCTTCCTCTCCACGGAACAGATGGTTGCCGCCTTGGGTGCCGAGGACGAGGGCTTGCGGATTGTTGAAAACCTCTATCCCGAAGTTAGCTTCCTGGCCCGTGGCAATGTCCTGACCATTACCGGCCCCACCGCCGTTGTGCCCCGGATCATGCACCTGATGGAAGAAGCCCGCGGCATGGTCGCCCGCAACAGCCCCATGAGCGCTGATGTGTGGGAACAATTGGTCGCCATGCTCAAGAACCGGCCGGACACCTCGGTGGTGGACATCCTCAGCTACGACATTCTGTCCAGCCGGGGCAGGACGATTCGTCCCAAGACGGCGAACCAAAAGGAATACGTTGACTCCATCGACCGCAACACGGTGGTGTTTGGCATCGGCCCCGCAGGCACAGGGAAAACCTACCTGGCCATGGCCAAGGCCGTCCAGGCCCTGCAGCACAAGGAAGTAAGCCGCATCATCTTGACCCGGCCGGCCGTTGAGGCAGGGGAGCGCCTCGGTTTCCTGCCCGGAACCCTCAACGACAAGATTGACCCATACCTGCGCCCGCTCTACGACGCGCTGCACGACATGATGGATCCCGAAACCATTCCGCGGCTCATGGCTGCCGGCACCATTGAGGTGGCACCGCTGGCCTACATGCGCGGCCGGACCCTCAACGACGCGTTCATCATTCTCGACGAGGCCCAAAACACAACCCCCGAACAAATGAAGATGTTCCTGACCCGGCTGGGCTTTGGTTCCAAGATCGTGGTGACAGGGGACATCACACAGGTCGACCTGCCCTCCGGAACCAAGTCGGGGCTGCGCGTGGTCCGGGACATTCTTGATGGAGTGGATGACATCCACTTCTCCATCCTGGACGCCACCGACGTTGTCCGGCACCGTTTGGTAGGGGCCATAGTCAGCGCCTACAACAACTGGGATGACGCCCATCCCAGTCCCACGACACCCAAGGAAAGCACCTCGCGATGAGCATCGAAATCAACAATGAATCAGGCGTGGAGGTGCGCCAGGAAGAGCTTGTCAGGCTCATCAGGCACATCCTGACGGCCATGTTTGTCCACCCTCAAACGGAGGTGTCAGTAATTCTGGCCGATGTGGAAACCATGGAGAAGCTCCACCTTGAATGGATGGACGAGCCCGGTCCAACTGACGTCTTGTCCTTTCCCATGGATGAACTGCGTCCCGGCACCTCGTCGGTGCCCACCCCGGCCGGCCTGCTGGGGGACATTGTGCTCTGCCCCGTGGTTGCGCAGGAACAGGCAGCCGCCGCAGGCCATTCCATGGAAGAGGAGCTGCTGCTGTTGACCACCCACGGCATGTTGCACCTCATGGGCTATGACCATGGTGAACCCGAAGAAAAAGAAGAGATGTTTGGTATCCAGCGTGAACTGCTCTCCAGCTTCCTGGGCAAGGAAGCCCCCAGGGAGACAATGCAGTGACGCTTGTTGTTTTGCCGGTCCTGGGAGTTTTTTTCACGGCCATCGCCGCCTTTCTTGCGGCCATCGAATCAGCCTTGAACTTTTTTCCGCGGCACGATGCGGAAACTGTTGCAGCCCACGGCGCATCCCTGGAAAAAGTCCTGTCGCAACCACTGGCGCATATGAATGCGCTGCGATTTTGGCGTGTCTGGTGTGAAATGGCGGCGGCCGTGGCCGTGGCCATCTTCCTCGTCGGCCTGCTGGGCAACGAATGGATCGCCGGGCTCATCGCCACGGTCGTCATGGCAGTCCTCGGCTTCATGCTGGTGGGTGTTTCCCCGCGCAGGCTCGGCAGGATGCACGCCACCGCACTGATCGGCCGGACCGCCTGGTTCGTGCACCTGCAGCGCCGCATCCTCGGCCCCATCCCTAAATGGCTCATCCAGCTCGGTTCGGTCATGACGAAGGAAGCGCCCGACGGCGAAGACGACTTTGTCAGCGAAGAGGAGTTCCGCGAGTTTGTTGACCGCGCGAGCGAATCGGACATGATCGAGGAAAACGAGGCCGAGCTGATCCACAGCGTCTTTGACCTGGGCGAAACCATGGTGCGTGCCGTCATGGTCCCGCGCATGGACATCGTCAGCATCGACCAGGGCGACCCCCTGGACGAGGCCCTTGAAGTGTTCCTCAGTTCCGGCTACTCGCGCATCCCCGTCATCGGCGGAAGCACCGACCACATTCTGGGCATCCTGTACCTGAAGGATGTTGTGGCGACGCTGCATAGGCTTGCCGACGGCGAAGACGGCCCGTTGGTTGAGCAATTGGCCCGCAGCGTCAGATACGTCCCCGAATCCAAGCCTGTCGATGACCTGTTGAAGGAGCTCCAGCGCGAGTCCACGCACGTGGCCATCGTGGTGGATGAATACGGCGGCACGGCCGGGCTTGTGACACTTGAGGACTTGATCGAGGAAATTGTTGGCGAAATCGCCGACGAATACGACCTCGTCTCCCCGGAGGTGCAGAGCCTGGGGGAGGGCAGGTACCGGATCAGGGCCCGCATGGGAGTTGGCGAGTTTGGCGAACTCTTCAGCAAGGACATCGACGACGACGAAGTGGACACCGTGGGAGGGTTCCTGGCCAAGCACCTGGGCAAGATCCCGTCAGTGGGTGACAGCGTCGAGGTGAACGGACTGCTGCTGGTTGCCGACAGGATGGAAGCTTCCCGCAACCGGGTCAGCCACGTCATTGCCAGCACCCTTGAACCAGCCGAGAATGACAGTACGGACAGCACCACCCCCACCGAACAGCAGCACAGGAGCGATCATGAGTAAGTCAAAAGCCAAGTCAGGCCTGATTGAAGCCAAGGGCGAGGGGTTCCGTGCCGGCTTTGCTGTTTTGGCCGGGCGGCCCAACGCCGGCAAGTCAACATTGACCAATGCACTGGTGGGCCAGAAGGTTGCCATCACCTCGGCCAAGCCGCAAACAACACGGCACACAATTCGCGGCATTGTCCACAAGGACACCTTCCAGCTGGTCTTGGTCGACACCCCCGGGCTGCACCGGCCGCGCACCCTGTTGGGCAAGCGCCTCAATGACCTGGTGGCGGACACCCTGTCCGAAGTTGACGTCATCGGGTTCTGCCTGCCGGCCAACGAAAAGATCGGCCCCGGGGACCGTTACATTGCAGCCCAACTGGGCAACGTGGGCAACAAGCCAGTCGTCGCCATCGTGACCAAAACAGACACCGTCGACCGCCAAGCGGTGACGGACCAGTTGATAGCTGTCGAAGCGCTGGGACGGGAGGTCATCGGCGAAAGGGGATTCGCCGCCGTCGTCCCGGTCTCTGCCGTGGAAGATTTCCAGGTGGAGACCCTGGCCGGCGTTTTTGCCGAGTACCTGCCGCTTTCGCCTGCCCTCTACCCTGACGGCGAGCTGACGGATGAGCCGGAGGCGGTCATGGTCGCCGAGCTGATCCGTGAGGCCGCCCTTGAAGGGGTGCGCGACGAGCTGCCGCACTCCCTGGCCGTTGTTGTGGAGGAAATCCTGCCCCGCGAGGGCCGTTCCGAGGAGAACCCGCTGCTCGATGTGCGGGTCAACCTGTATGTTGAGCGCCCGTCGCAGAAGGCAATCATCATTGGCAAGGGCGGAGCCAGGCTGCGCGATGTGGGCACCAACGCACGCAAGGGCATCGAGGCGCTGCTCGGGACAAAAATCTATCTTGACCTGCATGTAAAGGTAGCCAAGGACTGGCAGCGCGATCCAAAACAGCTCGTCAAGCTCGGATTCTAGCTGGCGGCGGCCCCTCTGGGCCGCCGCTTTTATGTGCAGGCAGCCAGGGCAGGCGCGGCGTTGGGGAACTTCCCAGTCTCGGCAGCTAAGCTCTTGAGAGTCATTATCCACAGTGAAAGGTTCTTACATGGGGCGTCGTCGTGCCGAAAAGGGGGCAGCAACTGCCGCCAGCACCCCTCGCGGCACCACCCGCATCGAGGAGGAACCAGTTGGCCGGCATTACCGGCCCGCCCGCAAGGCGCCCCTGTGGCTGCGAATCACCGCCTTGTCGCTCGCTGCGATCCTGGTGTTGGGGGTTGGGACGGCCGGCCTGCTGTTTTACAAGCTGCAGACAAATGTCACCACCTCGCCGTTGAACGCCGGAGTGGGGAACAAGTCCTCGGACCTGCCGCAGCTTGAAGACACCGGTTCGCTGCAGATCTTGATTCTGGGCACGGACAGCCGTGCCGGCGCGAACAGCCAGTATGGCACCGAGGAGGATTCGGCCGGTCCCGGCAAATCCGACGTGATGCTGCTGATGGACATTTCGGCCGACAACAGCCACGTGTCGGTGACAAGTTTCCCCCGGGACTTGATGGCGCCCATCCCCGACTGCAAGCCGGCCGGTGGCGGCGACGTCGTCGCCGGCGCCCCCCTTGGGCAGCTCAATGCGGCGTTGGAAGTGGGCCCGGGCTGCACGGTGTCGGCCATCAACGACATAACCGGTCTGACCATCGACCACTTCATGCTGGCCGACTTCACGGCGGTGAAGGAACTGTCCAACGCCCTTGGCGGCGTGGAGGTTTGTGTTGATCACGCCATGTACGACTACGACGGCTCCTGGCTGAAACTTCCCGCCGGCAAAAGCCTCGTCCAGGGCGAGCAGGCCCTGGCCTTCCTGCGCACCCGCCACGCCTTTGGCGATGCCAGCGACCTCGAGCGGATCAAGGCCCAGCAGTACTTCTTGGCGTCCATGGTCCGCAAGGTCAAGAGCGAGGGGACGCTGACCAACCTGCCCAGGCTTTACAACCTGGCCGACGTGGTCACCAAGAACCTCACCATCGATGAGGACCTCGCCAACATTCCTGCCATGGTGGGAATCGCCAACAGGTTGGCGAAGATCGATTTGGCCAACGTGGCATTTGTGACGGTTCCCACCGAGTCCTTTGCCGGCGACACCAACCGGGTCCAGCTGCAGGAGCCCCAGGCCGGCCAGTTTTTTTCCGCTTTGCGCGACGGCAAGTCGCTGACCGGGCCCACAGCACCTGCCGCAACTCCTGAGTCCCCTGCGTCCTCGGAAGCACCCGTCACGACGGAGCCGGCTGTTCCCGCTTACGACAAGGCGGTTCAGCCCATCGGCGTCGCCAATGCTTCAGCCGTGGTGGGGCGCCAAATTGAGCTGATCCAGTCCTTGGCCAACGCGGGCTTCAGCGGTTCGTACGAGCTGGGGGATGTCGTCGCCCAAAACGAATCCAAGGTCCTCTACGGAGCCGACATGGCAGATGTGGCGGCCGATGTTGCCGCCCTGTTCAAGCTGCCGGCCACTGCAGTGCAAGCCGACCCCACTGTCACGGGTGTGAGCCTTGTGATCGGAACCGATTGGGTGTCAGGAACCGCATTTGGCACCACAGTTGTACCGCCGGACATTGTCGCCAGCACTGCCGACCAGGACGGCAGCTGCCTTACGGTGAACCCGTTGTACTATGCGGAGAACTTCCCGGAATAGCTCCCGCAGCAGCAGGGGCGCAGCCATTAAACGACTGAGGCGCAGCCGCCGGGGAAACCCGGCGGCTGCGCCTCAGCCAATTCCGCGATTATTACCAGATGCTCACGCGTTCGGCCGGCTCGCGCCACATCTTGTCGGCGGGCGTTGTGGCAAACGCCTCGTGAAAGGCGTCAAGGTTGCTGGCGACGGCATTGCAGCGCAGCTCACCCGGCGAGTGCGGGTCGATGGTCAGGCGGCGGAGTGCTTCGGCGGGACGAATCTTGGCCCGCCAGCATTCAGCCCAGGAGAAGAAGAACCGCTGGGCGCCGCTGAGATTGTCGATGACGGGGGACTCGGTGCCGTCGAGGCTGAGCTGGTAGGCCTTGAATCCGATGGCCAGGCCGCCAAGGTCGCCTATGTTCTCACCCAGGGTCAATTCGCCGTTGACGAATTCATCCGGGACCACCGTGGGTGAGAGCAGGTTGTACTGGTCCACGAGCCTGGCCGTCAGCTTCTCGAAGGCAGCCCTGTCGGCATCGCCCCACCAGTTCCGCAAGGCACCCGTGCCGTCGAACTGGGAGCCCTGGTCGTCGAATCCGTGACCAATTTCGTGTCCGATGACAGCGCCGATCCCACCGTAGTTGGATGCGTCGTCGGCCTCGGCATCAAAGAACGGCGGCTGCAGGATCGCGGCCGGAAAAACAACCTCATTCATGGTCGGGTTGTAGTAGGCGTTGACAGTCTGTGGGGTCATCAGCCACTCGTCGCGGTCAATGGGTGCGCCGATCTTGGCCAATTGGCGGGCCAGCTCGAAGGCGTTGCTGCGCTCAATGTTGCCAAGCAGGTCCCCGGCAACAATGTCCAGGTCCGAGTAGTCGCGCCACTTGGCGGGGTAGCCAATCTTGGGGGTGAACGCTGCCAGCTTCTCGAGGGCCTTTTCCTTGGTCTCCGCGCCCATCCAGCCAAGCTCGACAATGCTTGTCCGGTACGCCTCAATGAGGTTGGCCACAAGCTTTTCCATGTGCGCCTTGTGCGACTCGGGGAAGTGCTCAGCCACGTACAGCTGGCCGACAGCCTCACCCAGCACGCCCTCAACGAGGCCCACGCCGCGCTTCCAGCGGTCGCGGATGGCCGGTGTGCCGCTCAGCGTGGTGCCGTAGAACGCAAAATTGGTGTCCACGAAGTCTTTCGACAGGTAGGCGGCGAGACTTGAAATGGTGCGCATGGCCAACCAGGCCTGCCAGTCTGCGCCGCGTTCCTCCGTGAGGAGTGCCTGCTGGCCGGTGAAGAAATCGGGGGTGGCCACAACGAGCTCGGACGACTGGGCGGCACTGACCCCCAGCGCGTCGAGCCAGATTTCCAATGCCGGCAGCAGCTCAAGGGTCTCACTGCGGCTCTTGAGGTTGTAGGTCTTTTGCGGATCCCGCAAGGAAACCTTGTCCAAATGGGTGGCGGCAATCTCGGTTTCCAGGGCCATGATGCGCGGCGCCTTGCCGGCCGCGTCAGCCACGCCTGCAAGTTCCAGCATGGCCTGCACGTGGGCCAGGTAGGCCGTGCGGATGGGCTCGAACTTCTCCTCCCGGTAATAGGACTCGTCAGGCAGCCCCAGTCCGGCCTGGAAAAGGTGCAGCAGCGCGCGGTCCGGGCTTCCGGCGTCGTTGTTTACATAGGCACCAAACAAGGTGCTGCCACCTGTGCGGTCGAGTTCGCCCATGAGATGGACGATCTTCGTGATGGAGTCTGCGGACTCGATCGCCTCGAGTTTGGCTGCCAGCGGAGTGGCGCCGGCCGTCTCAATCGCTGACTCGTCCATGAAGTCGGCATAAAGGGCGCCGATCTTGGCCGAAAGCTTGGGGTTGGCGGCATCGGGATTGGCCGCTTCGGTGCCGGCATGTTCGATGATGGCCTTTACGGCGGCTTCGGATTCATCTCGCAGGGTGATGAACGAACCGCTGAGGGCCCTGTCCTCGGGAATCACCTCCGATGCCAGCCACGCGCCATTTACATGCTCAAACAGATCATCCTGAGGCCTTGTGCCCGGGTCGATGTGGTTGAAATTGATACCGGAGTGGGTCAAGTGAATCGGTTCCCCTTCATTGCGCAACTGTGTCCAGCCACCATCGCGTACCGCTTTGGTGACTTCTTTCACTATCATCCTACGTGCCGTGTTAGGGTAAAAATGTGCGCACTGGAATGCTTCTTCTTAGCTGCCGCGGCGAGGCTTGGAACCCGTTGACTTGATCAACGTGGACTCCGGCCACCCTCGCTGCGGTGTTTGTGTTGCCCGGCCGGCCTCCCATTCGTTGAACAAAATTTAAGGTCACCTCCAATGCGAAATGCGCAAAAAACATCCGGAATGCCCGTACATCGCTACGTCCCCTTCCAGGACCAAATCTCAGTAAACCTGCCCGACCGCACCTGGCCGGACAAGGTGATCACGAAGGCGCCGCGCTGGTGTGCCGTTGACCTGCGTGACGGCAATCAAGCGCTGATCGACCCGATGAGTCCGGGCCGCAAGATGAAAATGTTCCAGCTGCTGGTCAAAATGGGCTTCAAGGAAATTGAGGTCGGGTTCCCGTCGGCATCACAGACGGACTTTGACTTTGTCCGCCAGCTCGTTGAAGGCGGCCACATCCCTGACGACGTGACGATCCAGGTGCTGACACAGGCCCGCGAGCACTTGATTGAGCGGACCTATGAATCCCTGCGCGGGGCCAAGCAGGCAATCGTGCACCTGTACAACTCCACCTCGGTGCTGCAGCGTCGCGTGGTGTTCAACCAGGACGAAGACGGCATCCTGGACATTGCCCTGCAGGGTGCGCGCCTGTGCAAGAAGTACGAAGAAACCCTGACTGACACTGTCATCACGTATGAGTACTCCCCGGAGTCCTTCACCGGCACCGAACCTGAATATGCGCTGCGCGTGTGCAACGCCATTGCGGACATCTTTGAGGCCTCGGCCGACAACCAGGTCATCATGAACCTGCCGGCCACGGTGGAGATGGCAACACCGAACGTTTATGCCGACTCCATTGAATGGATGAGCCGCAATCTGCACCCGCGCGAAGGCATCATTCTCTCCCTGCACCCGCACAATGACCGTGGCACCGGTGTTGCCGCCGCGGAACTCGGGTACCTGGCCGGTGCCGACAGGATTGAGGGCTGCCTGTTCGGCAACGGCGAGCGCACAGGCAACGTCGACCTGGTGACACTGGGGCTGAACATGTTCACGCAGGGGATCGACCCCATGCTCGATTTCTCCGACATCGACGAGATCCGCCGCACGGTTGAGTACTGCAACCAGCTGCCCGTCCCGGAACGCTCGCCGTACGGCGGTGACCTGGTGTTCACAGCCTTCTCCGGCTCCCACCAGGATGCCATCAAGAAGGGCTTTGACGCCATGGAGGCCGACGCCGGGGCCGCTGGTGTGGACCTGGACCAGCAGACCTGGGCCGTGCCGTACCTGCCCGTCGACCCGAAGGACCTGGGTCGCAGCTACGAGGCTGTCATCCGCGTCAACTCGCAGTCCGGCAAGGGCGGCGTGGCCTACCTGCTCAAGAACGAGCACAGCCTGGACCTGCCCCGCCGCGCCCAGATTGAATTCTCCGGCGTTATCCAGCAGCGCACCGACACGGTGGGCGGCGAGGTCAGCGCCGCCGAGTTGTGGACCATCTTCAAGGATGAATACCTGCCAGGTGAAAGTGCTGATGAGCAGTGGGGCCGCTACCGCATCGGCCCGTTCACAACCTCCACCGACGACGACGGCGAGATGTCACTCACAGCGAAGCTGATGATCGACGGCGTTGTCCACAGCCGCACGGGCACCGGCAACGGCCCCATCGCCGCATTGCTGGCCATCCTGGCCGAGGACGGCATGGACGTACGGGTGCTCGACTACTCCGAACACGCCCTGTCCGAAGGCGGAGACGCCCGGGCAGCAGCGTTTGTGGAGTGTGCTGTTGGAGAACGCGTGCTGTGGGGCGTGGGCATCGACGCCAACACCTCCACCTCCTCGCTCAAGGCCGTCATCTCAGCCGTGAACCGGGCGATTCGGGACGCCCAGTCAGCCTAGAAGTACCTCAGTAATGCGGTAATGCCTCGGTGCCTGTCCTTCGCGGGCGGGTACCGAGGCATTTTGGCGGCACGTCCAGGATTCTGCACTTCCCGGAGGGCTCCGCCGGGCCTGCCTCCTGACGGGCCTGGGTGCCAGGCCGCACCGGGGTGCCAGGCCGCACCTGTGTGTCCGGTGCGTCCACTGCCACCATCCCGGGCAATGATGGGATAATGGAACCATGTCCAACCATGCCGCCCGCATCTACCGGGATGACGCCGTCGTACTGCGCACCCACAAGCTGGGTGAGGCCGACAGGATCATCACGCTCCTCACCCACAGGCACGGCCAGCTGCGTGCCGTGGCCAAGGGGGTCCGGCGCACTACCAGCAAGTTTGGTGCACGACTGGAACCCTTCATGGTGGCAGACCTGCAGCTGGTCAAGGGCCGTTCCCTGGACATCGTGACCCAGGCAGTGGCAAGGGCCAGCTATGGCGACGCCATCTCAGCGAACTACGACCGCTATGTTGTTGCCGCCGCCATGACTGAAACGGCCGAACGGCTCACAGATGTCGACGGCGAAACGTCAACGGCCCACTATCTCCTGCTGGTCGGCGCCCTGGCATCCCTAAGCCGTGGAGCCCACGCCCCGGAGCTGATCCTCGACTCCTATTTGTTGCGGGCAGTCTCCATTGGCGGTTGGGCCCCGAGCTTTTCCGATTGTGCCCGCTGCGGGGAACCCGGCCCGCACGGAGCGTTCAATGCGGCGCTGGGCGGGGCCGTATGCCACGACTGCCGACCCCCGGGCTCGCCGGCGCCGGCACCGGAAACCATGGCCCTGCTGGCACATCTGCTCAGCGGCAACTGGGCTGGTGCCGATGCCTCCTTGACCCTGCACCGCAGGGAAGCTGCCGGGCTGGTGGCCGCATATGTCCAGTGGCATTTGGAGCGCACCGTGCGCTCCCTGAAACTTGTGGAGCGTGTATAAAAATATGGTGATGCAGCGCAGTGGCCTGAAGGGCAGCAGCAGGAAAAAGTCCAAGCCACCGGTTGTGGCACCCTGGCCGCATTCCTCGGGGGCAGCTGTTCCGGCCATACCCGGCCAACTCGTTCCCAATCACGTCGCCATCGTCATGGACGGCAACGGCAGGTGGGCAAACCAGCGCGGACTGCCCAGGGTGGAAGGCCACAAGGCCGGCGAACCCGCGCTGCTGGACGTCATGGCAGGTGCCATCGAGATGGGCATCAAACACGTGAGCGTGTATGCCTTCTCCACCGAAAACTGGAAGCGTTCACCCGAGGAGGTTCGTTTCCTTATGGGTTTTAATAAGGACGTATTAAGACGGCAGCGCGACCAGCTGGATGCGTGGGGCGTGCGAATCCGCTGGGCGGGGCGCAAGCCAAGACTGTGGGGCTCGGTCATCAAGGAGCTCGAGGCGGCGCAGGAGCACACCAAGGACAACGACGTGATCACGTTGACCATGTGTGTTAACTACGGCGGACGGGCCGAAATCGCCGATGCCGTGTCGGCCCTGGCGGCCGATGTGGCGGCCGGTCGGCTGAACCCGAAGTCGGTGAATGAAAAGACCGTCCAAAAATACATGTACATTCCGGATCTGCCCGACGTTGACTTGTTTCTGCGCTCCAGCGGTGAGCAGCGGCTGTCAAACTTCCTGCTCTGGCAGTCGGCCTATGCCGAATTTGTTTTCATGAACACGCTGTGGCCCGACGTCGACCGCCTGACGCTGTGGGCGGCAGTGGACGAATACGCCCGCAGGGACCGCCGCTACGGCGGGGCTGTGGACGCTGCAGCCGCCACCGCGCAGGCCTAAGTCCACAGGGGCAAAATCCTTGGGGCGCCGGCCCTGTCTGAAACAATCGTATTTAATACGGTTGTGTGCTGACAGTCATTCGACGTAGCCGCGCAGCCACCGGTCCAGGCGCTTGTAGGCGTCGTCACGGACGGGTTTGCTGGAAAGAAACACCTCGTGGATCGCACCGTCAAGCCGCTCAAGCGTGACACTGTTGCCCAGTGACAGCGTCCGCAGCGCCAATGAGCGGACGTCAAGGACGACGTCTGCCTGCAGCATCTGGTCGCTCCACACGGGACCGAGCAGGCTCTTGGCGGAAAGCAGGACGAGGACCGGCATGGGCAGCTTCAACCCGGCAGCCACCTCCTGCTGAGCCGCCAAAATTGCCTTCATCCATCCCGCCCGGACCGGGAATGCGTGCGGCGGCCGCAGCGCCTTGTCGACATGCCATTCCCCGTACGCTTCGGCGCTGATCCCACGCCAGTAGAACGACCGCTCGGGCACCCGCATCCGCATGAGCGGGCGCAGATCGGCCAACTGCACCAACGGAGTGGCAGCGCGCCTGATGGCGGCACCGCCCTGAATTTCCAGCCAGGGGCTGTTGAGAACCAAATGGCTGACAAGTCCCGGGTGATGGTGTGCCCACAAGGTCGCAATCAGGCCGCCCGTGGAATGCCCCAGCAAAATGATCCGGTGGTCCGGATGGTCAGCTTCCGCCGGTGCAGCCCCAGCCGCCGCGGTCTCCCTGGCGATGATTGCGTGGGCTGCTAGGATTTCGGCGTCGTAGTCGGCAAGGTCGGCCACGTAGCCGCCCAGCTCAGGGGAGTCCAGGCTGCGGCCGTGGTTGTGGAGGTCCAGGGCATAGAAGGAGTAGCCGCGCGCGGTGAAGAACTCCGCCAGTCCGGTGTTGAAGAAGTAGTCACTCCAGCCGTGGATGAACAACACGGCCCGGCCGGAGGGTTTGTGTCCGGCACCCGCCACAGGGCGGTGCCGCACCAGCGTGGCCCGGTACATGGCATCGGCGCCTGCAGAAGTGGGCTGTGCTGCCGCGGGCGATTCGAATAAGGGCGTTGCAGCGGCGGCTCCTACAGCGGCGGCTCCTGCAGCCGCGGGGCCACCGGCGGTCCGCTGCGTTTTTGCCGCAGCGCCGTTTCTCGGGCCCGCGTTGTGTCGCATGGGGACCCGCAACGTGGCGGCCTGGTAGTCGGGACCAAGGATGTCGGGGAGCCAAGTCGGCTGATCAGCCGTCATGCTCCTGTTGCGCCTGCGGCGTGGCGGCCGGCAATGCGTCCTGAGAAGAGGCAGCCGCCGAGGAACGTCCCCTCCAGCGACCTGTTGCCGTGCATCCCGCCGCCGCCGAACCCGGCCGCCTCACCGGCCGCATACAGGCCCTCGATGGGTGTGCCGCCGGCGGCAAGGACCCGCGCGTCGAGATCGGTGGCCAGGCCGCCGAGGCTCTTGCGGGTGAGCGTTGTGAGCCTGACGGCAATGAGCGGGCCGTGTTCGGGGGCTAGCATCGGATGGGGCGGCACCACACGCATCAGCTTGTCCGTGGCAAAGCGGCGGGCCTCCCGGATGGCATTGAGCTGGGTGTCCTTGCCCAGCCCGCTGTTGACCTGCCGGTCCCTGGCCACGAGGGTTTCCTGCAGTCCGTCGGGGTCGACCAGTCCGGTGCCAACAAGTTTGTTCATTTTTGCTGCCAATTCCGGGGCGCTGTCGGCCTGGACGAAATCCACGCCGTAATCAATGAACTTTTGGACCGGGCCAGTGGCTCCGGGAAGGGCACGCTTGGCCAGCAGCTTCACGTCCTTGCCGGTCAAGTCAGGATTCTGTTCGGATCCGGACAGCGCAAATTCCTTGCTGATGATCGTCTTGTTCAACACAAACCAGGAGTGGTCGTGGCCAGTGGTTTCCAGGTGCCGCAAGGTGCCCAGGGAATCGAAGCCGGGGAACAAGGGGACAGGCAGCCGGCGCCCCGTGGCATCGAGCCACAGGGGGGATGGCCCGGAGAGGATCCGGATGCCGTGGTTGGGCCACACGGGGTCTGGGTTGTGGATGCCCTCCGGGTAGTGCCACATGCGGTCTGTGTTGACCAAGGCGCCGCCGGCACGGGCCACGGCCTGCTGGAATTCTCCGTCAACCGAGGCCGGGACCCCCGTCAACATGTAGTCCGGGCCGGTGCCGTTGGGCCACTGCTCGCGAACCATCGGGTGATTGCCGCCGATGCCGCCGGTCGTCACAATGACCGCGCCGGCCGACACATTGAACCCGCCGGTGACGTCCCTGCTGCTGGCCTCGCCGCGGCCGGCGCCGGAATCCTCCAGCACCTCGCCGCGCACCCCGGTGACGGATCCGCCGTCGAACATCAACTCGGTGGCACGGTGCCGGAAGGCCAGCTGCACCTTGCCGGCGGCCACGCCCTCCAGTACCTTGGCCAGAAACGGCGCGACAATGCCAGGGCCGGTGCCCCACACCACATGGAAACGCGGGACAGAGTTGCCGTGCCCCTGGGCGTCGTAGCCGCCGCGCTCGGCCCACTGGACCAGGGGAAAGAACCGTACGCCCAGCGAATGCAGCCAGGCCCGCTTCTCGCCCGCCGCAAAATCAACGTAGGCCTCAGCCCAGCGCTTCGGCCAGGCATCTTCGGGACGGTCAAATCCTGCCGAACCAAGCCAGTCGGACAGGGCAAGCCCGGCCGAATCCTTCACTCCCAGGCGGCGCTGCTCGGGGGAATCCACGAGGAAAAGCCCGCCAAAGGACCAGTGCGCCTGTCCGCCGAGGGACGCCTCGGGCTCCTGATCCAGAATCAACACTGTGCGTCCGGCGTTGTAGGCTTCCGCCGCGCTGACCAGGCCGGAGAGCCCGGCCCCAACGACCACAACGTCCGCGTGCTGCCATGTCCTTGCACCATTGCTATCCATGAGGACATGCTAACGCGCTTTGCCGGGCCGGATGCGGCAGCGTTGCGGCGCAGCCGTTTTGCAGTTCCGGCGCCGAACCGGAAAACTAGGAACATGCGAATTTATCCCACAGTTTTCCGGCTCTGTTTCTCCTGGATGGACGCCGAACGGGCGCACAAGATCGGTTTCTCCATGATCAAGGCGACCCAGGCGGTGGGGGCTGGTGCCGTGCTGCGGCGCATGTTCGCGCCCCCGGCGGCACTGCAGACCGAGGCGTTCGGCCTGACCTTCCCCACGCCTTTCGGTCTGGCGGCCGGATTCGACAAGGAGGGCAGGGGCATCAATGCCCTGGCCAACCTGGGCTTCGGCCACATCGAGGTCGGGACCATCACCGGGCAGCCGCAGGCGGGCAACCCCCAGCCGCGGCTCTTCCGCCTGGTCGAGGACCGAGCCGTGATCAACCGCATGGGCTTCAACAACGACGGCGCAGCCGCCGTGGCACCGAGGCTCAAGCAGGCGTTGGCCGGCTTGGGCAGGAACTACCCCGCAGTGCGCCCGATTGTTGGCGTGAACATTGGCAAGACCAAGGTGGTTGAGCTGGCGGATGCGCTGGGGGACTACCTCATCAGCGCCAGCACCCTTGCCCCCGCTGCCGACTACCTGGTGGTTAACGTGAGCTCGCCCAACACCCCGGGCCTGCGCCTGCTCCAGGACGTTGCCACGCTGCGCCCGCTGCTCACAGGTGTCCGGGAGGCAGCCGATGCGGCTGCCGGCAGGCATGTCCCGCTGCTGGTGAAAATTGCCCCCGACCTGGCCGATGAGGACGTGGCCGACGTCGCCGCACTGGCACTTGAGCTCCAGCTTGACGGCATCATCTGCACGAACACCACCATCAGCCGCGACGGCCTGAACAGCCAGGCCGCCCTGGTTGCGGAAAAGGGTGCCGGCGGACTGTCGGGGGCGCCGCTGAAGGCACGCTCATTAGCTGTCCTCCGCCAGCTCAAGGCAATCACGGGCGACCAGCTGACCTTGATTTCCGTCGGTGGCGTGGAAACCGGTGCCGAGGTGCAGGAACGCCTCGACGCCGGCGCCACCCTCGTTCAGGGCTACACGGCATTCCTGTATGAGGGCCCCTTCTGGGCGGCCCGCATCAACAAGGAACTGGCCGCCCTGCGCAAGTAACACCGGATGCGACGAAGCCCGGCTCCGCAGTCGGAAGCCCCGGAGCGAGGATGGATTTTGCTCGCGAGGAACGAGCGGCAAAATCTTACTGCTCGCGAGGGGCTGCCGACGTAGGGGCAGGGCTTGCTTGTGCCGGTTACGCCACGCGCGTGGGCGGGCTGACAGTCTTGGCTGGGTCGTTGACGACCGACGGCGCCAGGGCGTCGTCGATCGTTGCCATGAGCTCGGCCGGGATCTTCACGCCTGACGCCTTGACGTTTTCGGCGACCTGCTCGGGGCGCGACGCACCCACCAGGGCGGTGGCGACGTTGTCGTTTTGCAGCACCCAGGCGATAGCCAGCTGCGGCATGCTCAGGCCGAGTTCGCCAGCGATGGGCTGCAGCTTCTGCACGTTCGTGAGGATGTCGTCGTTGAGGAACGCCTTGATGGTGTTGGCGCCGCCGTGTTCGTCGGTGGCGCGGGACCCTGCCGGCAGGGGAGCGCCGGGCAGGTATTTGCCGCTCAACACGCCCTGGGCCATGGGGGACCAGACAACCTGCGACATGCCCAGCTCCTTTGCCGCCGGAATCACTTCGGGCTCAATGACCCGCCACAGCGCCGAGTACTGCGGCTGGTTGGAAACGATCGAGAATCCGGCCTCGCGGGCCAGGCGCTGCCCGTCGCGCAGCTGCTGAGCGTTCCATTCCGAGACCCCGATGTACAGCGCCTTGCCCGCGCGGACCACGTCGGCAAAGGCGGCGATGGTCTCTTCGAGCGGGGTTTCATGGTCGTAGCGGTGCGCCTGGTAGAGGTCCACGTAGTCCATGTTGAGGCGGCGCAGGGAACCGTTGATGCCTTCCATGATGTGCTTGCGGGACAGGCCAGTGTCGTTGGGACCTTTGGGGCCCACCGGCCAGTAGACCTTCGTGAACACCTCAAGGGACTCGCGCCGCTCAGAGGCCAGGGCCTCCCCAAGGACCTCCTCGGCGGCGCCGTTGGCGTAGGCGTCGGCCGTGTCAAAGGTGGTGATGCCGGCGTCGAGCGCGGCCCGCACGCATGCCGTGGCGACGTCGTTCTCCACCTGGGAGCCGTGGGTGAGCCAGTTGCCGTAGGTGATTTCAGTGATCTTCAGGCCCGAACGGCCGAGGTAGCGGTATTCCATGCACCCAGCCTAGCGGGCGAGGGGCCCCGCGCGAGCTCGCGAGCGATGGGGAGCGCGTGGGGGGACGGTCGGCGCATCCACTGTGCAGGGGCATGCCTGCCCACGACGACTAAAATCATCCACGCCTATGCATCCATGCTTAAATAACGACGCCGGCCGCTTCCGTGGGGAAGCGGCCGGCGGGTTGCGTCCGGGCTGGGTGTTGCTTGGGTCAGGAAGGCCATTCCCCACGGCGCACCATGGGCTTGGGGAGGCGGAGGCGGCGGAACTGCATTGAGCGCATGGCTCCGTACCACACGACGCCGGAATCCACGGAGCCGAATTTCGCGGCCAGCAGCTTCTTGATTTTGCGCGACATCAGCCACACGTCGACTGCCACAAAGGCAACCATGACCCAGAACAAGCCAAAGATGATCAGCTGGGAGTTGTTGGAGCTGCCGTCGGCGTTCCGCACCGGGATGATGACTGTCAGCAGCACGATGGCCAGCGCAGCAAACATCACGAATTCACCCAGGCTGAACCTTGCGTCGACATAGTCGCGGGCGTAGCGCTTCTGGGGTCCCTTGTCACGGGCCGGCAAAAACCGCTCCTCGCCGGTGTCGAGGGCGCGGCGCATCCGTGCCTGTTCCTCACGCCTGGCATCACGGGCGGCAACCTTGGCGGCGGCCCGATCGTTGGGCACCAGGGGGCGCTTGCGGGCCTCTTCCTGTGCCCTGCGTGAGGGCGTGGGCACGCCCTTGGCTGATTGCGGGTCCTTGAACCGGGCAATCTGCTCGTCGGAGGCAGGCGTTATCTGCGGGTCGGGGGCTTGATCTTTCTTACGTCCAAACACCCATAAAGGATACCCCGAACCGGCTCTTCAGCTTGACCGGGGCGACTTCTGCGACGGTAGTCTGTGGAATATGACCCATCACCAAGCGGCAGCCACTGAACGTGGCGCCAATCTGACATCCATTACAGCCCAACTGCCCACAGCCGCGCTGCGCGAACGCGTGGCAGGCAGCTTCGCCAAGACGGTGGCGGAGCTGGTGGAGCTCGTGGCCATTCCCGGCATCGCGTGGGACGCCTTTGATGCCGCGCAACTTGAACGCAGTGCCGAGGCGGTTGCCGCGCTGATCCGCTCCACCGGCCTGGACGATGTGCAGATCCTCCGGGTTGCCAAGGACGACGGCGGCCAGGGTGGTCCCGCCGTTGTGGCCAGGAAGGCTGCAGCCCCGGGCCAGCCAACTGTGGTCCTGTATGCCCACCATGACGTGCAGCCTCCGGGGGAGAGGGAGCTGTGGAGCAGCGCACCCTTCACGGCACAGGAACGCGACGGCCGGCTGTATGGACGCGGCGCTGCCGACGACAAGGCGGGCATCATGGCCCACATTGCATCCTTCCGGGCCATGTCCGAGACCCTGGGTGAGGAATTTGGCGTTGGCGTGACCTTCTTCATCGAGGGTGAGGAGGAGGCTGGCTCGCCCACCTTCGGCACGTTCCTGAAGGAGTACCGCGAACTTCTGGCCGGCGACGTGATCGTGGTTGCCGACTCTGCCAATTGGCAGGTGGGAATCCCTGCGCTGACCACAAGCCTGCGCGGCCTTGTCGACGGCACAGTCGAGGTCAGGGTCACTGACCATGCGGTGCACTCCGGCATGTTCGGCGGGCCGCTGCTCGATGCCCCCACCCTTCTGGCCCGCCTGATCGCCACGTTCCATGACGATCAGGGTTCGGTCGCCGTCGAGGGTCTGCACCGGGGCCCGGAGCCTGCAGTGGACTATCCGGAGGAAACCTTCCGTGCGGACGCTGCCGTGCTCGACGGCGTCCGGCTCGCGGGCAAGGGCAGCATCACCTCACGGCTGTGGGCCCAGCCGGCGCTGTCAGTCATCGGCATGGACATGCCCAGCGTGGATATGAGTTCAAACACACTCCTGCCCTCGGCCCGGGCCAAGATCAGCCTGCGGCTGGCACCGGGACAGGACCCTTCGGAGGCCATGACGGCACTCAAGGAGCACGTGCTGGCACACGCACCCTTCGGTGCAATGGCCACGTTCACCCCCGGAGAGGCCGGCCAGGCCTTCGCCACAAACACCCAGGCCCCCGCCGCGCAGGCAGCACTGTGGGCGCTGGGCGAGTCGTGGGGTGTCGCCGCCGTCGAAACGGGCATGGGCGGCTCCATTCCATTCATCGCAGACCTGAAGGCCACCTACCCGGACGCCCAAATCCTCGTCACGGGCGTGGAAGACCCGGATTCCCGCGCGCACAGCGCCAACGAATCACTGCACCTGGGCGACTTTGAGAAGGCCATTGTGGCCCAGGCGCTCCTGCTGGCAGCCATCAACCAAGGTGCGCTTGAGGGGGCCGGGGAACAGAAGGCATGACACTATGGTTGACATAAGTTAGCGCCCCTGCCGGGCCCGACGTAGCATGTAGTAGTACTCTCACGTAAGGAAATGCCATGACAGCAAATGTCCACGAAGAAACCTCATCTGCCGCTGTTGCTCAGGCCGAACTGCCCACCCACGGTGTGCTGATCAGCGATGTAGCTGCCGGCAAGGTGCGCAGCCTGCTTGAACAAGAAGGCCGCACGGACCTGCGCCTGCGCGTGGCAGTTCAGCCTGGCGGATGCTCAGGCCTGATCTACCAGCTCTACTTCGACGAGCGGATGCTTGACGGAGACGCCGTGCGCGACTTTGAAGGTGTTGAAGTTGTCATCGACAAGATGAGCGTGCCCTACCTCGACGGTGCAAGCATCGACTTTGAGGACACCATTTCAAAGCAGGGTTTCACCATCGACAATCCGAATGCCGGCGGCTCTTGCGCCTGCGGTGATTCGTTCCACTAAGCACCGATTTCTACTCGATGTAGAGTCAGTCGGAAAAAATTCCTGACGGACATCCGACGCACGGAGGGTTTGGTGCGCTTTTTGCCTGCCATAGCGGTAAGCTCTACATCGAGTAGTAAAACCCATTAAGCTCCGGCGGGAATAGACCGCTGCAGAGCACAGTAAGAAGAGGAAGGGCCGTCTGTGAGTTCGCAGGACCGAACCGGCAGCCGACGCGCAAAAGTCATCCCCCTAACAGGGTTGGCGATTGCCGGAGCGTTAGCTTTGTCAGGATGCACGGCAGAGAATAAGAATGGCTGGATGCCAGCCGAGCGTGATACCACCAATCACACGGCTGGGATCATCGATCTCTGGGTTAATACCTGGATCACAGTCTTGATCATCGGCCTCATCACCTGGGCTTTGATCATCTGGTGCATCATTGCGTACCGTCGTCGCAAGGGTGCCACTGGTTTCCCCCGACAGACCAGTTACAACCTCCCGTTGGAGATCTTTTACGTCTTGGTGCCGTTGTTCATGGTGCTGGTGTTCTTCCACTTCACTGATGTGGAACAGCAGTCCATCAATGCCCGTGACGACAATCCGGATGTCACCATCGACGTCCGGGCCAAGCAGTGGTCATTCGACTTTAACTACCTGGCCGGCAACGACGTCACGGAATCCGTGTATTCCGTCGGTGTCCAGGCTGAATTGGACGGCAAGCCGTTCGACAAGTCAACGCTGCCCACACTGTATTTGCCCGTGAACCGTTCGGTTGAACTGCAGTTGAACTCCCGTGAAGTGATTCACTCCTTCTGGGTGCCTGCATTCCTGGACAAGAAGGACATGCTCCCGGGCAAGACCAACTACATGACCCTCACGCCCACGGCGCTGGGCACGTACGACGGCAAGTGTGCAGAGCTTTGCGGCGAGTACCACTCGGAAATGCTGTTCAATGTCAAGGTTGTCACCCAGGCTGAGTTTGACGCCCACCTGGCTGAATTGAAGTCAAAGGGCCAGACCGGCGAGTTGACCGAGAAGTACGACCGTAATCCCGGCGCAATTAATTCTGTGAATCAGAAGTAGGGGGGAGAGGAAAGTGTCTACGCTCGAGTACTCGGCAACCGAAGTCTCTTCGGCTGCACCTAGGGTCGTTCCCGTGTCCAAGGGACGCATTGTCGTCAACTGGATCACCTCAACCGACCACAAGACCATCGGGTACATGTACCTGATTGCATCATTTATCTTCTTCTGCCTCGGTGGCGTCATGGCGCTCATCATCCGTGCAGAACTCTTTGAGCCTGGCATGCAGATCCTGCAGACCAAGGATCAATACAACCAGTTGTTCACCATGCACGGCACCATCATGCTGCTCATGTTTGCAACACCCCTGTTCGCCGGCTTCGCCAACGTCATCATGCCCCTGCAAATTGGTGCACCCGACGTTGCGTTCCCCCGCCTGAACGCCTTGGCGTTCTGGTTCTTCCTCTTCGGCAGCACCATTGCAGTAACAGGGTTCATCACCCCGCAGGGTGCCGCAGCCTTTGGTTGGTTTGCCTACGCACCATTGTCGAACACCACGTTCAGCCCCGGAGTCGGCGGCGACTTGTGGGTGTTTGGCCTGGCCCTGTCAGGCTTCGGAACCATCTTGGGTTCGGTCAACTTCATCACGACCATCATCACCCTGCGTGCACCCGGCATGACGATGTGGCGCATGCCCATCTTCACCTGGAATACCCTGGTGACAGCTATCTTGGTCCTGATGGCGTTTCCGCCGTTGACGGCCGCGCTGTTCGCCTTGGGCGCTGACCGCCGATTTGGTGCACACATATTCGACGCCGAATATGGCGGGGCCATGTTGTGGCAGCACTTGTTCTGGTTCTTTGGACACCCAGAGGTTTACATCATCGCCTTGCCGTTCTTTGGCATTGTCTCTGAGATTTTCCCGGTGTTCAGCCGCAAGCCGATCTTTGGTTACAAGGGCCTTGTCTTTGCCACGATCTCCATTGCAGCCTTGTCCGTGACTGTGTGGGCCCACCACATGTACGTCACCGGACAGGTCATGCTGCCGTTCTTCTCCTTCATGACGATGCTGATCGCCGTTCCGACCGGTGTGAAGTTCTTCAACTGGATCGGCACCATGTGGCGGGGGTCGTTGACATTCGAGACGCCCATGCTGTGGAGCCTCGGCTTCCTCGTCACATTCCTGTTCGGTGGTTTGACGGGCATCATCCTGGCCTCACCGCCGCTGGACTTCCACGTCTCGGACACCTACTTCGTGGTTGCACACTTCCACTACGTGGTCTTTGGCACCGTGGTGTTTGCCATGTTCGCAGGATTCTACTTCTGGTGGCCGAAGTTCACCGGCAAGATGCTCAATGAGCGTCTCGGCAAGATCCACTTCTGGCTCTTGTTCCTGGGCTTCCACGGCACGTTCCTGATCCAGCACTGGCTGGGTGTCTTGGGCATGCCGCGTCGTTACGCCGACTACATGATCGAGGACAACTTCACCTGGATGAACCAGTTCTCGACGATTTCCTCGTTTGTTCTGGGTGCGTCGATGATTCCGTGGTTCTGGAATGTCTACATCACCTGGCGCAGTGCCAAGAAGGTTGAGGTCGATGATCCCTGGGGCTTCGGTGCTTCCTTGGAGTGGGCAACCTCGTGCCCGCCGCCGCGTCACAACTTCACCTCACTGCCCCGCATCCGTTCGGAGCGTCCGGCACTGGATCTGCACCACCCGGAGCTTGCTCCGCATTACGTGCCGGCCCAGCCGGTGCCAGCATCCTCGAAGGGAGCTAACTAATGAAGATTGAAGCATGGCTCTTTATCCTCCTGGGTGTGTTCTTCGTTCCGGTGGCCATTGTTTACGGCATCATGGTCGACTGGACCGAGGAAGTCGGATTCCTGGCTTTGTTCCTGTTGTCGGGACTGTGCTTCCTGATCGGCTCATACGTCTACTACACCGGCAAGCGCGTTGGTCCCCGACCGGAAGACCGCTTGGATGCCGAGATTCACGAAGGATCCGGCGAACAGGGGCACTTCAGCCCCTGGAGCTGGTGGCCGCTCGTGCTCGGACTTGCCGCGTCAGCAGGCTTCCTGGGCTTGGCTGTCGGCTGGTGGGTCTTCCTGTTCGGTGCCGGCCTGGCCGTTATCGCCTTGGTTGGCTGGGTTTACGAATACAGCCGTGGAGACCACGCACACTAAGCCCGCACGAATCTGGGTATTGAACACAAAATAGGGTTTGTTCCCGCCGGAAGGCGGGAACAAACCCTATTTTATTGTCTTCTTCTTTTCCAGTCGGAGATCCATGTCAGGCGATCCGGGTCCGGCCAGGTTCAGCTGTGGACGGCCGCCACACGCCCGAGGCCCTCGGGGCCCGGAGGTGCCGGATGCGGGGTCAGGAGGGGTCTGTGAGGTCGGTGAGCAGCAGCGCAGCCAACTGGTCCACGGCGGTCCGCACAACGTCGATGTCAGCCTCGCAGGCGCCCACGCCAATCTCAATCTCGGCGCCGTGCTGGAAATCAGCACTCATGACCTCCAGCAATGATCGGCCGTCGACGGCGGCCAGGCCCTCCCCGGTCAGGGTGATGGGCAGGCCGGTCCGGTTGACGGCCCTGACAAAAACGGCGGCCGGGCGGGCGTGCAGTCCCACACTGGCCGCCACTGTGGCTTTCCGGGTGTACATGGTTTAGCTCCTTGGCGGTTGATGTTCTGTATTGAGCGTAGTCGTGTTTTAGGCTGGTACCTGTGAACAGAGGAGTTTCATGGGCTATTCGGTGCCACCGGCGAAGGACATCCCGGGGGAGTTGGACAGGGATTCGAAAGTGTCCGTCCACATTCAGTTGCGGGAACTGCTGCGCAACTACATTCTGAACCACAGTAAAGCGGGGCGTCAGCTGCCGTCCGAACGCGATCTGGCCACCCATTTTGGCGTCGCGCGGATGACCCTGCGCCATGCTGTCCAGGCCCTCGTTGAGGAAGAGCTGCTGGAACGTGTTGTCGGACTAGGCACCTTTGTGGCACGGGCAAAACTGGACGTCACACTCAAACTGACGTCCTATTCGGAGGAAATGGCGCGACGCGGCATGCGCCCGTCCGCCAGGACCCTCGCCTTTGAGCAGATTCCCGCCACAGCCCGTCTCGCACGCGAGCTGCAGCTCGAGGAGGGGCAAGGAGTAATCCGCCTCCGCAGGCTGCTGCTGGCCGATGAGGAGCCCATGAGCGTTGACGAGAACTTCATCCCCGCATGGCGGGTGCCGGGCATTCTGGACGCCGGACCGCCGTCGTCGCTGTACAACATTCTGGGGGAGCGGTACGGGCTCGTCATCGAGTGGGGCGAGGACACCATCGAGGCAAATGCTGCGACGCCGTCAATCGCCCGTTTGCTGCAGGTTGACATTGGGGCGCCCGTGCTCCGTACGGAACGCCACGCGTTTGTCTCACGGTCCACGGTTGACTATTCGGTGTCGTTCTACCGTGCCGACCGCTACAAGCTCCGTGTGCCGCTCCAGCGCCCCGGGGTGCGTCCGCGGCGCATGTACTAGACGGCCCGCTGTGACAGCCGCAGCGGCCACAGGGCGGGCTCCTGCGGCCGCTGCACGACTGCGATGGGATTGACTGGCCCGGACCAGCCAGGCCAAGGCGGACCAGCTTCGGGCTGACGGGCCAGGGGCAACCAGCGCAGGGCTGACAGGCCAAGGGGCAACCAGCGCAGGGCTGACAGGCCAAGGGGTTGTTGGTGCGCTGCAGCTGCCGGGAACGGCTGGCCAAGCCCAACTGCGCTGCCTTTGTGGACATTTGCCGTTGTTGTGGACGCTGTTCACTGCGCAGGGGGCCGTCGTGGTCATCCGATGGCGGCCGTCCCTCATCCAATGACCACGACAGCCCCCGCACCGCAAGCGGCCCCGGGAATTCGGCCCGGTTGTGGACGCTCCGTGGAATCGCCCTGGCAGCTGAAACCCCGGCGGGTCCGTTCGAGGCAACAAAAAGGCCGTGGTGCGGTTCCCTTTCGGGATCCACACCACGGCCTTTCTTTGGTTAATCGTTAGTGCGTGATTGCCTTGTCGTCGTCACTGGCTGCAACAGCCTCGTGATGATGACCGGCCTCCAGTTCCGAAGGCGCGGCCGGGGCCACGCGGTCCTCGAAGAAGAAGCTGCTGAGCCTGCTGCGCATCTTCTCCGTCTTGGTGACGATCCCATTTTCGTTCGGGATGCCCTCTTCGGCAACCGGTGACTCGTATCCAACCAACTTGTAGCGCTTGTAGTCGTCGAGCTGTGCGTGAATCTCCTGGAACTCACCGTGCGGCAGGCGCACAATGCGTCCCGTCTCGCGGCCGTGCAGGGCGATCTCGCGGTCCTTGCGCTGCAAGGCCAGGGCCACACGCTTGGTAACGATGAAGCCGAGGATCGGGCCGATGAAGAACAATGCACGCAACCAGTACGTCACGTCATTGAGGGAGACCTCAAAGTGCGTGGCGATCAAGTCGGAGCTTGCAGCAGCCCACATGACGCAGTAGAAGATGAAGCCTGCAACACCGATGGCTGTGCGTGTCGGGGCGTTCCTCGGGCGGTCAAGCACGTGGTGCTCGCGGTTGTCGCGGGTTACCCAGCGCTCAATCCACGGGTAGGCGAACATGACCATGAACAACACGCCTGCAGGGATCAAGGCCGGGCCAAGCACGTTGAAGGACAGGGTGTTGGTGCCCCACGGGAACGGGATGTGCCATTCCATCGGGATATTGAACAGCCAGCCCGGCATCAAGCGCAAGGCACCGTCAACAAATCCGATGTACCAGTCAGGCTGGGTGCCTGCCGAAACGGGGGAGGGGTCGTACGGGCCGTAGTTCCAGACCGGGTTGATCTGGAAGAACGCGGAGATGAAGGCGATGATGCCGAAGACGATGAAGAAGAAGCCGCCGGCTTTTGCCGCGTATACCGGGCCGAGCGGGTAGCCGACGACGTTGCGGTCGTTGCGTCCCGGGCCGGGGTACTGAGTGTGCTTGTGGATGACAACCATGAACAGGTGGATGGCAACCATCAACAGGATCAAGGCGGGCACCAGCATGATGTGCATCATGTACAGGCGGCCAACAATGACCGTGCCGGGGAATTCCCCGCCGAACAGGAAGAAGGAAATGTACGTTCCGACCACGGGGACTGACTTGACCACGCCGTCGATGATGCGCAGGCCGTTGCCGGAGAGCAGGTCATCGGGGAGTGAGTAACCGGTGAAGCCGGCTGCCAGGGAGAGGATCAGCAGCACGCCGCCCACAACCCAGTTCAGCTCGCGGGGCTTGCGGAATGCGCCCGTAAAGAACACGCGCAGCATGTGCACGGCCACGGCAGCAGCAAAGAGCAGGGCCGACCAGTGGTGCACCTGGCGCATGAACAAGCCGCCGCGGACCTCAAAGGACAGTCGCAGGGTTGAGTCGTAGGCGACCGACATTTCCACGCCCTTGAGCGGGACGTAGGGGCCGTTGTAGTGGGTCTCTGCCATGGACGGATCAAAGAAGAACGTCAGGAAGGTCCCGGAAAGAAGCAGGATGACGAAGGAGTACAAGGCGACTTCGCCGAACATGAAGGACCAGTGGTCGGGGAAGACCTTCCGGCCGAATTCACGAAGGATTCCAGAGCCGCCGACACGCTCATCAACAAAGTTGGTGATGCGTCCGGTGGGTGTTTTGGCTTCGAACGGTGTTTGCGTTGCAGCAGACATGATTAGCCACGCTCCCAAAAGCTCGGTCCAACAGGTTCATGGAAGTCGCTCTGGGCGACAAGGTAACCGTCGGCGTCAACTGCGATGGGCAGCTGCGGCAACGGGCGGACTGCAGGGCCAAAGATGACCTTGCATTCCTGCGTCAAGTCAAAGGTTGACTGGTGGCAGGGACACAGCAGGTGGTGCGTCTGCTGCTCGTACAGGGCAACAGGGCAACCCACGTGGGTGCAAATCTTGGAGTAGGCAACGATGCCGTTATAGCCCCAGTCCTCGCGGCCTTCGGACGGGTTGAGGTCCTCCGGGTTGAGGCGCATCAAGAGCACGACAGCCTTCGCCTTCGCGGCGATTTTGCCCTCATGGAGATCGTTCAGTGATTCCGGAATCACGTGGAACGCGCTGCCGATGGTGACGTCGGAGGCCTTGATGGGTGTGCCATCGGGATCGCGGGAAAGGCGTTCGCCTTTTTTCCAGAGCGTGTGGCGCAAGACATCGCCCGGGAGCGGGCCAAGGTCACGGAAGATGGCGATTGCCGGCAAAGGCGCCAGGGCCACGGCACCGATGAGGGTGTTGCGGATCAGCGGGCGGCGTTTGATGCCTGTCTCGTCAACGATGTCGTCGATGATCTGGACAGCTGCCAAGCGGTCTTCTTCGCTGCGCAGCTCGTGGCGTTCTTCAGCCACTTCGTGGTCAGGCATGAGGGCGCGGGCCCAGTGCACAATGCCGGTTCCAATGCCCAGCATGGCAAATGCCACGCCCAAACCCAGGAACGTGTTCTGGAGGCGCAAGGCGGCGAAGGTGTCGTCAAGGCGCACGCCAAAGTAACCAAACATGAAAAGCAGCGTGCCCACGATGGAAATGACAAACAGCCACGCCACCTGGCGCTCGGCCCGCTTTGCCGCCTTGGGATTCGTATCAGCCAGTCGCAATCGGTGTGGAGGCAGTCCCGGATCTTGGAACGCGTCCACCTCTTGCTGACCAGCCTTAGCTACGGCGTCCGAGCTTGTCGGCGAGCCGTCACTATGGTTGCCCATAATCCCCTCATCCTTCTCTTTTCCCGGTGCTTTCCCGGGGTCGTAATGTAAGTTTCTCGCGGCTGCCAATGCAGCCAGAATCTGTGGCTTCTTGTGACTACGAGGTACGTGAAGTCAGCCAGATGGTGAAGCCGATGATGACTCCCAGAACGGCTGTCCAGAGGAACAAGCCCTCGGATACCGGTCCCAGTGAGCCAAGCTTGGCGCCGCCAGGTGAGCCCTGGTTCTCGATCGTGTTCAAGAAGGTGATGATGTCGCGCTTGCCGTCGGGGCTGATGTTGGCGTCATTGAAGACCGGCATGTTCTGCGGGCCGGTGACCATGGCGCTGTAGATGTGGCTGTTTGACACACCGGCCAGGGGCGGTGCGAACTTGCCACGGGTCAATGCGCCACCTGCTGCGGCAGCGTTGTGGCACATGGCGCAGTTCACGCGGAAGAGCTCGCCACCAGCAGCTGCGTCGCCGCCGCCGTCGAGGTACTGCTCTTCCGGCAGTGCCGGCCCGTCACCCAAGGTGGCAACGTAGGCAGACATTTCCCGAGTCTGTTCGGTGGTGAACTGCTTCGGCTTCTGCTTGGCCTGGGGGCCCTGCATCTGCATGGGCATGCGGCCCGTGCCGACCTGGAAGTCTACAGCTGCAGCGCCAACGCCGGCCAGGGACGGTCCTGCGTCCGTGCCGCTGGCGCCGAGGCCGTGACAGGTGGCGCAGTTGGCCACGAAGAGCTTTTCGCCCTCTTCGACCTGATGCGCTGAGTAGGTGGTGGTATCGGCCTTGGCCTCATTCACGGTTGTGACAACGGCGTACAGCCCACCTGTCAACATGAGCCCCAACACCAGCAACGCTAGTGCGGCCAGCGGATGACGTCGCTTCTGCGAAAGTGCCTTCACTTGGTGGTTCCTTTGATCTATATCCAGCAGCCCCTGGTGAGGGCCGCAAATGCTAATTCTTACTTGGGTTGAAGCAGGCCGAGGGCCGGCCTACTTCAGGACGTAGATGACCAAGAAGAGGCCAATCCACACGACATCCACGAAGTGCCAGTAGTAAGAAGTCACGATTGCGCTGGTGGCTTCGAAGTGTCCAAACTTCTTGGCCGCGTAGGCACGCCCGATGATGAGGAGGAATGCAATGAGTCCGCCGATGACGTGCAGGCCGTGGAAGCCCGTTGTCATGTAGAAGGCGGAGCCATAGGGGTTTGAATTCAGGGTCACGTACTCGGACGTCAGCATGGCGTATTCGGTCGTCTGACCGGCTACGAAGACTGAGCCGAGAACGAAGGTCAACAGGAACCACTCCGTCATTCCCCACTTGGAGAACTGGAAGAGGCGTCCGGTGCGGCGAGGCCGAAGGTTCTCAGCGGTAAACACGCCCATCTGGCAGCTGAAGGAGCTGGAGACCAGAATCAAGGTGTTCACCAAGGCGAACGGGAAGTTCAGCTTGGCCGTTTCTTCCGCCCACATCCCACCAGTGGTGGAACGCAGCGTGAAGTACATGGCAAAAAGGCCGGCAAAGAACATCAGCTCACTGGACAACCAAACAACGGTTCCTACAGAAACCATGTTCGGTCGATTCAGTGTCGGATGCGCCGGGGTACTGGGGGCATGGGTCACAGTTGTCACATAGACATTATGTCTATAAAACCCCAGAGTTCCCAATGCAAAACTCCGAGTCCCGGATCTTTTTCTACAAACTTGCGAAATTCCGGGGTATTCACAGGTTAATCCCAGATCCCTATGCACAACACAGTCCCTGTGTCAATGGTCACAATCGCATGAGGGCGCCATGTTTCGTCTAACATCTTGAGAGTGAAACCTCTTGAAAACGCGTCCGCCGCCTCACGCACGTGGCCAAACCTGATCGCCGCCTTGATTGCCGGGGAAGACCTCAGCCAGGATGCCACCCAGTGGGCCATGAACACGATCATGACTGGAAACGCCACCGACGTGCAGATCGCCGGGTTCCTTGTTGCGCTGCGCGCCAAGGGTGAGACCGTTGCCGAGGTGACCGGGCTGGTGGAGGCCATGCTCGCCAACGCCCGTCCCCTGCATGTCGACGGTGACGCCCTTGACATCGTGGGCACCGGAGGGGACCGGCTCAACACTGTCAACATCTCCACCATGGCGGCCCTCGTGTGCGCAGGGGCAGGCGCCACGGTCGTCAAGCACGGCAACAGGGCTTCCTCGTCCGCGGCCGGTTCCGCCGACGTGCTGGAGAGTCTTGGCGTGCGCCTGGACCTGTCCCTGGAAAAAGTGGCCCAGGCCGCCACCGACGTGGGGATCACGTTTTGCTTCGCCAATTTCTTTCATCCCTCGATGCGCTACGCGGCCATCGCACGCAAGGAAATCGGTGTACCCACGGCCTTCAACTTCCTTGGCCCGCTGATAAACCCGGCCCGGGTGGTGGCCTCGGCCATCGGTGTTGCCGACGCCCGCATGGCCCCGCTGATGGCTGGCGTTCTGGCTGCCAGGAACATTCGCGCCCTGGTGTTCAGGGGCAGCGACGGCCTCGATGAACTGACGACGACGGGCACCTCCACCATCTGGGAGGTCAGGGACAATAAGATCACCGAGAGCCACTTCGACCCGCTGGATCTGGGCATTCCCCGAGCCACCATAGAGGACCTGCGCGGGAAGAACGCTGACTATAATGCCGACGTGGTCCGACGCATCCTGGACGGGGAACGCTCGCCGATCCGTGACGCCGTGATCCTCAATGCCGCCGCCGGGCTCGTGGCCTATGACAGGTCCAGTTCCGGAACCCTGCTTGAGCGCATGAAGTTTGCCCTCGCCCGGGCCGAGGCCGCGATCGACGGCGGCGCCGCCGCCAATGTGTTGAAGTCCTGGGTTGCGTTGAGCACCGAAGCGCAATAGCGCAAGTTTCCGTTATTCGCTGATTTGGGGGCGTGTCGCCGCGCGATCACGGCGGGCCGCGATCCAGGGCGGAATGAGCGGCTCGCCTGCAACGAGGGCTTCAGGGGCGCCCTTGAGTCGTTCCGCCTGCGGGTGGCCGATCGGGCCGGCCATCGTCGTGGCCTTGGCCACGGGTCTGTTCGTCGGGCTCGACTGCGGGGCACTGTTCATCCGTTTTGGCATGCCGACCATTGTGATTGCCTTGGCCGGGCGGCCCGCGTTTGTCGGCGTGGAATGGACAATTTGCGCAGGGCTGGTTCATGACACCGTGGCACGCCATTCTGCTGGCCGTTGTTGCCGCGGTGGGCATGGCCGCATCCGATTGGTTGCGCGCCAGACGACGCCGTTTGGCCGGACTGTCGACAGGATTGGTGACGCTGATGGTCATCAGTGATCCAGTCGACTTCCAACCGGATGACCTGCTGAACGTGGATTCGTCAATCCGCTACATGATCACCGGGGCAGTGCTGCTGCTCGTCGTCATCATCGATTCGCTGTCACGCCGATCGCGGGCAGCCCACGGTCGGGCCTAGCAGCTTTGAGTTCAGCCGGATCGGGCTTGGCAAGGCCCAGCAGGGTCAGCCCTGGGCGGCCCATGGCACGGGCGTCCCTGGGTGCGGCCGGGAGTTAGCTGTCGAAGCCGAGCGAGTAAGCGGCATCCAGGTCGCGCTGGGAGTAGGCGCGGAAGGAGATTTGTGTGGTGGTGGAGACCACGGATTTGACCTTGGAGAGCTTGTCGGCGATGACATCGGCCAGGTCTTCATGCTTCTGCACACGGGCGATGGCGATCAAGTCCCATTCTCCCGTCACGGAATAGACGTCGCTGATTCCCGCGAGTTCGGAGATTTCCTGGGCGGATTCGGGGATCCGTGTGGCATCAGTTTTGATCAGGACAAACGCGGTGATCACAGGTGGGTTCCTTGTCGTGTGGCGTGGCTAATGGGAAATATTGCTCATGTCGATCGTAACCCAATGAACGTCTGGGCCACCGTCGGGGGATGTCGCAGGCAGTCACTGACTGCAGCTGACATTGATGTCAGCTGTCAGGGCCGCCGGGTGCGACGCGCCACCAGGGCTGCGATGAACCTGTGGCCGAGCAGGAAGACCGCAAGAACGATCGTGGCGACGATGACAAAGGGAAGCTCCGCAGTGTTTCCGGAAGCTATGCGCAGTGCCATGCCGCCGGCCACGGTGATCAGCCACAGACAGACGCCCTGGGGCCAGAGGCGCAGGGGCTGCTGCCACGTGCGGCATACGAGCCAGCCGATGGCCAGGGCGGCCAGAAACGGCCATGCTGTCTGGAACACGCCCCCTGCCGTGAGGCTTTCCTGGTGCGAGCTGCGTCCCGAGAGGGCAAAGAGCACAACCAGCACAATGTCTGCGGCGGCTGCATAAAGGAGGGTCTTGGGCCCGGATGTGGTTTTCGTTTCGTTCACACTTGGGAGTTTAGCCGCATCCAGTGCCGTCCCATTTCCTGGCCGCCCATCCTGGGGACCATTTTCCTGGCGGTCAGTGTTCCGGGGTGCAAGCGCGGCCAAAGCTACGGGCGGGTAGGCATTGTCGCGGGCCGGCGGCCGATCTAGGCTCTTTCACAGGCCAACTGATTGGCGTGGAACGCAGGGGAGTGGTGGACATGGCTGGCATTGGGACGTGCCTGTGGTTTGATGGGCGGGCCGAAGAGGCCGCAAATTTCTATGTGGGGTTGTTCCCCAACTCACGCATCGGCGAGGTGATGCGCTGGGGCGGGGAAGGACCGGGTGTGCCGGGCACTGTCCTGACAATCTCCTTCGAACTGGACGGCCGCAGTTTCCGGGGCCTCAACGGGGGTCCCGAGTTCACGTTCAGTGAGGCAATATCCTTTGAGCTGTCCTTCGACACGCAGGCGGAACTGGACGAAAAGTGGAATGCCCTGACGGCCGACGGCGGCGAGGAGAGCCAGTGCGGCTGGCTCAAGGACAAGTTCGGGGTGTCCTGGCAGCTGGTTCCGGCCATGATGACGGGGGTGCTCAACGGCCCCGACCCTGACGGATCAGCCCGGGCCATGCAGGCCATGATGGGCATGAAAAAACTGGTGATCTCCGAGCTCCAGGCCGCCTACGACGGCTGAGCCGGTCTGCCCGTCCAATCAGCAGCGTGCCCATCGTTGCACCGGCGGGACGTGCCGGCACTAAATGTATTTCAGGAACCGCTGCGGGACAGTCAGGAACTGGCGCCAGCTCTTCCCAGTTGTTGGACCGCAACCCCCACGACCCCACCTCGTTGATGTCGGCGCCCGGCAGGGAGGCCATCAGCGGGGCGAGGGTGGCCGGCCACGCGTCCGCCTCTTTCGGCAGGATCGTCAGCCCCGGTAGAAGGGCTGCTGCTCTCCTGGATTCGCCGGCACGACGTCAAGACGGCGGTCCTTCTGGAGCGCCGCAATGGCGTTGTGGCTTCCGCCAATGCCTGCCCGGCGTGGTCCACGTCCAAGGCAATGCACCAAGCGTGGTCGGCGGGCCACATGCAGGATCTCGAGCTGTCTGTCACCAGCGAAATGCTCTGACCCGCGTTGATGCACAGTCCCAGTAGCACGATTCAGAGCAGAACGCGACGCAACTTTAACCACTTTGGGATAGTCTCAAAATACCGGGAAAACACTCCCCAATTTCATTCAACTGTTGCGTCGACCAATAGAATCCGTCGCCCCCTCACCGAACAAGTCACCGGACGGGTCTTCCAGGACGAGCGACTTACCTGTGAATCTCGAAACTTCTAAATCCACAGGTCAGGACAGGGTACGTACCGTTTGACGACCGCCTAAATTCGCCGTTCCTTGGATGGACACCTCGCTCATGTTCAGGTCCGGGGCGGATGGAAGCATTGGCACGTGATGATCGTTCAAGATATCTACCAGGCAGGGGATTGGTATCGATGGAATTCATCGTCGACAAAGCCGCTGCCGTTGCCTTGGTGCCTGGACCGACAGGTGATCAGCTGGCTACGCACAGTTGCTTCCGCCGCGGCTTGATTCCTCGCTTGCTTGTTTGCGGGGGTAGTCTGACAGGTCGATCCAGTACCTGCGCTTGACACCTATTTCCGTGCTGCGTACGTCGTCAAGGACGCCACCGTTTTTCTCTATTGTTCGTGCTGATGGCAGGTTCTGTTCATCACAGGTAAGCAGTACCCGTGCCAGGCCAATGCTGCGGGCGTGCGGGAGGATGGCTTTGAGGGCCCAGCTCGCGAGGCCACGTCCGCGGGCTGTTGGCCGGATGTTGTAGCCGATGTGGCCGACAGCCTCGAACATGACAGGCGTTAGAACATGCCGGAGCTCGATCGCTCCGAGGTATGTGTCGTGCTCAACTATCCAAAACCTGCTCGTGTTTACTTGCACCCCGCTGAACAGCATTGAGGGATCATCTTTCATGGTCAGGCGTTGTATCCAGGCTTCGAAGTCCTCAGCTGTTTCGAACCGGTCACCAGGGCGGATGCCCGAGCCGTCCTGGTGACCGTCGGGCCATTCTCCCTTGGCGTCCACCCATGACTTATGAAAGGTGGCGGCGGGGTCGGCAAGTCTAATCATGAAACGCAGCGTATCAAGCGTCCCGTGAAGATCCATTCACACCATTGACGTACGCAAGGGGCTGTATCCGCCCGAGGACGCGGCCGGCTTCACGGCTCACCAGCGCAGCGATTTACAGGAGTTCAGTGCGGAGAGTGGGTTCAGCTGGAGAGAACTTCACGGACAGAGTGTCCCGGTGAAGGTTACCCAAACGACGAGAATGAGAACCCGGAGTAGAAACCACACACCCAGAATCGGGGGTCAATCAAGGCATAAATGAGAGCCGCGCCCTAGTCGCCCGCCATTGCCCGCAGCGCCGCGAGGTGCCCATCGAAGGCCCGGCGACCCTGCGCGGTGAGTTTGACTGTGGTCGTCTGGCGCGCGTCCGTCCGCTGCGGGGAGGCCTGCTTGCTTGTGACGAGATAGCCAATTTCGACGAGGTTTCTCACGGTCTTTGACAGGTTTGCCTCACTGAGCTCCAGCGTGGCGGCAATGGCCGCGAAGTCCGCGTCGGCGAGGGGGCGCAGCATCGCACACAGACGCAGCCGCGTTGGCGCGTGGATCGCCTCGTCAAAACGGGGGTCAGCCCGCACGGCGCACTTCGGCAGCATACGCGCGGTCATATGCCACGACGATGAGAGCGGTGGCGACACCCGCGGCCACAGCGATGGCAACAACCCACCCGGTCAGACCGAACAGCGCTAGCATCATGCTGATCACCAGCGAGAAGAAGATGATCAAGAAGAGCGCAACCAGCAACCAGAACCCGCGAGGACCAGCCGGTCGGGTAATGCCGAGGCCACTGCGCCTACGAAAGAACACCTCAACGCCGACGAAGATCCCCACGCTGAAGACAAAGGGCAACCACGCCCACAGCAGCCCGGCCGCGGGGGCCACGATGATAAGCGCAGCACCCAAGCCCTGCGCAGGGGCAGCCCACCACGTTTCGGCCGTTATGCGTTCGCCGATCCGGCCGCGGTCAGTACTGATCGCCTCGAGCGCCTCACGCACGGATGCCGGGTCGCGCCGATCCTCCAAATGATTTTCCATGCGGTTAAGTCAATCACTTAACTAGCGGTTAAGCAACTTCTCGTTCACGGACCGAATGCCGGCATCCGCTGCACGATTTCCCGAACCAGCTCGCCTACTCCGCGATCTACCGTGACGACGAAACCAGCTTCATGGTCCTCGGCTTCTCCCAAGGCAGCGAGTAGGGAATCGAACAGCGCCAGCGGCATGAGGTGATTCGTCCGGGCGTGAGTGAGTCCGGGGCAGGGAAACTGCCACGATTCCGGCCGGCGGTCTGGCTGGCCACAGGTTTAGGGGAGGCAACCGTGGGAGGCGGTCTCCATGCCGGCACCCCGGTTGTAGCCCGGTAACGCCATTGCCGGATTTCCCCGTTCGGGCCTGGGTGGGTGTGCCTTAAGAAAATATGACGATGGCGTAGACGGCGAACACCACGAGATGGGCCGCTCCATGCATCGCTGTCACTTTCTTGGCCGCAAATGTCGTCACCGACAGCAGCATGGAGACACCCAGGAGCAGGAGGTGCGCCGGGGATTCACCGAGCACCACGGTCTGGCCGGTGAGCGAGCCCATGATGAGAACGGCTGGAATTGTCAGGCCCACCGTCGACACCAGGGCGCCGTGGCAAAGGTTGCTGACACGCTGAATCTCGCCCTTCAACGCTGCCCGCATCGACGTGATCGATTCCGGCAGGAAGACGATCATGGCGATGAGGATGCCGGACAGCGCCATGGGTGCACCGATGCGATCCAGACCGTCGTCCAGGAGAGTGGCCATGTCGTGGGAGAGCATCACGATGGGCAGGACCGTGACGACCAGCAGTGCGATGCGCAGCAGCAGCTCGGTGCGGTGCTCGGCGATGACCTCGGCGATGCGAACGCCGGAGCCGCCGGGGTGCCCGTGTCCCGAGCTGGCCTGGTCGCGGGGGGCCGGGGTGGCCGTGAGGCGCGGGTCCACTTCCCGGAAGCTGTCGGCTTGCTTGCCCATCTGTTGGAAGAGGAAGAAACCGTAGAGGGCCAGGGTGAGCACGACGATGGGGATTTCCTGCCCCGGGGTGTAGGACCCGGCCTCGCCAATGAGGGCCGGCAGCGCGAAGGCCAGGGAAATCAGCACGACAAGCAGGGCCAGATAAGAGGAGGTGCCGGTGCGGTTGTGGGACAGAGTTCCGTATTTGAGGCCGCCGATGAGCAGGCTGAGTCCGACCACGGCGTTGAGGATGATCATCGACACGGCCATCACCGAGTCACGGGCGATCGTCGCGTGGTTGCCAGGGCCGAGCATGACGGCGGAAATGAGCACTACCTCTATCAGCACGATCGAGAGCGTGAGGACCAGCGATCCGTAGGGGTCCCCGAGCCGTTTGGCAAGATGTTCAGCCTCGTGGACCACACCGAACGCGCAGACAAGAATAACGCCAACGATGACTGCGAGCGCAGCAAGCAACAGTGGTGCAGGAACGGGCGGCTCAAGCAGCGGACCGGCAAACAGCAATCCGATGACGGCGCCCCAGCCGATGGCGAGGCGCACGATGGCGGTGGGGGTGAAAATTGATCGGACAGTTGAGGAAACCATGGGTGGCCCCTTTTCGTCGGGGCCGTCCCCGTGACAAGTGAACGAACGGGCCGTCCCATCCGCAGCGCTGCTGTGACGTGCGACTGTCGTCCCGCAGGATTCGTCTTTTGCACAAAAATGTTGTGCGCGGCACGTCAGCAACTTCCGCTCCCCAGACTAGGGCACGCGCAATGTGAAGGCTAACCACGGGCACGGCGGGCAGCAGCAATTTCCGGCAACTTTACGGGTTCATGCCACAGCCGCACCGAAACAGCACGAAATAGTGGGATCGCTCAACATCGGACGGCGATTGCGCAAAGGGACGGTTGACTGCCGCCGCTTTTTTCGCAAACGGCGTCCCTTTTGCGATGGTGGTGCCCAAATCGGCTGGTTGTCCCCGTTCCTGCGGCCCGAACAGTCCACGCGAAAGATTCGAATATACATTCGAACAAGTCGGCTGTGTCGGCGTCGTGATGGCGTGAACCCGGGGCTGCTTAGCGCAGCGCTCGCAGGTAGCGCCTGCGCACGATCCGCTGGACAACCATGAGCAGCGGGAACAGGGCCCGCCACGGCTGCTGCGGTGCCGCCTTGGTGAGTGAGCGGATGGTCAGGTGCACCTCGTCGCCGAGGCGGTGGACGATGAACGCCTCCTCACCGCTGACGGGGTGCCCCGGCAGGGTCCGGTAGGAGAAGCCAACCCGGTCGGGGGTGTCCACCACCCTGACCACCTCCACCGGCTCAACAACCTTCATCCCAAAGAAGGAGGCGGTGATGTTCACGCGTTCGCCCTCCGCCACCGGCCGGGGCGCATCCACGGCAAAGCCGCTGCGGGTCTTCACCTTCCAGCGCAGCACGTCGGCGCAAACACGCTGCCACAGTTCGTCGCCCGTGCCCACGGCAGCCGTCTCGGACGACACCCGGTAGCCGCTGTGGGTGAGGGACCAATCGCTGCGGGCCGGCGTGGTCAGGCTCCGCTGCCTGGACCCCTGCACCATCCAGGCCGGCCCCTCCTGGTCTTGCAGCCAGGTCTGGCGCGAGGCGGGATCACTTCTGGGGTCGCGAAGCCAGTAGCTCGCATCCGGGTCCCAGCCTGCCAGCACGCTGGCGTGGTCGTCGTCCACGGGGATGGCAACACCTGCGGTTGCCAGGTAGCCGCCCAGGGTGAGGTGCACGCCGTCGTACTTCTCCTGAAGGCGGGACCAGTCAGGCATGACCCACGACCCGATTCTCCCCGTGGTGCGGTACCAGTCGTGGCGTTTGGAAGCATTGACTTCCAGCGAGTGCTCGCGGCACAACTGCGCCCACGCCTCGGGGGAATCGATCTCCAGGATCCGCGCACCGGCCGGCGCGTGCAGTTGCTCTAGGACGGCTTCCGCTTCGCCGAAGCCGTCCTCCACCAGCCAGAGGCCCACCGGACCATGACCAGCCATGAGGCGCGTGCTGCTGTCCAGGCCCGACGGCGGCCGCGACCACCACGTGCCGCTGAAGTTGGCTGTCGGGTCACTCGGGCGGTCCGTGGCTGAGCGCAGTTCCTCGGCAATCACGTCCAGTCGCCACTGCTCAAGCGTCTCAGCGGCGGCCTTGGGCTCAGGAGGGGGACGGGGCGGATCGTCAACAAAGTTGACTGTCCACTGCACGCCGGGGTCCGCGGGTAACGACCACCAGCGGGTGTGCGGAGAGTCTGCCAGCAGCTGTGCGAAACGGTGCAGGGCGCGGAGCATGTCGGGTGTCGCGGCCAGGACGTCGTCGCCGTCCGGCTCCTGCCAGTAGCGGGCCGAGTTCACGGTGGCGGTGAGGGCTGTCAGGATCTCGGTCTCCGTGAATGCTGGCAGCGGCACGGCGTCGAGCAGGTCCGCCACGTCCCCGGGAGACGGGGTGGGCAGGTCGGCATCCGATCCGGAGCCGACCATGACAACGGACTGCCCGCGGCCGGGGTCGAGATTGTAGGAGGCGTAGAACTTGGCGGAGTGGAAGTCGTTCCCGTTCGGGTCCGTTGATGCCGCCATGGCGGCCATGTCAGCAACTTCCAGGCACAACCGCCTGCCGCGGGGCCCTGCAAGCAAAGCGACGGGGTTCAGCGCGCCGGGTGTCGGTGTCATGGGGTCAGCCTACCGGGGGAGGTTCGGGTGCTGCGGACCTCGGGTGAGGAGAAGGCGTGCCTGTATTGGCTGGGGGTCAGGGACGTTGATTTCTTGAAGACCTGGTGAAAATTGGTGCCGCTGCCCAAGCCAACGGAGGCCGAGATGCGCTCGATGGGCGTCGTCGTCGTCTCCAACAGTTCCTTGGCCCGCTCCACACGCTGCATCCCCAGCCAATTCATCGGCGTGACACCAGCATGTGCGTCAAAGCGGCGGGCCAGCGTGCGCTCGCTCAGGGCTGTGGCTGCGGCAATGTCCGCGGCCGTGATGGGATGGTGCAGGTGCTTGCTGGCCCACTCCATGGCAAGCGCGACGTCGGCCGGCCGGCTTGCGCTGCCGTGTGGCGCCCGGTGTTCGATGAACTGCGATTGGGTGCCCTCGCGCCGGGGCGCGGCGACAGTGGATTTTGCGGTGCGGTTTACCGCGGCGGCGCCCCAGTCCGTCCGGACAAGATGCAGGCAGAGGTCAATGCCGGCCGCAACGCCTGCCGACGTCAACACCTGGCCGTTGTCCACAAACAGCACATTCTCATCCACCGCAACGCGGGGATGCAGCCGGGCCAGGTCTCCTGTGGACTCCCAATGGGTTGTTGCTGTGAGCCCGTCCAGGATTCCCGCTTGGGCCAGGGCAAAGGCACCGGTGCAGATGGAGACCATGCGCGCCCCGCGTTGATGTGCCGCTGCCAATGCCGAAATGACCTCAGTCGGCAGCGGGTCACGGCTGGTCGTGTAGCCCGGGATGATGACCGTGTGGACCTCGCCCAGCAGCTCGAGGCCCCTGTCCGGGGTAACAGTGAACCCGCCGGCGGCCGGAACGGGAAGCCCTCCTGCTGAGCAGGTTGCCACGTCGTAGAGGCCCGTGGTGTTCCGCCCCAAAACCCGCCCGCCAAACGTGAGCGAGCACTGGCGCTGGTCATGTACGGCGGAGTCATCGCTGCCGCACTGGGGATCGTTGCCTGCATCTTGGCCTCGACGATGCCGGCTGCCACGGCCGCAGGGGGCGGGCTGAAGGAACCCGCGATCCGGGAGCGCACCGGTCACCCGCAGTTCCTGCAGGCGGTTCTGGTGTTGGCCGGCTCGGGGCTCGTGATGACACTGATCATGGCTGCCGGCCCGCTGGCCAACGACCATGCCGGCCATTCCGCCGAAATGGGCGCCTCCATGGTCCAGTGGCACCTCGTGGGTATGTTCGCGCCCTCAGCCGTCAGTGCACAGTTCCTCAGGCGGTATGGCATGGCACGAACCAACATGCTGGGCGGGCTGGTCATGGCAGGTGGGTGTGCCATGGGTGTCTTCAGTGACTCAGGCTGGGCGCTGGTCCTGACACTGGCCCTGGTGGGGGTGGGCTGGAACGTTCTGTTCGTCGCGGGATCTGCGCTGTTGCTGCGGTTCTACCCGCAGGGACGAGGCGCGAGGCTGCAAGGATTTACGGAAGGCACCGCCGCTGCACTGTCAGCTGGTGGATCATTCGCCGCGGCAGGGGTTCTCAGCGGAGTGGGGTGGGGCGGCGCCAGCCTGATCGCCTTCATCACGACCGTGGCTGTCCTGGGCGCGACGGGAATGCTGGCCGTTCGTGCGAGAGGCACCCAAGGGGCAGCTGCCGAAGCAACAACCACGGCGGCTGCGCCGGAAACGGTCGAAAGCCAGATTGCGTCGTGATAGCCGCACGGACTGTGGGCCCACCCGGCAGGCCAGTGTCAGTCCAGCTGCACCCGGCAGCTCTTGCCCGTCAGCCCGCCGTGGAGGGTGAACTCGATGGAGAGGTGTTTGACAGCTGCGGGCGGTTCCGGCAGGAACGTCCAGGAACCGTCCCACTCCGTGCCCGTTCCCGCCCACTGTCCTGCAACACAGCTGTAGGCGGTGTCGTGATTGTCGGTGATGTTGGCCTTCACGGCGCTGAGTACCACGTCTCCCGGCATGGGCGGGGCCGAGCCCGCTTTGCCCTTGCCGTGCAGCCTTTGCTCGGCGACCCATGCCTCGAAATCTCGCAGGTATGCGATGTCCCTGCGCTGAGTCTCAAGATTCCGGGTCGCCTCAAGCCTGATCCTGACGCCGAGCTCGCCGACGGTGGCACCGAGATGCTCGGGAACGTCCGGGACCAGCGAAACACCGGCCAGCCGAATATCGATGCCTTCGATCGAAGCGACTATCAGGTCCCCGGGTGCCCACACAATGGTTGTCATGAAAGCAGCATAACGGCGGCCCCGTATCAAGACTAGGCTTGCGGCTTGCGCGCAGCCCACCCTGTGCGGTGTCCGCGCACCACGAGGTCGCCGCGGTGTTCGAGCGACTCCGGACCATCGCCCAGCAGCAGCTCCAGCGAGGAGAGGTCGGCAGGTGCGGCGGTGCCTGCGAGCGCCGACCCCATCCGCCCGAGGAAGGCGCGTCCATAGCGGGCGGCGAGTTCCGGCGTCGTCCTTCCCTGGGTGGGGAAGTGGCGGCGTTCGACGGCGAATCCGGCACGTTCCAGCCCTGCCGTCCACTCGGGATACTGGTTCCAGCCGTTGCCGGCCAGCGTTGCGTGCAGGCGGGCTTCCAGTCCGGGCTCGACGGCGGACCCCTCGGGCAGCGTGTCCGGCAGGAAGCTGGGCAGGCTGTCCATCTCGACCACGATGAGCAGGCCGCCGGGATTCAGTGCCGCGAACATCTGGGCCATGGTGCGTTCGGGATCGGTGAGTTCGTGGAGCGAGGAGGAAGCCCACATGAGATCTGCCGTTGCGCTCGCAGGCCAGGGCTCGTCGAGGTCCGCCTGCAATCCAGCCACGCGGCCGTCAAGTCCCAGCCCGGCGGCGGCCTCCAGGGTCGCGGCCAGCATGGTGGCGGATTTGTCGAGGGCCGTGATGTGGGCGTTGGGGAAGCGGCGGGCCAGGGCGAGGGTGCCAACGCCGGACCCGGCACCGACGTCAATGATGAAGCCCGGTTCCTGGACGGCAAGTTCCCCAGCCCACGCCGTGGCCTCATCGAGGTAGGAACCGAGGATGCGGGCGTCAAGGTCAAGTGTCTGTGCCAGTTCCGCGCCGCTCGGGTGTGCGTGGCTCTCGCCGTGGCTGTGTTGGGCGCGACCGTGCCCGACGGTGCCGTTTGAATGTCCGCCGTGAGAGTGTCCGTGGTGTTGTGCGTGTTCAGTCATGCTTCCACGGTAGCGGCTCCGTGCGTCCAGGGCATAGACTATTGCTCATGACGCAAGAAGCCGATGTTGATGCCGTAATCCGCCAGCGCATCCGCAGCCTCCGCCTGGCCCGCGACTGGTCCCTGGACAACCTCGCCGGCCGCTGCTCACTCAGCCCTTCAACACTCAGCCGCATTGAAACCGGCCACCGGCGCATAGCCCTGGACCAGTTGATCCCCATCGCCCGGGCGTTCGGCACCACGCTGGATGCGCTGGTGGAATCCGCCAGCGACGAGGACGTCGTCATCCGCCCCCAGCCCGGGCACTCCCAGGGCCTGACCACCTGGGTCCTGTCCACGGACGACGGGCTGCACGGCAAAACAGTCGCCAAAATGCGCATCACCCCCGAGCGCCCGCAACAGCCGGGCGTCCATCCCGGCCGCGACTGGTTCACGGTCCTGGCCGGCATCGTGAGCCTGGAGCTGGGGGAGCGGACCATCCTCGTCCACCCCGGCGAAGTCGCAGAATTTTCCACCATGGTCCCGCACGCCATCTGTGCCCACGACGGGCCCGTGGAGATCCTGAGCATTTTCAACCACGACGGCGGACTTGCCCACCTGCACGGCGGGGCACACCCGGACGCGTAGATCCGATGGGCCGGTCGCAACAGGGTCCGCGCAGGGTCACGACAGCATTGTTTCGGGGAACGTCCGGTTGCCGAATGATTGTAATGATACATTGAGACAATCATCAATCAAAGGATCCCCATGACAATGCCAACAACCTTTACTTGGATCGTCACTGGGGTGCTTGGGGTCGTTCTGGCCACAGGCTTGATAGTGGGTCAGACGAAGCGCTTCCAACAGAATCAAGTGCTGACCTTTTGGCAGCGGGTCGGACTGCCCATGGGCACAGAGCAGATCAACCAGGCCGTCCGGCGCAGGCTCCGCCGCAGCGCCACTGCCGCATCAATTGGCGCGCTGACAGGATTCCTCGTCTCAGTGGTCGTTCTGCTCTTCATGCCGAACCCGGCTTACTCCTTTGGCCACACCTGGTTGGTGGCACTGCCCGCAATCGTAATTGGCATGACAGTCTTCGACGTTGCCCTTTCGCTTCGGGACTCCTTGTTTGCGCAGCGTCCGGATGGCCCTCGAATGGCCCGGGTGGCAACTGTTTCTGCCGGCGACTACATGAGCCCGTGGAGACGGAGGGCGGCGCCAGTCCTTCTGTTGCTCGGAATAATTCTGGCGGCGGCGGGCTCGGTCCTCGGCGTAACAGGTGTGATGGATTTTCGGAACTTCCTGGGCAGCAACGCACTGGCGTTTTTAGTGGTCGCCGTGGTGGTTCTTGCCGGCTGCCGGGCTGTGGTTCCCCGGATCCTGCTTCATTCCCAACCCGTCTCCGACACGCTCGAGCTGGCTTGGGACGATGCCATGCGGGCTGACACCTTTCGAAAGCTGGGTCTGCTCGCGACGATCATGGCGTGGTTGTCCGCATCCGCTGTCGGACTGGCCCTTGCGGACGGTTTGTTCGCCACCCAGCCGTCTGGGTGGGAGCCGGGCATGTGGCAGGTGTTTGTCTCTTGGGGATATTTCACGATCCCGATGCTGTTTAGTTACGGGAAGTCATACAGCTATTTCCGCCATCGTTTGTGGCCGGCGTTCACGCTGGACGGTGCCGGCCCAGCTCGAAGGCCCTGACCATGTTGCTTGTCGATCCCCGTTCGCCGGTGCCGCCGTTCGAACAAATACGCGTCCAGGTTCTGGAGCTTATCCAGAACGGCACCCTTCTGCCAGGCACAAGGCTGCCCACCGTTCGCAAGCTCGCAGCAGATTTGGCGCTGGCACCGAATACAGTGGCGCGTGCCTATCGGGAACTCGAGCTCAACGGCGCCGTCGAATCCCGGGGCCGCCATGGCACATTCGTCTCAAGCCACGACGACCCGGTGCAGAGGCAGGCGCACAAGGCGGCGGCGGAATACGCCGGCCAAATCCGTGCACTGGGCCTCAGCAACGCGGACGCGCTGGCATTCCTCCACGACGCCCTGCAACCTCTCTCGCCGACCGGCATGGAGGGCCGTGACGGTCAGGAATGACGCCGGCCCGGATTGGCGACAGCCCGGAAACACGGCGCCGGCCCTGAACGACGTCGTCCTTGATTAGTGTGCGACACCAGGCCGCAAACGTGTCCGGCATGGCGCATTCACCCACTGTTTGGGTCCCGGCCATCCCGCGTTGCCGCACTGGTCCGTTCGGCGCCCTACACTCCTTGGGGAATGCGGCCCGAACGTTGGCCGTGACGGCAACGAGAGGCAGTCATGACGGAAAACTTCAGCCAGGCAAAACTGAGCAGGCGGGCAGCCCTGGCAACGGCAGGAACGCTGGGCGCCTTGGGGCTCACACTCGCCAGCGGGGCGGCCGGCAACGCGGCACCCGGTGCGAAGGCACCCAAGCCCACCTTGGCATTCCGTCCCGACGGAGCGTTCAAGATCGTCCAGTTCAACGACACCCAGGACGATGAGCAAACCGACCGCCGCACGGTTGAACTCATGGAAAAGACCCTCGACTCGGAAAAGCCTGACTTTGTGGTCATCAACGGGGACGTCATCAACGGCGGCTGCGACACCGAACTGGAAGTCCAGCAGGCCCTGAACCACGTAGTGCTGCCCATGGAAAACCGCCAGATCCCGTGGGCCGTGACCTTTGGCAACCACGACGAAGACTCCGCGGCACGCAGCGGCATGACCGAGGCAAAAATGTTGGCGTTCCTGCAAAGTTACGAGTTCAACATCAATTCCGACAGCATCGAGGGGCTGACCGGCACCTCCAATTCGCAACTGCTGATCAAGTCCTCAAAATCCAAGGACCCGGCGTTCGGCATCTGGCTCATCGACACCGGCCGTTACGCGCCGGAGGACATCGCCGGCCAGAACTTTGAAGGATACCCGGACTGGGACTGGGTGCGCATGGACCAGGTCAACTGGTACCGCCAGCAGTCCCAGGCCACGGAAAGCAAATACGGCAGGAAAGTCCCCTCACTCATGTGGGGCCACATCGCCCTCCACGAACACCGCAACATGTGGTTCGCCAGCCTCGACTCCCGGACCGATGCGGACCACGCCCGCGCAGTCGCCAAGCACAACATCGTCGGCGAGCGCAACGAGGACGAATGCCCCGGACCCATCAACTCAGGATTGTTCAGCGCATTCCTGGAGCGCGGGGACGTGATGGGCTATTTCGTGGGCCACGACCACGTCAACTCCTATGTGGGCAATTATTACGGGGTTCAACTCGGCTACGCTCCCGGCTCCGGTTTCGGCGCCTACGGACTGGACGGGGCGGAGCGGAACCGCCTCCGCGGCGCCCGGGTCTTTGAACTGGACGAGAACCACCCTGACATCTACAAGGACACGCGGGTGGTCTTCGCGAAAGACTTTGGCATTGACCTCACGGCAGACCGGCAATCCATCACACCGCCGCTGCCGATTCCCGAGGCAAAGCCCGGCAAAAAGTAGCCCACAAGCGCGGCCGCCCGTCCATGATCCATCCTTATGGACGGGTATTCCGCGTTGGGGCTTGACGGCGTAGTCTCGTTTACGGCAACGATTCACCCGTGAAATGAGGATCACCATGACGACGCTTTCTGACCGCACCAAGACTGCCCTGGTGGTCATCGACGTCCAGAACGACGTCATGGCCGAGGCCTACCAGCGGGCACCGGTGGTGGCGAACATCCAGACACTTTTGGAGGCGGCCCGCAGCACCGGAACCCAGATTGTCTGGGTCCAGCACAACGACGAAGGCCTGCCCCAGGGATCCGAGGCATGGAAGTACATTCCCGAACTGGTCCGCCTCGAGAACGAACCGCTGGTGCACAAGTCATTCGGGGACTCCTTCGAAGGGACCGAGTTGGAGGAAATCCTGGCCGACGGCAAGGTGGGCACCTTGGTTGTCGCCGGAGCCCAAACCGACGCCTGCATCCGCTCCACCATCCATGGCGCCTTCACCCGCGGCTACGACGTCACCCTCGTCAGCGATGCCCACACCACCTCCGACAACAGCCAATGGGGCGCACCGGGGCCGGAGCAGGTCATCGCCCACACCAACCTGTACTGGAAGTACTCGGACGCCCCGGGGCGCACCGCTGCCGTCCTCGCCACGGAGGATGTGGACTTCAGCGTTTAGGCACGACGCCGGGCACTCGCCCTGGTGCCGCGGGTGACCGTTGCGCCGGGCTGCCTTGGCCCGTCCCAACGTCACCTAGGATGTTGTGAATGGTGCACACTGCGCGTCGACCGCGCCCACTTTCGCTCAGCAGGCAGGAACTGGCCCTTCTCGCCATCACGGTGTTGTGGGGCGCCACCTATCTCGTCATCCACCTGGCCATGCGATATACCGGCCCCATGTTCTTCGTCGGCATCCGCTTCGCCGTCGCCGGGCTCGCCGCTGCACTTATTTTTCGCGGTGTTCTCCGCGGCATGACGCGTGCCGATCTTGGGGCCGGCGCCGCCATCGGCGTCATGATCTTCTTCGGCTACGGACTCCAAACTGTTGGTCTGCAAACCATCAGCAGCAGCACCTCGGCGTTCCTGACCGCGTTGTTTGTTCCCATGGTGCCGTTCCTGCAATGGGCCGTGTTCCGCAAGCGGCCCCACATCATGGCCTTTGCCGGGGCCGCACTGGCCTTCGCGGGGCTCGTGCTGCTGGCCGGACCGGGAGCCTTCCAGCTCGGCCTGGGCACGGGCGAGGTGGTCACGCTCGTGAGCACTGTTGCCATCGCCGCGGAGATCGTGCTGATCAGCCTCTTCGCCGCCAAGGTGAACCTCGGCCGGGTGACAGTGGTGCAGCTGCTGGTCTGCAGCGTCCTGGCGTTTGCGGCCATGCCCGCCACGGGGGAAACCGTCCCCGCCTTCTCCTGGGTGTGGCTTGCTGCCGGGATCGGGCTGGGCCTGGCGAGCTGCATCATCCAGCTGACCATGAACTGGGCACAGAAGTCGGTGGATCCCACCCGTGCCACCATTATCTACACGGGCGAGCCGGTGTGGGCAGGTGTGATCGGCCGCATTGCCGGGGACCGGCTGCCGCCCCTGGCGCTGGCGGGTGCGGTCCTCATCGTCCTGAGCGTGCTCGTCAGCGAACTGAGGCCCCACGGACGTCCGCCAAAAGGGAACCCGAGCACCGCCGTCGACCTTTCACCAGCTCCGGCAGACCCGGGTAATCCACGCACGCCGGGGCAGTAAACTCCAAAGGCCAGGTTCCACGCACGGGCCAGGAAGTTCATGGAAGCGAGCTGGGAGCGGCATGGCGGTTTGGACCGGGCAGAACTGGCAGTTGATTGAGACGGCGGATGAGCAGGCGCAGATCGGGGTCACCTTGGGCATCGGCCTGCTCGACGCGGCAGTCGAGGCCGGTTGCCTTTGTACGCGAGGTCCGCGTGGCGCTGGGCACGGTCACGGTCGCCCTTTCCCTGAGGGGATCCGCCGGGGGTGTGTCCGCCGCATGGCGCCGCCTGCATCAACGAGGTGGGCGACGACGTGGTCTGGTATCCCTACGAGCAGACGCCGAAAAAGTAGGTGCACGATGCCGGGCCGGCGCTGACGGTTTTGGTGCGTCGGCCCAGCGGGTGGCTTCAGTCGTCGATGACCGCAGCGCCCCGGCGATTCAGATCGGCCAGCGAGTCCCGCATGGCCTGCAGCGTGGAGGCCGAGTGGCCCGTCCAGCCGGTGAGTTCGCCGATGACCTTCACGGGTTCCCGGGTGCGGTAGGAGCGGGTCGGATTGCCTGGAAACTTCTTGTCGGTGACATTGGGATCATCCTCGAGGGTGCCCAAGGCTTCCACAATGTAGATCCGGCCGCGGCCTTCGCCAAGTGCAAGTTCGGCACCCCAGGTTGCTGCGTCCAGGGTTTCCGTCACGTAGATGTGGTTTGCCGTTCTGCCGGCGCCAAAGTTGGAGCGGCGGCCCGGCTCCAACAGCTCACCCACCGCCAGCTCCGCCTTCGTGCCGTGGAACAGCCGCCCCGAACCATCTGCCCTGAACGGTTCGGGCGCACCCGATGCACTTGCCTCCGTCATGCCGTCTCGCCCATAACCAAGCCGGTGACAGGAGCACCGGCACGCTCATAGACGAGGGAGACGGCGCCCTTGGGAAACGCCGTTGGCGGCTGCACCAGGGTGAAGGCTGCAGGGACGCCGCTGCCGTCCGTGAACAGCCGTTTCCCGGATCCGAGGGTCAGGGGATAGAGGAAGAAGTTCAATCTTTCTGCGAGGTCCGCTGCATGCATCGAGCGCACAAGATCGCCGCTGCCGATCACGTGAATGTCGTTGAACTGGTCCTTCAGCGCGGCCACCTGCGCTAAGTTCGACAGCGCGGTGGTGGCCTCCCACTCCGGGTTGGTCAATGTCCGGGAAACCACGAACTTGGGCACGGCATTGAGTTTTGCGGCGATGGGGTTGCTGTCGCGCAAGACGGGCCAGTAGCCGGCAAAGATGTCGTAGGTATTGCGGCCCAGCAGAAGTGCATCCATCCTCTCGATGCCGGCGCTGATGGCCTCACCGGATTCCGCATCGAAGTAGGCGCCCTGCCAGCCGCCGAGTTCGAAGCTGTCACCGGGATCCTCCTCAGGTCCGCCGGGTGCCTGGTAAACGCCGTCGAGGGTGATGAACAAGTCTACGGAAATGATGCCCATGGCGCACTCCTTGGTCCAATGGATGCTGTCCGTTGCCGAGTCTACTCTCGCGGGAAACAGCACGGTAGAACTCGAAGGGACTCATTGCGATCAGGGTGTCGCCGTGGGCCAGCGGACGTGGGAAGCGCACCTGGCTGAAAGTTGGTGCTGAAAAGTTGGGGCTGAATGAAGGGCGGGCGTTCGCTGCTTACCCCCGCATTTTAAATATATACGGCATGGGGGGCCTTGCCGCAAGGCCCCCTACAGGGCGCACAATGGGTAGCTGTCCCACCAGCAACACCCGAAGGAAACTGCCGCATGCCCCAGACAACCAGCCCTTTCAACCTCCCCGAGAGCCGGGCCGCCAAGGCAGAACCCGCCCTGACCGCCAACGACGAACGCCACTTTGCCGCGATCGCCAAATCCCTGGCGGAAGCCACTGCCCGGCTGTCCTGCGAACTGCACACCGCGCGAAAAGAGCCGGTCCGCCTGGGCCAGGAAGCCGTGGAACGGGATGCGGAGATCCGCCGCCTCGAGGCCCGGCTGCAGGGGCTGGAACGTTTCGGGCTCGACCTGTGCCTTGGCAGGATGGATCCCGCCAAGACTGATCCGTCCGCAACCGATCCCGCCGGAACCGGTACCGCTGGAACCGATGCGGCGGACGGTTCCGGGCCCCTGTACATTGGGCGTCTCGGACTTACCGACGCTGACGGGCGCAGGCTGCTCACGGACTGGCGCGCACCGGCGGCCGAGCCGTTCTTCGGCGCCACGCATGCCAACCCCATGGGCCTGGCCGGCCGCCGCCGCTACCGGTGGACGCAGGGACGCATCACCGACTACTGGGATGAAGCTTTTATGCTCGACGCCGATGCCACCCCATCGGATGGCGAAACCGGCTCCCTGTCCGCTGGCCATTCCACCGCCGCATGGGAGGATCTCTCTGCGTTCATCGCGAGCCTGGGCAGCAGACGCAGTACGAAAATGCAGGACGTGCTGGGCACCATCGCCGCCGACCAGGATGCCATCATCAGGGCACCTGCCCGCGGCACCCTCGTGGTGGACGGCGGTCCCGGAACCGGCAAGACGGTCGTCGCCCTGCACCGTGCCGCCTATCTCATCTACTCGGAACCCGCGGTGGGCCACCATCCCGGCGGGGTGTTGTTCGTTGGTCCGCACCAGCCCTACCTGAACTACGTTGCCGACGTCCTGCCCAGCCTCGGCGAGGAGGGTGTCCAGACGTGCATGCTTCGGCACCTGGTCCCCGAGGGCGCCCTGGCCCTGGACGAGCCGGATCCGCTTGTCGCCCGGTTGAAGTCATCGGTCGGCATGGTGCAGGCAGTTGAGGCGGCCGTCCGCTTTTACGAGCGTCCGCCCACCAGCGGGCTGGAGGTGGCAACGCCGTACGCCGACATTTGGCTGAGCGCGGAGGAATGGACCGCAGCCTTCGATACGCCTGCACCGGGCATCCCGCACAACGAGGCACGTGATGACGTGTGGGAAGAGCTGCTGGCCATTCTGGTGGACAAGTACGACGGTGACGATGTCCCGGAAGCACTGCTCCGCCGGGGATTCGCGCAGAATACGGAGCTGGCGCAGGCGTTCGCCATGGCATGGCCGCTGCTGAAGCATACGGACCTTGTGGGAGATCTGTGGAGGGTGCCGGCCTATTTGCGACTGTGTGCGCCGTGGCTGAAGCCGGACGAGGTCAGGCTGCTGCAACGCGGAGACCCCAGCGCCTGGACGGACGCCGACCTGCCGCTTCTCGACGCTGCGCGGCAGCTCCTCGGTGACCCGGAGGAATCACGGCGCAGACGGCGGCAGCGCGCCGTCGTGATTGCCGAACGCGAACTCATGGACCAGGTGGTCGAAGACCTGATCGCGGCGGACGATTCGGAGCTGCTGGTCATGTCGATGCTGCGCGGGGAGGACATGGCGGAAAAGCTGGCCGACGGGGCTGCGGCTCCGGTTGGTGCGGTGGACGCGCTGGCGGGTCCGTTCGGTCACATCGTGGTTGACGAGGCCCAGGAACTCAGCGATGCGCAGTGGCAGATGCTATTGCAGCGCTGCCCGTCGCGCAGCTTCACGATTGTGGGGGACCGGGCGCAGGCCAGGCGCGGCTTCGCGGAGTCCTGGCCGGAGCGCCTGGAACGCGTCGGTTTGGGCAAGGTGGCGGTGTCGTCACTGCAAGTGAACTACCGCACGCCGGCGGAGATCATGGCGGAGGCCTCACAAATCATCAGGACGCAGCTTCCGGGTGCAAATGTGCCCACATCGATCCGGAGCAGCGGCATTCCGGTGGCGCATGCAGCTGTGTCGGAACTTGGTGCCGTGCTGGAGGGGTGGCTGGAGGCGAACACCGAGGGGATTGTGTGCGTCATAAGCGCGGACGACGCCGGCACCCACAGGGTGGAGTCGCCAAGGGTCAGTTGGCTGACGCCGGAATTGGCGAAGGGCCTGGAGTTTGACCTGGTCATCCTTGTGCAGCCGGAACGGTTCGGCACCGGGATCGGGGGAGCAGTGGACCGGTACGTTGCCATGACGCGGGCGACCCGGCAACTAGTGGTCCTCAACTAGTAGACACTAGCTATTAGTCGTGGGAGACTAGTGGCATGAATCAAGCTCCCCAGCCGCATGATCCGCAATTGCTCAGGGGTGTGCTGCCAATGCTTATTCTCACGCTGCTGCGTGACCAGGACTCGTATGGCTATGAGCTGGTTGAACGGCTCCGTTCGCTCGGCCTGTCCGGCTTGGCAACGGGTGCCGTGTATCCGGCGCTCAACCGTTTCGAGCGAGACGGCTGGCTGACCAGTTACATGATGCAATCGGCATCGGGACCGGCCCGGAAATACTACAGACTGACGCCCGCCGGCAAAGTGGCGTGCGCCGATGCTGTCCAGCGGTGGCACAACATTGCGGCAGTGGCCGCGCGGGGCTTGTCCGTGAACAACGACTACGAGCAGCAATAATGAGAAAGGCGTCCGGCGTGAAGTTTGGGGACCAGAATTCCAGCATCAATGATGCGGCGGGACGTCCATCCGCGAAGTCCAGGCTCTCAGGCCGTCCGCCCAAGAGGGGGGTGCGGCATGCCATGGGCCGGGAATGGTATTTACTCCAGGTCGACCTCTCCCTGGATGGGAAGGTTGATGCACGGCAGCGGAAGGGAATCCTTGCCGACCTCCGCAACAGCATCGACGCCGACGTGGCGAGTCTCAGCCTCAAGGATGTTCTGTCAGGGCTGGGCAAACCGGATGTATTGGCAGCAAGTTATCGGGAAGGGATGGTCCAGTCCCGTCCATCGTGGGCAGCAGGGGTTGCGGCCGCGATCGGCATGCTGCTGCTCTACTGGATGATCTTCCTGAGCTACACCTTTGGCATGCTGGCCGTGGCAATGCAGGCTGGTGGAGAATTTGCATCGCACCTGTTCCTGGTTGAAGTAAGAGCCTTCGGAGGCGAGGACGGACCGGGCATCGGCTGGAGCGGGGGCGCGGCGCTGTGGTTCCCGTTGGCATTGGCAGCGATTGTGTTTATTCCTGTCAGCCGGGCCTGGCGTGTGTTTGGGCGTCGGCGGGGTTGATCCGAACCGGGTTGCCGTCCTGTTGTCGCTCGCGTCCGGGCCCTGAAAGTTAGGTCGACCCCCCAGATGCGGGCGCCGCGCAACGACTGCGCAGGGTTGCGACCCCGTCACCTGAAAGTTCAGCGCAATACGAGCCGCGGCCGGCCATCGCCATCGTCAGTGCCAGCGTTGTTCCCTGCACGAGGCGACCGTCGCCAGCGGCAAAGGTGCCATCAGTTGCCTCCAGCCGCAGTCCGGCGATGGTGTTTTTGCTGTCGACGGTGAAGTTCCTGCCGGCGTAAAAGTCCGCAACGGCCGTGACGACACCCACGGGGACCGGTCTGGCAATTCCCAGTGGACGGCGAATGTCCTCACTGTGCACAACAACCTCGCCCAACCAGGCGGCGGTTGGCCCAAACGTCGACGTGGTGCTGGTGGTGATATCCCGAAACGAGGCCAACGTTTCGGCAGGAGCGGAGCCAAGATGTTCAGCCAGGCGCCTGTCGTTGTGAAGATCGAAGTCGAACCTGGCGCCAAGAACACTGGTGAACCACCGCAGCGGACCGATGCTTGCTGCAGCCGTGAGATGGGCAACGACTTCCTCCACGCTCCAGCGCCCGCACAGCGAGGTCGTACTCCACTCGGCATCGTCAAGCCGGGCGAGGTCGGCGGCGAGGGCGGCACGCTCGATGTGGGCTGCGGACCAGAGCTCCCTGCTCGTGTCGATCTTGGCCATTGCTTCACCTCTCCTTGCATTTGCCTGCGCATGATTGTGCCGGCACCTTCGGAGCCCGGGCCCTGCGCCCTTCCCAGGATGGCCTCGAGGGTGACGGGTTAGTTCGTCATGCGAGCCATTCCAGCCGGAAGCGCTGTCGTCACGGGCGGGGCCGGTCTTCACGCAAAATGGAAAAGAGCTTCGAATCGCGCCGCACCCCGTTCACCAGCCGGTGGGAACGCAGCAGTCCCTCCTGGGCGAAGCCGCTCTTTTCCAGGACACGGATGGAGCCGACGTTGCCGGGTCGGCAGGTGGCAGTGATGCGCTCGAGTTGGAGCACGTCGAATCCCAGCGTCAGTAGATGTCCGACAGCCTCCGTGGCATACCCGTTTCCCCAATGTGCGCGGTGGAATGTGTATCCCAGTTCGCCGTTGCGGTCCGCGGAATCAGTGACCCAGACAGCCACCGACCCGATCGTCGTGCCATCCAGGACGGCCGCAAGCGAATACGATTGCTGGTCTTTGCCGAGGCCGGCGTGCGCGGCATCATTGACGAAGTCTGCCGTCTGGTCCAAGGTATTGGGCCCCCACGTCGACCAACGGGTGACTTCGGGGTCCGAGGCGTACGCATGTACTGCCGGGATGTCAGTATGCCTGAAGTCCCGGAAAATGAGCCGTTGCGTGGCCGGATGCGCTCTTGGACTACTCATGGGTCGCCTGTTCAGTCGTGTGCCAAGGTTCAATCGTAATGGCGGCCTGCCATGCGTCCCGTTGGGCCGTTAGTCCTTCTTCAGTTCTTCGGCGAGCATCACGAGGATTCCGCTGGGGCCGCGGAGGTAGGTGAGTTTGTAGATGTCGGCGTAAGTTGCCACGCCGCGCAGCGGAAAGCATCCGTGCTTCGCGGCTGCCTCGAGGGCCTTCTCGATGTCGTCCACGGAGAAGGCCACACGGTGCATGCCGATGTCGTTGGGCCGGGTTGGGTGTGTCTCGACCGCTTCGGGGTGGATGTATTCGAAGAGCTCGAGACGGCCATGACCGTCCGGGGTCTGGAGCATCGCGATGTTCGCGTGGTTTCCATCAAGTCCGACGGCGGTGTCCGTCCACTCGCCGCTGACAGTGTCACGGCCGATGACAGCAAGACCGAGATCGGTGAAAAAGGCCACTGCTGCCTCGAGGTCGCGAACCGCTATGCCGACGTTCTCAAGTTTGATGCCCATGCGTTGAAAGCTACCAAAGCGGACCAAATAATTCCAGTGCCGGTGAGGCCCCGTTTCTGCCCGTCAGGTGGTCCTTGCCAGGCAGTCCCACGGGCATCAGGGAATCGCTCTCGAACCCGGATTCAATTCCGATGCGGTATTGACTGGTTTACACCACCAGGGCCCCGCGAAATTGGGCATGCTCAAACGGGATGATCCCGCACATCACCCGGTGACGGAGTAGTTCCGCTTGATGCCTGCCGTTGCGCGACCCCACTCGCTGGCCTTTACCCGTGCCTGGTGCAGCTCGAAGGAAGCGGCGTCCTCGAACCGTTCGGAAACATCCCACACGAAGGGGTCATCGGTCTGGGCCACCTCGAAGGAAAGGCAGCCCGGCTCGGCACGCGTCAATTCAATGTGGCGCGGCAGGTGCTCCACCACGGCGGAAAGCTGCTCGGCGCCTTCACACCTCAATTGGCCGGTCAAAACGGTGTTGTCCATAAAGAAGATCCTGCCATGCGTGAACCGGGTTGCCCGCCATCTCGTGTGTTGGGCATGGAGCCATCGAAGGTTCCGCCAAGGCAAATGGGAGAAGCGGTCATGAAAGCCAAAATTGGAATCGCCCTCAGCGCGCTGGCGCTGGCTGCACTCACGGCATGCGGCAGCGCAGCCGGGCCGGGCGGAATTTACAACACACCGGGCAGCTCATCCGGCTCGTCGTCATCCGAATCCTCCGCGGGCACGCTGCACACGGCCGGCACGTCCATGGGCAAGATCCTGGTGAACGGCGCCGGGATGGCGGTCTACTTTTTCGACAAGGACAAGCCGAATGAGACCGCCAGCACCTGCACCGGCCCCTGCATCAGCCTGTGGCCCGCGGTGACCACCACCGCCGCCACACCCACCATCTCCGGCGTCACCGGAACCGTGGGCACCATCACCGGCACGGACGGCGCCAAGCAGGTCACCCTGAACGGACTCCCGCTGTACACCTACGCCGCGGACAAGAATCCGGGGGACACCTCGGGCCAGGGCTACGGGGGCATTTGGTGGGTTATCGGCACCGACGGTGCCAAGGTCACGTCCGCTCCGGCAGCCACTTCTGCGCCGGCACAGGGCGGCAGCGGATACTGACATAGGCATGCATTCGGGCTGAAGACAGGCAGGAATCACGGGGCCGCGCTGAGGAGCGTGGCCCCCGTGCTGTCCCGGATGTCCAGCCGGGCGATGGAATGTGCCGGGCTGCCGGTGGCCGCCGCCGGCGAGACGTCGCTGCCCGGGCCCGCTGTCCAACTGGCCAGAGTGGTTTCCGCACCGGCCGTGGAGACCATGACCATGACATATTCCTGGCCCGCCGGTTCGCCCGCGTACAGCGAGGCTGTGTAGGTGCAGTGCCAGTTGATCTGTGTGCCCCACGGAAAACTGGCCAGAGTTCCCGTGGCCGTCATGCCGCGCGGGGACGTGCCGGAGAAGGTGAGCGGGACGCTTGAGGAGGCACTGCTGACCGCCAACGGTGGGGGAGCGGTGCCGGGGCCGACCGCGGTGGTGATGGCCGCCGTCGTACCTGCCAAGGCAAGGGCGGCAGCTGCGGCAGCCAGGACAACCCGACGACGGCGGGCAGCGACTTTTGCGGCCAGCCCGGCATAGAGCGGCGCGGGTCCGGTTGCTGTCGCGGGGGTTGCGGCTGGGGCAGCGGCGGCGTTTTCCGCATGCGTCAGTGCGAGCAGGCCGGGCAGTCCCGACAGCTCGGCAACGCTGCGCCGGCAGGATGAACAGCCGGAAAGGTGCTCCTCAAATTCGCGCCGGCCGGCCGCGGACAGGGAGCCAAGCACGTAGGCTGCATCCCACAGGGCATACGGGTCGGAGGCATTCATCGCCCGCTCACCCCTCTCTCTTGCAACGCCAGCCGCAGCGCCCGCAGGCCATAATGCAGCCGGGATTTGACCGTTCCCTCCGGGATGTCCAGCTCCGTCGCGATCGACGCCGTGTCCCGGCCCCCGTAATAGGCCTGCCGAATCACCTCGCGGTGCTCCGGGCTGAGTGTCTCCAGGGCATCGCCCACCAGCCAGGCATCAAGGACCCTCTCGGTCTGGTCGTCGCCGGGAACCTCGGGCAGCTGGTCCATGCCGAACTCGTGCCGGTGCCGGGCGCTGCGCCAATCATCGATGACCAAGTTCCGGGCCACCGTGAACAGCCAGGCACGCAGCGCTGACGGTTCCCGAGCCAAAACCTCGGGGTGCTGCCACGCCCGCAGCAGGGTCTCCTGCACCACGTCCTGCGCCTGCGCCCGGTCATGGACCAGCCGCATCACGAACCGCCAGAGCAGCTGGGCATAGTCGCCGTGCAACTCCCGCAATGCCTGCTGCTCGTCCTGACGCATTCCCACCTCCTGACGCTTATACGCAGTATGGGCCCGGTTGGTTCACTCTGGCTAGGGCTTGCTATCAGTGGCGGGGCCTGAAAAGTCCGACGGAGGCCAACACCGCGCCTGCGCCCTCCGCAACTGCACTGAGAGACTTTTGAAAGAACCACACGGGCTCGTACATGGCAGGGAACGGGCCAAACGCGGGAACGTTGATGTAGCGGTAGAGAAGGACTGCCGCGAGCCCGCCGGCGGCAACGATGAAGGCGGCGGCGTAGGCCGGCCGGCTGCCACGGATCAGCACGTACAGGCCGGCAAGGATGGCGGCGCCGGCCTCAATCCGAAAGAGGTTGCCCTGGCCGATGCCGCCCGGGGCCGCGATTTGGTAGTAGGAAGCGAGCTGCAGGTGAACGATTGCATCGATAGCCAGGGCGGCCGCCACCAGGAGGCGCAATGCGACGTCCAAAAAGCCTCGGGGGATGGTCATGCCCGCCCTCACCTGATTCCCTGCTGCGCTGCCCGTCCCGGCGGCCGCGGATGTGACTGCCGAGCCCTTCGTCCGGTAAACGAGGTGGGGCCGCGGTTGGTTCAATGCCTCCGATTGGCATTCACCGTGGCTTGGAGGTCATGCACCCCGGAATGGCCTCCACCCCACTGAAACAATCCGCCAAGTCAATCCGCCAAGTCAATCTGCGGTGAAGCGTTCGACATACCGTCGTTGCCATGGCGTCTCCACCGCGCGGGGATGGTAGTGCTCGCGAACGAGCGTCACTGCCAGGTCAGCCGGCACGCCGTCGAGCACGGCGATGCACGCCAGTGCGGTTCCTGTTCGCCCGAGTCCTCCGCGGCAGGCGACCTCCACCCGCTCCGTCTCCGAGCGCAGCCAGGCTTCACGCAGGGCGTCCCTTGCATCGCCGCGGTCCTCGGGCAGGCGAAAATCGGGCCAGCGCACCCAGCGGGATTCCCCTTCGACCGGGGCAGGTCTGCGTCCCAGAAGGTGGACCGTGAAGGTGGGGACAGCGCCCGGCGGCATCGGTTGGCGGAGGCTGCGGCCGCGCAGCAATCTGCCGGAGGGCAGACGCAGCACACCGACCCCGCCGGACTCCCACGTAGTGTTCACAAGTCAAATATAGTGGCGGCCCTGGATCGTGGACGGTGCCGAATGGTTACGAATCCACTTCGGCCGCCCGAAGAATCGAGTCGATCTTCTGCTCGTGTTCGGCTTCCCAGTCGTCGAGCGATTGGGCCTGCTCCGCCATGGACTTCTTCGCCACTGCCGCCATCACGGCATCGACGTCCTGTGCCGGAACGGCAACGATGCCTTCCTCGTCCGCGACGATGAAGTCACCGGGATTAACCAGCACGCCGCCGCAATGCACAGGCTGCTGGAGGGGGAGGGGAACAGCTTTCAGCCCCGGTTTGGGCACCACGGCACGGGCAAAGACGGGGAAGCCCAGCTCACGTATCTCGGCGACATCGCGGATGGCACCGTCAACCACAAACCCGGCAATTCCGCGCCGGTGCGCTACTGCACAGACGTTTCCGCCGGCGACAGCGTGGGAGGCGTCTCCGCCGTCGACCACGATGACGGACCCGGCTGGTGCCCGGTGGATGGCCGAATGGAGCATCAAGTTGTCGCCGGGGGCACACCGGACAGTGTAGGCGGGCCCGCTGAGTTTGGCCCCGGTCCATAGCGGACGAATGTCGGGGGAGAAGACCTGCGATCGGGCGACTTGGTCGGCGACGTCGGTGGGTGAAGCAAATTCTGGCAACGCGTTCATGGGGCTCCCTTGCTCTATTCTTGAACGTTCCATTCAGATATTACGGGCACTGGGTGGTGAGTTCTGCTGTGCGGTCGTGTGGCGGGGTCGGTCAGGGCCTCCTGGTGCCAAACCAGAGACAAAACACGGAAGTCACAATTTGCAGCACCAGCAGCCACACGGTGAGGGTGCCTGTCAGTAGTGCCAGCAAGGTCGGCAGCATGGCCAGGAAGACGAAGTCAGGCCCTCTCGTGCAGCTTTCAATGGTTCCCTCAACACTTGCCCAATCAGGTGCCGGACGGTATGCCATTCGCATCGCTGCCCCTGCAAGACCGACGCCTGAGAGCATCCCCATCCCCAGAAGTGCAGATGTGCTGAAACCTTCGCTGCCTGCGCCCAAAAGTGCCAACAAGCCAAAGCCGAGAGCACTCCAGGCAATGGTTGCGAGAACGGGCACCACTGCATGCAGGCGAAGCTGAGCCGAGGCACCCATAGGGAAGCAAGCGGTCCAATGCCGGCCGGTCGGCGTATTGCTGGGCAATGGTGGAGGACGTAACGGAAGCTCCCCAGCCGGTTAAGAACAACACTGCGACAACGATGATGGCGCTGCCAAGGCCCTCGATGAGGGTGGCTGCGCCGGGAAGCATACCCAGTCCAACAAGCGTTCCCACGGTCTGGGATTTACGCATGAAGGCCAACACGTCGGCGAAGATGAGGACACCGGCAGCAGATTTAGGCACCGGGGTGGTGATACTGCGTCTCTTTCGCCCGCCGGAGTCGATCCGCAGGGCCTGGCCAAGCTCGCGAAAATCAGCAAAGTACAAGGCACTGCTGGCATGCCCTGTAATCCCGCCGGCAGCCACCAGATCTGCCCGATACAACCTGCCCAGGCCCGCATAGGCCCAGCCGCATCCAAGAACTGCCATTCCGAACGTGGCAAGCAACGGCCAAATGCTCCCGTGGGCGACGAGCAGCGGCCAACTTGAAGGAAGCACCAGCAGGACGGATGAGAGGGCAGCCAAGAACTCATCACTTCGTGGCATCACCGCAGGCAGGAGCAATGTCAGCAAAATGATGCCGGATAGTGCCCGTGCACAGCCCTCGACGATGCGTTGTCTGCCGGAAATTTGTATTGCGACGGCCGAAGCAATGATCAGCGCACCCAAGAAAACGGCTGTAAGGCAGGCCAGGATTACGGATGCAACGCCATGGGCCGGGCTGGACAGCGCAGCCAACGGAGCCACGCAAAGCCCGGCCACAGTGCCGGTCCAAAGCAGCTTTTTGGTGATTGGTCCAAGCGCAAGTTTTCGGCGGTCTGTTGGCAGGCTGAGCCACCAATATCCCTGGGCCCGGCTGGCTGCCACAGGTCCTGTCCGGCAGGCGAGAACTAATCCGTAGGCGGATCCCAAAAGGAGAAGGAGGCTCATGGCCACTGGCGCCGGCAACTGCCAGTGGTGTGCCGAGGCGATGGGGCGGGTCAAGAACCAGCCGGAGTCGACCACCAGATCTTGCTGTATGCCGTAGAGCAGGGAGCCCGCGTACATCAGAATAACTGCGGCGCCAAAAAGACTCCGGTAAACATCGCCAACGGTGCCCCAGCGGCTGGTGGTGCGATGTTTGTTGAAGGCGTTCCTAATGAACACAACAGGATCGAAGGCGTTTTTCCTGCCGGTGAGTGTGGGGGTCGGGGTTGCGGAGGTTGGTGCTGCAGGTGTCAAGCTGAAATTACTGCTGCAGCTTCATCCGGAGACAGGAAGCGCACTTGTTCGTCAACGACAATGCACTGTTCCGCGACATCTGTCAGCAGGGCAGGATCATGGGTGATCAAGAGCAATGTGGTGCCTTGGTCGGTGGCGGTGTTTAGGCGGGTTGTGAGTTCCCGTCGCATGCGGACATCGAGTCTCTGCTCGGGTTCGTCCAGGACCAGCAGGGTGGCTGGTCGGATGAGCGCCGAAGCCAACAAGAACCGTCGGCGCTGCCCCGAAGACAGTTCATCAGGCATGCTCCCGCCATGGTTGCCCAGTTCAAAAAACTCCAGCTCTGCCTCAACCGCCGTCGCGGGCCTGGGCACCTGATGGCCGTGGGCCGTCATCAACAGATGCTCAGCAACTGTGAGGCCGGGGAAAAAGGCGTCTTCATCAAAGATTGTGGCGACATTGCGTCTGTAAGAAGCAGTCCGCTCGTCCACGCGGACACCTTGAAAGAACGACCTTCCTGACAGGGGCATCTGTTGCCCGCACAGGGTTCTTGCAACAGTGGATTTTCCTGCTCCATTGGGGCCGACGATGGCCATCGAGGCACCGGCACTGAGCTGGAATGAAACCGCCGCACATACCGGTGTTCTGCCGAAACCAGCCACCAAGCCGTCGGCCGCAAGCGTGGCCGTCCCGACAGACGCAGCACTATCCAACTTCCCCTATTTTCCCCCAAACAATCCGTGTAACGCTGTGACGAGACTCAGCTCGTACTTCGTAACAGCCTACTTGCATCCGTAATGGCGGTGGTGGTTGGTGCTGGTGGTGAAAACGGCACCTGTCGGTGATGGGCACTGGCATGAAATAGGATTCTGTGGATGATCACCCAGGAGTTTTCGATACGACGTACGACGGCGTCTGACTGGCGCCAGATCCGCGACATCCGTGTGGAGATGATCCGCGATACGCCCACTGCGTATGCAGAAACGCTGGCAACAGCGGTGGGCGTCGATGAGACGGAATGGAGACAGCGAGGCGAGCGCGGCACTACCACCCATGGGATCCAGGTAGCTGCCATATCAGGTTCCGGCGAATGGGTGGGAACCATGGGCGGATACGTGCCCGATCCTCTGACGGGGCCGCTTTTGGTGGGCGTGTTTGTCGCTCCGGAGTGGCGCGGTCGGAACACGGGTCTCACCGATGCACTCTTGGGAACCATCGAGGACTGGGCGAGCACCGAGGGTGGCCGGCTCACCCTCCATGTTCACGACGACAACACCCCCGCACGCAGGTATTACGAACGCCAGGGTTTTGCCGCGACCGGCCACCGCGTCCCATATAACTGGGACACAACGAAGGACGAACTCGAAATGGTCAAGCAACTTTGAGGTTGTGCCGCGCCCGGGGAGGGGTGGTCCGTGCCTCCCGATCGAACTGTCCCGTCGATTCATCTCGCGAGATCCACAGGTTCACCGACGGTGAATCCAGCCCACTAAGAGCCAGATCGGAGATGCCCGCGACCGGAAACCATAGGTGTGGACGGGTGTTGCTACTCAAACGGCCGGCGTGTGGGGGAGCGGTCAACACCGACTGGTGAGGCAGAATACAGCCATGGACCCACTTGAATCAGAGTTGCGAGTTATCCAGGCTGCAGAAGAGCTGGCGGCAACACTCGGTGCCGATGAGAACCATACGGTTGCAGCAGCGGCGATGGATACGAACGGGATCATTCATCGAGCCGTCAACGTCTTCCACTTCACTGGTGGGCCATGTTCAGAGTTCGTGGTCATGGGGCTCGCGGCGACGGCGGGTGCCGGCCCTTTGATGACCATGGCTGCCGCTGGCGACGGCGGGCGGGGCCTCATTCCGCCTTGCGGCAGGTGCCGGCAGGCGATGCTTGACATTCACCCGGACATCATGGTCGCCGTACCGGGAGACAATGGCCCACGGATGCAGCCGATCCGAAAGCTTCTGCCCTACTCGTATTTCCAGCCCGACGCAGATTCCCGGAGAATCCTGAGGTTCAACAAGAGGTACTACGATGCCGTGGCGAATGGCACCAAGGTGTCCACGGTTCGTTTTGACGAGGATGTGGTTCCCGGGGCGCACATCTTCGTTTTTGAGGACGACGCCGGGCACCGCATCTTGGAGGGCATGGTGACGAATGTTCAGCAGTACCGGCTGGACAAGATGACGGCGAAGCAGGCTCGTCTCGCCCGGGGAACGTCCATGGAGGAGTTCCGCGGCGGGTTGCGCAACCACTACCCAGAGTTGTCCGACCAAAATGTAGTCAGCGTGGTGGAGTTCGAACTCGCCTGATGCAGGGGGATGTCGGATGGCTGGACGGTGACGCCGGCACCAAGATCACGGCGGGTGTGGCCGAATAGTTTCACGCTGATGACTCAGTCAAGCGAAAGAGCGAGGGTAACTCGTGGCACGAAGCCTCCCTGGCACTGATGGTGCTCAGGCAGGCAATCTTTTGAATTCTGCACGGATTCTGAGTGTTCTGGAAGATATTGGCCACCGTCTGCATTAGCTCCAAAAGAATCGGGAACTGCATCTACCGGTCATATTGACGGAGGTGGCAGCTCAGGGGAGTGGTGGCGTGTACCTGCCCGGCCGTGCTCCGAGGTCAGGATTCCAGGGGCATGTCGTCAAGGTCCCAGGAGTAAACTTTGGCAATTCGTTTCTGGATCTCCGCCATCACTGATCCACCATTGTCGCCGTTGGTCATGATCACGGCACCGTAGCCTTTGGCGACGTGCGCAATGGCTTGGGCCTTGAAGCCCCAGTTGTCACCGTCGTGTTCGAAGTACCAACCATCGCCCTTTTGCGACACCATGAAACCGACCGCGAACGGGCCCACCCCGATGGGGGTGACCATGTTGCGCATCGTGGTTCTGTCCAGAACAAGCGAGGATCGTCCCGCCAGTGTCTTTTGCACTTCGATGAGGAGCCGGGCCAAGTCACGTGGAGTTGTCCACAAGCCGGCAGCAGCCTGCTCCGGGTGCACATGCCATCGTGCGTCCATCGCCGCGCCCGAGCCGTCGTGTGCCTGGGCGGCCCGGCATTCGAGTTCTGCCGGCAAGGGCTGCTCGAAGGTGCTCATGGTCATGCCGATCGGTTGAAGGACCCAGTCATGCATGATTTGTGCGAAGGGTGCTCCGACTGAGTCGGTGAGTGCGAGCTGCTGTATCTCGATGCCGCCGCCCGAATACTGGTAAGCCGTCATGGGCGGCCGCACCAGCCGCACTGCAGCCAGAGGGGATGGTGGAAGCCCGTCGAGGACCTGCAGCAATGACGGCAGCGGCTCATTCGGTTTATACCCGGGAAAACCAAATCCATCTCCGAGGCCCGCGGTATGGCTCATGAGCATACGGGGTGTTACCGCGCCGCCTCCGTGGAACTGCCCCTGAGGCAGCTGCCAGCTAGTCAAGGTGCTGTTGATGTCCTGGTCGAGATCGAACAGCCCGATCTGTGCAGCCTTCAGCGACGCCATCGCCGCCACCGGTTTACTGATCGAGGCTGTTTGGTACAGCGTTTCGTCGGTTGCCGCTGCTCCGGATTGCGCGTCTGCTGTGCCCCATGATTTCGTCCACGCGATCTGGAAGTTGTTCATGACGGCGATGCTGACACCAGGCACATGGAAGTGGTCCAGCAACTGCGTGACGGGGAGAACGCCGACGGGGTGCAGGTCTGCTGACTGTGGGCACTCGATCTCGGCGGTTCTCGCGCCTTGCATCTCGGAAGGTTCTGGCAGGCAGGCTGGCTGGCATGTTCATGAACCTACCATGTCGTTCGGCGAGCAACTGGCACGTCGCTGAGCCAGTCGGAGGCACCCGCCGCCACATCCGAGGGTGCGTCCTCCCGCTGCCCCGCCGCAACCATGCGTCAATTGGCTGGAAGTGTCCCGTCTCATCTAAGTTGGACCATGAGAAGCGCGGGGGCTAGCGAAATGGTCCGACTGTAGTTAGACAACTTCAGCAAGATCGTCTCACTACAGTCGGACCAAAACCATGAATCAAGCCGCAAAACCCAGCCCGTCCATTTGGTTCGTGTTCAGGGCGTCGGGTGTCCCGTAAGGGGAATCTCCTGCGGGACGGTATCTGGGTAGCCTCCGCGCACGCCGCAGATGAATAGCTGGGAATTCGCAGGGCCTTGAATCTCATCCCTCAAGTGAAATGTGAGAGGTCCCAGCCCCTTCGCTCAAATGGGCAGCCGGCCGTTTTGACAATGGGGAGCGGCTGCACACTCGGGCTGCCGAGTGCAATACTTTCCAATATGGCAACCGAACGGCGGCGCTGGCGCCGAATCACCGACTTCATAGGCATCACAGAATCTGAAGAGGCCACACGCAATCGGCCGCGGCCATGGTCCGGCCGGTGGTGGCTTCGCCTGGTTCCTCTAGCGCTCATTGTCGTTGTGGTCGTAGTGGTTGGTCAGGTGTTGTGCCTATAAAAGGCCGGATGCAACAAGATCTACGAAGATGCGATCAGCGGCAGCAAGTCCAGTACCCGTCTTTCACTGTTCCCGGTATGCGTCCGTTTCTTTTGCCACCGGTAGACCTGCGTTCTTCGGGCAGGGTGGCAAGCTGCGGATCAGTGTCCGGGACTGACGGATTTTAGATATTCCTGCACGGCCGTTTCGCGTACCCGGTAGGAACGGCCGAACCGGATACCGTTCAGCGCACCGGAGTGTACCAGGCGGTAAACTGTCATCTTTGAAACGCGCATCTGGGCGGCTATCTCCGCAACGGTCAGAAGGTTTGTTGTGAGTGGTCGATTTTGTGCCATTGCTACATTTGCTCCTTGAACCTCATTCGTCACTTTGATGTCCCTGTTAACAGTGACGGCTCCCTCGATGCAGTGCACGAGTAGTCACTACCTGTTTTCAGGGCTCTCACAATGAATAATCAACGGGGGCCGAACCATCCCGCAAATCATGTCGCAATTTTTTTGGGCGGGGCTGCGCCGCCCTCGCTTTGGCACAGGCGGAGTTTGGCGACTTACGCCATCCAAGGGCGTCTCTTTGCCTACGTGCTTGCGATGTTGTCCCTACGCGCCAACCTCAACAAAGGAACCCTAAGCGGGAACGTCGTCAGTGGATGGGCTGAACCAGTGTTCGCGTTGAAGTCCCTGTCTTGCTGATCAATTTCCATCGTTCGCGTGTGCAGGTTTTAGCGGTCCGAGTCTCGGTGATTGCGACCTCGTCGAATGAGAAGCAGAGCCAGGGCAATTACCGAAACGGTCAACAGGATCCAGACGGGAATTAGCCGTACCCAAGTGGGAGCCTCAATCAGTATCAGGACTATGTTTGCAGTTCCGAAGGCAAGTAGAAAAAGCCCAAACGGCCACCACTTGATGGGCTTTCGTTGCTGAGAGTCCATAGCTAGTCCTGTCGAGTCCAAGGTCGAAAGTAGAAAATCTGTTGAGGACGGTTCTGGCTCAGACTGTAGCAGCTGCCCTTATTTGATATGTCTTCCACATCCAGCGCATCACTCTTGTGCTGTCACTGTTAGTCGTATTCCACAAGGGAACCTCCTGTGGACGGGGTTCGGCGGCTGAAGTGCAGGCCCTTGGTGCTAGACAAACGTGTTCAAGATGGCGTGGGCCGTCCATGGCTTGCCACCGCTCTTGTCGGTCCACACGGCTGAAAGGGCGCACCAGGCGATGACCCATGATCTCACCGTATCGATGTCGAGCCCTGAGTGCTCGCTGACGATCGCAAGTCGTCGGTGAAAATTCTTCAACGCCACGTCCGTGGACGGGTTGCAGAAAATATTGGCGTAGTCGAACGCCCGGGGGACGAACAAACCTTTGGGGTCAATCGCACGCCAACGCTCTTTGAAGTCGAGAACATTGCCGTGATGGACGTCCCCGTGGAGAACCACCTGTGTTTCTGAGGCCGAAGCCTCCAGTAGCTCTTGTGCCATGGTTGCCGCTCGCTCAATTTTTCCTGCATGGGGCTTTGCCGCATGTGGCGCGATCAGGTCTTGAAACCAAAGTGGCAAGGGCACGAGATCACTGGGAGCAGACGATTTGTCAGGGACGCCGTGCAGGGAGGTGATGGTTTCGCAGAGGATACTAGTAGTCTCATCAAAGCGGCCTGCCTGGCACACCGCTGTCAAGGCCCGTTGGCCAGAGGCCAGGTCCATCAGGACGGCCTGGTCGTTGACTACATGCACCCCGCTGCGGCACAACCGGCCCACCAAGCTAGGACGCGGCCACCGCGTGCCTCTTCGGCAACGCGGGCGACCTTGAGCATGACGTTTCGGTCATGCCAGCGACCTGGAACTAGCCAGCTGGAGGGAGTGATGACCATGTCCCCGCTTTGGCCGATGGCCCACCGGTCCATGTACGCCGGCACCGTTCCCGCAACCCAATCCATGAACAAGATCGTATCCGGTTGACAGGCGGACGGTCTTTCAATCAGTGGTTGCCGGCCTCGCTTATCGCGAACACCTACGTCCGGTATGCCGAACGTTCACCGGGACGGTCGAATCAAGATCCCTGCCATCAAATCTGGGCTCAGCACGCGACATCAATGGCAGGGAATTTGACCGACTACGAGGAAAACCGGCCCGGGGAATTACCTCAGTATGGAAGGAACGCAGTGCCTTCCATGAAGCGGACACATCGCCCCGTCAATATTGTGCGTTCCCCCGCGAACTCGATGTGCACGGTTCCGCCGCGGGCCGATGCCTGACGCGCCAGCATCTCCTGCTTGCCGAGGCGTTCAGCCCAGAGCGGAGCGAGCTGACAGTGGGCGGACCCGGTGACGGGATCCTCAGAAACCCCAGCCTCTGCCCCGAACCAGCGGGAGACGAAATCGTAGTCAGTTCCGGTGCCCGGGGCCGTGACAATGGTCCCGCGCACCGGCAATGAAGCCAGGAATGCGAGATCCGGTGCCAGATCGATGACAGTTTGGGCGTCTTCGACCATGTAGATGTGGTCAGTAGCCTTCAACGCCTCGGCCACCGGGACCCCAAGTGCCCTGGCAATTTCGGGATCGAGGGCAACCGGCACGGGGACTTCGGAGGGGAAGTCCATGGTGTATTGACCCTCGGCCGGACGGGTCACCACGAGCCAGCCGCTGCGGGTGTAGAACTGCAGCTTCTCGGCCTGGGGATGGACGTCGTCAAAAAGGTAGGAAGCTGCGGCCATGGTCGCGTGCCCGCACAGGTCCACTTCGACGGCTGGAGTGAACCAGCGCAGATGGTACGACGGGTGGGCCGAGTTCAGAGCCTGGATTCCTGCGGGCAGGTCCTTGACCAAGAATGCCGTCTCCGAGAGATTGTTCTCCGTCGCCGCCTGCTGCAGCACAGCATCGGGCAGCCACTCGGGCAGGGCCATGACGGCTGCCGGGTTACCTTCGAAGAGTGCATCGGCAAACGCATCGATCTGTACCAGGGGTACCTTCACAACGTTGCGCTGCTGTTCCTCTTTGTCTTTGGATATTGCTGACGATTTGATCTGCATGTTGTTTTCCTTTCGGGCCCGGTTCAGCATACGGTCTGGGCGTGTGGCAGCCGTTGCCCAGTGACAAGGGGCAATGCGGAATAGCCGGATCATAGGGGCTGTATGTGGGATAGGGGTTTGTTGCGCTGCGCTCGTCAGTGGGTGTGATGCCAGTTAGTGGACTGACACCACGGAACCGGACCACTACACCAGGATGTAGTGGTCAAGCCCCTCATGATGGGTGTCCAGCTGGAACCCGCGGCGGGTGAGTAACTTGGTCGAGACCGCGTTGGCGGGGTCCACGCGAGCGAAGAGCTCCCGGGTGACGTAGATGTCGGGAATGCTGGCCAGAGCGGCGTCGAGCATGGCCCCGGCGATACCGCGGCCCCAATGGTCCGGGGTGACCCAATAACCGACTTCAATACCCGCGTCCTTGCGGGACGAGACCACGATGCCGACAGGCTCGTTTGCCTCGCTGGCCAGAAACCAACGCGAGGCACCAACGCTGTCGAGCGGGTCTTCCTGCAGTGCCGCATGAATGCGTTCCTGAATGGTATGTTCGTCCCACGGCTGGCCGTCGCCGATAAAGCTGGTCACCCGTTCGTCAGAGGCCATGCCGGTGAAGAATGCCGTGTCAGCTTCGTGGAATGGGCGCAGGGTTATCGAGGGAGGGTGCGGCATGGGAACCTTTCGGGGTGGCGGAGTTGTCACCAACCTATCAAGGTCACTGCATGGTCCTGAATCCGCTCGCCTACCCTTGGCAATGAGTCGCAATGTACCGCCCGTATGTCGAACCTCTAGCGGGACAACCTTCGCCAGAATTGTTTCGAACCGACTAATGGACCCGAAAACTACTCGTTGTCACAGCCAATCTTTCAAGATCCAGCATCGCTAATTTCGCGCCGATCGGCACAAGTCTCTAACGGATTCGAAAGTCTCGTACTCTTGTGGCCGCGGCGCCTGAGACTGGTGTGTTCCGACATCAGGTTGTGGTCGCGCGATTCGTTCTCTGCGCGAGGGGTTCGACGTCAGTCGGGGGTGTAGGGGCTGATCTCCAGCTGGTCAGCTCCGTGATCGTGCAATGCCTTGACGACACGCTGTGTGGCGATGAAAGCAGAGTTCTGATATGTCTGGCCGTAGAGGTTCTGGATGTCAGACCCCGGGGACGGATCGGTCGCGAAGCCGGTGTATCCCTCGAGAGGCGAGCCTGCGTGGTCTCGAACCTCGACGTCGAAGGTTCGGTAACCGGTGACCTCAGCGGCGCGAAGTGCCTCGATGAAACGAGTGGAGGCAATCTTCAACGCTATCCCACCGGTCCACAGCAGGTCACCGTACTTCTTGCCTCCGTTGTAGGGAGCAAGCCATACGGGGAAGGGAAGTTCTTCAGGACGCCAGTCCTCGATGAACGGGTAGACACTGGTGACACCGTCGGGCATGTACCAGGGATCTCCGGTGATCTTCGGCTTACCTTGTCCGCAGACGGTGAGCCACACGTCGGTGCGTTTTGATCTGGCCTCTATGCGCACCCACTCGGACATACGCTCGCCTTTCATCAACGGTAGTAGTTCGAGTATATGACCTTCATCGACGTGTTGAACTGAAGGATGACGGTTGCTCGCGCGTTCAGTGTGGATCGTAGCGATAAATGGCGGCTTTTTCGCAACGCTGAATGTCCCCCCTGGTGCCCGCAAGCCGAACCTCCTATGGGACCGTGTGCCCGTTTGCGGCCAAGCAATTGTTGGTCCGAAGCGGGTCGGCTATTCCCTTTCAGAATCCTCATTGTTCGCTGTTTGCTCTATCCAGTCGATTGCCTCATCTGAGAGGGAAAATCCGTCGTTCCCATTGCCGCCAACCCAGGAACCGTCAGGCGTGGGTTGGCCTGTCACAGCCGTGATCTGAAACAGAATGGTTAGCGGCACGATGTCACCGTTGTTGTTGATCAAACATTGCTGCGTTGATGAGTCAAGTAGTGGCCACCAGTCCTGTATGTTCATGGCCTCAGTCTGACATCGAAGCGCCCGCAGCCGGAGCCCCCAGTGGGACCGCTAGTGTCAATCGTGTCGGCGCGGGTCGAATATGGAGCCGTTTTGTGGGGTGAAATTACGCCACGTTGATGGGATTATTCTGCCGTCTTCTCTGGTCTTGCTGAGGGTAGCCATTCGATTTGGTGGTCTTTGAGTCGGTATCTGGGTCCGTTGAGTGTGATGACGTCGGTGTGGTGGACGGTTCGGTCGATCATTGCGGCTGCGAAGACGTGATCGCCGAAGACCTCCAAAATATCCACCGGGGCACAGCAGCTCTTCGACAAGGTAACTGAGACGATGGACCCAGAGCAGGTACTCGCGCTGATCTGGATCAGTTAGAACGGCCAGCCGAAACAGTGACGTCGCCGCGGACGGAAGCTTGCAATCACAGCCTTGTGAGCCGCATGAGGGGTTAAGAATTCGGCAATTTTCGGCTTCTGCGCATATAGAATCCATCAAGACGGCCACCGGCCGGTCCTACTCGTGGTGTTCTGGAAGTACGGGCAACGCGTCCACCGTGGACACGGATGGGCCCGGCGGAAGTATCGGCGATTATGGACACGATGGAGCCACCGGCCACGGGCGGGCCCGTCGAGGATGTTGGCAAGGACCGGGATTATGTAGCCATTGACGACAGCGGAGCGTTTACCTACCACGGCTCGTCAGGCAATCTTTTAGCCGCCTTGGAATATGCCGCGGAGGCCACGTGCATCATCGATCGGGCCGGCACCTTCTACAGCCTGATCCTGGATCGCGACCGGGGGATAGTCCTGAGCCGGGCGCTTGGGCAGGTTGAATTGGCCTGGCTCTGGCAGGCGTGGGTGGAGGACCAGCATGTCCACGCGGGCCAGCACAGAATCCGCCGGTTCTATCCGGAAACCCTAGAAACCCTGATTGTCTCCCTATTTGAAGTCCTTGCCCTGGAGCAAGGGGCTGGCCCGGGGTTGAATACGTGGCGAGTGTCTATCGACGCCAGATGGTCGGACGAGCTGCCATGGAAGGACATCGAATCCAAGCTGGCTGGCCTGGACCATCTGGAACACGTCCACGTGCGTGACCCGTACGGACACAGCTACCGTCCCATCAGACGCAGAAACCATACACCTTTACCGTTGAAATCCACACACCTTTGGTACATCGAGGTGCCAGCAACCGCGGAGGCCGCTACGAATCATCCTCCTATCGAAACCACCATGTGAAAGTGCAAGAATGCCACCAAAAGAAGCAAGCCGTCACAGAATCCCGGCAGGTCTCATTGACGGGGCAATGGCTCACTTCCATGGAAGTGACCCAGGTGGGGCCAAGACCGCAAAATCTATGCCGCCTTGTGGTGCTTTCCAAAGACCATAGAGATTATCGTCATGACCCCGGTGACGGTTAATATTGACGGCCCCTCCCCAACCTTCTTGGCTAGGGGGCGGGAAGCGCCGAAGGCCGCGATGTAGGTGCCGGTGAGGGCGACAGCCCTTGCCGAGCCTGCGTCGTTCTTCCAGACCGTGAAGGCGGCCAGGCCGCAAACTGCCAAAATGGCGCCACCTGCTTGCCAGCTGTCTGTATCGCGGGCGACTTTGTAGCTGAGTAAGAGTCCGACTTTGGTCAGGCCGGTAGAAACGATGCGGGACATTCGAGTTCTCCTTCAGCGGATGGGACAAGCAACAACTCAAGGATAGGATCGGAGCCGAAGTACGCGCATGAAAATCGGTGTCAAACAAGCGAAGTTTCCGGCCAGTGTCTGAGGTGCGCTGGTTCGTCAGTGTCAAAGTCGCCATTCCTCACGGGCGGGAGTGATCCACATCTTCGGAATGGAATTTGCTGCCAACAGCGACTCTGATTGGGGTGGGATGTCTCGAGAGATGACGGGGGTCGGTGAGAACAACAGTCCCTTTCCGACTACCAAGTCCTGGGCGGCCCGGTCGAGAAAACCTAGTTCTCCGCCCGTCGCGGCACACGAAACCGCCAAATTCAACTGTGAATAGACCGCCATATTCAACCAACAGTCGCACCCGGCAAGTTTCTGCCATATTCAGAAGTCGTCTGCACAAATATCAGTACTCGTCTGCGCAGCCCGGGTGCGTCCGTAGGCGGAACGTTCAACGGACGTTGCGAGGAAGATTGCTGGTTATCTCGTCGCGGTCGGCGCTGCCTCACGTATCGAATGCGGCCTAACCGCCGGCGGTAGTGTCGGAGGAGTTCCGTGGGGCACTTCCTCTGCGGTGGCAATCCTTAATAATGGCCAAGCGTGCTTCTCACAAGGACCCACATTCACCTTTGGGTAAATAGGCCAGTCAGTGGGGCTGATTCGATGGAGTCAGCCCCACTAACTGACGCTCAGGGCCTCTTGCTGGAGGAAAGGACCATCTCACACGGCTAGACGAAGAAGGTCTCTCGAACCGCTCTCAGTCGTCCTTCTCCGGATCTGCATGCACCTCAAGTGTGGGTGTCGGCCCGCTCTTGGGCGCCGGCACGTCACTTCGGGCTTGACCGTCCTGGACGAAAGTAATCCGGATGTCGCTCCACCGATCAAGGACCGACCCCGGGGAAGGATCCTGGGTGGTCACCCAGAACAGCCCCGGCCACGTACGCGAATGGAGCCCCTGCCCGTCAGGGTCCCCGGTTGCGAGAACAAGCCCGATGTTCGCCGCCATTTCTTCTGCAATATCCACAGGCTGCCCGACAAGATCGGGAACAGTCACCATTTGACGCTCAACCATCTCTGCATCTCCTTTGAGCCGGAACAGCTAGAACGGTGAAACTAAGCCTTCTTCCCACCAGAATACCGCCGGTGGTTCAGCCGGGCTCTCACCGGACCCCGTTTAACATGGGTCCCAATGACACTGCGATTTACCGCCAAACTGGGCTCAAATCAGATTGACATTCTCAGAGCCCTATAGTTCGGGATGCTTGGGGTCCTTGCCTCGTTCGCGCCAATAATCATCCCGCTGCTTTCGCACGAACAACACGAGGTTGACCACCAGCGCCACCGTAAGGAGGACTTGGATGGTGACGATGATCCACTGCCATCGGTCGCGAAAGTCTGTTGAAAGCCATGTAGGAATCAGGAAGAACGTCACGGCTAAGGCCAAAATAAGCAGTCCTGGGAAAAGAGCGAGCTTCCGTTGTTCCGGAGAATTCATGGCTCAACCTGTCGATTTCAATGTAGAAAGACGATCGCCTCTTGATGATGGTTCTGGTTCAGACTGTAACACCGGCCCCGATCCAAATCGCCACAGGTTGCTTTCGATGCCCATAGGACACCATCCCGTAGTCGGTCAGATTTCGGGCCGCACGGCCGTGGGACCTAGACGAGGAATGTCAGTAGCTCCATGTCTCACAGTCGAACGTCTACCGGGACGTGCACTCTTCCGTGCATCGGCAGGCGCGAGCGTGGTGCTGGTGCGCCGCGAAGACTACTCTTAAAGGCATGGGCCGTTCGACGAAGTTTGGGAACTAAACCGAAAGGGCTGTGCGGGCGGTGATCCTGGCTCAAGAAGAGTCAAGGTCTATCCATGACCGGTACATCGGTCCCGAGCATCTGCTGTTGGGGATTTTGCACGCTGATCCGGACGCGGTGCAGACGGCGCTGGGGGTCTGGCCTCAGGAAGTGCGTGATGCGATAGTAGGTTTCGTTCCCCCTTGGCCGCCAGACACCTCAGAAACAATGCCGTTCACCCCCGAGTCTCTGGACGCCCTCAAGGCGGCGCAACGCACCGCGCAGGCGCTGCATTTCGATCACGTCGGGATCAAGCACCTATTGTTCGGGGTGCTGAGTGTCCATGGCGACCGACTGGATCGGGCACTGGTAGATGCGGGTGTGGATCGAGACAGTGCGCAAACGCGGATAATGGCGGCGCTTACGCAGGGGCGATCGGCTGGTCGGAGCGGAGCAACAGGCAGTGATCGCCCGCCCACGCCCGGCTGACCTGATGTTGAATCAGGAAGCAGGACCAGTCCGTCGCTTGGGGAAGGGCTTACGGGAAAATTCTTGTGTGTTGATTTAGGCGTTACCTAGGTTGCGTGTCGTTATTGGTCATTCGGGTCTTGGAGCCGACATCTGAGTCGTTCCGGTTCGGGAACCGAGATTCCACATCCACGGAGACACAGAATGTAGAACCTCCCTGAGGCCTCGTTCTACGGCAGCAGAATGTTGAATCCTAATATTGTGTGCCTCGTATTTCATCGTGACACTCGTGAGTAGGCAAACGACGCGTAAAGTGCGGATCGAATTTGATACCAATGCGGGCACAGGTCCGGGCTCACCTTGAGCAAATGCTTGCATCAGTGGTTCCATCCACGCCGTTGCGTCGCGCTGAGTCAGATGCGGATTGGAAAGCGTGACGGCGATAGCAAAACCGAGCCTGTCGTCCTCCTGATCGCGCCAGACAGTGAGAGAGGGGCTCAGCATTCTATTTGCAGCGAGATTAAGGGCGGGCCGTGGCGACTCTGGCCATGTCCAGCCGAAGGCTCCCAGTGCGTCGGCGCCATGCGCGATTGCGTGTAGCCATCCGCGTTTGGAGCTGTATCCGGTCACCTCCTCCTCTGTTGCATACCAGGAGGCGAATTGTGGAAACAAGTCGGGTTCAGAGGCTCCGCGAAGGACAAGCCGGGAAAGCACCAAAGCCGCAAAACTTCGTGCTTCCACGCGAGGATGCGTCAGCCGACCCATCAACTGCGGCCCCAGCGAGCTCACCTGGGCTTTTGAGAGCGCACCCGAATCAACCAATTCACAAAGTGTGCCCAGCGACTCACCATCCCTAACGGTTGGGTCAGGCGAAGCTAGGTCATCGAAAAGCTTGGCTAGCTCAGAGTCTGAAATTTTTGCCGGTGGCTGTGACATTGTTTGAAGCTAGCACGAGGCACTCTCGAGTGCGCGTAGGCCACCGTTTCGAACTCGATTTGAAGAATCAATTATCAATTTGCGGAAACCCAGGCGGGGTCACTTGATGCCATCAAATAGGTCTAGGGCCGGTTTTCTGCGCAACCATCCCGTATGCCGGTCCGGCTCCGGGCCATTGAATCACCTAAATCAACAGTGGCAGCGAGATCGATGGTGCTGTCCGCAGGGGAACCTCCTGCGGGACGTGCGCTTTTCCGCGCATCGGGAGGCACGCCCGTGGTGCTGGCCCGCCGCGATGACTACCCTAGGGGCATGGGACGTTCGACGGAGTTTGGCAACTACACCGACAGGGCTGTGCGGGTGGTGGTCCTGGCACAGGAAGAGGCAAGGGGGATGATGCATGACGCGTACATCGGTCCCGAGCATTTTCTGTTGGGGCTTTTGCACGCTGAACCGGACGCGGCGCAGACGGCACTGGGCGTCTGGCCCGATGACGTGCGTGAGGCGATAATGCGTTTCGCCTCCCCTGGTCCGCTGGACACCTCAGCATCATTCCCGTTCACCCCCGAGGCTTTGGACGCCCTCAAGGCCGCGCAGCGCGCCTCGCGGGAGTTTCATTCGGATCACGTCGGGATCAAGCACCTGTTGTTCGGGGTGCTGAGTGTCCATGGCGACCGCCTGGATCGGGCACTGGAGGATGCGGGTGTGGACCGGGACAGTGCGCATGCACGGGTAATGGCGGCGCTTGCGCAGGGGCGGTCGACTGGCCGGGGCGGGGCAACAGGCAGCGATCGCCCGCCCACCTCCGGCTGACGAGTTGTTGAATCAGGAAGCAGGGCTAGTCCGTCGCTGGGGGAACCTTTACCGGACGTGTGCGACATGAGTAGTCAGAATCTTAGACAATTGCCGAGCTCTGGCCGGGAAGAGTCCTCCTCGCATTGCTAGTGAGTTTGGAAATTGGTGCTGGTTAGTATGTTTTTCGTCTCGCATCAGTCATAGACTCGGCCGTGACATGTCCGCTGTCGAATTCATGGTGCTTTCTTCCAAGAACAGGCAATCGCTAACAACATCCTGCTTTGCACGTTGTCAGTGGACTGCGGGAAGGTAGGGGAGTTCGGATGGCTTTGGATACCGATGCGGGCGCGAAAGAGCGGTGGGAGGCAGCCGCCAAGCTGGCGGAAGGCGCCCGAGACGAACATTACCGGCACCGGCGCACCTGGACCTGGCTGTTCCTGATTGCGTTGTTGATTGTCGTTGGTGCGGGGGGTGTATTGATTGGAGCGTTGTTCCCGACTCCTCGCCGGACCGACCCGTCTCCGGGACGAGAGTGGGTTGCTGCAGGGCTTAGTTTGATCTCGTTTTTATGGATCGGGGCCGTCTTCATCCAGGGTCTCCGGTCCAAGACATTCATTACGCGTTGGCGGGCTGTCCTGTCGCCTCTGAACCGTGCCGAACGCCGCCGAGTAGTGAAGCAGTGGCGTGGTTCTGTCCCAGTAGCTGTGGAAGAGTTTCCTGTCGTCAAGGCAGCCGCTATCCAAACGATGGTTCAAATCGACTTTCAATTCCGCCTAGCGTGCGGAATGGTGGTGCTGGTCGCTGGACTGGTTCTGAATTCGGATTTAAGGTTCATCCAATTCATTGCCGTCGTAGGATTCACGGTGTACGCATTTGGAGTTCTATTGATGTTCAGGGATCGGCGCCGCATTACCGCATTTCTTCAGCAAAACGAATAGGTACTGCCGCTGCGACCCACAAGCCGAACGACATTCGGGACAGTGAGTAATCTTCGAAAAGCGCGAGGAAACTGGCTTCTGGTTTTTGCAGCTCCGACGTTTGGCTGTGCACCCTCGTGGGGCAGACCCCGTTCGACGTGATCATAGGGTCGCCTAGAACGCTTGTGCTGGTCGCCAGCCGAAGTGAAGACAGCAGCATAAAGCCTGTCGCTCGGCCAATTGCCGTGGCTATACTTTCAGCAACCGGCACGGGGTCCGCAGTTGGGCGCCACCAGCAAACAGGAGGGGGTTCGCCTTGGCTGAACGCACTCGAGCAAGAGTATCGGTGGCATTACTTCAATGGGGAGTTCTTGCCGTTGCCGTTTGGTTCTATCTGACCTTGTCGGTTCGTCTGAATCAGCCGAACGCCTGGGCCATTTTCGCTCTGCTGGTGGTAGCTAGCGCATTCCTGGCTCTGGCGGTTGGTCGGTACTCCCTCAAAGGGCTGCGCAAGCCAAAATGGGTTCTTCTGGCGAGCCTTGTGGCCTTTGTTTTGGCGGACGGCTTGGGCACGCTCGGATAAACGAAGCATCTTCGCTTCTCATAGGCGAACTGTCTCCGCACAGGATCTTGTCAGTTTTCGCAATCAACCCATGCCGCTCCGCTATCTACCCGCCGCTTGCGTTGATGAGCCAGATCGACAGTACCCCTGTCCGCGGGGTGCGGCCAGGGGTACAAAGGTGGCGCCCATTTCACAGCCCGGAGTGAGGGCTCAGATAGGCCCGCAAGCGGAACCTCTTCCGGGACGGGCCGGTGATATTTCGGTGGTTTGGGCGTTGCAGTTGATGTTCATGGGACGACTGCGAAGTGCATTGCGAACTTGACCCCGGTGAATTGTCACCTAGCACCGGCGGTGGTTTGATTGCTTTCCTGCGGACCGCGCAGGTCGTTGTGCCGGAGTGGGTGCATCGCCGTGGTCGCTGTGTTCTTCCAAAGCCAAGAGTCAGTATTACCGCTGGGTTATGCTGTGCATGCACAGGAGATGTGGAAGGTGCATGTTGGGACTTATGCCGATACTTGGGGGGTATATATGGAACCGGCTTGGGTCGACAAGTCACAGAAGTCCGGACGACAGGCGATTCCTGTTGTACTGGCTGTGATTGTTGGATTCTGCGGCATAGGTTTACCACTCACGGATGCAATGTACCTACCCGCCTTCATCGCAGCAATAGTTTTCGCCGCGGCGACTCCATTGGCGTTGCTGGCGGGGGCCCCAAAAGAGCTGATGCAGAGGAGTCGGCCTTTTCGTTGGCTGTCCATTGCATCCATATTTTCGGCGGCATGTGTTGTTGTGGCAAGTGGATTTTTGATGTCATACGGGAGCCCTGCGGGGGCAACTGCTGACATTGGTGGCTTTGGGTCGTGGTTGCTGTCGACGATAACCCTGGTGACAGTCACCAGCTGCGCAATCCGGGCGTGGCGTGTGGAGTACGCAGCTCCGCCGACAACGTTGCGTGGCATTCAGCGACAGGAACGGCGGGCAAAAAGCAGGTAGATCCGAAAATCAAGAATCTCACGTCAACGGTGCAATTTTCAACGCTAACTGACACATTTTTTTGGAGGGGTAAATGTCGTAACCCCAAACGCAATGACTCTCGGTTCACTCTGTTTCGCAGGGGACGCCCTACGGGACGGTCCAGCATCAATCGAGATCTCCGCATTCCGGACGATCCGGCTGCTAGTTGAGTTTCCCAAAATGTCCGGCAGCATCGGACGGAATTCGCTCGCGCCTCATGGACATAGAAATAGCCAGAAATACTATTCCAACGACCAGAACAATAATTGAAACACCAAGTAGGCCTATGTAACCTGAGGTCGCCTCGCAACCCATAGAATTGCCCACGTCAGGACAAGTCCGCCACGGCCCAAGGTACACCAGAAAAACGCCAACTAATGATGCAATAACCAGCAGAATCCCCACTGCCGCACACACAGTCTTTCTGTAAGCTCTCATAGTTCATCCAAACACAGCAACGCTATTCTCTTCATCCTCCCGTAGGTTGAACGTCCTGTGGGACGCTTTTGGGCTTGGCGATTATTTCTTGACTTGACTTGAGAACCATGGGCATTTAAGAGCCCACAACTGACGATCAACTGTATAGTTGCCGGCTTGCCAACCAACTGATGGGTGAGAAGTGGGTATCTAGCCCCAGGCCCGGCCTGATCATGCCCATTCGCCGTTGTCCGTCTTTGTGTCCGTCGTGTTCAGAATGGAGGGTCGTCGTCAACTACTCCATCAGACTTGTCGAGTTCAACCTGAAGATGCCTTTCACGCACTTTCAGGAGGCCGAGTGTGAGAAAGCAGAAACCAACGAGGATTCCTAAGATGGCCAGAGTAGGGTTCGGGCGAACAAAAAGGCCTATTACTCCGGCGATAGTTACGACGGATCCGATGATGAGGGCAAACAGCATCATGAATTTTTGGTTTGTGTATCTTCGTTTTGTCGCTGACAAGAAGATCACCTCGGGTGGGAGTCGGTACTTGGTCGTAAGTCTAGGACGATTGCGGAGCGCCCGGCTGCCCTTGGGGCCGCGTGTCTCACCTTGGGCAGGGTGTCCGACAGTGGAACGCTGAGCGGGCACGGTGCAAGAGGAGCCTCCGTTGTCTATACCAGCCGGAATCGCGACTCAGTACTATGGGACTGTTCGCAGGGAAGGCTTCTGATACGCGGCGTGACGTACTCGATGCGAATCGCAGCATGAAGAACAGGAAAACGCATGCCGATGGATCAGCAAGAATCCCCGATCGCACGTCCGCCTCGAAAGAAGGTGAAGCGGTGGTTCCGGCCAAACCAGTCCGGCCCGGGCTGGCACCCCAGTTCTTGGCAAGGCTGGCTGGTGCTCGGGGGCATCGTCGCCGCTATCGTTGCCATTGTCGTGCTTTTCAGGACCGGGTTGCTGTGATGCGGACGTCGTCGTGAGCGGATTCCTCACCTGGATCGCGGGTTCCGGTGTCGTGCAAGGTGTGATCATCGGCTTTACCTTCGCGTACCTGACCACGATTCTGATCTTGAATGCCGTCGCGAAGGCCGAGACGAAGACTGTCAACGGCTGGAGCGCGATCCCCAAAGCCGGTCATCCCGGCAACGGACTACTGGTACGTGCCGCATTACAAAAGGCATTGCCGGTCGTCAACGTGTTCGAAGAGGCAGCCTACTGGACTTCGAGCAGCGATGCTGAAGGGGCGCCTCTTAGTGGAGAGCATGCCTATAGTCTGCATCTCCCGCCGGATCGGGTTCCACCGAATGATGCCTTCTGGTCGCTCACAGCGACGGACACCGTCGGTTACATGGTCAGTACCCCACAGGGGCGCTCGAGCGTAAACAGCCACTCTGGCCTGGTGAAGAACGCCGATGGCTCGATCGATGTTCGGCTGCAGCCACACCAGCCATCCGGTGCGGCTCAGAACTGGCTGGCCACGCCTTCCGGTCGGTTCAAGCTCATGCTGCGCGCTTATCTTCCGGCATCCGCCATCGTGGACGGCGACTACGAGGTTCCGCCGGTCGTCGAGGTGCGGTCATGAATCGCCTGATCCTGAAACATGGCACCGCGGTCACGATCGTCATCCTGGCTGTTTTCGCGTGGGTCATCTACAGACGGGTTGCCGATGGCGGTGTGGACGCGATCATTCTGCTGGCCACGACGGCTGTGGCCGTGTGGGTGCTGGGTGCGTTCGCCTTTATTTACTTTTGGCCGCGGATCACCGTCGGCGGCTTCAAACGAATAATCGTAGGGCGCGGATTGGGCGGCGGCCCGATCCCGGTAAACACGCTCTACGCCGTGCCCGAGAGCCCATCCCAGTCGGCATCGTCCGGCAGCGTCATCGCGACGGGCACCGATGATGTTCTGTACTTCGGCGGTTGGTTGAACGTGAAATCCGGACCGCAAGTGCTGCACGTTCCCGAGATGGACAAGCGATACTACAGCGTGCAGTTCACCGATCCGACCAGCGGCGCGAATTTCGCCTACGTAGGCAAGCGCACCACTGGAACCGCAATCGGCAACTTCCTCCTCTGCGAGCGTCAGTGGGCCGGAGCTACGCCAGAGGGCATGGTCCGGATTGATGTGCCGCGTCGCGCCGCCCTGCTCATAGGCCGGGTTTTCGTCGCCGACGAAGATGACCGCGGCACGGCTTATGCACTCGCGAGGCAAATCCAGCTCACCCCACTACAACACAAGCGTGAACGTTAGCCCGGCCGACCAACGTGACGAGCTTCATCGCCCATTGACCGTCTAGGAAAACGAACGCTACTGATTGACTGCAGGAAGCCTTAAATCCCTGAGTAAATGACGGCCATCATTCGATTTCAAACGGCGACGTCGACAGTCCCGCAAGACGGTCCTTAAACGGTACGCACCCTGCCCTGACCTGCGCATTTAGAAGTTTCGAGATTCACAGGAAAGTCGACCGTCCCGTTAGAACTGTCCGGTGACTTGTCCGGTGAGCGGACGGCGGATTCTATTGGTCGACGCAACAGTTGAATGAAATTGGGGAGTGTTTCCCGGTATTTTGAGACTATCCTAAAGTGCTTAAAGTTGCGTCGCGTTCGGCTTTGAATCGTGCTGCTGGGGTGTCGTAGTCCATGGTCTTTCTTGGTCTGGTGTTGAGTTCTCGCATCACGTCGGTGACGTGCTTGGCACTGTGTGGTGCGAGGTTGGTGCCTTTGGGGAAGTACTGGCGCAGAAGTCCGTTGAAGTTCTCGTTTGCACCCCGTTGCCAAGGACTGGAGCGCTCGGCGAAATACACTGGGACCCCGGTTTCATTCGTGAGTTCCTGATGTCTTGCCATTTCGATTCCTTGGTCCCACGTCAGTGTGCGTTTCAACGCGGGCGGTAGTTTATTGAATGCGCCGATGATGGCCGCGTTGGTGCTTGCAGCGGTGTGGTCACGGGGCAGATTAATGACGATTCCATACTGGGCTTTCCGCTCCCGCAGGGTCACCATCGCCGAAACGGAACCGACCCCGATCACGAGATCCCCTTCCCAATGGCCTACTTCCAACCGGGTTTCAACTTCTGCCGGGCGTTGGTCAATCATGGTCATGTTAAGGATCCGGGAACCCTGTCCTGTGCGAACGCGCCAGCGGGTCTTGCGGATTCTTCTTCCGGTGCGCAGCTTAGTGGCGTAACGCTTATGTAGTCCTTGGTTCTCGCGCAACAGCAGGGCCCGGTAGATCGTTTCGGGGCAGAGCCTCAGGCTCTGGTCCTCAGGCTAAGTTTTCTTCATCCATCCACAGATTTCATCCGGAGACCAGCATCGATTGAGCTTGCGTTGCACGATCCCTCGCAGGCGGGGGTTGGTGATGAGTTTGTAGGCCTTGGGGCGGGCTCGCTGCAGACGGGCGTCGTGAGCGGCTGTGCGGGGCAAATAGCGGCCCTCAACGTCTCGATGGCGATCCAGTTCTCGTTTGATCGTGGAGGGTTGACGGCCCAATTCGCGGGCAACCGCCCGCAGGGAATGTCCCAAATTCAGTAAGTCTGCGATCTGTAGCCGTTCCCGGGGCTGGAGGTATCGACCCGTCGCAGGCGGGGCCGGCGTGAGAGAGGGGATCCGGAAGTGGTTGGCTTGCCGCAGTACCGTGCCTGTTCGTCTGTGCATACCCAGAAGTCTGCATGCTTCAGCGTTGCTTTTGCCCTCTCGCATCAGCTGCCAGTACTTCGTGTTCCGCTCCATACGTCGCTGTTTCGCCTCGGAAACCGTGGAGGAGGCTAGCTGATCTGCGTAGTGGCCCGAGGATAAGAGCGCGGCATGCTGGGCGGCCGATGCCTCCCTCTGATGCTTGGCCAGCAAGGCGATGCGTTCGCTTTCGAAACTACTGCAACGCTTTTCGCTGAGCCGTAGGAGCGACTGGCATCGCCTCAACGTGATCTTCTGAGCCCGGAGGCTATCGAAGCGAGCTTGGAGCCACCGATACGCCGTGGAACGGCCCACCTTCGCCACCACAGCTGCCTGGGTAGTGCTTTGGCCGCGATCAAAGGCCTCCCAAAACACAGATTCAACGTCAACGTTGACTTGCAGATGGTGGCGGCCCGTAGCACCACTGACCGCCGCTTCCCAGGCGGGGAGCCTAGCAGTAGTGAATCCAAGGGACGACATCGCCTGAGCGGGACTGGGTCCTTCTTGGCCTTGGCGCAGCTGCAGATATCTTTCACGCAACCAGCGGTAGCCGACTTCCTTATGAATACCGCAGGCTCGGGCGGAGGAATTGAGACTATTCCCTTCCTTGATCAAGGCAAGAAAGCGGACGCCTGCTGGCGATGAAGAACGAAGATACATATCGAATCACCTTTGAAAGAGGTGTTGCTTCGATCGATAGAATCCCGCCACGTTCAAACGGGATCATCCAGCAGTCAGCCAGTTGGGATGTCGTTGGGGGCTGTTGAATTGCTCCCTGAACAACAGGGTGCCTGCTGGAGCGTAGTGCCCGGCGAGAGCGTCGGACGCCACGATTGAGCGTCCCATAGCGCAAATATTAGTCCTGGCTATGGTTCAGGTACGTCAACTAACTTGGGACACGCCGGACCGATGCCTTAACTGAAGTGAGACGAAGCTGGTCAATGCCTCATCTGTAATGAGACAAATGACCCTGATGCCTTAACTGAAGTGAGATTGCCTCATCTGTAATGAGACAGGACAACAAGGGACAAACAGCAGCAGGGTTGGGGGCCCCCGGGGAGTGCCAGATTTACATTACTTGACATAATGTAGATTATCGGCGCACTTGGCAGGTATTCGAAAGGGGCCGTTTCCTACCTTTCGCTGAGGGATCTGTCAGGCAGCGGGAATGCTAGCGGGTCTACATCGTTGTTGTAGATGATTTCGAAGCGGTCGGTAACCCTGGTGTTGTCCGCAATCGTGATATTGGAGAACTCCGGCCAACAGTCACACATGGAGTCTCATGGCACCCATAACCGCCCGAGTGTGTCCTGCCATGGTTCAGTCGAAGAAAGCCCCTCTGCTGGAGACGGATATACGACGAAAACTTCGACGGCTGGTTGTCCACAATGCGAAGCTATGTGTGTGGTGCGATTGTTTGAGGCACCCGGTCGGAGTTAGGAATGTCCATGAGGAGTCGCCAGGACATGGCGTGGAGGTCGATCTGTTTCCCGGCGAAGTGTCCAGGTGGGTAGGTTCCACCTATAAAGCGGCCCGTGTTGGTTGCGATGACCGCATCCTGCTGGTCAATGAGGCACGTATTCGGGGGTAAGGCCCGCAAGTAGAGTTCGAGGTGGCTCTGGATTCCCCGGACCAGGACATCTGCAGCGACGATCCCGATCATTTTTTCTTCCACGAAAACGGCTTTGCTGAAGGTGACGATGTTTTCGTTGCTCCCGTTGGCATCCAAGTATGCGTGGCTGATGTGGATTGCCCGGTCGCTGTAGTCCTCGGGGCGCCACGTTGCGGTATCGCCCTCATAGAGATCCCAGTCGATGACGAGCCGCTGGAGCGACTGGGGTCCTGTCGGGGCATAGCACCACGCTGCACCTGCGGGGTCGAATGAGGTGTCAGGCAGGAAACCTGCACCGTACAACAACGGGACGGCCCCATCGAGAGCCCGTCGCGACGCGTCATAGATGGCGTCCTGGTCAAGGGTGTCCCCAAGACGCTTATTGCCGAATTGTGCGTGCACGGCGTCTTCAATCGAACTGATCGAAGATGTGGCCGTTTCTGCCAGCAGCTCGGTGAAGGATTCGATCAACGCTACCTCGTGTTCTTCCTTGGCGGGGTCAGGAAAAGACTTTACGCGTGATGCATCGACGCTCATGCGTAAGTCGAGCACCCGGTTCATATCTGAACGGATATGATCTTCGGCCAGATCCCTTGCGCGTGCCCCATCACCGGACCGGACCGCCTCCACGATAGCGACATGCTCTGCCGCTGCTTTCCCGCACCCGACGGGGGCTGCCCAGATCAGTGGCTCCACCTCGGCCTGCATCGCCATTTCCTCGCGGGTGAGCCGCATGGAACCAGAGCTTGCGGCAAGCTCGATGTGAAACCTGCTGTCGTCTCGGATGGCCTGCGCAGAATCCTCAGCCGACTCAATCTTCCCAGCCATCGATGCCAGGCGTCCAAGGGAAAGCCGCCTGCTCCGCTCCGCTGCGGCGGCGGCTGCCGAGCCCGCCAGAAAGGCCCAGTAGTCGCGGATGTCGCGCAGTTCGTCGAGCGAATGGGCCATGAGAGATTCATGCTCTGCTTTGATGATGTTGCCGGTACCGGCCTTGACGAAGCTTCCCCCGCTCTTGCCGCGCCGCGTCTCCAGCAAGCCGCGCCGGCGCAGGTCGGCCAACGCCGCGCGAAGAGTCAGTGTCGAGACACCCATCTTGGCTGCAAGCTCGTTCTCGCTGGGCAGTTGCGTCCCGTCTTCAAGCACTCCGAGCTCGATGGCGTATCTGAGCCGCCTCCCCACCTCTTCCCCTCGCTCAAAGGTGGCCAAGGGGGCGAAGGCCAGCTGCTCTCTCCACGTGGTCATGGACGTGTCGCTCCTTCGTCAGGCGTGCCCGGTGGACGCCGTCCCATTCTCTAACCTTTAATATCAATTGTCTATTGACATGTAACGTTAAAGGTCTAAAGCTTGTAGCAGAACAGGGCAGATACTGACGTTGCCGCAACCGGGTCTTGAAAGGGCCACCCGGCATGATCCTGCCCGGTATGCATTCGAACGCAGCGACACGCTTCCGCTGGCGAGACGTGGGAGCAGACAGCCCGGTGACCGTCGTTGCGGCCTCGCTTCCGGACTGGCGCCCAAGGCGGGAACCGGCTGGCACGTTTATCTGCGGAAGCTGGTTCCAACATTGCTGTTCTCAGTCAGGTAGTTGTAGAAATGGAGAGTTCATGAGCGAGAAATTGCGTTGGGGCGTCTTGGGCACCGCACGCGTCGTCCGAAAGACAATTCCGGCATTGCAGGCAACGAAAAACGGTGAGGTCGTAGGTATCGCGTCCCGCGCGGAGGAAAGGGCCAGAGAGTACGCCGATAAGCACAGCATTCCACAGGCGTTTGGCTCTTATGAGGCACTGCTCGCTTCACCGGACATCGACGCTGTCTACATTGCCCTGCCGAACGCGCTGCACCTCGAATGGATTATTAAAGCCCTGGACGCAGGCAAGCACGTGCTCTGTGAAAAGCCTTTGGCGATGAGCGCCGCAGAGTGCGAGGAGATTGCGCGCAAGGCCGACGAGACGGGGCTCAAAGTCCTGGAAGGCTTTATGTACCGTTTTCACCCACGTTTCGAAAAGCTCCAGGAGCTGCTGTCAGCCAGCGTGGTGGGCACGACGACCTTTGTCCACGTGGCACACTCCTTCGATACTGCCGGGGACGACAACATCCGCTGGTATGCCGGGCTCGGCGGCGGCGCACTTTTCGATGCGGGTTGCTATTGCGTCAACATGAGCCGAATGGTCACGGGGCAAGAGCCGGCGCATGTCGCCGCTTTTGGCAACTACCGTGACGCCAACGACGGCGGTCGGATCGACACCAGCATTGCGGGCATCCTGCGCTTTCCCGGCGGCGCAACCGCGCTATTTGATACGGGGCTGAACCTCGAGCGCCGCAACTTTTTGGAAGTCACAGGCACCGGGGGGCGGCTCTACCTGGACAATCCGTTTGGGCTCCTGGAGGAGGATTCGGTGCTGGAGGAGCACCACTTCGGGCAGGACACCGTCTATCACAGGGTTAAGGGCGAAAACCATTTCGTACGCATGGGCGAACACTTCGCCGATAGCGTTCTCAACGGAACGCCGCTCCGCTACGGTCTCACTGACGCGCTAAGCAACACCCGGGCGTTGGAAGCTCTCGACGAGGCAGCGAGGAAGCAGGAAGAGGCGTAACCAGGGCTCGTAGGCACTCACTGCTACTGGGATCGATCACATTGTTGGCGTCAGCGCGGACGCCATGGCCCAAGTCTCCCATCTGCGCAAAAGCCTGCTCCTCCTCCCCTTGCTCGTGACCAGAGCAGCAAGCGCACCACGGACGCGACTCCCGCGACCTACCCGGAAACACAGTTGGCAAAGGACTCACCATGGCTTCTCATGACCACCTCGCCCGGCTTAACCGGCCCTTTATTGAGCGCACGTCGGGGCTGCGCAGCACAACGGGCGGACCCACACCGTGACTGTCCTGCGCTGCACTGCCGTACTGTTCGACTGCGACGGGGTGCTCGTCGATTCGGATACCGCCGTCGTGCGTTCCTGGACCCGATGGGCGGATGAGATGAACCTGGACCCAGAAGAAGTCCTCCCTACCGTTTATGGACGACGATCGGTCGATACCGTCGCACAATTCATCGCACCATCGAAGCGCTCGGCCGCCGTGGCGCTGATCGACGCGATGGAAATCGAAGACGCAGCTACCACCACCGAGATCTCCGGCGCCGCCGAGCTCCTGGCAGCAATACCCTCTGACCGGTGGGCTACAGTGACCTCCGCGTCACGCGACTTGGCCCACGCCCGCCTGTCGGCCGCCGGTCTCAGCGCTCCGGAGGTGCTGGTAACGGCCGGCGACGTCAGATACGGCAAACCGCACCCCGAAGGCTATCTGGCCGCAGCCCAACGACTTGGTGTGCCGGAAGATCAGTGCGTCGTGGTGGAAGACGCCCCCGCCGGCATTCGTGCAGCGCGCGCCGCTCAGGTGGGATACGTCCTTGGCGTCGGCAGCCGTGATTTCGGCGAACAACAGCCGGACGCCGTAGTCCTTGATCTACGGTCCGTGCTTTGGACCGGTGCCGGCCTCGAAATTCAGTAAACCAATAAAGATTGGGTACTCATCACCTGACGTAACGAGCCGGATGTCTTGACTTTCCGGTCCGCTCCTCGACCTGCGTGCTCACGTCCAGGTGGAGCTCGTCAAAGAGAGTCTGGTCTTAATCGGAGAGGACTCCCCCATGGCCAGCTTCATGCTCTCCGTCACGGGGCCGTCGCCGAATTCGAACGTGCCCTCATCAGGGAACGTCAACGGGAGGGCACTGCCCTGGCCAAACGGTACGGCGCCTACACGGGGCGGGAAAAGACCCTCACCCCGGCACGGCCGGCAGAGCTGGTCCAGCGCGCCGCAACTGTGTTCCGAATACCGTTCTTGCCCGTCGATAAGCAGCTGGTGATCCTCTTGGGCCTCGTCTTGTCGGCGCCAAGACAAGTACAACAGCTCAACGGGCCCGCGAACTATCGAACATCGCTCGAACATCAGGCGCCGATGTACGCAGCCAGGTGCTGGCCCGTCAGCGTCGCTTTGCCAGCCACGAGCTCGGCCGGCGTTCCCTCGAACACGATGGTGCCGCCGGCGTGCCCGGCACCGGGGCCAATGTCAATGATCCAGTCCGCATGCGCCATGACCGCCTGGTGGTGCTCGATCGCAATGACCGACTTCCCGGACTCGACCAGCCGGTCCAGCAGCCCCAGTAGCTTCTCGACGTCGGCCAGGTGCAGGCCCGTGGTGGGCTCGTCCAGGACGTAGATGCCGCCCTTCTCCCCCAGGTGCGTGGCCAGCTTGATGCGCTGGCGCTCACCGCCGGACAGGGTTGTCAGCGGCTGGCCCAGCGTCAGGTAACCAAGCCCGACGTCGGACATGCGGCTCACGATCTTGTGTGCGGCGGGCAGCTTGGCCTCGCCTTCGGCAAAGTACTCCACCGACTGGTCCACCGACATGGACAAGACCTCGCTGATGTTCTTCCCGCCCAGGTGGTATTCCAGGACCGCGGCCTGGAAGCGGCGGCCCTCGCATTCCTCGCAGACGGTGGACACGCCAGCCATCATGCCGAGGTCGGTGTAGATGACACCGGCGCCGTTGCAGGTGGGGCAGGCACCTTCCGAGTTGGCGCTGAACAAGGCAGGCTTGACGCCGTTGGCCTTGGCGAACGCCTTGCGGATCGGGTCCAGCAGGCCCGTATAGGTGGCGGGATTGCTGCGCCGGGAGCCGCGGATGGCGCCCTGGTCCACCGTGACCACACCTTCTAGCCCCGACACGGAACCGTGGATGAGCGAGCTCTTGCCGGACCCGGCCACGCCCGTCACGACGGTGAGCATGCCCAGGGGAATGTCAACGTCGACGTCCTTGAGGTTGTTCTCGTTGGCGCCGCGCACCTCTAGTTGGCGGGTGGGCTTGCGGAAGGCGTCCTTGAGCGTCATGCGGTCGTCGAGGTGCTGGCCGGTGAGTGTGCCGCTGGCGCGCAGGCCCTCGAGGCTGCCCTCATAGACCACCTCGCCGCCGGCGGATCCCGCCAAGGGGCCAAGATCGATCACATGGTCTGCGATGGCTATGGCCTCGGGCTTGTGCTCCACGACAAGGACGGTGTTTCCCTTGTCCCGCAGCTGCAGCAGCAGCTGGTTCATGCGGGCGATGTCGTGGGGGTGCAGGCCGATCGTCGGTTCGTCGAAGACGTAGGTGATGTCTGTCAGCGAGGAACCCAGGTGGCGGATCATTTTCGTGCGCTGCGCCTCGCCGCCGGACAACGTGCCGGAGGGCCGGTCGAGCGACAGGTAGCCGAGGCCGATGTCCACGAAGGAGTCCAGGGTCTCCCCCAGTGCACCGAGCAGCGGCGCCACGGAGGGCTCGCTGATGCTGCGAACCCAGGCGGCCAGGTCGTTGATCTGCATGGCGCACGCATCGGCGATGCTCACGCCGTCGATCCTGGAATTTCGGGCATGCTCGGCCAGGCGGGTGCCGTTGCAATCGGGACAGGTGGTGAAGACGACGGCGCGCTCCACGAACGCCCGGATGTGCGGCTGCATGGCGTCCACATCCTTGGCCAGCATGGACTTTTGCATCTTGGGAATGATTCCCTCGTACGTCAGGTTGATGCCCTCGACCTTGATCTTGACGGGCTCCTTGTGGAGCAGGTCGTGCAGTTCCTTCTTGGTGAACTTACCCAGCTTCTTGTCCATGTCGAAGTAGCCGGAGCCGGCGAAGATGCGCCCGTACCAGCCGTCCATGCTGTAACCGGGGACGGTGATGGCGCCTTCGGACAGCGACTTGCCGGTGTCGAACAACGCGTCGAGGTTGAAGTCGTTGACCTTGCCCATGCCGTCGCACCGCGGGCACATGCCTCCGGTGATGGAGAAGCTGCGGCGCTCCTTGATCTTCTCCCCCGCCTTCTCAATGGTGACGGCGCCGGCGCCCGAGATCGAGGCGACATTGAAGGAGTAAGCCTGGGGCGAGCCAATATGCGGCTGGGCCATCCGGCTGAACACGATGCGCAGCATGGCGTTTGCATCGGTCACCGTGCCGACTGTTGACCGCGGGTTGGCGCCCATCCGTTCCTGGTCGACCAGGATCGCCGTCGTCAGCCCTTCCAGGACGTCGACGTCGGGCCGTGCCAGGGTGGGCATGAAGCCCTGCACAAATGCACTGTAGGTTTCGTTGATCATGCGCTGGGACTCGGCGGCAATGGTGCCAAACACTAGCGAGCTCTTGCCCGATCCCGAGACGCCGGTAAACACAGTGAGCCGCCGCTTGGGGATCTCGACGCTGATGTCCTTGAGGTTGTTGACGCGGGCACCCTGCACCCGGATCAGGTCGTGGGTGTCGGCCGCGTGCATCCGGCCGCCCGGTGTCGCCGTCGTCAGGTCCTGGCTCATCATGTCTCTTCTCTCCGCAGCGGGCCGCCTTCGCGGTCGTTGTCCACCTTATCCGCAAGGCGCCGCCGGAACGGGACAGGCACTTCTTCGCTCCTGCTCATCTTCCGCCAGAACCCACACTACAAGTGCGGCAGGGGTTTCGGGGCGGGCCCGCGGCGGGATCCACAGGGGATGCGGCTAATCGAACCGCACAAAGGCGCGGGTTGCCCCGCCGCGGAATTCAGTTGTCTGCTGAAAGCCGAGCGCCTCATAGAACGCCTTCTGGCCTGGTTCGTCGTCGGCCAGCAGCACCTTCTGCCGCACCTTCTGCCGCACGCCGGTGGAGTGTTCAAGCGCCCGCCGGACCAGTTCGCGGCCAATTCCGCGCCGCTGAAACCCGGGGCGGACCAGGAGGTCCTGCAGGTACCAAACGCTGGCACCGTCCGAAACGACCCGGGCCAGGCCCACCAGCTGCTCCCCCGTTCTGGCCGCGACAACCGTGTGCGAACCCGCGACGGCCGCTGCCAGTTTGTCGGGAGTGTCGGTGTAGCTGGTCCAGCCCACGGAGTTGTACAGGTCCAAAAGTTCCGGCAGTTCCAGGCCGGTGCCGGAGTGCCGGATGTAGTCAATGTCAGCCACGATGTCCGCCGTCGTCCGAAGCTGTGAAGGCAGCCAGATATTCCGCGTCCCGGACGTACATGTCGGCGTCGTCGTTGAGGTCGGGCTTCCCCAATTCCACTGCCTTGACCCGGGACATGTCCGCCAGGTCCCACAGCCGGATGATGGCCACACGGAGTACGTCCTCCCAGGTGGAGTCCGATCCATAGGCGTCCAGGATCAGCTGCACCCGTGCTCGTGCCAGGGCCATGCCAGGAGCGTTGGCGGGCGTGTCCTTGGACAGCGGCACTGCCCGGGTCGCAAAGTAGGCCAGATCCCACAGCCGTGGGCCCGGCGAACTCATGTCGAAGTCGATGGCACCCACCACCAGGCCGTCCTCAAAAGCGAGGTTGTGCGGGGCAAAGTCGTTGTGGCAAATGACCTCGGCAGGCACCTTGGTCGGCGACTGCCACTTGGCCCCGTCCAGCCCGAAACCAACGCTGGCATCATGGAGCCGGCGCAGGCGCCGGGCCCCGTCCACCAGCACGATGTCCTGCCACACCCAGTCAGGCAGCGGGTACAGCGGAACCTCTCCCCCAATGAACGTCAGCCGCTCCCGGCCGCCGGCAACGGCCAGCGGCTGCGGGACCCAGTCGATGCCGGCCCGGCCCAGGTATGCAAGATAGCGGTGGACTGTGGGCGTCCAGGGACCGGCATTGCGCAGCACCGTGTCTCCGTCGCGCTCCACGGCGTTCATGTTGCCACCGGGCAGCGGTTCAGGCATGCTGTGTCCTTTTTGCGGGCAGAAGGAGGTGCGCGGGCGGACGCCGGAGCGGCGAACGCTAGACGGCGGGTTCTGTGGTGGCCGGTTTCTTGACCAGGAAAAGTTCGCAGGCAGCGTTGTAGTACTTTTTGGACAGGCCCTGGTGCTCCATGCCGAGGCGGCGGCACACACTTTGGGATGCCTCGTTGGCAGGGTTGGTCACTGCCACCACCTGCTCCAGTCCGGACGCGAAGGCGTGCTCCAGGACCGCAGTGGCTGCTTCGGAGGCGAAGCCGTTGCCCCAGTGGTCGGGATGGAAATGCCAGCCGATCTCGACGTCGTTCGAAGGCTGCAGGGGTTCTTCACCCGAGGCGGGAATCGGCTTGAGCAGCATTGTCCCCACAGGCAGGCCGTCCTCCTTGCGGGTTACGGCCCAGATGCCGTGGACGGGGTGGTCCATTGCCTGGAACCGGACAAGGCGCTCAACAGCTTCCGAGCGGCTTGTCATGACGGCAGGCTCGGTGCCGATGAAGCGCTGCACAACCCAGCGGGAGTACAGGTCATAGATGAAATCGACGTCGGAATCTTTCCAGGGACGCAGGGCAAGGCGTTCAGTGTTAATTGCTTCTGTCATTGAATCATTATGCACGTTCGATGCGGCGCCGGCCCCAGACCGCGGATTTCCGGGCGTGCTCCGCCGTAACACAAGGTCCGCACGCAGCCCATGGCGGACAGCCCCGCCGAACCGGCAAGTGCCGGACGCGCATCACTCCGTCGCTAATCCCGCCGTCGTGCAGAGCTAGGAATCGAGCAGCTGGCGCAGCACGTACTGCAGGATGCCGCCGTGGACGTAGTAGGCCTCCTCGGCGGGCGTGTCGATGCGCAGGGTTGTCGCAATCTCGCGGGTGCTGCCGTCCGATTCAATCCGCACAGTGACTTCCCTGGGCAGTGGGTTGGCGCCGGCGAGGCCGACGACGGAGTACGTCTCCATGCCGGTCAGGCCCAGCGATTCCGCGGTTTCGCCGTCCTTGAACTGCAGGGGGAGCACGCCCATGCCGATCAGGTTGGAGCGGTGGATGCGCTCAAATGATGCGGCGATGACAGCCTTCACACCCAGCAGCATGGTGCCCTTGGCTGCCCAGTCGCGGGAGGATCCCGAGCCGTAGTCGGTGCCGGCGATGACCACCAGCGGGGTGCGTGCTGCAAGGTAGGCGGTGGAGGCGTCGAAGATGGTTTCCACCGGGCCGTCGGCTGAGCGTTTCGTGAATCCGCCTTCCACCCCCGGCACCAGGAGGTTGCGGAGCCGGATGTTGGCGAAGGTGCCGCGAATCATCACGTTGTGGTTGCCGCGGCGGGAGCCGTAGGAGTTGAAGTCAACCTGGGCGACGCCGTGCTCCAGCAGGTACTGCCCTGCAGGCGTGGACTGCTTGATGTTGCCGGCCGGGGAGATGTGGTCGGTGGTGACCGAGTCGCCCAGCAGTGCCAGCACCCGGGCCCCGACAATGTCGGTGACGGGGGCCGGCTCGCGCTGCATGCCGTCAAAGTAGGGTGGCTTGCGCACGTACGTCGAGTCCTCGGACCAGGCGAACATGTCGCCCTCGGGGACCTCCATGCCACGCCAGTTCTCATCGCCGTGGTACACGTCCGCGTAGCCGTCGGTGAACATTTGCGCCTCGAGGCTGGCGTCGACCACTTCCTTGATTTCCGCCGTCGTGGGCCAAATGTCCTTCAAATAGACCGGGCGCCCGTCGGTGGAGGTGCCCAGCGGGTCCTTGAGCAGGTCCACGTGCATCGATCCGGCCAGGGCGTAGGCGATGACAAGCGGCGGGGAGGCCAGGAAGTTCATCTTGACCTCGGGGTGGATGCGGCCCTCAAAGTTCCGGTTTCCGGACAGGACGGCAGCCACCGTGAGGTCGTTGCCGTTCACGCCCTCGCTGACGGCCGGGATCAGGGGTCCGGAGTTGCCGATGCAGGTGGTGCAGCCATAGCCCACCAGGCTGAAGCCGAGCTTGTCCAAATAAGGGGTGAGCCCGGCACGGTTGTAATAGTCCGTGACGACGCGGGAGCCGGGAGCCAGGGTTGTCTTCACCCACGGCTTGCGGTCAAGGCCCAGCTCGACGGCCTTTTTGGCCAGCAGCCCGGCGCCGATCATGACCGACGGGTTGGAGGTGTTCGTGCAGGAGGTGATCGCGGCAATGACGATGTCGCCGTGGTCAAGGGTGAGCTGTTGCCCGTCAAGGACGATCTGGGCCGGGTCGCTGGGCCATTCCAGGTTGTCCGGCGAACCGTCATCGGCATAAACGTGCGGGGGCTCGTCGCGGGGAATGCGCGAGCTGATGGCCACCGGGTCGCTGGCCGGGAATGATTCATCACCGGCGTCGTCAAGCCCGCCGGCCAACACGGCGACCTCCTGCGACTCCCCGGCCAGCAGCCCGCGGACGGCCCGGGTTGCGCTGCGCAGCGGGATCCTGTCCTGGGGGCGCTTGGGCCCGGCGATGGAGCTTTCCACTGTCGACAGGTCAAGTTCAACGATCTGGCTGTAGTCGGGGGTGTGGTTGGGATCGTGCCAGATGCCCTGCTCCTTGGCATAGGCCTCGACAAGGTTGATCTGGTGTTCGGTGCGGCCCGTGAGGCGCATGTAGCTGAGCGTTTCCCCGTCAATGGGGAAGATGGCGCACGTTGAACCGTACTCGGGGCTCATATTGCCCAGCGTTGCCCTGTTGGCCAGCGGCACATTGGCCACGCCCGGGCCGAAGAAGTCGACAAACTTGCCCACGACCCGGGTCTTGCGCAGCAGCTCCGCCACTGTCAGCACCAAGTCTGTGGCGGTGGTGCCCTCGGGCAGCTCGCCGGTGAGCTTGAAGCCGACCACTTGGGGCACAAGCATGCTCATGGGCTGGCCGAGCATGGCGGCCTCCGCCTCGATGCCGCCGACGCCCCAGCCAAGCACGCCCAAGCCGTTCACCATGGGCGTGTGTGAGTCAGTGCCGACGAGAGTGTCGGGATAGGCCTGCGTCACGCCGTCGTGCTTCCTGGTGAACACCACCCGGGACAGGTACTCCAGGTTCACTTGGTGGCAGATGCCGGTGTCCGGCGGCACCACCAGGAAATCGGCGAACGACTGCTGTGCCCAGCGCAGGAGCTGGTAGCGCTCCTGGTTGCGCTTGAACTCAAATTCGGAGTTCTTCGTGATGGCGTCCGGGCGGTTGAAGACGTCGGCGATGACCGAGTGGTCGATGACGAGTTCGCCGGGGATCAGCGGGTTGATTTTGGTGGGGTCCCCGCCCAGGTCCGACATGGCGTCGCGCATGGCCACCAGGTCAACCACGCAGGGGACGCCGGTGAAGTCCTGCATCAGCACCCGCGCGGGCGTGTACTGGATCTCCTTGCTGGCCTCGGCGCCGGGGTCCCAGTCCCCCACGGCGCGCACCTGCCCTGCCGTGACAAGATGGCCGTCCTCGTTGCGGAGCAGGTTTTCCAGCAGCACCTTCAGGCTGTAGGGCAGCCTGTCCGAGCCCGGAACCTTGTCCAATCGGTAAATTTCATATGGTTCTCCATCAACGACGAGTTCACTGCGTGCATCGAAACTGTTGGAAGACATGTCAATCCCTTTTCTCAGCTAGCCCTTTAAGCCACCATAGCCCCCGGTGGCGGCTTGGCAAGGGCTGCAGGCGGACACGGCCGATGCTTGGCACAATGGAGGCACCATCAACGCCTGGGAGGGCACGATCATGAAGTTTGTCTTGGAAGTGGATTTGGCCGCCGTCAAGGAGGAACCCGGGCAGGAATTGGCCCGCATCCTGCGCTACTGGGCCGGCAACCTCGGCCACTACGCCCTTGAACCGGGAACCGCCGAGACTGTCATGGACAGCGCCTACTCCCCTGTTGGCACCTGGCGGATCGAGGCTGAAAATGCATGATCGCGCACTGCCGGTGTTCGACGACGCCGACCTCAAGCAGGCCAGCCCCGACCAGGCCTACCTGAAGCAGTCCGTCGCAGCCGTTCTCGACGGGGACGGACTGCCGCCGATTGTGCAGGCCGGCCACCCAGTCCTGCGCGCCCGGGCACTCCCCTATACCGGGCAGTTCACCGGTCCGGAGCTGTTGCGGCTCATCGAGATCATGACCGAGACCATGCGGGCCGCGCCGGGCGTTGGCCTGGCCGCCCCGCAGATCGGCATCCCGCTGCAGCTTGCCGTGCTCGAGGACCAGTATGACGTCACGCCCGAGAACGCCGCCGCCCGGCTCCGCGAGCCGTTGGAGCTCTTCACCATCCTCAACCCCCGTTACACGCCCGTCGGCAGCGCACTGGCCTCCCATTACGAGGGCTGCCTGTCGGTGTCCGGCTGGCAGGCAGTGGTGGACCGGCCCGCAACTGTTGACCTGGCGTACGACGACGAACTTGGCTCCGCGCGCACCCGCCGGTTCACTGGGTGGCAGGCAAGAATCGTCCAGCACGAGACCGACCACCTCGCCGGCACCCTGTACATCGACAAGGCACACACGCGCTCGCTGGCGAGCAACGCCCAATACAGTGAGCACTGGGCCAACCCGGACGTTGTGGCCGCCCGGGCCGGACTGGGCTTTTAGCCGTTCGCCCCTAGCCGTTCTGTGGCCGTTCTTGCTCGACGGTCTCCCCCTTCAGGCCGGGTGTGCAGTTGTTGGAGATGGAAAACGTATTCCGGATGTTTTTGGTCCAACAACTGGAAGCTCGAATGCATGCTGCCGTCCCTGGCTGCTGGCCGCCGGTGCGTTGGCTGATTGCCGCCAGCCGCTAGGCTTGTGGGATGGACTCCGCCGCGCTCAACACCCTGCTCTGCCCGATCTGCGGCCTCGAATTCTCCGACAGCCGGCCCCGCTCGCTTTCCTGCGCCAACGGCCACAGCTTTGACATCGCCCGCCAGGGGTACCTGAACCTCCTGACCGGGCACGGCACCAAATTCGTCCCCGACACCGCCGACATGGTCGGCGCCCGCGACGCATTCCTTGACGCCGGCCACTACCTGCCGCTCGGCGTTGCGCTGGCAGAGGTGGTGCAGGCGCAGCTCGCCGGCAGCGGAAGCGATCCGGCCTTGATTGTTGATGCCGGCACCGGCACCGGCTGGTACCTGCACCAGATCCTGGCGGCATTGGCACCCGAAGCTGGTGGTGTCGAACCCGCCGGGCCGGAGTCCGACGGCGGACCTGGTGCGGACAGCAGGGCCCGCAGCGTGGCGGCGGTGGGCCTGGACATCTCCAAGTACGCGTTGCGCAGGGCAGCCAGGCGCAATCCGCACGCCGTGAACATTGTCTGGGACCTGTGGCGGGACCTGCCGCTGGGAGCCAACACGGCCGACGTCGTACTTGTCATCTTTGCCCCGCGCAACGCCACAGAGTTTGCGCGCATCCTCAAACCGGGCGGCGTGCTGGTGGTGGTCACTCCCCTGCCGCAGCACCTCGCCGAAATCGCGCAGGACACGGGAATGCTGGGGATTCAGGAGGACAAGGAGACCGCCCTTGCGCACTCGATGGCGGGGAATTTCTCGCTGCGTGCCAGCCAGGAGCTGGTCGTGCCACTGCGGCTGGCCCCGGCCGACGTCGGCAACGTGGCCCTCATGGGACCGGCCGGGCACCACCTTGACCCGGTGGAATTGGGTGCACGGCTGGCGAAACTGCCCCCGCTGACGGCGGCGACGGCTGCATTCCGGATCTCCGTCTTCACAGCAGTGCCTGATCCAGCAGCGCAGGATCCAGCGGTGCCGGAACTGTCTTGAAGGCGCACGCCCCGGCCATCCCGCCGTAGCCCGTCCTGCTGCAGCTAGTCCTGCTTGAGCGGCCGCAGCGGCTCGGGGCCGCAAAGGTCGACCATGGCTGCAGGACGCTTGGTGTGCAGGTCGACGTGGAGCCAGCGCAAGGTCAGCTGCGTCAGGGGTCCCACACCCAAAGCGAACGCCGCAGTTCCTGCGCCGACAACACCGCCAAGGAAAAAGCCCACCACCACGACGCTGAGTTCGATCGCCGTCCGGATGAGCCACACCGGCCTGCCCGTGACCCGGACCAGGCCCGTCATCAGCCCGTCCCGCGGGCCGGGACCCATGCCGGCGCCAATGTAGAGGGCGGTGGCGAAGGCCAGCAGGAACAAGCCGCCAGCAAAGGAACCCACCTGCAGGCCAAAATGTTCGGCCTGCGGGATGACGGCCAAGCCAACATCCGCGAAGAGGCCGACCAAGACCGCGTTGGCGATTGTGCCGATGCCAGGCCACTGCTTGAGCGGGATCCAAAACAACAGGACCACCCCGCTGATGATGATGGTGCACAGGCCGAAGGAAATGCCGGTGGTCCGGGACAGGCCCTGGCCAAAGACATCCCAGGGCGAGGCACCAATGTTTCCACGGATCATCAAGGCGATGGCAATCCCGTAGAGGGCCAGGCCAAGAATGAGCCGCACAATACGGACCGGGAGGTTTTGGGTTGAGAAGAACAACTGCATGAGCCCAGTCTAGCCAAACTGGCCTTACGCAAAAGGTCCAATTCAACTAATGTGGCACCATGAACTCTTTTGTCACCGGCCGCCGTCTGGTGCGCGAGCTGGGCGAATGGCGCAGCAGCGCCCCCGCCTACAAGGCCCTCGCCGAGCGGATCCGCGTGTTGCTGATGGACGGCCGGCTCTCCAGCGGGGCAAAGCTGCCGGCCGAACGGGAATTGAGCCAGGCCCTGGAGTTGAGCCGGACCACAGTCGCCGCCGCATATTCCAAACTTCGTGACGACGGCTTCCTCGACAGTGTGCGGGGTTCGGGGAGCACCTTGCAGCTCCCCGGCCGGGAACGTGGCGAGCATGCCTTGCACCACGGACTCGCCCTTGACTTCACCAAGGCCACGGCGCCGGCCTATCCGGGGATTCAGGGTGCCTATGCGTCCGCGCTCGAGCAGCTGCCGGCGTACTTGTGCCACGACGGCTTCGACCTGGTCGGCCTGCCGGACCTGCGCGAAGCCATTGCGCAGAGCTACAGGGACAGGGGCGTGCCCACCTCGGCCGATCAAGTCATGGTCACTGTCGGGGCCCAGCATGCGCTCAATCTTGTCACCCGGACTTTGTACTCTCCCGGGGAACGGATCCTGGTGGAACAACCCACCTATCCGCACGCCCTCGACACCTTTGCCTCCGTGGGGGCGCGGGTGCTGGCCTTTCCGGTCCGCCAGGACAGTGGCTGGGATTTGCAGGAGGCGCTCCTGCAAATCCGTCGGGCGGCACCCAGCCTGGCCTTTCTCATGCCTGACTTCCACAATCCCACCGGCATGAGCATGTCCATCCATGAACGGGAATACCTTGCTGCTGCGGCAGAACGGGAAGGGACAGTCCTTGTCGTGGATGAAACAACCGCGCTGCTGGACATCGACCGGGGTCCGTTGCCGCCCATGGCTGCCTTCTCCCCCAATATTCTGACGCTGGGTTCGCTGGGCAAACTTGCCTGGGGCGGGTTGCGGGTGGGTTGGATCCGCGGCCCGCGCGACATCATGGCCCGGCTCCTGCGCAACCGTCCCGCCGGGGACCTTGGCACCCCGCTGGTGGAGCAGCTGGTGGCCACCACCCTCCTGCACGAACTGCCGTCGATGGCGGCAAGCCGCAGCCTTGACCTCCGTCGAGGGCGGGACACGGCGGTGCAACTTTTGCGTGCACAGCTGCCGCAATGGCAGGTGCAGGTCCCCGACGGCGGACTCAACCTTTGGATCAACACCGAAACGGTGTCCAGCTCCGCCCTGGCGCTGGCCGCCCGGGCTGAAGGACTCGGGCTGGTTCCCGGCCCGCGGTTTGGGGTTGACGGCGCTTTTGAACGCTATCTGCGCCTGCCTTTCGGCTACAGCGACGGACAGTTGGGCGAGGGGATCGGGATCTTGAGCCGCCTTGCCGGCCATGTTGGCTCGGACCCGTTGAGAATGCCACTTCAGGCCGTCATTTAGCCGGATTTTCCCAGCGACGCGTAGTAGGCTCATAGATACGGAAATAAGTCTCTAAGGGGGACTCAATGCTCGAATGGATTAATGACTTTGGCTGGATCATCTGGCTGACAGTTTTCCTGCTGTTGGCCGTCGCTGAGATGCTGACGTTGAACCTGTACTTCATTTTGATGTCTGTTGGAGCATTGGCCGCCCTCGTGGCCTTCTTGTTCCACGCTGAACTTTGGCTGCAGATCGTGATCTTCTGCGTTGTAGCACTGGCCACCACCGTCCTGATCAGACCACTGGCGCTGGCGCATCTGCACCGCGGCCCTGCCGACCAGCTCTCCAATATTGACCGGCTCATTGGCCACAAGGCTGTCGTCCTGGAAACCGTGGGTCTGGCCGGAGGATTGGTGAAGATCGGCGGAGACATCTGGACGGCCAGGATCACAGGAGGCAGTGAGCTTCCCGTTGGCACGGCCGTTGAGGTCGACGCCATCGACGGTGCCACCGCGATCGTCAGCCACCCCCTCGCGCACAAGTCGCCAGGGCCAGCAACCACCACAGCTTAAGCGCCACTGCCGGGCCGCGGGCTCATGCCCGCGCGCCATGTGGCGGTGATGCACAAATTCTTACACAGAAAAGAGGGGATTTCATGGGAGACGGAGCCGGCGCAATCGTGTGGCTGTTTGTTGTATTAGTCCTACTGATATTCGTAGTGATTGTCCTTGTTCGATCGGTCCGCATCATTCCACAGGCACGTGCCGGTGTGGTGGAGCGTCTTGGCAAGTACCAGCGCACCCTGAATCCAGGGCTGACGGTGCTGATTCCCTTCGTGGACCGGCTGCTGCCGCTGCTGGATCTGCGCGAGCAGGTTGTCTCGTTCCCCCCGCAGCCGGTGATCACCGAAGACAACCTGGTGGTCTCCATCGACACGGTTGTTTACTTTCAGGTCACTGACCCGAGGGCAGCAACCTACGAGATCGCGAACTACATTCAGGCTGTTGAACAGCTGACCACCACCACGCTGCGTAACGTTGTGGGTGGCTTGAACCTTGAAGAGGCGCTGACCTCGCGTGACCAGATCAACGGCCAGCTGCGCGGCGTCCTCGACGAGGCCACCGGCCGCTGGGGCATCCGCGTCAGCCGTGTTGAGCTCAAGGCCATTGACCCGCCCCTGTCGATCCAGGACTCCATGGAAAAGCAGATGCGTGCAGAGCGTGACCGCCGTGCGGCCATCCTGACGGCTGAAGGCACCAAGCAGTCGGCGATTCTGACAGCTGAAGGTGAGCGCCAGTCCTCCATCCTGAAGGCTGAAGGTGACGCCAAGGCCGCAATCCTGCGGGCCGACGGTGAATCCCAAGCCATCCAGAAGGTCTTCAGTGCCATCCACAAGGGCAATCCCACGCAGAAGCTGCTGGCGTACCAGTACCTGCAGACACTGCCCAAGATCGCTTCGGGCACGTCGAACAAGCTGTGGATCATCCCCAGTGAAGTTGGCGAGGCGCTCAAGGGCATCGGCAATGTTTTGGGGACCACCACCCCTGACACCGACGACGCCGTCGACCTTACCAAGGCTCCCGGCGCGTAAGCAGCGTCACGGGCGCAGCACCGGCAACACCGGGATTTCACCAGAAACACGGTGAACGCGGCCAAGCACGTATAATGAGTGCTTGGCCGCGTGGCGTTTTGCCCGGCCACATTTTTCGCATCCCGGCCGTGCAGGAACAATTGCATGCGGTGATGCGTTGAAACTAATGTCGTCAAAGCCTTGGACGACGGTGGAATCCGCCGAAATCCGGGGTCTTACACTCGTGCTTCATGAACGCATTGAAGCAGGGAACAACTTGAGGGAGAAGTCATGAGCGATCGCAGCCTGCGTGGCATGCGCCTGGGCGCACAGAGCATGGAGACGGAATCCGGTGTGGAGCCGGCTCCCCGCCAGCGCGTGGAATACCGTTGCCCCGATGGCGAGCAGGTGTTTGTCACGTTCTCGTCCGAGGCCGACATCCCGGCAACCTGGATGTCCAAGACCGGCAAGGAAGCCCTCCTTGTGAACGGCGAAGCCCCGGACACGTCCAACGACAAGCCGGTGCGCACCCACTGGGACATGCTCCTTGAACGGCGCAGCCTGCCCGAGCTGGAGACCATTCTGGCCGACCGCCTGACCATCCTGCGCGAAAAGCGCGGCGAAAAGGTCTAGGCACCAGCGCGAAACCAAAAAGGTGGGCTGCCCAATCGGGCGGCCCACCTTTTTGCATGCCCGCCACATTGTCCCCTCCCCCGTCAATGTTGACGGGGCGGGGCCCCTCGTTCGCTGCCGCTGGCGTTGCCGTGTCCGGGCGGGGAAAAATCTACTTGTTGCGGCCGGTCAGCTTGTTCCAGCGTGCTGTCAGGCCCCATTTGGTGACGTTGAGCATGGCCTCCTGGACAATGTTGCCGCTCATCTTGGATGCGCCAAACTCGCGCTCCACAAAGGTGATGGGCACCTCGACCACTTTCAGGCCCTGCTGGCACACTCGCCAGAGCATGTCGACCTGGAAGCCGTAGCCAACTGATTCCACGGAGTTGAAGTCGAGTGCTTCCAGGGTGCTGCGCCGGAAGGCACGGTAGCCGCCAGTCACGTCGCGGATGGGGATGCCCAGCAGGAGCCGCGAGTACAGGCTGCCGCAGGTGGAAATCAGTTTTCGGTGCAGCGGCCAGTTGACGACCTTGCCGCCCGGAACCCAGCGTGAGCCCAGCACGAGATCTGCTCCCTGGTCGATGGCATCGAGCAGCAGGGGCAGCTGTTCGGGCTGGTGCGAGCCGTCGGCATCCATCTCCACCAGTACGTCATAGCCGGCCTCCAGGCCCCAGGTGAACCCGGCAAGGTACGCAGCGCCCAGGCCTTCCTTGCCGGCGCGGTGCAGGACATGGACTTGGGGATCATTGGCCGCGAACTCTCTGGCCCACTGGCCGGTGCCGTCGGGGCTGTTGTCGTCAGCGATGAGCACGTCCGAGTCCGGCACGGCTGCGCGCAGCCGTGTGAGCGTCTTGGGCAGCGACTCAATCTCGTTGTACGTGGGAATGATTGTCAGGACACGCAACAATTGGTGCCTTTCACTGGAGAAAATTGGTGGCAGGCCTTGCGCTGCTTCCGCCGGAGCCGGAATGTGGCTCTTACTCACAGCGGACGGGGCAGACAATGCCGAACGTCCAGTATATGCGAGGGCAAAGGAGAAAAGATAAGTTCACGCGCCTTCGGACCAAAGAGGACCCGTGCGCAGGCACACAACATGCCAACACGGGGCCAAACTGTTTTCTAGTGGCGCGCGAACTTATCCCCCAAATGTCGGTATGACGGTTTCCCGCACCGACCGGGTCCCTCCCCCAAAGGAGGTTCTCCGCTCCCCTAAAACTAATTGGCCGTGGTCCCAGTGTCAACACGGTGCTGACCTGCAACGATGCGCATCGTTGCAGGTCAGGGCAGGTATCGGCAGGGGCCACTACCTGCCGGGAGCGCCCGGTTTTGGGTGGGAAAGGAACCGGATTCAGGCCTTCCGGACACCGGCCTGGAAGTCGCTGCTGGCATACAACTCGCGGCCCAGGTGCATCGTCTGCAGGCAGCGGGGATCATTTTCACTGTCCAATGCCGGCAGCAGCGGCGTCCGCGCCCGCGGGTCGGTCGACCAGGACTGGACCCTTTCATCGGCGACCTGCACCATCAGTTCCTCCACGTCCCAGATGGCAAAGCTGGCTGGTGCTCCCGGACCCAACTGTCCGTGGAAGGGGTTTTCGGATTTGGCGGCCCGCCAGCCGGCGCGCGTGTGGCCGATGAAGGCCGCCCGGGCTGAGATCCGTGAGCTGGGTTCGTGGTGGTTTAACGCTGCGCGCACACTGGCCCAGGGGTTGAGCGGGGTGACGGGGGCATCCGAGCCAAAGAACAGTGGCACCCCTGCCGAGTAGAAACGTGCCAAGGGGTTCAGCTGGAGGGCCCGTTCTGCGCCGAGCCGTTGGGCGTACATGCCGTCGCTGCCGCCCCAGAGCGCGTCAAAGGCTGGCTGCACCGATACGCCGACGGCGTGCTTGGCAAGGGCAGCCATGGCTGCCTCGTCGACCATTTCGGCGTGCTCAAGGCGGTGGCCGGCGGCACGGATTTTATCGATGCCCACTTGGCGGGCCGCTTGCTCCAGGCCGGCAACGGCGATCTCCATGGCGCCGTCGCCAATGACGTGGAATCCGCCGGTCAGGCCCAGCTCGGACGTGGCGGCGAAGTGGTTGGCCACCTGTTCAACCGTGAGCTGGGCGCTGCCGCTGGTGTCTGCGTCGCTGTAGGGCTGGCGCAGCAGGGCAGAGTGGGAGCCCAGCGAGCCGTCAATGTTGATGTCCCCGGCCAGGCCCAGCAGGTTGACGCCCAGCCCCGACAGCCGGGCCAGCACGTTCCGTGCCTCGTCGACACTTGAGACCAGCTGGCCCCAGTACGGCAGAATTTCCGGAAGGCCCCCTCCGCCAGCACCGTTGGCTCCGTCTGCCGCCGTCAAGGCCATCAAGGCTGCCAAATCCTCGTCGGAGCCCACATGGGGCGCGCTCATCTCTGCGAGGGCAACATAGCCGTTGGCGGCTGCGTGGCGCAGGGCCCGCTGCTGGGCCTGGAGGCGCCGTGCAGGCGTCAGGGAACGTGCCGCGTCCCTTGCCGTGGCGTGGGCGGCCCCGCTGACAAGACCTTCTCCTTCCCAGCCGGGCAGGTCGGCCAGGCCACACCGTTGCGCCAGTGCCGGTGACACCAGTCCCGAATGCACATCGACGCGGGCCAGGTAGGCCTCACGTCCGCCGGCTGCCCGCTCCAGCTCGGCGGCCCCGGGAAGTGCCGGGTTGGCCCAGCGGGAATTGTCCCAGCCATGGCCCAGCACCAGGCCGGTGGATGCGGCGGCCCCGGCGGCGACCAGGTTCAAAAGCTCCACGGCGGAGCGTGCCCCGGCCAGGTCCACCGATTCAAGCGCCAGGCCCGTCTCGGTGACGTGGACATGGGAGTCGACGAATCCGGGGGCGACCAGTGCACCTTGCAGGTCAACCTCACGCATCCGTGAATCCAGCAGCGACGCGGCGGCGTGTTCGGAACCAACCCAGGCCACCACATCCCCGTCAACCAGCATGGCTGTGGCAAAGGGGTCGGCGGCGCTGTACACGGAGCCGTTACGATACAAGGTCAATGACATGGGAAAGCTGTCCTTTCAACAAAATGTGCAACAACAAGTCGATCACCGGCTGGGGCGCTGCCGGCAAATGGTGTGGCGGGGGTGTTCAGTCCACCACAGCTGTGTAGGCGACAACGCCCCGGCGCAACAGGTCCATGGCGGACCTGCAGACGGGGGCAAAGTCGCCAGGCAGCGAGGGCACCTGCGCCAGCTGCCCCAGGAGGTCAATGACCTGCTTGGTCCAGCGCACAAAGTCACCGGCGGCAAGGTCGGTGCCGTGCAGGGATTCCTGCAGGCTTCGGCCCTTGGCCCACTTGTACATGGGCCAGACGAGGCCAAGCTCAGGTTCACTTGTCAACGGCAGCCTGTGCGACTCCTCGGCATCCTGCAGGCGGGACCACAGCACGATGACGTCCTCGACGGCCTGTTCCAGGCTGACACTGGGCATCCGCGGCCTGGCCCCTTCGGCGTCGCGCTTGGACTGGTACACCAGGGTCGTGACAAAGGCGGCCAGCTCGGCAGCGTCCAGGTCGCCAAAGGACCCTTGCCGCAGCGCCAGGGCGATCAACAGGTCCTTCTCGCCATAGACGCGCCGCAGCCGCTGGCCGTCGTCGCTGGGACGCAGGTTCCCGGCGTCGTCCGCGAGCACAAAACCGTAGCCGGCCAGCAGGTCGATCACCCGGTCGAAGGTCCGTGCAATCGTGTTCGTGCGCGCCTGAATGGCCCTGACGATGCCATCGGTCTCCTTGCGCAACTTCCACCAGCGCTCGGACCACCTCGCATGGTCCTCCCTGTCGCTGCAGCCATGGCAGGGGTGGGCGCGCAGATTCCTGCGCAGCGTGGCGAGCGCCTCATCCTCGGAGGGAAGCAGGCCCTCGTCGCGGTGCTTGAACGCCGCCGAACGGTGCGGGCGCTGCCCGGGATCGTCGGCAAGCCGGGCCTCGACCGACGCCAGCAGGTTCCGCTTGTCCTTGGGCACCTTCGGATTGAATCCCTTGGCCACGCGCACCTGGGCCAGGGCCTCCACCGGACCTGTCAGGTCATGCAGGCTCAACCGGCGGTACTCCTTGTCCATCCCGAGGACTCCGGGGCGGGGGCTGCGGGCGTTGGCATCTGCATCAAGTACGACGGCGTAACCGGCGTTGCGCCCGCCCGGCACCATGATCACGTCGCCGGCACGCAGATTCGCGACCGAGGCCACGACAGCGTCGCGGCGCTGCTTTGCCTTGGATTTTGAGGCACCCGACTCGTGGTCGGAGATTTCGCGGCGCAGCTTTGCGTATTCGTTGAAGTCGCCGAGGTGGCAGCTCATGGACTTTTCGTAGCCGGCCAGGGATTCTTCCCGGGAGCGGACCTGCCGGGCCAGGTCAACCACTGAACGGTCGGCCTGGAACTGGGCAAAGGAGGATTCCAGGATGTCGCGGGTGCGGGCACGGCCGAACTGGGCCACTAGGTTGATGCTCATGTTGTAGGTGGGGCGGAAACTTGAGTTCAGCGGATAGGTGCGCTTGGAGGCCAGCCCGCCGACGGCGGCGGGGTCGGTGCCCGGCTGCCACAGGACGACTGCGTGGCCCTCGACGTCGATGCCGCGCCGGCCTGCACGGCCTGTCAGCTGGGTATATTCCCCCGCTGTGATGCCAACATGGGCTTCGCCGTTGTATTTCTCCAGCTTTTCCAGGACCACTGTGCGGGCAGGCATGTTGATGCCCAGGGCCAGCGTCTCCGTGGCGAAGACGGCACGGACGAGCCCGTTGACGAACAGGTCCTCGACAACTTCCTTGAAGCTTGGCAGCATGCCGGCATGGTGGGCGGCCAGTCCGCGCAGCAGGCCGTCGCGCCAGCCCCAAAAGCCAAGGATGTCCTTGTCGGCGTCGGGCAGCTCGGCGCAGGCGGTGTCCACTCGGCGGGCAATTTCAGCCTGTTCCTCCGGCGTTGTCAGCCACAGTCCCGCGGCAGCGCACTGCTGCACGGCGGCGTCGCACGCTGCGCGGGAAAAGATGAACGTGATCGCCGGCAGCAGGTCCTGGCTTTCAAGGGCGCGGATCACCTGGGGGCGGGAGGCCGCCTTGGCCCAGCCCGCACTGCCGCCCTGTCCTCCGCTTTGGAAGCCGCCCCCCTGATAGCCGCTGCGCTGGGCTCCGCGCTCCTGGTAGGGATTGTTCTGGTGGCCGCGTCCGCGGGAACCACCGGATCCGCGGCGGCCGTGGCTGTTGCCGCGGCCGGTGCTGACGGATTCGCTGCGCGCCAGCTTCAACAGCTCGGGGTTGATCTTGGGTGTTTTGGAACCTGCCGCGCCGCCATTGTTGGAAGCCGCCTTGGCGCCGTCGAGTGACGGCGCTGGGATCTCGTCAAACGGGACGTTTTCGGCAAACAAGTCAACCAGGTCGCGCCGGACCATGACGTGCTGCCACAGCGGTACTGGACGGTGTTCGGAAACGACGACGGCCGTATCCCCCCTGACAGTGCCCAGCCAGGCGCCAAACTCCTCGGCGTTGGATACTGTGGCGCTGAGGGAGATGACGGAAACCTCGCTGGGCAGGTGGATGATTACCTCTTCCCAGACTGCGCCGCGGAAGCGGTCGGCCAGGTAGTGGACCTCATCCATGACCACATACGACAGGCCGGTGAGTGTGTCCGAGTCGGCGTACAGCATGTTGCGCAGCACCTCGGTGGTCATGACAACGACCGGGGCCTCGGAGTTAAAGCTAGTGTCACCTGTCAGCAGGCCGACATTGGCCGCCCCGTACTTGGCGGCCAATTCCTGGAACTTTTGGTTGCTCAGGGCCTTGATGGGCGTCGTGTAAAACGCCTTGTGACCCCGGGCCAGTGCCAGATGAACGGCAAATTCGCCAACGATTGTCTTGCCGGCACCGGTGGGGGCGGCAACCAAAACACCGCGGCCGGCCAGTACGGCCCTGCACGCGGTGTCTTGAAAATCATCCAACTCGAAATTCAGGCCGGCCTTGAAGTCACCAAAATCGGTTCCCTGATCCTCGGACCGCTGTTTGGCTGCCAGGTAGCGTTCGGAAGGACTTGGCATATCGGAGTTCGGCATGGTTCAAGCCTACGTCAGCCGGAGCCTGTCTCAGCCCAAGCCGGCACCAGCCCGGATGCCGGAAAGATCAAAGGATCTCCAGATCCTTCGACGGTGTTGCCACATCCGCTGTGACGTCCGATTCCTTGGCCTTTTTTGCATCGCGGCGGTCACGGCGTTTGTCGTTGACAATGCACAATCCAATGGCGCCGAAGTACAACACCAGCAGCGGTGCGGCCAGGAAGAACATGCTCATGACGTCAGATCCCGGGGCAGCCATGGCCGAGACGATGGTGACACCAAGAATCGTAAAGCGCCAAGCCTTCAAATATGTCTTGCCCCGCACCATGCCGATGGCGTTCAGCGCAAAAAGCACCACCGGCACCAGGAAGGCAACACCCATGAACAACATCAACTGCAAGGCAAACTGCAGGTAGTCGATGGCCTTCATGATGTTGCTGCCGCCCTCGGGCGTGAAGGACGTCAGGGCACGGACAATGTTCGGCCAGATGATCCAGCCGGCAAAGATGCCGGCAAGGAACAACGGTACAGACGCAAACATGTAGGAGAGCGTGTACCGGCGTTCCTTCTTGGTCAGCCCTGGTGTGATGAACGCCCACAGCTGGTAGATCCACACCGGTGAGGCAATGATCAGGCCAAGGATCAGCGAGATCTGGATCTTCAGGTCGAAGGACGTTGTGACGCCCTCAAAGTTCAGCTGCGCATCAATGCCTCGAATTGCACTGATGTCACGCAGGGGCTGGGTTATCGCGTACATCATTGGCTCGTAGAGGATCCAACCAAGGATCACGCCCGGAATCATCGCCAGCGCACTCTTGAACAGCCGGTTCCGGGCCTCAATCAGGTGTGCCTTGAGCGGCATCCGTCCTTCTGGGTTGGCTTTACGGCCTTTTGTGGCGCCCACCGGTTTCGTCTCGGTTTCTATGACTGAGCGCCGGTACCGGTTCCGGTACCCTCGCCCGAAGCGTTGCCCTGTGTTGGGTTGTTGACGATCTTGCCCTCGAACGGCGCTTCAGGGGCGGCCGGTGTCGTCGGCGCTGCCGGTGTCGTCGGTGTTGCCGGCGGGGCGGAAGGGGTTTCGTCCTTGCCGTCGTTCTTCATTTCCTTGACCTCGGACTTGATGATCCGCATGGACTGGCCAAGGCTTCGGGCCATGCCCGGGAGTTTCGGTGCTGCAAAGAGCAAGAGAACAACAATGATGATGATGGTGATAGCCCAAGGGCTCTCAAAAAGTCTTCCCACGGTAACGCCTTTCCTTTTGGTTCATCCTACGTCGTGTAATGCTTCGATGTCGCGCAAGGATTGGAGCTGTCCGCGTTCTTTCCTGCGGGCGACGCGCCGTTGAAGTCGGGCGAAACGCCGTTCATCTTTGGCAGCTAGGTAATCATCCTTCATTTTTTCAGGGGTTGCAAAAACGGCGCTGCCGGGAACAACTGAGCGTGGTTTTGTGACGTGCTCCACAGTGGCCTTTTCAAGTCTGGCGTCCCAGTAGGCGGCCCGTTCGGCGGAGACGTCGCTGAAGGTTCGTGCGGTTGCCGTGGCGCCCCGCCAGAGTTTGAAACCCAAAAAGGCAACGAAGAGCAGGGCCAGGGCAACGAGCGCCAGCCAAATCAAAATCCAGGACCACCAAGGCATTTTTTAAGTCTATCCGTCCAGACTGGGAGGGGCCGGGGTGTTTTCGCCCACAGCGTCATTGTCCACAGCGGCATTGCCTGCCGCGTCAGGGCTTGGAGCGTCGTAGCTTGCGGCGGCGTCTGCCAGCCAGCCAGCCGCAGCCACGCGAACCTCCTCCGGGGCGGCCACCCTGGCGTGCCCGCCGAGCCGGGCCATGAGCGGGGCCAACGTTGCCGTCTCCCCCACAAGAAGCCGCAGCCCGACGGCGCCACCGGCAGCGCCAGTGCCAGTAGGGTCAGTGCCGGCAAGGTCAAAGAGCCCGGCGTTGTAGGCGGGCCCCAAACGCTGCGCGGTGGTTGTGTCGGCGACCAGCTGGACAGCGACGTCGTCACTGCCTGGATCATAAATCCCTGTGCCTGGCTCCCACGACACGGCAGTCGCAGTTGTGTGTTCCTGCACGCCCGCGTCGGCAAGATCCTTGATGTGGTCGACCCGGAAGCTCCGCAGCTCCCCCGCCCGGCGGCACCAGGCCCGCAGGTACCAGGCGGAATCCATTGAGAACAGGCGGCGGGGCTCGACAACCCGTTCACTGAGCTCGTCCCGGGAACGGACCAGGTAGGTGATGCCGCAGGCCCTGCCGTTGTCGATGGCCTCCTGCAGCGCAGCAATGGTCTCCATCTCCTGGCCGGAGATCAGGTGAAGTCCGACGGCGTCTCCCAGCCAGGCGTCCTCCCCCGCCACGGCGGCGACAGACTCGATGGCCCGGCTCAGGTTTTGGGCCTGCTCGGTGCCCGGGATCGCCGTGAGGGCCTGCAGGCCGACAAGGACCGAGCAGGCTTCCTCCTGGGTCAGGCGCAGTGGTCCGGACAGTGTTTCGGCATCCCTGATGAACACCTGGCCGGCCTCTGTCGTGACGTCCATGAGGTCGCCGTGGAAGTAGCCGGGCAGGCCTGAGACGTTGAGCGTGTCCAAGTCCTTGGCCCACTCCTTCGCGCCGATGCCGAATTCGGCCAGGACCTCGGCCTCCTCCACGCCCGGATTGGCCACCAGGTACGGCACCATCGACAAGAGCCGGATCAACCTGTCCCGGGAGTCCTTTTTCCTGGCCGGGGGCGGTGCCAGGGTGGTGGACCAATCCAGAGGTCCGGGAGCGGTTGCGGCAGCCTCCGCGGCGCGGCGCAACCGCCCGGCAACGGCTTCGCGAAGCCCGGGAGGATCCAAAACCTGTCCCATGGCACCCAGGGAGGCAACGTCGTCGGCCATCAACTCGGGCTCCCGGTAGGTGACGTTCAAGACGTCCCAACCATCCCTGTGCCAGGCGGAATTTGTGACTGGGGTTGTACCGCTGCGGCTGCGCAGCCAGTTGGCGGCCCCCGCCGGCACGGCGATGGTGGCCGTGTGCGGGGTGCCGGAGCCCAGGCGGGCGAGCACGGTGGAGATGGTGAAATCCGTGGGTCGTTCGAACGTTTCCTGCGAGTGGACCTGGACGTCGGAGGTGATGCGGGAGAGCCGAAAGTTCCGTTCCTGGGCCTTGTCCACATCGAAGGCTGCGAGGTACCACTGACCGTACTTGTTGCCCAGGCCCCACGGTTGGACGGTGCGCACGGTGCTCTCCGTCGAGCCGGCCCGGCGGTAGTTGAAGCTGACCGGATGGTGGCTGCGCAGGGCTGTCCACAGCGGCTCAAAGGACGGCTCGGCGGTGCGGATGCGCGACTGGGCCGTCGTGTCGTCCTCATACCAGCCGGTGCCGGCACGCGTGGCGATCTTGCGCAGCGCCGACTGTGCTGCTGCGCCCAGGGTGGCCTCGGCCCACAGCCCGGCGGCAATGGAGACCAGCGTCATCGCCGATTCATCAAGGCGGATGGCGGGGACACGGTACTCGTCGGGATTGATGCGGTACAGCACCTGGTCGTACGCTTCGGTCCCCTGCTCCTCCGACTGCCGGATCGGGATGCCAAGGTCAAGCAAGGTCTTCTTGTCCCGCTCAAACATGCGTTCAAAGGATGCGTTGATCCGGGCTGCCTCGGCGGCGGTGGCTGCGGCTCCCAGATAGCCGTTGACGTGGTCCCGGAGATAGTGCCTGCTGTGGCCCCGACGGGTTCCAAGCAAGGCAATCACAAGGTTCAACAAGCGTTCAGTGGCATCAATTTTTGTGGACACATGGCTCACAGTACTAGGCGGTAGGGCAACTGGCCGCCACGGGTGCGCGACTGTGACGGGGAATTGAGATGAACTCCGCCAAACTGCCTCAGGGGCAACTTAAAAAGCTCCGGCCGCCAAGGTGTGCCTGGCGGCCGGAACAAGGTGGTGCAGGGTACGTGCGGTGCTTAGCGCACGCCCACGAGGTCAACAACAAAGATCAAGGCCTCGTTGGGGGCAATGGCGCCGGCGGCGCCGCGTGAACCGTAGGCCAGTTCGGAGGGGATTTCCAACCGGCGGCGGCCGCCGACCTTCATGCCGATCAGGCCCTGGTCCCAGCCCTGGATGACCTGGCCGATGCCGGCCTTGAATTCCAGCGGCGTGCCGCGGCCCCAGGAGGAGTCAAACTCTTCCCCGGTGGAGAACGCGACGCCCACATAGTGGGTTGACACGGTGTTGCCGGCAACGACCTCGGTGCCGTCGCCCACGATCAAGTCTTCAATAACGAGTTCGGTGGGAACTGCGTGCTCCTGGAAATCGATTTCGGGCTTGCTGCGGTCAAAGTTGCGGGTTCCAAAAGACATGGTTCTCCTTGTGGTTGAAAGGTTTTTGTTTACTGGACACCAAGGATATCAACAACGAAGACAAGATCGCCCTTGGCCTCGCCCTGTCCGCCGTCACCGTAAGCCAGGTCCTTGGGGATGACAAGCAGCACCCTGGAGCCCACGGTCTTGCCTGCCAGGCCCTGTGTCCAGCCCTTGATGACCTGTCCCAGGCCAAAGGTTGCCGGGGTGCCGCGCTCGAAGCTGGAGTCGAAGACTTTGCCGCCCTCAAAGTTCACGCCGACATAGTTGGCAACAATGGTGTCGGTGGCCTTCACGGCGGTGCCCTTGCCGGTGATCAAATCCTGCGTAACCAGTTCGGTGGGTGCCTTGGCATCACCTATGGTGATCGCAGGGGTGCCCTTGTCGTCTTCCTTCACGGTGGGCAGGCCTGCCGCCGGCGCCACCGTCTCGCCCTCAGGCTTGGCGAGCGGCTTGGGAACGTCCACTGCGGATTCGACCTTGTAGATCTCAATGGTGGCCGGCACTGCTTTCTGGGCGGGGGCTGTGTCGGTTGCGGCTACAGCGGGGGTCGCAGGCACACCGTAGGCAATGACAGCTCCGATCTTAGCCCCGACAAAGGCGTTGTAGACCAAGGGGTTGTTGGTCTTGAGTTCGTCATTGAAAACCACCATTTCGCCGGCTTCGGCCGAGAAGTTCTCCACGTCCTGGGCTCCGGAGGTGGCATCCACCCGGGCGATCCTGATGGTGGCCTTCTGGCCTGCAGCCAGTTCTGCGCCTGTGCCCTCGGCGACCCGGCGAATGGCTACGTCCTTCAGCGCCAGCGGCTTGTCGAAGGTGACCTTGGGGGCCTTGCCCTTGCCCTGGTCATCGACCTTGACGGAGGCCAGGGCCTCGGCGTTGGCCGGCGGAGCGGAGACGGACGCGCCGGGGGCGTCCGACGCGGCAGGATCTGAGGATCCCGGTGAGCAGGCTGTCACAAGGAGCAGCAGGGGAAGAAGCAGGGCAAGAAGTCGGCGCACAGAGGCTCTTTTCGATGGCGGGAACAATGGGGCGGGGCTGGACGGGCTGTGGTCGCAGCCCCGCAGCGGTGGAACGGAAATTTTCAAGAATGCGGAGCCCAGTCATGGCTTGTCAGCTTTGGGCCGCATTCAGCCTAACTGCTGAAGCTGGGCAAAAGCTGCTTGCGGGGTTGCGATCCGCTATGAAAAGAGTGAAGTGATGCCCCAGCTTTCCCGGGGCCGGGCAACTGGTTAATATTCGCTGCGCAGGGAGGCAATCAGCGCGTCAACACGGTCGTCGTCGTTCTTAAACGGGTCCTTGCACAGGATGGTCTGGTGTGAGCGGTCATTGAGTTTCAGGTGCACCCAGTCAACGGTGTAGTCGCGGCCGGAGTCCCGGGCCGCTATGACGAACCGCCCGCGCAGATGCGCGCGGGTCGAGGCCGGTGCCGTCTCCGTGGCGGTTGCGATGTCCTCGGCCGTGACAAGCTTGGCCGCCGCCCCGCGCCGTTCCAGCATGTTGAACAAACCCCGTTCGGGCGAGATGTCGTGGTAGCGCAGGTCAAGCTGGGCAACTTCGGGCGAGCCCCAGTCCACATTGTGCCTTTCGGCATAAGCGCCCAGCAGCTTGGCCTTGATGGCCCAGTCAATTTCAGTGTCGATGCTGGCATAATTTTCCGATTCAACCGCATTCAGGGTGCGTTCCCACAGCTCCAGGATGCGCGGCACCAGGTCGTGGTGGGCGCCGTGGGAGCGGACAAAGCCGCTCACCTTGTCCAAGTAGTGGCGCTGGATGTCGATGGCCGTCATGGTGCGGCCGTCGGCCATCTTCAACGGGTGCTTGCCCGTGAGGTCGTGGGAGATCTCGCGAATGCTGCGGATGGGGTTCTCCAGGCGCATGTCGCTCATGATGGTTCCGGCCTCCACCATGCGCAGGATCAAGTCCACACTTCCCACCTTCAGCATGGTGGTGGTTTCAGACATGTTGGAGTCGCCCACGATGACGTGCAGGCGGCGGTACAGTTCCGCGTCTGCATGCGGCTCGTCCCGGGTGTTGATGATGGGCCGTGAGCGTGTGGTCGCCGAGGAGACGCCCTCCCAGATGTGGTCGGCACGCTGGGAGAAAGCAAATTTTCCGCCTTGTTGGGCCGGGAGCACCTTGCCTGCCCCGGCGAGCAGCTGCCGGGTGACGAGGAAGGGGATGAGGATGTCGGCGAGCCGGTTGAATTCGCCCTTTCGGGTGATCAGGTAGTTCTCATGGCTGCCATAGGAGTTCCCGGCCGAATCCACATTGTTTTTGAACAGGAAAATTTTTCCCGGATAACCTTCCAGCTCCAGCCGAGACTGCGCTTCCTGGACAAGTTCGTGCAGGATCGTTTCGCCCGCCCTGTCGTGGGCAATGAGCTGGGCGATGCTGTCACATTCGGCCGTGGCATATTCCGGGTGTGAACCAACGTCCAGGTACAGCCGGGAGCCGTTGGGCAGGAACACGTTGGAGGAGCGCCCCCAACTCACGACCTTGCGAAACAGATACCTGGCGACTTCCTCAGGGGACAGCGGACGTGAGCCGGGCGCAGAATACGTCACGCCAAACTCGGTTTCAATGCCAAATATCCGCCGGTCCACCAGGTACGTCTCCTCAGTTGTTCATGCTTGGTCGGTGCTTCTCAGCTGCTGTGTTTGTTACGGCGTGCTGTTCCTGCCTGGGCGTGCAGCCTGTGGGTCAACTCGGGGCCAGCTGTGCGGCAACGTCAGCCGGAGTGAGCCGCCTGAAGGCCCGGTGTGAGCCGCCTTTCCGCGATGCGTTGCGGTCAAGCACTGCCACTTCCAGGGTGTCCGCAGTCAGGGGCGCCGCCGGTCCCGAACCGGCTGCCGCTGCGGCAAGGCGTGGAGCCTCCAGGGCTGTCACCGCCCAACGCAGCGCCTGGCCGAGACCGGCCCCGGCCGACCACAATTTTTCCAGTTCGGCCTGCACCAGTTCGGCCTTGCCGCCCATGGCCAGGAAACCGGATACATCGGCGATTGAACCGTCAAAGTTTAGCCGGAAGATGTGGTCGTCACCCTGGCGCTCCCCCACCTCCGCCACGGCCAGTTCGACCTCGAACGGCTTTTGCTCGGCGGTGAACACGGTGCCGAGGCTTTGCGCGTACACGCTGGCCAGGCCGCGGGCCGTGACGTCCACCCTGTCGTACGAGTAGCCGCGCACATCGGCGTAGCGCACGCCGGCCTGGCGCAGGCTCTCAAATTCGTTGTATTTGCCCACCGCGGCGAAGGCTATGCGGTCGTAAATCTCACCGATCTTGTGCAGCATCGGCGACGGGTTTTCGGCCACCAGGGCCATGCCGTCAAGGCAGCTGAGCACAACAACCGACTTGCCGCGGGCGATTCCCTTGCGGGCAAAGTCGGCCCGGTCCTTCATGACTTGTTCGGGGGAAACATAAAATTGCTGCGCCATGCTAAGCCTCCCTGCGTTCCATGGTCCGGAGCGCCACAATGGCTTCCACCACTGCAGCCAACGTTTCCTGGCCAACCCTCGCGGCGCCGTCGTTGGTCACGACGTAAACCACGGGCCACAGCCTGCGCACCAGGTCCGGACCGCCGGTGGCGGAGTCGTCGTCGGAGGCGTCCATGAGTGCCTCAACGCCCACGGCGACTGCCTCGTCGAGGGAGAGTTCCGGGCGCCACAACTTTTTCAGCGCCCCCCGGGCAAACACCGAACCTGAACCGACGCTGTGGTGTTCGAGCTCCTCATAGCGGCCGCCGGTGACATCGTAGGAGAACAGCCTGCCCGCTTCTTCCCCCGCCTCGAGGCCGGCAAACAGCGGCACCACGGAGAGGCCCTGCAGGGCCATGGGCAGGTTGGCGCGGATCATCGCCCCGAGCCGGTTGGCCTTGCCCTCAAGGCTCAGCAGCGTGCCTTCGATCTTTTCGTAATGCTCAAGTTCAACCTGGAACAAGCGCACAATGTCAATGGCGATGCCGGCCGTCCCGGCAATGCCCAGCACCGAATAACGGTCTGCCGGGAACACTTTTTCAATGTGCCGGTTGGCGATCATGGAGCCCATGGTGGCACGCCGGTCCCCCGCCATGAGCACCCCGCCCTTGAAGGTCAGGGCCACGATGGTGGTGCCGTGCGGGGTTGCCGGCATGGTTCCCGCCGGCAGGGTTTGGCCGAACGGCAGCAGGCCCGGGTTGCTGCGGCTCACATGGTCAAGGAACGACGACGAGGAGCCAGCACCTTCCAGCGCTGGAAAGTGGCCCGGCTGGTTCCCGTCCATGGCCCCTACTGTCCGCCCTTTTGGACGAAGCCGCGGACGAATTCCTCGGCGTTGACTTCAAGCACGCCGTCGATTTCGTCCAGCAGGTCATCGACACCGGTGGTGGCAGCCTGGGCGGCTGCCGAATCCGGGGCCGGTGTAGGTTCGGGAAGCTCATCGACGTGTTCTTCTTCGGTGCGCTGGGAAACGTTTTTCTGTTCCTGAGAAGCCATGATGCATCCTTCTTACGCTAAGTACCGGGCACTTGATTTTGTGCCTGCTCCCATCCTGCCACGGACCCGCCGGGAATGCGGCAGCCGGCGGGTCCGTGGTGAGGATGTGACGGCGTTGGCGAGGCTGCCGCGGGAGGAATCAGGCTTTGGAAGCAGCCAGAATCTGGTCCACGATCGTGGCCAATTCGGCGGCTGACGCTTCCTCGGTATCGGTGCCAAGCTTGACAACCGAGACGAGGAGCCCGCCGTTCAGGGCTACCACCGAGACTGTATTGGAAACCTGGCCACCGGGCATGTTCTGGGTGATCATCCTGGCAGTTTCCGACTCGGCGGCGGTATCCACCGGGATTTCCTTCAAGGAAGTGTCGATCTTCTGGCCCGCAATTTCCATGCTGAACGTGGAGCAGGCGCTGTCCTGGCCTGAGGCGCGGTCCAGCGTCTCCGACAGCAGCTCCGGCTTGGCAGACAGGAGCGTCACTGCTGTTCCCGAGCCGGTGGCAGCGTCTCCGGTCCACAAGCCGCCAACGTAGACACTGCCGTCGGGCAGTTCCGCACTTGAATTGGCGAATGCGCGGCACTCTTCGGGGGTGATGACGATCTTGTCCAAGGTTGTCTTCTGCAATTCCTGGCCCTTGGCAAGCTCTGCGGCCGGGAGCGGGGTCAACGCGACACCGTTGGCGTCCTTGAGCCCGGCGAGCATGGCTGTCAGTTCGGGCTCGGTGTATTGCTTGGCGCCTGCCGGCTTCTGCTCGGCGTCATCTGCGGCTGAACTTTGTTCGGGCTGGCTTCCGCCGGCGGTCGATGCGGGGCCGCTGCAGGCGGAAAGGGCCAGGATGGCTGCTGCGCCGATCGACAGGAACACGGACGGCCGGCTGGCCGCACGTGACCTTCCGCGTGAAGCAGTTGATGACAAGGAAGTGACTTTAATGTTCATGGATTCCCCCAATATAGTTAATGGTGATAGCAAATTTAATAGGGCGGCAAGAGCAATCGCCACGCGGCGTTTGCTCCGTGTCGGCTTTTGGGACGGGCGGGGCGGCGGCTAGTGAACGTCGGACAGGAGCGCTGCAAGGAATTTTTGCAGCTCAGTGTGCTGATCAAATAACTGCCGGGTCAGCTGTTCCGTGCCGCGCAGCGGCTCCTTCGTGGACACCCGCTGGAGCCTGCGCAGCGCCGGTACTTCAAAGATGACCGAATCCCAGCTGGCACCCACCACGTGGGCGCCGAATTCCTGGATGCACCGGCCGCGGAAATACGCCCGCGTGTCTGTTGGCGGCTGCTGGACTGCCGCAGCAATCGATTCGTCGGTGACGACCCGCTGCATGCGCTCATGGTGGAGGAGCTTGTAGTACAGGCCCTTCTCAGGGCGGATGTCTGACCACTGCAGGTCAATGAGTCCCAGGCGGGGGTCGTTCCAGGCCATGTTGTCGCGGGCCTTGTACTGCTGCAACAGCTGGAGTTTGGCCACCCATTCCAATTGCCCGGCGAGGCTCATGGGGTCGTTGCCCAGGGCTGTCAGGACTTCCTCCCATTTGGCCAGGACGGCGGCCGTGTGTCCGTCGCCGCTCTCCGGGTCGCTTGAGCCGTTGGCTGCACAGTGGGTCCTGGCAGCGGCGAGGTAGAGCCATTGCACGTCAAGGGCGCTGACGCGGCTGCCGTCGGCAAGCTCATGTGTTTGTTCCAGCTGCCAGTCATGGCTGATGTCGCGCAGCGACGCCACGGGGTCGGCAAATTCGAGCTCGGGAGCCCTGCCATGTTCAATCATGTCCAGCACAAGTGCCGTGGTGCCGAACTTGAGGTAGTTGGAGACCTGGCTGAGGTTGGCGTCACCGATGATCACATGCAGGCGGCGGTACTTGTCGGCGACTGCATGCGGTTCGTCCCGCGTGTTGATGATGGGCCGGCGGATGGTTGTTTCCAAACCCACCTGGGCTTCGAAGAAGTCGGCGCGCTGGCTGATCTGGAAGCCAACGCCGGAGCCGTCCTGGCCGATGCCCACCCTGCCAGCCCCGCACATGATGGCGCGGGTGACAAAGAACGGCGTCAATCCTGCGACGATGTTGTTGAACGGCACCGAACGCGGCATCAGGTAGTTCTCATGGCTGCCGTACGACACCGCCTTGTTGTCGGTGTTGTTTTTGTAGAGGTTGATTCCCGGCACCCCCGGCGTGGCGGCGATCCTGCGGACGGCGGCCAGGGCCACCAGGTCCCCGGCGGCGTCCCAGCGGACCGCGTCGAGCGGATTTGTCACTTCTGGTGAGGAGTATTCCGGGTGGGCATGGTCAACGTAGAGGCGTGCCCCGTTGCCCAGCACCATGTTCATCATCAGGGGAATGCTGGCATCGCCGCTTTCCCCGCCCTCGAGTGCAATTTGGGCCGCTGTCAGTTCGGGTTCGGAATCGGTGAGCTGGCTGGGGTGGGCGGCGTTCCGGGGCATTGACCAGCCGCGCGCATCGGCCAGCGGGTCCTCGTCGGTGTAGTCCCAGCGGGTTTCCCCGCCCGCAGCCGCGCGGTGGCTTGTTTGCCGTGAATAAGCGTGCACGACCTGGGTTGAGAGCCACGTTGCATTGAAGTCGCCGCCCCCCGGCGCATGAATGCCGTATTCGGTTTCGGCACCCATGACCCGGACAACACTCACAGGTACTGTCCCGTGTTGGGGAGAGTTTCCAGCGTCTTGCCCGGCACCTGGCCTTCCTTGCTCTGCACGATGGTGCGGATGTAGGTGATCCGTTCCCCTTTTTTGCCCGAAATTCGCGCCCAGTCGTCGGGGTTGGTGGTGTTGGGCATGTCTTCATGCTCACGGAATTCGTCCACGACGGCCCGGAGCATGTGTTCGATCCGGATGCCCTTTTCGCCACTTGTCAGCAGGTCCTTGATGGCGTATTTCTTCGCCCTGTCAACAACATTCTGGATGACAGCACCGGAGTTGAAGTCCTTGAAGTACAGCATCTCGGTGTCCCCGTTGGCGTAGGTGACCTCCAGGAATTCGGTGGCCTTGTCCGTGGCGTACATGGCCTCCACCGTGCGCTGGACCATGGCGTCCACGGTTTCCTGCGGGCTGCCGTTGTTGGCTGCCAGGTCGTCGGCGTGGAACGGCAGGGTGGTCGTGACGTATTTGGCAAAGATGTCCGCCGCGGCTTCGGCGTCGGGGCGCTGGATTTTCACCTTCACATCAAGCCTGCCGGGGCGCAGGATGGCCGGATCGATCATGTCCTCACGGTTGGAGGCGCCAATGACGATGACGTTGTCAAGACGTTCGACGCCGTCAATCTCGCTGAGCAGCTGCGGGACGATGGTTGTTTCCACGTCGGAGGAGACGCCGGTGCCGCGGGTGCGGAACAACGAGTCCATCTCGTCAAAAAAGACTACGACGGCGCTGCCATCAGAGGCCTTTTCCCTCGCCCTGCTGAAAATGAGCCGGATTTGGCGTTCGGTTTCACCCACGTACTTGTCAAGCAGCTCGGGGCCCTTGATGTTCAGGAAGTAGCTTTTTTGGTCCTTCACGCCGGAGCGTTCCCGGGCCCGTTTGGCCAGTGAGTTGGCCACCGCCTTGGCGATGAGTGTCTTGCCGCAACCGGGAGGACCGTAGAGGAGGATGCCCTTGGGCGCCTTCAGGCCGTGTTCGCGGTACAGGTCGGGGTGCAGGAAGGGAAGCTCGACGGCGTCCCGAATCTGCTCGATCTGCGAGGCCAGGCCGCCGATGTCGGAGTAGGAGATGTCCGGAACCTCCTCAAGGATCAGGTTCTCCACCTCGGAACGCGGAATCTTCTCCAGGGCATAGCCTGTGCGCCCGTCAACTGTGAGTGCGTCACCGACCTTTACGGCACCACCCTGCAGGACCCCCGCCAGGCGCACGACGCGCTCCTCGTCGGCGCGGCCGATCACCAGTACGCGGCTTGTGCCCAGCAGTTCCTTGATGGTGACAAGCTCGCCAACGCGCTCGTAGCCGAGCGCGGCGATGACAGTGAAGGCCTCATTGAGCAGCACCTCCTGACCCAACGTGAGTTCGTTCATGCGCAGCAGGGGGCTGAGCCCGACACGCATTTTTCGGCCCGACGCATAAATGTCAAGGCTCTCATGCGACAGTGCCGAACTGGCCCCGGACGACTGCACCGGCAGGTTGATCGCCAGGACTGTGCCGAAACTGTAGGGCGGCTCGCCGTCGTTCTCCAAGGCCGAGCGCAGCTTCATGATCTCGGACTTGGCCGTCTCCAGCATGGCAACAAGTTTGGAGTTGTTTTGCGTGGCCGAGGCAAGCTGCCGGTCAAGGTTGCGTGCCTTGTCACGGAGCACATTCAGCTGGCGTTCAAGCACCTCCTGCTGGCCGGGGCCGGTTGAATAACCGGCCCCGGCCGAGCCTGGTGCGGCTGTTCCCTGGGCAGGGTTTTCCGGGGTGGAGTGGGGTGCGTCGCTCATGACCATCGATCCTTCCGCAGCCGTGACCGGCCAATACAGCTGATTTTAGTGCTATTGCTCGTCGGTGCCGGTTTCAGGGCCGGTTTCCGTGCTGGTTCCTTCGTCTGCGGACTTGCTCTTGGTCCGCTTCGTCTGGACCGTGGACGAGGCATCCCTGGCGGCGCGGCGCAGTTTCTTGTCGGAGACTGCACGCTCCCCCACGGCTGCCGGCGTCCAGGCATCAAGGTCTGCCTGCGCAAAGTCCGTCTTGGAGGCGCGGCGCTTGGGCGTCATGCCCGTCACGCCGTCGGCCAGCCGGCGGGTCACCATGAGGAAACCGGTGTGGGCGACCATGCGGTGGTCCGGGCGGACGGCGAGGCCTTCAAGATGCCAGCCGCGCACCATCGACTCCCAGGCGTCGGGTTCGGTGAAGCGGCCGTCGGCACGGATGGCCTCGGCTGTCCGCGAGAGCTGGGTGACGGTGGCAACGTAGTTGATCCACACGCCGCCCGGGGCCAGCACGGTTGCCACGGCGTCGAGGCACTCCCAGGGTGCAAGCATGTCCAGGACAACGCGGTCGATGCTGCCGGGGGCTTCCTGCTCCACCACCTGGTCCTGGAAGTCGCCGAGGGAGATCTTCCAGGCTGGATGGGGGCCGCCAAAGATTGTCTCAACGTTGCCGCGGGCAATGTCGGCGAATTCTTCCCTGCGCTCAAAGGAGTGCAGGTAGCCGCTGTCGCCCACTGCACGCAGCAGGGAAATGGACAGGGCGCCGGAACCAACACCGGCTTCCACGACGCGGGCACCCGGGTAAATGTCACCCATGGTGATGATCTGCCCGGCGTCCTTCGGGTACACAACGGCCGCGCCGCGCGGCATGGAGAGCACAAAGTCCGACAGCAGCGGACGCAGCGCCTGGTACTGCTGGCCCACGTTGCTTTCCACCATCGAACCCTCGGGGGAACCAATCAGCAGATCGTGATTAAGGAAGCCCTTGTGCGTGTGGTAGGCGGTGCCCGGCGTCAAGGTGATCGTGTTCATGCGGCCGCGCTCGTCCGTCAACTGCACGCGTTCTCCGGCCCGGAACGGGCCGCGGCGTGCGGTTGCACCATGCGGCCCCGCCCCTTCGCTGCCGGCCGCTTCCCGGGCGTCCGGAGACGGTGCTTCAACTGTGTCCTGCTGGTTCATGGGTGGGTCCTGTCGTATTGGTACTCGCAAAATCAATTGTGCTGCTGTCGTGCTCGTGGGACGCGTCGTCCGGGCTGCGGTTGTCAGGTACCGGGACCTGATGCTCTTCGCCGGTTCCGGATCTCCGCTCCGAAGTTCAATGGATCGGTTTGCGTCGGGGCGTCGGACTGCGTCAAGACATGGGCTTGCCGGTGATGGCGGCAACAACCTTGGCCTGGCTGAGCAGGCCGGTGATCTTGCCGTCCCGGTTGATCACCGCATACTCCATGTCGGGAAGCTGGGCCAGATAGGACACCAATTCAGCGCCTGCCGCGGTGTCGGGAACGTAGGCGCCCCCGGACAACGATCGTGCCACTGCAGTGGCGGGAGTTGTGGGCGCTGCTTCGGGCGGGACATGTGCCAGGGCATGTTCGTCGACGACGGCGGACGGCCTGCCATCGGCGCCAAACAGCACGATCGGTTCGCTGGGGTATTCCCCGCGCAGGGTCCAGAGCTGGGCCACCGTGCACTGTTTGGAGGCGCTTACGGCCGGAACCGCAAGCGAGCCGGCAGTGATGGCCGGCAGGCGCAGGCGGATGGCCGCCCCCTTGATTGATGCGGAGGCCCCCATCCACAGGAAGCCGGCCAGCACAATCACGATGAGGGTCGTGGTCAGCTCGGGTTGGGTTCCGCGGATATACGGCACGGCCAGGACCACAACCACGATGACAACCACGATGATGCGTCCGGCCCAGCCGGCGGCGACGGTGCCTTTTTCCTGGCTGCCGGTGGTTTTCCAGACGATGGACTCAACCAGGCGCCCGCCGTCAAGGGGCAGCCCGGGAAGCACATTGAACATACCAATGAGCAGGTTGGCCCAGATGAAGATGTTGGTCAGCAGGATGGCTATTGCCGTGCCAAGTGACACGGGGCCCGCCGTGGCGGCCTCGGGCAGGCCCAATTTCACCAGCCAGCCCAGTCCTGCCAGCACGAAGTTGGCAATGGGGCCGGCAAATGCCACGACAAGTGCCTTGCCGGGGGTTGCCTTGCTGAAATCAAATTCAGTGTGGCCGCCCCACAGGTTCAACACGATTTTGTGGGTGGGCCAGCCATACATCTTGGCGGCGACGGCATGGGCCAGCTCGTGGATGAGCACCGAGAAAAGCAACAGTAGCGCATATGCGAAGGCGACCAGGTAGGCTCCCGCGCCAAGCGACGGATAGATGTTCTGCAGCTGCGGGCCAAAAATGACAACGGTGACGGCGGCGATCAAGAACCAGGAGTTGGCCAAAATGATGGGCGTTCCCCTGACCGAGCCAAGGACCAGGCCTTCCCGTCGCGTCTTGGTGCCGTCGGCGGAACCGCTCATAAAGCAGCTCCGGCGGAGGCGGCGTGGGAGGCCAAAACTGCTGTGACGTCGTCGTACGTCATTCCTGCCAGTGTCGGCCAGGTTGCGTGCCGGGAATCCTCGGGCAGCGGGACGGCATGTGGGATGGCAATCGTGGCAACCCCGGAAGCAACGGCGGATGCGACACCGGGAATTGAATCCTCAAAGGCGGCACAATCGGTGGCCGTGATGCTGGGATCGCTTTCGCGCAGGACGTCAATTGCCTTCAGATAGGGCTCGGGGTGCGGCTTTCCATTGACAACCTCGTCTCCGGTGATCAGGAATTCAAAGTAGTCCTCGTCGAGGGCCTTGACGACTTCGCTGGCCAGATTGCGCTCGCTCATGGTGACGAGGGCGCAACGCACACCGCGGCCGTGCAGTTCCGCGAGCAGCTCACGGGCGCCCGGACGCCACGGCAGCGTCTTGCGGATGCCGGCAATCACGGCGTGGGAGAGGTGGTCGATGATTTCACGCACTGAAAGCTGCACGCCGGCGTCCTGGAGGATGACGGCTGTGGTGGTCAGCGCGTTTCCGACCATGGCCATGGCTTTTTGCTCGTCCCAATGTCCGCCGTGGGCGGTCACCAGGTCAATTTCGGCGGCAATCCAATAGGGCTCGGTGTCAACAAGGGTTCCGTCCATGTCCCAGAGGACGGCTTTGAGCGTGGGGGCAGTCTTGGTCGCCTCGGGCGCGCCGGCGGCAGTCGGTAAAAGCATGTCCCCAGTCTACGTGGCGTGGGCAGTGGAACTGTTTTCAACTATGGCTGTGCGTGGTGCGTAGTGCCTGAACCGTGTTGTCGCCGTAGGCTGGAATGGTGAGCACAATCAATAATGGCGATTCAGGCCACCTGTCAGGCGAACCCGGGAGGTTGCTGCAGCCTGCTCCCGGCGAAGACCGCGTGACGGTCTTGTTGGCTGCGTTTGAAGGTTGGAACGACGCCGGCGAGGCTGCCAGCGACGCGCTCAAGTACCTGCACGAGCTGTGGGGCGCGAAGAAGGTTGCCGCCATTGAGCCGGATGAATATTACGATTTCCAGTTCACCCGTCCGGAAGTCCGGCTCACCTCCACCGGCGGGCGCAAAATCAAGTGGCCGGTGACCAAGATTGCCAAGGCAAGTATTCCGGGCACCGATATTGACGTGGTGCTGGTCCACGGCATTGAGCCCTCCTACCGTTGGCGCGCCTACACTGCGGAGTTGCTGGCCAAGGCCGCAGCGCTCAATGTCAACTATGTTGTGCTGGTTGGTGCGCTGCTTGCAGATGTCCCCCATTCACGGCCCATTCCGGTCACTGCAACGTGCGACGACGACGAGCTGAGCTCGCGGTTGAACCTTGAGTCCTCCCAGTACGAGGGGCCCATCGGCATCGTGGGTGTCTTGAACGAATTATCCCTGTTGGCCGGCCTTCCCACCATTTCATTGTGGGCGGCGGTGCCGCATTACGTGGCTCAGGCGCCCTCCCCCAAGGCTGAACTGGCGCTGCTGAACCGCATCGAGGATTTCCTGCACGTCCCGCTGTCAACGATTGAACTGGCCGACGACGCACTGGCGTGGGAACGCGGGGTGAACGACCTTGCCTCCGAGGATGCTGAAATTGCCGCCTACGTGAGGCAGCTGGAGGAAGCCAAGGACACGGCAGAGCTTCCCGAAGCGACAGGTGAATCCATCGCCAAGGAATTTGAGCGCTACCTGCGCCGCCGGGGGCAAGACCAGCCTTAAAGCGCCTTAGTGTCCCGCATCCTAAATTCGTTGAATGGGTGTTTAGGTCCATGTATGGCACGCACTGGATGAGGGACGTCCTGTGCAGATTACAGCCGACGGGCCCAAGATGCCGGGAATGCCCGGGAAGCGTACCCATGAGAATGCTTGGCGCGGCACCGCGAGTCTGTTCGCAGCTTTGAGCGCGGCCGACCGGGCCGGTGAATTCAAGAAGGCCCCCGACCATCATCGGCAAGCAAGTCCCGGCAAAACTGGACACATATCGTCTGCGACAACTGCTGGACGACCCTTGATACGAATTGGCGGCGCTGGCACCAGATTTTGAAACGCCCAGGTAGTACTCGCTCTGTTCAGTACCCTGTGTCTGGGTTGCTGGTGAGGTAGTCGTTGATGGTTTCTTCGTCGAGGGCGGCTTGTTCTTCGTCGGTGGGGAAGATTCCTGGTGGTGGTTCCGGGAGGGCTTGGGCGTAGGGGTTGTAGTCCTGGTCGGAGTCTGGGATGTCGGCCTCGTCCAGGAAGTCAAAGTCCAGGAAGTCCAGGGGATCCTGCGGGTCCTGAGGATCTTGTAGCTCGGCGGCGGTGTCGGGGTTGGCGGTGTTTTGGGGTTCGGGGTTGTCGTGGAGGTGGTGTGTTTTGAGGTTGTTGTTGATGTGTTGCATCAACCATTCCGGGTAGACCGGTGGTTGCGTGTCACCAATCTTCGGCGGGTAGTACCGCCCGGTTGGTGACGTCCACCCGACACCCCCGTTGACCATGACCGGTGTCCAGCCACGCAGGCGCACTGCTTCGCGTTCCGGGCTCTGATCTGTCCGGCACTCACCGGTACGGGTCCTGTCGTCCTTGAAATGCTTCAGGACGTGGTGGCGATGACACAACGTCTGAAGGTTGTCGTAAATGGACCGGCCACCGTGTTCGAACTTCTTGATGTGGTCGACCTCGCAATTCGTGGCCTTCACCAAACACCCCGGAAACTGGCAGTACTCATCCCTGATCTGCAGCATCGTACGCATCGCTTTACCAATCCGATAACGCTCCGGGGCCACATCAAGGGGCTCATTGCTGATCGGATCAACCAACACCCGCAACAACGACGGGGCCCCTGCCGCCAAGTGCCGGGCTACTTCCATGCTGATCGGCCCCGACCCCTCCAACCACGCCGGCTCATTCGTCGCCCCCAGCAACGACAACACAGGAATCAACACCACCGGGGTGACCTGCGGCATCGGCGGCCACACCGGCCCCACCACACAAGAACTACCGTTGGTGTTGGTGTTGGTCGCAGTTGTCCCCTCACCACCGGTACCAGAGCCCATGCCCACACCGTTACCGCCACTGGTACTACCGGAGCCGGTGCTGGTGTTGTGTGTGGTGGTGGTGGCTGGGGTGAGGGTCGGCGGTATCGCTGTCGGGTCCCAGTCGGGACCGTTACGGATATCGGGGTCCCTGAAGCCGGGATCTGCATAGTCCGGGTCGTCAAAGACAGGCATCAGCGCGGCAGGGATCTGCACAGCACCAAGATCCGGGTCCGGGCCAGGGTCCGGGGGCATCCCGCCGGCTGCCGAGTACGGGTCTGTGGGGGCGAACCACGGCCCCTGGCCATCACCGGCCACCACCACGACAGTGCCCGCAGCGCCACCAGCGGCGGTGCCGTCAGCCCCGGTGGTGGCAGTACCGGAAGCGGCAGTGGTGTCTGTGTTGGGTTGGGCGGGGGCGTGGATCTGGTTTTCGGCCATGGTCTGGTGCAGCAGCAGGGATGCGGCGATATCGGCGCGGAGCTGGGTCAGGGTGCGGTCTTCGTGGGGGCCCTGGGCTGCTTGGGCGGTTTGGGTGCATTGATCCCAGATACCCTCAATGGTCGGGGCCGGTGCGTACAGGCTCAGCCATGACATCCCGTCCCGGGAATGCCTCACACCCAGGCGCCGCTGACCATATTCGCGCCGGGTCCGCGGGGTGATCGTTTCCGGGTAAAACCGTTCACGCCGCCGCCGGGCCTTCTCCCTGAAGCTCGGCACAGTGCAATCGACGGCCTTGCCCAGCAAGAACTCCTCAAACCCATCAATCGTTTCCTGTGGTGATCCAGTCTCTCGCAGCAAGCTGGTTTCCTCAGCGATGATCACCGCGTAGTCCCAACCCAACCCGCCACTGCTCAAACACGCCATCGTGGCCGGTAAATACTTCACGAGCGTGCCCGCGTGCAGGATCAACTGCCCCGCGACACTCTCGGACACCGAGAGGATCCCCGCCAGATCGGCCCGCATCGACATCTGCGCCAGGTCCCCCTGCCACGCATCAACACCAAGAATCCCACCCTCGAGCACCGCCGTGGACTCAAGACGGGCAATCAACACCGCAGCCAACGCCGCGCACTGATTCTGATGCTTATGCAACGCCGCGATCGCATCCGTGCAACCATCCATCAACGCCCGCACACCCTCCAAACGCGACCCCACACCACCAGCAGAATCAGCAGAGTCAGAAGAGCTATCAGTGTGGAGGCCAGCACCGGCGGACCCGGCAGTGTCAGGAACCTCGGCAGTGCCGGCAGAGGGGCCACCAGCAGTGCGATCGCGGCGGCTACCACGGCGGGGCTCGGGAAGCGGCAAATCAGGCAACCCGGCCAGCGCAGCAATGTCAGAGGCAAGGGGTTCAATGGAAGGAAGAGCAAGCCCGGCAATCAGGTCCGCCACACTCACTGTGGTGGATGAATCATCCCGGCCGACCGGGAAATTCCCTGAACTGCCCATACCACTATTATAGCCTTTATGTCTGGGAAGCAACACGGTTATCCACAACTTCCCAAATATATTTCTGAGGTCGTCACCACGGGTGTGTGGGCTCGCCTGACTCGTTCCAACCTCCCCGCGACACACCTGCGCGGCACAACAAACCGCCCAATGCACCCATGAAAAAGCCCCCGTAGCTGTTGAGAATTTTCAACAGAAACGGGGGCATTCACATCAGGCGCGTCAGTGCTAACACGGCCACCGGCGTCACCGGCGGCCGGACCTGTCCCGTGGCCTTAGAGCCTGATGCCCAGAAGTGCCTCAAGCGAGTCGGAGACCAAGTCCGCGTCCCGCTCCGACGCCGCGTCAGCATCTGCACCAGTGGCTTGGCTGCTGACTGCGGCACTTGCTGCCGCAATCGATGCCGCAGCCCAGGCGTCAATGGCAGCCAACGCCCGTGGTGCGTCAAGGTCCTGCGAGAGGGCGGCACGCAACTCGGCCAAAAGGGGCTTGGCTGATCCCTCAGGTGCCGTCTGGAGGGCCTTGCGCCAACGCTCCAGACGGTACTCGGCGTCGTCGAGCAGTTCCTGTGTCCAGAACCAGTCGACGCGGTAGTGGTGGGCAAGGATGGCCAGGCGGATGGCGGTCGGGTCCGTGCCCTCGGCGCGCAGGACGGAGACAAGCACAAGGTTTCCCAGTGACTTGCTCATCTTTTCGCCGTTGAGGCCCACCATGCCGGTGTGGCTGTAGTGCTGGGCCATGGGCGTGCTTTCCAGCGCAAAGGCATGACCGGCACCCATTTCGTGGTGCGGGAAGACCAAGTCGCTGCCGCCGCCTTGGACCATGAATGGTTTGGGCAGGAAGCGCTGGGCAATGACAGTGCATTCGATGTGCCAGCCGGGACGTCCTTCACCCAGGGAGGCGCCTTCCCAGGACGGTTCTCCGTCGCGGGCCACACGCCAGAGCAGCGGATCGAGAGGGTGGCGCTTGCCGGCGCGTTCGGGGTCGCCGCCGCGTTCGGCGAAGAAGGGGAGCATCTCCTCCTCGGTCAGGCCGGAGATCTGCCCGAGCCACCATGGGGAGTCGGGTCCGCCGGACTTGGCCGCAGCCGAAGCTGCTTCAACGGAGAAGTAAATATCGCCGTCGGGCGCTTCGCTGCCGCCCGAGACAGGGTAGGCGATGCCTGCCGCAATCAATTTCTCAACTTCAGGCACAATCCAGCCGATGGCTTCGACGGCGCCAATGTAATTGTCCGGGGCCAGCACGTTCAGCGCTTCCATGTCGGCTTGGAACAGTGCCGTTTGGGAGATGGCCAGTTCACGCCAGTCCACGCCGTCGCGGGTGGCCCGCTCGAGGAGGGGGTCGTCAATGTCTGTGACATTTTGCACATAGCTGACTGTGCGGTCCTGGTCACGCCAGGCCCGGTTGAGCAAGTCAAAGGCTACATAGGTTGCAGCGTGGCCAATGTGCGTGGCGTCGTAGGGCGTAATGCCGCAAACGTACAGGCTGGCGGGTTCTGTGTCCGGCAGTGGAACCACCCGCTGTGCGGTGGTTTCATGCAGTTGGAGGCCTGGCATGACGCCAGGCAGCTGAGGGAGGGCAGGGGACTTCCAAGTTTTCACAGAGCTAAGCCTAACGGGCGTGGGGCCCCAAACGCGCGAAGCGGGTTTTGGGGAGGCCGTGAGGCGCTAACGGGCGTGGGGCCCCAAACGCGCGAAGCGGGTTTTGGGGAGGCCGTGAGGCGCCATCGCGCGAGGGGTTTGTCTCCGTGCGCAGGCGCCAATGCAGCGGCCGCTGTTACGGCGTGATGACGCCGGTGCCCAACAGGATGTACAGCAACAGGCCCAGCCCGATGCGGTACCAGACGAAGGGGCGGAAACTCTTGGTGGAGATGAATTTCAGGAACCAGCCGATGATGAGATAACCCACACCAAAGGCAATGATTGTGGCCAAGGCTGTTTCGCCGATGCCGAATGGCCCGTTGGCGCTCTCGTGTCCCGACACAATTTTGTAGAGCTCGTAGAAGCCGCTGCCAAACACAGCAGGGATGGCCAGGAGAAATGAATACCTGGCGGCTGATTCACGGGTGTACCCCATCAACAGGCCGGCGGTAATGGTGCCGCCTGAACGCGAGACGCCAGGTATCAGCGACAGCGCCTGGGCGAACCCGTAGATGATGCCGTGTTTGTAGCTGAGGTCCTTGAGTTCCCGTTGTTGGGACGCCACCGTGTCAGCCACGGCAAGGATCAGCCCGAACACAACGAGCGTTGTGGCCACGAGCCACAAATTGCGCAGCGTGGATTCAATGTGGCTTTGAAACACCACACCCAGCAGCGCGATGGGCACACTGCCCATGATGACCAGCCAGCCCATGCGCACATCGGGGTCGGTTCGCGGCACCCTCCCCCGCAACGAACCCCACCAGGCCTTGACGATGCGAACGATGTCGCGCCAGAAGAAGACCAGGACGGCCGTCTCGGTGCCGAGCTGGCTGACGGCAGTAAATGCCGCGCCAGGATCAGCCCCCGAGGGCAGGAACTTGCCGACGACAAAAAGATGGGCGCTTGAGGAAATCGGGAGGAATTCTGTCAGGCCCTGGACTAGGCCTAGGAAGGCTGCTTCAAACCAGTTCACGCAATTCAGCCTAAAGCATGTGCGGGGGCATCGGGTTCAACGGCGCCGTAGGTGCGCATTATCCGCCCAAAGTTCACCGTAAGCTAGCACTATGGAACAACGATTCATGGGCACCAGCGGGTTGCGCGTCTCGGCGCTGACTTTGGGCACAATGACCTGGGGCAATGAAACCGACGCGGAAACTGCAGGCGGGCAGCTGCGTGACTTTCTGGATGCAGGCGGCACCACCGTGGACACGGCAGTGAGTCATGTTGAGGGGCGCAGCGAGGCCATTCTTGGCGAGCTGCTCGGTGATGTTGTCCCGCGCAGCGATGTTGTCCTGATTTCCAAGGCCGGTGTCAGCCATCGCAATGGAAGGCGCATGGTGGACACGTCAAGGCGCGCCATGCTGGCAGGCCTTGACGCTTCCCTTGCCAGATTGGGCACCGACCATCTCGATTTGTGGCTGGCCCATATTTGGGATGACAACGTGCCCTTGGAAGAAACCCTTGGGGCCCTTGAACATGCTGTCAGCAGCGGGCGCGTCCGCTACGCGGGGGTGTCCAACTACAACGGATGGCAGCTGGCACGTGCGGCAAGCCTGTCGGATGCCCCGATCGTGGCCAACCAGGTTGAGTACTCCCTGCTTGCACGCACCGTGGAACAAGAGGTCATCCCTGCAGCCGAACATGTCGGTGCAGGCTTGTTGTGTTGGGCACCGCTGGGCCGTGGCGTACTGACGGGCAAGTACCGCGGCCAGATCCCCGCCGACTCGCGGGGCGCCAGCGCCACCATGGGCAGCTATGTGGAGAAATACTTGGAGGGCCGCCCGGCCAGGATCACGGAGGCACTCGTGACGGCTGCGAAGGGACTTGGGCGCGCTCCCCTGGACGTGGCCTTGAGCTGGCTGCTGGAACACCAGGGCGTGTCAGCGGCCGTTGTCGGACCCCGGACCAGGGGGCAGCTCCAGGAAATCCTCACTTCGTCGTTGGCTCCCCTGCCGGAACAAATTGTGACTGTCCTCAGTGAGGTTTCACGCCACCAGCGCTAAGCGCAGGGAAAGCAAGACCCACCTGTTGTGACACTGAAGGCCCTCCTGGGAGGGCCTTCAGTGTCACAACAGGTGGGTAAATTATGCCTGGACGGAACTAGTCCGTGAGCGGTTCGAGGGAGTTCTCGGAATCGTCGTTCTCGTGTTCATCATCTTCGTCATCGTCGAAGTCTTCATCGCCGTCTTCCCCGTAAATGACAAGCGGTGTCACCTCATCAAAGGCGTCAAAGAGGGCTTCCTCGTAGGCTTCAAAGGCATCGATAATGCCCAGGAAGGTGGCCTCCACAATGGGGTCCTCTTCCCCCCGGCGCGCTGAGGCGGCCACCAAGTGTTCTTCCAATGCTGTGGTCAAGGCGCTCAGTGCTGCGCGGGGATCAATGCTCATGCGATTGACGGTACCAGTGTGCCCGCGAACTTGAAAGTCCTTTTTCCGCGGTGGCTTCCACCTGGCACGGCAGGGGGTAGCTTGGTTATTGAACACAGTGGTCATTGACCGTTAACGGATGGGCAAGGGCAGATGAGCGCAGGCGGAAAGGACAATTCATGAGGGAATCGATCAAACCGGCATTTACCGGCCGCGGGGCGCCCCTGCGCCAGTACGAATATCTCGAGATCACCGTCGACTCCGGCGAGCCCGTCCCCGTCGCCTACCAGCGCCTTCGTGAGCATGCTGAATACGGGAAATGGGAGCTGGAGCGCAGCACGCTGTACCTGGGAGGGCAACGTAAATACCGCATGCGAAGGAAAGTTCTGCGGGTGGAGCGGACCCTGACAGTGTATTAATGCGCCCCGTCAGGGCTCAATCGGCCCCAACCAGGCGTTGGCGATGGTCGAGTGGGCTGATTCGTCATCCGAGGGGTGGAACATGCCCGCCAGCACATCGCGGTACAGCCGGCCAAGCTCATTTCCGGCAAAGTACGTCCCGCCACCGCTGACCCGGATGATCAGATCCACCACCGTACGCGCCGTTTCGGTGGCACGAACCTTCAGGCCCACCATCTTCGGGAACCACTGGCTCCCGTGGTTCACCAGGTTGTCCACGTCCCGGGCCACCGACTCCAGCTGGGGATAGAGCCCATCCATCGCCAGGGCGGCGTCGGCGATGCGCCAGCGGATGTCAGGATCCTGGGCGTAACTCTTCCCCGATTTCTTGGACCTGCGTTTCTGCACTGACGCCACCCCGATGTCCAGCGCCCGCTCCCCCAGCCCCGTGTATACGGCGGCCAGCAGCGTCTCGAAGCAGGCAAAGATGGCAAAAATCAGCGGATCCGCGTTCGGCCCCACAGGAAGCTTCCGGAAGACGCGTTCGGCAGGCGCCACGACGCCGTCGAGCACTGTGGTGTTCGACTGGCTGGCGCGCATGCCCAGGGTGTTCCAGTCGTCCTTGATGGTGTAGCCGGGCGAGTCCCGTGTGATGAACGCGTGCACCAGCAGCGGCTCCTCCCCCGTCGCATCCTTCCCAAATATCCCCAGCCGGGTCCACGCCGGTGACAGCGAGGTGAAGATCTTCGTGCCCGTGAAGGCATAGCCGCCGTCGCCCAGCGGCGCAGCCACGGTGTTGGAGTCAAAAAGCACCGAGTCGTTGCCAGCCTCCGAATTGCCGAAGGCAAACACCTCCCCCGCCACAGCTTCCTGCAGGACATAGTGCAGGGAGTCATCCCCGCGCCGGGACAGGAGATGGGCGACGCCGGTCCACACCAAATGCATGTTCACCGCCAATGCTGTGGCCGGGGCCGCCGTCGCCAACCTGCGTTGCGCGGCAGCCGCCTGTTCCAGACCAAAGCCGAGTCCGCCGTCGTCCTCGGAAGCAAACATGCGCAGGTAACCCTGGGTCTTCAGCTCGGCCAGGTCTTCGTGGAAGAACTCGTTGCGTTCGTCGTAGCCTTTGGCGCGGTCGCGAAAACGCGCCAGCAGCTCGTCGGGCAGAAGTTCCTCGGGTGTCATGGTCGTGCCTTTCATGGGCTTAGTAAGTGCTCAGCAGGCGGTCGAGGACGCGGGCGCCGAATTTGAGGGAATCGACGGGGACGCGCTCGTCCACGCCGTGGAACATGCCGGTGAAATCCAGCTCGGGCGGCAGTTGCAGCGGTGCGAAGCCGTAGCCGGTGATTCCCAGGCGGCTCAGTGACTTGTTGTCGGTGCCGCCGGACAGTGTGTAGGGCAGGACGGTGGAACCCGGGTCCTCGGCGTGCAGGGAGTCGATCATGGCGTCCACCAGGTTGCCGGCGAAGGGCGTTTCGAGCGACACATCGTTGTGGATGGTCGAGATGTCGACCCCTTCACCTGCCAGTTCGCGGACGATTTCAAGGACCTGTTCGTGCTGGCCGGGCAGGGTGCGGATGTCGATCATGGCCTCGGCCGTGCCCGGAATCACGTTCGCCTTGTAGCCGCTCTTCAGGAACGTGGGGTTGGACGTGTTCTGCAGCGTGGCGCCGACGAATCGGGACACCGTGCCGAGCTGGCTGAGCAGCGTGTCAGGGTTCGACTCGTCAAATTCAATGCCTGTCAGTTCGGAGACACCCTCCAGGAAGGCACGTGTGGTGTCGGTGTACTCGATGGGCCATTGGTGGTCCCCAATGCGCGTGACCGCCCGGGCCAGGCGCGTCACCGCGTTATCCGTGTTGATGTGGGAGCCGTGGCCGGCCCTGCCGTGAGCCGTCAGGCGGAGCCAGGCGAGCCCCTTCTCGGCTGTTTGCAGCAGGTAGGCACGTTTGCCGTTGATGTCGGTCGAGAAGCCGCCGACCTCGGAGATGGCCTCGGTAGCCCCCTCGAAGAGATCGGGCCTGTTGTCAACCGACCAGCGCGCACCATAGGTCCCGCCTGCCTCCTCGTCGGCAAAGAAGGCAAACACGATGTCGCGCTTGGGTTTGCGGCCTTCCCTGCCCATGGAACGCATCACGGACAAGATCATGGCATCCATGTCCTTCATGTCCACGGCGCCGCGGCCCCAAATCAAGCCGTCCTTTTCTTCGCCCGAGAAGGGGTCAACCGTCCAGTCCTGCGCCTGGGCCGGGACAACGTCCAGGTGTCCATGCACCACGAGCGCAGGGAGGGAGGAATCGGTGCCTTCAATGCGGGAGACGACGTTTGCACGTCCCGGCGACGATTCGTACAGCTCGGCGGAGAGGCCGACGTCGGTGATCAAGGCGGCTGTGTGCTCGGCGATGGCCCGTTCGCCGGGGCCTTCGTTGTCGGCAAAGTTGCTGGTGTCGAAACGGATGAGATCGGCGCAGATGCCTGCGACTTCATCCTCAGGCCTGACGGTGTTCACTGGAAAACTCCTTTGTGCGATGGCGTGGAACCCAGCCTACCTTTCGGGCCCGGGCGGCCGCTTGAACCGTCCGCAAACCGAACCCGGGGCCTCGATTATTGGTTCTCGCAAAAGTCGTGCTATTGTTTTCATCGCTGCTGCGGGAGACAACGATTCATCCGAAGGGAAGAATCAGGATCCCGTGATCACCTGCGCGGGTGGCGGAATGGCAGACGCGCTAGCTTGAGGTGCTAGTCCTGGAAACGGGGTGAGGGTTCAAGTCCCTTTCCGCGCACTGACAGACTCCCTGGGAACTTAGGTTCCCAGGGAGTCTTTTTGTTTGCCCGCCCGGGAATGTCAGGGCCCCAAGCTACTGTCTTAATCAACGCAGACACAATCACCACGGTGCTGTGCCAGGTGGTGCTGCGGGTGATTGCGAAGTGCATGATTACGCAGTGCGACGTCAAAGGAGCCGAAAGATGTTGGAGAATGCCGGCGAAGCAGCCGACAAGGCAAAAAGAACGCTCAAGCTCATCACCAAGCTGTTGGCCAAGGCCGAGAGCACCCCGTTCCCCGCGGAAGCGCAGACTTTCCAGGAGCACGCCGAACGGCTCATGGTCCGCTACGGGATTGAACAGGCCAGCATTGACGCGGAGGCAGGGAAATCCGGAAAGCCGCAAGAGCTCATGGTCGAAGAACGCTTTGAGCTGAGCGGCCAGTACCGGGTCGGCCAGGCGAGGGGGTTGACGGCCATTGCCTTGGCTTTCGACACTGTGCGGGTGCTGCAGGCAAACACCGGCAACAAGAAGCTGCTCTATTTGATCGGCGCCGAGTCGGACGTCGCCCAGATCCTGCGTCTCTTTGTCTCACTTGGGCTGCAGTTGGAAACCGCCATGCAGTCCTGGTGGCTGGACTACCCGTACAAGCCTTTCCTCTCCGCCCATGAGAAAACCCTCGAGCGCAGACAGTTCCAGCTGGGCTTCCTCACCACTGTGGCCCAACGCATCGCTGCCATCCACAAGAATGAGGTGGCCGCGGGCGGGCCGGGAAACGAGCTCGTCCTGGCCAGCCGCCTTGACCGTGCCGATGAGCACGTTCGATCGCTTCACCCCAGCCTTCGCTCGGCCCGCGGCCAGACAATGTCCTTTGGCTCCGCCAACGCGCACGCAGCAGGCAGCTTTGCGGGCACGATGGCCACTGTGAACGGGCAGGTCGACGTGGCAAGCAGGCAGGCCCTGGGGGCTCGCAGCGGATAGGCTGGGGGCTTCATTCCTGCGCGACAGAGGCCCATGCCCATGCACGAAAACCGTTCAACCACAGCTGTTGCCCTCGTTGCCGGCATCGCCGCTGTCGCCTTGGCGCTCACCCCGTCACTTGTCCCCCGCCCTGCCCTTTTCCAGGGCTTTCTGGCGGGCCTGAGTTTTGGCCTGGCATATGTGGCCGCAGCGTGGCTTGCCCGGACTGTTGCCAAGCAGCTGGCACGACGTCGGCCAGCCGCCCTCGTCCGCAAGCGCACCTTGCCGCCGTGGGCCTGGTTGGCCGCGGGTGCTGCAGGGCTGCTGTATCTCGCACTGATGGGTGCACTGGCAGTGCATTGGCAAAACGATGTGCGCGAAAAGGTGGAGATGCCGCCGGTTGACGGCCTCGACCTTCTGACGTTCTTTGCCGTCGCCCTTGCCATGGTTGCAGTCGTGTTTGGCGTTCGTCTGGGCCTGCACAAAATGACCGGTCTGGGCCGACAATGGGCCCGGCGGGCAACGCAGCAACCCGCACTAGTCACGGCGGGCGGGCTCCTCGCAGGCACCGTGGCCGCATTGCTGGCACTGACGCTGCTGGTCACATCCGCCTTGATTGGCACCGACAGCATCTACTCGGCCCGCAACGACACCACTCCCGATGGCATAAAGGAGCCGGCTTCCAAGTTTCGATCGGCAGGTGCGGAATCCTCGGTGGACTGGGAAAAGTTGGGAATGCAGGGACGCGCCTTCGTCGGCGGCGGCCCCACGGCTGCCGCGATCGAGACGGTCACGCAGCGCCCAGCCAAGGAACCCGTCCGTGTCTACGTCGGGGCCGAACAAGATGAATCCATGGCAGCCCGCGCCAAGCTGGCAGTGGCCGAGCTCAAGCGCACCGGCGGCTTTGACCGCCGCATGCTGGTGATTGCCACGCCCACGGGATCCGGCTGGCTGGAGCGTCAGGCCATGGACTCCGTGGAATACCTGCACGAGGGTGACACCGCAATAGTGTCAATGCAGTATTCCCACCAGCCCAGTTGGGTGTCTTTTCTGTTTCACCAGGAGCTCCCCCGTGATTCCAGCCAGGCGCTTTACCAAGCAGTCAGGGCGGAATGGCAAGCGCTGCCTGCGGGGCACAGGCCTGAACTCTTTGTGTATGGGTTGAGCCTTGGTGCCTCCGGCATGCAGTCGGCCTTTTCCGGCGTCGAGGACCTGACTGGCAGCATTGACGGAGCCGTCTTCGCGGGTGCACCCAACAATTCCCAGCCATGGGGCAAGCTTCAGGCCGCGCGTGAGGCGGGCTCCCCGCCCTGGCAGCCCGTGTACGAGGCCGGCCGCAACGTCCGCTGGCTGTCCAACAATGGTGATTTCGGCAAGCTCCCGGGAATCTGGGAGCCGGCGCGGGTGGCCTACCTGCAGCACGGCACCGACGCTGTGACGTGGCTTACTCCGCGGCTGATCTGGCACAAGCCGGACTGGCTCGCAGGAACCGCAGCCAGCGGCGGCCGTGCCCAGGACGTCAGCGATTCGATGGTGTGGATCCCGCTTGTGACCTATTTACAGGTGGCTTTCGACATGTTCATGGGCGAGTCCGTTCCTGCCAGCCATGGCCACAATTTCGGTGACGTTGCGGTGGAGGCGTGGAACGGTGTGGCACCCAGCGGCCTCGACAACGCCGCAATCCGCGAAATTCAGTCGCTGATCGCTGCGTATGCCCACGAAGACTCCATGGCCAACTGAACCGCCGGCACCCCATTACCGCACCCGGGCGTCACCGCGACGCGGATCGCCCGGGATGGCTGCAGCTCAGGGGCAGCCTGCCGATACCGTGCCGTGGAAGTACTGCCTAGCACTGCGCGCATTCCAGGCGGTGAACTCCGAACGCAGCCAGGCGCCGTCGTCGCTCCTGTGGTCCACGACCTCCAGGGACACGGTGGCCGGCAAAAACACCGGCGAATCAAAGGAAATGTCCCAGCTGAAGGCATCCGGCTTCGCCTGCGGCACGGTCGCCAGAACGCGCGCAGCAGCGTACATTCCGTGCGCGATCGAGCGTCGCAACCCCAGAGCCTTGGCTGTCAGGACGCTCAGGTGGATGGGGTTGAAGTCTCCCGAAACTGCGGCATAGGCGCGGCCCGTGTCCACGCCCAGGCGCCACTGCGCGGTGGGCGTGGGAGGAGCAAAGTCGATCCTTCCGGCCGCCGCCATAGGCTGGTCCAGTCCGGGCAGGAAAACGCCCTTGGCCAGGTAGGTGGAGGTGCCGCGCCACAGCAGCTCGGTGCCGTCGGCGTTGTGGATCTCCGCCACAAGCTGAACCTGCGTGCCGCTCCTGTGGCCCGTCAAATCCCGGGCCCAGGCCCGCACTGACAATTCATCCGTAAAGAGCACGGGCGCAAAGTGCTCCACCTCGTTGCGCAGGTGGATCATGCCCAGCAGGGGCAGCGGAAAGTCGTCCTGAACCATGACGCTCATCGCCACGGGAAAGACGAGGGCGTGCAGGTAGCCGGACGGCAACACGTCACGTGCCGGCTGCCCCATGAGGTGCGCAAACTCGGTCACCTTGACCAAATCGGCACGCACGCCGCGAACCTCCACGGCCCGTGGGGGCAGGGCCACGACCGGTTCGGCGCGGATGAGCCGGCCCTTGGCCGCCGTGGCTGCTGCGTTGACGTAAAGCTTGGACAGGGACGGCATCTCAGTCAACACCGTCTCGGCTGTCATTGCCCCACCAGGTTCTGGCCGCACACCCGGAGGATGTTGGCTGTCACCCCTGCTGCGCCGGGCTGGGCAAAGTAGGCGATGGCCTCGGCCACGTCGCTCGGCTTGCCGCCCTGCTGGAGGCTGTTCAGCCGCCTGGCGACCTCTCGGGTGGCAAAGGGAATCTTGGCCGTCATGTCGGTTTCAATGAATCCGGGGGCGACGGCGTTCACGGTACCGCCACTTTCGGCCAGCAGCGGTGCAGTTGACCGGACCAGACCCATGACGCCGGCCTTGGACGCGGCGTAGTTGGTCTGGCCGCGGTTGCCTGCGATGCCGCTGGTGGAGGCGACGCTGACGATGCGTGAGTTCTGTGCAAAGTCACTGCTTGCCAGAAAAGCTTCGTTCATGCGCAGCTGCGCGGCGATGTTCACGGCGATGACCGAGTCCCAGCGCGCGGCATCCATGTTGGCCAGCAACTTGTCACGGGTGATGCCTGCGTTGTGGACAACAATGTCGAGCCTGCCGTAGCGTCCCAGCGCGTGCTCAAGGATGCGTTGACCCGCGTCGGTGTTGGTGATGTCCAGCTGCAGTGCGGTGCCGTGAATCTCATTGGCGACGGCGGCCAGGTGGTCGCCCGCGGCGGGAACGTCCACAGCTATGACTGTGGCGCCGTCGCGGGCGAGTGTGCGGGCGATGGCCGCACCTATCCCCCGCGCCGCGCCCGTCACCACGGCAACGTTTCCCTTGAGCGGCTCTTTCCAGTCGGACTGTTCCTTTGCACCCTCTGAGGACGCGGTCAGGAACTGCCCGTCGACAAAGGCTGAACGGCCGGACAGGTAGAAGCGCAGGGCTGACATGGCGCTGGGTGATTGCGCGGGGATGCCGTTGGCCAGCAAGACACCGTTGGCCGTGGCGCCGGCGCGCAGTTCCTTGGCCAGCGATCGGATGATGCCGTCGACACCGTTGCGGGCGGCGGCCACGGCAGGAGCGTCGCCGGCAGATGCCGGGCGGGAAATGCCGACGACGCGGGCGTTCTTGTTGAGGTCCCGCAGCGCCGAACCCACGGCGAGCATGGGCTCAGACAACTCATCGGGGTGGGCGAGCTCGTCCAGGACAACCACGATGGCACCGAGCTTTTCCTTCGGTGTTGCATGCCTGCGCACGTCCTGGTGCCAGTCAAGCAGGACATTTGCGACGGCGTCGGGGCCTGCACCCTTGCCGACCACGAGGATGGGGCCTTCAACGAGCGGGGCTGCGGGGCTGTAGCGGCGCAGGATCGCCGGTTGGGGCAGGCCGAGGCGCTTGGCCAGGTCCTTGCCGAAGCCGCGGCTGACGAATTCTGTGTACTTGTCGGCCTTTTCACGCAGGCCGGCGGCTGTTTTTTGCGTGCTCATGTGGCTACCGTGCTTCCAGGATGGCGACGACGCCTTGGCCGCCTGCGGCGCAGACGGAGATCAAGCCGCGGGCGGGGCGGCCGTTGACCTGACCGCGTTCGTGGAGCATTTTGGCCAGGGTTGCCACGAGGCGCCCGCCGGTTGCGGCGAAGGGGTGGCCGGCCGCCAGGGACGAGCCGTTGACGTTGAGCTTGGCCCTGTCGACGGATCCAAAGGCGCCGTCGAGGCCGAGCCGCTTCGTGCCAAATTCCTCGTCTTCCCACGCGGCAAGTGTGCTGAGCACCGTTCCGGCGAAGGCTTCGTGGATTTCAAAGTAGTCGATGTCATCAAGCGTCAGGCCATTGCGGGCCAGCAGGCGGGGAACGGCGAAGGCCGGGGCCATCAGCAGCCCGTCCTTGCCGTGGACAAAGTCAACGGCTGCCGCTTCGCCGTCCACGACGCTGGCCAGGATGGGCAGCTCTCGTGCGGTGGCCCATTCTTCGGAAGCCAGCAGGACAGCGGAGGCGCCGTCGGTCAACGGGGTGGAGTTGCCTGCTGTCATGGTCGCCGCGTCGCCGAGCGACTTGCCGAAGGCAGGCTTGAGCTTGGACAGTTTCTCCAAGCTTGAGTCTGCACGCAGGTTCGAGTCGCGGGTCAGTCCCCGGAACGGGGTGATGAGGTCATCGAAGAAATGCCTGTCGTAGGCGGCGGCCAGGTTCTTGTGGCTGGCCAGGGCCAGTTGGTCCTGGGCTTCACGGCTGATCTTCCACTGGGCGGTGGTGAGCGCCTGGTGCTCCCCCATCGAAAGGCCCGTTCGCGGTTCGCCGGTGGAGGGCGCATCCGGGGAGAGGTCCTTGGGCCTGATGCGGCTGAGGATCTTCACCTTCTGGCCCGTTGTCTTGGCGCGGTTGAGGTCGAGCAGAATTCCGCGCAGGCCCTCACTGACAGCAATGGGGGCATCCGAGGCGGAATCGACGCCGCCGGCAATGGCCGAGTCGATCTGGCCCAGCTTGATCTTGTTTGACAGCCCGATGACTGCCTCCATGCCTGTGGCGCAGGCCTGCTGGAGATCGTACGCGGGAGTTGTGGCGGCCAGGGCGGAGCCGAGAACTGCCTCGCGGGTGAGATTGAAGTCCCTGGAATGCTTGAGCACCGCGCCTGCGGCAACTTCGCCAATCTCCTCATCAGCCAAACCAAATCGGGCAATCAAACCGTCGAGCGCAGCCGTGAGCATGTCCTGGTTTGAGGAGTGCGCGTAGGCCCCTCCGGAGCGTGCAAAGGGGATGCGGTTTCCGCCAACAATGACGGCCCTGCGTGTCACGGGCACTGTTGCCTTCTTTGCGGAAGCGGCGCCCGCCTGGGTTGTCGAGGTGCCGGAAGACACGGCAGTGGTTGCGGTGCCTGGTGTTGTGGGGGTGGTCATGAAGCTCTCTCCTTTGGGAACGCCGTTTGTTACTGATACCCAGCGTACTTGATACGCTGGGTATCGTGAACATCTTGCAACAGGATCCGACGCCGCCGGTTCCTTCCCCAGTGCCCGACCAAGGCGAAGCCCCCGCCATGTCGGCGGAATCTGGTGCCGACAGCGGCAGCGGTCCAGAAATTCCGGTGACTGTTGACGGACGCTCGGCGAGGTGGGAAGTCCATCGTGAGGAACGTCGTCGTACCTTGATCAAGGCAACCAGGCGGGCCATCCACCGCCTGGGGCCCGATGCGTCCATGGAGGACATTGCCACGAAGGCGGGGACGTCAAAATCGGTGTTCTACCGCTATTTTGGTGATAAATCCGGGCTTCGGCAGGCTGTTGGCACGGTGGTGATCAGGCAGATGCAGGACACCATTGCCGCGGCACGACAGGGCGCCACCGAGCCGCGGGCAGGCGTCACCGCCATGGTCCAGGCCTACCTGCACATGGCGCAAACCTCCCCGAACGTCTATTTCTTCGTCACCATCCCTGCGGACGGTGATCCCCGGCAGTCCGGTGAACTGAGCGGATTCTTTGACTCCGTGACGGCGATGATCACCGAACCGATGCGGGACCTCATGGGCGATCCGGATTCGCCGCTGCTGGGCTATTGGCCCACGGCCGCCATTGGCCTGGTGCGCACGACCGGCGAATTGTGGCTGCAGGCCCCGGATGCACCCGGCAAACCAGATTCAAACGCCATGGCTGAGCAGATCTCAACGTGGCTGTTCGACGGCGTGGGGCAGCTTGAATCCCCCGCGTCCCCTCCCCGTTCAGCAACCGCAGCAGAAGGAAGATCATGAGTAATGTATTGACCCCAGTTTCTCGCGCAGCCGACCACGACAACGCCGGCGTTGACGTGGCCGAGCTCGGCAAAGTACTCCTTGGCCGGTGGGCGGACGTCAGACTGGCGGCCCGAGAGCTTGCCGGCAAGCCTGAATTGCGCAAGGTTGAGGGGCTGACGCACATAGAACACCGCAAACTGGTGTTCAAGCAGATGGGCATCCTGGTTCAGCAAAACGGTGTCCACCGGGCGTTCCCCGAGCGTCTGGGCGGCAGCGACGACCACGGCGGCAATGTTGCCGGCTTTGAGGAGCTGGTCATTGCGGACCCGTCGCTGCAGATCAAGGGCGGTGTGCAGTGGGGCCTGTTCGGTTCCGCCGTGCTGCATCTGGGCAACGAAGGGCACCAGGACAAATGGCTGCCAGGCATCATGAACCTGGAGATTCCGGGCTGCTTTGCGATGACTGAGATCGGCCACGGTTCCGACGTGGCATCAATCGCCACCACTGCCACCTACGACGAGGCCACGGAAGAATTTGTCATCCACACCCCGTTCCGGGCTGCCTGGAAGGAATTCATTGGCAATGCCGCTGTGGACGGTTTGGCTGCCGTCGTGTTTGCCCAGCTGATCACCAAGGGCGTCAACCACGGGGTGCACGCGTTCTATGTTGAACTGCGCGACCCGGCGAGCAAGGAATTCCTGCCCGGCATCCAGGGCCTTGACGACAACATCAAGGGCGGGCTGAACGGCATTGACAATGGCCGTCTTGCCTTCGACCACGTGCGGATCCCCCGCACAAACCTGCTGAACCGCTACGGCGACGTTGCCGTTGACGGCAGCTACAGCTCCTCGATCGCCAGTCCCGGACGGCGCTTCTTTACGATGCTGGGCACCCTGGTCCAGGGCCGTGTTTCCCTGAACGGTGCAGCTGTTGCCGCGTCCAAGGTCGCCTTGAAGATTGCCATCCAGTACGCCACCGAACGCCGGCAGTTCAACGCCGCCTCAGACACTGAGGAAGTTGTACTGCTTGACTACCAGCGCCATCAGCGCCGCTTGCTTCCGTTGCTGGCGACCACGTATGCGGCTGCTTTTGCCCACGAGGAATTGCTCGTGAAGTTTAACGACGTGTTCTCCGGGGCCCATGACACAGACGAGGACCGCCAGGACCTGGAAACACTGGCTGCGGCGTTGAAATCCATGACAACCTGGCACGCCCTGGACACGCTGCAGGAATGCCGGGAGGCATGTGGCGGTGCGGGTTTCATGGTTGAAAACCGGTTCACGTCACTACGCGCCGACCTTGACGTGTACGCCACCTTTGAAGGCGACAACACAGTCCTGCTGCAGCTGGTGGCCAAGCGGCTGTTGGCTGACTACAGCAAGGACTTCCGCAACCTTGATTTTGGGGTTTTGGCACGGTTCGTTGTGGGCCAGGCCGCCGACCTCACCTTGAACAAGACTGGCTTGCGGCAGGTGGCACAATTTGTCGCTGACTCCGGTTCCGCCCAGAAGTCCGCCAGGGCCCTGAAGGATGAGGACACGCAGCGCCAGATGCTTGCCGACCGGGTCCAGACCATGGTCGCCGATGTTGCAGGCGCCCTGAAGGAAGCTGCGAAGCTGCCCAAGGAGAAGGGCGCGGAGATCTTCAATGACAACCAAAACGCCTTGATTGAAGCAGCCCGGGCCCATGCTGAACTACTGCAGTGGGAGGCCTTCACGACAGCACTGGGCCGGATCGAGGACGCCGGAACCAAGCGGGTGCTGACCCGGCTGCGCGATTTGTTCGGCCTGACGCTGATCGAAAAGCACCTCGACTGGTACCTGATGAACGGACGCATTTCCATGCAGCGCGCCCGCACGCTGGCCCCCTACATCAACCGGACTCTGTCCAAATTGCGCCCCCACGCGGTGGATCTGGTGGACGCGTTCGGGTATGGCCCCGAGCACCTCCGGGCCACGATCGCTTCGGGCATTGAGCGTGAGCGACAGGATGAGGCACGCGACTACTTCCGTAAGCTGCGGGCCAGCTCCGACGCCCCGATCGATGAAAAGGTGCTGATCCTGAAGGCGAAGAGTGCCGCAAAAAAGTAGCCCAGTCTTGTAGGGGAATGACAGTTTGAAGTTCGACGGCGGCGCCCGGTGGGTGCCGCCGTCGAACGTTTAACGGTTGGATGGGCGTGTTGCCAGCCGCTGTCGGCCCCTTCTTTGGTTCGTCACCAGTCGCTCACATGACGACCAGCAGCAAGCTCTGTCTAAAAGTTCGGGATCCCCCATCTGCCGACTCGGGGTTAGCAGCCAACTCCTTGAGGGTTTTGGAAGCAGTTGTCGGCGTAGAGGTTGGTTTTGGCGCGCCAAACAGTCAGACCCAATGCCGGTGAGGCGATATTGCCCTGGCCCGGTATGGGAAGTTCAGGACCGCCATTAACGGTGTAGCTGCCATTGAAGTGGGTGGTCAGATTGATGCTGACACTGCCGGTCTCGGTGTACACGTGGCTGGTCTGAGTCTGCTCGCCAATGCGGTCCTTGTACAGAGGAGCACCGTGGACTGGCGTGGGCCCCCACACGGTCCCGTCGCCGTAATTCCAGGTGTACGCCACGGGTGTCGCTGTGATTGTCACTTGCTGGCCGAGGAGAGTGATGTTGAAGGTTTGAGTGGTTGCTTCGGCGTAGACGTTGGTCTCCTTGCCGCGAAGGGTGTGTGGTCCTGGCTGGCTCCCGATGGTTGCTGCTGCGACGGGTGTGCGCTGGAATTCACTTGCTATCTGGGCTGCGATCTCTGCAAGGAGATCACGCGGCTTTTCACCGTACACGCACTCCGGACCGGAATAGTATGTCCAGACTGGTGGAACGGCCGTTTTCAAGGCCCTATACCAGTAGATTGCGTTGCCGGGCGTGCCATCAGTGCTGCCGGTACCGGCAGCACACGAAGGCATCACTGCAGCGCATGCTGGGAAAATGTTGCTGTCACCATCGGTGCAGGCGCTCCGAGGCTCATATTTGTAGGGGTCTTCTGGCCCGGTGGAAGGAGCTGGGGTGTAATGATTGTCCGACCCTGGGATTGGCACAAACCCCACTGTGTCGATGCCTGTATCGACCCAGTCGGGCCGTGGTGGATCTATGGTCTCAGCGACTGCCAAGAATGCGGCGGAGATCAGAAACGTCAGAGTCAAAGCGATCACGCCACCTAAACGCCATAAGCGGACTGACAGGCTGGTCATTATTTACTGCCTTCAAGATGCGAAACATTGACGACGGTCCATTTACCAGAGTCGTAGCGGGCTACTAGCAAGTCAGCGACTGCGCTCTTGATACCTTTGTCTTCAGCTAAGGTCTTGTCACTGCGAAAGTACTTTACGTTCTCTTGACGGACCAGCAGAACCACTTGATAACTACCGTCTTCAAGAGGAACGAAGGACGTATCTGTGGATGAAACGATCATTTGGCCACCAACGATCCAACGACCCTCTGCGTGCCACGATTCAACGGCCTCTTGCATGGCCGCACATGTGGGACAACCACTAGCAGTTATGGCCATCATGGGTCCGGCGTCTCCGGTTTCAAAAGCGTAACCGAGGGTTTCGTACCAGTATTCAGCGAACGCGATGAGACCCTCTTTGCTGAATTCCTTGGCTTTGCCTGGGAGCACGGGCACGGGGACATTTTGGGCGGGGCCTTCGGCTGATGCCGGCTTGTAGACCGCTTCGGCAGTGGGCGAAGGAGCTGCTTTCGTGGTCGGCGCCGGGGTTTCTGCGTTTGCCGCGGATGTGATGCCCGGCCCAGCGGTGTTGGTGCCGTTTGCTGCTGCAGTGCATCCCGTGAGTGCAAGCAATACGGCGGTGAAAGCGGCTAGGACGCCGCAGGCGATTTTCGTGCGGCTGTGGTGTCCCGCCCGGATCTTCGACTGTCTGGCTGTGGTGTTGCTGTCCTGCATCGCCGGCCCCTACTCGTGGTACTGAGTGGGCAGCGTACCTCGACGCTGAGGCAGCTGCTCTTTGGCTTGTTTCCAAGGTACACGCGATGCTGCAGACGTGCCAGAACTTATCCACAGTCATCTGGGCTCCGTTCCAAATCCGGCGCAATGGGCATTTCGAATGGCCTAAACGGCCCGGTGCAACTCAGGGTTGGCAACGCTCCGGATATAAGTGAAGGCCCCATCCGCGGATGGGGCCTTCACTCGCAAGTCATACTGCGACATATCCAAGTCATAAAGCCGCAGTAATTAGTCGGCCAACAGATTTATTCTTCCGGAAGCACGCTTTTGTAAACATCCAACGTTTGCTCAACAATTGATTCCCATGAAAAATGATCAGCTGCGCGTTGGCGCCCCTTTTCCCCCATTGACCTTGCGCGGGCAGGATCGTTCACGACCTCAATCATTGCCGCGGCAAAATCAGCCACGAATTTATCCGGATCCAGCGGGGTGCCAGTTCCGTCGCCGACCTGCTCCAGCGGCACCAGCAGCCCAGTCTCGCTATGGGCAACAACTTCAGGGATTCCGCCCGTCGCGCTTGCAACCACTGCTGCACCACACGCCATGGCCTCCAGATTCACGATCCCCAACGGCTCGTAAATGGACGGGCAGGCAAACACTGTCGCGTGGCTTAGAACTTGAACCAGCTCAGCCCTGGGCAACATGCGCTCAATGACGATCACGCCGTCACGCTCCGCCTTCAAACCCTCGATGAGTGCATTGACTTCGGCGCCCAAGGCAGGCGTATCGGCCGCGCCCGCACACAACACCAACTGAACCTCCGGCGGCAGCGCGGCGGCAGCCTTCAAAAGGTAGGGCACGCCCTTCTGCCGCGTCACCCTGCCCACCCAAACCACGCTGGGACGGTCAGGATCAATGCCAAGGGAACGGACGACGTCGTCCTTCTCATCCCGCTGCCAGCCGGCAACATCGATGCCGTTGTGTATGACCTTGACCTTTGCTGGATCCACGTCCGGGTAGCTGCGCAAGATGTCTTGGCGCATGCCATCGGAGACGGCAATGATGGCGGCCGCAGCCTCGTATGCCGTCTTTTCCACCCATGAGGAAACTGCGTATCCGCCGCCCAGCTGCTCAGCCTTCCAGGGCCGCAGGGGCTCGAGGCTGTGCGCGCTGAGCACGTGCGGAATGCCGTGCAGCAGGGACGCAATGTGGCCCGCCATGTTTGCATACCACGTGTGGGAATGCACCAGGCTTGAACCGGCGACGGCTGGCACAATCTGTAAATCCACGCCCAATGTTTGGACCGCGGGATTGGCGTCAGCCAACTCCGGAAGATTTTCATAAGAGGTCACGGCGGCCCCGTGAAAATCATTCTCCCGCGTTTTCCCAAATGCATGGACACGCAAATCAACCTTCGCAGCGAGGACCCGGCTGAGCTCGGCAACATGCACGCCGGCCCCTCCATAAATCTCGGGCGGAAATTCCTTAGTCACAATATCTATACGCACACTCTCAAGGTAGTCTGTCGGGACACATTTGTTCTAGTGTGAAGTTGTTGCAACACTTGCAGGGACAAAGAAATGCAACAATCAAGCTGTCGGAGGTTGGTTCATGTCAGTCAAGAAAGTTCTGGCGATCGTATTGGCAGGCGGTGAGGGCAAACGATTGATGCCCTTGACGGCGGACCGCGCGAAACCAGCCGTGCCCTTTGCGGGTTTCAGACTGGTCGATTTTGCCTTGTCGAACCTGGCAAACTCAGGTTTTCTCAAAATGGTGGTGCTGACTCAGTACAAGTCACACAGTCTTGACCGCCACATTTCTGAAACGTGGCGCATGTCCACCCTGTTGGGCAACTACGTTGCCTCGGTGCCGGCGCAGCAGCGTCGCGGCAAGAGCTGGTTCCTGGGCAGCGCCAACGCCATCTACCAGTCGATGAACCTCATTATCGACGCCGAGCCTGACATTGTTGTTGTGGTGGGCGCCGACCACGTTTATCGCATGGACTTTGCACAAATGGTTCAAAGCCACATCAACTCGGGAGCCCGGGCAACCGTGGCCGCCGTGCGCCAACCGTTGGCCATGGCTGACCAGTTTGGTGTCATCGAGGTCGACGGCGGTGAAGTCCCCGGAGCCATCGGGGCACACAAGATTGCGGCCTTCGTGGAAAAGCCCGCGTCCACTCCGGGACTGCCCGAAGCCCCCGACCATTTTCTGGCATCCATGGGCAACTATGTTTTTGACACCGAGGCACTCGTTGAAGCGCTGGAGCAGGACGCCGTCAAGGAAGACACCAAGAACGACATGGGCGGGGACATCATCCCCTACTTCGTGGACCGCGAAGAAGCCTATGTGTATGACTTCACCACCAACGACATTCCGGATGCCACCGACAGGGACCGCAACTACTGGCGCGACGTGGGAACCATCGATTCCTACTACGACGCGCACATGGACCTGATCTCGCCGGTGCCCATCTTCAACCTGTACAACAGGGCCTGGCCCATCTACACCCGCAATACGACGTCGCCCCCGGCAAAGTTTGTCCGCGGTGACCATAACTCGGTGGGAACAGCCCTGGATTCGATCGTTGCCCCCGGGGTTGTGGTCTCCGGTGGCGTCGTGGAGAACTCGGTGCTCTCCAACGATGTGTACGTCGGCACGGGAGCCCGCGTGCAGGACTCCGTCCTGATGGACAAGGTCACGATCGGAGCCGGTGCCGTGGTGCGTCGGGCGATTATTGACAAGAACGTGAAAATCCCGGCAGGAGCCAGCATTGGCTTGGATCCCGACCTAGACAGGGCCCGCGGCTTTGCCGTCACGGAATCAGGTCTCACGGTGCTGAGCAAGGGACAGGTGGTCCCGGCGCCGGACGCGGCCGAAAAGGCCCTGTCCCTCGCTGCCGCGGCTGAGCTTCCCGAGGCCCTGGGCTTGGCGGTCGGGCGCGTCCAACTGGCGAAGGAAACCATGGATCAGGTCGTGGAAAACCAGATCTCGGCCATTGGGTCTGCGGGCTCCGACGAAGAGGCTAAAATTGTGGGGTGACTGCCCCTGACTTGACCCCCGAAGAAATCCAAAATTGTCTCAAAGTTTTGGACAGCATCCATGTCTATGACGAAGAACATCCCGACTATGTCCTGGTCCGCCGGGCCACGGGAAAGATGTTCAAGGCGGTAAAGCGCCACCGCCGCAACGTCAAGCGCGACGCCGTCAATGATGCCGACAAGGCGGTCATTGCAAAGACTGCCACGGCAGCCCCTGACCGGATAGATGATGAGACGCGGGGCAACAAGCTCAAGCCGTCAACCACTGGCGACACGGCGGGAACGCTTCTGCGTTCCCGCCCCTGCTACATCTGCAAACAGCACTACACCCAGGTGGACGCTTTTTACCACCAGCTGTGCCCGGCGTGTGCAGCATTCAACCACTCCAAGCGGGATGCCCGCACCGACCTCAGCGGCAAGCGTGCGCTGCTGACGGGCGGGCGCGCCAAAATTGGCATGTACATTGCCCTCCGGCTGCTGCGCGACGGCGCCCACACCACCATCACCACCCGTTTCCCCAAGGACGCAGCCCGCCGCTTTGCCGCCATGGAAGACAGCGGCGACTGGCTGCACCGCCTGCGGATTGTCGGCATCGACCTTCGCGACCCCACCCAGGTTGTTGCCCTGGCGGACTCCCTCAACGAGGCGGGTCCGCTCGAGATCATCATCAACAATGCCGCACAAACAGTGCGCCGCTCGGGGAACGCCTACGCGCCGCTGGTGGACGCAGAACTTGAAGAACTGCCCACCGACACCCCCATGCCCGAGCTTGTCACCTTCGGCCACGCCCACGACAAGCACCCGCTCGCCCTTGCCACGCAGATGATGGCACAACCCAAACTTGCCGGTGATGAAATTGCTGCCCTGGCGCTCTCCATGGGGTCTGCATCCCTTGAACGCATGGAGGCAGGCACGGCCATCGATGCCGGTGGCCTCGTCCCCGACAAGGCCACCATCAACAGTTGGACCCAGGTTGTTGACCAGGTCGACCCCCTGGAAATGCTGGAGGTCCAGCTGTGCAATGTCACGGCGCCCTTCCTCCTGGTTTCCAGGCTGCGCCCGGCAATGCAGGCTTCGGACGCACACAGGAAGTACATTGTGAACGTTTCAGCCATGGAGGGCCAGTTCTCCCGCGCCTACAAGGGCCCCGGCCACCCGCACACCAACATGGCCAAGGCAGCACTGAACATGCTGACCCGGACCAGCGCCAAGGAAATGCTCGACGCCGACGGCATCCTCATGACGGCAGTGGACACCGGGTGGATCACCGACGAACGCCCCCACTACACCAAGGTGCGCCTTGCTGAAGAGGGCTTCCACGCACCACTGGACCTGGTCGACGGCGCAGCACGTGTCTACGACCCGATCGTGATGGGTGAGGCCGGCGAAGACCAGTACGGTGTCTTCCTCAAGGACTACAAGCCCAGCCCGTGGTGAACTCCGCGGCCGCCGGGACAGGCGGCTGGAGGGCCGCCGCACGCGCCATTGCCCCCGGGCTGGCTGTTGCCCTGGCCGCGGTCGCCGTTTCCCTCCTGCTCCACAGTGTGCTGCCGATGCTGCCGGCCATGACCATCGCCGTCGTGCTGGGCATTGCGGCCGTGAACCTGCCCGGCACCTCCCGGCTGTGCCAGGGGCCCTGGCGGGCCGGACTGAACTTCGCGGGCAGGCACTTCATGCGTGCCGGCATTGTTTTCCTCGGGCTCAAGCTCAGCCTCGGCGACATCATGGACCTTGGCTGGATCAGCGTGGCACTGGTTGTGGCCGTGGTGCTGCTCAGTTTTGCCGGCACCTTGGCGCTCGGGAAATTGTTCAGGCTCGACGGCGACACTCCCCTGCTGATAGCCACGGGCTTCTCCATTTGCGGGGCCTCGGCCATCGGCGCCATGGCAGCAGTCAAGGGCACCAAGCACGAGGACACCGTGCTCCCGGTGGCTTTGGTGACGTTGTGCGGCACGCTGGCGATCGGCATTCTGCCGCTTTTGATGAGCCCGCTGGGGCTTTCGCCGCTGCAATTTGGGCAGTGGGTTGGCGCCGGCGTCCACGACGTCGGACAGGTTGTGGCGACAGCCCAGACAGCCGGTGCGGTTGCACTGAGTGCCGCAGTCGTCGTGAAGCTGACACGGGTTGTGCTGTTGGCGCCGATCGTGGGTGTGGCAGGGGCGATTGAACGCAAACGTCATGCCCGGGCCTTGGCGCTGCGGCGGGCCAACGGCACCGAACCGGAGGTCGCCGCACGTTTTCCACCCATCGTTCCGCTGTTCGTGATCGGTTTCCTGCTGATGACGGCGCTGCGCACCACCGGCTGGCTGCCGGAGGCCGCCATCGAGGGCGGTGCCCTGGCGCAGGACATCGCCCTCGGTGCCGCACTCTTTGGCCTTGGCTCAAGCGTCAGGGTCCGCGAACTCCTGGACACCGGTGCACGGGCAACCGTCATGGCCCTCTGCTCCTGGGCATTGATCGGCACCTTGGCGTTTGGGGCAGTGCACCTGATGGCGGGCTAGTGCCTGCTGCTTTCTCGATGAAGCCGTGGATTCTGCAGTCGAGGCATGGCATTATCGAGCCATGGTTGAGATCCGACGGCTGCGTCGCGGCGACGCGACAGCGGCAGCCACAATGTTTGCGATGATGGCCGCGGTGTTTGAAGAGCACTCCCAGCCTCTCCCGGGCGCATATCTCCAGGAGATTCTCAGCCGCGATTCCTTTTGGGCCATCTCGGCATTCGACGGTGCCGACGCCGTAGGCGGGCTTACCGCACACACGCTGCCCATGACCCGCTCCCCCTCGGCAGAGATTCTCATCTACGATCTTGCGGTGCGGGAAGACCACCAACGGCAAGGCATCGCGGCCAGCCTTGTCAACGAACTGCGCGCCGCCGCCGCATTGGAAGGTATCCAGGAGATATTCGTCCCGGCCGACAACGCAGATGTGGGGGCCCTGGAGTTCTACCGTGCGCAGGGCGCCATCCCTTCGCCGGTCACCCACTTCACGTTTGGCCGACAGCCCGCGTCTCCCACCGAAACGCCCGTCGTTCCCTGATCCGAACCCCCGGCGGCGTTGACCCCCACCGGCACCGGGCGTGACGGACGTACGGACGGAACCGTGATTGAATCAAACGGTGTCCAACTTTAATCTTTTGCGCAGCGAAGCCGCAGCCCGAAAAGCCCGTGTCAGTGTCCACCACTACGACGTCGAACTGGATCTAAGCCAGGCCGCCGACCTGGCAGTGCCTGGTTTTTCCAGCCGCACCACCATCAAATTTTCGGCAACCGGTGCGGCCGGGACCTTCCTTGACTTCATCGGCCTGAGCGTGGAGTCGGTTGAGCACAACGGCAAGCTGCTAAGTGTCGCCGACGTCGTCGATGCCCAGCGGATCAATCTGCCGGAACTGGCTGCTGACAACGAAGTGGTTGTTTGTGCCACGGCCGCGTATTCCAGCAGTGGCGAGGGGCTGCACCGCTTCGTCGATCCGGCCGACGGCCAGACGTACACCTATACACAGTACGAACCGGCCGATGCACGCCGCGTCTTTGCCAACTTTGAGCAGCCGGACCTCAAGGCACCATTCACCTTCCACGTCACGGCGCCGAACGGCTGGCAGGTGGCGTCCAACCAGGCAGTGGCCGGCAAAACGGCCGCAGTCGGCGTAACCCGCTGGGACTTCGCCGCGACCTTGCCCATCTCCACGTACATCACCACCGTGCTGGCCGGCCCGTATTTCAAGGCCGAGGACCACTTTTCAATGGAGTTTGGCCCCGACAGCGCACATCACGGCCAGCGCCTGGACATCCCACTGGCCGCCTACTGCCGCGCCTCACTGGCGCCGCACTTTGACGCCGATGAAATCTTCAAGGTCACCAAGGCCGGGCTGAAGTACTTCAACGGGCTCTTTGACCATCCCTATCCGTTTGGCAAGTACGAGCAGGCTTTCGTGCCGGAATACAATCTGGGCGCCATGGAAAACCCGGGACTTGTCACATTTACGGAGGCGTACATCCACGCCTCCCGCGCCACCGACACCGCCTACCAGCAGCGTGCCAACACCATCATGCACGAGATGGCGCACATGTGGTTTGGTGACCTCGTGACCATGACCTGGTGGGATGATCTGTGGCTGAAGGAGTCATTCGCGGACTACATGGGCCACCTCGCCGTGTCCCAAGCCACCCGCTGGGGCGCCAAGTCGTGGACCATGTTCGCCAGCCGCCGCAAGGCGTGGGCCTACACGCAGGACCAGCTGCCCACCACGCACCCCATTGTTGCCGACATCCCCGACCTGGAAGCCGCGAAGGCCAACTTTGACGGCATCACCTACGCAAAGGGCGCCTCCGTCCTCAAGCAGCTCGTGGCGTACGTCGGCCAGGACGCGTTCATCGCCGGTTCGCGCCAGTACTTCAAGGACCACAAGTACGCCAACACCACTCTCAACGACCTGCTGACACCCCTCAGCGCCGCATCCGGACGGGACCTTGGCGACTGGGCCGGGAAGTGGCTGCGGACATCCGGCATGTCCACCCTGACACCCGATCTCGAAACCGCCAACGGCAAGATCACGTCCCTGTCCATCCACCAGGATGCCGTTGATCCCGTGACCGGCCGGGAAGCGCTGCGTCCCCACCGCCTTGCCGTCGGCTTCTTCAAGTACGACGCCGGTGCCCTGGTCCGCACCGAGTCGATCACCCTGGACGTGGTTGGCCAGGTGACGGAGGTGCCCGGTGCAGTTGGCCTGCCTGCCCCGCACCTGGTGATCGTCAATGACGATGACCAGAGCTACGCCAAGGTCCGGCTCGACCCTTCCTCCCTGGCCACGGCACTGGCCGGTGTGGGAACCATTGCCGATCCCATGGCCCGCAGCCTGGTGTGGTCCTCACTGTGGAATGCCACCCGCGATGCGGTGCTGCCTGCTGCCGCTTACCTTCGTGCCGTGGTGCAGCATGCCGGCGGGGAATCAGACATCAGCTTGTTGCAGACGCTGGCCGACAATGCCGTGTCTGCTTTGGACTTCTACTGTGCCCCGGCCGACCGTGCATCGACCCGCGAAATGCTGATTGCAGGCGTCGCAGCCCATCTGGCGCAGGCAGCTCCTGCCAGCGATGAACAGCTCGTGTGGGTCCGTGCCCTGGCTGAGCTTGGCCGGGGCAGTGACTCAGTCGCAGCCCGCAGCCGGGCCATGCTGACAGGTGAAAGTGTGCCGGAGGGATTGACTGTTGACGGCAGCCTGCGCTGGCTGTTGTGGGTGCAGCTTGCCGCCCGGGGGGAGGCAACAACCGCGGAGTTGGATGCCGAACTGGCAGCCGACACCACGGCTGAACACCGCGCCAGCCACTGCACAGCCGTCGCCGCCCTGCCGGATGCCGGGATGAAGCGGCAGCGCTGGAATGAAGCCGTCGAGGAAGAGACGCTCACGAACCAGTTGCTCAGCGCCACAATTGCAGGGTTCACCGTTGCCGGCAGCGACCTGCTGGCTCCGTACATCGAGCTGTATTTCGAGGCAATTGAGCGGGTCTGGAACGCCCGAAGCCTGGAAATCGCCGGACGCATCGTCCGCGGGTTGTTCCCGGCCCGCCAAGACCTGGGAGCAGGCATGGTTCCGGAACAGCATCCGGTGGTGCTTCGTGCGGATGCCTGGCTGGCGGGGAACCCGGACTCCGCCAGGGGCCTGCGGCGCATTGTGCTCGAACAACGCGACCAGCTGGTGCGCTCGCTCACGGCCCAGGCCGTAGGGGCCTAAGCGCTGCCGGCCTAAGCGGTAAGGGCACAAGGGAAGGGGCGCAGGAGGCGGGACCTGGGAGGGTGAAGGCCGGGCGAAAGCGGCCGGGTTTCGCGGAAGCCGTCAACGCTGCGGCTGTCCGCCCGAGTCCTGCCCCGCCCCTTGGTGTGTTGCCCGTCCCCTGCATTGTCAGGGGGACGGTTGCTGCGAGCCCCGCAGCAACCACCGTGAAAAGGCAATGACCATGACCACGGCAACTGCCAGCCACGCGGCAACGGCGACCCAGGTGGCCCAGTCCCCCACGAGCGACACCAGCGGCATTTCGTTTTCAGTGCCAAACCTGAAAGTGGCAACGGCAAACATGCCCAGGGGAAACACGATCGACCACAACGCCGTGCTGTACATCACGGGTTCACGGCGAACCACGTGGTGCCAGAAGCCGAAGGCGACCAGGAGCGGAACCCACCACAGGCCAAAAGCCCACAGCAGATAGCTGATGCCGCCCACAGTGGTGCCGGCCAGCTGAATGACGGGGACATCGGCTGGCAGGTGCAGGATCATCGAACCGGCCAGGACTGTGATGGCCGTGGCGCCCATGAAGATCCAATTGGTGGGCACAATGCCGCCGAGACTTTCACCGCCGGTCAGCAGCCGCAACATCACCAGCGTTGTCAGGGTCAGGTACAGCATCATGCCAACGCCCCAGAAGGCCACCGCTGCGTCACTGAGCAGCCGCACCGTGTTGCCGCCGGAGGCTAGTGAGGCGGCAGCCATCGAAATCGACTGGGTGGAGACAACCCACAGAAACCAAGTCCCATCCACGGGCAGCAGGCGGGGACGCAGGCTTTCTCCCATTTCTGTCCGCAGCATCATCGACAGCGGCACGCCGTAGGCAAGAAAGAGCCACAGCGGAATGCTGATGGCGGCCAGGATCCACGTAACGGCAGGTGCCACGGGGTGAAAGCCGATGCCAACAACATTGATGGCAGCCACCATTGTCAGGTACCCAAACCCCTTGTGCGGATCACGGAAATCGGCTGCCGCGTCCGCGGTGTGCACGACGAGCCGCGCCATGAGCCCTGCCAGCAGCACGAGCAAGGCAGCGGTGGCGATCCACTGCAGGGTCCAGGCGGCAACGGTCCATCCGGCGTCGACGAGTGCTGCGGACACAATTCCCGTGGCCATGACAAAGGCAAAGGCGGCTGGTGGCTGGTTGGGCCATCGGGACGTGGGTGCTGCAGCTCCCCGAGGCAGCGTGCTCATGGGATCCTGTGCAGCCATTCGGGGGTGCCGAACTTGTCCTCGACCCTGCGGGCGGCTTCGGCCAACTCTTCGGCTGTGAGGACGGCGGTGCGCGCGCCATAACGGTTGGCAAAGGTTTCACTCATGCGTCCAAGGATGTCCTGGCGGCTCAATCCACTTTGGCGCCGCAGCGGGTCCACACGCTTTTTGGCGGAGCGGGTGCCCTTGTCCGAGAGTTTTTCCTTGCCGATGCGCAGCACCTGAACCATCTTGTCCGCGTCAATGTCGTAGCTCATCGTGACGTGGTGAAGCATGCCCCCGTTGCTGAGCCGCTTTTGGGCGGCACCGCCAATCTTGCCCTGGCTGGTGGCAATGTCATTGAGCGGAATGTAGAAGGCCTCTATGCCCATCGACTCAAGCGCAGCCAAAACCCAGGCGTCCAGGAATTTATATGAGTCCTCGAACGTCAGCCCGTCAACGAGGGTTTGCGGCAGATACAGCGAGTACGTGATGCAGTTTCCGGCCTCCATGAACATCGCTCCCCCGCCGCTAATCCGGCGGACAACGTTGATGCCATACTTTTCAACACCTGATGGGTCAATTTCATTGCGCACCGACTGGAAACTGCCAATCACCACCGACGGCTCTTCCCAGTCCCAGAAACGCAGGGTCGGGTTGCGCCGGCCGGCACCCACCGCCTCGGTCAAAACCTCATCCAAGGCAACGTTGACGGCCGTGGGCAGGACAGTGGGGGCGATGATGTCCCACTCATGGTCAACCCAGCTCGTTGCCTTTGTCAGCGCCCGCCGCACGGCGATGGAGACCGCCTGTGCCGAGAAACCAAACAGCACGGCTTCCGCGGGCAGGGCCGCAGTGACGGCGTCGGCCAGTTCCGTGGCGGGCAGCGCGGCGGACAGCCCGTTCAGTGCCGCGTTGATGTCGTCAAGAGCCTCGTCGGGCTCAAGAAAAAAGTCACCACTGACCCGCACCCCGTCGAGCAGTCCGTCGCTGACTGAGCAGTCGACAACAACCAATTTGCCGCCGTGCACCTTGTATTCACCATGAAGTTCAGAAGCCATGACTCCATCTTCCCCGTCCGCGGCACCCGCGTGCAAAACCAGCCCCGGGATGTGCGTGGGAAAAGGTGCCGGGACGCAGGAAGGCCCGCACCAAACGGTGCGGGCCTTCCCCGATAAAACTGGTGGAAAGAAGTGTTACTTCTTGCCGAAGCCTGCGAAGCGGGCGTTGAAGCGCTCGACGCGGCCGGCGCTGTCCATGATGCGCTGCTTGCCCGTGTAAAACGGGTGTGACTCGGAGGAGATTTCCACGTCGATGACGGGGTAGGTGTTGCCATCTTCCCACTCGATGGTCTTCTGCGACGTCGCGGTGGAACGCGTCAGGAACTTGGTGCCGGAAGCCAGGTCGTTGAAAACGATCGCTTCGTACTTCGGGTGGGCGTTCTGCTTCACTGTAAACCTCGGAGTGTTATCGCCTGGTTTTTGCCAGACTGATGAATGATATGGCCACTAGGACCAGCTAGAAACTTTACCGGTTCGCGCCCATTTCGACAAGCCGGGACGCGCGGCGCTGTGGAACCGTTGTGAAAGGGTGTGAAATCAGCCCATCAAGGCCAGGGCCGCAAGGGCCTGGTCGGCGTGCAGATCCATGTTGGTTTCGCTGGAGACGGCGAATCGCAGGATTCCGGCGGCGTCCACGATGAACGTGGCCCGCTTGGTGGGCAGTGATTTGGCCAGCAGGCGGCGCCGGACACCGAACAAATCCGCCACCTCGCCTTTCCTGTCGCTCAGGAGGGGGTAGTTGAAGTTGTTCTTGGTGGCAAAATCAAGCTGCTTGGCCTCCGAATCCGTGCTGATGCCCACGATCGAGGCCCCCGCGGCCGCAAACTCCGCCTGCAGGTCCCGGAAATGGCAGGCCTCCTTCGTGCAGCCGCCGCTGCCGGCCAAGGGGTAGAAGAAGATCACCAGCGGGCCGTTGGCGCTGAGTTCGGAAAGGCTGCGCACCTGTCCGTGCTGGTCGGGCAAGGAAAAGTCGGATACCTTCTCGTCTACGTTCATGCTTTCAGACTACCCGCGGCGCCGTCAGGTGTGGTGGCAAAAAAGGCAACGGCACTGGCGGCAGCGACGTTCAGCGAGTCAACGCCCGCGAACATGGGAATCATGACGGTGTGCCGGGCCCGGGCCAGTGTTTCGGCACTGAGGCCGTTGCCCTCACTGCCAAGGATCAAGGCCAGCTTCTCCTCGTTGCGGGCGGCAAGTTCCAAAATGGTGAGCGAGTCGGGCTCCAGGGCCAGGGCCGCCGTCGTAAATCCAGCCTCATGGAGCAGGTCCAGGCCTGCGTGCCACGACGCCAGGCGCGCCCACGGGACCTGGAACACAGCACCCATGCTCACACGGATGCTGCGGCGATACAGCGGATCCCCGCAGCTGGGACTGATCAGGACGGCATCGATGCCCAGTGCCGCGGCGGAGCGGAAGATGGCACCAATGTTGGTGTGGTCGCTGATGTCCTCCAGCACCGCCACGCGGCGGGCTGCGGCCAGCAGCGACGGGAGGTCAGCCGGTGCGGGGCGGTGCATGGCCGCCATGGCACCCCGGTGGAGGTTGATGCCGGTGATTTCCTCCAGCATGGCGCCGGTGCCCACAAAAGCTGGGACATCGGGGTGCGCCTCAAGCACGTCCAACACCTCAGGCAGCCTTTTCTCCGCCAGGAAGAAGGAGCGGGGCTGGTGTCCGGCAGCCAGGGCGCGCCGGACCACCTTGGGGCTTTCGGCAATGTAAAGGCCCTCGGCGGGTTCCTTGGCCTTGCGCAGTTGGACGTCTGTCAGGGAGACATAGTCGCTGACGCGGGGGTCGGCGGCGTCCTCGAGGTGGATGATCATGCGACCACCAGTTTCTGGACCATGAAGAACAACGCCACCAGGCCAAGGATGACGATGACAGTGCGCAGAACGACAGGCGGCAGCCTGCGACCGATTTTCGCGCCGACAAAGCCGCCGATGAGGGAGCTGACGGCGATCAGTCCGACCACTGCCCAGATGATCTTTTCCGGAGCAAACAGCAGGTACGAGATTGCCGCGATGATGTTCACACTCAGGGACAGCACGTTTTTTACGGCATTGGCGTTCTGCAGGGTGCCGCTCATGAAAATGCCGAGAATTGCCACCAGCAGCACACCCTGGGCCGCCACAAAGTATCCGCCGTACACGCCGGCAAGAAACACCAGCCCCACCATGAGCGCATCGTGGGAGCGTCCCGACGGGGCACTGTCGCGTCGGGTCTTGACGGCTGCCTGCAGCCGGGGCTGAAAAATGACCAGCGCGAGGGCAAACACGATCAGCACGGGGGCGACAACGTGGAACACTTCTTCGGGCAGGTGCAGCAGCAGGTAGGCGCCGGTGACTCCGCCCAGCAGCGAGGCCGGAATCAGCCGCGCCAGGTTGTGTCCCATGCCCCGCAGCTCGCGCCTATAGCCCCAGGTCCCTGACACTCCCCCGGCAATCAAGCCCATGGCGTTGCTGACAACGGCCATGACGGGGGCGATGCCCAGTGCAATCAGGATGGGGAAGGTGACAAGCGTCCCGGAGCCCACCACCGTGTTGATGGTGCCGGCCCACAAGCCGCCCAGCAGGATGAAAAAAGAATCAAGCGCGTTCACAAGTGTGGCAGGTCCTCTGCGGTATGGCTGGTGTGCTGGACGGTGCCGGGGCTGCCGGTGGGGCCAGTCCGGGAAGAACGACGGCGGCTAGCTGCGTGCCGTTGCAGTGTAGCGGCCGCCGTTGCTTGAGACAGCGAGCGGCAGGCCAAAGGTGGCGCTGAGGTTGTCCTCCGTCAGGACGTCGGCGATGGGCCCCTGGGCGACCACCGCTCCTTCACGCAGCAGCAATGCATGGGTGAAGCCGGGCGGGATTTCCTCGAGGTGGTGCGTTACCAGCACGGTGCTGGGAGCCATCGGGTCGGCGGCAAGTTCACTCAGGCGGTGGACCAGGCCTTCGCGCCCGGCCAGGTCCAGGCCGGCACCCGGTTCGTCCAGCAGCAGCAGTTCGGGGTCGCTCATGAGGGCGCGGGCGATCTGCACGCGCTTGCGCTCTCCGTCGCTCAACGAGGCGAAGGGGCGGTTGAAGAACGTGGAGACGCCCCACTCCTCCAAAAGGCCAAACGCACGGCGTTCGTCGTCGCGCTCGTAGGCTTCACGCCAGCGGCCGGTGACGCCGTATGACGCCGTCACCACCACGTTCAAGACTTTTTCATGCTCCGGGATCTGGTGGGCAAGGCTGGCGGAGGCCACACCAATGCGCGGGCGCAATTCAAAGACATCAACGGCACCCAAAACCTCATCCAGAATTCCCGCAACGCCGCGGGTGGGGTGCATGCGGGCACCGGCGATTTGCAGAAGGGTGCTTTTTCCGGCGCCGTTTGGTCCCAGGACCACCCAGCGTTCGCCTTCGGCGACGCGCCAATCGACGTTGTCCAACAATGTTTTAGTGCCGCGGACAACGCTGACACCGGCCAAACCCAAGACTTCACTCATAAGAACTGAGCTTATGACACGAGGGGCGGCCAGCGCTAACCAGCACACACCCGCCCGCGCCATGAATCTTGGGGTGCGGGCAGGTGAAGCATGGTTTCTGAATCAGGATTTTTGGGCACAGCGGCTAGAATCGTCAGCATGCCCTCCACATTCACAGCAGTCAGCTACGGCCAAACGCTCTCCCCTGCCGTCATGGAGAAAGTCAGGACAGTCCTGACCGACCACGGCTACACCATTGCCTCGGAACGCGGCGAGCACCATCCCGGTTTTGAAGCAATAGTGCTTGAGCTGGGCTCACTTGCCCCCTCGGGAACAACCGATGCCCAGTCCGCAGCGCGGCTGGCAAGGTTGCGGAAGGCGCTGGCGGAGGCAGGGGCAGGAGAGGTGGGCACCGCCGTCGTGCCTGACTCGTTGCGCCATGCGGCGCGCAAGTTCATCATCATGGATGTGGATTCCACACTGATCCAGCAGGAAGTCATCGAGCTCCTTGCCTCCCATGCCGGCACCGAAGCCGAGGTGGCCAAGGTCACGGCGGCCGCCATGCGCGGGGAATTGGATTTTGCCGAGAGCCTGCACCACCGGGTGGCCACGCTGGCGGGCCTTCCCGAGAGCGTGCTGGCGGAAGTCGGTGCGAAGGTCAGGCTGTCAGTGGGCGCCGAACGTTTCGTGGCACAGGCCAAGGCTGCGGGGCACGTTGTTGCCGCCGTGTCGGGCGGCTTCTCGCAGATCCTCACACCGCTGGCCGAGCGCCTTGGCCTGGACTTTGCGCTGGCCAACGACCTTGAAATCATTGACGGCCACCTGACGGGCAAGGTGACAGGGGCAGTTGTTGACAGGGCGTCCAAGGCCGTCCAACTGCGGAACTGGAGCATGGAATCCGGCATTGTCCAGGGCGCGACCATGGCGATTGGTGACGGCGCCAACGACCTCGACATGATGGCAGCTGCCGCGCTTGGCGTGGCATTCAATGCCAAACCGGCCGTGCGTGAAGCCGCCGATGCGCAGATCAACCTGCCGAATCTTGACGTCGCCCTGGCCCTGGCCAACATCCGGGACGTCTAGAAGTCCAGTCTGGGCCGGCCGTGCGGGGAACGCCTGGACCGCCGGATTTACCACTGATTTAACGACCGAACGCTCCTGCAGCTATGGCAGGATTTTCCACACCGCTCCTGCAGTGACTGCAGGAGCGTCAAGAGAATTCGTGCCAAAGCTGCAGGAGCGTTTGTCGTGGGCTCAGGGGCTACTTGAAGGAGTCCGCGCCGCCCACGTATTCGGTGTGGCCGGTAGGCACGTCTGCGGTTGCAATCTTGGCGATTTCAGCGGCAAATTCAGACACCGAGTACAGGCGACCGGCTTCGGCGCGGCGCGCCTCGATGGCACCCGGGTTGGCACGGTCAAGCAGCGTGGCAGTGACGGTGCCTTCGATCATGTCGGCCGAAATCACCACCAGGGATACATCCTCGGCGGCCAGGTTCGGGATCAAGGCGCGCAGGGCGTCCTCGCCGGCGCGCTTGCTCTTGGCAACGGGCTCGTATTCGGGCATGGTGGGCACTGTCTCAATGAAGTGCGCCTGGTGGCTTGTGACAAATACCACCCGTGATCCTGCGGGCAAAACGGGCAACGCCGCATTGAGCAGGTTCACCTGTGCATCGCGGTTGAGCAGCAATGCATAGTTTTCAGCCATGCCGCTTTCCATGCCGCCTGAGGCGTTCAGGACGACGAGGTCCAGGGAGCCGAAGTTCTCCAGTGCCGCGCTGACCAGCGCCTGCACGCCTTCCTGGGTGGTGAGGTCGGCGCCCACGGCTACTGCCCGGCCGCCGGCTTCCACAATCTGGGCCACTACCTTGTTGGCCCGGGGTGCCTTCTGGCGGTAGTTGACCACCACGGCCGCACCCTCGGCGGCGAGGTATTTGGCCACGTCGGCGCCGACGCCGCGTGATGAGCCGGTGACAATGGCTGTCTTTCCGTCAAGCTTTCCCATAAAAAATATCCTTAATTTATTGCTGGTCGATCACTGGCCGGGCTGTTGGGCCCGCCGTGGGCGTTAAAACGAATCTTATCCGCGGACGATGCTACTGCCGAGTAGGCTGCTGCGCTCCCGGGCGCGAACAGCGCGACGGCAGGGTGTCCTAGTGGCCCATGCCCAGGCCGCCATCGACGGGGATGACAGCGCCGGAGATGTAGGAGGCCTCATCGCTGGAAACCCACCGGACCACGTTGGCCACTTCTTCAGCCGAGGCAAAGCGCGCTGCCGGAATACTGGCAAGGTACTGCTTCTGGGTCTCCTCGGGCAGCGCGGCCGTCATGTCGGTGCTGATGAAGCCGGGGGCCACAACGTTGGCTGTGATGCCGCGCGAACCAAGTTCGCGGGTGAGGGATCGGGCAATGCCCACCAGACCGGCCTTGGATGCTGCGTAATTGATCTGGCCGGGTGAGCCATACAGGCCGACAACCGATGAGATAAGCACCACACGGCCCTTGCGCTTGCGGATCATGCCCTTGGAGGCGCGTTTGATGACGCGGAAGGCACCCGACAGGTTGGTGTCCACGACCGACGTGAAGTCATCCTCGCTCATGCGCAGCAGCAAGGTGTCCTTCGTGATGCCGGCGTTGGCGATCAACACCTCAACGGGCCCATGGGCGGCCTCAACCTCTGTGAATGCCGCATCAATCGAGGCCGCGTCCGTGACGTCGGCCTGGACCCCAAGGATTCCCTCGGGCAGCTCTGACGGGCTCCTGTACGTCACGGCAACCTTGTCGCCGTTTGCCAGGAACGCCTGTGCAATGGCAAGGCCAATGCCACGGTTCCCGCCGGTGACCAAAACACTGCGACCCTGGCGCTCTTCGCCTGCCTGTGCACTCATGTATTCCTCCATAAAATCGGACCATAGAAAATCAAGCGTCAGAACAATAGACGCCCAAAAAGCGGTTTCGAGCAGTGGCTTGGCAGCCAGCCGGGCGGTCCCCCGGATAATCCAGGGGCAATTCCCGGGTGTTCCTGCGGGAACGCCGGGCTGCGCTGCGAAATTCACTGCGGTTAACGAATCCTACGGTGAAAGGCCCGCCTCCACACAGTTGGCTTTTGGTTGTGCACCCTCGCAGTGACAGAATGGAGGTGTCCCTTGGAGTGTGATGAAAGAGCAATCAGCTACGCCGAAGTTCGGTGCAGGCCGGCGCAGCAAGTACCGTCACGGCGCGCCCGCCACCAACGTCCAAGCCATAACCAACGCCGCGGTCTCGCACAGCGAAGAAATGCGCAGCCGCATGGTCAAGTATTCGGTCACCATGGGCATCCGCATGGTGTGTTTGGCAGCCATCTTCGTCTTTGACGGGTGGTTCAAGCTGATCCCCATCATCGGTGCCGTGGTCCTGCCGTGGGTGGCAGTGGTCATCGCCAACGGCGGTGCCGACGTCGTCCACCGGGAAACCGTGGAACTTCTCGACGAAGCCCCGATGTATGCCGTTTCGGGGGGCGAATCCGGCACTGACGGCGGCGCCGAACCAGGCGACGTGCTCGCCGGCGAGATTGTTCCGGACGAGCCGCTCCCGGACGAGACGGACGGCGCGGGAGAAGCGGACCCGGATGCAGGCAGCGAAAAAGCGTCGCAGGAGGACAAACACCATGAACATCTTTGATTTGCTGCCGGGCGAGGGACAGCCCGGCCCGGAGCAACCCGAAACACCCATCTGTTCACGCAAGGGCTGCCGCGAAAACGCCACCATGCAGCTGCTGTGGAACAATCCCAAGATTCACACACCCGAACGACGCAAGATCTGGTTGGCCTGCTTTGAGCATGCCCCGTGGCTTGAAGATTATCTGCAAAGCCGTTCCCTGTGGAAAGAGACTCTGCCCTTGAGCCCTAAGGATTCCGCCTAGTTCATGAAGACGTACAAATTTCTCTTCTCCAGCAAATGGGCGGGCTACTTTGTCATGGCCCTGGTGTTTGCCATCGCCTGTGTGGCGTTGGGCAATTGGCAGATGAACCGCCGAAACGCCGTGGTGGAAAACATCAGCAAAATTCAGGAAAACTATGCCGGCACAATCGTCGACTATGCCGACGTTGCCGACAATTTTGACGCACTGGATCCGGCGCGGGAATGGACCCAGGTGCGCCTGAAGGGCACCTACCAGACTGCCGATGAACGCGTCGTGCGCAATCGCCCCCTCAACGGCGCCCCCGGCTATGAGGTGCTCGTCCCGCTGACACTTGAGAACGGCGACACCGTGATCATTGACCGTGGCTGGCTGCCGATTGGCTACAACGAGGCAGGGCACCCCGACGTCGTCCCGCAGCCTGAAGCCGGCGTCGTGACAGTGGTGGCCCGGCTCAAGCCCCCCGAGCCCAAGCTCGACCGCGGCGCACCTGCCGGGCAGCTCGCGACCATTGAGCTCAATGACTACGCCGCACAAGTGGACTACCCGATCAAAACGGGCGCCTACGGGCAACTGGCCAGCGAGGCGCCGGCAGCCGCCACCAACCCCGTGCCCTTCCCGGCCCCGTCAATCGATGAGGGCTCGCACCTGAGCTATGCACTGCAGTGGATTGCCTTTGGCATCCTGGCGTTTGTCGGTTTTGGCTACGCAGCCAGAATGCAGCGCCGCAACGACGAATTCGACGCGCTTGAGGCAGCCGAATCAGGCGTTCCCGTCGAGGAGCTCTATGGCAGGGGTTCGGCATTCCACCCCCGCAGGCACCCCAAGGTTCGCAAGCCGGGGGCCCGCCCTACGGCTGAAGAGGCCGAAGACGCGCTGCTGGATTCGCAGGGCTTCTAGCCGGCTGCCCGCGGTCGGGCCACCCGCCCGCCTGTGTGAGTTTTGTCATAGAATGAAAATGTGGCTGCTGAGATGAATTCCGAGACGACGACCGAAGAACACAACCCCATTGTCGGGAAGGTCCGCGCAGCCATGCTCGACGCCGGACTTCCCGACACAGTCATCGTCGTCCCCGACTCGGTCGCCACCGCCGCAACGGCCGCGGCCGTGCTTGGCTGTGAGGTGGGAGCCATCGCCAACTCCTTGATCTTTGAATGTGGCGGCGAACCCCTGCTCATCCTCTCCAGCGGTGCCGGGAAGGTGGACGTCAGGAAGGTGGCACGCGAGCACGGACTGGCCAAGATCAGGCGTGCCGACCCCGATTATGTCCTGGCACATGCCGGCCAGGCCGTTGGCGGTGTTGCACCACTGGGCCACCCCTCCCCCATGCGCACCTTCCTGGACACGGACCTTGCCCAGTACCCGCTCCTCTGGGCCGGGGCCGGCAGCCACCAGGCGATGCTGTCCATCAGCTACCAGGAGCTCCTGGCCACCACCGGGGCAACGGAAACTGCCGTGCGCTGACATGCTTGGGCGCCTGTTCAGGGCCTGCACACCCCAGCAAACCAGGACGGGCTTAAAGTACGACGGCGGGAGGCCACCTTTTCAGCAAAGGTGGCCTCCCGCCGTCGTCCCCAACCAGAACGACTGCCCGCCACCGGACCCCCCACAAAAGGGAGCTGGGACCAGGGCAGGGAACCGGCGCCGGGGATCAGGCCATCGTGATCAGGTCCAGGTAGTCCGGGCTCCACAGGTCCTCGTCGCCGTCGGGCAACAGCACCACGCGCTCGGGGTCCAGGGCCGCAACGGCACCCTCATCGTGGCTCACCAGAACAACGGCGCCGGTGTAGTTCTTCAGGGCGCCCAGGATTTCGGCACGGCTGGCGGGGTCAAGGTTGTTGGTGGGCTCATCGAGCAGCAGCACGTTGGCGCTGGAGGCGACGATGGTGGCCAGGGCCAGGCGGGTCTTCTCGCCACCGGACAGGACGCCGGCCGGCTTGTTCACGTCATCGCCGGAGAACAGGAACGAGCCGAGAATCCCACGGACTTCGGCGTCGTTCATGTCGCCCGCGGAGGCGCGCATGTTTTCAAGGACGGTGCGGGTCACGTCAAGTGTGTCGTGCTCCTGGGCATAGTAGCCAACCTTCAAGCCGTGACCGGGGATGATCTTTCCCGTATCGGGCTTGGACACGCCTGCCAGCATGCGCAGCAGGGTCGTCTTGCCGGCACCGTTGAGGCCCAGGATGACGACCTTGGAACCGCGGTCAATCGCCAGGCTGACATCCACGAAGATTTCCAGCGAACCATAAGACTTGCTGAGCCCTTCGGCCATCAGCGGAGTCTTGCCACACGGCGAAGGATCCGGGAAGCGCAACGCCGCAACCTTGTCGCTGGCCCGGACCTCTTCGAGTCCGGAGAGCAGGCGTTCGGCACGCTTGGCCATGTTCTGTGCGGCAACCGCCTTGGTGGCCTTGGCCCGCATCTTGTTGGCCTGCTCCATCAGGACGCCGGCCTTCTTTTCAGCGTTGGCGCGTTCCCGGCGTCGGGCGCGTTCATCGGTTTCGCGCTGTGCCAGATACTTCTTGTAACCGAGGTTGTACTGGTCAATCGTGGCCCGGTTGGCATCCAGGTGGTAGACCTTGTTGACTGTCGCGTCGAGCAGTTCGACGTCGTGGCTGATCACGATCAAGCCGCCGTTGTGGCTCTTGAGGAAGTCCCGCAGCCAGGCCACGGAATCGGCGTCAAGGTGGTTGGTGGGCTCGTCGAGGAGCATAGTCTTCGCGCCTGAAAACAAGATGCGCGCCAACTCGACACGGCGGCGCTGGCCACCGGAGAGGGTCTTCAGCGGCTGGTTCAGGATGCGTTCGGGCAGGGCCAGGTTGGAGGAAATGGCGGCTGCCTCGGCCTCGGCTGAGTAACCGCCGGCGGCCTGGAACTCGGCATCCAGGCGGTCGTAGCGGCGCATCGCCTTGTCGCGGATGGTGTCGTCTTCGCTGGCCATGTCGCTCTCGGCCTTGCGCAGCTTGGTGATGACCTTGTCCATGTCGCGCGCCGCAAGAATGCGGTCCTTGGCCAGCTGCTCCATGTCAGGGGTGCGCGGATCCTGCGGCAGGTAGCCAATCTCACCGGTGCGGGTGACTTTGCCGCCCGCGGGCAGGGCTTCGCCGGCCAATACACGGGTCAGGGTCGTTTTTCCGGCGCCGTTGCGGCCCACCAGGCCGATCTTGTCACCGGAGTCGATGCGGAATGACACTTCGTCCATGAGCAGGCGCGCTCCTGCACGTAACTCAAGGTCTTGGACCGATATCAACGTAGTAACCTTTCACGTAAGTGGGTAGATGCCGCGAAACGAATCTCTCCAGTTCAGGATGAGACGAGCGTTGAACAACCTAGTCAGTCTAACGAGGTTCCGGGGTGGCAAACTCCGTCCTTGGCAAAACTTTACCGAAAGCAGCAATAATGAGTTCTTCACGACCGGTGGATGAGACGTTGACTACATCAAATCCAGTCCCTGGTGATGCGCCCAAACAGGGTGGGCTATACTCCCGGCGGAAACGCTGGGGCGCCATGGACCTTTCCTTGATTGCTGTTTTCGCCGCCCTCATGGCCGCCTCCGTCGCCGTGCCGGGCATCAATGTCGGCCCCCTGGGTGTGGCCATCACCTTGCAGACACTCGTGGTTGCCCTGTGCGGGCTGGTGCTCGGCTTTGGCCGTGGCACCGCGGCCGTGGGCCTGTACATCCTGCTGGGCCTGATCGGCCTGCCCATCTTCAGCGGCTTCCGGGCCGGCCCCGCCGTGCTGGCCAGCCCGTCGGCGGGCTACATCGTGGGCTTCATCTTTGGTGTTGCCGTGATCGGCCTGCTGGCGACGTTCGCCGTCCACAGCCGGTGGCGTGCCGCCGCATTGTTCGGTGCAGCCATGGCCGGCACCGTCGTGACCCACGCCAGCGGCATTGTGGGGTTTGTCATCTACGGCATGGGCCTGCCCACAGCAATACTGGCCGACGTCATTTACCTCCCCGGCGACATCGTCAAGAATGTCCTGGCCGTGGCGATTGCGCTCAGCCTGCACCGTGCCTTCCCCGATTTGCTGGTGCGCCGCCGCAAGTGAGCACCTCAGCACACAACTCCCCCGATCCCAATTTTCCGCAGTCCCAAGGCGCAGCCGGAAACCGGATCGTCCTGGACCAGGCCGGCGTCACGATTGCCTCCGCCGATCCCCGCACGCAGGACTCAAAACGCATCCTGGCCCCGTTGTCGCTGGACCTGACCGAACAACGGATCGCCGTCATTGGCGCCAACGGCTCGGGCAAATCCACGTTCCTGCGCCTGCTCAACGGACTGGTGCTGCCATCCACGGGCGCTGTCCACGTCAATGGGCGCACCACCCACAACGAGGCCTCCGCCGTGCGCCGCAGCGTGGGCTTTGTGTTCACCGACCCCTTGTCCCAGCTCGTCATGCCCACGCCGCTGGAGGATGTGGAACTGTCGCTGCGCCGTCGAAAGTTGGACAAGAAAACACGCAAGGCTGCGGCCCTGTCCATCCTGGCCGACTATGGCTTGGCACACCTGGCGCAGAGCAGCATTTACGAACTCTCCGGTGGCGAACGCCAGTTGACGGCCCTTGCCACAGTGCTGGCGGTGGCACCCTCCATCCTGGTGCTCGATGAACCGTCCACCCTCCTGGACCTGCGCAACACCCGGCTGCTCATGCAACGCCTGGACTCACTCCCCCAGCAGATCATCATGTCCACCCATGACCTCGGCCTTGCCGCCACCTTTGACAGGATCCTGGTCTTTGACCATGGCGAGTTGAAGTACGACGGCGATCCCCACCGTGCGGTTGCCCGGTACCGGGAGTTGGCGGCCTAGTGCGCGGCCATGCTTTCCTGGTGGCCGGGTATGTGCCCGGCAACTCGATCATCCACCGGCTGCCGCTGGCACTGAAGGCACTGATGTTGTTGGGTGTCGCCGTGCTGTGCCTGGCCACACCGCTCATCTCAGTTCCTGCGGGGGTGGTGGCCACCACCGCCACGTTGGCGGCCGTGTCCGGGGCCCACTTTGTGGCCGGCTTGTCCTGGCGGCGCCTGTGGCGGGCCGTGCGCCTGATGCTGGTTTTTCTGGTGCTCATCGCGGCCTACCAGTGGTGGCAGTTTGGCCCGTTCGTGGCGTGGCAGGTCATCGCCGCGATCCTGGCCACCGTGTTGGCATCCAATATCCTCACCGCCTCAACCCCCGTCGACGAACTCTTGGACGGCCTGGCGGCCCTGGTCCGTCCCCTGCAGCGGTTTGGGGCCGACCCGGAACGCTTCTCCCTCACTGTGGCCTTGATGCTGCGCAGCATTCCGTTCGTTATTGGCGCCTTCGCAGATGTTCGCGATGCTGCGCGTGCCCGCGGCCTTGAACGGAACCTGCTGGCCCGTTCGCTGCCCGTCGTGATCACGACGGTTGCCTATGCACGGGCCACCGGGGAGGCCCTGGCCGCACGGGGCCTGGGCGATCCCGAACCCCCATCACCGGATGGGCGCTAGGTCCTCCACTGCCATGGACGGCTGCCACGTGGGTCGCGGCATGCGTTAGAGTTCGACGGCTTGAAAGTGGGCCGTAATGCCCATGCCGCCGGCCATGCTGATCATCGCGAAGGCATCGGTGGGTCCTGGTGCCGTACTCCCTGATGGCGTGCTGCGGGCGGTCTGGGCCTGGGCCAGCAGCCTCGCCACCAACACGGCCCCGGACGCGCCGTACGGGTGGCCCAACGCCAGCGCCCCGCCGTCGCGGTTGAAAAGCGCTGGATCAAGGTCCAGGAGATCTGCGGTGGCCAGCACCTGGGCGGCAAAAGCCTCGTTGAATTCGATCAGCCCGCCGCGCAGGCGCTCAGATGTGAGCCCCGTTCGCTGCATCAGCCCCCGGGTGGAATGGGCTGCCCCGACACCCAAAAGCGCGGGGTCATTGCCGGCCGTGAAACTGTCCTGGAAGACCAGGCCGTGCGACAGGCCCCCCGCGGCGGCCATGGCCCTGGCCCGGGCCAGGGTGGTCACCACCACGATGGCGGCACCGTCGCTGTAAGGGCAGGAGTTGCCCGCCGTGACGGTCCCACCGGGCACGAACGCTGCCGGGAAACGGGCCATGAGTGCGGGCGTGAGATGTTGACGCGGGCCCTGGTCGGCAGCCAGCCCGGCGAAGGGCACGAGCTCACCGGCGAACCGTCCGCGGCCTGCAGCACTGGCGGCCTTCGCGTGGCTTTCCAGCGCATAGGCGTCCTGCCGCTGCCGGGTGATGCCGTAGTGGGCGGCCACGTTTTCCGCCGCCTCCCCGGCGTCGGGGTCACCTGATGCCAAGGGGGCGAACTGTGCCCGTTCGAAAAACTCCAACGATCCGTCCCGGGCCCGGTGTGCCCGCGCCGGGGCGGTGCTGATGCTCTCCACTCCCCCGGCCAGGTACAGTGCGCCCGCGCCAGCCTGGACGAGGCGGCAGGCCAGCACAACAGCCTCCAGGCCCGAGCCGCACTGCCGGTCGACAGTCAGGCCCGGCACGGAGTTGGGCAGTCCCGCCGTGAGTGCCGCCAGCCGGGCCACATTGCCGCCCCCGCCTGTTGCGTTGCCCAGGACAATATCGCAGATCTCCGCTGGCTGGATCCCGGCTTCGGCAACGACGGCGGCGATGACGGCCGCGGCGAGTTCATGGGCGCGGTGGTTGCGGTAGGGGCCGTTGGCTTTTGCCGTGGGCAGGCGCTTGGCGAGGACGACCACGGGTGTGTTGTCGTGGGCGCGTGATGGTGGACTACTGGATGCGCCGGGCACGGGGGTCTCCTGCCTTGATCCATTGGGCCAGCATGCTGCGGCTGATCTTGCCGCTGCCGGTGAGCGGCAGGGACGCCAGCTCAAAGTATTGGCTGGGTCGTTGAGCCGCCGGCAGCAGGGACGCTGCCCGGCGTATCTCGGGCAGCCGGCCGTCCGGCGAGTGGATCCCGGCAACCACCCGCTGGCCGCGCACTGCATCTGCCACTCCGGCGACGACAACTGTGAGGCCCGCACAGCCCGACGCCTCCGTGAGCAGCTGCTCAACAGGGTGGGGATAAACATTGGTGCCGGAGGTGATGATCATGTCACTGGCCCGGCCGGCGAGGTGCAGGTTGCCGTGGTCGTCCAGCCAGCCCTGATCATGGACAGTGTGCCACGGGGCTGCATCCGCCGGGGCGGAGCCCTCCGGGCCTGTATCGGGCAGGGATGAGTACGCCAGGCCGTCGTCGCCCCACGCATACCCGCTGCAGACATAGGGGCTTTGGACATGGACGCCGCCTTGCTGTCCGGGCGCCGCAGCCAGGCCGTCCGGCTGCCGGATGCTGATGCGAACGCCGGGGAAGGCGGACCCGACCCCGCTGCCCTGTGTGTCCTGCGCGGTTGCTGCCGGCTCCAGGGTGGAGGCGGCCACAAAGCCCAATTCGGCGGCCCCGTAGTACTGCTGAATCCGCGCATTGGGCGCCCACTCGCGGGCCAATTCCGGGGTGCCTGCGTTCAGGGAGGAGCCGGCACAGACGATCGAGCGAAGCTGCCCGCCGGACTGTCCGGTCGCCAGGCCCCGGGAGGCGATGAGCTCCAGAATGGTCGGCACCAGCACCAGCCTGTTGACGGGGTGCGCTCCCATGGCCCGCAGCGCTGCGGCGGGACTGAACCGGGCCAGGCCCACATGGGTGCCCCCGGCAAACCAGGACTCTCCCATGGCATACAGGTTCATGCTTGCAGCCATTGGTCCAGGCGCCAGTGTGACGGATTCCCGGCCAACGTCAAAGTATTCGGTGCTCCGCAGGAACGACTCCCGCCAGGAAGCGGTGTCGCGGGCAAACGCCTTGGGCAGCCCGCTGGTTCCCGATGAGAGGCCCAGGAGAAAGGGTTCGGCCCCAACCCTGCCGTGCGGTTCCCGCTGCCCCTGCCAGAGTGCCGCTGCGTCCGCCAGCTCCTGGCGGATGCTGTCCGGCCAGGCCGCATCCAGAACCATGGCTGTTCGCCCGTGCAGCAGGGCGGCACAAAACTCGACGGCCAGCTGCGTGCTGTCCGGAACATCGATCACCGCCACTCCGGACGCCGCCGGGCCGATGGTTTTGGCGGCAAGGAGCAACTGGGCGTAGCCGAGCCGCTGTTCGCCCACGACGATGGCAGGGCGGCCATCGGCAGCGGCGGCCCAGTATTTGAGTTTGTCGATGAATGGCATTGGCTTCATCGTAGATGAAATCGTCGGCACACCCGTGCGGCTGCAGGAGTTTTGGCCACGAAACCCGGGGTTGCGGTTACTCTATTGTCATGACTTTTAATGAAGGTGCCAGGCTGGACCCGTCGCAGGCCGAAGACCGGAGGGGCCGTGGCGGAATGGGGCGCGGCGGCAAAGTTGGTTTGGGCCTGGGCGGCGGCATCGTGGTGCTCATTGGCGGGCTGCTCGGCATCAACCCGGACCTGCTGACAGCAATCCTGGGTGACGGCGGGGACCAGCCGGCGATTGAGCAGTCGGGGTCAGCCCTGGAGAGCTGCCAGACTGGCCAGGACGCCAACGACCGCCTTGACTGCCGCATCCTCGGCACGGCCAACTCCCTCAACAGTTTCTGGCCCGGCTACCTGGACCAATATGGCGTGCAGTATTCGGTGCCCAAGACAGTGATCTTCTCCGACGGCGTCGACACAGCGTGTGGCGCGGCCACCTCAGCCGTCGGGCCGTTCTACTGCCCGGGCGACAACAAGGCCTATTTTGACCCCGACTTCTTTAGCCAGCTGGAGACCCAGTACGGTTCCTCGGGCGGTCCGTTGGCACAGGAGTACGTGGTTGCACACGAATTTGGCCACCACATCCAAAACCTGACCGGCACCATCGGCAAGGCACAGCAGGACCCCCAGGGCGCCCAGTCGGCCGCCGTCCGCACGGAGCTGCAGGCCGACTGCTATGCGGGCATTTGGATGCGTTATGCCTCATCCCAGCCGGCGCCCGGCAGCAGCGAGCCGTTCCTGAAACCGTTGGTGCAAAGCGACCTCAACGACGCCTTGTCAGCGGCCTCGTCCGTGGGCGATGACAGGATTCAGGAGGCTGCCACCGGCCGGACCAACCCGGAATCGTGGAGCCACGGCTCAAGCGAGCAGCGCCAAAAGTGGCTCTACACGGGCTACGAAAACGCGGACCTTGCCGCCTGCGACACCTTCGCCGTCCCCGAGGTGTAGCCCAGCAGCGCAAGCCGGCATCCCGCCGTCGTCCATTAACCACAACTGGCCCGCACTTGTGGTCGCAAAACGCCGTGAAATCACGTGTTTTACGACCACAAGTGCGGGCCAGTTGTTTAAAGCGGGATGCTTGAGACTAGATGTTGAAGCCGAGGGCCCGCATCTGGTCGCGTCCGTCGTCCGTGATTTTTTCCGGTCCCCACGGCGGCATCCACACCCAGTTGATGCGCCATTCGTCAACGATCGGGCCAAGGGAGTTCTCCACTTGTTCCTCGATGACGTCTTGCAGGGGGCAGGCCGCCGTGGTGAGCGTCATGTCCAACAGCAAGGCGCCGTCCTCGCCGTAGCGCAGGCCGTAGAGCAGGCCCAGGTCAACGATGTTGACGCCGAGCTCGGGGTCAATGACGTCCTTGAGGGCTTCCTCAACGTCTTCGAGGTCAGTTGGGCCGGCAACGACGGCTGCGCTTGTTTCACTGATGTCAGTCATGATTCCTTCTTAGCGGTGGTTGAGTTGTGCAGCTGCTAGGCCGTAGCCGACTCTGCAACCAGGTAGCGGTCGTAGCCTTCGGCTTCCAAGCGGTCAGCCAGCTCCGGGCCGCCCTGTTCGGCGATGGCGCCGTCGACGAACACGTGGACAAACTGGGGCTTGATGTAGCGCAGGATGCGCGTGTAGTGGGTGATGAGCACGGTGCCGAGGCCACCGGCTTCGATGGCGCGGTTTACGCCTTCCGCAACAACCTTCAACGCGTCAACGTCAAGGCCCGAGTCGGTCTCGTCCAGGACGGCGAACTTGGGCTTGAGGAGTTCCAGCTGAAGGATCTCGTGGCGCTTCTTCTCGCCGCCGGAGAAGCCTTCGTTGACGTTGCGCTCAGCGAACTCGGGCTCAATGCGCAGCTGCGCCATGGCAGCCTTGACATCCTTCGTCCAGGTGCGCAATTTGGGAGCTTCGCCGTCAACGGCCGTCTTGGCTGTGCGCAGGAAGTTGGTCATGGTGACGCCGGGGATTTCCACCGGGTACTGCATGGCCAGGAACAGTCCTGCACGGGCACGCTGGTCAACTGTCATGGCCAGGACGTCTTCGCCGTCGAGGGTGATGGAGCCGCTGTCGACCGTGTAGCGCGGGTGGCCGGCAATGGTGGCTGCCAGGGTTGACTTGCCGGAACCGTTGGGGCCCATGATGGCGTGGGTTTCGCCGGTGTTGACTGTCAGGCTGACGCCCTTGAGGATCGGCTTGACGCCCTGCTCGGTCACAATGCTGACGTGCAGGTCCTTGATTTCCAGAGTAGACATACTCTATTTTCTCCTAAAAAGTGTGTTGGCGGTGCTTGCAGGGAACGCTGTTACTGCGTGCTGACACCGTTAAGAATGTTGGTGACGTCCACATAGACGTCGCTGCCTTGAAGGCTCAAGGCAAAGACGGGCACGGGTTCGAATGCCGGCAAGGTCAGCGGCTGGCCTGTTTTCAGGTCAAAGGAGCTGCCATGTGCCCAGCATTCAAGTGTGCCGTCCTCCACGTCGCCTTCGCTCAAGGAGATCTCTGCGTGTGAGCAGGTGTCCCCGATTGCGTGCAGTTCCCCGTAGGAGTCCCGCACGACGGCGATGGGGTAATCGTCGACCTCGACCAGCAAGGCTGACTTCACCTGGACGTCGCTGTCTTGGCAGACAATGACGCCGGCGGGCGTGGAGGATTCGCTCATTGCGGTGTCGCTGCCAATTCGCGTTCCACGGAGTCGCGCAAACGCTCTTCGAGCGCGGGAACCCGGATGCTCTGGATGACCTCGTTCAGGAAGCCGCGCACGACCAGGCGGCGGGCATCTCCCTCTTCAATGCCGCGGGCCTGGAGATAGAACAGCTGCTCATCGTCGAAGCGGCCGGTGGCACTTGCGTGTCCGGCGCCCTCGATCAAGCCTGTCTCAATTTCCAGGTTGGGCACTGAATCGGCACGTGCACCCTGGGTCAGGATCAAGTTGCGGTTCAGCTCGTACGTGTCGGTGCCTTCAGCCTCGGCACGGATCAGCACATCGCCAATCCAGACCGCGTGTGCACCCTCGCCCTGCAGGGCACCCTTGTAGGTGACGCGTGACTTGCAGTGCTTGGTGGAGTGGTCAACGAACAAGCGCTGTTCCAGGTGCTGGCCGGCATCTGCAAAGAACAGGCCGTTCATTTCGACATCGCCGCCGGTGCTGGTGTAACGGGCAGACGGCGTGGTGCGCAGCAGGTTGCCACCGAGGTTGATGACAACGTGCTTGACCTTGGCGTCGCGGCCCACTGAGATGTGTTGGGCGCTTGCGTGCACTGCGTCGTCGTTCCAGTCCTGGATGCTGACAACGGTGAGGTTGGCGCCGTCCTCGACAACGACCTCGACGTTCTCGCTCAACACGGCGGTGCCGCGGTGGTCAAGAACGACAACACCTGTTGCAAACTTTTTCGCCTGCACCACAATGTGGGCTGCGGCCGGGGTGTCGCCCTGGCCTGTCAGCGTCAAGGTCGTGACATTGTCTGCCGTGCCGGCGAACTCGGCAGGCAGAGTCACAATAGTTGCTTCCTTGAAGTTTTCCCATGCGGCGGCAGCCACACGGTCCTCAGGGATGCCTGCCGTGCCAATGCGAGCGTCGTCGCGGCCCACGGTCTCAACCGTCACGCCGTCGGGCTTGGAAACCTCAACGACGGGGGCGGGGCCAGTGAGTTCCTGGCCCTTGATGCCCACCCGGTCCAGACCACGCAGGCGCTTGAGCGGTGTGAAGCGCCAGTCCTCTTCACGGCCGGTGATGGCCGGAAAGTCAGCCAGCTTGTAGGAGGTCAGGCGGCCGGCGCGTGAGCTGTCCGGGACGCCGACGCCGCCACCATGGCTGTCTCCGCCGTGGCTGTGGGCCTTGGCGGCGCTGCCGCCAAGTGGACCCGACTCGGGGTTGATCTCGGAGAGGCTCTCGCCTTCCTCGGTCATGCCCTTGATGAAGTCCTGCGACCAGACCTTTGAATCTGTTTCTTGTTCTTGCGTGAGCTCGGTCATTTAGCCGACGGCCCCTTCCATCTGCAGTTCAATCAGGCGGTTCAGTTCAAGTGCGTATTCCATGGGCAGTTCCTTGGCGATCGGCTCGATGAAGCCGCGCACAATCATGGCCATGGCCTCGTCCTCAGGCATGCCGCGGGACTGCAGGTAGAACAGCTGCTCTTCGCTGACCTTGGAGACGGTGGCCTCGTGGCCCATGGAGACGTCGTCTTCACGAACATCAACATAGGGGTACGTGTCGGACCGTGAAATGGTGTCCACCAGCAGCGCGTCGCAGCGGACGGTGTTGGCCGAGTGGTTTGCACCCTCACGGATCTGCACCAGGCCGCGGTACGCCGCACGTCCGCCACCGCGGGCAACCGACTTGGAGATGATGGACGACTGCGTGTTCGGCGCAATGTGCACCATCTTGGAGCCGGTGTCCTGGTGCTGGCCTGCGCCGGCAAATGCCACCGACAAGGTTTCACCCTTGGCGTGCTCGCCCACAAGGTACACGGCCGGGTACTTCATGGTGACCTTGGAGCCGATGTTGCCGTCGACCCACTCCATGGTGGCGCCTTCGTGGGCAATGGCGCGCTTTGTCACCAGGTTGTACACGTTGTTGGACCAGTTCTGGATGGTGGTGTAGCGAACGCGGGCGTTCTTCTTCACCACAATTTCGACGACGGCGGAGTGCAGCGAGTCCGAGGTGTAGATCGGTGCCGTGCAACCCTCGATGTAGTGCACGTAGCTGCCCTCGTCGGCGATGATCAGCGTGCGCTCAAACTGGCCCATGTTCTCGGTGTTGATGCGGAAGTAGGCCTGGAGCGGGATCTCCACGTGGACGCCCGGGGGGACGTACACAAAGGAACCGCCGGACCAGACAGCCGTGTTCAACGAGGCGAACTTGTTGTCGCCAATGGGGATCATGGTGGCGAAGTATTCCTGGAAGAGCTCCGGGTATTCGCGCAGGCCGGTGTCGGTGTCGGTGAAGATGACACCCTGGGCTTCCAGGTCCTCACGGATCTGGTGGTAGACCACTTCCGACTCGTACTGGGCCGTGACGCCGCCGACGAGGCGGTTGCGCTCAGCCTCCGGGATGCCAAGCTTCTCGTAGGTGTTGCGGATGTCTTCCGGCAGCTCTTCCCACGTGGTCGCCTGCTTCTCCGTGGACCGTACGAAGTACTTGATGTTGTCGAAGTCAATGCCCGACAGGTCCGCACCCCAGGTGGGCATGGGCTTGCGGTCGAAGTACTTCAGGCCCTTCAGGCGCATGTCCAGCATCCACTGGGGTTCACCCTTCTTGGCCGAGATGTCGCGGACAACCTCTTCGTTCACGCCGCGTCGGGCGTTGTCGCTGGTCTCGTTTTTGTCCGACCAGCCGAAGGCGTAGTTTCCCAGGCCTTCAAGCTCGGGGTTTGCTTCGAGGATGTGGTTGATCGTGGTGTCTTCGACAGCAGTCTCCGCGCCTACATCCTGCGCTATTTGATCCGTCATCACGGCCTTTCTTGCTGATGGTTGGAAATTAGGTTCGCCGGGCGTTGGTTGCCCGTCGGAACGATTGATGCCGGCGTGCCGGGGGCTCGCACCAGCTTCGCTGGCAAAACCCTTGGTGGTGGGCTGCCAGCCGGCACGGCACCAAGTTTGCGCACCACGGCACGACCGGTGGGCACATGTGTGGTGCACACATGCCCGCCGCTGGCCATGGTGGAAAGCCGGCGCACGTCGACCCCGATGAGCCGGGCAAACACCTGCGTTTCGGCATCGCAAAATTCTGGGAAGGAACTGGCAAGTTCCTGGATGGGGCAGTGGCCCTGGCACAACTGTTCCGCTGCCATGGCGGTGCCCGGGTTCAGCGAATTCGAGGTGGCCACAAAACGGTCCTTGTTCAGCGCCGCGGCGAGGGCCTTGGACCTGGCGCCAACATCCGTTCCGGCAGCGTCAACCACAGGCTGGTACTTGGCCTCCATTTTGGCAAACCGGCGCTCGGCAAATTCAACAACACCGATGTCGCCACGGGTGCCGGCAATCTCGCCCAGCGCCAACTTGGCGATTTCCAGGTAATCGTCACCGATTTCGGTTTGTCCGCGCCGGGAAACCACGTACCTGCGGGCAGGGCGGCCGGCACCGCTCTTGGCGTTGCTGACAAGCTTGACCTCGATGAGGCCTTCCCGGGTCAAGGTGTCCAGGTGCCTGCGGACGGCTGCCGGGGTCAGGCCCAGCAGGGTGCCCAGTTGCGCTGCACTGACAGGGCCGTGTTCCAGGACGGCGGTCAATACGCGGTCGCGGGTACGCTCGTCAGGTTCAACGGCGGAGTTTATCGCCGGCTCAACATGCTGACTCATTAACACCTCCACGCAATTGAAAGAAGCTACAACAATACACAACACAAGTATGCCGTAATTGGATACCCGGTGCCACTAAGGTGAGCCTACCCACGGTCCTGCCCGTTGCGGCCAAGCACCCAACTCCGTCGCGTACAATAGCCGCGTGACAAAGACACTTTCCCCTGCCCTGGAAATCTCCGGGCTCATCAAGGACGTGGGACCCCTGCCGGCACTTGATGGCCGGATGAAACGCATCGTTTCCAACATTAGCCTGAAGGCGCATTTTGGTGCAGTCACCGCGCTGCTTGGTGCCAACGGAGCAGGCAAAACGACCACCATCGAGTGTGCCCAGGGCCTGCAAACCCGCACCGGTGGCAGTATTTCGCTGCTGGGCCACGACCCGCAAAACGCCGACGCCGGGCTGCGCGCCCGGGTTGGCGTCATGCTCCAGGACGGGGGGCTGCCGCCTGCCGCCCGCCCGGTGGCACTTTTGCGCCACGTTGCGGGCCTCTACGCAAACCCGCTCAGTGTTGATGCGCTGGTCGACAGGCTCGGCATCGGTGAGTTCTCCGACACAAACATCCGCCGTCTCTCGGGAGGCCAAAAGCAGCGGGTCGCACTGGCGGCAAGCCTCCTGGGCAATCCGGAAGTGCTCTTTCTCGACGAGCCCAGCGCGGGTCTCGACCCCCAGTCGCGGCTCATGGTGTTTGAGCTGATTCGGGAACTGCGTGACAGCGGCAAGGCCATCGTCCTCACGACCCACCTGCTGGATGACGCCCAGCGGCTTGCCGACTACGTCTACATCGTGGACAAGGGCGAGTCGGTTGCGCAGGGCACCGTGCAGGAATTGCTGGAGCAGTCGACGGCGGCCCTCAACCGGCGGGTCATGACATTTGAGGCTGTGCCGCAGCTTGACCTGTCGCCACTGGCCCGTTCAGGCTTGTCCTGCACCGAGACCCGCCCCGGCAGCTACGCACTTGCCGGCAAGCTTGAACCGGCGGACCTGGGCCGCTTCGGTTCCTGGTGCGCACAGCACGCCATCATGCCAACCTCTGTCCACCTGGCGTCCCAATCACTTGAGGATGTCTTCCTGGCGATATCCCGCGGGGAACCGGCCGCCGCAATGCCGGAAACCGCCACGAAACCGGAAGCCATGGGGATTTCATGAGCACGCTCTTTCACGATGCACCGGCGGGCCGGGCCGCCACCCTCCCACGCAGAATCATCAATCAAGGCAAGTATGAGGCCGGGACGATGCTGCGCAACGGCGAACAGCTGGTGCTCATGGTTGTCATGCCGCTGCTGGGGCTGCTTGCACTGGTTGTCACTCCCCTGCTTGACGGCATGGGCCATCCCAGGGTCGCCATTGCCACGCCGGGCATCCTTGCCCTGTGTGCGCTGTCAACGGCGTTTACCGGGCAGGGCATCGCCACCGGGTTCGACCGCCGTTACGGCGTGTTGCGCTTTCTCTCCACAACGCCGCTGGGCAAGGGCGGCCTGATTGCCGGCAAGGTCATTGCCGTGTTGGTGGCGTTGGGCCTGCAGGTCGTGCTGATCTCCACCGTGGCAGCGTTCATGGGCTGGCGCCCGCCGCTGGCCGGTGTGCTGCTGGGCATCCCCTTGCTCGTCCTGGGGGCTGCGGCGTTCACCGCGCTTGGCCTGCTCATTGCAGGCACGGTGCGTCCGGAGGCAACCCTTGCCATCACCAACCTGGGCTGGATCTTGTTTGCGGCCGTGGGCGGGATCGTGCTCCCCGCCGGGAAGTTCTCCAGCACGCTGGACGGCTTCGTGCAATGGCTCCCCTCCGGCGCACTGGGCAACCTCATGCGGGCAGCCCTGATCGAAAGCCGGCTGGACGTGTGGGGGCTTGTAGTTTTGCTGGCATGGGCAGTGGTTGCGGCCGTCGCAGCAGTCAAGTGGTTCAAATGGAATTGAAAGGCGTCACAGAAGTGAGTCAAAACAGTGCACGATTGCAAACCACCTTGCGAAACGTTGCCGAGAGGTTGCCCACCAGCATTACCCCCGCGATCAGGCGCCTCGCGGTGGGCTCGCTCATCGGCCAGGGTGTGCTCATCGTTTCCGGCGGCGTCGTGCGTGTCACGGGCTCGGGCCTGGGCTGCCCCACCTGGCCCAAGTGCACGGACGAGTCCCTGACCAACACCGCCGAGATGGGCATCCACGGGTTTATCGAATTCGCCAACCGCACGCTCACCTTCGCCCTGGCCGCCGTCGGCCTTGCCCTGCTCGTGCTGCTGTGGAACCTGCGCAAGGAACGCAAGGAGCTGTTCTGGCTGGCCTTTGGCCTGCTTGCCGTCATTCCCGCACAGGCAGTCATTGGCGGCATCACCGTGCTGACGGGCCTCAACCCCTTTGTGGTGAGCCTGCACTTCCTGGTCTCGGCCGCGTTGGTTGTCGTGTCCATGCTGCTCGTCAACCGGGTTTACGGCAGGACAGGCACGACGGCGCCCACCAACCTTGCGCGCCCCGCCCGCCCGGTCCGGCAGCTCAGTGTTGTCGCCGCCGCCGCCAGCTATCTGGCAGTTGTGCTGGGCACGCTGGTGACCGGGTCCGGTCCGCACTCGGGCGATGCCACGTCCCCCCGCATGGGGCTTGACGGTTACCTGGTGACGCGCATCCATGTGGTGCCCGTGTACGTCCTGGTGGCTGCAGCACTGCTGCTTGTCATCCTTGTGTGGCGCAACGGCAGCGGGGACATGATGCGCCACGCCGCGATCCTGCTCTTTGCCTCGGTGCTTGTGCAGGGCTTCATCGGCTACTGGCAGTACTTCACCGGCATCCCGATCCTGCTGGTCATCGCCCACATGGCCGGTGCCTCATTGATGTTGGCCGTGGGAACGAACATCGTCGACGTGGCGCTGCGCCGCGGCTCGGACACCATCCCGGCCAAGTAGCCACCGCCACCAACCAAGCCCGGTGCGTCCGCCTGAAAGGCCGACGCGCCGGGCATTTCCATTGCTATGCGAGGTGTTGCGGCAAGCGCGTGGTTGTTGCAGGCGGGACCCCGCCGCCGGTGCCGCGGTGCGCTGCCGCAGTCCTTATAGGGACAGTCCTGGTGGGGACAGTGCCGGCTGGGACGGTCTTGGTATGGACCGACCGTGCTGCAAACACTGCACAAAGACACACCGCGGGCATAAGAAAAGCGGCCGGCGGCCTCTCCTGGGAGGGGCGGCCGGCCGCCGCCGTGCATCAAGAACGTGTCAGCCCATCAGGGCCGAACCAACGAACGGATCCACGGCCAGGGAAAGGAACACCAGTGTCAGGTAGGAGATGGAGGCGTGGAAAACCTTCATGGCGTTCTTCTTTGTGACGAGATCCTTCTTGGCATTGTTGTACAGGGTGTGGGCCTCGACCAGGAACCAGGCACCTGCGGCGGCCGTGACCACCGTGTACACGATCCCGGCCCCGCCCAGCGGAACCATCAGCAGTGAACAAACAACCATGGCCCACGTGTACAGCACCACCTGCACGGCAACTGTGCGTGATCCGGCGACCGCACCGAGCATGGGCACGTTGACGGCGTTGTAATCGTCGCTGTAGCGCATCGACAGCGGCCAATAGTGCGGCGGCGTCCACAGGAAAATGATCATGAAGAGTATGACGGCGGGCCACTGCACGGTGTTGGTCACTGCGGCCCAGGCGATCAGCACCGGCATGCAGCCGGCGGCACCGCCCCAGACAATGTTCTGTGAGGTGCGGCGCTTGAGAATGAGCGAGTACACCACCACGTACAGGAAAATGGCGCCGATGCCGAGCATGCCCGTCAACGGATTGATGCTCCACAGCAGGGCCACGGCCAGGACGGTGAGGATCCATGAGAAGACGAGAGCTTCGCGTGGCGTAATGACGCCGGTGACAAGGGGCCGCTTGGACGTGCGGTTCATGATCTTGTCGATGTCGCGGTCAATGTAGCAGTTGAAGGCGCCTGAGGCGCCGGCGGCCAGCGCACCGCCGACCATGGTGGCGACCATGAGCCAGAGACTGGGAACGCCTGACCTGCCGGCGAAACCATGTGCATAAAACATGGTGGGCAAGGTGGTGACCAGCAGCAGTTCCACGACCCGAGGTTTTGTCAGGGCCAGATATCCCTTGGCCTTTTCCGAAAAGCCAATGGAAACTTTTGGCGAAGTTTCAACAGCCGGGGTATGAGTTGCACTCACGTGTAATGTCACCATGTTTTCATTGTTGATTCAGCGCAGGTTATTCATTCTGCGCTGCCGGCCCGGTCCAATGCAGGATTGCCCTTGCGGCATTGCCAACGCACGGGACGGAGCTCCTGCCATCATACCCGTTTATGCCCGCACAGCACTAAATCCGCTTAAGTCAAGGCGCGGTGTTTGTGTACTCAACAAATGAAAATCAATCACGCTTGTGGCGCCAACTCGTGTAACTTTAGAAGCGCCTGGCCTGGTGGGTTCAAGCAGTTCCCCGAACCCACAGGACTAAGCTTGATCCAGAGCTTGACTAAGCTGGAGCAGCACCCTGGGGCAGGGCCCGGGAACCAGCAGTCGCCGCTGGAATATTGAGTTTCGCGCATGTTTACCCTGCACTTGCAGCATTTATGCCCATAACGAGAGGGACCCGTCAGTGTCACATCAGGAATTGCCAACGTTCACCTGGACCGCCAACGATCAGCGTGCGGTGGACACCGCCCGCATTTTGGCCGCCGACGCTGTTGAAAAGGTTGGCAACGGCCACCCCGGCACAGCCATGTCACTGGCTCCGGCCGCGTACCTGCTGTTCCAGAAGGTCATGCGCATCGATCCCAAGAACCCGGACTGGATTGGCCGCGACCGCTTCATCCTCTCCCCCGGCCACACCTCGCTGACACTGTATGTGCAGCTGTTCCTGTCCGGCTACGGCCTGGAAGTGTCGGACCTTGAAGCGCTGCGCACCTGGGGGTCGCTGACCCCCGGCCACCCCGAATACAAGCACACCGCAGGTGTTGAAATCACCACCGGCCCGTTGGGTCAGGGCCTCGCCTCGGCCGTCGGTTTCGCTTACTCACAGCGCCGCATGCGCGGCCTGATGGATCCCGATGCCGCAGCGGGCACCAGCCCCTTCGACCACACCGTCTGGGTCATTGCCTCCGACGGCGACCTGCAGGAAGGCGTGACCAGCGAGGCTTCCAGCCTGGCCGGGCACCAAGAGCTGGGCAACATGGTTGTCATCTACGACTCCAACCACATTTCCATTGAAGACGACACCAACATCGCCTACTCCGAAGATGTACTCAAACGCTACGAGGCCTATGGCTGGCACGTGCAGCGTGTTGACTGGACCAAAACCGGTGAATACGTCGAAGACGTTGCCGAGCTGCACGCAGCCCTGGCCGCCGCCAAGGCTGAGACGGGCAAACCGTCAATCATCTCCCTGCGCACCATCATCGGGTTCCCGGCACCGAAGAAGCAGAACACCGGAGGCATCCACGGCTCCGCACTGGGCGCCGCTGAGGTTGCTGCCGTCAAGGAAGTCCTTGGCTTTGACCCGGAAAAGCACTTCGACGTGGAGCCCGCCGTCCTGGACCACACCCGCCAGCTGGTGGACCGTGGCGCGGCAGCCCGCGAAGAGTGGAACACAGGCTTCGAAGCCTGGAAATCCGCCAACCCGGAAAATGCTGCACTCCTTGAGCGCATCGAAAAGAAGGAACTGCCTGCCGGCTGGGAAGAAAACCTGCCCGTCTTCGAAGGCGGCAAGGACGTTTCCACCCGCGCAGCCTCAGGCAAGGTCCTGAACGCCATTGGCGGAGTGCTCCCGGAACTGTGGGGCGGCTCCTGCGACCTCGCCGGTTCAAACAACACCACGATCGAGGGCTCCGGCTCCTTCGTGCCGGCGTCCAAGCAGACCGACACGTGGTCCGGCGGCCCCTACGGCCGCGTGCTGCACTTCGGCATCCGCGAGCACGCAGCCGCATCCATCGTCAACGGCATCCACCTGGGCGGGCCAACACGCGCCTTCTCTGGCACGTTCCTGATCTTCAGTGACTACCAGCGCCCCGCCATCCGCCTTTCGGCGCTCATGGGTGTGCCGTCCATCTACGTGTGGACGCACGACTCCATCGGCCTGGGCGAGGACGGCCCCACGCACCAGCCCGTTGAGCAGCTCGCCACACTGCGTGCCATTCCCGGACTGGATGTTGTCCGCCCCGGCGATCCCAACGAGGTGTCGGCTTCCTGGAAGAAGATCCTGGAAACCAAGGAAAACCCGGCCGGCATTGTGCTGACCCGCCAGAACATCCCCACCTACCCGCGTGGCACCGGTGCAGCCACGGCAACCGAGTTTGCAACGGCTGACCTGGTCGCCAAGGGTGGATACGTCCTGGCTGAGGCAGTGACCGACGGCGCGGTCGTCACCCCCGCGGTGATCCTGATCGCCACCGGCTCCGAGGTCCAGCTTGCCGTGGAGGCCCGCGAAGCACTGGCAGCCGAAGGCGTCGCAGCCCGCGTGGTCTCAATGCCGTGTGTCGAGTGGTTCAACGCCCAGCCTGCCGAGTACCGCGAGCAGGTCCTGCCGGCTGCAGTCAAGGCCCGAGTCTCCGTGGAGGCGGGCCTGGCCTTGGGCTGGCGTGAATTCGTCGGCGATGCAGGCCGTTCCATCTCGCTGGAACACTTCGGCGCTTCTGCCGACTACAAGGTGTTGTTCAACGAATTCGGCATCACCACCGAAGCCGTCACCGCCGCTGCCAAGGATTCCCTGGCCGCCGCGAACGTCTAACAGCCATTGGCTGCCGGGCAGCCGCACCCGCGGCTGCCCGCATCATTTTTTCATGAACACCTTCCCGCTGCCGCCAGCGGCTGCCACCGGCCACCGGCGGCAGCGGGAATGGAACAGCTCGCCTGCCATGCTGAAACAGGCAGTGCTGAATTTCCCGGCACCGACAGATGCAGGGCCTGAATCCCAAGGAAGTAGCAAAATGACTAATTCAACTCCCACCGCCGCACTCTCCGCCGCAGGCGTCTCCATCTGGCTGGACGACCTTTCCCGCAGCAGGATCAGCAGCGGCAACCTGTCGGCCTTGATCGCCGAGAAAAATATTGTTGGCGTGACCACCAACCCCAGCATTTTCGAGGCCGCCATCACCAAGAGCGATGACTACAAGCCCGAGCTGAAGAAGTTCTCCGCCGCAGGCATCACCGCCGAAGAAGCAGTCTTTGAACTCACCACCGCCGACGTTGCCGACGGTTGCGACCTGTTCGCCCCCATTGCCGAAGCCACCAAGGGCGTCGACGGCCGCGTGTCCATCGAAGTTGACCCGCGCAAGGCCTGGGACACCGACGGCACCTTCGCAGAAGCCAAGCGCCTGTACGCCAAGGTCAACAAGAAGAACGTCTACATCAAGATCCCGGCAACACTTGAGGGCCTTGAAGCCATCACCTCCACCCTGGGTGAGGGCATCAGCGTCAACGTGACCTTGATCTTCTCCCTCGACCGCTACCGGGCCGTCATGAACGCCTTCATCAGCGGCCTTGAACTGGCCAAGGCAAACGGCCACAACCTGGCCGACATCCATTCGGTGGCGTCGTTCTTTGTTTCCCGCGTCGACCTGGAAATTGACGGCCGCCTCGATGCCATCGGCACGCCGGAAGCTGCCGCACTGAAGGGCAAGGCCGGCCTGGCCAACGCCCGACTGGCCTACCAGGCCTTCGAGGAAACCTTCTCCTCCGAGCGCTGGGCCCTGCTGGCCGACGCCGGCGCACTCCCCCAGCGTCCGCTGTGGGCCTCCACCGGCGTCAAGAACCCGGCCTACCCCGACACGCTCTACGTCACTGAGCTCGTCGCCGCCAACGTGGTCAACACCATGCCGGAGAAGACCCTGGATGCCACCTTTGACCACGGTGTCGTCACCGGAGACACCATCACCGGCACGTACGAAGAGTCCAACGCACTGCTGAACACACTTGAAGGCCTGGGCATCTCCTACACGGACGTTGTCGGCCAGTTGGAGACGGAAGGCCTCGACAAGTTCGTGTCCAGCTGGAAGGACCTCCTGAGCCACGTCCAGGACGCACTCGACGCAGCCGGCTCGGAAGGCTGAACCACAATGACATCACTGGCATTTGCGGCCACAGGCGCCGCACAAGCGGCCGGCGCCAAACATCTGATGACGCTCGTTGCAGACCAGGTGGCCTCACGGATCTTCGCCAAGGACGCCACCTTGTGGGGTCCCGACGCTGAAGCCGAGTCGGCCATCCGTCTTGGCTGGGTCGAGGCGCCGGAAGTCTCCGCCCCCCTGGTGGATCAGATCACCGCGTTGCGCGATGAACTGCGCGCCGAAGGCGTCAACCACATCGTGCTGTGCGGCATGGGCGGGTCATCATTGGCCCCCGAAGTCATCGCGGCAACGGCAGGCGTTGAGCTGAGCGTCCTTGACTCCACCAGCCCCGACCAGGTCCGTGCCGCCGTCGGCGACAGGCTGGCCACCACGGCAATCGTCGTATCCTCCAAGTCGGGTTCGACGCTGGAAACAGATTCCCAGCGCCGCATCTTCGAGCAGGAGTTCACGGCTGCGGGCATTGATGCCAAGTCGCGCATCATCATCGTCACCGATCCCGGGTCCCCGCTGGACGGCTCGGCCCGCGAGGCCGGCTACCGCAAGGTCTTCAATGCAGACCCGCACGTCGGCGGCCGCTACTCAGGGCTCACAGCCTTTGGCCTGGTCCCGGCAGGCCTGGCCGGCGTCGACATTGGCGCGCTGCTAGAGTCTGCCGAGGAGGCAGCCGAAATGCTGCGCGACGACGACGTTGACAACGTGGGCCTGCGCCTCGGCGCAGCCCTGGGCGGAACCTCGCCGCTGCGCAACAAGGTTGTCATCGTTGACGAGGGTTCGGGCATCGCCGGATTCCCCGCCTGGGCCGAACAGCTCATCGCCGAATCCACAGGCAAGATCGGCACCGGACTGCTCCCGGTTGTGGCTGACCCCACCTCCCCCGAGGTGACGGGCGGTGCCTCCGACGTGTTGGTGGTGCGGCTTGTCTCAGGAGACGCCGACGTCGAGCTTCGCGAGAACGAACTCAGCATCTCCGGCGACCTTGGCGCCCAGATGATGGTGTGGGAATTCGCCACCGCCGTCGCGGGGCGCCTGCTGGGCATCAACCCCTTCGACCAGCCCGACGTGGAGGCTGCAAAGTCAGCAGCCCGCGGCCTGCTGGACACGACGCCGGCAGCCACCCCTGCACTGTTCACCGACGGTGCCGTTGAGGTCCGCACGGCAAACAACGACGCCGGATGGCTGGCCGGGGCGGCAACGCTCGAGCAGGCCATCACAGCCTTGGCAGGCACCCTGCCCGGCGACGGCTACTTGAGCGTCCAGGTCTACCTCGACAGGCTGGCCAACGCCCCGCTGGAGCAGGTCCGGAACGAGTTGGCACAGCTGACCTCACGTCCCGTCACTTTCGGCTGGGGACCCCGGTTCCTCCACTCGACGGGGCAGTTCCACAAGGGCGGCCCGGCCGTCGGTGTGTTCCTGCAGGTCACGGGTGCGGCAGCGGAAGACCTGGCCATCCCTGACCGCCCCTTCAGCTTTGGGGAGCTGATTGCGGCCCAGGCCGCCGGCGATGCCGCTGTGCTGGCCGACCATGGACGTCCTGTACTGCGCCTGCACTTCACTGACGTGGCTGCCGGCGTTGCCCAACTCCAAACTGCGGTGGCCGCACTTGCCGGCCTCCACTTAGACGCATAAGGCTGCCGCCCAACAGATGCCCACCTCTGACACAACACACACTGAAAACCCGCTTCGGGACAACCGCGACCGGCGGCTGTCCCGGGTGGCGGGCCCGTCTTCCCTGGTGCTCTTTGGAGTGACAGGGGATTTGTCGCGCAAGAAACTCATGCCGGCCGTGTACGACCTGGCCAACCGCGGCTTGCTGCCGCCGAGTTTCGCCCTGGTTGGTTTTGGCCGCCGGGCATGGTCCGACGAGGAGTTTGCGGCAGAGGTCAAGGCCTCTGTGCAGGCCCATTGCCGCACCCCCTTTGATGAGTCCGTGTGGCACCAGCTGCGCGAAGGCATCCGGTTTGTCCAGGGCGAGTTTGATGACGACGACGCCTTTGAACGGTTGAAGTCGACGCTTGCCGAGCTTGACGAAACGCGGGGAACACGCGGAAACCACGCGTTTTACCTGTCCATCCCGCCCAAGGCCTTCGAGCAGGTGTGCCGCCAGCTCTCCGGGCACGGCCTGGCGCAGGCCGTGGAAGGGAGCTGGCGCCGGGTTGTCATCGAGAAGCCCTTTGGCCACGACCTCCAGTCGGCCCGGGACCTCAATGACATTGTGGAATCGGTGTTCCCGCCGGATGCTGTCTTTAGGATTGACCACTACCTGGGCAAGGAAACTGTCCAGAACATTTTGGCGCTGCGCTTTGCCAACCAGCTCTTTGAGCCGCTGTGGAACGCCAACTATGTTGATCATGTCCAGATCACCATGGCTGAGGACATTGGCACTGGCGGGCGTGCCGGCTATTACGACGGCGTCGGGGCTGCCCGCGACGTCATCCAGAACCACCTGTTGCAGCTGCTTGCGCTGACGGCCATGGAGGAGCCCATCTCCTTCAACGCCGAACACCTGCGTGCGGAGAAGGAAAAGGTGCTGGCGGCGGTAAAACTGCCCGAGGACCTGTCAACGCACTCCGCACGCGGCCAGTTTTCCGGCGGGTGGCAGGGCGGGGAGCACGTGCTCGGCTACCTGGAGGAGGAAGGCATTCCTGCCGACTCCACCACGGAGACCTTTGCGGCCGTGCGCCTTGACATCCACACCCGCCGCTGGGCAGGGGCGCCGTTCTACCTGCGCGCCGGAAAGCGGCTTGGCCGCCGCGTCACGGAGATCGCGGTGGTTTTCAAGCGTGCACCAAACCTGTTGTTCACTGACCATTCCGACGACGATTTCGGCCAGAACGCCGTCGTCATCCGGGTCCAGCCCGACGAGGGCGTGACCATCAGGTTCGGCTCCAAGGTGCCGGGCACGCAGATGGAAGTCCGCGATGTCACCATGGACTTCGGCTACGGGCACGCCTTCACCGAGTCCAGTCCCGAAGCCTATGAACGGCTGATCCTGGATGTGTTGCTTGGTGAACCGCCGCTGTTCCCGCGCCATGAAGAAGTCGAACTCTCCTGGAAGATCCTTGACCCGTTCGAGGAATTCTGGGCGGCCGAGGGCATCCAGCCCGAAAGCTACAAACCCGGTAGCTGGGGCCCGGCCTCGGCGGATGAGCTTTTGAAGCGCGACGGAAGGACGTGGCGGCGACCATGATTGTCGAACTGCCCAACACAACCACTTCCAAGATCACCAAAGAGATCGTCAAGATGCGCGAGCAGGGCGGCGTCGTCACCCTGGGCCGAGTCTTGACCCTTGTGGTGATCACCCGGAACGGCCTGGAGGAAGAGGCCATCGCGGCTGCCAACCTGGCCAGCCGGGAACACCCGTGCAGGATCATCGTCCTGGCGGCGGGCTCGGACACCGAGGAAACCCGCCTTGACGGCGAGATCAGGGTGGGCGGCGACGCCGGAGCCTCCGAGGTCATCGTGCTGCGGGGCTACGGGGAGTTGGCCGCTGAGAACGAGTCAGTGGTCTCCGCGCTGCTGCTGCCCGATGCCCCGATCGTGGCCTGGTGGCCCAATGGGGCGCCGGAGACACCGAGCCAGTCGCCGGTGGGCCGCATCGCCCACCGGCGCATCACCGACTCCGCCAACGCGGCCGATCCGCGGGAGGCCCTCAGGCACATTGCTGACACCTACGCGGCCGGGGACACCGACCTGGCCTGGACACGCCTGACCAACTGGCGCATCCAGCTTGCGGCAGCGTTGGAGAAGTACGACGGCGGGGACCCCATCACGGGCCTGGAAGTTGAGGGCGCCAGCGACTCGCCCAGCACGCTGTTGCTGGCGTCGTGGCTGCACAGGGCACTTGACGTTCCCATCACAGTCATCGAGGACCCCCGCGGCACCGGCATCCGCACAGTTGTCATTGAGCGTGAAGATGGCACCGTCAAGCTCACCCGCCCGGGTGCCACCGAGGCCATCCTGACCCAGCCCGGCCAGCCCGATCAGCAAATCTCGCTGCCGCGCCGTTCCCTGCAGGACTGCCTCGCGGAGGAATTGCGCCGTCTTGACCCCGATGAAGTATTTGGTGAAGTTGTCACTGAAGGCTTGAAAAAGCTGTTGGCAGAAGAAAAGGTTGTTCAGTCATGAGCTCCAATGTCCGCATCACACCGCACCCGTCCTTTGACGTCCTGGCTGCCACCACGGCCGCCCGGCTCATCACCCGGCTGCTCGACGTCCAAAGCGAACGTGGCGAGGCCACAGTTGTTTTGACCGGGGGCAGCGTCGGCATCGCCACCCTGCGCGAGGTGGCCCAGTCCCCCGCCCGGCTGGCTGTTGACTGGAGCAAGGTCAACTTCTGGTTTGGCGACGACAGGTTCGTTGCCACGGATTCGCCCGACCGCAATGCCGGCCAGGCCGCCGAGGCGTTGCTGAACCACATTCCTGTAGATCCGCAGCGCGTCCACGCCATGGCCGCCTCGGACACGGTTGCCGATCTTGAGGAGTCGGTGGCGTTGTACGCGGCCGAGCTCGCCGCGGCGGCAAGGGAAGAGTGGGAGAACGACGACGATGCCACCGGCGACGAGGCGCCGGCCGTGCCGCGCTTTGACGTACTGCTCCTGGGCCTTGGCCCGGACGCGCACATTGCCTCGCTGTTCCCTGAAATGGCTGGCATTCGCACCCGCGGGGTCCCCGTCGTGGGGGTCAGGAACTCACCCAAGCCTCCGCCGTTGCGCGTTTCATTGACACTGGAAACGATCAACTCGGCACAGGAGATTTGGATTGTGGCAGCCGGCGCCGACAAGGCGGCTGCAGTTGGCCTCGGCCTGGCCGGTGCCAGCGAAGTCCAAGTGCCGGCGTCCGGCGCCCACGGGCTCAACAAGACGATGTGGCTGCTCGATGAGGCCGCCGCCGCGAAGGTCCCCGCGGAGCTGCTGCGCCGCGAACGCTGATCCGCACTGAACGCCGACACGCACCGAACGCTGCCGTCCAGCAGGATTGCCGCAGTTTGACTGAAATGCCATGGTTGCCACCAGGGCGCTTCAGTCGAACTGCGGCTTTTTTCATGCACTCCGGGATTCGGCCCGGAACCGGTTGTTCACCACGGCAGCAGTGGGGTTAATGATCTGGCCGGGACTGGCCGGGCAACGCAATGGTCCCGCCCGGCGTGTGCCGGACGGGACCATTGCGATGCTGTACTTGCTGTGCCTGTTCTTGCCGTCCAGGGAAAAGCGGGGTGGTGATTAACCGCCGACGTTTCCGTAGGACATGATCAGGCCCAGGCCGATGATCACGACTCCCCAGACAAGGCCGAGGACCACCGTGAAGCGGTTGAGGTTGCGTTCTGCCACACCGGAGGAGCCCAGGTTTGAGCTCATGCCGCCACCAAACATGTCCGACAGACCGCCGCCACGGCCCTTGTGCAGCAGGATCAACAGGGTCAGCAGCAAGCTGGTGACACCCAGAAGGATCTGCAGGGCGATTTGAAGTGTTTCCACGAGGGGCCTTTCAGCATGGTGACGATGCGGCTCAATATTGAGCACCAAAGAGTTTGTGCGTGCCGGACAGTTGCTGCCTGATGGCGTTGACAACGTGTCCGCAGTCAAGTCTAGCCGTGTCCACCCGCACATTGCGAATGGACACGGCCAGCGGGAGGGCGTGGAGACTAGTTCGTGACCAGGTGGCTTTCAAAGCGTGCGATGCTGGCGAATTCGCCGGCATCGAGGCTGGCGCCGCCAACGAGTACACCGTCGACGTCGCGCTCTGCCATGATGGCACCAACGTTGTTGGCCTTCACAGAACCGCCGTAAAGCAGGCGCGTCTTGGCAGCGGTTTCGCCGTCAAAGAGTTCGGTCAGCTCGGCGCGGATGGCGGCACACATTTCCTGTGCGTCTCCCGGGCCGGCAACTTCGCCCGTGCCGATGGCCCAAACGGGCTCGTAGGCAATGACGAGTGTGGCTGCCTGCTCGGCGGTCAGGCCGGCTACGCCGCCACGAACCTGCTCCAGGGTGTGCTCAACGTGGGTCCCGGCCTTGCGGATCTCCAGGCCTTCGCCCGCGCACAGGACAGGTGTCACGTCGTTGCGGAACGCTGCCTTGACCTTGGCGTTGAGCAGTTCGTCGTCCTCGCCATGGATACTGCGGCGTTCGCTGTGGCCGACAAGGACGTAGGCGCAGCCTAGCTTGTTCAGGAACGCGCCGGAAATGTCGCCCGTGTAGGCGCCGGAGTCCTGGTCAGACAGGTCCTGGCCGCCGTAGGCGAGCTTGAGCTTGTCACCCTGGACAAGTGTCTGCACGCCGCGGAGGTCGGTGAACGGCGGGAAGACTGCAACTTCCACCCGGCTAAAGTCGTGGCGCGCGTCGGACAGGGTCCATGCGAGCTTTTGCAGCAACGTGATGCCCTGGACGTGGTCCATGTTCATCTTCCAGTTGCCGGCAATCAGCGGCGTCCGGTCAAAATTACCGTTGGTTGAAGTTGTCATCGTCATCTCGATTCTTGCGTAACTTAAATACAACTGGTTTAAATCAGCGCCAAAGAGTCTTTGGCGAAAGTGTGCCTGCTTTTAAACTGTTTCCGTAAAACCATGCGAAAGGTGGCGGCAGGAGTACCTGCCGCCACCCCTTGCATTTAGCGGTCCAGGGCCAAAAGTCCCGGGAGTTCCTTGCCTTCAAGGTACTCAAGGCTTGCGCCGCCGCCTGTTGAGATGTGGCCGAATGAATCGTCGGCAAATCCCAGCGAACGAACTGCAGAGGCAGAATCGCCTCCGCCCACGACAGTGAAACCACCGTTGCCGGTGTTGGTGCTCAGAGCCTGGGCAACGGCCCGGGTGCCTTCGGCAAACGCCGCAAACTCAAACACGCCCATGGGACCGTTCCAGAAGACTGTCTTCGCGCCCGCAATGGCTTGCGCAAATGCAGCACCGGAAACCGGACCAATGTCCAGGCCGAGACCCTTTTCACCAAAGCTGCTGGCCTCGATGGCATCAGCGGCGACAACCTCGTGGGCGGCGTCGGCTGAGAAGCCTGCGGCCACGACGACGTCGGACGGAAGGACAAAGGTTGTCCCGGCCGCTTCCGCACGTGTCAGGTAATCCTTGACAACGGGAATCTGGTCAACTTCCAGCAGCGAGGCGCCAACCTTGTGGCCCTGTGCCGCGAGGAAGGTGAACAGCATGCCGCCGCCAACCAGGATGGAATCAGCCTTGCCGATCAAGTTGTCAATCACCGCCAACTTGTCAGAGACCTTCGATCCGCCCAGAACAACAACGTAGGGCCGTTCCGACTCGGTGGTGAGCTTGCGCAGCACCTCAAGTTCCGTCCGGACCAGATCGCCCTGGTAGGACGGCAGGACCTTGGCAATGTCAAAGACGCTGGCATGCTTGCGGTGGACGGCGCCGAAGGCGTCATCCACGTAAGCGCCGTTGGTGCCCGTCAACGCGGCGAGCTCGGCAGCGAAAGCCGCCCGTTCGCCGTCGTCCTTGGACGTTTCGCGGGCATCAAAGCGCACGTTTTCCAAGACCAGGACCGAGCCGTCAGCCAGGCCGGCAGCGGCGGCTGTTGCTGCCGGACCGGTGGTGTCGGCGGCCAGGGTTGCGTTCAGGTTCGGGGCCAGTTCGGCCAAACGTGCCACGGCCGGGGCCAGGGAGTATTTGGCTTCCGGGGCACCCTTGGGCCGGCCCAGGTGGGCGCTGACCAGAACACGGGCACCGGCGTTGGCCAGGGCCGTGATTACAGGGATTGACGCCTTGATGCGTCCATCGTCACTGACGTTAGAGCCGTCGAGCGGCACGTTCAGGTCACTTCTGACCAGTACGTACCGCCCGCGGACACCTTCATCGATGAGTTCGCTGAGGGTGTGAAGAGTCATTGGCTTTTGGCCTTAGAGCTTGGAAGCTACGAGCTCGGTCAGGTCGACCAGGCGGTTGGAGTAGCCCCACTCGTTGTCGTACCAGGAAACAACCTTGACCTGGTTGCCGATGACCTTGGTCAGGCCAGAGTCAAAGATCGACGACGACGGGTCGCCAACGATGTCCGAGGACACGATCGGGTCTTCGGTGTACGTCAGGTAGCCGGCGAGCTTGCCTTCGGCAGCTGCAGCCTTGTAGGCGGCGTTGACTTCCTCAACGGTGACCTCGCGGCTCACAGTTGCTGTCAGGTCGGTTGCCGAACCCGTGGGGACAGGTACGCGGATGGCGTAACCATCGAGCTTGCCCTTGAGCTCCGGGAGAACCAGGCCGATGGCCTTGGCGGCACCCGTGGAGGTCGGGATCATGTTGATGGCTGCACCGCGTGCACGACGAAGGTCGTTGTGGGGGCCGTCCTGCAGGTTCTGATCGGCAGTGTAGGCGTGGACGGTGGTCATGAGGCCACGCTCCAAGCCGAAGTTGTCGTTCAGGACCTTGGCCAGCGGGCCGAGGCAGTTGGTGGTGCATGATGCGTTGGAGATGATGTGGTGCGCAGCCGGATCGTAGAGGTCGTCGTTGACGCCCAAAACGATGGTGATGTCTTCATCGGAAGCCGGAGCCGAGATAAGGACCTTCTTGGCGCCTGCATCAATGTGCTTCTGGGCGGCGGCAGCCTTGGTGAAGAAGCCGGTTGATTCGATGACGATGTCAACGCCCAGCTCGCCCCAGGGGAGGTTTGCGGGATCGCGCTCAGCCAAGACGGTGATGGTCTTGCCATCAACAACGAGGTGGCCGTCTACAACCTCAACGGAAACGGACAGGCGGCCGTTTACGGAGTCATACTTGAGCAGGTGTGCCAGGGCCTCGGGGCTGGTGAGGTCGTTGACAGCAACAATCTCAATGTCCGCACCCTGAGCCAAAGCTGCGCGGAAGTAGTTGCGGCCGATGCGGCCGAACCCGTTAATACCAATACGAGTAGTCACTTAGTTCTCTCCTTGGTGTCCTTGCGGACACACGTAGTCAGGCTGAAGGTCTGCTTCAACCATTATTTCCCGCACGACGTTGGGCAGAGATTCTTACTTGGCGCGGATCGACAAGAGCGCGCCGTGATCTATATTACGTTCCATGGCGCCCGCCCCGTTAATCAAGCGGAGCGGGCGTCCACATATTGGTCATGCCTGCCGGCGCAAGCCGGCAGCACGGCTTTGGCGCAGCTTACGGCAGGATCAGTGAGCTGGCGTTCTTGCGGGCAGCTTCGAAACGCTTGGACACGTCGGCCCAGTTCACAATGTTCCAGAAAGCCTTGACGTAGTCAGCCTTGACGTTGACGTAGTCGAGGTAGAAGGCGTGCTCCCACATGTCGAGCATGAGCAGCGGTGTGGTGGCAACGGGAATGTTGCCCTGCTGGTCAAAGAGCTGCTCGATGAGGATGTTGCCGCCGAGGCCTTCGTAGGAAAGCAGTGCCCAGCCGGAACCCTGGATGCCCATGGCTGCGGCCGTGAAGTGTGCACGGAACGCGTCAAAGGAACCAAAGGAGTCGTCGATGGCAGCCGCAAGCTCACCTTCAGGCTTGTCGCCGCCTTCAGGGGAAAGGTTGTTCCAGAAAATGGAGTGGTTGGTGTGGCCACCCAGGTTGAATGCCAGGTCCTTGGAGTACTTGGCCACGTTGGCGAAGTTGTTGCTCTCGCGTGCTTCGGCAAGCTGGTCAAGGGCCAGATTCGCACCTGCAACATAAGCCGCGTGGTGCTTGCTGTGATGCAATTCCATGATGCGGGCGGAAATATTGGGCTCCAGGGCAGCATAGTCATAGCTGAGTTCCGGAAGTGTGTACTTGGTCACGGTTCCTCCATTGCGATTCTTCTGTGGGTTTGCCGGCGGTGGATATCCGGCACGGGAAGGCCGTCCTTGCGGGCGGTCTTGCCCCTCTACTCTTTCATACTAGGCTCGTTAGCCGTCGAGCATGTCGAAAGTGACATTGGACTCAGTGCCCGGAATGCCTAAATCCTTGGCTTTTTTGTCAGCCATGGCGAGCAGCCGCCTGATGCGCCCGGCGATTGCGTCCTTTGTCAGGGGCGGATCGGCCAACCGGCCCAGCTCGTCAAGGCTGGCTTGTTTATGCGCAACGCGCAATGCGCCGGCGTACTTGAGGTGGTCCGGGACGTCGTCGCCAAGGATCTCAAGGGCGCGCTCAACCCGGGCACCGGCTGCGACAGCTGCCTGGGCCGAACGGCGCAGATTGGCGTCGTCGAAGTTGGCAAGGCGGTTTGCGGTGGCCCGCACCTCCTTGCGCATGCGGCGTTCCTCCCACACGAGGAAGGTGTCGTGGGCGCCCATGCGGACAAGCAGTGCACCAATGGTGTCCCCGTCGCGGATGACAACCCTGTCGATCCCCCGCACGTCGCGGGCCTTGGCTGAGATGTCCAAACGGCGGGCGGCCCCGACCAGGGCCAGCGCGGCTTCGGGGCCGGGGCAGGTGACCTCCAGGGCTGATGAGCGGCCCGGCTCGGTCAATGACCCGTGGGCCAGGAACGCCCCGCGCCAGACCGCTTCGGCGTCGGCGGTTGAACCGTTCACGACAGCCGACGGCAGGCCGCGCACGGGGCGGCCACGGCCGTCGAGGAGGCCGCTCTGCCGGGCCAGGGCTTCGCCGTCGCGCACCACGCGCACCACGTAGCGGCTGCCACGGCGCAGTCCCCCGCCGGAGACAACGACGATCTCGCTTTGGTGCCCATACATTTCGGCGATTGCTGCGCGCAGCCGCCTGGCGGTGGCGGCCGTGTCGACCTCGGCCTCAATGACAATGCGTCCGGAGATGATGTGCAGTCCCCCGGCAAAGCGCAGCAGCGTCGAGACTTCAGCCTTGCGCACCGAGGACTTCTTGACATCAAGTCGGGACAATTCCTCTTTTACGGCTGCAGTCAGCGCCATGTTTCAGCCTTCACTTTCACGTACGTTAGTGGTCCCCAAAAATATCCCGATATGCAGCTGCCAGCCGCAAAGGATCATGAACGGGGGTGCCGCTGGAACTACCAACCATACCGAACACCACCTCCGCACCGATCATCGCGGCAGCTTCTGTGAATTCGGCAACATCGGCAATTGACTGCGGATCTGCCAGCACAACATCCACTGTGAACTCGGGTGCGTAGCGGGAGATGACGCGGAGGTGGTCTGCGGCACTCATGCCGGTGGCCTCCAGGTCATTTACATCAAGGTTCATGGTGAGCAGCCGCCTGGCCTGGGTGGTGCACAGGGCCTCCCGCATCTCCGGCAGGAGCAGGTGGGGCAGCACCGAGGTGTACCAGGACCCCGGGCCAAGAACGACCCAGTCGGCGCCGTGAATGGCCGCAACCGCCTCAGCACATGCCGGCGCATTTTGGGGCATCAGGCGCACATTCTCAACTTCACCGGCCTTGGCCAGGAGGGACTGGCCCCGGATCAGCGGGCCGGGGGTGCCATTGTTCTTGACCCGCCCCTCAATGGTCAACGGGACGCTGGCCATGGGCAGGACCTCACCCCGTGCACCGAGCAGGGCCCCGGCCCAGCGCAGGCCGGCAACGGTGTCACCGAGCAGTTCCCACAGGGTGACAATGAGCAGGTTGCCCAGCGCATGGTTGTCAAGGGATCCGGCAACACCCTCACGGGAGGTGAAGCGGTGCTGCATGACGTCCCGCCACGTCCGGCCCCAGTCGGTGTCATCGCACAAGGCCGAAAGGGCCATGCGCAGATCGCCCGGGGGCAGCACACCCAGCTCTTCGCGCAGGCGGCCGGAGGAACCGCCGTCGTCGGCAACCGTGACAACAGCCGTGACGTTGCCGGTGAGCAGGCGCAGTGCTGACAGTGATGCGGCAAGGCCGTGGCCGCCACCCAGTGCGGCAACCCGCACGCCGGCCTCGGGGCTCGACAACTTGGAAGCCGTTGGAACGATCGGCAGAATCCCTGTGTACATGCTTATTCCCGGCCCAGGTCGCGGTGCCGGATGCTCGTGGTGACGCGGGGCAGCTGGCTCAGGCGCTTGGCAAGTTCGATGGCCACGGCAACCGAGCGGTGCTTGCCGCCGGTGCAGCCGATGGCGATGGTTGCGTAGTGCTTGTTTTCCCGCCGGTAGCCGTCCAAAACCGGTTCCAGGGCGTGCACGTAGCGGTCCACGAAGTCTGCGGCACCATTGTCGTTGAGCACAAAGTTGCTCACGGCCTCGTCCTGCCCCGTGAGCGGGCGCAGCTGTGGGATCCAGTGCGGGTTGGGGATGAAGCGCACGTCGGCAACGTAGTTCGCGTCAACCGGCAGCCCGTACTTGAAGCCGAAGCTCATGACTGTCAGGCTCAGAACCACGGGGCCTGATTCAGAGAAAAGCTCGGTGACGGCGGTGCCGAGCTGGTGGACATTCATGACGGAGGTGTCAAGGACCATCTCCGCCTGGGACTTCATTTCAGCCAGCAGCACCCGCTCCGAGGCAATGCCGTCGAGAATGCGGCCGTCCTGCTGCAACGGGTGCGGGCGCCTGCCCTGTTCAAAACGACGCACCAGCGTGTCATCGCTCGCGTCGAGGAAGAGCACACGGTAGGCCACGCCCGCGGCCGAGAGGGCATTGAGCGACTCCCGAATGTCGGCGAACAGGGCCTTGCCCCTGACGTCAACAACAACTGCCAGTTTGGGCAGGGCTGCCGGCATGCGTGAGACCAGGTCGGCCAGCATGCCAAGCATCTGCGGGGGAAGGTTTTCAATGACGTACCAGCCATGGTCTTCCAGGGCGTTGGCGGCGGTGCTGCGGCCGGCTCCGGACATGCCGGTGACGACGAGGAGCTCTGGTTGGACCGGTTTGATCGGGGTCAACGGCCCGGCGCCGGAGGTGGTGATGTCCTGTTGTTCGGTCATTGCTGTTCCCTGTCGGTTGTTGGCTTGGTCACGGGGGTGGTCTTGACCCCCACCACGTCTACCCTCTAAGCCTAGCGGCCGCGGGGCCCCGTGCGCGCGAAGCGCGTATCGGGGAGGGTGCTAGTCAAGAACTTCGCCTGTGGTCATGTTCACTGCCGGTGCGGATTCCGTTCCGGTGGCATCACCGGCATGGACGACGTCGTAAATCGCCTGGGCAAGGACGGGACCGACACCCTTGGCCGCCACGAGGTCCTCGACAGTTGCAGCGCGCACCTTTTTCAGCGAGCCAAAGTGTGCCAGCAACGCCTTTTGCTTGGCCGCGCCCATTCCTGGCACCTGATCCAGCACCGAAGCCGTCATGGCCTTGCCGCGTTTGGCCCGGTGGAAGGTGATGGCAAATCTGTGGGCTTCATCGCGGATGCGCTGCAGCAGGTACAGGCCTTCCGAGGAGCGCGGGAGGATCACGGGGAAATCGCTGTCCGGCACCCACACTTCCTCGAGCCGTTTGGCCAGGCCCACCACAGCCACGTCGACGATGCCCAGGTCGGCAAGCGCCCGGGAGGCGGCGTTGACCTGGGGTATGCCGCCGTCGACCACCACGAGGTTGGGCGGGTAGGCAAACTTGGACTTTGGCAGTTCGCCCTGTTCGTCCACACCCGCCGGCACAACTTCTGCGCGGACGCTGCCATCCGGACCACCGGCGCCGGCTGGAGGGTGCGCCGTGATTTCGCCACTCGCGGACACGGACTGTGCCCTGGTTTCCTTTTCGGACAGATAATTGCGGAACCGCCGGGTGATGACGTCGTACATGGAGGCCGTGTCATCGATGGCCGCTTCGCCAGTGATGGCAAACTTCCTGTACTCGCTCTTTTTGGCCAGCCCATCCTCCACGACGACCATGGAGGCCACGACGTTGGTGCCCTGGACATGGGAGATGTCGTAGCACTCAATGCGCAGCAGGGGCATGGGCAGGTCGAGTGCCTCCTGGAGCTCCTGCAGTGCCAGTGACCTGGTTGTCAGGTCGCCTGCGCGGCGTGACTTGTGCAGGATCATGGACTGCCGGGCGTTCGTCTGGACGGTGTCCATCAGTGCCGCCTTTTCGCCGCGTTGGGGCACCTTGATGGAGACGGGCCCCTGGCGTAGTTTGCCGAGCCACTGGGTCAGGTCCGCATGGTTGGTGGGCAGCTCGGGTAGCAGAATTTGGCGGGGTATGGCGTCCTGTTGCTGTTCCTCGGCACCGTAGACCTGTTGCATCAGGTGTTCCCACAGCTCGGCGTCGGAGGCGTCCTCAACCTTTTCAACAACCCAGCCCCGCTGGCCCCGGATGCGTCCGCCTCGGACGTGAAACACCTGCACCGCTGCTTCCAGGTCATCTTGTTCCACGGCGAAGATGTCGGCGTTGGTGTCTTCCGTCAGGACCACGGAGTTGCGTTCAAAAACCTTGCGCAGCGCGATGATGTCGTCCCGAACCCTGGCGGCCTGCTCATAGTCGAGTTCCGCGACGGCGTCGGCCATCCGCTTTTCCAGCGTGCTGATGAAGCGCTTGGCCTCGCCGCCCATGAAGTCGCAAAAATCCTGGGCAAGGGCCTTGTGTTCCTCGACGCTGACACGTCCCACGCACGGGGCAGCACACTTGTCGATGTAGCCAAGCAGGCAGGGACGGCCGCTGCGTTCGGCGCGCCGCAGCACGCCCACGCTGCAGCTCCGCACGGGAAACACCCGCAGCAAGGTGTCCATGGTTTCCCGGATCGCGCCGGCCGTGTACGGCCCAAAGTACTTGGTCCCCTTGCGCCGCTCCCCCCGCATGACCTGCACCCGCGGGAACTTCTCGCTCATGGAGACGGCAAGGTACGGGTAACTTTTATCGTCCCTGAAGGCGAGGTTGTACCGGGGCGCGAATTCCTTGATCCACGTGTATTCCAGCTGCAGTGCCTCAAGCTCGCTGCCGACAATCGTCCACTGCACACTCGCCGCGTGGTGGACCATCGCGTGGGTTTTAGGCAGCAGTGTTGCGGGGTTGGCGAAATATGAGTTCAGGCGGGAGCGGAGATTCTTCGCCTTGCCCACATAGATGATGCGCCCATGTTCGTCACGGAAGCGGTAAACGCCCGGGTCCGTGGGAATTTCACCCGGCTTGGGCCGGTAACTTGCTGGATCTGCCACTATTCCATTCTAGGCTCGGCCCGCAGGTGCGGAGGACGGTGCTCGCAGGCGGGGACTATTCGATGCTGGGGCTTTGGTTGTATTTGCTGCTGCGTTCCTGACCCGTCAGTTCGGCGATCGCATCCATGATCGTGTCGGTGGCGTGCCGCCTGGCCGGGAGCGAATGGTCAGGTCCGGTCTTGTCAAAGTACAGCGGCTTGCCAAAACGCATGGTGAAGTTTGCCGGTGTGAATGTTTTCTTGCCGGCAGGCTGCAGCTTTTCGGTGCCGATCATGCCGACGGGGACCACGGGCGCCCCTGTCGTGAGGGCCAGCCAGCCAACACCGGTCCGTCCCCGGTAGAGAATGCCGTCGCGGGAACGGGTGCCTTCAGGGTAAATGCCGACGGCCTCGCCGCGGCCCAGGATTTCAAGCAGCGTCTTCAGCGCCTGCACACTGGCTGCCTGTTCACCCCGCTCCACAGGAATCGAATGCACCGACTCGAAAAACGTTTTCATCAGCTTGCCCTTGACGCCCTTGCCGGTGAAATACTCCGCCTTGGCAAAGAACGAAACGGGCCGGGGTGTCAGCGCCTGCACAATCACCGAGTCAAAGAACGACAGGTGGTTGGGCGCCACGATGAACGGCCCGTCCGTCGGAACGTTCTCGAGGCCCTCTACGGTGGGCCTGCACAGGGCGCCGATGGTGCCGCGGGTGAGCACCCGGGTCAGGTCATAGAGCGCCACGGGCTGCCTCTCCGGGCTCGCCAGTAAGGCGTGCGTGGACAGCTGTTGCCATGGCGGATGCCTGGGGGCCGGCCGCTCCGTCAGTTTTGGCCAGTTCGGCGGCAAGCTCGCCGGCTGTATGCACGACGGCGGCAACTCCCGCCGCCGCCAACTCGCCTTCAGCGGCGAATCCCCAGGAGACCCCGATGCAGCCGAGGCCGTTGCTGCGGGCGCCGAGGACGTCCTGGTGCCGGTCCCCCACCATGATGGCGCCCAAAGGTGCGGGTGCGTCGCCGGCAGGGGCTGCGGCAGTGGTGGCTGGAGCCCCGCTGGAAAGTGATGCCAGGGCGGACAGTGCGGCGGCGATGATTTCGGCCTTGCCCGGGCGGTAGCCGGGGTCGCCGGGCATGAGTGTCTCGTCGGCGTGGGAGCCGCGGATCACCTGGAACAGCTCGGCCAGGCCGTGGTGGGCCAGCAGCTTCTTGGCCAGCGGCTCGGGCTTTTGCGTCGCCACGGCCAGCGGGACGCCGTCGGACTTGAGCTGCACAAGCAGCTCTCTGACGCCCGGATAGACAACTGACATCGCCATGCCCTGCTCGCCGTACCACTGCCTGTAGGCTGCGATGACGCCGTCCACCTTGGCCGGCGGAACGCCGATAATGCTGACCAGCCCGTCGGCGAGCTTCGGGCCGATCATGGCGTTGAGGACCTCGTCGGCGGGGATGGGCAACCCCATTGCGCCCAAGGCATGTTCAATGCCGCCGGTGATGCCGCCTGCCGGGTCAACAAGAGTCCCGTCCAGGTCGAAGAGGACAGCGGTACGGGGACCGTCGGAAATGAGGGCAGGGGCAGTAGTCACGTCCATAGTTTCTCACGGCCTGCCCCAACCCCCACTCATCCATGCTGCGAGAGGCATATTTCCGCACCCTGGCAGGGTGCTGCCACCCTGCATCCCAGTCCCGGATCCAGTTTGCTGTTGTTGGCCGGGAGGTCGCTTTCCGGGGCGTTTTTCGTCCAACAACTGCACACTGGATCTTGGGGAGGGGCGCTGGAGGCTTTAGCGGGGGGGGGCTGTCACGGGGCCAGCACCTCACGCAGGAAGTCGGCCGTGTAGCTCTCGCCGCTCTTGGCGACCTTTTCCGGGGTGCCGGTGGCGATCACGCGGCCGCCGCCGGTGCCGCCGTCCGGGCCCAGGTCAACAACCCAGTCGGCGCTCTTGATCACGTCGAGGTTGTGTTCAATCACGATGACGGTGTTGCCCTTCTCGACAAGCCCCTGAAGCACGAGCAGCAGCTTGCGGATGTCCTCAAAGTGCAGGCCGGTGGTCGGCTCGTCGAGCACGTAGATGCTGCGGCCGTTGGAACGCTTCTGCAGTTCGGCGGCAAGCTTCACGCGCTGCGCCTCGCCGCCTGAAAGCGTCGTTGAGGCCTGCCCCAGCCTGACGTAGCCAAGTCCGACGTCGACCAGCGTGCGCAGGTGCCGGGCAATCGGCGTGAAGGCGGCGAAGAAGTCGGCACCTTCCTCGATGGGCATGTTCAGGACGTCGGCAATGGACTTCCCCTTGTAGTGCACCTCAAGGGTTTCGCGGTTGTAGCGGGCGCCGTGGCACACCTCGCAGGGCACGTACACGTCAGGCAGGAAGTTCATCTCGATCTTCAGTGTGCCGTCGCCTGTGCACGCCTCGCAGCGCCCGCCCTTGACGTTGAAGGAGAAGCGGCCCGGCTGGTAGCCGCGCATCTTCGACTCATTCGTCTCCGCGAAGAGCTTGCGGATGTTGTCAAAGACGCCCGTGTACGTGGCCGGGTTGGAGCGCGGAGTGCGGCCGATCGGGCTCTGGTCAACGTGGACCACCTTGTCGAGGTGCTCCAGGCCGTCAACGCGCAGGTGGCGCCCGGCGACCTGCTTGGCCCCGTTGAGCTTGTTGGCGAGAACCTTGTACAGGATCTCGTTGACAAGTGTCGACTTGCCGGAGCCGCTGACACCGGTGACGGCTGTCAGGACCCCCAACGGGAACTTCACATCAATGTTGAGCAGGTTGTTTTCCCTGGCCCCGACGACGACGAGCTCACGCTTTTTGTCGTACTTGCGGCGCTTGGCGGGCAGGGCGATGCTCTTGCGGCCCGACAGGTAGTCGCCGGTCAGCGAGCGGGTGTTGGCCAGCAGCCCGGGCAGGGAGCCTGAGTGCACGACTTCGCCGCCATGCTCACCGGCACCGGGGCCGATGTCAACGATCCAGTCGGCTTCCTTGATGGTGTCCTCGTCGTGCTCAACCACTATCAAGGTGTTGCCCAGGTCGCGCAGCCGGGTCAGCGTCCCGATCAGGCGGCGGTTGTCGCGCTGGTGCAGGCCGATGGACGGCTCGTCCAGGACGTACAGCACGCCCACCAGGCCCGAACCAATCTGGGTTGCCAGGCGGATGCGCTGGGCCTCGCCGCCCGAGAGCGTGGCCGAGGCCCGCTCAAGGTTGAGGTATTCCAGGCCGACGTCCAAAAGGAACTTCAACCTCGCCTGGATCTCCTTCAGGACCTGGCTGGCGATCTGGGCCTCGCGGCCGGTCAGCACCAGGTTGGAGAGAAACTCAAAGCAGTCGCGCATTGACAGCGCACAGACCTCGGCAATGGATTTGCCGTTGATCAGCACCGACAGTGATGCCGGGTTCAGGCGTGCACCGCCGCAGGCGGGGCAGGGAATCTGGCGCATGTACTCTTCGTACCGGTCACGGGCCGAGTCCGACTCGGTTTCCATGTGCTTGCGCTGGATGTACTGGACGGCACCCTCAAAACCGGTGCTGTATTTGCGTTCGCGGCCAAAGCGGTTCTTGTACTGCACCACGACCTTGTGGTCCTTGCCGTACAGGATGGCCGTTCGGGCGTCGGTGTCCAGCTTGTTCCACGGGGTTTCCAGCCTGAAGTCCAGGTCCGCGGAAAGCCCCTCCAGCAGCCTGTTCCAGTACTCCGTGGTCGCCGTGCCCAGCGACCACGGGGCAATGGCGCCCTCACGCAGGGACAGGAACGGGTTGGGGACGACGAGCTCCTCGTCTACCTCAAGTTTGCTGCCGATGCCGCTGCAAGCGGTGCAGGCGCCGAACGGGTTGTTGAAGGAAAATGACCTCGGCTCGATCTCGTCGATGGCCAGCGGGTGCTCGTTGGGGCAGGCGAGGTTCTCCGAGAAGGAACGGATGCGGCCCGGATCGTCGGTCTCCAGGTCAACCAATTCGGCCAGGATGCGGCCGTCGGCCAGGCCCAGCGCGGTTTCCACCGAGTCGGTGAGGCGCTGCTGGATGCCGTCCTTGACCACGAGGCGGTCAACAACAACCTCGATCGTGTGCTTGAACGTCTTCTTCAGCTTGGGCGGATCCGACAGCTGGACCTGTTCGCCGTCGACCTTGGCGCGGGAGTAGCCCTTGGCCGTGAGTTCCTTGAACAGCTCGACAAATTCGCCCTTGCGGTCCCGCACCACGGGTGCCAGGACCTGGAAGCGGGTGCCTTCCGGCATTTCCAGCAGCTGGTCAACGATCTGCTGCGGCGTCTGCTTGGCGATGGGCTCCCCGCACACGGGACAGTGCGGCGTGCCCACGCGCGCCCACAGCAGGCGCATGTAGTCGTAAATTTCGGTGATGGTGCCCACGGTTGAGCGCGGGTTCTTCGACGTCGACTTTTGGTCGATGGACACCGCCGGCGACAGGCCCTCGATGAAGTCAACATCGGGCTTGTCGACCTGGCCAAGGAACTGCCGGGCATAGGCCGACAGAGACTCGACGTAGCGGCGCTGGCCCTCGGCAAAGATGGTGTCGAAGGCCAAGGAGGACTTGCCCGAGCCCGACAGGCCGGTGAACACAATCATGGCGTCGCGGGGCAGGTCAAGATCGACGTTGCGCAAGTTGTGCTCGCGGGCGCCCTTGACAACCAGCCGCGACAGATCGGGGCGTTGGACAATTTCAGGGGTTACAGACTGGGCCATTGTTTCCTTCACATCACTGGCTGCCACACCGCCGGCGGATCATCAATGGCCGTCCGCGGCGTGGCACTGGCACGGCCGCAAGTCCGCCGTGCGTTGCATTCATTCGCTAGTATAATCGAAAGTTCGTTCGAACGTGTGCCCTAAGGGTGCTGACTGTGGATGGCGTCAATTACGTTCAAGGGCTGCCGTGACAATGCGCAGGGCCTGCGTCTGGGGCACACCAAGTTCACGCACGACGGCGGCGAAGGAGTCCGCCGCGGCGGCCACCTGGGCGGCAATCTTGTCCCCTCCCGAGGCGATGGCCGTGCCGCTGCGGCCGGCGGTCACCACGATGCCGGCCTGTTCAAGTTCGCGGTAGGCCCGGGCCACTGTATTTGCGGCCACGCCGAGGTCTGTTGCCAGCGCCCGGACCGAGGGCAGCTTGGTGCCAACAGCCAGTTCACCGGACGAGGCCAGATCCAGCACCCGCAACCTGACCTGTTCGAAAGGCGGCACCGTCGACTCCGTATCGAGATGCCAGCGGCGCATCAATATATCCATGGCATTCATGCCTGACCCACCTCTTCCACCATCGGATCCCCGAATTGGCTCATGTACAGATCGTAGTAGAAACCTTGGCGGGCCAACAGCTCAGCGTGGCTGCCTTGTTCAATGATCCGGCCGTGGTTCATGACGAGGATCAAGTCCGCGTCCCGGATGGTTGAGAGCCTGTGGGCAATGACAAAGCTAGTCCGGTTGGCTCGCAGCCTGTTCATGGCCTGCCGGATCATCACCTCCGTGCGTGTGTCCACCGAGCTGGTGGCTTCATCCAGGATCAAGATGCCCGGGTTTGCGATCCAGGCCCTGGCAATGGTCATGAGCTGGCGCTGCCCCTGGCTCAGCCCGCCGCCGTCGTCAGTCAGGACGGTGTCATAGCCGTCAGGGAGCGAACGCACAAAGTGGTCGACATGCGTGGCTTCGGCGGCCTCGACGATGTCTGCCTCGCTGGCCCCCAGCCGGCCATAGGCCAGGTTGTCCCTGATTGTGCCCCCGAAGAGCCAGGCATCCTGGAGGACCATGCCGAATTGGCTGCGCAGGTCTTCGCGGGTCAGGTGCGCGGTGTTGACGCCATCCACGGTGATGGTGCCGGAGTCAATCTCGTAGAACCGCATGAGCAGGTTCACCAGCGTCGTCTTGCCCGCACCCGTGGGGCCCACGATGGCGACCGTTTCGCCGGGCTCCGCCACAAGTGACAAGTCCTTGATCAGGGGCTCCCCGGGACTGTAGCCAAAGTTGACGTGGTCAAACACGACCCGTCCGGCTGGTTCCCCGAGCCGGGCGGCAGGGCTGTGGTCAGGGGTTTGCTCCCGGGCATCCAGGAGCTCAAAGACGCGCTCGGCCGATGCCACGCCGGACTGCAGCAGGTTGATCATGCCGGCCAGCTGGGCCATGGGCTGGCTGAACTGGCGGGAATACTGGATGAACGCCTGGACGCTGCCAATCGTCAGGGCACCCTGGGCCACCTGGATGCCGCCCAGCACCGCAACCACCACATAGTTGAGGTTGGCGACAAAGTTGGTGCCTGGCATGATGATGCCGGAGATGAACTGCGCCTTGGCGCTTGATTCGTACAGGTAGTCATTGGACTCCCTGAACTTTTCAATGGCTGCGTCCTGTTGGCCGAAGGCCTTGACGATCTCATGTCCCGTGAACATCTCCTCCACGTGCCCGTTCAGGTCCCCGGTGCTCTTCCACTGGGCCGCGAACTGCACCTGCGAACGCTTGGCCACCAAAACCGTCATCACGGCAATGATGGGCACCGCGAGCAGGGAGATGCCGGCCAGGATCGGGGAAATGGAAAACATCATGGCCAGCACGCCGCACACGGTGAGCACGGCGATCAGGATCTGCGTCAGCGTTTGGTTCAGTGTTTGGGAGAAGTTGTCGATGTCATTGGTGACCCGGGACAGGACGTCGCCACGGGATTCCTGCTGGAAGTGCGACATGGGCAGGCGGTTCAGTTTTTCCTCAATGTCCCGGCGCAGCCTGTACATGGCCCGCTGGACAATGCCGGTGGTGATGTACCCCTGGGACCAGTTGAAGAAGAATGCGGCCACGTACAGGCACAACACGATGGTCAGCACGGCACCGAGCGCCTGGAAGTCAAGACCCTGGCCCGGGACCACGTTCATGGCCGAGAGCATGTCGGCCAGCTGGCCCTGGCCGTCGGCGCGCAGTGCCGCCACGGCCTGGTCCTTCGTGGTGCCGGCCGGGAACTGTGCAAGCATTTTGCCCACGACGCCGTCAAAAATGATGTCTGTCGCCCGGCCAAGGACCTTGGGGGCCACGACGGACAGGCCCACGGAGACGGCTGCCATGACAACGACGGCGGCCATGCGCATCTTGTCGGGGGCCATGAGGCGCAGGATCCGTTTGAGGCTGGGGCCGAAGGACAACGCTTTTTGTGGCGGGCCGCCGCGCCCTCTCATCATGCTCATGCGGGGCTCCCCTGGCCTTCGGTGGCGTCCTCTGTGTTCAGTTGGGACGTGACGATCTCCTGGTAGGTCGGGCATGTTTCCAGCAGTTGTTCGTGCGTGCCCTGGCCCACCAGGCGCCCTTCGTCCAGCACCAGGATGTTGTCTGCGTCCTTGATGGTGCTCACGCGCTGGGCGACGACAAGGACGGCTGCGTCGCGGGTGACGGGTTTCAGGGCCGCCCGCAGTTTTGCATCGGTGGCGTAGTCGAGGGCGGAGAAACTGTCATCAAACAAGTACACCGACGGCCGGGCCGCAATGGCGCGGGCTATGCACAGGCGTTGGCGTTGTCCGCCGGAGACGTTCGAGCCGCCTTGTTCGATGGGGGCTTCCAGGCCCTGCGGCATTTCACGCACAAAGTCTGCAGCCTGTGCCGTTTCCAGGGCGTCCCACACCTGTTCATCGCTTGCCTCGGGGTTGCCCATGCGGACATTGCTGGCCACGGTGCCCGTGAACAGGTAAGCCCTTTGCGGCACCAGCCCAATGGAGCCGCGCAAGGTGGCCAGCGTGACTTCCTTGATGTTGTGTCCGCCCAGCTCGATGGCCCCCTCCGTGCTGTCCAGGAGCCTGGGGATGAGGTTCACCAGCGTGGACTTGCCGCTGCCGGTAGAGCCGATGACCGCCGTCGTGGTTCCCGGGCCTGCACTGAAGCTGACGCCGGACAGGACGGGATCCTGGGCGCCCGGGTAGCTGAAGGCGGCGTTGTCGACGCGGAGCCGCCCGCCGAGCCTGTCGAGGGAAAGCGCCCCGGGGGCGTCAACCACGCTGGCCTCGGTGTCCAGGACTTCGGTGATGCGTTCGGCGCTGACGGCAGCACGCGGGATCATCATGAACATGAACATGGCCATCATGACCGACATGAGGATTTGCATGATGTAGCTCAGGAAGGCCGTCAGGGCGCCAATCTGCATCTGCCCGGCGTCGATGCGCTGGCCGCCAAACCACAGCACGCCCACGCTCGTCACGTTGACCACGAAGAAGATGGTGGGGAACATGAGTGACAGGAGCCGGCCGGCCCGCAGTTGGGAGCCGGTCAGCGCGCCGTTGGCGGTGGCGAAGCGGTCGGCCTCATAGTCCTTGCGGCCGAAGGCCCGGATGACGCTGATGCCTGTGATTTGTTCACGCAGCACGCCGTTGATGTCGTCCAGCTGCTTTTGCACCTTGCGGAACGTGGGGACCAGAACCCTGACAATGAGGCCGATGGCGACGATCAGCACGGGCAGGATCACCAGCAGCAGGCCCGAGAGGGGGACATCCTGGGCCATGGCCAGGATGATCCCGCCAACGCACATGATGGGTGCCATGACCATCATCGTGAACGACATCAAGGTGAGCATCTGCACCTGTTGGACGTCATTGGTGGTGCGGGTGATCAGGGAGGGCGCGCCAATGATGCCCACTTCCTGGGAGGAAAATGTTTCCACCTTGTTGAAAAGGTCGCGGCGGATCTGTCGGCCCACGCCCATGGCCAGCCGGGCGCTGAGGTAGGTTGCCGCGATGGCGCACACCACCTGGCCGGCCGTGATCAGCAGCATCCACAGGCCCAGGTTCATGATGACGTCAATTTGGCCCTTGACCACGCCGTCGTCAATGATGTCGGCGTTGAGCGTGGGAAGGTAAAGCGTCCCAAGGGTGGAGAGAAGCTGCAGCACCACAATGGCCAGCAGCGGGCCCTTGTGCGGCGCCAGATTTCGTGCGATTAGTTGGAACAGCACAAATCCTCCTGTAGGTGCCGCCGGACGTGTAGTTCTGTCAGCTATCAACGTACTCCTGACCTGCCTGCATTGTCAGTGAAGTTCGTCCTGTGGATTTTGCGCGCCGCCGGTCGCCGCCTGTCCCCCACGTTCCATGGTCCGCGATTAAGCGCCTGGGCCGCCTTTCAGCTGTTGCCACCCAGCCACGGACCACGATTAAGCGCATGGGCCGCGTTTCAGCTGTTGCCCAACCGCTGATTCGCGGCCCAGACGCTGCCAGGGGCGGAAGTGCGGTGAATCCGGCCCGCAGTTGATGCAGCCTCAGCCGTAAAGTTCAAATGACACGGCGCCGTTGCCAGTAACCATGTCAATTTGTGCCCGGGCCTGGTCCTCCACGGGATCAGCACTCAAGGCCCGCAGATATTCCTTGTGCTCAGCCAGTGAGGCCACGGCCATTTCAATACTGGCCGCCGAAACCTGTTGGGCATGCGTCGGCTGTGGGGAGCTGATGGCCACCCAACGGGTCTTGTGCCGGCCAAGCCCTTCGGCTGCGAGCTCAGGGAAGATCCACTCGTTGTCGGCGTCGCCGACGGCGTCAAGGACAGCCCGGCCCACGGCACGATGGTCGGCGGAATTCCAGCGGCCCGGCCCCCACTCGTCGCGGTGGTTCAGTGTCAGCACGAGGTCCGGGCGTACCCGGCGGATCTCCCGGGCAAAATCCCGGCGCAGGGCGAGCCCCTCCACAATCCGGCCGTCGTGATGGTCCAGGAACACCAGGTCGGTGACGCCGACCCTTGCACACGCGTTTTCCTGTTCCCGGCTGCGCAGCGGAGCGGAGTCCTCCGGTGCCAGGCCGGCAATTCCGGCCTCTCCGCGGGTGGCCATGACATAGCTGACCTGCTTGCCTGCGGCAATCCATTCGGCCACAGCGGCCGCCATGCCGTATTCCGGGTCGTCGGGATGGGCCACAATCACCAGTGCCCGCTGCCAGTCCTGGGGAAAGTCCAAAAGTTCCGTCATCGCTTTTCTCCCACCATGAAGATCCGCCGGAACGGATAAATTGTGCCGAACTCTCCTGCGGGGTATGCCGCCGCCAAAAGGGCTGCGTACTCCTTCTCAAAATCTACGCTCACTTCCGGTCCCAGCGCGGCCAGGACGGGCCTCAACCCGGTCCCGCGGACCCAGTCAAGCACCGGGTCCGGTCCCTGCAGCAGCTGGTTGTATGTTGTCTCCCACACGTCAACCCTGGCCCCGGCGCGCAGGAACAGCTCGTGATACTGGCCCGGCTCCCCCACTGCGTCATCGTGGCGCAGCACCCCCTCCAGGCGGTCGCGCCAGCGCGGGCTGGTCGCCAGTTCTCGCATAATGACGTGCGACGGCGAGCCAAAGTTCCCCGGCACCTGGACTCCCAGCCATGCACCGGGACGCAGGGCAGCCAACCAGCCCGACATGAGTTCCCGGTGCCCGGGCACCCACTGCAGCGCTGCGTTGGACACCACAACGTCGGTGCTTTCATCCGGGGTCCAGCCGGCAATGTCGGCAAGGGCAAAACCCAGTCCCGGCTGCACCTCGTCTGCATCGCCAACCTCCCGCGGAGTGTTTTCGCCTGGGCTGTGGGCGGCCTGGGCTGCTGCGATCATGGTCGCTGAACTGTCGAGCCCCAACACGGACGCGCCGGGCCAGCGCGCGGCCAACGTGGCCGTGAGATTGCCGGGCCCGCAGCCGAGGTCAACCACGCGGGACGGGGCCCGGGCCGTGATGCGGGACGTCAGGTCGAAAAACGGCCTGTCGCGGTAGTCGCTGAACTGCGCGTATTTGGCCGGTTCCCAGAGAAAAGTTTGATCACCCATGGCGTCATCCTCCCACACGCGGTTAACGCTCCACAGTCCTGTTATCCAGTCCACGCAGTTATCAAGCGGCAGCCCCGACCGCCTAAGCTGGGAAGACCATGAATCTTCTTGAACAGCTTGCCACCTTGAATCCGCAAACCGCCACCGACGATGACGTTCTGGACGCGTTTTTGGAGTGGACACTTGACCGGGGGCTGGAGCTGTACCCCGCCCAGGAGGAGGCAGCGCTTGAACTCGTGAGCGGGAACAATGTCATCCTGTCCACACCGACGGGCTCGGGCAAGTCGCTGGTCGCCATTGCTGCGCACTTCAACGCGATGGCCCGGGGCGCCGCCAGCTACTACACGGCACCCATCAAGGCACTCGTGTCGGAGAAGTTCTTTGCGCTGTGCGAGATCTTCGGGGCCGAAAACGTCGGCATGGTCACCGGCGACTCCTCGGTGAACCAGGACGCACCCATCATTTGCTGCACGGCCGAGATCCTGGCAAACATTGCCCTGCGTGAAGGCGAAAACGCCGATGCCGGCGTCGTCATCATGGATGAATTCCATTACTACTCCGACCCGCAGCGCGGCTGGGCATGGCAGCTTCCCCTGCTTGAACTGCCGCAGTCGCAGTTCCTGCTCATGAGCGCCACGCTGGGCGACGTCAGCCGTTTTGAACGTGAGCTGACGGAACTCACCAACCGAACCACCACCACCGTTTCCTCGGGCGAGCGGCCCATCCCCCTGCACTACTACTATGTGCAAACCGGTGTGCACGAGACCCTGGAAGAACTCCTGGCGACCAAGCAGGTCCCCGTGTACGTTGTGCACTTCAGCCAGGCCGAGGCCATTGACCGCGCCCAAAACCTCATGAGCATCAACGTGTGCACCCGTGAGGAAAAGGACAAGATCGGCGAGCTCATCGCCGGCTTCCGTTTCTCCGCAGGCTTCGGCAAAACCCTCAACCGCCTGGTCCGCCACGGCATTGGCGTCCACCACGCAGGCATGCTGCCCAAGTACCGCCGCCTCGTCGAGCAGCTTGCCCAGGCGGGCCTGCTCAAGGTCATCTGCGGCACCGACACGCTCGGAGTGGGCATCAATGTGCCCATCCGCACTGTCCTGATGACCGCCCTGAGCAAGTACGACGGCGTCAAGACCCGTGTGCTGCAGGTGCGCGAATTCCAGCAGATCGCCGGACGCGCCGGCAGGGCAGGCTACGACACCGCAGGAACCGTCATTGTGCAGGCACCCGAACACGTGATTGAAAACGCCAAGTCGATGGCCAAGGCCGTGGCGAAGTTTGGCGACGACCAAAAGAAGCTGCGCCAGGTCGTTAAGAAGAAGCCCATGCAGGGCTTTGTCAGCTGGGGCGAGCCAACGTTCAAGCGGCTGGCGGAATCGGTGCCCGAGCCGCTGACCTCAAGTTTCACCGTCACCCACGCCATGCTGCTGAACCTGCTCGAACGTCCGGGAGACCCCTTCCAGGCGGCCAAGGTGCTGCTCACCCAAAACCACGAATCACCGTCCAAGCAGCGCGTGCTGATCCGCAAGGCGATCGGCATGTACCGCGAGCTCCTGGGCGCCGGCGTCGTGGAGCGGATTCCGGAGGACGAACTCGAGGCCGACGGCCGCACGGTCCGCCTGACGGTCCACCTGCAAATGAACTTTGCGCTGAACCAGCCGCTCTCCCCCTTCGCACTGGCAGCCCTGGACCTGCTCGATGCCGAATCCCCCAGCTACGCACTGGACGTCATCTCCGTCATCGAGGCCACGCTGGAGAAGCCGCGCCAGATCCTGTCAGCCCAGCTCAAGCGCGCCCGCACCGAGAAGATCACGGACATGAAGGCGCAGGGCATCGAGTACGACGAACGCATGGCGATCCTCGACGAGGTCACGTACCCCATGCCGCTCCTGGAGATGCTCTCGGACGCCTTTGAGGTCTACCGCAAGGCAGCCCCGTGGATGGGTGACTTTGAGCTCAGCCCGAAGTCGATCATCCGGGACATGTACGAGCGCGCCATGAACTTTGGCGAGTACGTCCAGTACTATTCGCTGGCCCGTTCCGAGGGCATCGTGCTGCGCTACCTGACCGACGCATACAAGGCGCTGCGCCAGACCGTCCCCCAGGCTGCCCTCCGCGAAGACTTGGAGGACATCATTTCCTGGCTCGGCGAGCTGGTCCGCCAGGTCGACTCCAGCCTGCTTGACGAATGGGAAAAGATGACCAGCGGCGACACCGCCGACATGGTGGAGGAAACCGCGCTGCCGCCCGCCCCGCCACGCCTCACCGACAACTCACGCGCCTTCCGAGTCATGGTCCGCAACGAAATGTTCCGCCGCGTTGAGCTGGCTGCCGATGACAACTTTGAAGCGCTGGGAACGCTCGACGGCGAGCACGGCTGGGATGCCGACCGCTGGGCTGACGCTCTGGATGACTATTGGGACGAACACGAATTCATTGAGTCCGGCCCGGCGGCTCGCGGCCCCTCCCTGCTGCACATCAGTCCGTCCACAGACAGCTGGGCGGTGCGCCAAACAGTTGTTGACCCGGAAGGCAACAACGACTGGTTCATGTCGGCCACGGTGGATCTTGACGCGTCGAACGAGGCCGGGGCCGCCGTCGTAATTTTCAAGGACTTCAGCCGGATGTAAGGTCCGCGATAGGCTCGGTGCATGAGTTTGCTTCGCACTGCGGTGCCCGCCGATGTCCCCGCCATCCTTGGCATGATCCACGACCTGGCCATCTATGAAAAGGAGCCGCACGCCGTCAAGAACACCGCCAGCATGCTCCATGGCGGCCTTTTCGGCGACAACCCGCAGGTTTTCGCGCACGTCGTTGATTCCCACGTTGAGGGCGAGCCGATTGTCGGCTTTGCCCTGTGGTTCCTGAACTATTCCACCTGGGAGGGCACACACGGCATCCACCTCGAGGACCTGTATGTGCGGCCGGAGGCCCGGGGCGGCGGCCACGGCAAGGCGATGCTGCGCGAGCTGGCCCGGATCGCCGTCGAGCGCGGCTACGCCAGGGTTGAGTGGAGCGTGCTGGACTGGAATGAGCCGTCAATCAACTTTTACAAGTCGCTCGGCGCGGCGCCCATGGACGGTTGGCATGTCTACCGCCTCGACGGCACCGCGCTCGACGCGTTTGGGTCTCCCGCAGCGGCCTCGGCCGTTACCGGGGCGGAACAGTAATGCCTGTTGCCGAGTTGGCGTCCGCAGCGGGATCCCCTTACGAGATCCGTGGCCTGCGCCTCCAGGACCACTGGTTTTCCGCTCCCCTGGACCACAGCAACCCCTCCGGCCCCGCCATCAGGATTTTTGCGCGGGAGCTCAGCGACCCCCAGCAGGCGGGCCTGCCGTGGCTGTTGTTCCTGCAGGGCGGCCCCGGCGGGAAGGGCAACAGGCCCGCCGGTGCGAGCGGCTGGCTGAGGGAAGCCATCAAGGACTTTCGCGTCCTGATGCTGGACCAGCGGGGAACGGGACTGTCGACGCCTCTCAACCGGCAGACGCTTCCCCTGCTCGGCGGCACTGCCGAGCAGGCGGACTACCTTTCACACTTCAGGGCGACAGACATCGTGGCCGACGCCGAGCTCATCCGCACCGCGCTCGGCTCCGGCCCGTGGAGCATCTTCGGCCAAAGCTACGGCGGCTTCTGTGCGCTCACCTATCTTTCCTTCGCGCCGGATGGCGTGAAGGAGGCGCTCTTCACCGGCGGCCTCGGCCCCTTGGCCGGACCGGCCGACCAGGTCTACCAGGCAACGTTCAAGCGGCTGCGCCGGCGCAATGCCGAGTATTTTGCCAAGTATCCGCAGGACCGGGACCTCGTCACAAGGCTCATGGGCCACGTGGCAGCGGTCCCCGAATTCCTGCCAACCGGTGAGATGCTCACCCGTGAACGCCTGCAGATGCTGGGCAACTATCTGGGCGGCAACACCCGCTTTGACGGCCTGCACTTTGTGCTGGAGGACGCGTTCATTGGCACGCCCGACGGCGCACGGCTGTCGGATTCGTTCCTGGCCAACGTGTCGGGCTACGTCGGCCGGGCCGCGAATCCCCTGTATGCGCTGATGCACGAGTCAATTTACGTCCAGGGCGAGGCCAGCAACTGGGCCGCGCAACGTGTGCTGGCGGCCAATCCGGACTTCCATGCCGATGCTGCTGAGCCGCTCCTCACGGGCGAGGCCGTCTATCCGTGGTACTTCGAACAGGACCCGGCCCTGGTGCCGCTGCGGGAGCTTGCCGACGTGCTTGCCGCCCGCACGGAGGGATGGGGAGCCCTGTACGACCCGGCGCAACTGGCGCGCAACACCGTCCCGGCGGCGGCTGCGGTGTACGCTGACGACATTTTCGTCGACAGGGGGATTTCACTTGCCACGGCAGCCGCCGTCAAGGGCCTGCAGGTGTGGGAAACCGCCGACTTCCACCATGACGGCATATCCGACGACGGCGAGGGCATCTTCGCGAGGCTGCTGGGCCTGGTCCGCGCTTAGCTGCGCGGGAGCCTATTAGGCATGGCCGGCTTCGCGCATCTGCCGCAGCTCCTTCTTCAGGTCGCCCACCTCGTCACGCAGCCTGGCCGCGAGTTCAAAGTGCAGGTCGGCGGCTGCTCCGTGCATCTGGGCTGTGAGTTCCTCGATGAGTGAGATCAGTTCGGCAGCCGGCCGGGACACTGCGCCGGCGGCCGCCTTCTTCTTGCCGCCCGTCGCCGTGCCTTCGCGTCTCAGCCGGGCCTCTTCCAGCAACGCGGCGGTGTCTGCGTCTTCACGGGCCAGCTGGTCGGTGATGTCGGCGATCTTCTTGCGCAGCGGCTGCGGGTCAATGCCGTGCTGCTTGTTGTAGCTGACCTGGATCTCGCGGCGGCGGTTTGTCTCGTCAATGGCGAATTCCATTGATGCCGTAATCCTGTCCGCATACATGTGCACCTCGCCCGAGACGTTGCGGGCGGCGCGGCCAATGGTCTGGATCAAGGATGTCGAGGACCGCAGGAAGCCCTCCTTGTCGGCGTCCAGGATGCTCACCAGCGACACCTCCGGCAGGTCGAGGCCTTCCCTGAGCAGGTTGATGCCGACGAGCACGTCAAAGACACCCATGCGCAGCTCGCGCAGCAGTTCAACACGGCGCAGCGTGTCCACGTCCGAGTGCAGGTACTGGACCTTGATGCCATTGCCAAGCAGGTAGTCGGTCAAGTCCTCGGACATGCGCTTGGTCAAGGTCGTGACAAGGACGCGTTCGTTCTTTGCCGTCCGCTTCCGGATCTCACCGAGCAGGTCGTTGATCTGGTCCTGCGAGGGTTTGACGATGATTTCGGGGTCAATCAGGCCCGTGGGCCGGATGATCTGCTGGACGTAGCCGTCCGACATGCCCAGTTCGTACTTGCCGGGCGTGGCTGACAGGTACACGGTCTGGCCCACGCGTTCGAGGAACTCATCCCATTTCAGCGGCCTGTTGTCCATGGCCGAGGGAAGCCGGAAGCCGTGGTCCACAAGTGTTCGTTTGCGGGACATGTCGCCCTCATACATGGCGCCAATCTGCGGGACCGTGACATGGGATTCGTCAATGACCAGCAGGAAGTCGTCGGGGAAGTAGTCAATCAGGCAGTGGGGGGCGCTGCCCTGGTCACGGCCGTCAATGTGCCGGGAGTAGTTTTCAATGCCGTTGCAGAACCCCATCTGCTCCATCATTTCAAGGTCATAGGTCGTGCGCATGCGCAGCCGCTGGGCCTCAAGGAGCTTGTTTTGGCTTTCAAGTTCCTTCGTGCGGACCGCCAGTTCGTCTTCGATCTGTTTGACCGCCCGGGCCATGCGGTCGGGACCGGCAACATAGTGGGATGCAGGAAAGACATACATCTCATTTTCTTCCCGAATAATGTCGCCCGTGAGCGGGTGCAGGGTGTAAATGCGCTCCACCTCGTCACCAAAGAACTCCACCCTGAGGGCCTGCTCTTCGTACATCGGGATGATTTCCACCGTGTCGCCGCGCACGCGGAACGTGCCGCGGTGGAAGTCAATGTCGTTGCGGGTGTACTGCATGCTGACGAACTTGCGCAGCAGGTCGTCCCGGTTCATCTGGTCACCGCGCTTGAGCGTGACCATCCCTGCCACATATTCCTCAGGGGTGCCCAAGCCGTAAATGCACGACACGGTGGCCACCACGATCACGTCGCGGCGGGTCAGGAGAGCATTGGTGGCAGAGTGCCGGAGGCGTTCCACCTCCTCGTTGACGGAGGAGTCCTTTTCAATGAAGGTGTCGGACTGCGGAACATAAGCTTCCGGCTGGTAGTAGTCGTAATACGACACAAAATATTCCACCGCATTGTTCGGCAGCAGTTCCCTGAACTCGTTGGCCAGCTGCGCGGCAAGCGTCTTGTTTTGCACCATGACAAGCGTCGGACGCTGCACCTGTTCAATCAGCCACGCCGTGGTGGCCGACTTTCCGGTGCCCGTGGCACCGAGCAGGACCACGTCCTTTTCACCGTTGTTGATGCGCTCGGTGAGTTCCTTGATGGCTGCCGGCTGGTCGCCGGCAGGCTGGAACTCACTGATCACTTCAAAGGGTGCCACAACACGGTTGATCTCCTGCGCAAGACTCATGGGCTTAACGCTACCCCCGATGTGCTGCCACCGGCCACATGAGTCCGATCACCCGGGCCCGGGCCACGGGCAACAAAAGACCCACCGGGTCGACATGGGCAGTACTACCCATGGTTTCAGCGTGTGAATAAGTCCATTGCATGTAAAAATGGAGGCAAGAAGTCATCACAGCAATCCGATAGTCATTCCCTAGAGAGGAAATCATGACCCAGAATCCAGAAAACCAGTACGGCAAGCCTTCCGACGCCCCGCCTTCCTACTCGGAACCGGCAACATATGGCCAGCCTGCCCCCTATGGCCAGCCTGGTCAGGGAGCCGCCTATGGAGCACCGGCTGAAGACCCGGGAAAGACATTGGGCATCGTTGGCCTGGTGCTTTGCTTCGTTTTTGCGCTGGCAGGCCTGATTGTCTCCATCATCGCCAAGAAGAAGTCCCAGGCAGCTGGATTCACGAACAACACCCCGGCAAAGATCGGCGTTATCCTCGGTTGGATCTTCACGATCCTTGGCTTCATCGGTCTCGTCATCTACGTCATCGCGTTCATCGTGTTGCTGAACAGCGGCGAGATGACGCCAACCACGTACTAAAACGCAGCATTTTTGTGGGGCCCGTTCCAAGGGGAACGGGCCCCACAATATTTAAGTACCGGAGCATCTAGCCGGAACATTCAAGGGCCGGTCAATGTCACCGCAAACTCAAGCGGTGACCACCAGGCTGGCCGAAGCACTGGGGTCGGCCGAGTAAAACCGGGGCAGGCCGGGGCCGCCGTTACGGAGGGGAAAGAAGCCGGCCGTTGCCAGCGCCACTTCGATTCGTTCCCGGCGGGCCCCCGGCGCGGGCTGCAGCCGAAGGGTGGTCCAGTCACCACCGGAGTCTTCAATGTCGATGCTCGTGGCCAACTCCCCCACAGCGTGTTCAACCCGGGCCGCCATCCGGGCCGCCTGGGCGGGCCGCGAGGCGTCCGGCTGAACCGCACGCACCTCCTTGCTGGTCCCGGCCGGCACGCCCGCGGCAAGATTGGCTGCGAAGGGGACCAGCCTGTCGTGCCACAGGGCATCCAATTCCTTGACAGCCTGCTCCGGAGTCCCGTCATTGACGATGAGCACATCAGCGGCGGCCGCACGTTCCGCATCCGTGGCCTGGGCGGCAATTCTGGCAAGCGCATCGGACTCGGTCATGCCGCGGTCGCGCACCATCCGGGCCACGCGAACGTCCCGCGGTGCCTGCGCCACAACCACCAGGTGAAAGTTGGCCCCCTGGCCGCTCTCCACGAGCAGCGGAATGTCCTGGACAACAATGCTGCCGGGTCCGGCGTCGTGCTTGAGGGCATCGGCCGCCGTCCTGACAAGTGGGTGGACGATCGCATTGAGCGCCTCCCGGGCATCCTTGTCGGCAAACACGACCGCACCCAGCTGCGCACGGTCAAGCGAGCCGTCGGGAAGCAGGATCCCGGCACCGAACTGCCTGGCGACGGCGGCCAGGCCCGGAGTGCCGGGTGCCACCACCTCGCGGGCCAGCCTGTCGGCGTCAATGACGACGGCGCCCAGTTCGCGGAAACGGTTGGCGAGCAGCGATTTGCCGGCCGCGATGCCGCCGGTCAGTCCAAGTGAAAGCATTCCCCCATCCTAGCCAGCACCCGCACGGGTGCCGGCCAGGAGCCCGGTTCAGCCGGCCGGTGGGATGTTTTGGTTGATGTGGAACACGTTCTGCGGGTCGTACTGTGCCTTCACCCGGGCCAGCCGGGCATAGTTCGCGCCATAGGCGCTGCGCACCCTGGCGTCGCCTTCCTGGCCCAGAAAGTTCACGTACACTCCGCCGGCCGAGGTGGGGTGCAGTTCGTCCCAGTAGTTTCTGGCCCATTCGGTGATGGCGGCCGCATTGGCCGGATCCGGGTCGACGCCGACAATGGTCCCCGCCCAGCCGCCCCCACGGTAGGGGAACGCGGTGGCGGCTGCGTCAACGCGCATGGCCGCCCCGTCGATGGGATACAGGTGCATTGTTGAGTGCCCTGTCGGCAACAAGGCACCATACTTGGCATGGATGTCGATGGCTGCATCGCTGATTTCGGCGAACATGTCGGCTTTCCAGTACCACTGCAGCCCTGCCGGGTACAGCCCGTCGAAGGCCTGCTGCAGCATGGAGAACGGCATGGGTGCCAGCCCCACAAGCAGCGGTGCACCAAACTCCCGGACAGGCGCCGTGACGGCATCGGCCCTGTCGGCGGAACCTGTGTAGCACCAGACAATCGCACAGGACTTTTGCCCCCACAGCTCCTCCGGGAAAGGCGGGGCCGGCGGGATGGTGATCAGCCCAATCCAGCCGCTGAGCTCTTCGGGCAGGGAGGGCAGCAGCTCCCGGTACCAGCGCATGACGCCGGGTGCGTCGGCAAGGTCGTACAGAATGGGCCCGGCCACCACTGTCCCGTTCTCACCAATGTCATGGCAGGCAAACCGGAACGAAACCACAACGCCGAAGTTTCCGCCGCCGCCGCGCAGCGCCCAGAACAGCTCCGGATGGTTGTGTGCATCGGTGCTCACCAGGGTGCCGTCGGCGAGCACCACGTCGGCGCCCAACAGGCTGTCGACCGTGAGCCCGTACCGCCGGGACAGATAGCCGACCCCTCCCCCGAGAGTAAGCCCGCCCACGCCGGTGGACGCCATGAAGCCCGACGGCGTGGCCATGCCAAAGGGCACAGTGGCACTGTCCACATCCCCCCACGTGCACCCGCCGTCAACCCGCACCGTGCGGGCGGCCGGGTCAACTGTCGTGCTGCGCATGCCGGACAAATCGATGACGAGTGCATCGTCCCACACACCGAGCCCGCCGGCATTGTGCCCGCCTCCCCGGACGGCGATCTCCACGCCGTGGGCAGTGGCAAAGCGGACGCAGCTGACAACGTCTGCCGCATGGGCGCAGCGGGCGATGGCAAGCGGGCGCCTGTCGATCATGCCGTTGTAGACGGCGCGGGCGGCGTCATAACCGGCATCCGCTGGGGTGACAAGCGGTCCACGCAGCTGCGCGGCGAGTTCGGCGAGCGGCGCCTCCTGCCGTCCGCTGGTCCGGGCAGGCAAATCCTTGATTGACATGGTGTTGACTCCTTGGCAGGTGGCGGCCGGTGCGGCGCCGTTGTGACCCCAACGCTAGGACGACGGCGTTCGCCCTGCGTTCGCTGCCAGCACGGACCAGGCCCCACCCACAGTTTTGGTGTGCAGTTCCGCAGGGTTGGGCAGGCGCCCACAGTTCCGCAGGGTTGGGCCGCCATGGCCGGAGTTACAACAGGGGAGTGCCGGAGTCTGCCACCCGTGCGGCCAGCATGGTGCTGCGCTGCGCTTGGGCCAGCTGGCGGGCCCTGGCCAGCAGCACCCTCGCGGCAGGGGGGTCTTCCAGCAGCGCCCGCTGCCGCAGGATTTCCGGCAGCCACCACAGGTCGTCGAGCTGGTGGGCGGATGATTCGGCGGCTGCCAGCACAGCCACAGCGTCCTGGTTCCTGCCGGACCCCGCCAGGGTCTCGGCGAGGAGGCTCTGCCAGTAGGGCATCCGGGCAAAGGCGAGCGTGGCACGCAATTGCGCCATGCCTGCCCGAATGGTGTCAGCGCCCTGCCCGCCCCCGGCGGCCCAGCCCCGCAGAATGCTGCCCCAATGCCCGTAGTAGGCAAAGTTGTACCGCCTGCACAGGGCCTCCAACCCAGCTGCCTCACGGGCAAGACTGTCAAGGTCTCCGCCATCCGGCTGCGCTGCATCCGTCCCGGCGGCAGTCCCCTTCATGCCGGTCCCGTAGCGGGGGGCCATGCGCATCTGCCACAGTACTGCCCGGTAGGCCAGCGCGACGGCAAGGCTGTAGGGATGCTCGGCCAGGGTCGCGCGGTCCACAGCTTCGTCAGCCAGGGCCAGGGCCCCGCCGTCGTCCCCGGCAAGCCAATGGGCGTGGGCAGCCCACGCCCTGGCATGCACCTCGATGCGCGTGCCCAGGATGAGGGACTGGGCACCGGCGGCTTGGGCACAGGCCCGGTCAAAGTGCGTGATCGCCTCCTCGATGCGGCCCAGGCTCGTGGCCGCTCCCGCCACCGCGAAATTTGCCTGCCCGGACAGATCCGGCATGGCCTGGGCCAATTCCAGCGCACGGCAGGCAAACGTGTGGGACAGTGTCGTCTCTCCCTGCACAAACGTGGACGCGAACAAGCCGATCAGGGCCGAGGCAAGCACCTGGGATCGGCCGGCGGCCTCGGCGAGGTCAATGATGTGCTCAAGTGTGGCCCGAAGTTGCGGGGAGGAGTAGCCGCGCAGCGCCGTCAATGGCTGGGGCAGGCGGACCAGCACCTCAAGCTCCCGGCCGGGAGTTGCCAGGTCCGGGGCCAGATCCGCGATCAGGTCCAGCGCTGCCTGGTAGTCGGCCACCGCCCGGGCGTTGGCAAAGATGCCTGTCGCTGCGTCGCCTGCCTGGACAAAGTACCCCACGGCGCGGTCGGTGTCCCCGGCGCTGCGGTACTGTTCGGCCAGCTGCGCAGCCACGCCGCCTTTGTCGCCGGGGTGTTGGGCCTCGAGTGCACGGGCCAGGCCCCGGTGAAGCAGCCAGCGCCGGGGCGGCGACACCAGTTCGTAGGCACATTTGCGCAGCAGGTCGTGGCTGAAATCGTAACCGCCATGCTGTTCCCGCAGGATCCGCCGGCGCCACAACTCATCCACTGCGCGGACCAGCGATTGTTCATCATCAGGCCAGGCCAGGGTGAGTGTTTCGAGGCTGAACTCCCGGCCAACCGCAGCTGCAAGGGAGGCCGCGGCGCGGGCCTGCGGGGAACATTGCTCGAAGCGCCGGCGCAGGACGCCTTCCCCGTCGGAGGAACCGGCAAGCACCTCGGCCAGGGTGGCGCCACCCATGCCCCGGGCAGTCTCAACCACATGAAGCGGGTATCCGCCTGTTGCCGCATGCAGCAACGCCGACTCACCGTGGGACAGCGTGCGGTCCAGTATTGATGCGGCCAGTTCGGCGGTGTCGGCTGCGTCCAGGGGTGCCAGCGCCAGTTCCTGAACCCAATGCCCGTTGCGCAGGGCGTCCACGGCTTCGGCGGTTGCCGTGTTGGTGTCAAGCTCTTCGGGCCGTGCAGCGGCAGCGATGAGCAGCTGGGCGGCTGGCGCCAGGCTGAACAACACGGCCAACCAGTCGAGTGTCTCCTCATCGCACCATTGCAGGTCATCCAGGACCAGGAGTGTGGGTTGGCCTGAAGCCAGAACGGCCCGCGCCATGCTTTCCTGGAATGTCCGGCGCCGCCACGCATCGGCCAGGACGGAGCCCGGCCACGGCTGGGGCGCCCGGGACGCGGGCTGCCCGTTGATGCGGGGTTCCGGCATGAGTCGTGCCAGTTCCGCGCCCCACAACGTCCGCCGCCCGCCCGCGAACGGGCGCAGGGCGGGGCTGTCCAGCCAACCCACCACAGGGGCAAGGGCGATGCTGCCTGCGCCGGCGAAGCAGCGGGCGTAGGCCGTCGTGGCGCCTTGGGAATGGGCCGTGGCCAGCAGTGCCGCCAACAGGCGCGTCTTGCCGACGCCGGCGTCGCCCGTCACCAGGACAAGCCCCGGCACGCCTGCGCAGGCACGGGCCCACCGCTTTTGCAGGACGGATTCCTGGCGGTCCCGCCCCACGGGACGGTTCGCCCCGGCACCCTGAACCAGGTTCATCACGGCACGGCCGCCCGCGGGCCGCGGTGCAGGCGTGAACCCCAGCAGCCGGCGGGCCAGTGCGCGGGTGCGCGGCCCGGGTTCAACCCCCAGCTCCTGCTCCAGGATTGCCGAACAGCGGTGGTAGCTTCGCACTGCTGCGGCAGCGTCCCCCGCGGCGAATTGGAGCTCCATGAGTGTTTGGTAGCCGGTCTCTTCAAGGGGTGCCAGCTGAATGCGGCGTTGTGCGGCGGCCAGGGCCCGTTCGGGCATGCCTGCGGCGGCTGCCGCAGCCACCTTGTCACACAGTTCCACGCATTGGCGCTGCAGGGTTTCCCGCTCGGCCAAGACCCATTCGGTGTACAGGCCGGGCAGCAGTTCACCCCCATAGGAGGTGATGGCTGACCAGGCGTGGGCCAGGAGCCCGGCCGGATTGCCCTCATGCTGGCAGCGCAGGGCCTGGGCGCGGTGGGTGTGAAAGTCGCGGAGATCCGAACTGCACCCCGGGCCGTCGTGCCAGACCAGGGCGGTCCCGTCCTGGTGGATGTGGTCCCCGAGGCCGGAAAGCTGCTTCAGCCCGTGCAGTTCACGGCGCAGATTGGTTCTGGCCTGCCTGTCAGTCGACCGGGGCCACAGCAATCCGGCGAGCCGCTCACGTTCCTGGGGCCTGCCGGCGTTCACAACCAGGCAGGCCAATATCTCCAGGGCTCGCCCCACCACGAGAGACGGCGAATCGCCCGCCCCCTGCAAGTTCACTCGCTGCTCCCCCAAAAAGCTGAGCTGCAACATGGCCTGCCGCCCCTCGGCGATGTGGGAAACTGTCCAACCCCACCATTCTGCCACCGGCTGCGGTGCGCAACAAGGAATCCACCTGCCCGCAGCACGGCCGTGTTCAGTGGGCAGCTAGGATTGCCTCGTGACTATCCCCCTCGCGACGCCCGGCCCGAACTCCTACACCACGCTCGCGGCCGGCCCGGACTTCCGCCACGAGATCAGCATCAAGCGTTCGCGTTTCATCACCGTGCTGCGCCGGGTCGGGGATGAGGCCTCCGCACGTGAGCTGCTGGCCGGGCTGCGGCGCGAATTTTACGACGCCAGGCACCATTGTTCGGCCTTCGTGATCGGTGCGGACCGCGGGGTGCAGCGCTCAAACGATGATGGTGAGCCTTCAGGCACCGCCGGGGTGCCCATGCTTGATGCGCTCCTGAAGCGGGAGACCCGTCCGGCCGACTCCCCCGTGGGAGCCGGCGCCGACCTCAGCGACGTGTGCGCCGTCGTCGTCAGGTATTTTGGCGGGATCCTGCTGGGAGCGGGCGGGTTGGTGCGTGCATATTCGGAATCGGTGAGCACCGCCGTGGATCTGGCACCCCTGGTTCGACGTGAGCGGCTGAAGCTCTTCCGGGTGGCCGTCCCGCATGCCGAGGCCGGGCGGCTGGAGAACGAGCTGCGCAGTTCCGGCTACGTGATGACAGGCAACGAGTACGACGCCGTGGACACCCAGATCGGGCTGGCCATGCCCGACGACGAAACGGTGATAGCCGCCGCCGTTGGGCGCCTGGCATCCCTCAGCGCCGGCCGCCACGCCTTGTCGGCAGCCGGCACCGACTGGGTCGACACGCCCCAGCCGGCGCGCTAGCGCAGCCCGTTCCACGGCAGTTGCGTCCGGGCCGCGGCCGCATCGTAACGCGCCCCCGCATCCTTGCCGGGCAAAAGCATCATGACCGCCACAACGAACGCACCAACGGCGGGGACCAGGCACAGGGCCAGGAGACCGCCGCTCAGATTGGCGTCGTGGAGCCGGCGCACGCACAAGGCAAGGTACGGCACGATGCAGGCAATGCAGAACAACATGTACACGGACGCAAGCAGTGACATGTCGGTGAGGCCGCCGATAATGGCTGCGGCAGGGAACAGCAGCACGGACATCAGCTGCACCCACCAGAATTCGCTGCGGCTTGCGCGCCCGCTGAACGTGGCGAACTTCCTGAAGAAACGCCTCACCGCCGCCATCGGGCCGGCGCCGCGAAGCGGCCGCTCCCACTGCCGGGCAGGCGCAACCACGGGCACTGTGAACGCCGGCCGCTGCAGGCCCGCTGGCTCCTGAACCGGCCGCTGTCCGGCTGGCAGGTGCTGCATCCGGGCGGCGGGCGGTGCGGGAGTTTCATATTCCGGAGGAGGTTGCGGAGGGCTGAAATAGCCCGGCGGAACGAACGGGGGTGCCCCGTCGTTGGCCGGCTCACCGTGCTGCAGCATTGGACATCTCCCCACGTTGGCATATCTTCTGCCTTGATCATAGCCAACCGGAGGGACAAAGACACCGGGCCGGGAGCGCAGAGACCGGGACAGCTGCGGCTACGGCTCCCTGCTGAGCGCACCTGCCTGGTCGGGCCAGGGAATGTTGACGCGTTTGCTGTACAGCATTGCCTTGGCCAGCTCGGAAATGCCGTTTCCGGCCAACAGTTCTTCCCCGGCCATGAACCCGGTGGGACCGCCCAGGCTGTGCCCCAGCAGGTTTCGTGGCTGGACGGAGGACCAGTCCTCGGCCAGCGGCTCGAGGTGGCCCACAGTCTCGCCGTCGTCGGGGCGGGCAACTTTCACCCGGTGTGTGGCGGGCATGGGGTTCCTTTTCTGACGAGGCGTGGGGCGTGGGTCTGGGGCGGAGTTGTTGGGGGTCGCGCATCTGGGGTTAAAGGGAACGGGTCCCCCACCCGAAGGTGGAGGACCCGTTCAATTCTGCTCGGTGAAGCTGGTGCGGAAATTAGTTTCCGGTCAGCTTTTCGCGCAGTGCAGCAAGTGCTTCATCAGATGCCAAGGTGCCGGCGCCTGATTCGGTTGCAACGGGCTCGGAGGAGTAGCTCGCCCCTGCGGACTCGCCACCTTCACCGGCGCCGTCGGCAGCTGCATCTTCTGCGGCGTGCTCAGCAACCTGCTTCTTGTGTGCTTCCCAGCGGGTCTGGGCGTCAGCGTACTGCTGCTCCCACACGGCGCGCTGGTCTTCGTAGCCTTCAAGCCACTCGTTGGACTCGGAATCGAAGCCCTCCGGGTACTTGTAGTTGCCCTCTTCGTCGTACTCGGCAACCATGCCGTAGAGTGCGGGATCGAACTCGGTGGAGTCGACGTCGACACCCTCGTTGGCCTGCTTGAGGGACAGCGAGATGCGGCGGCGTTCCAGGTCGATGTCGATGACCTTGACGAACAGTTCGTCACCAACGGAGACAACCTGCTCGGCCAGCTCAACGTGGCGGACTGCCAGCTCGGAGATGTGTACCAGGCCTTCGATGCCGTCTTCAACGCGAACGAACGCGCCGAACGGAACCAGCTTGGTGACCTTACCCGGTACAACCTGCCCGAGGGCGTGCGTACGGGCGAAGGTCTGCCACGGGTCTTCCTGCGTAGCCTTGAGCGAGAGCGATACACGCTCGCGGTCCAGATCCACTTCGAGAACCTCGACGGTGACTTCCTGGCCAACTTCGACAACCTCGGACGGGTGGTCGATGTGCTTCCAGGACAGCTCGGAAACGTGGACGAGGCCGTCTACGCCGCCAAGGTCCACGAATGCACCGAAGTTGACGATGGAGGAAACAACGCCCGGACGAACCTGGCCCTTTTCCAGCTTGTTGAGGAACGTGGAGCGAACCTCGGACTGGGTCTGCTCGAGCCAGGCACGGCGTGACAGGACCACGTTGTTGCGGTTCTTGTCCAGCTCGATGATCTTGGCTTCGATCTGCTGACCGATGTAGGGAGCCAAGTCGCGTACACGGCGCATCTCGACGAGCGATGCGGGCAGGAAGCCGCGCAGGCCGATGTCGAGGATAAGACCACCCTTGACCACTTCGATGACGGTACCGGTAACGACGCCGTCTTCTTCCTTGACCTTCTCGATGTCGCCCCAGGCGCGCTCGTACTGTGCGCGCTTCTTGGAGAGGATCAGGCGGCCTTCTTTATCTTCCTTCGTGAGCACCAGGGCTTCGACCTGATCGCCAACGGAGACAACGTCTCCGGGATCAACGTCGTGCTTGATGGACAGCTCACGGGAGGGGATGACACCTTCGGTCTTGTAACCGATGTCGAGCAGAACTTCGTCGCGATCAACCTTGACAACTACACCTTCGACGAGGTCGCCGTCGTTGAAGTACTTGATGGTTGCGTCTACTGCGGCGAGGAATTCTTCAGCAGTACCGATGTCGTTGATGGCAACAACAGGAGTGGTACTAGTCTTCTCGGGGGTCGTGATGGTCATGTAGTAGGGGCTCCGATGTGGATAGTTGGTTTCGCCGAACCCTAGGCCAGGCCGCGAAATGTCGCGCCCTTGCCGGATTGGGTCCGGAATTATTATGGTTGCAGGGGTTCCTGCGGATTGTTCGTGCATGGCATTCGCGGAGCCGGACCAATGGTGCCGGCCCACTTCACGCATTACATGCCCATTTAGTCTAGTTGTTTGGGCGATGGAGCGCAAAAGTTCATCTATTGGCTGCCACAATGGCGGTTGTGGACAATTCAACACTTCTGAATCTGGGACCCAACGCATGGATCTTGCTGGCAGTCATGCTTGCCCTGGCCGCGTTTCTGTGGCGGGCCGCCCTCGACCGTCCGCCGGTCCAGATGCTCGTTGCCGGGGTTCGGGCGCTGGTCCAGCTGGCCGCCGTCGCGCTTGTCATTGCGTGGTTGTCAGATCAGGGCGCGTGGGCCTTTGCCTTTGTCGCACTCATGTTCCTCGTGGGTGTTTGGACCTCCGGCCGCCGGGTTGCCGGCGCGGGCCGGTGGTGGATGGCAGCCGTGCCAATGGCAGTTGGCGTGGTCCCTGTGGCTGTGATGATGTTTGCGGCCGGGGTGCTCCCGTTCAATGCGCTGGCAATTATCGCCGTCCTGGGCCAGCAGATAGGTGGCGCCATGTCCACCGTGACCCTGAGCGGGCGGCGCATCCGCGACGAACTGGTCCTTCGCCACGGTGAAGTGGAAGCCGCCGCTGCGCTTGGCTTCGAGTGGCCGGCGGCACGGATGCTGGTGGGCAGGCCCGTTGCCGGTGAAGCGGTCCTGCCCACCTTGGACCAAACCCGGACAGCGGGACTCGTCACACTGCCGGGTGCGTTTGTCGGCATGATCCTTGGCGGTGCCGCACCCTTGGATGCCGGGCTCATCCAATTGCTGGTGCTGATCTCACTGCTGCTGGTCAATTCCAGCACGGCCGCCGCCACCTTGTGGCTCAGTTGCCGTGGGGCGTGGACGCGGCCGACCGCCTAGTCCGGGTCGCCCAGCACCACATGGGAGCGGCTGTGGGTGAAATAGTCGTCAGCCCAGGATATGAGCGCACTGACCCGCTGGCGGTTGCCCGAGAGCAACGCCACGTGCACGCCGAGCCAGGCCAGGAAAGCCAACGGGCCCTGCATTTGGATGCGTCGGCGCCCAATCTCGGCCACCGCCGCGCCACGGCCAATCATGGCCATGTAGCCCTTGTCCACATAGGCAAAAGGCGTCCGCGTGCCGCCGCTGAGATCTGCCTGAATGTTGCGGGCCGCCCATTTGCCGGCCTGCTGCGCACAGGAACCGAGCTGTGGAAGCTTGTCGCCGCGCGCATCTGTCATGTTGGCTGCATCGCCGAGCACATAGACGCCAGTGGTTTCCGGTGCCGTCAGGTCAGGGTTGACATCTATGCGGCCCCCGCGCCCTTGCTTCAGGCCGGATTGGGCGACGACGGCGCCTGCCTTCAGCCCGCCTGCCCAGACCACAATTTGGCTGGGCAGGGTGGTTCCGTCGGCGAAGGACACCCCGTCGGAACGGATTTCGGTCACGCCCGAACCCATCTTCAGCTGGACACCTGCCTGCAGCAAACGGCTGCTTGCATAGGCCTTTGACTTGTCCGAAAACGCATTCAAGACGCTGGGCACCATGTCGACCAGGTGGACGCTGGAGCGGGCAGCCAGGCTCTCGGAAAAGTATTTGGGAATGACGTACTTGAAATTCTCTGCGATCGCACCGGCAGTTTCGACACCCGTGGGTCCGCCGCCAACCACCACGATGTGCACCCCCCCGCCGTCGTCATTGGCACGGTGCGCTGCATCGAGGGCACCGACCATCGCATTGCCGAGGCGGACGGCATCCTTCACGGAATACAAGGGGTAGGCGTGTTCCTCGACGCCGGGGGTGTTGAAATAATTCGCTTCGGCGCCGGCAGCAAGAACCAGGATTTCCGCGTGGAAGGTGTCGCCGTCAGCGGTGGTGACGGTGTGGGCCTGAACGTCCACGGCCGTCACCTTGGCGGTGATCACCGAGGCGCTGCGGTAGCGCGCGAACATCCCGCGAAATGTGTGCGTGACGTCTGCAACCCCGATCTGTGCCGTGGCGACCTGATAAAGCAGCGGCTGGAATTGGTGATAATTGTTTTGGTCGATGAGCAGCACATTGATGCCCTTGCGGCCCAGTTCCTTGACGGCGGCCACGCCGGCAAATCCTCCACCCACGACAATCACCTGAAATGACTTCTCCATTGCCCGACCCCTTCATTGGCCCTTGTTTGCGCTGGGCGGCGGCGCCCCAACGTCCTGTCCCCTTGTGGGGCATCCTACTCCCGGCAGTTCGAATGCGGCAGGGGCTGCGGACCGTGCCTCGCACTGTCACCTCACACGCCGTTGAGGGTCATCGTTTCGGATGCCGCTTGACACAACCATTGCTGACACGGCTGCTGCAGGCCAGGCTTACACCAGCCTTCCGGGCTGTGTCTTCGCTGCGATGGGCCTCGTGCTTGGGCTTGCTTGGGGCGTGACAACGATTTCCCGCCGAACCCCACTTCCAAACTGGGCAACCGTGTCACTGTGGGCTGGAATTGTTGCCCTGGGTGCGCCGGCATGCTTCCTCACGTCGTTCGCCAACCTGAACTCAGTGGCCGATACCTACGTCAATTGGAACGCCGAGGCGGCATCCGTATTGGAGGCGCCCCTGTACGTGGCCAGCGGGATCGCGTTTCTTGTCTTCGTTGCAATGGTGGTGACGGCCGTGAACAAGGCAACGACGCGAAAGAAGCCGTCACCGGTGACGTAGCGGACCCATATGACACGCACGTGTTTCCTTGCCCGCGACTGTTGAGTGAGCGTTCGCAATGTCTTGAACGGCCGCCGTCGGGGGTGCCCCCGTTGGGGCACCCAACTTGTACAGTCCATGCTCCTCATCACGTAAGGGATCGGTCGAACCCCTGGACTTTAAAATCGTGTCACATCATTTCTCATGGATGGTCTTGTGGGCGGACGACTACTTGCTGCAGCCGATCTCTCGCTTAGACTCCTTGGATGGCCATGGAACTTGAAAGCGTCTTCCTCAACGGCACAGTTGGTGCCGGCAAGACCACCACGGGCGAAACCCTGCACAGTCTCCTCGCCGCGGACGGCATCAGCAACGCCATGATCGACCTTGACCAACTGCGCCGAAGCTGGCCCGCACCTTCCACTGACCGGTTCAATCACGAACTTGAGCTCAAAAACCTCCAGTCCGTTGCCGCAAACTATCGCGAGGTGGGCGTTCGGAGGTTTATCGTGGCTGGCGTTCTTGAAGACCCCGCGGAGTTGGACCGCTACCGTACAGCCCTTGGTGGAGGGAAGCTGACTGTCATTCGGCTGGATCCGCCGCTCGATGCCATTCACCGGCGACTCAGGAACAGGCACGATGCCGACAGCACCGAGTTGACCTGGCACCTTCATCGCAGTGGAGAGCTCCACGGGATCTTGACCGAAGCGCGGCTCGAAGCGCACGTCATGGCGGTGGGGAGCCTGGGCCCCAATGATGTGGCCCGTAATGTTCGTGCTCTTGTTGGCTGGTAGCCGGAGACAAACGGTGGGCGAAAGACATCACGCCTGCACTCCTCGTGCCCATTTGCCAATCAGATCCATGCCCTCCGCAAATCTTGGGTCCTGCGGACGGTTAAGGAAGGCATGGAAGGCTCCGGGTAGTACGTGGTAGTCCACTGCGATCCCGGCCGCAGAGAGTTCTTGCGCGAATTTACTGCCACATGCGCGCATTGAGTCGTGATCGGCATCAATCATGAGCGTCGGCGGGAAGCCTTGCAAAGGGTGTCCGCCGGGAAATGCGTCGGATTCCAAAAGTGCGGATGGACGGCCTGCGTAGTGGAGGTTCATGAGGTTAAGAACTGTCGGCGTGTGGACAAAACGGCGCGGGCCACGGAGCCGGAGTCGCAATTCGCGTGACCGGTTTGGCAGCGCGGCGTGGAAAAGTCCGTAGGCAAAAAACGCGCCGGCAAGTGCCTCGGCCCCATCGTCCGCCCGACGAAGCGCTGCAGCAGCCGATAAACAGGCACCGGCGCTTGCACCGCCCAGAATAACCCCGTTCGGTGCTTCGCGTTGCACCTCCCGGACTACGGCAACGATTTCGTCAACCGGTAACGGGTAGTGGACGGCCGGGGATCGTCACAATCCACCTTTGGACCAACGAAGTCTCGAGACAGTTGCGAGCTGGTACGCAACGGCGATAACGCAAAATCCCGCTGCGGCCAAGGCCAGGCCGACATCATGCGACTCCGGTTGGTCGAGGTTGCCTTTGAAGAATCCTCCGCCGTGGATCCAAACTATCTGTGTGCTGACGGCGGGTGGTGTCTTGCTCGGCGGCGAATAGTAGCGCACGGGGATGGGCCCATGAGGTCCATCAACTGTGCCGCCAGTCCACCCGACTGGATGCAAGATCTTCTCGATCGCTTTCAGGTTCCCCCCGTATTTTCGCTCTTGTGCGCACGATGCTTAGCTTTTGTGGCGGGTCCGACGGGCATATTCAATAAGCCTGATGAACATTTCGCAGCGACAGGTGGGTTGCAGTCGTTTAGAAGCTGGTCAGGCAGTGCGGGGACTGCGCCGGGGCGAACAAGGCATCAAATGCCGCAGCGGCTCCGGGCTGGAGTTCCTGCACGCGCCCCGCGGCCTTGAGCGTCTGGGCCGAGACTCCGCCCAGATACAGGCTGGAAAGCTCTGCAACGCCCATGTCGAGCCCTGGCACCGCGACCCGGGTGCCGGAAGCCGGGGCGGAATCAGCACCGGCATCGGTGTCAGGCCCGTCAGGGTGAGACAGGTCCTCGGCCAACCGCGTCACGGTGGCCTTGCCATGGACGACGTCGATCCGAAAAATGCCCGAAGCGTGGCCCAGCGGGTCTCCGACATGGATCGTGACGGACCCGTCCTTCAGATAGTCACGGGCGGCCAACGCCGCCGGCACGTCGAGGATGCGCAGCCACAGCAGGTCCTCGGCTTCGACCAGCTTGTAGTTTCGTTTGGACGCCATGGCCCATTCCAGGGGATCAACGACAGGTGCCTGTTTCCATTTGACGACCTCGATCAAGTCCAGGGAGCCCAGAAAATTCCACAGGGCCAGGTATGCATCCTCGGTTGTGGCCAGCAGATCAACGACCTCGACCATGGCCCGGGTCCTGTCCTCGAGGGGCTTGTACGTGACATACCCGTCGACGATACCGGCCGAGTTGTAGTGCAGCGCGGCGCGGATGTTCTTGGTCGGTTCCATCGATTCGTAACTGCCCTGGCCCGAAACCATCAGCCGGTACATGTCATGTCGGCCGATCGAGCCATACGTGGCACCGTGCACCTGTGCGAAAATCTCGTTGTGCAGGTCCCGCACCACAGTGGCGTCGGCGACTTCCACTGTGCCCTGCGCTGCAGCCACCGGGTTATGGAACGCGATGCCGCCCTTGACCAAAACCTCCACGTTGCACTCGTGCGTCGCGACGCCAAAGCCGAACCGGCCATAGATGGTGGCTTCCGAGGCTGTCAACGCTGCGATCGGGATGCCAGCGGCTTTCGCCTGCGCCAGGTCTGAGCCCATCATGGCCCGCAGCAACCCCCGGCGGCGGTGGCTTGGCCGCACAGTCACGGCTGTTATCTGGTGGACGGGGAGCAACGTGCCCGCGCCGACGTTCAAGGTCTTGCGGTGGTACGCATATGTGGCCACGGGGTATTCCACGCCCCACGCGCCTGCCGGCGCCGCGGAGTTCGTCAGGTACGCCCCCGTGGCCATGCGGCTGTCCACTTGTTCGCACTCCACATAGTCCTTGGACATCCCGGAGGTGGGGGCGTTGCCGTAGAAACCCAGGGCAACCGCCTGGATCCAGCTGGCAATCTCGCCAGTGACTTCCCCGGCCTCGAACCTGATGGGGAAGGTGCGCAGTTCGTAGGGGAAGGACCGTGTCTGCCGGTTGCTGCCCGGTTCATAACTCTGCGGCATTGCTAAACCTTTCCAAAGAGGAACAAGAATTAAATTACGGGGCCCACAGCCCTGGGCCCCGAGTTGGGCCCACCGTACTGGGCCCACAGCCCCGAGGGGCCCCAGTGTTGGGTCGCTTGCGACCCAACACTGGGGAGGGGCTGGGGACTAGTGCCCGGCGTCGTTCCAGCTGGTGCCCAGGCCCACCTGCACCTCGAGGGGCACCTGCAGGTCCGCTGCCGCACCCATTTGTTCAATGACAAGCGCCTTGACAGCCTCAAGCTCTCCCGGCCAGATCTCGAGGATCAATTCGTCATGGACCTGCAGAAGCAGCCGGGATTTGAGCTCCTTGGCTGCCAGCTCCGCCGAAACGCCAAGCATTGCGTGCTTGATGATGTCGGCGGCCGAGCCCTGGATGGGTGAGTTCAAGGCGATCCGCTCGGCCAGTTCACGGAGCTGGCGGTCGGCGCTGGAGAGGTCGGGCAGGTAGCGGCGGCGGCCTTCGATGGTCGAGGTGTAGCCGTCGATGCGTGCTTGTTCGACGACGCCGCGCAGGTAATCGCGCACCCCGCCAAACCTGTCGAAGTAGTCCTTGACCAGCGTGCGGGCTTCGTCCACCGAGATTTCAAGCTGCTTGGAGAGGCCGAAGCTGGTCAGCCCGTAGGCCAACCCGTAGGACATGGCCTTGACCTTGGAGCGCATGGCTGAGGTGACCTCTGCTGGTGACACCCCGAACACGTGGGAGCCGACGTACCTGTGCAGGTCCTCCCCCTCGGCGTAGGCCTGGATCAGTCCGGCGTCGCCCGAAAGATGCGCCATGATGCGCATTTCAATCTGGGAGTAGTCGGCGGCCAGCAGGCATTCGTAGCCTTCGCTGACGACGAAGATGTCGCGCACCCTGCGGCCTTCCTCGGTGCGGACGGGGATGTTCTGCAGGTTCGGGTTGTTTGAGGACAACCGGCCTGTTGCCGCAACGTTCTGCGCGTACGTCGTGTGGATGCGGCCATCCTCGGCCACCGACTTCTTCAACGTCTCCACCATCTGCTTCAGCTTCGACGCTTCACGGTGCGCCATGAGCTGGGCCAGGAATTCGTGACCCGTTTTTTCGAGCAGCATCTTCAGGGAGGCGGCATCCGTGGTGAAGCCGGTCTTGATCTTCTTGGTCTTGGGCAGTCCCAACTCCTCGAACAGGACTTCCTGGAGCTGCTTGGGCGAGCCGAGGTTCACCTCGTGCCCGATCGCGGCAAAGGCCGCCTCCTGGGCGGCGTTCATGGCGGCAGTGAAATCAGCCAGAAGCGTGTCCAGCCGTTCCAGCGAAACATCGATGCCAGTCAGTTCCATTTGCGCCAGAACCGCCGCCAACGGCAGCTCCATGTCCCGCAGCAGCGCAGCGGCGCCGCGTTCCTCAAGGAGCGGGGCGAAGTATTGGCTCAGCAGCAGGGCCACATAGCCGCGCTGGACGGAGTCGGCAAATTTCGCGTCGCCTTCCAGCCCCAGGTCCAGCTGCCCCGACTCGGTGGCAGAGCCGGAGTCAAAGCCGGTCTTCAGGTGCACCTGGCTCAGCTCAGCCAATTCGTAGCTGCGCCTGTCGGGCTGGATCAGGTACCCGGACAGCGAGGTGTCATCAACCACGCCGGCCACCGTCAGCCCGCGCAGGGACAAGGCCTTCAGGGCCTCCTTGTACTCGGGCACGACCTTCGGCGCATCGGACGCCAGCCAGGCCGCCAGGGCTGACTCAAGCCCGGCATCCGCGGTGCCCAGGTCAACCACGACGGCGGAATCCTCGCGTACCAGCGCCACCGCCGTCGCCTCATGGGCCAGGCCCGCCTTTTGGCTCAGGACGTCAACAGCGACGGTGCCTGGGGCGGGTGCGGCCGCCAGCCATGCTTCCAGTGCGGGCGCATCGGCGGGCACCTGGTGCGCGGGCACCTGGTGGACTGCTCCGTCGTCGTCCGCTTCCTCGGCACCGAACAAATCAAACAAACGCTTGCGCAGCTGGTTGAATTCAAGGGAATCGAACAATTCCTCCACGGCGTCCCTGTCGGGCGATTGCAGCACGGTGTCCTCGATCGGCACCGGCAGTTCCATGTCGCGCAGCAGGTGGTTCAGGCGCCGGTTGCGCTTGACGTCGTCAACATGGGCGCGCAGTGACTCGCCCACCTTGCCGCCGATCGCGTCAAGGTTCTCAAAAATCCCGGCCAGGCCGCCGTACTGGTTGATCCACTTCGCGGCGGTCTTGGGTCCGACGCCGGGCACGCCGGGCAGGTTGTCAGCGGTTTCGCCCACCAGCGCAGCCAAATCGGAGTAGCGGTTCGGCGGGACAAAGTACTTGGCCTCGACGGCTGCCGCATCCATGGGCGGAATGTCGGAGATGCCCTTTTTGGGATAAAGCACCGAAACCTTCTCGGTGATGAGCTGGAAGGCGTCGCGGTCCCCCGAAACCACGACCACATCCCAGCCTGCAGCCTCGCCTTGGGTGGAGAGCGTGGCAATGATGTCATCTGCCTCGAAGCCGTCCACGGAGATGGTGGGGATGCGCATGGCCGCCATGACCTTGATGATCAGGTCAATCTGACCGTAGAATTCTTCGGGAGTCTTGTTGCGCCCGCCCTTGTATTCGGTGTACTCAAGGGACCTGAACGTTGGTGTGTCCAGGTCAAAGGCGACAACCACGTGGGTGGGCTTTTGCTGCCGGATCATGGTCAGCAGCATGGCGGTGAAACCGTGGACGGCATTGGTGTGCTGGCCCGACTGTGTCACAAACTTGTCCACCGGCATGGCGTAAAACGCACGGAAGGCCATGGAGTGGCCATCGAGCACCAGCATGCGGGGTGTTGCGCCTTCTGGGAGTCCGGTTCCGGGGCTGGCTGTGGCTGTGGACTGGGGGGCCGTTTTGGCAGATTCACTCACAAGTGCCAGCCTAGTCAACATGAGCGATAAATTCACACCCCATCCCCTGTCAGTCGAACTCCTCGCCGCGGGAGTCCCCGTCGAGTACCACGCCATGTTGGGTCGGCACGGTGTAGGCACCCTCGTGGCCAAGATGGGCATCGTTTTCACCCACATGCGCACGGAATCGATGGTTGCCACCATGCCGGTGGCGGGAAACACCCAGGTGGCGGGTCTGTTGCACGGCGGCGCGCACGTGGTCCTGGCAGAGACGCTGGGCTCCTTCGCCGCTGCCTTCCATGCCGGAGCGGGACGTCAGGTGGTGGGCATTGAGATCAATGCCACACACCACCGTGGCATCGCCTCGGGCCTCGTCACCGGCACGGCGACACCCATTCATCTGGGCCGCACCCTTGCTTCCCACGAAGTCGTCATGACGGACGAGGAAGGCCGGCGCCTCTCCACCTGCCGGATCACGAACATGATCCTCGAGGCAGGCAGGAACTAGCCGGCCGGCGCCAGCCACGGCCCCGGGCGCCTCCTGGGTTAAACGACGACGCCGACCACCCGCCTTCACACAGTAAGCGGAAGGTGGGGGCCGGCGTCGGACATTCAAAGGCGGTTCAGAAGATGCTGCCGAAAATCTTTTCCGCTGCCGAGCTGAGCGCGGGCACGATCAAAACGATTCCGGCCGTGACGGCCAGCACGCAGAAGCCGAAGCACACGTAGGCGCCCCACTTGGCGACATGGTTGACGCGACCGTGGTCGTCGCCGCTGACAGCTGTGAAGCGGACGCCCAACGAGTACATGGCGACGACGAAACCGGCGCCAATCAACGTTGTCAGTCCGACTGTGAGAAATCCAAACCAGTCAATCATTTCTGCCCCTTCTCGGCGTCGTCCGTCGATATGTCGTTGGGCGCCACGGTGCCGAGGTCGGCCGGCGCCGGGTCCATGATTGCGCCGTTGGCTGGGTCGTTCCTGCCCGCGCCGTCATCGCCTGCGCCTTTTGCCTTGGCCCTGATTTTGGCGGCCCCCGCGGTTACTGAAGCCTTCGCCTTGGCCTTGTCCTTGGGTGCCCCGGCGTCGGCTGCGGCCTTTGTCATGGCCTTCAACACGGCAGTGTCTGCACGGTCCAGTGCGGTTTGGGCGGTTGCCCTGGCGATGTCCGTTTCGGCCGCGCGCCTGGCTGCCTTCTCGGCCACCTTCCGGGCTGCCCGGGCCTTGGCTGCGAGGCGGTCGCGTTCCTTTTTACTTGGTATGTGCATGGCCTCACCCACCGCGTCGACATCGCTGATGGCGTTGCTGTGGTCAACGGTTTCGCGCTGGGACCGGTAGAACATGAACAGAATGGATCCGAGTCCCAGCACGGCGACAATAACAATGCCGACGGTGCCTGTGCGGATCAACAGGGCGGCGAGGCCGCCAACTATGGCAGCTGCGGGAAGCGTGAACAGCCATGCGATGGCGATCTTGCCGATGGCGCGCCAGCGCACTGTCGAGCCCTTGCGGCCCAACCCCGAACCAATGACGGAGCCGGAGGCGACGTGGGTGGTGGACAGCGCAAAGCCCAAGTGGCTGGAAGCCAAAATGGCGGCGGCGGTGCTTGTCTCGGCGGCGAAGCCCTGGGCGGGCTTGACGTCCGTGAGGCCTGAACCGAGGGTGCGAATAATGCGCCAGCCGCCAGCGTAGGTGCCGCCGGCGATCGCCAGGGCGCAGGCCGTGATGACCCAGATATGCGGGCCGGTCCCTGAGCTCTGGAGGCCCGAGGCGACAAGCACCAGGGTGATGACACCCATCGTCTTCTGGGCGTCGTTGGTGCCGTGTGCGAGGGCAACAAGCGAGGAGCTGAAGACCTGCCCGCGGCGGAAGCCACCACGTTTCTGGGTGAGCTTGTCACCGGAGTCGGGGTCTGAACGCCGGGTGATGCTGTAGGCCATCTTCGTGCAGAGAAAGGCCACCAGCCCCGCAATTGTTGGCGCCAGCAGTGCGGGCAGCAGGACCTTGGACACAACAACCATGAAGTTCACGGCCCCAAAGGACCAGGTGCCAACAATCGCCGCACCGATAAGCCCACCAAAGAGAGCGTGGGACGAACTCGATGGCAGGCCCAAAAGCCAGGTGAACAAGTTCCACAGCACGGCACCCATCAGGCCGGCAAAGATCATTTCCGGTGTGATGGCTACGCCGTTGGGCCCGCCCTCATTGATAATGCCGCCGGAGATGGTCTTTGCCACCTCGGTGGAAAGGAACGCACCAACCAAGTTCAGGATTGCGGCCAGGGCAACAGCTGTCTTGGGCTTGATGGCACCTGTGGCAATGGGGGTTGCCATGGCGTTGGCTGTGTCGTGAAAGCCATTCGTAAAGTCAAAGAATAGGGCCAGCGCTATAACTAGCACGACCATGAAGGTGAGATCCACCCGCGATCCAATCTAAAGGGGGCAATAAGCAATACTGCTGAAACGTCCAGTGGGATGCGCGTGCTGGCTGTGCACCCCGCGACGATGGCGATCATGCACTGGCGTAACCCAACCGCTACGATACTACGACGATTTGCCGCCGTATGTTTGCCTAAAGTTTGCTTTCCCGTTACCTGTCCACCTGACCGGGCGGCCCCGGGCGGCTGCACGTCCCGGAGCACGAAGGGCTAGCATTGCCGGAAGGGCATGGCGTTGTCCGCCACGGGGGCCGAAAATGTCTCCCGGCGGGCGCGAATGGAACACCGCTGCACCGGCGCCAAGCAGCTTTGCCAGTGCCAGGAACGGCCCGTCCGACCGATGGTTCATGCGTACAAACTGTGAAGAGGAAAGCACCCCATGAGCAATGTTGAAGCCAACCCGCAGGAGTTGCTTTGCCCCAGCAGGCCCGCCAATTCACACGACGGTGCCGAGATCCTTGCCGCCCGTTCCGTGCCGCTCGGCGGCCCCCGGGCCATGACGGTCCGGCGGACCCTGCCGCAGCGCAGCCGTTCGTTGATCGGCGCCTGGTGCTTCGTTGACCATTACGGCCCCGACGACGTCAGCGTCTCGGCCGGCATGGAGGTGCCGCCCCATCCACACACCGGCCTGCAGACGATCAGCTGGCTCTTCACGGGTGAGATTGACCATGCCGACAGTGCTGGAAATCACGCCGTCGTGCGTCCGGGCGAACTGAACTTGATGACTGCGGGGCGGGGCATCAGCCACTCCGAGTACTCGCGCACAAACACCACGATCCTGCACGGGGTCCAACTATGGGCCGCGCTCCCCCAGTCGGCCAGGTTCACCGCCCCCGGTTTCACGCACTACCGCCCAACGCCCTTCACCATCCCCGGAGCCCGCCTGAGCGTGTTCATAGGGACTGTGGCTGGGGAACAAGCCCCTGTCGAGACCTTCTCCCCCATGGTCGGTGCCGAGATCATGCTCGACGCCGGGGCAACCGTCGTGCTTGGCCTCACACCGGGCTTTGAGCACGGATTCCTTGTGGACACCGGCTCGCTCAGCGTGGCAGGAACGGCCGTAGAACCCAGTGAGCTTGCCTACCTGGGCACCGGCCGGTCAGCCGTGGAACTCTGCGCCGGGCCGGAACCTGTCCGCCTTCTGTTGATCGGCGGGGAACCGTTGAACGAGTCGATTGTCATGTGGTGGAACTTCGTTGGCCGCAGCCACGAGGAAATAGTTGCCTTCCGCGCCGCATGGCAGGCAGCGATTGGCCTGGAACCAGCCTCGATGCTCGATGAGGTGGCGTCATTCAGCCTGCCTGCCGACCAGGTCGATGCGCCGCTGCCGGCCCCGGTGCTGCCCACTGTGCAGCTGCGTCCGCGGGCCAATCCGAGCTAAGGGGCCCGTGGCCTGTGCGCCTCCAAACGGCTAGTCCTGGCGCAGGTTCTCCCTCACCCGCGGGGCGACCTCGGTGGCGTAAAGTTCAATGCTCTTCATCATGGCCTCATGCGGCAGCGTCCCGTGGCTGTACTTCAAGTCGAAACGGGACAGCCCAAGCGCCTTGGCGACGGTGGTGATCTTCCTGGCCACCGTTTCAGGCGAGCCGACCACAAGGGCCCCCTGCGGACCGGCCGTGACGTCGTACTCGGCGCGTGTCAATGGCGGCCAGCCGCGGTCGCGGCCAATGCGGCGGTGCATCTCGGCATAGTGCGGCCACAGTTCATCCTGGGCCTGCTGGTCCGTCGCGGCAACGTGCCCCGGTGAATGGACACCGATGGGCTGCTCCGGCTGGCCGAATTCCTTCAGTGCCCGGTGGTACAGCTCCGTAAAGGGGGCAAATTGGAGGGGCTCGCCGCCGATGATCGCCAGCATCAGGGGCATGCCGTAATGGGCGGCCCGGACCACTGACTGCGGACTGCCGCCCACAGCAATCCATGATTTCAGGGTGCCGGATTCGGTGTGCGGATACACCATCTGATCCGTCAGGGCAGGACGCGTAGTTCCACTCCAGTTCACCGCTCCCTGCTTGCGCAATTCGCTGAACAGTTCCAGCTTTTCCTCAAACAACTCTTCGTAATTGGCAAGGTCAAAGCCAAACAACGGGAACGACTCGGTGAATGACCCACGGCCAAGGATCACTTCCGCGCGGCCCCGGGAGACGGCGTCGAGGGTGGAAAACCGCTGGAACACCCGGATGGGGTCATCCGAACTCAGCACAGTTACGGCCGAACCCAAGTGGATGCGCTCGGTCTGTGCTGCGATGGCGGCCAGAACCATATCGGGGGCGGAGACGGCAAAGTCATCGCGGTGGTGCTCCCCGACGCCGAAGTAGTCAAGGCCCAGCTTGTCGGCGAGCACTGCTTGTTCGACGACGTCGCGGATCACCTGGGCTGCATGCTTGGGCGCACCGTCAGCATCGACAGTGATGTCGCCAAAGGTGTCCAGGCCCAGTTCAAAGTTGCCATCTGCCAAGGAAGTTCCATCCATTTCTCAATCACGCTGCCGGCAGGTCACCCGCTGGCAGAGAGTATGCGTTTGCATCTAACTGTGGGAACCGGGGCACAGCTGAAACTATTCCCGAGCATGGCAACAGGGCCGGCGGATGGCTTGGGTGCGGCGGTTGGTGGGCCCACGACTGCGAGGGGCCCCGAGAGGAGACGCGCCAGCGGATCCTCTCGGGGAGCAGTCGGGGACTATCCGGCGAGCAGGGAGCTCTTTTGCCTGTAGACGGCCAGAAAGGAACCGATCCGACGCACGGCTTCTTCGATGTCACCGATGGAAGGAAGAATCACGAACCTGAAATGATCCGGCGTTGGCCAGTGGAACGCCGTGCCGTGGGAGACAAGGATCTTTTGGTCCTGGAGCAGGTCGATCACAAATTTCTCATCGGACTCGATGGGGTACATGGCAGGATCGAGCTTGACGAACAGGTACATGGCGCCGGCGGCGGGCACGCAGGACACGCCCGGCAGGGCGTTGATCAGCTCCGAAGCCCTGTCGCGCTGTTCCCGCAGCCGTCCTCCCGGCTTGGTCAGGTCGTTGATGCTTTGGTATCCGCCCAGTGAAGTTTGGATGGCGTGCTGCGCGGGGACATTGGAACACAAACGCAGCGAGGCGATCAGTTCGAGTGCCTCCTTAAAGTCGGCCATGGCGGCGCGGGGACCGGTAAGGGCAACCCAGCCGGCACGGTACCCGGGCATCCGGTAGGCCTTTGAGAGACCGCTGAAGGTCAGGATGCAAACGTCTTCCGCCAACGAGGCCATGTGGATGTGCGTACGGCCGTCATAGAGAATTTTCTCGTAGATTTCATCCGCGAATATGACGAGGTCGTGCTTGCGGGCAAGCGCCACGAACTGTTCCAGAATGGCGCGCGGGTAGACCGCGCCCGTGGGGTTGTTCGGGTTGATGATGACAATCGCGCGTGTCTGCGGGGTGATTTTCGCCTCCACATCGGCCATGTCAGGCCACCACTCGTTCTCCTCGTCACACAGGTAGTGGACGGGGACACCGCCGGTCAAGGTGACCGACGCCGTCCACAGCGGATAGTCGGGGGCAGGAATGAGGACCTCGTCCCCGTTCTCCAGAAATGCCTGGAGTGTCATGGAGATCAGTTCACTGACGCCGTTGCCGACAAAAATATCGTCGACGCCGATTTTCATCAGACCCTGGGTCTGGTAGTACTGCGAAATGGCGGTCCGTGCGGAGAAGATGCCCTTGGAGTCGCTGTAGCCCTGGGCCCCGCGCAGGTGGTGGATCATGTCCACCACGATGGACTCGGGCGCCTCCAAGCCAAAAGGTGCCGTGTCGCCCAGGTTCATGCGCAAAATCCGGTGGCCTTCGGCCTCCATTTTTTGGGCCGCATGCAGGATGGGTCCTCGAAGTTCGTATCGAACGTTGGCTAGTTTGCTTGAATGTTGCATGGGGCGCATACATTCCATCTTCACATATGAGGACCGGCAAACCCCGCTCCGGCCCATATTCCGGACTGCAGGTTTGGTGGGCCCACGCACCCGAGGGGTCACGGCGTGGACCCGTTCCAGCGGACAGCCGGGCTGGATTTGGGGCTGTTGAATTTCGCCGCCAACAGCTACAGCGATGGGACCCGCAAGGAATTCCCGGCACCCAAATGCATCGCAAAGTCCACCACAAACCCGCTCGGCCCCAACGGGAACTTCAACGGCACAAGAAGGGTTCCAGGAATCGGGCGACAGCCCGGATCATGGACGGCAAAAAGACCTTGGGCAGTCGGGCCTGAGTCTGCCCCGACTGCCGCACCCGCCGCTCATCAGCTACAGTCACCACGGACATCCTCGCCCCTCAGGACGAGGAGGTCATTTTTGGGCGAGCAGGCGCTCCACGCGCGGCTTGACCTCGGTGGCCAGCAGCGTAATGGATTCCAGCAGGTGCTCCTGGGGCAGCCCGCCGATGTCGGTTTGCAGGAAGTGCCGCATGTGGCCCATGTATCCGTGCAGGTGGACGATCCGCTGCGCCACCTCGTCAGGGTCGCCCACGTAGTATGCGCCGGGTGCCTCAGCCTGGGACAGGTAGGCGTTCTTGTCGGGCGCGGGCCATCCGCGCAGCCGGCCCATCTCAACGTTGAGGTTGTGCCAGCCAGGGTAAAAACGCTCCAGCGCCTCCTTCTTCGTGGGGGCGACGAGTCCCAGCGCCGCCACCGAAACCTTAATGTCGGCGCCGGTGTGACCGGCCTGCGCGGCGGACTGCCGGTAGAGCTCGGCCAGCGGCCCGAATCGGTGCGGCGCGCCGCCAATGATGCCGTAGGAAACCGGCAGCCCCAGCCGTCCGGCCCGGGCGGACGACGCCGGGCTGCCGCCGGTTGCGATCCAGAGCGGCAGCTTCCCCTGGACCGGTCGGGGGACGACGGCCAGGTTCTCAATATTGGGACGCACGCTGCCTGACCAGGTGACGCTGTCGGTCGCTGAGTTGTTAATGGCCATCAACAGGTCCAGCTTTTCGGAGTAGAGCTGGTCATAGTCGCGCAGTTCGAACCCGAACAGCGGGAAGGTCTCCACCGAGGAGCCTCGTCCGGCCGTAATTTCGATCCGCCCGCCGCCGGAGATCGCGTCGGCCGTGGCCATTTGCTGGAAGATCCGCACGGGATCGTCGGTGCTGATGATGCTGGCGGCGCTGCCGAGCTTGATGGTCTTCGTTGCACCGGCCGCGGCTGCCAACATGGCACCGGGTGACGACGCGGGCATGGACACGGTGTGGTGTTCGCCTACGCCAAAGTAGTCCAGGCCCACCCGGTCGGCGTGCACAATCGCCTCGAAGAGGTTGCGGATGCCCTCGGCTGTGGCACGTGCCGTGCCGTCAGTGTTCAGGGGTGTGTCGCCAAAACTGTATGTGCCGATTTCCATGATGCCTCCACGTTCACCTGTTCCGGAGTCGTGCATCGACCCGGATATGTGTTGTTCAACAGATCATATTGGTAACAGACGATTTCGGCAAATGTGGGGCACATTGACGGCAGCGGCCTAAAAAGACTCCCCCGGCGGCGCCGGATCAGAGCTGCGCCTGCTCCTTCACCTGCTTGCGCAGGATCTTGCCCAGCATTGAGCGTGGCATGTCGGATATTTGAATGATCCGCACGGGCACCTTGTAGCGGGCCATGCGCTCCTTGCAGTAGTCCCGCAGCGCGGTCTCGTCGAGTGTGGCCCCCGGCTCGAGCTGGACGGCCGCAACAACCATTTCGCCGCCACGTTCCGACGCTGTGCCAAAGACTGCAGCGTCAACGACGTCATGGTGCTGGCGCAGAACGGCCTCAACCTCCGACGGCGAGACGTTGAAGCCGCCGGTAATGACGAGTTCCTTCACCCTGTCGACAATGGTTGTGAAACCGTCCTCGCTGACAGTGACAATGTCCCCCGTGTGCAGCCAGCCGTCCTCGGTGAGCGTCTTGGCAGTTTCCTCAGGGTTGTTCCAATAGCCTTGAAAAACCTGCGGACCCTTGATCAGCAACTCACCGCGCTCCCCCTGCGGCACAACCCTGGCGGGATCGTCCATGTCGACAACCTTCATCAGTGTTGAAGGGAACGGCACGCCAATGGTGCCCGTCTGCCGCGTGTCCGCGAACGGGTTGCCAAGTGCCACCGGCGACGACTCAGTCATGCCGTAGCCCTCGACGAGCAAACCGCCGGAAACCGACTCCCACAGTTCAACCACATGGTCGGGCAGGTTCATGGCGCCCGAGATGCAGAACTTGCAAGACCGCAGCGACACACCCTTTTCCTTGGCGGCCAGGGCCGTGCGTTCATAAATTGGCGGCACGGCGCAGTACACGGTGGCCGGGGATTTCTTCATCGCTGCCAGCACCAGATCGGCGTCGAACTTGGGGAACAGCACCAGCAGTCCCTGCTTGCGGATGCCGAAGGTGAGGTACAGGGTCATGCCAAAGGCGTGGAACATGGGGAGCACGGCATACAGAACCTCCCTGCCCTGCTCGGCGCCGTGCATCCAGGCCTCGCCCTGGAGCGCGTTCGAATACAGGTTGAAATGGGTCAGCATGGCACCCTTGGGGTGTCCCGTGGTGCCGGAGGTGTAGCCGATGACAGCCAGGTCCGTGACCGCGGGGCGGGGATGCGCAGGATCAATTGAAGGCCCCGAGAGCAGCTGCTTCCACGGCAGGGTGCCCGGCGCGGGCGTGCTCAGTGCGGCGCGGGTCTCACGCAGTTTCGGCAACGGCAACTTCAGCGCCAGCCGCTTGACGGCCGGAAATTCGGTCAGCAGGTCCACCGAAACGATCCTGTCGATCGTGATGTCGGCAGGGAACTCCTGGATGGCCGGAACCACCTTGTTCAAGGCAATCACGACCCGCGCCTGGTGGTCCTCAAATTGGTGGCGCAGTTCCCTGGAGGTGTACAGCGGGTTGTGTTCAACCACGACGGCGCCCAGCCGCAACACCGCATAAAAGGCCACCACGTGCTGGGGGCAGTTGGGCAGGATCAAGGCAACCCGGTCTCCGGCCCTGACGCCCAGCCGGCGCAGCCCCTCGGCCGCCCTGCCCACCTGCTCCCCCAATTTCCGATAGCTGGTCTGCCGGCCAAAGAACTCCATCGCGGGAGTGTCTCCGGCCTCCCGGACCGAACGTTCGAACATGGCGACCAGCGACTCTGTGGGCAGCTCAATCTCGGCAGCGACGCCGGGCTGGTAGTTCTTCACCCAGGGCCGCTGGACCTGGTCAGGCACAAGGCCGTGCCCGCCGTGGTTGTCCGGGCCGGTATTTTGCAGGTCTGTGTCCTGCGGCTCAATGTTCGACATGCACCCATCTTCGCGTCCAAGCCGTGCCGCTGTCTAATGGCTGCCCACCTGCCGGCCGGCATCGGAAGGCCCAACATTAGCCAAGGAAAATGGTTCGAACAAGATTCCATGGGACCTAGACCCCGCGGCCCGACATAGGTACCGTGGATACACCGGATCCGGCAAGTGTTCGCGGCGTCCGGAAACCATCGAACACAGCACTTTCAGCAACTAGGAGGAGCAATGGGTTTCATCGGTTGGATAGTTTTGGGCCTCATCGTTGGCGTAATTGTCAAGGCAGTCATGCCGGGCCGCGTCGGTGGCGGCTGGGTGACGAGCCTGATTCTCGGCGTCGTCGGAGCCGTCGTTGGCGGCTGGATTGGCGATCTGCTCTTCAACAAGGGTGAGATGAGTTTCTGGAGCCTTGGGTCATGGCTGCTTGCCATTGTTGGTGGGCTGGTTGTCGCCGGGGTGTACGGGGCCATCACCGGACGCAACAAGGCCGTGTCCTGATCCCTGCTGTCCGGGACAGGCTCCGGAACGCCGTCGACGGGACCGGCTGTGCCTGATGCAGCAGCTCCCGTACTGGCAGCACCCGGTACTTCCGTTGACAAGGCCGGCGCGCCGGCACCCGACGATGGGCGCAAACCCCAAAGTCCTGCCGACGTGCCGGCCAAGTCATGGAAGTACGTGGCCAAACGGGCTGTCAACAAGTTCAGCGCCGACGGCTCCACGGACATGGCCGCCTCGCTGACCTACTACGGCGTCTTGTCCTTGTTCCCGGCTATTTTGGCGTTGGTGTCGATCCTGGGGCTTGTGGGCCAAGCCGAGCAAACCTCGAAACTGCTGCTGGACATGGTCGGCAAGCTGGCAGACGCAAAGGTTGCAGCGACCCTCACGCAGCCCGTTGAACAGTTGACCAGGTCCACTGCCGCCGGTTGGACGCTTGTCCTTGGACTGGTCGCGGCCCTGTGGTCTGCCTCTGGCTATGTGGGGGCGTTCAGCCGCGCCATGAACCGGATCTATGGAATCGACGAGGGGCGCCCCGCGTGGAAGCTGCGCCCTGCCCTCCTGCTCATCACGCTGGCGGCTGTGCTGCTGGTGGCGGCCATGGCCCTGATGCTGGTCCTTTCCGGCCCCGTGGCCAAGGCGGTCGGTGAGGCGCTTGGTGTAGGCGATGCTGCAATCGCCGCATGGAACGTCGCGAAATGGCCCGTCGTGGGCATTCTGGCTGTTGTGCTCATTGCGGTTTTGTATTACTTCACGCCCAATGTCCGCCAACCAAAGTTCCGCTGGATCAGCGTGGGGGCCGCCCTTGCCTTGGTGGCCAGCATCGCGGCTTCCGCAGGTTTCGGCGTGTATGTGTCCAACTTCTCCAAATACGACAAGACCTACGGCACCATCGCGGGCATGATCGTGCTGCTGCTCTGGTTGTGGATCATGAACCTGGTGCTGCTTTTTGGTGCCGAGGTCGACGCCGAACTGGAGCGGGCCCGACAGCTGCAGGCCGGGATCAAGGCCGAGGCACAGCTGCAGCTGCCACCCCGGGAAACCACAGCCAGTGCCAAAAAGCGCAATAAGGAATTGCTGCTCATCTCTGAGGGCCGGCACCTTCGCGCCGAGCTGGATGAACCCCGGGAGCAACCCATCAGCGGCTCGCCCGAGGTCCGGGCTTTGTGGTGGATGGCCGGGCTTGGGGCAGGCGTCGCAGCCGCAGCCGCCATTCGCAACCGACGGCGCGCCAAGGGCTAGCAACGGGCTAGCAAAGGGCTAACACCGGGCAAGCCAGTGCCGGCCACGCATCCCATCGTTGTGTCCCGGGAGCCCACTCCCTGGGGTGTCCGCGCGGTGCGGCAATGCAGCCGGCGGCAGGGCCCGGGGTGATCCTTGTATTAGGGTTGGCTTCGACCAGCGGCACGTGCGTTCAACGCCGTCGGACATCCCGAGCACGATAAAGGAACCAGCAATGGCGGTACAAGCCACCGGAACACCCCCTGCCCCCACCCCTGACCAGCTGCAGTCGGTGTGGGGCGCACTCAAATCCCCGCGCAGGCTCAAAACCGAGGTGCTGGGCGGTCTCGTTGTTGCACTGGCGCTGATCCCGGAGGCGATTGCCTTTTCCATCATTGCCGGGGTGGATCCACGGATAGGGTTGTTTGCGGCGTTCACGATGGCCGTCACCATTTCCTTTGTGGGCGGCAGGCCGGCGATGATCTCGGCAGCCACGGGCGCAGTCGCGCTTGTCATTGCACCGCTGATGAAAAGCCATGGCCTCGACTACCTGATCGCCGCGGTGATCCTGGCCGGCCTCTTCCAAGTGCTCCTCGGCCTCGCCGGGGTTGCGAAACTGATGCGTTTCATCCCGCGGTCAGTCATGGTCGGGTTCGTCAACGCCCTGGCCATCCTGATTGTCATCGCCCAGGTCCCCGAACTTCTTGGCGTGCCGTGGCTGGTGTACCCGCTCACCGGCTTTGCCCTGCTGATCATTGTTTTCCTGCCCAAACTGACGAAGGCGGTGCCGGCACCGCTGGTTGCCATCGTTGTCCTGACACTCTTCACGGTCCTTGCCTCAGTGGCCGTGCCAACCGTGGGCGACAAGGGCGAGCTGCCGGACAGCCTCCCCTCGCTCTTCATGCCGAATGTGCCGCTGACGTGGGAGACGTTCCAGATCATTGCCCCCTTCGCCCTGGCCATGGCTTTTGTGGGGCTGCTGGAATCCTTGATGACAGCAAAACTTGTCGACGACATCACCGACACCCGCTCCGTCAAGACGCGCGAAGCACTGGGGCAGGGCATCGCCAACATGGTCACCGGCTTCTTCGGCGGGATGGGTGGTTGTGCCATGATCGGGCAAACCATGATCAACGTGAAGGCATCGGGAGCACGCACCCGCATCTCGACGTTCCTCGCGGGAACCTTCCTGATCGTCTTCGTCGTGGTGCTGGGCGACGTTGTCTCGCTGATCCCGATGGCGGCCCTCGTGGCCGTGATGATCTTCGTTTCATTTTCAACCTTCGACTGGCACAGCATTCGCCCGTCAACGTTGAAGCTGATGCCCAAGAGCGAGACGACTGTCATGGTTGCCACAGTTGTCGTCGTCGTGGCCACACACAACCTGGCCATCGGCGTCGGGGTGGGCGTGTTGGTGGCGATGGCCTTGTTTGCCCGCAGGGTGGCGCACCTTGTCACCGTGGAACGCACGGTGTCGCAGGCCGACGGCCGTGAGACGGCCGTGTATGTGGTGGACGGCGAACTGTTTTTCGCCTCCTCCAATGATCTCTACACGCAGTTTGAGTACGCGCTTGACCCCGACAATGTGGTGATTGACATGCATGCTTCCCACCTGTGGGACGCCTCCACCATTGCCACCCTGGACGCAGTCACTGAGAAGTACCGACGCCACGGCAAGAGCGCCACGATCACGGGGCTCAACCATGCAAGCGCCCAAATGCACGAACGGCTCGCAGGGAAGCTCGGCGCAGACGGATAGATTCACGGCGATCCTCCCCCGACGGACCGCACACAGCGGATTTGCGCTGTTGCATTTCTCACACCTGCCATTTTTGGGATCCCCTTAGCACACCCCCGACAAGCCCGGACACCCGGGAAGATTGATATGCTGGAAAGTCGGACATACCCCTGGTCGGGAAGCTGCCGCACTCACTCGCATTCCTCTAAGGAGAAACTAACCTCAATGACATCCGTGGCCACTGAATCACTGCGTGAACAGCTTTGGAATCGCCGATACGACGAGAACATTGCTCCCGTCACCGAACTGTGCGACACCCTGGCGGAAGCCCGGCCCGAGCAGCAGGTGGCCTATGTGGATCCGGTTCACGACATTGATGAGTGCAAGATCATCAGCTTGTTCTCCAACGTTGGCGAACTGGACGAGTCGGGGTTCATCACTGCCGGTGACGAGCAGGCAGCCACCCGCCTGTTGGGCATTCACTGGCAGATCGGCCTGCGACCCAGCTATGTCATGCCGTGGAACGTCCACCCGTGGTTCACTCCGGGCCAGCCCAACGGCCGCTTGACCGCCCCGCAAATCGAGCAGGGCCTGCGCCCGCTGGTCAAGTTCCTGACCCTCGTCCCCCGCGCATCCGCCTTGATTGCCCATGGCACCGAGGCCCACCGCCTAGCCGACCAGCTCCTGAAGGCCCAGGGCCCCATGCTGTACAAACGCGGTTTCGGCATCTACAAGGTCCGTTCGCTCTCTGGCCGCAGCTTTGCCGGCTCCCCCGAGCGCCAGGAGCAGTGGCTGCTCGAGTCGGCCAAGGCCTATGCCGAGTCGATGACCCGCAGCGGCATCCTGGTCAAGGGCCGCTAGCACTCTCTGTCTTCCTGCAGCTGACCCGCAGTTGTGGTTGTGAAACACCGAGAAATCGCGTGTTTTGCGACCACAACTGCGGGTCAGCTGTGTTTAACGCACGACGGCGGCCGCCCGGCACCTATGCCAAGGACAGTTCGGCCGGTTCGAGGGAGCTGCGCAGCAGCTCCTGCAGCTCCGGTCCGTCCACCTCGCCGTGCACCGCAATCGCGTGGGCGGTCGAAACCGACAACACTTCCTCTTCGGCGCCAGCCACAGCCAGGGTGCAGCCAATCTCGCTGGGAACCTTGCGGCAGTCGATCATCACTCGTGACATTTCTCTTCACCTTCTTCCCTCTACCATCTCTTGTGAATAACAGTAGCGGCCGTGGCGGCGGTAGAATATACGCACATTGCGCACGAAGTTCTGCCTGGAATTTTCAGCCGCATTGCAGCCGTTTTATTGAAGAAATCAGGCGATGGGCACGTACATTTCGCTGCGTCAGCTGGAAACCGTGGTGGACCTGGTGGGGGGCTTGGATTCGCTGACCCGGCCTGCACAATTCCCCGGCTTTGTGGTGCCGGCACTGGCCTCCCTCATCGGTTGCGACGCCGCCACCTACAACGAAATCGGCCCCCAGGGAGTCACCTGCCTGGATTTTCCCCACGGCAGTCGTCGCATTGATACCCGGGAGACCTTTGCCCTGTATGTGCATGAACACCCGCTGGTCAACCACCACAGAAATTCCGCCGACGGAAGACCCGTGAAGATCAGCGACTTCATGGCAGCCCCACAGTTTCACCGCCTGAACATCTACGAGCACTATTTTCGGCCCATCCCGGTGGAGCACCAAATTGCCATTACCGTCTCTGTCCGGGGCCCCACCGTGATAGGGATAGCACTGAACCGCAGCAGGCATGACTTCACCGAGACAGACCGCGAGCTGCTTACGGTCCTGCACGGTCCCTTGGCCGATGCATACACGGGGCTCCTACGGACAGCGGAACTGCGGGAGCAGTTCACCGCCGCGCCCGGGCGGTCGCTGAAGCAGCTGACCCCGGCGGAACATGCCGTGCTGCGGCGTGCCGCATCCGGTGCCACCAACGTCGCCATCGCCCGCCAGCTCGGCTGCAGTCCACGCACGGTGGCCAAGCACCTCGAGCATGTCTACAGGAAGCTGGATGTGGTGGACCGCACCGCAGCTGCGGCACGCTACGCGACGGACAGCGCCGCCTGGAAAGTCGAATTGCCCTGATCAAAGGGCGCAACCACCCGGCACGGACTCTGCTGTCGGATCGCACCCTGCAGTAGGCTCGTCGCATGAGCCACCGCGGAGCCCGGCGTGACCGTTTGCGGCGTCAAGTCCGCCGCCATCACACGATTGCCATCCTGGTGGCCACGGGGCTTCTTTTGTCCGCCTGCCATGCACCTTCCCCGGCGCCGCCCGATGGGACCGGGAATTCCACGGGGGATATTGCCACGGGACTGGAGGCACCCTGGTCCATGGTCTTGCTGGACGACAGGAGCCTGCTGGTCAGCGAACGCGACAGCGGCCAGGTGGTGGAGGTGTCCCCTTTGGGCGCCAAGCATGCGCTCGGGCAGGTGCCCGGCGTCGTGCACCAAGGCGAGGGCGGGAGGCTGGGACTGGCCCTGTACGCCTACCTGGCCACGGCCGAGGACAACCGCGTGGTGCGAATGCCGCTGCTGGGCGAGTCCGGCAGCCGGACCCTTGGACCGGCCACCCCCATCATCACCGGCATCCCCAAGGACAACCCCGTCCCGGACGGCCCGGTCTGGAGCCTTGGCCACCGCAACGTGCAGGGGCTTGCCTAGGATGAAAACGGGCGCATGTGGGCCTCCGAGTTCGGCCAAAACACGTGGGACGAACTGAACCAGATCCGGGCCGGCACCAACTACGGGTGGCCGTCGGTCGAGGGCACAGGCACAGGCACAGGCGCCCAATTCACCGACCCGGTCCTGGCGTGGCCCACGTCGGAGGCCAGCCCGAGCGGCATCGCCATCACGGGGACCACCCTGTACATGGCGTCCCTGCGCAGGGAACGGCTGTGGGAGGTCAAGCTCGACGGCGAACCCTCCGCCCGCGCGCGCCTCACCAACCAGCTCGGCAGGCTCCGTGACGTCGCTTTAACGCCGGACGGCCGTCTGCTTGTCCTGACGAACAATGCAGACGGCCGTGGCGACCCGGCCCCGGGCGATGACAGGATCGTGGAGATTACACGCTGACAGCCGCCAGGTGCGGTGCCACCAGTTCGGCGTAACGTGCCTTGACGGTGTCAACAACCTCGGCGTAGGGCAGGTTCCAGATGTCCGCGTTGAAGATTTCCACCTCAACCACACCGTTGTAGCCGGCCTCGGCAACCCACTGGCCAATCGACGCGAAGTCGATGACGCCGTCGCCCATGAATCCGCGGGACAGCAGCGCATCTGCGGCGATGGGGAGGTTGAAGTCGCACACCTGGTAGGAGGCGATGCGGCCCTCGGCGCCGGCGCGGGCGATCTGCTGCTGCAACGACGGGTCCCACCAGACGTGGAAGGTGTCAACGACGACGCCGACGGCTGCAACCGGGTGCGGCGCCGCCAAGTCCAGGGCCTGACCCAGGGTTGAGAGCACGGCCCGGTCTGCGGCGTACATGGGGTGCAGCGGTTCCAGGACCAGGCGGACGCCGTGCTCGAGGGCGAACGGGACGAGCTCGGCGAGGCGGTCGGCCACGCGCTGCCGGGCCAGCACAAGGTCCTTGCCACCGGCAACGGCGGTTGCCCCGCCGCCGCCGTCAACGGCACCGGGAGCAACGCTGAAGTCGGGCAGCCCGCCCACCACCATGATGATTTCCGTGGTGCCGAGCGCCTTGGCCTCCAGGATCGCTGCCTTGTTGTCCTCGAGCGCGGCGGCCTGGCCTGCTTCATCCGCCGCGGTCAGGAAGCCGCCTCGGCACAGGCTGGACACCTGCAGGCCGGACGCATTGACCATTTCAACAGCTGTTTCCAGACCAACGTCGGCCACCTTGTCGCGCCATAAGCCAATGTGTTTCAGGCCCGCGGTGACGCTGAGGTCGAGGGCTTCTGCCAGTGAGGCCTTCTTGATGGTGGCCGTGTTGATGGAGAGCCTTTCAAAGGCGCTCATGCGTTGGCCCCTTCCAAAACGGCTGACTCCACGCCCTTCGCCACGGAGGAAACTCCCGCCGCGTTGAGGAACACGCACATGCGGTGCGCTGCCAGCCCGGGATTGAGCAGCAGCCCGGCCGTGTTGGCGAGACGGAACAGCTTGACCAGGTGGATCAGGTCCCGCCCGGCGTGCAGGCCGCCGATCATTTGGAAGCCGGCCTGGTAGCCGTTCAGCCAGGCGAGGAAGACGATGCCCGTCTTGTAGTAGTAGGTGGGCGCCTCGAAGATGTGCAGTCCCAGGTCACGGGTGGAATCGAGGATGGCACGGGCTTCGGCGGGGCGGCCGGCGTCGTACTCCTGCAAAGCGGTAGAGGCGGCGGGGGCGATCGCGGCAAAGATGCCCAGCAGCGCATCCGAGTAATGCGTGCCGTCGCCGGCAATCAACTCGGGGTAATTGAAGTCATCGCCCGTGTACAGGCGCACGCCCCCTGGAAGGCTGGCCCGCAGCGCAACCTCGTGTCCGGCGTCGAGCAGGGAAACCTTCACGCCGTCAACCTTCGCGGCGTTCGCCTCGATGAGCTGCTGGAACGTGGCGGTGGCTGCGGCGACATCTTCGCTGCCCCAGTAGCCGGCCAGGGCGGGGTCGAACATGGTGCCCAGCCAATGCAGGACGACCGGCTCCCTGACCTCGGACAACAGCGTGCCGTAGAGCTTCAGGTAGTCCTCGGGGCCGCCGGCGACCTTGGCGAGGGCACGCGAGGCCATGATGATGACCTTCGCGCCGGACGCCTCGACGACGGCGATCTGCTCGCGGTAGGCGGCCAAAACCGCAGCCAACCCAGCCTCGCCGGGTTCGACGTCGGCCGGGTTCAGCTGGTCGGTGCCGGCACCGCAGGCCAGGAGGTCGCGGACAGTGCGCTCCGGCGTCGCAATGAGAGCGGCCTCGGCGGCGGAGCGGTTGATGAGCTGCTGCGTGGCGGCCCAGTCCAGGCCCATGCCGCGCTGTGCGGTGTCCATGGCGTCGGCGATGCCCACGCCCCAGCTCCACAGCTCGCGGCGGAACGCCAGGGTGGCATCCCAGTCGATGTCGGCCGGGGCGCCCGGCACATTGTTGCCCAGCACCTTCGGGGTGACGTGCGCGGCGGCGTACACCTTGCGGGAGGTGAGCAGGTCGGTGGGCTTGCGCCACGGGCCGGTCGCATTCAGCGTCAGGGCTTCGAGCTCACCGGTGGCGAGCGGAAGAGTGATTGAAATGGTCATGGTCAGAGCTCGATTTCCGGGATGTCCAGGGTGCGGCGCTCGGCGGAGGACTGCAGGCCGAGTTCGGCGAGCTGCACACCGCGGGCTGCAGAGAGCAGGCCGAAGCGGTGTTCGCGGCCGGCGACGACGTCACGCAGGAATTCTTCCCACTGCAGCTTGAAGCCGTTGTCGAGGTCGGCGTTGGCGGGAACTTCCTGCCACTGTGCGCGGAAGGACTCGGTGACGGGCAGGTCAGGGTTCCAGACGGGCTTGGGCGTGTGGGCGCGCTGCTGGGCAACGCACTTGTTCAGGCCGGCGACGGCTGAGCCGTGGGTGCCGTCGATCTGGAATTCCACGAGTTCGTCGCGGTAGACGCGCACGGCCCAGGAGGAGTTGATCTGGCCGACAACCTGGTCTCCGGCCGGGGTTTCCAGCTCGAAGATGCCGTAGGCGGCGTCGTCGGCAGTTGCCTTGTACTCGTTGCCTGCCTCGTCCCAGCGTGCCGGGATGTGGGTTGCGGTCTTGGCATTGACGGACTTCACCGTGCCGATGATGCCCTCGAGGACGTAGTTCCAGTGGCAGAACATGTCAGTGGTCATGCCGCCGCCGTCTTCCTTGCGGTAGTTCCAGGAGGGGCGCTGGGTGGCTTGGTGGTCGCCTTCAAACACCCAGTAGCCGAATTCGCCGCGGATGGACAGGATGCGGCCGAAGAAACCTTCATCGACGAGGCGGCGCAGTTTGACCAGGCCGGGCAGGTACAGCTTGTCGTGCACAACGCCTGCGGTGATGCCGGCGGCCTGGCCGATGCGGGCCAACTCGATGGCTTCTTCCAGGGTCTCGGCGGTGGGCTTCTCGGTAAAGATGTGCTTGCCGTTGGCCATGGCCTGCTTCAGGGTGGCCGCGCGCAGACTGGTCATGGATGCGTCAAAGACGACGTCGACAGTGGGGTCGGCGATGATCGCGTCCAGGTCGGTGGTCCAGTGTTCAACGTTGTGCAGCTCGGCCAGTTCCCGGACCTTGTCGGCATTGCGTCCGATGAGGATGGGTTCGATGGCCACCTTGGTGCCGTCTTCAAGGATCAGGCCGGACTCGCGCAACGGCAGGATGGAGCGCAGCAGGTGCTGGCGGTAGCCCATGCGGCCGGTGATGCCGTTCATGGCAATGCGGATGACCTTCTGCTTGCCTTCCTTGATGGCTCCGGCGTCAGCGGCAGACGGAACCGCCTGAGCCTTGGTTGCAGCGGCCTGCCCGTTGGTTGTCGTAAGCGTCACTGATTTCTCCCGGATGTTGTTGTCAGCACGAACCGGAAAGTCCGGCGTGGCCTGAAGTTTGGAAAGCGCTTTCCAATATATGCTGAAGTTATCCCCGGGTCAAGGCACAATTGTTGCCCCGGACACATTTCTTAGACAAGGAACCCCTGTGCCCGTAAAACTCACTGAAGTGGCCCGGCAGGCCGGCGTCTCGCTGGCCACCGCATCTCGTGTGCTCAACGGGTCCAGCAGGACCCCTGCCGCCGACATCGCTGAACGGGTCAAGGCTGCAGCCGAGGAACTCGGATATGTGGCCAACGCCCAGGCCCAGGCTTTGGCACGGTCAACCACGGGATTGGTTGGGCTCGTCGTCCATGACATTGCAGATCCCTATTTTTCCGCGATTGCCCACGGCGTACAGCAGGCGAGCCTCGACACAAACCACCAGGTGCTTTTGGCAGGGACTGACATAGAAGGCGACAACGGCTCACCCGGCGGTGCCGAACTGGCCGCCGTGAAGGCCTTCATCGCCTACCGGACCGATGCCATCATTTTGGCCGCCTCCAGGCTTCTGGACGAAGACCCGCGGTTAATCAAGGCCCTTTCCCAGTACATCCAGAACGGCGGACGGGTTGTCACCCTGGGCGTTTCCAGCATCCCGGAAGCCCAGGTGGTGAATGTTGAAAACCACGGGGGTGCCTCAGCTCTCGCCGGCGCCCTCCTGAAACAGGGAGTCGGCCGCTTCGTGATTTTGGCTGGCCCCCACGAACGCAACACTGCCCGCATCCGCGTTGAAGGCTTCACCGAGCGTCTCGCACAAGCTGGCCTTCAGCCGCTCGCCGTCGTGCATGGGGCATTTACCAGCCAGGGCGGTTACGACTCCACGCTGGAATATCTGGACGCAGCGGGTTCCGCTTCGGAAGTGGAAGCGGCCTTGAAGGCAGGCGGCAGCACCCCAATGTGCATCCTGGCCGCCAACGACGTCATGGCACTTGGTGCCATGACCGCCCTGCGATCACGCGGCCTGCGCATTCCGGAGGACGTTCAGGTTGCCGGTTTTGACGACATACCCACCTTGCGCGACCACTACCCCGGCCTGACAACATACCGCCTGCCGCTTGAAGATATTGGGCGGCTGGCGGCCCACCTGGCACTGGTTCCTGCAGCAACGCAGCCACCTGCTGTCACGGGAAGCGTTGTCCTGCGCGAGAGCGCTGGCGCAACCGCTCCGGAAGTCAGCTAGCCATGCACCGCAACCGTGGCGGTGGCGGGCACTTGTGGGGGATAATCACCACATGACTACAGAAGAGCGGCCCGGCGTCAACATGTCCAACGAGGATGCATGGCGGTTCCTTGAACATACTCGCTTCGGCAGGCTTGCACTCAGTGTTGCCAATGAGCCCGACATTTTCCCCATCAATTATCTTGCCCATGACGGCAAACTGCTCATGCGGACAAATCCGGGGACGAAACTGGCGGAGCTGACGATCAATAGTTCGGTGGCCTTTGAGATCGACGGCCTGGCCGAAGTTGAAGCGTGGAGTGTCGTCCTCAAGGGCACAGCCCGCGTTTTGGAATCCCAGACCGAGATCGACGCAGTGAGCCAGCTGCCGCTCTCCGCATGGCCGCAAACTTACAAATACACCTTTGTGGAAATCGTTCCGACAAGTGTTCGCGGGATGCGTTTCGAGCTGGGCTCGGAACCAGAGCGGTACTAGTCCTCGGCCGCCCTGGTGGCGCTGATGCGGCTCCCCCTGTTTGTGCTGTTCAGTACCCTGTGTCTGGGTTGCTGGTGAGGTAGTCGTTGATGGTTTCTTCGTCGAGGGCGGCTTGTTCTTCGTCGGTGGCGAAGATTCCCGGTGGCGGTTCCGGCAGGGCTTGGGCGTAGGGGTTGTAGTCCTGGTCGGAGCCTGGGATGTCGGCCTCGTCCAGGAACTCAAAGTCCAGGAAGTCCAGAGGATCCTGGGGGTCCTGGGGGTTCTGAGGGTCTTGTAGCTCGGCGGCATTGTCGGGGCCGGCGGTGGGTTGGGGCTCGGGGTGGTCGTGGAGGTCTTGCGTCCCGAGGTTCTTGTTGATGTGTTGCATCAACCATTCCGGGTAGACCGGTGGTTGCGTGTCACCGATCTTCGGCGGGTAGTACCGCCCCGTCGGTGACGTCCACCCGACACCCCCGTTGACCATGACCGGTGTCCAGCCGCGCAGGCGCACCGCTTCGCGTTCCGGGCTTTGATCTGTCCGGCACTCACCGGTACGGGTCCTGTCGTCCTTGAAATGCTTCAGGACGTGGTGGCGATGACACAACGTCTGAAGGTTGTCGTAAATGGACCGGCCACCGTGTTCGAACTTCTTGATGTGGTCGACCTCGCAGTTCGTGGCCTTCACCAAACACCCCGGAAACTGGCAGTACTCATCCCTGATCTGCAGCATCGTACGCATCGCTTTACCAATCCGATACCGCTCCGGGGCCACATCAAGGGGCTCATTACTGATCGGATCAACCAACACCCGCAACAACGACGGGGCCCCTGCCGCCAAGTGCCGGGCGACTTCCATGCTGATCGGCCCCGACCCCTCCAACCACGCAGGCTCATTCGTCGCCCCCAACAACGACAACACAGGAATCAACACCACCGGGGTGACCTGCGGCATCGGCGGCCACACCGGCCCCACCGGACTGTTGCCGGTACTGCTGCTGCTGCTGGTGGCGGCACCGGTGCCGGTGGCTCCGGTGACCGTACTGGTGTTGGTGTTGCTCGCAGTTGTCCCCTCACCACCGGTACTGGGGTCCAGGTCCGCACTGTTACCGCTACCGGAGCCGGTGTTGGTGCTGGTGTTGGTGTTGGTGGGGGCTGGGGTGAGGGTTGGCGGTATCGCTGTCGGGTCCCAGTCGGGACCGTTACGGATATCGGGGTCCCTGAAGCCGGGATTGGAATAGTCTGGGTCGTCAAAGACAGGTATCAGCCCGGCAGGGATCTCCACAGCACCAAGATCCGGGTCCGGGCCAGGGTCCGGGGGCATCCCGCCGGCTGCCGAGTACGGGTCTGTGGGGGCGAACCACGGCCCCTGGCCATCACCAGGCACCACCACGACACCAGCAGCTGTAGAAACCACCACACCTCCAACGCCCTCGGAAGCATCAGTAGCCTCGGCGGTACCGGCGGTACCGGCAGTGGTGGTGTTGGGTTGGGCGGGGGCGTGGATCTGGTTTTCGGCCATGGTCTGGTGCAGTAGCAGGGATGCGGCGATATCGGCGCGGAGCTGGGTCAGGGTGCGGTCTTCGTGGGGGCCCTGGGCTGCTTGGGCGGTTTGGGTGCATTGATCCCAGATACCTTCAATGGTCGGTGCCGGTGCGTACAGGCTCAGCCATGACATCCCGTCCCGGGAATGCCTCACGCCCAGGCGCCGCTGACCATATTCGCGCCGGGTCCGCGGGGTGATCGTTTCCGGGTAAAACCGTTCACGCCGGCGCCGGGCCTTCTCCCTGAAACTGGGCACAGTGCAATCGACGGCCTTGCCCAGCAAGAACTGCTCAAACCCATCAATCGTTTCCTGTGGTGATCCGGTCTCGCGCAGCAAGCTGGTTTCCTCCGCGATGATCACCGCGTAGTCCCAACCCAACCCGCCACTGCTCAAACACGCCATCGTGGCCGGTAAATACTTCACGAGCGTGCCCGCGTGCAGGATCAATTCCCCCGCGACACTCTCGGACACCGAGAGGATCCCCGCCAGATCGGCCCGCATCGACATCTGCGCCAGATCGCCCTGCCACGCATCAACACCAAGAATCCCACCCTCGAGCACCGCCGTGGACTCAAGACGGGCAATCAACACCGCAGCCAACGCCGCGCACTGATTCTGATGCTTATGCAACGCCGCGATCGCATCCGTGCAACCATCCATCAACGCCCGCACACCCTCCAAACGCGACCCCACACCACCAGCACCAGCGGAGTCAACAGATCCAGCAGTGGCAGGAGAGTCAGAAGGGTCAGAAGGGCCAGAAGAGCTGTCAGTCTGGTGGCCAGCACCGGCGGTGGCGGACTCAGCAGTGTCAGGAACCTCGGCAGTGCCGGCAGAGGGGCCACCAGCAGTGCGATCGCGGCGGCTACCACGGCGGGGCTCGGGAAGCGGCAAATCAGGCAACCCGGCCATGGCAGCAATGTCAGAGGCAAGGGGTTCAATAGTAGGAAGAGCAAGCCCGGCAATCAGGTCCGCCACACTCGATGTGGTGGATGAATCATCCCGGCCGACCGGGAAATTCTCTGAACTGCCCATACCACTATTATAGCCTTTATGTCTGGGAAGCAACACGGTTATCCACAACTTCCCAAATATATTTCTGAGGTCGTCACCACGGGCGTTTGGACGCCAGCGGACTCGTTCCAGCCTCCCCGCGACACACTTGCGCGGCACAACTACGCGACGCAACTGACCGCCCCATGCGCCCATGAAGAAGCCCCCGTAGCTGTTGAGAATTTTCAACAGATACGGGGGCATTCACATCAGGCGTGTCAGTCCTAGCACGGCCGACTGCTACCAGCGGTGGGCCACATTAATGACAATGCGGGTGGTCGCCCCGGGCCCGTCGAGAACGAACGTATTGAAAGGCAGTCGGGCCCGCACGCCCAGCCCAAATGTGGTCCTGCCTTCGTAGCTGGCTGCCATCGCCACTTGGCGGAACGTCGAGTAGCCAGCTGTGTTGACAACTTCATGCTTATTGGCCGGCAGGTAGGTAGCTTGCCCCCAGGCGTTGTAGGCCGGCGCCACCACGGTCACTTGAAGGAACGCTCCCCCTCGCAATGGAACGGTTGCGCCGCTGCCGGGATTCGCGACTGAGGTCACATAGCGCACGTTGTAGCCCGTGGCATGGCCTTGGATGTCAACAACCAAGCTGTCGTAACAGGCGTGCTGGCCGGCCCGGACATTCATGATGGTGGCAATCGAACCGGTGCCGGCCGCCTTTGCGAGCGAACCCCACGTGATGCCGCAGAACGGGGCAGCCTGGGCGGGTGCAGGAGCGATCATGATGAAAGCGGCAAGCAACCCCAAAATTGCCAGCCAGGTCTTGACGAACTTCATTGAAAACACCTCTTTGGGAGATATGTGAAACCCAGGTATTGGGTGATTAAACGCTATGCCTGTTGCCGGGTGCGCGCACTTGTTTGAGTGAATTATGGCCGAACCGATGCACCGTGAGAACGTCCGGTGGGAAGTGTTACCCAGATCTCCCTGGGCACCTGTTTGTTACCTTGGACGATAGGCTGGACACAATCCGTTTTCACCTTTGGAGCTCCCCCATGACCCCGCGCAGTTCGTCCAACCCCTCCCCGCAGGGTCTTTCGCCGAACAACAGTAGGGACGACAGCTGCAACAACGTGAACAGCGGCTTCGGCGGTATTGGCACCGACGGCAAGGACAGTGCCTTGGCCGCACGTGCCACCGGCAACTCCTGGAAGTCGACGCTGCTTCGCTACTATTCCCTGGCCAAGCCGCGGGTCCTTTACGGCAACGTCCTGACAGCTGTGGCAGGTTTCCTGTTCGCCAGCCCCGGCCACGTCGACTGCCTGCTCTTCGTCGCGGTCTGCCTGGGCACGACGCTGGTCATCGGCTCCGCCTGCGTGCTCAACAATGTCCTTGACCGTGACATCGACACCCTCATGGCACGCACCAAGAAGCGCGCTTCTGTAACCGGAAGCGTGGTTGCACGCAACGCTGTTATCTACTCAGCAGCTCTGGGCCTGGCCGGCATCGCCACTCTTGCCGCCTGGACCAACGTCCTCGTCGTTGTTGTGGGACTCGCCGGGTTCCTTGCCTACGTGGTGCTGTACGGCATGTTGTCCAAGCGGATGTCCATCCACGGCACACTCGTAGGCAGTATTTCGGGTGCCGCACCGATTCTGGGCGGCTATGTTGGCGCCAGCAATGCCCTCGACGCCGGCGCGGCCATTGCCTTCCTCATGTTGTTCTTTTGGCAGCTCCCCGCCTTCTACTCGATAGCCATCTACCGCAAGGCCGAGTATGCGCGCGCCAACGTGCCTGTCATTTCGGTGGTCCGGGGCATCGCCAACACCAAGGTCCAAATCCTTGTCTACGCAGCGGTTTTTGTGGCTGTGTCACTGCTGCCGCAGCCGTTTGGCTACACCGGCTGGACTTACACGGCCGTCATGACTGTCCTTGGTGCCGGTTGGCTGGTCATGGCGGTGCGGGGGCTCAATTCCTCCGACAACGACGCGTGGGCACGGCTGATGTTCCGCTATGCCCTCATCATGATGTGCGCCATTTCCGTGATGCTCTCGGTGGGGCCCCGCCTGCCATAGCGTCGGAGGGCCTGGCAGCCCTGAGCAGTTTGGTGGGACGGGCAGCCTGACGGGATGTGTTGCCACCAAGCCCTTTGCCTGTCCCTTGACCTGCGGCACAATTAGGCCTGCAATGGAGTAGGGCCACAAATAGCGTTGGCCCGCTCATTGCGTCCGGTCGGCGCCGCCCGGATCTTGCGCCCGGAGGTGCCGGAAATGATTTACTTCGTTCTTGCAGTGCTTGTCACGGTCACGGCCGCGGCAACTGTGTGGCTTGTCCGCACACGCGCCCAACAGGAAAATGATCCCGACTCCGCCTTTTGGTATGCCTTTAGCGGACTGTGCGTGCTGCTGCCGATGATTCTCATTCCTGCCCTGACGAACAACTTGTTGTCCATCAGCCTGTTCACCCTGGCGGTTGCATCTGCAATCGCCACCCACAGGGAGCTCAGGCGCCGTCAGTCCCTTGCAGCCGCCGCCGGTCGTCGTGGGCGGCTCAGTTCAGCGCTGTCCGCGGCCACCGCCCAGCACGACGCCTTGATCACGCAATGGAGCCGCTACGAACTTGATCCCGGTGCCACCATCGAATTCCCCACCATGACCGACGTCCGCATTCCTGAGACGTCGGCCCTGATCCGTGCCGTTGCAGCCGCCGCCCGGCTCCGGCCGGCTGACCTCGTCATCCATGGCCTGGACATCGTCGGCGTCGGCTCCCGCACGTTCGGTTCCCGAGCTTTGGGCTCCCCGGTCTTGGGCACCGACATCGTGGAGACTCGGGCGCTGGACACGGACGACGGCGTTGCCGACTACCAGCGGGCCGTCACCGAGCTGGCTGCCGCCCTGGCGACGGCGGAGCATGCAGCCCACTGCTGCCGCGAACCCTTGCTTGATGAGCGTCCACTCTGAACAGCTGTCCGCCACACCTGCAGCACCGGCTACGGCACGACCAACACCGGGACGGAAGACTGGTTGACGACCGCGGCGCTGACTGAACCAAGCAGCAGGCCCAGCAATGCGCCGTGGCCCCGCCGCCCGACAACCAGCATGCGGGCGCCTTCGGAGAATCCGACGAGGGCACCAGCTGGCTGCCCCTGAATCAGGCGGGCAGAAACGTTGTCCGGAACGCGCTCGCCAAAAGCCTGGAACAAGGCGTCGCTCAGAATCTTGCGGGCTCCCTCTTCGAAGCTGCCAATGCCAAGTACGGCATAGCTGGCATGCTTTGCGGGGAGTTCCCAGACGGCCACGGCTTCCACGAAGCCGCCGAGTTCGACAGCCAGCCTGGCGCCTTCCCTCAGTGCGTTCACGGATGCACTTGAACCATCGACGCCAACGACCATACGGACCTCTGATGCAGTTTCAGACACGAGTTGCTCCTTCGCATGACGGGCCCTTCCCGTTGGGCCTCATTCTCCTGCACAAAACACAAAGGTGGTAACTTGCCGAGCGCAATGACCCATGGGTAAGGCCAGGGGAAGGACGCTACGGCGCTGCGGGAGGCTGAGTTGGAATCTCCTGGCCGGGCGGTTCGGGTGCTGCCGGCTTCTTGGGAACTTCCGGGCGGGTCGGTGGTTCGGGGGCCGGCACTACGGGTGCTGGCTGCTCGGGTGCCGGCTGTTCCGGCGTCGGCTGTGATTCCGGTGCTGGCGCCTCTGTCGGGTCAGGTTCCGGTGCAGCTGGCGGCTCAGGTGCAACAGGCGGTTCGGGGGCCACCGGACGAATCGGGGCGTCTCCCGGTTTCGGGTCGTTCACGCCTGCGTACAGGGCCGCGGTCGGCTGGAGCATTGACGCCGGCGGCGGGGCAAAAGGCACTGCTGCATAGGCTGGATTGGCGGCAGCGGCGTTCATGACAGCTGCCCATTGACCGCCTGCCAGGTCGGCCCCGTCAACCCCGGCGTAGTACCTGCCGTTGATGACAATGTCCTGGTTCACCCATTCGGGGCCATTGCCCTGGTAGCTCCCAAAAAATGAAGCGGTGACGAGCCCCTTGGTGCCGCCGATGGTCCAGGTCTCGATGTTGCCGTCTGTCGTTCCGGTCTTGGCGAACGCGTTCGATTTGTCGTCCAGCGGGATGTTCCAGCCTGATCCACGCGTAAGCACGCTTTGCAGCGCGTAGGTCACGCCGGCCGCAACCTCGGGCGTAACTGCCTGCTTGCAATCAGCCCCGGGGACGGGGAGCTTGTTGCCTGCGGCATCGGTAATTGAGACCAAGGCGATCGGGTTGCAATGCATGCCGCCGCTGGCGAAGGTGGCAAACGCCGTCGCCATGTCAAGCGGGGCCACGTTCTGGGTGCCGATGAGACTGGAAATCTCGGACATGTCGTACGGTTCGTTGGTCCGGCCGTTCTTCACTCCTGCCGCCGTGGCCATCTTTTGGATATTGCAGAAGTCCAGCTGGGTTGCCGTTTGGAAGGTGACGGTGTTGATGGAGCTGTACAGGCCCTGGTAGGCGCTCATCGAGTAGTAGTGGTCGGGATCGTCGTTGGGCAGCAGGAAGGAGGACGGGACAGCCGGGTCGTAGGCGCCGGAAACCGGCCCGCAGCTGTTCTTCCACGGATAGCCGAGGGGGTACCTCTGCACGGCGCCGTTGATGCTCGTCATCATCGAGTGCCCGCTGTTGAGCCATTCAGCAAAAATAAACGGCTTGAACGTCGACCCGATCGGGAAGCCGCCCGCACCGTGCAACGTTTGCCCACCCACGTCGTTGACAGGAAGGGCGAAGTTGCCCATGTAGTTTCCCGGTGCCGTGGCCGGATCGAAGACAGTGTTTTGTGCCATCGCGACAACCTTGCCCGTGCCTGGCTGGACGCTGACGACGGCGGCCCCCCGCTGGAGCGGGTCGGTGGCACTCATGGTGCCATTGGCTTGTTCCTGCGCCACGTTTTGCAGCGACGGTTCAAGCGTTGTTTGGATGGTCAGTCCGCCCTGGTACAGGACCTTGGTCCGCTCTTCAGGCGTTGCCCCATAGGCCTTGTCATTGAGGATCAGCTGCTGGACATAGTCGCAAAAATACGGTGCCGTTGCTGCGGCTGCGCAGCCCTGGGGGGACTTGGTGACTTGCAGTTCAAGGGGCGTGGCGACGGCTGCGTCATAGTCTTTTTGGTTGATCTTGTTGTGTTGGAGCAGCCTTGCCAGCACGTCGTTGCGGCGTTTCACGGCATTCTCCGGCTGGGTGACCGGATCGTAGTAGCTGGGCCTGTTGACGACACCGGCAAGAACCGCAGCCTGCGGGAGGGTCAGATCCTTGGCCGACGTGTTGAAATACAGTTTCGACGCTGCTTCAATGCCATAGGCCCCGTTGCCGAAGTAGATGATGTTCAGGTAGCCGGTGAGAATCTCATCCTTTGACATCTTCTTTTCCAGGCCAATGGCCAGCTTCATTTCCTTGACCTTGTCAACGACCGTCTTTTCCATGCCGAGTTTGGCTTCATCGGTCTTGCCGTCGGCAACCAGCTGTTCGATCAACATGTTGTTGACGTACTGCTGGGTGATGGTTGACGCACCTTGGCGGCCACCCTTGACAGTGGCCACGAGGGCCCGGGCAATGCCGGTGGGATCCACTCCCCCATGTTCGTAGAATCTTGCATCTTCAACGGCAACGATGCTGTTCTTGATGAACGGGGACATGCCCTCCAACGGGACTATTCGCCGGTCCTGGGCGTACAAAGTGGCGATGGTTGAACCGTCTGCCGCCAAGACATTTGTGTTCTGGGCCGGTGCCTTGAAGTCCAATGACTCGGGGACGACCGAGAGGAATTTGTCAGCCCCGCTAAAGGCAGCTGTGGCCAGCGCTCCTGCCGGGAAGAACAAGGCAGCGACGAGCACGCCAACTACTCCACACACGAGGAACAAACGCCCCAGATTGGCCAGGGCACTGCCCGGACCCAGATCCACTCCACGTCCCGCAACCCTGAACGAGCTGGTCTGCCCTGCTGATTTGTTGGCCATTGTGCCGATTATCCCTTAGTTGCCTGTCGTGCTGTTCCCCTGCAGCGTCATGCAGTTTTTCAGCATCCGACACAAGTATTGTCCAGATTCCTCTTAAAAGTTGGGAGATAGCTGGAAATGGACGGCAACTGCCTCCGGGAACCAGCCCTTGGGGATGCCGGCCCCGTGAAATCCCGGCCTTGGGGAAGGCAAAAGAATTTACCCAATCTTTATGATGCCCGCAGGCTCCAGCTAGGGGCCCAAAGCCGCCGACTCCAGCACCAAGGGAGGCGCAGGAGCCGGAGTGGTCGTATGCTCGGGTCATGGCTAAATTCTTCGACATTCATCCCGACGATCCGCAGGCGCGCTCCATCAGCCAGATCGTTGCCATCCTGCAATCCGGCGGACTGATCGCCTATCCCACGGATTCCTGCTACGCGCTGGGGGCCCAGCTGGGCAACCGGGAGGCGCTGGACCGCATCCGCACCATCCGAAAACTGGACAGCAAACACCACTTCACCCTGGTCTGCAAGGACTTTGCGCAGCTCGGACAGTTTGTAATGGTCGACAACGACATCTTCCGCAGCATCAAGGCGGTGACTCCCGGCCCGTACACGTTCATTCTGCCTGCCACCAAGGAGGTGCCCAAGCGGCTTGCCCACCCCAAGAAAAAGACTGTGGGTGTGCGCATCCCTGACAGCCGCCTGATCCACGCCATCCTTGAGGAGCTGGGCGAACCAATGCTCTCCAGCACGCTGCTGCTGCCCGACGAGGAGGAGCCGCTGACCCAAGGCTGGGAAATCAAGGAAGCGCTGGACCACGTGATCGATGCCGTCATCGACTCCGGTGATGTCGGCGCCGAACCGACCACTGTGGTTGATTTCTCAAGTGGTTATGCGGAGGTTGTGCGCCGGGGCATGGGCGACCCCGCCCGCTTCGAGTAAATTCGAGCCGCTTCAGAACATCTGACCCAAAGGAGTTGCCATGGCCGCCAAGAAAACTGCCCACGCAGGATACACAGTTCCCGGTTTGTCATTGCGGGACGGACACCGGGTGGCCGCCTTGCTGCAAGCGAGGCTGCACGCCCTGAACGATCTGCAGCTCACGCTCAAACACGCCCACTGGAACGTTGTGGGCAGGGATTTCATCGGCGTCCACGAAATGCTTGACCCGCAAATCGACCTTGTTCGGGCCATGGTGGATGCAACTGCCGAGCGGATTGCCACGCTTGGTGTGTCCCCGAACGGTCTGCCCGGCGCACTGGTCACTGCCCGCTCGTGGGATGACTACTCGATCGGCCGCGCCCACACCTCGGCCCATCTTGGTGCACTTGACCTCGTCTATACGGGTTTCCTGTCCAGCCACCGGCAATCCCTGGCAGTTGTCCGCAAGCTCGATCCCATCACCGAGGACATGATCATCGCCCAATGCGCGCAGTTGGAACTGTTCCAGTGGTTCATGCGCGCGCATTTGGAGGACGACGCCGGACACCTCGCCACTGACGGCGCCAAGACGGAGCGTGCGGCTGCCGGCAAGACGAAGCCGGGAAAGAAGCAGGAAAAAAAGCAGGGGAAGAAGTAGGGACGCCGAGATGTCTGCCGAACCAGCTGTTCCGAAAGAAATTCCTTATCCCCGCACGGCGATAGTCACCGGGGCCGACAGCGGCATTGGCAAGGCAACCGCCGTCGCGCTTGCCCGGGACGGATTCGACGTCGCCTTTACCTGGCATGACGACGAGGCCGGGGCCGCAGACACCACCGCCACCATTGAAGGCCTCGGGCGGCGCACCTCGTCGCTGTGGCTGGACACCACCGAGCTGCCCAGCTGCGCGCCGGCCGTGAATCGGCTTGCCGCAGAGCTGGGGCCGCTGGGCGTATTTGTGAACAATGTCGGCGTCGGCCTGATCAGCCCGGTCCTCGACACCGCGTACGAGGACTGGCAGCGCATCCTGGACACCAACCTCAACGGTGCGTTCCTCTGCCTGCAGGCTGCCGCGAAACTGCTCGTGGCCGGTCAGTCCGGCGGCCGGATCGTCGTGGTCACAAGCATCCACGCCCACCAGCCACGGTTTGGGTATGGCGCCTATTGCGCGTCCAAGTTCGGACTCGACGGACTCACCAAGACGCTTGCCGTGGAACTGTCCGAGCACGCGATCACCGTCAACGCCGTTGCCCCCGGGGAAATTGCCACCCACCTGGGCCAGGCTGAAACCAGGCACCCGCACGACATTCCCCGTCCCGGGATTCCCCTCGGACACGCCGGCACGGCCGAGGAAGTGGCCGGCGTCATCGCCTTCCTGGCGTCCCCCGCCGCCAGCTATGTCACAGGTGCCAGCTGGGAGGTCGACGGCGGCATGGCAGAGGTGGGTGCCCAGGCAAGCTCGCATCTGGCCGACAACGACTGGCGCCAGGCCACCCGGAAGGGAACCAGCCATGGCGGGTAACCGGGAGGACGATGCCTACATCCTGCTCTTCAGCTTCGCCGTCGCCGGCGCCGTCCACGGGTCTTCGGGCCATGGATGCTTCGGATAGCGGCCCCGCATCTCGGACCGCACCTGCGCGTACGGTCCGCTCCAGAAGGAAGCCAGGTCGTCGGTCACGGCCAGCGGCCGCCTGGCCGGTGACAGCAGGTGGAACAGGACACGCACGCGGCCGTTGACCAGCCGGGGAGTGTCAGCCAGCCCAAAACATTCCTGGAGCTTGACGCCGACAACGGGAGGGCCGCCGTCGGACACGCCAGGGTAGTCGATCCGGATCCGGGACCCGCTGGGCACAGCCAGGGTTTCGGGGACGAGTTCCCCCAGCTTGGCGGCCTCCGGCCAAGGCAACAGCCGCCGCAGGGGATCCGTTAGCGAGAGTGCCTGCAACGACCTGCCGGCAGCAACGCCTTCAAGCTCAGGACCCAACCATTCGGGCAGCCGCCCAAGCAGCGCTGCATCGCTGACATCGGGCCACGGTGCCCCCAACTCGCGGTGCAACAAGGCAAGCCTGCGGCGCAGGGCGTCGGCCGTGCCGGTCCAGGTAAGCATGCCAAGGCCGTCCCGGGCCAGTGCCGCGGCCACTGCATCCCGGCCCTGGGCGACACTCGCCTTCACGGGTGTGGACGACAGCAGCACAGCGCCCAGGCGGCGTTCCCTGCGGGCCGTGACCTTGCCATTGGTGAACTTGGCGGCCACCTCATCCTTGAACATGTGCGCCGCAGCCGATTCAGCGTTCTCTTGGGACAGTGGCGCCGCGGCACGAATGACAGCGCCGGTCCCCGCAGCGTCGCGGCCGTCGGCCCGGGCAACCTCGGCCACGGCCAGCCACTCGTGCCCGGTCAGGGAACTCCCGGATGGCAGCCCGGCCCGCGTGCCGGAAGTCAACAGGTACTGGTTCCCCGCAGCACCGGCCACCAACCTGCCCACCCTGTCGGGGAAGGCAAGCGCGACGACGAAGCCGACCACATCGGCCCTGCCCACATCGGGTGCGGCCGGTTTGGCACGGTCTTGTGCGCCCCCGGTTTGTGCGCCGCTGCCGTCCTTGCGCACCAGCTGTTCCAAGCGGCGCACTTCCTGGCTCCAGCGCCGTGATCCCGGGTCGCGCCCGGAGCGCATCGACGCCAACGAGGCTGTCAGGTCCGCCCCTGGTGCCCGGCTGTCGCCCGACACCAGCGCAACAATCTCGGCTGCAGCCTTGGCTCCCACCACCTTCGCTCCGTCCAGCAGTGCCCTGGCCAGGCGCGGATCGGCGGGAATGTTTGCCAAGGTCTTGCCCAGGTCCGTGGCGTGTCCGCGGCTGTCGACGGCGCCCAATTCGCCCAGGACGGCAACTGCTGCTGACATCGCCTGCGCGGGCGGGGCGTCGGGAAGCAGCAGGCCCTCCCCCGCGGGCGCACCCCAGCAGGCCAGGATCAAGGCGGCCCCGCTGAGCTCGGCCACAGCAATCTCGGGCATCGGGTGGGCCGGAGCAGCGGCGAAAGTTTTTTGGTCATAGCAACGTACAACGGTGCCGGGGCCCAGTCGGGCCGCACGCCCCGCCCGCTGTTCCGCAGAGGCACGGGACGTGGAAACAGTGACCAGCCCCGTCATGCCCCGTGCGGCGTCACGCCGGGGTTCCCGGGACAGCCCGGAATCAACAACCAGCCGCACTCCCGGCACTGTCAGCGACGACTCGGCCAGTGACGTTGAGACGATGATGCGCGGCTGCCCGCCGGGCTCCCGCGCCGAGACGGCCCTGTCCTGTTCCCGTGCTGGCACCTGGCCGTGCAGCTCAAGGACGTCTGTGCCCTTGGCCGTGGACCTCAGGCGGGCGGCAATGTGGCCCACTTCCCAAGCACCCGGGGCAAACACGAGCGCATCAATGTCGGGGTTTCCGGCCACCGCGGCGGCATGGGCTGCCGCAGCCGTGTCGGCCACGTGGTCAAGGAAGGCCCGGGTGATGCCGCGCTGGTCAAAGCGCGCCACGGCCGACGGCGCCCACCGCACCTCAAGGGGGTGCAGCGCCGACGGGCAGTCGACAACGGGGGCCGGCGACCCGCCGTCGGGCTCCCCCAGCAGCCGCGCATAGCGCACCGCGTCAAGGGTCGCCGACATGGCCAAAAGTGTCAGGTCGCCGCGCAACTGCCGGACCTCTGCCAGCATGCCGAGCAGCAGGTCGGTGTCGAGGCCGCGCTCGTGCACTTCGTCAAGCACGACGGCGGCCACCCCTTCCAGCGCAGGGTCGCGGAGCAGGCGGCGCAGGAGGATGCCGGGGGTGAGAAATTCGATGATGGTGCCGGCGCTGGTGTGGCTTTCGCCACGCACCGTGTATCCGACCCTGGCACCCAGGGCCGAGCCGTCGAGGGCGGCCAAACGCCTGGCGGCGGAGCGGACAGCCACGCGCCGGGGCTGGGTGACGATGATTTTTCGCCCTGCCCGGGCGTCGGCGTTGAGCACATTGGCCACAAGCGGCGGCACGAGTGTTGTTTTGCCCGTGCCCGGCGGAGCCTGGACGACAGCCGCGGCACCGCCAAGCGACGTGCCGTCCGTACCGGTGCCGGTGAACACTCTCGCCAGTTCGGGCAGTGACTGGGCAAAAACCAGCCCCTGCCCAAGTCTGGAAAGATTAAAGGGGCCGCCGGGATGCGCCATCTCGGCGGCGTCTGGCATGTTGATCAGCCGATCTTCAGTTCGCCCATTTCGTCCCAGCCGCTGCCGTCAACCTTGCGGGAGACGATCTTCGGCGTCGAAACCAAGGCCGGGCGCATGGACTCCAGGCCGGCGGCGAAGTGTGCGCTGGAGACGTGGGCGCCCGCGGCGTCGTCGTCGAGGAACGCTTCGACGAGGACGTACTCGTTGGCGTCCTCGACGCTGCGTGACCAATCGAACCAGAGGTTGCCGGGCTCGGCGCGGGTTGCCTCGGTGAACGGGGTCACCCGTTCAATGAAAGTGTCGATGAATTCGGGCTTGACCTGGTATTTCACAACAATAAAGTACATAACCCAAGCCTAGCGCCCGCGGGGCCCCATGCGAGCGAAGCGAGTGTTGGGGAGGGCGTGACGGCGCTAGCGCCCGCGGGGCCCCATGCGAGCGAAGCGAGTGTTGGGGAGGGCGTGACGGCGCCAGCGCCCGCGGCTGTTGCCCTACCAGCCGCGCTCGCGCCACTGCGGCAGCGAGTCACGCTCCGCACCGAGCGTTGTCGGGTTCCCGTGGCCCGGCAGCACGACGGCTTCGTCGCCGTAGGCATTGAACAGGCGTTCTTCCACATCGTCGAGCAGCTGGGTGAAGCGTGCCGGGTCCTTCTCGGTGTTGCCCACGCCGCCCGGAAACAGTGAATCACCGCTGAAGATCAGCGTTGTGCCGGAATTTTCGGGCTCGGGGCGCAACACGTACGCCATGGACCCGGGTGTGTGGCCCCGCAGGTGCACCGTGGCCAGCGCAATGCCGTCAACTGCCAGGGTTCCTCCGTGAACGAGCGAGGTGTCTGTCGAGACTCCTGTTTCGGCCAGGATGCCTGCCGTGTCGGCAGCCCCGGCCGCCGTCGCCGTGCCGGACTGGGCCACGAGCCCTGCCAGGGCGCGGACGTGGTCCCAGTGCTGGTGTGTTGTGGCGATCATGGCCAGGGACACGGGGGCTTCGGCATCGTCGGCGGCATCGGCGAAGAGGGCGTTGATGGCCGGCAGGTCGTCGGCTGCGTCGATGAGGATTTGCTTTCCGGTGGCCTTCGCCGTGATCAGGTAGACGTTGTTCTGCATTTCTGAAACAACTGCACGGCGGACGGTGTGGTTGGGAAGATCATGGATCAGCGAAGAATCAGTAATCATTTCTCCACCCTATTCCACAACGCAGCCGCACGGACCGAAGTTCGACGAAGTCTGGCCGGCCGGCGGAGATGGACTGGGCTGTTCGCCGCCGCGCGCCCGCACCACTGCAGCTCAGGAAAGCACGTCTTTTGTGGCAAAGCGGCCGTATGCCAGCGCCCCGAAGACGGCAATCCAGCCCAGCTGCAGCACCACGTTGCCGGCAAAGGAATTCCACACAATCGGGTCCCGCAGAAAATCGGCAAAACCGAGCCAGTAATGCGTGAACAGCCACGGGTGCAGCCACGCCAGCTGAGGCAGCGCATCCAGGACCTGCGACACGATGGACAGCACAACCGTGGCAGCCATCGCCCCCACCGGCATGTCGGTCAGCGTTGAAATGAACAGGCCCACCGCGGAAAGACCCAACAGCGACACCACCACATAGGCGCCAACCAGCAGGATCCTGCCCTCGGCAGCCCATGCGTCGACGGTGTTGCCGGACAGCAGCGGGACCGGCCCCACCGGGAACAAGAGCAGGCCGATGACCGACCCGCCCAGCACGACGGCGGCCGTTGCGGCCAGCGCGAACACGGCGGCTCCCACATATTTCACGACCAGGAGACGGAAGCGGCCGCTGGGTGCCGCAAGCAAGTACCGCAGGGTTCCCATGTTTGCCTCGCCGGCGATCGTGTCGCCTGCCACCACTCCCACCGCCAGCGGCAGGAACAATGGCGTGCACAGCACCAAGGCGGTGAGCACCACAAACAGCCCGTTCTGGGTGATCCTGTCCAGGAAGGCCGGGCCACCGCCGTGGTGTTCCGGCGCGGAGAGCCTGACAGCGACCGCGATGAGCACCGGAACCCCGGCCAGTACAACCAGCATGGCCCAGGTACGGCGGCGCCGGAACATGAGCGACAATTCGCTGCGCAGCAGCGGCCAGGTACTGGAGCGGGTGCTTGCGGCGGCCGAAGTAGGCGCTGGGGGCGGGGTTGAAAGCCCGGAGGATGCGGGCGCCGGTGTGACGGCTGCTGTCTGGGTTGCTTCGGGGGCTGCCTTGCCGGCTGCTGCGCCCGCCGGTTCACTGGCTGGACTATTGGGCAACGTCGAATCCCTCCCCCGTGAGCTCAACAAAGCGCTCTTCCAGGCTGCCGGCATCAACGGCGAATCCCCGCACACGGACTCCGGCGGACACGAGCGCTGCCACGATCTCTTCCGGCGCCCCAATCAGCCCTGAAACCCCAGGCTGCGGGGAGCCGCCCGCTGGCAGCCATGCCGACACCAGCGCGGTTGTTCCATCTGCTTCGGGGACTGAGGATGCGGGCACGCATAATGTGGGCACGGAGGAAGCGGGCCCGGGGGCGGCGATGCCGGACCCATCTGTGCCCGGCACCTGCGCTCCGAAGACATTGTCTGTGGCGGGGACCAGGCCGAGGCGGGCCAGGACGGCAAGGGAGGCCCCGGCGTCGGGCGTCAATAGAGTGACACGGGAACGGCCGGCGGCACGGAGCTCATTGAGCCCGCCTTGGGCGACGAGCCTGCCGGCCTTCATGATGGCGGCGTGGGTGCACACCTGCTCCACCTCGGCCAGGAGGTGGCTGGAGACGAAGACGGTGGTGCCGCCGTGGGCAAGGGAGCTGACGAGTTTGCGGACCTCCCGGGTCCCTTGGGGGTCGAGGCCGTTGGTGGGCTCGTCGAGAATCATGAGCTCGCGCGGGCGCAGCAGGGCGTTGGCCAGGCCCAGCCGTTGTTTCATGCCGAGCGAATAGGCCTTGACCTTCTTCTCGGCCACGGCCTCCAAGCCCACCCGGGCGAGGGCGTATTGCACGCGTGCGCGGCGGGTCGCTGTGGTGGCGTGCCGGTCGGCGCTGTCGAGCCGGTTCAGGTTGGCGCGGCCGGACAGGAACGGGTAGAAGGCGGGGCCCTCCACGAGCGTGCCGATGTGGGGCAGGACGTCGTCCAGCTTTCCGGGCATCTCCCGGCCCAGCACGTCGGCTTCCCCGCCGCTCGGGGTGACAAGGCCCAGGAGCATGCGGATGGTGGTGGTTTTGCCGGAGCCGTTGGGGCCGAGGAAGCCGAAGACCGAGCCGGAGGGGACTGTGAGGTCGAGATCTCCGACGGCTGTTTGCGCACCAAACCGTTTCGTCAGGCCGCGGGTTTCAATGGCGGTTTGGCTCACTTGGCAGCCGGGCCGGGTTGCTGGGCTGCGCCCCGAAGTGCTGCCGTTTGGAGCGCCGCCAAGGGGACGGCGCCCGTGAGCAGCCTGCCGTCCGGGGTGATCAGGGCGGTGACGAGTGTGGTTTCAAGGGCCGTGCCGCCGGAAACCTGGTGCAGGAGTGTAGACAGCGCCGGGTTGTTGGCGAGACCTGCAGGGGCGGTGCCTGCGGGTGTTTCAACAATGGTGGACCATCCGGTGCCGGAGGTGGTTGGTTTCAGGGCTGGCGGGTCGGTTGGCGGTGCCGTTGGTGTTGCTGTGCCGGGTTCTGTCTCGGGTGTTGGCGGCTGAGCCGGAAGCAATTTTTCCGTGACCGTGGCGCCCGCGGGTGGGGTGAAGTCGAACACTGATGGCGGCGGCGCTGCCAGCGTCACCTGGCTGAAGGCGACTTCAAACGCGGTTTTGCCGCTCTGTGTGGACTTGACGGTCACGCTCAGGGGCAATCCCGATTCTGCGTCAACGGCCACGGAGATTCCACCGACCAGCGTCCCCTCGGTGCGCGGTTGCAGCTCCAGGACATAGGCGTTCCGGCCGGCAACGCGGGTGGTGACACCCGCCGTGACCTGTGTGGTGGGATCGATGTTCGCCAGCAGCTTGGTGGCGAGGTCTCCCGGGGTATGGACGGGTGAATCAGGCAGGGCCGGGCTTCCTGCGCCCAGGATTGCGTCGTCCGGGGTTGCCGGACCGCGCGTCGAATCGACCGGCAGCGTCAGTTTCGTGGCCGTGTTTGCGGCCGAGTCGTAACTCCAGACCACGTTTCCCTGGCGGATGAGGTCGCGTTCGGCCAGATTGTCCAGCATCTGAATCCGCTGCTCCGCCGGGCCGCCGGCATACACGCGGGCCGTGTGGGGAGAGCCCAGCATCTCGACGAGTGCACTGATGTTGCCAGGGCTGATGGACGATGGGCTGATGGTTGCCGGGCTCAGGCTCGCGGGGCCGGCTGCTCCGGGCGTGGGCGGTGCCTGCCCAGCCGATCCGCTCCGCGCCCCCGGAGCCAGTCCCCCGTTGGGCAGTTGCGGAAGACCGAGGTCCACTGACTGTTCCACCGTGCCGGACAGGGCAGTGGCTTTGCTGGCGGCAACCATGTCCAGCAGCTGCGCCGCGCTCTTGGCGGGCAGGGTGGGAGGCGCAGCTGCCTGCAGAGGTGCTGCGAGTACAAATCCGGCGATGATTGCCGGCATGGCCGCTGCCGGCATCCACCGCACCCAGCGACGGCTCATGACGGCCGCGCCCTCATTGGCAAACGCATAGTTTCAGGTTACGCCTGCCGGGGCCCGGTTGACCCCCATATGGTGCGGCGTTCGTGAAAACACGCCGGCATGTGGTGCCGGGGTGGGCGTGGCGATTGACAGCACGACGACGGCGGCCCACCCCAGGTGAGCCGCCGTCGTCGTGCTGTTTGGTATTGCAGTTCGGGACTGCTACTCCGCCGGGCCTTCCGGAGCATGGACCATCCCGTTGGTGCTGGGGACGGCTTCCTTGGCGGAACCGCTGGAAGAGCCGGTGTCGCCGCCCACCATGCCCTGCAGCAGGCTGATGATGTCAAGGCCGGTGGAGTCCTTGATCAACTGGGTTGTCTGCTGGACGCCGTTGGAGACGTTTTTGCTCAACTGGCTGGCGCCGTCGTTGGAGATGACTGTCATGTCCTTGATGGCGGACATGGGTGCGGCAATTTCGCGGGCCATGGCCGGCAGGACCTCGAGGACCTTGCTCAGGATGGCGGCCTCGTTGAACTTCTCGTAGGCCTCGGCCTGGGCGGCGATGCCCGCGGCCTCTGCCACGCCCTTCGCCTCGGTGGACCCGGCTTCAGCCTGGCCACGCGACTTGATGACGGCAGCGTCGGCCCGGCCGCGCGCCTCGATCACTGCAGCCTCGGCGTTGCCTCGAGCGGTGTTGGCGGCGGCGTCCGCCTCGGCCGCAACCCTGTCACCCTCGGCCGTGAGCTTGCGCTTGGCGAGTTCAACGGTGGCCTCGATTTCGGCAGCCTCCGAGGCCCGGCGTCGCTCTTCAAGCTTGGCGTCGGCCTGCTGGATGAGCCGGTACTTCTCGGCATCCGCCGGCTTGCGGACCTCGGTGTCGAGCTCCTTTTCACGCAACTCTGCACGGCGCATGGCAACCTGCTGGTCACGAATGATGACCTGCTCGTTCTGTTCGGCAGCGGCCAGCGGACCGGCGGCATCGGCACGTGCCTGGCGGGCGTCGGCCTCTTCCTTGAGTTCAGCCCGCTTGATGATCAGCTGCTGCTGGGCAAGTGCAACCTGCTCATCGGCGATCGCCTTCGCCTGCTCGGCTTCCTGGAGGAACTGGGCTTCGGCTACCTTGGCGTTCTTCTCGGCCTGTGCGGCCTCCGGGCGGCCCAGGTTTTGCAGGTAGCCGGTCTCATCATCCACCGACTGGATCTGGAACGTATCGATCTCCAGGCCCTGGTTGTGCATGGAGTGCTCGGCTTCTTCCTTCACGCTCTTGGCGAAGGTGGCGCGGTCCTTGATGATCGACTCAACTGTCAGGGTGCCCACGATGGAACGCAGCGAACCTGACAGTGTCTCCTGCGTGTAGTGGTCAATGGCGTCCTGCTGGTTGAGGAAACGCTGGGCCGCCTTGCGCACGGACTCCGCATCGCCGCCCACCTTCACCTGGGCCACGCCCGTGAGGTGGAGCTTAATGCCGTTCTTGGAAATGCCCTCAATCTTCAACGACACCTGGCGCGAGGCCAGTGAGAGGGGGTAGGCGCGCTGGGTGAACGGGTTGATGAAGATCCGGCCGAACACAACACGCTGGCTGTTGGGATCCGGCTGGCTCTTGTTGTCCTTGGAGGAGATGACAAGTGCCTGGTCCGGACTGGCGATATGCAGGGCCATGCGCGAGATGATGGCACCAATGATGATGAGCACCACCAGAACGGCAAGCCCTATGAACAAGGGGATGAGGGTCAGAGCTGACAACACGAGACCTTTCAGTTTTGGTGGCGGTCCGCTGGGATTTCATGGCCCGCCTCGTCGTTTCAATCCTACGGACTTTGGGGGCATTCTCCACATGATGGAGAAACAAGCCTGCGATTGGGTTTCCGGCGTGCCGGAAACAGGTACGATGGCTTCCCATTGTTCCTGGAATTGTGTCAGGGACGGAGGCCAGGACACAGCAATCGGCGGAGTTCGGCTGCCACGGTTGCAACGGAGGGTCGTGTGCCCCCGATTGCCGGGCCGTGCCGAACCATCCCTTGCGCGACACGGCCCGCCGGTATTAACTGGGAGCAGCAAAGTTCGTTCCGCAGGACGCGCCACCAAGGTCAGTGACCGGCCGGTAAGCATGGGCGGGGACTGACAGGACGGGCACACGAGCAGGGGCGCCAGGTGGATGATCCAAGTGCGGTGACGATAGTCATTGAGGACGACGGACCGGTGCTCTTGATCATCTTCCTGGTCCTGACACTCATTTCCCTTGGCATCCAGATCCTGGAAAACTCGCGGCAGCGCAGAAAACTGGCCGTCCTTGCCGGCAGCAACCAGGAGACGCGGCAACGCGGCCGCGTGTTCTTTTACACCGTCCTGGTCCTGGGCCTGCTCACGCTTGCCGCCAACTACATCACGGGTATCACCTCAAGTCTGGCGGCATCCCGCATTGACGACGTCAAGGACCCCGTCAGCCTGCTGTCCCTGCCCGGACTGGGATTCACCGTCCTGACGCTGTTGGTGTACGCGGCGGCCATACTGTTCATCGCCGGAATGTTCCTGCGCAACGAGCGCATTGAGCTTCCCGAACTCCTTGCGGACCTCAACGACGCCAGGAAGTTTGGCGCACTGGACAGCCCCCACCAGATTGCGCACTACGCGTCCGAGCTTGAGCAGTTGAGCCAAACACGGAAGGCCGCCCGCGCCAAGCAGTTCACCGACGGGGACTTTGCTGTCTACTTCACGTCCCGGGAGTCGCTGGACCGGCCCCATATTCGCCAGCAGCTGCGGCACCTCAGGACTGATCCGCAGCATCGCGCCCGCACGCGGTATCTCCTCCGGAGGCTGTTGCTGAACTACCGGTTGTCCGCCGGAAAATGGCTGCTGCCGTTCGGCCTGATTGCCGCACTGTCGCTGTACTTCACGGTGCAGGAGGCCATCAACGCGAACGACGGCGAACCCGACTATCTCTTGTCGGTCCTCTGGGTGGTTGCGTGCGTTTTGGGGCTTGCGGCCCTGGCCGGCCAATACCGTTGCGACATGGGGAAGGTCTTGCTGAAAGCCCGCAAGGAGTTCATCTCCGAGCAAACTGAGGCGGAGTGCCGGACCATCCTGGAGCAGGCAGCTGAAGACCTGCCCGCTCCCCCGGGCCCGGCCCCAGCCTTCCCGGCCGGCTCCGGGCACAACTGCGGCCGGGACGACTGGAAGCCGCTGCTGCGGATCGGCCGGTGGGAAGCCGGGCGGCGGCCCAAGGGCGCGGGTTAGACCGCCCTAGGGCTTCATGCCCGCCTGGACCGGGACGTGGTCGACGGCGTTCCGGCGGTGGATCTTCTTGGTGTTGCGGTCAAAGCCCTTGGCATCAAGGTTGTTGCCCAAGCGGTAGGAAGCCAGTGCCTCGTCGTAGATCTCATTCATCCGCCGGCCGGTGTACTCGGCCACGGTGCCATCTGAGAATGTGATGGAAATCAGCGTCTTGGCGGGGAAATGCCGGCTCATGCGCACATATCCGTCGCTGTCTTGCTTCAGTTGGATCATGGGGTTCCGTCTCAAATCATCTGCGCCTCACTACTGGTGAGGCGGGGTTGCCGTCCCCGGCTCCTGCCAGGGACGGACGGGCTGCTTCGTGCGGGCTTATTGCCAGGGCCGAAGCAGGCCGAAAAAACTCATGCTGTTGGTGCAGGCAATTCCTACTGGAGTCGCTTGCGGACCATTTCGGAGACGGCCTTGCCGTCGAAACGGCCGGCGATCTCGGCAGTTATGGGCTTCATGGCCAGGCCCATCTGCTTCATTGAAAGTTTGCCCTGCCCGGCTTCGAGGCCGGTGATGATGCGATCAACCACCGCTGCTGCCTCTTCGGCGTTGAGCGGCTTCGGCAGGTAGGCCTCGATGACTTCCGCCTCGGCAATCTCCGCGCCTGCGCGCTCGGGCTCGCCCGCTTCGCTGTAAATCTTTGCGGTGTCCCGGCGCTTGGCAGCTTCTTTTTGCAACAAGGTGATGACTTGGGCGTCATCGAACTCGACGGGGGTCTTGCCACCCTTTTCACGCGTCTCGATCTCGCCCAGGACGTTGCGAACGGTGGTCAGGGCAATCTTGTTGCCCGCTTTCATGTGCCCGACGACGTCTGTCTTCAGTTGCTGCTTGAGCGTGGACATGTGTTCCCCTAAATCTGCTGAAGGCATCAGCGTGGTGGTCATTGCCCCCAATTATCCTCCCTGGCGGCGGTTGCCTTGCACGCACCCATCTGCCGTTGGCTCCAAACCTCGCGGTCCGGAATCCCGAAAACGGTCGCCGGGCATGGCCGGGCCGGCGTCTCCGGCGTAAAATTCCTTTCATCCCCACTAGCGGAAATCAGGTGGTCCCCGTGCGGATCGAATTGAGCGAAAAATGGGTGCGTGCCATTGTCGGTGACACCGTCGTGGTTGACACCCGGGCGCCGATGCTGTTTTGGGAAGAAAAGTTTCCCGTCCCGTCATACGCCTTCGCCAAGGCCGACGTGCGCATGGATCTTTTACTGCCGCGGGACGATGGTCCCGTCGACGGACCGTTTTTCCATCTGCCCAAGGGGCCGGTTGCCCGATGGTTTGACCTGCACGTGGCCGACAGGGTCATCCCGCACGCAGCCTGGATCCTTGATGACCCTGTGCTGATCGACCGGGTCGTGTTCAATTGGCAGTCGGGCATTGTGGACCGCTGGTTGGAGGAGGATCAAGAGGTCCACGGCCATCCGAGGGATCCCCACAAACGGGTCGAGGCGCTCCCGAGCTCACGCCATGTCAGTGTTGCGCTGGACGGCGTGACACTCGCCGAGACCCCCCACCCGGTTTTGTTGTTTGAAACTTACCTGCCAACCCGCTTCTACTTCCCGCGCAGCGACGTTGACCTGGGCACGCTCAGCATCAGTGCCAATCGCAGCCACTGTCCCTACAAGGGCTACGCGGATGAATATTGGGATGCCCCGGGAGCACCCGGCGTCGCGTGGTCCTACCCGCATCCCTACCCTGCCGTCGGAGCCATCGAGGGCAGGATCGCGTTTTACAACGAATCGGTGGACACCACAGTGGATGGCGTGCTGGTGCCCCGGCCGAGGTCCATTTTTTCGCAAACAAGAAACCGCCCCGACACCGCTTAGACCGGCGACCGCTGCCTGCCAACTAACCAGATCTGTCCCACAGGCCGTGGTCAAGGGCATAGAGGGTGGCCGAGACACGGTTTGTGGCACCAATCTTGGCATAAATGTGCTCCACATGGTTGCGCGCCGTCTTCGGGGCGATGAACAATGCAGCGGCGATGTCCTTGTTGTTCATCCCTTGGCACAGCCGCCTGAGCACCTCCAGTTCCCTTCCGGTCAAACCAGAGGGTGGGCTGCGCCGTCGTGCCGCCCCATGCCCGGCCACGACAAGGACCGCATTGACGGCGTCCTCGCCCAAACGGCCCGCCCGGGCCTCGAACCACAACCGCTGTCCCGCTGCACGCGGCGCCAACACGGCCCGGTGCGGCCGCGGCTCCAGCGACGTCTGGTAGGAGTCGGCGGCGGCGAGAATCCGCTGGCTTTCGTCAAGGCGGCCACCGGCAAGTCCGCGCGGATAGCCCGAGCCGTCGAGCCGTTCGTGATGTGAACCGGCAACCTCAGCCACCCGCTGCAGGCCCGGAACCCTGCCCAGGATGCGCTCGCTCAGGTACGGGTACATCTGCAGGCGCTCAACGTCCATGGCCGACAGTGCCGAGATTTTGTCCCAGATTCCGTTGGAGACGCCCATCCGGCCCAGATCGTGGGCCCACCCCGCGCGCCGGAGCACTGCCACCTCGTCGCTTGGCAGTCCGCGCTCCCCCGCCGCGCCTGCCGCCAGCACAGCCACGGCGCGGGAATGCCCGGCGGTGTAAGGCGACTTCAGGTCTGCAAAATCTCCCATGGCAGACAGAATGGTGTCGATCCCGGCCGCCGACAGGGGTGCCTCGTCCGGGGCGGCCGAGAGGGCTGCCGGCCACGGGTCAAGGTCCAGCAGCCCGGCCGTCAGCTCGACGGCATGCGCACAGAACAAATCCGCCAGCAGGGGGTCGAATTGGGTCCCGCGGCGTTCCTTGACAGTGCCCACCGCCGCTGCCAATCCGGACGTCCGGAGGAAGACTTCGGCCGTGTCTGCGAGTTGGGCGATGCGCATTTCCAGCGGAATTTCAACGCCGGACCGTCCTGCCGGGAGCCCCTTGCCGTCCCAGCGTTCAAAGGTGTGGCTGAGAATGGCAGGCATGCCTTGGTCCAATCCCACGCGCTCGGCCAAGCGGCCCGCTGAGCTGCAATGCGAGCGGATCAAGGCCCTGACAGCCGAGTTTGCCGTTGCTGCGAACTGCGCCTGACGGGCCGCACGCTGCCAGCGAGGGAGCCCGGTTCCCGTGTGGCGCAGCATCAAGGACAGCATGGGGATCCCGTGGGCGTCGATGAGATAGTAGTCGTTCCGGAACGAGATGTCATCGCCAAAGAGGGCCGCCAGTTCAAAGGAGTCGGCGTGGCAGCCAATCCAGGCGAGCTGGTTTGCGTAGTAGATGCGGTCGCGGCCCGCTTGGTCAATGTCGACGAGTTTCGCCATGCGCAGCCCCAGAAGAGTGGCCCGCAGCATGTGTTCCATGGGCTGTCCGAGGCCGAGGTCGATGGCGAGCGACAAGGCTGCCAGAATTTCCGGACGCCGGATGGGCGCCGGACCGCGCTGCAACGGCCCCGCTGGGACGTGCCCAGCTGGAGGCACGTTGGAGCGTTCCGAACCTTGATCCGCCACACGTCAATTCTACGGCCGAAAAGTACCTGACCCCAGTTCTTCAGGCAGCATTGAACTCCCGGCCTGCGGGCGGCACGGCACCGGGCGGGGCGAGCAGGGCGTCCTGCAGTTGCCGGCTCAGTCCGGGCGGGACGTCGACATCTATGGCCAGGGCCTGCAGCGCCTTGCTGAAGTAGTTCCGGGCTGCCGCAGCCAGGGCGATGTCAACGATCTCCCGGTCGCTGAAGCCAACGTCGCGCAGGGACTGCGAGTCGCCGTCGTCCATGGCGGCGGCGTTCGTGCTGAGCTTGTACGCAAAGTCCATCACGGCCACCTCCGCCGCAGAAAGGCCCGCGTCGTGGTGGTCCCGGGCAAGCCGGACGAGGTCCGTTTCGGCCATGAATTTCAGTGACTTTTTCCCGTGGGCCAGCAGGCAGGCGGCGGAGCCAAGGCCGCGCGCGGCGGCCAGGGTCACCAGCTCGTAGCGGCGCATGCCCAATGATCCGGCGATGGCCGACTGCAGCGCCCGCCATGCACCGTAGGCCTCCGGATTCAGGGCCAGGACACTGGTGTGGCTGGGGACGTAGCCCATGGCTTGAATGTCGGTGGCAAAAATTTCCCCGGCGAGTCCCGTGGCTTCGGATTCCTGAATGGCTGCCACGATGCTCATGACGCCCATCCGTTCTGCGTTGCAGCCGGTGCTGCTGCGGATGTTGCTGCTGTTGACGGGAATCTGAGGGCCAGCTCGGCCACGAACAATCCCCGTTGCGGAAGCCAAAAGTCGGCCAGGTGGTCCTGCACGGGGAGCGGCCGGGGGGATCCGACGTCGACCCCTGCAACGGTTGCCCGGCTGGTGCCAATGCTCCACACGCGCAGGGGCCTCGCCTGAAACGACTGGCCGTTGGGGACACGGCCGCTGAAGGTCAGCTTCCCAGCGCCCAGTGCGGGACCCATCATCCTGCCCATGGCGTGCAATGCGACATCCCTTCGCCACAGCGCCGGGGGCATGTGCCGGGCCATCGCCGTGGCCGCCGCAGTCGTCCAGCCCGCCTTCATGCCCAGCTCCCAACGCACAACCCCGGGCACAATCACGGTCAGATCCCAAGGGCTCGTCCATTCAGCCGTGACGGTTGACTGGCTGGTTTCCTGCACGGCTGTGCCAAAGTACCTGGCGCAGCTGACTTCCGGAGGGGCATCTGCATGGATGCTCCACTGCCCGTCGGGGGTGCGGAGCCACACGGCGTGGTAGCCGGGGCCAACAGAGCTTGCCGGGAAACGCCTGAACGCCAGGTAGTGGCCGGAGCTGAACGGCAGCCCCATGACTGCGTAGCCGGAAAAATGTTCGGCCGTGTCCTCCGGGAGTGCTGTTTCGGACTCCGCCAGTACTGCGGACTGCTGCGGTGTTGTCGTTGACATTGTGGGCTCCTTCACTTGATGTGAAGAGCGTATGGCCGGCGTGCCCCTGACGCATGGGGCAGATGACCCATTTAGGGAGGCCACTGCGAGAACTGCGGCACGGATTGCCTCCCGCTCGTCCCGGAGAGCGCAGGGCGGCAGGCGCTCCCTTGGTGGCCGTCGGCTAGCGGCCGTCGCCCGGGAAGGGCGGGGCTGGCGGTGGCTGCGGCGGTGTGCCGGGCTCTGGTGGCTCCATGGGATCGGGCGGAAATGTTGGATCCGGAGGGAACGGCGCAGGGAAAGGTTCGCCGGGCGGGGACGGCCTGGTTGGGTCCGGCGGCTGGGTCGGGTCCGGCGAGATCGGCGGCCGGCTGGGATCGGGAATCGATGCTTTTGCAGGCGGCACCTGCAGGCGCGGCGCGTTCCGTGGCGGCGTGTTCATGGCATCCCCACTCTCTTGGTGCGTAAGGTTACGAGCCCGTGACCCGGGGTTCAATGTCGGGGTCACTTGACGTTTCCTCTTCCAGCAGGGCAGGCTCCGGGACAACGAGTTTGATGAATTCCTCCACCGGTGACCGAGGTCCGCCCTCATTTGATGGGCTCTTCCCGGGGCCCCGCTCGGGCCGTTCTTCACCTGGTTCTTCGCTCATGAGTCAACGCTACGCCGCATGACTTGACTCGGGAACCCCGGATGCCGGCTGGAACCAAACAGTCATGGATCGGGTCCAGGAAAGTCCCAGCTTATCCCCAGCCGGCAGTGGCATAGTTCATTGCTCCGAGCCAATTTTTGAGGGGCAGCGCATGCGCAGGAAATGGATCATCATCGCAGGATCCCTATTGGTCGTCATCGGCGCCATCTGGGGTGGAAGTGCCGTCTACGCAAATATCGAGAACAGCAAGTCCTTGGACCAGCTCGCCCTGTCGACACCGACCGCCGGCACCGGCCCGTCCAGCACCCTCGACGCCGGCTCCATCGCCGGCAAATGGCAAATCGCCGACACTTCCCAGGCCGGGTACCGGGTAAAGGAAGTCCTCAACGGCCAGAACGTCACCGTCGTGGGCCGGACCGACGACGTCGAAGGGCAGGCAACCATCGACGGCACCTCGCTGAGCACCGCGACGGCGACTGTCACCATGACGGGCGTTGCGACAGACAACAGCAGCCGGGACAGCCAGTTCCTGGGCATCCTGAAGACGCAGGAATTTCCCACATCCACCTTTGCCTTAACCACGCCTGTGGACATTGGCACCCTGAGCAGCGGGCCCGTGTCGGTTCAGGCAGCCGGGGACCTGACAGTTGCCGGGGTGACCAAGCCGGTCACAGTCAGTCTCGAAGCGCAGGCAACGGACGGCGGCGTTGAGGTGCAGGGATCCATTCCCATCGTGTTCTCCGACTTCGGCATTGACGCCCCCAACCTGGGTTTCGTCAAGGTTGAGGGCACGGGCACCATCGAGATGCTGCTCCAGCTCACCAAATAGGCTGCTCCAGCTCACCAAATAGTCAGTGCGTCCGGCCAGTGCGCCGCAGCCGGGCACACAAGGGCTGCTATTCGCCGTCGAACGCCAGGCCCCGCAAGGCCAGCTCCGCGCGCAGAATACGAATCCCCTTGGGTCCCATGCCGTGAAGCTGGAGGAGGTCCGCAGCAGCCGCCTCGGCCAGGTGCTCGTAGCTGATGATGCCTGCGCCCGCCAGGGCCCTCATGGCGGGCTTGGAAATGGCGGGCCGGAATTCACTGGCCGCCGCAGTGTTTGAATCGCTCATGGAGCTTCCCCTGGCGTCGAAGGTGTCTGTGGAATCCATTCTCACCCATGAGTCGCCAGCGTGGTCGATTGAGGTGCTCCCGCCTTCCACATCCGGGGTCTTCGCTGCGGCCCCTGGATTTGAACGCATCCTCCAACTCCTTGGTTGTGTGACCCCTGCCGCACGCGTCCTGGAATGTCAGCGGCTGCCCCTAGGCTTGGAGCAGCAGGTTTTGTCCACGTGTTGCGGGATCAGAACAAAAAACCCGAGCATGCAAGGACGTGACCCCATGATGGGACCCCATCACGCTGCCAGCGGCGCCGCCGTCTGGCTGGCCCTGACCACACAATTTGACGTGGGACTGGGGGCAGTGTCGGGTGTGCTGCCGGCACTTCCCGAGCAGGTGACCGTCGGCATGGGGCTGCTTGACCTCACCCCTACGGGTGTGCTCGTCGGCGCCATGGTGACGGCCGGCGCCGCGCTGGTGCCCGACGCGGACCACCGCCACGCAACGATTGCCCATTCCCTGCCGCCGCTTTCAAACATCATGTGCATACAGGTGGGCAAGATGTCAGGAGGCCACCGGCACGGCACACACTCCGTCCTGGGCCTTGCCATCTTTGTCGCCATCGCGGTGCTCGCCGGGATGTGGACAGTCGAGCTGCCAACTTTTGGCACCATTTTCCCCGGCGCAGGATTACTGGCCGTGCTGCTGACGTCGTTCGCTGCCAAGGCCCTGAAGTTCATCCCTGACACCATGCGCAAGTTCCCGTGGGTGATGGGCATTGCCGCTGGCGCCTTCGTCACGTTCTTTGCCCCGCAGGAAGAGTTCTGGTTTCCCCTGGCCATGGCACTGGGCGTGGCCATGCACATACTCGGGGACATGCTGACAACCGGCGGCTGCAACCTCATCTGGCCGTTGCGGATCAGGCCTCCCCGGTTCCTGCGCAAGGTGCCGCTGGTGAAGAACATCTGGCGGCCCAACGGCAACATTGCACTGCCGCTTTTGGGCAATGCCGGCTCGGTGCGGGAATGGCTGGTGCTGGTGCCCGTCAGCGGCTACGTCATCTGGGCGATGGCGGACACAGTGTTTTCCTGAACTGTGTGCCCGGGGCGCCGGGCACACAGCCGCGGCAAACTGCCCTAGCCTCCGCACTCTTGGAGCCGCATTCCTGCCACGCGTCGGCACCTGCGGCAACCAGGGATCAAATGTGCCCGTGAAAGAAACCGCCGTCAGTGAGGCTCGGATGCCGGGCTGGCGCTTGACACCCAGCTGACTGCTAAGGGATTGCCAGTAAAACTGCTATCCCTTCCACCGTTGAAGGCTGCCCGCCAGAAAATTCTTCAGACCAAGCCCCGAGCTGCTGGGGGTCGTAGTCGCCGGTACGTCGCCCACCGACACGTGGTCGACGGTTGGCTCCTGCGGTTTATTGTTGCCTTCAGCCCACTCGCCTGGGTTCCTGGACCATTGAAGGAACTGCCCGGCGTCGAACGTAGGTTTGTTGTACTTGGCCGCATTCCTGGCCTTGCCGGATTGCGAACCGACTTCCGCCGTCACCAGCGCCTCGCACTTGGACTTGGTCACGCTTCCCACGGGTTCCAAACCCATTGAAACGGCAATGGCTTCCATGTCGGGACGCGAGTACATGGTGCCCGCCCCGTCGATGACGGTTCCGGTGAAACACACCCGCGCGCCCGCAATGAGCACAGCCGAGATGTCCTGTTCGCCGGACGCCTCCTGTTCCGGATCCAGGATCTGGTGCCCGGTCCGGGCTTCAACAGCGTGAAGGAGGATCCTGGTTTGGGCGTTCAGGCTGGTGCGTTGCGCGGTGGTGCGCAAATGCCCGGCCAGCACAGCAGCGGCGGATTCCCCTGCTGTGACAATGCCGCCCAGGCTGAAGTTCCCGGCATCCCGGCCGCGAGTCAATAAGTAGCCTGTGCGCTGCCCTGGATCGGGAAAGACGTCGGCAAAGACATTGCGGGCCGAACCTGCGCCGGCAATGTCGCGCACGGCCCGGGCCCGTTCAAGGGCATCCGGTGCCCTCAGCCGTTCCGCCTCACGGGGTGTAATTTTGGCTCTGTCGATCTCCACGCCGAGGGGCATGGGCACGACGTATCCGTTGCGTTTGAGTTCGTAATCGAAGTAGCCAAGTGACTGGTCAATGTCCTCGCCGACTGGAGTCCTGCCGGCGAGGTGCGGCGCCAGGGCCGCCCACGCTTCGGTCAGGAGTGGCGCCAACTGGATGTCGCCGGCCGAGATGCCGTAGACAGCGCGGGCATCCCCAAGGTCGCGTTCGGGATTGACCAAGGTGGTGACCTCGAGGCCGTCATCGGTCACGAGAGCTATCTCGATCGGGCGCGGACGCCAGGCCCTGCCTTCGTCGCCCACGGTGCTGACCCCAAGATAGACGCTGCCGCGCGGTGCCATCTCAGTTCCGCCCGACCGCAGGAATCGGCGGATGCGCTGGTCCACCTTCAAATCCTTGGGCTGAATGTCACGCCGCAGCACCAGTCCGTCCATGCTGGTGCACCGGCTCAGCGCCACATACAGCTGACCGTAGGCGAAAGTCCCGCCGGCCAGGTCGACAACCATGCGGTCAAGCGTCTGTCCCTGGCTCTTGTGTATGGTGATGGCCCAGGCAAGGCGGAACGGCAGCTGCGTGTAGGTGCCAATCACGTCATGGCGCAGGCGGCCCGCCTCGACCACCGGGCGGTTGATTTCCCACGTGTGCGGCCCCACTTCCGCGCGTGTGCCGCCAGGGAGCTCGACCTCCACCATGACCTCACCCTCGACAGTGAAGTGGCCCGTGATCCGGCCAATCGTGCCGTTGGCCCAGCGCCTGTCGGCATCGTTGGAGAGCAGCATGATCTGAGCCCCCACTTGATATTCGAGGACATCCTCCGTCGGCTTGTCGAACCCGTCCACGTCCCCGGTGACGCTCGCGACATGTTGCAGCGCGGGCATGGGCAGCTGTTCGAGCATCTCCCGGTTCCGGGCGCCGGCGATCCGGTTGGTCGTTGCCAGCGTCAACCAAAATTCATCCAAGGGAGGCAGGAAGGACGCATCCGTCCTGGCGTTGAGCACCGCACGTTCCACTTCCTGCAGAGCGCCTTCCCGCACAGAGTTGAGGACGTGCACCAGCTGCGTGTCGCCGACCTGGCGAAACATGGTGGTGAGTTCAACCAGCGGGAAATGTGCGTGGTCGTAGCTGTCCGCTGCGAAGAAATAAGGTGAGCTGTAGCGTGTGCTGAAGTACTCGGACTCGACCTCGGTCACCACTGGAGGGAGCTGATACAGGTCGCCCACCAACACAATTTGCACGCCGCCAAACCGTGTGCCGGGTTTCGGGCCAAACCGTTCAAGGGCAGCAGCAATGCAGTCAAACAAGTCTGCACGGATCATGGACGCTTCATCAATGACCAGCGTGTCCAGGCTCTTGATGGTTTTGGCGAAACTCCGCGGGTAATAGTCGGCAGACTTTACCTGTTCCACGGTGGTTCGCGGGCTGAAGGAGAACAATCTGTGGATGGTGTAGCCCTCGACATTCAGCGCGGCGATTCCCGTGGGGGCAGCCACAATGACATTTCGCCGGGTCGAGCCCAGGAAGTGCCGCACCAAAGTGGACTTTCCCGTACCAGCCTTCCCCGTCAGGAACAGGCTGTTGCCACCGTCGAGCAAGGTCAGTGCTTTCCTGAACTCGTCAGTCAGCACCATGTTGTCGGTACCCTCAAGCATCATGCCCGCGCTCCCCCCTGCAGTTGTAGCACCCATCATGACAGCCGGGTCTGACATGCCACGCATCGGGACTCGACTCTCCACCGACGAGTGGTCGTCTTCCCCAAACAGGCCGTGTCCAGTGCGGCAAGGCTGTTAAGATGGCTCTTGGGACGCACGACGGCGGATCCCCGTTCGCGTTGTTGGGCGAAAGTTAGCTTTGAGGCTGGGTATGTACGTAAAGATTTGCGGTTTGCAGACTGTGGAAACAGTTGCCGCGGCGGTGGACGCCGGAGCCGATGCCATTGGTTTCGTCTTTGCCCCCGGCAGCCCCCGGACAGTCTTAGCCGAACTGGCCGCCGAGCTTGGCAGCACCGTTCCTGAGGGTGTTGAAACCGTGGGAGTGTTCCGCAACCAGCCCATCGACGAGGTTGTGGCAATATCCCGCCGGGCCGCAATCAGCACAGTTCAACTGCATGGCAATGAATCGCCAGCCGACATGGCCCGTCTTCACGCGGATGGATTCCGGACGTTGCGCGCCTTCTCGGCGGACGCCTACAACACGCTGGATGCCGCGGAACAGCTGGCGTGGGAGTCCGAGCGCATCCTGCTTGACGCCGTCGAACCCGGTGCGGGCGTCACCTTTGATGCCAGCTTGCTCAAGGGTGGAGCGCCCCGGGGCTTTTGGCTGCTCGCCGGGGGCCTCACCCCTTTCAACGTGGCCGAACTGGCTGCTTCACTTGGTCCCAGCGGCGTGGACGTCTCCAGCGGTGTTGAATCCAGCCGCGGAGTCAAAGACATCAAGCTCATCCAAGAGTTCATCCACGCAGCCCGCATCAACCCCTAAACCCCTCCCGGGGGTGTCAGGGATGCGGTTGTCTGCCCGCCAGCCCGCCAGCCCGGCAACCCCGCATGCCGGCACAGATTTACGCCAACAGCCGGCGCAGCACCCAGTCCATGGCTTGTTGCACCGCCGCACGCGATGCATCCGTGTCGTCGACAATGTCAAAGCTGTGGTGTCCGTCCGCAACCTCGATGACGTCCAGCCGCGCCTGCCGCACACGCGCTTCAGCGATGAATTCATCCACAGTGACAGCAATGACAGGCTGTTCCTGTCCCACTCGGGTGACAAGCATGGGCACGTCACCAGCCTCCGCCAGTGCCGACGTGGGGCGGAAGCGGGCCTCGACATCCATTCCCGGCCACGGCGCCATGAGCGGATAGCTGGCCGCGATGCAGCGCAGCCACCCTGGCGTGTCCCTGATCCAATCCGCTGCCAGCATGCCGGCCCCGGAAAAGAACCACAGGGCCACGCGTTCAGGATCCACCCCGGGAAGAAGGCGCACAGCGGCGGCCGCATCGACAACATCCCGGGCGGCATCCGCATACGCGGCCGGTGAGACCAATCCGTGCTCAATGACGACGCCAACAGCCCCGTGCGCCGCCGCCAAGGAACCATAACCAGCGAAGACCGGCCAGTCCCTGGGGCGGGGCTGCATCTCCGGCGGAACCGGGCCGCCGTGGACAAATATGATGGCCGGCAGCAGGGGTGCGATGTCCCCCTCACTGCTTTCCGTGCCGTGCGGCCCGTGCGGCCCGTCCGGCCTGTAGACATCCAGGGACCCGTCACGCACGGCTTTGCAAGCTGGCACCGGCAGGACAAATGGATTCATGTACGTGGGTTGCGCCATGGAAACAGTCAACCAGATTCCGTCTTGTCTGCAACCGGATCCCGGCGGTTAATCCGGCGCAGTGCCGGCCCGCCGCCAACCCCGCCGGGGCCCGCCAAGAAACTTCGTGGCGCTTGCCGTGAAAAAGGATTAAAGACAATAGGCTTTACATAAATGGTCCGCATAAGGAAATCCCGCTGATGGAACGCCTGCATGCTGGGCCAGGTGACCCGCTGACATTGAGAAAGTAGGACCCGTGCTGACATCTGACGACAGCGCCTTGCAAGCCGTGCGGCGTAGACATGAACTGCGCGTATTGGAGTCGCTGGTGGCCCACGGCAGCAGGACCCGCAGGGAACTCGAGACAGACACCAAGCTCTCCCGCACCACACTGTCCGCCATCGTGGGAGAACTTCGCAGCCGGGGCGTGCTGACCGAAAACGACCAGTCGTTCCACGCCGCCGGACGCAACGGGAGGCCCACGAAGGTCCTGTCACTCAATCCCAAGGCCGGCGCCGCCGTCGGCCTTGAGTTGGGCCGGCGTCGCATCAGCATCTCCGTCACAGGCTTCGACGGCTCCACTGTCACCCGCGAACGCCAGGAAATCTCCAGCTCGATGGCACTGGACGGGAAGGTGAAACTTGCCGCCGACATGGTCCAGCAGCTGATCGACGACGGCCGAATCACCCCCGGGACCGTGGTCGGCACCGGCGTGGGCATTGCCAGCCGACACGCCAATCCCCTCTCCTTGTCCGACGGCGCCGAACGGCAGCTTGATCCGCAGGGAGCCACCCTGGCACCACTGCGGGAGGTGCTGCCCGCTCCCCTGCTGTGGGACAACAACATCCGCCTCGCCGCCATGGCCTATGGCAAGGACAGTGAAAACCTGCTCTACGTGGTGCTTTCGGCAGGCATCAGCTCCGCCGTGGTTACAAACGGGGCACTCCTTCGTGGCGGCAATGGTCTCGCCGGGGAACTGGGCCACCTCAGTGTCGACTTCGCCGGCCCATTGTGCTGGTGCGGCCGCCACGGCTGCCTCGAAAGCTTCATCAACGAAGCCAATGTGCTGGTTGAGGCCGCCCATCGGGGGCAATCCTTTGCCTCCATTGCCGAGCTGGCCCAGGCCGCAGCCGACGGAAATGACATCGCCGCCAACATCGTTGACTGGGCAGGTGAACTGCTGGCTCACGCCATTGTTGGAGCCTGCGTCCTGTTGGATCCGAGCCGCGTCGTCATTGCCGGGGAACTCTCCCAATTCGGGGAACCACTTCTGGCGCCGGTGCGCACGGCCCTGGCCGAACAACACCTTGACCTCGGCCCGCGCCGGACCACCATCAGCACCGCCGAGTTTGCGCCCAGCGCAGGCAGCGACGGTGCCGCCCAGACGGCCCTGAAGCATTGGGCGCTGGCAACCATCAGCTGAGGGTTGGTGCCCTGTCCGACGTCGTCCCCCTGGACCAAAAACGCCACAAAAGTTAACGACAAGTCTATTTATGTAAAGGCTGTTGACATGATGTGATCCATACCATAGATTTGTGCCATGGCACCAAAAGACACCATCTCTCTCGTCGACCAGCTGTCGGCAACCACTCGCAGCAAGACACCCAGTGAGCACTCCGGCAGCACTGCCGGTGCCCCCAAGAAGACGGCGAACCCCATTCGCCGCAAGCTCAGCCGCAAGGCACTGCTCGCCATCAATTTTGGCTCTGTGGCGGCAGGCCTGGTCGCGTGGTCGGTGTTTTCAGCCGCGGGAGTCGTGGGCCTTCCCGGTCCCATCGAAGTCGTCGCCAGGGGCGGCGAGCTGCTGGCCGACGGCACCCTCGCCGAAGACTCCGGCGCCTCCCTGGCCCGCGTCCTCACCGGCTTCCTGATTGGCAGCCTGCTGGCAATCCCCGTGGGATTCCTGATGGGCTGGTACCAAGTGGGCCGCGCCATCATTGAGCCGTGGGTGCAGTTTTTCCGCACCATTCCGCCACTGGCGCTGCTTCCCCTGGTCATGGTGACCATGGGCATCGGCGAAACGCCGAAGATCTTCGTGATCTTCCTGGCAGCGTTCCTTTCCTGCGTCATCTCCACCTACCAGGGCGTGGTCAGCGTGGACAAGACGCTCATCAATGCAGCCCGCGTGCTGGGCGCCAACAGCTTCGTCATCTTCCGGCGCGTCGTGGTGCCTGCATCCTCGCCATTCATCCTGGTGGGCATGCGGATCGGGCTGGGTGCTGGCTGGGCCACAGTGGTTGCCGCCGAACTCCTGGCTGCCCCGAACGGACTGGGCATGCGCATGCAACAGGCCCAGACCTTCTATGACATGCCCACCATCCTCGTCAACGTGGTTGTCATCGGCATCTTCGGCCTGCTCATGGACCGCCTGCTGTTGATGGTCGAGGCCCACCTGACCCGCTGGCAAGAACGCCGCTAAGGACAACCCATGACAACCGCAACGACAAACGCCATGACAACCGCAACGACAAACGCCATGATCCGCTTTGAGGACCTGCGCCAGGAGTTCACCCTCACGGGCACCACCTTCACCGCCCTGGACGGGGTGAACCTCGACATAGCCGACGGCGAATTCGTCACCGTCGTGGGCCCCTCGGGCTGTGGCAAGTCCACCATGCTCAATGCCGCAGCGGGCCTGCTGGATCCCACGAGCGGCCGCGTCATGGTCGATGACAGGGAGGTGCACGGGCCCAGCACCCGCACCGGCGTCATCTTCCAGCAGTACGCGCTGTTCCCCTGGCTCACAGTACGGAAGAACGTTGAGTTTGGACTCGAGCTGAAGAAGGTTCCCGCCAAGGAACGCCGCGTCATCGTGGACCACTATCTTGAATTGGTGGGACTGACCCGCTTTGCCGAGGCCCTGCCCAAGGAACTTTCCGGCGGCATGAAGCAGCGTTGCGCCATCGCCCGCGCTTACGCCGTCGACCCCGAAATCCTGCTCATGGACGAACCCTTCGGCGCCCTTGACGCGTTGACCCGCGTGCACATGCAGGAGCAGCTCCTGGAGACCTGGACCAAGGAACGGCGCACAGTCATGTTCGTCACCCACGACGTCGACGAGTCGGTGTTCCTGGCCTCCAGGGTAATCGTCATGGCTGCACGCCCGGGCCGGATCTACAGGGAAATCAAAATCGACCTACCTTACCCGCGCACGGAGGCAATGCGCCTCTCGGACGAGTTTGCCCGGCTGCGCGCCCAGGTGTGGGAGGCCGTCTACCACCAGCCGGGCATCGCCGAGGCACACCAGTAACTCCGTCATTCAACACACCCACAGCAATGGCCCGACGACGGGCACGCAACTTTCCAGGAGACGTCATGTCAACAAACTTTTCACGCCGCAATGTCCTCCAGCTGTCCATGGGCGCAGCAGCCATCTCGTTGCTGGCAGCCTGCGGAGCCAAAACGGACGATGCCGCAGCCGGCGGCCAGGGCGCCAAGGAAGCCGTTGAGATCAAGGTCGGTTACATTGCCGACTACAACGGTGCGGCCTTGATGGCCGTGGCGGACCAGGAAGGGTACTGGGCCAAGGCCGGCCTGAAGCCCAAGTACCTGCCGTTCACCAACGGCCCGCTGGCCATCCAGGCGCTGGGCACGGACAATGTCGATGTCGCCTACATCGGCTCCGGCGCGCTCTGGCTGCCGGCCTCGGGCAAGGCCGAGATCTGGGCCGTCAACTCCGTCTCCAACGCTGACCGCATCATCGCCCAGCCCGGCAACAAGACCCTTGCCGACCTGAAGGGCAAGAAGGTCGCCGTGCCCATCGGCACCTCCGGCGACCAGCTGTTCAGCCTTGCCCTGGCAAAGGAAGGCCTCACCCGCGATGACTTCGAGGTAACAGCCATGGAACCGCCCGCCATCGTCGCAGCGTTCGCCTCAAAGCAGATCGACGGGGCCGCCCTCTGGTACCCCTTGATCGACAGCGCCAAGAAGGGCCAGCCGGACCTGGTTGAGCTGTTCTCCAACGAGGACTTCATCGACACCCTGACGTTCCCCTCCACCTTCGTGGCAGGCGCCGGCCGTGCCGCGAAAGACAAGGAACTGGCCACCAGCTTCATCTCCGTGGTCAAGAGCGCCAATGACTACCGGCACAGCAACCAGGAAAGCACGATCGCGCTCACGGCGAAGTTCCTCAAGCTCAAGGAAGAGGACATGGCCGCCCAGGCCAGCGTTGCCAAGCTGTTCACCACCAAGGAACTTGACACACTCTCGTCCGAAGGAACCGTCTACACCTGGCTGAAGGGCCTGCAGGAACAATTCAAGAAGGATGAGAAGATCACTGACGTTGTGGACGCCAAGACGTTCTACAATTCCGAACTGTTCACCAGCGCACCGGCGGCCTAGCCTCAATGCCTTCCGGGAACCACACCGACAAACGCCGCAACATGCTGTTCCTCATGACGGACCAGCAGCGCATCGACACCCTCGGCTGCTACGGCAACACCTCGCAGCACACCCCCAATCTGGACAGGTTGGCCGCGCGCGGAACAACCTTTGACAGGGCCTATACGCCCACGGCCATTTGCACGCCCGCCCGTGCCAGCCTGCTGACAGGCCTGCAACCGTTTGAACACGGCCTGCTCGCCAATTACGAATGGAATTCAGGGCACCGGGAAGAACTTCCCGACGGCCTGCCTACGTTCTCCGCAGCATTGCTGGAGCAGGGCTACCGGCTGGGACACGTGGGCAAGTGGCATGTGGGCAGGGACCGCGGACCGGAACACTACGGCTTTGAGGGGATCCACCTGCCGGGCGCCTTGAACGTGTTTGACGACCCCGGCTACGAAGACTGGCTCAGGGCGAACGACCATCCCGACTTCCGCATTTCCAACCCCGTGTACACCACCCGGGCCGACGGCAGCCAGGGACATTTGATTGCCGGTGTCACCGACCAGCCCACCGAAGCCACCTTCGAGGCCTTCCTGGCGGACCAGACCATCGCCAAGCTGCGGGAATTTGCCGACGGGGCGCTGCTGGCGGACGAGGGCACGCCGTTCTTCCTGTCGTGCCACATCTTTGGCCCACACCTGCCTTACCTGATCCCGCAGCAGTGGTACGACATGGTGGATCCTGCCACCATCGAACTGCCCGGCTCGTTCGCCGAGACGTTCCATGGCAAGCCCATGGTGCAGCAGGCGTACGCCGAGTACTGGTCAACCGACTGCTTCACCGTTGAAGAGTGGAAGAAGCTCACGGCAGTTTACTGGGGCTACGTCTCCATGATCGACCATGAGATTGGCCGCATCCTCGACGTCCTGGATGAGCTGGATCTGACGGACAGCACCGCCGTCATGTTCACCGCAGACCATGGCGAGTTCACGGGCGCGCACCGGCTCAACGACAAGGGGCCGGCCATGTATGAGGACATCTACCGGATACCGGCCATTGTTGCCCTGCCCGGCGAGGTGGAACGCCGCGAGGACAGGTTCATCAGCCTGCTGGACTTCACGGCCACGTTCCATGAGATTGCCGGGGCGGACGCCTCGGGAGTCCACGGCAGGAGCCTGCTCCCCCTGGCGCACGGCGAGCAGGTGGAGGGCTGGCGCGAGGACATCCTGTGCGAATTCCATGGCCACCACTTCCCATACGCCCAGCGCATGATTCGCAACAAGGACGTGAAGTACATTGCGAATCCGGAGGGCATCGACGAGTTCTACGACATGATCGCAGACCCGGACGAACTCACCAATGTCGTCAACGTGCCGTTCTACCGCGACCGGGTCAGCACCATGCGCCGTGCCATGTACCGCCAGCTGGTTGAACGTGGCGACAAGTTCGCCCAATGGCTGGCGTTTGCCGGGGACATCCCCGAGGCCGACCGCGTCCGTCCGGACACCGCCGTCGAACGTTTCATCATCCACTAGCACCACCCGCTGCGGATGCCTCCTGCGGTACCAAGAGAAGTAAGGCAAGTACCCGAATGCACGCACCAAGAACATTCAAGGGAACGACGACGGCCGGGCTCGCCTGCGCCGCGGCGCTGGGCTTGTTTGCTGCGGTCCTGCCCATGGCAGCGACAGCATCCCCGGCACAGGCTGCACCGATTGTGGTGCCGCCCTGGCCATGGACGGCACCACGTGGACTGATGCCAGGGACATGAGCTCGGAGACAGGCCCCGGCCGCGTCGATGAGGTGCACTTAGGTGTCACGAACACCAAATTCGTGCGCATGCTGGGTGCGGAGCGCTGGTCAACGTATGGCTACTCCATCGCCGAATTCGAGATCCATGGCAAGGCGCAAGCTGTCGTGCCGGAAAGCCCGGCACTGGTGCCGCTGCCGGCGTCGCTGGCCGAAACCGCCAACGGCACGTTCCGGCTGCTGCCATCGAGCCGCATCGTGGCCACGGGCGACGCTGTTGCCGCCGCCACCTACTTTGCCGGGAAAGCCCGCAGAAGCACCGGCTTTGCGCTGCCGGTGGTTGGTGGTTCGCCAACGCCCGACGACGTGTCTGTCACCGTCGCTGCCGGCAGCTCCGAGGACAAACCGGAAAGCTACACCCTTCAGGCCGATGCCTACGGCGCCCGGGTTGAGGCCAACTCTTCGGCGGGTGCGTTGAACGGTGTCCAGACCCTGCGCCAGCTTTTCCCGCAGTGGATTGAATCGGACACAGTGGTCAACACGCCCTGGACCGTCGACGGCGTCGTCATCAGCGACCACCCCCGTTATGAGCACAGGGGCATCCAGATTGACGTGGCCCGGTCCTTTTACACCGTCGATGAAATGAAGGAACACATCGACAACGCCGCACAGTTCAAGTTCAACCGCCTGCACATCCATCTGACGGACGACCAGGGCTGGCGGATTGCGATGGACCAGCCGGCAAACAACCCGTCAGGCATCAAGTACACGGACCTGGCTGACATCTCCGGCAAGACGGCCATGACCTACAACGACGCCGGCGTCATGCAGGGCACCGAACTGGGCCACACCGGCTTCTACTCCAAGGCCGACTACCAGGAGATCGTCAGCTACGCCGGTGACAACGGCATGGCAGTGGTCCCCGCAATTGACATGCCCGGGCACACCACTGCCGCGCTGCACGCCATTCCGGAACTGAACTCCTCAGGGGCAGCCCCGAAACCGCTGCCCGGCACAGATACGGCGCCAGCCCAGGGCTCGGGCAACGTTGGCGGCTCCACCTTCGACGCCGACAGCGCGGCGACGTACGAGTTCACGAAGGAAGTCCTGACCCAAATCGCGGCCATGACTCCCGGGCCCTACGTCCACATTGGCGGCGACGAATCATTTGTCACCCCGCACGAGAAGTACTCCAACATGGTGTCGGCGTTCGCCGACCAGGTGGTCGCCACGGGCAAGCACGTCATCGGCTGGAACGAGTACGCCTCGGCCGAGCTTCCGGCCGGCTCAATCGTGCAGTACTGGAACGGCAACCGCCAGGGCGTTGCGGACAGGGTTCTTGCGAACGACTCCAAGGTGATTCTCTCCCCGGTTGAAAGGACGTACATTCCACAGAAGCAGGACAACTCCGAGCCTGTGGGCGGCACGTGGGCCTGCGGTGGCGCCTGCACCCTGCAAAACCACTACGACTGGGACCCGGGCACCTACCTGCCGGGCATTGGCGACGACCGGGTGCTTGGGGTTGAGACGGTCCAATGGGGCGAGTGGCTCCGCGGCATGGAACAAACGGAGTCCTATCAGTACCCGCGCACCCTGGCAACGGCGGAGGTGGGATGGTCCGCGCAGGAAAACCGCCGCTATGATGACTTCACGAAGCGCGCGGGAGCCTTGGGCGGCCGCATGGCCATTCAGGACCTGACACATTTCAAGACCACCGCAGTGGACTGGACAACGGCCCCGGCCGCGCCGGAGGACAAGCCGGCACTTGCGGATCCTGCCGCGCTTCCTGCCAAATCCCCGTTTGACCTGGGTGTTCCGGCCACGGAGTTCGACGGCGGCGAGTACGTCACGATGGGCAGGCTGCCGGACAACGCCTGGTTGCTGGCTGCAATCCAAGGGACAGCTGACGACGATGCCGCCGCCGTGAGCAGCGGGTGGGTTCGCACCAATGCCGCCGGCGAGGCTCCCCTGGCCATACCCACCGGTCTGGCCCCGGGCGGCCATGTAGTAACTGTGCAAAGTGACAGCGGGCCGCTGCTCGGCTTTGCGACAATGACCATGGCAGCCGAGGATGTCCCGGCAACGACTCCGCCGGTGACTGCCGAACCCACAGTTGACCCGACGGCTGGGCCCACGGATCCGGCCACCACCCAGCCTGCCGCGGACACCTCTACTCCCCCGGCAGCAACAGAGACTGCAGCGTCCACCACCCCGGCGGGCGCTGAAACAGACCCGGCCGGGGACGGCACCGCCAGTGCCGCCCCAACGGCAGGAACGACGTCGCCCACGGCGTCTTCCAGCGGGAACAGCACGGATGATCTGGCCCGCACAGGCGCCAAATCTTCCCTGCTGATGGCGGTGCAGCCCTGGCGTTGGTCACGGGCCTGACAATTCTGGCCGGCGCACGCCGGCGCTCCGTGACAACGACCCCATTTGTGTGCACAGGACACGGAACCGCCCGCGGGCGGCCGTGAGAATGGCGGTGGTGACAACACTGGAATTCACCCCAATTTACTGACAATCTTGCACACATGACAGAATTTCTCGTCGTCATCGTTTCCGCCCTCCTGGTCATCGCCGCCGCAACCCTCCTGGGCCCGCGCCTGGGCATAGCCTCGCCCCTGGTACTGGTCGCGGTTGGTGTTGCCGCCAGTTTCCTGCCGATGTTCGCTGCCGTGTCCATTGAGCCCGCCTGGATCCTTGAGGGCGTGCTGCCGCCGTTGCTCTACTCCGCTGCCGTGTCGATGCCAACCATGAACTTCCGCCGGGAGTTCGGAGCCATAGGTGGCTTGTCGGTGGTCCTGGTGGTCGGCAGCGCCCTGCTGCTGGGCTTGTTCTTCATGCTCGTCATTCCGGGAATCGGCTTCGCTTGGGGTGTCGCCCTGGGTGCGATCGTCAGCCCGACCGACGCCGTGGCGACCTCGATCGTCAAGCGAACCTCGGTGTCCAAGCGCGTCGTGGCGATGCTTGAGGGTGAGAGCCTGCTGAACGACGCCACGGCACTCGTGCTGCTCCGGACCGCGATCGTCGCGACGGCGGCGGCCTTCTCGTTTTGGGGCGCGGTCGGCACCTTCGCCTACTCTGTAGTCGTTGCGCTGGTTGTCGGCCTCGTCGTGGGCTGGCTCAACCTTGTCGTGCGGAAGCGGCTGACGGACTCCACCGTCAACACCGTCATCTCCTTCACGGTGCCGTTCATCGCCGCCGTGCCCGCCGAGCTCATCGGGGCATCGGGACTCGTCGCTGCCGTGGTCGCGGGACTCGTGACGGGGATCGGCGCGCCACGTCATCTCCCGCCCAGGAGCCGGCTGTCCGACTCGCAGAATTGGCGCATGGTCGAGCTCGTCCTCGAAGGCGCGGTGTTCCTGACGATGGGAGTGCAGATCAAGTCGATCGTGACAAACGTCCAGCAGGATCACGCCGGCGTTGGGACTGCCCTGCTAGTCGCTGCCGGGGCGCTGCTCCTGACGATCCTGGTGCGTGCCGCGTACGTAGCCCCGCTGCTGGGCAGCCTCGCCCGGCGGTCCAAGCGGGTCGAATCCCTGCAGGCACAACTTCTGGGCATGCAGGAAAAGTTAAGCACTCCCGAGGGCAAGGAGGAAACATTCAAGACGGCAAGCAGGAGCGGAAGTCCTGTGACAGAACACCGCCTCGAGCACTTCAGCCAGCGATTTACGCAGCGGATCACGAAGACACTTGCTGACATCGACTATTTTGTCCGCGAGCCGCTTGGCTGGCGCGAGGGCACCGCCGTGGTGTGGGCCGGCATGCGTGGCGCAGTGACAGTGGCTGCCGCGCAGACACTTCCGGCCGACACTCCGCAGCGCTCAGTCCTGGTCCTCATTGCGTTCACCGTCGCAGTCATGTCCCTCCTCGTCCAAGGCGGCACCATCGGGCCGCTGATGTGCCGCTTGACGCCCAAAACGGACCAGGCCGACGTCGATGAGCGCAACCACCAGGAGGTCGTCCAGCTCTTGACGATGATGCGAACGAGTGCGGGCACCGTTCCGGAACCGTCGCACGTCGAAGACGACGGCGGGGCGTCGCCTGCCGACTTCGCCACGGCCAAGCGCCACCGGCTGGCTGTCATCGAAGCACAGCGGTCGGTCCTGCTCGATGCCCGCGACAATGGAATCTTCGATTCGGATGTCCTTGCCAACGCACTCGCGAACCTTGACGCCTCGCAGATTGCCATCGAGCTGCGCGGCACACCAACACAGTGATGCGGGACGGGCGGATGCCGACAGGATGCTTGGCGAACACCGGGCCCGTACATCCACGGTTTCCGGCCACAACCCGACGCCGCCCGAAGCGGCTCAGGGCCGGCGTGCCCTCCACGCCCACGCAACCAAGGGCAGCTGCAAGGGCAGCCGCAGCGCGTGGATGCGCCGTTCCGACGGTGTACCATCGGGTCCGAAGGCGCGGCGCAGGGCCGTCAAGTGCCCGGCCGTGAAGCCTGCAAACATGACGGTGGTGGCAACGGCCGCAGCCTTCCGCGTTCCCGGGACCAGCAGTCCGAGGGCGGCCACCGCTTCAGGCAACGCCGAAACGACCACCCACTGGTGGCGTGTCATGAGGCCAAACCGTCCGCCCCTGTCACTGCACAACGACGGCGGAACCACCCGGTAATAAAACTTGGGGTTCCGGAGGTGGTTGACCGCGCTGGTGCCCAGCAGTGCAGCGAGGGCCCACGCGTTCGCGTGTGCCTTGAAACTGTTGGCAGCAACGTTGGAGGTGTTTGGATTCATGGCACCATCCTTGCATGCCCTGGACCGTGCCAGTGGCGCCTCAAGCAAAGACCGGCGTCCGGCGCCGGACGGCATTCATGCGCGTGGAAACGAATCCGTGGAGGGGCTGAACAGGTGAACCGGCGTAAACGCGGCGCCCTGGGTCAGCCCCACCATGCCGTTGTCACCTGCAGGCAGCCCCTGCGGGTTGGCGACCGGCTTCCCCTGCCGAATCCCTATCAGACAGCGCCGCATCGGGCAGAGCAGGATCGAACTGGGCGACATCCGGCAGAGCCGCATCCGCCGCGAATGGATCCGGCAGGACCGGTTCGGCCGGGCCTGCCGCAGCGGGACTTGCCCAGGATTGCGGCGTGCCCGCAGCTGCCCGCCGTGCCTGAGCCAGCGGCATCCTGGCCCGAGCCGACCACGTCCGCAATATCCCCGGAACCTTGTCAAGGAAGAGACCAATCAACCCCGCTGCAACGATCGCCACAATGAACCCCAGGAGCGGATACTCACGGAACCAGGCGCCGGCCACGACACCGATCCCCACGGAGTAAGCAGCCCAGAGGCTCGCCGACAGGGCGGTTGCGGCAATGAAACGCCGGCGCGAATAGCCCGTGGCACCGGCCGTGAGATTGACGGCAACCCTGGCCACGGGTATGAAGCGCGCCACGAGGATGATCGACACTGCCCGGCTTTCCAGCCCGGCTCCTGCCCGGGCAAAGGCACGCTGCATGAACGGCCGGCGCATCCACCCGAACCGGCGGGTGCCCGCGCCCCGACCAAATGCGTACGCCAAGTTGTCGCCAAGAAAAGTGCCGAGCACCGCGGCCAGCAGAAGGAGCCACACATCGGAACCTCCATCCACTACGGCCAGGGACGCCATGCCCACGACTATCGCTTCGCTGGGGAAGGGCGGGAAGAATCCGTCGATGATGCAGCCCAGTGCGACGACGGCGTAGATCCAGGGCTGTCCGGCCGCTGCCAGCAGGAATTCAGTCATCGGAGGCATCGCGGAGATGTTGTTTGTTCATGTAATCAACGCTACCGACGGCGCCGGGCGGCGACTATGGGGGAAACCCCCGGTTTTTTCGTCGGGAAACCACCCCGCACCCAGGGTTCGGCAGGGGTGGCCCCCTGGGCGCCGCAGGCCGTGCGGGGGAACGCCGCCGCGGGGGCGGGTGTCGGGCGTTGCCCGGGTGCTGCCGTCGAACTTCTGGAATAAACTGTGTGAAAGCTGGGAATAGATCGGCACCGGCCGACGCTTGCAGCTGTGAGTCGAAATTCAATCGGGCCAGCCGGCCTTGAACTGATTCCACAGTCCACAATTTTCATCCTCCAGGATTCAGGATTTCTTATGTCTATTTCCACCGCTGACGTGCCGGACCGGCTCTCGGCAAGGGACCGCACGACCATCACCGTTTTGCTGGTGTCGGCATTTGTGGTGATCCTCAACGAAACCATCATGAACGTGGCACTGCCGCGCCTGATGCACGAGTTTGAGGTCTCCCCCTCCGCCATCCAGTGGCTTGCCACGGCCTTCATGCTGACGATGTCGGTTGTCATTCCCGCGACCGGCTACCTGCTGACGCGATTCCCCATTCGCACGGTGTTCATCCTGGCCATGGGCTTGTTCTCGGTGGGCACGCTGTTGGCCGGCGTGGCCCCGGGCTTCGAGGTCTTGCTCGTTGCCCGGGTGATTCAGGCCTCGGGCACTGCCATCATGATGCCGCTGCTCATGACGACAATCCTTGATCTGGTGCCGTCGCACCGCCGTGGCGCTGTGATGGGCAACGTCTCGATCGTGATCTCCGTGGCACCCGCCATCGGGCCGACACTCTCGGGCATCATCCTGCACTCCCTGTCATGGCGATTCATGTTCTTGTTCGTGCTGCCGATCGCCGTCGCCGCACTGATCCTGGGCTCACGCCTGTTGCCCACGGACAGCAAGCGGAGCAGGTCCAAGTTCTCCATCCCGTCAGTGCTGATCTCCATCCCGGCCTTCGGCGGCCTGGTCTACGGGCTCAGCGGCATCGGCTCCCCCGACGCCGCAACAAAGCAGATCGCGATCATCGCCCTGGTTGTTTCGCTGGTCTCGCTGGCCGGATTCGTGCTGCTGCAGTTGCGGCTGCAGCGCAGGGACGCCGCACTGCTGGACATGCGGCCGTTCCTGCACCGCCAGTTCACCCTGGCCCTGTCCCTGATGGTCATGGCCATGGTGGCGCTGTTCGGCGTGATCATCCTGCTGCCGATGTACCTGCAGAATGTGCGCGGGCTCGACGTGCTGTCCACCGGGCTGCTGATGCTCCCGGGCGGGCTGCTCATGGGCCTGCTGGCCCCGTGGGTCGGGAAACTGTTCGACAAGGTTGGCGCCCGGCCGTTGCTCGTCCCCGGCGGACTGCTGCTGTCGGCGATTCTGTTCGGCTACACCCAACTCAATGAAAATACCCCGCTGGTGGTCATCATTGGGCTGCACCTGCTGATGTCGATCGCCCTGGCGTTCATCTTCACCCCTGCCTTCACGGCCGGGCTGAACCCGCTGCCGCACTCCCTGCACTCACACGGATCGGCCGTGCTTTCCACGCTCCAGCAACTGGGCGGGGCTGCCGGCACCGCACTGCTGGTGGGTGTCATGTCGGCCGGAACCATCGCTGCCGCGGCCGCCGGCAAGAGCGAGATTGCGGCACAGGCCAGCGGTTTCAGCAACGGTTTCCTGGTTGCCGCGTTTGTCTCGCTTGGCATCGTGGTGATTGCCGCGTTCATGGGCAGGGACGCTGCCGACGCCGGGTCCGCCGTCCCGGCCAAGGATTCCGTGGCGGCGCACTAACCGCTGCCGCACCACAAAGCGTGGCATCCACCTTCGCAGCAATCGCGACGGCGGATGCCACGCTTTGTCGTTCGCGGGGCCGGTTCCTGGTGTCGCCCTAGTTCTTGCTGACCTCAAGTTCGACGACGGCCCACGACAGTGCCGGAAGCGTCAGCTTCAGTTCGTCCCCGGCCGCCTTGACGCCCTCGAGCTTGGCCATGCCGACCTGGTTTTGGCGGGCCAGGGTGTTCTTGGTGAACCGGTCCCTGCCCTCCGGTGCTTCGAGCACTTCGGCCCGGGTGATGCGGCCGGCGTCGAAACCGCGCAGGCATACCTCCACGTCGGCGGCTTCCTCCAGCCCGCGGTTGGCAAAGAACAACGCCACCCGCCCGCTTTCCTCATTCCACGTGGCGCTGACGTCAACCAGGTCCGCGTCACCAAACTTCGCCGTCTCCACCTTGTCCGATTCGACGTGGGTGCGCAGGATCCGCCCCTTCGCCAGCTCGGCCATGCGGGCAAAGGGGAAGAAGATGCTTTGGCGCCAGGCCGGCCCGTTCTCCTCGGCCAGGATCGGGGCAATGACGTTGACAAGTTGGGCCTGGTTGGCGATCTTGACCCTGTCGCCGTGGCGCAGCAGTGAGTTCAACAAGGTGCCCACCACCACCGCGTCGGTGACGTTGTACTTGTCCTCGATGACCCGGGGGTGTTCGCGCCACCCGGAGGCGTTCACCCGGTGCGGCTGGTCTTCGGTGTCCAGGCCGCGCTGGTACCAGACGTTCCATTCATCGAAGGAGAGGTTGATTTCCTTTTTGTGCTTGCCCTTGGCCTTGACCGAGTCGGCCGTGGCCACCACAGACTCGATGAAGTAGTCCATGTCAACGGCACTTGCCAGGAAACTCTTGGCGTCGCCGTCGTGCTCCTGGTAGTAGGCATGCAGGGATACGTAGTCGACTTCGTCGTAGGCGTGGGTGAGCACCGTCTGCTCCCAGGAGCCAAAGGTGGGCATGGCCGAACTTGAACTGCCGCAGGCCACCAATTCGATGGTGGGGTCGACCAGGCGCATGGCCTTGCCCGCCTCCTGGGCCAGCCGGCCGTATTCTTCGGCAGTTTTGTGGCCAATCTGCCAGGGTCCGTCCATCTCGTTGCCCAGGCACCAGAGCTTGATGTCGAAGGGGTCCTTGTGGCCGTTCTTCGCCCGCAGGTCCGAGAGGTATGTTCCGCCGGGGTGGTTGGCGTACTCGACGATTTCCCGGGCCGCGTTCACGCCGCGGGTGCCAAGGTTGATGGCTTCCATGATTTCGGTGCCGGCCTTGCGTGACCAGTCCACGAACTCGTGGAGGCCGAAGGCGTTGGTTTCCAGTGTGTGCCAGGCTCCGTCAAGGCGGCGGGGCCTGTTCGCCACGGGCCCGATGCCGTCTTCCCAGTTGTAGCCGGAGACGAAGTTTCCGCCGGGGTAGCGGACTACCGTGGCACCGAGTTCCTTGGTGAGGTCCAGCACATCCCTGCGGAAGCCCTGCTCATCGGCTGACTGATGGCCCGGCTCGTAGATTCCGGTGTAGACGCAGCGGCCCATGTGCTCCACAAAGGAACCAAAGAGTCGATGCGGCACCTCCGAAATGGTGAAGTCGCGGTCAATGCTGATCCGTGCACGTGACATGGTGGTGATTCTCCTGTTTTTTGATGGTTTTCAAAAGCGTGGTGCTGGTCGCGCTGGTGGTGCGGTTTAGGTTCCGGCCAGCCCGGTGGTGGAAATGCCCTTGATGATCTGGCGTTGGAAGAAGAGGAAGACCACGATCAGGGGAAGCGCCGCCAACAACGCGGAGGCCATGTTTTGGGCGTACTGGATGCCGTAGGCACTCTTGATGGTTTGCAGCCCGACGGGCAGGGTCAGCATGGAGCTGTCGTTGGTGACGATGAACGGCCACAGGAAGTTGTTCCACGCGCCAATGAAGACAAAGATTGCGACGGCGGCGAGAATGGGCCGTGACAGTGGAAGCACCACCTGCCAGAAAATACGGATCCGCCCCGCGCCGTCCACCAGGGCCGCGTCCTCCAGTTCGCGCGGGATCTGGTCGAAGAACTTCTTCAGCACAAACACCATGGCGGGTGCGATGACCTGGGGCAGGATGATGCCCCAATATGTGTCGATCATGTGGAAGGACACCATTTGGTAGAACAGCGGGATGATCAACACCGGCGGCGGCACAATGAGCGAGGCAACGATGACAGTCATCAGCACCTTTCTGCCCTTGAAGTCGATGCGCGAGAGCGCATAGGCGGCCAGCGTTGAGATGGCCAGGGTGACAAGGGTGATGGCGGCAGCTGTGAAGAGTGAATTCCAGGTCCATTGCGGGATGTTTCCTTGTTGCAGGACCTTGGCGAATGCCTCGAAGGTGAACCCGGACTTGGGCACCAGGGTGATGGGGGTGGACGCGGCCTCGGTTTCACTTTTAAACGCGGTCATGGTGGCCCAGGCGAAAGGGACAAGCCAGGTGACGGCCAGCACTGCCACGATGACCGTGGCGATGATCCGGCTGGGCGGGATGCGCTTCTTCCGCCGTCTGTCGGGGATCTGGCGCGTGCCGCCGTCGACGCTTTCGGCTGGGGTGAGAGTAGACACTGCCATGGCTTATGCACTCCTCTTTCGGGTGAGAACAAACTGGGATATCGACACCACGACGATAATGGCGAAAAAGATGTAGGAAATGGCTGCCGAATAGCCCAGCCGGTAGCCGGTAAATCCGGTCTCGAAGATGTATTGCACAACACTGCGGGTTGAGCCGGCAGGACCGCCGGCGGTCATTTGGTACACCTGGTCGAAGACCTTCAATGACGCCAGGACCTGCAGGATCACGATCATGACGGTTGTTGGATTGATTTGCGGCAGGGTGATGGAGAAGAACGCCCGCCAGCCCCCCGCACCGTCGAGTTGGGCCGCCTCGTAGTGTGCCTGCGGGATGTTTTGCATCGCGGCAAGGTAGAGCAGGAAATTGAAGCCGACAGTCCACCAAAGTGTGGCGATCACGATTGACCACATGGCGACGTCGGGATTGTTCAGCCAGTCGACGGGTGCGATGCCCACCTTGCCCAGGAGCTCATTGATCAAGCCGAGTTGGGGGTTGTACATCCATACGAAGAACAGCGACACCACCGTTGAGGCCAGCAGGTAGGGGGCGAAGAACGACAGGCGCCACAGCCATTGGGCGGGCAGGCCCATGTTGACCAGCGCGGCCATGGCCAGTGCGACGAGGACCAGCGGGACGGTGCTGATGACGGTGAAATACAAGGTGTTGCCCATCGAATGCCACATGTCGGCATCGCCGAGTGCCTCGATGTAGTTGGCAAATCCGACAAAGGAACTATTGGCGCCTGTCAGGGATTTGCCTGTGAAGCTCATATAGACGCCGTAGATCAGGGGCCAGACCAGGAACACGGCGAAGAAGGCCAGGAACGGGGCCATGAACCCCCACCCATGTTTGCGGTCCCGCCGCATCCTCACGGAGTGGCTGTTTTCCGGCGGCCGGGCCGTCGTCTTGTTTGGTGCCGTGGAATCTGGTGCCGTGGAAACGGTGGACGTACTCATTGCATTGGCTCCCTTGCCGCAAAAATTACTCTCCCAATGACGATGTGCTGCTCGTGCCTGACCACTGAATCTGGCCTAAACCGGGTTTGGCTTCGACAGCAACGCATCCAGCCGATGTACAAAGGCATCCCAGCCGTCTTTGGCTGCGGTGCGGCCGAGGAACACGTTTTGCACGTTCTCGGCAAAGTACGACTGGAAGTCCGAGCCCGAGCCGGTGAACCATGCCCGCGGATCGTAGTTGATGATGTCGGCCGCCGAGGAATAGTGCGCCTGCGGCAGGAGGTTCTTGTACTCTTCCGACTGCACCACCGGTTGGAAGCCGGGAATGTGGCCTGCCTTGGCCCAGTTCAGTGAACCCTTGAGGATGTCGGCAACGAAGGCGTACACATAGGCGCGTTTTTCTTCGTCGAGGTTGAGTTGATGCGGCAGCACGAACGCGTGCGAGTCGGCGAAAGCAGCCGGCGTGCCGAACAAGGTGGGAATCGGCATGGCATCGAAGGGCACCTTGGCCGTCTGCATGGTGGGCAGTTCCCAGACGCCACTCATCAGCAGGCCTGAATCCTGGGCAGCGAACTCGGCAATGGCCGTTCCGCCGTCACCGCTGGAGGCTGCTATCTTGCCATCCAGAAGCGAGTGGATGTATTCCAGCACTGTCACCGCCACGTCGCGGTCAACAAGCGCCTTCTCCCCCTGGACGAGTTCCATGGATGCGCCGTGCTGCTTGTAGAGCGTGTAGAACAAACGCCACATTTGCGCACCGTCCGCCAGGTAGCCGTACGAGAGTCCGTGCTTGCCTGTCACCTTGGCCATTTCCAGGGTCATCTCCTTGAACCCTTCGGGCGTCATGGTGTCTTCAAGCTGGCCGTTGGAGCCGAGCACTCCTGCCTTTTGGGCCACTTCGGTGTTGTACATCAGGATGAAAGGGTGCGAATCCAAGGCGATGGAAAACAATTTCCCATCCTGCAAACTGTTTTCCCAGATCCTGGGAGCGAAGTCCTTCTCGCCCACGCCGTGCTCGGCCAGGAGATCCATGTCCCAAGGGTCCAGCAGCCCGCCGGGAGCGTAGCCCGTCACCCGGGAGGCATGCATGATCGCCACTTCCGGAGGCCGCCCGCCTGCAGATGCCATGGCCAGTTTCGTGTAGTAGGGCGCTCCCCAGGCCAACACGGTGGGGTTGACGTGAAATGCCTGCTGTGCGCCGTTGGCTGCGTCAATCATGGTCTGCATCTTGATGCCGTCACCGCCGGACAACAAGTGCCAAAAGCGCAACTCGGCTTCCCCGGAGGCTTGGGCGGACCCTCCGCAGCCGGACAACAGGCCCGCCGCCAAGGCGCCCGAGAGCGCCATCCCTCCCCCGCGCAGCAGCTGCCTTCTGGACACGCTTGCAAGTTCATTCATCGGTCACTCCTTTGGACGCGATTGCACTGAATGGCCTGCCGGGGACTCTTGTCCGAATGACCTTCGGAACGGCACCCCGGCTGGGCCACTGTGATCTGTTCCACAGATTACATCGTTGTAATGGGTGCGCGCAAGGGTTTTTTGTTAGCGCGCACAAAGTTTCTTTTTCGACGTCGGACCGTCGGGGACGCGGCGGTCATTTGGGTGGGGCCGGCCCTCTGCCGGCCGCTGGCGAATGACCACAGCGGTCCCCGGCGCCCATTTCCATCGATTCAAGCGATGTTGGGTGCAGTCATCCAGTCAGGCTATGAGCGGGCCGGATCGACGGCATTTCGATGCCGGGGATTCCCCGTGCTGGCCCGGGCCACCAGCCGGTAAGGCAAGGTGACATCCGCCGGTTCACGCCGCTTGTCGGCCATGCGGCTGGTCAACAGTTTGATGACGTTCTCCGCCAATGCCCGCTTGTCGAAGGAGATGGTGGTCAGCGCCGGAACGGCAAACCTGCCGTGGTCGACGTCGTCAAAGCCGGCGACAAGAATGTCACCGGGCACCTGATGCCCGGCCTCCGCAAGAACGCTCAGGGCCCCTATGGCCAGGGAATCGGTGAAGCAAAAAATCGCGTCGGGGCTGTCATTGTTGGCCAGGAAGTGGCGCAGCGCCCTTGCGCTTCCGTCAGGGGTCCACAGGTCGCAGGGTATTTCCAGCCGCGAATCCCGTTCGATGCCCATTTCCGCCAGGGCCTGCCGATAGCCCAGCGTGCGGATTCTGGCTGTCGCCGTGCGATGATTTTCCGTGGCACCCAGGATGGCGATCCGGCGTCGGCCGCCTTGGGCCAGCGCCAGTGTCATCTCTCGGGCCGCGCCCATGTTGTCAATGCCAACATGGTCCACCTGGTTCTGGTCAACCTCGCCCAGCAGAACCATCGGCGGCAGGTTTCCTCCCACCCGGATGGCGCTCTCGTCCAAGGCGACGGGGTTCAGGATGAGCCCATCAATGAGGTTGGCACGGGCCTTGGACACCAGGTCAAATTCACGCTCCGGATCCAGCCCCGTTTCCTCGAGTTGAACACTCCAGCCCTGTTCGTGCGCAACCTGGACGATATGGTGCGTCAGCTCCGCGGAGTACGGAGTCCCGAGGTCGGGAAGTGCCAAGGCTATGACGCCGGTTCGCCCATTCCGCAGTCCCCTGGCTGACAGATTGGGCACGTAGTCGAGCTCGACGATGGCCGTTTCAACCTTGTTCCGGGTGTGTTCACTGACGGGAATGAGCCCGTTGACAACATTTGAAACTGTTTTTGGCGATACGCCTGCCCGGGCCGCAACGTCCTTGACTGTAGCCCGCATGTCCCCGATCCCCTGTCCACTGGTAATTACCGCTGCCCACGTCCGCTGACGGAGCGGCAGGGCCTCTCCAGACTACTGGCAGGACACAATAAGGCTCGAATTTCCGGAAGATTCCTGGCGCGAAGCAACATCACCTTGCCCGGACACAATCCAGTCATGTTGCAGGCATGCAGTGCTAGGCAGCGCGTTCCTCGATGTCCTCCGGGTCCGTGAGATCCATGTCCAGCAGGGGAACAATCTTGGATTTGGTGACGAATCGGTGTATCAGCCACAGGCCGAGGAAGATGGGGATGCCGATGTAGGCCGAGAGGACTTCCACGCCACGGCCGGCGAGAACGGCCTCATAGTTTTGGCCCGCAATCACCAGGATGAGGACCGCGAATGCCAGCAGCGGTCCGACGGGAAAGAACGATGCCTTGTACGGCAGGTCACTGACCTTGTTGCCCTGGGCCAGAAATCCCCGCCTGAACCGGTAGTGGGAAATCGCGATCCCGGCCCAGACGATGAAGCCGCACAGGCCCGAGACATTCAACAGCCACGAGTATGCTGCGCCCTGGCCGACGATGGCGGACAGGAAACCAAAAAGCCCGACAGCGGCCGTGGCGAGCAAGGCAGCCATGGGCACGCCCCGTGAGTTGGTCCGGCCGAAGATTTTGGGGGCCTTGCCGTCGTGCGCCATGGCGTAAAGCATGCGTGTTGAGGCGTAAAGCCCGGAGTTGCCGGCCGAGAGTATGGCGGTAAGAATGACGGCATTCATCAGGGCGGCGGCAAAGGCAATGCCTGCCCGTTCAAAAACCAGGGTGAACGGTGAAGCCGCAATGTCAGCTTCGCCGGACGCCAGCAGGCTCGGGTCGGTGAAGGGGATCAGGCAGCCGATGACGAAGATGGCACCAATGTAAAAGATCATGATGCGCCAGAAGACGGAGCGGATGGCGCGTGGCACCTCCCGCCGCGGGTTCTTGGCTTCGCCTGCCGCAACACCCACCAGTTCGGTGCCCTGGAAGGAGAAACCGGCGATCATGAACACGGAAATGATCGAAACCCAGCCGCCGTGGAACACGTCTTCACGGTTCTGCCAATTCGACATGCCTGAGGAACTGTCGCCAAGGACCCCAAAAATCATCAGCACACCGGCCACCAGGAACAACACCACAGCGACGACCTTGATCAGTGAGAGCCAGAATTCACTCTCCCCAAAGGCCTTGGCCGAGAGGGCGTTCACTGCGGTGAGCAGCACGAGGAAACTGCCGGCCCATACCCAGCCAGGCACCCCCGGGAACCAGAAGTCCATGATGATGCCCGCGGCCACCAGCTCGGCGGCCACAGTGATGGCCCAGTTGAACCAGTAGTTCCAGCCAATGGCAAACCCAAAGGATGGCGAGACAAAGCGGGTGGCATAGGTCTGAAATGAACCGGCCACAGGAATCTTGGCTGACATCTCCCCCAGGGACTGCATCAGCAGAAAGACCATCAGGCCCACCAGGGCATAGGCGACCAATGCCCCGCCCGGACCGGCCTGCGAAATGGTGCCGCCGGAGGCCACGAAGAGCCCGGTGCCGATGGCGCCGCCGATCGCGATCATCTGGAGGTGGCGGCTGCTTAGCCCGCGTTTAAGTTCATTGCCGGTGCTGCTGGCGCCATGGGGCGCGTTCGCGTCGATCTCAGGTTCTGCAGAAACTTGGCTCATGGATGGAATGTGACTCCTGGCTATTGACGTCCCAGGCCCGGGAACGCCTGAAGAGGATCCGTGATGCTCGAACCCTGTAGGGACTACAGCCCTCCATTATGTCGAGATTTCGACACGATGCAGGAATTGGTGGTGCGTGTCACGCAGCCCAACCCGGCTGACGGCGGCTTGCAACGTCCGGAGTCCTGCAGGGCGGTGGCAGATTCACCGCACCCTGCGCGGGGAGCTCAGCTGTTGCGCAGCGCATCCAAGGGGGCGATAATTATTCGGTAATCGTGATTAATCGGCAGGAGGTGGGTCCCATGAACGCGGTATCCATAGAGGGCGCTCCCCTGCAGTCCACGATCGCGCGATTGAGTTAGTCGCCACCGGGAGTTCCTGAGACGCAATTCGCGAAGGGCAACTCCCATGAACTCAAATACTTTTTCAACCCGCCACCCCACGCCTGAAGCAACTTCCGGGCGGGCGCTGGTCCTCGGCGGCGGCGGATCAGCCGGCAATGCCTGGCTTGTGGGTGTCATCGCCGGCCTTTTTGATGCCGGCTTGGACGTGACCGCCGCCGATCTGACCATCGGCACGTCGGCCGGGGCAACAGCGGCCGCCCAAATCACCGGCACCACCCCGCGGCGGCTGTTTTCCGACATTGTTGCCTCTCCGGTGCCGCCGCGGCCGGTTGATGGCATGCCCGGTGCCGGGCACGGCGGCAAAGGATCGTCTTCCGACACTTTGCGCAGGACGGGCGAGGTCATCGCGGCCTCGTCGAGTCCGGAAGACATGCGCCGTCGCATGGGCGAATCGGCGCTCTCGCTGGGCGCATCAACAGATGACACGGTGCAAGCGCGGTGGCGGGCCACCGTCGCATCCCGGCTGCCAAGCCAGAACTGGCCGCTACAGCGCGTGCTCATCACCGCGGTCAATGCGAATACCGGCGAACCCGCAGTGTTCGACCGCGATGGCGGCGTCCCCCTGGCGGACGCCGTTGCGGCCAGCTGCGCCGGCAGCTTCGCGTACAAGATCGGCGGCAACCACTACATCGACGGCGGCTACCGGCGAAATAGCGAGAACGCCGACCTGGCCGCCGGATGCGGGCGTGTGCTGGTCCTTTCGCCGCTGGGAGGCAGGACACGGCATCCGCTGGAGTGGGGCCTGCAGCTTGCCCCCCAAGTCGACGAGCTGCACGCGTGCGGCAGCACCGTGGAAACGATCCTGCCGGACAACAACTCACTCGACGCGTTTGGCGCCAACATGATGGACCTGTCAACGCGTCCGGCCGCTGCCCGGGCCGGTTATGGGCAAGGCAGGGAACGTGCCGGGCAGCTCATCGAATTCTGGCGCTGACTCCCGTCGGCACGGCCAAGGTGGCGAGGCTCAGGCGGCAGGATGCGCCTCCAACCAGGCCAGCACCTGCTGCGCGTGGGTGTTGGGCGGGAAAATTGGGTAGAAGACGTGCTCGATGACGCCGGCGCTGACGACCAGGGTCAGGCGTGAGTAGAGGCGCGGGTGGCCCGGTGCGGCGAAGGTTGGCAGGTCCATGGCTTCGGCGAGCTCGAACCCGGTGTCGGAGACCATGGTGAATGGCAGGCGGAGGCGGGCGGTGACCTCACGCTGGTAGTCGGGGTCCTGGCTGGAGAAGCCATGGACGCGTTCGACGCCGGCCGCCTGCAGCTGGGCGAAATGGTCACGGAAATCGCAGGCCTCGGTGCTGCAGCCGCGGGCGCCCGGGATGGCGTCCCACCCCTCGGGCAGGTCGGTGCCGGGCACGCCCGTCATCGGGTAGAGATAGATGATGGATCGGCCGGCACCGAGCCGGGACAAGTCCACCCGCCCACCATCCGTGGATTCGAGGACCAGCGCAGGCATGGCCAGCCCGGGGAGGTGGGCTGCGGCGCCGTCGTCCTCGGGAGCGGGAAGGTTGTCGGGGAGGGTCTGGGAATAGTCGATCAATTTGGGCTCCTTGGCAAACGTTCGATTCGCGCCCTGCTCCAGCCGTTCGGACAGCAGCAGGCGCCGGGAAGTGAGGGATGCGATGAGGCGGTCCAGCTCGGCGATGCTGTCCCTGTAGGCAGTCAGGGACGCGGGGCACTCATCGCTGTGGCGGTGCCCTGCTGCGAGGCACTCGACGAATGGAGCGGCCTTGGCCGGCGCGATGCCTTGTGCTGCGAGTGTGCGGATCTCCTTCACGATGCGCAGCTCGTGGTCCGAGTAATCGCGGTAGCCATTGGAGAGTCTCTCCGGTGCGACCAGACCGAGTTCCTCGTAGTATCGGACAGCCTTGATGGACGTCTCCGCCCGCCGGGCCAATTCACCTATTTGCATTCTTGCCTCCTGCAAACAGCTTAAACGTTGACCCCGGGGGCAGGGTCAAGCCGGGGCGGTTGAAGGGGACAATACTTCGCGCCGGCGTCGCCTCATGACCTGCATTGGGCCAGTGCCGCCGTCGCACTTTTCCGGCAGGACATTCAGCGTGCAGCATGGGCCGGAATCAGCGAAGGCCCGGTCCCGGGACATCCCCGAAGCCGGACCTGCCTGCCTTCGCTCCGCGCAGCCACGCCGGTGGCAGGCGGGGCCTAGCCGATCAGATCCGCCATCACGGCCGTGCGAACCACCATCTTGCCCGTGTTCGCACCCTGCATCATGGCCAGGAAGGCGTCAACAGCGTTGTCGATGCCGTCAACGACCGTTTCGTCGAAGGCGATCTCACCCGCTGTGAACCATTTGGTCATGCGCTCGTTGAATTCCGGGGCGAGGTCCAGGTAGCTGCCCAGGGTGAAGCCCTTGAGGGAAAGGCCGCGCGTGATCATGTTGACCATGTTGTCAGGACCGGCCTTGCGTCCGGTGGTGTTGTAGCCGGCAATGGCGCCGCACAAGGCAGCCCGCCCGCCCGGGTTGAGCACGTCAAGGGCGGCTTCGAGGTGGTCGCCGCCGACGTTGTCGAAGAACACGTCGACGCCGTCAGGTGCGGCAGCTGCGAGCATCTCGCGCACCGAACCTGACTTGTAGTTGAAGGCGGCGTCGTAGCCGTACTTTTCCGTCAGCAAGGCAACCTTCTCGTCGCTTCCGGCCGAGCCGATGACGCGGCCGGCACCCAGGAGGCGGGCAATCTGGCCGGCCGCTGTGCCGACAGCGCCGGCGGCACCGGAGATGAACACCGTGTCGCCGGCCTTCATGCCCGCAACCGCCGTCAGGCCGACGTAGCCGGTGAGTCCCGTCATGCCGAGCATGCCCAGGTACAGCGAGAGCGGCACGCCGGGCAGTTCCGGCACGACCTTGAACCCGGCGGCGTCCTCTTGGACAACGTCCCGCCAGCCGAACTGGTGGAGCACCACGGCACCCACAGGGATGCTGTCGCTGGCGGACTCGACGACGCGGCCGATGGCGCCGCCACCCATGGTCTCGCCCAGGGCGAACGGTGCCGCGTAGCTTTTGGCGTCACTCATGCGTCCGCGCATGTAGGGGTCAACGGAGATGAACTCATTGACGACCCGCAACTGGCCGGGATTGAGCGGACCAAGCTCCACCTTCACAGCGGAAAAGTCACCGGCGGTCGGCCAGCCGAAGGGGCGTGCGGCGAGCTGGATTTGGGTACTGACTGATGTGGGCACAGGGTGATCCTTCTTTGGCGGTGGCGGCCCATGGAACACATCGCCGCGACCATGGGATATTATGTATCGTACGGTCCACTATATAGTGGACTGACTGGTTCACAAAATTAGGGACGCACTTGGGACGCACACAGGCCTTTGACACCAACGAGGCCGTCCGGTCGGCACGGACGGTGTTTTGGGAGCACGGCTATGAGGAAGCATCACTGCCCGACCTTGAACGCGCCACGGGATTGAGCCGGTCCAGCATCTACCACGCCTTTGGCAGCAAACGGGGGCTCTTTGACGCTGCCATCAAGAGCTACCTGACCGAGATCATCGAGCCACGGCTGCGCGGGCTCAACTCGCCCGAGCTCACACCGGGCGCCATCGTTCACTATTTCACCGGCCTGCGGGCCGCACTCACACAGCCCGAGTCGCTGTCTTCGGGCCACGGCTGCCTGCTTTTGAACGCGGCCGGCGCCCCGATCTCCAACGATGCCGCCGTGAGCGAGGCGATCGCCGGCTACCGCCGGGAACTCCATGCCTCGCTGTCGTTCGGGGTTGCCGCCCACCGGCCGCATCTTGGTCCCGGCCAGGGCCAGCAGCTGGCCACTGTGCTTACCTCGCTGGTGATAGCCGCCATGACCCTGGCCCGCATCGACAACGAACAAGCACTCGCAACTGTTGACACCGCGTTGCAACTGCTCGAGGACTGACAGCACTTCCCGGCCTACGCCGGTCTGCGCTGCCGCACCACTTTCCGCGGAACGGCCAGGGCCTGCCAAAACGGCGCAGCTGCCACCCGATCGTGGCTGCCGCGCCGGCCATGGCCGGTAGCCCGCTACTTCGCGGCTTCCATTTGTGCGGCGTATTCTTCCTGCGTCAGTTCGAGCGCCACGTTCACGTACGACACATCCGTCATGCTGCCTGCTGCGGGCTCCGTCGAGCCAACCTTGGCATCAGCCCAGGGACTGCCCTCAACCCAAGTGGCTCCCGTCTTGTCAACGAGTTGGGCGAAGAAGTCGTCTTTCACGAGGGTTTCGTATGCTTCCTGGTACGTCATGCCGACAACATTGGGGACTGCCCGCTTCGCCTGGGTCGCAGTGGAAGCTGAGCTGGGCGTTTCGCCCGGGGTTGTTGCGGGCGCAGCGGTACCGCACGCGGACAGACCGGCAATCAAAATTGCCGCAGCGGAAAACTGAATAAATTTCTTCATGGGCCTAACTTCATCGTCAAATTTCAGGGCGGAATTCATACTCCAGCCGGGTTCTGTCCAACGATCAATCCTCGGGCCAGGACGTGGCTTGCCACGCACACAGTCCAGTTTCCATGCGCTACGTCACACCGGCGTGCTTTCGTCCTTGTTCCGCCGCCAGCCCAATGCCGCGATCCCCCACACTGCCAGGAACAGTCCGACGAGGAGCAAACCGGCATGACCGAGGTCCAGGTTGGCAAGCCACGTCGTAACGGGGTCGCTCAGGCCCAGAACGTCATGGAGGATGGTGGCGATGGTCAGCAGTGAGATAAAGAGTGCCGAGGTGGCCGAAAGCCCCGTGACCACCATGTTGAAGCCAATCCGGCGCGCCGGGTTCATGACAGCCGAGCGGTACATCTTCATCATGGCCATGCCGTTGGCAGTATCGCACAGCGTCATGGCTGCCGTGAATGCCAGCGGCAGCGCCAGCAGGGCGGCAACCGAAATGCCGGCCAGCGCGGCCGACGCCGTCAACAGCAGGAACGCGATGGTGGAAGCCGTGTCAAAGCCGAGCCCGAACAGGAAACCCAGCACGTAAATGTCGCGGGGTCGCTTCACCTTTGACAGGGGCTTGTCCATGAGCCGGGCGACCATGCCGGTGGGTGCCAGCTCGTGGTCCTGCACCGTGCCGCCGCCACGCACCCGCCGGAACAGGACGTTGGCTTTCAGGAATGCGGAGCCGTTGAACAGGCCGATCGCCAGCAGGAACAAGGCCGAGACGCTCGCGCCGAAGACGGCAAGTGCCATGTTCGCCGTCGAGCCCTCCTGCAGCACCGCCCCCATGATGCCGGCGCCGCTGACGACCAGGATGCCGGCCAGCATCACCACGGAGCTGTGGCCCATGCTGAAGGCAAAGCCCACACTCACCGGGCCCCGGCCCTGGGCAGCGAACTTCCGGCTGGCGTTGTCGATCGCGGCGATGTGGTCCCAGTCGTAGCTGTGCTTCACACCTGCCAAATAGGCCGTGATAACCAGGCCGATGGCCAGCGGGTGCACATCGCGCATCAGCGAGAACCCCATCAGTGCCGCCACGATGATGTGCAGCAGGGCCACAGCCAGGAACGTGGCGCCCATCCTTTGGGCGACCGGAAGCTTTTCGCGTTCCAGATATCCAAGGCGGGCAATGGTCGTCATCAGTATTTCCTTAAGTTCAGAGGTTCTTGGCCGTACCACCGGTCGCGGAGCAAATCCACGGCGGCAGCCAGCAGTTCATTCAGTAGTTCTGTTGAGTGGGACAGGGCCCGCACGGCCAGTCCCGGGCCGTCCAACAGCGTGATCCCCAGCTGGCCGCCGTCGTTCCTGGGAGCCAGCAGGGCATGCAGTTCATCCACGAGTGCGCCATCAACCCGGGCGTCCATCACCAGCAGCGAGCCCAGGTGCGTGTATTCCGCCATGAAGCAGCTGCTGTCCACGGGCGATCCCGTCCCCGGTCGGATCAACAAGTTGTCGAGGACTGTCAGCCGGCCGCCGATGGAGATTTCGTTGCGCATGCGGATCTCGTCGTACCTGAACAGCTCACCGTCGGGCGACCACCCGGGCGTCACCACCTCGGCCATGACGAGCGACGCCGACGGGTCCATGTCCACCCGCGTCACCTGCCCGTAGCTGGCTTCCCGGTACGCGATCAAGGGATCGGGCAGCAGTTCCAGCCGCGACCCCGCGCCCAACGACAGGTGCATGTGTTGTTCGGCCCTGTCGTTGGGCGTGCGATAGATCTTCGTGGCCGACTGCGTCGTCAATAGCAGGTCTGCCCCGTCGGCAACTGCGACCTCGATCAGGTATTTGTCGCCGCCCAGATAAGCGCCGCCCGGGTTGATCACCACATAGCAAACCTGGCCCGACCCATCCAGATAGTGCGGGCGCAGGATCCGCAGGGCCCCGTCATGGAATTGACGCACGGCGATGGAGTTGCCGTCCCGCCTGTCAACCTCCAGCGACAGCCGGCCTGCCCAGTCGAGAGCTGCGCCAATCCGCCCCACGGAGGCTGTTGTGGTCACCTGGGCCCCTAGTTCGCCAGGTCAAGCATGAGCACGTCGCGCCTGAGCCAGTTAAGTACGTGTTCCAGTCCGTCGTCGGTCTTGAGGTTCGTGAAGCAGTAGGGCTTGTGGCCGCGGAATTCCAGGGTGTCGGCCTCCATCACGGACAGATCCGCTCCCACATAGGGGGCCAGGTCGGTTTTGTTGATGATGAACAGGTCTGACTTGATCATGCCCTGCCCGGCCTTGCGCGGAATCTTCTCACCCTGTGCCACATCGATGATGTAGATGGAGAAGTCCACCAGCTCGGGGCTGAACGTGGCCGAGAGGTTGTCGCCGCCGGACTCGATGAAGATCAGCTGCAGGTCCGGATGCCGGGCCTGCAGCTCCTCCACGGCGGCCGAGTTCATCGACGTGTCTTCGCGGATCGCCGTGTGCGGGCAGCCACCGGTCTCGATGCCAATGATCCTGTCCAGCGGCAGCACACCGTTCGCGGCCAGGATCTTGGCATCCTCGATGGTGTAGATGTCGTTGGTGATGGCCGCGCTGGACACTTTCCCGTCCAGGGCGCGTGTCAGGCGCTCCACGAGTTGGGTCTTGCCGGCGCCAACCGGGCCGCCAACGCCAATCTTGATCGGTTTCATTTGTTTCTCCTTCTAAAGTTTGCAGGTCATGACATGAACATGCGGGCGCGTTGGCGCTCGTGCTGCATTTGGGCGATTTCCAGCCCGGGGGCCGTGACGCCGAAATCCTCGCGTCCCAGCGTTTGGATAAGTGCGACGCCGTCCCGCACCTCTTGGTGCGCAGCGGCGAGGACACGTTGGCCGGCGTTTTGGCCGAGGGGAATGCCGCGGATCGCGTTCTGCGTCAGTGCCGTGACGGTGGAAAACAGGTAGGTGCTGAGTAGTTCCTCCAACGGCACGCCTAGGTTCCTGCCGGCGATGGCGAAGGCCAGTGCCGGGTGCCCGGCACACTCCCCCGCGGTCACCGCCGTCGCATACGCCGCCAACTCGTCGCAGGGGAAGACGGAGCCGGCGATGTCGAGCATGCGCGCACCCATCTTCACCCCGGCCTCCCGGATCTCCCGGGGCAGGGCTGCTGCGTGCAGTTCCCTGTCGACCCGGAACAGTTCTGCCTGGCTTTCCGCCTCACAGGCGAGGCGGATGGCCAGCCCGTCGGAGTGGACCAGCTGGATGCGGATGAACTGGGTCAGCCAGTTCGCGAAGCTCGCCTCGTCGTGGATGAGCTCCCGGTGCAGGTGGCTTTCCATGCCGAGCGAGTGGCTGAAGGCGCCGGTGGGCAGCGCCGAATCGCTCAGTTGCAGCAGCGGCAACAGGTAGCTCGGTGCGCCCGCCATGCTAGTGCGTGTGTTCTGCGTGGCGGAACGGCACAGGCATGACGCGTTCCTGGCGCGAGTACGGGACGCCCACATGCTTGAGGTAGTCCTCCACGGTGTGGTCGTAGGCGAGCACCATGACCTGGGCCTGGTACTCGCTGTCGTCGCCGAAGAATTGTGCCTGCATGTGCCGGTTGCCCAGGTTGTGCGCCACGATGCCCATCTCCCTGACGGATTTTGGGGCGATCACCAGGACATCCGTGTGTTCGACGGAGATGACGATGGCGTCCTTTCCGTCGACATGGAGGACGTCACCGTCACGCAGATCGGCGTGCGTTTCGCCGGTCAGGCGGATGCCCAGCTCCCGGCCGTGGTCGGTGGTGACGCGCTGGATGCGCTTGACCAGCATTGCCGACGGCAGCACGACACGTTCCTCATGCAGTTGTTCAAGGCTGGCAGGGTCAAACGTCTCTGTGGCAGGGTCAAACTTGTTGCCAATAATGGCTGCGATAATCAATGGTTCTCCTCTTAAAACAGGAAGTAGCGCTGCGCCATGGGCAGCACGCTGGAGGGTTCGGCCGTGACGACCTCGCCGTCAACACGCACCTCATAGGTTTCCGGGTCCACCTGGATGTCGGGTGTTTCGCCGTTGTGTTTCATGTCGGCCTTGGTGAGGTTGCGGATGCCGTGGCAGGCACGCACCTCGTGCTGCAGGCCCAGCTCGGCCGGGACCCCGGCGTCGACGGCGGCCTGGGACATGAACGTGATGGAGGACGAATGCACTGCCCGGCCCAGGGACGCGAAGTTGTGCCTGAAGGTGCGCGGCTGCGGGGTGGGGATGGAGCCGTTGGGGTCGCCCATGATGGACATGACCATCTGGCCGCCCTTGATCACCATCTCCGGTTTTACCCCGAAGAACGCCGGTTCCCAGATGACGAGGTCGGCGAATTTGCCTGCCTCGATGCTGCCAACGGAATCGGCGATGCCGTGGGCGATGGCCGGGTTGATCGTGTATTTGGCAACAAAGCGCTTCAGGCGCGCATTGTCGCCCAACTCGGGGTCGTCGTCGTACTTCCCGCGCTGGCGCTTCATGGCATCGGCGACCTGCCAGGTGCGCAGGACCACCTCGCCGACGCGGCCCATGGCCTGGGAGTCGGAGGAGGTGATGGAGAAGATGCCCATGTCGTGCAGGACGTCCTCGGCGGCGATGGTTTCCTTGCGGATGCGGGAGTCGGCGAAGGCCACGTCCTCGGGGATGTCGGGGCTGAGGTGGTGGCAGACCATGAGCATGTCGAGGTGTTCGTCGATGGTGTTGACAGTGAACGGCAGGGTGGGGTTGGTCGACGCCGGCAGCACGTTGGGGAGGCCGGCCACCTTGATGATGTCCGGGGCATGCCCGCCGCCGGCACCCTCGGTGTGGAAGGTGTGGATGACGCGGCCGTCGATGGCCTTGATGGTGTCCTCGACGAAGCCGAATTCGTTGAGGGTGTCGGAGTGGATGGCGACCTGGACATCGAATTCGTCGGCAACCTGCAGCGACATGTCGATCGAGGAGTGTGTGGCGCCCCAGTCCTCGTGGACCTTAAGCCCGATGACGCCGGCCCGGACCTGTTCGGCCAGCGGCTCCCGGGCGCTCGCGTGGCCCTTGCCGAGGAGGCCGATGTTGATGGGCAGGTTGTCGACTGCCTGGAGCATCTTGGAGATGTGCCATTTGCCCGGCGTGACGGTGGTGGCCTTGCTGGCCTCGGACGGGCCGGTGCCGCCGCCGATGAGCGTGGTGACGCCCGATGCCAGGGCGACGGGGACCTGGTCGGGGCTGACGAAGTGCACGTGCGTGTCGATGCCGCCGGCGGTCATGATCTTGCCCTCGCCGGCGATGACGTCCGTGGCGACGCCGATGGTGATGTTCACGCCGTCGGAAATGTCCGGGTTGCCGGCCTTGCCGATCTTGAAGATGTGCCCGTCCCGCAGGGCGACGTCTGCCTTGTAGATGCCTGTGTAGTCCAGGACGATGATGTTGGTGATGACGGTGTCCGGGATGTCTTCGTCGCGGGTGCGCTGGCCGTTTTGGCCCATGCCGTCGCGGATGACCTTGCCGCCGCCGTAGACAACTTCCTCACCGTACTTCGTGTGGTCGTGTTCGATTTCGAGGAAGAGTTCGGTGTCCGCGAGGCGGATGGCGTCGCCGGTGGTGGGGCCGTACAGGTCGGAATACTGCTTGCGGCTCAGGTCAAAGCTCATTTGGCATCATCCTTTACTGCATTTGCTCCGTTTTTCACACCGTTTTTTGCGCCGTTGGAGCCGGTTGGGGCGTCCAGCGGACCATTGACCTGGTCGCGGAAGCCGTGGACCTCGCGGGTCCCCGAAAGCTCGATCAGGTTCACTGTTTTTGCGTCGCCCGGTTCAAAGCGGACGGCGGTGCCTGCCGGAATGTCCAGCCGGCGGCCGTAGGCTGCCGCACGGTCAAACTCCATGGCGTCGTTAACTTCGGCGAAGTGGTAGTGCGAACCGACCTGGATGGGCCGGTCGCCACGGTTGATGATTTTTAGCGAAATCGGTTCCAACCCGGCATTGCAGGTTACCGCTTCTTCACGCAAAATGTATTCCCCAGGAATCATGGGAGTCGCTCCTTCGGCGTTCGGGCTGCATTAACGGATGGGATTGTGCACAGTGACGAGCTTGGTGCCGTCGGGGAAGGTTGCCTCGACCTGAACGTCCTTGATCATGTCGGCCACCCCGTCCATGACGTCGGAGCGGGACAGTATGGTGCTCCCCCAGCTCATAAGATCCGCCACGGTGCGGCCGTCGCGGGCGCCCTCAATCAGCTCATACGTCAGAATGGCGACGGCTTCCGGATGGTTGAGTTTTAGATTTCGTGATTGTCTGCGCCGGGCCAGATCTGCGGCGACAACGATCATGAGTTTTTCCTGCTCACGGGGCGTCAGGTGCATGTATTCCTCCTCAAGGAAGTAACGGATTCAAGTGTCCACCCGTTATCTGCGACCGGCAAGAGACTGTCCGGGAGGTCCGTGGAATAAGGCAACAGTATCAGAGAGAAAAGATCCCGGCAGGCAGGACGGAATCCGCGGCGGTCCGCGGCAGATGGTGCCGTGCGGCTGGGGTGTGCTGGGACGCTTTTGCGCGGCCGATTACTGTTTCTGCCCGGGCGCGCCGCAATCCGTTGCCGGGCTCGTCCGGAGCCGTTTGTTGGGCACGCCGGCTGGCGCCGTCGTGCTTCAACGGCGGGCCCGCTGGATGGGGCAGGCTGCACCTGACCGCTTCCAGTGGTCCGATGATTCGCTGGCCATTTTCGCTGGCCATTAAGGACGGGATCTAGGTGGCCTGTAAATTTTCGTCCGCGAGCGTAGAATGGCGGGAAGTGGTCTCGACATTGGAGGCTTCCGCTGTCACGGGTGGCATGGACTGAACACGGTGAGGCGGTTGCTCCCTGACGAACGGGACACGCCATGTCGATGCAGCGAAGAACCATCCATACACTTTACGCGGCGTGCCTCGCTGCCTTGTTGAGTTCATGTGCGCCTCCCGTGCCTGACACCCCGGCCCCGCCCGAGCCGACCAAGCAAAGTACAGACGTGGCCGGTCTCTTCGATGTCGGTGGTGGTCGGCAAATGTATCTCGAATGCCGGGGAACGGGGTCGCCAACTGTTGTGCTGGTCTCCGGGCAACGAGCGTCGGCTCAGGACTGGATGGAGGTCGCCGACGGTGTCGCTGGGCCAGCCGTGTTCGAGGATGTCGCGCGCCACACTCGGGTGTGCGCCTTCGACCGACCGGGAACTCCTGTCGGAGAAAGCTTCAGCCGAAGCGACCCTGCACCGATGCCGACGAACGCCCTCGCGGTCGTCGATGACCTGCATGCGCTCCTCGCCGCAGCGGGAGAAAGCGAGCAGTTCGTGCTCGTCGCGCACTCGATCGGTGGCCTCGCAGCGCGCCTGTATGCCTCAAGCTATCCCGATCAGGTGCTCGGGCTCGCGCTCGTCGACGCCACCTCGATCGAGATGCAGGATGCGTACAGCCCTGGGGACTGGGCGATTCAACTTGCGCTTATCAACGGCGACACCACCCAGATGCTGGTGGAGTACCCTGATATCGAACGATTCGATATCCAGGCAAGCTTCGATCAGGTTCGGCAGGCTCCGCCGATGCAGCCAATGCCATTTACCGTCATCTCTGCTGACCATCCATGGGGCCCGCTCGTCGAGGAGTCCGTCGCGGCCGGCGGACAACCGCCTGAGGTGCCTGCTGACTTTGGGTACAAACTCGACGCAGTTTTAGTCAAGTCGCGGGCAGCAGTTGCCGCGCTCCTACCGGATACCGTGGTCATCGGCGACACCGACAGCGGTCACATCGTGCACCAGGAGCAACCGCGCATCGTTGCTGGCGCAATCGTGGATCTCGTCGAACGTGTTCGCGCCAAGGGGTAGCGTCCCCTCGGCGTCTGTTCCGTGGCTCTAAAACCATCCCCTGCATCAGCCGGGTGAATCGTGGCTGGCCCAAGCATAATAATGCCGGTGTTACTGGTGGACCTATGGACGAGCCGGATTGACTAACGGATACGCCGCTGGAGTGCCAGTGCGAGAGTTGGCCGCGTCGTCCAATGTTCTCCGTGCCGCGGCGCGCCGGATTACACGTCGAGCCGGTCATCCAGGTGGAAAGCCGGAGTGATCGGCTGACCATGTGCGCACCAGGAACAGCCGGACCCGACCGCAGAGGCGGTGCTGAAGGTCGTTGATCTCGTGCGGGCGGGTGCGGGGCTCCGGCAGCCGTCAGTGAAACTCCTGAATGACCTGCCACCGCGGGCGCAGACATCCAGAAGCGGTCGGTCACGGGCAGCCATGACCGGGCCCGGTGGAATCCCCGGCTCATCCACGGGCTGGCGGTGCTGCTGGGCTGGTCACCCAGGCCGGCTGCTACCGGGGCTTGCGGGAGCGGCGGGACTTGCGCGGGGCCTGCAGCCAGGGGCGCAGCACCCGGGTGCTGAGCGGGAGGAACAAATAAGTCATGATGGGCGTCAGGATGCCGATGTTCAGCAGCACGGCAAGGACCAGCGGCCAGTCCGCTGTGATCGGGCGCAAAAAAATGTTCGCCAGCAGGCTCAGCGGGAAGAACGGCAGGAAGATGCCGACTGCCTGCTTCCATCTCGGGGGGACGACGGTTTCCGGGACGCTGATGGAGACGTCGCCGGGTTGGTCGAACCAGCCTTCGATGCCCGTGCGATGCTCCACCCGGGTGATTTCCATGAGCCCGCCACCGCCGTCGATCCACCATTTGCGCTCGTGTGAGTTGTCCCAGTCGCGCAAGGTGTCGACATTGGAGAAGCGGTACATGACGTGCCATTCGTCGGACGCCGGGCTGACCCGCACCCACCCCGAGCCCAGATAGCCCGGCCACTCGCGGGCCAGCTCCTGGCCGGCATGCGCCCACGCGGCGAATTGGCGGTGATGGCCGGGCTGGACTGACCTGGCGATGGAAACTGTGACGGGCTGGGATTTTAACACCGCGCAAGTCTACGTCGCTTTGGCAAGTGGCGCCCACCATGCGGACTTCACCGCGCGCGGACTTAAAAGCACGCAGCCGGCACAGGGGCAGGCGTGCCGGGCCCGACCGTGACCGCCTTCCAGCGCAAGGCCGGCCTGCGCCGTCGTGCCTCAGCTGGCAGATCAGGTGGTGGATTTGACGGTCCAGAAGTCGCTGGCCAGAGATTGGCTGAGCAGATAGGTGTACGGCATGGTGGCGTACCCCGCCAGTCCCCAACCGGCGCCCCACGAGTTGCGGATGGTGAAGCGCTGACTGGCGTCGTCATATCCGACGGCGACCACGCAATGCCCTCCCAAGACGCTCTCGCCCGCCCCGGGCATGGGGACGACACCGGTGCTGGCAACCTGGGCGCTTTCGAAGCTGTCGTACACCGTGAAGCCAAACACGATCGGGTACCCCGAGGCCAGGCAGCTCTTCAGCTGGCTCAAGGTCTGGCTGACAAGCGAGTAGGTGACGGCACGCTGTTTCCTGGCCGCGGTGTAGGCTGCTGCCTTTGGCTTGACGGTGAACTTGGCGATGTCGTACGGCCACAGTGTTTCGTCGCAGGCGCCTGTGGCCGCGACCGTCTTGATGCCATCGCGGATTTGCGCCCCGGCGTCGGACTTGACCGTCCCCTCGATTACGCGTTCGTTGTAGTAGATGAACAGGCGCGACGGCGTGGACGTGTCCGCCAGGCCTTCCTTCAACGCATCAAACTGCACAACCCCGGCCACACCGTTGCCCGTGCAGGAACCCAGCTGGCCCTGGTCATAGACTGGCGGGCATTGGGGAACAAGGTCGACGGAGGGAGGCAGGTTTGCCTGGACTGCGCTGGGAGCGGCAAAGTGAAAGTCCCGCTGATCCGGAAGGTCTCGGATCCATCCGTACCGCGAGTTGGTTCTGGCCATGGTCATGCCTCCTTCGCCATGCTGTGGTCCGTTGGGCCTCAACCAGTGTGGCTGACTCTTAGATTCCTCCGGCGCGGTCGGCGCGTCAAGGTGCCGGATTCGTTTCGCGGGCATTTTGACATGGGGCAGTCGCGACGCTGGGGTCGGTGGCTGGTGGCCGGGCCCGCCATGGGCGAATAACCACAGCGGCCACGCGATTGGGGAACGGCCCGGCCAGGGCAGAATCTCACCAGGCGCAGCCCGCACCCGTTTAGTGGCTTGGCTTCTTGTACGTTCCGTGCGTGGCAATCAGGCCCATAATGATCGTGACAACCACAATGACAGCAACGACGACAACCAGTCCCATCATGTCCATGACGAGTCAGCTCCTTGGTCCGGGGCCGGCGCGCGGCCAGCCGGCGAACAGATTCAGGGGAGGTACTGCGCACGTTCGCCTACCTCCATCATGCACCCGCGGCGGCAATGTCTCCAGAGCGGGACGCCTCCAGCGGGCGCAGGTGGGCCGGTGCCGCTACGATCAGAGGAAATCCCTCACAGAAGTGGAGCATTGCAATGGAACTCGGCGCCTTCTCAGTCAGTCTCACAGTCAAGGACATCCACGCCTCAGTGGCCTTTTATGAAAAGCTCGGCTTCACCAGGCACGTCGGCGACATCACCCAGAACTGGCTGGTGATGAAAAACGGTGACGCAGTTGTCGGGCTCTTTCAGGGCATGTTTGACAAGAACTCCCTGACGTTTAACCCGGGCTGGAACCAGGATGCGCAGGGGCTGGCGTCGTTCACCGATGTGCGCGACATCCAACAACGGCTCAGGGCCGACGGGGTGGAGTTCCTCTCGGAGGCCGACGAGGCCAGCAGCGGGCCGGCAAGCTTCGTCGTCCTGGATCCGGACGGCAATCCGGTCATCGTGGACCAGCATGTCTGAGTGCAGGCCATGACAGGGACGACGGCGGTGCTGCTCGCCGCGGGTGCCGGAACCCGCCTGGGGCTCGGGCCGAAGGCGCTCCTGCCCTTCCATGGCCACACTCTTGTGCACCATGCCGCCACCCAGCTGCTGCGGGGCGGCTGCGCGAAAGTGGTCGTGGTCATCGGAGCAGGCGCGGCGGAAGTGCGCCAAACCCCGCTGCCACCCGGGTGCATGGTGGTGGAAAACCCCCGCTGGCGTGAAGGCATGGGCACCTCGTTTGCCGCAGGGATTGCCGCCGCCGGTGCGGGGCAGGTGCTGGTGGCACTGGTGGACCAGCCGGGCCTGAACCATGGGCTCGTGGAAATCCTCCTGGCCCTGCACAGGCCCGGCCGGATCACCGCCGCCGCCTACCGGTCAGGTCACGGGGCGCCGGGACAAGGTGGCTTGAGGCGCGGCAATCCGGTGCTGTTCTCCCCGGCACACGCCACCGCGGCTGCCGCCATGGCCACCGGCGATTCCGGCGCCCGGGCCTACTTGGCGGCGCACCCGGACGAAATTGACCTGGTGGACTTCAGCCCTTACACGGACGGCGCGGACATCGACACCCCCGAACAGCTGCACCTGCTGGAGGAACCTCCTCCCCCGCCTGAAGAGGCATGAAAGCCAGCCCTGCGTGCGTCTGAAGCACGACGACGGAAGGTGCCCTTCCCCGGGAAGCCGGCCTCCCGGCGTCGTGCCGTCCCGGCAGTGCCTTGCCGCACACCCGGGAATAGCAGGCAGGGCAGTGGCGGTTGTGCCCGGAGTATCCCGTCAGCTGAACTTTGGAGAAGTCCTTGAACCTGTTTTCACCCGTGACCCTCGGCGGCCTCGAACTCCCCAACCGCGTGGTCATGGCCCCGCTCACCCGCTCCCGGTCCGGCCGTGACGGCGTGCCCGGGGACCTCGTTGTTGAATATTACCGCCAGCGCGCGTCCATGGGCCTGCTGACCAGCGAGGGCGTGTACCCCAGCTTCGCCGGGCAGGCCTTCGTCCGCCAACCCGGTCTCGTCACCGATGAACAGATTGCCGGCTGGAGGCGTGTCACCGACGCCGTGCACGCCGACGGCGGCCGCATCATCGCCCAGGTCATGCACTCCGGCCGGGTCACCCACCCGGACACGAACGGCGGAAGCACCGTTGTCGCCCCCAGCGCCATCGCGATCGACGGCGTGACCCGCACCTACGAAGGCAAGCAGCCCTACCCCGTCCCCCATGCGCTGACGGCCGAAGAGCTCCCCGGCGTCATCGACGAATTTGTGCAGGGTTCCCGCAACGCCATGGCCGCTGGCTTTGACGGCGTGGAGCTGCACGGCGCCAACGGCTACCTGCTGCACGAATTCCTGGCCCCGTCAGCCAACCAGCGCAGCGACGCCTACGGCGGCAGCCCCGAAAACCGGGCCCGCTTCGTCATCGAGACCGTTGCGGCGGTGGCGGAAGTCATCGGCGCCGACAAGACGTGGCTGCGCATCTCGCCCGAGCACAACGTCCAGGGCGCACTTGAAACTGACCCGGCCGACACCGAGGCCGCCTACACGGCCCTGATGGACGGCATTGCGCCCCTGGGCCTGGCCGGTCTGAGCGTGCTGCACAAGGATCCGGCGGGCCACCTCGTCCAGACCCTGAGGACCCGCTTTGGCGGTCCGGTGCTGTTGAACACCGGCTTTGAGACCATCACCACCCTGGCCGACGCCCAGGCCACGGCAGCGTGGGCGGACGCCGTCGTGGTGGGCCGGCCCGCACTGGCCAACCCGGACCTCGTCCGCCGCTGGGCTGAGGACCTGCCGCTGAACGAGCCGGACCACAGCACCTTCTACACCGAGGGCGCAGCCGGGTACACCGACTACCCGTTCTGGGCGAACTAGCCCGGGAGGCCAGCCGGATCAGGCCGAGGCACAGTCCACCGAGGCCTTGTGCATCAGCCTGAGCCACCCGCACAACAACAAGATCGACGGCGTCCGCATCACCTCCACCGGGGGCGATGCGGACGCCGTGTTCTGTTCCCGGTCTGCAGTCAGTTGCGCAGATCCAGCCATTGCACCTGGTCATCGGACAGCTTGAGGGCGAGCCCCGCCATCGAGGTGCGGGTTTCCTCGACGCTGCGGGGACCGATCAGCGGGAAGGTCGGAAATGGTTGCTCGAGGACGTAGGCCAGCGCAATCGCGGTGGGGGTCACGTCCAGCTCGGCTGCCAACTGCCGCGTCCTGGCAAGCCGCTGGAAGTTGTCGTCGCTGTAGTAGCAGCGGACCAGTTCGGCGTCGCTCGTGTCGTCCAGGTCCGCCCGGGCAAAGAAGCCGCGAGCCTGGGAGGACCAGGGAAAGAGCGCGGTTCCGGTGCGTGCCAGCCATGCCTGGTCCTCCCTGTTGGTCAGGTGTTCGCAACCTTCCCACGGGACATCCAGGGCACGGGCAAGGCCGAAGTGGTCACTCATCGCAGCAAAGCCCTGCTTGCCGTGCTCGGCGGCGTAGGCGTTGGCCTCATCGAAGCGGGCCGGGGTCCAGTTGGACCCGCCGAAGGCGCGCAGCTTGCCCTCCTCAAGCAGGTCGTTAAGAACATCAACGAACTCGCCCACGGGAATCTCGGGGTTGTCCCGGTGCATCATGTAGAGGTCCACATGATCGCTTTGCAGGCGGTCCAACGATTCGTCAAGCTGCCGTGCAAGCGAGGCCGGGTCGCAGTGCGGTGTGTGTGCGCCCTTGCCAATGATGAAAACGTCATCGCGGACTCCGCGATTGGCAACCCATTGGCCCAGCAGCTGTTCCTGCCGGCCGCCACCATAGATGTAGGCCGTGTCGAAGGCGTTTCCGCCCCGCTCGAAGAAGTCGTCGAACATGACCGAAGCGTGGCTCAGGGTTCCCTGGTTGTCGCAGCCCATGACGAGGCGGGAGACCTTCTTTTCCACCCCTGCGACAGTGCCGTAGGGCATGGCGGCGTCGTCGCGGGGTTTCAGGGGTCGCCCGGAGGCGGTGGGAATCGGTGCGGTGTCTGCCTCGAAGGGGTATTGCAGGCCGATGGCGGATCGCCAGCTGTCCAGGACCCGTGCATTGCCAAGGGTGTCTGCCCAACTCATGTTTGGGCTCTGTTGCTGGGCGGCAAACTCGGCGACGGCGTCAGCCTCAAGTGCGTAGGCGTGCGCGGGGGCAATGTGGATTGTCGCCACCGGCTCCCCCACCCGGGCCACAACAATCTCGGAGCCGTCCACCGTGCTGGGCAGCCAGGGATCCGTCACAGTAATGGTGCCCTGGGAGCCGTGGACGATGGTTTCGTTTCTCCCGGCCAGTCTCACGCCGCAGCTCACCTGTGCTGTGATGCCGTGCGGGAACTCCAGGGACGCGGTGGCCCATTCATCCACGCCGCTCGGACCGATCGAGCCTTTCGCGGACAGGGAGACGGGTTCCGCAAAACCGGCCCCCGCTGCGGCGCCGGCCAGCAGGCGTGCGGTGGACACCGGGTATCCGCCGACGTCCAGGATGCCGCCACCGGCCAGGTTGGCGTCCATGAGCCGGTGCCCGGATGGCAGCTCCGCGGCAAAGGAGAAGGTTGAATCGATGTGCTGCACGTCGCCGATGGCACCGTCCCGGACAAGATCCACGAAACGGATTGTCTGCGGGTGGAAACGGTACATGAACCCTTCAGCGTAGTAGCGTCCGCTCCGCCGGGCCGCCTCGATGACGGCCATGGCCCCTGCGTGGTCCACCGAAGCCGGCTTCTCACAGATGACGTGCTTTCCCGCCTCCAGGGCAGCTATGGCCAGGGCGACGTGGCTGGTGTGCAGGGTGGCAACGTAAACAGCGTCAACACCGGGATCGGCGAACAACTCCGGATAGCTTCCATACGCGCGAACCTCCGGCCCAAAACCTGCGGCAAAGCCCTGCGCCCGTGACTGGCTGCGGCTCGCCACCGCCACCAATGTGCCGGTGCGGCTGTGTTGCAGTTCTTCGGCAAAACGCCGGGCGATTCCACCCGGGCCGACAATTCCCCAACTGATTTTATTGACCAACGCCATCACTTTCGCTCTGCCGGCGATCACCGGCTTGTGGAGGTGCGAGCAGGTGGGACCGAGGTGCCGTGGCTCACACAATGCGAGCCAGCCTAGCAGCTGGGACACTCCCGGTCAGTTGATGACGCATTCGGTTCACCAGTGCCGGGAGCGGCGGAAGGTGCGTCCGCGCGTGGTGCTTCATGGAAGCCTAGGGCCGTGGAAGATTCGGTTAGCATGGCCGTATGCGATGGTTTCTTCGATGAGGCGGGAGGCGTCCCTTGTCGCGCATCCCTCCCCGGGGCTACCCCGGGGCACGAAGTATTGCCTGATTCATGCACCGCAGGTGCGGCGCTGCGCTCCGCGCAGCTGCGCACCCGCACAGACAGCCAGGTCATCGGAGAAGCCATCGCAGCCCTGACCTCCAAGCATGGCGCCGGAGCCGCCGTTTCCGCCGCCTCGGCGACCCTGAAGCGCACGCCCCGCCCGTCGTCGTCAGCCATTGCCTCAACCCTGGCACAGGCCTTTCTCGGTTCCCCTGACTGGTCCAAGACGGACCTCATTGATGCCGGGGCCCACGTTCTGGGAGCACGACGGCGCTGGCTGGGACCGCTGGCCGCGCAGGTCCTGCGGGGATACCCCCGGCCACCGGTCGATGCCCCGAGGGAACTCGCCTCGTTGGTCCTGCAATGCGAACCGTTTGTCGAGGCGCTCGCCAAGGCCGCCCACCAGCGCAAGCCGATCCGCCTGTCCAATTACGTGCTGGCTTCGACCGTCGCCCGTGACAACCTCTTGCAGGGTGCGCCCCGCATCGACACCCTGGCGGACCTTGCCTCCCGGCTCCACCTGGGCAGCGGCGAACTCGAATGGTTTGCCGACACGCAGCACCGGAACCGCCATGCTGCACGCACATTGCAGCATTACCGCTACGAATGGCGGACGCGCCCGGGCAGGCTCCCCCGCCTGCTCGAGATTCCGGCCCCGCGCCTGCGCGCCATCCAGCGCACCGTCCTGCGCGAGCTGCTGTATCCGCTGGAACTTCATGATGCCGCCCACGGCTTTGTGCCGGGCCGCAGCGCCGCCACGGGTGCGGCGCGGCACACCGGCCAGCACGTGGTGGTGAACCTGGATCTGGTGTCCTTCTTTGCCAAGGTCACGGCCGGACGCGTATTCGGCACGCTGCGGCAATCCGGTTTTACGGAGGCCGTGGCGCACCGCCTGACAGGCATCGCCACCCATGTGGTTCCGCCGCGTGTGTTGTCCCAGATGCCTCCGGGCGGCGATCCGTCCGAACGCTTTGCCCTGCGCCGGGCGCTCTCGGTCCCGCACCTCCCGCAAGGTGCGCCCACCTCGCCCATGGTGGCGAACCTGTCCCTGCGGCGCCTGGATTCACGCCTTGCGGGCCTGGCCAAGAAGTTCGACGGCGGCTACACCAGGTACGCCGACGACCTCGCCTTCAGCGGCGGCCGCGACATGGCGCGGCGTGCGGATGCGTTCGTGCGTGCCGCCACCGCGATCGTTGAGGATGAGGGGCACAGCGTCAACCGGCTGAAAACCCGGGTGCGCCCGGCCGGAGTCCGCCAAAGTGTGACCTCGGTGGTGGTCAACGAGCACACCAATGTTCCCCGCCCCGACTTTGACCGTTTGAAGGCCATCGTCCACAACTGCCGCGTGCACGGTCCGGAATCGCAAAACTGGAATGGGTACCCTGATTTTCGCGGCCACCTGCTGGGCCGGATTTCCTGGGTGGCGGCCCTGAATCCGGCACGGGGCGCCACGCTGTTGCAGGATTTCCGCCGCATCCAGTGGTGACGGAATCCAGTCGTGACAGCCTCCGGTGGTGACGCTGTCCAGGGACAACAGCATCCCTCATCACACGGCTCGGGGGCCGACAGCCATGCCGGGCTCCAGGAAGTCCTTGACATGTTGCAGCTCGGCCCGTGAAATGCCCCTCCGCGGATCCGGGCAAACACCCAAAATGCGCGGCGCCAGTCTGTTGACCCACGCACCGGCAGCCTCGACCAGGTCGAGCTGGTCGTCAATCCAAATTGCCCGTCCAGGGGCTTGCCTTCCAACGTCGTCTCGGATGGCCTCCAGCTTCCACCAGTCGTATCGGCGTCGCTGCTGGTTGTAGCGCAGCACGGGCCAATGCCGCCCGTCCAGGCCAATGGCACTGCACAAGTACCTGGGCGCCAGTTCCTCCCAGCTGGTCAGCCACACGGGCCGCACCCCCGGCCGATGCGACAGCCCGTTGAGTTCGCCCACCAGTTCTGCGGCGTACTGGACGTCCAGTTGTCCGACGCCGGCGCGCTGCCATTCGGTCCCCCAGTCCGTGGTGCCTGCTGGAGCGTACGGGCAGACGACGCCGTCAACGTCGAGGTACAGCGAGATGCTGTCCATGCTGCCTCCGCCCACATCTTCCCGCAGCGGCTAGTTCGTGCAGTGACTCGTGGCTGTGCAGCACGGGGCCGCGGGCTTCCGCGGCCCCGTGTCCTGATCGCCGTGTCCAGGCCGCCGTGCTTCCTCCAGCGTACCGCCGCATGGTTCGACGGCTCCAGGGACCGTGACCACGAAAAGGCAGCGCCGGCCCGCCCGACTGCACCACTGGACCACTGGACGGCTCGTCACGTCCGCGAAAAGGGGACCGGCACTGCGCTGGCGTTGACGGGGGTCATATGCTGGGGGCATGACGACGACGTCCACTGCCTCAGCGTCCACACTTGCCGCCAGCCTGGCCGAAACCGGCTACCTGGCCGACGAGGGCCTGGCCACCATTGCGTATCTGGCCATGGCCATGGGACGGCCGCTCCTGCTGGAGGGCGAGCCCGGCACCGGCAAGACAGCCATGGCCGAAGCCATCGCCGAGGCGTTCAAGCTCCCGCTCATCCGGCTCCAGTGCTACGAAGGCATCGACGCCGCACAGGCACTGTACGACTGGGACTTCACCGCACAAATCCTGCACCTGCGCAGTGTCGAGGCAGGCGGCGGGAACCTGAGCACCGCCGAACTGGAGAAGTCTCTCTACGACAAGCGTTTCCTGCTGGCCCGGCCCATCCTGAAGGCGCTGCAACAAAGCCCCGCCGTGCTGCTCATCGATGAAATCGACCGGGCCGACGACGAATTTGAGGCCTTCCTGCTGGAGGTGCTCTCCACGTACCAGGTCTCCATCCCGGAATTCGGCACCGTCAAGGCCGCAACCCCGCCCATCGTGGTGCTGACCTCCAACCGGACCCGGGACCTGCATGACGCGCTCAAGCGCCGCTGCCTGTACCACTGGATCGACCACCCGGGCCTGGCCCGCGAAGTCGCGATCGTGCGGACCCGGCTGCCCCAGGTGCCGGCGGTGCTGGCCGAACAAGTGGTCCGCGCCGTGCAGCAAATACGGGCCACGGACGACGTCATGAAGCCTCCAGGGGTGGCCGAAACACTCGACTGGGCCCGCGCACTTCACCTGCTCGGCAGCGCGGAACTGGACCTGGAATCGGCGGCCGCCAGCATCGGCGCGCTGTGCAAATACAGGGAAGACACCGAACGGGTCTCGGCAACGCTGGCCAGGATGCTGGGCTGAGCAATGGCTGTGTCTGTGGCACACCATCCCGGCGGTGCCCCGCCCGAGGAGATCCTGCTGGCCTTTGCCACGGCCCTGCGCAACGCCGGCGTGAAGGTCACGGCGGATCGGTCCCGCAGCTTTGTCGACGCCGTCGCGCACCTGTCCATGGAACACCGCAGCGACGTGTTTTGGGCCGGTAGGGCAACGCTGTGCGCAGCCCCCGAGGACCTCGACACGTTCCAGCGCACCTTTGAGAGCTGGTTTGCCCCGGCCCACACCCCGGGCGGGACGCAACAGGGTTCGCCCACCACCGTCAGGGCCGCAGCCCTGGACGACGACGGCGGAAGCGGCCGCGAGGACGCCGCAGAGGAAACGCTGCAGGTCGTGGCCAGCCGCCGTGAGCTGCTGCGCCACCGCGACGTGGCCACCCTCGACGACGCGGACAGAGAACTCCTGCACCGCATGTTTGCCGAACTGCCGCTCACGCTGCCCAGCCGCCCAAGCCGGCGTCGCCGAACAGCCCGCCACGGCACCATTGACAGGGTCCTCACGCTGCGCGCACAACTGCGCCGGGGCGGCGAACCCGGCCCGCTGAAATACGGCAAGGCACCCCGAAAACTCCGAAGGGTGGTGTGGCTCATCGACGTGTCCGGCTCCATGGCACCTTATGCTGACAGCCTGCTGCGCCTGGCCCACCACGTCCTCCAAGCCGCCCCGCAGCAAGTCGAGGTGTTCACGCTGGGCACCCGCCTGACACGGGTCACGGCCGCACTGAGGCAACAGGACGCCGACGACGCGCTCGCCCTGGCCGGGCGCACAGTGCCCGACTGGCAGGGCGGCACCAGGCTTGGTGAGGTCCTGCGGGCCTTCAACGACAGGTGGGGGCAGCGCGCGGTGGCCAGGTCCGCCGTCGTCATTGTGGCAAGTGACGGCTGGGAACGCGGGGACCCCACACTGCTGGGCCGGCAGGCGGAGCGGCTGCACCATGTGGCCCGGCGCGTCATCTGGGCCAACCCGCACCGGGGAAAAAACGGTTACGAACCCGTGCAGCAGGGAATCAGGGCCGTCCTGCCGCACGTTGACGCTTTTGTAGGGGGCCATTCGATGAAGAGCTTCGAGGAGTTGTTGGGCATGATGGGCAATGCGTGAAGTGTTGAAGGACCTGGTGGAGGCAGTGGAGTCCGGGCACACGGTGGGGCTGGGCACGGTGGTGCGCACCTTCCGCTCGGCGCCCCGGCCGGCGGGCGCCTCCATGATGGTCGACGCCGGCGGCCGGGCGGTGGGATCCGTGTCCGGCGGCTGCGTGGAGGGTGCCCTGTATGAGCTCGCCACGGAGGTGGTGGCGGACGGCGCACCCGTGCTCCAGCGCTACGGCATCAGCGACGACGACGCCTTTGAGGTGGGCCTGACGTGTGGCGGCATCATCGACGTGTTCGTGGAAGCCGTCTCGAAGGAGACATTCCCGGAGCTGCCCATGGTTGCCGCGGAAGTGGAGGCCGACCGGCCCGTGGCAGTGGTGACTGTCATCGAGCACCCTGACCCGGCGTGGCTGGGCCGGCACCTGGTGGTCCACCCGGACGGATTTGAGGGCTCGTTGGGCAGCGATCGCGCCGACCACGCCGTCAGCGATGACACCATGGGCCTGCTGGCGGCCGGGCGCAACACGACGCTGATGTACGGCCCGGACGGGGAGCGGCGCGGCGACGGCATGCGCGTGTTTGTGGCCAGCTTTGCCCCGCAGCCGCGCATGCTCGTGTTTGGCGCCATCGACTTCGCCGCCGCCGTCGCCAAGCAGGGCAGCTTCCTCGGCTACCGCGTGACGGTGTGCGACGCCCGCGCCGTTTTTGCCACGAAGGCCCGTTTCCCGGTGGCCGACGAGGTGGTGGTGGAATGGCCGCACAGGTACCTGCAGGCCCAGCTCGACGCCGGACTGATCGACGCCCGCACGGTGATTTGCGTGCTGACGCACGACCCCAAGTTTGATGTGCCGCTGCTGGAGGTGGCCCTGCGCCACGACGTCGCGTACGTCGGGGCCATGGGTTCGCGCAAGACCCACGACGACCGCCTGGACCGGCTGCGGGAGGCGGGGTTGACCGACGTCGAGCTTGAGAAGCTTTCCAGCCCCATCGGCCTGGACCTGGGCTCCCGCACGCCGGAGGAAACCGCAGTCTCGATCGCCGCGGAGATCATTTCGCAGCGGTGGGGCGGGCAGGGCGGGCGGCTCAGCCACATGGCCACACGCATCCACCACGTGCCCATGGCCGACGCCGAGCACGAGGACGCGGGCGGCTAGCACAAACCCCGCTACAACTGGCCCTAACGTTCCGCGGGGCCGTCATGTAACGTAAGACACATCATGGGCTGGAGCGTGGCCGGTTGGCATGGGCTCCATAGCAACTAGGAGATCTCAATGGCGAGTTCCAAATCCATCCACGTCGAAGTTGACGGTGTCGCGTACACCGACGACGTCGAACCCCGGCTATTGCTGGTCCAGTACCTTCGCGAGCGGCTGGGAAAGACCGGGACGCTGATTGGCTGTGACACCACCAACTGCGGCGCCTGCACAGTCCACCTGGACGGTGAGAGCGTGAAATCGTGCACCATGTTTGCCGTGCAGGCGGACGGGCACGAGGTCACCACGATTGAGGGCATGGCGGTGAACGGCAAGCTCGCCCCGCTGCAGGAGGCGTTCCACCAGTGCCACGCACTGCAATGCGGCTTCTGCACGCCGGGCATGATCATGCAGTCGGCCTCGCTGCTGAAGGAAAACCCGAACCCCACCGAAACTGAGATCCGGGACGGCCTCGAGGGCAACCTCTGCCGCTGCACCGGCTACCAAAACATTGTGGCCGCCGTGAAATCCGTGGCGGACGGCGTGGAATACGGTGACTCCGGCGTCTCGGTGGCCGAGTCGCTCGTGGAAGAAGCCGCCGGGAACGATTCGGAAACGGCAGGTGTGTCATGACCGCCACGGCAGAAAACGGGGTGCGTCCGGAAATCGGCTCCGCCCGCCTGCGCAAGGAGGACGCGCACCTGATCACGGGGCGCTCCCGCTTCACCGACAACATGGTGCTGCCGGGCATGCTGCACCTGGCCATGGTGCGCAGCCCCTTCGCGCACGCCAAGATCACCAACATCGACGTCTCGGCGGCCCAGGCCTCCCCCGGCGTCATGGCGGTGCTGACGGGGGCCGATGTGGCTGCCGAGCAGGGCTCGCTGCCCAACGCCTGGCCCGTCACTCCTGACCAAAAAGCCCCCGCCCATCCATCGATTGCCGTGGATGAGGTGGCCTTCTCCGGGGAGATCGTCGCCGTCATCGTCGCCCGCAGCGTGGCCGCCGCCCGGGACGCCGTCGAACTTGTCGATGTTGACTATGACGAGCTGCCAGTGGTCATGGACCTCGAGGAGGCCTCCACCGACAAGGTGCTGGCGCACACCACGCTGGAGTCGAACAAGTCGGCCACCTGGGTGTTTGATTCAGCCGAGGCAGGCACTGGCACGTCCATCACGGAGGCGCTGGCGAATTCGGAAGTGGTGGTGGAGCGGACCCTGTACCAGCAGCGGCTCATTCCGGCATTCATGGAACCGCGGTCCATCGTGGTTGACCCCGCCGGCCAGCAGATCACCATGTGGAGCGCCACCCAGATCCCGCACATCCTGCGGCTCATGCTGGCGCTGACGCTGGGCATCCCCGAAAGCAAACTGCGCGTGATTGCCCCTGATGTGGGCGGCGGATTTGGCGGGAAGCTGCAGGTCACCCCGGAGGAGGTCATCACCTTGCTGGCGGCCCGGCGCATGGGCAAGCCGGTGAAGTACACCGAGACCCGCAGCGAATCCCTGCAGGTGGGCCACCACGGCCGGGCGCAGGTGCAGCGGCTGAAGATCGGCGCCAGCAAGGACGGCATCGTCACCGGCCTGCACGTGGACCTGCTGGCCGACATGGGCGCCTACCTTGGCCTGATCACCTCCGGCATCCCGGTGCTGGGTGCGTTCATGTACAACTCGATCTACAAGTTCCCGGCGTACCACTTTGAGTGCCACAACATCTTCACGAACAAGCCGTGGACCGACGCCTATCGCGGCGCGGGGCGGCCGGAAGCCACGTTCGCCATCGAGCGGATGATGGACGAGCTCGCCACAGAATTGAACATGGATCCGCTGGAGCTGCGCGAGAAGAACTGGATCAAGCACTCGGAGTTCCCGTTCACCACGGTGGCCGGGCTGGAGTACGACACCGGCAACTACGAGGCCGCAACCGCCAAGGCCGTTGACCTTTTTGACTACCAGGGGCTGCGGGCGGAGCAAACGCGGCGCCGGGATGCCGGGGAGACCGTCCAGCTGGGCATTGGTGTCTCCACGTTCACGGAGATGTGCGGGCTGGCGCCGTCGCGGGTGCTCGGCTCGCTGAACTATGCGGCTGGCGGCTGGGAACACGCCCAGGTGCGGGTGCTCCCCACCGGCAATGTTGAGGTGGTGACAGGTTCCTCGGCGCACGGGCAGGGCCACGAAACGGCGTGGAGCCAGCTCGTCGCGGACCGGCTCGGGGTGCCGTTTGAGAACGTGGAGGTGCTGCACGGCGACACGCAGGTGTCCCAACGCGGCCTGGACACGTACGGCTCCCGTTCGCTGACGGTGGGCGGCATGGCAGTGCTGGCCGCGGCGGACAAGGTCATTGAAAAGGCCAAGGTCATTGCCGCACACCTGATGGAGGCCAACGAGGACGACCTCGAATTCGCCAACGGCGCATTCACCGTTCGCGGGACCGAGACGTCCACCGGCCTGGGCGAGATCGCCTTTGCCGCGTTCTCCGCCCACAACATGCCCGACGGCGTGGAGCCGAACCTGGATTCCGAGGCCACCTTCGATCCGGTCAACTTCTCCTACCCGCACGGCACCCACCTGGCGGCCATGGAAGTTGACACCGAAACCGGGCAGGTCAATGTGCTCAAGTACGTGTGCGTGGACGACGTCGGGGTCGTGGTCAACCCCATGCTCGTTGAGGGGCAGGTGCACGGCGGCCTGGCCCAGGGCATCGCGCAGGCCCTGTACGAGGAGGCTGTCTACGACGACGCCGGGACGCTGGTCTCGGGATCGTTCGTGGACTACCTGGTCCCCAGTGCACCGGATCTGCCGCACTACATCACGGACCGGACGGAAACGCCGGCCACCAGCAACCAGCTGGGTGCCAAGGGCGTGGGCGAGGCAGGCACCATCGCCTCCACCCCCGCCATCGTCAACGGGGTGCTGGACGCCATCCGCCACCTCGGCGTGAAGGATGTCAAGATGCCGTGCACGCCCTCGCGTGTATGGCATGCCCTGCAGGAAGCCAAGACCGTTGGAGGAGTGCAATGATTCCGAGTGCATTTGACTACGCCGCGCCGACGACTGTCGAGGAGGCGCTGGGCCTTTTGGCCGCCGCCGATTCGGCCGGGGACGACGTGAAGCTGCTGGCCGGGGGCCAAAGCCTGATCCCCGTCATGAAGCTGCGCATGGCAGACCCTTCCCTGGTCATCGACCTGGGCAGGATCCCCGGCCTTTCGGGCATCACTGACGACGGCGGATCCCTCACCATTGGCGCCATGACACCGCACCACGTGATGGCCACCGACCCCCTGCTGGCCGCCCACGTGCCGCTGCTGCAAATGGCGGCCGCCACCGTGGCCGACCCCCAGGTCCGGCACCGCGGAACCTTTGGCGGCGCTCTCGTCCACGCCGATCCGGCAGGCGACATGCCCGCGGCGGTGCTGGCAACCGGGGCAACGTTCACGCTGTCAACCGGCAGCGGCACCCGTTCGGTGGATGCCGCCGACTTCTTCCAGGGCTACTTCACCACCGCTGTGGAGGAGGGCGAAATCCTCACCAGCATCACGGTGCCCAAATACACGGGCTGGGGTGCGCACTACGAAAAGTTCACCCGGGTCTCCCAGCAATGGTCCATCGTGGCCGTGGCCGCCATGGTCCGGGTGGAAGGCGGTGTGATTGCCGAGGCCCGGCTGGGGCTGACCAACATGGCCAACACCCCACTCCGAGCCACGTCCACTGAGCAGGCGCTCGCAGGCTGTGCCTTGACTGAGGAGGCCATCGCAGCAGCCTGTTTGCATGCAGCCGACGGCACCGAACCCGCCAGCGACATCAACGGGGACGCCGACTACCGGCGGCATCTGGCCACTGTGCTTGCCAAGCGGGCCGTGCTGTCCGCTGCCGGCATGCAGCGGGCCGGCCTGCACATGGCGGAGGCATAAGAGGACTATGGAACTCAAACACCACTTCACAGTTCCAAGTTCCCTCGAGGACACCTGGCGCTCCTTCAACCAGTTGGAGGAGATCGCCCCTTGTTTCCCGGGTGCCACGTTAACCGGGGTCGAAGGCGACACCTTTACCGGCACAGTCAAGATCAAGCTCGGCCCCATCGCCATGATGTATGCGGGCACGGGGAAGTTCCTCTCCCGCGACGAGTCCACCCACACGGTGGTCATTGAGGCCCAGGGCAAGGACAAGCGCGGCAACGGTACGGCCGGCGCCACGGTAACGGCAGTTCTGGCTGCCGCCGGGGACGGCACCACAGTTGATGTGTCCACGGACATGAACGTCACGGGCAAGCCGGCCCAGTTTGGCCGGGGTGTCATCCAGGACATTTCGGACAAACTGCTCGAGCAGTTCGTGCAGTGCGTGATCCGCAACGCGGGCCGGGACGATGGTGGCGCTGACGAAGGCGGCACCGACGAAGGCAGCCAAGCCGCACCAAGCCCGGCCGCTGAGGTTTCTGCGGGGCAGGAGCCACAGGCTGCATCGTCCGGCGGTACTGGCACAATCCCTGCACCCGTACCGGCAGCGACAGCTGCCTCTGCCAATGGCCAGCCAGATGGCGAACCGGCTGTCAGCAGTGCTCCGACCACCGCCAGCCAGGCACCGCGCCACGTTGTGCCGCCTGCCGCAGCGGCCGCGGAACTGGATCTGGGCTCGGCGGTGCTGCCGGTGCTGGCCAAGCGATTTGGTCCGGCTGTCCTGGCAGTGCTGGCTGTTCTGGGCATCGTCGTCGTGCTCTGCCGCAGGCGGAAGTAGCCCCTTAACGGAAGGTGGACCGGTCGCACCGACCGGTCCACCTCTCATCTGCGCGTAGTGAACCCGGCGTGCGGGGACTACCCGGCGTTCCAGTAGACGCGCTGGTTGTCCTTGAATGACAGTGTGGGCTCCACGTAGACCTTGGCCCCCGCCACGGCTTCTGGGGGAACGTCCATGCAAACTTGGTACTCGCCCGAGCCGCCGTTCTCGAGCGTGGGAACGTCAAAGCCCGTCTTTTCCAGTGCTGCCAAACAAGTGGTGGAGGAATATTGGCGGGCATCGCTGCCGACAAACTTGACCCCGAGGTCGATCCACGGATCGCCTTCCTCGGCCCCAACGTACTTCACCGACACGTCTATCAGCACGTACTGGCCCGTGGCCGGTTCGTTGTATTCGTTGGCCGCAACAATTGCATCACCGGCATTGGAATTGATTGCGTTCACGGTGACTTCATACTCATTGCCAACCTGACCCATCGCACCCAAGGCCAGCGCTTCGGCGTCGGCCTTCTTCTGGTCCTTGGCGTTGGTGTCCACCACTCCGTCGGCACTGTCGCTGATGGCATTGCTGACGTCGTCGAGCATTGCCGAATAAAAGGCCTGCGACGCGAGGACTCCGACAAGGGAGACCACTGCAATAGCGAGAGCGACGATCGACATGCCCTTGGCTTTGGAGCCTTTCCGGGCGGAGATGACAAGCGCGACAATGCCGAGCACCAAGGCAAGCAACCCAAGTACAAACACCAGGTTGTTGACGATCGGGATCCAGCACAGCAGCAGCGAGACGATCGCCAGGATCAATGCTGTCAGGGCCAATGCCTTTCCGGCGCCCTTGTTGCCTGCCGGCGCCTGCGGGGAGAACTGCCCCGGAGGAGGGAACCCGGGACCGCCGGCGGGCGGCATGTGTGCGGGCGGATACTGCGACGGCGGCGCTTGGAAGGACGCCTGCTGCGGGTCCATGGTTTCATTCCCCATGAGATGTTGCTCCTGATATCGAGTGAAGCGGGAAGACGAAGAGTCCCCCACCGGCGCTGGATTTTCATGCAATCCTTGCTAAGTGTCAATGTAGGGGCAGGGTCTGACAAAGCAGCGCGGCACAGGCTCCCAGGCTCCCAGCGCTCTGCACAGGAGCCGGGCAGACTCCCGTTGCTGGCAGTGCTTGTGTTCATTCCTGTCATTCGGGTCCGGCGTGTAACTAGGGTTCGACGAGGTTGATCTGAACCGGTTTGCCGTCCTGTTGCGGCACTCTTCGCTGGTTGGTTCCCTCACAGGGGGTGCTGGTTGTTCGTTGGTCCACGGATGGGCGGTTTCGGCGGTGAATGTCAGACCCTGCTTATAGAATTTTTGTATGGAGCAAGCGGCGAGGATGCCGGGTATGTTGGTATCTGATTCAAAGGATTTCCGGGTTGGTGAACACGTTCACCAACTGTTGAATCTTGCTGGCGTGCTGGTGCAGGCCGCTTCCAAAACCGTCTCTGACCGCGCCGGCGCATCAGGCTCATGTGGCTCCGCTTCTGGCGCTTCTTCTTCTGGCGGGGTTCCGTTTGGGATGGATCTGGGTGCTTTGACGGATAAGGAGTGTGTGCGGTGGGCTCAGGACTTGGAACGGTTGGGTACGTTTCAGCAGGCGCTGAGTGTTGCCGCTGCTGCTGAACTGGCCCAGCGTGCCGGGGTCGGCAGGTATACCTCCACGGGTGCCAGCGGTGCTGCTGATTTGTTGGTTCAGTCGTTGAAGATCAGCATCGGGGAAGCTCGCCGCAGGATCACCTTGGCCGAGGCCGTGTTGCCGACCGTGGATTCCTTGACCGGTATTCTGGCACCGCCGACGCAGCCCTTGCTGGGCGAGGCTTTCTTCAAGGGCGAGATCGCGCAGGAACAAGCCGTCATGATTACTAAATTTGCTGATGAAGCCTGCCGATTGGCGGACAACGGGCGGATCACTCCTGAACGCTGCGAAGAGGTTCAGGAAACCCTGGTCAGATCGGGCCGCGAAGACAGCCCTGATTTTCTGCGCCAGATCGGCAACCGGATCATGAGCCTGCTGGACCCGGACGGGCAAAAACCCAGCCACGCGGATTTAGTCGCGAAGCAGGGCTTGTTCTTCCGCAAACCCCGGCATGGATTAATCCACTTCGACGGGCACATGACGATCGCCCAGCATGAACAACTCATGGCCGCCATTGGCACCGCGACCAACCCCAATAAACATTCAGACATCAACACCATCAACTCCGATGCCACCGGCACCCCGGCGCAACAGGACAGTCAGGGTGGGCAGAACAAGCAAGGTCGTCAGGGAGAACAAGACCATCACAATGATCAGGACGATCGAGGCGGTCAGGGTGGTGGTCCCGGGGTTGCCGGTGCCAACGCGCCCCCAGCCGGCAATGGTGAGTGCCCCGGCAGTGACCTCGGCGGCGCAGGTGATGGGCAGGGTGCGCTCTTTGATCAGTTGAATTCGGTTATCGGTTTGTTCAACGCCAGCCCCGGACCGGTCAATGCGCAACAGGACATCAGTGAGGATCCGACGGCCTCCGAAGGCATGGATCCCGGGGCGGCGGCCCAGCCCGGCAACGCAGAGCAACAGGCACGTGGCGGGGAGCGCGAGTCCGCTCGGCCGGCACAGCAACCAGCGTCACCACCGCGACCGCCGGAACAACCAAGTCAGCCAGGTGAATCTGGGCAGTCTGGTGGGTTTGGGACAGCGCAGCCGCGCCCGGCACCGTCTGCCCGATCCCAACAGCGGAGCCCGTTCGGGGTTTCGGCGGATGAGCCGACCGGGGACCACGGGAAACCAGGCGGGCCGAGGCGCGTCGGTGCCAACGGCTGGCGTCGGCAATTGGAGGACTGGGAGATCCCGCCACGCCCAGCCGATGCGCCCGCACACGCGCTGGCACCCAAGTACGAGGGTGAGAAATGGTTCTGGTTCAAGCCAGAACCAGCCGGACCGAGCATGTGGAAACCAAAAATAACCGGCGGGGACGACTTCAACATCTGGGAACAACCACCAGATTCACCTGTGGCGCAGCCAAGTACTTCTGACTCCGGCACCCCAACACCAGGCCGTGCCGACGACCACCGTACCGAGCCAGGCCGTGCCGACCACGGCAGCGGGGATTCCGGCAGTAGGGATGATTCCGGCCTTGGGGATTCAGGGCGTGAGCCTTTGTTTGAGGACAGCGGACCCCTGGCGGTAGGTGCCGATGGCAGGGCCGGAGAGTCGAGGGTGGTCGACGGGGTGCGGATTCCGTTCCCCGGTACTGGGGAAATGTTGGCAGGGCTGGATCCGATTGATCCTGCCAGCACCGACCCGGTGCCAAGGGATGACCGCACCTACGGGCAAAAGCTCCTGGAAGGGCTCCTGGATTGCGTCAAGCTGGCAGCCCGCACCGACAAACTGCCGCTAAACGGCGGACTCAAGACGCAACTGATCATCACCTGTTCCCAAGAAGACCTGGAACGCAACGACGGGACCGGCACGGCATTCACCACATACAACGGACCGGTCCCGCTTGCGTTGTTCGACCAGTCCTTGTGCGATCCCGAAATCACCCGTCTGGGCATGGGAGAAGGACAAGAAATCCTCAGCGTGGGCCGGACCCAGCGCCTGTTCACCCCGGTACAGCGCAAGCTCCTGCTCGCGCGTGACTTGGGATGCTGTTTCACCGACTGCAGAGCCCCGGCAACCTGGTGCGAAGCCCACCACATCCTGCCCTGGCAGGACGGCGGAGAAACAAGTATCGAGAACGGGGCTCTGCTCTGCAGCCGCCACCACGGCCTGATCCATCACAGCGACTGGACCATGCAACTCATTGACGGGACACCATACTTCACCGCCCCCTACCTGATCGATCCCAGCCAAACACCCCGCCGCAACACCTACCACCACGGCATCCCCAAACCAACGACCCACCACCGCCGCTAAGGCTGGAACTAACATCAGCATGCGGATGGAATGGGTGCGTCGGCACAAGCGGGTGGTGGAAATTTGGGCTTCGTCCGGCGCTACCGTGGTTGATGGTATGACATCCCGGCTTGGCAGCAACATTCAACTTCTGGCGGGGCACTGGGACAAAATTGTCGGCGGTCCCACAAACCGTCTTCTGCGTGCGCGGTGCACAGAACCGGCGGTTGCCGGCACCAGCGGGGCGCTCCCGGCAGGGCCTGACCCCAATTCAGCTTCGACCTGTGCCCTGAAGCACGCCGATCAGCGGGTATAGACTGTCGAACGTGTTACTCCCCTTGATGAATTCCGTGCCTGCAGGGCGTTTGGAGGTTGCTGGCGTTTTGTTCGCCGGCACCAGATAGCGCTGCTCCGCCACCAGTGCTTTTTCGCTGTGCACTGCGCAGCGTCACCGTCTCGGCCCCTTAGCCTTGATCCACCGATAGGTTTTGGGGGTTGCTCGGCGGTTTAAACACGAAATGCCCGTCTTTTAGGGGAAAATATGGCTTACCACAGTCAAATTTTCATACCTAAAAGAGGACATCTCGTAGATGTTAGTTTCCCATACCCGCACGGCCGTGTCAGTTTCCTTTGATGAGGAGAACCTTGTGTCGTCCACGGGACTGGTTCCGGTGATGCGTTTGGCCCAGGATGCGGGCCTGCATTCCCTGGCTGATGAGTGGCTCACGGTCCCGTCGGACAAGGGAGCGAACTCCGGGTTGAAGGTCGCTGCACTGGTGGCGGGCATGGTTGCCGGGGCCGATTCCATTGATGACATGGCCGTGCTGCGCCACGGCGGGATGAAGAAATCCTTCAAGGGTTGCTACGCCCCGTCAACGCTGGGCTCGTTCCTGCGCTCCTTCACGTTCGGGCATGTGAAACAACTCGATGCTGTCGCCTCCCGGTTTCTGGTCAATCTGGCACTGAAAGCACCCTTGTTCGGTGCCCCGGCCGGGGACGGCGAGTTCGTCTTTGTTGATGTTGACGACACGATCGTCGAAGTTCATGGGTACTTGAAGCAGGGTTCCGGTTATGGCTATTCCAAGGTCCGGGGCCTGAATGCCGTGTTGGCGACCGCGTCCCGGGAAGACACTGCCCCCGTCATCATTGGCCAGCGCCTGCGGAAAGGGGCTGCGAACTCCGCCCGCGGTGCGAACAAGTTCGTCACGGAAGCACTGGGCACTCTCAAGCGAACCAAGACGCCGGGGCCGGTGGTGTGTCGTTTTGATTCGGCCTACTACGGCTACCCCTCCGTCAGTGCAGCGTTGGCCGGTGGGGCCGATGTTACGGTCACGGTCCCGATGAACAAGGCCGTCAAACGCGCGATCACGGAGATCGCACAGGATGCGTGGACGCCCATTAAGTACACCAACGCCATCTATGACGAAGACACCCAAGCATGGGTGTCTGTGGCTGAAGTCGCGGAGATCCCGTTCACCGCGTTTTCCTCCAGAAAGAGCAGCGAGCGGGTCCCCGGGCGCCTGGTCGTGCGCCGCATCCCCGAGCTGAACCCCAAAGCCACAGCCGGGCAGCCGGCACTCTTTGACACGTACCGGTTCCATGCCTTTTTCACCACCATTGCCGAAGACAAGCTTGACGCGGTTGCTGCCGACAAGGTTCATCGCAAACATGCTCGAATCGAGCAGGTCAACGCAGATCTCAAAGACAGTGCACTGGCCCATCTGCCCTCGGGCAAGTTCGCGGCGAACTCGGCATGGCTGGTGGCAGCGGTCATGGCTTACAACCTCACCCGCACCACCGGGGTCCTCGCTTCCGGCCACTTCGCCAAGGCCAGGACCGGCACGATCCGCCGCAAGATCATTAACGTCCCGGCCCGAATAGCCTCCAGCGCACGACGCCAACAGCTGCACTTACCCCACCACTGGCCCTGGAAAACCGAGTGGGTGAACCTCTTCACCGCCACCCACGCACCACCACAAGCCGCATAAAGCCCGTCAACCAAGCCGAACCCGGCCCAACCCAAGGAACCAAAAGTGGAACACCACCGGCAGCGAGGCCGCCACCCACCGCTGCCCAAAAACGCCAAACCGTCAAGAACTGAGATTCAGACAATCTCCAAACCGGATCGGTGGATCAAGGCTTAGTGCCCTCTGGTCGGGACCCCACTCCACGGAATTCCCCTGGCCGCACCATCGTGCGGACAAGGCAGAACAGACAAGGCCTCCCACATATGCTTCCCCTGACCGAAAAACAAATTCGCTCATCCTTCCTCAACGCCTCCCAACGAGAGCGGAACAACCTCAACCTGCCGGAGAACTTCGACTCCCTGCACTGGGACGACCTGGACTTCATCGGATGGCGCGACCGCAAGTACCCCGCTTTGGGTTACGTCATCGCGTGGGTTGACGGCGTTCCGCGCGGCATCCTGTTCAGGCATGTCGAGGGCAAGACCCGCTCCCGGGCACAGTGCGCGTGGTGCGAGGATGTAACCCTCCCCAACGACGTGGCGTACTTCAACGCCAAACGCCCCGGCGCCGCAGGACGCAACGGCGACACCATCGCGACGCTGATGTGCGCCAACTTTGAATGCTCCACTAACGCCCGCCGACCAGCACCACCGGCCTACGTCGGATTTGATGTGGAAGCCGCCAGGCAGGGACGCATGAACGGGCTGCAGGAGCAGGTCCAGAACTTCATGCGCACCATGGTCGTTGGTGCGGGCTAATGCACTTGCCTGGTGGTTGCGTCGCTGGGGCAGACCTGCCCAATCAGAATACTGTCCTCAGAGCAAGGCTGTCGCCATAATTTCGACGAGAACACCCGGCTCGAAAGCTGCACGACAGCAAATAACGAGGCTGGCGGCATTGGCAGGGACAGGCCGTTTTCAGCAGCAGCCTGCCCAACTCCAGCTATGAACTGTGAGCCTGAAGACATATTCCAAAGTAGCTCCGGCCGCGGTGAGGCCCGCTGCCACGTCGCGAAGGGCTTGGGCCACCCGTCCGGCCAGGCCTGGAGGAATCGGTGGGCCGTCTGGGCGGCCGGTCCAGGAGGGCCCGCGCCGGCTGCTCCGCACGGATGCACCTGGCTCCGACGCATCCGCCGGCTCCGACGGGCGGATCATGGAGCACGGCTCCCCCGGCGAGCTGCTGGCCGGAGTCGGCCGTTTCGTGGATCTGCACAGCGCCTGGCGGGATTCCCTGGTCCAAGCAGGGTGCCAGGGCTGGCAGAATATAAGCCGTGGCAAATGGAACAGTGAAGCGGCGGCGGACCGCGCAGTCGATGAAGCGTCCGCGCACGGCGCATCCGCGCAAGAAGCGCACAGCCCGGCAACGGCTGGGCTTTTGGTTGGGAATTGTGGGCTATTTCGGCGCCTTTCTGGGATTGTTCTCGCTGGCTGTTGGCTCCGTTTACCTGCCCTCGGCACTCTCCGCCCGGCAGGCCGACGTGGAACTCCACCAAAGCGGCTCCCCCACCGTCGGGATGATCGTCGAGATCAAGCGATCCTCCACGCCGCATGCCCGCCCGGGCGGCGGGAGCACCACTTACTACCCTGTCACCGAGCCGGTCACCGGCGGCCAACAGACCACGTGGTCGCGCTACCAGAGCACGAGGGAAGAACGGTGGAGGGTGGGGCAGCGCCTGCCTCTTCTCTACGACCCCAACAAACCCGCGCGCATGGCCATCGACACGCCCGAGGCCTCCCAGCTGCTCGTCAGCAAGGTCAGTTCCTATCAGAAGCAATTGATCGTCGGTGGTGTTGCAACAATGGTCGGCGTGCCCCTGACCATGATCAGCAGGCGTCTGGACCCGGCCTCCCGCAAGAAGCGCCGGCGGACTCGGAAAACAGTGTCGCCACAGATACTGCCCACGCAAAAAATAACTGCCGGGGCGTTAACAACGGCTCTGGTGGGATGCGGCGGCCTAGCCTGCCGCATGGAGTTGAGCCAACCCGGTCACCGGGATGGCCGGAAATTCCGCCCGGACCGGTGTGGGATCAAACGCGCATGCCCCACTGTCCATCCACAGAGCGGCCCGGGCCATCCGCGCCATGAAGGGTGACAACGGTGCCGCCGCAATGGACATGAGGTGCAGCCCAGTCGTCGGGATGTGCTGCACGGAACCGCTGCCATGCCTGTCAATCAAGGCCTGTGCCAGCCCGTCAAGCGTGGTGGTCACACTGCCCCAGTCCAGAGTGCGGTTCCGCAGCGCCGGGTTGCTCAGCGACTCCACCACGAGGGCTGCCGCATCGGAGGTGCCCGTGAACGTGACGGGCGCGCGCCCCGAGCCGAACACCCTGGCTTTCCCGGTCGCAGCGAGCGGCCCCCCAACCGCCTCGGCAAATTGTTCCAGGAGCGGCCCAATCCGGAGCACCGTCCATTCCATGCCGGAGGACATCAGCGCCTCCTCCGCAGCATGCTTCATGCGCAGGAACCCCAGCGGCGCATCCGCTGCCGAGCCGTGAATCGAAAGCATGACAAAGTGGCCGACTCCGGCCCTGGCAGCCGCCTCGACGAGCCTGACGGCGCCGTCGCGGTCAACGCTGCGTGGGTTCCCGCCCCGCCGCAACCCAAAGCCGGAAGCAGTGAACACCACGGCGGCGCAACCCGCCACTGCGCTGTCGCAATCGGGGCGTGAAGCGAGGTCGCCGCGGACGCGTTCGACGCCGTCGTCCACGCCGGCCCCGTCCACACCGGCGGGGAACGGTGCCGACCTGCCGCGCGCCATGAGACGCACGGGGATGCCTGCACTCGCGAGCAGGTCAACCACCTGCGAGCCGAGCCGGCCGGTGCCGCCGGCCACCAGGATCACGGCGCGCCTCGCCGGGGAGCATCCGGGACACCCGTGATCATGGCATGGACGGCGTCTTCGACGGTTCCTGAGCCGCGTTCCACGGGTTCCAGGTAGAACCGTGCTGCCGTGATGACGTCTGCTGTAACGGTGAAGATGACCACCCCCGCCATGGCGACCGAGCCGCCGTCGGCCCTGGTCCCGGCCGTGCCCCATTCAATCCAGACCTGTCCATCCGGACCGGTGGCCGTGTTGTCCGTGTGGACGCGCAGGTCCGGCATGCCGGCAAAGAGCGCTGTCCAGTTTTTCCGGACCTGGCCCCGGCCCGTGAAGCCGTGATCGGGGTGGTTGGGTGTTTCGTTGACGTAGTCTTCGGCAAAGCACGCCACGATGGCGTCCACGTCATGGTCGGCGGTGGCGCGGAAAAGGCGGCGGACAGGGCCGTCAGGCAGGTCATTCATTGTTGTCGGGCCGTTCATGTCGCGCTCCCTGACTGCCGCCCGAAGGCGAACGCTGCTATCATCAATTTAGATACAGTTAACTGTAATGATTGGAGTATAGATCCCATGTCAGAGCCGGTCAATGGTTCGCGCGGCTACAATTCCAGCCGCCGCCGAGAGCGTTCGGAAGCGTCCCGCAGTGCTGTCCTGGCACACGCCCGTGAGCTGTTTTTGGACAGGGGTTTTGGCGCCACCACGATCGCCGAGATCGCTCGGCGGGCGGGGGTGTCCCCCGAGTTTGTATACAAGAATTTCGGCGGCAAGCCGGGACTGGTCCGCAACATTCAGCAAGCCAGCCTCCTGGGTGCCGGCGGGCTTCCGGCTGAGGAACGTTCGAACAATGCCCAGGCGTCGGCCGCAACCGGGCGCGAACTCATGGAGCAGTGGGGGCGGATGAGCGCGGAGGTTGCCCCGCTCGTTGCCCCGGTGGTCCTGCTCATCCGCGACGCCGCAGCCGGGGGCGATGCGGACATGACAGCCCTCATGGCGGAAGTCGACGCTGCCCGCCGTGACCGGATGCTGCATAACGCCAGGGCGCTTGCTTCCCGGGGATTCCTGGCTCCCGGCGTGGACGTGGCACGGGCAGCGGACATCATGTTCGCCTGTACCGCACCCGGATTGCACGAGAGCCTCGTCGGCAAGTGCGGCTGGCAGCCACAGGAATTTGGCTCCTTCATTGCCGGGACCCTCGCTGCCGCACTGCTGCCGTGAAGGGGGTCCCGCGCCGCCCAACCATGGACATTCCTGCTCTTGCCCATCGCCCTGCTGCGGGCGCATCTGGCCCGCTGGGCGGCACTGGCCCTGTTTGCGGCGGGCGGAATGATGCACAGGCTGGTGCACGGTAAAATCATCGAATCCACCGTCCTGTGGGTCATGGCGGCCGGTACCCTGATCGCAGCGGTCGGCATCCTGCGCTCCAGAAACCGACAGACTCACTCATTACCGCGAACTGCTGCCTCCGTGGAACGGTTCCACTCCAGGTTTGGCGGGCGACGGTGGGTCACAACTACGGCCGCGGTCAGTGCCAGCAGAAGAAGTACCGAACCGAGCATGCCGGGGGCAGTCAGTGCCATCGCAGCAACGTCGTGGCGGGCGTCGTTCAGCGCCTCCGTCCCAGGGTGGGGGCCGTGCTGCAGCGCGATGATCAGCAACTCACCGAGTTGGCCAACGATGAACAGTAGCTGCGCCCCGGCCATCAACAGGCCTAACAGGCGCACCATCTTGTGGGTCGCTTTGCGGCGCAGTCGAAGGAGCAGAAACACCGCAATGCCGGCGGCCGTGATGTAACCCAGGTGGAACACCACGTGTCCCCAGGCCGCGGTCGGGCCACCACTGACAGCGGCAAGGCCAAAGGGCACCAGCAGGGCCGCCCACACGCCGATCATGAGCCTCTTCATTTCCGGACTCTCCTTCACTTTCTGCCGGACAGGGGTTGGCCGGCTGATGTGAACAGTAGTGTCCCGGAGGTTCCGGCGGCAGGGCGTCCGTCCCACGGCGGCCGGGACATGTGCCCTGTCTCCGTTGACTTTCCGGGTGTACAGTGCAGCCATGGACGGCCGTGCTGCCCGCACCGCATCGTTGCTGCTGTGGGCCTGCTTCGCCCTTGTGGTGGGGATTGTGGGTTTGCGCCGGCTGTGGCAGGCGCTCAGCTTTCCGTGCAGTCAACTGTGTGCTGCACCCGCCTTGGATGCAGGGGCTGCGGCTGACCTGCAATCCCATGGCGTCGCATTGGCACAGTACGCCTGGGCCTCGGTGCTTGCCACCGGGCTGCTGATGGCGGGAACCCTGGTCCTGGCTGCGGCCGTGGCCCGTTTTGGGCAGGGTTCCGCTGCGGCCGCGGCTGTGCTCATTTCGGTGGCTGCCTCCATGGCAAACCCGCCCGGCCCGGGTGGAACAGGGATTGCAGGCAGGATCTGCACGACGGTGGCGCAACTGGGAATTCTGTGGCTGTTTGCCGCCTTCCCGAGGACGCGGCCCCGTCCAGACTGGCTGTGGCTGCCAGTGGCCTGCGGCAGCGTGTGGGCCGTGGGCAGTTTGTGGATCCCTGCGCTGCGCTCGGCCATTGATGCCGAACAGTTTCCCTGGGTGCCGTTGGAGGGCCTGATCTTTGTGGCTGCGTTCGCCGCCATCGCTGTGGGCAGGATCAGGGCCTACCCTAAAGAGCAGCCCTCGGTGCGGCGACAGCTCCGACTGGTCCTGGCCGCACTGGTGCTGCTGTGCATGGTCGGCGTGGCCGGCTCCCTCTCCACCGCCGGCCTCGACGGTGCGGGTGCCGGCTCACTGGCCGGGGCGGCCTGGTTTCATGTGGGTTCCGGCGCGCTGGTGCTGGTGGTTGCCGCCATGGGGGCGGCCTTCACCAGCCACAACGCCTGGGGGTCTCCCATTTTGCTCAGCGCCGCCACAGTCCGAACCGTCAGGACAGGCCTGCTCGTCCTGACGGGTGCGGTCCTGGCCACAGGACTCATGGCACTTTTGGCCGGCCCGCTCCCCTGGCTGGCGGCCACATTTACGACGGCGGTGGCCCTCCTTGTGCTGCTTCCGGCCACCCGGCGCCTGTTGTACCGCAGCCTTCCCGGCGGCCCCACCGAAAACCTGGGCAGTGCCCTGGCAACGGTCCTGGCCGAGGCCGGCGCACCGTCTGAGGTCATCCCGGGCATGGAGGTAGTACTGGCGGGACGCCTGCGGCTGTCCGAGGTCCGCATCCTGCACCTCAGGCTACCCCTGCACCACCAGCGGCGGGGCAGCCCTCAACGGTGCCGCCGTTGATGGCCGCCGTCGCGGGCCGCACGGGGACTGGCTGTGTTCAACTGTGCGATCCCCTGTCCGGTAGTCCGGTGGCACGGCTGGATGCCACCTTGCGCCCCGGCCGCATGCAGTTGAGCCGCCGGGAAATCCGGGCCATGCAGGCCGCCGTGGCACCGATAGCCGCGGGATTGGCCTTGGTGCGGTTGACCCACGAGCTGCAGGAATCCCGGACTGCTGTGGAGACGGTCCGGGAACAGGAACGCAAGGAGCTGCGCAGCACCTTGCACGACGAGGTGGTTCCCACCCTGGCCATCGCCCGGCACCGCATTTCGGCTGCTTTGGCCGGAACAGCCGACGCCCACAGCCATCTCCAGTGGGCTGAAGCGAGCGTTGGCTCGGCCATCGAACAATTGCGCCTCATGGCACGGGCACTGCTCCCAAATGTGGTTTCAACGCACGGGTTCGCAGACGCCGTCGAACATTTTGTGGTCGGCGTCAGAACCCCGGTAACGTTGCGGCTGCACCTGGACGATGCAGTGCCGCAGGCGGTGGAACTGGCCGCCTACCAGGTGCTGGTTGAGGCTGTGTTGAACGCCGAACGACACGCCGGCGCCACCAGCATCATCGTGGATTTAAGCACAGATGCCGACACCCTCATTTTAAGCGTGACCGACGACGGCGTGGGCATCGCGCCGGAGTGCGTCCCGGGGTTGGGGCTGGCCAGCATGCGTGAGACCGTCCTGGCATGCGGCGGCAAATTGACGGTTGGTCCCACCCTGCCCACCGGGACCACGGTGCTGGCCATGCTGCCCCACTGCCAGGTGGCTGCGCCATGAGCATCCGAATCATGATTGTGGACGACCATGAGGTGTTCCGCACCGGGCTTCGCGCCATCCTCGAGGGGCAAGAGGGACCTACTGTGGTGGCGGACCTGGCCAGCGCCCAGGCTGCACTCGCCACAATCGCCACCCTCCGCCCGGATGTCGTGCTGCTTGACATCGGCATGGCCGGGATGAGCGGGCTGGAGGCGCTTCCGCGGCTGAAGCAGGCCTCGCCGTTCACCTCGCTGTTGATGCTGAGTGTTTTGGAGGACAGTGAATCCGTGTGGACGGCCATCCGCAGCGGCGCGGCCGGCTACCTGAGCAAGACGGCGTCGCTCGAGGAAATCGTCAGGGGCATCCATGCCGCGCACGCCGGACAGTTCCTGCTCGGCGCCACCGTGGCAGGGTACGTCAACGACACCGCCGGCGATCCCCCGCTGCTCCGGCTGCCGCCGCTGACTGCCCGCGAACAGGAACTGTTGCGGCTGCTCGCTGAGGGACGCTCGACGTCGGACATGTCAGAACTGCTCGGAATCTCGACCAAGACGGTCCGCAACTACCTCAGCAACCTCTATGCAAAGCTTGCCGTTGCCGACCGCGCACAGGCTGCCTTGGCCGCGCGGTCGGCCCTGGTGTCAATGATTGGGCCGCAGCGGCGAACCGGCAGGCTGCACGCTGGGGGCGTCGCCGGCGTGGACAGGTTCCCGGGCCGGTTGCCCTGATCCAGGCACACAAGGTCAGTGGAGCGTTGAAGCGTCAGGGGCACTCAATCAACAGCGAGGTCCCCTGCCCGACTCCCACACACATGGTCGCCAGTCCGCGCTGGACGTTCTCCCGCTCCATCCGGCCCAGCAGCGTCACGACAAGGCGTGAGCCGCTGGAGCCGAGCGGATGGCCCAGGGCGATGGCGCCGCCGTCGTTGTTGGTGATGCCGTTGTCCAGGCCAAGTTCACGCATCACGGCAAGGGATTGGGTGGCGAAGGCTTCGTTGAGTTCAACGGCGCCAATGTCGGCCAGGCTCCATCCCGCCCTGGAGAGCACCTTGTGGGTGGCCGGGACGGGCCCGACACCCATGACTTCGGGGGCCACGCCCGCCGAGGCGCCATCCACGATTCGGCCCCGGGGCGTGAGGCCGTACTTCTTCACCGCGGCTGCGGAGGCAACAACAATGGCAGAGGCTCCGTCATTGAGCGTGCTGGCGTTCCCCGCGGTGACGACCCCGCCGGGCCTGACCACCGGGCGCAATCCGGCCAGCACGTCCAGGGTCGTCCCGGGCCGGGGGCCCTCGTCCGTGTCAACCACGGTGTCACCCTTCCTGCCCTTGACAGTGACGGGCACAATCTCGGACCGGAGCCGCCCTGCGGCAATGGCGGCCAATGCGCGCTCGTGGGACTGGACGGCGAATGCGTCCGCGTCTTCGCGGGAAATCCCGTAGGCGTCAGCGACCTCCTCAGCGGTTTCCGGCATGGACATGGTCATCTTGCCGCCACGGGCCAAGGCGCCGGAGCTGAATTCGGGATTGACGAACCGCCAGCCGATCGAGGTGTCGAAAGTCGCGCCAGGCTTGGCAAACGCCTGGGTGGGTTTGGCCTGCACCCAGGGAGCCCGGCTCATGGACTCCACTCCCCCGGCGACCACAATGTCAGCAGCACCCGACTTGATCATTTGGGACGCCAGAATCACGGCACTCAGGCCGGATGCACACAGGCGGTTGACTGTCAGGCCGGGCACGTGGTCGGCAAAGCCTGCCAGCAGCCATGCCATCCTGGCCACGTTGCGGTTCTCCTCCCCCGCCCCGTTGGCATTGCCCAGGATCACCTCATCAACCGTGTCGGGGTCGATCCCGGCACGCAGCACTGCCTCCTTGACGACCAGCGCGGCCAAGTCATCCGGTCGCACGCTGGACAGTGCGCCGCCGTAGCGGCCCACGGGGGTTCGGGCGCCGCCGATCAGAAATGCCTCAGTCATTTGTGACTCCTTTGTCAATGTTTGTCATGTCGATTGAAAATACCGTGGTCCAGGACCACGCGCCCGCCGGCAAGCACCTGAAACCGCACCAGGTCCTTATCGTCCCAGATCCTGACCGCCAGGCTGTCGCCGGGAAATACCGGATGCGTGAACCGGGCTGACATCGTGCCGAATTGTGCCGGGTCGCCGTTGCAGGCGGTGTGCAGCAGTGCCCTGGCGGCGAAGCCGTAGGTGCACAATCCGTGCAGGATCGGCCGGTCGAAACCGGCTTCCCGTGCAGCTGCCGGGTCCGAGTGCAGCCTGTTCCGGTCCCCGCTCAGGCGGTACAGCAAGCCTTGGGTTGGGCTGGTGGCAAGGTCGACGACGGCGTCGGACGCCCGTCCCGGCACGTGCCACCTCGCCGGTTCCGGCCGCGGGCCGCCAAACCCGCCCGCCCCGCGGACCAGGAAGATTGCACGGTTGGTTGCCAGGAGCCGACCTTCCGCAGTGACGCCCCCGCCGTCCACCGTGGTTCCCCCAGCTGCAATTCCCCTGAGTTCAGTGGTGACGGTGACAAGTGCGTGTGCGCCGGTGTCGTGCACCGCGGTGACAACGGCCGACACGTTGCCCGCACCGGATGCAGGCAATGGTCTGTGCAGTTCCAGCCCGTGTCCGGCGTGCAGGACGGAGGACGCCGGGAACCAGCCAAAGATATGCGGCCCGCCATGCACGCCGGTTCCGCCGCACGCGCCCTCGTCACCGGACACACCCAGGCTGGGCGGTCCAGCATGACCGGGCACATCATGACCTGGCAGTCCGCCCTGGCCGAGGAGTCCCGCAGCCGGAAACCCCAACACCGTGGCGAACCCGGGTAGGACCCGCTGCGGGACACCGGCGCTGTTCTCGGTGGTGAACGCCAGCTCCCGGTCCCCGAAGCCGGCCCCCGCACCGACGCCGAGGGCGTACAGCATGGCGGTGTCGGCGTCCCACGTGCGCCGGACCGTCCCAAGCGATGTGCCCACAAGATCCATGTCGATGCCCACGGCAGCTCCCTACTGCATCGTCAGGCCGCCGCTGATGCTGACGGCCTGACCCGTGATGAAGCCGGCATCCGCGCCGGCCAGGTAGACAACCGCACCGGAAATTTCGGTGACAGTGCCGAGCCTGCGCTTGGGCACTGCACGCACGACGGCGTTCATCACCTTCCCGGTGAGGCCCTCCGCTGCGGTCATCCCGGCCAGGAGGTCGGTGTCCGTCGGTCCCGGGCAGACGACGTTGACGGTGACGTCAGTTGCGGCGTTTTCCCTGGCAATTGACTTGGCAAAGGCGATCAGGCCGCCCCGGGCCGCGGACGAGGCCGCGTCGCCCACGGACCCGGTTTTCCCGCTGTCCGATCCAACCAGGACGATCCGGCCAAACCCGGCGGCCGCCATGGCAGGCAACACCGCACGGACAGCGTTCATGGGGCCGCCGAGTTCGGTGGCAACGATCCCGGCGGTGGTGGCCGCCGTCGTGTCCTGAAAAAGTGCCAGCGGGTGCCGGTGCCCGGCAGTCACGACGAGGGTGTCCACCCTGCCCAATTTCCGGTGTGCCGCCTCCACCACCCTCTCAACGGCGGCATCATCAGTGGCGTCCAGCGCCGCGTACCCGGCGCAGCTCCCCGCCGGCAGTTCGGCCGCCAAATCACCCGCCCCGGCGGTGTTGCTGTGGTACGTGAAGTACACTCGGGCACCCGCGGCGGCAAGGTCGCGGCACACCTGGGAGCCAATTCCGCCGCCGCCAACGACAAGCACCCCGCGTCCGCTGAAGGCGCCGTTCATGCCGGACCCCTGTTCCTGTGGCGCGCTCATTTGAAGGCCGAAATGCCGGTGATGTCCCGGCCGATGAGCAGCGACTGGATGGAGTCGGTGCCTTCGTAGGTGTGGACCACTTCCATGTCTGTCAGGTGCCTGGCCACATGGAAGTCGAGCAGCAGGCCGTTGCCGCCCAGGATGTCGCGGGCCTCCTGGCAGATCCAGCGGCCCTTTTGGGCGCTGTGCATCTTGGCGATCGAGGCCATGGTGCCGCTCCACTGGCCCGACTCCTGCAGCTCGGCCATGCGGAAGCACATCAGCTGGATGGCCGTCAGCTCGGCCAGCATGTTGGCGAGCTTGTTTTGGACCAGCTGGTAGCTGGCAATCGGGCTGCCGAACTGTTCCCTGACCAGCGCGTACGTCACGGCGGCCTCATACGCAGCCGTGGCGTGCCCCAAACTCTCCCACGACGCGCCGCCGCGGGTCGAGGCCAGCACGGCCGAGGCATCCCTGAATGAGTGCGCGTTGGCGATGCGGTTTTCGGCCGGCACCCGGACATTCTCCAACACGATGTCGGGCTGGAGCACCGCACGCTTGCCGATCTTGCCGGTGATGAGGTCCGCCCGGTACCCGGCCGGGTACGCGCCGTCGTGCTTCTCAAGCACGAAGGCCTTGACCTTGCCATCGGCCTCGTCACGGGCCCACACCACCACGACGTCGGCAAAGCTGGCGTTGCCGATCCAGCGCTTGCGGCCGTTGAGGACCCAGTGGTCCCCCTCGCGGCGGGCCGTGGTTTCCAGCCCCACGGAGTCGGAGCCGTGGCCGGGTTCGGTCAGGGCAAAGGCGCCGATGAGCTCCAGCGTGGCCATGCGCGGGAGCCAGCGCTGTTTTTGCTCCTCGCTGCCGAGCATGTTGATGGTGCCCATGGTCAGGTTCGACTGGACGCCGATGAACGTGTTCATGGAGCCGTCCCCGCGCGACATTTCCACCGTGGCCATGCCCGCGCCCAGCCGGCTTAGGCCAGGGCAGCCGTACCCGTCAATGGTGGAACCGATGATGCCAAGCTCCGCCAGCGGGGGCACGAGTTCGTGCGGGAATTCCGCCCGCTCCCAGTAGTCGTTGATGACGGGCAGCAGCCTCGTGTTGACGAAGCCGCGCACCTTGTCCTTGACAGCCTTTTCGGCCGGGCCCAGCTTGTCGAAGAGCAGGTAGTAGTCGGTGTCCCTGGCCTCGGTCAGTCCTCGGGCAAGGGCAGCCGTCAGTTCGTCATGCGTGCTCATTTTTGTTCCCCGTCATAGCTGTACCAGCCCTTACCGCTCTTGCGGCCGAAATCCCCGCGTTCCACCAATTCCGTCAGGGCAGGATGCGGCAGGTCGGCCGGATCGCCCGTCTCGGCGAAGGTGGCCTGGCGGATCTGGTGGCTGACATCCAGGCCCACCAGGTCCATGAGCTCAAAGGGGCCCATGGGGTGGCCCAGCGCAGTTTTGGCCGCCGTGTCGATGTCCTCGAAACTGGCGATCCCGCCGGCATACAGCCGCAGCGCCTCGTCGCGGATGGCGCCCATGAGCCGGTTGGCCACAAAGCCCGGGATCTCCTTTTCGATGAGCACCGGCGCCTTGCCCATGCGTGTGGCAACCGCCAGGACCGTGTCAATCGTGTCTTGGGAGGTGCCTTCGTGGCGGACCACTTCAACGCACTTCATGACCAGGGCGGGGTTGAAGAAATGCATGTTGCACACCTGTTCCGGCCGTCCCGTGGCATCGGCAACCTTGGAGGAGCCGAACGTGGATGAGTTCGTGGCAAGTATTGCGTGCGGAGGGGCTGCCGCATCGAGGGCGGTGAAGATCCCCCGCTTGATGTCCAGCTTCTCCGTTGCCGCCTCGATGACCAGGTCGGCGTTGGCGGCGGCCGTGGCCAGGTCGGCGGAGAATCTCAGCCTTCCCAGGGCCGCGTCGGCATCCTCCCGGCTCAGCCGCCCCTTGGCCACGCTGGTGTCCATGCGGGAGCGCAGCTGTGCATCCGCCTGTTCCAGCATGGCGGCCGAGATGTCCTGCACCGTGACCTGGTAACCGGCCAGGGCCGCGACCATGCCGATCTGCGAACCCATGGCTCCTGAGCCGACCACCAGGATGTTGTTGACGTCCATGTCAGTTCCCCTCGAATTTGGCGGGCCGCTTTTCCAGGAACGCGGAGGCACCTTCGGCCTTGTCGTTGCTGGTGTACAGCAGCGACTGTGCCAGGCGCTCCAACAGCAGTCCGGTGCGCAGGTCCGTCTCGCTGCCGTTGTTGATGACGAGCTTGCCGAGGCGGATGGCCAGCGGACCCTTGGCCAGGATGAGCCCGGCTGTCCGTTCGACGGCGGCCATCAGCTCCCCCGGTTCGGTCACCTCGGTGACGAGCCCGATGCGCAGGGCCTCTTCCGCGTCGAAGATGCGCCCCGTCAGGATAAGTTCGACGGCGCGTCCCTTGCCCACCAGCCGGGACAGCCGCTGGGTGCCGCCCGCCCCGGGCAGCACGCCCAGGTTTGTCTCGGGCAGTCCGAAGCGCGCATTGGCGGAAGCGATGCGAATGTCGCAGGACATTGCCAGTTCGTTGCCGCCGCCCAGAGCGAAACCGTTGATGGCAGCGATCGTGGGCTTTTCGTACGACTCGATGGAGTCGTAGAGCGTGGCCATCGCAGCGGTCAGCCCGTCCAGCATGGTGTAGCCAACGAGCTGGTTGATGTCGGCGCCCGCCACGAACGCCTTGTCGCCGGCGCCGGTGAAGACCACCACGCCCACGTCGGGATTGTTACGGAACGCCGCCAGCGCGGCGGCGATCTCCGCCAGCACCGTCCGGCTCAGGGCGTTGCGGGATTCCGGCCGGTTGATGGTAATGATGCCGAGCCCGTCGCGGATGTCGGTGAGGATCGTTTCGTGGTTCATGGGACTCCTAGCGGAAGGCCGGGATGCCGGTGATGTGGCTGCCCAGAATCAAGGTGTGGACCTCGTCGGTGCCCTCATAGGTGCGCACCGATTCGAGGTTGTTGGCATGGCGCAGCGGCGAGTAGTCCAGTGTGATGCCATTTCCGCCGAGGATGGCCCGGGCGTCGCGGCAGATCTGGATGGCCTCCCGGCAGTTGTTCAGCTTGCCCACGGAGATCTGCACCGGCTCCAAGGTGCCGGCATCCTTCATGCGCCCGGTGTGGATGGCAAGCAATGTGCCCTTCTGGATTTCCAGGAGCATGTTGACAAGTTTCTGCTGCGTGATTTGGTAGGCGGCCAGTGGCTTGTCGAACTGCAGCCGCTCCAGGGAATAGTCCAGGGCTGCCTCGTAACTGTCCCGGGCGGCGCCCATGGCACCCCAGATGATGCCATAGCGGGCCTCGTTCAGGCAGGAGAAGGGACCGCGCAGGCCCTTGGCGCCGGGCAGCAGGGCATCGGCCGGCAGGCGGACGTCCTCGAAGCTGAGGTCGCATTGGATGGAGGCCCGCATCGAGAGTTTCCCCTGGATCGGGGTGGCGGTGAACCCGGGGGTGTCCGTGGGCACCAGGAAGCCGCGGACGCCGTCGTCGGTCATGGCCCAGATGACTGCGATCTGGGCGATCGAGGCCAGCCCGATCCAGCGCTTGGCGCCTGTGAGCACCCAGCCGTCGCCGTCGCGCTGGGCGAAGGTGGCCATGGAGGACGGGTCGGAGCCGGCTGTTGGTTCGGTCAGGCCGAAGCAGCCGATGATCTCGCCCTTGGCCATGCCGGGCAGGTACCTGTTCTTTTGCTCCTCGGAGCCCCATTTGTGGATGGCGCTCATGGCCAGGGAGCCCTGCACACTGACGAAGGTGCGCAGGCCGGAATCGCCGGCTTCCAGTTCCATGGCGGCGATGCCATATTCGACGGCGGACCGGCCCGGACAGCCGTAGCCGTCCAGATGCATGCCCAGCAGGCCCAGGGCACCCATTTCCTTCACGATTTCAACGGGGAACACCGCGTCCTCGTACCAGGCGGCAATGTTGGGACGGATGCGTTCGTCCACAAAGCGGCGCACGGTGGCGCGCAGTTCCAGCTCTTCGGCGCTGAGCAGCGCGTCAAGGTTGAGCACGTCCGAACGCTGTGCGGTACTGGCCGACGACGATTTGGCCTGTGTGGTCCCGGAGGGTGTGGTGTTGGTGGTCATCGTGTTTCCTTTGGGGTGTTGGCATCGGTGGCCACAGCGGCCCGAGTGACGCTTTCCGAGGCGGTGAAGCGGTCGCGCAGCTGGAATTTTTGAATCTTGCCCGACGGTGTCCTGGGAAAATCGGCGACGACTTCCAGCCGCTCGGGCCAATATGGCTTGGCGACGCCCTTCCCGTTCAGGAACTGCTGCATGTCGGCGAAAGTGAAGTCCGGTGCACCGTCCTTGAGAATCACTGCAGCGCAGGCTGTCTCCTGCAGTCGCTGGTGCGGGATGGCAACCACGGCGACGGCATCGATGTCGGGGTGTTCGTAGAGCACGTTCTCAACATAGGCCACGGGAATGTTCTCGCCGCCGCGGATGATGACGTCCTTGGTGCGGCCGGCGATCTTGAGGTAGCCGTCCGCGTCGATGCTGCCCAGATCCCCCGTGTCGAACCAGTCCCCGTCAAACAGCTCCCGGGTTGATTCAAGCTGGCCAAGGTAGCCCTGGAACAGGAAGGGGCCCTGGATTTGCAGGCGGCCCTCCATGTCTGCTGCTTGCACGGCCCCGTCCAGGTCGACGATGCGGATCGTCATGCCGCCCAGCGCCCGCCCGTCACTGGTGATGATCTTTTCAACGGGATCGCTGGGGCTGCCCATGGTGACAAGCCCGCATTCGGTCTGGCCCCAGCCGCCAAAGACGCTCATTCCCGGCAGTTCCTCGTGGGCCTGCCGAACCATAACGCGCGGAATGGGTGCGCCCATGCAGCAAAAGCGCTTCAGTGAGGAGACATCGTGGTCGGCCAGGTTGCTGGCTTCCAGGAGGTCGTGCAGGAACGGTGTGGCGCCGGATGTGTGCTGGATGCCGTGTTTTTCCACGAGTTCAACAAACGTCTCGGCCTTCCACACGTCCTGGAAGATGCCGGTGGCCCCGAGCTGGAGCGGCAGGGATACACCGTAAAGGTAGCCTGTCAGGTGCGCAAAGGTTGACGCCATGTGGATCACGGCTGACGTGTCCATGCCGAGCCTGTCAGGCCACGGCACGCTGCCGGCCACCAACGTATTGTGGGTGTGCATGACACCCTTGGGCTGGCCGGTGGTTCCGGAGGTGAAGATGAGCAGCGAGAGGCTGTTGGGATCCGGCCGCAGGACTGCCAGACCAGCGGGGTCGCGGCGGCCCTCCCACGGGGTCTCCATGAACTCCGCCCAACTGGTGAATCCCCCGGCCAAACCGGGGGCGGCGTCGACCACCAGTACGTGTTCAAGGCTGGGCAGTCCAGGCCGCAGCCGGTCAATCATGGAAGGAAAGTCAAAGCCGCGGAAGCTTTGCGCGACGACGAGCACCTTCGTTTTGGCGCGCTCCATCATGAACCCGATTTCGCGGTCCCTGTACACGGGAATCAAGGGATTGGTCACCGCCCCGATCCGCACGGCTGCGTAGTGGACAACCAGCCATTCGATCCAGTTGGGCAGCTGGATCGACACGACGTCCCCTGGTGACACGCCCAGCTCCAGCAGGCCGAGGGCGCACCTGTCCACCTGCTGCTTCAGCTCCGCGTAGCTGATGCTGCGGCGGGCGTCGACGCTTGCCGTTTTGTCCGGCGTCGTTGCGGCTGCCTGGTCCAAAAAGTCCGTCAGCGTCTTGTTTTGCCAGTCGCCGGACGCCGTGAAGCGCTCCGTCTGCTCAGGCGTCAGGATGGTTTCAAAAGTCATGGTGCTAACCCTTCACACTCGTCATTGAGAGATGGCCGAACCCCGGTTTGGGGTCAGCTCATGGTGAGGCCGCCGCTGACGGACAGCGTCTGGCCGGTGATGAAGGCTGCTTCATCGGAGGCGAAAAAGGCGACGGCGTTGGCCAGGTCGGCAGGCTGGGCCAGCCGGCGCAGGGGGATGGCCCGTTCCAGTGCCTCACGCAGTTTCGGGTTCTCGGCGCTGATGCCGGCAAAGAGCGGGGTGTCGGCGGGACCGGGACTCACACAGTTCACGGTGACCTTGTTGCGCGCCATTTCACGGGCAGCTGTCTTGGTAAAGGCAATGATGCCGCCCTTGGCCGCCGAGTAGACGGCTTCCCCGGAGGAACCGACCCGGCCGGCGTCCGAGCCAATGTTGATGACTGCGCCATGGCCTTGTTCGGCCATGACGGCCAGCACGGCCTGGCTGCAGTGCAGCGTCCCGTAGAGGTTGATGGCGATGACACGGTCCCAGTCGGGCACCTTGCTTTTCAGGAAGGGTTCAACTTTGTCCCAGCCGGCGTTGTTGACGAGGATGTCGATGCGGCCGAACTTCTCTACGACCCCTGCGACCATGGCGTCCACGGATTCGCGGTTGGTGACGTCGGCGCTGACACCGATGGAGTTGTTGCCCAGCGCAGTTGCTGTTTCCCGGGCGGCGTCGGAGTTGATGTCCCCGACGACGACCGTGGCGCCTTCGGCAGCCAGTTTTTCGGCGATGCCGCGGCCAATGCCGCTTCCAGCACCTGTCACGATGGCAATTTTGTTCTCAAGCTTTCCCATTGTTTGCTTCCTTGCAGTTGAGGGGTGGTGTGGGTGGCGGTGCGCCTGTTTAGGGCGCGAACTCGCGGCCGACGGATTGCCGGGCGATGATGAGTTTCATGATTTGGGCGGTGCCGTCGCCGATTTGCAGGCCCAGGACGTCCCGCATGCGTTGTTCGATGGGCAGATCCTGGATGTAGCCAAACTGGCCGTGCAGCAGCAGGCAGGAGTTGATGACGTCGTAGGCGGTTTTGGGGGCCCACCATTTGCACATGGCGGCCTGGGAGGTGTGCGGCAGGCCCTCGTCCTTGAGCCACAGCGTCTGGTGGCACAGCAGCCTTGCTGCGGTCAGCAGGGTTTCGCTTTCGGCCAGGGGGAAGGCAACGCCCTGGAATTTGCTCAGCGGCTGGTCGAAGGCTTGGCGGGAGGAGACATGCGCCCAGGTTTCCTCCACGGTCACGGCGGCCGCACCAATGCACTGCAGGCCGATGAGGGCCCGGCTGAAGTCAAAGCCCTGCATCACCTGGGTGAAGCCAGCACCCTCGTCGCCAATGAGGTGCTCCTCCGGAATCCAGGCGTCCGAAAAGTGCACAAAGCCGCGCGTGACGGCCCGGGTGCCCATGTCATTGACGCCCTCAATTTCCAGGCCGTCCCCGGCCATGTCGACCAGGAAGGCGCTGATGCCACGACCCCGGCGCTGTTCCGGATCAGTCTTGGCGAAGACAACCGTGGCGCCACACTGTTTGGCGAAGGACATGGATTTCGTGCCGTTCAGGACCCATCCGCCGCGCTCGCGACGTGCTGTCAGGGACGGGTTGCCGGCGTCGGAGCCCGCACCGGGTTCCGAGAGGCCGATGGCGACGATCTCCTCGCCGCTGGCGATCTTGGGCACCCAGCGGGAGGCCACCGCCGGGGTGGCGCTTTTGGCCAGGATCTGGCCGACAAGGGAGCCGACCACCTGCAGATAGGCCACGTTGAAGTCGCCGCGGGCGATTTCCTCGGTGATCAGTCCCGAGGTCAGGCGGCGCTCTCCGCGTCCGCCAAGTTCCACCGGCAGTTCGGGGGCGATAAGTCCGCGCCCACCGATTTCAAGGCGAAGTTCCGGCGCGATGGCCCGGTCAATCTCCCGTTGCTTGTATCCCGGGGCGATCATGGCAGCCACCGTGCGCGCTTCCTTGACGTATTTTTGCTGCGACGCCGTAAGCGTAAAATCCATGGTGCTCGCCTTTCTGGCGGAATTCCTGACTGGCTGATCTAGTGGCTGATGACGTGTTCGTTGAAGGCCGGCTTGCGCTGTTCCGCGAAGGCTGCGGCGCCTTCCAGGCCCTCGGGTGAGGCTGTGAACAGGTCAAGGGCGGACATGGCGAGGTTGCTCAGCCCGGCCATGTGGTCGGAGTCTGCGTTGAAGGACTGCTTCAGGAAGCGCAGTGCGGTGGGGCTCTTTTCGGCGATTTCGGCGGCCCAGGCCTTGGCTTCGGCCATGAGTTCGCCCGCCGGAACTACGGTGTTGACCAGTCCCCAGCGTTCGGCGGTGACGGCGTCGTACTGGCGGCAAAGGAACCAGATCTCACGGGCCCGTTTCTCCCCCACCACCCGGGCCAGGTAGGCGGAGCCGAAGCCGGCGTCGAATGAGCCCACGCGGGGTCCGGCCTGGCCAAATTTGGCGGTGTCTGCGGCGATGGTGAGGTCGCACAGGACGTGGAGCACGTGGCCGCCGCCGACGGCAACGCCGTTGACGGCTGCGATGACGGGCTTGGGGATGTCGCGGATCAGCTTGTGCAGGTTGCCGATTTCAAACATGCCGGATTCGGTGGGACCGTAGTCGCCGGTTTCGGCACGCTGCTTGACATCGCCGCCGGTGCAAAAGGCCTTTTCGCCGGCGCCGGTGAGGATGACTGCCTGCACCGAGCGGTCCGCCCAGGCGGCGCGGAAGGCCTTGATCAGTTCCTCCACAGTGCGTCCCCGGAAGGCGTTGTAGCGGTGCGGGCGGTTCATGGTGATGATCGCGGTGGGGCCCTCGACCTCGTAGAGGATGTCTTCATAGCTGGTCATGGCAATGCCTTTCGTTGTGTCACGTCTTTGTGTCAGGTCAAGATTTTTGGCGGGCTGTTCAGCTCAGGTCCAGCAGGTGGCTGTACCTGGCGCGGTGTTCGGATTGCACGACGGCGGCAAGGGCGACGGCGGTTTGCTTGCGGACATAGCTGTCAAAGTCGAAGGAGCGTTCAAAGTACCAGCGCTTCAGTGCCCAGGCGTGGGCGAGCAGGAGCAGGTTGTACGCGAAGAGCTCGGCGTCGACACGAACCAACCGGCCCGCTTCGATGGCTTCAATGACCGCCTGTTTCAGGGGCAGCACGGTGCTGATTTCCATTTCCTTGATCTTTTCCCGACCCTCGGCGCCCAGGGATTTCGATTCCCGGTAGGACAGCACTGCCGCGTCGCGGTGGTCGTTGATGACGCTGCAGTAGGCGGCGAACGCTGCGGCAATCCGTTCCACCGGGTCGGTTCCCGCGGCTTCGATGGCTGCCGGCACCTGTTCGTCAAAGGCGTCCAGGACTTCCACGATGACGGCCAGCAGGAGGTCTTCCTTGGCGCCGAAGTAGCGGTAGATCAAGCCAACACTGACGGAGGCTTCGGCGGCCAGTGCCTGCATTGAGACGGAATCGGCACCGTCACGGGCCATCAGCCGTGCCGCGGCGCTGAGCAGCTGGCGCTTGCGCAGGGAGGCCCGGGCTGCCGTGGCTGCGAGCGCCGGATCGGCGTTGTGTGCGTCGTGCCGGGTTGCTGCTGTTGAACTCATTGCCGCCTCATTGAACTTGCCTTCAGTCAAAGTGAATGTGGATTCATTTTTTATGAGTCTAAGTTCAATTGTGATGTGCGTCAAGTGATCGCGGGAGTTTCTTGGGCGCTGCTTTATCCTTCATCCGAGCCGGGGATGGTGCCGAAGCATGCGTCTAGACTGGCCCCATGACGCCGTCGCCAGCACCGCTCAGCATGGCCGTCGATTCCGCGCCCGCACAGTGGTGGGAGATCCTCGGTGCGCTTGGCCCACTCGCCATTTTGCTGGGCGCCATTGTGGCCGCCGTGATCGGCGGCTTTACGCTCAAGCAGCGGGCAAAGGCCGACGACCGCACCGAATGGTGGAGACGCGCACAGTGGGCGCTGGACCGCGCGCTTGACGACAACCCGTCCACCAGGGCGCTGGGCCTTGCCACCCTGGAGGTTCTGGCCCGCAGCACGCTGGCGCACACCGAGGAACTGGAACTGTTCGACGTCGCCTGGGCAGCTGTCACCAACACCGACAATGAAGAGGCAAGGCTGTTGGAGAGCAAGGACATGACTCCCCGGGAACGCCGCGTCCAGGTCGCCGCCGCCAGGCTGCGCCTCACCCTGGACGGCCGCCTGGGGCGTGTTACTCCAGACGAGGTCAAGGCCCTGGCCGGCAGCGTGTCTGACGCGAGTGGGCTGCGGTAGGCCGAACACCCTCCCTCCGGAAGTCAAGGTCTCTCTGCCTCCTGATGCCCTCAGGTGCCATCATTGGTGACTTCTGGTGAGGAGGAGGTGGCGATGGCCCTCGTCGCCGTCCCGGGCTCGAGGAGTCCGTTAGGAAGCAACCCGCCGTTCAGGCCAGAGAGCCCGGCCGATCCATGACGGCCGATGGGTTTGAGGATCTGCCCTTGCCCGATCGGACCGACGCAACCCACAGGGGAAGGCAGCGGATCAAGCCGCCAAGACAGGCAGCAGCACCATCCCGCGGACGGCGCTCGATGCCACATACGGCAAGGACAGCTACGAGCAGCGTGAAACCCAAAAGTGCCACGGCTTGCCTGCGAGCGCAGGCCACACTGAATTCTGCACTGGCTTGTCGATTGAGTCAGGCCATCTGGCGTGGCGACGCGTCCCATGTGGGGCATGGCCACCACTACAGGCAAGGAACCGCCCGCCACAGTCGTGCACGGGGCGTCACTCTCTGTTGCCCCACGTGAAATGGTGTCCATTGTGGGGCCCGCGGTTCTGGCAAGTCAAACCCGCCGTACTGCCTTGCTGGCTTGGCACGTCCGACGTCGGGCACTTTCACCCTGGGAGGGCGGGTGCCAGCCACTGCCATTGACGGGGCATGCCGCCCGCGAGGCAGCTAACACCTGCGACGGCTGGCCGCAAGGCCGATGCACTGGAACGCGGATTAGCCCGCGTACAAATTAGCTCGCACGCGGAGGGGCCGTGGAGTCCCGGATGACCAGTTCGGTGGCGAGTTCCATGTGCGAGGAATCGAGCACCTCCCCCCTGGTCATGCGCAGGACAGCCCGCAGTGCGGCCCTGCCCATTTCCTGCAACGGCTGGGCGACCGAAGTGAGCCTTGGCAGGGTTTGCTCTGTCAGCGGGGTGCCGTCGAAGCCCACAAGGCTCAGATCGTCGGGGACCCGAATGCCTTGGCGGCGCGCTTCCTCCAGGACACCCAATGCTGTCGCGTCACAGCCGGCAAAGATGGCCGTGGGCGGCTCGTCCAGGGCGAGCATCTCGCGAGTGCCGGCCTGGCCGAAACCCTTGTTGAATTCCCCGGCCAAGATGTACTCGGGCCGCGCGGCGATGCCATGCCCCATCAGCGCCGCCAGATAGCCGTGGAGCCTCGCCACGCTGCATTCGGCGGCATTGGGACCACCCAGAAACGCGATGCGCTGATGCCCCAAGGCGATCAAGTGTTCGGCGGCCGCCTTGCCGCCTGCCCAATTCGTCGCCCCCACGCTGGTGTACCCCTGGCGCGGCGGATTCAACGGATCGATCACGACGACCGAAATATTGCGTTGCTGGAAGGATTCGAGCTGGGGCATGGTCAGCTCGGACGTGACCAGGATCAGGCCGTTGCGCCCGGACTCCACCATCCTCTGGGCCCATTCCGCATGGTTGGCCCGATGCAGTTTTGCCGGAGTCATGTTGCCAACCACGACATCCACATCCTCGACGGCAGCACAGTCGAGGATTCCGGTGAGCAGCTCCATGGAGTACGGGGTGTTGGTCCCGTCAATGACAAGGTCCACCATGGCCGGCCCGGTTGACCTGGCCCGGCGCTGCATGGGCGACCGGTAATCAAGCTCCGCCAACGCGGCCTGAACACGCACACGCGTCGCCTCGGCAACGTCATCGCGACCATTGATCACCTTGGACACCGTGGGAGCCGAGACTCCGGCGAGCGCGGCAACCGTGGCAAGGACGGGCTTCATCTTCGACCCCTTTTCTTTCACGACTGGACCTAGCCTTCCGAAATGTTTCAGTGCTCGAAGTCTGAAGCATGACACTGCCGTCAGTCAAATTCCGCAAAATGGGGCTTGACGTGTGATGCCAATCACGACTAGGTTCATTCCAGTCGCAGAATTAGTTGCGAAACATTTCGAACATTATTTGAGTCATTCGCCGCCAGTAATTCAGATCCTGCAGAGCCCGGCCCTTTTCAATGGAGATAAGAATGAAACACAACCCCACCTCACGTCGATCCTTCCTCTCACTTGCCGCCTTGGTGCCGTTCGCGGCTGTCGCCGTCAGCGCCTGTGGCACGTCAGGTCCGGCCGGGACGGCCACCGGCACGTCAATGTGGTCGGTCAGCGGCGAACCGAACGAGGTCATTCGCAAGGACTCCCTGGACGCCTTCAGCAAGGCCAATCCCGACAACGCCATCAAGGTCACTTTCTTCCAGAACGATGCCTACAAGACAAAGATCAAGACAGCCATCGGCGCCGGCCAGGCCCCAACGCTCATCTACGGCTGGGGCGGCGGCATCCTGAAGTCCTACGCCGAGGCCTCCCAGGTGGAGGACCTGACCAGCTGGCTTGAGGAGAACCCGAAGGTCAAGGAACGACTCTTCACATCCGCCTTTGGGTCTGCCACCGTGGACGGCAAGGTCTACGCCATTCCGGCCACCACCGTGCAGCCAATCATCTTCTATTACAACAAGGAACTGTTTGAAAAGGCCGGAGTGCAGCCGCCCAAGACCTGGGACGACCTCCTGTCCCTGGTTAAGACCTTCAACGGCATGGGAATCGCACCGCTGTCGCTCGGCGGACAGTCCCGCTGGACATCCATGATGTGGCTCGAATATATGTTCGATCGCGTTGGTGGCCCCGAAGTGTTCAATGACATCTTCACCGGCAAGCCGGACGCCTGGTCCAACCCGGCAGCCATCGAGGCGCTGACCAAAATCCAGGAGCTGGTGTCGGCGGACGGCTTCATCAAGGGCTTCTCCTCCATCACAGCTGACAGCAACGCCGACCAGGCCCTGCTGTTCACCGGCAAGGCAGCCATGATGCTGCATGGTGGCTGGACCTACGGCGCCATGAAGAACGACGGCGCCGGGTTCGTCCAGGACGGAAAGTTAGGCTGGGTGGACTTCCCCACCATCCCGGGCGGCAAGGGCGACCCAAAGAACAGTGTTGGCAACCCCTCCAACTACCTGTCCATCTCCGCGAAGGCTACGGATGCGGAAAAGGAGTCCGCCAAGAAGTTCTTCCAGGAGGGGTTGCTGGCCGACGCCGAGGTTTCCGCCTACATCGCCACCGGCGGCGTGCCGGTGGTCAACGGCATCGAGGACCAGCTGGCCGCAACCGACGACGGCGAATTCCTGACATACGTCTACAACCTCAGCAAGAATGCGCCGAACTTCCAGCAGTCTTGGGACCAGGCATTGAGCCCTGTGGCCTCGGAAGCCCTGCTGAACAACATCGACCAGCTGTTCGTCAAGTCAATCACCCCCGAAAAGTTCGCCACCAACATGAACGCGACCATCGGTAAATGAGCACCGGGCACCTGAGCACCGGGCAACTATCCGCCACGGCGTCACCACCCCGGCCACGCAAGCCGCGGGCAACGGAAATTTCCAAGGGCAAGACAGGATCCCTGGCCTGGCTTGCTGTCCCGGCGCTTGTCTTCTTCGTCGTCTTCGCCGTGGTCCCCCTGGCGGGCGTGCTGATCCTCAGCTTCACCAACTGGGACGGCATCGGAGCCATCACGCCGGCAGGGGTGAGCAACTGGCTCAGTGCCTTCGCCGATCCCGACATGTACCACGCGTTGTGGCTGACGTTTGTGGTCATGATCGTCTCGTGGTTGATTCAGACCCCGATAAGCCTGCTGCTGGGTGTTTTCACGGCGGGCAGCCAAAAGTACCGGGCGCTGCTGGCAGTGCTGTACTTCCTGCCGCTGCTGTTGTCTTCAGCCGCGATCGCCATCGCCTACAAGGCCCTTCTGGATCCGAACTTCGGGCTGGCCGCCGGCCTGCACATGCCCATCCTGGCCCAGGACTGGCTGGGCAGTCCTGGGCTGGCACTGGGCGTTGTCATCTTTGTCATCGCCTGGCAGTTTGTACCATTCCACACCTTGATTTACCAAGGCGGCGTGCGCCAGATCCCGCGTTCAATCTATGAGGCCGCCGAAATTGACGGTGCAGGGAAGGTCCAGCAGTTCTTTTTCATCACCATCCCGCAACTGAAGTACACCATCATCACCTCCTCCACCCTCATGACTGTCGGATCACTGACCTACTTTGACCTGATTTTCGTGCTGACAGGCGGTGGCCCCGGAAACGCCACCCGCATCCTCCCCCTGGACATGTACCTGACCGGGTTCCGGGCCAACCTCATGGGGCCGGCCAGCGTCGTTGCCGTGATCCTCGTGGTGATCGGACTGACCCTGGCACTGTTCCTGCAGCGGCTGGGCGGCAAGGACCGCAGCGGCAGCCAACTGGAAGGCATGTAACATGGCAACAACTCTCACCCCCGCGGCAACTGGACGCAAGACAACTCCCCCGGCACCGTCAGGAAAATTGAAACGCCGGCTGGGCAGGCTCAACCTCCCCGGCGGCGCCGCCGGCTGGCTGTGGCTGGCCGTCACCATCATTCCCATCTATTACGTCGTCATCACCAGCTTGAAGACGCAGGCCGGCTACTTTGCCGAGAACCCGCTGGCACCACCGGCGTCACCGACGCTGGAAAATTACAAGATGGTGCTGGAGGCAGACTTCACCCGCTATTTCTTCAACAGCGTCATCATCACCGTCGGGGCCGTCATCCCCACCCTGGCAGTGGCCTTCATGGCATCCTTCGCGATCGTTCGCGGCAACGGCAAGTTCCTCAAGGGCGTCAATGCGCTCTTCCTGATGGGTCTTGCCATCCCGCTGCAGGCCACGATCATCCCGGTCTACCTGATGATCATCAGGATGAATCTCTATGACAGCCTGTTGGCCATCATCCTGCCCTCCATTGCCTTCGCCATCCCGCTGAGCGTGTTGATCATGTGCAACTTCATCCGCGACGTACCGAATGAATTGTTCGAGTCCATGCGGCTGGACGGCTGCAGCGAATGGCAGACCATGTGGCGGCTGGCCCTGCCACTGACGAAACCTGCCATCGTCACTGTCGGCATCTACAACGGACTCGGGGTCTGGAACGGCTTCCTGCTGCCCCTGATCCTGACGCAGAGCCCCGAACTGCGGGTGCTCCCGCTGGGACTGTGGACGTTCCAGGGCGAATTCAGCGTCAACATCCCCGCCGTGCTGGCCTCGGTGGTGCTGAGCACGCTCCCCGTGCTCGTGCTGTACATCATCGGCCGCCGCCAGCTCCTGAGCGGCCTGACCGCCGGCTTCAGCAAATAACCACCTTCAGCAATAGTTTCAACCCACCACAAGCATTAAGGACTCCTCCAATGGCACAGCAGTCTCCCCCCGCGCTGCGGGTGGGCATGGCGGGCTACGCGTTCATGGGCACCGCCCATTCGCACGCCTGGCGCACAGCGCACCGCTTCTTTGACCTGCCGCTCACCCCGGAGCTGACGGCGATCGCCGGACGCAACCAGGCCGGCGTCGAACAGGCCGCCCAGCGCATGGGGTGGGGTTCGGTGGAAACCGACTGGCGCGCCCTCATCGAACGCGACGACATCGACCTGATCGACATCTGCACCCCCGGCAACACCCACGCCGAAATCGCAATGGCTGCGCTGCGGGCCGGCAAGCACGTCCTGTGCGAGAAGCCGCTGGCCAACAGCGTTGCCGAAGCCGAAGAGATGACAGCCGTTGCGGAGGAGGCCGCCAAAAACGGCGTGTTCGCCATGTGCGGCTACTCCTACCGGCGCACCCCGGCCCTGGCCCTGATGAAACGCATGGTCGAGGACGGCCGGCTCGGCACCATGCGCCAGGTCCGAGCCCAGTACCTGCAGGACTGGCTGTCGGATGAAAACGCGCCCCTGACCTGGCGCATGGACAAATCCAAGTCCGGGTCGGGCGCACTCGGCGACATTGGCGCGCACAGCATCGACGCCGCCCAGTTCGTGACGGGCCTGAACATCACAGGCGTCTCGGCACTGCTGGAAACGTTCACCAAGGAACGCCCCGTCGGCGGTGAATTTGTGGGCCTGGGCGGGCACGGCAACATCACGGCAGACACACCGCGCGGACCAGTGACGGTGGACGATGCAGCCCTGTTCACGGCCCGGTTCGACGGCGGCGCGATCGGCATCTTTGAAGCCACCCGCACCGCCCTCGGCCGCAAGAACGCCAACCGGCTCGAGCTCAACGGCACACTCGGTTCAGTCGCGTTCGACTTTGAAGACATGAACTTTCTGCAGTTCTACGACGGCTCCGACGCCGAGGACGCCCGCGGCTTCCACCGCATCATGGTCACCGAACCTGTCCACCCGTACGTGGGCAACTGGTGGCCCACCGGCCACGGCCTCGGCTACGAACACGGATTCACGCACCAGGTGGCGGACCTGGTGACGGCACTGGGGAACCAAACCCAGCCCACGCCGTCGTTCAGGGAAGCCCTGGGTGTGCAAAAGGTGCTCGCCGCCGTCGAGTACAGCGCCGCCAACAACAGTCAATGGACCACCATCAAAGGAAATAACGCATGACCACCACCAAAAACGCACTTGTGGTCCGCGGCGGCTGGGACGGACACCAGCCCGTCGAGGCCACCGAGCTCTTCATCCCCTATCTGCGCGAGAACGGCTTCACAGTCCGAGTCGAGGAGGGTCCGGCGGTCTACGCCGACGCCGATTACATGGCCGGCGTGGACCTGATCGTGCAGTGCAACACCATGACGACCATTGAAAAGGAGGAGTTTGAGGGTCTGCGGGCCGCCGTCGAAAACGGCACAGGGCTGGCCGGCTGGCATGGCGGCATCGCCGATTCGTACCGCAACAACTCCGACTACCTGCACCTGATCGGCGGACAGTTCGCCTGCCACCCCGGCAAGCATGCCGATGAACACACCGGCGAGCAGTCAGACAACTATGTTCCCTACACCGTCACCATGACGCCGGAGGGTGCCAGCCACCCCATCACCGAAGGCATCGGCGACTTCGACCTGGTCACCGAACAGTACTGGGTCCTGACCGACGACTACATCGACGTGCTGGCCACCACCACCCAAAAGGTGCGCGAATGGGATCCCTGGAATCGCGAGGTCATCTCCCCCGCCATCTGGACCCGGCAATGGGGCAAGGGCCGAATCTTCGTGGCCACCCCTGGCCACCACGTGGACATCCTGGAAGACAGCAACGTTAAAACCATCATCGAAAGGGGCATGTCATGGGCGAGCCGCTAAACATCCTGAACATTGGCATTGTGGGCTGTGGGAACATCATCGCCCAGTACTTGGGCACGCTCCCGTCGCTGGAGACGCTCCGGCTGGTTGCCGTGGCCGACCTGGATGTGTCCCGCGCCGAGGCAGTGGCTGCGGACCTTCCCGGCGTCCGTGCCCTGTCGGTGCAGGAGTTGATGGACGACGACGAGGTGCAGCTGGTCTTGAACCTCACCATCCCGGCGGCGCATGCACAAGTCGCGCTGCAGGCGATCGCCGCCGGCAAGCATGTCTATGGCGAGAAGCCGTTGGCGGCCACCGCCGAAGAGGCAGCCGAAGTCTTGGCTGCCGCGGCAGCCGCCGGCGTCATGGTGGGGTGTGCCCCCGACACCGTTTTGGGAACGGGCACGCAGACCGCGCGCCGGGCCATTGACGACGGCTTGATTGGCCGTCCCATCTCGGCCACAGCCACGATGATGAACCCTGGGCATGAGCGCTGGCATCCCAACCCTGACTTCTATTACGTTCCCGGCGGCGGCCCGTTGCTGGACATGGGACCCTACTATGTCACCTCCCTGGTGACACTGTTGGGCCCGGTGAAATCCGTTATTGGTGCTGCCAGCCACACGCGGGATACCCGCACCATCGGCAGTGGTCCGCGGGCCGGGGAAGAGATTCCGGTGACAACCGACACCCACGTCAGCGGCGTGCTGGTCCACGAGTCCGGCGCCCTGTCCACCCTGATCATGAGCTTTGATGCGGTGGCAACCCAGGCCAACAACATTGAAATCCACGGCGACAGCGGCTCGCTCATTGTCCCGGACCCCAACAGGTTCGACGGCGACGTCAAGCTGCGGCGTCTCAATGCCGGGGAACCCGGCGGCAAGGAGTGGACGACACTGCCGGTGTCAGGCGGCTACGTGGACGGTTCACGTGGCATCGGCCTGCACGACCTTGCCGCGACAGCCGCGGGCGCCGAGCCCCGCGCCGGGGGTTCCCTGGCCTTCCACGCGCTGGAAGTCATGGAGGCAGTGTTGACCTCGGCCCACACAGGCCGGCTCGTCGACATTGCCAGCACGTGCCCGCGTCCGGACGCCGTCCCGCTCACGGAGCCGGCCAACATCAGGACGACCGTGGCCGGTTCCGTCCAAGGATAAACAAAGCAGGCAAACAGCCCCTGTGCGCGTGCGCACAGGGGCTGTTTGCCTGCCACCGGAACCTTCGGTTTCGCCGGCCGGGTGGCATTTCCTAGTCGGCGAAGACAGTCCGTGCCAGGAAGTCGTTGCGGAACTTGCCGCTTGGATCCAGCGAACGGGCCAGCGCCTTGAACTCATCGAACTTGGGGTACAGCGGTGCAATGGCTGCCGCAGCCACGGTAAAGACCTTCCCCCAGTGGGGCCTGGCGTTGAAAGGTGCCAACGCTTGTTCAATCAACGGCAGCACGCCTTCCACGGCATCCTGGTCCAGCCGCCACGTGAAGTGCAGCGCAATGCCGTCACGTCCATGGTTGCCGCTCAGCCACAGGTCGTCGGCGGCAATGGTGCGGATCTCTGCCACCAGCAACAACGGCGAAATGACGTCCGTGAGCCGCCGCATGGCTGTCATGGCCGCCGCCGCATGCTCACGGGGCACGAGGTATTCGCTTTGAATCTCATCGCCGTTGCTTGGCAGGTAGTCCATGCGGAAGTGCGAGAGCCGGTCCGAGGCGTGTCCGGCCAGCCCCAGTTGCGGAGTGCAGTTCACGGCAGAGACTCCCGGCAGCGGGTGCCGTTCGCTGGGCGACGCCACGCCGCCAAAGAGCGTTTCCGGGAAGTTCCAGGTGAGCCCGTCCCCCAGCCGCTGCTTGAACCAGGCCTGCTCCACGGTGTCGCCGCTCCAATCGGTGAAGAGGCTGACTGAATAGGCGCTGGAGGTGACGGCGTCGTAGTTCGCCAGCACCGTGTCCCAGGGCAAGTCTGTGTAAACGTGCTGGGCAACCATGAAGTCCGGCTCGATCCGCAAAACAACTTCGGTGACAATGCCCAGGGCACCAAGGCCCACCACGTAGGCCGGAAAATCGGGCGTTTCCGCACGCGTCACGGTGTTCAGCGCCCCGTCGGCGCCGACAAACGTCAGGCCCAAAACGGACGTGGCAAGATTTCCGTTGCCGTTCCCCGATCCGTGGGTCCCGGTTGCGATGGCGCCGGCAATCGAAATGTGCGGCAGCGAGGCCAGATTGTGGAGCGCAAAGCCTTGCTTCGCCAGTTCCGGTGCAAGCACACCATAGGTGGTTCCTGCACTGACGCTGACAGTGAGGTTCTCGGCGTCAATGCGGATGTTTGGCGGGATGTTGGACAGGCTGACAAGCACGCCTTCGGAATCAGCGAGTGAATTAAAGGAATGCCGTGATCCCAGGGCACGCACCTTCGGTGCTGCCGCCACCAGCGCGGCGAGTTCCGCCACTGTCCCGGGGCGGTGGATGGTGCCGGCACCGTAGCTGTAATTGCCCGCCCAGTTCCATTCGATCATGTCTACTTCCGCTGTCATCGGACACCCTTCACTGCTTCAACAAACCTTAATATGATGTGACTAACAACATATCAAGTTGAGGGATGAGAATCCACTATTTAGGCGACACAAATATGCAATACGCAACAAGGACACCGGCCACGAAATGCTGGCAGCTGCGTCAACCGCCAAGTGCCTGCAGCTGCGTAAGGCAGCCATCATCTCCGGGCCATCCCCGGCCGTGTGGATCACCGCCTTATGTTGAGTTATCCAACTTAACATTTGCCCAGTTCCGAGGGCCGCAGCAGCGGGCACGCTCCGGAGCTGCACGCCTGCACGCCTGCACGACTGCCCGGCAGGCCTCTGGCGGCCGCGCGGGGTGGTGGAATCACGGTTACTGCTCCCCCTGCAGGCCGGCCTTGATCTCGGCCTTCAGGACCTTCCCCACTTTCGACCGCGGCAGGTCTGTCCAGACCTCGATCCGCTTGGGCGACTTCACGCTCCCCAGCTCGCCCTTCACAAATACCAGCAGTGCAGCCACGTCCACCGGCACTGCCGGGTCGGCCTGCACGACGGCGCTCACCTGTTCGCCCCACTTGGCGTCGGGTCGGCCTGCACCACGGCGCAGTCCCGCACACCCGGGTACCTCATGATGGCCTGCTCAACCTCGGCGGAGTACACGTTGAAGCCCCCGGTGATGATCATGTCCTTCGCCCTGTCAACGATGAACAGGTAACCTTCGGCGTCCAGATAGCCAATGTCTCCGGTGTGGTGCCAGCTGTGCCGGTTCGCCTCGGCTGTGGCTTCGGGGTTCTTGTAATAGCCGGCCGTCACCAGGGAGCTCCTGACCACAATCTCACCGCGCTCCCCGCTCCCCAGCTGCCGTCCGTCGTCGTCCATCACGGCGACAGTCACCAGCGGGGCGGCGCGGCCGGCGGAGGACAACCGTTCCGTGGCGATCGATCCGTCCGGGCGAAAATGCTCGGCCGGCGACATGGGTGAGATCATCATGGGCGCCCCGGTCTGGCCGAACAGCTGCGCCATGACCGGGCCGATCCGGGTGAGCGCCTCCTCCAGCCGGGAGGTGGACATGGGGGCCGCGCCGTACCAAAAGCACTGCAGCGAGGACAGCCGGCGCGCGTCCAGATCGGGCAGGCCCAGCAGCATGTAGATCAGGGTCGGCGGCAGGAAGGTGTGGGTCACCCGATGCCGCTCAATCAGCTCCACAAACTCGCCAATGTCGGGCTTGGGCATGATCACGATCTCCCCGCCGCTCGCCAGGATCGGGAAGCACAGCACCCCGGCGGCATGCGTGAGCGGGGCCAGGGCGAGGTAGGCGGGGCGCCCCTGGAACTGGTAGCTCATGAGCACGATCGCCGTCATGGTTTCGATGTTGCGCGTGGTCAGCATGACGCCCTCGGGCCGGCCAGTGGTCCCTCCGGTGCCGACGATGATGGCCAGGTCGTCGACAATCCCACCGTGCCCGCCGCCCGGGAGCCCGCCCGCTTGGGGCACGCCTGTTTTGGGCGCGGCGCCGGGATCGATCCAGTCGTCGAAGGAGGTGCCGAACTCCGACGGGCCGTCAAGGCAGACAACCGTTGCAACCTTGGGGAGGTTCGGCAGGATCCCTGCCACCATGTCCGTAAGACTCGACTGGAAGATGAGCACCCTGCAGTCGAAACGCTCAAGCAGCTCCCTGTTTTCACCCGCCTCACTGCGCGGGTTGATGGGGCTCCAGACGGCACCTGTCCGGGAGATGCCAAACACCACGGTGAACGCGGTGGGGTCATTGGCGGAGAGGATCGCCGCCGTCTCCCCCGGCCCCACGCCGCTGGCGCGCAGGGCGCCTGCAATGCGGAAGCTGAGCTCCTGCACCAAGGCCCGGTTCCTCGAGCGCAATGTTCGCTGCTATTTCACCGGTGGTGTGCATCTGTGCGGTGCCCGGTGCCAGCAGCAGCCCCCTGTCCGCAAATGCGGGGCCCCAGGTTTCGGCGCAGTGCATGACCCAGTCCTGTTCGCCGGTGGTGTCAAGGTAGTGGGCACCACCGGCCAGCGCCGCTTCGACCACTTCGCCGCCATGCTTGGTGAACGGCCCGGCCGTGTTGCACACAACGCTGGCGCCGTCGAACAGTTCGGTGAGCGCGGCAATAGTGTGCTCAACCTGGACGACGTCGTACTCCACGGTGTCGATGCCGGGCACGCGTTCAACAACCTCACGCACCCTGTCCCCGTCACGACCCGCCGCGATGAAGGGCACATTGAATTCACGCAGGTATTCGATGATGAGCCGCCCGGTATAGCCGGTGGCCCCGTAAACAACTACCGGTTTTTTCTTCGCTGTGGTGTTTTCTGTGGTGTTCACTGTCATGACCCATGCCGCCGTCGACGGCAAGTCCTGATCCGGTGATGAACCCGGCGGCATCGGAGGCGGGAAGGACGACGGCGTTGGCCATGTCGCCTTGTTCGCCCGGGTGTCCGAGTAGCCGGACAACGCGGGAAACACCATCAGCGCGGAAACGGAGGAGATGTTGACGACCGCCCCGCCCTGGCCCGCCGCGCCGCCGGGTTGCATGGCCTTGAAGGCGTTCTTGATGCCCAGGGAGGTGCCCACAATGTTCACGTCCAGCATTTTTCGAAGCTGTGCCGGGTCAAGTGCGATGAGCAGGCTGGTGATTTCAATGGCCGCATTGTTGACGAGAATGTCCAGCCCGCCGAGGTCGGCAATGGCTTGTGGCATGGCCGCATCCCAGCTGGCCCCGTCGGTCACATCCAGGTGGACAAAGCTTGCCTGTGCCCCTGCTGCGCGGAATTCGGCGGCCGTGGCTTCGCCCGCTTCTGCGTTTACGTCGCCCAGGACGACGGCGGCACCTGCCTGTGTCAGTGCCTTGGCTATCGCTGCGCCCAGGTTTTGAGCACCTCCGGTGACCAGCGCCTTGCGGCCGGTGAGGTCAAAATGGCTCATCCAGAACTCCTCCTTGAGTTGGCTGCACCGACCCCGCCCACCGCTTCTGCCATGCCGGCCATCGTTCCCTCCGCCCACCATGGGACGGGTTTGGACGGGTGTCCAGAGTTTTTTGACCAGTTGTATAAATTCTTGGTGTGGGGCTGCCTTGGTTCCTGCGGCCCGTCTTTTCCGGCCGGATCGGGTTACGGTGGCAGCAGTGGGGTTATAGTGGCGGCAGAGGGGATGTGGTCATGGCCAGTCGAAGCAGTTCCGGAATGCCCGTTAAAACGCCCATTCAGCAGCCGGTCGGGGAACAGCCGGCCGGTACAGAATCGTCCGGGGCAGAATCACCTGCCGCACGGTTTTCCACGACGCGGTCTTCTGCTGCGGTGCGGGTTGAACGCAGGACGGTGGACAAGTTTTCCCTGCGGCGGGCCGAGCTTGCCGCGGCAGCCTTGGCAACCCTGTCGGAGTTCGGGTACGCACGGACAAGCCTGCGCGAAATTGCCCAGAAGTCCGGCTTCTCGCACGGCGTCTTCCACTATTATTTTCGTGACAAGGTCGAGCTGATCACGTACTGCGTGCGCGAATACAAGAGTGCCTGCGTCGCCCACTATGAAGAAATAGCCGCAAACGCAAGCTCCGCCGAACAGGTTCGGCTGGCGTTTGCCGCCGCCCTGGCAGCGTCGGCCCGGGACGACACAGCCATGCACAGGCTCTGGTACGACCTGCGCAACCAAAGCATGTTTGGCGACGACTTTCAGGCCGACGTAGCCGAGGTTGACAGCAGCCTCGAGCAAATGGTTTGGCGGATCATCACCGCTTTCGCAGAATTCTCCCATGCTGAGGTGGCGCTCTCCAGCAGTAGCGTGTACGCCGTTTTCGATGGCATGTTCCAGCAGGCCCTCCTCGGCATCCACACCGGCAACAACGACGCCGTAGCGGCCCTGCAGGAAGGTGTTTGGCAGTTGCTGCCGCGGCTGCTTGTCGGTTTCGGCTCCCCCTCCACCGGCTGACAGCCGCCGAGATGGCAGATCATGAGAGCCAGGCAGTGCAAGTCACCCCGAGTCCGTTGCCCTCATGGTGGCAGCGCTGAGTTCAGAGCCGTGTCAACCCGTTCCCCACGATGACCACGCCGATCATCATCAGGATCAAGATGGTAACGGTGCGGTTGTTCCTGGCGATCCAGGCACGTGTCTCCAGCAGCCACGCTTCCGTCTTCACCGGCGCCACCAGGGTCCCTATGACGGGTACTGCCACGGTCGAGGCGGACAGAACAGTGTAGACACAGACGACGACGGCGGCACCGCCCACTGTGAGTGCACCACCGTGCACGGACAGGGCTGCGGCCGAGCTCAGCAGAATGGATTTGGGACGCAGGTTCAACACAAACCCCAGGCCAAACGACGCCCACGGCCCCAGCGACCCAACACCGGAGAGCCACCTGGGCTCACGCCCGGCGGTACTGCCGCTCGAACGGCGCCATACGATGACAGCAAATGCCACCAACGCAAGTCCAATCACGATCTGGGCAATGCCGTTCACCAGCTGCTCCTGTCCATTCCCCGATTCGGGAATGACCGATGTAAGCAGGATGAGGCCCACAAACACGCCGGAGATCCCTGACGTCCAACCGACCAGATAGGGCACCGCCGAGCGCCGCTTATTCTTTGACAGCAGGATCAGGATGGTTGCCATGATCGGCACCGAGCTCAGCGCCGATGCGAGAGCGATGGGCAGGAGATGGCCGAGCACCTGCATCATGTCGCAACCGCATGATCGCCGGGCGGGTGGTCGCCGGGCAGATGATCACCGTCCACCGGCTCCCTGTTGTTGCCAGCTCCAACCAGGCCTTCGTGAGCCATTGCCTGCGTGTTCCGGAGGAAGACGATCAGCCAGCTGAAGATCAGCAGGAACGCGACGAGTTCGACTGCGGTCAGGTTGTAGTAACCGGTCGCAAAAAGCACCGCCAGCACAACGATGATGGCGACGAAGACATATCCGAGCATGACAAAGACTCGCGGCATCGCCGGAACGAATCGGTGCAGGCCGAGCACCATCGCGACGTAGACGGCTGCCATTCCGGTCGCTGCCACATTGTGGGCAGTGAGAAACTCATCGACAGGGAAGACCCCCACGCAGGCCAGCAGGACCCCGATGAGCACGAGTGCGCCACGGACCAGCTTTCGCCCGTTCAATTCCCTGTCGCCGCCGACCGGGATGGACGCCGTCGCGTAGTGGGCAATGGTCGTCACGATCACACCGGCGATGACGAGGGTGAGGTTGAACGCCAGTGCTGAGATGTCGTCAGAGATGCCCAGGGTGCTCAGGTTCTTCTGCCACCACAACGGATCGGTGGCGCTGAGCATGCTGGTGAATGACCCAACAAGAAGAAAGGCCACCAGAACCACAGACAGCTTCATGGGAGTCAGACCGACAGCACTGAGGAATACGACATACGAGGTCACTGCGACCGCCACCGCCGCGAGCAGCACACCCGGGATGGTAAAAACGACGGCACCCGTGAAACTCTGGCCCATGATGTCGGCGACCGCAAGCCAACCCAGCAGCGCGATGAAGGCATGTGCCAGCGACAGCGCACCAATGTCGTACCAACGGAGGTGCACACCCGTGGCCTGGGGCGGCCGTCTGTCAATCGTGCGGGTGCCACTGTCGGCATTGAGCAGTACGCGCGCCATGAGTGTCGTGACAACTGCAGCCACGGCAGCACCGAGCGCCACGAACTGGCCCACCGATCCACGACCGGAAATGGGCAGGTCACGGTCCCAAAACGCAATCCCTGCGGCAATGGTCCCGGCGACGAAAACGGCGGCACCAACGAGGAGTGCTGACGACTCCAGCGATTCGGAGCTCGCGACCGGGTGTCGCAGCAGCTGCCTTAACGATGCGGACTGGCTCACGTTGGCACCCCTTCCGGATATTTCAGGTCTCGTTGGGTGGACGCCGTACTATGCCCAAGGTAGCCTTCGCATGCAGCAGGCAAATCATTCCCCGTGGGTGACATTGCGGGCCGCCAGTGGAACAGGGCCTTCTCGTGGTTCCCGATCCCGCAGTGGTGTCCTCAACGCTCCCCCGCGGCACCTGCTGCCGGATCGGAGACCGGGTGATGCCTCGGCAACAGGCTGAGGGCGGTGAGGGGGAACAGCAGGCAGGAAAGCATGCCGGCCCCCACAAGTGCGGATGCCGTCGCGTGCGTCAGGATGCCTTCCGTGACGCCAATTTCCGTGACCGCGACGATGAGAGCCAGCGACGTCGCACTGAAGAGCCCGAGGGAGATGCGCTGGCGGGACGTGGCCCCGGGCGGTGCCGCGAATGCTCCTGGCACTCCCCGCACCACGAGGAGCGCTACAAGGAATACCGGCACCAAAAGCAGTGTCGAGGCCGAACTCGTCAGGGCGGCCAGATCGAAGGTGATCCCCGTGGTGATGAAGAAGATCGGCACGAGGAAACCGAAGGCGAGCGCTTCGAGCTTGGACTCGACAAGGTGGCGGTCCCCCTTGCTCGCACCACCGAGCACGACACGGCTCAACACACCGGCCGCGAAGGCGCCAAGGAGCATGTCGAGCCCCATGGCGGCGCTCAGGGCGACAAGCGCGATGATGGCCAGCAGTCCAATCCGCACGGCGAACTGGCCGCTGGTGTGCAGTGTGGTGGTGATGAGGCGGTGCAGCCGTATGTTCTGAAGGCGCCCGGCCAGAAGGATTGCCCCGACGGTTATTCCGGTAAACACAATGACGACCACGAGTGCTTCCGCCGGACGCCGTCCGCTGAGGAACAGCGAGATCGCCAACAGCGGTCCGAACTCACCGGCGGCACCCACCGCGATCGCCGAGGTGCCGAAGGCACGCTTGAGCAGCCCGGCGTCGCGCAGCACCGGCATGATCGTGCCCAGCGCGGTTGTGGTGAGCGCAATCCCGACGATGATCCCCGCATCCATTGACGGAAAGATGAGCAGGCCAATGCCCACCCCGAGCGCAAGCGACCCCAGCCACCCGATGGCCGCACGACGGAGCGGACGGCCACGGATGAGCTCAAAGTCGATCTCGTTTCCAGCCATAAAAAATAGCAGTGCCAGACCAAATTCAGACAACAGTTCGATATGTTCATTGGCTGTCGCCCATCCCAGCAGGCTGGGCCCTATCGCAATTCCCAGGAGGATCTCGAAGACCACGATGGGAATGGGTGCGAATTTCCGGCTCAGGCGAGCGAGCACCGGCGCGGCGACAGCGACGGAAGAGACCACAAGAAGCGAGACCAGGTCCTCAGTCATGTTGCACCCGCTGTGCAGGGCCGTCGACGGTCCGGGTGGCGGGCAGGCTCGTCTGCACCACCCTGCCGGTTGGTTCCTGAACCTGAGAACTTGGTGTGCAGCCCCGGGGTTCCGAATTGCCACTGACAGTGAAGTCTTCACAAGTCAGAAAGGACGCATGGTTCACCCCGAGAACATAAGCGGCCACCGCGATAAAAAGCACCGAAGCGATGACGAGGGCGCGACGTGCCAGTGACAGCCCGGCGCCGAGTTCGGGCCAAATGATGCGGGCCAACACCCACATTGTTGCTGGGATTCCCAATACGGCAACGGCGCTGCCCAAGACAAACGTCGCCACGTGGAGTGCGCCCCCGTCGCTCCTGCCGACAATGGCGAGCACCAACCACAGGCTGGGCAGCAGCAAGGCAACAACCCGGCGCATGCGGTACCGCTCCCCTCCGCGACGGAATATGACGACCAGCAACGCAGCTGTTGCGGCGGCCCAAACCGTCAGAATTTGCTCAAAAAACAGCCTTCCCCATGCCCCCAAGGTGAACGAAGGCCACCAGATGGCAATGCACATGCCAACGACTACGACCCCCTGGGCCCGGGCAGGTGTGTCAGTGGCCGATTTCGGTTGCCCTGAAGACGTCACGTCACAGCACCTCCTACTCCGTTGTGGGCCATTTTTGGGAACGGGGCGGCAGGAATGGGATGACCGCGGCTACCCTGCTCTGGGGCACGATCATGGTTCCGCCTATCCGTTCAGCGCCCTTCCCTTGACCAGGGCGTACTCCTCGGCGGTGATCGTGCCGGCGTCGAGCAAAGCGCGTGCCTTGCTGATCTCGTCGCTGGGGCTTGAGCCAGCCACCGATCGAATGTATGCCGATTGGGCGTCGTGGCGGGAAGCGACCTGTTGCTGGTTCCTCGCCGCCATGCCGTCCCCGCGCGCAATCAGATACACGAGGATGGAAATGAACGGGACGAACACCAGGCAGATGAGCCAAATGGCTTTGAACCAGCCATTGAGTGCCTTGTCCCTGAAAAGATCCGAAATGACCGAAAAGAGCATGGTCAGAAATGCCATAAAGGCGTAGATCCAGAATAGGAACCAAAGAAAGTCCCAGAAATTGCTCAAGAAATTCATTGTCACTCCTTGTTGACGGGTGCGTCCGGGAGGGAAACCTGCGCTAGTTCGAGCTCTCCCTCTGCGGTTGGCCCGCGGGCACGCGATTTCCCATGTCTCGAAGTATCCACCGGCGGCTCCCAAGGTGCGTCACCCGGTACGGATGAACTTTCTTCGGGCAGCTCTTCCCACAGTCAAGGTGGGGTCGGTCGGGGCAGCCTGGCGGGCTGTCATGTCGTATCCGCGGCATGTTCGTGGACCACCATCTCCGGGGCCCGCGCCACCAGCAGCCAAACGGGCAGCACCACGAAACACAGAATAGGCAGCAGGGTGATGTCCCCGGCCACCACAATGGCAATGAAGAGTGCAATCCACCCGTCGCGTGACACGGCAAGGACCGCCCCCAATGCGCCGCAGGCAATTGCCAGGCCAAGGGGGACCTGCGGAAAGATTGCCTGACCCAACAGCCCCACCGCGACACCGATAAAAACGCCCGGGAAGATCCGTCCCCCGCGGAACCCCGCGGTCGCGGCAATGAGAAGGGCGGCGAGCTTGATCACAATGATGAGCACGAGTTGCCAAGGGGTGACATCCTCCGCACGCCGCACGAGCTCCACCATCTGCGATCCACCCTTGAAGAGCGTCAGCGGACCCCCCAAGACCCCCAGCAGGCCTAAGAGCAGTCCTCCGAGAGTTGTGTAGAGAAGTGGCCATTTCAGCCGGCGAAAGTTCCGGTGCAGGGGCTGAAACAATGAGGCTCCGAGGAGGCCGATGAGGGCAGCTGCGCAGGCCACAGCGATGGCCGCAGGCAGAAATACCAGCACGGGGGATGCCAATGGCGGCACATCCCGCGCCACGAGTTGGGGACCATCGAGAAACACCATTGTCATTGATCCTGTGCTTGCTGCCAGCAGCGGCAAGAAGAGCCTGTCCCACAGCATTCCCCCTGCTTTTGCGGCCGAAACGACACCCGTGAGAACCAGTATGGCGGCCACAGGTGTGCCGAAAAGAGCACCAATTGTCCCGGCAGCGGTCACCATGATCACCAGCTCAATACTGATGCTGGGCCAAAAGCGGGCAACCAGTGCAACGAGAACGGCTGTGTTGATGGCGATGATCGGCGTCTCCGGCCCCAGGCTCACTCCGCCAGCCAAACCCAGCACGGTCACGGCGACGAGCCCCGGCACCGCAACGAGTTTTAGTGGTGGGGCAATGAGATCGACCGTAGCGGAGTCCCTGCCCGCATGGCCCGGAACATAAGTGACAATCAAACCAATGGCAAAGCCTGTGATGCTCAGGACCCCGAAGGTCCACCAACCCGAGCCGGGCGAAAAGCCCCACAGCAAAGGCAAATCCTCCCAGAGGAACCCTTCAATGCGGTGCGCTGCCTCGTCCACGACGAACAGGCCCACTGCGGAAATGACACCCACGATGATCGCCGGTATCGATAATTGCAGTAGTGACCTTATGGAAGGCACCTCTTGTACGCTCACGACACTTCTCGTCCTCAGCTTGTACTGGTGCAAGTCACCCGGAGGGCTGGTTCCCAGCGGGCGAAAAGGTTGCGAGCTCGATCGTTTTGCCGTGCACCCGCAGACTGGACGATTCAGGCACCTCTTGCCAGGCGCCCTTCATGTCTCCCAGGGGTTCGGAAACGACCAAACGCGCGTTGGTGGAGAGTTCCTGCAGCAGCTCATTGGCTGGATGCAGGGCACGAAGCGCCTCAACGTCCGTGCTGAAGAAGAGCGAACGTGAATTCCTGACGCTGGAATAGCGGAATGCCCACGTCGATTCTCCGTCGGTGGTCGCCACAGTCATCTGGATGGGGTGCTCGATTCCGTGCTGGTGTCCGATCCGCTCGATAAAGGCGACGGCCTCGGCTACGGCCCGGGGAGCGTTCAGCGCCAGACCGAAGGTCAGGGCCAGATAGAAAAACAATTCCGAATCTGTCGATCCCTCGATTTGCGGGAAGAATTCCGGGTCGACGGCAAGGGTCAGATCACGTTTGACTCGCGGAAAATCGGTGATGACCCCGTTGTGCATCCACAACCAACGTTCGTGCCGGAATGGATGACAGTTTGTTTGCTGGACCGCAGATCCTGTGGAAGCCCGGATATGGGCAAAAACGCGTCCGGAATATGCTTGGGCTGAAAGTTCCCGCAGATTTCGGTCGTTCCATGCCGGCTCCGTGCTGTGGAAAACTCCGGGACGGGGCAAGGTGGAATACCAGCCGACCCCGAAGCCATCCCCATTGGTCGTTTCAGCCCCCATTGTCGAATGTTTGCTTTGGACCACGAGTGAGTGCTCGGGTCCATACAGCAGATCTTCAAGGTTCACGGGTGAACCGGAGTATGCAAGCCAGCGGCACATGAGTAGTCCTTTCCAACACCCATCACAGCACGGCAGAAAATGCGGCGGATCACCCCTCTCGGGTGATCCGTGGGAAACCGCTCAACGCCTGCTCACCCCGTCAAGTCCCTCATTCGCTTTCTCCCGTCCACTTCTGCCGGTATGCCGCGCGAGAAGAACAGCGACAGGAGGGATATTACGATGAGTCCGAAAAACGCCACACGGAGGGAGGACAGCTGCGAATCCCTGTAGATCGCAGTCAGTGTTGCACCATCGGTGGCGTTCAGGCCGGCTTCAACCGCGATGTCCGCCACGCTGGCCGCCGGCACGATGGTGATGCCTCCCTGTGTTTCTTGACTGATGAGTTCCTTGCTGACCGGTGACAGGTCACTGCTCGAAACGCCGCCGGCGAAGGATGTGGCCAGGGCGCCTATCAGAATGGAACCGATCAATGCTGTCCCCAGCGACGAGCCCAGGTTCTGGAACACGCCCTGCAGTCCCCCTGCCTCACTGGTCTCAGCCTCGGTGACGCTTGACATGTTAACGTTGCCGAGCTGGGAGGCGAGAAGTCCCAAGGCTGTGCCCGCCAGGAACATCCCGGCAGCGAATATGCCGCTCCTCAATTCGGTCGTGGCAGAGCCCAGGAGCAAGGCCGCGCTGACAACGAGGACGAGCTGGCCAACCCGGACTATGCGCCTCGGCGACCACACGCGGGACAACCCGGTTCCAGCGATGGAGAAGAGGATGAGGGAGATGGACAGGGGGAAGATCTTCAACCCGGTCTCCAACGCGTCAAGGCCCAGGGTCATTTGCAGGTACACGGGCACCATGAAAAACAGCCCCGCGGTCACTGCATATTGAGCCCCCAGCACCGAAAGGCCGCTGCGCAGCTGGGTGATGGAGAACATTTCAACATGAACCAGCGGGGATATTCCGCGGCTGACCAGGAGCAGCTGCCGCCTGACAAAACCGTAGATCAGTGCCCCACCGGCAAGTATCAACCAGGCTGTCAGCGAGATCCCCAAAGGTGCAAGTTCCACACCGGCAATCTCCGGTGTGGACAGTGGGGTGATCCAACCCCACGTTTTGCTCTGCAACATGCCGAACACCACGAACACAAGTCCGACGGCCGACAGCAGCACACTCAGCACGTCTATCCGCACCGCCTGCCGCGGAGTGGTGTCGGTCACCAGGCGTGCAGACAACACCACGCCGACCATGATCACCACCTCCGCAACAAAAACATAACGCCAGGTGAAGTAGGTCGTCACGTAACCGCCGATCAGCGGCCCGGCCGCCACGGCAGCGCCAGACACGGCACCGATGACCGCATACGCGGTGATGCGCTGCCGCCCCTGGTAATTGTCGGCCACAAGAGCCGCGATCGCGGGTATGACCAGCACAGCACCCAAGCCCTCAATGATCGACCAGCCCAGGAAGAGCAGCTGTATGTTGGGGCTGAGTGCTGTGATGAGGGAGCCTGCCGCGTAGACACAGGATCCAGTCACGAATGCCCGACGCCGGCCCCACACGTCACCGAGTCTGGCGCCCAGCAGCATCGCCGCCGCCATCGTTAGCGTATAAAAGGTGATCGCCGCCTGCATGGCTGCCACGCTGGTGCTGAGGTCGTCAACCACCGTTGAGATCGAGACGTTCATGACGGTGCCGTCCAGCACCATGACGAATTGTGCGCATCCCAAGATGATGACGACGGACCATTTCTTCATCGGAGGTGTCCTCCGTTTCCTTTAGAGCAATCCGAGCACTCGGGCCCTGCTGATGGCTTCATCGCGGTTGGTGGCTGTGAGTTTGCGATAGATGTGAACCATGTGGGTCTTGATCGTGTTGATCGAGACAAAGAACCGAGCTGCCAGTTCCTCATTGGTGAACCGGGTCGGCAGGTAGGCGAGGATCTCCAGTTCGCGGTCCGTGAGTGGATCAAAAAACGTGCTGGTTCCGTGGCTCCCTGCCGCTTCCTGCGCATGCGCCAGTATCACGTCCCGGAACCTCGCCTATGGACCAGCGACGTCGTGGAGCCGTTCCAGGATGACCGGACCGGCCCGGGCAAACACTTCCATGAGTCCATGGATCTCCGCCACCCGGACGGCCTCGGTCAGTTGGCGTGTTGCCTCCCCCTGTTTGTTGTCATGGTCGGCCAGCCCGGCGAGAAGGATGTGGCGTTGAACGACTGACAGTGGTTCCGGCTCAGGTACGAGGTCCGCCCACGAGTCCAAGATTCCTTGCGCTGTTTCCGTGCCGCCCATTGCAAGTGATGCTACGGCGCGGTCGAAGAACGCGGAGGACACCCTCACCGCTGGGTCTATCACCGGGGACGGTAGTGCCTGCCAGGCATTGTCGGCGGACTTTACGGCCGCGCCCCGTCCGAGGGCCGTCAGCACTGAGGCAAGGTAGGCATCAAAAATGGCTGGATGGGAGAGCATGCCGGCTTCTTTGGCGGACAGCAGTGCGCTGCGGATCAGCATGTTGGCGCGCTCGACATTTCCGCACCACGCTTCAAGCAGGGACAATGTGCTCAGTCCACAGACCCGTTCTGGGGCGCTCCCTGCGCCATCGCCCACACTTCGGGCGAGAAGATCCCTGGCCTGGTCCATCTGGCCGGCAAGAAAAAAGGCCCGGCCGCTGGCCGCAAGCGCCTCCTGGAACCTGGACGCAGTGTGTGGTGCTGCCGCAGCTGCCATCCTCTGCGCTGTATTACCTGGAACGTTTGGCTCCGCTGACTCACTGAACTCTCGCCATGTTGAACCTGCGGCCACCCCCGGATGCGCGGTCAGCAGCAACTGCTCTGCAAAGACGCCCAAGCCTTGCGAAGGGGTGCTGTCCGAAACCGCAGGATCACCACGGCTCAGCGGTGGCACCATGCCCGGCACCGGGCCGCCGTCTCCGACGGTCAGGAACAGTCCCGACAGCAGTTCCTCACTGACCCGGTCCGAACGCACCGCTTCCGAAATGCGAACCATCCAGCGCACGACAGTCAGCAGGTCCCCATATGCCACAACATCCCCGGCATTGGAGAGGATTGCATCCAGGGCCCGATCCCACAACTGGGCCCGCAACAGGTACTCGACAGCGGACTTGGCCCGGCCCCTGGCCAAGTGCCACTCGGCGGCTGCGCTGAGAATGTCCCGTTCTTCAATGCTGTTCTCGGCGTGCAGCCGTGAGCGCAGCAGGTCTCGGAACATGTGATGGAACCGGAACCATTCCCTATGGGTGTCGAGCTGTACCAGGAACATGGAGTCACGATGCAGCTGTTCAAGAGCCTGTTGGGCGTCGTCGCAACCGGTTACCCAGTTCACCAGACCGGAGCACATGTCGTCCAAGGCCGACATCTGAAGGAGCATCTTGCGTTGCGGCGCGGGGAGAACCGCAAGCACTTCTTCGCCCAAATAGTCGGCCACCAGCCGGTCGCTGCCACCAAACTCAGCGATAAAGCCGTCCGGGTCGCTTTCGTGGCGAAGATTCAGGCCGGCCAGCTGCAGTCCGGCAACCCATCCCTCCGTTCGCTCTCGCAATGCATGAACATTGGCTGCAGCCAGCGGACGCCCCGTGATCCGCTCGAGCAGTTCCGCAGCCTCCGCATCGGTGAAGGCGAGGTCTGCCTGCCGGAGCTCCAGGACTTCATCCTTCAGACGGTACCTGCTCAGCGCAATCGGCGGATCGGATCGTGAGGAAACCACCAGATGCACATTGTGCGGCGTCTGCTCGACCAGATCGGCAAGATCGGCGACAATGTGAACATTGGAGAGCCTCTGGGTGTCGTCCACAACGATCACCACATCCTGCATGGTTTTCAAGGCTGTTGCCAAGGCAGCGATCACTTGGCTGCCGAGTCCGGCGTCGTGCAGGTTGATCAGGCGGGACACCTGCACCATGGCCGGATCGAAGGCTGCCAAGGCCGCAACCAGGCGGTGGATGAAATGTGCGGGGTTGTCGTCGGAAGCTTCCACGTCCAGAAATGCGAAGGCGTGGTCGGGGTGCGTGGCGGACCACTGCCGCAGCAAAGTCGACTTGCCGGCGCCGGCCTGCGCGACGACGAGAGTCAAGTTGGTCCGGAACGCCTTGTCGAGCTCGCGGCACAACACTGGCCGATCAATCAAATGGCCAAGTCCGGGTCTTCCCAAAGTTATGCTCATAGCCGTTTCCCATCTGACGAACAGTGTGGCACCACATGTGAGCGATGGCAAGAACTTTTCTGGCGGGCTATTCCACGGGCCGCAGTTCGTCTCCGTGGGCAATCAGCGCGTAGATGATCAAGATGTCCATGGCAATCACAATGAACGACCACCAAGGCTGTGCCGGTATGAGCAGCATCTGAACAACCGCGCTTATGACGGCAAGAATCACAGCAAGAACTCGGGCCCAGGTGGCCCCGGCGAGAAGCGAAATACCGGTGAGGATGAGCAGGACTCCGATCATGAGATTCCACCAGCCAAAGCCTGTCGTGTCGAAAAGGAACAGGTCTCCGTCCACTACTGCGTAGTAGGCGTTTGGGCCGATCAGGGCGATGAGTCCCTGGATAAGGCTGAAGATGCCGCTGATGAAAAGGATCACGCCACCGAACTGGGCCCATCCGGTCCATCCGGTCCTGGTGACACTTCGGGTTGAATTGTGAGTACTCATGAGCCGGCTGCTTTCCATCGGAAGGTGCGCTGACAGCATTTTGGCCGTCGTCGTGGCAATGCCCCGTCAAAGGTCTTGCCACCGTTCATGTTCCTCGCATAACAAGGCCATTTCCTCACCCTCACAGGGTGATGATCCCGCCCGGGGAAAGGGGAAGACTGTGCAGAAACGTGGAAGGACGCCACTGTGAGCGGAGCGATGTACGAAATCGTGGTCAACAGCAACCTAAGTGCGCCGGTTGTCGCTCTCATCGACGGCTTCCGAATCAGCCGGATTGAAGACGGGTTGACCTATTTGGCGGGCTCGGTTCCCGACCAGGCCAAACTGCGGGGAATTCTCCTATTTTTTGGCAACCTCAACATTGAAATTGTCTCGGTCAATCCGTTGCCGGAAGATGGCTGAACCACACAAAATCAGCGACACCCGGCCCACGACCGAGAGGCTGCCGACCTACGTAAACCACCCAGGCTTGCACCCGGCAGGAGACGGGCGCGGGTCAACGGTCCGGGGTCTTTCGCCATCCTGAGACCACCCGCGCAACCGCTATCACCAGGAACAGCTGACCGGTGATGGCCTCTGCAATGGCAATGCTCTGGACGCCGGCGGCCGCGGGAACCTTGTCACCGTATCCAGTTGTGGTGAGCGTCGTAAAGGAGAAGAACAGCTGGCTCGTCAGTGAGTCGGCGTGCCCGTCGCCAAAGGTGGGCACCGACGACACCAAGGCAATGAAGTTGTACACGAACGCGAAGAACATCCCGACCAGGATGTAGGCTGCAATCGCGGCCAGCAGGGCCTGGCCATCAACACGCCCCTTCCTTGCCTGGTGGGTGATGATCGCCAAGATGGCCAGCAGATAGGCGCCCCCCGAGGCAGCCGAGAGGAGCACGTCGAGCAGGTGCCCCTTCGTTCCGATTATTGCGACGACCCCCACCACCACACCGGCCACCACCACCACGATCCAGCCGATCCTGCGAAGTTGAGGGGCGACTTCAGCGACCCAGAGCGTCACAGCAACCGTGGCAAGCTGAACAAGCAGGACGAAGGCACTGGGATCCGGACCGCCCTGGGCCGCACACAGGCCGTATGAGAGCGCGATCAAGAGCAGGACAAGCCAATACCCGGAGCGCAGGACTGGTCCGACTCCACCAGCCAGCCCTTCAGCAGGGCCGGCGACGCCACCATTCGATCTCATGCCAAGGGCTCCTCCCCACGCTCCGATGCGTCGACGTCCGAGGCGTGCATTGCCCTGTGGGCCGCCTTTCGGGAACGCTTGTTCTCGAGGTCCTCCAGCTTCTTCATGCTTCTTGTCTCCCCGGTGGGGCCAAGCGCCGGACGCCAGAAACGGGCTTCCGGATCGGCATCAATCAGCAGCGCCTTGCCGAGCAAGGTGAGCGGGATTGCCAGGATGGCCCCGATCGGGCCGATCACCACAGCCCAAAACAACACCGAGAAAAAGGTGACTGTCTGACTGAGCGACACGGCCTGGCCCACGACCCGCGGCTGGATGACCGACTGGACCACCGCGTTGACTAAACCGTAGATCACGACAACCGCGATCAGGGTCGGCCAGCCCCCCACAAGAAAGCCAAACACCATCGGTGGGATGATGGCGAAGAAATAGCCCACGTTGGGGATGAAACTGCACAGGAATGCCAACAGGCCCCACAACAGCGCTGCCGGCACGCCCATTATCCAGAGCGCCAACGCATTGAGGGCACCCTGCGCGACGCCGAGGATCGTCGTCACCACCATGTAGCGACGCACGTTGGAAGCATATTCGGAGAGTGCCGTCACCAGATGGGGTTGCCTCGTGCCCAGCTGATGCAGGATGGTTGGAACATACACGGCATCGGCGGACATGAGGATCATCATGGTGAGCACAATCACCAAGGCGGCCGAAATGTTGAACACACCGCCGACCGCACCCGTGAGCAGTGCCACAATGTTGCGCGGGTCGATGGCGCTCACGAGGGCCGATGCCTGCACCTGACCGATCCCCAACGCTCCGAGTCCGGCGCTGATGTTTTGGCCAATCTCCTCAAACCGGCCTGCATACCCGGGCAGCATTTCGATGAATTGTCCGACGGCGATGATCACTGTCAGGGTGAAGCCGGCCAGGAAGGCAAACATCACGACGATGACCGATCCGGTGGCCAGTCCTTGGGGCACGCCACGCTTCTGTGCATGGCTTCCCACGGGGTGCGCGCAGATGGTCAGGATGAGCGTCAGCAGCACTGGTGCGAGAATGCCACGGGTGGCACTGAGACCAATCGAGACGATGGTGGCTGCCGCGAACCCGACGAGTACGACAACTCCCCGAGGAAGCGTTCCGGACTTGTGTGGCATGAACTTCGACCCCATCCTCTGATGGACTACCGAGCTGGCGAGCTAAAGCGCCAAGGCGCCACAGCCCAGGTCCAAGGCGGTGCTCTCGATATGCAGCCAGCCTACGAATCGGAGCACGCGGGGGCATCACCCCTGAAGAATGACGCGTGTGCACATGCCCGGCGATAAGGTCACCAAAAGGAAAACAATGGACCCGTTACTGATTGCCAACCTCGTGTGGATCCTCGCCGTCGTCGTGGATCTTTTGATCCGCATCGCCGCACTGATCATCATTCCCCGTGACCGGAAGCCCAGCGCCGCCATGGCGTGGCTGTTGTGCATCTTTTTCATCCCGTTCGCCGGGGTCATCTTCTTTTTGCTGCTCGGGAGTTCGAAGCTCCCGCGGAAACGACGTGAGAAGCAGGCAGCGGTCAACGTCCTGGTTGCCAAGGAAAGCACCCATGTGAACTCCATCGCCGATCCGGCCAGCTGGCCTCCATGGCTGGCACCGGTGACCCTGCTGAACCGGAATTTGGGGGCGGTGCCGGCTGTCAGCCGAAATTCGGCCCACCTGATAGATGATTACGACAGCTCGCTGGCGGACATGGCCGCAGAGATTGATGCGGCAACCACTTTTGTACATGTCGAGTTCTACATCGTCTCGTTCGACCACGCAACAAAGGGGTTCTTCGCCGCCATGGAGGCCGCCGTTGCGCGCGGCGTCATTGTTCGCCTGCTGCTTGACCACGTCGCCTCCGTGCGGGCAGCAGGGCACAAGGAGACCCGCTCTGAACTGGATCGGATCGGGGTGCACTGGAGTTACATGCTGCCCGTGCAGCCTCTGCGTGGCAAGTATCAGCGCCCTGACCTGCGCAACCACCGAAAACTCCTGGTGGTCGACGGGCGGGTCGCCTTCATGGGCTCGCAAAATCTCATCGACCGAAGCTACAACGCACCCAAGAACATCAAGCGCGGGCTGAAATGGCAGGAACTCATGACCCGCGTGACCGGGCCTGTGGTCAGCGGCATCAACATGCTCTTTCTCACCGACTGGTACAGCGAAACGGATGAACTGATCAGGAACGAACATGTTTCCGCCAACCACGTTCCACCCGCGGAGCACGGTGCTGCACTTGACTGCCAGGTCGTGCCAAGTGGTCCTGGCTTCGAAGGGGAGAACAACCTGCGCCTGTTTCTCGTCCTGCTCCACTCGGCGCAGGAGCGGGTGATTATCACCAGCCCCTACTTCGTACCCGACGAGGCGATGTTGTACGCCATCACCTCCGCCTGCCAAAGGGGCCTGGACGTTCAGCTCTTCGTGTCAGAGCTTGGAGACCAGGGACCAGTCTTTCATGCGCAGAGGTCATACTATGCCGAGCTGCTGGGGGCCGGTGTGCGCATCTTCATGTACCCGCCACCGTACATCCTCCACGCGAAACATCTCTCGATCGATGACTCTGTAGCAGTGATCGGTTCAAGCAACATGGACATCCGTTCGTTCAGTCTCGACCTCGAGATCTCCCTGCTGGTGCATGGTGCCACGTTCGTTGCGGAGATGCGCCAGGTGGAGTCGGAGTACCGCGCGATCAGCCGCGAGCTGACCTCTGCCGAGTGGGCAAAACAGCCGCTGCGTTCCACCGTGCTGGACGGTCTCGCCCGGCTCACGTCCGGTCTTCAATAGTGACTTCCTGCCAAAACCGGCTGTCACCCTCGACGGGTGATGCCCGGAGGAAGCTGTGACGAATACCTTTGAGCCATCCGCAAACCCCTCCTGACATGACTACGCGAAAGGGCCACCACCATGAATTTCTGGGACTTTGTCGGCTTCTTCTTCTGGAGCTACATCTTCATTTCCTATCTGATGGTCTTGTTCTGGATCATGGGCGACATGTTCCGTGATCGGAACCTGAACGGGTGGATGAAGGCCCTCTGGATCATCTGCCTCCTCTTCCTGCCAATTCTCACCGCACTGGTCTATTTGATTGTCCGCGGACGCGGGATGGGTGAACGCCAGTCCGCCTCTGTGGAGCGTTCAATTTCTGAGACGGAATCCTACATTCGTTCCGTCTCTTCCAGCTCGCCGGCCGATGAGATCTCGAAGGCCAAGAAGCTGTTGGACTCAGGGGCGATCAGCCAGGCCGAATTTGATGGGCTGAAGGCTCGCGTGCTGCCAGTCCAGCAACAACCGATCGCGACCTAGGACGAACGATCGTGATGCCCAGCAACGCACCCGCACCAGCCTTCGGCGCCTTTCAGGATCGCGCAATGGCCGGTCGCGGGGCCAGGCAGCGCTCCCCTCGGTCCGCTCACGCTCGCTGGTCCGCTGCAGCCGGCCGGGAAGACCCGATCGCTGTGCTGAAGGCACAGTCCGCATCCCGGGTGCCGGAACAGGTTCCGATTCGCCATGAACGCATGCTTGCCTCGCCGTTCGCCTTCTTCCGCGGCGCCGCTGCGGTGATGGCGATGGACCTTGCCGTGACCCCGGATTCCGGGATCACTGTTCAGCTCTGTGGAGATGCCCACCTATTGAACTTCGGCCTGTTCGCCACCCCCGAGCGGAATCTGATCTTCGACATCAACGACTTTGATGAAACTCTCCCGGGACCGTGGGAGTGGGATGTCAAGCGCTTGGCTGCGAGTTTTGAGGTGGCCGGACGCCATCGTGGCTACTCCGATGCCAAACGGGGGCTCATCACCGGCACTGTCGTACGCAGTTATCGAGAGTGGATGCACGAAGCGGCAAACGGCCCTGTCTTGGCCTCGTGGTATGACCGGTTCGGAGCCGATGAGGCAGCCGCATGGCTGCGACAGGAGCGCAAGGCCAAGAGGACACAGGAGAAGCTGCTCAAGCGCACGGAGGATGTGATCGCCAAGGCCCGCACGAGGGACAGCCTCCGCGCGTTTACCAAGTTGGTCGATGTCACCGCTGGCGACCTCCGCCTCAAGGCGGATCCGCCGCTTGTCGTTCCGCTTGCAATGCTCGCCCCCGACGAACTGGCGCGGGAAGAGCACAAAGACGCCATTGCGCGGCTTTTGCGTTCCTATCAAACGACGCTGCGGCAACAAAACCATCCGATCCGTGAGTTCGAATTCGTCGACATGGCAAGGAAGGTCGTAGGTGTGGGGAGCGTCGGAACACGAACGTGGATCATGCTTCTGCGCGGTCGGGACAATGCGGATCCGCTGTTCCTGCAGGCAAAACAAGCTGAGGCGTCGGTGCTGGAGCGCTTCCTGCCCGTTAGCCAATACGAAAATCACGGCGAACGGGTTGTCAGGGGCCAGCGCCTCATGCAGTCCGCAAGCGACATCTTCCTCGGCTGGCAGAGGGCGGGGGAAACCGCTGGGCAGTCGCGTGATTTCTACATCCGCCAGTTGCACGACTGGAAAGGTGCCGCCGACGTGGAAACGATGCCGGCTGCAGAAGCGCGGATGTACGCGCACATCTGTGGGGAAACCCTGGCCCGTGCTCACGCCCGATCCGGCGATCGCGTCGCAATCTCCGGATACCTGGGCACGGGCAATCGTTTCGATCATGCCATTTCCAAGTTCGCCGAAGCATACGCAGATCAAAATGAGGCCGACTATCAAGCTTTCCGCAACGCCGTCTCTGACGGCAGGCTCGACGCGGTGGCGGGGCCCTGACGAAGGAAGAGGAACTGTTGTGGCACGGATGAGGAACACAGACTTCTTGGCCGCGATCGCACGCCTGGAAAGCGAGAATGCCCTTCTGCGCCAGACGCTGCACACCGAAGGTTTACTGCCAGCCGCGTCAGGGGACGGGGCCGGCGACGAACTTGCAACGGCTGCCCGACGGGGATTCCCGCGCAGGCACCAGCGCAGCTGGGGTTGGACGCTGCTCGCCACCGTGTTTATGGTCATTGGGGCCGTGCTTGCCCCGGCCGCCACCATTGCGTCCTGGGCGAGGATCCAGCTTACGGACACGGAATCCTTCGTCGCAGCGTATGCACCGCTTGCAAGGGATCCCGGCGTCCAGGCCTTTGTGAGGGACCAGACTGTTGCCGTCATTCAGCAAAACGTCGACATCCCAGGCCTCACCGCAGAGGTTTTCGACGGCATCATCGATTTGGGGACAGGACCGGGCGCCACCACGGCGCTCAACGCGCTCAAGGGACCGGCCGCACAAGGCATCGTGTCGCTGGTGCGCTCAACCGTCGACACCGTTGTCCAATCCGACGCCTTCGCGCAAGTGTGGCAGGAATCCTTGCGGCTAAGCCACACGCAACTGATCGCCACCTTGCAAAACGATCCGCAGGCAGCGATCGCGGTGGGTTCCGACGGGTCTGTCGGCGTCCAGCTCGGCCCCATCATCGAACGCGTCAAAACAGTCCTTCTGGAACGTGGCCTGAGCTTCGCAGCGCAGATCCCGGTCGTTGACCGAACCATCACAGTCGCCCAGAACACGTCACTGCCCACCCTCCAACTCTTCTACGGCCTCGCGCTGGCGGCCGGTTCCTGGCTGCCGTGGATCGCACTGGGGTTCCTTGCAGCAGGCGTCGCAGTCGCCCGGCGTCGGGCCCTTGCGCTGGTGTGGGCCGCCATCGCCCTGGCGTTGGCCATGGTGGTGGTCCTGGCCGGACTCGCAATCGGACGGATCGTGTTCATGGGCTCAGTATCGCCGTCACTCATTCCTTCCGGCGTTGCCCGAACCCTGTTCGACACAGTGACGACGGCGATGACGGCCACCGGGGTGGCCGTCCTGGTTCTGGCGGTGGTCGTTGCAGTCGTGTCCTGGTTTGCCGGCCCGTTCCCGGCCGCCCAGACTCTCCGGGGCTTCTTCCTGGCCGGTGCGGCCCGGGCACGCCGGATTGCCGAACGCCACGGCATCACCACCGGCCGAACCGGCGAATGGATCCACGCCCAGCGGACGCTGGTCCATGCCGCGATTGCCGTGATCGCCGCCGCGATTGTACTGTTGGTGCGCCCGCTGACCACCAGTCTGATCACGTGGACGCTGGTACTGGCGGTGCTGGTACTGATTGCTGTGGAACTGGTGCAACGCCCGGCAAGCAACACGGCCGAGGAGGCCATCGCGCCTGAGGCAAGCAAAGCCCCGGTCGCGACCGGACAGGGTGAGGCTGCCGCACCCGCGTTCCCAACGGAGTGAAAGCCCGGGTCAGGAGCTTCTCATCGGCACACCCACGTCGGCGCCGCCTTCGCGGGTCAGCCGGGCACCCATGGTGGCGATGATTGGGGCCGGCACGAACCCCCCGGCGAAGAGTGCTTCCCCTTGTTTGAATCCCGGCGATCTGGCCAGCAGGGAGTCGGGAACAAATCCGAAAATCGTTGCCAGCTCGGCCAGGTCAACGGGTGACGTCACCTTCATCAATGCCAGGTTGTCGCACTGCGAGATGATGCTCGAGTGCACGCGCGAAGGGCGCTGTGTCGACAGCAAAAGCCACAAGCCGAATTTCCGCCCCTCGGCGGCGATCTGGACGATCCGTTCCCTGACGGCAACTGCCAGCGGGCTCGCCAGTTCGGGCGAGCACAGATTGTGAGCCTCATCGATCACAATCAGAATCGGCCTGCGCAGCTCCCTCTTCGACCAGAGGTCCTCGAGCACTGCCAAGGCCACAACCAGCGATTCGTCGGGATGGGTGAACCCGCCAAGGTCGAGCACCGTCGCATCCGGGCGGGTGTCCACGATGTCAGTTACGGCGGTGGCTCCCCCGGCCCACACTGCCCAGTCTGTAACGCGCAGGTTCTCGATGCGGGCTGCAAGGGACAACGCGGCAGCTGTTTCGCGTTCGCGCAGCTTGGGCACAATCAATTCGGCGGCGACTATGCCCACGGAATGTTCCAAATGGACAAGCTCGTTGTACTCGTCATGGTCGTCAACGGGATTGAGCCGGAGCACGGCGGCTTTTGACGCCAGCGTCAAGTCCGTGAATCGAACGCGCAGGGAATCCGGGTTTGCCGACCCGGGCCTCAGGATGCGGATGTCCCTTGCGGCAATGACGCTGCTGCCATCCGCACGCGTGCCCGCCGTGCTGGGTTCGCGCAGGCGCACAAAGTCCGAATTCGGATCGAAAATCACCATCGGCAGGCCCGTGTGGATCAGGAGTTGTTCCAGCACCACGCCGAGAGCAAACGTTTTTCCTGAACCGCTCTGGCCGCACCAGAAGGTGTGGCGGTTGAACCTGTGCGGCAGGAGACGGGCCGGGACGTCGTGGGAAGCGAGATGCGAACCAATTACCAGCGGAGCCCGGGCATTGCCGTACAGCAGCTCGATCGTGTCGGAGTCCGCGTGCTCGATCCTGGCGGAAGCGAAGGCAAGGGCGCGTCGGCCGTCCAAGGTGCCATCGGCGGAGATCGCCCCCAACATCCTGCCGGTTCCGCTGACCATCCCGCCGATCGAAAACGCAACGTCGTCCACCTGGCCGAGCTGCGTCGCATCCGGTGCGCTGTGGAGTGTCACAAAGGCCCCGGATTCAATGGCCAATTCGGAGGTGGCGGTGAACTGAAAACGCCGGCCGTCCAGGGAAGCGGCGCGAACTCCGTCCATTGTCGGTGCATCTTGGGCAGTCATGGTTCAGCCTTAACTTCTCGCATCGTGCCTGCCCCGGCGAATCGGCAGCGACGCGTCATCAGATGACCTGCACCGCACCGATTCGAGGCCAGCGCCCCTCAACCACAGACTAGCCCCGCATGACGCCTCTGACTACAGTTCGACGGCGAAATGCCGTCCTAGGGGCGCATCGGCCCGTTGACGCCTCTCCACGGCCCCCCATAACCTGAAGTCACCACGACAATGGAAGGCAGCCCCGCCCATGCGCAAGTTGGTCTACTACATTTCGCTTACGCTGGACGGCTTCATCGCCGGACCGGAAGACGAAGTCGATTTCTTCAACGGATCCGCGGACTACATGCAACATATGATGGCGGTCCATGCCGATCTTCTTCCCGGGCAGGCGCGGGAACACCTGGGGCTTGCGGAAGCACCGCTCACCCGCTTCGACACCGTCGTGATGGGGCGGCGGACCTACGAGCCGGCTCTCCGGTTGGGCATCACCAGTCCGTACTCCCACCTGCGCCAGGTGGTGTTTTCCCGCAGTCTTGCCTCCACAGATGCCCAGGTGCTGGTTACGGACGCCGATCCCCTTGCCACCGTTCGCGCCCTCAAGGACGAAGACTCACGCTTCGACATTTACCTCGCGGGAGGCGGCCGGCTCGCGGCGGCCCTGCTTCCGGAAATCGACGAACTCATCATCAAGCGGTACCCGGTGGTCATCGGTTCCGGAGTGCCCGCCTTTGACAGGCAGTTCGCCCCCGCCCACTTCGCCATGGTGGACAACGTGGTTTTCGAGTCCGGGAATTCAATCACCAGCTTCAAGCCGCTTGCGCAGGCCGCACCAGCAGGAAATTCACCAGGGGAAAACACATGAAACTGACATTGACGGAGTTTGTAAGCCTTGACGGGGTGTCGCAGGGCCCGGGGTCCCCGGAGGAGGACACCAGCGGCGGATTCACCCGGGGCGGCTGGTTCGTCCCGCACATGGACCAGGATTTCATCGATCAGGCCGCCGAATGGCTCGGCCGGGCCGATGCGCTGCTGCTGGGCCGGCGCACCTACGACGCGTTCGCCAGGGACTGGCCGCAGATCACAGACCCCAGGGATCCCTTCACGACCCGCATGAACAGCCTGCCGAAATACCTCGCCTCCACCACCGTGACGGCAGGATCGTGGAATCCAACCACCGTCCTGTCCGGAGACACGGCGGCCGCGATTGCCAAGCTCAAGGCGGGCCCCGGCCGGGAGATTCAAATCCACGGCAGCGCCCGGCTGGCCCAATCGCTCTTTGCCGCCGGGCTGATCGACGAGCTCCGGCTCGTGGTGGCACCGGTCATCGTGGGCAGCGGCCGCCGCCTGTTCCCTGACGGCTGCACACCCACCGGACTGCGCCTGCTCTCCAGCCGCACCACCCCGGGCGGACTGGCACTGCACAGCTACCAGGTCACCGGCAGCCCCGGCTATGCCAGCTACACCGGCGCCGCTGACGTTCCTTCCCATTGAAGCACGACGGCGCGGGGCGGCTTCCAGCGCTTGTCCCCGACGCCGTCGCACCTTGAGCCACGGGACGGGAACCACGGGCCGGGACCAATGCGGGCGGGTGCCCCAGGACAAGCCGTGCAAGACTTAAGCCATGGATCTGGAGGTTACACCCGCGCTCACGATTCCGGCCGTTGAGCTGGGATGGCGCTTTTCGCGTTCCTCCGGGCCGGGCGGGCAGCACGTCAACACCTCGGACAGCCGGGTTGAGCTGTCCTGGAACGTGCTTGACTCCGCCGTACTGACTGACGAGCAGCGGGCACAGCTGGCCGCACGCCTGGACAGGCGGCTGGTGGCGGGAGTGGTGACAGTGGCCTCCTCCGAGCAACGGTCCCAGCTGCGAAACCGTGAGACCGCGCTGGCCAAACTGGGCGAACTCATCGCCGCCGGGCTTGCCCCCGAGGCTGCGTCGCGCCGGCCCACCAAGCCCACGCGCGGCTCAAAGCGCCGCCACCAGGCCGCGAAGTCGCAGCGTTCCTCGACCAAGGCACTTCGGAAACGGCCCTCGGCCGACTAAGCGAACCCTCGGAGGCAACGTGCGCTGCCGCAGCCCACTGCTGCTGCCGCAGCCCACTGCTGCAGCCCGGCACATCGGCGATTCACCGAACAGGTGCCCGGTGGTACTGTTTTGGCCCATAGGAAAGCTGACCCCCCCAAGGCGGCCGCTGCCCGCAGCGGAAAATTGGGGTCCCGGAGAAGTTCGCGTCCCATCATGACGATGTCGGCCAGATCCGCGGCGACGATTTGCTCGGCCTGGCGCGGATCGTTAATGAGCCCGACGGCGGCTGTGTGGATCCCGGCCGAGGCGCGGATTGCGGTGGCGAAGGGGACCTGGCAGCCGGGACCAACGGGGATGGTGGCGGTGGGGACGTTCCCGCCGGTGGCCGAGAAACGCACCACCACCGGAACACCGTCGCCCACCACTGCGCGAATGGCGTCGATCATTTCCAGCACGGCCCGGGCACGGTTGGGCAGGGATCCGCCATAGTGGTCGGTGCGGGTGTTGCTCAGCGGTGACGGGAATTGGTGCAGGAGGTAGCCGTGGGCGGCGTGAATCTCAATGAGGTCGAATCCGGCGGTCATGGCCCGGCGCCCTGTGTGTGGATGAAGCGTAAGATTCGGGCGAACTCGTCACGTTGGGCGTCGTTCCACAGCCCCAGGTCCTGGGGCGAGATGCGGCCCTCGGGAAGACTGGCGGCTGCCTCCGTGAACACTGCCCCGGTACTGCCCCGGGCTAAGGATCCCAGATGCACCAAGTGCCAATCGTTGGGCATCCTGTCCTGCTGTCGGCGGAATACTGGCACATGGGCGCCACCCAGAGCCGGTTGCGCACTGTCAGTCCGCGGAGGGTGATCGGTGCAAAGAGTGCAGGTGCCATGGTAGGTGGCCTCCTTCTGACGGCGGCTGTTTTTGTGGGCAACGCAGATACCACTCCGGCGATTCCCATAAGCTGCGGGCAATGACAGGCACCCAGTGAAGTCGGTGGCACTCCCGGGCGCACAAACGGCGCCTCCCTTCTGCTGTGGGCAGCAGGGAGGCGCCGTTGTGAACCACTTGCCTGGCGGGCAGCCGAACGGTATTGCAGGTGACGGTATTACAGGTGAACGGCGGGTTCACCGGTGGAGACGGCGGTGTGTTCACGGCCGCGGTACATCAGCGCCGTCACGATGGCTCCAGTCACCAGGAGGACTGCGCAGGCCAGGTACGCGCCCGAGTAGCCGCTCACGAGGGACTCAAGCCGGCCTTCCCCGCCGTCGAGCGCTGTGATAGTGGCCCCTGCAACAAGGGTGTTCAGTACGGCCAGGCCAATGGAGCCGCCCAGCTGCTGTGATGCGTTCACGGCAGCAGAGGCCACTCCGGCGTCGTGCGGGTCCACCCCCAGCGTTCCAACACTCAAGGCCGAAGCTATGATGGTACCCAGCCCCACGGCGGTGATGAATGTCGGTACCGCGATGTGCAGGGCGTAGCCACTGTCAACCGTGGCTTGCATCAGCAGGATGGCGCCGATGGCCGCAATGATCATGCCGCCCGGGACCAATACCTTGGCGCCGAGCTTGGGCAAGAGCACGGAGGTGGAAACTATGGCTGCAATCATCATGCCCAGGCACAATGGCAGCACAGCCAAACCGGTCTGCAATGGCGTGAAGCCGAGCACGACCTGCAGGAAGTAGACAAGGTACAGGTTCACGCCGAAGATGACTGCGCCGGCGATGAAGATGGCCACCATGGAGGCGCCGCGGTCGCGGTGAACCACGATGTGCAGGGGCAGCAGCGGGGACTTGCCCTTGCGTTGCAGCAGGACAAAGACCACCAGGAGCGCCACGCCAAAGACCAGGAACCCCCACGTGCCCAGGGCCGCAAAGCCGTGCTCTTCGGCGTTCGCGAAGCCGAAAACGACGGCGAAGAAACCCAGTGTGGCAAAAATTGCGCCGGGAATATCCAACTTGACCCCGCGCTCGCGCATGGTCGGCGCAATGGCCATGAAGCCAACCACAAAGGCGACTGCGGCGAAGGCAATGTTCACGTACAGGGTCCAGCGCCAGGTCATGAATTCCGTGAGAACGCCACCGAGCAACAGGCCGACGGCGCCGCCGGCACCAGCGAGTGCGCCGTAGATGCCAAAAGCTTTTCCGCGTTCGGCCGGGTCGGTGAAGGTGGTTGTCAGCAGCGACAGGGCGGCAGGAGCCAGCAGCGCCGCAAAAATGCCTTGCAACACGCGGGCGGCCAGCAAGACTGCGAAGGTCGGCGCCGCGCCGCCCAGTGCGGAGGCCAGTGCGAAGCCGATCAAGCCGATGAGGAAGATCTGTTTGCGGCCCATGAGATCGGCAATGCGGCCACCCAACAGCAGCAATCCGCCAAAGGCGAGGGCGTAGGCCGTGATCACCCACGGACGCAGCGTGTCCGAGAAGTTCAGCTCAAGTTGGGCGCTGGGCAGAGCCACGTTCATGATGGTGGCGTCCAGGACCACCATGAGCTGGGACATGCCGATGGCGACCATGGCCCACCACCTGCGCGCCGCCCATTTTGGATCCGTGGACCCTGATTTTGCCTGGCGGCCCGGTTTTGTTTGCGTTGCAGTGCTCATATACCTTTTGCTTCTTGGGAGTGTTGAAGCCGCCCGTGCGGAACAGCTATTCCACACAGCATACATCACGCGGAACAGGTATTCCGGGGTGTTTAATTTCACGGTACACTGGAGTTGACAACAAGTGAACGCCACGCTCTCCACAGAAAGCAATCTCTGCATGACTCAGCTGCCGCACCCTGGCACCCCGCCGAATTCCGCCGTCCCCGGGGGCGGGGATTCCGCGCCCGCCGCTGCCGCCCACCAGGAGGCGGGCACGGGCACTGCCGGTCCCCGTGACAACCAACTGCACCAAGCGGCCCATCAGCTTTTCTCTAGGGACGGACTTGGCGTGCCCCTGGCCGACATTGCCAAGGCTGCAGGCGTTGGCGTCGCGACGTTGTACCGCCGCTACCGGGACAAGGACGTCTTGATCCTCGACGTCTACCGGGAGCACATGGCGTTTGCGGAGCGCCTGTCGAACGAGGCCAATGACTTTCAGGACGCGTGGGAGGGATTGGTGTACTTCCTGGAGCGCACCACCGAGCAGTTCTCGGTGGACCGCGGCATGCGTGAACTGATCCTGGGCGGCTATGTTGGCGGTGTCGGATGGGCCAGGGGGTCCACCCACGAGGAGCTCATCAAGGCTCTTGACACCCTCGAGAAGAGTGTGACTGCGCAGCTGGAGCATCTCGTGGACCGCGCCAAGAAACAACATGTGGTGCGTGCCGATTTTGCACCCACGGATGTCCTGCTTATGTCCGCCATGGCCCATGCCGCCGCACCCGTCAAGGCTTCCGGCTGGCCCGTGACAGGCCAACGCGCCCTGCAGTTGCTCATCGAAGGCATCCGGCCGGCCGCGCAGACACCCCACTAGGGACACTTCCGGCCGGCCCCCTCGAAGGGTCCTCCCCCCGTAAAGTCCGGGGCTAGTTCGGACCCAGGTACGCCAGGGCGGCGACGACATGGGCCCGGACACCCGTCGACAGCGTCGGATCGATCACCGGCGCAAAAAACGGGGAGTGATTCGCCGGAATGTCCTGCTCAACGGTGCCACGGGCTGCCGCTGCCCGGTACGTCTCCGGATCACATCCACCCAGCAGCCAGTACGTATAGGGCACGCCAAATGCGTCGGGGATCCGGCTGAAGTCCTCGGATGCAGTCTGCCGGGAGGCGTGCAGCACCGCCGCCGCGCCAAAGTGTCCGGTAAACGCAGCGGTGACTTTTTCCGTGGCTCCGGCGTCGTTGCTCGTGAGCGGGAATTGGTCATAAAACTCAAATTTGGGTTCCTGCGGAGAGCCGGCAGCTGCGCATTCGCCCTTGACGATCCGCTCAATCGCGGCCAGCACCCTTGTCCGCAGCTCATTGTCGTAGCTGCGGATGTTCAACAGCAGTTCGGCCCTGTCAGGAATGATGTTGGACTTGCTCCCGGCGTTCAGCGCGCCCACCGTCACGACGGCGAACTCCCCCGGCTTCGTTTCCCGCGAGACAATTGTCTGCAGCTTGAGCACTATCGAGGCGGCAAGCACCACCGGATCCACCGACATGTGCGGCATCGACCCGTGCGAGCCCTTCCCGTGCACGGTAACCTTCAGTGAGTCCCCCGCGGACAGTATCGGGCCGCTCGCGGTGGCCAGGACCCCTGCCGGCAGCGGCATCACATGCTGGCCAAGAACGACGTCGGGCCGGGGCACCTTGGCGGCCAATCCGTCGTCGACCATGGCTTGGGACCCCCCGCCCAACTCCTCGGCCGGCTGGAACAAGGCAATGAAGGTGCCCGACCACGCGTCCCGTTGCTGTGCCATGAGCTGGGCCGCACCGAGCAGGGCTGTGACATGGATATCATGGCCGCAGGCGTGCATGACGCCGTCGACAGCGGAGGCGTAGGGCAGGCCCGTAGCCTCTGTGACGGGCAGGGCGTCCATGTCGGCGCGGGACAGGACCGTGGGACCGTCGCCATTGGCCAGGACACCAACGACGCCGGTGCCGCCGATGTGCTGCACCGCATAGCCGAAGGATGCCAGCTTCTCCGCAACGAGTTGTGACGTCCCGTGCTCCTGGAAGCTCAGCTCGGGATGCCGGTGCAGTTGCCGGTAGATTTCCCGCAGCCCGTCCAGCTCGGACTCGAGGCCCGCCAGGACAGTGTCAACGATGCTCATGGATTCACTCTTTCAATGACGGCTTCGGCGCCCGGGCAATTGAACGGGCCCGGGACTGCTGACCAGCTACAGCTTAACTCAAGGCCCGCGGCTGTGCTCAACCATGACGGCACGATGCCGGAATTTACTGCCACGCAGGAGCTGTCTTGTAGAACAATTGATTCGAGGTTTCACAGTTCGTCATCATTAATCGTCCACTTCTTCATCAAGATGATACTTTTTCATGAGTGGGCGCAGCCGCCGCACGGGCCGAAAACGGCCGCAATAAAGGAGTCACCATGTCGCATTCCACCGCCCTGGCCGGGCAATCGCCGGCAACCCGCCACGGTTTTGCCGACATGCTCTGCGCCGACGATTTCAAGTCAGCATTCCGCAACCACCCGGCAGGCGTGGCTGTCATCACCGCCGACATTGGTGACGGTCCCGTGGGGCTGACAGCCACCTCCGTCATTTCCGTTTCAGCGAACCCGCCACTCGTCGTGTTCTCCCTGTCGTCGGCATCGTCCTCGACACCAACAGTCAAGCTGGCAGAGACTGTCGTCATCCACCTGCTGGGTGCCGAGCAAATTGGCTTGGCCAAGAATTTCGCCACCAGCGGCATCGACCGGTTCGCCGACACGTCCATCTGGTCGCGGCTGATTTCCGGTGAACCGTACCTGCCATCGGCAAATGCCTGGATGCGCGGACGGATTGTCAATCAAATGACTGCCGGCGATTCCACAGTGGTCGCCGTGCAGGTGCTGCAGGTCGACCTGCCCGGCGAATCAGGCCGGAACGCCCAGGAATCCCGGCCGCTGGTCTACCACAACCGCACGTGGCACTCCTTGAGTGAAGACTCGGTAGTCGACTGACCCAGCTCCCGCAGCGGGATTCCTGCACACCAGCCCGCCGCACCGGCATTCGCCCGGCAGTACAGACGCACTGAAGCAGGGCGCACTGCAGGCCCGGAACGATTGACGGCCGGTGCGCATCTTCCTGCCACAACTGTTGCCTGCGCCGTGACAGATTTTCACGACCAAAGAATGCCGGCATCGACCACTTGCGCCTGCCATGGGATGTCCCTGAAAACCACGGGCTGCCATTGAACACCATGCTGCCCGTCTCCCGGGCGACCAGTGCGGACGCCCCAATCCCCTGCAGCCGGGACCCGCCAGTAACCGTGCACACATGGAGCATTCCTCCATGAACATGAAACTTCACTGGACAATATGCCCATTGCTGTGATGTGAATCTCCCAATAGGGTTGATTCCGTCCCGCCGCCCGAGGGGACGTTGCCACAACAGTTGTCACAGCAAGGAAACGAACACACATGATCTCAAAGCAGAAAGCAGCCACGGTAGCGGATGAGCTGTCGCTGCTGGTCCCCGAAGGAATGGTTCTCCACGACGGGCCTTCCCTGCAGAAATACAGCCATGACGATGCGGAATGGGCGCCGTTCGTCGAACCGCTGGCAGTCGTGCTGGCCCGGAGCACAGCCGAGGTCGCCGCAGTCGTGCATTATGCGGCCGGCCACGGCCTGTCGGTGGTCCCCCGGGGTGCAGGGACGGGACTTTCCGGTGGCGCCAACAGCGTGCAGAATTGCATCGTGGTGTCCCTTGAACTCATGAACCGTGTCCTTGAGATCAACCGGGGCGAGGGTCTCGCGGTGGCTGAAGCCGGCGTCATCAACGACAACCTTCGACAAGCCGTGGCCGCTCACGGGCTCTGGTACCCGCCGGATCCGGCCAGCTTCAAGATCTCCACGATTGGCGGCAATGCTGCCACCAATGCCGGCGGAATCTGCTGCGTGAAGTACGGCGTCACCGGTGACTATGTGCTGGGCATGACTGTTGTGCTGGCGGATGGTGCCATCGTCCGTCTGGGCCGCCGGACCGCCAAGGGCGTCACGGGTTACGACCTCACCTCGCTCATGGTCGGCTCGGAAGGGACCCTGGGCATCATCACGGAAGTCACTGTCAAGCTGCTGCCCCTGTCGGGCCGGCAGGACCGGGCCGTCATTGGCTATTTCCCGTCCCTGCCCGACGCGGGTCGGGCCGTTTCAGCGGTGACGGCCGCCGGCATTGTGCCGGCCGCCCTGGAACTCATCGACAGCACCTGCCTGCGGGCCGTGGACGACTGGCTGGAGCTGGGGCTGCCAGAGAACGTCAACGTCATGCTGTTGGCCACCGTTGATGAGCCCGGCAGCACCGGCGAGGAGCTTGCCGACAGGCTGGCAGGCATTTTCGCCGACCACGGCGGGAGCCACATTGAACAAGCCACCGACCCGAAACAGATCGATTCGCTCTTCGTGGCCCGGCGCATGGCCTACCCGGCGCTGGAACGGCTTGGCCCGGTCCTGACGGAGGACGTCTGTGTACCCCGCTCGGCCGTGCCGCAGATGCTCGAGCACATCCAGGCCTCGGCGGCGAAGCACGACGTCGTCATTGCCAACATTGCGCACGCCGGCGACGGAAACCTCCACCCCTTGATCATCGCCCCCGTGGGCGATGAAGCGGCCAAGGCGCGGGCAAAAACGGCCTTCGATGAGATCGTTGCCGACTGCCTGCTCCTGGGTGGCACGGTGACGGGCGAACACGGGGTTGGCCTGCTCAAGCTTGAAGGCGCCGGCGCGGAGCTGGACCCGCGCGTCGTCACCATGCACCAGGGAGTCAAAGACGTTCTCGACCCGCTCGGCACCTTGAACCCCGGCAAGGCGTTTCCGCAGTCCCCCACGGCCTGACACCCGAAACCACCCACCCTCCCAAGGATTGCCATGACCACCTCCCAAATGCAGACCAGCGATGCGTCGATGCGCAAGCGTGTCGTGCGCAAAGTATCCGGCAGGCTGCTGCCTTTTCTCGGACTGCTGTACCTGATCAACTATCTTGACCGCACCAACCTCGCGTTCGCCGCACCCCACGGAATGAACGAAACACTGGGGCTGACGGCAACCACCTTTGGCATGGCCTCCGGCCTGTTCTTCATCGGCTACTTGCTTCTGGAGGTGCCCAGCAACCTGGCCCTGAACAAGTTTGGCGCCCGGCGTTGGATCGCCAGGATCATGGTCAGCTGGGGCATCATTGCCACGCTCATGACGTTCGTGCCCAATGCCGGAACCTTGTATGTCCTGCGTTTCCTGTTGGGTGTGGCCGAGGCCGGCTTCTTTCCGGGCATCATTTTTTACATGACATTCTGGTTCCCCAAGCAGCAACGGGCCAAGGCTCTGGCGGTCTTCATTCTGGCCGTTCCGCTCTCGGCTGCCATCGGCTCGCCGCTGTCTTCCTGGCTGATCACGGCCGGCGACGGCCTTTTTGGCTTGGATGGCTGGCGCTTCATGTTCCTGGTGCAAGGCCTCCCGGCAGTAGTCCTGGGCGTCGTGTGCTGGTTCTACCTGACGGACAAGCCCGCCGCAGCCAAGTGGCTCAGCCCGGACGAGCGTGCCTGGCTGCAAAACGAAATCGATTCAGAAGCTGCCACAACCTCCAGCCGCCACAGCCTGTCCATCAGGCAGGCCTTGATGAAGGGCCGGGTCTGGGCCCTGGCGTTCGTCTACTTCGGCATCACCTACGGCCTGTATGCAATCAGCTTTTTCCTGCCCACCATCGTGGCCGGATTCGCCGAACAGTTCAACACAGACTTCACCATCATGGAACAGGGCTTCATCGTCGCCATCCCGTTCACTTTCGGCGCGTTCTCCATGTACTTCTGGGCCAAACACGGCGACAAGACCGGCGAACGAATCTGGCACGTCGCCGTTCCCACCGCGCTGGGCGGCATCGCCATACCCGTGGCCCTGTACCTGGATTCACCCTTCGCAGCCATGGTGGCCATCACCATTTGCACCATGGGCATCTGCGCGGCACTGCCCACCTTCTGGCCGCTGCCCAGCCTGTTCCTGACGGGTGCCGCGGCGGCTGCGGGCATCGCCTTCATCAACTCCTTCGGCAACCTTTCCGGGTTCATCGGCCCGCTGGTCACCGGCAAGCTGGCGGAAATCACCGGCTCCCAACAGGCAGGCATGTGGGTGGTTGGTGGCGTCATGGTGCTCGCCAGCCTGGTGGTCGTGGGCCTGAAGACCACCCTGGCACCCGACCTGCGGGACGCGGCCGGCCCCGACAAGTCGCACTGACCCGGGCATGCAATACTGGGGCGTGCCTCCCCCTGAGCGCGGCCACGACGCCGTCAACAACACAGATGCCGTTCCCGACCCTGTTGCGAACGCCCCGGCGACGTCCGAGGTGTTCAGGGACGACGCCGGAAGGCCGGGTCCCAGCCTTGCCGGCACCGACGACGGCTGGCTGGGACTGCTGGCCCGCGACCCCACCATGGAGGAGGCACAGGCCTACCGGCGCCAACTGCTCGATGCGGCCAACAGTTCCGAACATGCTGGGATAAAGCGTCAGGCCCGTCAGGCCCAGACGATCCTGGCACGCCTGGCCGAACGTCGCGAGCACGCCGACGAGCTCACAGTGCTCAACGACCTCGCCCGCAGGCTCGCCTCGCTGCACGAACCCCGGAACCTCCTCCAGGAGGTGGCCAGCCAGGCCCGTCGGCTCCTCCACGCCGACGTTGCCTATTTGATGCTCCGCCAGGACGGGACGCAGGAGGGAACGACCGGCGGCGGCAAGGTCCGGAGGGTGCTTCGCATAGAAGTTTCGGATGGCTCGCTCGGCTCCATTCTGGCCGGCACCGAAGTGGGCCTGGGTGAGGGCCTGGGAGGCCAGGTCCTGCGTGCAGGCAAGCCGCTGTGGACCGAGGACTATCTGCAGGACAGCATGATCGCCCACCTCAGCGATGTCGACGAGGTTGCCAGCAGTGAACATCTCGGCGGGATTTTGGGCGTCCCGCTCACTGTGGGCGAGGAGACCCTGGGTGTGCTGCTGGCCTCCAACCGCCGCCCCCGCAAATTCAGCGAACGCGAGATTGAATTGCTTGCCGCCCTTGCGGCACATGCCTCCGTCGCCATCCGCAATTCCCAGCTGTATGAGCAGCGGCAACGATCAGAGGCAGGGCTGCGCAACGCTGTCGACGAACTGAAAGCCGCCAACGCCACCCGCCAGCGGGCTTTTGACCTGCGCGAACGGCTGACCCAGAGCGTTATCGGCGTAGGCAAGACGGCGGACATTCTCGCCGAGCTGCACGACGCACTTGGGCTGCCCGTCCGTTTTGAAGATGCAGGCAATGCCGAGTTTGCGGCCCTGTTCGCTGATTCCAGGACGGATGCCCCGTTCCTGGACAACGTGGACGGGCGGCACCGGGTGGCCGTGCCTGTCATGCTGTCCACAGGATACGGCGGCGCCGTGGTGGCGGATTCGCCCGGTCCCCTCGACGGTGAGGCGCTGCGGTTGCTGCCGTTGGGCGCCACCTCCATCGCCATCCTGCTGGCCACGGACCGTTCCCTGACAGAAATGGAAATGCGCACGCGCAGTGAATTCATGAATACGCTGCTGGGCGGCCACGCCGACGAGGACAGCGTGGCACGCCACGCATCCGCGGCCGGCATCGACATTGGGAAGGTGAGCGCCGTCGTCGTTGTCGCTGCCGGTTCCGGCACGAAGGAAGCCGGCGACGCGCGGCGGCTGGCCACACAGGTGGCGGGGCACTTCCAAGGCTGGTCGGGCAATCACGCGGAGCACCTCGTGGCCCTGCTGCCGGACACCGAAGTGGGGGCCGTGAAGGAATATGTGCAGCGGTTGACAGTCGGAAAATTTCCGGGGGCAGTGGGCCTGGCGTCCTGCGGGAGCGGAATTCGTGCTGTGCGCTCAGCCCACACCTCCGCTGTGCAAACCACCACCATGCTCAATGCCCTGGGCCGCCCGCACGATGTTGCCGAAGACTCCGAGCTTGGGATTTACCGGGCCGTTTTCAGCCAGTCGGGCCGTGATGACCTGGCCGCGTTTGTGAAGCAGTGCGTGGGCAGGCTGCTGGCTCACGATCTGAAGCACGGCAGGGAACTTGCCGTCACACTCTCCACTTATCTCGAGCTGTCGCAGCACCACGCCCGGACCTGCGCCGTCCTGCACATCCACGCCAATACGCTGTACAACCGCCTCGAACGCATGGACGCACTCATCGGCCCCGGTTGGAAGGATCCGGCACGCAGCCTTGACATCCAGTTGGCGTTGCGCCTGAACCGTCTCATGGAGACCATTGGCCGGCAGCCCGGCGGCCGGGCACAACCGCAGCAAGACTCTTAGGACTCCCCCGGCTGCCCGGGGATCTGGGGTATTGTCCCCGTGGCTGGCGGTGGGGGCGTGATCACCGACGGAGAATCATGCTCGGCGGAATATTGCAGGAACGACAGGTGGGCTTCGTACCTGTCAAGGACATCGTTGATGACCTGCTGCTGGTTCAGCCCCATCAGGTCATAACCCTCCGTGCCCGTCAGGGTGAAGACTTCCAGCCGGAAGTAGACATCAATTTCACGTTGCACGCTGCGGCTGCCGAACATGGGCGCCGGAGCCTCGACGGCGGCCACCCGGTAGTGGAAGTCGCGGTGACCCGCCATGTGGACCACCAGCGTGTGTTCCGGGATGCCCGTGTCGGTGTTGGGCGTGGCGGAAAGCCCGCCTTGATAGCCCAGCTGTTTGAACTCGCTGGCCACATCCTGCAGCGCCGGGGCCACCACCTTGTCCACGAATTGGGCAACGGACTTTTTGGAGGGGTAGGACCGTACCTGGGCCAGCCGCTGCCGCCAGGTCTTTTCCGGGATGTGGCCCCCGGTCGCCGCAAATGAACGCCTGTGCATCACCTGCCCCTGCCGTTCGGCCCGTTCCATCCGCAGGACTTTCGAGAATGACGCCATGACCAGGTAGGCGATGATTGTCACCGGCAAGGCAAAGATCAAGGTTGCGTACTCCATGGTGACCACGCCGCCGGCCATCAACATGGCCACGGTGAGGAGAGCTGTGAGCAGGGCCCAGAAGATCCGCAGCCACTTCGCACCGTCGACGGAGGGATCGGGAATCGTGGATGAGAAGTTCGACATCACCATCGCCCCCGAATTGGCGCTGGTCAGGTAAAACAAGAGACCGGACAGGGTGGCCAGCCCGATCAGGAACGGGGCGCCGGGGAACATCTCCAGGAGCGCGTACCAGCCGTGTTCGGGGTTGTCGACGGCAAGCCTGGCAAACTCCGTATTTCCATTCAGGACTTCGCGGAGCGCACTGTTGCCGAAAATGGAGACGATGAGGAAGTCGCACAGCACCGGTGCTGTGATGGCGGCAATGACAAACTCACGCAGGGTGCGCCCGCGCGAGATGCGGGCCAGGAAAAGCCCTACGAAGGGGCCCCAGGCCAGCCAAAACGCCCAGAAGAACAGCGTCCAGCCTGCCATCCATGCGGCGCCGTCGGGTTCATAGGCGAACGTCGCCAGGGTGCGTTCCGGGAAGGTGAAGATGAAGCGGCCGATATTTTCAACCAGGGCGTTGAGCAGAAACGACGTCTCGCCGGTGATCAGGATGTACAGGATCATGGCGCCGGCGGCCCACAGGTTCAGCTCGGAAATGATCCTGATGCCCTTGTCCACCCCGGAGGTGCACGCTGCCACTGTCATGATGACGGCAACCACCACGAGGGCGATCTGCAGGGCCAGGCCCTCCTGCAGGCCGAAGATCCAGGCAAATCCCACGTTGAGCAGGACGACGCCGATGCCCATGGAGGTGGCGACCCCAAAGACGGTGCCGACCAGGGTGACGACGTCGATGACGTCGCCGAGGGCCCCGCGCACGCGCTTGCCCAGGAGCGGGTACAGGGCCGCACGTATGGACAGGGGCATGCCCCAGCGGTAGGAGAAATAGCCCATGGCCATGCCAAGGAGCGCATACATCGACCAGCCCGCAATGCCGTAATGGAACATGGTCCAGACGACTGCATCCTGGGCCGCGGCTGCGGATTCCGGTGTTTCCGACGGCGGTGAAACGAACTGGGTGATCGGCCCGGTCACAGAGTAAAAGAGCATGTCGATGCCGACACCCGCCGCGAAGAGCATGGCAACCCAGGTGAAGAGGTTGTATTGGGGACGAGAGTGGTCGGGCCCAAGCCGGACGCTGCCTTCCTTGGACAAGGCAACCCACAACACAAATATGACCACGAGGGTGATGGTGACGACGTAATACCAGCCAAGGTTGGTGGCAATCCAGGTGACCACCGTGTGCAGGATTTCCTCAGCCTGGACCGGCATGAGCATGGCCCAGGCCGAGAACGCCAGGACTATCCCGGCCGAGATGAGCAGTACATGCCAGTTGACTTTCGGCCCCGGCTGGACGGCGAGTTCGGCCGGGCCCTTGACCAGCAGTTCGCTGCTGGTCATCGGCGGACGCTTGTCCTCGCTGCCTGCAGCCTTGCGCGGACCCGTCACACCGAACAGGCTGCGCTCCACCATCTCCGGGGGCGTTTCCTTCCCCGTCCGCTCTCCCTCGCCTGGATTGGCCAATGACTTCTCCTTTACGCTGTCGGGCCACGCCGCGGGCGGCAATGGACGACGTCGGCATCTCGCCTGCCTGCGCCGGTCGGGCCGGCGCGATGCTGCGATGCAGGTGTGACGTTCAGAGTCCCATGCTATCCACTTGGACATGCCGGGGATGGAATCGTCACATCATGACGGGCCAATCCCGATCGGGCGGTAGCCTTGAACGGACATCGCGGCCCGCACCCCAACACCGCAGGAAAGCAGAACCATGCCCCACTTCGACCTGGTCATCATCGGCACCGGCTCCGGCAATTCCCTCCCCGGACCGGAATTCGAGCACTGGAACATCGCCATCGTCGAGGACGGCTTGTTCGGGGGCACCTGCCTGAATGTCGGCTGCATCCCCACCAAGATGTTTGTCCACCCGGCCGAGCTAGCCGACGCCGCCCGCCACGGCAACGCGCTCGGCATCGACGCCCAGCTCAATTCCGTTGACTGGCCGGGGATCAGGGACAGGATCTTTGGCCGCATTGACGCCATCGAGGCCGGTGGCCGCGCCTACCGCGAAGGCCCCGAGTGCCCCAACATCACGGTGTTTTCCGGGCGCGGGCGGTTCACCGGACACAAGGCGCTGCGGGTTGACCTGCACGACGGCGGCACCGCCAAAGTGACGGCCGACAGGTTTGTGCTGGCCGCCGGTTCCCATGCCGTGGTCCCCGAACTGCCGGGCCTCGCCAAGACGCCCGGCACCGATGGCGGGCCGGTCCCCGGTGCCGGCGCACCGGATTCCGCCGGCGGCGCACCGTTCCACACCTCCGACACGATCATGCGCCTGGCGGAGCTGCCCGCGAGCATCGCCATTTTAGGCGGCGGATACATTGCCGCCGAATTCGCGCATGTGTTCTCCTCCTTCGGCGTCCATGTCACCCAGATCGCCCGCGGGAAACGGCTGCTCAAGTCCCAGGACACCGATGTCTCCGTCCAGTACACCAAGGAAGCCGCGGAGCGCTACACGGTCCTGCTCAACACCAAGGTGCGCGGCGTCGCGACTTCAGCCGGCGCCGTCGAGCTTGAGCTGGACGGGCCCGACGGACCGGGCACCCTCACGGCCGAGGTCCTGCTGATCGCCACCGGCCGCAAGCCCAACGGTGCGGACCTGGGCGTGGAAAAGACAGGTGTCGGCCTGGACGGCCACGGCCGGGTGGTGGTTGACGAATTCCAGCGCACCGCCGTGGACGGCATTTACGCGCTGGGCGACATCTCCTCCCACCACCAGCTCAAGCACGTGGCCAACCATGAGGCCAAGGTCGTCAAGCACAACCTGGCCCACCCGGATGCGCCCATCAGCTCCGACCACCGCTTCGTGCCGGCCGCCGTGTTCACCGACCCGCAGATCGCCTCGGTCGGCATGACCGAAGCCCACGCCGTCAAGGCAGGCATCCCGCACGCCGTCAAGGTGCAAAAGTACGCCGACATCGCCGCCGGCTGGGCGCGTGAGGACAGCGGCCACTTCCTGAAAGTGCTGGCCGATCCCGCCACGGGCCTGCTGTTGGGCGCGCACGTCATCGGTCCGGAGGCGGCCACAGTCATTCAGCCGCTGATCCAGGCCATGCACTTTGGGCAGTCCGCCCACGACGTCGCCAACAAGCAGTACTGGATCCACCCGGCCCTGTCCGAGCTGGTCGAAAACGCGCTGCTGGGCCTGCCGGAACCGCGACCCGCCGGCTAGACATAGGCGCCGGGTCAACAGCTGGCGCGGCTTCCACTGTTTCTCACGGCGGGGCAGCTGTCCCGTTGTTGGCGCGGCGCAGCAGATAGTCGCGGATGGCGGGCCGCCCGGGCAGTGCCGCCGCGGTCCTGAACTCCCCCGCCGCCTCCGCTGTCCGCCCCGCCCGGAGAAGCAGCTCGGCCCGGGCCGCATGAAACGGCTGGAAACGGTCGACGGCGGCACGCAGCGCAGGCGTGCCGGCTGCGGCAATGGCGTCGATGGCAGCGAGTCCCGCGGCAGGCGTGTCCGTCCTGCCAAGGACGGCGGCCAGGGCGACACGGGCGCCAAGCGTCGGTGCCGCCGCGACCAGCGCCGTGTACAGGATTCGCAGGGCGGCCCAATCCGTGCGCAGTGTGCGGGCCCGCTCGCAATGCACGGCCTGGATGGCCGCCTCCAGCTCGAAGCGGCCGGGGCTGTGCCTCGGGCCGGGTTCGCCGGGCTGTGGCCCGCCGGCCCGGGATTCCCCGGAACCGCCCAAGGCTGCGGCCCGTCGCAAATATGCCCCTCCCTCGGACATGAACCGGGTATTCCAGGACGCAGTGTCCTGGTCCTCGAGTGGCACGAACGTTCCGCCCCGCACGGGCGTCCGGGCCATGGACAGCGTGATGAGCGCGCCGAGCCCCCACGGTTCGGGCTCGCTCCGCAGCAGGCGGGCAAGGGTCAGGGCCAGGTATTGTGCCTCGCCCCTGAGGTCGTGCGCGCTGGGGTCTTCGTGGCTGGGCTGCCCGTGTTCGGGACCCCATGTCTCCGCGGCATCCTCTTCCTGGCATGCGATGGCATAGCAGCCGTAGATGGCTTCCAGCACGGGAGTGAGCCGTCCGGCAAGAGCCGTCCGGTCCGGAACCACAAAGGGAATGCGTGCTTCCTTGATCCGTTTCTTGGCCCTCACCAGGCGTTGAGCCATCGCCGGGGCAGGGAGCGCGAAGGCCGCGGCAATGCTGGCCGCATCGAACCCCAGAACGGTTTGCAGCATCAGCGGCGTGCGAATGCCAGGGTCGATGGCCGGATGGGCACAGACGAAAAGCAGTTCAAGGCGTTTGTCGCCGACAGCCTCCACATCAACGTCATCGAAGGCCAGCACGGCATCGCGTCCCTGCCCGGCCGCAGCCGCCAACGGGGCGGACGTCCGGTGGAACGCCGACTTCCAGGCATCACGTTGGCGGTTGCGCGCAACCGTGAGCAGCCACGCCTCAGGGTTTCGGGGCACGCCGGAGCCGGGCCACGTGGTGAGCGCCTGCTCGAATGCGGCCGACAGGGCATCCTCGGCCAGTGGCAAGTCCCCGGTGGGTGCCGCCAACAAGGCAACTAGGCGTCCATAGGAGGCGCGGGCAGCCAGTTCGACGGCCGCCCGTGCCTCCCTGCCCGGCCCCGGTGGACTCACGTATTTGGTGCCCAGGCGCCGTCGACCGTGAACGTGGCACCCGGGCGCACCTCGACAGCTCCCCAGCCGATGGCAGGCGCCTGCCTGCCCCAGTCAATCGCGGCATCCAGATCGGGTACGTCGATCACAAAAGTGCCGCCGAGCTGCTCCTTCGTGTCGGCAAACGGGCCGTCCTGCACGTGCAGGGAACCGTCCACCATCGTCAGCGTCGTGGTGTTCGACGACGGCTGGAGCACCTCGGCACCAATCAGGACCCCGGCCCGCTGGAGGGTTTCGGCGTAGCTGCTGAACGCGCGCTGTCCTTCCGCGATCACCTCCGCGCCCAGTGAGGCGGCGTCCGCCTCCGGATAGTGCAGCAACAGTGTGTAGCGCATGGTTAATTCTCCTTCATTCCTGTCCCACCGTCCATGAACGACGGCGGATTCCGCGCCGGAGCGTGTGCCCGGCGCCTGCACAGTGATGACGACTGAGCGCCATCCCGATCGACACCCTGCCCGCAAATCCTCCACGCGGTGCTGTTACGCCGCCATCACGGCTGACGCGCCGGAGTCTGTGGTGTGGGGGAACAGACAGGATGTCAGCACGATCGCGGGGAACCCGCCGGCAAAGTGCTCGGCAACCCGGTGGATCCAGCCCAGGAATCATTGGGGCATGGGCGTTACCTGCCGCCTTCAAGCTTCCGGCTGCGCTGCTCCCGGGCCTTCGGACCATAGGGGTAGACACCCAATTGCGGCTCACTGGCCGCCGTGAGGCGCTGAATCTCCGGCTCGGAGAGCTCCAGCTCCGCGGCGGCCAGGTTGTCTGCCAGTTGTTCGGTGGTGCGGGCACCGAGGATGACAGAGGTGACCGCGGGGCGGCTGGCAACCCAGGCCAGCGCAACACGGGAGGAGTTGGCACCATGGTCCGCGGCGATGTCCGCAACGGTCTCCAGCACATCCCAGGTGCGGGGGTTGTCGTTGCGTTCCCGCCAGGCTTCCATGCCGCGGGCGGGGTTCTCCCCCAGCCGGGTGGCCCCTGTGGGCGGTTCATCCCGCTTGTACTTGCCTGTCAGCCAGCCCCCGCCCAACGGCGACCAGGGCAGCAGCCCGATCCCTGCGTCAAGGGCTGCCGGCACAATTTCCGACTCGATCTCGCGCACCAGCAGGCTGTACTGGGGTTGCAGGGTGACAGGCAGGTTCCAGCCGTGGGCGCGGGCCACGTGAACGGCCTTTGTCAGCTGCCAGCCCAGGAAATTGGAGAAGCCGTAGTAGCCGATCTTGCCGCAGCTGACGGCGTCGTGCAGGAAGCGCAGCGTCTCTTCAAGGGGCGTGATGGGATCCCAGGCGTGCATTTGGTACAGGTCGATCTGCTCAACCCCCAGCCTCCGCAGCGAATCATCCAGGGCGCGGGTCAAATGGCGGCGGGACGTTCCGACGTCGTTCGGGGAGGTGCCCATCGGAAAGCGGCCCTTGCTGGCCAGCACGACGTAGTCCCGGGCGTCCGGCCGCTTCTGCAGCCACCGCCCGATGATCTCCTCGGACGCTCCGGCCGTGTAGACGTCGGCGGTGTCGATGAAGTTGCCCCCGGCAGCCACATAGCCGTCAAGGATGGCATGGGAGGTTTCCTCGGTGGCCTCCGCCCCGAACGTCATGGTGCCCAGTGCGTAGTTTGAAACCACGGCGCCGCTGTTGCCCAATGTGCGATATTCCAAGTCGTGCCCCATTCCTTGACGTGTGCGGGCCGCTGTGGCTGCCCTCATCCCACCCTAGGACCTTGGCCCGGCCTGCGCGAGGGGTCGTGTCCGTGGCGGATGGGGCATGCCAGCCCTATAGCAGCGTTGCCACGCGGCGGACGCCCTGTTCAATTTGGGCAATGGAGGCAGCACTGTAGGAGAGCCGGATGTACGGGGCGGGAGGCTCGTCCACGTAGAACTGCTTCCCGTCGCCGATCAGCACCCCCACACCGTGGGCGGCTGCGGTCAGCGCCGTCGAGTCGGATCCTGCAGGCAGTTTTACCCACAGGTGGATGCCGCCGGTCGGAATGGTGTCGACCCGCGCACCGGGCATCGAGGAGTGCACTTCGGAGACCATGGCGTCGCGCCGTTCGCGCAGTCCCGTCCGGAGCCGCTTGAGGTGGCGCGGCCAGGCGCTGGATGCCAGCAGCCCGAGCGCGATCTCCTGGGTGAGCGCCGGGACGCACATGTCGTCGGCGATGCGGGCCGTGCGCAGGCGCTCGCCGGCCGGTCCCCGGGCGGCGATGGCGCCCACGCGCAGTCCCGGGGCGGCCGGCTTGCTGAGGGTCGCGATGGAGACCACGTGCCCGTCGGGGTCCTGGGTGAACAATGGCGCAGGTGCCGTGCCCTCAAGGGACAAGTGCCGTGCCCAGTCGTCCTCGATGATGAACGCCCCGTGGCGTTTGGCCAGGGCCAGGACCTCGACCCGCCGTTCGGGGCTCAGGACCGACCCGGTGGGGTTGGCGTAGTTCGGCTGCAGGTAGATGAGCTTCGCGTGCGTTCGTTCAAGCGCGTCGGCAAGCTTGTCGGGCTGGATCCCGTCGGCATCCGCGGGCACGGCGGCAAGATGCAGGCCGGCGGACTGGGCGGCGAAGGCTGCCCCGGGATAGCTCGGACTTTCGGTGATGAGCGTCTGCCCGGGATCGGCCAGGGTGCGCATGGCAAACACCAGGGACTGCTGCCCGCCGGGCATGATGAGCATGTCGCCGGCATCGGCGCTGAGCCCGGCGGCGAAGGCGCTGCGCAGTTCCGGCAGCCCCATGGGCGGGGCCATCGTCCAGGCCCGGTGGCTTTTGGCGCAGCGGGCCCCGAGCGTGCGAAGTTCATCGAAGGGCTGGAGCTCGGGCGCCAGATAGCCCCAGGAGAGCTGGACATGGTCGGCGGTTCCCTTCGACCCGGGCCGGCCGGCGCGGTTCTGGTCCGCACGGATTGGGTCGACCCGGGAGCGTCCCAGCGTTGATGACTGCCACGCATAGTCCGGCTCCGGCGCCCTGTCCCGCCGGGCGACAAAGGTGCCGCGGCCGGGTTCGGCCCGCACCACGCCGAGGGCCGTGAGCGAGGTGATCGCCGCGGTGATTGTCACCGGGCTCGCGCCATACGTTTTCGACAGCGTCCTGACCGGGGGCAGCCTGTCCCCCGGCTGCATGGCGCCTGCCTGCAGCCGCAGAAGTGCCGCAATCTCTGAAGCTCTGTTATCACTGGTCACGGTCATATTAGATAACGTTACGAATTTGGCGTCAAGATTGTTTCCCCCGGTTGCGGATGCTGGCGGCAGGAAGGGGCCCGGCACCTCCCTCCGGCCCCGCGCTGAAGCACGACGGCGTGACGTGCCTGCCAGCGCCAGGGGCGCCACGCCGTCGCACCTCCAGCCAAATGTGGTTCAGCCGGGGCGTGAACCGGGGGCGGGCAGGCCGACCAGGCCGGCGCCCACCCGCCACAGCCGGGCAGCCAGGGCTTCATCGCAGCTTCGCCCGGAGGATCTCCGCGACTTCCCTCCGGCAAAGTAGCAGCCAGTCACCTGCGCCAGCTCGGGCGCCGACGCCAACTGGATCGACATGGCGGCGCCCTTCTCCGGGGTTTTCATGAGTGGCCGCACGAAGGGAACAAAAATGCGTTGGATGGTGCCGGGGTCTTCGGCTCCGAACCCGGTGTTGACCACGCCCGGATGCAGGGTGTTCGCCGTGACGCCGCTGCCCTTCAACCGTCTGGCCAGCTCGAAGCTGAACAGAATATCTGCGAACTTCGATTGGTTGTAGGCCCGTGATCCGGAATAGTCCTGCTCGCCCTGGAGGTCATCGAAATTGATCCGCCCCACTGCCCGCACGTTGGAGGACACTGTCACCACGCGCGCCGGAGCACTGTCCTTGAGCCGGTCCAGGAGCAGGTTTGTGAGCAGGAACGGTGCCAGGTAATTCACGGCGAAGGTGCGCTCCAGCCCGTCGGCGGTAACGTGCCGCGACTCCCAGTAGCCGCCCACATTGTTGACCAGCACATCCAGCCGGGGAAATTTCTCCAGCACCTCCCCGGCCAGGCGCCGCACTTCGGCCTGCGAGGACATGTCGGCCAGGACGGTGTGAACTGGTCCGCCACCGGCCGCACGTATTTCACGGGCCGCTTCCCCCAGCCGCCCAGCATCCCGTCCGGTGATGGCGATGTGGGCGCCCATTTTTGCAAGCCCGACGGCGGTGGCCTTGCCAATGCCCCCGGTTGCACCGGTGACGAGCACCGCCCTGCCGTCCATCTGCCCTCTGCGTAATTGGTTCATGTCCATGCTCCTCGGGTTGTCACTGTCGGGCCGCGGCTAGGCAGTCCGTGCTTCCAGGCTTCCGGCAGGCGGGTCCAGCGGCCCCTGATCCAGCCGGAAGGGCGGGTACTTGTCGGTCAGCAGCGCCACGTAGCTGAAAGTCCGCAACGTCCAGCGGTTCATGCCCATGAGCAGGTTGAACATGCCCGTCCGGTAGACCCCTGTAAAGAGCAGGATGACGGCGGCGACCAGGACCAACACACCCACCAGTGAAATCCCTGATGCCGACGACGACGCCCAGGCGCCCCCGGACAGGGCGGACACAATCAGCAGCTGGGGCAGGGCAAAGAGCCACGACTTCACGAGCACCTTCCAGTGGGAAAGATGCTCAGGATAAGCCACATCAAATTCGGCCGGGTAGGCGGTGCGGGCCAGGGTGAACGGCGGGTACTTGTCGGTGCCCAGCACCCCGTACGCATAGAAGGAAACCCGCCAGTTCCAGCGCAATACACCGACCGCGAATTGAAACAACGGCGCCGGATAGCGTCCCGTGAACAAAATGGCCACCCCGGCGGCAAATGTCACCACGAGGAAAGCAACCCACAGAACCGCCAAAATGGCATAGTGCGGAATCGCAAGGATCCACTTGATGAGCCACTTCCACCGGGAGAGTCCCGGATCAATCTGCCCGTTCAACTGCGTGGGCATGAACGAAGAATCCTCCCCCTGGCCGGCTGCAAGCGGTGCGCCGGGTGTGATGGAACGGCCGAGCCCGGTGGCACCCAGAAGAATCAAGGCTGCGCCCACTGCCATGCCGGCCAGGGCCCAGGGAAGCGGCATCGACGTTCCCAGCGCACCCAGCGACGCGGCGCCCAGGACGACGCCGGCAATGAGTGCAAACAGCTGCGCCACTGGCATGCGGCCCGCGGGCGGGGACGCTTTTGCTGGAGTCTCAAACGGAATTGATGTTGACATGGTGCTCTTCTTTCGTGGCGCGGTGCATGGGTTGCTGCATGTATGAATGGCCCTGCGGGCCTGGTGTTGGGTTCCCTGTTGCGGGTGCCTTGCGGCCGGAATTGCTTTACTGTCGCGCGGACACGGTGATGACAACCTTTCCGCGCACCTTTCCTGCTACGAGGAAGCGCATGGCGTCAGCGGCCTGCGCCAGCGGGAACGTCCTGTCCACGCACGGCTTGACCTTGCCGGCGGCGATCAGTTCAGTGATCTGTTCAAGGTCGGCCGCTCGCTCGCTCGCAGCGAACATCCTCAGCCGCTGGGACACGAACGGCGAGAGGGCAACGGCGCCCAGCTGCCGGCCCATGCCGGTGATGTTGCCGCCGTGTTCCCCACCACCGACGACGGCGGTGCCGGTGGTGGTGAGTGCGCTGCGGAGCCGGGACAGCGACGGGTTTCCGGCAAAGTCCAAGATGAGGTCGTACTTGCGGCTGCCGTCCGCAAAGTCGTCGCGGGTGTGGTCAATGACCTGCCCGGCACCCAGCGACCGCACAAAATCCATTTTTGACGTGGTGCACACGCCTGTGACGTCCGCCCCAAACGCCACAGCCAGCTGGACAGCGTAGCTGCCCACCCCGCCGGAGGCCCCGGTGACCAAAACCTTGGCGCCGGGCTGGACCCGTCCAACGTCGCGCAGGGCCTGCAACGCCGTGACCGCCGAAACGGGGACGGCGGCAGCCTGTTCAAAGGACAGGCCCGCCGGCTTCAGGGCCAGCCTGCTTTCACGGGCCGCGGAGTACTCGGCGAACGACCCCTTGCCAAAGCCAAACACTTCCTGTCCCACCGTGAACCGGGTGACAGCACTGCCAACGGCTGCCACCGTCCCGGCAAGATCCAGGCCGGAGACCGGATTGCGCGGCCCGCGAAGCCCCAGGAACAACCGGGCCACATAGGGACGGCCGGCCATCAGGTGCCAGGTTCCCCTGTCCAGGCCTGCCGCGCGGACGCGCACCAGGACTTCGTTGTCCTTGACCGGAGGCCGGCTGATCCGGGTCAATTTCAGGACGCTTGCATCACCGTAGCGGTCCCGGACAATGGCGGACATCAGGTCCGTGCCCGCGGCGCCCGGATGGGTATTCCCGGCCCGGACTTTGAGGTTTCTCGTGCTTGCCATGGCTATTTTCCCTTGGTTGTTGGTGTTCCCGGAAAGCCCCAGCCTTACTTAGTAAGAAAGCGTATCGTACGGTGTACGAAAATGCGATAGTCTGGGGCCATGACAGCCGGAGAAATTGTTGGGGCAGCCCAGGACCGTGTCCCGTTGAGTCGCGAACGCGTGCTGCAGTGCGCCGTCGACCTCGCCGATGAGGCCGGGATTGGGGCGCTGACAATGCGGTCGCTCGCCGGGAACCTGGGGGTCAAGCCCATGTCCCTCTACTACTACGTGTCCAACAAGGGCGAGATTCTTGATGCCATCATCGACCTGGTGTTCAACGAGGTGGAGCTGCCCTCAACCAGGGGTGACTGGCAAATCGAGATGCACAGCCGGGCCGACGCCCTCCGCCAGGCCCTGCGCCGCCACCCTTGGGCCATCGGGTTGCTTGAGTCCCGGAGCACACCGGGGCCGGCAACCCTCCGCCATCATGATGCGACTCTCGGCGTTTTGCGGAACGCCGGGTTTTCCGTGGTACTGACGGCGCACGCCTACGCCCTGCTGGACAGCTACATCTACGGCTTTGCCCTTCAGGAGGCGGCGCTGCCCTTCACCGGTCCGGACACGGCAGCGGGGATCACCGAACCCATTGTGGAGCTGTTCTCCGCAGGCGACTACCCCCACCTTGTCGAGATTGCTGCCGAGCATGTGCTCAAGCCCGGCTATGATTTTGGCGACGAGTTCAACATTGGCCTGAACGTCATTCTGGAGGCACTGGCCCGGTGGCTTCCCAAGACCGGCAACAGCCAGGAAGCCGCCTTAAGCTCGGGGTGATGGCGGCGTCATTGGCGACGGCGGCGTCGTGGCGCTGTCGGCATCACGGCGCAAACAGGAAGCGGTGATCCCATGGCACCTCCGGTGCTTGCAAGCAAGCTGTACATCCCGACGCTGCGCCACGGCGTCGTGCCGCGGCCGCGGCTTGTCGAGCTCCTGGAACGTGCCACCGCGCCCAAATTAATCCTTTTGTCCGCCCCGGCAGGGTTCGGGAAAACGACGCTCCTCGCCGAGTGGCTCGCTGGGAGCCACGTCATGGCCGGCCGTCTTGCCTGGCTGTCGCTCGATCCTGCCGACAAGGATCCCCAGGTATTTTGGACCTCCGTGGTGACGGCCCTCCAAAAAGTCGTTCCGGGTGTCGGCCCGGCAGTGCTGGAACTCATCGCCGGACGTCCCCTGCAAATTAACCTCATGCTCAGTTCCGTATTGCATGAGCTCACCGAGGCAGCCGGCACGGCATGGCTGGTGCTGGACGACTACCACCTGGTGGACAGCCACGAAATAGGTGACGGGATGGCATTTTTGCTGGACCATCTTCCCCCGAACGTGCACGTCGTCATCAGCACCCGGGCCGATCCGCTGCTTCCGCTGCCGCGCTTGAGGGTGCGTGGCGAGCTGCTTGAGATCCGTGCTGCAGGGCTGCGTTTCACTCCGGAGGAGGCCGCTGCGTACCTCAACGGTGCGGCCGAATTGGCGCTCACCCCGGATCAGGTGGCGGCCCTGGAGCAGCGGACGGAGGGCTGGATCGCGGCACTCCAGCTCGCTGCGCTCTCCCTCAAGGACCGCGCGGACGTGACGGGGTTCATCGACGGGTTTGCCGGCAACCACAGGTACATTCTCGATTATCTGGTCCAGGAGGTGCTCGAGCAACAGCCCGCACAGCTTCGCAATTTTCTCATGCTCACCTCCGTCCTTGACCGGTTCACCGGCCCCCTCTGCGATGCCGTGACCGACGGCGCCGACTGTCAGCGCATGCTCGAGGCCCTGGACCGGGCCAACGTCTTCATGATTCCCTTGGACGACAGGCGCGAGTGGTACAGGTACCACCACCTGTTCGCGGACATGCTGCAGGCGCGGCTGCTCAGCGAGCAACCAGGGCAGATTCCGCTGCTGCACCAGCGTGCCAGCCGCTGGCATGAGTCACGTGGCCAGTTCCCGGAGGCGGTCAGGCATGCACTGGCCGCGCAGGATTTTGACCGCGCGGCGCATCTCATGGAGTTGGCTGCCACAGGGATCCGCCGCGAGCGGCAGGACCCGTTGATGCTTGCGTGGCTGAAGGAACTGCCCGACGGCGTCATCCGCAGCAGCCCGGTGCTGAGCACCTTTTTCGCATTCATGCTGATGACCTCCGGCGACCTGGACGGAGCTGAGCCCCGCCTGCGGGACGCCGAACGCGCCATGGCTGCAGTGCCGGCAGGCGCGGCTTCACCATGGGCAGACATCGAAGAGTTCCAGACGCTGCCGGCGACGATCGCCATCTACCGTGCCTCGCTGGCGCAGGCCCGCGGCGATGTGGCAGGCATCTTGAATCATGCCAACCGGGCCCTTGAGCTGTCCGGTCCCGGCGAGCATCTTTCGCGCGGCGCGGCGGCCGGATTCCTGGGGCTGGCTTCATGGGCCAAGGGGGACGTTTCAGCCGCGTTGCAGGAGTTTGCCAAGGCTGTTGCGAGCCTGCACGCAGCCGGCAACCGGGTCGACGAGCTCGGCGGCACAGTGGTGCTCGCCGACCTGTGGCTTGCGGCGGGACGTCCCCGCAAGGCACACCAACTCCTGCAGAGCGCCCTGAAACAGGCCCAGGCGCAAGGCGGGTCCGTGGCGCGGGCAACCGCCGAACTCCATGTGGGGCTGGCTGAGCTTGACTGCGAAGCCGGAGATTTCGGTGGCGCCCGGATCCACCTCGAGGCCGCCGATGTGTTGCTTCAGCGCGCGCCGATGACCGAGAGCCGCTTTCGGTGGTTTGCGGCGAGGGGGCTGCTGGCCCGGGCCGAGGAAGATATGGATGCGGCCATCAGCCTCTTGGATCAGGCGCTGGAGCTCTACCGGCCCGGATTCTACCCGGATGTGCGCCCCCTCCCGGCCATGAAGGCCCGGGTGTGGATCGCCCAGGGGAAGCTGGCGGAGGCCGCGGATTGGGCACGCGGGCGGGGCGTGTCAGTCACGGACGGCGCCGATTATCTGAGGGAGTTCGACCACCTCACCCTGGTGCGCCTGCTCATTGCGCACCAGAGGGCGGCGCAACAGCAAACACCGCAGGACCAGCAAACACCGCAACTGCAAAACACCGGCGCCGGACCGGCCAACGCCGCCGCTCCCCTGCTGGAACGGCTGCTCGAGGATGCCGAGACTTTTGGACGGGCCGGAAGCGTGCTGGAGATCCGAATGCTGCAAGCCTTGGCCCACCATGTGCAGGGCCACGGGGAACAGGCACTGGAGGTGCTGGGGCGGACTTTCGCCCAAACACCCGAACCGGATGAACATGTACTGCTGTTCCTCAATGAAGGGGCCCCCATGCTGGAGCTGCTGCGCGACGCCACGCACCACGGCGTCGCAGGCGACCACGCTGACCGCCTGCTTCGTCTGGCGGCTTCCGCGCCAGCGCAAGCCGCCGATGCGCGGCATGGCCCGCAGCCGCCGTCGTCCGCGGAACCATTGAGCGAACGGGAAGTCCAGGTGCTCAGGCTCCTGGGCGGTGAACTGAGCGGGCCGCAGATTGCCGGCGAATTGTTCATCTCGTACAACACGTTGCGCACCCACACCAAGCACATTTTCACCAAGCTCGGGGTCACCGACAGGCGCTCGGCAGTGCGGAAGGCACGCGAAAGCCGCCTGATCTAGGCGGCCCTCGGCCAGATCTCACCCAGGGGTCCACATCATTGGGTGATGCCGGCTCACCCCGCCGGTTCCTACATTTGAGTTATCCCGCGGCACCCCGCCGGGGAAACCCGGATTTCAGGAGTCGACATGTCCATCACCACCTCAAAGCTCACCCGCACTGCGGGCCTTTCCGCCGTTGCAGCAGGCGTGCTGTTCATTGGCATCCAGATCAACCACCCGCACCTGGATGCCACCTTCGCCACCACGGCCGAATACACGATCCGGCAGTCTGTGAAGATTTTGATGTCCGTGCTGTCGCTGGTCGGGATCACCGGCATGTACCTCCCCCACGTGAAGAAGATGGGCGTTCTTGGCATCCTCGGGTACGCGGTTTTCGGTGCCGGATTCCTGATCATGTTCAGCGTTGAGGTCATTGGGGCTGTCGTTATTCCAATGCTGGCAGGCGTCGCACCAGGCTACGTCAACGATGTTTTCGCCGTCGCAACAAGTGGACATGCGACAGGTGACATCGGACTGTTTCAGCAACTGAACATGGCGTCCGGGCTCACCTACATCGCAGGCGGAGCCCTCTTTGGTGCCGCGCTCTTCCGGGCAAACGTCCTCGCGCGCTGGGCGGCGGCGGTGCTTGCAATTGGCACGGCGGCCAGCATCGCCATCCCATTGCTCCCCATGGTCAACGAGAGGCTGTTTGCGCTGCCCACGGGTGTCGCCATGATCGCCCTCGGCTGGTCGTTGTGGCGCAGCCATCGAACAGCATCGACCTCCGCAACCCCTGTGGCCGGCGCATCGCTGGGCTTCGGCTCACGATGACCACGCACCAGCCGACGCGCAGTGGCGGGATGGGGCGGTGGGTGCCGTACGCGCTCGTCACCTTGGTGGTCATCCCGGCCGTGGCTGGCTCGCTGCGATTGGTGGAGCTTTCCGGCGGCGCCCAGCTGATGCCCGCGAATCCACGCCTTGCGGCCTCGCCGGCTCCCGTCGTCGTGCATATCATCAGCGCTGTTTCGTACGCTGTCCTTGGCGCATTCCACTTCTCCCCCGGATTGCGCCGCCGCCATCCGAAATGGCACAGGGTGGCGGGACGGCTCTTGGTGCTGCTGGGCTTGGCCGTTGCCTTCTCGGCCCTGTGGATGACAGTGTTTTACGCCCGCCAGCCCGGAACCGGAACACTGCTCTACATCTTCAGGCTCATGTTCGGTTCGGGCATGGCCATCGGCATCATCCTCGGGTTCAACGCCATCCGCCGCGGGGACGTGTCCCGCCACCTCGCCTGGATGACCCGCGCCTACGCCCTGGCCTTGGGCGCTGGCACCCAGGTGTTCACCCAGGCTCTGGGCAACGCGGTGTTCGGGCACGGTGAACTCACCACCTCACTCATGATGGGCGCAGGCTGGGCCATCAACCTCGGTGTCGCGGAGTACTTCATCCGGCGCAGCGGCAGGCCTGCACCGGTACCTGCCGTGATCGCAGGGCTCCCATGACCCGGCCCACGGGCCGCGCGGAGCCAGCCGAGTATTTGATTCGGGTGGCAGGGCACCTCGACGACAGCTGGTCGGCCTGGTTTGGCGGACTTGCGCTGACCCGCCAAAGCGGCAGGACAACCTGCCTCAGCGGACTTTTCCCGGACCAGGCTGCGCTTCACGGGCTCCTCGCAAGGGTCAGGGACCTCGGGCTGGTGTTGATCTCGGTGGAGCTGGGCAATCCGGCAGGGGAAGAGCCCACAGGCCCGTTGCCGAGGGCCAATGCCGGCTCCCCACCCACCACCGAGGGCACAGGCCGCGAACAGGCCCGCAACCCGCCCCGGGAATGAAAGGGTCCGACGGCATGGCTTCCGCCCAACGGCAGGCGGCGGGTCACGCCGTCGTTCCCACCATTGTGCCCCGCCCCTCCCCACGGCCCGCTCCGGCCGCGGGTGGGCGGCGGCCCGTTCGTGTGGCGCCGATGCCTGCAGCGATGACAAGGACGATCCCGGCCAGTGCGGCGGGGCGCGGGACTTGGCCGAGCACCGTCAGTCCGACGGTCAGGGCGATGGCCGGTTCCAGGCACATCAGGGTCCCGAACGCGGCCGTCGTCAGACGGCGCAGGGCCAGCAGTTCCAGGCTGAAGGGGATGACGGGCAGCAGCAGTGCCAGGGCGAATCCGATGAGCACGAGCTGCCAGTCGAGCTTGCCGATGATGGCGGGGCCGACAACGAAGGTGGCGGCGATGGCAGCCACCGGGAGCGATATCGCCAGGGCGCTGACGCCAGACACGGCGTCGCCGGCCCGCTGGGTGAGCAGGACGTAGACCGCCCAGCAGGCTGCGGCGCCGAGGGCAAAGAAGACGCCGGCCACGTCAGTTGCACCGTGCCATGGCTCGGTCAGTCCCAGCACGCCGGCCGCAGCGACAAGCGCCCACCACCGGGCGGCTCCCCTGCCTTGAATGACGGCGATTGACAGCGGGCCGAGGAATTCCAGGGCACTTGCCGTGCCGAGCGGAATTCTCTCCACAGCCAGCATGAAGCACAGCGTCATGCCCGCCGTGGCCACCCCGAGCAGCGCGCACATCCCCAGCGTGGCCCTGCTGAAGCTGATCTTCCAGGGACGGGCGATCACCACAATGATGACGGCGGCCCAGGCCAGCCGCAACCAGCCAACACCCTCGGCCCCCAGCCGGCCTGTCAGCCCAACAGACGCGGCGAGTCCGAGCTGGACGCAGCACATCGCGGCAAATGCCATGAGCGTGCCCGCACCTGCTGTGTGCTTCACAGGCCCGGGAGTCGTGGAGACGGAGTTCATGACTCCAGTAGACAGCGCCGGCTTCCTTCATGTCCACGTGACAATTCATTACATATTGTTCATAAATCATGCACAATGGATTCCGTGGACACCCGGAGGCTGCAATACCTGCATGAACTGTCCCGCACAGGCTCGATGCGGGCTGTTGCCGAGCTGGTGGGTGCAACGACATCAACCGTCTCCCAGCAGCTGGCCCTGCTCGCCAAGGAGACCGGGGCGCAGTTGTTGGAAGCGGACGGACGCGGCGTCCGGCTGACTCCTGCCGGGCGGCGGCTGGCCGGGCATGCCGGGACGATCCTCACCGCCGTCGAGGCCGCGCAGCTGGATCTGGATCCCGCCGCGGAACCGTCGGGCACCCTGCGCGTGGCCGGGTTCGCCAGTGCCATCCGCAAGACGTTGGTGCCTGTCATCGGCGAACTCGCACGGAACCATCCAAAGGTGCAGATCACGGTGCTTGAGCATGAGCCGGCGGATGCCTTGCACCTGCTGTCCGTCGACGCCGTCGACCTGGCACTGACCTACGACTACAACCTGGCGCCGTCCGGTGCCGCGCCCGGCATCGCGACGAGTCAGCTTTGGACAACTCCCTGGGGGCTCGGGGTGCCGGCCGCAGAGGCAGCACGGCTGACCCCCGAGGGAGGCGGCGCCGACTCAACCCAGGTCTTTGCTGCGTTCCGGAACCACGACTGGATTGGAAACTCCCGCAACAGCGCCGACGAGACAGTGCTGCGCACCATCGCCTCGATGGCCGGTTTCGAGCCCGCGCTGCGGCACCAGTCCGACAGCCTGGATTTGGTCGAGGACCTCATTCTGGCCGGTCTGGGCGTTGGGCTGCTCCCGCTGGAGCGGCGCGGCCGCTCGGGCGTCGCCGTTCTTCCCCTCCACGGTCCCGGCGTGCAGCTGCGTGCCCACGCCAGAACGAGGCAGGGCCGCAGCGACTGGCCCGCCCTGGCCCTGGTCCTCAACCTGCTCCGGGAAGCTGCACTGCCAGAGATCAGGGACCTCTAACGCAAAAAACGCTGGTTCCGCGCTGCTGCCTTACAGTCGGATGCAGGCCCAGTTCTGCCACTGCCGCGGCCGCATTCAGGGAGCTGCGAAAAACAGCCGCCACCTGCTCACTGCTCGTGCCGAATCCGTGCATCAACATGCCCTTCCGGGCGTCATTGGGCTCAACCATGAATCTGTCCTTTCGCTTGAAATCACGAGCCTGGCAATGGCGGAAGCTGCCACATCCCACCGGACGGCATGGCCGCCGTCGTTTCGGCACAGGTGAGGCCAGTCCCCAACCAGCTACGATTGAACAAGCCTATCGGCCGGGTGCCGGCCGCCCAGTTCACCACTTTCGCATGAGGACGCCACCATCACTCTTTCAGCCATGACTCCCGTTGACGTCATCATCATTGCAGCGATGGATTCCGAGATCACCCCGTTTCTGCAACGCGCCACGGCCCTTGGTGAGCCGTTGCAGCTTGGCACGGCAGTGCACCGGACTGGTCTCATCAACGGCCGCAAGGCGCTTTTTGTGCGCGGTGGCATCGGCCTGGTCAACGCGTCCGGGGCAGCCACTTCAGCGCTGCTGCTGACGGCCGGCGGCGCTGCACCCTTGGTGCTCAGCGTCGGCAGTGCAGGCGGTTTGGGCGGTGCCGTCCGTGTGGGCGACGTGGTGGTGGGCACGGATGCCATCAACGCCGACGCCGATGCACGCGCTCTTGGCTACAAGCGCGGCCAGGTTCCTGGCATGCCCGCTTCCTATCCTGTTCCGGACGCTCTGGCGGCCGCCAGCATCGACGGCATTCCCGCCCAGCGCAAGGCCCCGACGGTGCACCATGGACTTGTCGTTTCCACGTACGCATTTGTGGGGCAGGAACGTGCCGTCGTAATCAAGGAGCACTTTGCCGACGTGTTGGCGACTGACATGGAGTCCTCGGCCATCGCGCAGATCTGCCACGCCCACAAGGCACCTTTCCTGGCCATCCGGGGCATCTCGGATCTTTGCGGCCCGGCGTCCGAGGATGACTTCACAACCCATGTCGACGATGCCGCCGAACGCTCGGCGGAAATTGCCATGTCAGTGCTGGAGACGTGGTTTGCTGCCAGTGCGTCCCGGTTGCCGGCGGCGCCCGTCAGCTCCTGAACGGCCTAGTCCCTGGCCGAACTTCCCGGGTCTTCGACGTATGTTTCGCCCTCAGCATTCGTATAGATGTGCAGATTGGGAGCTTTTTGTTCCTGCCCGGCTGCCACGGCGCGTGCGGTGGGCGGATCGTCAATGGCGGAACGCTCCGCGTCGCCCAGCACCGCGCCCAGGCCCTGCGAGTCGTCGCTCGTCCCGCCAGCGGGGATCGCTTCGCCGTTTCCCCTGGCATTGGTGGCCTCGCCCGGTTCGCTTTGGTTTAAGCTCGCGTAAGTGTGTGCGCCGCGGTGTTGCCAGCTGACGTGCACCCGCACCGAACCGTCGTCTGCAGGGTTCACCTTCGTCACTATCTCTGCGGCTGGCGCACCCATCTCGGCCAGCTTTCGCTGGTACGAACCAGTAAGTTCGGCCAGGCTTTCCTCAGTCCACTCGCCGGGTTGCATGCGCGTGGAGATTTCCACCGGTTGGCCGTTATGTTGTGACATTGCAATCTCCCATCATTGTTGTCCATTGATTTTGGGTTGCCCGCGAGGCATTAACTGCTATGAATTCCTGAGAGCATCGATCAATTCTTGTTTCCGCTGGCCTGCATACCCGGTGAGCCCGATTTCCTTGGCTTTGCCCCGGAGCTGGTCCACGGTCCACTCCTCGTACGGCTCAGACTTGCCGCCTTTGCGGCCGACCGACGAACGGCCGTTTTTGGCCGCTGCGTTGGAAATCCGTGCGGCCTTCTGCTGCGAGGCGCCGTCTTCCCGCAGAGCCTCGTACATCTCAGGATCCTTTATGCTTGGGTTCTTTTTGTCTGGCATGTCCACACTCCCCATTCATCGTCGGCACCAGCAGGTGGCTGAATTGCTCCAGCTGCGTTACCCACGCTAGAGGCGCGACAGCGTGGACGCAAGGGCGTGTCGCAACGGCAAAAACGTCGTGCCCGCTCCGTGTTGTCACTTCAACGGTGACAACACGCAGCGGCGGTGCCGGACACCGACAGGGTCCAGCACAGAACCGGTCAGGCAGAGAGGGGACCTAACTGTCCCCCGGCGTGCGCCGATGCGCCGGTGCATGGGACTTGGAGGAATCCCCGGCCGCCGGATCCTGCGGCACGGCACCCTCCGGCGGCTGCTCCCCCGCTACGGGTTCCTGTATCGGCCGGTCATGGGCCTGTCGTGATTCCCTTCCCGACGGCGAGGTGTTCACGTCCGGATCCAGCCTGTCCGCTTCCTTCAGTTTCTCCTGTGAAGCTGTCGCATCACTGGCAGCCTGAGAGCGCTGTCGTTCGGCTTCAAGCTTCAATCGTTCGGCTTCCACCGCGGCCTGCTCAGCGTCGGCAGCTTGCCGGTCGGCTGCCACCTGACGCTCACGGGCATCGAGCGCGGCGCCCTTGCCCTCGTCGCGCAATTTAGCGGCCTGCCTGCGCTCTTGCTCTGTTCGTTCGACGGCCAATCGACGACGCTGCTTGGTGCCGACTGCCAGCAGTATTCCGACAATGACCAAAATGACGACGATCGCGACAATTACCCAAATCAACGTTGTGGTGTCCATGAAAATCCATCTCCCATCGTTGCGGTCAAGATAGCTAACACGCGCCGACACTGATCGAGCTGAATACTGAAAGTGCGGCTGTTCCCATCATGCACTGTCAGCAGGCAATTGCACAGGAGCTGATGCGCACCGGGGGCAAGTGGCACGATGTCGATTATGCGCAGCCTCATGTTTTGTTCATTGATCATGGGACTGCCGCTGGGTGCGGTGAATGGATGGGCAGCATTGTCATCTGCACGGTTGGACATTCCACGCATCCAATAGATGAATTCATTGGACTATTGAAAACGCACGGGGTGAAGAAATTGGCGGACGTTCGGACGATCCCTAAATCCACGCACAATCCCCAGTTCATGGAGGAGGCACTGGCTGGCAGTTTGCGAGCAGCGGGCCTTACTTGCCGCAGAGCTGAATCCCTTGTGGAACGGGGAAGCCACAGCGACCTCGTGATCATGTGCGCGGAAGCTGTACCGTGGCGCTGCCACCGTTCCATGATTGGCGGCGCCTTGGTCGTGCGGGGGGTTACGGTGTTGGATATCATGACCGAAAAGAACGCAACTGCCCATATCATGCGGTCGTTCGCCCGCGTTGACCATACGAACATCACCTATCCGCCCGAACCTGGCGACCAAGACACGAGCCAGAGATAAGCGCCCTCTGGCCTGCCAGCTTTGGGCTCCCTAACCGTAGATGCGCCGGGCGATTCGTGGGTAGAGGTAGAGTCCAAAGATAAGCCCGACCGCGAAGACCAAGGCAACAACCACGGCACCGAAGTGTCCCACGACTACGTAGAAAATCAACGTAGTCGTACCGGTAATCAACAGCCCGACCAGCACCAGGACAGCCTTTATTATCCAATGCCCTGCCACGACCACTTTATCTTTTTGACGCAGCCTGAATAATTGGCGGTGCAAGGACACCGGCAAGAGCATCAGGCAGGTTGTCCCGGCTGCCAGGACAACCAGGACCAAATAGAGGGTGAGAGCGGTGGCGTCCAGGTCGGCAAAACGGCTTTGGAAGGGCAACGTCAACAGGAAGCCCGCAATAATTTGAACACCGGTTTGCATGACGCGCAGTTCCTGCAAGACGTCATCCCAGTTCCGGTCTTGCTGTTCATTGGGTGTCTCATTGCGACCGGATGAGGCGCTCCCATTTTCCTGCCCATCGGCTTTATGGGATTCCATGCCTTCCACCTTCAGCTGAAGTTTGCCAAATGGGCCGCCTCCGGCCGCGGGAATTGCGGCAAAATGAAGCAGCGATCATCATCTCATCTACCTTGCCAATGACTCCTTGGCCCCACACTAATTGACCGCACGCGCGTTGAATAGTATTTGAAAAACAGGGCCCCACCAGCCAGTGAAACGGGATCACAGCCGTTTGTCTTCCCAGAGATACCTCCAGTGGGCGAATGCACCCGAACATGCGACAAAAATTTTGTGAGAGTTTCCCATATGCAGCACGCACCCCAGGTCGCAGGCACGTGAGGCCGATCCCGCCGGCGGGTGGACCGACTGCCGCCTCGCAGCCAGGTGGGAACAGCGGCAGGAGGTGGCCGGCGGCACCGCCCGATCGCCGTCGTCCCGACACGCACAGCGGGCCAAACACGGCCCCGGACATCAGCCATCTTGTGGCAGGGACGAACGCGAGGATCCATTCGGTGCCGGTCGATTCCGACGAAGTTGCTCATTCCACATGAGATCACAGGCGCCATGACAGCATTGAAACGACACACTGATGACAAACAATGACCAGCACACCGTCCAAACCCCGCCAGTCGATACCCCAGCATCAGCCAGCCCAAACAAGACCAGGCCGAACCTGGCTTGGCCCGCGGTCTGGACCACCGGAGCGGACTCCGGCATCGGTGCAGCCGTGCCATCGCTTTCGCCCGGGAAGGCGCCGGCGTCGCCCTGTCCTATCTGCCGGCCGAAGAACCAGATGCACAAAAAATGCGGCGTTGATCCGTGACGCGGGACAAAAAGCTGCCGCACTGCCCGGAGGCCAATCGGCCCAATTTTCATTTCATCAACGGCGCGGACATTTCCTGCCTCAAGGATTAATGGCCTAGTGTCGGAAAATGGATACTTTCGACGACTCCACCGCACAGCTCTCCACCAACGGCAATGCACGCCCTGGATTTGTCCAGGTTCGTGGAGCCCGCGAGAACAACCTTAAGAATGTTGCTGTTGATGTTCCCCGCGACGCCATTGTCGCTTTCACCGGGATCTCCGGCAGCGGAAAATCTTCGTTGGCGTTCGGCACGATCTTCGCTGAAGCGCAGCGCAGGTATTTTGAGTCGGTGGCGCCCTATGCGCGCCGGCTCATCCAGCAGAGCAACAATCCGCTCGTGGAATCAATCTCCGGCCTGCCCCCGGCAGTGGCCATGCAACAGCGACGCGGGACGCCGAGCTCGCGCTCTTCGGTGGGCACCGTGACGACGCTGTCGAACTCGCTGCGCATGCTCTTTTCCCGTGCGGGTGAATACCCCAAGGGTGCGGAAATCCTGTATTCCGATTCCTTCTCCCCCAACACTGTTGCCGGTGCCTGCCCCGTGTGCCACGGCTTGGGCACAGCCCACACTGTCACCGAACAACTGCTCGTTCCTGATCCGAGCCTCACCATCCGGGAAGGTGCCGTCGCGGCGTGGCCGGGAGCCTGGCAAGGCAAAAACCTCCGGGACATCCTCAGCCACCTGGGCTACGACGTCGACGTTCCCTGGCACCAGCTTCCGCAGCACGAACGAGACTGGATCCTGTTTACCGAGGAACAACCGGTCGTGGAAGTGACGCCACAAAGGGATAGGGTCGCAAAACCCTACAAAGGCAAGTATTGGAGCGCACGCAGCCACGTGCTGCACACCCTGGCCGACTCCAAAAGTGCCCCCATGCGGGAACGCGCACTGGCTTTCATGCATTCCGGCCCATGCCCTGACTGCGGCGGCAGCGGGCTGAAACCCGAAGCGATGGCCGTGACAATTGAGGGCCACACTATCTCCGCCATCAACGATTTGCCGCTGGCGCGTCTTGCTGAGGTGCTGCAAAGCCTGCACGGGATCAGGACTGAGATCCCTGGCAGCAGGGAAGCAGTTGCGGCAGCCATATCCGAAGACCTGCTCCATCGAATCACCGTGCTGCTGGACTTGGGGCTCGGCTACTTGAGCCTTGGCCGCAGCACCCCCACCCTTTCTCCCGGTGAGATGCAGCGGCTGCGGATCGCCACACAACTGCGATCAGGACTTTTCGGCGTCATCTACGTTTTGGACGAACCGTCGGCAGGACTTCATCCTGCCGACGCCGAACCGCTTCTGGAGGTGTTGGACCAGCTGAAGAGCTCCGGCAACACCGTCTTTATTGTCGAACACAACATGGACATGGTGCGCCGGGCGGACTGGCTGGTCGACGTCGGACCGCTGGCCGGCGAAAACGGCGGCAGGGTGCTGTACAGCGGACCGGTACCGGGGCTGGCAAAGATTCCGGAGTCCGTGACCCGCCCGTTCCTGCTGGAAAATGCCACACCGTCGTCGCCCCTGGCGTTCGACACTGCGGGCAACGTCGATCCCGCCGGCAATGGCGTGGCGCGCGGGGGCACCCCTGCAGCGACCAACGAGGCCTCCTCCGAGGAACCCTCGGGAACCCGGCGGACAGCACTTGACTGGCTGCGGATCGACGACATCACCATGAACAACCTGCAAAATGTGACTGTTCAAGTGCCGCGGGGAGTCCTGACAGCTGTCACGGGCGTCTCCGGGTCAGGCAAGTCCACGGTGCTGGAAACACTGCACGGCGCAGCCGGTGGACAGGCTTCCACGTCTGGGAACTCCGGGTTCGAGGCCGTGGACCGGGTGGTTCAGGTAGACCAGCGCCCCATCGGCCGGACACCGCGGTCCAACCTTGCCACGTACACGGGCTTGTTCGACGCCGTCCGCCGTGAATTCGCTGCAACCGCGGACGCCCGGGCACGCGGATTCACTGCCGGGCGGTTCTCCTTCAATGTTGCCGGCGGCCGCTGTGAAACGTGCCTTGGCGAGGGTGCGGTGGCTGTCGAGCTCTTGTTCCTGCCCGGAAGTTACGGCCCCTGCCCGGTGTGCCACGGCGCCCGTTTCAATGAAGACACGCTAGCCGTGAAGTATCAAGGAAGGAACATCGCCGAAGTACTGGGGCTGACGGTGGATGCAGCAGCGGGGCTGCTGGCAGACATTCCGGCCGCGGCCCGAAGTTTGGCCACCCTGCGTGAGGTGGGTCTTGGCTATCTCCGTCTTGGCCAGCCCGCGACGGAACTGTCAGGAGGGGAGGCACAACGCATCAAGTTGTCCACCGAACTACAGCGGCCCCGCCGTGGGCACAGCCTCTACCTGCTCGATGAACCCACCACCGGCCTGCATCCATCCGACGTGCAATTGCTGTTGCACCAGCTCAACCGCCTGGTGAATTCCGGAAATACCGTGGTGGTCGTGGAACACGACATGGACGTTGTTGCTGCCGCCGACTGGGTCATCGATCTGGGTCCCTCCGGCGGGGCCGACGGCGGCCGCATCATGGCCAGCGGCACACCGGAAGACGTGGCTGCGGCAAACACCGGGCGCACCGCCGCATACCTTGCCCAGGCGCTGGGGCGCCGCTGACAGCTTGGGGACGTTCCCAGTGTCAGGTCCCTTGGGGCGACATCAAGGCTGTGGACGCACCACGACCCGCTCATTAGCATGGATATTGCAGGCGCAGCACCCAGAATTCGGAGCTGCATGTCGCCCCGAGGCATATGCTTCCAGAAGCATCCGGTAAGTGAGCAAACATCAACGAGAGGCAGCAAAGATGAACAGTCGTCAGCCCGCCGAACCCCAGCCCCTGGTTCCGGAACTGTTTCCGGCAACACCCCAGCCGGATCCGCCGGACGAACCCACCGGGCCACTCCCGGCAGTCCCCGAACCGGGTGCCCCGTCGACACCGCCTGATCCGTTCCTCCCTACCGCTCCCCCAGTCATCTAGGCAGGAAAGGCGAGGCCTTACGCAGTGACCGCGCCTTCGTCCGGAACAGGCCGGGCTGCTGGCAAGGACGGTTAGTCAATTCCACACAACCGGACTGCATGCTCGAATTTCCTCGCCGCCGGGAACGCCAAGAGAATCCGAAGACGTACAGGGAGCGAATTCATGGATCAGCTTTCGAATGTCCACTCAGCGGGTTTGCCAGGAGAAGCCATGAGTGCTTTGAACAACCGGGCGGCAGGCGACTCGACGCTGGACAACGTCCTGTCCCACGAACACACCAAGGCCGGGCGTGTGGGCCGCAGGGTAGTGTTGGTCCTGCTTGGCCTGTTCATTGTCTTGGCGCTCCTGCAATTCTTCGACTCGGACGCCTCACGCACGGTCTCCGCTTCCGGAGACGGATATGACGTCTCCGTCAACTATCCACCTGCTGGCCGGGCCGGTTTGGCAAGCAGCCTGTCCATCCACGTTGAGGGTGGACAGCCCATCACTGCCCCCGTCACCATTGCCTTGTCCGAGTCCTACTTGGACGGATTCTCCGTGCAGGACGTGTCACCCGAAGCCGAGACTGAAGGTTCCGCCGGCGGCTTCGTCGAGCTGAACTACGGCCCGCCGAACAAACAGGAGTTTACGGTGCATCTCAGAGGGGCCTGGGAGACTGGCAATGCCGTCTCCGCTTCGGGCAGTGTCGTCGTTTCAGTGGGCGGACGCGTGGTGGCCACGGTTCCCTTGGACAGCTGGCTGGTGCTCTGATGGACATCGTGCTGCGCTCGGCCGTGGTCTTCATCATCCTTTGGCTGATCACCCGCGCGGTGGGAAGGTCCACGTTGGGTGAATTGAGTTCTTTTGAGTTGATTCTTTTCATCACCATGGGGGATCTGGTCCAGCAGGGCGTCACACAGGATGACCATTCAGTGGCAGGGTCCGTCATGGCGGTGGGCACGATGGCACTACTGACCGTGGGGCTGTCGTATGCAAACATGCGTTGGCCCAAAATGCGCAAGCTTGTCCAAGGATCCCCCGTCGTCATCCTGCACGGAGGCGTGCCGGACCTCAAGGCGATGCGCAAGGAGCGCATGGGCTTGGACGACCTCATGGTCGCCGCCCGGGGCCAGGGCTTCCGCAACTTTTCCGACGTTGACCTGGCAGTGCTGGAGCCCAACGGCAAAGTGTCCTTCTTTGCCAAAGATCAGCAGCCGGCCAGCGGAGCACCCGAGGAACCCGAAGCCGGCTAAATTCCGTCCAGCGCCGTCCTAACGTCGACACCCCACTGACTCAACCACGTCAATCCAGCAACCACAGGAGCCGCAACATGAAGTCGACACTGTTGTACCAGGAACACGGACTTCGAAGCTTTTTGCTTGTCCTTGACAAGGGCGAAGAGGCCCACGGCACCATCACTGCCTTTGCTGTGGAGCAGCACATCACGGCGGCAACACTGAGCGCCATAGGGGCAGCCAGCAGCGCCACCCTGGGATACTTTGACCCGGAGGCCGGAGATTACCTCTCCACTGTATTTGCCGAACAGATGGAGCTCGCGTCCTGCCTCGGCGACATTGCCGACGACGGCGGACACCCGGCCGTGCATGCCCATGCGGTATTCGGCAGGCGCGATTCAACAGCCGTCGCCGGGCATCTGCAGAGGCTACTTGTTTTCCCCACCATGGAGGTTGTGCTGACGGAATCCCCGGCACACCTACGCAAGCGGCTCGACCCGGCCACGGGGCTGGCACTGATCGATCCGGGCAGCTCCAGTGATGGGTAAATGCGCACTGGATCCAGTCGGAGCCGGGTTTGCTGGGCATCAGCCCACCTGCACCGCCGCAGGGTTGCATGCAAGTTCCAGTGGGGTTATTTAGGGCCGGCCGTTGCCTAGCGACACGGATGACACCGCGTGCGACTGCGCCGAGCTGGTGGAAGCAGCTCGCGCACCCGAAACGAATGAAAATGGACGCAATCACCCGCCCCACCAGCGACGCAGGACCCACCTACCACTGTTGTCGGACGCGTGGCACCAGGACATGCCTTGCCCCGCCGGTCAATACCGTGCCTGCGGGGCAAAAGTTGGGCCTGCGCAGCCTTGCGGCAGCGGCTTTGCGGATATGCGATTACAAGCTGCCGGGCCGGTGCAAAATTGTCAGCCGGAGAAACCCGTCAGGCGGAAGAAGTCGCGGGACCGTTAGGGGTGGCGCCCCCTTCATCTGCCCAGTCCTGCCCCAATTCGTCATTGAGTGCAGGATCCGATTCGATGTCCTGCCCGCCCGGTGCGGTGGCAGTTTCCGTACCCACCGTTTCAGTCGTTTCAGGCTGCTTGTCAGCGGAATCCTTGTGAGACATTTACTTCACCCCTTACATCTTGTTCGTGTTTATGTTTGTGGCCGGCTCACATGGTTCAAAGCCCCGGCTCCGCCAGGTGTCGCTCAGGCTGCGGCCCTGGAACGTCCAGTGATGGCACCGTAGATGCCGGCGACCACCCGCCCGCCCACGATGGCTCCAACGGCGGACCCACGGTTCCTCATTGCGGCAACGTGATTTGGCAATGCTGGAGGAGACCCGCAATCGTTTCCGCCCGCTGGCGTTTGGCCGGCAGTCTACTTCTTGGCCTTCGCGGCAGCGGTCTTTTCGGTGGCCGCACCCTCGTGGCGCAGTGTCCCTGCGTTGTCCTCCAAGTGGGCGCGCATGAACCACTGGAACAGCTCCAGTTTGGCTGTTTGGCCTATCAGCATGTCTTCAGTGATGGGGTCAAGCTCGCCCGTTGCTGCGATCGCCTCGCGGTGGCTTGAGACAACGCCGTCGTAAACGATGTCCAGTGCAGCCAGGTGCTCCGTCGTGGAGGCGCGGCCGACGCCGTAGTCATCCCAGGCACGTTCGCGGACCAAAGCACCGGGCAACCCGTTTGGCGATACACCCAACGTTGCGATCCGCTCGGCCGTCTCGTCAATCATGGCCCGGACAAGCTCAATTTGAGGGTCCAACATTTCATGGACACCAATGAAATCACGGCCGACCACGTTCCAGTGTGCATGCTTCAAGGTGAGCTGAAGGTCATTCAATGCATACAGCCTGCTTTGCAGGGTCGCGGCCACTTGATGTCCAGCCTTGAGTGTGAGGCCGGGAACAGTGAATTTGTTTGCGGAAGTTTTCTTGGAAACCATTAGAACTCCTCTTCAATCAACCGGTCGATCTTCAGCGACCGTCGTAAATCCCACCGTAACGACTCCAACTGCGGAATTCTAGTCCGGAGTCGAACTGGATCGACTGCGGCCTGCAAAGCTGCACTCCCCCATACCCATGGTGTCTGGCCCGCTGCCCCGGGCCGGTACCGCGTCAATCCGTGTTTTCTTCGCCGTCCTGCGACAACAGCCGCCGACGGAGGAGCGCGAGGATCCGCTGCACATCCAGGGCCACGGCGGCACCCGGTGTCAGCGAGGAAGCCTCGGATTCGCTGCCGCCGGCGACCGCCATGGTGAAGTCGGCCAAGCTGTTGGCGGCGGAGTCGAAAATGTCGCCGTCCACCGTTTCCTCGTCCCATGCACGCACCACGTCTGCTGTCGCGTGCAGGCACTGGCTCAACGGTTCGCACAATTCGGGCCTTAGCCGCAATTCCAGCGGTCCTTCCCAGATGGCGGCAGCAAGCACGTCGGAAAGGTTGCGAACATGGAAGGTGATGCTTTCCAGAACGGCCAAGTCATCAAAACTTTCGGAGACAAGGCTGTGCTGCGACCTCAGGTAGGCTCGCGGGTTGGCCTGGTGGCTCTCCCGTGCCTCATGGACGGCTCCCCGGATGTCGCCAACTGCGGCCTCCAGCAGGTGCTGGCGGCCGGCCCATTCCTCGTGCTCCGGCGGCCACTGCTCAACGAGCGCCTGGGCCACGTCCTCGAGCTGGTTGATGAGGGCATTGCGTCCACGCGAAATCCGCAAGCGGGCGGCGTCCAGCTTCAGCGGAGGAAAAATCGTGACATTGACAGCCAATCCCACCAGCACACCCAGCCCCATCTGAATTCCGTATCCCAGGGAAAACGTCTCCGCGTCCTGCCCGCCGATGATCAGGACTAGCAGCGTGGCAACCGGCACGTACTCACGGCCGGCTCCCAGGCGGGGCAGTCCGGCCAGCAACACGCCCAATCCCACAGCCAGGGAGATGGTGACGATGTTGGGGTTTTCCAACAGCAGCACACCCGTCGCCAACATGACCCCCAGCAGCAGGCCGGCGAGTGTTTGCAACCCTGTCCGCACCGATCCCATGAAGGTGGGATACATGGTGACCAACGCCCCCAGAGGTGCGTAGTAGGGATAGTCGTCCGCCACCCCGGGCATGTAGGGGGCCAAAAACCATGAGAGGCCCACCGCCAAGGCAGCCTTGACAGCGAGCAGCACCCGCTGGCCACTCACGGTGGACTTCGTCCACGTTTTCACGTTTTGCATTGATTCCCTCCTTGCACCAAACTCCGCTGCCCCGACAAGCGACCCAAACTGGTTCCTGTGCCCGGACACCCGGCATTCCGCGGCAGCCGCTTGGGTGCTTCCGCTTGCACCCGAAGGGTCTGCTCTTCCACGCAAGGCACACCAAGAATGAACTCGCTGCAAAATGTCACGGCAACCCCTGCTGTTTGGGGCCACCGGGTTGGGCATCTCCAACGATGAACGTGATGGTTCATCCCGTCAAGGGGACGCCGTCGTCAAACTCTCCAGGCCGATCACCAGCTGACCAGTCTCCAACAGGCCGGGGAACTGGGGTGCACTGCCCCGTCGCTGCAGAAGGTTCCCGGGGATCAGCCATACCGGCTGCCGCCGGCTCGACGTCGCACGCACAGTAACGGCGCACGCACAGTCAGCGCGACGCCGCGGGGCCGTTCCATGGTTGTGCCCTGTCAATGTCGTCTTCCGTCCAGCCCCCGCCCTCGCCCTCGCCCAGCACGTTGGCTGCAAGTGGCAACTGGTGCGAGGCACTCTCCACAATATGCATGAGATATCCGGCGGTGTTGGGGAACGCGACAAGGTCTCCAGCGGCCACTCCCGCCGGAAACTCGAAGCGGCGGCGCAGCAGCAGTTCCTCCTCGATGCAGTAGGCACCCACAAGGAATGCGCTGCCGGGGACTCTTTCCAGGCGGGGATTCGCCGTGTGGACGAGCACTGGATCAACCAGGAAGTCAGCCGACGTCGAGCGGCATTGGGTTCGATTCATGTGCAATCCCAGCAGCGGCACCCCGTCGCTGCGGTTCTTGTTGAAGGCAACCTCGGCCAGTGTGAGCCCGCATCCATCGAGCAGTGACCTTCCCGGTTCGCAGCGCAACTGAATCTGCGCGGCGCCCAATGCGGCGGCTACGGACGTCGATCCGGAGTCCGGCACAGTCGCAAGTATCTGATCGAGCCATTGTCCGCGAACAAGTTCTTGATGGTAAGGGTAGACCCCGGCAACCGGCGCGCCTCCGGCGGCGCCGAGCCTGTCGGATTTCCAGGTCAGCGACTCATCGCCCGCCGGCAGCATTTCCAATGTGGACCAGAAATCCGCCCACTCGGAGGCGTCGTCCAGATACGACATGGGTATGCCTCCACCCATGTCCACAAATGTTGGCTCATGGCCCATGGCCCTCAGCTCCGTGATGACGCCGAGGGCTTCGGTGATCCCGATCGCGCGTGCGCATGGGTCGTAGCCGTTGAGGTGAAAGTGAATGCCGGCCACCTGCATGCGTGCTCCCGGTGCAATATCCGACAGTGTCCTCAGCCAATTCGCGGCAGTGAGTCCAAATCGGGTGGGCGGGACCGCTGGATGGATCACTGCCAGCCGCAGCGCCACACTGAGGCGTTGATCCCCGACCAAGTCCATTGCGTCACGCAACTCGTCTTCGTTGTCCAGGCTGATGGTCACACCGGACGAGATGGCCAGCTCCAGCAGCGCCCTGGACTTCACCGCAGCGGTGACAATGATCCGGTCCGGGGGAACCCCACGGTCGAGGCACTGGCGCAGCTCGTTGAGGCTTGCGACGTCAACGCCGCAGTCCTCACTGACCGCGCGATCGACGGCTCCCATGGTCTTGTTTGCCTTGCGCGCAAAATAGATTTGGAAATCGATGCCGTGGGCAGCAGCCACAGTGCGCAACTCGCTGACATTGCGCCCCATGGCGGTGAAGTCATGAATGTTCACCGGCGAACCGTGGGTGTCGATCAGTTCCTGGCAGAGGGAGGGGTTGTTGAGCAGTTCCTCCATCCAAGGTTCGAGGCGGGCGGTCAGCCGGGCGGTGCCGTACATTTTCTCGCGCATTATTGCTCCGTTGTGTGGGGTTGGTCAGTTATCCGGCCGGCGACCCGCCGAGCCCACAAACCATGCTCCCCGTGCAGGGAACGGTTGAGGGTGTCGTGGCCCAATGTGGGATCTTCGGTCGGGCGGCCCACAGCCGCCAACGACTCGGTCCTGGATCCGTCGCGGGCAATGCAGGTGCCATCCGGCTCGGTGTACAGGCCTCGTTCTCCGGGTCGGATCGAGAGGTGTCCGGCCTGCAACAGCCTGGCAATCAATTCACTGCTGGGACGACTGCCCGGGGTCACGCCACCAAGCACACCGGGGGCTGGAGTCACGGCATCAACCAAGACCGCTTCCCGAGACGGTTCCTCCCCCGGCTTCGCGAGGTGAAGAATTCCGGTGTCGAACAACGCCACCAACTTGCGGGCAGTGAGCTCCGGGGGGCCGAAGGCAAAGCGCTCGAGGTTGCGGGCGACCCTGGTAAATTGGCGCCACGCCCTGATGTTCCGCGGCAGCCGGTCCATTGCGGGAACCAGCTCCGCATAGAGCCCGGACCACACCCGGGCCCAAAGCCACCCGGTGGTGGCGGGTGCCACGAGGCGGTTCACCGCAAGGCTGTGCCGCAGGAGTGCAGCGGCCCCGGCCGTCGGCGCCGTCGTCCCTGTCAGATGGGCGGCACCGGGCCCGGCCTCCACGGAGAGCCCTGTCAATGCGGTGCGCCACAGTGACAGCGCACTCACTGTTGCACCCATGAGACCGGCACACTCCTGGGCGCAGTCGAGCAGGACCGCCCACATCCCGCGCAGCGGCACGTCGCCGTCGTGCATCCCCGACCGGGCCTGACTACCCCACTGGCGCAGCCGCTCCCGATGCAGGTCCAGGCAGGCGGCAACGGCCACCGGAACTGTTTCGCTCTTGGGATCCATGAGCGAGCCGCTGCGGGATGACAACGTGATCCGCCGTGGTTCACGTCCGCTGGCGACATAGCGCAGTTCCGCCCCGTCCACGCAATGGCCAGCACTGCAGTGGCCAACGCCACCGTCGTCGGCGTTCCTGTGGTCATCCGGCCCCTGCCAGGACCCGCCCCGGCCTTCAGTGAGAAGCAGTGCCACATCGTAGGCCGTCAAGGCAGCACCACGAATCCAGATGGCGGAATCGGGTGAAATGCCTGCCTTGGTCACAGTGGAGTAGTCCCCGATGAGTGGGTGCATGTTCAGCGCTCCGTGCAGTGGTTCCAGCGGAGATGCGTCGGCGAGTCCGTGCCCGGTGGCGAGCAAAATCTCGTCGTACTGGGCAGTCCCGAATGAGCCGCTGACATGCCATCGCGGGCCTTGTTGTTCGACGCCGGTGACCACGAAGGGCGCATGGGTCACGGTGAAGTTCCCGTGCCGGGTCAAAAGCTGGAATTGCTCGCGCAGGTAGCGGCCCACCAGGGCGCGCGGAGGATACTTTTCCGTGGAGAATTCCGGGGCCGCGCGGGTCACCCACTTTGCGAAGTTCTCCACATTGAGCGACGAGGAAGCATCCACGATGCCGGCGTTGACGTTCAAGCGCAGGAGCTCGGGTTGTTCGTCCCGCCACACGCTGCCGGAGCCCGGCGTCATCGGGTCGTAAACGTCAACGGTGATGTGTGCTGACAGCGTGGAGGTGAGGCACTCGTGGAGCGCTTGCAGGGCGAAAAGTCCTTTGGGTCCCCCACCAATCAGGGCGACTCGGATCATTGCTCGGCGAGCTCGGCGGGTTTGGCGTTGGTGTCCTGCTCCGGCTCCCAGTGAAAGGTGGCCCGAACCCACTCGTCGTTGTAGACGCTCTGAAGGTACGGAACACCGGTGTCATGAACCATGAACCCGATGCGTGTCCCACCCTTGAGGCTGGGCAGCAGCTTTTCCATCGCTACAACAATGGCCCCTGTGGAGGCACCAGCCAGGATGCCCTCGCGCCGGGCCAGCCGCCTGCAGCCGCGCACCATGTCTACTTCTTCGATCTGGAAGACCATGTCAGGTTCTGCAGCTGCGGCCAAGTCTGGCAGCACGCCGGCACCGAGGCCCGGAAGCCGGCGCGTACCGGCCACCCCGCCGAAGAGAACTGAGCCAACGGCGTCCACGGCGACAAGTTGGGTGTCCAAACCGTGCGCCTGAATGTACTGCTGGCAGCCAAGAAGCGTACCGGTGGTGCTGGTCGCGACGAAGAGGTAATCCAGGTTCCCGCCTGATCCGGCGATGATTTCGGGCATGGTGGTCTCAAAGTGTGCGCGCGGGTTGGCCGGCGACCCGTACTGATTGGTGGTGACGGATCCGGGGTGGGCCGCCAGCAGCTCCAGCACGCGGCGGCGGCGCGCGGCGAGCTTGTTGCCATCGGCGGGAGTCTCGACAAGATACACCACGGCCCCGTAGGCCTTCATGAGCTCCAAGGCGAGAGGATTGGCATTTTCATCGACGACTGCCATGAACTTGACCCCCCGCACCACACACTGCCGCGCCAAGGCAATGCCTAGATTTCCGGAGGTTGATTCGATGATCGTGCCACCGGCCTGGAGCCGTCCTGAACCGTGCAGTTCCTCAATCAAGCCGTTGGCCGTGCGCTCCTTGGTGCTGCCTGCCAACTGGAGCAGGTCAAGCTTCGCGTAAATGTCGATGTCGTAGGAGTCAAAGAGACGGCTGACTTTCACCGTCGGTGTCACAAAGGGTTTCAGGGTTCCCAAACTGTTCAATTCCGTTTCTCCCATTCCTTCCGTGGCGCACCATCACACCTTGAGGTTTCCGTTGCTGCCCTATCCGGACCGCCCTTGAGTTTTCAACGCCAAGCTGCTTATTCCGCCGTTCTCTTGGCGCTCCGTCAGCCTGTTCCGTCAGTCTAAACGCACGTGACAGCCAACGCGAGATCCCTGCGGGCGCGTCACTACGGGCGGGTGTCACGGCGTTGGTGCTTCTCGTCGCCAGTGTGGATTCCCAACAGGCAACCCTTGGTGCCCATTACGATTCACGAGGGCTGGAAGGTGCAGCGCAGCCACACGACGCTGTCGCCCAGGTCTGACACGCTGGCGAACTGGAGGGTGACGGGGCTGACCGAACTACATGGTTCGCAGGCGGTAACGAATCGAGGTGCGTTCGGGTCGCCGTTGGCGATCGGCCGGCACCATGTTGACCTCGTCCATCACGCCGTTTTGCCGGAAGGACCAATTGATGTTTACGGCCCTTGGCCGTCCGCTTAGTAGGCCCGCAGGTCCATTCCGCCAATGTTGCCGCCAATCGAGGTGTGCGAGTGAATCATGGCATACGAGCGGTTCACTTATCGCGCTTCTCGGCTGAGGTGACGGATGCGATGTGGATGCTCGTGGCATCCGGAAGTCCGCGCAGCGCGCCCAGCTCATAGTAGAACTGGCCCATCCGCACCAGTCCGGGCCATCGATGGTCAGTTCATTCTTCATGCGGAGTCTTGTCAGTGGTCGGTGGATTCCCGTGCTGGGACCGCGGACGCAGGGGCGCCGTATTCGGTGGCGGCCCGGGAAGCGAGCAGTTGCAACGCCTGCTCCGACGCGGACCCCGGCTCTGCTGCGTATTGTCCATGCCATCACGCTAGCCCACGCCCAGTCGCTGTGGGAGTCCCTGCCGGCGCCCCTCACGACAGAGACTCCCACAGCGCCGCCAACCGGTGTTGATTGATTACCAGACAGCCGGCAACAGGAAGAAAACCCCCGCCTTGACTTCAGAATCCAGGCAGAACGGCGATGACAGTGTCCGCACCCTGCCCGCAGTCCCAAGGAACGACGTCGGACCTGCCCGGCCTGTGCCGCCCAAGCCGGAACTTCGGTCAGCCCCCGGTAGGGCGCCGCCTGCCGCTGCCTGCACTGTTGGTCATGGTGCTGATGGGGTTCATCCTCATCGCCACCGAAACGATGCCGGCCGGACTCCTGCCGCAAATCGCGTCCGGCCTGAACTTGGCCGAGAGCACCGCCGGGCAGCTGGTGAGTGCCTATGCCCTGGGCACCGTTGTGCTCACCATCCCCGCCATTGCGCTCACCCGGGCATGCGGCGCAAACCGGTCTTCCTGGTCGGAATCGCGGGGTTCCTACTCGTTAACACGATCGCCGCGTTCTCCGGGCTGCTGTGGGGGATGCTGGCCTTCTCACCCATCACCGGACGGCGGTCCTTCGCCGGCTCGATGATCGGCGGCATCCGCGAAACCCAGGACATGCTCGACTTCTGCGCCGAGCACGGCATCGGCTCCGAAATCGAGGTTATCCGGGCAGAGCAGATCAACGACGCCTACGAACGCGTCCTGGCCTCCGACGTCCGCCACCGCTTCGTCATCGACACCGCCACGCTGTAAGCAAAAGACCAGCCCCGCCAGGCCGGAATCCGGTATTCGCCGGGAGTTCACTTGCACTGTAATACTGCTCACATGGCCTACTTCGTGAAACCCGAACACCTCGCCGGTGCGGTGACGGCCCCCATCCCGCCCGACGATTCCCTGCCGCGTGCCTGCGTCATCGGCGCCGGCTCATCTGGCCTGGCTGCTGCCAAGGCGCTCCATGAAGCGGGCGTGCCATTTGACTGTTTCGAGGGCGGGAGCGCTGTCGGCGGCAACTGGCTCTTCGACAACCCGAACGGACTTTCGGCCTGTTACCAGACACTCGAGATCAACACCTCCTGCCCCCGGATGGCCTTCTCTGATTTCCCCATGCCAGCGGATTATCCGCCGTATGCCGGTCATGAACAAGTGCACGCCTACTTCGAAAAATATGTCGAACACTTCGGTTTCCGGCACACGATCACGTTCAACACGAAGGTGGAGGAGGTCACCCGGGATTCCGACGGCGGATGGCTCGTGCGCACCAGCGGCCCGGACGGCGAACGGCGGCACAAGTACGCCGCAGTGCTCGTGGCCAACGGCCATCACTGGGATCCGCGATGGCCCGAGCCCACCTACCCCGGAATCTTCGACGGGGAACAAATGCACGCCCACGACTACCGGTCCGGCGACCAGCTCGAAGGCCGCAACGTCGTCGTCGTCGGCGCCGGCAACTCGGCCATGGACATCGCCGTCGAAGGCTCCCACCGCGCCAAAAGCGTTGCCTTGTCAATCCGCCGTGGCCAGTGGGTGCTGCGCAAAATGGCCTTTGGACGCCCCAGCGACCAGGTCACGCTGCCTGCCTGGCTGCCGTGGTGGGTGACAGGCCTGCGCTTGCGCATCGGGGCGATCACCTCAGGCAGCCTCCGCAGGTACGGCCTGCCGCAGCCGACGCACAAACCCGGCCAATCGCATCCGGTGCAATCGGACCAAATTCGTGAGCGCATCGCTGCCGGCCGGGTCACCGTGCACCCAGGCATCGAGCGTTTCGACGGCGGCGACGTGGTGTTCCTTGACGGCAGCCGCGCCACAGCCGATCTGATCGTGTGGGCGACGGGCTACAAGGTGACCTTTCCGTTCCTGGATGCCGGACTCGTCGCGGCGGCAGGGAACGAACTGCCACTGTGGAAACGGACGGTTCATCCGGATCTGCCCGGGCTGTTCTTCATCGGCCTGCTGCAACCGGTCGGCGCCGTGATGCCACTGGCCGAAGCCCAAGGCGCCTGGGTGGCCGAGACCTTGGCCGGACACTATGTTCCCCCGTCCGGGACCGAGATCCGTGGCCAGATGGTCCGGGACCATGAGCGCAACAAGCGGCAGTTCTACGCCTCGCCGAGACACACCATGGAGGTGGACTTCGACCACTACCTGTGGGACCTCGGACGCGAACGCAGCCGTGGCCGGCAGCGGGCCCTCGACACTGAAAGTCCGGCACGCAGGCGCGCATCCGGCGGGAGCAACACATGAGCCGGCAGGCCGATCCCACGGACAAGGTTGTCGCGATCACCGGCGGCGCCAATGGCATCGACCTCGAGATCGCCCGGCTCCTCGCTTCCTCCAGCGCCAAGGTGGCCATCGGGGACCTGGACGGTGGGGTGGCCAGCGGCGCTGCCCTCAGTCTCGACGGCATTCGGCCCGGCGTGGAACTCGATGTCAACTCCGCTGTTTCCTTCGCGAACTTCCTGGCCGCCGTCGAGGCCGCCTGGGGGCCCGTCGATGTGCTGGTCAACAATGCGGGCGTGATGTGGGTAGGCCCCTTCGATGCCGAACCGGATGCCGCGGCCGAGCGTCAGATCGCGGTGAACCTTCTCGGTGTCATCAGGGGCGTCAAGGTGGCGGCCCCCACCATGGTGGCGCGCGGCTCCGGCCACATCATCACGATTGCCTCCGCTTCATCGATGCTGACCACGCCCGGCGAGGCGAGCTACTCGGCAAGCAAGCACGGCGTCGTCGGCTACCTCAAGGCGGTGCGCGAGGAACTGCACGGCTCCCCGTGAACCTTTCCGCCATCATGCCTGCCGTGGGCGACACGAAGCTGGCTGAGGGAAACGGCACGGGGTCCGCCGGCATGCTGCAGCCGTCGGATGTCGCCGCTGCGGTTTTGCAGACCATTAAGCGGCCGCGCTTCGAGGTCGCCATCCCGGGCTGCATTGGCCCTTTGACGCGGCTGGCCAATGTGCTGGCCGGCCCGTTGCGCGAGATGGTGTTTCGCCGGTTCGTCCCCAATCCGGTCAGCCAGGTCAATCGCGGGGCCCGGGCCAGCCATGAGACGCAATTGGACGAGCATAAATAGGCGGCCGCACCCGCCGTTCTCCCCGGGGAGTGGCGGGCATCAATCCATCCAAGCCCGACGGCGCTCACCCTCCGTTGGATTGGCGGATGCCGTCACCCGACGCCGTGAAGGTGTGTATGAATCCGCCAGCCGGGCCGCTGACAGTGATGTAACCGTTCCTCGTGCCGGGCTCGATGGCGATGTTCGTCGCAGATTCAAGGCCGGCGCCGCCGTCGGGCGTTCCAACGCTTGAAATCAGCCGGCCCTGGGGGTTGTAAACGTCGATCCGGGCAGCACCCCCGTCCACGTACACTGCGGGGTGGTGGGAGACCACGGATGTTCCATCGTCGCCCAGGCTGAGCAGATCGATCCTGTTCGCCGCGTACTGGCTCAACCAGAGGCCCTTGAAGTCGCTCGTGAACGAGTTGCCGTTGGGCGAGGGCGCTTGTCGGCAATCACCGTTGCCCCGGCAGTGTCGTGGTCAATCCGCACCACCCGTCCCCCTGCCGATGCCGACTCGAGGGGCGCACCCGGCATCGCGGTGAAGTCGCTGACATACAAGTCGCCCTCCGCATTAAAGGCAATGTCATCGGGGTTCATCCTGACACCGTCGACGTCGCCGGAAAAGAAGGAGGCCGGGTCCTTGCCCTCGGAGGTGATGCTGGTGATGGTCCCTCCGGCGATATCCGTCAGGTAAAGCCGGCCGTCATGTGGGCTGAACTGTGCAGACGTGAAGGCGCTCGTTTCGTCTGTAAAGACTGCCAGCCCTGCCCGACGGCAAAGGACAGGGCGGTCTCGGGAGTATTCCCGAAACCGCCCTGTCAACGACCACGCCACATTACCGGTGCCGCAGTCACTTGGCGATGGCGCCTACCTCAGTGGGTCCTCCGGTCCAGCGTGAGCCTGCGGTGCTGCCGGTGCTGCCGGTGCTGCCGGTGCCGCGGATGCCGCGGATGCCGGCGGTGCCGGTATGGCCTGTTTGTTCTCCAACTTCTGCAACGACCGGGCAGCAGCTTCGCGCCCACCCAGGCCGTAGGCGAGTCCCGCGGCCAGTGCGCCGCCGATCACCAACGCGCCGAACGCCATGTTGATGATGGAGTCCGCCAGGCCCATGTACTTCAGGCCCATTGCGACGAACAGTGCGATCGTGGCCCAGCGGATCACCGTGGCCGCCGTTCCTGGTCCGACGATCGAGACCACGATGTTGGCGATCAGGAACCCTGCAGCGATGATCAACCCGCCGAAGAGCACCTTGCCGCCCAATGCCAGGATCTGGTTGAGGATGGCAGTGACTTCCGGGAAGTTCAGCTGCCGTGCCGCCATGATGCCGAAGAACAGCATGATGGCGATCTTCACCAGCGTCGAAATGATGCCTGAGGCGCTCTTGTCGGCGGGCACGATGCCCCACTTGTGCACAACCGCGTCGGTGCCGATTCCCTGCAGTGTGCTTTCGAGAATGCTGCCAATGAAGCTGGCGATGACAAAGCCAATGGCGAGCAGGATCAGTGCGGCGATGATTTGCGGGATCGCGTTCATGATCATGGTCAGCATCTGCTGGGCCGGATCGGCGATTGCGGCGATGCCCAGCACCTGCAAAGCGCTGATTCCCACCACGATAATTATGATCGCGAAGAGTAAGTTTCCGATGATGGAAATGATCTTGCCGTTTTGTTCATGTGCTGCGACCAAGTCATTCTCGGTCTCTCCGCGCCTGAATCTTGCGGTGATTTTGCTGAAGTCAACAGTGCCCAATGCAGTGGTCACCAGCTGCCGCACGATCTTGGCGATCATGTAACCGATGAAGAAGATGATGCCCGCACCCATGAGGTTCGGAACGAAGCCCATGACCTTGCCGAGCAGATCCTGCACAGGGGTCAGGACCTCGGACAATGCGAAGACCTGCAGGATCGCGACCAGGCCAAAGAGCCAGACGACCAGTGCCGCTACCTTCCCAAGAGACTCCCCAAGCTGTTGCCCGTCGTTCCCCTGCCGCTGCAATCCCTTGACTCGTCCCACGAGCTTAGCGATGGCCCACTTGATCACCTTGGCCAGAAGCCAAGTTACCAAGAGAATTATCAAAGCGATGACGACCTTTTGCGCCATGCCCGCCCAATCGAAACTTTCCATGTTCATGTGAACTCCTTGACTATGGGAATACTTGACTATGGGAATAATCGTGCCTGCGAGCTGCTGTCCTTTCTGAATAGGTTGCTGACTATAAAAAACACGTTATGTGACACAAAAACAAGCATGCTGCGAACCTCAACTAACCTCGAGATTTCATGCCGGCACCATTTCGCGGCACGATTGAGGCAGCATTTAGTGGCGATTTTACGGCCGAAACGGTGCCTATGACATGGGAATTAAAGCTGCCACACAACATTTCCCAGGAATGTTCAGGAGCACCTTGCAGCTGGTGGCAGCTGGCCGGACGCGGGAACACCGCGGCCACGAAATTATTCAAGCCGGTTGGTGCCAAGGGAAGGTTGGCGCCTTCTTTTTTCCGTTTTCCCTTGGGCCGGTTGATCCACACAGGGTCTGGCAGGTCGAGGATTCCGGGTCTTGACGTTGATGCTGAATTGATGGTGTTTCCGCAAGTGCGAACACTCCCGATCTTCGGGCCGTTGCAACTCGCTGCAACTCGCCCACACCCTCCCCGCGAACGTTGAGCCCCGTCAACATCGACTCAGCTTGGGCAATTGACCACGTCAGAGAGGATTTTCACCCCAAAATTGGGTGACATGTCCCATAATCAAGGAGTCGCATGCTTTGGGTGGGGGTACGCGGCGAAGAGACTGGGCAGTTGCCTGGGCTCACCGGCAATCCGGGTTGCGCCGGCTTGCCCACCTCGGGACCATGGCGGTCCCCGGGGTTGCCAAACAGCGAAGGACTCAGCTATGTCACGGACGGTATTGGCGGTTCTTCACGCGAGGAACAAATCACTTCCCCCCACTGGAAGTCCTTTCGCCAAGAGGGGAAAACACCTTGCGCTCTTCGTGGCGGTGAGCATGTGCATGATGGCAGGTGCAGTTCCGTCCCACGCTGACAACACCGTGTCGGCAGCTGAGGATCCAAGTCCCGCCGGCAGTTTTGCGTGGGAAGGTTTCAACTGGCAGAAGCGATTCTGGGGTGGGGCCCCGCAATACAACCAGAGTTTTGATCCGTCCAATGTCAGCAGCCCTGATACCAACGGCTACGTGAGCTTGAAGATATCCAACCCGAGCGGATCGGCACCGGCGGGTGCTGAATTTCAGTCCACGCGCCAAGGTTTCGGCTACGGGACGTACAGCACCACGGTGGAGAAAAACATCAACCTGCTCCAAAAGGAAGTGGTCTGGGGTTGCCTTTTCCCCTATGACCCCGAAGCGTCACCTGGTTTCAATGAAATCGATTTATGTGAAGCCTCGGCATGGGGAGGAGGAGCCAGCTACGGAGAGTCGTGGCCCGTTACCCAAGGACATGGTTATTGGTTTGATGCCAGCAAACCGGCCGGCGAAGGAAACAGCACAATCATCTTTGACGTGACCAACGATCCCATCCTGACCCATAGGTTGATCTGGGAGCCGGGTAAATTGACCTTCGAGACGTATGCCGGTGAAGGTTACACCGGCACCTTGCTCAAGAGGACTGTGATGCAGGGGGCTACTGTACCCGTGCCGGCCAAGGAAGCCATCCACTTCAACCTTTGGGTCACAGGGGGCGGTGGTGGCGACCCGGCGCATGTGGTGCCGGAAACCGTCGTCGTACGCGACTTCTCCTTCACTCCGCGAGCCATCCCGCCCCTGACGCTCACAGCGCCTGCCCCTACCATTGGTGGCACCTTGCGGACAGGCTCCACCTTGACGGCGAATACAGGAACGTGGACCACGGGAACAACTTTGCAGTACCAGTGGTACCGCTCGGGAACAGCCATCCCGGGAGCCACAGCTAAAACGTACAAACTTGTTCAGGCCGATAAGGGCGGCACGATCAAGGTGCGGGTCACTGGATCCAAAACCGGTTACACAACGGTCGCCAAGTACTCAGCAGCTACGGCACCCATAGGATAGCCGGTTGAAACTGCCGGGAACCGTGGCGGAATGTCCACGGTCCCCGGCAGCATCGGGCCATCGGATAGTGTCTAGGACTTCTTCGCGCGCACCGGGACGATTCGCTTTACCGCCATGCCGAGTGCCAACATGGCGAAGGCTGCAAGCGCGAACCAAAACAGCTGGCCCGCACCCGTCATGGCCAGAGCCGCCGATCCTACTCCTGCTGCCATAGGTGCTGAGGGGTTGTTGTACATAATTATTACCAAACTTTCTTATTGTTGAAAATTGCATCCATGTAGGCCTTGGCGTGAACCACCTGCAGGAAGAGATCAATGATTGTTTCGTACATGGTGGCCGCCAGCAGCATGTATTTCCATCCCCTCAGCCGCACTGTCACGACCCGTTCGATCACGAAAACGCCTGTCACAGCCATCCAGACGGCGTGCATATGCAGGCCCTGCCCTGATCCAAGGGCGACGGCGATCGAGGAGAAATACGCCATGGTCACCAATACACCAATCATCGAGAGAACTTGGCGGCCCCAGTAGGGACGGGTGATCTTGGTCCAGCCGTACTGCACGCAGTTCTCCACCGCACCCCGCTTCCACCGGAGCCGCTGTGCCCACAGCTCACGCCAGGTGGGCATGACCTCGGTGACCAGGGTGCAATCGGCGGGCGAGGTGATGCTGTAGCCCAGGGTGAGCAGCGCGAAGGAAAGCTCATTGTCTTCGGTGAGAACCGAGGTGTCATAGATGCCGCCGTGGCCGTTGCCAGCAGGCAGAAGCCCCTTGATCCTGGCGGTGGACACGCCTTGGAGGGTACGCACCCGAAACAGTGCTGCCGTGCCTGTGACAACAAGGCATTTCCCGTGGAGCCGCTTCACGTCCCGGGCATACCGGGCGTATTCGTTGCGTTGCAGGTGACCAACGAAACCTCCACCGGAGCCGCCGCGAAAGACGCCACCGACGGCGCCAAGGTTGTTGTTGGCGCTCAGGTGGCGCACGGCGTTCTCGATAAAGTCCGGTGACAATTGGGAATCGGCATCCTGGACCAGGATCAGATCATCCGGGTCGGCATCCGCCAGGATCCCGTTCAGGGCAAAGTTCAACGCTCCGGCCTTTTTGTCAGTATTTGCCACGGTGCTGATCACTTCGGCACCGAAATCTGCAGCGAGTTGCCCTGTGGCATCCGTGCAGTTGTCGGCAATGACAATCACGCGGTCCGGACGGCGCGTCTGCAGTCCTAGTGATTCGAGTGTTTCGATAATCGCTCCGGCTTCGTTGTGGGCGGGGACCAGAACGGTCACTGAACGGCCACCGGCACGACGAGTGCCATGCTGGATTTCCGCGGTGATCTCCGGCAACGCGCTGGGGATTTTCCTTGCATCAATCAAGTTCTGGTGTTGCATCGAATTTCTCCCCGTGGTCTTGTTTCGCTGCCATTTCTTACTTTGGCAGCGGCACCTTAACCAACAGACAAGAAACCGTCAGGAATGAAACAGGACTACCGCAGGACTGGCTCAGGGATTACTCAAGACAGCACAACATTGCTTGGCTGCTGCGTTAATTCACGTCCAGATGGTGGCGTTGGGCGACGCCTGGCCGACTCAGTGGCCATGCTTTCGCTGCTTCGCACCAGGGGAATCCAGAACCTCAGGGTCCAGATGGAATCGATTTTCCCGGCAAGATCACTGGCCGCTGCTCGAGCCTGCCGACGACAGAACCAGCTGCGGCCTGCGGGCGCCTGCCGCTTGCCACTTGCCACTTGCCACTTGCCACTTGCCCAATCTCGGTCAGGAGCGCATCCGAGAGTCCGGCAACACGGCTTCCACTCCCCCGTGATCGCCGGGTCGCTGCCCTCCGATGCTTCCTCCTGCCCCAGCACATCAAAGGAGAAATCGGCCCCGGTTTATCCTGGTCCAGCACGGAATTGCGTTGCCCGTCCATGCTGGTGGTTAAAACCACAACCGTAATCGCAAAGGTGAGCATCGTGACGGGAAAGAGCCAAGGCCCGAACATGACCCCGGCGCTCACATGGCAGGACTGGAATACCGGATTCCAAACAATCAGCAAACTCGCCAATGTACTGGCGACCACGGGAGTTTTGGGAGCCACACCAGAGGCGCAGATCCAAAATATCGGGAGTGGCGCAGGCATGTCCACCGAAGAAGGCAGGGTCGGGATGGCTAGAAACGACGCCGGGTGGAGTTTGTCCCAAGGAACTACGAGACAGGCGGGTGTCAAGAAGAATGGAAGCTATGCTTGGATTTCGTGTACCCGCAGGGTGCTCTGGTAGAAACGCCGGCCAATGAGCTGATTTACAGTTGTGTCGGTCAAGACAACTTCGATTTGGATAAAAAATATTCCCCAGGCTGGGGTGATGGCATCCACGCGGCTGATACACAAAAGTGATGATCGGAATGGGAAGAGCCCAGAGCCCGCCACTTTGGATAATGCCATACTGAAGATACGAACGGGTTTAGGGCCCACGGTTCTTTTGTTGGGGCACCATTTTCCAGTTTTTTAGTGTTTTAGTGTTTTAGTGATTCAGTGGGGGAAAATGCGCAATCCTCGTGTGGCGGTCATCGTTGAAGATGACCAGGATATCCGGGAACTTATCAGCGTAATTCTCAACCAATCAGGATTTGAGGTTCACGCTGCCAGCACCGGTGCCAATGGTGTTGACGCTGTAAGGGCCAACAATCCTGCCGTTGTGACCCTGGATCTGGGGCTTCCGGACATTGACGGCTTCGAAGTCGCGCGGCAAATCCGCTTGTTCAGCGATGCCCACGTCATTATGCTCACGGGCCGGATAAATGAAATGAACACCCTGCTGGCGTTGGAAACCGGAGCCAATGACTACCTCACCAAGCCATTCCGATCCCGGGAGCTGTGGGCGAGGATCAGCGCAATGATGCGCCGGCCAAGGTTTGCTGGCGAAGGGCCACCCGCTGCAGCAGAAAGCACCTCCGGGTCCGCGTCAGGCAATCCGGAAAGCAGTGAACGGCCTCGTATTGAACAGAGGGAACCGTACCGCGGAAGTGGACGGTACCGAATTGGAGTTGACTCGCACCGAATTCGATCTGCTCCACGCCCTCGAGGACAGCGGTAAGCAGGTGCGCACGAAGTCTGACTTGGTACGCCGACTCCGCGGTGAGGAATACGACGTCGGCACGTACATTAGCGATGCCGACGAACGGACCATTGAGGTCCACGTTGTAAATTTGCGTCGGAAATTGGGCGACAATCCGCGAGAACCGCGCGGATCAAAACTGTGCAGCCCGGGATCTGTCCGAGTCGTCCAGCCTCGGCTTGACGATACCCGCACATGGAGTGGGATAAGACGTGGTCCTCGGCGTGTGGGCTGACCGCCGGCCCCGAAACCTTGAGCGAGACATGCTGCTTTGCCCACTTTCAACAGCACCCGTTCACCCCGTTCCAAGGGCGCCAGCTGTTCTAAATCTCCACGGCAGTTCAAGTAGAGGCCAAAGCCCTGTTTGACGGGCATCAAGAGCGGCTGCGTGGCCGTGAATCGATCGTGTCAGTGGGGTCCTTTGCCTCTATCGATGCTCACTAGGACGCCACAAAGTGGTAAGAAACGAAAGCGGTGTGATGACATGACTATTAATCCGTCAATTGACGGTACAAACCATCCCCCGGTCCGTGGTCAACAGGGAGGGGCAGGCGCTGTTGTTGCTTTGGTGCTTGGTACGCTGCTTGCCCTGTTTGGCGCAGGAGGGATCATCGGCGGGGCCGCCTCAGCAGTGGTAACGTCCCAGCAGGGGGCTGACGGCTATTTCAATTCCCAGACACGGGGGTTCTCCACCAATTCCTATGTGCTCTCCTCCGAGCCGGCCGAGATCGGGGTCGACAAGATTCCCTTTGACCTTGGCACCATCCGGCTTAGTGCCACATCCACTGCACCAGGCGGTCAGGTGTTCATTGGCATTGGGCCAAGGGCTGAAGTGGACAACTATCTCCAGGGCGTCCACACAAGCAAAATAACCGGCATTGAAACGTCACCGTTCAAGGTGAGCTACGCCGACGTGCCTGGATCTGCGATACCAGAACCTCCGGCGGAGCAAAGCTTTTGGGCTGAGTCGTCTTCCGGAGTCGGCACGCAGCAAATCACCATGGATTTGCGCAGTGGTGACTGGGTCGTTGTAGCCATGAACGCAAACGCCAACGCCGGGGTCAATGTGAACATGCAGGCAGGTTTCCACTCCGAATTGTTTGGAGCTTTCACGGCTGCCTCGTTGATTGGCGGGATTGCATTCCTGATCCTCGGGGCGGGTTTGATCGTCATGGGTGCCGTCGGTCTGGGCCGCCGAGTCCCGTCATCATTGCACGGAACACTGGCACGACATGCCACAGAACCCGCTAACCCCAGCCGCATGCCCGCAGAGGAACCCCTGCGTCTTGGCAAGGACGACGGCGTGTCCCCAGCCAGGGTTGTGCCGAAGGGACACTATCCTGCAAGCCTCTCCGGGCAATTGGACCCGCAGTTGTCCCGCGGGCTGTGGCTCGTCAAATGGCTTCTGGCCCTGCCTCATTTATTCATTTTGTTCTTCTTGTGGTTCGCCGTCTTTATCACCACAATCATTGCTGGATTCGCAATTCTCTTCACCGGCCGTTACCCACGGGCTCTATTCAACTTCGCCGTCGGTGTCCTGAGATGGAACTGGCGGGTGGCGTTCTACGCCTACTCGGCCTTGGCCACGGACAAATACCCGCCCTTCACACTGGCATCAACCGACTATCCCGCCGATTTCGAGGTTGACTACCCCCAACGGCTCTCTCACGGACTGGTCTTGGTCAAGTGGTGGTTGCTGGCACTCCCCCATCTGCTGATAGTTGCCATTTTCACCAGTGCAGCCTGGTCGACGTGGAGTCAGACAGGTGACTGGTCATCGGACTACAGCCGTGGCCTCGGGTTCTCCTTGCTTGGCATTCTGGTGCTGATCGCCGCCGTCATGCTCCTGTTCACCGGCCGATACGAACGGACACTTTTTGATTTGATCATGGGAGTCAACCGATGGATCTACCGTGTCGCCACCTATACCCTCCTCATGCGCGATGAGTATCCGCCATTCCGGTTGGATCAAGGACCAGACGAACCAGCTCACCAATGATGGAGCACTCCATGGGAAACCATTTTGAAAGATACGCTGAAGTTGCGGAAATCTTGGCGCGGCATGGCTTTGGCTCTGTGACAGCCAAGATTGGATTGGGCCGGGTACACCTGGGGCCGGGCCCGTGGCCGCGGGAGGACATCTCGAATCCAGAGCGGTTGCGACGGACGTTGGAAGAGCTGGGACCGACCTTTATCAAACTCGGGCAGGTACTTTCCACCCGGCCCGACATTCTTCCATTGCGCTTCCTAACAGAACTGTCCAAACTTCAAGCCGATGCCCCGCAAGTCCCTGCTCACATCATCCGTTCCGTCATCGAGCAGGAACTGGGGGCAACGCCCGAAGAACTCTTCACCACCTTTGACAACATTCCATTGGCAAGCGCCTCCATTGGTCAGGCACATGCAGCGACGCTGCATGACGGCACCTCCGTCGTGGTCAAGGTTCGGCGGCCAGGTGTCGTCGCCCAGGTCCAGGAGGACCTCGAGATCCTGATGAACCTGGCCCAGCAGGCAAGTCGCAACTGGGCTGCGGTGGCAGATTACAATCTTGAGGCGATTTCCGCCGGGTTCGCTGCGACACTCCGTGCGGAACTCGACTACCTGCAGGAGGGTCGCAATGCGGAACGTTTCGCGAGGAATTTTGCCAATGATCCCAGCATTCATATTCCGAAAATATTCTGGTCCACGACCACTTCCCGGGTATTGACGATCGAACGAATCCACGGTCTGAAGATTGACGACGACCAGGTCCTGGCGATGCCTGTCGTCGACAGAAACCATCTGGCTGACCTGGCAGCCAAGGCAGCAGTCAAGATGATCTTCGAGGACGGCTTTTTTCATGCAGACCCACACCCTGGCAATTTGTTTGTTGAATCAATGACTCGAATAGGTTTGATTGACTTCGGCATGGTGGGAGAAGTTGGCAAGGACCTCCGCGACCATCTTGGAAACCTGTTGATGGCATTCAGCCTCGACGACCCGGACCGGATCTGCAAGTCATTGCGGGAACTCTCCGTCAACCGCCCCAGCACTGATCGAGGACTGTTGAGGCAAGATGTCCTGACCTTCATGAAGCAGTATCAGGGCCGCCAACTGGGCCAAATCGAAATCTCGCCACTCATCTCCCAAGTACTGGCCATTCTGCGCGACCACCACCTACAGCTGCCCAGCGAAATGGCAATGCTGACCAAAATGATTTTCATGACCGAAGGAATGGGTGCACGCCTCAATCCTGCCTTTAACCTCGGATCAGTGATCAAGCCCTATGCCAGAAAGTTGGCCTTCGACCGGACAATTCCACACGATCTCCTCCGCAACCTCTCCCAATGGGGTTTGGACGCCGCTGAGCTCGGTGTCAAGCTTCCGGATAGGGTGCGACGCCTGCTTGATCTTATGGATGACGGTTTTGAAGTCCACCTGCGCTCAGAGGAATTGGCACCCCTGGTCACCCGGGCTGAGAGAATTGGCAACCGTCTCGTCGCCGGGATGATAGTTGCGGCATTTGTTCGAGGAATCGGCGAGCTGACGGCTGCAGACCGGGAGCGGCTTCGGACCTGGCAAAACGCCCTGGTAGCCGGCGGCGTCGGGGTGGTGTCGGCATTGGGCGGCTACCTCGCGTGGACAGCACGGCCCACTGGCGGTGGAAGGCGTTAGTGTTGCTCCGGGCCCGGGCGCGGCACAAGCCTTCGTCCATGTGCCGACGTCGCGGTGATCCCCCAGGGGGGGACTTCTTGCGCTTCGGACTCCAAACCGCAGGCGTCAATCTGTTGGCCGCTTCAATCTTGGTCTGCGCGCACAGGCCTTTCCCGCAACAGCCAGATGGTTGAGCGAAAAGACTTAGGGGGTGGTTCCAGGCACTCACAGGCAACGCCAAAGTGAAAACCCTGCAACAGGTCCCACGCCCCAGCAGCGCGCTTCCCGCTTCCCGCTTCCCGCAGAAATTACGACGTACCCATCTTGTCGTCTTAGACCAAGTGGGTGCACACGTTTCTCAGCCACGGGAGCGAGGAACAGCGCGTCGTATCCTGAACTCCTGTTCATCACGCTCCCCCTCGGCAAAAAGCCACTATGAGGGCAATGATTGCCTCTCCGCCAGCAACAAGGTCCACGCACCAAACACGCCAAAAGCAACGGCAATCCAGCCATTCCCACGCCATCCATCGACCATGGTGACACCTCCTTCGTGACCGAGACCACTGCTGCACTGGACCCTCCAGCAGGGCCTAAAATCACAAGGCATCAATTTTGCTCCGCGAGTCCTCAATGGGTGGCATATCAGCCCGGAATTCGGGTACTTATACCCTGTTTTGAAGGATTCTTGGGCCTTAGAGTCGTCCACATGACTAATAGCCAGCTGGTACCCGAAGCCGAAATCCTAAACCTTCAGCAATGTTGGCGACTACTTGGCCAAACGACGATTGGACGCCTGGCACTGACCACCGGGAACGGTCCTGATATATTCCCGGTGAACTACAAGGTAGACCACGAGACGTTGATCTTCCGCACAGGCAACGGGACAAAGTTCACGGCTCTACTGGCTGCCGATCATATTGCGCTGGAGGCCGACGCGGTAAGTGCCGAGTTCGGGATGGCTTGGAGCGTAGTTGTCAAGGGTCGTGCCGTTGCAGTGGACGACGCAAACACCACCCTCGACGTCATCAGCCAAGCTCTTTTTCCTTGGCAAGGAGTGAAAAAGGAGCACTTCATTCGAATTGTTCCAGAAAAGGTGACGGGACGGCGATTCACCCAAACGCCCTCCATGTCTTGGCGGACTCCCCTGGGCGAAGCTATCCGGGCTGGACTCGAATAGCATCCACCAGCTCAAATCCGGAGGCAATTCAGTTCCCATGGCTTGTCGCGGCCACGCCCACTGGGCACATATTAAAAGGACAGGGCAATGACGCTCTCCGCTCACGAGCAAAGCATTTTCAACAACATCGAAGCACAGCTGACGGCCGAGGACCCACGTCTCTCGAGGGTCCTCGGCAGGAACCCATATCGCCACCAAACTGCGAGGCTGCTGGTTCTGGGACTCCTCTCCGTGGTCCCCGGGCTCTCGCTGCTGATTTTTGCCTTGACCATCCAGGCCGTACCGCTGGGCATTGTCGCCTTTCTGGCACTGTCCGCAGGGGCGTACATCTTCAATTTTCACTCGATCCTGACGGGGATGCGACCAGGGAGAGAGACCTCGTGATATCCCGGCAGGCACAGACGCGCGCACACCACAACGGGACCTTGGCCTCTACTGCCATGGGCCCAGCCGATCCTATGCTCAATCCCATGACAACCAAATCAGCCAGGGCGACCACGGAAGAACTACCAATCTACGAGTGTTGGGCGATGTTACGCGGTGTTTCCGTGGGACGGCTGGCCGTCTGGGTCACAGACCATCCCGACATCTTCCCCATCAACTACGCAGTCGACCACAGCACGCTCGTCTTTCGAACCGGCCCGGGAATTAAGCTTGCCGCGGCACTATGTCCGATTCCTGTGGCTTTGGAAACCGACGGCGTCGATGCAACCAGCGGCATCGCTTGGAGTGTCGTCGTGAAAGGCAGTGCAGAACTTATTAGTTCCACCGAAGATGTCCTGGACAGCTTTTCAGTGATGCTCTTCCCGTGGCAGTCCGGATACAAGGACACATTCGTCCGCATTACCCCAACCTCGATCACGGGCCGCAGGTTCAACGTGGCCGCTCCGGCGGAATGGTGGACTGCCCAAGCGGGATCCCCCCACGCTTCACCCGAGTGAGAATCCCGAAGCTCCGGTCTGCCACCAAAACGCATTTCTCCTCTGAAAGGCACCAAAACCATGGAACAAATCACCATTATTGGTAGCGGAAACATGGCCCGATCCATCGCCGTTCGCATGCTCAAAGCCAGGCACTCCGTGCAAATTTTGGGACGCAACGGGGAAAGGACGCGTGAACTCGTCGAATTGCTCGGAGCCGGGGCCCAGGGTGGCGGGGAAGGGGCTCCAATCGAAGGAGGCATAGTTTTCCTTGCGGTACCCTATGCGGAGGCCAAAAAGTCAGTACTCTTCTACGCAGATACATTGGCAGGACGGGTTGTTGTGGATATCAGCAACCCCGTCGATCTGGCCACATTCGACCACCTCTTGACTCCCGCTGGAACTTCAGCAGCCGAAGAAATCGCCGTTCACGCGAGCCCGGACGCATTCGTGGTCAAAGCGTTCAACACCTGCTTCGCCAAGCCGCTGGAGGCAGGTTCCGTATCAGGAATACCGTTGGACGTCTTCATCGCCGGCGACTCTGAACAGGCAAAGGTAAAGGTCAGTGCCGTGGTTGCGGCCTCGGGGCTTCGCCCCATCGATGTCGGACCACTCCGCCGGGCACGGGAACTCGAGGCCATGATGCTCCTGATCATGGGCCTGCAAGTGGGCCCGGAACACGAGAACTTCAACTGGGACACTTCCTTGAATCTCCTCCCCTAGGACGTCCACAAACACAGCCGTCCACCATGAACCGGCAAGAGACCATGACCATCATTCGCAACCGCCCCATGAGCACTGCCAGCCTGGTGGTGGGAGGCGTAGTGCTCATGTAGCTGGGCCTGGCAAGTCGGCGGCGCACAAATACCCGCGAGTGTTTTGCTGGCGGCGTCGCCATCCCGCGGGAAGCATGTATGACCCGCGACACGGTCGACGGGCGCCGGGGAGTTGACCTGCTGGCAGTGACAGCAATCATTGGCGCCCTTGTGGGCGGAGAATACCTCGCAGCGCTCGTGGGCCGCGCCCCTCCATCGGCCCCTCTCGAACGTACGAGCAGGGTCTTGGAGGATCTTGCCGTCACGGAGCCCGCAGCTGGAGTCGTCTTGTTGGTGCGACCAGCGGAAATGGTTCCTGCTGATGGCCGGTTATGATCTTCATCAGCGTCGTTTGATGAATCATCAATCACCGGAGAAAGCCTGCCTGTCGAGCCAGGGCCAGGGGACGAAATCCTCAGCCAGTCCGTCAATGGGCCCGTGGCCGTCCGGATGACAGCCACCGCTTTGGTGCACGATTCCCAGTACAGCCCCATTGTTGCGTTGCTGTAGTGCGCTTCCAACAGCCGACCGACCGTCGTCAGCTTGGCCGACGGCGACGCAGTGCCGTTTACGCTACTTTCCCCAGCTATCGCAGGACTTCCATGATGGTTAGGATGCCTTCGTTTCGCAGGGGTGCTGGTGGCTGACCCGGTGGTCTTTGACAAGACGGGCCCTTTCACCCAGGGCCAACCCACACTCGCAGAAGTTGGAACCTCACCCGCGAACCACGGTTATCCCGACACCTACGAGCTCCTGGCCCTGGCAGCATCTGCCGGACAGTATTCATGGCATGCTTTGGCTGCATCGGTGGTCAACGCTGCGCTGAATCACGGGCTGGAACCCACTCGCCCCGCGGAAGCTTCTGAATCTGCCACCGAGAGGGTAAGCGCCCTCGATGGGGAACACAGGGTGGTGGCGGGCAACCGTTCCCTTGTTTTCCAAACCTAAGGGTTGATCCCGGCTCAGGAGCCAACAGGCGGCCAGCCCGCCGCCGGTGTTGGCGCCGATTCTGGATACGCGGTGGCACTCGTCATGAGTGAGCCCCTGCGGGAGGACGCGGTGGAGACCCTCGCGGGACTGCGCCGCTTGGGTGTGAAACACACCCCGATGGTGGCCGGTGATGACCAGGCAACGGCAGGGCACATGGCCGTCGAAGCGGGGATCACCGAGGTGCAGGCCGGCTGTCGACCATCAGATAAAGTCTCGATCGTGCAGAATCTGGTTCCAAAACCGGTCGTGTTGGTCGGCTATGGTGCCAACGAAGCCCCGTGTTGGCAGCAGCGGACGCAGGTGTCGCCGCGGGAGCCAAGGGGTCCAGTGCGGCCAGCGACTCTGCCGACGTCGTGATCAACGTGGATGACTTGTCGACGGCGTGCAGAGTGGACCGCATTGGCAAGGACACGCCGCGTATCGCTGTCCAGGGCAACTGGCTCGGGACCTGCTCAGTCTCGTACAGTTGGCGTTTGCCTCGATCCGGATTGATCCCGGCAATCGCCGGGGGCGCTCAGCCAGGAACTGCTTGATCCGGCTACCGTCCGCAACGCACTGGGGACACTCAAATGGAAGGAACATTCCTCCACCACTCGTCGCCCTCGATCGCTGCATGGTCACCCATCATCTCGCAGCTCAGAAATCACGCTGACGAACTAGAGGACTTTGGGCCCTTGTTGGTCGATGATGCGGAAGGCAGACTGACATTACTGATACAACAGAAGGATGCAATACCCATTGAGTATCAGGCGATTGTATTCGCTGGATTCGCGGCCAAGGAGGGAAAGTAAAAATGAACAAGGTAACTGCCTCCGCCTCAAAAGCTGTAAGCGAACCGACGGCACCCATCACAGTCTTCATACTTGACGATCACGAACTTGTCAGGCGGGGGCTGAAAGAGCTGCTCGAAGGCGAGGGATTCAAAGTCATCGGTGCCACCGGTTCCGCGTTGGAGGCTACCAGACGCATACCGGCCCTGCATCCGGACGTTTCAGTTTTGGATGCCCGTCTGCCCGATGGGACGGGCATCGAAGTTTGTCGTGATGTCAGGTCGGTGGATCCGTCCCTGCGATGCCTCATACTCACCAGTTACGACGACGAACAGGCCCTGCGTGGCGCCGTGCTTGCCGGCGCTTCCGGCTACGTTTTAAAGGAAATCGACGGCACAGACCTACTGACATCCTTGCGCCGCACAGCCAAGGGTGAATCACTTTTCAATCCCGCCGTTATGGCCAAAGTGGTTCAAGGCCTGGCCGAACCAGAACGAACAGATCCACGCATCACCGCTCTGACCCCGCAGGAACGCCGGGTACTGAAACTTATTGGGCGCGGATTGACCAACCGGGAAATTGGCAAGGAAATGTTTCTTGCCGAGAAAACGGTCAAAAACTACGTGTCCTCTCTACTGGCCAAGCTGGGATTTGAACGCCGTACCCAAGCAGCAATTTTCATTACGGATACAAAGTGGCAGACCCCGTCGAAGCATCACTAAGCATCCATTGCAGGAACACGCCACGTCAGACAGGTGCCTTCATTCTGCGTACTTACCAAGGCAAAAGTCCCATGGAGAATGTCAGCCCGCTTCTCCATGTTCGACAAGCCACTGCGATGCTCCGGGGCCCCCACGCCAACCCCGTCGTCGTCGATAACGAGAGTCACGGTCTCCGCTGTCGCCTCAACGAAAACTTCGATGGCGCCCGCATCAGAATGCCGAACAGCATTACTTAGGCCTTCGGACAGAACTGCCAGCAAATGCTTGGCCGTCTCCTCGGAAATCGCGGAGTCTATGGGGCCGGCCAAATTCAACCGAGGGGCGAAAGCCAGGGGCTTGGCGGCATTGCGCACCGCCCTCAAGATCAAGTCGCTGAGCAGCTCTGTTTCACCGGAACTGACTCGCAATGAATAAATGGTGTTCCGCAAATCCCGAATCGTTTCATCCAGTTCCGTAGTGACGGCCCGGATCCGCTTGGTCGCCGTTTTGTCTGTAATAAACCGCTGCAAGCTTTGAATACTAAGACCTGCAGCAAAAAGACGCTGGATGACCACGTCATGCAGGTCCCTGGCAATTCGATCCCTGTCTGTAAAAATCATGATCTGTTCACGCAGCCTGTGGGTCCTGGCCAATTCCAAGGCCAGCGCAACGTGAGAGCCAAATACGGCGCTCATTTCGACCACTACCTTGGAATAGCTGCCGGAACCTGGACTCCGTGCCAAGATGAGCAATCCTTGATTCGCGCCTTGCGGCCCCAAGGCAATGACAATAACGGGCCCAAACCCAGTTCCTTCGACTTCACCGAGCAGGTCAGTGGCATCGGCGAACACAGTCGGCACGCCCGTTCTCAATACCTCCGCGATTGCTGGAGAGTCCCAAGCAAGCGAGCGGCCCGCAAGTAGCGGTGCTCTCTGACCAGCTGCCGCTGCGACATACAGTTCAGGTCCACTGTCGGACGAGACACCGATCATGGTCAGGGCAGAGTCCGACTCCACCAAGGCGGTGGCAGCAATCATGTCCAAGCTGCTTTCAGTGATGTTGCGTTCGTCATCCATCATCTTGCCTGTCACATCCATGCATGCTTCCAGCCAACGTGAACGGCACCTGGCATCTTCAAACAAACGAGCATTTTCAATGGCAACCCCCGCAGCAGCCGCCAAGGCCACGGCCAATTCCTCATCCTCAGCAGTGAAATCTTCGCCCCCGGCCTTCTCCGTCAGATAGAGGTTCCCGAATACCCTCGTCCTGACTCGCACGGGAACGCCCAGAAAGCTCACCATGGCTGGGTGGTCTTCAGGGAACCCATAGGAGGCGGGGTGGTCGTGCAAATCGTGGAGGCGCAACGGGCGCGGGTCACTTGTCAGCAGTCCCAGGACACCGTGTCCGGTGGGTAAGGGGCCTATCTTGGTTATGAGTTCCTGGTCTATGCCTACGGTAATGAAATGACTCAGCGACTGATCTTCACCGATGACTCCCAGCGCTGCATAGCGGGCGTCCAGAAGTGTGCAGGCCGACTTAACCAACCTCGCCAGCACCGCATCCAAGCTGAGATCCTCTGCCACGGAAACCACGGCGGCCAGCAAGCCGCGCATTCTTTCCTGTGTGAGCAATTCGCCGGCTCGGTCCACGAACCCCCGCAGCAAGTCCTCAATCCGAGTATCTGCAGTTGCCGGCGACAGCGGCACCGCTTTGTCCGCATCAGAATACTGCACCAGACCCACCTTCGATAGACCATCATCCGTTGTGCCATAGGACACAAGAACCCGCCCTTACTCATAGGCTACGCTTATTGCCAGCCAAACGACCGCATAGGGTAGGAATGGTTCCACCGTCGAAGTACAGGAGTTGGGGCCTTTAGGCCCTTCGTTCCCGGGATCAATGAGCCTAGAGTCGATTGCATGACCATTAATACGCCACCTTCAGGGACAACGCCAGAGATTGAATCACTGTCCAAGGACCACTGCTGGGAACTGCTGCGTGGACAGGTCATTGGGCGCCTGGCCGTTGTGGCCGATGCTCACCCCGACATTTTTCCCATCAACTATGCAGTGGACAACGGCTCTCTCGTCTTCCGAACTGCAGACGGCACCAAACTGTACGGCTCAACGAGCAACACGCCTGTCGCTTTTGAAATTGATGGGTATGAAACCTCAACAGAGCAGGCGTGGAGTGTAGTGCTGCGGGGTACTGTCATGTCGATCAGGGCTGACTCCGGGCTTGCGGAGGCGGAAAGCCTCACCCTCGAACCATGGCAGGGCGGCATCAAGAACCATCTGATGCGAATCCTGCCATTGAACCTCAGCGGCCGTCGGTTCAAGGTCTCCCGACCCGACATTTGGAGTACACCCTTATCCGATTCACGGCGTGCGTCCTTCGAGTAGCGCCAGCACGAACGGCCTGGCTGGCACCCATGCCGGCCAAGAATGCCACTATGGGGATGACGTGCCGCCAGGCCAAGGATTTCCGTCCCGCTTTTTCCACTCATGATCGCTCTCGGATTGTCCAGAGAGCCGATCAACGCGCGCCCATCGCTGGCAGTTGCGAAGTCCGCTGCGGCCCTTGCTTTCGGTCAAATGGACCCAACCGGGTAGCGGTTCACCTCGATGTCCTGGATCGTCAGGGAATTGAGGAGTTCTTGGCCCGGCGTCCCAAAATTGCCCTTGACACCTTGCACGTCCGTCAAGACGACCAGCATCTGTGCATCAACGTCGACGGCCACCCTGGCAGCAACGCAGTCCTTGTCCACGATCCCACGAAAACCCGGTCCACCGGGCACAGTAGGGACACCGCCGGCGCCAACCCGGACCGTCGGGATCCCCACGGGGCCGCGAAAAGGCACACAACATCCTTGGCCAGGTCCGCGTGCCCAATGCTTTCTGCATCCAGAAAACAATCAGCCCCTGGCTTTCAGCAATCAAGCCACACAGCGGGTATGGAGACGTCAGCGAACTGCCATCGCCTGCAAGCCGACCTAAGGACCGTTGCCGTGAACAATCACCACCACGTGTTCGGTGGAAAAGCTCGTTACCGCCAAAGCCAAGACCATGCGCATCCCCTAGAGGCCGCCCTGTGGCATCTGCCCCGGAGCGAGCATTTGCTGGACTGCGTCGTCGTCCCCGAGCTGTTCGGCGGCAGCGCCCGCGTATTCCTGTTGGGTCAGGACAATGGGGCATGGGACATGCAAGAGCAGCTCTTGTGTGGCAGAGCCCATGAGCGCGTGTTGCGTGGCACCGCGGCCACGGTTTCCCACCACGAGCATCGCGGCGCCCTGTCCCGCAAGTGTCAGGGCCCTCGCCGGCACTTCGTCAAGTTCGAACCGTTCGCAAACTGTCAGGTGTATGTGGCGGGCACGCACGGCGGCCACTGCGGATTCCAGGATCATGCGACCCTGAGCGTCATCCTGCTGTGCGATTTCCGGACCCAGGGCACTGCTGTGCAGCCAATGGGGAACGGTGGATGAGACATAGATGATGGTCAGATCCTTTTCGGTGTTTGCAGCCTCGGTTGCGGCAAAATGGGCGGCGGCCATGGACGGCAGGGAACCATCAACACCAACCACGACGCCGGTATTCACGGGACCCTGCCGCGCCGGGATGACTGCCACAGGGCATCGCCCCAGAATGGCAAGCTGCAAATTGACTGCACCGAATCCTTCCCCGTGCACGTCGGCGGTTCTGTCTGTCCCAACCACCACCATGGAGGAACCAGCGGACAGCTCTGCCAGCACCTGGGCCGGTTCCCCAAAACGGAGACTGGCCTGTACATCCACGGAGGGTGCAAGCTCCCGCGCTCTGCTGACTTCGCTGTCCAACAATCCCCGGAGGGCATCCCGAACGCTGTGGTAGTCAATGCGCCCCGGTGAGACCAAGTAGTCCGGCACGGCGTGAACCAACAGGAGTGGACAATTCTGCCCCTGGGCGCGGCTTGCCGCCCACTCAAGGGCTGCCCGGCTCGAGGGTGAGCCGTCAACCCCCACAACAATCTGAGATTCTAGGACCAAGGTCTTTGCCCTTTCTGTATTTGTGCAAGGTCATGTCGTGTCCTTGGAGATGCACAATGCTCGTGAAGAATCACGACGCTGCGTCCAACGCTAGGGATTGCAACTCCTTGCGTGGAGAGTCCAAAGACCCCAATCTTCGCCCGTACCAATAGTGGCGAGGTGGTCACGGTGAGACGAGTGGATCCGGAATGCTGAATCGAGCGGCCCGGCGGTGAACATGATGGGCGCTGCCACGCTTTCGAACAGTCGCAACCTGTTGGACCGGCCGAGAGAAGAACCATCCCTTTGCCGCCTCAACCAACACCAAATACACCACTGCCATGGCCAGCAAGGCCAGGAAGAACGGGATAGGCAGCGGGTCAAAGCCGAGTACCGCGCCAACAGGTGAGAGGGGAAGATAAATGCCGGCGGTCACCACGCCCAGGGATGCCCACAGCAGGCCGGCAGAGGGGCGGCTGCGCAGAAACGGCACTCGGCGGGTTCTGATGGCAAAGATAATCAGTGTTTGGGTGGCGATGGATTCGATGAACCAGCCCGCCCGAAATTCCCCCGGTGCGGCGTTGAAGACGAACAGCATCAATCCAAAGGTGGCAAAGTCGAACAGGGAGCTGATCGGTCCGAACAAGAGCATGAAGCGGCGAATGAAGGCGATGTCCCAATGCGAGGGTGCCAGCAGTTGTTCCTTGTCCACCCGGTCCCCGGGGATGGCGAGTTGCCCGGTGTCATAGAGCAGGTTGTTGAGCAGGATTTGTCCCGGCAGCATAGGCAGGAAACTCAGGACCACTGACGCTGTTGCGGCACTGAACATATTGCCAAAATTGCTCGAGGTCCCCATCAGCACGTACTTGATGGTGTTGGCAAAGATCCGCCGTCCTTCCCTGACACCCTCGGCCAAAACCCCCAGGTCCTTGTCCATCAGGACAATGTCGGCCGCATCCTTGGCGACATCCGTGGCACTCTCCACGGAGATGCCGACATCCGCCTGGTGCAGGGCCAGTGCATCGTTGACGCCGTCACCAAGAAAGCCAACGGCGCGGCCCTGTTTGCGCAACTGCTTGATGATTCGGGCCTTCTGGCCCGGTGAGACACGTGCAAAAATGCTCGTTACCGCGACTGCTTCCCCCAAGTCCAGATCGCTCATGGCGTCGATTTGGATCCCGGTAAGTGTTCCCACCGAGACCAAGCCCAGGTCGGCGCACACTTTCTCCGCCACTCTGGCGTTGTCGCCTGTCGCAATTTTTACGGTAATGCCCAGGGCGGCAAGTTCCACCAATGATTCCTTGGCGTTCGTCTTGGGCTTATCCAGAAAAACAAGGAAACCGGCCAATGCCAGCCTCTGCTCCTCGGAGGGATCTATCGCGCTCTTGCCCACCACCGTGCGTGAGGCAACTGCAATAACTCGTGCCCCGGCGTCGTATTGTTCATCCAAGAGCAGCTGCGCCCGAGGCGGGATGTCAACACACAGCGCCATGACATCCTCGGGCGAACCCTTGGTAATGATCTGGTGGTTTCCGTCCGCATCCGCCACCAGGACGCTGGTCATGCGTCGTTGATGGTCAAAGGGAATGACATCCAGTCGTATCTGGCTGCCAATGGAAAAATTGTTTGCTTCGGGGGCCTCCCAGAGGGCAGTGTCCAGCGGATTTTGTCCCACAATGGAAACCACTCCGTGCGAGTAATCGGCCTCCGTGGAGACCAGCCCCAGACCGAAGAGTCCAGCTTCCGTAACCCCAGGATGGACCGGCAGGGCGGAGGTAAAACTGATGCGCCCCTCGGTCAGGGTGCCAGTCTTGTCCGTCACCAGGACGTCCATGTCACCGAGATCCTCAATGCACACCAGACGCTTGACCAGCACCTCGCGTTTGGCCAGTGCGCGGGTTCCGGCGGCCAGGCAGGTACTTACGACGGCGGGCAGCAGCTGAGGTGTAATGCCAACAGCTATTGCCAGGGAAAACAGCAGTGAATCAAGCAGGGGGCGTCCTAGCAGCAGGTTGGCAATAAGGATCAATGTTGTGAGCGCTACGGCTACCTCCAAGAGCAGAAAAGAGAAGCGCTTCAAACCCAGCTGAAATTCCGTTTGCGGCTGACGCTCCCCCAGGCCCAAGGCGATTTTGCCGAACTCGGCTCGGCCGCCGGTGGCGACCACGACGCCGGTACAGCTGCCAGCTTGCACGACGGTCCCCATAAAAAGGCAGCAAGCCATCTCGCCCAGTGAGACCACGCCCACGACAGGGGCAGGATTCTTGTCCACGGGCAGGGACTCCCCCGTGAGGATGCTTTCATCGCACAAGAGATTCTTTGCAGTGAGGAGCCTGATGTCCGCCGGGATGATTGCTCCCAAAGCCAGGCGAATCACGTCACCCGGCACTAAATTCACGACGTCGATTTGGCAGGCGGCGCCGTCCCGAAGGACGACAACCGTATGCGTGACGCGTGAATGAAGTGCCTCGGCAGCACGTTCCGCCCGGTACTCATTACTGAACCCCAAGCCAACGCTTACCAGCAGAATGACACCAATGACTATCGAATTCGTAGCGTCCCCAAGAAACAAGGACAGCCCGGCCGTAACAATCAAAAGGATCAAGATGGGACTGCGAAGCTGCCGCGCCAGGACTGACCAAGGGTTGGCCCTGTGGGTGCGCAAAGCGTTGGGACCAACAGTTGCCAGGCGGCGATCAGCTTCTTCGCTGCTTAGGCCGCCATCGGTTGACTGGAGACCATGGAGGACCTGCACCACTGTCAGCTGAGCGGTGCCGGCATTCGAGAGCTCTGTGACGTTTTCCGCCTCAGCTGTTGCGGACAGGCTCATTGATGCCCTCAAGGCCCACACCAACAGCCACCGGAGCCTTCACGGCCTCCCCCTGACCATGAATGACAAGCACTGGACAACTTGCATGCTCTGCACACGCGGAGCTGACCGAGCCAAGCAACATTCCCGCGAACCCGCCATGCCCACGGGAGCCAACAATGAGCATTCGGGCGGACTTGCCATACTCCATCAAGATTTGGGCAGGCCTGCCGCGGACACATACCCCGTTAAATCCCTCCGGCAGTTTGTCGCCAAATGCGTCCTGGACAGCGTCCGAAAGCGTCTGGCATGCATCCTCGTGCGGGTCCCAGTCAGGGACTATGTATGAACCGAAAACCGTCTCCATGTGCCAAGCCGTTACGGCCGTGATGGTTGCGTCAAGTCCTTGGGCCAGCTTTTCCGCCCATTTCAGCGCCAATACCGACTCAGGAGATCCGTCGACACCAACCACAATGCGAGAGCCCTCGTTGGCTATCTGGTCTTCCATGGCTTCGTTCAACTTTCGCCTCATTCTCGCTCGCTTCCTGCAGCCCATGCCACACGATGTTGTCGGGGCCGCGCCTTAGCTGCACCAGCCCGTCCCTTCCAATGATCGATGTCGGCCAAGGCAGCTGCACAGGGTCGAAAGTCCCTAACTGCGAGGGCCGCATCGTGCCAGTCTTGAGGGAACAGACGTACACTTCCTGCGTCCGTGAGTCGTTCGCATGGGCTCGCAACGCAGCAACCAGGACACGGAGTCAACCTTGAAGAGCCAGCTCAACCACTTCGTCACCCAGGGTCAAAACAATGCCGACCCCGTAGATGCCGAACCCATACTGGGGTCGTACGAGCTTGAGCTCCTCAACCGATATTGGGATGCTGCCAATTACCTGACAGTGGCGCAGATCTACCTGCAGGAGAATGCCCTGCTGCGGTCCCCCCTTGCGGCGGAACAAATCAAGCCCCGCTTGCTCGGTCATTGGGGAACCAGCCCCGGGCTGTCCTTGATCTATGTCCATTTGAACCGGCTCATTCGCAATACCGGAGCCAAAATACTGTTCGTGGCCGGCCCGGGACATGGCGGCCCGGCCGTGATTGCAAATCTTTATTTGGAGGGGACCTACTCCGAGATTTATCCCCGCGTCAGCCAGGACGCGGATGGCCTCCGCCAATTGATCCGCCAGTTCTCCACCCCCGGCGGCATCCCCAGCCATGTCGGTCCGCCGACCCCCGGGTCCATCCACGAAGGCGGGGAGCTGGGCTATTCGCTGGCACATGCCACGGGAGCTGCCATGGACAACCCGGATCTTATAGTGGCCTGTGTGGTTGGCGACGGGGAAGCCGAAACCGGCCCCCTGGAGGGTGCGTGGAAGGCTCCGGCCTTCCTCAACCCGAGCCGGGACGGAGCCGTCCTTCCGATACTTCACCTGAACGGCTATAAGATCTCCGGCCCCACAGTGCTTGGCCGCCAGTCCGATGAGCACGTCAGGGCCCTGCTGCGCGCACATGGGTGGGACCCCGTCGTCGTCTCCGGCAACGACCCCGAGTTGGTGCACCACCAACTGGCAGACGCCTTGGGGAACGCCCACACCCGCATCCTCCAGATCCAGCAGCAGGCGCGCCGACGCGGCACCACCCGCCCCGCTCCCTGGCCGGCGATCATCCTGCGCACGCCCAAAGGCTGGACCGGTCCCGGTGTTGTCGACGGAATTCAGGTGGAAGGCACGTTCCGCGCCCACCAGGTCCCGCTGGCAGGAGTCCGTGAAAATCCCGCCCATCTGGCCCAGCTGGAGGCCTGGCTGCGCTCCTATAAGCCCGAAACACTCTTTGACGCTGCCGGCCGGCTGGTGCCGGAACTGGCTGTCTTGGCCCCGAAAGGTCACTTGCGCATGGGTGCCAACCCCTGTGCCAACGGAGGCACGGACACGGCCCCGCTACCCCTGCGCCCCCTCGAAAACTACGCCCTTGACGTGCCTGTTCCGGGGTCCATCAAGCATGAAACCACCAGGCCCCTGGGTGAAATGCTCAGAGACATCTACACGGACACCTCCCACGATCCCCGTTTCCGGCTGTTCAGCCCGGACGAGACCAACAGCAACAGGCTGGGCGCCGTCTTCGAAGTCACCGACAGGTGCCAAATGGAGGCCATCCGGGACGATGATGACCATCTGTCCCCGAACGGGCGCGTCATGGAAGTCCTCTCCGAACACCTCTGCCAGGGCTGGCTCGAAGGCTACGTCCTGACTGGGCGGCACGGGCTGTTCGCCACCTATGAGGCATTCGCCATGGTCAGCGCCTCCATGACCATCCAACATGCCAAATGGCTCCAGCACGCCCGTGAATTGGCGTGGCGCACCCCCGTGCCCAGCCTCAACATCTTGCTCACCTCGACCTGTTGGCGCAATGACCACAACGGCTTCAGCCACCAGGGACCGGGCCTGATCGACACCGTCCTCTCACTCTCGGGTTCCGTCATCCGCGTTTATCTGCCACCAGACTCCAACACTTTGCTGGCCGCAGCCGAACACGTCCTGCTCAGCAAGGACTATGTGAACCTGGTGGTCGTGGACAAGCAGGCCCACCCCCAATACCTGAACCTCGACGACGCCCGCAAGCACGCTGCTGCCGGCGCCTCGATCTGGCACTGGGCTGGAAACGACGACACCGCCATCGGAGAAGTCACCCACCGGAGCGTCTTGTCCGGCACCGAATCCTCCGTCACCACCCGTGACGAGCCTGCGGGGGCAACCAAACCGGACATTGTCATGGCCTGCGCCGGCGACGTCCCCACAGAGGAGACTTTGGCCGCCGCGTGGCTGCTCCAGCATCATGTCCCCGGGTTGCGGGTGCGCGTGGTCAACGTCATGGATCTGCTCGTGCTGCCGCCACACGACACGCACCCCCACGGACTGTCCGACATTGACTTTGAAAAGCTTTTCACCGCTGATGGCGAGGTGGTTGTGGCCTGGCATGGATATGCCAGGGCGTTCCACCAGCTTCTGCATGGACGCCCGAACCCAGGCCGGTTCCACGTCCGCGGCTACAACGAGCAAGGCACCACAACCACCCCGTTCGACATGGTCGTCCTGAACAGGATGAGCAGGTACCACCTCGCCTTGGAGGCCCTGAACCGGGTCTGTGGCCCCTTTGACGGCGCACAGGAGCTGGCCGACCACTGCCAGCAAATGCTTGCCAATCATGAGACCTACATACACGAGCATCTGGAAGACCTGCCGGAAATACGTGACTGGGTCTGGGCGCCGCCACTGAACCAAAAGAATGCACCATGACCACCGGGCAAGGACCAGTGACCATCCTCGTGGGCGTCGACGGATCAGAGCCATCCATTGAAGCCCTGCGTCAAGCCGCATGGTTGGCGAAACCTCTCAACGCACGTGTGACGGCCTTGACATGCTGGAACTACCCCAGCGCCTATGCGGTGCCCTACGCGTTGGGTGACTTCGATTTCAAGGGGGCAGCCCAAAAGATCCTCGACACTGCCGTTGAGAACGCATTCGGCCTGGACCGGCCCAGGAATCTCACGACTCAGCTGCTTCAGGGACCAGCCCGGGCAACCCTCATTGAAGCCAGCAGGGATGCGGCGCTGCTGGTTCTTGGCCGGCGGGGCGTGGGCGGTTTCAGGGGGCTGCTGCTGGGCTCCGTCAGTGCCGCCTGCACAGCCCACGCCCATTGCCCGGTGGTCGTCGTCCACGCACCAAATGCGGGCGAAAAGCATGCATAGGCTGCCGGCTGCCGCCCACCCGTCGCGGACAAGTTGCCGCAAGGTGACTACTGCTAGTTTGGGCCCATGAGCAACTTAATCGGGTCCCACGACAATGAACCTCACACGGACAACATCGCAGGGCGACTGAACTGGCTCCGGGCAGGGGTCCTTGGCGCCAACGACGGCATCGTCTCAGTGGCCGCAACCGTGGTTGGCGTCGCGGGAGTGACCAACGCACCCACCCCGATTCTTGTGGCCGGTATCGCCGCCCTGGTGGGAGGTGCCGTTTCCATGGCCTTGGGCGAATATGTCTCCGTCAGCAGCCAACGCGACAGCCAGCGGGCACTGATAGAAAAGGAGCGCCGGGAGTTGGCCGAGGACCCGGAAACGGAATTGGCCGAGCTCACCGGCCTGTACCTGGCCAAGGGTCTGAGCGCAGCGACGGCGGAGCAGGTGGCACTTGAGCTGACCAGCCACGACGCCCTGGCAGCCCATCTCTCCGCCGAACTGAACATCAACGAGCACGACGAGGCCAATCCCTGGCAGGCCGCATACGCCTCGGCGGCCGCATTCACCATCGGAGCCATGCTGCCGCTGATCGCCATCCTGTTGCCGCCCGCCGAATTCCGGATCCCGGTGACGTTCGCCGCCGTCCTGCTGGCCCTTGCCCTCACCGGCACACTGAGCGCCGCCATCGGGGGCAGTTCCAAGAGCACCTCGGCGATACGCCTTGTCATCGGCGGCGCCCTGGCTCTCGCGGCAACCTACGGCATCGGCAGCGCGCTCGGGGCATCCGGGGTCATCTAGCGGCCTTCAGGCTCAGCGCCAGCATCGGGCACAACTTGACGGCGTCCCTTGCGGCCGCACCGTCCCCGGCACTGACTTCAACGTTGCTGCGATCACCGTTGGGGGCGGGCCTGGCCAGCGGGTACCCCCAGTCGTCGCGGCCCAACAGGTTCGGCAGCAGTTCGGTGCACAGTCCCCGCCCGTCACACCTCGTCCAGTCAATGTGGAGTGTTTCACTCATGCTGCCCTCCCGGTTGCCCCGGTGCAGGCACCCGCCAGGTGGGCCCCGACGTCGTCGGAGAATGTCTCCAGGGCACTGCCCACCAGCCGCGCCGTGCCATCCGGATGATGGCAAGCGCCCCGGCCACCAACGAGGTTGCCCAGCCGTTCCAGTTCCTGAACCAGCCGCGGGTCCCGGCCGCCATGGGCAACCGCGTCAAGGACCCGAGCCATGGCAGGCAGACCAAACATGCACGGACCGCATTGCCTCGCGGACTCACCCGCCAGGTAGCTGAGAATTCGTGCCGTGGCCGCAAGCCCACACTCCGATGCCCCCAGCACGTGGAGCACCCCCGCGCCGGGTCGGACCACGTCGCTCTCGGGGCCCGTCGGGGACAGCCGGTAGTCAAGCGGGCGGACCCACCGGCCGTGATAGCCGCCCACCAGCACAGCCCCCACATCCAAGACGTCGACGCCGGCCCTGGCCAGAACGTCTGCGAGGCCGGCATCTCCTTCCACTTCAAGGACCTGCTCGGCGGCGAACCCTGAAACCGACACGAGCCGGGTTCCGGGGTCACGATCCGAACCAACGGCCCGGAACCAGCCGGCCCCATGGCGGGCAATGAGCGCCACATGCGCCAGCGTTTCAACATTGAGCACCAGCGTGGGGCGGCCCCTGAGCCCCGCCTCGCTCAGGCGCCGTAGTCTGTCCGTGGGCAGGGCAAAGCCGTTGGCGATGCTGTTCACGACGGCGCTGGCCTCACCGGAAATGAATGATTCCGGTGCTTGCACGACCTCGATCTTGTGGGCGTCATGGCGGGCGGCAACCGCTGCTTTGACCGTGGGCATGGCGGCCGGTGTGGTGTAGATGTACAGCAGTGAGGCGGAAATTGCGCGTCCGGCAATCAGCAGCCCGTCTATTACCAGATGGGGCGCATGGGTCAGAAGTGTCTTGTCCTTGAAGCTGAGGGGTTCACCCTCGGCACCGTTGGCGATCACCACAGGCTTGGCGGCCAGAAGGCCACCACCCCGCCCCTGGTCGGTTGCGGTCATCTTGCGCCAAGTGGAAAAGGCCGCCCCTCCGCGCCCGGTCAGGCCGGATGCTTCCAGCACTGGAATGAAGGACGAGTCGACCCTGTCCAGCGGCGATGGCCCGAAGGTCAACTCGTGCCGGGCCAGGTCAGCATTGGGCCCGGCAGCAAAGAGCTGATGGGTGCCGACGTCTTCCATGGCTTCCTCGTCGCGTGGCACTGCCGTGGTCTGGAATGTCATGTCAGGCTTCCTTGCCGGGCTTTGGATGTTTCCAGGAATGCGGCCGAAAGCCGCCAAGCGATGGCCGCAACGACCGCCACGACTGATCCGGCGGCCAGCAGCAGGAACCAACTGCTGGTTCCATTGGTTCCGTTGCCAATGGCATGAACGAGCGCGAGCGGCCACATTGCATAGCTGAACCAGTGAATAGTGCGAAAGACCCGCTGACCGATGCGGTGCCGCAGCATCCCGGTCAGCACCAGGGCGAGCACCAGGTCGAAACCCACGGTGCCCAGTCCCTGCCAGAAGGACTTAAAGGCTCCCATGAAGGGGACAACGACGTCGACGACATTGAGCTTGGCATACGAGTCAAACAGCAACGTGCCCACATGAAGCAGCAAAAACAATGACGCCAGCAGGGACATGTTGCGGTGCAGCAGTGTCACCGAAAACCGCGGGATGGACATCAATGGCCTGCCGGAGCGGGTCATGATCCCCAGTATCAAGGTAACCGTAAACAGGGCCAGCGCCACAAATCCGCTCATTCGGCCAATGGCCCACAGTGCGTTATCCATCCGAATTCACTCCTGTCATGGCGGGGTCTACCCGGGCTGCAGCCCTTGGCCGGTTCTCCTGGTGGTTGTTGGCGGGCCAACAGCCGGTGGAGGACACCCTGCCCTGCTGGTCGACGAAACGTGCAGTGATGCCAATCCGTTCAAACCATGCCACTGCTGCAATGCCTCGGACAACACCCGCGGTGCTGAAGGCATTGGCTTGGAGGCAGGCAGTCGCGGCCACAGTGACGGAGCGCCAAACCGTCGCGGCAGGCAAACCGAACCTGGGGTCGAGAATGTGGTGAACCGTCCTGCCGCCATGCTGCCAGCGCCGCTTCTGTGTGCTCGAGGTGGCCATGGCCCGGCCTGCCCGCAGCGTGATCTGCTGCCACGGGTCCGCTGGCAGGTCCTGGACCAGCACCTGCCAGCCGCCTTCCGGCGCCTCCCCGGCGGTGGCAATGTCGCCGCCCAGGGAAACCAGTGCACCGCATCCCAGTTCGGCGGCAACGCGGCTTGCTGCGCGGTCGGCCGCGACAGCCTTGGCAGTTGCCCCCAGGTCCAGCCGAAGGTCTGCCGGCACGCTCATTGTCCTCCCGGCAAGGCACACCCGTTGCCAACCGGGGGTCCGCGCTCGCGGCCTGGGGTCGCGTTTCACCGCACCGTCCGGGTCCAGCCGGACCTGTGAAATGTCCCTGTCGTAGCCCAGCGCCGCCATGTCCCTGCCGAGGGTGGGATCGACGTCGCCGTCGGTCCACCGTGCGGCATCGAGGGCCCTGCCCACCAACAGGGCCAGGAACGGGCTCACAGTAGTTCCCGCTGCCAGTTCCGGCTGGAGGTGCATCAGTTCCGAATCCTTGCGGAAGCGGCTGCACGCTTGGTCGACGTCGGAAATTTCCGTCCGGACCAACCGTTCGGCGGCTGATGCCAGCCCGGGCTCGGTGACCGTGACTGACGCGTCGAGCCCCCACACTGTCCAGGACCTCGTGGCTTCCATGTCAGGACCCCGAGGATCTGCCGCTGATGGCCCCGCCATTGCCCGGCAGGACCGAGTTCCCGCCGGAATAGCCTTCGTTGTAGCTGTTCCCGTCCTGGGTTGAGCCCTGGTTCGACCCTTGATCCTGTGTGGTTGCTCCGCCATTGCCGGAAAAGGAGCTTGTGCCCGCCGTGTGACTACCAGTGGCTTGGTCCACGGCCATGGCACCGATGCCGACAACCGCGAGACTTCCCACTGTGACAGCCGCAGTGATGTTTGCCGCCATCCGCTTTCCACTGATTCGCGTCGTCATGGCCAGCTCCGATTCTGTTTATGGTGAAGTGCCTTCCCTTCCATCATCCACACGAATTCTTTGTGGATTCTTAGTCGGAGATGGCAACCGCCGATGAAACAGTGCTTATCGGTGCTTCGCCAGCGGCATGAGGATCTTGACGACGGCACCTCCGTGCGGCGTCGTTTCCACCGTGATCTTGCCGTTGTGCAGTGCCACAATCTCGGCCACCAGGGCCAATCCAAGCCCGTAATGGCGAGACGCGCCGGCGCTCTCTGCTCCCGAACGCGATGAAGAAAAGCGTTCAAACACCTGTGCCTTGGTGCCGGGGGCGAACCCGGCTCCATCGTCGGAGACCATCATGCAGGCGTCGCCTGCGCGGGTGCTGACGTCGACGCTGACCACAGTCCGGGCATGATCCAGTGCGTTGGATATTAGCGCGGTAAACACGCGAAGGAGGGCTACCGGCGATCCTTGCACCATGACAGGCGCAGCTCCCCCGGGTTGCTCCAGCTTGATCGACTGCTGCTCTGCCTGGGGCGCGGCCAGGGCAAGGGCGTTTCGGGCCACGCCGAGCAGGTCCACCTCCGTGTGGTCAACGGCGGTGCGGGGGTCTGCCGATATCAGCAGGTCATCGAGGATTCCCGTCAGCATCCGTGAATCCTCGACAATCGCACCAACTTCCTCCGACACCATTTCCTTTGAATACTTGACTCCCGGAACGTCCAACTTCCTGCGGAGAAGTTGGGAGCGCGTGCTTAGCAGCGTCAGGGGCGTCCGAAGCTCATGGCTGGCATCGGCGACAAACCGCCTTTGCAGGGCCAGGCTGTCCGCCAAGGGCCGCATGGCCCGCCCGGCCATCCACACAGACGCGGCGGCCGCCAGCAATGCCGCCACAGTGATGGCAACAACCATTGCCCCGACCAGTCGCGCCAATGATTCACGGCCCTCATGGGTGTCCAACGCGGCCTGGACCACCTTGTCGCCACGAGTGGTTGTCAACACTTGGTAGGTTCGCCCGGCATCCGAGAAACTCAACTGTTCATCCGTCCGCGACACTGCCACGCGGTCCATCGCGGCAGTGTCCGGAAGCCCTGCGGGCATGACAGGCGAGGTATGCAGGCGTCCGTGGTCGACGATGGCCATATACACGCCCGCAGGCACGTCATGGGGTGAGTCAACCTGGCTGGCGTTCATCAGGGTCTTATTCATGGAATCAGCGGTGCTGGCCGCCACGATGGAGTAAAGCAAGACGCCCATCAACGCCAATAAAACCACTATTAATGCAGTGAACTGCAAGGTCAGGCGGACCACCGAGCGGCGAAGCTCCCGCGCATCCCTGGTATTCATGCCAGGGGCCCCAGCCCGTATCCCAGTCCACGCACCGTCAACACACACGAGCGGCCCAATTTTTTGCGGAGGTAGTGCACATACGTATCGACGACACCACCGTCGGCGGCATCGGCAAAGACCGACTCCAAAAGCCCGTCCCTGGTAAAAACCTGCTGGGGATGACGTGCAAGATGCTCCAAAAACTCGCATTCCCGTTCGGACAAGACCACCCGGCCCGCGCCGTCGAGCATTACCGTACGGGTGCCAACATTCAGCGTCCCGCCGGGAATCCGCAGCACGGCAGAGTTGCTGGAGTGGCGCCTCAGCAGGGACCTCAGCCGGGCGAGCAGTTCATCGATGTCAAACGGCTTGCCCAAGTAGTCCTCTGCGCCCCTGTCAAGGCCCTCGACCCGGTCCGCAGGATTGCTCAACGCCGAGAGGATGAGCGTCGGGGTGGGGACTCCTTTGCGGCGCAGGCGCTCCACGACATCCAAACCCTCAATCGCCGGCAGTCCCCGGTCCATCAAAATCACGTCAAAACGTTCGCTAAGCCCCTCATGAAGGGCCCGCTGCCCGTCAGCTGCCACCACCACCTCGTAGCCTTCGTAGCCAAGCAATTCCGCCAGCATCGATGCCAGCGCGGCGTCGTCCTCCACCACCAGTACACGAGGTTTATCAGCCATGATCTGAAGTATAGGTGGCGCAGCCTGCCCGGCCATTCAATCCGGTCTGCGAAAGCGCCGCTGCTCTCGGTCTCTCCCTGATGCGCGACCGGCGCGGTATGTCTAATCCTGCAGTGAAGAAAAGCCGGTGGTACAGGAAGTATGCGAAGACCGATCCTGCACTGTCCAGTGCCGCCAGGCCACCAAACTGGGCGACAGCTGCCTCGGGGTCCGCGTGGGCCAGCGTACTGAACGCCATTGCGGCAACCGGCCGGGCGAGCAGAACATATCCGCCAAGGATCCCGTACGCCGGACTCCGGGCCGACAAGCAAGCTCGAAGCAGGGCTGCGCCAACGCACATGCGGCTGGGATTTTCAGTGGGCCAGGGCCTAACGCCCCACCCAGTGCGGGACGTTCGGCCCTAGCGGAATGGACCGGGGCCAGCAAGTCTTGAAGCACACCCTGCCACCCTTCATCCGTAAGAAAGGTACTCACGATGAGCATCGTCGTCGTCTATGAATCCATGTTTGGCAACACTCGAAAAATCGCGCAGGCCATCGCTGAGGGACTTGCACCGTTCGGTGTGGTGGTCACGGCAAATGTCAACGACAAGCTGGCCGTAAAAGCCGCACGATCCTCCAACTTGGTGGTTCTGGGCGGACCCACCCATGTGCATGGCATGACAAGGCCTTCCTCACGCGACGAAGCAACAACCTGGGCGAACGACGCATCGCGGAACCTGACGCTGGAACCCTCGATGCCAGGAACGGGGGTGCGTGAATGGATCAAGGACCTTGAGCTGGTTCCGGCATTGTGTGCAGCCTTCGACACGCGAACGGACATGTCGCGCCTCTTCTCCGGAGCAGCGTCGGGGCACATCGGGCACGCGCTCTCGAAACGAGGCTCGCGCGCCGTCATTTCGCCAGAGAGCTTCCTGGTGTCCAAGGACAACACCCTTGACGACGGCGAACTGGCCCGGGCCCGTATTTGGGGCGCGACCGTGGGCAAAGCCATGGAAAAGTTAATCCACCACTGAGCCGCCCCCACCCATGGGGAAAGTTCGTTATGGGGCAGCTGCGGATCCAAGTCGTGCCGCACCGCCGCGTTCGCCTTGTCACGGTGGCAGCCTGTCACCTCTGCGGGCTCAACAAGGACCCGCGTTCCTGGGCCTGAGTGTCAATGTTGAAAGCCAGGGTCCGCGTCAGCACCACTGCCGGCGACATCCGCAGCCCCGGGAAAACAGGCCTGGATAAGAAGCACCACCGCTGTTGGGTTGAAGATCTGATTCATCCGACAACTCCCCATTTCGGGCTCTTCCGATTTGAGAGTGTAGAGGGCACCACGGCTGGGCGAGCCGAATTTCTTTGAGTTGTTCCTAAACGGGGCGAGGGCCTTGGGAGGGAATCAGTTTATCTAGATCTTGATCTTGCTACCGCAAGGCCCTCGTGAACAACGCTGCCTTCCATCGCCCTGACCTGACCACTTTCTGCCGTCTTGATGATCTTGGCCTTGAAGCGACCGGGCAGTTCCTGACTCCTGGCCGTGCCGTGATTGCGTGCCGTGTGGTGGAGGCTGATGATTGGTGTTCGCGTTGCGGGTGTCAGGGCATTGCCCGGGATACCGTGCCCCGGCAGCTCGGCCATGAACCGTTAGGGTGGCGGCCCACCACCTTGCTGGTCAGGGTCCGCCGCTATCGCTGTGCGGGGTGCGGGCATGATGTGTGGCGGCAAGACACTTCGAAGGCTGCCGAGCCAAGGGCGAAGCTCTCCCGTCGCGGACTGCGTTGGGCGCTGGAAGGCATCGTGTGTCAACACCTCACCGTCGCCCGGGTCGCCGCTGCACTGGCCCAAAGCTCAACTCGAAAGGGTCGTTTCCACTCTTTGGCACCCCTTATGGCTTCACAACCGGACGCCGGCCATGAGCGACATACCTGCCGGCGGCTGCCGTAGCAACCGCAATTGTCACCAGTGCGCCCAGAACGAGGGCTGCCGGTTCTCCGGGTGCCAGCAAACCTTGCTGAATGCCGATGGTGGCAGCGGCCACCGGAACTCCCAGCTGCGAGGCAGCCAACAGCCCCAGAGGAAGTTCCTGGCCCAGCAACCGCATGCTGGCGTGCACGGCCAGTGCTCCCAAACCCAAGACAAGTCCAAGAACGATCTTCCCCGGATGCTCACCCAGTGCCTGCGACTGCAAGGAGGCGCCGAGCCAGACAAAGAACAGGGGTCCCAGGAAGCCCTCGGTGAGGGCGAACAGCTGCCGGGCCAGCCGGCGGGGCTCCCCCACGGCGGCAACGGCCAGTCCAAAGGAGAAACCGGCCAGCATGATGGAAACATGACCCCAAACAGCCAACCCGGCGAGGGCAAACAGGACAACCAACTGCAGCCGCAGCTCCAGGGCGAACTTCCGCTTTTCAGAGACCCTGCGGAGGCGCTGCCGGGAGCCCCGGCGATCGCCCTCCCTCAAACAAAGATAGACGACGGCGGCACCCGCCAACACGGCCACCGCACCCAACGCGGCACGGCCTGCTGCGGACGGATCCATGGCCAGCGGCAGCGCGACTATGGCCAAGGTGTCGGCCATGGCCACCTGGGCGATGGTAGCCAACACACTCGGGCCGCGGAGCCCCAAGGACGTGACCATGGGCAGCACCATTGCTGCCGAGGACGACGCCATCAACACAGCGTAAAGAGGCGCTTGTCCTGTACCAAATAGGACAGCAACACCGATTCCCGCAATGGCCGCCAGCACGCTGACGGCCGCTAGCCGGAATGCCGCCTTGCTCAGGGAGGATCTCAGCGAGGCATCACGCAGGGGCACATGGCTGCCGGCAACGAACATGACCAAGGCAAAGCCGACGTCGGCAAGAAACGCAAAAGCCGGTTCAGCTGGGTCAACCAAGTTCAATCCTGAGCGGCCAATGAGAATCCCGGCCAGCAACTCCCCGACAACGATCGGCACCTGCCAACGACGCGGTACGGCCAGCAACGGGCCGAGAAGTGCCGCGGTGCAAATGATGGCCAACAAGGGAAAAGTCATTCCAGGATCCTTGCCATGTTTATCTGCTCCCTGAACCAAATAAGTTTCCGCTCAGGGATACCAACAGTAATCGGTTTCCATTTGAGGGAAGATCACCCGGATTTCCTGGTGCCAAGATCCGGGACAATCCCGTCCTGGATTCTTGCCAGGTCCGGATGTTGGTGTTCGATGGTCTGGGCCAGGTCCTGCGCAACGGTGGCAGCCTCGTCCGAGGCCCTTCGACCGTCAAGCGGAGCATAGAGGTGCATACCCTTGCTTCCGCTTGGAACCGGCACAGAGTAGAGACCGGCCTGGAGCAGGAAGTCTCTAGCAATGAGTGAGACGGCCGCACATTAGGCCAGGCCCGCACCCTTGCAGCGGTGAATGTGTATGCGACCGTGGCCGGTGGTTTTACAAACCAAGAAGTTCAGGGCGCATCCGTCCTAACGCTCTCGCTCATCGCGCTGTGGGTCCTGAGAATCGTGGCCCGCCCGAGGACTATTGCGCGTACGGGCAATGTGCTGGCCATGTGCGGGGTACTTGTGGGCCTGCTGACGATTCCCCTGCCAAGGGACTTCTTCAATCTGGCGGTGCCACCGCCAACGCTGCTGATCATCACGCTGATTGTCTCAGGCCTGGGAATTTTGGCCGCTGAGCGTCTGGGACGGACGCGGGCCCGGGTCCACGCCCTTGCTGACAGCGGCGTCCCCCAGCGTATGGCCGCACAGGCACAGGCGCGCTAACGCTTGGCTGCCACCATGAGCACCAAGGCATCTCCCACGTCGCTGACCCGCACACAGTGCCCTGCAAAACGTTCGCACTCCAGACAGGAATACTCCACGCAGACATGCCCGGCCACGAGACTTGGGCACGGCGCCACGGACTCTATGAGCAGGAACTGGTCCGTTGCGCACTGGTGACACCACGGGCGTCCCTCTGAGCCACAAACGCTCAGCAATTTCATTGTTTGAGGCATCAAACAAACACCCTTCCATCAAGCACAGCCGAACTACACGAAGGTTTATGTGGCCCCGCAAACCATGACGGGTTCCTTTGAGCGTGGCATCGCGCAGCCGGACGGGATAGAGCCCTTCGACCCCTCATCGCCAACAACCGACAAGGACCTTGTGCCCTAAGTGTTTGGGTAGTGATTTGAGGGGTGGGCTGGTGTCGGCGGGAATTTCCACTTGATTTCACTGTTTTGGCGCTGATACCGGCCAAGGGCGATGAAGGTCTTGATACTCTGCCAAGGGTCGTTCCCGGGGCGGTGTGGGGGCTGTGTGCAGGGCAGATTCCCGCCCCGGCTTCCTGTTATGCGGCCTGTTCTGCCCGGTAGCTGCGTAGCTTCATGAGGTTGTGGCAGGCAGCGAGCAGTTTCCACTCATGCTGTGCTTTCTCCAGCCCGCGTTGCAGTAAATGTTTGCCTTGCCGGGTGTGGATCTGACCGAACACTGGTTCCACGATGGCCTTGCGCCTTGCATAGGCTGTCTTCCCCGGCTTGGTTTTCAGCTTCCGCGCCATCCGCCCGACCACGGTCGTGTTTGCTGGGATCCGGCCCCGCGGGGACTCGGGGACCGGGGCGGAGTGCTTCATCCGCCCGGTGGAAATGAAGAACTCCGTGCCGTGCTCCGCCTCCAGCGCGCGGGCGTGTTCAAGGTTCGCTTTCGAGCAGTACCCGGTGTCCGCCAACCACTGCGCGGGCATCTGCCCCACATTCTGAAACGTTTGCTCGACCATCGGCGCCAGTTGCCCGTAGTCGTTGGCTGCCTGGTTCATCTCGGCAGCGACAATGACCTGCCGGTACGCGTCAACGGCGGCTTGGCCGTTGTAGTTGTAGGAAAACGAGCCATCGGCCCGTTTCATGATCCGCGCGTCCGGATCGGTATAGTTCCGTTGCGCCGTGGGATTCGGCACCGCAGTTTCCGCGGCCTTGTTCCCGGCAGTGGTGATGTCATCATCATCGTCGCCGCGCTTGGCTGCTTTCTCTTCGGCTTCGGCCCGTGCTTTCGCCGCAGCTTCGGCCTCGAGGCTGGCCCGGGCAATAGCCATGGCCTGAGCCCGGGCCTGCCGGCTGGCCAGTTCCACCGGCAGCTCATCCCCGCGCTTGCCCGGCCCGAACCTGGCATCCTCATCGGCATCGACGGTCTTGGCTTCGGCCATCAGCTCACTGATTTCCTGCGCCAGGACCTTCGTCCCATCCAGGGCGACTTCACCCAGCTTCACCATGCCCGCGGCCTGGCACAGTTCCAGCGCCTGCAAGAACACGTTCGCGAAAGCAGCCAGGTGGCGTTCACGGAAACGCCCGATGGAGCGGAAATCCGGGGCCTGCTGCGCCGACAACCACCTAAACGAGACCACGTCGGTGCAGGCCCGCTCAATCACACGGGAGGAACGAACCCCGGTGCAGTACCCGTAGAGCAGGATCCGCAACATCAACCGCGGATCATAAGGAGGTTGGCCCTTCGCCTTCGCATACGATTTATAGAAGAACGTCAGGTCCAGTTCGTTCTCCACCAACTCGGCAATGAACCGGGCCAAATGCCCCTCAGGCAGCCACTCCTCCAGCGACGGCGGCACCAACATCACCGCATCCGGCTCAAAATCCTTGAACCGCTTCCGATCCCCACCGTTCAGATCAATCCGGCCATAAGCCGGGGCCACGACCCGCTCAATGAGACCGGCATCGAAGAGTCCATCCTGCGGCTGGGAAGAAGAGGTATCCATACCCCAATTATCCCAGCACCGGCACGGAATCCCGGTTAATCCACCCGCGGTTTAAAGCTTTATCGGGGCAACACGGTCGCCGACTACTGACTGTGAGACTTGTTTGTAGCTGGTCTGGGACTGGCTGGCAGGATAGGTTACTGGCCGTCCCGCCCCATGGATGTGACTCAAAATCTGACTGGCTCCATTTGGATGCCATCTGTGCGAGGTGTCCGTCCGTTGGGTTGGGCCGGCCGGTACCCATCCGGCCCACCTCAGTGTGCAGGCTCAGACACTTCCAGCCTCGGCGGTGGTTCGGAACTGTCCGCGTTGGGTGTGGATTGTCCACAGCCGCTCCGCCAGGGCATCAGGTGCGTAGAGCGGATCTCCGCCCCCGATCGCGCCGGGAATGATCAGTTGCCCAACGTGGATGTTCCGGGGTTTCAGGGCGTCGTGGAGCATGGCCCCGTAAGCGGACTCCCCGGCGAACGCGATTGACACTCCCGCGACGTTGGCGTTCGGCGCCGCAGCGCTGGACCCGTTGACCAGCAAGATGGTGCCGCGGCCCAGCTCACCCATTTCGGGGAGGGCCTGTTGCACCGCGGTGACCGGTCCCAGAATGGAAAACTCGGCCGCTGCGGTGAGGTCTTCCACTGTGGTATCCAGCACGGGTCGCATGAAATCGCCGCTGGGTACGGGACTGTAGTTGAGAATTTCGATCGGTCCCAGCTCCCTGGAGGCTGCCTCCAGTGCCCGGGCCAGGGCCTCCCGGTCCCGGACATCGGCGGTGTAGCCCCTGGCGGCAATGCCAGCCGCAGTGAGGTTGCGGCTGAGGTGGTCGAGCTTGTCTTGGTTGCGGGCGATGAGCGCGACGGAGAATCCTTCGCGGCCGAACTTTTCGGCAACTGCCGTTCCCAGTCCGGGTCCGGCACCGATGATGGCGATCGTGGTCATGAGAATCTTCTTTCGTGCGTCAGGCAATGGCGTTTTGCGGGCTGCCGGGGTCTGCGGGAACTACGCGTTGTTTGGCTTGACGGAATAACGCATCCAGACGACGCTGTCGCCGAGGTTTTCGACGCTGGTCAGGTGAAGGGCGACGGGGCTGACGGAGCTGTAGGGTTCGCGGGCGGTAAAGAAGCGCGGTGCGTTCGGGTCTCCGTTGGCGATCGGGGCCAGCACCATGCTGACCTCATCCACCAGGCCGTTTTGCAGGAAGGACCAGTTGATGACACCGCCTCCGCCGACCATGAGTCGCTTGATCCCCAGCCCGTGGAGCTTGGACAGCATCAGCTCGTAGTCGATTTGTTGATTGCCCGCGATGATGTACGAGATGTTTTTGCGGCGCAGAAAGTTCTTGTAGGCGTTGCTTGCCTGATCCGTGAGCACCTCAAGGAAGTGGGCGGGGACACCGCCATACCCAAACGTGTTGCTCTCCCAGGCGAGCTCACCGCGGGGATCGATCGAAATGTAGTACATGGCTGCATCCGGCACGGCCAGGTAGTCCCCGGCCGGGACCGCCGGGGCGTGCTCGTCGACGTCGGGTTTCTTGTAGTGGGTGATGTTGTCTTCCGTGGACGTCTTGCCGTTGAGGTAGGCGTCAACATTGAGCACCTGCCGTCCAGGAGTCAGCGCAAGGTCTTGATAGTGCTGGCTGCCTGTTTCAAAGGCGGGCAGGTACATTCCGTCAATATTTCCGTCAATCGACGTGTGCGTATGAATGATGACATAGGGGCGGTTCATTAATTGCTCTTCTCGGCTGTGGTGACGGATGCGATGTGGATGCTTGTGGCGTCCGGGAGTGCGCGCAACGCGCTCAGCTCATAGTCGAAGCGGCCCATCCGCACCAGTCCGGGCCACCGTCCAGGACTGCCGTAGTAAAAGACAAGTCCCTGGGTGGGTGCGTAATAGCCAATTTCCCCTGGCTGGGGAGCGTCGGCATCCGGCACCCCAACCAGCGTCAGGGACCGGCCCAACGATGCCACCTTCTCAACGTTGTTGAAATCGTTAAAAACGAGCTCCAGTGGCAGCAGCGCCGCCAGTTCGCGCGCCACCGGATGGTCGTACAGTTCGGCCTCAACCCGGTTGCCGTCAATGGTCAATTCGATCTTCATACGGTTTCTCGCTTCAGTGGTCGGTGGATTCCTGCGCCTTGATTGAGGAAAGCGGGGCGCCGTATTCGGTGGCGGCCCATGAAGCCAGCAGCTGCAACGCCTGCTCCGACGCGGATCCCGGCTCGGCTGCATAAATGGTCAGTGTCAGGCCGGGCTCGGCCGCCATCTCCAGCCCCTCAAAAGCCAGGGTGATTTCGCCGACGACAGGATGATGAAAGGTTTTTGAGCCGGTGCCGTGGTGCCTGACATTGTGCGCACCCCATCGGCTGCGGAACTCCTCAGAACGGGTGGACAGTTCACCGATCAAATCGTGGAGTTCCTTGTTGTGGGGATCACGGGCCGCTTCAGTGCGCAGGATGGCCACGTTGACCTCGGCAAACAAGTCCCAGTCCGGATAGAAGTCGCGGGCCCGCTCGTCAAGAAAGGTGTGCCGGGCAAGGTTTGGCTGCTGGCCCGGCATGTCATAGACGTCCTTATAGAAGGCGCGTGCCAAATTGTTGGCGGCCAGCAGGTCCATGCGTCCGTTGCGCACAAAGGCAGGGCCTGCTGTCACGGCGTCGAGAGCCCACTGCAGACTTTGGTGTGCAGCCCACGTCTTGGAGTTGCGGCGCCGGGGCGGCCGTGCCACGGGGCTTGCAGCGTGGGCGAGGTCGAACAGGTGCGCGCGTTCGGCGTCGTCAAGGCGCAACGCCCTGGCGACGCTGTCCAAAACCTCGGGAGAGGCGCCGCTGATGGCACCGCGCTCCATCCGCGTGTAGTACTCAATGCTCACCCCGGCCAGGGTCGCCACCTCGCTGCGGCGCAGCCCCTTGACCCGCCGGTTGGTGCCGGCCGGGAGCCCGACCTGCTCCGGATTGATCAGTGCCCGGCGTGAAATCAGAAACTCACGCACTTCTGCTCGATTGTTCATGCCTCCACACTAGCCACGGCACGCCCGGGCAGGGAGTCCCTGTCAGTACCTCACCCAACAGGGGCTCCCCCACAGGAGCGAAAAGTGTTCTGCTGGAGATAGTGGCAAAAGCTGTGTTGAGCTGCCAACCAACCACCTGGACCATTCCAGGCACGACGGCGGCACTCAGCTCGCCGCTGTCGGCCCACCTGCCGGCCGCCCCAAGAAGCCGTTTCAGCATGATTCCTCAACGTCGGCTTGGGCACATAGGACATCGACAATCACCACCATTATCAATTTTGAATCAGGAACTTATATGAGTCTCTTTACCCCCGTAAACCTCGGCGCTCTCACCCTTCCCAACCGCCTTGTCATGGCGCCGCTGACCCGTTCACGTTCCGGGCGCGACGGCGTGCCAGGGGACGACGTCGTCGAATACTACCGCCAGCGCGCGTCCATGGGGATGTTGGTCACCGAGGGCACCTACCCCAGTTTCAACAGCCAGGGCTATGTCCGGCAGCCGGGCCTGGTGACGGAGGACCAGATCGCCGGATGGCGGCGGGCCACCGACGCCGTCCACGCCGCAGGCGGACGCATCATTGTCCAGATCATGCATGCCGGACGGGTCACCAACTCAGGACTCACCGACGGCCGGGACCCTGTGGGCCCCAGCCCGATCGCCATCGACGGGCCCACCCGCACCTACGACGGCAAGGTGCCCTACCCGGTGCCGCGCGCACTGGACAGGGAGGAACTGCCCGGCATTGTCGGGGAGTTCGTCCAGGCCGCACGCAACGCCATGGCCGCAGGTTTCGACGGCGTCGAGATCCACGGAGCCAACGGCTACCTGTTGCACCAGTTCCTGGCCCCTTCCGCGAACCACCGCACGGACGCCTACGGTGGCAGCCCGGAAAACCGGGCCCGGCTCACCGTGGAAACGGCCACTGCGGTCGCCCAGGCAATCGGTGCCAACCAGACCTGGCTGAGAATTTCTCCGGAGCACAACATCGAAGACGCGATGGAAACCGACCCCGCCGACACCATGGCCACCTATCTGGCTTTGGCTGCAGGGATTGCCCCGCTGGGCCTGGCCGGACTGAGCATCCTGCACACCGATCCTTCCGGAGCCCTGATCCAGGGTGTTCGCAGCAGTTTTGGCGGACCGGTCATCCTGAACACCGGCTTCAGTGCCGTCACCTCACTGCAGGATGCGCAGTATGTGACAGACAACGGCCTGGCCGACGCAGTCGTTGTGGGCCGCTACGCCTTGGCCAACCCGGATCTGGCCCGCCGCTTGTCCGAAGGCCTGCCCCTGAACGAACCCGACTACACCACCTTCTACACAGAAGGCAGCAAGGGCTATACGGACTACCCGTTCTGGCAAAACTAGGCGCCGCTCGTTTTGGAAAAATGTGCACGGTGGTCACTGTGACGGTCGGCACACTACCTGTGGGCACCCAGAGGTGAGGGGGTCCCTGGCGGTGCCTCTTTCAACAGGGACTCCTCCGATGCCCGCAACCAGTGTTAACTGGATGAAGAACAGCCCGCAACAGGAAGAGAACCACCACCTTGACTTCAGAAACCACGCCAACGGGCAAGGACAGAGTGAGCACCATGGCCGTGCCCGCCAAGGACGAGTTCGGCCACGTCAAGACGGTGCCGCCCAAGCCGGAAATCCCGGCAGCGCCGGTGGGGCGCCGACTGCCCTTGCCGGCATTGTTGGTCATGGCGTTGATGGGTTTTATCCTGATCGCCACTGAAACGATGCCGGCCGGACTCCTGCCGCAAATCGCGGGCGGGCTGAACGTGGCCGAAGGAACCGCCGGCCAACTGGTCAGCGCCTTCGCCCTGGGCACTGTGGTCCTCACGATCCCGGCCATCGCGTTCACCCGCGGCATGCGGCGCAAACCTGTTTTTCTTGTCGGGATCCTTGGCTTCCTGCTCGCCAACACCATCACTGTCTTCTCACCCGACATTGTGCTGACCCTGGCCTCCCGTTTCCTGGCCGGCGCGTTCTCCGGACTGCTCTGGGGAATGCTCGCCGGGTACGCCCGCCGCATCACAGCCCCGGAACTGGCCGGCCGCGCCCTCGCCATCGCCTCCATCGGCACACCGCTGGGACTGGCCTTGGGAACACCTTTCGGGTCCTGGCTGGGCACAACCTTTGACTGGCGCTGGTCCTTTGGGGTGCTCTCGGGCCTGGTAATTCTCACGGCCCTTCTGGCCATCCTGTTTGTCCCCGACGCGGCCGGCCAGCGGGCCGAATCCCAAATCCCCATGGTCAAGGTGTTTGCCATCCCCGGCGTTTCAGTGATTCTCGTCGTCATTTTTGCCTGGATGCTCGCCCACAACACCGTCTACACCTACATCGCCTCTTACCTGCGCTCGGCCAACATTCCGTTGGGCGTTGATATGGCCCTGGTCGTATTCGGCGTCTCTGCCCTGATCGGCATCATTGTTACCGGCATACTTATCGACCGCGCACCCCGGCCACTGGTGCTGGTGAGCCTCTCGCTGTTCCTTACCGCCGGTGTCGTCTTCTTCGCAGGGGCCCACTCGCTCCCTGCCGTGGTCGTCGCACTGGTCCTGTGGGGCATTGCCTTCGGCGGCGCAGCACCACAGCTGCAAACAGCCATCAGTGAGGCAAGCGGCGAAAACGCCGACGTCGCAAACTCCCTGCTCGGTGTCGCGTTCAACATTGCCATCTTCTTTGCGGGCGTCCTCGGGGCCGTGCTGATCTCCGGCTTCGACGGCATGGTCCTGCCGATCCTCATGATCGGCCTCGCGGCCATCGCCCTGGTCATCGCCTTCACCGCACGCCGCGCCGCCTTCCCCGCCCACCGCTAATCCCACCCCCTTGATCCAACCCCAGGAGAACCACATGCTCACCGTCAACGCCTACGCCGCCCCCTCCGCCACCGAACCCCTGGTTCCGACCACAGTCACGCGCCGTGACATAGGACCCCACGACGTGCTCATTGACATCAAGTTTGCCGGGATCTGCCACTCCGACATCCACACCGTCCGCGGCGACTGGGGCCCGCAAAGCTACCCGCTGGCCCCCGGCCACGAAATCGCCGGCATCGTCACCGAGGTCGGCTCCGCCGTCACGAAACACGCAGTTGGCGACCGGGTCGGCGTCGGCTGCATGGTCAACTCCTGCGGTGAGTGCATCCACTGCCAGGCCGGCGAGGAGCAGTTCTGCCTCAAGGGAAACACCGGAACCTACGGCGCCACCGACCGCGACGGCACCGTCACCCAGGGCGGATACTCCACCCACGTCGTCGTCACCGAAAACTTCGTCGTCAACATCCCCGCCGGACTCGAGCTCGACGTCGCCGCCCCATTGCTCTGCGCCGGCATCACCACCTACTCGCCGCTGCGCCATTGGGGCGCGGGCCCGGGCAAGAAGGTCGCAATCGTCGGCATGGGCGGACTCGGCCACATGGGCGTCAAGATCGCCGCCGCCATGGGCGCCGATGTCACCGTCCTCTCCCAAACCCTGAGCAAGCACGACGACGGACTTAAGTTCGGCGCCCAGCGCTACTTTGCGACGAGCGCCCCCGAGACGTTCACCCAGCTGGCTGGCAGCTTCGACTTGATCATCAGCACCATCAGCGCCGCGGTCGACATCAACGCCTACCTGAAACTGCTCACACTCAACGGAACGCTCGTCCTTGTGGGTGCACCATCCGAAGCCCTCCCCGTTCACGCATTCTCACTGAGCATGGGACGGCGTTCATTCGCAGGCTCCACCATCGGCGGCATCCGCGAAACGCAGGAAATGCTCAACTTCTGCGCCGAGCACGGACTGGGCGCCGAAATCGAAGTCATTTCCGCCGACCAAATCAATGACGCCTACGAACGTGTCCTGACCTCCGACGTCCGCTACCGCTTCGTCATCGACACAGCAACCCTGTAAGCACGAAACCGGACCCCGCCAGCCAACGGGGGGTTTCCACCCAACGAAACACCAACCACAGGAAGGAAAACACCATGCGGCGATATCTCCTTGTCATCGGGTCCTTGGCGGCCCTGCTGGCCTTGGCCGGCTGCACAACACCCGCCAGCCCAGGGACCGGACCGCAGCCACCACCGGCAGCGACCGGCACCGTCTCCGCCACTGGTCCGGCACCCGCGGCAGCCACACCCGCACCAGCAGATTCCCCTGCGGAGGAGGTGCTCGTCCGCTTCACGTCCGGAGAAACAACGGTTGATGTGACCATCGCTCCCGACAATCCCACCGCCAGGGATTTCTTGTCCCTGCTTCCACTGACCCTGCCGGTGGAGGAATTTGCGGGCAAGGAGAAACTGGGGCATCTCCCCCGCGAGCTCGAAACAGCAGGGTCCCCCGGCTCGGACCCGGAGGACGGGGACCTCATCTATTTCATCCCGTGGGGAAACCTCGGATTTTACTACAACGCCGACGGCATCGGCTACTCGGACCAAACCATCCACCTGGGCACCTACAGCGCCACAGTGGATGAATTGGCCCGGCTGGAGGGCGGCAACGTCACCGTCGACATCGTCCCATAGGCACCGCCCCCAGCACCACCCCCACTCAAAGTCATAGGAGAACACAGATGAAGATCTTTCAAATCGGAGCCGGCGGAGGCGTTGGCATCCGCCTGGCGGGAATGCTCGCCGCTCGCGGCGACAAAGTCATCGGCATGCACCGGCGCCCCGAACAGGCCAGGGACATTGCAGCAGCAGGAGCGACCCCGCTGCATGGCGACCTCATTGAGGACGAGGCATCCGTCCTGGCGTCGCTGATGAAGGGATGCGACGCCGTGGTGTTCTCGGCCGGAGCCCACGGCACCGGCCGGGACCAGACCACCCTGATCGACGGTGTCGGCGTGCAAAGGCCGCCGACGCCGCAGCACAGGCGGGTGTGACCACGTTCGTGCTGGTCTCCGCGTTCCCGGAGTCCGCTCGCGGACAAGATGGTTCCGCAGACTTCGAGCACTACATGGCCGTCAAGAAAACCGCCGACATCTATCTTGCCGGCACTGATCTGCAATGGCTCATCGTCCGGCCGGGCTCCTTGACGGACAACCCCGGCTCCGGAAACGTCACCGCCGCCCTCGCAGCCAACTACGGCCCGGTTTCCCGAGACAACGTCGCCGCGTTCATCGCCGCCGCCCTGCACACGCCTGCGCTTCGGCGGACCATTATCGAGCTCGTCGACGGCCCCGTCCCCGTCGATGACGCCGTCAGCAGCCTGGTCGCTATCCCCCACCACGCACCGTGACCAAAGACTGCCAAGGCCTTCACCCCTATCCAAGGAGTCAATTGTGACCCGCGCCCGTTCATCTGCCGCCACCCTGCTGGGCTTCAGCCTCGGTGTCAGCATCCTGCTGACATCCTGCACCACGGCGACACCGCCAGCATCCACACCGCCACCCTCCACCCCCGCATCAAGCACCCCCGCAGCCGGCGGTCCGTCCACGGGAAGCCAGGTCCCGCCGTCGGACCTGGAAACACCTACGATCGCGGCCACGGGACTGCAGGCACCCTGGTCGGTTGCGTTCCGCAACGAGACACCCCTGGTCAGCGAACGCGACAGCGCCCGCATTCTGGAACTTGCCGGGGACGGAACTGCCCGCGCCATCGGAACCATCGAGGGCGTGGATGGCGCTGGCGAAGGCGGGCTGTTGGGCATAACCGTCGACGAGCACGGACGGCTGTACGTCTACTCCACAGCAACTGATGGAAACCGCATCCAGCGCTTCACCCTCACCGGAGCACCCGGGTCACTGGCCTTGGGCGAACCCGAGACCATCCTCGACGGGATCCCCTCGGCCAGCTACCACGACGGCGGACGCATCGCCTTTGGCCCCGACGGCATGCTGTACGCCACCGCCGGCGACGCCGGCCAGAGCAGCAGCTCCCAGGACCTGGAATCCCTGGGCGGGAAAATCCTGCGGATGACGCCCGACGGCGACGCGCCGGAGGACAACCCCTTCCCCGGCTCCCTCGTCTACAGCTACGGGCACCGCAACCCGCAGGGCCTGGCATGGGCCGACGACGGCACCATGTTCGCCACCGAGTTCGGCCAAAACACCTGGGACGAGCTGAACATCATCACCCCCGGCACCAACTACGGCTGGCCAACCGTCGAGGGCATCGCCAACACAGAGGGCTTCACCGACCCGGTGCAGCAGTGGACACCCGATGTGGCCAGCCCCAGCGGCATGACACAGCTTGATGGCATGCTCTACATCGCCAACCTTCGTGGACAGGTGCTGCGCGCCGTTCCCGTTGCCGATCCTTCGACATCGACCGACCACTTCCAGGGAGAATACGGGCGCATCCGCGACGTCACGGTCTCCCCCGAAGGATCGCTCTGGTTCCTCACCAACAACACCGACGGACGCGGCACCCCGGGCCCCGACAACGACCAGATCCTCTCCGTGCCCATGGATTGACAGCAAGTACATGCCTGAACCACCACCTCGAGCCCTAAAATCTCCGGCATCGCCCGCCGTGCGGCGGAGTTGCCCCTCCAGTCACGCCGGCGAGTCCGTACGCGGGTAGGATTACCGTACATTTTCTACAACTCAGGCAGGCATAATGCGACTGCGACTTGTTCGTGTGCCTTCGTATGTTGGGTCGGCCCTGCGTTCTGTAGCGTGTGTGTTCTGTTTCGGGCTCGCGGGCGTGATCTGGTCCCTGCCAGCGATGCGGAACCGCCGGCGACTCCGAGCAAACAACTGCACCGTCTGCAGCCGGCATCAACGGCTGGCCACAGTCATGCTTGCCTGCTTGAGTCTGCTACTGCTCATTGGCGGTCTCGTCCGCGCCCAGGCAGCGGCAACCCCGCAAGTCCTCTGCCACAGTCACATCACACCCGACGGTCGCATCGAGCCCGAACCACTTCTCTTCGTCTCCCCGCCACCCGGGTGGAACGTGACACGGAAGGTGTTGACGGCACCCGCCAGCGGCCTCGCCGTACTCGCAGGATACGCCGCAGGCATGAAGTCGTGCTCGGGGCCGCCGCTGCTCGTCATGTTCTGGGAACCGCCACGCACCAGCGGAGGCGGCACAGAGTTCGGGGATGTCTTCCTCACCTGGATGCCACCAAATGGCGACTCCACCGGGCCCCTCAGCATCGAGGGGTACGGGCTGGCTGGCGAGCAGCGGTACCTGCGCTACGGACCCAACATCTGCCAAACCAGGGTGAACGAGGCCGAGCTGGCTCTTCACGAATCGCGCCACGTCGACCAGTGGGCAGCCGGGAGCATCATCGCCGGCCCCCTGGCATTCCCTGCAGCCTACATCGTCGACGGCGCGCTGTTCCCGTCCTCACGCAACCATTTTGAGCGCCTGGCCGGCCTGTCCGACGGCAGCTACCCGCCACCACCGGACAACTGGCCCGCGCCCCGGTGGCCAGACACCATCGCTATCATCCTGGCCGCGTTGCTCATCTGGCGGCGGCGCATCCGCTGGTCCTCCCGGCTGCTGTTCACCGGCCGCAGCACTGCCTCAGCGCATGCCCCCCACCGCTGCCCTGTCCACACCAGAGGCTGGATCAGAGCTCACGCGGTGAGTGCAGCGCCGCAAGTACCACAAGATCCAGTCTCCACTGGCGCCGGTTGAGCCAGCGATGGCAAAGTACGCCGCACCAAGGGCCTGCAAGGAGACATCCAACCGATAAACTCCGGGACTCCGCAGCAAAAGCTACCAACCCAAGAAAAAACAGAAGCCCCCTCCCGAAGGAGAGAGCTTCTGTCAATGATGTCTCGCTACATCTGTCAACGATGTCTCGACACATCACAGCGTGCCCGAGGTGGGACTTGAACCCACACATCTTTCGATACTGCATTTTGAGTGCAGCGCGTCTGCCATTCCGCCACTCGGGCCTCAATAACGTGTCAATTTCAACTCCGTTACAAAGATCACGCTCCCGTTCAAGAATCACTTCCGAACGAGTGCGCGAAACTACTCTACATGCAGATAGGCTGTTTTGTAGAACCAGCGCCCTCCAGGCGCTGAAAATTCGGATTTTGTGTCCGATGTCTCAGTTAACAGCTTCCAAGGAGTTATTTGTGTCTGAACCAACGGATTCAACCCCCACATCCCCCGCACGCCGTGTCATTGTTGCCGAGGATGAAACCCTGATCCGTTTGGACATCATGGAGATCCTGCGTGGCGAGGGCTACGACGTCGTCGGCGAGGCCGACAACGGTGAAAAGGCTGTGGAGCTCGCCAAGGAGCTCAAGCCCGACCTGGTCCTGATGGACGTCAAGATGCCTGTCATGGACGGCATCACAGCTGCCGAGATCATTGTCAAGGCCCGCATCGCACCTGTCGTGCTGCTGACAGCCTTCAGCCAGAAGGAACTGGTCGAGCGCGCCCGCGACGCAGGGGCGATGGCCTACGTCGTCAAGCCCTTCACCCCCGCAGACCTCATCCCGGCCATCGAGATCGCGCTCTCCCGCCACGAGGAAATCCGTGCGCTGGAAGATGAAGTCTCCGACCTCCAGGAACAGTTCGCCACCCGCAAGCTTGTGGAGCGCGCCAAGAGCCTGCTGACCACCAAGATGGGCCTCACCGAGCCCGAGGCCTTCCGCTGGATCCAGAAGACGTCCATGGACCGCCGGTTGAGCATGCGCGAGGTTGCCGAGACCATCATCAACCAGGTCAACTAGACCCCCGCCCCTCCCCCGCTGGCAAAGTCACAGCAGGGGCCTCGGGCACATCGGTCCGGTTTGGGCCGGTGCCAGCAGAAATGCCGCCGTCCCCGCAATGTGCGGGGGCGGCGGCATTTTTCATTTCACTTGGAAGTCCGACGGCGGCACCCACCGAACGCGATCAGCGAACGGTAGGTGCCGCCGTCGCCCTTTCCCCAAAAAACAACCCGCAGTTGTGGCTGCGAAATCAACCGAAAACGGATGATATGGCGACCACGACTGCGGGTTGGAATGGCATCGACAGGATCGGGTGCCACCAGCGAAGGTTAGTTGGTCGGCCAGGGGCCGATCTTTTCCTTGTTGCTGCGATCGTTGCCGGCCTTGCCCAAGTCGGCGAGGTCGCCCACCTTGTGGACCTTGACCAGGTTCGTGGAACCGGCCTGTCCGGGAGGGGAACCGGCAGCGATGACAACCAGGTCGCCCTCGTCGACAAGTCCCTTTTCCAGGAGCGTCGCGTCAACCTGCTCGGTCATGGCGTCGGTGTGGGCAACCATGGGAACCAGCACGGCCTCAATGCCCCAGGCAAGGGCGAGCTGGTTGCGCACGCGCTCATCCGGGGTGAAGGCAAAGACCTGCTTGGCCGGGCGCAGGCGGGACAGCCGGTGTGCCGAGTCGCCGGACTGCGTGAACGTGGCAATGTACTTGGCGTCCAGCTGGTTGGCGATCTGCACGGCAGCTGCCGTGATGACGCCGCCGCGGGTCTTCGGCTCGGAGGTGAGCTTCGGGATCAGCTTCATGCCGGCTTCGGCCTCTGCTGCCTCGATGATGCGTGCCATGACCTTGACGGTCTCGATCGGGAAGGCACCAACGCTTGTCTCGCCGGAGAGCATGACTGCATCCGCGCCGTCGAGCACTGCATTTGCACAGTCCGAAGCCTCTGCGCGGGTGGGGCGCGGGCTTTCGATCATGGATTCAAGCACCTGAGTGGCAACGATGACGGGCTTGGCCCAGCGGCGGGCCAGCTCGACACAGCGCTTCTGAACCAGCGGGACATCTTCCAAGGGAAGCTCAACGCCCAAGTCACCACGGGCAACCATGATGGCGTCGAACGCGTCAACAATGGCTTCCAGGTTCTCAACGGCCTGCGGCTTCTCAATCTTGGCGATGACAGGCACGCGGCGGCCTTCTTCGTCCATGATCTCGTGGACGCGCTGGATGTCGGCAGCGTCACGCACGAAGGACAAGGCAACCAGGTCCACGCCGCACTCAAGGGCCCAGCGCAGGTCGTCTTCGTCTTTGGTGCTCAAGGCAGGAACATTCACGGCAACGCCGGGCAGGTTGATGCCCTTGTTGTTGGAAACCTTGCCCGGAACTGTCACTTCGGTGACAACCTTGACGGCGTCGACGGCGGTTGCCCGCACGGAGACCTTGCCGTCGTCGATCAACATGATGTCGCCAACCTTGACGTCCTCGGTGAGGGACTTCAAGGTGGTGGAGCAGATGTCCTTGGTGCCCGGAACATCTTCGGTGGTGATGGTGAAGACGTCGCCCACGGCCAGGTCGTAGCCCTCGCCGTTGGCAAAGCGGCCCAAGCGGATCTTGGGACCCTGCAGGTCAGCCATGATGGCGACGGGCTTGCCCAGCGCATCGGCAGCCTTGCGCACGTTGTCGTACGTGCTTTGGTGCACGGTGTAGTCACCGTGGCTCATGTTCATGCGGGCTACGTTTACGCCCGCCTCCAGTACCGCAAGTGTGTTTTCATAGCTGGCGATTGCCGGCCCGAAAGTCGCAACAATTTTTGCGCGTCTCAATGTACCTACCTCGTGTGTGGTTTTCAGCAGAAATCTTTGGTGCCCCCAGACAGCCTATCGTCTTGCCGCTAGACACTGATAGCCGAATCACTGGGTGAGACGGGCGCGGGCAGGAAAGTTTCGCCCATCAGGTACTTGTCGACTGCGGCGGCACACGCCCGGCCTTCTGCTATCGCCCACACAATCAAGGATTGGCCGCGCCCCGCGTCCCCCGCGGCAAAGACACCGTCCCGGCCCGTCATGTAATATCCATCACGGTTAACATTTGAGCGCGCATCCAAGGTCACGGGGAGCTGGTGGACCAGTTCGGCCGACTCCGGCCCCGTGAACCCCAGCGCCAAAAGCACCAAGTCCGCCGGAATGATCCGCTCGGTCCCTTCCTTCGGGACCCTGCGGCCGTCGACATATTCGGTCTGGGCTATCTTCAGTCCGGTCAGGACACCGTCCTGGCCCATGAATTCAACAGTGGAGGCCAGGTAGGTCCGCTCGCCGCCCTCTTCATGGGCGCTTGCCACCTCAAAGAGGTTGGGGAAGGTGGGCCATGGCTGGGCTGCGCTGCGTTCCACCGGCGGCTGGGCCCCGATGGCAAGCGTTGTCACGGATGCCGCCTGCTGGCGGTGGGCCGTGCCAAGGCAGTCGGCCCCGGTGTCGCCGCCGCCCAGAATGACCACATGCTTCCCGCGGGCATCAATGTGTCCCGCGGAGCCACCGACAAGGGAGTCCCCCGCGACAGTCTTGTTGGCCTGCACGAGGTAGTCCATGGCGAAATGCACGCCGCTCAGGCCCCGGCCGGGAATGGGCAAGTCACGCGGCACGGTTGCCCCGGTGCACACCACGACGGCGTCATATCGCCGGCGCAGCTCGTCCCAGCCAATGTCCTTGCCAACCTCGACGCCGGTGCGGAAGCGGGTGCCCTCCGCGGACATCTGCTCCACGCGGCGATCCACGCTTTCCTTTTCCAGCTTGAAGTCCGGGATGCCATAGCGCAGCAGCCCGCCGATCCTGTCGTCACGTTCATACACGGCAACCGTGTGGCCGGTGCGGGACAGCTGCTGGGCGGCTGCCAGCCCTGCCGGGCCTGAACCCACGACGGCGACCGTCTTGCCTGTGAGCCGGGCCGGGGGCAGCGGTTGGACCCAATCCTGGTTGAAGGCCTCATCGATGATGGACACCTCAACCTGTTTGATGGTCACGGCAGGCTGGTTGATGCCCAAGACACAGGAGGTTTCACACGGCGCGGGGCAGAGCCGCCCGGTGAACTCAGGGAAGTTGTTCGTTGCGTGCAGCCGTTCAATGGCCTCCTGGCCCTTGTCACGCCACGTGAGGTCGTTCCATTCCGGAATGAGGTTGCCCAGTGGGCAGCCCTGGTGGCAGAACGGTATGCCACAGTCCATGCAACGTCCCGCCTGGGTCTTCAGCACACCCTTTTCCTGCGCCTCGTAGACTTCCTTCCAGTCCATGATGCGGACCGGAACGGGCCGGCGGGTTTGGGTGATGCGTTCCCGATTGTTCAAGAAACCGTGCGGATCAGCCACCGGTGACCTCCAAAATTTTCTGCCAGACAGTTGCCCCGTCCGGGTCTTCGCCCAGCTCGGCTGCTGCCAAGCGGGTTTCCAATACTGCTGCGTAATCGCGGGGAAGCACCTTGGTGATGCGGGCCACGGTCGCCGGGAAGTCCGCCAGCAATGCTGCGGCCGTCTCCGATTCCGTCTCATCAACATGGCGCTGCAACAGCGAGCAGACCAATTCCTGGTCGGCGCCGTCGAGCTCAAGGAGCTTGAGTTCCCCGGAGTCAAGTGCGACCTTGTTGACGCGGCTGGGCACCAGGTCCAGCACGTAGGCCGTGCCACCGGACATGCCGGCACCAAAGTTGCGTCCCGTGGGGCCAAGGATCAAGGTGCGGCCTCCTGTCATGTACTCACAACCGTGATCACCAATGCCTTCAACAACTGCCGTCGCGCCTGAGTTGCGGACCAGGAACCGCTCCCCCACAATTCCGCGAAGGAACATCTCACCGCTGGTGGCACCGTAGCCAATCACGTTGCCGGCAATGACGTTCTCGGCTGCCACGAACGGGCTGCTGCGGTCGGGGCGGACGGTGATCCGGCCGCCGGAAAGGCCCTTGCCGACATAGTCGTTGGCATCCCCGAGCAGGCGCAGGGTGATGCCGGCCGGCAGGAACGCGCCCAGTGACTGGCCGGCCTGGCCGGTCAGCGTCACGTCGATCGTGTCAGGACCCAGTACGTCAATGCCGAACGTCTTGGTCACGTGGTGGCCCAACAGGGTTCCGACGGACCTGTCCGTGTTGATGACAGGGACGCTGATCTTCACCGGCGCACGGTCACTCAGGGCCTCGGCGCTCATCGTAATCAGCTGCTGGTCAAAGTGCTTGTCCAGCTCGTGGTTCTGGTTGGTCAGATGACGGACGGGAGCACTTGCCGGCACCCCGGCATCGGAAAGGATGGGGCTCAAGTCCAGGCCCTGGGTCTTCCAGTGGTTCAGCGCGGCCTTGATGTCGAGCGTGCTGGACTGGCCAATGGCTTCCTCGAGGCTGCGGAACCCGAGTTCGGCCAGAAGTTCGCGGACTTCCTCGGCCAGGAACTCGAAGAAGTTGACCACAAATTCCGGCTTGCCGGTGAAGCGCTGGCGAAGCTCGGGGTTCTGCGTGGCAACACCGACGGGGCAGGTGTCAAGGTGGCAGACCCGCATCATGACACAGCCGGAAACCACCAGCGGTGCAGTGGCGAAACCGTATTCCTCGGCGCCAAGCAGTGCCGCGATGATGACGTCACGGCCGGTCTTGAGCTGGCCGTCAACCTGAACCACAACCCGCTCGCGCAGCCCGTTCAGGCGCAGCGTCTGCTGGGTTTCGGCCAAGCCCAACTCCCACGGCATGCCTGCATGCTTAAGTGAGTTCAGCGGGCTGGCGCCGGTTCCGCCGTCGTGCCCTGACACCAGTACGACGTCGGCCTTGGCCTTGGTCACGCCGGAGGCCACTGTGCCAATCCCCATTTCGGAGACAAGCTTCACGTGCACCCGGGCGCTCGGGTTGGCCCGCTTGCAGTCGTAAATGAGCTGCGCCAGGTCCTCGATCGAGTAAATGTCGTGGTGCGGCGGCGGCGAGATCAAGCCGACACCGGGTGTGGAGTGACGTGTTTCGGCGATCCACGGGTAGACCTTTTTGGCCATGAGCTGGCCGCCCTCGCCGGGCTTGGCACCCTGGGCCATCTTGATCTGGATGTCCTCGGCGTTGCTCAGGTACAGGCTGGTGACACCGAAACGGCCCGAGGCCACCTGCTTGATGGCGCTGCGGCGCTCCGGGTCCAGGAGGCGCTCGACATCCTCGCCGCCCTCACCGGTGTTGGACTTGGCGCCCAACCGGTTCATGGCGATGGCGAGGGTCTGGTGGGCCTCCTGGGAGATGGAGCCATAGCTCATGGCACCAGTGGAGAACCGCTTCACAATACTGCTGACCGATTCAACTTCGTCCAGCGGCACGGGCGGACGCTGTCCGTCCTTGAACGTGAGCAGGCCGCGGAACGTCATGAGCTTGTTGGACTGCTCGTCAACGCCCTGGGTGTACTTCTTGAAGATGTCGTAGCGGCGCTCACGCGTGGCGTGCTGCAGGCGGAACACCGTGTCCGGGTTGAACAGGTGAGGTTCGCCGTCACGGCGCCACTGGTATTCGCCGCCGCCAAGGAGCGGGCGGTGCGGAACGTCCACACCATCAACGGGGTACGCAAGGATGTGGCGTGCGGAAACTTCCTTGGCGATGACGTCAAGGCCGACGCCGCCGAGCTGGGTCACGGTGCCGGTGAAGTACTCGTTGATGAGGTCCTGGGACAGGCCCAGTGCCTCGAAGGTTTGTGCGCCGCAGTAGGAGGACACGGTGGAGATGCCCATCTTGGACATGATCTTCAAGACGCCCTTGCCCAGGCCCTTGATCAGGTTCCGGACACCCTCGCTTGGGGTGACCCCGGTGACGTCCTCGTTGCGGATGAGTTCCTCAACCGATTCCATGGCCAGGTAAGGATTGACGGCGGCAGCGCCATATCCAACCAGAACGGCTACATGGTGAACCTCGCGGACGTCGGCGGCCTCCACCACCAAGGAAACCTTGGTGCGATTCGCGCTGCGCAGCAAGTGGTGGTGCACGGCGCTCAAAAGCAGCAGTGACGGGATCGGGGCCCACACAGCGGAGGAATCCCTGTCAGACAGCACAATGTACTGCACGCCGCGGTTGATGGCGCCGGAGATTTGCTCACCAATCTCGGACAGGCGGGCACGCAGGGCGGGCGCACCGCCGTCGACCTTGTAGAGACCGCGAACCTTCATGGAGATCTTTTCGCCTCCGGAGCCATCGGCTGCCAGGGGCGTTTCCATGTTGGCAATCTTGGCCAGTTCATCGTTGTCGATCACGGGGAAATTCAGCGCCAGTTGCGGGGCGGTGACCTTGTTGCGTGAGAGCAGGTTTCCCTGTGGACCGATCGTGGAGTGCAGCGAGGTGACGAGCTCCTCGCGAATCGCGTCCAACGGCGGGTTCGTGACCTGCGCGAACTGCTGCACAAAGTAATCAAACAGCAGGCGCGGGCGCTCGGACAGCACCGCAACGGGCGTGTCGGTTCCCATGGCGCCGAGCGGCTCGGCACCGGCCTTGGCCATGGGACCCAGCAGGATCTTCAGCTCCTCGGTGGTGTAGCCGAAGGTGCGCTGACGGTGCAGGACCGAGGAGCTCGTGTGGATGACGTGCTCACGCTCGGGCAGGTCTGCGAGCTGGATGGTGTTTTCCTTGGCCCAGCTCTCGTACGGGTGTGCCGCTGCCGCCTCGGACTTGACTGTCTCATCGCTGATGAGCTCGCCCTTGTCGGTGTCAACAAGGAACATGGTGCCGGGAGAGACGCGGCCCTTCTGCACGATCGTTGCCGGGTCAAGGTCCAGGACGCCAACCTCGGAGGCCAGCACCACAAGGCCATCGTCGGTGACCCAAAAACGGGCCGGGCGCAGGCCGTTGCGGTCAAGGGTTGCACCAACCAGGTTGCCGTCGGTGAACGACACGGCGGCGGGACCATCCCACGGCTCCATCAAGAGCGAGTGGTACTCGTAAAACGCCTTGCGGGCGGGGTCCATGGTGGTGTGATTTTCCCAGGCCTCCGGGATCATCATCATGACGGCCTCGGTGATGGGGCGGCCCGACAGCCACAAGAGCTCGGCCACCTCATCAAAGGAAGCAGAGTCAGAGGCTCCCGGGGTGCAGACGGGGAACAGTTCCTCGGGGTTCTCCCCCAGCAGCGGGTGGGCCATGGTGGACTGGCGGGCGCGCATCCAGTTCCGGTTGCCCTTGACGGTGTTGATTTCACCGTTGTGCGCAATGGTGCGGAACGGCTGGGCCAAGGGCCAGGACGGGAACGTGTTCGTGGAGAAGCGCGAGTGAACAATGGCCAGCTTGGTGGCGAAGCGCGGATCGGAGAGGTCCGTGTAGAACGGCTCCACCTGGGCGGTTGTCAGCATGCCTTTGTAAACAATGGTCTTGGAGGACAACGACGGGAAGTACACACCGGACTTTTGCTGGGCACGCTTGCGCAGCCGGAATGCCTTGCCGTCCAGGACGTTGGCCGTGAGCACATCCAGGGGCTGCGCAGGCTCCTTGGCCAGGGCCACGAACAGCTGGCTGAAGTGGGGCATGCAGGCAAGCGCGCTGGCCCCAACAAGGTCGCTGACCACCGGAACTTCACGCCAGCCTAGGACGCGCAGCCCTTCGCTTTCGGCCAGCTCCTCCAGGTCGGCCTTTGCCGCTGCCAGCTCGACGGGCTCAACTGGCAGGAATGCGGTGCCAACGGCGTAGTTTCCAGGGGCGGGCAGCTCAAAGCCGACGACAGCGCGGAAGAATTCATCGGGGACCTGGGTCAGAATGCCGGCACCGTCGCCAGTTCCTTCGTCGGCGCCTACGGCGCCCCGGTGCTCAAGGTTGCGCAGGGCAATGAGGGCCTTCTGCACAATATCGTGTTCCGGGATGCCACGCAGGGTGGCAACGATGGCCAGGCCACAGGCGTCCTTCTCGGATTCCGGGCGGTAGAGGCCCGCCTGTTCCGGCATGCCGGCGAAGCGGGTGAACGGCGATACGGCCGGTGTTTGGTGGGAGTCACGTGCTTTGGTCCGTGTCACGACGTGTAGGTCCTTCCCCTTGTTGGAGCGATTCGTGGGGACGACGCTGGCCCGGTCGTTGGGAAAGCGGATCCTCCTCAACGGTGCTGCTTTGTTTCCGTACTGCCCGGGGCTGCCCGGAAGTCTCCGGAACTGCTCAGCAGGCGCCCATGCAGCAGAACGGGTGGTTTCTAGTGCACTTGCACAAAGGAGACTGGATGTTTGGGTCACAACTCCCTGCGCGGCGTGTTTCACTATATCGCCGCCGGAAGCAACGGAATATACTGATCTTATATCTTGGAAGTCTATGCACGATCAGTAATATTTTTGGGCGAACATGGCTGTCTCCAGCGTATTTCCCGGCTTCCAACGGAGCTGCCAACCCACTGACAGGCTCCCCCTCCAAACGCTCGCGCAGATATGGGGCGTTTTTCCCAAACGCTCGCGCAGATATGTCTAGTCCTGGATTACGCTGCCCATTGGCCACGCCGCTTTCGTCCAGGGAAGTTGTCGGCCGAGACGCAGTCCGCGCCGCCCTGGCCTTACTGCCGTTGTTTGAAATGCCAGATCATTCGATCGAAGCGGCTCCCCCGGCGTTGAAATCCGAATACACCGAGAAGGGGCCAAGCCCGCACAGTTCTGAGGCTGCTTCGTAGAAAATGGCTCAAGCCCGCGAGACGGCGTATCTTCGACGCATTCTCGCGACCAAGGACCTTTCTCGGCGAAACGTGAAGCCGCAGGAGACGGCTCCGGGTCATTCTCGACGAAGCACACCCTCTGGCACAACATTCCCGTACACCTGCGAAAGTAAACGGTGGCCAGTAACTGACGGTGGAGCAGCTGCGCCCCGACATCGACTCGACGCCCGATGGTGCAGTCACAGCTTTTCAGGCGGACGTGCCTGCTAGCCGGGTCGCCGGCACGGGGACCCGGCTGTCTGCGGATGGCGGCGAAGCAATCAATGCCACACCACATTCCGGCACACTCAAAACGGCCCGGGCTGCCACGCACAACTTTGCCCTGAATCTGAATGGACAGCCCGCCGCAACCGGCGCCCATGCCCCTTGCATTGCCCTCGGCGCGGACCTCGGCGCGGACATCGGAGAACGTGCCCCGGCCGAGGTGCCCGTTCAAGACCCCGGCAGCGCTTGGCGTGGCAACCTGGCAGCTGCCCATCCAACGGGCCACCCCGGATCTCGCCATGTCACAACTGACGCGACCCAGCCACTGGCGAAGGCACGCATCAGTTACGGCCCGTAGTACGGACCGGCCTGCCAATGGGACAACTGCCTTCAAGTATTAGGTGCATCCATGCAAAAGGGCGGCCCCGGAATCCCGGGACCGCCCTTTTATGGAACGCTCAACCCTTCATGGCCCAACAGCTGGGCGCAGCAGCTATTGCTCAGGCATCCTTTGCCTGATCGCGCTCAGCGCTGTCGGTTGCTCCGGCAGGCCGGGACTCGTCGACCTTGGCAGCGTCACGGGCGCCGGCATCGGCGTCCGTCCTCGTCCAGGAAGCAGCGTCAGCCGCGGACACATCTTCAATCTCAGACTTGTCAGCCGCTGCGGCCTTGCCCTCGTCCGCCGCCGACTCCTGCGCGGAGTCCGTCACGGACCCAGCCACAGCGCTGTTGCCGGAAGGCCTGCCGGCGGGTTCGACGTCGTCGTCCTTGGCCGTTGCCGCAGTCTCCTTTGACGACGCAGCGTCCTTCGACAACCCAGTCTCGGAAGCCTTGGCACCCGCGGCGACCTTCTCCGCAATGGTCTCGTCGACGGCTGCACCCACCATGGCGGGTTCGCGCCCGGCCAGGTACACGGACTCGTTGTCCCTGCCACGACTCGCGTACGTAATCACCAGGAAGGCGACCAAGGCCACCACGAAGACAACAATGCTCGTCCACACGTTAAGACGGGCGGTGACGCCGAAGAAGGTGATTTGTTCGGCTGTGTCAATGCGCAGCATTTCAATCCACACCCGGCCTGCGGTGTAGATCATTGCGTAGAGCAGGAACAGTCGGCCGCTGCGCAGCTTCAGCTTGCGGTCCACGAGCAGCAGAACGACGACACCCAGCAGGTTCCAGACACATTCGTACAGGAATGTGGGGTGGAACAAGGTGTCGGGGCTGTAGCCTGCGGGCACAAATTCGGGCGAAACGCTCAGGCCCCACGGCAGGGTGGTGGGGCCGCCAAAGAGTTCCTGGTTGAAGTAGTTGCCCCAGCGCCCGATGGCCTGCGCGAGCAGGATTCCCGGGGCTGCGGCGTCAATGAACGCCGAAATCTTCACGTTTGCGCGGCGGCAGCCGATCCAGGCACCCACCACGCCGAGCACGACGGCACCCCAGATGCCCAGGCCGCCAAGCCAGATTTGCGGTATCAGGGAAAGGTCGCCGGTACCGTCAAAGCCGGGGCCGAAATAAGCCTCGGGCGAGGAGAAGACATGGTAGAGCCGGCCGCCGATGATGCCAAAGGGAATCGCCCAGATGGCGATGTCCCAAATGGAGCCTTCGGGGCCGCCGCGGCGCTTCCAGCGGACGTCGGTCAGCCAGAGTGCTGCGACGATGCCCAGCAGGATGCACAGCGCATAGGCGTGGATGCGCAGCGGGCCAACGTCAAATCCAGACCATGCGGGGGCCGGGATGGAGGCCGCGAGGGCATGGGGCGCGAGAGACGAAATCACAGGGTGGCTGCTTCCGTGGTGGAGGGGGCTGCAAAGCCGGAGCTGAGTTCCTTGGCCAAGGCGCCGACGGCGGGCACGCCGCCGTCGCGCAGTGCGGCAACCAGTGCCGTGCCGACAATGACACCGTCAGCATAGGCGGCAATCTCGCGGACATGCTTGGCCTGGGACACGCCCAGGCCCACGCAGGCGCGTTCGGCGCCGGCGGCATGCGCCGCGGCGACGACTGCTTCGGCTGCGGTGGAGACGGAGCTGCGGGCGCCGGTGACGCCCATGATGGACACGGCGTAGACGAACCCGCGCGATGCCGCAACTGTCATGGCCACACGTTCCGGCGTGGAGGACGGCGCCACCAGGAACACGCGGTCAAGGCCGTACTTGTCGGAGGCGGCGAACCACTCGGCCGCCTCGTCCGGAATCAAGTCCGGGGTGATCAGGCCGGCGCCGCCGGCTTCAGCCAGGCGGCGGGAAAATTCGTCAACGCCCATGCGCATGACGGGATTCCAGTAGGTCATGACCATGACGGCTGCGTCCGTTTCAGCCGTGATGGCGGCAACGATGTCAAAAACATCGGCAACGTGGAAGCCGTTCTCCAAAGCCTGTGTGGTTGCTGCCTGGATGACGGCACCGTCCATGACGGGGTCGGAGTACGGGATGCCGATTTCAATGATGTCGGCGCCGTTGCGGGCCACTGCAATGGCCGCGTCGATGGAGCCCTGCCTGTCGGGGAACCCCGCCGGCAGGTAGGCGATCAGGGCCTTGCGCCCTGCAGCCTTGGCCCTGTCGATGGCGGCCGCAGACTTGCTGGCAATCACGCCAGGTCCGGCCGTGTTGGTGTTTGTCTCACTCATTGGGCATCCTCTGCATTGATATCCGCGGCTGCACTGCCCGCCGAAGCGTCGGCACCGGAAGCGGCGCCTCCCCCGTGGGCTGCACCCTTCGCGCTCCGGGTGGAAAGCATGGTGCCCTTCACATTGCCGTCCTCATCGAGCATGTCGAACCACTCGGCCGCCGTCTGCACGTCCTTGTCACCGCGGCCCGAGAGGTTGACGATGATCACCACGTCTTCGGGCTTCGCGGCGTCGACGACGAGGCGCTGGCCCACCGTCAAGGCACCGGCCAGGGCGTGTGCGGACTCAATGGCCGGGATGATGCCTTCGGTGCGGCACAGCAGCTTGAAGGCGTCCATGGCTTCGGTGTCGGTAATGGCCTCGTAGGTGACCCGGCCAATGTCGTGGAGGTAGGAGTGCTCGGGGCCAACGCCCGGGTAGTCAAGTCCCGCCGAGATGGAGTGCGACTCGATGGTTTGGCCGTCGTCGTCCTGCATCAGGTAGGTGCGCGCACCGTGCAGCACGCCGGGGCGCCCCAGGGTGATGGTGGCCGCATGGCGGCCGGTGTCGACGCCGTCACCGGCTGCCTCAAAACCGTAAATCTTGACGGCAGTGTCGTCGAGAAAACCGTGGAACAGGCCGATCGCGTTGGAGCCGCCGCCGATGCAGGCGCAGACGGCGTCGGGCAGCCGGCCGATTTGATCGATAATCTGGCCGCGGGCTTCCTCGCCGATGACCTCATGGAAGAAACGGACCATGGCCGGGAACGGATGGGCCCCCGAAACCGTGCCGAGAACGTAGTGCGTGTTCTCCACGTTGGCGACCCAGTCGCGCAGGGCGTCATTGATGGCGTCCTTGAGCGTCTGCGAGCCGTTTGTGACGGGCACCACCGTTGCGCCGAGCAGCTGCATGCGGGCTACGTTCAGCGCCTGGCGGCGGCAGTCTTCGGCACCCATGTACACAACGCATTCAAGGCCCAACAGGGCGGCCGCGGTGGCGCTGGCCACACCGTGCTGACCGGCACCGGTCTCCGCGATGATGCGGGTCTTGCCCATGCGCTTGGCCAACAAGGCCTGGCCCAGGACGTTATTGATCTTGTGAGAACCAGTGTGGTTGAGGTCTTCACGCTTGAGGAATACGCGAGCTCCTCCGGCGTGGGCGCTGAAGCGCTTTGCCTCGGTCAGCAGCGACGGCCGGCCGGAGTAGTTCTTGTTAAGGTCAGCGATTTCTGCCAAGAATTCAGGGTCAACTTTTGCTTTTTCAAAAGTTTCCTCGATCTCATCCAGGGCGGCAATGAGCGATTCCGGCATCCACCGGCCGCCGTAGCTCCCAAAGTAGGGGCCGGGCGCGTGCCGCAGCGAAGGCTCGGGTGTTGAGCCTGCAGGGACGCCGCCCTGCAGGAAAGCTGTTGCCGGATCCACCATGTCAGCGGGATCCTGTGACGAAGCTGCTGGCACTTGAGCCATCAATTCCACCTGTTCCTGGATAGTTGTGCACTTCATTGTCTATGCGCGGTGGCGCCTGCGGGTGTGTCTGCCGGCCCCGTGCAGCCGGTGCGCCGGGGCGAAGGGCCCGCCCGTTGCCGGACGGGCCCTGCACTACCGTGCGCTGATTGCCAGCGCCCCGGCAGCCTTGAATTCGGCAATCCGTTCGCGGGGGGTTGAATCCTTCACGAGCGCCTCACCCACCAGAATGGCGTGGGCCCCGTGGGCACTGTAATGCTCGACGTCGGACACGTCACGGACACCTGATTCGGCCACCACGATGGGTCCGGCCGGAATGTTTCCGGCCAGCGCGGCAAACACGCCGCGGTCCACATCCAGGGTTTTCAGGTTGCGGACATTGATGCCAATGATCCTGGCCCCAACGGCCACAGCCCGGTCGATCTCTTCCGCGGTGTGTGTTTCCACGACCGCGTTCATGCCCAGTTCGTGGGTCAGGGCCAGGTAGCTGCCCAGCTCCGCATCGCTGAGAGCGGCAACAATGAGCAGGACCAGGTCCGCGCCGTGGGCGCGGGCTTCCCAGATCATGTACTCGTCGCAGGTGAAATCCTTGCGGAGCACCGGAATGTCCACGGCTGCCCGGACCGCGTCAAGATCGGCCAGCGAGCCGCCGAAGCGGTGTTGTTCGGTGAGCACGCTGATGACGGACGCCCCGCCGGCCTGGTACAGGGCTGCCAAGGCTGCCGGGTCGGCGATGCCGGCCAGGTCGCCCTTGGAGGGGCTCCGGCGCTTGACCTCGGCAAAGACCTTCAGATCCGGCCGGGAGGCGGATTCGCCGCCGAGCACGGCCCAGGCGTCCAGGGCCGGGGCCGTGGTCCTGACCTGCTCCTGCAGCTCGGCCAGGCTGACTTGCGCCTGCCGGGCCACCATGTCCTTCCGGACACCGTCGATGATGTCGAGCAATACACTCACTGCTAGTGGCCGTTGCTCTTCAGCTTGCTGCCGCCAACACCGAAGCCGGCGGCCTTCAGGACCGGGCCGAGGATGACGCCCACGCCGATGACGCCCACGCCGATCCAAAACAGCATGGTGGCGCTTTCGCCAATGACGAAGGCGATGCAACCAATAATCGTGCCGATCAGCATGACAGTGACGCTGCTCCAGGCTGCCGGGCTGTTGCCGTGACCCAGTTCAACACTGTGGTCCATGGGTTCTTGCACGGATACTGTTGCAGCCGACTTGTTGCTCATGGTAAATCTCCCTATTTAACGCGGATACTGAAATACATTCTGCCATTAGTTGTCCGTGGACGCCGAAAGGTGCACGCCCCGCGGACATGTGCCGCACTTATGCCGTCGGGTCCTCGCCGCGGCTGAGCTGGTCCCACCTGTCAATCTCGTCCACCGGCTCGGCCGAGGCACCCGCCGGGGCCTGGTTGGCGGCGTCGTACTTGGTGCGCACGCTCCAGGAACGCCCGAACCACAGGATCAGCAGCGCAACCACCCCCAGCACGACGGCTGCCACGACCGCAAGGACCGGGAAAATGGTGGTGGTGGCGTTCGACCCCTGACCCTCGATGCCTGTTGCGGCACCCACTTCGGTCATGGCTGCTGCCACGGGATCGGCCAGAATTCCCAGCACGACGGCGACAATCCCCGCCGCGCCCAGAAACACGATCGCTGTGGTGACGATGCGGGCAATTTTCCCGGCAATGCTGGTGGCCAGGGCCCCGGCCAGGGCCACCAGTGCCAGCGCCGAGACGGCCACGGCGGCCTTGCTGCCCGGGATGTCAAGGTCGGTCTGGGCCACTTCCCCCTGGCCAATGGCAACATGGATCCACGTCTGCGTTGTCGTGCCAAAAACGGCCAGGGCCGCCAGGACGGCCAGGAGGATCAAGGTTGACTTGCGCTGCCAGACCGGGACGGCCTTGGCCGTGGTGTGTGGAAGTTCGGTGTTCACGAGTGGTCTCCTGCGTTCTCATCCAGGGCCCGCAGCGATGCGGCCGCATATACTGCCCGCAGCGGCGCTGCCGCCTTGTTGACTGTTTCCTCGGCCTCGGTTTCATTCACGGAATCAGCAACAATGCCGCCGCCCGCCTGCACATACGCCTTGCCGTCGCGCAGCAGGGCCGAGCGGATGGCGATGGCCATGTCCATGTCCCCGGCAAAGTCCAGGTAGCCGACGACGCCGCCGTAAATGCCGCGCCGGATCGGTTCGAGCTCGTCCAGCAGGCGCAGGGCACGAGGCTTGGGCGCCCCTGACAGGGTCCCGGCCGGGAACGTTGCCGCCAACACGTCGTAGGCGCTCTTGCCGGAGTCCAGTGTCCCCACCACGGTGGAGACCAGGTGCATGATGTGGCTGAAGCGCTCAACGTCCATGAACTGGGTGACATCGACCGTTCCCGGCACACACACCTTGGAGAGGTCATTGCGGGAGAGGTCCACGAGCATCAAGTGTTCGGAGCGTTCCTTCTCATCGGCCAGCAGGTCCTTGGCCAGCCATTTGTCTTCCTCGGTGGTGGCGCCGCGGGGGCGTGATCCGGCGATGGGGTGGGTGATGACTTCGCTGCCCAGCACGCTGACAAGCGCTTCGGGCGAGGAACCGACGATGGAGTACGGCTGGCCGTGGGCGTCCTCAAAGCTGTACAGGTACATGTAGGGGCTGGGGTTGGTGTTGCGCAGCACCCTGTAGACGTCCAGCGCAGAGGCTTCGCAGGCCATTTCAAAGCGGCGCGAAACCACCACCTGGAACACCTCGCCGTCAACAATGGCCTCCTTGGCCAGGTCCAAGGCCTTCAGGTACTCGTTGCGGTCCCACTGCTCGTGCACGCTCTCGGCAAAGCTGGCGGCCGGGACGTCCACCACTGACATGGGCTGGGCGAGCGGTTTGCGCAGCTGGTCCACCATGGTCCGGACACGTGCGACGGCGTCATGCCAGGCGCCGTCGACGTTGTCGTCGGTGCCGTTGGCATTGATGGCGTTCGCGATCAACAGCACAGTGCCTTCGTTGTTGTCGTGTACGGCCATGTCGGCCACCAGGTTCAAGGCGACTTCGGGCAGGTGCAGGTCGTCGGGAGGCGGCGTGGGCAGTTTTTCCCAGTGCCGCACCGCCTCCCAGCCGACAAAACCCACCAGGCCCGAGGTGAAGGGCGGCAGCCCCTCAAAACGCTCGGTGGCCAGCAGCTTCAGCGTGGCTTCCATGGCGTCCACGGGGTTGCCTGTCAGGGGCACGCCCGCGGGTGGCTGCCCCTGCCAGAACGCCCCGCCGTCGTCAGTTGTCAGGGTGGCGCTGGAACGCACGCCGATGAAGGAGTAGCGCGACCAGACACCGCCCACGGCAGCCGATTCCATCAAGAAGGTGCCGGGGGCCCCGGCCGCCAGGGAGCGGTAGAGGCCGATGGGCGTTTGCGCGTCGGCGAGGACTTTCAGATGAACGGGAACAACCCTGCGGGTCCGGGCCAATTCCCGGAATTCCGCCAAAGTGGGGCTGATGACACCTAGATCTTGCATGGAATGTTTGGCTTTCTTCAGTCAAGCGGGTGGAGGAGGCGAAACGGGCGGCGGGATTATTCCCCGCGGCTGCCCACTACTGCGGCCAGCGTCCGGGCATCGAAACAGGTGTGCGTGCCGGTGTGGCAGGCCGCCCCGACCTGGTCGACAGTGATCAACAGGGCATCGCCGTCGCAGTCGAGTGCCACGGACTTCACGTACTGGAAATGGCCGGAGGTGTCGCCCTTGCGCCAATACTCCTGCCGTGAGCGGGAGTAGAACGTGACCCGGCCCGAGGTGAGTGTGCGGCGCAGCGCCTCGTCGTCCATCCAGCCAAGCATGAGCACTTCCTGGCTGTCGAACTGCTGGATGATGGCGGCCACCAGGCCGGCACCGTCATGTTTAAGCATCGCGGCGACGTCCGCGGGCAACTCGAGGGGGGGCTGGCCGGTGGAATTCACTGCCGTTGACTGGGGTTCTGGGCTTTGCTGCATCGCATCCAATTCTAGTGCCAGAAAAAGTTTCGGGGGGCCATCGCGGCCGCCGATTGGATTACGTGGCGCAGCCAATACTCAACTAGACATCCCCTTGCGGCGGTTCCTGGTGCCCTCCCGGGCGAATACATGCTAATTTCAAAAGTGATGCAATTTGTAGAACCTTCCCGTGAATTCCTCGCCGAGACCCTGCTGGCAGCCGGGCCGGGAGCTGACACGCTGTGCGCTGGATGGCGAACCCAGGAACTGGCCGCGCACCTTTACCTGCGCGAACACAATCCCCGCGTGGGTTTGGGGATGGTGTTGAAGCCTTGGAAAAAGGCCACCGAGAAGGCCATTGCCAAGCTCGCAGCCGAATCCGGCACGCCCGAATCCTTTGCGGCACTGGTGGAGAAGTTCCGTGCCGGCCCGCCCAAAATGTCGCCCTTTGCGCTGAAGTCGGTTGACCACAATGCGAACCTGTCGGAATTCTTTGTGCACACCGAGGACGTCAGGCGTGCAACCGACCGATGGGCCCCCCGCTCACTGGATGCCGACTACTCAGAGGCGCTCTGGGCCGAGCTGCTCAAGCGGGCAGCGATCCTGTACCGCAGCGTCGACCTGGGCATAGTGCTTGTCAATCCCGAAGGCCCTCGCCATGTCGCCAAGCGCGCCCCGGTGTCGGTGGCCATCATTGGCGATCCCGGCGAGCTGCTCATGCACGCCAACGGGCGCACGGGCCAGGCACTCGTCTCCTTCGAGGGTCAGCCCGACGCCGTCACACTGCTGCAGACAGCTGAAGTCGGCCCCTAGCCATAAACAACTGAGCCGCAGTTGTGGTTGCTGAATCAACCGGATTCGATTGATTCAGCAACCACAACTGCGGGCTAGATCGCGGTGGTTGGCGGTGGGGTTCGCCGCGTTGGGTCGCGGCGGGGCGCTTAGCGGACTTCGTAGCCGGCGTCGCGGATGGCCTTCTTGACGTCGGCGATGGCGCTGTCCGGCCCAAAGTGGAACACGGATGCGGCCAGCACGGCGTTGGCTCCGGCGGCCACGGCCGGCGGGAAGTGCTCTGGCTTGCCGGCACCGCCCGAGGCGATGATCGGGATGTGCACGGCCGCCCGGACCAGGCGGATCAGCTCCAGGTCGAAGCCTTCCTTGGTGCCGTCGGCGTCGATCGAGTTCAGCAGGATCTCCCCCACGCCGCGGTCGGCAGCCTCCTTCGCCCATTCAATGGCATCAATCCCGGTCCCCTTGCGGCCGCCGTGGGTTGTGACCTCAAAGCCCGACGGCGTGCTCCCGGCCTGGGTGCGCCGCGCGTCAACGCTGAGCACCAGCACCTGGGAGCCGAACCGCCGGGTGATCTCGTCGATGACAGCGGGACGGGCTATGGCTGCGGTGTTGATTGAGGCCTTGTCGGCACCATGGCGCAGGAGCTTGTCGACGTCGGACACCTCACGCACTCCCCCGCCCACCGTCAGCGGAATGAAGATCTGCTCGGCTGCGCGTGACACCACGTCAAAGGTTGTCTCACGATTGCCTGACGACGCCGTCACGTCCAGGAACGTCAGCTCGTCGGCTCCGGCACGGTCGTACCGCTGCGCCAGTTCAACGGGATCCCCGGCGTCACGCAGGTTCTGGAACTTGACGCCCTTGACCACCCGGCCGTTGTCGACGTCAAGGCAGGGAATGACCCTGATGGCAACACTCATGGCAGGTACCTTCTTCGTCTTGAGTTGTTGGGGTGGCCGGCTGTCAGATGCGGCAGGCGTGGATGTTGCTGACGAGGATGGCGCGGGCGCCGAGCTCATACAGTTCATCCATGATCCGGTTCGTGTCCTTGGCCAAAACCATGGACCGAACGGCAACCCAGTCACTGTCGCGCAGCGGCGAAACCGTGGGTGACTCCAGGCCGGGGGTCAGCGCCGTGGCCTTGTCCATGAGCGTCTTCGGGACGTCATAGTCAAGGAGCACGTACTGGCGTGCAACGAGCACGCTGTGCAGCCGGCGGATCAGGACCTCGACGCCGGCCGGCGGGGTGACGCCGCGGCGGCCAATCAGCAGGGCCTCGGAGTTCAGGATGGGCTCGCCGAAAATTTCCATGCCGGCGGCCTTCAAGGTGCTGCCAGTTTCCACGACGTCGGCAATGGCGTCCGCCACGCCGAGACGGACGGAGGATTCAACGGCGCCGTCGAGCCGGACGACCTGGGCATTGATGCCAAGCTCGACCAGGTATTCGCGCAGGAGGCCGTCGTAGCTGGTGGCCAGGCGCTTGCCCTCGAGCTCGGCAGCACTGCTGAAGTCACCCACCGGGCCGGCAAAGCGGAACGTGGACTTGGCAAACCCCAAGGGCAGGAGCTCCTCGGCGTCCACCTGGGCGTCCATCAGCAGGTCACGGCCCGTGATGCCCACGTCCAAGGTGCCGGCGCCGACGTACACGGCAATGTCACGGGGGCGGAGGAAGAAAAATTCCACGTTGTTGTCAGGATCAACCATGACGAGTTCGCGGGAATCGCGGCGCTGGCGGTAGCCGGCCTCCGCCAACATCGCTGAAGCGGCTTCGGACAGGGAACCCTTGTTGGGTACAGCAACACGCAGCATGGGAAATATCTTTCAGGTTGGGTTCAGGCACAAAAGGTTGCGGCATCGAGCACAATGCCAGGTCAGGGACGAAAAAGCAGCCACAGCGGGTGGCTAGAGATGCTTGTAAACGTCCTGAAGGGTCAAACCTTTTGCGATCATCATGACCTGCAGGTGGTAGAACAGTTGGGAAATCTCCTCGGCGCAGGCCTCATCCGACTCATACTCGGCGGCCATCCACACCTCGGCGGCTTCCTCAACCACTTTCTTGCCGATACCGTGAACGCCGGATTCAAGTTCGACGACGGTACGGGAGCCAGCGGGCCGGGCTTCGGCTTTCGCACTAAGCTCATCAAAAAGGGATTCGAAGGTCTTCACGGACTTCATCTTACTGGGTTGGGCGGCCGTCCCGGGATTCCGGGACGGCGCGTGTCCAGCATGTGAACACATTTCCCCCGCCCTCCGGGCCGCAGCGGGCCGAAGACACCCCTGCACACGACTCGCGACGAGTCGTGTGCAGGGGTTCACGGCAGATCGGCGCAAGCCGCACACTGGCAGCTGCGGCTGCGGCTGCGGCTGCGCTATGCCCCGAGCTGCGCCAGGGTCAGTGCCGTGGCGAGGGCTGCCGTCGTGGCTTCATGGCCCTTGTCCTCCACGGAACCGGGCAGTCCGGCGCGGGCAAGGCCCTGTTCTTCGGTGTCGCAGGTGAGCACGCCGAAGCCGACGGGGGTGCCTGTGCGCACGCTGACGTCCGTCAACCCCATGGTTGCCGCCTGGCACACATAGTCAAAGTGTGGTGTTCCGCCGCGGATGACAACGCCCAGGGCCACGACGGCGTCGAACGTTGCGGCCAGCCGCGCCGCAGCCACGGGCAGCTCGAAGCTGCCGGGAACCCGCACGACAGTGGGGTTGTCAATGCCCGCATCGGCTGCCCCGCGCAAGGCGCCGGCCAGCAGGCCGTCCATGATCTCCGTGTGCCAGCTGGCTGCGACGATGGCCAGCTTCAGGCCGGCCGCCGCTGACTTCTCCTCGGGGTTGAAACCGATGGTGGGTGCTCCGTGTCCGCTCATGCTGTGTGTCCTTCCGTGGGTGGGGTTTTCTGTTTGCTTGCCGGTGTGGCGTGTGCCGGGGTGGCTACCGACAATGCGTGGTCCATGCGGTCCCGCTTGGTCTGCAGGTAGCGGACGTTCTCGGCGCGCGCCGGAACTTCCGCGGGCACCACGTTCACGACCTCAATGCCGTGCCGGGACAGGTCGGCCCGCTTCAGCGGGTTGTTGCTGAGGAGGTCGATGCGGCTCAGTCCCAGTGAATGCAGGATCCCGGCCGCGGCCGCATAGTCGCGCCCGTCCACGGGGAGCCCCAACTGCTCGTTGGCCTCCACCGTGTCGGCGCCGGCTTCCTGCAGGCTGTAGGCGCGCATCTTGTTCGCCAGCCCAATCCCCCGCCCTTCGTGCCCGCGCAGGTAGACGAGGGTGCCGCCGAGCCTGTGGATCAGGTCCAGGGCATAGTCCAGCTGTTCGCCGCAATCGCAGCGGTAGGAACCAAAAACGTCGCCCGTCAGGCATTCGGAGTGCAGCCGGACCAGGGGGACGACGGCGCCAGCCTGGGTTTGCGCCGATCCGTCACCGCGGGTGCCCGCAGCCTCGCCCGGTGCGCTGAGGCTGAGGTGTTCGGCCCCTGTCGCCACATCAATCCAGGCCTGCGCCGCAAAGGCGCCAAAGCGGGTGGGCAGCTGCACCACCGGCCCGCCCGTCACGCTTGCCGGGTGGCCGCTCATGCCAGGCTCCCCTGCTCGGCGCCGGCGCCGTCCCCGGCGTCGGCGGAGGCCAGGTGGGCGACGAGATCGGCGATGGAAATCAGCAGCAGGCCGTGGACGTCGGCGAAGTCGCGCAGGCCGTGGAGCCTGACCATTTCACCGCTGTCGTCCACGACCTCGGCGATGACTGCCACTGGCTCGCAGCCGGCCAGCCGGCACAAATCAACCGAGGCTTCGGTGTGCCCGGCCCGCTGGCGCACTCCGCCGGCCACGGCGCGAAGCGGGAACATGTGCCCGGGGCGCGTGACGACGTCGTGCGTTGCCAGCGGACTGGCCAGAACGGCGGCCGTCAGCGACCTGTCAGTGGCGCTGATGCCCGTGGAAACCCCTGTGGCCGCATCGCAGCTGACGGTGTAGGCCGTGCCCTTGGCGTCCTGGTTGTCCTCAACCATGGGTGGCAGGGCCAGCCTGTCGGCGTGGGCACCGTCCATGGGCACGCAGATGACACCGGAGCTGTGCCTGATGGTCCAGCCCATGAGTGCGGGCGTGCTGTGCTGGGCGGCGAAAATGATGTCGCCCTCGTTCTCGCGGTCCTCGTCGTCGACCACAAGCACGGCCTCCCCGCGCGCAATGGCGGCGATGGCCAGTGTGACGGGATCGAGGAGGGTCGCCGGATTTGTTGTGCCGCTCATGATGAGGCTCCCTTGTATGCGCTGAATTCAAGCAGGCGCTGGGCGTATTTCGCCAGCACGTCGACTTCCAGGTTGACGGTGCCGCCCGCTGCCTTGCCGCCAAGGCCAGTGTTGGCCAGGGTAACGGGGATGAGCCCCACCTCAAACCACTGCCCGGGTTCGCTGGCGGGGCTTACGGCCGTGACTGTCAGCGAGACGCCGTCGATGGCGATGGAACCCTTTTCGGCAATGTACTGCGCCAGCTCGCGCGGCACGGCAAACCGGAGCCTGTCCCAGGCGCCCAGGCTCTCGCGTTCCAGCAGCGAGCCAACACCGTCAACATGGCCCTGCACAACGTGGCCGTCAAGGCGGCCCCCGGCCACGACGCAGCGTTCGAGGTTCACGATGTCGCCGCCGTGCAGTTCCCCGGTGGTGGTGCGGAGCAGGGTTTCGCCCATGACGTCGACCTCGACGGTGCCGTCACCCAGGGCCACAGCTGTCAGGCACACGCCGTTGATGGCGATCGAGCCGCCCAAATCCAGTCCGTCAAGGACGTCCCCGGCCTTGAGAACCAGCACTGCGCTGTCCGTTTCCGGTTGCGCCTGCAGCCGCACGACGGTGCCGCGGCCTTCGATAATTCCTGTAAACATGTCAGATTCCTTCATCGCTGGGGGCCGCTTTGGCCGGCATCAGCGTCAATTTCAGGTCCGGGCCCAGCACTTCGACGGGGCCCCTGGTGGTGGCGTCCCATTCCCAGCGCTGCGCGTCGGCGAGCGTGCCGATGCCCAGGTCGGTCAGGGCGGGTATGCCGGCGCCCAGCAGGGTCGGTGCCAGGTACACGACGAGTTCGTCCACGAGTCCCCGGGCCAGAAACGCCGCGTTGATCTTGGCGCCGCCTTCGATCATCAGGTGCCCCACGCCGCGCTCCTGCAGTTCACGCACGACGGCGGCGGGGTCGTGGGTGTGCAGGGCCAGGAAGTCGTCGTTGCCCAGGCGGTCCGGGCTGCTGGGGGTGCCCGAGACGCCGCGGACGGCGGCATCCGCCGGAATTTCGCGCATGCCCATGACGACGCGCAGCGGCTGCTTGGCGGCGTCGGTGTCGTCGGCTGCCCGGGCCGTCAGGCGCGGGTTGTCTGCAATGACGGTTTCGGTGCCCACAACAATGGCATCCACGCGTGCCCGCAGTTCATGTGAATCCTGCCGGGATTCCTGGGAGGTGATCCACTGGCTGGTGCCGTCAACGGCAGCAATCCGGCCGTCCACAGTCTGTGCCAGCCGGGCCGTGATGAACGGCCGGCTTTCCCGGACAGCCACAAACCACTGCCGGTTCATGTCCTCTGCTTCCTCGGCCATCAGCCCCATCCTGACGTTGATGCCCTCATTGTGGAGGATTTCAGCCCCTCCGGAGGCTGGCAGGTGCGGGTCGCGGACGGCAAAAACGACGTTGCCGATGCCGGCGTCGAGAATTGCCTGTGTGCAGGGTCCCGTGCGGCCGACATGGCTGCACGGTTCAAGGGTGACAATGAGTGTGGCCGCCGACAAGTCACGTTTGACACCCGTGCCGAGGAGCCTGTTGATCACATCCGCTTCGGCATGGGCGGTGCCTGCCCCGCCGTGGTGGCCGATCGCCAGGAACGTGCCGTCGGCGTCGATGATCGCGGCCCCCACCAGCGGATTGGCGCCACGCACTCCCTGCCGCGCAGCGGAGAGGGCCGTTTCCATGCCGAGAAGCTCGGCCGCGGTGAACTGTTCCGGCTCCGTGCTGTAGGGGTCCTGGTCAAAGGATCCGCGGTTCAAGTTGCTGAAGTTCATGGTTTGGCCTCTCTAGTGCCCACAGTGATGTCAGGGAAGGTGGTGTCGACCGACACACGGCGGGCTTCGGCATCACTGTTGTGCCGCACCCTCCACCATACGAAGAATCCGGCCAGGGTGAAGGCGCCGTAGAAAATGTACATGAAGGCCGAGGCGTAATAGCCGGCACTAAAGAGCAACGGCACCCCGACCAGGTCAACTGCCACCCAGATGAGCCAGAACTCCACCCAGCCCTTGGCCATGCCGTAGGTGGCGAGCAGTGATCCCATGAAGATCCAGGCATCAGCCCAGACCGGTTCGTAGGACCCCAGGGCTTTAAAGATGGGGGTGAGGATTGCGGTGCCGGCAATCATGGTGCCCACCAGTATCCAGCGGACGCGGGCTCCGGCCCAGCGGGGCTGGACCGCCTCGCCCACGTGCGTGCCGTCGTCCTGCGTGCCCTGGCGGGTTTGCCGCCACCGTTGCCAGCCGTACACGGAGACGGCGATGAACATGATTTGCCGGCCGGCCTGGCCCAGGAGGTTGACGTGGTCGGCCGAGCCGAAGACGGAGCCCACAAAGACTGTGAGCAGCAGGACATTGCCGACAATGCCCACCGGCCAGGCCCAGATTTTACGGCGCATGCCGCCGAGGGCGCTGGCGAGCCCAAAAAGATTTCCTATGACTTCACGCCAGAGAAGGAACCCGCCGCCGGCGAATTCGAGTTTGGCGTCAAAGAGCCACCGCAGAAAGTCCATCGTTACCCTACCCTTTCGAGACCGCGATGGCTCCGGGGGTAACGACAGCGGGCGCGCAGGGTGCAAGGGGTGCGCGGCGGATCTGCAAATGCTTCCGCCACACCCTTGACCTGACGGCCAAAACTGTTCGTGCTTCTCCCATCCAGACTTTAACTGTCGGTTCCGGAATTTCACCAGATCAGCCGGGCGCTGCCTGCTGTTTCCAGCCTGCTGCGCGCGGGTCGCGGACTATAACCGCCGGTTCGGAATTACACCGACCCCGGAGCACGTGATGTTTCAATTGCAGCACCCGCGGTTGCGGGCACCTTTCTACATTATGGCACTTCTTCAGTGCCGTGACTGCTACTGGTGTAAGCGATGGCGGGTCGGATTCATTCCCGGCCGCGTGAACGTCTCGGCCCGCGCCCCACTCCCCCTGAGATGTGCGTTGCAGTTACTGGACAAAAACAGGACAAAACGCCTCGGCATCCCGCCCAATAACTGCCACACGGATTTGCGCGGCAGATCTTGCAAGGGAGGTCAGCAGACCGGTTCAGCCGAAAGCGAGCCGGCCCTTTGCGCGCAGTGAATCGATGGCCTCGGCGGGCGAGGGCTTGCCGTAGACGGCAGAGCCAGCCACGAAAACATTCGCCCCGGCTTCGGCCGCGCGGGTGATGGTTTCCTCGGTGATGCCGCCGTCCACCTGGATGGCAACGTCCACGCCGCTGCCCTCAATGGCGGCCCTGGCACGGCGGATCTTCGGCAGGGTGAGGTCCAGGAAGGCCTGTCCGCCAAACCCGGGCTCGACCGTCATAATCAGCAACATGTCCAGCTCGGGCAGCATGTCCAGATACGGCTCAATGGGGGTTGCCGGCCGCAACGCCATCCCGGCTTTCGCGCCACGGGCCCGCAGTTCCCTGGCCAGTTTGATGGGCGCGTCCGACGCCTCCACATGGAACGTCACCGAGTCCAGGCCGGCGTCCGCGTACAGCGGCGCCCAGCGGTCGACGTCGGAAATCATCAGGTGCGCGTCAAGAGGCACCGGGCTGATCTGCTGGAGCCGTTCAACCACGGGAAGGCCAATGGTCAGATTGGGCACAAAGTGGTTGTCCATGACGTCGACGTGCACCGCGTCGGCGTTCGCGATCCGGGCCAGCTCGGCCTGGAGATTCACGAAGTCAGCTGACAGGATGCTGGGGTTGATGCAACATGTGGACGAACGGCTTGTCACGAAGGAACCTCATCTTCTTGGTTGGGTATTGTGCCCGGACGGCAGGACCTGCTCGGGCCCGGTCCGCGAACCGGGCCCTGCTGATCAGTTTTTGCGGATCAAGGCCAGGAACATGGCGTCGCTTTGGTGGATGTGCGGCCACAGCTGGGCCATTTTCTGGTGGGCGGGCAGCGGCGAAGCGGCATTGCCGGCACCCAGGTTCCCGCCCAGGCTGACGGCGTCAAGTGCGGCACCGGCGTCGAGCAGTTCAAGGTCGTCCCGCTTGCGCATGGCATCCTCAACCACCGCGATCGTTTCGGCCACATGCGGGGAGCAGGTCACGTAGGCGACAACTCCCCCGGGCTTTACGGCCGCCAGTGCCGAGGCAAGGAGTTCGCGCTGCAGCGGGCCAAGTTCGGTGACATCGGAGAGCTTGCGGCGCCAGCGTGACTCCGGACGGCGCCGCAGGGCGCCGAGTCCGGTGCACGGGGCGTCAACCAACACCCTGTCGAACGACTCGGGGTGCTCCTTGCCAATGTCCCTGCCGTCGCCGGTGCGAACAGTCCAGCTGTCCTCCGGCACCGCACCAAGTGCTTGGGAGACCAGTTTGGCGCGGTGCACGGCGGGCTCGTTGGCAAGGAGCCAGGCGCCCTTTTCGGCCGCGAGGGCCGCCAACAGGGCTGCCTTGCCGCCGGGTCCGGCGCACAGGTCAAGCCAGCGCTCCTCGCCGTCGTTTTGTTCAGCTGTGATCTCCACCGCCGCCAGGGCCCTGGCGACCAGCTGCGAGCCGGCGTCCTGGACACGGACGGAGCCTTCGCGGACGCTCTCCAGCCGGCTCAGATCGCCACCGGACGACAGGGCGGACTCCGCCACCAGTTCCCCGGGTGTGAAGCCGGCCTCGAAAGCCTCGGAGAGGTCGCCGAGACCAGGCAGTGCCACGAGATTCACCACGGGGGCTGCGTTGTCGGCCTCCAGCAATGCCGTGATTTCGGATACGTCGCGGCCGTGGGCCACGAGGGCCTGGCGCATGGCGCGCACAATCCACTCCGGGTGTGAGTGCTCGATCGAGGCGATCTTGACGTCATCGCTGAGCCCCTCGGTGAGCTGGCTGATCCACTCGGGCAGTTCCTTTGCCGCGACCTTTCGCAGAACGGCGTTGACCAGTCCCGACGGGCCGGCGCCAATGACGGCACGGGCCAGGCCGACAGTCTGGTCCAGTGCGGCGTGGGTAGGCACGCGCATGGCCATCAGCTGGTGGGCGCCGATGCGAAGGGCATCCAAGATGGCGGGGTCAAGTTCGCTGAGCGGGCGGTCGACACAGCTGGCCAGTATGGCGTCGTAGGTGCCCTGGGCCCGCAGTGCGCCGTAGGTCAGTTCGGTGGCAAAGCCGGCGTCGCGGCGGTCAAGGCCGTGGCGGCGGATGCGTGTGGGGAGCACCAGGTTCGCGTAGGCGTCGTCGGCCGAGACTGCACGCAGCACCTCAAAGGCCACCAGGCGTGCCGGGTCGGCCACGCGGGTGCGCTGGCCGGGAGCCGTTTCGGTCCTGTTCCGGCCGGTGCTGCGGTTGCGTTCACGCCCTGCGTCATCGCGGCGCCTGACCCCGCCCTGCCCCGAACCGCCCAAGCCGCCGCGTTCCTGGCCGCTGTTGTGGTGGCTCGAACGTCCGCCTTGCTCGCTGGTCATTCAAACACCACATCTTCCTTGTTGGCCAGGCCTCGGGCCCAGTCTGTTGCTTTCATAAGTTTTTTGCCCGCGGGCTGAACATCAATCAGTTCCACGGCGTGCGATCCCGTGCCAACCAGCACCGATTTCGCTTCGATCCGCAGCCGGGCCGGAGCCAAATCCGTGACATCTGTGCGCAGCAGCACCGGCGACAGCTTGAAACGCTGGCCGGCCAGCGTGGTCCACGCACCAGGTTCGCTGGTGACCCCGCGGATCCTGCGGTTGATGGCCAGGGCCGGATCGCCCCAGCGCACGTGGCCGTCTTCCAACGTCAGTTTGGGCGCCAGCGAAATGTCGCCTTGCTGTGCGACGCCGGAGAGCTGACCGGCCGCGATGCCGTCGATGGTCTGGGCCAGCAGCACTGCACCGCTGTGTGAGAGCCGCTCGAGCAGTTCCGCACTCGTGTCGGTGGGCCGGATGGACTCCGTCATGGTGCCATATACGGGCCCCGTGTCGAGCCCTTTTTCCAGCAGGAAGGTGGATGCCCCGGTGACCTCGTCGCCGTTGATGACCGAATGCTGCACCGGTGCCGCCCCGCGCCAGGCCGGCAGCAGGGAGAAATGCAGATTGATCCAACCGTGCTCGGGGATGCCCAGCGCGCTCGGCGGAATCAATGCCCCATAGGCGACGATGGCGGCAACCTCCGGCGCCGCGGCAGCGATGTCTGCGGCGGCCCCGGCGTCGATCTTGTCCGCCTTGATGACCGGCAGGCCAAGCTCCGCTGCCCGGGCGGCCACAGGCGACGGCGTCATGACCCTTTTGCGGCCAAGCGGCGCATCCGGGCGGGTCAGGACAGCGACGATTTCATGCCCGGCGGACCGCAAGGCTTCAAGGGACGGCAGTGCAACAGCTGGTGTTCCGGCAAAAAGAAGCCTCATTCGGCGGCACCGGCACTGAATGCCGAGCCAACGGTGCGTGCCCGCTGGGCAACCGTTCCCGCGGTGACGTCGTCGTATTTGGCCATGCGGATGAAGCGGAGCGCTTCCTTGCGGTCCTCGCCTTCAAGGCGGTCCACATAGAGCTTGCCATCGAGGTGGTCCGTTTCATGCTGGAAACATTTGGCCAGCGTGCCTGTGGCCTCCATGTCGATGGGCTCTCCGTGCACGTCGACACCTGTGATGCGCACCCAGCGGTGGCGTTCGACAGTGAAGCCCAGGCCGGGGACGGACAGGCAGCCTTCGGGTTCCGCCGGCGCCATGTCGTCGCTGGCGACCAGGACGGGGTTGATCACACAGCCCTCTTCACCATCCACCGAGTAGGTGAAGATGCGTTTGTTGACGCCGATCTGGGGTGCCGCCAGGCCTGCTCCGCGGACATCGACCATTGTCTGGTGCATGTCGTCGATGAGCTTGGCCAATTCGGGGCCGAAAGTTGTCACTTCCTCGGCGACTGTTCTCAGGACGGGGTCGCCAATGATGCGAATGCTCAGGATGGCCATGGGTGGGCACCTCACTTTGATATTGATGCGAACCAATTCCGGCTCGCCAACTGCTGGCCCTACCAGTCTAGTTGGCCGCTAACGTCCAGGTGGCGCAATATCGAGCAAAGGTGTCCCTGCAGCTGCCGCATCCAATGAGGTTTGCCACACGCGCCGCAGGGACGCGAACTTGAACCAATGTGCCTTGAGTACCTCCGGGTTGGCCCGGAGGGTGCGCACCTCAGTTTCACCAATGGCGACGCCAAGCAGGATGGGGTCCTGCCCATATTTCCAGGGTTCCCAGGTGCCGGCCGCTTCATCAACAATTGACTCTTCGGCCTTCATGCCGGCCACCAGCTGCATGACAACTTTGGCGTCGAGGCTCTTCACCTGGCCGTTGCGGTCCGTGCCCTTGGTCTTGTAGTCGATGATGCACAGTTTTCCACCGATGGTGGCAACCAGGTCCAGGGTGCCTGCGTATCCAAGTGTTTCGTTCCAGACGGTGACCTCGGGAGCAAGCGGCTGGACCTTGAATTCGTCCCACCACGTGTCAAAGCGAAGGGCAAAGTTCTCTTCGCTGTTTTCGGCCAGGGCCTCACGGGCCTCGGCCAGCTGGTGCGGGCGGTCAAGGGCGCGCAGGGCCACCTGCTCGCAATAGTTGTGGACGCGATCGCCCCGGGCGGCTGCGGCATCCCTGAACTGTTCGGCTGCATTGGAACTGTCACGCACTACCGTGCGCAACTGTCCGGGATTGCCCACAGCTGTGCCCAGGTCGGGGTGCTTGGCCACTGCGGATGCAGCCATGTAACCGATCCAACCGTCGAGGGTCGCGGACTGCTGGCCAATAACGGTGGTGATCGAGGGGACCTTGGGCGGGTCCTGCAGGGAGCGGGCGTACATGCGCCCCAATTCTGTGCTGTGTGCCAATGCTGGTGCTGTCATGCCTCTACTATTCCACGACCGTCAGACACCGCGCAGCATGCCGGCCGGGCACTGTGGATAACTGGCATCGCACTGGAACCCCTCAGCCGGGTTAGGGGCCGCGAACACGAAAAAACCGTCCCAACCAACATTGCTGTCGGTTGGGACGGTTTCCTGGAGTGGGCGATACTGGGATCGAACCAGCGACCTCTTCCGTGTCAGGGAAGCGCGCTACCGCTGCGCCAATCGCCCAAATTCGCACGTATGCACGTGCCTGTCCGGGATTGCACAAAACTGCCGGAACCCTGTGGATTCCGGCAGTTCATGATCATTCCGAGTGGTCGACGAGATTCGAACTCGCGACATCCACCTTGGCAAGGTGGTGCTCTACCAGCTGAGCTACGACCACAGGTGTTACAACTTCAAATGAACCTGGTAGTTCATTCGTGGGCGATACTGGGATCGAACCAGTGACCTCTTCCGTGTCAGGGAAGCGCGCTACCGCTGCGCCAATCGCCCAAATGCATCCCGCTGAACTCTACAGCAAAATACTTTGGTTCAGCCAAAATGGAGGTGGGAACGGGATTCGAACCCGTGTGCACGGATTTGCAGTCCGTTGCCTCGCCTCTCGGCCACCCCACCGTAAGTACTGAACGGTGTCCTGCGAGTGGTCGACGAGATTCGAACTCGCGACATCCACCTTGGCAAGGTGGTGCTCTACCAGCTGAGCTACGACCACTTGAGCTTCACTTCCCCGGCCTCGGCGTTTCCGCTTCGGTAGTCCGTGTTGCTGCGGTGAAAACATTACCCGAGGCCTTTCCCAAACACCAAATCGGCACGACCCTCGAAGCGCAACCACGGCATCCAAGGCCCTGGAATTACCGGAATGGCGGGGATTTTGGCCTGGTATTCGAATTACATTGATGTCATTCACGGAGCTGTTTTGGCTGGTTTTGGAGGTATTTCGGGAAAATACACTGTGAGGCGCTGGTCACATTTGCGCAGCTGGCCCCTGAATTTGCGCATGTGGGCCTCGACGCGCAGCTCCCAGGGACGACGCCGGACACTCCCCTGCCGCTTCCCCCTCACCATGGGTGCGGCTGGCCCAGGCCGGCTGCCGCGGCTGCCGCATCTGTGTCGGGCGAAGCCGCAACCAGCAAGCCTGGGCCGCATGCATGTCCCGGCAACGCCCGAACGCCATGAACGCGAGTCCCATGAACGCGTCGTGGCCGACGGTTTCGCCCTAGATTATGAGCCGGGGAAAGTTTGGGCTATTGTTTTGAACGCACCAACGAGCGCGCATGATCCGCAGGCCGGATGATGTTGCGGATTTGGGCGATTGGCGCAGTGGTAGCGCGTTCCGTTCACACCGGAGAGGTCACTGGTTCGAACCCAGTATCGCCCACCAGATTAAAAGCCGTTTCGGCCAGCACATTAGCTGGCGGGAACGGCTTTTTTGTGTTTGCAGCCAGAGTCCCCGGCGTCCATTGTGCAGTCATAGGGGTTCCCCGCCGCAGGCACCTCCCATGACTGCCATGTCGATGGATGGACCCCACGCGGGGGTTGGCGGCCAAACAGTCGTGTGGGGCAGTTGCGGTGGCTCCGGGGTCGGCATATCGCCGCCAGTGGCCTGGTTGCGGCCCCTAACCCGGCCGGCAGGGGCCATGACCCGGAAAGACGCTAAAGACTGCGGCCCTGGTCGCAGATTCGCGTGGAGCACTGGACGCCGGTTCACGCGCCCGCACCATTGGGGCCCCACTCAGGCACCGTCCAAGCTCCGTTTCCCATTGATCCCGCGGCATGCCACAACCCACGAGAGGTGTCCAAACTAAGCGCCGCAGCACCACGGGAAGGCTTCATGGCGCACTCCTCCGCCGTCAAAGTCCACCCGAATAACGTTGCGGGCCGTCTGGCTGAAGCATCGATATCAAGCACCGCGGACGAGCAGGAACACGCCCATGAACTTGCAGCCAGAACCATTGACAATGGCCAACCGCCCACTATGCTGGAAAAAGTTGGGGCGGCAATGGCCCCAGGGAGCGAAGGGAGGTGCCAATTGTCTATTTTTGACGATATTAAGGGCAAGGCCGAGGGATTGATCAACGGCCACGAGGATCAAATCAAGGATGGCGTCGAGAAGGCTGGCGATTTCGTCGACAGCAAGACCGGCGATAAATTCAAGGATCAGATCGACACAGCTCAGAAAGCTGCTGGCGATTTCGTGGACGGTTCGTCACAGTAACTCCGAACCTTCGCCCTTAAACAAGGCGTCAAAGAAGGCGTCGGTCCCGTCGAGAGACGGCACCGACGCCTTTTGACTTTAAGGCCGCTGGCCTGCCAGGCCGCCAGGGCATCACCCCACGGACTGCGGAACGGCCGCTTCCTGTGCTTCCCGGGCCAATGCCGTCAGGCGGGACACGGCACGGAAATACTTCTTTTGGTATCCGCCGGTCATCATTTCGGGAGTGAACAGCTGGTCCAGGGGCGCCCCGCTGGCCAGGACCGGCACGTCCTTGTCGTAGAGCCTGTCTGCCAGCACAACAAAACGCAGCGCCACGGACTGTTCGGTGATGGTGTGCACATTGCGCCACACAACTGCATCAACGCCTTCCAGCAGTTGCCGGTACCGTGACGGGTGGACGCCGGCAAGATGGTCAACCAGCGTGCCAAAGTCGTCCACGGCCACGGTGCTGCCGTCAAAGTCCCGGCGCATGCGCGCGTCAAGGTCGCTGTTGGCAACGGGTTCGGGCGGGGTGGGCAGCCCGCGGTGGCGGAAGTCCTCCCCGTCGATGTGCAGGATCTCAAACTGGTCTGCCAGGACCTGGATCTCCCGCTGGAAGTCAACAGCGGCAAAACGGCCGTCACCCAGGGAACCCGGCAGGGTGTTGGACGTCGCCGCCAGCTTCACTCCGGCGTCGGCCAATTCACGCATCAGCCGGGACATCAGCACAGTGTCCCCGGGATCGTCAAGCTCAAACTCGTCAATGCAGACAAGCTTGTACGCGCTCAGCGCCTCAACCGTCTTGCGAAACGACAACGCACCCACAAGGTTCGTGTACTCCACGAAGGTGCCGATGGCCTTTGGTCCCTCGACCTCATGCCACAGGGACGACAACAGGTGCGTCTTCCCCACACCGAAGCCGCCATCGAGGTAAATCCCGGCCCGCTGCCCCACACCCTTGCCGCCGGCCTTCGCCTTTCCGCCAAAGAACCTGCGCAGTCCGCCGACCGGCTTCGCGACAGTGCCCGCGGCGAATTCCTGCAGCATGCCCACGGCTTGCGACTGCGAAGGCTGTGCGGGATCCGGGCGGTAGGTGTCGAAGGAAACCTCACCGAATCGTGGTGAAGGGACAAAGCCCTTCAACAAATCCTCCACCGAAACTGCCGGGCGGCGGGTGGAAAGTTGCTCAACTTGTACCAAGGATGTTTCCGATCATAAAGAAATTTCAGCCGGGCATGCTGCGCACGGTCCACGACTCACGAATACAAGAATACCCACCACATATTGCGTTTCGTTAACGAAAGGGAAGGATTCAGCACCCCAACTCGTTACGGTAATAAGGAAGAACAGCTGCTGCACCAAGTTCGCTGCGGCACGCCAATCTGTCACTCACGGCCACGGAATGGTCCCGGGATTTCCCGGGGCGGCCCCGGCGTGAACAGTTAATGAGAAGGGGCACCATGCCTGTTGCAGTTGAAACAAACACGAAGTTCGCCAGCTACGCCCACCCGGAACGCCTGGTCTCCACCGAATGGCTGGCCGAATCCTTGGCCAACGGCGCCACGAAGGACGGCAGCCTGGTTGTGGTCGAATCCGACGAAGACGTGCTGCTGTACGAAACCGGGCACATTCCCGGTTCGGTCAAGATTGACTGGCACACTGACCTGAACGACGACGTCACCCGTGACTACATCGACGGCAAGGCCTTCGCTGTGCTTGCCGCGGCCAAGGGAATCTCCCGCGACACCACAGTTGTGGTGTACGGAGACAAGTCAAACTGGTGGGCAGCCTACGCACTTTGGGTATTCACCTTGTTCGGCCACGAAGACGTCCGCCTGCTCGACGGCGGCCGCGACAAGTGGATCGCCGAAGGCCGCGAACTGACGACCGACGCCACCGAGGTCACCCCCGCAGCCAGCTACCCGGTGGTCGAGCGCAACGACGCCCCCATCCGCGCGTACAAGGAAGACGTCCTGGCACACCTGGGCAAGCCGCTGATCGATGTCCGTTCCACCGAGGAATACACCGGCGAACGCACCCACATGCCTGCCTACCCCCAGGAAGGAACACTCCGCGGCGGCCACATCCCGACGGCCGCCTCCATCCCCTGGGCCCGGGCAGCTGCCGAAGACGGCACCTACCGCTCACGCGAGGAGCTTGAAGCCCTCTACCTGGGCGAGGCCGGGCTCGTTGCCGGGGACGACGTCGTTGCCTACTGCCGCATCGGCGAGCGTTCCAGCCACACCTGGTTCGCCTTGAAGTACCTGCTGGGCTTTGAGACCGTCCGCAACTACGACGGCTCATGGACAGAATGGGGCAATGCAGTCCGGGTTCCCATCGCTGTTGGCACAGAGCGCGGCGAACTGCCCACCGCAAACTAGTCGCACGCCCTCCCAAGGTTCAGCCGCTGACGCGCCTGAACCTTGGGTCGTCCGGGCCGGCTTCCCACACCATGTTGTTTCACACTCACAAGAAAAGAAACGTACGCTTTAGGCGATGACTACTTCACAAGCACTCCCACCGGCGTTGGCTGAGATCGTTACGGATTTCCAGGAACTGGAAGAACGCGACCGCCTGACGCTGCTATTGGATTTCTCCAAATCCCTTCCGGCGTTGCCGGAGCGTCTGACAAATCATCCTGAATTGCTCGAACAGGTGGTGGAATGCCAGTCGCCCTTGTTCCTGACTGTTGAGTCGGAGAAGACGGAAAACGGCGACGTCGTCCGCTTGTACTTCCAGGCCCCGCCGGAAGCCCCGACAACCCGCGGGTTTGCCTCGGTGCTTTTTGAGGGCCTCGACGGTTTAACTGCGGAGGAAATCCTGGCCGTTCCTGATGACATGCCCGAGCAGCTGGGGCTTACCCGGGCCATTTCTCCCCTGCGCATGCGGGGGATGTCAGCCATGCTCGGACGGGTCAAGCGAAAGATCCGCGGCGGCCTGCGCCCGGCTGCATAGTCCAGCTGAATATACCGTCTGGCTAGTCCGGCATTATGGATCTGCAGCCTGAAGCTTGAGATCCGAGGATGCTCCGCAACCCACCTCACCGGTGGGTTGCGGGGCATTTTTCATTCTTCGACATTGCCGGTCGTGCTCCCGCCACGCAAGGCTGCGACCAACACCTCGGGACGGTGTTTCACAGCGCGGGACGGTATTTCACAGCGCACGTCGGCGCTGGCATAATCGGGACATGGCCAAGAAATCATCCGCCGCAGGCCCCGGCACACCGGCAACAGTTGCCCTGACCGCCGCCGGCGTGTCCTTTACGGCCCACGGCTATGCGCACGATCCCGCGAACACCAACTACGGGCTGGAAGCCGCCACCGTCCTGGGCATCACCCCCGACAGGGTGTTCAAGACCCTGATGGCCGACGCCGGCGGCACACTTGCCGTTGCCATTGTGCCTGTCAACGGCACCTTGGACTTGAAGTCGTTGGCCCATGCCCTGGGCGTCAAGAAGGCCGCCATGGCTGACCCGGCTGCAGCCCAGCGGCGCACCGGCTATGTGCTCGGCGGCATCTCACCGCTGGGCCACCGACAGCACTCCCCCACGGTCCTGGATGAATCAGCGCTCCAGCATGAAACCATCTACGTCTCCGGCGGCCGCCGGGGCTTCGACGTCGAGCTGTCGCCTGCAGACCTCATCAGGCTGACCCGGGCGACCACGGCAAAAATCGGGCACCCGGACTGACGGCAGGGCCGTCAGACGCGCAACTGTCAGCCCCGCAGCGATTAGTCGCGCGGCAGGGCGTATGTGCCCAGGCGCGGCCGCAACCACGCTTCAACGACACGCTCCCACCGCACCGGATCCACATTCCATTCCTTGGTGTGGCGGGCCTTGCTGAATGGTTCAAAGGTGACCATCTCGGGATTCCTCCGGGCCAGTTCGGCAGTGGGTTCGTAGGGCACAAAATCATCGTCGATGCTGTGCAGGATCAACGACGGTGTCCTGAGCTCAACGGCCCGGGTCACCCAGTCCATGCTCTTGAAATCCACGGGTGCCGCAAGGCCGGTTATGCGCCTGCCCAGCGGATGCGTCAACATGAGCTCCGCATAGCTGCCAATGTAGTCGGGGATCCTGTTCAGCTGGGCCTGGTGCGCCAGCACGTTGATCCAGTTGATCACAGGCGCGTCCAGCACCATGGCCAGGACGTGCTTGCGGTTCCGGGCCACGTCTGCCGCCTGCAAACTGATGGCCCCGCCCATCGAGTAGCCAAAGAGCACAACGTCCTTGGCACCCCGGGCCAGCGCAAAATCGATGGCAGCCTCAACATCCGCCCATTCGGTGACGCCAAGGCCGTACCGGCCGTCGGGCGCATTGGGGGCATCGCCGTCGTTCCTGTAGGACATCAGCAGGGCGTTCATGCCCAGGCGGTGCGCGGCGGGCACGGCACGCAGGCCCTCGTTGCGGGTGGCGCCGCGGCCATGCACCATGATGGCCCACGTGTGGCCGGGGTTCAGGGCCGGCACCAGCCAGGCGGGGCCGGGGCCGCCGGGAAGGTTGATGATGACGTCTTCGTGTTCCAGGCCCATCTCGTCGGGGTGCGCATACAAGTTTCCCGACCACCCGCCTGACGTGGCGCTGCGCAGTTCGCCGCCGTGGACGGCCAGTACGGCACGCGTGACGCTGCCTTCGCGGGGCACATAGGCGAGGATTGGGCCGATGACGGCGTGGGATCGGCCGGCGTTGAAGTAGAGCCCGTACGTGCCGTCAACGATGGTGTCAGGGGTTGCCTCCAACACCACCTGCAGCTGCGCCCCGTCGGTGATGACGGCCAATATGGCGACGTCGTCGGCGCGCTGTTTTTCCGGTGTGACAATCCGCCGGGCAAAGTAGGCCGCGAGTCCGGAGGTGGCGGTGACAACGGCGACCGCTCCGGCGCCTGCTGCTGCGGCACCCAGGGCACCCCATTTGAGCCATGCACTTGACTGCTGATCTGAGGTGGCCATGGCTCCATTCTGCCCACGGGCGCTGCGCCCGTCGAGCGGCGCACCGGGCGCATGCGTAACTTTCTTCGCACAACTTGCTCCGCGGCCGTTGTTTATGGTGCGCGGAAGCCTAAGCTGGAGCCATGAGCGACGCGATCATCATCCTGACCGAAGAACCCCTGACCGCTGTGGACGTCGAAAACATCACCGACCTCTACGGCCCCGACGAAGACGTTGAACTGGTGCTGCTGGTGCCCGCCGACACCAAGCGCAACCTGTTCGTTGATGTCATCGACCAGCTGACCATGCTGGACCTGCCGGGGGCCCTGCGCGAGTTCAGGGAAAAGCCCGACGCTGCCACTGTCATGAGGGAGGCCACGGACATTCTTGATGAATCGATGGCAGCCCTGAAAGCCGCCGACGCCAACGCCACAGGCAGTGTTGCCGAGGGCGACGCCGTTGCCTCCCTGGTCGCCAAGGTCACCGAGCTCGGTGCCCGCCAGGCAGTCGTGGTCACCACTCCCCATGCCGTCGCCGACACCTTCCGCCGGGACTGGGCGCACCAGGCCCAGCGCAAGCTCGGACTGCCGGTGTTGCACCTGTACTCCGGTTCGGGATTTATTGGCGACTCCTGAGCGTTGACATAGGCATGAGCACTTTCGACACCACCGGGAAAACCGGAAATACAGAACACACCGCAACCACTGCCGCCCCTGCCGTCGTCAAAAGCGATGTCCAGTGGCGTGAAGAGCTGAGTCCCGCGGAGTATCAGGTGCTGCGCCAGGCCGGCACCGAACGGCCCTTTACGGGCGAATATTGGGAGTCGACCCAGGAAGGCGTGTATGAATGCCGGGCCTGTGGCGCGGAACTGTTCACCTCCCGGGAGAAGTTTTCCTCGCACTGCGGCTGGCCGTCGTTCTTCGCGCCGTTGGCGGAAGGCACTGTGCGGTACCTGCATGACACTTCGTTGGGCATGAAGCGGGTCGAGGTCCGATGCGCCTCGTGCGACTCGCACCTGGGCCACCTGTTTGAGGGCGAGGGTTATGACACGCCCACGGATGAGCGCTTCTGCATCAACTCCGTCTCCCTGAAGCTGCGGGAGGGCCCGCTGGAGCTTTCGCCCGAGGCGCCGCAAATGCCCTGAGCATGACAACTTCTTATGCTTGACGGTATTCAACATTAGTTTTCCTGTTCCATTGCTACGCTCGAAAAAAGCCCCGAGGGCCCGGCGAAGCGAGGATGAAAAACATGAGCATCACCTTGGAAAACACTGACAGTGCCAGCACCTTTGACTACACTACGTTGGCCAACAATCCGGCCTGGCTGGCACTGAAGCAGGCGGCCACGGATCTGGCGGCGCTGCAGTTCAAGGATGGCTCGGTCCCGGAGCCGGCGGACCGGAACGCGGCCCTGGGGCTGGTGGAAGCCATCAGGGCCGCCATCCGGGAATTGGCCCCGAACTTCCCGCACGACGCCCGGTACCTGGAGCTCCTCGACGGTGACTTCAGCAAATGGGCGGACAGCGGGCTGGGCGTACCAGACTTCTTGGATTCACTGATGGCTTTCAACCCGCAGGAACACCGGATCAACGGACTCGGCCACCTGGTCGTGTTCCCCATGTACACACAGAACGGCTCGACGTCCCGCCACGTTGAAGCAGTGCTTGTCGATGTGATCTGGCCCGAGTTCATTGACGAACTGGAGTCCGGCAGTTACTCCAACAAGCTGTTTGTTCCGCTGCGCTTCATCGATTTCACGCCCGGCTACGACAGCAACTCGGCGGTGTTGTTCCCCGAGAGCGTCTCCGTTCGCGAAACGCCCACCTTCACCTGGGGCGCCATCTTCCAGGACCGCGAAGCCGCCAGGTTCCGCCGCGTGGTCCGGGAGGCAGCGGCGGTGACGCGGCTGGATCTGCCGGCCGACGCCGTCGAACTTCTGGACGACCAGGCGCTGACGCAGGAAACGTTTGTGATGTGGGACCTGATCCACGACAGGACGCACATGCGCGGGGATCTGCCGTTTGACCCGTTCATGATCAAGCAGCGGATGCCGTATTTCCTGTACTCGCTGGAGGAACTGCGCTGCGACCTGACGGCCTACCGCGAATCGGTGGCCGTGGAACGTGACGAGGAGGCCTCGCCCGAGGCCCGCAAACACGCGAAACTTGTTCAGTATGCAGTGATCTTCGACAGGATTTTCCGCTTCGCCATCACCGGTTCCCGCGTGCGCAACTACGACGGCCTGGGCGGCCAGTTGCTGTTCGCCTGGCTGCACCAGCACCACGTGCTGCACTGGACCGATACGAGGCTCACGATCGACTGGGCAGAGGTGCCCGAGACCGTTATCGCCTTGGGCCGCGAAATTGAGGAGCTGTACTGGCGCTCCATCGACAGGCCCAAGCTGGCGCACTGGCTCGCCGCCTACAAGCTGGTCTCAGGCACGCTCACCCCCAACCCGGCCTCCATCTGGGCCAAGGGCCCGGACGCCCTGCAGCTGACCGGGGCCCTGCGCGAAATCACCGACCAGGTCCTGGACGACGAGTTCCCGCTCTCCATGTTTTACGAGGCGCTGGGCAAAAAAATGCGCGGCACCATTGAATCCACATCCGGCATTACCGGGGCCGGTGCCGCCTAGGTGGCTAGTGTAGGAGACATGAATACTCCACCCCTGGTTTTGGTTGCCGGCGGCAGCAGCGCGGCAGGCATCGCTGTTGCCGGCGCGCTGCTCGGTGCCGGCATGCGCGTGCTCACCATAGGGTCCGACGCCGGACGCATCACGGCGGCAGCCGAGCTCGCCGGCGGTGCCGTCCCCTTCGTGTGCAATCTGTCGGATCCCGCTTCCGTTGCCGCCCTGGCCGCGGACATCCACCGGGATTTCGGCCCCGTCGACGGACTCATCCATTTGGTGGGCGGCTGGCGCGGTGGCGGCGGGATGGCAGGGCAGTCGGATGCCGACTGGGACTTCCTGCACACCTCCGTGATGACAACGTTGCGCAACACAAGCCGGGAGTTTTACGACGACCTGGCCGCCTCGGCCGCGGGCCGGCTGGCCATTGTGTCCTCAACGTCCGTCACGGCCCCCACCGTCGGCAACGCGAACTATGCGGCCGTGAAGTCGGCGGCGGAAACGTGGGTTCAGGCGCTGGCGCAGGGCTTCGGCACCCCGACAACCACCCAGGCAGGTGCGCCGGCCGGGCAGACCGGGCCGGCCGCCGTCGTGCTTGTTGTGAAGGCACTGGTGGATGACGCCATGCGGGCAGGCGCCCCCGAGCGCACCTTCCCCGGCTTCACCGACGTGGCCGTGCTCGCGGAGGCTGTGGCCGGGCTGTTCTCGCGGCCCGCCGCGGAGCTCAACGGAGCCCGGATCATTTTGGACTAGCGTGTTATTACTGTTTTCAGCATCGACGATCAAAGGCACATTGTGAGCATTGGCACCGAATCCACCCCCCTGCACGACACCAGCGTGATCAGCTTCGCCTCGGACAACTATTCCGGCATCCACCCGCAGGTGTTGGCGGCGCTGGCCGCGGCCAACGGCGGACACCAGGTGGCCTATGGGGAGGACGTCTACACCGCCCGGCTGCGCGAGGAGATGGGCAAGCTCTTCGGCAAGGACGTGGACGTGTTCCCCGTCTTCAACGGCACCGGCGCCAATGTGGTTGCGCTGCAGTCGCTCCTGCCCCGGTGGGGTGCGGTGGTGTGTGCGCAGACGGCCCACATCAACATGGATGAGAACGGCGCCCCCGAACGCGTGGGCGGCATGAAGCTGCTGCCAGTGCCAGCACCCAACGGCAAGCTGACCCCGGAACTGATTGACAAGGAAGCGTGGGGCTTCGGCGACGAGCACCGCGCCCAGCCGCTGGCCGTGTCCATCACCCAGACCACGGAACTGGGCACCTGCTACACCCCGGGGGAAGTTCGGGCCATTTGCGACCACGCCCATTCCCTGGGCATGAAGGTCCACATGGACGGCGCCCGGCTGGCCAACGCCGCCGCGTTCCTGGGCGTTCCGGTGCGTGAATTCACCTCCGACGCCGGCGTGGACGTGCTGTCCTTTGGCGGCACCAAGAATGGCATCATGTTCGGCGAGGCCGTCGTGGCGCTCAACCCCGCCGCCACTGACGGACTCATCTACCTGCGCAAGATGAACATGCAGCTCTCCTCCAAGATGCGGTTCATCTCCGCCCAGCTGCTGGCGCTGCTCAGCGGCGACCTCTGGCTCCATTCGGCAGGACACGCCAATGCCATGGCGGCCAGGCTGCGTGCCGCCGTTGAATCCATTCCCCAGGTGCAGTGCACCCAGGCCACCGAATCCAACGGCGTCTTCGCCATCCTGCCCGACGGCGTCGCGGACCGCCTGCGACAGACGTTCCGGTTCTACGACTGGGACGAAGCCGCGCGCGAAGTCCGCTGGATGTGCTCCTTCGACACCTCGGAAGCTGACGTTGATGCCTTCGTGGCAGCACTTCGCGTCGAGCTCGGAGCCTGAACGCCACCCGAGCCTGAACCCCGTCATTGCTTGAACCCCCTCTGATCGCCCGGCTGACCACACCATCTGGTTGGCCGGGCGCGTGGTCCCTTCTTCCCTGTTGATGGGGTTGGTGGCCATCATGCCGCGCCACCTTAGTGGTCATTCGCCGTCGCTGCGGACAATTTCCAGGGCCAGGGGGCTGTTGTGGTGATTCGCCCCCGGCCGGCCGGTGGCGAATCACCACAACAGCCCCCGCAACCTCAAAAGGACCCGGCCGCCCTGGACAAATATGGACTCGAAAGCCATTCCTCGCGTCATATTGGCGCCCACGCCGCGACAGCGATGCGCACGCCGGGACCGGCGTTTGACACGGCGGCCGATTGCCCCGAAAATGACCCCTCCCGGCGCGCCTGCAGCACAAAGACCCGGTGCCGTCATAATCTGCAACTGTGAGCACCTTGCCCCAGCTTCCAGCTGACTTCCAACTTGCCTTGGCATCGCTGCGGAAAGTACGAAGCCGCAGTGAATTGTCGCTGGCCGAAGTTCCCGCCCCGGCCCGGCTTGCCCCCTTCGGTGTGGCATTGGGCGCCGAGGTCATGATCGACGGGGAAGAGCTGGCCACAGGACGATTCATCCTGCTCCACGATCCGCAGGGGCAGGAACTCTGGGGTGGCACCTTCCGCATTGTCACCTACATACGTGCCCAGCTGGAAGCCGACATTGGAAACGACTCACTTTTGGGAAACGTGGCCTGGGCGTGGCTGATCGAGTCGCTGGAGGAACAAGGCGCCAACTACACCAACACCGGCGGCACGGCCACACGAATACTCTCCGAAAGCTATGGTGCCCTGGCCGCCCGGCCCGACGCCATCGACCTTGAGCTGCGGGCCTCGTGGACGCCCGTGGGAACGTCCATCAGCCCGCACCTGGAAGCCTGGGCCAACATTGTCGGCACCTTTGCCGGCCTGCCGCCGGTTCCCGAAGGCGTGACGTTGCTGCCCCGGCGCCGCAGCAACCGGGACCGCTAGCGGCCGGCAAACACCCCCTCCGGGTGAAATTGGGCGAGCCACCTAGGCCATTCGGTAGACTAAGGGCATCATGACCAACCCAGAATCAAGCACACACAGCCGCGCACGGGCTAAAATGTCCACACCCCGACAAGGCCACAGCTCCACTGCCAGCAACAGTGAGGGCACAGCCGGCACCCGCAAACCCGGTGGTACAGGCACGGAAGTGGCCCCCGCCCCGCTGACCTCGGTTGTCATTGACGGCGTCCGGGTTGAACTTGGCGATCTGCCCGAATTGGTCGAACTCGACATGCCCAGTGACGGGATTCCCGCCGTCGTGGAAACCGAGCCGGCCTTGCAGCGGTGCGCCGCAGCGTTGGCCGCAGGCCGCGGACCCGCGGCTGTCGACACCGAACGCGCCTCGGGATTCCGCTACGGACAGCGGGCCATGCTCGTGCAGATCCGCCGCGAAGGCGCCGGCACCTGGCTCATCGACCCCGAAGCCTTTGACGACTTGAAGATCATCGACGAGGCGCTGCGCGGCGTTGAGTGGATCTTGCACGCAGCCAGCCAGGACCTGCCATGCCTGGCCGGCGTTGGCATGTGGCCGGACAAACTCTTTGACACCGAACTTGCCGCGCGCATCGCAGGCCTGCCCCGTGTGGGCCTCGGCGCGGTGGTGGAATCGCTCCTCGGCTACCACCTGGCCAAGGAACATTCAGCGGCCGACTGGTCCACCCGGCCCCTGCCGGAGCCATGGCTGCGCTACGCCGCATTGGACGTTGAGGTCCTCGTTGACCTGGAGGAGGAACTTGTTGCCCTGCTTGAAAACGACGGCAAGCTTGAATATGCAGCACAGGAATTCCAGCACCTGATCGACGCCGGCGTGCCCGCCCCAAGGGTCGATCCCTGGCGCCGCACCTCCGGCTCACACACCATTCGCAACCGCGTCCAACTGGCCGGAGTGCGGGAGCTGTGGCAGACGCGTGAAAAGTTGGCCGAGCACCGCGACATTGCTCCCAGCCGCCTCATTCCCGACACTGCGATCGTTGCCGCGGCCAAGGGCATGCCGACCACGGTTCCGGCCTTGCTGGCACTGTCCGGATTCCACGGCCGGGCCGCCAAGCGAGACGCCCCCAAATGGCTGCACGCCCTGCAAACGGCCAAAAACAGCACGGATCTGCCGCCCCTGCAGGTTTCCAACAACACCCCGCCCCCGCCCCGGGTGTGGGCCGAGCGCGACGTCCCAGCCGCCGCCCGATATGCAACGGCCCGGCCCCGCCTCGCCGGCCTTGCTGAAGAGCTCAACATTCCCGTCGAGAACATCCTCACCCCCGACTTCCTGCGCCGCGTTTGCTGGCGTCCGCCGTCGAACATCACTGTGGAGACGATCTCGGCCCAGCTGGCCGAACTTGGCGCCCGGCCCTGGCAAATCGAGAAGACTGCCGCACTGCTGGCCGAGGCGCTGGCGAACCCGGAGCCACTGGCACCCAAGGAACCCAAAACTTCCAAGCACGACGGCGCCGAAAGCTAAGCTGGGTGCCCGGCCCGCTCACTCGCATTCCTGAGTTGCGGCCCCGGTGCCGAGGGATCGGGCCGCATGGCCCGATCCCTCGAACCGTTGCGTTCCTGGGCGCCGCGAATACTTTGGCGGCCTGCGCCGCCGGCATCCGTTCCGGCGCATCCCCATGCGGCATCCCCAGCAGAGGCCTCCGGCTTTGACTGCTAAGTTACTCACTAGTAACATGATCCTTGACGCAGTCGCCCCAAACGCCTTGGGTTGAACTGAACCCGGTGTTTGCAGTCAAGGAGCAAAACGTGAGCCAAAATCGGCAGATTAGGGATGTTGTCTTTGTTGACGGCGTCCGCACACCCTTTGGACGGGCCGGGGAGAAGGGCATCTATGCCAACACCCGCGCCGACGACCTGGTGGTCAAGTGCATCCGGGAACTGATGCGCCGCAACCCGCAACTGCCCGCCGAGCGCATTGACGAGGTGGCCATCGCCGCCACCACCCAGACTGGCGACCAGGGCCTGACCATCGGGCGGACCGCAGCCCTTCTCGCCGGCCTGCCGCAGTCGGTGCCCGGCTTCGCCATCGACAGGATGTGCGCCGGCGCCATGACGGCTGTCACCACCACGGCCTCCGGCATTGGTTTCGGAGCCTATGACGTCGTCATTGCCGGCGGTGTGGAGCACATGGGACACCACCCCATGGGCGCAGGCGCCGACCCGAACCCGCGGTTCATGTCTGAACGCATCGTCGACCCGGCTGCCCTGAACATGGGCAACACCGCCGAAAACCTGCACGACAGGTTCCCGGCCATCACGAAGGACCGGACCGACGCGTTCGCCGTCGCCAGCCAAAACAAGCTGGCCGCCGCCTACGGACAATCCCAGATCCAGCCCGACCTTGTCCCCGTGGCGACACTCAAGCCGGGGCAGGGCTGGACTGTCAACACCGTCGACGAACCGCCGCGCCCCGGCACCACCCTGGCGGACCTTGCCGCCCTGCGCACCCCGTTCCGCTCCCACGGCCGGGTCAGCGCAGGCAACGCCGCCGGCTTAAACGACGGCGCGACGGCAGCACTGCTGGCCTCCGCCGACACGGCCGCCGAGCTTGGCCTGCCTGTCAAGATGCGACTCGTCACCTACGCGTTCGCCGGCGTTGCCCCGGAGGTCATGGGCATCGGCCCCGTCCCGGCCACCGAAAAGGCGCTCAAGCTCGCCGGGCTCACCATCGAGGACATCGGCCTGTTTGAGATCAACGAGGCGTTTGCCGTCCAGGTGCTCAGCTTCCTTGACCACTTTGGGATTGCCGACGACGACCCCCGGGTCAACCGCTACGGCGGCGCCATCGCCGTCGGACACCCCCTGGCGTCCTCCGGCGTGCGGCTCATGAACCAGTTGGCCCGCCAGTTCGAGGAGGACCACTCGGTGCAATACGGCATCACCACCATGTGCATCGGTCTCGGCATGGGCGCGACAGTCATTTGGGAAAACCCGCATTATGTCCCCACCGCCGAAACGGCTGCAACCAAAACCACCGAAGGGAGCGCAGCATGAGCGCCCAGGACTTCAACAAGCTCGCGGCACTGTTCCCCGAAGAAGTGGTGACCCATTCATACGTCCAGGACATTGCCCTGCCCGGCATCGACGGGGCCCCCAGCGCAGGCACCTTTGCGCTCATCACCCTTGACAACGGCCTTGACCACCGCCGGCCCAGCACACTGGGGCCCAACACGCTGATTGAACTGGGCACCACCCTGGAAGCCCAGCGCGGGCGGGCTGCGAAGGGCGAGATCAAGGGTGTTGGTGTTACGGGAAAGCCGTTCTTCCTGGCTGCGGGCGCCGACCTGTCGGCTGTCAAGAGCCTGAAGGACCGCGAATCCGGACTGTTGATGGCCCAGTTGGGCCACGATGTTTATTCCACCCTGAACGACCTGGGCGTCCCCAGCTTCGTGTTCATCAACGGACTGGCCCTGGGTGGCGGGCTCGAGATCGCGCTCAACGCCAATTACCGGACCGTCTCCACCGGTGCCGGCGCGCTGGCCCTCCCGGAGGCATTCCTGGGCCTGGTTCCCGGCTGGGGCGGCGTGTACCTGCTCCCCCGCCTGATCGGGCCGGCCAACGCCGTGAAGGTCATGCTGGAAAACGCCTTGAGCAACAACCGGACACTCAGCGGGCCGGCGGCGTTCAAGCTCGGCATTGCCGACGCCATGTTTGAACCGGCAGACTTCGTGGAACAGTCGCTGAATTGGGCCGCCCGGGTCCTCACCGGCACCGCGGACGTCAGCCGGCCAAACGCGGTGGCCGAACCACTCAGCGAGGAAAACAGCGCAGCCTGGGACGCCGCCGTCGTCCATGCCAAGGCGTTTGTGGAGGCCAAGACCTCCAACGCGGCCCCCGCCCCGGCGAAGGTCATCGAGCTGCTGGAAAAGGGCAAGCACTTCACCAAGGCAGAGTCCTTTGCCGCCGAGGACGAGGCGCTGGCGGAGCTCATGGGCACGCCGCAGTTCAAGGACACCGTCTATGCGTTCCTGGACCTGGTGCAGAAGCGTGCCAAACGGCCGGCGGGTGCGCCGGATCCGAAGCTGGCCCGCCCGGTCACCAAGGTTGGTGTGGTGGGCGCGGGCCTCATGGCCGGGCAGTTTGCGCTGCTGTTCGCCCGCCAGCTCAAGGTCCCCGTCGTCATGTCAGACATTGACCAGGGCCGCGTCGACAAGGGCGTCTCCCACGTCCACGGCGAGGTTGACAAGCTGCTCGCCAAGGGCCGGATCAGCCAGGATGCGGCGAACCGCACCAAGGCGCTCGTGACAGGATCGGTCTCCAAGGACGTCTTCGCGGACGCCGACTTTGTCATCGAGGCCGTGTTCGAGGAGCTCAATGTCAAGAAGCAGGTCTTTGCCGAGGTGGAGGCCATCGTCTCCCCCGAGTGCATCCTTGCCACGAACACGTCCTCGCTGTCGGTCACGGCCATGGCTGCCGACCTCAAGCATCCCGAACGCCTGGTGGGCTTCCACTTCTTCAACCCCGTGGCAGTCATGCCGCTGCTGGAGATTGTGCGCGCGCCCAAGACCGACGACGCCGTTCTGGCGACCGCTTTTGCGACGGCCAAGGCTCTGCGCAAGACCGCGGTGCTGGTCAAGGATGCGGCCGCGTTTGTGGTCAACCGTGTGCTGCTGCGCCTCATGGCCGAGGTGTCCAAGGCCTTCGACGAGGGCACCGACGCCCACACGGCCGACAATGCGCTGCGCCCCATGGGCATGCCGATGACGCCGTTCACTCTGCTGGCCATGGTCGGCATCCCCGTGGCACAGCACGTCACCGAGTCGCTGCACACCGCCTTTGGCGAACGGTTCCACGTCTCGGCCAACCAGCAGGCGTTGATCGATGCCGGCAAGAAGGCGCTCTGGGAGACCGCGGCGGATGGCACCGTATCCATCCCGGCCGACTCCCTGGCACTGTTGAGCTTTGGGGATTCGCCGTCCACCGGCGAGGAGCTGCTGCGCCGGACCCAGGACGCCCTGGCCGAGGAGATCGGCCTCATGCTCGAAGAGGGGGTTGTGGCCGGGCCCGAGGACATCGACCTGTGCATGATCCTCGGCGCCGGCTGGCCCATGCACCTCGGCGGCATCACACCGTATCTCGACCGGGTCGGCGCCTCCCAGCGGGTCAACGGGAAGCCGTTCCACCCGGAGTCCTAGCCGGCACGGCCTTCCCCCGCTGCGCCCTTTTCCCGGCACGACGCCGGACCCCCGCCTTGGCTGCCAAGGCGGGGGTCCGGCGTCATACTGTCAGGACTGGAACTTGAACTCGACTTCAATGCCCGCATCGATGCCGGTGATCATTCCCTTGTAGAACGCCGTCGCCTGATCTTTCAAGATCGTTTCATTGGATTCAATGTACTTCTCCTGAGCATCGTCGCTGAGAATCTCGTTGACCATCTGGACGGTGTCAATTTCGGGCGTCATGAAGCTCAAAGCACCATTCGATTCAGTGGCCAATTTGAATGTCGCCTTGTCATGCCCGATGAAAATGAATTCAGGAATCGTGACAAGATACTTGTCTTCTCCGGTTTGCTCTACCTGGACGTCTTTGCCTTCGATGCCCAGTTTCGCAGTAAAGCCGTATTGCATGAATGCAGCCCTCTCAGTACCGGGAACAGTAACTCCGTTAAAACCAAACTGCTCACTCTTATCCTTAATTCCCTGAATGCCCAGCCCCAACAGAACGACTTGTTCCATGCGGTTTACTGAGTTGATGACTTGGGTATCGTGGGTCTCTGGCACCAATTTAAAGGGAACAAGCGCTGGCCACAAGGCCTTCGCACCGAAAACCACAGCCCCCAGTAGGGCGGCTACAACGAGAAAACTAAGCCCAATACGTGCAGCTTTGCCGAGGAAAATCATCGATCGGTCCATGCTTTCTCTGGTCTAATTCTATTTTCTGCTCAGGTCCAGAATAATGCACAGATGTGACTAAGCACGCACTTGCCGTCGTTTGGCTTTCCTGCGGCACGGCCTGAAAGAATGGGGCCATGACTTTTGATCCTTCACCAACCCGCCGCGCGACCCTTCGAGCCACGACGGCAGCTACCGGCGCGGCCTGCGCACTGGCCTTGGCCGGCTGCGCCCCCTCCGCCAACGACAGCCGCACCAAGGGAAAAACACCAGCGGAAATCCCCACCGGCGGTACACCGCACCAGGTGGGCAAGCTTTCGGAACTTCCCGTGGGCGGCACCGCCGCGGGCACGGCCGGCGGCGTGGAGGTCATGCTGTTCCGCCCCGACGAAACCACCGTCCTGGCCTACACGGACATTTGCACACATGCGGGCTGCAAGGTGGCCCCCGACGGCGCCGACTTCAAATGCCCCTGCCACGGCACGGTGTTTGCCGGCAGCGACGGGACGGTGCAGTCGGGTCCGGCCAAGGAGTCGCTCCCGCGCTACGCCGCCGCCATCGACGGGGAATGGATCACCGTCTCCGTCTAGGACCCGCTCCGCACAACACCCGGGGTGGGCCGGGCGCCGTCGAACGCCCTAGAACAAGGCCACGCGCGGCACCTTCGGGAAGATGGTGTCCAATTCCGCGAGGTCTGCGGCTGTGGGCTTCCAGCTCGCGGCCGCGGCGTTTTCGCGCACCTGTTCGGGCTTCGTGGCACCGGCGATGACGCTGGCGACCGAGGGCTGCGCTGACAGCCAGCTGAACGCCACCTGCACCTCGGTCAGTTCACGGGCCGCGGCAAAGACGCTGAAGGCGGCGAACTGCCCCTGGTCGGCTGCGGAGACCATGTGCTGGCGCGTGTGTGAGAGACGGCTGCCGTCAGGCACCACGCCGTCCTTGTACTTGCCCGTCAACAAGCCGTTCGCGAGCGGGAAGTACGGCATGACGCCGAGCCCATACGCCTCGGCGGCCGGGGTGACTTCCTGCTCGGCGCGGCGGTCCAGCAAATTGTAGTGATTCTGGCTCGCCACAAAGCGTTCGGTGCCTCGGGCCCGGGCGGTGTGTTCGGCGTCGGCGATCTGCCAGCCGGCCAAATTTGAATGGCCCAGGTAAAGGATCTTGCCCTCGTGGACCAGATCGTCCAACGTGGAAAGTGTCTCCGCCATCGGGGTGTGCCCGTCCGGGGTGTGGTAGTAATACAGGTCGAGGTAATCGGTGTTCAGGCGGCGCAGGGACGCCTCAACGGCTTGGCGGATGTACTTTCGCGAACCGCGGCGGCCCCAATCCACGCCGTTCGCTCCCTGGGCATTCATCCCGAACTTTGTGGCTACAACAACGTTCCCGCGCTGCGCACCGAGGGCCTTGCCCAAGATGGTTTCGCTCAGGCCGGGGGTCATCCCATAATTATCGGCTACGTCGAAATGCGTGATGCCGGCATCCAAGGCGGCATGGACGACGGCGTCACTTCCCTCTTGAGTCTGCGTCACCGTCCCGCTGCGGCCGAGGTTGTTGCACCCCAGCCCCACGGTGGAAACTGTCAATCCGGATGAGCCCACTTGGCGAAATTCACTCTGATTCTGCGTCATCCCTCAACAATAGCCAAACGACCGGCCCCAACGCATTTCCCCCTCGCCCCATGGATTCAGGGAGCATCTCCGTCAAAAGGCGAGATCATTGGATGGAATTTCATTGCCTTGAATCGGTGGATCAGGGCTTAGCCGCGGCGACATCTGACGCGAAGCGCATTGACAAGAAGTGCCGCGCAGACGCCCAGGCAAAGGGCTGCGCCAAGCGCAAAGGTGGCCGTGATGCCGGCGTTGCTCGCGTGCAGCTCCGACGTCGAGTTGGCGGCAATGATGGCGGCTGAAACGGCCGTGCCAAAGGAACTTCCAATGGTGCGCAAGACCTGGTTGAAGCTGACCGAGCTGCCCAACTCTTCAGTTGCCACGCTCCGGGCAATCAAGGCGGGCATCGCGGCATAAGCCGCACCCATCCCCCACCCAAAGACCAGCATCCCCAACAAGATTTCCCACAGCTGGGCATGGAACAGCCAGAGCCAGCTGCCTGCCACCGCCATGAGCCCGGCACCGAGCGGAAGCAAAGTAGTCAATGGCACGCGATGGGAGACTCTCCGGACCAGGCGATTGGCGGTGAAACTGCCCACCGACAAGGGGAACATCACAAATCCTGCCCAGAATACTGGCAGGGCCATGCCGTACCCCGTGGAGGCGGGCGCCTGGGCAACCAGGCTGGAGACGGAAAGCCCTATGTACAGCGCTGCCCCCAAGCCAATGGCCGTGACGTTGGCCAGCAGAACTTCACCTTTTTTGAACACGCGCAGATTGATCAAGGGATGCTCTGACTTCAGCTCGGTGCGCACCCAGACCATCAACAGGATCGCGGCGACCGCCAGGATCCCAATCGTCCAAGGTGATGTCCACCCCCAGCTTGGCCCCTCGCTAATGCCCAACAGCAGGGTACCCAAGCCGAGGCCGAGGAGACTTGCTCCGGCATGGTCGAAAGGCAATGCCGGCGCGAGCCTGTCCGGACCATCGGGCACCACCTTCTGCACAACGATGATCGCCGTCAAGACAAACAGTGCCGCAAACCAGAAAGCGAAGCGGTAATTGAAGAGCCCGGCGAGGATTCCAGTCAGCGGGTATCCAATTCCAATTCCGGTGGCCACCGTCACTGAAAGGCTGGAAATGGACGACTGAACCTTATCGCCCGCGACGTAGCGGCGGGCCAGGGAAATCGTCACTGGAACAATTCCATAGCTCAGGCCCTGAAGTGCCCGCCCAATAAGGAATACCGTGAAGTTGGGGGCCAAGGCGGCAATGATGGAACCGAGCAGAATCAGAAACAGGGCCAGGAGCAGCAACTTCTTTTTGTGTGGCCCATCACTGAGCCGCCCCATCACCGGGGTCGCAATGGCGCCGGCCAGAAGATTGAGGGTCAGCATCCATTGCGCGGTGCTGACAGGAACGTTCATTTCCTGGGCAATCGAAGGCACCAGCAACATGCCCAAGGAACTGACAATGGCTGTGGACAGTGCCGCGTACACCAACGCCGACACCAGGCGGGGACTCGACTTAGTCATTGTCCAACTCCAAGCCAATGATCCGCAGCACCGGGATGGCTGCTTCGAGCGTTCGCTGCTGGGCAGGGGTCAGCTTTTCCGAAATGGCCCGCTCGAGCCAATCGTGTCCCGCCAAGGTCTCTTTGGTGAGTTTCTGCATTCCGGCATCCGTTAGCTGCAGCCACATTTTCCGGCGATCAACGTCATCTTGGACACGGTCCACAAATCCCAGGGTCGTCAGCTCCCGCGCGGCCAGCGAGATTGCCTGCGGGCTGACCTTGATGGCAGCGGCCAGTTCAGTTGTGGTTGCCCGGCCGCGCTCGGACAGATGGCGCAGCACTCCCAGCTTTCCAGCCGAGATGGAGCGTCGGGCATGAAGCTTTCGAAGGAGTGGGAACAAAACCTCGAGGAGCTCGTCGGTTGATGGTGGGGTTGTGCCAGGCTGCAGTGTCATGGAAAAAGCATACAAGTAACTTGATCAAGTTACTTGATCAAGTCAGGGATGTTGGGAAAATGAGACCGACATCAAACAGCTGCACCTTCCGGTGCTGTCGCAGCATTGCAGCGACAGCACCGGAAGGTGCGAAGTTGGGCGAGACCGGGGACTGGGCCTACAGGCTGAAGGACGTGCCGCCCGTGGCACTGTGCTTTGCCCGCAGCGCACTTGGGTCGTCGATGGGGCCGGTCGCCACCGTCAGCTTGGTGAAGTCGAGCTTCTCCTCGCGGATGCACACCTTGATGTTCGCGACGGCACGGGCCGCATCGGGGGCCGCGATGTAGACGTTCAGTTTCCCCAGTCCATGGCCGGCGGCAGTGAATTCCATCTTTTCCAGCACACCGCTGCCACGCCAGGCAAGGTGCGGGGTCAGGGTGTCCCTGACGCGCTTGGCCAAGTGCTTGTCACGGTCCGAGACGCGGTCGCTCTTGAGCGCGAACTGGGCCACCACGAGCGTCTGCTCATCGCGGCTGAGCACGGCGTAACCGTCCTCGGCGCACTGTACGGCGAACGCCGCCAGCATGCCTTCGGCTTCCTCCACCGTCTTCACCACCACGTCCTTGGACGTGCTGATGTGCCCGACGGTGCCGTGGTTGAGCACAAAGTAAATCTCCGGCGTTGCAGCTGTCCCGGCCTCGTCGTCCGTCTCCCCGGCTCCCCCGGCGTCAACCCACGCTTCACGGAAAACCAAGGTCCCGGCCTCGTCTTTCTTGTACATGCGCACAATGTTCGGATCCAAGCCCGCCAAAATTGTTTGGTTGCCCTGCTCTGTCATGCTTTCCTCTGTGCCAGTCATGGCGATGTCCTTCCTAGGGCGAACCAGGCCGCAGCGCGGCCGTCGAATGGTGCATTTCCGTCAGCCACGGCGCCGGTGAGCGCGGTGCAGGCGGCCTCGATGCGGGTGCACAGCTCCTGCGGGTAGCCCAGTTCAACACTGTGTTGGGCGAATTCGTCGCGGTCGTCGACGTACAGGCCGCGGGAGCTGGTGCGGACGACGTCGAGGTCCATGTCAACCATGTGGAATTCAACGACGCCGGGGCGGATCCGCCGCCACTGCAGGTCGATGGCCAAATCGATGTACAGCTCGACGCCGTCCGGGTGGCTGTCATCGAAAAACGTGGCAACCCAGTCACCGGAGTGCGGGATCAGCAGGACTGCGTCGGACTCGGTGTACTGGGCCGCGCCCGGGCGTGAAATGAACTCGCCCGTGCCCTGGAAAACCCAGTGGCCGTGGTGGTCCGTGCCGAGGTGGCGGCCGGGCACCACCCAGTGCGCACCGCCGTCGTACTTGCGGTTCCGGGCCACCACCAGGTCCCCGGCCTCGGGCGCGTCCTGGGCTGCGGCGGGCACGTGCGGGAACTCCGTCACAGGATCGGCATCTGCCCTGTGCGCGGGGCGGGCTGGCCGGGCAGGGGGCGCGCGAAGGGGACCTTGGTGCCAAGGACCTGTTCGACGACGTCCTGGGAGACCCGCTGTGCCGTCAGGCCGACGCGTTCGAGCACTTCGCTGCGGGTGCCGTGGTCCAGGAATTCCACCGGCAGGCCGACCTCGTTCAGGGCGGTGTCAATGCCTGCGGAGCGCAGTTCCTGGCGGATGCGCGAACCAACCCCGCCGGCGCGAACGCCGTCCTCCACGACGATGACGATGCGGTGCCGGGATGCCAGCTGCACGATCGAGCGCGGCACGGGCAGCACCCAGCGCGGATCGACGACGGTGGAGGTGATCCCCTGGTCGCCAATGCGTTGGGCCACCTCGAGGGACAGTTCACTCATGGCGCCCACGCTCACGATCAGCACGTCAGTCTGCGGATCTTTGCCGGCCCCGGGCATGTCGTGGTGTGCACGGGCCAGGACGTCGACGCCGTCGTACAGCCGCTCCAGGGCAACGATCTCCGGCCCCACCTTGCCCTTGGAATAACGCAGCACGGTGGGGGCGTCCGAAATGGCGACGGCCTCGCGCAGCTCCTCGCGCAGGCGGACCGCGTCGCGCGGGGCGGCCAGGTGCAGGCCGGGTACGATTTGCAGCATGGAAAGGTCCCACATGCCGTGGTGGCTGGCACCGTCGGGACCGGTGACCCCTGCCCGGTCCAGGACGATCGTGACGCCGGCTTTGTGCAATGCCACGTCCATGAGGAGCTGGTCGAAGGCACGGTTCAGGAACGTCGCGTAAATGGCGATGACGGGGTGGAGTCCGCCGAAGGCCATGCCGGCAGCCATGGTCACGGCATGCTGTTCGGCGATGCCGACGTCGATGACGCGGTCGGGGAACTTTTCGGCGAACTTTGCCAGGCCGACGGGAAGGAGCATGGCTCCCGTGATGCCGACGATGTCCTTGCGTTCCTCGGCGATCTTGCTGATCTCATCCCCAAAGACGGCGGTCCAGGATTTCCCGCCGGGCGTTTCAACCGAGGCACCGGTCTTGGGGTTGATGATGCCGACAGCATGGAACTGGTCGTTGACGTCGGCGCGGGCGGGGGCGTAGCCGCGGCCCTTTTCGGTGAAGGCGTGGACGATGACGGGTCCGCCATAGTTCTTGGCCGCCGCCAGCGCCGCTTCCATGGCTTTTTCGTCGTGGCCGTCAATGGGGCCGACATACTTCATGCCGAGGTCGTCAAAGAGGCCTTGTGGAGCCCACCAGTCCTTTACGCCTTTCTTGGCCGCGTGCAGGCTCTTGTACATGAAGCGGCCGGCGGCATTGCCGTCCTGAAGCCGCTTTTTTCCCCATGACATGGATGCTTCATATTTTTTGTGGGTGCGTACGTGGTCCAGGGCCGGGCGCAATGATGCCAGGTAGTCGGCAACGCCCCCGACGGTGGGTGCGTAGGAGCGGCCGTTGTCGTTGACGACAATTATCAGCTTGCGGTTCTTGTCCGCGGCGATGTTGTTGATGGCTTCCCAGGTCATGCCGCCGGTCAGGGCGCCGTCGCCAATCACGGCCACGACGTAGCGGTCGTTTTCGCCGTTGAGCTGGCGGGCGCGGGCGATGCCGTCGGCCCAGGAAAGCGAGGAGGAAGCGTGTGAACTTTCGACAATATCGTGCTCGGATTCAGCCCTGTCCGGGTAACCGGAGAGCCCTCCTTGCTGGCGCAGGGTGGAAAAGTCCTGCCGTCCGGTGACCAGCTTGTGGACATAGGACTGATGTCCTGTGTCGAAAACAATGCTGTCACGGGGAGAATCGAAAACCCTGTGGATGGCCAGTGTCAGTTCCACCACGCCCAGGTTCGGGCCGAGGTGACCGCCAGTTTGGGACACGTTCGCAATGAGGAAGTCCCTGATTTCCTGGGCAAGGCCTTCCATCTGGCTGTCGCTGAGCCTGCTCAGTTCGCGCGGATGCGTGATGGTTTCTAAAAGTCCCAATTGGTACCTCCCTGGGTCCACGGTCAACGTCTAACAATATCGCGTCCCATGCCCCGGTGCGCGCAGACCCCGCTGGGTGCGTGCCATTTATGTCCGTGTTCCCGCCCTTCAGCACCTAAAGACACGGCACCAGAGTGCGGGGCCGGTGTCGAAAAGCACATTGCCGGACGGAAATATCACCCTCGGGGGCCGACATGGCGATTGGCCTCCGTGCGCGGGCATCACAATAACTACCCCCGCACAGCAAAACGCCGGGGGCGGGCAGCCGGTTTCCCGGCTGCCCGCCCCCGGCGAACTGCAATCCTGCATCCGCAGGACCCACAGTTATTTGGGCCCACGCGCCGAAACGCCGAAACGTTGGGCCCCTGACTGGAACGCAGAACCCATGGAAACTGGGCCCACGCGCCCGAGGGGCCCCAAGCCAAGACGCGCCAGCGGCTTGACTTGGGGAGGGCGTGGGGACTAGCTCGCTGCTGTGATCTGGCGCAGCACGTACTGCAGGATGCCACCATTGCGGTAGTAGTCGGCTTCACCGGGGGTGTCGATGCGCAGTGCGGCATCGAAACTTACGGTGGTGCCGTCTTCAGCAACTGCCGTGACCTTGAGGGTCTTGGGCGTGGTGCCGTTGTTCAGCTCGGTCACACCTTCAACGGAGAAGGTCTCTGTGCCGGTCAGGCCCAGGGATTCTGCGTTTTGGCCGGCCGGGTACTGCAGGGGCAGAACGCCCATGCCGATGAGGTTGGAGCGGTGGATGCGCTCGTAGCTCTCGGCAACGACGGCCTTCACACCCAACAGTGCGGTGCCCTTGGCTGCCCAGTCGCGCGAGGAACCTGAACCGTATTCCTTGCCAGCCAGGACGACGAGCGGGGTGCCGGCAGCCTGGTAGTTGACGGAGGCGTCGTAGACGTAGGCCTGCGGGCCGCCTGCCTGGGTGAAGTCGCGGGTGAAGCCACCTTCGACGTTGTCCAGGACCTGGTTGCGGATGCGGATGTTCGCGAAGGTGCCGCGAATCATGACCTCGTGGTTTCCACGGCGTGAACCGTAGGAGTTGAAGTCCTTGCGCTCCACACCGTTGGCCAGCAGGTATTGGCCGGCGGGGGTGTCCGACTTGAAGGAGCCTGCAGGGCTGATGTGGTCGGTGGTGACGGAATCGCCCAACTTCAACAGCACACGTGCACCGGCGATGTTCTCGACGGGCTCAGCTTCAGCCTTCATGCCCTCAAAGTATGGGGGCTTGCGGACGTAGGTGGACTTGGGATCCCATTCGAAGGTGTTGCCTTCAGGAGTTTCCAAGGCCTTCCAACGGTCGTCGCCATCGAAGATGGTGGCGTAGGAGTTCGTGAACATTTCACGGTCGATGGAGGCGTCCATGACTTCCTGCACCTCAACCGGGTTCGGCCAGATGTCCTTCAGGAAGACGTCGTTGCCGTCATCATCCTGGCCCAGGGCGTCAGCCTCAAAGTCGAAGTCCATGGATCCGGCCAGGGCGTAAGCGATGACCAACGGCGGCGAAGCCAGGTAGTTCATCTTCACGTCCGGGTTGATGCGGCCTTCGAAGTTGCGGTTACCGGAGAGGACTGCTGTCACTGACAGGTCGTTTTCGGCAATGGCTGCCGAAATTTCGGTGTCCAGGGGGCCGGAGTTTCCGATGCAGGTCGCACAGCCGTAGCCCACTGTGAAGAAGCCGAGCTTCTCCAGGTAGGGAACGAGGCCCGACTTTTCGTAGTAGTCGGTGACGACCTTGGAGCCGGGGGCAACGGAGGTCTTCACCCACGGCTTGGACGCCAGGCCCTTGTTGACGGCGTTGCGGGCCAGAACGGCTGCAGCGAGCATCACTGAAGGGTTGGAGGTGTTGGTGCAGGACGTGATCGAGGCGATCGAGACTGCACCGTGGTCCAGCTCGAATTCAACGCCTGATTCGTTCTTGACGTGAATCGGGCTTGAGTGGCGTCCATTGGCACCGGCAGCGGCGGAAACGACCGTGCGCTCGGTGTCGTGGGTGTGGCTGTCCGGGTGGGTGAAGGACGGGGCGTCGGAGGCCGGGAAGGATTCTTCCAGGGACTCGTCAACCGTGTTGCCTTCAGCGTTTTCGTCGCCGGCAACGTAGTTCTTCAGGTCTGAGCGGAACTGGCCCTTGGCGTTGGTCAGCTCGATGCGGTCCTGCGGGCGCTTGGGGCCCGAGATGGACGGAACGACTGTTGACAGGTCCAGTTCGAGGTACTCGGAGAACTGGATCTCAACCGAAGGATCGTGCCAGAGGCCCTGCTCCTTGGCGTAGGCCTCGACCAGTGCGACCTGCTCGTCGCTGCGACCGGTCAGGCGCAGGTAGTCAATGGTGACGTCGTCGATCGGGAACATCGCAGCCGTGGAACCAAATTCCGGGCTCATGTTGCCGATGGTTGCGCGGTTGGCCAACGGCACACCGGCAACGCCTTCGCCGTAGAACTCCACGAACTTGCCAACAACACCGTGCTTGCGCAGCTGCTCCGTGATGGTCAGCACAACGTCGGTTGCGGTGGCACCCGCCGGAATGGTTCCGGTCAGCTTGAAGCCGACAACGCGGGGAATGAGCATCGAGACGGGCTGGCCAAGCATGGCTGCCTCAGCTTCGATGCCGCCAACGCCCCAACCCAGCACGCCCAGGCCGTTGACCATGGTTGTGTGTGAGTCGGTGCCGACGAGCGTGTCGGGGTAGGCGCGCAGCACGCCGTCGACCTCGCGGGTCATGACGGTGCGGGCCAAGTACTCAATGTTGACCTGGTGCACAATGCCCATGCCCGGGGGGACGACCTTGAAGTCTTCGAAGGCAGTCTGGCCCCAGCGCAGGAACTGGTAACGCTCACCGTTGCGCTGGTATTCGATTTCCATGTTGCGCTCGACGGCACCTGAGTTGCCGAAGACGTCAATCTGTACGGAGTGGTCAATGACCATCTCGGCAGGAGCCAAGGGGTTGACACGGCTGGGATCCCCGCCGAGCTCCTTGACTGCTTCACGCATGGTGGCCAGGTCAACGATGCAGGGGACTCCAGTGAAGTCCTGCATGATGACACGGGCCGGGGTGAACTGGATTTCGGTGTTGGGCTCCGCATTCGGGTCCCACTCTGCCAAGGCCCGCACATGGTCAGCCGTAATATTCGCACCATCTTCGGTGCGAAGCAGGTTTTCCAGCAATACCTTGAGGCTGAACGGAAGGCTCTTTGCGCCTTCTACCGAGTTCAGTCGGAAAATCTCATAATCGGTTCCGGCAACATTAAGTACGCCTTTGGAACCAAAACTGTCCACATTAGTCATCGATGGACTCCTCTCGCCACTGCTTTTATCTTTGTCACGCAAGGGACAGTATGCCAGTTAGGCAGCCCTTACTCACGTTCGGAGACCGCCCCGCGCTTTTTCAAAAAGCGGTACAGCAGCTCGATCGCCACACATCCTGTTGCAGTTACGGCAATCGTAACCGTTAGCAGTCCCCCGCTGGGGATGTCGAGTGCGAAGAAATTCCGGGCGAAAGGCACAGCCATCACCAACACGAGGCCGGCAACCATGGTGGCAACGAGCAGTGCCCGCCACTTGTCGAACGGACGGGCCAGCGCGCCAAGGACCCACAATGCCACCAGCAAAACCGTCATGGTGACGGCAGTCTGTGCCTCCGTGATCACCTGGTCCTCCCGCAGGGACACATCGGGGAACGCCCGCGCATACGAATAAACGGCCATAATGCACGCTGCCACAATGGTCCCCGACGGAATCGCGAACATGAGCGTCCTGCGCAGGAAGCCCGGCTGGTAGCGGCGGGCATTGGGCAGCAGCGCCAGGAAGAACGCGGGGATGCCAATGGTCATGGAGCTCACAATTGACAACTGCCGCGGCAGGAACGGGTAACGCCACATCAAGATGCCGATGACAATTGAAATGATGATGGCATAGGTGGTTTTTGTCAGGAACAGGTTGGCCACGCGTTCCACATTGGCGATGACACGGCGTCCCTCCGCAACCACTGACGGAAGGTGTGAAAATTGGCCGTCGAGCAGCACCAACCGTGAAACGGCCTTGGTGGCTGCCGCACCGCTGCCCATGGCGATGCCGATGTCGGCGTGCTTGAGCGCCAGTGCATCGTTGACGCCGTCGCCCGTCATGGCCACAACGTGACCGCGGCTTTGCAACGCCAGCACGATGGATTTCTTTTGTTCCGGGGAGACCCGGCCCAGCACACTTTCATGTTCCAGGACGTCGGCCATGGATTCAAGGTCCTCGGGCAGCCCGCGGGCGTCATACCCGTCGCCGGTGAATTCAAAGCCCACATCCCTGGCCACGGCAGCAACGGTGCGCGGGTTGTCACCGGAGATGATCTTCAACAGCACGCCCTGGTCGCGGAAGTACTGGAGCGTTTCGGCGGCGTCGGGACGCACCTTTTCGCGGAATACCAGCAGGGCCACCGGCGTGAGCCCTGCCAATGAAAATTCCCCGTCGCCGGGTGCGGCAGGACTTGCTGCGGGGGCGGGTGCCTGCACCGCTCCCGTCACTTGCACCGCTCCGGGCGTTTGTACCGCCCTGTGTGCCAGCACAACAGCCCTCAGGCCGCGCCCTGAGGCCCCATGCGCGGCCTCCAGCACCTCGGAGTGGTGTCCGTCCGCCAAGACCACCTCGGGGGCGCCCAGCACCCAGTCGCCGGCCAGGGGGCCGTGGCCGAAAGTGACGGCGCAGTACTTGCGGGCACTGCTAAAAAGCACCTGGACCGACGGTTCCTGCGCAGGAACGGCCGCATAGGTGGCGGCAAGGGCAGCGGCAGTGGCGTTGGCATTGGGGTGGGCGCCCTGCCAGGCAAGGACCTCTTCCCACCCTGCCACGGCACCAAACACGTTGGTGCCGGCCAGTTCCATCCGGCCTTCTGTCAGCGTCCCGGTCTTGTCCAGGCAGACCATGTCGACCCGGGCGAGCCCCTCCACGGCCGGCAATTCCTGCACCAACACCTTGCGCCGGGCCAGGGTCACCGCCGCCATGCCAAAGGAGATGCTTGTCAACAGCACCAGCCCCTCGGGAATCATGGCCACGATGCTGGCCACGGCGCTGACCACTGCCACACGCCAATCCCCCGAGGCAATGGCCGCTGCCCAGCCGCCGTGGGCGCTCATCTGGCCGTTGATCACCAGCAGGATGATCGGCACCAGGGCCCAGGCAATGTACAGGATGATGCGGTTGATCGAGTTGCGAATCTCCGAGTTGACCAACGAGAATCTCCGGGCTTCCGCGGTCAGCGCGGACGCATAGGATTCGGCCCCGACCCGGTGCACCCGGGCCGTGCCATAGCCGGCGACCACGGCGGAGCCTGACAGCGCCGTGTCCCCGGGCACCTTGGTGACCGGGTCGGACTCCCCCGTCAGCAGCGACTCGTCAATTTCCAGGGCCTCGGCCGCCAGCACCAAGGCGTCGGCGGGCACCTGGTCGCCGGTGCGCAGCAGCAGGACGTCGTCCTGCACCACGTCGGCAACGGCAATTTCACGTTCCTGCCTGTCCCGCAGCACCCTGGCGCGCGGCGCATGCAGCACGGCAAGCCTGTCAAGGGTGCGCTTGGCCCGGTATTCCTGGACCACCCCAATGGCCGCGTTGGCAAGCACAATGAAGCCGAACAAAGCGTCCCGGGGGTCGCCCACCAGCAGCACAAGCAACAGGCAGCTGCCCAGCACGGTGTTGAACAAGGTGAACACGTTTGCCCGGACAATGGCCCAAATGCTGCGGCTGCTCTCATGCGCAACCGCATTTGTCAGCTCGGCGGCTTGGCGTTCATGCAGCTGGGCTGCGTTCAGGCCGGAGCGTTCAAGCTCCTCAGCGTCAACCGGTGCCAGCCTTCCGCGCGCCTGCCCCATGGCCGAGCGGCGGTGTTCGTCGCGCCGCTCGGCCAGCACAGTGCCCTTGGGTTTGTTGTGCGTGAGGTCGCGCCTGGGCGGGCGGGCCTGCGCTGCCTCCTGTTTCAATGCCGCTCCTAGTTCGGGCTGGATGCTTTCGCTGCCGGCGCGGTCTTCGCGGCCGGAACAAGGAGGGCCACCGTTTCGACGTGGTGCGTGTGCGGGTACAGGTCAAAGGCGCGCAGCTTTTCAATCTGCCAGCCGGCGTTGGCGAAGTATTTCACGTCCCTGGCAAAGGCTGCCGGGTCGCAGGAAACGTAAGCAATGGCCGACGGCGACGTGGCCACCAGCGCACGCACCACGGCTTTCCCTGCCCCTGCCCTGGGCGGATCAAGCACGACGGCGTCAAAGCGGCGGCGCTGTCCGGCCTCGGTTTGGGAGGAGCGGGACTGGGTGCCAAGAATTTTCTCCACCCGGCCCTGCAGAATTTCCACCTGCTCGCTGGCGTGCAGGTTCTTGCGGGCGTCGCGGCTGGTTCCCGGGGAGCCTTCCACGGACAGGACACTGCCGTCGGGACCCACGGCGTCGGCCAGCGGTGCCGTGAACAGGCCTGCCCCGGCGTAAAGGTCAGCCACATCGGCGCCGTCGTTCAGGTAGCCGCCCTGCAGCAGGAAGCCGAGGGCCGCATCGGTGAGGACCTTCGGTGCGTTGCGGTGGATCTGCCAGAAGCCGTCACCTGTCACCCGGAACTCATGGTCGTCGGTGGTTTCCTTGACCCAGCCGCGGCCGTTGACAACCTCGATGGCACTGTTTTCAGGGTTCCAGCGGGCCACCGACGGCGGGGTTTCCAGGGCTGCCAGGGCGCGGGCCACGCGCTTGACGGCGGCACCAGAGGCCTTGTCGCTGAGCCCAAACACGGGTGCCAGCAGCACCAGGGTTCCTGAACCGTTGGCGGGGGCGGCAACCTCAACGCGCTCGATGCCGGTGAAATCGATCTCCCAGAGGCGCAGCTCGTTGACGGCCGGGATGGCGAGGGGCATGTCCTGGATGGGCAGGATGCTGTGTGAACGGTGCGCGTGCATGCCCAGCCTGCCCGACGGCGTGACAGCGAAACCAACCCGGGTGCGCCAGCCAAGGCCTTCCCGTTGGGCCTGGTTTCCCTTGGTGTCAACGTCTTCAACGCCGGCCGCGAACAAGTCATCGAGCCGGTCTGTGGACAGGCCGCCGAGGCGTTCAAGCTGCTCGCGCACCACAGCAGTCTTCAGGCCGCGCTGGCCGGTGCGGGTCAGGTGCCCGAACTCAGCCCCGCCCACGGGTGCTCCATGGCGGGCAGCCGCCTTGAGCGCGTCGGCCTCGGGCCAAAAGTGCGCCACGCGTTCGGGGGACGCTTCCACGACGCGGGTGACGTCCGCGCGCCAGAACTTGGCGTCGTCGTCGTGCTCTGTCAGTGAAATTTCCACGGTTTCCCCGGGGATGGCGTGGCGGACGAAGATGACGCGGCCGTCGTGCCGGGCGACGCAATGGCCGCCGTGGGCCACCGGGCCAACCGTGACTGTGAGGCGGGGTGTGACAGGGGTGGTGGTGGGCTCGCTCATATGCTCTATTCCTGGTATTTCTTCGCGTCAGTGGAGGATTTCAGCTGCCAAGGCACACTGGCAACCACTACTCCGGGTTCAAAATGCAGCCGCGTCTTAATCCGCAGGGCGGTCTGGTTGTGCACCAGCTGCTCCCACCATTTGCCCACCACGTATTCCGGGATGTACACCACTATCAAGTCGCGCGGTGAATCCCTGCGCATGGCCTTGATGTGGTTGATCAGCGGTGTCAGCGTTTCCCGGTAGGGACTCGCCAACACAGTCAACGGTACCGGGATGCTCAGCCTCTCCCAATCCGCGATGGTCTGCTCGGTCTCCGCAGGGTCCAAATCAACTGTGATGGCTTCCAGTGTTGACGGCCTTGACGCCCGGGCGAAGGCGATCGCCCGCATGACAGGCTTGCGCACGTGGGAGACCAAGATCACCGCGTGAATGCGGGCCGGCAGGGCCTTGACGGCCGAGTCCGTCTCCACGGCCAGCTCCTTGGCCACGTTGTCGTAGTGCGCACGGATGCTCCACATGATGACAAACAGCACGGCCATGGCGAGCAGCGCAATCCAGGCGCCCTGTTCAAATTTTGTCACCAGCACTATCAGCAGCACCATTAGGGTCATGCTGAAGCCGAAGGTGTTGATGAGCCGGGAGCGCTTCATGCGGAACCGCAGGGCCCTGTCCTTCACCTTCAGCAGCTCACGGGTCCAATGCCTCATCATGCCGAGCTGGCTGGCGGTGAAGGAGATGAACACACCCACGATGTACAGCTGGATGAGGCGGGTGACGTCGGCGTCGAACGCGATGATCAACACCAGGGCGCCGGCGGCCAGCAGGAGCACGCCGTTGCTGAAGGCCAGCCTGTCACCGCGGGTGCGCAGCTGGCGGGGCAGGTAGCCGTCCTTGGCGAGGATGGAGGCCAACACGGGAAAACCGTTGAAGGCGGTGTTGGAGGCAAACACCAGGATGGTGCCGGTTGCGGCCACGATGATGAAGAACGGGATGGAGCCGGCCCCGAAAATGGTCGAGGCGATTTGGCTGATGGACGGATTCTGCACGTAGTCGACCGGCGGGGCCACACCGTTGACAAGGAATTCGGTGTGCGGGTCCGCAACAATGTGCACACCTGTGCCATTGGCCAGAAACAGGATGCTGGCCATCATGCCGGCGGCGATGGCGCCCAGCAGCAGCAAGGTGGTCGCCGCGTTCTTGCTCTTGGGCTTGCGGAAGTTGGGCACGCCGTTGCTGATGGCTTCAACACCCGTCAAGGCGGCAGCGCCGGAGGAGAAGGCGCGCAGCAGCAGAAACGCCCCGGCCAGTCCGACGAGCCCCTGGTTAAAGGCGGCCTCGGGGACGATCTCAAATTCCGCCGACGGCGCCCTGCCCAGGGTTCCCGTCGCGGCCTGGAAAATGCCAGCCGCGGTCATGGCGAAGATGCAGAACATGAAGATGTACGTGGGCACGGCAAACACCGTGCCCGCCTCCTTGATGCCGCGCAGGTTCACCAGGGCCAGGATGATGACACCGACGACGGCGATCACGGCCTGGGTGCCGTGCCAACCGGGGATGGCTGTGGCCAGGTAATTTGCCGCCGAGGACATGGACACGGCCACCGTCAGGACGTAGTCGACCATGAGCGCCGAGGCCACTGTCAGGCCGGCACTTTTGCCCAGGTTGACGGTGGCAATCTCGTAGTCGCCGCCGCCCGATGGATAGGCGTGCACGTTTTGGCGGTAGGACGCCACAACCGTCAGCAGGACAACCATGACGGCCAGGCCCACCCAGGGCGACAGCGACACCGCCGCCACTCCGGCCAGGGCCAGGGTGAGCAGGATTTCATCGGGCGCATAGGCAACCGACGACAGGGCATCGGAGGCAAACACCGGCAGGGCGATGCGTTTGGGCAGCAGCGTGTGGGCAAGTTTGTCGCTGCGGAACGGACGCCCCACAAGGACCCGCTTAAACGCATTGAAGAAGTTCAGCACGCGGGTAACGCTAGCACCACCGGGCCGTGCAGGACCTGCAATGTCGCTGCCGCCCGCTGCGTGGCACACTGGTGCTAGCACTTTGACAGCCCCCAAACGGTCACAACTTGACCATTGGTGCACCGGCAACGTGAAATTAGACCCGCACCGCATGCCACAGCATGCGGCACCAGTTGCGGTTCCCGGCAGTCGCCGCCGGGCCGCCAGGACAAGGAGCATCAGTGGCACATTTTGTGATCATGGGCTGCGGCCGCGTGGGCGCAACCCTGGCCCACACCCTGGAGGATTCCGGCCACTCGGTGGCCATCATTGACCAGGACGAGCGGGCCTTCAGGCGCCTGCGCACAGGGTTTGGCGGACGCAAGATCACGGGTGTGGGCTTCGACCAGGACACCCTGAAACAAGCCGACATTGAAAATGCCTATGCCTTTGCCGCGGTCTCCAGCGGTGACAACTCCAACATCCTGGCCACCCGCGTCGCGCGTGAGACGTTCCATGTTGAGCATGTGGTGGCCAGGATCTACGACCCCGGCAGGGCTGAAATCTACCAGCGCCTGGGCATCCCCACGGTGGCGGCCGTGCGGTGGAGCGCCGACCAGGTGCTGCGGCGGATACTTCCCGAAACTGCCATCAAGGGAGACTTCCGGGAACCGTCCGGGCGGCTGCTGCTCAGCGAGCTCAACCTGCATCCCGGCTGGATCGGGCGCCACATCCTGGACATTGAAGGAGCCGCCCACGTCCGTGTGGCCTACCTGACCCGTTTCGGGGAGGGCATGCTTCCCGGCCCGGACTCGAGTTACCAACAAGGCGACATTGTGCACGCCATGATTGTGGGCACGCAGTCAAGCGAGGTCGCACGCGTCCTCGCCGCCGCACCCGTGAAGGAGAATTAGCATGCTGGTAGTCATCGTCGGGGCAGGCAGTGTGGGATGTTCAATTGCCAAGGAGCTTCTCTCCAACGGGCATGAGACGTTGTTGATAGACCCCAAGCCGGAGGTGATTGGCAAGAGCGGATTGCGCGGTGCCCGGTGGCTGGTGGGCGACGCCTGTGAAATCAGCACGCTGCGTGAGGCCAAGTTGGAGGAAGCCGACGTGGTGGTCTCAGCCACGGGCGATGACAAGGTCAACCTGGTGGTCTCGCTGCTGGCCAAGTCCGAGTTTGGTGTGGGCCGGACGGTTGGCCGGGTCAACAATCCCAGGAACGACTGGATGTTTAACGATTCCTGGGGTGTCGACGTCGCGGTGAACACGCCCCGGCTCATGACGGCGCTGGTGGAAGAGGCCGTGGAGATTGGCGACCTTGTCCGCCTGTTGACGCTGCAGGCCGGTGTCGCGTCGCTCGTGGAATTCACGGTGCCGTCGGATTCGCACGTGATCGGCCAGACTGTCGGCGCCATCAGCTGGCCGCAGGACTCCACACTTGTTGCCATCCTGCGCGACGAAGCACCCATAACACCCAGCCCGGACGACGTTGTCGAGTCCGGGGATGAGCTGTTCTTCATCACCACGATCGCTGCGGAAAAGGATCTCCGCGCCCTGCTCTCCTCGCGCTAATCCCCCCTTAAAGAACTCGAGTTTGCACTTGTTGGACCGGCAACCGCTTTCGTGGCGGCGGCGTCCAACAAGTGCAAACTCGAATTCTGAGGGCTAGGCTTCGGGGGCTGCTTCTTCGGCTTTTTCGGCTTCAGCTTCGCCGACGGGTCTGCTGACGAGCCAGGCAATCCACAATCCGAAGGCATACAGTGGCACGCCCATGATCAGCCGCATGGCACCCAAGGCGTCCACCTGGCCCGCAAAGTACAGCGGCAGCTGCACCGCCAGCCGGGCCGCCATGACGCCGACCAAGATCCAGGTGGCGACGCGGTAGGCGCGCAGGCGCTCGGCCTTCTCCCGCCAACGCAGCCCCTCGTTGCGGGCGTAGCCGAACAACAGGCCCAAAACGGGCCAGCGCACGGCAATGGAAACCACCATGGCCGCAATGTAGGCGGCGTTGGTGTAGAACCCCACCGTGTAGTAGTTCTCAGCCTTGCCGGTCTTCATGGCCAGGAAAGCTGAGAGTGCGACGCCGGCAATACCTGCCAGCGCCTGCGTCAAGGGGGTGCGTTGGATCAGCCTGGCAACAAGGAACACGGCAGCCACGGCGACGGATCCAACCAGGGCGATGGTCAGGTCCCTGGTAATGGTGAAGGCCACCAGAAAAACCAGGCCCGGCAGAATGCTTTCGGCGATGCCCCTGACGCCCCCGGCAGCGGCCAACAAGTCAATGTGCCCGTTTTCCTTGCGGACCAGGGCATTCTTGGCAGCCATTTCCTGGGCAATTTCGGCGAAACTGCCGGCGGGCTTGTCCTCCGGCGGGTTCTCTTCGGGGCTCTGCTGGCTCAACTAGCTCTCCTGGGTTCCAATGATCTCGTAGCGAGGATTGTACATGGTGGGCTGTCCGTCACGCAGGGACACCATGCCTTCCACCCGCAGACGGGTGCCGGCCACAATGCCGGGCATCCGACGACGCCCAATCCACACCAGGCGCAGGCGGTGATTCGTGCCGTCGTCGGCAATCCGCGGGGATTCCCTGTCCGTAAGAATGGCTGTGTAGGCCGGGGCCGTCGTTGCCGGCAAAATCGTGACTGCGTCGATGGCCCCGGCACAGACGGCACGACCACGGGCCGGCAACGCGCTGATGGCGACAGGCTCGAGCCAGTCGCTTTGCTGCATCGCTGCCAAAGTTAGCCGATCGCCGTGATTTCAGGCCCGCGCCGGAACGGCTCGCCACCCTGTGCGGGTGCTGCATGGTCGGCTGCCACTCCGCCGTCTGAGCCGGCAACGGCGTCCTTGGGCAGGCGCAGCAGCAGCAGGTCGCGAGGAGGCAGGGGGGTCTCGCCGCGAACCACAACAACACCGCGGAACAAGTCTTCAAGCTCTCCGGCGGCTGCACTGTCGGCTGCGGCATTGCCGCCCAGGACCCCGCGCAGGAACCAGCGCGGCCCGTCGATGCCAATGAACCTGGCCACCCGGAATCCCTTGCTGCCGTCGGTGCCCTGGGCGGGCACCTTGGCCAGGACTTCCTTGCCGAACGTGCCGTCCAGGATCTCAATTTCGCCGCCTTGAGACCCGACAGAGAGGCCGATCTGTTCGCGGATGTCACCCCACAGCTTCTCCGAGCGGGAGGCTGCAAACGCCTGCAACTGCAGGCTTGAGCCGTTCAGGTCAAGCGTCACGGCAATGACCCGGGACGTGCTCTCCTCGACTTCAAGGCGCAGCGACAGGCCTTCACGCGGGGTGATGAGCAGGGCGCCAAGGTCGACGTAACCGTCGGTACCGTCGACTTCGGAGTCGTCCAGGGGACCGTGGACCGCCCTGTCGTAGGCCGTGTCCGACGGATCCGGGGGGAGGTCAAGCATCTCCGGGGCTGCCCCGGTGGGTGTGGTCCCGGCGTCGTCGGTCCCAGCTGCTGCCTGTTCGACAATGGCCGGCTCGTCCGAGCCGTTCTTCTTTTTCTTACCGAACCCAAAAGCCATGGGAATAAAGACTCCTTGTAGAAGATGAAGCGGTAGATGTTGGGACGGCTGTCAAGCGTTGCTGTGCCCCGGTGCGGCTTCGCCGTGTGATGCCGGGGAAAATCCGCCGGTGGATCCGAACCCGCCGGTGCCGCGCACCGAATCAGGGAGTTCATCCACCTCAACGAATTCAGCCGTTTCGACGCGCTGAATCACCATTTGTGCAATTCTATCGCCCCGCGAGAGGGAGATGGAATGGCGGGAGTCGGTGTTGAGCAGCGTCACTGAAAGCTCGCCCCGGTATCCTGCGTCAACCGTGCCGGGGCTGTTGACAATTGTCAGCCCCTGCTTGGTGGCCAGGCCCGAGCGCGGGTGGATCAAGGCGACGAACCCAAAAGGCAGTGCAATGCTGACACCTGTGGGGACGAGTGCGCGCTCCCCCGGGGCCAGCGCAACATCGATGCGTGTGCGCAGGTCTGCGCCGGCGTCACCTGGATGCGCGTAGCTGGGCGGTTCGATCCCGTCATCGAGCATGCGCAGTTGCACGCTCAGTGTTGGGGCTCCGGGCTCCGGGAGTTGATTTGCGGGAACTGTTGGAAAAGTCTGTTGGCTCACAACAGCCCACTCTATCGCGAACCCGGCGGGGCCCCGCGCGGTCCCTTGAAGCACCCAAGGTGAAAAGCTGGGCAAAAGGTGAAAAGCTTGGGCCATGTCATCACAATCGCCGCAGAGCGCAGTGTCCCCCTCGACGGCCAACTACACCGAGAAGCTCTGGCCCAATTTTTGGGGATGGGTGATTGTGCTCGGCCTCTCCGCAGCAGGAATTCTGATCTTCATCCCGATCAGCCCCACCGCCGGATTTATCGCCTTCTTTGTCCTGTTCATCGGCCAGGCAGTGCTTTTGATTGCCTCCACGCCCACCATTGCCGTCACCGCCGACACGCTTCAGGTTGGCCGGGCTCAGATTGAACGCCAGCATGTCGGCGAGGTGACGTATTATCTCGGCGACGACGCAACCGCCCAACGCGGCACCAAGCTCAACGGCCTGGCGTACCTGTGCATTCGCGGTTGGATCAAGCCCGTTGTCAGGATCGAAATCACCGATCCCTCCGACAGGACACCCTATTGGCTCACGTCCTCACGCCACCCGGAACACCTGGCCGCAGCGCTTGGCGGCGGCCTCCACGGTGAATCAGTCCCCGGGGACCCTGCCCCCGAAGCCTGATTGACCGTCTGAATGATGCCCTGCCGGTCAGCCTTCGCAGTCCCGGCAGAAGCTCAAGCCATCCTTTTCCCGCACCAGCTGTGAGCGGTGCCTGACGAGGAAACATGAGCTGCAGGTGAATTCGTTGGCTTGTTCCGCCAGGATTTCCATTGCCAGCTCGTCGGGAGGCAATTCGCCCCCGGGGAGTTCATGGCCTTCTGCAAGGTCGATCTCGGTGAGATCAACCACAGCATTCTTGACGGCTGCGTTCGTGTGCCCCGTAAGGCCGTGTCCCGAAGGTGCGTGGGCCGTCCGCGGCCGGTGGTAGCCGGTAGTCATTGTTACTTCCTTAAATTCGCTGCCCTGTGCGGCAGACACTAGATACTGCCAACACCATAAAGTCGAAAACAAGTCACAACCGCAAAGTGATGCCGGAGTTCGCAGCTGGCTTAAGTCTCCGCCCTCGGCATCGGCTGCCGGGTGGCGGCTTGGCGGCCCGCGGGCATATCCGCGGCGCCGGGGTGCTAGCGTTGAAGCCCCGGCAGCTGGTGGGTGGAAAGCACTATTTTCCAAGCCTTCTCACGCCACGCCTGCGCGGGTAGTAGGAAATCGCCCGCATCGGTGGCAAAGTTTCGAAGTGAACCAGAAGAACTATTGGGAGGACGGCATGGCTGATCTGCGGCTTGTGGGTGTCCAAGACGACGGCGGACACTTGCTTCTCAGTGGTCCCGATGGCACCAATTACCGGCTTCCCCTTGATGAGGCGCTGCGCACGGCGGTTGGCAAGACTGCCCACCGCTCGACCAGGACAGCCCAACAAATGGGCACCCGGATGTCCCCACGGGAAATTCAGGCAATGATCCGGGCCGGATCCAGCGCAGCGGATGTTTCCGAGCAGTCGGGACTGACACTCGAGCAGGTCCGGCGCTACGAAGGCCCCGTTCTTGCTGAGCGTGAATACATCGCCGGGCAGGCCCGAAAAGTTGAGGTCGCTGCCGCCTCGCCGCACAGCGACGGCTACAAGTCAGCCTTTGGCGACAGCCCGGCAACCCTTGACGACATGGTCGGGCACCGCCTGGCCGCCTTTGGCATTGATCCCAAGTCACTGCGCTGGGACGCCTGGCGCGAACAGGCCGGCGCCTGGACGATCAGTGCGGATTTTGAACCCGGCACCCAGTGGGCCGCCAGCAGCATTGGCGAGCCTGCCCCGGCGCTGTGGCGTTTCCATGCAAGCCGCAAGGACCTGCACAATGCCAACCGCTGGGCCCAGCAGCTCAGTGAGCTGGAGCCATTGGACAGCCCCGTTCCGGAACGGCGGCTCAGCGCCGTCATGGACAAACCCTTCGACGTTGATGCCGAGGCGGCCTTGGCGCAGGCCGATCCTGACGAGCAGCCAGCCGCTGAGGGCGACGCTGCCGCAGACCCGGCTCCGGCCGAGGAAAGCTTCCCCGGCCGTGGCATCCTTGACATGCTCCGCTCACGCCGTGGCGTGCGATTGGGGCTGGATGAAGACGGCGACGACGAACTTGCAGCCATGCTCGGCACGCATGTGCCCGGCGCCCATCCCCGCGATGAAGCACTCTACGGCGCCCAGGCGGAGCCTGTCCCCGACGACGGCGACACAGACAGCGGCACAGACACCGGCACCCCCAACGATGACGAGCAAAACAGCGGCCGCCACAACAGTGACAACCACCGGTCGGATACCCACAAGTCCGGCGCCTCAGGTGCGAGGGAACGCCTGCGTGGCATCCCCTTCCTGAAATTGGCGCCCAGCCTTGCGGACCACGACGACCTCAGCGTGGACAAGGTCGACAGCGTGGCCGAGGTCAGCTCGGAAACCCGGGAGGTCGTCCTGTCGGGAGAGCCGGCGACGGCTTTGCGCCCTGCAGCTGCCCGCCTTGAGACCACCCCGGAGCCAGCCGGCGAACAGGTTCAGGAGCCGGCCGGAAGCAGCAGCAATCCCGATGAAGACGGACCCAGCGACAGCGAGGTTGCGGCACGGCTTGAACGCAAGGCCGCCGGCAAACCCAAGCGCTCAAGCGTTCCGAGCTGGGATGAAATAGTGTTTGGCACCAAGGGCGACTAGCCCCGTAAAATGCCCCCTGCGTTGCTTGCCGACAAGCAACGCAGGGGGCATTTTACGCGCACGCCGGCAGGCTAGCGGCGCCGACCCTTGGACTTTTTGGGCGTCACGGGGATCCGCAGCAGCGGAACTTCCCGTTCTGCCTTGGTGATGGAGCCGTGCTGGCCAACCACATCCATGGCTTGCGGTCGCACGCGGCGCAGGTCATAAAACGCTATCAATTCCCTGGCCAGCACCAACACGTCGCCGATCCGGGCACTGACGGAATCGCTGACGTCACCAAAGTATCCTGCCGCCACCGCTTGTTCACGGGTCAGCACCCAGGCCTGCCTGCCGAAACGCTCCAGCCATGCTGCGACCAGTTGTTGGCGGGTTTCGGCGGTGGCGCCGGGTTCCAGGTACAGGTGCACCATGCGTGGTTCGCCGGCGGTATGCCTGACTCCTGCGACCAGCTCCGGGAACACTGAGTAGTCGATTCGGGCCGAACGCGGCACATCGACCATGCCGTGGTCGGCGGTGAGCAGGATCAAGGTGTTTGCGGGAGCCGTGGCGGCAAGACGTTTCATGCCGGCGTCCAGCTCCTCCAATTGGTGCTCCCACTGTGCGGAGTCGGCGCCATGGGCGTGCCCCGCCTTGTCCAGTTCGCTCCAGTACAGATACACAAGCGCCTTGGGCGTGGCTTCAAGGGCAGCCACTGCCTCCTCCACGCGTGCATGCGGGGACACCGCGCCCCGGAAGTTGCTGCCGCGCAGCGCTGCACGCGTCATGGCCGAGTCGGCAAACCGCGGCAGGCTCACGGTTGTTGCCGGTACGGCAGTCCCGAGCCGCTCAAAAACCGTGGGGAACGGCTGCCACAGCAGCGGGTCAACGCCGCCGTCCCAATTGCCCAGCAGGTTCACCACCTTGTCCTGCCGCGGATCCAGCACGTCGTAGCCAACCATGCCGTGCTGGCCGGGAACCGTGCCCGTGCCCAACGCAGTCAGGGACGTCGCCGTGGTGCTGGGGAAGGCTGCATGCAGTGTGCGGGGGTGTACACCTGTGCCGTCCGCAGCCATGACCGACCGCAGGAAGGGGGTGTGTGCCGAACGTTGCTTCAGCAGCGACTTGCCCAAACCGTCGACCAGCACCACACAAATACGCTGGGCAGCCGGCAGGTTCAGGACATTTTCAAAGCCGTCGGACCCCAGCACGGCCGCCGCACTGCTGAGCACATCGCCGATGCTTGACTTGCCGTAGGCGGGAGCCGCCGGCAGTGGCGGCTGCCCGTCCAGCGCGGCGGCCGGAAGTGCTGACGGCGCGGCACCTGCCACAGCGTTAGCGGCGGTGATGTGAGCGGCCCAACCGTGCCCCGAAGGCGGGGAACTTGGTGGCGCCCAGCTCGGCATGGCCGGTGGAAATTGTGCCCGTGTTGGCTGCGCGCAGGGCACGGGCGAAGGCCTTGGCGTCAATGACTGCCTGCAGGCCTTCGGCTTCCGCGCTGATGCGCAGCGCGATGTCTTCCTGGGCGATGGTTCCCGAGTAGCCATGGTCGGCGTCGCACTCCGGATCCCCGCACGACGCCGGACCCATCTCCACACGCTGTCCGCCGGACCAGGCGATGGACAAGGTGAGCTCACGGGCCGGGTCAGAGGGCTTGTAGTCCTGGGGCTGGGCGTAGATGTAGCTGAGCACCACTGACTTGATCTGGCTGACGGGCACCGATTCGGTCGACACCTGTGCCACCATCTGCTCCCCCGACTCATCCAGCTGGTGATCGTCAACGTGCGCGATGACAAGCATCTCGGCCGTCAGCACCAGCACCGTGATGTGCCGCTGGACCTCTGTGCGGTCAAAGTGGGTCTCCAGGTGCACCAGGTGGGAAAGGCTCTCCTGGCCGTCCAGGGCATCATTGACCACATCGGCGACAAGGCGGGGATAAAAACCCGAGCGCTGGAGTGCGGATTCCAAATCACGGCCCTGGGTGTTGGCCGGGCTGCCGGCTCCTAAGCTGTTCATGTACACCATTTTCGCACTTTGCCGCCACCGTTGCGAACTGGGGGTGCCTCACTGTCATACCGGGCGTGACACGACATGCGGGATGTTCCCCGTGAGGGCCACGTCGACAAGGGACAAGGCCTGAACCTGTGGAGTCCCGGGAAAATGCGTGGGGAGTCTCAAACGCCGTTCCTGCCTTCGCCACGGGTCTCCACCACCGCTCAGGTGGAGTCGGTCACGGCACAGGACCCGCCGGGACCCGTCCCCGTACTGCCAGCGTGGATCCATCGTCGCGTGCCGTTGGTGGTTTGCACCGGGCATGGAGGCGCCGCAGTCAAGGGTGGACCACCCATCTCAACGTCAAATGAACAACATCGGGCCCTCATCTGGGGTGCAGAACTCCGCGAAGTGCACCTCGCATTGCCGACGTTTTTGCGGCTTCCTGAACGGCCACCACCTTGCCGAAGTCAGCTCGGTGTTCCCGCTGCCTGAAAAATCCCACCCGTAGTTGTTCCCCGTGACCAGGAACCTGTTGCAGGAACACGACATGATCGAAGGTCCCGTGTTGCAACTGGAGACAGCCATCGAGGCCCTCAGTTGCACCTCGATCAACTTGTCTAGGAAATCATGGCCCGCCGCGCACTGTCGGTGCGCTGGGCCGGGTTGCCGATGCGCAGGTCCACGGCAAGCACTGTCACGGCTGTGGGGCCCACCAGGATCGGCTTGAATTCCAGGAATGCCACCTCGGGGTGTTCGTCCTTGAGCATGGCCACCCTGGCCACGAGGTCCTCCAACGCCGCCACGTTCCCGGCTGGCAGGCCCTCGTAGCCAAAGAGCTTGACCGCGGCCCGCGGTGAACGCACCAGCTCGGCCGTGTCGGCCACCGACAGCGGCGGCACCCTGTGCGCCCAGTCATCGAGCAGGTTCACGGCATCGCCCGACAGGCCAAAGGAAACCACGGGCCCCAGCAGCGGGTCCTCAATGGCCCGCAAGGTGCACGACTGGCCAACCTCGGCCATGGACTGGACCTCCAGTTCCTTGTCACCATACGGTTTGAGGTACTTGCGCATCTGGACAATGTTGCGCCGCAGGGAGTCAGCGTTTTCAATGTTGATGCGCACACCGCCCAAATCCAGCCGGTGCCGCAGGCTCGGGTCGGTGGTCTTGATGGCCACGGGCCAGCCCAGCCGTTCTGCCGCCGCCACGGCCTCGTTCTCGCTGCCAAAGGGCACGGATTCCATGACGCCGATGCCATAGTGGCCCAACAGCTCCCTGGCCTGTGCGGCGCTGAGCGTGACGAGCCCGTCGCCCACCACATCCTCCAGCCAGCTGTCCAGCAGGGTTTCCACCGCCTGCGGATTGACGCCCGCCGGGGGCTCAAAGACGGGAGACTCAAGTGTCAACCAGTGCGCGTAGCGGGTCACGGCGGCCAGGGCAGAAATGGCCGCCCCGGGGCTTGAAAAGGCCGGGAGGGAGCCCGCCATTTGCCGGTTGACCTGGATCCGCGGGTCGAAAATGCCGGAGAATACGGCAATGACGGGCTTCCCTGCTTCCTCCGAACAGGCCTGCAGCGTCGTGGCAATGCTTTCAACCGTCAGCCCGATGACGGGCATAAGCGTGACAATCGCCGAGTCCACCCCGTCCCGCCCCAGCGTTTCGAGCACCGTGCGCCGAAGCAGCGGGAGCGCCCTTGACTGGCCGATGTCAAGCATGAGGGTTGACTCGACGGCCTTAACAGTGAGCCCGTACTCTTCGGTGGCATCGGCAACAACGCTGCCCATGGCGGCGGAATTTCCGATGATGGCAAGCCCCGGGCCCTGCGGCAGCGGCTGTCCCACAACGATCTGGGCCACGTCGGAAAGCTGTTCAATGGTGCCTACCCGCACGACGCCGGACTGGCGCAGCATCGCATCAAGCGCCCCGGCCGGGGCCTGGGTTGTGCGCACAACGTGCCCTGGCGGCAGCCGCAGGCCCATGGAGTCCGACTTCGCCACGATGACTGGTTTGCTGCGGGCCAGCCGCCGGGAGATGCGGGAGAACTTGCGCGGATTGCCGATGGATTCCAGGTACAGGGCACAGGCTGTGGTGTTGGGGTCGTCCTCCCAAAACTGCATCATGTCATTGCCTGAAACATCCGCCCGGTTTCCGGCCGAAAGCACCGTTGACATGCCAAGGTCGCGCCGGGTCATCGAGGCAAACAACGACACCCCCAAGGCTGCGGACTGGGTAAAGATGCCCAGCCCGCCCGGGCGCGGCAGGGCCGGGGCCATGGAAGCGTTCAGGGACACTGCCGGGTCGGTGTTGGCCAGGCCCAACGACGCCGGGCCCACCAGCCGCATGCCGTTTGCCCGGGCCTGGCGCACCAGGGCGCGCTGCCTCGCAAGGCCGGCTTCGCCGTCGTCCGCAAAACCTGCCGTGGCAACCACCAGGCCCTTCACTCCGGCCTTCCCGCACTGTTCAACCACGGCTGGCACCTGGTTGTAGGGGACCGCGATGACGGCCAGGTCAACAGGCCCGGGAACCTCCGAAATGCTGGCGTAGGGCAGCATCCCGGACACTTCCAGGGCATCCTGGTTGACGGCGTAGATGGTGCCGGTGAACGAGCCTTCCACCACGTGTTCCAGCAGCTGCTGGCCCACGCTCCCCCACTCCCTGCTGGCACCAATCACGGCCACCGAGGCCGGGGCGACCAGGCCGGCCACGCTGCGGGCCTCGGCACGGTGCTCGCGCGACTCCATGACGGCGCGGGACTTCTCCGTCGGGTCAATGTCAAAGTGCAGGGAGATGACACCGTCGTCAAAGTGCCTGTGCACCTCGTACCCGGCTTCCGAGAAAACCGTGATCATCTTGCGGTTCTCGGGCAGGACCTCGGCCGAGAACTTGTCGATGCCGTTCTCCCTGGCGGCCGCGGCCAGGTGTTCCAGGAGGATGGAGCCAAGTCCGCGGCCCTGGTTGGCGTCGGAGACGTTGAAGGCAACCTCGGCCTCGGCCGGGTCGTCAAGCCTGTCGTAGCGGCCAATCCCAATGATGGCACCGCCGCGGGTTATGACAAATGCCACACGGTTGCTGTAGTCAAGTTCGGTGAAACGCCGCAGCTCCTTGTCAGTGAGCTTGGATTTGTACGTAAAGAAGCGCAGATAGATGGAATTTTGCGATTGCGCCATGTGAAATGCCTGCACAGCGTCCGCATCTGCGGCGGTCATAGGGCGCAAATGCCCGGTTCCGCCGTCCCGGAGGACAACATCGGCTTCCCAATGGGCCGGATATTCGGGCGCAGACTCTGGCTTCACCATAGAATCACTGTACCGACATGATCCGCCTTTGAGCGTGCATGCCAGCCCGCAACACCCCCGTGCAGAAAAGGAACCGCCTCGATCATGGCCAAGCGCCAAGCTCCCGCAGCCGACGACTTCGTTGAAAACATCGTTGACATTGATGTTTCAAGTGAGATGGAAGGCTCCTTCCTGGAGTACGCCTACTCGGTGATTTACTCCCGGGCGCTCCCTGATGCCCGCGACGGGCTCAAGCCCGTACAGCGGCGCATCCTGTACATGATGAGCGAGATGGGGCTGCGCCCGGACAAGGGGCACGTCAAGAGCGCCCGTGTGGTGGGCGAGGTCATGGGCAAGCTGCACCCGCACGGCGACACTGCCATCTACGACACGATGGTGCGCATGGCACAGGACTGGACCCTGCGCCTGCCGCTCATTGACGGGCACGGGAACTTTGGTTCGCTCGACGACGGCCCCGCAGCCCCCCGCTACACCGAGGCGCGCCTGGCTGCTGCCGCCCTGGAGCTGACGGGGAACCTGGATGAAAACGTGGTGGACTTTGTCCCCAACTATGACAACCAGATGCTGCAGCCATCGGTGCTGCCAGCCGCCTACCCGAACCTTCTGGTCAACGGTGCCAGCGGCATCGCGGTGGGCATGGCCACCAACATGGCACCGCACAACCTCGGCGAGGTCATTGCCGCCGCCCAACACTTGATCGCGAACCCCGAGGCCACGCTCGAAGACATCATGGCGTATGTTCCCGGACCGGACCTGCCTTCGGGCGGCCGCATCGTGGGCCTGCAGGGCATCCGGGACGCGTACGCCAACGGGCGCGGTTCCTTCAAGACGCGGGCCAAGATCGCCGTCGAACAGCTTTCCCCGCGCCGCGTGGGCCTGGTCGTCACCGAACTGCCTTATCTGGTGGGTCCGGAAAAGGTGCAGGAAAAACTCAAGGACGCCCGCAACAACAACAAGGTTGCCGGTGTCGCCGACTTCATTGACCTCTCCGACCGCAAAAACGGCTTGCGCCTGGTCATTGAGCTCAAGAACGGCTTCAACCCGGCCGCCGTCATGGAACAGCTCTACCGATACACCCCGCTCGAGGAATCCTTCGGCATCAACAACGTCTGCCTTGTGGACGGGCAGCCGCAGACTCTCGGTTTGCTGGCGCTGCTGCAGGTCTTTGTCAGCCACCGCATCGACGTGGTCAGGCGCCGCACCGCCTTCCGGCTGGGGAAGAAGCAGGACCGCCTGCACCTGGTCGAGGGCATGCTCATCGCCATTGTGGACATCGATGAGGTCATCCAGATCATCAGGACCTCGGACGAGGTTGCCGCGGCCCGGGAACGGCTCATGGCCATCTATGACCTGTCAGAGATCCAGACCAACTACATCCTTGACCTGCAGCTGCGCCGCCTGACCCGTTTCTCCATGGTTGAGCTGGAAACCGAACGGGATGAGCTGCGCCGCGAGATCGCCGCGCTCGAGGCCATCCTGGGTTCCGAGGAATTGCTGCACCAGCTGGTGTCCGATGAGATGGGTGAGGTGGCAGCCAAATACGCCACACCCCGCCGGACGGTGCTGCTGGAATCCGAGGCCATGGCGCCCTCAGTGGCCAAGGCACTGGCCGCCGGCCTCGGCGGGAAGGCCGGAAAGGCCGCCCCGCTGGCCCTGGAAATTGCCGATGATCCGTGTTGGGTGCTGCTGAGCGCCACGGGGCAGATTGCCCGCACCAGCACGGCTGATCCGTTGGTTGAATCGGGCGGGCGGAGCAAGCATGATGTCTTCTCCTCGGTGCTGAAAACCACTGCCCGGGCAGAAATCGGTGCCCTGACGTCGCTGGGCCGGATGCTCCGGTTGTTGGTCGTGGACATGCCGGTCCTGCCACCCACGGCCGCCCTGCCCAACCTGTCCGGCGGAGTGGGCGCGAAGGACTTCATCACGCTCACCAAGGGCGAATCATTGGTGGCCTTCGTGCCGTTAAACAGCATCTTCGCGGTGGGAACGGCGTCCGGTGTCGTCAAACGCGTCACCCCCGACTACCCGCTGAACCGCGACGATTGGGAATTCATCTCTCTCAAACCCAAGGATTACGTGGTTGGTGCCGGTGTTGCCACGGACGACGACGATCTTGTGTTCATCACCCAGGGCGCCCAATTGCTGCGGTACAGTGCCGCCGTTGTCCGTCCGCAGGGCCGCACGGCCGGCGGCATGGCCGGCATCAAGCTGGGCGCGGGCGACACCGTGCTGTCCTTTGGCGTGGTCTCCCCCACCGACACTGACGCAGTCGTGGTCACCGTGGCCGGCGGGCAGGAGGCCCTGCCGGGCACGCCGTCGGGCTCCGCGAAGGTCACAGCACTTGCTGAGTACCCCGCCAAGGGCAGGGCCACCGGCGGCGTGCGGGCGCACCGCTTCCTCAAGGGTGAAGACAGGCTCTTTGTGGCGTGGGCCGGACACGGCCCCGCCAAGTCGTCCACGCGCGCGGGTGCTGTGCGGGCACTGCCTGTGGAACACGGCAACCGGGACGGTTCGGGCGTGGCACTCAGTGCCACGATCGACCTGGTGGGGCCGAGCCTGGGCGGCACCACTGTGGGCGGCACCGGGGCTGCCACGGCCGACGGCGCGGCCGCGGCGCCGGCAACTGCCCCGGCCAACGCACCCGCGAAGCCGCGCCGGGCACCTGCTGCCCCCGCCAGCGACCCGGCTCCCATCCCGGACAGCACCCAGGAAGCGTTCGAGCTGCCCCTGGATTAGTCCCCGGTCGGGGCCCTTGGACCCGTCGTTCCGGCCACTCCCGCAACAGGCATTTGCTGCCCGGTTCTTGAGCATAGACTGGCCCCATGGCGATCGTTCCTGATGACAAAGACTGGACCTGGGTTCTTGACCGGGCGTGCCCGGAGTGTGGATTCAACGCTTCCAAGGCAACACCTGCCACCGCGGCGACCATGCTGCCCGCCGTCCTGCCGAGGTGGCAGTCGGCCTTGCGTCGGGCCAATGTTGAGGACCGCACCAGTCCCGACACCTGGTCAGTGCTGGAATACGGGGCACATGTCAGCGAGCTCTTTAGCGTGTTTACGTCCCGGCTGGAACTCATGCTCAGTGAGGACAACCCCACATTTCCGGATTGGGACCAGGACCAGGCCGCCCTTGACGGCAACTACTCCACGCTTGACCCCGACGATGTCGCCCGGGACCTGGTGCAAAACGGCCTTGATGCCGCTGCCGCGTTCGGGGCGGTCACCGGCGATCAGTGGGGTCGCCGCGGCTTGCGCAGCAACGGCTCGGCATTCACAGTGGTGACCCTCACCGGATATTTCATGCACGACGTCGTCCACCACCTGCACGACGTCAACGCCTAGGAGCGGCTCCAGCACCAACCGGTGGCAGCCGGTTCGCAATCGCGCGCCGGCCTTGCGGTCATTTTTCAAGGCTCGCGGGGCTGTTGTGGTCATTCGATGCTGGCCGGCCAGGCTCGAATGACCACAACAGCCCCGCGCCCGCATTTGGACAAGATTTCCGGCTCCTGCCCGGCCCTAAAACTTGCCGGCAGCCTCTACAGCAGCTTGTCCCATGCCATGCTTTGGCGTTGGGGACGGTACCCCATGTGTGCGTACAGTCCCAGGGCGCCGCTTGGATTTTCCGTGTCCACATCCAGTGCGGCGTGGTCCAGTCCGTCCGCAGCAAACCTCGCCATGGCGTCGGCAAGGAGGGCAGGTGCGATGCCGCGGCCGCGCCACGCCCGGCGCACGCCCAGCAGTTCGGTGTAGCCTTCGCGGCGGCCGTGCCGGGCCTCCACGCCGGGATCGACTGTGGCCAGTTGATACCCGGCAACGCCGCCGCTGGCATCGTCAATCGCGACGGCCGACAGATCCAGGCGCAGGTGTTCGTGGACCGTCTGGACGGCCCACTGTTCGGGGGTGCGGGGCTCGGAACCCCAATGGTCGGCAAACGCCTCGTTGTGGGCCAGCCTGGCTGCCTCGTTCAGTTCAGGCGTCCACGGCACAATGGAGATCCCGTCAGGAACCGGCACTGCCGGGGCGTCCACAAGCGGGCGCAGCATCTCTGAGAAGTACCGCACCACGGAGTACCCGGCCCTTGCCAACAGGGCCTGCAATGCCGGATTGTCTTCCTCCACATAGTTCCGGGCCTTCGCCCCCGGCTGTCCGTCAGCCGCGAATCGTTCCGCGGCCCGGGCTTCCTGCCATGCCAAGACGGCTGATCCCACGCCGCGCCGCTGCCATGCCGGATCCACCCCGCCCAGCACGTAGGCCTTGTCTCCGCCGGGATTCTTCACGACACGCCCGAAGGCGCGCAGAACACCGCCGGCGTCCACGCCGGCCACGGAATCGTCCGCCACCGGGTTCACGGCATCACAGAATGCTGCCTCCAGCTCGGAGCGCTGCGCATGCCAGGGCGCCTTTTCAAAGCCCGCAATGCGCACGACCAGCTCAAGCCACCCCTCCACATCCGCGGCAGCCAGCGGCCGGAACACCAGCCCGTCAGCGCTGGGGAAGGCGGCGTTTGGGAGCGCGGTTGCGGGCGGCGGGGTGTCCGGGCTGCGTGTTTCTGTCATCCCCCAAGCCTAAAGCCGCGCCGCCGCAGCTTCCAGCCCTGCCTCCCCCAGCCGAAGCCGGGTGTCGCCGCCCGCGGCAAGTTCGTCGTCGTGCGTGACAAGGACGACGGCGGTCTCCGACAGCGCCCCGCGCAGGTCCTGGATGAGCCGGGCTGCCTCGTCCCCGCCCAGGTGGGCTGTTGGTTCGTCAAGAAGCACGACGTCGGCACCGGCCACCAGCGTCCGGGCCACCGACATGCGGGTCCGCTGCCCGCCGGACAGGTGGTGCCCGCCCGGGCCGACGCGGGTGTCCAGGCCCAGCGGCAGTTCCTCCAGCCACGGCCCCAGGCCAACAGTGGCCAGGGCCTGTTCCAGTTCGGCTGTGGAGGGCGGGTTCCCGGCAGGCTGGGCGATGGCGAGATTGGCTCGCACGGTGGAATTGAAGAGGTAGGAGTCCTGCGGGCACCAGGCGATGCGGTCCAGCGTGTCTGCCGTGGCGGGCTGCCCGTTCAGCAGGTAGGTGCCGCGCTCCGGGCGCAGGAATCCGAGCAGGACAGCCAGCAGTGTGGACTTTCCTGCACCGGAGGGTCCGCCGACCGTCCACCATTTGCCGCGCTCCGTGCCGCCGGTGACATTGCTGAACACCGGTTTGGCCATGCCTGGGTATCGGGCGGTGATGCCCTCGACGGCGATGCCTGTCAGCGGAGTTGCCTCCGCTTGTGTCGAAGCGGTGGTTTGGGTGCGTGTTTCCAGCACCGTGGCCGGGGCGTCGAGCAGCGGCAGGGTGTGCTGCATCATGGCGGCCAAGGCGGGCAGCGCCGAAACGGCCTCAACGAACTGGCCCAGTGGTTCCGACAGGGCCAGCATGAGCAGCGCCGCGACGGCGGCCGCACGCGGATCGACTCCGGCACCGATGGCGGTGACAGCCACAGCAATTGCCGCCAGCGACGTCAGCAGTGTCACGGCGCCCTGGCCCAAGCCGTCGGCCCAGGCCAGCCGGCGCAGCGGCTTGGCCACTGTGGCGTCTTCGGCGCTGAAGCGCGCCGCTTGGCCGCGGCCCACCCCGTTGGCCCCGAGCTGGCCGGCTGCCGCAAACAGTGTCGTCACCCGGCCGGCGAGCCAGACCCGGTGGGCGGCTGCCGCGGCTGAGGCGCGGCGTTGGGCGGCAAGCACCACCAGCGGCAGCACAATCAGGCCCAGCACGCCCAGGACGATGACGATGCCGGCAACCTCGGGAACCAGCAGGAACATGGTGGCCAGGACTGCACCGTAGGAGAGGATGGCCGCGGGGATGGGGACGACGGCGCGCGGAACGGCATCGCGCAGCTCGTCCACGTCGGCAACGAGTGTGCCGAGGGCGCCGCCCGAGCGGGTCAGCTTGCCCCAATGCACAACCGACGACCCCAGTGAGTCCCACAGTTTCAGGCGCAGTTCGGCCGCCCACCTGAAGACGGCGTCGTGGGTCAGCAGGCGTTCGCAGTAGCGCAGCACCGAGCGGCCAATCCCGAACGCACGCACACCCACGATCAAGGTCATCAGGTACAGGATGGGCGGCTGGTCGGCCGCCCACACAATGAGCCAGCCGGAGATGCCGCTCAGCGCCGCGGCGCTGAGCGTGGCGAGGGAGGAGACGAGCACGCCGGCTGCAAAACGGGGTGACCGGAGGGGCAGCTGCTTGAGGTGGCGCCAGGAAAGTTTGGGCAGTGCGCCCTCCCATGGCGCCGTTTCCGTCGACGCAGCTTCGGTGGACGTGGAAATCGTGGAGGTGGCCAGTGCAGGCCCTTCTGCTGCGAAGGCGCCTTCCCCGGGAACGCCGGGAGCAGCCGCCTCGTGTTCCCTGCCGGACTCCACCGCTGTTGCTGCTGGTGCTGGTGCCCCGAGTATCGCTGCCAGCTGGGTATCGTGCGTTGCCACGACCACCGCCACGCTCCCCCGCAGACTGCCCAGTGCAAGGCGGACGGCCTGGGCCGAAACAGCGTCGAGATGCGCCGTGGGTTCATCGAAGAGCGCCAGCTCGACGGCAGGGTCCGCGGCAATGCGGGCCAGGGCGCGGGCCACTGCCACCCGGCGAAGTTCGCCGGGGCTGCAGTCCACCACTGTGCGCCCGGCAAGGTGTGCCGCATTGACGCTGGCCAGGGCAGTCATGAGCGTATTGGTGTCGACGTCGAGCCCCTGGGGCCCGGCGGCGTACAGGGCCGTCTCGGCGAGCACAGTGTCCTCCGTGAAGGCCGGATGCTGTGAAACAAACACCAGGGCATCGGACGCACGCAGCTGCAGCTTTCCGCTGACGATCGCGGCCGAACCCTCATCTGCGGCTGGCAGTGTACCGGCAACGGCGGCAAGAATGGTGGATTTTCCCGTGCCGCTGGCAGTGGCAAGCACGAGGGCTTCACCCGGGGCGAGCCTGGCACTGAAACCGTCAACGGCGGCCACGCTGCGCCCTGGATAGGTGACGGTCAGCCGGTCCGCGACCAGCACGGCGGAGCCGCTCTCGGTGCTCCCGTACTCGGTGCCGGTTGCGCTCCCGGTTCCGGCGCCGTTTTCGGCGCTGGTGCCGACGCCATGTTCTGTGCCGGTGCCAATGATCTCGTTGACGCGGCGCAGGGCCTCCACGCCATCTTCGCTGCCGTGGTGCGCAGCGCCGACGTCGCGCAGGGGCCTGAAGCATTCAGGTGCCAGCATCAGGGCGAGCAGTCCGGCTTCCAGGGCCATGTCGCCGGAAACCAGCCTGACGCCGATGAACACGGCAACCACTGCCACCGAAATGGTGCTGATGAGTTCCAGGGCCATGGAGGACAGGAACGCTGTGCGGAGGGTTGCCATGGTGGATTTGCGGTAGGCCTCGCACACATCGGAGAGGGCCTTGCGCTGGGCCGCTGCCCGGCGCAGCCCCACCAGGACTGGCAGTCCGCGGGCCAGTTCCAGCAGGTGGTTGGACAGCCTGTCCAGTCCCCGTGCGGCCAGCTCAACGCGTTCCTGTGTGTGGAAGCCAATCAAGATCATGAAGACGGGCACCAGCGGCACCGTCAAGACCACGATCAGGGCGCTGACCCAGTCGGAGATCAGGATTTGCAGGCCCACCATGAGCGGCAGCACAGCACAGGTGACCAGGGCAGGCAGATAGGTGCTGAAGTAGTTGTCGAGCCCGTCGAGGCCGCGGCTGGCCAGCATCGACTCGGCGCCGACACCGCCGGCGGCTTGCCCGGGGCGGCGGTCGAGCCGATGGGCCACGAGCCGGCCGCGCAGTTCCTCCTTGGTGCCAAGGGCTGCCCTGCGGGCCAGGACGGACTGGCCCCATACGGCTGCAGCCATGAGCCCCGCACCCACAGTCCCCTGCACCAGCAATTTGACCGGGTCAAGGGCTGCGCCCGCAGCCCACTGGCCCAGGGCATGGGCGAGTGCACCCATGAGCAGGACCAGGGCAACGGCCTTGACGGCGGCAAGGCCGCCCAAGCCGGCCAGGGCCAGGCGTGTTGACCTGCCTTCGGGCAGTGCGGGGCGGGGGCTCATGTTAGGCGCCGCCGCCCGTCGCTGCGGACTTGTCGCGGCGGCCGGGCGCATCAGTGCCCGCCTGTCCCGTCCCGACGGCCGGTGCAAAGTCGATCGGTTCGGGCAGGTGCGCCACACTGATCCGCTTGCGGAAGATCCAATAGGTCCACGCCTGGTAGGCCAGGACCAGCGGCAGCCCCACGGCGGCCACAATTGACATCAAGCCCAGCGTGTAGCTTGACGACGAGGCGTTTGCCACTGTCAGGTTCCAGATCGGATCCAGGGTCGAGGGCAGGACAACAGGGAAGACCGTGCTGAAGATCGCGGCACTGCCGGCCAGCAGGAACCCTCCCATCGCCAGGAAGCTGAAGCCTTCGCGGCCGGCACGGTTGGCTGCCCAGGCGGCGATTGCAGCAACGACAGCGGCGGCGATCAACACCCAGCTGAACCACTTGCCGTTGGGCAAGGCGACAGCGATGGCCCAGACAGCCATCGGCGCCAGGCCCAGCGGCATCCAGCGCCCGACCAGGCGGCGGGAGCGGTGGCGGATGTCGCCGTCGGTCTTCAGTGCCACGAACGCGGCGGCCTGGATCAAGGCAAAACCAACCACCGCCAGCCCGCCCAGCACCGCGTACCAGGTGAACCAGGCGAAGGGGCCGCCCACGCGGTCGCCGTTCTCGTTCAGCGGCAGCCCGGTGGTGGTCAGTGCGAGCATGGCGCCAATGCCGAAGGCCGCAACGAAGGAACCCACCGCGATGGCCCAGTCCCACACGGTGCGCCAGGTGTCGTTGTGGATCTTGCCGCGATATTCAAAGGCCACGGCGCGGAAGATCAGGGCCAGCAGCACGAAGACGAGCGGGATGTACAGGGCGGAGAAAAGTGAGGCGTACCAAAACGGGAAGGCGGCAAAGGTGGCGGCGCCGGCCGTGATCAGCCACACCTCGTTGCCGTCCCACACCGGACCTACGGTGTTCAGCAGCAGCCGGCGTTCCTTTTCGTCGCGGGCGAACGTCTTCATGAGCATGCCGACGCCGAGGTCGAAGCCCTCAAGAAAGAGATAGCCGGTCCACAACACAGCAATGAGAATGAACCATAAAGTAGGCAGAAAATCCATTGTTAGTCCTTTAGTTCCGGCAGCTCGTCAGGGGCGGGACACGGTGGGCGGCAGGGCGGCCTGCGCCGTGGTCAGTAGGCAAACGCGAGTACATCGTCGTCCGCCTCCCCGCCCGGGCCGTTGTCGCCGTCGTCCTTGCCGGCATGGTTTTCAGGATTCGTCTGGTCGAGCTCAGGCATGGCCGAGACCACCCCGCCGCGGATGTACTTGGACAGCAGGGAAACTTCCACCACCAGCAGCACCGCATACACGGTTCCCAGGGCCGCGAGGGAGAAGATCATCTCACCGGCAGAGACGCCCGGGGAGACCCCGGCCGCCGTGAACAGGAAGACCTGGTCGACGCCGGACATGGCCGGGTTGGGTGCCACAACGAACGGCTGGCGGCCCATCTCGGTGAAGATCCAGCCGGCCGCGTTGGCGCCGAAGGGGGCCAGGATGCCGATCAGCGCAAGGCGCATCAGGCCCTTGGACCGCGGCACCGTGCCCTTCCTGGTCAGCCAGAGGGCAACAGCTGCGGCCATGGCGGCGACCCCGCCGAAGCCGATCATCATCCGGAAGCCCCAGTAGGTGACGGGCATGATCGGGACGTAGTTGATTTCCTGCCCGGCGCGTGAGCCGTACATGGGGTCGTCGGGCAGGTGGGTGCCGTACTTGGCCTGGTATTCGGGCACCAGGGTGTTCACGCCCTTGATGTCGGTGGTGAAGTCACCGTGGGCCAGGAAGGAGAGCAGGCCCGGCACTTCCATGACGGCCACGACGTCGGAACAGTCCTGTGCACCGACATCGCCGACGGAGAGGATGGAGAAGCCGGTGCCGTCGTGGCAGGCTGCTTCGGCGGCTGCCATCTTCATGGGCTGCTGCTCAAACATGAGCTTCGTCTGCACGTCTCCGGAGACGGCGGCACCGGCAAAGGCGATCATGGCCACGACAGCCCCGATGCGCAGGGACTTGATCCAGACCTCGTGGTCCTTCTTGTCGCGGCCGGGGATGGTTGCGGAGTCTCCCACCACGACACGGCCCTTGGCGTCCACGGTGTCGATGCCGTCCTTGCGGCGCCTCCACAGGTGGTACCAGGCGATGCCGAGCAGGAATCCGCCGGCGACAGCCAGCGCCCCGGTGAGGGTGTGGACGAACGCAATGATGGCGGTGTTGTTCGTGAACACGGCCCAGGCGTCGACCATGACGGGGCGCCCGTCGAGCATTTCAACGCCGACGGGATGCTGCATCCAGGAGTTGGCCACGAGAATGAAGTAGGCGGAGACGATGGAGCCGCACACGGCAATCCAGATGCAGGCGAGGTGAATCTTGGCGGGCAGTTTCTTCCAGCCAAAAATCCACAGCCCCAGGAACGTTGATTCGACAAAGAATGCCAGCAGTGATTCCATGGCCAGCGGGGCGCCAAAGACGTCCCCGACAAAGCGGCTGTACTCGCTCCAGGCCATGCCGAACTGGAACTCCTGGACGATGCCCGTGGCCACGCCCATGATGAAGTTGATCAGGAACAGCTTGCCCCAGAACTTGGTCATGCGCAGATACGCTTCGTTGCCTGTCTTGTGCCACCGCGTCTGCAGAATCGCCACCAGCGTGCCGAGACCAATGGTGAGCGGCACCATCAGGAAGTGATAAACCGTCACTATTCCGAACTGCCATCTGGCTATGTCCAGAGCTTCCACTTGATACCCCTCGTCCACGAAAATCGGCAGGCTGTCCACTACTTTCTACATCACGTAGAAGTTCTAGTTCTACCCCGTGTAGAACATTGCTGTCAAACCGTGTAGATTTAGCTGTGTGGCAATGATCAATCGGCCACATTGCTCGATGCCCGCAGGAACCTAAGGATGAATTATGGCAACGCTTGGAGATCTCGAAAGAGCGGTCATGGACCTGCTGTGGGAACATCAGGAAGCCATTACGGCAAACATCCTGCGCGATTTGCTTTCACAGCGCCCCTCGGGCGGTGACGGCACCACCGAGTCCCGCCCGCTGGCCGTCACAACCGTCCTGACAGTGCTTTCGCGCCTGGAAAAGAAGGGCCTCGTCGAACGCGAGCGTTCCTCCCGTCCGCACCGCTACCGTGCAGTGACCACCCGTGAGGACCACACAGCCGAACTCATGCTCGAGGTGTTGGGCTCGGCTCCCGACCGTGAAGCAGTCCTGGCACGGTTCATTGGCACCGTCAGCTCCGGGGAAGCGGAAACGCTGCGGAAGCTGCTGGGGCACTGAGGCCATCACCGCCAGCCGTGCCTGCTCCATGCCGGCACGCAGCTGCACGCGGTAAGTTGTAATACATGTTTTGGACCTCATGGTTCCTTGCCGCCTTGGCCGTAGCCTTGGCGTGGCCGGTGCCCGTCTTCCTTGCCCGTGCAAATTGGCCTGCGCGGGCCCCTTTTGCTGCCATGGTGCTGTGGCAGTCCATCGCCCTTGCCGGCGGGCTCTCCATGGTCGGGGCGATGTTGTGCTACGGGCTCGTGCCCCTTGGCGACAACCTGGCCAGCGGTTTGCGCGGGCTGCTCCGGATCGTCACCGGCCACCAGTCCCTCGACACGCTCGGCCTGCTCCACGCCTTCGCCTTGAGCGCGGCGGCCCTGCTCTCGGCCCATCTCGTGTTCACGCTGTGGCTGAGCTACTACCGCATCCAACGCCAGCGCCGCCGCCACCGGGACCTGCTGCACCTGCTCAGTTCCCCCTCGAGCGACCGGCCCGACACACTCGTCATCAGCCACCAGGCCCCTGTTGCGTATTGCCTGCCCGGAGGTTCCCGCTCCGTCACCGTCTTGTCAGAGGGGCTGCTCGAGCTGCTCTCCCCCGAGGAACTGCATGCCGTCCTGCTGCACGAACAAACTCATCTGACCCAGCGCCACCACCTGCTGCTGTGGGCGTTTGCCGCCTGGCGTTCAGCCCTGCCCTGGCTGCCCACCTCAAAGCTTGCCCAGCAGGCCGTGTCCTCGCTGATCGAGATCATGGCCGACGACGTCGCCCTGCGTTCAGTGAGCAAGTCCACCCTTGTCACGGCCATCGCCCTGGTCGCCAGCGGCTCAGCCCAACTGCCCGCCGACACGCTGGTTGCCGGCAATGCCCAGCAAATTGACACCCCTGCCACGACGTCGGCCCGGCTGGGCAGGCTGCTGGCACCGGCCCCCGCCCTGCAAGCCGGCACCCGGTCAGTCGTCGTTGCCGGAGCGCTGCTCCTGCTGGCCATCCCCACGGCGCTGCTGCTCGTGCCGGGCATCCTCGCCTGACCCCTTCCCCGACGCTCCTGCAGTTGTGGGCGCAGGCGGGCGCCACCAAAAAAGTAGGCCGGCGCAAGTTCGCCGTGACAGCGGAAGGTGGCCTCCCGCCGTCGTGCCTGGCGATGCAAGGTCCGCGGATGTTGATTGCCTAGGCGTCGATGCGCTCCTGGTCCAGGTACTCGCTGCCGGCCACGATGAACTCCTTGCGCGGGGCCACCTCGGAGCCCATGAGCAGCTCAAAGGTGTGCTCGGCGCGGTCGGCGTCGGCGCTCGTGACCCGGCGCAGCATCCTGTGCCGCGGGTCCATGGTGGTCTCCGCCAGTTGGTCGGCATCCATTTCGCCCAGGCCCTTGTAGCGCTGGATGGGCGTCTTGTGGCTCTTGCCGGCCTTCTCCAACTTGGCGAGCAGGGTGTGCAGTTCCTTCTCAGAGTAGGTGTACACCATCTCGTTGGCCTTGGTTCCCCTGTGGATGACTTCCACCCGGTGCAGCGGCGGGACTGCGGCGTAGACGTTTCCGGCGTCGATCATGGGGCGCATGTAGCGGAAGAACAAGGTCAGCAGCAGGGTGCGGATGTGGGCCCCGTCAACGTCGGCGTCGGTCATGAGGATGACCTTGCCGTAGCGTGCCGATTCCAGGTCGAAGCTCCGCCCGGATCCGGCACCCACCACCTGGATCAGGGCCGCACATTCGGCATTGGCGAGCATGTCCCCCACCGAGGCCTTTTGGACGTTGAGGATCTTTCCGCGAATGGGCAGCAGCGCCTGGAAGTCGGAGGACCTCGCCAACTTCGCCGTACCCAGCGCACTGTCACCCTCCACGATGAACAGCTCACTCTTCGCCACGTCATTGCTGCGGCAATCGGCCAGCTTGGTGGGCAGCGAGGATGTCTCCAGGGCGTTTTTGCGGCGCTGGGTTTCCTTGTGGACTCGGGCCGAGATGCGCGACTTCATCTCGGAAACAACCTTCTCCAGCAGCGTGGCGGCCTGGATCTTCTCGCCACGGGCGCTGGACTCCAGTTTGGCCTTGAGCTCCTTCTCCACCACTTTGGCCACAATGTTCTTGACGGCGGGCGTGCCCAGGATCTCCTTGGTCTGCCCCTCGAATTGCGGCTCCGCCAGGCGCACCGTCAGGACGGCCGTGAGGCCCGCCATGACATCGTCCTTCTCAATCTTGTCGTTGCCGGCCTTGAGCTTGCGGGCGTTGGCTTCGATGACCTTGCGGAACGTTTTCAGCAGCGCCTGCTCAAAGCCCTCCTGGTGGCGGCCACCCTTGGGCGTGGAAATGATGTTCACAAAGCTGCGCATGGTCGTGTCGTAGCCGATGCCCCAGCGCAGGGCAATGTCCACTTCACAATCACGTTCGACGGCGGTGCTCTCCAGATGGCCGGCACTGTTCAGAACCGGGACGGTCTCGGTAAACGTGCCGTTTCCCTGCAGACGCCAAATGTCGGTGACAGGGCCGCCGACGGAGAGGAAGTCCACAAACTCGGAAATGCCTCCGTCGTGGTGGAACACTTCCTCGTGGGTGGCGAACTCCCCCGGCGTTCCGGCAACGCGGCGCTCGTCAACGACACGGATTTTGAGCCCCGGCACCAGGAATGAGGTTTGGCGGGCACGGCCCACCAGCTCGTCGTAGGAGAATTTGGCGTCGGCCGTAAAGATCTGCCTGTCGGCCCAGTATCTGATGCGGGTTCCCGTCACCCCCCGCTTGGTGGTGCCGACAATGTCAAGGTTGGACTTTTCGGTGAACGGTTCAAACGGCACATCCGGGCTCAGCGACTTGCCGACGTCCTTGAAGTGCCCGGGCTCGCCGCGGCGGAAACTCATTTGATAGGTCTTGCCACTGCGGTCGACCTGCGCGTCCATGCGGGCCGACAGCGCGTTGACGACGCTGGCACCAACACCGTGCAGGCCACCGGAGGCCGCGTAGGAGCCGCCGCCAAACTTGCCGCCCGCATGCAGTTTGGTCAGCACCACTTCAACGCCGCTCAGGCCCGTTTTCGGTTCCACGTCCACGGGGATGCCGCGGCCGTCGTCGTGCACCTCAACCGAATTGTCCTTGTGCAAAATGACGGAAATGTTTTGCCCGTACCCGGCCAGGGCCTCGTCCACGGAGTTGTCAATGATCTCCCACAGGCAGTGCATCAAGCCGCGGGAGTCCGTGGAGCCGATGTACATCCCCGGGCGTTTCCGAACAGCTTCCAGCCCCTCCAGCACAGAGAGGTGGCGTGCACTGTAATTGGAACTCTCGCGTGCCACGGTGGACATACTCCTTCAAGGTTTTTGCTGGCCGGTCATTATCAAGGTTAATGGGTGTCCCGACAAAAGCTGGCAATCGCCACAGTCCCCGGGCCCCCAATCGCCGCGTTCAACACGGATACGCGGTTAGCGAAAGTCCCCCACGCCATGGAAGGAAGCGGGGCAAATGATGGTTGTATGAAGTACAGGAACTTATGAAGGAGGCCATCATGACCACAACAACAGCTACCAGCCCTCAGCTGACCACCCTTGATCGCTGCGACCGTTGCGGCGCACAGGCATACGTGCGCGTAGTCTTGGAATCCTCCGGCGGTGAACTGCTCTTCTGCGGTCACCATGCCCGCGCAGTCGAGGCCACCCTGAAGCCGTTGGCGTCAGACTGGCTCGATGAGACCGGCCGCCTGCACGAAAAGGCGCCCGTCTCGGTCGACTAGGAAATATTGCCAAAGTAAGGGTCCCGGAATCCGGGGCCCTTACTTTTTTGCCCTGCGTACGACGGCGTGGCGTTGCGTCCCGCCGATCCCCCGCCAGGGCGTGTCCCCGGCCGTGCGGCCGAGCCCGCGCCCCGGCCGCAATTCCGCCCACCCCGGCCCGGAATCCGGCCCGTCGCCTAAGGCAGCCTGGGTGCCTTAGGCACGGCCGGGCTGGCCAAAGATAGGGCATTTACCCCATGTTCGAGGTCGCCTGGAACGGAAGAATTGAGTCATCACGAAGGCTCCACATCCGCAGGAACCTTCACGAACAAGGGGTGACCATGTCTGACTTCATGGCTCTGCAAATATCCCACCAAAACGAACGGGAAATGGCAATCGCCTTGGAACGGCGCAGGCTGCAAAAGGAAGCTCTTGCCGCCAAGGTGCCGGCACGCCGGGCTTCAGGCCGGTGGCACCGCTTCCTGGCCAGGGCCTCCCGCCCCGCCACATCGGTTCGCAGCAGTTTCCGGGCAGGATAACGTCCCCACAGCCCCGCACACCACTGACGCCCCCGCTGGATCGTGGCAGGATTGGACCATGCAGATGACCCAGGCGAGCACTCAAATGATCGGCCGTGACGCCGAGATGCAAGCGCTCATGGCCTCCTTTGCAGACGCTGCGGACAGCAAGCCCCAAGCCGTCATCATCGGCGGCGAGGCAGGGTTGGGCAAGACGCGGCTGCTGGGCGAGTTCCTGGAAGCCATCTCGGGGCAGGCAAGGATCATCACCGGACAGTGTGTGGACCTTGGCACACTGGCCCCGCCGTACGCACCACTGACCGGGGTGTTGCGCTCCCTCGCAGCACAGATCGGCATAGACACCGTGCTGGACTTCGCCGGCCCCGGGCGGGACGCCTTGTCCCTGCTGCTGCCGGAGGTCGGCACGGAACTCGAGGGGCTCCCCACCGCCAACCGCGTCCTGGAGGCCGTCAGCACCGTTTTGGAACGTGCCAGCGCAGGCCAGCCGGCCGTCGTCGTGGTGGAGGACCTGCACTGGGCCGACGATGCCACCTTGACAGTATTGCGCTTCATTCTCCGCGCCTTCAGCGGCGGACAGTTCCTGCTGATCTTGAGCTATCGCAGCGACGACATCCACCGCGGGCATCCCCTGCGGAACTTCCTGGCCGAATCCGAGCGCGGACGCTACGCGAAGTCCATCCGCCTGAGCCGGCTCACCAAGGACCAGGTGCGTGCCCTAGTCGAGGCAATCACTGGCCAGGATGCCGGTTACGAACTGGTTGAAAACGTTTTCGCACGCAGTGAGGGCATTCCCTTCTTTGTGGAGGAGCTGCTGGGCCTCGGGGACTGCGGCCCGGCAGAGGCCCTGCCTGCCACACTGACCGACCTGCTGCTGGCACGGTACGAGCGGATGGTTGATTCCGTCCAGTATTTCCTGCGTGTCCTGGCTGCCGGGGGCCTGTCCGTGCCGCACACGCAGGCCTTGGCGGCTTATGACAGGTCCCTCGAGGAATTTGAGGCCTCCGCCCGTGCGGCACAGCGCGCCAACTTGCTGACGTTGGACGGGCGCTGCTATGCCTTTCGGCATGCCCTGGTCCGTGAGGCCATCCATGCCGACCTGCTCCCCGGTGAGCGCACCCGTTTCCACACCCGGTACGCGCAGGCACTGGAATCCACCGGCCCCGGTCACCGCGACGCCGTCGAAATTGCCTATCACTGGCATGCCGCAAACGCGCAGGAGAAAACATTCCGGGCCTCCATTGCCGCAGTCGCAGAGGCGGAACACAGCTACGCCTATTCAACGGCAGCCCGCATGGGTGAGCGTGCGCTGGAACTCTGGGACCGGGTTGAGGACGCAGCAACCCTTGCCGGCATGCCCCGCTTCGCCCTGATGGCACGCACCGCCTCCGCGCACAACCAGGCCGGCAACGGCGAACGGTCACTGGCCGTCATCCGCCTGGCTGCGGCAGAGCCAGATGTCGGCGGGACCGACTTGGCACGGTTGCTCGCCGACCAGGCGCGGTACCTCGGGTTCAACGCACAACCGGGTTCGGCCGAATTGCTGCTGCGGGCCCTGGAATTCACCCCTCGGGGCAGCGACGACCGGCTCCGGGCAACCCTGTTGAACCACCTTGCCGCCAGGTACATGCTGGAGGCGAAGCCAAGCGAGTCGATCAGCATGGCCAGCGAGGCCCTGGAGCTGTCCAGGGCGGGCGCGGACCGCGCCGAACAGTCCATCGCCTTGAACCTGCGCGGCTGTTCACGCAACATTGCCGGTGACATCGACGGCTGGCGGACGGACCTCGAAGCCGCAAAAGACCTCGCACAGGGCGACTCTGACGCGCTCCTGCGTTACCGCATCAATTATTCGGATGCACTTAACCAGCTGGGCAAGTACGACGAATCCATCAGTGTCGCAGAAGAAGGCATCAGGCAGGCTCGCGAGCTGGGCGTGGAGCGAACGACAGGCGCCATCCTCTCATCCAACGCCGTGGAACCCCTTTTTGCCCGGGGCGACTGGGACAAGGCCCATGCCCTCCTGGAACGCAACTTGTCCCTGTCACCTCCGAGCTCTTTCCACGCCTACCTCCTGCGCTCAAAGAGCTGGTCAACCCTCTGGGGCGGTGACACCGCCGGAGCGGCTGCCCTGTTCCAGCAGTGGCAGCCGCTGCTGCACGAGCTGGCACGTGTGGAGATGCAGTCACGGCTGCCCCTGGCAATGTTCGCTGCGGAACTGGCGTGGGTGCGCGGGGACCTCGATGCGGCTTGGCGGGAAGCGTCATTCCTCATGAGCCCTGAGTTCCGCTCACTCCCGGGCTGCGACCTCCCATTGATTGCCGTCGCGGCGAGGATTCTTGCCGCCAGGCGCCAGTCCGGGATGGACGTTGACGATGCCGCCGAAGCCCGGCTGAGGAGCCTCTTGCAACGGGACAGTTTCTGGCCCACGCACCCGGCATGGTCGGCACTCTTTGAGGCCGAACTTGGCGGCGACGGGGGAACCGGCAACGATCCGCCCGCCTGGCACAGCGCCGCAGAACTGTGCCAGGCACTGCCGGCCCATCTCAGATGCTACGTTTCACTTCGAAAAGGGCAGGCCGAACAGTTTGCCGGGCACAAGTCCGCGGCGGCCGCATCGCTGCGCGATGCCATCGAAGCTGCGGAGGGAATCGGGGCAGGCCTGGTCACGGTCCTTGCCAGGGACTTTGCCACCAGGTCCGGGCTGCCCCTTGACGGTCCGAGCCCGCGCCCCAACACCTTGGAACTGACGGCGCGAGAGACCCAGGTGCTGGACTTGGTCGCCGAGGGCCTGGGCAACAAGCAAATCGGGGCGCTACTCTTCATCAGCGCCAAGACAGTCAGCGTCCACGTCTCGGCAATCCTGCGCAAGCTGAACGTGGCCAACCGCACCGAAGCGGCCAACCATGCCAGGGCGAAACACCAGCCCTGAGCCTCCCGGCCTTAAACAAGTGACCCGCAGTTGTGGTCGTAAAACACGCCTTTCAAGGGTGTTTTGCGACCACAACTGCGGGTCAGCTTCAAGCAGCTTAGTCCAGGTAGTCGCGCAGGACCTGTGAGCGCGACGGGTGGCGCAGCTTGGACATCGTCTTGGATTCGATCTGGCGGATGCGCTCACGCGTAACGCCGTAGACCTTGCCGATTTCGTCTAAAGTCTTCGGCTGTCCATCGGTCAGGCCAAAGCGCATGGCAACTACGCCGGCTTCACGCTCAGACAGCGTGTCAAGGACCGAGTGCAGTTGTTCCTGCAGCAAGGTGAAGGACACGGCGTCGGCGGGGACAACGGCTTCGGAGTCTTCAATCAAGTCACCGAATTCGGAGTCGCCGTCTTCACCCAAGGGGGTGTGGAGGGAGATGGGCTCGCGGCCGTACTTCTGGACCTCGACAACCTTTTCCGGGGTCATGTCCAATTCCTTGGCCAATTCCTCGGGTGTTGGTTCGCGGCCCAGGTCCTGCAGCATCTGGCGCTGGACGCGGGCCAGCTTGTTGATGACCTCAACCATGTGCACGGGGATGCGGATGGTGCGGGCCTGGTCGGCCATGGCACGGGTGATGGCCTGGCGGATCCACCAGGTGGCGTACGTGGAGAACTTGAAGCCCTTGGTGTAGTCGAACTTCTCGACTGCGCGGATCAAGCCCAAGTTGCCTTCCTGGATCAAGTCCAGGAAGAGCATGCCGCGGCCGGTGTAACGCTTTGCCAGTGAGACCACCAGACGCAGGTTCGCCTCCAGCAGGTGGTTCTTGGCGCGCTTGCCATCGTGCACAATGCGCCCCAGGTCGCGCTTGAGCTGGGCATCCATGGCGTCGCCACCGGTGGCAAGCTTCTGGGTGGCGAACAAGCCGGCCTCAATGCGCAGGGCCAAATCAACTTCCTGCTCAGCATTGAGCAACGCGACCTTGCCAATTTGCTTCAGGTAATCCTTGACCGGGTCGGCGGTTGCACCTGCCGACATGACCTGCTGGACCGGGGCATCGTCATCGTCGGAGTCGGAGTAGACAAAGCCTGTTCCGGTGGGCAGGGGACGTTTCGGAGCTGAATCGTCCTCGTCCTCTTCCACAACGGTCTCGGTTGTGGACTCTTCTTCGTCCTTGATTTTTCCCTTGCCCCGGCGTGCGGGCGCGGCTTTTTTGGGGGCAGCTTTCGCCGCGTCAGCGGGAGCACCCTCGGCAGCGGCGGCCTTCTTGGCGGCAATGGTGGCAGCCCGCTTCTGGGCGGGTGTCAACGGCACGGTGGCTGAAGATGCGGAGTCCTCAATCTCCTTGGTTGTGGAGACTTTGCTCTTGGCAGTAGCAGACACAGAAAACCTTTCTTACGGCGGTCTGTGGAGTTACCTTCGGGCAACACCACTATGACCCTGTCAAGTCCATGTTGCTTGTCGCATCAGGTTTGCCTGGAGGGTCACAAGGTATAACTCCTTGTGAGGCTGCGTTGTTCCCGCATCCCTGGAAGAAAATACCTTCCAGACCTTTTGTCCAAACATTGCCAATACATCAACACGGACCCAACCGGGTCTCGGCTTACAGTATCTCACGATTTATCCTGTGGTCAGTGCCCAAGGAGACCCGTGGCGGGTGTGTTCTTTCACGAATGTTCACAGCGGGCCGGCGCGGACTGGCGCAGCTCCTTCGCACTGGCGCAGCCGTTCGCACCGGAGCCGCACCATGCCTTGGGCCTCTCTCCTTTGGAGGACAGCTTGTTTGTGGGCCAGAGTCCGTCATGCAACCTCGTCCGGCGCTTCTTTGTCCGCGTAGCCGTGCCAGGCGGTGTTGGGGTTCTTGGCACACTCGGCAATGTGTCCGGCTGCCAGCAGCTGGTCAAGCATGCTTGCCAGCCTGTATCCCGGTTGATGTTCCTGGCAGGCCTGAAAGTAGCCTCCCGCCCATGTCCCGTGTCCCTTGCACCACTGGATCCACCCCAACAGGCACAGCACCGGCGCCTTGTCAGCGGACTGTGTGGACCGGGCCAGAAACTGCAGCAGCGGTTCGGCCACGTCCAGTCTGGCCCAGTCCGGTCCGCCCGTCCCGGCAGCGGTGAGGCTGGCAGTGCTGAAACCGGCGACACTGCTGCTGCCAGACACTTCTCCCACCAATATGCGGGCAAAGTCTGGGCCGGCCAGCCTGATTTCCTCATCGCCGATGTTGTCCAAGTCCACTTCGCAGCCGGAGGCTTGATTTCCACCGTGCCAATTGCGCGGCACCTTCACCCTGTCGGAGTCCAGCGGCACAAGGCCCAGTGCGGCGGCGCCTGCCATCGAGTGTCGTGGCGTCGCGGCAAGCGCGACGATGACGGCGTCGCGGACGGTCCCTTGGGCCAGGCTTGCCAGAAGGTAGGCAGCCATGGCCGGGTCGGGTGTCACCGGCCAGCGGGCCAGACTGTATTCCCACGCTCCGAGAGTGACTGCCAGCTGGTGTGCGCCCGAGCCGCCCACCGCCAGTGGCTCCCTCAGGTCCGTCCCCGCCGCCATCACGGCCTCAACGAATTTTGGATCCCTGAGGGCCACGAGTTCCTTGATCTGTGCCTTGGGGCTGTCCCTGACCATGCTTCCGCGGAAGATGAACTCGGCATTGACAAAGCTCTCCTTGATTAAGGCGTTGTCTTTTCCCGGCCACGGACAGCATTGGGCGTCGTCGCATTCGAGGCTGCGCCAGTGGTTCAAACCAACGAACCAGGAGTCGCGCACGGGCAGCTCGTATTCTTCGAAGGCCGCCCGCAACGCCTTGTACACCCGGGCGTGTGGGAGTGGCTCCGGCTGCAGCCACTCCTCGTCACCGAAGATTGCTATCAGGCAGCCGTCAGCTTCGTAGTCGCTGGCAAGTTGTGACGCGGCAATGGTGGCAAAACGCGCCAGATCAACAGCGGAGTTGTCGGGAGGCAGGTCCAGCCGCATGGTTGCCCGGAGATGCTTGCCGCTCATGCCGATGCACACGATGCTGCGCTCCGGCCAGTACCCCACCATATGGGGGATGAACGCCAGGAGATCCTCACCGGCGCTGACTTTGATCTTATCTATTTGCTTTCTCATGCCTCAAGGCTGCTGCCCCGCAGACGCAGAAAACAGGGCCCTTGGACGAAAACGGTGCATCTGTGGATAACACAGCCCCGCTTCCGCATGTTTGCGGCTGGCGTCCGCTCTGCACAGCCATCCCCCGCAGGCCGGACCGCCGCCACCCGGCCCGTGCAGTTCGGCCCGGGCCACTGCGGTTCGGCAGCGATGCTCAGTCCCTGCGAGCCGTCCGCTCGTCCTTTTGCTCCTGTCGGAACTGCTGGCGCCTGCGCCGGTTGTCGGACAGGACATCACGCAGCGGCGGGACGAGTTCGCCGCGTTCCGCCATGCTCCGGCGCACCTTCCGCCGGGTGGTGATGACAGCTCCGATGCCGATGCCGAGCACCAGGAACTGAAACGAGAACGCCACCCGGAAGGCGTCGAGCGAATACAGGCCGTCGGAAGAAAACCCAACTTGGTTGAGCACGTCGATGATGAGCCCGATCACGTACATCGTCACCAATGCGGCGAAGAAGCCGCCCACATTCACAATGCCTGTCGCCGTGCCAATCCTGTGCGAGGGATTGAAGGTCCTGGCAAAGTCAAAGGCGATCATTGAGGCCGGCCCGCCCACGGCAAGGACAAGGACAAGGACCACCAGCAGCCATAGCGGTGAGGGGCCGGAATGCAGCAGCACAGCCGCCCAGGCAGCCGCGATGGCAACAGTGACGGCAAGGACCATCGTAGAGCGGCGCAGCGGGTGCCTGCCCACCCAGCTGCCCAGGAACGGTCCGCAGATGATACCCACAACCACGAACAAGCTCAGCAGGATGCTGGCCGTTGCCGTGTCCAGTCCCTGTCCCGAAACCAGGAACGGATAACCCCATGTCAGGACGAAGACTGTGCCTGAGAATTGCGTGGCGAAGTGGGTCCACATCCCAAGCCGCGTCCCGGGCTGCCGCCAAGCCGTGGCAAGGTCCGCTGCGGTCTCCTTGATTCCCGGCCGGACAATGGGTGCAGCCGAACCCGCCGGCGCATTCCGCAATACGGCGGCAGAGAGCACACAGGCCAAGACCCCCAGGGCTGCCAGCCCCAGGAAAGCCTGGCTCCACCCGGCATGGTTCAACACAAAAGCAAACGGGGCGATGCTGATGAGCTGGCCAAATTGGCCCAACTGGCCCGTCAGCTGCGTCAGCACCGGGACCCGGCGTGTGGGGAACCACAGCGGGATGAGGCGGATGACCGCAATGAAAGTCATGGCGTCGCCTGCGCCAACAAAAATCCTGCCCACCACACCTGCCGGCACGGACGTGGCACCCGCCAGCTGCAGCTGGCCCAGCACCATCAGCGCGGCTCCGGTGGCAATCATGACCCGTGGCCCAAACCTGTCAACCAGCACGCCAACGGGAATTTGCAGCCCGGCGTAAACAATGAGCTGAATGACTGTAAATGCTGACAGCGCGGACGCCGTGGCCCCAAACCGTTCGGTGGCGACGAGCCCGGCAACACCAAAGGACGTTCGATGGGTGATTGCAATCAGGTAGGCAAAAACTCCAACACCCCACACCAACCACGCACGTTTGCTATCCACCCACCTAGCCTATGCCAGTCCCGGACCCATCCTGCCGCCCGCCATGCTGCCCGGCGTCACGGCTGGCCAGATACGCCTCCACTGCGGCACCGAGCTCATCGGCGTCCGGAAGTTCGTCATTGTCGCCAGCCAACAGCGAGCGGGGGGCGTTGCCGTCCGTGTGTTCGTCGTACTGTTTCTCCAGATTTTTAACCACCGTGGCAACCTCGCTGGAACCTTCAACCTGTTCGGTGATTTGGCGTTCAACGGCCCGGCCGGCCTCGCGCAGGCGTTCGCTGGGCAGCATCAGGGAGGCGGCGGCCCCCAAATACTCCAAACCGGCGACGGCGGCCGGCGGGTACTCGGCGTCGGACAAGTAGTGCGGGACATGGACGGCATATCCGACCACATTGCGCCCCGCGGCGGCGAGCTTGAATTCAAGCACGTGTCCGACGGCGGCAGGAATCTCCATGGTGGTTTTCCACGCCGAGATGCCCTCAATCAGGTCCGGCCGGTTGCCGTGCACGGTGGCACCGATTGGGCGGGTGTGCGGGACCGGCATGGGCACCGAATGCACCCAGGCAACCAGATTCACGTCAAAGCGTTCAACCAAGCCCAGGACCGCCCGGCTGAATCGTTCCCACTGCAAATCGGGCTCGCTGCCCGTGAGGTAAAGGAACGGTGTGCCCAGGGCGTCAACCATGCGGTAGAGCACCAGCGACGGTGCTTTGTAGCCACTGAGGTGATCCTCGGAGAACGTAATGCGGGGCCTGCGCGAACGGTAATCAACGAGCTGGTCAATGTCGAAAACAGCCACGGGCTCGCCGGCCAGCTGGTCCTTGAGTTCGCCGGAAATTTGGGTGACAACATGGCCGGCATCCGAGAAACCGGTGAACGCCATGAGCAGGTTGGCACCGCGGAGGTCTTCGCCGGCGATCAGCTCTTCGTTCAGGGCATAGAGGGACTCGGGGTCTTGAAACGGGGTGTACTCGGTCATATTCATGGGTTTCCTCAGCAGCTTGTGTCTCTGAACAGCACAACGCCACCGTCGCCCCGAACATTCCAATGATGCCATCGATCGCCCCGCAAGCTGCGGTTCCGCGCGGGACCGCCCGTGGCGGTGATCGCAGCCGGCGTCCCCGGCTGTCCGATGCCAGAGCCGGCCCACCGGTGTTGCCGCCGGCGTCGCGCACTTTGACGCCGGGGCTCTGGATGCAGTGGGCAGGAGCAGCGCCACTGGGCGACTTCTGCTTTCCCCGGCGATTTCGCGCATGGCCCACACGGCCCCGCAGCCGGCAGCCCTGGCCGGCCAATGCCGTCGATTCCCCGTCCATGCCCGCCGGCCGTTCGCCGGCGCGCATTCGGGAGGCGATGACGCTACGATCGAAGGCAGCGATACCCGTTCATCAACACCCCAAAGTGAGGACAGTATTTCAGTGAGTTTCAAGGAAAACATCAGCTTCCGCGTAGTCAGCAGCGAGTTGGCAAAGGTTTCGGCAGACGCCCTCGTCGTTGCCGTGAGCAAGGGTGCCGACGGGCCCGTCATTTTGGATGCCCCGCTCTCCGCCGCGGCGCTTGCCTCCCTCAAGGCCTCCATGCCTGCACTGGGCGTCACCGGTGCCGCTGACCAGATCATCCGACTCCCCGGGCTGCCGGAGAGCGGCGCGAACATCCTGGTTCTTGCCGGCATTGGCGCCGTCAAGAACAACACGGCCGGCGATGAAGCCCTGCGCCGAACGGCGGGCGCGGCGATCCGCCAGCTTGCAGGACTCAAGCACGTCCTTTTTGCCATTCCGACGACGGGCGTCGGCCAGGTTGCAGCGCTTGCCGAGGGCGCCGCACTGGGTGCCTACCAATACGCGAGCCTGCACTCAAGCACCAAGGACAGGCGCGAGCCCGTGGCCAAGGTCACAATTCACTCCACGCTCGCGAAGGATCCGGAGCTGGCAGCCGCATTGGAGCGCGCAACCATCGTTGCCAAGGCAGTCAACGCCACCCGCACGCTCGTCAACGAGCCTCCCAGCAAGCTGTACCCGGCCACTTTCGCCGATGCCGCCAGGGATCTGTCCAAGGGCCTGCCCGTGAAGGTCACGGTTATGGACGAGAAGCGCCTCCTCAAGGACGGCTACGGCGGCATCATGGGCGTGGGACAGGGATCCTCACGACCGCCGCGCATGGTCAAGCTGGAATACAAGTCCGAACGCGCAGTTGCAGACCTTGCCTTGGTGGGCAAGGGCATCACCTTTGACAGCGGCGGAATTTCCATCAAGCCCGGCGCCGGCATGATCACCATGAAATGCGACATGGCGGGCGCTGCAGCAGTGCTCAACGCAGTCCTGGCCGTGGCCGCACTGGGCCTGCCGGTCAACGTCACGGGCTGGCTGTGCATTGCCGAGAACATGCCCTCAGGCACCGCCATCCGCCCATCCGACGTGCTGACAATGTTTGGCGGGAAGACCGTCGAGGTGCTGAACACCGACGCCGAAGGCCGCCTCGTCATGGCTGACGGTCTCGTTGCCGCATCCCAGGAGTTCCCCGACGTGATCATTGACGTCGCCACGCTGACCGGGGCACAGGTCGTTGCCTTGGGCCACCGCACCGCGGGCGTCATGGGTGACGAAGGCGTCAGTGCAGCATTGAAGGCCGCCGCCGACAGGGCCGGCGAGCTCGTCTGGCCGATGCCGCTGCCCGAAGAGCTGCGGCCGTCGCTGGATTCCCCAGTTGCGGACATGGCCAACATTGGCGAACGCATGGGCGGCATGATGACAGCCGCCGTATTCCTGCAGGAATTCGTCGGCAAGGGCAAGGACGGGGAAACCATCCCGTGGGCCCACCTGGATATCGCCGGGCCGGCCTTCAACGAGGGCTCCCCATACGGCTACACACCCAAGCAGGGCACAGGCATGGCAGTGCGCACCCTGGTCGCATATGTTGAGGACGTTGTGGCCCGCAGCGCCTAAAACGGGCGCCCGCTGACTGGCCCATGGGCAACACCACAGTGAGTATGACCACATTCACCTTTACTGTGACAGCAGCGCGGGTGTTGCATGGAACAACTGACGTAAGGTAAATGCTGAAAGTATTTATCCATGACCGGCAGAAGTGGCACATTCTGGAACGAATGGGCCCTTCTTTCAATAATTGATGAGATGGCGCGCGAACAATGCGTGCGCCACCCGAACGCGAGGGAGCGTCTAAGTGGCCGAACAGGCAGCTGGGCAAGAATTCGATATTTTGGTTCTCGGCGGTGGCAGCGGCGGTTATGCAACTGCCCTGCGCGCAGTCCAATTGGGCATGACCGTTGGCCTCGTGGAGAAGGGCAAGTTGGGTGGCACCTGCCTGCACAACGGCTGCATCCCCACCAAGGCCCTGTTGCACGCAGCAGAGGTAGCCGACCACGCCCGTGAAGGCGCCTCAATCGGCGTCAACAGCCAGCTCAACGGCATCGACCTGGTCGCTGTCAACAAGTACAAGGACGGCATCATTGCCGGCAAGTACAAGGGTTTGCAGGGCCTCATCAAGGGCAAGGGCATCACTGTCATCGACGGTGAAGGCAAGCTCACGGCAGCCAACACCATCACCGTGAACGGTGTGAACTACACAGGCAAGAACATTGTGCTGGCCACTGGCTCGTACTCACGCAGCCTGCCCGGCCTGGAAATTGGCGGCAAGGTCATCACCTCCGACGAGGCGCTGACCATGGAAACCCTGCCCAAGAGTGCCATCGTGCTCGGCGGCGGCGTCATCGGCGTCGAATTTGCTTCCGTCTGGAAGTCCTTCGGCGTCGAAGTCACCATCATCGAAGGCATGGCTTCACTTGTGCCCAACGAAGATGCCTCCATCATCAAGGTCCTTGAGCGCACGTTCCGCAAGCGCGGCATCAAGTTCAACACCGGCACCTTCTTCCAGGGCGTCGAGCAGAACAACGACGGCGTCAAGGCCACCTTGGTTGACGGCAAGACGTTTGAAGCCGACCTCATGCTTGTCGCTGTTGGCCGTGGCCCGTCCACGTCCGGCATGGGCTTCGAGGAAGCCGGCGTCACCATTGACCGCGGTTTCGTCGTCACCAACGAGCGCCTGCACACTGGCGTCGGCAATGTCTACGCAGTGGGGGACATCGTCCCCGGTGTGCAGCTTGCACACCGCGGCTTCCAGCAGGGCATCTTTGTCGCCGAGGAAATCGCCGGCATGAACCCTGTCATCGTCGAAGACATCAACATCCCCAAGGTCACCTTCTGTGACCCGGAAATTGCTTCGGTTGGCCTGAACGAAAAGCAGGCCAAGGAAAAGTTTGGCGATGCCAACGTCGAATCCACCGAGTACAACTTGGCTGGCAACGGCAAGAGCGCCATCCTTGGCACCGGCGGCATCATCAAGTTCGTTCGTGAGAAGGACGGCCCCGTGGTCGGCGTTCACATGATCGGCAGCCACATTGGCGAGCAGATCGGTGAAGCACAGCTGATCGTGAACTGGGAAGCTTACCCCGAGGACATCGCGGGCTTGATCCACGCACACCCCACACAGAACGAAGCTTTGGGAGAAGCGGCAATGGCCTTGGCCGGACGCCCGCTCCACGGCTAGCAGCAAACCCTCTTAGTGCATCCGGCCGAACGGCCGGGTGCACTAAGCTAAAAACCATACTTAATTTTAAGGAATTTCGTGGCGATGCATCAAGGTGCACCATCAGCGAAATGCAGCGCATTAGAAGGAGAACGGGGACGAAATGTCTGAATCCGTGAACTTGCCCGCCTTGGGTGAAAGCGTCACCGAAGGTACCGTTACGCGATGGCTCAAGCAGGTCGGGGACCGCGTTGAAGTCGACGAGCCCCTACTGGAAGTATCCACCGACAAGGTTGACACCGAGATTCCGTCGCCTTTCGCCGGCATCCTGGAAGAAATCCTGGTACCTGAGGATGAGACCGCCGAAGTCGGTGCAACCCTTTGCCGCATAGGCACCGGTGCGGCCCCAGCGGCCGAAACCCCTGCCGCTCCGGCGCAGGAGCCTGCAGCCGCGGCTGAAGCGCCCGCGGCTGACGCGCCTGCCGCTGAGGCTCCCGCTGCCGAGGCTCCCGCTGAGGCCCAGGCAGCACCTGCAGCCGCACCGGCCGGCGACGCCCACGAGCTGGTTCTCCCCGCCCTGGGAGAGTCAGTCACCGAAGGCACCGTCACCCGCTGGTTGAAGGCCGTGGGCGACACCGTTGAGGTTGACGAGCCCCTGCTTGAGGTGTCCACCGACAAGGTTGACACGGAGATCCCCTCCCCCGTTGCCGGCGTTTTGCTGGAAATCCGCGTCCCCGAGGATGAGACGGCTGAAGTGGGCGGCGTCCTGGCACTCATCGGTGCCGCAGGCGCAGCTGCCCCTGCAGCTCCGGCACCTGCTCCAGCTCCGGCACCTGCCGCTGCTCCGGCACCCGTGGCCTCTCCGGCACCCGTTGCAGCACCTGTTGCTGCTCCGGCACCCGTTGCCACACCCGCCCCCGCGGCAGCCCCCGCTCCCGCACCGGTTGCCGCCGCGGCAGCCCCCGCTGCCGGCGCCGACTCCAACTACGTGACTCCGTTGGTGCGCAAGCTTGCCAACCAGCACGGCGTTGACATCACCACCGTCACCGGCTCCGGTGTTGGCGGACGCATCCGCAAGCAGGACGTCGTGGCTGCCGCTGAGGCCGCCAAGGCTGCTGCCGCTCCGGCGCCTGCCGCCGTGGCGACCTCCGCTGCCAAGGCTGCTCCCGCCGTCGTGCCTTCTTCATTGCGCGGCACCACAGTCAAGGCACCCCGGATCCGTCAGGTCATTGCCCGCCGCATGCGCGAGTCGCTGGATGCTTCCACGCAGCTCACGCAGGTGCATGAGATCGACATGACGCGCATCGTGAAGCTGCGCAACCAGGCGAAGGGACCGTTCCAGGCTGTGAACGGTGCCAAGCTGACGTTCCTGCCGTTCATTGCCAAGGCTGTGACCGAGGCGCTCAAGCAGCACCCCAAGGTCAATGGTGAGTACAACGAGGAAACTCAGCAGATCACCTACCACAACGCCGAGCACCTCGCGATTGCCGTGGACACGGAAAAGGGCCTGCTGGTTCCTGTCATCACCAACGCGGGCGATCTGAACCTGGCCGGCCTGGCTGTCAAGATTGCCGATGTTGGCGCACGCACCCGCAGCGGCAAGATCGGTCCGGACGAGCTCTCCGGCGGCACGTTCTCCATCACGAACATCGGTAGCGTTGGCGCACTGTTCGACACCCCGATCATCAACCAGCCCAACGTTGCCATCCTTGGCACCGGCGCGATCGTCAAACGCGCAATGGTTGTTGCTGACGCTGACGGCGATGACACCATCGCCATCCGTCACATGATGTACCTGTGCCTGACCTACGACCACCGCCTGGTGGACGGCGCGGACGCCGGCCGCTTCCTGCAGACTCTCAAGGTCCGCCTGGAAGCTGGCGCGTTTGAGGCAGATCTGGGTCTCTAGCGCTCCTCGTTCACCCTTGCGGTGAACACTTTGCAGTACATGTTCGACGGCGGCCGGCGGCTTGGGAAACCAAGTCACCGGCCGCCGTCGTTGTCTCCGCTGCTGTTGCCGTGCGGCGCCCCAACTGCGGGCCTCCACGTAATGTGCACCACATAAGGCGGTCCTTGATAGACACTGTGTCAGCAAATTGATTAAGCTGGGGCATGGACTTTTTACGCTTAGTGCTCGTTTTTTTGCATATCCTAGGTGCCGCCGCGATCGTTGGTGGCTGGCTCGCTGCGTTCAAGACGCCGACCGTAACCAAGTGGCAGTGGATTGGTGCGCTGACCCAGCTCATCACCGGCCTGCTGCTCGTGGGCCTGGCTGAAATGGGCGACGGCGACGTCAACCACATCAAGATCGGCGTCAAGCTGCTGATCGCCCTCGTTGTGGTCGTGGCTGCATTCATTGGTCGCCGCAAGGCCAAGAACAATCAAGACGTTTCGAAAGGCCTGGCCCACGCAGTGGGTGGCATGGCGTTCATCAACATCGCTGTAGCCGTTTTCTGGGTCTAGATTCCCCTGGAAGCATCGCCCGAACAGGTTCTTCCCGCAAGGCAGCGCTTCTCCCGCCCGGAGGTGGTTGATCCACCCCCAGACACCGGAGAGGCGCTGTTTTGTGTTTAAGGCATAGGGTGGAAGGGGTGTCGCTTCGGAGCATTCGCGCGTCACCACTACTCACCTCTCATCACGAATCATAGGAGTGAACATGGCTACAACTCGTAATGCCCACGCAGGCTGGGTCGGCGACCTTCCCACCGGCGGCGGACAGGTCACCCTGGACAGCTCGGAACTTGGCACCTTTGACATCACATGGAAGGCACGCACGGAAGCCTCCGAGGGCAAGACCAGCCCCGAAGAGCTGATTGCAGCGGCCCACTCCGCCTGCTTCGCCATGGCCTTCTCCAACGAGCTCTCGGGTGCCGGCTTCGCGGCCGACTACGTCAACACCAGTGCGGCCGTCACGTTCGTTCCCGGCACCGGCATCACCGGCAGCCACCTGACATTGGCAACAAAGATTCCCGGCATCAGCCAGGAAGACTTTGACAAGATTGCCAATGGTGCCAAGGCCGGCTGCCCGGTCTCAGCAGCACTTGCCGGCGTCGAAATCACGCTTGAGGCAACGCTGGAGGCATAGCCGCTTTCACCCCCTAAGACCAGGTGGCACCGCTGCGGCGGCTGCCATCTGGTCTTTTTGCGTCCAGCCTCCTTGCCTCCGGTGCAGTCACGAGCCGAGTGTGGCCCGGCGACAGTGCCAGTGCCAGTGCCGCTAGCTTGGCGCCACCTCGAGAATTTGCTCAATGGCCCACCGGGAATCCACTTGCACCATGACAATGTCCAGCTCCTGGCTTTGCTCCGTTTCTTGTTTGTGGACCAGTGTCCCCGTCGCATCAAGTTCCGCAAACGCACTTGTGGTGACCGTTGCCCGCACAGTCGCAACCTCCGGGCCAGGCAGCTGCGGCCCTGTCGGGTTGGATTGCTTTTCGTATTTGGTCTGTCCCTGGGAAATGTTTGTCTCCAGTCCGGCAAGCGTGTGGCCCAGATCCTTGAGACTCTGCACTATGGCGTTGTCGGCTTCGAGGGCTGCCGACCCGGGCGAGTTGACCTTTGCCACCAGGTCGCCGTCGGCGTTGGACAGCGCATAGGCACGGACCCACGCCAAGGCGTGCAAGGCTGCCACGGGTTCCGGTGCGGCCAGCCCTTGTTGAATCTCCGAAGGCAGCGCCGCCGCCCATTCCAGCGACGAGTCGCTGTCTGCGGCGGGGGCCGTGGGGTCACCCGTCGCGCCTCCTGCCAGCCCCGATCCCCACCCGCCATTGGCAAGGGGGAACCCAGGGGACATCATCACCACGGCCACGGTGGCGACGACCGCTGCGGCCATGGCAGCCACGACCACCCTCTTGCGTCGGCTGGATCCACTGCTTGTGCCATGCCCGCTCCCCCACAAGCCCCCGAGCCGCCTTGCTTGTCGTCCAGCGCGCAGCTCCCGCCGCCGGAACCGCAGGCCGCCGGAAGCGCCTTGGTTCCTGAGCGCACGCCGCTCCCGTCTTCCTGGCCTGCGGGCTTTTTCCGCCCTGATCGGCAACCGCAAGCCGAACAAGGTGCGCCGCAACGCGTGCTTCCTGCGCCGACGCACTTTCACATCGTTTCGGGTGAGCAGTTCAGGCAGCACGCTGGGATGAACGGCGTTGCCAAGTGCCACGGCCTCCGCCCGCGCACTGCGAAAGACAGCTTGGGCAAACGCCGCGGCGGTTGGCCGCAGCGCCGCGTCGTCGTTCAGGCCGGCCTCCAGCGCTGCAACAAGTTCGCTCGGGACGTCGTGCACAATGGTGCCCAGCGGCATTCGGTCCCTTGTGGCCGGTGCCGGACGGCCTGTCAGCGCAAACCAGCCAACGGCAGCGAGGGCGTACACATCCGCAGCCTCATCACGGGCAATATCCGCCATGCAGTAATATCCGGGCGTCCCGTTCAATGCGCCCATCCCCTGCCCCAGAAGCCTGCCGAACCCAAAATCCGACAGGTACGGTTTCCCCGCCGCGCTGAGCAGCACATTCCCGGGCGACACGTCGCCGTGCACAGCACCCCTGCCATGCAGAAAGGCCAGGACCTGGCCGATGGGAGTTAGGACAGTGACAGTCTCCCCCACGTTCAGGGGACCCCTGGCACCAACTATCTGCGCCAAGGAGCCGCCGGCGGCATAATCCATCAGCAAAACTTGCGCACCTGTGGAATCCCGCACCAACCGACGCACCGGGATGAGGTGGTCGTGGTGAAACTGGGTCAACACCCGCCATTCCTGTGTGATCTGGCTTTCATTGTGACGAACGGGGTCGCCAAGGATGTCGGAGCTGTCAGCTTCAGCTCGGGGCGCCAGGCATTTGGCCGCCACAGCAGCCGAGCCGTCGTGCGAGGACATGAGCCACACCCGGCCCTGCGTGCCGCTGCCCAAGCAGCGCACAGGATCATGGCCGGGGATTGCCGGAGGCTGCCCCTGCAACGTCTGCAGACCGAAATTATCCATATACCAGTAGTAGTCCCGATTCGGATTTCCTGCTTGAAGTTATCCACAGCCCACCCGGCGGGCGACGATTTCTGATTTAGGCGAAAATGCAACGTCCCCTAAACTAGCTCCTATGAGTGTTCAGTTCTCCGATCTCGGATTTGCCCCTAATTTTGTCGACTACGAGGGTGCATGGGAGAAGCAACGTGCAATTCATGCCGCCGTCGTTGCCGGCACCGCGCCCAACACTGCGTTGCTGCTCGAACACGCGGCGGTCTACACCGCGGGCAAACGCACCGAAGACCACGAACGCCCCTTCGACGGGACACCTGTGGTCAGCGTTGACCGGGGCGGCAAGCTCACCTGGCACGGCCCCGGCCAATTGGTCATGTACCCCATCGTCCGCCTGGCCGACGCCCACAGCATCAGGGCCTATGTCCACGCCCTGGAAGACATTATTATTGAGGTCCTCGCACACTACGATGTTGCCGGTGTGCGGATAGACGGCCGGGCCGGCATCTGGCTCACCGCCGACGACAAGGGCGGTGACCGAAAGATTGCTGCCATCGGCATCCGGGTCCATGACGGCGTGACAATGCATGGCATTGCCATCAATGCCAACAACAGCCTGGCCCCCTACGGGCAAATCATCGCCTGCGGCATCCAGGATGCCGGCACCACCACCCTGCAGGCCGAAACAGGCCGGAACATTTCGCCGCAGGACCTGACACCGCTGGTCAAGGAAGCCACCAGCCGGATCCTGGCACCACTTATCAACGACTTACAGCCTGAACAGGCATCAACCGCCGGTGCCGTGGAAACGGGCCGGTCAGAAGGAGCATTGCTGTGACGTTGGCACCTGAAGGACGCAAGTTGTTGCGGATCGAGCAGCGCAATGCGGCTGTTCCGGTTGAGCGCAAGCCGGAATGGATGAAGGCCAAGGTCGAGATGGGCCCGGAGTTCATTGCGATGAAGAACCTGGTCAAGAGCGAGGGCCTGCACACGGTGTGTGAAGAGGCCGGCTGCCCGAATATTTTTGAGTGCTGGGAAGACCGTGAGGCGACGTTCCTCATTGGCGGGTCCGAGTGCACCCGCCGCTGTGACTTCTGCCAGATTGACACGGGCAAGCCGTCCCCGATCGACATGTTCGAGCCCACGAAGGTGGCCCGTTCGGTGGTGAAGATGAACCTGCGCTATGCCACTGTCACCGGGGTGGCCCGTGACGACCTCGCCGATGAGGGTGTCTGGCTGTATGCCGAGACGGTCCGCAAGATCCATGAGTTGAACCCGAACACCGGTGTTGAGTTGTTGATCCCGGATTTCTCCGGCCGGCCCGAGCACATCACGGCGATCTGTGAGTCCAGGCCGGAGGTGTTCGCGCACAATGTGGAGACGGTGCCGCGGATCTTCAAGCGCATCCGCCCGGCGTTCCGTTATGAACGGTCCCTGGATGTGCTGACCCAGGGCCGGGACCAGGGCATGGTCACGAAGTCGAACCTGATCCTGGGCATGGGCGAGACCCGTGAGGAAATCTCGGTCGCGCTGCAGGATTTGCATGACGCCGGGACCGACCTGATCACGATCACCCAGTACCTGCGCCCCTCCGAACGCCACCTGCCCGTGGACCGCTGGGTCAAGCCGCAGGAATTCCTTGAACTCAACCAGGAAGCCGAGGAAATCGGTTTCCTCGGTGTCATGTCCGGGCCGTTGGTGCGTTCCTCCTACCGGGCCGGGCGGCTCTGGGCCACTGCCATGCGCAAAAAGGGCCGCGACATCCCCGCACACCTCGCCCACATCGCCGACGGCATCGAGGATTCCGGCCACACCCGCCAGGAAGCCGCCTCCCTCATCGCCGCCCACTAAAGCAACACACTAAAGCATCGCCCCGAAGCCGGAAGCAGCTGCCATTCGGCAGTGCAAGTGGTTCTGCGGCAGGTCCCGGCCCCTTGCTTTTGGGCTGGGCTTTCCGCGTGCAACATTCCCGTCCAACACCCGCTAGAATTGACTCACTATGGCCAAAACCACTGACTCCGCAGACAGCAACGCTGACAAACCGAAGCGTTCCCTCTTTTCCCGCGCTCCGAAGGCAGACAAGCCCAAAAAGGACAAAAAGCCGGGTCGCATCAAGCAAATGGTGGACATCTTCAAGATGACCCGCCGCCACGATCCCATGGTGACATGGATAATGCTTGGCGCATTTTTCGGCTTGATCCTGGTTTCCCTGCTGGTGGTGCTGCTGATTTCTCCCGGCAACTGGATTACGGGTCTGATGATCGGCATTCCGCTGGGCCTCTTGGGTGCGCTGCTGCTGATGTCGCGCCGCGCCGAGCGCGCCGCATACGCCCAGATCGAGGGCAAGGCTGGCGCCGCAGGCGCTGCCCTGAGCTCGCTCAAGAAGGGCTGGATCTTTGACGAACAGCCCGCCTCGGTCAACCCGCGCACGCAGGACGTCGTTTTCCGCGCCATCGGCAAGCCCGGCATTGTCCTTGTCACGGAAGGCCCGTCCAACCGGGTCAAGGGTCTGGTCGATGCAGAACGACGCCGCTTGAAGAGGATCCTGCCCAACGTCACTGTCACGATCATTGAGACCGGCAAGGCAGAAGGCCAAGTGCCGATCGCCAAGGTCACCAAAAAGATGGGCAAGCTCAAGAACGAGCTGACAAAGGTTGAGGTTGGTGCCGTCAACAAGCGCATCACGTCCATGGGCAACAAACTGCCCATCCCCAAGGGCATTGACCCCTACAAGGCTCGTCCCGACCGCAAGGCTGCACGCGGACGTTAGCTTGAAATAGTTGTCAGTGACAGCTGTTGGGCCCGGCAGGTATTCCTGCCGGGCCCAACATGGTTAAAGGCCAGTGCCTCCGTCACCGTCGCCGCAAACGACGGCATGTCCGCATTCGCGATGGAACGCGTCGCTGTCGGCAAGGGTGGCGCGCTGAACAATGTGGCGGCTCCTCGGGGTGCACGACAGTTCAAGGAACCTCCCGATTTGGCATCCAGCTTACGATTCCGGTGACCCGGCGTTAACAGAGTTCTACGCGGAATCAGCTTGGAATTTCGATTGGACACCGGCATCCAGAAGCCGTTGACGGCCTTGATCCCTGCCTCGTTGCGCGGTCGTTCTTAGCTCTCGCGGCAGCTGATTCAGCTCCATCTCAAGGTACGTCCCCGATTTTGCATTCAGGCCGGGGCCGTGGGGACTGTGGCCCGAATTCCGCTGCAGCTTAGCGGCGTACGAGGATTGTTTTCATGGCCTTGTCGTGCAGGCCGCGATGATCTGCGTCGACGATAATCGCTGGGACCACCAGGCACACAAGCACAGCGCGAACCACGCCGGCTAGCAGGCCGGGAGGTCCGCCGTCGAGCCTTGTGACCTGAATTCCCATGATCCGGTGGCCCACACTGTAGCCAAGGGTGCCCACGAGGACCATTTGCTCGGCGGCGAATATCGCCAGTATCGCATTGGGATTTGCCTCGAAGAAGGCGATGGCAATCAAGTATGAAAGGCCCCAGTCGATGCAAATGGCGAGGATGCGGCGGCCGGCGCGGGCCATGGAGCCACGCCCGGATTCGGGTCGTCCCAAACGCTCGCCGGGAAATTTGGATATATTGGAAGTGTCCGGCCCGCTGAGCCAGGAACCTATGTCTTTACGATCTACCACACCACCAGCCTACCGGTGTGGGCCCGAAGCAGGGGCACCGGGACTTCCCGGGGTGCTTGTAACGTGCCGGAAACATTTCTGACACGATGGAGTAACGGCCCGGTTCTAGGCTTATGTCAGTTGTACAGGCACCATGGTCGCACCAAGCCGGCCAATTCCCCCAGCGCCAAGGAGCGTAAATGTTCAAGAACGCGGAAGAAGTCCTCCAGTTCATCAAAGACGAAGATGTCAAGTTCGTCGATATTCGATTCACCGACCTGCCCGGAGTCCAGCAGCACTTCAATGTGCCCGCCAAGACTGTCGACCTTGACTTCTTCGTCAACGGCCAGCTCTTCGATGGTTCATCCATCCGCGGTTTCCAGGGTATTGCTGAATCAGACATGCAACTGATCCCGGATCCCAAGACCGCCTTTGTTGACACGTTCCGCCTCGAGAAGACCCTCGCGTTGAACTTCTCCATCGTGAACCCCCGTACTGGCGATCCTTACCACCGCGACCCGCGCGGCGTAGCCGAAAAGGCTGAGGCCTACCTGGCCTCCACAGGCATTGCCGACACCGCATTCTTTGGTGCCGAGGCCGAGTTCTTTGTCTTCGACAACGTACAGTACGAGTCCTCCGCAAAGGGTGCCTTCTACAAGATCGACTCCGAAGAAGCTTATTGGAACACCGGCCGCAAGGAAGAAGGCGGCAACCTCGGTTACAAGACTCCCCAAAAGGGTGGTTACTTCCCCGTGGCGCCGATCGACCACCAGGCCGACCTGCGAGACGCCATGTGCCTGGAACTCGACGCTGCAGGCCTTGAGGTTGAGCGCTCCCACCACGAAGTTGGTGCCGCCGGCCAGGCTGAAATCAACTACAAGTTCAACACGCTGGTGCACTCCGCCGATGACCTGCAGAAGTTCAAGTACGTCATCAAGAACACCGGCTGGGCCTGGGGCAAGTCCGTCACGTTCATGCCCAAGCCCGTCTTTGGCGACAACGGTTCCGGCATGCACTGCCACCAGTCGCTGTGGAGCAATGGCGATCCGTTGTTCTACGACGAGAAGGGCTACGCCGGCCTGTCCGACATGGCCCGCTGGTACATTGGCGGCCTGCTCAAGCACGCCGACGCCGTCCTGGCCTTCACCAACCCCACGGTGAACTCCTACCGCCGCCTGGTCAAGGGCTTCGAAGCCCCTGTCAACATGGTGTACTCGCAGGGCAACCGCTCCGCAGGCATCCGCATCCCGATCACCGGTTCCAACCCGAAGGCCAAGCGCCTCGAATTCCGTGCACCGGATGCCTCGTCCAACCCGTACCTGGCGTTCTCGGCCCAGCTGATGGCAGGCCTCGACGGCATCAAGAACCGGATCGAACCACCGGCACCCATCGACAAGGATCTGTACGAGCTCCCCCCGGAGGAAGCCAAGGACATCCCCAAGGCACCGGAGTCGCTCGAAGAGGCCCTGATCGCCTTGGAGAACGACAACGAGTTCCTGCAGGCCGGCGGCGTCTTCACGCAGGACCTGATCGACACCTGGATCGACTACAAGCGCGAAAACGAGATCAAGCCGCTGCAGCTGCGCCCGAACCCGTACGAGTTCGAGCTCTACTACGGCTGCTAGTCCCCCAGCTGGACTAATCTCGACAAACTAAATCGGCTGGGAGGGGCGTTGTTCACGTCCCTCCCAGCCGATTTTCGTTTCTCGCGGCCCGGGCACGCGGTCAGCGTCCAGTCGCGTTCCTGACGTGTCTTCTTGGAGTGTCGCTGTGGTGGATCAATCCGTGGTGGCACCCGCACACACGACACCCAACCACCGGCGTCTGCACACCGGAGCCTGGCCGCGTCACGCCAGCGTGGGCGGGACGCCCCTCTGCGCAGACGGGCTGTTTCGGGCAAACATCACAGTCACGCGTTCAATCGCCGGTGAAACGCGCACCCGCCACAAGAAAATGAAGGGCCGGAACACTAGGTCCCGGCCCCTCATTCAATGTTTATGCAGTCTGCGGGTTACTTGCCGAAGACATCCTTGCCAGCGTCCTTGACGTGCTCCCCGGCCTGCTTGGCTTTCGCCGCGGCCTGGTCCGCTGCACCCTCAGCCTGAAGCTTGGCATTGTCGGTGGCGTCACCGACAGTCTCCTTGACCTTGCCGGCTGCTTCCTGTGCTTTGTTGCTGATCTTATCTCCGAGTCCCATGAGGACCTCCTTCAATATGAATCCAACGGGTAACACTTTCGAAGTTACGTATCTAACCTGAGAGTTGCCTGCACGTGAAGTAAATATTGGGTGTTTATCGCTTCCCGAATTTTTTGTGCACCGCCTGCTTCGTCACGCCCAGGCACAACGCGATCGCTTCCCACGACAATCCTGCAGCCCTTGCCCGGGCCACCATCTCGGACTCCGTCCGGGCCAGTTCCCTGCGGGACTCCGCGACTGCTGAAAGGGCTTCGGCGGGCCCCATTCCGTCCATGTCACCCAACAATGTTTTCACTGTCGCCACCTCCACCGTCAACACTAGTTGACGAGATCCTTGGCGTCAACGCAGGTTGACGATGCTTGGTTCTTCCTTGCATCCTGCACCCTGGCGGGCCGCGCCACGCCCACAGGGCAAAGGCCCACGCGCCACGACGGCTACATCGCGCCAGTCACACCACGCCAGGACCAAAGTCCCACACCTAAAATCCCGCACGCAATGTCCCTCGGGGTAAGCCGGCCTAGAAGATTGACCATTCGGTGCGTGCCGTGAACTCATCCAGGGCCGCAATGCCGGCCACTGAATTGCCGTTGGGTCCAAGAGCCGGGCCCCACACCGTGACTGAGCAGCGGCCCGGGACGATTGCCACGATGCCGCCACCAACCCCGCTTTTGCCGGGCAGGCCCACACGGTAGGCAAACTCTCCGGCCGCATCGTAGGTTCCGCAGGTGAGCATCACCGCGTTGACCCGCTTGCTTTGGTTGGGGCTCAGGAACGGCGTGCCGCCCGTTGAAACGCCGTGACGGGCAAGGAACAGCGACGCCTTGGCGAGGTCCTCACAGCTCATTTCAAGCGCGCATTGGTTAAAGTAGTTGGCCAGGACGTCGTCGACAGGGTTTTCGAGGTTGCCGTAGCTGGCCAGCAGGTGCGCCATGGAGGCATTGCGGTGGCCGTGGGCGGCCTCGGAAGCGGCCACGACCTCGTCCACGTCGACTTCCGGATTGCCTGATTCCCTGCGCAGCAGTCCGCGTACCGACCCGGCAGCGTCGCCGGTCAGCGTCAGCAGCCTGTCGGTGACAACGAGGGCGCCCGCGTTGATGAACGGGTTGCGGGGAATGCCGCGGTCGGCCTCAAGCTGGACCATGGAGTTGAACGGGGTTCCGGAGGGTTCACGGAAGACACGCCGCCAAATCGAGTCGTAGTCATACGACATCACGAGTGCAAGTGAAAAAACCTTTGAAAGACTTTGAATCGAGAATCGCGTGCGCCAGTCCCCCGCCCCGTACACCGTGCCGTCGGCCATGGCCACGCAGATGCCAAACTTTTCCGGCGAGACCTCGCCCAGGCTTGGAATGTACGCGGCCACTGAACCTTGCCTGCACAGCGGCGCGACATGCTCAACTATGTCGTCAAGAATGCCCTGCATGTCCATCACGCACCTCCAAAACTGTTATGCCGGCGTCGTCCGCCGAACCATCTGAAAATTTAAGGACAGGGGTGGCCCGCCCGAAGGCCGGCCACCCCTGCACCACCGCTAGAGAACCTTGGCCAGGAACTCCTGCAGGCGCGGCTGCTGGGCATTGGAGAAGATGGCCTCGGGGGTGCCTTCCTCGCAAATGACCCCGGCGTCCATGAAGACGACGCGGTCGGCAACCTCGCGGGCAAAGCCCATCTCGTGGGTGACAACGACCATTGTCATGCCGTCGGCGGCGAGATCGCGAATGACCTGCAGCACCTCGCCCACCATCTCCGGGTCAAGGGCGCTGGTTGCCTCGTCGAAAAGCATGATGCCCGGGTTCATGGCCAGCGCGCGTGCAATGGCCACACGCTGCTTCTGGCCGCCCGAGAGCGACGCCGGACGCGCATCGGCCTTCTCGGACAGTCCCACGCGCTCCAACAGCGCCAGGGCCTTGGTCCGGGCGGCAGCCTTGTCCAGCTTCTTCAATTCAACCGGTGCCAGCATGATGTTTTGGATGACACTCATGTGCGGAAACAGGTTGAAGTGCTGGAACACCATGCCGATGTTCTGACGCACGGTATTCAAGTCCACCTTGGCATCCGTCAGATCGAAGCCGTTGACTGTCACGGTCCCGGCGGTGATGTCCTCGAGCTTGTTCAGGCACCGCAAAAACGTGGACTTGCCCGAACCCGACGGACCGATGACGCACACAACCTCGCCCTCCGCCACGTCAATGTCAAGGCCCTTGAGCACTTCGTTGGAACCAAAAGTCTTCTTTAGGTCACGGACACTGATTTTTGCCGTTTTTTCGCTTGCGCTCATTTGTTGAACTTCCTGTCCAGGACGTTGGAAAACTGGGTCAAGATGGTGATCACGATGAAGTACAGCGCAGCCACGATCAACAGCGTTTCACCCGTGCGGAAGTTCGAGGCGTAAATTTGCTGGCCCTGGTAGGTGAGTTCCGCAAAGCCGATGACGGCCAGCAGCGAGGTGTCCTTCAACGTGATGACGAACTGGTTGATGAACGACGGCGTCATGATCTTCACGGCTTGCGGCACCACTACACGGCGCATGGAGGTGACGTAGCTCAGGCCCAGGCTGCGGCTGGCCTCGAGCTGGCCCGTATCCACCGATTGGATGCCGCCCCTGACGATCTCAGTCATGTAGGCGCCTGCATTCAAGCTCAAGGTGATGACACCGGCGGTGAGCACGTCAAGCGGCTGGCCGGTCATCTGCGGGAGACCGAAGTAGAAGAAGAACGCCTGAACAAGCAGCGGCGTGCCACGGAAAATGGCCACGTAGGTGGTGGCGATGCCACGCAGGATCTTGTTCTCGGCAACCTTGAAGAAGCCAAAGAGCACACCCAGGACCAGTGCGATGGCCAGCGACAGGACAGTGGCGACCAATGTCAGCCACAGGCCCTTCATCAGGGCCGGGAAGCTGTCCTTGACGAGCTGGAAGAATCCGCCCTGCTCCTCGACCTCTGACTTGGCAAGGTACTTGTCAAGGATCTTGTCGTACTCGCCGTTGGCCTTCAGTGCCGCCAGTCCCTCGTCGAAGGCCTGCAGCAGCTCCTGGTTCTGGCCCTTGTTGACAGCAAAACCGTAGGAACTACCCTGTTCCTTGTCGGTGACAATCTTCAGCCCGTTGTTCTGGCTGACACCGTAGGCAAGCACGGGGTAGTCGTCAAACACTGCCACCGAATTGCCGGCCTTGACGTCGTCGTACATGGTGGCCGAATCGGCCAGGGCCTTGACGGTGAAGCCGTACTGGCCCTTGATCGAATTGGCGAAGGCCTCGCCCTCGCTGCCGCGCTTGGCGGTGACTGTCGCGCCCTTGAGGTCCTCGTAGGTCTTGATCTCCTCATTGTTCTTGGCCACGGCCATCTGCACGCCGGAGTCAAAGTAAGGATCGGAGAAGTCAAAGATCTGCTTGCGCTCATCGGTAATCGACATGCCCGCGATGACGCCGGCCACCTGGTTCGACTGCAACGCCTGCAGTGCCGCGTCGAAGCCGAGCGACTTGATGTCGACCTCAAAGCCTTCTTCTTCGGCGATCGCGTGCAGCAGATCCATGTCGATGCCCACCAATTCGCCGCTGCCGTCGCGGAACTCAAACGGGGCAAAGGTGGTGTCAGTGGCAATGGCGAACGTCTTGCCCTTGACGTCGGCAGCCTGGGCACCGGCAGCTTCGGTGCCGGCCGAAACAACTGTCGGGGCGGCTGGTGCACTCAGCGCTGAGGCACCGCCGATCCCCAAAAACATGATTGCTACAGTAAAAAAGGCGGCGAGGGCGGCGAAAGTGCCACCTCTGCGCCGCCGTTTGGGTGGAAGCCTCAGCATTAATTTTCCCTCACAACGGATTTTCGCCCCTCGTGGGCCGAATGAAGTACCCCAAAGACGTTACATCCTTTGGCGGGTTCGCGCGAGACCGCGCCAATATTGCCAGGCTTTCGGCTCCTGTTTGCATCCCCGCGACTGCCGCCACCCAGCCGGTGCGAGGGGGCCTTGGCGTACTCTGGATGTGGCCCCGGTTACTCCCACTGCGGGCCGCCCGAGGAAAGTGGACCATGACCAAACCGAACGTGATCCTCATTTGCGTCGACGAGTGGCGTGGCGACTGTCTCGGCGCTGAGGGGCATCCCCACGTGCAAACACCGCATCTGGATGAGCTGGCCAGCAGGGGCACCAGGTTCCGGCATGCCTATTCCGCCACCCCCACCTGCGTTCCGGCCCGGGTTGCCTTGTTCACCGGGCAGTCCCAGGAGCGCCACGGCCGGGTTGGCTACGAGGAGGGCGTCAAGTTCGACGACGTCCATCCAGTCACGCTGCAGGGCGAGTTCGGGCGGGCCGGCTACCAGACCCAGGCCATCGGGAAGCTGCATGTCCACCCTGCACGCAACCGGGTGGGCTTTGACGAGGTGCTCCTGCACGACGGGTTCTTGCACTTTGCCCGCAAGGAACACCGCAGGGACTTCAAGTTCTTCGACGACTATGTCCCGTGGCTGCGCCGGCAGCCGGGTGTGACGGCCGACGAGGAGTACTTTGACCACGGCGCCGGCTGCAACTCAACAGTCGCCCGTCCGTGGGACAAGGCCGAGCGCCTGCACCCCACGTCCTGGACCGGCGCACAGGCGGTCGAGTGGTTGTATCGGCGCGACCCCACAACGCCCTTCTTCCTGTACCTGTCGTTTCACCGCCCCCACCCGCCGTATGACCCGCCCCAGTGGGCCATGGACATGTACCTTGACCTGCCGGCATTCAAGCGCCGGCTCGGCGACTGGGAACACCACTTTGAATCGGTGCGGACCAATGGCAACCACCAGCTGGCCTTCGGCACGCTGCCGGAGGCTGTCACGCACCGGGCACGTGCTGGCTATTACGGCTTGATGACGCAAATTGACATGCAGCTTATGCGCGTCTTTGAAGCCCTGAACGAATTTGGGCTGGCGGAGGACACCATCATCGCGTTCACCTCCGATCACGGCGAAATGCTGGGCGACCACGACTTCTACCGCAAGGCAGTTGGCTACGAAGGCTCGGCCCGCGTGCCGTTCATCGTGGCGCCCGCCCCCAACGATCTTGCCGCCCGACGCGGCGGCGTGGTCGATGAGGTGGTGGAGCTCCGTGATGTCATGCCCACCCTGCTCGACCTGGCCGGAGTGCCGGTGCCGGATTCCTGCGATGGACGGTCCCTGGCCCGATTTGTGCACGACCCGGCTGCTGATGCGCCCGACCCTGTGCCATGGCGCGAGTGGCTGCACGGCGAGCACGTGTATTTTGGCCAGTCGCTCCAGTGGGTGACCGACGGACACGTGAAATACCTGTGGGCGTCGGAATGGGGCACCGAAGAGCTCTTCGACCTCGACGCCGACCCCGGCGAAATGCACAATCTCGCTCCCCTGCCCGAACAGGCCGAACTGCTGGCGTTGTGGAAGGGCCGGCTCATCACCGATCTCACCGGGCGGGAGGAGGGCTTCGTGCACGACGGCGAATTGGTCACCGGGGCGGCAGTGGTCACCATGTTGTCGCACGCCCGCGCCCTGGCCGGGAGCTAGCGGGTTGCGGCCCGGCCGTCTGGCCCGGTCGCAGCCCGGCAGCCGGCCGCAGTCCGGCGGCTCAGCCGTAGTACAAGCGTTCAAAGACCGCCCTGGCGCGGCGGGTGAGACTCAAATAGTCGTCCTCAAAGGCTGCGGCGTGGCCCGGCTCGTAGCCGCACCACCGGGCCACAGCCTCCAAATCCCCCCGTGCAGACGGCAGCAGGTCGGAGGTTTTGCCCGTCCACATCACGTTGGCGTTGCGGATCTTTCCCGCCAGTCGCCACGCCGACTCCAGGAGCTCTGCGTCGTGGCCGTCAACGAGGCCAAGTTCCCTGGCCGCATGCAGGGCCGGCATGGTCTGGGTTGTGCGCAGCTCCGGATGGGCGTGGGCATGCTGCAGCTGCCACAGCTGGACAAGCCATTCGACGTCGCTGAGGCCGCCACGGCCCAGTTTCACGTGCCGTGCAGGATCAGCGCCGCGGGGCAGCCGTTCGGATTCCATCCGGGCCTTGATGCGCTTGATCTCCCGCGAATCGTTTTCGGGCAGCACCCGCGGGTATCGGATGGGGTCGATCATGGTAACAAACTCCCGGGCCAGATCGTCGCAGCCGGCCATCGGCCTCGCCCGCAGCAATGCCTGGGCCTCCCACGCGGAAGACCACCGGGAGTAGTACTCCCGGTACGCTTCCAGTGAGCGCACCAAGGGACCGTTGCGACCTTCGGGGCGCAGGTCCGCGTCAATGCTGAGCACCCGTTCGGCCTGGATGGCGGGACGCACCGGGGCCGTGAGCAGGGCCGTCAGCTTCTGGACAACCACCATGGCCTGCTTGTTTGCCAGGCCCAGTTGTTCGTCGCTGAGGCCGTCGACAGGCTGGTGCACAAACAAGACATCGGCGTCGGAGCCGTAGCCAATTTCACGCCCGCCCTGACGGCCCATGGCCACCACCTGTACACGGGTCAGCCGAGTTTCCTCCGCATTCACTTCTGTTTCGGCGACCCGCAGCGCACCCAAAACAGTCGCCCTGTCGGCATTGCTCAACGCTTCGGCAACTTCGTCCTGGCCGAGGAGCCCGCAGCAGTCGGCGATGGCAATCCGCAGGATCTCCCGCTGCCTGATCAGCCGGATCAAGCGCATGGCGCCCGGCGTGGTGCCATGGCGGGAAATGGTTGCCTGGATCTCAACCCACTGGGACTCAAAGGTTTCCGGAACCAGTTCCTTGGCGTTGCCCAGCCACGCAGTCGCTTCCGGTGACACCTCAAGGAGGTCGCTGACAAGCCGGGAGCTGGAAAGCAGGTGGCAGAGGCGCTCGGCGGCGGCCCGGTGGTCGCGCAGCATGCCCAGGTACCAGTGTGAGGTGCCCAGCGCATCGGACACGCGGCGGAAGGCGAGCAGACCGGCGTCGGGGTTGACGCCATCCGCCAGCCAGCCAAGCAGCACCGGCAGCAGCTGCCGCTGCAGGGCCGCCCGCCGGCTGATCCCGGCGGTGAGCGCTTCGATGTGGCGGGCGGCCCCCGCAGCGTCGCGGTAGCCCAGCGCGGCCAGCCGGGCCTTGGCGGCTCCCGTTGTCAGTGCGGCGTCTTCGGCGCTGAGATTGGCTGTTGTGGCGAGGATGGGACGGTAGAAAATTCGTTCGTGCAGCGAGCTCACCGACCGCTTGACCTTGGCCCAGTCGGCCAGGAGCGACTCGGCACTTGGCCGTTTAAGGCTCAGTGGGCCGGAAACCGCCCTCGCCAGGGCCCGCAACTGTTCCGGAGCCGTTGGCATGGTGTGGGTCCGGCGCATTTGGACCAGCTGGATCCGATGCTCCAGGACGCGCAGGTAGGTGTAGTGGCTCAATAGCAGGGCTGCGTCGGTCCTGCCAATGTAGCCGGCCTTTGTCAGCTCATCGATTGCCGTCGTGGTTGCACGGGAGCGAATACTGGTGTCGGTCTTGCCATGGACGAGCTGCAGCAGCTGGACAGTGAATTCAACATCGCGCAGGCCGCCCTTGCCAAGTTTGATCTGGCGGTCGGCGTCGCCATCGCGAATGTTGGCCGTGACCCGACGGCGCATGGCCTGCACTGATTCAACAAAGCCGTCCCGCTCGGACGATGCCCACACCAAGGGCTCAATGGCCTGCTCGAATGCCGCGCCGAGCTCCTTGTCACCGGCCATGGCCCGCGCCTTCAGCAGCGCCTGGAATTCCCAGCTTTGCGCCCAGCGATGGTAATACGCCAGATACGAATCCAGGGTGCGCACCAATTGTCCGTCAGCACCTTCGGGCCGCAGGTTGGCATCAACCTCCCACAATCCGGGCTCACGTTCCGGGGAATAAATGGTGCGGGTGAGCGCACCTGCAAGCGCGTTGCCCAGCCGGGTGGCCTCCCCCTCCTCCATTTCGGCGGAGCCGCGGGTACCCGCAATGCCCTCGGAGCCAGTGGTGCCCGTTTCAGCGTCGCCAGCGCCGGCGGCACTGCTTTCGCCCGGGGCTCCCGGGGAGCCGGCTGCCGCTCCTGTTGGTTCGTCGACGGCCACGACATACATGACGTCGACATCTGAAATGTAGTTCAGTTCCCGCGCCCCGCACTTGCCCATGCCTATGACGGCAAAGCGCAGCGCAGCCACTTTCTCAACACCGACGCTGGCACCCACTTCGGTGCGGGCAACCGCCAGCGCGGCCTCGACGGCGGCAGCTGCCAGGTCCGCCAGTTCGGCGCCCACCATGGGCATGACGGCCTGCGATGAGGCCGCGCCCAGATCCCGCAGTGCCAGCTCGCACAGGTGCCGTCGGTATCTGGTCCGCAGGGCGATCCGCGCCTCGGTGCCAACCAGTGCCGCCGTTGGCATGTTCGACGCCGGGTCGGCACCTACCGCGCGCAGCAGCGACTCCCGCAGGGCCTCGCCGTCGGCGGCCTCCGGCTCCTGCACCGCCACCGCATCAACCACATCGAGGTGTTCTGGATGGCGCATCAGGAAATCGGCCAGCGCCTCGGAAGCCCCCAAAAGCTTGAACAGCCCCTCATTGGAGACCAACCCGCCAGTTTCCGGGTCCACCACCTTGAGCTTCTCCCGGCTTTCCGGCACCGCGCTGAGCAGCCGGACCAGCGACTGCAGCGCCATGTCGGGGTTGTCGGCAACGGACAGGGCGTTCAGCAAGTCCATTTGGTCAAGGTCGGCCAGCTCGGAAAAGCCAAGGAACCTCTCACAGGTTTCCAGATCGGAGAAGCCTCGGGTAATGAGCGTGCGGGTTATCGAACTCATGGCTGTTTCTAGAGCACTCCCAGGTAGCGGCTGAGCTCGTACGGCGTTACCTGGAGCCGGTAGTCCTGCCACTCGGCCCGCTTGTTGCGCAGGAAGTTTTCAAAGACTTGTTCGCCAAGGATCTGCGGCATGAGCTCGGACTCCTCCATCTGGCGCACAGCGTCGTGCAGGCTGGACGGCAGCGGATCATGCCCCATGGCACGGCGTTCGGCGCTGGTCAGGGCGCTGATGTCCTCGCCTGCTGCGGGCGGGAGTTCGTATTCCTCCTCGATGCCCTTCAGGCCCGCCCCCAGCAGCACCGAGTAGGCAAGATACGGGTTGGCAGCCGAGTCAATGCCACGGTATTCCAGCCTCGAAGCCTGACCCTTGCCCGGCTTGTACAACGGCACCCGCACCAGGGCTGAACGGTTGTTGTGGCCCCACGACAGGTAGCTGGGGGCTTCTCCCCCGCCCCACAAACGCTTGTAGGAGTTGACGAACTGGTTCGTGACTGCAGTGAATTCGGGGGCGTGCTTGAGAATTCCGGCCATGAACTGGCGCGCAGTTTTTGACATTTGGTACTCGGCACCCGGCTCGTGGAAGGCGTTGCTGTCGCCTTGAAACAAGGAAAAGTGGGTGTGCATCCCTGAACCGGGGTGGTCCGAGAACGGCTTGGGCATGAACGTGGCGTAGGTTCCCTGCTGGATGGCCACCTCACGGATCACCGTCCGGAACGTCATGATGTTGTCGGCCGTCTGCAGCGCGTCTGCATAGCGCAGGTCGATCTCGTTTTGGCCAGGTCCGCCTTCATGGTGGCTGAACTCGACCGAGATGCCCACGTCCTCAAGCATGGTGACAGCTGTGCGCCGGAAGTCCTGTGCCACGCCTCCGGGAACGTGGTCAAAGTAGCCTGCCTGGTCCACGGGGACCGGGATGCCGTCGGGGCCGGGTTTGTCCGACTTGAGCAGGTAAAACTCAATCTCCGGGTGGGTGTAGCAAGTGAAGCCCATGTCGGCTGCCTTCTCCAGCGTCCGCTTAAGAACGTTGCGGGGATCAGCAGCGGAGGGTTCGCCGTCGGGGGTCAAAATGTCGCAGAACATGCGTGAAGTTTGTTCCGAATGGCCGTTGCCGCGCCAAGGCAGGATCTGAAAAGTCGAAGGGTCCGGCTGCGCCAGCATGTCCGACTCGAAAACCCTGGCCAGGCCTTCAATGGCGGACCCGTCGAAACCCAGCCCTTCTTCAAAGGCACCTTCAACCTCAGCCGGGGCCAGTGCCACCGACTTCAGGCTGCCCACGACGTCCGTGAACCACAGGCGCACAAACCGTACATCTCGCTCTTCAATGGTACGCAACACAAATTCTTGTTGACGGTTCATGCACGGGCCTCTTCCTATGACACCCCGCCCCTGGCACCAATGGTGGGCGGGCAGCGGGCGGGTTTGCGGGCAGGTGTGTTCCCTGCAGTGTTTACTCTACTAGCGGGGCGGGTGTGCCTGCCTCCGGCTCGGTGGTGTTGCCGGCAGGAAATGTCTTTTCCCGGCGAATTCCGGCAGCTGCGGGGCGGCAAAGCCTGCTCCAGGGGTTGCCCGTGCGGGGATGAATGCCTTTCCAGCAGCAAACGGCTTCCTTCCGGCAGGGCCGTGCCGCCGATGCCCCGCTTCCGGGGACGACTCGTAATAGGCTTGGGGCATGGCACCCACAAGCACCCCTGATTCCGCTGCGTCCGAAACAACTGAGCTGGCAGCTCCTTACGGCAACGGCGCCGCGACTGCCCCGGCCACTGTGCGGCCCGGCACGTCCTCGGGCATCCCGGCGAATGCGCCCAAGGTCCGCACCCACCATCTTCAGGCGGCCAAGCGGGCCGGCGAAAAGTTCGCCATGCTCACCGCTTACGACCAGTACACGGCGCAGATCTTTGACGAGGCCGGCATTGAGGTGCTGCTGATCGGTGACTCGGCGTCCAACAACGTCCTGGGCAATGAAACGTCGCTGCCCATCACGCTGGATGAGATGATCATATTTTCCCGCGCCGTGACGGCCGGTTCCAAGCGGGCCCTGATCGTGGCCGACCTCCCCTTTGGCACTTATGAACAGTCCCCCGAGCAGGCCATTGCGTCCTCGGTGCGCCTCATGAAGGAGGGCCTGGTCCACGCCGTCAAGATGGAAGGCGGCGCCTACTACGCCCCTACGGTGCGCGCACTGACCCAGGCCGGCATCCCCGTGATGGCCCACATCGGCTTCACCCCGCAAAGCGAGCACGCGTTGGGCGGCTACCGTGTGCAGGGCCGTGGTGAAATGGCCAAGGCCCTGATCGACGACGCCGTCGCGTTGGCTGACGCCGGAGCGTTCTGCGTGCTGATGGAAATGGTTCCGGCCGAGACCGCCACCGCCGTGGATGCGGCGATCACGGTGCCCACCGTGGGCATTGGCGCCGGAAATTCCACCACCGGCCAGGTGCTGGTGTGGCAGGACATGGCCGGACTGCGAACAGGCAAGATGGCCAAATTTGTCAAGCAGTACGCTCAAATGCGCACCGTCCTGTCCGACGCCGCCAAGGAGTATGCCGACGAGGTCCGCTCGGGTGTGTTCCCGGGCCCGGAGCACACCTTCTAGCAACGCGAAATGCAGTGGGGTCCGATGTTGCCACGGCAACATCGGACCCCACTGCATCTTTACGCGGCACCGTCACGCTGCCCCGTGACGCAGCACCGTCAAATCAAGCTGCTAGGCGTCATCTTCGTCCAGCGCATCGGCAGCCTCGTTGCGTTCCTGGACCTTGGCCAGCGCCGCTTCGGCTTCCCCACGGGTTTCGTAGGGGCCAATCAATGACTTCCACCCTGACTGGGCATCCTTTTCCACTGCATGGGTTTCCACGTTGTACCAATACTGGGCCATGGTGCTCTCCATCTCTGTCCGGGACATGTGTTCTGTGTTGCGTCTTCTGTGTTGTGTCCAACGTTTGTCATCTTAGGCCGAACTGACGCGCTTGCCACGGCACCACTGCCGTCGGGGAAAAACTTATAGGATGGTTCCATGTCTTCCACAGCAACCTCGGCCCCCATCGGCAAGCTCGTTCCCGGCACCATCAGCCCCGACCTGCCGGTCCCATCCTCCATCCCCCGCCCCGAATACGTTGGCAAGGCGGGCCCTGCACCTTTCAAGGGTTCAGAAGTGAAGGACGCCGAAACACTGGAGAAGATCCGCATTTCATCGAAGATTGCCGCGCAGGCCATTGTCGAAGTGGGCAGGCACATTGTCCCCGGGGTCACGACCGACGCCTTGGACCGGATCGGCCACGAGTTCCTGCTTGACCACAAGTCCTACCCCTCCACATTGGGTTACCGTGGTTTCCGCAAGTCCTTGTGCTCCTCCATCAATGAGGTCATTTGCCACGGCATCCCCGACAGCACGGTGGTTGAAGACGGGGACATCATCAACATCGACATCACCGCATTCAAGAACGGCGTCCACGGTGATACCAACTGGACGTTCACGGTGGGAGACGTGGATGAAGAATCACGGCTGCTCGTTGAACGCACGCAGGAATCGCTGAACCGTGCCATCCGCGCTGTGGCGCCCGGCCGCCAAATCAATGTCATCGGCCGCACCATCTCCTCCTATGCCAAGCGTTTTGGTTACGGCGTGGTTCGGGACTTCACCGGCCACGGCGTCGGTGAGGCCTTCCACACCGGGCTGATTATTCCGCATTATGACGCCGCTCCTGCCTACAGCACTGTGTTGGAAGAAGGAATGGTGTTTACTATCGAACCTATGCTTACCCTGGGCAGCATTGAATGGGACATGTGGGCCGACGACTGGACGGTCGTCACCCGCGATCGCAAGCGCACAGCCCAGTTTGAACACACCATGGTGGTCACCGCCACCGGCGCCGAAGTGCTGACCCTGCCTTAGTCTTTTAGTCCTGAAGCCTTTTCACTGCCTTGGACTCGGCGCAACAACGCCCCGCCAGACCTTCACCACCTGTCCCGTCCTGAAAACTTTCTACCTCTGGAGCTTGTATGTCTAAGAAGCACTCACCCGCCACCACCGTCATTGGTATTGATATTGGCGGCACCGGCATCAAGGGTGGCATCGTCGACCTCGAGACCGGCACCGTCGTAGGCGAACGCTTCAGGATCCCCACCCCGACGCCGTCGACCCCCCAGGCCGTTGCCAAAGTGGTCAAGGCCGTTGTGGACGAGTTGTCGACCCGCCCCCACGCTCCCAGCAAGGACGCGCCCGTCGGCATCACCTTCCCGGCCATCATCTCCCATGGCGTGGCCCGTTCGGCGGCCAATGTGGACGAGTCCTGGATCGATGCCGACGTCGACGAAATCTTCACAAAGGAAATCGGCCGCGACGTTCAGGTCATGAACGACGCCGACGCCGCCGGCCTGGCCGAAGCCCGCTACGGCGCGGGCCAGGGTGTCAAGGGCACGGTTCTTGTCATCACCTTGGGCACCGGCATCGGTTCGGCCTTCATCTATAACGGCAAGCTGGTTCCCAATGTTGAGCTGGGCCATCTGGAGCTGGACGGCTTCGATGCCGAGACCAAGGCCTCGGCCAGTGCGCGGGAGCGTGACGGGCTCAGCTGGGATGAATACGCTGTCCGGCTGCAGCGCTACTTCGCGCACGTGGAGTTCCTGTTCTCGCCTGAGTTGTTCATCATTGGCGGCGGCATCTCCAAGCGCAGCGAGGACTACCTGCCAAAGCTGAAGCTGCGCACCAAGATCATCACAGCCGAGTTGAAGAACAACGCAGGAATTGTTGGCGGGGCATTGCAGGCCGCCGTCCACTTCAAGCTCACCAAGTAATTGCCGTGACGACACCCAAACGGGGAGTCGCGATAGTCACTGGCGCAAGTCGTGGCATTGGTGCAGCCACTGCCTCGTTGGCGGCCAAGGCCGGCTACGCCGTCGTCGTCAATTATTCGGTGGACGCAAGCGGTGCCGACGACGTCGTCAGGCAGATTCTCGGCGACGGCGGCACTGCCGTTGCCGTCCAGGCTGACGTCAGCGCTGCTGCGGATGTCAGGGGCCTCTTCGATGCCGCAGCAGCACTGGGCCCCGTAACTGCGGTGGTCAACAATGCCGGCATCACCGGAAATTTGATTGGCCCGCTCGTGGACGTTCCGGTCAAGACTCTGCAACGGGTGCTGGACGTCAATGTGGCCGGAGTGCTGTTCATGTGCCAGGAAGCCCAGCGCCGCATGTCCACCAAGTCCGGTGGGCAGGGTGGCGGGATTGTGAACATCTCTTCAACCGCCGTCAAGGCCGGATCTCCGGGAACCTGGGTGCACTACGCTGCGTCAAAGGGTGCCGTCGATGTATTGACGGTGGGGTATTCCGCCGAAGCTGCCGAGCACGGCATTCGGGTGAATGCGGTGTCCCCCGGGATCACCTCGACCGGTCTGCACGCCGCCGCAGGCATGCCGGACCGTGTGGAGCAGCTCAACCATCTCATCCCCCTTGGCAGGGGCGGTGAGCCGGCGGAAGTTGCCGCGGCCGTGATGTGGCTGCTCGGCGATGAGGCCTCCTATGTAACGGGCGTTGTTCTGCCAGTGGCCGGTGGCCGCTAGTGCGCCAGGGGCTGGCGCCACTTCCACGGCTGACGAATGTTGACTCGATTTAATGGTGCGGGGCCCTAGATTTTCAACTGCCCTGGTGGTGATTGTGCTGCTCAGTACCCTGTGTCTGGGTTGCTGGTGAGGTAGTCGTTGATGGTTTCTTCGTCGAGGGCGGCTTGTTCTTCGTCGTTGGCGAAGATTCCTGGTGGTGGTTCCGGGAGTGCTTGGTCGTAGGGGTTGTAGTCCTGGTCGGAGCCTGGGATGTCGGCCTCGTCCAGGAACTCAAAGTCCAGGAAGTCCAGAGGATCTTGGGGGTCTTGGAGCTCGGCGGCGGTGTCGGGGTTGGCGGTGTTTTGGGGTTCGGGGTTGTTGTTGATGTGTTTCATCAACCATTCCGGGTAGACCGGTGGTTGCGTGTCGCCGATCTTCGGCGGGTAGTACCGCCCGGTTGGTGAGGTCCACCCGACGCCTCCGTTGACCATGATCGGTGTCCAGCCGCGCAGGCGCACTGCTTCTCGTTCCGGGCTTTGATCGGTACGGCACTCACCGGTACGGGTCCTGTCGTCCTTGAAATGCTTCAGGACGTGGTGGCGATGACACAACGTCTGAAGGTTGTCGTAAATGGACCGGCCACCGTGTTCGAACTTCTTGATGTGGTCGACCTCGCAGTTCGTGGCCTTCACCAAACACCCCGGGAACTGGCAGTACTCATCCCTGATCTGCAGCATCGTACGCATCGCTTTACCAATCCGATAACGCTCCGGGGCCACATCAAGGGGCTCATTACTGATCGGATCAACCAACACCCGCAACAACGACGGGGCCCCTGCCGCCAAGTGCCGGGCTACTTCCATGCTGATCGGCCCCGACCCCTCCAACCACGCCGGCTCATTCGTCGCCCCCAACAACGACAACACAGGAATCAACACCACCGGGGTAACCTGCGGCATCGGCGGCCACACCGGCCCCACCGGACTGTTGCCGGTACTGCTGCTGCTGGTGTTGTGTGTGGTGGTGGGGGCTGGGGTGAGGGTCGGTGGTATCGCTGTCGGGTCCCAGTCGGGACCGTTACGGATATCGGGGTCCCTGAAGCCGGGATCTGCATAGTCCGGGTCGTCAAAGACAGGCATCAGCCCGGCAGGGATCTGCACAGCACCAAGATCCGGGTCCGGGCCAGGGTCCAGGGGCATCCCGCCGGCTGCCGAGTACGGGTCTGTGGGGGCGAACCACGGCCCCTGGCCATCACCAGGCACCACCACGACAGTGCCCGCAGCGGTTGCAGCGCCGCCAGTGGCGGTATTTGCACCGCGGGTGGCAGTAGCACCGTTCGCAGTGCCGGTAGCGCCCTCAGTAGCACTGGTGCCGGTGTCGGTGTCTGTGTTGGTTTGTGCGGGGGCGTGGATCTGGTTTTCGGCCATGGTCTGGTGCAGTAGCAGGGATGCGGCGATATCGGCGCGGAGCTGGGTCAGGGTGCGGTCTTCGTGGGGGCCCTGGGCTGCTTGGGCGGTTTGGGTGCATTGATCCCAGATACCCTCAATGGTCGGGGCCGGTGCGTACAGGCTCAGCCATGACATCCCGTCCCGTGAATGCCTTATCCCCAGGCGCCGCTGACCATATTCACGCCGGGTCCGCGGGGTGATCGTTTCCGGGTAAAACCGTTCACGCCGGCGCCGGGCCTTCTCCCTGAAGCTCGGCACAGTGCAATCGACGGCCTTGCCCAGCAAGAACTGCTCAAACCCATCAATCGTTTCCTGTGGTGATCCGGTCTCTCGCAGCAAGCTGCTTTCCTCCGCGATGATCACCGCGTAGTCCCAACCCAACTCGCCACTGCTCAAGCACGCCATCGTGGCCGGTAAATACTTCACGAGCGTGCCCGCGTGCAGGATCAATTCCCCCGCGACACTCTCGGACACCGAGAGGATCCCCGCCAGATCGGCCCGCATCGACATCTGCGCCAGATCGCCCTGCCACGCATCAACACCAAGAATCCCACCCTCGAGCACCGCCGTGGACTCAAGACGGGCAATCAACACCGCCGCCAGGGCTGCGCACTGATTCTGATGCTTGTGCAACGCCGCGATCGCGTCCGTGCAACCATCCATCAACGCCCGCACACCCTCCAAACGCGACCCCACACCACCAGCAGAACCAGCAGATCCAGCAGAGTCAGAAGAGCTATCAGTGTGGTGGCCAGCACCGGCGGACCCGGCAGTGTCAGGAACCTCGGCAGTGCCGGCAGAGGGGCCACCAGCAGTGCGATCGCGGCGGCTACCACGGCGGGGCTCGGGAAGCGGCAAATCAGGCAACCCGGCCAGCGCAGCAATGTCAGAGGCAAGAGGTTCAATAGTAGGAAGAGCAAGCCCGGCAATCAGGTCCGCCACACTCACTGTGGTGGATGAACCATCCCGGCCGACCGGGAAATTCTCTGAACTGCCCATACCACTATTATAGCCTTTATGTCTGGGAAGCAACACGGTTATCCACAACTTCCCAAATATATTTCTGAGGCCCCCACGGCGTTAATTTGTGTCGCCAATCCTCAGTCGTCCAAGTGATGCAGGGATCCCCTCGGCGGCTTTTGACCAGATATAGGGCTTGGGGATCTCGCTCCAATCCCTGACCCAATGGCGCAGGACTATCTCCCGTGTCTGGACGTTTCGGTACACGCTGCGCTGGAGTATTACCCGGGTCACTTCGGCGAATAGCCGCTCGCCCTGATCGAGCCAGGACGACTTGGTGGGCGTGAAATGCCTCGTGAACATCCGGTTTCTGGGAAGCCAGGACACGATGGTTGGATTCTTGTAAGTCCAGTAGTCGACGCAGACGATACGCACGTCCAGTTCTGCCAGGACTTGCTTGCCGATGATCGTCGGGAGCTTCTTGAATTCCACGGCCCAGTGCAAGGGAACGCTACAGGCGAATCGTGGAGGCGATCACGGCCCGGTCGGCCGCGCTCAATGCTGCGAACAGGCTCGTGGTGCCGTCCCAGCCACTGCCATGGGTACGCTTCTCGGGCGGTTTCAGGTACAGGGAGAAACCCATGATTACGTAGACCTTCTCCACTAAGAAGGGTTCAGTGGACAGCTTGAACCGGTCGATGCGGTGGGCGCAAGACTAAACGCCTTACAGGTCAACCCGACGGTGGACTTGGACAACCCGCTGCGTTCGGCCGTTCCGGAGCAGGACCAGTGGATCGCGTTTTCCTGAGTGCCTCCCAAGGTGGCGGCCACGATATCTTCGACCTGCTCGATGCTCATCGTGGCAGGGCTCCCCCGCCAGTGCGTGCCTACATCGACTTAGGCACACATTCAACGAATTAACGCCGCGGGAACCTAGCCGGCATCGCCCGCGTTCCCTGAGACTGGCACGTCGGCGTCTGCCCCGCCACTGCCAGAGGCATTGTCGGCAGCCAACCGACCTGCAGCGCTGTTCTCGCTGCGAAGTTGGGCAATTGAAGCTTCAAAGTCTTCCAGCGATTCAAAGGCCTGGTAGACGCTGGCAAAACGCAGGTAGGCGACCAGGTCCAGGCGGCGCAGCGGCGCAAGGATGGCAAGGCCCACATTGTTGGCGTCGATCTCTGCCGCACCGCTGGCCCGGATGGTCTCTTCAACCTCCTGGGCCAGCTTGGCCAGGTCGTCGTCGGTGACAGGGCGCCCCTGGCAGGCTTTTCGCACGCCGCTAATGATCTTGCTGCGGCTGAACGGTTCGGCCACGCCAGATCTCTTCGACACTGAGAGGCTGGCGGTTTCAACTGTGCTGAAGCGACGGCCGCACTCGGTGCATTGCCGTCGGCGCCGAATGGACGAGCCGTCGTCCGAGAGGCGGGAATCAGCTACTCGTGAGTCGGGATTACGGCAGAAAGGGCAGTACATGCAGATCCCTTCGGGTCATGGTGTTTCCCAGTCTAGGACTGGAAATGGGCAAAGAACAATCGTGCAATAAGCTCACTTGACGGCTGCCGGCAACGGTGCCGGGCAGGTTAAATGAACGGCTGGCCGGTCGTAGCCCACTCAGGGGAAACGCACGGCCACGGCATCGCCGTGCGCCGGCAGGCCCTCGGCCTTCGACAGGGTGATGACGTGTTCGGCCACCTGGGCCAGGGCATCCTTGTTGTAGTTGATGACCTGGACCGCGCGCATGAAGGTGGTCACGTTCAGGCCCGATGAGAAGGCGGCCGTTCCGCTTGTCGGCAGCACGTGGTTTGAGCCGGCGCAATAGTCACCCAGGCTGACGGGGCTGTAATCGCCCACAAAGATGGCCCCGGCATTGGTGATCCTGGCGGCCACGGCAGCGGCATTTTCGGTTACAACTTCCAGGTGTTCGGCCGCGTAGGCGTTGCACACGGCCACGCCTTGGTCGATGTCGTCCACCAGGACAATGCCCGACTGTGGCCCTCCCAGTGCCGTTTCGACGCGTTCGCGGTGTCCGGTCAGGGCAACCTGGCGCACCAATTCACTGTCGACGGCGTCGGCAAGCCCTGCTGACGTTGTCACCAGCACTGAAGCAGCGTTGGGATCGTGCTCCGCCTGGCTGATCAGATCGGCAGCCACAAACACCGGGTTGGCGCCGTGATCTGCCAGCACGGCAATTTCGGTGGCCCCGGCTTCCGAGTCGATGCCGACAACGCCCTTGACCAGGCGCTTGGCCGTGGCAACGAAGATATTGCCCGGACCTGTCACAACGTCAACGGGTTCGAGGGCATCCCCGCCACCATTCGCGCCGCTGCCGGCGCTAACACCGTACGCGAACGCCGCAATCGCCTGGGCACCGCCCATGGCATAAACCTCGTCAATTCCCAGCAGTGCGGCAGCTGCGAGCACCGTCAGGTCCGGGAGACCGCCAAATTCCTTTTGCGGGGGTGAGGCCAGTGCCACCGACCCCACTCCGGCCGCCAGGGCCGGAACCACATTCATGATCACCGACGACGGGTAGGCCGCCAGCCCGCCCGGCACGTACAATCCGACCCTGCGCACCGGTATCCAGTGGGCGGAAACAACTGCACCGTCCGCAACGGGGAATTCAACATTGGCCGGTTTTTGAGCTTGGGCAAAGGCCTTGGCCCTGGCAATGGATTCCTCCAGGGCGGCGCGCACCTTCGGATCAAGGGACTCCAGGGCCTGGGCGAGTGCCGCGGCCGGGACACGGGGATGTTCCTGGGTGACGCCGTCGAACTTCTTGGCCAGCTCCGCCAGGGCCGCATGTCCGCGACCGCGAACGTCGGCGATGATGTCGCGCACGGCGGACTCGGCGGTGGTGACGGTTGACTGTGCGGTGCGCGGAACGGCGCTTTTCAATTCGGCAAGGCTCAGCGTGCGGCCGCGCAGGTCGATGCGGCGCAAGCCCGCGGGGGCGTTGTTTGCTGACGGGTCGTCTGCGGGGAGGGTGCCTTCGGGGCTGGACACTGAAGGTTCAAGGTTGCTCACAACACTTGAGTTTACCCGCTGGCCTGCGGGGTGGGTGCATTGTTGCAGTGGACCCTGCAGTGCTCCCCCAACCGGGCGTTGGCGTTTAGCTGCCTGCAGCTGTCGTGGCACCGGCGATGGGGGCGGTGTTCGGACCTGCAGCCGCGGCCGGGACCGAAGCTCCCGCTGTCGCGGGGAGGAACGAGTATGACACCAGGGTTGAAACAAACACGACGGCGACGCTTGCCAACGGCCACAAGATCAGCACCGATGCCGACCGCAGGGAGAACACAATGCTCGGGTTGGCCATGTTGTCGGGCGGAGTGCGGAACAAGTCCCCGGCAAAAACACCCATCCGCCAGGCAATGACAGAGCCTGCAAACCCGCCCACGGCGAGGGCGGCCAGCAGCACTGTTTCCGTCCCCGTTGCCGGGGCATTCCCCTGCCGGGATGACTTGCGTTGGCCGCGGAGCACCAAGACCGCGCTGAGGATCCCGGCAAGCAACAGCAGCATGCCCAGGGTTGCATCCCGCGGCAACCACACCGCAAAGTCTTTGCCCTCACCATAAAATGCCCCTCCGGGTGCCAGCAGCCACCACAGGATGCCGGCGGCCACGCCCGTGACGGACGAGAAGGCCAGCCACTTCCGCCACACAGCCCGGGTGTCGGCTGCCCTGGCCAGGCGCTGGGCGCTGCGGCTGATGGCACCGCGCCTCTTTTCGCCGATCCGCTGGGCGCTGCGGCTGCTCAGGGCGTGCGACATCGCGGCTGGGACCGGGGCCGCCAGCACTGGTTCGCCAAGGGCCGGCCCGGGCTTCGCAGTGGGGTCCGGTTGGGCACCCGCCGAGGCAGCACCGTCGTCAACAGTCCCCATCAGGGTGGCAGCGCCGTCGTCGACAGTCCCCACCTCGGTGGCAGCGCCGTCGTCGCTTTCAATGGAGGGGTGGTGATACTCAGTCATGGGTTAACCGTAACCCTGCCTGCCTGCACCATCAGCCCTCCAGGCATGTTGGCCCCAGCAACACCTTCAGGTCGCCAAAGAGCGCCGGGGTTGGGTTGACCCTGTGGTGCAGGGGCAGCTTCATGACCTTGACGGCCCGGCTGCCTGCCAGGTGCATCTTGACCTCGGTGTTGCCGCGGTGGTCACCCAGGACCTGCCTCAACGCGAGGAGCACCTGCTCGTTCGCCTTGTGCTCGGGCATGGAGATCACGAGAGGGCCGGACATTCCTTCGCTGAGGTCGGGCACGGACAGCTCCATGGCATTCAGGGAGATGGCGCCGTCGTCGCGCTTTTGCAGCCTGCCCTTGATGACCACGATGAGGTCCTCGGCCAGGACGTTCGCGATGGGCCCGTACACCTGGCCAAAGAACATGACCTCAACGGAACCACCCAGGTCCTCAACCTCGCAGCGGGCGTAAGGGTTTCCGCTGCTCTTGGCAATGCGGCGCTGCAGGTTGGTGATCATCCCGGAAATGGTGATGATGTGCCCGTCCTGCGGGCCGTCGTCGCCCAGCACCTGGGTGATGGACATGTCGGCGTTTTGGCTCAGGATTCCTTCCAGGCCCCGCAACGGGTGGTCAGAGACGTACAGGCCGAGCATGTCGCGCTCAAACGCCAGCTTGTCCTTCTTTTCCCATTCGGGCAGGTCCGGGATCTCGGTGACCAGCGCGGATTCCGGCTCTGCGTCGCCGCCGAGGCCGGCGAACAGGTCGAACTGCCCCACAGCCTCGTTGCGCTTGATGGTGATGACCGAATCCACCGCCTCTTCGTGGATCATGGCCAGTGCGCGGCGGTGGTGTCCCAGGGAGTCGAAGGCTCCGGCCTTGATCAGCGATTCAATCGTGCGCTTGTTGCACACCACGACGGGGACCTTCATGAGGAAGTCGGAAAAGTTCTCGAAATTTCCGCGTTCTTTCCGTGATTCCACCAGACCGTTGACGACGTTGGCACCCACGTTGCGGATGGCCCCCATGCCGAAGCGGATGTCGGAGCCCACGGGTGTGAAGTTCAAGGCAGATTCGTTCACGTCTGGAGCAAGAACGGTGATGCCCATGCGGCGGCATTCGTTCAGGTACAGGGCGAGCTTGTCCTTGTCGTCACCGACGCTTGTCAGCAGCGCGGCCATGTATTCGGCCGGGTAGTGCGCCTTGAGGTAGGCGGTCCAGTAGCTGATGACACCGTACGCGGCGGAGTGGGCCTTGTTGAAGGCGTAGTCGGAGAAGGGCAGCAGGATCGCCCACAACGTGGTGACAGCGGCGTCAGAGTAGCCGTTGTCCAACATGCCCTGGTGGAAACCGGCGTACTGCTTGTCCAGTTCGGACTTCTTCTTCTTGCCCATGGCTCGGCGCAAAATATCAGCCCGGCCCAGCGAATAGCCGGCCAGCTTCTGTGCGATGGACATGACCTGCTCCTGGTACACGATCAAACCGTAGGTACCGCCGAGAATCTCCGCCAGGGGTTCTTCAAGTTCGGGGTGAATCGGGGTGATCGGCTGCAGGCCGTTCTTGCGCAAGGCATAGTTGGTGTGCGAATCGGCACCCATGGGACCTGGCCGGTACAGCGCCAGGACGGCGGAAATGTCCTCAAAGTTGTCCGGACGCATGAGCTTGAGCAACCCGCGCATGGGCCCGCCATCGAGTTGGAAAACGCCCAGCGTGTCGCCGCGGGCCATCAACTCGTAGGAGGGGGCGTCGTCGTACTCCAGACCTTCAAGGTCCAGTTCAAAGCCCGTGTTGGCCTTAATGTTCTCCAGGGCGTCGGTAATGATGGTGAGGTTGCGCAACCCCAAAAAGTCCATCTTGATCAGGCCAAGGCCCTCACTCGTCGGGTAGTCGAACTGGGTGATGACCTGCCCGTCCTGGATGCGCCGCATGATCGGAATGACGTCGATGATGGGATCGGAGCTCATGATCACACCGGCCGCGTGCACGCCCCACTGGCGCTTGAGCCCCTCCAGGCCCTTGGACAGTTCAAAGACCTTGGCGGCCTCTGGATCGGAGTTGATCAGGTTTCGGAAATCCTGCGCCTCGCCATAACGCTTGGCCTCTTTGTTCTCAATGTCATTGAGCAGGATGTCCTTGGCCATGACGGCGGGCGGCAGCGCCTTGGTCAGCATTTCGCCCATGCTGAAGGGGTGCCCCAACACGCGTGAGGAGTCCTTCAGCGCCTGCTTGGTCTTGATGCTGCCGTAGGTGACGATCATGGCGACGCGCTCATCACCGTACTTCTCGGTCACGTATTTAATGACCTCATGGCGGCGACGATCATCGAAGTCAACGTCAAAGTCAGGCATGGAGACACGTTCCGGGTTCAGGAAGCGCTCAAAGATCAGCCCGTGCCGGATCGGATCCAGGTCGGTGATGCGCATGGCGTAAGCAACCATGGAACCGGCACCTGAACCACGGCCGGGACCCACGCGAATGCCGTGGTCCTTTGACCAGTTGATGAAGTCGGCAACGACCAGGAAGTATCCCGGGAAGCCCATCTTGATGATGACGCCAAGTTCATAATCGGCACGTTCCCGAACATCGTCCGGGATGCCCTTCGGATACCTGAATTTCAACCCTGCGTCGACCTCCTTGACCAGCCAGGACGTTTCATCGTCGCCGGGCGGGCAGGGGAACTTCGGCATGTAGTTGGCGTCCGTGTTGAAGGACACCTCGCAGCGCTCGGCGATCAGCAGCGTGTTGTCGCAGGCTTCCGGCAGTTCGGAGAACAACGAGCGCATTTCGGCCGGGGACTTAAGGTAGTAGCCGCTGCCGCTAAACGCAAAGCGCTTGCCACCCTGGTCGTAGGTGGGTTCGGTGAGCGTGGACGCGGATTGCAGGGCCAGGAGTGCCTCATGGGCCTTGGCGTCGTGCTCGTGGGTGTAATGGAGATCGTTGGTGGCGACCAGCGGGATCGCCAGTTCCTTGGCAAGGCGCAGCAGGTCCTTGGTAACGCGGCGCTCAATGTCGAGGCCGTGGTCCATGAGCTCGCAGAAGTAATTCTCCTTGCCGAAAATGTCTTGGAATTCGGCGGCCGCAGCCTTGGCTTCGTTGTACTGGCCCAGGCGGAGCCTTGTCTGCACCTCGCCTGAGGGGCAGCCGGTCGTGGCGATCAGGCCAGGGTGGTACTGGTTGAGCAGTTCGCGGTCAAGGCGCGGGTGCTTGCCCATGGGCGAATCCAACGAACCAATGGAGGAAGCCCGGAACAGGTTGCGCATGCCCTGGTTGTTGTAGCTGAGCAGCGTCATGTGGGTGTAGAAACCACCGCCGGATACATCGTCCCTCTTTTGGGACTCGTCCGTGCGCCACTTGACCCTGGTCTTGTCGGTGCGGGCAGTGCCCGGGGTGACATAGGCTTCAACGCCAATGATGGGCTTGATGCCCGCGTCGGTGGCCTTCTTCCAAAAATCAAAGGCCCCGAAAAGATAGCCGTGGTCGGTGGTGGCCAGGGCCGGCATTTCAAGCCGTTTGGCCTCGTCGAACAATTCGGTCAGGCGCGCCGCGCCGTCCAACATGGAGTATTCGGTGTGCGTATGGAGATGGACAAAACTGTCAGTCGATGAGCTAGCCACCCGACCATTCTACGGCCCATTTTCCAGTCCCGGACCCGGCCCGGAAACGGGGGTGCCGCCTGCCGGCCTGCCGGGACGCGTGATCACCTTTCACGTCAAAACAGCGCCGCCGCATCCCCTTGGCGCAAAGCTGCTGTCGCAGAGTCCAAGGGTGATGCGGCGTCGTGAATAAAACGGCCAAAGCTGATGCTGGGTTGCGTCAGTGGTCCCCGCGCAGGTGGTCGAGGGCATAGTTCAGGTCCTGCGGGTAGGGGCTTGTCACACTGACCCACTCCCCCGACGACGGGTGCGTGAAGCCAAGCTTGTGCGCGTGCAGCCATTGCCGCGTCAGTCCCAGCTCGGCTGCCAGTGCAGGATCGGCGCCGTAGGTGAGGTCTCCCGCGCACGGGTGCCGCAAGGCGGAGAAGTGCACGCGAATCTGGTGCGTGCGCCCTGTCTCCAGATGCACCTCGACAAGGGACGCCTTGCCAAATGCTTCAAGGACCTCGTAATGGGTGATGGACGGACGGCCGTCCTCAATCACGGCAAAACGCCAGTCATAGCCCGGGTGGCGGCCGATGGGGGCGTCGATGGTCCCCTTCAGCGGGTCGGGCAGGCCCTGCACCACGGCATGGTAGATCTTCTCCACCGTCCGCTCACGGAATGCCTGTTTCAGCACCGTATAGGCGTGTTCGGTCTTGGCGACAACCATGGCCCCGGAGGTGCCCACGTCCAGGCGGTGCACAATGCCCACTCGCTCCTGGGCTCCCGAGGTTGAAATGCGGTAACCAGCGGCAGCCAGGCCACCCACAACCGTTGGGCCCACCCAGCCCGGCGACGGGTGTGCCGCAACCCCGACAGGCTTGTCAACCACCACGAAATCGTCGTCATCGAGCAGGATGTCAAGGCCGTCAACGGCCTCAACCACCACTTCAAGCGGATCGCGCCGCTCCGGAATGGTCACCTGCACGCTGGCACCGGCCCGGAACTTCTCGCTCTTGCCAAGGGTCTCCCCGTTCTGGCGCACATTGCCTTCGGCACACAACAGTGCGGCTGCGGAACGTGAGATGCCCAACAAAGTTGCCAGTCCGGCGTCGGCCCTGCGTCCTGCCACGTCCTCCGGAACAGTAAATGTTTCAGTCATTCTTGTCTTCACCATGCTCTCCTTCGGACGCCACCGGGTCTGTGTCAGCCCGCACTGCAGTGTCTGCCGCCAGCCCTGCCCCGGGATCCGGTGTTGCGGGGGCAGCCTTGACGCCGTTCAACGGAACACCCAGGAGCGTCAGTAGGCAGATGACGATCACGCCGCCCACCACACCCATGTCGGCCATGTTGAAGATCGCGAAATTGGGGAAGGAAATGAAGTCCACCACATGTCCCATGCCGAACGACGGCGGACGGAACAGCCTGTCGGTCAGGTTGCCGAGGGCGCCCCCCAGGACCAGTCCCAGGCCGACGGCCCACCAGGCCGAGCCGATCCGTCGGGACATGACGACGATGGCAATTGCCACACCGACCATGATCAAGGTGAAGAACCACGTGAAATTCTCTCCGATGGAGAAGGCGGCACCCGAATTTCGAATGAAATACCACTGCAGGATTCCCGGGATCACGGTGGTGGTCTGGCCCTCCACCATGCTTGAGGTGACCCACCACTTGGTCAGTTGGTCGCAGACGTAGGCAAACGCGGCCAGTCCAAGCCAAAGCCACCAAAAACCGCGGCGTAGCATGGGTTTGGCCCGTTGGTCAGGCAAGGAGTTTTCGCTCATGATGCTTTCATTAGTTCTCGGGCAATGGTTCTTCTCAATCATAGGCGGCTATTTCACGCACCCGGCCCGGCATGTGCGTGCGCCTGTGCCGGGCACAGGCTCGGCCGTGGCGCCAACCACGCCCAACAGTCATTTGGTGCGTTAACAAGCCAAAGGCCGGTGAAGCAAGTTTCCTTGCCCCACCGGCCTTTGAATTATTGCTAGGAGTCCGAGCTGCTCTCGGAGAAGTCCGGTGCTGCCACCGAACCGCGAGCATCCAAGTCACGCAGCTGACCTTCAATGTAGGTCTTCAGGCGTGAACGGTAGTCGCGCTCAAATCCACGCAACTGCTCCACCTTGCGCTCAAGCACCGAACGCTGCTGCTCCAGGGCACCGAGCGTTTTGCGGCTCTTCTCCTGGGCATCGTTGACCAGCGTGCTGGCTTCGATCTGTGCTTCAGCGATGATCTTGTCGCGCTGCTCAACACCTGCATTGACGTATTCGTCATGGAGGCGCTGGGCCAAGGCAATGACGCCCGAGGCGGATTCGGCCGAGGCCGATGCCGTTACGGGGGCGGGAGCTGCTGCAACCACGGGTGCCTTTTCAACAACCGGCTCCGGAGCGGCCTTGACAGGCTCGACAACTTCCGGCTCGGCCTTGACAGGCTCCTCCACAACGGCAGGCTCCTTCTCAAGCAGCGGCGCTGCCTGGGCGGGAACCACGCCGGTGTCGGCTGGGCTCTGGTCAAGCTGCTTGCGCAGCTCGTCATTTTCTTGATGCAAACGGCGAAGCTCTACAACGATTTCGTCAAGAAAATCGTCGACTTCGTCCTGGTCATAGCCTTCACGAAACTTTGTCGGCTGGAACCGTTTGTTGACAACGTCTTCTGGCGTAAGCGCCATCTAGTCACCTCATTGGTCTTAGTGCGTCTGGAAACGGCGGAAACCGTACCGACTGCGGTACCGAATACAAATCTGGCGATCTGCACTGGGGGTCTATCGCTTTTTACAATATAGCTTTTCGCCGGTGAAAACTAACGACGCGGCGCTAATTGACAAAACTTTTTGTGACACTCATCCCAATACCCACCGCGACGAGCAATAAAATGAAGCCAATGTCGAGGGCAATCGAGCCGATACGCCATGGTGGAATCATCGCACGCAGCTTGCGCAACGGCGGGTCGGTGAGCCTGTAAACGACCGAAGCGCCGACCAGGGCTGCACCCTTGGGCCGCCAGTCACGGGAAAAAACCTGTATCCAGTCGAACACCATGCGCAGCAGGAGCGTCAGGAAGTACAGCAACAGCAACAAGTAGAGAAGACCGAAAACAATTGTCACGCGAGTGCACTCAATCCCTAGGTGGAGGAAAACTAAAACGTTGGCTTTAAGAATAGACCAGCGCCGGCAGGGCCGCTGGGGAGCCGGCACATTTGCCCGGCTCCCAATACAACGAACTGCCCGGGCACAAGGTGCCCGGGCAGTTCAAAATAGTTGGCGCGGCCGCTGCCCTAGCTCTGGTTGAAGAAGGTCGCCTGCGTGTCGGAGACCTTTTTGTCGTCGCCAAGGACTTCAATGTAGGACGGTGAGAGAAGGAACACCTTGTTGGTGACGCGCTCGATGGAGCCCCGCAGCCCAAAGACCAGGCCTGCTGAGAAATCGACCAGACGCTTGGCATCCGCTTCGCCCATGTCCGTGACGTTCATGATGACTGGAATGCCGTCCCGGAAGCTTTCCCCAATGATTTTCGCATCATTGTAGGACCGGGGATGAACGGTGGTGATTTGACGCAAACTGACTGCCTCTTCCCGATTTGATGCGGCGCGCTTGATGGGGGTCACCGGTGCCCGGTATTCTTCGTCGCCGGCCTTGGGTGCTGCTGGTTCCGTGGCGGCAGCCGGCGCAGGCGCGGCTTCACGCTCATGGACTTCAGCAGTGCCTTCGTCCTTTAGGAAGGACGTTGACTGTTCAGCCTCATAGTGCTCGTCACCGTCGGCGAGCCCAAGAAAAATCATTGTCTTGCGCATAGCGCCAGCCATGGTTGCTCCTCATTAGTCTGCAAAGCCCATATCACTCTGTCAGGTACGTTGTGCGGCAAAACAACTTGTTGCCTACACCTAAAACGCTACATCACCGCGGGACGGGGGCCGAGTATATCCGAACCGACACGCAGGTGTGTCGCACCGGCTGCCAGTGCAGCTTCAAGGTCGTGGCTCATGCCGGCCGAAATGCCCCCTGCCTGCGGATGCACTGCTGTCAATGCCGCCGACGCGGAGGCCAAGAGCTCAAAGGCCGGTTCCGGTACAACTCCCAGCGGCGCCACAGCCATGAGTCCGGCCAGGGAGAGTCCCCCGGTGCCTGCGATGAGGTCGGCCAGTTCCTGAATGCCCGACGGCGCAACCCCTCCCCTGCCTGCGTGGCCAAGCAGTCCGTTGGCAGCCGAGTCTCCGTAGGCTTCGTATGCTTCGGACAGGTCAACCTGGATGAAGCATTCCAGGTCGGCCCTGCCGTTTTCCTGCTGCCTGGCGGACATGGCACGGCCAAGGGATTTGACCAGCGAGACCCTGTCGATCGAGTGCACGGAGTGGGCGTAGGCCGCCACGGATTTGGCCTTGTTGGTTTGCAGTTGGCCGATGAAGTGCCAGCGCAGTGCCGGATCGGACAGCTCCACCGCTTTCGCCGCGGCCTCCTGGTCCCGGTTTTCACCGACATCGGCGACTCCAAGGCTCCTCAGTCTCAGGACATCGGAGGCGGGGTGGAACTTGGTGACCACAATGAGTGTGGGCTCGGCATGCACCCGGGCAGCGGCGTTGATCCGCTGCTTCACTGCTGCAAGGCGGTCAGCGAGAACTGCCGTGCGGGGGTCTTGCGACGTCATTGCTGGGGGTTCCTTCGTCAGGGTGCACGCGGCGCGTGCTGCGGGATGGGCCGGCGTTGGGGGTTTGTGGTCCGTGGGGCTGGGTCTTCGTTACGCGGTTGCTGCCCCTGGTGCGCGGGGAGGATCGGGAGCTGCCCGGACAAAGCCAATGAACCGGCCTTCGGCTTCCCCGTCACGCTGTGAGCGCCGGTGTGAGTAGTACCTCGTGTCCTCCAGTGTGCAGATGCCCGAAGCGTGCGCCTGCACGCCTTCGTTGGCCAGCTGGGCCAGTACGGCTGCCGGCAGGTCCAGGGCCGGCGTCCCCCAGGAGGTTGTGGCAAAGGCTTCCGGGATCTTCGCCGACACGATCCCGCGCATTGCATCGGGAACTTCATAGCAGCTGCCGCAGACGCTGGGTCCGAGCCAGGACTCAATTTCAACGGCACCGGACAGCCGCATCTGCGCCACGACCGCGGCGATGACGCCCTGTTCCACACCGGGCCGCCCGGCGTGGGCCACGGCCAGGACGGGTGCCCCCGCGGCGGTGCTGCCAACGAGCACGACAGGAACGCAGTCGGCCACCATCACGGCCAGCCCGGCCGCCGAAGCCGCGCCGGCGGCGGCAACCATGGCATCAGCGGTGGGTGCCTCGAGGCCGGAGTTTCCGGAGTTGCCGCCTTCGATGACGGCCACGTGGTTTCCGTGGACCTGGTTCATGTAGGCCAGTTGGCCGCCCACGCCGCCCCCCGGGGACATCGCCGCCTCCACGGCTGCCCGCCGGTGCGCCACACGCGCCGGGGCGTCACCAACATGAAAGGCCAGGTTGCCTGCAGTGGTGTCGGTGAAGCCCATCCATATCCCGGGACGGACCTGCTTTGAAGACCACATGCAAACTACCTGACCATTCATGGAGCCGGCGACTGCCGGGGACCGGAGGGCCGCTGCCGGAGACGGGAGGCGGTGCTACTTCAGGAAGTCGGGAACATCCAGATCGTCGGAGCGGTGCCCGGTGAGGTCTGGTTCCACGATGGCGGGCAGCTCGACGTCAAACCCGCCGTCAGCGGGAACGTTGGCACCCGACGGCTGGCCCCACTGGCTGAGGTTTGTCACCGAGGCACTGGCCGGGACGGCGACAGGCACCGGTGGTGCTGCCTGGGCGGCAGGTTCCCGTGTCTCGACCGCCTGATCCGGTGCGTCAAAACCGGCGGCGATGACTGTCACGCGCACTTCATCGCCCAGGGCGTCGTCAATGACGGCGCCGAAGATGATGTTGGCTTCCGGGTGTGCCACTTCCTGGACCAGCCGGGCTGCCTCGTTGATCTCGAACAGACCAAGGTCGGAGCCACCCTGAATGGAGAGCAGCACGCCATGGGCGCCGTCAATGGACGCTTCCAGCAGCGGGGAGGCGATGGCCAGCTCGGCCGCCTTGACGGCGCGGTCCTCGCCGCGTGCGGAACCGATGCCCATCAGGGCCGAGCCCGCACCCTGCATCACGGACTTGACGTCCGCAAAGTCGAGGTTGATCAGGCCGGGCGTCGTAATGAGGTCGGTGATGCCCTGCACACCTGACAGCAGGACCTGGTCAGCGGTCCGGAAGGCCTCGATGACCGAGACGTTGCGGTCGCTGATGGACAGGAGGCGGTCGTTCGGGATCACGATCAAGGTGTCAACCTCGTCGCGCAGGGCGTCAATGCCGCTGTCGGCGCTGGTGGCGCGACGACGTCCCTCGAAAGTGAACGGGCGCGTCACCACACCAATGGTCAGTGCACCCAAGCCGCGGGCAATCCGGGCAACAACCGGCGCGCCGCCGGTTCCGGTACCGCCACCCTCGCCTGCCGTCACAAAGACCATGTCGGCCCCGCGCAGGACCTCCTCGATCTCCTCGGCATGGTCCTCCGCCGCCTGGCGTCCGACGTCGGGATTGGCGCCGGCACCCAGGCCGCGCGTCAGTTCCCGGCCGACGTCGAGCTTGACGTCGGCATCGCTCATCAGCAGCGCTTGTGCGTCCGTGTTGATGGCGATGAACTCCACGCCGCGCAGACCCACGTCAATCATGCGGTTCACTGCATTTACGCCGCCACCGCCGATACCGACGACTTTGATGACTGCCAAGTAATTCTGGGGTGCTGCCACGTTAGGTGTCCCTTGTTCGTATGTTGCTGAAAGATCAATATTTGCTGCCGCTGACAAAGAATGTACCCCTTTTCAAGGTGCCGGCTGGGATCTCCGGAGCAACCCTGAAGCGTTGCTTGAGACTTTATGTAGCTTAACCTTCAAGTTGAAGGTTATAGTTATGTCAACTAGTTCGTGTCATTGACGCTATGGTGCATCCGTGCCGCATGCAATTACCGCTGCCGCGTGTCGCCCTAATCCCGCAAAAAAACCCACTATTGAGCCCTTCTCCGGTGCCAGGCGGCCAGTTCCTCCGATTTTCGTGCACCCTCATCGTGTCACAGGGTGGCGCGGGGCGCTGACATCAAAAACCTTGGCAGGCTCCGGGACGGGTTTTCCAGCCGGCGCTGTGGGCGGCGGGGCACTGAGCAGGGCCTCCAGGACCTGCGCCTTCAGCTCCATGTCACTGGCATTGCCCCAGATGACGCTTCTGCCGTCGGCAAGCTTGAGCTCCACGGCATCAGGCGACTCGGCTGTTGCGTTGGCAAGCTGGCCCAGAATCGACTGCGGCAGATTTGCCAGCACGGCTGTCATTGCCTGGAAGGTGTCCTGGCCAATCACTGCCTTGCCTCCGTCGATCAGCGGCAGCGCCACAGATCCCGGGTCGGCAGTGGAGCCCAGCTGCACCCCGTCCTGGTCAACCAGAAGGTATTCCTCCTCGTTCTTGAGCAGGGCAACCGGCATCCGCTCCACGATGTGGATCAGCAGGGTGGACGGCGGCCTTGCCTCGATGTGTGAGCTCTTGACCTGGACCACGGAACTGAGCAGTTCCTGCACCTGCCCATCCGTCACCTGGGGCAGCGGCTTGGACCGGATGGGTGCCACGGCGCCTTGGAGAACTTCTTCCCCGACAAGTTTGTTTCCCTCAAAAGTGATGGTTTTGACGGCCAGCGCCGGTGAAAACAAGGCGACAGCCATAACCAGGGCCAGCACGACGACGATGCCCGTCAGGGTGTAGATGATGGTGCGGCGTCGGCGTTTGTATTCAGGGACGGGGAAGGCCAGCACCTGCGCGCCGCCGCCCGGTCCTGAACCACCGGTGGCAGCCCCTGTGGAACGTTGGGGGCTGCCCAATTTGGAGCTTCCCGCCTTGGCACCTGCAGGGGAAGGTTTTCCTGCCGGGGCCTTGGTGCCGGGTGTGCCTTGGGTCGTGGCGACCGGGCTTTTTCCGGCAGACTTGGGCGCCGCGTTTTTGGAGGCCGCAGACTTGGGCGCCGGATTTTTGGAGGCCGCAGTCTTGGATGCTGGCTCCCCGGACCCAGCGGGCACCGGCTCCGTGGTGTCCGAGCCGGGGCCCTGGTCGTCCCCGGCATGTCCGATCCCGGCTTTGGGCATCATGGATTTCCAGCTGGGAATTCTCCGGCCCGGTGATTTTGGCGGGTCCGTTTCATCCTGCGTGGCCGCAGGGAGCCGTTCAACCGAGACCTTGGCGCTGGTGCCACGCACGGCACCGGCCTGCTCCACAGGCGTCCCCTCGGCGCCCGCCGGATCAGCCTTCGGCTGGGACGGCAGCCCTGTCCCGGGGCGGGTCCTGATGACCCTTGGCTTGCGTGGCTCAGCCACCGCTGTGCCCGTTTTCGTCGTGCCCGCCATCGGCTGCACGGCTTCCGGGACGTTCCCCGCCGGCTGTCGGTTCGCCTGCCGGCTGGCCGGAGTTGAGCGCGGCAACAAGTGCCGGCCCAAATTCGGTGACGTCGCCGGCCCCAACTGTCAGGATGATGTCGCCGGCCACCGCCAACCGGGCCAGCTCCTGCACGGCGGCGGCACTGTCCGGGGCATAGCCAAAGGGCTGCTGCAGTGCGGCAGTGATCAATTCACTCGTGACCCCCGGGATGGGATCCTCGCGGGCCGGATAAATGTCGAGCACCGCCACGGTGTCGGCCAGATCCAGTGCCTGGGCGAATTCGGCAGCGAACTCCCTTGTCCGTGAAAACAGGTGCGGCTGAAAGAGGACATGGACCTTGTGGTTTCCGGCAACGGTCTTGGCGGCCCGGAGCGCGGCAGTCACTTCAGTCGGGTGGTGGGCATAGTCGTCAAACACGGCGACTCCGCGCCCCTCCCCCTTCGCTTCAAACCTTCTGGCAGCCCCGCTGAAGGCGGCCAGCGCATCGATGGCACCGGACGCGTCCACACCCAACGCCACAGCCACCGCCACCGCGGCGGCCGCATTGCTGAGGTTGTGGTTGCCCGGCACCTGGAGCTTCAAGTCAAACTGCATTGCCTTCCCGGCGTCGAGAACGCCGGGACGCACCACCACCGAAGCTGTGGTGTGGAGGCCGTCCTGCGTGCCCGGCAGCAGGCGGATGTCAGCGCCCTCCGCAAAACCGTAGCTCAGGCAACGCTTCCCGGCGGCCACGGCCTGGGCGGCCAAGGCGGCCGACCCGGCGTCGTCGGCGCACGCGACCAAGGTGCCGTCAGCCGGCAGCAGCGCCGTGAACTGCACAAACGCGTCAAACACCGCCTCAGCCGTTCCGTAATGGTCAAGGTGGTCGGCCTCAAGATTGGTCACCACGGCAATCTGCGGGCGGTAGTTCAAGAACGAGGCATCGGACTCGTCAGCCTCCGCCACAAAAACGCTTGCCCCGCCGTGGGCGGCATTGACGCCCAGGCCCTGTACGGTGCCGCCCACCGCGAAGGAGGCGTCAACGCCGGCACCCCTGAGCATGACGGTGATCATCGAGGTGGTGGTTGTCTTGCCGTGCGTTCCGGCGACAGCGACAACCGTGTCCCCTGCCATGGTGGCGGCCAGGGCCTGGGAGCGGTGCAGCACGCGCAGGCCGGCCGCACGGGCCGCGGCAAGCTCCGGATTGCTTTCGCGAATCGCGGTGGAGACCACAACGGTGTCCACGGCCGCAACGTTGGCAGCGGTCTGGCCAATGTGCACTGTGGCACCCAGGGCAGCCAACTGGGCAAGGCCAGCCGATTTCCTGGCGTCGGAGCCGCTGACGGGCACGCCCTGGCCCAGCATGATCCTGGCGACGGCAGACATGCCGGCACCGCCCATGCCGATGAAATGCACGCGGCCAAGTTCGGCCAGCGTTGGTGGAATGTACGGCACTGCATTAACTTTCTTCGTCATGTGCTTCATTTCCCGCCCGCCGCAAAGACCATGTCGGCCATGCGGTCTGCGGCGTCTCGAATGCCCAGTGCTGCGGCCGCAGCGCCCATGCGGGCGAGCCGCGGCGCGTCGAGGCACAGTGGTATGAGCTGGTCTTGGATCCACGCCGCGTCCAGGTCTCCGTCGGGCACCAGCAACGCCGCATCGGCGGCTATGAGCCCGGCGGCATTGCGGGCCTGTTCACCGTTGCCGATGGGCAGTGGCACAAATACTGCGGGCAGTCCCACGGCGGCAACCTCCGACACGGTGCCGGCGCCGGAACGGCACAACAAGAGGTCCGCCGCGGCGTAGACATCCTCCATGCGGTCAACGTATTCAGCCTGGTGGTACAGATCGCCGCGCAGCGGTGCGCCGGCATCGTCCAGGACGGTTTTGCCTTTGCCGGTGATGTGCAGGGTTTGGATGCCGGCTGCGGCCAGTGCTTCCACTGAGCCGGCCACGGCCCGGTTGAGCCGCAGGGCACCGAGGGACCCTCCGGTCACGATCAGCGTCGGCGTGTCTGCCTCGAGTCCGAGCCGTTCCCGGGCCTCAAGCTGTGCAGCGGCCCGGTCCAGGGTGGCAATGGCCTCGCGCATGGGCATGCCGACCAGATGTGCATGGCGGATCTTGGTGGCGGCAAACGCCGTCCCCACATAGGTGGTGTATCTGGCGCCCACTTTGTTGGCGAGCCCGGCCTTGGTGTTGGCCTCGTGGACCACGACAGGGACTCCCAGCGACTTCGCCGCCAGGTACATCGGCGTGCAGACGTAGCCGCCCACACCCACCAGGACATCGGCGTTGGCGTCCTGCAGGTGCTTCTTCGCTGCAGCAACGGCACGACGCATGCGCACAGGAAGTTTAACCAGGTCCATTGACGGTTTGCGCGGCAGCGGGATGCGTTCAATGAACGCCAGCTCGTGCCCTGCAGCCGGGACAAGTGTTGCCTCGAGCCCGTCCCTGGTCCCCACTGCCAGGATGGCAGCCTCGGGGATGCGCCGCTGGATGGCTGCGGCAATGGCCAGCAGCGGGCTCACATGCCCCGCGGAACCGCCCCCGGCCAACACCACTGACAGTGGCTGGTTTTGCTTTTGCGTCATGAGGACTTCAAGGTTCCTTCTGGTTCGGTGCGGGAAAAGGACAGCATGACACCGATCGCGGCAAGCACCATGATCAGGGCCGTGCCGCCATAGGAAATCAAGGGCAGCGGGACGCCAATGACAGGCAGCAGGCCGACCACAACAGCAATGTTGACGGCGGCCTGGCCCACGATCCAGGTCAGGATCATCCCGCAGACAACCCTGGACATGGTGTCGTTGCGTGTGTTGATGACACGGAAGATCGAGTAGGCCAGCACGGCGTACAAACCAACGATGATGATGGTGCCCAGCAAGCCGAACTCTTCACCGATGATGGCGAAGATGAAGTCGTTGTGGGCCTCAGGGATCCAGTTCCACTTCTGCCGGCTCTGCCCGAGCCCCACCCCAAACCAGCCGCCCGAGGCCAGGGCGTAGGCCCCGTTGAGGTATTGGTCGCAGGCGCCCGGCTGGCTGCAGTCGCCAAGCCAACTGGCGAAGCGGCTGGTGCGGTTGTCACTTGTCAGGTTCGAGATCAGGGCCACCACGACGGCGCCCACAACGGCAATTGACAGGGTCCACCAGCGCACGCCGGCAAACATCAACCCGGCCAGCACCATCATGCCGATAATGACCGTCGTGCCAAGGTCGTGGCCCAGGAGAATCAGCCCCAAGATGATGGCAGCACCCACCCCGACAGGCAGGACGACGTGCCAGAACTCGCGCACGAGCCTGCCCTTGGCGGCAAGGACCGCACCCATCCACACGGCAAGGGCAAGTTTTGCCGCCTCGGAGGGCTGGAACTGCAGCCCGGCCAGGTTCAGCCAGTTCAGGTTGCCGTTGACGTTGACGCCGAGCGGGGTAAATACCAGGACCAGCAGCACGACCGCCAGCAAAATCAGGAACGGGGCCACCTTCTTCCAGATGGTCGGCCGCAGGCAGGACAGAAAAAACATCAGCACCAGGCCGAGCACGGCAAAGCCCGACTCCTTGATGAAGAGGTCGTACGGGTCCTTGCCCTGCGAGATTGTTTCAGCCGTTGACGCCGACAGCACAGTCATGCGCCCAATCATGGTCAGGGCGACGGTGGTGCCAATAATCCAATAGTAAGAGGCTGTGGGGCGTCCAACCTTGGCATTGAACCAGTCGCGGACACCCTGAAACGCCCGCGGCTTCGACTCCCTGCCAGCCTTGCCGGACTTGCGGGGCTGGCCTCCGCCCGCCGCAGCCGGCTTTGCCGCCTTGGTGTCGGCAGGGTTTCCTGGCTTTCCAGTTGCCGGCTTTGCAGTTGCCGGCTTTGCAGTTCCTGCCTTGCCAGCCGTACTTCCGGCAGCCGTTTCCGCAGCTGTTTTGGCCCCCGCTGCGCGAGTGGCCGATGTGCCTGGCTGTGCGGGGGTCTTGGCCACTATGACTCCTTGTTGGCGCTCGCCCGTGATTCCAGCAGCTCCCGGACGGCGTCAATAAACGCCTGGCCCCGGTGGGCGTAGGAGGTGAATTGGTCCATGGAGGCCGACGCCGGTGCCATCAGCACCGTGTCCCCGTCCGTTGCCAGTGACGCCGCCGCCGCAACAGCCTCGGCCATCACGGCGTCGCCGCGCAGGACGGCTGCGTCAGAGTGCCGGCCGCCCTGGGCGCGCGTCTGGATGACCGGCACCTGGGCAGCGTGCCGGGCCAGGGAGCCTGCCAGTGCGGTGCTGTCGGACCCGATCAGAACAACCGCCTTGAGCCGTGGCGCCTGCTGTTGCACCAGTTCGTCGTAGTCGACGCCCTTGGACAGCCCGCCGGCAATCCAGATGACAGGGTCAAAGGACGACAGTGATGCTGCCGCGGCATGCGGGTTGGTCGCCTTGGAGTCGTTGACCCACAGCACCCCGTCGGAACTGGCCACGGGCTGAATCCTGTGGTCCCCGTTCTCGTAGTCCTGCAGGCCCTTGCGCACGTCCTCCGGGGTGAGCCCGTAGGCGAGCACGAGCGCCGCAGCGGCCGCCGCGTTGGCGACGAGATGGCGCGGCACCAGATCCCCGATGTCGCTGATCTTGGCCAATTCCGCCGCGGAGTCCTTGCGTTCTGCAATGAAGGCACGGTCGACGAGGAGCCCCTCGACCACACCGACCATGCTGACGGCCGGGATGCCTGTCGTGAATCCGACCGCCCGGCAGCCCTCCAGGACGTCAGCTTCCTGGACCATCCGTTCGGTTTCAATTTGTTCCGCGTTGTAAACGCAGGCGATCTGCGTGTTCGCATAAATTTTTGCCTTGTCGGCGGCGTAGGCGGCAAAGCTGCCATGCCAGTCGACGTGGTCCTCGGCGAGGTTCAGGCACACGCTTGAGACGGGCTCGAGTGACTCCGTCCAATGCAGCTGGAACGTTGAGAGTTCAACAGCCAGCACGTCGTACCCTTCCGGGTCCCGGACGGCGTCAAGAATGGGTGTGCCGATGTTCCCTGCTGCGATGGCACGCAGCCCGGCACCCTGCAGCATGGATTCAACCATGGTTGTTGTGGTGGTCTTGCCGTTGGTGCCGGTGATGGTGATCCACTGGGCTGTCTTCCGTCCGGCCTTGACCCGCACCCGCCAGGCCAGTTCCACATCGCCCCAGATCGGGATGTTTGCCGCTGCGGCAGCGGCCAGCAGCGGGTGGCTGGGCTTGAACCCGGGGCTGGTAACAACAAGCTGGGCCGGTTCGCCGTCGACAAGCGGCAGCACCGTGGAGGTGCCGGCTCCAAGGATGACGTCCTTGACGCCCACGATCTTGAGCGTGTCGGCGTGGGCCAGGGCTTCGTCGTCGTCGGAGGCAGCCACAACGACCACGTGGGCTCCCAGCTCGGCCAGGGTGTCAGCCACGGAGAACCCGGTTTTGCTGATGCCAGTCACGACCACGCGCAGTCCGGCCCAATCGGCGTCCCAGCTGGTCAGTGCTTCAAGCCGGTTTTCTGGTGAAATCACAGTCGAACAATCCATTCAGCGTAAAAGGCGCCAAGTCCCACGGCAACCATGAGGCCCGCCAAAATCCAGAACCTGACAACCACGGTAACTTCCTTCCAGCCCTTGAGCTCGAAGTGGTGTTGCAGGGGTGCCATCAAGAAGACGCGTTTGCCCTTGGACAGCTTGAAAAAGCCGACCTGGATGATGACAGACAAGGCGATGACCACAAACAGTCCGCCGATGATGGCCAGCAGAATCTCGGTGCGGGAAAGAATGGCGAAACCCGCCATGGCGCCGCCGATGGCCAGGGAGCCGGTGTCGCCCATGAAGATCTTTGCCGGCGACGTGTTCCACCACAGGAAACCAATCAAGGCGGCAAACATGATGACCGCAAGCAGGGACAGGTCCAACGGATCGCGGACTGCGTAGCAGACAGTTTCCGAGGGCACCTTGCGGGAGCCACAGGCCTGGCTGCTCTGCCACAGGCCGATGAGGGTGTAGGCGCCAAAGACGAGGATTGAGGCTCCCGTGGCCAGCCCGTCGAGGCCGTCGGTGAGGTTCACACCGTTGGTGGCGGCCGTGATGATCAAGTTCGACCAGATCACAAACAACACCACACCCAGCCCCGCCCCGGCAAAGGCCAGGTTCATGGAGGGGATGTCGCGGGCAAAGGAGATGAACGTGCTGGCCGGGGTCACCCCGGCACTGTTCGGGAAGCCGAGGGCCATGATGGCGAAGGAAATGCCCACCACTGCCTGCCCGATGAGCTTGCCCTTGGGGTCCAGCCCGGTGTTGTGCTGCTTGGTGATTTTCAGGAAGTCGTCCAGGAATCCAACCAGTCCCATGCCCACCATGAGGTAGATCATGAGCAGGCCCGACGCCGTGGGGCCCGTGGATTCGGGGTTGATCAGCCACACGATCAAGTGCGTGATGAAGTAGGCAGCCACCACGGACCCGACAACAACCGTGCCGCCCATGGTGGGGGTGCCGCGCTTGATCTGGTGGCTGGTGGGACCATCCTCGCGGATAATCTGTCCATATCCCTGTTTAACAAGGACACGGATGAACAAGGGTGTGCCGACCATGGCAAAGGCCAACGCCAAGCCGGCACCAATGAGCAATGCGATCATGGCTGGGAGGTCCTTTCGCCTGAGGTGGCTTCACGGGTTTTGTTGGGGTCTTGCCCCGGGGGTAATGCTATCCGATCGCCCAGGAACCGTAGTCCGGCGCCATTGGAAGACTTGAACAAAACAATGTCGCCCGGTGCCAATGCAGCAGCGAGCACGGCCTGGGCGGCGTCCGCGTCGGGCACGAACATTGACTCTTCGCCCCACGATCCCTCCATGACGGCACCAACGTGCATCGCACGGGCCCCGGCACCGACGACGAGCAGCCGGGAGATGTTCAGCCGGACTGCCACCCGGCCCACCGCATCATGTTCGAGGACTGAATCCGCGCCCAGTTCGAGCATCTCCCCCAGCACCGCCCACGTCCGCCTGGCGCCGCTGCCGCCGAGCTCGGCCAAGGTGCGCAGGGCTGCACGCATCGATTCCGGGTTGGCGTTGTAGGCGTCGTTGATGATGGTCACGCCGTCGCTGCGGTCTGTTCGTTCCATCCTGTATCGGCTGGCCGCGCGCTGCTCATTGAGCGAGGAGACTATGGCTGCGGGGTCGACCCCCAGGGTGTGTGCTGCCGCTGCCGCAGCCAAAAGGTTTGCCACATGGTGCAGGCCCAGCAGCTTGCTGTGCACCTTGAACGTTCCCTCCGTCCCCGGAAAGGCAAGCTCAAATTCGGGCTCGCCTTCGGCGTTCGTGTGCACCTTGCGGGCCTGCAGGAATTCCTGCCCGGCACCGGTTTCAGGTGCATCCGCGCTGCTGAAGAATGTCACGGGCGCCCCGGAACGTGCGGCCATGGCCCGGACCCGGCCGTCGTCGTAGTTCAACAGCGCCCTGCCCTGCGGTGCCAGCGCCTCAACAAGCTCGCCCTTGGCAACGGCAATGTTGTCAATGGAGCCGAACTCGCCGGCATGGGCACTGCCCACGCACAGGACGACGCCCAAGTCGGGCGCGACGATGTTGCCGAGGTAGGTGATTTGCCCCATCTTCGTGGCGCCCATTTCAATGATCAAATAGCGGGTGCTTTCAACCGCCCGGAACACCGTCAGGGGCACGCCCACTTCGCCGTTGTAGGACCCGACGGGTGACACGGTCGGACCCACCGGCGACAAGATGCCGGCCAGCAGGTCCTTGGTGGTGGTTTTGCCGGCCGACCCCGTAATGCCGATGACAGTCAGCGGCGAGTGCGCCCGAATCCTGCGCACAACCTCGGCCGCCAGGTCCCCCATGGCGAGCACTGCGTCGGCGACGATGACGGCGGGAAAGGGAGTTCCGGCGTCGTCCGCGGGCACGTCACGTTCAACCAGTGACAGCACCGCCCCGGAGGCAACCGCCGCCGCAACGAAGTCGTGGCCGTCGCTGTGCTCCCCGGCCTTGGCAACGTACATGCCCCCCGGCACGACCTCACGGGAATCGGTGGCAATCTTGGCCACATCGATGAGCGTGCTGGGATCGGTGCCGGCAGAAAGGGTGCCGTGGGTCAGTTCGGCAATCTGGGCCGCAGAAATTTCAATCATCAGTTGAGGACTCTATCTTGCTTGCATGAGTGAGCGGGAATCCGCGGGAGGCCAGGGCCGCCCGCAGTTCAACCCTGTCGTCGAGGGAAATATTGACCCCTTTGACTTCTTGGTAAACTTCATGGCCGCGTCCGGCCACCAGGATCACATCCGCCGGCGTGGCCAGTTCCACGGCGCGGGCGATGGCCGCGGCACGTTGGTCGAATTCCTCGACCACCCGGCCCAGGCCCTCCTGCCCGTTGGCTTCGCGGGCGCCCGCGAGCACGTCGGCACGGATGGCCGCCGGGTCTTCGTCGTGCGGGTCGTCGTCGGTGATAATGACCACGTCGGCACCCCGGGCCGCGACGGCGCCCATGATGGGCCGCTTCGTGGCGTCCCGCTCCCCCGTGGCACCAAAGACTGCAATCACGCGGGCGCCCCCGGCGGTGGGGCGGACGGCGTCAAGTGCCCGTGCCAGGGCATCGGGATTGTGCGCAAAATCGACCACTGCAACGGGGGCGGTGCCGATGAGCTGCATGCGCCCAGGCACCTCGACGGTGAACGGGTCGTTGCTGTCAAGGACTGCCTGCAGCTGCGCGAGCACCTCCTGGGCGTTTCGGGCCGGTCCGGCAGCGGCGCCGGGCTCAGCGGGCACCGCCAGCAGCCGGGTCGCCACCATGACCAGGGCAAGCGCCGCGTTGGAAACATTGAAGTCCCCCGGCAGGCCGGTGTGGACCCTGAGTACAGCGCCGTCCGGGCCGCAGAGGCTGAAGCGGGAACCGATGCCGTCCCGGCGCACGTCACGCACCTGCCACGCGGCGGCCGTTTCTTGCCCGCCTGTGGTGGTTGCCAGGGTCACTGTGGGCACTGTGCAGGCCGCAGCCATGCGCCGGCCCCAGTAGTCGTCAACGGTGATGACGGCCGCGGCTGCATGCTCCGGTGTGAAAAGGGCCGCCTTCGTCGCGAAATAGCTTTCCATTCCGCCGTGCAGGTCAAGGTGGTCCTGGGTGAGGTTGGTGAAACCTGCGACATTGAAAACCACGGAATCAATCCGGCCAAACGCCAGCGCATGGGAGGACACCTCCATGGAGGCGGCGCCCAGGCCCCTTTCGGCCATGACGGCCAGAAGGGCATGCACGTCAGTGGATTCAGGGGTTGTCAGCTTGCTGGGAATGGCTTCGCTGCCGGCCAGGATCTCAATCGTGCCAATGAGCCCGGTGGTTTGGCCCAGGGCCCGCAGCAGTGAGTTCAGGAAGTAGGTGGTGGTGGTTTTTCCGTTGGTGCCCGTGACGCCAAACAAGTCCAGGCCGCCGGGCGCCCGGCTGCCGGCGGCAGTCCCATAGACGCTTGCCGCGACGGCGCCCGTGGCGGCGCGGGCGTCCGCCACGGTGAGGACAGGCACGACGCAACCGGCACCCAAAAGACCGGTCCCGGCGTCGTCAGTCAAAATCGCGACAGCACCGGCTGCGACTGCCATCCCGGCGAACTGGGCGCCATGCACACGCGCCCCGGGCAGGGCAACGTAGAGGTCACCCGGGCAAATGGTCCGGGAGTCCAGACTGACGCCTGTCACTCGTGAGGGAAGGGCGGCATCCTGTGGGGTGCTTGTGGCCGCGCCCACCAGATCGGCCAGCTGCGCCAGCGTTGCCCCACGATGGTGGAGCGGACGCAGCGGGGCAGACGGGTTGTTTAGAGGCACTTCCTCAGAATCCTTTACATTCACAACGGTTGGTGGCGTGGCCCTGGACCAAGACGGTCTGGCCCGCCAATGATCGGATCACTTGTAGAACTTGGGCGGCTCGACAGGCGGGGTGGTTGACGGCGGCACGTCGTAACTGCGCAACACCTGTCCCATCACCTGATTAAATGTAACCCCCTGGGTGACCCCGTAGATCTCTCCCTTGGGTCGTTGGACAGTAATACCCACCACATATTTGGGATCTTCCATGGGTGCCATGCCGATAAAGGACGAGGTGTAGCCGTCAAAACCCGCACCGCTGTCGGCAGGGGCCTCGGCTGTGCCGGTCTTGCCGCCGGTGCGGTAGCCGGGAATGCCAACCACCTTATAGTCGGTCATGGTCACCACGCCTTCGAGCATGTCCCGGGCCGACTGCGCCGTTTCGGGACTGACGACCTCCACGCCGGGCGCCTGGGGCACCGTTTCCACCGTGCCGTCGGCTGCGGTGAATGAATCAATCAGTGCGGGCGTGAGCCTGACACCGTTGTTGGCCACCGTCTGGAAAATCATGGTGGTCTGCAGGGGGGTTTGTGCCACGCCCTGGCCAAACAACACGGTGTATCGCTGCCGCCCGTCCCAATTCCGCCAGTCGGCCAAAATGCCGGGGCTTTCACCGGGGAGTGCAATGCCTGTCTTTTCGCCAACACCAAACTTGCGCATGTAGTCGTAGCGCTGTTCCAGGCTGAGCTTGGACCCGGCCATCACGGTGCCGGTGTTCATGGAGTCGGCAATGATGCCCGCCAGCGTGCGTTTTTCGGTTCCGTGGACGAAGGCATCCGAGAAGGTCTGGCCGTCAACGGTCAGGGTTGGCGGCACCAGGTATTCGCTCATGGGCGTGGCCAGTCCTTCCTGCACGAGGGCTGCGGCCGTCATGATCTTGCTGGTGGAACCCGGTTCAACCACCGAGCTGACGGTGCGTGAACCAATATTGCTCGGGTCCGATGCAGTCACGTTGTTGGGGTCGTAGGAATCGGTGTCGGCCAGCGCGATGACCTTGCCGGTCTTCACTTCAATCACCGAGATGCTGGCCCAATCGGCGCTGTACTGTTCCTTTTGCTGCTGGGCAGCCTGCTGGGCGTAGTACTGAATGTCCTGGTCGATTGTCAGCTTGACTGTTTGGCCGTCGATGGCTGGTTCGGTCCGTACGGGGGCTGTGGGGATGATGATGCCGTTTTTGCCGGCCTGGTAGGTCCTGGCGCCGTCGGTGCCTGTGAGCTTGTCATTCATCGTCTGCTCCACACCTGCCAGCGGTGTGCCGTCGGAGTCGACAAAGCCAACGATGGGCCCGCCCACGGCACCCATCGGGTAGACCCGTTTCGTGACGGCCTCGGAATAGATGCCGGGAATGCCCAGCTCGGCTACCTTTTTCTCCACCACCGGGCTGACATCCTGGACGATGTAGTTGAAGGCCTTGTCGCCGGTCGCATTCTTTTTGACGTCCTCGAACTTCAAGCCAAGCAATTCCGCGAGCTGTTGCAGGCCCTCGTCCTTGGTGTACTCAGCAATGGTTGAATCACCTGTTTCCGGGTCAACCGTCCTGTGTTTGTACGTCTTGTAGTCAGCCATGTTGACCTGGGAAACGGTGATGTTGTACCGGATGATGCTCTCGGCCAGGACGTTGCCCTTGGCGTCAACGATCTTTCCCCGGGCAGCGGGGAGCTTTTGCACCACTGTGCGCTGGGTCTCCGCTGCCTGTGCCATGTTGCCTGTATCCAGGCCCTGGACCAGGACAAGCCGGAAGGCGATGACAAGCAGCACCACCATCATGATGACGAAACCGACACGCATCCGACCGCGGCCAACCTTGTTCAGTTGTTGTGCAGTTGCACCTCGTGCTGACTGGGGAGAGTTGTGTGCCACTGCTGCATTCCTTGCGTTGTTGGCTTTGGGACTATTGCTGCTGCCCGCCCCGGCTAAGACAGTGGTTAAATCCTAACTGTCCTTTTGTGCTGGGGCGGGGATGGTGCCGCCGTGGAGTTCAGGTGTCACCGCAGCCGGAGGCGCAGCCACAGGGGCCTTGGCAGCCTTCTTCGCGGCGGCTTCGTCCTTCATCGTATTTGCGGCAGGGCTGGGCGGCGCATCCGCGGCTTCAGTGGCGGGCGCAACGGGCACCGGTTTGTCAATGAGAGCCGGGGGGATGCTCACCAAACCCTTGGCATCAGCAGATGCCGGTTGCGGGGAACCGCTGACCTTCTGGGTGCGAACATCAATCTGCCCTGTTGAGCCGGCCGGGACCATGCCCAGCCCGGCAGCGCGGGCCACCAATTCCTGCGGCGCCTGCTTGGCGGCAATTTCCTGCTGCATTGTCTGGTTTGTCTTGAACAGGTCGGATTGCTGATTCTTCAGACCAACCAATTCGTACTGGCCCTTGGAAACGGAGATGCTCATGACAAGGACAACGCTCAGTGCGGCAACAACCACCATGAAGAGGATGACCACCAGCGACGAACGGCTCCGCTTCGGGGTGGAAACCACAAGTGATAGCGGAGTGCGCGCTTTCCGCGGTTTGGGTGCAGCGGCTCCCAAGTCCGGGTCAGCCAGCGGCACATTCAGTGCGCGGGCGTTGTTGCCTACGGTCACCGGCATGGTGCGTGTTGCGAGCGGGCTCATTTGGCACTCCTGATCTTGATCTTTTCCACTGCCCGCAGCCGCGCCGACGCGGCCCTGGGATTCTCTGCAATTTCTTCATCCGTGGGGATTTCAGTGCCCTTGGTGAGGCGTTTGAGAGTTGGCTTGTGCTGTTCCAGCTCCACCGGGAATCCTGCCGGAGCCGAGGACGTGGAACCCGCCGCAAACACTGCCTTGACGATCTTGTCTTCCAGCGAGTGGTACGACATGACAACTGCCCGCCCGTGCAGGGCCAGCGCGTCGACGGCTGCCGGAATGGCCCGTTCGAGCACGCTCAATTCCTCATTCACTTCAATGCGCAGCGCCTGGAACGTGCGTTTGGCCGGGTGCCCGCCTGTTCGCGCGGCCCCCGACGGGACAACGTTGCGGATGATGTCCACGAGTTCGCCTGTGCGAACCAGCGGTGCCTTGTCGCGGGCGGCGACAATATGGTTGGCAATGCGGCCGGCAAATTTCTCTTCGCCCCACTTGCGGATGATCCGGACCAGGTCTTCTTCCGAATAGCTGTTAAGCACGTCGGCTGCGGTCTGGCCGCGGCTGGTGTCCATGCGCATGTCAAGGGGTGCGTCAAAGGAATAGGCGAATCCGCGGTCCCGCTCATCGAGCTGCAGGGAGGAAACCCCCAGGTCCATGAGGATTCCATCGATGCTGGGAATGCCGAGGTCTTCGAGGACATCCGCGATTTCGTCATAGACAGCGTGAACCAGGTCTGTGCGGTCCTGAAACGGTGCCAGCCGCTCCCCTGCCAGGCCCAGTGCCTCGGTGTCCCTGTCAATGCCGATCAGGTGCAGGTCCGGGTAGCGCTGAAGCATCGCTTCACTGTGGCCGCCCATGCCCAAGGTGGCGTCTATGACAACGGGGGTGCGGCCTGCCGAGCGGGCGACCTCAAAGGCGGGGGCCAGCAGGTTGATGCAGCGATCTTTCAGAACAGGAGTGTGGCGTTCGGACGTAGGTGGCGTGGGGGTTTCCGACGTCATCACGACTCCGTTTCTCTTCGGTCAAAACCGGGAGGGGCGTTTCTTCCCCCTGTGGCAATGCAAATCTGGCAATAAAATATGGTGTGGCAATGGTGCAGTACTGCTGGTCCAATCCACGACGCCGTTGGTGGAAAACGGCGGGTGGTGTGCTCTTGAACCAGATCCCCCTCCGCGCCAAGCGCTGCCATGCCTGACTCCGGGGAAGGTGAGTCAGGATTGGCCGTGCTGGGCGGCTGGAGATCTCATTCAAGATCAACGGTTGTGCCGACGGAAACCATGCGCCAAGGCGTCGTTTTCCGCTTATTTCCAACTACAGGTGCTGCCGGCTGTTGCGCAAGTCAAGGGTCGGGGGTGTGTGGATCGGCATTCTTCAGCTAATTCCGGGGATGGCAATTTCGTCAGTGGCCGAGAAGGCTGTCTCCTTGGCTGCCAGGTATTCGTGCCAAGCTGTTGCATCCCAAATCTCCGCCCGGCTGCCAGCGCCAATGACGACCAGCTCCTTCTCGAGACCGGCATAGGAACGCAAGGTGGCCGGAATCGTCACACGCCCCTGCTTGTCCGGGACCTCGTCGGAGGCTCCGGAAAGAAAGATTCGAATGTAGTCCCGTGCCGCCATGTTGGACAGTGGAGCATCCTGCATTTGGGCCAAGACTTTTTCGAACTCGCGTGCGCTGAAGACGTAGATGCAGTTTTCCTGCCCCTTGGTCAGGACAAGTCCACTGGCAAGTTCCTCCCGGAACTTTGCGGGAAGGATGATCCGGCCTTTCTCGTCAAGGCGCGGTGAGTGTGTTCCGAGAAACAATCCCCACCACCTTCATTTGCCGAGTTTTGAGACCAACCGAACCCCATTCCCCTCTTACCTGCTCCACATTACTCCACAATCCTCCACCGTCAACTTCACTTTAAGGTGTGTTCGCTGCGTGCCGGAATTGAGTTCCTTGTGATTCCGCGGAATTTGGGCGGTGGTGGATGGTGGAGGGAAAAACATGACAGGCACAGACAGCCGCGCTCCCGGGCGCGTCACAGGCCCGCCTGGAGCCCGTTTCCCCTGCGCCGGGCGGCATCGTGGGGCAAAGTGGAGGACATCTTCCGGCGGCACACCAGCTCCGTGGCGCACAGTGGAGGAAACAGGGGCCGGCCGTCCTGGCAGGCCACCACCGGCGGTGGCAGTAGTCGCGCGGCACCACTCGGCGCGGCGGTGGGACGTGCGGGGCATTCCGCCTGTCGCAGTTCCATCGCCGGCGGCGGCGGCTCCGCTCCGGGGCACGTTGATTTTTAGGCGGCAGCGTTCACAGCACGACTATTCACTGCCCGATTAAACGCAAAAAACCCCGGTCTCGGGGTTTTTTGGTTCACATCCGGCAAACTGCCGTTCATCAGCTCAATTGCAGGGCAGGCCGTCAGCGGCAGCGCATGCGCCGCTTATCGCCGGCGGGCGTGGGCTACTGCTCGCGACGGCGTTCTTCCCACTTTTCTTCCAAGCCGTTCATGAATCCGCTTTTTTGCTTGTCACCGGTCTTGGCGCCTGGATGGTGGTCGGCTTGTGTCGACGCACCGTACTTGGGCTTCGACACCGCGACATACACTCCGGCTCCCATGGCCACGAAACCAGCGATACCCACCAGGATCAGGTGCGTTGCCACACCACCCAACAGGATCAGCAGGCCCGTAATCATGATCAGCACGCCAATGACAATGTTTCGTGTTGACAACGACCGCGTGGGTGCAGATGAGAGGGCGTGGGCGAATTTGGGATCTTCCGCATGCAGCTGCTGTTCCAATTGGTCCAACAGTCTCTGCTCGTGCTCAGAGAGGGGCATGACGACCTCCTTCAGGTCAGGGCCATGGGCGTCTTTACTCGTTAACGAATTTACTGCCTTTTTGATTCCCGCCGGACCAATTCCACTCCGCACATTCGCGTTGTGGACTCGATACCCTTGAGCACCAACAACTTGTGAAGTCATCAATGAGTTAACTCCTACTACTAACAATAGGCTTGATTGTGACGAACTGAAACCCACCTGCCGCACGGCCTGTGCGCACCCCTCGGGAACACCGAAAAGCGCCCCTGGAACCGGCAGCTTTCAGTGCTTGGGCGCCGCCCGCAGCCCTTGGCCCAACGCTGGCACTAGTGCCTGTCACGGGGCTTGCCCAGCAGGCGTGCAGGAACAATTTTGGCACCGCCGAACCGTGCAGAAATTGCATCCCCAACAACTTCGGCGTTGCGGGAGTTGTCATCGCGCGGGTCCAGGGTGAACTGCATCGGCGAACCGGCAACCGAGTCGAGCCGCTCAATGCGCACGCCAATCAAGCGCACGCTTTGCGGTCTGGTGCCCAGGGCCCGGAGCAGGGCCACGGCCCCCGCGTAGATTTGTGCCGAACTGTCGGTGCCGGCGCTCAGGGCCTTGGAGCGGGTGATGGTGGAAAAGTCCGAGTATTTGATCTTGATGGCCAAGGTGTGCCCGCTCATCCCCGCCTCGCGCAGGCGGGCGGCCACCTTGTGCGAAAGTCTCAGGAGTTCACGGGTGAGCACTTCGTCGTCGGACGTGTCAACGGCAAAGGTCTCCTCGGCACCAATGCTTTTTTCCACGTGTTCTGGCGTCACGGGCCTCGGGTCAATTCCCCAGGACAGGGCATGCAGGGCCGTTCCGGTGCTGCCGAGCGCCTTTTGCAGGGCTGCCGGCGGTGTGGCCGCCACATCCGCGACAGTGAAGATCCCCAACCGGGCCAGAACCTCGCGCGTTTTGGCCCCCACTCCCCACAACGCTTCCACCGGGAGCGTGTGGAGATATTGCACGGTCTGCTCCTTCTCAATCAAGAGCATGCCGTTGGGCTTGCAGCGGGTTGAGGCGACCTTGGCAACAAACTTGCTGGCGGCGATGCCCACTGACGCGGTGATTCCCACCTCGGCGGAAATGCGTCTGCGGATCAAGGCCCCAATTTCAAGGGGCGTGCCCAAACGGCGCAGGGAACCGCTGACGTCAAGAAACGCCTCATCGACGCTGAGTTGTTCAACCGTGTCGGTGATGGAATGAAATACCTCCATGACCTCGGCCGACACCTGCTGGTACTGCTGGTGGTGCGGTGGAATAACGACGGCGGTCGGGCACATCCGCATTGCCGTCACCATGGGCATGGCGGAACGCACACCCAAAGCCCGGGCTTCGTAAGATGCGGACAGCACCACTGAGCGCCCCTCGGGATGGCCGACGATGACCATTTTCCCCAGCAGCTCGGGGCGGTGCCGCAATTCAACGGCCACGAAGAACGCGTCCATGTCCACATGCATGACTGTGCAGCCTTGTTGCTCGGGTGCCCGCCGTGGTTGCTGTTCTTCATTCACCACTCAAGTCTAGTGAGCCTTGGACAGTCCGTCGCCGGCTCAAAGTGAGGTGCGCACCACGTGCAGGGAGAACCACCGGCCAACGTGGGTAAACTGGACTCGATGCCACCGCACCGGCGCCGGCAGCTAAGGAAATAGTCATGACAAACCCCATCACCCGCCCGGGCCGCACGCAGCCGTTGGCCCGCAGGCGCCTGTTGGCAGCCGCTGCAGGCACCGCCGTCGTGCTTCTGGCTGCCTGTTCCAGCCCGGCATCCCCCGCCTCTTCCACCTCGGCACCTGTCACGGCAACATCGGCCCCGACAAAATCAGCCACGGCAACATCGGCCCCGACAACGGGCAGCGCAACCTCCGCTCCAGCCTCGGCCAGTGCGGCTACACCAACAAGCACGGCTGCCGCGTCTGCCAGCTCGGCGGTGAAGAAACTTGTTGCAGGCTTCCCCGCAACTGTCCTGCCGCTCATGAAGGGCGCTGAAATTCAGGCTTCCAGCCTGGAACACACAACCCCAACGTCGGTGGCTTCCCTGACGGCCAGCGTGCAGGCAAGCTCCGCAGACGTTTTGGCCAACTACACCAAGGTTTTCACCGACCAGGGCTTCAAGGCACAACCGGGAGATGCAGTAGACGGGGTGCCGCTGAAGACCTTTGTACGGGCCGAGGGCCAGGAGATCGTGACGGTCTCAGTGGTTCAGACAGGCGCCACCGCCACCTTCACCCTGGGCGCCACACTGTTGCCTGCCTCGTTCAAGTAACTGCTCCCCGCACCTTTGACACCACAGCAAGGACCCCAGAAAGCATGAACGCTACGCCCGTCAAGACCGGCGCAACCACTGCTGCCGAAAACGACGCATTCATTGCAGCAGTCGCGGAAGAATTGAATGACTTCCTGGCTGAAAAGCATCAGCTGCTGGCGCAGATTTCCCCTGCAACCCTGGTTTTGGTTGATGCAATCAAGACCCTGGTCACCGGTGGAAAGCGGATGCGGGCGCTGCTGTGCTACTGGGGTTGGCGTGGAGCGGGCGGCGCACTGGATGCCAAATCCGTCATTCAGGCGGGGGCCGCCCTGGAACTGTTTCAAGCTGCGGCGTTGATTCACGACGACATCATCGACCGTTCGGACACCCGCCGCGGCGGACCAAGCGTGCACCGGCAGTTCAGCACCCTGCACACCGGCAGCGGGTGGGCCCTGGACGACGAACGGTTCGGGCATGCAGCTGCCATCCTCACAGGAGACTTGTGTTTGTCGCTGAGTGAGGAAATGTTTTCGCGGATTGCCTCCGACCCCATCGGTTCGGCAGCCGCAGGCCGTGCCCGGGCAGTCTTTAACGTCATGCGCACAGAGGTCATGGCAGGGCAATACCTGGATATCCTGGAGGAAGTCGCCGGGCCGTCCAAACCGCATGAGACGGCTGTGGCCCGGGCTTCGGCGATCATTCGCTATAAGAGCGCAAAATATTCTTCCGAACACCCCCTGGTGCTTGGCGGCGCCCTGGCCGGTGCCGGCGAAAGCCTGATCGCCGGCTACAGCGCGTTTGCCCTGCCACTGGGTGAAGCCTTTCAACTCCGCGATGACGTATTGGGTGTGTTCGGCGATCCAGCCCAGACAGGAAAGCCTGCCGGGGATGACTTGCGGGAGGGCAAACGCACTGTCCTCGTGGGGTTGACCATCGAGGCTGCGGCGGCGGACGACCGCGAATTTGTTGACAAGAACCTGGGCCGCCAGGACTTGAGTGGGGACCAGGTCGCCCGGCTGTGTTCCATCATGGTTCAGTCAGGTGCGCTGGCACGCACCGAGGCAATGATTTCCGAACTGAGCGAAACCGCTTTCGCCGCGCTGGCCCTGCTGCCCATTGACCCGACAGTTGCCGGGGCGCTGTCGGCCCTGGGGCGCGGCGCCGTGTCCAGGACTTCCTAAGGTCCGCATTGCCGGGCCAACCGGATCGTTTTAAAACCAGCGGGGGCCGTTGTGGTCTTTCGCTCCCGGCCAGCCGGGAGCGAAAGGCCACAACGGCCCCCGCAATTTTGATTTCTGTCCAGATCCCCGGCAGAAGGTAATTGTGGCCCCGCCGCAGCCATGCGGCGGGGCGGTCGTGCAATTAGTCCCGTGAGGCTGCGATCAGGAAATTACCGGAGCCCTGCGACTGGGTGGCACCAACCATTAGGCCTGGCTGGCCAACGGCGGGACCCCGGATTGGGAATTACCAGCCAAGCGCTGCTGCGCGGCGGCGAATCTCGGTTTTGCGACCCTCGCGGAGAGCGTCAATGGGCCGTCCCGGGAGGGACTCATCCGCCGTGTAAAGCCACTCGATGGCCTGGGCATCCTCGAAGCCTGCATCATGGAGCACCGTGATGGTTCCCCGGAGGCTTTCCAGAATGTGGTCACCTGAGATGAACTCGGCCGGCACTGCCCTGATGGAGCGCTCACCCACCCGGGCGGCAAGCAAGGAACCATCCTTGACGAGCGCGTGGACTTTGGTGACCGAGATATCAAGCATCTGGGCGACGTCGGGCAGGGGCAACCATTCGCTAACTACTGTTTCAACATTACTCACACACAAATGTTCCCACATATTGGTGCCGACAGTATAAATATTGGTCGAAATACACCTCAAACACCCATTTCGGCATACATTAGTGTAAATTCGCCTGTAGTCACATTAGTAACATCAACACCAATGGCATCATACGTAACGGAAATTTGAGGTACGAACCGATGACTCCCCCACGCCCTTCGTCCACCAGCGCCAAGCAGCTGGCCGCGGTTGCCACAGCCGCCATCCCCGTGGTCATGCTTTCTTCCCTGGCCCTGGCCAGTCCTGCAACAGCCGCCCCCGCCCCGGCGGAATTGAAACCCCAAGGCAGCCACGGCAGCCTCGACACACAAAAAGTGCTTGCCGCCGTTCAGGCACGGACTGCGGGCAGCCGCATTCCGGCAGCCGTAATGGCCAGCTCGGTGCCCCGGGTCGTCAAGACACAGTCTTCAGCCCCGGTGACGCACACAGTGGCTGCAGGCGACACGGTCTCCAACATCGCCGACAAATTCGGCGTCACCGTCCAATCGGTGCTGTCACGCAACAAGCTTTCAGCATCCGCCCTCATCCACCCCGGCAAGGTCCTGACCATTTCAGGCCCGGCAGCCGAGGCGGCCCCCAGCACAAACGCGGCACCCGAGGCGGAAAGCCACACGGTACGGGCGGGCGAAACGTTGAGCGGCATTTCAGCCCAGTACGAGGTGAGCCTGGAAAAACTTTTTACGCTTAACAGCCTCAACGGCAGTTCAATCATCCACCCCGGTCAAAAAATCAAGGTGGGCGGCACGGCCGCAGAAGTTGCTCCGGCAGTCTCCACAGAAAAAGCGGCAGCACCCGCCAGCGGCAACAAGTACGTGATCAAGGCCGGCGACACGCTGTCCGCCATCGCTGCCAGCCACAATGTGGGTCTCTCGGCCCTGGCCGCCGCCAACGGGGCCGACGTAAAGTCGGCCATCTACCCGGGCAAGACGCTCACGATCCCCGGTGTGAGTGCGGCTTCAAGCGAGATCACACCCATCGAGCCGGAAACACCGGCATCGCCTGCAGCCGTTGAATTGACGCCTGAGCAGAAGGTGCCCAACACCTTCCTGCACTACACCTACCCCGACGCGGTGGTGACCGATGCCAACGCGAACAAGTCCGCCCTGCTGGCAGCCCCGGCGCCGTCCCAGGATGAGATGAAGGAAGTGGTGGCCCGCACGGCCGCAAGCATGGGCGTCGATCCCGCGCTGGCCATGGCCTTCGCCCAGCAGGAATCCGGGTTCAACCACCAGTCCGTGTCCCCCGCCAACGCCATCGGCACCATGCAGGTCATCCCCGACGCAGGTGAATGGGCCTCAGGGTTGGTGGGCCGGAAGCTGAATCTGCTGGATCCCCAGGACAACGTCACCGCTGGTGTCGCCATCATCCGGGCACTGGGCAAGGATGCGTCCAATGAGGACAAGGCCATCGCCGGCTACTACCAGGGCCAGCACTCGGTGAGCGTGCACGGCATGTTCGCCGACACCGAGATTTACGTTGCAGGAATCAAGGCCAATCGCGAGCTGTTCCGGTAAACAGCCCGACTAGGCATCGAGGCGGAAAGTACGCTCTCAACGAAAAGGGGACCCCCGCACGGTGTTGCGGGCGGTCCCCTTTCGTTTCAACTCCTAAGCTGGAAGAGTGCAAGATGTCTCCCCAGACCCGCTAATCGGGTCCACGATCGACGGGCGCTACCTGGTTCTTTCCAAGGTGGCGCACGGCGGCATGTCAACTGTCTATTTGGCCACTGACCTGCGGCTGGGCAGGAACATCGCCCTGAAGATCCTGCACCCGCACCTTGCCACCGATGACGCCTTCATCGCACGGCTGGGCCGCGAAGCCCAGAGCGCCGCCAGCCTGTCGCATCCCCACGTGGTGCAGATCCACGACCATGGGGTCGGCCCGCAGCACGCCTATCTGGTCTTTGAGTTCATCGACGGCTACACCCTGCGCGATGTCATCAACGAAAACGGTCCGCTGAGCCCCCGACAGGCCATGGATTTGTTCGATCCCATCGTTGAAGGACTGGCCGCCGCCCACAACGCCGGACTTGTGCACCGTGACGTGAAGCCCGAGAATGTGTTGATATCCCGACAGGGCTGGGTCAAGATCGGCGATTTCGGACTCTCCAGGGCCGTCACCACCTCCACCAACACGGGCACCCTGCTGGGCACTGTCGGCTACATCGCCCCGGAGCTTGCCCGGGGGCAGGGCGGGGATGCGCGCAGCGACATCTACTCCGCCGGGATCATGTTTTACGAACTGCTCACGGGCGTCCAGCCGTTCCGCGCCACCATGCCGGTCGCCGTCGTCATGTCCCACATCCAGGATGAGGTCCCCGCCCCGTCACTGGCCCTGCCCGGGCTGCCGCCCGTCATGGACGAGCTCGTCCGCTACATGACCGAGAAGGACCCCGACCACCGGCCGGCCAATGGCGCTGCGCTGCTGGAGGACCTGCGCCACATCCGCCAAACCCTGACGGCGGCCGAGCTGGACTTTGGTGCCGGCCCCGGTGCCAGGTTGCCCGCCACCGCCGCGGGTGCACGGGACCGCACCGAGGTCATCGCGGCCGCCGGGGCACCGTCCCCCGACGCCACCAGCGTGGTTGCCTCCCCCTATTTCCCCACCTCGGTGCTGCCCCAGCCGGCCCGGCTGTACGCCGACGAACCCCGTGCCTCCAACGGTCACGGCGGTTTGGAGGCTGACGGCGTGGTGTCTGACAAGCACGACGCCGGGCAGTCCATGACAGCGCCCATCGGCACCTCCGCCCGGTCCGGGCCAGGCGACGACAGCACTGCCCCGCCGCTGTCCAAGCGCCAGGCCGCCGCGGCTGCCAAAACCCGTGCCAAGGCTGCTGCGACCCCACAAAAGACCCTCGGCTCAAAAAAGCCGCGCCGCCGCGCACTGCTGTGGATCCTGCTCGTTGTCGTGCTCGGTGTCATTGCCGCCACGGCCGGCTGGTTCCTGGCACTGGGCCCCGGAGCCCTGGCAACTGTGCCGGATGTGCACAACAAGACGGTGCCCCAGGCACAGGAACTGCTGCGCACTGCCGGGTTTGAGCTAACCCCGACCACCGACGTGTTTGATGAAAAGGTCGCCGCCGGCTTTATTGTGGCCACCGACCCCGCTGCCGGCGCCTCGGTGCGCAAGTTCAACGGTGTCACCATTCAGGTATCCCGCGGCCCGGTCCTTTATCCGGTTCCCAAACTTGTCGGAACGCAGCTGGACGCAGCCACGAAGGCCCTCACCGACGCCCACCTTGCCGTCGGCAGCGTCACTGAGGCGTTCGATGAAAAGGTGCCTGCCGGCGTCGTGCTCAGTCAGGATCCAGCGGCTGGCAAGGACTTCCGCGCCAACACCAAAGTAAACCTGGTGGCCTCCAAGGGCCCCAAGCCCGTTCCTGTTCCCGCAGTGGCGGGACAGCCGGAAGCCGACGCCGTGGCCGCCCTCGAGGCTGTGGGCCTGGTGGCCGCGATTGCCCCCGAACAGGTCAACAGCGCCTCCGTCCCGGCAGGATCGGTGGTGGCCCAGTCCCCCGAGTCGGGCGAGTTGACGGCTGGCGACACGGTCACGCTGACCGTGTCCAAGGGGCCAAAAATGATCGCAGTGCCCAGCACGGTTGGCAAACAGGTTGATGCCGCCACCAAGACGCTGCAGGACCTCGGCTTCAACGTCGAGGTGGAAAAGTTGCTCGGCGGCTTCTTCGGCACAGTGCGCTTCCAGACGCCCGACGGCGGCGAGGCCCCCGAGGGCTCAACGATCGTCCTCCAGGTCATCTAGCCCCATCATTCGCCGCAGGGCGCCCCCGCACGCCGTGCTGCCGGAAATGGGTCATGCCGGGCATGAAAAAGTCCTGATCAGGTGGTGGCCGCCCGCGGCGGGTCCCCCTGCTGCCGGGGACGGGCCGGGGCCCTGATCAGGACCTTTTCTTGCGTTGATGCTGGGATGTGCGGAACTACTGGGATGTGCGGAACTACTGGGATGTGCGGAACTACTTGGACTTGCGCAGCGCCTCGGAGACCAGGAAGGCCATTTCCAGTGACTGCTTGTGGTTCAGGCGTGGGTCGCATACGGACTCGTAGCCGGTCAGGAATGCTTCCTGGTCGACGGGGTCGGCACCTCCAAGGCACTCGGCCACGTCGTCGCCTGTCATCTCCACGTGCAGGCCGCCGGGGAACGTGCCCTGGGCTTCGTGGACCTCAAAGAAGCCGCGGACTTCGTCGATGACGTCGTCAAAGTTGCGGGTCTTGTAGCCGTTGGGTGAGGTGACGGTGTTGCCGTGCATGGGGTCGGTGACCCATAGGACCTGGGCACCTGATGCCGTGACCTTTTCAACCAGGTTGGGCAGCTTCTCGCGGATGTTGTTCGCGCCCATGCGGGTGATGAATGTCAGGCGGCCGGGTTCGCGGTTCGGGTCCAGCTTCTCGATCAGGCGCAACGCATCGTCAGGGGACGTGGTCGGGCCAAGCTTGACACCGATCGGGTTGCGGACGCGGGAGAGGAAGTCGACGTGGGCCTGGTCCAGGTCGCGGGTGCGTTCACCGATCCACAGGAAGTGCGCGGACGTGTCGTACGGCAGGCCGGTGCGTGAGTCGATGCGGGTCAATGCGCGCTCGTAGTCGAGCAGCAGTGCCTCGTGGCTGGCAAAGAACTCCACTGTCTTCAGCGCATCAAAGTCGGCACCGCAGGAGGCCATGAACTTGATGGCACTGTCGATGTCCTTGGCCAGCCGCTCGTAGCGGCTGTGCGCCGGGTTCGAGGTGAAGCCGCGGTTCCATTCATGCACGCTGCGCAAGTCGGCGAAGCCGCCCTGCGTAAAGGCACGGATCAGATTCAACGTGGATGCCGAGGTGTGGTAGGCCTTGAGCATCCGGGCAGGGTCGTGTTCGCGCGACTCCGGGGTGAAGTCAAAGCCGTTGACGATGTCTCCACGGTATGCCGGGAGGGTCACGCCGTCGCGCGTTTCATCATTGGAGGAGCGCGGCTTGGCGAACTGACCGGCCATGCGCCCCATCTTGATGACGGGCAGCTGGGCACCGTAGGTCAGCACCACGGCCATCTGCAAAATGGTCTTGACCCGGGCACTGATCTTGTCTGCCGTGGCAGCCTCAAAGGTTTCGGCACAGTCCCCGCCCTGCAGCAGGAACGCCTCGCCCTGGGCGGCCTGGGCCAGGCGTGAACGCAGCACATCGACCTCGCCGGCAAACACCAGCGGAGGTACGGAAGACAGCTCACTGACAGTCGAGGCAAAGGCCGGGTGCCCGGTCCAGGTGGGCTGTTGTGCAATGGCCAGTTCGCGCCAATCGTCAAGACCCGGGTAGACGGCGGCACCGGGGACGGGAAGTGCGTCAGCGGGTGCTTGCGAGGCATTAAAAGTAAGATCAGTCACCGCTTAAGCCTAGCCCCCAAAACCGCACCCCACCAACCGGTCCGATCCATGAGATGACAGTACGCTCCGGAAGGGGTGCCGGGCCTAGCTTTTGGTGGTGTTGGAGTCCGGATCCGCGGCTGCCTGTATCGGTTCAGCCGGCGTCGGAGCCGCCTGTGCCGGCCCATCCTTTTTTGCGCCGATGACAGTCACAGCCCCGGGCAGCACAGTGGGTCCGGGGTCAAGCCTGACGGCGTCACCGGCATTCCTGGCTGTCCCTGCATTCTTGGCCGCCTCGGCGTCTTTGGCGGGGGCGGTCTTGGCCGCCTTCTCGGCAGCCATTTTGTCCTTCACGGTTGTAGCATAGGCATCGACGTATTCCTGCCCCGAGAGCCGCATGAGTTCATACATGATCTCGTCGGTGACCGAGCGCTGCACAAACCTGTCATCGGCCATGCCCTGGTAGCGGCTGAAGTCCATGGGCTCGCCGAAGATTACTCCGAGCCGGCGGATCGTGGGGATGCGGCGTCCGATGGGCTGCACCTTGTCCGTGCCGATCATGGCAACGGGGATCACGGGGACGTTGGCCGTCAGGACGAGCTTGGCCACGCCCACTTTGCCGCGGTACAGCCGGCCGTCGGGGCTGCGGGTGCCCTCCGGATAAATGCCCAGCAGGCCGCCATCGTTCAGGACCTCCACACCCGTTTGCAGGGAGCCGGCCGAGGCCGCCCCGCCGGAGCGGTCCATGGGCAGCTGGTTTGTCAGCTTGAAGAAGGCAGCTGTCAGGCGCCCCTTGATGCCGCGGCCGGTGAAGTAGTCACTTTTTGCCAGAAAAACGACCGGGCGCGGAACCATGAGCGGCATGAAGATGGAGTCCGAAAAGGACAGGTGGTTGCTGGCCAAGACGGCCGGGCCCTCCACTGGCAGGTTGTCCAGGCCCTTGGTCCAGGGCCGGAAAAGCACCTTCAGCACTGGCCCCAGAACGAAATTCTTTAGTACCCAATAGATCACGGTGGTGTTCCTCCCCTGGCGCTGCCGGTTGCAAGCGAACCGAGTTCATTGCGGTACCCCCGCTCTGGCTGTATCAACAGTAGTCTAGTGAAAGCGGCACAAAATCGCGGCAGCACTCCCGCAAGCCCGCACGCCACCACCCCGGCCGTCGCTGCCGGACGCGGCTGCCCGACAGAGAGGGGCCACCACAATGGCACAATCGTTCCGTTCGCCAGGGCATGGCGGGCTGTCAAGGACTGGCGTGGCGGTGTGCCACGGATTCACCGGCTCCCCCGTCAGCATGCAGGGCTGGAGCGAGTACCTCGCCGACGCCGGGTTTGCCGTCAACATGCCGCTGCTGGCGGGCCACGGCACCACGTGGCAGGACCTTGGCAGGACCCCGTGGGAGCACTGGTACCGCGATTTTGAAGCGGCCTACCTGGAGCTGGCCGGGCGTTGCGACACAGTCCATGTTGCAGGCATGTCCATGGGCGGGGCGCTGGCGCTGCGTGTGGCTGCACTGCACCCGGTGGCCGGGGTGGCACTGGTAAACCCCGGTCTGACATTTAGTGACAAACGGGCCAAATATTCCGGACTGCTGAAATTTGCATTGAAAAGTGTTCCTGCCATCGGCGATGACATGAAACTCCAAGGCGTCACTGAGGGGGCCTACACCCGCACCCCCGTTGCGGCGGTCCACCAGCTCTCGCAACTGTTCACCGACACCATCAGCCTGCTCCCCCGTGTCACGGCCCCAACACTGGTGTTCCGGTCCACCGTGGACCATGTTGTTCCCGATTCCAGCCTGGAAGTGCTGCGGGAGAAGATCGGCAGCACCGACGTACAGGTGGTTTCCCTGGAAAACAGTTACCATGTAGCCACCATGGACAATGACGCGCCCTTGATCTTTTCCCAGTCTGCTGACTTCTTTCGGAGGAACCTTCATGCAATCTGACCCCGGAGCGGACACGCCGCACACCGGCGGCAACGACGAGGAAGTGTGGCGCGACCTCGTGTCAAGGCTCGAAGAAACCGACGACGCCTTCATGGACACGCCCGAATCCGCGGACACGCCCGACTACCCAGACGCCGCCACGGAGGCCAAGGGTGTTGTCGACTTTGACCCGCTGGGTGTGTGGCAGCGCCAAACGGAGCCGGCGCCCCGGGAACCCGCAGCGGGCGAGGTCCCAGCCCCGGGTGGAGCCGCTTCGTTCGGACCCCGCGACTACGCCGCTGACGACGACGGCGGCGGCGGCGGCGGCGGCGAATTTGTGCCGGAGGAGCTGCCCAGCCTGCGCAATACCGAGCCGGCCATCATGCTGTCGTGGATTGGGGCCGCCGGGGGCCCGCTGTTCCTGGTCTTCGCGGCCATTTTCTGGCGCCAGATTCCCATGATGATCGTCCTGGCCGTCATCGTGGCATTCCTGGCAGGCACCGGCTACCTGCTGTTCCGACTGCCCAACCACCGCGACCACGACAGTGGCGACGGCGCCGTCGTCTAGTTCCTGCAATTTGCTCCGGCTAGGATGCCCCGGCCAGTCCCGGACGCCGAACGCGCGCCAGGTCGGCGGCCCCGATCAAGCCTGCCGACGGGCCGAGCTGCGCAACAGTGATGACGGCCTCCTGACGGTAGCCGCGTCCTGTCAGGTTCCGTGAATAAGCACGACGCGCGGGCTCAAGCATGAGGTCCCCCGCGGCACTGAGCCCGCCGCCAATGATAAAGAGTGCCGGGTCAAGGGCCGCTGCCAGGTTGGCGATGCCCAGCCCAAGCCAGTCGCCCACTTCGGCCACGAGCTCCTGCGCCGTTGCCTCCCCCGCCATTGCCAGTTCGGTAACAACAATGCCTGTGATGTCCTTGGGCCGGCCATTGGCTGCGGCCAACAATCCGGCTGCCATCGGCGAAAGCTTCCTGGCCAGTTCTCGGCCTTCGCGCCCCAGCGCGTTGCCGGAGGCGTACTGCTCCCAGCACCCGCGGTTGCCGCATTCGCAGCGGTGTCCTCCCGGCATGATGATTTGATGCCCAAACTCACCTGCCATGCCGAAGCTGCCGCGCTCCACCCGGCCGTCAATCATCAACGCACCGCCAATGCCTGTCCCCAGGGTCAGCATGAGCAGCCTGTCGTGCCCGCGGCCCGCCCCGAAGCGCCACTCAGCCCAGGCGGCCGCGTCGGCGTCGTTGGTGATGACAACCGGGCGTTGCAACAACTCCTCCAAGGTGTCGCGCAGGGGTTCATCGCGCCAGGCAAGGTGGGGGCTGAAGACAACCTTGGTGCCCGCCAGGTCCATCCACCCCGCGGCACCAATGCCCACGGAAGCAATTTCGTGCCGTGAGCCGAGCTCGCGGACCAACTCCACAATGACGGCCTCCACTGCCCGGGCGTCACGGCCGGGGGTTTCCCGCCTGATTTCCTCAAGGATTGCACCCCTGCCGTCGACAACCCCGGCCGCCACTTTTGTGCCCCCGATGTCGATCCCCAGCGCCAATGGCACCAGGGCTGCGGGCGGTGGTTCGGTGCCCGCCGTCGTGCGTGCGGTTGTGTCTGCGGCGGGGACGGCAGATCCGGTTTCAAGGGGCGGCGGAAGCATGCATTAAGTGTAGTCAGCGCCCTGCCCGCTCCGGACCAAATTGAAAGTGTGAGCCGAACAACATAAAGTTACCAACGAGTAACATAGCTTTTCCGGCGGATCGCTTGCTTCGCGGATAGAGTAAAGCAACAGGACCGCAGGCCCACATATCAAAGGAGCTATTGTGCAAGAGATTTCCGTGCCGGCCAAGGTAGTCAGTCCTCGGACCATGAACACCACCGACTTTGTGCTCCGGCAGGCTAATTCGGCCGCCAATCCAGCACTTTTCGCGCGTCGAAATGCCGACAATGTGTGGGTCGACGTCTCAGCCAGGGAATTTCGTGCCGATGTCAGCGCCTTAGCCAAGGGCTTGATCGCCTCGGGAATCAAGGTGGGCGACCGCGTGGGCATCATGGCCCGCACCCGCTATGAGTGGGCCCTGGTTGACTTTGCCATTTGGTTCGCCGGCGCCGTGTCGGTGCCGATTTATGAAACGTCCTCACCGTCCCAGGTGGCCTGGAATCTGGGCGATTCCGAGGCCGTGGCGGTTTTTGCCGAAACCGGGACCCACGAGAACATCATCCGCCAGGCCGCCCACAACGAGGGCCTCACCGCGATCGCACACGTCTGGCAGCTCGAGGGGGACGGCCTGGACGCCCTGCGCGAAGCCGGACGCGGTGTCCCCGACTACGTCTTGGAGGCTGCCCGCACGGCGAACGGCCTCGACGACGTGGCGACCATTATCTACACCTCGGGCACCACGGGCCGCCCCAAGGGCTGCATGCTCATGCACCACAACTTTGTGGAACTAAGCGAAAATGCGCTGGCCGTGCTTGGCGACAGCGTGGTGGTGCCGGGCTCGCAGACCATCATGTTCCTGCCCATGGCCCACGTTTTTGCCCGCTACATTTCGGTCCTTGCGGTGGCCGGCGGCGCCAAGGTTGGCCACACCCCAGACATCAAGCACCTGCTCGAGGATCTCCAAAGCTTCCAGCCCACATTCATCCTTGCCGTCCCGCGCGTCTTTGAAAAGGTGTACAACTCCGCCGCCCTCAAGGCTGAAGGCGAAGGCAAGGGCAAGATCTTCGCAGCCGCCACCAAGACCGCCATCGAGTACTCCCGTGCCGTTCAGGACGGCAAGGTTGGCCTGGGCCTGAAGGCCAAGCACTTTGTGTTTGACAAGCTTGTGTACGTCAAGCTGCGCAATGCCATGGGCGGCAATGTCCGCCATGCCGTTTCCGGCGGCGGCCCGCTCGGAGAGCGCCTTGGCCACTTCTTCCAGGGCATCGGCCTGCAGATTTTGGAGGGCTACGGCCTGACGGAGACCACGGCCCCGATCACCGTCAACCGCCCCGAACGCATCAAGATCGGCACAGTGGGCACCCCTCTCCCGGGCAATGCCGTCAGGATCGCGGACGACGGCGAAATACTCACCAAGGGCGTCTGCGTCATGAAGGGCTACTTCGGCCGCGACGACCTGACGGCCGAGAACTTCATCGATGGCTGGTTCCGCACCGGCGACATCGGCGAACTGGATGATCAGGGCTTCCTGAAAATCACCGGGCGCAAGAAGGAAATCATTGTCACCTCGGGCGGCAAGAATGTGGTGCCGGCCATGCTGGAAGACCAGATCCGGGCTGATGCCATCGTCTCGCAGTGTGTTGTCATTGGCGAGCAGCGCCCGTTCATCGCAGCGATCGTCACCATCGACGAAGATGCGCTGCCGCAGTGGGGCAAGGCGCACGGCCTGCCACTGGGCACCACGGTGGCCGAGGCCGCCAAGCACCCGGCCGTCATCGCGGCCGTGCAGTTGGCCGTGACCAGGGCCAACACCTCGGTCTCGTCGGCTGAGGCCATCAAGCAGTTCAGGATTGTTGATTCGGACTTCACCGAGACTTCGGGCCACCTCACCCCTTCACTGAAGGTCAAGCGGGCCCAGGTCTTGAAGGACTTTGACGCCGTGGTGGAGGAAATCTACCTGAGCAGGAAGCCCGCCTAACCTCGAGTCCAACTCTGGACCTTAAGAAACTGACCCGCAGCTCTGGTTGTGATATCACAACCAGAGCTGCGGGTCAGTTGTTTTGAATTAAGCGATGACCACCAGCAGGTCCCCGCCCTGCACCTGGGCGATCCCCGTCACGGCGAGGCGGGATACGGTGCCGCCGACCGGCGTCGTAATTGACGCCTCCATTTTCATGGCCTCGATGGTGGCGATGGTTGCCCCCGCCTCGACGACGTCGCCGACGGCGACCTTGACGCTGACGGCTCCGGCGAACGGCGCGGCAACCTGGCCGGGCACGGACTCGTCGGCTTTTTCGGTGGCCTTGACGGTGCTTTCAATGCTGCGGTCGCGCACCACGATCGGGCGGCTCTGGCCGTTGAGCTTGCACGTCACGGTGCGCATGCCCTTCTCGTCCGCTTCGGAGATGGTCTCCAGCGCAGCGATGAGGCGCACGCCCTTGCCCAGGTCGATCGCGTGCTCGACGCCGCGGCGCAGCCCGAACAGGTAGTCGCGGGTGTCCAGCACCGAAACGTCGCCGTACGTCTTGCGCACAGTCTCAAATTCCTTGGTGGGCCCGGCGAAAAGCAGCCGGTTCAGGGCCGCACGGCGGGTGGTGCTGTCGCCGGCGAGTTCCGCGCTGTCCGCCGCGCTGAGGATGCCCATGCGGTCCACGACCGTGCGCCCCTGCAGGGCCTTGGTGCGGAACGGTTCGGGCCAGCCGCCGGGCGGGGTGCCCAGTTCGCCGCCGAGGAAGCCCACCACGGAGTCGGGGATGTCGTAGTTCTGCGGGTTTTCCTCAAAGTCGGCCGGGTCCGCCTTGATGCCCACGAGGTGCAGGGCCAGGTCGCCCACCACCTTGGACGACGGCGTGACCTTGACCAGGTGCCCGAGGATCCGGTCCGCTGCCGTGTACATGTCCTCGATTTCCTCGAAGCGCTCCCCCAGGCCCAGTGCGATCGCCTGCTGGCGCAGGTTGGACAGCTGGCCGCCGGGGATCTCATGCTGGTACACGCGGCCCGTGGGTGCTGCCAGGCCCGACTCGAACGGTGCGTACAGGCGCCGGACGGCTTCCCAGTACGGTTCGAGGGAGCTGATGGCTGCCAGGTCGATGCCGGTGTCCCGCTCGGTGTGGGCCAGGGCGGCAACGAGTGCGGAGGCTGACGGCTGGCTGGTGGTGCCGGCCAGTGCCGCGGAGGCGACGTCGACGGCGTCGACCCCGGCATTGACGGCGGCCATCAGGGTGGCCAGCTGGCCGCCCACGGTGTCGTGGGTGTGCAGGTGCACAGGCAGGTCAAAGCGCTCGCGCAGGGCGGTGACCAGCTTGGCTGCGGCGGCCGGGCGCAGCACGCCTGCCATGTCCTTGATGGCCAGGATGTGCGCGCCGGCGTCAACGATGCGCTGGGCCAGTTCCAGGTAGTAGTCGAGGGTGTAGATGGTCTCGGCCGGATCCAGCAGGTCGCCGGTGTAGCACAGGGCAACCTCGGCCACGGCGGTGCCGGTGGCGCGCACAGCCTTGATGGCAGGCTCCATCTGGTCCACGTCGTTGAGCGCGTCAAAGATGCGGAAGATGTCGATGCCGCTGGCTGCGGCCTCCTGCACAAAGGCATCGGTGACCTCGGCCGGGTACGGCGTGTAGCCAACCGTGTTGCGCCCGCGCAGCAACATCTGCAGGCAGACGTTAGGCAGGGCTTCGCGCAGCTGCGACAGGCGCTGCCACGGATCCTCGCCGAGGAAGCGCAGGGAGACGTCGTAGGTGGCGCCGCCCCAGGCCTCGACCGAGAGCAGCTGCGGGGTCAGCACGGACACGGCCGGGCCTGCCGCGAGCAGGTCCCGGGTGCGCACCCGGGTGGCCAGCAGTGACTGGTGGGCGTCACGGAACGTGGTGTCAGTGACGGCGACAGCCGTCTGTGCGCGCAGGGCTGCGGCAAAACCTTCCGGGCCCAGCTCGGCCAGCTGCTGGCGGGTGCCGGCAGGAGCGTCGGCAAGCTCGACGGCGGGCAGCTTGCGGGCCGGATCCTCCAGCACCGCCAGTTCGCCGTGCGGCTTGTTGACTGTCGTGTCGGCAAGCCAGGTCAGCAGCTTGGTGCCGCGGTCCGAGGACACGTGCGAGTTCAGCAGTTCGGGGCGCTCGTCGATGAAGGACGTGGCCACGTCCCCGGCGTTGAACGCGGGGTCGGCAAGAACTGCCTGCAGGAACGAAATGTTGGTGGAGACGCCGCGGATGCGGAACTCTGCCAGTGCGCGGCGGGCACGGGAAACCGCAGCCTCGTAGTTGCGTCCGCGGCAGGTGAGCTTGACCAGCATGGAGTCGAAGTGCGGGCTGATTTCGGCACCTGCATAGATCGTGCCGCCGTCGAGCCTGACACCGGCGCCGCCGGCTGAACGGTAGGTGGTGATCTTGCCGACGTCGGGCCGGAAACCGTTGGACGGGTCTTCGGTGGTGATGCGGCACTGCAGCGCGGCACCCTTGACCTGGACGGTTTCCTGGCTCAGGCCAAGGTCGGCCAGTGTTTCGCCGGCGGCGATGCGCAGCTGGGCCTGGACCAGGTCGACGTCGGTGATTTCTTCCGTGACCGTGTGCTCGACCTGGATGCGGGGGTTCATCTCAATGAACACGTGCTGGCCGGCGCGTTCGCCCACGGTGTCGACAAGGAACTCGACGGTGCCGGCGTTGACGTAGCCCATGGCCTTGGCGAACTTCACGGCGTCGGCGTGCAGCGCCTTGCGGATGCTCTCGTCCAGGTTTGGGGCCGGGGCGATTTCCACCACCTTCTGGTGGCGGCGCTGCAGGGAGCAGTCGCGCTCAAACAGGTGGATGACGTTGCCCTCGCCGTCCGCGAGGATCTGGACCTCGATGTGGCGGGGACGCAGCACGGCCTGCTCGAGGAACATGGTCGCGTCGCCAAAGGCGGCATCAGCTTCACGCATGGCAGCCTTGAGCGCCTCTTCGAGGTCTTCGGCCTTTTCCACGCGGCGCATGCCGCGCCCGCCGCCGCCGGCGACGGCCTTGGCAAAGATCGGGTAGCCGATGTCAGCGGCAGCACCCAGGAGGTACTCCAAGTCGTCGCTGGGCTCGCTTGACTCCAGCACCGGGATGCCGGCCTTGCGGGCGGCGTTCAGGGCGTGGACCTTGTTGCCCGTCAGTTCCAGCACTTCGGCCGGCGGGCCCACAAAAGTGATGCCTGCCTCCTTCGCAGCCGCGGCCAGGTCGGGGTTTTCCGAGAGGAATCCATAGCCGGGGTAGATGGCGTCGGCGCCGGCTTCCTTGGCGACGCGAATCACCTCTGCCACGTCCAGGTAGGCCCGCACGGGATGACCTTCTTCACCAATCAGGTAAGCCTCGTCGGCCTTTTGCCGGTGGATGGAGGTGCGGTCCTCGTAGGGGAATACCGCAACTGTCTTTGCACCAAGCTCGTAGCTGGCACGGAATGCCCGGATCGCGATTTCGCCGCGGTTGGCAACCAGAATTTTCGAAAACATCCCACTCCTGTGTGAACGATGGTCTGGTGGAACCTGCTTTGGCGCCTGATTCAAGGCACCCGCGCGGTGTCCCACTGTCTAAGGCGGCAGCCTGACGAGGTTACGCCCGGCACCGGCCCATTGTATAGAAGCTGAAAAACATCTGTCGTTCGGGAAACTGCGCCGGGGCCGTCCCGGCGGTAATTCCACCCCTGTGCCACGAAGCTGTGTCACGACACAAAGTTGTGTCAGTTTCCCCCCGCACGGCGACAGCGGGCAAATCCTGTGGCGCAACTCACTCTTGCCAGCGTAACAAACCCGCCGCGGCCCCACGCACCCGAGTTGCCCCGGGGGCCGGGGTCAGAAGACTTCCGCCAGTTCCTCAAGGGACGGGCAGGAACAAACCAGGTTTCTGTCGCCGTAGGCCTGGTCGACGCGGCGCACCACGGGCCAGTACTTGGCGCGAGGGTCCACCCCTGCCGGGAAGACAGCCTCTTCCCGGGTGTACGGGTGCTCCCACTCCAGTGCGATGCTCTGCGCGGTGTGCGGGGCGTTGACCAGCGGGTTGTCCGCCGCCGGCCACAGCCCATCCTGCACCGCAGCGATTTCCATGCGGATGGCGATCATGGCGTTGATGAATCTGTCGATCTCGCCCAGGTCCTCAGACTCGGTGGGCTCAACCATCAACGTGCCTGCCACGGGGAAGGACATGGTCGGCGCGTGGAAGCCGTAGTCGATGAGGCGCTTGGCCACGTCGTCCACGGTGACACCCGAATCCGCCGTAATGCCGCGCAGGTCAAGGATGCACTCGTGCGCCACCAGGTCGTTGGCGCCGGTGTACAGCACCGGGAAGTGCTCACCCAAGCTGCGGGCAATGTAGTTCGCGGACAGGATGGCCGTCTGGGTGGCCTGGCGCAGGCCGTCCGGGCCCATCATGCGGATGTAGGCCCAGGAGATCGGCAGGATCGACGCCGAACCGTACGGCGCGCTGGACACCAGCCCCACGGAGGTGTCGGCGCCAAGCTCGCGGGCGGGCAGGTGCTTGGCCAGGTGCGCACCAACAGCCACGGGGCCTACTCCGGGGCCGCCGCCGCCGTGCGGGATGCAAAACGTCTTGTGCAGGTTCAGGTGCGAAACGTCGGCACCGAACTTGCCCGGCTGGGCCAGCCCAACCAGTGCGTTGAGGTTGGCGCCGTCGACGTAAACCTGGCCTCCGGCGTCGTGGATCATGGCGCAGATGGTGCTGATGGACGTCTCAAACACGCCGTGGGTTGAGGGGTAGGTGACCATGATGGCGGCGAGATCATGCTCATGGTTCGTGATCTGGCGTTTGAGGTCGTCCATGTCGATGTTGCCGAATCCGTCCGTGGCGACCGGGACGACCTTGAGCCCGGCCATGACGGCGGAGGCGGCGTTCGTGCCGTGGGCGGAGCTGGGGATCAAGACGATGTCGCGGCCCGGGTTGCCGTTCTCCACGTGGTGGGCGCGGATGGCCATGAGCCCGGCGAACTCGCCCTGCGAGCCGGCGTTGGGCTGCACGGACACGGCGTCGTAGCCGGTGATTTCGGCCAGCCACGCCTCCAGCTGGGTTGCCATTTCCACGATGCCCACCGTGTCGGCGGCAGGCGCGAAGGGGTGCAGATTGGCGAACTCGGGCCAGGTGATGGCAGCCATTTCGGCGGTGGCGTTCAGCTTCATGGTGCACGAGCCCAGCGGAATCATGCCGCGGTCCAGCGCATAGTCGGCGTCGGCGAGCCTGCGCAGGTAGCGCAGCATCTGGGTTTCGGAGTTGTGCGTGTGGAACACGGCATTTTCCAGGTAGGCGGTGGCGCGGGCCGGCACGGGAAGCTCGACGTCGGCCGCAGCCCCGGTCAGCGCCGGCGCCCGGGTGCCCGCTCCGGATCCGCCAAGCAGCATTGCCAACGCGTCGACGTCGGCTTCCGTGGTGGTCTCGTCAACGGCGATCTGCAGGTTCTCGTGGTCCACCTGGCGCAGCAGGAAGCCGGCACGGTGGGCGGCGGCGACCAACTCGGCGGTGGAGTGCCCGCTGCCGGCGGCAATGCGGATCTTGACGGTGTCAAAGTAGTTCTCGTGGACCACCGTGTGCCCGGCCGCCGTTGCAGCGGCGGCAACAGCCCGGGCCGTGGCGTGGACGCGGGTGGCAATCTTCCGCAGCCCCTCGGGGCCGTGGTACACGGCGTACATGCCGGCCATCACGGCCAGCAGCACCTGGGCGGTGCAGATGTTGGAGGTGGCCTTCTCACGGCGGATGTGCTGCTCGCGGGTCTGCAGCGCCAGCCGGAAGGCCTGGTTTCCTGCGGCGTCCTTGGACACACCGACCAGCCGGCCCGGCAGGGACCGCTCCAGGCCCTTGCGGACGGCCATGTAGCCGGCGTGGGGTCCGCCAAAGCCCATGGGCACGCCAAAACGCTGGGAGGTGCCCACCGCAAGGTCCGCCCCAAGTTCGCCTGGGGATTCCAGCAGCGTCAGCGCCAGGAGGTCGGCAGCCACGGCCACCACCGCCTTTCTGGCATGGGCGGCGGCGATGACAGGGGCAATGTCACGGACCAGGCCCGAGTCGCCCGGATACTGCAGCAGGACCCCAAAGAACTCCACGTCGGGGAGGTCGTCGGCGAAGTCATGCGCGAGGACCGGGATGCCCATCGCCTTGGCGCGGGTATGCACCACTGCGAGGGTTTGGGGGAAGGTGTCAGCGTCAACCAGCAGGACGGCGTCGTCCGCTGCAGAACGGTTGGTGCGGCGCATCAGGGCCACGGCCTCAGCCGCTGCGGTGCCCTCATCCAGCATGGACGCGTTGGCCGTGGCCATGCCTGTCAGGTCGGCCACCACCGTCTGGAAATTCAGCAGCGCCTCGAGCCGGCCCTGGGAGATTTCAGGCTGATAGGGCGTGTAGGCGGTGTACCAGGCCGGGCTTTCAAGTACGTTGCGCTGAATCACACCCGGGGTGTGGGTGCCGTAGTAGCCCTGGCCGAGAAAGGACTTGTTGACGGTGTTTTTCCCCGCCAGCGCCTGCAACTCGGCCAACATCGCCTCCTCCGACACGGCGGCCGGCAAGGTCATCGGCGCCGTCGTGTAGATGGATTTGGGCAGCGCGGCCGTGGAAAGCTCCTCCAAAGAAACAAATCCGAGGGTACGCAACATATGATGAATGTGGGGCTGCGAAGTAACCCCGATGTGACGGTCACTAAAAACGGCCGACACACGGCTGTTAGTGTTCTGGCGCCCGGGCAATTGTTCTGGGGTGTTTGTCAATGGGTTCTCCAAGTCGCGAACGTTCCACGGCTATTGTATGTGGCAGAGCTATTCGCAGCAGCACATGATTGGGTAAGCAACGCAAAGGGTAATGGTTCATCCGTGCAAGTAGTGAGTATCAGCAGCCTCAAGGGCGGCGTAGGCAAGACGTCAGTGACGCTGGGCCTGGCTTCGGCAGCCTTGGCAGCAGGCATCCCCACCCTGGTGATCGACCTTGATCCCCACGCCGACGCCACGACCGGTCTGGGGGTGGCAGCCCGGGGGCAGCTGGACATTGGGCAGCTCATCAAGAATGCCCGCAAGGCGGATTTGGCCGCCAACATTGTGCCGAGCGGTTGGCTTGCCGCCCACAGGAACGACGACGGGTCCACACCGACGCTTGACGTCGCCATGGGCTCCGCGTTCAGCGGCATCTACGACCGCCCGGACCTGGGCAAGCGCGATCTGCGGCGCCTGTCCACGATCCTGGCCAACGCCGACCGCGACGGCAACGCTCCGTACCAGCTGGTGCTGATCGACTGCCCGCCATCGCTGAACGGCCTGACCCGCATGGCCTGGACCGCCAGCAGCCGGGTGCTGCTCGTGGCCGAGCCGGGCCTGTTTTCGGTGGCCGGCACGCAGCGGACCTTGCGTGCCATTGAACTTTTCCGGACCGAATTTGCCCCGGCACTGGTCCCTGCCGGCATCGTGGCCAACAGGGTGCGTACCGGCTCCAATGAGCATGCTTACCGTTTGGCCGAGATGAAAACCATGTTTGGCGAGCTGCTGCTCTCCCCCACCATTCCGGAGCAGGCCAACTGGCAGCAGATTCAAGGTGCGGCCCATCCTGTGCACCAGTGGCCCGGCGACTCGGCCAAGAACGCCTCAGCACTTTTTGACAGGCTGCTCGATTCGGTGCTGACCCAAAGCGCCACACGCAGCCGCCTGTACCGCGGCTGACCCGCCGGCTCCGCCCACCCCGCGCCGCCCTTTCCAACTACCCCGCAGAAGTGGTTGCTGAAACAGCCAATTTTGGTTGATTCAGCAACCACTTCTGCGGGTTACTTTTGCTTGGGGCGCCAGCCGCGCCGGTGGAGCGCGTCCCGGATCTTTCGGATGGCTGATTTCGCGTCATCACGCATGTGTTCCTTGCCAATTCGCACCTCAATCCAGCCGGCCTCCTCAAAGTCCTCCTGCCGCCGAATGTCGCGGCCGACTTGTGCAGCTTCTGAATGGGTGGCCCCGTCGTATTGCACCGCCACACGGTATTCCAGGAACTGGGCGTCGGGAGTGCGGGTCTTCCCATCCATCAGTTTCACTGGTACGTTGACGAGCGGTTCGGGCAGGCCTGCCCTGTCCATGGCCAGCCGAAGCCTCGTCTCCGGGGCGGAGTCCGACCCAACACGGGCCAAGGCCAACGCCTGCCGGGCCTTTTGAATGCCGGGCGTGCCTTTGTGCCGCTCCAGCATGGACAACAGGCCCTGGGGCGTTGTGTACGGTTCGGACCGGCCCTCAAACTCCGGCCGTGGAATGCGCAGGAGATGGTCGGCCACCACCACCAGCTCCTCGACGCTCATGCGCCTGGCGCAGTCGAGCCACGTGCGCACGCGGGTGGTGATCCACAGACCGTCAAGACACGTGAGCTCGTCATCCCGGAATTTCGTCATGTGGCCAACCACCCCGAACCTGCGGGGCTCGTCGTGTGGCGCCTGCCTAGAAATATGGATGCCCGGCTCTTCACTCCCCGGCAAGAATCCGGGAAACTCCCAAATGCAGAAGGCCGTGGCGTGGGAGGCTGCCGAATATCCTGTCACCTGCGTGTAAGGGCGCGTCAAAAGCGCCAAGGGCAAGTCGTCAACGGCAAAGGCAAGGATGCCGCGGCTGAGTGAAACCACGTCAGCGTGCCGCAATTTCCCCCGGCTCACACCCAGTTCAGAAGCTTCCCCCGCTGTGAAGGGGGCGGAGGTGAGTTTTATCGGCAAATCCACTGGCTCGTCCATGAATCAATCATGGCAATCGTCAGCCGGGCCCGCTTAAGTTATCCACAGACCCCCTCACCTTAAGCAAGTGACCCGCAGTTGTGGTTGCAAAACACCGTGAAATCGCGTGTTTAGCAACCACAACTGCGGGTCACTTGGAAAAAAGGGGGTTAGGAGATTTTGCGGGCCTCGCGGCGCTTGCTGAGCTCGTCGCCCGGGAACGACTGCACTGCTGCGTGTTCGCTGGGCAGCGCGGCCAGGCTGCCCTCAACCTCACGCCAGACACGTCCCACGGCGATCCCAAAGACGCCCTGCCCGCCCTGGACCAGGTCAATGACTTCGTCGGCCGAGGTGCATTCGTAGACTGAAGCGCCGTCGCTCATCAAGGTGATCTGTGCCAAGTCCTCGACGCCGCGCTCGCGCAGGTGTTCCACTGCGGTGCGGATCTGCTGCAGCGACACACCCGTGTCCAGCAGGCGCTTGACAACCTTGAGGACCAAAATGTCGCGGAAGCCATAAAGCCGCTGCGAGCCGGAGCCGGCCGCGCCGCGGACGGCGGGTTCCACCAGGCCGGTGCGGGCCCAGTAGTCCAGTTGGCGGTAGGTGATGCCGGCAGCCTTGCAGGCGGTGGGCCCGCGGTAGCCGGCGTGTTCGTCCAGGACAGGCAAATCTTCGGTGAACAGCAGGCCCTGCGACCCTGCCCTCATGGCAGTGCTGGGGACAACGGCTGCCGTCAGCTCGCCGGCGTCACTCTTGGCACTCACGTGGATCCTCCTGTTCACAGTCCCCCTGAACGGTTGTCTTGCCTGCACACTGGACAGGCACGGCACACCGAGGGTGAGCTGTAGGGGCTCTAACCTCAAGTGTGCCTGTACCGGCCGAAGCTGGCAATGGGGTACTCGATACTTCGACGTTAGAGGGGTGTGGGACCAAGGTCAAAGACGTCTGCACATCTATTTAAACGTGTCGAAAGTTTCAGCCTCAGCTTTAACGTTAGACATGGCGGTGAAACGCTGAAAACAAGCGGATTACTTGTCAAAATCCTCGGGTTCAACGTCATTGAGGAATTCCCTGAATTGACGAACCTCACGTTCCTTGGCCTCGTCGTCGTCGACAACTGCCTGCTCATTGCCATCCTCATCGTGGCCGCCGATCACAACGCCGGCCTCTTCCACGAGGCTTTCCGCAGCCCAAATCGGGCATTCGGCCCGCTGGGCAATGGCGATGGCGTCGGAGGCCCGGGAGCCGATGGTGGTTCCGTTCTCAAAGAGCAGTTCGGCATAAAACACGCCTTCTTCGACCTTTGTCAGGTTCACCCGCACGATCCTGTGGCCCAGGGCAACGACGACGCCGCAGAGCAGATCGTGGGTCAGCGGACGCGGCGGCACCACGCCCTGTTCGGCCAGGGCAATGGCCGTGGCCTCTGCAGCCCCGATCCAGATGGGGATGTGGCGCTCCCCCAGCAGCTCGCGCAGCAATACGAGCGGCTGGTTGGACGGCATTTCTATGCGGACGCCAACAATCTTGACCTCAATCACGGGGTTTCCATTTCGGCGATGCGTGCCTGCACCAGTGCACTGTGCAGGCCCAGGCACAGCTCGGCAATCTCGCGCGCAGCCTCGGCGGCACGCATGGCCGATGTGCTGTCCTTGCGGGAGGAAACAGGGCCGACGGCCCGTTCCACCAACCCGAATTCCCTGTCGGCGGCGGCCTGAAAGGGCCGCAGGTGCCGCGGCTCAAGCCCGTGGGCAGCCAGGGCGGTGCAGGCCTGCGCGACCTTCAGGGCATGGTCGTCAAAGGTGCCGCCGCGAAGCTCGATCAGCCCATAGCTGAGCATTGTCTCGTACAGTTCGGTGCCCGCGGCCGATTCCGTGCGCAGTTGTTCCGGCGTCAGCCGTCGCGACCTGCTCTTGAGTTCCTTGGCGAGGTCCTCGGACACCATCCGTGGCGCAATGGACACACCAGGGGGAAGGTTTTGCGGCGTGAGGCCCTGGTCAATGGCGTCAAGGTATTCGCGGATCACCTTCAGCGGCAGGTAGTGGTCCCGCTGGAGGGCCAGCACAAACCTCAGGCGTTCGACGTCGGACTCGCGAAACTGGCGGTAGCCGGCAGGCGTCCGCTGCGGGGTGATCAGTCCCTTTTCTTCGTAAAACCGGATCTTCGACGCCGTCACTGACGGGAAGTCAGCACACAAAAGTGCCAGGACTTCGCCAATGTTCAGGACGGGTGTGGCACCGGGGCGCCGGTTGGTGGTTTGTACATCCACCAAGCGGCGCCCGGCGCCCGGGCTCACGCTCACCACAGCGCCCTAGGCGTCCGCAGCCGAGTCGTTGGCCTTCGACTCATTGGCACTGAAGTAGTAGGTGAGGCGGAACTTTCCGATCTGCACCTCATTGCCTGTGCGCAGGCGCACGGCATCCACCCGGTCCCCGTTGACGTAGGTGCCGTTGAGGCTGCCTGCATCAATGACTTCAAAACCGCCGTCATACTTCATGAAGTTCACGTGCCTGCGCGAGACCGTCACGTCATCCAGGAAGATGTCCGCGTCCGGGTGGCGTCCGGCTGTTGTGACCTCGCTGTCAAGCAAAAACCTTGCACCTGCATTCGGCCCCACGTGGGCGATGAGCAGCGCTGAACCCGCGGGAAGCGAGTTCACGGCGCTTTGCTCATCGCTCGCCAGAACCGGAACCGTTGAGGGCCCGGCCTGGACGGGAGGGAGCTGAATCGAGGTGGTATCTGTTGCACCGGGCTGATCCTGGGCGTTCGCCTGATCATTCACCCCGGCGTCGTTACCCCTGTCAACCATTGGTACTCCTCCTTGCTGAAAAAATTGCGGGGAACCCAGTTGGGTACCCAGTAATAACAACGTACGGGCTTTCACTCGAAAAAGTCTGGGTGTGGCCGGCACACATGATTGCACGTGCTGCTGCGCCGGTCCTGCGCCAAAAGTTTCCTGGCTACTAGCCTACCTTTTCCTGGTAGTCTGCTGCGCTGAGCAAAGTGCCGTAGCTGGATGCATCCGCGAGCGTGATTTCCACGAGCCAACCGGCACCGTACGGATCCGAATTGATGAGTGCCGGATCGGTGTCCAGGGCCTCATTGCGGGCCGTCACAGTTCCGGTCAGCGGGGCATAAATGTCGCTGACGCTCTTGGTGGATTCAACTTCACCCACAACAGAGTTGGCCGTGACTTCGGTGCCAAGCTCGGGCACCTGGACATAGACGACGTCACCCAGGGCATCCTGGGCAAAATCGGTGATGCCAACGCGCACCACGCCGTCGGCGGTGGGTGCCAGGATCCACTCGTGTTCGGCCGTGTAGGACAGGTCTGCGGGAATGTTGCTCATAATGCGCACCTTTCGGGGTTCAATCGCTGCCGCTCGAAGAAAAAGTGAAGTTTAAAGTAAAACACAAACACAGTCTGTGGCAGATTTCACCCATAAACCACACCCAGTCTTTAGTGTGGCGGCGTTCTTTACAAGTCGAAGGTACTTTCTAGGATATTTCACGCGGATTTCACCCCGCCAGCCCTCGACTCTGACATGATTCAACTATGACTGAATCAGCAACGCCCACTCCCGGCGACGGCGGGCACACCCCGGGCGTCCAGGGAAATGGGACGGAAAAGGCACCGGCAGGCAGCGCCACCAAGGCAAAGATGCCGGTGTGGCTTTTCCGCACCATCCTCGGCGTGGCAGCGGCCGTCGTGCTTGTCGTGGTTTATCTCATCGCCTCCGTGACAGTGCCGCTCATGTGGGCAAACTCGATCCGGGACCAGATTGGCGGACAGCTGGGCAACAGCATTCCGCTGGGCATGTTTTACGGCTTTGTGTTCTCGTTCGTGCCTGTCACGATCGCGTGGCAGGCACATCGCCGCCACCTGAACAAGTGGGTCCGGGTCGGACTTGTCGTGCTGGGCGTGCTGCTGACCATCCCCAACCTGCTCACCTTGGCCGTCCTCTTCGGCGGCACCCAAACAGCTGCCGACGCCCGGTCAATCTGGGCCAACACCGCCAACTGGTTCGGCACCTGGAGCCAGATTTTCATGGTCGTAGGCGTGGTGTGCGCAGTGGCGCTGATCGTGCTGGGGCGCATGTGGCTGCGCCGCGGCAAGAAGATCCGGGAGATCAAGGCCGCCGAGAAGCTCGTGCACGAGGACAAGCTGGCCCGGTCGCTCGCCAGCAAGGAAGCCGCAAGAGAGGCTGAAAAACAGGCCAGGACGGATGCCCGCACTGCCGAAAAGGCCGCCAGGGAAGCTGCCCGTGCCCAACGCCGGCAGCACACGCCCGCCGCCAACGGTGCGTCCCCCGAAACAACGGGGACTGACAATCCGGCAACGCCCGGCGACACTCCAACGGCCTAGTCCCCCAGCATGAAACAGCACCAGCCGTGCGTGCTGGCCGGCGTCTTCCCCGGCCAGTCCCCCGCCGTCGTTGACGAGGCTGCCGGGTTCGCTGCCGCCTTGGGCTGGCCCCTCATCTGCGCCTACGCCAACCCCGCCCGCTACCCGGTCTCCGAAGCGGCGGACGGGACAGTGACCTCGGCACCCGTCGACCCCGACTTCATGGACGACGCCGGAGCCTCCTTCCCCGCACAGCTCGCCGACACGCTGGCACAGCAGTTGAACGCCGTTCAGTTCAATGCGGAGCCGTCCGATGCGGCACCCCTTCAGTGGCGCCTGCTGCTGCTCGCCGGCGACCCTGCCCAGGCCCTGGCCCGCTGTGCCGACACCCTGGGTGCGCACATGATTGTGGTGGGCACCCACGGCGAAAGCCACACACCACTGCGCGAGCTGGTGCACCGCTCGGTGGCTGTCCAGCTTTCCCGCAAACAACACCGCCCGGTCCTGGTTGTCCCCACCCATCATGGCCGGACGGAACAGGACCGCCTGTGACACGGCAGTTCCTGCACGCCCATTCCTTGGCCCTGGTGGCCGTGGGCGGCACCTTGGGTGCCGGCACGCGTGAGGCCCTGGTCCTGGCCGTGCCCGACGCCGGTCCCCTCCCTGTGGCGATCATCGTGGCCAACATTGCCGGCGCTTTCGTGTTGGGCCTGCTGTATGCGTCCCTCAACCGCCGGGATGCACAGGACAGCCGGCCACCCGGCACCACCCTGCCGCGCAGCCGCCGGCTCCGGTTGCTGCTGGGAACCGGCTTTTGTGGCGGCTTCACCACCTACAGCACGCTCGCCGTGGGGATGCTGCTGCTGGCCGGAACGGGGACATCGGATGCTGGTTCCGCAGCTGCCGGATCCGCAGGCTTGTCCTGGGCCGCGGCGTACGGACTCGGCACCGTCCTGGCCGGCGCCCTGGCCACCTGGGCCGGGATAGCCGTCGGGACTGGCTCCCGGCCCGCCGTCGAACGCCACCCGGACCTTCCGGAAGCCACGCACCGGGGAGGGCAACAGCCATGACACCGCTGGTCTTTGCGGCCCTCGCCGTGGCCGGCGGGCTCGGCGCCGCCGCACGGTTTGCCCTCGACGGGGTCATGGGCAGCCGATGGCGGACAGTTTTTCCGTGGGCCACCTTCACGATCAACGTTTCAGGCTCACTGGCCCTGGGCCTGCTGACCGCCCTGGCCGCCGGACACCTGCTCCCCCAGGAATGGGCGCTCATCCTGGGCACAGGGTTTTTGGGTGGATACACCACCTTCAGCACCACCAGCTATGAAACGGTCCGGCTGATGGGCGAAAAACGATACCTCGCATCACTCGCCAATGCAGTGGGAACACTGGCCGCAAGTGCCGGCGCCGCGTCACTGGGCTATTGGGCGGGCACCCTCTTCTAGGGCCGGTTTGCGCCGTCGGGCCCGGCGTCCCACATCATGCGCAGCAACGGGTTGGGCGAGCCGTGGGCGTCAGTTGCCGAGCGGCCCGTCGGCGTAAACCCGCGCCGGATGTAAAAAATCGCGGCTCGGGGGTTTTGTTCGTTGACTTCAAGGTGCAGGCGGGAAAACTGTTGCTGCGCCCAGCCGAGCAGTTCGCTGCCAATGCCTGTCGACCGTGCCTCGTCAGCCACAAAGAGCATGGCCACCTGGTCCTGGTCCAGCCCGATGAAGCCCAGTATGCAGCCATTGCGTTCGGCCACGTGGATCCTGAGGTTTGGCAGGTGCTCATCCCTGATCAGCGGTTCGAGCCTGTCAATGGCATCGAGGGACAGGAAGTGGTGGGTCGCTTCGACGGAATCTCGCCAGACATTGGTGAGCTCCTCAATGTCCTCGGGGCAGCGGCCTGCCCGCAGGATGACAGCCGCGCGCACATTCACGATTCCCCCATCGTGCCCCCACGAAGGCTGGCTGGCAGTTGCCGGCACCTTCGGCAGTGGGCAATTCCCAGCCTAGCGGCGGGGCGGCGCCAGCCACAGGCAAGTAATCGAAACGTTATTGCCGTCCCTGCCGGTCCCTGCCATCCCCTGAATGCACGACGGCGGTCAGCGCACGTTGGCTGGGATGCCGGGAATTGCGGTTGCGCACCAGGAAGGGGCCAAAGGCTGGTTGGCGCGGCAAAAGTCAGTTCGCCTTTAACTAAGTCGACCCGCAGAGCATCGGCGAGATACTCGTACGGGCCTAACCGCCGCTAACTCTGAGAAGAGCGCCTTGGCTAGTAAAAATAGTACCTGCCGACGGCCTCAACTGTTGCATTGAAAGGCGTTGATGAGCCGCAGTTCACATTACAGCCCCACCATTCACCGCTGGCACGCTAGTCACCGTCGGCACGATCCAGCCGGATGGCCACCGCCCGGCCCGTGGCGGCGGCGCCCGGTTGCATCGCCCCGGGCCAGTCGGCCGCCATGACCAGCAGCGTGTTGGCGTCCTCGCCGCCCACTGCGCAGGAAAAACAGCCTTGTTCCAATTCAATGGTGTCCAGCACCTCACCGCCGCGGGCCACCAGGACACAGCACTTCCCCGGCACGTCTGCGTACCAGATGCCACCCTCCCCCAGACAGATGCCATCCGGGGCACTCCCCGGCACGGCAGCCCACACATGCCGGTTGGCCAGCGAACCGTCGGCCAAGATATCGAAAGCCGTCAGGCACCCGGCGTTGGATTCGGCAACCACCAGGGTGCCGCCGTCGTCCGTGACCACCATCCCGTTCGGGAAGGCGAGGTGCTCCGCAACCACTGTTGCGCCGCCGTCGGGCTTCACGAGGGCAATCAGCCCGGACACCTGTGCCGGACCGGGGTAGGCGTAGCCAATGCAGTTGACGTACGCATGGTCGCTCAGGGTGGCAACCTCATTCCACGGCGTGGCGGATAGGTTGCCAAGATTGGCACGGCGGGCAAAGGTGCCGGCCGGGGTGAGCGTCAGCAATTCACCGGCGGAACCGGAAACAACCAGCAGTTCCCCGTCGGGCAGCCAGTCAAAAGTGATAGGGAAGGACGGCACGGCGAAACTTTGGTGCTCGGTGCCGTCCGGGTCGATGGCGTGGATGAGGCGTGCGGTCCAGTCCGCGAACCAAAAACGTCCCCCGTGCCACCGCGCCGATTCGCCCATGCCGATCCCCGCCGCGATGACCTGCTGCGTTTCCATGGTTCTCCTCCACCGTGCATTGGGATGTGGAACAGTGCCAGTTTAGGCGTCGCCGGGATGCCTTGGGAATCGCGATTTTTCCCGATACCGGCAGCGGGCTTGCGCACTTGATGCCTATCCGGCCAGCCCGACGAGCTCTGCGATGCCCCGGACCGTTGCCGCGGTCGCGCCACCATAGGCGAGCACCACCACAATGAAGCGTGCACGGTGCGGTGTCACCCATTTGGCCAGCACCTCTCCGGCAAGGAGCCCGGCGATGATTGCGGCACCGACGACACCCCATGCCAGCGGTTCCAGATGCGGCATCGATTCGGGACCCGCCACGTATTTGGCGGCAATGGAGGCAAGGCCGATCGTGAGGAAATATGGCTGCATGGTTGCGGCAAAGGAGCGCTGGTCCCATTTGGAGGCGATGGCGTAGATGCTCATGGCCGGCCCGCCCACCCCTGCGGTCGTGTTCATGATGCCGCTGGTGGCACCGGCGACCAGCATGGGCTTGAGCCCGGATTCGGGTTTGAGCGACTTCATGCGCAGGGACACTGTAAGGCTCACGAGCACAAGCAGCCCCACACCCACCTGCAGCCAGGCCCCGGGAACCTGCGTCACGATGAATGCCCCGGGCACGGCCCCCACCACGGCAGCCGGTGCCAGCACCAGGTATTTGCGCCAGTCAATGTGCCTGAACACCCTGAACAGGACAAATGCCGAAGCCACCACTACGCAGACATTGACAAGGACGATCCCCGTCACGGGTCCCATGATCAACACCACGAATGGGGCCGCCACCAAGGCGAACCCCATCCCCGTCAAACGTTGCATGGTGGCCCCGGTGAAGACAGCCAGCACGAGCAGCAGGGCCATTCCCACGCCTATGGCCGCCGCCCCAGCGAGTGTGTTCCAGAACTTTCTGCCACTTCTGCGGATCCTCCTTCATTGCCTCCGGCCCGATTGTGCCACACCATCGCAGTGGCGGCTGGTTCGCCCCGTGCCGCAGTCTCCCAGCCTGCAGTGCGGCCGTTAAGAAGCCGTCCATTCCCTGTGACCCGCACAACATTACTCGTTAGTAACAAATTTCCGGCTTAAACGCGTTCGGTCAAGGTACGCTGACGAATATGAGCCAATACCAGCCTCCAATTGCAGACATCGCCTTCGCCCTTGAGCATGTTGTGGGATACCCGGACATCGCCAATCTGCCGGGCTTCGAACACGCAGACCTCGACACCGTCGTCGAGCTCCTGGAACAGTGCGGGGAGTTCATGGCTGAGGCCGTGGCACCCCTGAACCAACAGGGCGACGTCCAAGGTTCCCACCTCCAGCCCGACGGGACTGTCAAGACGCCTGACGGCTTCAAGGAGGCTTACAAACAGTACGTCGACGCCGGATGGGGTTCCGTGCCTCTGCCGGAGGAATACGGCGGCGGCGGGTTCCCTCGCACCATTGGCCTCGCCATCCAGGAAATGTTCAACAGCGCGAACCTGGCCTTCTCACTGTGCCCGCTGCTGACCCAGGGCGCCATTGACGCCCTCCTGCACTACGGCGACGACGCCATGAAGAACCGCTACCTGCCCAAGATGGTCAGCGGCGAGTGGACGGGCACAATGAACCTGACCGAGCCACAGGCCGGCTCGGATGTTGGCGCTTTGACCACCAAGGCCGTCAGGAACGACGACGGCAGCTACGCCATCACGGGCCAGAAGATCTTCATCACCTACGGTGACCACGACATGGCCGAGCAGATCGTCCACCTGGTCCTGGCCCGCACCCCCGGCGCCCCGGAGGGCACCCGCGGCATCTCCTGTTTCATCGTACCGAAGTTCCACATCAACGACGACGAGTCGCTGGGCGAACGCAACGGGGTGCAAACCGTCTCACTGGAACACAAGATGGGCATCCACGCCTCCCCCACGTGCGTGCTGTCCTACGAGAACGCCACCGGCTACTTGATCGGCGAAGAAAACAAGGGCATGCGCATCATGTTCGTCATGATGAACGCCGCACGTCTTGGCGTCGGCGCCCAGGGCCTGGCCGTCGCAGAGCGCGCTTACCAGCAGTCACTGGAGTACGCCCGGCAGCGCCAGCAGGGCTTGGCCATCGGCGCCACCGGGACCAGCTCGGCCATCATCGAGTTCCCCGATGTGCGCCGCATGCTCATGACGCAGCGGGCCAGCATCGCGGCCCTGCGCTACCTGATTCTGCTGGATGCAAGCTATGTGGACCACAGCACGAACGACCCCGATCCGGGAGTCCGCGCCCGGGCCGATGAGATTGCGGGCATCCTGACACCCATTTGCAAGTCGTTCGGCACCGACCTTGGCAATGAGCTCACCTCGCTTGCCCTGCAGATCCACGGCGGCATGGGCTTCATCGAGGAAACCGGCGCGGCCCAGCATGTGCGCGATATTCGCATTGCCGCGATCTATGAAGGCACCAACGGCATCCAGGCAGCAGACCTCGTGGGCCGAAAGCTGGGCATCCGGGGCGGCGCCTCCGTCCTGGAATTCCTGGCCACCATGCGGGAAATTGATGCGGACCTGGATGCGGCAGGTGCCGACTTTGCGGGGATCCGTGAGGAGCTGGACCGCCAGTTCACGGCGCTGGAAAAAGCGACGCACTGGATGCTCCGCACAGGCCAGGGAGATCCGAATTCCGTTCTGGCAGGTTCCTCCCCGTACCTGCGCATGTGGGGGCTGTGCACGAGTGCCTGGATGCTGGCCCGGGCGGCCGTTGCGGCCGCGAAGACTGATGATGCGCGGCTGGCAAACGAGCAGTTGGTGCTGGCCCGCTTCTACGCCCAGCAGCTGCTGCCGGCGTGCGCCAGCCTGTTGGGCGCTGCCACGGCGGGTGCCGATGACCTGTTTGCACTGGATGCGAACAGTCTCGCAGGCGCCGGCCACAAGGTCAGGAGCTAGGAGCGGACCCGTCGGCGGCAGGGTCCGCTCCGCTGGCGGGCGCCACCGGCTGGCGCAGAATGGTTTTGAGCTTCTCCGGGGCCGAGCGGCGCGGATCGCTGAGGTAGATCTCATGGTGCTTGCCGTTGAATCGCAGGTTGTTGGCGGGCATGAACTCATGGTGCAGCCGTGCCAGGACGGGGCCTTCGTTGTCGTAGGGGCCGATGTGGAGGATCTGGACGCACAGCCCTTCCTGAACTTCCTCGAAGCGCAGGTGGGGGAACCCGGGCAGCTCCTTCTTGGCGGCGGGCTGCTCAATGGTTTCCCGTGCGAGCTCGGGGGTGATCCACTCCGGCTGGCTGATCATCATGGTCCAGTCCCAGCTGGCTTTGTCCCGGCTTGCGCCGTCCCCGGCGGTAAAGGTGGCCATGTCGTCGGCCCACCACAGCCCCTCCAAGGGTGCAACCACAAAGTCCCGGTCCAGTTTCTTCTTGCTGTGGAATTTCAGCGCATAGGATGTGGCGTACAACGCTTCCAACGCTTCGGCATATTTGGTTGAAGAGTTTGGATCTCCGTGGCCGTCAACGGCCAGGTAACGAAAAGCCGGCACCTCAACCAGGGAGAAGTCCTTGGCGCCGGGCGCGTAGAGGTCCTTGTGGGCTTTCTTGACGTCGTATTTGTCCATGGTTTCTTCCTCTTGTGCCGGTCAATCGTTTCCGCCCGGCTGCTTCCGCCCAGTCTAGGATGATGCGGCCCCGCAACGGCGCACCATCCCCCACCACGCCAAACCACGCCAAACCACGCCAAGGAGTTCAGTGTCCACTGAAACGAATCTGTCCGAGCCGGGGACCCGCCCCTTGTGGTGGGTGTTCGTCCCCTACATCCTGATCTCCTTGGTCCACGTTGCAGCCCGCTTCGCCAACAACGATGCACTGGCCGACCCCACCAAGCTGCTCCTCATGCCCGCCTTGCTCTTGGCTGCTGCCTGGGTACTGCGCCGGCTCGGCAACGGTGTGGTTTTGTGGCTGCTCCTTGCCGCACTGTTCTTCTCGTGGCTCGGCGACGGTGCGGGCGCGTTTTTCCCGTTTGCCCCGACGCTGCCGCTGATGCTGCTGTGCTTTGGCATTGCGCACCTTTGCTACATGCGGCTGTTTTGGCGCCACCTGGCCGCCCGGCCGGTGCCTTGGTGGGCACTGGTTTTTGCGGTGTGGTGGGTTGTGCTGTTGGTCTTCCTGTGGCCCCGTGCCGGCGGCCTGGCAATCGCCGTGGCAGCCTATGGCCTGGTACTGGGCGGCACTGCCGCGCTGTCCACGCGCTGCCACCCGGTCATCTTGTGGGGAGGCGTCTTCTTCCTGGCCTCGGACACCATTCTGGCGTTCAGGATCTTTGCCCTTGAACTGATGCCCGACTGGACCAGCGGCATGGTCATGCTGACGTACACCGTGGGCCAGGGGCTCATTGTTGCAGGCACCGTCCGCACCCTGCAACGGGAGAAACTCCCCACGCGGTAAGGAACCAGCAAGGTGAAGCAAGCTGGCGCCGGGAGCTGAACAGGGCGGTTCTGCGGAGTTGCCAGCCAGCGTGGGTGACTCCGTGCATCCCAGCCACCATCGTCAGCCCACCGCTGCCTGCGAGCGCAGTACCAAGCCTTTCACGGAAGATGACCGGGTCGTCGGCCGGGCGATGCGCACGGGGTCGTTTGTGACACTGCTTCAAGCTCGTTGACAGCCGTGCAATCCGCCTGCCACCGCGCTGCAGCCACGTTGACGGCGCCAGTGCATGTACGACGGAGGGGGGAGGGGCAGCCTTGGGCCGGGAGCATCCGCTCGTCCCGGCATTGGCAACGCTCCCCCGGTTTCCGCCCGGCCGACTCCGGGGTGCCGGCAGCGACGCTGCCCACTGGCTAACGGGAGATCGAAGGGGTGGTGCGCGGTCCACTACGGCAGGATTCCGACGTCGCATGCTCCCCGCCACAAGCCTTTGCCTCACCTGCTTGGGCCTAGCCCTCTTGCGTCTCACCACCCTGTGCGCCGTCACAGCCCTGGTCCGCCCGCCCGCTCCCTGACCGGACAGGTCCGCCGGAAAGGCCACAGTTCCCGACCGTCCGGGCCAGGCGCCGGGCAAGCCACGAGGGGGCTGCCATCATGGGGCTGGCACTGAAGCAAAAGCTAGTTCGAACATTTGTTCTAATTTGTCAATGGGGGGGGTATCCGTGACCGCCTGTCCGGACCCCGCCACCAGCCCCGCCAATCGCCGCACAGCCGTTGGCGGCCCTCGGCCCTGCGGACGTGCCGCAGTTGCCGCCTGGTCGCACGCAGGCCGGCCTCCCGCCGTCGGACGTCATGCCTCCGGCAGCTTTTCAGGCGCGGATAGGCTGGTGCCATGACGATTCATGATGCCGCTGCCAGCGGGCCGGGACCCATCCGCCAGTTCACAGTTGATGCCCTGCTGTTTGACCTGGACGGGACACTGATCGATTCGACTCCTGCCACTGAGCGGGCCTGGCGCCTCTGGGGCGAACAGATGGGCCTTCCCGGGTTCAGTTATGGCAGCCATGGCGTTCCGGCACAGGCCCTGGTCGACCAGCAAATTGCACCGTCACGGCGGGCAGAGGCCTTCGAGCTGATCAAGGCCCTGGAGATGGCCGACACCGAGGGTGTGGTGCGCAAGGACGGGGCGGTTGAACTGCTGGGGTCATTGCCTGCCGGCGCGTGGACCATCGTGACCTCGTGCACGCAGGGTCTGGCCGAAACCCGGATGCGGGCGGCAGGGGTCCCAACCCCCGCACACATGGTCACGGCCGACCAGGTGACTGATGGCAAGCCCCACCCGGAACCGTTCCTGCTCGGCGCCAGCCGGCTCGGAGCTGACATCGGCCGCTGCCTTGTTGTTGAAGACGCACCGGCAGGGCTGGCGTCGGGGCGCGCTGCCGGCGCCGTGACACTTGCCGTGGCGGGCACATCCGCCGCCCATGCCCTCGACGCCGACCATGTAGTCCACAGCCTCTCAGAGGTGGGCGCCAAGGTGCTCCCTGACGGACGGATCGAGATCACCCTGCACGCTCCCTGAGCCCTTGGCGCTGGCGAGATCGATGCAACCTCGGCATAGTCCAGCTTCAGCCTCTGCGGGCCCAGCGCTGCGGCGCGGCCCCTGCGCACACGAAAGCCAAGTGCGCTTGGAGCCGGTTTAGAATTTCAGGCGCTCAAGTTCCCGCAGCAGCCTCGGGCGGTTGCGGTTCCCGTTCCGGATCGTGGCGAGCAGGGCGACCGTTGCCTCTGGGCACCCCGCCGCTGTGGCTATGACGCGGTGTTGTCGCAGATGCGCCACGGCCATCTTGTAGTTGCGAACGTCCGCTCTGGCCAGGTCCCCGTCCAGGAGGTGTTCCAGCACGGGCAGGACAGCTGCCGGGTCGTGGACCTGGTAGGCATCGATGAGCCTGCCCCACAAGTCCGCACGCTCGATGCCCAACCGGTGCGCCTCCGACCAGGCCTGGGGCACGTCCTGCAAGGTCCGCAGCAGGAAGTCGATGTAATCCTCCGGGCGGTCGGCCAATCTCACCAGCGCTTCCCCCTGCATGGATGGCCAGGTTCCTGCCGCGGCGTCATGGAGGCGGGTTGCGTTGGCTGAACTTGGCCACCATTCAAACATCTTTCGACGTGCGCCTGCCTCGTCCCCGGGCCGATGCTTGTGCAGCAGCTGGCACCAGTACTCGGCGGCCGCTTCGGCCTGATGGCCGCTTTCCAGGAGGGCCCCGCGGTGCGCCCAGTCGATCGCCAGCCCGGTTTCGCCAATCTCGGCCAGGGCGGTGGCGGTGTGTTGCAATTTGTAGGAGCGGGTCTGGTCCCCGGCATGGGTGTCGATGATCCGCTGTGTGTCGCGGTGGACCACGGCAAGGCGTTCGGCGTTGTGTTGGAGCACAAATCTGACATGGGTGTGTTCGCCACGTCGTTGCCAGGCGGCAGTGCCGTCCGGCTGCAGCGGCCCTGCTGCCTGATTCTCGTTGGCACGCGTTTCGAGCTGGACAGCCGCCGACACCTTCGCCAGCCCTGTTTCGTATTTTGCAAGCCCCTTGGCACCAAGCGCGGAGGCGTAGTCGGCTGGGTCGAGAAGGACGAAGTCCTGCCCGTCGCCGAACTGGAATCGAATCATCCACGTCACCAGCCGCCCGTGCACCGGCGGCGCCTGTGCACACATTCGGGCGTGGAGTTCCAGCAGGCGGCCAAAGAGGCCGCCGATGCTTCCGTTCGAGTCGTCGGCGTGCAGCATGACCCGGCCCACCGAGGAGAGAGCCTTTTGCACCACCGCCAGAACCGCTGCCGGCCCCTCATTTTCCGCGGCTTCGTCCAATAGTGAAACACCGTGCCGTGCCTGCCTGCAGTAGCGGTCTACGGCATCCCACCGGTGCAGATCGGCCCGGCTGCGAAACAACGGCAGCACCTGCTTGCCGCCCCTGTACGAAGGCTGGGGGCGGGCGCGCACATGACAGCCGTCGAGAACCGTGGTTAGTTCCTGCCGCTGTTGCCGGGACGAAGTGCCCCACCGATCCGCAGCAGTCCGCCGACGGCCCCGACGGCCCCATTCCGCGCCAGGAAGCCCCTGCGCAACATCGCGAACCGGCCCATGTACCGGGAGAACGCCACCATGCGCTGGGTCTTGGCCCGGCGGGCCCGATTGTAGGCGGCCAGCCCCTCGGGCACCGAGTCGGCTGCGGCGAGGCAGCGGCCCAGGGTTGCGCCGTCGACCAGGGCCTCGCATGCCCCGCGGCCAAGGAACGGCCCCATGGAGTGGGCGGCATCGCCAATCAAGACTGTGTTGCCGTTGGCATATGCCGGAAGACGGGGTGTTTCAAAGAGTTCGTGGTGCAGGATGGATTCCTCGTGAACCAGGGCCAACACCTCCGCCGGACCCGACCGCCACGAACCGAAGATGTCCCAGAGGTGCTGCAGGTGTGGCGGGGCAAACTCCCGGTCGGCGCCGACACAGGCATACCAGTTGCTCCGGTCCGGGCCGGCTGGCGTGATCCCGAACATTGCCCCCGGCGCCCAGGTTTCACCGTATCGGCCGACGGCACCTGACACGGTCCCTCGCCAGGCCACCGCACCCAGCGGCCGGGCCCGGTAAGCATCGCCAAAAAGGGCCGTACGGGTTTGGCTGTGTGTTCCGTCGGCACCCACGACGACGTCGGCAGCCCCGCCGGGGTTCTGGCCCTCGGCCCCAAAGGTGATGTCCACGCCGTCGGCCAATGCGGCGAGCAGTGCCGGCCTGGGGACCATGAGCAGGCCTTCCCCTCCGGAGGTGGCCAGAAGGGAACGTCCGCCCGGGGTCCACAATCCTGTTTCGACGCCGGCTCTTTCCCCGGCGGCTGTTTTGCTGCCCCCTGCTGTGCCGCCGCCGGCAACCCGTGCCGTGCTGGCCAGGACCGCCCCCGCCACGCCGATTTCCGTGAGCGCAGCCATGGCTTCGGGCCACAATCCCAGCGCAGTGCCGGTCGTGGGCAGCGCCGGCGCCCGTTCCCGCACGGAGACGCCCCATCCGTGCATGGCCAGGGCCCTGGCCGCGGCGAGTCCGCCGATTCCTCCGCCAATGATGTCGGCTCGTGCTTTCATGCCAATGAGCCTACGCCTGGAAACCTCTCGGCGGGAGGACCAAGCAGTGCGGCCGCCCGGCCTCAGGGGCAGCCAGGCCACCCGCTAACGGTGGGATCAACGAAGGAGGGGATTCCGGGACGTTGAGCCAACTTACTCGGGCCCGGGGGTCGTTGTGGTCATTCGATGGCGGCCGGCCGGCATCGAATGACCACAGCGGCCCCTTGGCCCTGGCATTTTGTCCACATCCGGCGCGAACCACCACAGCAGCCCCCGGACAACAAAAAACCGCTCAGACTCCGGGTATTCCCAGTGTCTGAACGGTTTTTGTTCGGTCGGGCTGACAAGATTTGAACTTGCGACCCCTTGACCCCCAGTCAAGTGCGCTACCAAGCTGCGCTACAGCCCGAAAGTTCAACGTTTGGAAGGTATCTCCCGTGGCTGAACCACCTGAAGAAGCTTACCCCACATTTTTCCGGGACAGGACCAAAACAAGCCGAACTGTGAGCCAAGTCACTTCTTCTTGCTCCGCTTTTCGCGTACACGCATGGCTACTTCAATGGGCGTGCCCTCGAAGCCAAATGTTTCGCGCAGGCGGCGCGTGATGAAGCGGCGGTATCCCGGGTCAAGGAAGCCTGTGGTGAACAGGACAAACTTCGGCGGGCGGCTTGATGCCTGGGTGCCGAACAAGATGCGGGGCTGCTTGCCACCACGGACCGGGTGGGGGTGTTCCGAGACCAATTCGCCCAGGAACGCGTTGAGGCGTCCCGTGGGGATGCGGCGGTCCCAGTTCTCCAGTGCCAGGTCCAGGGCGGGCACGAGCTTGTCCTTGTGCCAGCCGGTCTTGGCCGAGATGTTCACGCGGGGCGCCCACACAACGTGGGCCAGGTCCTGGTCAATCTCACGTTCCAGGTACTTGCGGCGTTCGTCGTCCATCAAGTCCCACTTGTTGAACGCCAGCACCAGGGCGCGGCCTGATTCAATGGCAAGCTGCAGGATGCGTACGTCCTGCTCGCTCAGCACCTCATCCACGGCCATGAGCACCACGGCAACTTCGGCCTTTTCCAGGGCCGTCTGGGTGCGCAGCGACGCGTAGAAGTCGGCACCCTGCGCCATGTGGACGCGGCGGCGGATGCCGGCCGTGTCAACGAAGCGCCAGGTGCGGTCGCCCAGCTCAATGAGTTCGTCAACCGGGTCGCGGGTGGTGCCTGCAACGTTGTCAACGACGACGCGCTCGGAACCCGCCAGCTTGTTCAGCAGGGAGGACTTGCCCACGTTGGGCCGTCCCAGCAGGGCGATGCGGCGCGGTCCGCCGGTGCGCTCAAGACCGTCGACGGCGGAGAACTCAGGCAGGACCTCCATGACGCGGTCCAACATGTCGGCAACACCGCGGCCGTGCACGGCCGAGACCGGCAACGGCTCCCCGAGGCCGAGGCCCCACAGTGTTGCGGCGTCGGCCTCCTGGACCAGGTCGTCGATCTTGTTGCCCACGAGAATGACAGGCTTCTTGGCCTTGCGCAGCATGCGCACAATGGCTTCATCCGAGGCTGTGATGCCGACGATCGCGTCAACGACCAGCAGCACGGCGTCAGCCATTTCAACGGCAATTTCGGCTTGTTCGGCGACCCTCAGGTCGAGTCCGCGCGCATCGCGCTCCCAGCCGCCGGTGTCGACGAGGGTGAAGTTGCGCCCGTTCCAGTCAGCCGTGTACTGGACACGGTCGCGGGTGACACCGGGGGTGTCCTCAACAACTGCCTCGCGGCGGCCCAGGATGCGGTTCACCAGCGTTGACTTGCCCACGTTGGGCCGTCCCACGATGGCCAGCACCGGGTCCTGGCGATGCGCGTCAAAGGAGGCCCCGTCGTCGAACTCCCCCGACAGCAGTGCCGCATCCTCGTCCTCGAGCTCGTAGTTGGCCAGGCCAGCAAGCAGGCCGGCCGCGCGCGCATCGGCGTCCTCGTCGGAGATGGCCGCCAACTTCTCGGCGATCTGGTCGGTACCCGTGGGCACGTATTCCGGGTGACCAAACTCACCGTCACCGGAGGGTGCGGATGACTTGGGGTCGCTCATGGTTGCTGTCCTTTATGCTTTGAAGATAGGTGATCATCCGCAGGCAAATCCTGCCCTGTAGCGGCTTGCGATGCGGCAATGTGTGCCGCCAGCCGCAGGCGGATTTGTTCGGTTGCTCTGTCCATTGAAACACGCCCGGAAAGTCCCGGCTCACGCGTGATTGACAATGGTTCCCCAAACACTACGTGCAGTTTGCGCCGTGGTGCTGGAATTTTATCGCGATGTTCCCCGCTGCGCCTTGTTCCCAAGACCGCCACAGGTACGACGGCGGCGGCTGAGTTCAGTGCCAGCCACGCCACGCCGCTGTTCATGGAGGCGGCGTCCCCGGCTCCCCGGGTGCCTTCCGGAAGGATGCCAATGCAGTCTCCGCGGTCAAGGACCGCCTTGGCATATTGCAGGGCCGCCCTGTCACCGTTTCGGTTGACGGGAATTTGCCCGGATGCGTGCAAAACCCGGCCAAGGAGGCCCTTGAACATGTTGTGGCGGACCATGACATGCATGTACCTGTTGCTCGCACCGACCATAACAGGCCCGTCCAGGTAGCTCAAGTGGTTTGCGGCAAAAACCACTGGGCCGACAGCCGGGATATTCTCACGCCCCAGAACAGTGGTTTTGTACACCACATGATCCAGGAAGCGGCCCAGCGGACGGCTCCAACGGGTTTTCCACCGCGGCGGCGGCGCCGTCAGCACCCGCAGCGGCTTTGCGCCACGACTCATGCAGGCGAACCTGCGTTGACTGCCTGGCGGACAACGGCGATGACGGCGTCAATGGTTTCCTCAAAGTCAAGGTCCGAGGAATCAACTGTGTAGACACCGTCGGCGGCACGATGGAAGTCAACAACCGTCGAGTCCTTCGCATCGCGGGCCAGCACCTGTTCAGCCAGCTGCGCGGCGGACTGTGTGCCGCCCAGCTGGAGGCCCCTGCGGCGCAGGCGGGCTTCCTCGCTGGCGGTCAGGATGAGGCGCGCCTCGGCGTCCGGTGCCACAACTGTGGTGATGTCCCTGCCTTCCACCACAATGCGGCGGCCGTGCCCGGCAATGAGCTCCTGCTGGCGGCGCACCAGCTCGGCACGTGCGCCCAGGTTGGTGGCCACGGCGCTGACGGCTGCGGAAATCTGGGGTTCACGGATGGCGTCGGTGACATTGACACCGTTGACCCTCACGAACTCGGTCTCCGGAACCATGCTCTGCTCGAGCTTGATGGTGCGCGCTGCAGCCTCAACCATAGCCGTGTTGTTCAGGTCAAGGCCTGCGTTCAGGCAGTGCCAGGTCAACCCGCGGTACATGGCGCCGGTGTCCAGGAAGGCCAGGCCCAGGCGCTGGGCAACAGCCTTGCTGACACTTGACTTCCCCGACCCGGAGGGGCCGTCAACGGCCACGACGAGGGACTTGCCCTGGCGCAGCTGGTGCACTTCTTCCTGTCCCGCGGCGGGCTGTGCCGCCGCCTGGGCCTGTCCCGCGGCGGGCTGTGCCGCCGTCTGGGGCTGTGCTGCCATTTCGGAATGCGCTGCCATCGTTTCCTGCGGTGTCCTATCAGGGTTGCTCATTGCATTACCTTCCAACCGCGTGACGTCAATTCCTCAACCAACAGCACCCGCCGCGACGGCAGCACCGAAAGTTCAACCATGCCCACCTGATGCCCTGCGGAGTGGTCAAGGCGCAGGTCTTCGACGTTGACGCCAATCTCGCCGATCTCTGTCAACAACGCGGCAATCTGGCCGGGCTTGTCATCGACAAGCACCGTCAGCCACGAGTACTGGCGTGCGGGTCCGCCGTGCTTGCCGGGAATCCGGCTCTGCCCGGCATTGCCTTCAGCCATGAGCTGGGCCAGGTCCAGGCGTGCCCCGGGGGCCGTTGGTGCGCCGAGCGTGTTGATCAGGCGGTCCAAATCCGTGCGGACGCCCTCCATGATCTCCAGCAGCTTGGGCGCGTTGGCACCAAGAATCTGCACCCAAAGCGTCGGGTCGCTGGCAGCAATCCGGGTCACGTCCCGCAAGCCGTTGCCGGCGAGCGACAGGGCATGCGCAGGGGTATCCTGGAGCCTGCTTGCCACCAGCGACGACATGATCTGCGGCAGGTGCGAGACGAGGGCCACGGCCCCGTCGTGCTCATCCGGGGTAAACCGGAACACGACGGCGTCGAGGTCAATGGCCAGCGAATGCGCCACCTTGACGGCCTGGGCACTGCTGTCCTCCGACGGGCAGAGCACCCATGGCATCGAGTTGAACAGTTCGGCGCGCGCGGCAACCGGGCCCGAAAGTTCCCGCCCGGCCATGGGGTGCGTGCCCACGTAGCGCTGCAGTGACTGGCTGTCCAGGGTTTCAACGCCCTGAAGTTCGGCCAGCACGGCACCCTTCACACTTGCAATGTCAACCACGACAGCGGACGGGTACCTTGTGAGCGCCCCGGCCACCACCTGCGCGGTGACATCCGGCGGCGCGGCCACAACGACCAGTTCCGGGCTCAGTTCAACGGCAGCGTCAAAGGCGCGCCCGGCGCCGATGTCCACAGCCACGGCCTGGGCCGAGGGTGACGGGTCGCTGAGGACGACGTCGATGCCGCGGGCGCGCAGCCCCAAACCGATGCTGGCACCCAACAGCCCGCTGCCAAGAACCAGCACCGGGCCGGTCAAGTGCGAAGGATTCATGCGTGGCTTACATCCCCACGTCTGCGAGCAGGTAGCCGACCTCGTGGCGGCCAAGGACGCGAACGCTGCCCTGGCGCTGGTCGCCCAGGGCGATGGGTCCGAATTTCACGCGGACAAGGCGCTCAACCGGGTAGCCGACAGCGTCAAACATGCGGCGCACAATGCGGTTCTTGCCGGAGTGCAGGACAACCTCCGCCAAGACGTGGCCCGGGGTGGAGTCGACAAGCCGGAACGAGTCAACCCCCTGCCAGCCATCCTCAAGCTCCACGCCGTCCTTGAGCTGGACGCCCACACCGTGGGCCATCGGGCCGCGGACCTGGACCAGGTAGGTCTTGGGGATTTCGTATTTGGGGTGGCTCAGGCGGTTGGCAAGCTCGCCGTCGTTCGTCAAGATGAGCAGCCCCTCGGTGCCCGTGTCCAAACGGCCCACATGGAACAGGCGCTCACGGGTCTGGCGCTTCTTCAGGAAGTCGCTGATGCACGGGCGGCCTTCGGGGTCGTCCATGGTGGAGACGACACCCTTGGGCTTGTTGAAGACCATGTAAACCAAGGATTCGTTGGTCTGGATGGTCATGCCATCGACCGAGATTTCAGTGGTTTCCGGATCGACGCGCAGGCCCAGCTGGGTCACTGTCACGCCGTCAACCTGGACGCGGCCTTCAAGGATCATGTCCTCGCACAGGCGGCGAGATGCGACGCCGGCCATGGCCATGACCTTCTGCAGGCGCACACCCTCGGCATTGTGCATGTCAACGTCGTCGGTGGTGCGCACCGGCCGGCGGTTCTGCTCAGTGGGGCGGTTCCTGGCCGGGCGGACAGTGTTGCCGTACTGCTCGTTCTTGAACGGGCGGGCACCGGTCTGGCTGGGCTTGCGGGCGCCAGGCTTGCTGCCCGACTGCTTGGGGCCGCCCAGCTTGGGTGCACCGGACTTGTATCCGCCCTCGCTGGCCGCTTTGGCCCTGTCGGCGTTGTAACCTGCAGCGCGCAAAGCGCCTGGCTTGAGGCCGTCATCGCCCTGGTTCTTGCGTGGTCCGCCAGACTTGGATCCGCCGGATTTGAAGCCACCTGACTTGGGTGCGCCAGACTTGAAACCACCTGATTTGGGGGCGCCTGAGCGGGGTTTGCCGCCGCGCGGCTGGTTCTGCCCGGAAGAGCTTCCGGAGCGGGGTGACGGTGTCATTGTGAAATCCTTAAAACGCTAAATGTTGTGGTCGTGCTAAAAGTGTGAATCATCAAAATCTTGGAGGTTTTCCAGACCAGGCAGGTGCGGTGCAATTTGCGGCAACTCGTCCACGCTGCCCATCCCCAGCCGTTCCAGAAAGTACGCTGTGGTGCGGTACAGGAATGCCCCGGACACCGGATCGGTGCCCACTTCCTCAATCAGCCCGCGCTGGGCAAGCGTCCTCACGACCGAGTCCACGTTGACACCTCGGATGGCGGAAACGCGGGCCCGTGAGACCGGCTGGCGGTAGGCAATCACCGCCAAGGTCTCCAAGGCCGCCTGCGTGAGCCGGGCCGTCTGGCCGTCCACAACAAACTGGGACACAATGTCGGCGTAAGCGGCACGTGAATAAACACGCCATCCACCGGCTAGTTGCCGGAGTTCAAAGCCGCGGACCGGTATGGTGCCACTCTTCCTAGTATAACCGTCGTACTCCCTTGCCAGTTCGTGTAATAGCTCACGTACCGTGACTGTGGGCAAACCCACGACGGCGGCCAGCTGTTCCTCGGAGACGGGCTCATCAACAACCATCAGGACAGCTTCAAGCGCGGCTTTGACACTGTCGTGGGATTCGGAGTCGTGGGAGTCACCGGCATGGGCATCTGTCCCTGACGGGGTTGGTGTTCCCGCGGGCTGCGGATCTTCTTCAGTCATGGCCGTCGCCGCCTTCCTCGTCGAAGTCGCTGTCAGTTGTCTTCGCAGTCCCGGTTCCGGCACTCCAGCGGACCAACAGCTCGCCGAGCGGAACGGGCTGGTCAAAGGCCACCATTTGGTCCCTGAACAATTCCAGCAGGGCCAGGAAGCGGGCAATGACAACCATGGAGGTATCCGCGTCGGCGCTCAGAACGGCAAAGGACAGCGGCGTCCCGGCCCACAACGGCGCGCCGGGATCCAGTTTTTCCGGCCTGCCGGCTGTGAGCATGGCTGTGATGATGGCTGCTTGTTCCCTGACACTGACGGCCGGTGCATGCAGGTGTGCCAGACCGACTTCTGTGCTGGGTGCCTGCTTGGTTTCCATGGCCTTGGCAGCCAGCTCGGCGAACTGCTGCGGGGTGTGCCGCCACACGAGTTCGGGCAGCAGGGCCGCAAAATGCGGTTCGAGTTCCACCTCCCGGGGGAACCGTTTGGCTTCCCGGTCAAGTTCAGCACCCAAGAGGGTGGCGACTTCCTTGAACGCCTTGTATTGCAACAGCCGGGCGAACAAGAGGTCACGGGCCTCCAGGAGGGCCAGGTCGTCGTCGTTCTCCACCTCGCCGGCGGGCAGGAGCCGGGCGGCCTTCAGGTCCAGCAATGTTGCGGCCAGGACCAGGAATTCGCTGGCTTCATCCAGCGCCCATTCCTGCCCGAGATCCTGCAGGACCTTCAGGTAGCTGATGAATTCATCGGTGACAGTGGCGATGGCAACGTCGGTGATGTCCATTTCATGCTTGGAAATCAGACCCAACAGCAGGTCGAAGGGGCCGGTGAAATTCTCCAGCCGCACCTCAAAGCGCTGCTTGCCTGAAGTCTCGGTGCCGGTGGCCGCCGAGCTTTCAGGTGGTGTTTCTGCCGCGATCCCCGCGACTTTTGTTGTTGACTTCAAATCAGGGCGCGCCGCCCCGGGCGATCAGTTCCTTGGCCAGGCGGCGGTAGGACTCCGCGCCCTGGTGGTTGCTCGCGTAGGACGTGATGGGTTCGGCCGCCACAGAGGCGTCGGCAAACTTGATCGTGCGCTTGATCACAGTTTCGAAAACCTTGTCACCAAAGGCTTCCACGAGGCGGGCCAGGACCTCACGGCCGTGCAGTGTGCGGGCGTCGTACATGGTGGCCAGCACGCCGTCGACCTGCAGGCCGGGGTTCAGGCGGTCCTGCACCTTGTCGATGGTCTCCACCAGCAGGGCGACCGCGCGCAGGGCAAAGAATTCACAGATCAGCGGGATGATGACGCCGTGGGCGGCGGTCAGGGCGTTGACGGTGAGCAGGCCGAGAGACGGCTGGCAGTCGATGAGGACGACGTCGTACTCATCTTCGACCTTGCGCAGCGCACTGGCCAGAACCTGCTCGCGCGCCACCTCGTTGACCAGCTGCACTTCCGCCGCGGAGAGGTCAATGTTCGCGGGCAGGATGTCAATGTTCGCAACCTCGGTGTGGATGATCGCATCGCGGATGTCCACTTTTCGGTCCATCAACACGTTGTACACGGTGACGTCCAGCTCGTGGGGGTTCGTGCCGAATCCGGCCGACAGGGCTCCCTGCGGGTCGAAATCAACCAGCAGCACCTTGCGCCCGGCTTCCGCCAGGGCTGCACCCAAATTGATGGTCGACGTCGTCTTGCCCACGCCGCCCTTTTGATTCACCATGGCAATTACACGTGCCGGTCCGTGGGAGGACAACACCGGCGGTTCGGGGAATTCCGTCAGGGGGCGCCCTGTGGGGCCCAATACGTCTTCGCCGGCAAGTGCCGTTGCACCCTGCTCGTTGCTCACCTGTCAGTCCACACTTTCGCCGCTAATTTTTCTCACCACTGCCAGTGACTACGTTACCGGTTGCCGGGCGCATGTTTTGGACATTTGCCCGCGATGGCTTTTGAGCCTTGACCCTCAGGCTGAAGCTGAATGTTGCCTGGGGCGCCCGGATGTTCCTACGGCCCCACGGTCCGCACCCCCTGCCGAACACTGGAATGCGCCAATGCCAGCCTATACTTCCAAGTGATGACCAAAGCGACCAGCCCTTCCCAAAACAACCCCCCGCGGCGCAAGGATGTGGTGCGCGCAGAGAAGCTGCAGGCCGGCTACAGCGGCAAGCCCGTCTGCGGCATCGTCAGCTTCAGCGTGCATTCCGCCCAGTCGCTGGCGCTGGTGGGGCCCAACGGCGCCGGCAAGTCAACCGTGGTCAAGACAGTGGTCGGCCAGCTTGAGGCCGTCTCGGGAACCACGTTGATCAACGGCTCAAAGGTTGATGACAGGACCCTTGATTTTCGACGCGAAGTGGCAGTGGTCTTTGACGACGACGCCTTCTTCCCGGCGTTGACAGTTGAGGAACACCTCGCCATCGTTTCGGCCGGGCACGGCGTTGACGACGTCGAGGAGGTCATCGCCGCCGAGCTTGAGTTCTTTGGCCTCTCCGCCCAGGCCAAGTCACGGCCGTACAACTTGTCCTCAGGGCAGCGGCGCCGCATGCTGCTGGCCTCAGCGTTTGTGCGGCCGCGTTCCCTGCTGGTCCTGGATGAGCCCGAGCAGCGCCTCGACACGGCCATGCGGCACCGCCTGGCCACCCGGCTGCGGGCCGAGGTTGATGCGGGCCTTGCCCTGCTGGTTGTGACACACGACCCCGACTTCCTGTCCACAGTGGCCACCAAGGCCCTGTTCATTGCCGACACGATTCACACCATGACGCCCAGCCAGGCAGCGGTGGCCATCGCCTCCGAGAACCCGCACGCGGAGTAGGGCCGTGAGCATGCAAACCAGTGAGCGCTTCAGCGCCAAGGAAATCCGCCAGTACACGTTCCGGGCCGGCCTCAGCCGCACCCAGGGCGGGCTCATGGAACTCATCTCGGAGGTGTACACCTCCATTCTTGGCGGCCTGACGCTGCTCACCATGGCAGGGGCGCTGATTGTCGCCCTGCGCCACAGCCTGGGCGTGGGTGACGAATCGGCGCTGCTGGCGTCCGCCGTCGCCCCTGGTTTTCACTCGGTCACGCTGCTGCAGGCCAGCGCCACCGTGCTGCTGACGCTGGCGGCCGGGCTGTTGTCGGTTGAGATGGCCATGGGGCCAATTGCCATGACGCTGCCGCAAACCGCCTGGTGGCTGGGCCTGCCCGTGCGACGCAGGGGATTCATCCAGCCCGGCTTCCTGAAGTCGATGCTCTGGCCCACCATCGCGGCCATCATCGTGGTGCTGCCCCTGTCCCTGGGCATGTCCGCGGACGCCGGACCGGGGCGTCTTGTGCTGGCGGTGCTGTGCGGGGCGGGCCTGGCCTGGCTGCTGTACGGCCTTGCCTGCTGGTGCCAGATCACCGACTCCGGCGCGTGGCTGAAGAAGGCCATGGGGGCCATCACGCTCGTGGCACCGCTGACACTGGTAGCCACCGCGCTGTACAACAATGTGGCCGGCGCCGGCGCCATCACCGGCGCCCAGACGGCCTGGATGGCATATCTGCCAACCAGTTGGCCCTTGCTGGTGGCCGACGGCGCAAGCTGGCCGCTGCTGGCCGTGGCCCTTGCGCTGGTCCTGCTGGCCCTGGTGTACCTGAACCTTGAACGCATCACCACCGCGCAGCTCAAGGCCAGTGCCGCAGCCGGCGCCTACGCCGCCAGCTCGCTGCTGGCGATGGATGCCACGGAACTGTCGCGGTCGTTGAGCACCGGTCCGTCCACGGGCAACAGCAGGGTCCGGCTCAAGCTGATCTTCAAGAATGGCACCGCACACGCCCGAAGCATCAAGACGCTGCTCAGCACACATGCCACCATGGTGCTGCGCTCCCCCGCCACCTTGCTGCGGGTACTGGTGCTGGCCGCGATTCCTGCCTCGCTGGCGTCCGTCGAGTTCCTTGGCAACGCCGTGCTGATCGCCGTGGCCTTGTACCTGTGCGCCCATTTCGCAGCAACGGCGCTCGGGACCACGGCACGTTTTTCGGCGGGCAATCCGGCCGTCGACACACTAATGCCGCTCCCCGCCAAGACCGTGCGCCTCGTGCATTACGCTATCCCTGCGACGGTCATGACGCTCTGGGCGCCTGTCTGCTTTGGGCTGTTGCTGGCACTTGGGGTGGGCTCCCCCTCGCTGCTGGTCCTGGCGATCCTCGCCGGCCCCGGGCTCGGGGCTGCCACCCTGCGTGCAGCGTTCAAGCCCGCACCCGACTGGAACATGCCGGCCGTCGCCTCCCCCACCGGGCCGATCCCCATGGGTGCCATCAAGTCATTTTTGATCGGCCCCGACCTGACGCTCATCGTGCTGCTGCCGGTGCTGATCTGCTTGATCTCCGGCGGCGTTCCGGCCGTTGCCTTCCCCGCCCAACTGACACTGACCTGGCTGGCATTCCTGTGGGGCACGCACCTGCGCAAGCCCAAGTCGGAAAAAGACGCCGGATTGTTCGGCATGCCGGCGGCCACGGCGCCGGCAGCCAAGAAGTAGCCCTCGCAGCTGCGGGAAACCGCGGGCGCGGGCACGATGACCCTGCTGCGCCAGAATGGCCCGAACCCGCCAAACGCCCCCAAAAATACACCGTTCTTGCGGGCTCGACCCGGTTTCGGTGAAACGCGCAGCTTGGCCCCCGTCTTCGTGAGACCTGCGGCCCTGCCCGCTCTGCCGCCGGACGGGTGCCTGGTTCGTCCCTGGTGCGAGAGGCCTGCGGCACCGCCCGGGAACGCCTTCGGGCCCGGGCAATGGGCGTCGGCGCCCGTCGGACTCTGTCGGAACCGGAGCAGGTTAGCCGGAGCCGGGAAAGGCGCGGATCCAGCACGGGCGCGGACGGAATCCCGCACACACTGAAACGTGCACGGTAGCGTCCTCTCCCCCCAATCAAACGCGAAAGGCCCCGTCCGGGGAGCAGCTCAGAATGAACTGCTCCCCGGACGGGGCCTGATTCGGTGCAGGCACCGAACCCGGATGGCACGCATCGCAGCTGCTTGCGGAAAGCCTCTGCGATGCGTGCGGTGAAATTTCTACTAGGCGGGAACGGGAACCTTCTCCTCGTCCGCCCCGTTGCCATCCGCCCGGCTGCCAGCCAAGCCGGCCGCCTTGGGGTCCGTGGCGTCTGCGCCGCCGGAATCCGTGTTGTGGTGGTCGCCGTCGTCCATGGAGAGCTCATCAAAGGGGTCGCGGCCGGCGAGGACTTCGCGGGCCTTGTCGATGTCGAGCTCATGCGTCCACTTGCCGACGAGCAGCGTGGCGACGGCATTTCCGGTGAAGTTGGTGAGCGCGCGGCACTCGGACATGAACTTGTCGATGCCCACGATCACGCCCATGCCGTCGAGCAGGACCGGCTTGTGCGCGGCGAGACCGGCAGCGAGGGTGGCCAATCCGGCACCGGTTACACCGGCAGCACCCTTGGAAGCAATCACCATGAAGACCAACAGGCCAATCTGCTCACCAAGGTTCATGGGCAGGCCCATGGCGGTGGAGATGAACAGGGCGCTCATGGTCAGGTAGATGGCGGTGCCGTCAAGGTTGAAGGAGTAGCCGGTGGGGACCGTGATGCCCACGACGGGCTTGGACACTCCGGCGTGCTCCATCTTGGCCATCAGGCGGGGCAGCGCCGATTCAGAGGAGGAGGTGGCGAAGATCAGCAGGTATTCGCGGGCCAGGTAGCGCATCAAGGTGAAGATGTTCAGCCCGGTGACGAGACGCAGAATGGAGCCGAGGATGACCACGATGAACAGCGCACAGGTCAGGTAGAACGCGCCCATGAGAATCGCCATGGATCCGATGGCGGCCCAACCCGTGGCACCCACGACGGCGGCAATCGCACCAAAGGCACCGACAGGAGCCAGCCACATGATCATCATCATCAGCTTGAAGACAACTTTTTGGATCTCCTTGACGGCGTTGAGCACGGGCTCGCCCGCCTTGCCCAGGGACTGCAGGGCAAACCCAACCATCAGCGCCAGCACCAGGGTGGGCAGTACGGGGATGTCACCGGGGATCATGTCCATCAGGAACTTCACCGTGGAGTTTTCCTCGGCGCCGCCGGAAGCCTCGTACGGCTTCAGGTGCAGGCCGGCCCCGGGGTGGATGATGTTGCCCACCAGCAGGCCGATGCCCAAGGCAACCGTGGACATCGTCATGAAGTACAACAGGGCCAGACCGCCAACCTTGCCGACCGTGGCCGCCTTCGCGATGGAGCCGACACCTACCACCAGGGTGCAGAAGATGATGGGCGCAATGACCATCTTGATCAACGCAATGAACATGGTCCCCAGCGGCTTCAGAGACTTGCCAACTTCCGGGGCCATCAGGCCAATCGCGGCACCGAAAACAACCGCCGCGATCACCGCCACGTAGAGCCAGTGGGTCTTGTCCATCTTGCGGCGCGCGGTCGTTGTCTTGACGGCGGTCCCTCCCCGTTGAGATCTCATTGTCACTCCTTGTGGTGTTCGGTGGTTAGCATAGGTAGGTGGGCGTGCGATCCGCCTCACACAAGAGTGCCCCCAAAAGTGACTTGGCTCACCGTTGTGTTCATATTGGTCGCACGAAAGGTGCAGCATGTTTTGGCGCGGCTGGAGCATTGCCCGCAGGTTGTTCGTTGCCAACCTGCTGGTGTCGATCCTTTTAACGGCAGGTTTTGCCGCAGCCACTGTCGCCGACGCCGGCTCCCGCACTTATGAACAGACCCGCCAGCGCATGCTTTCAGTCGCCACGGCCATGGCGGATTCACCCTTGGTGGTGGCGGGCGCGTCGGCCACCAACCCGCCGGCAGAGCTCCAACCTTATGCCCAGGACGTGATGGCCGACGCCGGCGTGGATTTTGTCACCATGATGAACCCTGACGGCCGGCGCTGGACCCACCCCGACCCGGCCCAAATTGGCGGCCAATACGTCGGCTCCATCGCTGAGGCGCGGGCAGGACACCCCCATACCGAAACGACTGCAGGCACGCTGGGCCCCTCCGTGCGTGCCATTGTGCCCATCAAGGACGACGCCGGAAACGTCGTGGGCATGGTGGCCGCCGGTGTGACGGTCAAAAACGTTGAGGTGCTCGTTGCCGCCAGGCTCCCCGAGGTGCTGGGCCTGGCGGCCGCACTCATGCTGGCCGGTTCGGCTGCTTCCTGGCTGGTGGGACGCTACCTCAAGCGCGTCACGCTGGGCTGGGGCCCCGAGCAACTGGGCCAGCTGTTTGCCTACTATGAATCCGTGCTCCGCTCCGTCCGGGAGGGACTGGTGCTCGTGGATCCCCGCGGCACCATGGTCCTGTACAACGATCACGCCGCCTTGCTGCTGGGCATGGCACCGTCAAGTTCGACGACGGCCGGCACCCCGCCGTCGTTGGCGTCCCTGAACCTGCCCGCGTCGCTCACGGAACTTCTGCGCACGGGACGCACCGCCACGGATGAGGTCCATCTCGCCAGCGACCGCCTGCTGGTGGTCAGCCAGCGCCCCGCCTTGGCAGCTGGAAGCAATACCATCGCCGGAACCGTGGTGACATTGCGCGACCACACCGAACTAACGGCGCTGGCAGGCAGCCTCAGCAGCACCCAGACGCTGGTGGAAGCACTGCGCTCCCAAACACACGAACACGCCAACCGGCTGCACGCCATTATTTCCCTGATGGAACTGGGGCGCACCAGCGAGGCCCTGGCCTTTGCCACCTCGGAGCATTCAGAGAACGTGCGGCTCGGCGGGGAATTTGTGGACACCCTCGATGAGCCGTTCCTGGCGGCCCTGCTCATGGGCAAACATGCCCAGGCTGATGAACGCGGGGTAGCCCTTGTACTGACGGCATCCGGCACGCTGCCACCGGCCACGCTGGACACCCGCGAGCTGGTGACGCTGCTGGGCAACCTGGTGGACAATGCCATCGAGGCGACGGCAGGCCACTCCCAGGGCCCCACTGTCTGGGTTGACCTGCTCGTGGCCGACGGCACCCTGACCATTACCGTTGCCGACAACGGCCCGGGATTGCCCACCACCGACCTTGACGTGCTGGGTCGGATCGGAACCACCGGCAAGAACTCCGTTGCCCCCGGCGGACGCGGCTACGGCATTGCGCTCATCCGCCGCGCAACCGCCGCCCTCGGTGGCACCATCACAGGCGAGAACGACGGCGGCGCCGTCATGACCGCCGTCGTGCCCCTTGGCATGCATTATGAAACTCGAGGCAATCAATGACAGCATCCACACCCATACGGGTGCTCGTGGTGGACGACGAACCAATCGCGCTGGCCGCCCACGCCGACTATGTCCGGCGCCTGGACGGCTTTGTCGTCGTGGCGGAGGCCAACGGCATGGGGTCCGCCTTGGCCGCATTCAACGACCCAACGGTCCCCTCGATACAGCTGATCCTGTTGGACATGAACCTGACCGACGGCCACGGGCTGGACCTGCTGCGGCGCATCCACGGGCTGGGACTGGTGCCGGACGTCATCGCCATCACGGCCGTGCGTGAGGTTCATGTGGTGCGCTCCGCCATAGCGCTGGGCATTACGGCATACCTGATAAAGCCATTCACCTTTGCGGCCTTCCGGGACAAGCTGGAGAACTACCGCAGTTTCCACAATGTCCTGGCTGACAGGGCGCAAACGTCACAGGACGCGATTGACCGGGCGATGTCGCAGCTGCGGCCCTCAGGAAAGCTGACGCTGCCCAAGGGCATGCTTCCCGAGACGCTCGGCGCCGTGGTGGACTGGCTGCGCACCCAGGACCATGCGGAGTCAGCCACCGAAGCCGCAGCCGGGCTTGCAATGTCCAGGGTTACGGCCCGCCGGTACCTTGACCATCTGGTCGAGACCGGCACCGCCACCAAGGCTCCCCGGCACGGCTCCCCCGGCCGGCCGGAACTTGAGTACAGCTGGTCCCACTGACCGGGCCGGGCCCAACGTCCCAAGGATCCGAAAGAAACACTAACCCCGAAAAGAATATTTCGCTAATTACGCCACAATAACTTGACGTAAAGGTGACCCTAAGTAAGGGTAGGCTGTGCTTGGTTTTTGCCAGGTGCTACCAAACGCAAGGATTCCCTCTTGACATCGCTGCACACAATAAATGACCCATCATTGGCTGATCTCTCCTTTGGATCCGGCGTGGAGGAGGCTCTGGCCGCCAGCAATTATCTGTTCAATTCGGCAAACTCCGCCCGCTATGTTGCCGATGTCCTGCAGGGCGTGAACCTGGTGGCGACCACGGTGTCCCGCACGACGCGCCCCTTCACCGGGGCCACGCCGGCCGAGCTCTCCGCCCGCGTCGAGGCTGTCGATCTGGACCGGCCGCTGGAAGACACGGCTGCGGCCCTGACCGAACTTGAATCGCTGTACCTCAAGGACGCCATCTACTTCCACGACACGAAGTACGCTGCCCACCTGAACTGTCCCGTGGTGATCCCCGCCCTGGTGGGTGAGGCGGTGTTGTCGGCCGTGAACTCATCCCTGGACACCTGGGATCAAAGTGCCGGCGCGACCATGATCGAGCGCCGTCTGATCGATTGGACAACCGAGCGGCTTGGACTGGGCCCGGACAGCGACGGCGTGTTCACCAGCGGCGGCACCCAGTCCAACCTCCAGGCCATGCTGATCGCACGGAACCACGCAGTGGCACGCCTGCGCCTTGATCCTGCCAACGCAGGGCTGCGCCTTCCGGCCCTGCTGGAGCGGCTTCGGATCTTCACCTCCGGTGCCAGCCATTTCAGCATCCGCAAGTCGGCGTCAATGCTGGGGCTTGGCTATGACGCCGTCGTCGACATTGAGTGCGATGCAGCCCGGCGCATGGATCCGGCGGTGCTGGCCCGGGAACTGGCCGTTTGCCGGGCTGAAGGATTAATTCCGATGGCAGTCGTTGCCACGGCTGGAACCACCGATTTCGGCAGCATCGACCCCCTCCGTGAGGTGGCGGCCCTCAGCCGGGCCTACGGCAGCTGGTTCCATGTTGATGCAGCATATGGCGGAGGACTCATTACCTCGTCCCGGCATCGGCACCTGCTCGACGGGATTGGCCTGGCCGACTCCGTCACGATTGACTACCACAAGACGTTTTTCCAGCCCGTCAGCTCCAGCGCCCTGCTGGTCCGCAAGCGCGCCAACCTTGGCCATGTCACCTACTACGCCGACTACCTCAACCCGGAAAGCGCGGCCAAGGCCAATGTTCCCAACCAGGTTGACAAGAGCATCCAAACCACGCGCCGCTTCGATGCACTCAAATTGTGGCTGACCTTGCGAACCATGGGCGCCAACGGTGTGGGTGCGCTCTTTGATGAGGTGATTGACCTGGCCGCAAGCTCGGGCGAGCTGCTGGCCGCCCACCCGGACTTTGAGTTGGCCGCCAGTCCCCAATTGAGCACGCTGGTCTTCCGCTACAAGCCGGCCGGCAGCTCCGAAGCCGACGCCGACGGCTTGAACCCGCTGATCCGCTCGGCCGTTTTCGCATCCGGGGAGGCTGTGGTGGCAGGAACCAAGGTGGACGGCCACCACTTCCTGAAGTTCACCCTCCTCAACGCCGGCACAACGCTGGACGACATAAAACAAATCATCGAGCTGCTGCGCCACACCGGGACGTCCCTGCGCAGCGCCGGACACACTGCAGGGGGCACGGCATGAGCGCCGTTGAATTCGATGCGGGAGTCACGGCTTCCCAGCGCATCCACGACGTTGCCGGGATCGGCGTCGGGCCTTTCAACCTTGGCCTGGCCGCTCTCGCTGCACCGGTCGACGGGCTGGACGCCGTGTTTTTGGAGCAACTCAGCGGATTCGACTGGCACCCGGGCATGATGCTGGAATCGGCGCACCTGCAAGTGCCCTTCATGGCAGATCTGGTCACCCTGGCAGATCCAACCTCGCCCTATTCGTTTCTGAATTATCTCAAGAAGACCGGCCGGCTCTACCCGTTCTATATTCGGGAGACTTTCTACCCGCTGCGCGCCGAATACAACCAGTACTGCCAGTGGGTCGCCGCCCAGCTTCCCAACGTCCGCTTTGGCGTCACTGTTCAGCAGGTCACCTTCACCGACGGCATCTACGAACTGCACTGCACGGGTCCGGCGGGGGCAGAGGTGGTCAGGGCCAGGCGCCTGGTGCTTGGCACAGGCACCTCACCCCACATCCCTGCCGCCGGCGCCGGGCTGCTCACTGACGGGGGGCTGGTGCTGCACAATTGTGATTATTTGGCCCGCCGGGATGAACTGGTGCGCCAGCCCAGCATCACCATTGTGGGCAGCGGGCAAAGCGCAGCTGAGATCTACTACGACCTGCTGGGCGAGATCGACGTCCATGGCTACCAGCTGAATTGGGTGACCCGGTCGGGGCGTTACTTCCCGCTCGAATACAGCAAACTGACCCTGGAGATGACCTCACCGGAATATGTGGACTACTTCCATGCCCTGCCGGCGCAGACCCGGGACCGGCTGAACGCCAGCCAGAAGAACCTTTACAAGGGGATTGATGCGGAACTGATCAATGGCATTCACGAACTGCTCTACACGAAGAGCGTTGCCGGTCCGGTCCGTACATCCCTGCTGACGCACGCCGCCCTCTCCGGAGGCGCCTACGCCTCCGCCAACGGCACGCACCGGCTGGACTTCACGCATCAGGAACTGGGGGAGGACTTCAGCCTGGAGAGCGCCGCCTTGGTTCTGGCCACGGGCTACGCCTACCGGGAACCGATCTTTTTGACAGGCATTTCCGGGCGGATCCGCCGTGACGCTGCCGGGAGATTCGACGTCGGACGAAACTACGGGATCGGCGCGGCGGCCGACGACATCTTTGTCCAAAATGCCGAACTCCACACCCACGGCTTCGTCACCCCCGACCTGGGCATGGCCGCCTACCGCAATTCCTGCATCATCAGGGAAATCACCGGCCGGGAGGTCTACCCCGTGGAGCGCAGCATCGCGTTCCAACTCTTTGGTGTGCCGGAACGAACGTCGGTGCCGGCGTGAGGTTCAGCTTCCGGCCGGTTGATCCTGCCGCTGACGCCGCCCTGCTGCACTCCTGGGTGGGCATGGACTACGCCCGCTTCTGGGGCATGCAGTCCGCAACACTGGCCCAGGTGCGTGCAGAATACGCAGAGATTCAGGACTCGGGCCACCACACAGCGGTCCTGGGGCTGGAGGACGGGAATCCGGTGTTCCTGATGGAAAGCTACGACCCCACCCAATCGCCCCTCCACGGGCTCTACGAGGCGAAGGCCGGCGACATCGGCATGCACCTGCTCGTGGCTCCCCCGCTTCAACCCCGGCCGGGATTCACCACGGTGGTCATGTCCGCCGTCCTGGAGCGGCTCTTCACAGATCCCGCAACGGAGCGCGTGGTGGTGGAACCAGACGCCGCCAACCATAAGATCCACAGCCTCAATGCCCGCCTCGGCTTTCAGAAGCACGCCTTGCTTCGGCTCCCTGACAAGGACGCCTGGCTGAGCCTGTGCACCCGAGAAAACTTCCAAGACGCCCAGTTCCGGCTGGCAACCCAAACCGCTTCCGAAGGAGCCGCCCGATGACTGACACACTGACCGCCACCCCGACAGGGAATATCCCCACGCACCCCACAACGACCCCCCACCAGGGCACCGGGCCAGGCCATGCCGGCCAGGAGGTGGCCCATCTAACGCCCGAGAGCTGGGCCGCAGCCAATCGACACGTGCTTCGAAAGGCCTTGTCGGAATTCGCCCACGAACGCCTGCTCACACCGATTCCAACGGGTGGGAACAGCTACCGGCTGGCCAGCGACGACGGCGTGATCGAGTACCGTTTCACGGCCCGGCTGCTCCAGCTGGACCACTGGGCCATCGACGGAGCATCCATCCACCGAACCCGGTGCGGCGCCGGCACCGTGCCACCGCAGGGGCTTCCCCTGGACGTCCTGGACTTCATCACCGAGTTCCGCAGCACCCTGGGAGTGCGCCCGGACCTGCTCCCCCTCTATCTCGAGGAGATCAGCAGCACCCTGGCCAGCCACGCCTACAAACAGCTGGCTGACCGCCCCAATTCGGCTGAACTGGCCAAGGGAGCCAGCGCCGGACACGCCCCGGCGGCCGACTTTCAGATGATTGAAATGGCCATGACCGAGGGGCACCCGTGTTTTGTGGCCAACAACGGCCGGATGGGCTTCGGCAGCACCGACTACCGCGCCTTCGCCCCGGAGGCGGGCGCACCGGTGCGGCTCCAGTGGCTTGCCGTGCATCAATCCAGGGCGGTTTTCTCCGCCAGTGCGGGCCTGGATTACCATGCGCACCTGGAGGCCGAGCTCGGAGCCGCCGCACTCGCCGGATTTGACGCTGAGCTGACGGCGCTCGGCGTGGATCCCGGGGACTACCTGCTGATGCCTGTCCATCCCTGGCAGTGGGAAAACAAACTCGCTGTCACCTTTGCCGCCGAAATCGCCCTGCGCCACCTCGTCCCCCTGAGGCGTGGCAGCGACGACTATCAGGCCCAGCAATCCATCAGAACGTTTTTCAACACGAGCATCCCCGAACGCTGCTACGTCAAGACGGCCTTGTCAGTGCTGAACATGGGTTTCATGCGGGGGTTGTCCCCGCAGTACATGAAAGCCACCCCTGCCATCAATGATTGGCTGTCCTCCCTGATCGGTGCGGACCGGACCCTGCAGCACCACGGTCTGGCCATGCTCAAGGAGAAGGCAGCCGTGGGATACCACAACACCTACTTCGAGGCGGCCTCGGTGAAGGGTTCCCCCTACCGGCAGATGCTCTCTGCGCTGTGGCGGGAAAGCCCGCTGCCGCTTCTGCGCCCCGGCCAGCAACTGGCGACCATGGCGTCGCTGCTGCATGTGGATGGTGCCGGTGTCCCGTTCGCTGCGGAATTGATCCGCCAGTCCGGTTTGGGTGCGGCGGAATGGCTGCGCAGGTACCTGCATGCCTATCTGGTGCCCGTGGTGCACTGCCTCTTCCGCTACGAGCTCGCCTTCATGCCGCACGGGGAAAACGTCATCCTCGTGCTGGAGCACGGCGTGCCCGTACGGGCCATCATGAAGGACATCGGAGAGGAGATCGTCCTGATGGGCGACGGCGTGGAAGTCCCCGAGGAGGTGTCGCGGATCAAGGTGGCCATTCCGGAGGGCGAAAGGGTTCTGGCCGTGTTCACCGACGTCTTTGACTGCATCTTCCGGTTCCTGGCCGCCATACTCGTGGAAGACGGCGCGCTCAGCGAAGACGAGTTCTGGGGGACGGTGGCCGCCGTCGTGCATGGCTACCAGGGCGACCATCCGGAACTGGCAGAGGCGTTTGCCCGGCACGACCTCTTCGCCGACGAATTCGACCTCTCCTGCCTGAACCGGCTGCAGTTGCGCAACAACAAGAACATGCTTGATCTCGGCGACCCGTCCGGCGGGCTGCAAATTGCGGGCAGGCTTGCCAACCCGCTGGCCGCCTTCCGGTAAAACCAGCGGCGCCCCGGGAACAGTTGCCCCTGGTCCGGGGGGCCGGGCACCGGGGTTCCGGGGCGCCGGGGCGCCTTTTCGAGACCACCACCGGAACCGGGGTCCCAGCGGATTTCGAGGAACGGCCCGTCCCGTTTACTATTGCTGAGGCGTGTTTCGCGCCACAAGCGAGCGCACACCGCCGTGCGTCCCCCATTCTGTGATCTTGAGGCCCCCATGAAGTTGCTTAAATCGATTCCCCTGCTGGGCTGGATCATCGTCGCCATTGTTGTTGGCATTCTGACCGGACCGGTGATGCCCACCTGGCTCGGCAGCATCTTCCTCACCTACAACTCAATTTTTTCGGGCTTCCTGAGCTTTGTGGTGCCGCTGATCATCCTGGGGCTCGTCATGCCAGCCATCGCCGAACTCGGCAAGGGCGCCGGGAAATGGCTGGGCGTCACCGCCTTGATCGCCTACGGCTCAACCATCATCGCCGGATTGCTCGCCTACTTTGTGAGCCGCTGGCTGTTCACGTCACCACTGTCGGGAGGCGGCCTCGAGGCCTTCGGAGACGATTCCGGATCAGGGTTCAGCCCCTTCGTTTCCGTGGTCGCCAGCGCCGGCGATTCGGCGACGGAAATCGTTCTCGCACCTGTCATCGACGTGATGAGCGCACTCGTGCTCGCCTTTATCCTCGGGATCGGGTTGACGGCATTCCGCAGCAAGGTGCTCTTTCGCGGAGCCGTCGAGTTCCGCACCATCATTGAGGCCGTGATCCGGCGCATCATCGTGCCGGCGCTGCCGCTGTTCATCTTCGGCATCTTCATGGACCTCTCGGCCAGCGGCGCAGCCGTGACAGTCGTGACGAAGTTCCTGCTGGTCGCCGTCGTGTCCTTTGCCTTGACGTTCGTCGTGCTGCTTCTGCAATACTCCGTGGCCGGCGCCATGTCGGGCAGCAACCCGTTGAAGGCGTTGTGGAACATGCGCGATGCGTACTTCACAGCCCTGGGCACGTCATCGTCGGCCGCAACCATCCCGGTGACGCTCGCATCGACCAAGAAGAACGGCGTCTCCGACTCTGTCGCGGGCTTCGTGATCCCCCTGTGCGCCACGATCCACCTGTCGGGGTCGATGGTCAAGATCACCTGCTTCTCCATCGCGGTGCTGCTGCTCACCGGCGGTGACGTCTCGTTCGGTGCGTACCTGCCGTTCATCCTGATGCTCGGCGTCATGATGATCGCCGCCCCGGGCGTCCCAGGCGGTGCGATCGCCGCAGCCGCGGGCCTGCTCGTGCAGATGCTCGGATTTGGCGACGTCGAGGTGGGGCTCATGTTTGCCGCCTACATCGCCCTCGACAGCTTCGGCACGGCAACCAATGTGACAGGCGATGGTGCAATCGCCCTGATCATGAACAAGCTCACGCGCGGCCATCTCGGCTCGCAGGCACAGGACCCGGCGGACGAGGACGTGGCGGCGGGCGAGGGCAGCGAGACGGAATTGCACACCCTGGCCCAGTAGCCGCGTTGGCGCCGGTTTGCCCCCCTGTGGGGCAAACCGGCAGCCGCTAGCCCACGCGCAAGACCGGGATCAGCGCGTCGATGACGGCCGGGTCCTCGATGGTGGAGGGCACCGTGTAGTCGTCGCCGTCGGCGATCTGGCGCATGGTCTTGCGCAGGATCTTCCCGGAGCGGGTCTTGGGCAAGGCGTCCACCACCACGGCGGTCTTGAAATCCGCCACCGGGCCAATTTCGCGCCGCACCAGCGCCACCAACTCCTTTTGGAGCTGCTCCGGCACCAGGTCCACCCCCGATTTCAGGACCACATAGCCCACAGCCTTTTGTCCCTTGAGCACATCAACCACACCAATGACGGCGCATTCAGCCACAGCCGCATGCGTGCCGATGACCTGTTCGATGGCGCCGGTGGAGAGGCGGTGGCCGGCCACGTTGATGACGTCGTCGGTGCGGCCCATGACAAACACGTAGCCGTCCTCGTCCTGGTAGCCTGAGTCGCCCGTGACGTAGAAGCCCTCAAACGCGCTCAAGTAGGAGTCGATGAAGCGCTGGTCGTCGTTCCACAGGGTGGTCAGCGTGCCCGGAGGCAGCGGCAGTCCGAGCACAATGTTGCCCTCCTCCCCCGTGGCCACGTCGACGCCCATGCCATCGACGATCCGCAGGTCAAAGCCGGGCATGGCCACGGTTGGTGAGCCGGGCTTGAGCGGCATCGGGTCCAGTCCGCGCGGATTGCCCACGATGGCCCACCCGGTTTCGGTCTGCCACCAGTGGTCCACCACAGGCACCCCGAGCACCTTGCCCGCCCAATGGTAGGTGTCGGTGTCCAGCCGCTCACCGGCAGTGAACAGCGTTTGGAGACTGCCGACGTCGTACTTCTTCAGCAGTTCCGCCTCCGGGTCCATCTTGCGGATGGCCCGCAGCGCGGTGGGCGCCGTGAACAACGCCTTGACCCGGTGCTCCTCAATGACACGCCAAAACGCGCCGGCGTCGGGGGTGCCCACGGGCTTGCCTTCGTACATGAGCGTCGTGGCGCCGGCCAGCAGCGGCCCGTAGACAATATAGGAATGCCCCACGACCCAGCCAACATCCGAGGCCGTCCACCAAACATCCCCCGGACCGATGTTGTAATGGTTGGCCATGGTCCACAGAAGTGCGACGGCGTGTCCCCCGTTGTCGCGGACCACCCCCTTGGGTGCCCCGGTGGTGCCGGAGGTGTAGAGCACGTAGAGCGGGTCCGTCGCCTTCACGGGCACGGGCGCCGCGGGCTCGGCAGCTTCGGTGGCCGCATCCCAGTCCACGGCGTTCAGGCCGAGGGCTGCGGGATCGGCGGCAAATCCGTCGCGGTGCTTGATGACCACTGGCAGCTCTGGCAGCCCGGCCTTGGCCAGCGCCTCGTGGACGGTGGGCAGGTACTCGATGAGCCGGTTGGGTTCCAAACCGCCCGACGTGGTGACAATTACAGTGGGCCGGGCGTCCTGGATGCGCACGGCCAGCTCGCTGGCGGCAAACCCGCCAAACACCACCGAGTGGATGGCGCCGAGCCGGGCCGTGGCCAGCATGGCGATGGCCGCCTCGGGAATCATGGGCATGTAAATCAGGACCCGGTCGCCCTTGCCCACGCCCTGGGCGCGGAGCACCCCGGCGAAGCCGGCCACCAAATCGGTGAGCTCCCGGTAGCTGTACACACGCTGGCTGCCCTGCATGGCCGAGTCGTGGATCAGGGCCGGCTGCTCGCCGCGCCCTGCCTCGACGTGCCTGTCAAGGGCGTTGTAGCAAGTATTGAGCTCGCCATCCGCGAACCAGCGGCCCCGGGGCGACTGTTCCTTGTTGTGGGCCTGCTTCGGCGGCACCACCCAATCCACAGCCTGCGCTGCCTCCAGCCAGAACCCCTCCGGATCGCTGATGCTGCGCTCGTACTCGTCCTTGTAGCTGACGACTTTCAATGCCATGGCGGTTCTCCATCCACGTCGATGTGATGTGTGCCATGCTACCGCCGAAACTTGGGGCACGACAAGCCCAATGTATACACAGATCGCACATTTTTCCGGAATCTTTCTAAAAATGGGCCATAGTGACTGTTTTCTGTATACACTGATCGGGTATTGTGTTCCGTACAGCACAACAGGAGCAGCACCGCCGTCGCAGTTGATGTGCCGGCGGCTCAACGACGAGGGGAGGGACCCATGAGAGCCAGCGACCGCGCTTATGCCACCTTGCACAGCGACATCATCAACTGGCGCCTCACCCCGGGAACCGTGCTGGGCGAGGTTGAACTCTCCGAGCGTCTTGGCGTCTCCCGCACCCCGATCCGCGAGGCACTGGCCAAGCTCACCGGCGAGGGCCTGACCGAACCGCAAAGCGGCCGCGGCATGGTCGTCAGCGAAATCTCCCTTGACCACCTCGACGAGCTCTTTGAGCTCCGCTCGGCACTTGAATGCCGGGCGGCTGAACTGGCCGCCCAGCGCTGCGACCCTGACATTTTCAGGAAACTGCACCAGCAGCTTGCCAACGCCGGCGAGCTGCTCACGGCCGAGGACCCAGCCCGCATCGACTATTACCGGCTGGCGGGCGAGTTGGACAGTGCTGTGGATGCCGCCGCCGGCAACCACTACCTGAACCAGGCCCTGAAAAACCTGCGCGTGCACCTGGTCCGTGTCCGGCGGCTGGGCAAGGACAACCCCGCCCGGCTCCGCGACGCGGCTCGGGAGCATGCCGCCATCGCCCTGGCCATTGCCAACCGCAATCCCGCCGTGGCCAGCGCAGCCACCACCGTCCACCTGGACAACAGCCTGCGCCACCTGCTGAGCACCACACCCTAAAACTTTCAATACTTTGTTGAAGCACCCTGAGAAAGGAACATCATGACAATTGAGCACAACGTCCGCGTGTACAAGAGCGACGAGAACCTGGCCCGCGAGGACCAGCTGGCCCACAAGATCGCCACGGTTGCCGCCGACCCCGTGGCAGTGACCGCCGAGGTCACCGACATGATCATCAACCGCGTCATCGACAACGCCTCAGTGGCCATCGCCTCCCTGAACCGCGGCCCCATCGTTGCGGCCCGCGCCCAGGCCCTGACCCACGCCCCCTCCACCGGCGGCTCCGGCGCCTCCGTTTTTGGCATCACCGAGAAGGTCTCCCCCGAGTGGGCGGCCTGGGCCAACGGCGTTGCCGTGCGCGAGCTTGACTACCACGACACCTTCCTGGCTGCCGAGTACTCCCACCCTGGCGACAACATCCCGCCGATCCTGGCCGTCGCCCAGCACACGGGCGCCTCAGGTGCCGACCTGGTCCGCGGCATCGCCACCGGCTACGAGATCCAGGTTGACCTGGTGAAGGCCATCTGCCTGCACAAACACAAGATTGACCATGTTGCCCACCTCGGCCCGTCGGCCGCCGCCGGCATCGGCACCTTGTTGAACCTTGAGGTTGAGACCATCTTCCAGGCCGTGGGCCAGGGCCTGCACACCACCACGGCCACCCGCCAGTCACGCAAGGGCGAGATCTCCACCTGGAAGGCACACGCCCCCGCGTTCGCCGGCAAGATGGCAGTTGAAGCTGCGGACCGTGCCATGCGCGGGCAGACCTCACCGGTGCCGATCTATGAGGGCGAAGACGGTGTCATCGCCTGGATGCTCGACGGCGCTGACGCCCAGTACACCGTGCCGCTGCCGGCCGCCGGCGAAGCCAAGCGCGCCATCATGGACACGTACACGAAGGAACACTCCGCCGAGTACCAGGCGCAGGCGTGGATCGACTTGGCCCGCAAGCTCCACGGCGAGCACCCCGAGGCTGCCGACCCGGCCAACGTCGCCAGCGTGCTGATCAAGACCAGCCACCACACCCACTACGTGATCGGCTCCGGTGCCAACGATCCGCAGAAGTATGATCCCACCGCGTCACGGGAAACGCTTGACCACTCCATCCCGTACATCTTCACGGTGGCCCTCCAGGACGGCGCATGGCACCACGTTGACTCCTACTCCCCCGAGCGTGCCGGCCGCCCCGACACGGTTGAGCTGTGGCACAAGGTCACCACGGAAGAGGACGCCGAGTGGACGCGCCGCTACCACTCCCTGGACATTGCAGAGAAGGCATTCGGTGGCACAGTGGTCATCACCTTGAACGACGGCACAGCCATTGAAGACTCCATCGCCGTCGCCGACGCCCACCCGCTCGGCGCCCGGCCGTTTGCCCGCGAGCAGTACATCAACAAGTTCCGCACCCTGGCCGCCGGCCTGGTGGAGGAAGCCGAGATCAACCGCTTCATCGCGGCAGCTGAGTACCTGCCCAACCTGGCCGCCGGCGAACTGAACCAACTCAACATCACTGCAGCTCCCGGCGTCGTGGATCTTGCAGCCGCACCCAAGGGACTGTTCTAACATGCTGTACTCCAAGAAAACCCCCGAGCAGAAGCGCCGGGACCTGCGTGCCATGCTCGTACCCGGTGCGGCCGTGCAGTTCCCCGGGGCGTTCAACCCGCTGTCGGCCCGCCTCATTGAGGAAAAGAAGTTCGACGGCGTGTACATCTCCGGCGCCGTCCTCGCCAACGACCTCGGCCTGCCGGACATTGGCATGACCACGCTGACCGAGGTCGCCGCACGCGGCGGACAGATTGCCCGGATGACTGACCTGCCGTGCCTGATCGACGCCGACACCGGCTTCGGTGAGCCCATGAACGTGGCACGCACCATCCAGGAGCTGGAAAACGCCGGACTGGCCGGCTGCCACATCGAGGACCAGTTCAACCCGAAGCGCTGCGGCCACCTTGACGGCAAGAACATGGTTGACCTGGACACGGCTGTCAAGCGCATCGCCGCCGCCGCCGATGCCCGCCGCGATGAGAACTTCCTGATCATGGCACGCACCGACATCCGCGCCGTGGAGGGCCTGGACGCCGCGATCTCACGTGCCAAGGCACTCGTGGACGCCGGCGCGGACGCCATCTTCCCCGAAGCCATGAAGAGCGTCGCCGAATTTGAGGCCGTGTGCAAAGCAGTTGACGTGCCGGTGCTGGCCAACATGACCGAGTTTGGCAAGAGTGAGCTGTTCACACGCGATGCGCTGGCCGCGGCCGGCGTCGCCATGATCATCTACCCGGTGACCTTGCTGCGCAGCGCCATGGGCGCGGCCGAGCGGGTGTTGGACGCGATTTCCGCCGACGGCACCCAGGAAGCAGCCGTGCCGGAGATGCTGACGCGCGCGCGCCTTTATGATCTGGTTAACTATGAGGCGTACAACCAATTTGATACGGGCATTTTCAACTTTCAGGTCCCCAGCCTGGACATTGCCACCAACAGCGCCAACCTCTAGGTCAACAAATCACCAAGCCATCACAATGGTCTTGAAGAACGTTCGAAGAAGGAGTGCACACTGTGAGTGAAGAAGAAGTACGCAAGGGTCTTGCCGGTGTGGTTGCGGACTACACAGCCGTGTCCAAGGTCAACCCCGAGTCCAATTCACTGCTGTACCGCGGTTACCCGGTGCAGGAATTGGCGGCCAGCAAGTCGTTTGAAGAAGTGGCCCTGCTGCTGTGGACAGGCGAATTGCCCACCGAGGAGGAGCTGACGCTGTTTTCGGCATTTGAGCGGGCCAACCGCACCATGGACGCGACTGTCAAGGCGGCCATCGACCTGCTGCCGCTTGCCTGCCACCCGATGGATGTGGGCCGCACGGTGGTGTCGGTCCTGGGTGCGGGCCATCCGCTGGCCGAGGATTCCTCCCCGGAAGCGGAACTGGACAAGGCCAAGTCGCTCTTTGCACAGTTCCCCGCCGTCGTCGCATACGACCAGCGCCGCCGTCGCGGCTTGGACGTCGTGGAGCCCCGCGCGGACCTGGACTACTCGGCCAACTTCCTGTGGATGACCTTTGGCGAGGAAGCGGCACCGGAGGTGGTGGATGCCTTCCGCGTCTCCATGGTGCTGTACGCGGAGCACTCCTTCAATGCCTCGACGTTTACGGCGCGAGTCATCACCTCCACACTGTCCGATCTGCACTCGGCCGTGACGGGCGCCATCGGCGCGCTGAAGGGGCCGCTGCACGGCGGCGCCAATGAAGCCGTCATGCACACCTTCACCGAGATCGGCATCCGTGCCGACGAGTCCCGCGAGGAGGCCGCCGCGCGTGCCAAGGCGTGGATGGAGGACGCCCTGGCCGCCAAAAAGAAGGTCATGGGCTTCGGCCACCGCGTTTACAAGCACGGCGATTCGCGGGTGCCCACCATGAAGGCTGCCCTGGAGCGGATGGTCGCCCATTACGAGCGTCCGGAAATGATGGGCCTGTACGACGGTCTGGAGCAGGCCATGGATGAGGCCAAGGCGATCAAGCCAAACCTTGACTACCCGGCCGGGCCCACGTACCACCTGATGGGTTTTGACACCGACATGTTCACGCCCATCTTCATTGCCGCCCGCATCACCGGGTGGACGGCCCACATCATGGAGCAGCGTGCCGCCAACGCGCTCATCCGCCCCCTGAGCGCCTACAACGGTGTGGAAGAGCGCCACGTGGGCTAGTTCCTACGGCTGGAGAACGACGGCGGGAGGTCACCTTTGTCCGAAAGGTGGCCTCCCGCCGTTCGTTGCCTCCCGCCCCACGCCCCCACACAAACCCTCGCTCACTTGTGGTGCTGTTTTCCCAAACGCTCGCGCATATCCTGCACGGTTGCGGGTACTGTGAGGTTGACGACAGACAGACACCGCCGTTCACAAGGAGCATCGTGGAAAAATCATCCCTGACAGCGCTGGCCCGGGAGCTCATGGTTTCCGCCAAGGCCAAAAACAGCGGCCGCAGTGCGAGGACAGTTTATGGCGGTCACGAGCGGATCCTGCGCCAGACGGTGGTTGCCCTGACAGCCGGATCATCGCTGGATGAGCACGACAACCCGGGCGAGGCCACAGTCCAGGTGCTCAGCGGGCGCATCGTGCTCAAGACCGGCAATGTTCAGTGGGAGGGCTCGCCGGGCGACCATTTGGTGGTGCCGCTGGCGCGCCACAGTGTCGACGCCCTGGAAGATTCGGCGTTCCTGCTCACTGTGGCGAAGCCCTAGCTGCCCAAATTCTCCGCAGCCGGGCCGGCGGGCTTCCGCAGTTGTTCCGTGCGGGTGCTTGAGGCCACGGTCTCGTTGTCGTCATTGAGGACGACGCGCCAATGGCCGCGCCACCCCGAGAGGAACTCCGGGAGCCAATGAACGGCGTCGGCCCACATCTGCGCGTGCGGAAGCTGTCCCACAGGATGCCATTGCGGGGCGATCTCGCTGCTTTCCGTGGCAACACCGGCAAACCGCTCGCACAGGAACACAGTGGTGAACATGTCCCATGCGGGCCTGGCCGGAAAGATGAACTCGACGGTCCCTGCCGGCATCAGGTCCATGGCTTCAACCGTGATGTTGGTTTCCTCAGCAACTTCGCGGCAGATGGCCTGGACCACGCTTTCCCCGGGTTCCACGTGGCCGCCGATGCCCACCACCTTGCCGGTGCCCACGCCGGTCTTTTTCAAACCCAGCAGCACCTGCTCTTCGTCGTTGACGGTCCGGAGGAGGAAACACAGGGTTACAGGCGCGCTCATTGAATCAGCATACGTCCCTCCCCCGGGAATCTGCGTTGCAGTCGTTGGACCGAAAACAGCGAAAATCGGCTAAAACCGCACTACAACTGGATCACGGATCCGGGGCGGTTGGAGCCGGGGCAGATGCAGAAGTCGCGGGAGTCGAGCTCGAGCAGCGTCAGCCGAGGGCGCGGGGATGCGCAGCGGCGTAGACTTCCCGCAGCGTTTCCGCCGTGACAAGCGTGTACACCTGCGTGGTGGTGACCGAGGCGTGGCCCAGCAGTTCCTGGACGACACGGACGTCGGCTCCGCCCTCAAGCAGGTGTGTGGCGAAGGAATGCCGCAGCGTGTGCGGGGACACCTCGGCCTCCACCTTGGCATGCCCGGCCACCGTCTTCAGTATCGTCCACACGCTTTGGCGGCTGATCCGTCCGCCCCGGGCGTTCAGGAACAGGGCAGGGGTGCCGCCGCCCTTGGCCACCAGGGCCGGCCGGCCCCGGACCAAATAAGCGTCCAGGGCGCGCAGGGCATAGGAGCCAATGGGCACGATGCGTTCCTTGGACCCCTTGCCGAAGAGCCGTACGAGTGAGGGGCCGTCCTCCAGCGCGTCGGGCAAAACCAGGTCGTCCACGTCCAGGCCGACGGCTTCGCTGATGCGTGCGCCGGTGGAATACAGGAATTCCAGCATCGCCGCATCCCTCAACCCGGCCGGTGTGTCGGAGCCGGCCGATTCAAGAATGCGCGTCACGTCGTGGACGCTGATGGCCTTGGGCAGCCGCCGTCCCGCCTGTGGCGGGTGGATGTCGGCTGCAGGGTCGGCGTCGCTGATCCCTTCCAGTGCCCAAAACTTGTGCAGGCCCCGCACTGCCACAATGGTGCGGGCAACAGACCGGAGCCCAAGGGCCGACCCGCCGTCTGCGCCGTCGGAAAGTCCCTGCGCAAATTCGCTCACGTGGTGCCGGGTGATCCGGCCGGGCTCGGTGGCGCCGGCAGCCGTGAGGAACTCTTCATACCGGCGCAGGTCCCTGGTGTAGGCCTGCAGGGTGTTTGGTGCAAGGCCGCGTTCAACGCCCACGTGCAGCAGGTAGTCCTGAATCCCGCGGGCCAAGCCGGTCGCCGGGGCGGTGCCTGCCGGTGCACCCGCGGTGCCAGGTCCTCCCACGGCTCCGGCAGCTCCTGAAGCTGTCCTGGTCACCGCTGGCGCTGGGACGGGTGTTCGGGCCAGGGTGTGTTGCCCGGGCGCAAGGTGGCGAACCCTGTTCGTGCAGCCTGCGCAGCGGCCAGGATGCCGACGACGGCGGACGGGTTGTGTATGCGCCCGCCAAGAACCGCCGCTGCCGCCTCTTCGAGGTCAACCCAGGCAAACTGGATTTCCGCTTCTTCCTCGGTCCGCACGTGCCGCTGGTCCTCAGGGACCTCGGTGATCTGCCGGGCCAGGTAAATCCTGATGGCCTCGCTGGAGGAACCGGGGGAATTGAAAAAGTCTGTCAGCACGTGCCACTGCGCCGCCTCAATGTCGGCCTCTTCAGCCAATTCCCGGGCTGCCCCCACCACGAAGTCTTCGCCTTCAACGTCCAGGAGGCCGGCAGGAATTTCCCACAGGTTCATCTGGACGGGGTGCCGGTACTGCCGCAGCAGCAGCACCTGGTTGTGTTCGTTCAGCGCAACCACGGCCACTGCCCCGGGATGGGCAATGTAGTCCCGGGTCAGTGGTGCGGAGTCGGGAGTCAGTGAAAACGTGTCCGAGACGATGTCCCAGATGCGCCCTTGGTACACCGTGGACTGGGAATGCAGCGTCCGGTAGCTTTCCTCATCGGCAATCGATGCCGATGGGACGACGGCGGCAGGCTGCTCCCCCGCCCCTGGTGCACCAAGGTGGTTCACTTAGACCTCCAACAGCCGTGTGGCGTTCTGGCGTTCCAGGGCGGCAGCAACCAGGCCGGCAAAGAGCGGGTGCGGCCGGGTGGGGCGCGAGCTCAGTTCGGGATGCGCCTGGGTGGAGACGTAGTACGGGTGGACGCTTGCCGGCAGTTCAACATATTCCACAAGTTTGCCGTCCGGCGAGGTGCCGGAGAAGACGAGCCCCGCGGCAGCAATCTGCTCGCGGTACTTGTTGTTCACCTCGTAGCGGTGGCGGTGGCGCTCGGAAACATCAGTGGTGCCGTATGTTTGCGCAACAACCGATCCTTCGGTGAGCACTGCCGGGTAGAGGCCAAGGCGCATGGTTCCGCCAAGGTCTCCCCTGCCGGCAACAATGTCCTGCTGCTCCTCCATGGTGGCAATGACGGGGTAGGTGGGGTTCTCGTCGAATTCCGACGAGGAGGCACCTTCGAGGCCAACCACGTTGCGGGCGTATTCAATGACCATTGACTGCAGGCCAAGGCACAGGCCCAGGGTGGGGATCTGGTTTTCGCGGGCGAACTTCAGTGCACCCAGTTTGCCTTCAAGGCCGCGGATGCCGAAGCCGCCGGGGACGCAGATGGCGTCAACGTCGCCGATCGCCTTCAGGGCACCGGCCTCCGTGGCGCAGTCATCCGAGGGGACCCAGCGGATCTTGACCCGGGCGCTGTTGGCAAAGCCGCCGGCGCGCAGCGCCTCGGTGACAGAGAGGTAGGCGTCAGGCAGGTCGATGTACTTGCCGACCAGTGCGATTTCAACGTTGTGTGCGGGGTTGTGCACAACCTCAAGCAGTTCGTCCCACTTGGTCCAGTCAACGTCCTTGAAGGACAGGCCCAGGGCCCGCACGATGTAGGAGTCAAGGCCCTGGGAGTGCAGGATCTTCGGGATGTCGTAGATACTGGACGCGTCCGGGCAGCCAATGACGGCTTCCACGTCGACGTCGCAGGCACGGCCAATCTTGACGTGCATGGCGTCGGGCAGGACCCGGTCGGAGCGCAGGATGATGGCGTCGGGCTGGATGCCCAGGGAACGCAGCGCAGCAACGGAGTGCTGCGTGGGCTTGGTCTTGAGTTCCTGCGACGGGCCGATGTAGGGAACGAGGGACACGTGGGCGAAGAACACGTTGTTCCGGCCCACATCCTGGCGCACCTGGCGTGCTGATTCCAGGAACGGCTGGGACTCAATGTCGCCCACTGTGCCGCCAATTTCGGTGATGATCACGTCGGGGGCGTTTTCGCCCTCGGCGGGCATGCGCATGCGCCGCTTGATCTCATCGGTGATGTGCGGGATGACCTGCACGGTGTCGCCCAGGTATTCGCCGCGGCGTTCCTTGGCGATGACAGTTGAATACACCTGTCCTGTTGTGACGTTTGCCGAGCCTTCCAGATTTTCATCGAGGAAGCGCTCGTAATGGCCAATGTCCAGATCCGTTTCGGCGCCGTCGTCAGTAACGAAGACTTCACCGTGCTGGAAGGGATTCATTGTGCCTGGATCCACATTGAGATAGGGATCGAGCTTTTGCATTGTGACCGCGAGGCCGCGCGCACGCAGCAAGTGACCGAGGCTGGAAGCCGTCAGACCCTTACCGAGCGAGGACGCGACACCACCGGTGACGAAGATGTGTTTGGTCGTCTTGGACTGACCACTGAACCGGGAATTTGATCGTTGCACCACGGAATTCGAGCCTATCATCTAATGAGTCAATATAAGTTTGCAAGCGGCACCCAATTTTTCCCGGGCGGCCGAAAATCTAGGGAACGGGCCGTGCAGCATGGGCCAACAATTCCTTGGCGTGGGCCTGCGCTGTCACTGAATCCTCCTGCCCTGCCAGCATGCGGGCCAGTTCCACAACCCGCTCCTCGTGAGTCAAAAGCCGCACATTGCTGGTGGTAATTCCTGTTGAGTTCTTGCTCACAGAACTCTTCGTGACCAGGATGTGCTGGTCGGCAAACGCGGCCACCTGGGGCAGGTGTGTCACGACCAGGACCTGCACATGTTCGGCCAGCATGGCCAGCCTGCGGCCAATTTCCACGGCTGCCTTGCCGCCCACACCGGAGTCCACCTCATCGAACACAAAGGTGGGGACGGGGTCGACGGCGGCCAGCACCACTTCCAGCGCCAGCATCACCCGCGAGAGTTCACCTCCGGAAGCCCCCTTGCCCAACGGCCGGGGCAGCGCGCCGGCGTGGGGTGCCAACAGAAAGGCGATGTCGTCCTCGCCGTGAATGCTGCGTTCCGCCGCGGTGATCTCAATGACCAGCCTGGCATCGGGCATGGCCAGCGCCTTCAACTCGCCGCTGACAGCCTTGGCGAGCTTCTCGGCGGCCTTCCGCCGCAGGGTGGTGACCTCGGCCCCCAGCACGCCAAGCTCGGCCACTGCCGCCGCCTCACCGGCCTCCAGGGACTCGATCCGCCCCGAATCGTCGCTGAGCTCCGTCAACCGGATCCGGGCCGCGTCAGCCCACACGATGACCTCATCAATGCTCGGGGCGTACTTGCGCACCAGCACGGCGAGCTCCCCGCGCCTGTCCTCAACCTCGGCCAGGCGTCCGGGCCCCTCCGAGTCCAGGGAGGTGGCGTAGCTGGCCAGGTCCCTGGCAACGTCGGCCATCAAATAGCCAATCTCCGACAGCCGCTTGGTTGTTTGGGCCAGCTCCTCATCAGCCTCGGCAACAGTTTCCACCAGCCGCCTGGCGTTTTCGACCAGCGTCGCCGCATCAACCCCGTCACCGTAGTCGGCGGCGCTCAGTGCCTCGTGCGCCCCCAGTGCGGCCTTGCGCAGCTCTTCAACATTGCCCAGCTTCACCGCGGCGGCCTTGAGCAGTTCGTCCTCGGCCGCCAGCGGTTCGACGGCGTCGATCTCGGCCAGCGCCGTCGTCAGCGACTCAGCCTCCCGCAACCGTTCCCGGCTGGCCGAGCGCAGTTCCTGCAGCTCAGCCTGGATGGCCCGCCACTGTTCAAAGACGCCCCGGTAGCTGCCCATTTTGGCGGCAAAGCCTTTATGCGCCTCGGCGGCAAATTTGTCCAGGGCCGCCCGCTGCGCCGAGGGGTTCTTCAGCCGGATCTGGTCCGACTGCCCGTGCACGGCAACAAGGGCCTCCCCCAACTCGTTGAGCACCCCGATGGGGGCGCTGCGCCCGCCAACGTGGGCCCGGCTGCGGCCGTCGGCACTGACGGTGCGGGCCAGGATCAGCTGCGCACCGCCGTCGAACTCGTCAATCTCGGCACCGGCCTCGACGGCGCGCACAAGGGCGGGGTGGCCTGCGGGCAGTGTCAGGGTTGCCTCGGCAGAGGCGGATTTGGCGCCGTTGCGCACGGCCCCGGCGTCGGCCCTGTTGCCCAGCAACAGCCCGACGGCGGTCACCACCATGGTCTTGCCGGCACCTGTCTCGCCGCTGACGACGCTCAGTCCCGGGCCCAGCGGCAGCGTTGATTCGGAGATGACGCCGAGGTCGCGGATACGGATTTCCTCAATCATGTCCGGTCCTCCCCATAAAAATTTGTGGTGCCGGAATAGGAGCTCTCCTGCGGCGGAATGGTCAGGTCCGGCACTTGCGGGATGGGGCCGGTGCGCGGTCCCCCAAGGGCTGACTTGGGCCGGGGCGACTTGATGATGGGCAGCTGGGTTGTCGGCGCCGGCGGTTCCTCAATGGAGGGTCCGCGCCAGCCCTGGACGGGCAGTTCAAACTTTCGCACCAGGCGTTCGGAGAAGGTCGACTGCTGGGTCCGTGCCAGTTTGACGGGCTTGGCGGAGCGGGTGACCTCGATGCGGGCCCCGGGCAGCAGGTCAACCGTGCGCCGCCCGTCGCACCAGATCACGCCATAGGCTTCGTTGCGGCTCAGCACCTCCACCGCCAGCGTTGACGTCGGCGCCACGACGAGGGGCTTGGCAAAGAGCGCGTGGGCGCTGATGGGGACCATCAAAAGGGCCTCGACGCCGGGCCACACCACGGGGCCGCCGGCAGAAAAAGCGTAGGCCGTCGAGCCTGTCGGTGTTGCCATCACGACGCCGTCACAGCCAAAGGAGGTCAGCGGGCGGCCGTCAACTTCGGTGACAACCTCAATCATGCGTTCGCGGTTGCCCTTTTCCAGGGCAACCTCATTCAGCGCCCAGGTGTGTGCCACCATTTTGCCTGCCACCCTGACAACGACGTCAAGGCACATGCGCTCCTCCACCGAATATTTGCGTTCGACGACGGCCGCAACTGTTTGAATGAGCTCCTCCCGTTCGCTCTCAGCCAGGAAGCCGACGTGGCCCAGGTTCACGCCAAGCAGCGGCACGTCGTACTCGCGGACGAGCTCGGCCGCACGCAGGATGGTGCCGTCTCCGCCAAGGACCATGACAAGTTCAATGTCGGCCAGTGTGACGTCCCTGTCCAGAATCTCCATGTTGACGCCCGACACGCCCAGATAGCCTGTCATGTCGGAAAGTTCGTCGGCATACATGACGGGGACGATGTTGTTTGCATGAAGCTCAACGCACGCCTCGAGGGCGGCAAGCATCGACTCTTCACGACCCGTATGGGCCAGAATCAAGACGCGCCGTGTCATGTGCTGTTTCCTCATCACCTTGTGCGGGACCGCTTGATTGCGGGACCTCTCGTATCAGGACTGCGTTCGCAGGCTCCGGCTTCCGGACCTTCAGTCTCTCAGATCGTCAGGACACGGGAACTGCCGGCCCGGGCCAAAGTTTTGCCAGCAGCTTCTCCACAGCCTGTTCCTGTTTTTCGATGCTGCCCTGTTCCTTGATCTTATGCGCAGGCCCTGACACAACACGCGAGGCGAGGAGAAAATACTCAACATTTCCATCCTGGCCCGGGAGGGTGCTGACGCCAATGCCATCCAGCCGCAGCCCGTTGGCAACCGCCGCCGACGCCACCAGGGCGACTGCCCGGCGTCGCTCATTCTCACTGCTGACGACGCCGGTGCGGGCCAGCCGCTCACGGCCCACCTCAAATTGAGGTTTCACCATCAGCAGCAGCTCACCGCCCTCCTTGGTGGCAAGGGCCAGCGGGGCCATGACCAGCGTCAAGGAGATGAAGGACAGGTCGCAGACGGTGAGATCGGCGGGTCCGCCAATGTCGGCCGGCTGCATGTAACGGATGTTCAGGCCTTCGTAGACTTCCACCCGGGCGTCACGGCGCAGGGAATCCACCAGTTGGCCGTGCCCGACATCCACGGCCGCCACCGCCGCCGCGCCTTGGCGCAACAGCACGTCCGTGAAGCCGCCGGTGGATGCGCCGGCATCAAGGCAGCGTTTGCCGGCCACCGAAATCTGCGGGAAATGTGCGAGGGCCCCGGCTAGTTTGTGGCCGGCCCGGGACACATAGTCTTCTTCGTTGCCGGGCAGGACCTCGACAGTGGTTTCGGCATTGACGGCGTGGGCGGACTTCACTGACGGAACACCGCCCACGGTGACGCGGCCGGCCTTGATCAGGGTTGCCGCCACCGTGCGCGACCGTGCCAGCCCGCGATTCACCAGTTCCTGGTCAAGCCTGGTCATGGGCCTGCCCCCTGTCCGAGGCAACGTCCCGCAGCTCGGCTGCAGACCCGGCCGGGTCTGCATCGAGTTCACGTTCCAGGCCCGCAAGCACCCGGGTGTACAGCGCCTTGTGGCCGCCGGCCGGCAGCTGCTTGGCTTGTGCCCCAAGGTCCACCAGCGCGTCAACGTCAGGATCCCCCGTGGGCAGGGAGGCGCCGGGATTCATGAACAACCTGCTGTCATGGCAGCTCTGTGTGCCAGGTGACTGCGGGGTTGGTTGCCTGGTGCGCGTCCGGGACGGCTGCCCACCAAGCGGCGCAGGCGGCACGCCAGGCGTCGGTGTCGTCGGTGCTGCCGGCAATCTGCACGGTGCCCTCCCCCGAAGCGTCTGACACCACAGTCGCGGCAGCGCCACCACAGGTGACGGTTGCGCCGTCGTGCTTCACTTCGGGGTAGGCCGTGTACAGCTCGGACATGGTGTCCACGATGAACTGCGGCCGCTCCGCCGTGCACGCCCGCAGCGCGGTTTCGCAGGAGTCAACACCTGTCAGGACCAGGACTGTTGCCATCCCGGCGTTGTTGCCGCCGAGAATGTCGGTGTCCAGGCGGTCGCCCACCACGAGCGGGGCCTTGGCACCCAGGCGCTTGGCCGCGGTGTGAAACAGCGGGGCCTCGGGCTTGCCTGCCACCAGCGGATCATGTCCGACGGCGGCACGCACCGCCGCGACAAGGGCCCCGTTGCCGGGGGCGATGCCGCGGTCGCGGGGAATGGTCATGTCCGTGTTGGTGGCGATCCACACGGCACCGGCATTGACGGCGTAGCTGGCCTCGGCCAGGTCAGCCCAGCCCAGTGTTGGGTCGAAACCTTGGATGACAACGTCGGGGGCGTCGGTGGCGCTTTCCACCACTTTCATGCCCAGAGCCTGGACTTCCTGCGCCAGCGCCGGGCTGCCGGTGACAAGCACCTTGGAGCCGGCAGGGAACTTTTGGGCCAGCAGGGCAGCGCCTGCCTGGGCGGAGCTGACAACTTGGTCGTCATCAGCGGGTGCGCCGAGGTCGCGCAGGTGTGCTGCGACCTGCGCCGGCGTACGGGACGCATTGTTCGTCACGTACGCCAGCTTGACGTTGGCCCCGGCGAGGCCCACCAGGGCCTCGATGGCGCCGGGTATGGCGTTGGGCCCGGCATAAACGACGCCGTCCAGGTCAGCCAGGACCGCGTCGAAACCGGTCAGCAAGGTGTCAGCTGTCATTGCGGTTGAACCCTTCGGAATCCTCGCCCTCCGGGGCGCTGAATTCGACTGAATTGTCGTGGGCGGAGTTGTCCTGCCCTGATTTGTCCTGTTCGGCGAACTCGGCCGCGTCACCGGCGTCAACACTGTCGGCGTCGGATTCGGCGTCGTTCGACTCAAAGTAGGAAGAGTCGGCATCGTCCACGTTTGTCTCGTCCTGCTGCTTCACATCACCATTGGTGAGCTCGGCAGCTGCCTGGGTGTCGGCGTCGTTCATCACGGGAGCAACGGGTGCGGCCATGACATCTGAAACACGCACACGCTTGGATTCCATCGGAACTTCATCGTCGTCACCGAGGTCGATGATGATCTGGTCGGTGCCTTCGTCGATGCCCAGGGCTTCCTCGGCGACCAGGGCCTGACGCTCCCAGGTCTTCGCTTCGTCCTTGCGGCCGGCTGCGCGCAGGACCATGCCGTAGGCGCGGAACAGGCGCGGGCTGAAGGAGAAAGCGCGGTTCATGTCCAGCTGCGGGATCTCAAGGGCGGACAATGCTGCTTCCATCTCCCCAAGATCGCCGCGGGCGCCGGATTCAACAATGGCCAATTCCACCTTGCCTGCGGTGTCCAATGATTCGGCGTCTTCGGACTTGATCAGGTCAAGTGCACGGTCCGGGCGGCCCAGTCCGCGTTCGCAGTCGGCCATGAGCGGCAGGTGGGCGTTGGATCCGCTGATGCGGCGGAACGTGCGCAGTTCACGCAGCGCCTCGCCATACTTGCCGGCGGCGTAGGCCGTCATGGCCACAGCTTCGCGGACACAGGCCAAACGGCCGCCGCGACGGCTGGCTGCCAGTGCGTGCTCAAAGGCAACCTCGGGCACGAAGTCGATCAAACGCCCAGCCATGACCAGGTGCTTGGAAACCCACTCGTTGTTCTTGGCATCCAAAATGCGCAGCTGGGCGCGGGTGACCTTGTCCAGCTCCTCGCCCGTTACATCGGGGTCGATTTCAGGTGAACGCTCCCTGTCGGGACGGTTGGAGCTCCGCAGGTCGCCCGCGTTGCGCTCCGGTGGTGTGCGCGGCCCTGTGGTGCGCGGGGCGCGGTCGTCGCGGCCGCCAAAGCTGGGGCGGTCGTTGCTGCGTGCGGGACGATCGTCACGGCTGCCATATGACGGGCGTGAGTCGCGGTCACCGCTCGGGCGTCCACCCTGGCCACCGCGGTTGTCGCGGTCACCGTAGGGGCGGTCGTTGCTGCGTGCCGGACGCTCATCACGGCCACCAAAGCTGGGGCGGTCGTTGCTGCGTGCCGGACGCTCATCGCGGCCACCAAAGCTGGGGCGGTCGTTGCTGCGTGCCGGACGCTCATCGCGGCCACCAAAGCTGGGACGATCGTTGCTGCGCGCGGGGCGGTCGTCACGGCTGCCATATGACGGGCGTGAGTCGCGGTCACCGCTCGGGCGTCCACCCTGGCCACCGCGGTTGTCGCGGTCACCGTAGGGGCGGTCGTTGCTGCGTGCCGGACGGTCGTCACGGCCGCCAAAACTGGGACGATCGTTGCTACGTGCGGGGCGATCTCCGTACGACCGTTCGCCTGTCGGGCGTCCACCTTGGCCGCCGCGGTTGTCGCGGTCACCATAAGGGCGGTCGTTGCTGCGTGCGGGACGGTCGTCACGGTTGCCGTATGACGGGCGTGAGTCGCGGTCACCCGTGGGTCGTCCACCCTGGCCACCGCGGTTGTCGCGGTCACCGTACGGACGGTCGTTGCTGCGTGCCGGACGCTCGTCACGGCCGCCAAAGCTGGGGCGGTCGTTACTGCGTGCGGGACGGTCGTCACGGTTGCCATAAGACGGGCGCGAGTCGCGGTCACCCGTGGGTCGTCCACCCTGGCCACCGCGGTTGTCGCGGTCACCATAGGGACGGTCGTTGCTGCGTGCCGGACGCTCGTCACGGCCACCAAAGCTGGGGCGGTCGTTACTGCGTGCGGGACGGTCGTCACGGTTGCCATAAGACGGGCGCGAGTCGCGGTCACCCGTGGGTCGTCCACCCTGGCCACCGCGGTTATCGCGGTCGCCAAACGGCTTGCGGTCTTCGCGGCGTCCGTTGACCATGGGGCGGTCGGCGCTGCGGTTGTCACGGTCGCCGTAGGAAGGACGGTCGTTGCTGCGTGCCGGACGGTCGCCGTAGGAACGATCGCCCGTGGGGCGTCCGCCCTGACCGCCGCGGTCACCAAAGGAGGGACGGCCACTGTTATCGGACGTACGGCCGCCCGCGGGACGCCCACCCTGCCCACTGCGTTCATTGTAAGGACGCGCCGGCTGACGGTCGTTCGTTGCGGGACGCTCGGCGTAGGGCCTGCCGTTGCCGCTCTTGTTGTCTTGTCCGCGAGAATTATCGTCGCGCTTTCCTTCATACTGCTCAGCCATGTCGACTCCTAAAACTATGAGCGCACTAACTGGCACAGTAACAGCCGCTCTTCACTTTTGATCTTCTACTGCAAAAACCTTGGACCAATCGTCCAGACTACAGTCTAGTCGAGCTTCAGCGCCCCACCCATGAATCTGGCGTATCTGGACAAGATGAGTGGCCAATCACAGTACTTTTCGTATTGCTCGTGGCCAACCTCACCAGAGGCCCAGCCATCGTGCTTCAGTGTCACAGTCGTGGACTCTCCGCCGTGAGCGGTGAAGCCGATACTGACAGTTGTGGGCACTAGCGGGTTGTCTCCCAACTGCCACCTTAGAACCAACGACGCCGGCTCGTCCCAGGCCTGCACTTCTCCCCACACGCACTGCCTCCCGGTAAAGGAATCCTCAACGAGAAACCCATCCTCAAAACCGACATGTGACTCCGCTCCGAAGCCGCTGTGCGTATCCATGGGCCACCACAGGTGAATACCATCGGTGAAGCCATCGAACGCCTCGGCGATCGGCAAAGGCACGACCGCCACCGCAGACCGTGCAGCAAGCACCAAGTCATTCTCTGGGACAGGTTCCGGGGCATGGGAAAACAAACTAGACATCATGCAAGCTTACGTCTCAAGTGTCCTAATGGATTGCCCCTAGGCACCTTGGAAGTGCGGGTGGAGCCTCTGTTGGGTTGTTAAATGCAGGGAGGCCCCGCACCTGGTGGTGTGGGGCCTCGACCTGTTTTATGTGTTGTCCGGCGGTGTCCTACTCTCCCACATCCTCACGAATGCAGTACCATCGGCGCTGTGGGTCTTAGCTTCCGGGTTCGGAATGGGACCGGGCGTTTCCCCCACGCTATGACCACCGTAACTCGTTCCCCAGACCAGTCAGCGTGTTGCTGGTGGTTGGGTGGCTTGTTGGGTGTTCTTGTTTGGAACAACAGTATTTTATTATACAAGACATTTTCTACCAGGTGTTACCATTTGTGGTGGTAAAGATGGTGGTGGTGTCTTGCTTTTTTTGTTTCCGTGCAACATACCGGGTGGGTTTGTTGGTTGGGAACCACATAGTGAACGCGAGCATTAATTTTATAAAGTGTGTGTGGTGTAAGTTATCGGCCTATTAGTACCGGTCAGCTTCACGAGTCTTTAGTCCTCGCTTCCACGTCCGGCCTATCAACCCAGTGGTCTAGCTGGGGGCCTCTCACACATAACTGTGTATGGAAATCTCATCTTGAAGCGGGCTTCCCGCTTAGATGCTTTCAGCGGTTATCCCATCCGAACGTAGCTAATCAGCGATGCACTTGGCAGTACAACTGACACACCAGAGGTTCGTCCGTCCCGGTCCTCTCGTACTAAGGACAGCCCTTCTCAAATTTCCTGCGCGCGCAGCGGATAGGGACCGAACTGTCTCACGACGTTCTAAACCCAGCTCGCGTACCGCTTTAATGGGCGAACAGCCCAACCCTTGGGACCTACTCCAGCCCCAGGATGCGACGAGCCGACATCGAGGTGCCAAACCATGCCGTCGATATGGACTCTTGGGCAAGATCAGCCTGTTATCCCCGAGGTACCTTTTATCCGTTGAGCGACGGCCATTCCACAATGTGCCGCCGGATCACTAGTCCCGACTTTCGTCCCTGCTCGAGGTGTCCCTCTCACAGTCAAGCTCCCTTGTGCACTTACACTCGAAACCTGATTGCCAACCAGGCTGAGGGAACCTTTGGGCGCCTCCGTTACTTTTTAGGAGGCAACCGCCCCAGTTAAACTACCCATCAGGCACTGTCCCTGACCCGGATTACGGGCCGAAGTTAGATGTCCAAAGTGACCAGAGTGGTATTTCAACGATGACTCCACCGCAACTAGCGTTGCAGTTTCACAGTCTCCCACCTATCCTACACAAGCCACTCCGAACACCAATACCAAACTATAGTAAAGGTCTCGGGGTCTTTCCGTCCTGCTGCGCGTAACGAGCATCTTTACTCGTACTGCAATTTCGCCGAGTTTATGGTTGAGACAGCGGGGAAGTCGTTACTCCATTCGTGCAGGTCGGAACTTACCCGACAAGGAATTTCGCTACCTTAGGATGGTTATAGTTACCACCGCCGTTTACTGGGGCTTAAATTCTCAGCTTCGCCAACAAGTTGGCTAACCGGTCCTCTTAACCTTCCAGCACCGGGCAGGAGTCAGTCCGTATACATCGTCTTGCGACTTCGCACGGACCTGTGTTTTTAGTAAACAGTCGCTTCCCCCTGGTCTCTGCGGCCCACACCCGCTCATGAAGAGTAAATCTTCTTCACGGGGCAGGCCCCCCTTCTCCCGAAGTTACGGGGGCATTTTGCCGAGTTCCTTAACCATAATTCTCTCGATCGCCTTAGTATTCTCTACCTGATCACCTGTGTCGGTTTGGGGTACGGGCAGTTAGAACCTCACGTCGATGCTTTTCTAGGCAGCATAGGATCACCAAATTCCCCCGTACGGGGGTCCCATCAGATCTCAGAATCGTCATCAAAGACAACACAACGGATTTGCCTATCGTGTTTCCTACGTCCTTAGACCGGGACTACCATCGCCCGGCTTGGCTACCTTCCTGCGTCACACCTGTTAATACGCTTACCTCCCCGGTTCAGGTCCCACGCTCCCCACACACCCTGACCCCGAAGGGTACGCAGTGGTGGTTTGGGTGGTTAGTATCACCGGTTCAATATTGGCGGTTCTTCACCGGTACGGGAATATCAACCCGTTGTCCATCGACTACGCCTGTCGGCCTCGCCTTAGGTCCCGACTTACCCAGGGCAGATTAGCTTGACCCTGGAACCCTTGATCATTCGGCGGACGGGTTTCTCACCCGTCTTTCGCTACTCATGCCTGCATTCTCACTCGTGTAGGCTCCACCGCTAGTTCACACTGCGACTTCAATGCCCACACGACGCTCCCCTACCACTCCAAACCCCTGAACCAAGAAACAAGTCCTTGGTTTGGGTAGTGTTTGAAATCCACAACTTCGGCGGTGTACTTGAGCCCCGCTACATTGTCGGCGCGGGATCACTTGACCAGTGAGCTATTACGCACTCTTTTAAGGATGGCTGCTTCTAAGCCAACCTCCTGGTTGTCTAAGCAATCCCACATCCTTTCCCACTTAGCACACGCTTAGGGGCCTTAGTTGGTGGTCTGGGCTGTTTCCCTCTCGACTATGAAGCTTATCCCCCACAGTCTCACTGCTACGCTCTGACTTACCGGCATTCGGAGTTTGGCTGACGTCAGTAACCTTGTAGGGCCCATTAGCCATCCAGTAGCTCTACCTCCAGTAAGAAACACGCAACGCTGCACCTAAATGCATTTCGGGGAGAACCAGCTATCACGAAGTTTGATTGGCCTTTCACCCCTACCCACAGCTCATCCCCTCCATTTTCAACTGAAGTGGGTTCGGTCCTCCACGCGCTCTTACACACGCTTCAACCTGGCCATGGGTAGATCACTTCGCTTCGGGTCTAGATCACGCCACTAAACTCGCCCTATTCAGACTCGCTTTCGCTACGGCTTCCCCACACGGGTTAACCTCGCGACGTAACACTAACTCGCAGGCTCATTCTTCAAAAGGCACGCCATCACCACAACAACCACCCCCGCAAAGGGGCGCGGTGGCTCTGACGGATTGTAAGCACACGGTTTCAGGTACTATTTCACTCCCCTCCCGGGGTACTTTTCACCTTTCCCTCACGGTACTTGTCCGCTATCGGTCATTAGGTAGTATTTAGGCTTATCAGGTGGTCCTGACAGATTCACACGGGATTTCTCGGGCCCCGTGCTACTTGGGATACTCACCAGGGAGTGCACTGCATTTCAGTTACGGGACTCTCACCCTCTACGGTCGGCCATTCAAAACCGTTCACCTATACATGCACCATTCCCCTCACTGGTCCGGCAGAACCAATACGGTAAATCCCACAACCCCGCACCATGCAACGCCCGCCGGCTATCACACATGACACGGTTTAGCCTGTTCCGCGTTCGCTCGCCACTACTAACGGAATCACTGTTGTTTTCTCTTCCTGTGGGTACTGAGATGTTTCACTTCCCCACGTTCCCTCCACACACCCTATATATTCAGATGCGGGTCACCACCTCACCTTACGGCGGGTAGCGGGGTTCCCCCATTCGGACACCCTCGGATCAAAGTTTGGTTATCAACTCCCCGAGGCTTATCGCAGATTCCTACGTCCTTCTTCGGCTCCTAATGCCAAGGCATCCACCGTGCGCCCTTAAAAACTTGACCACACACATGCAGTCAACAACGCTATAAAACATTATCGAGAGAACCATGAAAACCAACACCACCAACACCCACCAAAAAGCAGGAATCAACAGCATCAGATCCAGGTTCAATTATCTCAAAGAAATTGCTTCTTTATAAAGATGCTCGCGTTCACTATGTAGTTCTCAAACAACAACCCCACCACACACCTACACCCAGACACGTTCAACACACAAACAAATTGTGTCTCACACCGTGACCGGTTCGGTTATGTGCGGGAAACCAGGCACAACACCACCACCAAACAAATGGTGGTCGTTGTTGCTCCAGGACCCAACAGTGTGCCAAACGCATAACAACCCACACACCCAACAACCCGTACGGCTCGTTCCCCACACCCACAAAGTCGGTGTTGTACTAAAACCAGGTCGCCAGATGCCGATCATCGGCTGTTTTATTGATATTCCACCCTTGAGCAACCCACCCAGGAACATGCGTCCTGGCAATGGGTCTTTACTCCTCACACCACCAACCAGCAACTATGCAGTCACCGTTGTGGTGTTTGGTGCTCCTTAGAAAGGAGGTGATCCAGCCGCACCTTCCGGTACGGCTACCTTGTTACGACTTAGTCCCAATCGCCAGTCCCACCTTCGACAGCTCCCTCCCCACAAGGGGGTTAGGCCACCGGCTTCGGGTGTTACCAACTTTCGTGACTTGACGGGCGGTGTGTACAAGGCCCGGGAACGTATTCACCGCAGCGTTGCTGATCTGCGATTACTAGCGACTCCGACTTCATGGGGTCGAGTTGCAGACCCCAATCCGAACTGAGACCGGCTTTTTGGGATTAGCTCCACCTCACAGTATCGCAACCCATTGTACCGGCCATTGTAGCATGCGTGAAGCCCAAGACATAAGGGGCATGATGATTTGACGTCGTCCTCACCTTCCTCCGAGTTGACCCCGGCAGTCTCCTATGAGTCCCCACCATCACGTGCTGGCAACATAGAACGAGGGTTGCGCTCGTTGCGGGACTTAACCCAACATCTCACGACACGAGCTGACGACAACCATGCACCACCTGTAAACCGACCGCAAGCGGGGCACCTGTTTCCAGGTGTTTCCAGTTCATGTCAAGCCTTGGTAAGGTTCTTCGCGTTGCATCGAATTAATCCGCATGCTCCGCCGCTTGTGCGGGCCCCCGTCAATTCCTTTGAGTTTTAGCCTTGCGGCCGTACTCCCCAGGCGGGGCACTTAATGCGTTAGCTACGGCGCGGAAAACGTGGAATGTCCCCCACACCTAGTGCCCAACGTTTACGGCATGGACTACCAGGGTATCTAATCCTGTTCGCTCCCCATGCTTTCGCTCCTCAGCGTCAGTTAATGCCCAGAGACCTGCCTTCGCCATCGGTGTTCCTCCTGATATCTGCGCATTTCACCGCTACACCAGGAATTCCAGTCTCCCCTACATCACTCTAGTCTGCCCGTACCCACCGCAGATCCGGGGTTGAGCCCCGGACTTTCACGGCAGACGCGACAAACCGCCTACGAGCTCTTTACGCCCAATAATTCCGGATAACGCTTGCGCCCTACGTATTACCGCGGCTGCTGGCACGTAGTTAGCCGGCGCTTCTTCTGCAAGTACCCTCAACCAGACAACGTCTGGCCTTGTTCCCTACTGAAAGAGGTTTACAACCCGAAGGCCGTCATCCCTCACGCGGCGTCGCTGCATCAGGCTTTCGCCCATTGTGCAATATTCCCCACTGCTGCCTCCCGTAGGAGTCTGGGCCGTGTCTCAGTCCCAGTGTGGCCGGTCACCCTCTCAGGCCGGCTACCCGTCGTCGCCTTGGTGAGCCATTACCTCACCAACAAGCTGATAGGCCGCGAGTCCATCCAAAACCAATAAATCTTTCAACCAAACACCATGCGATGTAAAGTCAATATCCAGTATTAGACCCCGTTTCCAAGGCTTATCCCAGAGTTAAGGGCAGGTTACTCACGTGTTACTCACCCGTTCGCCACTAATCCCCGACGCAAGCGCCAGTTCATCGTTCGACTTGCATGTGTTAAGCACGCCGCCAGCGTTCATCCTGAGCCAGGATCAAACTCTCCGTTAATAACTAAACAGACACACACAATCACACCGGAAAAAGGTAAATGAAAGCATGCACTAAATTCGAAACCAGCTAAACGATCATGCATCACCACAGGGGCGGCAACACACAACCAAATAACCAATTCAATATAAATAAATTGGTATCAATAAAACTTGGCACACTATTGAGTTCTCAAACAACAACTGCATTCGAGTAATTCCTAATTAGTGATTCATAATTAGTTTTCATCGTTGCGATGTTCATACTTTATTTCATTGGAATTCACTTTGTCCAATCCACAGCGTGTGTGGCTTGTCACTCGGTGCTTTCCTCAAATCCGTATTCTTATTCCAATATTTTCGACTCGAAGAGACGATTGTATTCGGTAAGTTTTCTTAGATTTTGGCTTCTTGCGAGGTGGTGGGCTCTTCCCCGCAAGCGGAGTGGCCCAGCGTTGCGCAAGCAACAACTAGAACAATACACGGATGCCCGCCTCCAATGCAAATTGGAGGCGGGCATCCCCACCGCGAGAATCTAGCCTGCCAGCTCCACCATTGCCAGTGTCCGCTTGCCGCGGCGCATCAACAAGTACTTGCCATGCAATGCATCGGCAACACCCAAAACAGTGTCGGGGTCGGTGATCTTTACGTTGTTTACGTAGGCGCCGCCCTCCCCCACCGTGCGGCGGGCAGCCGAATTGCTGTTGGACAATCCCGCGGCAACCAACAGTTCAACAATGGTCATGCCCGCGGCCGGCGCCGACGAGCGGGGCAGTTCACGCGTGGCCGACGCCAGGGTGTCCTCGTCAAGTGCAGCAACGTCGCCCTGGCCAAAGAGCGCAGCCGAGGCTGCGATGACCTTCAACGTGGAGTCCACACCGTGAACCAGTGAGGTCACCTGGAAGGCAAGGGTGCGCTGGCCTTCGCGGGCCTGCGGTTTCGAGGCCACTGCATCGGCAATTATCGCAATTTCCGCACGTGACAGGAAGGTGAAGACCTTCAGGCGGTCGACCACATCGGCATCTGAAGTGTTGAGCCAGAACTGGTACATGTCTAACGGGCTGCACATGGCGGCGTCTAGCCAGATGGCATTGCCCTCGCTCTTGCCGAATTTGGTGCCATCGGAGTTGGTGATCAATGGCGTCCCCAGTGCGTGGACGGAGGCCCCCTCAACCTTGCGGATCAGGTCGGTGCCGCTTGTCAGGTTGCCCCACTGGTCGGAACCGCCCTGCTGCAGCACACAACCGTATTGACGGTACAGCTCCAGGTAGTCCATGCCCTGCAGAATCTGGTAGCTGAATTCGGCGTAGCTGATGCCCTCATCGGAATTGAGGCGCGAGGCAACAATGTCCTTCTTGATCATGGTGCCGACACGGAAGTACTTGCCAACGTCACGCAGGAAATCGAGCACCGACATGGGCTCGGTCCAGTCAAGATTGTTGACCATGCGTGCCGCATTGTCGCCTTCGAAGGAGAGGAAGCGCTGGACCTGTCCCTGCAGGAAGCCAACCCACTCGGTTACCGTCTCCTTGGTGTTCATGGTGCGCTCCGCCGTCGGACGCGGGTCCCCCACCAAACCGGTGGAGCCGCCCACCAGGCCCAGCGGCTTGTGGCCGGCCAGCTGCATGCGTCGCATCGTCAGCAGCTGGACAAGGTTGCCAAGGTGCAGGCTGGGCGCTGTGGGGTCGAACCCGCAATAGTATGTGATCGGCTCGCCAGCGAGGAGCTCCTCAAGAGCTGCCTCGTCTGTGGAGACCTGGACCAGGCCTCGCCACTTGAGCTCCTGCCAAACATTGGCGAAGCTGGGATCGTTCTCGGGGGCGCGGAGTTCAGTTTGCAAAGACACGCTTCAAAATTACCAGCACGACGGCGTTTCTTTCGACTCCAGCCCCGTTATGTCCCGCTGTGGCCGCGAAGGTGACGACAGCGGGACGGCTTGTTTCCGTGCTTACGCTTCGATTCCCGCCGGCAGCGGCTCCGACGTGACCAGGCGGAGGCGCTGGGTGGGCCGGGTCATGGAGACATAAAGGTCGCCAACACGGCCGTTGGCACCGGCCAGCAAAGCTGCGGGCTCAACGATGATGACGCCGTCAAACTCGAGCCCCTTGGCCTCGTGCGGGTCAATCACCACAATGTCCTGTTCCAGTGACCCGGCCCCGTGGCCAATCCGGTTCCCATATACAGTGCGCAGGGCCGCCGCCGTGGCCTGCACCATGGCACTCGGGGCAATGACTGCCACCAGTCCCCCGCCCACGGCGGCGGTTTCCTCGGGCATGACGTCAACAACCCGCTTGATGACGTCGGCCGGAGCAACGAAGTCAACAAGGGGTTCCCACTCGCCATCGCGCACAGCCTTCGGCGCAGAAACCACCTGGCCCGCGGCATTGGCCATGCGCACGGCGGCCTCGGCGATCTGCGTCGGCGTGCGGTAGTTGACAGTCAGTTCCTCAATGTTCCAACGTTCACCGAGCAACGGTGTGAGCGCCTGCTGCCATGACATGGCGCCGGCTGCGGAACTTGTTTGGGCAATGTCGCCAACGATTGTGAAGGACTTCACGGGACAGCGGCGCACCAAGAGGCGCCACTGCATGGGTGAAAGTTCTTGGGCTTCGTCAACGACCACGTGGCCGTAGGCCCAGGACCTGTCGGTCAGGGCACGTTCGGCGCTGGTCTGTGATTCGGCCTCGACAATGTTGTAGTCGGCAAGCTGTTCGGCCGTCAGAATGCCGTCAACGCCGGAGTCCTCCAGCTGCTGGTTCATGTTGGAGATGGCCTTCTCCGCGTTGGCGAGATCACGCTTGCGCTGAGATTCTGAACTTGCCTGGGCGCGGCCGCCGGTGGCATCCAGTTCGCCCAGGAGTTCGGCTGCCTCATCCAGCAACGGCACATCCGACTCGCTCCAGGGCGCGCCGGGGCTGCGCAGCAGCAACTCGCGCTCGGTCTGGGTGAAGCCCGGCGTCACGGCAGCCAGAATCTCAGGCTTGCTGAACATGTCATCGACAAGCTGCTGGGCCGTCATGGGCATCCAACACAGGTTGAGCATGACTCGCACGTCGCGGGCTGACCGGACATCCTCGCCTAGATAGGACCTGTCGGCGTTGTTGCCGGCGCCGGCCGATTCAATGTGTTCGCGCAATTGTTCGGTGAGTTCGCGCAGCAGGGTCTTCACGAACGTGACCCGCGCTTCGTTGTGTGGCAGGCCGGTGGCCCGTGCCTTGTCCCTGGCTCGGCGCACCTGGCGGACCGTGAGGATCAAACGGGTGCCTTCGACGTCGAGCCTGACATCCTCCCGAGGCGTGCGCTGGCGGTTCGCCACGGCGTTGGCCACGACCTGGGCCATGGCGATGCGGCCCTTCAATTCCGCCGTCTCAGCAGATTCCGTCGCAGTGCCCTGCACGCCCGGGAAAAGGTTTCCCACGCTGGCCATGACGACGCCAGTTTCGCCCAAGGAGGGCAGCACCCGCTCAATGTACTTCATGAACGCATTCGACGGGCCCACCAGCAGCACGCCGGCCGATTGCAGCCTGTCGCGGTGGGTGTAAAGCAGGTAGGCGGCGCGGTGCAGCGCCACTGCGGTTTTTCCGGTGCCCGGCCCGCCCTGCACCACCAGCGCCCCACTGAGGGGAGAGCGGATGATCCTGTCCTGCTCGGCCTGGATGGTGCCGACGATGTCGTTCATGCGGCCCGTGCGCTTGGAGTTCAGTGCGGCCAGCAGCGCACCTTCGCCCTGCAGGTGTTCGCCTTCCACAAGCATGGTGTGGTCAAGGACATCGTCCTCAATGGCCTTGACGTTGCGCCCGTGCAGCAGCAGGTGGCGACGGCGGCGAACGCTCATGCGCTCGAAGGCTGTCGCCTGATAGAAGGTCCCTGCCTCCGGGGCACGCCAGTCAACCATCAACTGGCGCAGGTCCTCCGCGGAAAGACCGATGCGGCCAATGTAGCGGACCTGCCCGTCGTCCAGGTCCAGCCGGCCAAACACGAGCTTGTCATCCACGGCGTTCAGCTGCGCCAGGCGGTTCTCATACAGCGTGGCAAAGGCGTCCCGCTCGGAGCGGTTCTGGTGTGTGCCCATGGACTTGGTGCGGCGCACTTCACCCAGTTGCTCCACCTTTTCCGCGCGAAGTTCATCCAGGCGTGAATATAGACCGTCAACATAGCTGCGTTCTTGGGCCAACTCGTCGTCATACATGCAAGGCTCCTGATACGTAAGGCATACCGCCAAAAGGCGGACCGTCTATTCTATCCCTCTATCTGCACGGGCGCTGGCACATGTGAGCTCAGCTACACGTGGAGCAGCGAAACCACTGCATGGCCGCCCAGATTCTCACGTCCCGGCAATGCATCAATCTCCAGCACGACACCGATGCCTGCCACCACGGCACCTGTGCGTTCCAGCAGGCTCGCAGCGGCGCCGAGAGTGCCTCCGGTGGCAAGCACGTCGTCGAGAATTAACACACGCGTGCCAACTGGGACGTCGTCCTGGTGTATTTCCAGGGTGGCCTGCCCATACTCCAGTGAGTAGCTTTCGGAGTACACGGCACGTGGCAGTTTTCCAGCCTTGCGGATGGTGACCACCCCGGTCCCTGTGGCATAGGCAGCAGCCGCTGCAAGCAGGAAGCCGCGGGCTTCAACCCCGGCCACGGCATCGAACTGTCCGGCGAAGGCACCGACGATGGCGTCGACCACCTGTTTCAACGCCGGTCCGTCGGCAAAAACGGGGGTTAAATCTTTGAAAACAATACCCGGCGACGGGTAGTCTTCGACGGTGGCGCACAGCCGCTCAATGACTGCGGAAACGTGCGGATTTTCTGCGGTCGGCAGGGAGTTGGAAAATGGTGTTTCGGGCGCACTTAATCTCTCGTTCACCCTTCAACGGTACAGCGTCCCCACAGGGGCCTTTTCCCTCTCCCACAAGGGTGCTTGGATATTGCCGTGAGACACAAATTTTCCCTCCCCGGACACGGTGTCCGGCTTGTGCCGCTGCGGCGTCGCCACGCGGCAGATTTGTTCCCGCACATCGATGCGGGGATGTGGGCCGGCCTGGCTTCGGAACAGCCCACATCCAGGCGGGCCCTGGAACAGCTTTTTGCGGCGCGGATCGCCGACCCTGCCGTCATTGCCTTCGCGGTGATCGATGAGGACACCGGCACCGTTGCGGGGACCACCAGCCTGTACGACTATGTGCCGGAGCAGTCACGGGCTGAGCTGGGCATGACGTTCTTGCGCCGCGATTACTGGGGCCGCAACGTCAATGCCGCATCGAAGCTTGTGCTGCTGACTTTTGCCTTCGAGGAGCTGTCGGTCTGCAGGGTGACGTTGCGCTGCGACGTGCGCAACGTTCGCAGTGCCGCGGCGATTGAGAAACTGGGTGCCACCCTGGAGGGCGTTTTGCGCAGCTACCGCCACGGCCATCAGGGATCGCGGGTCGACAGCTGCGTGTATTCGCTGCTGGACCATGAGTGGCCGGCGACGCGATCGGGGCTGGTCCGGCGGCTGACACCCGCGGACCTGCTGCCGGAGGTTGTCGGCGCTATTGGCCGCTCGGAGCAGCCGGTGCGGTCCGACGCGGGCCGCGCACCACTCCCGGCTTGAATTTGGAGACGGTGGGGTCACCGGCGATCCAAAACCGCCACGGGTACTCCGCAGTGCCGCCGGGCCCGCTGATGCCAACGCGTGGACCCACCATGACAGCCTGGGCCGGCGTCTCCGGCAACGTTACTGTCACTTCCCCGCCGAGCGCCGCCACACCATTGTGCGTGAGGTTGAATCCCATTGCCTTGGTCAGCCTCGCCGGTCCCTGCGCCAGCTCAAGGTCGCGTTTGGCCGTGGGGCGGCGTGCGCGCGCCAAGTCCAGCCCTTCCACCACTTCGCCTGCCCGCATCAGGCATCCGGAGGACTCCCCCGCCGGGCGGCAGACCAGATTTGCGCAAAAATGCATGCCATAGGTGAAATACACATAAAGGTGCCCGGGCGGGCCAAACATCACTGCGTTGCGGTTGGTCTTGCCCCTGTAGCTGTGGGCGCCCGGGTCCGGATCGAGGGAATCTGCCGGGCCCAGATAGGCTTCCACCTCGGTCAGACGTACGACGACGGGGCCTTCCGGACTCTCATGGCGCACCAAGGCGCCCAGCAAGTGGGGCGCCACGACGGTGGCAGGATTTTGAAGTAGCTCAAGGATGTTAACTGGCTGGCCCATATTCTCAACTTAGCAGGAGCCGCCCGGCCGGGTGCGGGCTTCCTGCGGGACGTGCCGGGCGGCACTCCCACCCACGCGGTGCCGGCGGAAAGCGCCTTAGGAGGGTCCGGCGTCGTCCGCTTCAGTGTAAAACGCGGTGGTGCGCCCGGCTGCAGCCCACGCGGCTTCCGGGTCGGTGCCGTTGACGATGGCGGCATCGGCCCAGGCACGGCTGCTGGTCGCCGTGAACGGGTTCATCACCTCGGGCGGCAACGGGTTGGCGGGGCCGGTGGGCAGTCCGCGCAGAAAATCGTCCAAGCCCACCAGCGCCTGGTCCCAGCCGACGCCAACTGCGCCCGGCCCGTACGTTTCCATCATGCCGGTGCCGGCCGGGACCGTGTGGTCGAGCTCGAAGAGGGTGTGGTCAGTGTTGGTGGCGGTGAGCCGGATTTCCAGCTCGGAATGCGGCTCCTGGCCAAAGATCCACGACACCCGGAAGGACCGTGGCGCCGTGCAGTCGAGGATCTCCCCGGACGCATTGCCTTCCAAGGCGTAGTCTCCTCCGTCGCGCAGGTCCCCCGTGACGGGCAGAAACCATCGGCTGATGCGCTCCGGCGCAGTGCAGGCAGCCCACACATCCGCGGCCGAGGCTGACAGCTCCTGCTGCAGGACTACGGCGATGGCGTCCCCATGGCCCAGCTGGGCTGTCCTGACGCTGCGTGTGACGTCGGTGAGTGCTTTCATCATGTCCCTCATGCCGCCAACCCTAGGTGTGAACCATGCCCGGGGCAAGGGGCGTGGATGAAGAGCGGATCCTGCACCCGGTGGATGGGAGGATGGAATCATGACATTTGCGTTGTCGTTCATTCCCCCGTTCGAGCCGGGCATTTTTGACTTCCTGGCCGCACGTGCCGTGGCCGGTGTTGAGGAGGCGGATTCTGCAAGCTATGCCCGCACCCTCCTTCTGCCGGGCGGGCACGGCTGGTTTCGTGTCAGCTGGGACGGCAGTGCCCTGTGGCTTGAGCAGGATTTAGAGGACCCTTCCGACGCTGTCGAACTGCTCGTAAGGGTTCGCCGGCTGTTCAACTTGGATCATGATCCGGTGCAGGCCGACACCGCTTTGAGTGCGCACCCGTTGATTGCGGGCCGGGTGGCAGCACTTCCCGGCATCAGGCTGCCAGGCTGCGTGGATCCAGCCGAAATCCTCATTCGGGCCATGGTGGGCCAGCAAATCACTGTGGCAGCTGCCCGCACCGCGCTCAACCAATTGGTGGCATCGAGTACACCCAGCCGGATGCCGCACGGGACCATGACGCACTTCTTCCCGGGCCCGGCCGAGATTGCCTCCCACGGCCGGACCATTCTGCGCGGTCCCCAACGGCGGATCGATTCCATCGTGGCCGTTGCCGCAATGCTTTCCGACGGATCCTTGCAACTCGGCCCCGGCGACACCGAGGGAACCTTGGCCGAAAAACTTCTCCCCATCGCTGGCATCGGTCCGTGGACCGTAGGGTACGTCGCCATGCGGGTTCTGGGCAGCAGCGACATCTTCCTGCCCGGGGACGCAGCTGTCCGCAACGGCTACGGTCTCCTCCGGGGCGACTCCCTTGCCGAAGCCCGCACCATCAAGGCACCCGAGTTGAGTGCCATGGGTGCACCACTGGCACCATGGCGCTCCTACCTGACCCTTCACTTGTGGCGGGTCTCCGGGGGCAAATAGCCTGGCTCGCCAATGCCGTCTTCACAAAACTGGCGGGGAACCGAACTGCTGCGGAACGAGCCGCCGCCATATAGTTTCCGTGGCTTCTTGGCTCGTGGTGCCGTGTTAGCTGGTTGGCTGGTGGCTGGGGCGCTGGCTCCGGCTGAGTTGTACGCTGCGCCGGGGCGCTTCCTGCTCGAGAGCCGGACTGGCCCTCGGGGTTGTTCACTCCGTCAGGGGCGCTTCTTGCTCCGGGTGTTGTTCATGGCCTGGGGGTTGTTGGGCCTGTCCCGGGGTTTCTGTCCATGCCGCTGCTGCCTGCGTTGCTGGCGGCTGTGTTGGCGGCTGTGTTGCGTGGTGGGTTGAGGGCCTTGGCGAGGCGCCGCTTCAACCACTTCGGGTACTGCGTGCATTGAGGTGTCTCATACAAGGGCGCCCGATACTTCCCACCCGGGGTAATCCACCCCACCCTGCCATCAGCAGTGAGCTGCGGTGTCCAGCCCCGCAAACGAATCTGATGCCGATACGAATCCCGATACCGCCGATACATGCCATGACGATCCTTATCATCCTTAAAATGCCGCAAGCGATGATGAACAGCACACGCCGGGCGAACGTTCTCGAGCGTGGACTTGCCCCCGTGCTCCCACGACCTCAGATGATCCATCTCCGTGAGCACCACCGGATTCATGCAATTCTGGAAATAACAGCCCCCGGCCAGGGCCTGCAACACCGCTTTCTCCGCATCCCGCAGCGTGTACCGCTCCGGACTCAACGGCAACGCCTCACCCGTCACCGGATCAGTCAACACCCGCAAGAACGTCTTCGCACCCGCCATGAGCTTCCTGGCAATCCCCAACGGCACCGGCCCAGCCCCCTCACCGACCAACTCAGCCGGTTCAGCAGTGACACCCACCAACCCCAAAAACGGGACCTTGAGCAAAATCTGCGCCCTCGGCAACGGCGGATCCACCATCACCTTCCCCTGACGCATAGCCTCCAACTGCTCCAAATACTCCTGCTGACGGTCCTCGACAATCCCGTCAACCAACCCGCCCACATAACCAGAACCATCACCAACCAACGACCCCGACACCGGCACATCCCCCGCCACATCCACCAACCCCGGCCCCGGCCCAGGGTTATCCTGGCCTTTCGGCATGCTGGTGCCACTGAGAGGAGGTTCCGGCCCCGCCCCGCCAGGCACGACGGTGCCCCTGAGAGGTTGACCCTCGTCAGGCAGAGCTGTCCCCGCCCCGGAACCAATCACCGGATTCCCGGTGCTGGCGGTCCCGGAGCCGTCGGCGACGACGTCCTCGGTAATGATGCCAGGACCCGGGGCAGGGCCCGGGGTGGGGCCCGGGGTGCGGGGCGGATTCGCCTCTTCGCACTCCCACCCCGGCGCCTCAACCAAACTCACCCCAAACGCCGACTTCTCCCCAAAAACAACACCACCACCCCCACCAAAACCCACCCCACCGCCACAACCACCAACACCGCCACTACCGCCACTACCGCGAGCCGTACCGCTGCCGGCACCCTGGCCGGTGAAACCACCACTCCTGCTGCCATGAGTGGGTGTATTGCCGAAAGAAGAACCGTTCCGGCCTGTGCCGGCACCCTGGCTGTTATAGCCACCGGTGCTGTTGCTGTTGTGGCTGCCGGCCCCTTGGCCGCCGCTGCCTGTACGGGCCGTGCCTCGGCTGTGCGGGCTGGTGGTGTTTGGGTTGGTGGTGGTGGGGTTGGTGTAGCTGTTGGCCGGGAGTTCCTGGCCCATGAGCAGAATCGCGGCAACATCAGCACGGATCTGCTCACGCGTCCGGTACTCACGGCAATCCTCCCCCGCACCCACCGCGTCAGCAGCACGCTGACGTGCCGTGGCATCATTCTTGATCGCCTCCGCGAGCCGATGGCAATGAACCATGATCGCGTTCGCCGCCAACGTCGGAATATGCAACGTCAGCCACGACATCCCATCCCGGCCCGGATCATTGCTCAACCGCCGATTCTTGAACGCCTCCTTCGTGCGCGTCTCCATCGACTCAGGGAACATCTTCTCCCGCTCCCGCCGCGCCTTCCCCGCAAACCTGACAGCAGTGGTCCCCGGCGCCAACACCAACAACCGCCCCTCAAACACCCCCACATCAGCAGCCGTGACAGTGCCGGTGTCCTCCAACGTGGCGATCTCTTGAACAATCGTGCACGCATGACGCCAGGACAACACCCCCGCCCCCAACGCCGCAAACGTCCCCGGATGCGCCAACACCTCCAACGCATGATGCGTCAACGCCACCGCCGTCCGTTCAGCAATACCCAACGACTGGGCCGCCTCAACCACGGCACTGGACTCAGCCAGCTTCGCCTGCCACGGATCCAAATCCACAGCAACCCGCTCAACCCCCACAGCCCCCATCAACTGCCCCAACAACGACGCCTTGCACGCCGCCGTCGCATCCTCCAACAGCTTCACGACCGCCAACGCCGCAACAGCACCATCATGCACACCACAAGCAACACCGTGCTGGGACACCGGCTCCGGATCAGGCACCGGAAACCCCGCCAACAACGGCAACCCCGCCAAAACAGGATTGTCAGACCCAAAGGGTTCAATAAAAGGAAGAGCACCAACCGCGGCAAGAAGTGAAACCACATCCTGTGTGGCCTCACCACCCCGGTCCCCGGGGACAATCACCGGAATACTCATACCCCAAGAATACAACCACCGTTACCGGCACGCAATAGAACCCCGAAAGAATCTTCTAAATCTTTTTCGGTGGATCCCGGCACATCCACTCAGGCACCCCGCCCCAGCAGCGCCCGCCAGCGGCATCGCCCCAGCTGCGCCGGCCTGCAAGACGACCCCAGCAGCGCCCGCCCGCGGGACGACCCGCAACACCCACGCACCCAACCCAAACACCCAGCCAAGCTGACCGGCTCCGAAACGCAAGAACCGCCGTCGCCCCTTCAAAAGGGACAACGGCGGCATCCGGCAAAGTTGCCGACCCGGCTATTTCGCGGCGAACGCCGACGGCCAGGGCAGCAGCACTGGCAGCTCCACCGAATCCGCGGCGGCTTCCGCCCGCAGGGTGCCCATGGTGGGCGTGCGGCCCGACAGCCACGCCACGATGTCAGTGAGCATCCCCTGTATGGAAACGGCGCTCTCGCCCGAGCCGACAGTCATCGGCGGCAGGCCCAGCGGCAGCAGCTTGAGCTGGATGTCCCCGGGCACCCGGGTCGCCAGAAACTCGATCAGGTACAGGCAGAATTCCTTGGACCAGGTCTCAGGCCCGCGGCCCAGCTGCAGGTCGGCCAGGTGGATGACAAGCTCGCGCCAGTACGCCAGCGCGCCATCGCGCACCACGCCGTCGCGGTAGCTGATGGGCAGGTCCCACTGGGCGTCTTCGAGCCCGTCGATGACACCCAGCGCTCGGGTGAATGCGGCCGAAATATAATCCCGGTGTTCCTGGGCCGTGTGCCCGGCATTCATCTCGATTGCCTGCGTCCGGGCGCCAGGGCCGCCGTCGTAAAACTCGATCAGCTCCCCGCGCAGTGCATACTCGATCTGCCTGGCCATGGCATTTGAAACATGCGCCATATGCGCCAAAATATGCCCGCGGGTCCAACCGGGCAGTTCGGTGGGGGCCAGGACATCGGCGTCGCTGAGGGCCCCCAACTTTGCGCTCACATTGTCTGCTGCAGCCTTGAGTCGGTCCACCAGCTGGGCGTTTGAAATATCAGTCATGCCCCCAGCCTAACGGTCGAGGGGCCCGCGTCGAGCTTGCGAGGCGTGGGAGACCGTTCGGCGCTAACGGTCGAGGGGCCCGCTTGGGACCATAGCTGCGAGGCGTGGGAGCGGCCAGGGAGCGTGGGAGACCGTTCGGCGCTGGAACAGGAGATGCCCGCATCCACCAGGGATGCGGGCATCTCCAGGACTTTCCCCGGGGATCTGCGCGGGACGTCCGACGTCGGTCAGGCCAGGAAGGCGCGAACCTCGTCCAGCTGCCCCTCAAGGGCCGCCAACTGCGCCAGGACTGCGGACGGCGCCGTGCCGCCCTGCGAGTTGCGGCTGTTCAGCGAGCCGTCGGTGCTCAGGACTGTGCGGACCTCGGGGGTCAGGTGCGCCGAAATGCCGGCGTACTCCTCATCCGTCAGGTCCCACAGCTCAACGCCGCGAGACTCGGCAATCTTGACGGCTGCGCCCGAAAGTTCGTGCGCGTCACGGAACGGCACGCCCTGGCGGACAAGCCATTCGGCGATGTCGGTTGCCAGTGCGAAGCCCTGCGGTGCGAGAGCTTCCATCCGTTCGGTGTTGAACACCAGCGTGGCCATCATGCCGGAGACTGCGGGCAGCAGCAGTTCAAGGGTGTCCGCCGCGTCGAAGACGGGCTCCTTGTCCTCCTGCAGGTCCCTGTTGTAGGCCAACGGCAGGCCCTTCAGCGTTGCCAACAGCCCGGTCAGGTCGCCAATCAGGCGCCCGGCCTTGCCGCGGGCAAGCTCGGCCACATCGGGATTCTTCTTCTGCGGCATGATCGAGGAGCCCGTGGAGTAGGAATCATGCAGCTTCACGAAGGAGAACTCCTTCGTGGCCCACAGGATGACTTCCTCGGAGATCCTTGACAGGTCCACGCCAATCATGGCGCAAACCCAGGAAAACTCCGCGAAAACGTCGCGTGATGCCGTGCCGTCAATCGAGTTCCAGGTAGCCGAGTCAAAGCCAAGATCGGCGGCGACGGCATTCGGGTCCAGACCCAGTGAAGAACCAGCCAGGGCGCCCGAGCCGTACGGCGAAACAGCCGCACGCTTGTCCCAGTCAACAAGGCGCTGCACGTCGCGCAACAGCGCCCAGGCATGCGCCAGCAGATGGTGGCTGAGCAGCACCGGCTGGGCATGCTGGAGGTGTGTGCGACCGGGCATGGCCACACCGTGGTGTGCCTTGGCCTGGTCCACCAATGCGTCAATCACTGACACGACACCAGCCGCCACGATTCGTGCGTGGTCCCGCAGATACATCCGCCCCAACGTGGCAATCTGGTCGTTGCGGGAACGCCCTGCCCGGAGTTTTCCGCCCAGGATGGTTCCCGCGCGCGTCAGTAGCCCGCGCTCAAGTGAACCGTGCACATCCTCGTCGTAAACTGCGGGCCGGTAGGCGCCAGACTTCACATCGGCTTCAAGCTCCCCCAGGGCCTCGAGCATGTCTGCCAGCTCGACGTCGTCCAGCAATCCCGCGGTTCGCAGGACTCGGGCATGCGCCTTTGAACCGGCAATGTCGTACAGGGCCAAACGCCAGTCAAAGTGGGTTGACTTGCTCAGTGCCGCCAGCGCGTCGGCGGGGCCGCCCTGAAAACGGCCGCCCCACAGCGCACCCTCGTTAGTACCGTGCGCCATGGTTACAGGCCCAGGACGCGCTGGTCGCGCTGCGAAGCAACCTTTGAGGACATGCCCCACAGCTCGATGAAGCCCTTGGCCTGCGACTGGTCGAAGGTGTCGCCGGTGTCGTACGTCGCCAGGTCGAAGTCGTACAGGGACGTCTCGGAGCGGCGGCCGTTGACGATCGCCTGGCCACCATGCAGGGTCAGGCGGATGTCACCGTTGACGTGCTGCTGGGTGTCCTCGATGAACGCGTCCAGTGAACGCTTCAGCGGTGAGAACCACTGGCCGTCGTAGACCAGCTCGGCCCAGCGCTGGCCGACTGTTGCCTTGAAACGTGCCTGCTCGCGCTCGATGGTGATGTCCTCGAGGTGCTTGTGCGCCGTCATCAGCACCATTGCACCCGGTGCCTCGTAGATTTCGCGGCTCTTGATGCCAACGAGACGATCCTCGACGACGTCGATGCGTCCCACGCCCTGGGCGCCGCCGCGGCGGTTCAGTTCCTGGATTGCCTGCAGCGGGGTGACCTTGACGCCGTCAATGGCGACGGGGATGCCCTTGCTGAAGGAGATGACGACCTCGTCCGGTGCCGGCGGGAATTCCGGGGTGGCCGTGTAGTCGTAGATGTCCTTGGTGGGAGCATTCCAGATGTCTTCGAGGTAGCCGGTTTCAACGGCGCGGCCCCAGACGTTCTGGTCGATGGAGTACGGGTTCTTCTTGGTGGTTTCGATCGGCAGGCCCTTGGCCTCGGCGAAGGCGATGGCCTTGTCGCGGGTCAGTGCCAAGTCTCGGACCGGTGCGATGCACTTCAGGTCCGGGCCGAGCGTCTGGATGCCGACTTCAAAACGAACCTGGTCGTTGCCCTTGCCGGTGCAGCCGTGGGCAACCGTGGTGGCGCCAAATTCGCGGGCAGCCTTCACCAGGTGCTTGACGATCACGGGGCGGGAGATGGCCGAAACCAGCGGGTAGTGACCCTGGTACAGCGCATTGGCCTTCAGCGTGGGCATGGCGTATTCGTTGGCGAATTCGTCACGCGCATCGGCAACATAAGCCTCGACGGCGCCACAAGCAAGGGCGCGCTGACGGATGTCCTCCAGGGACTCCCCACCCTGTCCCACGTCAACAGCCACTGCAATAACTTCTGCACCGGTGGCTTCGCCGATCCAGCCAATGGCAACGGAGGTGTCGAGGCCACCGGAGTAGGCCAATACAATGCGATCAGTCACGTTCTGTCTCCCTAATGTTGAAAACCCGTCAGGTACCAAGGACCGTCGGAGTGTGTTTTCACGTTACTTCAAAGCATAATGCATGATTATGCAATCTGACTAAAATCTATTCAACCTGCCGCCGGCAGTTCCACCAGCCTAAAGCCGAATCAGGCTCCGGAGCTTGATTCAGCAGCAAATTGAAGGAACCTGTCCGCCACTGCATCCCCGCCCAGCGCGTCCCGGCTGATGACCATGACGGTGTCATCCCCGGCAATGGTGCCAAGAATGGACGGCATGACCGAATGGTCAATCGCCAGGGCCAGGAAGTTGGCAGCACCCGGAGGGGTTCGCAGCACGGCGATGTTGGCCGATCCCTCGGCCGTGACCAGGAGCTCCCCGCACAACCGGATCAGGCGTGTGTCAAGGAGTTCCTGGGACGAGGCGGCGTGCACGCTGCGGTCCCCGCCTTCGCGCGGCAGGGCATAAATCAGCCCGCCCTCCTTGCCCCGGACGCGCACGGCCCGCAATTCCACCAGGTCACGGGAGAGCGTCGCCTGCCCCACCACCAGGCCATCATCGGCCAGCAAAGCGGCCAGCTCGGCCTGGGAGCGCACAGCACGGCTGTTCAGCAGGGCCTGCACACGGGCCTGCCGTGCCGTTTTGGTGGCCGGCATTCCCGCCGGAATGGAGGGCTTGGCCATGGCTAGGCTCCGGCCCGTCGGCCCGAGGCTGAGTCGGCGCCCGTGCCGGTGGCGCCAGCGGTGCCTGTGGCGGAGGCCGTGCCCGTGCCGGTGGCGCCAGCGGTGCCTGTGGCGGAGGCCGTGCCCGTGGCGCCAGCAGCGGAAGCCGCGGCAGCACCGGCGTCGGACGTCTCAGTGGACTTCTCCACGAGCCAGACCATGAGGGCCTTCTGGGCGTGGAGGCGGTTCTCGGCCTCGTCCCAGACCACTGACTGCGGACCGTCGATCACGGAGGCGGAGATTTCATAGCCGCGGTAGGCGGGCAGGCAGTGCAGCACAATGGCGTCCGGGGCGGCCTGGGCGAGGGCGGCGTCGTCGAGCGCGTACTCGGTGAAGAGCTCCAGGCGCTGCGCCTTTTCCTCTTCCTGGCCCATCGACACCCATGTGTCGGTGACGAGGACGTCGGCCCCGGCAACGGCCTCGGCAACATCGGTGGTGATGAGGACGGAGCCGCCCGTCTGCGCGGCACGCTCCTGCGCGGCCTGCACGACGGCGTCTGCCGGCAGATGCCCGGCGGGCCCGGTGATGCGCACGTGCATGCCGGCCGTGACGCCGGCGAGCAGGTAGGAGTTCGCCATGTTGTTGGCCGAATCCCCCATGTAGGTCATGGTCAGCCCGGCCAGTTCACCCTTGTGCTCCTTGATGGTGAGGAGGTCCGCGAGCAGCTGGCAGGGGTGGTAGTCGTCGGAGAGCGCGTTGATGACGGGCACCTTGGAGTTGGCGGCCATCTCCTCGAGTCCGGCCTGGCTGTAGGTGCGCCATACGATCGTGGAGACCATGCGCTCGAGCACCTTGGCGGTGTCGGCCACGGATTCCTTGTGGCCGATCTGGGCCTCGCCCGGGTTGATGATCAGCGGGTTGCCGCCCAGGGCCGCGACGCCGGCGGCAAAGGACACGCGGGTGCGGGTGGAGGTCTTGTCAAAGATGACTGCGACAGTCTGGGAACCCGAGCCGTCGCCGGCAAACGTGTTCTTGGAGTACGGCGCCTTTTTCAGCGCGGCGGCAAGGTCCAGGACCTCCGCCTGCTCGGCCGGGCTGAGGTCGGTGTCTACGAGAAAGTGGCGTGTCATCTAAGAACTCTTTTCCAACTGGTGGGCGGCCGTGGCCGTGGCGATCAAGGCGGGCAATGCGGAAAGGAAGGACCGGGCCTGTTCGGGCGTCAGGTTCAGCGGCGGTGCGAGGCGGACGGTGTTGGGGCGCGGCGCGTTGACGATGAAGCCCGCTTCCAGCGCGGCGCTGACAACTCCGGCCGCGATGTCTTCGGTGAGATCAAAACCGATCAGGAGGCCGAAAGCTCGAACGTCGGTGACGCCGTCGACCTTGGCCAGGCCCTCGGCAAAGATGGTGCTGACGGCTTTGACGTTGGCCAGCACATGCTGGGATTCCAGAACGTGAAGTGTGGCCAGTGCCGCGGCCGTGGCGACGGGGTTGCCGCCGAAGGTGGTGCCGTGTTGGCCGGCGCTGAGCAGCAGGGACGGCCCCTCGCCAAAGGTGATGATGGCCCCGATCGGGAAGCCGCCGCCGAGGCCCTTGGCCAGGGTCATGGCGTCGGGCGTGATGCCGGCCTCGATCCCGGCGAACCAGCTGCCGGTGCGGCCGATGCCTGTTTGCACCTCGTCCACGATCAGAAGGGCACCGTGTTCGCGGGTCAGCTCCCGGGCGGCCGCAAGATATTCGGCGGAGAGCGGGCGCACGCCGGCCTCGCCCTGGATGGGCTCGATGACCAACGCGGCGACGGAGCTGTCCATGGCTGCGCGGAGGGCGTCAACGTCATTGAACGCGATGTGCCGCACGCCGGCAGGCATGGGCTCGAACGGTTCGCGGTAGGCGGCCTTGGCCGTCATGGCCAGCGCGCCCATGGTGCGGCCGTGGAAGCCGCCTTCCAGGGCCAGGATGGTGGGGCGTTCCTTGCCGCCGTGGGCACGGGCCAGCTTGAAGGCCGCCTCGTTGGCCTCGGTGCCGGAGTTGGCGAAGAACACCTTGGAGCCCGCGGGAGCCTCGGCCAGTTCCAGCAGCTTTTCGGCCAGGGCAATCTGTGTGGGACTGGTGAAGAAGTTGGAGACGTGGCCCAGGGTGGAGAGCTGGCTCGCGATCACCGAGGTGACGAACGGGTGGGCGTGGCCCAGTGCGTTCACGGCGATGCCGCCGAGCAGGTCCAAGTATTCCTTGCCGTCGGCGTCCCAGACCAGGGCGCCGGCGCCGCGGACCAGGACGCGCTGCGGGCTGCCAAAGACGCCCATGAGGGAATCCTTGTAGCGGGCCAGCCACTGGGCGCTGGTGCCCGTTCCGGTGACAGCTGCAGCATTGGCATTGGTCAGGTCTGCAGGCGACAGGTCCGTTTTGGGCTGCTCTGCCGGTTCGTTGTGTTCAGTCATTACTTCTCATCCTCATCCGGGAAAATTTGGGTTCCGTTGCCTTCAAAAGTCATCAGTTCCAGCAGCACCGAATGGGCACTGCGCCCGTCGACCACGGCGGCACGGGCCACGCCGCCGTCGACCGCGGCCAGGCAGGCACCCATCTTGGGGATCATGCCCGATTCCAGCTCCGGCAGCATGGCGCGCAGGGCCCCGGCGCCGATTTCGCTCAGCAGCGAGGACTTGTCCGGCCAGTTCGCGTAGAGGCCCTCGACGTCGGTCAGGATCACCAGCCGCGAAGCCGCCAGCGCGACGGCCAGTGCCGCCGCCGCGGTGTCGGCGTTGACGTTCAGCACGGTTGAGGCGTCCCCGACCTCGGGGGCGACGGTGGAGATCACGGGGATCCGGCCGGCCTCCAACAGGTCGAGAATGGCGCCGGGGTTCACGCCGACCACCTCACCAACCAGGCCCAGGTCCACGGGCAGGCCGTCAACCACTGTGCCGGTGCGTTCGGCCTGCAGCAGGGCGCCGTCCTCGCCGGAAAGTCCGACGGCGTAAGGGCCGTGTTCGTTGATCAAGCCCACGAGCTCGCGGCCAACCTGACCGGTCAGCACCATCCTGACCACGTCCATGGCCTCCGGCGTGGTGACGCGCAGCCCGCCCTTGAACTCGCTTTTGATGTCCAGCCGCTTGAGCATGGCGTTGATCTGCGGCCCGCCACCGTGCACCACCACCGGCTTGATCCCCACATGGTGCATAAACACAATGTCCTCGGCGAAGGCACGGCGCAGCTCATCGTTGATCATGGCGTTGCCACCATACTTGACCACCACCACGGTGCCGGCAAACTGCTGAATCCACGGCAGCGCCTCAATCAGCGTGCCGGCCTTGTCCTGGGCGGTTTCCACCGAAGTCATCATGTTTTCCTTAGTCCTGTTAAGTTGCACTGCTGCGCTTCCAACTCCCGCAACCGATGGGCCCGGCCATCGCAGCCGGCGGAGGAGCCGGGGTTTCCGTAGGCCGCGTAAAGGAGACGCCCAAGGCCGCTAGCGGCCGACGCGTCGGATAGCGGCCGAGGGAATCCCGGTCCGCAGCCGCACGCAACCCCGTCGGCCCGGGGGGTGTTACGAGGAGTAGGCGCTGTTTTCTTCGACGTAGGCGTGCGTCAGGTCGTTCGTCCAGATCGTTGCTGTGGCAAGGCCCGCGTTGAGGTCGATCTCGACGCTGACTTCACGCGGTGCCAGGTCAACCAGGTCGCGGGAGTCGCCGATGCAGCCATTGCGGCAGATCTGGACGCCGTTGATGCTGACGTTGATCTTGTCGGGGTCGAAGACGGCGTCGGTGGTGCCCACGGCGGCAAGGACGCGGCCCCAGTTGGGGTCGTTGCCGAAGATGGCGGCCTTGAACAGGTTTGACCGGGCCACTGAGCGGGAGACGATTTCGGCGTCACGTTCGCTGTCCGCATGCTTGGTGGTGATGGCGATGTCGTGGCTGGCTCCTTCGGCGTCGGCAATCAGGGCCCTGGCCAGGGCCGCGCAGACCTGGGTGAGCCCCTCGGTGAATTCCTCCATGTCGGGGAACGCCGTTGAGGCTCCCGAGGACATGAGCAGCACCGTGTCGTTGGTCGACATGCAGCCGTCGGAGTCCGCCCGGTTGAAGGTGACGCGCACGGCGTCCTGCAGTGCTGAATCGAGCCCCTCCACCTCAACTCCTGCGTCGGTGGTGATGACGACCAGCATGGTGGCCAGGCCGGGGGCCAGCATGCCCGCACCCTTGGCCATGCCGCCAATCGTGTAGCTGAGGCCGTCCGCGTTTACCGGCGAGGTCCAGAGCGCCTCCTTGGAGACACTGTCGGTGGTCATGATCGCGGTGGCGGCGGCAGCTCCGCCGTCGTCTGTCAGGGCACTGGCAGCAGCTTCAACGCCGGGCAGGATCTTGTCCATGGGCAGTTGCTCGCCGATCAGGCCCGTGGAGCACACGGCAACGTCGGTGGCGGAAATGCCCAGGACGGCGGCGACCTCCTCGGCAGTGGCGTGTGTGTTTTGGAAGCCTTCCGGACCGGTGCAGGCATTGGCACCGCCGGAATTAAGCACGACGGCGTCGACGCGGCCATCGCTGAGCACCTGCCGCGACCAGTGGATGGGCGCCGCTGCCACGCGGTTGGAGGTGAAGACTGCGGCGGCATTTCGCTGCGGACCATCGTTGACAACGAGGGCCAGGTCGGGGTTGCCTGAGGTTTTCAGTCCGGCCGTTACGCCGGAGGCCCGGAAGCCCAGTGGTGTGGTCACGCTCATGGTGCTACTCCTTGGAAGGTCAGGCCTGTGGTTTCGGGCAGGCCAAGTGCGATGTTCATTGACTGTACCGCCCCGCCCGCCGTGCCCTTGGTCAGATTGTCGATGGCGCAACAAACAATGACGCGGTTCACATGGGCGTCATAGGCGATTTGCAGGGCGGCATAGTTGGAGCCCTGCACGGATTTGGTGGCAGGCCACTGGCCTTCGGGAAGCACACGCACAAAAGGCTCCTCGGCGTAGGCGTCCTCCCAAATTTCCCGCAGCGCCGCCGCGGGGTCTGCCAGCGCGGCAAAGTCGGCCGAAACCTTGGCCGTGGCCGTGGTGAGGATGCCGCGGCTCATGGGAGCGAGCGTGGGAGTGAAGGAAACCTTCACATGCAGGCCTGAAGCATTGGACAGCCCCTGCTCTATCTCGGGTGTGTGCCGGTGTCCGCCACCCACGCCGTAGGGGCTCATGGACCCGATGACTTCGGAGCCAATGAGGTTCACCTTCGCGGCCTTGCCTGCTCCGGAGGTGCCAGACGCGGCAACGATGACGACGTCGTCGGGCAGCAGGGCGTTGGCGGCGAAGCCCGGCATCAGGGCCAGCAGGGAGCTTGTGGGGTAGCAGCCGGGGACGGCAATGCGTTTGGAGCCGTGGATCTTTTCGCGGTGGCCCGGCAGTTCGGGCAGGCCGTATGGCCACGTGCCCGCGTGCTCGGAGCCATAGAACTTTTCCCAGGCGGCGGCATCTTCCAGGCGGTGGTCGGCACCGGCGTCGATCACCAGCGTTTCGGCCGGCAGCTGCGCGGCGATGGCGGCGGAGGCCCCGTGCGGAAGTGCCAGGAAGACGACGTCGTGCCCGGACAGGTTTTCCACTGTGGTCTCAACCAGGACCCGGTCGGCCAGGGCGTGCAGATTGGGCGCCAAGGAACCCAGCAGGGCACCTGCGTTGCTGTGGGCTGTGATGGCACCAATGGTCACGTCGGGGTGGCTGGCCAGCAGGCGCAGCACTTCTCCCCCGGCATATCCGCTGGCACCGGAGACGGCTACTGAAATTGTCATAATTTGACTATACAGCAGAACTATTCATAGCCGCCGATATTTATCCACATTGTCGGCATTAATGTGGATTGGACGTTCTATGATGATCATGTGGGGCCTGCCCCGCCGAACGCATCAGCCACAGATTTGGAGTTCATCATGACCGAGTTCTGCAACGCCATCGTCGCGACTGCCCCGGGCGGACCCGACGTTTTGAAACTGGCGCAGGTTCCCGTGCCCGTTCCCGGCCCCGGAGAACTGTTGGTCAAAATTGCCGCCGTGGGCGTGAACTTCATTGAAAGCTACCAGCGCGACGGCACCTACACAGTGCCATTCCCCTTCACCCCCGGATCCGAGGCCGCAGGAAAAGTTGTGGCCGTTGGCCCGGGCGTGACGTCCTTTGCGGTGGGTGACCGCGTCGCCACGGCCGAAGGAACCCGCTGCTATGCCGAGTATGCAATTTTTCCGGCCGAGAAGGCCCTGCCGGTGCCCTCCAGCGTTCCGCTCGACGTGGCCGCGGCGCTCCCCCTGCAGGGCATGACGGCGCACTATCTGATGAACTCCGCCTACCATGTTGAGCCCGGACAGACGGTCCTGGTGCACGCCGGGGCGGGCGGCGTGGGCCTGCTGCTGACGCAGATGCTGAAGGAACGCGCGGCCCGCGTCATCACCACCGTCTCCACCGAGGAAAAGGAGGAGCTCTCCCGCGTTGCCGGCGCCGACGAGGTCCTGCGCTACGGAAACTTTGCCGAGCAGGTCCGCGAGCTCACCGACGGCGAGGGCGTGGATGTGGCGTACGACGGCGTCGGCAAGGACACGTTCGACGGCTCACTGGCGTCGCTGCGCACCAGAGGCACGCTGGTACTCTTTGGCGGCGCCTCCGGCCAGGTGCCGCCGCTTGACCTGCAGCGGCTGAACAGCGGCGGCTCCCTGTTCGTCACCCGGCCCACGCTGGGCCACTATCTGCTCAATGCCAAGGAACGCCTCTGGCGGTCAACCGAGGTGTTCAACGCCGCCGCCGCCGGCAAGCTGACTGCCCGGATCGGGTCCAGATTCCCACTGGCCGACGCAGGCGCGGCCCACACGGCACTGCAGGGCAGGGTCACCACGGGCAAGGTCATCCTGGAGCCCTAGCCGCATGGCAAGGCCACGCTGCGGGGCGGAATGAATCCCGTGCCAGCCCGAAGGCTTTTATTGCTGCCCTTGAATCTAGTGGCCCGCATTCCCAGCGGGCCATGCTGTTCATGCATCCGACATTTGAAAGATGCCTGCCGACGTTTGCACCGATACTTGGGGGTTTGCATGGAAATGGATTGGGTCGACAAATCACAGCCATCCGGGCGCCAAGCCATTCCGGTTGTGCTCGCCGTGCTGGTTGGTTTCTGTGGCATCTTTTTACCTCTCACGGCTGCCATGTACGGCCCCGCCTATATCTCCGCAATAGTTTTCGCCCTGGCGACTCCATTGGCTTTATTAGTGGTGGCCCCAAAAGGCTTGATAAAGCGGAGCCGGACCTTTCGCCGGTTATTCATCGCAATTGTGCTTTCGGCGGTATGTGCTGTCGTGACAGGCGGAATGCTGCTGTCGTTGGGCAGCCCTGAAGGGGCAGCTGGTGACATTGGCGGACTTCCCTTGTGGTTGCTTTCGACGGCAGCCTTGGTGGCCGTAACCAGTTGCGCCATCAAGGCATGCCGTACGGATCATGCTGGCCCGCCAACAACATTGCGTGGCCTCCAGCGGCTGGAACGTCGGGCACTTCACCGCTAAAACCGGAATTTCAAGCCCCTCCTGTCAACTGTGAATGTCCACTGTGAAAAATCATGTGACTCCGGGGGCGTATGGCAGCCCTGGGGTTCTTGGTGTGTCGCTTTTTGTGTTGGTTTTCGGTGAAACCCTAAGCAGATAGTCAATGGCATCGGCGTGAGCCCGTTGGACCACCACTTGAAAATCCATTCATTTGCTCCCGGACACGGTTGTGGATATTCAGGTCCACTCCAATCGATTCACATATATCGAAGTTCCTTCGGGACACCAAGTCGTGCTTCGTATTCTTTGCGTGCTTGTGCCATTTGGGCTGACCGATGCTGTAGCCTCGAGTGAAATCGCTACTGGGGGAGAAAATGAAACGTATATCACTTTCGCTCGTTGCCGCCGCTGGCATTGCGATTCTTCTACTGACTGGCTGTTCCGGGCAGGCAGGACTCGAGGTGTTTGACCGCGCCGCCACGCCCGAGGATTCGCTGCCAACAGCTGTCACGCTTCCCGACGAGGTCAACCGGGACAGCTCGCGCCTGCTCGCCACCAAGGACAGCGTGCAGTACTTCGCCGCTCAAAGCGACGATGCCAGAACGACCTGCGTGGCAATCGTTCCGTCTGACGAGGATCTTGGTTGGCATGCAGGTTGCGGGGGCACGAAGGGCAGCGGTGAAATTGTTAAGGTGTCGTCGGCGAAAGGACCGTTTTCGACGATTCTCCTGGGGGATCATTCCGACACTGGAAAGATCGAATCAGGCTGGACCCAGATCGCGGACAACGTTCTGGTCATTGATCGTTATTAAAGGCTCACATACGGCTTCATGACACACAGCAGCACATCGGCCCCCGCGTCCATGTGCGGACGGCCGGCCGGATCAACAAACTCGCGGCAGCTGCCGTAGCTTTTTCGGGGTCGTTGGCTGGCAATCGCTGCCCTGTGCATCGGACATACCGTCGCAACCCTGGACTTGGTCACCTCCCTGACTTATATGCCCACGCCGTTTCACTAGACGAGCCCAAGATTGAGGTTCCCTAGTCATTCCACAGCCGAACCGGCCGCTGGCCGCTGGCCGCTGGCCGCTGGCCGCTGGCCGCTGGCCGCTGGCCGCTGGCAAACGACACCGCCTTCCGAGGCGTCTCGACGACAATGCGGACTTGGACCTTCTGACGCCGCCACACCGTGAGGATTGCAGGGGTGAAGCTTCTTGAGGGCGAAAGACCCGCCTGTTGCCGGAGGTTCGAGCAGATGTCGTGAAGTTTCGAGATTCGCCATTCCCCTCAGCGGGTACCGACAAACTGGCCTGCCCGCAATTTCACCGTTGGGCAGGCTTGACCTCAAGTTAGCTTTATCTTGTTTCATGGTGCATACGTCTCCGAACAGTGCGCATCCGGCCGACAAATGAATCCACCCAGATCCTGTTGGCTCGAGAACCGCCTGAACCTGACGACAACCTGCAGAACCCATTTCGAAGGGAAGGCATTTCAAGCATGAAGATCCTCAACGTATCCATCACCGTCAGTGACCTCGCAAAAGCAGCCCAGTTCTACCGCGACATTCTGCTGCTGCCGGTCGAAGCGACTCCCGCTGGCACGGAGGTCGCCATTGGTTCAAGCCTGCTGACGCTGACCACCGGGGATGGTTTTGCCGGCGTCCATCATCTCGCCTTCGGAATCCTGCCGTCAGAGTTTGCCCTGGCACACGAATGGCTGGCCGGCCGTGTCTCTCTGCTCCAGGCGGACGGCTCAGAGGTCATCCTCGGTTCGGATGAGTGGAAGTCTCGTTCGTTGTATTTTTTGGGCCCCGAGGGCATCATCTTGGAGTTCATCGCCCGTGACGCTGATGCGTCCACCATTGCCAGCAAGGGCGAAAGACCTCACATGCTGTCCATAAGTGAAGTTGGCATTGGCGTGGAAGACGTACTGGACACCGCAGCCACGCTGTCCACGGAGTTGGCCATCCCCAACTTTTACGACCACTCCAGCACCTTCACCTCAATGGGCGGCAATGATGGACTCCTGATAGTTGTCGACCAGGATCGGGTCTGGTTCCCCACCGAATCATCTCAACCGGCCCGCGGGCCCCTCACAGTTCAGATCGAATCACCGGCGGGAAATTCCCGGGTGGATGTCAGCTCGGGAATCTCGATCGTCAGCGGCTAGCAATTCCGCCCCGCTGGATTGTGTCCGGTGGGGCGAGGCGGAGCTGAATGGCAGGTTCCCGGCATCGCCGCCCACGCCGTGCGGCCAACCCGTTGATGCCACGCGGCGGCATGCGCCACTGCCGGCGCACGGCGTAACTTGTTGCCAGCAATTCAACTTCCGTTCATGTTGATGGTGCATGGTAGGCCGGTGAACCCTGTCCCATTGAACAACTCCGCGGTCCAAGTCCCTGCAACACCCGAGCCGCCCGCATCGCCGGCAGCAGAATTTTCCGCACAAATGCCCGGCAGCGAACTCGCTCCGGAGCCCCGGACGCTGTGGAACATAGTGCAGGAGTCGGCGCGGCTCCACCCCGACGCCACAGCCTTGGACGACGGCGTAAAAGCCCTCAGCTACGACGAGCTTGTAAAGGCGGTGCAACGCCGGGCCGCAGACTTGACCCAGGCCGGGCTGGGCGCCGGAGACAGGATCGGCGTTCGCATCCCCTCCGGCACTTCCACGCTGTACCTAGCCATTTTGGCCATCATCTCGATTGGCGGCGCCTACGTCCCCGTCGATGCCGACGATCCCGAGGAACGCGCTGCCCTGGTCTTCGGTGAAGCCCAGGTCGCTGCTGTCCTGGGCGACCCGCTCACCGGCAAGGCACTGACCATGGCAGGGGAACGCCCCGCCCCGTTCGCGGCTCCTCGGCTGCCGCTTCCCACGGATGACGCCTGGATCATCTTCACGTCCGGTTCCACCGGAACCCCGAAGGGCGTGGCCGTCAGCAACCGCTCCGCCGCAGCCTTCGTCGATGCCGAGGCAAGCATCTTCTTGCAGTCCGAGCCGATCGGACCCGATGACCGGGTGCTTGCCGGACTCTCCGTGGCTTTCGATGCCTCCTGTGAGGAGATGTGGCTGGCCTGGCGCTACGGCGCCGCACTGGTTCCCGCGCCGAGGTCGCTGGTCCGTTCCGGCATGGATCTGGGACCCTGGCTCATTTCCCATGGCATCACGGTGGTTTCCACCGTTCCAACACTGGCCGCGCTCTGGCCGGCGGAGGCGCTGGAATCGGTCCGGCTGCTCATTTTTGGCGGCGAAGCCTGCCCTCCCGAACTTGCCAGCCGCCTGGCCGTCAAGGGCCGCGAGGTCTGGAACACCTATGGCCCCACCGAGGCAACCGTTGTTGCCTGTGCCGCTCCCTTGGGCGGAGAGGGCCCGGTCCGCATTGGTTTGCCGCTCAACGGCTGGGACCTGGCAGTGGTGGATGCCGCCGGGGAGCCCGTCGCCGAGGGCGAAGTGGGTGAGCTGATCATTGCCGGCGTCGGCCTGGCACGTTACCTCGACCCCGCCAAGGATGCCGAGAAATACGCTCCCATGCCCGCATTTGGCTGGGAACGCGCATACCGCAGCGGTGACCTGGTGCGACTGGAAAGCGCAGGCTTGGTCTTCATGGGCCGCGCCGACGACCAGGTCAAGCTGGGCGGACGGCGGATTGAGCTGGGCGAAATTGATGCCGCCCTCCAATCCCTGCCGGAAATTTCCGGCGCCGCAGCCGCTGTCCAGGACACGGCCGGAGGCAGCCAGCTGCTGGTCGGCTACCTGGTTCCGGCCCCCGGCACGTCCCCGGACCCGGCGGCGCTGCGTGCGGTCCTCGCCGAGTCGCTCCCCGCGGCCCTGATTCCGCTGCTCACCTTTACTGATGCCCTGCCCACAAAGATCAGTGGAAAAGTGGACCGCAAGGCCCTGCCGTGGCCGCTGGAACAAGCAACTGACGACGGCGATTCCCTCGCCGGAACGCTGGGGCCGGAGGCGCAGTGGGTGCTGGATCAATGGCAGGCTGTGCTGGGCGGCGCCCCGGCCTCCCTCGATACCGACTTCTTTGCCAGCGGCGGCGGCAGTCTCGCCGCCGCCCAGCTGGTCTCGGCGCTGCGGCAGCGCTACCCGCGGATTACTGTTGCAGACGTTTATTCGCACCCGCGGATCGGCGCCCTGCTGGAATTGGCACTGGGTTCCGTGCCGAGCGGCGGCCCCGTTGAAGTCGTGAACCGCACGGTGGGCCGCACGCAGCGAAAATCCCAGGTGTTCCAAACCCTCATGGGTGTTCCCCTGCACGTTTTGGTGGGCATGCGCTGGCTCACCTACCTGATGGCCTTGAACAACATCGCTGCCTGGCAGGGATGGCTGCCGGGAGCCCCCACGGTTTCCTGGTGGTGGGTGGCGGCCTCCTGGCTGGTGTTTGTGTCCCCGTGGGGCCGCATGGGGATCTCGGTCATCGCGGCCCGGGTGTTGCTGCGCGGGGTGGGTCCGGGCAGTTATCCCCGCTCCGGCAAGGTGCACCTGCGGCTGTGGCTGGCTGAACAAATTGCTGACCTGGCCGGCGCCGTCACCCTGGCCAGTGCCCCCTGGGTGCCGTACTACGCCCGTGCCCTCGGCGTGAAGATGGGCCGGAACGTGGACCTGCATTCAGTGCCGCCGGTCACCGGGTTGCTGCGCCTGGCGGAGGGCTGCTCGGTTGAACCCGAGGTGGACCTGTCCGGCTGGTGGATCGACGGCGACTGGGTCCACATCGGTGAGATCTCCATCGGAGCCGGCGCCGTGGTCGGCGCCCGCAGCACACTCATGCCGGGTGCCCGCATCGGGGCAGGCGCCCACGTTGCGCCGGGATCCGCCGTCCGCGGCAAGGTCAAGCCGGGCGTCACCGTCTCCGGCTCGCCGGCGGAGCGGACAGGCAAGGCCAAGCACTCCTGGCCCGAGCTGCACACACCAGCCACCTGGCGGCGCGAGCTGCCGTTTGCCGGCGCCTCCGCATTCCTGTCGTTGATTCCGTTTGCCGCAGCTGCCGCCGCCGTCTGGATCGTGCTGGTGGCCGTCAACGGGCAGCAGTCACTTTCAGCGGCCGTCCCCACCCTGCTCTGGTCGGTGCCGGTGGCGGCCCTTGTCTGGTTCCTGACACTGCTGCTGTTGATCCTGGCCACTGTGCGCCTGCTGGGCATCGGCCTGCGCGAAGGGCACTACCCCGTCCGCAGCCGGATCGGCTGGCAGGTCTGGGCCACCGAGCGTGTCCTGGACATGGCCCGTGACCTCTTGTTCCCCATTTACTCGAGCCTGTTCACGCCCGTCTGGCTGCGCCTGCTGGGCGCCAAGGTCGGCAAGAACGTGGAGGCCTCCACTGTGCTGCTGCTGCCGAAAATGACAACCATTGGCGCCGGCGCATTCCTGGCCGACGACACCATGATTGCCTCCTATGAACTGGGCGGCGGCTACATCCACATTGCCCCCGCAAAGGTGGGCAAGCGGTCCTTCCTGGGGAACTCGGGCATGGCCGCGGCGGGGCGCACCCTGCCCCGCAACTCGCTGGTGGCCGTGCTGTCGGCAGCCCCGGCCAAGGCCAAGGCCGGCACCTCCTGGCTGGGCAGCCCGCCCGTCCGCCTGCGCCGCACGAACCTGGACACCGACAAGTCCCTGACCTTCAACCCGCCCCTGCGGCTCAAGGTGGCAAGGGCCCTCTGGGAGAGTTGCCGGCTGATCCCCACCGTGCTGTCGGTGGCTGTGGCGGCCGCCGTCCTGGCCGTGTTCGACGCCGTCGCACTTGCCGCCGGCTACTGGCTGGCCGCCCTGCTCAGCGGCCTGGTCATCATGGTGGTGGGCGCCCTTGCCGCGGGCAGCTCGGTGGTCGCCAAATGGGTGCTGGTGGGCCGCATCAAGCCCGGCGAGCATCCCCTGTGGAGCTCGTTCATCTGGCGCAACGAAGTGGTGGACACCTTCATTGAAATGGTCACCGCGCCGTGGTTTGCCCGTGCAGCAGTGGGCACACCCGCCATGGTGTGGTGGCTGCGTGCACTCGGTGCCAAGATCGGGCACGGCGCCTGGTGTGAAAGCTATTGGCTGCCGGAGGCCGACCTGGTCACCCTGGGCGAAAGCTCCACCGTCAACCGCGGCTGCGTGATTCAGACGCACCTCTTCCATGACCGCGTCATGGCCATCGATACGGTTACGCTGGAGGACGGGGCCACCATGGGCCCGCATGGAGTGATCCTGCCTGCGGCACGCATCGCCACCAGCGGCACCGTGGGTCCGGCTTCCCTTGTCATGCGCGGAGAAACCGTACCTGCCAGCAGCTACTGGATGGGCAACCCCATCAGCCCCTGGAAGGGACCGGATTTCTCGGACCGCGCATGACAGGCACCTGCCCCTGACCCGCAATTCCCTCGACCCGGGACTGCTCCCGACAACCAACTGATTCGGATACCCAGCCCAGCATGAGTTTTCTCCACCGCACCCGGCCTTCCGCCCCAGGCTCCGCGGCCGCGGATGTCCCCGCCCGGCCTGACCCGTACATCCCCCTCCACGGCAGCACCAGCTACGCGGTGACGCACTACGAGCTGGAACTGGAGGCCAGGCTGGCCGGAAACCAGCTCCAGGGCCGGGCCGTCATCACGGCCCGGGCCCTGGTGCCGATGACCTCGGTGGAGCTTGACCTCACCGGACTGGGCATGGACAAGGCTTCCGTCGACGGAATCCGCGTGGTGAAGCATTCCCACCGGCAGGGGAAATTGCGGCTCCAGCTGCCTGCCCCCGCGGACGCCGGGACGGAGTTCACCGTGGACATCCGCTACAGCGGCAACCCCTCCCCCGACGACGGCGAGTGGGGCGACGTCGGCTGGGAAGAACTGAACGACGGCGTACTGGTCGCCGGCCAGCCCACCGGGGCCCCGACGTGGTTCCCCTGCAACGACAGGCCCGGTGACAAGGCGTCCTACCGCTTCACCGTCACCACCGACGCCGACTACACGGTCGTGTGCAACGGCACGCTGGTCTCCCATGCGAAAAAATCCAGCCGGGAAACCTGGGTGTACGAGCAGCCCGCACCGATGGCCACCTACCTGGCCACCCTGCAGATTGGCCGGTACAAACTGCTGGACCTGCCCGCCGCCGCAGGCCAAACACAGCTGCCCATCACGGTGGCCGTGCCCAAGAAGCTCCAGCCCCGGGCCGCCACTGCCCTGGCCCGGCAGCGGGAGATGGTTGACGTCTTCAGCAAGCATTTCGGGCCCTACCCTTTTCCTGCCTACACGGTGGTGGTGACCGAGGACGAACTCGAGATCCCGCTCGAGGCGCAGTCCCTGTCCATCCTGGGCAGCAACCACATGGACACCGGGTGGGAAGCGCAGCGGCTGATCGCCCACGAACTCTCACACCAGTGGTTTGGCAACTCCCTGACGCTGGCGTCCTGGCGTGACATCTGGCTGCACGAGGGCTTTGCCTGCTACGCCGAGTGGCTCTGGTCCGAAGACAGCGGCTCCATGACGGTTGCCGAACGGGCTGCTGCGGCACACGAAAGACTGCAGTCCGGGGCCGACTCCCTGGCGGTCGGGGACCCCGGGCCGGAGCTGATGTTTGACGACGCCGTCTACAAGCGCGGGGCCCTTGCGTTGGAGGCTGTAAGGGAGGGCGCCGGCGACAGCAACTTCTTTGCCCTGCTGCACCAGTGGGTGGCGGAGAACCGCCACGGCTCCGTGTCCACGGAGTGCTTCATTGCCCTGGCCGATCGGCTGTGCGCCGATGTGCCGGGGTTCTCTGCCGCCGACATCCTCACCCCCTGGCTGTACCAGCAACCGTTGCCGCCACTGCCCGGCGGCCACACCGGGGACGCCAGGCCGTGAACGCCGGGGCGGGGCCCGTCGTGCTTTCCGGGTTTGGTCCGGTAGGGCAGGAATTCCTCACCAGGATCCGGCGGAACCACAGTGGTGAAATCCATGTTGCGGGGATCCGGGGGCACACCGGGGAGGTCAAGCTGGGCCCGGACACCATTGTTCCGGCACGCACAGACTGGAACCCTCTCACGCCCATCACCGACTTCCTGCAGGGAACTGGCGCCAGGGTGCTGGTGCAGGCCCTCCCATCCACCAGCGAAGCCCGTCCGCGCGCCGTTGAAGAGTCGATTGCCGCACTTCGCCAGGGTGTGCACGTGGTCAGCGCAACAAAAAGCCACCTCCTCACCCACTGGCGGGAGCTGGAAGAAGCAGCGCAGCTGGGCGGGAGCCGGATCAGAATTTCCGGCGCCACCGGCGCCGCGCTGCCGGTGGCGGACCTGGCCCGCACCGGCCTGCAGGGCTTGGGCTGCCGGGCGGTCCGCGCCTGTCCAAACGGAACCTCAACATTTGTGCTTGACCGGATGGCAGAAGGCGGAAGCCTCGAGGACGCCATCAAGACGGCACAACAACTCGGCATTGCGGAAGCGGATGTGGCCGCTGATCTGTCCGGCTCCGACGCAGCCAACAAAGCGAGCCTGATCGCCGGCTTGTTGTGGGGCTGGGACGTTGCCAGGATCCGTGTCGAAAGGGAAGGAATCGATGCGGGCTCTGTACGCCGCGCCACAGCCACGGCTGCTGCCGGCCAAAAGCTCCGTGCTGTTGCCACGGCATCGGTTGACAGTCCCCTGAGGGTCTCGGTGGGATTGGAACTGGTCTCAGCCGGCGATCCGCTGCATCAAATTTCCGGCCCGGAAAAAGCCGTCACCTTCCACTGCCCCGAGGCGGGCGACATCACCGTGCAGGGCGGCCGGTCAAGCCCCGCCGGAGCAGGCCTGGCCATGGTCAAGGACGTGCTCAACCTGCTGCGCACCGGCGCTGCCGGTTTCTGCTGACTGGACGAAACGACCACTGGAAACTGCTGGTCTGGATGCCGCTGGGCTAAAAAAGCGGCAGGGCTGAAAGCCGCTGGGCTAAAAAGCCACGGCGGCGGCAAACCCCGCCGGCAGGCCCACCTCGGCCGGCACCACATCCCACACGTCCGGGGCAGCGCCCTGACCCCGGACGCCCCCAGTGACCCCAGGGAAAATAGCTTCCGGGAAGGCCGGGATGAGGGCCGGGTCCGTGCGCAGTCCCAATCCTGAGTGCTTGGCCAGTGCTTCCTTGCGCGCCCAGGCGGCGGCCCGCCACGCATCCCGCAACTCCGGGGCAACCGCGGCGAGGCGCACCTTTTCGGCGGGACTGAGCGCGACGTCGTCGAACCCGGCAAAGGCCACCGAGGCAAGGTGCTGCACATCAACGCCAAGGGACAGGCCGGCTGCCGGCACCATGACAACCAGGGCCCAGCCGCGGCTGCGCGAAAAACTGATTGACAGCTCAGCGCGGACGCCGTCGTGCAGGTAGCCCGGACGGCCGTGCGAGGGGACGGGGTTTGGGCCGCAGTCGGGACAAGCGTAGGCCGCCTCCAGGCTGTGCGGGGCGGCTCCGAGCAGTTCCGCGGCCATGAGGCGCTGCGCCACACGCCCGGCCATGAAGTCGCGACGTGTGGCGGCGTCGAGGATGGCTGCGGCCCGGGCCAGTTCGGCCGGATCCAGCAACCCGGCCTGTTGCAGGTCAACGGCCGCCAGTTCAAAGGCCCGCACTGTCAGCCGGCCGCGAAGATCCGCACCGGTTACCGCCTCGTTCACCTGTCCTCCACCCTCCGTTCACCTTGCATTTCTTCTGTAGGGCTATGATCGGGCCATGACTCGACCCATCCCTGATTTCACCGGCTTCACCGTTATGGACAATGACGACGACGACCCCATCCTGCTGGCTCCGGACGGATCCCGGGTGGACACGTGGCGCGACGGCTACCCTTACGATGCGCGGCTGCGGCGGGACGTCTACGACGTTGAAAAGCGGTTGCTGCAAATTGAGTTGCTGAAGCTGCAGCAATACATCAAGGCTACCGGGCAGCGGGTGGTTGTCTTGTTCGAGGGCCGCGACGCCGCAGGGAAGGGCGGCACCATCAAGCGTTTCACCGAACACCTGAACCCGAGGGGCGCCCGGGTGGTGGCGCTGGAAAAACCCAGTAAACGCGAGTCCAGCCAGTGGTATTTCCAGCGCTATGTCGCCCACCTGCCCAGCGCCGGGGAAATGGTCTTGTTTGACCGGTCCTGGTACAACAGGACCGGCGTTGAAAGGGTCATGGGGTTTTGCACGAAGGAAGAATATGACGAGTTCATCCGCCAGGCCCCGGTGTTTGAACGGATGCTGGCCAATGACGGCATGACTGTCATCAAGTTCTGGTTTTCCGTCACGCAGGCAGAACAGCGGACCCGGTTCATCATTCGCCAGGTGGACCCTGTGCGCCAGTGGAAGCTTTCACCCATGGACGTGGCCTCATTGGACAAATGGGATGCGTACACCCAGGCCAAGGAACGCATGTTCAAAAGGACCGACACCAAGCACGCACCGTGGACGGTGGTCAAGTCCAATGACAAGAAGCGGGCCAGGTTGGCGGCCATGCGCCATGTGCTGAATTTGTTTGACTACCCAGGCAAGGACCACGAAGTGGTGGGAGTGCCGGATCCGCTCATTGTGGGCCCGGCGTCGGCCGTGGTGGGCGAGGGCGAGGAATTCTAGGGCCAGCTATGCTCACACCGTGGAAGCCACAGCGCAGACACTGAACGCAGTACCGACGCCTGCCGCGCTTGCTGCGGCCCGGTGAACCGCCACTTTAACAAGTAACCCGCAGTTGTGGCTGAAAAACACGCTAAATTCGCGATTTTTCCAGCCACGACTGCGGGTCAGATGTTCGTTGCGGGGGGGGGTCTGGTCACACTGTCTGTGCGGTGGCGCCCGGGCGGGATCCGCCGTCGTGCTTCCTATCCCGCAGGGCAAGCAAAAGGCTTGCAGCGGTGGCCGGATCGCCAACAGTGACGGCGAATTGCTTGTCGGCAGTAGTGGTGACGATGAGGCCGGGGCCCGCGCCCATGACGACGGCGGAACGTCCGGGCATGAACCGGTAGCCCCAGCCGCCCCACTCGGAAGGACGGATCTCGGTGACCTCGACGGCGGCAATGTCCTCGAGGCGGATGCGCTTGAGCGGGATGCGGCCCAGGGTGGAGACGATGCGCAGGCCGCGCCAGTCGACGGTCAGGTGCATGTGGGCGATGAGTGCGACGACGACTGTGCTGGCGAGCATGGTGCCGAGGCCAATCCACGACACACCGCTGCCGTCCAGGACCGCCGGGAGGTACAGTGCGGCGGTCAATGCCAGGAGAGCAAACGGCATCCAGAGCAGTATTTTTGAGGTGACGGACCGGGACCATGCGCCGGATTCCTGCGCCCCCAACGGGATCCGGGTTTCGTGCCGCGTGGTGGTGAACTTTGGCTTGGGTGCGATAAAGTACGGCACCGCGCCGAACAGGAACGAGGCAATGAGTGCGGCCAGCCACCAGCCCAACACGGCGTTTTCGGCGTTTCCGGCCTGTAACGTGAGACCTGCGGAGATCAGCCAGGTGCCTGCTCCCATGCCGGATATCATGCCTGCGAATCCCACAATGCCGCGCAACAGGGCGGGGCGCAGGGTGCCCAAGCAGGCTGAGACCAGGGCGATGGTTGCCGGAATGACCGTCAGGGCCAGACCGAGGCCAAGCGCGGTTCCCGTTCCTGTGAAGTCGTCCGGCACCCCGGTGCCGGACCAGTGCGAGGCCAGCTCAGCGGGCAGTTTGTCCTGCCACAGCAGCCACGTCAGCACGACTGCAGCCAAGGGCAAGAGTCCGACGATGCCGGAGGCGATGCGCCGGGTGGCGCTGGTCCTTTGTTGTACCTCAGTCATGCTTGTGCAACTCCCCCAATCAAACGCGCGACATCCTGCTGGGACATTCCCAGCTTGCGCGCTTCTTCCAATAGTTGTTCTGCCAATTCGGTGATGCGTATCAGCCCAGGCCCCGCATCTTGGCGCACAAATGCTCCGCGACCCTGGCGCATCTCGATAACGCCCTCGTCGCGCAGCTGTTTGTAGGCACGAAGCACTGTGTGCATGTTTATCTGCAACGCCGTGGCGAGATCACGCGCCGGCGGCAGTCGCTCCCCCGGCACCAAGGCGCCGTCGACAACTCCCGCACGAACCTGGACCGCAATCTGGTCGGCCAGTGACAGCGCCGATGCAGAATCAACACGAAATAACATGTTTGCAATACACATGCGAACAATGCGATCACCGCAATGCGAACAACCCGCGTCAGGTGCGCGCCTCTTCTTGTTGGCCGGCGGCGATATCCTCGACGGCGCTGACCAAGGCCTGGACGGACCGTGGCCCACCGTGGCCTTCGTCCTCGACAATCGTCAGCACACTGCCCGGCCACCGCTGGTGCAGGCGCCAGGGTGTCACCACCGGGCCGCTGACATCGCGCCGGCCATGTATGAGGTGGCCGGGAATCCCGTTGAGCTCGTGGATCCTGTCCGTGATCTCCAAACCTTCGGCCGAAAATCCATCATTCGACCAGTAGTGCGTCACCAGCAAGGCGAACGTCATGCGAGTACGCTCGTCCTGGATCCAGGGCCCCGGGATCAGCGTGGAGTTCAGCGACACGTGCCAGGACTCCCAGCTGTCCCAGCCAGCGGCAGCAACCCTTGCATCTTCCCTGTCCGCCCCGGCCAGCCGCCGGGCATAGGCTTCCACCACCCGCTCGCCGGGCCGGGCGCCCGATGCCTGGGAAAATTCCTGCCAGGCCTCCGGGAAGATCATCCCCACTCCCTCGGTGATCCAGTCAACTTCGCCTCGGCTGGTTGTCGTGACAGCCATCAAGGCTATCCCGGTGACCCGCTCCGGATGAGCCAGCGAGTAGGCCAGGCCCAGGGTGCTGCCCCACGAAACACCTGTGACGATCCACTTTTCAATGCCCAGGTGTTCCCGGACCGCTTCGATGTCGGCGATCAACGTCTGGGTGGTGTTGCGTGACAGCTGCTCCAGGTCGTCCTGGACAGTGGGCGTGCTGCGGCCGCACCCGCGCTGATCGAGCCCTATGGTCCAAAAACGTTCGGGCTCATGGCGATTTCGATAGCCTCCCGCGCCCAATGAGCTGCCCGGGCCGCCGTGCAGATACAAGACCGGCACACCGTCCGGATTGCCCGATGTTTCCCAATAGATCCTTGCCTCGGGGACATCCACCCAGCCGTTTCCCAAGTCTTTTCGTTCAGTCGCCATGAATCAATTGTGCATTACGGGCCCCAGGGAACTCCGCCATCCAGGCACCGGACGTTAAAGAAGTGACCCGCAGTTGTGGTCGCAAAAGTGACGTTTTCACGTCATTTTGCGACCACAACTGCGGGTCACTTGTATGGGAACGGGGCCTGCGTAGGGATCAGCGCTGGGTGGCGCCGAACCGCTCTGCAGCAAGCTCGACGGCGGATGCCCGCGCCGCCGATGCCTCATCGGCCGTCAGGGTCCTGTCGGCGGCGCGGAAGCGCAGGCCAAAGGCCAGCGACTTGCGTCCCTCCGGAATGCCGGCGCCCTGGTATTCGTCAAACAAGGCCACATCCTCAAGGAGCTCGCCCGCGCCTTCGCGCAGGGTTTCCAGCACGGACTGTGCCGGGATCTCTGCGGGAACCACCAGTGCCACGTCCTGGGTTGCCACCGGGAAGGTGGAGATCGGCTTGGCAACAATGACGTCGGCAGCAGCGGCAAACACCTTGTCGGCGTTGATCTCCATGGCCACCGTCCGGGCGGGCATGTGCAGCTCGGCCAGCAGCTTCGGGTGCAGCTCGCCGGCATAGCCGACAACGTCCCCATTGCGAAGTGTCAGCTCGGCGGCACGTCCCGGGTGGAACGCCTGGTGCGAGCCCTGTGTCACGACAAGTTCCACACCAACGACGTCGGCCACCAGGCGGGCGGCGTCAATGGCATCTGCCCAGTCCCAGGCACGCGGTGCATGCGAGGGGGCGGCCGGGGAATCCTTGCCGGTGAACACTGCAGCCATGGTGAGCGGCTGGTACGGGATGCCGTCGTACAGGGCGTCAAGGACGTCCTCGGACGGCTTGATGCCCAGCGGCGGGATGGCCGCGGTGCCAAACGTCTCGTCCGGCAGGAACACCAGGCCGGACTCAAAGAGGGCCAGGTCGTGGAAGCCGCGCGAGTGGTTGCGCTTGGCAATCTCAATCAGGCCCGGCAGCACGGAGGTCCGCAGGAAGCCGAATTCCTCGCTGAGCGGGTTGGCAAGCTTCACGGCCGTGCGGGCGGCACCGGCGTCGGCCACGCCGAAGGTGTCGTTGGACGCCTTCGACACGAACGGGTAAGCCAGAATTTCGGTCAGCCCGGAGTCGGCCAGGGCCTGGACCACGCGGCGGCGCTGCTGCTGGACGCGCGAGTAGCCGCGGCCGGGAGGTGCCGTGGGAAGGGTCGCCGGGATGAGGTTGTAGCCCACCAGGCGGGCCACCTCCTCCGTCAGGTCTTCCTTGGTGAGCAGGTCGTGGCGCCAGCTGGGGGCCGCGACGGAATATCCGCCGTCGACCTTGTCCACCACGGCGCCCAGGTCGGTCAGCGAACCGATGATCTGCGACTGCGTGAACTCGATGCCGATGCGGGCCGAGGTGAACCCGGACGGCAGGAACACGGGAGCCACCACGGCGGGGGTGCCAACGTCGGTGATGGTGGTTTCCTCTGTGCCGCCGGCCAACTCAACCAGGAGGTTCACGGCGCGCTGGGCTGCAACGTCGGCAACCTCGGGGTCAACGCCGCGCTCGAAGCGCTTGGACGCCTCGGACGGGAGCTTGTGGCGCCGGCGCGAGCGGGAGATGGACACTTCCTCGAAGTGCGCGGCCTCGATGAGCACCCGGGTGGTGGCGGAGGTGACCTCGGTGGCGGCCCCGCCCATGACGCCGGCAACCCCGATGGCGCCGGAACCGTCGGTGATGAGCAGGTCCTCGGCGTCGAGCTTGCGGACCTTGCCGTCAAGGGTCTTCAGCGTTTCGCCGGCGGCGGCGCGGCGGACCGTGATCGGGCCGGAGAGTTTGTCGGCGTCGTAGAAGTGCAGCGGCTGGCCGAGTTCCAGCATGACGTAGTTGGAGATGTCCACCGGCAGGGAGATGGAACGGATCCCGGCCAGGCGCAGTCGCGAGGACATCCACGTCGGAGTTGGCGCACCGGGGTTAATTCCGGTGACTGTGCGTGCCACAAACCTGTCGCAGCCCGGCAGGCCGTAGATTGGCGCCTCGTCGGCAAGCACGACGGCGTGACCCTCACCCGAGGGTTCGCTCACCGTCACCAGGGATGCCGGATCCGTGAACACGCTGTCCGTGGCGTGCGCGTATTCACGGGCAACGCCGCGGATGCTGAACGCGTAGCCGCGGTCCGGGGTGACGTTGATTTCGGCTGCTTCGTCCGTCAAGCCCAGGAGCTCCAGCGCGTCGGTGCCCAGCTCCGGGTCAAGGCCCAGGGTGGAGAGCACCAGGATGCCGTCGTGGTCCTCGCCCATGCCCAGCTCACGCACTGAGGCGATCATGCCTGCCGAGACGTGGCCGTAGGTCTTGCGCGGGGTGATGCGGAAGTCGCCGGGCAGCACGGCACCGGGCAGGGTCACAACAACCTTGTCCCCCACCTCGAAGTTGTGTGCACCGCAAACAATGCCCTGCACGCCGGAGGGATCGATGCCGTCAATGTCCAGGGTCTGGGCGGCACCCTCGGGCACCACACGGACGGTGCACCAGTTGATGGTCTTGCCGTTCGTCTGTGCTTCCTTCTCAAGGGTCAGGACCTGGCCCACCACGATGGGGCCGCTGATCTCATCCAGGGGACGGTGCACGTCTTCTTCTTCAAATCCGACCTTTACCAGGTCGGTCATTACGTCTTCGGCGGTTGCGCCCGCCGGTACCTGCGCATACTCGCGCAGCCAAGTCAGTGGAATACGCACCGCTTAGATCTCCATCCCAAAGTGTTCGCTGAATCGTACGTCGCCCTCGATCATGTCGTGCATGTCGCCCACTTCGTTGCGGAACATGAGCGCCCGCTCGATGCCCATGCCGAAGGCAAATCCTGAGTATTCGTCCGGGTCGATGCCGGCCGCGCGGAGCACGTTCGGGTTGACCATGCCGCAGCCGCCCCACTCGATCCAGCGCGGGCCGCCCTTGGCGCCGGGGTGCCAAATGTCAATCTCGGCGGAGGGCTCGGTGAACGGGAAGTAGTTCGGGCGCATGCGCACGATGGCTTCTGCACCAAACATCTGCTGGACAAAGTGCTCCAGCGTCCCGCGCAAGTCCGCCATGGACAGGTTCTTGTCGATGGCCAGGCCCTCGAACTGGTGGAACACGGGGGTGTGCGTGGCGTCGAGCTCGTCGGTGCGGAACACCTTGCCCGGGCACAGCACGTACACGGGCAGCTCGCGTTCCAGCAGGGCGCGGACCTGCACCGGTGAGGTGTGGGTGCGCAGCAGCAGGTGGGCCTCGGGGGGCTCCACGAAGAACGTGTCCTGCATTTCGCGGGCCGGGTGGTCCGGCTTGAAGTTCAGGGCATCGAAGTTGAACCATTCCGATTCAAGTTCGGGGCCTTCGGCGATTTCCCAGCCCATGCCCACGAAGATGTCGCTGACGCGGTCCTGCAGCGTGGACAGCGGGTGGCGGGCACCGGCACGGCGGCGGCGCGGGGCGGCCGTGACATCAACTGTCTCCTCGACCAGGATGCGCGCGGCGTCCTCGGCCTCGAGCACACCGGTGCGGGCTGCGAGCGCCTTGGCGACACGGCCGCGCGAGCCGCCCATGAGCTTGCCGGCGGCAGCCTTGAATTCCTTGGCGAGCCCGCCGATCTCACGGTTGGCAAGGCTCAGCGGCGACTTTTCGCCGGTGTGCGCCAGCCGGGCGGTCTTCAGCTCATCCAGTGTGGCGGCGTCGGCAATGGCTGCGAGCGCGTTGTCAACGGCTGTGCCAATGGCTGCTTCGTCCAGCGGATCCGGGACCGTTGCGGGTTCGATGGTTGGTTCGGGCATCTCTGCCGTCTTTTGGGGCATTTCAGACATCTACAGTTTTTACCTAAGCTCGTGTGCGAGTAAGCGGCGGGGTAGCTCCTCCCGCCTGTTCCAGTCTAGTTGACGGCGTGTGCCTGCGATGAACCCAATTCGCAACCACATCGCGACCCATTTGCGCGCCCCTCTTGTTACGCTAACGCTCATGAGCTCCCTTCGCCGCAGAAGTACGACGCCGGTTCCCCGCCTGGCGCTGCTGGCCTGCCTTGCGCAGGTGTCTTCCATGGCAATGGCCGGGTGCAGCGTCCCTGCCGCCAAGGTGACGCAGTACCATCCGGATCCGGCCGTGGTGCAACAAGCCGTTGACTGCCCGGCCTCCATCAGCGGCTTTCCCGGCTACGTCCCCACCGCCCCGCCAGCTGCCCTGGCCGGATCTGTGCCTGCAGGATTTGTGCCGGAGAAGGTGTTCATCTGCCGCACGGGCGGCAGCGACGTTGACGGCGTACACAAGGTTCTCTTCCAGCAGGAGCAACTTGCCGGCGACTTCGCTCCCTTGCTGGCGGCCCTGGCGCAACCCAGCGACAAACAAGGAAACGGTCCGTGCACTGCAGACATGGAACTGGTGCCCGGATTGTGGCTGGTCAATGCGGCGGGCGACACCGTGCAAGTCACGTGGCCCACGGACTCCTGCGGAAAGACCCGAGGGAAGCCGGACACGCAAAAGGCCATTGCTGCGTTGCAGGTTGTGGACATCGTGGTGCTGCCCAATCCGGGGCAGGGCAAATGACGGCTTCGGACCCGACGGGTGAATCGGCCCGCCTCGTTCTGCGCCTGGCGGCCCTGGCCTGTGCCCTCCTGCTCATTGTGTCTTGTTCCTCCCCCGGGCAATACCTGCCAGGACCTGCCTCGCTGCAGTCCGCCGTCGACTGTTCCACGGCAACCGGCCGGGAGTCCGCCTCCACCGAGCCTGCCGCGCTGCTCAAGGGCCGGGTGCCGGACGGTTTTGGCACCGTTGAGGTGGTCAGCTGCACGCCCGGCGAAATGCATGGCGAAGTCACACGGGAAAACCTCTCCGGAGACTACGCGCCGCTTCTGGCGGCCCTAGCCCAACCCAGCGAGCGCGGCGGCAACGCATCCTGCCTGGACTACGGTGAGATCCTGCCAGCCATCTGGCTCGTCAACGCATCGGGGCAGGCAATCAACGTCCAGTGGCCCATGGACGCCTGCGGCCATTCCACACCGGGCACCGCGCAGGCACTCGCCGCACTCACAGTCACCTCCACGCAACCCATTCCAAGCAAGGACGCCGCCTCGTGAAATTGTCCCCGCGCATTCGCGCCGTCGCCAATGCAGTGAACCTCTCCACTCCTGCCGGCCTGCTGCTGGCCACACTCACCCGCACCCCGGTTGAAAAGGGCCCGCAGGGGCTGCTGCTGGGCACCGGCTACCAGCCGAAACTGCCGCTGGCCGGGGCATTCACGGTGGGCAATGTGATCCTTTACCGGGCAGACAGGCCCTTCATCGACTCCCGTCCCGAGCTGTTGGCCCACGAGGCCGGGCACGCCACGCAGTACGCATGGTGTTTGGGCCTGCCGTTCCTGCCGCTCTACTTTGCCTGCGCCGCATACTCGTGGTGGCGGACAGGGGATCCCGGCAGCCGCAACTTCTTTGAACGCAACGCAGGCTTGGCGTTGGGCGGGTACCGGGAACTGCCAACGATTGCCCGGCTGCCCGCCATCAGGAACCAATTGCAGCGCCTGGCGTTGTTTAAGTCAGCGGGGCTTCAGGCCCCTGGCATTCAATCCCCGCCCCGAAAACACTCAAGTCCACAACATCCCGGGAAGGGAACCCGCAATGACTGATGCAAAGCATTCCATTACCGTCACAGGACAAGGCACTGCACAGGCAGCCCCCGACTATTTCAACATCAACATTGGCGTCGAGTCCGCGCAGCCAACCGTGCGCGCCGCCTACTCGACAGCCAGCGAGGCAGTCAACGCCGTCAACGCCAGGCTTCTTGCCATGGGTGTGGCAAGGGAATCCATCACTTCGTCTTCATTGGACGTCCGTGTGGACACCCGCTGGCAGGACGGCACCGGCTCGGTGGCGACCGGCTACACGGTCTCAAGCACGCTGGCCGTCTCCCTTCGCTACGATCAAGGCGCCGAAGACGTCATCGCTGCTGTGGTGGACAGCGGCAACAACAACGTCCGGCTGAACGGGATGTCACCGGCGGTCTCAGACCCGTCTGCAGCCCAGGATGCCGCCCGGTCGGCGGCTTGGGCGGATGCCCGGCGTGCGGCCGAACTTTATGCCGGCCTGGCCGGGCGCACACTGGGCGAGGTGAGCCACGTCAGCGAAGGGGTGGTCCGTGACACGCCGCCGCGGCCCATGATGGCCAGGGCCGCCCTGGTCGCCGACAGCTCCATGGCCATTGAACCGGGGCAACGCGACGTTGCCATGGCCGTGCAGGTCACCTGGCTGCTGAACTAGCCGCAGCACGCCGGCCGGGCAGCGGCGGCCACCGGCGACGCCGCTCCCGGAGAGCACTAGGGCATGCTGATCTCGCGTTTGAGGATCTTGCCCGTCGGACCCTTGGGCAGTGCCTCCATGATGATGATCTGGCGCGGGTATTTGTAGGCGGCAACCCGGGCCTTGACGAACTCCTTGATGTCCGCGGCAAGGGCTTCCGGGTCGTCCGCACCCTCGGCACCGTCCTTGAGCGACACCGCAGCACAGACCTCCTCGCCGTGGACGTCGTCGGGCTTTCCAAGGACGGCAGCCTCGGCCACGGCAGGGTGCTCGTACAGGACTTCCTCAATCTCGCGCGGATAGATGTTGTAGCCGCCGCGCAGGATCATGTCCTTCTTGCGATCCACGATGAAGAACACGCTGTCCTCGTCCATGCGGCCCAGGTCGCCCGTGCGGAACCAGCCGTCGGGGATGGCAGCGGCCGTCGCCTCGGGGTTGTTCCAATAGCCCTTCATGACATACGGCCCGGCCACGGCGATCTCCCCCACCGTGCCGGGTTCGACGTCGGCACCTGCGTCGTCAACCACCCGCATTTGTGCCCCGGCCACCATGGTGCCCACGGAGCCGGGCTTGCGGATGCCGTCCATCTGGTTGAAGGATATGACTGGCGACGTCTCTGACAGCCCGTAGCCTTCCAGCAAAGTGGCATCGAAGGCCGACTCAAATTCGTGCAGGATCTCCATCGGCAGCGCGGAGCCGCCGGATGCGGCCACGCGCAGGGAGCTGAGGTCGTAGTTTTCCCGACCGGGGGCGCGCAGCAAGGCAATGTACATGCTCGGCACCCCCTCAAAGATGGTGACCTTGTCACGCTGGATGATTTCCAGGGCCTTGACCGGGTCAAATCGGGGCAGCAGCGTCACTGTCGCGCCAGCCATCACCGCTGAGTTCAGTGCACAAGTCTGGCCAAAGATGTGGAAGAACGGGAGCCCGCCAAAAATCACGTCGCCATCCCGGCTGGAAAAGAGGCCTACGGACACTTCGGCGTTGCTGCGCAGGTTTTCGTGCGTCAGTTCGGCACCCTTCGGCTTGCCCGTGGTACCGGACGTGTACAGGATGACTGCGGTGTCCCCCTTGTCGGCAGCGGCAACCTCGGACAGCGGCTCGAAGGGAGCCAGCAGCGCCATGAACCCTGCGTCAATGGGAATGATGGCGGTGCCGGTTTCGGCGGCGCCACCCTCAACCTCAGCCATGACCCCCTCCCAGGCAAAGGCAAGCATGGCGCCCGAGTCCCTGAGGTGGTACGCAACCTCGCGGGCCTTGAGCAGCGGATTCAACGGCACCACAATGGCACCGTAGCGCAGGATTCCGTAGTAGATGGCTGGCATCTGCGGCAGGTTCGGTGATATCAAGGCCACCCTGTCCCCTGGTTTCGTGCCACGGGCAGCCAGCAGTGCCGCAACCTTGGCACTGAGCACCTCCAGGGCGCCAAAGGAGATTTCAATGTCATCGAGCTTGATGGCAACCCCACCGGGGTTCCGTGCGGCCGAGGCTGGGACGATGGTGGCCAGGTTCGTCATGACTGCTCCTTTGTGCTGGGGCTGCCAAGCACCGGCCCGCATCGTCATTGATGTGGGCCTGGCCGGGCAGCTGGGGCATCATCGCCCGCATGCCTCCACCATAGTGCCACACAGCGTGACTTGGGACACATCACTACCCGCCGGTAACAAACATTTTGCGCAGGGGCGTTGCCCCTGATTAGAATATATGTTCTAATCGACTCATGCGGTGGACAAATCAAGAACTCAACCAGCCACTTTTCCCCGAGCCAACCGGCGGCGCGGCACCCGACACGGCGGCGACAACGCAGCCCCTGCTGCCACTGGCCGGACTCGTCAAAAGTGTCCAGACACCGGAATTTGCGGGCATCACCTTTCACGAGGTGCTCTCCAAATCGGCCCTGAACAAGGTGCCGCCCAGCTCCACCATGCCGTTTGAATGGACAGTGAATCCGTACCGGGGCTGCTCGCACGCCTGTGTTTATTGCTTCGCCCGCAAAAGCCACACCTATCTGGACTTTGACCCCGGCGTTGACTTTGACTCCCAGGTGGTCGTCAAGGTCAATGTGGCGCAGGTGCTGCGCAAGGAACTGTTCAAGCCGTCATGGCAGCGCCCCCACGTGGCGCTGGGAACCAACACCGACCCCTATCAACGGGCCGAAGGCCGCTACAAGCTCATGCCCGGGATCATCTCGGCCCTTGCCGATTCGGGCACCCCATTTTCCATCCTGACGAAGGGGACGCTGCTGGCACGGGACCTGCCCGCACTGAGCAAGGCCGGAGAGCAGGTCAGCGTTGGCATGGGTATCTCGCTGGCGTTGCTCGATGAAGACCTGGCCCACACCCTGGAACCCGGGACACCCTCCCCCAAGGCCCGGCTGGCGTTGATCAGCAAACTGCGCGACGCAGGCCTCCCCTGCGGTGTCATGGCCATGCCCATCCTGCCCTGGCTCACCGATTCCGAGGAGTCGCTGGATGCCCTGTTCGCTGCGCTGGCCGGCGCCGGCGCGACAGGGGTCAGTGCGGGTGCCTTGTATTTGCGGCCGGGAACCCGGGAATGGTTCATGCAATGGCTGGCCCGCGAACACCCCTCGCTGGTGGGACGGTACCAGCGCCTCTACGGCGCGGGCTCCTACGCGTCAAAGGAATACCGCCAGTGGCTTGCGGCCCGGGTGAATGAGGCCAAGAAGCGCAACGGCTTCTCCGCCCAGGGGTTTGTTCATGATCCCCGGCGCGAGGAAGCCCAATATCCCCACGGCAGCATGCCGTCGAACACCGCGGCATTGGGCGATGCCCCGACAGGCCAGGGACAGGCAGCTGGCCGGGCCGGTAGCGATGGGCCGCCTGCGGGATTCAGGGGCACCCGGGGCACCAAAAAGGCGGGATCCCCCGCGGAGGATCCCGCCTTGGCCAGCCTGGCCCCCACCCTGTTCTGACAGCACGGGCGGCTGCCGAGCCCTTGGACGCCTGCCGGTACACGGGAGACGCCCAGGGCCTGTCAAACGATCAGGGGACGGCCGACTGGTGGTTATCCGCTCTTGCGGCGGAATTCACGCTTGTGGCTGGCTGAACCGTGTGATGCGCTGATCTTTGCATCGGTGGCGGCTCCAACACTGCCGTGCTGCTTGTTTTTCTTGTTTTCCAGGGCCTGGCGAAACTTTTCCTTCGTTTCGTCGCTGGCACCGGTGGGGGCTTGTTCGTCGTGATTTTCACTCGTCATGGCACAACCTCCTTGGGGTCTTCTGCACCCAGTCTGGCACAGGGCGGCTGAATTTCAACAGCCGCCGTGCCATTTTTTGCCGCCGGTTATTGCCGGGCCGTGAATGACACAAGCGCCTGCACGATGGGGCGGTCCGCCGGGATCCACTCCAACTCGAGAATGCCGGGCCCCGCCAGCTCAACCCATTGCAGCAGGTCATGGTCCTCCAGCGGTTCGGGCGTGCCGTTGGTCACCTGCGCCAGCCACACGCGCATGGCGGCGTTGGCGTTCAGGGGCCAGCCGTCCGACGTCGGACACTGCAGTTCGGCGCCCAACTCCGCCTCGACGCCCAACTCCTCGGCCAGCTCCCTGTGGAGGGCTTCCTGCGGGGTTTCGCCGGGTTCAATCTTGCCGCCGGGAAACTCCCACATGCCGGCAAACTCCGGCGGGGCGGTCCGCCGGGCAGCCAGGAGCCGAACGGGATGTGCAAGGGAATCGACCAGGGCAGCGCCCACTATCTGTTTCTGCGTAGTCACCCCACCAGTCTAGGTCGAACTAGACTGGAGGCGGCAGCATCATGCCTTGCCTTGCGCGGCCCCGTCTTCGGAGTGCCGGCACCGGCCGCCCAGCACAGTGCGGCAGCGGAAGAAACCCACCCTGCGAAAGAAAATTCATGACCCTGCTTAAATCACAGCGCGACGCCAAGCCCGCCTCACCGAGGGTTGTGGCGTGGGCAATCCTGGCCCTGGCCATCGGCGGTTTTGGCATCGGCACCACCGAGTTTGCCATGATGGGCCTGCTGCCCAATGTGGCCGAAGGCGTGGGCGTCAGCGTGCCGACTGCCGGACACGTGATTTCCGCTTACGCCCTGGGAGTTGTCATTGGGGCGCCGCTGTTGATTGCCGTCGGCGCCAAACTGCCGCGCAAGACCCTGGCGCTGGGGTTGATGGCCTTGTTTACTGTGGGCAACCTGCTCTCGGTGTTCGCCCATGACTACACCACATTGCTTGTGACCCGCTTCATTGCGGGCCTGCCGCACGGTGCCTTCTTTGGCGTGGCTGCCGTGCTGGCGGCCTCGATGGTGGTGCCCACGAAGCGTGGCCGGGCCATTTCCATGGTCATGATGGGCTTGTCTGTGGCCAATGTGCTGGGCGTGCCGCTGGCAACCTTTGTGGGCCAGCAGTTCGGTTGGCGCTGGCTGTTCATTCTGGTCGGCATCATCGGCGTGGCCAGCATGGTGTGCATGGCACTTTTTGTTCCGGCCCAGAAGGCGCATCCTGATGCGAGCCTGCGCAAGGAACTTGGCGCCCTGCGCCGCGGCCAGGTGTGGTTGACACTCTTGATCGGCGTTGTCGGCTTCGGCGGCTTCTTCGCGGTGTACACCTACGTGGCAAACACCATGACGGACGTTGCCGGCTTCTCCCCCGCTTTCCTGCCCCTCATCGTTGGTTTGTACGGGGTGGGGATGGTGGTTGGAAACTACATCGGCGGCCGGATCGCCGATTGGTCTGTCATGGGCAGCATCTACCTGGTGATGGGTTTCATTGCAGCCATGCTTGTCATTTATGCGGCCTCGGTCCACATCCAGTGGATGGCCCTGCTGATGATCTTCGTCATTGGCGCCTCGGGCGCCATGCTCATTCCCTCGTTGCAGACCAGGCTGCTGGATGTTTCGCCGGGCGCCCCAACACTGGCCTCCTCGTTGAACCACTCCGCCTTGAACCTGGCCAATGCCCTCGGCGCCTTCGTGGGCGGCCTGGTCATCACCTGGGGCTGGGGCTACACGGCCCCGGCCATGGTGGGTGCGGCCCTCGCCGTGCTGGGCCTGGGCATCGCCCTTGTCAGCGGCTTGCTGGACAAGGCTGCCCGCAGGCGGGCCACAAGCTAGACGTCCCGGGCCGCTGCCGGAAGAGCTCCTGCGCAGCGGAAAGGCGGCAGCCGGCCGGGCAGGGCTATCATGGTCGTACCGGCCGGATGACCGCCTTCAGGACAATGCCTGATCTGCCCTGTTGCGTGTGGACATGTTGACCCGGTCTCCCGCCGGGACAAAGGACGCCGACATGTTCGACCTGCCGATAAGCATTGCCGTTGTCGCATTCATCGCCGCGGCATCGCCGATACTGGCCGCCCTCGCGGGCCGTGCTGTCAAGGTCCCGCTCGTGGTGTTCGAGATCCTCCTGGGCATCATCGTCGGCCCGGCCCTGCTCGGGTGGGTCAAACCCACAGCCTTCATTCATACGATGTCCCAGTTCGGCCTGGCCATGCTGTTCTTCATGGCCGGCAATGAACTCAATTATGCTGCCATCAAGGGCAGGCCGCTGCGCCGGGCGGGACTGGCCTGGCTCATTTCGGTGGCGGCGGGCATTGCCGCCGGCCTGCTCATCGTCCCGACCGTCGAGGCGGCAATTCTGGTCGGCATCGCCGTAGCCACAACATCGTTGGGGACCCTGCTGCCCATCTTGCGTGACGCAGGCGAATCACGGACGGTTTTCGGAAGGGCTGTGGCGGCGGTCGGCACTGTGGGTGAATTTGGCCCGCTGCTTGCCATCTCCTTGTTTCTGAGCGGCCGCGATTTCGGGGCCTCAGCCGTGATCCTCCTGGTATTCATCGTCATCGTTGCCGTGTCAATCTGGTTGACGGCCAGGGGCAGCCACCACCATTTCCACCGGCTGACGGCGGCGACCCTGCACGGCAGCGGCCAGTTTGGGGTCCGCCTGGTGTTGCTGCTGGTTGCTGGTTCAGTTGCGCTCAGCACCATCTTTGGCCTTGACCTGCTGTTGGGTGCGTTTGCCGGCGGCATTCTCTGGCGGGTCTTCATTGGCGGCGCCAGCCCCGGCGACGCAGCTGTTGTGGAAACCAAGCTCGATGCTGTTGCCTTTGGATTCCTCATCCCGGTGTTCTTTATCTACACAGGGCTGTCATTTGATCTCGATGCCTTGTTTAAGAACGCCTTCACCCTGGCGTTGGTGCCGATCTTCCTGATCGTGCTGCTCGTTGTTCGCGGGCTGCCCAACGTCCTGGCCGCACCCGAAGGGTCCCCCTGGGCTGACAGGTGGGCGATTGCGTTGTTTGGGGCCACGGGACTGCCCATCATCGTTGCCGTCACAGCCATTGGCGTGGACAGCGGGTACCTGCCGTCAGGGATCGCAACAGCCTTGATCGGGGCCGGGATGCTGTCCGTGTTGTTCTTCCCGGCCCTTGCCCTGGCCCAGGGTAAACGCAGGCCCAAGGCCGGGCCGGGCTGAACCTGGTGGCCCTCCCCGGTCCAGGGTTCACCGTCAAGCCACGGCGCAAGCTGCCGCACGCACCTGCGCTCCGGCCGCCGTCGGGCCTCACGGCCCGCTGTGATGCGTCAGTGCGCGCGCCGCTGCGCCCGGGCACTGGCGTAAAGGCACACGGTGGCCGCGGTGCCCAGGTTCAACGACTCTGCGGCACCATAGACGGGAACTGCTACGCGGTGATCGGCAAGCGCCTTCTCTTCCCCGGCCAGCCCCTGGGCCTCGTTGCCAAAGAGCCACATCGTGGGTTCGGCCAGGTCATAGGTGGCGTCGGGAATTTCCTGGTCAAAGGACCGGGCGGCGCTTTCGTCCTGGAGCAGGTCAAGATTCAACTGGCCGTAACCGTCGGCGGCGAGAATGCCAACGCCGGCGGCAGAAGCGGCCGCCACCACGTCTGCGAGGTCCGCACCAAGCACAACGGGCAGGTGGAAGATGGAGCCGGCAGTGGCACGCACGGCCTTCGGGTTGTAGATGTCAACGCTGGACTGGGAGAAGATCACGGCGTCGGCGCCGGCAGCATCGGCTGCACGCAGGACGGTGCCGGCGTTGCCCGGGTCCTGGACCCGGCACAGCATGGCGATCAGCTTGGGTTTGGCGGCAAGAACTTCGCTCAGTGGCACGTCCACAAAATTGCAGACAGCAACGATGCCTTGGGGTGAAACGGTGTCAGTCATGGCTGAGAGCACCAGTTCGCTGGCGATCCGCACCTGCAGGCGCGCGCCCGGGGCGGAGGCGGCGTCCAGCAGCTCGGGGTACTTTTTCAGGCTCTCAACCGTCGCATACAGGGCCTCAACCACAGGGGTTCCGCCGGCGGACAGGCATTCGCGGTGTGCCCTGAGGGCCTCCCGAACAGCCTGCGGGCCTTCGGCCAGAAACTGCCGGCGCTTTAAACGGCCCGAGCGCCCTACCAGCTTGGCAACGTCCCGCACCCGATCTGCTCGAGGGTTGGTCATTGCTTCTGCTGGCGGGCGCCCGGGTTCATTCATGCTTAGGACTTTAGCAGTCGCAGAGCAGGAACAAGGAACTGGGGGTTCCTGGGGAAATGCTGGAATTACTTGGCGGCCGGAGCTGACGTGTCAGCAGGCAGCGCACCCTTGGCGATGTTCACCAGAGCGGCGAAAGCACCGGCGTCGTTGACGGCCAGGTCGGCCAGCATGCGACGGTCAACCTCAATCTCAGCAGCCTTCAGGCCCTGGATCAAGCGGTTGTAGGTCAGGCCGTTGGCGCGTGATGCAGCGTTAATGCGCTGGATCCAAAGGCGACGGAAGTCACCCTTGCGCTTGCGGCGGTCGCCGTAGCTGTACACAAACGAGTGCAGCAGCTGCTCTTTGGCCTTACGGTAAAGGCGTGAACGCTGTCCGCGGTAACCCTTTGCGCGCTCAAGAACAACCCGACGCTTCTTATGGGCGTTTACAGCCCTCTTCACACGTGCCACGTGCGTACTCCTTCAATTTTAAAGATCCCAAGCCAATCATGCCGGGGAAGGCTTTGATGAATGGTGTCAGTTCCGAAATTGGAAATTCCACCGATTGACTTGCGAAATTAGATGCCGAGCATCTTCTTGATGTTGCGCACATCAGCCTTGGCGACCAGGAGGTCACCCTTCAGGCGGCGCTTCAAGCTGGAAGGCTTGTGCTCCAGGTAGTGGCGGCGGTTGGCCTGCTGGCGACGCAGCTTGCCGGAACCAGTCAGCTTGAATCGCTTCTTGGCACCACTATGTGTCTTCATTTTAGGCATGAGGACCTGTCTCCTTACGTATCCACCGGCGCTGCCTGTGGTTCTCTTGCAGCGACTGGTTGGGTCACTGTGTGGGTGTATTCACCGCTGAAAAGGTGAAACCTTATTCAGCCGAGCTGGGGGTTTCGGCCGCCGGTGCGCTCTTTGCAGAGGCAGGCTTGGTGGCCGGTTTTGCTGCTGCCTTGGCTGCCGGCTTGGCCGCAGGCTTTGCAGCTGCGGGCTTGGCCATCGGCTTCGGCATGGGGATGGGCTTGGCGGTGACAGGCTTCGGCGCAGCTACCGGCTTCGGTGCTGCGGCCGGCTTGTCGGCGGCCTTGGCAACGGGTGCCTTGGCTGCGGGTGCCTTTGCCGGTGCGGGGGCCTTGGCGGCGGGGGCTGCCTTGGCAGGTGCTGCCTTGGGCGCCGCAGTCTTGGCGGGTTCCTTGGCAGGTGCGACGGCGGCAGCCGGCTTTTCGGCCGGAGCGTTCACCTTGGGTGCCGGTGCAGTTGCGGGAGCTTCCGCAACAGCTGTTTCCTTGGCAGCGTCAGCTGCGGGAGCCTCGGTTGCCGGAGCTGCCGAGTCGTTGACGACGTCGGCTGCGGGAGCCGGGGCGTCCTCGTTCAGGTGCAGGCCTTCGGGCAGCAGGTCAGCCAGCGACTGGGTCATCGGCACCTTGTTGTCGCGGTCCACATCAACGCGGGCGGTGCCATTGGCAACCGCTTCGTTGTGTGCCTTGGCGTCGGCGCGCTGCTGGTTGCGGCGGGCTTCTGCCTTGGCTTCAGCCTTGTTCTTCAACGGACCAATAACCATGACCATGTTACGGCCGTCAATGCGGGGGCTCGACTCGATGATGCCAACTTCGGCAACTTCTGCGGCGAACTTCTGCAGGAGGCGGATGCCCATTTCCGGACGCTGCTGCTCGCGGCCTCGGAACTGGATCATGGCCTTGACCTTGTCACCGGCGCCGAGGAAGCGCATTGCGTGTCCGCGCTTGGTCTCGTAGTCATGGGTGTCGATCTTGAGGCGGAAACGGATTTCCTTCAAGACGGTGTTGGTCTGGTTCTTGCGGGCTTCACGAGCCTTGACTGCGGCTTCGTACTTGTACTTGCCGAAGTCCATCAGTTTGCACACCGGCGGCTTGGCCGTCGGCGCAACCTCTACCAGATCCAAGTCGGACTCTGCTGCTAAACGAAGGGCATCCTCAATGCGGACAACCCCAACCTGTTCGCCTGCTGGCCCAACCAACCGCACCTCGGGGACGCGGATTCGATCATTGATGCGTGGCTCGCTAATGTGTAGCTCCTGTTGCATAAGAAAAGGTGAATGCCACCAGCAACGGAGAAGGCCCCCAATTTGCTGATGCAATGGAGGCCTCGAATGATCGGCGCGGCATCCCGGTCAAAGGGAATTGCCTGCCCTCCCCCAAGGGAAAGCGCCAACCTGAACCAGACAACGCCAAGAATGGGTCGAAAGGTGGGAGAGGACTCCACTTGCAAACTCGCTGCCGCAGCAATCCTGTGCCCTGTGATTTTCATCTTCAGGACGCACGATAAATAACAGCATCGAGTCGGTCTGTGACAAGCTTAGCAGCATGAGTACCCCAGATAATAATTCGGACACCCGCAACACGTTTCAGGCAGCCCCCGAGGAGGCCCTGACGGACACAGAAGCAGCATCGGTGGTGCGTGACATCGCCGAAGTTCCGGCCATCGAAGTCATCACGACGGCGGCCGTCCACCTCATGAGCGCGGCGGCAGTCAAGTGCGGCCTGGCCGCCGGACCCGACGCGGAGGAGCTGAAGGACCTGGACGAGGCCCGCAAGCTCATCACGGCCCTCGCCGGGTTCGTCACCGCCGCAGCCCCCGAAATTGGCAGCCAGCACGCCGGTCCCTTGCGCGACGGCCTGCGTTCACTGCAGCTCGCCTTCCGCGAGGCCTCGGAATTCCCCGACGCACCGGGCAAGGGCCCGGGCGAAAAGTTCACCGGCGCGGTCAACTAGGCTCCGGCCCCTCCCCAAGCCAAAATCCAGTTTGCAGTAGTTGGACGGAAATCACAGTTTTTCGGTGATATGCGTTCAACTACTGCAAACTGGATTTTTTGTTGCCGTAAATCAAGCCTGCGGGTCCCGGCTGCGCAGCCGGATCTGGACAGAGTCCACTGCGTAGGCAAAGCCTTCATTCGCCGCCCAGAATTCCTGCAGGCGGGCAAGCAGGCCGTCTATTGCCACCTGGTCAAGGCCGGGCAGCAGGGTCAGGGTGACGCACAGCTCCGGTCCGGTGCCGCCGCCGGCAACCAACCGTCCGGACGGATCAGCGGCTGTGTCCCACTGGGTGCCGATGCCTTGTCCGGGGCTTGCGGAAATGCCTGCCACCAGGGGGTGGTCCAGGGCTGCAAGGGAAAGTTCAAGCACCTCGGCAACCACCGGGTCGGCGTAGCTGGGACGCCAGTCGCGTTGTTGCGCGAGAGCCCACATGGCCGGCCTGCGGACGACGAACGGCCGTTGCGACCCGGGATCCACAACCATCAGCTGCGCTTCCTCGGCCACGGCTGACAGGGCGGCGCGCGCAGCGTACACGGCCACCGGCCGCGCCCCTGGATGCCACCGGGTCAGCGCCTCGGCGTGGGAAAAGGCCGGCAGCGCCCGCCGCCCGTCGGGACCCTGCAGCGTCACCAGGGCCATGTCCGACTCCTTGTCGGTGACCAGGCCGTTTTCCCCTATCGCCTGCTCCGCGAGCTGGGCGACAATCGGGATGAAGACGCGGGCGTGGGCCAGCGCTGCCACGACCTGCGCTTCGGTTCCGTCTCCCGAGGCAAGCGCTGCCAAGGCTGCGGCGTAGACGGGGTCCATGGCGCCGTCATCGGTGTCAAAGTTGTGGTACTTCTCCTGCGCCGGCAGATCGCGCCCGGCCCAGGGCTGCCCGGCCGAGTCGGTGTTCCCGCCGGCACCGGCCAGGGCCGCGGCAATGTGTCCGGGCAGCGCCTTCTTGGGCAGCTCGGTCATGATTTAGCGGCGGCCGGCAACGTCAAGGGCCTGCGGCAGGGTGAACTGGCCGGAGTAGAGCGCCTTGCCGATGATTGCCCCTTCAACGCCCTCGCCGACGAGTTCGCGCAGCACGCGCAGGTCCTCGAGGCTGGAGATGCCGCCGGAAGCCACCACGGGCTTGGCTGTGCGGGTGCACATTTCCCGCAGCAGTTCCACGTTGGGCCCGCGCAGGGTGCCGTCCTTGGTGACGTCGGTGACGACGTAGCGGGCGCAGCCGGCGTCTTCCAGGCGTGCCAGAACTTCCCAGATGTCGCCGCCTTCCTTGGTCCAGCCGCGGCCGGCAAGTGTGGTGCCGCGCACGTCCAGGCCGACGGCGATCTTGTCGCCAAAGCGCTCGATCACCTTGGCCGTCCATTCGGGGTTTTCAAGTGCCGCAGTGCCAAGGTTGACTCGGCCCACGCCCAGTTCCAGGGCAGCCTCCAGGGAGGCGTCGTCACGGATGCCGCCGGAGAGCTCGACCTTGACTGTCAAGGCGGCGACCATTTCGCGCAGCAGGTGCACATTGGATCCGCGCCCGAAGGCTGCGTCGAGGTCAACAAGGTGCACCCATTCGGCGCCGTCGTTCTGCCAGTTCAGGGCCGCTTCAAGGGGCGAGCCGTAGCCGGTTTCCGAGCCTGCCTCGCCCTGCACCAGGCGGACCGCCTGTCCGTCGGCAACGTCTACGGCGGGCAGCAATTCCAAAATGGGGGTGGTCATGGGGTCCTCAACGTCATTTGATCTGTGGATGTGAAGTGGCCGCGGGGCCGCGGCCTGCGGCACGCTTGCCGGGTGGAGCTAGAGCGTGAATAAATATGCCGCCACCAGCGACATGACAGCCAGCAGGGCGAAACTGATGGGAATCCACCGGGCGGACTTTTGTTGGTAAAAGGTGTAGGCCCCGCCGATGAGCAGCCCGGCCAGTGCCATCAACAGCAGCGACCACATTAGTTGTCCGCCTTGGCCAGCGATCGCACCCAGTTGCGCAACAGCCGTGCTCCCGCGTCTCCGGACTTTTCCGGGTGGAACTGCGTGGCGCAAAGTGGCCCGTTTTCAATGGCGGCGATGAAGGGTGCACCGTGTTCGGACCAGGTCACCAGTGGCGGGCGCATCTTCGGCTGGAGGACTTCGAAGTCCCAGGCCTGCACCCCATAGGAATGCACGAAGTAGAAGCGTTCACTTTCAACGCCCTCAAACAGCATGGAGCCTTCGGCGGCTGTGACGGTGTTCCAGCCCATGTGCGGGACGACGTCGGCGGGCAGCAGCTCCACGGTTCCGGGCCACTCCCCCATGCCCTCCTCGTGAACGCCGTGCTCGACACCGGCGTCGAAGAGGACCTGCATGCCCACGCAGATGCCCAGGACAGCACGTCCGCCAGCGACGCGGCGCCCGATCATCCGCAGGGCGTCAACGTTTTTCAGTTCGGCCATGACTGAACCAAACGCACCGACACCCGGAACCACCAGCCCATCGGCGTTGAGGACGTCATCAGCCTTGGCACTGAGCGTCACAGCCGCACCGGCACGTTCCAGGGCCCGCACTGCCGAGCGCACATTGCCCGAACCGTAGTCAAGGACAGTGACAGTGGGCTGTGGTGGGGCTGGCTTCTCCGTCGCTCCGGAGCTCACAAAAGACCCTTCGTGGATGGAATCCCGGTCACCCGGGGGTCAGGTTCGACGGCCGAACGCAGCGCACGGGCAAAGGCCTTGAACTGCGCCTCGACGATGTGGTGCGGGTCCCGGCCGGCGATGAGCGTCATGTGCAGGCAGATTTGCGCGTGCAGCGTGATGGCTTCAAAGACGTGGCGGGTCAGGGAACCCGTGAAGTGGCCGCCGATAAGGTGGTATTCCTGGCCTGCGGGCTCGCCGCCGTGCACTAGGTAGGGACGGCCTGACAGGTCGACGACGGCGTTGGCCAGCGCCTCATCCAGCGGCACTGTGGCCTCGCCGAAGCGGCGGATGCCGGCCTTGTTGCCCAGCGCCTCCTTCAGCACCTCGCCAAGGGAGATCGCAACGTCTTCGACGGTGTGGTGCGCATCGATGTGGGTGTCGCCGGTGGCTTTGATGTTCATGTCGATCAGGGAGTGCTTGGACAGCGCCGTGAGCATGTGGTCATAGAACGGCACCGACGTGTCAATGGTTGACGTGCCGGTCCCGTCGAGGTTGATTTCAACCATGACGCTCGACTCACTTGTCGCCCGCTCCAAGCGGGCTGTTCGTCCCTGGCTGGGCGTGGTCTCAGTCATTGCAGCAGTCCTTTGATTTGTGTGCGCCATCCCGCGCCCGTGTGCAGGGCAGGGTTGGGCGCGCGGTCGATCCTCGGTGATTAACACCAGTTTAGAAGAAAAGGCAGGGGAAAGCCCAAACAGTCCCGCACCAGGGCTCTTTTCAACGCACGACGGCGTCAGGCAGCCGTGCCTTGGCCGGCGAGAAAGGTGCGCAGCCCGGTCAGGAACGCGCTGGTTTCAGCTTCCGTGCCGGCGGTGACGCGCAGGTGGCCGGGTATGCCGACGTCGCGAATCAGAACTCCCTGGGCCAGCAGCGCCTCCCACACCTCATGGGGGTTATCCAGCCCGCCAAAGAAGACGAAGTTGGAGTCTGACGGTGCGGGAGTCAGCCCCAGCGCCGTGAGTTCGGCGACAATGCGGTCGCGCTGGACCTTGATCTGCTCAACGTTGGCCAGCAGGGACGCTGAATTGCGCAGTGCAGCCACTGCTGTCGCCTGGGTGATGGCGGAGAGGTGGTACGGGAGCCTGACCAGGCGCAGCGCGTCGGCGACCTCGGGCGCCGCGGCCATGTATCCCAGCCGGGCGCCGGCCATGGCAAACGCCTTGCTCATGGTGCGTGAGACGACCAGGCGGGGGCGGCCCTCGAGCAGGTTCAACGCGCTGGGCGTGCCGGCGTGGGAGAACTCAGTATAGGCCTCATCCACGATGACGATGGCTTGCGAGGCTTCCCCTGCCTCGTAAACGGCCTGCACAACGTCCAGGCCAAGGGCCGTGCCGGTGGGGTTGTTCGGTGAGCACAAAAGAACGATGTTGGGGGCCTGCTCGCGAACCTGCTCAGCCGCCGATTCGGCGGACAGGCTGAAGTCCGGCGCCCGCACTCCGGCGATGTAACCGGTTCCGGTGCCGCTGGCCAGCAGCGGGTACATGGAGTAGGTGGGAGGGAAGCTCATGACGGTGCGGCCAGGACCGCCAAATGCCTGCAGCAGCTGCTGCAGAACTTCATTGGAACCGTTCGCCGCCCACAGGTTGTTTTCATCGAGCCCATGACCCAGGTAGGCAGCCAGCTCCTGGCGCAAGACGGTGAATTCCCTGTCAGGGTAGCGGTTCAGGCCGTCAAGCTCTGCCGCCACAGCCGTGAGGATGGCTTCCTTGGCGTCGGCCGGGACACCGAAGGTATTTTCATTGACGTTCAGGAGCACCGGCACGTCAATCTGCGGAGCACCGTATGGGTGCTGTCCGCGCAGATCGTCACGGAGCGGCAATTGGCCTAAGAGTTCAAACTGATCCATGGCACAAGCTTAATTGGCGACCGGACCAAATGCCGAAACGGCGACACCATGCGGACATCTTTGCGACAGGTGCGGGCACTCGCGGCACAGCCGGCGGGCGCTGCTGCAGCTCCCAGACTTTATCTGGGGCGTGGAACGTACAGGCGCTACTTGGGGAGGGGGACGTACAGGCGCTGGCCGGCCTGCAGGACTCCGCTGCCCAGCTCATTGAGCGCCACAATTTCACTGACAACGTCACGAATGTCGCCATGCGGGTTCGAAGCACTGGCAATGCTCCAGAGATTGTCGCCCGGCAGGACGGTGACTGACACGGCGTAGTCGGCCAGGTCCACGGCCGCGTACGCGGCGGAGGCCTGGGCCGGGGTGGCGATGGAGCCAAGCCCAATGGCCAGGGCGGCAAAGACCATTACGGCGGCCGTGAGGATGGCGGGGAGGCCAAGGAGCACCAGACGGCCGCGGCGGGTGAGCTGGAGCCTGGCCCGGCCACCATCATTCATGCCCGGGCCAGCCTGCGCCGAACCCAAAGGCACCGAACCGACTGGCGCCGTAACCGAACCGGACTGCATCCGTTCGGGCTTCGCGGAGTCGGGCCTGAACGCCCTGCCGCCGGCAGCGGCTTCGGTGGCCGGCTGAAAGCGCCACGGTCCCGTGCCGCCTGCCGCCGAGTCGTTTGTGTGCCTGCTGCTCAGGGTTGGTGCTGAGATAACCATTGCATTCATGATTTCTGGTCCTTTCGCCGTGGATCTAGATCCTTGGCCATCAACATCCGTCGGATCAAATTTCCATGCCTTATATCTTCGATAGAACGTATGTTCTAATTAGCTACTAGTACAGTTTTAGCACCTATGGACGACACTTGCCAAGGGCTGATAGAACAAATGTTTGAAATTGCTTCGTTTGTGGCTTAAACTTGTGAGACAAGGATTGGCCGCTAGATGCAGTCCACCAGCAGGCACTGACATTGTTCAGGGCAGCCACGAAAGGACCCGGGAACCATGGCGCTTCCAGAACCTCCGCACCGCATCCCCCAGGCGCCCAGCCGCGCCGGAATGAAGGGGCTGACAGTTCGGCAAAAGAAAATCCTTGAGTGCATCCAGCGCTCCATCGCCGACAAGGGCTACCCGCCCTCCATGCGTGAGATTGGTGATGCGGTGGGGCTTGCGAGCCTGTCAAGCGTCACGCACCAGCTGACGCAGCTGGAACGCCACGGCTATTTGCGCCGCGACCCCAAACGTCCCCGCGCCATGGAGGTCCTCATTCCGCTGGTGCTCGACAGCGGCCAGGTTGAGATCGAGGGTGTCAGTTCGCCCTCCAATCTGCGCAGTTCAAACGGCCTGAACTTTGCCGAACTCAGCAGTTCCTCGGACACGGCGTTCGTCCCGCTGGTCGGGCGCATCGCAGCCGGCGGGCCCATCCTGGCCGATCAGTCGGTCGATGACATCATGCCGCTGCCCCGGCAGATTGTGGGCAGCGGTGAACTGTTCATGCTCAGGGTTCAGGGCGATTCCATGATTGACGCAGCCATCTGTGACGGTGACTGGGTTGTGGTGCGCCAACAAAACACGGCCAACAACGGTGAAATCGTTGCTGCCCTCCTCGAAGACGAGGCGACAGTGAAGACGTTCCGGCAGCGCGACGGCCACACCTGGCTGCTGCCCCAGAACACCCGCTACGAACCCATCCTCGGCGACCACGCAACCATCATGGGCAAGGTTGTCTCGGTGCTTCGCAGTCTCTAGCACCACTCCTGCAGACAGTGCGGCGCCCCGGCCAAGTGGCCGGGGCGCCGCACTGTTCACTCTTGTTTTTGTTTGCGTGGCATCATCTCCCACATATTTCAGGATGCCGTTGGTGGGCGCATACCGTTGAGCCATGATTAATCTTGTGCCCGCGGGCCCCGCCGACATGGATGAAATCTCGGCGTTCCTTCGCACCGCCGATTTGACGCTCAGCGGCCTCGATTCACCGTCGGTGCACTTGTGGATCTCACGGGATGCCACAACAGGACGGATTTTCGCGTCAACTGGTTACGAAAGCAGCCACGACGGCAACCATGCGCTCATACGCAGCGTCGCCGTCGCTCCGGAACTGCGTGGAACAGGAATTGGGCTGGGGCTCGCTCAATTTGCCATGGACCGGGTCGTCGAAGCCGGCGCCGACCGGGCCTGGCTGTTTAGCCGCAGGTCGGGGCCGTTCTGGCAGAAAGCCGGGTTCACGTCTGCAGACACGAATGCTCTTGCGGTCGCCCTGGCCTCAACACACCAGGTTCAACTATTTACCGAAACCGGCCAGCTCGGACGCGAAGTCGCTTGGAGCCGGCAGTTGTGATGCAACGCCGGCACGACGCCTCATGGAGTGTTCCGTTACGGACATGAAGCCCGACGCGGGCTCCCTGTCGGCCGGGCGAGAACAGCGCCGGCACGATCGCTGCCGGCATCGCCTAAGCCGCACCCCAGACTCAGTGGATACATGCATTTACGGGGAATGAGGCCCAGCCCGGGGGTGCAGTCAGCGCGCTCCTTCTGCGCGGCGGCGTGTCTCCTCGGCGATCTCGATGAGACGCTCGATCACGGTGCGCGTGCTCACCCGTGCCCGCGCTTCGGGCCTTGTCAGGATTTCGATGTGCCGGCCAATGTCGAGCCCCTCGATCCGGCGCAGCACTACCTGCTCCCGAAAGTGGGGCGCCAGTCCTGTGTAGCGCGGCAGCAGGCCCACGGCGCGAGTCTCGGCGATAATGGCCGCCACCATGTTGAACTCATTGACCCGGTGCGTAATCTGGATCGGGGTGCCCGCGCCTGCAGACATTGCCTGGACGAGGAGTGGTTCGAGGGCAAATCCTTCGTGCGCCGCCACCCAGGTTTCTGCCGCTAGATCGGCCAGGCGCACCGTCCCATGTTTCGCCAGTGGATGGTCACGGTGAATGGCCAGGTCAATCGGTTCCTGCAGCACAGGCGTGGCGTGCACCCTGCGGGCGGGCCAGGGTTCGGACATCAGCGGACGGTGGGCGATCACGACGTCGTGGTCGCCCACCAAATCGACGAACTCGTTGACCGATACGTCCTCGTCCCTGCAATGCACCCTCGGCCCGTCGGGATCGTTGAGGCTTCTGGCGATAAGCTCCGGGAACCAGGCGAGACCGGCGCTGTGAAAAGCGGTGACTGAAACGAGTTCCTGTCGCGCCAGGAGATACCCTGTGACGGAGTTCTCTGCGCGTGCGAGGGCTTCCAGCACTTCACCTCCGGCATCGGCGAGCCGTTCGCCCGCCGGCGTGAGTATCAGCACTCGACCCCGCTGCTCGGTGAGGGGAATTGACACTCCCCGTTGCAGGGCTGCGAGTTGCTGGGACACCGCAGACGGAGAAAGGTGCAGGGCCTGTGCCACAGCAGTGACGGAGCCGCGGTCCCTGAGTTCGCGCAAGGTTCGAAGATGATGAACTTCCATGAAGCTCACCTTACGGGATATTGAAGATAGTGCCTGTTGTTCTGCACGGAGGGTTGTCAGTACGGTAAAAGCATGTCCTTCGCATCCCCCTCCACCCGTCGACTGCTCCCCGACGCCGTACTCCTGATCGTGGCAATATTGTGGGGCGGAAGCTATCTGGCGACTCAAGACCTGGCGGTGGCCTCATCCGCGGCTGCGGTGATGTGCGCTCGTTTCGTTCCCTCGGCGGCAATCCTGCTGCTGGCGCATTTCGCCCGGCCAAGAAATCGGCTCCGGGACTCGGCATTTCCCGGCATCCTGCTTGGAACCCTACGGGCGGCCACCATAGCGCTGGAAACCATCGGCGTCACTCTCACGAGTGCGACAAACGCCGGGCTCATCATCGCCCTGTCCATTCTGCTGACCCCGTTACTCGAGTCCGCTCTCACCAGGAGACGGCTCTCCCCTGCGTTGGTCGGAAGCATCCTGCTTGCCCTCCTCGGCATTGCGCTGCTCGTGGGTGGCAATGGTTTCTCCGGGGTCAACCTCGGCGATGGACTCATGCTTGGTGCTGCAGCAACACGGGCCCTGCTCGGTGTTGCCGAGGCATGCTTTACCGTCAACAAAAAAGCCAACGTGCTGGGGCTGACCACCGTCGAGATCACATTTGGCGCGGTCATATTCGCCGCCTGGGGCGGAAACTCACTGCTGGCGCATCTTCCGGGCTTCACTGTCGCGAATTGGCTCACTATTGCCTACCTGTGTCTGGGCTGCACGATCCTGGCGTTTCTTGGGCAGCTCTGGGCAACGAAGCACACCTCGGCGTCACGAGCAGGCATGCTTCTCGGCACCGAACCTGGCTGGGCCCTCCTCGTGGGAATGCTCCTTGCCGGAGACCGGATTGGCACGCTTGGCTACCTGGGGGCAGCGGTGCTTCTCGTGGCCACCTGGTGGGGGGCCCGTGCCGAACAGCGCTGGCGCGGGAGTGGCTTGCCACACCGGGAGATCACCGTAGCCGCGTCGGCCGTAACCGCGTTGCAAGGTGCGGCCGACGACTGAGCCCTGTTGGGCCGGTGACCAATGGCCGCGCGCGACCCGTCAGCTATTTGCCCGACAGCCTTGTCAGCGCCGACAAGGCCACCGCCCTGTCCTTGGTGGCCCAGAACGGCGGCAGGGCCGCCCGCAGGAAGCCGCCGTAGCTGGCGTTCGCCAGCCGGGAGTCAAGAACAGCCACCACTCCCCTGTCCTCACTGGACCGAATCAAGCGCCCCACACCCTGTGCCAGGCGCACAGCCGCATGCGTGGCCGAGATGGCGATAAAGCCGTCGCCCCCACTTTGCGCCACTGCCCTTGCCCTGGCCGTGACCAGCGGATCATCCGGGCGGGGAAAGGGAATCCTGTCAATGACGACAAGCCTGCAAGAGGCGCCCTGCACGTCAACGCCCTGCCACAGGGACATGGTGCCGAACAGGCAGGTGTCAGCTTCGTCGGCAAATTCCTTGATCAGCCCCGCCATGGATGAATCACCCTGGCACAGAATTTTCACCTTGAGCTTCTTGCGCAATTTCTCGGCCGCATCCTCCGCCGCCCGCCGCGAGGAGAACAATGCCAGCGTGCCTCCGCCGGCAGCCGTGATGAGCGCCGCCAGTTCATCCAGCTGTTCCGGTGACATCCCAAATCCCGGCTTTTGCAGGTGGGCTGCAACATACAACATGCCCTGCTTGGGGTAGTCAAAGGGCGAACCAACGTCCGCCCCTGTCCAATTGGGCGCACTGGGACCCAGCAGTCCCAGGCCTCCGGCAGTGGCCTGGAATGATTCGCCAATGGCCAGCGTGGCCGAGGTCAGCACGACTGTGCGGTCTGCAAACAAGCCTTCGCGCAGTTTCATCGCCACGCTCAGGGGCGCAATGTTGATGACAGCGGGTTCGTTCGGATCAGCCTTTTGGTAACCCTTGCCCGGTGTGAATGTGCCGGGCCGTGACGCCCACACAACTTCCCGCGCCTCGTTTGCCGCCAACAGGCGCTCACAGAGGTCGAAGATCAGGTTCAGGCGGGACCTGGCAATGGAACGTCCACCGTCAGCCGTGGCGCTGCCTTCCGGCTTTGAATCCGACAGCGCCGCCCGGACGGCGTCGCGCACCTGGCCGATGACCTGGCTTTGGGCATCATTGAGCCCGTTGGGCAGCAGCCCTTCAGGGGTTCCCGCGAAAACCAGGTCAAGGGCTGCTGCACTTGCGTGCAGCGCGTCCACCGAAACACCTGTGTGCTTGCGGGTGCTCGAGGCAGCCGCCTGGACCATCTGGACCGACAGCTGTCCGGTGACGGCACCTGTCACCCGGTCCTGGAGCTCATGGGCCTCGTCCACGACCACCAGGTCGTAATCGGGCAGGACGGCGATGCCTTCAAAGGCACTGATGGCCAGCATGGCGTGGTTGGTGACCACAATGTCCGCTTCGGCCCCTCGGGCGCGGGCCAGTTCGGAGAAGCATTCGGTGGCCAACGGGCACTTCTGTGCCCCCAGGCATTCCATGGACGTGACGGAAACCTGCCGCCATGCCTTGTCGGTGACGCCGGGAGCAAGTTCGTCCCTGTCCCCGGTTTTGGAGTCCTGTGCCCATTCGCGCAGCCGCACAACTTCCTTGCCCAGCTGGGACGTGGGACCGGAGCTTGCCCCCGGAAGGTGGGCGACGCTGGTGTCTTCGCCCAGGTTGAACAGGGCACCTTCCCCCGTGTCTTCGGTCGGGAAACCTCCACCCAATTTGTGTTTGCACACATAGTTGCTGCGCCCCTTGACCAGTGCCACGTCAATCGCACGCGGCAGCAACGGTGCCAGGGCAGCCAACAGCCTGGGTACGTCGCGGCCAACAATCTGGGCCTGCAGGGCCAGCGTTGCCGTGGCCACAATGGCCGGTTTGTCGCTCGTGAGGGCGTTGACGATCAACGGGATTAGGTAGGCAAGCGATTTTCCCGTTCCGGTGCCGGCCTGCACCAGCAGGTGGTCGCCGCTTTCAATGGCGGTGACCACCCGCCGGACCATCTCATGCTGCCCATCTCGGCGCTGGCCGCCCATGGATTCAACTGCCCGGTCCAAAAGATCCAGTGCCTGCTGTGACAATTCGCTCTCAGGCATGCTGGACAAAAGGTTCAACCTCGGCAGCCAGGTCCTCGCGGACGCGAACATTGGCCAGCGTTCCATGCTCACCGTGTTCGAGGCTGACAATCTCGGCGTCACTGCGGTGCAGCTTGTTCAGGACGTCGCCGCGATCGTAGGGAATCAACAGTGTCAAGGACACGCTTGGGTGCGGGATGCCTGCACTGATGGCTTCCAGCAATTCCTCGATGCCCTGGCCGGTTCGCGCGGAAACCACAACCGTGCGGGGTTCATGCTGGCGCAGCCGTTCAACCACGAACGGGTCCGCGATGTCGGCCTTGTTCAAGATGATGATTTCGGGGATTTGGAGCGCCCCGACTTCAGCGAACACCGTCCGCACCGCCGAGATCTGCCCCTCCGGATCGGGATGTGAGGCATCCACAATATGCAGGATCAGGTCTGCGTCGGCCACTTCTTCAAGCGTTGACCGGAATGCCTCAACCAATTGGGTTGGCAGTGAGCGCACGAATCCAACGGTGTCGACAAGGGTGTAGCCCAGTCCGTCCGAGGTTTCGGTTTTGCGCACAGTGGGGTCGAGGGTGGCGAACAGCGCATTCTCCACCAGTACACCGGCGTCGGTGAGGCGGTTCAGCAACGAGGATTTGCCGGCGTTGGTGTAGCCGGCGATGGCAACTGAGGGCACGCTGTTGCGCTTGCGGTTGGCGCGCTTGGTTTCCCGGGCCGGGCGCATGGCCGCAATTTCCCGGCGCAGTTTGGCCATCCGCGTACGGATTTTGCGCCTGTCCAGCTCCATCTTCGTTTCGCCGGGACCACGGGAACCAATGCCGCCGCCGGCGGCTCCCACCCGGCCACCGGCCTGGCGCGACATGGATTCGCCCCAGCCGCGCAGTCGTGGCAGGAGGTATTCCATCTGTGCCAGCTCAACCTGGGCACGGCCTTCGCGGGACTGGGCGTGCTGGGCAAAAATGTCCAGGATCAGCGCGGTGCGGTCAATGACCTTGACCTTGACCACTTCTTCCAGGGTGCGGCGCTGGGATGGTGCGAGGTCGCCGTCAATGATGACTGTGTCGGCACCGGTGGCGTACACAATTTCCTTGAGCTCCTGTGCCTTTCCCTGGCCCAGAAAGGTGGCGGGGTCGGGCTTGGCACGGCGCTGAACGAGCCCGTCCAGGACCTCCGAGCCGGCTGTTTCAGCCAGTGCGGCCAATTCCCGCAGCGAGTTCTCGGCGTCGGCCATGGTCCCCTGCGACCACAGACCGGCCAAAACCACACGTTCCAGGCGCAGCTGGCGGTATTCAACCTCGGAGACGTCTTCGAGTTCGGTGGACAGGCTGGCCCGGCGGCGCAGCGCGTTGCGCTCCGCAAGTTCGGACTGGTCGCCGTCAAATTGGCTGTGCTGGAAATTCAGGGACGAGACGGCCTGGGCATGCCCGGCCAGCGGCCGCACGGCAGGCGTTCCCTCATAGGGGTCCTGGGCTTCGCTTTCTTCGTCAGCACGCACGGCCCGGCTGGTGGCCGCGTCCTTGGCCAGGATGCGGTCAATCACGGCCTCGATCTCGGCCACTGACAACTCCTGGTCGGGCTGGCCGGAGCCCGGTGTTGTTCCGTTTCCGCCGTTTGTGGGCAGTTTGTTGTCGTCGGAACCATGGTGTGCAGATGCGTTGGACATGTTCTCCTTATAGGCGCTTACCCTCAATCGTAGTCCGGCCCGCCCACACGCACACCTTCCGCGACAATTTCCTGTGGACAAGTGCCCCGGGGCGTGGCCGTGCTTAGGCGCGCCTAGATACACAATGTGGCAAAACCACACTAATCTGGCATGACTATGGGTACTCAGGGTGCAGAGCACTATTTCAGTTCACAACCGTCCACGCCGATGAAGCGCCGGCCCCTCAGCGTGGTTTTGGCCGGCGCGGAGCGCCAGCTGCAGACAGCAGGGGGCATCTTCAGCCCGGACGGGGTCGACAAGGGCACCACCATCCTGCTCTCGGAGGCGCCGCCGCCGGCCACAGAGGGCAATCTGCTTGACATCGGCTGCGGCTGGGGGCCCGTGGCCCTGAGCCTGGCCCTGCGGTCCCCCGCCGCAACCGTGTACGCCGTGGACATCAACGAACGCTCCATTGAACTGACCCGGGAAAATGCCGCGGCGCTGGGACTGGACAACGTCCATGCGTCGACCCCGGAGGACGTTGATCCGGGGATTCGGTTCAACACCATCTGGTCAAACCCGCCGATCCGGGTGGGCAAGTCGGAGCTGCACTCCATCCTGCTCATGTGGCTGCCCCGCCTCGCCCACAACGGCAACGCCTACCTGGTGGTCCAAAAGAACCTTGGTTCGGACTCGCTGCAGCGCTGGTTGGCTGGCGCGCTTGGCGAGCAGTACCCGGAGGCCGGTTTCACGGTTGTCCGCGACTCCACGAACAAGGCGTTCAGGATTCTGAAGGTCACCCGCACCAACCCGTAGGCACGACGGCGACGCCCCGGCAGCCGCGGGCAGGCGCCGTACTGCGGACGGCCGGGGTTACACCAGCCCTTGGGCAACCACGCCGTCGGCGACGATCTCGGCCGGCCCGCTGAGCTCAACGTGTTCGCGTCCGTCGGGGCCGGGGATGAAACGCACCCCCACCACGCCCCCGGGAACTGCCACAGCCCAGTCGTCGGGGGCGTCGCTGCCGGCCCAAAAGCGGATGGCGGCAGCTGCGGCACACGCGCCGGTGCCGCACGACAGGGTCTCCCCCACCCCGCGTTCGTGGACGCGCATGCTGATGTGTCCGACGTCGTCCATCACCAGCGGCTCGGCCGGCACGGCAAACTCGACGTTGGTGCCGTGCGGCGGCGGCGGCGTAACCACGGGCGTCGTAAAGAGCTGCGTCCCGGCAAGTTCGGCCAGGTCCGCCAACGCCACGACGGTGTGGGGGTTGCCCATGCTGATGGACAGTGCCGGGCGCTCCACGGAAAGCCCGGCCGCGTCGACCAGCGAATCCATGCCCCGCCCCGCAGCTTCATCGGGGAAAATGAAGTCCCAGGGTCCCATGTCCACGCGGTAGCCGCCGGGGGTGCGCGACACGACCTTGATGCCGGCACGGGTGCCAACGGTGAGCGCCTCGCCGGGCTCCAGCGCCACGAGCCCCTGGGCCACGAGAAAGTGCACAAAAACCCGCACGCCGTTGCCGCACATTTCCGATCGCGAGCCGTCGGCATTGCTGTAGTCCATGAACCATTCGGCGCCGGGGTTTTCCGCCAGCAGGGCGGCACCCTCGGGCAGGTGCCGGGACCGGACGGCACGGATCAGCCCGTCGGCGCCGATGCCGCGGTGCCTGTCGCACAGCACGGCTGTTTGTTCCGGGGTCAGTTCGCGGGTGCCGTCGGGATCGGACACCAGCACAAAGTCGTTGCCGGTCCCGTGCCCCTTGGAGAAGCGCAGGCCTGTCAGTGGTGTTGCTGGCTCAGTCATGCATTAAGACTAGGGCACCAACCGCCCTGGCGCCGGACGGACGACGCCGGATGGCGGCTTAGCCGCCCTGCCCGCCCAATGCGGGCAGCCCGTCGGGTGCGTGCTGGCTGTCTTAGGCTTCATCCGCGGAGGCCACCAGGGCCGCTGCCGCGGAACCCAGCCCGGGCTGGGACCAGTCGAGCCACTGGACGCGCGGGTCCGCACGGAACCAGGTGAGCTGGCGTCGGGCAAACTGGCGGGTCGCCACGATGGTTTCCTCGCTGGCCCGGGCAACTGTGGACCCGCCGTCAATGACCCGCAGGAATTGTTGGTAGCCGAGGGCCTTGTGCGCCGTCCGGCCCTCCCGCAGCCCCTGGGGAACCAGGGCCGCAACCTCCTCAAGCAGGCCCTGGTCCACCATGCGATGCACGCGCCCCTCCAAGCGGTTATGAAGATCGGCCCTGTCGCCGTTCAGCCCAATCTGCACGGTAGGGGTGACGTAGCGGCGATCGGGCATGAAGGAGCTGAAGGGCCTGCCGGTGAGTGCATGGACTTCAAGGGCCCGCACCACGCGCTTGCCGTCGTTGATGCGGGCGGCGGACACGGCGTCCACCTCCGTCAGGCGGGCCAGCATCGCGGGCAGCCCGTCCCGTTCAAGTTCCGCCTCAAGGGTGGCCCGGAGCTGCTGATCGGTGCCCGGGAATTCAAGGACGTCCACGGCCGCCCTGAGGTAGAGGCCGGAGCCGCCCACCAGGATGGGCAGCCTGCCACGGGAGCGGATGTCGGCAATGGCCGTCCGGGCCAGTTGCTGAAAGGTTGCCACGGTGGTGTCCTCGCGGACCGAAAGGAAGTCCATGAGGTGGTGCGGGATGCCGCGGCGTTCGGAAACGGGCAGCTTGGCCGTTCCAATGTCCATGCCGAGATAAAACTGCATGGAGTCCGCGTTGACGGCCTCGCCGTCGAAACGTTCGGCCAGCTGGAGGGCCAGCTCGGATTTCCCCGATCCGGTGGGCCCGACAATGGCCACAAGCGGCAACTCACGTCCCGACAGCTCAGCGTCCGAAGCCGCTGCGGGGGTTGCGCTCATGCGGTGCGGACCGGAAGCGACGGCATGCCGAGGCTGACCTTCGGCCGGGCGCCGTCGGACGTTCCAGTGGTGGGCACGCCGCACGACTCGGCCTGGGCCAGGTCCCAGGCATCGCCGGCGCGGGAGCGGCGCAGCTGGTAATCAGCTGTGGTGGGGTCTGCAACGAGGTGGAAGGACGCGGCCTCCGTGATGGTGACAGTGACAAGGTCGCCGGGGCGGGGGGCCTCGGCGCCGTCGGGGACGCTGAAGTGGACCAGGCGCTGGTCTTGTGAACGGCCGGAGAGCCGGCTCGTTGCGGCAGCCTTGCGTCCTGACTGGGCCGTGACCATGACCTCAACACTGGTGCCCACCTGCTTGGCGTTCTCCTCGGCGGCGATGCGGTCCTGCAGTGCTGTCAGTCGCAGGAACCGCTCCTGGACCACTTCCTTGGGCAGCTGGTCGGGCAGGTCCGCGGCGGGTGTGCCGGGGCGCTTGGAGTATTGGAACGTGAAGGCGGTGGCGAAGCGGGACTTTTCAACGACGTCGAGCGTGGCCTGGAAGTCCTCCTCGGTTTCGCCGGGGAAGCCGACAATGATGTCGGTGGAGATGGCGGCGTGCGGCATCTGCTCGCGCACCTTGTCCAGGATGCCCAGGAATTTCGCAGAGCGGTAGGAGCGGCGCATGTCCTTGAGCACCTTGTCGGAGCCGGACTGCAGCGGCATGTGCAGCTGGGGCATGACGTTGGGAGTCTCGGCCATGGCGGCGATGACGTCGTCGGTGAAGGCGGCCGGGTGCGGGCTCGTGAAGCGCACGCGCTCCAGGCCCGTGATGTCACCGCAGGCGCGCAGCAGCTTGCCGAACGCAAGGCGGTCGCCGAACTCAACACCGTAGGAGTTCACGTTCTGGCCCAGCAGGGTCACTTCGATGGCGCCGTCGTCCACGAGTGCCTGGATTTCGGCCAGGATCTCCCCGGGGCGGCGGTCGCGTTCCTTGCCTCGCAGTGAGGGCACGATGCAGAAAGTGCAGGTGTTGTTGCAACCCACGGAGATGCTGACCCAGCCGGAGTAGACGGCGTCACGCTTGGTGGGGAGCGTGGACGGGAACACGTCAAGTGATTCCAGGATTTCCATCTGCGCGTCGGCGTTGTGGCGGGCGCGTTCCAGCAGGACCGGCAGGGCGCCCACGTTGTGGGTGCCAAAGACGACGTCGACCCAGGGTGCACGCTTTTGGATGGTGTCGCGGTCTTTTTGCGCCAGGCAGCCGCCGACGGCGATCTGCATGCCGGGGTTGCTCTCCTTGACGTGGGCGAGCATGCCCAGGTTGCCGTACAGCTTGTTGTCGGCGTTCTCGCGGACGGCGCAGGTGTTGAAGACGACGACGTCGGCGCTGGGGCCCACGGGCTGCCCGTGCCCGTCAACCTCGCCTGTGGCATTGGAATCATCGAAGGCGACCATGCCCGCGGTTTCCAGGAGCCCGGCCATGCGCTCCGAGTCGTGGACGTTCATTTGGCAGCCGTAGGTGCGCACCTGGTAGGTGCGGGGCTGGCCGGCTGGGCTTGCTGCGGTTGCGGACGTATCGACGCTGTCTTGGATCAGGCTCACCGTACCAGCTTAAGACCTGCCGCCAAGTATCAGCTAAACGGCCTTCGCCAAGGCCACGGTGGAGGCGCTCACGCGCCAAAGTGCAGGGCCCGGTGGGAAGCGCTCATGGGCTGACGCGCACACGAGCGGGGCGTGGACGTCCGGACATGGGGAGGAGGTGAGGCTTTTAATACCAGCCGATGGCTTCGGAGTGGTCCCAGGCACCGCAGGGTGAGCCGTAGCGGTCCTGGATGTAGCCCAGGCCCCAGTCAACCTGGGTGTGGTAATTCGTGAGCCAGTCGGAGCCGGTGACGGCATATTGGCTCGGCGGCAGGGCCTGCGCGATCCCATAGGCCCCGCTAATGGGGTTCGTGGCATTGGTGCGCCAATTTGATTCACGTTCCCACAGCTGGACCAGGCATTGGAACTGGTCCTGCCCCCAGCCATGTCCGGCCAACCGTGTCGAGGCGTAGGCCTGCGCCCCTGCCGGATCGTTGACTGCGCCACCGGGAATGTTCGGCAGCAGCACGTCAATTGGTATGTAGCCGTCATCCGGGTCCGGATCCACCGGTGCCGACGGCGCCACCGGGGCAACAGGGTTTGGTGCCGGGGCCGGGGCCGGAGCTGGGTTCACCACGGGGTTCGGAGCCGGGTTTGCGGCTGGTTGCTGGGGTGCCGGTTTCAGCCGTTCAGCCTCGACACGCTGCCGCTCGGCCTCCGCGCGGCGGGCCGCCTCCGCCGCGGCCGCCTGGCGTTTTGCTTCCTGGGCCTCGTTGTAGGCGGCAAGTTCAAGCTGCCCCTGCCGGTATTCCTGTTCCTTGGCGACAGTGGTGTTGTTCAGGGATGCCAGCTGCGCCACCAGGGTGGTGCTCTGTGTTTTTTTCGTGTCAAGTTGTTTGGTCACGGCGCGCTGGGCGGCAACGGCTGCGTCACGGGAATTGGACGCTGCGGCTGTGAGTTCCTTTTGGGCCGCCTCGGCACCCTTTCGAGTCTCTTCAAGGGCGCTTGCCGCTGCCTGGGCCTCATTGGCCCTCGCCTGCTTGATGGCGGCCCGCTCACCGACTTGGTGAAGCATGTCAACACCGTTGAGGCTTTCGGGTGATTCCAGGGCGGACATAGTGGCGAACAGTCCCAGTCCGGTCCCGCCGCTTTTGTAGCTTTGCACGGCAACGGCAACGGCATCTTTTTTGTACTTCTCGGCTTGTTCGGCCGCACGGGCAGCCTGGGCCCCCAGGACACCGACCTCGGCGGTGGCAGCATCAAGTTGGCGCTGCGTCAGGGCAAAATCGGCTCCGGCCTTGACGGCGGCAGTGCCCAGCACTCCCGCTTCAGCTTCCAGGGAGTCCAGCATGTGCGACACCTTGGAGACCTCAACGGCTGTGGCGGCTGCATCGCCCTTGGCTTGTTCAACATCGGCCCAGCTGGGGAACCCCGACGGCGGGGCGTCCTCGGCCTGGGCCGGCACGGCTGTGACGGCGGAGGCAAGCAGAAAACCGGCCGCCACTGAGACGGCAAGCAGGCGGCGTAGTTTTGGCTGGTGCTTACTCATATGCCGCTAGCATAGCCGCTTCACGCTGGTTGCTGCCGAAATACTTGTCATGTTGTCCCTGCCGTCGCGCAGTTGCGGCCTGCGCGCTGCGCCGGCGCGGACGCGGGCTGCCTAGTCTTCCTGCCGGCTCTCGTCGATGACCTCGCCAACGATCTGGAAGGCAAGGGAGGGGTTGAATCCCTTTCTGGCCAGCATCGCCACCCAGCGGCGGGTGTATTTGTCCCGCTCCGCCGCTTCGTCCAGGTCCATGGACGGCCGGACCTTGCGCCGGACAAGTTCCATGGCCTGCCCGCGCTCGGTGTCGTCATCAATTTGTGCCAGGGCTTCCTGTGCCAGGTCCGGGGCGATCCCCTTCTCCGTCAGTTCACGTTGCAGGGCTCCCCTGGCCAGTGACTTGTGCATCGACCTGCTGCGCACCCACATGTCGGCAAATTCGGCGTCGTCAATGAGTTTGACAGCTTCAAAGCGGTCAAGCACAGCCTCCGCCACATCCTCGGGGATGTGGCGTTCGGCAAGCTTTTGGCTGAGCTGGAACCTACTTTTAGGCGAGTGTGTCAGCTGGCGCAGCACAATTGCCCTGGCCACCGATGCCGGGTTGGCTTCAGGTTCCAGTTCCGGTGCCGGACGTGCGTTGTTCATGGGGCGCCCTAGAAGCCGTCAACAGCCTTGAGCTTGGGTTCGGTTTCATCCTCAGTTTCAGCAATGACACCGACACCCAGCTTTGCCTTGATGAGACGCTCCAGTTCATCTGCCAGTTCCGGATTGTCCTTCAGGAAACGCCGTGAGTTCTCCATCCCCTGTCCCAGTTGGTCACCGTCATAGGTGTACCAGGAACCGGACTTGCGGATAATGCCGTGCTCGACACCCATGTCGATGATTCCGCCTTCACGCGAAATGCCCACGCCATAGATGATGTCGAACTCGGCGATCTTGAACGGTGGTGCCATCTTGTTCTTGACAACCTTGACCTTGGTGCGGTTGCCAACGGCGTCGGCACCCTCTTTCAGGGTCTGGATGCGCCGAATGTCAAGGCGGATGGACGCATAGAACTTCAGCGCCTTGCCACCGGTGGTCGTTTCGGGACTGCCGAAGAACACACCGATTTTCTCTCGGAGCTGGTTGATGAAGATGGCCGTCGTCTTCGTCTGGCTCAGGCGCCCGGTGATCTTGCGCAGGGCCTGGCTCATGAGACGGGCCTGGAGGCCCACGTGGCTGTCGCCCATGTCGCCTTCGATTTCGGCACGGGGCACAAGGGCCGCCACGGAGTCAATGACAATGACGTCCAGGGAGCCCGAACCAATCAGCATGTCCATGATTTCCAGGGCCTGCTCACCGGTGTCCGGCTGGGACACCAGGAGCGCGTCGGTGTCGACACCGAGTTTGGCCGCGTATTCCGGGTCCAGTGCGTGTTCGGCATCAATGAAGGCTGCAATGCCGCCAAGCTTCTGCGCACTGGCAACAGCGTGCAGGGCCAGCGTGGTCTTACCGGAGGACTCCGGTCCGTAGATCTCCACGACGCGTCCGCGCGGCAGTCCGCCAATGCCCAGGGCCACATCCAAGGCGATGGAGCCGGTGGGGATCACTTCAATGGGTGCCCGGACATCGTCACCCAGGCGCATGACTGAGCCCTTGCCGTATTGCTTGTCAATCTGGGCCAGTGCTGCTGCCAGCGCTTTTTCACGGTCTGCGGGAGCGGCCATGATTCACCTCGGTCTTTCCGTTGCGCCGTTTCCGGCCCCGGGCGGCTGCGCTGGTGGCGCAGTGCCCGATTAGTGGTCTGATGCATTGCTCGTGCAATTTTTTGTTCTTGACCGGTTTCCCGGCATCCTGCTGATGGAACGGACCTGCAGGTTTTCCTCGTCACTTAAAACGCTAGTTCAAGGGTCTGACATTGTCTGCGGCCACCACGCCCCAACCCGGAAATTGTGGAGAACTTTCTGGCTCTCCACGGCCCAGCACAGTAACCATTATAGTTTTGATCGAATAGATATTCGAACATCTAACGCTTGATTGACGGCGTGTCGTTGTTGCACACGGCCAAAGTCACGTTTTCGGGCCGCCCCGTCTAATTTTTCGGGGCAATGTCCCTGCCCAGCCAGCGCGACGGCGGGACATCCTGGATCTTGCACACCTCAAGCCAAATGTCCCGTGGCTCAAAGCCGGCACGCAGGGCGTCGCTTGCGGTGTTTCCGCCCACGCCGCTGAGCACCAGGTCGCGGGCCAGCACCCGGGAATAGGAGGGGCTGAACTCATCGTCCATCAATCGCCAAAATTCGCTTACTCGCACTCCACCATTCTCGCATGCCCGCGCCCGGGGCGAATCGCCCGGCGGCGGGCCCGTCACGAGCCCTGCCTGACGCCTGGAATTGCACCATGACTCCCGCATCCGCGCCGCCGGTGGCTGTAAACGAGGCAACAATTGCGGCCTTGGAAGACCTTGACACACAGCTGAGCCTGCTGTCGCGCCGCGCCCGCGCCATCAACTTTCAACTTTCAACTCACCAGGAGCGTCCATCCGGACCTGGAACCGGCGGCTTACGGACCGTTGTCCGTGCTGCTCAACCAGGGCGGGATGCGTTTGACCGAGCGTGCCAGCCGGGTTGGTGTGGGCAAGCCATCGGTCAGCCGGCAGATCACCCTGCTGGCAAGCCTGGGGTTGGTGGACAGGGAAGGCGACCCGGCGGACCGGCGCGCCCAGCTCATTGAGCTGACTGCGGCCGGCCGGGCAAAGATGGAGTCGATTCACGCCGGCAGGCAGGCAGCTTTTAATGCCCGTTTTAATGTCCGGTTGCAGGATTGGGATGAGGACGAAGTGGCATCCCTTGCGACGCTGGTGGCCAAGCTCAACGCCGCCTACATCCGTTAATCATCCAGGAGCGCCCCCACAGCGAAGCCAGGCCCAGCCGGGACGCACCGGGCACTGTGTAAAGGGCGACGGGCATTGGGCACCGGGCAAACCAAAAAACTGGACCCCTCCCGAGGGAGGGGTCCAGCCTGGTTTAGGGGGTGGCCCCGCAATCCGGGGCAACCTAGTTTAGAAAGCGCTGGACATTAAGCCCTTGTTCAGTTCGTCGGAGAGTTCCTCGTTCAGGTCCCTGCCATAGCGGGCGGAGAATTCCTGGGGAACGGTGTCCGGGACAGCCACGCCTTCGGCCATGGCCAAACGGTCACTCACTTCACGCAGCATGAGTGACAACGGCACTTCCAGTGCGGAACAGATTGAGGCCAGCAATTCCGAGGACGCTTCCTTTTGTCCTCGTTCAACTTCACTCAAATAGCCCAGTGAGACACGTGCATTGTGCGAGACTTCGCGGAGTGTGCGGCCCTGGCGTTGACGCACATCTCGCAGAACATCACCAATCTCGTGGCGTAATACCACCATTTTGCGCTCCTTCTGCTGATGCGGTTTCTCGTCTGCCAAACCCACATCCCGCCAGCGCACTACGCCGTTTACGGATACGGGTTGTTTCACCATCGGTATCGCCTTACTCCTAGATCAATCATTCACTTTGGGTGCACCTTCCGGAGGTTCCCGGAGGGTGCTGTGCCCGCTTGATGTTCCCATCCTAAAGGGAATGGAACCATTTTGCGTTCACTATGACTAACTATCCGGTCACAACTTTTGTTCCCCGGCAGCTTTAATGACTTGTTCAAGCAGCGAAATGGCCTCCTGCGTTGCCTGCACCCGGATCATTTCCCTGTCCCCGCCAAAATGGTATTCGTAGGATTGGGCTTCCCCGTCAAGCGCCACACCAATGTACACATGGCCGACTTCCTTTCCCTGGTGGGGTTCCGGCCCGGCCACACCTGTGGTGGAGATGCCCACGCGGGAGCCGGCGGCCGCGCAGGCTCCCAGTGCCATGGCTGCGGCAACCTCCGGGTCGACCGCCCCGCGGCTTTCCAGCAGCGCCGGCGAAACGCCCAGAAGGCGTTCCTTAAGCTCGTTTTGGTAGGCGATGACACCACCTTGCAACATGCCGGAGGCGCCAGGCACCTGGATCAGCGTGGCCGCCACCATTCCGCCGGTCAGTGACTCGGCGGTGGCAACCGTGATGTTTGCCGCCACGGCCGACGCAACGAGCGCGGCCAGTCCTGTATCAGTCAGCATCCGCTACTCCGGTTCCGTGGGGTTGCCGGCGGGGGTGGCGCCCGGATCGGTGCCGTGACCCTGGCGGGCGCTGCGGCCGGCCGCACGCAGCTGCCATGCCTTCACCAGGTAGTCCCCGCCTGTCACCACTGTCACTGCCAGTGCGGCAAGCATGACGACCAGGGCAATAATTGACAGCCAGGAATTGGCGGGGGTCACCGGCAGCAGGTACACAAAGATCGCCACCGTCTGCATGACTGTCTTGAGCTTGCCGCCCTTGGATGCGGCCATCACGCCATAGCGAATCACGACAAAGCGCAGCAGGGTGATGCCAATTTCACGCACGAGCATCACGATGGTGACCCACCACCACAGCTCCCCCACAGCCGAGAGCATGACAAGCGCCGAACCTATCAGCAGCTTGTCGGCAATGGGGTCTGCGATCTTGCCAAAGCTGGTGATGAGCCCGCGCGCCCGGGCAATGTCGCCGTCGAGCTTGTCGGTGTAAATGGCAACCACAAACAACACCACAGCCAGCCATCGCAGGGGGCCGTACTCACCGCCGTCGGCAACGAACGACCAGATGAAGAATGGCACCAGCACAATGCGCAACATCGTCAAGGCGTTGGGCAGGTTCCAATTCGAAGGGCGCGGCGCCACCGTTTCACTCACAGTGCAAGGCTATCGGCAAAGTGGCTGACGGCGGCATTTCGCGCCGGTCCGTCCGCTAGCGTCCCGTCAATGACCATGCGTCGTCGCCGTCCCCGTTGTCGCCATCGTTGCCGTCGTTGTACTCGACGGCCTGCGGACGGTTGGCCAGGTCATCAGCCACGAGGTCGCCGCCCCAGCCATGGTTGGCATTCGCGTTCTCGGCAAGTGCTGCCGCCATCGGGTCCACGGCCGGAATCGGCGCGCCGCCAGGTTCGAGGGCGGTGCCGCCTGCCACGGGACCGTCACCGCGGATGGCGGCGAGGGTATCGGCGAGGTCGTCAGGCTTGACCATGACGTCGCGGGCCTTGGAACCCTCCGAGGGTCCCACGACGCCGCGGGATTCGAGCAGGTCCATGAGCCGGCCGGCCTTGGCGAAGCCGACGCGAAGCTTGCGCTGCAGCATGGACGTCGAGCCGAACTGTGTGGTGACGACGAGTTCGGTGGCCTGCAGCAGGAGGTCCATGTCGTCTCCAATGTCGTCCTCGATGACCTTCTTCGGTGCCTCGACGGCGACGTCGTCACGGTAGGTGGCCGTGAGCTGGCCCTTGACATGGTCCACGACGGCCTTGATTTCTGCTTCCGTGACCCAGGCGCCCTGCACACGGACGGGTTTTGACTTGCCCATGGGCAGGAACAGGGCGTCACCCTGGCCCAACAGTTTCTCGGCACCGGGCTGGTCGAGGACCACGCGGGAGTCGGTGACGGAGGAGGTGGCGAACGCCATGCGGGAGGGCACGTTGGCTTTGATCAGGCCGGTGACCACGTCCACTGACGGACGCTGGGTGGCCAGCACCAGGTGGATGCCGGCGGCACGCGCCAACTGCGTGATGCGCACAATGGAATCTTCCACATCGCGCGGGGCGACCATCATGAGGTCGGCGAGCTCATCCACAATCACCAACAGGTACGGGTAGGGCCGCACAATTCGCTTGGAGTCCACCGGCGGATGGACGTTGCCGGCCTTGACCGCCTTGTTGAACTCGTCAATGTGCTTGAATCCGTAATTGGCCAGATCGTCATAACGCTGGTCCATCTCCCGAACAACCCACTGCAGCGCTTCGGCTGCCTTCTTGGGATTGGTGATGATGGGGGTGATCAGGTGCGGCACGCCTTCATAGGCCGTCAATTCAACGCGCTTGGGGTCAACCATCACCATGCGCACCTCATCAGGGGTGGCCCGCATCAGGATGGAGACAATCATGGAGTTCACAAACGAGGACTTGCCGGCACCCGTGGCACCGGCCACGAGCAGGTGTGGCATCTTGGCGAGGTTGGCGACAACGAAACCGCCCTCGACGTCCTTGCCCACGCCCATGACCATGGGGTGTTCGGTGCGCCGGGCGTTGGCCGAGCGCAGCACGTCACCAAGAACCACAATTTCCTTGTCGGCGTTGGGAATCTCGATGCCGATGGCGCTCTTGCCCGGGATGGGGCTCAAAATGCGTACGTCCGAGGAGGCGACGGCGTAGGAGATGTTCTTGCTCAGCGCCGTCACGCGCTCAACCTTGGTGCCCGGGGCAAGCTCAATCTCGTACCTGGTCACTGTGGGGCCACGGCTGAAGCCGGTGACCTTGGCATCGACATTGAACTGCTGCATGGTGTCGGTCAGCGCGGCCACGACGGTGTCGTTGGCGGCCGTGGCATCCTTGCCCGGGGGGCCCGCCGGCAGGTATTCGGAATCCGGCAGCGTGTACGTGACGTCTCCGGAAAGCTGGAGTTGTTCCGAGCGGGCGGGGATCGGCGTCGGCGGGATCAAGGGCGGGGCCGGAATGGTGTGCGCCACGGCGGCGTCGACGTCGAACGCACCTGTGGCGGCATTCCCCACGGTGCTCCGAGCAGCGTTCGCGGCCACAACACCGATCGCCTCGGTGACAGGCTCGGTGTCCTGCTGGCCGTCAAAGACATCGCTGCTGGTGGGCAGTCCCTGCCTGGCCTTGATCTTGTCCGCTGCCAGCTCATCCCTGGTTGGCCTGCGAACCCCGGGCCGCACGGATGCCGCGCCCGACCCCGAAACCTGGCCTTCGTCGTCGTCCGGTTCGATGAGCGGCGTGGCGAACGCTTCCGTCCCCACCACGTCATCGAATTCCTCTTCGCGTGCAGCCTTCTGGCGCGAACGCAGGCTGCGCGGCTTCTTCGCCTTCCCGCCGTCGGCGTACAGGTAGCTCTGGTCGTGGCCGTTGGCGTCCAGCTCACGTGAAGTGCCGGGGTCCGTGCCCATCAACTTTTCATACACGCCACGCAGGCGGGCAGGAATGTGGCGCACGGGGGTGTTGGTCAGGACGAGCACGCTGGCGAACGCGACGATGGAGTAGAAGATGATGGCTGTGATGTGTCCCAAATAGGCCACGCTGCCGCCGGCCACCACACCCACCATGCCGCCGGCCGCGCTGATGCCCTCAAAGCCGTCGGAGACGCTGGGGTTGCCGCCCGCGACGTGCGCGAGGGCGCAGCCGGCCAGTGTCAGGATGGAAAAGCCCAGGGCGACCCGGTTGTTGGTTGGCATGTTGCTTGGCTGCCTGAACACCAGCACGGAGAAAATCAAGAACATCGGCGGCAGCAGCACCGCGAACCAGCCAAAGGTGCCCTGCACGACCCCCTGCACAGCATCGGCAACCGAACCCGTCAGGCCCCACCATTCAAAGGTGGCAATGATGACGGCAAGCAAAATGAACAGCAGCCCGGAGCCGTCGCGGCGTTCGTGGGCCGGCATGTCGCTCTTGTCGGTGCCCATGCGGCGGATGGCGCCGCCGATCAGGTGGCCCAGGCCCTGCCAGAATCCAACCACGATGCGCACAGGCCACACCAAATGCACCTCCGGCTCGGGAGCGGAAGGTTTGCTGCGTGTCACCGGCGTCTTTGTGGTCTTCGCGGTGCGCGATGAAGCGCCACCCTTCTGACCGGCGGACGAACGGGCGGGGGAAGAACGAGTCGCCATGGTTCAACGGTACCGCCCGCGGCGCGGAATCTGGCGGATTTCGGCGCTGAATGACGCGTGGTGGCAGGCACACGGACGCACCCGCAGGTCCCGACGGGACGCATCCCTTGATCCAAACGGACCCGCCCGGCAGGCAGAAGGGCCACGTAGCGGGGATGGATTGGGTGGGCCCACGCGCCCGAGGGCCCCGCAGCGAGCTTGCGAGCTGTGGGAGGGCGTGGGGACTACGCTTCGAGAACCACGGGAATGATCATGGGCCGGCGGCGCAGCTTGCGGTTGACCCAGGTGCCAATCACGCGGCGCACCACCTGCTGGAGCTGGTGGGTTGTGTGCTCGGTGCTGGCCATGACGGCTTCCTCAAGGGCGGCAGCGATCTTGGGTTTGATGTCGTCGAAGACGGAGTCGTCCTCGGCCACGCCGCGGGCGTGGATGTCCGGGCCGGAGACGATCTTGCCGGTTGCCCGGTTGACGACAGTGATGATGGAGATGAAGCCTTCGTCACCGAGAACGCGGCGGTCCTTCAGGTCGGCGTCCGTGATCTCGCCAACGCTGTGGCCGTCAACGTAGACAAAGCCGCATTCGACCTGGCCGGTGATCTTGGCGACGCCGTCCTTGAGGTCGATGACGGAGCCGTCGTCGGTCAGCAGGACGTTCTCGGCCGGCACGCCTGAGGCGATGGCGAGCTTGGCGTTGGCGATCAGGTGGCGGGTCTCACCATGGACGGGCATGACGTTTTTGGGTGTCAGGATGTTGTAGCAGTACAGCAGCTCGCCTGCGGCCGCGTGGCCCGAGACGTGGACCTTGGCCGTGCCCTTGTGGATCACGTCGGCACCGAGCTTGAGCAGCCCGTTGATGATCCGGAACACGGCATTTTCATTTCCGGGGATCAGCGATGAGGCAAGGATGACGGTGTCCCCCTTGCCCACGGCAATCTTGTGGTCGCCGTTGGCCATGCGCGAGAGCGCGGCCATGGGCTCACCCTGCGAACCGGTGGACATCAGCACAACCTCGTTGTCGGGCAGGTTGTCCACGTTTTTCATGTCGACCAGGACGTCGGCTGGCACGTGCAGGTAGCCGAGTTTGGCGGCGATGGACATGTTGCGGACCATGGAACGGCCCACAAAGGCGACCTTGCGGTCGTGCAGCACGGCAGCGTTGAGGACCTGCTGGACGCGGTGGACGTGGGAGGAGAAGCTGGCCACGATGATCCGCTTGTCGGCCTTGCCGAACAACGCTTCAAGCGTGGGCCCGATTTCGGCTTCGCTGGTGGTGAACCCGGGCACGTCCGCGTTGGTGGAGTCAACCAGGAACAGGTCAACGCCTTCCTCGCCCAGGCGGGCAAAGTGGCGCAGATCGGTGATGCGCCCGTCAAGGGGCAGCTGGTCCATCTTGAAGTCGCCGGTGTGCAGCACCGTGCCGCCCTCGGTGCGGATGAACACCGCAAGTGCGTCGGGGATGGAGTGGTTCACGGCAATGAACTCGCATTGGAACGGGCCCAGCTGCTCGACCTGGCCTTCCTTGACTGTCAGCGTCCAGGGCTTGATCCGGTGCTCGGTCAGCTTCGCCTCGATGAATGCCAGGGTCAGCTGCGAACCGATCAGGGGAATGTCCTGGCGCAGGCGCAAAAGGTAGGGAACTGCGCCGATGTGATCCTCATGGCCGTGTGTGAGCACCACACCGACGACGTCGTCGAGCCTGTCCTTGATGTAGGAAAAATCTGGCAGGATGACGTCAACGCCGGGTTGGTCCTCTTCGGGGAACAGCACGCCGCAGTCAACGATGAGCAGCTTGCCGTCCATTTCAAAGACGGTCATGTTGCGGCCGATCTCGCCAATGCCGCCCAACGGCACAACGCGCAGCGTTCCCTTGGCCAGTTCCGGCGGGGTCCGCAGCCCGGGTTCGGTCGTTTGGGTCATGGCTAGACTTCCATTCCAGCTTCCGCGAGGTCAGCCTTGATCATGGCGATCTCGGTCTCGCCAGGCTCCACGAGGGGCAGCCGGACGACCGAGTTGGACAGGATTCCCTGCCACTTGAGAATTTGTTTGACGGCGACGGCGCCCTGCACATGACCCATGGCGGCCCTGATGACCGGGTCCAGTTCAAAGTGGATGCGGCGGGCAGTGGCAAAGTCCCCGGCAGCGGCGGCGTCAATGAGGGCGCGGAACTTCCGGGGTGCAATGTGGGCACTGACACTGACAAGTCCGACGGCGCCAGCGGCCATCAGCGGCAGCGTCAGTCCGTCGTCGCCCGAGTACACGTCAAGATCGGTGTTGGCCAGCACGCGGCTGGTTTCGGTGAAGTCGGCCTTGGCGTCCTTCAGTGCCGTGATGCGCGGGTGGTCCGCCAGCTTGATGATGGTTTCGGTGGTAATGGCGACACCGGAGCGGCCCGGAATGTCGTAGAGCATCACGGGAAGTTCGGTGGAGTCGGCAATGGCCTCAAAGTGGGCCTGGATACCGGCCTGGCTGGGCTTGTTGTAGTACGGGGCGACAAGAAGCAGTCCGTCAATGGCGAGCTTCGCCGCACGCTGGGACAGGCTGATCGAGTGGCGGGTGTCGTTGGTTCCGGTGCCGGCAATGACCCTTGCGCGGCCGCCCACTGCATCAATGACAGCCTGGAACATGCCCAGGTTCTCTTCATCCGTCAGGGTGGAAGTTTCACCCGTGGTGCCGGTGACGAGGATGCCGTCGCAGCCGTCGTCGACAAGCTTGTTGGCCAGCTCCCCGGCAGCCTTGTAGTCCACCGCCCCATCGGCGGTGAAGGGGGTGACCATGGCGGGCACCAAAGTTCCGAAGGTGCGGGGGGAGATTTCAGAGGCAGACATAGCTAAAACATTAGCGCCAAGTTGGTGAATTCACGCAACGCAGTCCACCAATCGGGTTGCCGGCCGGTTGTGGGCGCCCGCGCGGGGGCCGCCGCTGCGCCCCGGAACCCGCCAGCCTCCCGGCAACCCTCGCGCAGCAATGGTGCTGTTTTCGGCAACCCTAGCGCAGCAATTGCAGGAATGGCAGCCACTCGTCAAGCACAGGCTGGGACGGGAACAGCGTTGTGCCGTGGTTGCGGCCCGGGAGTTCGACGAACCGGGCCTGCGGCATGAGGGCGGAGGCACGCCGCGAATCCTCCCAACGGCTGGTGTCGGCGCTGCCGGCCATCAGCAGCGCCGGGGTCGTGATGGCGGACAGTGCGCTCTCGGAAACTGGCAGGTCCGCCTCGGTCTGGGTGAAGTAGGCCCGCAGCGCCCCGGCGTCGTTGGCCAGGAAAGCCGCCCGGGTCTGGGCATCCAGGGCACGGCCCATGCGTGCTTCCCAGCCCTCGACAAAGGCGGGCATGCCGCCCGAGCCGAGGGCGCCGTCGTACCCGGGGAAGAACAGCCGGCCGATGCTGCCCGGCTGGATGCGGTAGGTGCCGCCCAGCGTTGTCAGCGACAGCAGGCGTTCGGGCGCCTCGACGGCCAGCGAGAAGCCCAGGCGGGCGCCGACCGAATAGCCGCCGTAGTGGGCCTGCGGTGCGCCGGCGGCATCCATCACGGCCAGGACGTCGGCCACGAGCGTGGGCATGGCGTAGTCGGCGGGGTTGTGGGGCTTGCCGCTGCGTCCGTGCCCGCGCAGGTCCATGGTGATGACCCGATGGTGCCCGCGGAACGCCTTCGTGTAGCCAAATCCGCGCCAAATGGCCTTGCTCAGGGCGCTGCCGTGGACAAGCACCATGGGCTCGCCCTCCCCCACCGTGTCATAGGCTAGCTCGACGCCGTCGTGCGGGTTGTGAGTGACAGGCATGTGGGCCTATTCCTTGTTGTGAACGGGTCGCAGCTGGCCCTCCCCGGGATTAGGGGGCGGAGCGGAAGTTACGGGCGGACGCGGGGTCGGAACAGCGCGATGGCGTCGCGCATGGCCTTGCGGGCGCGCTTGCGGTCGCCCGCGGCGTCGTAGGCGCAGGAAAGCCTGAACCATGACCGCCAGTCGTCGGGCGCCGCCTCGGCCTCGAGCTTGTATTTTTCAAACTCTGCGTCGGCCGCCCCGCGCACAATCCTGCCGCCGGGCGTGCGGGGCAGGTTGTCCTCGGGCAGGCCGCCTTCAGCCTCAAGGATCTTCGCCATTTGTTCTGTTCTGGCACCGAACTTGATTTCGCTGATCAAGGCCCACGCCGCAACGAACGGGATGACAAGGTAGGAAACGCCCAGAAGCTTGGCTATCCAGTCCGGGTCGGCCAGGAGCAGCACGGCCCGCTGCATCATGACAACCATGTAAAACACCAGCAGAAGGGCGATCAAGGCCACCCAGATTTTGGTTTTGGAAATTTTCATTTTGGACACCGCCGTGTTGGCCACGGTCCTAGCCTTCCAGATCCATGTAGCCGTCAAGGCCCACTGTCAGGCCTGGGCGGCTGCCCACCGTACGAACGCCGAGCAGGACGCCGGGCATGAATGATTCGTGGTTGAAGGAATCATGCCGGATTGTCAGCGCCTCACCGGGGCTGCCAAAGAGCACTTCCTGGTGGGCAACCAGCCCTGCCAGCCTGACGCTGTGCACGGGAATGCCGTCAATGGAGGCGCCGCGTGCGCCGTCGAGCTCGGTTTCCGTCGCATCCGGGGCTGCCGCCACACCCGCCGCTGTGCGGGCTGCCGCCACCAGCTGGGCTGTGCGCAGTGCTGTTCCGGACGGTGCATCGACCTTGCGCGGGTGGTGCAGTTCGATGATTTCAACGGAGTCGAAATAGCGTGCAGCCTGGGCGGCAAATCGGGTTGCCAGCACAGATCCGAGCGCAAAGTTCGGGGCGATCAGCACGCCTGTCTGCGGGTGTTTTGCCAGCAGTTCCTCAAGTTCCGCCAGCCGTGCAGCATCCCAGCCGGTGGTTCCGACCACGGCGTGGATGCCGTGCTCGACGGCAAACTGCACATTCGCCTGGGTGGAATCCGGAACCGTCAGGTCGACGACGACCTGGGCGCCGCGCTCCACGAGGAGCTCCAACGAGTCGTTGCGGCCCAGCGCCGCAACGAGCTCCATGTCCTGTGCCGCGTCGATGGCCGCCACGGCAGCCGTTCCCATTCGTCCCTTGGCGCCGAGCACGGCAACCTTCAGCATTTCACTCATGGGTTTAAGCCTACTGGTTTTCCGGACCCTGCTGCTCCGTGGGCTGGCGGGCCTGCCCCGGTGGCTGTCCAGGGACCTGCGCCGGCATGCTGCCGGCCCCGACCCACTCGACGCTGCCGTCGGCGAAAAACTGTTCCTTCCAGATCGGCACCTCCGCCTTGATCCGCTCCACCAGGGCCGAACACAGTTCAAAGGCCTCCGCCCGGTGGGAGGAGGCAACGGCGCACACAAGGGCCGGTTCACCAATTTCCAGCGGCCCCACCCGGTGTGCCACCCAGACCCGCACGGGGTGGCCGTCGGGGTCCCGCGCACTGTCCAGCAGCGAGCCAACCACGTCGTTGAGCACGCCCCTGGCAAGCGGGTGCGCGCTGTAGCTCAACCGCGCGACCTGCTTGCCGCCGTCGTGGTTCCGCACAATGCCGCTGAAGGAGACCACTGCCCCGGCGGTGTCTGATTCCACGGCGGCGATGGCGGCATCCACAGAGATGGGTTCGGCGCTGAGTCCGGCAAATACGACGTCGATGCTAGTGGCCATGGCGACCCGCCACCTGTTCGCAGAGGTGCTTGATGATCGGATCCAGCACTGCCAGCCCGTCCATGACACCGGAGGGGGAACCCGGCAGGTTCACGATCACTGTGTGTCCGGCGAGGCCCGCATGGCCCCGGCTCAGTGCGGCCATCGGCGTTTTCGCCCGTCCGGCGGCACGGACCGCCTCCATGATTCCCGGGATTTCCCTGTCAATCAGCGGCAGTGTCATCTCCGGGGTTTGGTCATCCGGGCTCAGGCCGGTGCCGCCGCTGGTGATGACGACGGCGGGACGTTGCGTCAGCACGGCCCGCAGCGCAGCCCCCACCGGGGCGCCGTCGGGCACGACGACGGGGGCCAGGGGTTCGAAGCCGTGTTCACTGAGCCAGTCGACGATGATGGGTCCGGTCTTGTCGTCGTAGACTCCCAGCGCAGCGCGGGTGGAGGCGATGACGACGGCGCCAGCCCCCAGGGACGTGCCCGGTTCGCAGGCGCTCATGCCGGCTGCCCTCCGGCGGCGGTGGTTCCGGCGGGGCCGGCGGTTGTTTCGGCGTCGCCACTGGCGGTAGCTCCGGCGCCGGCCACCCAGTCGCCGCTCTTGCCGCCGCTTTTGGCCAGCACCTTGATGCCGGAAATGACTGCGTGCTTGTCCACTGCCTTGATCATGTCGTACACGCTCAGGGCGGCAACCGAGACAGCCGTCAGCGCCTCCATTTCCACGCCTGTCACGCCGCGGGTTTTCACCGTTGCAAGCACCGTGACGGCGCTGTCGCCAAGCTCAAAGTCAACAGTGACCTTTGAGATCGGCAGGGGGTGGCACAGCGGAATGAGCTCGGAGGTCTTTTTGGCCCCCATGATGCCGGCCACCCGCGCCACCGCCAGTGCGTCGCCCTTGGGCAGCCCACCGGATCCCAGCAGCTTCATGACGTCCACGGTGGTGGAGACGGTGCCCGTGGCTGTGGCCTCGCGGGTGGTGGTGGCCTTGTCGGAAACGTCAACCATGGCGGCGGTTCCATCGTGGCGCAGATGGGTGAGGGAAGGAGTGTCGGGAGTAGTCACAACAGCCATACTTCCACTTTTGCCCCGGCCTGCAATTCCGTGACGCCGGCCGGGATGTTGATGAGGGCGTTGGCGTGCGCCAGGGCCCCCAGCAAATGCGAGGATTCCCCGCCAATTTCACCCACCGAGGGTGCCGATTCATACTCCGGTCCGGAATAAATGCCGCGGCGGATCTGGTGCTTGCCCAGCGGTGACACCATGGCATGTTCCAGTGCGGCAACCACCACGCGGCGCTTCGCGGGGGCACCCAGCAGGGCCGACAGTGCGGGGCGCAGGAAGAGTTCAAAGGACACAAACGCACTGACGGGGTTTCCTGGGAAGCCAAGAAAGGGAACGCCCCGGTAGGTGCCCAGCGCCTGCGGGCCTCCGGGCTGCAGCGCCACGGAAACAAACTCCATGGCTGCCTGGGATCCGGCGTTGGCACCGCCCAGCGCCTGCCTGACAACCTCAAAGGCACCGGCGCTGATGCCGCCCACCGAGATGACGAGGTCGACGCCCGGCTCGGGCATGCCGCCGCCGAGCTGCACGCTTCCCACATGCCCCTCCAGGAGCCGCAGCAGGGCGCCGGGATCGTCCCTGACAACATAGGAGTGGACCACCTCAACGCCTGCGTCAGCGAGGCTGGCCCGGAGCAGTGCCTCGTTGGCGTCAAAGATCATTCCCGGCGGCAGTCCCCCGGCTGCTGCGGGGTCGCCGGGTGCCAGCACCTCGTCACCGGTTGTCAGCAGCAGCACCCGCGGTTTGCGCCGGACCGGCAACTCGGTGAATCCCAGGGCGGCGGCAAGCCCGGCATGGGCGGCATTGAGCAGGGTTCCGGCGGCAACCACCACAGCGCCGTGCAGCACATCGCTCCCCTGTGTCCGCACAAACTTTCCCGCTGTCGTGGCCGGCAGCTCCACCACGTCCCCGGGCGCGGCAAACTCCGACGGCTTGGCCAGTTCAACGGGCACGACGGCGTTGGCACCGGCCGGCAGCATGGCCCCGGTCATGATCGGTGCGGCATGACCGGCTGCGAGTTCGTCCGGGACGGCGCCGGCAGCGATGGTCCCGGCCACAACATACGAGGTTGATTCTGCTAAATCAACGCTTTTGGGCTGATCCGAATCCACCCAGATGGCGTAACCGTCCATCTGGGAGTTGGCAAAGGGCGGCAGGTCCACCGGCGCCACCAGATCGGTGGCAAGGACACGCCCGGGTGACTGCGCGATCGGGAGCTGCGTGCCGCCGTCGTCCATGACCGAGCCGGACAGCTCAGCCCAGCTCCGGCGCAATAGCTGCGCGACTGCCTCTTGGTGTTCGGCGACTGCTCTCCGCATGACTTCCTTCCGGCGGGCGCCGGGCGGCGCTCCCTTTCCAATCCTAGGCGAGTGCCGCGGGGAGCGCCCGTGCTGGCGGGCGCTAGGGCGGATTCCGTCGCTGCACACCCGAACCTTGCACGCCAACGGCGCCGGGAATCCAATAATGGCGTAGCGTTGGGGCATGGACACCAAACGCGTAACCTTGGGCATGCCGGAGGTGCGACCCGCCCCCTCCGTCGCCGGAGTGCCGCGCCCGGGCGGGGCAGACACCGGACTGCTGGACCAATTCGGCCGGGTGGCGACCGACATGCGGTTGTCACTGACCGACAAGTGCAATTTGCGCTGCACATACTGCATGCCGGAGGCCGGCCTGGAATGGCTGAAGAAGGACAAGCTGCTTACCGCAGCTGAAATCGTCCGGCTGGTGGGACTGGGCGTCAACGCACTTGGCGTGCGTGAACTGCGGCTGACGGGCGGGGAGCCCCTGGTTCGCGCCGACCTGGTTGACATCATTGCGGCGCTGCGCCAAAACCATCCCGAGCTGCCCATCTCGCTGACAACCAATGGTGTGGGCCTGGCAAAAAAGGCGCAGGCGCTGGCCGACGCGGGCCTGACCCGGCTCAATGTCTCCATGGACACCCTGCACCACGACGCCTTCCTGCAGCTGACCCGGCGGCCCTTCCTTGACCAGGTGCTCGCCGGCATCGAGGCCGCCGCAGCCGCCGGCCTGGCACCGGTCAAGATCAACGCCGTCCTGCTGCGCGGCGTCAATGACGGACACGCGGCCGAGCTGCTGCAGTGGTCCCTTGACCGCGGCTTTGAACTGCGTTTCATCGAACAAATGCCGTTGGATGCCGACCACGGTTGGACCCGCGAAGGCATGATCACGGCCGCCGAAATCCGTGCACTGCTCAGCACCGACTTCGAGCTCACCCCTGATCCGCGTGCCCGCGACGGCGCCCCCGCCGAACGCTTCGAGGTGCGCCGCCCGGGCTCGGCCGAGCTGTTGGGCACCGTGGGCATCATCGCCTCCGTGACCGAACCGTTCTGCGCCGACTGCCGCCGCACCCGCATCACCGCCGAAGGCAAGGTGATGAGCTGCCTTTTCTCCCGCACCGAGGTCGACCTGCTCGCCCTGCTGCGTGCCGGAACAACCAAGAACGACGACGACGCCGTTACCGCCCGCTGGCAGGACGCCATGTGGGCGAAGCCGCGAGCCCACGGCATGGGCCACCCCGGATTGGGCGATGCCGACTTCGTGCAGCCCGACCGCAGCATGAGTGCCATCGGAGGATGACCATGTTCGTACGCTTCTTTGCCGCAGCCGCAGCCGCCACAGGCGTTGAGGAACAGCGCGTTGACCTCGCCGCCGTGGCAGGGTCCAGGCCGTACACGCTGGCTGACTTGTCCGAGCTGCTCGTGACGAGCTTTCCGGTGTCGGCCTCCGGCCACACTCCCCCGCTGGCCGAGATCCTGACCCGGTGCAGCTTCCTGCTCAACGAGGTCTCCACCCGGGACCTGACGGCCGCCCTGAAGTCCGGCGACGTCGTCGACGTGCTGCCGCCGTTCGCCGGAGGGTAAGCACCGCAAGCGGCGGGCCCAAGCGCTCAGGAACCTGCCGGTGCCAGCGGGCCAAGCGACAGTGCCAGCAGTGCGCCGCGGCTCTGGACACCGGTTTTCCCGAAGATTGACTTGAAAACATCCTGGATCGTGTACCTGCTGATCCCCATGCGGTGCGCCAGGGCGGCTGTGTCCAGGCCCGCCGCGCAGAGCTCCAGCAGCTGGGATTCCCGCGGGCTCAGCGCGAAGCTGCGCTCGAAAACATCTATCCGTTCCGAGGGCAGGGCGTCCTGGATGGTGACGGCAATCGGGGCCGCGGCGCCGGCAACCCCCGTCGTCATCCTCGCCGCCGACACGCCTGCCCACACCCCGCCACCCACAGGGACGCGGGAACGGGCCGGATGGGTGTCGACGCCGCACTCCACCGCCAACAATTGTGCAGCCACATTCAGCACCTCTGCCGGCACGCCCTGGTGCGGGCGGGGTGCCCGCTGCAACAATTCCAGCCACGGGGCAGCTGATTCGGTCTGGCTCACGATGGACAGGTCGTCGGCCAGCACCAATACGGCCTGCCGGTGGCCGGCAGTTGATGCGCCGGGCCCGCCGCTGTGAAATTCCCGGGCGGAGCAGGCCCGCAGGCCTGTGGCAATGACCGCTGCCAGGGCGTCCAGCCGCTGCGCCTCGGCGCTGGAAAAGTCGGTCTGTCCCCGGCCCCGCCACAACTCGAGCCAGCCCCACAAGCCCCAGCGGTCGGCAAAGGCGACGGACAGGACGTCCACCACCCCATACCGGGACAAAAGCGGCCACAGGGCACTGCGGCCGGGCTCATCCCCGGTCGCCTGCTTCAAGGACACCGCCCGCGACGGATTGACGGGCAGTGCCGTCCACCTGTTGACGGCAGTTCGGTACCGCAGGGAGATCAGGGCCGGCAGCTCCCCTGTGAACGGCCCCTGGGCCATCGGCGCAACACCAACTGTCGTGACGGGGTCCGCCAGCGGCCAGACCCAGGCATCATGGCCAACGACGGCGTGCAGCTCACCCAGCACGCCGGAGCGGTAGGCGTGGCTGTCCAGGCGGGCATCCCCCGCTGCCTCGACCCGGTCCAGGCAGCGGCGCAGGGCCCAATCGCTCGTCATGCCTCAAGTATGCGCCCATTGCCCGGCCCGCATGTGGCCGCGGCGCCCCAGATTTATGGGATGTTGCGGGGCGGCCCGGAGACCTAAAGTCAAAGCATCAGTTTCAGCGAAAGGACACGGCAATGCACACCTTGCAGATTGAACACGGCATCAAGGACTTTGACATGTGGTTGGCGGCCTACAAGTCCGATCCGCTGGGGCGGACGGCCTCGGGGGTGGTCGCCGAACGGGTGTACCGCCCCGTGGGTGAGGACCACTATGTGGTCCTTGACCTGGATTTTGTTTCGGCCGGCGAGGCGGAGCAGTTCCTGGGCCGGTTGAAGGCCCAGGTGTGGTCCACCCCCAGCGTTTCCCCGGCACTGGCAGGCGGTCCGAAAACACGGATCGTTGAACAACTCCCTTAAAACAAACTGGCCCGCGGTTGTGGTCGCAAAACACCGTTAAAACACGTGTTTTGCGACCACAACCGCGGGCCAGTTGGAGAAGGCGGGTGGTTAGAGGCCGAACGTTTCGGATTCCTCAAACGGGCCGACAACCGTGATGGTGCGCGGCGAGCCGGCCAAATCGCGGGCCAGGTCCTGAACCTCGGCGGCCGTGACCTTGCGGATCCGGTCGAGGGACTCGTCGATGTCAAGGAATTCGCCCGTGACCAATTCGGCCCGGCCCAGCCGTGACATGCGGGAGCCGCTGTCCTCGAGCGCCAACACGATGCCGCCGGCCAGCTGCCCCAGGGCCTTGGCCAGCTCGTCGTCGGTGACGCCGTGCTCGGCAAGTTTTTCAAGTTCAGCTTCCAGCAGGCCGATGACCTGCCCGACCTTTGCCGGTGCACACCCGGCATACATGCCGAAGTAGCCGGTGTCGGCATAGGAGGAAGCAAAGGAATAGGTGGAGTACACCAGTCCGCGCTTTTCGCGGATCTCCTGGAACAGGCGCGAGGACATGCCGCCGCCCAGCACGGAGTTCAGCACGCTCATGACGTAGCGGCGTGAATCCGTGGCGCGCAGTGACGGGCAGCCCAGGATGATGTTGGCTTGTTCGACCTGGCGCTTGACCACATGCAGACCGGACGTTCCTGTTACCTCCACGGCCTCGCTGGAGCGCCGCGGGGCCGGGGCCACACCGTCGTCCAGGGACCAGCCGGCGGTGCGCAGGGCTTCCAGCACCTGGCCGCACACCTCGTCATGGTCCAGGCCGCCGGCCGCTGTGATGACAAGTGTTTCCGGCCGGTAGTGCTTTTGGTAGTGCGCCCACACGGATTCGCGGGGCACAGCCTTGATCGCCTCGGGTGTGCCCCCGATGGGGCGGCCCAGGGCGTGGCCGCCGAGAACGGCCGCAACAAAATTCTCATGGGCAACATCAGTGGGGTCGTCGCCGTCCATGGCGATTTCCTCCAGGATGACGTCGCGTTCCTGCTCCAGCTCGGCCGGGTCAATCACGGCTGAGGTGACCATGTCGGCGATGACGTCGATGGCCATGGGCAGGTCGGTGTCCAGCACGCGTGCGTAATAGCAGGTGCTTTCCTTGGCCGTCGCAGCATTGGATTCCCCGCCGACCTCGTCAAAGGCGGAGGCAATTTCCAACGCCGTGCGGCGCTTGGTTCCCTTGAACAGCAGGTGCTCAAGGAAATGGGTTGAGCCGTGTTGGCCCTCGGTTTCATCCCGAGAGCCAACACCAACCCAGAACCCGATTGTCGCACTGCGCTGTCCGGGCATGGCCTCGGTGAGGACCCGCACGCCACCGGGCAGGACCGAGCGGCGCACGACGGCGCCGCCGGTCTGGCCCGAAATGACTGTGGAGCCGCTGCCGTTCAGGCCGTCAGCAGCGCTTAATAGCGGCAAAAGGGTGATCGCCATGAATTATTCAGCAGCGCTTTCGGCCACTGCTTCTTCGGAGGCGTTCTCTTCGTCGGCAACAACCGGCGAGAGGGAGAGCTTGCCGCGGTCGTCGATCTTGGTGATTTCCACCTGGATCTTCTGGCCGACGGAAACTACGTCATCAACGTTGTCCACGCGCTTGCCATTGGCCAGCTTGCGGAGCTCGGAGATGTGCAGCAGACCATCCTTGCCCGGTGTGAGCGAGATGAACGCACCGAACGTGGTGGTCTTGACAACTGTGCCCAGGTAACGCTCGCCAATTTCAGGAATCTGGGGGTTGGCGATGGCGTTGATCGCTGAACGAGCGGCGTCAGCTGACGGACCGTTCGTTGCACCGATGTAGACCGTGCCGTCATCTTCAATGGAGATGTCAGCGCCGGTGTCTTCCTGGATCTGGTTGATCATCTTGCCCTTCGGCCCAATGACCTCGCCGATCTTGTCAACGGGGATCTTGACCGCGATGACGCGGGGCGCGAACTCGGAGAGCTCGTCCGGGACGTCAATGGCGCTGGTCAGGACCGACAGGATGTGCAGGCGGGCTTCGCGGGCCTGCTTCAGGGCGGCAGCCAAAACGGAGGCCGGGATGCCGTCGAGCTTCGTGTCCAGCTGGATGGCCGTAACGAACTCGGAGGTACCGGCAACCTTGAAGTCCATGTCGCCGAAAGCATCTTCGGCGCCAAGGATGTCGGTCAGGGCCGCGTAGCGGGTCTGGCCGTCAACCTGGTCGGAGACCAGACCCATGGCGATGCCTGCAACGGGTGCCTTCAACGGCACACCGGCGTTGAGCAGCGACAGGGTCGATGCGCAAACGGAGCCCATCGACGTTGAGCCGTTGGAGCTCAATGCCTCGGAGACCTGGCGGATGGCGTAGGGGAATTCCTCACGCGAGGGCAGAACGGGCATGATCGCACGCTCGGCCAGGGCGCCGTGGCCGATTTCGCGGCGCTTGGGCGAGCCCACGCGGCCGGTTTCACCGGTGGAGTACGGCGGGAAGTTGTAGTTGTGCATGTAGCGCTTGCGCGTTACGGGGCTCAGCGAGTCGATCTGCTGTTCCATCTTCAACATGTTCAACGTGGTGACACCCAGGATCTGGGTCTCGCCGCGTTCGAAGATTGCCGAACCGTGCACGCGGGGCAGGACCTCAACTTCAGCTGTGAGCTGGCGGATGTCCGTCAGGCCGCGGCCGTCGATGCGAACCTGCTCGGTGAGGATGCGCTGGCGGATGACCTGCTTGGTCACGGAACGGAAAGCTGCGGAGAGCTCCTTCTCGCGGCCGGCAAAGTCGGCTGCCAACGCGGCAGTTGTCTCATCCTTCAAGGCGTCGGAGGCGTTGTCGCGCTCCTGCTTGTCGGCGATGGAGAACACGGCTGCCAGCTTGGTCGCTGCTGCCTTCTCCACTGCGGCGTAGGCGTCATCCTGGTAGTCAAGGAACACGGGGAACTCGACAGTGGGCTTGGCTGCGCGGGCGGCCAGGTCGGCCTGTGCTTCACACAGTGCCTTGATGAACGGCTTGGCAGCTTCCAGGCCCTCTGAAACGATCTCTTCGGTGGGGGCCTGGTGGCCCTGTTCCTTGATGAGCTTCCAGGAGTTCTCGGTTGCTTCGGCTTCCACCATCATGATGGCGACGTCGTCACCGGCAACCTTGCCGGCAACAACCATGTTGAACACGGCGTTTTCCAGCTCGGAGTGCTTCGGGAAGGCAACCCACTGCGGGCCCTGGCCGTCGTCGATCAGTGCAACGCGGACGCCGCCGATCGGGCCGGAGAACGGCAGTCCGGAGAGCTGGGTCGACATGGAGGAGGCGTTGATGGCCACCACGTCGTACAGCACGTCGGGGTTGATGGCCAGAACTGTGACAACAACCTGCACTTCGTTGCGCAGGCCCTTGACGAATGCCGGGCGCAGCGGGCGGTCCATCAGGCGGCAGGCCAGGATGGCCTCGGTTGAGGGGCGGCCTTCGCGGCGGAAGAAGCTGCCCGGGATGCGGCCGGCGGCGTACATGCGCTCTTCCACATCAACTGTCAGCGGGAAGAAGTCAAAGCCTTCACGCGGGTGCTTGCCGGCCGTGGTGGCTGAAAGCAATACGGTGTCTTCGTCGATGTAGACCATGGCAGCACCTGCTGCCTGCTGGGCAAGGCGTCCGGTTTCAAACCGGATGACGCGCTTGCCGTAGCGGCCGTTGTCAATGACGGCCTCTGAATACTGAATCTCGGGACCCTCCATAAGAGAGTCACCTCCATTTCCTGGTAGATGTTCATCTTTTGAACCCCCGCCAAGGAGCGGCACCGCGCACTCTTCCCAGGATCACCACCGGATCATGCTGTGGCTCTCTGTACAACACCCGGTCTTCGATCGAGGCCCACGGGCGTGAAGCGTCGTTCGCTTCTTCCCGGAGGCCACTACCGAGGACCACGAGTGCGTGAATGCGTCGGTTGCGCCCTTGTCCTGCAGGGGTGCGTGCCGGGCGCCAAGGCGTCCGGCACAATTCTCACAATATAAGTTTCCTACACTGTGAAAGGCGGCCTTCCAACACCAGGGACACTAGGTCCCGGCAAGAGGAAAGCCGCCTTGTTCACAGACTAGCGGCGCAGGCCGAGGCGCTCGATGAGCGTACGGTAGCGGGCGATGTCGGTGTCCTTGAGGTACCCAAGCAAACGACGACGGCGACCAACCAGGCCCATGAGGCCGCGGCGGGTGTGGTGGTCATGCTTGTGCATCTTCAGGTGCTCGGTCAGGTCGGTGATGCGTCGTGAGAGCATCGCCACCTGAACCTCGGGCGAACCGGTGTCGCCTTCGCTGGTTGCGAAAGCCTGCATGATTTCTTGCTTTACAGCGGCGTCTAATGCCACAAGTAACTCCTTGAATGTGCCGTGAACATGAAGAACTGCACCGAATCAATTTCTTGACGAAACACAGTTGAATCCAGCCACCACGGACTGCAGCCGGATTCCACCTTTCAGTTTAGTGCAGGGAGAGAGCATCTGTCGAAGCGGGTGAGAAAGAACTCACTTCCCGCCCGCCAAGCAGCTGCATGCCAAGGTGCCGCGGGCTTCATCCCAGAATGCTGCGGCTGTCCGTGACGTCGTGGTGCATTTGCTCGATGAGCGCTTCGGGCCCCGTGTAGGCGACCATCCCGCGCAGCCTGCGCACAAACTCCACCACCACGTGTTGGCCGTACAGGTTGAAGGCCTCCACCGGCTCTTCCGGCCTGTCGATCACATAGGCCTCGACCTGCCGGCTCACGCCCACGAAGGTGGGATTCGAGCCCACGGAGATGGCTGCCGGCCAGCGGTGCCCGTGCGTGTCAGTCAGCCAGCCGGCGTAAACGCCGTCGGCCGGAATGATCCCGCACGCGTCGGGTGACAGGTTCGCCGTCGGAAAACCAAGTTCCCGCCCGCGGGCAGCGCCGTGCACCACCTCCCCGCTCATGGTGTGCGAGCGGCCCAGCACCTGGGCGGCCATGTCGACGTCGCCGTTGTGCAGTGCCTCCCGCACCCAGGTTGAGGACCAGCGCCGGTCGTGTCCTTCGTCATTGACAACGACGACGTCGAAGCCCAGGTCCGCACCCAGGCCCACCATGGTCGTGAGGTCACCTGAGTTGCCGCGGCCAAACCTGACGTCGTGGCCCACGACGACGACGCAGGCCCCCAGGGTGTCAACAAACACGCTGCGCACGAACTGCTCGGGTGTTTGCTGGGCGAATTCCAGTGTGTAGGGCAGGACCAGGACGCCGTCCAGCCCCAGACCCGCCATGGCTGCCAGCTTGTCGGCGAGGCCCATGATCTGCTCGGGGGCCGACTCCGGCCGGTGGACGAGCGCCGGGTGCGGGTCGAAGGTCAACGCCACGGACAGGGCGCCGCGGGCTGACGCCTCGGCGCGCACCTGGGCCAGAACTTCCTGGTGTCCGCGGTGCAGCCCGTCAAAGTTGCCCAATGTGACCACGCAGGGGCCGAAATTCCGGGGAACTTCAGCCAATGAGTTCCAAATCTGCACTACTTTTTCCTCGTCTACGTCGTAGCTTGCGCCTGGTGTCCTGCGCCTGGGCCCCTCCAAGATTACCTGCTGACAGGCTCCGGTCCGTGCCAAGGCTGGGAGGGCAGCTGCTCATCGCCTGCAGCCAGGGAGAGGATCCACCGGTCAGCCGGGGTGCCGCGGTCGTTGTAGTCACCGCGGATCTCGCCGTCAAACGTGAAGCCGAGCTTCCATGCCAGTTTGCGGCTGCCCCAGTTGGGCACCAGCGCATGCCAGTGCACATAGCTCAGGTTGAGCTGGTTGAAGGCGTAGTCAAGGAGCAGGCGGATGGCGGCCTGTGCGGCCCCGGTGCCGCGGGCGTGCTCGCCAAAGTTGATGCCGATGGAGGCAGCACCCGGGCTTTTGCACTGCAGGTCCACTGTGCCCAGCAGGCCATCCGTCGCGGGGTCCGCCACGGCGAACGTCAGGGTCTCCCCCGTGGTCCAGCCCTGCGGGGTCAGCGTGTTGATGAAGTACTCGGCGTGGTCCATCGTGTAATTCAACGGCACTGTTGTCCATCGCACGGATTCGGGGTTGCGGCAGTTGTCCACCAGTTGTGCGGCGTCCGCCATGGCCAGTGCCCGCAGCACCACCGCGGCGTCACGCAGGGTGGGCACGACAGGGGCCACGTCCAGGGGCACCCGGCCCCTTCCCTCCCACTGCCGGGCCGTTTGGCTGAATACGACACCGTCGGCGACCTGGCCGTCGACGTGCCCGTAGCCGGGGATTTCGGCGGCCTGCACAAAGCCGCAGCGCTGGGCAAGGGAGCTGCTGGCAGCGTTGCCGGAGGTGCAGCGCCAATGCAGGATTTCAAGGCGCAAGTTGCCATAGGCGTAACCGCACAGCAGCTCGATGGCACGCTGGGCACAGCCGGTCCCGCGCCCGGCAGGCAGCATCTTGATGCCAACAGCGGCCGACCCGCCGGACGTCGTTGAATAAACATCCTGCAGGCTCAGGGTCCCCACAACCTCGTCGACACCGCCCACGTGTTCGACAATGGCGAAGCGCAGGCTGCTGCCGGTGTCCCAACCGGCGGCAATGGAGCCGTCGATGAATTCAGCGGCCCGGGCAGCGTCCATGTCCGCCATCGACGCCGCCCACTTCACGTTGAGCGGGTCCCGGTGGATCGCGGCAAAGGCCTGCGCGTCGTCGGCTGTGAGCCGGCGCAGGGTGGTGACGCCATCACTCAGGGTCGGGTTCGACGTCGTCAGTTCCACCGTGCTCACTTGGCCTCCCTGTGGCGGTAGAGCCAGATCAGGCCAATGATGGGCAGCAGCAGCGGGATGTAGCCGTACCCTTTGCCAAACATGCTCCACACAGTGGCGTGCGGGAAGGCGGCCGGATCAAACACGCTCAGGGCACCAATGACGAGCACCCCGGCAAGCTCGATGCAGATGGCAATGGTGGCTGTCAGCGCCCATTTGGCGCCCGGCTTGGCCAGCGACACCGTGGCCACGATGTACACGACAGCGGCGAAGGCTGACAACAGGTAGGCGACAGGGGCCTCGGCAAATTGGGTGGCAATTTGGAAGCCGGCGCGGGCGGTGGCTGAGATGGCAAATACCGCGTAGACGGTGATCAGCAGCCGGCCTGCGCCGGAGGTTCGTCCGTGCGGGGCTTCTTGCGCGGCGGTGTCGCGGGTTCTCATAATCCAATTCCTGGTTGTAGTGGGACTGACGCCTGAATGGCGGCCGTGCCGTACCAAATTTGGGCCATGCGGGCCAGCATCACAACAACTGTGACGCCCACGGCGCTCATGACGTAGTTGGACCAGTAGGTCCGTTCCATCATGGCCCAGTAGAACCCAGCAACGGGGAGCATGGCGGCCGTGAACATGTAGCCCCAAAACTCCCATGCCTCACCGGCCATCTGCTGCCCGCCGGCCAGCCTGACAACTGAGCCAATGGCGTAGGCCACAACGAAAAGTTCGACGGCGATCAGTGCCAGCAAGGTGATGTCGCTGGGTTTCTTCTTCATCACCGCGGCAACGACGCACACGATGGTCGAGGCCAGGCCCACGATGGCGCCGATGACAAACCAGGCGTCAAGTGTCACTTGGTGGGCTCCCCGGCGGTGTCGGGTGCGGCGGGCGTAGCGGGGGCCGGGTCCGGCGGGAACACCAGGACCGGCTTTGCGTACCGTCCGGCGTCGGCCAGCAGGGCCACAAGCGTGCCGTCGGGGGCGAAGGCTGCGCACGGATCGGAAAGTGTGTGCCCGCCGTCGGCGCTGGCCGGGATGCGGCGGCCAAAGGAAAGCTCAACGGCCTCGGCCGCACTGAGTTCCCGCACAGGCATCAAGGCACGGGCTGCGTCGGCGATGTCCAGGACCTGCAGGTCCTCGGCCAGTTCCTCGAGGGTGCGGGCCTGGTCAAGGGTGTACGGTCCCACACTGCTGCGGCGCAGTGCCGTGAGATGGCCACCCACGCCCAGCCCGGCACCGAGATCCCTCGCCAACGCCCGGATGTAGGTTCCCGAGGAACAGCGCACGGTGACATCGACATCCACGTAGGTGACGGCGTCGTCTTTGTTCTGGTCCGCCAACGCCTCGGCCTGCAGGGTGCCGCGGCGGATGGCGTGCACAACAAAGCTGTGGATGGTGACAGGCCGGGGTGCCAGCTTGACGTCCTCTCCCGAGCGCACGCGCGCATAGGCCCTCTCGCCGTTGACCTTGATGGCGCTGACGCTGCTGGGCACCTGCTCGATGGGGCCGCGCAGCGTGGCGATGCCGGCCTCGATGGCTTCATCCGTGACGCCGTCGGCGGATTCGGTGTGGGTCACCTCGCCCTCGGCGTCGTCGGTGACGGTGGTGGAGCCAAGGCGGATCGTCGCCTCATAGCTCTTGGAGGTGCCCACAATGTACGTCAGGAGGCGTGTGGCCTTGTTGATCCCCACCACCAGAACGCCGGTTGCCATGGGGTCAAGGGTGCCGGCGTGACCAACTTTTCGGGTCCCTGCCAGCCTTCGCATCCGGGCGACCACATCGTGGCTGGTCCATCCCTGCGGTTTGTCTACGATTACAAGTCCAGAAAGCACGCTTTGAAGTATATCCGCACCCGGGCCCTGTCCGGGGCGGCCGGGGAACCCACATGGTGAGTTGTCCCCATCGCAGGAAGCATTACCCCGGGTTAAGCTATTGAAAAGAGTAATTCAGCGACCCCGCCCACCAATGGAGAATCATGAACAACCAGTCCCGGATCACGTACAAACGCTCACTTGCTGCACTGGGCGCCGGCGCAGCACTTGCGCTGGCACTCACCGGATGCCTCCCCGGCGGCGACGCTGCCAAGCCGGTCGCGTCAAGCACGGCTGCGCAGAAGGAATCCCCGGCCCCGCAGGAGTCCAAGGCTTCGCAGGAACGTGGCGGCGGCGACGAAGCCAGCCCCAGCGCGAAGGAAACAGCCAAGGAAAGCGACAAAGAAAGCGACAAAGCAACTGACAAGGCGTCTGCGGCGCCGGCACCGGCAGACACCGGCGAGCTGACCGCCCCCGGCACCACGCTGAAGTTTGGTGAGGTTGCCTACACCCACAGCAACTCGGGCGAGAAGGACTCGGACGATTACAAGGAAGCCACGTACGAGACCAAGGTCACCAAGATTGTCGCCGGCAGCGAAGCAGATCTGGCCGAGTTCAAGGATGCCGCCAAATTTGCCGGGCAGACACCCTACTACGTTTTCACCGACGTCACCCTGACCTCACTGTCGCGCCCGTCGGCGGGCATCGGCGATCCGCGCATCAGCGGGCAGCTGAAGGACGGTTCCGAGGCCCAAAAGCTCATCGTTTTTGGGAGCATCGGCGACTGCAAGGACGGGAACTTTGAGACCGAAGGCGAAGACGACGACTTCAGCTACGTAGTGGGATCAAGCAAAACAATGTGCAGTGTGTTCCTGGCCCCCGCTGGCGATGAGATCGCCTCCGCAAGCTATGACGACTCGAACTACAACTACGAGAACTACGACGACAACAAGTACAACGACAACCCCGTCGTGTGGAGCAAGTAGCCTAATCCCTGAGCGGGTGTGGCCGGTGTTGACACCGGGAACACCCGTTTTTCGGTCTACAGCAGGTTCCCATAGGAGGAAGCATGTCCGATACTTTTCAAGGAGCAGATGTTGAGCAGCTCCGTGCCTTCGCCAAGGACATGGCTGGCGGCTCCCGGCGCCTGAACAGCATTGCCATGTCCCTGAACGGCACGCTCAATGGCATCAGCTGGCATGGACAGGACAGCGACCGCTTCCGCAGGGACTGGAGCTCATCGCACCTGCGCAGCATCAGGGCCGTTTCCGCGGAACTCGACTCGGTGGCGAAGCTCCTGCTGGACAACGCAGCGGAGCAGGACGGGGCGAGTGCCGCCACTGACATGGGCCCCGGCGGCGCCCCGATCGATGCAGCTCCCGCCCCCGGCAGCGTCCTGAACGACAAACTCTCGGGCATGACCCCGGATGAGATCAACACCTATCTGCAATCCGAAGATTTTCAGCGCTGGGTGCGCGCGAGCCAGGCCAATGCCGATGCCGCCAAGTCCATCCTCGACACGCTGGCAGACTCCGGGGGGCTGCAGGTAGTGGACCCCAAGCACCACCGCAACGGCTACGGCGACTTCCTGGAACAGTACTGGGCCGAGTCGGCCATGCGCCAGGCGGGAATTGATCCCAGTCATTGGGACCCCGCCCAGGGCGTCAACCACAACCGCGAAGACATCTACAAGGTGTACGCGTTCTATGCGGAGCTGTACAAGAACGATCCGCGCGAGGAATGGATTGGGATGGCCAACCAGGTGGGGCCAACCTTCATTGCCGGCTTCGAGGACCTGGCCGTTCTCCACACCATGGCGAAAGGCGGCAAGGACGCCACGGAATACCTGAACGAGATGGATCCTGGCAGATACGCGGCACTGCAGGCCTTGATGAGCCTCGGAGAAGCCGAACTGGGATATTACGAGACGTCGTTCCTGTCCATGCAAAAACAAATCTTCACCGACATTGGTTCCCAGCATTATGCTTTTCAGCAAGGTGGCATAGCTGAAATTAAACGCATGCAAGCAGCCGGCCTGGTCACCGAGGACATGGAAACGGCCTGGCAAAACATCGATTCGGTGCCGGCGTATTCCGATCCACAGGACTACCACAACCTCAGCACCGGACAGCAGCAGCTCCTGCACCAGGCGTCCTACAACATTGCCGACAGGGAGCAGAACTTCGTCATTGCCGACGACTACGACAAGATCAGGGACCGTCCGACGGGAACCGAGTTCACCGAAGTCATGACAGTCGTCGGACAGCCCAGCATTGAGGGCGCCAAATCATACTACGAGCAGTTCCCGCCCGCTGATCCATATCTGGACTTCGGCAGGTTCCCGCCGCTTGGCGTTGATCTCCACCATGGCAACATCTCAGTGCGGGAGGACAGGTGGGCGCTGATAGACCAGGACACCCTTGGCGCCTATGAGGACTGGCTGCACTCGCAAAGCGACCCCTATGGTGAAATGATGAAGCCCATGCCTGAACGTGTCGATGAATACCGCCTGGTTCCCAAACCCATGCGAAATCTTGTCGGTGCCCCGTGAGACGAATATTGGCTGCAGCCCTGAGCACCGCATTCCTTCTGGGCGGCTGCTCCATGATTCCCTCCCCCAAACAAAGCAAGGAGCCCACCACAGTGGTTAACGGCAATTCACAGTTCACAGCAGCGGGTGTCAAGGCCATGAAAAAGACTGGGCAGGCCAGCCTTGACGTGTCCGAACGCCCCCTGTCCATGGCCGCACTTGGCTTTCCCGAAGGTTCGGATGGAACCCTGATCGCCACGGATTCCGACAAAAAGATTCAGCTGAGCATCACCACGCCCAATGGCGTGGTGAAGATGACCACGGACACCATCCGCGTCCGTCCCGGCGTGCCCCCGGAAAACGTTGACCACATAGACATCTTCTACAACTTCCCCGACGCCCAGGACGCCAACCCAGAGATCGAGCGTGCGGCGAAGGAACTGGGATTCCGTGCCCTTGACGGATCCACTCCCATCGGCCCGGAGTTCAAGGATGGCTCCGGCAAGGAAACCTGGGTGCCGGGATTGGGAAACAGCACCGGGACGGTGTTTTCGGTCGAAGCCATCGAAAACCACACCACGGGAAGCCTGACCTGGATCTACTCGATCCGCCTGGACGACAAGTACTACACGCCAGAGGCGGCGGCAAGCATCGCCGAAACCGGTGACTTCGAGCGGTAATCGAATTTCGCTGCGCCCCGCAGTGGCGGCATCGCTGAACGGACGACGGCGGGAGGCCACCTTTTCCAAAAAAGGTGGCCTCCCGCCGTCGTGCTTGGGGTTACGCCTGTTCGGCGTCTTCCTCGTCTGACTTGTAGGGGTCAGCCTCGCCGGCGAACTCGGCGTTGGCAGAAATCTCGGCCAGCTTCGCGTCGCGTTCCTTGGCCACGCGCAGGAGCGCTTCCAGGTTGGAGGCGTTCTCCGGGATTACGTCGGCAATGAATTCGAGGGTGGGCGTCAGCCGGACCGTGATGTTCTTGCCAACTTCGGCGCGGAGCACGCCCTTGGCGCGTTCCAGGCCAATCTTGGCCTCGCTCTTGGCCGTGTCGTCACCAAACACCGTGTAGTAGATGGTGGCGTGCTGCAGGTCGTTCGTGACACGGGCGTCGGTGACAGTGATGCCTTCGACGCGGGGATCCTTGACCCTTGAGCGAAGGCCCTCGGCCACCACGACCTTGATGCGCTGTGCCAGTTTGGACGCGCGGGCTGAATCAGCCATGATGAACTCCTTAATGATGGGAAGACTTTCGATGGTTCGTAAACCATCTTAGGGAATGCAAAACCGGCCGGGCGCCCCTGCGGACGCCCGGCCGGCTTTGTTGGTGGGCCTAGGGCCTAGACGCGCGGCTTTTCGCGCATTTCGAACGTCTGGATGATGTCCTCGGCCTGCAGGTCGTTGAACGAACCCAAACCGATACCACACTCGAAGTCCGTACGGACTTCGGTTGCGTCATCCTTGAAGCGCTTGAGCGAGTCAACGGTGAGGTTGTCACCGATGATCTTGCCGGCACGCAGGACACGGGCCTTGGAGTTACGGCGGATGGTTCCGGAGCGAACGATGGAACCGGCGATGTTGCCGAACTTGGAGGAACGGAATACTTCGCGGATTTCCGCGGTACCCAGTTCAACTTCCTCGTACTCAGGCTTGAGCATGCCCTTGAGAGCAAGCTCAATGTCATCGATGGCGCCGTAGATGACCGAGTAGAAGCGCATGTCAACGCCTTCACGGTCAGCCAGTTCGGCAACACGCTCAGCCGGCTTGACGTTGAAGCCGATGATGATGGCGTTGTCGACAGTAGCCAGGTTGACGTCGTTCTGCGTGATGGCACCGACACCGCGGTGGATAACGCGCAGCTGCACGCCTTCGCCAACATCGATCTTGAGCAACGAGTCTTCCAGGGCCTCAACGGCACCGGAAACGTCACCCTTGAGGATGAGGTTAAGAGTGTCAACCTTGCCGTCAGCAACGGCCTGATCGAAGTCTTCCAGGCTGATGCGCTTGCGACGCTTGGCCAGTGCCGCATTACGGTCTGCCGCTTCACGCTTTTCAGCGATCTGGCGGGCCGTACGCTCGTCACCGGTCACGAAGAACGTGTCACCTGCTCGGGGAACGTTGGACAGACCCAAAACCTGGACCGGACGTGAGGGTCCAGCCTCGGTGATGGCGTCACCGTTCTCATCGAACATGGCACGAACACGGCCGTGGGCAGTACCCGCAACGATCGTGTCACCAACGCGCAAGGTACCTGACTGAACCAGGACAGTTGCCACGGAACCGCGACCCTTGTCCAGGTTGGCTTCGATGGCAATGCCGCGGGCGTCCTTGTTCGGGTTGGCGCGCATGTCCAGGGCAGCATCGGCTGTCAACAGCACAGCTTCGAGGAGTTCCTCGATGTTGATGCCGTTGCGGGCTGAGACGTCAATGAACATGGTGTCGCCACCGTATTCTTCGGGAACCAGACCGTATTCGGTCAGCTGGCCACGGATCTTCTCCGGGTTGGCTGCTTCCTTGTCGATCTTGTTCACTGCGACCACAATCGGCACACCGGCGGCCTGGGCGTGGTTGAGCGCCTCAATGGTCTGCGGCATGACGCCGTCGTCGGCTGCAACAACCAGCACGGCGATGTCGGTGACCTTGGCACCACGGGCACGCATGGCGGTGAACGCCTCGTGGCCGGGGGTGTCAATGAAGGTGATCTTGCGTTCGGTACCTTCGTGCTCGTGCACGATCTGGTAGGCACCGATGTGCTGGGTGATGCCACCGTGCTCGTCGGCAACAACGTCCGACTTGCGAATCGCATCCAACAGGCGTGTCTTACCATGGTCGACGTGACCCATGACGGTGACAACGGGAGGACGAACTTCAAGGTCTTCGTCGCCTTCAGCTTCAAGCTCGGCGTCGAAGTCGATGTCGAAGCTGCTCAGCAGTTCGCGCTCTTCGTCCTCGGGGGAAACGACCTGGACCTTGTAGCCCAGTTCGGTGCCCAACAAGGCGAAGGTGTCTTCGTCCAGTGACTGCGTGGCGGTCGCCATTTCACCGAGGTGGAACAGGACTGTCACAAGTGCTGCCGGGTTTGCCTCGATCTTGTCGGCAAAGTCGGAGATGGAAGCACCACGGCGCAACCGGATGACCGAGTTGCCGTCGCCGCGGGGAACGCTCACGCCACCAAGTGAAGGAGCACTCATCTGCTCCAGCTCTTGGCGCTTGGCACGCTTCGACTTGCGCTGCTTGCCACGGCCTGCGCCGCCCTTGCCGAAGGCGCCCTGGGTGCCACCGCGACCGCGGCCGCCCTTGCCAAAGCCACCACCGGCGGGAGCACCGCCTGGCGCGCCGCCCGGCGTAGCACCGGGAGCACCTGGACGGCCGCGGCCCGGAGCACCGGGACGGTCGTTGCCGCGGCCGGGCGCAGCAGGGCGCTCGGTGCGGTTCGGCATCATGCCGGGAGTGGGACGGGCAGCACCACCGGGGCGCGGAGCACCCGGACGGGGACCACCTGCACCGGGGGCACCAGCCGGACGCGGTGCGCCCGGACGGGCTGCACCGGCAGCTGCACTGGGACGGGGGCCGCCCGGACGTGGACCACCTGTGCCGGCCTCAGCGCTGCGGGGAGCACCCGGACGGGGCATGCCCTGTGACGGGGCGAAGGGATTGTTCCCTGGACGCGCAGCACCTGCACCGGCCGGACGGGGTCCGCGGTTGTCGTTGCGGTTCTCGCCACGCTCGGAGCGGTTGCCTGAACGCGGCATGCCCTGGGAAGTGGCGAACGGGTTGTTGCCGGGGCGCGGGGCACCGGGAGTTCCAGCCTTCGCAGCCGGTGCCGGAGCAGCAGGTGCGGGAGCGGAAGGCGCCGGGGCTGCCGGCGTTTCAGCAACGGGTGCAATGGCAGCGGGTGCTTCCGGGGCAGCCTTCGCACCCGGCTTTGCACCGGGAGTCGCAGCCTTGGGGCCGGGAACAGCAGCGCCGGGGGTGGCCGGTGTGGCCGCCTTCGGGGTTGCTGCAGCCTTGGGCGTGCTCGCCTTGGGTGCTGCTGCCGACGCAGGCGCTGCTGCAACGGGAGTGGAATCGGCAGGCTTTGCTGCCGTGGGGAAAGCGTCGCGAAGCTTCTTCACGACGGGGGCCTCAATGGTTGAGGATGCTGAACGAACGAATTCGCCCAACTCCTGCAGTTTGCTTACTGCTTCTTTTGAGGTGATGCCGAGCTCTTTTGCAAGCTCGTGTACGCGGGCCTTGGCCACATTACTCCTGTCTCGGCCCGCACCGGACAGGTACGAACCGTTTAATTCTTACTGCAACATTCCACGTCGGAATGGGCGGTATGAGAGAGCACAAAGATGCTCATTTTTGGGCACTCATCGCTGGGTACTCATCGGGTTTCCATCGGTTTTCTGACCCGCTTTCACAAAAGGGACAATTAGGTTCGTACTGCTCGGCCTGCCAGAAGCGGCAAACCATTCTGTGCAAACGCCTCAACGTCGCTGACATTGGTGGCACCCGGAAGGGCCCTGCCAATGGCGCGGCGCTTGATCGCAAGCTTCCAGCATTCCTCGCTGGGGTGCAGCCATGCTCCCCGGCCAGGCATACGACGTCGTAAATCAACCAGCGCCACTGTTTCACCAGAGCCGTTGGTTGTCCGGACAATCCGTACAAGCCGAAGCCGTCCCGCAGCTTTCCTGCATCCAATACATGTCCGCACAGCTTCGTTGGAAACGGCAGTTCCGTTGTGCGCATCAACTGCTTGCGCTGCAACTGCTTTCTTTGCCAACTGTGCTGCACCTTCGGGTATTTTTGGATGTCAGGGCAGTTTCGGGCCCGGCTCCACCCAGTCTACCGCGCGTCTGCGCCGCAGACCTAAACCGCCACGGCGTCGGAGATGATGTCGATGCGCCAACCTGTGAGCTTGGCAGCCAGCCTGGCATTCTGGCCTTCCTTGCCAATGGCCAAAGACAGCTGGTAATCAGGCACAACGACACGCGCGGAGCGCAGGGCCTCGTCAATGATGGTGACCGAAATCACCTTCGACGGCGAGAGTGAGTTGGCAATAAAGGTTGCCGGGTCCTCATTGAAATCGACGATGTCAATCTTTTCATCGTGGAGTTCGGTCATGACGGCGCGGACGCGGGATCCCATCTCACCAATGCACGAGCCCTTGGCGTTGACGCCTGCCTTGTTGGCCTGGACGGCAATTTTGGTGCGGTGGCCGGCTTCACGGGCCAGTGCCACGATTTCCACCGTGCCGTCGGCAATCTCGGGAACTTCCATTTCAAAGAGCTTGCGCACGAGGCCGGGGTGGGAGCGTGACAGCGTGATCGACGGGCCCTTGAGTCCGCGGTGGACGTCCACAACAAATGTGCGGATGCGGTTGCCGTGGCGGTAGTCCTCGCCGGGAACCTGTTCGTTGGGCGGCAGCACACCTTCAACGGCACCCAGGTCAATCTGAATCATGTTCGGGTTGTTGCCCTGCTGGATCTGACCAGCGACGAGTTCGCCCTCCTTGCCGCGGAACTCCCCCACAACAGCGTCATCCTCAGCGTCGCGAAGACGCTGCAGGATGACCTGTCGGGCGGTGCTGGCGGCAATGCGGCCAAAGCCCTTCGGGGTGTCGTCGAATTCGCCGATGGCGTCGCCGTCGTCGTCAAGCTCTGCCGCCCAAATCGTGACATGGCCGCTCTTGCGGTCGAGTTCGGCACGGGCCATATCGTGGGCACCTGTCGACTTGTGATAGGCCATCAGCAGGGCCTGCTCAATGGTGGGAATCAGAACATCCAACGGGATCTCCCGTTGGCGCTCCAGCTCGCGAAGCGCGCTCATATCAATATCCATGGTCAGTTTCCCTCTCCATCGACCGCGTTGCCGCTTGTCGGTTCAAATTCCAAATCGAGCTCCGCCTCATCCAGACGAGCAAATTCAAGTTCCACAACACCGCGGCGGATCACCGCAAACAAAACCTTTTCAGGTTCACCCTGCTTGGCCTTCATGCCCTTCTTCACCGGAAGTTCCGGCCGGAAGAGCACGCCGTCCTCCTCCACTGCCAGGATTCGTCCCATGAAGTTCTCCCGATCCGAGGCGTTGACCTTGGCCATGCGGCCCAACGCGCGGCGCCAGTGGCGGGGTTCGGTCAGGGGTCGGGTTGCTCCCGGCGAGGAGATTTCCAGGTCGTAGGCAGCGCCGTCGTCGTTGGGATCGGAATCCATGGCATCGGAGAGTTCCCGTGAAATCGAGGAAATCGCGTCGAGGCCCACGCCGCCGGCTTCATCTTCCGGCAGGTCAACAACGATGGAAACGGTGCGGTGGGCTCCTGCGAAGTGCACCTTGACGTCTTCCAGGTACAGGTTCGCGGCTGCAACCGTAGGGGCAAGGAAAGCATGCAGTCTTTGTGCTTCGGCGGTGGCGTCCACTGCTGAGGGCGAATTCCCTGAGCGTGCGGTCATTTTGGACCTGTCCGGCTTCGTCATAAAACGCACGCCTCCCTATTGATGATGTTGTAGTTATACAGACTACCGAGTTTCCACCCTTGCTGCTGAACCGATCGGGTGTGAGTATCAACGCATTGCCGCTCGATTCTGCCGACAGTTGCCGGTCATTGTGCACCGTACAGGGCACTCGTGAGATGATCAACAGTTGTGACCAATCCAGATTCCCAGGCCGGGCCAGAAGCGCCCCTCCCCTCCAGCGACGCTGCAGTTGCCGACAAGCCTGCGGGCACCAGCCCGCGCAAGGGTCCCCGCCGTGCGACAGCTCCCGCAGGGGCGCCGGCCAAGACTGCTGTGACGGCTCCCGCACTGCTTGTCATAGGCGCCGACGGCATGATTGTTCCCACCTCGCCTCCCACCCCCACAGGGGCTGAAACCGTTGAGGCTGGAAGCACCGAGGCCGGCAACGCTGGGGTAGGCCACACCGAGGCTGAAAAGAAGGACGCTGCCTCCCCCGCCACCAAGGCCATGCACCAGGTTGACGTGCCCGCGGAGGATGAATCGGCCGGCGAGGCAACCGCCAAATCGGCACCCGCGACCGACCGCGCCGGCGATGCGCCGTCGGTTGGCGGCGACGACGCCGCAACAGCCGCCGACGATTCAACGCCTCAGGGCCCGACCGGGCTGCAAGCGCCGGACGACGCTGCAACGACTGCGCATGTCACACCTGAAGCAGCGCCCGAAGCGGCTGCGGACGTGCCCGCTGTCGAAGCGGCCCCGGCCGTTGCCGACGAAACAGCAATCGAAGCCGAAGTCCCCACTGCCGGCACCGCTGAAGGCGACGTTACTGAAGGCGAGACTAAGGCAGCAGACAGTGAGGCAGGCAAGGCAGGGGATGGTGACGCTGCTCCTGCAGCCAATGAACCTGGCGACGGGGACTCCTCGCCGCTGCCTGGGGAAACACCACAAGCCGACGCGCCCGCAGAAGACGCCGACGATATCGCCCCGCTGTCGCGGCGCGAAAGGCGGCTGGCAGAACAACGGCTCGATTCCGACGTCGAACCCGGCGACAGCGCACCCGCCACGCTGCCCGCGGGCGAAAGCAAGGCGGCGGCAGGCGCGAAGGGCAGTGCGGCGTCCGGTGACGCGGCGGCCGCAGAGCCTGGCGAAGCCGGCGCCACTGATTCCACAGCCACTGCCGTCAAACGCGCCAAGCCGGTCAGGACGCGCAACCGGTTCGTGGCCTTCATCCGCGGACTGTTCTTCCTGGTGGTCATTTCTGCCCTGGTTGTGGGCATGGGAACCGTGCTCACCGGCAACGAGGAAGTAGCCGTTGGCCCCTCGCAAACCGAAAAGCACCGGCAGGCAGCCTGGGACGCAACCACTGCGCTTCTGGCCCAAACCACAGCGCTGGCCAGCACCACCGACAACCCCAAAACTCAGGACGTCCTGGCCCGGGCCGCCAAGGACTTGGACGTGCAGGTAACTGCGCTGGGCGACGGCCTGCCGCCAAACACCGCAACGCCCACGCCGGCGGCAACCCCCGTGGCACCGGCCACCGCGTCCCAACTGGCCCTTGCACTGACTGCCAGTGGCGGTGAACTCCTGACGAGTTCCCTGACAGCCGAGCACGCCATGGGCAGGGTGTTTGCGGCTGCCGGAACAAGCCAGCTGCTGCTGGGACAAAACCTCAGCGAGGCCGACGGAGGAACGGCCCCTGTAACAACGTTCCTGCCTGCGCGCATCGATTTCACGGCCCCCGACGGACCAGCATGCAAGTCAACCCTGGAACCGCGCCCCGGAACCAGCATCGATGCGGCGCTGCGTGCTGCCGCCCTGGCTGAGCAGAAGGCTGTCTACGCCTATCAGGTGTCCACCACCCGGTTTGCCGAACCGCAATTCAGCCAGTCAGCAGCGCTGTTGCAGCGCCACCAGGCAAAATTGGAAGTGCTCAACGCCGAGCTTCGCGTCCGTTGCCTGCCGCTGGCCACCCCGGTGGCAGGATTTACCCTCGACCCGGCGTTCACCACGACTCCCACAATCGCCTTGGCCGGCCTGGAAGCCGAATTGAGCGGCGTTTATGCCGATCTTGCCGCGCTCAGCACGGCCCTGCCCGATGATTCCGCAACAGACGCAGCTCCGGGTGCAGCGGCAGCCGCCACCCAGCCACCGGCAAACACCACGGTTATCCGCGAGATCGCTGTGACGTGGCTGCTCGATTCCGCGCAGGCACAGGACAGCTGGGGAGGGTCCCCCTCGGCGTTGGCGGGGATGCCGGAGGCATCAACACCCGCCGGACCCGCAGCGCCGTAGCTCCATCCTCCGCAGCCCCGCCGGAATCTCATTCTGCCGCCACCGGTTCATAGGGCAGGCATGCCTCAGCGAGGACATCCTTTCCTTGCTGGCAGCAACAACAGCCGGGTGCTTAGCTTGAATCATGAAGCGAGCAGAAGAGCTGACCCGTGCCCGGGCACGGTCCACAACGGGGGAAATCGCCCAGCGGCTGAACTGGCTGCGGGCAGGGGTGCTGGGTGCCAATGACGGAATCGTGTCAGTGGCGGCCGTGGCCGTCGGTGTCGCCGGGGCAACTGATGGAACCGGGCCCGTCCTGACAGCAGGCATGGCCGCACTGGTCGGCGGCGCCGTCTCCATGGCCCTGGGCGAGTACGTGTCCGTGAGCAGCCAGAGCGACAGCCAAAAGGCCATGATCGCCGGCAAGAAACTCGACCTGGAGCGGGCCCCGCAGGAAAGCTTGGCCCGCCTGGCAAGTACCTACGAACACAAGGGCCTCTCCCCCGCCACGGCCGCCCTGGTCGCCACCGAACTGACCGACCACGACGCACTTGGCGCCCACCTCTCGGCGGAACTCAACTTGGACGCGGCCGACGTCGTCAGTCCCTGGCATGCCGGCATCGCCTCGGCCATCGCCTTCACACTCGGCGCCATCCTGCCGCTGCTGGCCATTCTCCTGCCCCCCGAAAGCATTCGCGTCCCCGTCACCTTCGTGGCAGTGCTGCTGGCGCTGGGCATCACCGGCTGGATTGGCGCCACGATCGGCGGCGGCTCGCGCACCAGGGCCGCGGCCCGCGTAGTGCTTGGCGGCGCACTGGCACTGGTGGCAACATTCGCCATTGGCAGCCTGCTGGGGTCCAGCGGACTCGTCGGCTAGGATTTTGCCCGCACGACGGCGAACCCTCCGGCCCGGGTGCCGGCGGTAAGCTCTGAGGTGTGTCCATGAGAGTCGAGATTCCCGAACCGCTGCGATTGCGGCACCGCCAAACCCTCGCGGGCCGCACATGGCTGGGCCACCTGCCCGGCTTCATCCACCAAGCCCTTGGGCAGTGGCAGCTGACGCCTGAGCTTCCGGCCGGCGGACTGCCCTGGCACGGGCATACCGGCATCGTGCTTCCGGTGCGTGCCTTGGACGGCACAGCTGCCGCGTTGAAGATTGCCTTCCCCCACGAGGAGGCGCTGCTGGAACCTGTTGCCCTCACGCTTTGGGGCGGCAGCGGAACGGTGCGGCTGCTTGCAAGCGACGCGGATCTCGGGGCCATGCTCCTCGAGCGCCTCGATGACGGCCGCTCCCTGTTGGAGTTGCCCATGGCTGAGGCCATCCCCGTGTGGGGAACAGTCGTCAGGGCCTTGGGCATTCGCCCCGACGGCCGCAGCCAGTGGCAGCAGATCCCGCACATTGCCGCCACCGCCGAAAGGTATTGCGACGAACTGCCGCAGCGTTGGGGCGACCTGGCCGAACCGTTCCCGCGCTGGCTGCTTGAGGCCGCACTGGAGGTCTGCCAAACCCAGGGTGTCGTGGCCCGCCGCAGCAGCGGTTCCGATGTGTTGGTCCACACCGACCTGCACTACATGAACATCCTGGCCCGGCCAGGCACAAAAACGTATCTGGCCATCGACCCGCAAGCCCAGGTGGGTGACGCCGAATTTGCCCTCGCGCCGTGCCTGTGGAACCGGCTGCGGGACCTGCCTGCCCGGAACACTGAAGCCGCGCTGCGCCGTCGTGCTTCGCTGCTGGCGCAGGCCGCCGGACTCGACGAAGACCGTGCCGTCCAGTGGTCTGTCGTGCGGGAAGTGGAAAATGCGCTGTCGTATTTGGAAGAGCCGGGCAGCGGTGGCGACGCCCAGCGTTCCCTGTGGGTGGCAAGCACCATGGCGGGCAAAACACTCCCCGGGCTGCCGGACGCCCACGGGCTCAAGACCCTGTACTGAAACTGCACCTGCACCAACCCGGCGGTGTTAGCGGTGCAGGATGTTTTCGTTCCAGACGTCAATGCCGAGCTTGATGATCAAGGCAGTGACAACGACCAGAAATACGATCCGGATGAACTTGCTGCCCTGTTTCACTGCCGTGCGGGCACCGAGGTAGCCGCCGGCCATGTTCGCCGCACCCAGGATCAGCCCCACGCCCCACAGCAGTGAACCGTGCGGCAAAAAGAACATCAAGGCGCCGGCGTTGGTCGCCAGGTTGACGATTTTTGCCTTGGCACTGGCCTCCAGGAACGCATAGCCCATCAGGCTGACCATGGCTATCACAAGGAACGATCCCGTGCCCGGGCCGATCAGGCCGTCGTAAAAACCGATCAACATCCCAATGCAGCAGGCGACCACATAATGCTTGCGGCCTGAATGGCGCAGCGCAGTGAGTTCGCCAAGGTTGGGTTTGAACGCGGTGAAGAGCAGCACCGCAACCAGTGCTGCGACGATGATCGGCTTGAACACCGACCCCGGCAGGCTGGCTGCCACCACGGCCCCGCCCAGGCTGCCCGCGAGTGCCACACCGGCCATGGGCAGGGCCGTGCGCATGTCCGGCTTCACCCGCCGGTAATACGTGACGGAGCTGGTGGCGGTGCCGAAGATGGAGCCCATCTTGTTGGTGGCCAGCGCCTGGACCGGCGTGATTCCGGGGATCATCAACATCACGGGAAGCTGGATAAGCCCACCGCCACCGACCACGGCATCGATCCACCCGGCGGCAAACCCGGCCACGATGACCAACAGGATCGTGGCCAGTGTGATGTTCTCAAAGCCGGAAATCATGGCAGTCCCCTTCTGCGGACGTCGAAGGACCCGGCGCACGTGGGAGCCGGTGCCCCGGAGCGGGGATGGATTCTTGGCGCGCGGTCCGAGGAACGAGGAACGAGCGAAAGAATCTTACTGCCCGCGAGGGGCACCGGCGGCAGCGTGCGCCGGCGCCCCAGAGCCGGGCTGCTGGCGGAAGTGCGCCCCGGGTCCTGAGCGAATTACTGCTGGTCGAGGATGTACTTCACGGCGTCGGCCACTGCCACGTTCTCGGCAACGCCGGTGGCGCGGTTCTTGATTTCCACGACGCCGTCCACCAGTCCGCGGCCGACGGCCAGGATGGTGGGGACGCCGATCAGTTCGGCATCGCCAAACTTCACGCCGGGGGAAACCTTGGCACGGTCGTCGTAAATGACTTCCATTCCTGCGGTTTCCAGCTCGGCCGTGAGTTGTTCGGCTGCCTCGAAGATCTCGGCACCGCGGCCGACAGCAACCACGTGGACGTTCGCCGGGGCGACGTTCGCGGGCCAGATCAGCCCCTTGTCGTCGTGGTTGGACTCTGCCAGTGCCGCCACGGCACGGGTGATGCCGATGCCGTAGGAGCCCATGGTCACAACTGCAAGCTTGCCGTTGTGGTCCAACACCTTCAGCTCAAGAGCCTCGGCGTACTTGCGGCCCAGGGCGAAGATGTGCCCCATTTCAATGCCGCGGGCGGATTCCAGCGGGCCGGATCCGTCGGGAGCCGGGTCGCCTTCGCGCACCTGTGCGGCCTCGATGGTGCCGTCCCAGCTGAAGTCACGACCGGCAACGAGGCCGAAGACGTGCCTGCCCGGTTCGTTGGCGCCGGTGATCCAGCTGGTGCCGGAGACCACTCGGGGGTCAACCAGGTACAGGAGCTTTGTGGCTGCCTCGGCACCCAGCACTGCCTCATCGGCCGAGAGTCCCGGCCCGATGTAGCCCTTGATGAGTCCCGGGTGCTTTTTCAGGTCGGCCTCGGTGGCCGCGGCAACTGCCACTTCGCCACCAATTGACAGGTGGACGCCAATGTTGGCTTCGATGCGCTTGAGGTCAACGTCGCGGTCGCCGGGCAGGCCGACAACCACGATCTGGCGTTCACCCGTGGGCAGGTCTATGGCCAACACCACGTTCTTCAACGTGTCGGCGGCACTCCAGGCGCGTTCCCCACGGGGAGACACCTCGTTCGCTGCGGCCACGAGTGTGTCAATCGTGGGGGTTTCCGGGGTGTCCCTGACAACGGCAGCGGGTGCGTTGCTGAAGTCGATCTCCGCCGGCACGATCGTGGTGACGGCCTCGACGTTGGCTGCATAGCCGCCGGGCGAGCGCACGAAAGTGTCTTCGCCGACGCCCATCGGGTGCAGGAACTCTTCGCTCTTGGACCCGCCCATGGCACCGGCGGTTGCCGCGACCGGGATGATCTCCAGGCCCAGGCGCGCAAAGATCCGCAAGTAGGCACCCCGGTGGGCCATGTAGCTGGCGTCCAGTCCGGCGTCGTCAATGTCAAAGGAGTACGAGTCCTTCATGATGAACTCGCGCCCGCGCAGCAGGCCGGCGCGGGGACGGGCCTCGTCGCGGTACTTGTTTTGGATCTGGTACAGGCTCAGCGGCAGGTCCTTGTACGAGGAGTACAGGTCCTTGACCAGCAGCGTGAACATTTCCTCGTGTGTGGGGGCCAGAAGGTAGTCGGCCCCCTTGCGGTCCTGCAGGCGGAAGATGCCGTCGCCGTATTCCAGCCACCGGTTGGTGACTTCGTACGGTTCCTTGGGCAGCAGTGCCGGAAAATGGACCTCCTGGGCGCCGATGGCGTCCATCTCTTCACGCACAATGGCTTCAACCTTGCGCAGTACGCGCAGGCCCAACGGGAGCCAGGTGTAGATGCCCGGCGCCGCGCGGCGGATGTAGCCGGCACGCAGCAACAGCTTGTGGCTGTCCACTTCAGCATCGACGGGATCTTCACGCAGGGTACGTAAAAAGAGTTTGGAAAGGCGAAGTGCCACGGGCAGATTTTCCATTTCTAGAAGTTGGTGGGTGCCGCCGTGGATAAAGACGGACAGATACCAATCTACCGGTTCCGGAGGGGCTCTGGCACACCCGATCCGCGGCGGGCACCGTGGGCGTGTTGCGGTGCTGGACAGCGCCCTGTCCCGGGTCTAGTTTGAAGTGACATGTTCATGCACCGGCAGCTTTGGAGCCAGGATGTCCCACCGAGCAGCATTGCCCGCCCCCGAGCCCCCTTTCGCCCCCATTCCTGCTGATCCCTCGGGCATGAACGGGCCCGTGAGCGTCAGCATCGAGGGCCTGCGTGTCGAGCGTGGCAAGGCCACAGTGCTGGCCAATATCAGCGCCAACATCCCGCAGGGGCGCATTACCGGCCTGCTGGGGCCGTCCGGCAGCGGCAAGACCACGCTGATGCGGGCCATGGTGGGCGTCCAGCGCATCAGTGCGGGCACTGTCACGGTCCTTGGCCGCCCGGCAGGAGACCCCCGGAACAGGAACGACGTCGGCTACGTCACCCAGGCTGCCAGCGTCTACCGCGACCTGAGCGTGATCGACAATGTGCGGTATTTCGGGTCGGTGCACGGCGGCAGCCGTGACGAAGCGCACGCGGTGTTGGCCGCCGTCGGGCTTTCCGAACTGGCAAAGCGCAAGGCGGGAGACCTGTCCGGCGGGCAGTTCAGCCGGGTGTCCCTGGCCTGTGCGCTGGTGGGCAAGCCTCGGCTGCTTGTCCTGGACGAGCCGACGGTGGGCCTGGACCCGGTGCTGCGGGCGGACTTGTGGTCGCAATTTCGTGCCATGGCCGCCGAAGGGACCTCGCTGATCATTTCCAGCCATGTCATGGAGGAGGCCGCACACTGCGATTCGTTGTTGCTGCTGCGCGATGGGATGCTGCTCTCGCAGCTGACACCTGCGCAATTGCGTGAAAGCGGGCGGACGGACGACCTGGAGCTGGCCTTCCTGCGGCTGATCAGGGAATCGATGGAGTCCGACGCCGGCGCCGACGGCCGCTCCCGTGACAAGGGTGGTACCCGCCCAGCCGGCGGTGCCCGCGGCAGGGAGGCCTCATGAACGCCACGATGATGTGGGCCACCTGCACCCGGGTGCTGCGCCAGCTCAGGGGTGACCCGCGCAGCATTGGCATGATCCTGGTTGTCCCCGCCGTGCTGTTGGCGCTCGTGTACTGGCTGTACCAAAATGAGCCGCTGGCCCCCGGCATGCCACGCACCTTTGACCGGGTGGGGCTGATGATGCTGGGCATTTTTCCGTTCGTGGTGATGTTCCTTGTCACCTCGATCACGATGTTGCGGGAGCGGACCTCCGGCACGCTTGAGCGGCTGCTGACAACACCAATCCACAAGGCCGACCTCCTGTTCGGCTATGCCCTGGCATTTTCGATCATGGCCGCGCTGCAGGCGTTGGTGGCCACGGGGACGGCGTACTGGATTTTTGGCATGAAGATCGACGGCAATGCCGGCTGGGTGGTGTTGATTTCGGTGCTAACGGCGGTGCTGGGCGTGGCGCTGGGCCTGCTGTGTTCGGCGTTCGCGACCACCGAATTCCAGGCCGTCCAGTTCATGCCGGTGGTGGTGATTCCGCAGATTCTGTTGTGCGGGCTGTTTGTGGCCAGGGACCAGATGAACGGGGTGCTGGAGGCAGTCTCGAATGTCCTGCCCCTTAGTTATGCCGTGGACGGCCTGCAGGAAGTGGCGGCCCACGCTGATCCGACGGCCGCGCTGGCCACGGACCTGGTGGTCATTGCCTCGTTCGTGTTGGCAGTGCTGCTGCTTGCTTCCCTGACCCTGCGGCGCCGAACAGCCTGAGCCGCCGGGTCAGTGGCGTCCGGTGGCCGGTGGCGTCCTGTGGCCGGTGGCGTCCTGTCATTGGAGTCCCGGGTCAGTGCCGGCCGCGCCGGCGTTTCCCGGGCATGGGTAGCTCTGCCCATCGCGCAGCCCCCGCACGTCCCCTAACGTTGAAGGTCAACGAGCGTTGAAGTTCCGAGTGCTGTAATCAATGCCCGCTGGATCCGATGCCAAGGCAACCGCAGGAGAACCCATGAGCACAGGCCTGTACGGGGCAGATCCCGAGGAGTTGCGACAGTTTGCCCGGGAACTCGAGCATGCAAATACTGTGTTGCTGGCAGTCAAAAGCCAGTTGAGCGCCCGCATCAGCTCCAACTTGCGGTGGGAGGGCCCAGACGCGTTTGTCTTCAAGCACGCGTGGCAGTCCTCCTACGCACCCGTGATAGGCCAGGCGGCAGCCATGCTGGAAGCCACCGCGCACACCCTCCAGGCCCAGGCGTCCGAGCAGGAATCCGCCAGCAGTTAGTCCCTGCCCCGCTCCGCTGCCGTTCTTTGGCTGGCCTGCTCCGCTGCACTCCGCTGACTGGTGACCCCTCGTGCCCCGGCGCCATCCTTCCGAATGTCGGCCAGGGCCTGCCCGCACCATGCCAGCCACGACTGTTCATACGCAATCCCTGCCCGCAGCACAGCCAGTTGCAGCTCGTCCGCCGTGGACCGGTCCGCGCCCGCAGGAAAGTCTCGGCCGTCGATGGCCTCGTACCGTTGGAGCGTTTCCGCGTGCAGCCGTTGGTGCCGGCGCATTTCATCGGTGATGTCCACCGTCCCCAGAACTGCTGCTGCGCGCATTCGCACGAGCAGTTCGTCCCGGATGGGGCGCGGCCCGCCCTGCCCTGCGCACCAGTCCTGCAGCGCCGCGCGGCCGGGCTCCAGGACCTCAAAACGTCGTTGCTGCCCCCTGGCAGTGGGCAGTCCGCGGGCTTCGATCAGGCCGGCGGCTTCCATTTTTCCCAGCTCCTTGTAAATCTGCTGGTGCGTGGCCTGCCAAAAATGCCCCAGCGATTTGTCGAAGCGCCGCGCCAGTTCAGCCCCGGTGCACGGCTTTTCCAGCAGCGAGGTCAGGATGGCGTGGGTCAGCGACACTAGATTCTTGCTGCCAGGCGCGTGCCCTGGTCGATGGCCCGCTTCGCATCGAGCTCGGCCGCCACATCCGCTCCACCAATGAGATGCACGACGGCGCCCCCGGCTTCCAGCCCGGCCTGCAGCTCCCGGCGGGGTTCCTGGCCGGTGCACAGGATGACAGTGTCAACGGGGAGGACGGTGTCGGTGCCGTTGACGCGGAAGTGGAGCCCGGCGTCGTCAATCTTTTGGTATTCCACACCCGGCACCATTTGGACTCCCTTGGCACGCAAGGCTGTGCGGTGGATCCAGCCGGTCGTCTTGCCCAGGCCGGCACCCACCTTGGTTTCCTTGCGCTGGAACAAGCCCACGCGCCGGTCCGGACGGGGCGGGGCGGCGGTGGTGATGCCGCCGGCGCCGGTGTAGTCGGGGTCAATGCCCCACTCGCGGTAGAACTTTTCCGGGACCAGGGTGGCGCTGGTCCCGTGCGCGGTGATGTATTCGGCCACATCGAAGCCGATTCCGCCCGCCCCGAGAATGGCCACGTTGGTGCCGACGTCCTTCTTGTCGCGCAGCACGTCAAGGTAGTTCAGCACGCTGGGGTGGTCCACGCCGTCGAGCTCGGGTGTGCGCGGGGTGACGCCTGTGGCAAGCACGATCTCGTCAAAGTTTTCCGCCAGCAGTCCCGCCGCCGTGGCCCGGGTGTCCAGGCGCAGGTCGATGCCGCGCAATTGGATCTGGCGTCCGAAGTAGCGGATGGTCTCGTTGAACTCCTCCTTGCCGGGGATTTGCTTGGCAATGTTGAACTGGCCGCCAATCTCGCCGGCGGCCTCGACCAGCGTCACGGCGTGCCCTCGCTCGGCGGCCGTCACGGCAAAGGCCAGGCCGGCGGGGCCGGCGCCGACGACAGCTATCTTTTTGGGTTGGGCCGCTGTGTCGATGATGATTTCGGTTTCGTGGCAGGCCCGGGGGTTGACCAGGCAGGACGAGGTTTTGCCCACGAAGGTGTGGTCAAGGCAGGCCTGGTTGCAGCCGATGCAGCTGTTGATCTCGTCGCTGCGGCCGTCCCCGGCCTTGCGCATGAAGAATGCGTCGGCCAGGAAGGGCCGGGCCATGGACACCATGTCGGCGGTGCCGTCGGCGAGCAGTTGTTCGGCCACGTCGGGGGTGTTGATGCGGTTGGTCGTGATCAGGGGGATGCCCACCGAGCCCATGACTTTTTTGGTGACCCAGGCGTATCCGGCCCTGGGCACGGACGTGACGATGGTGGGGATGCGGGCTTCGTGCCAGCCGATGCCGGTGTTGATGATGGTGGCACCGGCCTTTTCAATGGCTTGTGCCAGGGTGATGACTTCCTCAAGCGTGGAGCCGTCCTCCACCAGGTCAAGCATCGAGAGCCTGTAGATGATGATGAAGTTCTCCCCCACGCGTTCACGGGTGCGGCGGACAATCTCCACTGGGAAACGCATGCGGTTTTCGTAGGAACCACCCCATTCATCGCTGCGGTGGTTGGTGCGGCGGACCACGAATTCGTTGATCAGGTAACCTTCCGAACCCATGATCTCGACGCCGTCGTAGCCGGCCGACTGGGCCAGTTCAGCAGCATGGACGAAGTCCTCAATGGTCTGTTCCACTTCGGCACCGGTAAGCGGCTGCGGTGTGAGCGGACTGATCGGGGCCTGGACCGCGCTGGGGGCCACCAGGTTCCGGTGCGATGCATACCTGCCAAAGTGCAGCAGCTGCAGCGCAATCTTGCTGCCCTCGGCATGCACGGCCGCGGTGACCACCCGGTGCTGATCCGCTTCTTCCTTGGTGCTGATCTTGGCGCCGCCCTTCATCGGCCGGCCGGCTTCGTTGGGCGAGATGCCTCCGGTGACCATCAGGGCCACTCCCCCGCGGGCACGCTCAGCGTAGAACGCCGCCATGCGCTCGAAGCCGCCGGGGAGCTCTTCAAGTCCGACGTGCATGGAGCCCATCAGCACCCGGTTGGGCAGGGTGGTGAATCCAAGGTCCAACGGGGCAAACAGGTGGGGGAACTGGCCAGCATTCATTCATGAACTCCTTTTTGCAACAAGTTGCATAATCGTAGCGCAGAAAACACCGCTGCAGGGATTTTTGTTTTTATTTGCGCCCTTGTCAGGATGCCGTCACTGCAGCACTAGAACAGGACGGTGGCGAAGGTCCCGACCTGCGTGAAGCCGACGCGTTTGTACACGGCGCGCGCCTTGGTGTTGTAGTCGTTGACGTACAGGCTGGTGATGGGCGCGTGCGCCTGGGCCAGCAGGACCACGGCCGCCATGTAGCCGGCGCTGAGTCCGATGCCGCGGTATCTCGGGTTCATCCAGACACCTTGGATCTGGGTGGCGAACGTGGTGGCCGCGCCGACATCGGCCTTGAAAATGACGGCACCGTCGGGTTCGTCGTGGCTGAAGGAGTAGCCGTGGCCGATCAGCCAGGCGACGCGGCGGCGGTAGTTGCCGTCCCCGCCAAGGAACGGCGAATACCCCACCTCCTCTTCAAACATCGCTGCGGCGGCGACGAGGATCTCATCGAACTGGCTGCTGACACTCACCGTCAGGGCGGGGTTGGCCGCCACAAGCGGCGGTCCGGTTATGGTCAGCAGCGGCTGGTTGGCACGAATTTCCTGCGCTGTGATACCAGCCTTGCGCAGCACATCCATGAGGGCAAGGGTGGCCTCGGCCGGCCCAAAAATGGAGGCGTGCGGCTGCCAATGGGCAACGATCCACTGGCCAAAACTTGCAGCCTGCACGGCCGTGGCCTCTACGGGGACCACATTGGAGCCGACCCAGCAGGCGGCAGCCAGCGTCACGCCGTCGTCCGCAAAATAACCCAACATGTCCGCGCCGGGGAAAGGTGGCACGGCGCTGTTGTTCTGGTTGATGAGCGTGTCAACGAAGACGTTGGCCACGCGGTCGCGCGCGACCAAGGCCCGGAGCGCGTCCGTGTCCGCGTGGACCAGGACGCGCACCGGCTCGCGATGCGCCCTTTTAGGAAACGCTGACCACGGGGCCACCCTGGAGAGTCGGGTCATCCGCGTCGGACTCCATCTCTTCGGCAAGTCTCATTGCTTCTTCAATGAGTGTCTCAACAATTTGGTCTTCCGGGACAGTCTTGATGACTTTTCCCTTCACAAAGATTTGTCCCTTGCCGTTGCCCGAAGCAACACCCAGGTCTGCTTCGCGGGCCTCACCGGGACCGTTGACAACGCAGCCCATGACGGCCACGCGCAGCGGAACTTCCATGCCTTCGAGGCCGGCGGTGACTTCCTCAGCCAAGGTGTACACGTCAACCTGGGCGCGGCCGCACGACGGGCAGGAAACGATTTCCAGCTTCCGCGGGCGCAGGTTCAGCGACTGCAGGATCTGGTTCCCGACCTTGATTTCCTCCACCGGCGGGGCCGAAAGAGAGACGCGAATGGTGTCGCCGATGCCCTTGGCGAGCAGCGCGCCAAATGCGGTGGCGGACTTGATGGTGCCCTGGAAGGCTGGTCCGGCCTCGGTCACGCCAAGGTGCAGGGGCCAGTCGCCCTGTTCGGCGAGCATTTCATAGGCGGCCACCATAATGACGGGGTCGTTGTGCTTGACGGAGATCTTGAAGTCGTGGAAGCCGTGTTCCTCAAACAGGGAGGCTTCCCAGACGGCAGATTCAACCAAGGCTTCGGGGGTTGCCTTGCCGTACTTTTTCATGATGCCGGGCTCCAGCGAACCTGCATTCACGCCGATCCGGATGGACGTGCCATGGTCCTTTGCCGCCTTCGCAATTTCCTTGACCTGGTCATCAAACTTGCGAATGTTTCCGGGGTTCACCCGCACGGCGGCACAGCCAGCCTCGATGGCTGCGAAGACGTACTTCGGCTGGAAGTGGATGTCGGCAATCACGGGGATCTGCGACTTGCGGGCAATGATCGGCAGTGCATCGGCATCGTCCTGGGCCGGACAGGCCACGCGCACAATGTCGCAGCCAGACGCCGTGAGTTCAGCAATCTGCTGCAGCGTGGCGTTGATGTCGGTGGTCTTCGTGGTTGTCATGGATTGTACGCTGATGGGCGAATCCGAACCCACACCCACCGAGCCGACCTTGATTTGCCTGGTCTTGCGCCTGGGCGCTAGCACTGGTGGTGGCAATGGCGGCATGCCAAGACTGACGGAGGTCAAAATATGCTCCTTGGAGTTCATTTATCAAATAATGCGGCAGTTGCACCGGTTTGTGGCGCCACTAAGGAAACCCGCAATATCTATCTTTGATTGTAGGCTCGATCCCCGTCCGGCGAGGACCAATGAGGTTTATCCCACGAAGCGGCTGAGTTGGCCAATCACAGGATTCCAGCCGGAAATCTTCAAGCCGGTGACACCGCCGCCAATTGTCATTGGATCCTGCGAAACAAGGTTCTGCACGGCAGTTTCATTCTCTGCACGGAAAATCAGCAACGCGCCTGCCCCGTCAGCATAGGGACCTGAGGCCAGCAACACTTCAGCCTCGGCCTGGGCGGCCAGCCATTCCCTGTGTTTGGGGCGGTGTTCGGTGCGGGCGGCTTCGGCTTCTGGACCATAAATGTATTCGACAGCGAAAATAGACATGGCTTCACCTTATAACAGGAGCACTTTTGCCAGTACCGCAACACTGGCCGACCACAGCATGGACGCCAGCGTGCCGATGATGAACCGTTCGCTGGCGGCGGGTGTGTCCTTCAGCTCCGGATACCTGCCCAAGCCCTTGATCGCCACGACATAGGCGATTGCCACAGGCTGGCCTGAGAAGATGGCCACCGCCACGGCCGCGCGTTCAAGAAAACCGATGAGCAGCCCGCCGCGCAGGACTTCGACCTGGGGGCTCGCGGCAGCTGATTCGGGCGGTGCGGGGTTTCCGGGCAGGGCATCTGGATCCGACTCGGGCGCTGCCTCCGGCGGGAACTCTTCGCGCAGCACCGGCACAAGCTCCGGTTCCGGCTCCACTGTCAGCGCAGCCGGTTCCGAGGCCGTGGCCGGCCGAGGCTCTGGCTCCGGGCCCGGTTCCCCTGGCAGCGCGGCCGACACAGCAGTTTGTGTGGAACCTGGCGCGGCTTCGCCGCTCTCGGCTGCATCAACGGCACGAACAGTCTTGGACTTGGCGAATCTGAGCATCCCGGCTGTCACCGGCCAGCCGCCAATGACGGCGACGGCAAGCGCGGCAGCTATCCAAATCGCGTCCATGTGTCCTCCTTGCGCCAGCGGGACTCGTTGGCAGCCGCTGGCATCGCCGTTGATTTCAAACTAGCTGGTGCCACCGACATTCATGGCGCGCGTTGCGTGGTCAAGAAGCAGGATTGCTGCCCGGCGCCCATTTCGCTCCTCCACCGTCCCGGAGCGCAGAATGGCTTTGCTGACCGCCTGCGGACTGATTCCCAATTGCCTGGCCACGTCTTTCTGGGCAGCGCCGGGAGCTGTATTCAAAGCGTCGAGGACCCGCCATTCAGCATCAGACCTGCGCCGCACCACATCACCAAACAGGACCAGAACAGCTTCAGCCGATTCGACCCACGGGGCGGCTTGGTCAACGGCGGAACGCACACAGAGTGGCACCCGATCGCCAGTTCTTTTGGCTGCATCGATGGCTTCACGGGCGGCGATGAATGCGTTGCCGGCTCCCTCGCGGGAGCTGGCTGGAACGGGAAGCTCCATGACACCGACGCCAATGCCGATGTACCATTCCTGCTCCCGCAGAACCCTGGCCACCGTTTCAACAACCGCGCCGGGATCCTCGATGACGCCCTGCACTTCATCTCCGACGGAGCGTTCGAAGGGCAGAACGGTGTCAATGTCGGCCAGCAGCCCCAGCAGCCGTGGGACCTTGTCGCCGTGGGTTCGACTTCCGCGCTGGTCGATCGTGAGAACAAACATGACTCAACCATAATTGATTGTCTATCGATAATCAACCATTTTTGGATGTTGAGCGGATGAGGTGATCTGGCCTGAGAACGGCCCCACACCACGAAACAGCGTCTGGGCCGCAATACAGCTGTTGCCCATCAGCTGATTCACGGCCAAAGCGCTGTTGCGTGAAAATGTCGGCTCTTGAGCGCCACGTGCGCAGCGGGAAGTGTCAGGCCGCTGTGGACAGCCGCGCTGCCCGCTTCGCCGCCGCCATGACAGCATTGATTCGTCTCAGCAGATCACGGGGGTCGGCGAGGTCGTGCCAATCGATCCTGATAAACCGCCATCCTTGTTCGATCAGCAAGTTCTCTCGCCGCCGTTCATCTCGGAGTACGAGGACCGTCGGCCTGAATTCGTAGTACTTGTAGTTGCCATCAAATTCAAGGATCAGTTTGATCTCCGGCCAGGCAAAATCCGCGCGGTAACGGGTGAAGTTCGCTGTAATCCACAGTTGCAACACGGGTTCCGGCAGGCCCATGGCGGCAAGAAACAGCCGTGTTCTTGTCTCGCCGGGTGATTCAGCCAAGCCATTCAGCGCGGCCAACACCCTCCGTGCCTTTCTTGCCCCTGGCTTACCCGCCAGGGATTCCACCATCGAGTTCATTGTTTCCAGGTTGGCGCCCTTGTACAACGCGCTGTCGCCAATAATGACTGCTTCGACAAAACCACCAAACCGGGCGCAGTCCACAACAGTGCGTTCCATGGACGTGACAAGGACGGAACGACCGTCTTTGAAGGACTTCGAATTGATCTCGACAGGCTCCAAAGGCAGGCCATGGAAGCGGACATCCGGTGCCGTCCCCTCCCCCGCCGGTGAGGTTTGGCAGGTCAGGTGAACCCGCGCATCACAGTTCCACACTGAAAGACCCAGCAACCGGGCAGCGCTGAAGTGTGAATAGGTATGCGTTCCCGTTGTCGAAACAATGTGGGCCCACAAGCGCATTTTGTTTTGCTCCCATGGCTTCAACAGGTTCCACGTAGCGGCGCGTACATAGGCGCCCCGGCGCAGCCTGAGCACCAGCCTCAATGCAACGGCCCTCGTCAACTGCCTGTCCCCACAACCAGCATCGGCCAATTGCCCCGTTGTGGCCACAGGGGCATCGGCCGGCCAGCATTCATTGACGTGTGCGAGCAGCTTTTCCTTGTCCATGACTCATTCTGCTGACTAAAGCACGGCCGCAGGAACCCTGAAATACGATTCTGTGGATAAGACAGCCGTAGCCCCCGCTGTGGGGGAATGAATTACGGACCCCCAAATCGCAGAGCAGCGCCTGAGCCGTCTCTCAGCTGTTGGGCAACAGCTGATAGACGGCTCAGGCGCTGAATCATGGGAAACGTGCCAGACAAGCGCGGCTCAGGCGCTGAATCATGGGAAACGTGCCAGACAAGCGCGGCCCAGGCGCTGATTCACGGGGCAGAAGCCCGCCACACGGCAGGGGCCAGGAGGGAGCGCCTAGCCGAAGAGGTTCACCGGTTTGACGATGTCTGCATAAATCAGCAGCGCCCCCATGGCCATCAGCACCACTGCCGCCACATAGGTGACAGGCAGCAGCTTCGCGATATCGAACGGGCCCGGATCCTTGCGCTTGAACACCTTGGCGAAAGTGCGCCGCACGCCTTCATAGAGTGCACCCAGGACGTGTCCGCCGTCGAGCGGGAGCAGCGGAATGAGGTTGAAGACGAACAAGGCCAGGTTCACTCCGGCGAGCAGCCCTGTCAGCGTCGCCACGCGCGAACTCAACGGGACTTCCTCCATGGCGGCCACCTCACCTGCCACCCGCCCGACACCCACGACGGAGATGGGACCGTTTGGATCACGCGGTTCGGAGCTGAAGGCGGCTTGTGCAACGCCCGCAAGTTTTTGCGGCAGCTGGAATACCACTCCCCCGATTTGCGCAACGTTCCTGCCCACGGCCGGCAGCACTGCCGACGCCGGTTCCCGCACCAGTGCGGACGTTGGCCCAATGCCGAGGAATCCTGCCTGCACGGTGACAGCAGTGCCTGCAGCATCCACTTCCGCAATGCCGTTGGCGTTGAGGACGGGCCGCGCAGTCAAGACCGGCGTGATGGTGGTGCTGATAGTCTCGCCGGCGCGTTCATACACCAGGGACACATTCTTGCCGGCGGAGGCCCGCACCCGCTCGGTGAACGCATTCCAGTCGGTGACCGGCTGGCCGTCGAAGGACTTGATGGAGTCGCCCGGCTGCAATCCGGCCGCCGCGGCGGGCGTCTTGGTGCAATTCGCCAGGTCGGCTGGCACAGCTTCGCCGTAGGCCACCTGGCAGGCGTTGACCTCCGCCAGAGTCGTGGTGGCCTGGGCCGTGCCAAAGCCCATCAGCAGGACACCCATGAGGACGATGCCAATGAGCAGATTCATGAACGGCCCGCCGAGCATGATGATGATCTTTTTCCACACGGGAAGCTTGTAAAAGACACGGTTGGAGTCGTCCGGGCCCACCTCTTCATGGGCAACGCTGCGGGCCTCGCTGGCCAGGGTTTGGAACATGCCGGTGCTTGAGGGCCTGACGCTGCCGTCGACGGGGTTCGGCGGGTACATGCCGATCATCGCCACGTAGCCGCCGGCCGGAATCGCCTTGATCCCGTACTCTGTTTCACCCTTTTTTCGTGACCACATCGTCGGCCCGAAGCCGATCATGTACCGCGTGACACGGACTTTGAACAGTTTCGCGGGCAGCAGGTGGCCCACCTCGTGCAAGGCGATGGAGACGGCAATGCCAACGGCCACGAAGACCACTCCGCCAATGAAAAGCAATACAGTCACAATTTACCTTCTGCTATCGGTCATTCTCTGCACTGGCGGCCAGCAGCTGCTGTGTCCGGGCGCGTGCCCACACTTCAGCATCCAGCACTGATTGGAGCGTCAGCTGCGAGGTGGGTGTGTGTTCACTGAGTACTTGCGCAATGGTGTCCACAATGTCCAGAAAGCCTATCCGTCCTGCATGGAAAGCGTGGACGGCTTCCTCGTTGGCAGCGTTGTACACGGCCGGGCAGGTATTTCCCCGTCGTGCCGCGTCCTTGGCAAGTTCGACGGCGGGAAAGGCCACGTTGTCCAGTGGCTCGAACGTCCAGGTGGCCGCCTTCGTCCAGTCACAGGGTGTTGCCGCTCCGGGCACCCGCTCGGGCCAGCCCAGCCCCAGAGCGATGGGCAGGCGCATGTCGGGCGGGGACGCCTGGGCAATCGTGGAGCCGTCGGTAAACTCCACCATTGAATGCACCACCGACTGCGGATGCACCACTGCCTCAATCCGGTCCAGCGGAACATCAAAGAGCAGGTGGGCCTCGATGACCTCCAGCCCCTTGTTGACCAGGGTGGCCGAGTTGGTGGTGACCATGGGGCCCATGGACCAGGTGGGGTGCTTGAGCGCCTGCGCAGGCGTGACGTCCGCCAGTTGCTCGCGGGTCCTGCCACGGAACGGCCCGCCAGAGGCCGTGACAATCAGCTTTGCAACTTCACCGGCTGTGCCCGAGCGCAGCGCCTGGGCCAGCGCCGAGTGTTCTGAATCCACGGGCACCAATTGCCCCGGCGAGGCAGCCGCCTTGACGAGCTCCCCGCCCACAATCAGTGACTCCTTGTTGGCCAACGCCAGAATGGCGGGAGTGGCCAGGGCGGCCAGGGTCGGCGCCAGACCGATGGATCCGGTGATGCCGTTAAGCACGACGTCGGCCGCGTCACCAGTGCCCGCACCCCACGCGGCGATGGCTGTCGAGGCGTCCGGGCCTGTCAAAATCTCAGGGGCGAAGCCTGCCAAGCCGGCGGCAGCGGCACGGGAGTCAATCAGGGAACGCAGGGTCCCGGCGTCGTCCGCGGAAATGCCAACTGCCAACACCCGCAACTGCACCGCCTGTTCGGCCAGCAGCTCGAGATTGCCGCCGCCGGCGCTGATGGCAGTCACGCTGAATCGCGGGTCGCCTTCGGGAAAGGTGGCCTGTTCGACGACGTCAATCGCCTGGGTGCCGATGGAACCTGTTGAGCCAAGAATAATAACTTTACGATGCGCCATGCCTCCAAGTATTCCGCACTTAGGCTGCGGGCGTCACCACAGGCCGCGTTCCTCGGCGGCGCGGCGGATGCTGGCGAGTGCCGCAAAAAGCTGTGCCTGCTGTTCGGGGGCCAGGGGGTCGAAGATGGTTTCGCGCACCATGGTGACGTGGCCGGGGGCTGCGCCGTGGACCTTGTCCCAGCCGGCATCGGTCAGGGCGATGTCCTGGCCGCGGCCGTCGGCGGTGGCGGCGCAGCGTTGGATGAGCCCGCGGGTTTCCATGCGGCGCAGCAGGTGGGACACCCGGGAGCGTTCCCACCCCAGCTTGGCCGCGAGGTCCCCCGACCGCACGACCTTGTCCGGCGATTCCGAGACGACGGCCAGGATGGAGTACTCCACGCCGGAGACGTCGGAGTCCTGGAGGAGCTGGCGGTCGATGGCGCGTGGGAGGCCCTTGGCGAATTCGCGCAACGCCAGCCACAGCTCCTGTTCCTGCGTGCTGAGCCAGCGCGTTTCCGCAGACGGGTGCTCCCCGGGAGCCTTCTCCGGACTTTCCACCGGCATCTTCGTGCCCACCGTTTCGTTGCTGCGCATTGCCTTCCCCACATCCCTTCACATTAGTTGACATATCAAGTATCTCTGCTCCATGATGGAAACAGCAAGTTTTAGTTGACACGTCATTTACTAATGGTGACGGGTTGCTCACTTTCAAGGAGAAGACACATGACCAGGATCGCCATCGTCACCGGTTCCACCCGCCCCGGCCGCAACAACACAGGTGTTGCAGAGTGGGTTTTGGCCCAGGCCCAGCTGCGCGGGGACGCCAACTACGAGATCGTTGACATCGCGGACTTCAATCTGCCGCTCCTCGATGAGGCGTACCCGGCCGCTTACCAGAACTACCAGAACGACCACACCAAGGTCTGGGCGGCGAAGATGAACGAGTTCGACGGCTACATCTTCATCACCGGCGAATACAACCACTCGGTCCAGCCGGCCCTGGCCAACGCCATCTCCTACCTGAACGCAGAGTTCAGCAACAAGGCTGCCGGCATGGTCGGCTACGGCTCCGCCTTCGGCGTCCGCGCCATGGAGCACCTGCGCGGCATCCTTTCCGAGCTGCAGGTTGCCCACGTCCAGAAGACCGGCATGTTCTCACTGTTCAGCGACTTCGAGAACTTCGCCACCTTCAAGCCCACTGAGCAGCAGGCCGCCTCGGTTGAGCCCATGATCGACCAGCTCATCTCCTGGACCCACGCCATGAAGACGGTTCGCGAAGGCGCCCTCGTTAACGCGTAGTCCCACCACCTTCGGAACGCTCGCGCATATACGGGGCATTATTTCGGAACGCTAGCTCAGTTATGTCGGGATTTGCCCGAGCGGCATTGCATTCTGAGCAAATTAAAGACGATGGCGGGTGGTCACCTTTCAAGGTGACCACCCGCCATCGTGCTTTAACTTCCCTGCTGGGCCACAAAAATGCTGCCCCTGCGCTGGGTGTCGAAATCCCCGCGCCGCGCACCAGCCAAAGAAATGTGCCGTCAACATCGCAGTGCACCCCTCCCCCGCGCCCGTAACTGCGCGAGCGTTTGGAAAAAACGCCCCGTAACTGCGAGAGGGTTGGGAGTGGGGCAGATCGGGTCAGGGGATGGCGCGGCGCAGTGTTTGTTGGGCATGGAGCAGGATGGGGCCGTCGACCATCTGGCCATTGAAGGCAAACACGCCTGTGCCCGCGGCGTCCGCGGCAGCCAGGAGCTCCTGCGCCGCAAGCACCTCGTCGATGCTGGGCTTGTACGCGGCCCGAATCACCGCGACCTGGGACGGGTGGATGGAGGCCTTCGCGCCAAAGCCGCTGGCCACGGCGTCCTCCGCTTCATCGGCCAGCCCCTCGAGGTCGGCAAAGTCGGCGTAAATGGAGTCGATGGCCACCTTGCCGGCAGCCCCGGCCGCCAGCAGCAGCTGCGAGCGCGCATGGGTTGCCACGGCCCGGTAGCTTCCGGCGCGGGCCCCGGCTGTGAAGCGGCTCGAGGTCCCGCCCAGGGATGCCACGAGGTCCTCGGCGCCCCACATCAAGGCCACCACATTGGGCAGCTGCGCCAGTGTCGGCGCAGCCATTATGCCTGCGGCGGACTCGCAGAGCACCACCACGTTGTATTCTGCGAGCGCAGCGACCGCTTCAACGTCGGCGGCCTTCGCCACCATGATGGTGTGAAAGCTGCTGCGCGCCACGGCTGCCAAGTCCAGGCGGGCGTCGTCGGTGTCCAGTGCATTGATGCGCACCATGGTGGTTGCCGGGTCGAGCGTGTTGGCTGCCATGTTTTCCCGGGCCGCCGCCTTGGCGTCCGGGGCGACTGCGTCTTCGAGGTCGATGATGACCGCGTCGGACCTGCCGGCAGCCTTGGTGAACCGTTCGGGCCTGTCGGCCGGCGCAAACAGCAGTGCCGGCCCCATGGTGAATTCTCTGCTCGGAGAGATGGCGTGCTCCTAATTTCTCGTGGCGGGTTCGTCGCTGGCATGTCCAGGTCGTGCCGGCCCTGCCAGGGCGAAGACTAGCTTGTTGGCAGACGCCAGAACAGTGCGGTCCTGCTGGCTCGTCCAACCACGACGCCGGATTGGTTGCGCCCGGTGTGGACCAGTGTCACAATACCTTGGCCGGGCCGGGACGCTGAGAGCCGCTTGTCAGTCACCTCTGTCTCCGTGTACAGGGTGTCGCCATGGAATACCGGGTGCGGAAACGAGATCTCGCTCATGCCCAGTTGTGCCACGATGGTGCCCTGGGTCAGCTGGGCCACTGACTGGCCCACCATGGTTGACAGCGTGAACATTGAATTCATGAGACGTTGCCCAAAGGGCTGGCTCTCGCTCCAGGCAGCATCGAGGTGCAGCGCCTGGGTGTTCATGGTCATGGTGGTGAACAAGACGTTGTCGGTTTCAGTCATGGTGCGCCCGGGCCGGTGCTGATACAGCACCCCAATCTCGAGCTCCTCAAAGTAGAGCCCGCGCTGGGTCACCACAGTAGGAGCCGTCGGGGCAGACTGGGCGGTGGCAGCCGCGGGGTTCGGCTCCCCTGCCTGTCCGACACTCATACGTTGTCCAGATCGTGCATCTCGAGGTTCAACGGTGCGCCGGTGGCGGCCACGATCTGCTCGACGGTGACGTCCGGGGCCAGTTCCTTCAGGACAAGGCCGTCGGGGGTTACTTCAATGACAGCCAGGTCGGTGACAATCAAGTCCACACACCGCTTGCCTGTCAGGGGCAGCGTGCAGTCCTGCAGGATCTTGGGGGCGCCATATTTGTCCACGTGTTCCATCATGACGATGAGCTTCTTGGCTCCAAAGACCAGGTCCATGGCCCCACCCATGCCCTTGACCATCTTGCCCGGGATCATCCAGTTGGCCAGGTCGCCGTTTGCGGCCACCTGCATGGCGCCCAGGACGGCGACATCAACGTGGCCGCCGCGCACCATCCCAAAGGACAGCGCCGAATCAAAGAAGGCGGCGCCCTTGTTGACGGTGACTGTTTCCTTGCCGGCATTGATCAGGTCCGGGTCCACATCCGCATCAAGCGGGTACGGCCCGATGCCCAGCAGCCCGTTTTCCGAGTGCAGCACCACTTCCACCCCCTCGGGGATGTAGTTGGGGATCAGCGTGGGCATGCCAATGCCCAGGTTCACGTATTGCCCGTTGTGCAGTTCCCGCGCTACCCGCGCAGCCAACTCATTGCGTGTCAGTGCCATGGTCATGCCTCCTGTGCGGTTGCGGCGGCCGGGGTGGTGACCGTTCGTTTTTCGATGCGCTTCTCACTGCCGGGAGTGCCTGCCGGGACGTGGACGACGCGCTGTACAAAGATGCCCGGGACGTGGACATGCTCGGGATCCAGCTCCCCCGGCTCCACAAGCTCCTCAACTTCGGCGATCGTGATCTGCCCGGCCATGGCGCAGAGCGGGTTGAAGTTCATGGCTGTGGCGTGGAAGACCAGGTTCCCGTGCCGGTCCCCCTTCCAGGCGTGCACCAGCGCGAAGTCGGGCGTCAGGGATTCCTCCAGCACAAATTCGGCGTCGCCAAAGCTGCGCACCTCTTTCGGCGGCGAGGCAATGGCAACCCCGCCCGCGCCGTCGTACTTGCGGGGCAGGCCGCCCTCTGACACCTGGGTGCCCACGCCGGCGGCCGTGAAGAAGGCGGGGATGCCAGCACCGCCGGCCCGCAGCTTCTCGGCCAGGGTGCCCTGCGGGGTCAGCTCAACTTCCAGCTCGCCGGCCAGGAATTGGCGGGCAAACTCCTTGTTCTCCCCCACGTAGGAGGAGATGGTGCGGCGGATGCGGCCGTCGCCGAGCAGGATCCCCAGGCCCCAGTCGTCGACGCCGCAGTTGTTGGAAATTGTTTCCAGCCGGGACGTGCCGGCATCGTGCAGGGCCTGGATGAGCGCCACGGGGATGCCGCAGAGGCCGAAACCGCCGACGGCGAGGGAGGCGCCGTCGTGGATGTCATGGATGGCGGCGGCTGGTGAGGCAACTACTTTGTTGATCATGGCGGTGCCTTTCTGGCGGGCTACAAACCCAGTTCGCGGGCGATGAGCATCAGCTGGACTTCCGTGGTGCCTTCGCCAATCTCCAGGATCTTCGAATCGCGGTAGTGGCGGGCAACGGAGAACTCGTTAATGAACCCGTAGCCGCCAAAGACCTGCGTGGCATCCCGGGCATTGTCCATGGCCGCCTCGCTTGCGACCATCTTAGCGATGGCTGCCTCGGTCTTGAAGGGCTTGCCGGCCAGCATGCGGGATGCGGCGTCGTAGTAGGCCAGCCGGGCCACGTGCGCCCTGGACTGCATGCGGGCGATCTTGAACGAGATGCCCTGGTAGTGGCCGATGTTGTGCCCGAAGGCGCTGCGCTCCTTGGCGTAGCGGACGGCTTCGTCCACGCAGCCCTGCGCCGCTCCCGTGGCAAGGGCTGCGATGGCGATGCGGCCCTCGTCCAGGATGGACAGGAAGTTCGCGTAGCCCCGGCCGCGCCCGCCGAGCAGATTTTCCTCCGGCACATGGGCGTTGGCGAACGTCAGCGGGTGGGTGTCGGAGGCATTCCAGCCCACCTTGTTGTAGGCCTTCTCCACCGTGAACCCGGGCGTCCCGTTGGGCACGATGATGGTGGAGATTTCCTTCTTGATGGAACCGTTGGCCCGTTCGGAGGTGCCGGTGACGGCGGTGGCTGTCACAAATTTGGTGATGGACGTGCCGGAGTTGGTGATGAACTGTTTGGCCCCGTCGATGATCCATTCACCATTCTCCAGCCGCGCCTTGGTGGTCGTGCCCCCGGCGTCCGATCCGGCGTCGGGCTCCGTCAGGCCAAAGCCTGCGAGCGCCTCGCCGCTGGTCAGCGACGGCAGCCATTGCTCCTTCTGCGCCTGGGTGCCGAAGCGGTGCACGGGCATGGCCCCGAGTGAGACGCCGGCTTCAAGGGTGATGGCGACCGACTGGTCCACCCGCCCCAGCTGCTCCAGCGCCAGGGAGAGCGCGAAATAGTCCCCGCCCATGCCGCCGAACTCTTCCGGGAACGGCAGGCCGAACAAGCCCAGCTCCCCCATCTGCGCCACGATTTCATAGGGGAAGCTGTGTTCCTCGTCGTGTTTGGCTGACGCCGGGGCCACCACGTTGTCGGCAAAGTCCCGCACCATGTCGCTGAGGGCCTGGTACTCGTCGTTGAGTTCAAAGTTTGGCACGTCATTCCCCTTCGGGGCTTGTTGTTGAGTTGTCTTCCGGTGTGGGTTCGCCAGCGTCCGGGGTCACCGTCGCCACGACCTGGTCCGCCTTGACCAGTGCACCCACGGCGACTCCGATGTGCACCGTGCCGGCCATGGGTGCGGTGATCTGGTGTTCCATCTTCATGGCCTCGACCGCCAGCAGCACGGCACCGGCCTCGACCCTGTCCCCCGTGTTGGCGTTGACGACGGTGACGGTGCCGGGCATGGGGCTGCGCAGCTGCGGATCGGCCGCGGCGTCCTCGCGTTCAAGGCCGGCCAGCATGCGTGCGGTTGCCGCGTCGCGGTCGAGCCGTTCCAGCGCAATGCTCCAGCCGCCGGATCCCAGGAACACGGTGTCACCGCGCATGCCCACACTGTAGCCATCGAACGATCCGTGCACCTCCCGGCCGCTCTCGCCCAGGCCGTTGACGCGGACGACGCCGGGACCTTCCGTCCCACGGGTGGCCTGGGTGCCGCTGACAGTCACCACGCCGGTGCGGCCGGGTGCCGCCCAGGTGCTGCGCCACGGTGCGGCCTCGCCGAGCCGCCACCCGTCGGTCCTTTCCCACGGTCGAAGCGGCGGAGCTTCACCGAGCGCATTGGGCTTCGCGGCACCGACTGCACGGACCACGAGCGCTGCAGCGGCGTAGTCTCCGGCGCCGACTGTGCGAAACGCCATGTCGGGGAGTTTGCGTTCAATCATGTTGGTGTCGAGGCGGCCGGCCTGGACGTCCGGATCCCCCAGGAGCAGGCGCAGGTATTCCACGTTCGTGGGGACGCCGAGAACCACGTAGCCGGCAAGTGCGTCGTCGAGCCGGTCGAGCGCCTCCTGGCGGTCAGCACCCCACGCGATGACCTTGGCGAGCATGGGGTCGTAGTTCGCCGTGATCTCCAGGTTCCGTGCCAGGGAGCTGTCAACACGCACGCCGGGACGCAGCGCGACGGACTCATCCAGCGACACGATGGTTCCGGTGGCCGGGAGGAATCCCTCGGCGGGGCTTTCCGCATAGACGCGGGCCTCAACGGCATGGCCCTCCAGGGTGACGTCCGACTGGGCGAAGTCGAGCTTCTCCCCGGCGGCAATGCGCAGCTGCCACGCCACGAGGTCCAGGGATTCCCCGTTGACCCGGGCCACCATTTCGGTGACGGGGTGTTCCACCTGCAGCCGGGTGTTCATCTCCATGAAGAAGAACTCATCCGGGCGGTCGTCGGAGACAAGGAACTCCACCGTCCCGGCACCCGTGTAGTTGACGCTGGCTGCCGCTGCACATGCGGCGGCACCGATGCGCTCCCGGGTGGCCCCGCCGTCGGCCAATCCTGCCAAAAGCGGCGAGGGTGCCTCCTCAATGACTTTTTGGTGGCGGCGCTGCAGCGAGCATTCACGCTCGCCCAGGTGGATGACCTGGCCAAAGTTGTCACCCAGGATCTGCACCTCGATGTGGCGGGGATTGGCCACGAGCCGTTCCAGGAACAAGGTGTCGTCGCCAAAGGATGCGGCAGCCACGCGCCGTGCTGTGGCCAGGGTGGCCGGCAGCTCCTCAGCGGCGAACACGCTGTGCATGCCCTTGCCGCCGCCGCCGGCCGAGGGCTTGATGAGCAGCGGATAGCCGACGTCCGCGGCTGCCGCGATCAAGTCGGCATCCGTGAGCCCTGGTTGGGAGATGCCGGGCACCACGGGCACGCCGGCGGCGGCCACATGGTTTTTGGAGCGGATCTTGTCGCCCATGACGTTCAGGGCCTCAACATTGGGCCCGATGAACGTGATCCCAGCTGCCTCCAACGCCTTGGCGAAGTCGAGGTTTTCGGACAGGAAGCCGTAACCGGGGTGGACGGCCTGGGCGCCGGATACGCGGGCGGCCCCGATGACCGCCTCGATATTGAGGTAGCTCTCGGCTGCGGCGGCAGGTCCGATGCACAGCGCCAGGTCAGCCTCGCGCACGTGGCGGGCTCCGGCGTCGGCCTCTGAATACACGGCCACCGAGCGGACTCCCTGCAACTTCAGGGTGCGGATGACGCGGCAGGCGATCTCACCGCGGTTGGCGACAAGGACGGTGTCAAAAAGTGGTGTGTCAACGAGTTCAGTCATGGTGGCTCACATCCTAAAGAGGCCGAAGGCGGTCTCGGGCAGCGGGGTCCTGGCACAGACGTCCAAGGCCAGGCCGAGGATGGTGCGGGTGTCCGCGGGGTCGATAACGCCGTCGTCCCACAGGCGGGCGGTGGAATAGTAGGGGCTGCCCTGGTCCTCGTACTGGGCGAGGATGGGGGCCTTGAACGCAGCCTCATCGGCGGCGGACCAGTCATTCCCGCGCCGTTCGTGCGCATCCCGCTTGACGGTGGCCAGGACGGACGATGCCTGGTTGCCGCCCATGACCGAGATCCTGGCGGCCGGCCACATCCACAGGAATCGCGGGCTGTAGGCGCGCCCGCACATGGAGTAGTTGCCGGCGCCGAAGGATCCGCCCACGATCACAGTCAGTTTTGGCACCCGCGCCGTGGCAACTGCCGTCACCATCTTGGCGCCGTGCTTGGCGATGCCGCCGTGCTCGTAATCCTTGCCCACCATGAAGCCGTTCAGGTTTTGCAGGAAGACCAGCGGGATGCCGCGCTGGTCGCACAGCTCGATGAAGTGCGCACCCTTCAACGCGGACTCGCTGAACAGCACGCCGTTGTTGGCGACGATGCCCACCGGGTGGCCGTGCAGGGTGGCGAAGCCGGTGACGAGCGTGGTGCCGTAGTTCTTCTTGAATTCATGGAACTTGCTGCCGTCCACGAGCCGGGCAATGATCTCGCGGATGTCGTAGGGGGTGTTCAGGTCGGTGGGGACGGCACCGTAGAGCTCTGACGGCTCGACGGCGGGATTCTGCGGGGCGGTGAGCGCCCAGGCCGGTGCCGGATTGGGCGGGAGCGTGGCCACTATGTCGCGGATGATGGCGAGCGCGTGTTCGTCGTTCTCGGCCAGGTGGTCAACAACCCCGGAGATGCCGGCGTGGACGTCGCCGCCACCGAGCTCCTCTGCCGTGACGATTTCGCCGATGGCCGCCTTCACCAGCGGCGGGCCGCCGAGGAAGATGGTGCCCTGGTTGCGCACAATGACCGTTTCGTCGCTCATGGCCGGCATGTACGCCCCGCCCGCCGTGCAGGAGCCCATGACCGCCGCAATCTGCGGGATCTTGCGGGCGGACATTTGGGCCTGGTTGAAGAAGATCCGGCCAAAGTGCTCCTTGTCCGGGAACACCTCGTCCTGCTTGGGCAGGAACGCGCCGCCGGAATCCACCAGGTAGATGCACGGCAGCCTGTTCTCCAGCGCAATCTCCTGCGCCCGCAGGTGCTTCTTGACCGTCAGCGGGTAGTAGGTGCCGCCCTTGACTGTTGCGTCGTTGCACACGATCATGACGTGGCGGCCCGCAACCACCCCGATGCCGGCGATGACGCCGGCACCCGGGGACGCGCCGTCGTACATCCCATGGGCGGCGAGGGGGGAAATCTCCAGGAAGGGGCTGCCCTCATCGAGCAGGTGGTCGACCCGGTCCCGAGGGAGCAGCTTGCCGCGGGAGACGTGGCGTTCACGCGACTTTTCCGGCCCGCCCAGCGCCGTGGTGCGCAAATGCCCGCGCAGTTCCTCCACCAAGGCACGCTGCGCAGCGTCGTTGCGCGCGAACACCTCCCCCGCCGGTTCAACCTGGCTTTGCAAAGTCTCCATCGACCCCTCATTTGCTCAATCACGGCTACACTAAGTTAACAAGCACTAACTGAGTTTCAGGTTAGTCTGTGAATTCTGCGATGTCCAGCACAGGGGGAAAGATGAGTCAGCAACCGGCCACCACCCGCACCCAGGCCAAGGCCAACCGGCGCTCTGCCCTGCTCAATTCGGCGGCGTCCCTGTTCGCCCGGCGCGGCTTCAACGGTGTCTCGATTGAGGATTTGGGGGCGGCGGCGGGGGTGAGCGGGCCGGCCGTGTACAGACATTTCCACGGCAAGCAGGCTCTGCTGGGGGCCCTGCTGGTGGGTGTCAGCGAGGACCTTTTGGCGGGCGGATGCGCCGTCCTTGCCAACGAGCCCGACGCCGAGGCCTCCCTGCGCGCGCTCGTCGCCTTCCACGTTGACTTTGCCCTGACGAAGCCGGACGTCATCCGTGTGCAGGACAGGGACTTTGAGAGCTTGGGCACCGCCGACAGCTCAGCCGTCAGGTCATTGCAGCGCGCCTACGTGGAACTGTGGGTTGACGTGCTGGGCCGGTTGCTTCCGGACCATCCTGCTGCCGTCCGGCGGCTGCAGGCACACGCCGTGTTCGGCCTCATCAACTCCACCCCGCACAGTGTCCGGCTGCACGGGCTTCCGGCGGGACGCGCCGACGTTCCGGACGGCACGGCGCGTGCGGTGCTGGAGTCGATGGCGTGGGCTGGCCTGACGGGGCTTTAATCGACAGGGCTGTTGTGCCCGGGCCCTGTGTTCGGCCGGGCTCCCGTCCCCCTGCGGAAACCGGGGCACCAATGGACACAGCGGTTACACTGATGCCCATGAAGATCAGAGCCTGCACCGACGAAGACTGGCCCAGCATTTTCACCTTCTACAGTGCAACGATGGCAGCCGGGCAAACATATGCATTCCCCGACAATCAGACCCTCGAAGAGGCCCGGCCGTGGTGGATGGAACAGCCGCCCGGACAAACGGTCGTCGCCACCGAGGGTGTGGACATCATCGGATCTGCGAAGATGGGCCCCAACCGGCCCGGACGCGGGCAACACATCGCCACTGCCTCATTTTTGGTTGACCCACGTTATGAGCGCCAGGGTGTTGGGCGGGCCTTGGGCGAGTACGTCATCGACTGGGCCCGGCGTGAAGGCTATCGGGGCATCCAGTTCAACGCCGTTGTGGAGACAAACCACCCTGCGGTCCACTTGTGGCAGTCGCTCGGGTTTGAGATCGTCGGCACCGTTCCGAAGGCCTTTGACCATCCCGAAAAGGGATTGGTCGGCCTGCATGTGATGTATCAAGAGCTGTAGCAACGTCCCCTGTCGTTTCCGCCGCAGCGGAAAAACACAACGGCGGGCGCCCGGTTTCCCGGACGCCCGCCACATGAATCGGTTTGGGTTTTAGTGGGCCGCCACACCTCCATGATGGCCCTCGGTGCGCTCGTGCATGCTTGGTTGCAATGCCAGAACACCAGCGATCAGTGCCACGCCTCCGGCAATCCATGAAGTCCAGGTTGCTCCGGTGTGTGCTGTGTATCCGGCAATCCACGGGGAGACAAACAACAGGGCACCCAAAACCATCTGAACCCATTCAGCCACCGGCTGCCCGGGGCTCATCAGATTCCAGACGCCTGAGGCGATCAGCAGCACGCCGCAGCCAATCATCATGACCATGGAGCCCGACTGTTGCGTCGTCCACATTGTCGACAGTGCGGCAAACAGGCCTGCGATCACGGCAACATAGTCTTGCCAGCGATTCCACCTCTTCATTGATACCAACCTCCTTGACAGTTGGCTCCCTAACTGGGGGTCACCTCAAATATACGTCCGCCGTTCCCGGGGATCCATAGCCGTGAGGTTGCTTTTGGGTGCCATTTTAGCCAATCGCGAGGGCCATCGCCGGGTCGGCCATCACGGCTCCCACATCCGCGAGGAAGCGCGAGCCCTGTTCGCCGTCGACAAGCCTGTGGTCGAACGACAAGCTCAGCGTCATCACCTGCCGCAGGGCAATCCCGCCCTGATGTTCCCATGGCGTGTTGCGCACGGCCCCCAAGGCCAGAATGCCCGCCTCGCCGGGGTTGAGAATCGGCGTGCCGGCGTCGATGCCGAACACCCCGATGTTGGTGATCGAGAACGTTCCGCCCGACAGGGCCGCCGGCTGGGTCTTCCCTGCCCGCGCCGTCTCGGTCAGTTCACCCAGGGCTTCCGCCAGCCCGCGAAGTCCCAGCTTGTGCGCATCCTTGATGTTCGGCACCACCAGGCCGCGCGGCGTTGCGGCCGCAATGCCGAGGTTCACATAGTTGAAGCCCACCACTTCCTGCGCTGCCTCATCCCAGTGCGAATTCAGCGACGGCCTGCGGGCAATCGCCAGGTTCACGGCCTTCGCGGCCAGGGTCAAGGGGGTCACCTTCACGCCGGCAAACTCCTTCTGCGCGCGCAATCGCACCAGAAACTCCATGCCGGCCGTGACATCGACGGTCAAAAATTCGGTGACATGCGGGGCCGTGAAGGCACTCTCAACCATGGCCGCCGCCATGAACTTCCGCACCCCCTTGATGGGCGTGCGCACCTCCCGCTCTTCCTCGTCCGCCCGCACTGATGTTTCCGCGAACTTTTTCACCGACGACGGCGAACCCTCCGATGCGGCGCCGGGGGCTTTGTCCCCGGCAAAGGCAACGACGTCGTCACGGGTGATCAGCCCCCGCTCCCCCGAGCCGGCCAGCAGCGCCAGTTCAATGCCCAGGTCACGGGCCAGCTTGCGAACGGGCGGAGTGGACCGGGGCCTGTCCGCCTGCACCCGGAGCGACGCAGGCGGGGGCACATCAACGGGAGCCGGCGCCGGGGCGCCGACTGCGACAAAGGTGCGGACCCTGCGGACAGGGGCAGCCGACGATTCCGGATCCGCCCCGTAGCCGACCAGGGTGGGAACACGCTTTTGCGTTGCCTCGTCAGCGGCTGCCGGCGATGGCGGCGCTCCGGCTGAATCTGCAACGTCAAAGGCGATGATCACTTCACCGACTTCAACCACGGTGCCGGGTTCGTGGGTGATGGCTGTGACGACGCCGGCAAAGGGCGACGGCAGTTCGACGACGGCCTTGGCCGTCTCGACTTCGCCTATGACCTGGTTGAGCACCACCGTATCTCCCACGGCCACGTGCCAGCTGACAATCTCGGATTCGGTGAGGCCTTCACCCAGGTCGGGGAGCTTGAATTCAGCAATCATTCTCAGCCTTCCAATGCGGTGAGGGAGTTGGGGCGGCCCAGTGCGCGGTCAACGCCGTCGAGAATCCTGTCCAGGTCGGGCAGATGGTGCTTCTCGAGCTTGGAGGGCGGGTAGGGAATGTCGAATCCTGTCACGCGCACGGGTGCGCTTTCAAGGTAGTTGAAGCAGCGTTCCGTGATGGTGGCAGCAATTTCGGCTCCCAGCCCCAGCGTCCGGGCCGCTTCGTGGGTGACGACCAGCCGGCCCGTGCGCTGCACCGATTCCTGCACGGTGGCATAGTCAACGGGCGAGAGTGAGCGCAGATCGATGACTTCGACGGAGATCCCTTCGGCGGCTGCGGCACTGGCTGCGTCGACGGCGGTTTTGACCAGGGGTCCGTAGGCGACCAGCGTGACATCCGTGCCGGGTTCCACGACACGGGCCGAACCCATGGCCGGCGCCGAGGCGAGCGCGCCGTCCAGATCGACCTCGCCCTTGGCGTGGTAGCGGCGCTTGGGCTCAAAGTACAGGACCGGGTCGTCGCTGGCGATGGCCTGGCGCAGCATGGTGTACGCATCCTGGGGATTGGAGGGGCTGATCACGCGCAACCCGGAGGTGTGCACGAAATAAGCTTCCGGGGACTCCGAATGGTGTTCGGGCGAGCCGATCCCGCCGCCGAAGGGCACCCTGATGGTCATCGGCATCCGCACCCTGCCGTTGGTGCGTGCGTGCAGCTTGGCCACCTGGGAGACGATCTGGTCAAAGCCCGGGTAGATGAAGCCGTCAAACTGGATTTCGCACACGGGCCTGAACCCGCGGTAGGCAAGGCCCACGGCCGTGCCGATAATGGCCGATTCGGCCAACGGTGTGTCAATGACCCGGTGGGAGCCGAAGTCCTTCATCAACCCATCGGTGACGCGGAAAACCCCGCCCAAGGTGCCGATGTCCTCACCCAGCAGCACAACCTTCGGGTCGTCTTCCAATGCGCGCCGAAGTCCTGCATTGATGGCCTGTGTCAAGGTCAACTTGCTCATGACGCACTCCCTTGTACGTTTGAAACCTGGTTCTGTGAAACGGTGGCCGGCATTTCCCCAAACGATGCCAAATACTGCCTGTATTGGTCGCGCTGCAGCTCGAGCAGCGGGTGCTCGTCCACGTAAATATTGTCAAAGAGACTCATGGGTTCCGGGTCAGGAAGGTTGATGCAGGCCTGTCGCAGCTCGGCGGCCACGGCGTCGGCCTTCGCGGCGATCCTGGCCTCGGCGTCGTCGTCGAGCTTTCCGGCGTTGCTGAGGAAGGTGTGCATCCTGGTGAGCGGGTCCTTGGCCGCCCACTCCTCCAACTCGGTGACGCCGCGGTAACGGGTGGGGTCGTCGGCGGTGGTGTGCGGGCCCATGCGGTAGGTGACGGCTTCGATGAAGCTCGGGCCGCCGCCGGTGCGGGCACGGTGGGCGGCCCAGCGGGTGGCAGCCAGGACGGCGAGGACGTCATTGCCATCGACCTGGAGGCTGGGAATGCCATAGCCCGGGGCGCGCCCGGCCAGCGGGACATGCGACTGCAGGCCCACCGGTTCGGAGATGGCCCAGTGGTTGTTCTGGCAGAAAAAGATGACCGGCGCCTGGAAGCTGGCGGCAAAGACCATGGCCTCGTGCACGTCGCCCTGACTCGTGGCACCATCACCCAGATAGGCCATGGCCAGGGATTCCTTGCCGTCCAGGACCAGGCCCATGGCGTAGCCGGTGGCGTGCAGGGTTTGCGCGCCGATGATGATTTGGGGGGTGGCCAATTTCAGTTCCTGCGGATCCCAGCCAACGTTGCTGGTGCCGCGCCAGACGCCGATGGCTTCCGACATCACTGCCCCGCGGCAATAGGCAACACCGTTCTCGCGGTAGGTGGGAAAAATGAAGTCCTCGTCCCCGAGCGCCCTGACGGAGCCGATCTGGGAGGCTTCCTGTCCCATCAGGGGCGGCCACAGGGCGAGCTGGCCCTGGCGCTGCAACGCCGTGGATTCAAAGTCGATCCTGCGGATGACAACCATGTCCTCGTACAGATTTCGAAGTGTTTGGTCGTCAATGTCGTTGACGAATTCGTCCAGCAGCTCATCGGCAACACGGATTCCGTCTGCGGTAATGAGTTGGTGCATTTTCATTGGGGCCTGGCCTGTGGGCTCATGGCGCGAATGAGTCATATTGCTCGCCTCCCTGCATTGTAATAAGGATGCTACCTATGAGTGTGACGATACTCACGTACAGCATCCGGCGCAATGACTCGGTTTTAAGTTGAGCAGAATGCACTATATCGACACGCCTGGCCATGCTAGTCTGCGCAGTATGTCAACTTTGGACGGAACCGACGCACGCATCCTCCTGGCCCTGGTCAAGGACCCCCGGCAAACGGTGGTTGCCATGGCCGAGCGGCTCGGATTGTCCCGAAACACCGTCCAGGCCAGGATGGCGGCATTGGAGAAGCGCCACGCGTTCCTGCCCTTCGACCACAGGATCAGCCCGGCGCCGCTGGGCTACCCCTTGACGGCGTTCATTTCCGTGCACGTCCAGCAGCGAAAGATTGCTGAATTGGCCACGGCGCTGTCCGCCATCCCGGAGGTTGTTGAAGCCCACGGGCTCAGCGGCAGGGCGGACCTGCTGGTCAAGGTCGTCTCCACAGGCGCCGAGGACTTGTTCCGCGTGAACGGCAAAATACTGGCGTGTGACGGTGTTGAACGCACGGAAACCTCGCTCTCCATGAACGAGCTCGTCCCCTTCCGCATGTCCCCCTTGTTGATGCGCGTGTTGGAACGCTGACGTGGGGAGCGAGCCTGGGCGCGGGCCGGCATTTTCGGGTGCGGCGTTTTGAGCCGGCTCGCAAAAGGCCCCATCCGCCGTCGTAATTTGACGGTGAATGGGGCCTTCAGACGGGGCGTTGCTGCCGACAGCGGGGTGGGCCCACAACTGCGAGGGGCCCCAAGGGGAAACGCGCCAGCGGATCCCCTTGGGGCGCAGGTGGGGATTAGTGGTCCACCGCCTTCTCGGCGCCCACACCTGTCAGGGAGCGAACTTCCATTTCAGCCTGGATGCGCGGGTCCTCGGTGTTCTTGTCCAGCACGGTGCCCAACCAGCCCAGGAAGAACGCCAGCGGGATGGAGATGATGCCGGGGTTGGCCAGCGGGAACCAGGAGAAGTCGGCACCCGGGATCATGGCCTTCTCGTTGCCGGAGACGACCGGGGAGAACGCGATCAAGATGATGGCTGCAGCCAGCCCGCCGTACATGCTCCACAGTGCGCCCTGGGTGGTGAACTTCTTCCAGAACAGCGAGTAAATGATCGTGGGCAGGTTTGCCGAGGCTGCGATGGCGAAAGCCAGCGCAACCAGGAAGGCGATGTTCTGGCCGTTGGCCAGGATGCCGCCGCCGATGGCGACCAAACCGATCACAATGACGGTGCGTCGGGCTACCTTGACTTCCATCTCCGGCTTGGGCGCGCCCTTGACGATGACGTTGGAGTAGATGTCGTGGGCAAAGGATGCCGCCGCCGTGATGGTCAGCCCGGCCACAACCGCAAGGATGGTGGCGAAGGCGACGGCGGAGATGAAGCCCAGCAGGATCGGCCCACCCACCACGAAGGCCAGCAGCGGGGCGGCCGCGTTGACGCCGCCTGGAGCAGCCAGGATGGCTTCCTTGCCGATCAAGGCACCTGCACCGTAGCCAAGGACCAGGGTGAAGACGTAGAAGCCGCCGATGAGCCAAATCGCCCACACCACGGACTTGCGGGCTTCCTTGGCCGTGGGGACCGTGTAGAAGCGCATCAACACGTGCGGCAGGGCGGCTGTTCCCAGCACCAGCGCCAGCGCCAGTGAAACAAAGTCCAGCGGAGCCTTGCCGTATGCAGCGCCCGGGTTCAGCAGTGCCTCGCCCACACCGCCCTCGTTGACGGAGGTCTGCACTGCGGCGTCCATCAAGGTCGAGAGGTTGAAGCCGTGCATGGCCAGCACAATGATGGTCATGATCGCCGCACCAATGATGAGCAGGAACGCCTTGATGATCTGCACCCAGGTGGTGCCCTTCATGCCGCCGATCAGTACGTACACGATCATGAGCACACCAACGACGGCGATGACAATGTTCTGGCCAACCTTGTTGGAGTTGTCGAAGCCGAGCAGCAGTGACACCAGACCACCGGCACCGGCCATCTGCGCGAGCAGGTAGAAGAAGCAGACAACCAGTGTGGTGGTGGCTGCTGCGATACGCACGGGACGCTGCTTGAGGCGGAAGGAGAGCACGTCGGCCATGGTGAACTTGCCGGTGTTGCGCAGCAGCTCGGCAACGAGCAACAGCGCAACCAGCCAGGCCACGAGAAAGCCGATGGAGTAGAGGAAGCCGTCGTAGCCGTTGACCGCAATGGCGCCGGTAATGCCAAGGAAGGACGCTGCCGAAAGGTAATCGCCGGCAATCGCTGTACCGTTTTGGCCGCCGGAGAAGGAACGGCCGGCCGCGTAGTAGTCAGCGGCCGTTTTGTTGTTGCGGCTGGCCCGGAACACCACGATCATGGTGATCGCAACGAAGCCAACGAAGATCAAGATGTTGATCCAGGATTTTTCCTTCGTTTGCTCAGCGAGCGTTGCCAGCGGGGCAACAGTGGGGAGAATGGCGAACAGGCTCACGGGCTAAACCTCTTCCTTGGTCTGGTCTGCAGCAGCGATCTGGCTTTCCAGGCGCGTGCGAATGACGGCTGCCTGGGGATCGAGCTTGCGATTGGCGTAAGTGACATACCAGGTGGTGATGCCAAAAGTGGTGACGAACTGAAGCAGGCCCATGATCAGGCCAATGTTGAAATTGCCCCAGACCTTGATGGACATGAAGTCGTGGGCGTAGGCGGCCAACAGTACGTACGCGAAATACCAGACCAAAAAGCCGATGGCGACAGGGAAAACAAAATTCCGGTGCGACTTGCGGAGTTCCTGGAACTCTTCCGAGCTCTGTTCCGCTGTAAAGTCAACCGGACCTTCATTGCTTGCGTGGGCAGAATTACCCATCATTCCTCCTTGAGTGATGTGATCCCTTTCACTATGAAGTGCGTCAGCTCACATTTTTGGGTCGTTGGTCATGTGCCGCGGTGAACGGCATCGACGCTGCGCCGAACGGCACAATCCCCCGCAACCGGGCGCCGGCGAACTCCGGCTAGTCTTTACTCCATGTCCACTCCCGTGCTGAGCGATTCCACCCTCCTGCTCATCATCGCCATCGCTGCCGTGGTGGCCGCCGTCGCCGTTGTTGCCGCCGTCGGCTTCCGGCTCTCGAGGTCGTACCGTGAACTTGGCACCGACGCCGAGCATGCAACATTTGCGGCGCTGCATTCTGCGGCAGCCGCAGGCGAACAGCTGCGCAACGGCCTGGAGCCGGCCGGGGCGTTGAAGGCAAGCAAGCAGTTGCGGGCGCTGCTCAACTGTGCGGCCATCGCAATGACCGACGACTCCCGCCTGCTGGCCTGGGACGGTGCAGGTGCCGCAGCCAAGCAACCCGATTCCGCCGTCGTCATGAACCTGGCGGCCAAGGCGCTGCGCACCGGCCGCACCCAGGTGGCCACCCTGGACCAGCCCCTGCGCGAGGCTCTCGGGTTGCCACTGCACGGCGGCGAATTGAAGGCTGCCGTCATCTGTCCCCTGAAGGTGGAGTCCAGGGCCGTGGGTACAGTGATCATTCTGTCGAAGGCGCCCTCGGCCGGGCTGGTCCGGGCAACGAATGAGGTGGCCGGCTGGGTGTCGGCCCAGCTCGAGCTCGCCGAACTGGGCGCGTCACGGAGCCTGCTGGCGGAGGCTGAGGTGCGGGCCCTGCGCGCGCAGATCAGCCCGCATTTCATCTACAACTCGCTCAACGCGATCGCCTCCTTCATCAACACCGACCCGCAGCGGGCCCGGGACCTGGTGGTTGAGTTTGCCGATTTCACCCGCTATTCCTTCCGCCGGCACGGGGATTTCACCACGTTGGCCGAGGAGCTGCGCTGCATCGACAGGTACCTGCTGCTGGAGAACGCCCGTTTTGGCGAGCGCCTGCAGGTCAGCCTCCAAATTGCCCCCGAGGTGCTCAGCACGGTGATACCGTTCCTGAGCCTGCAGCCGCTGGTTGAAAACGCCGTCCGCCACGGACTTGAGGCGAAGGTCGGCAACGGGCTCGTGCAGATTTGTGCCAGGGATTTGGGTGCGTACACGGAAGTGACAATAGAGGACGACGGCGTGGGGATGGACCCGGAGCAGCTGCGGTTGGTCCTGGCAGGCCAGCATGACGGCACGCATGTGGGCCTGCGCAATGTTGACGCCCGCCTGCGCCAGGTCTATGGCGACGACCACGGGCTCACCGTCGACACGGGCGTGGGGCACGGGATGCTCATCACCATGACGGTGCCGAAGAACCAGCCCGGCCACGACGCCTGATGCGGGCGCTGCGGGCCTTGGCCCCGTACGCTTAGCCACATGATTAATGTCCTTGTGGCCGACGACGAGCTGCCCGCCGTCGAAGAGCTCGCCTTCCTGCTCGGGCGGGACCCGCGCGTCGGCACCATCCACCGGGCCATCAGCGGCGCCCAAGCCCTCGAGCTGCTCACCGTAAACACCGTTGACGCAGTGTTTCTGGATATCCACATGCCTGGCCTGTCGGGGCTGGAGCTGGCAAAGGTCATTGGCAGCGGAAGCAACCCGCCAGTGGTCGTCTTTGTGACGGCCGACGACGACAGGGCGCTTGAAGCGTTTGAACTCGCCGCCGTCGACTACCTCTTGAAACCGCTCCGCACCGAGCGGCTCACCCGCACGATCGACCGTGTCGTTGAACTGGTGGCACATCCTGCTGCCGCCGATGAGGTGGAGATGATCACCGTCGACCTGGGCGGGGTCAGCAAGCTCATCCGTATTGACGAGGTAAGGTTCGTGCAGGCCCAGGGCGATTACGCCAGGCTGCACACCGCCGATGCAAGCTACCTGATTCGGGTCCCCCTGGCTGATTTGGAACAACAGTGGGCCGAGTCGGGCTTCATCCGCATTCACAGGTCATATCTGGTGTGCCTGCACTTTGTCAGTGCCTGGAAGCTCAGCGCTGCCAAGCCGACGGTGTCGGTGGGCAGCGCCGTCCTGCCCGTCAGCCGCAGGCATGTGCCCGTACTGAGGGAGCATTTGCAGGCCACAAGGGTGCGGCCAAGCTCATGATGCCAGGACACAGCCGATGACAATCGGCCCCAGCCGTCCGCCGGCAGCAGGCCGGGTCAGGGTTGCCGCCCCGCGCACGCAGGCCCGCCACATCCCGCCCGGCACAAGCGTGTCGCAGGAAGTTGCCGAGCAAACAGCTGTCGGTGAGGTGATGGTGCGTTCCTTGATCCGCTCGCAGCTGCGGCTGGCCTTGGTGGTGACGGCCGGTTTCACTGCCGCCCTGCTGTTGTGCTGGGTGCTTGTCCAGTGGGTGCCCTTCTTTTCGGATTGGTTGATCCTGGGCATTCCCGCCCCTTGGCTCTTGCTGGGTGTTGGCGTCTACCCCATCATTGGTGCCTGCGCCTTGCTCTATGTGCGGGCGGCAACAAAGAATGAAAACCAGTACCGCGACCTGGTGGGTGAAAAATGAACCCGACCATTGGCTACACGGCCTTGATTCTCGTGTCCGTTGCCACCACAGTGATCGGGTTTTATGGATTGCGGATTTCCCGGACAACGAGCGATTTTTATGTTGCCTCACGTACTGTGCGGCCGTGGTGGAATGCCTCGGCCATTGGCGGGGAATACCTTTCGGGAGCAAGTTTCCTTGGCATTGCCGGGCTCATAGTCGTCTCCGGGCTCGACGCCCTCTGGTTCCCCATCGGCTACACCGCCGGGTACTTGATGTTGCTGTTCTTCGTTGCAGCCCCCCTGCGCCGTTCGGGCGCCTACACCATCCCTGACTTTGCCGAGGCCAGGCTGGGATCAACCACTGCCCGCTATGTCACAAGCCTGCTTGTGGTTGTGGTGGGCTGGTTCTACATAGTGCCGCAATTGCACGGCGCCGCCCTGACCATCCGCACCACCACGGGGCTGCCGTCATGGGTTGGCGCGGGCGCCGTCGTTGTCGTCGTCTGCCTCACGGTTGTCACCGGCGGAATGCGCTCCATCACGTTCGTCCAGGCCTTCCAATATTGGCTCAAGCTCACGGCATTGGCCGTGCCGGCCATCTTCATCCTGCTCCTGGTCACGGGCGCCACCGGCTCCGGGCCGTCGCTTCCGGCAGGCACGGAGTTGTTCCCGTCCGCGGCCCCGCTCGCGGGAGACTCCACGTACAGCACCCTTTCCCTCATGGTGGCGCTGCTGTTTGGCACCCTGGGTTTGCCCCACGTCCTGGTGCGTTTTTATACCAATCCCGACGGCGCTGCAGCCCGCCGCACGACGCTGATAGTTTTGGGGCTGCTCTCCATTTTTTACCTTTTCCCCACCATTTACGGCGTGCTGGGCAGGGCTTTTTTGCCGGAGCTGGCGGCCAATGGCTACCCGGATGCGACGGTGCTGTTGCTGCCGGGAAAGCTGATTGGCGGCCTGGGCGGGGATCTTTTGTCTGCCTTGGTGGTGGCGGGCGCTTTTGCTGCCTTCCTGTCCACCACCTCGGGCCTGGTCGTCTCACTGGCCGGGGTCATCAGCCAGGACCTGTTGGGCGGCAGCGTGCGGGGATTCCGGATCGCCGCTGTTTTTGCCGCCGTCGTGCCTTTTGGAGTTGCCATGGTGACCGAATCGCTGGGGCTGGCCGGCAGCGTGGGCCTGGTCTTTGCCTTCACGGCATCCACGATCTGTCCGCTGCTCCTGCTGGGCATTTGGTGGCGCGGGCTCACCGACGCCGGAGCCGTTGCAGGCATGCTGACGGGCGGAGTATTGTGCGGAACTGCGATAATGGTGGGCGGCCCGACGGCGGCCGACTCTCCGTGGCGGGATCTGCTCACGCAGCCGGCCGCGTGGACGGTCCCGGTCGCCTTCCTGGTCACGATAGTTGTTTCCAGGGCCACCCGGCACCGCCGCAGTTCAACGCTCTCCCGGTTCATGACGAGGCTGCATGTGCCTGAGCGGCCCCTGGCCCTGGAGGATCCCAGGTCGCAGACCGGCTGACCCAGGCTCAAACCGCCCCGAAAAATACGCGGTCATGCTGCACACCGACCACTGCTGTGGGGCAGGCAACAGGACCTGGCGCCTACTTTGAGGTCAGCGGGTCGATTGAGGCCATCAGCTCAACCACGCGGTCAAGGAACGCATCCACTTGGCTTTCCTCGTACCCGTCGGGACCCTTTTCAGGGGCGAACACTGCCCGGCGGACCACGTCGACGCTGAGTTCACCGTTGTCTTCAATGTAGACGAGCAGTTCACGGCACAGCACGTCGACGTCGTTGACGTTGTAGCTCTGGGTGCCTTTACGTGAGGGGCGCCGGAACCGTTCTCCGTCGGGGCGGTGGAGGCGGGCACGCAGCAGGGACGCTGTCTTGCCGATCTTCATCATCCACGCCTTTTCACCCTCGGCGACGATCAGCAGGTCCTTTTCGCGCAGGACGAACTCATCTTCGATCCGGTCCATGGCGGCGTCGACGGCCTGGGCGCTGTAACCGCCGCGGGCCGGGTCAAATGCGGCAGTGCGCACGTCATAGCTGGTGATGGCTTTGTCGTCGCTGTCCGTGTTCAGGAAGTACGCCCGGGCGCGTTCAAGGAACACGTCGACCTGCTTGACGTTATAGCCAATTTGCTTGGGACCCACCAACTTGAATTTGGTGTTGGTCCGGGGCGTCTCATCCACTGTCACAGTCATTCCTTGAACTTTTCTCTATGGGTGGGGCAACTTGCCGGGCGCCGGTTGCGCTTTAGAACCGGCCTAACAGGGTAAAGATGGCGTATGCCACGGGTGCCGCGAACAGGATTGAATCCAGCCTGTCCATGACCCCGCCGTGGCCCGGCAGCAAGTTGCTCATGTCCTTGACGCCAAGCTCACGCTTGACCATGGACTCGGCAAAGTCTCCGCCAGTGCCTGCAAAGACCATACCAATGGCCAGGGCGAAGCCCACCCACCAATGCTGGTCAAGCAGGAAAACTGTGGCTGGAATGGCCACCAGCATTGCCCCTGCCAGGGAACCGGCAAATCCCTCCCAGGATTTCTTGGGGCTGATCTTTGGTGCCATTGGGTGTTTGCCGAAAAGCGCGCCGACCAGATAACCGAAGGTGTCATTGGCGACCACCAGCAGCAACATGATGATCACCTGCACCACGCCGGGGTTGATGTCGTTGAGGTCCAACGTCATCCCGACGGTGGGACCGTGCTCCCCGCGCAGCATCAAGAATACAAAACTGAGCAGGAACGGGATCCACATGAGTGAAAACACTCCGGCCAGAATGCTCTTGGCGGCGCCTGGCTCGGGATCAAGGGAGCGCCACAGGACCGTTGCGCCGGTGCTGGCGACGAGAGCGAAAAGCAACCCCTCGGCACCGGCAAAGTATGCGGACGCGGGCATGGCCAGCGCACCAACCATGACAGGAGTGAACGGCACGCTGATGCCCTTGCCTGCAATGGCCCGATTGACTTCCCAGACGCCGACACAGGCGAAGACAGTGGCGACGGCGATAAAGGCCACCGGGTAAAAGAGCAGTGAGCCAATGACGAGCACGAGCAGTGCCAGGCCAACGCTGATGGCCGCTGGCAGGTCGCGGCCGGCCTTCGGTGTCCGTGGCACCTTGACAGTCGTGGCCGCCGCGGGCATGGCCGCGATGGGCCCCTGCGGCACAGGAATCACTGGAATGCCGGTGACCTGGGTGGCTGAGACCGGGCGCGGGGCTGCTTCCTGACCGGAAAGCTCGACGTCGGACGCAACATCCGTCGCAACGGCAGCTTCGGTTTTGCTTCCAGTTTTGCCAGCGGCCTTGACCTTGGTGCCGGCGGTTTTCGAAACCGACCCTGGGGAGCTTTCTTTCGTCCCTGCAGTTTTGGGTCCGTCAGTCTTGGTCGAGGCAACCTTGGGTCCGGCCGCCGTAGTCACGGGAGCAACAGCAACAGGTTGGGCGACAGCGGTGCCGGAACCAACGCCTGCAGCTTTGCTTCCGCGAGCGTTTGATGCAGATTTTGCGGGAGCGTCCTTCGGCTCTGTCACCGGAGCAACGGGTGCCAGATGAGCCGAAGCGTTGGCACGTTTCTTCCGCGGCTTCCGCCCGGCTGCGGTCCTTTCGTTCCGCGAGGCGGCACCATCTGCTGCCTTGTGCCCTGCCACCACTGTGTCAGCGGAAATCTTGGCAGGCACCTTACCGGCATCCGACGTCGCGGCGTCAGCAGAGTCCTTGACAGGCACCTTACCGGCATCCGACTTCGCCTTGCCGGCCTTGGACTTTGCCGCGACGGAATTTCCGGTGCCGGGCTGCGTTACTGCACCGGCCGTGGTGTCGGGGCGGGGCCCGCCTGAGCCTGTGCCGTCGTCGTCCTTCCCGGCAGAAGGCTGCTGCGGCTGCTCTTCACCGGTCTTGGTTTTGGGCACAATGATGGGAATCATGCCCGTCAGCTCAGCATGGCGGCGGGCTTTCCGGCTCGGAAATTGATAGTCAGCCGGAGCCGGCATGAGACCGGCCTCTGGATTTGACGCGGCCGGCTCCTTGGCGGAACCGGCCGGCGCATTCTTGGGGTCGGACATTAGACCTCGAGTAGCTCGGCTTCCTTGCGTTTGAGCAGCTCATCGATGTTCTCGGTGTGCGACTTGGTCAGCGTGTCCAATTCCTTCTCGGCACGGGCGCCCTCGTCTTCACCGGCGTCCCCATCCTTGACCAGCTTGTCCAGCTGCTCCTTGGCCTTGCGACGGATGTTGCGCACGGAAATCTTGGCGTCCTCGCCCTTGGTGCGGACAATCTTGACGTATTCCTTGCGACGTTCCTGCGTCAGCTCCGGCATCATGATGCGAATGACATTGCCGTCGTTGGAGGGGTTGGCCCCGACCTCGGAGGAACTCAGCGCGCGCTCGATGTCATGCATCGAGGTCTTGTCGAACGGCGTGATGAGCAGTGTGCGGGCTTCCGGCACGGCAAAGGCGGCCAGCTGCTGCAACGGCGTCGGTGAGCCGTAGTACTCCACCATGACCTTGTGGAACATGGCGGGGTTGGCACGGCCTGTGCGGACCGCGGAGAACTCTTCTTTGGCAACTTCGATGGCCTTGTCCATCTTTTCCTCGGCCTCGAGCAAAGTTTCTTCGATCACGCGTCTCTCCCTCAATAAATGACTACACAACTATTCCGCGACGGAACCCGCGGCAAATCTGAATCCATCCTACCGTGACCTGCGTGGCGGCCGGGGCCAGCCAACGTCACGATGGGCCGTGCGCGTATTTACGGGGTGACCAGCGTGCCCAGCTCTTCGCCGAGAATGGCGCGCGTCACATTGCCTTCGCCTTCCATGCCGAAGACGAGCATGGTCACGTTGTTGTCGCGGCAGAGGGCAAATGCCGTCTGGTCCATGACCCGGATGTCGCGGGCCATCGCCTCGTCGTAGCTCAAGTGGTCAAGCTTGACGGCCGTCGGATCCTTCTTGGGGTCGGCCGTGTAGACGCCGTCAACACCGTTTTTGGCCATCAGCACGACGTCGGCATGGACTTCCAGCGCACGCTGGGCGGCGACGGTGTCAGTGGAGAAGTAGGGCAGTCCGGCGCCGGCGCCGAAGATGACCACGCGGCTCTTTTCCATGTGGCGGATGGCGCGGCGCGGAATGTACGCCTCGGCGACCTGGCCCATGGTGATGGCACTCTGCACCCGGGTGTCGACGCCTGCCTGTTCCAGGAAGTCCTGCAGCGCCAGGCAGTTCATGACTGTGCCCAGCATGCCCATGTAGTCGGCCCTGGAGCGGTCCATGCCGGCCTGGGACAGTTGGGCGCCGCGGAAGAAGTTGCCTCCGCCCACGACGATGGCGACCTCCACTGTGTCCACGGTGCTGGCGATCTGCTTGGCAATGTCCCGGATGGTGTCCATGTCGACTCCGAGCTTGCCGGCGCCGAAAACTTCGCCGGAGAGCTTCAGCAAAACTCGACGGCGTTTGCCTGTTCCCGGCGCTGATGCGGTGCTGCTGGGCGCGGGCTGCGAAATATTCGTGGTCATGGTGCCTTCCGTAGGTGCCGGCGTTGGCTGGTGGCGCTTGGATTGAGTCGCGTCAGTTGTTTGCGTGCAATTGTTCGGGGTACTGCCGTCACCTCGCTCAGGGCATGGTGAAGGGCCGCGTCTAGAATCCTATCCGACGTTGGACGCAAAGAAGGGGCAACCGCAGTTCGCGGTCACCCCTTTCTTCGTCACATCCGGCTAGTTCACAAAGTGAATTATGCTCCGACGCGGAAACGTGCGAAGGCAACAGGCTTGACGCCGGCTTCTGCCAGAACAGCGGCAACGCTCTTCTTGGCGTCCTTGGCGAAGGACTGGTCAACCAGGACGATCTCCTTGAAGAAGCCAGTCAGGCGGCCTTCAACAATCTTCGTCATGGCTGCTTCGGGCTTGCCCTCGGCCTGTGCGGTTTCGGTGGCAATGCGGCGTTCGCTTTCGACGACGTCGGCAGCAACTTCGTCGCGGGTCAGGAACGTCGGTGACATGGCAGCAATGTGCACGGCTACGTCGTGCGCAACCTCCTTGTTGTCACCGTCGATGGCGAAGAGCACGCCAACCTGTGCGGGGAGGTCCTTGGACGTCTTGTGCAGGTAAGAGTCAACCGTGGCACCTTCAACGCGGGCCAGGCGGCGGATGGCAACCTTTTCGCCCAGCAGGGCGCCGGCTGCAATGACAGCCTCGGACATGGGCTTGCCGTCAACGTCAACAGCCAGCAGTGCTTCAACATCGGCTGCGCCGGAGGAGATGGCCGTGGCCAGAACCGTGTTGGCGAATTCGATGAAGGGGGCAGCCTTGGCCACGAAGTCAGTTTCGCAGGCGACCTCAACCATGACGCCAACACCGTTGTCAACGGCTGCGGCAACGAGGCCTTCAGCGGTTGAGCGGCCTTCGCGCTTGGTGGCACCCTTGAGACCCTTGATGCGGATCAGTTCCATGGCCTTGTCGGCGTCGCCGTTGGCCTCGTCGAGAGCCTTCTTGACGTCCATCATGCCAGCGCCTGTGCGCTCGCGCAGAGCCTTAATATCAGCGGCGGTGTAGTTCGCCATATGAACCCCTCAGTGTAGATGTTTGAGTATGTAAATCAGTAGTAGGCCAGTTCTGGCAGGACCGCTTTGCCTTGTGGGCGGTGCGATCCTGCCAGCTTCTGGTGCCTTGCTTGGCTGCTTACTGAGGGGATTGCTCCCCTGTCAGTCGCTGCCAGGAAAGGTTCTTACTTCTCGGTTGCAGCTTCGGCAGGCGCTTCAGCAGCGGCCTCGGCCGGGGCTTCAACAACGGTCTCGGCAGCGGCCTCGGCCGGAGCAGCGGCTTCAGCCGGAGCTTCGACAGCAGCAGCTTCTGCCGGAGCTTCGACAGCAGCAGCTTCTGCCGGGGCAGCAGCCTTTTCGCCTTCGAGGAGTTCGCGCTCCCACTCAGCCAAGGGCTCGGCCGGGGCTTCTTCGTTGCCGGTTGCCTTGTTGTTGCGGGCGATCAAGCCTTCAGCAATGGCGTCAGCGATCACGCGGGTCAACAGTGCAACGGAGCGGATGGCGTCGTCGTTGCCCGGAATCGGGAAATCAACTTCGTCCGGGTTGCAGTTGGAGTCCAGGATGGCCACAACGGGGATGTTCAGCTTGTGCGCCTCGTCGATGGCGAGGTGCTCCTTGGGTGTGTCAACAACCCAGAGCACGGACGGTGCCTTGGTCAGGTTGCGGATACCACCGAGGTTGGTCTGCAGCTTGGTCAGTTCGCGCTTCAGGAGCAGGAGCTCCTTCTTGGTGTGGTTTGAACCAGCAACGTCGTCGAAGTCGATCTCTTCGAGTTCCTTCATGCGCGAGATGCGCTTGGAAACCGTCTGGAAGTTGGTGAGCATGCCACCCAACCAGCGCTGGTTCACGTAGGGCTGGCCCACGCGGGTAGCCTGCTCGGCGATTGCTTCCTGAGCCTGCTTCTTGGTGCCGACGAAGAGTACGGTGCCGCCGTGTGCAACGGTGGCCTTCACGAACTCGTAGGCGCGGTCAATGAAAGACAGTGACTGCTGCAGGTCAATGATGTAGATGCCGTTGCGCTCCGTGAGGATGAATCGCTTCATCTTCGGGTTCCAACGACGGGTCTGGTGTCCAAAGTGGACGCCGCTGTCAAGCAGCTGGCGCATTGTTACGACGGGCATGCCGACGCTCCTTCTGATAATTTTACGGTTGTTTAGCGTGTTGGTTCCGGCCGGGGCCGAATCCGTTGCTCCTGGCACCCATCGTGCATTCCATAAACCGCCGTGGGGCGGACCGTATGGGCACAATCCATCAGCAGGATCCAAGACGAATCTTGGTACCTCATCAGGGCGGGGTGCGCGTAGTCAGTGCACAAACACCACACTGCTCTCTCAATGTTACTACAGCGCAGCCTTGCCGGCTGACCAGTTTCAGTCCCCCACAGGCCGGTGTGCCACTTGATTTGTGCACAAATTGTCCGGCGGCCGACGCAGCTTCTCCTGCACGGCGCACGATGGAGGGATGAGGACCCCGATTCGCACCCGCAACAGCCCCGGTCCGGGTTCCCGGCCCCGGAGCGCGCAGCTGCTGTGCGCCCTCCTGGCGGTCATGGTTTTACTGCCCTCCCCCGTGTCTTCCCCGGCGGCTGCCGTCTCGGCTGCGGCTTTTGCCGATGCACGTCCGACGGCGGCCGCTCCCCTGCCAGCCTCCCTCGCCTGGGGCTGGCCCTTGGCCGGGAAGCCCCGGGTGGTGCACGCCTTTGATCCGCCGGCCAAACCGTGGCTGAGCGGCCACCGGGGTGTCGACCTGGCAGCAGCCCAGGGAATTGCCGTGCTTGCGCCCACTGATGGCGTGGTGACGTTTTCCGGCGTCGTGGTTAATAGGGCAGTGCTGACCATTGCCGTGGCGGACGGTTTGCGGCTGAGTTTTGAACCTGTCACGTCGACCCTGAAAGCGGGCGATGCGGTGGCACGCGGCCAAACCATCGGCATTGTGGAGGGCCCGAGCCATTGCGGCGGGGCCGGTGCCGCCAGCTGCCTGCACTGGGGCGTGCGTCGCGGCGACGAGTATTTGGACCCCCTGCAATTCATCCTGGACCTGCGCCCGTCGATACTGCTTCCCCTGTCGGGCGGATGACTGGGGCACTGTTGGATTAACCAAGCAACCCGCAGTGCAGCCGCCGGGGCGACCGCACTGCGGGTTACAGGAGTGTTGCTAGCGTGCGGTGCGGAACTACACGATCGCGGAGATTCCCGTGATGGCACGCCCGGTGACGAGCGTGTTGATCTCGTAGGTGCCTTCGTAGGAGTAGATGGCCTCGGCGTCGGCGAAGATCTTCGCCATCTCGTAGTCGGTGACGATGCCGTTGCCGCCAAAGAGGCCCCGGCCCATGGCGACTGTCTCGCGCATGCGTGCCGTCGTGAAGGCCTTTGCCAGTGCTGACTGTTCGTCCTTTGCCTGACCCAGGTCCTCGAGCTGGGACAGGCGCACCATCATGCCGGTGGAGGCCACCGTGTTGCCCAGCATTTTCACCAGCTGGTCCTGCACCAGTTGGAACGAGGCGATGGGCCGGCCGAACTGTTGGCGCTCCACGGCGTAGCGGCGGGCCACGTCGAACGCGGCCATCTGCTGGCCCACGGCCTGCCAGGCCACTGCCAGGCGGGTGACCTTGAGGACCTTGTTGGTGTCACGGAAGCTGTTGCCGCCGGCCAGCTTGTACTCATGCGGAACAACGACATTCTCGAGGGTGATGTCGGCATTCTGCACGGTGCGCAGCGCGGTCTTGTTTTCGATCTTGGTGGCGGTGTAGCCGGGCAGGGCGGTGTCAACCATGAAGGCCTTGACCTGGTTGTCCTCAACATCGCGGGCGTAGATGACAACCCAGTCCGAGAAGGTGGCGTTGCCGATCCAACGCTTGGCGCCGTTGAGGATCCAATTCCCACCGTCGCGCACTGCCGTGGTGCGGGTGCCGCCTGCCACGTCCGAACCACCCAGCGGTTCCGTCAGGCCAAAAGCCCCGATCTTCTTCATGGCGTAGATGTCAGGGAGCCAGGCGGCCTTTTGCTCCTCCGAGGCCAGTGCCTCGATGGAGCCGGTGAAGAGTCCGTCATGCACGCCCATGAAGGTGGCGATGGAAGCGTCGGCACGGGTGAATTCGGCGTGGCTCAGGCCGGCGAAAAGGCTTGAGTAGCCCTGGCGGTGGACCGGGCTCATGATGTCCAGTTCCGCCAGCTTGGGGATGATCTCCATGGGGAATTCGCCGCGGTTCCAGCAGTCGGTGGCAATCGGCTTGACTTCCTTGGCCAGGAAGTCGCGAAGTTCCTGCAGGCGTTCCCGCTCTTTCCCGGAGAGCATCTGCTCAAATCCGTAGAAGTCGCCATCGGCGTAGGGGAGGTTGTTCGGGTCTACTGCAGCCTTGGACACGGGCATTCCTTTGCTTGATCTCATCTGTGAACAGTGAACCGTTCGGCCCAGAACCAAACATGTTACTGATCAGTAACATACAGCATTCACGTGTCGCAGGCAACATTTCCGGTTGTTCCGGGGCCACAGGCCGGAGCGGTCCCCCAACACGCCCGCCGAGTCTCCCGGCGAGGCTGTCATCACGCTGAAACGAGTTCCCGAAATGATGGCTGCCCATGCCGAAGCCGTGCCAAGGCCGCAGCCGGCGTGCCCGCGTTGCGCCGGCAGCGGCGGTGCACCTTGCGGAAGATGCAGGGGCGCCTCGGGCAGGCTGCGGGGCTGTTGCGGTCTTTTGCCGGCGGAAGAGACAAATCTTCGACCTCCGGGGGCTGTCGTGGTCATTCGCCCATGGCCGGCCTCGGGCGAATGACCACGACAACCCCCGGAGCTGGCAGCATGGCCATTCGAGGCGGAATTCCTCCAACCCAGCCGCAGACTCCGCGGTCAGCGGGCAGTTAATTCCCCTGGACACAGTCGTCGGGGCAGCAACTCACATGGACTGGGGGTTGGCTGGCAGAACAAACAAAATACCCCCGGAATCGTCGTGATTCCGGGGGTATCGCACGGTAGGGCCACTCGGACTTGAACCGAGGACCTAAGGATTATGAGTCCCGCGCTCTAACCAGCTGAGCTATGGCCCCATGCAAGGCGCCTGCCCTTGTCACGGCATCTATTTGCATTACAGCAAAATGCGGCTCAAGGAAAAGCACTCCCACAATCCTAAGGGGTCAACCTCTAAACCGCGTGATCCTCGTAGCTCCCGCCACGATAAATGTCTTCAAAGGTGTCCAGGGTCTTCTTCAATCCATGGCGGGCGACCATGGCGTGGCTTGCAGCACCCATTGCCTCGCGGTCCTCAGTGGACAGCCGCATGATGGTCGTGATCTTTTCGGCCAGGTCATCGCTGTCGTTGGGTTCGAACAAGTAGCCATTGACACCGGGATCCACCAGGTGCGGCAGGGCCATGGCATCTGCCAGCACCACGGGGGTGGAGGCGCTCATGGCTTCCAACGTCACAAGGGACTGCAGCTCGGCCGTGCCGGGCATGACGAACAAATCCGCCTTGAGGTAAACCTCGCGCAACTCCTCGTCGCTGATCAATCCGGTGAACGTCACCCGGGAAGACAGCCCCAGCTTCTCAGCCTGGACCTTAAGTGCACCCTTGACCTCGCCGCCGCCAACCACCACGAGGTGCAGATTGAGGTCTGCCGGAGTCTTTGCAATGGCGTCGATCAGGACGTCAATATGCTTCTCCTCGGCAAGGCGGCCCACAAACGCAACGGTCGGGTACGGGTTGTGCGGCGCCGCTTCACCCGAGGCCAGTTCGTAGTTGCCTGACTCAATGCCATTGGAGAGCGGCAAAACCTTGCGCAGGAACGCGTGTTCGTGCATGGCCTTCGCGGCCAGCGGCGTGGGTGTTGTCACAACGTCCGCCCGGCTCATGACCTTGCCCATGTCGCGCCAGGAGACCCGGGCGATGATGTTCTTGAACCATTGCGGGAACGGCAGGAACGGGTTCAGGTTTGCGGGCATGAAATGGTTGGTTGCCACAATCCGGATGCCGCGGCGGGCGGCCTCATAAACGACGTGTTCGCCAATCATGTAGTGGCTTTGCACATGCACCACGTCCGGCTTGATCACGTCGAAGAGAGCCGCAATGTCCTTCTTGATCTCCCACGGCAGGCAAATCCTGAAGTACTCGTGGGTCGGGACTGGCCGTGACCGCAATCGGTGCACAGTGGCTTCGGCGCGATGTTCGGTGAACATGGGGCCGCCGTCTTCCCGGCACGCCATGACGTGCACGTTCTGACCCCTGGCCGTCATTCCTGTTGCCAACCGGAAACAGAACTGTGCCGCCCCATTGATGTGCGGCGGATAGGTGTCGGCAGCAATCAAGATGGTAAGCGGCTTTTGGGCGCTTTCGGTCGGGCTGGATGTCACGGGAAAATCTCCTGGTGGCTGGTTGAACAGCCCGCGGGCCGACTCATTGCTTACGTTGTTCCTTTTTTGCAGCTTTGCGCCGCTTAACCACATCCGGATGGTGCCTGGACAACGCAATAACCCCAACGATAGCAAGTAACGCGGCCCCGGCCATGGCAATCGCCACCACTGGTGGCACGTCGTCGCGAAGCTCACCCAAAATGACTATGCCGATGGCGACACCCACCATCGGATCAATCACTGTCAGCCCGGCAATTACCAGATCGGGGGGCCCGCTGGCGTAGGCGCTTTGCACAAACCAGCTGCCCAGTCCTCCCGCCGCGGCGATGGCAATCACTGAATACCACTGGACGTTGAGCAGAAACAAGCCGTTGGGGTCGAAGATCTGCTTGGAGATGATACGGGTCAAAACGGCAACGAAGCCAAACAAGACACCCGAGCCGAGAATGTAAAAGAAGGCCTTCAGCCGGTGCTTGAACATGACAAGGGCCCCGCCAAAAATGGTGACGACGACGGCCAGCAGCAGCACCACCGTCAGCTCCTGGGTGGAACTGACGTGAGTATTTTCACGCACCACATTCACCGCCATGAGCACAAACAATGCGCTGCCGGCGACGCAGGCGGTGATGGAAACGACGGTTGCACGGTTGAGCCTGATGCCCTGGTCCCGGGAGTTCACAACGGTGGTGATCACCAGTGCTATGGCCCCGATCGGCTGCACCACCGTCAAGGTGCCCAAGGTCAGAGCGACAACATTCAACACCATCCCGGCACCGAGCAGCGTCAGCCCAAGCACCCAGCGCGGGTTGCGCAGCAGGCGCAGGAACCCCGATCCGCCCAGTGCCAGGCCGCCGGTGTTGTTTTGCACTGCACTGCCCTGGCGTTGTGCACCAAAGGCAAGGAAGAAGGCCCCTGCCACGGCGCACGCCACGGCAAGCCACATCATGGGCGGCCCTGCGCTGGATTGCTCGGAAGGTGGAGTTCGCGGTGTTTAGCCAGAACCGCCACAAAGTACTGGCTGAAGGCAATCACGTGCATGATCATGCCGGCACCCAGGAAGATCCAGGCGAGCGTGAACGTAAAGTCCGATTCGAGCGCCTTGGCCAACAGGAGCATCGGTGTGCCGATCATGAGCGCAGCCGTGCGGGTCTTGCCCAACATGGTGACCTTGAGGTCTGCGTCTCCGCGAAAGAAGTACAGCGTGACGCTCAGCAGGACGACGTCGGGAATCACCAGGAGCAGTAGCAGCCACAAGGGCAGGATGTGGGCAATCACCAAGGTGATGCTGACAGCCACCAAAGCCACCCTGTCGGCCAGGGGGTCCATGATCCTGCCCAGCTGGGAGGATTGGTTGAGCTTGCGCGCGGCATAGCCGTCGATCCAGTCGGTGCAGCCCATCATGGCCAGGACGAAGACACCCCACCCGTATTCGTGTCGGGCCAGGACAAGCCAAACAAACAGTGGGGTTCCCAGAAACCTGACAACTGTGATGATGTTGGGGATCGTGACGATGGCGTTGGAATTTTCCATGTTGATGCCGGAACGCCCGGACATGTCAGTCACCTCCCCTGGTGTTTATGCTGCGGCCCGCAACAGGGCTCCCGCAGATCATGGCAACGATGCTTGGTGGAATTATTTCTTCAACAACTTTCGCAACAACAGCACGCATGCGCTGGCCGACACGGCAAACACGGCCAACGGCTTCCAGCGTTCCTTGACAGTGTCAAGTGCCTCTCCCGCTGCACCGGCGGCTGCTTGGTTGGCAGATTCCCTGGCCCTGTGCTTGGCGGTGTCAAGCAGGTGCGTGGTTTGCTTCTTGACGTCGGCTTCGGCCACGAGTTCTTCACGCAGGACCAGCAGATGCTCGCGGCGTGCAGTGGTGCGTTTGATGAGCTCGGTGGTGTTGGCCTTGGGACCCTGTTCGGCTTCCTTGGCTGCGCGCTCCGCGGCGGCCTTCGACTTGGCTTCCTCCGCCTCGGCCTTGGCCTCCTTCTTCTGCTCACGAGTCAATGGCTCGGGATCGAGGGTGGCCGGATCAAAGTCACGGCCCTCCTTGGCAATGCCCAGGTCGTGGCGAAGTCCCCGCCATGCGTGTTCAGGCAGCAGTGGCAGCAAGCTCTTGAATTTCCTGTATCCGACCAGTCCGCTGATGCCAATGAGCAGGAGCAGTGCGGCGCTGACAATCAATGCCGACAGCCACAAAGGCATGATCGTGCCCAGTCCGGCAATGGCGGCCACCACGAGTGCAATGACCAGCAGAACCACGAACACCAGGGCCAGTGCGGCAAAGATTGCCACACCGCTCACACGGGATTTTTTGTGTTCGAGTTCGAGCTTGGCCAACGCAATTTCATCGTTGATCTGGCGCGGGACCAGGCGCGAAACAGTTTTTACCGCTTCCACCAGAACCGATCCATGGGCCTTCGGGTGTTCATCCGCCGCAACATGCACGTCCTTTTGCCCGTCTGTCACTGAGACCGCCTCCAAAATGAGGGCCCGTGCAGTCTCTGAAAGTACCGCGCGAACCCGAAATCTTTGTAGTGCCTCCTTGCGGCGGCACTACCGTAATGTCAAAATTACCATCCATCCTGCCCTCTGCGGGCCCTGCCTTGCCGGGGCATTGTTGCGGAATAGTAAAGCAGGCAGTGGTGTTGTTCCGCTGGGGCAGCGAAACTAAGTTACGGCGTCGTCAATCCCATGCTGAAAAAACACATAGCATGAACCATTGAGCGGTCCTTTTCTGCGGCTGGCTCGTACCTGCGCGCACTACCATTCTTGAGGATTCCTGTCTTGACCACCACCGCTCACCCAGGCGATGCCCTGTCCCGTCGACAAAAGCTGATCTACGTTTTGGTGCTGGGCCTGCTGACGGCCCTGGGGCCGTTCACCATTGACCTGTATCTGCCGGCCTTCCCCATTATTGGGCACGAGCTGGGCGTCAGCGCCACCGCCGTCCAGCTCACCCTTACCGCCACCACCATCGGCTTCGCGGCCGGGCAGCTGGTGATTGGCCCCTTCAGCGACAAGTTCGGGCGCCGGATGCCGCTGATTCTGGCGACCGCCCTGCACGTGGGCGCGTCCGTCGGTGCGGCCATGTCAACGGACATCACCATGCTGGGCGTGTTCCGTGTGCTGCAGGGCGTTGGTGCGGCAGGCGGCGGCGTGGTGGCAATGGCCATGGTCCGCGACCTTTTTGGCGGCTACCAGTTGGTCAAGATGCTCTCGCGCATGGCGCTGGTGAACGGCATGGCCCCGATCCTGGCCCCGGTGATCGGCTCACAGCTGTTGGGCATCATGGACTGGCCCGGCATTTTCTGGTTCCTCGCCGCCTACGGTGCGCTGGTTGTCGTCGCCGCCTTTGTTTTCATCGTCGAGACCCTGCCCCCTGAACGGCGCAAGTTCGACGGCGAGAGCGTCGCCGACAGGTATCGGGCAGTCTTTAGCGACAGGATATTTGTCGGCACCCTGTTGGTGGGCGGACTGAACTTTGCCGCACTGTTCACCTACCTCTCGGCGTCCACATTCCTGTTTCAAACCACTTATGGCTTCACGCCGCAGGAGTACGGCTACTTGTTCGCGGTGAACTCCTTGGGTGTGGTGACGGGTGTCCAGTTGGCGGCGCGCATCATGCGCCGCACAGGGCCGCAGTGGGTCATCGCGTGGGCCACGGTTGTGCAGGTTGCCGCGGCCGCGACGATGATTATTTTCGACCAGCTGGGCTTTGGCTTGTGGGGCGTGATCATCCCGCTGTGGTTCTTCATCTGCGCCACCGGATTCCTGTTCCCCTCAGTGCAGGTCCTGGGCTTGGCCCGCAACGGCCGGCAGGCAGGAACGGCAGCGTCCCTACTTGGCGCGACCACCTTTGGGTTTGCCGGTCTCATTACGCCCGTGGTGGGCATCATCGGCGTGAAAACGGCGACCCCCATGGCACTGATCATGGGTTGCTCAATACTGCTGGCCATGGCGGCACTCTGGCTCATCGTCCGCCCCAAGACAGTCCCCAAGCTCTAAGGCGGCTGTCCTCCTACAGGGTTCCGCCCGGGCCACTCCGGTGCCCCGCCTGGTGGGCCCGCCCGCCAGGAAGGCCCGGGTCGCCCTGGTGGCCGAAAACCCTGCTGCAGCCGTCGCTTCGCATTAAATGCCGCAATCCCCGCCGAAACGGGGATTGCGGCATTTATTTGTCCGGGACCAGTCGGCTAGTAGCCGGTGGACGTGCCGCCCTGCAGGACTGCTTCCGTGCCCGACAGGCCCAGCCGGGTGGCACCGGCATCAACCATGGCCTGGGCCGTGGCCCAGTCACGGATGCCGCCGGAGGCCTTGACGCCTACCCGCGGGCCAACTGTTTTGGCCATGAGTCCGACGGCGTGGACGGTCGCGCCGCCTGCCGGGTGAAATCCAGTGGAGGTCTTGACGAAATCTGCGCCGCAGCTTTCGGCAATCTCACAGCACCGCACGATTTGTTCGTCGGTCAGTGCGGCCGTCTCCAAAATGACTTTCAGGACGGTGGGTGCCGGCACGGCAGCGCGAACGGCTGCAATGTCGGCGTGCACGGCATCATAGTTGCCGGCAATTGCTGCGCCAACATCGATGACCATGTCGATCTCATCAGCACCATCCTGCACAGCAGCGCCCGCTTCGGCGGCCTTGATTCGGCTGTGGTGCTTGCCGCTGGGGAACCCGCACACGGCAGCAACTTTTACTGTGGGTGTGGACAGCGGCAGCATCGACGGCGAGACGCACACCGAATAGGCGCCGAGCCGCGCAGCAGCTGCCGCGGCCGACTCGGCGTCGGCCTGAGTTCCAGTGGACTGCAGGAACGTGTGGTCAACCATCGTGGCCAGCAATTCCGGGGTCAGTTTCGTCATGTTCATCCTTGTGTTCGAGGGTGTTTAAGTTGTGTGTGGAACAGGGGGGCCGGCCTGGCTACTTGCAGGTGGCCTGATCGCCGAGTCCGCGGAGGTAGTCGCAGAATTCCCCAACCGTGGCACCGGTGACAAGCTGCCCGTCCAAGACAGTGGATTCTTCGACGGTTTCCCCGGCGGCCACGGTGTGGCTGATCTTGATGACTTCCTGGCCCAGGGCAAACGGTGACTCTGCGTTCGTTGCATACATTTCACCGTTCCGAACGGCGTCCAGCGCGTCCCCGATGCCGTCGTTTCCGACGATCTTGATCGAATCCAGCAACCCGCTGGACTTTGCCGCCGCCACGGCTCCGAGTGCCATTTCATCGTTGGCGCCGTAGATGCCTGTAATGGCCGGATTTGCCTGGAGCATGTTGGTGGTTACGTCCAGGGACTTGCCCCGGTCAAAGTCTCCGGACTGGACTGTAACGAGCTCGACGCCGGGGCAGGCCTTCATGCCTTCCTGGAAGCCGGCAGAACGGTCGCGGGCGACACTGGTCCCCGAGATGCCCTGTAGTTCAGCTGCCTTGCCGGACCCGCCCATGGCTTCGCACAACGCCTTGGCCCCGTTGCGGCCTGCCTGGATGGCATCGTAGCCAATGAAAGCTGCCAAGGTGCCCTGGTCCGGCACCCGGTCGAAGGCGACCACAGGAACATTGGCCTGGTTGGCCTGGATGGTGATTGAGCCGCCGGCCTCGCTGGAGGTGGGGTCCAGGACCAGCACGCTGGGTTTCTTCACCAGGGCCGTGGTGGCCTGGTTCAACGACTGGGTGTCATCGTTGTTGGCGTTTTGGACGTCCATGGACAGGCCCAGCTTGGCGGCCTCGCTCTTGGCCCCGTCGGCCACCGAAACAAAGAAGGGGTTGTTCAGGGTGGAGATGACAAGGGTTGCCGATTTATCGGAGTCCGCAGCGCCGTCATCGTTGGCACGAACCGCTGTTGTCACTCCGGCGCCAGCCACCAACAAGGCCAATATCGTGACGGCGGCAATTTGTGGTGTGCGCGCCCTCGCGCCCAGTTCCAAGGCGCCGGCAGCCTTGGAACTGCCGGCAGGCTTGCTTCCCGATGGTGGCGGCTGGCGGAAGATCCGCATGAGCACCCCGGAGTTCCTGTCGATGTAGACGGCGAACAAGATGACGGCGCCCTTGACGACGCCCTGCAGGAACGGGGAGACGTTGAGCAGGTTCAGTCCGTTGTCGATCATGGACAGCAGGACGGCGCCGACGACGGTGCCCAGCAGGGCCCCGCGGCCACCGGCAAGGCTTGTGCCGCCGATGATGACTGCTGCAATGGCGGAGAGCTCAAGGCCGCTGCCGGCCGTGGGCTGGGCGGTGCCGAGGCGGGCGGTCAGGATGAAGCCTGCCACGGCCGCCAGTACGCCGGAGATCATGAACGCCATGATCTTCACCTTGGTGGTGTTGATGCCGGCGAGGCGGGCAGCGTCTTCATTGTCGCCTGTGGCGTACAGTTCACGGCCGTAACGCGTACGGGCCAGGATGAAGCCAAAGAGCACTGTGGCTCCGAGCATGATCCAAATCGGGGTGGGAATGCCCAACAGGTTTCCCTGGCCAAGTGCCAGGAATGCCTCGCTGGTGACCTTGATCGGATTGCCCTGGGAAAATTGCAGGGTCAATCCGGCAAAAATGGACATGGTGGCCAAGGTGGCAATAAACGACGGCATCCTGGTCTTGGTGACCAACAGTCCGTTGATGGCACCGGCCAGGGCGCCCACGAGCAGGCCGGCCGCAAGACCGGCCACGGGGCCGTGGTCGCTCATCACCGACGCGGTGATGATGGCGCTGAAGCCCAGCACAGCGCCGACGGAAAGGTCGATTTCAGCCAGGATGATGACGTAGGTCTGTCCTGCGGCGACGAGGGCAACGACTGCCGCCGTCAGCAGGATATTGAGCATGTTGGCGGACTGCAGGAACAGTGGCGTGGCGAAAACCAATGCGATGGCAACCAGCGCCAACATCCACACAGCACGCAGCTGATCGTTGAAAAGGGATATTTTTTTCATCGGGCTAGGGTCTCCATTGCGTGTTCAAGGACGGCCTGTTGGGTCAAGTCGGGGGCTGACAGTTCGGCGTTGATGCTGCCCTCCCGCATGACCAGGACGCGGTCTGACATTTCAACTAGTTCGGGAAGGTCGGAGGAAACAAGGACAACGGCCACCCCATGGGCAGCGACGTCGTTGATGATCGAATAGATTTCTGCCTTGGCACCCACGTCCACCCCGCGGGTGGGCTCCTCCATCAACAAGATGGCGGGGTTGCTCAAGAGGCACCGGGCCAGCAGGACTTTCTGCTGGTTGCCGCCGGAGAGGGTTCCCACCGCGTCATCGATGCTGTTGCACTTGATGCTCAGCCGGGTGGATATTTCCTGGCTTCGTTCCCGTTCCTGTTTGCGGGACACCACCCCGCTTTGCGTGATGCCTGCGAGGGTGGCCAGCGATTCGTTGTGCGAGATGGGCTGGGCAAGTGTCAGCCCTTCCGCCTGCCGGTCCGGGGTGAGGTAGGCGATGCCGGCGGCAATGGCCTGCTTGGGTGAGTTCAGGGTGATTTCCTTGCCGTCAAGCTGCACGGTGCCGCTGGAATCGTGCAGACCGTACAGGGCACGGAGGACGTCCCCCTTTCCGCTTCCCATGACGCCGCCGATGCCCAGCACCTCGCCGGCATGGACCTGAAAGGAGACGCCGTTGACGCCAGGTCCGCGCAGTTCCTGCACATCCAGTCGGACCCGGTCGGTGGTGTGGTGTTCCTTCGGGTAGAAGTTCTCCACTTCGCCTCCCACCATGGCCGCGACGACGCTTTGTTCGGTCAGCTCCGCCGGCTTCCCGCTCAGCGAGACCAGGCCGTCGCGCATGACCACAATCCTGTCGGAGAGCGCAAACACCTCGGGCAGGCGGTGGCTGATGTAGATGATGGACACACCGGCAGCCTGCAGCTTGCGCACCTGTGTGAACAGCAGCTCCGATTCCCGCTCGTCCAGGGCGGCCGTCGGCTCATCCAGGATCAGCAGGCGCACCGAGTGGTTCAGGCAGCGGGCAATCTGGACCAGCTGCTGTTCCCCGAAACTGAGCCGGCCCACCGGAAGGCGGGTGTCGACGTCGATCCCCACCTGGGTGAGCAGCTCGGCAGCGCGCCGGTGCATCTTGTCCTTGTTGACGAAGAAGCGGCCAAATTCGCTGGTGCCGTCGTGGGCGAAGATGTTTGAGGCGACGTCCAGCTGTGGGAAGAGGTTGTTGCGCAGTTCCTGGTAGATGACTTGGATGCCGTCGGCCATGGCGTCCTGGGGGACGTGGTAGTTGCGGACCGCGCCGTCAATCATGATTTGGCCGGCATCCGGCCGGTACGCGCCGGCGATGATGCGTGTCAGGGTTGACTTGCCGGCGCCGTTTTCGCCCACCAGTGAGACAATCTCGCCCGGTTCAATGCTCAGCTCGATGCCGCGCAGGACACGGTTGGGCCCAAAGGACTTGGTGATGCCGCTCAGTGAAATGGCCATGTCAGTACACCACCCCGGCAACGAGAATCACGTTGGCGTAGGAGGTGAATTCTCCGGAGCGGACAGCGGCCTTGGCGTTTCTGGTGCGCGCCTTGAAGTCAGTGTGGGGCACCAGTTCGAGGGGGATGTTGTGCCGGTCGAGGCGGTCGCGCAATGCGGTGTAGAGCTCGGGGCTGTGTGTGGCGATTTCGCTGGCCGCCACGGCCCCTTCCACGTGTGCCTCGGCCAAGACTACGTCAAGGCATTGGAGAAATTCGGGCACATTGGCGGTCAGGGCCAAGTCGATGCGTTCCACTCCGTCGGGGATGGGCAGGCCGGCATCGGTGACCACAAGTTCATCTGTGTGGCCGAGTTCGGAGATCACCCGGGACAGTGCCGGGTTGAGGGTGCCGTTGTTTTTTCGCATTATTGCTCCACTGCTTTGTAGAGGGATGGGTGGTTGGATGCCGGTGGGCTTATTTGTGGGCCAGGAATTGGTCGACGGTGTCGCGGTGCGGAAGGCTGGGACTGGCTCCTGCCACCGTGACGGCCAGGGCGCCCCCCGCCATGGCACGGCGCAGGGCCACGTCCCAGTCGAGCCCCTCGGCCAGGGCGCTGCCCAGGGTGCCGGCAAAGGCATCCCCGGCGGCAGTGGTGTCGACAGCTGTCACCTGGAACGGCTTGCAGAGGGTCATCTGGGTCGTTTTGTCGTTCTTGCCGCCGAGACGTTCGACGACGACTGCGCCCGACCCGGCGAGGGTCACCACGGCGCGGGTGACACCGCGGTCGGTGAACCAGCGCCCGGCCTCGGCCGCCGATTCCTCGTCCGTGACACTGATCCCGGTCATGAGCCGGGCTTCAGTCTCGTTGGGTGTGACGATGTCCACGTGCGCCCAGAATTCCTCGCTGAGGGGAACCTCAGGGGCGGGCGCCGGATCCAGGACAACTGTGATGCCACGGGCTTTGCAGCCCTTGGCCGCTTCGAGCGCGGCGTCGTGCGGGATTTCAAGCTGGATCAAGGCCACGGCCGCGTCCAGTCCCGGCGTTGCCAGTGATTCCCGTACATGTTCGGGGCTGAGCAGGGTGTTGGCGAGCGGGATCATGACAATGTCGTTTTCCGCAGAGGCGTCCACCCTGATGTGGGCAATCCCGGTCGGCCCCTCGCCGCGAAGCACATGGTCGGTATTGATGTGTTCCTCGGCCAGGGTGCCGAGCACCAGTTCGCTGAACGAGTCATTTCCGACGCTGCCAATCAGTGAAACGTCGCTGCCGGCGCGTGCTGCAGCGAGTGCCTGGTTGGCACCCTTGCCGCCAAGCACCATTGTGAAGCTGTTGCCGAGCACGGTTTCACCCGGCTGCGGCAGCCGTTCGCTAAAGCTTGTGAGGTCGCAGGTGATGCTGCCGATTACCAGGACGCTCCCGGTTCTGGGCACAGCGGTTTTGGGCACAATGATCGTCATGGGGGTTCCTTAAGTCTTTGGAATGTGTTCGTAAAGTCTGTGGTTTGGGTCAGGGAACTGCGGGGGCGGAGCAGGATTGGCGGACTGTCAGCTCCACCGGCAGCACCATGTGCCGGAATGCCTCAGGTGCGCTGGTGTCTGTCTCCCCGATGCGCACCAGCAGCAGGTCGGCTGCCGCGTGGCCCTCCGCGATGGCAGGACGCGAGATGACGGTGACGGGCGCAGGCAGGAGCTCCGCGAGATCGAAATCGTCAAAGCAGAGGAAGGACAGCTGTTCCGGAATGGACACCCCGCCCTCGTGGAAGGACAGCAGGGCGCCTTGGGCCATCGTGTTGTTGCCGACAAACAACGCGGTGATCTGGGTGCCCGACTCCATGAGTTCGCAGGCGGCACGTCTGCCAAATTCCCTCGTGAACTCACCGATCTTGATGTCCTCGGCGTTGATTTCAACACCCGCGGCGGCAAGTGCTTCCACAAACGCCGTGTGCCTGACCTGGCCCGGAAGTGTTTCCTGCCGGCCGCTGATGATGCCGATGCGGCGGTGTCCCAGTGAGAGGAGGTATTCCGCCGCCATGCGTGCACCGCCGGCATTGTCCACGTGGACAAGGTCGAATTCCGGATTCTCGCCCACGGTGCGGTCGATGAGCACCACCGGCTTGCCGAGCGCGGCCAGCATTCGGTGGGTGCGCCCGCTCGACTCGGCCGGCACAATGGCGACCGCGTCGACGGCGTCAATGAGCCCGCCCAACACTTCGGTTTCAGCGGCGAACTGCTCGTCGCTGCTGGCGACGATGATCCGGAAGCCCTTGGTCATCACCCTTTCCTCAATGCCGCGAACCAGTGTGGCGAAATAGGGGTTGGCAATGTCCGGGACAACCACGGCGATGGTGTGGTGGCGGCCCAGGCGGAGTCCTCGGGCGCTGGCGTTCGGCCGGTAGCCGAGTTCGGCGATGGCTTGCTCCACGGCGCTGCGGTTGCGGATGTTTTCGCCCGACAACATGCGTGAAACGGTGGCGATCGAGACGCCTGCGAGTTGCGCAACATCGTGGATGTTTGCCATGTCGTGCGCTCTCCTTTGAGTCGGGTGGGGCGTCGTCGCTGCCGGGAACTTTCGTGGGTTCCCGATTTCATTCGTGAGCACCATCACGTGCCACTTGAATTACTGTAAACGTTTTCAGTTGGAATCGCAACCACCAGTTGTGGGTCAGGCGGGGGTTGGCAATGCGGGCGCAATGCAAAGAACCCCACACTCATGGTGAGTGTGGGGTTCTTTTATTGAAAAGCTCCCCCACCTGGACTTGAACCAGGAACCTTTCGATTAACAGTCGAACGCTCTGCCAATTGAGCTATAGGGGAATGAGGCAAACTAAATCCTATCAGGAAATAGTGGCAGGATTTCACGGCAGCCAAGACAACCGATTGTTCCTGCACACCCAACACAATAATTGTCTCCGGCCCACAACTGGACCGGAGACAATTTTGTCTTGGCTCCCCCACCTGGACTTGAACCAGGAACCTTTCGATTAACAGTCGAACGCTCTGCCAATTGAGCTATAGGGGATCGTGCAGGAACAACAATAACAAAGCCTTGCCCGGTTGTGAAATCGGGCCGTTCCTGCCCCGCTAACCGTCTCCGCGAAGCTGCCTGCGGGCCGTTTCCAACTCCATCAGCTCGCGCTGCAAAAGCTGGTAGCTCTCCGGATCCACAGCCGGATCCATGCGCTGCAACGCCCCCAGCCGTTCTTCCTTGAGCCGCGTGATCTGCAGTTCAAAAAGTCGGTTCAGGATGTCACGGCAATAGCGCGTCAAGGTGTCTTCCCGTGTTGCCGGCAGGGGGCTCAGGGCCAGCTCCGCAACCAGCGACTCCAGCTCCTGTGGCACATTGGCCCGCACAGCCTCAAGCCACTGCGACGACGCCACCGCCGACTCCCCCGCCAGTGCAAGGCCCTGCTGGACAGCCCGGTACGCCGGCACGACAAATTCGGTGGCACCAAAGTGCTGCCAGTTGCCTGCCGTCAAAAACCCCGGATGCTGCAAAACCACTTCCAGCGCCTCGCGTTCCATGCGCCCCTTGGGGTCACGCGGGTCGGGCCGGGCAATCGTCGGGCGTACTTCCGGGTGCTGTGCCGCCCCGCCCTGCTCCGGAATCGGTTCAGCCCGCGGAGAAGCGTGGGCCGGGGAGCCCTGCTGGCGCCCGGCAGTATTTCCGGCGTGCAGCCCGGATTGCTGGCCTCCCTGGTGGCCGCCCTGATGCCCGACGCCGGAACGCCCCTGTCCGTGCTGCTGGCCGTTGGCTTCGGGTTGACTGCGCAGGCGCCGCTCGGCGGTTCTCACCGCACGCAGCACCTCGTCCGGATCGGCCATCCCGAGCCAGCCGGCAAGCTCCTGGCTGTACCCCATCCGGGTCGACCCGTCGCGAATGGCGGCCACCACCGGGGCCGAGGCCCGCAGCCCGCTGACCCGCCCCTCCACAGTGCTCAAGTCAAACTTGGCAAGGGTGGAGCGGATGGCAAATTCAAACAGTGGCCGGCGGGAACGGATCAATGCATGGACGGCCTCGTCACCCTTGCGCTGGCGCAGTTCGCAGGGGTCGGCCCCTGACGGCTCCACGGACACAAACGTCTGCGCCGTAAAGCGCTGGTCCTCGTCGAAGGCCTTCAGCGCCGCCTTTTGCCCGGCTGCGTCGCCGTCGAAGGTAAACACGACTTCGCCGCCAGTGCCGTCGTCGGACAGCAGCCGCCTGGCGACCTTGATGTGCTCGGCGCCGAACGCTGTGCCGCAGGTGGCCACTGCCGTGTCAACACCGGCAAGGTGGCAGGCCATGACGTCGGTATAGCCCTCGACCACCACAAGCTGGCGCTTCGAGGCGATGTTTCGCTTGGCCAGGTCGATGCCGTAAAGGACCTGGGATTTCTTGTAGAGAGTGGTTTCCGGGGTGTTGAGGTATTTGGGCCCCTGGTCGTCCTCAAAGAGCTTCCGGGCACCAAAACCCACGGTGTCCCCGGCAATGTCACGGATCGGCCACATAAGCCGGCCGCGAAAGCGGTCGTAGATCCCACGGTTGCCTTCGGAGAACATGCCCGTCAGTTTCAGTTCTTCTTGGGGGAAGCCCTTGCCCGTAAGGTGCTTGAGCAGTGCATCCCAGCCCTGGGGGGCGAAGCCAACACCAAACCGCTCCGCCGCCTCACGGTCAAAGCCGCGCTCGGACAGGAACTGGCGACCGGTGGCACCGGCCGGCGTGAGCAGCTGCTCACGGAAAAACTCGCCGGCAATCTTGTGTGCGTCCAGGAGTCGCTGGCGCCGGCCGATGTCTTCGCGGCGCGGGCCTGTCCCGCCATCTTCGTAACGCAATTCATAGCCGATGCGTCCGGCCAGTTTCTCCACAGCTTCGGAAAATGAAATGTGATCCATTTTCTGGATGAACGAGATCACATCGCCGCTCTCCTGGCAGCCGAAACAATGGAAGTAGCCCATTTGGGGGCGGACGTGGAATGAGGGGCTGCGCTCGTCATGGAAGGGGCAAAGTCCTTTGTAGGAGCCGATTCCGGCTGATTTCAAGGTGACGTAGGCGTCAACAATTTCCTTGAGATCGGTGCGCGTGCGCACCTCGTCAATGTCTTCTCGTTTAATTAGCCCGGCCACACGGCCAGTTTACGTGACATATTTTTCTCCGGAGCCACTCGTGCCCCTATCTGTGGAGAACTCACTGGTGGCAGGAATCACTGTCGCAATCGCTGCCGGCAAGGGCTCCTGAATGCGCTTGAGAGGTAGGCTTCAAGTGCCCCCAATGGCGCGGACACACCTGCACAAACACAGTCGCAAAGACCGTACGGGTGAACCCAATTCATAATTTCGCGCACTGCCGGGAGGCCCCCATGACAACCACCACGCCCAATTCAATCAGCACTGACATCCCGACAGTCCGCCGCCCGTGGATCAGCGACGACACCAAGTTGATCGCCGTCGTTTGTGCCGCCACGGTGGGTATCACCGCCGTATTGACCGGCGCAACCGCCGTTTTCTACAACGTGGCCAGTCCCGAGCAGCTGGAAATGCTCACGACAATGATGCAGGGCTACGGCTCGGGCATGTAGCACCCCGCGGCCGCCCTTCCCTGCGGCAGCCATGGCCTGGTAATGCGCACGGTGGTAGTCTCGGCGGCATGATCGGGCGCCTGCACCACCTCGTGATTGACTGCCCGGACCCGTTGTCCCTGGCAGGGTTTTATTCGTCCCCGCTGGGCGGCGCAGACCGGACCGCAGTGAGGGCGGCGTCCGGCTACAACAGCGTGCGCTCGGTCCCCACCAGGCGTTCGTGCAGCGCAAGTGCCGATACATCGGTGAGCGAGGCAATCTGGTCGATGACCACGCGAAGCCGGGCGTCGTCGTCGTCCGCGTCCCGCCAATCCGCGGCAAACATGGTCTCCAGGTGGGCGTCTCCGGTGGCGCTGAGCACGGCGACCAGCTCACTGAGCACGTCCTGCTGGCGCTGGTAGATGGGCTGGCGGTGGTCGGTGGTCATGACAAAGGTGGTGGCCAGGCCCTTCATGACGGCGATTTCCAGCATGGTTTCGTGCGGCACGACGACGTCGGCGGCGTACCGTGCCAGCCGGCCAGTGCCGGAGACGGCCTGGGTTGCTCCGACTGCACTCTGGCAAAAGCGGCCGATCAGCTGGCTGGTCATGTCCTTCAGGGCCGCCATGGAACGCCGGCTGCCGTCGGCGTGGCGCACCCACACGTCGGCGGCCTCGAGCCGGTGCAGGGCAGCATCGATCTCGGCGGTGTCAACCGTGGGCAAATACCACTGCCGGGTGTAGCCCAGGACGCGCTTGCGCTGGTCCTGGTTGGCCAGCCACTTCAGCTGCACATGGCCGGCAACGATGGCGTCCTCCACGTCATGGACCGAATACGAAATGTCGTCGGCCAGATCCATCACCTGCGCCTCGATGCAGGTCTTGCCGGCAGGGGCGCCTTCACGCAGCCACTCGAACACGGGGAGGTCATCTGTGTAGGCGCCAAACTTGCTGGTCCGCAACCCGTCAATCAAGGGCGCATCCTGGGCCAGCCACGGGTATTTCGACGACGCGTCAAGGGAGGCCCGGGTCAGGTTCAGCCCGGCTGATCCGCCGTCGGCCGTCAGCACCTTGGATTCCAGCCGGGTCAGCAGCCGCAGCGTCTGGGCATTGCCCTCGAACCCGCCGATGGTGTGGGAGAGGTCATTGAGGACGGATTCGCCGTTGTGGCCAAAGGGCGGGTGGCCGAGGTCGTGGGCCAGGCAGGCCGTGTCCACGACGTCGGGGTCGCAGCCCAGCGTCCGCCCCAGTTCGCGGCCAATCTGCGCCACTTCCAGGCTGTGGGTCAGGCGGGTCCGGACGAAGTCGTCGGTGTCGGGGGCAACAACCTGGGTCTTGGCGCCCAGTCGGCGCAGCGCCGACGAATGCAGCACCCTGGCCCTGTCACGTTCAAACACGCTGCGGAAGCTGGTCTTGGGCGCTTCCTGCACCCACCGCTGCTGGTCATGGGGCAAGTACACTGGCTGCATTTCGGTGGACATAACCCCTAGTTTAGGGCCAATTCGGCGAGGGCCGATGCAGGCTGTCCACAACCACGACGCCCCACCCCCGCGAGAGCGCGGGACGGGAGCCGTTAGCCTCCGGAGACGTCCAGTTCCGCGCCGACCAATTCAACTTTTTGCGATCCGCTCAGGGTGCGGTGCTCCAGCCAGCCTGCGGGCAGGGCCGTGCGCTTGGGCGTACCGGCGCGGCCGCGGGGCCCCTCGGCGTCGACTCCGGGATACTCCCCCGACAAGTCGAGCTGGTCAAGGAGTCCGCGCAACACCTCAAGGGTGGGGACGGAGGCGAGCTGGGCGCGCAATTCCCCGCCCACCACGTAACCCTTGAAGTACCAGGCCATGTGCTTGCGAATGTCGCGCAGGGCCTTGTTTTCGTCGTCAAAGGTGTCAACCAGAAGCTCCGCGTGGCGGTACACGGCGGCCGAAACCTCGGCCATGCCGGGCTTGTGGCGCTCATCGCTGCCCTCAAAGGCAGCCATCAGGTCGGCGAAAAGCCACGGCCGGCCCTGGCAGCCACGGCCCACAACCACGCCGTCGACGCCGGTCTGGCGCACCATTGCGATGGCGTCCTCGGCGCTCCAGATGTCGCCGTTACCCAGCACGGGCACGTCCGGCAGAACCTCACGGAGCCGGGCGATGGCGTCCCAGTCGGCCTTGCCCGAGTAAAACTGGCTGGCCGTGCGGCCATGCAGCGCAACCGCAGCCACTCCGGCGTCGCGCGCAATGCGCCCTGCCTCAAGATAGGTGAGGTGGTCCTCGTCAATGCCCTTGCGCATCTTGATGGTCAGTGGCAGCCCGCCCTTGGAGGCCTCACGGACGGCCGTCTGCACAATCGAGGTGAACAGGTCCAGCTTCCAGGGCAGGGCCGCGCCGCCGCCGCGGCGGGTCACCTTGGCCACGGGGCAGCCGAAGTTCAGGTCGATGTGGTCGGCGTGATCTTCCTCCACCAGCATGCGAACGGCCTTGCCCACAGTCTCAGGGTCGACGCCATAGAGCTGGACGGAACGGATCTTCTCATCCTCGTCATGGCTGATCAGGCGCATGGACTCCGGGGTCCGCTCAACGAGGGCACGGGACGTCACCATCTCGGAGACGAAGACACCGCCGCCGTGCTCGCGGCACAGCCTGCGGAATGCCGTGTTTGTAATGCCGGCCATGGGGGCAAGCACCACAGGGGTTTCCACTGTGATGTTGCCAAGCTTCAGGGGCGGGAGGTCCAGTTTGGTGTCGCTGGTGGGGATGTCAATAACAGTCACCAGACAATTCTCTCAAATCCAGCCAAATTAAGCTCCCGCTCCCCCAGACACCTCCCGGCAGCGACCCTCCCCCTCCCGAAAAAAGGGTCCCACCCCAGGGCCCGCCGAGGCTGATCCGAGGCTGATCCAGCCTGTTCCGGGGCTGTTCCGGGCCCCTCCGGGACAGATCCGGACGAAGCCCGCAACTGCCGCAGTGAAAAAAGTCACAGCAAACAACTCCCCGTGAGCATGCAGTGGATGGTCAAAACATTGCTAAACTGACTGGTCAGTACAAAGAATTTGTTGTGGCTGGATCCCGTCCCGGACGAGACATGAACTGTGTCCAGGCCGGCCCGGCCACCAGACCACCACCATCACCACCAGAGAAGGAACCACTGTGCAGATCGATGCCAACAACCTTGCGCTGTCAGCAGGGCGGGGCCCTGTTTACGGACCGCTGACCTTTGAATTGGGCGGCGGGCTGAGCGTGCTGCGGGGCGACGCCGGCAGCGGCCGAACCTCCCTGCTGCTCACCCTGGCCGGCCGCATGAGGCACGACGCCGGCACCCTCACCGTCGGCGGGAACGAACTCCCCCGCGGCCTCCGCGCCGTGCAAAAGCTCAGCGCCGTCGCCGGTTTCGCCGGCATCGACGACCTCGAAGAGTCAGTCACCGTTGGCGCCGCGCTGCGCGAACGCCGCGCCTGGCTCTCACCGTGGTGGTCCATTGTGCGCAAGCTCAGCGATACCGATGTGGCCGACGTTTGCGCCCCCGTCTTTGGCGCCGAGCCGATCCCGAAGGCAACCACCGTCATCTGGGACCTGAGCGACACACAAATGTTCCTGCTCCGCATTGCACTGGCCATGATGGCCAACCCGCAAACGCTGTTTGTCGACGACGTGGAACAGGTCCGCAGCACCGATTCCCGCGCCGTCATTTGGGACCGCCTGGCCTGGCTTGCCGCCGGGGAAACAAGCGTGGTGGTTTCGGCGTCGTCGCTGGACACCGGCTTGTGGGAGGGCCTGGGCATCGAGCCCCGCACGATCGAACTCGGCACCCATGCGGGCACCGGCGCCCCGGATCGGACCGAAGGTTCGGACGGCCCCGAAGCACCGGCCGGGACGGAACCAGAGGCGGCACAGACAGCAACAGCACAGCACGAATTGATCGAGGAGACCGTTTAATGTTTGCCTTTTTATCCTCCGGCACCGAACTGAGCCGCTTCAAGCGCGGCAAGCTGCCCAAGATCGCCGTCGCGGTGATGTTGTTCATCCCGCTGATTTACGGCGCCCTGTACCTCTGGGCGTTCCAGGCCCCGGACAAGCACATGAACGAGCTGCCGGTCGCCCTCGTCAACGAGGATGCGGGCGCTGTCAACGGCGGCGAACAGGTGCATGCCGGCGATGAACTGGCCTCCAAGCTGATGGCCGGCATGGACATGAAGTGGGAGCAGACCGGCGCCGCAGCCGCGGCAGAAGGCGTGGCCGACGGGACCTACTATTTCGCCATGACCATCCCGGACAATTTCTCGAAAAACGCCGTCTCGGTCGGCACCGACGCCCCGGCGCAAACCATGCTTGACGTCCAGTTCAACGATTCAAACAACTTCCTCTCCAGCGTGTTGGGCAAGCAGGCCATGGCCCAGGTCCGCGACGCTGTCTCCAGCCAGCTCGGTGAACAGGCCTCCTCGGCCCTTCTCGTTGGCTTGCACGACGCCGGAGACGGACTCCGCGCCGCAGCGGACGGTTCCGCCAAGGTCACCTCGGGCATCGACAGCGCCAAGGACGGCGCCGGCCAACTTGTCGTTGGCATGCAGGACCTTGCCTCCGGCTCCGTGACCCTCAAGGACGGCGCGTTCCAGCTGGCCGACGGCGCAACAAGCCTGTCCACGGGTGTCACCACCCTGGCCGGCGGGGCGGCAAGCCTCAACGACGGCGCCTCAACTCTGTCCACCGGCGCCGGCTCCCTGGCCGGGGGCGTGGCTGAACTCAACACCGGCGCAGCATCCCTCGCCGCCGGCACCAGCACCCTTGCCGACGGCAGCTCCGAGTTGGCAACCTCCCTCGCCAATTCGATCCCCGACGCTCAAAAGCTTGACGAGGGCGCCGCCGCATTGTCCACCAGCGCAGGCACCCTCGCGGAGAGCGCATCAACGATTTCAGGCTCCGCAGCCACACTGGCCGGCAGTGCCGGGGACGTGGCCGCCGGCGCCAGCCAAACAGAGGCCCAGCTGGCCAAGCTCATTGCCGGCGCCGAAAGCCTGCCGGCAGGAACACCTGCCAGCGCCCTCGTTGACAGCTTGAAGCAGCTCCAGCAGGAGGCAGTGACCCCTCTGGCAACAGGAGCAGGCCAGCTTGCCGCCGGCGCTCAGCAGCTCTCCGCCGACGGCACCACCCCGCTTGCCGCCGGTGCGGCACAGCTCTCAACTGGCGCCGCCAACGTTTCCACCGGTGTCAGCACGCTCGCCACAGGCGTCGGCGATGCAGCCGCCGGGGCAGGAAAGCTCTCCGCGGGAGCGGACGCCCTGAACACCGGCGCAGCAGCCCTGGCCCAGGGCGCCCAAAGCGCAACTGTGGGTGCTGACGGCGTCGCCGCAGGGGCGGCACAGCTCTCCGGCGGGGCGGCACAGCTGTCCGCCGGTGCCGACACCGCCAAGGACGGCGCCGCGGCCCTGGCCACCGGCGCCACCACCCTCAGCGGCGGCAGCTCTGACCTCGCGGACGGCACGGGCAAGCTGCTCGCGGGCGGCACCGAACTCTCCACGGGGGCCGACAAGCTCTCCACCGGCAGCCATGAGCTCACCGACAAGCTGAACGACGGCGGCCAGGCGGTCCCCAACGACTCCTCAGCCCTGCTTGACCAAAAGTCGCAGGTGCTGGCAGCCCCCGTGGCCGTCAACCAGCAATGGTCCAATGAGTCAAAGAGCTTCGGTGAGGGCTTCGCCCCGTTCTTCATCGCCCTGGCAACATTTGTTGGCGCCTTGATCTCCTGGCTGCTGCTGCGCGCACTGCCCACCCGTGCACTTGCTGCCGGTGCCGGCGGCCTGCGCTCCGTCATGACAGGGCTGCTCCCGGCCCTGGCCATTGGTCTGGGCCAGGTGGTCATCATGGTGGCCGTCCTCCTGTGGGGCCTTGACCTGCAGCCCGTGTACCCGGTGGCCATGGCCGCGTTCATCTATCTGACAACCGTGGCGTTCCTGGCGTTGCAGCAAATGTTCATCATTGTGTTTGGCACGGCGGCGGGGCGTGTTGTCAGCCTTGTCCTGCTGATGCTGCAGCTGAGCTCCTCCGGCGGCACCTACCCGGTGGAAACCACGCCGGCCTTCTTCCAGGCGCTGCACCCGTACATGCCCGCCACTTACGTTGTGAATGGACTTAGGGAGTTGATGACTGGTGGAATAGACTCCCGGATGTGGGTCTCGGTGGCATTCCTGGCACTGCTGGCCGTGGGCTCCGTGGCCGTCAGCGCCTTCTGCGCCGGCCGCCAGCGGGTCTTCTCCATCAAGAGGCTGCATCCCGAGCTGGAGATGTAGCCCGCAGCGCAAGGCCCCCGTCCCGCCGTCGTCCCCGTCTTTGCCCGGATCCACCGTCACAAGAGAAACCTGAGGAACACCGTGCCCCGCATCTCAGCCACCAAACAAGCCATTCTGGCCGCCGCGCTGGAGCTCGGTGCGCTGCACGGGATTTCGGGCACGACCATGGACGAGGTGGCGGAGCGGGCCGGCGTGGCCAAGGGCAGCGTGTACTACAACTTCACCTCCAAGGACAAGTTGTTCGGCGAACTGCTGACGACGGGCGTCAGTTCGCTCGCCGAGACGCTGCGCACGGCCCGGCAGTCGGCCGCGGGCTTTGGCGCCATCGAGGCCATGGTCACCGAGATGCTGACGTTGATTGCCGGCAACCAGCCGCTGGCGAAAATGATGGCGGCTGAGATTTTCCGCACCGACAGGGCCTGGCAGGATGCGGTGTCGGTGCTGCGCCGGGAGGCCGTGACGGAAATTGGCGCCGCGCTGCTTCCACTGGTCCCGTCAGGCACCTCCGAGGGCAGCCGGCTGCTGATGGCCGGCGGCATTTTCGGGGCGACGCTCGTCGGCGGGCTGGAATGGCTGCTTTTCAGCCCCGAGACCCCTGTCACCGAGGTGTCGGCCGCCATCTTGTTCACGTTCTCGGGCAAGCTCGCCGCCGGCGCCTAGCCCCGGCCCTGCCCCCGGTTCCCCACTCCCCCGATTTCCGGGGCGGACTAGACGACGGCGGGACGGCACCTTCATTGCGAATGTGCCGTCCCGCCGTCGAACTTTTAACTTTGGGTCAGAGGCCCAGAATGCTGGTGGCGATCAGGAAGTAGATGATCAGCCCGGCAGCATCGACAAACGTTGAGATGAACGGGTTGGAAAACACTGCCGGATCCGCCCTGACGGCCTTGCCCAGCAGCGGCATGAGCCCGCCGATGCTGGCCGCCATGGTGCAGACCCCCAACAGGGTCAGGCCAATGACCAGGCCGATGGGCACGCTGAAGGCCAGGGATGCGATGACGAACCCGAGGGTGCCGAGCAGCAGGCCCAGGAAAGCGCCCACCCGGATTTCGCGGGCAAAGACCTTGAACACGTCGCGCGGGCGGACGTCGCCAAGGGCCAGGGCGCGGGTGATCGTGGTGGCTGCCTGGTTGCCGGTGTTTCCGCCCGTGCCGATCAGCAGCGGGATGAACAATGAGAGCACCACCTGCTGTTCCAGCGTGGCCTCAAAGGCGCCAATCACCTGGACCGTCAGGGTGGCCCCCAGCGCCAGCACCAGCAGCCACACCACCCTGGCCCGGACGATGCTGCCAACGGGGGTGGCCAGGTAGGGGCGGCGCAGGGGCTCGGTGCCGCCGGAGCGTGCCGCATCCTCGGTTTCGGCATCCTCCAGGATCTGCAGGGCATCGTCAACTGTCAAGATGCCGACGAGCCGGTCCTCGGCGTCGACGATGGGCAGCACCAAAATCTTCGCATCGGCACAGTACCGGGCAGCCTCCTCCGCATCCTGCGTCGCGGAGAAACTCAACGGCTTCTTCATGATGTCCACAACCAGCGCGGAATCGTCCGCCCGCAGGACATCGCGCAGGGACACCACTCCCACCAGGTGCCGGCCGGTGTCGGTGACGGGAATCGTGTACACGCTTTCAGCATCATCCAAATGCAGCTGCACCCTGGCGAATGTCTCCCGCACGCTCAGCTGGGGATGGGTGGTGACAAATTCGGGGCTCATGTAGCGTCCCACAGCACCTTGCGGGTAGCCCAGCACGGTGCTTGTGAGCGCCCGTTCCTTCTCGTCAAGGCCCAAAATCAAGCGGTTCGCGACGGAAGCCGGCAGCTCATCGAGCAGGGCGACACGGTCATCCGGGCTCAACTCCGCGAAGACCTCGGCAACGTCGGCCTCCTGCAGGCCCGACACCAGGTCTGCCTGCAGTGCGGCGTCCAGGCCTTCAAAGACCTCAATGGCACGGCCCTTGGGCAGGGTGCGGTATGCCACGGCCCGTTCAATGGTGCTCAGTCGTTCCAATTGTTCAAGCGTCTCGGAGACGTTCAGCGGCAGCAGGGCACGTGAAACGCCTGCAAGGTCGTGGGTGCCGAGTGCTCGGCCGAGAAGTTCGGCGCTGTCCTCAAACGTCTGGACGGGGTATTTGATCATGGTCCGGTTCCCTCCGGTGAAAGCACACGGGCGCGCCGCGGCGGGAACCGTGGTGCATGCAGTCAAGGTGTGCGGAAAATGGGTGTGTGGTGTGGTGCTGCAAAAACCGCAACCGCACGACCCTGATGCCGGATGGGAACTGCCCCCCGAACCCTGAACAGACATTCAGGCTTCTCATCCAAGGCGCGGAGACCACGAGGGACGCATAAGCGTTCCGTGGGTCACCACGAGTGTTGGGAACTAAAGGAGGGGTGTTTCCCGCTGCCACAGGCGAGGCTCGCGCGGTGCGGTAGATCGACTATGTCCGTCATCCATGTGCGGCCCACCTCCATCCAGCTACGGCCCAAACGGGCGTATTTACAACCCTTGGGAAGGATTCACAAGGAATCCGGGCGTCCCTTTCATCCTAGGCCACAGGGCGGGCCAACCACGAATCAACCGATGCTCCACTGCCGGCGACCCATTGTGTTCTTTGCCCGCTGGCCCTAAGAATGGACTATGACGGTCACACTGAGGTCCTTGGAAACCGCTGTTCCGCCCACGATCCTTGTTCAGGAACAGGCCCGGGACGTCTTTGCCGGCCAGCCCGGGCTGACCCGGCTGGGGCAGCGGCTGGTGCGCACCTGCTTCGATTCGGCCGCCATCGACACCCGGCACACGGCTGTCGCCGAAATGAGCCTCGACTTCCACGGCCCCAACCCGATGTTTTACGACGGCGGGACGGGACTGCTGCTGAACCCCGGCACCAAGGCGCGCAACGACCTCTTTGCCGTCCAGGCCACCACCTTGTTCATCGAGGCCGCGGCCAAGGCCCTTGCCGCCTGCGACGGGCTGGCAGCCGCCGACATCACGCATGTCGTGACAGTCTCCTGCACGGGATTTTTCAACCCCGGCCCCGACTACAAGATCGTCCGCGCCTTGGGGCTCAACCCTTCGGTGCAGCGCTACCATTTGGGCTTCATGGGCTGCTACGCGGCATTCCCGGCCCTTCGGGCGGCCAAGGCGTTTTGCGAAGCGGACCCGGAGGCTGTGGTGCTGGTGGTCTCGGTGGAGTTGTGTTCGCTGCATGTGCGCACCTCAAACGACCCGGACACCATCATGGGATCCTCCCTTTTCGCCGACGGCGCCGCGGCAGCACTGGTGACGGCCCGCGAGCTGCCCGGGTCCGGACCCGTCATCGAACTCGACCACTTCGAGACGGTCCTGACCCCTGTTGGCGAAGATTCCATGGCCTGGAACATTGGCGACCACGGCTTTGAAATGGTCCTTGACAGCTATGTTCCCAAGATCATCGATGAGCACATTGTGGGTGCGCTGGCGCCGCTGCTCGCCCGCTCACCAGCACTGCGCGGCCTGCCCTACGGAGCGCTCCGGCATTGGGCGATCCACCCCGGCGGCAGGAGCATTTTGGACAAGGTCCAGGCGAAACTGGAACTCAGCGCCGAGCAGCTCGTCCCCTCCCGGGAAACGCTGCGCAACTTTGGGAACATGAGCAGCGCCACGGTGTTGTTTGTCCTCAAGCACATCCTGGAGCAGCCCGCCACGGACGTGCGCGAGGGCATCTGCGGGATGGCTTTCGGCCCCGGTTTGACGGTGGAGACAGGGCTGTTCACGAAATTCAGTCCGGCCCTTGCCGGGGTGGCCGCGGCGGGCGGCCGGGATGCGGCCACCGGGGTGGCGGATGCCGGGGTGGCCGCGGCCGACGATGCTGCGGGCGTGCCGGGCGCCGTTGCCGCGGGCCATGCCTGAGACATCCCCCGGCCCGCGCCGGCGTTTCTTGGCCGACAGGGACGAACATGCCGTGGAGCAAATGGACAGGGCCGATTGCGACCCGGCCGTCCTGGCCCGCACCTACGCCCAGTTTCCACTCGTCAACAGGGTGGTTTCGCGCTGGCACGGTGTCTACAAACAGCTCATCAAGCCGCTGCTCTCCCCCACACGCAACACCACGCTGCTGGACATTGGCTGCGGCGGCGGCGACATTGCGGCGGGCCTGGCCCGGTGGGCCGCCCGCGACGGACTGCGGCTGGCCATCACCGCCATCGACCCCGATGCCCGCGCCATCGGCTTCGCCCAGGCGACTGTCGCCCAGACCACCATGAATCAGTCCGGCCCAGGCAGACAACCGGTGGAATTCCGCCGCGCCCGCAGCAGCGAGCTGCTCGCGGAAGGTGCCGGCTTCGACGTCGTCATTTCCAACCACATGCTGCACCATCTGAGCCCCGACGACCTGCAGGGGTTGTTCGCTGATTCCGCGGCCCTCGCCGGAGAGACGGTGATTCACAGCGACATCGCCCGCAGCCGCGTCGGCTATGCCTTGTTTTCGGCAGGGACGCTGCCGTTCTTTCCGGGATCCTTCATCCGGAGCGACGGCCTGACCTCCATCAGGCGCAGCTACACGGCCGCCGAAATGCGTGCCGTGCTGCCGCCGGGCTGGCACGTCAGAACTGCGCACCCCTACCGCAATTTGGTGATTTTCACCCCGGAGGCAGGGCATGCTTGACGTCGCCATTGTCGGCGCCGGACCAGTGGGTCTGTACCTTGGCGCGCTGCTGTTGCAGGAGGGACTGTCCGTGCGCATCCTGGAACAGCGCACCACGCCCAACCCGCAGTCGCGCGCCATCGGCATTCATCCGCCAGCCCTGACCGCCCTGGGACTGGCTGGCGTCGCGGCCGGCATGGCGGACGAGGGTGTGCAGATCAGTCGCGGAATCGCCCGCAGCGCCGGCCGGGAGGTGGCCCGGTTGTCCTTCACGGACCTTTCGGCGCAACACCCGTTCGTGCTCACACTCCCCCAGGTCCGCACGGAAGCCCTGTTGGAGGCCCGTGTGCGGGAGCTTGACCCTGCCGCCGTCGTGCGCGGCTTCTGCCTGCAATCCATGCACGACGCCGGACAGTTCGTGACACTCTCGGGCCGCCTTGCCGCTGCGGAACGACAGGAGGTCTGCCAGGCCAGGCTGGTGGTCGGCGCCGACGGGGCGCACTCGGTCCTGCGACGGCTGTTGGGCATTCCCACAAGCGGGCGCGATTACCCCGACAGCTACCTGATGGGCGATTTTCCGGACACTGGAACCGATGGCCCGGCGGCGGTGCTTTATCTGGAGCCCGGCGGCATCGTGGAGTCGTTTCCGCTGTCCGGCGGGCTGCGCCGGTGGGTGGTTCACACCGACTCGCTGCTCGACCAGGCCACGGCCGGGGACCTGGCAGGCATCGTCGGGGGCCGCACCGGCGTCGTTTTGGATGCTGGCGCAAACAGCATGCTCAGCGCTTTTGGGGTCCGTGTCAGGATGGCCAGGAGCATGGTGCAGGGCCGGGCGGCGCTGGTGGGTGATGCTGCCCATGAAATCAGCCCCATTGGCGGGCAGGGCATGAATCTGGGCTGGCTGGACGCAGCAGCCCTTGCCCCCGTCATCGCCGCGGCGCTGCAGGGAAAACCCACAGGGCTGCGGCTGAAGGGTTTCGAGCGCACCCGGATGGCTGCCGCCCGCGCGGCTTCGAGGCAGGCGTGGCTGAACATGGCGCTGGGACGGGCGGTGCCGCCGTCGTTCTTGGCAGTGCGGCACGCCGTGCTCAGGCCGGTGTTCCGGTTGGGCGCCGTCCAGAAAGTTGCCGCCCGCCGCTTCACCATGCAGTAAGGGCCGTCAGGCGGGCGCTGCCGAGGTCGCCAGGGCGCCGGTCCTGTCCGTGGCCCGCCCTCCCGCCATGCCGGCCAGCACGAAGATGGCGAAGGCGACGAGCCCGGCCGCGGCAAGCCAGCTGGTGGTGCGTGAGCGGGATATCAGGGCCAGGACCAGCAATATGACGGAAGGTGCGGGGATGACTTGCATGCCCAAGACGGCGTGGAGGGCGACAAGGAGCGCCATCAACCAGGCAGCGTCAACGGGCAGTTTCGGTCCCAGCGGTGGCGCCGGCAGTGCCCTCTGAACGGGGCACTGACGCGGCACCTGCGGCCGCCGGCAATTCGGACTCCACACCGGTTTTCTTCCCTGCCCTGGCTGGATGGCCGCCCGTGGCCTTCACCACTGCCACGGCAACCGCCGTCGTGACGGGGATGGCCAGGACCAGGCCGATGGAACCGACGAGAATCCGCACTATCTCCTCGGCCAATTCCACGCCCGTGAGCGCACCGAGCAGGGGCTGGTCGAACAGCGAGACCATGAGCAGCACCGGCAGGGCGCCTCCGGCATAGGCGAAGGCGATGGTGTAGACGGTGGAAGCGATGTGGTCCCGGCCGACACGCATGGCCGAGGTGAACAATTCCTTCGTGCTGGTGTGCGGGGCAAGTTCATACATTTCCCACACCGCCGAGGACTGCGTGATGGTCACGTCGTTGAGTACGCCGAGACCGGAAATGACCAGTCCGCACAGGATCATGCCGGACAGCGACATGCCCTGGGTCATGTTCAGCAGCTGGTAGGCATTGTGGCCCGAGGTTCCCGTCAAGGCGGCGGAATCCACAGCCCAGGCAGCGAGCCCGGCCGTCACCCCCAGCCCAAACAACGTCCCCAGCAGCGCCGTGGAGGTTCGCGCCGAGAAGCCGTGGGCAAAATACAACACCCCAAACATGATGGCGGAGGAACCAACCAACGCCACCCAAAGCGGCGACTGGCCTTGGGCCAGGGCCGGCAAAATAAACCACGCCAGCACACCAAACGCCCCGACGAGTCCCACCATGGCGCGCAGCCCGCGCCACCTGGCGACAGCAACGACCACCAGGGCGTACAGCGCGGCCAGCAGACCCATGGGCATGGTGCGCACAAAATCCATGAACACATAGGTGGGCCCGGCATGGTCCGCGCCCGTGATGGCGGCAAGTCCCGACAGGTTCAGGTAGCTGATCGTGTCCCCGGCTTCGACGCCGCCGGCTTGGACAATGTCGGGGCTGATGAGGACAGGTACCTCGGGAAGGCCCTTGACTTCCGTAAAGGCGATGAAACAGCTCATGCCCGCGCCGCCGCTGTCGGTCAGGGCGCAGTCTTCGGTCGACGTGCGCTGCACTGTTCCGGTGTCAATGCTCGCCCCTGGCGCAGCGGAGTAGGGATTGCCGGCGGGCTCCGGTGCCGTGTCGGCCCCGGGCCACATGACCACCATGGCAACAACTGTGAGCACCGCAAGGGGCGCCAGGATCCAGCTCAGCAGCACCACGGCCCGGCGGCGTGCCTCCTTGCGGCGGCGCAGCTCCGGACGGCTCAGGGTGGATTCATCAACGCGGGAATGTGAATGGCCCATGGGCGAAAGTGGGTCCTTTGCTTGTGTTCAATGGCGGCGGCCGGCTGATCCGGACAGCCACCACGGGATTTGGCGAGGCGGCGGACTCAGACCCCGGAGCGAGGATGGATTTCTGAGGTCGCCCAGCGACCGAAGAAATCTTACTGCTCGCGAGGGGCCTGAGTCCGCCGCCGGTGGAGCTACTCGCCGAGGACGAGTGTTTCGGCGCCGCGCACCTTGGCTGCGCCCACGGCGATCATGGGGTTGACCACGGCCGAAAGTGCTTCCATGGAGTCGTCCAGTTCGATGAGCACCGGGTACTGGTGGGTGATCAGGGCGAGCAGGTCGTACACGGCCTGCACCGCCTCGTCGCGTCCCAGCGCCGGCTCGACACCGAGGAACACCTCGGAGGCAGCGGCAACAACCTCTTCCGAGGTGTCGATGCTGCCCTGCGAGTAGCTCAGTGCAAAGGCCTGGATCCTGCCCTTCTTGCTCGGCTGCACTGCTGCCCCAAAGGCGCTGGCCGGCTCGGCCCGCAGCACCAGGGCGCCGTGGGCGCCGGTAAGGTCGTCCAGGAACATGCGCTGCACGACACCGGGGCTCAGCGTTCCGGTGGGGTCCCACTGGTTGACCGACTCATAGTAGCGGCCCACCACGTCTGTCAGTTCCACCGAACCGGTGGCCAGGTCCATCACGCGGGCCTCGGCCTCCGCCTCGGTGCCCTCGCCGAACATGGGCAGTTTCAGTGCGCCGGGGCCCACCTCAACAACCCTGTTCCGCTGCAGCACAGCCAAGCCCATCGCCTCGGCGAAGGCAGCGCCAGAGGTGCCGGGGGCAACTTTGGTGCGCAACGCCGTCGTGCTTACCAAACCGGCGGCAAGCGCGCCGTCGGCTTCACGGCGGAGCATGGTCAAAACGGTGGCGCCGACGCCTGCGCGCCGGTGGTCAACGGCAACCTCGACAAAGACCCACAGCCGGGCCGGGTGCATCTTCGTGGAGTACACGACGCCGGCCGCGACCGGGATGCCCTGGTCCTCGGCGACAATGGTCCGGCGCCACGGGCCGCTGTCCGATTCCGGTGCCAGCGCGGCACGGAACTGTCCGGCCGGGGCGGACTCGGCGTCGCCCCAGATCTCCAGGAGGGTCAGGTCGTCGCCGTCCTGCCACGGCCGGTATGAAAGTTCAGCCATGCCTAGGCGCCCAGGAGGCGGGTTGCCAGGTAGGACTGCACCTGGTCCAGGGGCACGCGCTCCTGGCTCATGGTGTCGCGCTCGCGGATGGTCACCGCGTTGTCCTCGAGCGTGTCGAAGTCAACCGTGATGCAGAACGGCGTGCCGATCTCATCCTGGCGGCGGTAGCGGCGGCCAATGGCGCCGGCGTCGTCGAACTCGATGTTCCAGTGCTTGCGCAGCGTGTTGGCGAGCTCCTTGGCCTTCGGGGAAAGGTCCTCGTTGCGGCTCAGCGGCAGAACGGCAGCCTTGACGGGGGCCAGTCGCGGATCCAGCTTCAGCACGGTGCGCTTGTCCACGCCGCCCTTGGCGTTGGGTGCTTCATCCTCGGTGAACGCATCCACCAGGAACGCCATCATGGAACGGGTCAGGCCGAAGGACGGCTCGATCACGTACGGAGTGAAGCGCTCGCCCGTGGCCTGGTTGAAGTAGCTCAGGTCGGTGCCGGAGCCCTTCGTGTGCGAACCCAGGTCGTAGTCGGTGCGGTTGGCGACGCCCATGAGCTCGCCCCACTTGGAGCCCTGAAAGCCGAAGTTGTATTCAAAGTCGATCGTGCCGGCGGAGTAATGGGCGCGCTCGTCCTCGGGGACGTCGAAGCGGCGCATGTTCTCCGGGTTGATGCCCAAATCAAGGAACCAGTCCCAGCACAGTTCAACCCATTCCTTGAACCACTTCTCGGCGTCCTCGCCGGGCACAAAGAACTCGATTTCCATCTGCTCGAACTCGCGGGTGCGGAAAATGAAGTTTCCGGGTGTGATCTCGTTGCGGAAGGCCTTGCCGATCTGGCCAATGCCGAACGGGGGCTTCTTGCGGGACGTGGTGAGCACGTTGTTGAAGTTCACAAAGATGCCCTGCGCGGTTTCGGGGCGCATGTAGGCCAGACCGGCCTCGCTGTCGACCGGGCCAAGGAACGTCTTCATCAGACCCGAGAACAGCTGCGGTTCGGTGAACTGGCCCTTGGTGCCGCAGTCGGGGCAGACAATCTCGGACATGCCATCTTCGGGCTGGCGCTTCTTCTTCGCCACGAACGCCTCGACGAGGTGGTCCTGGCGGTGGCGCTTGTGGCACTGGATGCACTCGACGAGCGGGTCCGTGAACGTCGCGACGTGGCCGGAGGCTTCCCAGACGGCCTTGGGCAGAATGATGGAGGAGTCCAGGCCCACCATGTCCTCGCGCCCTCGCACGAATGACTGCCACCACTCGCGCTTGATGTTTTCCTTCAGCTCAACGCCGAGAGGCCCATAGTCCCAGGCCGACCGCGAACCGCCGTAAATCTCACCGGCCTGAAAAACAAAGCCGCGACGTTTCGCGAGGGAAATGACCTGGTCAAGCTTGGATTGGGGCGCCACTGTTTACTCCTATTATTTACGAGGCCGCTGGGTGCGGTCCGTCCGGGGACAAGCCTACCGTTGGGCGCTGCTTTGGGTGGAATTCCCCGGCTGCTTTGGGCACACTTGTGAGATGCCCAACCCCGCGCGCGGTTAATTGCGAATGTTGCTCCACCTCGGAAGCGGCACAACATTCACTCCTAACGGCATGCAGGCGTCAACGGGTTTGGTGCGGGGATCCATGGGCAAATCCCCAGCTGCATATGCTTATTATTGGCTGACTCATCGCCATCGACGCCACGAGGGAAGCAGCAATGACACCACCCATGCACCAACAGGAGACTCTTGGATGAGCGAGCTAAACGAATGGTTCGACAGCGTTGATCCAGTGGTCATTCAACGAATGGCTGAAGGGAAAGAGCTCCGTGACGGACTGGCCCGCTTCATGCTCAACTATCAGTTCGCGATAGAGGAGATCATGACGAAGATCAACATCCTTAAAACTGAGTTCGAGCATCTCCACGACTACAGTCCCATCGAACACGTCAGTTCGCGCCTCAAGTCTCCCGACAGCCTTCTTGACAAGGCCAGGCGCCGGGGAATACCGCTAACCTTTGAGTCGCTGAGCCAAAATGTGCAAGATGTTGCTGGTGTTCGGATTGTCTGCAGCTTTAAAGCGGACGCCTATTGGATTGCCGAGATGATCAGCTCGCAGCAGGACATCACTGTGGTGGCGACCAAGGATTACATCGCCAACCCCAAACCCAACGGATACAAGAGCCTTCACCTCATTGTCCAGGTGCCAATCTTCCTCTCGGAATCAATTCAGAACATGCACGTTGAATTGCAGATCCGCACCGTGGCGATGGACTTCTGGGCCAGTCTCGAACACAAGATTTACTACAAATATGATCATGCCATCCCGTCATCCATACTCGCGGAGCTTCACGACGCAGCGGCAACAGCCAGCCGGCTCGACGCAAAAATGGAACGAATCCACGATGAAGTCCAGGGCAAGGTTGTCCGCAGCACCGCGGAGGACCACGGAAACAAGAATTAGGCGATCAAAACGCACGCGGGACTGCCGAATTCAATCTGTTGGACGGGTTCGGTGCCGGGCAGGCCGTTTCCGTCCAGCTCAAAGACGGAGACGTTGTTGGAGAGCTGGTTGGCCACATAGATCTTGTTGTTTCCGTCGTTTGGCTCGGACAGGGCGAAGTGGCGGGGCCAGTTTCCGCCGCTGGACACCTCGTGCAGGAAACGCGGTGCAGTGGCTGCCGCAGGCGGCCGGGCCGTGCCGCCGCCCTCGTTGAGCCCGCCCACGTCCAGGACGACTATGGTATTGGGCCCCCTGACGGCCGCATACAGTTTGCTGCCGTCCGCGCTGAGCTCGATGTGCGAGGGGAAAAATTCCTTGGCGCCGGCCACTGCTTCAGGGCCCTGGGCGAGCGGGGATTTGAACAGCCAACGCCAAAAATAGTCGGCGCCACGCACCGAAGTCCCTGAATCACGCGCTTTCGCATCACGGGGCGTCCGCTGCAGCACGTGCAGGTACCCGTCGAGCTCTCCGGCCACCAGCAGAAAATCCCCCTTGAGGGCGACATGGCGGGGACCGCTGCCGGGCGGCAGTTGGGCCGATTCCAGCAAGGCGAAGCCGCCGTCGGCCAAGGCGTACTCGTCGACGCGGTCCGCCCCCAGATCGGCCACCAGGGCTGTCCCCCACGGCGTCGCGGTCACTTGGTGGGCGTGTGATTCGCCTTGCCTGTCGGCAACGGGACCGTTGCCGGGGTGTGCGAGAAGTTGCGGAAGCGGTGCAGTCCCGGGGCCGTCCCCACGCAGGAGCCCTGCGAGGGCAACGACGGAAACATTGCCGGAGGAGTAGTTGGCACCCCACACGTGATCGTCGATGAGCACCACGTGGCAGGAGTCGGCCCCGCCGGTGGGCACCTTGCCCAGCAGATCAAGTGTTTGCGGGTCAATGGCGACGATATTGCCCTGCGGCAGCTCTTCGACAGCCAGCAGAGTCCCGCCGCCCCACGCCATGAACGAAGGATTTATCACTCCCGCGCTTTGCCGGCTGCGCTCCCCCACCGCGCCGTCAGGGGGCAGCTCAAAGCGGACAATGCCCGGCCCGGAGCCGGAGCCCTCCTCGGTGTACCCGCTGACCAGAAGTGCGGGCGCATTGGTGGCGGGGCTGGACGTCATGTTTGATCTCCTTGAAAGCGCAAACGGCTGGGTGGTACTTCCACGCTAGCCCTCGCGCCGTCGAATTACAGTTTCCCGTCCCAGGTATCACCTTGTCGCCGCCCGGCGCTGTTCGTTCACGGTGTGTCAGGTCCGCAGTGGCTGGCTGCAGTGCGCCGCTTGCCGTTGACAACCAGCGCGTGCATTCATTGTCTCGTGATTGCCCTTGCTACCGCAGCGGTCGCAGAAAATCCCTCAGGTCAGTGGCTAGCAGCCCGGGTTCTTCGTGCGGTGCGAAATGTCCGCCCCGCGGCATTTTCGTGTACCTCGCCACGTTGTAGCTCCTTTCAGCCCAGCTGCTGGGTGGATGCGTGAGGTCGTGGGGGAAAACTGCGACTGCCGTGGGGACCTCAACCCTGCCAACTCGCGCCGTAAACCCGGCCGCGAACTCCCAGTAGGGTCTGAACGACGTCGAGATTGAGTTTGTGAACCAGTACAGCGAGGCCTGCGTGAGCAGGAAGTCGTCACTGAATCGCGTTGAGAGGTCTCCACCGGAGTCGCTCCATGCCCGGTACTTCTCGATGATCCACGCGAGGAGGCCGGCTGGGGAGTCGGAGAGTGCCGGTGCGAGGCTGAGCGGGCGGGTCTGCTGTTCGTGCTGGTACCCGCCTTCCGCGGCAACCCAGGATTGCAACTCGTCGAGATAGCCCTGCTCTTCACTGGTGGGCGGCGTTGCCTCAAGGTTGGCGGGGACGGCAACCGCCATAAGATGGATTCCAACCACCGATTCCGGGTGGGCTTCCGCCAGGCGCGAGGTAATGCCGGCGCCCAGGTCGCCGCCGTGTGCGGCGTAGCGCTCGAAGCCGAGCTCATCCACCATCAGCTGGTGCCAGATATCGTGGGTCTGCTCGGCGTGGGCCGGGCGTTGTGGGGAAAACGGAAACCCGGGCAGGGCCGGGACGATGACCGTGAACGCGTCCGCCGCGTCTCCACCATAGGTGGTGGGGGTGGCGAGTCTTCGGGCGAGCTCGACAAGTTCCAGAGGAGTGCTCGGCCATCCGTTTGTCAGGACGATCGGGAGCGCCCCGGCGGACTCAGCCTCGAATCGCAGATAGGACACGGCAGTATCTGCGACCGTCGCGCTGTGCCACGGCAACGCATTGATCTGGCGCTGCTGGGCCTGCCAATCGAAACCGTCAGCCCAGTAGGAAACCAGGCGGCGCAACTCCACTTGGTCCGTGCCAGCCGTCCAGCCGGTCACCGGCCAAGCGGGCGACCACCGTGTTCTCCGGAGCCGGTCGCGCAGATCATCGACGTCTTCTTGCGGCACCTCAAGCACAAATTCACCATGCATCATGTGATTCTCCTCGGTATAAGGAGTATATCCAGTCCCCGAAGCGGGAAGTTGTGATGGGGGCCGGCCGGCCCCCATCGTCCATGAGTCATTCGGGACTTCCCTGGGCATTGTCAGGTACTATGCAATGCATGGTACCGAATGAGACCGTCAGCACCAACCTCCGCAAGGGGGTCCTGGAGTACTGCGTCCTCGCCACGATAGGTGGCGGGGAAATGTACGGACTGGACATAGCCAACGGTCTCCAGCACCGGGGGCTGCTCACCAGTGAGGGAACGCTGTACCCGTTGCTGGCACGGCTGCGCCGCAATGGACTGGTGGAAACGAGCTGGCGTGAATCCAGCCAGGGCGCCCCGCGCCGGTATTACACACTGACGGAAACCGGGCGGGAATCACTGGCCGCCTTTGCCAGCGTCTGGGAATCCTTCAGCGCGTCCGTCTCCGACATACTCAAGCCACCAACCGGGGGAACTCCATGACGCACGACATCGAAGATGCCCAAGTTCGCAGCTATCTGGCCGCCCTCGGGGCCAGGCTGGCGCACCTGCCCGCCGATCAGTCCGAGGAAATCCTGTTTGGCGTGCGTGAGCACATTGAGGATGCTCTCGAGCGCGGGGGCCAGTCGACCACGGAGATACTGGCCGGCCTGGGCAGTCCGGACGACATCGCTGGCGGATTGGCTGCGGCGGACGCACCGGTTCGCGGCCCGGTGCAGCAGCAGGCCCCGGCACAGCGCTACCAGACCTCAACACTCTGGGTGGTTGCGAGCTGCATCCTGCTTCCGCTTGGCGGCTACCTCGCCGGAATTGGCTGGCTCTTCGGAGTGGCAGGGCTGTGGATGGGCACGCGTTGGAAACTATGGGAAAAAATCATGGGCACGGTGCTGCTGCCCGGCGGTGTTTTGGGCGCCCAAATCCTTGCCTTCTTGCCAATATGGGGACCATTAATAGTCACCAGCACCCAAGATTCCAGCGGCAATGACCTCCAAGGCCCCATGATCCCGGGCTTGTCACTCGAGGGATCCATCGCATTGACGTGCATCCCCGCAGCCGTCGCCGTCTACTTGCTGATCGTCGGACTGCGCCGCCCGTCAACCACACCACCGCCCATGCGGCACAATTGAGACATGAGTTCACACGAGATCATTGACATCCCCATCCGCGACGACATGATCCGCCTCGGCCAGTTGCTGAAACTTGCCAGCCTGGTCGACGACGGTGTGGAAGCCACCGAGCTCATCAAGAATGGCCTGGTCCAGGTCAACGGTGAGATCGATGAGCGCCGCGGCCGCCAGCTCCACCCCGGCGACACCGTCACTGTTAACGGCGAAACCGTCCGCATCGCCACCGGCGGCTAGCGTCCCAAAACTGCACCACAGCTTAACCGGACGACGGCGCACCCAAGCCGGGTGCGCCGTCGAACTTTAACATGCGGCTACTTCGTGTTCACCGCATTCAGGACCTTGTACTGCAGGAACTCCCCCACGTGCCCGATTTCCTGGGCGTTGATGCCGTGGAGAATGCCCGTGTACAGCACCTTCGTCAGCTTCACATGCGCGTGCATCCAGGTGTTTGTCGCCTCGATGGCGAACTCGGGGATGACGGGATCGGCCTGGTCCCGGCCCCAGAAAACGTCGGGCTTGCGTGCGGCCACGGCGGCGTCGTCGAAGAACGGATCGTCCTCGGCGTCAACCACGAAGCCCGACAGGCCCACCACGGCGGCATAGTCGGCGGGGCGGTGGCGCAGCAGCGAGGTGGCCATGCACATGCCCTGCGAGAACCCGAGCAGGCTCACGGACGTGTGATCGGTGCGCACGCTTTCCAGCCAGAGTTCGACGTCGGACGCGGCCTCCGTCACGGACGTCACCGCATAGCTCAGGTCGCTGCGCAGCGGGAACCAGGCGTAGCCCGGGCCAGCCTGCAGCGGCGCGCGGACGGAGGCCACCGTGAAGTCTGCAGGGAGCTGGGATGCCAGCGAGAACAGGTCCGCCTCATCGGCGCCGTAGCCGTGGAAAATCACCAGAAGAGGTGTTCCGGGCCGCTCATTTTCGGGACGTGACCAAAGGACTGTGGGGGTTTCACTCATACCCCCATCTTTCCATGAATCGTGCCGGGCCCAAAAAACAGGGGTGGCGGAAATGGGTGGTTACCGGGCAGTATGGGTAGGTGAACGATTCTTTGCTACAGCATCCCTGGACCCGCTACGTCGCCATGGGCGACTCCTTTACTGAGGGCATTGGCGACCCGGAACCGAGCAGCCCCGGCGGCAACCGCGGCTGGGCTGACCGTGTGGCGGAGGAGCTCAACCGCGGCTCCGAAGACTTCAAGTACGCCAACCTTGCCATCCGCGGCCGCCTCCTGGGCCAGATTCTTGGCGAGCAACTGCAGCCCGCGCTGGCGCTCAAACCCGATTTGATCAGCATTTCGGCCGGCGGCAACGACTTGATCCGCCCCGGCTCGGATCCCGACGCCCTGGCCGAACAACTCGATATTGCCGTGGGACAAATGACGGCGGCCGGTGCCACCGTCCTGTTGCTCAACGGCCCCGATATTCGAGACACCCCGGTATTGGGCATGGTCCGCGGGCGGGTGGCAATCTACAACGAAAATCTGCGCACCATCGCCACGCGCCACGACGCCGTCGTCGGCGACATGTGGTCGCTGCGACAGCTGGCCGACACACAGATGTGGGCCGGTGACAGGCTGCACTTCTCCCCGCTGGGCCACCACACGATTGCGATCATGGTGCTGCAGGCGCTGAACATCAGGCACTCACTGGTGCCCCTGGAACCCAAGCCGCTGCCGCCGCAAAAATGGCAGGTGGCACGTGCCGAGGACCTTGTCTGGGCCAGGGAATTCTTGTTCCCCTGGGTGCTCCGCAGGCTGCGGCACCAGTCCTCCGGTGACGGAATCACCGCCAAGCGCCCCACCCCGGGACCGATTTTCGGCCCCCAGCCCTAGCGCGCTGCCCGGGCAACCGATTATCGCCTGCTTTCACGACTAGGATGGAAGCAGGTGCAGCGGGTTTCGCGCCCTACGAAGAAGAGGTGTGTTGTGCCAGTCATGCTCGGGTCACTTGCAGAGGGCAGTGTCGCTGCGTCTTCTTCCGCGTCGTTCAGCATCCAACCGTATTTTGCGCTGGTGGTCGTCGCCATCATCCTCATCAGTTCCTTCGCCAAGGCAGCAGCCCGCAAGAAGCGTGCAAACGAGGCCAACCCGTACGCGGCAACCAAACAGGCCGGCCGGGTTGGTGTTGCCCACCAGCCAACAGCGAATGTCCCGTATGCGGGGACGCTGCTCAATGGTGTTCCGCTGGGCAACTACGACAATTCCCATGGACACCAGACCACCGGATTCGCCAACGAGCGGATGCGGGCCGAGGCGGAGCTCAAGCGCCAGCTTGACGCCTTGGACACCGCCCGCCGCAACGGCCAAGTCACGGCGGAACAGTACGCCGTCCACCGCGAGGCAATCTTCAAGAACTTCTAACCCCCAAGCCAACTGCCCCGCAGTTGTGGTTGCCGAATCAACCTATTTAAGTTGATTCAGCAACCACAACTGCGGGGCAGTTATTTAAGCGGGTTGATGTTTAAGGGGTGAAGAAGGATTCCTGCAGCAATTCGCCCACGGCAGCCACCTCGGTGAGGAAGCCGTCGTGGCCAATGCCCGAATCAATCCGCGCAACCCGCACGTCGCCCGGCAGTGCCGCGGCCAGGGCATCCGACTGTGCCGGGAAGTACAGCCGGTCGCTGCTGACCGCCGCCACGAGAAATTCAACGCCGCCCGTCACGGCCAGGGCTTGCTCGAGTGTGCCGCGGTCCCGGGTGACGTCGTGGCTCATGAGCGCCTCGGTGATGGCGATGTAGCTGTTGGCGTCGAACCTGCCAGCCAGCTTTTGTGCCTGATGGTCCAGGTAGCTTTCGATCTGGTACCTGCCCACAGCGGCAGTCCCGAGCCGCCCGTGGTTGATGGTGCCGCCGTCGTCCTGGGCCTTGCGGCCAAAGCGCGTCTCCATCTCCGTTTCTGAGCGGTACGTGATGTGGGCAATCCGTCGGGCGAGCCCCAGGCCTGAGGTGGGGGCTGCGCCGTCGTAATAATCCCCGCCGGCAAAGTTCGGGTCCTGGCGGATCGCCAGCACCTGGGCCTGGGCGAACGCAATTTGCTCGGCCGTACTGGCCGCGCACGACGCCACCACGGCGCAGCGCTGCACACGGCCGGGGTACGTGGCCGCCCACTCCAGCGCCCGCGCGCCCCCCATGGACCCGCCGATGACAGCGTGCCAGGAGCTGACACCAAGGATGTCGGCCAGGCGCGCCTCGGCGTGGACAGAGTCGCGGATGGTCACGAACGGGAAGCGGGAGCCGTACGGCCTGCCATCCCCGGCAATGCTGGACGGGCCGGTGGTGCCGTAGCACCCGCCCACGATGTTCGCGCACACAACAAAGAATTTGTCGGTGTCGATCACCGCGCCGGGCCCCACCAGGCCTTCCCACCATCCGTCTTCCTCGGAATCGCCGCGGCTGACGTGGGTGCTTCCGGTGAGGGCGTGTTGGATGAGCACGGCGTTGTCGCCGGCGGCGTTCAGTGTCCCCCAGCATTCAAAGGCCATTGTCACCGAGGGCAGCACGCCTCCGGCCTCCAGCGGCAGTGCGCCGATGTGGACCGAACGCAGCACCCCGCCGCCCTGGCCGACGGCGGCTGACCACGAACTGCCGGCCGGCTCGGGTGTGCCGGTTTCAATGTCGGGGGTCACCACCTTGGGCTCCGCTGCCGTCTTGATTACGTGGCCCATTCAGCTCACGGACGATTTTGCGGTGCGGAACCCGGCTTCAAGGTCGGCGATGATGTCGGCAACATTTTCCAGGCCCACGGAGAGTCGCACCAGTCCCGGGCGCACGCCGGCGGCAAGCTGCTGTTCGGGGGAAAGCTGCGCGTGCGTGGTGGACGCCGGGTGGATGACCAGGGATCGCACGTCGCCCAGGTTGGCAACGTGGGAGTGCAGTTCCAGGCCGTCAACAAAGCGCTTGCCGGCTTCCGCCCCGCCCTTGATGTCAAAGGAGACGATGGCGCCGATGCCCTTGGGCCCGTATTTGCGTCCGCGCTCAAACCAGGGGCTGGAGGGGATTCCCGCGTAGGCCACGGCCTCCACGTTTTCGTTCTTTTCAAGCCATTCGGCCACCGTCACGGCGTTGCTGACGTGGCGTTCAACGCGCAGGCTCAGCGTCTCGATGCCCTGGGCGATGAGGAAGGCGTTGAACGGTGAGATGGCGGAGCCGAGGTCGCGCAGCAGCTGCACGCGCGCCTTGAGGATGTAGGCCAGGTTGGCGCCGAGAGCGCTGCCAACGCCGAGGTCGCGGGCGAACACCAGGCCGTTGTAGGTTTCGTCAGGGGTGTTGAAGCCGGGGAACTTCTCCGGGTCGGCAGCGAAGTCGAACTTGCCGCCGTCGACAATCACGCCGCCAATGGCGGTGCCGTGCCCGCCCAGGTACTTGGTGGCCGAGTGGATGACGATGTCGGCACCCCATTCCAGCGGACGGAGCAGGTACGGGGTGGCAAGGGTGTTGTCAACGATCAGCGGCACGCCGGCCTCGTGGGCAATGGTGCTGATGTTTTCCAGGTCGAGGACGTCCTGGCGGGGGTTGGACACCGTCTCGCCGAAGAATGCCTTGGTGTTTGGGCGGACCGAGGAGCGCCATTCGTCCAGGTTGTCGGGGTCGGAGACAAACGTGACCTCGATGCCGAGCCGCTTCAGCGTGTGTGCGAGCAGGTTGAACGTGCCGCCGTAGACGCTCGGGCTGGAGACGATGTGGTCCCCGGCCTCGGCCACGTTGAGGATGGCGAAGGTTGTTGCGGCCTGGCCCGAGGCGAGCAGCAGGGCACCGACACCGCCTTCAAGGTTGGCAACCCGCTGCTCCACGGCATCCGTGGTGGGGTTGCCGATGCGGGTGTAGATGGGCTCCAGCTCGGCGAGGGCGAACCGTGCGGCTGCGCTTTCGGCCGACGGGAACACAAACGACGTCGTCTGGTAGATGGGCAGGGCCCGCGCACCGGTGGCGGCGTCCGGCTGCTGGCCTACGTGGATCTGACGGGTTTCAAATGACCAACCGTTACTCATGGATGGATTCCTTCACACTAGAGGCCTGCAACAAAACCCTCCGGCACTGACTGCCCGGAGGGCCCTGAAATCTATGGCCCGCGCTTGCACCGGAACCGGTCGGTTCGATGCCAGGTCCTCACCCGGGGCACCCCACCGCGGAAGGAGGGTTGCCGGTCAGCAAGCCGGGGCTGTGCGCTGACACTCATGACCTGCATCCAGTGTGGAAGAAACCCCGCAATGCCGCAAGATTGTGACAACTTTATGACTTAAGCGAAGAACTGCTTGATTTTTGGCCCAAAAGGTGGCTTGCGCTGAACAAGCGGCTGGCCCCGTGGTGTTTCGAAGCAGTTCAGGCCTGCATGAGCGCGCATCTGCGGAGCGGGGAGCGGAAGCGGCAGGATGCAGGCACGGACGACGCCGGACACGCACCTGCCAGCGCCCGCCCCCTGCCGCCGGGCTGCTTCGGAACGCTGATGGGCCCGGACCCGGACCTACTTGCCAAGTCCCGCCCGGCGCAGCGCCTCGGCCATGGCGGTGTCGGCCGACGGCGCAGCGGTGTTGGGGCGGCCCTGCGCACCGGCACCCCGGGGACCCTGACCCGGCCCCTGCTTGGTGCCCTGCTGACTACCCGGCCCTCGTCCGCGGCCATCGGTCCCGCCGCCCTTCGGCGAGGGACGCCCGGAAGTCCGGGGGCCGGCGTCGGGCTTCCCTGGCTGGGAAGATCCTGCCTTGGCACCGGCCCCCACCTCGTCATCCAGGCGCAGGGTCAGGGAGATGCGCTTGCGTTCGGGCTCCACCTCAAGGACCTTCACACGCACGACCTGGCCGGACTTGACCACCGCGTGTGGATCGGAAACGAAGGAATTGCTCATGGCTGAGACGTGGACAAGTCCGTCCTGGTGCACGCCAATGTCAACAAAGGCGCCAAACGCCGCCACATTGGAGACCGTTCCTTCCAGGATCATGCCCGGGCGCAGGTCGGTGATTTTCTCGATGCCGTCGGTGAAGGTGGCCGTTTCAAAGCGGGGGCGGGGGTCGCGGCCGGGCTTTTGCAGCTCGGCAACGATGTCCTGCACCGTGGGCAGGCCAAAGCTGCCGTCGACAAATTCGGCCGGGTTCACGGAAGCAGCGGCACCCACTCCCCCGGAGATTTCCGCCGTCGACGCACCCACCGCGGCGAGGATCTTGCGCGCCACGCCATAAGCCTCGGGGTGCACGCTGGACGCGTCGAGCGGCTCCGCTCCCCCGCTGATCCGCAGGAACCCGGCGCACTGTTCAAAGGCCTTCGGGCCAAGCCGGGCAACCTTGAGCAGTTCGCGGCGCTTGGTGAAGGGTCCATGTTCGTTCCTGTGGGCCACAATGTTTTCGCTCAACAGCGGTCCGACGCCGGCCACCCTCGCCAGCAGCGCGGGAGACGCGGTGTTGAGGTCCACGCCGACGGCGTTCACACAGTCCTCCACCACGGCGCCCAGTGAGCGTTCAAGTTTCGCCGGGGTGAGGTCGTGCTGGTACTGGCCCACACCAATCGATTTGGGGTCGATCTTCACCAATTCGGCCAGCGGATCCTGCAGGCGCCGCGCAATGGACACGGCCCCGCGCAGGGACACGTCCATGCCTGGCAGCTCGGCGCTGGCCAGCGCGGAGGCGGAATACACCGAGGCGCCGGCCTCGGACACCACCAGCTTCGTGACCAGGCGGTCCGGCGCCAGCCGCTTGAGCTCGGCGACCAGTTCGGCCGCCAGCTTGTCTGTTTCCCGGCTGGCGGTGCCGTTGCCGATGGCGACCAGCTCAACGCCATGGCGTTGCGACAGGGACACCAGCGTGGCCAAGGCTTCGTTCCAGCGCTTGGCCGGCGCGTGGGGATAGATGGTGTCGGTGGCCGCGACCTTGCCGGTGCCGTCCACGATGGCGACTTTGGTGCCCGTGCGCAGCCCCGGGTCGAGACCCAGCGTGGCGCGGTTTCCTGCCGGCGCGGCCAAAAGCACGTCGCGCAGATTGGCGGCGAAAACCCGCACCGATTCCTCTTCCGCGCTTTGGAACAGCCGCACACGCAGGTCCACTGAGAGGCGGGTCAGGATGCGGGTGCGCCATGCGAGCCGGGCGCTGGTCATGAGCCAGGAGTCGGCCGCCCTGCCGGATTCGGTGATGCCCAGGGAATGGGCGACGGCGCTTTCATAGCGGGAACGCGCCTGGGCCTGGGCGTCTGCATCACGGGGGTCGGCCTCGGCTAAGTCCAGCGACAGCACGCCTTCCTTTTCGCCGCGCAGCAACGCCAACACGCGGTGGCCGGGCAGGGTGTGCGGAGGCTGGGCAAAGTCAAAGTAATCCTTGAACTTTTCACCGTCCACGGACTTTCCGGCCTTCGCCGAGGAGCGCAGCCGGCCCGTCTTCCAGAGTTTCTCGCGCAGCCCGCCCACGAGCACGGCGTCCTGGCCGGCGCGTTCAATCAAGATGGCGCGGGCGCCGGCCAGTGCGTCGTCGGCGTTCGCCACACCGCGGGCGTTGTCGACAAAGGCATCCGCTTCGACAGCAGGGAATCTGGACGGATCGGCCAGCAACGCATCCAGCAGGGGTTCCAGTCCCGCCTCACGGGCAGCATCAGCCTTGGTCTTGCGGGTTGATTTGTACGGCAGGTACAGATCTTCAAGGTCGGATTTGGTGGCGGCCGCATCGATGGAACGGCGCAACTCCGCTGTCAACTTGGCCAGGCCGTGGATGGTCTCGAGCACCGTCACTCGGCGGGCCTCGAGCTCGCGCAGGTACCGCAGCCGCTCCTCCAGGTCGCGGAGCTGGGCATCGTCCAGGGTCCCCGTGGCCTCTTTTCTGTACCGGGCAATGAAGGGGACGCTGGCGCCGTCGTCCATCAAGGCAATCGCGGCGCGAACCTGGGCCTGCCGGACACCCAGCTCCGCGGCAATGGCGGCACTGATGCGGTCCTCCCGGGCGGCAGGGGTGGGCAGGGACAACGGGGTGTTTCCAGAATCAGTCACCCCTCAATTCTGCCCCACGGGCGGCGCCGCCGGATCCGCACGAGATCTGACGTCCCATGTGGCTTAGGGCACGCTAAGTCGAGAGCCTGATCACAAAGTGCCAAGATGAAGCTATGCGAATGGACCATGTTTCTTACGCCAGTGAATCAGATGGATTGGCCGCCACCACGGAGCGAATCGCGACGGCCCTCGGGGTCAAGGCTGTGAAGGGTGGAATCCACCCGCGCTTCGGCACACGCAATATGATCATCCCCCTCACGGACCACCACTATCTGGAAATTGTCGAGTGCCTCAACCACCCGGCATCGGACAAGGCACCCTTCGGCCAGGCCGTGCAGGCACGCTCCGCAGCCGGTGGCGGCTGGATGGGCTGGTGCGTCGCCGTGGACGATCTCGTCCCCTTTGAGGAGCGCCTCGGCCGCAGCGCCGTCCCCGGCAACCGCAAGTTCCCGGACGGCCAGGAATTGATCTGGCAGCAGATCGGCATCAAGGGCCTCATCGCCGACCCACAGGTCCCCTACATGCTCAAGTGGGAGGGTGATCCGGCCCTGCACCCGTCGCAGGCGCGCCCCTCCACCGTCAGGCTTTCCTCGCTCACCATCGCCGGCAGCGCCGAACGCGTCACCGAGTGGCTGGGCGAACCTGTCGAGGCGCCGCTGGAGGACGTTGACGTGGAGTGGATCGCCCCACGCGGCACCCCGGGTATCATGTCAGTCACCTTTGAGACGGCCGGCGGCCCCGTCACGATCTAGCTTTTGCCTTTCACGGGCCCACGATCGCAGGGTTCCCCGGCCGAGGCTGGGGTTCGGTTGGGGAACGACGTCGGCACCCTCCCCTTGTGGGCGGGTGCCGTTTTCGTTGGCCTGGGCAAGTACGAGCACGGCACCGATGGCCGCCGAGCTCCGGCCAAGGACGGCGGAACGGGGTCGATCCGGACAGCTTTCACGGTCCCGGGGGCCATCGTGGTCATTCGCCCATGGCCGGCCGGGATCGAATGACCACAGCAGCCCCCGGGGCCCTCAGGACGGCGGCGCGGAGGCTGTTTCAGCCGCCAAATCCCAGTGCCGGGCCCAGCGTGAACGCGGCGATGTCAACCAGGGCGTGCGCCACCACCAGCGGAGCCACCCGTCCGTACTTCTTGTACACCCAGCCAAACAGCAGCCCCATCGCGAAGTTGCCAATGAACGGACCGAAGCCCTGGTAGAGGTGGTAGCTGGCGCGCAGCAGGGCGCTGAGCAGGATTGCCGCCCACACACCCAGCCCAATCTTCTCCAGGCGCCCCAGCAGGTAGCCGTTCAGGATGACTTCCTCCAGGACGCCCGCACGGATGGCCGACATCACCAGCACGGGCACAGTCCACCAATACTGGTCCAGGGCGCTGGGAATGATCTCGGTGGTGACGCCCATCGCCCGCCCGGCGGCGTACAGGCCCAGCGACGGCACGCCAATGACCACCAGCAGCCCCAGCGCCCCCAGGCCGTCGCGGAGGGGGTGCCGCCAGTCCAGGCCGATGCGTCGAAAGACGGATTTTCCGGGTTCGGCCAGCAGGTAAAACACCAGCATGACAGGGACCAGCGCGAAGAAGATGTCCAAAATTTGGTACGTGAAGTCAAAAATTTCCCGGTTGTTGCGCACCGCGTTGAGCGTTGAAGTGCCCTCCGCAATCGGCGCCCGGCTCATCTTGTCCAGCAGCGACACCACCGAGTACACGGCCGACTGCCCCAGCGAGACCCCCAGCACCAGGAGCACCTCGATGATGAGCCGCCGTTGGGATTTGGCGCCCCAGCCCTGATGGTCGACGCCGGACCCGGCACCCGGGCCGGGCCGGGCCGGGACCTGGCTGCCGACGTCGTGCTTGGAAGCGGAAGGCACTGATTCAGTCATATGGCAATCATGCCCGCCCCGGACCAAAAGCGCACAGGGGGCACACGCCCGCGCGGGCCCGGGCCCGGCTTCCGGGCTGGGGGAACGGTTGGCGATAGGCTCGGTAACATGAGCGCCCCACGCCAGATCATCATGGTCCGCCACGGACAGTCGGCGGCCAACGTTGACCAGACCATTTACAACCGGATTCCCGACTACCGGATCCCGCTGACCGAGCTGGGCATCGCCCAGGCCAGGGAGGCCGGGGAGAAGGTCCGACGGCAGCTGGACGGGCAGAAGGTGCGTGTGTACGTGTCGCCTTATTTGCGGGCGTACCAGACCCTTGAAGCCATGGACCTGGGCGATCTCGTGGCGACCACAGTGGAGGAGCCGCGCCTGCGCGAGCAGGACTGGGCGAACTTCCAAAACCCTGCTGAGATCGCCGACCAAAAGGAACTGCGCAACGCCTACGGACATTTTTTCTACAGGTTTCGCGAGGGTGAATCCGGTTCGGATGTGTATGACAGGGTGTCGTCCTTCATGGAAACCTTGTTCAGGCATTGGTCCGGGAACGATTCCGTGCCGAACATCCTGCTCGTCACCCACGGGCTGACAATGCGCTTGTTTTGCATGCGCTGGTTCCACTGGTCGGTGGAGTACTTTGAATCGCTGAACAATCCCGGGAATGCCGAAACCCGCACGCTGCTGCGGGACGGCGAAAAGTATTTCCTTGACACCGAGTTTGCGCAGTGGACCGAGGCTGAACCGACCAAGACCGTATTGGATGCCCCCGAGCATATTTGGTGAGCCGGACCGCTCCCGGCCGGGCCTGCAGCACCAGCCCCGCACCACGTCGCCCGTCGCATTAGGCCACACCGGGCTGGCCTAATTATTATTTTCGGGCCGGCAAAGGGTAACCTGTCCTAAGTACAGGGGCACACCCCAGTTGAAACGTCGACGGAACACCGGAGTATTTGGGTGCTTGCAACATTGGTCATCGGCCTGCGGGAAGGCCTTGAGGCTGCCCTCATCGTGGGCATGATTGCGGCGTTCCTGCGCCGCAACGGCATCCCGCTCAAGCCCATGTGGCTCGGTGTTGGTGCGGCTGTCTTCCTGAGCGCGCTCGTCGGCATCATCCTTGAAATCGTGTCGGCGGCGCTCCCCCAGCAACAGCAGGAAGCCATGGAGACCGTCATCGGGGCCGTGGCCGTCGTCATCGTGACGTTCATGATCCTGTGGATGAGCAAGAATTCCCGCGCCATGAAGTCGGCCCTGGAGGCCCACGCCGGATCGGCGCTCAAAGGCGGCTCGGTGCTTGCCCTGGCCGGAATGGCGTTCCTCGCCGTGTTGCGCGAGGGCATTGAAACAGCTGTTTTCATGGTCGCCGCCTTCCAGTCCTCCTTGAACCCGGTGTCCGCCGGAGCCGGCGCCGTGCTCGGCCTGGCCATCGCCTCCGGCGTTGGCGTCCTGCTCTTCCGCGGCGCCATCAAGCTCAATCTCGCCAAATTCTTCAAGGCCACAGGCGTGTTCCTGGTGTTCGTCGCCGCGGGGCTGGTGCTGAAGTCGCTGCGCACAGCCCACGAGGCCGGCTGGCTCAACGTCGGCCAAGGCGCCACCGTCAACCTCGGCTGGCTGGCCCCCAACGGCAGCGCCCGCGCGGCCATTCTCACCGGCGTCTTCGGCATCCCCAACGACCCCCGCGTCGTCGAACTCCTCGGCTGGGCGCTCTACCTGGTCCCCATGCTCGCCTTCATCCTGTGGCCTCGCACCTGGCAGCCCTCGGCCGCTGCCATTCCGCGTGTGCAGTTCGCCGCCGCCGGAACCCTCGGCGCAGCCGCCCTTGCCCTTGTCCTGGCCGCACCGCTGGCCATCCCGGCAGCCCCGCTGGGGGAAAGTTCGACGCCGACCATCACCTCCTCGGGTGCGGCGGGGGTTTCGCTGCGGGTCACGTCGGGCGGCGCGGCGGCTGGGGACAGTGGCGTCGGCCACGCCGCCGCTCCGGGCGCGGCCAATGCGGCCGGTGCTGACAACGCGGCCGCCGCAGTCAGCTCCGGTGCCGGCACACCAAAAACACTCGTGGCGACAACCGGCGACGGCACGGTGCGCAACTATCCGCTCACCGCCCAGGGCACCGAGTCCCACGCGGGCCGCACGGCCTCCGTGTACTCCGCCGCGGCAACACCGGATGCCCGCCAGGAACCGGCCACCATCAACGTCGCGGCCCTGACGGAGCTCAACGGCGGTCGGATGCCTGTGGGCATCAGCACCTCCAGCAACCCCGGCCCGTTCGCTGCGGCATGGAACCACAAGGGCGAGGTCACGGTGTGGCTCGTCGACGGCTCAATCATCGACGCCGTCAGCACGCAGTCAGACACCCTGACCCTGAGCGGCGGCGGTCTGGCCAGCTCACGCACCATTGCCGTGGCCGGCGACGACGGCTGGCGTGTCCCCGAGGAACACGTCACCGCGGCCGTCACCGAGCTGAGCAGCTTTGCCTCGGCCACCACCGAAAATGTGCTGTGGTCCCGCTACCTGCCGGGAGTTTTCATCATCGCTGCGCTGGTGCTGTTTGTCGCCGGCCGCCGCAACCGGCGCCAGCTCCTCGTTACCGCCCCCTCCCCCTGAATCCCCGCACCCGGCCGCCTGCGTTTCGCAGAGGCTGCTTAGTGCCCCCATTTTCACGTGCGCACGCCATCATGCATTCAGAGTTTCCACCCCAGCCAAGGACACCCATGACCTCCTTTTCGCCCCGCACTTTCCGCTCCACAGCCCCTGTCCTGCTGGCCGGCGCGGCCGTGCTGTCCCTTTCGCTGGCCGGTTGCGGCGGTGCCGCAACGCAGGAGAACGCCGCCGGAGCCCCGAAGGGCCACGCCGCCCCCGTCAGCAACGGCGCCGCCCAGATCGCCGTCAGCGTTGAAAAGGTCGACGACGAGGACCAGTGCGTGCCTGACTTCGCATCGGCGCCTGCCGGCCCCGTCACGTTCACCGTCGCCAACAAGGATGCCTCGGGTGTCAGCGAGGTTGAGCTGCTCAGCGACAAGCGCATCCTGGGCGAGCGTGAAAACGTCATTCCCGGATTGAAGTCGGTCAGTTTCACAGTCACCCTGGCCGGCGGCGAATACCAGCTGTACTGCCCCGGCGCCGCGGCCGAGAACGTCCCATTCTCCGTGACGGGTGCCGCCGCCTCAGCAGCCGCCAACGGTGTGGGCGACTTGTTGAAGGAGGGCACAGACGGTTACGCCAAGTACGTTTCCGGCCAGGTTGACAGCCTTGTCCTGGCGGCGGCCGCCCTGCAGTCGGCCGTTGATGCCGGCGATGTGGCTGCCAGCCAGAAGGCCTATGCCGAGGCCCGTCCCTTCTTTGAGCGCATCGAACCGGTGGCGGAAAGCTTCCCCGACCTCGACCCCGCGCTTGACCTTCGCGTGGCCGACGTCGAACCCGGAACCGAGTGGACAGGTTTCCACCCGTTGGAGAAGGACCTGTTTGAGGCCAAGGCCATCACCGATTCCTCCAAGGCCCTGGCCGCCGGCATCGTCGGGAATGTGGGCACCTTGAAGACGCTGACCGCCGGGCTGGAGACCAACGCCTCCTACAAGCCCGAAGAATTGGCCAATGGCGCCAGCAGCCTGCTGGAAGAAGTCCAGTCTTCGAAGATCACCGGCGAGGAAGAGGCCTACTCCAAGCTGGACCTGGTGGACTTTGCCGCCAACATCGAAGGCTCCCAGCAGGCCTTTGAATACCTCAAGCCGGCACTGGATCAGATCGATGCGGCCCTGACCGGGCAGATTTCCGCCCAGTTTGAAACAGTCAACACCGCCCTGGAGGACTACAAGGATCCCGCGTCGCTCGGTGGCTGGAAGTCCTACACGGAGGAATTGAAGAAGTCCGACGCCGCCAAGCTCACCGCCTTGATCCAGTCGCTGCAGGCCCCGCTGGCCAAGATTTCCGAGAAAGTGGCCACGGTTTAAATGACTGAAGCAACCCCCGCCGCGGACGGCGTTTCCCGCCGCACGTTCTTCAACGGTTCGGCCGCCCTGGCCGGTGCCGGCGGCTTGGCCCTTGGCGCCGGTGGTGGCATGGCGCTCACTGCCGCCACCCCGCCCGGGGCCGTCTCCGACGTCGAACTTGTCACGGCCCGGGAAGCCCTGACATACCCGTTTTATGGGGAACACCAGGGCGGAATCGACACACCCCCGCAGGACCACCTGGTGTTTACGGCGTTCGATGTGACGGCCGTGACCGCCGTGGAGCTGCAGCTGGTGCTGGCCAAATGGTCAGCGGCGATGGCCGAGATGACGGCGGGGTCCCCGGTGGGCAAGGTGGAGCCCGCGCGTGAGCAGGCCGTGCCCGGTGACACCGGCGAAGCCGCCGGCATGGGTCCGCAGGGGCTGACGCTGACATTGGGCTTTGGGCCGTCGTTGTTTGACGACAGGTTTGGGCTGGCGAAGTTCAAGCCGGCAGATTTTGCCGAGCTGCCGGCCATGGCGGGCGAGTCGCTGGATCCTGCCATGACCGGCGGGGACCTGTGCATCCAGGCCTGCGCCAACGACCCCCAGGTCGCCTACCACGCGGTGCGGAACCTGGCCCGCATGGCACGCACAGCCGTGAAAACGAGGTGGACGGTGCTGGGTTTTGGGCGGGCCTCCGCAGGAGCCAATCAGTCGACCCCGCGGAACCTGATGGGTTTCAAGGACGGCACCCGCAACGTCAGCGGCTCCGGTGATTTCACCGACCATGTCTGGGTGGGCGGGGAAGCCAGGCAGCCGTGGATGGTTGGCGGCAGCTACCTGGTGGCCCGCAAGATCCACATGCTCATCGAGACCTGGGATGAAGACCCCATTGGCGACCAGCAAAGCATTTTTGGGCGGAGCAAGAAAGAAGGCGCCCCCTTGTCAGGAACAAAGGAGCACGACGTCCCCGACTTCCACGCTGCGATTCCCGGGAACCCGTCCGGGACGCCTGCCATCGCAGCCGATTCCCACATTGCCCTGGCCGCCCATGAAAACAACAACGGCACGAAGATCCTGCGCCGGGGCTACAATTTCACCGACGGGCTGGACGCCGTGGGCCGGCTGGATGCGGGGTTGATGTTCCTGAGCTTCCAGAAGAACCCGGAACAGTTTGTGGCACTGCAGCGAAAACTGGGCAGCTCGGACCGGCTCAACGAGTACATCCGCCATGTCGGCTCGGCAGTTTTTGCCATCCCCGGCGGACTGCCCGCGGCGGGCAGCTACTACGGCAAGGAATTCTTCGCTTAAAGCTGCGGAGCCACAATCACCGCGGTGCCGGCTTCCTTGAACGCCTTCAGCTGCTCCGGGGTGATGCGTGAGTCGGTGATCAAGTTCTTGAAATCGTGTTCCTCCATGGTGGCGAAGGCGCGTTTGCCGATCTTGGAGGCGTCGGCCAGGATGTAGGCCTCCGAGGCCCGGCGTGCCATCTTGGAGTTCACTGATGCCTCGCCCTCGTCATTGGTGGTGGGCCCGGCCCCCGGTTCAATCCCGTTGACGCCGATGAAGGCAAAGTCGAGGGCCACGCGCTGCAAAATGGAGTCCGCGTAGGGGCCAACCAGCTCGTAGGAGCGCGGGTTCACTATGCCGCCGGTGACCATGATCTTGAAGTTGGGCCGGATGGCCAGCTGGGCGGCAATGTTGATCGCGTTGGTGACAACTGTCAGCGTCGGCCGGTTGGACTGGACCATCAGGTCCTCGCGGGTGGAGAGCACCTGGGCCAGTGCCGTGCTCGTGGTGCCGCCGCACAGGCCAATGACGGCGCCCTTGGGGATCAACGCGCTGGCGGCGTGGGCGATCTGCAGCTTTTCCTCGGCATGGTCGTCCCGGTTATAGCGTCCGGGCAGGTCATAGGAAACAGAACCGCTGGTGGCACCGCCGCGGGTGCGCGTCAGCAGCCGCTCATTGGCCAGGGAGTCGAGGTCGCGGCGCGCAGTTGCCGGGGAAACCCCCAGCTTGGCCACGACCTCGTCGACTTCGACCTGGCCGTCGGCGGCCAGAATGTCCAAAATCGCTGTGAGTCGTTCAGTTCTGTTCATGTCCAACTCCTGGGCGGCCAACCGGCCGCCGCGTTTAGTCTTCTGCGTGGGCGGCGCCGGCAAACAACGCCAGCAACCGTGAAACTTCGGGAACCAGGGCCGCACGGCCGGCGCCCAGGTACTTGCGTGAATCCACAACGGCAGGGTTGGCATCCAGATATTGACGCACCGCCCGGGTAAAGAAACCGTTCAGGTGGGTGGAGACGTTGATCTTGGTCATGCCTGCTGCAATCGCTGCCACAATGTTCTCATCTGACACCCCCGATGAGCCGTGCAACACCAGGGGAACGTCCAAAGCAGCCTTGAGCTCGGCGATCCGGGCCAGGTTCAACGCGGCGCGGCGCTCGGTCATTGCGTGCGAGGAACCCACCGCAACTGCCAGTGCGTCGACACCCGTGGCAGCCACAAACGCGGCAGCTTCCCCCGGATCCGTCAGCACGCCGGGTGCGTGCGCCCCGTCCTTGCCGCCAACCTTGCCCAGTTCGGCCTCCACGTAGACACCGCGTTCGTGGGCGTAGGCGGCGACCCGGGCCGTGACCTCAACATTTTGGGCGTACTCAAGGTGGGCGCCGTCGTACATGATTGAGCCAAAGCCCAGGTCGACAGCTTCCCGGGCCAGCGCCTCGTCCTCCGCATGGTCAAGGTGCACTGCCACCGGCACCGACGCCTTGCGGGCTGCGGCCAGCGTCGCCAGGGCCACGGGTTCCAGCCCGCCGTGGAACTTCGCGCAGTTTTCGGAGATTTGCAGGATGACAGGGCGGCCGGCTGCCTCGGCGCCGCCGATCAGCCCCTCGATGGTCTCCAGGTGGATCACGTTGAACGCGCCCTGGCCGGTGCCGGCCGAGGCAGCCAGGTCCATGATGGTGCGGGTGTTTGTCAATGCCATGAAAGATGCGTCCTCAGTGGTCTGTGATGATCAGTTGCTTGGCCAGGTCGGCATATTGCGGGGAAATTTCCCCGGCGCCCGGCATCAGCACGGCGGCGGCGCTCCAGGAGGTGGCCTGGCGCAGAATCTCGCGCAGCCCGGTCTCGCCGTTGGCAAGCGCGACGGCGGCGGCACTCACCGCCGCGTCCCCCGCCCCTGTGGGGTTGCCGCTGAGCGGAGCCGGCAGTTTCGCCTGCAGGTATGTCCCGGGGGCATCGGCGCTGAAAGCCAGCATGCCCTCCTCCCCCACACTCACGAGCACGCGTCGGGCGCCCAGGGCCATCAGCTTGCGTGCGGCGCTGACAAGGTCGCTCTCACCGACGGCTGCCATCAGTTCATGGTTGTTGGGCTTGAGCAGGTCGGCCCCCGCCCGGGCCGCCGCCAAAATGCCGCTGCCCGAGGTGTCAATGATGGCAGGCACCCCGGCCGCGTGGGCCAGGGCGACCAGTGCGGGATAAAAATCGGCGGGCGCCTGGTCCGGGAGGGAGCCCGAGCCCACCAGCACACCCGGCCTGCGCACGCCGTCGAACGTCTGCACCCCGCCAAGATTGTCGACGACGGCGGCCGCCAGCGCCTGCCACTCGGCAGCCCCGAGCGCGGGGCCGGCCTCGTTAAAAATGCTTGTCGCGTTGTCGGCCGCGGTATCCACGAGGGCGATCGTGCGCCTCGTCGCCGCGGCAACTGGCACCAGGTGGTGCAAAATTCCGGAGGACTCCAAATCCTCGCGAAGCTGCTCGCCGGAGGCTCCGCCCGCTGTTGCAATGGCGAGCGTCGGGTGGCCCAGCTGGTGCGCCACCCGCGACACGTTCAGTCCCTTGCCGCCTGCCCGGTACAGCGGGGTCGGCACGCGGTGCGAGGAGCCCAGGCTGATGCCGGCGACGGTGTAGGTGACATCGACCGCCGGGTTCGGGGTGACTGTCAAAACCACGTTGCCCGCGCTCATGCCGGGTCCCCCTGGCCGGCGGCGGCGGCGGCGCGGCCGACGAGGCTGCGGGCCTTGAGCGCAGAACCGATGAGACCGGCGTTTTCACCGAGGGCGGCATGGACGTAGTCGGGGCGGCGGTGGAAGGTGAGCAGCTCGTCGACCCGTGCGGCCAGTGGTTCAAGGAGTGCCGGTCCGGCCATGGACAGGCCGCCGCCCAGAACGACCGTTTCGGTGCCGAGGATGGAAACGCACTGGGCAATGCTGAACGCCAGGGCGTTGACGGCGTCGCCCCAAACGGTGATTGCTGCCCTGTCGCCTGCCGCGACCAGGGCCACCACCTCGCGGGCGCCACCAACGGCCGTGCCCGTCGCTTCGGCGTACCGGCGGGCTACCGCCCCTGCCGAGCCCAGCGATTCCATGATCTGCAGCCCGCCGTCGGGACCCGGGACCAGGGCATGGCCGATCTCGCCCGCGTATCCCCCGCCCGCGACCCTGCGTCCGTCGCACAAAACGGCCCCGGCAATGCCTGTGCCAATCACCAGGATCAGCACATCTTTCTTGCCCACGGCGGCACCCAGACGGAATTCAGCCTCACCCGCCATGCCGACGTCGTGCCCAAAACCAACAGGCAGGCCCAGGGCTTCGCCCAGCGTGGCTGTAAACGGGAAGTCCCGCCATCCAAGGTTGGCCGAGTAGATGCCGACGCCGGCGTCTTCATCGACAATGCCCGGCACTGTGACACCCACGGCGCAGATGGCCAGCTCCGGGTGGGCTGCCCGGTAGAGCCCCGTCAGTTCCACGATCCGGGCGCAGACGGATTCGCCTGAACGCGCGCCATCCAGCGGTGTGGGGTGGCGCTGGACGTCCAGCACCTCGACCCCGCCCTTGCCGGGATCACCCAGGATAATCCCCGACTTCATGTCGGTGCCGCCAACGTCGAAGGCAAGCACTGCGTCCGTGGCAGTGAACATGCCGGCGTTTTCCGTGGTGCCGTGGCTGCCGGGAGAGTTTCCCGGGGGGCGGGCACCGGGCCCGTCAGCGTGGTGTGTCGTTGAGTTCATGAAGGCCAATTTCTTTCCGGGTCCAATAACCCGTGGGAATCTCTGGAACGGCAGTCCCGGGTGCGAGTAGGCGGGACGGTGGCGCGGCAGGCACCCCACCTCGAGGAAGTGGGGTGGCTAACATTTTAGCGGCAGCTCCGCCCCGCCCGGCTTCCCAATCGCCGGGGCCCGCAGCCTTTCACGGGTCCCGGGTTTTTAGGAGTCCTGGTCCGCCAGGATGACCGAACGCGTCAGGTTGCGCGGCAGGTCCGGGTTCATGCCGCGGGCGCGGGCGCGTTCCAGGGTGACGCGGTGGATGCGGGCAAGTTCCGCCAGCGGGTGGGTGGTGGTGTTGATGTAGAGCGCGCCGGTCTTCGCCACGTCGCGGTCCAGGCCCTCGGGCTGCTCGCCAAACATCCACGTGACGCGGTTGGGGGCGGCAATGGAGATGGGTCCGTGGCGGTATTCCTTGGCCGGGTAGGACTCGGTCCAGCCCTGCACGGCTTCGCGCATCTTCAGGCCGGCCTCGTGGGCCAGGCCGACAGTCCAGCCGGTGCCCAGGAAGGTGAACTGCTCGGCGTCGATCAGTTCCTTCTCGACAGGTGCACTCACGGCTGTCCTGGCATCCGCAACGGCCGCGCTGAGATCCATGCCAATGCTTGTCAACAGGTAGCTCAGCGCCGTCGTGGCGAAGCGGGTTTGCACCACTGACTGCTCGTCGGCGTAGGGAAGCTCGACGACGGCATCGGCCAAGGCCATGATCGGTGAGCTGGTGTCGCCCACCAGGGCAACGGTGTGCACGGTGCCCTTGATTTGGGCCAGGATTTCCAGGACCTCCGTGGTGGTGCCTGAGCGGGTGATGGCGATGACAGCGTCGTAGCCGCGGTCGGCGCCAAGGAAGGCTTCGGAGGCGGCAAATGCGTCAGTGACGCCCTTGCCTGCAGCTTCACGCGCGGTGGCGTAGCTCTGGGCCATGAACCACGAGGTGCCGCACCCAATCACGGCCACGCGCTGGCCGTCGGCGGGGAGCAGCTTCTCGTTCTTGGCCTGGGCAATTGCCTGCGCCCACACGTCCGGCTGGCTCGTGAGTTCGGCATCCATGAAGGGGCCAAGGTGGGTGTTTTCGCTCATGCTGCGCATTCTCCTTGTTTGGGGATCTTTCTTCCGCGTCACGACAGCCATTTTCCGGCCAGTTGAAGCGATTTCTTTAGCCCCATCATAACACGTTGTTGATCATAAGTTCACTGAAAACGTCAACTTCAATCATTCGCGCAACGACCCCCGGCCACCAAGATGCCCTGCGATTTCACTTTTATAACATGACGCGGGGGTCGTCACATGGCCTGGGCCCTGCTACGGTGTTATGCATAACAGGTGACTTGCATCACGGGCAGGGGGTGTGCCCGTGATGCAAGCACCGCCAGCCCCTCAAGTGCGCAATACGGCGCTTGCCCTGCAACAAAGTTGTTCAAGGAGTATTTGATGTCACTCACTCGACACCACCGCAAGTGGCTGGGGATGGGGATCGCCGGGGCCGTCATGGCCGGCACCATCATCCCCGTCGCTGCGGCCATGCCGGCCCTGGCCGCAGAGGGAACGGAGGTGATCACCTCCGCAGAGTTGTCCGTGGAGGTGTCCACCGCATTCCCCCAGGCGTTGAAATACACGCTTGGCGAAAAAACCATGACGGGCGCCACCGCCGTCGCCACCACAATGCGCATCAACGGCGGGGACCAGGCAGTCACCGTAGCCTCCAAGGTCAACGCCGACGGTGCCTCAATCGACTACGACATCACGGTTCCCGGCATGGACGGGGTGGCCATGAAGGCCAAGCTCTCCGTGGAAAAGAACATCCTCAGCTTCAACATCACTGAGATCACGGAAACCGGCGAAGCCCGCGTCAACCGCATCCAGATCATGGACCAGGACCTGGTGACGGTGTCTTCGGCGGAGGCAGGTGCGAGCGTGGCCACGGCAGTGGTTTCCACCGACCGCGCCATCTCCGGGGACACCATCACCCCTGTCACGGCGGACACGGCGCCCGACGACGCGGCGAAGACGTCCATGGTGGCCATCGCCACCACGGACGAGCTGGCTGCGGGCTTTGAAAGCAACTCGCTCTACGACGGCGCCTACGGTGCCCCGGACAACGGCCTTGCCGCCAGCGAGCGCGGCCGCTTCTGGCGCCAGGTCAAGGACGACGGCGCCAACAAGACTGTGGGCATCTCCTCCGGTGCGTGGCTGTACCGGGCCAAGGACGCCAACGAAACGGAGCCGCTCCCCGAGGCCAAGGTCATCATCACCGCGGACGCCAACGCCGATGGCACAGTGAACTGGCAGGACGGCGCCATCGCCTCCCGCGAGGTGCAATACAAGCCCAAGGGCTGGGAAGACGTGAAGAACCGGGTGGTCCAGGACATCCCGTTCAACTTCGCCAGCCAGGCCACCAACCCGTTTCTGCGCACCCTGGACGACGTCAAGCACATCGCCCTGGCCACCGACGGGCTGGGCCAGTTCTCCCTCCTGAAGGGCTTCACCTCCGAGGGGCACGACTCGGCCAACACCGACTTCAGCGGCAACTGGAACGAACGTGCCGGCGGCATCAAGGACATGAACTCACTGCTGTCCCAGGCCAAGGACTACGGCGCGACCTTCAGCGTCCACATGAACAACACCGAGGCCTACCCCGAATCCAAGGCCTTCAGCGATGAGTTCATCAAGCAGCCTCCCGCCAAGGGCTGGAACTGGCTGGAACAGTCCTACTACATCGACCAGCGCCGTGATGTCCTCTCCGGGGACCAAAACACCCGCATCAAGGGCCTGGACGAGGCCGCTGACGACAATCTGACCACCAACTACATCGATGTGTATTACGAGTCCGGCTGGGTCGGCGAGCGCCTGCAGCGCAACATCATGGACAACGGCTTCTCCGTTTCCTCCGAGTTCGCCAACTCCATGGTCCGGAACAACACCTGGTCCCACTGGGCCGTTGACGAAAATTACGGCGGCAGCACACTCAAGGGCTGGAACTCGGAGATCCTCCGCTTCGCCCAAAACTCCCAGCGTGACATCTGGAATCCGGACCCCCGCCTTGGCACCGAGCACATCATTGAGTGGCAGGGCTGGACCGGCCAGAACGACTACAACAAGTTCCTGCAGAACGTGTGGGACAACAATGTAGCCGTGAAATTCCTGCAACAGCAGGAGATCCAGACCTGGACACCCGAGGCCATCACGCTGGAAGACAATCTGCGCGTCACCGGCTCCTCGTTGGAGGACCGCATCATCACCCAGGACGGCGTCAAGGTCCTGGAAGGCCACAACTACCTGCTGCCGTGGGCCGGTGCACCCGTTGAGTTTGGTGAAACCGCAGCAGACAACACGGACAAGCAAAGCAAGCTGTACAACTACAGCCTGGCCGGCGGCGCCCAGACCTGGACCCTGACCCCGGAATTTGCCAACCAGGCCGCGCTGCAGCTGTACGAGCTCACGGCCCAGGGCCGAAGCCTCGTCGGTGACGTGGCCGTCACGGACGGCCAGATCAATCTGAACCCGAAGGCGAACACGGCCTACGTGCTGGTGCCGACAACACCGCTGGCCACCGACCTTCCGCTCTCGGCCGTTGACACTGTGCCCGCCAACGCTGACACCGACTGGGGCCAGGGCACCGGGATCAAGGACCCCGGCTTCAACTCCGGTTCCCTGGCCGCGTGGAACCCCACGGGTGACGCGACAGTGGAAACCTCGGCCAAGGGCCTCACGAGCGCCAAGTTTGGCGAAGCCGCCTCCAGCATCTCCCAGAAACTGGCGCCGCTGGATGCGGGCACCTATTCCGTGAGCGCCTGGGCCGAGATTGACCCCACGGCCGACTCCACGGAGACGTTCCCGCGCGCCAAGCGTGAGACCACACTCTCCGCCACGGTCTCCGGAACCCCCGCGGTCACCAACACCACCAACGCCTCGGCACTGTTCAACACGGTTGCCGCGGACCAAAAGAACCGCACCTTCACCCAGCGCGTGCGCGTGCTGATCGATGTGAAGAACGACGGCGATGCGCCGACGGTGACGTTCTCGGCACCTGCCGGGGCAGCCGCTGTCCTTGTCGACGACTTCCGCGTCGTCAAAACCGAGCGCGTCTCAGCCGCCGATGTCATCGAAGGCGAGCAGTCCGGCGTCGTGCTTGCCGAGGACTTTGAGAATGTGGACCAGGGCTGGGCCCCGTTCGTCAAGGGCGACGCCGGCGGCGTCACCGACCCGCGCACGCATCTGGCCCCCATCCACGCACCGTTCACCCAGAAGGGCTGGAACGGCAAGGTCATGGATGACGTGCTGGACGGCAGCTTCTCGCTGCACGCCCACGAGGAGAACGCCGGCCTGGTCTACCGGACCACCCCGGCCACCATGGCGTTCACGCCGGGCCACGACTACGAGGTTTCCTTCAACTACCAGTCCACCAAGGCCAACGAATACGCCTGGGTGGGCGGCTATGACGGCACCGCGGGCGCGGTCCAGACCCAATCCACACCGTTCCCCGAGATGCATGACACCACGCGCTGGACGCAGAACTTCACGGCCCCGGCCTGCGGCGACAGCTATGTGGGCCTGCTGCGCACCGGTTCGACGGCGGCGGATTTGTCCCTGGACAACCTGTTGGTCCGCGACCTCGGCCCTTCCACGAACACCCCGGCGTGTGCACAGCTCTCGCTGTCGCAGACCGGGCCGATCATTGAGCAGGGCGCAGACAACGAGTTCACCACCACCCTGGTCTCGAACGAACCCGCCCCTGTCACGGACGCGTCGGTCTCTCTTGCCCTGCCCGAGGGCTGGACGGCGACGGCCAAGACTCCGGCAACGGCGGCAACACTGGCACCGGGCGCCAAGCTCGCGACCACCTGGAACGTGGTGGCCCCGGCCTCGGCCGACGGCAACTACAACATCTCGGCCAACTCCGTGTACACCACCACTGTGGACCCGATCGGTGAACGCAAGGCCGAGTCCACGCTGGGCGTCTACACCATGCCGCATCCGCCGGTGAAGGACACCTATGCGTCCGACATGCAGTGGATCGGCACCCCGGCCAATGGCTGGGGGCCCGCCGAGAAGGATCTGTCCAACGGTGAGCAGGGAGAGAAGGACGGCCCGGCCATCATGCTGGACGGCAAGGCCTATGCAAAGGGCCTGGGCGTGCATGCAGCCTCCAGCGTCAAGTACTTTGCCGGAGCACAGTGCACCGCCTTCACGGCCGTGATCGGCATTGACGATTTCCAGGCCACCCGCGGCTCGGTCATCTTCAAGGTGCTGGGCGACGGTGTTGAACTGTTCAACTCCGGCGTGCTGACAGGTTCCTCACCGGCGCTGCCCATCAACGTCGACCTCAAGGGTGCCAAGTACGTTGAACTCGTGGTTGACCCCAACGGCAGCAACGGCAACGACTGGGCAGACTGGGCCGATGCCATGTTCCGGTGCTCCGACGCAACGCCGGCCCTGGTGCTGGCGCCAGTGGTTGAGGGCGGCAACGCCGTTGAACAGGGGTCAACCCACACGGTGACGGTTGCGGACCTGCAGGCTGATTCGCCAGCGACCTTGCAGCTGGCCGACGGCGGGGAACTCACCGCCGCTGCCAACGCGGAAGGCGTGGCAACATTCACACTGGTCGTCCCCGAGGACGCAGTGGTGGGTGCAGCTTCCCTGACCGCCACGGGCACTGACAAGGCCGGCAAGGCCGCCACCGGCACCACCGCCGTCACGGTGACGGCCAAGCCGGTTGCACCTTCCGAGCCGGACTTCACACCCGTTGCACCCGATACCAAGGCGCTGAAGAAGGACACCCGGATAGACCTTGGCCTGGCTTCCGAGAAGTTCCCGCGCGGCCCCTCCGAGGTGACCTTGAAGACTCTTGGTGCCGGGGAGTGGTTCTACGTCTATCTCAACGGGGACGGACTCGGCTGGCACCAGGTCTTCGAGGACGGCACCATCCAGGTGAACACTCCGGAAAGCACCAGCCCCGGCGACAACAAGCTCGTACTGTTCAATGAGGCCGGCAGCCTCCACGGCTGGACAGCACTGAAAGTCACCGGTCCGCCGGTGAAGTAACACCCGCAGTTCCAAGAAGCTGGCCCCACCCTTCACGGGTGGGGCCAGCTTTGTGTGGCACGCCGCCAGGAACACTACCCGGGGCGGGTCTGCCACGCCGGGGAAGGTCCGGCTTCACGCCGGCGTCGTGTTGTCCCGCCTTCACGAATCACCGTCGAGACTGCCCCCAACTCGCGTTGTTCTGCGGCCGTTTTACCGAGAATGACCCCAACCCGCGAAATGCCGTCAAAGTTGCACGCATCTCGCGGGCCGGGTGCATTTTCGCTGAATGACGCTGCCGAACCAGCTCCCGGGAGGAACCCACGCCTCAGGCCAGGCACACTGCCCGGGGTAGCGCTACACCGCCCGCACGCCCGCACGCCACACCGCGGCCGTCAGCGGGATCCCCGGCCGGTACGCCAGATGCGTGGCCGACGGTGCCTTGAGCATGTGCAGATCGGCCCTGTGCCCCACGGCGATGGAGCCAACGGCCCGTTTGCCGTCTGCATCCAGTCCCGATTCGCGGCCCAGCGCCAGTGCTCCCCCAAACGTCGCGGCCCGCACCGCCTGGTCAACGCTGAGACCCATCTGCAGCACGGCCGTCGTCACGCAAAAAGCCATCGAGGACGTGTACGACGTGCCTGGATTACAGTTGGAGGCAATGGCGATCTGCACCCCTGCCTCGAGAAGCTGCTTCGCAGGCGCCAATTGCACCCGGGTCGACAGGTCACAGGCGGGAAGCACAGTGGCGACCGTCCCGCGCTCGCCGGCCCCGCGCCCCGCATTGGCGGTCCCGTCCCAAGCCGACCATGACTGCGCCAGCAGGGACACGTCGTCGTCGGTCAGGAAATTCACGTGGTCAACACTGGCCGCGGCAAACTCAACGGCCAGCCTCACGCCGTCGCCTGTCCCGAGCTGATTTCCATGGACGCGCAGGCCCAGCCCGGCGTCGCGGCAGGCGGTGAGCACCTTGCGGGACTGCTCGGCAGTGAAGGCGCCGCGCTCGCAAAAAACGTCGGCCCACTTCACGTACGGGCGGACGGCGTCGAGCATCTCGGTGCAGACGAGCTCGGTGTACTCGTCGGCGTCCATGCCGGCCGGGACCAGATGGGCGCCCAGATAGGTGACCTCGTCCGCGACAGTGGAGGCGATGCGGGCGCTGCGGGCCTCGTTGTCCACGTCGAGGCCGTAACCAGTTTTGGTCTCCAGGTAGGTGGTCCCCTGCGAAACAGCCTCCGCCACGCGCCCCATGCCCAGGCGCGTGAGCTCGTAGTCGCCGGCCGACCGGGTCGCCTCAACCGACACGGCAATGCCGCCCGCGCTGTAGCTTTCCCCGGCCATGCGCGCCTCAAACTCGGCGGTGCGGTCCCCGGCAAAGATCAGGTGCGTGTGCGAATCCACCCACCCCGGCAGCACCGCCCGGCCCTGCGCGTCGGTGCGGGTGTCCGCGGCCGGGGCCCCGGCGCTCGGGCCGATCCATGCGATCCGCTCCCCCTCGAGCACCACGGCCGCGTCACGCATCGTGCCGTGGTCGCCGTCCTGGGTCATCAATTCGCCAATGTTGCTGATCAGTTCACTCATGCCTTTAGCGTACGACGCCGGACAGCCGGCCTGGGTGCCGCACGGCCGGTCCGCGTCTGGCATGGCAGACGCGTGACGGTGCTGCCGACCAGTCCCTGCCGCGGCTGGCCCCGTCGATGCGCCCCACACTGAATGGTGCAGGGGCCGCCGATGCACCCCCACACAGCAGGCTGTCTGGCATGACGGACACCACCTGCTCTCCTGTGTTGCACAGCCCGTCCCCAGCCCGGACAATTGAGCCCATGACCTTTGTTTCCCTTGTGGGCTTTGCCGGGCTGTGCGTGATGCTGGCACTTATCCCCGGCCCCGACACGTTCCTGGTCCTGCGCATCGCCATGAACAAGGTGACGGCAGGCATTTCCGCTGCCGCCGGCAGCGCGACCGGCGCAGTGATGTGGGGTGCCTTGGTGGGCTTTGGTCTGGCAGCCGTTTTGGAGCAGTCGGCCGAAGTGTTCAGGTGGCTGAAAATTGCCGGCGGCCTGTACCTGATGTATCTGGGGGTTTCGGCACTGCTCAAGGCCCGGAAGGCCCGCAAGGCCGGAGCCGTTGCAGGCGCCGCCAAGCAAACGCCCATCTCCCACAGCCACCGCGGCGCCTATGCTGCCGGGACTGTCTCGACCCTGCTCAACCCCAAGGTCGGCTTGTTTTACCTGGCAGTGGTGCCGCAGTTCATCCCGCATGGCGGAAACACCCTCGGCACGGCGCTGATCCTCGGCCTGATACTGGCCACCATCGGCTTCCTGTATCTGGTCACGATTGCCCTGGTTGCCTACAAGACCATGAAATGGCTCAAGAAGCCCAAGGTCAACACCATCGTCGAACGCGTCAGCAGCTCCATCTTGGCCGTCCTGGGTGCCGGCGTAATCGCCTCAGGCGCCACGAGCTGAACCGGCCCGCAGTTCCCCGGACAGCTGGAGCCCGGCCCGCTGCGGGCTGAGCTCCGCGGCCAGCCCGGCGTCCTCCGCGGGAAGCTCCCGCGCCAGCATCCCGGCGGCAAGAGTTCCGAGTGCGGCCGACGTTTGGATTCCATAGCCGCCCTGCCCTGCCAGCCAAAAGAAGTTCGGCGCCTCCCCGTCAAAGCCCACCACCGGCAGCCCGTCTGCCGTCTGTGTCCGCAGCCCCGTCCAGGACCGTTCGACGCCGGACACCCCCAGTGTTGTCACCGCGTCAATGCGGCGGATGACTGTGGCGATTTCAGCGTCAACCACCTGCGCATCACCTGGTTCCGCCGGAACCGCTTCGCAGGCGGAGATGAGGAGGTGCCCGCCGTCGGGCCGGTAATAAAACGACTCGTCAACCGGTTCCACCATGGGTCCGGCGGGGTCGGCCGGGATCCTGGTGGACACGATCGCCACGCTGCGCCTGTGCGGCACCAGCCCCCGGCCGCGCACACCAAAGATTTCTGCGACAGCGTCAGCCCAGGCGCCGGCGGCGTTCACCACAGTGCCTGCCCTCATCCGGTGCTCCCCCACCACGACCTCAAACCCGCCGCCGCTGAGGGGGACGGCCGAGGTCACCGCCGAGCCGGTCAACACCACGGCACCGGCGGAGACGGCCTGGCTGCGGTAGTACTCCACCAAGGCCGGAACATTGACCTCCATGGCCGAGTCATCAAGGGCGGCAGCCTCGAACACGCCGGGCCACAGGTCAGGGCAGCGGCGCATCGTCTCGGCATGGTCCAGCGGCACAAGGTTTCCGTTCGCGGCCACCAATTGCGCCACCTCGGCTTTTGTCCCCAGCGTGAGCATGGGGCGCGGCTGTAGAATCGGGGCGCCCAGGGCCGAAGCAATTCCCGCCACTGTGGAGATGCTGCGCCGCGTCAACTCCTGAATGGGCCCCGGACCGTAGTTGGGCTGCATCTGCCGGGCCGACCGCGAGGAGGAATGGTAGGCCAACGACTCCTCAGCCTCGACAACCACCACCGGCAGGGACGGCGCCAGCCGCCAGGCCAACGACAGTCCTGCTATCCCGCCACCAATGATCAATACGCGCTCTTCCATTGCGCCATGGTGACACAACAACAGCTTCCCGCGCCAACGCGGGGCTAAAATCCAGGCGCCGTGGCGGCCAGCCGGCCGTGCGGGACCGCCTCGAGTGGAAGTGCATTGTGGGGAACTGCATAGTGTGGGAGTGCATAGACTGGTGGGAATCCGCCGTCCCCGTTTCAAGGTGAGCCCATGTCCAGTTGTTGCAGCCCAAGCGGCCGATCCGGCCACGGCGGCCATGCCCCCGCAGCCCCGCAGGCTTTCACGCTGGGTGTCCCTTCCCGCCGGCCCGCTTCCCCGCATACAGCCACGGAACTGCACCCCGCCGGCCATCAACAACAGGCACTGGTCCCGGCGGGCGAATTTTTCATGGGCGACCCCTTTGGTGAAGGCTATGCCGGTGACGGCGAAACCCCCGTCCACCAGGTGGCACTGTCGGCGTTCAGCATCGACACCCTGGCCGTGGACAACGCCGCCTTTGCCGGGTTCATCGACGCCACCGGCTACCGCACCGAATCGGAGTTGTACGGCACCTCGGCCGTGTTCCACCTCGCCGTGCAGGCTGATGCGCCGGATATTTTGGGCACCGCCGCCGGCACGCCGTGGTGGTTGAATGTGCGCGGCGCCGACTGGGCCCACCCCGCCGGGCCGCTTTCCCGCTGGCAGGACATTCCCGACCATCCCGTCACCCAGGTTTCCCACAGCGATGCCCTGGCGTACTGCGCGTGGGCCGGCCGCGCCCTGCCCACCGAAGCCCAGTGGGAGCATGCCGCGCGCGGTGGCCTGGCACAGTCCCGCTATCCGTGGGGCAACGAGTTGCACGGCGTGGATGCCGACGGCGGGCAGATCCACCGCTGCAACATTTGGCAGGGCACCTTCCCCACCGAAAACACCGTCGACGACGGATTCCTCACCACCGCCCCCGTCGACAGCTTCGAACCGAACGGCTACGGCTTGCATCAAACCAGCGGCAACGTCTGGGAATGGTGCGCCGACTGGTTCCTGCCCAAGTACTACAAAAGCTGCCTCGCCCAGGGAACGGTTGCCGATCCGCCCGGACCCACGATCGGCCGCGGCAGGGTCATGCGCGGCGGCTCGTACCTGTGCCACGATTCCTATTGCAACCGCTACCGGCTGGCCGCCCGCAGCTCCAACTCACCCGAATCGGCCAGCGGCAACCTCGGCTTCAGGACCGTCTCGGCGTAACCAGTCCATAATTGCCTCCCTGACCATAAAGGACGGCGCAAGGGGTTCAGCTGGGCAGCCGCCCCTTCAGCCAGGCGATCAGGACGTCTCCCTGCTTCCGCTGGAATGCGCGCAGCGTTGGGATTCCTGGCGGTGCCGGGCGCCGGGACATGTCAAGGAAGTACCCGGCTAAGCCGGCCAGAACGGCCGACACCGCATCGTGTGTGGCACCGGCGAACGCGGGATGCCTGGCCAGCCACTGCTCCGCATTGGCTGCCGGGTCCAGCGTTTTCACGTTCAACAGCACGCCGAGCGCATCAACCCAGGGCGCACCCCTCGCGGCCCACGGCCAGTCAAGCAAAACCGTCCCGCCCGCTGTCAGCAGGATGTTGTCGGTGCGCAGGTCTCCATGCACCAGCGCACTTCCCGCGAGTGCACCAACCCCGTCGAGGGCCAACTGCGCCAACAGTTCCAACCGCTCCCCCGCCCACGGATCCAAACCGTCCGTCGGCCGTTTTCGCAGCTTCTCCCAGCCCATGAAGGCACCCCGGAGCGAGTCCTCATAGGGAGGCACGTCCAGATCTGCAGGCAGCGGCAACCGACCCACATCCACCAGCGCATCCAGCACCTGCCTCAGCTCGGCATCCACCCACGGCTCCTGCGGATGCCGGCCCGCAACATCGGCGAGGACCAGCGCCACCCAGGTGCCGTCGTCGTACTTCCCCAGAAATTTGGGCGCGGAAACACCTGCCGGCAGGGCTGCGGTGACGGCGGCCTCGCGGCGGTGGAGTTCCACGGACGACGCGTTGACCCCCGCGCTGACGGCCTTCACAAACGCGCGGCGGCCGGAGCTCAGCACGACCCTGTCGGCCGAGCCCGGGGAGAAGCCGCCCTGCTGCGACACCGCTTCCACCACCGCCGCGCCCAGGATTTTCTCGACCCCGGCGCGGACCTCCGGCGGCAGCTGCGCCCACGTGATGCGCTGGTTTGATTGCGGCATCGCGTCACCGAACCCGCGGGGCCAGGGTGAGAATCGTGGCGTCGTCGGCCACCTCCCTAATCTCCGCCTGCTTCAGGCGCAGTTCATGGAGCAACCCCAGCGCGTCGACGGTGGTGGCCGTGCGGGCCAGAAACTCTTCCGGTCCGCTGACTATGCCAAGGTCGACGGCGCGCCAGGCCCCGTCGCTTGCCATCACCATGAGCCCGGGCCGGCCAAGCTGCACGACATGGGCGTGGTCGGCGGCCTCGGGTTCCCGCCGGGCCACCCACAGCCGGCCCGGGGTGTTGCGCAACTCGCGGTCGCGCTTGAGCTGCTCCAACCGTTCGGCAGGGTCCACGGCGGCGACCCTTGCGTCAGCGTCGCCTGCGCGCACGAGGTGGGTGGCGCCGTCGTCCGTCCTGACAACGACTGTGCAGTCGGCCAGGCTGGCGATCTCCACACCCTTGTCGTTGAGGCTGGCCACGGAGATGGCGGCGCTGGGAAACCGGATGCGCTCGGCACCCACGAGGGGCACGGCGGCGTCGTCGACGGCGGCCAGTGCCCCGGCCAGGACCGGCCGGACACCGTCGCGTCCCGGGTCGGCGGGCGCCTGGGCCAGGACCATGTTGAGCTGCTGGGCCAGCCACTGCGGATTCGACGCGGCCGGCAGGTCCAGGGGTGCCAGGAGCGTGGTGGCCCCGTCGATGATCCAGGCGTTGGGCCCGTTGAAGCCGCAGCTGTCCTCCTGGACGTGGGCGTCGCCCTCAAACTGCACGCGTGCACGGATGTCCCAGGCAAAAGTCATGATCTCATCCTGCCACGGGAAATTCGGCGCACAGTTGGTGGTGAACTTGGCGCGGGGTGACACCCGGCGTCAAGTTCACCACCAACTCTGCGTAGAAGGAACCACTAGGCGGCGCGGGCGGCCACAAAGGCGCGCACGCACGCCTCGACGTCGTCCGTGCTGTGCGCGGCGGAGAGCTGGACCCGGATGCGGGCTGCGCCGCGCGGCACAACGGGGAAGCTGAACGCCGTAACGAACACGCCGTGGGCCAGCATCGAATCAGCCACCCGGGCAGCCTCCACGGCGTCGCCGAACATGACCGGAACAATGGCGTGCTCGCCTGGGAGCAGCTCGAAGCCTTCCTCGCCCATGCGGCGGCGGAACAGGGCGGCATTCTCAAACAGGCGGGTGCGCAGTTCGGCCGAGCCGGCCACGAGCTCAAGCGCCTTGAGCGTGGCGGCGACAATGGCGGGGGCGAGCGAGTTGGAGAACAGGTAGGGACGTGCCTTTTGGCGCAGCATCGCCACGATTTCGCTCCGGCCGGAGACGTAGCCGCCCGACGCGCCGCCCAGCGCCTTGCCGAAGGTGCCCGTGTATATGTCAACGCGCTCCGAGACGCCGGCGTGCTCGGGGGTGCCGGCACCCGTGGCTCCCATGAAGCCCACCGCGTGGGAATCGTCCACCATGACGAGGGCACCGTACCGCTCGGCCAGGTCGCAGATGGCCTCAAGCGGGGCAAGGAAGCCGTCCATGGAGAAGACACCGTCGGTGACGATGATGGTCCGCCGGGCGCCCGCGCCGTCGCGCAGCGCGGCGGCGGACTGCAGCTGGAGTTCCAAATCCTTCATGTCCTGGTTGGCGTAGCGGAAGCGCGCGGCCTTGGACAGGCGGATGCCGTCGATGATGGACGCGTGGTTCAGGGAGTCGGAGATGATGGCGTCCTCCGCGCCGAACAGCGACTCAAACACCCCTCCGTTGGCGTCGAAGCAGGAGGAGAACAAGATGGTGTCCCCCGTGCCAAGGAATGTCGAGACGGCCGCTTCCAGTTCCAGGTGCAGGTCCTGGGTGCCGCAGATGAAGCGGACGCTGGCCATGCCGAAGCCGTGGCTGTCCATGGCGGCCTTGGCGGCGCCGATGATGTCCGGGTGGTCGGCCAGTCCCAGGTAGTTGTTGGCGCAGAAGTTCAGCACGGTGGCGGTGGCGCCGTCCAGCGGTCCGGCCGTGACGTGGCTGGACTGCGCGGAGGTGATCTGCCGTTCGGTCTTGAACAGGCCGTCGGCACGGATTTCGGCCAGTTCGGCGGTGAGCTGGTCCTTCATGGTGGTGTACACGGGTGGTTCCTTTGCTGAAGCGGGGCTTGGGCGGGTGAAGCGGGGCTGGCTTAGCCGAAGACGGTCCAGTCAAGGACCACTTTGCCACCCCGGCCGGAGCGGGCGATCTCGAAGGCCTGCTCCCATTCGGTGGCGGGCAGGGTGTCCGTGACCACGGAGGCGACGGCGGCGCGCAGGACGGGGTTGGAGGAGAGCATGGCACTCATGGCGTACCAGGTTTCAAACATTTCACGCCCGTAGATGCCCTTGAGGGTGAGCATGTGGGTGACGACCTTGCCCCAGTTGATGTCGATGGCTTCGCTGGGCAGTCCGAGCATGGCGATGCGGCCGCCGTGGTTCATGTTGTCGATCATTTCCGGCAGGGCTGTGGGGTGGCCCGACATTTCCAGGCCGATGTCGAAGCCCTCGCACAGGCCCAGCTGCAGCTGCGCATCCTTCAGGCGCGTGGTGGCGACGTTGACGGCGAGGTCGGCACCCATCGCGGCGGCCATGGCCAGGCGCGGTTCGGAAACGTCGGTGATGGCGATCTTGCGGGCCCCGGCGTGGCGGGCCACGGCAACCGCCATCAATCCGATGGGTCCGGCGCCTGTGACCAGCACGTCCTCCCCCACCAGTCCGAAGCTCAGTGCCGTGTGGACGGCGTTGCCCAGCGGGTCGAAGATGGCGCCGAGCTCCGGCGTGATGGACGGATCCTTGTGCACCCAGACGTTGGATTCGGGGATGACGACGTATTCGGCAAACGCGCCGTCGCGCTGGACGCCCACGGAGATCGTGTTGATGCACATGTGGCGGCGGCCGGCGCGGCAGTTGCGGCACATGCCGCACACGACGTGCCCCTCGCCGGAGACCTTGTCGCCCACCTTGACGTCGCGGACGTCTGCGCCCACCTCCACCACCTCGCCGTAAAATTCGTGCCCGGCGATGAGCGGGGCGTTGATGGTTTCGGCAGCCCACGCGTCCCAGGCCTGGATGTGCAGGTCGGTGCCGCACAGGCCGGTGGTGTGCACCTTGATCTTGACGTCCCGCACGCCCGTTTCAGGTTCGGGGCGGTCGACGAGTTCGAAGCCCGCGTGCGGACCGGATTTGTACAGTGCTTTCATGGGCGTTGTTCCTCATCGTGGTGGTGTGCTGTGTCCATTACAGCCGCCCAAACCGTTTAGCACAATCGATATTTACTCCATCATCAATTAAGTAAATGCTAAATGGTAGGCTGGCGGCGTGGAACTTCATCAACTTCAGATGCTGCGCGAGCTCGGAGAGCTCGGCAGTGTCAAGGCCGTCGCGGACACGCTCTCCGTCACCCCGTCGGCCGTCTCCCAGCAAATCTCGCTGCTGCAGCGCCAGGTGGACACGCCGTTGACGCGCAAGGATGGCCGGAATCTGGTCCTGACGGAGGCCGGGAAAGTGCTGGCCGACGCCGGCGCCGAGGTCATCAACGCCATGGCGGCGGCAAAGGCAGCCATCGGCGCCTACCAGCACGACGTCGGCGGCACCGTCACGATCAGCGGTTTCCACAGCGCCGGGCAGGCCCTGTTTGCCCCGCTGGTGCGCCGGCTGGCCGTCCTGCGCGCGGCCGCGTCTGAGTCTGCTGCATCCGAGTCGGCTGTGCCGCGGGTCAGGTTCTCGGACGAGGACGTGGCCCAGCACGATTTCCCGGCATTGACAGCCCGGTACGATCTGGTGTTGGCGCACCGCATGGACCACAGCCCGGCGTGGCCGGACGCCCGGGTGCGCGTGATTCCGCTGGCCCACGAGCCGCTGGACATCGCCGTGGCCGCCGACCATCCGCTGGCAGCGCTGGCCGAATTGTCGCCGGAGGATGTGGTGGCCCATCCGTGGGTGGCGAGCCGCAGCGGCTACTCCCCCGCCGATGTGTTGACGGCCATCGGCGCCGTGGCCAGCCGACCCGTGGAGGTGGTGCACCGCATCAACGACTATTCTGCTGCGGCGGCCCTGGTGTCGACCGGCGAGGTCATCGGCCTGCTGCCCCGCTACACCTCAAGCCCCGCGCTCAACCACGGTGCGGCACTGAATCCCGGTGTGGTGCTGCGACCGCTGACAGGCATCAGCACCCGGCGCCGGATCGACCTGCTGGCCCGCCCGGAGAACCTGAAACGCGCCTCGGTCATGCTCGTGGCCCAAGCCCTCCAGGACGTCATGACGGAACTGACCGGGGACTGACACGCCCAACCCCCCAACGCTCGCTCAGCTGCAGGAGCGTTGAGTCAGCGCGGCGGCTGGCCGGCGTTGAAGTACTCGACCCATTCCGGGGGCAGCGCCGGAATGTCCAGTGCCCCACCTCCGCTGCGCAGCGACTGCGCCGCCACAACGCCTGCGGCCACGGCTTCACGCGCAGCAATGGGTGAGGTCTCGGTGACTCCGCCCTCACGGGCAAAGCGGAGGAACTCGGCTATCAGCAGCGGATCGGCGCCGCCGTGGCCGCCGTCGCCGTCGCGAATTTCAATGTCCTGATCCGGCTTCACAAAGCCGTCCTGGGAGCGGCTGGTCCATACCTTGATGGTGTCACCTGGTCCGTCACCAAAGTTTTCCATCCGGCCCTTGGTGCCGATGACCGTGTAGTTGCGCCAATAATCGGGCGTGAAATGGCATTGCTGGTAGGAGGCCAGGGCTCCGTTGTCCAGCACCATCTGCATCATCGAGATGTCTTCGACGTCAATGACGGGGTTGAGGTCCGTCTGCTCCGCGGGCGGCCAGTTCCCCAGCGAAAACCAGTCCCCCATGCGGCGGTCCGAATTGTCGCGCCGGCTGGCTACGTCGCCGTAGACCGCCAAGGCCCCTATGGCGGAAACCTTCTTGGTGTACCCGTCAGCCAGCCAGTGGATCACGTCGATGTCGTGGGCGCCCTTTTGCAACAGCAGGCTCGTGGTGTTGGCCCGCTCGGCGTGCCAATCCTTGAAGTAGTAATCTCCGCCGTTGCCGACAAAGTGACGGCACCAGATGGCCTTGACCTCGCCGATGGTTCCGGCCTGGATCAGCTCGCGCATCTGGACCACCACGGGCATGTGGCGCATGTTGTGTCCAACATAGAGCCTGGTTCCCGTCTCAAACGCCGCACCCAGGATCGAATCGGCTGCTTCAACGGTGACGTCCAGGGGCTTCTCACAGAACGTGGGAATCCCGGCCCGCAACGTCTGCACGGCAATCTCCGCGTGCCGGTTGTCTGGTGTCAGCACCAGTACGGCGTCCAGCCCGGCACCCAACAATTCATCGAGGCTGGAGGTGACAACCGCCGTCGGAATTTTCGCGGCAGCGTCGGCCCGGCCACGCTCGGAGGTGTCACAGACCATCACCACCTCGGAGCCCTCTCCGGGTTTGTGGACGTGACGCCACAACGAGGCCCGCAGGCCAAATCCAACCAGTCCTACGCGCATGTCTTTGGTGTCCGGAGCATTGTCCGGGCGTGCTTCCAATAAATCTGTCACAGTATTTCCTTCCTCTGTATGTTCTCGAAAAATTGCGGAATCTAAGGTGCTGCCGGCGCGGAATCGCGCACGAAAAGCTGCCAGGGAAACTCCAGCACCCGGTGTGGCAGGGAGTCGTCCCTTGCCCGGTCAACCAGGAAGCCGGCCAGGCGATTAAAAAAGTCAACGGGTCCAATGCTGCTCAACGAGGGCATCATCGACTCCCCTTGGAGCGTGTTGCCCACACCCATCACTGCCACGTCGTCAGGAACCGCCATCCGCAGCCGCTGTGCGGCGTTGACCGCGGCTATTGCAACAAAGTCGGAGGTGGCAAAGATGGCCGACGGCGGATCGGGCTGCTCCAGCAGGTTGACGGCGGCTTCGTAGGCGCTCACTTCATCGCCGTCAAACGTGGCCACATAGCTGTCCCGAAACTCGAGACCCGCCCGCCTGAGCCCGCTCAGGTACGCGCCGTACCTGACCGGGTTCGGGGAACGCAGGCTGTTTCGGGAGGTCAGGCAGGCCACTTTTGCATGGGTCTGCGTCAAATGGTCCATGGCGGCATCCATGGTGGTGCCGGCCACGGAGCGGATCACGTCAAAACCGTTGGGTTCCAGTGTTTCGCTGAACACCACGAGGTTGTTGTTCCGGGACAGTTCGGCCAGCAGTTCAGCATCCCCGTCCTGCTCCGCGGCGTCGATGAAGATGACGTCGGCGCCCTGGCGCTTGATCGCCGTGCGCCAATCGGTGTCGGCAAGGATCATGGGGGTGATCCCGGCCGTGGCAACGGCGGCCCCCACGGCCTTGCTGACCGAGAGCGACCACGGGTCCGAAAGCATTGTCAGCGACAGCATCATCAGGTTCGATTTGCCGGTTCGAATGGTTCGGGCCGCCTGGTTGGGCCGGTAACCGATTTTCGTTGCCGCGGCGTGGACGCGTTCGGCGGTGGCCGGCGAAATTCCGGAACCGTTGGCCCGGGTGCGTCCGGCCAGGACATAGGAAACTGTTGCCGTGGAAACTCCCGCTTCAGCTGCCACTGTCTTTATGGTGGGCCGAATCATGCTGCTGCGCTCCTGGTCTGGTGACATCTGCTGCCGACTATTTGTTGTTTCTTCTAACTTATTGCCACAGTTGCGGCGGAGGGCAGTGGCTGCCGGCACGTTACGACGGCGTGTCGGCAACCAGGTGCATGGCTGCCGGCTACTTGGCGACGCTCTGGAGCTTGAACACGGGCGCGTCCGGGTTCAAGCCGGCCTGGTATTCCTCGCGGATCTTGTCGCCGCCTTCGGACTTCCAACGCTTGAGCGCGTCGGCAAAATCCGAGATCTTGGCGCGGCCGGTGACGATGTCCACCACCTTGTCAGCCAGCGGCTTGGCGATTTTCGGCCCGACCTTGGCGCTGGTGTCGGAATAAGTACCATTGGTCGGATTGCGCCAGGCAAATTCAAGCAATTTCTTCTCCGTCTCGTACACGTAGTTCGTCACCTGCGGGTAGCCCGGGTTGAAGTTCACCCGCTCCGGTGCCGTCATGATGTTCAGCGCGCTGACAACACCCGGCAGGTTCTTCAAACCGTCGGCATTCAGGATGGGGTTGCCATCCGGGTCAAGGTCAAAGTCCTTGCCCTCGACACCGTAGTTCTTGAGCAGGTATTCCTCTGTGCCGAAGGGCGCCGAGAGCCAGTTGACCAGGGCCAGCTGTTCCTTGATGCGTTTCTCGTCGGCCTTCTTGAAGGCCGTGTAGCCCACAGTGCCATAGCCCATGTTGTACGTCGGCTTGATGGTCCCGTCGAAGCTGAAGGGGACAAGAATTTCCATGTCCGCGTCGGGGTCCAGGGCACGGAAAGTGCCCACGTCACGGGGCCCGGAGACAACCATGGCGCCCAGGGAGCCGTTCACGATCCGGGCCTTGGTATTGGTCATGTTGACATCCGGATAGAACGCGCCGGCATTGAAAAGCTTGACGACATATTCCAGGCCGGCCAAATATGCGTCGGTTTCATACAGGTGGGTCAGGGTGCGGTCTGCATTCACGGCCCAGCCGTTCGGGGCCCCGAGGCACTGGGTGATGATGTTCAGCACGTTGGCGTAGGCCGGCTCCAGCGCGTATTGCTTCGCGGCGGGGTTGCTGAGCTCCTTGACCTTGTCCAGGAATTCGTCGGCGTCCTTGGCGACCAGCCCGCCCACCTTGGCCCAGGTGGCCTTGTTGCCCAGCATGACCTGGCCAAAGGGGGTGCTGGGGATGGGCGCGCCCCAGATTTTTCCATTGACGACGGCGGTGCGCCAGGAATCGGGCTTGAGTGCGGCAAGGTTGGGGTACTCAAGGACGGCGTCGCCGGAGAGGTACTGGGTCAGGTCCGCAAACTTGGCCTCAAGCATGGGCCCGACATTCGGCAGGCCCTGGTTCGGCGGAATCCACATCAGGTCCGGAAGCGTGTCGCCGGCGAGGATGGTGGCGAATTTGGCCGGGTAGCCATCGCCGGTGTCCTCCACGATCTGCATTTTAAACTCGCCGCCCAGCCCCGAGTTCAACCGCTGCCAGAAGGGGTTGTCGGGCATGGCCGGGGCCATCACCTCAAAGGTCTCGGACAGCACGCTGACAGGTCCGGTGAGGGGCTTGGCCGCGGTGGAGGCGACCGGCTTGGGCATGTTGATGAAGCCCGCTTCCAAGCCCTCGGCGTTTCCGGGAAGGTCCGCAACCACGGCGGTGAATTCCTTGTAGGTCGGCAGGGTGACCGATTTGGAGGCCTGGGCGCCGCCGTCGTTCGCTCCGGCACCGCCCCCGCAGGCCGACAGTGTTCCGCTCAGTGCCACGGCGGCGACTGAAATGCCGGCCAGACCCAGGAAGTTGCGTCGGGAAATCCCTGCAGTATCGATGGAACGCTTCATGCTAGTCCTCTTTCTCTTTCTTGGTGGCGCAAAATTTGTGGTGGAAATCGGTTGATCCGGCTAGCCCTTGATGGCTCCGGTGATGACACCCTTCGTGAAGTGTTTTTGCAGGAACGGATAGACAATCAGGATGGGCAGCAGGGCAACGACCACGATGGCCATTTGCATTGACTGCGGCGGCGGCGTGGATGTCACCCCGATGGCCTCGGCCATGGAGCCGCCCTGGACAACGTAGTTGCGCAGCACGAGCTGGACCGGATACAGGGTTTGGTCGTTGATGTAGAGCATGGCGTTGAAAAATGCGTTCCAGAATCCCACCGCATAAAACAGGCCGACCACTGCAACAACGGCCTTTGACAGCGGCAGGACCACCTTGCGCAGGATCATGAAGTCGCTGGCACCGTCAATGCGGGCAGCCTCAATCAATTCGGCGGGGATGTTCATGAAGAAGGACCGCATCACCACAAAGTTGAAGGCGGCGAAGGTGCCCGGCAGGATCAGCGACCAGATCGTGTTCAGCAGGCCCAGTTGCTTGACCATCAGGAACATCGGGATCAGGCCGGGCGCGAACAGGAGGGTGAACAAGACCAGCAGCAACACGGGGCGGCCAAACAGGACCGGCCTGCTGGTGGCATACGCCATGGTGATGGTGATGAACAACGCCAGGAAGGTGCCCACGGCCGTGATGAATGCGCTGACACCCAGTGCCCGGAACATGAAATCGCCGCTGAAGATCGCCTCATAGGCTGCAAAGGTGGGGTGGGTCGGCCACAGCACGAATCCGCCGGCCGCTATCAATTGCTCATCGCCGGCCAATGAGGTGGAGACCACCAGGAGCAGCGGAATGACGATCGAGAGGCTGATGCCGACGATGACCACAGCCTTGATGGCACTGTAGATCGGCGACGCCGGTTCCTTCCAGGCGGGACGTCCCGGATTGAAGGTCAGCTGCTTGGTGGCGCTTTTGGCGGCGCGCCGGACGCGAAGTGTTGCAGTCATGTTTTTCCCTTTCTGTGGGGTCATCCTTGTCTGGGTGCTCATGAGCCCGCCTTCTTCTGGAAGATGCCGGGTTCACCCATTCGGTGAGCCACCTTGTTGGCCGCGTAGATCAGCAGGGCGCCCACAACACCCTTGGCGAGACCGGCGGCGGCACCCATGCTCCAACCACCACCGACCACTCCGGCAAAGTAGGTGAACGTGTCCAAAACCTCGGACGCCCCGGCACCAACGGCGTCGTGCTGAAGCAGGAATTGCTCAAAGCCGACACTGAGAATGTCGCCAATGCGCAGGATCAGCAGCAGGACAATGATGGAACGGAGCCCCGGCAGCGTGATGTGCCACATGCGGCGCCAACGCCCTGCCCCGTCCGCGGCGGCAGCCTCGTACAGCGACCCGTCGATGCTTGCCAGCGATGCCAGAAAGATGATCATGGCCCAGCCGGCGTCCTTCCATACGAGTTGGACGGTGGCCAGCAGCGGGAAGGTGTCCGGGTTCGTCATGAACGGGACGGTGTCCAGGCCCAGATCCCGCAAGGTGTTGTTGACCAGTCCGGCACCACCGAGAACCTGCTGGAACAAGGCGATGACCAAGACCCAGGACAGGAAGTGCGGCAGGTACACCAGCGACTGGAACCAGCGGCGCAGATTATTGCTGATCAGCGAATCCACAATCAGGGCCAGTCCCAGCGGAACGGGGAAGAACAAGGCCAGCTGCCAGACGGCCAGGACGATTGTGTTGCGCAGTGCCACCCAAAAGTCCGGGTTGAAGTACAGATCGACAAAGTTTTGCAGGCCCACCCAGTCGCTGCCCGAGATGCCAAGGAACGGCTGGTAGTCCTGAAAGGCAATGACGTTGCCAAGGATCGGAATGTAAAAGAACAAGGCCAGGAATGCAACACCCGGAATCATCATCAGGAGCATCTGGCGGTCCCTGCGCAAACGGGTCCGCCACGAGACCTTGCGCAGCGGGACGCCGTCGTGCGGCTGCCGGCCCCGGGCCGGCTTCTTTCCCCGCGTGCCCCTGGGTTCAGGGGCGGCCCCGGGAAGTTCAACGGAGACGGCAAGTTCCTCCGCCGACTCCTGTTGCATCTGGCTCATAGCTACTCCTGATCGTCATTGGACGGCACATTCCCGCATTCAAGGACCGGGTTGGTGGCTCCGGCGGGAATTGGTTAACCGATTAACAACAATAAGTGGGTTGAGTCACATATGCAAGAAGCTGGACAATATTCTTTTCAACGCGTCATAAACGATCATTTGCCGTCATGGGGAAGGCGCACAGCGGCGCTCGTCGGCAGCCAGGTCATGGGCAGCAAGGTCCGGGGCACGACCGATCGCGGCCGGGCAGTCAGCTGCCCGGCAGTTTTATGTCTGTTGTTTTACCTGCCGCTGATTGGCCTGTTGCCGCCGGCAGTGCCCACCTGGCCCGTGGGGCGGCGTGGCAGCGCCAACATCATCAGCACTTCGTCGCGGTCGCCTCCGGCGAACCGCAGGGCCCCGGGCCGGCGCCCGATTTCCTGCCATCCACACGACTGGTAGAAGCCGCCCAGGCCCATGCCTGACCGCAGCATTGACCTGCTCCTCAGACACTGGTGTGAAGGGGAACCCCACGGCACCTCCCGCATTGGCCACTTCCTGCCAGCAGCCAGGAAGTTGCTGACGCAACTGCGGCCCAACCACCGCAGGATCCAGCAGCCACCGCAGCTGAAGGTCATTACTCACTTTCACAGTCTCCCGGAAGACTCCGGCAGCAAGGGGACCCGTGGCGTCCACCGGGACAACGTCAAGGCTTGGGGCACTCGATCTTGGTCGTTGAGTCGACATTGTTTTCCAACCAGTCCCCGCCGGAATTGAGCTCCTTCATGGCTTTGCACATGGCGGCCTCGTCAGCCTTCATGGTGCGGTACACAGCATAAATGGAGTTGCCGAAGCTGTTGGAAGTTGACGGGTTGCGGAAGTTGTCGCAGGAAAGGTCCGTGCGCAGGTATTCCGCGCCTGGATACTTGTCCAGGGCCGCCTGGATGTCGGCAATGTTGTTGGGCGGATCAAAGAAGGTCTGCAGCACAAGCACGCCCGTGCCGTCGCAGGACGGGAAGGAAATGGGTTTCGACAGGCCCAAATCTCCCGGCAACTTCAGCTCCGGCGCGCCCGGAGTCCACCATGAAAGCATCTTCTGTTCGGCAATCACTGTGCTGCCCTCCAGGACGCGGAAGGAATCTGGGTCCAGCGAGTATGTGAACTGGTCCTTGGTGGCCTGAACCGAATTGTCGCCGATGACGGCCGGCAGCCTGGTTGTCAGGCCGGTCTTCTTGTCCATCCCCATATAGGTGCTCTGGCCGTCGATGTCACAAATGGCTGCCCTGAACTGCTCCGATGCGGCCACATAGCGCACTGTCCCGGACCATTTGCAATACGCCTTGTCGGCGTTGGAATAGTTCTTGGGATTTGCGTCGTTCGCCGGCACCCCGAAGGTTGGCGCGGGCTTGGCAGAGGTGGTTGGTTTGGCAGGCTCGGTTGTCCTGTCCGTCCGAGGCGGGCGGGTGGACGGGGTTTTCGCAGTTGGCGTGGATGAGCTGCCTGCAGTGGTTTCGGGAACCGGATTGCCTGCGACGGGTTCGTTGCCGGACTGAAGTTCGTGGTTGCCGGCTTCGGTTGAATCACCCCAGAGCACATTGCCCATCATGGAATTGGCGGCAATCAAGCCGCCCGCCAGCAGCGCGCACAACAAGACACCGCCGGCCACTGACCAGGCCACGACCTTGCGGCGCCCAGCGGATTTTGGGTTCTCCGCCGGCGCGGGCGGATTTGGTGCGGCCAAGGCTGCTGGTGCGGCTGCTGGCGCCGGCGGTGGTGCGCTCGGCGCGGGTGTTGCCGGCGCTGGTGCCAGCCCCGGTGCCGGCCCCGACGGGTCAGACGGCGGTGGTGGCGGTCCGGGAATGTTTTCATCCGGTCCCGGCCATGGCTGTGGTCCACTCATTGATTGGCCCCCTCAAGTCAATAAAAGATCCCGAGCAGGACCAACTCCCAGATTACACCCAGGGACAGACACCGTTGGACCGCAGGCCGCACCGTGGCCAACCCGCCTGAGACGCCAAGAGCCGTGACCTCGAATGGGATCACGGCTCTCGGGGTTCAGGGCGGGCGGCTGGCCCGACCCCGGACAGTCGAGCTCTAGCCTTCGACGCCGAGCGTCTTGAGGATCAGTTCGCGCACGCGGCCGGCGTCGGCCTGTCCGCGGGTGACCTTCATGACGCCGCCGACAATGGCGCCAACGGCCTGCACCTTGCCGCCACGGATCTTCTCGGCAACGTCGGGCTGGGCCGCCAATGCCTCGTCGATCGCGGTCTGGAGGGCGCCGTCGTCGGACACCACGGCGAGACCGCGCTTGGCCACAACCTCGGTGGGCGTCCCTTCGCCCTCAAGGACGCCGTCGAGCACCTTGCGGGCCAACTTGTCATTGATGGCGCCGGACGCGATGAGCTTTTCAATCTCAACCACGACGGCGGGAGTGACACCCAGCGCGGCGGGGTCGACGTCGGCCAGCTTGGCACGGCGTGCGATCTCACCCATCCACCACTTGCGGGCGGCAGCTGCGGAGGCACCGGCTGCAACGGTTTCCTCAATCTCATCCATGAGCCCGGCGTTGACGACGTCACGGAATTCCAAATCCGTGTAGCCCCAGTCGGCCTGCAGGCGCTTGCGGCGCTCGGCCGGCGGCTCGGGCAGGGTTGCACGGAGCTCTTCAACCCACTCCGCGGAGGTGACGATGGGCACCAGGTCCGGTTCCGGGAAGTAGCGGTAATCGTCGGCGTCGGACTTGGGACGGCCCGACGTCGTCGACTTCGTGTCCTCGTGCCAGTGGCGGGTTTCCTGCGTGATCAAAACACCGGAATCGAGCACGGCAGCGTGGCGCTGGATCTCGAACTTCACGGCATTTTCGACGGCGCGAAGGGAGTTCACGTTCTTCGTCTCGGTGCGGGTGCCGAGCTTCTCCTGCCCGTGCGGGCGCAGTGAGACGTTGGCGTCGCAACGGACGTTGCCGTGCTCCATCTTGGCCTCGGAAACGCCAAGGTTCTTCACGATTTCACGGATGGCCGCAACGTAGGCCTTGGCCAGTTCGGGGGCCCGTGAACCGGCGCCCTCAATGGTCTTGGTGACGATTTCCACCAGCGGCACGCCGGAGCGGTTGTAGTCCACCAACGAGTAGTCGGCACCCTGGATGCGGCCCGTGGAGCCACCCATGTGGGTCAGCTTGCCGGCGTCCTCTTCCATGTGGGCGCGCTCGATCTCCACGTGGAAGACCGTGCCGTCGTCGAGCTCGATGTCGATCCAGCCGTCGTAGCAGATCGGGTCATCGTACTGGGAGGTCTGGAAGTTCTTCGGAGTGTCCGGGTAGAAGTACTGCTTGCGCGCAAAGGTGCTGTGCGGGGCAATCTTGCAGTTCAGCGCCAGGCCGATCAGGATCGACGACTCAACAGCCTTCTTGTTCACAACCGGCAGCACGCCGGGCAGTCCCAGGCACACCTCGTTGACGTTCGAGTTGGGCTCGTCGCCAAAGACGTTCGGGGCGGAGGAGAACATCTTGGTCTTGGTGTTCAGCTCAACATGAACCTCGAAGCCGAGGACGGGTTCGTACTTTTCCATGGCTTCTTCGAAGCTGAGAATGGTGTCAACGCTCATTAGTTGGCCTCCTTGGCTGCGATTGCTGTGTTGGCGAGTTCCGGGGCCTGGTTCAGCATGGGGCCGCCCCACTTGGCCTCAAGCAGGGTCTCCAGCACGGCACCCACACGGTAGACGCGGGCGTCCTCGCGCGCCGGGGCCAGCAGCTGAATGCCGACGGGCAGGCCGTCTTCATCAGCGAGGCCGCCAGGCAGTGTCAGGCCGGGGATGCCGGCCAGGTTTGCCGGGATCGTTGCAACGTCCTGCAGGTACATTGACAGCGGATCGTCCAGCTTCTCGCCCAGCTTGAATGCCGTGGTGGGCGTTGTTGGGGAGATCAACACGTCAACCTGGGCAAAAGCTGCCTCAAAGTCGCGCTGCACCAGGGTGCGCACCTTCTGGGCGGAGCCGTAATAAGCGTCGTAGTAGCCGGCGCTCAGGGCGTAGGTGCCCAGGATGATGCGGCGCTTGACCTCCGGGCCAAAACCAGCCGAGCGGGTGGCAGCCATGACGCGCTCAATGGTGAGCGGGCCTTCGGTGGGCAAAGTGCGCATGCCAAACCTGACGCCGTCGAACTTGGCAAGGTTGGAGGACGCCTCGCTGGGCATGATCAGGTAGTAGGCGCCCAGGGCGTAACCGAAGTTGGGGCAGGAGACCTCAACGATCTCGGCACCGGCTTCGCGCAACAGCTCCAGGGATTCGTTGAAACGGTTTTCAACGCCGGCCTGGAATCCTTCGCCGTGCAATTCCCTGATGACGCCGATCTTCATGCCCTTGACGTTGCCCATGCGGGCAGCGGCAACGAGGCCTGTCGAAGGATCCGTCAGGGAGGTGGAGTCCTGGGGGTCGTGGCCGCCGATGACTTCCTGGAGCAGTGCCGAGTCAAGAACCGTGCGTGACACCGGGCCGATCTGATCCAGCGAAGACGCCATGGCGATGGCACCGTAGCGCGAAACAGCGCCGTAGGTGGGCTTGACGCCGACGGTGCCCGTGACGGAACCGGGCTGGCGGATGGAACCACCTGTGTCGGTGCCCAGAGCCAGCGGCGCTTCGAAGGACGCCACGGCAGCAGCCGAGCCGCCGCCTGAGCCGCCGGGGATCCGGTCAAGGTCCCAGGGATTGCGGGTGGGGCCGTAGGCGGAGTGCTCGGTGGAGGATCCCATGGCGAACTCGTCCAGGTTCGTCTTGCCCAGCATCGGCATGCGGGCTGCACGGATCTTCTTGATGACGGTTGCATCGTAGGGGCTCATCCAGCCCTCGAGGATCTTGGAGGCTGCCGTGGTGGGCTGGCCCTTCGTGACGATCAAGTCCTTGACGGCGATCGGCACACCGGCCAGCTCGTGCAGTTCTTCGCCGGCGGCGCGGCGGGCGTCGACGTCCGCAGCGACTGCGAGCGCTTCCTCGGCGTTGACATGCAGGAACGCGTTGATTCCCCGGTCGCCGCCGTCGATCTCGGCAATGCGGTCAAGGTGGGCCTGGACCAGCGCAACGGAGGTAATTTCCCCGGACGCCAGCTTGGCGGCCATTGCGGACGCGCTGGATCGGATCAGTTCATTTGCACTCATGGATTAGCTCTCCTCCAGAATTGCTGGAACCTTGAAGCGTCCATCAGCAGAGTCGGGCGCCCCGGACAGGGCTTCCTCGACGGTCAATACGTGGCCAACCACGTCTTCGCGCATGACATTTGTCAGTGGAATTGGATGCGAGGTGGCGGGAACATCCGCTCCTGCAGCCTCGCTGACGCTTTTCACTGAATCCACAATCACAGCCAATTCCTTGGCCATGCGGTCCAGTTCGTCGTCGCTCATCTCGATGTGAGCCAGTTGCGCCAAATGCGCCACGTCGTCACGGTTGATCGCAGCCATGGATCTCCCCTACAAAAAAGAAAAAGTTATCCCCACCAGCTTATCGCTCCGACACAGGATGATTTCCCCGGTGCTGTGAGATGCCTGTCTCCGTCCGGCCCCACGTCCGCCTGGGCCACTACTTTGGGCGCCTTGCTGGCCTGCCTGCCTAGCTTGCCTGCTTGCCTGCTTGCCTGCACCCCTACTCTGCGTCCGCGCCTGCCAGCTCGCGCGAGCCTGCCGCTCGCTTGCGTGACCCTGCACGCTTGCGTGGATTGGGCCGCCGCGCCCAGAGCCGGGAGCTTCGTGCCGAGAGGGCCAACAGCACCAGGATGTCCAGGGGCAGGCCGAACAGGTTCGTGCCCAGGGTGATGTGCTGCCCGCCAAGAATGGAAACGGCGGAAATCACCACCAGCAGCCCGCTGTAAGCCATGGAAGCAATCCTGGCCCAATTGCTGCCCCTGAAGCCCAGGACGGCCAAGACCGAATACAGGACAACGCCGAATGCGGCAACGATGACAACCACAAGCAGGAAAACATCCAAGAACTGCGCTTCGTCGGCACTCATGCTGGCAACCGCCCTCCTTGAGACCTCCTGCCAGTCCCCCAATATCAGCAAAACACTCACTGCCCCCACCACAACCCGAACCACCATCAACAGCACCCCGAGGGCGGTGGACGCCGGACGCCGCTGGGCGCGGAACTCCCGGCGCGCATCGAGCCCCTCCCCCAGGGCGTTGCCGTCCAGGGGAACGGCCACCGGCCGGACGTCGACAACAGGCAGGTCACCATCTGTCTGGATGCTGTCGCCGCCGCCGTTGCGGGAGTGGTATCCGGTGGCAAAGTCCTCAATCACCCGCACCTGGATTTCCGCACCGCTTTCCACCAGCGTTGAGACGATGTGGTCGCGCTCGATGTCGGTGTCGGCGTCGATCTTGTGTGTGACTTGCAGTGTGAACAGCGAAAAGCCGACGGCCCGGTCGAAGGTGCCGGCGGCGAGCCAATCCGCCCTGTGCCCGCCAGGCAGCAACCAGCCATCCGGGCATCGCCAGAAACGAACATGGTGCCGCTTGGCTGGATTGCCCTGCACTTCCTGCTGGTAGGCAAGATCCTGCTGGTGGCCGAACAGCAGCAGCGGGCTCACGGGGGCCTCGTCGTAACTGCGTTTGAAGATGGTGGAGGTGATGATGCGGCGGCTGGAGGCCAGCGTGATTTCATCAGCCCTGATCCAGCCGGCACGGCTCATCGCTTCGTGGAGCTGGGCCTCGCTGCCCATGACTGCAAGGTTGATCGGGTCCCCCAGCAGCCCGTCGCTGGTTCGGGCGCGTCCGATGAAATAGTCGGGGACGTAAATGGCGGTAAGGATGCTGTGCAGCCGGGGCAGCACCAGATAGGCGAGGACCAGCCAAAACAGGACGAAGAACGGTGCCAGGAACCAGCCCCAGGCGAAGCCCTGCGAGAGCACCAGCCATGCCAGCCACAATGCGGCAAGACCGCTGAAGGCGAATACAAAATTGTCCACCATGGCGTTGATGGACCGCCGCCGGTCACTCCAGCGGCTTCGCCGGGGATTCATCAACGCCTCGTGGACCTTCTGTGGAGTGGGTCGCATGTGGCCATCATAGTCCGACCGCATTTCCAGGGCTCCGGATCCGGCATGGCCCCGACGCTGGTCCCCCGACGCTGGCTCCGGACGCTGACCTGCACCTGGATCAAATACCGAGGCGTTTTCAGAGCAGTCCCGTCAGCAGCCCGCCGTCACAGTTCCAAACGGTAGACGCGCAGCATCTTGCCGTTCTCCGGAATCGGCCAATCGCGTTCGGGCACCCTGACGAACCCCAGCGACAGGTAGAGGGCATGTGCCGCGTGCCAGTCATCGCCGGTGGTGAGGCTGACGGCGCGGATGCCGTCGGCGGCCCGGGCCCTGTCCAGAATCCAGTTCACCATCGCTTTTCCCGCACCACTGCGCTGCACGGCCGGATCCACCACCAGCAGCCGGAACTCCAACTCGTGCGGCAGGGCAATGTCGGCCCACACATCGCCGTGCACCGCCAAGGTGGCCGAGCCGACCACCGCCCCGTCACGTTCGGCAACGATCACCTCCGCAACGGCCGCCCGCTCCCCCACGCGCATAATCTTTTGCATATACGGATACTCAATACTGTCAAAGTACCCCGCACCGAGGTAGGCATCCGCCGTGATGCGGGCGACGGCGTCGTATTCGGTTGCGGTGATGGGACGAACGAGTACGCTCATGTGCTTGGTTTCCCCTGGCTGGTGAAGGTTTTCGGCTGACGTCCGACGACGGATCCTGCCTTCCCATTCTTCCGCACCCGGGTGCGGGTGAAGAAATCCGCCGGTGGCATTCTCTGTTTCTCCGGCCCGCCCTATTTCGAAACTGCAGCTGATGCTGTGATCCCGTACGGTTCACAGCATCAGCTGCAGTTTGGATTCCCGAACCCGACAACAAACAGCATCAGCTGCTGTTTGGATTCCATGCCGGCGGCGCCCACCCATATCCCTGCGCCAGCACGTTCGTTTCAGCAACAAGGCCGGAGATCTGAACGGCCGCCGGCAGCCTGAAGCCCGGACCCCACAGGGTTTGCTCGGGCACCAACAGGGCAGGGTCATGTACAGGCAACCGAGCGCCCGGATCGGACGGCCCCGTCCGCAGCAACTCCACCGCGGTCCGGGCCAGCGACAGCCGGGCATTCCGAACAGTTCCATGCAGCCGCTCGCACCACGCCTCGATCGCGGCGGCAGCACACAGGTACCCCGTGGCGTGATCCAGTGCCTGGACCGGCAGCGGGTGCGGGAGGTCCGCGTCAAAGTGGACCATCCCGGCGTGCGCAATGCCGCAGCTCATCTGCACGAGCGAATCAAAGCCGCGCCGGTTGGCCCACGGCCCGCTCCAGCCATAGGCGTCGAGGGCAACGACAACAAGGGAGGGATGGGCCCGGGCCAGAAAGTCGTCCGACAAACCCAGCCGGTCAAGCGCATCGGGGCGGTAGCCGTGGATAAAGATGTCCGTACCGGCCAGCAGGGCGTTCAGCGCAGCCAGGCCGGCAGCCGTTTTCAGGTCCAGCCGTGCGCAGTGCTTGCCAACTGTCATTTCAGGTTCCAGTGCCGGTTCTTCCCAGTCAGGAGGGTCGATCCGCAGCACCTCCGCCCCGTACATGGCCAGAAAACGCGTAGCGACGGGCCCGGCAATGACGCGGGTCAAATCCAGCACCCGCACCCCTGCCAGCGGCCGCCGCGCATTGGCGGGCCCCGAGCGCGGGGAGGTGCCGCCGTCGTCCGAGGAACGCCGGGCACTCCAGGCAACCAGGGGTTCGGCAGCCACCGCCGCACCCTGGGGATGCGCCAGCCAGGCTTCCTCCGTACGCATGACTGCCGCACATCCATTGGCGGCAACAATGGCGGCTTCCAGCTCCTCCCCGTTCCAATGGTCGACGGCGGAGGCAACAGTTTCGCGGTTGGCGCCGGCGCCCAGCCCGAGCACCTTGAGGGCCGCCGCGCGGTGGTGCGGGGCGTTGGTGTGCAGCCGGATCCAGCCGTCGGAGCTGCGGTAGTCCCCGGCAATGGCATCCCAGGGCGACGGCAGTTCCCACCCGACCGGCGTGAACGACATGCCAAACCAGTGGGAGACAAGGGCCCTGTCGATCGAGATTTCGGGCGGGGCGGCGCCGTGGTGCACGGCCAGGCGGGCCACGGCAGCGGCGGCACGGGCCATGGCTGAAACGGCCAGGCCCGTCACGTCAAAAGCGGAAAGCAGTGTCCCGTGCCCGGTGACTTTCACGCCAGGAGGTGGCTTGAACCTTCCGTTGTTCACGTCCATGGCACCACAGTACGCCTACACCCCGGGGCTGTGTTCGGCGCAGCGGCTACTCCGCCGGGGCGAAACCGCCTTCGAGCCCCGGCACGCTGGCGCCGGTCCAGACGGCGAGGACTTCCTCGCGGGTCGGCAGCCCGTTGACTGCGGGGCTCAGGACGGGGCGGTGCACCCAGGCACCGGCCTCCTCGGCGATCAGTCCGCCGGCCGCAAAGTCGTGCTCAAACAAGCCATATTCCAGGTAGGCGTCAACGGAACCTTCGGCCACCGCGCACAGTTCCAATGCGGCGGATCCCAGCCGGCGGAAGTCACCAAAGTTGTCCATCCGACCGTCCAGTTCCGAGACGAGGCGGCGCCGGATGGCGGGCTCATACGTCAGGGCGGTGGAAAGCAGCGTCCCGCCGCGGGTTTCGGTGGGCCCGTTCAGCCGGCGCACCGACTGGACACCGTCGGCCCTGACCTCGTCCAGCCAGGCGCCGCCGCCGAGGGAGCCAAAGTACACCCTGCGCAGGGCCGGTGCGTTGACGACGCCGGCCAGCCAGTCGCCGTCGGGTCCCATCACGGCCACGGAGGTGCCGTAGTAGGCGATGTTGCGGATGTAGTTCATGGTCCCGTCGAGCGGGTCGATGCTCCATCTGTATCCGGATGGTTCCGCCGGCAGTGCAGGTGCAAGCTCCTCCCCCGTGATGACATCGTGCGGGCGGGCCTCGGTGATGACGGCGCGCACGGCCCGTTCAGCGGCCAGGTCAAAGGCCGTGACCCAGTCGGCGTCGGAAGACTTTTCGGTGGCGCCAAAACCGTCCGGGTCGCGGACGGCAAGCACTGCGGCCCCGGCAGCAGCGGCACGCAGGGCCACTTCGAGCAATTCATCAACTGGTACGGCGTGCGGGGTCATGGTGATCCTTTACTTGTTGGTTGGTCGGTCTGGTGCTACCCGGCGTCTGGTGCCGGCCCGCCAGCGGATTCCGTCCCGCCAGCGGAATCCGCTTCGGTGGGCGTATCCGTCCCGGCGTCTGGTGCCGGCCCATTGGCGAGCAATTCCTTGAAGGCGTCTTCATCCAGCACCGGAATCCCGAGCGCCTCGGCCTTGTCCAGTTTCGTTCCGGCGGCTTCGCCGGCCACCACGTAGGAGGTGTTCTTGGAGACCGAGCCTGATGCCTTGCCGCCACGAATGATGATGGCTTCCTTGGCCTCGTCGCGGCTGAGGGTGGGCAGCGTGCCAGTCACCACAATCGTCAGCCCTTCCAGGGTGCGCGGCGCCGACTCGTCCACGGCGTCGGCCATGAGCACGCCCGCCGCGGCCCAGGCGTCGATGATCTCCTGGTGCCAGTCGACGTCGAACCACTCGATCAACGCCTCGGCGATGATGGCCCCGACGCCGTCGACGTCGGCCAGTTTTTCGCGGGCGTCCGGGGCCAGCAGCGCTTCCCGGATGGCCGCCATGGTGCCGTAGCGGGTGGCCATGGCGCGCGATGCCGTGGGGCCGACGTGCCTGATGGACAGCGCCACAAGCACCCGCCACAACGGTTTCGATTTGGCCTTTTCCAGCTCCTCGCAGAGCTTCCCGGTGGTCTTGGTCGGCACCGAAGGCTTTTTGGCCGTCGCCTTCGTGTAAAAGTACGGCACCTGGTGGAAGCGGCCGGTCCCTTCGCCCTTGGACCGGATTTCCCGCCAAACCACGACGTCGGACAGGTCCAGTTCGGCAATGGAGAAGACCTGCGCTTCACTCACCAGGGGGCCGGGGCCGGCCGGGACAATCTCGCCCCCGTTTTCGGCCGGATCGGGGCCCGGGCCGGTGGTCAGCGCCATGGCGGCCTCGTAGCCCAGCGCCTCAATGTCGAAGCCGCCGCGGCCGGCCAGGTGGGCAACACGTTCTGTCAGCTGGATGGGGCACGACTGTGTGTTGGGGCAGCGGATGTCGATGTCGCCCTCTTTGGCGGGTGCCAGTTCCGTCCCGCAGGAGGGGCAGTGCGTGGGCATGACGAATTCACGCACCGGCGGATCCTGCTTCTCGCGCAGTGCCAAGACGGGGCCAACGATCTCCGGGATCACATCCCCTGCTTTGCGCAGCACCACAACGTCGCCGATCATGACGCCCTTGGCCTTGACCACGTCCTGGTTGTGCAGGGTTGCCCGCTCAACCACGGAACCGGCCACCTTGACCGGCTCCATGATGCCGAACGGCGTCACGCGCCCGGTGCGGCCCACCTGGACCCGGATGTCCAACAGCTTCGTGTGGACTTCTTCCGGCGGGTACTTGTACGCCACCGACCAGCGCGGCACGCGCGAGGTGTGGCCCAGTTCGCGCTGGGTTTCCAGATCGTCAACCTTGACCACGATCCCGTCAATTTCATGGATGAGGTCGTGGCGGTGCTCGCCGTGATGGGAGATGAAGTCCATGACCTCGGGCAGCGTGTCCACCACCTTGTAGTACGGGCTGATGGGCATGCCCCACGACTTCAGCAGTTCATACGTCTCCGACTGGGTGGCGGTGCTGAGCCCGTCGCGCGCGCCGATGCCGTGCACAAACATCCGCAGCGGGCGCTTGGCCGTCTCGGCAGGGTCCTTCTGCCGCAAAGAGCCGGCCGCAGTGTTCCGCGGGTTGGCGTATTCCGGCTTTCCGGCCGCCACCATCTGCTCGTTCAGGGCTGCAAAGTCCTTGGAGGCGATGAACACTTCCCCGCGAATCTCCACCTCGGCGGGAAAGTTGCTGCCTTGGAGTTTCTGCGGAATGTCCTTGATGGTGGCCACGTTGTGGCTGATGTCCTCACCGGTGGTGCCGTCGCCGCGGGTGGCCGCCCGCACCAGCACACCGTCGCGGTACAAAAGGTTCACTGCCAGGCCGTCAATCTTCAGCTCTGTCAGCCATTGTGGCGCCTGTCCGCGGCGCTTTTCAACCGACGCCGCGGCCTTGGCCAGCCACGCCTCAAGCTCCGCAAGGGAAAACACGTCTTCCAGCGAATACATTCGGGCCAGATGTTCGACGGCGGCAAAGGCCTCCGAGACTTCCCCACCCACCAGCTGGGTTGGGGAATCGTTCGTGACCAGTTCCGGGTGCAGCGCCTCAAGCGTTTCAAGTTCGCTGTACAGCACGTCGAATTCGGCGTCGGAGACGATGGGCGCATCGTCGTTGTAGTAGGCCGCGCGATACTTTTGGATCAGGTCCACCAGGACGCCGTAGCGTTCCCTGTCCGCGTCGGCGGGAATGACTTCCGTGCCGGCAGGCGCTTTCTCGCGCACTGCGTCTGCCGGGTTCTGCTCGGCGGGAATTTGCTGGGGTTCTGTTGGCTCGCTGCTCACGCTACTATCTTGCCCCACGAAGTCCCGCTGGCGCACCATCTGCCGGTCGTTCCTTAAATCAGTCCCCAGCGTTAAACAAAAGCGCCGGCCCCGCCCGAAGGCAGAGACCGGCGTTTCTGGATGGGAACTACTTGGAAGCGGCTTCCTGCTGCTGCTTCTGCTTGTTCACAATGACCTTGACGTCGCCGAGGTCGCTGATGACGCGGGCAAGCGACTTCTTGGACGTCGGCCACTGCGTGCCCTTGAAGCGGGTGGCATCGGGACCTTCCCAGCGAACCGACTGGGCCTTGCCATCCAAGGTCGTCATGACCTGGGTGATCTGGTCAATGGCAGTGCCGAGCTTTGTGACCAAATCGGCCATGTCCTGGGGATCGTTACCGAGCATACCGGCCATGATGCACATCCTTATGTTGAAGAAGATACCCTGCTGGCTTGTCCGGCCGGGCGACTAATAGAAATCTAACAAGCTATCCAAATAACGTCGATGGGGACAACTCCCCGTCTGCAAAACCCACCAGAACTGCGAGAGCGTTCCCGAAAAACCCACCAGAACTGCGCGAGGGTCTGAGGGGGCGGGGCACGGGCAGGCTAGCGCTCGTGGTCCATGGTGCTTGCCACCTGCAGCTTGAACGCCTTGCCCCGGCCAACGACATAGCCGCGGCCCGGGATGAACTTGTTGTTGGAGAGCCGCCCGAGCGCCGTGTTCATCAAGGTGTCCCCCTCGACGTCGCCGGGGTTCAGAAGCAGGCCGCGGCGGCCGGCCTTGAACAGCCCGGCCAGGCTCCACGCCCCCGACCAGGTGGACGTTTCAGCCTCGCCCACCACAAAGTAATTCGCCTTGACGGCGGACTTGATCAACGTGACAAGGTCCATTTCGGCCTCGGAGTCGGCAAACTCGGTGACCCCTTCAATGAAGAACGCCACGGGCTCGCTCTCACCCTCAACCAGGTCGATGAAGCGCTGCAGCTCCGGCTCCAGCGCCCCGGCCGTCACGATGGATTCGTCCCACACGGGCAGGTTGGCGATGGCCGAGCGGCGCGAGCCGAAGTACACGCGCCGGGTGCCCGGCGTCGACCGTTTCAAGGCCTCGGCCAGGGTGACAAGGGCTGTGGTGCGCCCGGACGACGGCGGGCCGGTGAGCATGAGCGCGCCCGTGGCCTGCAGTCCGGCCGGTTCCAGGTTGAAGTCGTCGACACCGATGAGGACGTTGCCGGCGGTGGCTGCCGGCAGCACGTCAAGGTCAACCATTTCCGGCAGCGACTCCACGCGCGGGGCCTGCTTGACGCCCTGGCGCCGCAGCGTTTCGGCCAGGCTGGCAACCTGCCGCGCCTGCAGTGCCAGGTTTGAGGTGCCGCCGAAGATGGCCACCTGGATCTCGCCGCCGTCGATCATGCCGCGGCCCGGAGGCGACGCCGGGGTCAGCACGTCACGGGGCAGGCCCAGGTTGGAATAGTCGTCCGCAGTGGCCAGGCGGAACACCAGCAACCGCTGCACCGATGACGCCAACGACGCCGGCAGCGACTTCGGGCTGTCACCGGCCATGACAATGTGGACACCCATGGGACGGCCGTCGGTGGCAATCTGCTGCAGTGTTTCAAACTGGTTCATGCCCGCCCGGAACTCGTACAGTTCACGGAAGGTTGCCAGCCCGTCGACCATGACGATGATGCGCGGCTCGTCAGGTTTGTTCGCCAGGCGGCGGTACTCGGCAATGCTGCCGGCCTTGACCTGGGCGAAACTCTCGGCCCGCTTCTCGATGATTCCGCGGACGTAGCGCAGCAAGCGCCCCACACGTTCGTTGTCCTCGGCATTGATGATGCCGCCCACGTGCGGGAGCACCTCAAGCATTTGCAGGCCGTTGGAGGCGGCGTCGATGCCGTAGACCTGCACGGGGCCGCCGCGCGGGGTGATGGCAGCGGCAATGGCGATCGTGCGCAGCGCGGCCGACTTGCCCGAACCGCTGGCACCCAGGATGGCCATGTTGCCGTCCTTGTCAGGTTCAAAGAACACCGTTGGCTGGGCCTGGTGTTCGGGGTCGTCCATGACGCCGAGCAGCAGCTGCTCGTCGGTGCGCGGCGTTGGCAGCTTGGAGAAGTCATAAATTTCGGGCAGTTCGCCCAGCCACGGCTTGCGGGGAGGCTTCACGCCCAGTTCCACGGCGGCCAGGGAAATGTTGGCCACCACCCGGGAGATGTCGTTGGGGCCCGCCGAATCCTCGACGGGTGCAGCGATCATTTCCTGCTCCCACGGGGCCCCGGCACCAAAGTCCATCTCGACAATGTCGATGCGCGGACGCTGCGGGGTGCGGGACGTCCAGCCGCCGGCGTAACCGGTCTGGAAGCCCTGGATGCGCCCCGGGCCCGTCTTGGCGGCGCCGCGGCCCGGGATCGATGGGCTGAAGTACGCCGCCGTGGATTCGCCCAGGATGTCCTGGGAGTCGTCGACGTCGGCCATGCGCAGGGCGATGCGCATGTTGGTGTTGGCGCGCAGGCTGTCCTTGATGACGCCGGAGGGGCGCTGCGTGGCCAGGATCAGGTGCAACCCCAGGGAGCGGCCGCGGGCGGCAACATCGACGACGCCGTCGACAAACTCGGGAACTTCCTTGGCGAGTGCGGCAAACTCGTCCACCACAATGATCAACGACGGCGGGGCCTCGGGATCTGCTTCCCGCTCCATGGCGAGCAGGTCCTTGGCTTTCTTGCGGTTGAGCAGGTGCTCCCTGAAGTGCAGTTCGGCGCGCAGGGAGGTCAATGCCCGGCGCACGAGGTGCGGGGACAGGTCAGTCACAAGTCCCACCGTGTGCGGCAGCTGCACACAGTCGGCAAAGGCGGCCCCGCCCTTGTAGTCGACAAAGAGGAAGGAGAGCCTGTCGGGGCTGTACGCGGCAGCCATGCCCAACACCCAGGCCTGCAGGAACTCGGATTTTCCGGCACCCGTGGTGCCGCCCACCAGTGCGTGGGGCCCCTCGGTCTTCAGGTCAAGGTACATGGGTTCGATGCCCTTGGAACCCACCAGTGCGCGCAGCGAGCCCTGGTGCTTGCGGTTCTTGACGGCCCGTGAGGAGACCGAGTTGTTTTCCAGCCACCTGTCGGCGATCCCCGAGGTGCCTTCCACCAGGTCGTGCCCGGCAAGTGCCACATAGGAGACGTTGCGGGGAAGGTCGGAGTCGTCGTCGACAGGGGTGCCGGCGTCGACAACGGGTGCCAGCATGCGGGCGAGCTGGGCTGCCAGCTCGGAGCTGACGCTTTCACAGCTGACGGGGTAGGTGAGCTGGCCCAGGCGGACCTGGCCGGTGGTGGCGGTTTCCGCAACATGGATGAAGTCGCGGCAGGACGCGGGCAGTGCCTCAATGGAGCTGGCAACCCACAGGATGTGCACGCCGACATCTGCACCGTATTCGGTCAACCGGGTCAGCCTGGCCCGGTCAACCTTGACGTCGTCCTCGATGATGACAAGCAGCGCGGGCGTGGCGGGCGGGGGAACCTCAATCTTCACCGGGTCAAGGGCGCCCCTGTGGGCCGCCCCGTTGGCCGCCATGTTCATGCCGCGGGTCACCAGCAGGTCTTCCAGGGTGGCCAGCAGCACGCTGGCCGCGCCATGGCCGGAAGCCAAATGCTCGCCGGCAAGCGGGGAATGCACCGAGCCAACATGCGGGAGCCATTGCAGCCACTCCCACCGTTCCTTCGACTCGGCTGAGGTCATGGCAGCCACGGCCAGCTCGGCCGGGGAATGCAGCCCGACAGCCTGGAGCACCAGGGCGCGCGCCACATCGTCAACGACGCCGCGCGGGCCGGCCACACCCAACGCCCCGCTCGTGCGGAACTGGGCGACGACGGGCACGGCGTCAATGTCTGAGAACTCGGCCTTGATGTCCTCGATCTCGGCCATGTATTCGGGCAGGGTGTTGTTGTCGCTGGACGCCTTCACTGGTGTGCGCGATGGCTGGCGGCCAACGCCCATGCGCAGCGACAGGAACGCCTTGTGTTCGGGCCGGTGCGTCCACATCAACGGGCCCAGCTTGTAGATGGCGTCAACGGTTTCGGCCGTGGACGGGCTTTCCGCCAGGCGCACTGCCCGTTCCACCTGCTGGCGCTGGGTCATCTGCCGGCGGAACTCGACAATGGCGCCCCGGAACTGAACGATCGAGTCCTTCAGATCACGCTTGGCGTTGGCTTTTTGGTCCAGCCAGCTGCCAATCATCATCAACGGCATCATGGCCATGAAGATGACGCTGAACAAGCTTTTGGTCACGCCAAACATGACGGCGCCCATGAGGATCGGGGCCACCAGCATCACGACAGGGAACCGTTCCCGGCGGGGGCGTTGCGGGCCGGCAGGGAGTGTTTGTTCCTCGATCTTGAACTGCGGCACAACACGCGGGGACCGGTTGAATTCAACCAGGGGGCTGGTGGGGCCCGACTGTGCACCGCGGCCCAGGTTCACCACGGAGATGGTTGTTTCGCCCAGTGTCACCTCATCGTAGGAGCCCAGAACTGCCCGGGACACCTGGGTGCCCTCCATCATCAGGCCGTTGGCGGATCCGGTGTCGGCGATTTCAATGGTTTCCCCGATGGTGATGCGGGCGTGCCGTTTTGAGGTCATGGGGTCGCTGAGCCTGACATCGGCGTCATAGGCGCGGCCCACATAGCTTGTGCCCGTCGGCAGGGAGAATTCCGTGCCGGCGTCGGGTCCCGCAATCACCCGCAGTGTGGCGGCGGCCGGGCCCCTGTCCTGCTGGGGAACGGCAAAAGCGTCGCTGACCTGGGTCAGCGACACCGTGGCGCCGGGGCGCAGCCCCGATTCCAGCAGGTTGCTGTCCGGCGGCAGTGTTCGTCCCCGAACCCCGCCCACAATGGACTCCTCCACCAGCAGCGACAGATTGTGCGGGGCCTGCGCGCCCTTGCGGGACGGATCGGACAGGTAAAGTTCGGTGGCAATGTCCCCCACCGACGCCAGGCCGTCAACCGTGACGGCCAGGTTTTTGTCTTCCTGCGGTTCACGCTTGAGCGTCAGCCTGATCCTCATTCAGCTTCCGTCCCGCGCTGGGAATCCAACAGGGCCAGGTCGTCCGAGGTGACCAGGTGGGAGGTGACGGAATGTTCCACCAGCCTGGTCCGCCGGTTGGTGGCCAGCTTTCCGCCGCCGCCGCGCAGCCCGACAACCCCAACCCTGTCAAGCTTGTCGCACACATTGTCAAGCTTCCGGTTGAAGCGCGTCAGCGCCCAGCCCAGACGTTTGGCCGCCTCTGCCGAGGAGGGAATGGAGCTGAACCCGGTTCCGCCCCGACGCAGCATGGGCTCGGCCAGGGCAACGATCAACGCCTTTTGCGAGTCCGTGAACACGACCGGGCCAATGGTGGTTGACCCGGCAGAGTCCTCCTCACGGCTTTGCGACATGAACGACGGCGCCGCTATGTGGACGGAGAATTCGTACGTGGTGGGGCCGGCAGTGAAGATCACATTTGTCTGGCTGAACACCAGCGGAATGCGTGCGCCGGGCGCCATCCATGCCTGCATGCCGCCGGCGGCGTCGGCAATGGTTGCCGAGAGCATGGTGCCGGCGTTGGTCAGCCACCAGATGCCGTCGTACTTGCTGACTTCCAGGAATTTCCGGTGCAGGTACGGGTTGTCGTCAACCTCAATGTCGCCCTCACGGCCAATGCTGAAAATGGCTTCCGGCGACGGTTCGTACCATTCGCCGCAGAAATCGATGGTTAGTTCAGCCATGACGGCAGCCCCCTTGGTTGCTTGGAAATCGTTTGCCTGCGCGTGGTTTCGGTGGTCAGGAACACTGTTTGGTCTCCGGTGACGTTTGGCCGTTCTTGCGGACAAGTTTCACGGAAATGCAGGATTCGTCGTTGGAGCCGTTGACGACAAATGCCCTGGCCTCGGCAATGGGCTTGAACTCGCCGGAATCGACGGCGCTGACCGAGGCCCACAGGTACTTGTCACCAGCCTGCGGCTCGGGGTTGGTCCATGTCCACTCGGAGCCGCCATTCTTGGGAGTGGCTGTCAGCTCCGTGACGGCCGGAACGTCGGCGCCAATGACAAGTGCCGTGGGCTTCGGCGACGGCTGCGCGGAATCCTGGTCGTCCTGTTTGGGGGCTCCGGCATTGATGAAGATGACAATTCCAACCACGACGGCGGCCACCAGCACCACCCCGGAACCCAGTCCCAGCCACAAGCGTTTTTTACCCGCAGGTGCCTGTGGGGCAGGCGCATGCTCCTGGCCTTGGTGTGCAGGCGCAAGCAGCTCGCTGCGCTGGACGGTGGAGTCGAGGGCATGTCCGGTGTCAGGGGCAAAGCCGGGTCCGGGCGCGGACTGCCTCAGGTGGGGAACGGAATCGTTCCATTCCGTCGGCGACGCCATGTTGGAAAAGCCCCTGCGAAAAGTCGGACCGTCCACGGTGTCGGATGAAGCCGGCCCGCCCGACGGCTGCTCCACGCCTGCGGTCCGGCCTGCACCTGGGTTCGGGTTCGGGGCAAATTCCGTCCGCTGCGAGGGCATCGTCTGGCCGTTGCGGGTCAACCCCGTGGTGGATCCTGTGTGCGATCCATTGTTGAAACCAGAGTTGGCCCCGGTGTCCCTGGACCCGGTGCCGCCGGGGTTCGTGCCGCCGGGTTGGCCGCCGGGTTGGTTCCGGGCCGGGTTGCCGCCGCCATCGGCTGTGGTTCCCCGGCCCCTGCCCGTGGCACCGGCCCCTTGGCCGGTGCCCTGACGTGAGGGGAAGGTGGGGTTGGAGGTGCCGGCATCCGGATCGATGGAGACGATGCTGCGGACCCTGGTCGCTTCCGCCTGGTCCACCGGGCGTGCATCCTGGGCTGCGACTTCCTCCTGCACCTCAAACGGGGTGACTGACAAGTTCAGGTCCGCCTGCACGCGCATCAATGCGCGGGCAAAATCCTTGGCTGTGCCGTACCGTGAGCTGGGTGATTTGGCCATGGCCGTGGCCAGCACCAATTCCAGCGCCTCGGGAATGTCGGCGCGGCCCAAAGGTGGCAGGGGCGCCGAATTGATGCGGTCCATCAACTGGCGTTGGGAATTGTCGGCCCCGGGGACTACAAAGGGCGAGTGGCCGGCCAACAGCGTGTAGATGGTGGCGCCAAGGGCCCAGATGTCCACCTTGATGCCGTCCGTTGCCCCGGTGCCAAAAGACTCCGGCGGCGACCACGGGATTGACATGCCGCCGCCGTCGGCCTGCACCTGGTCCATGGCGCCTGAGATGCCAAAGTCAGTCAGGGCGGGCCGGTTGTAGTCGGTGACCAGGACGTTGGCGGGCTTGATGTCCCTGTGGGCAATGCCCGCACGGTGCGAGGTCTCCACTGCCGAGGCCAGCTGGATGCCAATTTCGAGTGCCTTGTCGGCGCTGAAGCGGCCCTGCCGGTACTGCACGTCAAGGCTCGGCCGGGAGCAATACTCCATGGCCAGGTACGAATGGCCGGACTCGGTGATCTCGGCCTCGAAGATGGTGACAATGTACGGGTGGGCCGACAGCCTGGCCATGAGGTTGGCCTCGGACTCAAAACTGGCCCTGGCCCCCTTGGTCTTCAGGTCGGCGGTAAGCACCTTGACGGCAACTTTTCGCCGCGGCCTGTCCTGCTCATACAGGTAGACGTCCGAGAACCCGCCCGAGCCCAACACCGAGAGGAAGCTGTAGCCGGGCAGGACGGGTGGCGCTGCCGGTGGACGCCTGGCACTCACAGCAGACCGTCGAAGAGCAGCGAAACACCGTCACCCAATTCGGCAATGTCACCGTTCAGCAAGATTGCCTCTTCACCCTGGCTCAGGCGGCGCGGAGTCTGGCCTTCACGGACGAGCACTGTGCCGTTGGTGGCCTTGAGGTCGACAAGCAGCACCTCCCAGCCGTCGAGGCGGACCTCCACATGCGAGCGGGAAATGTCGTCGTTGCCGCTCTTGACCTGGACCAGGCGCGGCATGGCGCCACCCATCACGCGGGAGACTGAGGGTTGGCGTCCGATGATGAGCGAGTGGTCAAGTTCCACCAGTTCGCCGGTTGAAATGTGCATGGTGCCAAGGCGCGGCCGGCCCACTTCACGAGGTTCCGAGTTGATTGCGGCGCCACAACCGGAACACAGCGACCGGCTTGGCGGGTTGGCGTGGCCGTTGGGGCACATGCGTGCCAAAACCATCGGGCCCGTTGGCGGACGCGATTCCAGGGATTCGGCAGCCGTCGGCTGTCCGTCCCGGCTGAAGTCACCGCGCATAACTGTGTGCCCGTCATGGTCCGGGTCGTAGCCGCCGTTGACGTTGCCGCCATTGTTGACGGACCCGTTCGACGGCGTCGCCGCGTCGCCTGCCGCTGCGCCCGGCGCGGGATCATCCAGCGCTGGATCGTACTGACCGGCTGCGTCCTGGGCGGACTGGGCATTTACGTAGTCTGCCGGTTCGGCTTGGGCAGGCTGGGGGTTGGCAGCTTGTGCCCGGCTGCCGGAGTTGCCCCACGGAACCGAGTCAATCAGCAGGCTTTCAGGCTCCCCTGCCGGCGGCTGGAACGCAGAGGCTTCCGGCGCGGGGGCGCCACCGGCGGCATGTGCCTGGAGGTCGCTGCCGGCAGAATCATCCGAAGTGGCGGGCTGGCCGCCATCGGCGGGCACGTCAGAATCTGCCGTCGTGTCGGTGCCGGAGGGCGCGGCTTCGCCATTGCCGGCCATGGGCGGCTGCGGCGGCAGCGGGGGCAGCGGGGGCAGGACGGGTTCGGCGTTTTCCGGCCTGACGGGTTGGCCGTTTTCATCCAGCCTGACGGCAGCAGCTTCCACGCTTTGGGCCATTGTTGTGGCACCAAACAAGTAGTCGTAGTTGATCGTGAACCCGTCGTCAGCAGGCTCCTCAGGCGTTGTGCCCGATTCGACGTCCGCCGGTGTTGCGGAGCTGTCTGCGGCTTCCGGCTCCCCCGCTGCTTCTTCCGGTTCTTGTTCCGGATCTTGCTCAGGTTCTTGGTCCGCTTCGTCGTTCTCAGCCGCATCGTCCGACTGGCCCACGTCGTCGCCCATGTCCGGGCGGATGGTGAGGCTTAAGTCGTCCTCCGCGCTATGGAGGGCTGCAACGTCCATGGGTGCCAGCTGGGCATTCCATTCGGCGTCGGCAGCCTCGGCGGCCTTGGCGAAACTTGCCAGCGTCTCGTCATCGTCATGGTCTGCCTCATCCAAACCGGCTCCGGCCAAGTCACCTGCATCTGCATCTGGGACATGTGCGTCAGGATGCTCTGCTTCCGGGATGCCCAGGTCCGAATTGTCTGCGTCCGGGTGCACCTCATCCGGTTCGTCGTGGCCGGAAACGCTTGCGGCGTCGGGCAACTCGTCGGCAGACTCAAAGTCGGGTGCTGGTTCATCGGAGGACCCGAATAGTGCCGGCTCGGATTCGGCAGGGTTCTCGGCAAGGCCGTCGAAGATGCCGAAGCTGTCAGGCAGTGAGTCATCATCCAGGGGGATGTCAGAGTCTGGTTCTTCATCCACGGGACTCTCAGACTCTGTGTCATCATCCTCTGCGATCTCAGGCACCGAGTTGCCTGCTTCGTCGCGGGGCGCCTCGCCGGCATTCTCCGGTTCGGCTTCCCACTCTGGGTCTGATTTCAGCTCCGGGGCATCGTCAGCGGACGATTCCGCTTCGGCTGCCACCTCGTTGACGGGGGCCGCGGCAAACGGTGTGGCGTCAGCGACGAAAAGCTGTGCGTCTGCGGCCGGGGGCACAGCTTCGGCACCGCTTGGCACGGTTGCCGACTCGTCGCCGTCGTACGTGTTGGAAATCTGGGGCCCGGCAGACCCGCTGAGGATGGTCAGCGATTGCAGGAGCACAACGCCTTCGCCCAAGGGCAGGACGAGCGTCCCGTCACCGGCACCGGGTTCGGCCAGTGTCAGTTCGATGGAGTCGGCCGACGGCAGCGAGCGTTCGCTCCAGGTGGTGACGTCGCGGCCCGAAACCATCTCGGTGCCGGCTCCTGAGTGGGCGAGCAGGGTGATGTCGCCGCGCAGGATGGCATGCAGCCTGTCGCTTTGGACGACGACGGCGAAGTCGGGCATGCCTGTCAGGCCCGTGCCAAATCTCTCCGTCACCTCATTGAGGACGCCGTGAATTGTGGGCTCCTGGCCGAGGTAGTCCCAAAGGTGGTTGACGATGTCCGGATCGGTCTGTCCGTCCAAGACGATGACCGATCCCGAGCGCACAATTCCAAGCCAGGATCCAGTACTGTACGTGGTGCTAACCATGATTCTCCTCGTGCAAGGGGGCTGCAGCATGCTCTTGCACTGCAGCGGATGGGACTGGTTGGACTGGTTTTTCGGGGGTCCGCACGGATTCCGGGATGGATTCCAACACGTGCTCGGGGATGGTTTCCAGGACTGCCTGCGGAACGATCTCCTCCGGCGGAAGTATCCTCGGCAGGGTGTCATCGTCTGCGGTCAGGACTGCCATCTGGGCCGTTCGGGGCTTGTTCAGGGTGTCCTCCGCACCAGCACTGTTGAGATGGCTGGCGTCGACCACGATGACTGTAATGTTGTCGCGGCCCCCCGAGCGCAGGGCAGCCTGGATGAGCGAGTCGACCGCGTCCTGGGGGTGGCTCAGGGTGCTGAGCGCCCTGTGGATCTGGCTGTCGCTGAGTTCGCCCGACAGCCCGTCCGAGCAGACGAGAATCCTGTCCCCCTCCTCAACGGGCACCAGCCAGAAGTCTGCTTCCGTGTCCGAGCCGGCGCCAAGTGCGCGTGTCACCACATGGCGGCGTGGATGGACCAGTGCCTGCTCCGGGGTGATGAACCCGCTGTCGACAAGTTCCTGGACTTCTGAGTGGTCCACGCTGATCTGGCGGAAAACGCCTTGGCTCAGGAGGTAGGTCCGGGAGTCGCCGACGTTGAAGACGAGCCAGTACGGGACCCCGCGTTCCTCCACCAGGACCACGCCGGTGACGGTGGTGCCCGCCTTGGAGTTGGTGAGATCGCGGATCCGTGCGTCGGCCTGGCGCAAGGCCTGCTGCAGGTCCGCCGCCGTCGCCGTTCTAGAGGCTGCCGTGAGGAAGCCTTGCTTACTCAGTGTTGCGATGCATTCACGGCTGGCCACTTCGCCCGCTTCGTGCCCGCCCATGCCGTCGGCGACCGTAAACAAGGGATCCGCGGCCAAGAAAGAGTCCTCATTTAGTTCCCTGCGCAAACCGCGGTCGGTGCCGAAACCAAAGCTGAGCCGCAGGCTCGATGGGGTGTCTTCGGCATTGCTGTCAACCGGGTTCACGCGCGCCCCACCACGAAGGACCTGTCACCAAAGTGAACCTTGGAGCCAACTTCTGCCAGTGCGGGGCTGCCGCCTGCCAGTGCGGTCGTCGCGCCGGAGGTGTTGGTGACGGTGCTGCCGTTGGTCGAATTTCTGTCGGTCACCCAGAGCCCCTCCCCGCCCACACGAAGGTGCAGGTGTGTCTTGGACACGGATCTGCTGGAGTCTTGAATGGAGATAAGGCGCGAAATCATCTCTCCATCGTAACCGGCGGGGTTGCGGCCAATCAGGGCAACAGTGCTGACGTCCTCGGAACGGCCGTCATCAAACGTCAGCCGCAACGCTGGATTCTGGGCCACCGGGCGGACCCGGGTCTCCCCTGCGTCCTCACCAGGGTCAGTGGCCGGCGAATGGATGTTTGCGGGCAGTGCTGTCGGCTGCCCGCCTGCCGGAGGAGCCGGAGGAGCGGAAAAGGCAGGATGTCCGGTCTGGGCCGGCGGCCTAGCGTGAGCTGTGTTGGGCCCGGAGGCAAAGTTTTGCTGGTGGTGCGGTTGGCCGAACTGCTGGGGCTGGTGTGCCTGGCCTAACTGCTGCCCTCCGGGCTCCGGCTGAGTATTGCGGATAGCACCCGGCACGGACGTGATGGGGCCCTGGTCCACAGGATTCCGGGGGTCCGCGGCCGACGGCGAAGCGAAGGGATTGTCCTGCTGTGCCGCCTGGCCCGGAGGCTGCCAGCCTTGTTGTGGCTGGCCCTGCTGGTTCTGGAACTGCTGGTTCTGCTGGTTTGGCTGGTTTTGGAACTGCACCACCGGAGGCGCAAAGGGGTCGACGACGGCGTCTTTCTTCCTCCTGCGCCACCCGCCCCGTGTGGGCGCGTCGGCCAGCCCAGCTGCCTGACCTGCCGGGGATGGCGCAGCATTGGCCATGCCGGGCGGTGAAGCTCCGGGCGCTGGGTTGGTCTGCCCTGAGGCTCCCTGCATAAAAGCGCCCTGAGTGAAGGCACCCTGTCCCGATGCACCCTGGCCCACAGCTGAAGGGTTTGCCGCCGGGCGGGCCAACGGGGACCTCACCTCAGAAATGGTTGGCACGGCTGCCGGGACAAAGTTCTCCCGCTCGGCGATCCCGCCTGTTTCCAGGGGGTCCCGCCCATTCTTCACGTTGAACACCAGTGTGTGGGCGACCTTGTCGTGCCAACCCTGCTTTTTGTCGTTCGAGTCCCACGCGTTGGAGATGATGACCAGCAGCGGACCGATGGTGGGAATGATGCCGCTCACCCCGATGATCAGGTACCGCAGGAAAATGGCCAGCAGTCCTGCGGGTCGCCCCTCCATGTTTGTGGTGCGCAGTCCCAGCATGAGGTTGCCGGGGGTCTTGCCCGACCTTGCTTCCCACAGCCACAACCAAATGCCGTAGCCAACGGAGAGCAGGCTGGCGATGCCTGTCAGGATCAGAAGCCACGTCAGGTCGAGTTCGACGAATTCGCCGACGTTCTTTGTCTTGATCATGAGGGCGCCAACGCCGGCAGCCACGCCCAGCAGAATGCTTGGCAGAACCCCGTCGATGATTTTGGCGGACAGCCGGCGGCCGGCCCCGCCAACTGCCAGGGCGGTCGCGGCAGCAATGCGGGGATCGACGCCGACTTGTTGCGGCGCCACCAACGGTCCCGTTGTTCCCATCCCCACGGGAATGATGCCCGGGACCGCGGGCTGCTGGGAGTTCGGCGTTTGTCCGCCCCACTCGTTTGAACCCCTGCCATCACGGGACGTGCCGCCAGGAGCCAATCCGGGTGTGATTGTTGGTGCCAGCGCGGCGTTGGCGTTGCCTTGGGCACCGCCGTGTCCGCCAGCAAACGGGCTCCTTCCGGCGCCGCTTCCGGCACCACCCGGGGCGGCAAACGGATTGTTCGACGGACCGCCCAAGGGCACAGAGGAAGGCGCCGGCGTGGCAGCCCGGTTCGTCACGGTCGCTCCGCACAAGGTGCAGAAGGCCGCGCCGGGTGGGATGGCTGCCCCGCAGTTCCGGCAGGGATCCGCCACTTTATGCGCCATTTGCTTAGTACCCTTCTTAGGACTTCTTCAGAAACCGTGCCAGCTTGGAGCGTGTATCCGCCCCGCCCTGGCCATGTGCCACGCCACTGCTGTTTACTGCGTCGCTGGTCCGAAGACTGCGCTCACGTGTTTTGTTGCCGGCCCGTGCTTTCGCATCAGCCAGCAGCGACCGTGGAGAGAACTTTGCCCGTTGCCGCTTCCAGAAGCCTACCGACCCTGTCATGCCCTTGACGGAGTGGTCCACGTTTTGCCAATACGTGGCGACATCCTCTTCGCTGGGCTGCCCCGGACCGAAAATGGCCGCGTCAGCCCGTTCGGCCAACAACGCGGTGCTTGACTGGCTTGCCGGGAAGGCACTGTAAAGCGACACAGCCGTCTCCCGGCGAGTGCCGTTGTTGTCCACGCCGGCACCGAGATCTGTTGCCAGGCTCAGCACTTCCGACCAGCCGCCCCCGACCCGGTCTGTGGGCAGTCCGGTGGTGTGGCGCTTCTTTCGACGTCTGGTCTTGAGTGCAACAATCAAAATCAGGGGCAGAGCAATGATCGCAATCGGGATGGCGGCCACCCCCACGATCATGAGGATCGTGCCCCAAATGCCGGCCTGATTGTCCTTTTTGCCGTCGGTGTCAAGCGCGTCGGGTGCACTGTCAGGGGGCAGATCGGCCGGCTCCTGCGGCGGGGGCGGAGGCTGCAGCACCTGCGGCTTCGGCTTCGACGCGTTTTGCGGCTCGGGCGGGTTGGGCACGTGGTCCTTGTCCGGCGTCGGATTGAATGGCACCCAACCCTGTCCGGCAAAGTTCACCTCAACCCAGGCGTGAACGTCCGATCCCTTGACCTTGACGGTATCGGCACCGTTGTTGGGGTCCTTCCCGTCGAGGTAGAAACCCATGACCACGCGGGCGGGTATGCCCAAGTGCCGGGCCATCAGCACCATGGCCGTCGCGTATTGTTCGTCGTCGCCGACCATTTCCTTGCCGCTGAGCATCTTGGTGATGCGTGCAGCGCTGTGGCCGGAGTTGGAGGTCGTTTGGCCTTCCAGCCCGTTGCTGAACTTGCCTTCACTCTGCAGTGCGCCCTCGAGTGCCTGGACTTTCTTCAGGGGCGTATCGGCCTCGCCCACGATGTCGTTGGCCTTGGTGCCCACTACCGGCGGCACGTTTTCGAGCTTGGGCAGCCGGACGGAACCAAAATCAGCGCCAGCAAGTTTGTCGCGACCTGTATTGGGAAACTGCACATCCATGCTGTACTCATCCCCCTTGGCAACGCCGGCCAGATTGAGCGCAGTGCCCGACTCCTTGTTCAGGTACAACGTCGGAGAGTCGTCTTGGGCGCTTTGGTAACTGAGGCTCTGCGCCTCCGAAACACTGGGGATCCAGACTTCACCGTAACCGTCAATGACAACGTCGACGGCGGTCCCGTTGCCGTCGACGTTGTTGGCAGGCGACTTGGCGTCGCCGATCGGGGCAAAGGAGGCTGAGCTGTTGGGGTCCACGTTGAACACGACGCCGTCGTAGTTGTCCATGGCGGCGATCCGGACCCGGCCGTTCTTGGGCAGGCCCTCAACGTCGAACAGGACGGTGTCTTTTTCATTCTTGACATAGTCACGGAACTTGGTCAGCGGTGACGGCAGTTCGTGGAGGTCAGGCGGCGGGATGACTGCGTCGCGCAGCACTTCGCGGCTGGCATTTCCGGTCAGGGCCGGGGCTGCTGTCATGGTGACGGCGCCGGCGACGAGGATGACACCGGCAGCCATGCCTATCCGGCGCAGCAGTGAGCTGCGCGCACCCGCCTTGTCCTGAACCTGCTGATTGGCTGAAATTGAACCCGCGGTTTCACGGCGGAGCAGTTCATGCCTGTACGCGAACCAGGCGATGGCACCCACCGTCAACAATGATCCACGCAAGACCGGCAGGAAGACCTCGGCCGTGCCAAACACGATGGCGGTGAGGAACAAAACAACGACGGGGACCATGGTCCAGTAGGCGTTGCGCAGCCGCCAGGCGAGGGTGCCCGCAACAATGGCTGCCACAAAGGCCGAAAGGTACGGAACGACCATGACGTCCACGCTCGTCCCCACGGGCGCGGCAAGTGTCAGCAGTTGTTTCCAGGAGAGCATGATGCCCAGCAGGAGCCCGCGCAATGAGGCAAGGCTGGGGATGAAGCCAAGAATGGCCTCGTCCGGTGCGGCCAGGGCACTGCCGAAAAGCATGTAGACCACAAAGCCGAGCCCGACCATGGTGATCAGGCCCAGGCGCCAGTGGGAGCCAATGGCGGCGACGCCCAGGCCCAGCACAATGGCGCCAAAGCCTGCAATCAAATACTGGGAATCATGGCCAAACGTCGGGCCAAAACCAAGGACGGCAACGCCGAGCAGGACTGCCAGCACGACTCCGTCGATGAGGAAATGCCACCGGAGCCGTCCCCCGGCAAAAGCCGAAGGACTGCGGGTGGGTGCGGCTGGACTCCGGCGTTCCTGCGGCTGGGTCCGGCGTCGGGTTCGGCTTTGCTCACGGGACTCCCGCTGGGATGCTGCCTGGTTTTCCTGCGGCTGTGCTGCCGCGTTTCTGCGGGCGCTCACGCGACGGCCTTTCTGAGCACTATGGAAAGATCGGCCAGATCGCCGAGAGTCAGGACGGTGAGATCTGCAATGTTTGCGCGGGCTGGCTGCGCCCCTGAATAGCAGCGCACGGCAAAGGCGCGAACTCCCGGCGGCACCGAGGCGGCGGCGCTGCGCAACTGCGCGGGAGTGACCTTGGAACCAACCACGAAGAACACCACCGATGCGTTGGGCACGGCATCGGAAAGCGCGCGGGCCAGGTCCACGGAGGTGCCCCGGCGGTTGTGGCCCTGCAACCGGGTCATGTCGTCGAGGAGATTCCTGCCCGTTTCACAGCGAATGGGTCCACGCTGGGTGATCACACTCAGCTCCCGGTTTTCCTTGATCGCCTGGCGGCCCAGCGAGGCCGCAGCCGAAATCGCCAACTCCAGGTCGTCGTCGTGCACGTACTCATCCGTATTCACCGACAGGGCAACTGCCATGTGCGAACGGCGGGTTTCCTCAAACTGGCGGACCATCAGCTTGCCTGTGCGGGCCGTGGTTTTCCAGTGGATGTGGCGCCGGTCGTCGCCGGGGACATAGTCGCGCAGCGCATGGAAGGCAATGTCGGAACTTGAGAGGTCCTTGGTGGTCAGTCCCTCAAGGTCCTTCAGGAATCCGGCTGCGGGACCGTCAAGGGAAGTGGTGCGCGGGTGCACATAAAGATCGGAGGGTTCGGTCCACAACACCTGGCGGCGCAGGAGCTGCAGGGGGTCGGTGCGCACGGAACGCACGGGTCCCACCGTGATCACCGCGCGGCGCGTGGTGGGAATGGTAAAGAGGTCCTCATGGACCTGCCCCGCCTGCATTCGTGGCAGGTGGAACAGCGCAGTTGCCTGGCCCACCGGAAGTTCCAGGGCTGCGGGCAGCACAGTGCGCGGGGATGTGTTTGCGACGGTGATGCTGCCCACGGCGTTGTCCCCGACGGCGACGCGGGTGCGCGCCAGGTCGAGCTTGACCGCATACATTGACTTACCGAGGATGAAGGCGATCGCAATCAACAACAGGAGGACCGCAAACAGGGCCGCGATCTCCGCCTCCTGCCAGCCAAAGATTGCGCCAAGAATCCACAAAACCAAGGCCGCACCCATGACCACAAATCCGAGGGTGCTGATGGTTGCGAGCACGGGAGCGACGTAGCGCTTGCACCATGCAGTGACTTTGGACCACACCGGGGCCACGTAGATGTTGGCGACCTTGCCCGCTTCGCGCCACAAGGATGTGGGATGCAGGCGTGTGGGTGTGCCTTCGCGGTGGAAGGGCCGGGAAAGAAACTTCCCCACCTTTCCTGCGTTGGACTTCATGCTCATCTTTAACCTTTAACTGGATGTGCTGTCGCTGGGCATGCTGCGTGCCGCCTCGGTGTCAGACCGAGGCCCGTTGCTGGGGGGCCGCTACTTCTGCCAGGATCCGGCTCAGGATAACTTCAGGCGTGGCACCGGCAAATTCAGCTTCGGGATCCATGACGAAACGGTGCGTCCACACGTAAGGTGCAAGTTCCTTCACGTCGTCAGGCAGGACGTAGCTGCGGCCACGCCCGGCGGCCCAAACCTTGGCGATGCGAACCATGGCGATTGCACCACGAACCGAGACGCCCAATCGCGTCTCAGGAGCGTTGCGAGTCTCCTCGCAGAGGCGCGAAATGTATTCCAGCACAGCGGCATCGGCGTGGGCTGTTGACGCCAGGTCGGCCATTTCGGCGACAGCCTGCGGGGTGATGATCGCCTGCAGCGTTGACGTCCTGTCTCGCTGGCCGGAGCCGGAGAGCAGCTGCACCGTGGAGGCGTGGTCCGGGTAGCCGATGGAGGTTTTTATCAGGAAGCGGTCAAGCTGGGCTTCCGGCAGGCGGTAGGTGCCCGCCTGCTCGATTGGGTTCTGGGTCGCCAGCACCATGAAGGGACGGCCCGTCTCATACGTGGTGCCGTCCATTGTCACGCGGGATTCTTCCATGACTTCCAACAGAGCCGACTGCGTCTTTGGCGACGCGCGGTTGATCTCATCGGCAAGGACGATGGTGGCGAAGATGGGTCCCTTGTGGAATTCGAATTCCTGCGACTTCTGGTCGTAGATCATGACGCCGGTGACGTCGGAGGGCAGCAGGTCGGGCGTGAACTGGATGCGCGAATTCGTACCCTTCACGGTTGCCGAGATCGCCCGCGCCAGCATGGTCTTGCCTGTACCAGGAGCGTCCTCCAGCAGTACGTGGCCTTCGGCAAGCATCGCAGCAAGTGTCAGGCTGATGACGTGAGACTTGCCGAGGATTGCCTGACCAACGTTGGACACCAACTTTTCAAACGTTCCTGCAAACCACGTGGCCTGTTCCGGCGTCATGGACATAGTTCATCCTCTTTCAATCTTGATAATTCGTGCGTTGCCTGCAGCAAAACCTGCACCAGTTTATCCACTAATTGGCCTTATTGGCGATCGGAGGCGAAGCAGGGACATTGACAATGGAATTCGTGGCCCGATCAACGTTTCGACGACTGGTGGGCAGCCCTGGATTTTTTACCTTCCGGGAGCCCAATCCACCGGCGCGCCCCTGTGGGTGCTGCCACCCGGCAGCCTGTGTTTCAGATTGTCTCCGTCCCACCTTGCACCCGAGGAACCGACACATGTCCGAGAGCGTTCCGACTGCATTTTCGCCAAGGAGAGTGCAGACATTGTCCGCCAATGGCATTGTCCTTTTACACTTTGCCAGCATTTTGGATGACATCAAAGTTCCCTGTAATAACTCCGCGGCCACAGCGCCTGGCTTGAATCCCAAAGCTAAAGCCGGTGGAAATTGCTCATGCATTGATCGCCAATGCAGCACCTTCGATGTGCGCTTCGCCAACCGTCCCTCCCCCACAGCGAGCAAAAGCCTGATGCCCAAGGAACTGACAAGGGCAATCAGGCTGTTTTCACCGTCAAAGTCGAGGTTTCCTTCGAGCTACGCGAATTCTTCACGCTGTGTCTGGGTTGCTGGTGAGGTAGTCGTTGATGGTTTCTTCGTCGAGGGCGGCTTGTTCTTCGTCGTTGGCGAAGATTCCTGGTGGTGGTTCCGGGAGGGCTTGGGCGTAGGGGTTGTAGTCCTGGTCGGAGCCTGGGATGTCGGACTCGTCCAGGAACTCAAAGTCCAGGAAGTCCAGGGGATCCTGGGGGTCCTGGGGGTCATGCAGCTCGGCGGCGTTGTCGGGGTTGGCGGTGGGTTGGGGCTCGGGGGTGTCGTGGAGGGCTTGCGCCCTGAGGTTCTTGTTGATGTGTTGCATTAACCATTCCGGGTAGACCGGTGGTTGCGTGTCACCGATCTTCGGCGGGTAGTACCGCCCGGTTGGTGAGGTCCACCCGACGCCTCCGTTGACCATGATCGGTGTCCAGCCACGCAGACGCACCGCTTCTCGTTCCGGGCTTTGATCTGTCCGGCACTCACCGGTACGGGTCCTGTCGTCCTTGAAATGCTTCAGGACGTGGTGGCGATGACACAACGTCTGAAGGTTGTCGTAAATGGACCGGCCGCCGTGTTCGAACTTCTTGATGTGGTCGACCTCGCAGTTCGTGGCCTTCACCAAACACCCCGGAAACTGGCAGTACTCATCCCTGATCTGCAGCATCGTACGCATCGCTTGACCAATCCGATACCGCTCCGGGGCCACATCAAGGGGCTCATTGCTGATCGGATCAACCAACACCCGCAACAACGACGGGGCCCCTGCCGCCAAGTGCCGGGCGACTTCCATACTGATCGGCCCCGACCCCTCCAACCACGCCGGCTCATTCGTCGCCCCCAGCAACGACAACACAGGAATCAACACCACCGGGGTGACCTGCGGCATCGGCGGCCACACCGGCCCCACCGGACTGTTGCCGGTACTGCTGCTGCTGGTGGCGGCACCGGTGCCGGTGGCTCCGGTGACCGTACTGGTATTGGTGTTGCTCGCAGTTGTCCCCTCACCACCGGTACTGGAGCCCAGGTCCGCACTGCTACCGCTACCGGAGCCGGTGCTGGTGCTGGCGTTGGTGGGGGTTGGGGTGAGGGTCGGTGGTATCGCTGTCGGGTCCCAGTCGGGACCGTTACGGATATCGGGGTCCCTGAAGCCGGGATTGGAATAGTCTGGGTCGTCAAAGACAGGTATCAGCCCGGCAGGGATCTCCACAGCACCAAGATCCGGGTCCGGGCCAGGGTCCGGGGGCATCCCGCCGGCTGCCGGGTCTGTGGGTGCGAACCACGGCCCCTGGCCATCACCAGGCACCACCACGACAGTGCCCGCAGTGCCCGCAGCGCCGCCAGTGGCGGTATTTGTACCGCGGGTGGCAGTAGCACCGTTCGCAGTGCCGGTAGCGCCCTCAGTAGCACTGGTGCCGGTGTCGGTGTCTGTGTTGGTTTGTGCGGGGGCGTGGATCTGGTTTTCGGCCATGGTCTGGTGCAGCAGCAGGGATGCGGCGATATCGGCGCGGAGCTGGGTCAGGGTGCGGTCTTCGTGGGGGCCCTGGGCTGCTTGGGCGGTTTGGGTGCATTGATCCCAGATACCCTCAATGGTCGGGGCCGGTGCGTACAGGCTCAGCCATGACATCCCGTCCCGTGAATGCCTTATCCCCAGGCGCCGCTGACCATATTCACGCCGGGTCCGCGGGGTGATCGTTTCCGGGTAAAACCGTTCACGCCGGCGCCGGGCCTTCTCCCTGAAGCTCGGCACAGTGCAATCGACGGCCTTGCCCAGCAAGAACTCCTCAAACCCATCAATCGTTTCCTGTGGTGATCCAGTCTCTCGCAGCAAGCTGGTTTCCTCCGCGATGATCACCGCGTAGTCCCAACCCAACCCGCCACCGCTCAAACACGCCATCGTGGCCGGTAAATACTTCACGAGCGTGCCCGCGTGCAAGATCAACTGCCCCGCGACACTCTCGGACACCGAGAGGATCCCGGCCAGATCGGCCCGCATCGACATCTGCGCCAGATCGCCCTGCCACGCATCAACACCAAGAATCCCGCCCTCGAGCACGGCCGTGGACTCAAGACGGGCAATCAACACCGCCGCCAACGCTGCGCACTGATTCTGATGCTTATGCAACGCCGCGATCGCGTCCGTGCAACCATCCATCAACGCCCGCACACCCTCCAAACGCGACCCCACACCACCAGCACCAGCGGAGTCAACAGATCCAGCAGTGTCAGGAGAGTCAGAAGGGTCAGAAGGGTCAGAAGGGCCGGAAGAGCTGTCAGTCCGGTGGCCGGTGCCAGCACCGGCGGACCCGGCAGTGTCGGGAACCTCGGCAGTGCCGGCAGAGGGGCCACCAGCAGTGCGGTCGCGGCGGCTACCACGGCGGGGCTCGGGAAGCGGCAAATCAGGCAACCCGGCCATGGCAGCATTGTCAGAGGCAAGAGGTTCAATAGTAGGAAGAGCAAGCCCGGCAATCAGGTCCGCCACACTCACTGTGGTGGATGAATCATCCCAGCCGACCGGGAAATTCTCTGAACTGCCCATACCACTATTATAGCGTTTATGTCTGGGAAGCAACACGGTTATCCACAACTTCCCAAATATATTTCTGAGGTCGTCACCACGGGCGTTTGGACGCCAGCGGACTCGCTCCAACCTCCCCGCGACACAACTACGCGACACAACAAACCGCCCCATGCGCCCATGAAGAAGCCCCCGTAGCTGTTGAGAATTTTCAACAGCTACGGGGGGCATTCACATCAGGCGTGTCAGTCCTAGCACTCAGGCATGCCGGCCGGGGTTGGCTGGTTGGTGGACAAGGCCTTCACAAAGCCCCATTCGCTGTAGCCGGGCGTGGTGATGTGGTACCACTTGTGGTCATCGTCCCTGGCACCCCAATACTTGTAGCAGTTGACCTGTACCGGCGTGTTTCTCTCGAGCCACTGCGACGAGCAGTTGGCTGGGTTGCCGTCGGTGAAGTGATCGCCGCTTCCCGATGCCTTCTCCAAGCAACTTTGTGGGTTGACCGAAATTGTCCAAGACGTGGGCTTTGGAGGCGTCTTGGCCCCGCTCTTGGGCTTTACGGTTTGGACGGGCCCGTCTTGGCCAATGGAGTTCACAGACCGGGCGTCAATGGTGGCCTCTTTGCTGTACCCGCCAGTATCAAACGTCGCACTGCCGCCGCTCGTCTTGGCAGACCAGGCACCACCGTTGACCCGAATCTCCACGGCCTTGGCGTCCACGGCACCGCCGGGCATGCTCCACGAGTAGGAAACAGTCGTTTTGTCCTTGGCCCCGTTGGCACCCTTAAGTCCGGCCGTTCCCGGGGTGCCATACGGTGTCACAGAGTTCGACGGCGGCGATGCACTGCCGGCGCTGGCGAACACTGCGGACTTGGCCCGCACCGTGACGGTGGTGGCGGCGCCGTTGGTGGCAGCCACCACATCCCCCGGTTTCACCGGAATATCACTGGCGCCGGGCGTGACGTTGGCCAGGTAGGTCAGCTCACCCGCGGTGGCCCCGCCCAAGGCAGCCCCGGTGAGGGGCTGGAAGTCAACTGTCACTTGTCCCCCGGAACCTCCCGTATTGGCCAAAGCTATCGTGGGAGCACCCACCTGCCCCGGCTGGCTCACCGACCGCCAGCCAGGCGAAGCCGGACTCAAGTCCGAGGATGCCACCTCGGTGGCCGCTTGCACCTTGAAGGTGTAATTGGCGGCCGAATTGGGCAACGACACCGTCTGGCTCGTCTGTGTGGTGGTGACGGAGTCGGTTTGTGCTCCGTCCAAATAGGTGAAGAGCGTGTACTGCTTCAGCTCCCCGCCATTGAGGTTTGGCTGGGTCCAATTCACCCGCATCTGGTTTTGGTTGCCCACCTGGTCCACCAGGGCGGTCGTCGGCGCAGCCGGCGTAAACGGCTTGCCCGCAGGCTTCACAGCCCTGCCGGCATATTCGCTCCAGTCCGACGGCTTCTTGGACTTGTTCACTGCCTGCACGCGGAAGGTGTATTCGGTTCCGTTCTTCAGGCCCTTCCAGACGTACTTATTGCCCTTGAGCCCGGTCTTCTGGGGATTCTGCCCGGCAGGCGCCGGGGAGATCTCCACATTGAAGGACGTCACCGCCGAGTACTCACCCACCGGCGTCACCCAGCTGACATCAAGCTGCGTGTCGCCCCGCACAATAGTGGGCGGGGCAGGCTTGTCAGGCTTCTGGTCCGGCGTCACCGAGACCGAGGCCTTCGAAAAGTCGGACTCCCCCACAGCATTTTTGGCACTCACACTGAAGGTGTAGGGCTGGGCATTCCTCAGGCCCGTGATCAAACAGGTGTTGGTGGCGCATTGCTGGGTAACGCCGTCGCTCCGCTTGACTGTGTACCCGGTCAAGGGTGAACCGTTGTCTACAGGCGCGGTCCACTTCAGCATCACTGCTTTGCTCTGGACCTCCTCCACAAGCGGCGTGGCAGGAGTCGCAGGCTTGCCCTTGACGTTCAAGGTGATGCGGCCGTCAACCCAGCGGTCGTGGTCCTCCGTCTTGTCGGACACGGTATAGCTGACAACCACGTTGCCGGTGAAGTCGTCGGGGGCCTGCACGGTGACATTGTCCCCGGCAACGGCGACCTGGGTGCCTGGTGCACCTGTCGTCATTTTGGCGTCAACAATTTTCAGGGAACTGTCGGGGAACGGGTTCACGTCGTTCGCCAGCGCCGGGATGGTTTCCAAGCGGCCTGCGTGGGCGTCGGGAACCGAATCCGCATTGGCGACGGCCTTGGGCTTGGTCGACGACGTCACGCCCACCTTCACCTCGGCGGTGACAGGCGGGTTGTGGCCGTCGTCCACTGATATCCCCAGCTCCTGCTCGGAGCCAAGCCCGGCGTCCTTTTCCGCTTCAACGGTGAGCGTGCCGCCGTCGAGCTTGCTCTTCAGGCCTGCCTGCGCGTCACCCGTCAAGGCGAACTTCAGCGTGTCCTTCTCGGGATCGCTGGCCAGCCGCGCGAGGTCCACGGTGCCGGATTCCAACTGGGCGACAGTAAGCGTGGTGCCTTGGAGCTTCGGCGGCAGGTTTTTCGCGGGCGCCGGAGCCACCTCGGTCATGATCGTCAACGTCGATTTCAGGCCTGAGGGGTCGTCCGGACCGGTGCCGTCAGTGACCTCAAAGGTGATGGATCCGGGGCCAAAGAAGTCAAGGTTGGACTTGTAGTTCAGCCCGGCCCCGTCGGAGGTGACGGCATCGGTGCTGTCGGCGCCGATCATGCTGATCTTGTCCGATTGGGTGATCCGCGGCGTGCGGCCGTCACGCACCTTGACGTACTCCCCCAGCTTGGCGACGGCGGATTCCCCGGCCTTGACCTTGATGACGTCATTGCTCGCCAGCACCGGGTACTGGGCGTCCAGGCCCGGCACCCAAACGATGGCCGTTGAGGACAGCTTGTCCTGGTCCGTCACCGTGTAGGGCACCATCTGCGGTTCAGCCGTCAAGGCGATCTGCAGCGTGCCGTCGGAGTTCACCGAGGCATTCGGGGTGGGTTCCGTCAGTGTCAGGGCGAGTTCGTCTGCCACCCCGTCGGGGTCCTCGTCGTTCTTCAGCACCGGCACCTTGACGGTGTTTTTGCCCAGTGCCTCATCGACGGTGACCTCATCATCCCGGGCAATCGGTGCACGCAGCGGCGCGTCGGGTGTGACGTCCATGCGGATGTTGGCCGTGGCAGTGGCCCCCGAGGGGTCGCTGACCGTGTAACCCATCGTCGCGATGCCCGTGGCGGCCGGGCTCGTCAGCAGCACCCGGCCAAGGTCCGTGACCGATGGCGCCATCTCTTCGGGCCCGCTGAAGCCGTTCTTGGCCACAAACAACTTGTCGGCGTCGGGATCGCTGTCATTGAGCGCCACGTCGAGGGCGACCTTGCGGCCGGGCCGCATGGAAATGAAGTCATCGGAGGCCGCGGGCGGGCGGTTGCTTGAGTCCTCCGGGGCAATACCCACCTCAACCGTGCCAACAGCTTCGGCACCCAACCGGTCCCTGACCTTGTACGTGAATTTATCCGTTCCGGCGGCACTTCCTGCCGCCGTGTACAGGATGAATCCCTTGTCGGCCACCGCCGTCCCCAGCGTCGGGGGGATGTCCACACCCGCCAACTGCACCGAGTCGCCGTCGGGGTCAATGCCGTCAAGGGGGATCTGAATCTTGGCCTGACCGCCGGCGATCACCCGGCCCTTAACATTCTTTGGCGCCGGGGGCAGGTTCCGTTCGGGATCCGGGGCAACGATGTTGATCGTCACCGGGGCGGAGTCCGACTGGCCGGAGTCGTTGGTGACCTTGTAAATGGCGCTCACTGTTCCCGGGGTGTCCCCGGCCAGGAAACGCAGCGAGTCCTGGTCAACCCAGAGCCTGCCTGCCGCTTCATCGGGTGCCTCCACAATTTCGGGATGCTTCAGCGTGTCCCCGTTGGGGTCCACATCATTGGCGAGCACGGGAATGCGGACCACGTCCCCGGCACGGACGTCAACCACGTCGTCGCGGGCCACTGGCCGTTGCAGCGTGGACGCGGCCGGAATGCTGACGACGGCGATGGCACCTGTGGAGGTGCCCTGGCCGTTGGAGACGGTGTAGTGGATGGTGACAGGGAAACCCGGGTCCCTGATGTCGGTGATTTTGACAACGTCGTGGTCAAGCACAGTCACCGAGACACCCGCGTCGTCAGGCACGTCAACACCGCGGACCACCAGGACCCCGCCGGCCGGATCGCTGTCGTTGCCCAGCACATCAACCAGGGTGGTGCCGCCCTGTGGCAGCAGCGCCATGTCCTTCACGGCAATGGGGGCAAGCTCCTTCTGCGCCCCAACCACGTCAACACGGATCAGCCCCGTCGCACTTTGCGGCCCATTGGTGACCTGGTACGTCAGGTACACGGGGCCCACATTTTCAGAGGTAAAGGTGAAGGTGCCGTTGTCTGCAATCGCGGAGACGCTGCCGGTGGCAGGTTTGTCCACACTGGCCAGCCGCAATTCCCCGCCCAGGGGGTCCTGATCGTTCTTCAACGGTGCAACGGTGGCGTCATGGCCCACAACTACCCGCACATAGTCGGCATTGGCAACCGGAGGCACACCCCCTTCAGGCTTGACGCTGATCTGGATCTTCTTCTCCACAATGGAGCGCGTGTCCGAAACCTTGATCGTCACGGTGCGCAGTCCGATTGAGGACCCGTCGTCGGTGTAGCTCAGCTCCCCGTCCGGGGTGAACTTCACCTGTCCGGTGTCCTCTTCGGCGGTGGCGCCGACCAGGAAGATGCTGTCGCCGTCGGGGTCGATCATGTCGGCCAGGACGTTTTGGCTGATGGTCTGGCCCTGGGCCACGACCATCGTGGTGGGCCGCATCGACACGGGATCTGCGTTCTCGGCTTCAGGCACGACCCGCACGCTCACGGTGCCCTGGTCCGTGCCGCCGCGGCCGTCGTCGTTGGTGTAGCTGAATGATTCGGTGCCGGCAGGGGCATCGGGCGGAACCACCAGCTGCAGCCCTGTCCCCCCGTACACGGTCTGCAGGCTCCCCGCCTTGATGTCGGTGGCGCTGTCGCGCACTGTAAGGACGTCGCCGTCGGGGTCGGAGTCGTTGTACAGCACGGGCAGCAGGGTGGTGCTGCCGGCGCGGACGCCGAACTCGTCGGGCTCGGCCAGTGGCGGCCGGTTGGGCTTGGTCCTGTCCGGCAGCGTGTTCACAACATTGGGATCGGCGGAGTCCTTGTCGGCGTCGTCGGCGTTCTTTTGGTCCACGCTGAGGTCGTCCCAGTTGTTGACAAGCCGCATGTTGTTATTGACAAGCCACACGTCGCCGCCGGCCATGTCGTTGAGCACCACAACGTCGCGGTTCTCCCTGAAGACCAAGTCCGAGGCCGCCGTCGCCTTGGGAATGCTGATCGGCTTGGACCCGCCACCGTCACTTCCGGGGCAGTGGAACAGGTATTTGTTCGAACCGTTCCAGGCACCGTGGACACAGCCGTCCTGCTGCACCGGGGCAATGGGCCGTCCCAGCGAACCAACATCAACGCTCGTTGCCTCGCCGCCGTTGACCGGTTGCAGCACCAGCGCGTTGCCGGTTTCCAGGGCAACAAAGTCGCTGTCCTTGCTGCGCTGTTGCAGGCTAGCGCCCTTCGCCGCGGGAATCACCACGTGCTTGTTGCCTGGCAGGAACACGGTCCCGGTCTCGGGATCCAGCACGACGGGCTTGTCCCCCACCAGGCTCAGCGTCAGCTTGCCCGACGCCGGCAGCCCCTCGATCTTTTCGTCCTTGGTCTCAATGACCTTGCCGTCCGGGCCAACACTCACCTGGGTGAGCACCGCGGCACCCGGGTTGAGCACGAAAACTTCACTCACGCCGTCGTGTGTTTCAAGGGCGACGGCGGCACGTGCGTTGGTTATTTTCGTCCGGATGGGCTTGGTGGTTTTCTCATCGAACGAACCGGCGGCGGTGGTGGGCACGGCCCAGACCTTGCCGGCGGCCGGGTCGGTGATGACGGTGGTGTCGGTGCCGAGGGAGATGGTTTTGCTGCCGCCCAGCGCGGTGTCCTCGGTGAGTGTCATGGCGGGCACGTCGACCTGGTTCAGGAGGGTGCCGGAGTCGTTGTCCATGAAGACGGTGCCGGCATCCTGCAGCACGTCGAAGCCTTCGGTGGTGGCCGTGAACCCGCCGTCGAGCACCTCCGAGGGCACGTTGAGGTGGCCCACCATGTTGATGCTGCGGTTGGTCACCCAGACGCTGCCGTCGTTGAGTTCCACGTCGGCCGTGCTGAATCCGGGGTAGATCAGTGCCCCGGCAACGACGGCCGCGGAGACGACTGCTGCGGCGGAAACGGAGAAGAACCGCTTGCGCGTGTGCTTTCCGGCGAAAACGTTCAAAGCCATGAAAAACCCTTAGCTCAGCCGGCTGGTTGGAGCCGGCTGGATGAGACCGCTGAGACCTGTGGTGCTGGTGGTGCTGGTGGTGGCTGTTGCAGTTGCCGTTCCCGGGGCGAAACCACCGTTGCCAAGGCTAACAGGTGGTCCGCTCCGGGTTAATTGCAGCGGAGGCTCCCGCCGTTTTCGTCGCGCACTTCCACGTCCGGGCCGTTGACCGCGCGGCCCGCATTGGGGCCGGTGGACATGACGTACCAGTCGCTGTACCAGGAGTAGAAAATGTCGCCACAGCCGGTCACCTCGACCCAGCCATCGGCGTAATCCTGCCATTTGCTGTTGTCATCGATATCGTAATCGCCGCCGTTCGAGACCACGCCGCCGCACCTCTTGGGATTGGTCTGGTAGTTGCTCGTATTCTCACCAGCGCCCTGGGTGCAGGAGTGGTAAGTGCCCGCTATGACGCGGACGAATGTCTTGGGCGGGGCCGGCGGAGGTTTCGTCCCGCTCGTCAGTGTCTTTGAGGCGGTGGGTCCGTAGCTGCCAACGGAGTTCATGGTGCGTGCGTCAATCGTCACGCTTTTGCTGTAGGCGCCCGTGTTGTGGACGGCACTGCCGTTGCCGGTCTTGACTGTCCAGGCACCGCCATCGACGCGAACCTCAAATTTGGCGACGTCCACCGCTCCGGCAGGGAACGACCAGTTGTAGTTGACGGTTTGGGTTTCCGCCGCGCCATTGCTGCCGCCCACCCCGGCCGAGCCCGGATTGCCGTACGGCTTCACCGTGTTGGACGGCGGTGATGCGTCACCCGTGGAACCGATGCCTCCCGTGGAGGCAACCGCCCAGGCAGTGGCATACACATCCGCACCATTGGGTGAGGACAACACCACCCCTGACGGGACACCGCATTGTTGGGCCCCGGTGGAGAGCTTGACACAGTAGCTGACCTCGCTGGCCGCATAGCCGCTGAGCTGCCCTTCATTCAAGGGGGTGTAGCTGACCTGCACTTGGCCGCCTGCCGCCGTCTCGTTGACGACGGCCAGGCTGGGCGGTGACATCATCGCCACCTTGCCCACGGCCCGCTGCGGCGTGGAGGCCGGGCTGGATTCGCTGTTTCCGGCCTTGTTGATCGCCACAACACTGAAGGTGTAGGGCTCAGTGGAGTTGCTCACGGCCACAGTCTGGCTGTTCGTCGTCGGCCGATATGTGGTGGCCGGGACTCCGCCGCCGGACTGGGTCAGGATGTATGAGGTGACCTGGGCGCCATTGGCAAATGGAATGCCCCAGTTGACACCGATCTGGTTCTGGTTGCCAACGCGTTCCAACACCTGCACAGTGGGTGCCGGCGGCGCAGCCGGTTTGCCGGCCGGGATCTCCGACGCCGAATACGGGCTCCAATCGGAAGGCTGGGCCGCCTTGTTCACGGCCTGGACACGGAATTGGTATTCGGTGCCGTTGCTCAGGCCGGACCAGGTCAGCGAGTTGCCAGTCAATCCCGTCTGCTGGGCGTTTTGGCCGGCAGGTGCGGGCGAAATTTCCACATTGAATTTCGTCACGGGTGAGTACTTCCCCACGGGGGTTTTCCACGTCATCGATACAGCCCGGTCCCCAAATTTGGTGGCGGGGGCGGCAGGCGGGTCAGGCTTGCTGTCCGGCATTGCCGCCACGGAGAGCGGTGAAGGGTCCGATTCGCCGACAGCATTGGTGGCCGTGACCTTGAACTTGTACTCCACGGCATTTTCCAGGCCCGTGATGGTGCAGGTGTTGGTGGCACACTTCTGCGAGCCACCTGTCCAGCTCACGGTGTAGCCGGTGAGCGGCGAGCCATTGTCGGCAGGCGGATTCCAGGTCAGCAGGACTGCCTCGTTCTTTTCCTCCAGGACCTGAGGTTTGCTGGGGGCGTCCGGCTTGCCCTTGACGGTGATGCGGATCTTGCCGTTTGCATGGCGGTCCGCGTCCTTCGTCTTGTCCTCGACGACATATCTGACCACCACTGTGCCCTTGTAGTCACCGTCGGTTTTTACCGTCACGGAATCGTTGGTGTTGGTGACAACGATGCCCTTGGGATCCGTCTCGATGGAGGTGTTCACCACCTCCAATGGAGTGCCCGGGAACGGGTTGACATCGTTGGCCAGCACCTTGATGACTTCTGCGCGGCCTGCGTGGGCGTCCTTGACGATGTCCTGGTTGGCGACGGGCAGCGGCTCGGAAGATGAGGTGGCGGACAGTGCCACGTCGGCCACGACGGGGTCGTTGCTGCCGTCGCTGACGCTCACCTGGACGGTGGCCTTCGTGCCCACCTTTGTGCCGGTGCTCTGTGTGACTGTCAGCACCGAGCCCTCAAAGGCGACCTTGAAGTTTGCCGGCTGGTTGCCAACCATCGCAAACTTGAACTTTTCCTTGTCGCCGGGATCGACGTCGAATGCCATCGGGCCAACATCCAGCGTTACTGTTTCCTGCTGCGGCACCTCCAGCATGGAGCCGGTGAAGGTGGGAGGAGTGTTCTTTTTTTCCTCCTCCTTCTTGGGTTCTTCCTTCTTTTCCTTGGGCGGAACCGTCGGCTCGGGCTCTTTCTTGACGGGGGCCGGGTCCACGAGGGTCATGACTGTCAGCGTTGACTTCAGTCCGTCGGGATCGTCGGGGCCCTTGCCGTCGGTGACTTCAAAGGTGATAGAGCCGGGACCGTAGTACTTGATGTCGGCGGCATATTTGATGCCGGCCCCGTCGCCTTCAATGACGTTGGCGCTGGGTGCCCCCACAAGTGAGATCTTTGCGGCCTCGGTCAGCCGCGGCGTCCTGCCCTCCCTGACCTGCACGTAGTCGGAGAGCTTCATTACGGCGGATTCCCCGGCGGTGAGCCGGATGACGTCATGTTTTTTCAACACCGGGTACTGCTTGTCCAGGCCCGGCACCCAAATGACGGCTGTCGAGGTGAGCCCGTCCTGGTCTGTCACTGTGTAGGGAACCAGCTGCTCGCCGGCTTCCAGCACCACACGGACGGCTCCTGTGGACGTGACGGTGGCGGTGGCGTTTCCCGCTCCCGGGAGTGCCTGGACGGCGACGTTGAGTTCCTCGGTGACGCCGTCGGGGTCTGCATCATTTTCAAGCACCGGCACGTCCACGGTGTTCTTGCCCAACATCTGCTTCACCGTGACCCTGTCGTCCCGGCCGATGGGTGCCTTTAGCGGCGCGTCCGGAGACACTGTCATGCGGATGTTTCCGGTGGCCGTGGCCCCAAATTTGTCGGCCGCGGTGTACAACATGGTGGCGATTCCCGGCTCCACGGGTGAAGTGACGAGCGCCTTGCCCTTGTCGGTCACCGAGGGGGCCATCTCCTCCGGCCCCTGGAAGCCGTCCTTCACCAGGCCGAGCTGGCCGCCGTCGGGATCTGAGTCATTGAGCAGCACCTCCAGGGCAACCTTTCGCCCGGGCCGCATGGTGATGTAGTCGTCCTCGGTCACGGGAGGGTGGTTCATGGTCAGTGGCTGTGCAACGCCCACATCCACGCGGGCGATGGATTCGGCGCCCAGCCTGTCCCGCACCCTGTAGGTGAAACTGTCAGTGCCGGACGAACTGCCGCCGGCGGTGTAGAAGATGAAGCCGTTGCCGGATTCGGCCGTGCCAAGCGAGGGGCCCTTGTCAATGCCCACCAGCTCCACCGAGTCACCTTCGGGGTCGATCCCGTTCAAGGGAACCGGGATGCGCACGTTTTCCCCGGCAATGACACGGCCGGTCAGGTTTTTGGCGGCGGGCGGCTGGTTGTGTTCGGGGTCTTCGGGCACGACGGTGATGGTGACAGGGGCCGAGTTGTACTGCCCGCTGCTGTTGGCCACCAGGTACACGCCCTGCACGGTTTTAGGCGTGGGGCCGGCGATGAAACGCAACTCGTTTTGGTCGGTGAACAGCTGGCCGAGGGCCGGATCAGGCGTTTCCACGACCTCCGGAGCCTTTAGCACCTCACCGTTGGGGTCGCTGTCATTGAGCAGCACCGGGATGGTCACAACGTCGCCCACCCTGACCCGGGCCGTGTCCGGTTCCACCCTGGGCGGCTGCACCTTGTCTGCTGCGGGAATGCGGACGACGGCGATTTCCCCCACGGCGCTGCCCGCCCCGTTGGAGATGGTGTATTTGATGCTGAGCGTGTCCTTGAGGCCGCGCAAGTCCGTCAACTTGACGATGTTGCGTTCAATGATCGTCGCCGAAACTGGTGATCCCCCGGGAAGTTCAACCGACTGAACCACCAGCACCCCGCCTGCCGGGTCGGTGTCATTGCCCAACACGTCCACCAGCACCGAACCGCCGGAGGGCAGCATGGCCAGGTCCTTGACGGCCACGGGAAGTCCCTGTTTGTCTGCTTCCTGCACGTCCACACGGATCAGCCCCGTGGCGCTCATGGGTCCGTTGGTCACCTGATATTCCAGGTAGACCGGACCCGCCGTGCTGGAGGTGAAGGTGACGGTGCCCTTGTCCGTAATCTTTGACATCTGGGCGTTGGGCACGGCGGACACACTGGCCAACCGCAGGGTCCCGCCGGCCGGGTCCTGGTCATTTTTCAGCGGCGAAAGGACCACGGGCTCGCCAACGATGGCGCGGAAGAAGTCAGCGTTGGCCGCCGGCGGCACGGCTCCAGACGGCTTGACGTTGACCTTGACTTTCGCATCCTTGGTGGCGAGCCCGTCGGAGACGGTGACGGTCATGGTTTTCATCCCGATTTCCTCCCCGTCGTCCGTGTAGCTGAGCTGGCCGTCAGGGGTGGTCTTGATGACGGCGGACTTGTCCCCGGACACGGCGTCGCGCAGGAAGATGTCGTCGCCGTCGGGGTCGATCCAGTCGAGCAGGACGTTTTGACTCATGGTGCGGCCTTGTTCAACCACAAGGATCTGGTCGCGCAGGGTGCGCGGTGCCGTGTTTTCAGCGGGCGGGACGACCCTGACGCTGACATTGGCGCGGTCAGTCCCGCCGCGGCCGTCATTGGCGACATAGTTGAATTGTGCAGAACCGGCCTGCTCGGCGGGAACCGTGACCTGCAGTCCGGTGCCGTCATAAATTGACGAGACGGCGCCGACGGACGGATCCACGGCCGGTTTTTCAACGCTCAGCACATCGCCGTCGGGGTCCGAGTCATTGAACAGCACGGGCAGGATAGTGGTTTTTCCTGCCCGGACGCCAAACTCGTCGGCGGTGGCCAGCGGCGGCCTGTTGGGCTTGGTGCGGTCAGGCAATGCGCTGACCACATTGGGGTCTGCCGAGTCCTGCTCGGCGTCGTCAGCCTTTTTCACTTCCGACTTCAGGTCGTCCCAATTGTTGACGAGCAGCATGTTTTGGTTGACCAGCCAGACGTTGCCGGTGTTGATGTCGTTCAGGACCACAACGTCGCGGTTCTTCCTGAACACAAACTCGGAGGTGCCGCCGGCCTTGGGGATGTCAACAAGCGTGCCGCTGCCGTCGCAGGCCAGCACGTACTTGTTGGCGCCCGACCAGGCCGCGTGGACGCAGCCGTTTTGCACCACGGGGGCGACGGCTTTTCCGGTGCCGCCCAGTTCCAGCACCTTGGCGGCCGAGCCGTCCAGCGGCTGGGTGACCAGCGCCGTCGCCGTCCCCAGGGCAACAAAGTCGCCGTCGCTGCTCGCCTGGGCGAGCAATCCGCCGTCGGACTTCTCCAGCTCAACCACCTTGTCCCCCGGCAGGAACATTTTCCCGGCCTCGGCGGAGAAGGTGACAGGCTTGCCGCCGGCAACCGTGATCTGCAGGTCCTCCAGGCCGGCCATGCCGGCCACGGTGGTCCGTTCCTGCGAACTGACAGTCCCATTGCCGTTCACCACTGTGGTGATGAGTTGGCCGGTCTTGACGTCCGCGGTGTAAATGGTGTCATCGGGGGCCGTGACGGAAACTGCGGTGCCCAGACCGGTGAGAATGGGGACGGTGGCCTGATCGGTAAAACCCTGGACGGCCGCATTCTCCAGGGCCCAGACCTTGCCCTGGTTGGGATCCGTCAGCGAGACCATGTTGGTGCCCTGCGAGGCGTATTTGCCGCCGCCCAGGTTGGTCTCGGATTCCATGGCCATGAGCGGGACGCTGACAGTGTTGAGCAGGGAGCCCGAATCGGAGCTCATGAAGACATTGTTGGCATTCTGGATGACGTCGAAATTGGTGGTCGTGGCGGTGAAGCCGCCGTCGAGGACCTTGGATTGGTCGTTGAGGTGGCCCACGAGCCCGTCCGCGCGGTTTGTCACCCACACGCTGCCGTCGTTGAGTTCAACGTCGGCCGTGCTGAAGCCGGGGTAGACGACCGCGCCTGTCACAACCGCAGCGGACACCACCACAGCCGCGGAGGCCGTAAACAGCTGTTTCTTGTTCGAAGATGTGCCAAAGAAACCGCTCAGTGCCATGACTAGCCCTTGCTTCCCCACCAGCCAGGAGAATCGCATACGAAAAATAACGGGACTTTCAAAAAAGTCACCATTGGCATCCTACCGGATTGCTCCAGTTGATGGTCAAACTATTTCTTGAGGGAGGGCTGGATGTGGGCAGGCCAGTGGCCCGGGTCCGGCCCTCCGTTTCGGTGGAGGTTCCGGCCCGGGCAAGCTGATGCGTCAGCCCTCTGGCACCCAGGATGGTGCGGCCGACCCTGCGCCCGTGAGGGTGTCGCAACGGACAAATTGCGTTCCGATCCGGGTCAACGGACACTGCTGCCCCGTTGACTGCTGCACGCTTCTGCCCAACGTGCCCGGATCCTGCACCGCAACGGCGGGGGACGGGACGGCAACGACGAAGAACAGCGCGACGGCGGCCAGGGCCGCCCACCGTGATGCATGATGTGAGGTGTACATTGTCTTGCCTTTCGATCACCGCTGGACTGATATCTCCACAGTCCTCCGGGGCCTCCCCAGCCGGCATCGGGATCGGCACCTGAGATGGACGCCCGGGACCCTGAGATTTATAGTCCCCTTTCGGCCCGTTCCGGCGGCAGCGGTGCGAAAATTGTAGGATGGCCGAGAACGCAGGCACCCATGGCGCTGACATCGTCGGGCGGGCACGGGAACTGGACTTCCTGGGCTCGTTGTTGGCCGGTGCCGTTGCTGGCACGGCCGGCACCATTGTGGTCTCCGGGGACGCCGGCGTCGGGAAGACTGCCCTGGTTCAGCACGCCTGTGCATCCGCCGCCTTCACGGGCTGGATCTTCGCCGGTGCCGCCCTGCCCCTGGCTTCGACCACCGTCCCGTTTCTGGCGCTGCGTTCGGCCTTCCGTTCGGCGCCAAGCTTCGACGGCGACGCGCGCCCGACGCTGCCAAAGGCCGGTGAGCCGCCGAATGACGTCCCCGTTGCGATCGACGACTGGTTGGACGAACTCTCCCGGCGCCGCCCGTTGGTCCTGGTCATCGACGATCTGCAGTGGGCCGACCAAAGCACCTTGGACGTCCTGATGTACCTCATCGCCGGTCCGGCCGACAGGCGCATGGCCATCATCGCCACGCTGCGCGCCGGCGAGGTGGGCAAAGTGCACCCGCTCCAAAGCTGGCTTGCCGACGTCAGGCGCATGCCCCGGACCGGCTGGCTGGGGCTGGGGCCCTTGGACCGGTTCGACACCGAGGCCCAACTGGCCCACCTTTTGGGTGCTCCCCCGCACCAGTCGCTGCTGCAGGAAGTCTTCCACCACACCGCCGGGAATGCCTACCTCAACAGGCTGGTCGTTGCGGGGCTGGAACCCGCGGCCCGCCACTTGCCGGCTGAACTGCCCGCCGACTTGAAGGGCGCGGTCCTGCGCTCCTGGCACAGCCTTTCCGACCGGGCGCGGCGGCTGACCCAAATCATGGCCGTGGCCGGACGGCCGCTGTCCTCTGTGGACCTCGGCGCCGTCGTGCGGCTCGACGGCAGTCCGGACGGCGTCCCGGCGCTGCTGCATGAGGCCTCCGAAGCCGGAATTGTTGAGTGCAGCACCGACGGGAACCGCTGGTGGTTCCACCATCCATTGATCGCCGAGGTCCTGCAGCAGGGTTTGGACGGCGACGAACGGACACGCTGGCATGCGCTTTTTGCCGCCCATGCGCAGACCCTGCTGGACGGCCGGGAAGACCCGGATTTTGAGTTGCTTGCGGCGTTGGCCCACCACCATGACACATCCGGCCACGCGGCCGAGGCCTACCGCTGGTCCCTGCGGGCATCCGCCGCTGCCGGACACGCGGGCGGGGGTGCCGAGATGCTGCGCCTGCTGCGGCGTGCCGTGGCCCTGCGCCGTGGACTTCCGCACGTGCCGGAGAGCGTGCAGGAGTTGTGGTCCAGGTTGCGGATCGCTGCTGAGGAAACGGGCGCCCCGGAAGTTGAGCTGGAGGCCGTGGAGGCACTGCTGGCGGGGACGGACCGCTCGAAACAGCCGTTGGATGCCGCCGAACTGTTGGTGCGGCGCGCCCTGCTGCGCTTTTCCATGGGCCGGGAATTCCTCGCCCAAGACCAAATGCGCAGGGCCGTGCAGCTGGCAGGTGCAAACCCGGACAGCTGGCAATACGCCTATGCCCTGGCCGAACTGGCCCACATCGGGCTGTGGAAGGACGACCCCGAGGCGCCGGCCAGGGCCGCAGAGGCCCTGGCAATTGCCCGGAAGGCAGGAAATCCCAGAGCCCTTTCCTATGCATTGACGGCCAACTCCATGGCGGCGCTGTTTGGCGGGCAACCGGAGGAGGCCCGGATCCTGGCCGCCGAGGGCGCAACGGCAGCTGCACAGGCACGCGATTTCTGGGCGCTGGTGCATGCAACGCTCTGGCAGGCCAACGCAACGGCGGCGTGGACCAGCCAGACCTTCGCCGAACTGATGCGTGCCGGAAGGCAGCGGCTGACTGATTTGGGCGCACCGCATTTGTATCTGGCCAAGATGGCCGCCGACGAGGCCGGCAGTTATCTGGCCATCGGCCGCTGGCAGGAGTGCGGTCAGGCGCTTCGCGTGGCGCTGGGTTCGGATCCCGGCGCCATGGGGGATGTCGCGGCCCGGCTGACTGCTGCCAGGCTGTCAGCTTGGCAGGGCCGGCAGGGGGAAGCGGAGGCGCACCTTGCCCGCGCCGATGAAATATTCTCCCAGTCGTCGGTATTTCACAATCTTGACTTCGATGCCGTCCGCGCAGAGGTTCTCCTGGCTGCGGGCCATCCGGACGCCGCCTGCGCAGCCGCCATGGCCGGGGTCAACACGGAGGGGCAGCCGCCCACCATGTGCGAATGGCTCCTTCCCCTGGCTGCCCGCTCCTTGGCGGATCTGGTCCAGATGGCCAGGGACGACGGCCGGCCGGTCGCCGCGCTGCTCGCCCGCACCAACGCCCTGCTGCGGGAGTTCCCATCCGTTCTGCAGGAAACGGGCAATGAAACCCAGCTGTACGCCACACAGGTGGCAGCCTTCAACCTGCTGTACCAGGCCGAGGCGGGCCGGGCCCGAGGGAGTGCGGACAATGCAACGGAATGGATCCTGACAGCCGACGCCTGCCAGGCGGCAACCCTGAGGTGGGAGGAGGCCTACTCCTGTTGGCGGGCTGCGGAATCCCTGCTGCTGCACGGACACTCCCTGCGTCCGCTGGCAGCCACAGTGCTCCGCCGCGGGCTCGCCCTCGCCGACGAGCTGCAGGCCGGCCCCATCCAGGGACACTTGCGCAAACTCGCCACGGACGCCCGCATCAAGACGACGGCCCCCTTGGCAGGCGCTGCACGAACGGACCTTGTGCGGTTGCCCGGGCTCACGCCGCGTGAGCGGGAGATTCTGGAATTTGTCGTCGCCGGCCGCAGCTACGCCGAGATTGCCGCGTCATTGGTGATCAGCGAGAAAACAGTCAGCACCCACATCTCAAACCTGCTGCACAAAACCGGCGCGTCCAACCGCATCGACCTGTCCCGGCTCGCCACCCGGTTCCGGCGGTGAGCCGGCGCACCACAGCCGCCTGCGGATCCCCGCCCAGGCGGCCAGGCTGCAGCTGTGTTCAGCCGTCACCTTCGGCAGCCACCGCCCGCTGGACGGCGGCCAGGGACGCCGCCACGTCGCCGTCGTCCGTGGCCCAATTGCTCACGGAGATGCGCAGGATGTCCCGCCCGGCCCAGTGCGAACCGGACATCCAGGTGGTGCCGTCTGCCAGGACGCGGGCGGTGATGCTGCGCGTGCGCTCGTCGGAACCAAAGCTCACGCACACCTGGGTGAAAACGACGTCGTTGAGCACCTCGACACCGTCCATGCGGGAGAGCGCTTCCGCAAACGCCTGCGCATGGGCCACCAAACCGTCAATGAGAGCCACGACGCCGGAGGTGCCCAGGGAGCGCAACGCCGCCCACACCGGAATGCCCCGGGCCCGGCGGGAAAATTCAGGCACCTTTTCGAAGGGATCGCCGGGGCCGTGGTCATCGGTCACGAGGTAGCTGGTGTGCGCGCCGAAAACCGGGCGGAGCACCTCCGGCCGCGAAACGATGGCCACCCCGCAGTCGTAGGGAACATTGAGCGTCTTGTGCGCATCGGTGGCCCACGAGTCACATTCCGCCAGGCCCGCGAGCTGGTGGCGGTGCGTCGGGCTCGCCGCAGCCCAAAGCCCAAACGCGCCGTCAACATGCACCCAGGCGCCGTGCCTGTGGGCAATCGCGGCTGCCTCGCCCATCGGATCGGAGGCACCGGAATGCAGGTTTCCGGCCTGCAGGCAGACGATGGCCGGCCCAGTTCCGGCCTCCAGCGCCGCTGCGAGCCGGGCGGGCAGCATGCGGCCCTGCGTGTCGACAGCGACCTCGGCCGGATTGCCGAGACCCAAATATTTCAGTGCCATGTCAATGGAGGCATGGCGCTCGGCACCCACAAGGACCCGCACCCTGGGGGCGCCCGACATGCCGTCCGTGTCCAGGTCCCAGCCGGCCACGTCAAGGACATGCGCCCGGGCGGCGGCCAGGCCGGTGAAATTGGCCCCGGTTGCCCCGGTGGTGAAGCCGACGTCGGCCCCGGCGGGCAGCCCCAGCAGTTCCAACAGCCAAGCACCGGCAGCCTCTTCCGCTGCCGCGGTGGCCGGCGTGGCATAGCGCATGGCCGCGTTTTGGTCCCAGGCGCTGACCAGCCAGTCGGCCGCCATGGCTGCCGGGAGCGTGCCGCCAATGACCCAGCCGAAGAACCGGCCCGAGGGCATCGCCATCAGCCCGGGTTCGGCCAGGAGCGCCAGCTCGTCGACGACGGCGGCCGCGTCCATGGGTTCCTCCTGCAGTGGTTTGGAGAACTGGGCCAGCAGCTGGTCGGCATTCAGCCGGGGCCCCACGGGACGTTCCGGCAGCGACTCGAGCCAGCCGCTTGCGTGGGCATGCGCACGGTCCAGGGCGGCCTTGTAATCCCCTGCTTGGCTATGGTTTTTCATGGCGTGACTGCCTCCAAGATGCCGTACCGGCCAATGCAGCTGCCCGGCAGTTTCGCCGCTGGATTCCTACGGTACGCCGGCAGCACCGCCGAGGACAGGGCCGCCGCAGGCTGGGAGCCGTTAGTCGATGACCAGGCCCGTGCCCGTGCCGCGTTCGAGCAGCACCGGGGCGACCTCGCCGAAGCCGCGGACATTTTCAACTGGCAGCTGGGTCAGGATGAACCTGTCGTCATTTCTCAGCGCGGAGGCCGTGACCGAGTCGATGAGAACCGTGCCCGGTTCCGCCAGCGATGTCAGCCGTGCGGCCAGGTTCACCGTGGGCCCGTAAATGTCGCCGAGGCGTGAGAGCACCCGGCCCCACACCATGGCCACCCTGGCCTCGGGCAGGAAATCGTCGGCCGCCATGGCCTCGGCCAGGGACAGGGAAATCTGGGCGCCGGCCACGGGGGTTTCACAGTTGTAGAGGACTTCATCGCCAATGGTTTTAACAAGGCGGCCGCCACCGACGCTGATGATCTCGGCACAAATGTTTTCAAAACGCTGCACGAGGCGGGCCAGGGTTTTTTCGTTCATGCGCCGGGAAAGGGAGGTGTAACTGACAAGGTCGGCAAAGCCCACGGCGCGTGCGAGCGGAAGCGGGGCGTCGTCCTCGCCGCCGACGCGCCCCAGTTCACTGGAGGCGAGGCCTTCTTCGGCCCGCACGGCCAGCCGCTGAATGCCGGCGTTGAGCTGGCGCCGGTAGGAGTACACCAAAAGTTCTTCCAGCGGGGCAATGAGGTTGGGCAGTTCCGACACCACTGCGCGGCGGGCCTCGGCGTCGCTGACACCGTGCTCCACCACCAGGTCTTCAACGAGCGCCTCGATCTGCCAGACAGCCATCCTGTCGGTCATTTGGCCGATGGAACGGGTAACCGAGATGGCTGTTTCCTCGGTCAGGAGGCCTTCACGGACCATGGTGACGACGGTCTGCAGGGCTTCCTTGTCGCGCTCGGTGAAGGCGACGTCGTCGTCCCCCAGGTTGGGGAAGCCCATGGCGCGCCAAATTTTGCGTGCCGACAACAGCGAAACGCCAACACCGGCGGCGACGTCACGGCGCTTGAGCGTCCGTTCCCCGCCAAGAAGCTGTGTTTCCAGGTCCCGGGTTTGGTTGCGTGAGGCAGGCGGGAGGGGGTTGCGTGCAGCAGGAGGCGACAACGGCTCGGGTGGGTCAGTTGTTTCTTCCAAGCTTGCGCCGCTCCTTCTCTGTCATGCCAACTTCACCAGCGTAGTCCCCCTGATGGGGTGTTTGCTGAATGGACGCCCGGAACACCTTGGTCCAGGCATGTTGCATTTCACCATTAAAGCGGTTCAGCACGGGAACTTCCGCCACCGTGCGCATGGTCCCCTTGTACATGTGCAGCTGCAGGTCCCCTGATCCGACCATTCGCTGGCGCCAATTCTGCACCGGACGCACCTCCTGGACCTGCTCCAGGACATGGACCTCCGCGATGCGCCCCCACGGCCCGCGGCGGACCAGCAGCCGCTGGTTGGTCAGGATGTAGCGGGTCCAGGCCCAGCGCAGCACGCGCCGCACCGGGTAGGCCAGTTCAAGCAGGACCACCACCGCGACAAGCAGCGCCACGGCCGGCTCCCGCCAGGCCCAGGCATCCGGCGCCCACCCGGCAAAAGGGCCCGGCTGCAATTTGGCCAGGCCCGCCGATCCGCCAAGCACCAGCAGCAGCCCGACCGTGATGGGCCAGACCAGGATCCGGGAATGCGGCCGACAGCGGACGACAACCTGTTCGTCGTCCAGCAGCCAGTTACGCATAATTCACCGTGCCGCCGGGCCCGGTGCGCCGCAGGTGGATCACGTCCCCGGCGCTGACGGCATGGATGGTTCCGGCCGCGTCACGCAGCAGCAATCCGCCGTCGGGCCCCAAGGCCGTCGCGGTGCCGTGCAGCATGGCTCCGCCGGGCAGTTCGGCGCGCACTTCCTGGCCCAAGGTGCTCATGCATTCCTGCGCGAGCTCCAGGACGCTGTGCCCCTGCCCCCGTCCGCCGGGCAGCGGGCGCAGCGCATCCCCGCCAACAGCCACAAAGTCCCGGTACAGCTCGGCAAAATGGTTCAGGTACGCGGGGAGCAGCAGGTTCCGGTCCAGGGTTGTGGCGTTCTCAAGCAACAGTGAGGTGGCGCGGTCGGTCGGCAGCTCACCGGCCTGCAGGCTGACATTGACACCCGCCCCAACCACGACGCCGGGACCAGCCTGGACGCGGAGCCCGCCGTGGGTGCCGGCCGCACCGAGGGCGCCCTTTGCACCGCTGGCTCCCGGGCCCGCCGCGGCGGCAGTCACGACTTTGGCCGGCACGAGCTGGGCCAGGATGCCGGCCAGCTTGCGCCCCCTGACCACGACGTCGTTGGGCCACTTCAGTTCGGCCGGCACGCCCGTCAGCGAGCGCACGGTTCCGCACAGTGCCACGCCGGCCAGAATCGACAGCCAGCCGTATCCGGTTGGCGCGAACGGCTGCCCCGGGCTGGTGTCGGGGTTGGCGCCGGTGCCCGGGCTGGGGTTGGTGCCGGGGCCTGCCGACGCTGCGGCCTGCTCCGCCGGGCGCAGGAACACGCTTGAAATCATGGCCGCCCCCGCCGGCACTTCCCAGCTTCTGCCCATGCGGCCTTTTCCGGACGGTTGGGCGTCGGCGATCAACACGCTCAGGTCCGGCCAGTATTCATCGACATTGGCTGCCCCGGTGGCCAGCTCAGTGTTGGTGGAACCGCTTGAAGCAACCACCTCCACCCGGCCAAAGCAGCCCTGCGGATGCATCAGGGCAGACTTGAGGACGGGGCCTTCGAGGCCGGTGCGGTTCAGATCAGGAGAGGCGCCGTTCATGGATTCAATCCTATCCGGCGCAACAGCACGCTCCGCCGGTGCGCAGCCGTCACCGCGGCGGTGGAGGAACCTCAGACAGTTATCTGCCGACTTTGTAGGTTTCCTACACACGCAAGGGCTATTTTCGTTATTAGACTGTGAGGAGAGTTTGCCCTTTTGTGCGGTTCCTATGAAGGGTCGCCAGCTTCCACACTACTGAGCCGGAGTATCAATGAGCCACGACCTATCAACGACAGCAGGCAAAATTGCCGATTTCCGCGACCGTTCGGCTCAATCGAAAATGCCGTCAGGTGAGGCTGCCATCGAGAAGCAGCATGCCAAGGGCCGCAACACCGCCCGCGAACGCATTGACATGCTCCTGGATCCCGATTCCTTTGTTGAGTTCGACGCCCTTGCCGTGCACCGTTCACACGCGTTCGGCATGGAAAAGAAGCAGCCGCTCGGCGACGGTGTCGTCTCCGGCTACGGCACCGTGGATGGGCGCCTCATCGGCATCTACAGCCAGGACTTCAGCGTGTACGGCGGTTCCCTGAGCCAGGTCAATGGCGAGAAGATCGTCAAGGTCCAGGAATTCGCCCTGCGCAACGGCTGCCCCGTCGTCGGCATCAACGATGGCGGCGGCGCACGCATCCAGGAAGGCGTGGCCTCGCTGGCCATGTTCGCCGACATCTTCCGCAACAACGTCCACGCATCCGGAGTGGTCCCGCAGATCTCCCTCATCATGGGCCCCTGCGCCGGCGGCGCCGCCTACTCCCCCGCACTGACCGACTATGTCGTCATGGTCGACAAGACCAGCCACATGTTCATCACCGGCCCCGACGTCATCAAGACAGTCACGGGCGAGGACGTGGACATGGAAACCCTTGGCGGCGCCCGACAGCACAACAGCACCACGGGAACCTCCACCTATTTGGCCACGGATGAGGGCGACGCGATTGAGTTTGTCCGCGAACTCCTTGACTTCCTGCCCTCAAACAACCTTGCCGAACCCCCCGTCACCGAGCATGAACAGGACTTGATGCTCGACGACGCCGACCTCGCCCTGGACACGCTGATCCCGGACTCGGCCAACCAGCCGTACACCATGCGCGCCGTGATTGAGCAGATCCTCGACGACGGACACTTCCTCGAGATGCAGGCCCTCTACGCGCCCAACGTCATGATCGGCTACGGCCGCATTGAAGGCCACACCGTGGGCATCGTGGCCAACCAGCCGATGCAGTTCGCCGGCACCCTGGACATCAACGCCTCCGAAAAGGCCGCCCGCTTTGTGCGCAACTGCGACGCCTTCAACATCCCCATCATCACCCTGGTTGACGTGCCCGGGTTCCTGCCCGGCAAGGACCAGGAATTCCAGGGCATCATCCGCCGCGGCGCCAAGCTGCTGTACGCCTACGCCGAGGCGACAGTGCCGAAGCTGACAGTCATCACCCGCAAGGCGTACGGCGGAGCGTACATCGTCATGGGCTCCAAGAAGCTCGGCGCCGACTTGAACCTGGCCTGGCCCACAGCCCAGATCGGTGTCATGGGCGCTCAGGGAGCCGTCAACATTTTGTACCGCCGCGACCTCGCCGCGGTGGCGGCAGAAGGCGGCGACGTTGAAGCCCGCCGCGCAGAGATCGTCCGCAATTACGAAGATGAGCTGCTGAACCCGTACCAGGCGGCCGAGCTTGGCTACATCGACGCCGTCATCGCACCGTCCGACACCCGCATCCAGCTGATCAAGGGCCTGCGGGCCCTGCGCGACAAGCGCGCCAGCCTGCCCGCCAAAAAGCATGGGAACATCCCGCTGTGATCCCCCCCGACTTCCAGCCCGGTGCGGCGGGCACCCAAGAACCGTTGCTCAACGTGACCCGGGGCAATCCCAGCGCCGAGGAACTTGCCGCCGTGACCGCCGTCGTGCTTGCCCTGCAGTCAGGGGCCGGCGGCGAAATCCTCCGGGCACCGTCACGGCATTGGGCCCGGCGGGCGCAGCTGAACCTGCCGCCGAAACCCGGTGCCGGATCCTGGCGGCGCTCGGGGCACTAGCCTTCGCAGGTCCCGCACGATGACCCCGGCCCTTGGACACGGGGCCGGGCGGGCCGAGTAGGCTCTTGACCATGACTTTGCCTGCGCAGCCCATTCGGGCCACCACTGCCATCGACCGGGTTGCCAACGACTACACCGAGACGTTGCTGGCGCTTGATCCCGCATTTGCCACCGAGCTGGGCCGGACCGGGCACGAGGGCGAGTACCGCGACCACTCCCCCGCGGGCTTGGAAGCCATGGCCCAGGCGGCCGCCGACACCCTCGCCGCCCTGGACGCGCTCGAGCCTGCCGACGACGTCGACAAGGTCACGCGGCATGCCATGAACGAGCGCCTGGGCCTGGACCTTGAGCTGCACGCGAGCGGCTGGCCGCTGGCTGATTTGAACAACATCGCCTCGCCCGCCCAGGAAATTCGGGCCATTTTCGATCTCATGCCCACCGCCACGGTCCAGGACTGGGAGCATGTCGCCACCCGGCTGGCCAACGTGCCGGGCGCCGTCGATGGTTACCTCGCCTCGCTCCGGGCAGGTGCAGCGCGCGGGCTCGTCGCGGCACGCCGCCAGGTCCTGACCGTCATCGAGCAGTGCGAGCGGCACGCCGCCCCCGGCGGATTCTTTGTTTCCCTGGCCCGCGATGCCGCCCTTGACGTACCTGGGACGACTGACGCGACTGACGCGCACGACGTCGACACGTCACTGCCAGCCGAACTCACCACTGCGCTGCTCGCCAATGCCGAGCTGGCGCGGGCGGCCTATGGCTCGCTGGTGGACTTTTTGCGCACGGAGCTGCTGCCTGTGGCGCCCACCGCCGATGCCGTGGGCCGGGAACGCTATGTGCTTGCGTCGAGGCTGTTCCTGGGCGCAGCAGTTGACCTGGAGGAAACGTACGCCTGGGGCGTGGCCGAGCTTGACCGCGTCATCGCCGAGCAGGAAGCCGTGGCCTCGGCCATCAAGCCCGGCGCCTCAGTTATGGACGCAAAGGCCCTGCTGAACGCAGATCCGGCCCGCCAATTGCAGGGCACGGATGCCTTGAAAGCGTGGATGCAGAAACTCTCGGATGCAGCCATGGCCGAACTGGCGGGCGACCAGTTCGACATCCCGGAGATCATGCGCCGGCTTGAGTGCCGCATCGCACCCACCCAGGACGGCGGTATCTACTACACCGGCCCGTCGGAGGATTTCTCCCGGCCGGGCCGCATGTGGTGGTCTGTCCCTGAGGGCGAAGACTCGTTCACCACGTGGGCCGAAACCACCACTGTTTACCACGAGGGCGTGCCGGGCCACCATTTGCAGGTTGCCACCGCGACCTACCAATCGGGGCTGCTGAACGACTGGCGGCGCAATGTCTGCTGGGTGTCGGGCCACGGCGAGGGTTGGGCCCTGTACGCTGAGCGGCTCATGGACGAGTTGGGCTATTTGTCCGATCCAGGCGACAAGATGGGCATGCTCGATGGGCAGCGCATCCGGGCAGCCCGTGTGGTCTTTGACATTGGCGTGCACCTGGAGCTGCCGATTCCGGCCCGCTGGGGAACCGGGGCCTGGACCGCCGAGAAGGGCCGCGACTTCCTGGCCCAAAATCTGGACCTTTCCGCCGGACAGCTGGACTTTGAGTTCCACCGCTACCTGGGCTGGCCGGGCCAGGCGCCGTCGTACAAGATTGGCCAGCGGCTCTGGGAAGAGATCAGGGACGCACTGGCAACGCGGGACGGATCCGCGTTTTCCCTGCGCGACTTTCACACCCGGGCACTCAATGTCGGTTCCGTGGGACTCGATTCCCTGAAGGTGGCCCTGTTGGACTGACCGGCCCGACCTTGGCATTTGAAACGGTCCGGCTTTGCGCCGGAACCCGTAACAATTGAATTTATTCAGCGTAATACAAGGAAATCTAAATTTCCGGGTGCTATTGTCCCCCGCCTAACGTTGACCCATGACTTCCACAGCAAACACTGCCAAAGTGTCGAAGCTGCCCAAATGGGCAAGCTCCTTTGGCGTTCAAATCATTGTCGCCCTCATCGCCGGGCTTGTTCTCGGCCTGATCGCCCGCCAGCTCGGCGGCGATCCCGAAACCGACCCCAACGGCCTGGTCACCACCCTGGACACCATTGGCTCCAGCTATGTCTCGATCTTGAAGGCGGCCGTGGTGCCGTTGATTTTCACCGCAGTGGTCTCCTCGATCGCCAACCTCCGTGAGGTCACCAACGCGGCACGATTGGCGTGGAACACACTGCTCTGGTTCGCCATCACCTCGCTGATCGCCGTGACCATTGGCATCGTGCTGGGCTCCGTGTTCCAGCCCGGAGCCGGCACAGGAACGGCAACACCGAAGGAATACACAGGCAAGTCGGGTGACTGGTGGTCATTCCTGATCGGCTTGTTCCCTTCCAACTTCCTGGGCCTGAGCGCCTCGACGAAGACCGACGATTCGGGTGCACTGTCCACGAGCGTCAGCTTCAACGTGTTGCAGATCCTGGTCATCGCCATTGTGGTTGGCATTGCGGCGCTGAAGGTCGGCAAGGCGGCCGATCCGTTCCTCAAGCTCAACGGTTCAGCCCTGGCCGTCATCCAAAAAGTCCTGTGGTGGATCATCCGCCTCGCCCCGATCGGCACTGTCGGTTTGATCGGCAACGCCGTGGCCAGCTACGGCTGGACCACGATTGGTTCGCTGGGCAAGTTCACTGTGGCCATCTATGTTGGGCTGGCCCTGGTCATGTTCATCGTGTACCCGGTGCTCGTCAAGAGCCACGGACTGTCCATCAAGCAGTACTTCTCAGGTGTCTGGCCGGCAGTTCAGCTGGGCTTCGTCTCCCGCTCCTCCATCGGCACCCTGCCGCTGACCCAGCGCGTCACCGAACGCAACCTGGGCGTGCCCCGCGCCTACGCATCCTTTGCCGTGCCGTTGGGTGCAACCACCAAGATGGACGGTTGCGCCGCCATCTACCCGGCCATCGCAGCCATCTTCGTGGCACAGTTCTTCGGCATCCAGTTGGACCTGGGCCAGTACCTGCTCATTGTCCTGGTCTCGGTTTTGGGTTCCGCCGCCACCGCCGGAACAACTGGCGCCGTCGTCATGCTCACACTGACGTTGTCCACGCTGGGACTGCCGCTGGCCGGCGTCGGGCTCCTGCTCGCCGTTGACCCGATCGTCGACATGGGCCGCACCGCCCTGAACGTGGCAGGCCAGGCACTGGTGCCCACCATTGTGGCCAAGCGCCAGGGCATCCTGGACGAGGAGCTGTACAACGCTCCCCGCAACGGCAATCCGTTCGCGGACGACGCCGACGACCTCCTCGCCGGCTTGAACACAGCCGACGACGCAAGTGGCGTGGACGGCACCAACGCAGTGGACCCGAACCGGGAACCCGCCACCGCCTGACCGCCGGGCCTGCCCAACCCGGCAGGCCCCAGCCTGTGGAAACTCATGACAAGTCCCGTCCCGGGGCGGCCAACAAGCCGCCGGGGCGGGACTTTGTGTTCTCTCCCGCCCCGGCTTCTGCACCGTATGATGCCTAGGACGCTGCTGATTAATTTGGGTGGTTAAGGCGCGCCTCCGTGGTTTTTGGTGGGAGTCGTTAAGACTTGATACATGCAGGGTATTGAGGTCGCGCAGCGCGGATTTTTGGATGTGGAGGCATTGGCTGGGGAGTTGCTGGCCCCGGGCAGTGCCTTCGCGTTTTTGGCGGAGCATCGGGGCCGGTTGTTTCCGGATTCAATGATGGAGGACTTGTTTCCCTCCCGCCGCGGACGCCCCTCGGTGCCGGCGTCGGTGATTGGTTCGGTCTTGGTGCTGCAGGCGTTGGAAGGCCTCTCGGACCGGGGCACGGCCGAGGCATTGACGTACGATCTGCGGTGGAAGGCAGCCTGTGGGTACGGGTTGAACGAGACCGCGTTCCACCACACCACGTTGACGTATTGGCGCAAACGCCTGGCGACAAGTGAGCGTCCGCACCGGATCACCGAGGCCGTTTTCGAGATCATTCAGGAAACTGGTGTGTTGGCTGGTAAACGCCGCCGCGCCCTGGATTCCACCGTGTTGGATGATGCGGTGGCCAGGCAAGACACCATCACGCAGTTGATAGCCGGCATCCGCCGCTTCGGCCGTGACGTCCCTGATGGGGCCACGTTGCTGGCAACCCATGCCACCGGCTATGACTACACCCGTGCGGGAAAGCCGGATATCGCCTGGGATGACCGGGACGCGAAAGACGCTTTGGTTTCGGCCCTGGTCACCGACGCCCTGGCGCTACTCGGCGCGGTTGATCCGGAAGCCTTGGAGGGCAAGGCCCATGAGCGCTATGCGTTATTGGCCTTGATCGCTGGCCAGGATGTGGAACCGGGCGAGGGCTCCGATGGTACAGACGGGCGGTGGCGGATTGCCCGGCGCGTGGCTAAGGACCGGATCATTTCCATTGTTGACCCCGAAGCCAGGCACGCCCACAAGTCCCGGGCGGCCTTGCGGGACGGGTACAAGGCCCACATCGTGGCCGAGCCTGAAACGGGCCTGTTCACTAACGCTGCCATCACCAAGGCCGGCGGGGCTGGCTCCGGCGACGCCGAGGCCGGGATCACCTTGCTCGCTACAGATCCTTCCCTTCCCGCCACCGCTGATGACAACACCACTGGTGGCGGCCAACCCCGTGCTGTTGGGGATGGTGGGGGTGAGGATATTCAGGTTCTTGGGGATTCTGCCTACGGTTCCGGAGACATGCTTGAGGCCTTGGAAACGGCCGGGCACCAAGCCGTGGTGAAGCCCAAGCCGTTGCGCCCGGCCGTGCCCGGGGGTTACCTCCTGGATGACTTCGCCTACGACCCGGAGAACGGGACGCTGACCTGCCCGAACCAGGTCGTGCGGCGGATCAGTCCGAAGGGAAACGTGAACTTTGGGGCAGCCTGCAAGGAGTGTCCTTTGCGGGATATCTGCACGACAGCGAAGAAGGGCCGCAAGGTTGTCATTACCGAACATCACGGACGCCAACGCGCCCACCGGGCCGCCGCGAAGGACCCGGACTTCCAGCATGACTACCGGAAATACCGGCCCATGATCGAGCGCGGCGTCGCCTGGCTCGTCGCGGGAAACAGCCGGCGCCTGCGCTACATCGGCGTTGTGAAGAACCATGCCTGGATCCAGGCCCGCATTGCCGGATTGAACCTGAAACGACTCCTGAACTTAGGCCTGACCGCCAATAATGAGGGCTGGTCCCTGGCCCAATAAGGAGTCAGGGGAGCCAGCCCCAGACACCGCCTGCAGTGGCGATCAGATCCCGCCTCAGCGGCCATGAAGGCACCACGAAACCAAGAAACCTGTCCCGAGAAAACCCGCCACCAACGCAGAAATGGCCGGCCCGGATGCCAAAACATCCGAACCAGCCACCCAAATAGCGCTTAGTTCAGCAACGTCCTAGGACAGAAGCAAAAGCATCGGGCCGCGGCCATTGATCCCGCTCGAGCCGCCATGAGAAAAGGACAGCAATGATCATCGTTACCACCAACGACCTCCCCGGCTACAAGATTGATGCCATATTTGGCGAGGTCATGGGCCTGACCGTCCGCTCGCGGCACATTGGCGCCCAGTTCACCGCCAGCTTTCGCTCGCTTGGCGGCGGTGAACTGCCGGAAATGACCAAGGCGCTTTACGAGAGCCGGCAGGAAGTGGTGGCCCGCATGGTCACCGAAGCCCAGTCCAAGGGCGCCAACGCCATTGTTGCCGCCCGCTTCGACACCTCGGAAATGGGCGGCAACTGGACAGAAGTCTGCGCCTACGGCACCGCAGTCTTCGCGATCCCGCTGGGCGAGGGACAGCCCGGAGCCACGGGCCAGTCCATCTACCTGTCCCAAAACCCGCAGGGCTGACCCCCGCCGCGCAGTGTCCCGCCCACAGGACACTGCGCGGCGGGCATCCGCCGGGCCTCCCCGAACCACCACGGACTAGTTTGCACTAAGTGCAAACTTGCACTTAGTGTAGTCATGTGAGTATTTCTGCAAATCCCCCCTCTGTGCATCGCCCCTCGTCGGAACAGGTGCCAACAGCTCCGGCCCCGGAAGCGCCGGCTCCGGCAACACAGCCTTCCCGCCGCGAGCTGAACAAGGCTGCCACCCGCGAGGCCATCGCCTCAGCCGCCTTGGATTACCTGCGCACCGGAGACCTGAACTCCTTCACTGTCGACGACGTTGCCGCCGCCGCGGGCATCTCCCGGCGCACCTTTTTCAACTACTTTTCCTCCGTCGAAGCGGCAGTGGCCAGCTTCACCCAGAACTACCTTGACCAGGTCATCATCGAGCTGGAAGCCCGGCCGGCCGACGAGCCGGTGCTCGTATCCGCCCAGATCGCCCTCTCTGCCGTTGGCAGCGCCCGCGACCTGGCCATACTGGCCGAAACGTTTGCCCTGACCCAGGACCCCCAGCTGGGCCGCTTCCAGCTCCAGGCCTGGGAAGAGTGCAGCCTTAAGATCACCGAGGTTGCCAGGCAGCGCCTCCCCCCGGGCACCGACGAGCTTTATCTGTTTGCGCTGGTGGGCGCCGTGACAGGCAGCTGCCGCGCCGCATTCCAGGTCTGGTTCCAGACACACGGAACGACCATCACGCCAGAGACGTTGGCTGACTTGCGCAACTTTCTCGAACGCACCATCTCCCACATCCGCAACGGTTTCAACAGCTAGATTTTTTCCTGCCTGGGCCCGCCCGCTCAGGCTTCATACAGAATGGATTCATCATGGCCCTTTGGCTCTATAAACTGGGACGGTTCTCCGCCCGACGCGCATGGCTGGTGATTGCCGCCTGGGCCGTCATCATGGGCCTGGTGGGCGGCGCGGCAGCATTGTTCATGGGCCCCATGTCCAACAACTTCCAGATCCCCGGCACCGAAACCCAGCAGATGGCGGACAAGCTCCAGGCCGATCTGCCTGAAGCGTCCGGCGGCACTGGCTCCGTCGTGTTCACCAGCACCAACGATGAACCGTTCACGGCCAGCCAGAAGCAGGACATCACAGCCGCTCTGGAAACCGTGACAACGGTTCCCACCGTCAAGGGCGTCATCGACCCCTTCCTGACCACTGCACAAAAGGAAGCCGGCGCTGCCCAGCTGGCCGACGGTGCCAAGCAGTTGGCTGCCGGCGAGGCACAGGCCGCCGAGGGACAGCCGGCCCTGGACGCCGCAGCCAAGGAATTGGCCGATGGGAAGGCCCAGCTGGACGCCGGCCAGGCCCAGATCGACACCCAAAAAGCCCAGATCGCAGGCCTGCCGGCAACTTCACCGCAGGCCGCGGCGGCCACCGCCCAGATCACGGCGGCGCAGGAACAGCTGGATGCCCAGAAGGCCCAGTGGCAGGCCGGCCAAGACCAGTATGAGGCAGGCAAGGCGGAGTTCGACGCCGGGCAGGCCACCTTGGCTGCGAAGAAGGCCGAGCTCGTGGCCGGCCAGCGCGCCTCCGACGCCGCTGCCGCGGTGCTCTTTGTCTCTGAAAACAACAAGGCAGCCATCGGCCAGATCCAGTTCACCGAGTCGATGAATGCTGTGACCCCGGAGAACCGGCAGCTGGTCCAGGACAAGCTGAACACCCTGGATTCCAGCGGCGTGACTGTCTCCTACAGCAAGGAAATCGTCGAGGACGTCTCCTCCTTGTTCGGAGTGTCCGAGGTGGTTGGCATCGCCGTGGCAGCCGCAGTGCTGTTGATCATGTTGGGGACCTTTGTCGCCGCCGGCCTGCCCCTGCTGATGGCCATTGTCGGCGTTGGTATCGGCGTGGGCGGCACCATGGCGTTGACAACAGTCATTGAAATGTCCTCCATTTCACCCATGCTGGCCTTGATGCTGGGCCTGGCCGTGGGCATCGACTACTCCCTGTTCATCGTCAACAGGCACCGGCAGCAGCTGCTGGCGGGCATGGACATGCGCGAATCCATTGCCAAGGCCACGGGCACCTCCGGAAACGCCGTCACCTTTGCCGGGCTGACAGTTGTCATCGCACTCGCGGCCCTCTCGGTCACCGGGCTGCCGTTCCTTGCCATCCTCGGCCTGGCCGCAGCCGCGACTGTCGCCATCTCGGTGTTGATTGCCCTGACCCTGACCCCGGCCCTGCTGTCGCTGATCGGCACTAAGATCATCGCCAAAAAGGCATGGGCCAAGAATGCCCTCGCAACCGCGAAACACCATGCCACCCTTGTGGGCATGAACGACGGCGAGCGGGCCGCCGCGGACGACGCCGCCGACATTGCCCGCAGTGCGCGTGGCTGGGGCGGGCTTGTCACCAGGCACCCGGTCGTTTCCCTCATCACAGCGGTTCTGGCCCTGGTCGTCATTGCCATTCCGGCCACCGGCCTGCGGCTCGCCCTGCCCGACGGCGGTTCCGAACCTGTCGATTCCAGCGCCTACCAGGCGTACTCCATCACCGGAGAGAACTTCGGCGAGGGCATGAACGGGCCCATCATTGTCGTCGGTTCACTGCCCGCCGGGCTGGACGAGGCTGGCGCCACGGCGTTGAACCTGGATGTGGCCGACCAGCTGCGCGGGGTCCCCAACGTCAAGGCCGCCATCCCCGTCATGGTCAGCAAAGACCTTCGCACCGCCGTGTACCAGGTCATCCCCACCGAGGGCCCGGCCAGTGAAAGCACCGTCCAGGTAATCCACGACCTGCGCTCGGAAGGCTCCACCATCGAGGCTGGGCACAACGTCACCATCGGGCTGACCGGCCAAACAGCCGCGAACGTCGATGTCTCGGAAAAGCTTGGAGCCGCGCTGCCCCCGTACCTGGCCATCGTCGTCGGACTTTCATTGCTGCTGCTGATCCTGGTGTTCCGCTCCATCCTGGTGCCATTGCTGGCCACCGCGGGCTTCCTGCTCTCACTGGTTGCTGCGTTTGGCGGCGTGGTTGCCGTGTACCAGTGGGGCTGGCTCGGCGGGATCTTCGATGTCGCGAATCCGGCGGCCGTGCTGAGTTTCCTGCCCATCATTTTGATCGGCGTGCTGTTCGGCCTGGCCATGGATTACCAGGTGTTCATTGCGTCGGGCATGCGTGAGGCCTACGCCCACGGGCAGGAGGCCAAGCAGGCGGTGCGGACCGGGTTCAAGCATGCCGCACCGGTTGTCACGGCGGCCGCGATCATCATGATCAGCGTGTTCTCCGGCTTCATTTTCTCGCACCTGACAATGGTCCGCCCGCTCGGCTTTGCGCTGGCATTCGGAGTGCTTGTCGACGCGTTCGTTGTGCGCATGACCATCGTGCCGGCAGCCATGCACCTGCTCGGCAAGTCGGCCTGGTGGATTCCAAAATGGTTGGACAAGATCCTGCCGGATGTCGACGTGGAAGGCGCCAAGCTGGAAACCTTGTCAACACCCGCTGGTGCGGCAACCCCGGTCAGGGAGCCGGAACCCGCCATCTAGCCGGGAGGCGGGCAGACGGAAACGCCGGGAGGCGGGCAGCGCTTCGGCATTGCCCGCCTTCCGGCGTTTGAGGATGCCCCGGCGGGGTGCACTATGCTGGTGAGCCACGGCACACAGTTGGGATCTGCGCCGCCAGCACCCGCGCCGAGGTTAAGGAGAAGCCATCACGCCGACACATCCGCTTCTTGACAATCTCCCGGCGATGCGCCCCCTGGTGCGTGACTCGTGGCAGCGGTCCCTGCAGTCGTTGGCTACCCCGGCCGGCCTCACGTCCGCCAGCATTGAACCGCCGGTCGTGTGGGAAAGCCGTGAGTTGGCTCAATTGCGCCGCGACCACCCGCTGGCCGCCATCATGCCTGTCATCACGAAACTGCTTGTCCAGCCCAGCCACGACACCGGCCTGCTGGTTGCCGTCGGCGACGAGCACGGCCGGCTGCTGTGGGTCGAGGGCGACTCCGCTGCCCGCCGCAACGGTGAGAACATCAACTTCGCCACGGGCGCCGACTGGTCCGAAGCCGCGGCGGGCACCAGCGCACCGGGCACGGCACTGGTCCTGGGCAAGAGCGTGCAAATTGTGGGACAGGAACACTTCAATCCGGCGGTCCACTCGTGGAGTTGCACGGCAGTTCCGGTGCACGACCCCGACTCCGGGTCGGTCCTGGGCATCGTGGACATCACCGGCGGCCCCGAAGCCGTTGGCGCCAACACGCTCTCGCTGGTACAGGCCTCGGTGGCCGCCGCGGAGGCCCATCTGCGCATCCAGCGCCTGGAGCGCCGCGCGGACCTTCGGAGTGTTTCCGGCACGACCGGCCGGGTTCCGGGGACTGCAGGCAAGCCGCTGTACCGCGACAGCCTGCAGATCCTTGGCCGCGACCAGGGCCTGCTGCACGTTGCCGGAGAGGCCGTGACGCTCAGCGAACGGCACACCGAAATCCTTGCCGTGCTGGCCCTGCATCCCGACGGCCTCAACGCCGGGGAGCTCACCGACAAGGTCTACCCGGAAGGCACCTCGCTGACGAGCATCCGGGCCGAGATGGTGCGGCTGCGCAAGTTGCTTCTGTCCGTCGCGCCGACGCTTGTCCCCGATTCCCGCCCGTACAGGCTCCCCCGCACGCTCGTGGTGGATGCCGAGCAGGTGCGCAACTACCTTGACCGTGGAGCGCACCGCCTGGCCCTGAACATCTACCGGGGCGAGGTCATGCCCCGCTCCCTGGCCCCTGCCATCGAGGGCCTCCGCAACCGGGTCGCGGTCCAGCTCCGCGAAGCCATCCTCAACGACGCCAGTCCCGAGGTGCTGCTGGCCTACCTGCGCCTTCCCGAGGCCGCGGACGACGTCGAAGCCTGGCGCACAGCCCTGCGCCTCCTGCCGCCGCGCTCACCCAAGCGGTCCGCCGTGGTAGCCCACGTGGAGGCGCTGGAGGGATAGACCGCCGGGTGGGCGGCAAGCCTTGGCCAATTCCTCCCGCCAGCTGGCGTTTCCAATTAGTTGGAGTTTCCGACGATGAATTCCAGGACCTGATCCGCAATTTTCCGGTCCACTCCGATTTCCTTGGCCAGCAGTTCGACTGCTTCGTCCCTTTTCCCTGCCGATGCCAAGGCGCCGACCCGCTCCGTCAATTCCACTGAGATTGTCGAGGAGCTTTCCGAGTAGGTGGTACCAACGGGGACTGGCGGCTCCTCCGATTGGATTGTCCCCACGGGGCCGGGGTGGACGGTTCCGGCAGGACCGTAATCGGAAGTTCCGGCAGGACCGCCGGTGCGTGTGGTCGCTGACCAAAGGGGCGTGGTCGTCACTTCCTCGAAGGTCTGCGAAACGCTCAGCTGTCCGTGGGTGTGCGCGTTCACCAGAGTGGACATGTCCCGCGCCAGGCGTTCGGCTGCTTCGCTGCCGCCCGGGATGGTGCCGGTGAACGTGACGGAGGATGGCGCCGTCGGGCCTCCACCATCCCCGCGGGGAGTGTCAAAGGTGGGCTGGTAGGTCGACTTGGCGGCCGCCTGGTACACCTTGGCCTGCCCGTCCTGACTCTTGGTCTTGCCACCCTTTGGCCGGAGCCACTGCGCCCAGATCAGGGAAACGGCGGCCACAATGAGCAAAGAAATAACTACAAATTCCATGCCTTCATCCTAACCATGCCCGTTTTTTAGGGTGGAGCGCAGGCCGGGCCACAACCATGCGGCGTCAGGCACCTTGGCGCCGTCTTTTACTGCCTGGCCGGCACAGGCCACGCCGAGTCAACAGCCATCAGCTTCGTGGAACATGATGGAGCCATGGCCAGTCAACAGAACAAGAGACCAGTTCAGTTCCCCACCAAAGGGGCAATTCTCACCGTATTACTCGTCCTCGGTTCGTCTCTCACCGGGTCCGCTCAAAATTCCGGGTACCAAGGCTCCCCGACAGCTACTGCTGGAGAAGCGCAGGACTCTTTCCCGCTTGCGGGAGGCGAGGGCACCGGCGCCCCATTCCCGGATGGGAATCGGTCCTGATTGTCTGTCCTTACACTGACACGGATCTGATCCAAGAACCGTTCACCAAGCATGTCCGGAATCTTGACACTGGGTCGGCGGATTCGCTGCAGTGGCTGTTCTTTTCCGGCAAAGACAGTGTCGGTCGTATTTCAGTGGAAAGGTAGGCTGTCGATTTTTGCCAAGGCGAGACTCACCCTGCGGCGTCCGAAAACGACCACACCTGGACAGCAGAAAAGGGTCACGGAGCATGGGTAATGACTCCGGCCACGGATTGGGCTTCCGTCGTCAAGGCCAGCCTCCCGCTCAAGGACCTGCCTGCGGAGCAGTAGAAAATGCCGCATCAGAGAGTCATGGCCAACCTTGGAACCAGCCGCAGCGTCCCTGTTTGTAGAATCAAATGATGGTGTCGAGATCAATGTCCGTTGAAGTTGAGGCGTGGTGTTTTCGCGTGCTCGGCCGCGGCAGCCTCACATCGTTGCGTGCCGAAGTTGGTGGTCAAATGTCTCATCAGTTCCGCTACGACTCCGACGAGCGGGGCACTATTGCCGTCAAAGTCCGGTCTGATTCCACCGACAGGATCAGCCGATGCCTTCAACTTCAGCGCATTGCGGAGGATGCTGGCTTCCCCTGCGCCCGGCCGCTGACCGGTGCCGAGCTACTCGGACCGGATTTGGTAGTGAGTGCTGAGATGTGGCTTCCCGGCGGTGAAATGCACTCTGGTGGAGATGTTTCCTTTGCCGACCGGTCCGCCAAACTCTTGGCGAACCTGATGGGAATTCTTGAAACACAGCCTCCCACCGGACTTGGCGCACCGCCTCCATGGATGCACTGGAATCCTCCAACGGGTGGCTTGTGGCCAACAAATCCAGCGGTTGACGACATGGACGAAAACCTTGTCCCTGAGCACGTGAACACTATTGCCCGTGCCGTTTCGAAACGACTGGCACAAGGAGTTTTACCCCTGGTTGTCGGGCACGGTGACTGGGAAAGCCAAAATCTTCGCTGGCAAGGGGCTCACCCATGGGCGGTCCACGATTGGGACAGCCTCGTCACCCTTCCGGAGGCGGCTATTGTCGGAGCAGCATCCGGCGCCTTTGCCAGTACCGCCATCCCAACGCTGGCAACCATCGAAAGCTCGGAAAAATTCATCGCCTCCTACCAGCAGGCGCGCGATAGAGCGTTTACCCCGGAGGAGCGAGAGGTTGCCTGGGCCGCGAGCCTGTGGCCAGCGCTGCATAACGCCCGCGGTGAAAGTCTCTTCCAATCCCCGCCCGTCGCGCTGGGTGCGCTCACCTGGCAGGCACCGGAACGACTTCAACGCGCCGGCGTCTTGGAAAGCCTCCCTTGTGAGAGGCGCTAAACATCCAGCGGACTGTGATTCTTAGCTGGAATGACTGACGAGCAAGTTTGTTTGGCCCACGCCTACAGGGATTACGGCCGGGGCGCTGGCGCACATTGCTTGGCTGCCGTCCGTCCGAGCAGCCCCAGGAGCAGGCCACCTACGAACACCACCAAGAGGCACAGCACCGGGACATTGGCTTGGAAGGAAGCGGCGAATTCAATTTCATCGGACCGGACCCCGCCGTCATTCCACGGCTCGCGGGTCAAGTCCCACAGGGACCAGAGCTTCACACTCACCCACGTCAGGGCGAGGCTGACTGCACCGACGGCACCCAAGTAGACATTCCACGCCCGCACGCTCGCCATCGCGCGCAGGAGGAGGCAGCCGGCCAGCAGAATTCCCGCAGTTACGGCAACCGCCAGCACCATCAGGACCTTGATCCATGTTTCATTTTCCATGCCTCGAGCCTAGCGCCCACCCCAGGCACCAACCCGCCTGAGCAGCCAGGCTTCCGCCCGGGATAGTGTGATCCAGCTCATGCAACGTGGTTGCAACGTTGCTGCCCGTACGCTTCGAGGCAAGGACGCAGATGTCCCCCACCGCAAAGGAGTTCAAACAATGGCTGTTTATGCACAACCCGGTACCGACGGTTCAAAGGTCACCTTCAAGGACCGCTACGAAAACTGGATCGGCGGCGAATGGGTGGCTCCCGTCAAGGGCGAATACTTTGAGAACATCACGCCCGTCACCGGCAAGGTTTTCTGCGAGGTGGCCCGCGGCACGGCAGAGGACATCGAGTTGGCACTCGACGCCGCACACAAGGTGGCACCGAGCTGGGGTGCGACCTCAGCCACCGAACGCGCAGCCGTCCTGAACAAGATCGCCGACAGGATTGATGAAAACGTCGAACTGCTCGCCGTCGCCGAAACCTGGGACAACGGCAAGGCCATCCGCGAGACGCTCAACGCCGACATCCCCCTCGCGGCAGACCACTTCCGCTACTTCGCCTCGGTCGTCCGCGCCCAGGAAGGCAGCCTGACCCAGATCGACGAGAACACCACGGCCTACCACTTCCACGAGCCGCTCGGCGTGGTCGGGCAGATCATCCCGTGGAACTTCCCCATCCTGATGGCCGTCTGGAAGTTGGCGCCGGCACTTGCTGCAGGCAACGCCGTCGTGCTTAAACCGGCCGAACAGACACCTGCCTCCATCCTGGTGCTCATGGAACTGCTCTCCGACATCCTGCCGGCAGGCGTCATCAACGTCGTGAACGGCTTCGGCGTGGAAGCCGGCAAGCCGCTCGCCTCCAGCAAGCGCATCCGCAAGATTGCGTTCACCGGCGAGACCACCACGGGCCGACTCATCAGCCAGTACGCGTCCCAGAACCTGATCCCGGTCACGCTGGAGCTCGGCGGCAAGAGCCCCAACATCTTCTTTGACGACGTCATCGACAAGGATGACGCCTTCTACGACAAGGCACTCGAGGGCTTCACCCTCTACGCCTTCAACCAGGGCGAGGTCTGCACGTGCCCGTCGCGCGCACTCGTGCAGGAATCCATGTACGAGAAGTTCATGGCCGACGCAATTGCCCGCACCGAGGCGATCATCCAGGGCAACCCGCTCGACACCGACACCCAGATTGGGGCACAGGCGTCCAACGACCAGCTCGAGAAGATCCTGTCCTACATGGACATTGGCAAGCAGGAAGGCGCCAAGCTGCTCACCGGCGGCGAGCGCAACATCCTGCCCGGGGACCTGGCCGGCGGCTACTACGTCAAGCCCACCATTTTCGAGGGCACCAATGACATGCGCATCTTCCAGGAGGAGATCTTCGGCCCCGTCCTGGCGGTGACGAAGTTTGACGACTACGCCGACGCCCTCCACATCGCGAACGACACACTCTACGGCCTCGGTGCCGGCGTGTGGTCGCGCAACGGCAACGTGGCGTACCGGGCGGGCCGGGAGATCCAGGCCGGGCGTGTGTGGGTCAACAACTACCACGCCTACCCCGCCGGAGCTGCGTTTGGCGGCTACAAGTCCTCGGGCATCGGCCGCGAAAACCACGCCATGATGCTGGACCACTACCAGCAGACCAAGAACCTGCTTGTCAGCTACAGCGAGGACAAGCTGGGCTTCTTCTAAACCAACGGGAAACGCACTCTCATTAGCGGGTCGTTTTTGGCCAACGCTCGCTCATTAGTTCCACCCGCGACGCCGGGCACCCGCCCCGGGTGCCCGGCGCACATTCATCACGTTCAAAGGAGAACCACATGTCTACGATGCAAGCAGTAGTTGTTAAGGAATTTGGCGCCACCCTTGTTGTCGAGGAATACCCGCTGCCCACCCCCGGCCCCGGACAGGCGCTGGTCAAATTGATTTCCAGCGGCGTCTGCCACACCGACCTGCACGCCGTCGAGGGCGACTGGCCCGTCAAGCCGAGCCCGCCGTTCGTGCCCGGCCACGAAGGCGTGGGCGATGTCGTGGCCTTGGGCGAGGGCGTCACCTCCCTCGCCGTGGGCGACCGTGTGGGCAATGCCTGGCTGTGGACCGCGTGTGGCGACTGTGAATACTGCCGCACTGGCTGGGAGACCTTGTGCGAGTCCCAGCAAAACGGCGGCTACAGCGTTGACGGCTCCTTCGGCGAATACATGCTCGTTGACGCCGAGTTTGCCCCGCGCATCCCGGACGGCGCAGACCCCGTGGAGATCGCCCCGGTGCTGTGTGCCGGTGTCACGGTATATAAGGGACTGAAGATGACTGAGGCCCGCCCGGGCCAATGGGTTGTCATCTCCGGCATCGGCGGGCTCGGCCACATCGCCGTCCAGTACGCCGTGGCCATGGGCCTGCGCGTCGCAGCCGTCGACATTGCTGAGGACAAACTGGCACTGGCCCGCAAGCACGGCGCCGAAATCACTGTCAACGCCCGCGACGAGGATCCGGTGGCGGCCGTCCAGCGCGAGACCGGCGGCGTCCACGGCGTGCTCGTCACAGCCGTCCACCCGGCAGCGTTCGGCCAGGCGATCGGCATGACCCGCCGCGGCGGCACCATCGTGTTCAACGGACTGCCCCCGGGCGACTTCCCGGCACCCATCTTTGAGGTGGTGCTCAAGGGCCTGACCATCCGCGGCTCAATCGTGGGCACCCGCCAGGACATGGAGGAAGCCATCGACTTCTACGCCCGCGGCCTGATCCACCCCACGGTCTCCACCCGTTCGCTTGGCGAAATCAATGAAGTGCTCGACGAAATGCGCGCCGGCAAAATCGACGGACGCGTCGTCATCAAGTACTAGCCCTTGCCGTAAATGGTCGCAGGCCTGCGAGTGCCCCGCGGCGGGGCCCTCGGGCGTGTGGGCCCCATTCACCGGCTCCCAACTTTCCCGGGAACGACGGCGGCAGCTCACCTGCCCAGCGCCAACAACTCCCCGGTTCCGGGCCGTACTCCCTTTCGGCCCGGAACCGGGATCCACCCTTAACTAAGGAGCAGTTCCATGGACGCTATTCCCGATGCCTTGGACGCGGCCATCACCATCGAGGGCGAGACACAGTCCCGGGTGGCGTTGTCCGCCATGGCCGTGGAACTGCTGCAAAAAATGTGGGTCAGGCACGGTCCGTTGATGTTCCACCAGTCGGGCGGCTGCTGCGACGGGTCCTCCCCCATGTGCTACCCGGCGGGCGATTTCATCACCGCAGAGGCCGACATCCTGCTGGGGCGTTTTGAGTTGCCGGAATGCGGTCCGCTGGATTTTTGGATGTCCAGGGAACAGTTCAACTATTGGTCACACACCCACCTGACAGTGGATGTGGTTGACGGACGCGGCAGCGGCTTCTCCGTTGAGGCCCCGGAAGGAAAGCGGTTTTTGATCCGTTCCCGGCTGGTGGAGGGTTTCGTTCCTGCTGCCGGCTAGGGCTCCTTCGAAAATCCCGACACTTGGGCTGCTGAAGGGGAGTTACTTACGGTTGCGCTTTGACTGCTGCCGCTTCTGCACAATGACAGCCACTACGGCCACAACGATGGCCCCGGCCATGGCGATTTCCATATCGCATCCTTTCCTTGATTCCAACGGTAAGCCAGCCCCCAGCATAGGCGAGACGGGCCGGCGTCGTGCTTGGCACGCAGAAGTCAGGGTTTGCGGGCCTCGATCAGGAAGCGTGTGGTGGTGGCGGAGAACTTGCCGTCGGGCTCGATGATTGCGTGCAGTTCCCGCAATTTGCCCTGGTGCGCCTCCACGGTGAAGCCCGGCACCATCCAGATGACCATGCGTAAGAGGTAGGTGACGGCGCCATGTCGTAAAAATCGGTGCGCAGTGAGGCCGTCTGCACACTGGTAATTTCCAGTCCGGCGTCAGGGGCTGCCATGACGGCGTCGGCCCAGTGCCGGCTGGTGACCAGGTCGAAGGAGTGGTCGGCAGGCCTCGGTGGCCCTGCCCGCCGACATTTTGGCGAACAGGACCGCTTGGTATCCCCACGGCGGGCGCTCCTCGGCGGCCCTGCCCGCGAGCCAGGAAAAGTCCCAACCGTCCACCGACACCGACGTTGCCTCGGCCACAAGTTCTTCGAACCATCGACGCGTCAGTCCAGCCTATGCAGGTGCGGAGCGACGCGGCCCTTCACGCTCCGCCCGGGTCGTCGATGATGCCCTGAACCAGCGCGCCGTATTGCTGGATGAGCTGCTCGTCGGGCATTTCATCCGGTTCCAGCAGGCCCAGCACCCGTGTGCCAGCACCCAGGCCCAGGATCACGCACACCACAAGCTGGGACTTCAGCTTGCCCGAAGAGTCGTCGCCGATCTGCCCGGCCACCCAGCGCACGTACCGGCCGCGCAATTCAGTGCGGGCCGCCTCCTGGTCGGGGGCGTCCTGGACGAGCAGCGACACCATGGACCAGGGCTCGGGCTCGCCCTCGCGGCGGCGGCGCAGGATCCTGCGGACCACGGAGAATCCCAGCGGTTCCTCCCGCTCCTGGACCAGGTCAAAACTGGGCACTTCCGGGGCGGCCGCGGCGTAGAGCTTGGCTTTGCTGCCCATCACCTTCATGACCATGGCAGGGGAATATCCGGCCAGCGCGGCAACATCCTTGACGGTCACGGCGGTGTAGCCCCGCTCGCCAAAAAGTTTGCGGGCTGCGTCAATGACGGCCTCACGGGTGCTGGGCCGGGCCATCAGGCAAGCACCGGCACGGGCGGGTCGGCCGCTTCATGGCGGTGCGGGAGCACGATGTCGATGACGGCTGACCGCGCCGAGAGGACCAGGGGCAGGGATTCAGCACTGCGCCCCTCCGGATCGAGGCCGGTCAGGATGTAGCGCCCAACAGCCGGCAGCGGCACCTCGTACCGGCCGTCGCTGCCACTGAAGGTCGACATGACAAACTCCCCTGTCGTTTTGGTCAAAGTCACGAGGGCGCCGTCCATGGCATGGGCGCCATCACCGACCTTACCCGAGAGTGTCAGCCGCTGGGTGAGCCGGACGTCGTGCGTGCTGGCAGGGTCAGCGAACTCGAGGACCTGGGATGCGGGTGCCCAGCCGTCTGCGCTGGAAACCAGCAGGTACCGGCCCGCATCCGGCAGGATCAGCGAGTAGCGCCCGTCATTGTCGGCCCGGCTCCAATCGGCAGGCTCCCCGTTGGTGTGCAGGGCGTTGACCACGGCCTGCCGGATCGGCTTCCGTCCGGCGCCGGTGACGGTGCCGCTGACGACGATCTCACTTTCGGTGCCATTGCTGCGCCCGGAGCCGAGGGTTCCACGGTTGCCGAGGGCTGCACGGGTGGGGACGGGGACCGCACCCGCCGCACCTGCCGTCACGGGATCGGCGGCCGGCCCGGCCTGGCTGGTCTTGTTTGCGGGCACGGACGGGGTGGCCGGCACACCGTTGACGGCGCCGGCAGCATTCCCGGGGGCCGTCCGGATGCGCGGGATGAACACGGCAATCCCGATCGAGAGCAGGGCCGCAATCGCCGCGCACCAGAAGACTGTTTGGAAGGCGTCCTCCGTGGGCAGCGCAAGGCCTCCGACGTGGACCACCTTGGAGGTCAGGACGACGGCGACAACCGCCGACATGGTCGAGGTGCCCACGGCCCGCAACAGCGAGTTCAGTCCATTGGCCGACGCCGTTTCGGTGATCGGCACAGAGCGCATGATCAACGTAGGCATCGCAGCATAGGCAATCGCTGTGCCGACACTGACCAGCGTCGCCCCCAGGATCACCATCCAGACCTCACCTGTCAGGAAGACGCGCGCCACATAGGACACGGCCAGAATCAACGAACCGGCGATCAACGTCATCTTGGCGCCATACCGCTTGGTGATCCCGGCGGATATCGGTGCAAAGGCCACCATGGCGAGCCCGGACGGCACCATGCACAGCCCGGCAATCACAATGCTGAGACCAAAGCCGTAACCGCCAACGTTGGGCAGTTGCAGCTGCTGGGTGGTGCTGAGCATGTTGGCGTACATGGAGAAGCCCACCAGGATGGAGGCGATGTTGGTCAGAAGCACCGGCTTGCGGGCGGAGGTGCGCAGGTCCACCATCGGCTGGCTGACCCGCAGCTCCCACGGGAACCACACGGCGAGGAACACCACCGTGCCAATGAAAAGCAGGATCACAGGCTCGCTGGTCCAGCCCCATTCGCCGCCCTTCGAAATGGCGAGCAGCAGCGCTGTGAGTGCCGCTGTCAGCAGGACTGCCCCGACGCCGTCGAACTTTCCCTTGGTGCGCAGTGCGGATTCCGGCACGACCAGCAGCACGGCGATGATCAGCAGCACCCCAATCCCGGCGGAAATCCAGAAGATCGCCTGCCAGCCCATGGTTTCGTAGATGATGCCGGCCGTCGGCAGTCCAAGCGCGCTGCCGATGCCCAGGGTGGCGCTCATCAGGGCGACGGCGGAGGCAACTTTTTCGCGCGGCAGTTCATCGCGCATGATGCTGATGCCCACCGGAATGAGTGACGCGGCCAAACCCTGGAACGCGCGGCCGATAAGCAGCGTGACCAGGTTTCCGCCCACCGCGGCGATGAGCGAACCGATGACCATCGCGACCATGGCCACCACCATCATCCGGCGCTTGCCGAACATGTCCGCGAGCCGCGAAATGATCGGCGTCGCGATGGCACTGGTCAGCAGCGTCACTGTCACCAGCCAGGAGCTGTTGCCGGGCGAGGTGTTGAGGATTTGCGGGAAGTCCGGCAGCAGCGGCACCACCATGGTTTGCTGCAGCGCCACCACGGTTCCGGCCAGGCAGAGGATGGTGATGACCAACGACGTCCGTTTGGGTTTGTTGGCGCTCTGGGTGGCTTGGTGGACACGGGATTGCAACGACACTGGCTTCTCTCTGCACGAAAAAAATAATGCGGTGAACACTCGTTCACCTTTTCTAGTGAACCACCGTTCACCGCTCTCCGTCAAGGCCGCCGGCGCCGCTGGCGACGGAAGAGAGCAACGACACTTAGGCTTGAACCATGACCCAATCCTTGATCTTGGCCTCGGCCTCCCCGGCCCGCACGAAGCTGCTCGCCGATGCCGGCATCGCCCACACAATCCAGGTCTCCGACGTCGATGAGGACGCCCTCACCGCCGCCGCCGGCCCACTCACCCCGGCCGAGACGGCGCTGCTGCTGGCCCGGGCGAAGGCCGAATCCGTCGCGTCCGGCGTTTCCGGCACCCTGGTGATCGGCTGCGATTCCGTCTTCGAGCTGGACGGTGTCCCCTACGGCAAACCATGGGAGCCGGCCGTGGCGCGCGAACGCTGGCAGCTGATGCGTGGCCGGTCCGGTGTGCTGCACACCGGCCACTGGCTCATTTCAACTGCCAATGCCACGCCCGACGGCGGCTCCCCCGCCGGGTACGGCGAGGTTACCAGTGCCGTCGTCACCTTTGAGGACGTGTCCGACGCCGAGATCGACGCATATGTGGCCACCGGCGAACCCCTGCAGGTTGCCGGGGCCTTCACGATCGACGGCCTCGCCGGCGCGTTCATCACGGCCGTCGAGGGAGATCCGCACACGGTGGTCGGACTGTCCATTTCCACGCTGCGCCGCCTCCTGGCCAAGCACTCAGTGACCATTACCGATTTGTGGGCGTAATCCGGGCCACGCCTCCCCGGACTTGCAATTTCACGCGCCCTTCCGGTGTCGGCGGAAATTCGGCGCAGAGTTCGTGCTGAACTTGGCGCCCGGTGACACTGCGCGTCAAGTTCAGCACGAACTCTGCGCCGAATTTTCCGCCCGCCCGGCACTTCCATGCATCATGCGCCTGACTGACGCCACCACCGCACCCAGTAAAAGAAAGTACTTGACGCAATGGAAAGTAGTTTCGTATAGTTGAGCATCAGGAAGCATCACTCAACTGAAAGGCCCACCATGAGCCAGCACGGCACCCCACCCTCCGCCGAAGAGGCGCGCCAACTCCTGGCCCGGGCCGAAGGCATCGGCACCTCGGCCACCAGCGCCGCCGGCTGGCCAACGGCCATGGTGTTCAACTCCCTGGCCATCATCGGATCCATGATGATGATCGGTTTTCACATCGTCGCGCACACCGGCTACGGCGCCCCTCTGATGGCCATGAGCGTGGCCGCCTGGGCCATGATCACTGCCTTCACCTGGACGTTCATGATGCGCACCACCAAAGCGGGCTTCTCCAAGCGGTTCGCCACATCGCTCATCGCCTACTTTGTGCTGTACGGCGCAGCACTCGCCACCGGCGCCCTGGCCTTCCCCAACGGCAGCCTCGTGTTCTACATCAGCGCAGCCGTCGTGCTGGCAGCCGTTGGTGTGGCCGCCGCCTTCAGGGAGCTGCGCGCATGAGCAAGCAGCAAGCCCCGGACAAGCAGCCAGCCCCGCAGGAACCGCAGGAAGCTGGGGAACAGCCCCTGCATCCCCGCCACGAACTCAGCGAGGTGCTGCACCAGCCCGTCAGGTTTTCCATTGCCGCAGCGTTGGCCAAGACGGAAACCATGGACTTCAAGGACCTGCGCAACACCATCCAGGTGAGCGACTCGGTGCTCAGCAAGCAGCTCTCGCTATTGGAAAAGGCCGGCTTCATTGACATCAAGAAGGCCTTTGTGGGGAAGTTCCCGCGCACCTCGGTGAAGCTGACCGCCGTCGGACATCAGGCATGGGAACACCACATGGCGACACTGCGGCTCATCGCCGGGCAATAAAAAACGAGAATGTTGTAGGAACCCCACAAAAGAATCGTCATGCACACGCATAAACGCCATGATGTGTGAGGAAAATCCACATATTCACGCTAGGCTCTCTTGAGAATAGAAGGAGTCCGTCAGTGAGCATTTCACCATCTGCCCCGGCACAAAAGCTGAGCAAAGTCCTGATCGCCAACCGCGGCGAAATTGCCGTCCGCATCATCCGGGCGGCCCGCGACGAGGGCATCACCTCCGTCGCCGTCTACGCTGAGCCGGACAGGGAAGCACTGCACGTCCGCATGGCCGACGAAGCGTTCGCGCTCGGCGGCGCCACGGCTGCGGACTCCTACCTCGTCATGGAAAAGATCCTTGACGCCGCCAAGGCGTCAGGTGCCGATTCGGTGCACCCCGGCTACGGCTTCCTGGCCGAGAACGCCGAGTTCGCCCAGCAGGTCATCGACGCCGGCTTGATCTGGATCGGCCCTTCCCCCGCGGCCATCGCCGCCCTGGGCGACAAGGTCCAGGCCCGCCACATCGCCGAAAAGGTTGGTGCCCCGCTCGTTCCGGGCACGAAGAACCCGGTTGAATCCACCGAGGAAGTCCTCGCTTTTGCCGACGAATTTGGCCTCCCGCTGGCCATCAAGGCAGCGTACGGCGGCGGTGGCCGCGGCATCAAGGTGGTCCGCACCCGCGAGGAAATCCCCGAACTCTATGAGTCGGCAGTGCGCGAAGCCGTCGCAGCCTTCGGCCGCGGCGAATGCTTCGTGGAGCGCTTCCTGGACGCACCCCGCCACGTGGAAACGCAGTGCCTGGCCGACGCCGCGGGCAACGTCGTCGTCGTTTCCACCCGTGACTGCTCCCTGCAGCGGCGCAACCAGAAACTTGTCGAGGAAGCCCCCGCCCCGTTCCTGAGCGATGACCAGAACAAGCGGCTGTACGAGGCCTCCAAGGCCATCATGAAGGAAGCCAACTACGTGGGCGCCGGCACCTGCGAATTCCTCGTGGGCACCGACGGCACCATCTCCTTCCTCGAGGTCAACACGCGCCTGCAGGTGGAGCACACCATCTCCGAGGAAGTGACCGGGATCGACCTGGTCCGTGAGCAGTTCCGCATCGCCCGCGGCGAGGAACTTGGCTATGGGGACCCCGAGGTCCGCGGCCACTCCTTCGAATTCCGCATCAACGGCGAAGATCCGGGCCGCGGCTTCATGCCGGCCCCCGGCACCGTCACCACCCTGACACTGCCCACCGGCCCCGGCGTCCGCGTCGATTCCGGGATCACGGCGGGCGAGGTCATCGGCGGCAACTTCGACTCCATGCTGGCCAAGCTCATCGTCACCGGCGCCACCCGCGAGCAGGCACTCCAGCGCTCCAGCCGGGCCCTGGAGGAAATGCAGATCGGCGGCCTGCCCACCGTGCTGCCCTTCCACCGCGCAGTGGTCGTGGACCCGGCCTTCGCACCCGCCGACGGCGCCGCGTTCACCACGCACACGCGCTGGATCGAGACGGAATTCAACAACACCATCCCGGCCTTTGACCTCGCCTCCGCAGGTGGCGCCACGGACGACGCCGGAACCCGCCAGAGCGTGACCGTCGAGGTGGGCGGCAAACGGCTTGAGGTGACGCTGCCGGCGTCGTTCTCGGTTGGCAATGGGGCAGGCAACGGCGGTGCGAAGAAGACCAAGAAGGCCGGGCGCAACCGCAGCGCAGGTCCCGCCGCCGCCAACGGCAACGCACTGACCTCGCCCATGCAGGGCACCATCGTCAAGGTGGCAGTGGCCGACGGCGATGTGGTGTCAGAGGGCGACCTGATCGTGGTCCTGGAGGCCATGAAGATGGAACAACCACTGACAGCTCACCGCGCAGGCACCGTCACGGGCCTGAGCGCAGCAGCCGGGGACACCGTTTCCGCGGGCGCCGTGCTGGCCACCATCGAAGACTGACGCTCCTGCACATACGGGGCATAAACGCCAAACGCTCCCTCATTTCCAATGAGGGAGCGTTTGGCGTTACCCATGAATTCCAGGGGGCGCTTGAAGGTGTCAGCTGACGTTGGAGGTGTACTCCAGGTCGCGGGTTTCCTTCATGATGACCAGTGCGACCAAGGTCAGCACCGCCATCGCTGAGAGGTAGACGCCCACCAGAACCGGGCTGCCGTCGGCGGCCTGCCAGAGCGCCACGGCAATGAACGGGGCAACAGCGGCACCCAGGATGCTGGACATGTTGTAGCTGATGGCAGATCCGGTGTAGCGGACGTTGGTCGGGAACAGTTCAGGCAGCAACGCGCCCATGGGACCAAACGTCAGTCCCATCAGGCTGAAGCCCAGGATGAGCAGCGTCATGACGCCGGCCAGGCCGGCACCAAACAGCGGCACGAACGTCAGGCCGAACACGACAATGCCACCGGTGACCCACAGCAGCGTCTTGCGTCGGCCGTACTTTTCAGCCAGCGGCCCGGAGACGAGCGTGAAGATGCCGAAGAACACGACGCCGATGATGAGCATGATCAGGAATTCGTTGCGGGTGTAGCCCAGACCCGGAACCCAGGTTGCGATGGCATCGGCTGTCATGGGCTTGCCGCCGGCTTCCGCCTTGGCCTTGGCCGCCTCCAGGGACGATGCCGCAGTGCCATAGGACAATGTGAACGTCGTCATCAGGTAGAACAACACGTAGGTGGCGAGCATGACGAACGTGCCCAGAATCAAGGGGCGCCAGCTGGTCTTAAACACACGGCCGACCGGCAGCTTGGACACTTCGCCCTGGTCCACAACCTTCTGGAACGCGGGGGTTTCAACCAGCTTCAAGCGTACGTACAGGCCCACAATGACCATGACGGCGCTGAGCAGGAACGGGATGCGCCAGCCCCAGGCCTGGAACTGTTCGGTTGACAGGCCAAAGCTCATGGCCAGGAAGATGCCGTTGGCCAGGATGAACCCGATGGGTGCACCCAGCTGCGGGAAGGTTCCCCAGATGGCCCGCTTGCCCTCGGGAGCGTTTTCGGTGGCAAGCAGCGCCGCGCCGCTCCATTCCCCGCCCAGGGCAAGTCCCTGCAGGAAACGCATGACAACCAGCAGCGCCGGTGCCCAGAACACCCAGCCGGGAACAAGCGCCGTCGGCAGGCAGCCGATCAGGAACGTGGCAATGCCCATGGTCAGCAGGGACGCCACCAGTGTTCCCTTGCGGCCCACCCTGTCACCAAAGTGGCCAAACACGATCGAACCCAGCGGGCGGGCAACAAATGCCACACCGAAGATCGCGAACGAGCTCAGCAGGGCCGTGGCGGCGTCGGCGTTCGGGAAGAACAATGCCGGGAACACAAGCACGGCCGCGGTTGCGTAAACATAGAAATCGTAAAACTCGATGGTGGTGCCAATGAGGCTGGCGACAATGACGCGGCCCTTGGTGTTGGCCTTGGCTGCTGGCGCCGGCTCCGCTATTTGGGAGGTGCTCATGGGGTGGCTTTCTCTTGGGGCCCTGCCGCTCTTTGTCGAACGGTCCATTCGCGCGTGATCTGTGTCTCACGCACAAACAGCCAACGTAACAGACAAATGTCTGCCACACGGCTGCGACAAGGCGTTTCTTCTTCACTCTGCGGTTTTCAAGATTACCCCAATGTCCACCCACTGGACAATCGTCTTGGGATGCGGACGCTCGGAGCGGCCCACCTAACAGCGCTCCCAAGGGGCGGTTAGGGAAACGTCACAACGATTTCACACCTCAGGACCTGCCCCGAAACGCCGTGTCCCTACCGTGGAAGGTGCAACTGATAAACACGGCGGAGACACCACAGAGTGGCTCCACAAAGTGGCGCCGGACGGTGACCACTGCAAAGCACCGGGAGGTATTCATGACTGCGGACAGCATGGGCAGAACGGTTGACACCACACCGGAACCCGCAACTACCGGCACAACCATAACGAGCACGCACGGGCGCTGGCTCCATCACTGGGATGCAGAGGATCCGGCACAGTGGGCAAGCACCGGCCGGGCCATCGCCAAGCGGAACCTGGCCTGGTCCATCGCCTGCGAATTCCTGGGCTTCGTGGTGTGGCAGCTGTGGTCGATCGTTGTGGTGTTCCTGCCGGGCGCGGGTTTCACGTTCACCTCGGGTGAACTGTTTTGGCTCATCTCGATCCCCTCCCTCGTGGGTGCCACGCTGCGAATCCCCTACACCTTCATGGTGGCCAGGTTCGGCGGACGCAACTGGACGATCATCTCCGCGCTGCTGCTGCTCATCCCCACCGTCGGGCTGGCGCTGTGCGTTGGCAACCCGGACACGCCGTTTGGCGCGATGCTCGCCGTGGCCGCACTTGCCGGCTTGGGCGGCGGCAACTTCGCGTCCTCGATGGCCAACATCACCTACTTCTACCCGGCCCGCGAGAAAGGCTGGGCGCTGGGACTGAACGCCGCGGGCGGAAACCTGGGCGCCGCCGTCGCACAGTTCATGGTGCCCCTGGCCGTAACCCTTCTGGCAGCGGGCACACTGGGCCTGCCACTGGCCGGACTCATGTGGGTGCCGCTCATCTTGATCGCCGCCTGGGGCGCCTGGAAATACATGGACAACCTGGCCAGCGCGAAGTCCGACATCGCCGGCTCACTGGCATCCCTGCGTGAACCGCACCTGTGGATCCTTGCACTGCTCTACATTGGCACCTTTGGCTCGTTCATCGGCTTCTCCGCCGTCTTCCCGAAACTGATCATGGATTCATTCGGCGCCGGCGTGGGCATCCCCATTGGTCCGGCCATCATCTCGCTGGCGTTCCTGGGTGCCCTGATCGGCTCGCTGGCCCGGCCCTACGGCGGAAAACTGGCCGACCGCTGGGGCGGCGCCCGAGTCACCGTTGCCTGCTTCGGGGTCCTGTCCTTGACCGCCCTGGTCCAGCTGCTCACCCTCCCGCTGGGCAGCTTCCCGCTCTTTTTGCTCTTGTTCCTGGTGCTGTTTGCAGCAGCCGGCGCCGGAAACGGCTCCACGTACCGGATGATCCCCATGGTGTTTGCGCTGCGGGCCAGTTCCTCCGATTCAGCTGATGGCGGCAAAATTGGCGCGGCCCGCAAGGCTTCTGCGGCGCTGGGCATCATCTCGGCCATTGGCGCCTATGGCGGATTCGTGGTCCCCCAGGTCCTCAACGCCTCGCGCCAGGCCACGGGCGGCTACCAGGGAGCATTCATCGGATTCGTCGCCGCCTACCTCATCCTCATGGCCCTGACCTGGGCCGTGTACCTGCGGCCGTCGTCCGCCGCCTCGCTGAGCCACGTCTGATGACGAGCCCTTCACCCACCCCACCCGCGGGCACCGCCACGCACTGCCCCTACTGCGCGCTGCAGTGCGCCATGACGGTGACGCCGGCTGCTGCGCCTGCTCCGGGTGCACCTGCGGCTGCCACGCCGGCGCCACCCACCATCGAGGGACGGGACTTCCCCACGAACCGGGGCGGCCTGTGCCGGAAAGGTTGGACCTCGGCGACCTTGCTGGGACACCCGGGTCGGGTGACCACTCCCCTGCTCCGCGGACCGGACGGCATCCACCGCCCCGTGGAGTGGTCGCAGGCGCTGGACATGATCGCGGACCAGGTGAAGCGGACGCGCACCGCGCACGGCCCCGACGCCGTTGGTGTTTTTGGCGGTGGCGGGCTGACGAACGAAAAGGCTTATCAGCTGGGCAAGTTCACCCGGCTGGCCCTGGGCACGTCCCGCATCGATTACAACGGCAGGTTTTGCATGTCCTCTGCCGCGGCCGCCGGCAACCGCGCGTTCGGCCTGGACCGGGGGCTGCCCTTCCCCGTCTCGGATCTGGACACCGCCCACACGGTCCTGTTGCTTGGTTCCAACGTTGCCGAGACCATGCCACCGTTTGTCCAGCACCTCGGTGGTGCCCGCGCCGCGGGCGGCCTGATCGTGGTTGACCCCCGCCGCACAGCCACCGCGGATTTCACGGCCGACGGCGCAGGCCTGCACCTGCAGCCCGTCCCGGCAACGGACCTGGTCCTGCTCCTTGGCCTGAGCCACATCGTCATTCACGAGGGATTGGTCGATGAAAGCTTCATCGCCGGCCGCACCCACGGCTATCAGGCACTGGCCCGCAGCGTCTCCTCCTGGTGGCCCGAACGGGTGCAGGCCGTCACAGGCGTCCCGGTGCACCTGCTGCGGGAGACGGCCCGCCTCCTGGCGGAAGGCGTTGCTCGCGGCGGCAGCTACATCCTCACCGGCCGCGGCGTGGAACAACATGTCGATGGCACCGATACCGCCACGGCCGCCATCAACCTGGCCCTCCTTCTTGGCCTGCCGGGCTCTGCCACGAGCGGGTACGGCACACTGACGGGCCAAGGCAACGGCCAGGGCGGCCGGGAGCACGGCCAGAAGGCCGACCAGCTTCCCGGCTACCGCAAGATCACCGATCCCGCCGCCCGCGCGCACGTCGCCAAGGTGTGGGGTGTGGAACCGGACGCCATCCCCGGGCCGGGGCTCCCCGCCGTCGAACTTCTTGCCTCGCTGGGGATGCCCGACGGCGTCCGCACCTTCTTCATCCACGGCGCCAATGTGGCGGTGTCGGCGCCCAACGCCGGCGAGGTGCTCAAGGGCCTGCGGCGCCTGGACTTTTTGGTGGTGTGCGATTTCGTGATGTCCGAGACGGCGAGGGAGGCCGATCTCGTGCTGCCGGTGCTGCAGTGGGCCGAGGAGGAGGGCACCATGACAAATCTCGAGGGGCGGGTGCTGCGCCGCCGTGCAGCCGTGACGCCGCCGCCCGGGGCCAGGAGCGAGTTGTGGATTTTCTCCGAGCTTGCCCGCCGGCTGGATGCCCCGTCCACCTTCAGCCCCGATCCGGAGACCGTTTTCACCGAACTGCGTGCGGCCTCGGCCGGCGGTTTGGCGGACTACTCGGGCATTGATTACGCGCTGCTGGATTCGGGCGCCGAGGTCCATTGGCCCTGCCCGGCCGGCAGCCAGGGCACGCCGCGGCTGTTCCTGGAGAGCTTTGCCCATGCTGACGGCCGGGCCGTGCTGACAACCGTCTTGCCCGCGGCGCCGCCGGCCCGGGATGCACTGTTTACCGGCTCCACCCTGGCGCTCGTCACCGGCCGGTTGCTGGAGCATTACCAATCGGGCGCCCAGACCCGGCGTGTGCCGGAGCTCGCCGGAGCTGTGCCCCATGCCGAGTTGCTCATCCACCCGTTGGCCGCCGCCTCCCGTGGCATAGCCGACGGCGGACAGGTCACCATCGCCAATGCCCGCGGCACTGTTCATTGCACTGCAAGGCTCAGTACGGGCATCCGCAGTGACACCGTGTTTCTGCCGTTCCATTTCGCGCAGGAGGAGAACGCCAACCTGCTCACCAGTGCTGCGGTGGATCCGATCTCCGGCATGCCCGAGTTCAAGGCCAGCTCCGTCACCGTGACGGCTGACCGCAGCACCCCGAGCATCGCCAATGCTGCCCCGGCAGAGCTTCAGGAGGCGTCATGACCATTTCAGCGAACCACGTGGTTGTCGTCGGTTACGGCCCCGTCGCCGCCCGCCTTGCCGACGAGCTGCTGCCCAGCATACGCCGGGGCGAGGTGTCACTGACCATCATTGGTGAGGAAAGCTCCGCCGCCTACAACCGCGTTTTGGTGGCCGACCTGGGTGTGGGCAGGACAACTGAGCAAGCCATTTCGGTGTCCGATCCGGCCGAACTGGAGGCTGCCGGCGTTGCGGTCCACCTGGACGCGCGCGTCCGGCGGGTGGACCGTGCCCGCCAGGGCGTGCTGCTGGCCGACGGCAGGTGGATCAACTACGGCAGGCTGGTCTTCGCCACCGGCGCCCGCCCCGTGGTGCCCCCGCTTCACGGGCTCAATCCGGATCCTGCGGCCCGGGTGCCGCTGCCCCGCGGCGTGATTGCCCTGCGCGATCTTGCCGACGCCGCCGCGCTCCGGGACGCCGTCGAACGCCGACAGCGGGTGGTGGTGTTGGGTGGCGGCATCTTGGGGCTCGAGGCTGCCCTGGCCGCCCGCGATGAAGGCGCCGAGGTCACGGTGGTCCACCACGGGTCTCATGCTCTGGGGCGCAGCATCGACGCCGGGGCCGGGCACACGGTGGCCGCAGCCCTGCGTGCCCGCGGCATCACTGTGGTCTCCCAGGCCCGCGCCGTGGGGGTCGAGATGGCTCCGGGAGCCGATGGCACCGCCACGTTTTCCGGCCTGCTGCAGGAGAACGGTTCGGCCGTCCCGGGCGGGCTGTTGGTGCTTTCATGCGGCGTGCGGCCCCGTGTGGAGGTGGCGGCAGGTGCCGGCCTGGCCACGGACCGCGGCATCCTGGTCGACCACACCATGGCGGCACACCACGATCCCATCGTCTTCGCCATTGGTGACTGTGCCGAGGTCCGTTGCCTGGATGCTGGCTGCCCCGACTGCGCCGACAGCACCGGGCCGCTGGGCTTGATCGGCCCGGGCTGGCGGCAGGCCGAGTGGCTGGCTGCGTTCCTGGCCGTACGCCTGGCCGGAGGCACGACGGCGGCGGCACCCCTGCCGCGCGAACGGGCACCTGTCATGATGCTCAAGGCACGGGGCGTGGACGTGGCGGCCGCCGGGGATGTTGCGGCCGGTCCGTTCGACGACGTGCCGGGCCTGGCGGTCAGCCTGTGGGCCGATCCCGGGCACGGGAAATACGTGAAGATGAGCACCCGCGGGGGTGTTCTGGCTGGTTTCATCAGTGTCGGCATGCCACGCACGGGCGCCGAATTGACGCTGTTGTTTGAGCGCGGGGCGGAACTTCCTGCGGACAGGTCGGCACTGCTGCGGCTGGACGGCCCGGACCGGCCGGTGGCGGCACAGCCGGACCCGGCCAGGACTGTGTGCCGCTGTGCCGGCGTCACTGAGGAATCCATCTCGACGGCCGTGGCCGGAGGCTGCTCCACCGTGCCTGAGCTGTCGGCCGCAACGCGCGCGGGCACCGGTTGCGGCGGCTGCCATGGGGACCTCAAGGCGCTGATCGAGTCCCATTTCGCCCCGGCAGCGGTCTAGGGCCTGCCCCACCCACCCCGCCAGTAATGGAAGTGACCCGCAGAAGTGGTTGCTGAATCAGCCAATTTCAGTTGATTTAGCAACCACTTCTGCGGGTCAGCTGGTGGGCGGCTTCGTCGCGTCAGCTGAAAAGGTGCAGCGGGCTACAGCTCGTGCGGCATCTCGTCGGGGCCGGGAAGCTCGTCCTCGTCTTCGGGGTGGCGGGCAAGGTTCCACAAGGCCAGGCCCAGGCCGCCCCAAACCGTCACCATGGCGATGATCATCATTGTGATTGCCACCGGGGTCATGACTTCACCTCTTCACGGTTGTTGTCCACGTCGCCGTCGAGTTCTTCGGCTGCGTTGAATTCGTCGTACTCGGGGTCCTTGAGCTTGGATTTATCACTCCAGGGAATCAGGGACAGCAGCAGTGCGCCCACAATCAGCGCACCGGCCATGCCCCAGCCGAAGACCCCGTTGAACCAGGCCGGATAGCCGGAGTATTGTTCGGTGCTCTTCGTCTGGATCTCGTTGATGAGCATGTAGCCCAAGGCCACCGGCGCAATGCCGCCGACCAGGATGCGCCACCCAACACCCATCTTCACTGTCGAGGTCCGGTTCAGGTGTTTCTGCAGACGCGGCAGGCTGCTAAGCCCGGCTGAGACCACAATGACGGTGACCAAGGCGCAGGCGAGGATGCCGAACTGGTTCACGAACGCATCCGAGGTGTCCAGCAGGTGGATGCCCGTGGTGGTCGGGAACAGGATCATGGAGATCAGGGCGATGGGGATGGTGACCACCAGGGTGGCCCCCTTGCGGCTCCACCCCAGCTTGTCCTGGAACGCGGCCACGATGACTTCCAGGATGGAGATCAAGGAGGTCAGGCCGGCAAAGACCAGCGACCCGAAGAACATGACGCCGAGCAACGCACCAAAGGGAGCCTCGGAGACGATGGTCGGAAAGGCCACGAAAGCCAGCCCGATGCCGCCGGAGGCGACCTCGTCCACAGCGGTTCCGGAGGCCACGGACATGAAGCCAAGGGCCGCGAAGACCCCAATGCCGGCGAGGATCTCAAACCCCGAGTTCGCGAAGGCGACAACCATGCCGGATCCGGTCAGGTCGGTCTTGCGCTTGAGGTAGGAGGAGTAGGTGACCATGATGCCAAAGGCCACGGAAAGGGAGAAGAAGATATGGCCGAAGGCGGCAGCCCAAACACTTGGATTTTGCAGGGCCGCCCAATCCGGGGTGAAGAACGCGTTCAGGCCCACCATGGCGCCGTCAAGGAACAGCGACTGCACCACCAGGATCACGAACATGACCACCAACAGCGGCAGGAACACGGCGTTGGCACGCGAGATGCCCTTGTTCACGCCGGCCACCATGATCACGATGGCCACGATCCACACCGCCAGCATGGGGAAGAAGACGCTGGAGACGAAGTCGAAGGACAGGCCTGCCTGGTCGGCCGACTGCAGGTAGTTGTTAAAGAAGAAGCCCTCAGCATCGTCGCCCCAGGCCTTCGTGATCGAGAACCACGTGTACATCGCCGCCCAGGCGATGATCGCGGCGTAGTAGATGGCGATGATGAAGCAGATCAGGACCTGCCACCAGCCAATCGGTTCGGCCGCACGGTGCAGCCGCCGGTAGGACAGCGGGGCCGAGCCACGGAAGCGGTGGCCGATCGAGTAGTCAAGGAACAGCAGCGGGATGCCGGCACACAGCAGTGCAACCAAATAGGGAATCAAGAAGGCGCCGCCGCCATTTTCGTAGGCGACATACGGGAACCGCCAGATGTTGCCCAGGCCGACGGCGGAGCCGATCGCTGAGAGTATGAAAAGTTTTCGCGAGGAGAATGTCTCTCGACGGGCCGGGGCGGCTGTTCCGCCACGGCCTGCAGGTGAAATGGTCATACAGCCAACGCTAACCTACTTGTGATACGCATCTCCCCATTTGCTGCCCAAGTACGACGGCGGGACCACACCAAGCAGCTCGGGCGCGAATCATTCGGCGCACAGTTCACGGTGAACTTGGCGCCGGGTGACACCCCGCGCCAAGTTGACGCCGAACCTTGCGCCGGGTGAACCGGCAACCTCCCACCGGCGCCCGCCACGGCGCAACCTGGTGCCCCACGGGAAAAGCCGCCGCCCCGGCCCTGAACCTCAGCGGTGTGCAGGGCGGGATCGGCGGCTTTGGGCCACGGGACCGGGTTACATGTGGACGTGGAGGCGCCGGGCAGCCTCGGAAATGGAGCCCGACAGGGACGGGTACACCGTGAAGGTGTTGGCGACGTCGTCCACGTGCAGTTTCTGGGTCACGGCCAGCGCGATCGGGAAGATCAGCTCACAGGCGCCGGCACCCACGACCACGCCGCCAATGACCGTCCCCGAACCCTTGCGGGCGATGATCTTGATGAAGCCGTCGTTGACGTTTCGCATCTTGGCCCGGGCATTGGTTTGCAGCGAGAGCTTGATGACGTCGCCCTGGTATTTTCCGGAGGCCAGGTCGGCTTCGGAGACACCCACCGAGGCAATCTCCGGGGAGGTGAAGATGTTGGAGGAGACGTGCTTGAGCTTCAACGGGCTCACGCCGTCGCCGCCCAGGTGGGCCACGGCGATGCGGCCCTGCATGGCGGCCACGGAGGCGAGGGCAAACACGCCGGTGCAGTCGCCGGCGGCGTAAACGTTGGGCGCACTGGTGCGGGAAACGCCGTCGACCTTGATGTGGCCGCTGGAGGTGACCTCAACGCCTGCCGCTTCCAGGCCAATGTCAGTGGTGTTGGGAATGGAGCCCACACAGACCAGGCAGTGCGTGCCCGTGACCTTGGACCCGTCGCCCAGGGTGACGATGACGCCGTCGTCCGTGCGCTCGACAGACTCGGCGCGGGATCGGGACAGCACGCGCAGGCCGCGGCGGGCGAACACGTCCTCGAGCACGGCGGCCGCGTCCGAGTCTTCGCCGGGCAGCACCTGGTCGCGGCTGGAAATCAAGGTGACCTTCGAGCCCAGGCCGTTGAAGGCGGAGGCGAACTCGGCGCCGGTGACGCCCGAGCCGACCACGATGAGTTCCTTGGGAAGCTCGTCGAGGTCGTAGATCTGGGTCCAGTTCAGGATGCGTTCGCCGTCGGGCCGGGCCGTGGCAAGCTCACGCGGGTGGGCGCCAACGGAGACAAGGATGGCGTCGGCCTTGATGATTTCCTTGGATTCCCCGCGGTCCACCTCGATGGTCCGGTTGTCCAGCAGCCGGCCGGTGCCGATCACAATTGTCACGCCCACGGCCTCGAGTCCGCGGCGGATGTCGGTTGACTGCTCCTTGGCCAGCAGCAGCACGCGCTCGTTGATGTGCTTGAGGTCCGCCTGCATGACTGTCTTGGGGTTGCCGTCCTGGGCGTTGAAGCTCACACCCATGGCGGTGGAATCGACGCTGCGGTTCATGGCTTCGGCGACGGCGATGAGCGTCTTGGAAGGAACGACGTCGGTCAGCACAGCCGCGCCGCCCACTCCGGCACGCTCCACGATGGTCACCTTGGCCCCCATCGAGGCAGCCACCATGGCGGCTTCATAACCGCCGGGTCCGCCACCGAGGATGGCAAGGCTGGGAAGGGCAAAGGGGCTGGAAGATTCTTGTTGGCTCGTCACAATCATTCATTCTTCCCTAGCCCGCACTTTGCACCAACTTGCCCGGCCGAAGCACCAGGGACGTCCCGCCGCTGCGCGTGGCCGCTGGGCCATCGCAGCCGGTGCCGGTATGTTGGTTTCGTGACTAACTTTCAAGCCCTGCCAGAGACCGATCCGACCGAGCTTGCCCGCGCGGCGGCAGCCCACATTGCCCGGCACACCGGAGTGCCCAGCCACGACCTGGCCGTGGTGCTGGGCTCGGGATGGGGCGAAGCAGCCGGCCTCATCGGTGAGGTCACGGCAGTGCTCGACGCCGCCGACGTGCCCGGTTTCTCCGCCCCCGCAGTCGTGGGACACACCGGCTCCCTGACCTCCATCCGCACCCCGGCAGGCAAAAACGTGCTGGTGCTCGGTGCCAGAACCCACTTTTATGAGGGTCGCGGCGTGCGTGCAGTTGTCCACGGCGTGCGCACGGCAGCCGCCGCCGGGGCACGCACCATTGTGCTGACCAACGGTTGCGGCGGACTCAACGAGGCGTGGGCGCCGGGCACTCCCGTGCTGATCAGCGACCACCTCAACCTCACAGCCGTGTCCCCCCTGGAAGGCGCCACGTTCGTGGACCTGACAGACCTGTATTCTGCCCGGCTCCGGGCGGTGGCCCGGGAGGTCGACCCGACCCTGGATGAAGGCGTCTACGCCCAGTTCACCGGTCCGCACTACGAAACTCCCGCAGAGGTGCAGTACGCCAAGCGCATCGGCGCGGACCTGGTGGGCATGTCCACGGCGCTGGAGGCCATCGCCGCCCGCGCGGCCGGCATGGAGGTCTTCGGCATCTCCCTCGTCACAAACCTCGCCGCCGGCATCAGCCCCACCCCGCTCAGCCACGAGGAAGTCATTGCCGCAGGACAGGCCGCGGGCCCCCGAATTTCGTCCCTGCTGGCGGACGTCATCGCGAAACTTTAAGGCAGGACCGGCTTCCGGGCCACCCGTGCGGCTACATTGGTCTGGTGAAACATCTTCAAGAGAGCCATTCCGAGTCCAGTGCCGCACTCGAGGCCGAAGCGCTGAAGGGGGCGGCCGGGCAATGGGCGGCCAATGACCCCGACCCGGCCACTGCCGCGCAGCTGCAGGCCCTGATCACCGGCACCGACCCGGCGGATGCGGCAGAGCTGGCCGACAGTTTTGCCGGCGACCTGCAATTTGGCACCGCCGGGCTTCGCGCCACCATGGGCCCGGGCCCGAACCGGATGAACCGCGTCGTGGTGCGGCGGGCGGCGGCGGGCGTGGCAGCCCACCTGCTGGCCCTGGCAGCGGGAGGCCTGCAGGAAACGGGCGACGCCGGAACCTCCCCCGTGCCCACCCCCGCCTACCAGCCCAGGGCAGTCGTGGGCTACGACGCCCGCCACAACTCCCAGGACTTCGCCCGGGAAACGGCCGCCATCTTCGCCGCCGCAGGAATCGAGACGTTCCTGCTGCCAGCCCCCCTGCCAACACCCGTGCTCGCCTTTGCCGTGCGGTCCCTTGGCTGTGAGGCCGGCGTAATGGTCACGGCCAGCCACAATCCTGCGCGGGACAACGGCTACAAGGTGTACCTGGGCGGCCGGGCCGTGGCTGCAGAAGCCCGGGGCGTGCAGATTGTCGCCCCGCACGACTCGCTCATCGCCGGACACATTGCCGCCGTGGCCAACACGGCCGAGCTGGGCGACACGGCCGCCATCGCGTTGGCGGCCGACGGCTGGACGGTGCTCGGCGGCGAACTTCTGGACGGCTACAAGCTCGCGGTGACAGCCCTTGCCGACCCTGCCGCCTTCCCCGACAGGGAGCTGCGCATCGTGCACACCTCCCTGCACGGCGTCGGGCATGAGACGGCATTGGCAGTGCTTCGCGACGCGGGCTTCACCGACATCCACGCCGTGGCGGAGCAGTCCGCCCCCGACCCTGAATTTCCCACTGTCACCTTCCCGAATCCGGAAGAACCAGGCGCCATGGATCTGGCATTCGCCTTGGCGCAGCAGGTGGGGGCCGACGTCGTCCTGGCCAACGATCCCGACGCCGACAGGGCCGCAGTGGGGGCCCTGGATCCCGCGACAGGGCAGTGGCGCCAGCTGCACGGCGACGAAGTGGGTGCCCTGATCGGCGCCCACGTCGTGGCCAGGGGCCGAAGCACCGCCGGCGGCGACCGGGCCGGCACGCGCGAAGGCGACACGAACACGAGCACACCCGTGTTCGCCAACTCAATCGTCTCGTCCCGGCTGCTGGCCAGGATTGCCGCCGCCGCCGGATACAACCATGTCCAGACGCTGACGGGCTTCAAATGGATTTCACGCGTGCCGCAGCTGACCTACGGCTACGAAGAGGCGCTGGGATACTGCGTGGCACCGGAGCTCGTCAGGGACAAGGACGGCATCTCGGCGGGACTGCTCATTGCCGAGCTGGCCGCCGGACTCAAGGCTGCCGGGCGGACACTCTTTGACATGCTTGACGACCTGGCACTGGCCCACGGCCTGCACACCAGCACCCAGGTCAGCATCCGGGTGGAGGATCCCCACGGCATTGCGGCCATGATGGCAGGGCTCCGGGCCCAGCCCCCTGCCGGCTTTGACGGATCCGCCGTGGCGGCGTTCACCGACCTGTCGGTGGGCTCAGCCGAGCTGCCGGCCACCGACGGGGTGGCGTTCCTGACCGAAAACGGCACCCGGGTCATCGTCCGGCCCAGCGGCACCGAACCCAAGCTCAAGTGCTACCTCGAGGTCATTGTGCCCGTGGGCGGGCCGGAGCAGCTGACAGCTGCCCGCGCCGAAGCGCAACGGGCGCTGGCCGCCGTCGTGCTTGACGTGAAGGCCGCGCTGGGGCTGGAAAGCCGCTAGAGCGAAACCTCGATGGCACCATCCACCACGCGCACCGGGAAGGTGCCCAGGCGCAGCTCGGGGTTGCCGAAGCACTCCCCCGTGGCCAGCGAGTAGACCTCCTTGTGCAGTGGCGAGGCGATCGTGTGGGTGGTTCCGCGCGAGCCCACCATGCCGCGGGCCATGACGTGGGAGCGGGTGGCGGGGTCGGCCTGGGCGACGGCAAAAACGTCGCTGTCCCCCACCCGGAACAACGCGAGCTGGTGTCCGTTGACCAGCGCCGCCTCGCCCCAGGAGTCCTCCAGGTCCCGGAGTTCACACACCCTGAACCATTCGGCACCGGCATGCCTGGCGGCGCGGGGCGTGTGGGCCGTCCCTGACTGGTGGGCTGTGCGGGGCTTTTCCAGAAGCTTTTCCATGGGCGTTCCTTAGCTCTTGTGTGCGGCGATTTGTGTGCGGCTCTAATTTCCGGGCCAATACCTTTGCGTGCCTGTTGGCGTGAATCCCACACTAGGGGCGCCATGTTTCCCGCACCGGCAGCCCATGTGACCGCTGGGTTAATCCCGGCTCACCGCCGTGGCAACGGCGCCGGTGAGGTGAAAGTTAACACGCCGAAACATAAGCGAAACAGCGGGGCAATGCAGTTTTCCTAGCATGGGAGCATACGTTGGTGCCGGCACCAGGCCCACTCAGTGAAAGGCCCCCCGCCATGAACGCCATGAACCAGCCACACCCGCAGGAAACCACGACGCCGCCCGCCGGCCCCCGCAAGGTGGTGGTGGTCGGTGGCGGTCCCGCCGCGCACCGCTTTGTCGAGGCGATGCAGTCCCGCGGCCTGGACAACTGGCACATCACAGTCCTCACCGAGGAAGTCCACGCCCCGTACGACAGGGTGGCACTGAGCCAGGCGCTCACGGACGTCGGGGTCGACCTGACACTTGGTGAACTTTCCATGTGGGAGCACCCTTCAGTCGCCCTTGTCCGCGGCGCCGAGGTGGCCGGCATCGATCCGGCCGCCGGCACCGTCCAGACCATGAACGAGGGCGCCGTGACCCACTACGCCTACGACGAACTGGTCCTGGCCACGGGCTCCGACGCCACCCGCCTGGGCATTCCGGGGGCCGAGCACACCCATGTGTACCGCACCCTGGAAGATGTGTGGATGCTGAACCAGCAGGTGGCGGCCCTGACCGAGAAACTCGGCCGCACGGTCAAGACGGCCGTGATCGGCGGCGGCCTGCTCGGCCTGGAGGCCGCCGCCGGGCTCATCAAGCTCGGCGCCGATTCCGTGGTCATCAACGGCGGCCGCTGGCTCATGAACGCCCAGCTCGATGAGGGCGCCGGCCAGGCCCTGGGTCGTTTGGTTGCCGCCAAGGGCATGGCCGCCTCCATAGGCTCCTACCCCGCCGAGATCCAGACGGACGACGCCGGCCAGGTCACCGGGGTGCTCCTGGCCAACGACAAAGTGGTTGCCGCGGACCTGGTGGTTGTCTCAGTAGGTGTGCGCCCCCGCGATGAGCTGGCCCGCGACGACGACGGCGTGGCCCACAACGGTTTCGAGCTGGGCCCGCGCGGCGGCCTTGTCATCACCGACGGCTGCGCCACCACGGTTCCTGGCGTGTGGGCCATAGGTGAGGTGGCCAACTTTGACGGCATGTGCCTGGGTCTTGTGGCTCCGGCCAACACCATGGCCGAGATCGTTGCCGACAGGCTCCACGGCGGAAACGCCACCTTTCCCGGGTTCGACACGGCAACCAAGCTCAAGCTTTCCGGCGTCGACGTGGCCAGCTTTGGCGACGCGTTTGCCCGCACGGAGGACAGCCTCGAAGTTGTCTATGCCGATCCGGCCCGCGGCGTCTACCAAAAGATCGTCACCAGCCCCGATGCAAAGACCCTCCTGGGCGGGATCTTCGTTGGTGACGCTTCGCCGTACACGAGCCTGCGCCCGCTCCTGGGCCGGGAGTTGCCGGCCGAACCGGGCGCGTTCCTTTCGGCAGCCGGCGGTGGTGACGCTCCCGCCGTCGAACTTCCCGACGACGCCATCCTGTGTTCCTGCAACAACGTCTCCGCCGGCAGCGTCCGCGACGCCGTCAACGGCCGCGGCAGCTGCGAGGGCGCCGCACCCGTCCAGGACCTGCCCGCCCTGAAGGCCTGCACACGGGCCGGAACCCAGTGCGGATCCTGCGTGCCGCTGCTCAAAAAGCTCATGGAAGGCGAGCTGGCAAAATCGGGCATCGCCGTCTCCAAGGCCCTGTGTGAACACTTTGACATGTCCCGTCCGGAGCTCTTCGAGGCGGTGCGGGCACTGGAATTGACCAGTTTCCCCGACATCCTGGCCCGCTTCGGCGTCGATGAGACGGCCAGGGCCGGGCGCGGCTGCGATATTTGCAAGCCCACGGTTGCCAACATCCTGGCCAGCCAAAACAGCGCCTACGTCCTGGACGAGGGCCGCGGCACCTTGCAGGACACGAATGACCGCGCGCTGGCCAACATGCAAAAGGACGGCACCTACTCGGTTGTCCCGCGCATCCCGGGCGGGGAGATCACCCCCGACAAGCTGGCAGTGATCGCCAAGGTGGCCCAGGACTACAGCCTGTACACCAAGATCACCGGCGGGCAGCGGATCGACCTCTTCGGCGCCCGGCTGGAACAGCTGCCGGAGATCTGGAAGATCCTGGTGGACGCCGGCATGGAATCCGGGCAGGCGTACGGCAAATCGCTGCGCACCGTGAAGTCCTGCGTTGGTTCCTCCTGGTGCCGCTACGGCGTCCAGGACTCGGTGGCCATGGCCATCAAGCTGGAGCTCAGGTACAGGGGCCTGCGCAGTCCGCACAAGTTCAAGCTTGGCGTGTCCGGCTGTGCCCGGGAGTGCGCCGAGGCGCGCGGCAAGGACGTGGGCGTCATCGCCACCGCCGACGGCTGGAACGTCTATGTAGGCGGGAACGGCGGCGCCACACCCGCCCACGCGCAGCTGCTGGCCAAGGACCTCGACGACGCCACGCTCATCAGCTACATCGACCGCTACCTGATGTACTACATCCGCACGGCCGACCGGCTCCAGCGCACGGCCCGCTGGCAGGAAGAGCTCGACGGCGGCCTGGCCCACGTGGTCGATGTGGTCGTCAACGATTCCCTCGGCATCGCCGCGGATTTGGAGGCGGCCATGAATGCGCACGTTGGAAACTACGAGGACGAATGGGCCGCCACCTTGGCCGATCCCGAACGGCTGCGCCGTTTCCGCTCCTTCGTCAATGCCCCGGACACCGTCGACGACTCAATTGTGTTTGTCCCGGAACGCGGCCAGATGCGCCCGGCCACCGAGCTTGAAAAGGCCGGCGCGGACACCCCCGGCGGCCCGGTCCTGATCGCCACCCACATCCCCGTCCGCGGCGCCGGCCCGGGCCTCAACGAAGGGTGACACCCGTGTTACGCACCCGACGCACCCGACGCTCCGGACACATCACGCTCGTCGGCGGCGGGCCCGGCCCCGCCGACCTGCTCACCCTTCGCGCGGCCAAGGCACTGGCGGCGGCCGACGTGGTTTATTTTGACAGGCTCGGCCCCACCGAGGGCCTGGCCGAACTGGCGCCGCGGGCCACCTTTGTCGATGTGGGCAAGACGCCCGGACACCACAAGGTCCCGCAGGAGGAGATCACGGCCAGGATGATCGACGGCGCCCGGAACGGCCTGCATGTCGTGCGGCTCAAGGGCGGGGACCCGTTCGTCTTTGGCCGCGGCGGGGAGGAAATGGCCGGCGCCGTGGCCGCCGGCATCGCTGTCACGGTGGTGCCCGGCATTTCCAGCGCCATCTCGGTCCCGGGAGCGGCGGGCATTCCCGTCACGCACCGCAACGTCAGCCACCTGTTCACTGTTGTCTCCGGCCACGCACCGCTGGCCGCCCATGAATACACGCACCTGGCAGGGCTCGGCGGCACCATCGTGGTGCTCATGGGCATCGGCACCCTGCCCTCGCTCGTTGCCGGGCTGCGCCTGGCCGGGCTGGCGAATGTTACGCCGGTTGCCGTCGTGGAGAGCGGTTTTAGTCATGCGCAGCGCACGACCACCGCCACGCTCGATAGCATTGTGGACGCGTCGTCCACGTGCCGCAACCCCGCTGTCATCGTCATCGGGGATGTGGTGAACCTGGCCGGCAGGAACGGCCTGGCCATCCCGAACTTCCTCGCGGATGCCGGTTTGCAATCAGCGTGAAGGAATCCATGAACCAAGCAACACCACTGTCCGGGCACCAGCCGGCAACGCCTGCCGCGCCGCAATCTGCTGCGCCGTTGCGCGGATTCCGGATCGGCGTCACGGCCCACCGCCGGGCCGGCGACTTGATCGAGGCACTGGAACGCCGCGGCGCCCAGGTGCTGCACGCACCCGCACTGAAGATCGCGCCCGTGGCGGACGACGAAGCGCTGCGTGCCGAAACGGCCGCAGTGCTTGCCGCCCGCCCCGACGTCGTCATGGTCACCACCGCCTACGGGATGCGCCGCTGGGTCGAGGCCGCCGACGCCGCCGGCCAGGGCGAGCAGCTGCTGGCCACGCTGGCGGCGTCCGCCATTTACGTGCGCGGCCCCAAGGCCCGCGGCGCCGTCCGTGCCGCCGGGTTGGACGATGCCGGCATCAGCGCCGATGAAACTACGGCCACCCTGACGGAGCTGGTGATTGCCGCCGGCGTCCAGGGCAAGACCGTGGCCGTGCAGGTCCACGGCTACACGGATGTGACTGCGCTGGAGCGGCTGCGCGCGGCCGGTGCCCGGGTGCTGACGGTGACCCCGTACCGCTGGGTCACCGCGGAGGACGCGGACAAACTCCCCCAACTGGTCGAGGCCGTCATCAACCGTGAGCTCGACGTCCTCACGTTCACCAGCGCCCCGGCCGTCGACGCGGTGCTGAGCACCGCCGATGCCATGGGCCGCGGCACCGAGTTTCGCCGGGCGCTGCGCCGGGACCCCGCACGGAAGGACGGCCTCGGCGCCGTGGTGAGTGCCGCCGTCGGACCTGTCACGGCAGCCCCGCTGCTGCATGCCGGCATCACGCCGCTTGTCCCGGAACGGTTTCGCATGGGCGCCTTGATCAGGCTGGTGTGCGAGCATCTCGAAAGCGCCGGGTCGCTGCGGGCGGAAAGTGCCGGGTCCGTGTTGGAGGTGCGGGGGCAGTCGCTGAGCGTCGACGGGATACCCGTGCCGCTGGCGCCAGCCCCACTGCAGCTGCTGAAGGCGCTGATGGCCGGCGGCGGGGCCATCAGCCCGCACAGCGAACTGTCCGCTGCCATGGGCATGGGCGACACCGACCACGCCCTGCACATGGCCATCAGCCGCCTGCGGGCAGCGCTGCCCGACCCGACCATTGTCGAAACGGTGCTCAAGCGCGGCTACCGCCTGCGCAGTTAGCCCAACGCGTATGGCACGATTGGCTAACGGACCGAACACATCTGGAACCACACGCACCTGGAACCACACAGAAAGGCCACACCATGACGCCGCAGACCACATCCACACCCCAGGATGACACCGCCGGACTTGCCGCCTACATCGACCACACCCTCTTGGCGCCCCAAGCCAGCCGGGACGACATCCTGAAGTTGTGCAAGGAAGCCGCCAAGCACCACTTCAAGTCCGTCTGCGTCAACCCCGTCTGGGTGGAAACCGCCAAGAAGGCGCTGCTGGGAACCGGCGTGCTGACGTGCACGGTGGTCGGCTTCCCGCTGGGGACGCACAACACGGATGTGAAGGTTTTTGAGGCCCGCGGCGCCACGATGGACGGCGCCGACGAGGTGGACATGGTCATCAACATCGCCTCGGCCCGCGCACTGGACAGGGACGCGCTCCTGTCCGACATTTCAGCCGTGGCCGAGGTCGTCCACGGTGAAGACTCGTTGTTGAAGGTCATTATCGAAACCGCGCTGCTCAGCGACGCCGAGAAGGTGCTGGCCTGCCAGGCCGCCGTCGAGGCCGGCGCCGACTACGTCAAAACCTCCACAGGCTTCAATGGCGGCGGCGCGACGGCCCAGGATGTGGCGTTGATGCGTGAAACCGTGGGACCGGACATTGGCGTGAAGGCCTCGGGCGCCGTGCGCACACGCGAAAAGGCACTGGAAATGATCGCCGCCGGGGCGACCCGGATCGGCACCAGCTCGGGCATCGCCATCGTCACAGGCGGCGCAGGCACGGCAACATACTAATCCGTACTAGGATTGTCGGTAGATCATCGCGCCGGTCACCCGGTGCTCCCACTCAGCTCCCCACCATGGGGCAAGGAGGAACCGTGTCCAACAGCAGTTACCGTCGCGAAAACAGCCTGGTGCAGTCAGTCGTTTTGTTCGTCGTCTTCTTCGCCTTGTTCCTTGGCGGAATCTTTGCCTTCTCCTACTGGAGCCTGGAGAGCTTTGCGCACGCATTCGTGCCGGCCGGCCTGGGCATCGGACTGTGTTTCCTGTCGTTGTGGGTTCCCATGACGTTCATGGGCCGTTCCAACTCCGCCGGTGAGTAACCAGCCCCGCTTCATCTGGCGCGGCGAAGCCGCCCACCATCTGACCCGCAGAAGTGGTCGCTGAATCAACTAGTCTGAGTTGATTCAGCGACCACGTCTGCGGGTTGGTTTTTTAATGCACGACGGCGGGACGCACCTTTGCGGCCCCGGCGCTTCCGGGATCAGGCGATTCTGATGTCGGGCACCGCCCGGACCGGACTCACGGGCTCCGCAGCAGAATGCGAGGATGCCGCCTCGACGCCCACAACTGTCGCCACCAGATCGTCAATTGTCTCTTCCATCCAGGCAACAGCCTCATCACTTTCACGCAGTGACGATTCGTTGGGTGCGAGCAGTGCGGTAATGGCCAGGTAGCTGCCAAGTTTGCGCTTCAGCTCCGCGACGAGTCGCACGAGATCATCGGACAATTGTTCCTGTTGGTCCAAATGAAGTAGTGCAGGCTCCTCTGCCGCATCGTCTCCAAGCACGCCCGCCGTTGTCAGGGACTGGGCCAAAAAAGTCTGCTTCACATCATCAATGCGCGGCACGCCGGAGACGGCTTCTTCGGTGCCCGTCAGTGGATTCATGACGCGTCACCGGCAGCCGCCAGAAATAAGCCAACGGCTCGTGTTGTTGTGATTTTGAGCAATTCAAACCCCGACATTGCGTCACTCCCCTTAGTAAATTACGACAATGGAACTCGCGCCGGGGTCTGGGGCCGATACTTCACTTTAGTGGAATGCACGCTGCTTGGATAGGGACCGCCGGCATCCGCCTGAACGCGGCGTCGCGGAAGAGGCATAGGCTGTAGTAACACCAGTTGTCCCGCAGTCCGTTCAAAGCACTCTGACAAAGCCCAAGGAGGTGCGGCCCTGTGCCTCGCAATGCCTGCCCAGATGCTGCATCGTGCACCTTCACCGCTGCCGCCGCCGTGCACGAAGGCACCACATGATGGAACCATTTCCGCCGGGATTCGAGCGCTTCGCCGCAGAGTTGTGCGCGAATTTCCTGTTGAAGCTGCCCATATCCGGAATCTCCTTGTCAGCCTTTCCCGGAAATGCCCCGGAGACCTCGATTTGCGCCAGTGACGCGGTCTCCGCCCGGATCGACGAGCTGCAATTCGATTTGGGCGAGGGACCGAGGTGGGAGGCCCTGCAAACCCGCAGGCCGGTGCTGCTCCCGCATGTAAAATCGGATCGACATTCCGCATGGCCCGTCTTTGCCAAGGCTCTTTTGGACTACGACGTCGCAGCCATCTTCGTGTTTCCGCTTCAGCTGGGGGCCATAGACCTGGGTGTCATCGAACTCTACAGCTCAACTCCCGGGTCCCTCAGCCCGGTTGATCATTCGTTGGCGATTCAGCTCGCCGATGCCGCCGCGTGGCAATTGTTGCGGCATATTTTGACCGTCACCCCCGTCGCCCCCGGCGGCGAGGGTGGCCTCGGCGATCCTGCCCGCGAGATGTCCCCGCTGTCGCGCAGGGAAGTCCATCAGGCGACAGGCATGGTCCTGGCCCAAGCGGGCACGTCAGCCACTGATGCGCTTTTGCTGTTGCGCGCCCACGCTTTTTCCCAGGGCCGCACCGTGCGCGAGGTATCACGCGATGTGGTTAGTAGAATATTGGACTTCACACCGCAAGGGGGGGACGATGCCAGCGCTTCCGTGGAGTAGAATCCGAGTATGGCGATCTTAAGCCGCGCCCGGCGCGTGAGTGCCGCTTTCGTAAAGATAGCGGATACCTTGGTGGCTGACTACGATGTCGTCGACCTGCTTCACACCCTTGTTGATGAATCAGTCGCCCTCCTCGATGCAGCCGCTGCTGGTCTCCTGCTGGTGGATCCTGCAGGTGACCTTCAAGTCATGGCCTCCACTAGCGAGGAAAGCCAACTCGTGGAGGTGCTCCAGCTGGAGGCCGGAGTTGGACCGTGCGTCGATTGTTTCCGTACGGGCACCGTTGTCGCGATCAATGACATTGCCTCAGAGGGTGCCCCGTGGCCTCACTTTCAGGCCGCCGCACTTTCCCAGGGCTTCGTGTCGGTTCATGCAGTCCCGATGAGACTGCGGGGCCACACCATCGGCGCCCTGAACCTGTTCCGTCACGAAGCAGGGCCACTCAGCGCCGAGGATGCAGCCATTGCCCAGGCGTTTGCGGACGTCGCCACCATCAGCCTTCTGCAAGAACGTGCCTTGCGGGAAAGCGACGTGGTCAACGAGCAGCTCCAGCGGGCCCTCAACAGCAGAATCGTGATTGAACAGGCCAAGGGCGTCATTGCGCACACAGCCAACGTCACCATCGATGAAGCCTTCACCCTGCTGAGGTCCCATGCCCGTTCACACAGCCAGCCGCTGTCGGAAACGTCCAAAAATGTCGTGGACCGCACCATAACCATCACCGCCTGAGGGCACTGCCTGCCACGTTCGCGGGGACCGTTTCGAAGATCGCCTCCAGCACGCCCTGCGCCCATGTGAGCACCTCGGCGTCGGCCAAATCGCGGCCCCCGATCCGTGCGGTCTTGGGCTTGGGGATCAACACCGAGTTCAACGCCGGCTTCACCATCGATCCGGGGTACATGCGGGTCAGCCGCATGACCTTGGATTCGGGCAGGTCGGCAGGGGCAAACTTGATGAAGTTCCCCTGCAGGGCCACGTCCGACAGTCCGGCGGCCCGTGCCAGGACCTTGAAGTGGGCCACAGCGATGAGGTTGACGGCGGCCGGGGGCAGCTCGCCGTACCTGTCCTCCAGTTCCGCCTGAACCTCGGCTATGCCTTCCACAGTCACAGCCGCGGCAAGCTTCCGGTAGGCCTCAAGGCGCAGCCGCTCCCCCGGCACGTAGTCGTGCGGCAGGTGGGCGTTGACAGGCAGCTCAATCTTCATTTCGGCCAGCCGCTCTTCGCCCTCGCCGCGGTATTCGGCCACCGCCTCGCCCACCAGCCGGATGTACAGGTCAAAGCCAACACCCTGGATATGGCCCGACTGCTCCCCGCCGAGCAGGTTGCCCGCCCCGCGGATTTCAAGGTCCTTCATGGCAAGGGCCATGCCGGCACCCAGCTCGTTGTGGGCAGCCACCGCCTTCAGCCGCTCAAGGGCCACCTCACCCAGGGGCTTGTCCGCCGGATACAGGAAGTAGGCGTATGCGCGCTCCCGCCCGCGGCCCACACGCCCGCGCAGCTGGTGCAGCTGCGAGAGCCCGTAGTTGTTGGCCTGCTCCACAATGAGCGTGTTGGCGTTGGAAATGTCCAGGCCGGTTTCAATGATGGTGGTGCACACGAGCACGTCAAAGCGCTTCTCCCAGAAGTCAACAATGATCTGCTCCAGCCGTGACTCGGACATTTGTCCGTGGGCCACGGCAATGCGGGCGTCGGGAACCAGCTGCTGGATGTGGGCGGCGGTGCGCTCAATCGATTTAACCCGATTGTGCACATAAAACACCTGGCCCTCGCGCATCAGTTCCCGGCGGATGGCGGCACCGACCTGCTTGTCGCTGTGGGCCCCCACATAGGTCAGCACGGGGTGGCGCTCCTCGGGCGGGGTGGCCAGCGTCGAGGTCTCACGAATGCCCGTCATGGACATTTCAAGCGTGCGCGGGATCGGGGTGGCACTCATGGCCAGCACGTCGACGTTGGTGCGCATCTTCTTCAGCGCTTCCTTGTGCTCAACACCAAAGCGCTGCTCCTCGTCAACGATCACCAGCCCCAGGTCCTTGAACGCGAAGTCCTTCGACAGCAGCCTGTGCGTGCCAATGACCACGTCCACGGTCCCCACCCGGACACCCTCCACGATCTCCTTGGACTCCTTGGTCGTCTGGAACCGCGACAGCGGCCGGACCTGGATGGGGAACCCGGAGAAGCGCTCGTTGAACGTCTCGAAGTGCTGCTGGGCCAGCAGCGTGGTGGGCACCAAAATGGCCACCTGCTTGCCGTCCTGGACAGCCTTGAAGGCGGCACGGACGGCAATTTCGGTCTTGCCGTAGCCCACGTCACCGGAGATCAGCCGGTCCATGGGAACTTCCTTCTCCATGTCCGCCTTGACCTCGTTGATGGCCACGAGCTGGTCGGGCGTCTCCACATAGGGGAACGCCTCCTCCAGCTCAGCCTGCCAGGGCGTGTCCGGCCCAAACGCGTGCCCGCGGCTTGCCATCCGTGCGGAATACAGGCGGATGAGCTCGCCCGCAATCTCCTTGACGGCCTTGCGCGCCCTGCCCTTGGTGGCAGCCCAGTCCGAACCGCCCATCTTGGACAGCGCGGGCGCGTCACCGCCAACATAGGCCGTCACCTGGTCCAGCTGGTCGGTGGGCACAAACAGCCTGTCGCCCGGCGCCCCGCGCTTCGACGGCGCATATTCCAGGACCAGGTATTCACGCAGCCCGGCCGCGCCCCCAACACCGGCCCCGGGCACCTTGCGCTGGATCAGCTCCACAAATTTGCCGACGCCGTGCTGCTCGTGGACAACATGGTCGCCCGCCTGCAGCTGGAGGGGGTCGACGGCGTTCCTGCGCTTGGAGGGCATCTTGCGCATGTCCCGGGTCGAGACGGCGGAGGCCCGGCCGAGCAGGTCGGCCTCGGTCAGCAGTCCCAGCTTCAGCGAGTCCAGGACAAAGCCGCGGCCGGTGTCCGCCGTGGTCACCTCGATGATGCCCGGCTGCGGTTCCGCATCCAGGGATTCAACGCGCGACGCCGGGATGTTGGCTTCGTGGAACAGCTCGGCCAGGCGCTGGGCCGGGCCGGGGCCCTGGGTGGCCACGACCACGCGCCACTGGTCCTTGATCCGTGAGCCGATGAACTCCATCATTTCGGCCACGTCGCCGCGGTAGCCGCGGGGTTCGCGGGCGTGCAGGTTCATCACGTCAGTGGTTGTTTCCAGCTCTTCGTCCTGGGCCAGTGCGCTCATGGTCCACCAGCTCACTCCGTGGCCAAGGGCCGCCTCACGGGTTTCGGCCAGGGACTTGAATCCGGCCGAGGCCAGGTCAATGCCGCCCCCGCCGGAGAGGGAGGCCGAGGCCAGGTCCAGGGGTGCGCTGCCGCCGTCGGAAGCCGTGGACCAGGCCGCTTCCAGGAACTCCTCGTTCGTTGATTCCAGGTCGTGTGCCCGGGCACTGACCTTTTCCGGATCCAGCACCACCGTGATGGAGCCGGCGGGCAGCAGTGACGTCATGGCAACCATGCCGTCGACCAGGGCCGGGGCGAGGGACTCCATGCCCTCCACGGCGATGCCGCCGGCAATTTTTTCCAGCATGGCTGCGGCGGCAGGCATGCTGTCCTTGAGCTTCGCTGCCCGGCCCATGACAGTCGGGGTGATCAGGATTTCCCGGCACGGCGGCGCATACAGTTCGGCGGGGTGGGCGATGCTGCCCTTCACCGAGGTCAAGGTGCGCTGGTCGGCGACGCTGAACCAACGCATCGCTTCCACCTCGTCGCCAAAGAATTCGATCCGGACCGGGTGGTTTTCGGTGGGCGAGAAGACGTCAAGGATGCCGCCGCGGACGGCAAACTCGCCGCGGTGGGTGACCATGTCAACGCGGGCGTAGGCGGCATCGGCCAGCCTCTTGATGAGTTCGGTGAACGGGATCTCCTCGCCCACCTTCACCCGCACGGGCACCAGTTCGCCCAGGCCGGCCACCAGCGGCTGCACAACCGCACGGATGGGTGCCACGACCACCCGGAGGCGGGTCCCGGCGTCGAGCTCGGGATGCGCAATCCGGCGCAGCACGGCAAGGCGGCGCCCCACGGTGTCGGAGCGCGGGGACAGCCGCTCGTGCGGGAGGGTCTCCCAGCTGGGGAACTCTGCCACGGAGCCCTCGGGCAGGTAGGAGCGCAGGGCCGCCACCGTGTCCTCGGCCTCGCGGCCGGTCGCAGTAACGGCAAGGACGATCCCCACCCCGCCGGGTGCGGCGGCAGAAGTGGCAGCCGCGGCAGCAGTGGCACGCTCGGCCAGCCCGTCGGCCACCTCGGCCAGGAGCACGGGGCGCATCCCGGCTGGGGCGCTGAAGGCCACGTCGGTGCTGCGCGTGGCAGGATCTGCCGACGCGAAACTGCGCACCCGGGCGAAGACGGGATCAGCTGAAAGTGCGGTCCGCAACCCTGCAAGACTCATGGGCGATATTCTCCTCATTGCTTCCCGTGCCGGACAGCACGAAAGCCCGGAATTCCAAAGAAGTCCCGGGACCATTTCCAGCTTACTCGCAGGAGGCCCGGCCTTGGTATCCTAGGAACTGCCCCAAACACACCCCCTATCTTGGAGGAACCATGGCGCTTGCCGCCTCAACGACTCTCTCGGCCCCGGCCCAGCGTGTGACAGAAGTTTTTGCCAACGCCGATTTCATCAAGCATGTCAGCGAAACTGTGGGCGGGGAGCTGAAGTCGTTCACGATCAGCGGACCGACCACCGGCGCGTTCACCACCAAGACGGTGCGCACGCTGCCCACAGCACGGATGCCTGACATCGCCAAAAAGGTGCTCGGTGAAACCTTGACCGTGACGCAGGACGAGTCCTGGAGTGCGCCGGCCGCCGACGGCTCCCGCACCAACACCATCAAGCTTTCAGTGGCCAAGGCACCCGTGGATGTTTCCGCAGTGCAGAAGCTGGTTGTTGCCGGCGACGCCACGGTGGTTGAGCTCACGGGTGAGGTCAAGTCGAGCGTGCCGTTCCTCGGCGCGAAGATCGCCTCCGCCGCCGAACCCGTCATCGGCCGCGCCCTGAACCTGCAGGCAACACTGGCGCAGGAATGGCTCAACACGCACTCCTGATGTTCCACGCTTAAGCACGACGGCGCCCGGCTCACCCGGGCGCCGCTGCCGCTGGAAAAGAACACAGCAGATGGCGCACAAACCTGGTTTGTGCGCCACAGCTGTTTAAGGGACCCGTGCACCGTGCAAGCAGCCGTGAGAATCAACTGTCCACGCTGCATGGTCCGCCACGCCTGAACACTTGCTTTAATACCCGTTTAACTTTTTTCGGTACGCGTCCTATTGACGCTTGGTTTCCGGCCCGCCATCCTGTAAACAGCACGCCGAGGCCACCTTCACTAAGACTGTGCCAATGGGCTCCACAACCCCACGGAGACACTCGGAAGGCCATCAACTCGGACCAGACAAAAGTCAACGGAAGGCCGCCAAACCTCGGCTCCGAATTCGTGCAGGTTGGCATAGGAAGCGAGTTCCAGATGTTACGCAAGGCAATGCACCACCGTGGCAGTCAAAGACCCTTCACCACGAAGAAACGTGCCCAATGGGCCGCCAAATTGACAGCCTCGGCCATAGTCTTTGCTCTTGCCGCGTTCTTCGTGGGCGCCGTCGCTGCCCCCGCGCAGGCCGCGGCACCGACAGTTGTAACTCTCTCGTTCGACGATGGGAACGCGGATCAACTCACTGCAGCCACCATCATGCAAAACAACGGACTGCACGGAACTTTTTACGTGCCCTCCGGTTATGTCAACCAGCCCGGGTACATGACGGTGGCCAATCTCCAGACCTTGGCCGCTGCCGGGCATGAGATTGCCGGGCACACTGTGACCCACCCGGATCTGGCCACGCTGCCAGCGGATGAGGCGACCCGGCAAGTCTGCAACGACCGCGTCAACCTGAGCAACTGGGGATTCCGCATCACCAGCTTCGCCTATCCCTTTGCTTCCCTGACAGCAGCGACTGAGACCATCGTAAAGAACTGCGGGTACAACAGTGCACGCGGCCTGGGCGACATCTCAACTCGATTTGGCTGCAACGGCTGCCCACTGGCGGAGACCATCCCCCCTGCCGATCCCTACATGATCATGGCCCCCGACGAGGTGGACAACACGTGGAAACTGGCAGACCTGAAAAAAACTGTCACCCAGGCGGAGACGGCTGGAGGATGGGTCGAGCTCACCTTTCACCACATCGGCACAGGCAGTACCGACCCGCTCACCATTTCACCGTCGCTCTTCACCCAGTTTGCCACGTGGCTAAAGACCCGCCCCGCAACCACAACGGTGAAGACCGTTGACCAGGTGATTGGCGGCACCGTCAAGGCCCTGGTCTCCGGTCCTGACGTGTCCGCAAAACCCGTCGGCAGCAACATGGTCACCAATCCCGGGCTGGAAACCCTGACGAACAATGTGCCGCAATGCTGGCAGAACGGCGGCTATGGCACCAATACCGCAGCATTCAGCACGGTGTCTCCCGGCCGGACGGGAACCCGGGCCGCGAAACTGACAGTGACCAGTTACGCAAATGGTGATGCGAAGTGGCTGCCGGCGTTGGATCTGGGAGGCTGCTCCCCCAACGCAACTGCCGGTCACACCTACACATTGTCTGGCTGGTACAAGTCCAACGCCCCCACCCAAATTGAGGTCTACTACCGGACCGGCCTGGGATCATGGGCTTACTGGACGGCCAGCCCATTCTTCACAGCCGCAACCACCTATCAACAGGCCTCGTGGACCACACCGCCGCTGCCCGCTGGAGCCAGCGCCATCAGCTTTGGCCTGAATCTTGTCAGCAATGGAACGATCACCACTGATGACTACGCCATGTTTGACGGCGCCGCAGTTCCGCCACCACCGCCGCCGCCTTCGGGAACCAACCTGGTGCAGAACGCGAGCCTGGAAATCGCCGGAACTGGCACGCTGCCGCAATGCTGGCAAGCGTCAAGCTACGGGACCAACACCCCTGTCTTTAGCGCCAGTACCGCAGCACACACCGGAGCCAAGGCAGAAACTGTGTCAGTGACCGGGTATGCGAACGGCGACGCGAAGCTGCTTCCCAGCCTGGATGCCAGCAGCTGCGCACCCGCGGGAATTGCCGGACACACCTATTCGATGCGGGCCTGGTACACCTCATCGGGTCCCACGCAATTTGCCGCTTATTACAAGGCCGCCAACGGCACGTGGACCTACTGGACATCGAGCCCCTGGTTCGCTTCAACGCAGAGCTACGTGCAGGCCGTATGGGCAACCCCCGCGCTCCCTGCCGGAGCCACCGCCATCAGCTTTGGCCTCAACGTCTTCCAAAACGGGACACTGACCACTGATGACTACGCACTCTATGACACCGTCGGGGCGCCTGCTCCGTAAGGCCGGAACTCACCAGGGGCGCGCAGCACGGCCTAGTGGACCAATCGGTAGCCGACGCCCCGAACCGTTTTGATCCAGCGCGGTTCACGCGGGTTGTCGCCCAATTTACGGCGCAGGTTTGCCATGTGGACCTCAATGGTCCGTTCGTCGGAATCGCTGATGTACGTGCCCACGTCGTATTCTTCCCCGCGAAGCCGGCGCACCAGGTCTGACTTGCTGCGCACCTGTTTGCCGCTGTCCACCAGTGCGTGGAGCAGGTCAAACTCGGTGCGTGTCAGCTCCAGCTCGGTGCCGTCCACCTCCGCGGTCCGGTCCCCGCTGTTCAGGACCAGGCCGTTGACCTCCTGCGCATTGCTTGGCTCTGGACCGCTTGGGGTTTCCTCCAGGGGATCACCGTCGGGTTCCGGATTTCCGGCAGTCACCGTGGCGCTCTCAGCTGCGGCGGCTGGCGAACTGCCACCGGCAACCCGCGGGCGGCGCATCATGGCACTGATCCTGGCGCGCAACTCCCGGGGTCGGAACGGCTTGGTGATGTAGTCATCGGCACCGCTTTCCAAACCGAGCAGGGTGTCCATTTCATCGGCGCGCCCCGTCAGCATGATGATGTAGGCATCGCTGAAAAGCCGGATTTGCCGCGCCACCTCAAAGCCGTCAATGTCAGGCAGGCCCAGGTCCAGGGTCACGACGGAGGGGTTGTTGGCCCGGACCGCTTCCACACCATCAGCGCCGTTGCTGGCAGCATGGACCTCAAATCCTGATTGATTGAGGATCACGCTGATAAGTTCCCGGATATCCTGGTCATCCTCAACGATGACTGCCACACGAGGATTGTCCATTTTTCCCTCACTAAACTTGCTAAGACCGTTTGACATGCGCGCCTGATAGGCGGTTTCCGGGCTCCCAGACCCGGTTGTACCTCCAGTATGGCATCATCGGATGTGGCGGCCTCTTGGTTCTTCCCATTCCGATCATCAAGATTGTGAATCAGCCGCACCAATGTCCCACAGCGGCCAGCGCACCGGCTTCGGAAGAAGTACCTGTCAACGGGTGTAATCCTGATCTCGAACGCCGTGAATTAGGCGCCCGACGGCGGAACGCTCACCGCGCGTGCGTGGGCGGATGGAACCGATCCCTGGTGTCGGGTCAAGGACACCAGCCCCGGCAGGAGAGCTTTCGAACTAGCCGGCGTGCTCAAGAAGTTTTTCCGGGCGGGAACCGCGGCGGCACTTTAACCACGGCGAGCCGACAAGGGGTGGTTGCCACCCTGGGTTTTGTCATTCCAGCGTGTGCCATCGAGTCATGACTGGCTGGTGGTGATCACAAAACAGTGGTTCCGGTGGGCTGATAATCGACTGTTTTGTATACGGGGTCGCCAGCCTGGTTTCCGTTCATGGGCATGATGCGAATCGAATACCGCCCGTAATATGCACCCTGAGGTGCCGGAACTCCCTGCTGGTCAAATACGCGTGGCGGGAAAATAATAGTGACGCCCAGCGTTGCCGGCGCAAACTCCGCCCCGTAGCTTGAGGCCGTAGTTGTGGATTTGACGGTCACCAAATACCTGGTGGCGCCGCTGGCCGCCGTCCAATTGACCTGGAGAACATTGTCATTGGGGCGCGGAGCCATGGCAGCCGTGCTGACCGCGAAAGCACCCAGGGGCGATTGTCCCACAGCGCCCGTGGAGCAGCTCCAAGCTCCCTTGGCTGTGTACAGGAGAGTCGTGTAGATCGGGTCACCGGCGACGGCGCCATTGAGCATCGCCTGAATTCGAAGAACATACTCCCCCGAGTCGGAGGGGTTATTGCCCAGTGAGCGGCTGAAACTTGAAGTAGTAATTGTTTCCGTCGTCGAGTAGCCAGCCGCGGACTTCAACTTGAATGACACAACATAGCTGATGCCGGGGGTGGGGTCCTTGGTCCAGCTGAAGGTAAAGGTGCCAGAATTTCCGTTGGTGCCGCACGTAACTGGATTCGCACTCCACGCCGCAGGCACTGCCGTGTAGCTGGGGTTTGGCAGGATGTTCGCTGCTGGGGACGGCGGCACCGTGGGCGTCGGGGTCGGAGTGGGCGTCGGAGCCGGGCTGGTGGTGGGTGCAGCCCCTGCCGTGATCCCAATGGCAACCGTGGCGCTCTGGTTCCAGGTGGCAATCGCTGCTCCGCCCGCGCCCAACAGGACGATGAGGAGAAAGACCACTGCTGCCGTGGTGAATACGGGCACTCTGCGCAACCCGCGGTTGGCATGCCGTGAACTGCCACCCCTGTTCCCTTCTGGTTGCTGTGGCCCTGCTGAACTCATCTGGTTATGCTCCGTTTTCGAGATATGGCGAATATGTACAAGCATCCGCTGACCGGCACAATCCAGGTCCAGGGGTTGTAAGCAGTGGCTTCCACACTACTTTGCAGCTGGCGGAACACGGAAGGGGGCTTCCGGCAAGCCCAGATCCATGGTCAGACGGAGCACGGCCACAGCGGCCAGCGGCCAACCATCGATGAGCGGAGCGCAGCCGCCGGCGGAGAGAGACGCAGCGGCTGTGGCGCTGTGGCCTGGAGATCGGGCTCGCAAGTGCAATTGCCCTGGCGGGACAGATGTTCTTGCCGTGCCGGTGTTGCGAACGGCGAGGGCGAGGTGTGCTGTTTGGCTGCTGGCGCTGCAGACCCAAATGAGCCCCCGCCGTGATTTTCCTTGAACATGGCCTTTTGTGCTCCTAAACATTGTTGGCATTGCGTCGGTGGCGATGTTGCCACCGACGCGGGACTTTGTGGGTCAGCTGCTGTGTCGATCCGTTTTCTTGTTGCGGCTCTTCTCAACGGCACCCTTGATCATGCTCAAGGCACCAAATCCGATGAATCCCACGGCGAGAATGGGTAAAATGACGTCACGTTGCTGCCCCACCGCGTTGGCAACAAAACCCATGTACGGCACTGCGTAGAACAGCTTGCCCTTGACCTGAACCTCTTGGACGGCCGATGCGTCCGCCAGGGAATTATTGTCGCCCTTGGTGGTCAGGACCCGCGCACCAGCCTGGGTCGCTCCCACGGCGGTGATTCGGTGGGTGATGACATCGGGTTTTCCTGACTCGATCTGGTAGGTAATGATGTCACCGACGCGAAGATCGTCGAATGGTGCGGGCTTGACGACCAGGAAAGTTCCTGGAGCATATTTGGGGGCCATGGAATTGGTCAGCACCGAGTATGTCTGTGATCCGGTGGCCAGCGGAACTACTATCATCACCAGGGCAGCGAGAGCCGCGGCGAGCAGCAGGACATAGGACACTCCGCGGCCAATCATCAGCAACAACCCGTCGCGGTGCTGTTCAGCGGCCGCGTTCCCGCGGCTGGACTCCACTGGGCGGGATCGAGCAGAGGTGTTGGCTGGACTGGTAACAGACACGGTGTTCCTTCTTAAACTTGGTTGACGGTGATCGGGATGGCGATCTGTGCCGTTTGACCGCCGAGGCTGGCCGGCATGCTGGCATCGAGCGTGAGCTGGAAACAGAACACACCAGTGCCTGCCTTCGCGATGTCGGCTGTTGACGTCCCGAACGATGCCGCCCCGACATACAGTTCCGGGTGGTTGCACTCAGCCAGCGATGTCGCGGCCACCACCCTGAGCGCCAGGTAAGGCGCCAGCGGCGATCCGGCATTGTTGTTGATGACAGGTGCCGCTGTGCTTGCACGAACGGTAAATTCCCCGCCGGCATTGGTCACATTGCCCACCTGCACACCTGCGTAGGTGCTTTGTCCCGGGATGACAACCCCGGCGGGTGTGGTGCTCAGCGACAGCGTTGCTGCCGTCCCGTTGTCCAAGGTCATGTTGGTGGTCCGGCTGGTGATGGTGTCCGCCAGGCTGATCCGAAAATCAGCCGCCTGGACAGTCCCGGCGTTGGAACTGGCACCCGAGTTCCAGAGTGCGTAGCTTCCTTGGACGGTGAACAGCGCCAGCATCACCGCAATCAGCACAAGGCCGGTTGCTTTCAGTGCGTGGGTGCTTTTCATGTCTTCTTCCGTCCGTGGGGTGGTGGTGTGCCGAGCGGGCCAGGCACACCACCGGGGTCTGCGTTGCGGCTACTTGGTGTTGCTGTTCACCGGGGCCTGCTGCACGAGCTCGTAGCCGATCCCGCTGAGGTCAGCGGTGGCCTTCACGGAGTTCCGGCCTGTGGTTGATTTGTTGAAGGTGAATGTGGTCGACGCCGTGACGACTCCGCTGTCTGCAGCATGCAGATCGGTTGCCGGCAATACCTCTGTGGTGTCGCTCTTCTTCAAAGTCGTCGCCGACACCGTTGCGTTGGCGCCAAATCCGTCGTCGACGGAGGTGCCTCGAACTGTCAGCTTGGCAACCATCAAGTCACCTGACAACGTCACGTTCAGTGGCTGCGTGTAAGTCAAGGTGTCGCCGGGAACCACTTTGTAGTCGGCAACGGTGACCACAGTGCCGGAAGCATTCGTCCACACACCTGCAGTGGCCGGAACCAGGTTCAAGTCACCGGCAACAACCTTGCCCATGGAAGCGTCGCTCGCCTGGTTCCAGGTAGCCAACGTTCCGCCGCCACCAGCCAGCAGGACGATGCCAACACCTGTTGCAATTGCGCCTTTAGCCATCTTGTTCATTGTGAGACCCCTTGTTTGTGTTCTTCTCAGCAGGTGTGCCTGCCGATGAGAACAACAATGCCGCCACCACATCAAGAAACAGCACCAAAAACCCGGAAGATCTCCCTAAGAAAGCCGCAGGAAACCTGCCCGATCCTCAAGACGAAAGAGGAGATCAAGGCCGCCTCAAGCCTGATCAAGGAAATTTTCAGATTTGCCTTCAAAGACCTAAGGCACCGGAGTCCGATTTTTGCCCAGTGTGACATTATCGATAACGACAGCTCATTGCGCCCGGCGCGCGGTGGCCAAGTTTCTCAAGGTGCCTCACGGGCCGCCGTGTTGTCGCACGGCAGCCACACACTGGCAGAGCAGCAACGTTGAAGGATGGAAGAAATAATTATGCCCACCGGCGTGCGGGACCAATTGGACAGTCATCTTTTCCTGCCGCACGGCGCGCGGAAGCGGGTCTTCCTGACGCAGCTGCCCCTATCCCTGGTCATGGTGGTTGCCGTGATTATTGCCGCTGTTGTCTATCCGCAGTCATTTCAGCAGCCCTTGTTTTTGGCCGCCCTCATGATGCACGTCATCTTGTTGCTGGCAGCTTTTGCCATTCCGTGGGGAAAGCTTCCGAAGAGTGCATTCCTCGTCATCCCGTATTTGGATTTTTTGGCCATTGCCCTATTCCGCGGAGGAAATGAGCAGTTCCTTTCAGCCGTCGGCCTGTTGGTCTTCTTTCCCGTTTATTGGCTGGCGTCGTCAGGGGTGGCCAAACGAACTTCCGTCGTTGTCAGCGTGGTTGCTGCCTTGCTCATCGTGTGGTTTCCGATCCTGACTTCCCCCAGCGGTTTCACGCCGGCACAGCTGGCCAGGCCGCTGCTTTTCCCAATAGTCGTCCTCGCCTACGCCACCACCGTGGTCGCAGTGACGAACGCAATGAACGTCCAACGCAAGGCGCTGGTAGCAAAGGATGGTCTGCTGCGGGCCTCGTTGGAGACGAGCCGGCAGCGCGAGCGGCTATTGGAAACGGTCGTGGATGCGGTTGCGGTCGGCTTGGTTGTGGTGGATGCAGACGGCAATGACATGCTGATGAACGCTACACAGAGAGCCCTCCACCAGTTCGCACTCCCTGACGACATTGCCGATCCGGAGGAAAAGCAGCTGCTGGTTTTCGCCGCGGACGCTGTTACGCCAGTGGTTGCAGAGGAACGTCCTGTTCGCCGCGCCGTTAGGGGTGAAGAATTCACCGACTATCTGGTGTGGCTGGGCTCTGGAGAAAAGGCACGGGCAGTTTCCACCGCGGCACGACCCATGAGGGATGCGCAGGGAAACTTCGACGGTGCCGTGGTCGCGTTCCATGACGTGACGGACATGATGGCTGCCTTGGAGGCCAAGAACGACTTTGTCTCCAATGTTTCCCACGAGTTCCGGACCCCTCTGACGTCCATCCAGGGATATTTGGAAATGGCTCTGGATGATCCAGGGCAGTTGTCTCCGGAAGTCCGCAATTACCTGACCATTGCCTCCCGGAATGTGGACCGGCTAAATTCCTTGGTTGCGGATTTGCTGACCACCGATTCGGTGACGCTTCAAGTGGCGCGGACTGACGTTGCCCAGCTTGTCGCCGACAGCCTGGGTTCGGCGGCTCCGGCGGCAGAGAACAACAGGGTCACACTGGGCTCCCAGGTGCGGGCACCACTGGAGGCGTTCATCGACGGCCGCAGGATTGGGCAGGTACTCGACAACTTGGTGTCCAACGCGGTGAAATACTCCCCCGACGGCGGTGCAGTGACGGTGCGGGCATGGGCGAAAGGTGCCGATCTATGCTGCGAGGTTCAGGATACGGGCATGGGCATGAACAGCGCGGAACAAGCTGAGGTTTTCACCAAGTTCTTCCGATCCAGGTCAGCCGTGCAGCGATCCATTCCGGGGATCGGCCTGGGGTTGATGATTTCCAAGGCGATTATTGCGACGCACGGCGGCACCATCAGCCTGCACAGTGAGCGTGGGGTGGGCACCACCATCAGTTTTGTGCTGCCAGGATGTCTGTCCACTGTCAACGGAAACACCGGGATGCCGCACCCCGTCGAGCAAATCGAACCCTCAAGAAATGCTCAAGATACTGCACAAAGCCGCTAACATCCTGTCCAAAAGGTTAGGGGTTAAAGTCCCGATTCCGGCTCGTTGCTTAAGCTTCACGCAAGTTGCGGACAATTAGCCAAATAACACATCAAATCAACGCTTCGGGGCATTAGAGTTAATAGTCAGCACAAGGTTTAACTCAGCCGCAGCAGACTGTCAGGAGGCATACGGAGAGCATGGTTACCACTAAATTGCCTCTCGTGTGCAGCGCGACTTTGCGCTCACTTGAAGATTCCCTGGACGGCGAGCGGGCCCTATGCCGCAACTTTGTGTGCCGGTACGTAGAAATGTGGCCCGGGCGTTATGAACGCATCCAAGACGCCGTAGCATCCGGCCACACCAAGGATGCCCTGGATGCGGTTCTGAGCCTGCGCAGTTCCAGCACAATGGTGGGGGCTGCCCGTCTGGGAGAACTGGTCAATGACCTCGTACGCTTACTGGAATGTGGGAGTCACGCCGCCGCTGCCACGAAACTGCCGGCGCTCCGGGTGTGCGGGAATCAGACCGCTTGTCACTTGACAGCGTCCTACGTCGACGTGGCCTGACCTCAATATTCGGGCTGCTGGCTACCGGTCTGGCGCCTTCGCGGCTGAGCCCGCTGGCGAGTCAGTGGCTTCGGCCAGAGAAGGCCCAGAATTCCGTCCAGCAAGCCCATAACCGTCGGTAATAGGCCTTCACCAGGCTTCAACGACAGCTTCATTGACTGAACGTTTGCCTCGGCCGCCCAGCCCGTCATCGGCCGTGCGCTGAACCTGCAGGCAACACTGGCGCAGGAATGGCTGGACAAGCACAGCTAAATTTTTCATTGCGCAAACAGATGGCGGCGGGTTGTCAAACCCGCCGCCACCTTTTTGTTTGGCACGGTTTCGGTTTGGACCGACGGCTCCGGTGTCTAGTCAGACAGTCTGACCCTAACCAGGGTTTGCAGAACACGTCAGTCGGTATTCCCCAATCAAGCCAAGCACTATGGGAGTTGTTGCCTTGATCTTTGTAAAGCTCGTGGGCGTAGACACCCAATTGCCGCCGTAGCTAGCGGTTACGGTGATAGTGAAATATGACGTTAGGCCGAGAAGCGCACCAATCAAGGAGCCCAGTAACCCGGAAGTTCCTGCGCCGATTGCAGTCTCAAATGATGTATCGACCCCAGAGATATCCACCGTTTTGGTCATGCCACCTGACTTAATGGCACCGCTGCTGTTGGTTTCGACTGCAACGATCCGATAACCGGTGGGCGACTGGTTCGGGGCTACCCACGTAAACCGTAGCTTGGCAATGTCATTGCCGGCATTCCCACAGTGCATGTTCGTCGGCGCGGCGGGAGTTACGGAAGTCAGAGCCGAAGACGCCGCGGCACTGCTGGCCCAGGCCGCCTGGGTAGCCTCAACCCGGTTCACAACCCCGAGCGGGACCACCACAGCAAGGGCTGTCACGATCGCACCTATCCCCAACCATGCACGACGCCGGGTTCCCGACCGGGCGGGCTCCGGTTCCGTTGCGCCGTGCCCACCACTGCTGGGACGATTGTCACCGCCTTCCTGCGAGGGCCGCGGTGCCGGACGGAAAAACGCCACGTAGACAAGGTAGGCGCAGAACAATCCACCCAACAGGAACATCCAAGGCGAAGCCATCCAGCTGGCAAGATAGCCCAGCCCCGGAATGCTGAACAGCACCCTGTGGGCTGTGGCCCCGGTGTAGGGCTGGAGGTCGGCCACACCATTGGCGTCGCCCTTCAGCACCAGCCCGGCAGAAGGATCGGCGGACACCACCCGGTGCGTGATCCGGGTTCCGTCGGCTGCCACAACGGAGACCACCTCGCCCGGTGAAATCTCGGCAGCAGCCACGGGAACGGCAAGCGCCAGGGAACCCGTGGGAATCGCCGGCCCCATGGAACCGGAGGTAAAAATCAAGGGTTTCAGTCCAAAAACAAGCGCCAGCGCGGCCAGCACCAGGCACAGTGAGCCCAAGACGGCCCCGGCGTTGAACAAGATGCGTTCCACTGTCGTCCGCTGCGATTTCCCGGTCATGGTCCCCACGTCAGTTCAGCCCTGCCGTCGCAGTGAACGTCAGCGTGACAGTGGTTGAGTTGCCCTGCAGTGTGCCGGGTGCCGTCAGCGGCAGCGAATACTGCACACAGAGCGTCTGGTCCATGCCGACTTCCAGCTCCGGGGGTGTTGCTCCAGCGGCAAAAGGACCATTGTCGGCTTTCGTCAGCACAACTTCACCATTGCAGGTGGCTCCACCAACAACGCCTCCGTTGGTCACTTTCACTGCCAGGCCCTTCCCTAGTGTTCCGCTGTCTTTCTCCGTAATAGTTCCGGAAACTGTGTACTGCGCATTCAAGGTGCCGTTGTTCTTCACGCTCACAACAGCGGCCTGGCTCATTCCCGGATACCAATCGCTGCCACCGATGGGCAGTTCATAGTTCTCCGACGCAGTGTCCCCCGTTGCCCCCACGCCGATGCCGACAGTACCCGCAGCAATGGTCGCCGTTGCCGTTGCTCCCCCGGTCCACGCAGCCAACGTTGAGACGGCACCGAAACCGGCCAAGAGGCCCAGAGACAGCAAGGCCTGCACCTGTCGGACGCGCCGCGGGCTGCGCAATGTGAGATTGTTGCGCAGGGACAGACGCCCACTCAGTGGTCGAATTCCGCGCACACTCGGCGCCGCCGCGTCGTCCCTGCTCGCTTCGTGAGTGTTCACAGGCCATCTCCTTCAAATCGTGCCGGCACACCGTCAACGGCTTCGTCTTTCCGGCGGCTCCGCTTGCGCGTGCCGAGCCATGCCCCGGCACCGCCCAGCAGCAGAGCAAGGGCCAGCGGCCACACTCCGGCGGTGGCCCCAGTGTTCCCCAATGTGTCGGGTCCGACAGCATCGGGAACAGCAGCATTGCCTCGTGGTTCCCCACTCCGGCCAGGCACCGACTCGCTTACGTGCACGCGCAGCTGCACGGCTTGGGTCTGCCCCTGGCTGTTGTTGCCCGACGACGCGGGCAGCGACAGCCGGACAAGCAGCGAACCCGCAGCCCCTGGATCCAGCGAGACTTCGGACTGGGGCGCCTGGCCGGCACCCTGCCACGCGGGCTCCCCTGGCGTCAGCGCGGCGACGGAGATGTCGACAGCCATCGCATTGTCGTTGCGCACCCACAGCTTTTCCTCGATGGTCTCCCCGGGCACCAGCTTGGGCGAGTGGGCAAACAAATCCGGTACGGCTGTTGAATAGTCCACGCCGTCGGGGCTGTAGGCAAGGGCGGCTTCATTTCCACCCTGTGCCACATCCACTTCCGATGCCCCGACGAACGTCGCCGCACCCATTTCCACAGCGGCCGGTGGGGTTTGGGCGGAAGCGGGTGCCGCCGTCGTGCTTAGGAGTGCAAGGCCAACTGCCGCCATTGCGGCGCGGTGCCGGCGGGTTGATGGCGTCATCGCTTGGGGCCCTTTCGGAGTCGGTCGCGCAGGGCACTGGCGCACATGAACGCGGCATAGCCCAGCAGGGCGGCCACCGTCAGGCCGAGCAGCAGGGCGCGCTGCTGCCCGGTGATGGCGGAGTTGACGAACCCCAACAGGGGCACCGAATACCAGAGGCGGCCGCGGATCTGCTCGGGCAGGATCGGTGCATCGTTGGTGTTGTTGGCGTCGCCACGGAGGGTGAAGCGCTGCTCCCCGCCGGTGGTTGCCCCGACGCCGACCACCCTGTGGGTAACGACGCCGGGTTCGCCGGATTTGAGTTGGTAGGTGACGACGTCGCCGGGGCGGATTTCCAGTGGGCCAACCGGGCGGACCACGGCCAGGGTGCCCGGCGGCAGGCCAGGACGCATTGAACCAGTCAGAACCGTATACGCCGTCGCTCCGCCAGCCCGCGGGATCACGATCATGACTGCCACCAGCGCCAGCACGACAAACAGCACCAGCCACGACGCCGTCTGGCCGATCCACCACATCACGCCGGTTTTTTCACGCTGTGACTTTGCCGCGCGACGGCTCATGGGTGCGGCGTGTGGTGCTTCTGTCGGGGGTGCCGTGGCGTCCACGAGCGCCGGGGCCGTCATTGCCGGCCGCCCCGGAATTGCTCGGCCCGGAAGGCGAGCTGGAGTTCAAGGGTGCCGCCCGCCGCTGCCTGCTGCGCAGTGTTGGGCAAGGCCACGCGCACGCACAAAATCTCGCTTGCACTGCCGGTGTCAAGGTTTCGGGGCGCGGCAAAGTCAGCTGCCGCGCCCAGCGGTCCTTGGTACAGGGCGGCGCCGGGGTTTGGCGTGCCGGCGTCGCAGTCCACGGCATCGGCCACAACGTGCACCGAAAGCTCGACGGCGGCGGTCAGGGCCGCATCCGCCGCACCCGGCGTCGGTGTGGCAGAGACGGCACCGTTCAAGGTGTAGCGCAGGTCCGCTGTCCCGGTGTTGCTGATGGTCAGCGGCGCCTGGACGAACCCGCCGGGGGCCAGCGTGGACGTATTAAGCTCCGTGAAGACGTAAGTCTGTGAGCTGATTGTTCCGTTGCCCGCTGCCAGCGACAGGGTTCCGGTCTTGATGATGCCGGGTTCGAGCTGCCCCTCGGCACGCCAAAGTGCGGCCGTGCCCTGGGCGCTCATGAAGAGCACCAAAAGCACGGCCGCTGCTATGGCGGCCTTCAGGGGTTTAGGCATGCTGACACCCGGGATTCGCGCCTGGTTACGGGCGGACCTGGTTCAGGTTCAGGGACAGGGCCGTCAGGTCGATGGGCGTGTTCATGGTGGTGTCTGCAGTTGAGCCTGCGGTGCCGGCGGCAAATGCCACGGTGATGGTGACCGGGACCTCATAGCTTCCCGGCACGGCGAACGACACGACACTGCCGGCAACCGTCAGATTCGGGTCGGTGGGTGCGGCGGTAACTGTGACGGTGACGTCATCGGCCAATGCCGCAGGAACTGCGTCAAGTGTCCCCACTGTCAGTTCGCCCTTGAGATTCTTGCCGTCTGCACCGATGGTCACGGTCTGGGCATAGGTAACGGTGTCGCCCGGGACGATGTGGTCCGTAGCCGGATCAAAATCTATGGTTGCCGCGTCGACGCTGGTGTCGGTCCAGACGCCTGCGGCGGTTGCGTCAAGCGTCAGGCTGCCGGTGGTTACAGTGCCCGCGTCAACATTGTCGCTCCCAGTCCAGAGTGCCATCGTGCCGGCTCCCCCAAGCAGCAATGCACCAGCAGCTCCGGCGGCAATGGCAGCCTTCATAACTTTCTTCATGATTGTTTCCTTAAACTAAAAATCATGCCCCCATTAGGCAGTCTGTTCCATTGAAGCCCATCGATGGTCGAAACGTCTGCTGCCAAACGGCTAGACCTTGGCGTCGAATGGCTTACGAATTTACCCGCCCATCTCCTTCGACACGCTCCGGGCTCGCCGGTGGGCCGGCCAGGCCCACCCCCGCTCCCATGTAAAGTGGACAAAAGGTGCGCCGGGAAGTCTGGTCGGCAATGTTATTGGTGAGCCCAAAAGGTTCATCGTCAATCATGCAATCGAAAGCAGCAGCACCTATGAAACCAGCTCACCGTCCCCGCATTTTCAGCCGTGGCAGCTATGGTGAATCCGTTCGGATCAGCACCATCCTGCGTTCCGAAACAGTGGGCGGGGCCCTGTTGCTGGCAGCCACCGTAATCGCCCTGGTCTGGGCGAACTCCCCGCTGGCGGACGGCTATTTCAGCCTCCGCGACTTCCGCATCGGCCCGGAATCCCTGCACCTGAACCTGTCCCTGGGCACTTGGGCGTCCGACGGCCTGCTGGCCATCTTCTTCTTTGTCGCCGGGCTGGAACTCAAACGGGAGTTTGTGGCCGGCGACCTGCGCAACCCGGCCCGCGCCGTCGTCCCCATCGCCGCAGCCGTCGGCGGGGTCATCGTCCCTGCCCTGTTCTTTGTGGTGGTGAACCTTTCCGCCGGCCCGGAAGTACTCAAGGGCTGGGCCATCCCCACCGCAACCGACATCGCCTTTGCCCTGGCCGTGCTGGCAGTCATCAGCACCCACCTGCCCAGCGCCCTGCGTACCTTCTTGCTGACCCTGGCAGTGGTGGACGACCTCATCGCCATCGCCATCATCGCCGTTTTTTACCCGGGCGAAATGCAGTTCCAGTTCCTCGCCCTGGCCGTTCTGCCGCTGCTGGCCTTCACCTGGCTGGCGCAAAAGCGCATCCGCTCCTGGTACCTGCTCATTCCGCTGGCCGCCGCAACGTGGGCCCTGGTCCACGCATCAGGCGTCCACGCCACTGTGGCCGGCGTGCTGCTGGGCTTCGCCGTCCCCGTCATCCGCAGCGCAAAACGCGGCGGACCGGACGCGGGACCCGGCATGGCCGAACACTTTGAACATCTCATGCGCCCCATTTCCGCCGGCCTGGCCGTGCCGCTGTTCGCGTTCTTCTCCGCCGGAGTTGCCCTGGGCGGCATCGCCGGGCTCAAGAGCGCCTTCGCCGACACCGTGGCCATAGGCATCGTGCTGGCCCTGGTGGCAGGCAAGTTCATCGGCGTCCTAGGCACCACCTGGCTTGTCACAAAAACCACCAAGGCAGAGCTCGACGACGGACTGGCCTGGATCGATGTTGTTGGCCTTGCGCTGTTGGCAGGGGTGGGCTTCACCGTCTCCCTGCTGATCAGCGAGCTCAGCTTCGGCAGCGAATCCCCCCACTACAGCCATGCGAAGGTGGCCATCCTGACAGGTTCGGTGATCGCGGCGCTGCTCGCCGCCGTCGTGCTGCGCAGCCGCAACCGGCACTACCGCAAGATTGCTGAACTGGAGGAACTGGATGAGGACAACGACGGCATCCCCGACATCTACCAGCAGCGTCCCGACCAGCAGTAGCTGTCGGCCCTGGATTGGATTGTTGTGAGCACCTTCAGCCACAAAGTGGCCATCATTGTTGCCGTCGTCTACTTTGCCGTGCTGGCGGGCATCCTGTTCTGGCCGTCGCCGGTGGACAGGCCCATCGACAGCGCCCTCACTGCGGTCATCCAGTGGCTGCACACCCACGGCCTGCCGCAGTGGTTCATCGGCTACCGCAAGGTTGAGTTTGCCGCCAACATCCTCTTGTTCGTCCCGTTCGGGATCGTTGCGGTGCTGCGCCTGCCCCGCAGGCGGTGGTGGTTGTCCGTCGTCATTGCGGCCGCCGTCTCCGGGCTGGTTGAGCTTGCGCAGGCCACCTTGCTGCCCGACCGTGTCCCCGCGTTGAGCGACATCATCGCCAACACCTCGGGTGCCTTCATTGGGGCGCTGCTGGTGTTGTTCGTGTGGTCGGTGCGCAGGCGGCGGGCGCTGCGCACCGCACGCGGCACCGTTTAGCCGGGGCTGAACTAGCGTGTCTGGTTCAGCGCGTCCTCGGCTGCAACCCAGGCCAGCATGGCGCACTTGACCCGGGCAGGGAACTTCGAGACACCCGACAATGCGGCTGCGTCACCGAGAATTTCCTCATCCGCCACCAGCTTTCCGCGGGAGCGCATGACCTCGCGGAAGCTCTCGATCAACGACGCCACCTCGGCCCGGCCAAGGCCCACCACCATGTCGCTGAGGATCGAGGCCGACGCCATTGAAATGGAGCACCCGTCCCCCGCCCAGTGAATGCCGGCCACCTCGTCTCCTGCAGTCTCAATCCGCAAGGTGATCTCGTCCCCGCAGACCGGGTTGAGCTGGTGGCACTGGCCGACATTGGCCGGCAGGTGCAGCCCGTCGAGCTGGTCCGCGGGCAGGTCGGCACCGCGGCGGGTCTTCGACTCCTCCAAAATGATCTGCTGGTACAGCGAATCCAACGCGCTCATGCCTGCGCCCCTTCCACGCCAAAGTAGCCGCGCACCCCGGCCACCGAGGCCAGGAACGCGTCAACATCGGCTGTTGTGTTGTACAAGTACGTGCTGGCGCGGGTTGAGGCGCTCAAGCCGAGGCGGCGGTGCAGGGGCTGGGCGCAGTGGTGGCCCACGCGGACGGCGATGCCGGCAGCGTCAAGGTACTGTCCGACGTCGTGCGCGTGCACCCCTGCCACCTCGAAGGAGGCCAGGCCTGCCCTGGGGATGCCCGACGCCGGACCCAGGACCCGGATTCCCGGTATCCCTTCCAGCCCGGCCACCAGGCGCTGGCCCAGTTCCGCTTCCCAGGCATGGATGCGCTCCATCCCGGTTTCCTGCAGGTAGTTGGCGGCTGCGGCCAGGGCCACGGCCTGGGAGATGGGCTGGGTGCCGGCCTCGAAACGCTGCGGTGACGGCAGGTAGGCGGCCTCCTCCATCGTCACTGTGGTGATCATGGACCCGCCTGTGAGGAAGGGCGGCATGGCATCGAGCAGTTCGGCCCGGCCGTAGACGCCGCCAATGCCCGTCGGGGCAAGCATCTTGTGGCCCGAGAACACGGCGAAGTCAACGTCGAGGGCCTTGACGTCAAGGGGCAGGTGCGGGGCCGACTGGCAGGCGTCCAGGACAACCAGGGCGCCAAACTTGTGGGCCATGGCCGTCAGATCGGCAACCGGGTTGATGACGCCTGTGACGTTGGAAACGTGGGTGAAGGCCAGGACCCTGGTGTTCTTGTTAATGAGGGCCGCGGCGGCGTCCATGTCCAGGGTGCCGTCGTCGTGAATGGGGATGAAGCGCAAGGTGGCGCCGGTGCGGCGGCACAATTCCTGCCACGGGATCAGGTTGGCGTGGTGTTCCATCTCCGTCACAAGGACTTCGTCGCCGGCTGTCAGGGCGAACTTCTTCGCAGCCTCGGAGACCTTGCCGACGCTTGCATTTCCAAAGGAATAGGCAATCAGGTTCAGCCCGGCTGTGGCATTTTCGGTCCAGACCAGCTCGTTGTCATTGGCGCCGATGAATGCGGCAACGGCTGTGCGGGCATCCTCAAACGCGTCAGTGGCCTCCACGGCGAGCGAGTGGGCGCCGCGGTGCACAGCGGAATTGCGCTGCTCGTAATATTCCTGCTCCGCCTCCATGACGCTGAGCGGGTTTTGCGAGGTGGCCCCGGAATCAAGGTAGACCAGCGGCTTGCCATTGACTTCTTGGTCAAGGATGGGGAAGTCGTTGCGGATCCGGCCCACTTCCGTATCGGTCAAGGGCCCGGTGTGGTCGTGCACGGTGGTTTCTGTCACCAAAATTGTGCTCCTCGGCAATAGTGCGTCTGGCCGTTGTTCGAACGGCTCCGGACACAACTGAATACGTCACATCCATCTCACCTAATTGTTGCATTGATTGGTTGTGGTGGCATCTGAGGGGTGGCTTACCTTGTCTGCCGCGCCTCGTTGCCGCCGCAACATCCCATCCAGGCGTGGTGGAACTACGCTGGGGTCATGTTGAGACTTTTGGCGCACGGGCAGGGAGCTTCAACGCCTGGCACGGAATTCGGCAAACCGCTGGCTTCCGCGGCCGCGCCGCCGTCGGACCCCACGCCCCTGAAAAAGCACCTCCTCGAAGGGAACGCATTGTGACAAGGATCAGGGCCGCCGTCGTCGGCGGCGGAATCATTGGGACGGCAGTGGCCCGGGAGCTGCTGGTATCCGGCCTGGCCGCCGAGGTGGTCCTGTATGAAAAGGAGGCGGAACTGGCCGCCCACCAGACCGGGCACAACAGCGGCGTGGTCCATGCCGGGCTGTACTACGAACCGGGGAGCCTGAAGGCCCTGCTGTGCCGACGCGGCGGGGACCTGTTGCGTGAACTGGCCGGTCGCAGGGGCGTGCCGTTTCAGGAGTGCGGGAAAGTGGTGGTGGCACGCACCGACACGGAGGTCACCCGGTTGGACGCCATCTTTGAACGGTCGGTGGCCAACGGAGTGCCGGGCGTGCGGATGATCGGCAGTGCTGAACTGGCAACCATTGAGCCGCATGCCCGCGGACTGGCCGCCCTGCACTCCCCCACCACGGCCATCACCGACTACAAGGCGGTGACCCGGGCACTCGCCGCGGACTTCACGGACGCCGGCGGCACCTTGCGGCTGGCCCATGAGGTTGCCTCGGTGGTGGACGCCGGGGCGCAGTCGACAGTGACCGCCAACGGCAAAACCGAGTCCTTTGACCTGGCCATCAACTGTGCCGGGTTGCAGTCCGACCGCCTGGCCGCCAGATCCGGCGACGGCAGGAACCCGCGGATCGTGCCATTCTTTGGCGCCTACTTCCTGCTTCGTCCTGCCAAACGGACGCTCGTAAACGGCCTGATCTACCCCGTCCCGGACCCCAAATACCCTTTCCTCGGCGTGCACCTGACCAAACGCATTGACGGCGAGGTCATGGTGGGTCCCAACGCCTTTCTGGCAGGCGGTCGCGAGGCATACCGGAGGCTGGAATTCTCGGCGCCGGATCTTGCCGAGGTGGCCTTTTTTGGCGGGTTCTGGCGCTTTGCCGCCGGAAACGTGCCGGCGGCATTCCGCGAGGCCAGGACAGTGGTGAGCACTCGCGCATTTGTCGAGGCTGCCAGGGCCTACGTCCCCGAGCTGGCTGTGGCCGACGTCGTGCGGGACCGCAGGGGAATCCGCGCGCAGGCGATGAATCCCGACGGGTCGCTGTTGGACGACTTTGTCATCACCGGCAGCAGCCGTGTCATGCACGTGCGCAATGCGCCCTCCCCCGGCGCAACATCGTCGATGGCAATTGCCGAACACATTGCGGGGCGGGCCGGCGGCAGGAGTTTCACGTAGGGATTGTGTCAGTCGGCGGGCGCAACGCAGCCTTTCCTGGCGCCACTGTCGCGAGAGCACCATTGGCGCAATCGCCGATTCCGGCTACTTGTATTGCCACCATTAAATTGCTCTGGCGCGCCTCAAAAGTGAGTACTGTTCCCGTCGTCGTGTGAGTAGAAAGACACTCAGATCGTGAGTGTGGGACTTAACTTCGAGTAACAAAGCACTCTATCGGCAACATTTTGAACTACCTAACATCCCCAGTAGAGCACCAATGCCGCAGGTGGATTATGCCTACGGACAATGCTCCATTTAAGGGCCGAACAACCGGCCCGAAGTGGATATCCGGGGGTTCCAATGTTTGGCATCAACCTTGTACGCAATCCTGTTGCAGTTCGGAAGAACGGCCGATTAACTGAGGGCCCCACACGGCACACGCGCGCCCAGGACAGTCTCATCTCCCACCCTTCACAGGAACCGCACACCTGGGCCATCATCGGCGGGGCAAACGTGGACCTGCGCAGCTTTGAGGGTGCAATTGCGGAAATCATTGCCGCTGCGGTGGCGCCACGGGCCAAGCCATTGGCCGTGGCATCGGCCAACCTTGACCATGTCCTGCATTTTGGGTCCGGGGGCCGGTGGGAGGGCTGCCTGGATCCGAGCGGGAGCGTCAACTGGTTGTCCCTTCTTGACGGGGCACCGCTGCGGAGTAAGGCTGCGATGCTGACCGGGCACGAGTGGCCGCGACTGGCTGGAAGCGATCTCATTGATCCCCTGCTGGACAGGGCGGAGACCGAAGGACTGCGCGTTGGTTTTCTTGGCGGCAGTGAGCTTACTCAGCAGCTCTTGAAACTAAAGCTGCAGGAATGCAGGCCAGGGCTGCAGGTGTCTGGATGGTGGGCACCTGAGCGTGACGCCTTGGCATCCCGCGAGCTGTCCACAGAGTTGGCCGCGAACATTGCCCGGTCGTCCACCGATATTTTAGTGGTGGGGCTCGGAAAGCCCCGCCAGGAACTGTGGATCAGCCAGTACGGAGCCCTGACGGGCGCCCCTGTTCTGCTGGCGTTCGGGGCCGTCGTGGATTTTCTGGCGGATCGGATCAAACGCGCCCCGGAGGCTGTTTCAGCCGCCGGCATGGAATGGGCTTGGCGCCTGGCCTTGGAGCCCCGCCGCCTGGCCAACCGCTATCTGGTCCAAGGCCCGGAGGCCTACCTACGCATGAAACGGGTCAGCAGCGTGGGCGGGGCACCAACCATCTCCCCGGCTTTCGGATGGTCCGACCCCGACCACCAGAAACAGCTCGAAATCGCGACGTCAGCTCAGTCCCCCATGGCAACCACCGGCCCCAAGACCGGGACTTTTGTTGCCAGGGAGGATCTGGCCGAGGTGACAGTTGTCCTCGTCACCTACAACAATGTTGAAGACATCAACCCACTGCTCGAGTGCCTGCGCATTGAAACGAAATCCCAGTCCCTCAAGGTGGTCGTGGCCGACAACGGCTCAATCGACGGCACCTTGGACCGCCTCGCCGCCCACACCGATGTGATCCTGGCGGAGACGGGCGGGAACCTGGGCTATGCAGGCGGCATCAATGCGGCACTGGTACAGGCGGGCCCGCACCATGACGTGCTCGTCCTCAACCCCGACCTGCGCATCCTGCCCGGCGCCATCAGGACCCTGCGGCGCCGCATGCGCGTTTCCGCGGCCGGCATTGTGGTCCCGAAACTGCTCGATGGTGACGGCACCATCTACACGTCGCTGCGGCGGGAGCCCAGCATCAGCAAGTCACTCGGGGATGCCGTGTTCGGTGCGAGGTTCGCCGGCCGGCCGGAGTGGCTGAGCGAAATCGACTACAACGAGGAAAGCTACCACTACCCGCACCCCATCGACTGGGCAACGGGAGCTGCCGTGCTTGTCTCCGGGGAGGTGGTGGCGAATGTGGGCGATTGGGATGAACGGTACTTCCTGTACTCGGAGGAAACCGACTACTTCCGCAGGGTTCGGGAAACCGGCAGGAGCATTTGGTTTGAACCGGCGGCGAGCATGGTTCACAGTCGAGGTGGTTCCGGTGTCTCCGCGGACTTGGTCGCCCTGATGGAGATCAATCGGGTCAGGTACGCCCGAGCCCACCATTCGGCTGCCTACGCCTTCGGCATCCGGGCCATCACGGCGATGGGTGCCATGGCCCGCAGCTACAAAGCCGGTGAGCGCAAGGCATGCCTCGCCCTTTTAGGTCTCCACGGCTGGAACGGGCTTCCCCACGCGTTCCCGGCGCCCGGGCTGCGGTTGGTGCCCGTTGCACCGGCACCCACAACGTTTCCTGAAGGGGCAGTCATCATTCCAGCACACAATGAAGCAGCCGTCATCGCCCGGACACTGCGCCCGTTGAGCAATTTGGCAGAATCCGGTGCCATTGAAGTGATAGTTGCCTGCAACGGTTGCTCCGATACGACGGCGACCATAGCCAGGTCGTTCCCGGGCGTCAAGGTCTTGGAGCTGGCCGAACCTTCCAAGAGCGCTTCGCTGAATGCGGCCGACGCAATCTGCACCCGCTGGCCCAGACTGTACCTGGATGCGGACATTGAAGCCACCACCGATGCCGTGGCCGCAGTGTTTGAGCATTTGCAGGGTCCGGATTCCTATTCGGCCCGGCCCGCCTTCTCCTACGACACCACGGGTTGCAGCTTTTTGGTGAAGGCCTACTACCGCGCCCGGGCGCGCATTCCCTCCCTGCACGAGCATCTGTGGGGCGCAGGGGCCTACGCCGTGAATGCGGCAGGACACCAACGGTTCCCGCTGTTTCCGTCAGCCACAGCGGATGACCTGTACGTCGATTCACTTTTTGCCGGACGGGAGAAGGCCATCCTGGCAACTGTCCCTGTCATTGTCCGCACGCCAACGTCGGCGAAGGCACTCCTCAAGACGCTGCGACGCATTTACCAGGGGAAGGACGAGCTGAACCCGGGCCAAAGTGAAAGCAGCGGGCTTGGCAACCTGTTCCGTTCCGTCAACGGATTTCAGCCGGCCTTCGACGCCGGCGTGTACGGCTCAGTGGCTGTGCTGGGCAAGCTTCACAAAGGCAAGTCGCTGACACGGAACGGGGGGTGGGACCGGGACGAAAGCAGCCGAAGAGGGTGAATTGTGCGGGCGACCAGGTCATGGCAAACGTTGTCCTGTCACACGTGCTGGCGCCTCGTCACTGTTCCCGATTGATCTGCCGACATCGTGCATCGTGATCACCAAGACGGGCCTCCGCGGCCCATGCCATTGCTCCGTGCGCCTGCGGGACGCCCCTCACGCCAATCAAACCGGGTACCCCACGAATCCAACACGAGTACTGCCGATAAACATCGAGTAGTCCACTACCCTAGTGCCGCACTCGGAGCCAGAATAGGCTCTGTTTCGATAGGTCTCAGCAGTGCTCACTCTCGATATTTACTTCTGTGCGTGGCTGGCCGGGACCCGTCAACAAGAGACGTCCGACAAGGCGGTTTGTCGCTCGACCGAGAGAAGCAAATGAAGAAGTCCATGATGCACCAGCGAATTCGCCTGGATCGAGGCGAGGCCTGCAGTTTTTTTCAGACCGCGGTTTTACAGTCGGCGACAGAGAGCTGTGACCCTGAGATGCCGATGTCTCCATTGCCGCGGACCTGGACAGAATCTCCAGTGCAAAGGCGTCTCAATGTGTAGCCGCTTCAAGGCATCACCCAACTGCATCTCAATTCGTAATCCGTTTGCAGGGGACGGGTGGCGATGAACGACTTGGCCATCGACCATGTATTCATTACCCGCTTCAACGTCCCCACGCCCGGCAGGGAAGGGCTCATCAGGGCCAAGGACGGTTGGCTGAAGGACAGGATCGAACTTTTCGAGCGTTTCTGTGTACCGGCCATGGAGGCGCAGTCACTGCAAAATTTTCACTGGCTGGTGTATTTCGACCCCAATAGTCCCCAGTGGTTTATTGACTGGCTTGAGGAAGGTAAATCCAACCGCCGCTTCAGGGCCGTATTCCGTACGTCCGTTTCGCGCGAAGAGTTGGTCTCCGACCTTAGAGAGACCTCCGAAGCACATGGGAGCGTCCTCCTGACTACCAATCTTGACAACGACGATGGACTGGCAGTGGACTTCGTCCAACGGTTGCAGAATTCTGTCACATCACCGACACGAACAGCCGTCTACCTTGTCCAGGGGCTAATACTCAGTGGCACGTCCACATACTTGAGGTCAGACCCCCGAAACGCTTTTTGTTCGGTAGCCGAATCGTGGGACGAACCAGTCACAGCATGGGCCGACTGGCACAACCGGCTCGAGCTCACCATGCCGGTGCAAGAGGTCTCCGGCCTGCCTGCATGGCTGCAGACAATCCACACCAGAAACGTCAGTAACACAGTCCACGGACGATTGTGCAATTCCACAGCGTTCGTTCAATTGTTTCCCTACGCGCTAAATAAAATGAAGGCGCCAGGCCAAAAGGCACTGCTCATTGACTACATGATTGTCAGTCCGATGCGCGTCCTCAAATGGAAAACACGTACGGTCACCAAACAGTTACTTATTAACCACCTTGGAAAGTCCAACTTCGACAACCTAAAGAACAAAATCGCTGTCATTTATGATGCCGTCACCTCAATATCTAACCGGACGACGAATCCAAGATGGTCTCAAGTTGGTAAGAATCGGGGAAATAATCATGAAATTAGCTGAAACACTTAGAACTTTAGGACGGCGGTGGTACATCGTAGTATTCGGTCTCGTTCTAACTCTGGGGATGACGATGTTTATTGAGGCCAAAGTCCCCACCACATATCAAGCCACGGGCAGCATTCTCCTAATGCCGCCTGAGGCCACCGTCGGCGCCAAGGGAAATCCCTACCTGTGGTTGGGTGGACTCAATACGGCGCTGGATGTTTTGGTACGGCGAACGTCCGCTGTAGAAGTCAGCGCACCCATCCTCAAGAAATATCCAGATAGTGAAATTTCAATTGCTTCCGACCCAACCACGTCTTCTGCGATCATTCTGGTCAGAGCGGATGCGCCAACTGCGGATGATGCTCTCAAATTACGGGATGAAGGCATGGCATCCGTTGTTAGGACCCTGGCTGTCATGCAGGACGAGTCCACAGTTAAGGAGGATTTGCGCATCCACGGCGAATCGTTGGTCATCGACGGGAAGGCAACGCCGAAAACCAAAACTCGCATGCAATTGCTGATAATCGCTGGGGGCGGCGGAATTGCGGGGACTCTATTTTTGGCCAGTTTGATTGACGGCTGGTTCATGGACAAGCGCCAGCGAAAAGCGACCAACGCCAAGATTCCACCACCCGACAAGCCAGCCAAACCTGGCGCGCCCAAACCAGGTCATCCAGCACCGCAACTCACAACTCACCAACTCCCCGTTCCGAATGAAGCTGCTGCAATTCGCAGGCAGGATAGCCGGGTCCTGGCCACACACAACAGCCAAGCCAGGGACGCGGAGTCGGCGGGTACTCCCCTGAAAATTCCATGACCGTCCATAATCTAATGCGTCTCGTCATCCGGCGCTGGTACATTTTTGTGCTGGGCCTGGCCTGCGCCATTACGGGATCGATCGCATTGAAATCCGAGCCTTGGACCTATGTGGCCAACACTGAATTTGTCATGAATTCTCCCGTGAGTTCACTGGACTTCGAAGCTCCAGAAGACACTCGGAACACTCTAATATCATTTGCCGACGTAGTCTCCCGTAAATTCAATGCCGAGGAGTTTACACAGCCTCTGTCTTCACCGTCAGCTACACTCTTCGGAAATGGACTGCGCAAAGGAACCTCCGTGAAATTGTTAAACAGCGGGACACAGTGGCAATCATCCTATTCTGGACCGGTCATTTCCGTGCAAGTAATTGATTCAACCGATGCAGCCGTCCAACAGGAGTTGGACGATATTGCCGTGAAAATTAAAAGAATAACAAAAAACGTCCAAGATGAACTCGGCGTGGCAAATAACTCTCAAATCAGCGCTGAAACCGATCCGACCAGAACCGTCATTAGTGCCTTTGGTCCAACGAAGACAAGCAGAATAAAAGGGGTAGTTCTGCTGATCTGTCTCTCCCTTGGCATCTCAATGTTGATCGCTCGGGGACTGGACAGTTGGGTTTCTCGTAAAACATGCCGTCAGTCCACCGCGACTGGCGAATTATCAGCGAGGAATGCCACGGGGATTAGTCGCCAAAGCGTGGCGGACAAGTGAGTCAGAGCTTGTTCAAGTCGCCCGCAAGACCGCCACGGCACGGCTTTGACGCGGTCAGTTTCCTCTCGATATACCTACTCCTTTTCGCCGCGATTCCCTCATACCTAACAATCCCCGCTCTTGGCTCAATCGGACGACTATCAGTTCTTTGGGGGTTGGCAGGCATCGTATGGTGGGCAACTTACAAGCTTCAACTGACCCGCACCGGCGAAACAACAGCCAATCCTGTCAAGGTGGCTGTCTTGGTCCTCATCTGTGCCTTGGGAATCAGCTTCGCCCTGGCAAATCTCCGCGGGCTGCCTTCATCGTCATCGACGACTGCCGACAGCAGCCTCATCAGGCTCCTCAGTTGGGCAGGAGTTGCCCTGGTCGCTCTCGACGGCATTCACGACCGGGAGCGTCTATATACACTGCTGCGACGGATTTCGCTGGCTGGAGGACTGATGGCTTGTTTGGGAATAGCTCAATTTGTGACGGGCCAAACGCTCGTCGATTCACTCACATTGCCCGGCTTTTCGGTTAGCCAAGAGATCGGCAACGTTCAGGCCAGGGGAGATTTCACCCGCGCCGCAGGCACCGCGACGCACCCTCTCGAGTATGGTTCGTTGCTTTGCATTGTCTTGCCGTTGGCAATTGCACTTGCCATGACCGACCGAAAAAGACCACTGTGGAGACGATCCTGGCCCGCCATCATCATCACGTTGGCAGTGATCCTGTCAGTATCTCGCTCAGCACTCATAGGCGTGTTCGTTGGCTTGATTCTGATTCTTCCGAGCATGCCGCCGAGGCTGCGATGGCTGTCGGTGGCCGCCGGATCAATCGGAATCACAGCATTGGCCTTCGTCGTCCCAGGACTGCTCGGAACCTTGCGCGGCTTATTCGTCTCGATTTCAAGCGATTCCAGCACCCTCTCTCGAACAAATAGCATCGATGATGCGATTCAAATTGCGTTGCGGAACCCCTTCTTTGGCGAAGGCTTCGGAACGTTTCCACCCACTGAGCTTATATTGGATAATCAATATCTATTAATTTTAATTGAAGGGGGCATTATCGGAACTTTGGCCCTTTTGGCGGTTCTGCTGACGGCAATCTTTTCTGCATGGCGCGCCCGGAACCTGAGCAAAATATCTGATCACAAAATGGTTTACTCAGCGGCAGCCGCAGGTACAGCCTCAGGGCTGTTCCTTCTTGCCTTCTTCGACGGACTGTCGTTCCCCATCACTGCTGGCGGGCTATTCGTCATGGCCAGCGTTTGCGGCGTCCTGTTGAAACTGGAAACTACGGAACACAAAACATCGACGAACAACTCGACGTGCGTCGGCGGCGTTGAATAACGGGGCTGAATTGGCGCCTGCAACATTTACGCCGACGGGGCTGGGATCGACGACCTTGTCGTGTTGGACAGCCCTTGGATATCACCGTCGGGAACCCAGTTCCGAGACCTCCAGTGCGTTGAGTCGAATGCGTTCTATGAACGTTTCCAGTCCATGATATTTTTCGACATGTGCCCTACCCCGCCGGCCCATCGCTTCCGCCGCTTCCGGATTGCCCAAAAGCTCCTCAAGGACCCTTCTCAGTTCTGCAACATCTCCTGGCGCAACGAAGCGGGCGTTCTCACCGTCTTTGATTACATCCACTTGACCAGCCGTTTTCGTGGCGACAACGGGGCGCCCCATCGCCATGCCTTCAAGAATCACGTTGACACCAGCATCAATGTCGGAAGGCTGCAATGGGATGACAACAATCTTGGCTGACGAATATGAAGACCGCAGTTGAACAGAGCCCATCTGCTCAATCTCCACGGAATCGCCCGTTCCCAGGGTCTCCCTCACATCCGTCGTATCAATTCTGAGTCCTTTTAACTTGACGACAAGGGAGGCGGCAATGCGGATCGGGAGTCCGAGGACTTCCGCCGCTTCGATAAGGGTCGGGAAGTCTCGCTGCGTCGAACCAGCAGAAAAGATACTCTCTCGCACTGATTCGATGGGGCGGAAAAATTGCAGGTCTACTGGATGATGCACCAGTACGACTTCCTCGGGCTGGAAACCAATGAGATTTACCGCCACCGAGCGTTGCACGGAACTCCATGTGACAATTCGGTCGACACCTTTACGGAATACCCTCAGCGGAAGCCTAACTACGGGTTTGGACATCCAAAACATCATAGCCAGATGCGGTGTGGGTGTCCGAAAAAGTACAAATAGGGCCGCAACGGCGACTGTATGCCGTTCCGACCACGTAATCACTACGTCATAGGAACCTGCACGGCGCCTTGCTTCCAAACCTTGTGCGGCGAACGTTGGGATAAATTTGTACACCCAACCTCGAATGCCCGTCATTGCTTCAATGCTCGCTTCGTCCACCACGTCACACTTAAGTGTTCGTTCAAAGAGAGTGCCCCGAGGCGCTTCACCGCGCTGCTCGCTGGAGACGCGCTCACTGAGATTCGCAGTTGAGCGGCCGCGGGTCTTGACCAACAAGATGCGCAGGGACGTATCCTGAAAGTTCTCCATTATTTGACCTCCGGTGTCAGTCCGGCTGACGAACCTGTCACTCCAGGGATGAAGCCCTTTGCGACCTTCAACTCGTCCGTTTCACTCAAGAAGGAGCGCTCCAGAATCTCTGCAAAGCGAGTACCCACCGATCCCCAACCTTGACGAATGTCAGCGGACTCCCTTCTCGTTTGAAGCGACTCGCGATCCATAAGGACAATTCTTGCCAACCCCAAGGCAATACCTTCCGGAGTTGGACTGACCCACATTGGCCCGTCAATGGTCAAGTCCATTCGCGCCATGACAGAGTCATTTACAACGGGAATGACTCCGGCAGCCAACATCTCTTCCGCGGCCAGCGATATATTCGTGAATGACAGCGCAATGCCGGCAAGCGTTTTTCCATACAGCGAGTTCAATGTCGCCGGCCGGATGCTGCCGTGCACTGTAACTGGAATGTTCCACCCGCTGGGCCGGTCACCGACAACATGTATCTCTTGATCCGGGTGATTGGCGTGGAATAGTTCCAAGGCCCTTTTCGCGAGCCAGTATCCCCGGCGATCAGCGTGCTGCTTGGCGTAAAACACGATGCCGCTTCGGTGGACAGGCTCCACCGAAGCAGTCTTGTAAATGTCGGTGTCACATCCAAAGGGAACGATGTGATCTGGGGCTACGCCAGCAAATGATTCTAAGCTGTGCGCCACCATCTGACCCAACGCAATTGTCGTGAATTCAAAACGATATGTGCTCTCTGCCAACTCCCACAGTGCCCCTCGTGGATAGAAGAATGGCTCATAGTCCTGCACAAAATAGAATCTCCTTAACGAAGCATCTGCTCGGCTGGCAACGACATGAGCTGTTTCCCATGAACTTGCCACAACTGCATCGAGCTCCACGATCCGTGGTCGAGCGCTTCGAATCTCTGCCTTTAGGTCGGGCCAAGCGGACCGGATCGTCTGAGCGTGCCGCTGGACATCCTCAGAGTCACGATCGTAGAGATAGATGAAGCACTCATGCCCGCGTTCCTCCATGGCTTGAACCATGCGAAACAAGGTTGTGTGCCCACCAGAACCCGAGCTCGGCGGCAAACATACCCATCCGATACGCAGCCTCCCGGGTTCCATGGATGTGGGGGCGCTCCCCGGGGAGACGCCTTCACCTTGTACAGCAAAATTGACGTCCTCCCAAAGGAGCGGAAAATCTGTGTTTGGCCACCCATAGAAGGCCTCTGCCCGACGCGAAAATCGTTGCACTGCCTTGCTTGCAACTGCTCGAACACCATCCCGTCGAAGCACGCGCCGGACGGATCTTAGTTGCTCTTTTCCCGACATTGAAGACTCTTCCTCCCATAGTTAAACAAGCCACACCAATAGTTGTTCTCTAGAAGACGCCGGAGCGGTGCCATCGAAACCACTCCAATTCGTTACTCAGCCGAAATCTGAGTCGCCTCCATAGGCTGCCCATGCGGCCAATCGCTGAGAGGCCCTCACGGTCACTGCGTCGTTGAACGTGTTTGTACTCAGGAGTATGTTCAATTCCGGCCGCCGCGCGTACAGCATGTTGTAGATATGGTTCAAAGACGTCCTCCGTGGAGAGCCTTGCATCCAGGGCGTGACTCGCGGCTGACAAAGCTGTCCTGGCCAATGCCCATTGAGCCTGCTCGCGCAGAGTCGCGGCGTTCGACAATTCGCCCGCCTTGCCGGAAAACAGTGCATCAAAGGCCAACATGCGTTGTTCAATGTCCACCATGCTGTCGACTTCCCGTGCCGACAGGCTGTCTTCGTGCTCTCGATGCCAGGCTTGATCCGCCCCGTGAATGTAGGCGACGTCAGAAAAGGCGGAGATCCTCAACCAATGTTCCATGTCGTGGCTGTGTTTCAACGGCGCTTGATATCCGACTTTTTCCACAACCGAACGGCGCATCAAGACTTCAGGTGAGGTGATGACGTTTCGCCCTTGGCGGCATCTCGCCTCGAGCCACTCAAGCCCTGGCCATACGGTCCATTTGGTTGGCGCAGTCCGAGGCTCCGGGAGGTTCACTCCACTGAAATGCAGCGGGTGCCCGTAGACGAGTCCAACCGTTGGGAAGTGTTGCGCCACTGAGACCGCACGGGACAGCGAACCTGGGGTCAACAGGTCATCAGCATCAAGCCGCACCAGGAATTCCCCGGATGCAATGGCCGCGCCGTCATTGAAAGATGCCACCGTTCCACGATTTTCACTATGGGCGATGATAGTGATCGACGACCATTTGCTGGCCAAGGCTTTTGCCACCGCGAGGCTCTCATCAGTTGAGGCATCGTCGACAATGATCACATCAACGACCACACCGTCCTGTGTTCTGGCGCTCGCCACAGCCGCTCCAAGGAAGCGTGCGTAGTTGTAGCAAGTGATCACGACTGTAACTGTCGCGTCGCCGACAGCAAGTGGCAACGCGCGGGACCTTGTCTTGCACGACAGCCCCCGAGTCGGTTCAAGAGTCATTTTTCGTTCTTTTTCCATTGATGGATCCCTTATATTTGAAATGCTTGGCGGCCAGGAAGCGCACTGAACAACTCATCGAAGTGATCAAATTTCAACGCCCAGCTTCTGGCCCCTGCGTCCAATGTCCGGCGCAACATTTTCTGTCGTTTCAGCACCGTTGTTCAAGGCATTCCGGACGATTCGCCAATACCACCGCCCCAGCATGAGGACATAGGCAGCACACCCGGCAAGACCGCCAACGCCCAACGCCAGTAGCGGAGTTGAAATGGCTGCAGCGACAAAATGTGCGCTGGTCCAGGCCGCGATGCCTGCAAGAATGGGCGGCCAAGCTGCATGGGCCAGAGCCTTAAGATTTGCTTCTGTGCCTCGCAGCACCCACAAATACGCTGGCAGTACGACAACGGCCCCGACAATGACATGCGCCCAACCGCCGCCGACGATTCCGAATTGATGCGTTCCCCACACCATGGCTGGAATGAGTGTGCCAAACCAAATTACCTGGACCCACAAGACTGCAACCGATTTTCCGTTGGCCAATAGATATGCCGCCCAGACATCAAAAATCAGGCGCAGGGAACCAAATAATCCCAGCGCTGCCAAGACGGGAGCCGCGGCACCCCATTTTTCACCGTAGATGAATTCAATGAGCGGTTTGGAAAGCACGGCCAGAAGAATTCCTGCGGGCAACCCGATGCCCCAGGTCAGCCCAAGCGCAGTGGTTAAATCTTGTCCACCTTTCCTACCTGCTGAACGAGAAAAGGAGGGTAGTGTTACGGATCTGATGACTTGTCCCAGCGCGCTCATGGGCCAATTGGAAATATTGAACGCTAAGACGTAGAAGCCCAGCGACACCGGGCCGGCCCATCGCGCAATCACCACATTGTCGATGCTCAGCAAGGCCCACGACAATAAATTGGCCGCCGCAATGGGTAGTCCAAACTTGAGGACAGATCCAATAAGTGTCCGATCAATCCCGAACCTGATGGGCTGGCGGGCCAGCATGAATTGGACGACAAGGGCACATGTTTGTGCTGCGAGTCTGGCATAGGCGAGTGAAATTACGCCCATGCCCAGGTTTAGGAGAATCAAGGTGACAACGGTGCTTACCAAGAAATCGACGATTGAAACGGAGAAGAGTTTCTTCTGTTCAAAATTCCGCTGCAATGTGGCGTAGGGCACGACACCGATGCCACTCAGAACCAGGGTAAACGACAAGATGAAGATCACTTCGCTGGCGTCAGGGCTCCCCAAAGTGTTGGCTATTGCTTGGCTCGAGAACGCCATGCTTCCCGCGAAGATCAAGCCCGTAATCAGACCCAGAGATGCCACCGTTGGTGCCCGTTTCGCCGGGTCCGCGCTTCGGATGAGGTCTGCGCTCAACCCGAAATCCGCCAGTGTCATAAGGATTGTCTGGACCGTGAGCGCAATCGCGTAGACGCCAAATTCTTCCGGAGAAAGTATCCGCGCCAGCACGATGCCCATCGACAGAGTTCCCAGCCTCATCACGAGGTTGCTAACGCTGCTCCACGCCAAGGCATTCTTGACCGTGGGCATCGACGGCACCAGTGATCGGTTCATTTCGGACCGCATTCAATGACCTGATTGATGGTTGTCACCAACAGGTGCCTGCGCACGGCCGCATTCAGATCTGTGGATTCACTCATATCCCATACCGCCGCCACAGCCTCCAACGCATGGACCATCTGACCCGGTCGATTGCCAAATACAGTTTTCGGGCGAGCGGGTTGGGGCCCCCGGCCTGCCCTTGCCAACGACTTGCCAGCCACGTCCATCCTCGAGGCTCTGCCCCTTCGTCGTTGAATCCCGCTGCGAGGGCTGTCAGCTCTCGCTGCCCGGCGCCCGCATAGGCCCCGCCGGAGTGGAATGCAACTGTCGCGGTCCGCGACGACTCGCGGGACAGGGCCGACCGGACCTTGGCCTTCATTTTGGGTTCGTTGTGCAATTGGGATCCGTAGGCTGAGAAGAACGCTTCGAACACCCTCGACCTGCCCTGGAAATCATCCACGATCCCGTTGAAATCGGTCATGTGCATGTTGTTTCCGTGCACCCGGTAAAAGGCCTGGTCGGGGCCGTTGACCCGGCCAACGGCCCCGAACATTGCAGCCTGCATCCATAGCAACATGTCTGCTGCGTGCGGGTGGTCTGGGTCGTAGCCAACCAGGTGATCCATTATGTCTCGCCGGACCATTGCCTCGGGGTTGACGATGAGGTTTGTGCCCCTGGTGCAGATTCTCTGAACCCATTCCTCGCCCTGCCAAATTGTCCAGCTTCGAACACGGCTGCGTGGCACGGGGAGGTGGGACTCAAAAGATGGGGCATACCCATAGACAAGCCCAACTTCGGGGTGAGCTTCCATTAATGCTGCAGAACGTCCCAGCGATCCTGGGGCCAGGATGTCGTCTGCCGAGAGCAGGACAACATAGTCACCGGACACTCGCTTGAGTCCATCGTTGTATGTGGCAATGTGTCCTTGGTTGGCCTCATGCGCAACCACCGTGATTCTGGAATCTCCAGCCTCAAGCTCCCGTGCGATCTTGATGCTGCCGTCCGGCGACGCGTCATCGACGATTATTATCTCAACCTCGACTCCTGGTTGGCATAGGACACCTGCCACGGCGTCAGGAAGAAAATGCCCATAGTTGTAACAAGGAATGACCACGGAAACCAGAGGCTTGGACATGGGCAGCTGGGGGCGGACGATTTTCATGCCCTGGCCTCCGTTCCCATCGACGTCCCTGAACTGGCGCAGGCCAGGTCATGGTGCCCAACTTGTGGTTGTCTCTGCCGTGTCGCCTGTGCGAGCGCCTGCACGACCCGCTCCTGCTGCTCCACGGTGATGTGCGGAAAGATCGGCAATGACAGGATCCGGGACGAGGCAGCCTCGGCCACCGGAAAATCTCCCAGCCCCTTGCCTGCATAAGAAAAAGCCTTGGTCAGGTGGATGGGTGTCGGATAGTGAATGCCGGCCCCAATGCCGGCGGCATTGAGCTGTTCCAGGACGGCGTCCCGGTTCGCCACCTGGACCACATACAGGTGCCACGCGTCCTCATAATCAGGCCGGACAGCCGGCACCATGACGCCGGGCACGGCAGCCAGCAGGTCGGTGTATCGGGCGGCAGCTTCGCGCCGCAGCATGTTCCAGCGCGGCAGCCGCTGCAGTTTTGCATTCAGCACCACGGCCTGGATGGTGTCCAGGCGCGAGTTCATCCCCACTACGTCATGGACGTACTTTGCCGAACTGCCATGGGCGCCCAGTACCCGCACCATCGAGGCAATCTCGGGATCGTTGGTTGTCACTCCCCCTGCATCCCCGGCTGCCCCAAGGTTTTTTCCCGGATAAAAGCTCGTGGCCGCGGCGGTGCCGAATGAACCGGAGACCTGCCCTGCCCGCTGTGCTCCCTGGGACTGGGCCGCGTCCTCAATGACCGGTACCCCGGCGGCGAGCGCAAGCTCCATGATCTCGGGCATCGGCGCCAGCTGGCCAAACAGGTGGACGGGGACAATTGCCTGGGTCGCCGGGCCAATGGCTTCGGCAACCTTGACCGGGTCAATCAGCAGGTGCACGGGATCAACATCCACAAACACCGGCACCGCCCCGATGCGGGCCACCGCCTCCGCTGTGGCGACAAAGGAGTTCGCCGGCAGAATGACTTCCCCGCCGGCACGCACCCCGCATGCCCGAAGCGCCAGTTCCAGGGCGTCGGTGCCATTGCCAACTCCCACGCAGTGCCTGGTCCCGGTGAACTGCGCGTAGGCCTTTTCAAAGCGGTCAACGGCAGGGCCGCCGATGAAGGCCGCCGACCACAGCACTTCTTCAATTTCCGCGCTGATTTCGTCAGCGATTTCGGCCTGCTGCACCTGCAGGTCGACCAGGGGGATCAATTCCATGTCAGCGTTTTCCATTCTCAGCAGTCCTGTCCGTCGGTGTTGTCCGGCCACCCAGCCGGCGGGCCGGCACGCCGGCCCAAGTTTCGTCGTCGGGCATGTCCTGCAACACGGCGGCGCCCATGCCCACTGTCGCCCCGGACCCTACCGAGAGGTGCTCCCGCACGCTGGAGTTCATGCCCAGGTAGGCGCGGCGGCCGATGTGGACACCGCCACCCAGGGAAACCCCGGCGGCGAGCGTGGCGAAGTCGTCCACTTCGTCGTCGTGCGTGAACGTTACATTGGGCATGGCCACCACGTGGCTGCCGAGCCTGACACCGGCCGTCAGCACCACATTGGCCAACAATATGCAGCCCGCCCCGATCACCGAATCATCGGAAACAACCACCGACTTGTCCACCACCGAGGTGTACCTGACGCTGCCGATGCCCAAGCCGGCCAGCACGAACGCGATCTTTTCGCGTGTGGCACCCTTTCCGGCACACAGCACAAATGAAGCAGTCGGGTAGGCGGTGGCGTCACTGATCCGCCCCAACACCGGGACCCCGTCAATCCGCTCCCTTGAGAGGCCAGGATCGTCATCCAGAAAACCAACGACACCGTCGATGCCGGAGTTTCGTGTTGCGGCCAACACTTCACGGGCAAGTCCGCTTGCGGCGACAAGAATCAGTGCCGTCATGTCGATTTCTCCCCCGCGGAGCGCACCGCATCAATGACCCTGTCCAGGTCCCCCGCATCCAGCTGGTGATAGACCGGCAGTATCAGCGTGTTGTCGGTGAGCCTGTTCGTATTTGAAAGCTCGGCAGGACCGGTGTCCCTGCCCGCATACGCCGGCTGCCGGTGGGCGGCCATGATGCCGCGGCGGGCCGAAATGCCGCGGTGGGCCAAATGTTCAAGCAGCCCTTCCCGCGTGGTGCCAAATTCCGGGAGCACCTCCAGCCAGAACGACTGGAAGTTGCTGGTGCCGTGGGCCGGGTCGCGGGAGAGCCGAAGCCCCGTCAGGCCTGCCAGCCCCTCCGAGTAGCGGGCGGCAATGTCGCGCCTGCGCTGCACGGCCTCCGGGAGCCTGCCGAGCTGAACAATGCCAACGGCGGCCTGCATGTCTGTCATGCGGAAATTGAAGCCGATCTCGGTGTATTCCTCCGGCGGTGCCAGCACTGATGAGTGTCTGCTGGCGGCCGACGCGCTCATGGCGTGCTCGCGCAGCTTGGCCGCCCGCTGCATCCAATCCGCACGGGATCCCGTGAGCATGCCGCCCTCCCCCGTTGTCAGGATCTTGCGGGGGTGGAAGGACCACGCGGCAAGTTCGGCCCCTGCCCCGACCGGCCGGCCGTGATAGGTGGATCCGGCGCCGCAGGCGGCGTCCTCAATAACTGTTATGCCCAGCGGGTCGCACAGGGCCCGGATCGGTTCAAGGTCAACCGGCATGCCGCCCTGGTCAACAACAATCACCGCCCGTGTTTTCGGCGTCAGTGCCGCGGCAATGGTTGCGGCACTGAGATTCCCGGTTTCAAGTTCGACATCGGCAAAGACAGGCCGCGCCCCCACATAAGTTGGTGCGTTGGCTGTGGCTATGAAGGAAAAGGAGGGAATGACGACGTCGTCCCCCGCCTTGATGCCCGCCACCACCAGGGCCAGGTGCAGCGCCGTCGTGCAGTTGGAGGTGGCAACGGCATGCTGTGCCACCTGCGCCGCAGCAAACTCTGTTTCAAACTGTGCCACTTTGGGCCCCTGGGCAACCCAGCCTGAGGCAATGACATCTGCCACGGCCTCGGCTTCCTCGATGCCAAGCCACGGTTTCATGACGTTGATGCGCGGCAAAGTGGCGGAAGTCGGTGCTGTGGGGGTGGCGGCAATTCCGGCGTCGAGACTCATTGCGCACCAGCCGCCCCGGAGCCCACCAGGCGACCGGCCGCAATTTCATCCCGCAGCGGTTCCCACCACGAGACAAGCTGGCGCAGGCCGTCTTCAAGGCCGGTGGTTGCGGTGAAGCCAAAATCCCGTTGGGCGGCTGAAACGTCGGCCAGGCGGCGGGCCACACCGTTGACTGCCCTGTCCGGACCGTGCTGAACGGGCACGTCCGAACCCATCGCAGCCAGCAATGCCTCGGCCAGGCCAAGGAGGCTGGTTTCGGTGCCGCTGGCAATGTTGTAGGCACCCTCGGTGACGTTGCTTGCCGCAGTCAGAATATTGGCACGGGCGATGTCCTGCGTGAAAACAAAGTCCATTGTCTGCTGCCCGTCGCCAAAGATCAACGGCGGCCGGCCGTCGGCAATGCGCTCCATCCACCGGACCAGCACCTCCGTGTACAGCCCGTGCACGTCCATGCGCGGGCCGTACACGTTGAAGTAGCGCAGGAAGACGCAGTCCAGGCCGTGCATCGCCTTGAAGCTGCGTGCCATGCCTTCGTTGAACGACTTGGCCGCACCATAGAAGGTGTCATTGTTGTGGTGGTGGTGTCGTTCATTTGTGGGGAATTGTTCTGCCATGCCGTAAACGGATGCACTTGAGGCGGCAATGACCTTGTCCACCTTGTGGGCCGCTGCGGCCTCCAGGACGGTAAAAGTGCCATCAACCAAGACTTCCAGTGCCAGCCTGGGCTCTTCGGCGCATTGGGTGATCCGGATGGCGGCCTGGTGGAAGACCAGGTCCTTGCCGCGGGTGACGTCGTGAACCAGGTCCCTGTCGCGCAGGTCGCCCTCCACCAGGTTGACCTTCCCGCTGGCCAGCGCATCGGAGATGTTGGCCCGCCGCCCGCGCACCAGGTTGTCCAGCACATCGATATGTGCGGCTCCTGCCTCCAGCAGCTGGTCGACGATGGTCGACCCGATGGTTCCGGCCCCACCTGTGACAAGTACTGTTGCCCCTTGCAAATCACTCATCGTGTTCCCTCCAATTGAGATTCATAATCAGCAACACGGCTGTGTTCGCCCTCTGTTGCCAAGCTTCTGCTTGCTGCTTCAAGCACTGACAGGACGCGCAGCCCTGACATGCCGCCTGTTCGTGACGGGCGCTGACCGTGGATGCTGTCCGCGAATTCCTGGACCATCAGGCCCAGTGCTTCCTTTTCAGGGAGGGCCGGGGACCAGGTGTCGCCGAGCCGGTAGGACACGGCCTGCGCCTTGCGCTGGGCTGCCGAGGTGGATCCCTTCTCAAAGTTCACTCCCCTGTCGTAGACGCTGATGCGCTGCTGGGGGTTGAGGTCATCCCAGACGAGCGTCCGCTTTGATCCGCCAACAACCAGCTGGCGGATCTTGGTGGGGCTGAGCCAGTTCACGTTGATGTGGGCCATGGCGTTGTTGGGCAGTGCGAATGTCAGGTGCCCCACGCAGGATTTCCCCGTTCCCAGGGGGTCCGCGCCCTGGGCTGCGACAGTTTCGGGCCGCAGGCCGCCAGGGAGGATGAAATCGATCACCGACAGGTCGTGGGGGGCCAAGTCCCAGAAGACGTCAACATCCGGCTGGATCAGCCCCAGGTTGATCCGCACCGAATCAATGAACAAGACCTCACCCAGCGCATCCTCGGCGATCAGTTCCCTGATCTTCAACGCAGCCGGCGTGTAGCAGTAGGTGTGGTCAGCCATGAGGGTCAGCCCCGCAGCTTCAGCAAATTCCACCATCTCCACGCCTTGTGCCCAGTTCGCTGCCAAAGGTTTCTCCACCACCACGTGTTTTCCTGCCCGCATGGCGGCCATGGCCACACCGTGGTGGGTGCGTGCCGGCGTCGCAATGGCAACAGCGTCAACATCAGTGGCTGCCAGCAACTCGTCAAGCGACGCAAACACAGGGACGTCCCCCAACGGCCGGGCGATCTTCAATGCCCGTTCAACATCCATGTCCACAATGGCGCACAGTTCCCATGCCGGGCTTGCCTTAAAATTCCTTGCAAGATTGGGCCCCCAATAGCCGGCACCGATGACGGCAACCTTGAGGGTTGGTTCTTCCTGCAGGAGGTTCAGCTGCTGCAGGGGGTGGGGAATCGAGACCATGGCAGTAATTCCGTTTCTTTTCAGTTGAGGCGTCCACAGCTGCGTGCGGTGGCCTTAATATGCGCCAGCTGGCGCGGTGACGGCTTTGAAAGTGCGCCACAGGATGACGATGTCCCCTGTGAGCGACCAGTTCTCCACGTAGTACAGGTCCAGGCGGACCGCCTCATCCCAGGCAAGGTCGGAGCGCCCCCCAACCTGCCACAGCCCCGTGATGCCCGGCTTGATGAGCAGCCTGCGGTGGGTGGGCCGTTGATACTGGGCCACTTCGGATGCAAGCGGAGGGCGGGGGCCCACCAAACTCATTTGACCTGTCAGCACATTCCAGAACTGCGGCAGTTCATCGAGGGAAAACTTCCGCATCCAATGCCCACAACGGGTGACCCGGGGGTCATTCGACATTTTGAACAACACTCCGGCTCCCTCATTGCCGTCTTTCAACGCCGCAAGCCTCGTCTCGGCGTCGACAACCATGGACCGGAATTTCACCATCTTGAACGCTTCCCCATTGCGGCCCACCCGTTCCTGAAAGAACAAGGCCGGCCCGGGGTTGTCCAGCCTGACAATGATTGTCAGCAACAGCAGCAGCGGTGACAGCACCACCAGGGCGACGGTCGCCAGGACAATGTCCATGGCCCTCTTGAATACATGCTTGCCGCCTGAGTACTGCGGCAGTTCCACGTGCATCAGCGGGAGGCCCTCCACGGGCCTGAAATGCACCCGGGGCCCGGCAACATTTGTCAGGCTTGAGGCCAGCACGAGCTCCGTTGACAGGTCCCCCAAGCGCCAACCAAGTTCCTGGATGGCCTTTGGCCCGCCTGGCAGGGCGCCGGCCACCACCACTGCTTCCGCACCGGTCTTGCTGACGACGTCGGAGATGTCGGCCATGGTGGAAAGTACGGGCACCTCGTACCACGGTGGCCGCAATTCCATCCCGGGCTGCAGGGTTGTCAACGCAGCTCCTGCCACTCGGTAGCCGGACGACAAATGGCTGCGCAAATGACCAATCACATATTCCACATCCTGCGGGTTGCCCAGGACAACCACATTGGACAGGGACTTTCCGGAGCTGCGCTGGCGCCCCAACCACCGGCGCCACGCACACCGGCTGCCGACCAGCAGCACAATCCCCAGGGGAACGGCCACGGCGAAGAAGCCGCGGGAAATTCCAATCTGGAACACCAACATAACCATTGCCATAATGCCAAAGGCCCGCAGCGTTGCGTGGGACACTCGGCGGTATTCAGTCACGCCGACCCCAAAGACGCGCTTCTCCCTTGACCGGCACCACGCCAAGTCCACATTCCACAGGACCACGACGGCAAGGCACAGCCACAGGTACCCGGCTTCGGAGACCGCCGTGGAGCCGTGTGCCCCTGCGGCACCGAATCGCCACAGGTACGCGACAGCAACCACCACGATCGTGACCACTGCATCAGCAAGCCGCAGCCTGTTGGCGTAACCAGCTGACCACGTCGCACGGCTGCCGTGGGTGGTGGCTGAAATATTTGCCGGGTGCGCATCCCATACGCTGTGCTTGGGTCCCATTCCCTTGAACGTGACGTACTTGTCCTTGGCGATGCGTGCCTGGTGGAACGATGGCTTGCGCAGGTGCGGAAGAATCTTCTGCTCCGTCATTGCGCGCACCGCGTCCGAGTTTCCGGCGACCCGGTTCCGCACTGCGTGCATCTGGAAAAGAAAGGAGCCGACGGCGGCTGGGGGAAAGCCTTGGTCTCAAGAGGCTTATCCGTCGCCGGCTCCGAATGTGGAGTCCAACCATTGCTGGCGGACAGTTTGTCTGCTCGCTGGGACCAGCTGAGCGGTGCAGGATATGCAGCGGGGCAGTGAACCTCCAGTGCAAAGGCCTTTCGGCCGTGGGGCATTGCTGTTGAAGCGTTGGAGACCATTGTGAGACCTTCCATGCTGGGACCATCCCAGGTCCTGCTGGGAATAGTTCCAGTCAACGGCAGCGGCAATGGCAATACACGAGTGCTCAACACTCGAACGTTGGCCAATGCAGATACTCTGTTTTGCGCGCAGTACTTGGTTATTCGTCCCAGACAGTAGGCATGCTCCGGAAATTACCTGCAAAATTCCATGGGGAATGCTACTCATGGCAAAGGGGAGCTGCCAGGCGGTTTAGTCAGCGATTCAGTTCGGGTGAAGCTTTTAGAGTGCTTCAGCCAGTTCTTCCCGGGTGGAAATGCCAAGCTTGCTGTAGGACCTGTACAGGTGGCCTTCAACCGTGCGCAACGCCAAGGTGAGCCTGTCGGCAATTTCTCTGTCGCTCATCCCGCTGGCGGCAAGCCGGGCCACTTCATGCTCGCGCCGGGTCAACAGCGCCGGTGTGTGATTGCTGCCGGTGCCCCCGTCCGGGCCAAGGTCGGACGCAATCTTGCGCAGGTCCTTGCGCACACTTGCGGCCTGCGCCCGGGACCCATTGCCGTCCAACAGGAGGGCGGATTTTGACAGTGCCAGCTTGGCGAAGCCGAACACGCCGGCGCGGGCCAGCAGCTCCCCAACACGGGCCAGTTCATGACCGTCATTGCGGCCGAGCGCATCAGCGTAGCTGGCAATGCTGTGGGCCCATGGACCTTCCACGCCCGCACCAACCTCGGCCACCCGCTGCAGAACACCCTGCTCGCCGAGCTCCATGGCCAGGACGAGGGCATTGAACTCAAGCATGGTCGAACCCGCGGCGCGTGCGGCGTCAGCCTGGGCAAGAAGCTCACCCAGCCCGCCGGCGTCGGGCGCCAGAACATGACGGGCGGCAGAAAGATAGGCACGCTCATGCGCCACCACCACGAACATTCCGGTGCTTTCCACATGTTCGCTGATGAGCCGCGCGGCCAGTACCGGCTGACCCACGCGTGCGGCCGCGTAGGCTGCCATCGCGGTGCAATATCCCAACAGCTGTTGCGGGTCACTGAGCTTCAGGGGGTCGAGCCCGGCCCGCAGAATTTTCAGTGCCTCGGAAGTCTGGCCTGTACGCATCAGCACCATGCCCTTGACAACATTGGCACCCCCGCCAAAGCTAAACACTATGGGGCCTGACTCAACGGAGTGTTGATCGAGAATATCCGAGGCTGCCGCCCAGTCCCCGGCACTGAGCAGCCCCGTCAATAGGCGCAGCAGGATGCTCTCGGGCAGGAAGAATACATCGTTTTCCTCGGAGTGCTCGATGGCAAACGCCTCTGCAGCCCGGCGCGCCCCCTGCTCAGGAAGTCCCTGCACAGTAAGCCGTTCCGAGTCCATCGTCAGGGCCATGGTCAGGTTAAGTTTGCCTGCGGCCGTGGGAAGCCCCTGCTGGGCGGAAAGCAGCGTGGTCAAGGCTGTCATCTCCGAGTACCTGCCTGCACGGGAAAGCGCCAGCAATTCAACCATCAAGGCGCCGCTCCCGGCGTACGCACGGATGTCGCCGGCACGATCCGGATCAGCATTGGCGAGTTGTTCGCCAGCGTCGCGCAGCTCCCGGGCATCAGCCAGAAGCGCGTCCACAGGCATGCCCAGGGCCGATCTGGTGGAGGCCCGCAACAAACTGCCGAACAGCATGTCAGCCACGTCTGCGGGGCGGTCCCGCAGCGATTCCATCAGCAGGAATGCCCCTTGGTAGTCGCCAAGGTTGTATTTGGCCCGGGCCTTGACCATGGTGGCACGGAGCTTGAAGCTCTCTCCCTGGATGTGGGCGGCCAGCTCCAGGGCTGTCGCCGACTGAAACATCTTGCTGGCAAGGATCGCGGCCCGCAGCATGATGTCGTCAGGGACCTCAATACCGGCTTCCATCGCCCAAAGCACCCTGCGCAGCAGCGATTCCTTGTTGGCCGGGACGGATTCGAGACCGCCAATCAGCTTTTCATGGAGCAGGCGGCTTTGGGCCACGGGCACCATGGCGCGGACAACCTGGCCATAGATGGGGTTGGCCAGCACCAGCAGTTCGGACGACGGCGGCCGGCGGCTTATCAGCGGCCAGTCCAGGAGTTCCTTGACCGCCGCGGCGGGGACCAGACGGAGGAGCGAGGTCTCGGCCACCGGTTCCGACAGGGCAACCAGGTTCAGCGCCGCCTGCCCGTCCGGGGACAGGCCCCTCAGCATGGCCCTGACGGCCTCGTCCAGGTCAGGGCTGTGCCCGTGCGGCTCGTAGTGGCCCACCCATGTTCCGCTGCGGTTGGACAGCAAGCCTTGTTCCACGGCATCGGTGACAAGCAGGTTCAGAAACAACGGATTTCCGGCCGCAGCGGACCAATAGTGCCAACTCGTTGCGGGCAGCACCGGGCCGTCAAGCATCGCCTCACAATAGGCGTGCCCCTGCTCCTGGTTGAGCGGCAGCAGCACGATATTTTCAGCCATCCCCGTTGCCCATAATTTGGGCAGCGGTGCGGGCAGCTTGTGCCGGCTGGAATGCGAAAGCACCACATTTGCAGTTCCGGCCATGACCAGGCTGACAACGAGCTCAGCTGTTCCTTCATCAATTGAATGGGCGTCATCGATCACTATCAACGGCAGGCTCCAGCTGTCAGGATCAGCCTCTTGGAGATCCTCCTTCAGCCTGTCGATTTCTGCCAGGATTGCTCGCAGCACTCCCAACTTGAAAGCCTCGCTGGGCGTGTCCAGGCCACCGAAATATCGGGCCAGCACTCCGAAGGGAATTTTTGCCAGCGATTGTGAACCGTGCACCGTCAGGACGGGCACATGGCCCTGGGCCGCCAGCACCAATTTGCGCAGAATTGTGGATGCGCCCAGGCCGCTTTCCGAGGTCAGGAAGACGGCCCGGCAGTCTTCTGCACGGATGGCCGAGGCAATGTCCGCCAGCTCCCCGGCCCGGCAAAATGGCCGCTTCAACACGTGGTTCCTGTCCGGCAATTCCCCGATGCGTCCAGTCACAGATCCACCTGGGCTTCCAGCTCCGCGCGCGAGGTGATCCCCATTTTCGCAAACACCTGGTACAGATGTCCTTCAACTGTACGCACGGACACCCCAATTTTGGCGGCAATGTCCCTGTTGCTCATGCCCCTGACGGCAAGTCTGACCACTTGCAATTCCCGCGATGTCAACGGCACCGTTGTGCTCTGGAACGCGGCGGCCTGAACTGGCGCCGAGGCGTTGAGTCTGCGCCTGGCTTCCCGCAACAAACGTGTTTCAGCCTTGCTTTCCGCCAGTTCCAACGCCTGCTCATTGGCGTGCCGTTCAACTGCAGGCAGGTCCAACGACAAGGCAAGATTTGCAGCATCCAATGCCAGCTGTGCGGAGGCTTCGCTGTGGGCCCGCGCCAACAACACGTTGATGCCTGCCAAGTCGCCCTGGCAGTTGACGGAGATCTCCCCCAAAAAACCATATTGTTCCTTGGCACCGGCGATGATCGCAGCCAACAGACCTGTCGCTGCGGGGGTTGCCCGACCTTGGTCATAGTCAATCCCAGCCTTGGCCACCATCCGGGCCGTAGCCCCGGGATCCCCCAGGGCGTGCTGCGCCAGCGACTGAAAGTAGTCGGCCAATGTCCTGTTGATCCAGACGCTGTGCGGGGAGGATGCAGTTGCCATGTCCAAATATTTCCTGGCTTGTTGTTGCTCGTCCAACTGCGCATAAACATATGCCAAGGCGGAATGGACAAGCACCAGGCTCTTGTAGGTGTCCCGGACCTCCAGCTGGGCTGCGGAAACATGCAACAATTCAGCGGCCTGCATGTGCCTGCCCGCAAACGCGTAAACCACGCCCAAGGCCATTTCCACGACCCCGCCCTTGTAGTGCAGGGCGGGGTTGGAGTACTCGATCGCCTGGTTGAGCGCTGCCTCGCAACGGCGCCACTGTCCGCTCCATGTCAGAGCCAGAATGCGGCCATAGAGATGCCAGCTGTTCATGCGCGAAACCAGGTTGTACCGCGTGCCTTCCTCATCGATTGCCTGTGAAAGCTCGACGGCGTCCAACTCGCGGCCCGTGGCTGCCAGGGCCACCGTGAGAAGGCTTGCGCAGTTAAGCTTGTATTCACGGTCACCGGGGTCCTTGCTGGCGACCTCGAGGGCGTCCACCACTTCGGTAAACTCACCACGATGGATCTGAACTTCAAAACGGGCAACGTTGAGGAACTTTTCGGCTTGCCCGCGCTCCGCTGCGGGCGCCTCCTTAATGCGCAGCTCAGCAGCGGCAAGAACCTCGTTGATCCGGGCATAGCCGTCCGGGACCCAAATGAGGGCAATAATCAGGTCCATGGCCCAGGACGCGTATTCCTTGCAGCCAAGGGTTGCCAGCAGGGCCGGCTCAATCTCTTCAAGCATCTCAGCGGCTCTGTCGTAGTTGGCCATCATGTAGTGGGCCCGGCTGCGCGACTGCACAGCCTGCACTGCCAGGGGGTGGTCGGCCGGGACATGTGCACTGCAGGCCAGCGCCTGCTGGGGGTCGAAATAGTGCAGGGCCGACTCTGCCGCAGCGAGCGCCACGTCAGGTTGCATGACCATGCCGGCCTCGCTGATCCATGCGGCAAAGGTCAATAGTTCCTGAATGTCCAACTTGGTCGCATCAAGTGAGAGCACATCTGTCAGCTCCTGGAAGTACGCGGCCTTTTGGGCAACTGAAAGTTGGTTTCGCACCGTCTCGCCAAAATAGGGTTCGGCAAAAGTCACCGTCTTCCTGCGATCCGGCCCAATCGCCAAAAACCCGCGCTCCTCCATCGCGGTGACCGCATCCGTGCCCAGAACACGCAGCGCCAACGACAAAGGGACGTTTTTAAACAGCGAAAACTTCTCAATGCTTCTGCGCACGGCATCCGTTTCCCGCGCCATGCGGGTCTCGACAAGTTCAAGCAAAATGTCGTCGGAAAACTTGTCCAGTGGTCCAAACGGAACCCAGATGCCATCGTTTGCCCGCAGCACGCCACTGCTGCGATATTCGTGGACCAGGGCCTGCAACACCAGCGGGTTTCCGGCGCTGGCCGTGTAGAGCGAGGCGACGACTGACTCTGCAACCGGTCCGTCCAGTGCCTTGACCAAGAGAGTGCGCACTTCCGCCCTGGAAAACGGTCCCAACCTTTGCTGCGCGAGAAGCCCGTCCTTGATCATCCAGGCCAGATCTTCCGGAAAATCCGCCGCGGTCCGGGCCACCACCAGCAGTTTGGCAGTTCCGCCCAGCACCAAATGCATCAAAACACCCATGCTCAAGTTGTCGATCCCGGGCAGTTCATCGAGCATCACGACTACGGGTTTGCCATGGGCGTCTTCGGTGATCTGCTCCACCAAACCGCCAAGAACAGCTGACGGGCTTTCTGTCTGGCGGGCATTCAGCCTGGCCACGTGCACCGAGAAAATTGAGTAGGGAACTTCTGTTGCTGTGTTTGAGCCAAAGAGCCTAACCACATGGGTTGTGGCACCGAGCCGCTGTGCGACATTGCGTGCGAGCGTACTTTTGCCGACACCACGGGGACCCAGGATGACTGTGCCGTACAGCTGCTGTCCGCCCAGGTGGCCCAGAACTGAGTCGACGTAGTCTTGGCGCACGAGTGATGACCAACGACGCCGATCGGCGGCCCCCATGGCCCGCCGCTGGGAACGCTGTCCCCCTTGTGACGATCGTTGAGATGCGGTTGCGCCCCACGCGTTTGTCATACTCGACCATCCTCCGGGCCACGATGCCCATGCACAATCCAGGTTCCAACTCAAATGGACATGGCCTAGGCCGATTCTAACAGCGATTGTGACACCGCTCTCAGCAAAGGCCCAGCAAATTCAGATATTCCCCTACTGCATCGTGGCCAATTGAAAACGTCGCCTTCTGGGCACCACCTGCTGCGTCGATCGGATGTCGCGGCAGCCGGGTTCAGGCCTGCCGCTGCCGGGGCCGAGTTTGGCTCCCACCCTCAGGGCGCTTGCTCCATGTCGGTGCAGTACGCACACACCGTCACCGCCCATCCCAGTAGTTTTATGCGACTGTGCGGGCAGAACGCAAGTAGCCGGCCGTGCAGCTGAGTAGGAGCCAAGTGTTCTCCAGTGCGGACCACGCTTGGCACCGCCGGCCCTGCGGAATAGCGTGATTTTTATGGAAACTAACCAGTTTAACTTTGAACGCGTATGGCACGGAAGCCGCAGGAGCCATCCGGTCGCATCCTGGCCGGCTTATCTGGTCGAGGCCATCTTTGCGGTCCTGGTCATAGCACTGATGGTTCTGGAACTGGTCATAGCCTAGCCCCAGGGTTTCGTTCGGCGCAGCCGGGGATTAGGTTCGGCGCAGCCGGGGATTAGGTACGGCGCAGCTGGAAGCAGCGTGCCGCCGCTGCCCAAAACGTGCCCACCAGCAGCCGCGCCCGGCCCCCTCCAACTCGGGTCGTGTAGAATAGCGGCAAGTGGTTTGGTGCTGCCCGCAAATTCTGGGGAGAAGTCCGAGCAGCAATTTTGTCCAACCGACACCAACCATGCCGTGTCTCGCAGGCACTGGCACCCTAACCGGTGCCTTTGCTTTTTTTATGGCTGAAACCCGTTCATTCGGACGCCATACACGACCATGTCCCCCACAGATTTGATATTTATTTCAATGAAGTATTTGAACCATTTTCTAATTCTCGGCCTGGTTCTGGCTATTGGCGGCGCCATTGCCATCACAGCCAGCACCACATCGGCCGCCGACGCAGTAACAAAATCATTTACCTGCCTGACGCAGCCAAACCAAGCTGATTGCTCGACCGCGTCACCACAGCCGGCACCCGCTTCGAAGGCCACTGCCACATCGAAGCCCAAAGCCACAGTTGCCCCCAAAAGCACGAACGCTGCAAAGCCGACACCCAGTTCGAAGGCCACACCAAAGCCTGCGGCCACGGTGGCCCCTGATCCGGAGCCCACCACAGCTCCTGCGCCAGTAGCTCCGGTTGCCGCAGCACCGGAAGCCAGCGCGGCTCCTGCACCGGCCGCACCTCCCGTTGCCGCAGCACCGGAACCCAGCGCGGCACCTGCTCCAGCCGCAGCTGCGGAACCCATCGCTGCATCCTCATCGACGTACCCCCTGCACACCAACGTGGTCAGCACCACCTTCTGGGTTGGTGAGATCTTCGACGCCTCCCTGGAAGATGGTTCCCAGGTCTGCTCCACATACGACGGTCAGTGGGCCCTGAGCCACACCGGCGTCAACATGGGCACCACGCCGAGCACGGCTGATGGTTGCGCCGGAAGCGTATATGGGGGCTGCGACGGCGTGAGCTCCGGCAGCGGCGCAAACTTCACCTGCGCCACCGAACGCCGCGATGCCTCGAATGGGTTCTTCCCGAAGTCCCAGCCCACGCCGCTGCAGAACCCGTTCTATCTGGACCTGCCGTACGACGATGTCAACGACAGCACAGCGTTCAAGGAACGTTGCCAGGTGATCCCGTGGGCGGCTGCGGACAACGCTGCCACCGGTGTTGACCATTGCGCTGACTCGAACTACAGCTACATGAAAAACCGTTGGGTGGAGATGACCGGCCCGAACGGCAGCACCTGCTACGGCCAGATTGAAGATGCCGGCCCGTCTTCCGGTTCCCTTTACCATGACGCCAACTACGTCTTCGGCAAGTCGGACGCCCGTCCGGCGAACACAGAGTTCTCCGGGGACGCGTCGCAGGGAGCCGGCATGGATGTCTCGCCTGCCCTCAACGGCTGCCTCGGCTTCGCGGACCTGGACGGAGACTCCGACCACGTGTCGTGGCGCTTTGTTGACAGCGAAGATGTTCCTGCCGGTCCCTGGCAGAACGTTGTCACCGCTTCCGGCGTGAAGTGGTAACCCAAGCAACAATCCCTGCCCCCATGGGTGTGTGAGTTTCACTCACACGCCCATGGGGGTTTTGCTTTGTGCCCGGCGTGTGGGGCTGACCCACACGCCACTTGATTTGGACGAGAATGCTGCCTTCAGGGCGCGCAGGCAAACGAACGCGTCCACGATTCTCAGGAGCGGGAAGAAGGGGGCCATCAGCAGGTACAGGGGTTTGCGAACCGAGACAACGGCCAGAAGGGTCAGCAACAGGTCCGGTATGAACACCCCGAGCAACAAATCCTGCGGACGCAAAATACCCGACAGGAATTCCACCGTCGGAGTTGTGTCGCCCAATGACACCATGAGTGCGGTGACCATGGACACCAGGAATGCCGGAATCAACAACACAAAGAAGACGCAGCTTAACACCAGTTCCAGTATGTAAAGGGCCATCACAACCCAAAAGAGGCTGAACCGTTTCTGGTGCCGACGCACGGTTTGCCAAAACCCCAGAATCCAGCGGTGAATTTGTTTGCTGTAGTCACCGAAGTTGTCTGGATCCTGCGTATAGGCGATGGCCGCCTGTGGATGAAAGGCGATCCTCCCAAGCCTTTTGGCATGAACTTCGAACGTCATGTTGAAGTCTTCAATGACCAGCCCGGTGGCCACGACGTCGATCTTCGCCAAGGCGCTGGTGCGGTACATGCTGGCAAAGCCGGGAACGATCGGCACCACATTGGCAAGGCGCGCTGCCTGACCATACTTCAGCATTAGCTGCACCACAACGTACAGCCGTTCGCGGTAATACACGAGGAACTGTCCCAACCAGGTCGGTGCGGGCGGGTCCATGATGGATTTGGCCCGGCCGGCCACGGCCGCCACATCCGGGTCGTCAAAGAGCGGCAGCCCCGTTTCGAGATAGTCGGCGGCTGGCTGCGTGTCGGCGTCGAGCAGCATGACCGCGTCAAAGCGGTCGCAGAGCTCAAAGTGCCGGATGCCGGCAGCAAGGGCGCCGGCCTTTCCCCGGTTTGGGTCGAGTTCGAGCACATTCACTCCCGCCGTGCGCGCAATGGCCGCGGTGGCGTCGGTGGACTTGTCGGAGATGATGTGGATGTTTCGCAGCGGGACAAGGAGGGAAACTGTACGAATGGTGTCGCTGATGACCAATTCCTCATTGTGGGCTGCGATCAAGACGGCCACCCCCGAAGGCTTGATCCGCACCGTCACGGCCCGGTGCAGCGGGCCGCGCCGGCTCGACATATCAAACTGCCTGTTCCGCGCCAACCCAATCAAGGCAAGCACGCGGGTCCTCGACAAAGGCGTCCGGGCCAGGACGCCGCCGGTCCAGTCGGCCACCTGTTCGAACTTGCTGACGGCTGCCCGCATCAGTCCGATGGTGGACCAGAAGATCGTGCTGATTCCCAGGACCAAAATAATGTAAAGGACTATCATGGGGCCGCTTTCTCCGCCGAGGTATCGAACATGGTGTATTCGTCAGTGACTATCGTGCCGTTGGAGAAGAGGTTGAAGCCGAAGCTGAGGGCCGTCGCGTCGGCAGGCACAGGCGGCGTGGTCCAGGTGTGTTGAACGGGCAGAGTCGGGCTGGCGGGGAACCACGGGCTGGCAGTCCAGTATTTCCAGATGCCCGTCTTGTCCCGGAGGTAAACCATGATTTGGGTGGTTCCGGTTGCGGTGAGCTGGGCTCCCAGCGCATAGGCGTGGCCAGGGACCACACTCGGCGAACATTCACCCAGGTCAAGGGTGGGCAGCACCTTGGCGTCACCTGATTCATAATCTGTGACCTGCAAAAGGGCTGAAGTGTCTCCGACCAGACCGGGGCGTGAGTTGTCGAACACTGCGGTGTTATTCCCATACGAGGAAGCCTGCCAGCACTGCGGCCGGTTCCAAGCCCCGGGCGTTTCGAGTCCCGGATTTTGCACTGCATTCTCGCCGGGAGCCGCTGGTTCCTTGACTGGTCCGGCAACGGCCGGTGCAGCCACCTTCCCGATAATTTCGTGCACTGTCCGCACCGAAACACCGTCGGCCTGCTGGGCGGACAACCAGGCACAGAAGGCGTCAAAAACCTCAGGGTCGATGGGCTTGGCATGGTCAATTTCGGCATTCTCGCCAAAGACAAACTGCAGCCAGCTTCCCTTGGATTCACTGGCAGTTACAGCTGCCTGCAGGTCTGCCAGCGACCACCGCCCGTCGATGCTCACCGTCGCCCGTGTCGCAAACGTGTTGGCGGGAACGACTTGTTCTGCCGGTGGACAATTCTCGCACCCAAGCCTTCCCGACAGTGTCCCCATGCTCCGGGCGCTGTTGTAGCCGCACTCCGCCGGGATTGGTTCCGTTGCGGCGTTGACGGCACCAAACGGAAAGGAAAAGGAGGTGGCTTTAAACCCCCAATCAGACAAGTTGACCCGGTCGTTGCACACCTGCCTCTTTGCCTCGTCAACGCTGATGCTGGTCAAATCCGCCAAGGTAAAGGTGTGCCCCCCGATTTCGTGGCCCGCGCTGGCCAACTCCAGGAGATTGTCGCGGCTCATGTAGCCTTCCTTGCCCACAAAACCGCTGTTGATAAAGTACGTCCCATGCAGGGAATACTTGTCCATCGTTCGTGCCAGCAACAGCTGGCCTGTCGTGCCAGTATCAAAGGTCAGGCTGACGTTGGAGATCCCCGGCGCCTTCAAAGACGGTTTCGTTAGGTCAGTGAGCGGGGTTGCCGACGGAGCGGGTCCCTGCGAGGCTGCCAAGGTGACAGCTGTTGCCGTACAGAGCACGACGGTGACAAGGAATGCAGCCCACCTTTTATCGACGCGCCTGAGGGTGCGTTGCCGCCCACCACTGCGAATTGCCTTGCCACCTTCACCGCTTGACTCCACGCTATCCCCCTGCATTATTGGTGTTGCTGCATGGCTTACTCCCGCCGGCCGCCTCGCCGACGTCGGCAACTCACGATCGAGACCTGTCCTTCACGCTGCGAATCGTGGCACTTCGCCGCCATTTCAGTCTAGGGAGGCCCCTCACACGTTTCACGAGTGCCGGCTACCTGTTTATGACGCTCGGCGGCAGGGCTGGGCGGGCGCAACTGGTGGGAATACCCGGCGGACCACTTGCATGCAGGTGTTTCATACTCGAAAACTGCTCTCATCGGGCACCGCACTGGTTGTGCCCTCCTACAGCTGGAACTTCGTACGGCTAGAATGCAGATGTGGTTCCCTTATCAGGACGAGAGGGGAGTTTTTTGTGCCGGGGACCAATCCGCGGCCGAGCCCGCAAGGAGGCAGATTGGCTGAGGGGAGGCACAATCGTGTCGCATTCCTGGACGCCGGGAGATGGTTCAGAACATTGCGTCAGTTCGTTGCCGGCTATTTTGCAGGCCACGGCTTGAGGCACATCCTGCCTGCCACCAGCGCCGCCGTCATCCTCGCCCTGGTGCTTGTTGGATTCCTTGTGTGGCGGGGCAAGGCAATTGACAAAGAAGCATGGTTTGCCGGCTACGTGGACGTCACCGTGAGTCCGGCCTATGAGATCCAGTCACGGGCTTCCGGTATTGCGAAGAATGTGGTGTTGTCCTTCATCGTGGCCGATCCTGCCAATCCGTGCGTGCCGCACTGGGGCACCGAGTACAACCTCGACGAAGCCGGCGCATCACTTGGCCTGGATGCCAACCTTGCACAATTTCGCAAGCGCGGCGGACACGCCGCCGTCTCCTTTGGCGGAAGCACAAATACTGAATTGGCCGTGTCCTGCACCGATGTGCCGTCGCTGCAGGACGCATATTGGACCGTCATGGACCGCTATGAAGTTTCCACCCTCGACTTTGACATCGAAGGGGACGGGCTGGCCGACGCAGCTGCGGGGGTTCGACGTGCCGAAGCAGTCGAACACGTGCAGACAAAACGTCATGCCCAGGGCAAAATACTGGATGTTTGGCTCACCCTGCCGGTTTCACCCCACGGTCTGACCGACGACGGCGTGGCCCAAGTGGAGGCCATGCTCCGGGCGGGCGTGGACCTTGCCGGGGTAAATCTCATGACCATGAATTACGGTGACAGCCGGCCGCCCGGCCAGAGCATGCTCGAAGCATCCGAGGAGGCGGCCCTGGCCGCCCATTCACAATTGGGCATCATCTACCAGCGGGCGGGACAAGACCTCGACAGCCAATCCGTGTGGGCCAAGATCGGTCTCACGCCGATGATTGGGAGCAATGAGATCGCCACCGACGTTTTTGACCTTGAGTCCGCCGGACAGTTCGCGAAATTCGCCGAGGCAAACAAAGTCGGCCGAATGTCCATGTGGTCCCATAACCGGGACACAGAATGCCATCCCGGGGGTCCGGAACCGGCCTCGGCCTCGCATGTTTGCAGCGGGGTGCCCCAAGAGGACGGCGCATTTGCCGAGGCTCTGGGCCCGGCATTCAGGGGCACATTCAGGTAGGGATCCTAGTTATTCACCTGGCTGGTCGTGACAGTGGCCTTCCACGGCCCGTCGGGCACATCCGAGGCTTCCACGAACTGCCAGCTGACAATGTCATTTTGCCCATCCAACTCGTCGAAAGCCAGACAGCCATTGAGCGCAGGCGAGACATCCATGCCGGCGCCGTTGAATTTCTTGTTGACCGGCCGGGCATCATCGGAGCCAAATACATAGGCTTTGTCGTGGTATTGACCGGGACCGGCATCCTCGACCTGACCGTAGCAAACGTGCCCGTCCTTGACTATCCGGACCCAGCGGTTCTTCATGTAACTGAAATCGCTGTTCGTGGCCTGACCGGCGTACCCGGGATCGTTGGCCCACGGAACGACTGAGGCCCGCTCGGCAAACGCCGTCGGATCGTTGACGTCGTCGTAGGGCAAATCCAGGTAGAAGGGATTCTCAAGGGGCGCCATTGAGCTGGGCTGGTAACCATTGGCCGCAACTCTAGGTTCGGTGCTGCAGCCCGGTGTGAGAACGCCGTCGCACCCCCCGTAGCTGGCCTGCCAATCCTTGTCGTAGGTGGAGTACACCTGGCTGCCATCGGCAGCGGTTGGGTCAAACACTTCGCCCACCCAGAAAGTGGTCGCCACGATGCCGGTGTGCAACGGATACTTGCCGACTGAAGCAGGCGGTGCCGAGCACCCAGGCACCATTAGCAGCACCAGGAGAGCGGCATAAAGTGCGGCCCTGCGCAGCCCGAGGTGTGCAAATGATGGCTGGGTGATCGTTTCATGCATCCTGTTCCTCTCCTGAGGTTCTTGCATTCACCTATTTTCCCCTTTTCCTGGAAACAGCAATACGCACCCAGCACTGCTCACTCCCATGGGGCTAGTGGCTGACGATGGGAATTTTTGTTGATGCCGGCTCCGTGGCGGCGGACTTGCGTTGGTCGTCTGCAACACTGAGGATGATCTCGTCAAGTGTGGTTTTGGGGTCAAATCCCACCAGTTGCAGCGACTTGGTGTTGTTCGGCACGCGGCGGCGCATGTCCTCATAACCTTCCGCATAGGCCTCCTCGTACGGCACCAAGATGATCTTGCTGGGACTGCCCAACAGCTCCACTATTCGGTGGGCCATTGCCAAGATCGAAATCTCGTAGCTTCCGCCCAGGTTGTATGCGTTGCCGTAGGCGCTGGGTTCCGCGGAGATCCGGGTGATTGCCGGAACAATGTCCCCAACGAAGGAGAAGCACCGTGTCTGCAGGCCGTCGCCGTATACCGTCAGCGGTTCACCAGCCAAGGCCTGCTTGATCAGCCGGGGCACCACCATGCCATACCGTCCGGTCTGGCGCGGCCCCACTGTGTTGAAAAGCCTGACAATGGCAACGCGCAAACCATACTCACGCCAGTATGAGTGGGCAAAAGCCTCGTCGATTCCCTTGGCCGCCGCGTAGGTCCAACGGGACTTCAGCGCCGATCCGAGGATGCGGTCCGACTCCTCGTCGAGACTGTCCGACGCGTTCTTGCCGTAGATCTCGCTCGTGGAAGCCAGAAGCAGGCTGGCCCCGGAATCAAGCGCCGCATCCAGCACCACCTCCGTGCCATGGATGTTGGTTCGCAGGCTTTCCAGCGGGTGCTCCACGATCAGGTTCACACCCACTGCGGCGGCCAGGTGGAAAACCCTGTCGGCGCCCTGAACCAGATCATCCACGGCTGCCCGGTCGAGGATGTTGCCCTCGGTAAAGCTGAATTTCGGGTGGTCCATCACTCCGCTGAGGTTCTCGATCTGTCCGGTTGAGAGGTTATCCAGAACGGAGACCTCATCGCCGGCAGCCAACAGGTATTCCACCAGGTGCCCGCCAATGAACCCGGCACCCCCGGTAATTGCAGTTTTCATGCTTGTTCCTTCCTTGTAATTGCCAATGTTCGGTGGATTTCTACAGCCTGATGATGTTCTTGGCGTTCGGCAGCTGATAGGTGGTGTCCAGCACCACCGGCACATCGTCGAGCCAAGCCAAGTCCACGCCGGCGTGCCGGGTGTGGACTATCACCAGGTCCGGGCTCCACTCCGCCGGGTCTTCCAGTGAGACCAAGGCTCCCCCGTCGCCGTCGGGCGCGGTGGGGCACCAGTGGTCGACATAAGCCACCTCGGCGTTCTCGGCCCGGAGAGAGGCAATGATTTCCAGCGCCGGGGACTCGCGGAGGTCTTCGACGTCGGGCTTGTACGCCACCCCGACAATCAAGATCCTCGAGTAGCAGAGTCCCTGGTCCCGGTCCGAGAGTATGCGGCGGGCCCGCTCAACGACATGGTGCGGCCTGCCGGAAATGCCGGCCATGGCACTTTCAATCACCGGACTGCCCATCCTGGACTTGCGGAGCTGCCACAGCAGATAGTGGGGATCACAGGGGATGCAATGACCGCCCACACCGGGGCCCGGGGTGAACCGCATGAAGCCGTAGGGCTTGGTTGAGGCGGCATCGATGACATCCATGACCTCAATATTCAGGTTCTGGCAGATGTCGGCGAATTCGTTGGCCAGCGCTATGTTGACTGCGCGGAACGTGTTTTCCACCAGTTTCGTCATCTCTGCAGCGTCGGCGGAGGGGACCACGTGGACGGATTTTGTGACTGTCTTGAGCAAGGCCTCGGCTACTCTGCCGCAATCCTCCGTGACGCCGCCCACCACACGGGGAACATCCTCATGCGAGAAGGAATCAACACCTGGGTTGATGCGCTCGGGCGAAAAAGCCACGGAGATATTGGACCCGGCAATCAGGCCGCGCGCGGCCAACGGCACTGCCAGCATGTCCCTCGTCGAACCAACATAGGTTGTGGAGGTCAGCATGAGCAGCTGCCCCTCAACCGCATGCTCGACCACGGCGGAGCAGGCCGAGCGGAGAATGCTGAGGTCCGGAACCAGGTATGGGTCCACTGGGGTGGGAACACAGACCACAACGGCGGCGGCCTGCGAAATGAGGGACAAATCCGCGCTGATTACAAAACCTGGATCATCCAAGGCCACGCTCAACCGTGCCTTGTCAGATCCCAAAAGGTCTGCTTCCAGGGAACGAATGACAGCCAACCTGCGCTCTGAAACGTCCAGACCCACGACTTTCCTGCCGGAGGCATTAATGGCGAGCGCAGTAGGCAATCCCACATACCCAAGTCCGACGATCGCGACGTCGTACAAGAAGGGGGTGTCGGTCTTCAGCGGCTCTACCAAGCCGGCCGCACCCTCAGGGAACCATTCTGTCTCACCGAGGGTGGTTACTGCTGCGGTTGATTGGTCCGGTGCTTGAGCTGCAAAAACCAACTCGTGCGTCTCGTCCTTTGTAGTGTGTGTCATAGCGTTCCGACCTCCCCTTATTTTTGAATTGCGTCAATTAATGTATTTGATTGACCCCTGAAGACCTGCAATGATTCTCGACGCCAAGCGCCTGGTTGCCTGCCTCATGGATCTTTTTGGTGGCTGCCAGTATTAACTGTTATTGGATGTCGCCTTCAAATAATTGACGATTTTGTAATAACTAACTCATGCGTGGCCGGAGCGATTCTTGCTGCGGCCAGTTCCGGACAATTTCATCCCATGAGTTCGTTGAATTCACCAATAAAATCAGCCTATGAAACGAATTCACCCTGGACACGAGTGCACCGTACCCGTCTTTGGAACGACACTTTCCTTCGTCCACCAGAGATACGCGGCCCACTACCGCCCAGCACTCGCTTCGCTACCTAAGCCCAACTCCGGACATGCCCCCCAGGGCGGCTGCAAAGTCGTTTGGCTGATATTGATGCCGGCCAGCTTGAGTGCTCGGTCGAGGCAGCTGCGGGCTGCGCGTGTGGCTTTGGCGAGGTTGGATTCTCCTTGGCGTCCGAGAATCGTGATGGCGATGTTCCGCAGGCAGGCCATGACTCGTGGTGCTTCACCACTGCAGACCTGATTATGGTCCGCTTGCCAGGTCACGTCGCGGCGGCAGTGGAGCCCGTTTTCGATGATCAAGTGGTCACGGATCCACGACCCTGTCCCTGCCGTTGGCTGTTCCAACGGTCTGGTTCCCGTTGCTGACCCGTTTCCAGGGAAGGTCGGCATGTTTGCGTTGGGTATGGGGTGTATCCGCCGAAACGACAACACCAGCAAGGTCCTTGACACTGTCAACACCGCCGTCCAATGCGCTCTCGTGCCGCCGCCGTTCTTGGCTCCGCAGGCTTCCTTTGCACCACGAGCAATCGCAGACACCGAACACATCATGATGACCAGCAAATGCTCGAAACGGTGAGGAACCCCGCGTTTCTTGCGCGGATCCGGCAGCTCACACAGAGCAGCTAGGACCTTGCCGGGATCAACCTCCACAGCACCCGCGGCGGAGGTTGATGAGCAAGCCAACGAGAGAAGAGGAAATGCGAAAAATCTTGGCAATCCAACAGCTTGGACATCATCTGGATTTACGGGAGTTCTCACTTTTTAATAGCCACGACACTATTCGCCCCACATATTAATATGACGCCCATTCGTAAATGACCAAGCGCGACCCAGGATACGCCCAAGGTGCGGGTGACCGGAGGGCATTTAACCCACTGCTCCCACCGGTCATGGCGTGTCAGTCACTTATCACCGGACTCGTCTGACGCTCGTGACCAACCTGCGTTGACCCATTGCCAATAGCGGCAGGGTCAATTCCCATGGAGTGGTGTAACCGTTTTGCGCTGCATCGAGAAAAATGCGTATCTTAACTGTTGTTTCCTGCCGTCGTCAGGCCGGGCAATCAATCACAAAAGCCACGACTCAGAGGGAGTATTCGCAATCTCTGACCTGTCCGATATGCCAAGCTTGGCGAAGATGCGGTAAAGGTGGCCCTCCACCGTTCGCAAGGACAGCCCGAACTCATCGGCGATCGCCCTGTTGCTTGCTCCGCCCTGAACCAGGACTGCCACTTTCCGCTCACGACGCGTCAGCTGCGGACCGCTGCTCAAGCGTGCCGCCAACGGGCTGCGCCCGTAGATCAACCGTGTCAGACGGCGCTTGGCCAGCCGCTGTGCACCGTGCAGACGATATTTATCCCCGCGCCTGCTCAGGATGGCCACTGCGTTGGCGGCACTTCGGGCGGCGGCCAATTCGCGTCCGTCACTCTCGGCGTCGTCGCTGAAAGCCAGTAGTGCCATGGGATCCTTTTCGGCCAAGGCCTTGGCATAGGCTGCCGCATGTTCGGCATCCGGGCCCTCACACCGCTGCGCAACCGCCTTCAGGCGCAAGGCCAGTCCCACGTCCCCGGCATGGATTCCCAACGTCAGGACGTCCATTTCAATGTGGACCATGCCCAGCGCCGCGGCCTCATCGGCAACTCGTCGCAGGCTGGTGCGTGGATTGCCTTCAAATGCCCCTCGTGCCGCAAACACATAAGCCCTGGACCGGAGGCACGCCGCCAGGTCCCGGCCAGGACCCTCGGCCTCAAACAGTTCGGCGTACCGCTCGGTTACGGATTCCTTGCCGAGCACTGAGGCGGCATATGCCGTTGCTGCCAGTGCCAGCGGCAGATCGTTTCCCGGGTCCGAATTATGCAGGGCTTCAACAGTTTGAATTAATCCACGGAGGGCGTCGTTCATTGCACCTTGGGCCACATCGCAGAGCCCCGCGGCCAGCTGGCATGTCCCGCCATGGAAAAGCAACGAGGGACCATTGCGTTCCAATTCTTCGTCCACGGCGCTCCGCAGGACGCCTAATTCCCCTGCACTGCACAGTGCTGACAGTTGGCGCCGCAACACAAATTCTTGGAAGTAGATGAGCGAGCCACCGTTTCTTTCCAGTATCCCGGCGGCTTCGAGGTAAAATTTGCGTGCTGTGTTCGCCCGTCCGGTCGCTGTCATGCTCTCAGACAAGAGTGTGCAGGCAACCAGCCTGTTTTCGGAGTACGCGTCCGACGCCGCATGAATTTTAGTCAGTTCGTCTTCCGTGGCCAGGTAGCTTCCGGCCGCGTTCATAACCTGGATTTCAAGCAGCCGCACACTCGCCAGATGTTCAGACACCGATTTTTCCTGCAGCTGGCCCTCGCGCTCCAAGCGGTCGACCGCGGCACGCCACGTCTTTGCAGTGTCGGCGAGCGCAGCATCGTCGCTCCCCGGACGCAGCCCCGCATGCCCGGACAGGGCAGCAGCCATGTGGACCACTTCGGGGCTGGGCGACTGGCGCAGGATTTCACGAACAGCTGCTGACAAGGCTTGGTGTTCCCCTCGCCAATACAGGCTCCTGGACTTTTCAAGACGTGCCGCCTCCATGAGCTGCGGCGCCGCCACGGCTGCCGCCGCCCTTTCAGCCAGCTCGGGCAGACTGGAACGGTTGGCGAGCTGCGCTGCCAGCAGGACGTCGTCGTCGGACATCTCTATGCCATCCTGCAATGCCCAGTCAACGTAGTGAATCAGCGCCGCACCGCTTGCTTGGGATGAATTTGCCAGGGAGATCATCCGACGTCGAATGGCAAGGGTCCTTGCCGCCGGCAGAAGGTCTGCGATTACCTCCGCCATGGACGGGACAGCCAGTGAGACAAGTTGGGACGGGAGGGCGGATATTTCTATTAGCTTGGCCTCCTCCAAACCTTCGACTGTGCTCCGGCTTGAGATCTGGTGGATCATGTCCAAGTCGATGGTCCCGGCAAGGGCAACATACTCCAGTGCCTGTCGTTGCGCTTCGCTCAGCTGCTGGAGTCGGTTTCGGACAACATTGTGTATGAGGGTGGTGGAACCCCGCGGTTCCCTCGCAAGCAACCAGACACCGTTATGCTCGGCCAACGTTCCATTTTCGCGTGCATGCTTGATCAGTTCCAGCAGAAACAGGGGGTTGCCCGCCGCTTGCCGGCACAACAGTGCAGTTGTGATTGGAAAAACCTGTGGTCCAAGAGCGAGGATGCAGAGCTCCTGCATGGTCTCGGGAGCAAGCGCCGTTAATTCAACACTTTTGAGAAGGCCATCGGAACACATGGCCCAAAGTTCGTCCGGGGCGGCCGGGAATGGTTCGCAGAGAAAGAGGAATTTGGCCTGGTTGGCTGCGGCCAACTGGGCCAACAAAACTGCGCTGCTGTCATCAAGGAACTGGGCGTCCTCGATAACAAGGACAGCACATTCATCGGCGCCCGTTTTCAACGCTGTGGCCAGTACCCTGAGAACCAGGGAGGGTGGGCTGGTCCGGCCTTCCGGCATCCCGGTGAGGAACGGTGCCAAGGCGCCATAGGGTTCGTCCGACAGCACTGGAGACGCGAAGGCATGAAACGGACGAATCCTTGCACCGCCACGTGCAAGTACAGCGGCCGCCACGGATGTTTTTCCCATGCCTTCATCGCCGACGATCAAGGCGCCGTGCCCTTCAACGTCCAGGAGCGAGCCCAGGACTTCGTCGATGACGTGGCTGCGCCCAAGAAGGCCGTCCTGCATGTGAGGCTTTGCCACTACCATTCCCCCTTGGCCTGTTCCAAGGCGAGCTGCAGCTCGGAGCGTTCGGATATGCGCAGTTTTCCGAAGATTTGATACAGGTGACCCTCCGCAGTCCGGATGGACACATGCAGTCCCGCAGCGATGTCCTTGTTACTCGCACCGGCGGCTGCCATGGCGGCAATTTCCAGTTGTCGGGAGGTGAGCGGCTGTCCGTCGCGTGCCCGCTTGGTGTTGACGTCCATGTTCCGGCGGCTTGAATCCATGAGGCCGGTCAGGTGCCGGTGTTGGCGTTGGTCGACTGACCCCAGTGCCAACGCAGCCTCGACGGCGTCGACCACGGCTGCGTCGTTGCCGTCCTCAGCGGCAAGCTCGGCTGCAAGCGCCAGGACACCAACATCGCCTGTCAGTCTTCCCTCGGCAAACGCCCGGTAAAACGAGCTGCAGCCGGCATCGCACCTGTCAGCGGCAACCATGAGCCGCTCAGTGATGCCGGCGGCACCGAGCCGGAGTGCCAGGCCCAGCGACGCGACTTCCCAACTGTCGCGTCCAGCCTCCAGGTCCGCATCTGCCATGTGTAGCAATTGCGCGATGCTGCCGGCCCGGTCCCCCAACTTTGCCCTGGCTTCAAGTTCAAAGTAGCGCCCGACTCGTCCCATCAGCCACGGTGCACCGCCTCGATAGCGCTTGAATTCTGCAAGGTATCGGGCAGCGGCATCGTTGTCTCCCGAAAGGACCGACGCGTATGCCGCCGCTGACAGTGCCAGACCCAAGGCCCCGTTTTCGTCCCGCAACCGCAACTGGGCGATTTCCGGCAGCAAAAGGGACAGACCGTGGCCGCCGTGTCCGCGGGCAACTGTCAGCAAAGCGACGGAAAGGTCGGTGAAGGAACTGCTGTGAACGCCGGAGTTTTCTGGCGGCTGGTCATGGAATCCACGGGCCAGTTCCTCCGCCGAGTCCAGTCGTCCGGTAGCCAAATTCGTGTAGAACAGGAGCTCTCGTGCCTGTGCGGCACTACTGGGAGGCAGCCCTTCGAAAGCCGCCAGTATTTTGTTCGTGAATCCTGCGGCTTCGGGGGCATGTCCGGACGTGGCCGTGAGCAGGCTCAGGTGGCTCCACAGCAACACCTCAGTGTTATCCCCGGGCTGCCCCTCGCCCGCAAATTCCTGGCTGCGGATGAGATCGGCGATGGCCTCGGAAAAGTTCCCCGTCCAACAGGCAGACTTGGCGCTGGCCAGTGCCAAGTCTCTGCGCAGTGCGCCAATATTTGGTTCGTTTGGCTCTATCCTGAAATCCCGGGAATCGGGATAAAGTTCGCCCCGGACTTTCATCAGATTGGCATCAGCTTCAGCCCACGTGACCTCGGAGGCAACAAGCACCGTCGTCTCCGCCAACAAAAGCCGCACCCATTCAGTAAGTGTGGGCTCCTCGTGTCTGGAGGAATGAAAGGTTTTAAGCGCTTCAGTGGCGGCCTTGCAGTTACCCGAAATCATGAATGCCCTGACCGCCTCGGCCGTCGCATTGATCGTTGCAGGCTGCCGGTCCATGGTCGCAAGGAAACGCAGCGCAAGCCTCGGTCTCATCTCGTTGTTGGCGGTCCGGGCAGCCGACACGGCTTCAACATTGCTTAGCCCACGACCGCATTCCAGCGTCCATTGGGCCATCCCCACACTGTCGGGATCAACAGCAGAACACGCCATGGCTGAAGGGGCGTGGACACTTTCCCAGAGCGAATTGCTACGTCCTGCAGGTACCCGCCCGCGGACAACCAAGGCCAGCAGCGGGCTGCTGGCCTTGACCCTGTTGCCGGCGTCGATGGTGACCATCCCCAATTCCTCCAGGTTATCGACGTCGTGGTCATCGACAATCGCCAAGAGGGCATCGATTGAAATCGACCGGGACAATGCGACAATTTCGAGTGTTCGCCGCTCCGACGGACTGAGCTTGCGCAGCTGATTGACGAACAGCTCGGACGGGGTCCGTTCATTTTCCGCCACCGATTCGTCCAGGCACCACATCCCGTCGAGGCTAACAAGTGCACGTGACTTCGCCATTTCGTCGCTGAGAGCACCCAAGAACAGCGGGTTCCCGCCACTCGTCTCCCACAATTTTCGGCCGGCCAGGCGCGACATGCTCCCGCCCAACCAAGTTTCCAGCGATTTGACCGCTTCACGGAACGAAAAGGGCTCAACGGTTATCTGCCGTACATAGCCGTCCTTCACCAAATTGGATAGTTCACGAGGCAGCGGATCCGAACTTCCACACGTCAACAACAGTCGAATGTGGCCACCTCTGGCAAGTTGGGCCAAGACAACGGCCGAGTGCTCATCCAGGTCATTGGCGTTGTCGACGAGAATACAGACGTCTTTCCCGTTGGACATCGATTGCAGGCGCCCCATGGTGTCCGTCAATACCTGGACCGGGTGACTGGTGTTTCCGGGGTCCGATTCACTGAGGAGGGAGGCCAACGCACCATAAGGCACGGACGAAATTTGAGCACTTGCGTAGAGGCGGACCACCAAGGCAGCCGGCTGCAATGCCTTGACTACTTGTACCGCCAAGTGACTCTTGCCGATCCCGAAAGGTCCTGTCAACAGGATGCCCAGACCCATGGGCGGGTTTGTGCCACAGCCTGCGGCCGGCCCGAACTCTTCAACGATTCCCGTGATCACCGATTCTCGTCCTGCGACCAGCCATTCCATGGGCGTAGCTTGCACCGCGGTCATCTCCCCGTATCTATTCCGCAAAAACTGCACAGGAACTTTCCTTTGCAGCATGCCCCCAATGGAGCGCGATCGTGACTGAGCCGCATGGATTATAGATTCCAAACTTGTTGGACCCTAGAAACCATTCAGTTGTCTGGTCCATGCCAAGCGCGCATGTGTATTTCGACCGACGCTTCACGGTATCCAGTTGCCCACGGGGCTTGCACGAGTACTGGATACCTGTTTCCGAACACTCGAACTACCTGTTTTTGCCCGAAGCTACTTATTTTCAGGCGAAATCTGCAGCCTGGCGGCACTCACGGGAAGTCGTCCACTCGCAAAAACAAGCTGCGGTGCGCATCCGGTCGCATTGGGACCAAGAGGACACCTCCGCCCTGCCGGCTGGCTGTGGCATGGGTGCTTCCTGCAGTGGCGGGGCACATCCACGACACGCGTTCCCCTCTTCGAATCTGAAGTACAGGCTCCACTGCCTGGCAAGGAAAATCTGGACGCCTTCCCGACTAAATTGAGCAGTCTCCAGTCGGGCAGGGTGGAAGCCTTGATCTGACGGACCGCGCGGCCGGAGTCCGAGATCCTGAGTCCGGAGTCCGGAGTCCGGAGTCCGAGACCACCCGGCCACCCCTGTTGCCCGTGCCTGCCACGGAATTTCACGGCGGTGTGGACGGCTTGGAACTGGAAGCCCGTCTGCCCGGCCCCGAAGACTTCGTTGCCGCGGCCGGGTGGTTGACGGCCATGGGAATGCCCGGCTGACACGGCCTGCGTGTTGCACCCCGGGAGACTTGGCAACCTGCCAGCTCGGCAACCAAGTAAATAGTGAGTGTGCAGGCGGGTACTTGGGAGGCGAATGGGCGAACCCTCACAATGTAGTCAAGTAGTGGCCACCCGTGTTTGTCAGGCTCAAAAGGGTTCTACTTGAATTACATTCGGTGGCATGCGGTCGGCTGGACGCGAGCAGTTGGCTTGCAGCGGAACACCAGTCATGTGCCCCGGATGGCGGGCGGCTTCAGGAAGTACTCAGGCAAGTCGAAATGCTGAGAATTCTCCGATGCCACACTCATTACCCTGCGAGGTGCCAGCCACCAAGCTCCCAGTTCGGAACCGGCGGCGGAAAGGCCTTCTGAGACCAAGGCCTTCCCCCAGCCGTCGTCGGTTCCTTCCCCGTCACCTCTCCAATCCAAGGCCGTGCGGACCAACCGCACGCCGCAATCGGCGTCGTGCCGACGTTCCGACATGCCGATTACAGCATCGGGCCAGGCGCCCTCCGCGGTCAGTACGCTGCTGTGCAGGCTGTCCGAATGCCCAGCAGCAGCCATCTTGTCCACGATGAGTTTCACACTTGCCGGCAACACACCGAGGCTCTGGTTGGGTACGTGGACAGTGATTCTCCCCCGTCCACCAAGCCCGAGGCTGCACGTGGCCACCGTCATTTGTCTTTGCAAAGACAAGTAGCGGGTACTCTATGAGGCCCCAATACCCGCACGTACGCTTTTCGACAGATGGCTCGCGTTTCGATGCCAACTGCGGGGGCTTGGGATTCCACAAGAATCGGAAGTTTGATTGGCCGCACTTATCCATCATCCTCATTGCCGACACTGACAGACATCCCCACCTACAGGATTAACGGACGCAACTTGGCGTCCAGGGATGGAACTGCATTGACGGCGTCTTAGAAACTAGGAGTTCCGATGTACCCACGACGAACCGGCCTGATCCCTCAGGCCGACATACCCAAAGAGTCTCGGCCGCTGGTGCGCGGCCCCAACAGTTGGCTCCGCGGCGTCGCGTTTGGCAGTGCTCTGGTCCTCATCACGGGTGTGATGGTCGGTACTGTGGTTGCCGCCCCCGCCCAAGCAGCACCAGGTGACCCCACGGTCATCAGCCTGACTTTCGATGACACCAACCTCGACCAGTTTGCTGCTGCGGCGACAATGACATCGCTGGGCCTGCATGGAACGTTCTACTCGAACTCCGGCTGGATTGGCCTGCCCGAATACATGACTGCCGCCCAACTTCTGCAGTTGCAATCGGAAGGCCACGAAATCGGCGGCCATACGGTCAACCATGCGGACCTGACCGCCGTGTCGGCAACCGAAGCGACAAGGGAGATCTGCAACGACAGAGTGGCCCTGACAAACTTGGGATTCAGGATCACCAGCTTCGCCTATCCCTATGCCAACACCAATGCCGCTGCGGAAGCCATCGTCCAGGGCTGCGGTTATAACAGTGCCCGCGGCCTGGGCGACCTGTTCAGCACCCCAGACCCTGAGGGGGCCGGCTTACCCGCTGCCGAGACCATCCCGCCAGCCGACCCCTATGTCCTGGCGGCCCCCATCGAGGTTGACAGCACCTGGACACTGGCAGACCTGCAGGCTTCTGTCACCAGCGCTGAGGCCAACGGCGGCTGGGTCCCGCTGACCTTCCATCATATTGCCGTCGGAACTGATCCGACGTTGACCATCAGCCCCACCCTGTTCACCGAGTTCGTCACCTGGCTGAAAGCAGAGCAGGATGCCAACCGGGTGAGCGTCAAGACTGTCGACGGCGTCGTTGGCGGCGCAGTCCAGCCCGCAGTTCCCGGCCCGGGGTTGCCCCCGCCACCGCCGGAAGGCACGAACATGATTCAGAACCCAGGGATGGAAACCCTGGTCAACGGCTTCCCCGAGTGCTGGACAGGGACCGGCTTTGGCGTCAACACGGCAAACTACTCGGTTGTCGAGCCCGGGCGTAGCGGAGTCAATGCCGGAAATGCGGTCATGACTGAATACGTCGATGGCGATGGGAAGTTTTTGCAGACCCTGGACACCGGAAGCTGTTCTCCTGCTGGAACACCTGGACACATCTATACGCTTTCGGCCTGGTATAACTCCACAGCTCCGACCCAATTTGAAGCCTATTACCGGTCAGCAGCGGGAGGCTGGGTCTATTGGACAGCCAGCCCGCAATTCCCGGCAACCACCGACTGGACTCAAGTCACCTGGACCACGCCGCCCCTGCCCGCCGGTGCCACCGGCGTCAGCTGGGGCCTGAACATCTTCTCCAACGGCACCATCACCACCGATGACTATTCAATGATCGACGTCACCAACCAGACGGCGTTCACCGCCGCCCCGGTGCCAACAATCACCGGAAATACGGTCTCCGGCCAGCTGCTGACCGCAGTTGCCGGAGCATGGGCCCCGGCACCGGATGCCTTGGCCTACCAATGGAGCTCCAACGGTGCGGCGATCACCGGTGCGACGGCCAGCACTTACACGCTGACCAGCACCGATATCGGCAACACCATCACTGTCACCGTCACGGCCACCAAGGCCGGCTACGCAACGACAGCAAAAACCAGCATAGCCACAGCCGCAGTGACGGCAACTGAGTTCACGGCCGCCCCGGTGCCAACAATCGCAGGAAGCCCGGTTTCCGGCCAGCAGCTGACCGCAGCCACAGGAACCTGGGGCCCGGCCCCGGACGCCTTTACGTACCAATGGAACGCCAACGGTGCGGCCATCACCGGTGCGGCTGCCAGCACCTACTCGCTGACCAGCACCGATGTCGGCAAGACCATCACGGTCACCGTCACCGGCACCAAAGCCGGCTACGTAACGACCGCAAAAACCAGCACGGCCACAGCCGCGGTGACGGCAGCACCGCCGACGGCGTTTACCGCCGCCCCGGTGCCGACCATCACCGGGTCAACCGTTGCCGGACAAAAGTTGACTGCGGTTGCAGGAACCTGGAGCCCGGCCCCGGTCACCCTGACCCTCCAGTGGAAGCGCAACGGTGTAAACATCACCGGCGCGACGGCCAGCACCTACACACTGACCAGCTCCGATGTTGGCAAGACCATCACCGTCACCGTCACCGGAACCAAAGTCGGCTACGTAACGACCGCAAAAACCAGTGCAGCCACCGCCGCAGTGACGGCAGCAGCGCCGAAAGCGTTCACAGCGGCGCCGGTGCCTAAGATCACCGGGCAGCTGGTTTCCGGACAAAGCCTGACTGTGGTGACGGGAACCTGGGGCCCTGCCCCGGTGACCCTGGCCCGCCAGTGGAAGCGCAACGGTGTAAACATCACCGGGGCAACGGCCGCCATCTACAAGCTGACCAGCACCGATATCGGAAAAAACATTACGGTCACCGTCACCGGCACCAAGGCTGGCTACACAACGACCGCAAAAACGAGTGCAGCCGTGGTTCCAAAGTCCCGGGTCACCCGGATCGGAGGGGTCAACAGGTACGCGGTCTCCGCCGCAGTCTCAAAATCGACCTTCTCCCCCGGGGTCAGTATCGCGTATGTCGCCAGTGGAGCCGTCTTCCCTGACGCGCTCTCCGGTGGCGCTGCCGCTGCCAAGACTGGAAGCCCGGTGCTCCTGGCCGCCACCAATGGCATCAGCCCTGAGGTCAACGCCGAACTCGCTCGTCTCAAGCCACAGAAGATCGTGGTCCTGGGCGGCACCGGCACCTTGAGCAACAACGTGCTGAACGTCTTGAAGAAGTACAGCCCGATTGTCACCCGGATCGGAGGGGCCGACAGGTACGCGGTCTCCGCCGCAGTCTCAAAATCGACCTTCTCCCCCGGGGTCAGCATCGCGTATGTCGCCAGTGGAGCCGTCTTCCCTGACGCGCTCTCCGGTGGCGCTGCCGCTGCCAAGTCCGGAAGCCCGGTGCTCCTGGCCGCCACCAACGGCATCACCCGGGAAGTCGCCGCCGAACTCGCCCGTCTCAAGCCACAGAAGATCGTGGTTCTGGGCGGCACCGGCACCTTGACCAACAACGTGCAGAACGCGCTGAAGAAGTACAGCCCGATCGTCACCCGCATCGGCGGGGTCGACAGGTACGCTGTCTCCGCCGCAGTCTCGAAGTCAGCCTTCTCCTCCGGGGTTGATATCGCGTATGTCGCCAGTGGAGCCGTCTTCCCCGACGCGCTCTCCGGTGCAGCTGCTGCAGGGAAGACCGGCAGCCCGGTCCTCTTGTCGGCACCAAATGTCCTGCCTGACACTGTCAAGGCAGAACTCAGCCGCCTTAATCCCAAGAGGATCATCGTCCTCGGCGGTACGGGCACCCTCAGCAACAGCATACAAACTCAGCTGGACGCCTACATCGGTTAGCCCCGACACCGCCGCTGGGTCTGCCAGCGGCGGTGATGGGACCGACTAGCTGGATTACCTCCGGACGTTGGTCACATGCAGTACAAATGCCACGGAACCCGGTGTGGCGGTGGCGCCGTTAGGAGCCGCCACCGCCGTGCCGGACTTGGCGCGGCAGCAGTCGGGCCGTCGCCAGCCCTGAGAATGAGTCTGACAACATTGGGGCTCGCTAATTTTAGTGGTCACTGGTTGGTGGCCAGTCTCACAGATAGGACGCGGACATGGTCAATGAACAGTTTGATCGAATCGCAGTACAGCAGCGCGACTTCTGGGAGGGAGTGATGCGGGAGTCTGATGATTGGGACATCAGAGGGCTAAGTGCCAGCAGGCCCGGTTTGGTGGGCGTAAACGCACGTGAGGTGTCGGCGGACGCATGGTTTTGGTATTGGAATGGATATTGCCCCGCTGATAACCGCCGTTAGTGCATACGGTGTCTGCAAGTGACACGATCACTAACGGCAGCCACTGAAAGGTGTACGGCTCGGTGCAGGGCGTTGTCCATGAAATCCTCGGACCAGCGATATACCTAGTGCAATCATGTCGTTGCTGTTGGGCTTGACTGCTGGTGGAGCCGGGGTTGTTCACCCAACCAGGACTTCACCGAGTCCCGAACACACTGGCCGACGCCCGTTGGCCCCTTGGCTGGGCAGCAACTTGGGCCCTGACTGCGCAGTAACTGGTCTCGACAAAACCCAGTTCAAACAGCCACGCGTTACTTAAATTCGGGGCACATGCTTAGTGGAATTTCTCCTGGGCTGCCAGCAAGCCCTCGGCCACAAGCAGTTCGACAGCGTCGGCTGCGTTGTCTATCAAAAACGGCAGCGCCTTGTTTTCGGTCGACGAGAAGTCGCGCAGCACGTGGCTGGCGGCGTCGGCGCGGCCGGGCGGGCGGCCAACTCCCGCACGGACCCGGTAATAGTCTTTGGTGCCCAGGGTCCGGGAAATGTCCCGCAGGCCATTGTGCCCGCCTTCACCGCCACCAATTTTCAGTTTCACGGTGTCAAAGGGAATGTCGATCTCGTCGTGGACGGCGATGACGTTCGCGGCGGGGAGGTTGTGAAACTTGGCGAGTGCCGCCGTCGGACCTCCATTGAGGTTCATGAAGACGGCAGGCTTGGCCAAAATAAGCTTGTGCCCACCGATCGCCAAGCGGCCGGTGGCAACCAGCGCCTTGGCTTTGTGGGTCTTGAAAGTGGCCCCAAGGCGGGAGGCAAGTTCCTCAACCACCATGTAACCAATATTGTGCCTGTTGCGGCTGTAGCCGGGCCCGGAATTCCCGAGCCCGACTACAAGCCAAGTATCACTCATGTGAGTTGGTGATTACTCTGCAGCAGCTGCTACGGTCTCAACTTCAGCAATGACAACCTGCTCGGCAAAGTGCACGATCAGCAGGTCGACTTCGTTGACAAGCTCAACACCGGCAGGCAGAACCAGTCCGCTGGCCAAGATGTGCTGGCCGGCGGTGCGGCCTTCAATGTCAACCTCAATGCGGCTGGGCACGTTGGTGGCGTCGGCGGAAAGGCTGACTGTCATTTCTTCCTGGTTGACAACTACGGAGGGAGCAGGCTCGCCCGTGAGGTGTACAGGAACGTCAACAATGACCTTCTCACCCTTCTTGACTGTCAGAAGGTCGATGTGCTCAACGATCTGCAGTACGGGGTCGCGCTGGACATCCTTCACCAGGGCGAGGTGCTCAACGCCGTCGACCGTAACGGTCAACAGGGCGTTGGACGCGCGGATGGCGCGAACGGTCAGGCGCTCCGGAAGGACGATGTGCAGGGGGGCTACGCCGTGGCCATAGATAACGGCGGGGATCTGGTCCGCGCGGCGGATGCGGCGTGCCGCGCCCTTGCCGAATTCGTTGCGTGCTTCGCCGATCAGGTTCAAATCTGACATGAAAAAACTCCTTCATACTTTGGGGTGGGCGTGGACTAAACAGGTCAACACAATCCATCAAAGATTCAGGAGCGTAGAAGACCCAGTCGATCACGGACACTCACAAATGGAGCGTCCCTCGCCAAGGTTTACGTCAACAAGTTTAGCAGAAGCACGGAGGGCGGCTGACCGCGGCGTGGGTGATCAACCGGCGCGGAGTTGGCCACCAACTTGGCGCCTGGTGTCACCCGGCGCCAAGTTCAGCATGAACACTGCGCGGAATTTTCAGTTGTCCGCCGTCTTCATTCCCCCACAGCGGTGCGGGCCCCGCATCTTGTCCACATTTTCCTCGACGGGGCTGTTGCCGGCATTGGCGAGTCGACACGATGGCGGGTATGGCAAATGTACGAGCCCCGAACCCACTGTCAGTTGTTGCTGAGATCAAGCGATTCGGCAAAGTTGCCCGCAGAAGGGACCTTCTTGCCGCAGGCTGCACCCCGAAGGCACTTGAGGAAGCGCTCCGGTGTGGACAGGTGAAGAAGGTTGCCCGTGGGCACTACGCCCTGCCCTGGGCAGATCCCCAAGATGTCATTTGTGCCCGCCACCAGGCACGGCCTGCATGCTTCACCATGGCCCGGCAGATGAAGCTTTGGGTCATTAAGGATCCCAAACTCCCACATGCTGCCACCGCCAGTGGACATCCCATTCCTGGATTCGTCGTCCACAGGGTCAGCGGGATCCCGACATTGATGGACGTGCTGCGTCAATGTGTTGCCTGTGGCACAGAAGTGGAAGCCTTGACTGTTCTGGAGTCTGCAGTGGTCAAAAAGCACTGCACCATTCCCGAATTGCGTGCCGAATTTTCGGGGCGCTCGGACGCCCGGGCGCGGGCCATTATTGAGCTACTGGATCCCCAGTCGATGTCGATCATCGAAACGGTGGCCCGCTACTATCTGCGCAAGGAGGGATATAACGTGCAGGGTCAGTATTTCCAGAAGAATGTGGGCCATTTGGATCTGTTGGTGGAGGGCCTGCTTGGAATCGAAACGGACGGGAGGGAATTCCATGACAATTACAACGGCTGGGAGAATGATCTCCAGCGGGACAACTTTCTGGTCATCAACGGACTCTGGCACCTCCGCATTCCCTCATCCGTGGTGTTGCATCGTCCTGACCTGATGATTGAGTGGGTGCGGATGGCCCTGGCCCGAATCACGGGCGGCTGACCGCGGAGTGGGTGATCAACCGGCGCGGAGTTGGCCACCAACTTGGCGCCTGGTGTCACCCGGCGCCAAGTTCAGCATGAACACTGCGCGGAATTTCCGCAAAACGCCAACGGCCGCCGGCCCCTGAGCGGGACAAGCGGCCGTTGGCTGGGAAACAGGGGTTAGGCGTCGCCGTCGAACAGCGAAGTGACCGAACCGTCCTCGAAGACTTCCTTGATGGCCCGTGCCAGCAGCGGCGCAATGGAAAGCACCGTCAGGGTCTCGAAGCGCTTTGACTCCGGGATCGGCAGGGTGTCGGTGACGACGACCTCGCGTGCGCCGCAGTTGGCGAGGCGCTCGGCGGCCGGGTCGGAGAACACGGCGTGTGTGGCGGCGATGATGACATCCTTGGCGCCGGCATCCTTGAGGACGCGCACGGCGCCGGCGATGGTGCCGCCGGTGTCGATCATGTCGTCGATCAAAACGCAGGTGCGTCCCTTAACCTGACCCACCACGGTCTTGGACACAGCCTGGTTGGGGACTGTCAGGTCGCGGGACTTGTGCACGAAGGCCAGGGGCGCCCCACCCAGGCGCTCCGCCCACTGCTCAGCCACGCGCACGCGGCCGGTGTCGGGCGAAACCACTGTGACGGCGTCCTCCCCCACAATCTTGCGAATGTGCTCAGCCAACAGCGGGATGGCAAACAAGTGGTCAACGGGGCCGTCAAAGAAACCCTGGATCTGTGCGGTGTGCAGGTCAACGCTCATGATCCTGTCGGCGCCCGCAGTCTTGTACAGGTCTGCCACCAGTCGGGCCGAGATCGGCTCGCGGCCGCGGCCCTTCTTGTCCTGGCGCGAGTACGGGTAGAACGGGGCCACCACTGTGATGCGGCGGGCGGAGGCACGCTTCATGGAATCAACCATGATCAGCTGCTCCATGAGCCAGTTGTTCAGCGGCGCCGGGTGGGCCTGGATGATGAAAACTTCCTTGCCGCGCACGCTCTCGCCGGAACGGACGTAGATCTCACCGTTGGCAAAGTCGTAGGCCGACATGGGCAACAGCTCTGTCCCCAAACAGCGTGCCACTTCCTCGGCCAGTTCCGGGTGTGCCCGACCGGTTGCCAACACCAGTTTCTTGTCGACGTTATGACTTAGTTCGCTCATGAATCCGCTTTCTCGCAATGGTGGGGTAGTTGAGAAGTTTTAGTTGGCTGCAGTGCCGGCGGCGCTGGGGGCGCCTGCGTTGTTGGCGGCGTCCGCGTTGTTGGCGGCGTCCGCCGAGATGCTGCCGGGCCGGTGTGTCGCGGTCCAGCCCTCGGCGTTGCGCTGCGGGGCCACGGTCAGGCTGAGCGCCCCCGCCGGGACGTCCTTGCGCACAATGGCGCCGGCGCCGGTGAAGGCACCGTCGCCCACGCTTACGGGAGCCACGAACACCGTGTTGGATCCTGTGCGCACGCCGGAGCCGATCTTCGTGCGGTGCTTGTTCACGCCGTCGAAGTTGGCCGTGATGTTGCCGCAGCCGATGTTGGTGTCCTCGCCGATTTCAGCGTCGCCGGCGTAGCCCAGGTGGGAGAGCTTGGAGCCGCGCCCGATCGTGACGTTCTTGGTTTCGTAGAACGCGCCGATCTTGCCGTCCGCGCCCAGAACCGTGCCGGGGCGCAGGTAGGTGAAGGGGCCGACGTGTGCGCCTTCGCCGATGATGGCCCCGGAACCGTGGGTGCGCGTGACTTCGGCTTTTTCGCCGATCTGCACGTCGGTCAAGGTTGAATCGGGACCCACGACGGCGTCGCGCGCCACAGTTGTCGTGCCGTGCAGCTGGGTGCCGGGCAGGATGGTGACGTCCTCGGCGAGCTGCACCGTGGAATCGATCCAGGTGGTTGCGGGGTCAACCACGCTGACACCTGCACGCATCCAGCCCTCAACGATGCGGCGGTTGTGTTCGGTGCCCAGCGCGGCAAGCTGCACGCGGTCGTTGGCACCTTCAACCTGCCAGCGGTCGCTGGTGGAGACCGCGGCGACGCGGCCGCCGTCGTTCCTGGCCAAGGCAAGGACGTCGGTGAGGTACATCTCGCCCTGGTTGTTGTCGGTAGTGACTCTCTTCAGCGCGGTGCGCAGGACGGCCGCGTCGAAGGCGTAGATGCCGGAGTTGATTTCGCGGATTTCACGCTCGGCGTCGGTGGCGTCCTTGTGTTCGCGGATGCCAAGCACTGTGCCGTCACTGGCGTCGCGGAGGATGCGGCCATAGCCGGCGGCGTCGTCGAGCACTGCCGTCAGCACCGTGACAGCATTTTTGTCCTGGTTGTGCGTGGCCACAAGCTCGGCCAGCAGTGCGGTTGTCAGCAGCGGGACGTCGCCGTAGGTGACAATGACGGTGCCGGTGACAAGCGCCTGGGCGTCAAGGGCCTCAAGGGCCTGCTGGACGGCGCGGCCGGTGCCGGGGACGTCGTCCTGGTCCACGATGTGCGCGCTGCCGTCAAGGGTGGCGATATGCGCGGCGACCAGTTCGCGTTCGTGGCGGACAACCACGGCAAGCTTGGCCGGGTCAAGACCCTTGGCTGCTGCAACTGCATGGCCAACCATGGAAATGCCACCAATGGTGTGCAAGATCTTGGGTGTGCGTGATTTCATCCGGGTACCGGCTCCGGCGGCAAGCACAATGACTGCTGCCGGGTTGGTGGTGGGGATGTCTTGGGGGCTCACTAAGTGGCACTCCTGCCCGGACACAAGTCCGTTTTCAAACGTACGCAATGGGAAACTATTCCATGGTACCTGTTTGGCGCAGGTCCCCGAGCTTTTGCCAAGTGGTTCCGCCCACAGGATTCGAACCTGTACTCCACAGCTCCAAAGGCTGGGGTGCTGCCGTTACACCAGGGCGGACCGTGCGCCACTTGCTCTCGCGAGAAGCTCACGAGAATATAGTGTGCCACGGCCATGGCATATTTCGCGACTTGAGAGCCCGCTGGGTTGAGTTTTTTCTGCCGATACGTGGCAAAGGTCACAGGCCAGCGCGGGGCCCTAAAGACGGTTCACCGCATCCCAGGTCTCTGTGCTGAGCGGATCCGGGCCAGGGCTTGCTCCACCCAGCGGAGCATAACCTCGGGCTGGTACATCACCACCGCGGCTGGAATTCTCAATCTCCACATGCCATTGAGGACGTACATGGTGTCGCGACGAAGATCCTCTTTCCACGCTTTCGGGTCATTGTGGTACTTTTCCCCGTCGGCTTCCAACCCCAGAACCCCGTCGACGAGCAGGTCCAGGTGCCCGGCATCCTTGACGTATGCCTGCCCCTGCACGTTGTATCCTGCCCGACGCAGGTGGTATCTGCCGCAAGTTTCAGCGATGGACATGGACTGCGGATCTATCATCGCCACGATTGCCCTGCCGGCAGCACCATCCCTGCCGGCGAATGCGGTGCGGAGGTGGTTGATGGAGCAGTTCTTGTTGACCACCGCCGACTCCAGGATTGCCAGCGCTTCAACTTCGGTGCCACACCGGACACACTGCCGGAGAATGTCCGTCAGCGTTTGGCCTCCTTTGACCCTGTGCACCACACACCCGGGAACCGGCCGCCCGTGGGCTGTGGCAACATGCAGTTGTTTCGGTTCTTCCAGCACCCACAGCCCAAGTTCAGCCGCTTTGCTCAGGCAGGTGCGCCGGGCTTGATGGGCGGCAAGGAAGGTGTCTTGGGCAGAAATTTGCGGAACTGCATATACGCCTCGCGCACGGCGCTGGATCAACCCGTCCGCAACGGCAACCCGGATCTGCCGGCTGGAATATCCGCGAGGCAGCAAATCTTTCTGCCGGGCGATCCCGCCCAGGGAGGCGACAACCGCTTCTATGGGCTGGGGTGCGGTACTTCTGCGGGGACTCATGGCACCATCGTCGGCCAATACCGGCGCTGGCGGCAGCCCCGGCGTCGTCATTGTGGACAAGTGGCGGCGGTGTCTGGGCTGTGGAGGAATTACCCAGCAGCCCCTGTCCCAATCTGCGCAGTGCTGGAGGCTGGCGTGCCGCATAACAGTGTCATGCGGCACGCCAGCCTCTAGTGTTGCGCAGATTAGGACGAGCAGCCCGGAACGCCGCTCAGACCAGGCAAATCAGCGCCACAAAGCCACCAAGTGCAGGCGGCTACTCCAGCACCTCGGAGGCGCCGAGCCATTCAAGCTCCAGGCCTTCGCGTTCCTTGGCGAGCTTGGCCAGCTTGGCGTTGAGGTCTGCCAGGACGTCGTAGTCGCCAACACTGGCAGCCATTTGGGCGTGAACCTTCGCATCGGCGGCGGAGTTCTTGCCCAGCTGGCGCTCCAAACGGTTCAGCACCTTGCGGGCATCGCGCTTCTGCGCCTCGGTGGGCCCGGACGGCGCAGCAGCAGCGGCAGCCCCGGGGCTGGAGGGCGACAGGCCGGCAGCCTCGCGCAGTTCCAGGTACTGGTCAACGCCGCCGGGCAGCCCGCGCAGCTGGCCGTCGCCGAGCAGCGCCATCTGATGGTCGGTGACGCGTTCCAGCAGGTACCTGTCGTGCGAGACCACCACGAGCGTGCCCGGCCAGCCGTCCAGCACATCCTCCACGGCGGCCAGCGTGTCGGTGTCAAGGTCGTTGGTGGGCTCATCGAGCATGAGCACGTTCGGCTCCCCCACGAGCAGGCGCAGCAGCTGCAACCGCCGGCGCTCACCACCGGAAAGGTCCTTCACCATGGTCCACTGCTTGTCCTTGGTGAAACCAAGCTGCTCCACGAGCTGGCCGGCCGTCATGTCCTTGCCGCCCACCTCGAAGGAGCGCTTCTCGCGTTCGATGACCTCGATGACGCGCATGTTCAGGACGTCGTCGAGCTCGTCCACTTCCTGGGTCAGCACGGCTGTCTTCACGGTTGAGCCGGTCTTGACCTTGCCGGACGACGGCGGGACCTCACCGTTGAGCAGCCTCAGCAGGGTGGTCTTGCCGGCACCGTTGACGCCGACGAGGCCGAGCCGCTCCCCCGGGGCCAGGCGCAGCGTGATGTTGTTGAAGAGTTCCTTGTCCCCGTAGCTCAAGGACAGGTTTTCCAGGTCGATGACGTCCTTGCCCAGCCGGGCGGTGGCCATCTTCGACAGCGCCACCGTGTCGCGGGGTTCGGGCACGTCGGCGATGAGGTCGTTGGCGGCCTCGATGCGGAACTTCGGCTTCGCCGTGCGGGCCGGGGCGCCGCGGCGCAGCCACGCCAGTTCCTTCTTGACCAGCTGGACGCGCTTGGATTCCATCACGGACGCCGACCGGTCCCGTTCGGCACGGGCCAGCACGTACGCGGCGTAACCGCCCTCGAACGGGTCAATGATGCCGTCGTGGACTTCCCAGGTGCGGGTGCACACCTCATCGAGGAACCAGCGATCGTGGGTGACCACGACGAAGGCGCCCTCGTTGGCCCGCCAGCGCTGCTTGAGGTGCTTGGCCAGCCAGGCCACACCCTCCACGTCAAGGTGGTTGGTGGGCTCATCGAGCATGATGACATCGTCATCGCCGATCAGCAGCTTGGCCAGGGCCACGCGGCGCTTCTGCCCGCCGGAGAGCGAGTGGATGTTGGCGTGCCAGTCGACCTCGCCCACCAGGGCGCCCATGATTTCGCGGATCTTGGGGTTGGAGGCCCACTCGTGGTCGGCCGCCTCCCCCACGATCGCGAAGCCGACTGTGTCGTCGCCGTCGAGCACGTCAGTCTGGTCAAGGTAGCTGACCTGCACGCCGCCGCGCACGGTGACGCGGCCGGAATCGGCAGTCTGCCGCCCGGCCAGCAGGCGCATTAGCGTGGACTTGCCGTCGCCGTTGCGTCCCACGATGCCAATGCGGTCCCCTTCTTCGAGGCCAACGCTGATGCCGTCAAGGACGGTTCGGGTGGCGAAGGCGACGCTGAGATTTTCCCCGCCAAGCAAATGAGCCACGTGGTACCACTTTCCTTACAAGTATTTATTGCTGATGATCAATTCTTTGCGGCACGGTCTGTCAGGGCACGAGGTGCGCTCCGTGCACGGGCCCTTCCACGGCCCACGCCTCATGACCGTGTTCGGCCAGGGCCGCGGCAAGTTCCCGGGCTTGTTCCGCGCCGGCGGCCAAAAAAGCCACCGTGGGTCCCGAGCCGGAGACCAGCGACGCCAGCGCCCCCAGTTCCTCCCCCTGGGCCAGTACTGCCGTCAGGGACGGGGCCAGTGATTCGGCCGCAGCCTGCAGGTCGTTGTGCAGCCATGTGGCCAGTGCGTGCGGATCCCCTGCCCGCAAGGCCGTCAGGACGCCCGACTCAACCTGCCCGGGCTCATCCACCGTAATTCCGGCAGCCTCCCGCAGATCGTCTAGCGTACCGTAAACCACAGGCGTTGACAGGCCAAAGCGGGCCGGCACCAGCACCCAGTGCAGTGGTGTGGGGGCCAGTGCCGCTGTGAGTTTGTCCCCAATGCCAAGTCCGACGGCGGCACCCCCCAACAGCGCGAACGGCACGTCCGCGCCAAGCTCGGCACCGAGGAGGGACAGCTCCTCGCGGGAAAGTCCCGTGTGCCAGAGCGCGTCGCAGGCGACGAGGGTTGCTGCCGCATCGGCGGAGCCCCCGCCCATGCCGCCGGCGATGGGCACGTGCTTGGTGATTTCCAGGTGGACGCCGCAGGGATCCTCGGCAATGTCCGCCACCAGCATTGCCGCCCGGACGGCAAGGTTGCTGCCGTCCAGTGGAATGCCCGCCAACGACTCAGGGTCAAGTGAACTTGCCTCGCTGATGCTCACGGTAATGTCGGCGGCGGGTGTGCCCGGTTTGGTCGTGGCCGCAATTTCTTCGTAGCGGGAGACGGCCAGGTAGGTGCTGGCCACGGCGTGGTAGCCGTCCTCGCGCAGCGGACCAACCTGGAAGAAGGCGTTGATTTTCCCGGGGGCCCTGACCTTCACGCGGTGCGGTGCCGGCCGCCACAAGGGATCCACAAATGACTCCGCTCCGGATGCTGCGCCGGAGTCGCCTGCCGTTCCTGCGTTGTTCAATGGGTCCATGGGCTAGGCCGTAAAGGGCATCTTGGCTTCGGCGATGCGGGCGAACGCGGCCACGTCAATGACTTCGCCGCGGGCGCTGGGGTCAACGCCGGCCTTGCGCAAATATGTTTCGGCCGCAGCGGCGCCGCCGGCCCAGCCGGCCAGGGCTGCGCGCAGGGTCTTGCGGCGTTGGGCAAAAGCGGCGTCAATCACGGCGAACACGTCCTCGCGCGACGCCCTGGTCACGGGCGGATCGTGCCGGGTGAAGGAGACGAGTCCGGAGGAAATCTTCGGCGCCGGCCAAAACACATTCATGCCAATGACGCCGGCCTTGCGCATTTGTGAGTACCAGGCGCCCTTGACCGACGGCACCCCGTAGGTCTTGGATCCGGGGCCGGCGACCATCCTGTCGGCGACCTCGTCCTGCACCATGACCAGGCCGTGCTGCAGCGACGGGAAATGTTCCAGCAGGTGCAGCACCACGGGCACTGCCACGTTGTACGGCAGGTTCGCGACCAGCGCCGTGGGTTCGCCCGGAAGTTCGGTGATGCGCATGGCGTCAGAGAGCACGACGTCGAGATTGCCGGCCAGGGCGGGGCGGAACGCGGCAACTGTTGACGGCAGTTTCGCGGCCAGCACCGGATCGATCTCCACGGCGACCACGCGGGCGGCTGCATCGAGCAGGCCCAGCGTCAGGGAGCCCAGTCCGGGCCCCACCTCCAGCACTGTTTCAGCGGGGTCGACATTGGCTGCTGCCACAATGCGGCGGATGGTGTTGCCGTCAATGACAAAATTTTGTCCCAGGGTTTTGGTGGGACGCACACCGATTTCCTCCGCGAGGCGGCGGATTTCGGTGGCACCCAGCAGTGGCTGGGTTGCGGGGCTGGGAACAGGGGTGGTCACGCATCCATGGTATCCGCTAACTCGTCCATCTCGTCGCCGCCCGGATGTGAGGTGGGCTGCCCCGGTGCCGGGAAAGTCTCCAGGGTACGACGGCGGGAGGCCACCTTCCCTGGGAAAGTGGCCTCCCGCCGTCGTGCTTCACAAGCACTGCAATGCAGCGTCCGCTAAAAAACGGGCATTGGTGATGCTGGGTTTCTAGCCGGCTGCGTGGGCACAGCCCCAGGGGCTCAGCCCGCGCTGGGCGTAGACCCGGTTGGCGATGTCGATCTGCTGGGCCTTGGTGGCCAGGCTGGCGTTGGGGGCGTAGTCTCCGCCGCCGGAGCCGATCCAGGTGCCGATGTCGAACTGGAGTCCGCCGTAGTAGCCGTTGCCGGAGTTGATGGACCAGTTGCCTGTGGACTCGCACTGGGCGATGGCGTCCCACATGGCTTCGTTGGACATGGCCGGGGCTGCGGCTCCCGTGGGGGCGTCGGCAGCGGCATCGTCACCGGCAGGGTCCTTGGGTGCCTCGGTGGGCTTGGGTTTGGGGAGTTCCTTGCCGCCGACGGAGACCTTTTCGACCACCGGTGCCACGACAACCTTGGAGGCTGTTTCGGTGCGGCTGACGACAACGCCGTCAACCGTCACGGTGCGGAAAGTTTTCTCCAGGCTGCCGGCGACGCCTTCAGTGACTGTTTTCTTCTCGCCCTTGGGCATCTCGGCGTCGACTGTCTGTTCGGTCTCAAACGGGACAGCCTCGGTTTCGGTGGCGGATCCGGCCGGATTGATGCGGGTCACCTTGAGGACCATGTTCTCAACCACGGGTGCGGTGCCGGGTGCGGACAGCTTGTCGGTCTTGGCCAGCTCCACGCCTGCTTCGTCGAGGAGGTCGGAAACGTCCTCTGCAGTGGTTGTCTTGACGGTCTTCTCGCCGTCGGCCACCAGTGTGACCTGCTTGGGCGTGATGATGCTGATGTCTTCGGCGCTGGCAACCAGTGCGTCCGCGGGAACCGAGAGCTTGGCGTTGGCGGCGACACCCAACTGGCTGATCAAGCCGCTGACCTTGGTGGAGGTGGTGGTGACTGTTTGCTCTGCACCATCGAGGCTGACGGTGACGTCCTTGGCCTTGTTGATGGTGATGGTGTCCCCGTCTTCCACTGAGCTGGCCAGTGCCGGGGTGATGTGGTCTTCGGCGGTGACGTTGACGTCGGCCCGCTCGAGCACATTTTCCACCGAACCGCCGAAGGCCCTGACTGAACTTGTCTGGCCGTCAACCACGAGGGTGACTGTCTTGTTGGCGGTGACGAAAGCCATGAGGCCTGCGACGAGAGCCAAAAGGATGGCTGCCTGGCAGGCAAGCTTCAGATAGCTCAATTTGCCATTGACGGTAAGGAAAGAAGACACGAGTTCCCGTAACTACTAGAGCGCCCGGGCACGGAGAAGAGGCGAACAAACGGCAGCACATTTTTACCGCAGAAAGGCACGGATGGCACTGCCAGATTTGCTCTTTCGAACGGTGGCCGCAGACCTGCAGTGAACGGCAGGTCTCGCAGCATTGCATCCGTTGGCCTTCCCCGACCACGGCTAATAGTTCCTCAGCGTAACCTAACCGTGACCTTATGGACAAGGCTTGGTAACGGCGAAGTGATTAACGCTACAGGCTCAGTCGAGCCAGGAGCCGTAGACGGCCTCGGTGTTGTCGCTCAAAAGCTGGCACATTCCGGCCAGCTCCCGGTCCAACAATTCGGCCATGCTTTGCACCGTGTAGGGCAGCATGTAGCTGGCATTGGGGCGCCCCCGGAAGGGGTGCGGCGTCAGGAACGGCGCGTCGGTCTCGGCCAGAAGAAGGCCCGGGTCCGCGACGGCCAGGGCTGCCCGCAGGTTTTTTGCATTCTTAAACGTCACGGTGCCCGAAAAGGACATGTACCAGCCGTTGTCGTTGCATATCTGCGCCAACTCGGCGTCGCCCGAGAAACAGTGGAAGACAAGGCGCGACGGCGCACCCACCTCCCGCAGAATGTCCAGCACATCGACGTGGGCGTCGCGGCAGTGGATCTGCAAGGCCAGGTCGCGTTCCTTGGCGATCTCCAGGTGCCCGCGGAAGGAATGGTGCTGGGCGGATTTGCCGTCCTCGCCGGTCCTGAAGTAGTCGAGCCCGGTTTCCCCAATGGCCCGGATTCTGGGGTGGGCGGCCATGCCGTCGATTTCCGCCAACGCGTCGTCGAGGGCGCCGGCCTGTGCCAGTTCCGGGGCGTCGTTGGGGTGGATGGCCACGGCACCCAACAAGCGCGGGTCTGCGTCAACGGCGGCCACAGTGAAACGTGAAGACGGCAGGTCGCAGCCAACCTGCACGGCACCGGCAACGCCAACTGCCTCGGCGGCGTCAAGTGCCGCGTGCAGATCGACGGGCGAATCACCAAAGTCAAAGTGCGTGTGGTTGTCATACACGGGTATTGGCAACGCCGGCGGGGCCGGCGCGAAGGCAGCCCGGCGGGCGCCGCCTTCCGGCGTGGGCGTTTCCGGCGTGGGCGTTTCCGGACGGTACGGGCGCGGGACGTCTTCAGTGCACATGATTGCCCACTTTACCGGGCCGTTGCCGGGCTGCCGGGACTTTTCCCGGGGCCGGTGGGGCCAAATGCGCGCCAAGCTAGTAGCGTAGGTCACAGCAACCGGTCGCGCCTTGCGCCGGGCACCGATGTGAAAGGTGGGGCATGCACCCGCAGGAGACTTTGCTGGCAAAGGACGGGGCGGCAGCGGCGGGTCCCAAGCCCCCGCTTTTCCGTCCGCGCTCCGCTGCGGCTGAACGCTCCGCAAGCAATGGGGACACGACCGTCGGGACCAGCCCAGGTGCAGGCACGGCAGAAGGCGGCGCGACCATGGATGTGGAGCTATTTGCCCGGTTGAGCGAGAAGATCATGGCCGTGATGAACACCGTCATTGACGGCAAGGACGAATCGGTGCGGCTGGCCTTGACAGTGCTGCTTGCCGGCGGCCATCTGCTCCTGGAAGACGTGCCCGGGGTGGGCAAGACCCTGTTGGCGAAAACCCTGGCCCGGACAGTTGACTGCTCCGTCACAAGGATTCAGTTCACGCCCGACCTGCTGCCCAGCGACATTACCGGGGTGTCGATTTTTAACCAGTCGACGCAGTCGTTTGAGTTCCGCCCCGGCGCCATCTTTGCCAACATCGTCATTGGCGATGAGATCAACAGGGCGTCGGCGAAAACCCAGTCGGCCCTGCTGGAATCCATGGCCGAGCACCAGGTCAGCGTTGACGGCACCACGTACAGCCTGCAGGCACCGTTCATGGTGATTGCCACGCAGAATCCCATTGAGATGGAGGGCACCTACCCGTTGCCGGAAGCCCAGCGGGACCGGTTCATGGCCCGGATTTCCATGGGCTACCCCGACACCGCAGCCGAACTGGCCATGCTGGAATCCCACCAGTCGGTCAACCCGCTGGACTCCGTGCAGGCCGTCGCCACGGATGAGCAGGTTGCCGCCATGATCCAGACGGTGGCGGACATCCATGTGTCCCCGGCCGTGCGCGCCTACACCGTGGCCCTGGGCCAGGCGACCCGGACGAGTTCCGAGCTTCGCCTGGGCGCCAGCCCGCGGGCGCTGCTGCAATTGCTGCGGGCGGCCAAGGCCTCGGCGGCGCTGGCCGGGCGTGGTTTTGTGCTTCCCGACGACATCCGCGATCTTGCGCATCCCGTCCTGGCGCACCGCCTGCTGGTCGAGCGCAGCGCCGCCAGCCAGGGCGTCACCGTCGACATGGTGATCGAGGACCTGCTTGCCCGGGTGCCCGTGCCTGGAGCCGGAGCCGGTTCCGGCAGTGCCGGAACTGCCAGTGCGGTCCGGACGGACGGGCGCGCCGCGAAGGACGCCCGGAACGGCTAGGGGTTCCCTTGTTTGCGATGCGTCCACTCCGTCCCCGGGGCTGGCTGCTGCTGGCCTTCGGGGCGCTGGCCCTGGTGTTGGCCCTGACCCTGGGCCGCCGCGACCTCCTGACGGTGGCCATTTTTTGTTTTGCCCTGCCGGCGGTCGCCTGCACTGTCCTGTATGCGGCCAAGCCCGGCTTCTCGGTCAAACGCACGATCACCCCGAAGTTGGGCCGCGTGGGTGCGCCTGTCGACGTCGTCCTTGATGTGCACGGGCGCAGCCCCGGCGGCTCCCGCACCCATCTGGTCGAGGAACTGCCGTTCAGCTTCCGGGACGTGCCGACCTTCAACCACCCGCAACCCGTGGAGCCGCGCGGACTGCTCAGCCGTTACCACTACACCCTGCACCCCGCCCACCGCGGCGTGTTCACCATCGGACCGCTGCGGGGACGGTTCGCCGACCCCTTCGATGTGGCCTATGTCCCCCGCGCCCTGGACGACGGCGTCCACCTCACCATCGCCCCCACTGCGGTGGAACTGCCCACAATTTCCCTCACCGACGGCAGGGGCCAGGACGGTTCCCAAAGCACCAGGGAACTTGCGCACGCCAGCCACGACGACGCCATGACCCGCGAGTACCGCTACGGTGACCCGCTCCGACGCGTCCACTGGCCGGTGACGGCCCGGCAGGGCAAGCTCATGGTGCGGGCGGAAGAATCTGTCACGACCCCCGAGGCGGCCTTGATCCTTGACCGCCGGGCCCTGGCATTTGGCGAGACGGGCAGGGCGATGGAACGGCTCCAGATTGCCGGCCGCAGCGCTGTGGGACTGCCGGAGCTGCACACGTCGGCCGCCTTTGAGACGGCTGTCGTTGCGGCCCTTTCCGTTGCCACACACTTGCTGGAACGCGGCTATTCCCTGCGCATCCTGGACCATCAGGGGCACCCGGGGTTCGCCTCCTCAGCCTCCGCGGTTGCCCCCGGGCGCGAAGAATTCAGCGGCAGCCAGGGCATGCTCGACGTGGCTGCCGCCCTGGCCGCCCTGGAACTTGCCGAGGCCACGCCCGCCGGCCAGGGCAGCACAGGGCCGGGCCCGGCCGGGCTGGGCAGCACGGGCCAGCGCCTGCCCGGCGATCCCGCACCGGCGCCGGCAGCCACTTTTGGAGACGCCCTGGCCCAAAAACTCCACCACGGCAGGCGGCGCGGACCGCTCGTGGCCGTCACCGGCATGCTCAGCAAGACAGAAGCACTGCTGCTGGCGGGCATGGCCGAATCCTCGCAAAGCTCCTACGCCCTGGTGGTGTGCCAGGGCACCGCCCAGGCGGACGAATCCGTCGGGATCCTGCGCCGTGCCGGCTGGCGGGCCGCAGCACTCACCCCGGAAACGCCTCTTGTGCAGGCATGGATGCAGCTGGGCCAGAACAACGCTGCCTTTGGGCGGACCCGATGACGCGGATGCTCGACGGCAATGGCCCACCCCCTCCCCCACGGGTTTCCGGCCGCGGCGCGCGCAGGCTGTTCGGCGAACCCCGCACCGGCCCCGCACCCTGGGTCCTGGCCTTCGCCGTCTTCGGGGCAGTCATGGGCGCCTCACTGGGCCTGGAGGGAGTGCTGTTTGACCTCAGCTGGTTGCCGCAGGCCGCCGCCGTGGTTGCCGGGACCTTGCTGATTCCGGCAGTGCTGCGGCGCTATCCAACGCTGGGCCCCTATGCCCCGCTGGGGGCGCTGGCCGGCTGGTTCATGAGCCTGACGCTGGTGTTTTTTCCGACCACGGCATTGCTCGGCGTTGTTCCCACCTCGAAAACCGTGACGGCGGCGCTGGAGATGGCGACCGAGGCGTCGAAGGTGATCATGGGCAACAACACCCCGGCGCCCTCGGTGCTGCCCATGTTCTTCTTGATCTGCGCAGGCCTGGGCTTTGCCGCCCTGCTCATCGACACGGTGGCGATTACCGTGGCCATGCCGGCAGCCAGCTCGTTGGGGCTGGTGCTGATCCTGCTGCCGCCGGCCCTGACCACAACGACTGGCATTGGGCCGCTAGGATTCATCGGGGCCGCCGCCGGATTCCTGCTGGTCCTTGGCTGCTGCCGCTGGTATGCGCCGGACGGAAAATTGCGTTCCGGGACGGTCCAGTTCGCCAGCGGCACCCTGTCAAGGGCTGTCGCGCTGGGCGCTGCCGTGGTCGTGTTGATGCTGCTTGCCCTGGCCGCCATTCCCGGATTCACCCAGGGATCGTTCCCGCAGGGATCACGCATTGGCGGGTCGGGCGGCGGGACGCTCCTTGACCCCATGATTTCCCTCGGCGACGACCTGCGGTCACAGTCAAGCCAGGTCAATCTGACGTACCTGAGCAACACCGACGCCGCACAGTACCTGCGCCTGAGCACCTTGGAGGACTTCACCGGGAAGTCCTGGAAACCCTCCGCCTTTCCCGACGGCTTGCAGGCCTCACTCTCCGACCTGAACCCGGAACCGGGCCCGGCCGCCACCGTGCCACGGACAAGCACGCTAACCCAGATTTCCATTGCCGGCCTCGGCAGCGACTGGCTGCCCGCCCCGCTCTCGGCCACCGCCGTCGACGACCTCCGCGGACGCTGGTTGTGGAACCCCGCCACGCAGACTCTCAAGGGCCAAAATGTCTCAACGACCGGGCAGACGTATCTTGTGCGCAGTGAAATGCCCGTCCTCACTCCCGAGATCCTGGACGCCGCAACAAGCGAGCCGAGCGCAGACCTGGACCCGATCTTCACGGCGCTGCCCCGGGACGTACCCCAAATTGTCAGGAGCACGGCCCAAGAGGTCACGGTGTCCGCGCAAACGCCTTATGCCCGGGCCATGGCGCTGCAGGAGTATCTTCGTTCGGGTGATTTCATCTACAGCCTGAGCACACCGGTCGCGGAAGGCTATGACGGTTCGGGCATGGAGGTCCTGGCCAAGTTCCTGGAAACCAAGGCCGGCTATTGTGTGCACTTTTCCGCTGCCATGGCCGTGATGGCCCGCGAGGTGGGGATCCCCTCCCGCATTGTTGTCGGGTACGCGCCCGGCACCCGAACCGCGATGACCGGCGCGTTGGCCGGCCAGGAGCTGCTTGGCTACGAGGCCACCGGCCAAGACGCCCATGCCTGGCCCGAACTGTATTTTGAGGGGCTCGGCTGGGTGCCGTTTGAACCGACTCCCTCCCGCGGTTCTGTCCCTGATTATGCGCAGGAAGACAGTTCCGCTGGGTCGGATCCGCTAAACCCGGTCGCGCCCATCGAGGACGCTGCCGCCACCACGGCCCCGTCGGCGCAGACAAGCACGGCCGCCGGCCCTGCGGGGTTCTCCGAAGCGCCGGCCAGTCCCACCCAGTGGCTGCAGACCACTGTGGCCATCATGCTGGTGCTCCTGCTGCTCGCCGCCCCTGCCCTGGCCCGTGTTCATATCCGACGGCGGCGCCTGGCCCAGGTGCGCGGCGCCGCCGGCCGGGCGGCCGGTCGCCCGGATGACGATGCTCCGGAGGTGGTTGCCTGGCGGGAACTGCTGGCCACGGCGGTCGACTTTGGCTACAGCTGGGATCCTGCCCTGACTCCTGCCCGGCACGCGGAACAAATCGCGGGGTTGCTGGGAACCACCACCCCGGCCGGTCTGGCCTTGATCCTGCACGCTTACGAGCAAAGTGTCTACGGGGCGGGGGCCTCCGGGACGTTGGCAGGGTCCCCGGGCGAGCGGGAGGACCTGGCAGCGGCTGTGGAGACCCTCATCCGGCGTCTGCGCACGGCCGCGACACCCTGGGGCCGAATCCGCGCAGCCCTTGTGCCGACGTCGTTCCTGGAAAAGACGCTCTAGCCCCCCGTCCCAACCCTCTCGCAGCAATGGCGGCCAATTCACAAACGCTCGCGCAGCAATGGCGGCCAATTCACAAACGCTCGCGCAGCAATGGCGGCCAATTCACAAACGCTCGCGCAGCAGACGCAGACGCAGGAGACCGGAAGGCCATGGCTCGGCCTTCCGGTCTCTGGGACTGGCTTCTACTGCGCCTGCAGCCCGCGGATTCCGTCCTGGATGACGAAGGACGCCTTCGTGCTGACGGGAGCTCCGGGCGTTGTGACGTGGTCAAGCGTCCGGAAGTCCGCGGTGAGCGCATCCTTGGTGATCTTGGTGTTCACGTAGCCGCGGTTGTCGTTGTAGAACTTCAGGTGCGGGTTCCAGGCCATGAGCGGATCAGCTGTGGATCCGCTGCCGTTGCCGGTGGACGTGATCGAGGTGCAGACCAGTTCCGAGCCAACCACGGGTGACGCCGGATCCTTGTAATCCACCTTGACGTCGTTGGCCCAGTTGCGGTGCACATCGCCGGTCAGGACGACGGCGTTGCGAACGTTCGCGTCCACCCAGCCCTGGGTGATGCGGCGGCGGGAGGAAGCATAGCCGTCCCAGCCGTCCATGGAGACGTCGTCGATCTCCGGCGCCACGTTCCGGTCCTTCTCGGCGAAGAACACCTGCTGGCCCAGAATGTCCCAGCGCTGTGTGGAGTTCTTGAAGCCGTCCAGCAGCCACTTTTCCTGCTCGGCACCGGTGATGGTGCGGTCCTCGGCCAGGCGCTCGGTGACGTTCTTCTTCCAGCCGTCTCCGGCCAGCTGATCGTCGCGGTACTGTCGGGTGTCCATCATGTGGAAGTTGGCCAGCTGGCCCCACTGGATGGTGCGGTAGATCTTCATGTCGAACCCGGCCGGCACCGATGACGCGCGGAGGGGCATGTTCTCGTAGTATGCCTGGAAAGCAGCTGACCGGCGCTGCCGGAAACGCTCAGTGGTGTCATTGAGCTGCAACGGATCTTGATTTTCGGGAATCTCATCCGCCCAGTTGTTGTCCACCTCGTGGTCATCCCAGACCACCAGCCACGGTGCGACTGCGTGCGCTGCCTGCAGGTCGACGTCGGACTTGTACTGTGCGTGACGCTGCCGGTAACCCTGCAGTGTCGACGTCTCCGGCCCTTCGTGGTTGCGCGGGTTGCCGCCGCCGATCACGTAGCCGCCCTTTTTGTATTCGTACATGTAGTCGCCCAGGTGCAGCACCAGGTCCGGGTGGTCCTCGGCCAGACGCGAGTAGGCCGTGAAATAGCCGTGCTCGTATTGCGCGCAGCTGGCGAATGACATGGCCAACGACGCCGGGGTCTCATGCGGGGCTGGGCTGGTGAGGGTGCGGCCAACCGCGCTGACGTGGCGGCCGGTGCGGAAACGGTAGTAGTACTCGCGGCCCGGGCGCAGCCCGCGCAGCTCCACGTGGATTGAGTGGGCGGTTTCGATCCGCGCATGCTCAACTCCGCGGGCGACGACGGTGCGCATGTTCGCGTCTTCAGCGACTTCCCAGGAGACCGCCACGTTGCGTGAGGGCATGCCGCCCAGGCCGTCTTCGGCCAATGGATCCAATGCCAGCCGGGTCCAGATCACGAAACCGTCCGGCCACGGCTCGCCGGAGGCGATGCCCAGGAGAAAGGGGTCGGTGCGGACGCCGGCGTCGTCAGCCACCGAGGTGGCAAAGGCGGCTCCCGGCACTGCAACAACGAGGCCGGCACCAAGGCCGGCGGACAGTATTGACCTGCGTGAGATGTTATCCATGACAGTGAATTTAATGGCATTAGATTAACACGTTCCGCGGATGTCATGAATGGACGACCAACTGTGCCGCAACATTTACGCCGAGCCTCACTGGCCCGCTCCGAGGGTCTGAATGTGACGCCTGAAACCCTCGATGAGACTTCCAAACGAAAGGACGGCCCGCGGGCTAAATAGAATCGTGCAATGAGTGAGACCATCGCCAATTCCGTGACCCTTCGTTTCCTTGCCGCCCCCACAGACGTTGGGCACAGCGGCTCCGTGGATGCCGGCACCGTGCTCGAGTGGGTGGACAAGGCAGCCTACGCGGCCGCCGTCGGCTGGGCCAAGGCCTATTGCGTGACGGCCTACGTGGGCAACATCCACTTTGCGGACCCCGTCAACAGTGGCGACATGGTGGAAGTTGAGGCGACAGTTGTTTACACCGGACGGTCGTCGATGCATATTCGCACTGTGGTGTCCTCGGGCGATCCGAGGGGCCGCATCCCCACGATGCGCAGTCAGTGCATAGTTATTTTCGTCGCCGTGGATGCGGACGGCAAGCCCATGGCGGTGACATCGTTTGAGCCGGCGACGAACCAGGAAATTCTTCAGCGCAAGGATGCGCTGACCCGGATCAAGGTCCGGGAAGAAATCGTCGATGCCATGAAGGCCCAGGAATATACCGATGCCGGCACAGCCGAGCGTGTTGTCCTGAGATTCCTTGCGGCACCCACGGACGTGAATTGGGGCGGGAAGGTCCACGGCGGGATTGTCATGAAGTGGATCGACGAGGCCGCCTATGTGTGCGCAACCAGGTACTGCGGGAATGACACCGTGGCCGTATTCTCCGGCGGCGTACGTTTCTACCGTCCGTTGCTGATCGGCCAAGTGGTCGAAGTAGAGGCCCGGCTGGTTTACACCGGGACGAAGGGCATGCACATCGCCGTGCACGTCCGTTCGGGAGATCCCAAGAGCGGCGAGATGAACCTGACTACCTACTGCCTGACAGTCATGGTGACAAGGGACGACGCCGGCAACTCGGTTCCGGTTCCACCCTGGGTTCCCGTCGCCGAAGAGGACAAGCGCCTGCACGCCCACGCCCGGGACCTGCTCGAAATTCGTGGCCGGGCACCCGGGAACAGGCTCCCCAACCACTTGTTGCCGGTTGAACGTCCGACGGCGCAGCGCACGGCAGGTGGGTCCGCTCCGGCCTGAAGAACTGCGGCGGCAGCGTGGAAACCCCTTTCCTCCCAAACGCTCGCGCAGCTATGGCGGGTCAAACAGCAACGCTCGCGCAGCTATGGCGGGTCAAACAGCAACGCTCGCGCAGCAATGGCGGGTCAAACAGCAACGCTTCCCCACCTCAAAGTGGGGAAGCGTTGCTGTTGACGATGACTACATGTTGTCCGGGTTCGGGAAGCCGATGTACTGCGTGTACAGGTATTCCTCGATGCCTTCGACGCTGCCTTCACGGCCCAGGCCTGACTGCTTGACGCCGCCGAACGGGGCAGCGGCGTTGGAGATGACGCCGGCGTTCAGGCCCATCATGCCGGTCTCGATGCGGTTGGCCATGCGCAGGCCGCGGTTGTGGTCCTTTGTAAAGACGTAGGCGACCAGGCCGTATTCGGTGTCGTTGGCCAGGGCGACGGCCTCGTCCTCGTTTTTGAACGTGACAATGGGGGCGACCGGGCCGAAGATTTCCTCGGTAAGGATGCGGGCACCGGGCTCGACCCCCGTCAGAACTGTGGGCTGGTAGAAGTAGCCGGGCCCGTCGACGGGTGCGCCGCCGGCAATCGCGGTTGCGCCGTCGGCCAGAGCGTCGGTCACGAGCGAGTGGACCTTGTCCCGGCTCTTGCCGTCGATCAGCGGCCCGACCTTGGTGGCGGGATCGGTGCCGCGTCCGGTCGTCATCCCGGCCATCTTGGCGGCGAACTTGGTGGCGAATTCACCGGCCACGGATTCGTGCACGAGGAAGCGGTTGGCTGCTGTGCAGGCCTCGCCCATGTTGCGCAGCTTGGCGGCCATGGCACCCTCGACGGCGGCGTCCAGGTCGGCGTCCTCGAAGACGAGGAACGGGGCGTTTCCGCCCAGTTCCATGGAGGTGCGCAGGACGTTGGTGGATGCGTCGGCCAAGAGGCGCTTGCCTACGGGCGTGGAACCGGTAAAGGAGAGCTTGCGCAGGCGGGCGTCCTTGATCAACGGTCCGGTGACTCCGCCGGCGTCGGTGGTTGAGACGACGTTGAGCACTCCGGCAGGCAGGCCCGCTTCAATAAGCACCTGGGCAAAGAGGAGGCTGGTCAGGGGTGTGAGGTTTGCGGGCTTGAGCACCATGGTGCAGCCGGCGGCGATCGCGGGAGCGATCTTGCGGGTTGCCATGGCCAGCGGGAAGTTCCAGGGCGTGATCAACAGGCAGGGGCCCACCGGCTTTTTCTGCACCAGGATCTGCTGGGTGCCATCGGGGTTGCCGGAGTAGCGGCCAAAGGAGCGCACGGCCTCCTCGGAGAACCAGCGCAGGAATTCGGCACCGTATTTCACTTCACCCAGGGACTCGGCCAGCGGCTTGCCCATTTCAAGTGTCATCAACAGGGCAAAGTCGTCGGCGCGGGCGATGACCAGGTCAAAGGCGCGACGCAGGATCTCGGCGCGTTCACGGGGAGCCGTTGCGGCCCACCCGTCCTGTGCGGCAACTGCGGCATCGAGGGCGGCCGCGCCATCTACGGCGGCGGCGTCGGCAATTTCCAGGAGCACCCTGCCCGTGGACGGATCCTCAACACTGAATGTCGCACCCGCGGCGGCATCGCGCCATTGACCATTGATCAGCAACCCGGTGGGAACACTTGCCAGCAAGGCGCTTTCGCGCTCATTGAGTTCGGTGGCGGCTGTCACGGTCATGATGACTCCTTTGTCTGGTGCCGCTGCCGGGGCGCTGGACTCGGGGTTTGACCCTGCGGTTCCTGCTGCGGCCCCCGTGGCAGTGCGGCTGCGTATGGTGCGTTCAAGTTCACCGTAGTTCGCGGAAGACAAAAGTGTCTACGCTTGCACGCACTGCCAACAACGGTTTCGCTGTGCATTTGTACAACCGGGCAGGCGGGGCCGCGGACCGGCGCCGGGCACCCGACGCCGGCGCCGAACAGGCTACTTCCGGGCGGCCAGCACGGCGCTGTACAGTTCACGCTTGCTGACGTGGACGTCGTGGGCGATCACGGCAACAGCCTCCTTGAGCCGCATGCCTTGGGCGATGAGTGCGTTGACGGCGGCCACCTGGTCCTCGGGCGTGCCGGGGTCGGAGTCGGGGGCGCCGCCCACAACAATGGCAATTTCGCCGCGGATCTGGGTGGTTTCGGCCCACTCAAGCAGCCCGGAGAGCGGCTTGCGGACGACCTCTTCATAAGTTTTCGTCATTTCACGGCACACGGCGCCCGGGCGGGCAGGGCCAAAGGCCGTGTGCAGCGCCCGCAGCATGGCTTCGAGCCTGTGCGGGGCTTCGAAGAACACCATGGTGCGCTTTTCGACGGCCAGTTCGTGGAGCCTGCTGGCCCGCTCCCCCGACTTGCGGGGCAGGAAACCTTCAAAACAAAACCTGTCGGTGGGCAGCCCCGACAGGGCCAGGGCCGTCAGCACGGCCGAGGGTCCGGGCGCCGCCGTCACCTTGACGCCCGCCTCGACGGCTGCCGACACGAGGCGGAAGCCGGGGTCGGACACCGACGGCATGCCCGCGTCCGTCACCATGACAAGGGTTTTTCCGTCCTGGACCTTGGTGAGCAGCTCGGCAGTCTTGGTGGCTTCATTGTGTTCGTGGTAACTGATGATCTGCCCGCCGACCTTGATGCCCAGGCTCGTCACGAGGCGGTGCAGCCTGCGGGTGTCCTCGGCTGCCACGACGTCGGCCGCCTCCAGCCACGCGATGAGCCGCGACGAGGCATCCCCCATGTTTCCAATCGGGGTGGCGGCCAAAACAATGTAGCCCTCCCCCGGTTTTGCGGCCGGGGCCAAGCTTGAATCAAGGGGTTCTTCGACCATTTCCGTGGCTTGTTCTGCGTTGTCGGGGCCGGGGCCAAAGTCATCTTCCATGACACCAGCGTAGTAGGCACGGGCTGCACGGCGCACATGGGTAGCATTGACTCCGTGCAACCCCACGCAATGGATACCGCAGCGGCGGCCCCGGACCCTGCCGCCGCCGGCGTGCCCGAATCACCGAGCCGTCGCTGGCAGACGTCCGACGGCGGTTCCCCCGGCAGTGCCCCCGGTCCCGGAGGTGCCCCCGCTCCAGCGGCACCCATAAAGAGCGCGGGCCAGCGCTGGGTTCGTGATCCGGCGGCAGCCTTCACCCGGTCAAGCCTTGCAGACAGGCTGCTGGGGACGCGTTTCTCCTTCTTCAGCACGCCTCCCAGCATGCGCCTGTGGTTTTGGCTGGCACCGGCGCTCACGGCACTTATTGGCGGGGTCCTGCGCTTCGTCCGCCTGGGCCAGCCGCCGTCGCTGGTCTTCGATGAAACGTATTACATCAAGGACGCCTACAGCTACCTGCAGAGCGGCTACGAACGCAATTGGGCCGACAAGGCCAACGACCTCTTCAACCAAGGCAACTTCACCAGCCTCGAAAGCACCGCCGAATACGTCGTCCACCCGCCCGTGGGCAAATGGATGATCGCCTTCGGCATGTGGATTTTCGGCCCCGACAGCACCTTCGGCTGGCGCTTCTCCGCCGCCCTCGTGGGCACGCTGTCCATCTTCGTCCTGGCCTTGATCGCGCAAAAGATGTTCCGCTCCACCATTTTGGGAGCCGCCGCGGGCCTGCTGTTCGCCGTCGACGGGCACGCCATCGTCCAGTCGCGCACCTCCCTGCTGGACATCTTCGTCATGTTCTTCGCCCTGCTTGGCTTTGGCGCCGTCCTCATGGACCGTGATGACGGACGACGACGGCTGGCGGCCAGGCTGTCCTCCCTCGCCGGGGCGGATGGCAGGGTTGCGGCCAGGGATCTGCTCTACGGTCCGTGGTTGGGCATCCGCTGGTGGCGCCTGGCCGCCGGCGTGGCACTGGGTTTGTGCATTGGCACCAAGTGGTCGGGCCTGTTTTTCCTTGCCGCCTTTGGCCTGCTGAGCGTTATTTGGGACATGAACGCCCGCCGCATTGCAGGCATCAAGTACTGGATCGCGGGTGCCATCTGGAAGGACGGCATGGTGGCGTTCATGAGCATGGTGCCCGTCGCCGCCGCCACCTACCTCGCCACCTGGACCGGCTGGTTCATGTCTAAGGACGCGTACGACAGGAACTGGGCGGCCGAGAACCCCGCGGGCAGCTGGGGCTGGGTTCCCGATTCCCTGCGGTCGCTGTGGCACTACCACTCAACCGCCTACAACTTCCATACGGGGCTGGGCTCGGACCACCCCTACAAGGCCAACGCCTGGTCGTGGTTTGTCATGGGCAGGCCGACGTCGTTCTACGTCAAGAACTACGAAAACGGCGACGCCGGCTGTGCCGTGGACAAGTGCACGGCAGCCATCACCAGCGTCGGCAACCCGTTGATCTGGTGGGTGGGTTCACTGGCCATCCTGTTCCTCATCGGCGTGTGGATTGCCAAGCGCGACTGGCGTGCCGGCGCGATCCTCCTGGGCTTCGCCGCCGGGTTCCTGCCCTGGCTCTTCTACCCCACGCGCACCATTTTCTTCTTCTACGCCATCGCCTACGAACCGTTCATGATCCTGGCGGTCGTCATGGTCCTTGGCATGGTCATGGGCAAGATCGGCGACCCGCCGTGGCGGCGCCAGCAGGGTGCCATCATCGTCGGCATCTTCCTGGCCCTCGTCGTGGCGGTCAGCGCCTACTTTTACCCCCTCTGGGCGGCGGAAATCATCCCGGAGGAATACTGGCGCCAACACATGTGGCTCCCCAGCTGGATCTAATCCCCGGCGGCGTGGGCCCATCCCACCCGCTTAAAGCAGTACGACGGCGGCCAACCCGGCCGCCGTCGTACTGCTTTAAAAGCCCTTGCAGTGTGTGCCTGGACAGTCGATGTGGTTAGGCGGCCGCGTCCGGCTGGGCGGCCCTGCGGCCCGGACGCTTGGCCTTGCTGACGGCTTGGCGGCGGTCCTTGGTGGGCCAGGTGAAGGCCAGCGTCAGTGAGGAAACCACCAGCACGAACGCGCCGATGAAGATGCCCGCATCCATCCAGAACTGGCTGGGGAACAGTCGGATCAAGGTGTCGTCGGTGAAGAACGTCCAGGTGCCGTTGGCGAAGAAAATCTTGTGGAATTCCGTGAAGAACTGCTCCCAACCGGCCACGGCCAGCACGCCCAGGGCGAGGATCACGACGAGGGTGGCGATGGAGCCGGCGAAAAGGCCGCGGCGGATCCCGCCGGGGGTGCGCCGTGACAGGTACACCATGCCGATCACCATCACGATCGCCAGCACCAACCCCGCGAGGAACGCCAGGACAATGACGCCCTTGACGTCGGCCATGTGGCCAACCTCCCGGGCCAGGAACAGCGGTTTTCCTGCGGCGTCGACAAGGTCGCCCAGATACCGTGGCGCGGCGAAGTTCAGCAGGTAGTCGATCGTGTAGGAACCGTAGGTCAGCCGGTCGTCGGTGGTGAAGCCAAAGGAGTCTGCGGGGAAGCCGGGGCGGTGGTATTCAGCCCAAAGGAAGACCGAGGAGGTGACCAGGCGGATGGCGAGCACCAACAGCACGATCGGATAAAACACGGCAATCAGCACCTGGAACACGCGTGTCAGCACCGGTTTGGTGTTGGCAGCCTTTTCCCTGGCGGCTTGACGTTTGGCCACGTCCTCGGCCGATGGACGAAGCGTGATCATGCTTGTGGGGGTCCGCTCGACGTGCACCGGGGCGGACGTGTCTGCGGCGCTGATGCTCTTTGTCAGTGTGGCGGCAATCTCGTCGTCGCTGGGCAGGCGCGGCATCCTGCCGGCTGGGCGCATGGGTTCGGGATCGGCGTCGGCGGCACCGTCGATCTTGATCCTGGTGGTTGCACCGGTCGCCGAGGGGCTCGTGGATTGCGCGGTGGCGGTACGACGCGGATTGGTCTTGTCGACGGCACGGAATCGTTCGGTGGCCGCAGGCTTTCCCGTGGCTGCGGGCTGTTCGGCAGCCGACTTTCCCGTGGCCGCGGGCTGTGCTGCCGCAGCTTTCTCCGGTGTTGTGGACCGTTCGGCCGCAGCTTCAGCAGCCCGGTCCGACGGGGTTGTGTTCGGTGCCGCGCTGCCGGCTGATTCCTGGGGCTTTGAATTCTCGGTCACAAGTCGAAAGGATACCGGCCACCCGGCACTGCCGGCCGCTGCCACCCCGCGCCGATGCCAAAATGTCACCAGATACCCAGTCCGCACCCAGCTGGGACAGCAACGCTCCCGGATTGCGGGCACGGGCCGGTGGCTACTCCGCAGGGGGCGGGACCGCGTTGCCAAAGATCCTGCCGTGTTTGGGACGCGCGGAGGCAACCGGTGCGGATGCGTGAGGCGCGGATTCGGGCCGCACCGACACTGGCAGGGCCCTGTCGATCGGTGCCGGCACGGGACGTTTGGCGGAGAACCCGGCACTGGGAGATTGGCGCCGGATGCCGTTGATCACCCAGGGCACAAGATACTCGCGGGCCCAGAGGACGTCCCCTGCACGGGCCTCACGCCAACGCTTCTCCGGGAGCGGCTTTGGCAGCAGCGGCACAAGTGAATGGGGCACATTCAGTGTTTCCAGCACCATGGCCGCCACAGCGTGGTGCCCCATGGACGAAGGGTGCAACCGGTCCTGGCTCCACATCCGCGGGTCATGCAAATTCGTCATCACCCACAGGTCGGCGATCAAGGCGTCGTGGTGTTCGGCAATGCTGCGCAGGTTCTCATTGTAGATGGCAATCTTCGTGCGAAATTGTCCCAGCACCGTTGACCTTCCCGTATCAGGGCCGACAAAGATCAACACATTCACGCCCTGGAAGCTCAGGGTTTCAACCGCGCCGTCGACAATGGCCGCCAATTTATCCGGGTCGGCGCCCGTGTGCAACAGGTCGTTGCCGCCTGCCTGGAATGACACCAGGTCCGGTTTCAGTAACAAGGCCCGGCCCAGCTGGCTGTCGACAACCTCGTGCAGCACCTGCCCGCGGACGGCCAGGTTGGCGTAGGCAAAGTCAGCAACACCAACACTGAGCTCCTCGGCAACACGGTCCGCCCAGCCACGATACGCCCCGGGACTGCGCGGATCCGGGTCGCCCAGGCCTTCTGTGAAGGAATCTCCCATGGCAACGAATCGGTGCCATGGGTGGCGTGGCAGCATGCGCGGTTGGCCGCTTCCTCCTCCGCCTTCGGTTTCGAGTCCCATGACCCCATACTCCACCTATCCGGGGCTGGACGGCAGCACGGGTTTTTGCGCAAGCCCGGGTACGTGTCCTCCAGCCCCAAATACACGTTGACAACCGAGCACGTCAGTCAAATACTCAAGGCAAGATGTGTTTAGCATCCGTGACCGGTGAGGACTGCCCTGATGGAACGTATAAATGGCACGGGAAACTCTGGCAGGGTGAAAGAAGTCAAGGTCGGCGGGCTGGCCGGTCGTGCTTCCGGCGTCTTCGATGGACGGCCGCCGCTGGTCCTTTTGCACGGCTTGTCATTCAACAGGGAAATGTGGAACCCCGCCTTGGATCTCCTGTTTGAATTGGATCCCGAGCGCCAAATTCTGGCTCTGGATCTCCCTGGGCATGGACAGTCGGATCCGGCGCCGCGCTACGAAATCGAGGCCGTGGTGGGAATTGTTCATGGCGCCGTGCAAGAGGCCGGTTTCGTTGAACCGATCGTGGTTGGACATTCCTTGGCCGCCATTGTGGCCACCGTCTATGCCGCGACGCTTCCGGTTCAAGGCGTCGTCAACGTGGATCAACCCCTGCAAACCGCAGGGTTCGCCGAGCTGCTGCATTCGCTGTCCGAACAACTTATGGGCCCGGGTTTTATGAATGTCTGGCAGGGTTTCAATGCCAGTTTCCATCTGGAACTCCTTCCCGCGGAAGCCCAGGAACTCCTGCGCAACACGTGCCACCCCACACAGCAACTTGTCTTGGGTTATTGGCGCGAGGTCATGGACCAAACGCCGGAATTCCTGCGCCGCATGACTGACACCATGCTCGGGGAGCTTCGGGCCAAGGCGGTGCCCTATCTGGTCATTGCCGGCACCGAACCCGAGGCCGCTTACCAGCAGTGGCTTGCAGAGCGACTGCCACAGGCAACCATCGAGGTTTACCCGGCAAGTGGGCACTTCCCACACCTTGCCGATCCACACCGTTTTGCAACAGTGTTGGCAGCTACGGCCCCCGCCGCATGAGGTGCTGCGTCCCTGACGGACAAGCCAGCCCCAGCGGCAGCCTCAGGCCGAGCGGACGGAGGCTCCGGCGTCGTCCGCGGAAATATCCCCCGTCTCCCCTGCGCGCACGGCCCGGCCACCCAGGATCAAGGTGTAGGCCCAGTAGCCGGCCAGGACCAGGGCACCGATGGTGATCTTGGCCCAGACCGGCAGCGGGCTGGGCGTGACGAAGCCTTCCACGAGTCCGGAAACAAAGAGGACCAGCACCAGGCCGGCGGCGACGGTGATGAGCGATCGGCCTTCACGGGCCAGCGAATTGAGGCGGGTTTGCGCGCCTGGGCTCACCCACGCCCAGAAGATCCGCAGACCGGCGGCGGCGGCGATGAAGATTGCGGAGAGCTCCATGAGGCCGTGCGGCAGGATGTAGCTGAAGAACACGTCACCACGATCAAAGGCGAACATGACCCCGGCCGTCATGCCGATGTTTTGGGCATTCATGAAAATTGAATACGGGATGAAGACCCCGGTGATCCCAAACGCCACGCATTGGGCGGCAATCCAAGCGTTGTTGGTCCAGACCGCACCGGCAAATGAGGCCGCCGGGTTTTCCGAATAGTAGGCCACGAAGTCGTGGTCGACGAGCTGCTGCAGTTCCTTGTCGCTGCCCATGGCCGCCATGACGCCGGGATTGCCCGCCGTCCACACGGCAAACAAGGTCCCGATGACAACAAAGACAGCGCCAATAATCACCGTCAGCCACCGCAGCCGGTAGAAGGCGGCGGGCAGCGAGATGACAAAGAACCGTGCGGTATCGACAAAGAAATTAGACTTGGCGCCCGTGAACCGGGTCCTGGCATTGGCGAGGGTCGCGGACAACGAGGCTGACAAGGCGCTCTCCGCCGCCACCGAACGGATCAAGGACAGCTGTGCCGACACGCTTTGGTACAGCTCCAGCAGCTCGTCGGCCTCGGCACCGCTCAGGCGCCGCTTCCGGGCAAGCAGCTTCAGCCGTTCCCATTGCGGGCCGTGCACTGTTGTAAAGGCATCCATGTCCATTTGCCCCAGCCTATCGGTCGTGGGCACCGCAGCGTGGATAGACTGGTTGAATGTCCGCCATCATCACCGGCGAAGCCGTCGTCCTTGAGCTTCGGCCCGCATCTTTTGCCGCCCGTTCACTCGCCACCGCCATCGACGTCCTGGCCACCCTCCTCGTTGGTGTGGGACTGTTGCTGCTCCTGGCCGCGCTGCCCTTTGTCGTTGACATGGCCGCCGTCAGGGCGATCATGCTTGTTGCAGTGGTGGCATTGCTTGTCATTGTGCCCATCACGGTGGAGACGCTCAGCCGCGGCAAGTCGCTCGGGAAGCTTGCCATGGGCCTGCGGATTGTGAGGGACGACGGCGGGTCCATCCGATTCCGCCACGCCCTGATCCGTGCTTTGCTGGCAGTTCTTGAAATCTATATGACGTTGGGCTCGCTGGCCTGCATGGTGTCCTTGTTCAACGAAAAGTCCAAGCGCCTCGGTGACATGCTGGCCGGAACGTACGCCATCCGTGACCGCGCGCCCAAGACTGTTCCGCTGCAGGTCGCGGTTGCCCCGCAGCTGGCCCAATGGGCGGCCCTGGCCGACATTGGCCGCATGCCCGACACCCTTGCGCGGCGCATCTCGATGTATCTGCGCCAAGGCCCGGCCATGGCCCCCGCCTCACGCCATTCCTTGGGCGTGGAACTGGCGAATGAGGCAAGCCTTTACGTCGCCCCGCTGCCAGCCGCCGGAACCGACCCGGCAGTCTTTCTGTCGTCCTTGATTGCCGAACGCCGTGAGCGCGAATTCAAGCGCATGAGCGTTGCGGCGCAGCGGGCGGCCTCGGTGCGCGGACAGCTCGAACGCCACGGCGTGCAGGCCAAGTAGGTAGAACCAGTAGCGCCATCCAGCAAGCAAGAAGTGCCTGAGTGGCGCCCTGATGCGTAACAAGTACCTGCTCAATTGCGATGCTGAAAACTGGGCATTTTGTGCCCCGAGGCTTCCGTCTGCCCTCCCAATCCGCGTACTCGGATGACAAAATAGAGTACTCATTTTGGGTAAACCAAGTACCCGGAAACCCTGATGTCGTTTTTGGCGCCCAACACCCCATTTTTCATCCAACGACATCGTAGAAGCGAGCCGTCGGAAAGCGCTTCCCGCCTTTGTTTGAGTGGAACTCTGCGAGGATTCCAGGCCCAGAAAAAATGGCCCGAAAACTAGAAATCCACCACTCTAGACGGGGCCGCCGGCATAGCGTTTAGTTGTTCTCAGCCGGGGGAAAAGATTTCACCGGGTTTCAAATGAAGTACCAAAGCTGGTCTCAAGGTCTCTCGCAAGGTCTCATTAAACGGTCTCTCAAAAGCCTGCATATTTGGTCTCTCGCATTCCCCTTGGACCTGCCTACGGTCTTCGACCAATTGGTCACTCTTATGAAAGCAGACAATCCAATGTTGAAGTTCTACGTAACCTTGCAGTCCATGTTCATCGCCGGCACCGACCGCTTCCGCAGCGACAACGAGAAGGGCGCAACCGCAACCGAGTACGCGCTGCTCGTTGCCTTCATCGCCCTGGTGGTTGTCGGAGGTGTCACCGCGTTCGGCAGTGAGTTGAATGGCTTCTTCAACGAATTGAGCGAGAAGGTGAAAGCGTTCTAGTAACGCTCATCTACCCGTTGGTTGGTGCGCCACATTGTGGCGCACCAACCAACGAACACAATCCTTTCCGCAACATTACTCAACTGTTGCAATTCAAAATAATGATTCAACTATTCGAGCTGTCGGGTGCGGTCCACTAATTACGGACCCGGTGGAATTGACCAACAATTTCTGGGGTGGCGTAATGAAGAACCAACAATCAGAAAAAGGCGCGGCGGCTGTCGAATTCGCCCTCGTGGTTCCTTTGCTAATCTCCCTCATTTTCGGGATCGTGCTCATGGGTGCCGCCTACAACGCGCAGATCACACTCACTCAAATTGCCCGGGCCGGCGCCCGCAGCATGGTGATCAATGGCAACCCCGGAACTGCGCGGACAGCCGCCATGGTCAATGTAGTGGGCCTGTCTGGTTTCAATCCCAGCAGCAACATTCAGTTTACTTCTGGCACGTGCCTAGCCGGCACTGTGATGACGGTGACGGCCACATACCAGGTCCCCGTTCCATTCAGCCCTCCGGGCTCCACCATTCTTGGCAGCAACCCAATTACTCTGACCGGAAAAGCGAGCATGCGATGTGGCGGTTAGCAGCCCTGCGGGTGACAACTCCCCGCAACACCAATCCTGAGCACGGCGCCATCAGCATCCTGACAGCAGTCTCCATGGTGGTGTTACTTTTTGTGGTCGCCCTGGTGGTCAATGTAGGAATCTCCTACACAGAAAAGGCGCAGCTGCAAAATGGTGCCGACGCGGCGGCCCTGGCCGTTGCTAACATGTGCGGTGACCGGGCCACCACCACTCCCTGCGCGGCAGGCGTGGTCGATGCCACTCTGCAGGACGAGGCCAACAAGATGGTGAATGGCAATTCCAATGACGGCAGCAGTTCTGTGGTGCTGACCATGGGTACTGGAACCGTCACAGCTACCGTGTCAACTGTCAGCAGCGACGGCAACAAGATCGTCCTGCCCATCTCCGGCGTCAACGCAACAGTCAGAGCGCTTGCCGCCGCCAGCTGGGGCGGCGTCAAGTCTGGAGCTCCAATCCTCCCACTCACTATTGGTGCCTGTGAACTCAATCCCATGGACGGAACCGACCGGGTGCTGGTGGTCCACGGAAACCAAAAATGCGCGGCCTGGAACACCTCTTCCGGACTCAACATGCCTGGTGGTTTTGGCTGGCTCACAATCGACGGTGGATGCCACCCCACAGTCACGATCAACGATCCATGGGCGGATTCCGACAACGGAAACAGTGTTCCGAATGCTTGCAAGTCCTTATTCACCACCAGTCTCGCCGGCCAAAGCGTCTTGATACCGATTTTTGGATTCGCGGACGGCACCGGAGCCAACGGTAAATACAAGATCATCGGGTGGGGGGTCTTTGTCGTCAAGGGGTGGAATTTCCCAAGCCTGACATACAACTGGACGGCTAACAGCAACGTCAAAGGTCTCTACGGACATTTCATCAAAAAGCTCACCTACGAGGAAGGCTTCACCTTCGGGGGCCCACCTGAATTCGGCGCTATAGGCGTCTCACTAACCAAATAAACAATTGAATGGGGCAACACCATGAAAACACGCCTTCTGGGGGGCATCGCAGCAATAGTATTAGCCATTCTTGGCACTGTGATGTTGGTCAGTTATGTAAGTGGCGCCGATGCTCGCGCAGCGGAAGGAACCGAAACAACAAGTGTTGTGGTGGTTCTGAAGGAGATCGCAGCCGGCACCGCGGTCTCAAGTTTTGGGGATGCAGTATCCACGAAATCCATTCCCAAAAATTTGGTGGTGGACGGGGCGTTGACGGACCTCAAATCGGTCCAGGACAAGGTTTCCGCCATGAAGCTGCTCCCGGGCGATCAGGTGTCTGATCTCCGCCTCTCCGATGCCGCAGCCTATACAGGGAGCAATCCCATCAAGGTTCCCGACACCATGCAGGAGCTGAGTTTCTCCGTTACCGCCGATCGGGTGGTGGGTGGACAGCTCAAGCCGGGCGACAATGCCGCATTGTTCCTTTCGTACAACGCGGGCATCGAACCAGGTACGGGTGAAATCCCCGCGACACAATTGACCCTGCGCAAGTCGTTGGTCGTTTCCATGCAGGCCGCAGTTCAGGGCGCTTCAGATACTCCTGCCGATGGCAGTACACCGGCCCCCTCAACGGCGCCGGAGACAGTTGGACCGGCCAGTTGGGTAGTGACTGTGGCTCTCGCCCCGGCAGACGCCGTCAAGTTGGTGCATGCCGCAGAATTTGGGCATGTTTGGGTAGCCAAGGACGTGTCCGGGGCAACCGGTGCATCGCCGGCAACGCTGTTCAAGGGAGATGTTTTAAAATGAGCCGTTTCAACGTCATCACCACTGTCCCAGAGTTTGAGCGGCGGGTACGGTCAGCAGCCAGTGGAACGTTGACTGGAACAGTGCAGTCCATTCCCAGTGTTCCTTTCCCCGCCGGCCCCGAGGAAATTTTGGAAAGGCAGACCGGAGAGCCCCTGGAAGTCATTGTGGTGGGTCCCGGTGTCCCGTTGGACAAGGCCATCAAGTTGGCTTCCGTATTCGATCTCATGTTCCCGGAAATCAGCGTTCTACTTGTTCACGAGACCACCGAGGCCCTTGCCCTGCAAGCAATGCGAAGCGGCGTACGTGACCTGCTCAGCCCGGATGCAGATGTCGATACGATTCGGGTCATGCTGGAACGTGCCAGCCTGGCCGCGGCCAGCCGTCGACGCGGGATGACGCCGGCTCACGAGCCGGAACGCCAGCAGGGCCGTGTCATTGCCGTCATGTCACCCAAGGGCGGCGTTGGAAAAACCACTGTCTCGACGAATCTCGCCATCGGCTTGGCCAAACTGGCACCAATGTCGGTGGTCCTTGTTGACTTCGATGTCCAGTTCGGTGATGTCGCCTCGGGACTGCAACTCAACCCGGAACATACCCTCTCGGATGCCGTCAACGGTGCTGCTGCCAATGATTCCATGGTCCTCAAGGCCTACTTGTCCGTCCACCCGTCCGGCATCTATGTTCTCGCCGCGCCAATAAGTCCCACTGAATCGGAACATATCAGCGGGGAGCAGGTGGGACGGGTGCTGTCCCAATTGGCCTCCGAGTTCGCTTATGTGGTGGTCGATTCCTCCCCCGGCCTGGGCGAGCACGTCATTGCCACCCTGGAACGGGCCACCGACGCCGTATGGGTCTGCGGCATGGACATCCCCAGCATCAAGGGCCTCCGGGCGGGCCTCGGCGTGCTTCACGAGATCGGCCTGGTGCCTCCGGGGCGTCACGTGGTGCTCAACTTTGCTGACAGGTTCAGCGGTCTGCGGATTCAGGACGTGGAGGAAACCCTCGGAATCCCTGTGGATGTGGTGCTGCCCAGGTCACGGAGCATACCGCTTTCCACCAACCGCGGTGTTCCGCTGCTGCAGGACAACGCCCGCGACGCTGCAGCCAAAGGCTTGCGCAAGCTCGTTGCGCGCTTTGATCCCAAACTGTTGGCCCAGCCACAGAAGAAAGTACACAGGAGGGTGGTCATCTCATGAATCTCACAGAACGTCTTGCCGCCGTACGCGGAGAAACACCCAGTCCCGTCCAACAGATGCCGGCGCCAACGGCCCAAGCCACGGCAGGCTACCCTCATCCGGGCTTGTACCTTCCACCCAGCTCCGGCATTGAAGGTCAGCCGGGATCGGGAGAAGCTGCCGCCAGCCGGCAGCCTCTGGCGGACGGGCTGGCCGGGCTCAAGTCCCGCGCCACCGAATCCCTGTTTGAAAGGCTCGGTGCCCGGCTCAGCGATCCCACCATGGGCGAAGATGAGCTCGACAAACTTGCAGCCTCGGAGCTTGCCGTCATCATTGCCGAAGAGCAGGCTGCGCTCTCAGGCGAGGAGCGGCGCCGGCTAATCAAGGAGGTCTCCGACGACGTCCTGGGCTATGGCCCACTCCAGCAAATGTTGGACGATCCGACCATCACCGAGATCATGGTGAACGGTACGGACGCCATTTACATTGAGCGTCTGGGACAAATTACCCGGACATCACACCGCTTTGCCAACGAGGCCCAGCTGCGCAGGGTCATTGACAAGATAGTCTCCAGGGTGGGCCGCAGAATTGATGAGTCGTCTCCCCTGGTCGATGCCCGATTGGAGGATGGCTCCCGCGTCAACGTGATCATTCCGCCGCTTTCGGTCAACGGACCAACCATGACCATCAGGAAGTTCAGCCACGTTCCACTGACAGTCCAGAACCTCATCGACTTCGGGACGCTCTCAACGGAAATGGCTGAGCTGCTCAATGCCTGTGTCTGGGCGAGAATGAACATTCTGGTTTCCGGTGGAACTGGCACAGGAAAGACAACGCTCCTGAATGTCCTGTCTTCCTTCATCCCGCCCACCGATCGCATCATCACCATTGAAGATGCTGTCGAGCTGCAATTGCAGCAGGAACACGTGATTCGCCTTGAGAGCCGGCCACCCAACATAGAAGGAAAGGGTGAGGTTGCCATTCGCGATCTGGTCAGGAATTCCCTGCGCATGAGGCCCGACCGCATTGTGGTGGGTGAGGTTCGCGGGGGTGAAAGTTTGGACATGCTCCAGGCTATGAACACCGGCCACGATGGCTCCCTCTCAACTGTTCACGCCAATTCCCCAAGGGACTGCATCGCCCGTCTCGAAACGCTGGTCATGATGGCCGGGATTGAGCTCCCCCTCCGGGCAATTAGAGAACAGGTCTCCTCCGCTGTGGACTTGATCGTCCAAATCACGAGGCTGCGCGATGGCACCCGCCGCGTCACCCATGTGACAGAAGTTCAAGGGATGGAAGGCGACGTGGTCACCCTCCAAGACGCGTTCCTCTTTGACTATTCAGCCGGCGTGGATGCAAACGGCAGGTACTTGGGCAAACCAGTTGCCACGGGAATCAGGCCACGGTTTGTGGAGCGGTTTGCTGACTTGGGCATTCAGATCTCACCGCATATATTCGATGTTCCTGTTGAAGGAATAAGACGATGAATCCGGCCTACATCGCTGTCGGCGTTCCACTTTGCCTGACTGCACTCCTCCTTCTCGTGTTTGTGGTGTTCAAACCCAAACACGGGAGGGTCTCCAAGGAACGGTTGGCCAACAGTCAACAAGGCGCCAGACCAGGCCAGGCGGATAAGAAACTTGGGCAAGTCACAGAATCAACCATTGATGCCATCAATGGCTTGCTCGACCGCCGGGGCGTCCGCTACACCACCGGCACGGCGCTGGAACTGGCGGGAATCAAGACCCGCCCGGCGGACTTCATCATCTGGGTCGTCTCCGCCACCGTGGTGGCCGTCCTGGTATTCTTCTTGCTGGAAATTCCAGTACTGGGTTTCTTCATGTTGCCCTTGATTCCACTGCTCGCATGGGCCCTGGTCCGGATCAAGACGGACCGTCGCAGGTCTGCTTTTAACGACCAGCTCGGAGACACCCTGCAACTGCTCTCCGGTGGCCTACGCGCTGGTCACAGCATGATGCATGCCATCGATGCGGCGGCCGCTGACTCCGATGCCCCCATGTCAGAGGAACTTTCCCGAGTGGTCAACGAGACCCGCCTGGGCAGGGACACCGGCGATTCGCTCCTTTCAACCGCCACCCGGATGAAGAGTGAGGATTTCAGCTGGGTAGCCCAAGCCATCGAGATCAATCGAGAGGCCGGCGGAGACTTGGCAGATGTATTGGATCATGTGGGCGACACCATCCGAGACCGCAGCCAAATCAGACGACAGGTGGAAGCCCTGAGCGCCGAGGGCCGCATGTCAGCCCTTGTCCTTTTCTGCCTGCCTTTCGGGGTAGGGACCATCATGTTCTTCATGAATCCAAAGTACTTTTCCGTTCTCTTCGAGTCATTGCTGGGAATTGCATTGATTATTGTTAGCGCCGTGTTGCTGGGTGTGGGCGCCCTCTGGCTCCGAGCCGTCGTCAAGATCAAGTTCTAGGGGGAAATCACATGTCACCCATCGCATTTGCAGCGATCCTGCTCATAACACTTCCGGTTGGCCTGCTTCTGTTTCAGGCCCTCGCGGCTGATACCGGAACCCGCAAACTCGTCCGCCAAAATCTCCTGACCGGCCCCGCGCCGGCCAAATCCAAAAAAGTCAAGACGCCCAACGATAACCTCAACGAAATTGCGCTGCGGTTGGCACCAAAATCGTACGTCGGCTGGCTCAACCAGTTGCTCCACCGTGCCGGACGTCCTGCTGAGCTGCCGCTCCAGCGCTTGTTGGTTATCAAGCCCTTGCTGGCTCTGATGGTTCTTCTGGTCGGATTCCTGTTCTTTTCCAGGGACCCGGGGAAACTTGGCCTTCTGCTCTTGATCGGAGCCACAGTCCTTTCGTATTTCACTCCCGACGTCTTGCTTGATTCGAAAGCCAAGACGCGACAGGAAGCGATCACGCTGGAGCTCCCCAACACCTTGGATCAAATGCTCATTGCGGTGGAAGCCGGATTGGGATTCGAATCGGCCATGGGCCGGGCTGCTTCCACAGGCAAGGGGCCGCTGGCTCTTGAGCTCAAGCGAACCATGCAGGACATCCAGATGGGCAGGACCCGGACTGATGCTTACTGGGCCTTGGTGGAACGAACCCAGGTTAAGGATCTGAAGTCATTTGTCAGGGCGGTTATCCAGGCTGACAAATACGGCATTGCTATCGGCCGCGTTCTACGGACCCAAGCCGACGAACTGCGAATGAAGCGCCGCCAGCGGGCCGAAGAAAAGGCCATGAAGATTCCGGTCAAGATCCTTTTCCCGCTGATCTTCACCATCCTGCCTGTGCTGTTTATCGTGATGCTCAGCCCGGCCATCATCGGCATCGTGAACCTCTTCACCAGTGGCGGAATCTAACCCACCACCAGCGCCACCAGCGCACCGGCAAGCATGAACGGTCCGAACGGGATCTGTGTCTTGCCGGTGCCTTTGCGTGTGACGATGAGCGCCAGGCCCCACACCGCGCCGAAGAGGAACGCCAGCACAGTCCCCCACAACAAGGCGTGCCAGCCGATGAAACCCAGGTAGAGACCCAGCACGAAGGCCAGCTTCACATCCCCGTACCCCATGCTGGACGGGGAAACCAGCCGGAGCACCACATACACGGCCCAGCTCACCACGGCGGCGAGAACAGTGCGCAAGGCGGCTCCGCCGTCGAGCATGAACAGGCTGGCCGACACCAGCAGCACCCCGGCGACTGCGGCCGACGGGAACACGATCCGGTTGGGCAGCAGCTGGTGCTTGATGTCGATCACGGTCAGCTGGGCCGCCATCACCAGGTAATACAGGCCGGCAATCAGGACCAGCCAGAAAGCCACCGGAGTCTCGGTCCACAGGTCCCGCAGCAGGGTGATCATAGGCCCGATGCTACGTTATGGACGCCTGCCGTGCGTTACCGTTACCGTGAGGCGTACTGCTCGAACGGAATGTTCCAGTCACCAAATCCGTCGGTCGGGGCGATTGTCTCGTTGGGTGTGCCGACGGTGTTCACGAGGTCGCCCGGGCGCATGTTTTCAAATACCCAGCCTGCACCCTCCGCCGACAACCCGATGCAGCCGTGGGACAGGTTCGCAACACCCAGGTACGGCATGGCAGATTCGGTGGCCTGGTGGATGAAGATGCCGCTGTTGGACAGGCGGGTGGCGAATTCGACGTCGACCGAACCATAGTCTCCCGGGTCGCCGGGCTTCAGGCCGATGCTTGCGGCCTTGAACGTTGCGTACCGCTGTTTGTCGGCTGTGACCACCATGGTGCCGGATGCCGATGGGAAGTCTGGATCCCCCAAGGTGGCGGGGAAGGTCTGTGCAACCTGGTCGTTAATCAGGATGCTCACGCTCTTGCTTGCCGCGTCAGCCTCCATCACGACCTTGTTGCCAATGTTGACGTTGTAGTTCTTGTTGAAGTTGGCGATCATGCCGTTGCCAATGTCCATGCCCAGCAACTGCATGTCGACATTGATCTGCGAGTTGGCGGGCCAGTAGTCGGCGGCACGGTAACGAACCAGCTGGTCCGTGTACCAGTGGAATGCCCCCACCTGGCCGGTGCTGGTGGTGACCTTGATGGCGTTCTCCACGGCTTCCTTGTTCACCACGGGTTCGCTGAAATTGAATTCCAGCGGTTGGGCCACGCCCACTGTTGAGTCGGCGCCCGGGTACAGGACCGCGTCAGCCACGTGCGATGCCGGAACGGTGTTGAACGTGCTGACCTCGGTGCTCTTGGCCCCTGCAGTGTCAGTGACGGTGACGTCGAACGTGTAGGCAGTGTCAAATTTCAGGGGCGTCGTTGCAGTCCATTTTTTGCTGGCGGGATCCAGCTCGCCGTCGCTGACGGCGCCTGTGGCTGTTTCCTTCAACACCGCCTGGTACACGGTGCCGTTGGCTACCTCGGCAACCACGTCTGAGACCGGATTCACGAAGGTTGCGCCCGTTTCAGGGCTCAGTGCAATCGTGGCCGGGATGGCGGCAACAGTGGGTGTTGGTGGCGCCTCGGGGCTTGCGGACGAGGTGGAGGCAGGATCAGGGGCAGTGCCGGCCGATCCCGGTACCACGGAGCAGCCGGCGCCGCCGGCCGCGATGCCAAAAGCAACCAGGGAGACCAAAGCGACCCGCCAACCGCGACGAGGTGTCCGGGTCTCTCTCAACTGAGCCATGCAATCTCCCCAATTCGGTGGATTTATTCCACAATCGCCAACAGTGACGCATGCAACGCCAACTTATCATTTTACGCCATGGGCACAGCTGAGGGGGCCGCCCACCACTACGACGGCGTCACATTTCCATAACCAATGGGTGTCCGGCGGTAGTTCTACCGCTGTGCGTACTCGGCGAAGGGGATGTTCCAGTCACCAAAACCGTCAGTGGGCGCAATGGTCTCATTGGGGCTGCCCACCACGTGGACCAGGTCGCCGGTGCCCATATTGCTGAACACCCAGCTGGCACCCTCAGCCGACATGCCGATGCAGCCGTGCGAAAGGTTGACCTTGCCAAGGAACGGAGCGGCGCTGTCGGTTGCCTGGTGGATGAACTCACCGCTGGGCGTCAGGCGCGAGGCGTATTCGACGTCGACCTCGCCGTAGTTCGCAGGGTCGCCGGGCTTCAGGCCAATGGTGGAGGCCACAAAGTGGGCGTACCGCTGTTTGTCTGAAAGCACCACCAGATAGCCGGACGCGGAGGGGAAGCGCTCATCCCCCATGGTGACGGGGTATTGCTTCACCAGCGCGCCGTTGATGTAGATGCTGGCTTGCAGATTCGCGGCGTCGGCCACCATTTCCACGCGGTTTCCAATCTGGACGACGTTGGTCTGGTTGAAATTGCCGATCTGTCCTGCACCAAAGTCAACGCCGAAGAGCTTCATGTCGACGGTGAGCTTTGTGTTTGCGGCCCAGAAATCTTCGGCACGGTATCTCAGCAGGGTGTCCGAGTACCAGCGAAAGGCGCCCTTCTGGCCGGAGGAGGCCGTAATGGAGATGGCCTTTTCCACGGCTTCCTTGTCGGTCACCGGTTCGCTGAACGTGAATTGCAGCGGTTGCGCCACACCAACTGTGGTGCCCGTTGCCGGGAACATGGCCAGGTCGGCTTCGTTCGACGCCGGCACCGTGCTGAAGGTGCTGACGGTTGTGTTGCGGTCACCATTCTCGTCTTCGGTGGTGACGTCGAAGGTGTAGTTGGTGTCAAATTTCAGCGGCGCGCTGCTGACCCATTTGCGGCCGCTGACAAACAGCTCGCCGTCAGTGTTTTCGCCTGTGGCTGTTTCCTTCAGCACGGCACTGTAGACAGTGCCGTTTTCGGCCAAGGCCGTGACCTCATCAACCGGGTTGACGAGGGTGGCGCCGGCTTTGGGGGCCAGGGCCAGGTTCACGGGCTTCGCCGCGGGCGTGGTTTGGTCCGCCGATGGCGATGCGGTGGCTGTCTGGCCGGCTTCGGAAGGCGTCGTTGGCTGCCAGGGGTGTGCCGTTGCCGCGCCGACGCCACCGGCGGCAATGGCCACGGTAATCGCTGCGAACAAGGCAATCTTTAAGCCCCGGCGGGGTTTCCTGGACTGATCCGGCTGAGGCATTCGTACTCCCGCTTGGTGGGCTGTCCCACAAGGTTGGCGTCTGTGTCTGGTGGTGTTGCCGTCCAAATCTTACGCCTGCGCGACGGGAAATGCGGTCTCATTCCCTTCCGAAACAGCCGGAGCCCGTATTTTTCCGGCCCAGGAAGCTTGTCAGTTTTCGCTCCGCAGATGGCTTGGTCCGGTCCTCCGGCGGGGAGTCTCAGCCGTGCAGGTATTCCAGCTGCGCCTGAACGGACAGCTCCGCTGCCCCCAGCACATTGGCCGGCACGTCGGCGTACACCACGGCAACCACGTCGGCGGCGCTTGGCTCGGCGCCGTGCTGAGTCCGCAGGACTTCGACAGCCGCGCGCACCTGGGCCAGCCGCTCCTGTCGGTGGCTCTGGTACCCCATCACCGCGGCGGAGAGGTCCGCCAACACGGGCCCGTGCCCGGGCAGGGCGGGCATGGAACCCGTTTGGGAGCCAAGCCGCGCCAGCTTCTCCAGCGATTCCAGGTAGTCCCCCAGCTTGCCATCGGGGTGATCCAGCACCGTTGTCCCCCGACCCAGCACCGTGTCTCCGGTCAAGACCAAGCCGTGGCCGCCGTCGTTCTTCACCACAAAACAAAGAGAATCGCTCGTGTGTCCCGGGGTGGCGAGCACCTCCATGGTGAGCCCGCCCACCTGGATGAGTTCGCCGTCGTGCAGGGCATTTGCGCCGTGGCAGAACTCCGGCAGGGCCGCGCGCACGGGGGCGCCCGTCAGCTCATGCAGCTGGGCGCTGCCGTCCGTGTGGTCGCCGTGGTGGTGGGTCACGAGGATCAGCTCCACGGCACCCGCCCCGGCAAGCTCGGCGAGGTGGCCCTCTTGCAGCGGCCCCGGGTCAACCACGACGACGCTGGCGGCACCGGGAGCGGCCAAGACGTAGGAATTTGTCCCGTCGAGTGTCATCGGACCGGGGTTTTCGGCACGCCTGCGCCGAACATTGTCTCCTACGGTTTCCCAGCGTGAGGTCATGGCGTCCTTCCAGCGGCAGCGGCGCTTCAGTAGCGGTAGTGGTTGGGTTTGTACGGTCCCGCCGGATCCAGGTCCAGGTATGCGGCCTGTTCCCCGCTGAGCACCGTCAGTTGGACGCCGAGCGCGGCCAGGTGCAGGCGGGCGACCTTTTCATCGAGGATCTTGGGCAGCACGTACACCTCGTTGCCGTACTCGGACGCGTTGGCCTTGGTGAAAATTTCAATCTGGGCCATGACCTGGTTGGTGAAGGAGTTGGACATGACGAAGGACGGGTGGCCAGTGGCGTTGCCCAGGTTCAACAGCCGGCCCTCGGACAGGACGATGATTGAGCGTTCCGCAGCGGTGCCGGCATCGAAAACCCACTCGTGGACCTGCGGCTTGATCTCAACTTTTGCCACGCCGTTGACCTTGGCAAGGCCGGACATGTCGATTTCATTGTCAAAGTGGCCAATGTTGCCGACGATTGCCTTGTTCTTCATCCTGAGCATGTCGGCGGCCATGATGATGTTTTTTCCGCCGGTGGCCGTGATGAAGATGTCGCCCTGGCCAAGCACGTTCTCCAGCGTGGCAACCTGGTATCCGTCCATGGCTGCCTGCAGCGCACAGATGGGGTCAATCTCGGTGACGATGACCCGGGCGCCCTGACCGCGCAGCGCCTCGGCCGAACCCTTGCCAACGTCGCCGTAACCGCAGACGACGGCGACCTTGCCGCCGATGAGCACGTCGGTTGCGCGCATGATGCCGTCCGGCAGGGAGTGGCGGATGCCGTACTTGTTGTCGAACTTGGACTTGGTCACGGAGTCGTTGACATTGATTGCCGGGAAGAGCAGCTTGTCCTCAGCTGCCAGCTGGTACAGGCGGTGCACGCCCGTGGTGGTTTCCTCGGTGACACCGTGGATCCGGCCGGCGATGCGCGTCCACTTGTTTTTGTCTTGCTTTAGGGATTCGCGCAGGACGGCCAGGAAAACGGTGCCCTCCTCCGACTCATCCTCAGTGGTGTCCGGGACTTTGCCGGCGGCCTCAAACTCGGCACCCTTGTGGACCAGCATGGTGGCGTCGCCGCCGTCGTCCAGAATCATGTTCGGTCCCTGGAGGGAGGCCCCATCCGCGTCCTCGCCGGCTGCGGGCCAAGTGAGGATTTGCTGGGCAGTCCACCAGTACTCCTCCAGGGTTTCGCCCTTCCAGGCAAAGACCGGGACGCCTGTGGGATTTTCCGGGGTTCCGGCGCCAACCACAACCGCAGCGGCTGCCTCATCCTGGGTGGAGAAGATGTTGCAGGAAGCCCAGCGGACCTCGGCACCCAACGCCGTCAGTGTTTCAATGAGGACGGCTGTCTGCACCGTCATGTGCAGGGATCCGGCAATGCGGGCGTCCTGCAGTGGCTGGATGTCGCGGTATTCCTCGCGCAAGCTCATCAGGCCGGGCATTTCAAACTCGGCGAGGCGGATCTGGTGGCGTCCGGCTGCGGCCAGGGAAATGTCTGCAACCTTGTAGTCGGACGGCATCAGGGTCACTGGGGTGGAATCGCTCATGAGAAATCTCCTTTGCGGGTTCGGTAGTGCTCTCTGCTGGTGCCGCCTGGCTACGTCAAACGTTTAGGCGGTGATTTGTTCGGGACGCAGCAACAAGGCAATGCCTTCGTCGATCGTGTACCGGAGGGGAATTCCATCCGGCCCGTTCACTGTGCTGACAAGTTCTTCGCCCTCTTGGACAAGTGTGGACCCGGTGACAGGGCAACGCAGCACCGACATCAACTTTTCGTTAATTTTCGCCATGATTTCCGTTTCCTGAATTGTTCAAGCCCGCAATGGATTAATCGCGCAGAATGCGCAGGTGGCCGCGTCGGCCGGTGTTTGCGCTGCCCGGTACGTGGACCGGAGGTTCGAGGCTGCCCCGGACTTCACGCCTGGCTGCACCGGCGTCGACGTCGTCAGGGTCGGCATTTGCGGCTTCCCGCACGGCGTCGGCCAAAGCGAGGAGATCGTCCGGTCCCGGCATGGGCGGCTTGTCTGAACGGGCCAGGTGGATGACTTCCCAGCCCAGGGGTGCTGTCAGCCTGGCAGAATGCTTGGCGCACAGGTCGTAGCAGTGCGGCTCGGCAAAGGTTGCCAAGGGCCCCAAAACAGCTGTTGAATCCGCATACACGTACGTCAAAGTGGCCACGGCCGATTCACGGCAGGCGGATCTGGTGCATTGACGAAGAGTTCCCACGGTTCCCAAGACTACCCTTACCGCGTCGATATTTCCCCTTGCCCGTTCCCGGGCTTACAGTGAAATGATGAAGTTCAATGCCCGACACAGCGAACAATCGTTCACCGTGTCCCTGGATCCAGAAGATTCCGGTCACGACCAGCCGGCACCGGCCAAGGGTCGCCCGTTCCTGCGCCGACGCCGCGACAGGCATGGCCGGGGGCTGCGCGGGGCGCTCGTGCCGGCTTCACTGCCTGCATCCCGCACCCGCAGCGAGGAGTTTGAGGACCTTGTTGTCGATTCGGCCGACCGCCTGCGCACCCTGTGGCCGGACGCGCTGGCCACCGTTGAATACGTGGTTGACGAGGTGCCGGACCAGCTGGAAGCGCTCATCGCGTCGGGGGCCCAGGCACCCCTGGGCAAGTACACACTCGGGACTCCCGCTGCCGGGGACACCCCTGCCACGCCAACCGTCATAGCCATCTACCGGCACCCCGTTGAAGTGCTGTGCGATACTCCCGGTCAGGTGCGCGAATTGGTGCACGAAGTGATGGTCGAACAGGTTGCTGGTTTGCTCAATATCGAACCCGGAACCGTTGATCCCCTGTTCCGCCGCTTCCGCGGCCACTGACGCACCCAGTTCCAGCCGATTTTCGACTCCCACCGCCCGCAGCGCCGGCTTCCACCGCTGTGTCACTGCCCGGGAACGAGGCGGGGGCCGTTGTGGTGATTCGCCCATGGCCGGCCATGGGCGAATCACCACAACGGCCCCTTGGTTCTTAAAATCTGTCCGTACCGGCAGCCAAGGACCGCTTCGGCCCCCGTACCGACGGCTCCACTCCCCCGCAGCCAAAGGTCGTTCAGCGTTTGCGGGTGGGGTCAGTAACCTGTCCTGATGTTGATGGCCTGGGTGCCCGCCGTGGTTGCGGCGATGGGCAGCACGGCAATGTTGGCGGAGTCGTTGTTGCCCAGCAACTGGGTGCCATAGGTGGCCTCCCCTGACGCTGACACCAGGACTGCCGCCGTGCCGGAACCCAACAAGTCAGACGGGTTCACACTTGCCGTGATTCCTGCCTTCAACTCAATGTCCTTGGCCTTGCCCAGGACACCGCTTTCGGAGATCGGCACAAGGTTGACGGTGGCGGCCCCGTCAGGAGCCGAGAACACCAGGTTGGAGGTGGCATTCTGCGGGACCGAGACGAGGTGGTTGCTGCCCAGCCGCTCCGTCGAAGGCACATACGCGATGTCGACAGCTTCACCGGTCTTGGTGGAGTTGACGAGCCGTGCCGTGGCTGCCACTGGCTCGTCGGCACTGATGCTGAGCGAATAGGTGCCCTGCGGCAGCCCTGCCAGTGGGAGCTCGCTGACTTTTCCTGCGCCGGCCGTGAAGACGCCTCCGTTGGGCAGGGCAACCTGGCCATCGGAGCCGTATGCCTTGACTTCAACGACTGAGTCCCGCACTCCCGGCACTGTCACCGCCAGCGCAGTTGCGGCATCCGCATACCCGGATTGTGCTGTAATTTTTTCTGCATCGCTTGGCTTCTGGACCCGAACCCCTGGAATTGTCAGTGCCGAGGCCGGGGCCTGCACGGGAGCCAGGTAGTCGATGCCGCCTGGTGTGAGCCCGCGCAGAATCGATTGCTGGATCATGGCGCTGACAGCACCGCCGGCGCTTTTCAGGTGCACGCTGAGCAGGCCCTGGTCGGGTGCCAGGCCGGAAAGGACAACCGAACGCACTGTGCCGGCATCAACCACGAGCCCTTTTCCGGCGGGAGCCTGCAACGGTCCGCTGCCGCTGAAGAAGTCCAGTGAAACTGTGGCCGGGCTCTGCGAGGAGTTGGCGATGGAGAGCACCGCTGTCCGACCCACAGTTGTGCTGGCGCCGGACAGCCACATCTCATTGGCGGGTGTTTGGCATGTTGCGGCTGCCAGCCCGGCAAGGTCGCCGTCCTCCGCGTTGACGACAACTGAACCGGAGCCCTGGGATGATTCCTCCGCCAACGGCTGCAGGCGCAGGACAGAGGCGGCGTCCACAGTCTTTCCGCGCGCAACGACAGCCTTTTCCTTGGGTTTGCCATTTATCGACGACGGACTTGCAACCGGTCCAGACGGGGCGTCGGAGACCGTGAAAAGTGGTGAGGACTTGCCGTCAAGGGCCTGCACCGCAGCACCGGGCAGGTCACCGGTGATGCCACTGAGCGCCACCGCGTTGAACAGTGTCTTGGTGTCGGAAGTGCTCGCCGAGAATTCCGGATCAGCTCCCGCGTCCGATCCTGCCAACAGTTGCGTGGGGCCCTGGCAGTTGGCCATGGTCTCCCCCACCGGCAACGGGTGCGGCACCGGAGTGGTTTCAGTTGTGGCGTTGGCGCCCGGATACAAAGTACCGGCCCCGACGACGCCGACAGCCAACGCCAATGTCGCGGCCCCCGCCAAAACGGCCGGCCAACGACGACGGACCTTGGCCTTGGCGCCTCGCACACGTTGTGCGCCCGCGGCCTTCGCGCCACTGGCGGCTGCTTTGTCTGCAGGCGCGCTGCTTCGCCCACTGGCCTTGGGACCGGTTTTCCTGCTCCGGCCGGCCTTCTCGCCGCGCGCCGTCTTGCGGCCGACGGTGGCCGCCGGTTTGGCGGGCGCCTTTTCGGCAGCTGACTTTTCGGCAGGCGTCTTTATGGCGGGCGCCTTGTCGGCAGGCGTCTTTTCGGCAGGCGTCTTTATGCCGGGCGCCTTGTCGGCAGGCGTCTTTTCGACACCGGCAGCCGGCCCGGCGGTCCCGTTCTTCGGCACCGATTCACCGTCAGGCAGATTGTCTCCTGCGCTGTTGTCCTTGATCTCAGGCACCTCTACCAACCTTTTGCAATGATGCTTCGTCCCTGTATGCCCCGGTGCGTCCGCGCCGCGCGCGCACTGGCACAGCCAGCAGCAGTGTCAGCCCAAAGAGGACCAGCTGCACCAGCCCCAGAACCGTGTTCATCGGATGAACATAACGAATTTCCAAGTGACCCGCAGCGGCCGGCAGCTCGAAGGCCTGCGCCCAGTCCGCACTGACAGCCTTGAGCTGTTTGCCGTCCAGCCATGCCTGCCAGCCTGGATCGGATTTTTCGGCCAGCACGACCCGGCGTTCGGCCTCGCCGGCCGGAATGTCGGCAGAAACGTTTTGTCCCTGCGACTCCACGGGGGCAACGGCACCGCCCTTGGCATCCACGAGCCTGACACGGTTGACGACGTCGCTCAGTCCGGCGTTGGCGTAACCCGGCTTCACCCGCCACAACCAGCCCGATTCGGTGGGGCCCACGGTGTCCAGGCCTGGAACGGCTTCAAGTTCCCCTGCCAACAGCTCCGCGGCCGTGTCACCTTGGCGCAGCACCACGAAGCCCACACCAAGGTCGAGCAGCCCGGCGCTCGGATCAATGCCGGACTTGGACAGCATGGCAGCGACGCTGTTTTCAAAGGCAGCCGTTGCAGCATCGCTGTCACTGATGACTGCTGCACCCGGTTCGCCGGTGATGCGGGCCGCGGTGGCAATGCTCGACATGGCATCCAATGTCGTCCCGGCACCCTGCATCAGGGCTGCCTCCACACCGCCGTCGGGCAGGACCGTCATGACTATGGTGCGGCTGGCCTCTGGCCCTGCACCCCTGTCGGCTGCCGTTGCCGGAATTGTTCCGGCGGTGACGGCCTGCGGCAGGAAGGGCCCCGTCAGTGCTGCCGTATTTTGTTGGGTTGAGAATTGTTGTGCGCTCCAGAGACCCAGGCTTGCCAACGGTGCGGCGACAAGAAGCACCGAGAGCGTCACAGCCGTGCCCTTGGCAATCCTGTGCTGGTCCTGGCCCCATTGCTTCGGGTCCGCCTTGCCTGTACCGGCTTTGTCCGTGCCGGGCTTGCCGGCCGGCACGTGTGCAAATCCACCGGATGCGGGGTTCCACGCGCGGCGGTGGACGGCCTCAAACCCCAGCACGCCCGCACTCAGCAGGGCGAAAAAGGCGAGCGAGACGGCCGGTCCGTTGAACGGTGTGACAAGGGTGACGCCGTCGAACGCCACAGCAATGAACTTGCCGGCATAGGCCGCAGACAGCGCCAGCAGTGCCACGAGCCAGAGTGTCCGCACAGTTGCCGCACGGCGAAGCGGGAGCACAAGTGCCGCCACGGCAGCGAAAATGACGGGCGCGCCAATGAGGAACATTGCGACCCAGGTCCACCACGGGGCGGAGACAAGGGAGCCCAGTCCAAGGACCCCCTGCGTGGCGTCGATCCGCTCGGGGAAGCCCAACAGCTGCTGCCAGAGCGGTCCGGGTGCGGAGGCCAGCGGCACACCGGGATCTGCCAGGAGGGCGCGGGGGTTGGCCCATGCGGACCAGACAAATGGAATGAATAGCGCAGCCGGGGGCACCAGTGCCCACCAAATTGTCTTGCCGCGCCTGCCGAGCAGGAGTGCGACGGCCAAAATGCCCACCACTGACACCGGCAGCAGGCTCGGGGCCGCTGCCGTGACTGCCGCGAGGGCCAGACCTGCGGCAGCTGCCGCCGTCCAGGACGTATTGCCGTCGACGCCGGGACGTCCCATCTTGGCAATGGTTGTCACCTTGGAGCCGGCCAGTGCGCCCGGGATGATGACTTCCTTGACTTCCGGGCCCACGGCACCGCCAACGGCCCGGATCAGGCCAAGCATCACCAGCGGGATGAGCACGTGGGCAAGAAGCGCACCAATCCGGCCTTGTCCCATGGCAACAAGCAAAGCAGGGGCGCCGGCCCACGCCAGGCCGGCCACAATGCGGGGCCACCGCTGCCGGGTGAGTGCACCGGCGGCGAGCCAGGCGGTCAGTCCGGCAATCGGAAGCGCCAGCAAGACAAGCCACAGTGCGGCAACAGAACCGTTGCCGCCCAGGGAGCCAAGCATGGCAAGAACAAAGTTAAAGGGGTTGCCGCGTCCGGGGAGCCCGGAACCGAGGGAAACCCACCAGTCTGTGGCATGCTGCCACACCTGGCCGATCTGTGCTGTCACCGGCAGCATGGCTCCGCCGGTCAAGGCTGGGACGCCAAGGAACCGCGAGAGTGCGGACAGTGAAAGTATCGTCAGGAGCACTGCCAGGGCCAGGGCGCCGACGATCGGTGCCGTCTTGACGGCGGCCAGGGGCGCCACCGTTTCCTGGTGGGTTTCGCCCGTTGGTTCCAGGATCGATCGGCCGTCCAGGGCACCCTGCGGGGTTTCCTCATCCGGGCCCACGGATTCACGCAACATTTTCACGTGCGCACGTGCAACCCGGTTTTCAACCATCAGGCCCTTGTGCACGGACCTCGGCTGCCTCCGCTGGCCCGCCATTGACTTCCTGCTCCGGTGCAGGGTGACGGGGCGGACAAGGCCGGCACATGTGGCCGCGAACATGCGGACGGCATGGCCTGGCGCCTTCAGGACAAAACCGGCCACCAGCCAGTAGATGGCGGCAAGAAAAGTGCCGGCGACAAGGAACGGCACGGCCCAGGCCTGGGCATGCTTGAGCCGCAGGAAGATTCCGGCCTTGCGTGCTGCCACGGCGGATCCCATGGCGTTGGGCCTGTGCACCACATGGAACATGCGGGCTTCGGGGACAATCAGGACCCTGTCGCCGGCCAGCCGGACACGGGCGCAAAAGTCCAGGTCGTCACCGGGGCCCGGCAGTGCCGGGTCAAGGCCACCCATATTTTCAAAGACGTCCCGGCGCACCAGCATGCCGGCCGTGTTGACGGCGAACATGTCGGCCCGGTGGTCGTATTGGCCCTGGTCCTGCTCGTCAAGGCCGACAAGTGAAAACCTGTCGTACCACTGGTTGGCCCAGAGCCCGACGTCGACAAGGCGCCTGTGGTTGTCCCAGTCAAGCTGCTTGCAGCCAACAACAGTTGCTGTGGTGGTCCGCTCGGTGGCCTCCAGCAGCAGTTGCAGGGCGTCAGGAGCTGGGGCGGCGTCGTCCTGGAGCAGCCAAATCCATTCATTGCCGCCCCGGAGTTCACCGTCCAGGACTGCGACGCCGGCGGCGCCGGCGACGGGTGCGGCGGGCGCGCCGCCTGCGGGCGCGGCAGTGCGGGCAGACGCGGCCGCGCCGGAGCGTACGGACGCGCCGGCGGCGGAACGGGTGCGCCCCTCGTGTTCAAGCACCGCATTAACAGCAGCACCGTAGCCTTTGCGCGCGTCAAGGGAGATGACGTTGCGTTCGCCCAGCTCCTTGCGCAGCAACTCCCCCGAATTGTCTGTGGATCCTGCATCGGCAGCCACGACGTGGTCGGCTGAACGCGTTTGCGAGGCAAGGGCCTTTAAAATTGTGGGGAGATAGGCACCGCCGTTGTGGGCAACCAAAACGGCCGTGACTTTTACTGCTTCAAGAATTAGACCGCTCGCTTCCGCAGCCGCCGGCGCTCTCGCTCCGACAGGCCACCCCAGATTCCAAACCGCTCATCGTTGGCAAGAGCGTATTCAAGACACTGCGCCTTGACGTTGCAGGCGCCACAAACTTTTTTGGCATCCCGCGTGGAGCCGCCCTTTTCAGGGAAGAATGCCTCCGGGTCAGTCTGTGCGCACAGTGCATCAGTCTGCCAGCCTAGTTCACCTTCGTCGCTGAAGTCTTCAAGCTGGGGATGCAGGCCGATCCAGACCGGCTCGTTGTCCACTCCCTCGACGACCGACGGATGGGTCACAACCGGTTCGCCAACCTCATGGGAGGTCAGGAATGCCGTTGCAGCATCTTCCAATGCCTGGCGGTTTTCGCGTTCATGAAACGCGGCCGCACCCGGGTCGGCCGGGTCCACGTACCAATTCGTCGGCACGCCACGTGACTGGTAGGAAACGCCAGCCTGCGCAGCCACGGAATCGTTTTGAAGATTTGTCACACTCAGCTGAGCTTGCCCCATGGTCGTCCTCCTGAATGTTGCCGCCAATACTGCTTCCCGAATCCTCGGTTCCGCAATGTGCGAATTGCAGTGCCAATAACAGCGGTTCGTGGGTCTAATTACATCCATGTAAGTCGCTCACGTCAAGCCGCGGTAGATGATAACCACTGTGGAGCAGGTTCATCCCTCGCGCCACGCCCGGCAATTTCATACCAATACATGCGCGTCATTACGCCATTGAGCGCATGATTTCCCGTGTTCCTGCACTGTTGTGGCCCTTTTTCGGGATCTTTTCCAAGACGTGCCCGAATGAAAGAGACCCAGATCACCTCAGCTGCTGCAATTCGTCCAATCGATGGGGATGTGGCGGACGTGGAAAGATGATGAATTATGAACCTGCGCCCGAACAACTCCAGCCGCCCGGCGTCCGCCACCGAGCTCCTCAATTCCTTCCGCACCATGAACCCGACCTCCCCCCGGCTGTCTTGGTACGGCCCGGATTCTGAACGCGTTGAATTCTCAGGCCGTGTGCTGGACAACTGGGTGGCCAAGACCGCCAACTACCTTGTTGACGAGCTCGACGCCGAACCCGGCACCGTCGTGGCCGTCGACCTTCCGCTGCACTGGCGCTCCCTTGTCTGGCTGCTTGCCACGTGGGCCGTGGGGGCCACGGCCACCACGACGGGGGCGGCCGCGGCCGCCGGTCCCGCCAGCGTTGCCGGGGCGGGCATTGTGGCCTGCACCGACCCCGCCGGCGCCCACGAGCGGTTCGCAGGAATAGTCCCGGCCCCGTTGATCGTGGCTGTGGCCCTCCCGGCCCTGCAGATGCGCTGGCTGGGTGAGCTGCCGCCCAGGACGCTTGACTATTCAGGGGACGTGCGGGCACACGCGGATGAATTCTTTGCCGACGATTCCCCGGCACCAACACAAATCGCCTGGCAGCACGGCCCGGCCGGCACAAGCTATGGGCAGCTCCTCCTGCCGGACGTGCAGAACGTGACGGATGACGCCGCCCAGGCACCCCAGCGGGTGCTGCTGCAGGTGCGCGAGGGGTGGGACGTCGTCGTGCCTGCAACGCTCAAGGTGTGGGCTGCCGGGGGTTCCGTGGTCCTGCTCGACACAGGTGTGGAAGCCACAGACCACCTGCGCAACAGCGAGAACATCACACAGGGTTAGGGCGGCGGAGTCAGGCCTCGCGCTCGGTTTCGAGAATCTTGTGGTCGTCGGCAAATCCGGGATCCTGGTCAAGCTCGTCGGTGAAGACCCAGAACCTGTAGGCGAAGAACCGGAAGATGGTGCCCAGGACCAGGCCGATGACGGAGCCGGAGATGAAGTCGGCGGTGGTGGATTCAAAGCCGAGCACCCAGTGGGACACGTAGACGCAGGCCGCAGCAATGCCCATGCCGATGCCGTTCATGATGATGAACAACACCACTTCGCGCAGCACGTTGGCCTGGCGGCGGTGGCGGAACGTCCAATAGCGGTTGGCGAGCCAGGAGAAAATGGTTGCCACGGCGGCCGCGATGATCTTGGCCCTGGTGGGGTGCGCACCCATGCTGCCGCTGAGCAGCCACAGGTAGATGCCTGTGTCGATGATGAACGCGACACCGCCGACCACACCAAATTTGGCGACTTCACGCCAAAAAAGGCCCATCAGGCCCTTGATGCGGTTGGTGAGTGATTGGTACATGGTCCTCCGTCGGGCTACTGGCCAAAACGGACGCAGCACGCCCCAGCCTTCATAAAATACTAAGCCCTCCATGGACAGGAACTGTCCCCGCAGGATGCCAAAGCACTGGGAATTTGCCCACATTTGTCGGTGAATACCGGGGCACGGGCGGCTCAAAGGCAGGAACCGGGCAGACTTTCGGTACGCTGGTGACTGTGACTTTTCCTGTAATCGGTGTTGTGGGCGGCGGGCAGCTTGCCCGCATGATGGCCCCAGCAGCCGTGGCCCTTGGTTTTGAATTGCGTGTCCTGGCTGAATCCCCCGACGTCGGCGCCGTGGCTGTTGTGGCCCAGGCTCCCGTCGGCGACTACACAGACTTGGACACCCTGCGCGCTTTTGCCCGCGGCGTTGACGTGCTCACCTTTGACCACGAACACGTCCCCAGCGAGCATTTGCAGGCGTTGATAGCCGAAGGCGTCAACGTCCAGCCGCGGCCCGACGCATTGCTCAACGCGCAGGACAAGCTGGTGATGCGTGCCGCCATTGAACGCCTTGGCCTGCCCAATCCGGAGTGGTCGGCGGTGGCCTCCGTGGCCGACATTGCCGCTTTTGCCGACACACACGGTTGGCCTGTCGTGCTGAAGATGCCCCGCGGCGGGTACGACGGAAAGGGCGTCAAGGTCCTGCGCTCCGCAGCTGACGCTTCCGCGGCCGCCGACTGGTTCGACGCCATGAATCCGCTCCTCGTGGAGGAAATGGTGGGGTTCTCCCGCGAGCTCTCCGCGCTGGTTGCCCGCACCCCTTCCGGTGAATCCCGCGCCTGGCCGGTGGCGGAATCCATCCAGGTGGAGGGTGTCTGCGACGAAGTGATCGCCCCGGCACCCGACATCGCTGCCGAGGTTGCCGCTTCCGCCCAGGCCGCGGCGCTGCGCATCGCCAACGAACTCGGCGTCACAGGCGTCATGGCTGCGGAGCTCTTTGAAACGCCGGGCCGCGCGCCCGGTTTCCTCATCAACGAGCTGGCCATGCGACCCCACAACACCGGGCATTGGACCATGGACGGGGCGGTGACAGGCCAGTTTGAGCAGCATTTGCGCGCCGTCCTGGACCTCCCGCTGGGCTCCACTGATGCCTTGGGCGACATCGTCGTCATGAAAAACTTCCTCGGCGGGGCCAACCAGGACCTTTTCGGCGCCTACCCCGCCGCGCTGGCCGCCGAACCGACCGTCAAGGTGCACAGCTACGGCAAGTCGGTGCGGCCGGGCCGGAAGATTGGCCACGTCAACGTGATTGCTTCCAAGCACGACGACGTCGCCACCGCCCGCGCCCGCGCCGCCACCGTGGCAAACATCATCCGTGACGGAGCACAAGGAGACACCAATGTCTGAATTTTCCACCCCCACGGCCGGGGTGCCCCATGGCGGCGCCGCGGCTGACAGTTCAGTGGCTGCCGGCGCCGTGGCAGGCAATGCACTGGTTGGCATTGTCATGGGTTCCGACTCCGACTGGCCTGTCATGGAAGCGGCCGCAGCGGCCCTGTCCGAATTTGGCATTCCGTTTGAAACGGATGTTGTCTCGGCACACCGCATGCCCGCCGAAATGATTGCTTACGGCCAAAACGCCGCCGCCCGCGGCATCCGCGTCATCATTGCCGGCGCCGGCGGCGCCGCGCACCTGCCCGGCATGCTTGCGTCGGTCACGACGCTTCCGGTGGTGGGTGTTCCCGTCCCGTTGAAGACCCTGGACGGTATGGATTCCCTGCTGTCAATTGTGCAGATGCCCGCGGGAGTCCCGGTGGCCGCCGTTTCCATTGGCGGTGCCCGCAACGCCGGCCTGCTGGCCGTGCGCATGCTGGCCTCCGGCACCGATGAACTGGCAGCCGGGCTGGCGTCAAAGCTGGTGGTTTTTGCCCAGTCGCTCAACGACCAGGCGTCCGCCAAGGGCGCGGCCCTGCGTGAAAAGGCCGGTGCGACCTATCCACTCGCGGTGCTGCCGGAACTGGCCGGCACGACGGAGGGTGCGGGCCAGAACGCATGAGTTTCAGCAGCCCCAAGACGTCCAGGGCCTCGAGCCGTCCGCCTGTGTTGACAAACCCGGTCCGTTATCCGGAATCGGCGTCGGCACCCGTGCGCTCAAAAAGGGCCTGGTTCCTGCTGCTGCTGACTTTGTTCGTGCCCGGCTCCGCCCAGGTGGTTGCCGGCAACAAGCGCCTGGGCCGCATTGCCCTGCGCTGCACCTTCGCCGCCTGGGCATTGGTGATTGCCGCCGTCGTGCTTGCCTTGGTAAATCGCGAGGCCCTGCTGAACCTGTTCACCACGCCCTTGACGTCGCTGCTGGTCATTGTGCTGTTGGCGGCGGCGGCTGTGGGCTGGGCTGTCATGTTCCTGAACACGCTGGCGATCATCAAGCCGGCCATGCTGGCACCGGGCATGCGCGCCCTGGTCAGCGGGGCACTGGTTGTGCTCATGGTTCTCACCAGCGGCTCACTCGGTTACGGGGCGCTCCTGATCAGCTCCGGGCGCAATGCGATTTCAAACATTTTCCAGACGGGCCCCGACATGGACCCCGTCGACGGACGCTACAACTTCCTGGTCATGGGGGGCGATGCCGGGGAAGCCCGCAGCGGACGCCGGCCCGACTCCATCATCGTTGTCAGCGTCGACGCCAAAACCGGCCAGGCCGCGACCATCAGCATTCCCCGAAACCTGCAAAATGCGCGGTTCTCCCCCGATTCCCCGTTGTGGGGCGTGTACCCGGACGGGTACAACTGCGGCGACAACTGCATCATCAACTCCCTCTACACGGATGTCACCGACAACCACGCCAACCTGTATCCACATGATGCGGATCCGGGCGCTGCCGCCATGAAGGACGCAGCCGGCGGCGTCCTGGGCCTGAAAATCCAGGGCTATGTGCTCATTGACATGGCAGGCTTCTCCTCACTCATCGACGCACTGGGCGGGGTCAAGGTCAACGTCGGCGGCTGGGTGCCCATCAGCGGGGACGACGTCGGCAACGGCCTGCACCTGCCGCCCACCGGCTGGATTTCCCCGGGTGTGCAGACCTTGAACGGCTACCACGCGCTGTGGTACGCCCGCTCCCGGGAATGGGCGAATGACTACAGCCGCAGCCAGCGCCAGCAATGCATCCAGTCCGCCATTCTGGCCCAGATGGATCCTGCCACCGTCCTGACGAAGTTCAACGCCATCGCCGCGGCAGGCGCCAAGGTCATGGAGTCCGACCTGCCTGCCGGCCAGCTGGGCAGCTTCGCCTCCCTGGCGCTGAAGGCCAAGTCCCACGACCTTCAACGGCTGACCATCGGCCCGCCGGACTTCCCGCAGGACATGCCCACGTACCCCGACTTCGACGTGATCCACAAGCGCGTGCAGGAAATGCTCAATCCGGCACCCCCGGCGGATCCGCCGGCCGGCGGGGACACCTCACCGGCAGCGCCCGATACGTCGGCGGCCGATCCCGCGGCCGACCCGGCAGCTGCTCCGGCTGCGGATCCGGCTGCGCCCGCCACCGAGACCCCGGCACCCGCCGCGCCGTCACCGGAGCTCACAGCCGAATACCTGCAGCAACTTGCCATCACCGGCGACGACGCGTCGCTGGCAGCACTGCTTGGCAACAACGGAACCTGCTCCCCCGGCTAAAAGCCATGCCCGTGCCGGGATGCCGGCCACGGGGTGGCGGGTGCCGCGCCACAGCTTGGCGGAGCCCGGCCGCAACCACGTTCAATCGATCTACAGCTTGCCTTGGACCAGGAGAAACTTCGTATGTTTGCACTCACCAATGTCACCCGTGACTACCCTTGGGGTTCCACCACTGCCATTGCGGAACTCCTGGGCACCGCACCAAGCGGCGGCCCGGAAGCTGAACTGTGGATGGGGGCGCACCCCGACTCCCCGTCCATTGCCAACACTCCTGACGGTCCCGTCGCGCTTGACCGGCTGATCGCCGAACACCCCGTAACGGCCCTGGGCGAAGATGTGTATGCAGCCTTTGGCGCCAAATTGCCGTTCCTGGCGAAGCTGCTTGCCGCCGACAGGGCACTGTCCCTGCAGGTGCACCCCACGATGGCCCGAGCGCAGGAACGCTTTGCGGCCGAAGAGGCCGCAGGAATTCCCAGCGACGCCGCCCACCGCAATTACAAGGACGACAACCACAAGCCGGAAATGCTCCTGGCCCTCACGCCGTTTGAGGCGCTTTGCGGCTTCCGCCCCTGCGCCGAGGCCGCCGAGCTGTTTCGCACCCTTGGCTCGGCCATCGAGGCCACCGGTGCTGAGGTTCCCGAGCTGCTGGGCCGGGTGGAAATGACGTTGAACTCACGCATGAGCGCCCCTGCCGTGGTGCGGCGCGCGTTTGAAACCTTGGTGGGCGGCGGCGCCGAGACCACTGCCCTGGTTGAGCTGGCGGCTGCCGCCCTGGAGGCGGCTGACTTGGCCGGCACCGAGCTGTCGCCCGGCCTGCGCACTGTGATTGAGCTTGCCAAACAATATCCCGGGGACTCCGGCGTCCTTGTCTCGCTGCTGCTGAACCGGCTCTCGCTGCAGCCAGGGGACGCCATTTTCCTTCCTGCCGGGAACATCCACGCCTATTTGAGCGGTTTGTGCATTGAGGTCATGGCGACGTCGGACAATGTCTTGCGCGGCGGGCTGACGGGCAAGCATGTCGACGTGCCCGAACTGCTGGCAACAGTGAATTTTGTCCCCGGCCCGCCCCCGGTGGTCCCCACCCGCGTGACCGACCTGGGGCAACAGGTGTGGGAACCTCCCGTCACGGAGTACGTCCTCCAACGCGTTGAGATTTCAGCAAATTCGGCACCCGTGCCACTGGTCCAGAATGGTCCCCTGATCGTGCTCGCCGTGGCCGGCTCGGTGTTGCTAGATTCCCCGCGCGGCGACATGGTGCTCGACCGCGGCCGCTCAGTATTCGTGCCCGCCGCCGAAAACCCCGTCATGGTCCATCCCCACGCCACCGGTGAAGACTCGGTGCTCTTCGCCTTCACCTGCAAGGGGGTCGACGCATGAAACCGATCCTGCAAACTGCCATCTGGGCGGAGTTCCAACGCGAGTTGGGTAAGACCGTCCACGAAGGGGAAGGGCCCGGCTGGAGTTTTTTGGCCGTCGAGGAAAAGACCCCGCTGGGCATGTACCTGTACTCGCCCTACGGCCCGTGTGCCGACGGCGAACTGGCACTGGCCCAGGCCCTGCAGGCACTCTCGGTGTTGGCCCGTTCCGTGCAGGCCCACTATGTTCGGGTGGAGCCGGTGGCTGCAGGCCTGGGCGCCGACGCCGCAACCCTCCTGGCAGCGCGGGGCCTGGTCAAGGCCCCTGCCGACGTCCAGCCGCACCTAAGCTGGAAGGTTGACCTGCGCCAGGACGAGGCGGACCTGCTGAAGGGGATACGCAGCACCAGCCGGAACCTGTATCGCAACATCCATAAAAAAGGCGTCAGTTTCCACGTTTCCACCGATCCGGCTGAACTGCCGATCCTGCTCGGCTTTCTGGCGAAGGTTTCCGGACGTGCGGATTTCACCGCCCAGACCGACACCTACCTGACGAAGGCGGCAGAGGTGCTCATGCCTGCCGGCGCGGCCAAGCTTTTCATCGCCCGGCTCGAAGGCACCCCCATCGCCGCCGCCCTGTCATACGACACCGCCGACACCCGCGTCTACGCACACGCGGCCGCCGACGACGCGCACCGCAAGCTCAACGCCGGCATTCCACTGCTCGTGACCATGATGCTTGATGCGAAGGCCTCGGGAATTGCCGAGTTCGACATGTGGGGTGTCAGCCCCGAGGACGAGCCGGACCACGCCTGGGCTGGTTTCTCCCGGTTCAAGCGCTCCTTTGGCGGCACCGAGGTGGAGTACCCGGGAACCTGGGACCTGCCCGTGAACCGGTTGATGTACACCGTCTACGGGGCCAGCCGGAAGGCACGGTCGATCCTGCGGGGCGCCGTGAAAACTGCACGTGCCACCCTCGGCAAGGCCAAGGCCAAGCTCAGGAGACGCTGACGGCGGATCAGCCGGCGCCAAGTTCACGCTGGACTTGGCGCCGGGTGTCACCCGGCGCAGGGTTCACAGGGAACTCTGCGCCGAATTTTCCGGGTGCCGGTCAAGGGGCCGCCGGCTCGAGCGTCCGTGCGCTGGGAAGGTGCGGACCGCCGTCGTGCCCCACCACTTTCAACCATGGCAGCCAGCCGGACAGGAATCAGCTGCGCCGGGCGTAAGTCTCCCATTTGTGGGCCTGGTGCTCGCCCTCGACAAACCTGATGGTCCCCGACTTGGAGCGCATCACGATTGACTGGGTCAGGACCCTGCCCTTGTCGTAGCGCACACCCTTGAGCAGGTCGCCGTCGGTGATGCCCGTCGCCGCAAAGTAGCAGTTGTCACTGGTGACCAGATCGTTGGTGGAGAGGACACGGTCAAGGTCGTGTCCGGCGTCGAGCGCCTTCTGCTTCTCGTCATCATCGGTGGGCCAGAGCCGGCCCTGGATGACGCCGCCCAGGGTCTTGATGGCACAGGCTGCCACGATGCCTTCGGGCGTGCCGCCAATGCCCATGAGCGCGTCCACCCCGGTGCCGGAGCGGGCGGCCGCGATGGCGCCTGCCACGTCCCCGTCGAGGATGATCTTGGTGCGGGCACCGGCCTCGCGGATTTCCGCGATGAGCGGCTGGTGGCGGTCGCGGTCAAGGACCATGACGGTGAGCTGGTTAATTTTCACGCCCTTGGCCTTGGCGATCAGGTGCAGGTTTTGCTTGACCGGCAGGCGCAGGTCAACCATGTCGGCAGCCTCGGGGCCGGTGACGAGCTTTTCCATGTAGAACACGGCCGAAGGATCAAACATGGTGCCGCGTTCGGCCACGGCCAGCACGGCCAGGGCGTTGTTGATGCCCATGGCAGCCAGGCGGGTGCCGTCGATGGGATCCACTGCCACGTCGCACTCGGGGCCGGAGCCATCTCCCACCACTTCGCCGTTGAAGAGCATGGGGGCTTCATCTTTTTCACCCTCGCCGATGACGACAACACCGTTGAAGTGAACGGTTGAAAGGAGGGAGCGCATGGCATCCACTGCGGCGCCGTCGGCCAGGTTCTTCTCACCGTAGCCAACCCAGTGGCCGCCTGCGATTGCGGCAGCCTCGGTGACACGCACGAGTTCAAGGGCCAGGTTCCGGTCCGGCTCGTCGTCGCCCACGGCCAGTGACCGGGACAGTTGTGAGTAATCCATCTGTGATGCTTTTTCAGCCACGTATAAACCCCGTTGTTCTGGTAGATGCAGTCTTGCAGTGCGCGACGGTGCGCACCCCTGCCGTATTTTCGCCTACCCAGCAATCATAGGCGAACCCGCCGCCCGATCCCGGGTGAGCTGCGCCACGTCCGTGCCCGCGTGGTAAATTGCCGGCGCAGATCTGGGAAGATGGACAGGTGAGTGATTCAAGCCCTACCCCTCCCGTCAAGCCCGTTATTGCCGCCGGTGCCGCCAAGCGGGCCAACGCCTCGGTGGTTGGCATGCTGTTGGCCATGTTCTCAACGGTCGCCATTGTGTTGGTCATTGTGTGGCTCAACCCGCAGCCGAAGGCCGATAGTTACCGGACGCACATCGATGTTGCCGCCGTTGCCGGCCATGCTGCCGACACGGCCGGGTTCACGCCCGCGGCGCCTGCGCTCCCCGACGGCTGGTCCGCCAACTATGCGCGCTGGAATCCGCCGGGCGCCGACGGCGTGGCGTTTTGGGACGTCGGGTATGTTACGCCAACCGACACTTTCATCGCACTGCGCCAGTCAATAACGGCAAACCCCACGTGGACGGCCACCCAGGCGCAGAACGCCCCTGTTACGGGAACCCGCAACATAGACGGCCACGAGTGGGAACTCCGTGATAAACCTAAGGGCGACCGCAGTTTGGTCCTGGTCAGCGGCACCACCACCATCGTGCTCACCGGCGCGGCGGACTTCGAGGACTTTGACGCCCTGGCGGCCGGGTCCACGAAATCCCTCGACACCGGAACCGGCAAACAAGGCCCCGACAGCAAAGCAAGCACCATTCCCACACCAAAGGACAGCACACCATGAGCGGCGGAGAAGACGGCAACATCAACGCGGTGACAGAGCATCCCCACACTCCTGCGGATGCCTGGAGCACCCTGATGTCCGGCAACGCCCGGTTTGTGGACGGCACATCCAACCACCCCAACCAGGATGCCGCCCGACGGGCCTCCCTGCTGTCCACGCAGCAGCCCTTCGTCATGATTTTTGGCTGTTCCGACTCCCGCCTGGCCGCCGAGATAATCTTCGATCTGGGCCTGGGCGACGCCTTCGTGGTGCGCACCGCCGGCCACGTTGTTGACAACACGGCCCTTGGGTCGCTGGAGTACGGCGTGGAATACCTGGACGTGCCGCTGATTGTGGTGCTCGGCCACGACAGCTGCGGAGCCGTCACGGCCACCAAGGACGCCGTCGCCACAGGCAATATGCCCGTCGGATTCGTCCGCGACCTCGTGGAGCGCATCACCCCCTCGGTGCTTGCCTCCCTGCGCAAGGATTCGGACAGCACGGTCAACAACATGGTCGAGGAGCACGTCAAGCAGACGGCCGCGCGCCTTGTGGAGAACTCCCCCATCATCGCCAGCGCCGTCGCCCGCCAACGCACCGCCGTGGTGGGCTTGACCTACCGCCTCAACGACGGCACCGCAGACCTCGTCTACAGCAACGGTTCCATCCACCGGTAACCACAGTTTTTCTGATGCCCGACGGCGGAAGCTGCCTTCCGCCGTCGGGCATTCCTGTGCCGGGGCGGGGTTGGCAGGGGCCTCTGCAGCGTGCGCGTGAAGCGTGCGCGGGCGGTACACGGTTTTTAGCTCCGGGCGCGGCGGCGATATGGTGGATGCATGACTGATACTGCCGCGGCCCCCGCACAAGAATTCCGCATTGAACATGACACGATGGGCGAGGTCCGGGTTCCGGCGAACGCCCTGTACAGCGCACAGACACAGCGCGCCGTTGAAAACTTCCCGATTTCGGGCATGACACTGGAGTCGGCCCACATTTCGGCACTGGCACGCATCAAGAAGGCTGCCGCCACGACGAACGCCGAATTGGGCGTTTTGGACGCTGAACTGGCAAGGGCCATCGAGGCTGCCGCCGACCTGGTGATCGCCGGGGACTTCGACGGCGACTTCCCCATCGACGTATTCCAGACCGGTTCCGGCACCTCCTCGAACATGAACATGAACGAGGTCCTGGCGACCCTGGCCAACCGCGCACTCGTTGCCGCCGGCTCGGACAAGGTTGTCCACCCGAACGACCACGTCAACGCCTCGCAGTCCTCCAACGACGTGTTCCCCACCTCGGTCCACGTAGCCGCGACCTCCGCCTTGATCAACGACCTGATCCCGGCCCTCGCATACCTGGCCGAGTCGCTGGAACGCAAGGAAGCCGAATTCGCCACTGTGGTGAAGTCGGGCCGCACCCACTTGATGGATGCCACCCCAGTCACGCTCGGGCAGGAATTCGGCGGCTACGCCGCCCAGGTCCGCTACGGCATAGAGCGCGTTGAGTCCTCCCTGCCCCGCGTGGCGGAGGTCCCCCTCGGCGGCACCGCCGTAGGCACCGGCATCAACACCCCCGCAGGCTTCCCGCAACGCGTCATCGCCTTGTTGGCCCAGGATTCCGGCCTGCCGCTGACCGAGGCCCGCAACCACTTCGAGGCCCAGGCCAACCGCGACGGCCTCATCGAGGCATCCGGCCAGCTGCGCAACATCGCCTACTCGATCATGAAGATCAACAACGACCTGCGCTGGTTGGGCTCCGGCCCCAACACCGGCCTGGGCGAAATCTCGATCCCCGACCTGCAGCCCGGCTCCTCGATCATGCCCGGCAAGGTCAACCCTGTCATCTCCGAGGCCGCCATCATGGTTGCCGCCCAGGTCATCGGCAACGACACCACCATTGCCCTGTCCTCCACGAACGGCGCCTTCGAGCTGAACGTGGGCATCCCGGTCATGGCCGCGAACCTGCTGCAGTCCATCCGCCTGCTGACCAACACCAGCCGCATCATGGCCGACAAGATGATTGACGGGCTGACAGCCAACGTTGAGCGCGCCCGCTTCCTGGCCGAGGCGTCACCGTCCATCGTGACACCGCTGAACAAGTACATCGGCTACGAAAACGGTTCCAAGATTGCCAAGCACGCCATCAAGGAGGGCCTCACCATCCGTGAAGCCGTCCTGGCCCTGGGCTTCGTTGACCGCGGCGAAATCACCCTGGAGCAGCTGGATTCCGGGCTCGACGTGCTCGCCATGACAGTCGCCCCGCAGTAATCCCACGCCCTCGGCGTGTTTCTGCCAGGGTACGACGGGCGGGAGGCCACCTTTGCACAAAAGGCGGCCTCCCGCCGTCGTACTTTAAGGGCAGTAAGTGGCAACAACCACCCCCGGACCGGCCCGGCTGCGCCGCGCGTCCCGCCTTCCCACGCCGGTGAGGCTAGGATCACACTCATGGACGCACCGGCGAAGATCGATACGTGATTGTGGGACCGGGACCGCCGCCCCTTGACCGGCGGGTTCCGGGCCAGTCGGTCATGGCCGAGCTCTTGGCAGCCCGCGGGCGTGACCGTCCGCGGTCCCGGCTGGGACGAATTTTTGGTGCCGATCCCCTCAGTGCGGACAGCCGGCCCTGGTATCTGGGCGCGCTGGGTGAGATCGAGGTGGGGAAACTTCTTGCCCGGCTGGGCCCCGGCTGGACGGTCCTGCATGCGGTCCCGGTCGGGTCGGGCACATCCGACATTGACCATGTGGTGATTGGCGCCGCGGGCGTTTTCACCATCAACACCAAGAATCATGCCGACAAGTCCATATGGGTTGCCGGCCGAACTCTCATGGTCTCGGGCCAGCGGCAGGGCCACATTCGCGATTCGGCCCATGAATCGGCTCGTGCCGGCAAGCTCCTGGCCGCGGCAGTGGGAACCACCGTTCCGGTTGCGGGGGTCATCGTCCTTGTCGGAGCCAAGGAGGTGAACATCAAGGCTGCACCCACCGGCACCACGGTATTGACGGCCCGCCAGCTCCTGCGCTGGCTGAAAAAGCGCCCGCCAGTGCTGGCTGAGGACGCAGTGGCCCGCATCGCCGCCGCCGCCAGCCGCCCGGAAACCTGGCATTGGGCGCCACGGGATGCCGGCAGTGGCGCCGAGGTTCAGGACGGGTTCAGCCAGGTCCACGAGGCTGTGCAGGCGGCCCGGGGCCGCAAAAGAGGCTGGGGTTTCGCCGGCATGGCTGCCGTGCTCTTCGCAATCGTCGCCCTGATCACCGCCAGTCCAGGCATCATGGAAACACTCATGCAGGCCTTTAGCACCTGAGGGGCCGGCGACTTGGACCGGCCACAGTCATCACATTCGGCAAGCGACCATCCGCACGATGATTGGAATTGGGGAATCAATGGAACAGACTTGGCGGCCCAGCAACTTCGGCAAGCGCTTTGGCCGCTCCGGAGACTGGGAAGTTCACCTGGATGGTTCAGCGTTGCTCCTTCGCACGGGGAAGCCCCGGCCGGATTCCGCGGCGGAAACCACCACACGAGCCTCCATCTCCGAGGTGACCCAGCCCGCCCACCACAGGGGCATCTTCTGGGGATCCGCCACCTTTGCACTGCACGGGCGCCCCATCTCACTGACGGGGATGCGGAACCGGGACGCCGCCAGCCTGGCCCTTGCCCTCGGCACCGCAATAGGGAACCACCATCAGCTGCAACTGGCAGCACGGGTGGTGGCCTGGGCCGCGGCGTTCCAGTCGGCCATACGGGACCAATTTGCATCGACGGGTTGGCTGGGGAGGGACTTCAGGAACCATTGGCAGGCAGCGCGGCCCGCAGGCGAGCTGGCAGCGCTGCTGGACGATCCCGATTCCACCCTTGCCCGGCGCCTCGGCGTGCAGCCCGCCCAGGTGCGGGACGCCGTCGTACTTTGGCAGGCCGAGCTGCGCACCCACCTCACCCAACTGAACGAGCAACACCTGCTGGCCGAGGCCGCGGCCGCCAAAGACTTTTTTGACCGGGTGGAACGTTCTCCGCTGACGGCCGAGCAGATCCGTGCCGTGGTGTGCTTCGACAACCGGGTGCAGGTGATTGCCTCGGCAGGTTCGGGCAAGACCTCAACCATGGTGGCCAAGACCGGCTACGCGCTGCACCGAAAACTGGTGCCGGCCGAGAAGATCCTCCTGCTGGCATTCAACGCCGACGCCGCCAAGGAACTGGAACAGCGGATCCGGGACAGGCTCGTTCCCCTGGGGCTGCCGGGAGAGCGCGTCCATGCGAAAACCTTTCACGCCTTTGGACTCGAGGTCGTTGGTCAGGCGACGGGCCGAAAGCCGTCCCTTGCCCCGTGGGTCAGCGACGGCACCGACGAGGCAAAGCTGGGGCACCTTGTGGCCAGGCTCCGGGACACAAACCCGGGGTTCCGCCGGCAATGGGACCTGTACCGGCTCGTGCTCAGCGGAGGACAGCCGGATCCTGCCCACGGCGCCGCTTCCGGCGGGGAATCCGGCGCCGCTTCCGGCGGCAAGCCCGCCGATTTCCGGACCCTGCAAGGCGAGGTCGTCAAGAGCCACGGAGAACGGCTGATCGCAGACTGGTTGTTCTACAACGGCGTCGGCTACGTCTACGAGCGGCCATACGAGCACGAGACCGTGGATGCCACGCATGTGCAGTACCACCCCGACTTCTACTACCCCGTCATCGATGCCTACCACGAGCACTTTGCCCTTGACCGCACGGGACAGCCGCCGCCGGAGTTCACCGGCTACCTCGACGGCGTCAAATGGAAACGGTCCGTCCACCGGAAGTTCGGCACCACCCTGCTGGAAACGACCACGGCCGAGCTGTGGGACGGGCACGCGTTCGAGCTCCTGGCCGAGCAGCTCACGGCGCGTGGAATCAGGCTGGACCCGAACCCGGACCGGCACGTCCCCGGCCAGGAACCCATAAAAAACAAACACCTCATTAGGACGTTCCGGACCTTTCTCACCCATGCCAAAAGCAACAGGCTCGACGGCGGACGCCTGCGGGAGCGTGTCGGGGCGTGGGCGGGGACGCCATGGCACTACCGGCACACCGTCTTCCTGAACCTCTTCGAATCCATCCGGGCCGCATGGGAGCAGGAGCTTTCGGACGCCGGCGTGATCGATTTCGAGGACATGCTCACGCTGGCCGCGGACCATCTGGGGGCCGGACACTGGGATCCCGGGTACGAGCTGGTCATGGTCGATGAAATGCAGGATGCCAGCCATGCCCGGGCCCGGCTGGCGGGGGCCCTTGTCGGCAAGCCCGGCCGGATGCTTTTTGCGGTCGGGGACGACTGGCAGAGCATCAACGGCTTTGCCGGCTCCGACCTGTCGGTCATGACGGACTTTGACCGGTGGTTCGGTGAAGCGGAGACGGTCAGGCTGGAACGGACCTTCCGGTCCCCGCAGTCCATCTGCAATGTCTCAAGCGCCTTTGTCCTGAAGAACCCCGTGCAATTGCGCAAGCACGTGGTGTCTGCAGCCCCTGACCGTTCCCCCTCGATCATTGCCGTGGCTCTCGCAAGCGCCGACCACTATCAGCGCATCGTCCACGCCCACCTTGAAAAGCTGGCGGCCCGCATTGCCTCCGGTGAGGTTCCGGCAGGTTCAACCGGAAAGGTGACGGTCCTTGTCCTCTGCCGCTACAACCATGTCCTGCAAAAGGTGCGGGACACGGCCGGTCCGCAAGCGCGGGGCGTGGACCACGGGAAACACCTTGACGTCCGGTTCCACACCGTCCACGGTTCGAAGGGGCTTGAGGCCGACTATGTCATCATTCCGGGGCTGACCAACGGCACCTACGGTTTCCCCAGCACCATTGCGGACGACCCGGTGCTGCATCTGGCCAAGCCCGCCAGCGACACATTCCCGCTCGCGGAGGAACGCCGGCTCTTCTATGTGGCGCTGACCCGCGCCAAACGCTCGGTGCTGCTCCTGACCGTGGCAGGGAAAGAATCGCAGTTCCTGCTGGAACTCGTCCGGGACCACAACATTGCTGTGCTGAACGCCGCGGGAAAAACGACGACGGCCGTGCGTTGCCCGGCCTGCGGCGCTGGCCAGCTTGTGCGGAAAAACGGGAAGTACGGCGCCTTTTTCGGGTGCAGCCGGTACCCCGAGTGCCGCCATACCCAGAAACTGGCGGCACCGCCGAGATAGGGCGGACGTGCGGCAGTCGCCGAGGACGGGGTGGGAGGCCACGCCCTCGGCGTGTTTCTGCCAGGGTACGACGGGCGGGAGGCCACCTTTGCACAAAAGGTGGCCTCCCGCCGTCGTGCTTTAAGATGGTGTGATTAACTGCACTGCGAAAAGATTTTGCACTCTGAGGAAAATAGTGCAAACTTTTACCTTGTGACTGAAAGTGCAAATTCCTGCCAGGCCCAAGGCCTGCGTGCCCGCAAACGCGAGGCCACCCGCTCCGCCATCACCAAGGCGGCGCGGATCCTTACTGCCCAAAAGGGCCTGAACGGCTTCACGATTGAACAGTTGTGCGAAGAAGTCGGAGTGTCGCGGCGGACGTTCTTCAACTACTTCCCGTCGAAGGAAGACGCCATCCTGGGCCACCTGCTGGATGAGTTCCCGGCAGACGCCATAGCCGCCTTCGAGGCCGGCGGCTCACCGGAGTCGGGTGTGGAACGCGGCCCGCACGGCCTGAGCACCACACTGCTGCGCGACCTGCACACGCTCACCTGCGCCATGGTTGACGAGCTGGACCTCACCCGCGAACACATCACCGACCTCCTCGCCGCCATGAAGATGGAACCCCAGCTCATGATGAAGATCGTGGGCAGCGCCCATACGCGCGAGCAGGAATTCGCTGAACTCATTGCCCAGCGCGAACAGCTGCCGCCAGACGACCCGGTAGCCGGCATGGCCTCAGCCCTGTTCGGCACGTGTTCCCACCGCGCCGCCCAGGCCTTCTTCTCGGAGGAGAACACGTCCTCTTACGCGGACCTGCTGGCCGCCAACCTCCGCTCGGCCCAACAACTTTTCAACTTTTCATTATTAACCTTCGAAGGATCTCGATGAGTACAGCGCTAAAGGCAGGGCAGCCGCTCCTGTTGACTCAAAAACGGATCTGGATCATCTTCTCCGCGTTGATCGCGGGCATGCTGCTCTCCAGCCTCGACCAAACCATCGTCTCAACAGCCATGCCCACCATCGTGGGCAAGCTCGGCGGCGTCGAACACCAGACCTGGATCACGACGGCCTACCTGTTGGCGACCACCATCGTGATGCCGATCTACGGCAAGCTCGGTGACATGCTCGGGCGCCGGAACCTGTTCCTGGCCGCCATTGCCATCTTCACCCTGGCCTCCATCGGCTGTGCCTTTGCCACCGATTTCTGGGGCTTTGTGATCTTCCGTGCCATGCAGGGCCTCGGCGGCGGCGGCTTGATGATCCTCTCGCAGGCCATCATCGCCGACATTGTCCCGGCCAATGACCGCGGCAAGTACATGGGCCCGCTCGGCGCCATCTTCGGCCTGGCAGCCGTTGCCGGCCCCCTGTTGGGCGGCTACTTCGTGGACCACCTGACCTGGGAATGGGCCTTCTACATCAACATCCCGATCGGCATTGCCGCCTTCATTGTTGCGTTCTTTGCCCTGACCCTGCCCTCCAAAAAGGCCACGAAAAAGATTGACTACATGGGCGTGGTGTTCCTGTCCATCGCCACCACCTGCTTGATCTTCTTCACCGACTTTGGCGGCAAGGCCGACGGCTGGACCTCCCTGACAACCTGGACCTGGGGCGCCGGCATGATTGCCGCCATCGCACTGTTCATCTTCACCGAAGCCCGCGCGGAAGATCCCATCATCCCGCTGTCGCTGTTCAAGAACCCGATCTTCCTGAACTCCACAGCCATTGGTTTCGTGCTGGGCATGGGCATGTTCGCGGCCCTGGCGTTCGTGCCGACGTTCCTGCAAATGTCCACCGGCACGTCCGCGGCCGTTTCCGGCCTGCTGATGCTGCCGATGATGGTGGGCCTGATGGGCACGTCCATCTGGTCCGGTATCCGCATGTCCAAGACCGGAAAGTACAAGGCGTTCCCGATTGCCGGCGCCTCACTGACGATCATCGCCATGCTGTGGCTGACCACGCTGTCCGCCGACACCGCCATTTGGGTCATTTGCGCCCAGCTGTTCGTGTTTGGTGCGGGCCTGGGCCTGATCATGCAGATCGTGGTGATTGTGGTGCAGAACTCGGTGCCGGCCGCGCAGCTGGGCACCGCCACCAGCACCAACAACTACTTCCGTGAGGTTGGTTCGTCACTGGGCGTGGCCGTGTTTGGTGCCATGTTCACCACGCGCCTGGCCGAATCCCTGACGGAGGTCTTCGCGGCTGCCGGTGCCTCGCCGGAGGAGGCCGGCGGCGCCATGTCAACCCTGGATCCGCAGGCGCTGCACAAACTGCCGCAGACTGTCCAGGACGGCATCATCACCGCCTACGCGGACTCCCTGGCGCCCGTGTTCTGGTACCTGATCCCCTTCATGGTGATCGCCCTGGTGCTGGCCATCTTCATGAAGGTCATCCCGCTTTCGGACACGTCCGGCATGGTGGCCCGCGGCGAGGCGGTTGGCGGCGCCGAAGCCGAGCGCCTGGAAGCCGAGCGCCTGGCGGGCACCTCCTCCGAATCCTCCTCTGGCTCCTCCCCCGATTCCTCCTCTGGCTCCTCCCCCGATTCCTCCCCCGACGGCACGGACACGCTGCTGCTGGCCGAGGAACCCCCGGAGACTCCCCTGGATTCCCCGGACTCCCCGTAGCCTCGCGCTGAGAAGGCGCGTGCCGCCGTCGTACTTTTCCAGGTACGACGGCGGGACGCGCCTTTTCTGGTTAACCCGCCTTCGCCGGGGCTGCTTCGGGTGATTTCCGGGCACTGAGCCAACTGTGCAGAATCCATATGCCACTTTTAGGGGCTGTCGCCGCCCCACCCCCGAATCGAAACAGCAGCTAACGCGGTCATCCGCCCCGCTCCCGAATCGAAACAGCAGCTGATGCTGTGATCCGCCCCACCCCCGAATCGAAACAGCAGCTAACGCGGTCATCCGGTCGGAATCGCAACATCAGCTGCTGTTTGGATTCTGAAATGCGTCCAGAGTCGCCCCGGGCCTGTGGAAAACTCCGGATGCCGGGCAGCAAACTGGGCCAAAATGGAACCATGGTTGTCCGTCCCCGCAAGCTGGAACTTTTGGCCCGGCGGTCCTTCACCTTTGGTGAGGGACTCTCCTCCGGTGCCACGCGCGGCCATCTGCGCGGCAAGGACTTGAGCACACCCAGCAGGGAAATCCGGGTTCCCCGCGGGCAACGACAACCATTACTGGACCGGGTGCGCCCTTACCTTGCTTTGTGCCCGAAAGGCTGCATCTCCCATGTGACAGCAGCGCAACTGCACGGGTTTCCGTTGCCCTGGTTCGACGATGAAATCAGGACGGTTCATCTCACCCGGCCGGCACACTCGGCCCAGCCGCGGCGCAGGAATGTGATCGGCCACAGCAACACGCTGGCGCCCGACGAAATCATGTACCTGGACGGAGTCGCAGTGACAACGCCTGAGCGAACATTTCTGGATCTAAGTGCCTTGTTGAGCTTGGATGATCTGGTGGCCGTGGCAGACTTCATGGTCTGTGAGCACGAGCGTCCCTTTGGGCTGTCGAAGGCTGCGATGGTTCCAGCGCAAACACTCCGCTCCTACATCTCGGGCAAACGCAATTTGAGAGGTCTCAGCGACGCCAGATCTGCCTTGGAATTGATGCGGGTTGGTGTGGACTCCCCTCCGGAGACGCGGTTGCGCCTGCTGCTGCAGCACGCAGGGCTGCCGGAGTTCACCACCAACTACGCAATCGAGGGTGATCCTGAGGTGTGGCCGGATCTTGCCTGTGAGGAGTTCAAGACCAGCGCTGAATACGAAGGCGAAGTCCACAAGACCCCGCAGAAGCAGCTATTTGACCGGAACCGTGATGAGCGGACGGCCGCCCGCGGTTGGCTGCAGGTAAAGGTGTACAAGGAGGATATGCGCCGCGGCGACGCCTACGTAGTGGAGATGTTCAAGCGTGCCCTGCGGAAGCAGGGCTGGCAGGGGTGACCGGTACTTAAGTAACCCGGGGTCCACTCACATCGAAACTGCAGCTGATGCTGTGATCCCACCGGAATCGCAGCATCAGCTGCAGTTTGGAATGTGGGAGGCGCCAAATTCGGCTGCTTACGGGCGGGAAGTGCCCCGCGACTGCCCCGGACACCGCACCCAATGCCGGGATCCAACGAATATGCGTGCGCTAGCGCTGGAAGTGGGGTTCGCCGTCGAACGTGAGCGCGCGCTGGATGCAGTCCAGGTGGGCGGGGCGCAGCGGGGGCAGCTCGTCCGTGGCAAACCAGCCGACGGCGAGGGATTCGTCGTCGTTCACGCGGGCGGTGCCGCTGATGTGGCGGCAGATGAATTCCACATTCAGGAAGTCGCACACGTCCCCGTTGGGAAAGGTCACCGGTCCCACGGAGGCGACGCCCATCAGGTGCTCGATGGCGGCAACAACAGCGGTTTCCTCGAAAATTTCCCGCAGCATCCCTGGGCCGGCTTCCTCCCCCGGTTCCAGGATTCCCGTGATCAGCGCCCAGCCGCCGGTGTCGGAGCGTTCACCGAGCAGCACCCGCCCGGCCGCGTCGAACACCACGCCGCGCACCCCCGGCAGCCACAGCGGGTCGTGGCCGATCTTCTCGCGCAGCTTCGTTATGAATTCCGGTGATCCCATGTCTTCAGCCTAATGCCCAACGACAACTGCGGCCCGGACAGTTGTCCGGGCCGCAGTTGTCGTTGGGAGTGTGAGGATGCAGCTGTCAGCCCCAGGGGATGACGCCGACGAGGATGCCCACTGTCAGCATGACCAGCGACACCACCAAGGCGCGCCACAGAACTTTTTTGTGGTGGTCGCCAAGTTCGACCTTGGACAGCGAGACCAGCAGCAGGATGGCGGGAACCAGCGGGCTCTGCATGTGGACCGGCTGGCCGGCGATGGAGGCTCGGGCCATGGCTGCCGGATCGATGCCGAAGTGTGCCGCGGTTTCGCTGAGGACGGGAAGGACCCCGAAGTAGAAGGCGTCGTTGCTCATGAAAAATGTCATGGGGATGCTCAGCAATCCGGTGATGACTGCCATGTACGGTCCCATGGAGGTGGGGATGACGCTGACGAGCCAGGCGGCCATGGCATCGACCATGCCCGTGCCGCTCAGTACACCGGTGAGCACTGCGGCCGCCATGACCATGGAGACCACGGCAACGATGCTGCCGGCGTGCGAGACAAGCGCCCGGGCCTGGTCCTTGACGTTGGGGAAGTTCACAATCAAGGCCACGGCCGAACCAACCATGAACACGTACGGCAGTGGCAGGATGTCAGCGACAAGGGTGACCATGATGGCCACTGTCAGGGCAAGGTTGAACCAGAACAGCTTGGGCCGCAGCGTTGACCGGTTGGGGTCCAGCTGCGAATCGGCCAGCGAGGTGTTGACGCTTGCCGCATCCTCGTTGGCAACGGCCAGGACCTGTGCGTCAAATCGTTCCTGCGCGGCGGAGCGCGGCTTGACCTCGGTCAGCACGGCCGTCCCGGTCCCGCCCGAGCCGGCCGTTGAGCTGCCGGCGTTCGCAGCGGCGGGGGTGCCGCCGTCGTGCTTGGAATTGCTGCTGCCGGAACCGCCACCCTGGGCATCGGCGGCGTCGCCGGTCCACAGGCGTCCCGCCAGGGCCAGGCGGCGTCGTTCGCGTATGCCCAGGTGCCAGGCGAACAGGAAGATGACGATCATGCCGGCGATCAGCGAGGGGATCATGGGGACGAATACTTCGCTGGGCGAGACCTTCAGTGCGGCGGCTGCGCGGGCTGTGGGGCCGCCCCACGGCAGGATGTTCATGGTGCCGTTGGCCAGGCCGGCCACGCAGGTCAGCACCACCGGGCTCAGCCCCAGGCGCAGGTAGATCGGCAGCATCGCGGCGGTGGTCAGGATGAAGGTTGTGGAGCCGTCGCCGTCAAGGGAGACGACGGCGGCCAGCACCGCGGTGCCGACAACCACCTTGGCGGGGTCGTTGCCCAGGGTGCGAAGGATGAATTTCACGAGTGGGTCGAACAGGCCGACGTCGATCATCATGCCGAAGAACACGATCGCGAACATGAGCAGTGCGGCCGTGGACGTCAGGCTCTTCATGGAGTCCATGACCATGTCGCCCAGGCCCAGGCCGGCCCCGGCAAACAAGCCGAAGATGGTGGGGACCACGATCAGGGCCACAACGGGCGTAAGTTTCTTCGTCATGACCAGCGTCATGAAGACCGCTATCATGGCAAAGCCAAGGATGACCAACATAAGAACTCCTTTGTACCGGGCCGCGTTTGTGACCTGCTTGATTGAACTTATAGTGATTTGAATCACGGGCAGGGTTAAGTCCAGTTGACCCAAGTAGTGCCCGTTGAACACGTTTAGCCCATAAAACCCGCCAGCCGGCCGTGCGTCGCGTAGCATTGCTTCGCACGGCCCTGCTGGCGGGGCCTGCCCTGGGCAGCCATCACTCACCACGAAGGAGGAATCTGTTGAAACCGTCTCGCGCCACGCCCCGGCTGCGGTTCTCCACCCGGGTCCTCCTAGTCCAGCTGGCAGTTGTGGCCGCCGTCGTGCTCATCACCGCTGGCACCTTCGCGGCCCTCACGTACGGGTGGCTGGGCCAGCAGGCCGAGGCCCGGGCACTTGCCGTGGCCCGGACAGTTGCGTCCTCGGAGGATGTCCGCCGGGAGACAGCCGCCCTTGCCGCCGCACCCGCCTCGACGCTGACACCCGAAAACCTTGCCAACGGTCCGGTGCAGCAGAACGCGGAGTCGGCCAGGGAGCGCACCGGTGCGTTGTTCGTCGTCGTGACTGACGACGCCGGACTGCGGCTTGCGCACCCGAATCCAGCCCAGCTGGGTGAAAAGGTTTCAACCGACCCCTCGGTCGCACTGGCCGGCGGCGAGGAGACGTCGCAGGAACACGGCACGCTGGGGCGTTCGGCCCGGGCCAAGGTCCCCGTGTACGCCCCGGGCACCCCGGGCACCCCGGGCACCCCGGGCACCGCCGGCACCGCCGGCGCGAAAGCTGTCGTGGTGGGCGAGGTCAGCGTGGGTTTCTCCAGCGACGACATAGTTGCCGGCATGCTCCGGAACGTGGCGCCCGTGGCACTCATAGCAGTATCGTCCCTGGCACTTGGGGCCCTTGCCTCCGCCCTGACGGGCGCGCGGCTCAGGCGGCTCACCCTTGGCCTCGAACCGGAAGAAATCGCGGGGCTGGCGCAGGACCAGGAAGCTGTCCTGCGCGGCGTTGACGAGGGGGTCATTGGCGTGTCCGAAAATGGCGTCATCACGGTGTTCAACGACGGTGCGCGCAGGCTTCTGGCCCCCGGAGCCACGGTGAACTTCAGCGGCGTCCCCCTGTCCGGAAGCGGCTTACCGGAGTTCCTCGCCACCGCTGCCACGGTTGCCGGGGCGGAGGGCGAATATGGGCCATCCGAGCATGTGCTGGGCGACAGGGTCGTGATTGTCACGGCCCGTTCCGTGCGGTTTGGCGGCAGCAAGTTTGCCAAGGCCCGCAGGCCCGGGGCACCCGGCCGATCCGGTGACGGCGCCCGCCCGCTGGGCACTGTCATCATGGCCAGGGACCGGACCGAGGTCCAGGCGCTGACGCGGCAGCTGGATGCCGTCAACGCCCTTGGCACGGCCCTGCGGGCGCAGCGGCACGAGTTTGCCAACCGCCTCCACACAGTGGCCGGGCTGCTCGACATCGACCGGGCCGCGGAGGCGCGCGACTATGTCGGGGCGATCATGTCCAACGGCCCGCTGCAGTACCCGGCGCAGGATCTGGGCAGGCTCAGCGACCCGTATCTGGAGGCATTCATCGGCGCCAAGAGCATCGAAGCCCATGAACGCGGCGTTGAGGTGCGGATCGGGGCTGACACCTTGATCCGCGGACACATCACCGATCCCCAGGACGTGACGGCCGTCCTCGGCAACCTCCTCGACAACGCCATTGCCGCCGCGGTGGCGGGGACGTCGTCCCACAGGTGGGTTGAGGTGGAACTGCTGGATGAACACACGCCCGACGGCGGGACCCTCCACCTGGTGGTTGCCGACTCGGGTGACGGCCTGGCCTTACCGGCAGGCGGCACCGGAATGCCTGACACCAGGGAGCTCATCTTCACGCCCGGTTATTCAACCTCGCCGGAGGATCCACGCACGACCGACTCCGCAGCAGGCCAGGGTGTGGGGCTCGCCCTTGTCAGGCACCTGGCCCGCCGCAGGGGTGGCGACGTCTGGGTCGCCGACGACGGGGCACCCAATTCCCACGGCGCAGTGGTTTGCGCCAGGCTGCCCGGCGTCGTGGCGCTGGCACCCCTTGCAAAGGAGACACCATGAGCAACGAATTCAGTGTGTTGATAGTCGAGGATGACTTTCACGTGGGGCGGCTGCATGCCGGCTTTGTCGACGCCGTGCCGGGTTTCCGTGCACTGCCGCCCGCCCCCACTGCCGCGCAGGGGCTCAAGGCCATACACTCCGAGCAGCCTGATTTGGTCCTGCTCGACGTCTACCTGCCGGACGCATCGGGGCTGGACGTACTCGGCGGCATCGATGTCGATGCGATGATGCTCAGTGCCGCCTCCGACCCCGAATCGATTCGCAAGGCGCTGCGCCGCGGCGCACTGGCCTATCTGATCAAGCCCTTCTCGGCCGAGCTGCTGGAGTCGCGCCTGCGCGGCTATGCCCGGTACCGCCGCCTGCTGGCGGAAACCGGCACCCTGGCGCAGGACAGGCTGGAAACTGCCTGGCAGGCGCTGCATCCGACGTCGGCGGCTGCGGGGCAAAAATCCGGTTCGGCCACCGAGGCTGCCGTCCTGGCCGCACTCGCCGGCCGCGGGGACCAGTCCACTGCAGACGTTGCCGAGGCTGTCGGCATTTCCCGGACCACCGCCCAGCGTTACCTGTCTGCCCTGGCCGACAACGGCGCAGTCGCCATCTCCCTGCGCTACGGCACCACGGGACGGCCCGAACACCGCTACAGCGTCGCCGCGCAGTAGCCCCGGGCGGGTTCAGCCCGCAGGGACGATCGCCATGACTGCCAACGCCCCGAGCAGCATGGCCGGGCCAAACGGGATGGTCGACTTTGCCGTGCCACGGCGGCTGGCGATGAGCACAATCCCCCACAACCCGCCGGCAACGAATCCAGCCACCATGCCAAGAACAATGTGCTGCCAGCCGAGAAAACCCAAAAACAAGCCCAAAACGCCCGACAGTTTTACGTCCCCAAAGCCCATCCCTGCCGGATAAACGGCCCACAACACCCAGTAGACAGCCGCCATGGCCACGGCGCCGCCGAGCGCGGAGACCGCAAGGTGCGGCATTCCGGCCAGGAACGCTGCCGCCAGCAACAGCACCCCTGCAATCGGGTAGGCCGGAACCACAAGCCTGTTGGGCAGGGTGTGGGTGCGAATATCGACAATGCTCAGCCGCACTGCGAGCCACAGCAGATACAGGCACGCGGCCAGGGCACACAGGAACGCCGCTGTGCTGTGTGCCGAGATGTCCGTCAGCCGAGTGACCATAGCGCGATGCTACGCCATGGTCCGTCCCGGCGGGGTCCATTTGGCGGGCCCGGGGCTAAGCTGTGGATATGAGCGCCTCCCCTTACACTGCCGATACTTTTCGACACATCTGCCGATCGTCTCCATGGCGTTGGCAGACCGTGCGCTTTGAGCTGCACCGAAAATTTCCCAACACGGCCGACGGCGGCGCCGGCAACAGTTGGGTGCCAGGCAATGCGGGCGTTGCTGCGGAAGCCGCGGCGCCGGGCACCGACCCCGCCTTGACCTTGAACTGCTGGGTCCGCCGCCCGGGAGCCTTGCGCGTTGAGACCCAGGACGGAAAACTGCTGGCCAGCACCACCAAGATCAATGAGTCAAGGGACTCCCTGTTCATCAGCGGCAACCGCAAACCGTGGCTGCTGCAGCCATCGCTTGTCAATCCCGTCAAGGACGATGCCGGGTTTGTTGTGCGCCGCCCCGAGGCGCGCTATGGCGAGCCAGCCTATGGCTCCGGCAGGGCCGCCGCAGCACTTGACCCGGTGGAACTTGCAGGTGAACGCCCGGTACCGCTGGAGGCGCCCTTTGCCAATGTGGCCGAGATCGAGGACATCGCTACGGTCTCCCACCATGGCCGGGCCGCTGTCGAGGCCGTGCTGACACCGAACTCGAGCTATCACCCGCTCTTTGCCGACGCCCCGTTGTTGTTTCCGGGACGCACTGCCGTCCGGATCGACCTGGACACAGGAATTTGCGTTGCGTCGCAGTCGCTGGACGGGGAAACGGCGGGGGCCGGGCACTGGATGGTGCTTCTCGGCATTGACGAGTACATGCTTGATGATCTCTTTGAAGAGGTGAGCATGGGCCTGACGGACGTTCGGGCACACATCCCGTGGGACCTGGGCCCGAACGCCTGACCCCTCCCCCGCAACATCGGTGTGGCAGTTGTTGGACGAGTCCAACAACTGCCACACCGAACTTTTTTGGGGTGTCGGGAGGACTGGCTAGACCTCTGCGCGCTCCAGCATTTCAGTCACCAGCGCGGCAATGGGTGAGCGCTCCGAGCGGGTGAGCGTCACGTGTCCAAAGAGCGGGTGCCCCTTCAGTGTTTCCACTACTGCTGCAACGCCGTCGTGCCTGCCAACCCGGAGGTTGTCGCGCTGGGCGACGTCGTGGGTGAGCACGATCTTGGAGCGCTGGCCGATGCGGCTCATGACTGTGAGCAGCACGTTCTTCTCCAGCGACTGCGCCTCATCCACAATGACGAACGAGTCGTGCAGCGAGCGACCGCGGATGTGGGTCAGCGGAAGCACCTCCAGCATGCCCCGGGCCATGATTTCGTCCATGAGGTTTTCCGAAACCACCGAACCCAGTGTGTCAAAGACGGCCTGGGCCCACGGGTTCATCTTCTCGCTTTCGGAGCCCGGCAGGTACCCGAGCTCCTGGCCGCCCACCGCGTAAAGCGGCCGAAACACCACCACCTTGCGGTGCTCGTTGCGTTCCAGGACAGCCTCCAGGCCGGCACACAGGGCCAGCGCGCTCTTGCCCGTTCCGGCCCGGCCGCCAAGGGACACGATGCCGACTTCCGGATCCAGGAGCAGGTCCAGCGCCAGCCGCTGTTCGGCCGACCGTCCGTGCAGTCCAAAGACTTCCCTGTCGCCGCGCACCAGGCGGACCTGCTGGTCGGAGCCAACCCGGCCAAGGGCCGAACCCCTGTTGCTGGTGATGACAAGCGAGGTGTTGACGGGCATGGCGGCAGCGTCGGGAATGGGCACCGGCTCGTGGTTGTACAGGGCAGTTATTTCGGCTTCGGTTGCATCAACCTCACCCACCCCCGTCCAGCCCGAGTCCGGCACGAGTTCATTGCGGTATTCATCCGCAGCCAGTCCCATCGCCGAGGCCTTGACCCGCATCGGCACATCCTTGGACACCACTGTGACGTCGTGGCCTTCATTGGCGAGGTTCTTGGCAACTGCCAGGATCCGCGAATCGTTGTCCGCCGCGCGCATGCCCGCCGGAAGCACCTCCAGCGAAACGTGGTTGAGCTCCACACGGAACGTCCCGCCGTCGTGCCCCAGGGGAACGGGGGACGACAGCCCGCCATGGAGTTCACGCAGCTCGTCGAGCAGGCGCAGCGCCGCACGGGCGAAGTAGCCCAGCTCCGGGTCGTGGCGCTTGCCCTCAAGCTCCGAAACGACCACGATCGGCACAACCACCTGATGTTCGGCAAAGCGGGTGATGGCCCGCGGATCCGACAGCAGAACAGAGGTGTCAATGATGTAGGTGCGCAATTTCGCCGCCGTGTGCGGACTTTGTGCATGCTGCTCAAGGTTCATGGTTTCAACCACGTCTACTCCAGCCCTCCGGACCGTCAAGGCGTCCGGATTCCAATCGGTACGTCGGGCGGAGTTGCCCTCCGTTATGCCTAAGCTACGCCGCTATTCCGCACTCCGGCGGCGCCACGCCACGGCGGCAAATGAACGTTGGGTAACCGTTGGCCGAACGCTGGACTTGTCAGAGCTCGACACGGACAGCCGGCGGGCGGGGCGGGCTTTTGCGCACATAGTTGTTGAAAATGACCGCCAGCACCAGCACCGCCACCGCAATCCACAACGCATTCAAGTTCAGCGCCAGGTACGCCAGCCCGCCAAGAATCGACCCCGTCGTCAGCGAAATCCACAGCACCGCATACCTGCGCCACAGCCATTTCTCGCCTCCGGTCAACGCATTGGCAATGTGCTGGCCCATTTTCACGAGCGTGCCTGTCATGTAGGTCAGGCCGATGCTGACCTCGCCGTCCCGCTCAAAAATGACGTTCTCGGCACCCATCGCCAGCGCCATCATGGCCGGGGCCAGCCAGCCGCCAAGGCCCAGGTCAAAAAGTACGACGGCGGATGCCAGTGCCGCTGTCACGTACAGCAGGACTGCCATCCGCTTGCGTGCCGGGACAAGCCGGCGCAGGATCGAGGCCGACACCACCCCCAGCAGGAACGCGCCCACCATGCCGAAGGCGAGGATGAAGCCGGCCCAGTTGCCTTCAGCCAGCGCCGTCCCGCCGCGGGTGGAGTTGCCGCTCATGAACGAGACGAAGTATCCGCCCAGATGGATGAAACCCACGGCGTCCACAAATCCGGCGGCGCTTGCCAGGACGGAGGCCAGGATCATTTCGGAGCGGTGGTGGCTTTGCAACGGGCGGGGCGCTAACTGCCAAAACGGCGGCTGCGGCCGGCGTAGTCGCGCAGGGCGCGCAGGAAGTCGATCTTGCGGAAGGCCGGCCAGAGCGCCTCGCAAAAGTAAAACTCGCTGTAGGCGCTCTGCCACATCAGAAATCCTGAGAGGCGCTGCTCGCCGGAGGTGCGGATGACCAGGTCCGGGTCGGGCTGGCCGCGGGTGTACAGGAACTTGGAGATGTCATCGACTGTCAGGCTGTCGGCAACCTCGGCCATGGTGCGCTCCGCTGCGTCGGCGTCGTGCAGGAGTTCGCGGACGGCGTCGACAATTTCACGGCGGCCGCCATAGCCGATGGCCATGTTGACGTGAATGCGCTCCTTGGCCGGAACGCGCGCCGTCAGCGAGGACAGCCGGGCGGCCAGGTAGTCCGGCAGGAGTTCCGGGGCGCCCATGGCGTGGACGCTGATGTCGGCGTCGGCGTCGAGCAGGTCAAGGGTGTTGGCGATGATGCCCATGAGCTCGTCAAGCTCTTCGGGCGAGCGGCTCATGTTGTCGGTGGAGAGCATGTACAAGGTGACAACCTTGATGCCCAGGTCCTGGCACCAGCCCAAAAATTCCAGAATCTTGTCCGCACCGGCCTGGTGCCCCTGGCTGGTTGGCGCGTTGAACTGCTTGGCCCAGCGGCGGTTGCCGTCAACCATGACGCCGATGTGCGCCGGGACGCTGCTGAGGTCAAGGGACCTGGCCAGCCGGCGCTCGTAAAAGTTGTACAACAGCTTTGGCATCCGCACAGACCCGGTGGACAGCCGCATACCAGTGCACCGGACCTTTACAAATAACGGCCCTGCGGCCTGCGAATCTTGCTAGCTCTAGGTTACCCGCACCGTCCGCAAAATCTCGCCAAGCAGCCGGAAAGGAGTCGTTACCCACCGGTAGCTTACGGTCCGCTGCGTTATGCTTTCCCCATGAACACCCCTCCCGGCGCCGAGTTGAAACCATCCTGGCGGGGCTGGCTGCACGCCGGAACTGCACCGCTGGTCTTGATTGCCGGCATTGTGCTGGTGGCACTTGCTCCCAGCATCCAGGCCAAGGTCACCTCCGCCGTCTACGTGGCCACCGGCGTGCTTCTTTTTGGTACGAGTGCGCTATATCATCGGGGCAACTGGTCCCCCACGGCCCGGGCCACGCTCAAACGCCTTGACCACAGCAACATCATGCTTGTCATCGCCGGTTCCTATACGCCACTGTCCTACCTGATGCTGCCGCGCCCCACAGCCACCCTGCTGCTGTGGATGATTTGGATCGGGGCCCTGGCCGGCGTCTTGTTCCGGGTTTTATGGGTGGGTGCTCCCCGCTGGCTCTACGTCCCCATTTACGTGCTGCTGGGCATCACGGCGTTGTTCTTCCTGCCCGAATTCTGGGCTGCCGGTGTGGTGCCGACGCTCTTGATTTGTTTGGGCGGCGCCATGTACATTGCCGGGGCGGTCATCTACGGCATTAAGAAACCTAACTTCAGCCACCGCCATTTTGGGTTCCACGAACTGTTCCATGCCCTCACGGTGGCTGCGTTCGCGACACACTTTTTGGCCGTCGTGCTGGTGGTGTTCGGCTGACCGCCCCCACCCTGGATCGAAACAGCAGCTGATGCACTTTCCAAGCGCTTTCCAACCCCACCCTGGATCCAAACAGCAGCTGATGCACTAATTTCGGTGCCAGAGCAGCATCAGCTGCTGTTTCGAATGCAAAAATCGCATCATCCTGCATCTCGACGTTGAGGCAGCCCGGCAGCCTGGCCCAATATGTTCTACTCCATGTCTCCGGAGCCGCGAAGTGCTGGAATTAACCATGTAGTCCACATTCCCAGACGCTTTCGTGGACAGCAGCGCACCCCAAGCAGCCCCACGTTCAAGTGACACTTGGCCAGGCAAGAATCCCATGGGGCGCCAGCGGCCGAATGACGCACCCGCGGCACTAGAGATCCGGCTATAGCCCAAGGCACATGCGTTGATGTGCCAACGTCGGCTGGGGCGGCGATGAATACGGGGACGATGCACGAACCGGAATGGCCGGTCCCACCAGTGACGACTGCACCCTTGCCATCTCGCCTTGTCAAGGACGTGGTGAGGATGGGCCAGCCAGGAATGCTGACGCCCAGGAAGCGGAACCTTTACCGAACCTCGGCGCCCAGGGCGAGGTCGAAGCCGGCGCCATTGCGCGCCAGCCCCATCAGCAAGAGGCCGGCCGACTCGAGGATTGGGGCCGCCTGCAGCCCACCTGCGTCGAGGGCCCGCAGTTCCAAGCTCTCAAGGAACGCCGCGACAGTCGACTTCGCCTCAGCGCTGTCGCCCGCGATGAACGCGTCCAGCGGCGTGCCCTTCGAAAGAACGTGGCCGAAGATCGTGTTCAGTGCCTTCACGACATGCGCGCCCTCGGGAGCGACAGCCGCGATCTCCTGCGCAGCCGAACTGGTGGTCACGAGCCCACTGGCGTCGGCATTGAACGGATTGGAGATGTCGACGAGGATTTTGCCGGCCAGCGCATCACCGTAGTTCGTGACCGCATCAACCACACCGGCATATAGGACGGCCATGATGACGATGTCACCCGCCGGCTTTGCGCCGAACGTGCCGACGGTGGCTCCATTGCCGATCTGGTCGGCGAGCGCCTGAGCCTTGGCGGCTTTGCGACCCAAAATCTCAACGGTGTGGCCGTGCTTGGCTGCCCGGGTGCCGATGGCGGTGGCCATGTTGCCCGATCCGATGATACTGATGGTGCTCATGATAATGCTCCTCAGTGGTGTCTGGGCGGGTACCAAGGTCAGGCACCTCTCGCTCTGCCTTCCACAACCGGAGAAGTCCGTCATTCTATTCCGGAAGGGCGCCTCAATTTTGGCAGACGCCCTCACGTCCCGCCGCCCGGGTGCACGAGCGGGTCCTGGACCGCGCAGAAACGAAGGCCGTTCCCGCTTATCGTCGGTGGACTGTCGGAGTGAGCCACAGCAACGTCGGGCAGGTGAGCAGGCCCCCGCCCAAAGATGCCCCGTGCAGAGAGCCCGGGTGCTTCGGCAAGCTCATCGCCGCGGCGCAGGCCAACATCGCCGTCCAGGGCGTGGATGCCTTCTTGGAAAAGACCCCACGCGACGCTCCGGCAGCAAGCGGGGCGCCTGCCTTGGCGCTCCGGCATCTCCACACAGTGCCCGTATGTCCACGCCATTATCTGCCACGCTCACTTAACACTTGGGCAGGCGGCACAGCCGCCATAAGCTCGTCAGATGCCCCAAACCACTCCACACGCAGCACCTCAATTCAAAACTTTCGAGGACGTTGCGCCGCCCGAAGTTTGGGCTGATGTGACATCTCTTTTCACTGCTGCGTTCTCTGCTGCCCCCTACTTCGAGGATCCGGTCGAGCTGGACTCCATTGCCAGTTGGGGCCCGGAACAACTGGCGCAGCGGGGTGGTCGGCTTGTAGTTGCCTACGTGGCCGGAGTGGTCGCGGGCATCGCACTTTCCCATGGAATTGTTGACGACCAGCCATGGCAAAAGATCCTGGCGGAAACAACTGGGCCCGCCGGTCAAAACCAGGCCATGGCCACTCCGCCGGAAAATCTGGTGGTTATTCAGGAACTTGCTGTTTCCGCGGAGCTTCGCGGCCGAGGCATCGCCAAGGAATGCGTGCGCAAGTTGCTGGCAGACAGACCGGAAACTCATGTGGTCTTGGGCGTCTATGGCCAGGCCGACGCAGCTTACGCAATGTACCGCACGTGGGGCTTCCAGGATCTTGGCATAGTGGAACCTGCCGACGGCTCAGTCACCTTGCGCGTATTGGGAGCCCCGCTTCCCTGGCCGGCTCCAAAGGAAGACACCCAAGCAGCTTCACGCTGATATTTGCCTTGGACAGCCTCTCGACGAGCCAAGACCAGCCGCGGTCAAGCATTTTGTTGTCCGGCAGGCCGGCCAAGCTGCGACATCGCCTCAGCTGCAGGAGCGTCCGCCAAAACACCCCATTAAGTGCAGGAGCGTCGGGGAAAACACGCCTGTATGTGCAGGAGCGTCCGAAGGGAGGAAGAAGGCGGCTAGAAGCGGATCGCGTCGATGACCTTGACGCGGATGGCCACGAGCGCCGGAATGGCGCCCGCGAGGGCACCCACCAGCACTGCCGAGCCCAGGCCCAGCAGCGCAGCCTCCAGCGGGAACGACGGATAAGCCAGCAACCCCGGCGCCACCTTTGATTCCACCCACGGGTTCTTCACAACCGCCACCGCCAGCATGACGCCAAGCGCGCCCGCAACCGTGGTGGCCACCACCGACTCCATCATGACGCCGGTGAAAATCCTTCCCGAGGTGGCCCCGAAACTGCGCCGGATGCCGATCTCACGCACCCTGTACCTGACGGTGACCATGGAGATGTTCAGCAGCCCCACGGCCCCCAGCAGCAGAATCAGCGCCGCAATGCCTGAAACCATGAGCTGGACCATGGCGAACGGGTCGCCGTAGGCCGCGTAGTCGCTGCGGTACACGCCCACATCGAACTCCGGCATCGCCTGGGCCATGTCGGCCTGCAGCACCGATGTCAGTTCATCGGCCATCTCCGGCGGAACCCAAATTCGCAGCTCCCGCCCAAAACCTCCGCCGTTCGGATCACCGCTCATGCCAGCGTCGGCCGCTGCCCCGGTGAGCATGAACGCCCGCGGCATCTCCTCCGGGTACCTGTTGGGCATGACGCCGATCATGACAGCGGTGGCGCCGGCCACGCCGAGAGCTGTGACCTGCGGGTCCGTGGTGAGGCTGGGTCGTCCCGCAGCGGTGTAAAACGCTTCATTGACGACGACGGCGGGAGCCAGCCGGTCGGCGTCGTCAGGTGCAAACCACGCACCTTGGGAGACGTCCACCCTGGTGATGTCACCATAGGAGGGGTCCACCGCCATCAGCTCCACCGACTGCACACCGTTGGGGAACTGGAAGCGGCCCTGCATCTGGGTGACGCGCGAGGCGTGGGTGAAGCCGAAGCGCTCCACCGTGGCGTCAAGGACCCGATCAGCCGCGGAAAAGTCGCTGCCCATCTCACCGCCGCGAGGGAAAATGGACACGGACAAGGTGGCCTCGCGGCCGCCGTTGCGCTCGGAGTCGAGGCGCATGCCTTCCCGGGCGAGGTTGCCGACGCCCACCACTGTGGTCAGCACGGCCACGGAAAGGGCAACGCCCACGAGGGCCAGCAGCACGCGGGTCTTGTGGATGCGCAGTTCGGACCACGCCTCCACCATGGTGGAGATGAACGCCGTCATGCGCCAACCCCCGCAAGCGCCGGGTCGGTCAGGGCGCCGTCGGTGGCTGTGAGCACGCCCGCGTCCAGCCGGTAGCGGGTGCGGGCACGCGCCGCAACGTTGTGGTCGTGAGTGATGGTCACCAGGGCGGCGCCGGATTCGGTGGCAATGGTGTCGAGCAGGTCCATGACGGCCTGCCCGGTTTCCACGTCGAGGGCTCCGGTGGGTTCGTCGGCCAGGATCAGCCGCGGCCGCCGGACGAGGGCGCGGGCAATGGCCACGCGCTGCTGCTCGCCGCCGGAAAGCATGTGCGGCTGGGTGCTCGCGCGGGCGGCAAGGCCCACCCGGTCCAGCATGTCCATGGCGATCGTGCTGCGGCGCCAGAACTCCCTGCCGGTGCCGTACATGAGCGGTGTCATGACGTTCTCCAGGGCGCTGCGGCCCGGGAGCAGGTTGAACTGCTGAAACACGAAGCCGATGCTGGAGCCGCGCAGCTTGGCGCGTGCATTGTTGCGCAGCTTCGCCACGGGCGTGCCCTCAAAGTGCATGGTCCCGGTGCTGGGGGAATCCAGCACGCCCAGGATGTTCAACAGTGTTGACTTGCCGCAGCCGGAGCGGCCAACGATCGCGGTGTGGTCTCCCACCCGGATTTGCAGGTCGATGCCGCGCAGGATGTGCAGTTGTTCATCATCCGGCAGCAGAACGGTGCGGGTGACGTTGTCCAGGTCGACCAGGGGCGGGTTTGCGCCGTCCGCCTCGCCCTCCCTGTTTTCAGGAATTATGCCAGTCATGGTCAGCCGCCGATCATGCCGCGGCCGGGCATCTGGCCCTCAGGCAGTACGGCATCCACGCCGGGCACGAATTCAAGCACCGCATCACCCTCGGCGAGGCCCTCGACAATCTCGACCTGCTCGCCGTCGTTCAGGCCAAGGACCACCTTGCGCTCCTCGGGCACCCCTGCCCCGTCTGCCGAGGGAAGCCAGACGAGACCGTTCTGGACGCTGCCTTTCACCGCCGTCAGCGGCAGGGTCAGCACGTTCGGGGATTCCCCCGCAACAAGGGTGATGGTGGCGCCGAGTCCCGGGAAGACAGTCACGTCGGCCGGCACGGCACAGCTGACCTGCCCGGATCCTTCGCCCTGTGCCACGGTGCCCGCGGCGCCCATGCCGGTGCCCGCGGCGCCCATGCCGGGAGCAGGGTTCTGGCCACTGTCGGCGGCGGTGTCCTTGTTGCTGAGCTGCACGTTTTGGCAGGCGAATGGTGCCGGGCCGTTCGTGACGGTTCCCGTGGCCGTGGCGGGCTTGCCCAACAGGCGGAACTGCTGTGCCGTGGTCAGGGAACCGGTGATGGAAAAGCTGCCCGGGGCGACGGTTCCGGCGTTCTCGCCGACGCTGACTTCCTGGTCCTGCAGCACCGTCAGGGTGTCGAGCGTGCCGGTGGCCGGTGCGAGCACATCGGTGTAGCTGTAGACCGGGGCAGGGGGCGCGGCTGGTGTGGCCGGTTCATCCTCGCCGTCGTCGGAGGTTTGCTCCGGCACGACGGCGGTGGGATCCGGGGGAACTTCGGCGCGGATCTGGAACAGCTTGTCCCCGGCAGCAACCTGGGTGCCTTCTTCCGCGAAGAAGTACACAACTTTTCCCACGGCGGTTGACCGGACGGGCACGGCGGCGTCACTTTGCACGGCCCCCGTCAGCTCCACCGTGTTCGTCACGGTGCCGCGGGAGGTTTCAATGACGGGTGCCTGGACGCTGGCACCGGGAACCATTTGTTCACCCTGGTCTTTCAGACCGTCAAGGAAGGCCATTTTGACCAGTGCTGCGGCGATGATGCCGAAGAGCAACAACCACAGGATTGGAAAAACTATTCGGCGCAAAACTCTCATGCTTGATTTCCTTCCGGAATTCCCCCACAAATCCCCGGACGGAGAGGTGTATCTGATCAATCTAACCGATAGTTTGCGTATTGCAGGGTAAGCAGTGACACAATCAGCGCAACAATTGCCGCAATTCCGGCACACCGTCAACGGGGCGGGCACACACCATGTTCCGGCAGGCATAGGCCAACGGCGCCACGGAGGCGTCGGAGCGACGAGCCAGCGACCGCCCTTCAAGCAGCGGCACAGGTGCAACCCCAACGCCGTCCCACACCGCCACAACGAGGCCCGGTTTTGCCGAGCACCACGCCTGGTGCACCAGCGCGTCCCGTTCCTCCCCGGCGGGTCCAACAACAGCAACTTCCAAGGGGCCCGAATCCATCGCCAGCGCAGCACCGAGCAGTCCGCCGGCCGAGCGCGGAGCCCGCCGGGCGAGTTCCGGAACACTGGCCAGCATCTCCGACGCCATGGCCCGGTGGCGCCCGGAACCCGTATAGGCAGACCACGCGATGAAGGCCTCCGCCATCATGGCCACGCCGCTTGCCGTTGCGTTGTCGAAGGGATCGGCGGCGCGCGAACCAGGCACGGCCCCGTCCGCACCGTCCCCGGCACCCCGGTTCAAGACCACGCCGTCGGCAATGAACTCCTTCTCCATGGCCTGGACAAGTTCCCCGGCAAACGTGAACCAGCGGGCGTCCCCGGTGGCCGCATACAAGCTCAGACAGCCGTTGGCGCAGGCCGCGTAATCCTCCAGCAGGCCCTTGATGCCGCGCGCCCGGCCTGCATGGGACACCCTGTGCAGCGTCCCGTCCCAGTGCACCGAGCGCAAATATTCGCCAAGTTCGACGGCGGCCGCCAGCCAGTCCGGCTCCTCCAGCACCATGGCTGCTTCAGCAAGCGCCGACATGAGCATGCCGTTCCAGGCCGCCACCACCTTGTCATCCCTGGCGGGCATGACCCGTCCGGCCCGCGCAGCCAGCAGGGCGGGCTTGATTCGCTCCCACTGCTCTTGTTCTTCCCGGGTCAGGGCCCGGCCCGGATGAAACGGGCGGGCCTCCTCCGCGCCGGCACCCCCGCCGGTTCCAGTTTCAGCTCCGGTTTCGGCACCCCCGGGCAGCCCCATCGTGCGGGCCACAGCCGCAGCCAGCTCGGCAGCCCCGGCAGCCCCGGCGGCCCCGGCGGCCCCGGCGGCCCCCGCCCCGGATGCCGGGGTGTCACGGGCGGCCGCTGCAAGGTCGACGGCCGTCCACTTATAGCTGGCACCCTCATGGTGCACGCCGTCAACGACGGTGTCGGCGTCCAGCGACGACGCGAACGCCCCGCCCGGCAGCCGCATCTCCGCCATGAGCCAGCCAACGGTCGCAGACACGGCGTCCCTTGCCTCGGCGGCACCCAGCGGCACGGGACCGCCGTCGGCCGGATCCTGGGGAGTGTCCCCGGCCAGCCGGATCCAGTGGACGAGCACGCGCAGCAGCCCGGCGTTGTCGTACAGCATTTTCTCGTAGTGCGGTTCAGACCAGTCGGCCGTGACCGAGTAGCGGGCAAATCCGCCGCCCAGCCGGTCAAACAGTGCAGAGCGGACCATCGCGCCCATCGTCCGGCCCGCCAAACCAGCCGCCTGCCCGGAGCCAACGGCCTCGGCGGACGTGGACATGGCGGCGTGCCGCAGCAGGAACTCTAGCCCCGGCGTGGGCGGGAACTTCGGTGCCTGCCCCAATCCGCCATGCACCGGATCCTCGGCCCGCAGCATCGCGGCGACAGCGAGTTCCACCGGCTCCTGCCAGTTGTTTCCCTGCCCCGGTTGAAGCTCGACGGCGGAGGGTGCCTGCGCCGTTGGGCCCGCCGATGCACGCACCTGCCACAGTGGCTGCGCCAGGGTCTCGGCCAGGGAGTCAGCCGTCTTCTCAACCTGGTCCCGGCGTTCCGTCCAGGCCTCGTGGACGGCGGCAAGGACCTGGGTGAAGGCGGGGCGTCCGGGCCCGGGAACGGGAGGGAAATACGTGCCGGCGTAAAATGCCTTGCCGCCAGGGGTCAGGAAGACGCTCATGGGCCAGCCGCCCTCGCCGCTGAGGGCCTGGGTTGCCGCCATGTAGGCGTCGTCCACGTCGGGGCGTTCCTCACGGTCAACCTTGATGGAGACAAAGTGTTCGTTGAGATAGGCGGCTACAGCGGGATCCTCAAAGGACTCCCCGGCCATGACATGGCACCAATGGCAGGCGGCATACCCCACCGACAGAAAAATGGGTGCGTCACGTGCCACCGATTCGGCAAAGGCGGCAGCGTCAAACGGCTGCCAGTCCACCGGGTTTTGCGCATGCTGGCGAAGGTAAGCGCTAGGTTCACCTGCCAGCCGGTTCATCGCAGAACTCTACTTTTTGTCCGGATCGGATGCATCAGCGGATCCTTCTTGCGGCGCTTCACCCGAACCGTGCTCGGGTGTCCGGGCCGGAACTGAAGTGCCGTCGTCGTCCCCCCTGATGGGAATGCCCATGTGCTCTGTCGCGGGGCCGTGTGAACCGCCCCTGCGGTTTTCCTCAACCTGGTCCCGGTAGCGGACGCGGCGAATGCGCTTGGTCATGTCGCGGATGAGGAAGAACATGACCACCACAATGGCGAAGGTGATGATGAAGCCCAGCAAGCCGGGGGTGATTTGATCCTCGGTCAGGCCCGGGCGCAGGCCCGGCTGGGTGGGGATGGCGGGGTCGGTGGCGGCAAGCAAAATCAGTGAGTGCACAATTCGTCTTTCGTTTCATCCCCGACAGGCTCGGTGCCTGCCGGAAAACGTCCACTGTCTATCGTAGGCCAGCAAACAGGTCGTTCTCGGGCTCGGCAGTGGGAACGCGTGATTCGATCAGCGAATAGTCCTCCCAGGGCCACACTTTCCGCTGCATTTGCGGGCTCACGGCGAAGAAGAACCCGTCGGGGTCAACCTGCGTTGCATGGGCGCGCAGGGCGTCGTCGCGGGTCTCAAAATAGTCGCCGCAGTCAATCTGCGTGGTGGTCGGATGCGCGCTGACCGGCGGCGTGTGTCCCTCGGTGTCGGCCTCCAGCCAGGCGGCCAGGCGCTCGGCGTAGGGCGAGTTCAGGCCGGCCTCCTGCAACGCGAAGTGCAGGGCACGGAAGCGCTGCGGGTTGAACGCCAGGTCGTAGTACAGCTTGGCAGGCTCCCACGCATCCCCGGTGCCCGGGTACAGCTCGGGGTTTCCGGCGGCCCTGAACGCCTCCACGGCAACCTTGTGCGCCATGATGTGGTCCGGGTGCGGGTACCCGCCGTTCTCGTCATAGGAAACGATCACGTGCGGCTTGAAGCGGCGCACCAGCCGGACCAGCGGGGCGGCGGCAATCTCCAGCGGTTTCAGGGCAAAGCAGTTTGCGGGCAGGTCCGGCAGCGGGTCGCCTTCCGGCAGGCCGGAGTCGGTGAATCCCAACCACTGGTGCTGGATGCCGATGATCTTGGCAGCCGCCGCCATTTCAAGCCGGCGTGCACCTCCCATGTCACGGCCCGAGTGGGGGTCGCCCATCAGGGAGGGGTTCTGGATGTCGCCGCGTTCCCCGCCGGTGCATGTGGCAACCATCACCTCAACTCCTGACGCCGCATACGACGCCATCATTGCCGAACCCTTGCTTGCCTCATCGTCCGGGTGTGCATGAACCGCCAAAAGACGCAGCGGCTGCGTTGCTGGACGCTCGTTGTTGTTCACGGAGGCTACCTTCATTTCTTGTGGAACTGCGGGTCGGGGAAAGGCGGGGCAAAATCGGGGTGCCAAATGAACGCTAAACTTGCCTTAGTCCAACGCCTCGTCAATTGGGGCGGCCAGACCGCGGCAACCCGCGGAACAGACACAAGTGGATGCAGTGACAACTTCTGATTCTCCAGCAGCTACCAGCCTAGCCAATCGATACGGCACACCCAAGCGGCGGGTGTCCAAAAAATCCCAAAAAATTCTCTTGCTTGTCGCAGCTGTGCTGGCCCTGACGTGGGTTCTCTGGGTGACCATTGGCGGAAACACGGGAGTCTCGCAAAAAATTGTCAGCTACAACGTGGTTGACGACACCATGACGACTGTGGACCTGGCAGTGACCAAGGCCCCAGCCGACACGGCCGAATGTGCGCTCAAGGCCATGAACGACGCCTACGCGGTGGTGGGCTGGAACGTCATCACCATCGGCCCCAACGGCAAGGACGCCGGGTCCGAAAATGGCCACACGACAGTAGTCCGCGGAGACATTCGAACGGATTCACCGGCCGTCACCGGAGTGGTTGAATACTGCTGGATCGTGAAGTAGTTGTAACACCCGCCACCCAGTTCTTGGGTTTCTCCGCCTTATTGACTAAAGTGGTCTCTATTACCATCTGCCCCGCTTGGCCAACCCTTGGATTTTCAGCGCGTGGATTGTGCATTTTGCTTTCGTGCACACGCCTGAGCTTTCAGTGGATGGCCTGCTGCGGGGCCTTTGCTTTTGTACATTCAAGGAGAACTACGTGCCTACCACCAACAGTGCGCCCTCAGCATGGCTCACCCAGGAAGCCTTTGACCGCCTGCAAGCTGAACTCACACAGCTCTCCGGCCCCGGCCGTGCTGAGATTGTCAGCAAGATTGAACAGGCTCGCCAAGAAGGCGACTTGAAGGAAAACGGCGGCTACCATGCTGCCAAGGATGAGCAGGGCAAGATCGAAGCCCGCATCCGCCAGCTCAGCGAAATGCTGCGCAGCGCCCGCGTTGGCGAAGCACCGGCTGACGACGGCGTCGTCGAACAGGGCATGGTGGTTGTCGCCACGATTGCCGGCGATGAGACCACTTTTCTGCTGGGCAGCCGCGAAGTTGGTGCGGGCGACCTGGAAGTTTTCAGTGAGCGTTCAGCACTGGGCGAAGCCATCATGGGCAAGAAGGTCGGCGACAAGCTGGACTACCTTGCACCCAACGGGCGCACCATTGACGTGGTCATTGTCTCGGCGAAGCCGTACCAGAACCTCTAAGGGCTGCCACACCGCACAACCTGGGTCTCCCGGACTCGACCACCACGGTCCAGCCCGGGAGACCCTCGTTGTTTAAGGCGCCGGCTGATTATTGGGGTTAGTGCACGACGATCGGCTGGAAACCCTCGGACCGCAACGCCGTCAACACCAGTTCGCAGTGTTCGTGCCCCTTGGTTTCCAGGTTCACTGTGATCGAGACATCGCCCATGGAGATGGAGCCGCCCACGCGGGTGTGGTCCACGCCGGTGACGTTGGCGTCATTTTCGGCGATGATGCGTGAGATCGTCGCCAGCGAGCCGGGCCTGTCATTGAGCATCATGCGCACCGTCATGAACCGGCCGGCGGCGGCAAGCCCGCGCTGGATGACCTTGAGCAGGAGCATCGGGTCGATGTTGCCGCCCGAGAGGACGACCACTGTGGTGCCGGGATTTTCAATCTTTCCCTCCATGAGCGCAGCCACGCCCACGGCACCCGCCGGCTCCACAACCATCTTGGAGCGTTCGAGCAGGAAGATCAGCGCCCGGGCCAGGGAGTCCTCGCTGACGGTGACGACGTCGTCGACAAGCTCACGGATGATGGAAAACGGCAGCTGCCCGGGACGGCCCACGGCAATGCCGTCGGCCATCGTTGAAACCTTCTTCAACGGCACCAGCGCATCCGCGGCCAGCGACGGCGGGTACGCCGCAGCGTTCTCGGCCTGCACCCCGATGACCCGGATCTCGCGGCCAAGCTCCTTGGCGCGCGCCTTCACGGCCACCGACACCCCTGCCAGCAGCCCGCCGCCGCCAACACCCATGATGATGGTGTCAACGTTGGGCACCTGGTCCAGGATCTCCAGCCCAATGGTGCCCTGCCCGGCAACGACGTCAACATTGTTGAACGGGTGCACAAACACGGCCCCCGTCTCGTTGGCGTAACGCTCGGCTTCGGCCAGGGACTCGTCCACGTTGTTTCCACGCAGCACCACTTCGGCGCCGTGGCCGCGGGTGGCCGCAAGTTTCGGCAGCGCCACACCCATCGGCATGTAGATCCGCGCCTTGATGCCCAGCGCCTTCGCGGCCACCGCCACGCCCTGGGCGTGGTTGCCTGCCGAGGCCGCCACCACACCGCGTGCGCGTTCTTCTGCGGACAGCTTGGCCATCCGCACGTACGCGCCGCGAACCTTGAACGACCCCGCCCGCTGCAGGTTCTCGCACTTGAAGTACACTTCCGAGTCGGTCATTCTGCCCAGCGCCCGGGAACTCTCAATGGGTGTCACGGCAATAATCTCCGCCAACAACTCCCGTGCCTGTTCTACATCTGCAAGGGTCACGGGGAGATTGCTGGTTGCGTTCACGGTACTTTTCTCTTTCTCTACAAAACGAATGGAACAAAAACTGTGCGCCCGGCCCGGTTTCCCGGCCAAGCCACCCACGGCCCCAAACCTGACTGCGCAGGGTCCAGGCGGGCTGGGCCTGTTGGCTTGGGCCAGCTGGTTGGGGCCGGTTGGTTTCGGTCTATGGTGCCGGCGGCTGGCGTCCGACGTCGGATCAGGGAAAATCTTCTGCGCCGGCTTGGCCGGCACCCTCCCGGGCAACGCCGGAGGCCGCGCCGGTTCCGGCTCCGGCACCGGTGCCACCGCCGTCCGGGACCACTTGCGGCAAGCCGTAAATGTCGGGAAGCTCCGGGTCATGTTCCCAGCCCCGCCCGGAAATGTAGCGAATGAAGGAATTTGCCACCGCCAGGAGGGGCACGGCAAACAAGGCGCCGAGGATGCCGGCCACGCCGGAGCCCGCGGCAACAGCCAAGATGACAGCAACCGGGTGCAGGGAAACGGCCCGGCCCATGATGAACGGCTGCAGCAGGTGGCTTTCGAGCTGCTGCACGAGCAAAACGATGCCGAGCATGATGAGCGCATTGACCCAGCCGTTGGCGACGAGGGCCAGCAGAACGGCAACGGCACCCGTCACCAGCGCACCGACCACGGGAATGAATGAGCCCACGAAAACCAGGACACCCAGCGGCAGCGCCAGCGGCACCTGAATGATGGCCGCACCGGCGCCGATGCCGATGGCGTCGACGGCGGCAACGAGTATCTGCACGCGGGCGTAGTTGCCCAGTGACACCCAGCCGCGGCGCCCGGCACCATCCACGGCCGGTCGGGCCCGGCGCGGGAAAAATTTGACGGTGAACGCCCAGATGTCCTGGCCCTCCAACAGGAAGAACAACAGGATGAACAAGGTCAGCAGCAGCCCCACACTGAAATGGGTGAGGCCGCTGCCCACGCCCAGGGCGCCCGACAAGATGGCATTCGTGTTGTTTTGCAGTGCCGCCAGCGCCTCGTCGAGGTACTTGGTCATCTGGTCGTTGCTCAGCGCCAGCGGCCCGGTGGTCAGCCAATCCTGAATCTTGATCAGGCCCTTGATGGCCTGCTGGCTCAGGTCTGAAAAGCCCACGATCATTTGCCGTCCGACGAGGAACAGCGCGCCCAACACCACGACGACGAGACCGACCTCCGCGATCGCCACGCTCAGGCCCTGGGGCAGGCCAATTTGCTTCATCTTCTTGACCAGGGGCCGCAGCAGGGAGGCCAGGATGGTGGCCACCATGATCGGGATGAGCAGGATGGTGACCTTGCTCAGCAGCCAGATCAGCATGGCGGAAACTATCAGCACAATGGCGACCCGCCACGACCAGGCAGCGGCCACACGCATCCCCACCGGGACCATTGAAGACTCTTCCAGCGGAGTGTGCAGTTGCTGCTGTTCTTCGGGCGTCATAGCTCAATAATTCCCCATGAGCGGCGAATACTGTAACCGGCGCCCATCCATTGGGCGGACCGGGACCGCAGCGGCGCTCACAGAACCGCTTCCACGCCCCAGTTCATGGTGAAGGACTCCCCCGCTCCCAGCCACCTCAGGCCGTCGCCGGAGTTGAACGCGTTGGCCGGCCCCGTCATGGGTTCCATGGCAACAGCGAGGGAGCGGCCGGGGAATTGCTCCGTGACGTACACGTGCACATGGCTGACGCTTCCGTCGTGCCACAAACTCACGCTGCGCCCGTCCGGGCCGGACAGCGTGTGCCGGGCAACGCCGTCGTCCGTCTGCAGATCGGTGAAGGCCGTGTCCATCACGGACTCCGGGACTGGCCTTCCCCCGCGCAGCTCGTACCGCCCGGACACCGCTGCCGTCCCTGTCGGAATCATGCGGTCGTTGGCGGGCAGGTAGCTGTCGGCATGGACCTGGATGCGCAGCTCCTCCGGCGCAACGGTGCCGAGCCTGAAGTAAGGGTGCGCGCCAAGGACGAACGGGGCCCGGCGGGCGGAGTCGTTGACAAGGGTCTGGGAGACGCGCAGGTGGCCGGCGCCATCCAATTCGTAGCGGACCTGGTGCCGGGCCAGAAACGGATAGCCGTGCTGGGGATGAATGACAGCCTCAAGCAGCACATGCGCGTCGCTCGTCTCGAGGGCGTGGTAGCCGGTGTTGCGCAACAATCCATGGATGGCGTTGTTGCGGGCAACCTCCGTAATGTCCAGCTGCTGCGCGGCCCCGTCCAGCTCCCACAGCCCGCCGTCGATGCGGTTCGCGAAGGGTGCAAGCGTGATTCCGGCAGCACCCGGGGCGATGGCGTCAAGGGGGTAGCTCTCCACAAGGTCCACACCGCCCCTGTCATAATGACGCAGCCCGGCCGCCAGTGAGGTAACAATGGCCGTGGCATCCGCACGTCGCAAGGTGAACTGGGTTCCGGTGGCTGCCCGCGGTTCCGGGGCATCATTGGGGGTTGTCATGGGGATTAGAGTACAGCTTATCGATCGTTCGCAACACAACATTTCCCCCGGTTGGGTTCAAATCCACCCACTTTCATGTAAGATTTTGTTTGAAAGTGTTTATATTGTTCCGAATTAGAGTAAGGGGCCCCCATGCTGGCACCAGAGCGCCAATCGCGCATCCTCAAGGAGCTGCAGCTGCACGAAGCTGTGCGCGTGGCCGACATTGCGACGGCCTTGAATGTCAGCGAAATGACCATTCGCCGCGACATTGAGGCCCTCGACCAGAACGGGCTGGCCCGCAAGATCCACGGCGGCGCCATGCGACTCGCGCGGCTCAGCGCCCTTGAGCCCGGCTTCCTGCTCAACGTCGACAAGCAGCTTGAAGGCAAGCTTTCCATTGCCCGGCAGGCACTGGAATTGGTCCAGCCCGGGATGACCCTGGCCCTGACCGGCGGCACCACAACGTACCAGCTCGCCGTCGCCCTGGCCGCGGAGCTTGAACGGCTGGGCAGCCTGACGGTCGTCACCAACTCCTTGAAAATAGCCGAGCTGCTTTACCTCCAGCAAGGCAGCTCAGACTTGAAGGTCATCGTCACAGGCGGGGAACGAACACCGTCCGAAGCCCTGGTGGGCCCGGTGGCGCGCATGGCGCTGAACCACCTGAACACAGACATTTGCTTCATGGGCGTCCATGGCTTGGACACCGACCGCGGCCTGACCAGCCCGAACCTGCTTGAAGCCGAGACAAACGCGGCGTTCATCGAGGCCACCACGCGCCTGGTGATCCTGGCTGACAGCACCAAGTTCCAGGTCCGCTCACTGGGTTCGATTGCGCCCCTGAGCGCCGTGGACACCATCATTACCGACGACGCCGTCAGCACAGCCGCCGCCGAACTGTTCACGGCCCGCGTCCCCCACTTCATCACGTCCCCGACTGCTGCCGCCAACACCCCCAGGAAGACCTCATGACCACCCCCACCAAAACGCTTCTGGCCGACGGCCGCGAACTCATCTACTTCGATGACGGATCCGTGGCCAAGAACCATGCAGCCCCCGACACACGCCCCCTCGACCCCCGCTCGGAGGCAAATACCGGCGAGCTGCGCTTTGACGCCCTCACGGGAGACTGGGTCGCGATTGCCGCCCACAGGCAGACCCGCACCTACCTGCCACCTGCCGACCAGTGCCCGCTGTGCCCTACAACCGGGGCGAACCTCTCGGAGATTCCCGACTCGGACTACGATGTGGCAGTTTTTGAGAACCGCTTCCCCTCGCTGGGACCGGCCGTCGGCCCGGTGCCGGAACTCCCAGTCTGGGGAACGCAGGGCCGGGCGTTCGGCCGCTGTGAAGTGGTTGCGTTCACCCCCGAACACACCGGCTCCTTCGGCGGACTGTCGACCGAACGGGCACGCACCGTCATCGACGCCTGGGCCCACCGCACCGAGGCACTCAGCGCGCTGCCCGGGGTGAAGCAGGTCTTCCCCTTTGAAAACCGCGGCCAGGACATCGGCGTGACACTCCACCACCCGCACGGGCAGATCTACGCCTACTCCTACGTGCCGCCGCGCAGCCAAGTCATGGCCGCCGCCGCCCGGAAGTTCTACGACGACAACAACGGCACGGCCACACTCCTGGGTGACATAGTGGCCAAGGAATCAGAATCCGGTGAACGCATGATCGCCCAGGGCACGCACTTCAGCGCCTATGTGCCCTTTGCCGCCCACATGCCCCTGGAAATCCATTTGACCCCGCACCGGCACGTGCCCGACTTTGCCGCGCTCAACGATGCCGAGCGGGACGAGCTCGCCGTCATGTACCTGGATGTGCTGCGCACCCTCGACAAGCTGTACGACACCCCCACGCCCTACATTGCGGCCTGGCACCAGGCGCCGCTGGATGCGTTGCTGCGCCCGGCAGGCCGTTTCCACCTCGAACTCACATCCCCGCGCCGGGCAGCCGACAAGCTGAAATTCCTGGCCGGTTCCGAAGCCGCCATGGGCGCCTTCATCAACGACACCACTCCCGAGCAGACAGCGGCCATGCTGCGCCGCACCTCCGCAACATTGAAAGCAGGACAGGCATGAGTGCCTCCATCGATGCCGCCCGGATCGCCGCGGCCTTCGAGGCCGCCTATGGCGCAGCACCGGACGGGGTCTGGTCGGCCCCCGGCCGGGTCAACCTGATCGGCGAGCACACCGACTACAACGAAGGTTTCGTGCTGCCCTTCGCCATTGACCGCAGCGCTGTCGTGGCCATCCGCCGGCGCGAGGACACCACCGCGCGGCTCGTCTCCAGTTACGGCGACCAGGGCGTTGTCACAGTGGACCTGGACACGCTCTCCCACGACACCATGGGCGGCTGGACCGCGTATCCCCTGGGCGTTGTGTGGGTCATGCGCCAGATGGGCATCACCGTTGGCGGCTTTGACCTGTATTTGGAGTCAACCGTGCCCTCGGGCGCCGGCCTGTCTTCCTCGGCCGCCATCGAGTGCGCCGTCGCCACAGCCTTCAACGAGCTGGAATCTGCCGGCCTGAGCCTGAACGAGCTGGTTCTTGTGGGCCAGCGTGCCGAGAACGAGGTTGTTGGCGCACCCACAGGCATCCTCGACCAGTCGGCGTCGCTGCTCTCCACCGACGGCCATGCTCTGTACCTTGACTGCCGCACGCAGGAGTCCAGGCTCGTGCCGCTGGACCTGGCGGCCGCCGGGCTGCTGATCCTCGTCGTGGACACCAAGGTCAGCCACGCCCATGCGACCGGCGGCTACTCTGCCCGGCGGGCCTCCTGCGAGCTGGGTGCCGAGGTGCTCGGTGTGCGGGCCCTGCGTGACATCACCGCCGCCGAGCTGCCCGAGGCCGCCGGCCTGCTCGATGAGGAGACGTTCCGACGGGTGCGCCACATCGTGACCGAGAACCAGCGCGTCCTTGACACCGTTGCGGTGTTGGACGACGCCGGACCGGCCGCCATTGGTGCGCTCCTCACCGCAAGCCACGCCTCCATGCGCGACGACTTTGAGATTTCCTGTGCCGAACTGGACCTCGCCGTTGACACCGCGCTGGCCCACGGCGCCCTGGGTGCCCGCATGACCGGCGGCGGCTTTGGCGGCTCGGCAATCGCCCTCATCCCCGCAGCCGAGGAAGCACAGGTGGGCGCCGCCGTCGTCCAGGCCTTTGCAGAGGCAGGCTTCGGGGTCCCCGACATCTTCGCCGTCTCCCCCGCCCCGGGAGCCCGCAGGATCCGCTAACCCCAAACCCCTCACCCGCCACCCCCTTAAACCCTTAAACCAAAGTGACCCGCAGTTGTGGTTGTTGGATCAATCGAAAACGATTGATCCAACAACCACAACTGCGGGTCACTTTGTTGGGGAGGGGCTACTTGAGTCGGTAGTCCCTGTGCTGCTGGTGTGCTTTTTCAATCTGTTCAAGGATCTCTTCGGAGTCCTTGTGCTTGTCGCGGAACTTTACTTCCATTGTCTGGATGGTCTTTTCCTCGACCATGAGCAGGTTGTAGACCCGCTCACGCTCGGCCGAATCTGCCGTGTAGTCAAGGTCAAGGTAGCTGTCGGCGTGGCGCCGGGCGTTGTTCAGGACAGTCTGGGCCTTGCCCGACTTGCTCACAAGCGAGCCGATAATGGTGATGGCCAGGACGCCGATGATGACGATCAGCGAAAGGCTGGTGCTGATCTCGAAGACCGGAACGGGCTCTCCGCCGTTGATGAACGGCAGGTTGTTCTCATGCAGTGCGTGCAGCACGAGCTTCACACCGATGAAGGCCAGGATGGCGGCGAGGCCGTAGGACAGGTAGATCAAACGGTCCAGCAGGCCGTCAAGGAGGAAGTAGAGCTGGCGCAGGCCCATGAGGGAGAACGCCGTCGCCGTGAAGACGATGTACACGTTCTGGGTCAGGCCGAAGATGGCCGGAATCGAGTCCAGTGCGAACAGCAGGTCGGTGCCGCCAATGGCGACCATGACCAGCAGCATCGGGGTGAGGACCTTCTTGCCGTCAATCTTGGTGACGAGCTTGTCGCCGTCGTACTTGTCGGAGGTGTTGAACAGGCGCTTGGCCAACTTGATGATGAAGTTGTCGGCGTCGTCGCCTTCGCTGTCCTCCTCCTTGAGCAGGTTGCCTGCCGTGATGAGCAGGATGATGCCGAAGATGTAGAACATCCAGGACCAGGTGTTGATCAGTGCGGCGCCGGCAAAAATGAAGCCGGTGCGGGCGATCAGCGCGAAGACAATGCCGAACAACAGAACCTTCTGCTGGTCTTCGCGCGGAACCTTGAAGCTGGACATGATGACAAGGAAGACAAACAAGTTGTCAACGCTTAGGGCCTTTTCCGTGATGTACCCGGCAAAGTACTCCCCACCCATGGTGGGTCCGCCGAAGATGAACACTGCCACACCGAAGACAACTGCCAGGCCAACATAAATTGAGGACCAGATGGCTGCTTCACGCAAGGTGGGAATGTGCGCCTTGCGGATGTGGAAAAAATAATCAAAGGCCAGAAGGCCCATAATTATGACAATGGTAATGCCCCAGATCAGAGGGGATACGTTCATGAGCTGCTCTCGCTAGATATTTACAACGGGTGTTGCTTATTTCGGTTTTTGAAAAGTCAGGCTATGGAAACAACGCCCGGTCCCCATGGGGCCGGGCGTTGCCAAAGTAATTTTGCGACAGGACGTCTAGTCGTTGCCACGCAAGATGGCCAGCAGGCGCAGGATCTCCACGTACAGCCACACCAGTGTCACCGTCAGGCCGAAGGCCGCCGTCCAGGAGTACTTGGTGGGCACCCCGTTTTGCACGCCTCTTTCAATGGAGGTGAAGTCAACGATCAGTGAGAACGAGGCCAGGCCGATGGCCAGCAATCCGATGACAACACCGAAGGGGATGTTGGTTCCGGGGATGTCCATGCCATTGATGCCCCAAGGGGTGTTGGTGGCTCCGAACATCATCAGGCCGAGGTTGATCAGCGAGAACAGTGCATAGCCGGACAGCGCGATGATGAAAAAGCGCGTCATCTTCGGGGTGGCACGGATCTTGCCATTGCGGAACAGCAGCAAGGTCACGACGAACACACTGAGGGTGCCAAGGACTGCCTGGATCGCGATGCCCGGGTAGATGTTCTCCAGCAGGCCCGAGAGCGCCCCGAGGAACATGCCCTCAAAGAGTGCGTAAGCAAGGATGAGCGCCGGCGAGGGCTGCTTCTTGAACGAGTTCACCAAACCAAGGACGAGGCCAACGATCATGCCCGGCCACATCAGCACGGGTACGATCCAGCCAAGGGCCGCACCCACCAGAACCAGGGCGAGGGTGAAGACTGTCTTCATGATGACGTCGTCGTACGTCATGCGGCCGGTCTGTGCGGCGTTGGCGGACGGCTTGCTGTACATGTCCTGCAACTGCTGCGCGGACAACTGCGTCTGGGCAGCCATGGTGTCGGCCCCGCCGTTGACGAAGCCGCGCTGGGACGAGGGTGTGTCCTTGAAGTTTTTGTTATTGGCAAAAACCGGATTACCACCAAGGGCCATGATGCTGTTTCCTCCTAAATAGGGGGTGAAGATATTTACTAACTCTATCAAGTCAGCCGCCGGGAGCCACTTTTTTATTCCCCACGGCCCCCATTGTCAGCCCATTCCCAGCAAACGTTCACCCATTGTTCGCTTAAGGCGCCTTATGCGGGCCGGGAGCCAAGCTTCCCCGTGAAGGGAAGGGCTTGTCCGCCGACGGCGCGGGCTGAGCCCGTTGTGGCGTGCATCAGGGTGGGGCGCCGGGCAGCGGCCACGAACCGCCTGCCCAACTTGCTTCGTTTCGACGCCGTATGGCTTCCGCACATTGGCGGTCTTTCTTGGTACCCCAGGTGGGACTCGAACCCACACTTTACAGATTTTAAGTCTGGTGCCTCTGCCATTGGGCTACTGGGGCGTGGCCGAAAAACTGAACCGGCTGCCGTCAACATTACTGGATGGGCAGCCCGTGCAGGAAACCGGTCGTCAGAGTGAGTTGAATGGTTCGGAATATTTAAAGTGTCCGTGCAGGCCGGGCACAAAGGCGTCCAACGCCAACGCCATGAAATGCGATCCCCACGACGGGTCCGGGGAGGCAATCCCCATGGAGTCCGCCGGCACGAAGCCAAAGCGCGGATAGTACTCGGTGCTGCCCAGCAGCACGATCGTTTGCTCGCCCATGGTGTTGGCTGCAGCGATGGTGGCGTCCATCAAGGCTGTGCCGATGCCTTGCCTTTGGTATCCCGGCAACACGGCTATGGGACCCAATCCCAACGAATTGGCCGCCCCGATCCAAGCCCGGGTGGTGATCACATATCCCAGGATTTCTCCCCGCTCGGATTCGGCCACGAGCGACAGCTTGGGGAGGTACTCGCGCGCCGCAAAAAGCTCCCGCAGCAGCCGTGCCTCAACGGGCTCGGGAAACGCAGCCTCCACCAGGGCCAGGACTTCGGGCCTGTCCCCGGCATGTTCACGACGGATAATCATCAGCTCAGTCTAGTGCCACAAGCTGCCACCGCCCCGGCCGCGGCAGCCGGGCAGACAAAAGCGGCCCTCCGCCACAGTCTGGGTGCAGACTGTGGGGAGGGCCGCCGTCGAACGCGGTTCAGCAGCGGTGGCTACTTGCTCGCGGTTGCTTCTTCCTTGGCTTCAACCTTGGGGGCTTCAGCTGCGGGGGCCTCGACCGGCTTGGCAGCAGGCTTGGGCTTCGGTGTGGCAGCGGAGACGAACGTGGCGCGGGGCGCCTGCAGGTTCTCCAGCTGGGCCAGATCGCGGCCGGCGATCATGGTGACGAACCAGTCCGAGAGCACGCGGATCTTGCGCTCAACGGTGGGCATGGCCAGTCCGTGGTAGCCGCGGTGTGCAAGCCATGCGGGCGCACCCTTGAGCTGGATGCCCATGATCTTGGCAACACCCTTCCACTGGCCGAAGCCGGCAACGGCACCGAGGTTCTTGTGCTTGTAACCCTTCAAGGACTTGTTGAACCGGCTGGCCCACAGGTTCTTGGCCAGGCGCTTGGCCTGACGCAGGGCGTGCTGGGCGTTGGGGACGCAGGTGCCGTCCGGCAGTCCGCCGGTGACATCCGGGACAGCCGCAACGTCGCCGGCGGCCCAGGCGTTTTCGATGACACCGAATTCGCCGGAAACCTGCAGGTTCCCGTTCACGGAGACGCGGCCGCGGGGCTCGATCGGGAAATCGGTGGAGCGAACCATGGGGTTGGCCATGACGCCGGCGGTCCAGATCAGGGTGTCGGCATCGAACTGCTGGGCCAGGGACTTGTCCGGCAGGTTGATGAGCTTGAGGTTGGATTCCTCGGCGTTGTCCAGCGAGGTGTTCAGCAGAACTTCAACGCCGCGGCCGCGGAGGTGCTCGACAACCCACAGGGCCTGGGATTCGGTGACCTCGGGCATGATGCGTCCCATGGCTTCAACGAGGACGAAGCGCAGCTCGGACTGCTCCACGCGGGCGTTGAGCTTGACGGCGGCGCGTGCCATGTCTTCAAGTTCGGCGATGGTTTCAATGCCGGCGAAGCCGCCACCGACGACGACGAAGGTCAAGGCGCGCTTGCGCTTGGCCGGGTCGGTCTCCGTGGAGGCCTGCTCGATGAGGGAAAGAACCTGGTTGCGCAGTGCAACGGCTTCCTCGATGGTCTTCAGGCCGATGCCGGATTCGGCCAGGCCCTTGATCGGGAAGGTGCGCGTGATGGCACCTGCAGCCACGACGACGTCGTGGTAGGTCAGCTCGAACGGCTCGCCGCCGTCGGCCGGGGCCACGACTGCCTTGCGGTTCTCGTGGTCAATTGCCGTGACGGAACCCTGGATGAGCTCGGTCTGCTTCAGGTGCTTGCGGTGGGAGACAACCGCGTGGCGCGCCTCGATGTTTCCGCCGGCCACCTCGGGCAGGAACGGCTGGTACGTCATGTAGGGCAGTGGATCGACCAGGGTGACGATGCCACCTGATTTTGCGATCTTCTTCTGCAGGTTGAAGGCCGTGTAGAGGCCGACGTAACCGCCGCCAACTACAAGGACGCGCGGACGTGCTGAAAATGTTGGAGTGATTGCCATAACTCCATAATACAGTTCTTTGTGAAAATATTCACTAGCCAACTGCACAACGGCTTAACATAGCGGTTGTTGGCGGCTTTTGGGCAGCGCAGGGCAGGGTTCCGCAGGGCCGGGTTGTGGCCGGCAAGACTGCGCAGGACAGGGTTGCGGCCGGCGAGTGGGCCTAGTGTTTGTGGCTTGCCTTGGCGGGACGGCTGTCGCGCCTGCTGGACAATGTTTCCGGGGCCGGCTCCGATGCCGCGTCCGACGCCGGCTTGGCCGACTTCCCGGCGGCTGCTGACGTTGCAGCCGGGGACTCCCCCTCGGCGGCTTTTCCGCCGCCGCCCGAAGTTCCGTCACTTCCTGAACTGCCGCCGGAACCGGATCCGCGGTTGGGGCCGCCCTTACCGGGGCCGCCGGCTTTCCCGCCGCCGCCCGCACTAGCACCGCCGGAACCTGCAGCACCTTCCGGCTGAGCCAGCCGTCGTCGTGCAAGCAGCACATGCGAGGTCCCGCCCGCACCAATCAGCACGAGCAGCCCAACGGAGCCGAGGACCAGAACTTGGGGCAGCGGGCTGCTGCTTTGCTCCGCCGGAATCGCCACAGGGGCGGCCATATCAGTCAGGGTTGGCTTAGGCTGCGGCACAGCCTCGACCGCCCCGCCTTCTTCGGCGGGCGGGGTGACCTCGCTGCGCCGGTGGACGTGAATCCACTCCGCAATGCTTCCCAGCGGATTTGCCTCGACCACGGGCACCTCGGCGCTCAAGGCCGCCTCGGCGTCGAGAATCCCATATCCGTAAATGGCGTTGGGCACACCTTCGCCCTTGGGTTGGGCCGTTGCAATGATCCTGTTGATGACCTGGGCCGCGCTCATCTCGGGGTATTTGGCGCGGATCAGCGCCGCCACGCCCGAGACGATCGGGGCGGCACCGCTGGTGCCGCTCCAGCGGGCGTACCCACCGCCGGGCAGTCCCCCGGCGAGATCCTCGGCCGGGGCGCTGACACCGATGCTGATGCCCTGGGAGGAGGAGTCGACGCTGGCGGTCCCGTCCTTGTCGAGGCCGCCCACGGCCAAAATTCCCGGGATGGTGGCCGGGGCCCCCACCTGTTCGCTGCCGGTTTTCCTGTTGCCGGCGGCCGCCACGATGACAACGTCTTTGGATTCGGCGTACGCGAAGGCGTCGTCCCAGCTTTGCGGCCAGGCCGTTGAGGTGCTGCCGAGGGACATGTTGATGACCTTCGCCCCATGGTCCACAGACCACTTCACGGCAGCAGGGATCTGGTCGTCAATGTTTTTGCCCGCGGGGTTGTCGCCGCCAAGCCACACGGAAACGCTGAGCAATTCTGCCTTGGGAGCCACACCGATGACACCGTCAGTGCCCGCGCCGACGGTGGGCTTGGCCGGCGCCGTCGTGCTGGGTTTGGCTGTTGACTTGGTTTTCGCCTTGGCTGACGGGGTGGGGGTGCTTGCCTTGTGACCGCGGCCCGCCAGCATTGTGGCCACCAGCGTGCCATGTTCGGGTTCGGCGCCGATGCCCTTGGTGCCGTCGGCGTTGCCGGCCCCCGACATGTCGGTGCCGCCCACCACGGCCCCCTTGAGGTCGGCGTGGGACTTGTCGATGCCGCTGTCGATGATGGCTATCTTGACGCCTTCACCCTGCGAAACGTCCCAGGCCTTCTCGATCCCGGAGTTCTGCAACCAGTACTCGCGGTTCCGGATGTCGTCCGCCGATGCCGCCGGGGCGGCTGCCACCACCAGCGATCCCGCCAGGGCAAGCGTCATCAACGCGGCAGCGATGGGACGCAACCGTGGGCCTAACTGCATAAACGCTCGTTTCCGTTTGTTACCTGGGTCAGCTGCTGGCCGCACCCAGTGCGATTCCGTCCAGAATATCGTGTTCGCTCGTCGTTGCCGATTCCAGCCTCCCTCCACTGAGCTGCGCCAGGCGCCGCAGCACCGTGCGCCAGATCAGCGCACCCGCACCAATGACGTCGACACGCCCGGGATGCATGAAGCCAAGTTCCGCGCGTTGCGCGCGCGTCATGGCAAGCAATGCTGTCGCCGCGGCGTCTATTTCCGCAAGAGGCACGACCGCGGCATGAATCACCTCGCTCTGGTAGCTCGCCAACCCGAGGGCGTGCGCCGTGATGGTGGTGATTGACCCGGCCACACCGACAATGCCATCGACTTCGCCAAGCGGGACCACTGCCTGGACTTCCGCGAGCTTGTCCTCGATGGCGGCTTCGGCGGCGGCAATTTCCGCCGGGGTGGGGGGATCGCTTTGCAGGTAGCGTTCGGTGAAGCGCACACAGCCCATGTTGGTGCTGAGCGCACCGCGGACGCCGGAGGCATCGCCCACGACAAATTCGGTGCTTCCGCCGCCAAGGTCGACGACGAGTACGTTGCGGTTTTCAAGCATGGGCAGGACACTGACGGCGCCGGCGAAGGACAACGCTGCCTCTTCGGAACCGCTGACAACCTCGGGGGCCACGCCCAGCCGCGCCTCGATGCCTGCAATGAAAACGTCGCGGTTGCCGGCGTCGCGCGTGGCGCTGGTCGCAACAAAGCGCACCCGTTCCACGGCTGCCGAGCGGATCAACACTGCATAGTCGTCAACGGCGGCAAAGGTGCGCGTCAGCGCTTCCTCGGCCAACATGCCTGTGACATCCACGCCCTGGCCCAGCCTGACAACCCGCATTTCGCGGTGCATGTCGGTGAGGTGCTGGCCGCCGTCGCCGTCCTGGACGACATCTGCAATCAACAGGCGGATGGAATTGGTTCCGCAGTCTATGGCGGCAACGCGCATGCGGCTCAGCTCCCCTGTTGGTTCAAATGCTTGACGTGGCGGCTTAAATCCTTGTTGGGAACCGGCGCCCCGTCGTCCCAGGCACCTGCACAATGGCAGGTGTCGGCCGTCCACCACTGCGCCACGGCGGCAAGTGCCTCGTCGCCGAGCGGATTCACGCCGGGACCGGCTGCCAGGGCGTGGCCGATCAGCACGTGCAGGCATTTGACGCGCGACGGCATGCCCCCTGCAGAAATTCCCGCGATCTCCGGGACCGGGCCGGTGCCCGCACGCCCACCAATGGCTTCACGGGCCGCAATGTAGCTTTCATGGGCCTTGAGGTAGGCGGCGGCCAGCTCACTGTCGCTGCCGAGCCTGTCAGTCATTTCGTTCATCAGGCCAGCAGCCTCCAGGCGGGAAGCCGCAGCGGTAATGACGGGATGCGTCAGGTAGTACGTGGTGGGGAAGGGAATCCCGTTGCTGAGCCGCGGGGCGGTGGCTGCCACCAGCGGATTGCCGCACACGCACCGTGCCGGGATCTCAACGACGTCGCGCACCGGCCGGTTGAGCTGGCGGCTGAGGGTGTCAAGGTCGTGCTGGGTGGGGACGCGCCCGCCTGAGGCGGAGCTTGGCGTTGCGGGCACGGGGGCCTTTCCTGAAACTGTCGTGATGCGCACTGGCTCAGTGCCGTGGTTGCCGGCTGGAGCTGTGGGCGAATTGTGGTGTGGCGATTGTGTTCAACCAGTTATTTTAGCGTGCCGCCGTCAGTGCGGTTTCCGCCGCCTGCCTCAGGCGAAGCCCGTTTCACGTCCGCTGGGCGTGCGACGCCGGCAGGCACGCCCAATTGCCTGGTGTGCAGGACAGCGGCTGTGGATCCATGCGAACGGCTCAGGGCGCGGGCTCGGGTTCCGGGGCCGGCTCGGGCGCCGGGGCGGCTGGTGCGGCTGGCGCAGCAGGCGCAGTTGCCACCTCAGCGGACTTTTGCACCGCGCCCCACAAGCTGTCCACCCACGGCTCGACCGACAATGAGGTGGCGTTCTTGGCGGTGGTCGCCTGGACGGCTGCTGCCTTGGCAGCGTCGGCCGAATTGTCCAGGGCCTCGACGCCGTTCGCCCCGTACACCCAGTATCCGGTTTCCCCGGGCATGAGCATGCTCACCCTGTCGCGGGCCTGCTGCTTGATGTAGGCGGGGTCGTCCCAGCGGGCCAGTTCCGACTTGTAGGCGTCCTGCTGGATTTCCTGGGCGGCAATGTCTTCGTGCAGGGCGGAGATTTCGGCCCGCTGTTCCAGGAAGGTGTGGACGTTGGGTGCCAGCAGCAAGGTCACAACGCCCATGGCCAGGCCCAACACCAGGAGCCGTCCGGAGAAGGACCGTGCAGGCACCGGGCTGTTGCCGCTGTCATGGACCACACCGTCCTGGTGGCTGCGGCTGTTGGGCCCGGATGCGCGCTGCCGCACATTTTTGGCGCCTGCTGCACCGGAGCCGGCCTTGGCGCCGGTCTTGCCGTTGCCTGTTGTGCCGCTGCCTGCCTTGCCACCGCGGTTGGTGGGCGAACCGCCCGCACCGGGTTCCGGCGTCGTGCTTGGCAATGCAGCTTTTTGTGCAGCCTTGTCCGCGGCACTGCCAATGCCGGCCGGGAACGTGGCTTTTGGCACCGAGGGCCGTCGCGTGGCCATGCTTCTCCTAAGGACTTCTGCCGATCAAAACGTGCGCCACCTGTGTTCGCCGGACAGCAACTGTTTCCGGAGACGACAAAGCCGCGACAGCGAACCAAGGTGTGTGTTCCACCTTAGCCAGCTGCCGCGGCTCTTGTTGCTATTTAGCCCTTGAAACGCGGGAACGCGCTGCGGCCTGCGTAGCGAGCGGCGTCGTCGAGCTCTTCTTCGATGCGCAGCAGCTGGTTGTACTTGGCAACGCGCTCGGAGCGGGCCGGGGCACCTGTCTTGATCTGACCGGCGTTGGTGGCAACGCAGATGTCGGCAATGGTGGTGTCTTCGGTTTCGCCTGAGCGGTGCGAGGTGATGGTGGTGTAACCGGCGCGCTGGGCCATGGACACGGCGTCCAGGGTCTCGGTGAGCGAGCCGATCTGGTTGACCTTCACCAGCAGCGAGTTCGCGGTTGCGGCCTCGATGCCGCGGGAGAGGCGCTCGGGGTTGGTGACGAAGAGGTCATCGCCAACGATCTGGACCTTGTCGCCAATGGCGTCGGTCAGGGTCTTCCAGCCTTCCCAGTCGTCTTCATCCAGGGGATCCTCGATGGACACGAGCGGGTAGTCGGCGACGAGCTCAGTGTAGTAGGCGCTCATCTCGGCGGCGGAAAGTGCCTTGCCCTCGAACTGGTAGGCGCCGTCCGTGAAGAACTCGGAGGAGGCAACGTCCAGGGCCAGGCCAATGTCCTTGCCGGCTTCGTAGCCTGCACGCTTGATGGCTTCCAGGATCAGGTCCAGGGCAGCACGGTTGGACGGCAGGTTCGGCGCGAAGCCGCCCTCGTCGCCCAGGCCGGTGGAGAGGCCCTTTTCCTGCAGCACGGACTTGAGGTTGTGGTAAACCTCAACGCCCCAGCGCAGTCCTTCGGAGAACGTGGCTGCACCCAGGGGCACAATCATGAATTCCTGGATGTCAACGTCGGAGTCGGCGTGCGAGCCGCCGTTGAGGATGTTCATCAGCGGCACCGGCAGCACGTGTGCGTTGGGTCCGCCCAGGTAGCGGTACAGCGGCAGGCCGGCAGACTCTGCTGCGGCACTTGCCACGGCCAGGGAGACGCCCAGGATGGCGTTGGCGCCGAGCTTGGCCTTGTTCGGGGTGCCGTCCAGTTCCAGCATCATGGAATCGATCAGGCGCTGGTCAGTGGCGTCAATGCCTTCAAGTTCCGGTGCGATAACTTCCAGGACAGCCTCAACTGCCTGCAAAACACCCTTGCCCTGGTAACGGCCCTTGTCGCCGTCGCGGAGCTCCACTGCCTCGAAGGCACCCGTGGATGCACCGGAGGGAACGCCTGCGCGGCCCATGGCGCCGTCGGTCAGGAGAACTTCAACCTCAACTGTCGGGTTTCCTCGGGAATCCAAGATTTCGCGTGCATGAATGGCTTCAATAAGTGCCATGTATTGCTCCTAATAGTCAGCTTTGTAGTGTAAATGTCGACCACGCTGTCGCCTCAATGGTAGCCGACCAAGTGACGGGGCACTCATTGCTACGCTCACAGCGCCATTGTGGCGGCGCCGGCGGGTTGTGGACCGCCGGGCCGCTGGGCTGCTGGGCAAAAAAATCGGCAAACGTCTTGCCCAACCGAATATAGCGATATATCGTTAAGTATCGCAACGTAAATACTGCGACATGACAACACATCAGCGGCCAGCCTCTCAGACTGCCGCCACCGGGCCGGATGCGCCGATCATCTTTGATCCCCGCCATCTGCAGCCTCCATAAAACCATTCACGCAGGGACAGGCAACACACCATGAAAAACTTCAACTTTCCACAGGAAAACAACGACAACCAACGTGACGAACACCGCGGCCCGCGCTCACGGCGCCACCATGAAAGCAATTCCCCCACCGGCGACGGTGAATTCACGGAACCCGCCGGATGGTTCCCCGGCGAGGACCCGCGCGGCGGCAAGCCCGGCTTCGGGCCGGGCGAAGACCCCGAAGCCAACCCGGACGACGGTGGTTTCGACAGCGGATTTGGTCCCAGGCGCAGCAGATTCGCGGCCGGCTTCGGCCCCATGGGCTTCGGTCCCCGCGGACAGCGTGGCGGTCCCGGCGGCGGACCGCGTGGCGGTCCCGGCGGCGGGCCCAAGGACGGCGGCCCGGACTTTGGACAGGGGTTTGGACCAGGATTCGGGCCCGGCTTCGGCCACGGCGGTCCGGGACTTGGCGGGCGCGGCCGCCCTGGTTTCAGGACCGGCTTTGGACAGGGCGGGCGGGTCCGCAAGGGCAACGTGCGCAGCGCCATCCTGTCCCTGCTCAGCCAACACAGCTACAACGGCTACGGCATGATCGGGGCCATCGGGGCCCACACCGACGGCGCCTGGCGCCCCAGCCCCGGCTCGATCTACCCGGCATTGGCGGCCCTGCAGGCCGAGGGCCTGATCGAGTCAACCGGCGACGGCAAGCGCACCGAATTCGAGCTGACGGAGGCCGGCAAGGCCTATGTGGCCGAGAACATCGAGGAAATGGCCCGGGTCTGGGCCGACGTCAACCAGGAGGCCGGCGCCGGGACGGAGCTGCGCCTGAGCATGGGCAAGCTCACCGGAGCCGTCCAGCAAATCGGCATGGGCGGAACCGAGGAACAGCTCAAGACCGCCACCGAAGCCCTCGACGCCGCCCGCCGCACCATCTACAAACTGCTGGCCGACTGAACCAGCCCGCAACAACGATGGCGGGAGTTGCTGATCCCCGCCGGTGGCGTGCATCCGGTGCCGGTCAGCAACTCCCGCAGTCGCGCTTAAACGCCCTGCTGAAACTCACGCACGGCCGTGCGCAGGGCCCGCTCGGCATCCATCCCTCGCTGTTGGGCAAGGCGGACGACGTCGAACAGCACCTTCCCGAGTTCTGCCTCGGTCCCGATGTCCCCACCCGGGTTACCGGGCGGCTCCCCCGCCCTGAGGCCTGCACGTTCGGCCCGCTCAATGGATTTCTGGGCCATCGCCAGGGCCGGCAGTGAGCGGGGAATCCCGGTGAAGGGGCTGGCAGTCGCGGCGGTACCGGAGCTGGCACGTTCGGCCGCCTTGACGCGTTCCCAGGTTTCCTCGATTTCGGCGATGGTGGCCGGGAAGCTGTCCTGCAAGGCGCCGTCGGCCTGGAATACATGGGGGCTGCGGCGGATCAGCTTCTCACTCAGTCCGCGGGCCACATCGGCGAGGTCAAAACTGCCGTCCTCCTGGGCCAGGCGGGCATGCAAGACCACCTGCAGCAGGATGTCGCCCAGTTCGCCGGCTATTTCCTCCCTGCGGCCCGCCTCGAGAGCCTCAATGAGTTCATAGGATTCCTCCAGCAAATACGTCGTGAGGGAGTCGCGTGTCAGTGCCGCAGTCCAGGGGCAGTGTTCACGCAGGGCTGCGACGACGTCGGCAAGGCGGGCCATCTCCAGTTGGCTGGAGATGGCCCGCCCGCCGTCGTGCTGCCCGGTGCTAGTCGTCAAGCTCTGAATCGCCCCGGCCGGGGCCGTCGGCGGCACCGAAGGCCTCAAAGTCTTCCGAGTCTTCGAAGTCGTCCATTTCCTCCATGGCGTCTTCGTAGTGCTCGATGATGAAGTCCGCCAGCTGCTCTCGGGCTTCGATGGGCAGGAACGTTGCGTGGACGGCGTTCAAGGTCATCTCGAGCACCGTGTCCAGGCCATAGCCAAACGTCTCAACGAGCAGCCCGAATTCTTTGGTCAGCGTGGTGCCGCTCATGAGCCGGTTGTCGGTGTTGACTGTGACGTTGAAGCCAAGCTGGTGCAGCAGGTCGATGGGGTGTTCGGCAATCGTGGTGCCGAAGGAGGCAACGGCGCCGGTCTGCAGGTTCGACGACGGACACAGTTCCAGCGGGATCTGGCGGTCGCGCACCCACTGGGCCAGGTCGCCCAAGGTGACGGTGCCGACGTCGTTCCCGTCCTCTTCCTGAACGTCCAGGTGGATGTCTTCGGCGATGCGCACGCCGTGGCCCAGGCGCAAGGCGCGGCCGTGGACCAGCGCATCCTGAATGCTGTCGAGCCCGGCAGCCTCCCCGGCATGGACGGTGGCGGGGAAGTTGTTTTCGGCCAGGAACGTGAACGCCTCGGTGAAGCGCGAGGGCAGGAAACCCTCCTCGGCGCCGGCAATGTCGAAGCCGACCACGCCGTTGTCGCGGTGGCGCACGGCAAGCTGGGCGATCTCGGCACCACGGTCGGCATGGCGCATGGCCGTGACGATCTGGCCGACCTCGATGTAGCCGCCGTCCTCATCGACGGCATCCATGCCTTCCTCGAGGCCTTCCTGGACCGCTTCGACGGCCTCGTCAAGGCTCAGCCCGGCGGTGAGGTGCTGCTCGGGCGCCCAGCGGACTTCGCCGTACACCACGCCGTCCTCGGCCAGGTCTTCAACGAATTCCCGGGCCACGCGGACCAGCGAATCGTGCGTCTGCATGACGGCAACTGTGTGCTCGAAGGTTTCGAGGTAGCGCTCAAGCGAACCCGAATCTGCCGACTGCACAAACCAGGCGCGCAGCTCCTCGGGGTCGGTGGCCGGGAGTGCATGACCCGTCTGTGCCGCCAACTCGATGATGGTTTCCGGACGCAAACCGCCGTCCAGGTGGTCGTGCAGGGATACTTTTGGCAACGATTTGAGGTCCACAACGGGGATGGACGTGGCAGCGTGCTCTGAAGTTGGGTTAGTCACAATCCCCACTCTAGGGATGTGTCCGGCACTGCGCTAGTTCGGCGCGCTAGGCGTGCTGGCCGGCAACACCTGAGACACCGGTCTTGACGGCCACCGGCTGGCGCCCCTCGCACCCGGTTTCGGCCACCATTGTTGGGACTGCGCCTGTGTTTGGCGTGGGGAAGGCGGCGGAACTTTCGACGTCGGCCCCTCCCCGGGGCGCCTCCCCCACGTTCGCCGTGGGCGCAGCCGGTTCATCGCTTCCGGCAGTGTCGGAGGTGGTTGCGGCGACACCGGTTGCGCTTACCTCGGTGACGGCGGTCGCGGCCACGGCGACACCAACAGGGCCGCGTCCGCTTGCGGGCTCTGTATCGGAGGACCCGTGGCTGCCGGTTTCGTCGCTTCCGGCTGCCACTTCGGCAGCGGCGGCGAGCAGGGCAGTTTCAGCCTCGACCCGGGCGGCGTGCTGGGCTGCCATGAGTCCCGGCTCGGGGCGCGGCGCCAATTTTCCGCGCTTTTCCAGGTAATGGTGCAGGTACTTCATGGCGTGGTCCACCACAAAGCCGATGGCTATCGCGAAGGCAATGGCGATTCCCACACCCAGCAGCGGATTGTCATGGACCCATGCACCGGCAAAGGTTCCCACGGCCACGGAATACCCGGCCCACGTCACGACGGCAATTCCGTCCAGCAAAACAAAGCGGCGCCACGGAAAATGGGTGGCGCCGGCGGTGAAATTGACTGCAATTCTGCCCACGGGAATGTAGCGTGCGGTGAAAATCAAGATGGCTCCACGCTTCTCCAGTTCCTTGCCGGCCCAGGCAAATGCCTTGGCGCCGCGTGGCCTGCGCATCCATTTGAAGCGTGTGGTGCCCAGCGTCTTGCCCATGAAGTAGGCAATATTGTCACCAATGATGGCGCCGATCGACGCGCCGATGATCAAGAACCAAATATTGGGTTGCCCGGTGCGGGCGGAAATCGAGGCCAGCGCCACAATGGCCGTCTCGCTGGGAAGGAACAAAAAGAATCCATCAATCAGGCAAAAGAGACTGACCAACGGGATCACCCACCATTGGGCTGCGGAATGTTCAATCAGAAAATTGATTTGACCGACGATGTGCAAAAAGTCCACCCTGGACGGTTCCTCTCCTGTGGTGGTTGTGTGTTCCAAGTTTCCCACGCAGCGGGGCTGCGGGTATCCACCCAGCGGACGATATTTCTGAACTATTTTCGCCCGCGTCTACTGCTTTGGTCGCACGGACGAGCGAATTCGCCAGCGCTTCTTTTGCCAGGACGATTTATCAGCAGTGGTTGAGCTTTCGGCAAGGCCATGGCACCGCCTGCGCGAGCGTTCCGAAAAAACGCGCCAGAGCTGAAGGAGCATTGCTCAGGCGATGCGGTCGATGATGAGCTGGTTCGCCGGCCGGGACCCCTCGGGGGCTATCGTCACGGCACCTTCAAGCGCCTCTTTGGCCCGGTCAAACTTTTCCGGAGTGTCGGTCAGCAGTGTCATGAGCGGCTCGCCGGCACGCACCAGCGCACCCGGCTTGGCATGCATGCGCACGCCGGCCCCCGCCTGGACCACATCCTCCCTGCGGGCACGCCCGGCACCGAGGCGCCACGCGGCAACACCCACGGCCATGGCATCCAGGCCGACAAGCACGCCGTCGGCCGGGGCGTAAACAACCTCGGATTCGCGGGCCACCGGCAGGGCGGCGTCGGGGTCGCCGCCCTGGGCTGAAATCATCCGGCGCCAGACATCCATGGCCCGCCCGTCCCGCAGCGCGGCAGCGGGGTCGGCGCCGCGGATCCCGGCAGCTTCCAGCATCTCCTCCGCCAGCTTCACCGTCAGCTCCACGACGTCCTCCGGACCGCCGCCGGCCAGCACCTCCACGGATTCCTGCACCTCGATGGCGTTGCCCGCCGTCAGGCCCAGCGGCGTGGACATGTCCGTCAGCAGCGCCACAGTGTTCACGCCGGCATCCTTGCCCAGGGCGACCATGGTCTCGGCCAGTTCCCGGGCCATGTCCACGTTCTTCATGAAGGCGCCGGACCCGACCTTCACGTCAAGGACCAGTGCTCCTGTCCCCTCGGCAATCTTTTTGCTCATGATGGACGAGGCGATCAACGGAATGGCTTCGACAGTCCCGGTGACGTCACGCAGGGCGTAGAGCTTCTTGTCAGCGGGCGCCAGGCCGGTGCCGGCGGCGCAGATGACGGCACCCACGTCCGAAAGCTGGCGCATCATCTGCTCGTTGCTGAGGTCGGCGCGCCAGCCGGGGATGGCCTCGAGCTTGTCCAGGGTCCCGCCTGTATGGCCCAATCCCCTGCCGGACAGTTGTGGCACAGCCGCGCCAAATACCGCCACGAGCGGGGCCAGCGGCAGGGTGATCTTGTCCCCCACCCCACCTGTGGAGTGCTTGTCGGCTGTTGGCATGACGGCACCCCGGGCGTTGCGCAGCCCGCTGAAGTCAAGTGTGTCGCCGGAGGCGATCATGGCCGCCGTCCACTGGGAAATTTCCGCCCGGTTCATGCCATTGAGCAGGATCGCCATGTTCAACGCGGCCATTTGCTCCTCGGCGATGGTGCCCCGGGTGTAGGCGTCAATGGTCCACCGGATCTGGTCGGCGCTTAGCGTGCCCTTGTCCCGCTTGGTGCGGATGATGTCAACGGCGTCAAAGGTGGGGATTGCAGGGGATGCGCTGTTCATGGTGTGTCCGTCCGATTCTCGGTGCTGGCTGTCAGGAGTGGATTCCAGGGCTGGAACTGTTCGCGGTGGCTTGCTTGAGTCAGTGGCTTGCCCCACCGGGTGCGGCCGCGACCCGGTCCAGGTCCCGAGGGCCAAAGGCGTCCGGCAGGACCTGGTCCATCGTCTTCACCCCGGACGAGGTCATCAGCCGGGTGTCCGCCGTGCTGAATTCAAACAGGATCTGCCGGCAGCGCCCGCACGGCATGAGGATGGCACCCTGGCCGTCAACACAGTAAAACTCGGTGATGAGCCCGCCGCCGTGCATCCGTGCCGCCCCGATCATGGTGCATTCAGCACACAGTGTCAGCCCATAGCTGGCATTTTCCACATTGCAGCCCGCAACGATGCTGCCGTCCTCCAGCCTGGCCGCAGCCCCCACCGGAAACTTGGAATACGGCACGTAGGCGTTGGCGAGCGCCGCGGTGGCGGCCAGGCGCAGTGGTTCCCAGTCGACGTCGGACGTGTTCATTTCCCGCTCCTTGGCATGCTGTGGGTCATTCCTTTACGTAGGGTTCGCCGTCGGCGGCCGGGGCCATGGCCTTGCCGACAAAACCGGACACGGCCAGGATGGTCAGCGCGTACGGCAGCATGGCCAGAAATTGGCCGTCGATGGGGGTGCCGGCCAGGGAGAGAATGCTTTGCAGGTTTCCTGCCACGCCAAACAGCAAGGCGGCAAGTGCGGCACCGATCGGGTTCCAGCGCCCGAAGATCAACGCCGCCAGGGCGATGAACCCCAGGCCGCCTGTCATGTCCTTGCTGAAGCTGCTGACGGCAACGAGGGTGAAGTAGGCGCCGCCCACTCCGGCGACGGCACCGCCGGCCAGCACGTTCAGGACGCGCGTGCGGTTGACATTGATGCCCACGGTGTCGGCGGCCTTGGGGTGTTCGCCCACGGCACGCACACGCAGTCCCCACTTGGTGCGGAACAGGCCAAACCAGAGCGCGACAACAAGGATCAGCATGAAGTAGCCAATGATGGACTGCCGGAACAAGGTGGGGCCGATGATGGGAATCTCGGAGAGCAGCGGGATGGGGATGTTCGGCAGGTGCGCCGGCTGGTTGAAGATGGTCTCCCCGTCAACCTTTGTCTTCATGATTTTTTCAAACAGGAACCCTGTCAGCCCGGACACAAGCACGTTCAACACCACGCCCACAATGATCTGGTTCACGACGTATTTGATGCTGAACACTGCAAGCAGCACCGAGACGAGCACGCCCGCGACGGCTGCAGCAAACAAGCCGGCGAAGGCGTTGTGCGTGATGGAGGCTACAAGGGCTGCGGTGAAGGCGCCCGCCAGCAGCTGGCCCTCGATGGCGATGTTGACAACCCCGGCCCGTTCGGAGAGCACTCCGGACATCGAACCAAACACCAGCGGCGTGGTGATCAGCATGGCGCCCGTAAACAGGCCGACCAGCGTGATGTTTTGGGTAGTGGTGCCGCCGATGATCCACACCATCAGGCCCACAACAAACACCACGGCGAAGCTCATGACCACCCAAGTGGCGATCTTGCCGGTTGACTTGGTCTGGGTGTAGGCCAGATAGGCCAGGCCCACACAGACCACCGAGACAATGATGCCCATGGCCTTGGCCGGGAGGACCAAGTTGGGCACCTGCCAGGCGTCGCCGTCCTGGGAGATCCGGAAGGTGGCTGTGCCGCTGGGGCCCAGCACAATGAAGACGACGACGGCGAACAACGCCAGCACGCCGAGCAGGATCGGCATTTTCCAGCTGCGCACTGCGACGGCGTCGTTGACCTTCAGTGGTTTGCTCTTGGCTGTGATGCTCATGCTGCTACTCCTTCACGGCTGACGGCCTTGATCCGGAACATGGAACGCACCAGCGGCGGGGCCGCAATGAACAGCACAATCAAGGACTGCACCACTGCGACGATGTCAATGGAAACGTCGGCGTTGATGGCCATTGACGTGCCGCCAGCCTTGAACGCACCAAACAGGATTGCGGCAAAGAACGTGCCCCACGGTTTGGAACGCCCGAGCAGGGCGACGGTGATGGCGTCAAAGCCGATGCTGCCGGCAATGTCCGAGTCAAGGAGCTTCTCGGTCCCTGCCAGCTGGGTCACCCCGGCAAGTCCGGCCAGGCCGCCGGAGATCAGCATGACGGTGATGTAGCCGCGGGAGACCAGCATGCCGGCCGTGCGGGCGGCCCGAGGGTTGGCGCCAATGGCACGGTATTCAAAGCCCAATGTTGACCGGTTCAGCAGCCAGGCGACGACAAAAACGGCCGCCACGGCCAGGATCAGGCCTGCGTGCACGCGGTAGTTGGGGCCCAGGAGCAGCGGGAACATGGCGCTCTCGTGCATGCGGGGACTGATGGGGTTGCTGCTGGAGGGGTCCCGCAGCTGGTTCTTGAGCAGGTACAGGACGAGGGAAACGGCGATGTAGTTGAGCATGATCGTCACGATCACTTCGTGCGCCCCGGTTTTGGCCTTCAGGAAGCCGGCGATGCCGCCCCACAGTGCGCCGCCGATGGCACCTGCCAGGACCACGGCCAGGAGGTGGATGCCCGGGGGCAGCTCGATCATGAAGCCGACGACACCGGCAAAAGTGGCGCCGAGGATGATCTGGCCCTGCGCACCAATGTTGAACAAGCCCACGCGGAAGGCGAGCGTCACAGCCAGTCCGGACAGAATCAGCGGTGTGGCGAACGTCAGGGTTTCAAAGATGCCCAACCGCCCCTGCCAGGTCCGGGATCCCGGGTCATAGGTGGCACCGCGCCACAGGGCGCCATAGGCTTCCGAAATGGACGCCCAGATTGCCTGGAAGGTGGCACTTGGATCACCGAAGAAGTACCCCAGGGCGCTGGTCACCCGCGGGTCGGTGAAGGCGATGAGGATGCCGCCAATGACAAGGGCGACGACGACTGCAAGAACGGAGATCATCGCGTTGCCGCTGACGATTTCACGCATCAGCTGGCTGCCGTGGTCTTCCTTGGCAGGCTTGTGCGCCGTGTTTTTCTTGTCCGGCGTGGTTGTTGCCGGGGTTCCCTGGCTGTCCGGGGTTCCCCCGGGAGGCTGGATTTCGGGACCGCTCATGGCTGCACCCCTTTTCCGTTGTCGCCGTTTGTTGTTCCGGAGTCCTGCTGCGCGTCCATTTGCTCCTGTGCTTCTGCTGCGGGCAGCCCGGCCATCATGAGGCCAAGCAGCGCGCGGCTGGATTTACCGGGCACGATGCCCATGAGGCGTCCGGCGAAGAGAACCGCAATCCTGTCGGCCAGTTCCAGGACCTCGTCCAGTTCCGTTGAAACGATGACAACCGGGGTGCCGGCGTCACGTTCGGCCACGATGCGTTTGTGCAGGAACTCGATGGAGCCCACATCCACGCCGCGGGTGGGCTGGGAGGCGATGAAAAGTTTCAGGGGGCGGGAGAGCTCCCGCGCCAGCACCACTTTTTGCTGATTGCCGCCCGACAGCGTGTCCGCTGCGTCCTGGGCGGACTGCGCCCGGACATCAAACTCGGCAACCTTTTCGACCGCATTTTTCGCGATGACGGCCCTGTTCAGTGTCCCGGCGCGGGAATACGGCGCCTGCTTGTACAGGTCCAGGACCAGGTTCTCGGCGATGGACATCTCGCCCACCAGCCCGTCGTCCTGCCTGTCTTCGGGCACAAATCCAACGCCCGAATCCAGGACCTGGCGGACGCTTTTGCCGAGCAGTTCCTTCCCGCCAAGCGTGATGGAACCCCGCACGTGCTTGTGCAGGCCCAGGACCGCTTCGGTCAGTTCGGTCTGCCCGTTGCCCTGCACACCGGCGACGGCGAGGATCTCACCTTGGGCGACGCTCAAGGTGACGTCGTCCAAAAGCCGCTGGCCGACGTCGTTCATGACTGTCAGGTTGCTGACCTTGAACGTGACCTCGCCGGGGGTGGCGTCGGCCTTGTCGAGGGTCAGGTTGACGGCACGGCCCACCATCATGGCGGCCAATTCGGTGGTGGGGGTTGACGGCGGGGCGGAGCCGACGACCTTGCCGCGGCGGATGACGGTGATGGTGTCCGAGACGGCCTTGACCTCGCGCAGCTTGTGGGAGATGAACACGATGGACGTGCCGCCGTCCCGCAGCTGGCCCATGATGTCCATGAGTTCGTCGGTCTCCTGCGGGGTGAGCACGGCCGTGGGCTCGTCCAGAATCAGGATTTTGGAGTTGCGGACCAGCGCCTTGATGATTTCCACGCGCTGCTGGACGCCCACAGGCAGGTCCTCGACGAGTGCGTCCGGGTCGACGTCGAAGCCGAACTTGGCCGAGATCTCGCGGATCTTCTTGCGCGTTTCCTCCAGGTTGAGTACGCCGCCAAAGGAGGTGGTCTCGGCACCCAGGGCCACGTTTTCGGCCACGGTAAACACCGGCACGAGCATGAAGTGCTGGTGCACCATCCCGATTCCGGCCGCCATGGCATCCGACGGCCCGGAGAACTTCACGGGCTTGTCGTCGACCAGGATTTCCCCGAAGGTTGGCTCATAGAGGCCGTACAGGACATTCATGAGGGTGGATTTCCCGGCCCCATTTTCGCCAAGCAGGCTGTGAATCTCGCCGGATTCCACCACCAGGTCGATGTGGTCGTTCGCCACCAGGGAGCCAAAGCTCTTGGTGATGCCCCGAAGTTCTAATTTCAACGTGTTAACCCGTCTGCGGATTGTTGGATCGTGGCCAAGGCAATGTCATTGTTGCCTGCCGGCCACAGCATGATGTGGGTGGCCGCGCTGCGCCCCCTTGCCGCACAACAGGACGGATCCGGTGGTGCGGCACGGGGGCGCAGGATGGGCTGCCGGGCAGGGGGCGCCACAGCCAGACTGTGGCGCCCCCTGGGGTTGCTGCCTACTTCGGGCTGGACTTGGACTCCACCTTGATGGAACCGTCGACGATGCCCTTCTTGATCTCCTCAAGCTGCGTCTTGGTGTCGGCGCTGACGGCCGCGTCCAAGTCGTGGAACGGGGCCAGGGCCACGCCCTTGTTCTCGAGGGTGCCGATGTACGGTGCCGGGTCAAACTTGCCGTCCAGGTCGTCCTTGACGATGGACTCCACTGCCTCACCCATGGTCTTGATGACCGAGGTCAGCATGATCGACTTGTATGTGGGGGCGGTCAGGAAGCCGTCAGAGTCAACCCAGATGAGCTTGGCATCCTTGCCGCCCTTGTTCGCGGCGAGGATCGCGTCACCGGCACCCTTGCCGAGCGGGCCCGCCACCGGCATGATCACATCGGCACCTTCGGAGAGCAGGTTGTTGGTGATCTTTGTGCCTTCCTGGATGATCTCAAAGGTGTTGGCGAACGAACCCTGCTGGGACGCGGAGTCCCAGCCCAGGACCTGGACGTCTTTCCCCTGCTTTTCGTTGAAGTACTTCACGCCTTCAGCAAAGCCGTCCATGAAGATCGTGACGGTGGGGATGTTGATGCCGCCGAATGTGCCCACCTTGCCGGTCTTGGTTACCGAGGCAGCCGTGTAGCCGGCCATGAATGCCGCCTGGGCGGTGTCATAGACAACGGGCTTGACGTTGTCAGCCACGATGCTGTTGTCATCAACAATGGCGTAATGCAGGTCCGGGTTGGCCTTGGCAGCCGACTTGGTCGCCTCCGCCAGCAGGAAGCCGACAGTGACAGTGAGGTTGCAGCCTGCGCTGGCCATGGTGGCCAGGTTCGGCGCAAAGTCCGAGGTGGCGTCGGACTGGGCTTCCTTCATCTTGATGCCCAGGTCCTTGACGGCGCTTTGCATGCCCTCGTAGGAGGACTGGTTGAATGACTGGTCGTCGAAGCCGCCCGAGTCGGAGACGATGCAGCCGAGGAAATCGGCTGCTGCAGCGTTTTGTGTGCCGTCGCTGCCACCGGCAACCGGCGGGGCCTCACCGCAGCCTGTGAGCAGCAGTGAAACGGCACCCACCGCCACAGTTCCGATGACGGCTCCGCGTTTGACGGACTTGACGGTGGTGTGAAGCAAGTTTCTCAAGGTTCCTCCATGGGGTGTGTGGACGCAATACGGGAAGGGCGACCAATGTAAACACGAATTAGTCCTGCACGACCCGAACAACACTGTTCCGGCGTGTGAAAAAACACGGTTACCTCGACGCACCCCGGCAATGCGGCGCTATTGAACACCATAGTGTCAGTTCACTACCAGCCGGTAGGGCGTTAAGGGCTGCGGTGCTCATCGTTGGGGAACCGTTACACAACGGCTCGGACAGGCATGAAAAGCTTGGCAAATTAAGTGCGCGTCAAGCGCTTCAAGCCACTGTTTGCGCTATACTTCCGAATGCCTTGGCAACCCGTCCTGGCTGCCGCGTGGTCGTGGCCGGCAGGCCCAAAAGGCTGCCGCGGGACGAGGATCCGAAGCTCCGTGTCCCTCATCCGAATGTCGAGTCACCCTGGTGTCACCATTCCGGATTTCACGTCACCAGCCATTGCCACGGTTGTGGTTGGCAGCGCGGGTTGAACTCTCGTGCCGGTGGTTGCTTGTGCGTCCCGTGGCAGGAACCGCTCAGCGGGCCGGCTGAACGGTCAGATGGGATGCAGGGGCAGATAGGGCGGGCCCACTTCATGTCTTCAGCCCGCGCAGGAATCCGCGGAGGTCATCAATGAGACGTGCCGGTTCTTCGAGGGCGGCGAAGTGACCGCCGCAGCCATCGATGTCGTTCCAGCGGATGATCGTGTTGGTTTGGCTCGCTTGTGATCGGATGCCGACGTCGTGCGCGAATTGAATCGCAGCAGTCGGCACCCCGGAGTTTGTTGGTGCTTCGCCCCATGAGTTTTGGGCGTAGCCAACGTAGGCGGATGAGCCGCCGCTGGCAGTGAACCAGTACAGGGAGGCGTTCGCCAGGATCCAGTCACGTCCAAGGATCTGATCTGGCATGGTCTCAAGTGGCCAGGTCCAGGCACGGAACTTGTCCAGCATCCAGGCCAACTGAGCAGCAGGCGAGTCGGATAGGGCGATACCTACGAGGCCCGGCCGGGTGGATTGGATGGCAATGTAGCCGTATTCCTCTTTCAGGAACGTTCCGATGCGCGCCAGCCGGTCGACCTCAAGGGTGGTCAATTCTGCTTTGGTGTCCTCATCGATGTTGCCGTGGAAGCCGAGCGCTCCGTTGACGTGCACGCCGATCACCCGCTCGGGTGCGACGCGGGCAACCTCAGGAGAGATTGCGGCACCAAGATCTCCGCCCTGCACTGCGAATCGATTGTAGCCAAGGCGGTCCATCAGTTCGACCCATGCCGCAGCAATGCGCGCGGTGCTCCACCCGCCGCTTTGAAGCGGAGTGGAGAACCCGAAACCTGGCAGCGAGGGGATGACCAGGTGCATGGCATCTGCCCTGTCGCCACCATGGGATTCCGGGTCGGTGAGCGGGCCGATGAGGTGAAGGAAATCGAGAAACGACCCGGGCCAGCCATGCGTGAGAAGCACCGGAGCCGCATCCGGCACGGCAGAGCGGATGTGGGCGAAGTGGATCTGTTGGCCGTCGATGACGGTCGTGAACTGGGAGATCGTATTTAGCTGCGCTTCAAAGGCACGCCAATCGAAATCCTCGGCCCAAGCGGTGACGAGTGCATGGAGGTAGCCGCTGGGGACGCCCGTGTCCCAATCATCGTTAGGCAGTGGCACAGGCGAACGGGTAGCGCGAAGCCTGGATAGGAGATCGTCGAGCTCTGTTTGCGGGATGGCGATTCGGAACGGAGTGATGGTGGACTCGTATGTGGTGGTCATGGGAACACTGTTGCAGGCAAGGCGGACAGCTCTTGTCCTCTTTCTGCACGATGATGGAGTTATGTGGGATACATCTGGACGGCTGCTGCGACTGCTGGCACTCCTGCAGCGGCGATGCGATTGGAACGCGGAGCAACTCGCTGCAGAACTCGCAGTGACGCCACGAACTGTGCGGCGGGACATCGGCCGATTGCGAGAGCTGGGCTACCCCGTCACCGCCGTCTTAGGTGCCGGTGGCGGATATCAACTCGATGCCGGAGCGACACTGCCACCCCTGATGTTTGACACTGACGAAGCCGTAGCCGTGTTGGTCTCTCTCCGGGGCATGGTCGCCAACAACGCCGGCGGCACCACCGAAGGCGCCCTGAGCGCGTTCGACAAACTGCACCGTGTCATGCCGCCCAGATTGCAGCCGGTCGTCAATGCATTCCAGGACCACTCCAGCACCCTCGACTTAGGAACAGCAATCGGGGCAGCGTCGGAGCCAGTCAACATCACAACGCTCGCGCTCCTGGCGCGCGCCTGTCGCGAACGCCGACAGGTCTTGTGCCGCTACCGCCGCCACTCCGGCGAGACGGGAAACCGGCAGCTCGAACCGCTGCATTTAGTGCACACGATGGGCCACTGGTACCTCATCGCCTACAGTATTGAGGCGGACGGATGGCGCACCTTCCGGGTCGACCGGCTCATCGATGCAGAGCTCTCGAACAAACACAGCTACCCGCGGAACCCTCCAGCTGCAGACCTTCACGAATATGTCACGTCGCAACTGGCAGTGGGATGGCGGCGGGTCACCGGGACCGTCCGAGTGCACGCCCCCAGTGACATGGTCGCCCGGTGGATCAAACCGGCATGGGGAACAGTGACCATGGAAACGCCTGAAACTTGCATTGTGAATGCCGGCGCCGACAGCTACCAGGCTATGGCCAGATGGCTGCTGCTTATCGGTGCCCGCCTCACTGTTCTGGAGCCGGCCGAGCTCCGAGCAGCATTCACCGATCTCGCGGAAGACGTTGCCCGCATCGCCGCCGACATCCCAGCCCAAGAACGCGCCATGTGACGAACGCCCAGCGGGCCATCGATGGGTCCGAAGGAGATTGTTTACCTGTCACCTCGTCGTCAATGAAAAACCCTCGTTTTTCTCACCCATTACTGATCGTTTCTAATTTCCATCAGATTCCCATCACCAGGAAGGTGACACGAATATGGGAACGCCGGGGAACTAGCCGCCAGCGTCGTCGCAGGAAAAAATGAGCCGCCGCTGACAGCCGGCTGGCGATACTACTGCGAGGCTGCACCCCGGAGGGTGCGCAGGGCCGCCGCGCCGAGCACGCGGATGCCGACGGACAGGGCCCGTTCGTCCACAATGTAGTCGCCGCGGTGCAGGTCGTATTCCTCACCGCCCGGAACATGGGTGCCCAGGCGCATCAGGGACCCGGGGATTCCCTGCAGGAACCAGGCAAAATCTTCGGCTCCCATGGACTGGGGTGCCAGCACCACGGAGTCCTCGCCCAGTTCAGCGCGGGCTGCGGCCTCAATGACGGCTGTTTCATGTTCCGAGTTGACGACCGGCGGCACACCGCGGGTGTGTTCCAGGTGCACGTCCACACCGAAGGGTGCGGCAACCTGCTGCACGACGTCGTCGAGCAGCTCCCCTGCCGCATGCCACGCCTCGCGGTCGAGGCAGCGCATGGTTCCACTCATGACGCCGTGGCCCGGGATGGCGTTCGGTGCCGAACCTGCATGGATCTGCCCCCACACAACCGACACGCCGCTCCGGACGTCAACACGGCGGGACAGGACGGCCGGGACGCTGATCGCAATTTCTGCCAGGGCGAACACCAAGTCCTCTGTCAGGTGCGGCCTGGAGGTGTGGCCGCCGCGGCCCGACAGCTCAATCTTTATGGTGTCCGAGGCGCTGGTGATGGGCCCGATGCGGGTGCCGATGGTGCCCACTTCAATGCGGGGGTCGCAGTGCAGCGCCAAGATGCGCGGCACGCCGTCGAGCGCTCCCTGGTCGATGCACGACAGGGCGCCGCCGGGCATGGTTTCCTCCGCGGGCTGGAAGATGATTCTGATCCGGCCGCCCAGAGGGGTGTGCTCATGCATGCTGGCCAGCACCAGGGCGATCCCAAGCATGGTGGCGGTGTGGAAGTCGTGACCGCAGCCGTGGGTGACTCCGTGGTTGCGGGAGGCAAACGGCAAGCCGGTCTCCTCAACAATGGGGAGGGCGTCGATGTCCCCGCGCAGGGCAGTGGCAATGGGGCCTTCACCCACATCAACCATGACCCCTGTGCCGTCAAGCCGTCGCGGCGACAGTCCGGCCGCGACCAGGCGGTCATAGATCTTGCCCGATGTCCGGAATTCCTGGAACGACAGCTCCGGGTGGGCGTGGAGGTCACGGCGGAATTCAATGACTTCTTCCAGCAGTGGTTCAAGCCACGGGCCTACGAGCTCAGCCGGTTCAGTTTCCAGGGAGTAATTGCGCACAGTTCAAACTCTAACCATGTCAGTGCCCGGGCACAGCATCGGCGGCGCCGCGTTACTTCCTGCACTTCTTCCACCCAAAAACCAGCTAACCCGCAGATATGGTTGTAATATCGCCAAAAATCGGTTGATTAACAGCCACAACTGCGGGGTAGATGCAAGGGTGGTGGCGCGGCCGGGGGCTACAGGACGTCGATGTCGCCCTTGGCCTTGAGTCCGTCAACAGCGCGCTTGACGAGCTGTGAGTGGGCCCGGGTGGTGACAAGGAGTGCGTCGGGGGTGTCCACCACAACAACATCCTGGATGCCGATCAAGGCAATCACGCGCTTGGTGTCGGTGACGACGATGCCCGTGCTGTCCTCGGTGAACACGCGTGCGCCTTCACCTATGACCTTCACATTGTTGTTTTCCTTGGCACTGCTCAAACGGGCGATGGCGGCAAAGTCGCCGACGTCGTCCCAACTGAAGTCGCCCGGAATCACTGCCACGTCACCGGCGTCGGCTGCCGGTTCCGCCACCGCATAGTCGATGGCAATTTTCGGCAGGGTGGGCCACACCCGGTTCTTCACGGCGATCCGGTCCGGGGTGTCCCAGACGCGGGCAATTTCCATCAGGCCTTCATAGAGAACAGGTTCATTGGCCTTGAGGTGATGGAGCATCAATTCGACCGGGGCCACAAACATTCCGGCGTTCCAGTTGTATTCACCGCTGGCAAGGTACTGTTCGGCGATTTCCTCGCTGGGCTTTTCCACAAACTTCACCACCTTGTGGGCGCTGGGTGCGCCGGCAATGTTCAGCGGTTCGCCCGTGCGGATGTAGCCAAAGCCTGTTGATGCGTGGGTGGGCTTGATGCCGATGGTGACAATCTTGCCCGTGGCGGCCGTATGGATGGCCTCGCGCACAGCGTCCTGGAATTTATCCACCGGGCTGATGACCTGGTCGGCGGCAAAGGAACCCATGATCGTTGAGGGGTCGCGCGTGAACAAGATGGCGGCAGCCAAACCAATGGCCGCCCCGGAATCCTTCGGCTCCGTCTCCAGGACCAGGTTCGCGTCGGCTATCTCAGGAAGTTGGCGGCAGACAGCTTCACGGTGCGCCTCCCCCGTCACCAGCAGCACCCGCTCGCCACTGAGCGGCTCCAGCCTGTCATAGGTGGCGCGGATCAAGGTGCTGCCACTGCCCGTGAGGTCGTGGAGGAACTTCGGTGCGGCAGCCCGCGACAACGGCCACAGCCTCGTACCAACACCGCCAGCCGGGATCACGGCATAAAACCTGCTCAGGGGGTCCGTGGCGGGCTGTCCGGACTCTACCAAATTTTGCGTATTCATCACCATAACCATATGCGATGCCCCTGCCGGAACAGGTGAGACTTGGGTGACTGGCCGGAAACCTCCGCCCACGGTCGTAGGCCGGGCCGCCGTCGTCGAACTTTGATATGCATGCCAAGGCCTTATACAGCATCCATTTGAGACACACCTGTGATTTGCCGCATAGAGCAAGGAGTGCCTAAGTTGAATATGCTGTTAGCTAAGCCTAAATTTAGGCTCAAGTATGAGTGCTCACGCCGTGTGCGTTTCCCCGCGTGGAACCACGCCAACGCAACGGTGACGCAGGGAAGGTTTAATCAGTGCCGACAAAACCAGCTGGCACTCTGTATCGCGGCCGAGAAGGCATGTGGTCCTGGGTGGGACACCGAATTACCGGTGTAGTGATTTTTATATTCTTGTTGGTGCACGTTCTCGATACCTCATTGGTGAGGGTTTCCCCAGAGGCGTACACAGCAGTCATTGGGGCGTACAAAAACCCCATTATGGGATTGGGCGAGGCAGGCCTCGTCGCAGCAATCGTGTTCCACGCCTTCAACGGCCTGCGCATTATTGCCATCGACTTTTGGAAAAAGGGTCCGAAATACCAGCGTCAGCTGCTCTGGGGCGTTCTTGCCCTGTGGGCCGTGACAATGATTCCATTCTTGATCCGCCACCTCACCATTGTCTTCTCCAATTTCTTCGGGGGGAACTAAATGAGTACCAACTCCATCGCGGCGCCGCGCTCCAACAGCGCCCAGTCGCCCAAGTACACGCGCAGCAAGGGATCCAACTCAAGTTTTGAGATGTTCGCGTGGCTGTTCATGCGCCTTTCCGGCGTCGTGCTGATTGTGCTGATCTTCGGCCACTTGTTTGTGAACCTGATGGTTGGCGACGGCATCCATGCCATCGACTTCGGCTTCGTGGCCGGCAAATGGGCGGATCCGTTCTGGCAGATCTGGGATCTTGCCATGCTGTGGCTCGCCATCCTGCACGGCACCAACGGTGTCCGCACCATCATCAACGACTACGCCGAGCGCAACGGCACCCGCATGACCCTCAAAACGGTCCTCTACGTTGCAAGCGCCGTCATCATCGTGCTGGGCACCCTGGTCATCTTCACCTTTGACCCCTGCCCTCCCGGTGCCGTCATTGATCTTCCGTCCTTCTGCACCGTTCCCTAATTTTTTGCGGGGAAAAGTCCCGGACGTTGTTGCTCCGGGGATGTACGAAGTGAACACCAGCTTTTAGCGCAGTACAGAGAGAAAGAGCATCCAGTATGCAGGTCCACAAATACGACGTCGTAATCGTCGGGGCCGGTGGCGCAGGAATGCGTGCCGCCATTGAATCCGGCCAGCGTGCCCACACCGCCGTCCTGACCAAGCTCTACCCCACCCGCTCGCACACAGGTGCGGCCCAGGGCGGCATGTGTGCAGCCCTGGCCAACGTGGAAGAAGACAACTGGGAGTGGCACACCTTTGACACCGTCAAGGGTGGCGACTACCTGGTTGACCAGGACGCCGCGGAGGTCATGGCCAAGGAAGCCATCGACGCCGTGATCGACCTGGAAAAGATGGGCCTGCCGTTCAACCGCACGCCCGAGGGCCGCATTGACCAGCGCCGCTTCGGTGGCCACACCCGTGACCACGGCAAGGCTCCGGTTCGCCGTGCCTGCTACGCCGCCGACCGCACCGGGCACATGATTTTGCAGACCCTGTACCAAAACTGCGTCAAGCACAACGTTGAGTTCTACAACGAGTACTACGTTTTGGACCTGCTGACGGTTGATGAGGAAGCCACCCGCGAGGATGGCACCATCTACCTGCAGAAGAAGATTGCCGGCGTCGTCTCCTACGACCTGGCAACCGGCGAACTGCACGTCTTCCAGGCCAAGTCCGTCATCCTGGCCACCGGCGGCGCGGGCAAGGTCTTCAAGACCACGTCCAACGCACACACCCTGACCGGCGACGGCATGGGCATTGCGTTCCGCAAGGGCATCCCGCTGGAGGACATGGAGTTCTTCCAGTTCCATCCGACGGGTCTTGCCGGCTTGGGCATCCTACTCTCCGAGGCTGCACGTGGCGAAGGCGCCATCCTGCGCAACTCCGAGGGTGAGCGCTTCATGGAGCGCTACGCTCCCACCATCAAGGACCTGGCCCCGCGCGACATCGTGGCCCGCTCCATGGCCAACGAAGTCCGTGAAGGCCGCGGCTGTGGCCCGAACAAGGACTATGTGCTCCTTGACCTGACCCACCTGGAGCCGGCCCACATTGACGCCAAGCTCCCGGACATCACCGAGTTCGCCCGCACCTACCTGGGTGTGGAACCGTACACGGAGCCGGTCCCGGTGTTCCCCACGGCCCACTACGCCATGGGCGGTGTTCCCACGAACATCACCACCGAGGTCCTCCAGGACAACGACACCATCATCCCCGGCCTGTATGCCGCCGGTGAGGTTGCCTGTGTCTCGGTCCACGGCTCCAACCGTTTGGGCACCAACTCGCTGCTGGACATCAACGTCTTTGGCAAGCGCGCCGGCGTGGCTGCTGCCGAATACGCCAAGGGTGCCGACTTTGTTGACCTGCCGGAGAACCCGGAAGCTGACACAGCCGCCCTGTTGGACCACGTTCGCACGTCCGACGGCGGCGAAAAGGTTGCGCTGATCCGCAAGGATCTGCAGGACACCATGGATGCCAACATGCAGGTGTTCCGCACGGCCAAGTCCATCGACAAGGTCCTTGCCGACATTGCCACCTTCGAGGAGCGTTACTCCCGCATCACCGTCCAGGACAAGGGCAAGCGTTTCAACCTTGACCTCCTGGAGGCCGTGGAGCTGGGGTTCCTGCTCGAACTGGCCAAGGTCATGACGGTTGCCGCCCTGCACCGCCAGGAATCCCGCGGTGGCCACTACCGCGAGGACTTCCCGGACCGTGACGATGAGAATTTCATGAAGCACTCCATGGCTTACCTTGATGCGAATGTCACGGTGGAAAGCTCCGCGGAGTCCATCGCCGGGATCCGCCTGGAAACCAAGCCTGTTGTTGTTACGCGTTACCAGCCGATGGTGAGGAAGTACTAATGAGCGCCATAGAAACTGCCGAAACCGCTCCGGAGCCGGCATCAAAGATTGAATTGCCAGCACACCTTGGCGGCGGCGGGGAAATCCCCACGTTCGACGTCACCCTGCGCGTGCGCCGCTACGACCCCGAATTCTCGGAAGAGTCGAAGTGGGAAGACTTCACCATGACCATGTACGGCACCGACCGCGTGTTGGATGCCCTGCACAAGGTCAAGTGGGAGCAGGACGGTTCGCTGTCCTTCCGCCGTTCCTGTGCGCACGGTGTTTGCGGTTCCGATGCCATGCGCATCAACGGCCGCAACCGCCTGGCCTGCAAGACCCTGTTGAAGGACCTGGACACGTCCAAGCCCATCACGGTTGAGCCCATCAAGGGCCTGCCCGTGGAGAAGGACCTCATTGTGGACATGGAGCCTTTCTTCCAGTCCTTCCGCGAGGTCATGCCGTTCCTGGTAAACCGTGGCCACGAGCCGGCCAAGGAGCGCCTGCAGTCCGCCGAGGACCGCGAGCGTTTTGACGACACCACCAAGTGCATCCTGTGCGCCGCGTGCACGTCATCCTGCCCCGTCTTCTGGACCGACGGCCAGTACTTCGGCCCGGCAGCCATTGTGAATGCGCACCGCTTCATCTTTGACTCCCGCGACGACGCCGGCGACATGCGCCTGGAAATCCTCAACGACAAGGAAGGCGTGTGGCGTTGCCGCACCACCTTCAACTGCACCGAAGCATGCCCCCGCGGCATCCAGGTGACGCAGGCAATTGCCGAGGTCAAGCAGGCCATCCTGGCCCGCCAGATCTAGGCTTCACCGCACCGTCTGTTCCCGCATTCGCCGGGACAGTGAAAGCGCCGCTCCCTTGTGGGGCGGCGCTTTTGTGTTGCCCCCGCCGTCCCCATCCCTCGGATCCTCTCCCAACGTCTCCCCCGGCGCCCGCCGGGCCGATCAACCCCTGTCCGCCGCCTTTCATGCGGGCGGTGATGGCAACGAGTCCGGCCCGTGGATCCCGGCGATGTCGGACAGGGCGATGCGCAGTTCACGATAGCGTTCGCTCCCCAACGCCTGGGACCACCGCTGCTCGGTGTCCGCAATGATCGCCAGGGACAGTTCGACGGCGGCTGTGCCGGCCGGGGTGAGCGTCACAATCTTGGCCCGGTTGTCGGCCGGGTCGGCCGCCACGCCAACGTAGCCCTCGCGTTCCAGGTACCGCGTGAACTGGCCGATACCCGCCTTGGTGATGCTGGCGCGCTCGGCCAGCTCGGTCAGGCGCAGCCCATCAAGGGGAATTAGGGCCATCACCCGGTAGTGTGAGGGCCGCAGACCTGGAATGGACCGGGCATTCAGGGCACTGCGCAGGGGCTCGAAGGCTCCTGCAAGCAACTGTGCCATGTCGGGCAGACTGTCAGCGGAAACTTGGTCATTGACAGGATTCATAAAGTAACTTTACCATTATTTAAGTAAAGTTGATTGACCATTTCCGGCTCATTGATGGGCCATCTCCCCAGGAGTGCGCCATGCAGGACACGCGGTTGGACAACATGGACGCACTGGGTGTGGCCGCATTGGATGCCGGGAAGATGGCTGGGGTGGCAGCCGCTGCGCTGGGCCACCCGGCCGTGGAGCTGTGCTCCGCCAGCGCTGCGGTAATTCCCTTTCCCACATTCAACATGACCACCGGTGGCCTGTGGCGGGTCGGCGGGATGGCAAGCACCGGCGGCCCGGCGGAGCGATTCAGTACGGTGGCCAAGCTCATCCAGTCCCCCCTGTTGTGGCCGGGCATCGCCCAGGTTCCGCCCGAATTCCGGGACGCACTGGTGCGCTACTATCCGTGGCACACGGAGGCTGAGGTCTATGCCTCGGAGCTGGCCGCGTCCATGCCTGCCGGAGGTCGGTTGCCGACGGTGTACCTGATCGAGGATCTCGATCCACAGCGCACAGTCATCTGGATGGAAGACATCTCCGAAGATCCGGATGCGGAGTGGGATGACGCCCGCTTTGCCCGCGCCGCCGCCCTGTTGGGGCGGCTGGCCGGCAGCAGCGCTGTGCGGCACCGCGGCCCGACCCTTTCCCCGGAAAGGGATGCGGAGCGGATGCGCCTGTTCTTGAACGGCTATTGCAGGACGATCTTGATTCCCAGCATCCTCGGCGGGGAGCTTTGGAAAGTTCCGGCCGTGGCGGAAGTGGCCACGGCGCCGCTGATCGCCGGGCTCCGGCAGCTGGCGGGGCGGGCCTGCGAGCTGGTCGAGGAAGTCAATGCGTTGCCCGTCTTCCCTGCCCATGGAGACGCGAGCCCGCAAAACTTGCTGGCTGGATGCACCACGGACGGAGCGGCGGACTTTACCGTGATTGACTGGGGCGCGTACGGAGGCGCCTGTGCAGGCTTCGACCTGGGGCAGTTGCTGGCGGGATGGGTCAACCAGGGCGTCATGGACGGCGAGGATCTCTACCGCTTGGAGCCCCTGTGTTTCACCTCGTATTGCGAGGGCCTGTCGGAGTCCGGCACCGATGTCGCCGACGCCGTGGTGCGGCGCGGCCATGCTGCCACCATGGCCCTCTTTACGGGGTTGTCGGCCGTGCCCTCCCAGCGTCTGACGGAAGAACCCGACTCGGCAGAGCTGCGCACCTTCATGGCCGGCAGGGTGGCGATGGCCAGGTTTGTGCTCGAGCTGCTTGCGTCCACGGAGTGATCCGTCAAGAACACTGTGTTTATAAGCGGCGCCACCTCGATCTACCTCGGCAGACACCACGGCGGCCTTCTTGCCGTCGTGCCTTGAGGTCACACCTCGGAAGCGGGCGGCGATGCGGAAACATGGGAATGCGGACGCAGGTCCGCTGCCCGGACGGCAGCGATGGCCGCCGAGATCAAATACACCTGGCTCAGCAGGAAGAACCAGACAAAGAGACCAAGGATCACGGCAAAGGGTGCCAGCAGGGCGTTGTTGGTGACGCCGTTGAGCAGCACGGCGCTGAAGAATCGCAGGACGGTCGCACCAAAGCCGGAAAATATTGCCGCCAGGAACAACACCCGCCGCGGCATCCGCACCCGGGAGGCCATGCTGAACATGATGATGGCCACGGCGAAGTCCAGGAAGAACATTAAAATGATGGAACCAAGTTGGGCTGCGGCGCCGGACAGGAAGCTCCCCCAGCCAAGGAAACCACCTATGCTGTCCACTGCCGCGGTGCTGACCACTCCGAGGGCGCTGGTCAGGATGAGTGCCACCGCCAGCACCAGCAGGGTGCCGGCGTCGCGCAGCTTCGACAGCACCGGGTTGGTCCTGTCGCGGGCGAGCCCCAGCAGCGAACGAATGCCCTCGCGCAGGCCGTTGATCCAGCCCATGGCCGTGACGAGCAAGGCAACCAGCGACACAATCAGAGTCAGTCCGAACCCGCCATTGCCCAAGAGGTCTTCCGGCGTGGCCAGGCCGCCGTCGCCGGTGTCAATCAGCCCCGGGGTGGTGCCTGCGACGAGCTCGATGACGGCATCCCGGAGCACCTCATTGTCGGCGGCAACCATGCCGAAGATGGCGAATCCGGCGACCAGCATGGCACCGACGGAGAAGAACATCAGGTAGGCGTTGCCGGCGGCCAGCAGGGGCCCGCGGCGGCGCGTATACAGGTTCCACACCCGCAGGGGAAACGTCTGCCCGGCCCGGGCGTTGAGCCACTGCATCAGGGCGCCGGCCTGCTGGAACAGCCCGCCGGTGCTTCGGGCCCTGCCGAACGCGCCGTGCCTGGCGGCGGTCCACGCGGTCAAGGCCGTGCGGTCAAGCGGGCTGGGCGGCGGCTTTGCCGGGGCACCCAGGGGCTTCTTCGCGCTCACTCCAGGGGCGGCAAAGCCGGGAAAATGGGCCGGTTCCGGCGCACTCCTAGTGTTTGCCGAGTCCTCCAAGACTCAACTCCTCACGCAGGGACCATTTACCGGCGAGGTAGTCAAAAAGTCCTATGCTACTGACCTCAAAGTCGGCTGAAAAGTCCGCCATGTCGGCCTTGGCCCGGGCCATTGCCGGTTCCTCAAGGTCATGGGCGATCGTGAGGTGGGGATGGAAACCAAACTCCAACAGATGCTCCACGGGCCCGTCCACCAGTTGGTCGTGCAGCGTGGTGCAGGCCCCGGCGCCGGCGTCCACATTCAGGAACACCACTGGCGAGACCGGCTCGAATGTCCCGGTGCCGCGCAGCGACAGCGTAAAGGGCTCCCCCGTGGCGGCCACCTTGCGCACGTGCTCCGCCGCATCTTCCCAGGAATCCTTCGCCCGCCCCGAGACCAGGGTGATGTGGGGAGGCACGACGTCGGCAGCCTGGCCCGTGTAGAACGCTCGCCTTGCGCTGAGCTCGTCCGCGAGGGCCGGTGGCAGCGAAATGATGACCCCAAGGCTGTTGGGGTGCGGGGCCGGGGATGACCCGCTCTGACCAATGCCAGGCATGTTTAACCAACCACTCCGGCGGGAGGCAGGAAGCCAACCTTGGCGTAGACGTCTGCAAGCGTCACCGAGGCGATCTCCCGGGCCTTTGCGGCACCATGCGCCAGCAGTGAATCAAGTTCGGCCGGGTCGTCAAGGAGTTCAAGGGTGCGCTTCCGGATGGGAGCGAGCCTGTCAACGACGGCCTCTGCAACATCGGCCTTCAGATGCCCGTACATTTTACCTTCGTAGTCGGCAACGAGGTTCTCCACGGATTTCTGCGTCATGGTGGACAGGATTTCCAGCAGGTTCGAGACGCCGGGCTTGTTCTCCCGGTCGTGGGCAACCACTGTGCCGTCGTCGGTGACGGCCGACTTGATGCGCTTGGCGGTGACCTTGGGGTCATCGAGAATGTTGATCAGCCCGTTGGGACCGGAGGCGGACTTGGACATTTTCGACGTCGGATTTTGCAAGTCATAAATGCGCGCGCCTTCCTTTTGAATGAAGGCCTCCGGGACAACGAAGGTGTCGCCAAACCTGAAGTTGAAGCGCTTGGCCAGGTCGCGGGCCAGCTCCACGTGCTGGCGCTGGTCATCGCCCACCGGGACGCCCTGGGGGCGGTAGAGCAGGATGTCGGCCGCCATGAGGACCGGGTAGGTGAACAGGCCAACGCTGGCAACGTCCTGCCCGCCCTTGGCCGATTTGTCCTTGAACTGGGTCATGCGCGACGCCTCGCCGAAGCCGGTAATGCAGTTCAGCACCCAGGCCAGCTGCGCATGTTCGGGCACATGGGACTGGACAAAAAGCGTTGATTTTTCCACGTCAATGCCGCCGGCAATGTACTGTGCCGCCGTCTTGCGGGTGCGGTCGCGCAATTCCGCCGGGTCCTGCTCCACGGTGATGGCGTGCATGTCCGGGATGAAAAACAGTGTCTGGTAGTCGTCCTGGGTTTTGACCCAGTTGACCAGCGCGCCCAGGTAATTCCCCAAGTGCAGGGAGTCGCCGGATGGCTGCATGCCCGACAGTACGCGCGGGCGGGCGGAGATTTCACTCATGGAAGGGGGCGTCCTTTAGAACTTATAGTCGACGACGAGCGGGGCATGGTCTGAGAAACGGCTTTCGTAGGACTCAGCCCTGTCAACAACTGACTGGAGCGCCTTTGCCGCCAGGCCGGGGGTGGCCATGTGGTAGTCGATGCGCCAACCGGTGTCGTTGGTGAAGGCTTGTCCGCGGTTGGACCACCACGTGTAGGGCCCGTCAACCTCGCCCGCCAGTTCACGGGCAACGTCCTTCCACCCAATTTCCTCGCCGAGGAACCTGTCAAAGTAAGCACGTTCTTCGGGCAGGAACCCGGCGCGCTTGACGTTGCCCTTCCAGTTCTTAATGTCCAGTTTCGTGTGTCCGACGTTCAGGTCGCCGACCACAAGGGCGTGGTCGTTGGCTGCGGCAAGCTGTGGCAGGCGTCCGATCATGGTGTCGAGGAAACGGTACTTGTCGACCTGCTTGGGGGTGTCGACCTCGCCCGAATGCACGTAGGCGCTGACAACGCTCAAGGTTGTGGGCGTGCCGTCGGAACCCGTGAGCACGTAGTCCGCTTCAACCCAGCGGCCGGTGGTGGCAAAGTAGTCTTCGCCGATGCCGATGCGGGTGGCCACAGGCTCCAAGCGGTCCTTGCGGGTGGCGATCAACACGCCCGCCCTGCCCTTGGCTTCGGCTTCAGCGTGAAGCAGGTGCCATTCCTCGCCGAGGAAGCCCTCGACTATGGCATCGGGAGCGCGCACCTCCTGCAGGCACAGAATGTCCACATCGCGCGCTGCCAGCCACGGGCCCATGCCGTTCCTGTAGGCGGCACGGATGCCGTTGACGTTTACGCTTGCGATCCTCAATCGACCGTTTTCAATACTGTTGCTCACTTGTTCCACCTTACCTGCAGGGCCCAGCGTTTCCGTGGTCCCAAAACGTGTTTCCATGCCATGGCCGGCCCCGGTGGTCCCGGCGGACGGCCGCTGTGTGGCCGGGCCCCGTTGTGGCTGCCCGGCACCTGGACGATTAGTCGATGATGACGCCGCTTACGGGCTCGTCGTCGGGACCGGTTCCCGGGGCAGCCTTTGGAGCTGCGGTCGTGCCGGACTCCGTGCCCGCACCGCCGCCAGTTGCTGTGCCCGCTGCTGCTGCGTCCGCTGCTGCCCGGCGCCCGGCGTCCTTCTTCGCCATGGCCGCATCCATCTTGGCTTCCTGGGCTTCCCAGTCCGGGTTGATCATGCCGCGGCCATTGGTGGCGGTGATCTCGATGGTTTCCAGGGCCCGCGCCACCATTTGCTCGTCCTTGCCAAGGTATTCGTTGACCACCCCGACCTGGACGCTGATGATCTTGAACGAGTGGTCAAGCTTCATCTCTCGTGCCTTCTCGGCTGAGCGTGAGCCGGAGTCCTGCGACACAAGCCGGGTGCCGCCGTCGGACGGGGCACTTTCACTGTTGTGCTGGGCCATCTGGGCTTGCGCCAGAGCCACCTGGCGGGCGCCAAACGCTGCGGCCTTGTGCACCCCGATGTAGACCGCTGTAGACAGTGCCAGCCAGCCAAACGCGATGGCGGCGATGACCCAGCCCAGCACCGTGCTGTTGTTTGCTGCGAAGACAAGGGCCACCAGGAAAACGATCGCCAGCACAATGGTGCCAACGCCAGTGAATTTGCCGGGTTTGGTCATTTTGCCGGTTCCAAGAGAAGTCATGGATCCATTCTCTCAAACTGCTGGCCCTTCCGGCTCCTGCTTCCACCAGCGGCGAACGCGAACACCTGGCTGGCGGCTCGTGTCGTGGCCATAACCACCGAAAACCACCGAAACCGGGCCCAACCCGCGAGAACGGCGTATCTTCGGGGGCATCTCGCGAGTTCGGCCCATTCTCACCAAATTCGCCTCATCCGTTCGCGACTTGGCCCCGTTCTCACGCATCGGCTGGCCGCTCCGGCGTCATTTGAACGGGTTCCAGGCCGCAAACGGGGCCAGCGCTGACAGCCCGGCGCGCAGGAGCAGGAACCCGGCGATCCCGGCAACCCACAGCAGCGTCCCACTGGCGAACCTGCCCATTTTTCTGCTGACACGTTGCAACAATGAATCCAGCCTGCTGCCGAGGGCCGCCCGCAGGCCCAGCATTGCCACTGCAGGAATGAGCATGACCAGGCAATACACGGCCAGCACCGCAATCCCGCCCGACAACGGCAGTGTGGAGTTGGACAACACGCCGATCGCCACCAGGTAGGGCAGCATGGTGGGAAGCTCCAGCAATCCGGCAATCAACGCCAGCCCCACGATGCCGCCAGGACTGCGCAGCGCCCGGGAAAGCCGCTGCTGCCACTTGAGCTCCACGGCCGGGGTTTCCTCCGCAGCTGCTCCGCCCGCCGCCACCGAATCCTCCGTCGCCTGTTTCCCGGCAGGCTTCGCCATCAGCGCGTAGGCCAGCAGGGCGCCGCCCCCAACCGTCATGGCCCACTGGATGGCGGGAATCTGCGTCAGCGAATCGGCGCCGAGCCCGCGGATGACCCAATCGGCCCCGTTGAGCACCAGGATGCCGACGATCAGGTAGAAGCCGGCCAGCACCCCAAGATAGAGCAGTATCCGCGGGGCAAGGCGCTTGGCGTCGGGGCGCAGCAGCAGCCACAAAGGGATCAGGAGGGTGCCGATGCTGGTGCTGTCGATGAGTGCCAGAACGGCCAATTGTGCATAGATTGCGATGGTCATGGAACCAGCCTGCCAACGCATGCCCCGGATGGCGTCGTCCATTGGAGCCACCAGGTGGTCATACCTTAGTTGCACCAGTGCGTGTTTCGTTTGCCCGTGCCTGCCGCACCACGGAAGATTGGGGACATGGAAGAATCCGCAGCGCCCGCCAGCCGGGCATCCGGCCGCCTGATGCGCCTGATCAGGCGCCTGGGCGGGCGCTTCATGCGGCTCGATGTGCGCAGCATGGGGAAATTCAAGGTCGAGGACATGGCACTGGCCGGCGGCTACTTCGCCCTCTTTTGGATCCTCGACGCCGTCAACCTCACAGCCTTCGGCGGCCTCAAGGTGGAGGCGCTGGCATCCGCCTGGCCGGCCATTGCGGTGCTCGGGTGCATGGGCGTCCTGTTCCGCCGCACCTCCCCCACCGCCATGGCCTGGATGTGCGGCACCGCGGCGGCGGGCCTGCTTTTGGCCGGGCAGGCCGGGGCGTTCCTGCTGATTTTTGAGTTCTTCTTTTCGCTGGTCCTCTTCGGCACCGCCAAGGCCGCCTCGCTGGCGTCGCGGGCATCCTGGGCCCTCACTGTGCTGCTGCTCGTTGCCGCTTTTGCCGTCTCGGGCAATGCCGGCATTGCCGTGGCCGCGGGCGTAATGGCCGTCGTCACCGTGCTGACCCCCGTGGAATGGGCCGGGAACCTGCGCAAGGCCAACCAGCTGGCGGAGAGCGAATCCGCCCGCGCCGACGCGGTCCATGACGCGGCGCAGCAGCGCATTCTGGCCGAGCGCAGCGCCCATGACCTCGCCCTTGAACACGAACGCCAGCACATGGCCCGCGAACTCCACGACGTCATTTCCGCCCGCCTCTGCGCCATCGCGCTGCAGTCCGGCGCCGCCCTGCATGCCACCAAGGATGCCGCACAGGAATCGCCCGGCACCATGCTGCTGCGCCAGATCCGTGCGGAAAGCGTCTCCGGCCTGGCCGAGCTCAACACCATGATCCGCCTGCTGCACAGCGGCGCCCAGTCGGAGGCGCCCGGCCGGATCGCCGATCTGCAGGCCCTGGCAGAGGGCTACCGCTCAGCAGGCATGGGATTGGATTTCACCAATTCCCTGCACGACGGCGGCCATCACCTGCCGCTGCCGGTGCAGACCGCGGTGTACCGGGTTGCCTCCGAGGCACTCGCCAATGCGGCCCGGCACGCACCCGGGCAGCCGGTGCGCGTGGCGTTCGGCACCTCAGCGCCTGCGGCAGTGGTCGGGTCCACCGACACCGGACGGGAACTGCTGTTGACCATTGATTCCGGGCTCCCCGCGGGGCCGGCCATCCGGTCAGCTGGAACGGGGACGGGGACGGGCCTGCCAAGCATGCATTTCCGTGCCTCGCACGCCGGCGGAACGCTCACGGCCGGTCGGGACTGCGGGCAGTGGCGGGTGGCTCTCCGGTTTCCCGCCGGGGGCCCGGGCGAAACGGCCCGGGCCGGCACCACCTCCGAAGGACACCCCCGATGACGCAACCAGTCCCAACGCAGCCGGACACGGCTCAACTGAACATGGCTGGCCCGGACCAGCCCGGTGCGGGGCCCATCACCGTGCTGATTGCCGACGACCACGCAGCCATCAGGCTGGGCATGCGCATGGTGGTGGACACCGCCGCCGACATGAAGGTAGTGGGAGAGGCCGGTGACGGGGCAACCGCCGTCAGCATGGCACGGACGTTGCGGCCCGACGTCGTGCTCATGGATTTGCGCATGCCAGTCCTCGACGGGGTGGGGGCAACGGAGGCGGTCTGCGGCGAAAAGCTGTCCAGGGTGCTGGTGCTGACCACCTTCGACCACGATTCGTACCTGTTTGGCGCCCTGCGTGCCGGGGCCGACGGATTCCTGCTCAAGACTGCGGAGCCGGAGGCCATCACGGAGGCCCTGCGGCGCGTCCACCAGGGCGACCAGGTCATTGCCCCGGAAGTCACCGCGCGGATCGTCGCCGCGGCGCTGGCCGAGGGAAGCGGACCTGCAGCCCCGGTCGCGGAGCCGGATGGGCTGCACCAGCTCACGGACCGGGAGCGCGAGGTTTTTGACTCTTTGGGCGACGGCCTGACGAACTATTCGATCGGCCGCCGGTTGGGGATTTCCGAGGCCACCGTCAAGACCCACGTGTCCCGGGTGCTGGCGAAACTGGGGCTGCAGTCGAGGGTGCAGGCCGCGTTGTACCGCCACAGCTGATGCCCGGCACGGCGCCTATTTCTGGCCGGAGCGCAGGACCTCCAGCCGTGTCCGGTATTCGGTCTCGTCGATCTCGCCGCGGGCGTAGCGTTCCCGCAGCACGGACTCGGCGCCCTGATTCTGGTGCCACTCACGGCTGCGGCGCCACCGGCGCGGGCCCAGGAAGATGAACAGCCCAATCACCACGATCCAAAACAGCGGGATGAGCAGGAACCAGGGTCCCGGCCCCCATCCCCAGCCGTGGTTCATGGCAGGGGCTGCGAGCGCGGCCTGTGAAATGAGTGTGGCAAGCATGGTGTGCCTCCAAGGGTTGGTTGCCGCCGTCCGTCGGCGTTGGTCCAACTCTTCCGTTTTGCACGTTCGACGGCGTCTGCCGCAGGGAGGCTCTTTGGCCCGCCTCCCTACTCCCCGGGGATGCAGCCATCTGCTGCGGAAGTGCCGCAGGGCGTGCCTCAGGGCGTGCGGCTACCCGTTCCGTCCCGGGCGGACCAGGCCGGATTCGTAGGCGGTGACCACCAGCTGGACGCGATCGCGCGCCCCGAGCTTGGCCATGATGCGTGAGACGTGGGTCTTGGCCGTGAGCGGGGTGATGAACAGCCGTTCGGCGATCTCCGCATTGTTCAGCCCCTCCCCCACGAGCGCCAGCACCTCGCGTTCGCGTCCGGTAATCGCATCCAATGACGGGGCCGCACCCACACGCGGCGCAATGGCAGCCATGGCGCCCATGAGCCGGCGCGCCACCGACGGCGACAGCAGCGCGTCGCCCTCCATGACAACGCGGACGGCGCGCAGCAGTTCCTCCGGTTCAGTGTCCTTCACCAGGAATCCGGCGGCACCCACCCGCACCGCCTGCACAATGTACTCATCCAGTTCGAAGGTGGTCAGGATGATGATGTGGGTCCCGGGCAGTGCCGTGTCGGACAGGATGCGGCGGGCGGCGTCCAGGCCGTCGCCGCCGGGCATGCGGATGTCCATGAGGATGACGTCCGGGTGCAGTGTCCGGGCCAGGGCGACGGTGTCCATGCCGGTGCCGGATTCGCCGACCACCTCCATATCGGCTTCGGCATTGAGCAGGGCGCGGAAGCCGGCCCGGATCAACGTCTGGTCGTCGGCGATCAGGATCCGGATCATGGCGCCACGTCCGACGGCGGTTCGCCCACCCCGGCGTCTGCCACACCGGCATCTAGCAGCGGCACGAGGGCCGTGACGAGGGTGCCGGGATGCATGTCGGCAATGTCCAGGGTGCCGCCTATGGCGGCAAGCCGCTCGCGCATGCCGCGCAGGCCGTTGCCCTCGGGGGCGCCCCGCAGCCCGCGGCCGTCGTCACGGACACTGAGCAGCAGGTGTTCCACATTGGCACCGCCCGCTTCGCGCCCGTCCCTGGAGTCAGCTCTGGAATCAGCGGCGGAATCTGGTGCGGGGCCTGCCTTGTGCATTGCCTGCACTTTCTTGGGCGCTGCCTGCACCGCCAGCCGCACCACCACCTGGGACGCCCCGGCATGCCTGACGACATTCACCACGGCCTCCTGCACCACCCGATACACCGCTGCCTCCCCCGCAGGAGCCAGCCGTCCGCGCAAAAGCCCGGGGCCGCCGTCGTACGTCAATTCCGCAGCCAGGCCCGCACCCTTGACGTCGTCCAACAGCTGTGGCAGCCCGGCCAGCGTCAGCCCGGGCTGCAGGGGCGCATCCCGGCGCAGCACGCCCAGCAGCTCGCGGACCTGGTCGAGGGCATCCTTGCTGCCGGCCTTGATCGCCTCGAGTGCGGGCTTGAGCTGGGCGGGGTCGCGCTCGGCCAGGTGCAGTGCCACGGAGGCACGGACATTGATCATGGACAGGGAATGGGCCACGACGTCGTGGATGTCGCGGGCCAGCGCCAGCCGGTATTCATCCTCGGCCCGCGCCTTCGCCGCCAGCTCCTTGGCACGCCGCTCCGCAGCCCGCTCCCGCCGCAGACGCAGGCCCTCCCCCATGAACACGAGGATGACCAGCCAACCGGAAACGGCCGAGGCGCGGACGAAGTCGGGAGAGCCGCCGCGCACGGCAGCCCAGATGAACACGGCGGTGACGACGGTGCCTGCCACCGACCAGCTGAACGCCCGGCGGCGGGCGGCGGTGGCGAGGATGAGCGCGAGGCCCAGCGACAGGGGAACCGGCCCCCACGGGTAGCCAAGACCAAGGTAGGCGGCCGTGATGGCCAGGGCACCGCCAAGCATTGCCTCGGGGGCGCGGCGGTGCAGGAGCAGCAGCGCCGGGCCGGCCAGCAGCAGCACGACGCCGAGGCCGTCCAGCGGGTTCGCCAACGGCTGTCGCATGGCGGCAAAGTGCGTTCCGAGCAACTGCAGCGCGGCGGCGGCCACCGCAAGCACCACTATTGGCCGGGGGCGGCGCGCAGATTCCATGAATTGAGCGTAGTCCCGCGCGGGGCGGCGCACATCACCCCTGGCGTGCATGGCCCGTACTCCCGCGGGAGCATGCGGTGAGGGGAGACGCCGCTGGCCGGCCTGAAGCCGGGCAGCGACCGTGCAGCTCAATCCGGACCCCATTCATTCCTTGCCGCAGCCCACGAACAGGCGCATCATGGTGGAAACGGGTTGAGGGAAGGGACAATGACATGTCGGGAATCCAAGGCCGGGCGCGCTGCAGCATCGCGCCCCCGGATCTGCTGGGGCGGCTGGCCGTCGAGGGGACGCCAAAACAACGCGAAGCCGCCGTCCGCGCCCTGGCCACCTCCGCCGCCATCCGTTCCCAACGCGCCGTCATGGGCAGGCTGAACCGCCAGCTCAAGGTGAACCTCGGGCAGGGACTGGGCCTCGGCGTCGCCCCTGACCGGCGTCTGACCGTCTACGACAACAAAACGAACGGCAGGGCCTTCCTGCCGGGGGTGCGGGCGCGGGACTGGGGGCAGCCACCGGTGGAGGATGCTGCCGTCAACCAGGCCTACGACGGCAGCAGTGCCACCTACGAGTTCTACCGTGATGTGTACCAGCGCAACTCCCTTGACGGCGCAGGCCTGGAACTTGTCTCCACCGTCCACTACGGCGTCGCCTTCGACAACGCGTTTTGGGACGGGGCCCAGATGGTTTACGGCGACGGCAGCGGACGCATCTTCCAGGTCGGCGGGCTGACCCGGGCCCTGGATGTCATCGGCCACGAGCTGACCCACGGCGTCACCGAACTGACAGCCGCACTGGTCTACAGCAAGCAGGCGGGGGCGCTGAATGAATCCTTCTCCGACGTCTTTGGCTCACTCGTGAAGCAGTACAGCCTGAAGCAGGCAGCATCGGACGCCGACTGGCTCATTGGCGAGGGGATCCTGGTTCCCGGGCTGGGGACCGCCCTGCGCTCGATGATGAATCCCGGAACCGCCTACTCCGGCGACCGGCAGCCGGGCCACATGGACGACTACGTGGACCTGCCCGACAACAACGATCCCCGCAACGACAACGGCGGGGTGCACATCAATTCGGGCATCCCCAACCGCGCCTTTGCGCTGGCGGCCACCGCCATCGGCGGCAACGCCTGGGAGAAGGCAGGCAAGATCTGGTACACGGTGCTGACCACCCGGTTGCGGCCCGACTCGCAATTCGACGAGGCCGCCCGGGCCGCTGTCGCCGTCGCCGGGAGCTTGTTCAGTTCCACCGAACAGGACGCGGTCCATGACGCGTGGAAACAAGTCGGTGTGCTGTCATGAGGTTGATCATTTTCCGGGGGGCAGGCTTGGCGGGCATGGTTGCCCGCACCGAACTCGACGCCAAAGCCCTGCCGCAGGCCGCCGCGAAGACATTTGCCGTCGAGGTTGACCGCGCCAAGCTGCGCGAGGAGCCCCCTCCCCCGCCGGAAAAATCATGGCCCGATGCACAACTCTACGAACTCTGCTTGGAGGAGGCCGGTCCCACCATCAACGTCCGCTACAGCGACGAGAGCCTCCCCGAACAGGTCCGCCTGCTCGTGGCCTGGGTGGACGGGCGCCCCGAACGGGTCGAGTCGATCGAACGTTGATACCCGCCACAACAAAAAGGAGGCCGACGCCGGAACCTAAGTTCCGCCGTCGGCCTCCCCACGCCGGCAACAGCTAGTCGCGCTCTGCGGCCTCAACCACGTTGGCCAGCAGCATGGCGCGGGTCATCGGACCAACGCCGCCCGGGTTCGGGGAGATCCAGCTCGCCACCTCGGCGGCCGCCGGCTCCACGTCACCGGTGACAACAGCTTTTCCGTTGCCGTCATCCACGCGGCTCACGCCAACGTCCAGGACAATGGCGCCGGGCTTCAGGTCGGCGGCCTTGATCATGTGCGGCACGCCGGCGGCGGCAACCACCACGTCGGCCTCGCGCAGCTCGGCTGCCAGGTCCTTCGTGCCGGTGTGCGCCAGAACCACTGTGGCGTTGATGTCGCGGCGGGTCAGCAGCAGGCCCATGGGACGGCCGATCGTGACGCCACGGCCAACAACCACCACGCGCTTGCCGTTCAGTGAAATGCCGTGGCGCTCCAGCAGCACGACACAGCCCTTGGGCGTGCAGGGCAGCGGGGACGTCATGGGACGGTTCACGTTGGCGACCAGGCGCCCCAGGTTCATCGGGTGCAGGCCGTCGGCGTCCTTGGCCGGGTCGATGGCTTCAAGCACCACGTCCTGGTCAATGTGCTTCGGCAGGGGCAGCTGCACGATGTAGCCGGTGCAGGAGGGGTCCTCGTTGAGCTGGCGGACGGCGGCCAGGACTTCATCCTGGGTGGCCGTTTCGGGCAGGTCGATGCGGATGGACTTGATGCCAACTTCGGCACAGTCCTTGTGCTTTCCGCCCACGTACCACTGGGAGCCCGGATCCGAGCCAACCAGGATGGTGCCCAGGCCCGGGGTGACGCCACGGGCGGCGAGGGCCGCAACGCGTTCGGTCAACTCGGCTTTGATGGCTGCGGCTGTGGCCTTGCCATCAAGGATTTGAGCAGTCGCCATTTCTACCATTCTTCCTGACCGGGGTACAGGGGGAAGTTGGCGGTGAGTGCCTTGACGCGGGCGCTGAGGGCATCAACGTCTGCGCCGCCCTTCAGGGCTGCCGCGATGATCTCGGCAACCTCGGTGAACTCCGGGGCACCGAAGCCACGCGTGGCCAGTGCCGGGGTGCCGATGCGCAGGCCGGAGGTGACCATCGGGGGGCGGGGGTCGAACGGCACGGCGTTGCGGTTCACGGTGATGCCCACGCTGTGCAGGAGGTCCTCGGCCTGCTGGCCGTCAAGCACCGAGTTGCGCAGGTCGACCAGGACCAGGTGCACATCGGTGCCGCCGGTCAGCACGGACACGCCAGCTTCGGCAACGTCGGGAGCGTTCAGGCGCTCGGCAAGGATCTTGGCACCTTCCAGCACGCGGGCCTGGCGTTCCTTGAACTCCTCGCCGGCGGCAACCTTGAACGCCACGGCCTTGGCGGCGATGACGTGCATGAGCGGGCCGCCCTGCTGTCCCGGGAACACAGCGGAGTTGAGCTTCTTGGCCCATTCCTTCTTGGCCAGGATCACGCCGGAGCGCGGGCCCGAGAGGGTCTTGTGCACGGTGGAGGTGACGATGTCGGAGTACGGCACCGGGCTCGGGTGCAGGCCTGCGGCAACCAGTCCGGCAAAGTGGGCCATGTCGGTCCACAGCAGTGCGCCCACCTCGTCGGCGATGGAACGGAACGCGGCAAAGTCCAGCTGGCGCGGGTAAGCGGACCAGCCGGCGATGATGACCTGGGGCTTCTCGGCGATGGCCTGGGCGCGCAGCTTGTCCATGTCGATGCGGAAGGTGTCGGGTTCAACTTCGTAGGCGGCAACCTCGTACAGCTTGCCGGAGAAGTTCAGCTTCATGCCGTGGGTCAGGTGTCCACCGTGAGCCAGGGACAGGCCCAGGATCTTGTCGCCGGGCTTGATCATGGCGGCCAGTGCGGCGGCGTTGGCCTGGGCACCGGAGTGCGGCTGGACGTTGGCGTACTCGGCGCCGAACAGGTCCTTGACGCGCTCGATGGCCAGGGTTTCTGCCACGTCAACGTATTCGCAGCCGCCGTAGTAGCGGCGGCCCGGGTAGCCTTCGGCATACTTGTTGGTCAGAACCGAGCCCTGGGCTTCAAGGACGGCGCGGGGGGCGAAGTTTTCGCTGGCGATCATTTCCAGCGTGTCGCGTTGGCGGCCAAGCTCGTCCTTCAGGACGGCGGCGATTTCCGGGTCAAGCTCGGAGAGCGGGGCGTTGGTGACGGACTGGGTGGGGGAAAAAGACACTACAGACTCCTGAGTGGACAGCACGAAAAAACTCTTCTTGAAAAGGTTATCGCCAAACCCCTAGGTATTGGCTTACGTGACCTTGCGTCCCAGGCGTACGATCGCTTTGGTCTTCGTTCGTGCTGCTCCCCGGTGGTGTCCCACCTCATCGCCAGTCGCAACCCCTTAATAGTAATACAGGGCCGCAATTCGACGGTAACGTTGGATGGGTGACTGACTTGATTTCCCCCACAGATGCCTCCCCCGCCGCTTCGCGCGGTTATGTGCTGACCCTTTCCTGCGCCGACCAGCCTGGCATTGTCCACGCCGTCTCCGGTTCCCTGCTGGAGGTCGGCTGCAACATCACCGACTCCCAGCAATACGGCAACCCCGACACCGGCACGTTCTTCATGCGGGTCGCCGTTGAAACCTCGACGTCGTTCAGCCGCCTCCGCGAACACCTCGAGCTGGTGGCTGCAAGGTTTGCGCTGAAGTGGACGCTGCACCGTGCGGGCGCCCCGGTCCGCACCTTGATCCTGGCCTCCAAGGCGGCGCACTGCCTGAACGACCTGCTGTTCCTGCAGCGCTCCGGCACCCTGCCCGTGGAAATCCCCGCCATCGTCTCCAACCACATGGACCTGAAACCGCTGGCCGACTTCTACGGCATCCCCTTCCACTACATCCCCGTCACAGCCGAGACGAAGGCAGACGCGGAAGCTGCACTGCTGGAATTGGTGGCGGAGCTCGGCGTCGAACTTGTTGTCCTGGCCCGCTACATGCAGGTGCTCTCGGATGATCTTTGCAACCACCTCACCGGCCGCGCCATCAACATCCACCACTCGTTCCTGCCGTCCTTCAAGGGTGCCAAGCCGTACCACCAGGCGCATGCCCGCGGTGTGAAGATCATTGGCGCCACGGCCCACTACGTCACGGCGGCGCTGGATGAGGGGCCCATCATTGAGCAGGAAGTTATCCGCGTTGACCACGGCCACTCGGTGGAGCAGTTCGTCTCCATGGGCCGCGCCGTCGAGGCCCGCACACTGGCCCAGGCGGTGCAGTGGCATGCCGAACACCGCGTGCTGCTGGATGGGCACCGGACGGTCGTCTTCGACTGACCCACCTTCGGGAGGGGTCCACCACCCGGTCCCACCGCCCGGGAGCCGTCTGTCAGCGGTTTTCGAGGGCGGGCAGCGCCGGCTCGACGGGCGCGGCGGACAGCATCTCGTAGTCGGGTTGGGACAGTGCGGCCACCCGCGAGTGGCGGCGGCCGTAGGCGAAGTAGGCGATCAAGCCCACGATCATCCACACCAGGAACACCAGCCAGGTCAGGCCGCCAAGGTTGATCATCAGGTACACGCACATGAGCGCGCCGAGAATCGGCGTCACGGGGTAGAACGCCGCCCGGTAGCTGCGTGTGAGATCGGGGCGATTGCGGCGCAGGTAGATTACGGAGATATTGACAAGGGCAAAGGCGAACAGGGTCCCAATGCTTGTTGCGTCCGCCAGGGCGCCCAACGGCACCAACCCGGCCGTCAGCGCTACGGCGATGCCAACGATCAAGGTGCCTGCGACAGGGGTGCCGCGCTTGGCTGAAATCCTGCCGAACACCTTGGGCACCAGGCCGTCGCGCGACATGGAGACGAGGATCCGGGTCTGGCCATAAAGCACGGCCAGCACAACGCTGGTGATGGCCAGCACCGCACCGATGGCGAACACGGCGGCGATCCATGGCTTGTGGGTGATTTCCTGGAGGATCTGGACCAGGGCCGCTTCGGTGCCCTCGAACCAGGTCCATTCGCGGGCGCCGACGGCGGCAACGGCCACCAGAACGTAAATTGAGGTGACAATCACCATGGAAAGCATGATGGCCCGGGGCAGGTCGCGCTGCGGATTCTTTGCCTCTTCGCCCGCTGTGGACGCCGCATCGAAGCCAATGTAGGAGAAGAACACCCGGGAGGCCGCAGCAGAGACGCCGGCGGTGCCCATGGGCAGCAGCGGGTCAAAGTTGCCGACATTGAACGCCGTGAAGGCCACGGCGCAAAAGAACAGCAGAATCACGAGCTTGATGAACACAATGACGGTGTTGACCCAGGCGCTCTCCCTGGCACCGCGCATGAGCAGCACCATGGACAACAGCACGATGGCCATGGCGGGCACGTTCATGACGCCGCCGGAACCGGGCGGCTGGGACATGAAGTCGGGCAGCACCCACCCCAGGCCCGCGACGGATTCATTGACGTACTGGCCGGCCCCCACGGCCACGGCGGCCACTGACACCGCGTATTCCAGCACCAGGCACCAGCCGCAGATCCAGGCCATGCCTTCACCCAGCGTGGCGTAGGTGTAGGAATAGCTGGATCCGGACACCGGCACCATGCCGGCCATTTCCGCGTAGGAGATGGCGGAAAGCAGCGCCGCAACGCCGGCGATCAGGAACGAAATGAAGATGGCGGGCCCGGCCATCGGCACAGAATCGCCAAGGATCACAAAGATGCCGGTGCCCAGGGTTGCGCCGACGCTGATCATGGTCAGCTGCAGGACGCCGAAGCTCCTCACCAGCTTGCGCCCCTCGGAGCCGTTGTTGGCCTCCTGGACCATTTGCGCAATGGGCTTGCGCCGCAGCAGCTGGCGGCCCAGCCCCAGAGCAGCACCGGAACCGCCGCGTGAGCCCGTCGTCGCAGCGCCCGGCTCATCAATCGGTGGCATCCCAGGGTTTCCATTCTGTGTGGCCGGGATGGCAAATGCGGCTGCCATCCCTGCGATTTCCAATCCCCTGCAGCAGCCATCAAGGCGCCGTGGACGCTCATGCCGCTGTGCCCGTTGGGCAATGCGGACAAGGTCTCCGGCGTTGAGTTGCCAGGGGCAATCGACACACAATCCTACCGTGCCACCTCAGCCCGCCGGGGGCAGTGCCGGTGGAAGGTGCAGTGGATTGTGTCACGGCCGATGCCCACCCACCACAAATAATCTCCGCACATGGACAAACTATGGAGCCATTGGCCACCCGGACGGCACGACGGCGGGACGTTGCCGTGCGCTGCTCCCCCGCCTTGCACCCACCTGCTGCCGCGCCCTGCGTCAGCGGCGCACCGTTGTCCAGGCGCAGCGGCGCGCAGCGGGTCCCGACGATTCGCCAATCCGATTCGCTAGGCTGGGGGCATGCAAACTCACATCCTGGGGAAGACCAACCGCACCGTGTCCGCCGTCGGACTTGGCACATGGCAGCTTGGCGCCGACTGGGGTGACGTCAGCGAGACCGAGGCCCTGTCAGTGCTCACGGCCGCAGCCGACGCCGGCGTCACGTTCTTTGACACGGCTGATGTGTACGGGGACGGCCGCAGCGAGCAGGCCATTGGGCGCTTCCTCAAGGAGCGCGGCGCCGGCCACGGCATCACCGTCGCCACGAAGATGGGCCGGCGCATGGAACAGCTCCCGGAAAACTACGTCGTGGCGAACTTCCGGGCGTGGACCGAGCGCTCCCGCAAGAACCTGGGCGTGGACACCCTCGATTTGGTCCAGCTGCACTGCCCTCCCACCGCGGTTGTGACCTCGGACGAGGTTTATGACGCGCTCGACACGCTGGTGGCGGAGGGCGCCATCGCCAACTACGGCCTCAGCGTCGAAACGTGCGAGCAGGCGCTGGCCGCGATCGCCCGCCCCAACGTGGCAACCATCCAGATCATCCTCAACGCCTTCCGCCTGAAGCCCCTTGACCAGGTGCTGCCGGCGGCCCGCGAGGCCGGCGTCGGCATCATCGCCCGTGTCCCCCTCGCCAGCGGCCTGCTCTCCGGCAAATACACCGCAGCCACCACCTTCGCGGAGAACGACCACCGCAACTTCAACCGGGACGGCAGCCACTTCGACGTGGGCGAAACGTTCTCGGGCGTGGACTATGCGGTGGGGCTGGAGGCCGCGGAGAAGTTCTCGGCACTCGCCGCCGAAGCAGGCGGCACCACCGCGCAGGCTGCGCTGGCCTGGGTGGCGCAGCTCGACGGCGTCTCAAGCGTCATCCCCGGAGCCCGGTCCACCGGCCAGGCCGCGGCCAATGCCGCAGCCGGGGCGATGCCGCCGCTCGGCGCCGGGTTCAACGCCGGGGTCCGGGACATCTACGACTCCCTCCTGCGCGCCGACATCCACCCCCGCTGGTAGCCCGCCCGAACCGCCTGACCCTGCCCAGCCCCTGCCCAGCAACGACAACGCCCAAGAACGGACCAGCCATGAATCAATTCATCACCCTTGACGGCAACACACCCGAAGTCCACGAAAGCGCCTTCGTGGCCCACACCGCCGTCGTCATTGGGGCCGCGTCCCTGGGCGCCGACTCCAGCGTCTTCTACGGCGTCGTGGTGCGCGCGGACACCAACACCATCACCGTGGGTGCGGACAGCAACCTCCAGGACAACGTGGTCCTGCACGCCGACCCCGGCTTCCCCACCAAGGTTGGCAACGGGGTCAGCGTTGGCCACGGTGCCATCATCCACGGCTGCACTGTGGAGGATGACTGCCTGATCGGCATGAGCGCCACCATCATGAACGGTGCAGTCATTGGCGCCGGATCATTGGTGGCGGGAGGCGCCGTGGTTTTGGAAGGCGCCATCATCCCGCCCGGCTCGCTGGTTGCCGGCGTGCCCGCCAAGGTGCGCCGCGAATTGACCGCCGAGGAAGTGGAACATCTGAAGGACAACGCCCGGAACTACGTCGCCCTTGCTCGCAAGCACAAGGCAGTCCAGTCCTAGCTCGACGAACCGCAGGCATGCCCCACTTAGTTCATAGATTGAATTTGGTAATAAATCTTGTGTTAACTTCTTGACTGCACGATGAACATAAGGCACTCTCGTTTGTATGCCCGACGACCAAAAACCCACCACGCCGGCCCACCGGCGAGCCCGTAACCCCGGCTCGCAGTCCGCGCTTAGAAGTCGAAATCAACAGCGGCTCACGCAACAGCTGCTGAAGGGCGGCCCGGCAACCCAGGCTGATTTAGCCCGCAGCACGGGCCTCTCCACGGCCACGGTGTCCAATATCGTCAAGAGCATGGCCGCCGCGAAGCTGGTGACCCTCACACCTGTCACCAGTTCCGGGCGGCGGGCAATGTCGGTTCGCTACAACGGTGACAGCGCCATTGCCGCGGGCATCGATTTTGGCCGCACCCACGTCCGTGTGGTCCTGGCCAACACGGGATATCACGTGCTGGCCGAGGAGGAAGCACCGCTGCCACGGGGCCACCAGGCAGCAGAAGGCATCCAGACCGCCTCCCGTTTGCTGGATAAGCTCTTGAAAAAGGCAAGCATTTCCCGCTCCCAACTCATCGGCGCCGGAGCCGGCATCCCGGGGCCCATCGACAGCCGCAATGGCAAGGTGATTCGAGGTGCGATCCTGCCCGAATGGGTCGGCATCAACTTGCATGATGAGCTGGAAAAGGCGCTGGAAATCCCCGTCTTCGTTGATAACGACGCCAATCTGGGCGCCCTCGCCCAACTCACGTGGGGCGATCAAGGCACCGTCCAGAACCTGCTGTTTATCAAGATCGGCACCGGCATCGGCGCGGGGCTGATCCTCCGCGGCGAACTTTTCCACGGCAGCTTCGGTGTCACAGGGGAAATTGGTCACGTGACGATTGAGGAGCACGGCATGGTTTGCCGCTGCGGCAACCGCGGCTGCCTGGAGACGGTGGCCTCCACGGCCACCATGGTGGACTTGCTCAGCAGGGGGCAGGACCGCCTCATTTCGACGGCGGACATCCTCAGCCAGGCGGCTGCGGGAGAACCGGCAACCCTGCGCGTGCTCGACGACGCCGGCATGGCCATTGGCCGCGCCTTGGCCAATGTGGCGAACCTGATCAGCCCCGACGTCATCGTCGTCGGAGGTCCACTGACCGAGTTGGGTGAATTGTTCCTGGAGCCCATCCGCCGGGGGCTGCTGCGTCATGCCGTGCCCGTCATTGGTGACAGCATTGGGCTCAAGATGTCTCATCTGACGTCCCGGGCAGAGGCCCTGGGCGCCGCCGCATTGGTGTTTCAAAACGAGCCAAGTTCGATCATTTCTTAAACCGTTACCATCTCGTAGCGTTAAAGACTTGACCACAAGCATGTGAGCTAGTTTACTTTTCGAGTACAGGTTAATGCCTGTACTCCGCGAACTCAGTATTTTCCGCGGGCAAGGAAGCCCCGCCGTCCAGTGCGAACCCTGGCGGGGCAAAGACAAAGAAGTCAGTTGTGGAAGGCGTAAGCATTATGGTGTCCGCGAACCCCGTCATACTCGAGATGCGATCCATCACCAAGGAATTCCCTGGTGTGAAGGCACTTTCAGATGTATCCATCACCGTTCGTGCCAGCGAGATCCACTCCATCTGTGGCGAAAATGGTGCAGGCAAGTCAACTCTCATGAAGGTCCTCTCCGGCGTCTACCCCCACGGCAGCTACGACGGCGAGATCGTGTTCCAGAGCTCCGTTTGCGAGTTCAAGGACATCCGGGCCAGTGAAAACGCCGGGATCGTCATCATCCATCAGGAACTTGCCCTGATCCCCGAACTTTCCATCACCGAGAACATTTTCCTGGGCAACGAACCCACCAAGTTCGGTGTCATCAATTGGGCCGAGGCCCGCCTGCGGACCATGGAATTGATGGCCCGCGTTGGCTTGAGCGAGGATCCCGACACCCCGATCAAGGAAATCGGTGTCGGCAAGCAGCAGCTCGTTGAAATTGCCAAGGCGTTGAACAAATCGGTCAAGCTCCTCATCCTCGATGAGCCGACGGCTGCCCTGAACGAGTCCGATTCCCAGCACCTGCTGGACCTGATCCGCGGGCTCAAGGGCAAGGGCATCAGCTGCATCATGATCTCGCACAAGCTCAACGAGATCGAGCAGGTCTCGGATTCCATCACCATCATCCGTGACGGCAAGTCCATCGAGACCCTCGATGTGAAGGCCGACGGCGTGGATGAGGACAGGATCATCCGCGGCATGGTGGGGCGAACCCTGGAATCCCGTTTCCCGGACCACACGCCCAAGATCGGCGAAGTGTTCTTCGAGGTCAAAAATTGGACCGTGGCGCACCCCCAGATCGCGGACCGCCTGGTCTGCAAAAACTCAAGCTTCAACGTTCGCCGCGGCGAAATTGTTGGCATTGCCGGCCTCATGGGCGCGGGCCGCACCGAACTGACACGCTCCATCTTTGGCCGCTCCTACGGCAACTACCTTTCCGGGCAGATCATCAAGGACGGCAAGGAAATCACCCTGCGCAATGTCCCGCAGGCCATCAAGCACGGACTTGGCTACGTGACCGAGGACCGCAAGACGCTGGGTTTGAACCTGCTCGATGACATCAAGACCACCACGGTTTCGGCCAACCTTGATGCCATCTCAAAACGCACAGTGGTGGACCGCGACAAGGAATATTCGGTGGCAGAACGCTACCGTAAGCAACTCCGCACGAAGGCGCCCAGCGTGGACGAGGGCGTCTCGAAGCTCTCCGGCGGAAACCAGCAGAAGGTTGTCCTCGCGAAGTGGATGTTCACCGACCCTGATCTGCTCATTCTCGATGAGCCCACCCGCGGCATTGACGTGGGCGCCAAGTATGAGATCTACGGGATTATCCAGGCGCTGGCCAACCAGGGCAAGGGCGTGATCGTGATTTCGTCTGAACTGCCCGAGCTGCTCGGTATTTCGGATCGGATTTACACCATTTTTGAGGGCGCCATCACGGGTGTTCTCAACAAGAACCAGGCAAGCCAGGAAACGTTGATGAAACGCATGACCGCTGCCGCCAAGTCTGCCTAGATCCAGGGAAGAAAAAGGACACCCCCAATGAACATCTTCAAACAACTCTTCGGCGGCAATTCACGCCAATTCGGCATGATCTTTGCCCTCGTCGCCTTGGTGCTCTTCTTTCAGTGGAGGACGGATGGGTTGATTCTCACCCCTGACAACGTCATCAACTTGATGAACGGTTACTCCTACATCCTGATCCTTGCCATCGGCATGGTGCTGGTCATCATCGCCGGCCACATTGACCTCTCAGTGGGTTCCGTCGCTGCATTTGTTGGCATCGTCGTGGCACTGGTCATGCGTGACTGGGGCCTGCCCTGGTACATGGGCATCGTCGTCGGATTGGCATTGGGCGCCGCCATCGGTGCGTGGCAGGGCTTCTTCGTGGCCTTTGTGGGCATTCCCGCCTTCATCGTGACTCTGGCCGGCATGTTGCTGTTCCGCGGCGCCAACCAGCTCTTTGGCGAGTCATTGACCATCCCCGTTCCCAAGGAATTCCAAACCATCGGCGCCGGTTACCTGCCCGAAATTGGCCCGAACACCGGCTACAACAACCTGACGCTCCTCATCGGCATCCTCGGTGTTGTGGCCCTGGTCTGGGGAGAATTCCGCAGCCGCCGCAAGGCTGTGGCGCTGGGTTCCGACGTCAAGCCGCTGTGGGTCACCGTCACCAAGGTTGTGGTGTTCGCCGCCGTCATCCTTTATGTCACCTACCTGTTCGCCACCGGCCGCCCCGGCACGTCCTTCCCGATCCCCGGCATCATTCTCGGTGTTCTGGTCCTGATTTACGGCTTCATCTCCTCCCGCACCACGATTGGCCGCCACGTATACGCAGTGGGTGGCAACCGCCACGCCGCCGCACTCTCCGGCGTCAAGAGCAAGCGCACCGACTTCCTGGTCATGCTGAACATGTCCATGTTGGCCGGCCTGGCCGGCATGATCTTCGTTGCCCGTGCCAACGCCTCCGGCCCGTCGGACGGTGTTGGCTGGGAACTCGATGCCATCGCCGCCGTGTTCATTGGTGGCGCAGCCGTCACCGGCGGTGTGGGCACAGTGGTCGGTTCCATGATCGGTGGTTTGGTCATGGCCGTACTCAACAACGGCCTGCAATTGCTGGGTGTTGGATCCGACTGGACCCAGATCATCAAGGGCCTGGTTCTCCTGGCAGCTGTCGTCTTTGACGTCTACAACAAGAGCCAGGGCAAGGCGTCCTTCATCGGCTTGATGATGAAGAGACTTGGCGGCAGCAACAACCCCGATCTTGAAGTGGCCGAACCGCTCAAGGGCACCATCAAGACCGAGGCCTAAAACTTCCTCTTCTTTTACAAAAACCCAACAGAAAGCGAAGCACCATGTTGAAATTCAACAAGACGGTCAAGACAATGGCCGTTATCCTGGCCGCATCATCGCTGGCCCTTACCGGTTGTGGCCGGGCAGAGACGCCCGCGGCCTCAGAAGGTGCTGCCGCAGGCTTCGCCGCCGATTCCCTGATCGGTGTGGCACTGCCGAAGAAGACCAGTGAAAACTGGGTACTTGCCGAAAAGCTGTTCAATGACGGGCTCACAGGCGCCGGTTACAAGGCAGATGTCCAGTTCGCCAACGCTGGAGTTTCCGAACAGCAGAATCAAATCACTGCCATGGTCACCAAGGGTGCCAAGGTCATCATCGTCGGCGCACTGGACGGCGGCCAGCTCGGCACCCAGCTCAAGCAGGCCAAGGATGCCGGTGCAACCGTGATCGCCTATGACCGCTTGCTCGTGAACACGCCCGATGTTGACTACTACGTTGCTTATGACAACTTCAAGGTCGGTGAGCTGCAGGGACAGGCTCTGCTGGACGGAATGAAGGCCAAGAAGCCCGAAGGCCCGTACAACATTGAACTCTTTGCCGGATCCCCGGATGACGCCAACGCGAAGGTCTTCTTTGACGGTGCCATGAAGATTCTGAAGCCGAAGATCGACGACGGAACGGTTAAGGTCGTTTCGGGCCAGAAGACCTTCGAGCAGGCTGTCACCCAGGACTGGAAGGCAGAAAATGCGCAGAAGCGCATGGACACCCTCCTTGTCGGCAGTTACGGCAGCGAAACACTTGACGGTGTTCTCTCCCCGAATGACACCCTGGCACGCGCCATTTTGACCTCGGTCAAGGCTGCAGGCAAGGCCACCCCGACGGTGACCGGCCAGGATGCGGAAGTTGAGTCGGTCAAGTCCATCATGGCCGGGGAGCAGTACTCCACGATCAACAAGGACACCACGGCCCTGGTCCAGCACGCGATCCAGATGGTCAAGGACCTGCAGGCTGGCAAAACCCCTGAAATCAACGACCCCAAGTCCTACAACAACGGCGTGAAGGTCGTTCCGGCATTCCTGCTGGTTCCCCAGATCGTCACGAAGGAAAACGCTGCAGAGCAGTTCGCCAACGACAAGGTGCTGGGTCCGCTGACCAAGTAATCCTGCCCCCAGGCGACAGAAACGCCCAAGGCCCTGTCCGGCGTCGTTCTTAATGACGACGCCGGACAGGGCCTTGGGCGTTCTCGCTCGCTCCCGGGTGCCTCAGTTGCGTTTTTGGCACGCGTGGTCGGTGCCCAGCCGGGCGGCAGGTGACGGTGGTTCCGGCCACCAGCAGTGCGGCAACAATGAAGATGGGTATCCGCCGGCCGGTGCTGGTGCGGTGCCAGATGCTGCGCAAGCGCAGCTCCCTATTTGGCCTGCCGGCTGACCATCTCGTTGATCCAGATGGGCGCATAGGGGGAGGTGCAGTTGGGCGGGGTGGGGTAGTCCTTGAGCACCTCGAGGCGCTCACCAATTTCCAGCGCGCGGGCCCGCAGCTGCGGGTTTTCAATGCCAATCTGGGCCAGGCAATTGTTCATGGCCCATTGGAGGCGGTCCGGGGCGGACTTCATCCGCGCCTCGATGATGTCCAACAGGCCGGGCAGGTCCAGGCCTTCCGGTGACTTCACAATGCGTTCGCTGGTCAGCGCCCAGCCGGACGCCGCAACCACCGGGTCGGGGTCGGCAAACCATGCCTGGCGCAGCTCCTCTGCGTGGGCGCTCTTCTTCACCACGTAGTTCACGAGCCAGTCGTTGACCTTGGGGATGTGTGCCTGGCGCAGCATCGTGTCCAGCTCCTCCGCGGTGAAGGACTTGGGCCGGAACATCAGCAACGCCACCAGCCGTGCGGCGGTGTCGCCGGTGGCCCACAGCTCGCGGGCAAGGTCCTGCTGGGCCTTCAGCCGCTTCGCAATGGCACGCAGCTTGCCAAGGTTGACGCCGTGGTCGTCGCCGTGCTTCTCGTTGATGGCGCGAGCCTTGGGGTCCTCGAGCGCCGCCAGCTCGGCCAGCACCTGGGCCACAGTCGTAGCCGTCTCAGTCGTTTGCGCCATGTCAGTCTCCAATTCCAAGGCAGATGCGATTCATCCTACTGGGCGGAGCCGACCTTCGGGCGGCGCCAGCAAATCGGCCAGCGCCAAAAGTGTATTCGACGGTTTTCGTCGAAGCGCTTGTCATGTTTCCCCGCCGGCGGTGCATTGCTGGCAGAATGTGCGAATGAGCACCCCACGATTCGTCGGACGTCCCGACTGGTACACCACATTCAATCCCGAAACCCTTGCCGCCACCGGCACTCCCCTGCGCTGGGGCGTGATTGCCACCGGAAACATTGCCGGCACGGTTACGGCCGATCTGGCGCTGCTGGAAGACGCCGTGCTGCAGGCAGTGAGTTCGCGCAGCGAGAAGGGCGCGGCCGGGTTCGCCGCCCGGTATGGCTTTGCCACGCATTATTACGACGGCGGATCCGACGGCCTGGGTGCCCCCGGCCACCTCCAGCTGGTGCAGGACCCGGAGGTGGATGTGGTGTACATCGCCACCCCGCACGGGCAGCACTTTGATGTGGCACGGGCCGCCCTGGAGAACGGCAAGCACGTTTTGTGCGAGAAGGCGTTGACCATCACGGCTGCCGAGACGCGCGCCTTGATCACACTGGCGCGGGCCAAGGGGCTGTTCCTGATGGAAGCCGTGTGGGCACGGTTTGTGCCGGGCTACCAGCGCGCCCTGGAGATCATTGCCGCCGGCGAAATTGGTGAGGTGAAGTGGGTGCAGGCCGACCTCGGCTTTGTGGCGCCCTCGGATGAATCGTTGCGCATCTGGGCCCCCGCCGACGGCGGCGGGGCGCTCCTTGACCTCACCGTCTACCCGCTGCTGTGGGCGTGGGGAACACTGGGCCGGCCGGAGACGGTGTCAGCCACCGGCACGCTCACCTCCTTTGGTGTGGACGCGCAAAACACCATCACGCTCAGCTACGCCGGCGGCGGGCACGCCCAGCTGATCAGCCACCTGACCTCGCAGGGACCCAGCCGGGCCACCATCTCCGGCACCCTGGGATATCTGGAAACGGTGGATTCGCTGAACAACCCCCGGCAGCTCCTCATTTCCGGACCCGGCGACGCCAAACGCACCGAAACCTTTGACTACCCGGGCAGCGGCTACACCTACCAGCTGCGTGAAGTGACCCGGTGCATCCAGGCCGGACTGACCGAGAGCACGACCATGCCGCTGGACGATTCACTGGCGATCATGGAACTGTTCGACGAGGTCCGCCGCCAAATAGCTGTCAGCTACCCCAACGACGCCCGCACCGACCTCTAACCCTCCCCCTCCCAAACGCTCTCGCAGATATGGGGCACTTTTTCCCAACGCTCTCGCAATGGACACTTCTCACGGTGCGGGCTTTGCGAGAGCGTTTCGAAAATAGCCGCCATTGCTGCGAGAGGGTTTGTTGGGGGACGACGGCGGGACGCCGCCTTCCGGCTGGAAGGTGACGTCCCGCAGTCGTGCTTGGCGGCGCGAGCTCAGCCGACGCCCAGGTAGGCCTCCTTGATGGCCGGGTTGGCCAGCAGCTCCTTGCCCGTGCCGCTGTGCGTGATCTCGCCCGTTTCAAGGACAAAGGCGCGGTGCGCCCGGGCCAGGGCCTGGTTGGCGTTCTGCTCCACCAGCAGCACCGTGGTGCCCTGGGTGTTGATCTCGGTGATGATCTTGAAGATCTGCCGGATGAACTGCGGGGCCAGCCCCATCGAGGGCTCGTCCAGCAGCAGCAGCTTGGGCCGGGACATCAAGGCCCGGCCGATGGCGAGCATCTGCTGCTCGCCGCCGCTCATGGTGCCGCCAAACTGCTTCTCGCGCTCCTTCAGCCGCGGGAACAAGGTGAACACGCGGTCCAGGTCCTCAGCCACGCCGCTGCGGTCCTTCCGCCCGAAGGTGCCCATGTCCAGGTTTTCAAGCACCGTCATGGCCGGGAAGATGCCGCGCCCTTCCGGCGCCTGCGAAATGCCCTGCACGACCCTGATGTGGGCCTTCATCTTCGTGATGTCCTCCCCCATGAACTTGATGTGACCGCCCGTGGGGTTGAGCAGCCCGGAGATGGTTTTCATGGTGGTGGTTTTGCCGGCGCCGTTGGCACCGATCAAGGAGACGATCTCGCCCTCGTCCACCGTGAAGGACATGTTGTTGATCGCCCGGATCCTCCCGTAGTGGACTGAGACGCCGTCCAGCTCAAGCAAAGTCATCTTCAGGCTCCCCTAGGTAGGCGGAAATCACGCGAGGGTCTTCACGGATGTCGTGTGGCTTGCCGTCGGCGATCTTCTTGCCGAACTCCAACACCACAATCCTGTCCGTGACGCCCATGACGAGCTTCATGTCGTGCTCAATCAAGAGGACCGTGTAGCCGTCATCCCGGATGGTCCGGATGAGCTGCATGAGCTCTTCCTTTTCCGCCGGGTTGAATCCGGCGGCCGGTTCATCCAGGCACAGCACCTTGGGGTCGGTGGCCAGCGCCCTGGCAATTTCCAGGCGGCGCTGGCTGCCGTACGGCAGATGCCGCGACAGTGTGGCTGCCTGATGGCCGATGCCAACAAACTCGAGCAGGGCCATGCCGCGCTCGATCGAGCTCTTTTCCTCCCTGATGTGCCGCGGCAGGCGCAGCAGGGCCCCCACCACGCTGGTTTTGTGCCGGGCATCCAAACCAACCACAACATTCTCCAAGGCAGTCATTTCACCAAAGAGGCGGATGTTTTGGAAGGTGCGGGCCAACCCTGCTCGGGTAATTTTGTGCTGCTTCATGCCATTGAGCAGCCTGCCCTCCAGCAGCACCTGTCCGCCGGTTGGCTTGTAGACACCTGTCATCGCGTTAAAGCAGGTGGTCTTGCCGGCGCCGTTGGGGCCGATCAAACCAAGGATTTCACCGCGCTTGATGGTGAAACTGACGTCGTCCATGGCCAGGAGCCCGCCGAATTTCATGGTCAGGTTCTTGACCTCCACCAAATCTTCTCCGACTTCGACGGAAAACTTTCTGTCGGGTGCGACGGCCTCGGCCGTTTCCAGGTCGACGCCGCCGGCAAGCAGTGCTGCTTCGTCCACTCCGCTGCGCGGATCCAATGCCTCGCTCATGATGGCGCCCCCTCAGCCTTGTGTTTGGGCGACGGCAGTGTGGCAGCCGCGCCGGGCCCGCCCGGCTTGTCCGGTGCGCTTGGCTTGTCCGGTGCGTCCGGCCTGCCGGAATCCTTGGCGTACTGGCGCCTGACTGCAGCATACGCCTTGGTGCCGTAGGCCAACAGCCGTTGTTTGGCCGGAACCAGGCCCTGGGCACGGTAGATCATGATGAAGATCAGCGCTATGCCAAAGATCAGGAACTTGTATTCGGCAATGGCCGTAAACCGCAGCGGAATATAGGCCACCAGGGCACCGCCAAGAATGGCGCCAACCTTGTTGCCCGAGCCGCCCAGGACAACTGCCGCAACAAACAAAATGGAAGTCACGACGTCGAACTTCTGGTTGTTCACGAAGCCAACCTGGCCGCCCATGAGCGCCCCGGCCAAGCCGCCAACACCGGCGCCGAGCGCGAACGCCCACACCTTGTACTTGAACGTTGGTACGCCCATGGTCTCGGCGGCGTCCTCGTCCTCGCGGATGGCAATCCAGGCACGGCCGACGCGGCTGCGCTCCATGTTGCCGACCAGGAAGAGCATGATGATCAGGATTGTCAGCGTCAGCCAGTACCAGGGGGTTCCATTGGAGTTGGCGAAAACGGGGATTCCGTCGGCGCCGACACCGGGAGGGTGGCCCACGTTCTGGAAGCCCGGCTGGCCCTTCATGGCCGGAATGATGGTGGCAAGGATGCGCACGATCTCACCAAAACCCAATGTCACGATGGCCAGGTAGTCACCGCGCAGGCGCAGCGTGGGCAGGCCCAGCAGGACGCCGACAAACATGGAGACCGCAATGGCCACCGGGAGCGTCCACAGGTACGGGATCTTGATGAACGCGGAGTCCGGGCTGGTCAGCATCGCCGCCGTGTAGGAGCCGACGGCGAAGAAGGCAATGTAGCCGAGGTCGAGCAGGCCGGCGTAGCCAATCACAATGTTCAGCCCGACAGCGACCAGCGCGTAGATTGCCATGAGCTGGCAGGCCAGCGGCCAGTCGTTGCCTGGTTCGGTGGTGATGAAGGGAATGTTCATGACGGGCAGCAGGAACGCCACGATCACGATCGGGATGAGGACCAGCCACTGATTCTGGCGCGGCATTTCCCGCCACCTGTCACTCCACGCACCAAATTTACTGTTCGCACGCGGCACGGCCGCACTTGAGCCAAGCGGCACTCCCAAGGCGTCCGAGGCGGCTGTGCCCTGTTCGGATTTGGCGGTTGGCAGCGGCTTTGGACCGTCTGACATGCTCATGCCTTGCTCCTTCCAAGCGAGGTGCCCAGGATTCCTTGGGGGCGGAACAGGAGAACCAGCACCAGCACCAGGAATGCGACGACGTCGGTCCACTGGGAATTGCCCAACAGGATCTGCCCGTAGTTGCCGATCAGGCCCAGCAGCAGCCCGCCGAGGAGGGCGCCGCGGACGTTGCCGATGCCGCCCAGGACGGCGGCGGCAAAGGCCTTGATGCCGAGAATGAAGCCGCCGTTGTAGACAACGCCGGAGGGGATTTTCATGGTGTAGAACAGTGCGGCCGCGCCGGCGAGGATGCCGCCGATGACGAACGTGGTGATGATGATCTTTTCCTTGTTCACGCCCATCAGGGTTGCCGTGTCCGGGTCCTGGGCCACGGCGCGGATGCCGCGGCCGGTGCGGGACTTGCTGATGAAACGTTCGGTGATGACCATCATGATGACGGCGGCCGTGACGATCAGGATCTGGTCGTTGTAGATGAAGGTCCCGAACACTTCAAAAATCGGCGTGACTTGGAACATGGTCAGGGCCTGTTCCGGAACGGGCCCGCGCCAGAGGAAGATCAGGTACTGGATGGTGAAGGAGGCACCAATGGCCGTGATGAGGAAGACCAGGCGGGGTGCGTTGCGTTTGCGCAACGGTTTATAGGCCAGCCGTTCAAGCAAAAAGGCTGCCAGGGCGGCGGCTACGATGCCCACGATCAACGCCAGCAGCAGATTTATGACGATGGCGCCCACATCAAGATTCGGGGCGGACGGGCCGAAACCCAGAAAGGAAAGAGTGAACCACACGCCGAAACAGCCAATGATGAAAACTTCGGAGTGGGCAAAGTTGATGAGGTTCAGTACGCCGTAAACGAGGGTGTAGCCCAGAGCCACCAGGGCGTAGATGGAGCCAAAGGTCAATCCGTCAAAAGTTGCGGACCAGAAGTTCTGCCCCAACGCCGCAAAATCCAGCGTAATCCAGTCGCTGGCCGGTGGTGCGGCCAAAAGTATGGTTGGAATCATGGGAGGTTTCCATTTCGTTCCCCGGCGTCCGGCAGGTCATGTCGGCGGCCGAGGCAAGTTGAAAGGTGGGCTATTGGGTGCTTGCACGGCAATGCTGTGGGGCGGAAATCCTCCCCACAGCATTACCAGCCATGAGGGGGGTTACTCCCCGATGGCACCGATGGGAACAATCTTGCCGTTCTCCGTCTTGTAGCCGTAGACAGTCGGGGCCTGAAGCTCGCCCTTTTCGTTCCACTTGTAGTGCTTGCTCAGACCGTCCTTGTCGTAGGTCTTGACCCATTCGAGCAGTGACGCTCGGTCCTGGTTACCGGCGTCGATGCCTGACAGCAGCACGGTGGCTGCGTCGTAGCCTTCAATGGAGTACGTTCCCGGGTCGATGCCGGCAAGTGCCTTGTAGTCCTTGGCGAAGGTGGGGAGCAGCTCGCCGGGGATGCAGGGGCAGGTGAAGTACGCGTTGGCGGATGCGTCGCCGGCCTGCTTGATGAACTGGTCATCCTTGAGCCCGTCCGGACCAACGAACGTTCCCTTGTAGCCCTTGTTCACCAGCTGCTGGTCAAACGGGGCGCCTTCGGCGTAGTAGCCGGAGTAGAAGACGGCGTCGGCCTTGGAGTTCATGATCTTGGAGATCGTGGCCGAGAAGTCCTTCTGTCCCTGGGTGACCTTGTCGGTGCCCACCAAGGCGTCACCGAGGCCATCGGCGGTGGTCTTGCCCAAGCCGATGCCGTACTCGGAATCATCCTGGACGATGTAGACCTTCTTCGCCCCCAACTTGCCCGTCATGAACTTGGCAGCTGCCGGGCCCTGGACCGCGTCGTTGCCCAATCCGCGGAAGAACGTGGTCCAGCCGTTGCCGGTCAGGTCCGGGTTGGTGGCTGCCGGTGTGACATGGACCAGCTTGACCTGCTCGAAGATGTTGCCGGTGGCCTTGGACTCGCCCGAGAACGGCAGTCCGACAACCCCAATGATGCCTTCTTCCTTCGTGGCCTGGGTGACCGGGCCGGTGGCCTTGTTGGGATCGCCTTCAGTGTCAAACTTCTTGAATACGACCTGGCAGTCGGCGTTCGCGGCGTTGTGCTCGTTGATGGCCAGCTGCACGCCGTTGAAGATATTGATGCCGAGCTGGGCGTTGGCACCTGTCTGGGCACCAACGTAGGCCAGCGTGGTGGTGGCGGGGCAGGTGGCCTTGCCGTCGCCGGCGGGCAGGACCGCGTCCTTTGGCGTGTCAATGGTTGTCAACGCCGGAATATCGATGGAGGAGCCTCCTCCGGCCGCCGATGAGCTTCCGCCCTCCGGGGCAGCGGTGTTCGCACATCCAGCCATCAGCATGCCAAGTGTGGCTGCGGCAGCCAGTGTGGTCATAACTCTATTGCGGTTCATTTATGCGCCTTCCGAGGCTAGCATCAGGGCCCGTGGAACGTCGTCGTCCCACGTAACCGTTGGCTTCACGTGATTTGACCTTACTACCCAGTATGTGAGACGGGACACATATATCCGTAAAGATCTGATAACGGATGCTGGTTTTGCGCCGGGAGGGCCGACGGCGGTTGCTTGGGCAAGAACTTTGCCGTGTCATGCCCCTCCACCGCCCTGCCCGGCAGCTGCCGCAGCCTGTCCGGCGTCGTGGTTTTCCTGTGACAGCCGCCGGTACTGGCGCGAGCACAGCGCTGCCAGCGCCAGAAGCACGGAGGCGAGTCCGGAGACCAGGAACACCAGGGCGATGCCGCGGGCGTCACCGCTGCCCAGCAGCCATTCCCAGCGCTGCGCACCGGCTGGGGAATTCATATAGGGGATGATCCAAAATTCGGCCAGCGGTGCAATGATGAACGCCGTGACGGGGGTGGCTGCGGCTTCTACGGTCATGGCCAGGCCAAAGACCCTCCCCTGCGTCCTGGCCGGCACCACCTGCTGGATGACTGTTTGTTCAGCCGCCTCCACTGCGGGCATCAGGATCATGAACAGCCACAAGCCAACCGCGTAGAGCCACCACCACTCACGCAGCGTGAACACGGCTCCCAACAGGCCCGTGCAGGCCACCAGGACAAGCATCGTGCGCAGCGGTTTTCGGCCCAGTCCGAACTTGGCCACGAGCCCGCCTCCGACGATGAATCCGGTGGCTGTCACGCCCAGCACCACGCCCCAGACCTCCACGGGGAAGAGCATCAGCCCGTAGGGGTCCATGAGCGCCATGTACACGCCGCCGGTGAGGTTGTTGAAGGTGGTGAAGATGATCAGGGCCAACAGCCCACGGGTGGCACGGACGGCCGCAAATCCCTGGCGCAGTTCGGCACGTCCGGTGCCCTCCCCCTCGCGCAGCACCTTGGGTTCTGGAATCGAAATGGCCAGCAGATGCGCCAGCACGACCACGCTGGCGGCTAGCGCAATGATCATGGTGCCGCCCATGCCCAGCATCCCGATGGCCAGGCCGCTCAAGACGCTCGTGACGAGGAAGGCGAGGCCTTGGACTGCCCCGACCATGCCGTTGGCATTGGCCCGGCGTTCGGCGGGCACAAGCAATGTCACTGTTGTGGACAGGGCGATGTTGCGCAACTGCTCAATTACGGCGCCGACGAGCAGGACCAGGGCAAACACCCAAAACCACACGCCCGAGATGTTCAAGAGCACGTCTGCAGGCACCAGCAGGAACATCAGGCCCGCGAGACCAAAGAATGCGAGGGTGCAGAGGGCGGAGCCCAACATCACTGCATGTTTTCGAAAACGGTCAACGAGCACGCCGAAGAACAGCCCGAAGATTGACACGAGCAGCATGTACGCGCCGCCGACGAGTCCCGTCGCCAGCACCGACCGGGTCTCAAGGTAGACCCAGAAGGTCAGCGCAAACCACAGAAAGCTTGTTGTCACGTTGGCAACGGCCGTGTTGACCAAGACGTGCATGAACGTGCGGTTACCGTCTTCGGGCGCATCAGCCCAGCCGGCGTTTTCCACGCCGGCGGTCGTGTCATCTGCGGCGGCGGCCGCTTCCCGGGACATGTCTCAAGCCTAAAACCAAGGGACCCTGCACCGATAGCCTTCTGACCCCAGGATTCCCGGATTCAAGCGGACGACGGCGGATGAGCCCTGCAGGTGCCGGCGTTGGACCGGGCAGGTGCCGCATTGGCCCCGGGACCGCCCGGGCATGAAAAAACCCGCCCCAGTGGTGGGACGGGTCTTTCCTGTGCCCATGAGCTTCCGGAGGTAATCGAGCTTCCGGAGGAACCGTTAGGACAGCGTTGCGATGGCCTTGTTCAGCAGGGCCGACGGACGCATGATGGCTGCGACCTTGGTTGCGTCGGGGCGGTAGTAGCCACCCAGGTCAACGGGTGAGCCCTGGACGTCGGCGAGTTCGGCGATGATCGCGTCCTCGTTGGTTGTCAGGTCCGCTGCCACTGCCTTGAAGGCTGCGGCCAGTTCGGCGTCAACTGTCTGTGCGGCCAGTTCCTGGGCCCAGAACTTGGCCAGGTGGAAGTGGCTGCCGCGGTTGTCGATCTCGCCGACCTTGCGCTTCGGGGACTTGTTCTCGAGCAGGAACGTGCCGGTGGCGCGGTCCAGGGTGTCGGCCAGGATCTGCGCGCGGGCGTTGCCCTCGGTCACGGCAAGGTGCTCGAAGCTGACGGCAATCGCCAGGAACTCGCCGAGCGAATCCCAGCGCAGGTGGTTTTCCTTGATGAGCTGCTGGACGTGCTTCGGGGCGGAGCCGCCGGCGCCGGTCTCGAAGAGCCCGCCGCCTGCGATCAGCGGAACCACTGAGAGCATCTTGGCGCTGGTGCCCAGTTCCAGGATCGGGAACAGGTCCGTGAGGTAGTCGCGGAGCACGTTGCCGGTGACGGAGATGGTGTCCTCGCCGCGGCGGATGCGTTCCAGGGTGAAGGCGGTGGCCTTTTCCGGGGACATGATCTGGATGTCCAGGCCGTCGGTGTCGTGGTCCTTGAGGTACTCGTTGACCTTGGCGATGATGTTGGCGTCGTGGGCGCGGGTCTCGTCCAGCCAGAAGATGGCGGGGGTTGCCGAGGCGCGGGCGCGGGTGACGGCAAGCTTGACCCAGTCGCGGACCGGGATGTCCTTGACCTGGCAGGCGCGCCAGATGTCGCCAGCTTCGACGTCGTGCTCGATCAGGACGGTGCCTGCTGCGTTGACGATCTGGACGGTGCCGGTTTCGGACAGCTCGAACGTCTTGTCGTGGCTGCCGTATTCCTCGGCTGCCTGCGCCATGAGGCCCACGTTGGGGACGGTGCCCATGGTGGTCGGGTCGAAGGCGCCGTGGGCGCGGCAGTCGTCGATGGTGGCCTGGTAGACACCGGCGTAGCTGCTGTCGGGCAGCACTGCCAGGGTGTCGTGTTCCTGGCCGTCGGCGCCCCACATGTGGCCGGAGGTGCGGATCATGGCGGGCATGGAGGCATCAACGATCACATCGGAGGGGACGTGGAGGTTGGTGATGCCCTTGTCGGAGTCGACCATGGCCAGTGCCGGGCCGTTTTCGTAGCCCTTCGCGATGGCGGCTTCAACACCGGCACGCACTTCCTCGGGCAGTTCACCCAGGCCGTTGATGATGGTGGCCAGGCCGTTCGCCGGGCTCAGGCCTGCCGCGGCAAGCGCTTCGCCGTAGTTGGCGAAGAGCTCCGGGAAGTAGGCCTTGACCACGTGGCCGAAAATGATGGGGTCGGAGACCTTCATCATCGTGGCCTTCAGGTGTGCCGAGAGCAGGATGCCCTCTTCCTTGGCGCGGGCTACCTGAGCTGCCAGGAACGCATCCAGCGCAGCGGCGCGCATGACGGTGCCGTCAACGATTTCGTCGGCCAGCACTGCGAAGGAGTCCTTCAGCACGGTGGTGGTGCCATCGCCGGCAACGAACTGGATCTTGATCTTGTCATCGGCTTCGATGACAACTGACTTCTCGTTGTGGAAGAAGTCGCCCTCGCCCATGGTGGCGACGTTCGTCTTGGAGTCAGCGCTCCAGGCGCCCATGCTGTGCGGGTTGGCCTTGGCGTAGTTCTTCACTGACAAGGGGGCGCGGCGGTCGGAGTTGCCTTCGCGCAGCACCGGGTTCACGGCGCTGCCCTTGATCTTGTCGTAGCGGGCGCGAACGTCCTTTTCCTCATCGGTGGAGGGGTCGTCCGGGTAGTCCGGAAGCGCGAAGCCCTGGCCCTGAAGTTCGGCAATGGCCGCCTTCAGCTGCGGGATGGAGGCGCTGATGTTCGGCAGCTTGATGATGTTTGCATCCGGGCTCTTTGCCAGGGCGCCCAATTCAGCAAGGGCGTCGTCGATGCGCTGTTCTTCGGTGAGGTAGTCGCCGAATACTGCAATGATGCGGGCTGAGACCGAAATGTCCCGGGTTTCCACGTCCACTCCGGCGGTGGAGGCGAAGGCCTCAACAATCGGAAGGAGTGAGTACGTGGCCAACATGGGCGCTTCGTCTGTCAGGGTGTAGATAATTTTGGCCATGGGTGGGCACTCTCCTGCGAAAATTCAGTGGATAACTTCAGAATCTGGTGAGATATCTTTCCCTACCTAACTTACCCGAGAGCGCGCGTTTGCCTGCTATCGGAGGGCCTTAGGTGACACTGCCCTAAGTGAACTTAGCCTCACTTGGCGTGCACGGAATTCATTTCCGCAATAGCGTGTAGCCATGGAACTTAAGGGAAAACTCGCAGAAGCCGTCAACGACCAAATTACGCTGGAGATTCAGGCCGCGGTGGTTTACCGCCAGCTGGCCATTGAAATGGATGTTCAGGATCTACCCGGCATCTCACGCTGGTTTCTGGCCCAGTCGGCCGAGGAACTTGTGCACGCACAGAAGTTCACCGACCACATGACAGACCGCGACGCCGCCCCCAAGATTGGCACGATCACGGCTCCGGATGTCTCCATCAACACCGTCCTTGAGGCGTTCGAGGCGTCCCTGGCGCACGAGCAGAAGGTCTCGGAGTCGATCCGCAACCTGTACCGCATGGCCCAGCAGGAGGGCGACATCGACTCCATCCCGTTGTTGAACTGGTTCATCGAGGAGCAGCTGGAAGAGGAAGCCACAGTCGGCGAAATCATCGGCCGGGTGAAGCTGATCGGTGCCGACGGCAACGGCCTGCTGCGCCTGGATGCCGAGCTGGGTGCCCGCAAGGAAGGCGCCGAATAGCCTCCCCGCGCAACGCTCCCTCACGTTAGGGGCTGTTTCTCCCGACGCTCTCGCAGCAATGGTTGGATTAAATGAAACGCTCTCGCACAGTGAACTGCTCCCCGGAAGTTGGACTGAGATATTCAGTTCCGACTTCCGGGGAGCAGATCAGAGTGCGGGAGCGTTCGTGTTTTCCGCCCCGGATGTGCGCGAGCGTTTAACAGGATGCGACGGCCAGATTAGTGGAAGAAGTGGCGCGCACCCGTGAAGTACATGGTGATGCCGGCTTCGTTGGCTGCCGCGATCACTTCTTCATCGCGGACCGATCCGCCCGGCTGGACGACGGCGCGGACACCGGCGTCGAGCAGGATCTGCAGGCCGTCGGCAAACGGGAAGAACGCATCCGAGGACGCCACGGCGCCGATGGAGCGCTGGGCCGAGGCACCGGTTGCACCCGAGGCGCCGCCAGCCGCGTCAACATCGGATTCCACTGTGACGCCGAGCGTGTTGGCGCGTTCAACGGCCAGCTTGCAGGAGTCGACGCGGTTGACCTGACCCATGCCGATGCCCACTGCTGCGCCGTTGTTGGCGAGCAGGATGGCGTTGGACTTGGCTGCGCGGACGGCTGTCCAGGCGAACTTCAGGTCCGCGAGGGTGGCGTCATCGGCGGCTTCGCCGGCGGCGAGGGTCCAGTTGGCGGTGTCATCGCCGTCGGCGTCGACCTTGTCCGACATTTGCACGAGCATGCCGCCGGAAACCTGGCGGACTTCAGCCGGGTAGCGGCCATAGCCTTCCGGCAGCGACAGCAGGCGGATGTTTTTCTTCTTGGACAGGATCTCCACGGCTTCGGGCTCGAAGTCCGGTGCGATCACAACTTCGGTGAAGATGCCGGCCACGGTGCGGGCCATGGCTGCCGTGACGGTGCGGTTCGCTGCGATGACGCCGCCAAAGGCTGAGAGGGGGTCGCAGGCGTGGGCCTTGGCGTGGGCGTCGGCGATCGGGTCAACGGCGTCGGGCGAGGCCACGGCCACGCCGCACGGGTTGGCGTGCTTGATGACGGCCACGGCGGGCTCGTCGAAATCGAAGGCTGCGCGCAGGGCGGCATCGGCGTCGACAAAGTTGTTGTAGCTCATGGCCTTGCCGTGGAGCTGGTCGGCCTGGGCGATGCCGGCCGGCGCACCCTTGTCAACGTACAGCGCCGCCTGCTGGTGCGGGTTTTCGCCGTAGCGCAGGACCTCGGAGCGTTCCAGGGAGTATCCGGCGTAGGACGGCCAGTCGATGATGCCGTCGCCGTCCTCGTCGAGGAACTGGGCAGACGTCCAGGCAGCCACGGCATTGTCGTAGGCGGCCGTGTGTGCGAACGCCGCTGCGGCCAGGCGCTGGCGGGCGACAAGCTCGAAGCCGCCGGCCTGTGCGGCGGCGATGACGTCGGCGTACCTGGCAGGGTCCACAACCACTGCCACCGAGGGGTGGTTCTTGGCTGCGGCGCGGACCATGGAGGGCCCGCCAATGTCGATCTGCTCAACGACGGCGTCCTGCCCGGCACCCGAGTTCACGGTGTCAACAAACGGGTACAGGTTGACCACGACGAGGTCGAACGGCTGCACGTTCATGTCTTCAAGCTGGCGGACGTGGTCCGGGAGGCGGCGGTCGGCAAGAATGCCTGCGTGGACCAGCGGGTGGAGGGTCTTCACGCGCCCGTCAAGGGCCTCGGGGAACCCCGTCACCTCTGACACTTCAGTCACGGGGACACCGGCGGCGGCAATCTTCGCTGCCGTTGAACCGGTGGAAACAATGGCGACACCGGCGGCGTGCAGGCCGATGGCCAGCTCTTCCAGCCCTGTCTTGTCGTAGACCGAGATCAAAGCCCGGCGGATGGGAACACGGTTATGCGGAACGCTGGTCACAAGAAATCTCCAGGGGTGGCTCGATGATGGCGACACATAAAGTTTAGGCCACATCGGCGCCGGTAGGATTTCACCCATGACTTCAAGTGAGCCGCAGCACGCACCGTCACCAGAATCCGCCCCGCCGGCCGGGCATTCCACAGAACTTCCGGAAGACCTTCCGCGGCTGGTCAATTCAGTCATCCTGCCGGGTTTTGTGGGCACGACTGCACCACCGTGGCTGGTGGCGGCCCTCGGCAACGGGTTGGCCGGCGTCGTGTACTTTGGCCACAACATTGACCCGGACGCGCCGGGGCAGGTGGCTGCCCTCTCCGCCGCCATCCGGGCCGCGAACCCGGATGCCGTGATCGGCGTCGACGAAGAGGGCGGCAACGTCACCCGCCTGCAGGCCCGTGACGGCTCCACCATTCCCGGTGCCGCCGTCCTGGGCGCCGTGAACGAGCCGGCCGCCACCAAGGCAGCCGGCCGCGCCATCGCCCGCCTGTGCCGCGACGCCGGCATCAACCTGACCATCGCCCCGGTGGCCGACGTCAACACCAATCCGCTCAACCCCGTGATCGGCGTGCGCGCCTTTGGTGCCAATACCGCCCTCGTCAGCACCCACACGGCCGCCGCGGTGTCCGGCATCCAGAGCCTGCGCGTGGCGGCGTGCGCCAAGCACTTCCCGGGGCACGGCGACACCGTGGCGGACTCGCACATGGACATTGCCCGCGTGAACCTGACCATGGCACAGGTGGCCGAGCACCACCTGCCCCCGTTCAAGGCCGCCGCCGACGCGGGCGTTGCCGCCATGATGAGTGCACACATCATCATCCCCGAACTGGGCGATGCGCCCGCCACCTTGAACCCGGCTGCGAGCGCACTGCTGCGCGGGATGGGCTTTGAGGGCGTGTTGATCACCGATGCGCTGGACATGGCCGCCGTCAGGGCCACCGTCGGCCCCGGCGAGGGCGGCGTGCTTGCCCTGCTGGCCGGCAACGACCTGCTCTGCGTGGGCAACCCGCTCAACGCCTACACCACCGGGCGCGACGACGAGTCCTGCTACACCGAGGTGTATGACGCCGTGATGGCTGCGGCCACGTCCGGACGCCTGCCGGTGGAGACCCTGCGGACGGCGGCGGGCCGTGTGCAGGCGCTGGCCCGGTGGACCGCCGCTGACGAGACCGCCGGGGATTCCCGGGGAACGGACGACGACGTCGACTGGGTTTCGGTGGCTGCCCGCGCCTGCCGCACGGACTCGCCGGGCGCAAAGCCCGTGCTCACCGGAGCAGGCACTGTCACCCTGGTTGACGCCCGCACCGGGCACAACATGGCCGCCGGACCTACAGGGAACTTCCTGGCCACCGCCCTGGGCAGTTACGCGGTGACTGTCATTGGGTCCGCGGCACTTGCCGAAACGAACATGGCCGCAGCCCAGTCCGAGGGTGCGGTCCTGGTCCTGATGGATTCACTGTCGTCCCCCGGGCAGCAGGAATCACTGGCGAACGTCCTCGCCGCCGCCCCGCAGGCCGTCTGCATCAATGCCGGGTTGGCCCCCGAAGCACCGAGCGCCACGGCAACGATTCACGCCCACGGCTTTAGCAGCGTCACGGCCAAGGCTGTGGTCAGCCTGCTCGAGGCCTAGCCCGCTGCAGGGTTGGTCTCTGCAGGGCTAGCCCGCTGCAGGGCTGGTCCCGGCAGAAAGGATCAGCCTTGGGTGCGGTTCTTATTGACGGGCCCTTGGACGGCTTGATGGGTGGCCTCAAGTGCATCCACTGCGCCATCGAAGCATTGCTGGGCAATACCAACAAAAAGGCAGTCCACCACTGTCAACTGTGAGATTCGGGAGGCCATGGCTCCGGCACGGAAAGGGGTTTCGCGCACAACTGTCAGCAAATGCATGGCTGCCGCCTTGGCGGCCGATGAATCAAAGACATTGGTGACGACAAGTGAGTCCGCACCACGGGCCCTGGCTGTGCGCAGGAACTCCACAACAGAGTTGGTCTCGCCTCCGTGTGAGAAAGCAATGGCGACGTCACCGGGTCCCATCAGGGACGCGCCCATGAGCGCATTGTCCTCGTTCGGGAATGCGTTGGCATTCAGCCCAATGCGAAAGAGCTTATAGCGCAGATCCTCTGCCACAACGGTTCCTGAACCCACGCCGTAGAGGTTGATACGCCGCGCGGCCGCGATTGTTGTGACGGCCTTTTGCAGGACCGCCAAATCCAGGTTTCGAGTGGTCTCCTCGATGCCCATCGTTTCGGTGAATCTGATCCGGGCAACCGTCTCCGCCAGCGATGAGCCCGGGTTGAGGTCGCCACCAAATTCGGGAGCAGGCGCCTCCTCCGAGGCAGCCCCTTCGCGGCCAAGCTCGGTGGCCAGTGCAAGTCGCAGCCCGGCATACCCTGTGAACCCGATGGCCTGGCAAAAGCGGACCACGGAGGGATCCGAGGTCTTGCTCAGCTGCGCCAGCTCGGAAATGGTGTGGTTGAGCACCCGCGAGGGGTCGGCGATGATTGCCATGGCAACCCTGGCCGACGCTGGCGGCAGCGATGGCAGCCTGGATTGGATCGTGGACTGAATACTCACCGTACGCCTCCTTGCGTTGTGTTCCGTCAATGGTTCCGCAGGCTTGGACACTGGCGCCCAACGCCCGCGAAGAATATACTCAAAACTACATGTAGTTATTGACTTACGAAACTTATTACAGCATTGTAAAAAACTTTCATGAATGACCTATCAATCCCTCCCACACGAATGGACGCCGTGAACACCCCAGACGCTGCGGCTGCACTGCGAACCGAGCTCGCCTCCCTGACCACCGAGGCGTCCAATGACAGCTATCCGGATCTTGCCGCGCTCAGCACGGCGGAGCTGGCGGCGGGCATGAATGGGGAGGATGCCCTGGTGCCGAAAGCCATAGAGCGGCACCTGCCCGCCCTCGCGGCCATCATCGATGAGATTTCCCACCGGATGCTCGACGGCGGCCGGCTCATCTATGTGGGGGCCGGCACCCCCGGGCGGATGGGCATCCTGGACGCCAGCGAATGCCCGCCAACCTTCGGAACGGACCCGTCCCTCGTGGTGGGTGTCATTGCAGGTGGCCGAAAGGCAGTCAACCAGGCTGTGGAGAACGCCGAGGACAGCGAGGAGGCGGCCGCGGCAGACATGGCCGAGCTGGCATTGACCGCGAAGGACAGCGTCATCGGCCTCGCCGCGTCGGGACGCACGCCGTACGTCATTGCGGCCATCAAGGCCGCGAGGGAAACGGGGGCATTTACGGTGGGTTTTTCCTGCAACAACAATTCCCCGCTGGGCGCCGCGGCCCAGGTCCCCCTTGACATCGAGGTGGGCCCGGAATTTCTCAGCGGCTCCACCCGGCTCAAGTCAGGTACCTGCCAAAAACTAGTCTTGAACATGGTCAGCACCATCACCATGGTCCGCCTGGGAAAAACGTACAAGAACGTCATGGTGGATCTGCGGGCCACCAACGCCAAGCTGCACGCCCGCAGCGAGCGCACCTTGATGAAGGCAACCGGGTGCGACGCCACGACGGCAACCTCGGCCCTGGCGGCTGCCGATGGACATGTCAAGGCGGCCATCCTGGCGATCATGACCGGATTGCCGGCCGGCAGTGCCGCGGCGCTGCTGGCCGGCAACGGCGGTTACCTCCAGAAGTCCATTACGGCTGCCGGCCGATCTCCAGCAGCTGGACCCGCGGCGGTTCGACCGGGGTCATCGTGATGCGAAGCTGCAAGGATCCGTCGCGAGCCGGCAGCTCCCATGCCACGGCGGCGGGAGTCTCCCACCGCTCCGACGTGCGATCGCCAGTGGAATCAAGGAGCTGTCCGACGGCGGCGAGCGCGGCATCGAGTCCGGCCCGCCTTTCATCCCACGGCAGGTCCTGGCCAACATTGGCGCCAAAGATTTCCGGGCGGATGACTGGCGTTGGCGTCCGAACCAGCTCTTCAACCGCCGCCATGGCACGGAGGGTCTCGGGCCACGGCACAACAGGAGCCCCTGGACTGGCCCGAACTTCTGTCTCATTCTGGTCCTGTCCATCCGAAACCGCCGCCGGAGTCCACTCAAGCAAGTCCTCCAGCAGTGCCCGCACGGCGAGGCCAACCCCAGAGTAGGTGGCGTTTTCAAAACCAATGACAGCGGTTCCCTGCCCCGGATGCCAGCGCATGTGGGCACTGAAGCCGGGATATCCGCCCGAATGCCCCACCACCGTGCCGTGCACTCCGTGCTGTTGGACCACGAGGCCGTAACCGTAACCATTGACGGTGCCGTCGGCTTCCACAGCCCCTGTCACCTGATGCATGGTTTGCATCTCCCGCCGCGATTCCCTGCTGAGCGGCCCGCGGCCGGTCCCAACCTCACCGGTCCCAACCTCACTGGTCCCAACGTCAAACGCATCCGACAGCCATGACGCCCAGCGGCCAAGATCATCCAGGGTGCTAAAGAGCCCTCCGATCGCTGAGAAAACGCCGGGCCCGGTCATCGGCAACGCCGTCCACCCATACGCCTGTGCATCCGGCGTCCCGGACGAGCCTGCACTGAATTTCTTGCGATATCCGGTGGCCACCCCCGTGGCCGATGACGTGCCGGCCGCGATGCCTGCCAGCACTGCCTCCCTGCTGAACGCGGTTCCGTCCAACCCCAACGGTTCGAGGAGCTCGCGTTCAATAAACGTTGTGCAGGCAACTCCTGACACCCTGGCCACCACCTCGCCGAGCATCGCATATCCCAGATTGGAGTACTCGTAGGCTGAGCCCGGCCGGCGAACCAGCCGCACGCCGTCGGACATCAGGGACGCAAAGTCCGCCCGGCCCATGCTCTCCTGGCGATCCGCCCAGGGGTCATCGGTAGGCAGACCGGCCGACATGCTCAGGAGCATGTGCAGCGTGACCGCCGTGCTGCCGGGAGCATCAGACCACCCGATGACGTTCAGCTCGGGCAGATGGGCGGTGACATCGTCGTCAAGATGCAGCACTCCCCTGTCCCGCAGCAACAAGATCGCGGCGGCCGTAAAGGACTTGGTGCAGGAGGCGATCCTGAAAGCCGTCGTGGTTTCCGGGGAGGTTCCCAGCGGGCACGCCCGGCCAGCCAGGCCCTTTCCTGTCCGGGCGCCGCGCGAATAAGCGGCCAAGGCGGTCCCCGGCGCCCGCCCCTCACCCAGGCGGGCCTGCGCACATTCCTCAAGTTCCATCGTCGCCAGCCGTTCTTGTTCGCAATGCCATCTAGACTGCACCCAGAAAATCTTCCAGGATGAGCTGGCCGGTGACAAGGCCGGCCACGGGAACCCGTTCATCAATTCCATGCACGCCCGCCGGGGTCCGCCCCTGCGGGTCTGCCCCCATGGGTGAGAACCCGTAACAGGAGATGCCCAACGGCGCGAAGGCCTTGGCATCCGTGCCACCGCCCATGCAGTAGGGAACCACGACGGCGGCAGGATCGTGACGCGTCAAGGCTGCGGCCATCTCGGCGAACCAGTGCGAATCGGACGGTGAAGACGTTGGCGGTTGGTACGACAAGAATTCCCGGCTGATGCCGTCGCCAAGCAGACCGTCAATCGTCGCCAGGGTTTCCTCCACCGTGCCCGGCAGCGCCCTGATATCGATGTCAGCCTCGGCAACTCCGGGAATGACGTTGACCTTGTAGCCCGCACGAAGGACAGTGGGGGTGGATGAGCTGCGCACTGTCACCGCGGCTACGGCACCGGCACTCCCCATGGCCTCGATTGCCGCCTGCACACCCTCCTCGCCGGTGAGATCCGCCGTGAAGCCAAGTGCCGCCGTCGTACGTTCAATGTAGGCGCGCACAATGGGAGTCAGGGTCAGCGGCCAGCGGTAATTGCCAACCCGGTCCAGTGCAGAGACAAGGATTTTGACGGCGTTCGGTTCCACCGGCCGCGAGCCATGCCCGGAAGTCCCTTTGGCCCGCACGCGGATGTGCAGGGTGCCCCGTTCGCCCACGGCCACCGGATAAAGGTTTACGGGGGCGCCATCCGCGCCGGCAAGGATGGTTGCGGCGCCACCGGATTCCCCAATGGCAGCCTCGACGCCGGCGAAGAGTTCCGGGTGTTCCTTGACCAGCCACAGGGCACCATGGTCGCCCTTGTCCTCTTCATCGGCCACGAACGCCACCACGATGTCGCGGCGGGGTTTGGTTCCTGCGTTGGCCCAATCCAGCAAAGTAGCCAGTGTCATGGCCACCATGTCCTTCATGTCCGAGGCCCCGCGCCCATGGACGTAGCCGTCCTTGATGATCCCGGCGAATGGGTCAAAGCTCCATTGTTCGGGCTCGGCCGGCACCACATCCAGGTGGGCGTGGACGAGCAATCCGGGCAGGGAACTGTCCGTTCCCGGCACCCTGACGACTACCGAGGAACGCTGGGCATCCGGCCCCAGCAAAACCGGATCATAGCCCGCCTGGTGCAACAGCCCCCAGATGAAATCGGCAGCGTCCCGCTCCCCCCGGCTGTTGCCTTCACCGAAGTTCGTGGTGTCAAAGCGGATGAGTTGGGCACACAGCTCGGCTACGTCCTGCTTCACGGGTTCTCCTCGTGGTGGTTTTTTGTAAAGAAAGAACTTTCTCTAGTAATCGTAAGTGGTTTGCATTACGTTTGGGGAGTTCGTAACTCAATTACGCAGTGTGTTTCAAACGATCCGGGTCGTGACCGAACAAGGCCGACCCGCGCGTTTCACAGCTGAGGGGAAAATAATGGTCTTCCGCACATCCACCGACTCACCGATCCGCAGTTCCCAACGGAAAGCCGGCTCCCGCAGGCCACGTTTGGCTGGCTGCGTCCTGGCACTTTCCCTGGCACTGGCCCCGCTTGCGGCTGCCCCTGCGGCCATGGCCGCCACGGACGATGCGGGCACAGGCACCATCTTGAAACTCGCGCTTACAGGGGACATCGATTCCCTGAACCCGTTCAAGGCCATCCTTGCCTCGAGCACCAACATCCTTGCCCTGGAATACCAGAGCCTGGTTTCCTATGGCCCCAAGGACAACGAGGAAATTCCGGGCATGGCCGACAAGTGGGAGACCTCCCCTGACGGCCTGGTCTGGACCTTCCACATGCCCAAAGACCGCAAGTGGAGCGACGGCGAGCCCATCACTGCCAAGGATGCCGCCTGGACCTTCAAGGCCATCGCGAGCAACGATGCACTGAAACAGGCCAATGGCTCCCTCCTGGAGAGCGTTGCCTCGGCCGAGGCCACCGACGACGAGACCCTGGTGGTCACCCTCAAGGCTCCCCAGGCCCCCAACCCGGGAACCCAGCTGCCCATCATGCCGGCCCATATTTGGTCCGAGGTTGATCCGGAAAGCTTCGCCAATGACAAGGACAGTGTGGGCTCGGGCCCCTTTGTGGTGACCAAGTACGACAAGACCTCCGGTGTGACGCTCAAGGCCAACCCCAACTACTGGCAGGGTGAGGCCAAGATCGCCGGCATCACCTACATCCCGTACAAAAACACCGATGCGGCCGTCCAGGCCTTGAAAACCGGTGAGCTGGACATTGTCAACGGCCTGACCCCGGCACAGTACAACGCCCTGGACGGTGTTGCCGGCATCACCACCAATGCCGGAGCCGGCCGCCGCTACCAGGCAATTGGCATTAATCCCGGGACCCAGACCGCCGACGGGACTCCCATGGGAGATGGCAACGCTGCCCTTCACGACCTGAAGGTGCGCCAGGCAATCGTCATGGCCGTTGACAACAAGACCCTGCTGGAAAAGGTCCTGCAGGGCCTGGGCCAGCCCGCCACCGGCGAGGTCCCCGCCGCTTACCCGTTGTACAACTGGAAAACGGACACGGTACCGCTGCAATACAACGTCGAGGCGGCCAACAAGCTCCTTGATGAGGCTGGATATGCCAAGGGCACCGATGGAATCCGTGTGGACAAGGACGGCAAGGCGCTCAAGCTTCGCCTGACGGGCCGCAACACCGATGCCACCCATCAGCAGATGGCCGATTACATCAAGCCATGGTTGAAGGAAATCGGCATAGACGTCGAAGTTTCCATGAAGTCTTCCGCCCAGGTCAACGATGATTCCACCGTCGGCAACTATGACCTGTACTTCACGGGCTGGGGCATGGGACCGGAGCCGGACTACCAGCTCTCCATCAACACGTGTGCATCGCGCCCGAACGAAGACGGAACCGGTGCCACGAGCGAAAACAACTACTGCGATCCCGCCTACGATGCCATTTTCCAGGCACAGCACGTGGAATTGGACCAGACCAAGCGCAGCGCGCTGGTGTCCCAGGCACAGGAAATGATCCACAAAGCTGCCGTCAACAACGTCATGTACTACGCCAACTCGCTGGAAGCGTACCGCTCCGACAAGTTTGAACCGTTTACGACCCAGCCCGAGGTCGACGGCGTCATCACCGGCCAGAACGGCCCGTGGAGCTACTACTTCGCCACCCCCGTGGCGGCCACTTCCGCAGACTCCGCCGGCGGCTTCAACGCAGCCTTGGTGGTAGTTCCCCTGGTCGTCATCTTGCTCGCTGGTGGCGGATACGTTCTGTACCGCCGCCGTCGCACCACCTCCGACGATCGCGAGTAATCCATGTCAGCATCACAACTTGTCGGGGCGGAGCCAGCCCAGGACATTGATGAACCGGGCCGCGGTTCATCGTGGCCACGCTATATCCTCAAAAAAGCCGGCGGTGCCCTGTTCTCCATGGTCATGGTGGTGGTTCTGGGCTTCTTTGCCTTCCGGATCCTGCCCGGAGACCCGGTACGCTCCTTGGCTGACGGCCGGCAGGTCAGTGCCGAGCAGATGGACATCCTGCGCAAACAGTATGGACTGGATCAATCGGTCCTGGCGCAGTTCTGGCGGTATCTGACCGACCTGGTGCAGGGAAAGCTTGGCGAGTCATATACCTACAACCGGCCGGTCATGGAATTGATCCTTGACCGGATTGGTCCCACCTTGTTGTTGACCGGCACCGCGGCCGCGCTGTCAGTGGTGCTGGGTCTGTGGCTTGGCCAACGAACGGCATGGCGCCGCGGCACCATGTTCGACAAGGCCCACACCGGCATTGCACTGACCCTCTGGTCGGTCCCCACCTTTTGGCTGGGGCTGCTGATGTTGTTGGTTTTTGGCGGAATGTTCCACTGGTTCCCTACCGGTGGAATGTCGACGGCGGGCAGTACTGCCACCGGGATTGCCCATGTCTGGGACGTCGCCAGGCACCTGATGCTGCCCATGCTGACCATGGTGGCGGTGGTCTACGCCCAGTACCTGATGGTCATGCGGGCCTCCCTGCTGGAGGAAATGAGCGCCGATTACCTGGTGACAGCCCGGGCCAAGGGCTTGCGCGAAGATGAGGTCCGGCGCAAGCACGCCGTCCCCAACGCGCTGCTGCCAACTGTCACACTGATCTTCCTCACCTTGGGCGGCCTCATTGGCGGCGCCGTAACCGTTGAGACTGTGTTCTCCTGGCCGGGCCTTGGTTATCTGACCTTCCAGGCGCTTTCCGCTCCCGATTTCCCGCTCCTGCAGGGAACCTTCGTAGTCTTTTCGTCGATTGTGATCATCATGAACTTCTTCGCAGACATCTTGTACAGGATCCTTGACCCACGATTGCGGACAGCATGAGCGCGCCTGCAGGTCAGTCCGCCCGGGTGCCCGACACGGCACCCAAGGTCAATGTTGCAGCAGCACGGCGGCGCCAGCGCGCCGGCGAGGTGTGGCGCGAATTCCGCTCCAACCGCGCGGGCCTGACCGGCTTGATCATCTTGCTCGCTGTCATTGCGCTGGCCTTGCTGGCCCCCATTCTGGCCCCGGAACACACGCTGGATGTCACCAAAATAGCCGCAGGGCAGAATGAACCCCCCTCGTGGGCGAACCCCTTGGGGACCGATCCGGCCGGCCGGTCCGTTCTGGCCATGCTGCTCTGGGGAGCCAGGGCCTCGCTGTTGGTCGGCTTCGCCGCCACGGCCATGTCCATGATCATCGGCACTGTGGTGGGCATGGCAGCCGGTCATTTCTCGGGGTGGACGCAGGCCGGATTGATGCGCCTGATCGATTTCTTCCTGGTGGTTCCCGGATTGGTGCTGGCCATTGTGCTCTCCGCCGTCATTGGGCCGGGTGTCGCCACCATCATTGTGGCCATCGGCATCACTTCCTGGGCAGGGACTGCACGGGTCGTCCGTTCGCAAACGCTGACGGTGGAATCCAGGGCGTATATTGAACGCAGCTGGGCATTGGGCGCCTCACACGCCCACGTCATCAAAAAGCATGTGCTTCCGGCTGTCATGCCGCTGGTGCTGGCCAATACGACACTGACGGTGGGCTCGGCCGTAATTTCCGAATCCACGATGGCTTTTCTGGGACTCGGCGATCCGAGCACCATCTCGTGGGGTTCCATGCTCAAGATGGCATTGGACACCGGCGCTGCCACAGGCGGGTTCTGGTGGTACGTGCTCTCCCCCGGGCTTGCCATTGTCGGGGTGGTATTGTGCTTTACCTTGGTGGGCCGCGCCCTTGAATCAGTCATCAATCCAACGTTGAGAGGCCGCTAATGCCACGCCTGGAATTTGTGGATCTATCAGTGAAATACCGCACCCAAACAACCATTGGTCCCGGTGAATTGACGGCCGTGGATGGGGTGAACCTCGTGGTGGAACCAGGTGCCACCTTGGGCCTGGCCGGCGAGTCCGGCTGTGGAAAGTCAACGCTGGCCATGTCGGTGCTGCGCCTGTTGCCGGCAAACACCCGCACCACCGGCAAGATCCTGCTGGGCGAGGAAAACGTGCCCGATTTGGGGTGGGGCCGGCTGCGCGCGGTGCGCTGGACCGAGGCCGCCATCGTTTTTCAGGGCGCCATGCACTCACTCAACCCGGTCCGCAAGGTGCGGGACCAAATCGGCGAAGCCCTGCTGGTCCATGCCAACGGCGAGCGGGCCAAGTACAAGGAAGAAAAAGTTCGGGACGCCCGCGTGGCCGAGTTGCTCAAGCTGGTGGACCTGTCCCCCGCCAAGGGCGCCAGTTACCCGCATGAGCTCTCCGGCGGCCAAAAGCAGCGCATCATGATCGCCATGGCGCTGGCCTGTGAACCCGAATTGATCATCGCCGATGAGCCAACCACGGCACTGGATGTGGTGGTCCAGGCCCAGGTCCTCAATGTGCTCAGTGAACTCGTGGCCTCCCGCGGTTTGTCACTGATCATGATCAGCCACGACCTCTCGGTATTGGCTGCAACGTGCGAGCGCATTGTGGTGATGCAGCGTGGCAAGATCGTCGAGGACGGCCCGTCCGAACAGATCATTCGCCATCCCCGGCACCCACACACGCAGGCCCTGGCCTCGGCTTTTCCCTTGATCGGTGATCCGGCGTCACGCCTCCGCCTGCCCTCGTATGCGGCCCCCGCGGCCCCTGCCTACGCTGCCGGCGGGGTGGCTCCGGAAGGAGGCAGCGACGTCGTGCTTGAGGCTCGGGATGTCAGTGTCACCTTTGGCTCCAGGAACGGTGGGACCAGGGCGGTCGACGGCGTGACCCTCTCCTGCCGCCGCGGCGAAATCACGGCCCTCGTGGGGCAGTCGGGCTCCGGCAAGACCACACTGGCCCGCACCATGCTGGGTCTCCAGGAGCCCAGTTCGGGTGCTGTCCATTTCGAGGGGAAGCCGCTCAAGCACCGGCGCAAGGACCTTAAGGCGTACCGCAAGTCCGTGCAGTTTGTGCTGCAGGACCCGTCGGCCGCGCTCAATCCCAAACACACGGTGTACGAGGCCGTCGCGGAGGGCCCCAGACTGCACAAATTGCCGGGCGATGAACGTGAGATCGTTGCGCGGGCACTGCGCCGGGCCGAACTCAACCCGCCCGAACGCTATCTCGCCACCATTCCACAAGAGCTCTCCGGCGGCCAGCGCCAGCGTGTGGTCATTGCCGGGGCGCTGGCACTTGACCCGGAATTCCTGGTGGCGGATGAACCCGTGGCGAGCCTGGATGCCTCGGTGCGTGCCGACATTTTGGCCCTGCTCCTGAAATTGCGCTGCGAATCCGGGCTTGGCGCCCTGGTCATTACCCACGATCTGGGCCTTGCCTGGAATATTGCCGACAGGGTCGTGGTCATGTTTGAGGGCAGGATTGTTGAGGAGGGTCCCGTGGAACAGGTCTTGCTGGATCCGCAGCACGAATACACGAAGAAACTGCTCAGCGTTGTCCCGACGGCGCAGGCAAACGACGTGGACCAAGCCGACCTGAGTGGTGTCAAGTGAGCCGCGCAAAGCTGCCGGGCCCGCTGCGGGCCGGGGACAGGGTGGGGCTTGTCTCCACGTCGGGGGCACCCACACCGGAAAACGTGGACCGGGCGGTGGCACTGCTGGAATCGTGGGGGCTGGTGCCTGTGCTGGGCGAGCACATTGTGGCCACGCACCCCCGGGCAAAGTATTTGGCAGGCACCGATCAGCAACGCGCAGCAGATCTGCAAGCTGCCTGGTGCGATGACTCCCTTGCGGGCGTATTCATTGTGCGTGGCGGGTACGGCACCGTGCGACTCCTGGATCACCTGGACGCAGCCGCACTGCGGTCCGCCCGGGCGAAACCGTTGTACGGCTCCTCCGATGTCACGGGTGTGCACGAGTTTTGGGCCGAAGAGCTGGCGCTGCCCACCTGGTTCACGCCGATGATCGCCACCGGTTCATTGCTTGATGACCCCGCCGCCACGGAGAGCCTGCGACGCGCCGTTCTTGAACCGATCACAGGGCGCAGCTTCACCACTTCAACCGCCGAGACGATGGTGCCGGGAACCGTTCACGGAATAACCGTTGGCGGCAATCTGAGCCTCCTGGCCATGACCATGGGTGCCCACAGGCGGCACAAGTCCTCCAACGCCGGCCGAATTGGTTTGCTGGAGGACGTCACGGAGGACATTTACAAACTCGATGGCCTGTTGCAGACACTGTTGCGGGCCGGCTGGTTTGACGGCATGGCCGGGTTGGCGTTGGGGTCGTGGAAGGACTGCGGCGAGTTGGCCGACGTCCGGGCCCTCTGCGAAGAGCTCCTGGTTCCGCTGGGGATCCCGTTGGTATGGGAGTTGGGGTTCGGCCACGACACGGGCGCCCACAGCATCCCCATGGGGGTTCCCGCCACGCTCATTGCCGATGAGTCGCCCCGGCTCGTTGTGCAATGATGCGCGCACAACCAAGTGCCCTCGCGGGCGTGCTGACAGGGCTGCTGGACGACGCAGTGGCCGGGGGCGTCACGCCGTCGGCCACGTGCGCCGTCGTGATTGGCGGGCGCCCGCAGCCAGTTGTTGCAGCAGGTGCGGCAACGGCCGCCACCTACTATGACCTGGCATCGATCACGAAGGTTTTCACGGCCGTGACCGCGTTGTCCCTCGTGGACAGCGCCGTGCTGGCCCTCGACGAGCCGGTAGGCGCCTGGCTGCCTGCCTTTGCACGGGGATCCAAGTCGGCCGTGACCCTTCGTCATCTCCTCACACACACGTCCGGACTGCCAGCGGTATGGCCCGGCTGGCGAACGGCGCTGGCCGAGGGCACCGGATTCCACCGAGCCAGCCTCCTGACGGATCTGCTTGCACTGGATCCCACGGCTGCCCCCGGTACCCGCTTTGACTATTCCTGCGTTGGCTACAACACCGTCATGGCATTGGCCGAACGGGCGACCGGACGGCCGTGGGCCGAGCTGGTCGGCGAGCGGGTGCTGGGGAAACTGTCCCGACGCAATGGCGGCCCAGGAACCTTGGAATTGACGGGCACCCCCGATCCGGGGCTCTGCTCCCCCACCGAGTTTCAGCCGGAATACGGCCGGGGCATGGTGCAGGGCGTTGTCCATGACGAATCGGCGTGGTCGCTGGGCGGCCTCGGCGGCAATGCCGGCATGTTCGGCACAGCCGCGGGGCTGGCTGCCTTTGGCGAGGAAGTCCGGGCCGGCCTGCCGGGCATTATCAGTGCGCGCATGGCCGCTGAAATGTGGCGGAATCAGCTGCCGGAGGTGCTGGGCCACCACCTGGCTGCAGGCGGTCCGGGCTACGGACACGGTTTGGGTCTGCGGATCGGGCAAGAGTCCTGGATGGGCACCCATCCCGCCGCCCATGGGCACAACGGCTTTACCGGAACTTCCCTGCTGATGGACCGCGACGCCGGCATCACCGCGGTCCTGTTGACCAACCGCGTCCATCCCAGCCGCACGCTTTCAGATGCCACCCAACTGCGCCGCGCCATCGCGGACGCCGTGTACGCCGCAGCCTAGGCACCAACTGACCAGCCCCACCCAGGACAAGAAAGGTCCCCATGTCCCTTACCTCCGATTACAGCGACGGCGTTCCCACTGTCTCCTTCCACCTCATGGACATGGCGGGAACCGTCTTGGCCGAACGCAACCCTGACGTGACGTTCTACTCCGCCAGCACCATCAAACTCGGGGTCTTGGTCGCGGCCATGCAGGCCGTGGAACGCGGGGAGCTGTCCCTGGACCAGCCGGTTGTTTCCACACATGCCTTCAAGAGTGGCGTTGGGGCCAACACCCCGTTTAGTTTTGACCCCGACGACTACGACGAGGGGCTGCCTCCCGAGGGGAGCCTGACCACGCTGCGAACGGTGCTCGAACGCATGATCATTGTTTCCTCCAACGAGGCAACCAACCTGGCCATCGAGCTTGTGGGCTTCGCTGCGATCAATGCGTCACTGGCTGCCTGCGGGGCCCGGAACTCGTTCATGGACCGGCTTTACGGTGACATGGACGCGTTGGCTGCGGGGTTGACCCACCAGGTCACCGCCCGGGACCTGGCGAAGATCATGCACACCGTCTTGAGCGGGCGCGCCGCCGGCCCGGAATTGACGGCCATCATGATGGGCTGGCTGCGGGCCCAGGAGTATCCCGTGATCGGCCTCGAGGCCCAAGCCTTGGCGCCGGAATCTGATTGGGGAAGCAAGTCCGGGTGGGTCACGGGCATCCGGCACGATGTTGCCTTTGTGGCCCCGGCAAGTGATGCCCCGGCAGCAGGGGCGGCCCCATCCCAGGGCTACATCCTTGCCGTCTGCACGCGGGCTTACACCGAAGACGATGCCACCGAGGTGGTCCGCTCCCTAACCGCCATGGCCCACACCATCGCAACGCCCAACTGAGCCGGCTCCCGTTGCACCGGGGCTAGGACAGTCCTGTGATCCCCAGCCCTGGCGCCGGGGAGAGCAGAATTTCCGATCCCCTGTATTGGGCTCCACCGGAGACCGGCGACGCAGCCAGCCAGAGGCCGCCGTCCAGGTCCTGGGCCATGGCGGGCAGCGTCGAGGCAAAAGACGCGGCCGCGGATATGCCCACACTGCTCTCGAGCATGCATCCCACCACAACTCCCAGACCGGCATCTGCGGCTCGGTCGGCAAGCCTTTTGGCGTGCCGCAGCCCACCGGTCTTGGCCAGCTTGATATTGATGAGCGAGGCCGCGTTGTGCTCCAGCAAAAGGTCCAGATCCGCGCAGTTCCAGACGCTCTCATCCGCCATGATCGGAAGGTCGACGGCGGCGCTCACCTTGGCGAGTCCCGCCCAGTCAGCTGCCGCCACCGGTTGCTCAACAAACTCCACACCCACGTCCGCCCTCTCCAGGCCCCGGATGAACGCGATGGCCTGCTCGGGCGTGAACGCTTGGTTGGCGTCGACCCGCAGGATCGGGCCTGCCCCCACGGCAGCACGCACAGCCACCATGGCCCCCAATGGGTCGCCGGCAGCATTGAGCTTTACCTTGAGGCAGCTGAACCCCTCACTGACGTGCTGGCGGGCCGTCTCCGCGAGCACCTCCGCTGAGGCAACGGACAGCGTCATGTCGGTCAATATTGTCTTCGGCTCCGCGGTGACCCCGCCAAGCCGGCCGCTGAGGTGCCCAGCCAAGGAAACCCCTGCTTGTTGGGCGGCCAGGTCATGGAGGGCACAATCCACGGCCGCCCTGGCAACGCTTGGTTCGCGGCTTTGTTCAACGAGCGCCAATGCGTGCTCCATGTCGTCAGCACCCGATATCAATGACCAGAGCGGCCCATCAACCGAGGTCATGACCGCATCCGTCGTCGTCTTGGTGACAACGCTGATGGGTGCCTCGCCCCAGCCGCTCAATCCGGCGCAGTCACGCAGTTCCACGATCACCGTTTCCAGCTCCACGGCGCTACGCACCGCGGTGGTAAACGCCCGGCACAAGGGCACCTTGATGCGGTGGGCGGTGACGGATGCAAGTCTCACGGAAACAACCTCTGAGTAAATAAAGTACCAATTCATTCTTAGTTTAGTAAATGATATTCGTCACGCTGTGCGACTCGGGTCACTTTGCCGGATAATCTTGAGGCAGGTGCAAAGCCAGACGTGAACAAAGGACCCCATGAGCATCCCAACAGCCATCTTGACCGGCGACCGAGTTGTGCAGGAGCTACCGTGGCGCTGGAAAGTGCAGGGCAGCATTTTCCTCATCGGCGGGCTCGGGTTCATGTTCGACGCCTGGGATGTGACGCTCAACGGCTTCCTGATTCCGCTGCTGTCCAAGGAATGGGGGCTCAGCCCGGGGCAGGCGGCGTGGATAGGCACGGCCAACCTGATCGGCATGGCCGTGGGCGCGTTTGCGTGGGGGTCGATTGCCGACATCATCGGGCGCAAGAAGGCCTTCACCCTGACGCTGCTGATCTTTTCCATCTTCACAGTGCTCGGCGCCGTCTCGAACGAGATCGTGCTGTTTTGCGTGTTCCGCTTCCTCGCGGGTTTTGGGCTGGGCGGCTGCATTCCGGTGGATTATGCGCTGGTGGGCGAGTTCACCCCGCGCAAGCACCGCGGGCGGGTGCTGACGGCGATGGACGCGTGGTGGCCCATTGGCGCGTCGCTGTGCGGTGTGGTGTCGGCCGTCTTGATGGCCTCGTTTGGAAACTGGCGCTACCTGATGCTGGTCATGGTGCTGCCCGCGCTGCTCGTGTTTTGGGTGCGCATTGGCGTTCCGGAATCGCCGCTGTACCTGGTGCGGGCCGGCCGCCCTGCCGAGGCAAAGGCCGTCATTGAGTCCCTGATCCGCCGGACCGGCGCAACGGTGGGGCCGTGGACGCTGCCCGATCCGGCCACTGCGCCGAAGCTGTCGCTGGGAAAGATCACTGACCAGCTCGCCGGCTTGTGGCGGTTCAACTGGCGCATTACAGGGATTGCGTGGTCGCTGTTCCTGACCATTTTGCTGGTGTATTACGGCGCCCTGACGTGGATGCCGTCCATCCTGGTTGCCACGGGCTACGCGCAAAACAAGGCGTTCATGGCCACTGCCGCCATGACAGGCATTGGCCTGTTGGGTGTCATCGCCGCGGCGCTGCTGGTTGAGCGCCTCGGCCGGAAGTGGATTTTGGCCGTGACGGGTCCGTTGGCGGCACTGTCGCTGGTGATTTTCGCCCTCGTCCTGGACGCCCCCCTGGCCGCGCAAATCTGGCTGCTCGTGTTTGGCTTTGTCATCCAGGTGGCCATCCCCGTGCTGTACACGTACGTGTCCGAGCTCTACCCCACCCATTTGCGGGCCACCGGTTTCGGCTGGGCCTCCACGATTTCGCGGGTGGGCGCGGGGCTGGTGCCGCTGATCTTCGGCTCGCTGCTGTGGCCGGTTCTTGGTTTGCCGCTGACCTTCGCGCTGACTGGCGGGCTGGTCGTGCTGGCAGTTGTCTGGATGGCGTTCTCGGCCCCGGAGACGAAGGGCGCGGCGCTGGACTAACGGACCCGGCGGGCCGCTGGCCTAGTCGCCCAGGATTCCTCCACGTTGAACAGGTAGTCTGTTGCCGACGTTGAATTCCCCAGTTGATTAAGGACCATCCATGAGTGCCCTGCTTCCCACCGCCTTTGCCACCGCCGGACTGCTCGGCGGCTACCAGACAGCCCGCGCCACGAAGAACCGCCAGCTCGGCGGCGCCGTGCTGGCAGCTGCGGGCACCGCTGCGTTCCTGGGCTGGAAGAAAAACGCCGGAGCTGGCACCGCCGCCGCCCTGGCCACCACTTATGTGCTGGCTTTTGGCGCCTCCCACCCGCTCGCCAAGAAGATGGGCGCCTGGCCGGCCGTGTACACGGTCACCGCCGCAACAGCCCTTGCCTCCCTGGCATTCGGCCGCGCCCGGAAGTAACGCCGGGAAGCGGCACCTGGAGCAAGGCAGGGACGTGACGCCGAACGGGGCCGATGCACCGTCCGGTGCGTCCGGCCGTAGAATCTAAACTAGCTTTCATCCCCGGCAACCCCGCCACCGCCACCGCGCCACCGACAAAAAGGACTCCATGGATCTCGCAGCCGACACCACCGGCTTTCTCGCGAGCATTTGGATCTATTTGATTGGCGGCTCGTTTGTGATGGCCTCCGCCATCCTGCCGCCTGTTCCCAGCACCACCGTGTTTGTTGCGCTGGGCGCACTTGCCGGGCTCGACGGCGGACCGAAGGCCCTGCCGCTGGTGCTTGCCATGATGGTCGGGGCCATGGCCGGGGACCTGCTGACCTATTGGCTGACCAAATTATTTGGCCACACCCGCTGGGGCTCGGTCCGCGGGCCACGGCGCCAACGAGCGGTTGATGCTGCCACGCGCAGGCTGACACATCGGCCCTACATGTTCATGCTCACCTCAAGGTTCATCCCGCTGGGCCGGCTCTCCTCCAACATCGCGGCCACCGTTGCCGGCTATCAGCTGCGGGCGTTTACGGTGTTTTCGCTCGTGTCAGCCGCTGTCTGGTCCCTTTACGCCGTCGGCGTCGGCATCCTCACGCAGTACTGGCCCGGCATCTCGACGCAGGTGGCGGTGGTCATTGCGATCGTTTTTTCCATCGTCCTCGGCTGGCTCGTCGGCAAGGTCTCTTCCTGGTTCCTTGACAGGAAGAAATCACGCTCGCCCTCCGCCAGCACCCCTGAGCAATCCCCACTCCCCTGACCCGTCCCCACAGATCCACTTTGCCGTTGTTGGACGAAATTGGCGCAGGAAAGCACTTACCTGCCTAATAACTGCAAACTCGATCCACAGAGCGGGTCAGGCGCGGGCGAGTTCGCCCAACACCTGGATGAGCAGCTCGCGTTCGGCCACCTTGATGCGTTCGTGCAGCGAGTCCTCGGTGTCGTCCGGGAGCACGGCAACCGGTGTCTGGGCGATGATGGGGCCGGTGTCCACGCCTGCATCGGCGAAGTGGACGGTGCAGCCGGTGACCTTCACGCCGTAGGCCATGGCATCGCGAACGCCGTGGGCGCCGGGAAACGACGGCAGCAGGGCCGGGTGGGTGTTGACGTAACGCCCCTCGAAGGCGTTGATGAACGTCGGCGCAACGATGCGCATGAAACCGCTGGAGACTACATAATCGGGCTTGTAGGCGGCAACGCGTGCGAGGAGCGCCGCGTCCCATTCGCCACGGGTCGCGTAGTCCTTGAAGTTAACAACGAACGTGTCCAGGCCGGCGGCGGCGGAGCGCTCAACGCCGAAGGTGTCCGGCCTGTCAGCCCCCACTGCGGCAATCTCAAGGGGAAGGCTGCCGTCGGCGACTGCGTCGATCACGGCTTGGAGATTTGAACCGGTTCCGGAAACTAAAACAACTATGCGCATGCCCACAATTTTAGGGGCAAGGGCCCGCAGGCCCTATTCGGCGGCTTCTTCATTGCGGCGCAGGAGCGGCAGGCCGTCGCGTTCGCCCTCGAGCCACGGGGCCAGCAGCGACCCCAGCATGACGCCGACCGCCACCTCTGCACCGACCCACAGTGCCGCGGTGCTTGGGTCCGGACCCACCTGGGTGAACCGGCCAATGCCCAAGGAACCCTGTGAAAGCCAGAACAGCACCCAACTGAGGGCCAGCGCCACAATTCCGGTCACCAGGCTGAGGAACAAGGTGGATCCGGGCAGCGAGAGCCACCGCTGGCGGACTTTGAGGGACAGCCACTCGTCAAAGTGATTCTCTCCGGCGCGCACAAACCACCAGCCGGCAAGCAGCCCGGCCAGGACGGGGATGAGCAGGGCCGCAAAGCCCCACGTCAGGGCGCCTGTGGGCAGCGCTGCAAGGACCGGGATGGGTGGCACTGGTGCAACCGCGGTGCCCAGGGGAGAAACTGTCGAACCGACACCGAGGTTGAACCCGTCGCCGCCGGCCCAAGCCAGCGACCAGATGGCCAGGTTGGGCATGAATGCCAGCTGCGACAGCGTCAGCGCCGCCCCGCCCATGGCACCCGGACGCAGCGCCTGGTAAACGCCAATGATGTCGCCCCAGCGCGCGGCCAGGTTCACCGCCAACAAGAAGGCCGAAAGCGACACAGCAGCCATGACGGCAACGAAGCCCGAGCGCAGCACGGTCCAGACATAGGATCCGGCCCAGCGCTGGTCCTGGCTGGTCCTGTCAATCCAGTCCGCGGCGCTCATGCCGATCAGCCGGCTCCACGAACCTGCCTCCAGCCGTGCACCAATAATGAGTCCCGCGCCGGCCGGGACAATGGGAATCAGCGTGCTGGCCAGCAGCGGCGCATCAATTCCGGGGGTGCTGCAGACAAAGCCCGTGGCCAGTCCGGCCGCCGCATAGACGGCAACTGCGCTCAGTAGCGGCTGCCACAGCTGGTCTGTGTAGGAAGCTCTGGCCAGCCTTCTGCCGGCCCGCCACGAGAGGAAAAAGGGAATCAGCACCAGCCCCAGTGGCAGCAGGCTGAATATGCCCGTTTCCACCGTCGCTGAGCTTGGCCCGCTGGCCACTGTCACGCTGAGGGGCACGCCGTGTCCCAGTAGCCAGATCTGGCCGGCCAATCTGGCAACGACCGAGGGGTCCTTCTCGGAAAAACCGCCCGCAAGCCAAGTGGCGGCCAACGGGACAGCCACGATCAGGGCAGAAATTACAAACATCTGAGCAGCCTCAAATGCCCCTTGCAGCCACAGCGGCATGGGAATCCCGTCGCGTTGGCGCTTGGCCGCATTCGTGTTCATCGTCTTCAATGGTGCCACATGGCGGGCCCCGGAGCCGCGCACAGCGCCGGTGGACTGCGCCACTTTAAGTGCACCTTTGTGCAGCGGCGCCACCTACCCGTGCTGAGGCCGAACCCGGTGGCGCTATTTGGCAGGTTCCTGGCGAACGTGGATCGTGCCTGTTGCCGGCCGCTAACCCGCCTCTAATCCCGATTGGTCGCCAGCCAATAATCCGCGGCAAATTTGTTTGTTAAAGACAAGTAGGGCCCGGGATAAATCCCGAACCCTACTTGTTCAAGCCCTAAGGACTAAAGAATGCGCGGTTGCCCGCACGTTTTCTTTAGAATTAGATAGCCTGGATGTTGACTGCCTGAGGACCCTTCGGACCCTGCTCAACATCGAAGGAGACCTTCTGGTTTTCTTCGAGGGAGCGGTAGCCCGAGGAGTTGATCGCGGAGTAGTGCGCGAAAACATCCTGTGACTGGTCATCGGGAGAGATGAAGCCGAAGCCCTTTTCAGCGTTGAACCACTTGACGGTACCTGTTGCCATTATTTCTATTTCCTTCTGAAGTTGGAGATTCCGCCCGACCTTCGGGCCTCCGTTTACGGTGTAAGTCCGCTTCTCCAGAAAAGCGACGTCTGCCCGAGGGCTGGCATCGCTTCAACTACAAAAAACGCAACACTACAACTACGTCCAAGTATACATACCAAATGGCGGAAAGCCATTAAATCTTGAGAGGCGCATCACTTGGCTTGGTGCGAGACTGTGAGAAGTCTGGGAAAACGTGGAGTTTCCGGGGTTCCCAAAGAAGTTCACCGTGACACGTCACTCAAAGTTTCCTTGCCGTTCATCCGTCATGTCGGAGAAGTTGCTGATGCCGGGGATGCCCGACGTCGAAACCAACCATCCCGGCTCCCCGCACCCCAACTTTTCCCGGCAGCCAGTTCACTCCTGCAACGGGCTGACCCACTGCCGGGTCCTTCCGTCCCTGCCCTGAGAGTGTTCGGCCCGTCCGCGTCGACCTCCCCCTCAGGTGCCACCGACTGCTGACGTATAGTTGGGGCCAATGTGCCGGGAACCAATCCGGCAGACACCAATTGTGAGACGACTCGGGCGCGGGAGGACAACGGATGCGAAGGACCGGTTCCTTTATCCGCCTGGCCGCCCACGGAGTACTGCTGGCTTTCGCAGCATTCGTACTGGTCACCGTTGGCTGCACAGGCACCAACGCCTCCCCCGGTACACAGGCCGCGTCGGCCATCTCACAGCCGCTCACTGTTACAACCCCGACCGTCGGGCGCCAATCCACCGCCCACTCCACCGGCCAAAGAACCACGGCGCGGGATACCTCCGGGCAGGTGTTGACGGCATGCCTCCCAGGACGGGACAAGGCCCGGGTTGAGAGCAATGCTGTTGCCCCGACCTTGGCACATATGCAGGATTCCGCGGGGAACTGCAACTCCGGACTTCCCGACCGGGCACGGGCGGATACCGCCGCGGCGCAGTTGTCGGACAGGATTCCGGCGGCGTTGACACATCTGGATCTTGGGATCGTCAGGACGTAGACCTCGGTGCACCGGCACCCGCCCCAGCATGAAAAGCATGGGTGGCTGTCCGGCGTCGAACGTGTCCCTATATATGTACGCATGGTGCGCTGCCGCCGGCCCGGATTCCCGCGGCCGCGGAAGTGCTGCACCTGCGCGATCCTGAAAGTTTCCCCTTGAAAACGATCATGAAAACGAAGAAGACCCGAAATGTTGTCCTGGCCCTGGCCCTGGGCGCCATCCTCGTCCTGGCCATTATTTTTGTCGGCGCTGCCGCCGGTGATAACCGGCTGAATTCCGCCAACCCGACAGTGAAACCCGGTTCACCGCCCGCCGGCACCTCGTCCGGCAATCAGGCTCCGGAGTCGGGGCCGCACCTGGAGCGGCGGACTCCGTCAGATCCCCTGGCACTCGGCGCGGTTGACGCGCCCGTGGTCATGATCGAGTACTCGGACTACAGGTGCCCGTTCTGCGGTGTGTATGCGCGCAAGACCCAGCCCGAAATCGTCAAGAAGTACGTTGACACCGGGCAGTTGCGCATTGAATGGCGCGACCTGCCGGTATTTGGCGAATCGTCGGTGAACGCGGCAGTGGCCGCCCGGGCCGCAGCCGCGCAGGGCTTGTTCTGGGAGTTCAATGAAGCCGTCTACGCGGCAGCGCCCGAGAAGGGCAAGGCCGAACTGACCGAGCCGGTGTTGTTGAAGTTTGCCGAACAGGTCGGTGTGCCGGACCTGGCAAAGTTCACGGCGGACCTGAAGGACGCCGAACTGCGGTCCCTGGTCAAGGCCGATCTGGCCGAAGGAACGGCGTTGGGGTTGAACAGCACACCCACTTTTGTCATCAACAACCAGGCGATTCCCGGGGCCCAGCCGCTGGATGTCTTCGTCCAGGTGATTGACGAAGCATTGGCGCAGGCCAAGTAGCCGTGGACATTGGATACACGGGGGCGTTCCTGGGTGGAATCCTCACCCTGCTGAGCCCCTGCTCGGTCATGTTGTTGCCGGCGTTTTTTGCCTATGCTTTCGCCAGCCCCACCAAATTGCTGGGCCGCACGGCACTGTTCTATGCGGGCCTGCTGACGACTCTGGTGCCCCTTGGCCTGCTGGCCGGCCTGGTCGGGTCCCTGGTGATGCAAAACCGGAACGTGCTGATCACGGTTGCGGCCTGCGTCGTGATGGTCATTGGGGTGCTGCAGATCATCGGCGTTCAGTTTCCCGGCCTGAGCCGCCGGGCCGGTGCCGACGGCACGTCCGCAGTCTCGGTTTTCGTACTGGGCTCGGTCTATGGCGTCGCGGGTGTGTGCGCCGGCCCCATCCTGGGCTCGGTCCTGGCTGTGGCAGCGGCCGGCGGCAATCCGCTCTATGGCGGATTCATGTTGGCGATTTTTGCGCTGGGCATGGCCCTGCCGCTGGGCATCCTGTCCTTGTTCTGGACCCGGTTCCGGCTCGGTGAGCGCGGCTGGCTGAAACCGCGGCGCTTCCAACTCGGTCCATGGAAAAACTCCGTGTGGATGGTCGTTTCCGGGTTGCTGTCGATCGGCATTGGCGTGCTGTTGCTGGCCACGCAGGGCACCGCTTCGCTGGGCGGGGTGCTGGACATCGACACGCAGTTTGCGGCGGAGTCGTGGATTGTGGGGATCTCGTCAAAGATTTCCAATGTTGGCTTCGGCATTGCCGCGCTGCTGGTGCTGCTTGCCGCGGGCGGCGTGTACCTGTGGCGGTCCCGCCGGGACGACCGCGAGGCAGACCGCGAACGCAGCACCTCGGAAAGGAGCTGACATGCTCCCCAGCATCATGGGCAATTTGCGCCGCTGGCCGCTGCGGCGCTGGGCGGTCTTCGCTGCGACGGCCCTCGCGACATTTGTTGTGGTCGCCATTCCGACCGTCTTGATCCCCAACCCGTTCTTTGCCCGCGAAATTCCGCCCACCTGGTGGTCGCACGCGGCGTTGGGCATCACGTCGCTGCTCACCGGCTTGCTGGTGGCCACCTATGTGGCAACCCCCATCGCCCGTGCCGGTGCCACGAGCAAGTCCGGCGTTTTCGGGTCGTTTTTGGCGTTCTTTGCGGTGGGTTGTCCTGTTTGCAACAAGCTGGTGTTGCTGGCGTTGGGCACAACCGGGGCCATGAAGTTCTTCGAGCCGGTGCAACCTGTTCTGGCGCTGCTGTCCATCGGACTGCTCATCTGGGCAGTGCTGCGCCGGATTTCCCAGGAGAATGCGTGCCGGATCCCCGTGGCTGCACGTTAGCAAGGCACGACGACGTTGCCCACCCTTCCTGCAACCAACCTCCCTGGGGTGGTTGCGCGGTCGGGGCTGCGGGAGGGGCGGGCTGCGGCTCGGGCGTGCTGCCATCGTCGACTCGACTCACCCGTCCCGCAGCTCCCCCAGCCACTGCGCCACCTCGGGCCAGAGCCCTTCACGCAGGCCGCGGCGGAAGAAGCCCATGTGCCCAACCGCCGCGACCCCAATGTCGGCGGGCGCGTACGTCCGACGCTCCACCTCTGCTGCGGTCAGGCGATCCGTGATCGCGTCAATCTGTTGCGGTGTCGCCCAGGGATCGTCGCTGAATCCAATGGCCAGCAGCGGCACGGTGACGGCTGCCGCCCGCTCGGCAGCGCCCATGGTTGGGTCGTCAAAGAAATACCCGGGCAGCCGTGACCAGCGGCCCCATTCCTGCATCGCGGCCGCTGGAATATCCTCGCCCAGACCCAGCTTTTTGCCGGGTATGTAACCGAAAATCCTGCCGGCCAGCGGCCCCGCAACATTGAGTGTCAGCCACACCTTGACCCGCTCCGGCAAGGCAGGAACGGTTGCTGTGACCCCAGCGTGGGAGGCAATGGACACCATTGCGCTGAGTCCTTCCACTCCGGACCCCAGTGCCAGCGCGTGCCCGCCAACGCTGTGGCCCACGGCGAACCTCGGCAGTCCGGGGAATCGTGCGGCTGCCCATTCCGCGACATCCGGGACGTCCTGGTCCATCCAGTCCCGCATGCGCAGTCCGCGAAGGTCCTTAGGGGCGCCGGACCTGCCGGTGCCGCGGTAGTCGTACGTGACAACGGCATAGCCCTGCCCCGCCAAATACTCTGAGAAACCCGAATACAGCCGCTCGGGCACAGCAGTCGCAGGATGGATCACCACCAGCGCCAGCGGTTCACCATTCGACGGCGTCCGCAAGGTGCCCTTAATCCGTTCACCGCCCCGGGACGCAATAGACAGATCCGTGGCGTCCACCGCACCATTCATCATGTTACTCATGAGTAACATAGTAGGTCGCGCCCGCCGCTTTGTCAGCAGGTGGTCCAGCAGCTGATCCCAAGCAGCTACGCCCGCGCCAGGATTCCCGCCAGGTCGGCCGACGCCGGGAGGTTGCCGTAGTTGAACGAGCGGTCGGCTCCCAGCCGGGAGACAACAAACGCATCCGACACCGCTAACGGGGCAAAGCGAAGCAGCAATGACGCCTGCAAAGCCAACGCCAGCTTTTCCACCACGTTGCGGGCCTGTCCGGCAAAGTCCGCCGGCGCCGACCGCATGGGTGCCAGCTGCTCCTTGAGCCGGGCGGCAAAGTCGTCAAAGACCGGGTGCGCACCCGATGCCACGCGCAGGTCAGCGAAGAACGCATCCACCGATTCGGGTTCGGTGGCCATGGCCCGCAGCACGTCCAGGGCAATGACATTGCCGGTTCCCTCCCAGATTGCCATGACCGGCTGCTCCCGGTAGCGCATGGCCAGGGGGAAATCCTCTATGTAGCCGTTGCCGCCCAGGCACTCCATGGCTTCGTAGGCGTGATTGGGGCCGCGCTTGCACACCCAGTATTTGGTGACCGCCGTCGCCAGGCGACGGAACGCGCGTTCGGAGGGTCCGGCGTCGTCGTCAAAGGCACGCGACAGCCGCATGCTGACGGCGGTGGCGGCCTCGGATTCCAGCGCCAGGTCGGCCAGCACATTGGCCATGGCCGGCTGATCGATGAGACGGGCGCCAAACGCGCTGCGGTGGCGGGCATGCCACACGGCCTCGGCCACCGATTGGCGCATGCCGGCGGCCGTGCCAAGGATGCAGTCCAGCCGGGTTCGGCCCACCATTCCCATGATGGCGCGCACCCCGCGGCCGGGCTCACCGACCCGCCAGCCGGAGGTGTTGGCGAATTCAACCTCGGAGGAAGCGTTGGAGCGGTTGCCCATTTTGTCCTTCAGCCGTTGGATCAGGAAGGGGTTCCGGTCGCCGTCGGGCAGCACACGCGGCACCAAGAAGCAGCCAAGTCCCGCCTCCTCCTGCGCCAGGACGAGAAAGGCGTCCGACATGGGTGCCGAGCAAAACCACTTGTGGCCGGTGAGCAGGAAGTGCCCGTCGGCCGGCACCGCACGGGTGGTGTTGGCGCGGACGTCCGAACCGCCCTGTTTCTCCGTCATGGCCATGCCAAACAGTGCGCCAGGCTTGCCCGCCCTGAGTTCGGGGTCGTAATGGTGCGAGAACAAACGCGGCAGCCACTCCCCCGCAAGCTCCGGCGCCCCGCTGAGGGACTCCACCGCAGCGTGGCTCATCGAAATGGGGCAGGCATGGCCCGGTTCCACCTGTGCAAACAGCATGAATTGCGCCGCACGCAGCGCGTTGGCACCCTTCCCGGGGGACTCCCACGCGGAGGTGTGCGCCCCGGCAGCGACGGCCTGCGAAATGATGCGGTGGTATGAGGGATGGTAGTCGACCTCGTCGATCCGTTGCCCGTATTTGCTGTGCGTGTGCAGAATCGGCGGATTGCTGTGCGCCAGCCGGGCGTCCTCTTGAAACTGCGCTGCACCCACGACGGCGCCAGTTGCCTCAAGTGCGCCGGTCGTCTTCGCTTCGCCAACAGTTTGCAGATACTCGGCAAGCGGGACGTTCGCCGTGTACTCGTTGATGTCCACACGGGGCGGCGGCTGGTTGAACACGCGGTGCGTCTCACGACTTGCTGGCGGGCTGCTTGCGAGGGGTCCGGCGGTCATGCCGGCATCTGTGGCGGTCATGGCTACAGGCTACGCCGTCCGTCAAGAGTGGGGCACGGGTGTCGTGGACGCCTGACTACCCAGCAAGCTGCCGAAATTCTCGGCGTTACCCGACCAACAATCGTCCGCTTCCTGGACGCCGGCAAGATTCCATTGGAAAAGCCCGGGTCGCATCGCAGAATCAAGCTGGAAGACGTCATGGAATTCAAGGCTTCCCGCAAAGCGGAACAGTATGGGGCTCTGGACTTGATTGGCGTTGCCGACGATGAGGATCCGACCATAGTCCTGAACCGGTTGCAGAAGGCGAAGGTCTTGGCTCGACAACGCCGCAGTGAACAATCAGGCTGACCGGAGTTTCAGGAAAAGGCACTCTTGCCGGCGACCTCAAAGGGAATGGTCGAACCATTGATCATCACGGCTACAGATTATCCGGCAGCTCCTCACCCGAAGGTCTTATGCCTGCGAGCCCCACTCGGAGATGATTCGCTGCGTTTGGCCGTCCGGGACGCCCTCAAAGAAGTGCTCCAGGACATCGCCGAACACAGCAACATCCGGCGCAGCCGTCTGAAAGAGGGTCATTGATGAACGCAATTTCATGGCATCAACCTCGCCCAGTATGCCTTCCGCAGATCGTCCGGGAATCGAGAGCAGCAGGCCGGCGCATTCACGCAGCCGTAATCCCAGAAGGGGGTGGGTCGCATAATCTACAGCCTCGTCCATCGAAGCAATGGCATAGAACTGGGCAGTGGGGCTGGCTCCCAGCCCGCTTGCCTGCGGAAACACGAACCACATCCAGTGCCCCGTCTTGCGCCCGGCACCCAGCTCAGCCTTAACGCCGTCGTATATCCCTTCCTGCGCGTCAAGGAAGCGGCGAAGGTCAAAATTCATGGCACGCCCGGTGCAGAAACTCGGCCACCTCGCGCGGGCGGGACAGCACCGGCGCGTGGCTGGAGGCAATTTCCGTAATGGAGGCACCCATGCGCTCCGCCATCTCGCGCTGCAGGAGCGGTGGAACGCATCGGTCCTCCGTGGCAACCAGATAGTGGTTCGGCAGATCCAGCCAGGCTGGCGGGCCGACCTTCACCCGGTCGAGCCCGATCCGCACCATCTTTTGCGTAGCGGCGGCAATGGCGATGGTCTCTGGCGGCGCATCGGCCGCCAACAGCTGGCCAAAGCCTGCCCGGTTGATGTAGGTGTAGTCGCCCGCCACCACAACGTGCGTGGAGATCAAGCTGCCGGGATATTTGCGGGACAACCTGCTGACGGACTCCCCCTCGGCAGGGGCAAACGCGGCAACGTACGCCAACGCGTGCACTGTATCCACGCCGCGGGCAGCTTCACCAACCACGGCACCGCCATAGGACCAGCCCACCAGCAGCACCGGACCGGAAACGCTGGCGAGCGTGCGGCGGACGGAGGCAACGTCGTCGTCAAATGATTCAAGATTGAGCTGTGCGGCCACCGGATCGTGTCCCATCGAGCGGAGTTCAGTGATGACGCGTGCCCAGCTGGATCCGTCGGACCACAGGCCGTGGACCAAAACAATCGTTGCCATGGCGGCGCCTCTCCGTTGAAGTTGCTCCCAAGGTATCAGGGCACGGTCGATTGCCGCCTGATTGTCACTGCTCCCGTCGGCGTTGGAGCATGTTGATCCAGAAACTGCACCCGGACGAGGTGGCCGGCGCACACACCCAAGAAGATGCTGCGTCATTGGGAAAGGCTAAGGCTTCGCTGGCGCCGCCCGAACGTGCATGCGCTCACCCTGTGGGCCAAAAAGTGTCAGGAACTCCACGCTCCCCAACGTGGCCCGGCCAAACCAGTGCGGCGTGCGGGTGTCGAACTCGGCGGCCTCGCCTTGTTTCAGGACGAAGTCCCGCTCCCCCAGCACCACGCGCAGCTGCCCCCGCAGGACGTACATCCACTCGTAGCCTTCGTGAACCTTGGGCTCGGGCTGCAACAGCACTGTACCGCCGGGAATCAGATGCTTGAACGCCTGCATCCCTCCGGCACCCCGGCTCAGCGGCACGATGGTCTGGCCATGGCGGATGACGGGCCGCAGGTGAATCCGCGGATCCCCGGTCGCGGGCGCGCCCACCAGCTCATCGAGCGGCACCGCATAGCTGCGGGCCAGCGGCAGCAGCAATTCAAGGTTTGGCCGGCGCTGCCCGGACTCCAACCGCGACAACGTGCTGGTGGAAATGCCCGTTGCCTCGGCCAATTCAGCCAATGTCCAGCCCCGCTGCAGGCGCAGCGCCTTCAGCCTCGGCCCAACGCTTGTCAACACTTCTTCGGTGTCATCACTCATGAGGCAAGCTTGCCATTCCAGCAACAAACATTGCCACGTCGACATGCCTGGGCGCACGCTTGAAGGACACAGCAACCCATTAGAAGGCGGACATCATGCAAGACGTAATCATCATCGGCGGCGGGGCAGCTGGACTCAGTGCGGCACTCCTCCTGGGCCGTTCGCGCCGGTCCGTGACCGTCATCGACGCTGGACAGCCTCGCAACGCACCGGCGCACGCCGTGCACGGTTTTCTCACGCGCGACGGCGTCGCTCCCCTTGAGCTGGTCCGCCAGGGCCGGACTGATCTGGCACCATATGACGTGCGCGTCGTTGAGGGAACAGTTGTGGGGGCGCAGCGCCTGGACAGCGGCTTCCGCGTTTCACTCGAGAGCGGTGACGTCCTTGAAGCCTCGCGGATCCTCGTCACCACAGGGCTGGTGGATGAGCTGCCCGACATCGAAGGACTCAGCGAACGCTGGGGCAAGGACGTGGCCCACTGCCCGTACTGCCATGGTTGGGAGATTCAGGATCAGGCCATTGGTGTCATCGGCAGCGGGGCCATGGCTGTCCACCAGGCGCTGCTGTTCCGCCAGTGGTCCGCCAACATCACACTGTTCCTCAACGACGCACCCCAGCCCACCGCCGTTGAACTTGAACAGCTGGCCGCCCGAGGCATCACCACAGTTGAGGGGAAAATCGTCAGGGTTCACGCTGTGGATCATGCGGTGAGCAGCGTCGAACTGGCGGACGGCACCAGCCATCCGGTCCAGGCGCTCACCGTCCAGTCACGGGTCATGGCACGGGCAGCCTTCCTGAGCGAACTGGGTCTGGTGCCGGCGCCAAACCCATTTGGGGAGATCTTGGAGTCCGACGAGACGGGGCTGACAGCAGTTCCCGGTGTGTGGGCGGCCGGCAATGTCACGGACATGAAAGCCACCGTGCTGGCCGCGGCGCAGACCGGGGCGAACGCCGCGGTAGCCATCAACATGGACATGATGGCGCAGGAACTGGCCGAAGCCGTGGCCGAACATCAAACCGACGCTGCGGCGGTTCGTCCGGAAGAATCCTTGGGCGCCCCGGTCGGACGATCGGAGCCCCTGGTCGGCGCCGCAGGTTGATCGGCGCCGACCAAAGGCGGGGAGCAACCGTCGGCTGGGTCTTCAACTGGCCTGGTGATGATTGTGCCGCTCAGTACCCTGTGTCTGGGTTGCTGGTGAGGTAGTCGTTGATGGTTTCTTCGTCGAGGGCGGCTTGTTCTTCGTCGTTGGCGAAGATTCCCGGTGGCGGTTCCGGGAGGGCTTGGTCGTAGGGGTTGTAGTCCTGGTCGGAGCCTGGGATGTCGGCCTCGTCCAGGAACTCAAAGTCCAGGAAGTCCAGAGGATCCTGGGGGTCGGCGGCCTTGTCGGGGTCGCCGAGGCTGTCGGGGTTGGCGGTGGTTTGGGGCTCGGGGGTGTCGTGGAGGGCTTGCGCCCTGAGGTTCTTGTTGATGTGTTGCATTAACCATTCCGGGTAGACCGGTGGTTGCGTGTCACCAATCTTCGGCGGGTAGTACCGCCCGGTTGGTGAGGTCCACCCGACACCCCCGTTGACCATGACCGGTGTCCAGCCACGCAGGCGCACCGCTTCTCGTTCCGGGCTTTGATCAGTCCGGCACTCCCCGGTACGGGTCCTGTCGTCCTTGAAATGCTTCAGGACGTGGTGGCGATGACACAACGTCTGAAGGTTGTCGTAAATGGACCGGCCACCGTGTTCGAACTTCTTGATGTGGTCGACCTCGCAGTTCGTGGCCTTCACCAAACACCCCGGAAACTGGCAGTACTCATCCCTGATCTGCAGCATCGTACGCATCGCTTTAGCAATCCGATAACGCTCCGGGGCCACATCAAGGGGCTCATTGCTGATCGGATCAACCAACACCCGCAACAACGACGGAGCCCCTGCCGCCAAGTGCCGGGCGACTTCCATGCTGATCGGCCCCGACCCCTCCAACCACGCAGGCTCATTCGTCGCCCCCAGCAACGACAACACAGGAATCAACACCACCGGGGTGACCTGCGGCATCGGCGGCCACACCGGCCCCACCGGACTGTTGCCGGTACTGCTGCTGCTGGTGGCGGCACCGGTGCCGGTGGCTCCGGTGACCGTACTGGTGTTGGTGTTGCTCGCAGTTGTCCCCTCACCACCGGTACTGGAGCCCAGGCCCGCACTGCTACCGCTACCGCTACTGGTGCTGGTGTTGTTTGTGTTGGTGGGGGCTGGGGTGAGGGTTGGCGGTATCGCTGTCGGGTCCCAGTCGGGACCGTTACGGATATCGGGGTCCTTGAAGCCGGGATTGGAATAGTCTGGGTCGTCAAAGACAGGTATCAGCGCGGCAGGGATCTCCACAGCACCAAGATCCGGGTCCGGGCCAGGGTCCGGGGGCATCCCGCCGGCTGCCGGGTCTGTGGGTGCGAACCACGGCCCCTGGCCATCACCAGCCACCACCACGACAGTGCCCGCAGTGCCCGCAGCGCCACCAGCGGCGGTGCCGTCAGCCCCGGTGGTGGCAGTACCGGAAGCGGCAGTGGTGTCTGTGTTGGGTTGGGCGGGGGCGTGGATCTGGTTTTCGGCCATGGTCTGGTGCAGTAGCAGGGATGCGGCGATGTCGGCGCGGAGCTGGGTCAGGGTGCGGTCTTCGTGGGGGCCCTGGGCTGCTTGGGCGGTTTGGGTGCATTGATCCCAGATACCTTCAATGGTCGGTGCCGGTGCGTACAGGCTCAGCCATGACATCCCGTCCCGGGAATGCCTTATCCCCAGGCGCCGCTGGCCATATTCGCGCCGGGTCCGCGGGGTGATCGTTTCCGGGTAAAACCGTTCACGCCGGCGCCGGGCCTTCTCCCTGAAGCTCGGCACAGTGCAATCGACGGCCTTGCCCAGCAAGAACTGCTCAAACCCATCAATCGTTTCCTGTGGTGATCCGGTCTCTCGCAGCAAGCTGGTTTCCTCAGCGATGATCACCGCGTAGTCCCAACCCAACCCGCCACTGCTCAAGCACGCCATCGTGGCCGGTAAATACTTCACGAGCGTGCCCGCGTGCAGGATCAATTCCCCCGCGACACTCTCGGACACCGAGAGGATCCCCGCCAGATCGGCCCGCATCGACATCTGCGCCAGGTCCCCCTGCCACGCATCAACACCAAGAATCCCACCCTCGAGCACGGCCGTGGACTCAAGGCGGGCAATCAACACCGCCGCCAGGGCTGCGCACTGATTCTGATGCTTGTGCAACGCCGCGATCGCGTCCGTGCAACCATCCATCAACGCCCGCACACCCTCCAAACGCGACCCCACACCACCAGCAGAACCAGCGGAGTCACCAGGGCAAGCAGTGGCAGGAGAGTCAGAAGGGCCGGAAGAGCTGTCAGTCTGGTGGCCGGTGCTGGCGGACCCGGCAGTGTCAGGAACCTCGGCAGTGCCGGCAGAGGGGCCACCAGCAGTGCGATCGCGGCGGCTACCACGGCGGGGCTCGGGAAGCGGCAAATCAGGCAACCCGGCCAGCGCAGCAATGTCAGAGGCAAGAGGTTCAATAGTAGGAAGAGCAAGCCCGGCAATCAGGTCCGCCACACTCACTGTGGTGGATGAACCATCCCGGCCGACCGGGAAATTCTCTGAACTGCCCATACCACTATTATAGCCTTTATGTCTGGGAAGCAACACGGTTATCCACAACTTCCCAAATATATTTCTGAAGGCTACACGGCACTAATTTGTGTCACTAATCCTCAGTCGCCAAGGTGAAGCAGGGATCTCCTCGGCGTTTTTTTGACCAGAGGAAGGCCTGGGGACGGCATGCGTCTGCGAATCCATGAGGGAAAGCTGATCGCGTTCATCATCGGTCAGAATCAGCTCGTCCAAGGGGTCGTCCAGTGCATGCCACGCCCGGACTCAATCACTCAGTCGAAGAGTTAAAGACGCGGGACACTAATCGCAGAGAAACACGCCGGCGCGGTACCCGTAGTCGCGTTCAAGCTTGTCGATGCCGTCCGGGTCGTGGCTTGTCAGAGCCTCCTGAATGGCTTCCGGCGGTACGGGGAATTCGGCGTTGAGGTGTTTGAGCGCCCACGCATTGCTGGTGAAGGCCCATTCAAACACCAGCAGGGCGCCAATCACGGCGGCCCAGGTCAGCACATGCGCAGGTGTCCACGGGATTTCGCGGTTCAACGGGCCGAACACCAGGGAGTGTGTGGTGAGCATGGCGAACGCGACGGCAAAGAATCCGGCAAACACGGCCGCCTCCGTGGCCCCGAACGACACTCCAGAACGAATGAACCAGCGCCGGCGAAGCATGAACTGCCAGTACACGGCGGCGTTGATGATGGTCAGGACCGTGTAGAGCCACAGGGCGGCAAGCGTCCACCACGGGACGTCGTCAACCATGGAAGGAACCAGTAACGTGCCGGCCAGCGCGAGCACGGCAATCAGGTTTGGCGGAATGCCGATCAGAAAGCGTGTCCGCCGTGCGGCCCGGGGCGTTGTGGGGCCGTCGGGATGCGTTTCATCCGCCATCCACTGCGGAACGTAGCGCATGCCCAACGCCGCACTGCCAGCCACCGTGCCGTCCGGGCCCGGCTCCGGCCGGGTTGCGGCATCCTCGTCACTGACGTGCTCGCCCGGGACAGGTTCGTCAGCGATGTTCACAAACGTCTGGCCGAGGTACCGGCGCTCGAGCAAGATCCGTTCCTCGACAAAGGGCCGCTCCGGGTCGGTCCACACATCAAATTCATTGCCAATGGCCGGCGCCCAGACAGGATAGTCAAAGAACCGGATCCGGCTGTTTTCCAGCCGATCTCCCGTGCGGTATTCCAGCTCGATGTGAAACATTGCCCTGTTGTCGACAATGAATCTCTCGTTCGTCACCGCCACCACAACGCCCACCGAATGGTTCCCGCCGGCCACAATGTCCCCATGCGTCCGCTGCTCGACCTTGGCCTGCCGCCACATGATCTTGGCCAGCCTGAAGACCTTGACCGCGGGAAGCAGCAGCAACACCGCCATCCCTGCCAGCAGCAGAAAGCCCAGCCAGTGTTCGGTGACGGCACGGATGACGGCAGCCCCAATGAGGCCGGCAAGCAAACCCGTCAGCACCGAGGCGAGGGCCAACCGCCTGCCGCGGCGCGACACCACCGTGTGTCCATGGTGGTCTGAGGTGCGTATGACCACCCCATACCCCAGCACGTGCTTGAAGTCCTTGCCGATCTGCTTTCCCAGGCCAAGAGCACCCACCACGCCGACCACGAACAGCAGGGCCGGCACAAAGTGGGCGACGTCGTCGAACACGCGGTTGATTTCAAACGGCGAGAAAAATCCGAGCATCGCAACAGCCAGCGCCCAGAGGGATGCCACCAAAATGCAGGAGCGCAGGGTTTTCATCACGTAGCCCGCCCACACCACGGGCGACGTCGGCAGCGGCACCGTTTCCGAACCCGGCAATGCCCGCGACATCGGATACGCCATGACCGCCCCTCCAGTTAGCTGAACTTTCATTGTGCCCACGGGAGGCAGCGATGTCGAGTTGCGCCACGGCTTTTCCGGACACGGCCGACGGCGCCTGCCGGACCGGGTGCCCCGGGCACGCACCCGGTCTCCATCCGCCCGCCGGCGAACAATGAATCGACCCGTGAGATGTGGCGGTTAAGAACGTATCCAAGTCGCCACAGCTCACGGGTCGAGGGCCCACGGGTTCGGTCACCGCAAAAGCTACGGCCGCATGTCGCCGGTTTCAATGTAGCGCTGGTGCCAGGAGAGGGCCTCGCCCATCAGGTGCGGGGTGTGCTTGCCGTAGGAGTCACGCAATGCACGCTCGAAGTAGTCCTCGAGCATCGGCTTGTAGTCCGGGTGTGCACACTTCTCGGTGATGAGGCGGGCGCGCTGCTTCGGTGCTAGGCCGCGCAGGTCGGCCAGGCCCTGTTCGGTGATGATGAGCATGGTGTCGTGCTCGGTGTGGTCGACGTGGCTGGCCATCGGCACAATCGCGGAGATCCGCCCGTCCTTGGCGGTGGACGGGGACATGAAGGCGCTGAGGAAGCCGTTGCGGGCGAAGTCGCCGGAGCCGCCGATGCCGTTCATGACGTGCGAGCCCACCACGTGCGTGGAGTTCACATTGCCGTAGATGTCGGCTTCGATCATGCCGTTCAGCGCGATGCAGCCCAGGCGGCGGATCAGTTCGGGGTGGTTGGAGATTTCCTGGGTGCGCAGCAGGATGCGGCTGCGGTAGAAGTCAACGTTGCGGTTGAACTCCTCAATGCCTGCCTCGGACAGGGAGAAGGAGGTGGCGGAGGCGAACTCGATGGTGCCGTCCTTGATCAGGTCCAGCATGCCGTCCTGGATGACCTCGGTGTAAGCCTTGAGTCCGCGGTAGCCGCCGCGGGAGAGTCCTGCCAGCACGGCGTTGGCGATGTTGCCCACGCCCGACTGCAGCGGCAGGAGCTTGTCTGTCAGGCGCCCCGTCTTGATTTCACCGTCCAGGAAATCAAGCAAATGTGAGGCGATCTGGTTGGAGGCAGCGTCCGGCTCGGCAAAGGCGGAGAGCCTGTCGGGTGCGTCGGTCTCCACCACGGCGATGACCTTATTAACGTCAACGTTCAGGTACGGCTGGCCAATGCGGTCTTCAGGCGCCGTCAACTCGACAGGCTTGCGGTGCGGCGGCAGGGCGGTGCCGTAGTACACGTCATGCATGCCTTCCAGTGCCGCCGACTGCTGCGTGTTCACCTCAAGAATCACGGCGTCGGCCATGTCCAGCCAGGTCTTGTTGTTGCCCACCGACGACGAGGGAATCAGCGAGCCGTCCTCCCGGATCCCCACCACCTCGATGATGGCGATGTTGATGCCGCCATAGAAACCGAACCAGGTGTGCTGGGCCACGTGGCTGAGGTGGATGTCCATGTAGTCAAGTTCGCCGTCGTTGATCCGCTTGCGCAGCGCCGGGTCGGACATGTACGGCAGGCGCAGCTCCATGCCGCCAACCTTGGCCAGGACGCCGTCGAGCTCGGGGGCCGTGGACGCGCCTGTGAGGACCTTGATCTTGAACGATTCGCCCTGTGCGTGCGCGGTTTCCATCTGGGCTGCGAGCGCCTGCGGGACGGCCTTGGGGTACCCGGCACCGGTGAAGCCGCTCATGGCAACAGTCATGCCCGGCTTGATCAGCGCGGCTGCCGCCTCGGCAGACATGCGTTTCTCCAACAATCCAGCGTGGCGGATACGATCGTGCACAACGGCCCTCTTTCAAAACTTTTCCCGAGACATCCGGCAATGTCACCCACACCACTATAGGGCGGTGACGCAGAATACACCCAGCCGGGCGTCCCGTCCATAGTTTTCAACAAGATTATGCACGACGGCGGCACGCACCTTTGCAGCGCCAGGGCACCTGGCGCCGTGGCCGGCAGGCGACGCACCCCCAGCCGGCCGGTCGCAAGACCACTCTCCGGGAGGAACCAACACAACTACACTGGACAGGAACACGGCATTGCACGGCCCCACCGTGACAACGGCAAAGGACGGCCCCGAAATGAGGGAATGGTTGTGGCGGTACAGGACAGCCGCCATCCCGCTTGCCATAGTCCTTGGCGCTACGGCGGGATTCCTCGCCTATCTCGCCAGCGGGACCGACTGGCCGCCTGCCCTCTTTATGGTCGTGTTCAATGCGTTGTGGTGGACGGGCCTCTTCTACTTCAATGCGAGGACTGCCCGAAAACGGAGGAATTCCCTGGAAGCGCGTGGCATCATCGCATTCATCCGCTATCCAGGATCGCGACCGGGATCATTGGACGACGCATGGGCCTTCGGCACCGCCGAATGCCAGTCTCGGAAGATCATCTTCCAAGAAATCATGTCCGGCACTGACGTGTCATTGGGAAAGCCAGTAAGGCTGGATGTCGTCTCCGTTGCCGGCAGGCGGGGGCCCAGCGGCCATGGCACCAGCGGCCACAGGCCGGCGAACCTTTTGCCCCCGGGGCTAAATGTGCTGACACTTGCCTTGGTCCGCGGGAACGTGGAGATTGCCGCAGAACCCTCGGCCCTTGCCCGGATGGAGCAGGAAGTTTTTCGGCCTGACCCGGCGGCTTGACGTGCTCCTGTGGATCAAAAAGCTGCTGGGGTGCCACCGTCCAGGGCATGCTTGGGCCATCCGTTCGTCAGCCTGTGCACCGGAACAGCCCAGGGGTCAGCCTCGGGGCGCCGCCAGCCACACTGCGGCGGCGGCAAGAATGAATAAGACGATGTTCAGGCCGATCTGGCGGCCTTCACCCCGGAACAGATGAAGGCCGATCGCGCCGATCTGCAGTAGCGCGAGCCCGGCGGCTGCGGCAATGGCCAGCCAAGGGTGGATGCCAGTCAGTGGAGGCAGGATCAGGCCGATGGCGCCGAGGATCTCAAGTGTGCCGATGGTTCTGACAGCCACCATCGGCGCCTGGCCCACCCACCGCATAACCGATTTCAGCTGCGTCTGGGTCCGAACGAGCTTCATACCTCCGGAGTAGAAGTACACGAAGGCAAGCAGCCCCGCGATAATCCAGTAAGCGATGGGCATACGGCTCCCATTCAATAGACACCATTTCCATGTGAGCCCATCATGCGTCAACGTGGAAGCCGCGGCAAGGCGCGGCCCCCTGCTTTGCTGGGTGCGCGCTACGGGGCCGCGCTCCAGCACAACGAACTCATGATCCCCAGCCGATGCTGGTAGAAATAGAGCATGACTGATACTTCCAGCCACCCGGCTGCACACGGCGAGCACCTGCAGCCAGAACGTTCACAGCTGGTTGGGACAGTGGTTTCGCTCATTGCGTGGCTGGTGGTGGCGCTGCCGATCATCCTGATGTCCGTCATAATCTTCGCCGAGGTCATGAGGCCTGACCGCGGAATGTGGGACCCCCGCAACATCGCCCTCATGCTCATCGGCGCCGTCCTGATGTTCGCCATGATCGCGTTCCCGCACTTCCTGGGCCAGGCCGTCAGGTTCCGCGAACGCGCCATGTGGCGGTCGGCCACCATCACCGGCGTACCCACCGTCTGCGTCGTCCTGTATTTCGTGTTTCGCTGGGTTACCAACCTTGGCTAGGGACTAAGCCCCACAGGTCCACGGCAACCCCGCCACGGTAAATTCCGCCAGTCTCTTGAGGTCTCAATGTCATATCCCAATCAGCAGCCGCCGGTGCCCCCATACCAGCCCGTGCCCCGCATGCCACCAGCGCCGGTCAGCAAGGGTCGAAGCTTCATCTGGATCATCCTTATTGCCCTGGCAGGGTGGGCGCTGTTCGCCGTTCCAGCCCTCTGGCTCTTCTTTTCCTCATTGTTCAGCATGGGCACGGGCCCAGGTCTGGGCGGCGGCCGCCCGGGAGCGCAAACTTTCGTTGTCTTCAGCCTTCTGTCTGTTCTCTGCATGCTCTCCTCTCCCATCCTGCTGGGCTGCGCCACCACGTTCCGTCTGAAGAGCTTGTGGATCGTCGGCATCATCACCGTGATACCTGCACTTGTCGGGGCCGCAATCATTTACTTGAACCCCTACTTCTGAGCCAGCAGATGGCCTGCCCCGCGCCGCGACAAGGCCAGTATCATCACAGGCATCGGCCACTGTCGCACCAGCGTCCCAAACCGGCTCCTGACATGGGTCACGGGCGTTCCGTCCGTGCTCGCCGCGGGAATCCTGTACCTGACCATGTTCAACGGGGCCCGTTCATGACCGTCACGACCTAACACAGCCCACTTTCAGCACGGCATGCCAGAATATTTCCATGCCCCGTCCCCACCGCGAGATCCCGTCCCAGCGACTGGCGGTCTCAGTTGTCCAAACGCCCAAGCCTGCAGCCAAGCCCCACCGCAAGGTGTGGTGGGCCGTTGGCATCACGCTTGCAGGGTGGGCGGTGCTGGCCTACCCGGTGGTTTTGCTGGGGCTGCTCTCATTCATCGTCCTGACAGGGACGTACGACGGCACCGTGACCGCGGGCAGCGTGGCCGTGGGCCTAGTTGGCTTCCTGGCCACGCTGGCCATGGTTGCGTTTCCGCTGCTGTTGGGTCTTGCCGTGAAAGCACGACGCCGGTCCCTTTGGGTCGCGGCGACTCTCACGGGCGCGCTGTCCGTCGCCGCCTGCATCTACCTCACGGTCGAGTGGCTGATCCCGCTGGGCTGACACACGGGACTGACCCGGCCCCGGGGTCACCCGGCAGCTCAACTGATTTAACGCCGTCGTGCTTAATAAAGGTGGTTGCCTCGGGGTCGAGCCGGGTCCGCATGACCTCGATGGCCTCGGGGTTCTGGTCGACCAGTACGAAGCGGCGGTCCAGCTCCAGTGCGGCGGCGCCTGTGGTGCCGCTGCCGCCGAAGAAGTCGAGCACCCAGTCGCCGCGCTCGGTGCTGGCCTGGATGATGCGGCGCAGGATGCCGAGCGGTTTTTGGGTGGGGTACCCGGTCTTCTCCCTGCCATTGGGTGAGACGATCGTGTGCCACCAGGTGTCGGTGGGCAGTTTGCCGAGCGCCACTTTTTCGGGCGTGACCAGCCCGGGCGCCATATACGGTTCGCGGTCGACCTCGGCGCTGTTGAAGTAGTACGTTTTGGGGTTTTTGACGTAGACGAGGATGTTGTCGTGCTTGGCGGGCCACTTCTTTTTGGAGCGGGCGCCGTAGTCGTAGGCCCAGATGATCTCATTGAGGAAGCTTTCGCGGCCGAAGAGTGCGTCGAGCAGGACCTTGGCGTAGTGGACCTCGCGGTAGTCGAGGTGGAGGTAAAGGGTGCCGTCGTCGGCGAGCAGGCGCCAGGCCTCCTCGAGCCGGGGTTCCAGGAATTCCCAGTAGTCGCCGAACGAGTCGTTGTAGCTCAGGGCCAAGCCCTTGATGGTGTCGTAGCTGCGACCCTTGAAACCCACACGCGAGCCGGTTTCGCTGCGCACATTCGTCATGTTTTGGCGCGTCTGGACCTTGCCGGTGTTGAAAGGCGGGTCGATGTAGATCAGCCGGAAACTCTCATCAGGGAGTGTCCCGAGGAAGCTGAGGTTGTCCCCTTCGACGACGAGGTTTTTTCCCTCCGGATGCCAGGGTGTTGCAGGGGCAGTGCCCAAGGGGGAATCGATCGCATCCGTTGTCATGCTTCAAGGCTAGCGGGGCTGCTTGCAGGGCAGAAACCGGCGCGGCTATCAGTCTTCCCCCAGGACGACACCGAGCACTCCCTGGCACCGCAGGCGCCAGCCTGGGTCGGCATGCCCGGAGGTGACGGCTAGCCTTCGTCCAGGCTGCAGACTTCATCCGACACCTCGGCGGTGATGAAAAGACTCGTGGTGCCTTTCGATGAAATGCGAAGTGTGGCGCCGTGGCCATCTTCTGCACTGATGCCTGTCCAACCACCAGGGATTTTGTCTTCCTTGGTGATTGCGGGGAAGTCGGCATCTTCAAGAGTGCTGGCAATCGTTTCCATGACAGGCTTCCATCCGTCGGCCAGACTCCTCAAATCATTGTCCGATTCAACGCGGCCGGTATACAGAACGCACCGGCCTGGCGTGTAGTCGTGGACGGTGGGGGTGTCCCCTTCATGTGCAGCCAGCTCAAGGCCGGGATAAACAGAGTTCAGAACGTCACTGATACCAGCGGTCAGCTGCTCGTATCGAGGCGCGGCTTCAGCCGCGGGCAGCCGCTCCGGCGCAGGTCGCGCCACGAATGCGCACCCGGAAAGACCAACCAACAAAGCGAGCACCGCCGTTGCCGATAACCCACGTTTGACTACACAATTCACCATCTGCCAAGCCTATCTGCGGGCTGTCAGTTGGCCATGGGCAGAAGTATCCACTGGCGTTGCCCAGTCTGGGTTTGAAGCGACTCTCCACCCAAGTCGAAGTGCCGGCGCCTACGCCCCGCGCAGCACGTCCTTTGTGGCGTGGTCGTAATGGAAGGTGACCGGCCCGCCGTCGTGTGTGAACTCGTGGTTGGCACCGCCCAGGACGCCGAAGGCGCCGTAGTTTTCATCCCACGAACCGTTCAGTACAGCCTTGTAGCTGTACTTTCCGGCGGGCAGCTCGGCGGTAAGCAGCCAGGTCCCGCTCTTCTGCAGGGACATCTGGAGGCTGCTGTGCGCAGGGTCCCAGTTTTTCGCTCCGAGAGCTTCGCCAAACGTCCCGGCCAGAGCCACCGATGCGGGCTGGTCTGCCTGTATGACGGTGGACTCTTTTGCTTGCTTGTCAGCGGCGGTGGCGGTTGTCTTGGTTGACGCCTTCTTGGCGACGGGCTTCTTGACTTCAGTCTTGCTGGCGGCCTTTTTGGCGGGGGCCTTGGCTGCTGGTTTTTCAGCTGGCTGTTCCGGCAGCGGGGTGCCAGCCGGGATCAAGGTGCCGCTGCTCAGTGCGTCGACAAGCTTTTCGACAGAGTTAAAGGCAACGGTTGCCCGCAGCCCATTTTCCGTGATTTCCCAGCCGCTGCGGCCCTTCGTCATCCAACCGGCCTTGACCAGATCTGCTGTGGACTTCGTCAGGTTCTTATGTCCGCGGGGAATGCCGCCGCTGAGAAGTTCTGATTCTTCCTTCGTGAAGGGGATGCGCTTGGCAGCTTCCGCCAGTACCTCTCCCCCGTTGGGCTTCTCATCCAGCCACGATCCGGCGGCCATGATGTCAAGGACTTCTTTGAGTCGGCGGTTGGTATTGTCACGAATGGTCACGGCTGATCTCCTATGGAAGCGGGGTACATGTCCACTCTGGCACGGAGAAGAGTTACGCGACAGTAGATGACGCAACGCAGTGACAGATTTAAAATTCAACTGACATCTAATCCATACGGATCCCTCAGATCACAGTGAACGCGGTAGAGGAATCTGGCGACGGCCCCCGACTTTCACAGGGCACCGGCTCCCAGAAAATCTGTTGATCGGCTTCGTACCAGTACGATCGGAAGACTAACTCTCCGTGCTGTACAGCTGGTCTTAAGCCATCCGAGGCCCTGAAGGCATGGCGCGGTGTGCACATCCGCAAAAGGTGTCAGATGGTCCAGTGAATATGGCACACAAGTTTGCCTGCGTCATGCGACCCCGTGGACTGAGCTCAGCGGATTCCACAGTTCGGATTCGGCACTCGTCGAGACTGCTAGCCTGGTCGATTATGACGAGTCTCGATTCCCAACCCAAAACCAAGAAGCGCATCCACGTTGTTGGAGCAGTTTTAGTCGACGGTGATACCGTCCTGGCAGCGCAACGTGGCAAGTCCATGTCGCTCGCTGGCATGTGGGAGTTCCCTGGCGGCAAGATCGAGCCTGGAGAGTCTCCCCAAGAGGCCCTGCAGCGGGAACTCAAGGAAGAGCTTTTGTGCACTGCCGAGATTGGCGATCATCTCGAGACAACCGAGTACGAATACGATTTTGGCATCGTCATCCTGGCGACCTATGTTTGTCGCCTGTTGGTAGGCGTCCCCCAGCTAACTGAGCATGACGACATCCGCTGGGTTCCTGTACCCGACCTACCATCGCTGGACTGGGCACCCGCTGATATACCTGCTGTCGATCGGCTTGTACGGGAACACGGCAAATGAGCTTCGGATTCGCCAGCGTCGTTCAGGCTGACACCGCATTCGGATTCATCGACGCCACTACAGAATCAAATCAACTGTTCCATCCGGTTCTCATTTCCAATGAGGATGAGAATACGATGCTGCGCGCCATTCGCCAGGAACTGCAACGTTCCAAGCACTTCGTCATCTCTGTCGCATTTATTACTACGGGATCCATCGCACTGTTAAAGCAGGCGCTCCTTGATTTCCAAGGAACCGGAGTCATCGTTACGTCGACTTATCTGGATTTTAATTCCCCGGACATGTTCCGGGAGCTGCTCACCCTCGACAACGTCGATGTGTTCATTCATCCCGGCACCTCCGGCGGATTTCACGCCAAAGGCTACGTATTCAACCAAGAGGACGCTACGACGGCCATCGTCGGAAGTTCCAATCTCACTTCCAGGGCCTTGCTTCAAAACTTGGAATGGAACCTCCGATTTTCCGCACTGCCGGGCGGTGACATCGTTGAGCAGCTCCATGACGCCATTGAACGGCAAGTGGATGCTTCTCGGAAACTCACGGCATCCTGGATTGATGAGTACGAAGAAGCGTATGTCCAGAATTCACGAACTCTGGTTGAGGACCACCCGCCTGCACTGGATCCCGATGCCTTGGTGCCCGCGCAAAAGATCTACCCAAACGTCATGCAGATTGAGGCCCTGGAGGCCATAAACGAAGTTCGAGCGTCGGGCGAATGCAGAGCAGTTGTAATTTCAGCTACCGGTACGGGCAAAACAATCCTCGCGGCATTGGATGTTCGAGACGTCAACCCCAAGCGAATGCTCTTTGTGGTCCATAGGGAACAGATCCTCGACCGCGCCATGGAAGAGTTTGGACGAGTACTCCAAGTCCATCCCCGCAACTTCGGCAAATTTGTAGGTCCTCGGCGAGAGATAGAGTGTCAGTACGTCTTCGCGACCATCCAGTCCCTGTCCAAGACTGCAGTCCTGGAAACAATCGACAAGGAGCATTTCGACTACATCTTGATTGATGAGGTCCATCGCGCTGGCGCAGGGAGCTACCGACGTCTAATCGACTGGTTCCAGCCAGATTTCCTGCTGGGACTCACAGCCACGCCGGAGCGGACCGATGATTTCAACGTCTTCGAACTGTTCGACTACAACGTTCCGTACGAGATTCGGTTACAGGCTGCACTTGAAGCTGAGATGCTGGTGCCGTTCCATTACTACGGTGTGACCGACTACGTTGATTCTGGCGGCACAACAGTCGACGAGACATCGAACCTTGCCCGTCTGGTGGCGCCCGAACGCGTTTCCTACCTCGTGCAGGCGATCAAAACTTATGGCCACGTCGGTCCTACTCGAGGGCTAATGTTCTGTAGCCGCCGTGACGAGGCATTTGAGCTCTCCCGCCTGCTGAATGACTCTTTCGTCAATGGCGCAAAACTCCGAACGCAAGTCCTGACTGGCACGGACTCCATCGAAGTCCGGAACAACACTGTCAATCGCCTCGAATCGGGGGAACTCGATTACATCTTGACGGTTGATATCTTCAATGAAGGCATCGACATACCGTCGGTCAACCAAGTGGTCATGTTGAGGCAAACCAAGTCAAGCATCATTTTCACACAGCAGCTCGGACGTGGACTGCGCAAGGCGCCCGGCAAAGACCACCTTCGTGTCATTGACTTTATTGGAAACTATGCGAACAATTTCCTCATTCCGATTGCGCTAATTGGCGACAGTTCACTGAACAAGGATGTCATCCGTAAAAAGTTGATAAACGCTGACCAAGCTGGCACCATATCGGGTCTTTCCAGCGTCAACTTTGACGAAATTGCACGCAAACGTGTCCTGCAGTCGTTGGCAAACACCTCTCTGGACAGCATGGCCAACATTAAGGCAGCCTTCAATGCGCTGAAGCATCGGCTTGGGCGCCCGCCCCTGCTGCTCGACTTCGCCCGCTTCGACAGTGCCGATCCAGTTGTCGTGGCCACAAAGAGCAAAAACTATTGGATCCTGCAGAATAAGCTAAAAGCGGAACTCGTCGTTCCCTCCGAACCAGAAGCGGCGCTCCTCAGTTTTCTGTCAACCGAAATTCTCAATGGAAAGCGTGCGCACGAGCTCTTGCTGCTCCAACGTGTACTGTCGAGCGGAAGTTTCAGCCGAGATGAGTACCGTGATCTGCTGGCGTCACAGGGGTGTGCCCACGACGACAAGACCATCGATTCAGTTCAGCGCATTTTTTCTCTCGAATTCTTCACCGCACTGGAACTGAAAAGGTACGGCAATGAGCCAATCATCGTATTCGCGGACGGCTCCTTCAGCTTGTCCGAACACATCCGTGCCTTGATGGAAAAATCCCCGCTGCTTCAAAAACATGTCGATGATGTTGTAGCCACAGGGCTTTATCTGTCCCGCCACCGTTACCAGCGATCAGGACGGCTGGAAGTCGGCAAGATGTACTCACGCAAAGACGTTTGCCGTCTGCTCAACTGGAAGTCCAATGAATACAGCACCATGTACGGCTACAAGGTGGATGAGTTTTCACAGACGTGCCCGATCTTTGTTACCTACCACAAGGCCGACCACGTATCGGAAAGCACCCGCTACGAGGATGAACTCGTAGACCCGTCAACACTCAAGTGGTTCACGAGGAGCAAACGAACACTCAAGAGTGCCGAGGTTCGTGCCATTGTCGGCGGGGCGGTCCCGCTTCATGTCTTCGTAAAAAAGGACGATGCAGAAGGATCTGACTTCTACTATCTGGGCCAGGCTAGCTCGAGCGATGCTGTGCAGACGACGATGTCCAGCGACAGTGGCAAAGAACTCGATGTAGTCACCATGGACTTGGACTTCGTGAGTCCCATTGACGACGGACTCTTTGAGTACATAGCTGCACCGACCCACCAGACGTCGTAATCGCGCAGCTTAAGGTCCTGACATCGGTAGATTGATAGCAACGTCACCCATCACCGAGAGGACCCACCTTGCGCCTCATTCCACCGGAGCCCGACTTCACTGACGGCCAGCTCGCCGAGAAAGCCGTCTGGGATGTTCTGAAAGTCGAACTGCCAGAAAGCGTGGTACTGACCCACTCCGTTCAAGTGAGGCACGGCCGGGCCGAGCATGAGATCGACATTCTTGTGCTCTGGCCAGGTGTGGGTATTGCTGCCATCGAGGTCAAGGGTGGCCTCGTCAGCAATGAAAACGGCCAGTGGTTCCAGTCGGACAGGGCAGCTGGCAAGCGCAAACTTCAGGATCCGCTTGCCCAATCGCAGGGCTCCGCGCACGCTTTGAAAGACTGGCTGGCCGACCAGATGGGTTCCCTGTTGACGAGCCGCTTCGTCTACATGGCTGCCTTCCCCTATTCCGCCATGTCTCAGGAATGGGTCAAATCAGGCAACCCACGGGCGCTCTTTCTAGACAAAGACAACCTCAAGAATCCAGCTGATAAAATTCGGCACGCGATCGAGAGCGAAGGCGGCGGAACTGTACCCTTGGCGCCGTCGTTCTTGGAAAGAATCCTGCCCCACCTTGAGGGGAGCTTGGAGCAACCCGACGGGGATGCTGCGGGCCATGAGGAGGACGAGGTTGTCCAGGACCACCTGACTGAGCGGCAGGCCGTTTTACTATCCGCAACGCGGTCTCTTCCCCGCATCAGATTCACCGGCGGCGCAGGCAGCGGCAAGACGTGGCTGGCCGTGCAGAAAGCACGGGAGCTGTGCAAGGACGGCAAGAATGTGGGCTTGTTCTGTTATAACCAGGGCTTAGGAATGCATCTGGCGAGTCAGGTGTCGAAGTGGCGCAGCGCCAAGCCAGGTTTCACGGGCGAATTCCACGAGTACGTGCTCTCGCTGGGCGTTCCTGAAGGCATTGGCCAGAAGTACTTTGACGTTGAGATGCCCAGGCTGCTCAGGGAACTGGCGGCAGACATGCCGCACCATGAAAAGTTTGACGCGATCATCGTGGACGAGGCTCAGGACTTTGCACCGAGTTGGTGGGAGGCCCTTCGGGCATGTTTGAAGGAACCGGATGAGTCCGCGATCTACGCGTTTATGGATGACCGGCAGGATGTCTACAAACGCTGGGATTCAGCCAAGGCGCTCCAGGACCTGACTACGATCCACGTCGACGATAACCTCCGCAACACCAAAAAGATTGCCGAGACGTTCAAAAGCTTTGCCGGTGACTGTTTCACGCCGCGAGGCAGCACCGGTCTGGCCGTTCGCCGGGTGGAATGCTCTCCGGAGGAGGCCATGGACGTGGCCAGTGACTGCGTAGACGCACTAATCGCCGATGGCTGGGACAACAACCAGATTGCCTTGTTAACCACTAAATCCAGGCACCCGATCCATCAGGAACACTTCGATAGTCACACCATCGACGAGTACTGGCGGGAATTCCATGCCAACGAGACCGAGTTCTACGGACACGTTCTGGGCTTCAAGGGCTTGGAGCGCTCGGTGGTGATTCTCTGCGTTGACGGTTTCCGCGACATGGACCGCGCGGCCGAACGGCTGTACGTGGGACTCTCGCGTGCGCGCACATTGCCTGTGGTTGTGGGCGACTCCGAACAGCTGCGCGAGACCGGGGGCAACCAACTGGATCTGGCACTTTCGCGGGCGCAGCCGTGGCGCCCCTAATGGCGCGCCGCACGGTGCTGGCCGCGGCGGGGCTCGCAAGCCTGGCCCTGGCTGGCTGCACCAGAGATGCTCAAGTGACGAACCCTCCCTCTGGAGCGGCACCCCAGCCTTCGGCGAGCACTGGACCCCGCGCCAGCAATCCGCCGTCGAACTCTTCTTTTCTACTGGCGACACTGGCACACAGTGATGGGATCGCCCGGATCAATCCCGAGAACCAGGATCCGGGCGCCGTTGAGTTTCTGACGGTGGGTGCGGCTCCGTGGGGCATCGGTGCCCATGCGCCGGGCAATGCCGCGTATGTAGCGACGGCGGAAGGCCTCGCGGTAGTGGATCTGGCGACGTTCACGCGGCGGTCCCTTGTTCCGTACCTGCACCCGGCGCCGCGCATCACCCAAGGCGAGTACCGGCCGGGCGGTTTGGGGCTCGCGGTGGCACCCGACGGGTCCGCGGTATATGTCGCCGTTGGCACCGATGTGCAGACGACGCACCTAGAAGTGTATGACGTTCAGCGCGGGACATTCACCGGGTCCGTGCAGGTGGGCTGGCGGCCGTTCGACGTTGTGGTGGCGCCCGACGGTTCGTGGGTGGCGACGATTGACCACGACAGTTTCACCGTCACGGTGGTGGATCCGGCTTCCCTGCGTGCGACGACGACCGAGATTGCGCCGTTCGGCACAGAGGGCGGCCTGGCGTCGTGGGAGAAGATCCACTATGCCGCCGTCGACACCGACGGGACGATCCTGTTGCCGGTGCAGGGCAAGGTGGTGGTGCGATTGGATCCTGCGACGGGTGAGACAAGCACTGTGCCGAGTGTCGCAAACTCCCACTCCCACGGCACGGCACTGGCCGGCCGGCTTCTGCTCACCGTGGGGACTGGCTCCTTCGGCAATGCGACCGGGAACCCGAACCTATCCGTGCTCAATTTGGACACAGGCGAGGAGCGGATCGCGCCGCTTGATGTGCCGCATGAAACCGTCGTGGCGTGGGCTTCGGATTCCGAGGACGAGTGGGCGGTTGCTGCCGGCGGCAACACCCGCGATCAGGGCTGGAACGGTCTCACGTTTGTGCGACTGTCCAACTTCGAGCAACGGCGGCTGGACATCCCCGGGTATCCGCAGGTTGTGGTTTCGTACAGCGGCACATAGTGGACGTGTGGCCGCGTCATGATTCCGCACATTCGGCTGTTCACCTAAAGTTTTGTAACTCCATTGAATGTCAGACCCCCTCCCTATCCTGAGATCACCATCACACGCCGGTGGTCGCTGCAGGAAAAGGGGACATTATGTCGCAGGTAACTGACACACCAATTGAGAATCACGCCGTCGTTCTTCAAAGCAGTTTGTCGCCCGTCTCCAACAACATTCCCGCTGCGGCCGACTACGACTTCCTTTACCCGTGGCAGCAGGAAGCCCTCGACGCCTGGCACGACAATGCCCGCCGCGGTGTCATCGAGGCTGTGACCGGTTCCGGCAAGACCCGCCTTGGTGTCGCCGCTGCCCATGAGGCAGTTCGGCAAGGCATCAAGGTGCTGATCCTGGTGCCCACCGCTGAGCTCCAGCGCCAATGGCTCGCCACGTTGAACCGCGACTTTCCCGCCGCTTCCACGGGTTCTCTCGGCAATGGTCGGACTGACTCACTGGACGATGTGGACGTACTGGTCGCCATCGTCCACTCGGCCGCCACACACCAGACTCTGCGGGCGCACAAAGCCGGGCTGCTGATTGCCGATGAGTGCCACCGCTACGCCGCACCCCTCTTCGCCGCGGCGCTGGGGCAAGGGTACAACTGGCGCCTCGGCCTGACCGCCACATATGAGAGGACCGACGGCGGCCATGAAGAAACGCTGTCACCCTATTTTGGCGGGGTGGTCTTTAACCTCTGGTACGACAGAGCACTGCGAGATGACGTCATTGCGCCATTCGACATTGCTCTTGTTGGAGTTGAGCTCACACCTTCGGAGCGGACCGAATACGACGAGTACTCAGACGCGATGTCTGAGGCTGCCCGCTATTTGAAGCAATACGCCAACGTGCCACCAACACCGTTCACCGCGTTTATTGCCGCCGTTGCTGCATTGGCGGCTTCTGCTTCTCTCACCGCCGAAACTGGTCTGGCCCGCAAGTATATGAAAGCCATGTCGGCACGGAGGTCGCTTCTGGCCGAAACGAAAACCAAGGGACTGGCCCTGGCCGCTCTGCATGCGCCAGTCGTAGAATCCGGCGGCACCCTGGTCTTCACCCAGACACAAGCATCGGCCCGCAGCGCCCAAGAGATTTGCCGCACGGTAGGGTGCACCGCAACAGCCATCTACAGCGGCATGCGACCAGAGGACCGCAAACAAGGACTCGTTGACTTCAGCAATCGAGACGCCCAAGTGTTGGCAGCGCCGCGCATCTTGGATGAGGGCGTCGACGTTCCCGAGGCAGATCTAGGCATCATCGTTGCCGCCAACGGCAGCCAGCGTCAAATGGTTCAACGGCTGGGCCGCGTGATCCGTAGAAAGAAGGACGGTCGCGTCGGGCGACTAGTTGTTCTGTACGCGATGAACACCGTTGAAGATCCCGCCGTGCAAGGCGAGGAGTTCCTCGGCCGGGTTCTCCCGTTTGCGCGCCGGTACGAGTTCTTTGCAGTCTCAACCGACGTCCAGAAAATTGAGGACTTTCTACGGTACCCCGAACCGGACATCGCTCCTGAAGGGCCAACTGCTGGCGGAGCCGGTGAAGGTGCTGGCGAGCCAGCGCCACGCAACCACGGCCCTGATGTCACACCTGATCGCCCAGCACCGCTCTTTGACCTGCCCGAAGACGACGATGAGCCCGCCGAGCTCCTGACCCGGGTGGTGGGTTTCTCAGACGATATCGTCAGCGACTACCTGAAGAGGATCGGGAAGTTCACTCTTCTCGATGCTGCCGCTGAGGTGGACCTTGGACAAGCCATCGAGGCGGGCTTGATGGCCACCTATAAATTGAAGAATTTGATTTTGAGTTCACGTCGGGAACGCCATGACTTGGAAACTCTGGCGAGATTGGGCGACAGCGCCCGTGAAACCATGGTGAACGCCAATTTGCGCCTTGTCGTTTCCATCGCGAAAAAATACACGGACCGCGGTCTCGACTTCATCGACCTCATCCAAGAAGGAAATCTGGGACTGCTTCATGCAGTCCAGAAATTCGACTACACCTTGGGCAACAAGTTCTCGACCTACGCCACCTGGTGGATCCGTCAGGCAATTACCCGTGCCATTGCCGATCTTGGGCGCACGATCCGTGTACCAGTTCACATGACGGAACTCATCAACAAGTTTCTGACCATGCGGCGACGGCTGACAAGTGATTTGGGGCGGCCAGCCACTCCGGAAGAAATGGCCAAGTACCTTGGTGAATCCCCCGAAAAGGTTGAACAGGTTCTGAACTATGCCAAACCCTTGTTTTCGCTTGATGTACAAGTTTCCAATGGTCGCGGCGGTACGGAATCGCTGTCCGAGCAGATCGTAGATCCTTTTGAAGTCACGGCCCACGAGTACGTCGAACAGGCCGACATGCTGGCGGCAGTGCATGGCGTCCTCGATACCCTCAGCGAACGCGAAGCCGGTGTATTGTCGATGCGCTATGGCCTGCAGGACGGAGTCGCCAAGACCCTTGAAGAAATTGGCCAGGTCTACGGCGTCACCCGGGAACGCATCCGCCAGATTGAATCTACGACGATAAAGGCTCTCAGGGCGCCCGGCCGCTGCGACGCGCTTCGTATCTTTTTGGATGCCCCTGAACCCAAAGCGGAAGTCCATGAAGCCTGAACTCCGTGAGTGTCCGGCGTCGTGCTTCATGGGCAGGACAAGATGTCCATGAGTGCGCCTATGGTTAAGTGACTTGCCGGCGACAACTTTCCTGACAGCTACGGAGGCTTCCGCATGACCGACCTTTCGAGTGCGAGCGCCAACATTTTGATCGCCGATTTCGTCAACATTGATGCGGCCGGCAAGGTCAATGTGATTGGTGGCGGGATCACGTTCCTGGGGTCGGATGCAAAGACGGGCCAGACCGCGCCGTTCTCGCTGTTTGTGAGCGTTTCCGTGAGCATTCCCGCCTTTGATGAGACGCGGGCGGCCGTGGAGGTGCTGCTCGTGGACACGGACGGACGGGCCGTCACGGTTGCCGGTGCGGAGGGACCGAACGTGATGCGGTTCAACCAGTCGGTCGATTTCAGGCACTCCGTGGCTCCCAATGTGCAGCAGCCGCCGATGGGCTTCCCGGGGAGTTCGAACGTGGTGCTCAATTTTCCCGGCGGGTTGCCGCTGCCCGTCGGCGCAACGTATGAATGGGTGGTGCTGCTGGACGGGGCCCGGCTGTCGTCGACCACGTTCTTTGTGCCGGGGACCGTGGGGTAGCTGCCTTGGCGTGGCCTCTGGCTGCACTGAGATCAGGTCTGTTCGACAGCAGCGGACGGTGCGGAGTCCGCCGTCGTACTTGGGAAGGCGAACGGCGCCGAGGGAGCAGACGCCGCCGATTGCGGCGAAAAAGCTCTGGCGGCCCCACCTGCCCGGGGCTAGGGTGTGGATATGCGCAAGAACCCAGATTATGACGACAAGGACCTGATCAACGAGCCCGCGGATCGCGACCCCTTGGCCGAGGTTTACTCGGAAATGGTGACGCCGGACATCGAGGAGATCAACGAGCACGCGGCAACGCTGGCCGCGGAGGACGAGACCGAGTCCGACACGATGTAGACGCGGGCGCTCAGCCGGCCTGGCCCAGGGTGCTGGCGATGCTTGCAGGATCTGCGAGGACCGGGGCGAACGCCAACTGTGCGGCACCGATCATCATCAGGTCCAGGCCAAGCTCGGCACGGGCGAACCTGACGTCGTCCCGCGCGCCTTGAAGCGTTTTGCCCCGCACCCCGGATTCAAGCCGCTCCTTGGCAATCACGTAAAGCGTGCCCAGAAAACCGCCCAGAATGACAAGCTCGGGATTGAAGATGTTCACTGTGCCGCGCAAGGATTCGGCCAGGAAGTCGACCTGGCGGTGCACCAATGCCAGCAGGTCCGGGTCCGGTCCCCCGGGCCGGGCAAACTGGGTTGTCAGCACGTTCTCAAGCTGCTCGCTGTTGGCAGTCTCCAAGCCGACGGCGTCAAGCAGCGCGGATTGCCGGACCTCGGTTTCCAAACATCCATACGCGCCGCAGTAGCAAAGAACCCCGGCAGAATTCACCAGTGAATGCCCAAACTCGCCCGCAAAACCACTGGCGCCCGGAAACTGCAGGCCCCTGATGACGATGCCGCCGCCAATGCCGCTGGCCCCGCCATTGAGGTAGATGTGTTCGCGCGCCCCGCGGCCGGCCCCGAAAGTGCTTTCGGCAACGATTCCGGCGGATGCGTCGTTGGAGGACACCACAGGCAAGCCAAGCGCGTCACTGAGCATGGCCGAAAACGGGACGTTGTGCCAGCCCAGGTGCGGCGCAACAACGACTTCCCCGTCCCAGTCGCGAACCAGGCCGGGCAGGGCGACCCCGACGCCGACCGTGCGGAACGAACTGTCGAGCTCGCCGCGCATGCCCGCCACCACGGCGGTGACAATGTTGACGACTTCCTCCGGCGTCTGCACCCGGGCGGTGTCGTACCGGATCCGTTTGAGCACCTCACCCGACAGGGACACCAGTCCGATGGTGACAGCGTCAATTTCAGGGTTCACGGCGATGGCCACAATGTCCTTGCGGGGAACAATGACAGGGCTCGGCCGGCCGGCATGGTGGGCAGCGCCGGGTTCCTGCTCATCCACAAGGCCCAACTCGACGAGTTCGGCCACGAGCCCGCCGACGGTTGAGCGGTTCAGCCCCGTCAACCGGGTGACGTCGGCGCGGGAGACCCGCCCCTGGACATGGGCGAGCCCCAGCACGAGGACGAGATTGTTGCGCCTCACGTCTTCGAGGTTTCTGCCCCTTGGCCGGGGACCGGGTTGAGCCTGTTCCGTCAACGCCACTCTGTTCACCTCTTTCAATGCCTAAATCCTTCTAAGAATACTGTGCACATCCCGCCTTCACCCCTAGCAACCGGCGCCCCTTGGGTCGCTCTGCCACAGTGCCGTGGTCGGCACGGCCGTCACCGCAACCGGATCAAACACTGTGCATTCGAAGGTAAAAACCAGAATTCTGATCGTCTTGACAACTTAATAGGCGTGCCCAGCGCCAAACGGCACAGTTCCGCCTTATACCTGAGATCGTACAGCAGAACGTTCACCGGAGCAGCCCTTGACGCCAGCAGTTTCTTGGCTTATGTTTTTAGTCAGAACATATTTATCGAGACGCACATCACCACTGGAGGAATCCCATGGCATTGCAGCCAACACGCGAAGACAAGTTCTCATTCGGCCTCTGGACCGTGGGATGGGAAGCACAGGACCAGTTCGGTTCCGCCACCCGCCCCAAGCTGGACACCGTTGAGGCAGTCAACCGCCTCAGCGACCTGGGTGCCTACGGCCTGACGTTCCACGACAACGACCTTTTCCCGTTCGATGCCACCGCCACCGAGCGCCAGCACGAGATCGACCGCCTCAAGGGCGCACTGGACTCCACCGGCTTAATCGTGCCGATGGTCACCACGAACCTGTTCAGCCACCCGGTCTTCAAGGACGGCGGCTTCACCTCCAACGACCGCGGTGTGCGCCGCTTCGCCATCCGCAAGGTCATCGAAAACATCGACCTGGCCGCCGAGCTTGGCGCCGAGACCTTTGTCATGTGGGGCGGTCGTGAAGGCAGCGAATACGACTCCGCCAAGGACATCCGCGGCGCCCTCGAGCGCTACCGCGAGGCCGTCAACCTTTTGGGCGACTACGTCACCGACAAGGGCTACAACATCCGTTTCGCGATTGAGCCCAAGCCGAACGAACCCCGCGGCGACATCCTCCTGCCCACCCTTGGCCACGCGATGGCGTTCATCGAAACGCTGGAACGCCCCGAAATGGTCGGCATCAACCCGGAGACCGGCCACGAGCAGATGGCCGGGCTGAATTTCACCCACGGCATCGCCCAGGCGCTCTACCAGGGCAAGCTGTTCCACATTGACCTCAACGGCCAGCGCTCCATCAAGTTCGACCAGGACCTGGTGTTCGGCCACGGCGACCTGCAGAACGCCTTCTCCCTCGTCGACCTGCTGGAAAACGGCGGCCCCAACGGCGGCCCGTCCTACACCGGACCGCGCCACTTCGACTACAAGCCCTCACGCACCGAAGACATCGACGGCGTCTGGGACTCGGCTGCAGCCAACATGCAGACCTACCTCCTGCTCAAGGAACGCGCCACCGCATTCCGCGCCGACCCCGAGGTCCAGGCAGCCCTGCTTGCCTCCCGCGTGGAAGAGATCAACGAGCCCACCCTGAACCCGGGCGAGGGCTGGGAAGCCCTCCGTGCCGACAAGGCCTCCTACGAGGACTTCGACACGGAATCCTACTTCGGCGGCAAGGGCTTCGGCTTCGTCAAGCTGCAGCAGCTCTTCATCGAGCACCTGCTCGGCGCCCGGTAACCCCATGGCGCTCGTTGCCGGGATCGATTCCTCGACCCAAAGCTGCAAGGTTGTCATTCTCGATTCCCGCAACGGGCGCACCCTCCGCACCGGCCGGGCATCCCACCCGGACGGTTCGGAGGTCCACCCCTCCCACTGGTGGTCTGCCCTGCAGGAAGCCATGGCCGACGCCGGAGGGCTGGCTGATGTTTCCTCCCTCGCCATCGCGGGACAACAGCATGGCATGGTCCTGCTGGATGCCGAAGGCCGTGTGGTTCGCGACGCCCTGCTGTGGAACGACAACCGTTCAGCAGTTTCGGCCGATGCCCTGATTGCCGAGTTCGGCGCCGCAGCCCTGGTTGAGCGCTGCGGCTCGGTACCCGTTGCATCGCTCACAATCACCAAGGTCCGCTGGGTCCGCGACAACGAACCGGACAACGCAACGCGCGTGGCCGCCGTAGCACTCCCCCACGACTGGCTGTCCTGGCGCCTGCGCGGCTACGGCCCCGCGGACGAAAGCCCGCTGGGACCTGACCTTGAACAGCTTGTCACTGACCGTTCCGATGCGAGTGGCACCGCCTACTGGTCCCCCGCGCGTGAAGCCTACGACCTTGAACTGTTTGAGGCGGCCTTTGGCCGGCCCGCGCGCGAAGCCGGCTCTGCCGGCCAGGCTGGGACGCACGTTGTGCTGCCCAAGGTTGCTGCGCCGTCGGACGTCATCGGCACGGTGCACGCGGACCATGCAGGCGGCAGCAGGATCGTGATTGGCACCGGAGCCGGCGACAACGCGGCCGGCGCCCTGGGCCTTGGCATCACCGCCGGCGACGTGGTCATTTCCCTGGGCACCAGCGGCACGGTGTTTGCCGCGGCAGCTGCTGCGGTCAACGACCCCTCGGGAACGGTGGCCGGCTTTGCCGACGCCGCCGGCGCCTACCTGCCGATAGCCGTCACCTTGAACGCGGCACGCATCCTCAGCTCCGTTGCGGGGCTGCTGGACGTGTCCTTTGACGAGTTCGCGGATCTGGCATTGGCGGCCGAACCCGGCAGTGGCGGCGTGGTGCTTGTCCCCTACTTTGAGGGCGAGCGCACCCCGAACCTGCCCAATGCGAAGGCCAGTTTCCACGGCCTGACCATTGCCTCAACCACCCGGGCCAACACTGCCCGGGCAGCCATCGAGGGCATGCTGTGCGGGCTGGCCGACGGGCTGGATGCCGTCACGGCGTCCGGTGTCGGCGCCGAGCGGCTGCTGTTGATCGGCGGGGCGGCGCAAAACCCGGCCGTGCAGGCCGTGGCGGCCCAGGTGTTTGGCGTGCCGGTGATCGTGCCGGCCCCGGGCGAGTATGTTGCCCGCGGTGCGGCCGTCCAGGCCGCATGGGCGCTGGACGGCGCTCGGCCGGACTGGGAACTGGATCTCGAAGCGGCACCGCCGACGGACCACCACCCGGTCATCCGCGAGCAGTACGGCAAGTTTTCCGGCGCCTGAACGGCTGCGCCCAACTCCGCAACGGGTGCCCCCTTCGCACGGAATGCAGTGGCTTGTCTGCCCCTGCATTTCCGGCGGAGGGGGCGCCCGTCTGCTTTGATCCGGCGGGCCACACCACTGCGCCTGCGACCTGCCCTGGTGGCTTTTTGGCGGCGTGGACGGACTGCGCCGGGACCGGTCCTGAGCCTGCCACGGGCCCCTGGAAACAGTGACTTGACACACGTGACGTGTCGTGAGTTACACTAAACAAGAATGTTAGCGCTAACAACCACTGTTTGCGCGGCCTCCCCACAGTGGGACAACATCCCAGCACAACGCAGGACACCTACCAGCCCATGGCAATGACGCGCACGGGGCGTAAAGGAACTCACCATGAAACTTAAGACATTGATCGTTGGCGCCTTGGCCCTCGGCCTCACCCTGGGAACCGCAGGCTGCGGCACCCGCGGCGGGGCTCCGGCTGCCGAAGACGGCTCCGTCGACAACACAGGGGCCCTGATCGGGATCGCGATGCCCACCAAGACCTCCGAACGCTGGATCAAGGACGGGACCGCCATCCAGCAGTCCCTTGAGAAGCTTGGCTACAAGACAACCCTCGAGTACGCCGATGACAAGATCCCGCAGCAGGTCCAGCAGGTGAGCAACATGATCACCAAGGGCGTCAAGGTCATGATCATCGCCTCCATCGATGGAACCGCCTTGAGCGACCAGCTTGACGACGCCGCCAAGGCAGGCATCAAGGTCATCGCCTATGACCGCCTCATCAACGGCAACGCCAACGTGGACTACTACACCACCTTCGACAACGAAAAAGTCGGCGTGGAACAGGCCACCTCCCTGCTCACCGGCTTGGGAATCCTGGACGAAAGCGGCAAGGAAACCGGCGAAAAAGGTCCGTTCAATGTGGAGCTCTTCGGTGGAAGCCCGGATGACAACAACGCCACCTTTGTTTACAACGGTGCCATGAAGACGCTGCAGAAGTACCTTGACGACGGCACCCTGGTGGTCAAGAGCGGCCAGACAGGTTTCACCCAGATTGCCACGCTGCGCTGGGATCCGGCGACGGCACAGAAGCGCATGCAGAACCTGATCGCCAGCTCGTACTCGGACGGCGAAAAGGTTGACGGCGTGATGTCGCCCTATGACGGACTGTCCATCGGCATCATCTCGGCATTGGAGTCCTCGGGCTACGCCACCGACGCGCTGCCCGTCATCACGGGCCAGGATGCTGAAGCTGCCTCGGTGAAGTCGATCATTGCCGGCCAGCAGTACTCCACCGTCTTCAAGGACACCCGGCAGCTGGGTGAGCAGGCCGTCGCCATGACGGACGCAATCCTCACCGGCAAGACACCGGAGGTCAATGACACCACCAGCTACGACAACAAGGTCAAGGTCGTTCCGACCTTCCTGCTCCAGCCTGTCGTTGTCACGAAGGACAACTACTCCAAGGAACTCATCGACAGCGGTTACTACAAGGCCGAAGACCTCAAGTAGCTAAACCTTCCGGTTGCGGCGGCCCCGGCCTCCGCAACCGGACCGAATGACATTCCCATCACGAACGCGAAATGAAGGTCCATCGTGACATCAACGATCCTTGAAATGCGTGCCATCACCAAGACATTCCCGGGGGTCAAGGCCCTCCAGAATGTTTCGCTGGAGGTCCAGCGCGGACAGGTGCACGCCATCTGCGGCGAAAACGGTGCCGGCAAGTCCACACTCATGAAGGTCCTCTCGGGCGTCTACCCGGAGGGAACCTTCGACGGCGAAATCTGGTTTGAGGACACCCTCTGCCAGTTCAAGGACATCAAGTCCTCCGAGGCTGCCGGCATTGTCATCATTCACCAGGAACTGGCACTGAGCCCGTTCCTGTCCATCGCCGAAAACATCTTCCTGGGCAACGAGCTCTCCGCCAGGGGCTTTGTCGACTGGAACAAGACCAATCTGGAGGCATCGAAGCTTCTGGCCCGGGTGGGACTGAATGACCATCCCACCACCAAGGTCTCTGAACTCGGCGTCGGCAAGCAGCAGCTGGTGGAAATCGCCAAGGCCCTCTCCAAGCGGGTCAAACTGCTCATCCTGGATGAGCCCACGGCGGCACTGAACGACAGCGACTCGGAAAACCTGCTCAACCTGATCAAGCATCTCCAGGGCCAGGGCATCAGCTCGATCATGATCAGCCACAAACTCAACGAGATCAAGGCAGTGGCCGACAAGGTCACGATCATTCGCGACGGACAAACCATTGAAACCCTTGACATGCACGCCGATGAGATCTCGGAGGAACGCATCATCAAGGGCATGGTGGGCAGGGACCTGAGCAGCCGCTACCCGGACCACACGCCAAGCATCGGCGAGGAGCTGCTGCGCATTGAGGACTGGACCGTCCACCACCCGGTGGACCAGGGCCGCCAAGTCGTCAAGGCGGCAAACCTGAACATCCGGGCCGGCGAAATCGTTGGCATCGCCGGCTTGATGGGTGCCGGCCGCACAGAGCTCGCCATGAGCGTGTTTGGCCGCAGCTACGGGACCAACATCAGCGGCCGGCTCTACAAAAACGGTGTTGCCATTGAGGCGCACACCGTCGCCGCCGCCATCAAGCACGGCATCGCCTACGCAACCGAAGACCGCAAGCATTACGGGCTGAATCTGCTGGACAACATCAGGCGCAACATTTCCGGTGCCGCACTTGCCAAACTGGCCCGCTGGGGCTGGGTCGACAGCGCCAAGGAACATGTGGTGGCTGAAGGCTACCGCAAAAGCATGAACATCAAGGCGCCCGGCGTTGGCTCCATCACGGGCAAGCTCTCGGGTGGAAACCAGCAAAAAGTCGTCCTGTCCAAGTGGATGTTCACCGACCCCGACATCTTGATCCTGGATGAACCGACGCGTGGCATCGATGTCGGTGCGAAGTACGAGATCTACAGCATCATCAATCAACTGGCTGAGGAAGGCAAGGGCGTTCTCGTCATCTCCTCGGAACTGCCCGAGCTGTTGGGCATTTGCGACAGAATCTACACCCTGGCTGAAGGTCGCATCACCGCCAACGTGCCACGGGCCGAAGCCACCGCCGAACACCTCATGCAATTCATGACTCAAGCAAAGGAGCAGGACATCTGATGACTGCTGTCCAATCCGCCGTACGTTTTCTCACCGGCCAACTGCGCCAAGTGGGGCTCTTCATCGCCCTGATCGTGATCATCATCTTCTTTCAGATCACCACCAACGGCATCACCCTGGCCCCCATCAACGTTTCCAACCTGATCGTGCAAAACAGCTACATCCTCATCCTGGCTGTCGGCATGGTGATGGTGATCATCGCCGGTCACATCGACCTGTCCGTCGGTTCCGTGGTGGCGTTTGTCGGTGCCATGGCCGGGGTCATGATCACCCAGTGGCACATGCCCTGGTGGTTGGCGATCATTGCCTGCCTGGTGCTCGGCGCCCTGGTGGGTGCGTGGCAGGGGTTCTGGATTGCCTACTTCGGCATACCCTCGTTTATCGTCACCCTTGCCGGCATGCTCACTTTCCGCGGGCTGGCACAGATTGCCCTTCAAAACCAGCAGATCTCCCCCTTCCCCGACGAGTTCAGGGCACTGGGCAGCGGCTTCCTTCCCGACCTTGGCGGCGGCACCTCCTTCCTGGAACCGCTGACTGTCATCCTTGGTGTTCTTGCCGCCCTGGCGTTTGTCGTCTCCGGCATCAAGCAGCGGGCAAACCGCAAGAAGTACAACCTCGAAGATGAACCGTTCCAGTGGTTCGTGGCCAAGATGGTGTTCACCACCGCCTTGATCCTGCTCATCGCGTACTTGCTGGCCAGCTACCGCGGCACCCCGATCGTCCTCCTGGTCATGGGCGTGCTCATGGTGGGTTACTCGGCCGTGATGGCCAACTCCATTTGGGGCCGGCACATTTATGCCATTGGCGGCAACGCCCACGCGGCCGAACTCTCCGGGGTGAACACCAAGCGTGTCTCCTTCACCTTGTTCATCAACATGGGCGTCCTGGCCGCCCTGGCCGGCCTGGTGTTCACGGCCCAGCTCAACCTGGCCAACCCCAAGGCCGGCGAGGGGTTCGAACTTGACGCCATCGCCGCCGTCTTCATTGGCGGCGCGGCCGTCACTGGCGGCATTGGCACGGTGGTCGGCGCCATCATTGGTGGCTTGATCATCGGAATCCTGAACAACGGCATGTCGATCATGGGCGTTGGCACGGAATTCCAGCAGCTCATCAAGGGCCTGGTGCTCCTTGCCGCCGTCGCCTTTGACGTCTTCAACAAGCGCCGCGCCAAGGCTGCAATCAAATAACGCCCCCGAGGGTCAACTGTGTGGTTCCGTGCCTGTTGCGGAGCCACACAGTTTTTTGTTGTCCGGGCCGCGGCGTTACCGCTTCGCTGTTGCCGCCGGCAGCTTTGGGGCGAGAGGCTTCTTCGGATCGCGGTCGGCAAATCGCTGCTGCAGCATGACGGCGCCAACAATGATGACGCCCTTCACGATGGCCTGCACCGAGGTGGACAGGTTGTTCTGCGTGAACACGTTGATCAGGGTGGAGAAGAGCAGCACGCCCAGAACCGTGCCCATGATGGACCCGCGTCCTCCGACCAGCAGGGTCCCACCAACCACGACGGCGGCGATGGCGTCGAGCTCGTACAGCGTGCCGTGTGTGGAACTGCCCGAGGTGGTGCGGGCCATCATCATGAAGCCGGCGATTCCGGCGGTGAGCCCGGCCAGGCCGTAAAGGTACGTGGTGTGGCGTTTGACGTTGATGCCGGCCAGGCGCGCGGCCTCCATGTTGCCGCCAATGGCAACAGTGCGGCGGCCAAAGGTGGTCCGATTGAGCAGGAACCAGCCCAGGGCAACCACAATGGCAAAAATCCAGATCAGCATGGGGATCCCGAGCAGGTTCCCCGACAAGGCCGACTTAAAGCCGGTGACATCAACTATCTGGGTCTTGCGGTTGGCCAGCAACTCGGCCAGTCCCCGGGCCGCGACCAGCGTTGCCAGTGTGGCTATGAACGCCACCACCTTGCCATACGCGACAACGACGCCGTTGAGCAGCCCCACCAGGGTGCCGGCCGCCATGGCCGCCAGCACCATGACGATCCAGTGCGTGTCGGAGGCGAATGCCTGCACCCAGGACAGTGTTGCGACAACTGAGGACAGGCCCATGACGGAACCGACGGACAGGTCGATGCCGCCTGCCGTGATCACAAAGGTCATGCCGATGCTGATGACGCCGATGATGGAGGCCTGGCGCAGGATTACCATCAGGTTGCCAACACTCATGAAGCGCTCACCGGCCGTAAGGTAGCCCACCAGCACGAGCAGCAACAGGGCAATGACGAGTCCCAGCGACCTCGCGCCGGGACTGCTGAAGAAGCTGGAAAGTGGGTTCCCCTGCTTCAACCCGGGGCTAGCCCGGCCTGGCTTGTCCGGGGCCGGCGCACCGCCGTCAATAAGATCGGCCGGCTGCTTGTGCTCGCTCATGCTGCGGTTCCTTTCATGACCATGTCAAGCACGTCGTGCTCATCGATGGCGGCTGCTGGGGAGCTGTGGATGACACGGCCGTCGGAAATGACCAGGACCAGGTCGGAGAGGCCCAGCACCTCATCGATTTCACTGGAGACAACGACGACGGCGGTGCCGGCGTCGGCCAGTTGCCGCACCAGGGCGTAAATTTCAGCACGTGCACCAACATCGACTCCCCGGGTTGGTTCGTCCAGAAGCAGGAGTTTGGTGCCGTGGACCAGCCAACGGGCCAGCAGGATCTTTTGCTGGTTGCCGCCGGAGAGGGTCCTGGTGATCCTGTCCGGATCCGCCGGGCGCAGTTCAAGGGAGTCCATCTGTGCGTGGGCAACACTGCGTTCCGCCCTCTCATTGAGCAGTCCGCCCTTGGCCCAGCGCGCAAAGCTGGCAAGGGTGACATTGCGGTAGATTGGCTCGTCAAGGATGAGCCCCTGGCTCTTGCGCTCCTCGGGAGAGAGGCCCATTCCGGCTGCAACGGCTGACTGCACAGACCCCGGGGCCACCTTGTTGCCGACGATCGCCACGGATCCGGTTGAGGATTTGCGTGCGCCGTAGATCGTTTCCAGAATCTCCGACCGGCCCGAACCCACAAGACCAGCCAGGCCAACAATTTCACCGGCCCTGACCTGAAAACTTACGCCGGCAAAGACACCCGGCAGGGCCAGGTCCTGCACGTCAAGGATGACGGGTGCGTCCGGCTTGACGGTCCCTGACTTGGGGAACACGTTGCTCACGTCCCGGCCCGTCATCAGCTTGATCAGTACCGAGGTCGGTGTGGACGCAACAGGGAGATTTGTTGCCACTGTCCGGCCGTCCTTGATGACGGTGATGCGGTCACCAATCTTGCGGATCTCCTCAAGCCTGTGCGAAATGTAGATCACCGCAATACCCGCGGCACTGAGATCGGCCACCACACGGAACAAGTTGCCGACCTCATCCGAGTCCAGGACAGCCGACGGCTCGTCCATGACAATCAGCTTCGTGTCGTGCGAGAGCGCCCTGGCCATGCTGACAATTTGCTTGTTGGCTGCGGAGAGGGTGCCAACTTCGGCTGTCACAGGGATTTTGCTGTGGCCCAGCCGGCTCATCAATTCCCTGGCCTTGCGGATGCTGGTGCGCCTGTCGATAACGCCGGCCTTGGCGTGTTCATGGCCAAGGAAGATATTTTCAGCCACGGTGAGTCCGTCGACAACATCGAGTTCCTGATACATCGTGGCAATGCCGAGTGCAATGGCATCCTGCGGACTGGCGATGGTGATGGGTTGGCCCTGCCAAATTATCTGGCCGTCGTCGGGCTGGTAGGCCCCGGAGAGGGTCTTGATGAGAGTTGACTTGCCGGCACCGTTCTGGCCCAGCAGGCAGTGGACTTCCCCCGGCAGGACTTCCAGATCCACGCCCTTGAGCGCCTGGACCCCTGAAAACCCCTTGGTGAGTGAGCGAACGGTCAGCAGTGGACCCGTATGAGCGGCAATGGTCATAGAGGCAACATAACAGCAGCTTCTAAATATTGCACTAGTTTTTTTCGAAGTGTTTCTTGAAAGTTACCGCAATTCGGTTTGTTCACTAAACGTACCAATGTAGATTTCGGGTGGCTAAAGTTCCGTTGAAATCTCTATCAATATCCAAAAATGCCTGTTATGTTGCTTGAGACGTCAAAGTGGACTTCACGATCAAGAGATTCTTCTTCGCTCGGTAATTTCCCTCCGCACTGACGGCTCACACCAGCTACACCAAATCATTTGGGTCAGTTCATATTTGGAGGAATCAAGATGCGTGAAAACCGTTCACTGCGCCACCGGATGCTTCTCGCCTCGGGCGCCATGCTGGCCGTCGCCGGACTGCTCACAGCCTGCACGCCGGGAACACCGGAACCGGATCCAAGCGCCAACAACAATGCCGGCGAGACCAAGGCGGCGAAGAAGCCAGGCGACAAGGTCACCATCGGCTTCTCCGGCCCCGCGGCCGACCACGGCTGGATCGGTGCCATCAGCACCGCAGCCTTGGACGCGGCCAAGCAGTTCGACGACGTTGAACTTGTCGTCTCCGAAGGCACCAGCGACGCCAGCCTCCAGATCAGCCAGATCGAAACGTTCATCAACAACAAGGTGGACGCCATCGTCATGCTGCCCACCGACGGCGCCGCGCTGACGGACGTCGCCATCAAGGCCATGGAAGCCGGCATCCCCGTGATCAACGTTGACCGCGAATTCAGCAGCACCTTCGCGGCCCGCACCACGGTGCTCGGCGACAACTACGGCATGGGTGTCAGCGCCGGAACCTATATTTGCGAACAGCTCGACGGCAAGAAGGACGCCGTCGTTGCCGAAATCGCCGGCATTGACAGCCTGCCGCTGACCCAGGACCGCAGCCGCGGCTTCAAGGAAGCCCTGGAAGATTGCGGCCTGAAGGTCAACAACCGCGTCGCCGCCGACTTCACCGTCCAGGGCGGTGAAGCAGCAACGTCCCAGCTGCTCTCCTCGGCTCCCAAGATTGACGCCATCTGGAACCACGACGACGATCAGGGCATCGGCGTCCTGGCCGCCATCTCGGCAGCCAACCGCAGCGAATTCTTCATGGTTGGCGGCGCAGGTTCCAAGAACGCCATGGAATCCATCAAGGCCGGTGATTCGGTCCTGCAGGCCACCGTGATTTACCCGTCGACGCAGGCAGCCGACGGCATCGTCCTGGCCCGGCTGATCGCCCTGGGCGAGCCGGCATCAGACCTGATCACCCAGGGCGTGCCGAACCGGATCGTGCTTGACGCCCCGGTTGTCACCAAGGAGAACGTCGACAAGTACATCGGTGCCGCCTTCGCCTCCTAGCCAGGGCCACCCAGTCAGCTCCCGGTGTCCGCGGCAGAAAACCCGCGGACACCGGGCGGCACGGCCCGCCGACCGACACACATGATGCATTAAGGAGACTTAAGTGAGCCGTCCAATCACCTTGTTTACCGGCCAATGGGCCGACCTGCCCCTGGAGGAAGTGGCCAAATTGGCCTCGGAATGGGGGTACGACGGACTGGAAATTGCCTGCTGGGGCGACCATTTGGACCCCTGGCGCTGGGATGATGACGCCTACGTCAAGGAAAAGCAGGCGCTCCTTGCCAAATACAATCTCCAGGTTTACGCCATTTCCAACCATCTCAAGGGCCAGGCAGTCTGCGATGACCCCATAGACCAGCGCCACCGCGACATTCTCCCCGACGTGGTGTGGGGCGACGGCGACCCGGAGGGCGTCCGCCAACGGGCCGCCGAGGAAATGCAGAACACCGCCCGGCTGGCCGCCAAGCTGGGCGTGAACACCGTCATCGGTTTCACGGGTTCAAGCATCTGGAAGTACGTTGCCATGTTCCCGCCCGTGTCGCAGGAACTGGTCGACGCCGGCTACCAGGACTTTGCCGACCGCTGGAATCCCATCCTGGATGTTTTCGACGAGGTGGGCGTACGTTTTGCGCACGAAGTCCACCCGAGCGAAATTGCGTACGACTACTGGACGACCAAACGCACACTTGAAGCCATCGGCCACCGCAAGGCATTTTGCCTGAACTGGGATCCCAGCCACTTCATGTGGCAGCAGCTGAACCCGGTGGATTTCATCCTGGAATTTGCCGAGCGCATCATCCACGTCGACTGCAAGGACGTGAAACTGCGTTTGGGCAACGGCCGCAACGGCGTGCTTGGCTCACACCTGGCCTGGGCAGACCTGAACCGCGGATGGGACTTCGTCTCCACCGGCCGCGGCGACGTCCCCTGGGAGGCAAGTTTCCGTGCCCTGAACCAGATCGGCTACGACGGGCCCATCTCGGTTGAGTGGGAAGACGCGGGAATGGACAGGCTCCTGGGTGCACCCGAGGCGCTGGCCTTCGTGAAGAAGAACGCCTTCCCGGCACCGGAGGCTGCCTTCGATTCCGCGTTCAAGGCGCAGTAATCGCTCACGGAACGCCCGGGCATGGACGTGCTCAGCTACGATAGGGCGCGCCGGTTTTCCGTATCAGCGTGTCACAAAGGGGTGAATTGAGGGGCAATGCCGGAACTTTCAGCAACAAAGCCAACACGCAGGGGCAACAACCTCGACGACGTCCGACGCAACAACCTAGCCATGGTCCTGAACCTGGCCCACGTGCAGGGCCGGCTCTCCCGGGCAGACGTCACACGTGCCACCGGATTAAACAGATCCACCATTGCCGGGCTGGTTGCCGAACTTGTCTCGCTGGGCTTGGTGGAAGAACAAGAACCAGGCACGACCCACCTTGCCGGCAGGCCCAGCCCGATCATTGTCCCGCGCGAGGACGTTGTCGCCATTGCCGTCAACCCCGAAATTGATGCCGTGACCATTGGCCTGGTGTCGCTTTCCGGCAAGGTCCTCAAGCGCATCCGCTACGACACCGCCCGGGTGCCGACACCCGAGGAAGTGGTCAACATTGTTGGCGCCGTCGTTGCCGGCATGCGGGGTGAACTCGACACTTCCTTCCGAACCGTCGGTGTTGGCGTCGCCGTGCCGGGCCTGGTCCGCGAGCACGACGGCGAAGTTGTTTTGGCTCCCCACCTCGACTGGCACAATGTGCCGTTGTCGGCCATGCTCAACAAGGCCCTGGACCTGCCTGTCGTTGTGGCCAACGACGCCTCAACCGGCTTGATCGCCGAGAGCACTTTCGGGGCCGGACGCGGGGCCAGGGACCACATCTATCTCAACGGCGGCGCCAGCGGCATTGGTGGCGGCATCTCCATCGGCGGCATTTCCGTCACGGGCACCAGCGGATTCGCCGGCGAGATCGGCCATACCCTGGTGAATTCCGACGGCGGCCTGTGCCACTGCGGACGAAATGGCTGCCTGGAAACTGAGGTCCGGCAGGCACCGCTGCTTGCCGCCTTGAACTTGGCATCCACCGACATTGAGAAATTGGATGAGACCCTTCTAAGCCAACTCGCCAAGCCGGAGGCTGCCGCGCCGGAACTGCTTGAACTTGTCCACCAACAAATCGACTTCCTTGCCGAATCGCTCTGCAGCGTCGTGAATTTCTTCAACCCCGAGCTGATCATTCTCGGCGGTTTCCTGGGCACACTCCACGCCGCCGATCCTGATCGCATGGAAACAGCAGTGAAGTCCAAGGCCATGATTGGGCCGCGTGACGACGTCCGCTTCGCCAGGGCAGCCCTCGGCGCGGACCTGCTGCTGGTGGGAGCTGCCCAACAGGCCTTCGCGGCTGTTTTGGCCAACCCGGCAAGCATCGCAGGGACGGGCGGGGCAGCCGAAACAGATCCGCCGAAGGCCGCCACCGGATAGGGCCGCTCCACGCCGATGCCCAAGGCCCCGGGAAACATTCGCTGCCGAAAAGTCTGGCATTCTTGAAGCACCATGGAAACAGCCTCCAACACCCCGCGCACCGTGTCCGTCCGTTCCGCGCCCACCCGCGTGCTCGGGGCGGTTGCCCTGGCGTTTTGTGCGTTCTTTGCCGTGAACCTGCTCCTGACCGGAACCCCGGCCTCGATCTGGGATTTCCTGCCGTGGCTGCTCTTCGCGGCGTGGGGTGTTTACGTGCTCCTGTGGCGGCCACAACTGCTGATCCATGCCACCGGCCTGAGCATCCGCAACATCCTGCGGGACCACGAAATCCCCTTCTCCGAGCTCACCGCCCTGCGCGTCATGCAAAACGTCAGCTTTGACACCACAGCCGGCCGCATCCCGAGTTGGGGTGCACCGGGGTCCGGCAAGTTGGGCCCGAAAATGCTCTCCGGCACCGGCGGCGCCCGCACCATGGCCGCCCTGCCGCACACCCAAACGGCCGTCCAGACGGCCTGGGACGCGTGGGAACGCGGCAACACTGCATCCCTGAAGCACGACGCCGGTTCCCCCTCCCCCGCCGCCCAGCCCGAACACCAGCCCGGCAGCCAGCACAAGGTGGCCAGCGGCTGGAACCTGCCGGCCGTCGTCGTTGGTGTCCTGCTGCTGGCGCTCGCCATCGCCAGCACACTGACGTAGCTCGGAGAATCGCAAGGCACACTGACGTGGGGCACACTGCACCCCGGCGCAGGGCCCGTAAATGCAGGGCACAGGGAAAAGGCCCGGTCCGCTCATGGTGAGCGGGCCGGGCCTTTCAGGTGGAGCTGCCTAGGACTTGAAGCCCACGGTGGTCCAGTCGATTGATTCGAACTGTCCGGCACCGTAGTTGACCAGGTCTTTCCTGACACCATAGGTGTTCGGTGTCGGGGTCAGCGGGATGACAGGGGTGTAGGCGAAGATCGCCTTGTCGATCTCGTTGGCCAGCTTGATGCGCTTGGCCGGGTCGAGCTCTGCGTTGGCCGCGGCCCACATGTCGCCGAGCTTTTCATCGGTGAGGCCGGTGAAGTTCTGGCCGGCATCGACAGGGTAGAAGATCGACTCCGTGGAGGCCACCGGGTACGCCGTGCCCGACCAGGCAAAGCCTGTCAGTTCAAAGTTGGACTTCAGCACGTAGTCGGAGAAGAACTTGTCCTCCGGAACCGTGTTGTTCTTCAGGGTGATGCCGACAACTTTCAGGTTGGCCTGGATCTGCTTGAAGATCTGCTCTGACACTGGGTTGTTGGCATCGAGGGTGTACGCGATTTCCAGCTTGGCGCCGTCCTTTTCCTGCGTGCCGTCGGCTGCCTTGGTGTAGCCGGCTTCCTTCAACAGGGCCTCGGACTTGGCGGTGTCGAACCCGATGACCGACGTGGCGTTGTCTTCGTAGCCCTTCTGGCCGGGCATGTAGATGTAGCTGTTCTGGCTGGCCACCGGTGCACCGATGGGGCTCAGGCGGCTGGCAGAAATGGTGTCCCTGTCAATGGCACGGGCCACTGCCTGGCGGACCTTCGCATCCATGAGCGGTCCCTTGGAACCGTTCATGGTGACGTGGTTCCAGGTCAGTCCGCCGGACTGCTGGATGGCGCCGTCGGCGCGCTTCTTGGCGGTGTCGTAGTTGTTCTTGTTGGTGCCGATGCTGACCGCGTCGAGTTCCTTGTTGGCGTAGGCCTGGGCAAGGGCGTCACGGGAGACAACCTTCATGATGATCTTTTCCAGCTTCACCTTCTGGCCCCACCACTTGTCGTTGGGAACCAGTGTGACAACCTGGCCGGCGGCGTCCACGTCACCGACCTTGTACGGTCCGCTGGCGGGCACCGGCTTGGACTTGTAGCCCTCGTTGAAGGCAGTCACGTCGGAGGCAATGGCTTCCGGCAGCACGGCTGTCTGAACCGCGCCGGCGGTGCTGCCGCCCAGGATCGAGGGCCAGTCGGCGTTCTTGTTCTTGAACGTGATCTTGAAGTCGAAGTCCGTCTCGCCCTTGGTGACCGACTCAATGTCCTTGTAGACGTTGTCGCCAACAATCTGGTAGTCCTTGTTGGTGCCGTTGTTCGCCTTGATCGTGGCGTCATAGTCCTTGTAGGTGATGGGTGTGCCATCTTCCCAAACGGCCTTCGGGTTCAGCTTGATCTCAACAACCTGCGGGTCCTCACCGGCCAGCTTCACCTCTGTGGCGTAGTCGGGGTTCAGTTCCCAGCCTCCGTCGACGGTGTTGCGGACGGGGCCGCCTGTGGTGGGATCCAGGATTTCACTGCCGGCCTTGACGTTGCCGTCAACCTGCAGCGTGTTCCAGTTGTCAGGCATCTGGTCAACGGCCAGCGTCAATGTGCCGCCGTCCTTGACAGCTGCATAGTCGGCAACGGTCCAGGCCGTGGTGGGCAGCGCCCCTGTTTCGGCAGCGCCCTTGCTGTTGTCCACGACGGGTTTGTCGCCGCCGCCACCGCCGCCGGCACTGCAGCCGGTGACGGTGAGGGCCAGCGCCAGAACTCCGGCGCCCACCATCTTCTTGATGTGTTGCATTGTTTCCTCCCATTGAATGATCCCCGGCGGGCAAGTGGTGCTGGCCCGCCGGGACTGTGGTTGCGGTGAGACTTTTCGGGTGCTCATGGTGTCGCGGTGCTCATACTGTTCCCGAGGTCATGAGGTCTATGTGTTCGGCATGGTGGCATGCCACGAGGCTGCCGTCGACCGGACGTTCGCCGGGGTCGTCGTTGCGGCAGCGTTCCTGGCCGGCGGCATCCAGCAGCCGGTACAGCGGGCAGCGGGTGCGGAAGTTGCAGCCGGCGATGTCCTCCGTGGGGCTCGGCAGGTCGCCGTCGAGGATGATCCGGGTCCGGCTGCGCTCCACCGCCGGGTCCGGCACCGGTACCGCGGAGAGCAGCGCCCGCGTGTAGGGGTGCTGCGGGTTGTCGAAGATCTGCTCCGAGGGACCGCTTTCCACGATCCTGCCCAGGTACATGACGGCCACGGTGTCAGCGATTTGCCGCACAACCGCCAGGTCGTGGGCCACGAACAAATAAGACAGCCCAAGTTTTTCCTGCAGGTCCTGCAGCAGGTTGATGACGCCGGCCTGGATTGAGACGTCAAGGGCCGACACCGGCTCATCCAGCACCACGATCTTGGGGTCTGTGACAAGCGCGCGGGCAATGCCGATGCGCTGGCGCTGGCCGCCGGAGAATTCGTGCGGGTACCGGGACGCCATGGACGGGTCAAGTCCCACCAGCTCCAGCACATCCCTGACCTTCTGCAGCCGATCCTTTGCCGGAATGCCGTGGACTGTCAACGGCTCCGCCACAATTTCCTGGACCGGAAGCCGCGGATCCAGGGAGGCCATGGGGTCCTGGAACACCACCTGGATGTCCCGGCGCAAAGCCTTGCGTTCTCTGGCGGACAGCGTTGCCACATCACGGCCGTTGATCGTGACCTGCCCGGCCTGGGGCTTGCCGAGTTCCAGAATCTCCATGATGGTTGTCGACTTGCCGCAACCGGACTCGCCGACCAGGCCCAGCGTCTGGCCGGACCTGATGTCAAAGCTGACGCCGTCGACGGCCCGGACGGTGCCGATGGTGTGCTTGAACACCGAGCCCCTTGTCAGCGGGAAGTGGCGTTTGAGCGCAGCAACTTCCAGCACCCTTTCCGGGGCGACAGCGGCCCTTTCGGCGATGGCCACCGGCGTCGGCACCGGGTACAGTTCGGCCCGGTTGAGCCCGCCGCCGGCAATCTCAGCCACCCGCAGGCATGCCGAGGCGTTCAGCGGGTCGTCCCCAATGATTGTCAGCGGCGGCTCCGTGGTGCGGCAGGCGTCAATGGCCACCGGGCAGCGTGGCGCGAACGGGCAGCCGGGTGCCAGGTTGCTCAGCTGCGGCGGCCTTCCCTCCAGCGGCACCAGCCGGGTGTGCCCGGCCGTGGCCAGGTTCGGCATGGAGCGCAGCAGCCCGATGGTGTAGGGCATGGACGGGGCGCGGAACACCTGGTCCACTGTCCCGGTCTCCACGATCCGCCCCGCATACATGACGGCGAGCCTGTCGGCGTTGCCGGCCACAACACCCAAATCGTGGGTGATGAGCACCACCGCGGCGCCGGTCAGGTCCTTCGCCTTCTGCAACACCTCGAGGATCTGCGCCTGGATGGTGACATCCAACGCCGTCGTGGGTTCATCGGCGATGATCAGGCGGGGGTTGTTGGCAATGGCGATGGCAATCATGGCGCGCTGGCGCATGCCGCCGGAGAATTCATGCGGGAAGGCCTGGGCGCGGCGCTCCGGATTGGGGATGCCCACCACCTTCAGCAGTTCCACGGCCCGCGCATTGGCGGCCAGCTTCGAGAGCTTGCTGTCGTGCAGCTGCAGGGATTCGGCGATCTGCGACCCGATCGTGTAGACGGGGGTCAGTGCCGACAGCGGATCCTGGAAAATAATGGAAATGCCCTCGCCGCGCAGCTTGGACATCTCCCTGTCACTGCGGCCCAGCAGCGACTTGCCCTCGAAGAGGATGTCGCCAGTGACCTTCGCGGACGACGGCAGCAGCCCCATGACGGCCAGCGAGGAGACGGACTTTCCCGAGCCCGACTCCCCCACAATGCCCAGGAACTCGCCTTTGTCCACGTGGTAGCTGACGCCGCGGACAGCAGTGACAGCACCGCTGGGCTGCGGGAACGTGACGCTGAGGTCGCGCACCTCAAGCAGGTGCTTGGCCGGGTTCGACGGCGTGGGGCCGCGGCGTGCGCTGGTGCCGGCCGCCGGAGTGGCCGGCTTTCCGAGCTGAATCACTGTCGGTTTTTCGGTTAGCTTCTCAGTCACGGTTGACTCCGGAGGTTGGGTCGACGGCGTCGCGCAGGGCATCGCCGACAAGGCTGGCCGAAAGCACCGTAAATACGAGGATGGCGGCGGGGAAGATGAACAGCCACGGGCGGGTTGCCGCGGCACCCTGGCCTGCGGCCAGCAGTGTGCCCAGCGAGACGTCGGGGGCCTGGATGCCGAAGCCAAAGAAGCTCAGGGTGGACTCGCTCAGGATGGCGCCGCCAACTCCCAGCGTGGCGTCGATGATGAGCAGCGAGGACACGTTCGGCAGCACGTGCCGGCGGATGATGGTCCAGGTGTCAACACCCATGAACCGGGCCGCCTTGATGAAGTCACGTTCGCGAAGGGACCGTGTTTGGGCGCGGATCACCCTGGCCATGATCATCCAGCCAAAGCCTGCCAGCAGGAAAATCAAGGCCACCCAGGACAGCGACTTGAAGATGGGGCTGAGGAGGATGAACAGGAACAGGCTCGGCAGCACCAGCAGCAGGTCGATGACCCAGACGATGCCCCGGTCCCACCAGCCGCCCAGGTAGCCGGCAACGGCTCCGACGATGCCGGCAACAATGGCCGCCAGCGGTCCCACGAGCAGCCCGATGATCAGTGACTTGCGCAGCCCGACGATGGTTTGGGCGTAAATGTCCTCGCCAATGTCGCTCGTGCCGAACCAGTGCAGGCTTGTCGGGCTGGAGCCCATGTTGTACACGTCAAGGTCTGTGTAGTTCCAGGCATTGGGGGCCAGCCCAAAAATGGCCCACAGGATGATGGTGCCAAGACCGACGATGCCGACCCAGAAGCGCGGTGTGCTGCGCAGCCGGGACATCACCAGGCGGAAGCGGGAGACCGGCTTTTTGGAATGGACTATTTCGGGGTTGGCGGCGGCGGCGTCTGCGATCGGAATTTCCTCAAGCATCGACATGGCTACACCCTCACTCTCGGGTCGAGGGCTGCGTACACAATGTCGGCCAGCGTTCCGGCGATCAGGATCAAGATGGCGTTGAACAGGATCGCCCCGGTAAAGGCATTGATGTCACTTTGCGAAATGGCCTGGACAAGCATCTCGCCCATGCCGTGCCAGCTGAACACGAGCTCGGTGACGGCGGCACCGGCCAGGACTGTGGCGAAGGAGTAGGCAAAGTACGTGGACATGGGGATCAAGGCCACCCGGACGCCGTGGCGGACAAGCGCCGAACCGCGGGTGCGGCCCTTGGAGCGTGCGGTGCGGATGTAGTCCGCGGCCAGCACGTCCAGCATGGCGCTGCGCTGGTACCTGGAATATCCGGCGGCGCCCATGAGTGCCAGCGAAATGGTGGGCAGCAGCAGGTGTGCGGCACGGTCCCAGGATTGGACCCACCAGCCTCCGTCGAGCCCTGCGGTGTATTCGCCGGTGAAGTTGATCAGCTGGATGCCCAAAACGTTGTTGAGCGTGGTGGCCACGATCATCAACAAGATGCCCAGCACAAAGGAGGGGGTGGCAAGAATGGCGAAGGAGGCGTAGGAAATCGCCTGGTCGCTGAGCTTGTATTGGCGCACGGCACCCCATACGCCGATGGCGACGCCGACGAGTGCGGCGATGATGGTGCCCAGGATCAGCAGGCGCAGGCTTGTGCCCGCGCGGGCCGTCATCTCGGTGATGACGGAGGTGTTGTGGATGGTGTCGCCGAGGGAACCCTCGGTCACGAGCCGCACGATCCATGCCCAGAGCCGCTCAATCACGGGGGTGTTGGGGTTGACGCCCAGCTTGTCCAGGATGGCGTTGATGGTCTCATCGGAGGGCCGGGGATTTCTGCCCAGGTACCGGCTGGCGGGGTTCAGGATGAGGCTGGCCAAAACATATGCACTCAAGGTCGCGATGGCCGACAGGACCGCGTAATTGATGAATCGCTTTGCTATGAAGCCGATCAACGGATCAGCCTCCACAGCGCAGCGGAAGCGGCATCGCACCGACGACGCGCCATCCGCTGCTTGGGTGGGTGCAGTGGCATTTAATCATCCTTAAAGCTGGCTCGCTGGCATGGCCCTGGGTGACGGCCACGCGGCAGCGGGATTGTTCGTTTTCCCGGCGAAAAGGGGAAGTATGATCCCCGTCACGCATTGTCAAGCCAATGTACCCCAGGTCACACGAGAGCTTGATCCGCCAAAAGCAGCCACTGACCAAAAGGACTACCGCTCGGTAACATGCCTCGGTGCCGAGGACAGAAAAATGCGCGAAACCATGCGGTGTGGCGCCTTTCCGGAGCCGAAAAAATGTAACAAAAGCGTTACCTGTCCAAAAGGACAGGCCCCTCCCGGACAGGGGCTGCCGATGCCGCGACGCCTGCCCTACGTCCGGCATGCCTGTAGGGGACCGGCCGCCTGGTCAGGCGGCCGCCTTCTCCTTGGCCGCCTTGGGAACAACGGCACCGACCGAGTCGGCGGAGAGCCGCTGGGCCAGCCAGATTGGCACGATCGAGATGATGATCAAAACCACTGCCACAACGTTGACCACGGGAGCCTGGTTGGGGCGGAACAGGTTCTGCAGAATCCAGATCGGCAGCGTCGTGTCGCCCGCCCCGATGGTGAACGTGGTGACGATGATTTCGTCAAAGCTCAGCGCGAACGCCAGCAGTCCGCCGGCAAGCAGGGCTGAACGCAGCTGCGGGAACGTCACGAGCCAGAAAGTTGTGAAGAGCCCGGCACCCAAATCAGCGGATGCCTCTTCCAGCCGGGCGTTGGTGCGCCGCAGCCGGGCGATCACGTTGTTGAAAACGGTCACCATGCAGAACGTGGCGTGGGCGATGACCACCGTCCACATGCTCAACGGCACACCCAAGATTGTGGTGAACATGTTGTTCAAGGCGATGCCTGTGACGATGCCGGGAAGGGCGATGGGCAGGATGACAAGCAGGTTGACCACCTCGCGGCCAAAGAATTTGTACCGCTGCAGGGCCAGGGACAGCAGCGTCCCCAACACCAGGGAAATGACTGTGGAGACAACTGCCACCCACAAGGAGGTGACAAGCGCTTCGCGGACACCCACCGATTCGAAGGCCCGGCCCCACCATTCAAGGGTGAACCCCGTGGGCGGCCAGCCGAACGTCCGGTCCGCGTTGAAGGAGTTCACCACCACCAGCAGCAGCGGTGCGTAAATGAAGAGCAGGACCAGCCCGGTGATGACACCGAGGATGATTTTGGCACTCGTGGAAAGTCTCATGGCTGTCTCCTACAGGCTGTTCAGGGCGCCGGTGCGGCGGACCACGAAGAGGTAGATCATGATGATCACGATCGGGATCAGGGACACGGCCGAGGCAAACGGCAGGTTGTTGGCGGCTCCCACGTTGGCGTAGACCACAGTGCCGAGCATCTGCGTCTTGCCGCCGACGATCTGGGCCGTGATGTAATCGCCCAGGGACAGCGAGAAGGTGAAGATGGTGCCGGCAATGATGGAGGGAACCAGGATGGGCAGCATGATCATGCGCATGGTCTTCAACGGTTTGGCACCTAGATCGGAGGAAGCCTCCAGCAGGGAGTCGGGCACCTTTTCAAATCCGGCGTGGATAGGCAGGATCATGTAGGGCAGCCAAATGTAGGCCAGGGTCAGGATCACGGCGGTCTCGGAATAGCCGGGGCTCGAGGCCCCAATGGGGGCGCCCAGCCATTCCAGCAGGCCGCCGTCGGCCAAGACATTGCGCCAGGCATATGCCTTGACCAGGTAACTGGCCCAGAGCGGCATGAGCACGGCAATGACCAGGATCTTCTGCCACTTGGCCGTGGCCACCTTGGCGATGAAGAACGCGATCGGAATGGCGATGACCATGTCAATGGCTGTCACTGCCAGCGCAATCCAGATGGTGCGCAGGGTGATGATTTGGTACACGGGATCGGTGACAACCTGGATGATGTTGTCCAAGGTCCAGGTGGCGGAAACCTTGCCGGTAAACGTATCTACTGTCCAGAGTGCCGTGATGAGCAGGGCTGCGAGCGCAGCCACGTACACCAGGATGAGCCATCCTGCCGGAGCCGTCAGCAGCCCAGCGAGCCGGATCCGGGGTGCACGGCTGAGGAACGCTGACAGGGTGTTCTTCTTTGCCCGGGGTACGACGGCGTGCCCCGGCGGGATGCCAGGGTTCGGCTTGGTGCCGGGCGGCGTCTGTAGTGCCATGTCCTCTTACCTTTGATTCCTTGAGACTTGGGATGGCGTGTGCGGCGGGTTCGGGAACGGCCGCCGCACACACCGGACGGGGGAAGGGCGTGTCAGCCCTTGATTTCGGTCCAGGCCTTGGTCCATTCGGAGTAGTCAGTGCATTTGACGTCCGTGCGCCCGTCGATGCACTTCTCCACCGGTGTGGTCCAGTACCAGATCTTCTCGGCGTAGGCGGCGTCACCTGAGTGGTAGGTGGCGCAGTGTTCCTTGTCCTCCGTCAGGTCACAGGCCTTGGGGTTGGCCGGTGACTCACCGAAGTACTCGGCCACCTGGGCGTTGGCTGCGGGGCTGGCGATGTAGTCGAGCCATTTGTAGGCACAGTTGACGTTTTTGGTCTTGGAGCCGATCATCCAGGTGTCGGACCAGCCTGTTGCACCCTCTTCAGGCAGGACCGTCTCAACCGGGGCGCCGTCGGCCTTGGCAATGTTGGCGCCCACCTGCCAGGTGGTGCCGATGACCGAGGTGCCGGAGGCAAATGACTGCACTTCCTTCACCACGTCATTCCAGTACTCCCCAACGTGCTGGCGCTGGTCCTTCAGCAACGCCACGGCGGCGGCGAGCTGGTCGGCGTCCAAGGAGTACGGGTTCTCGATGTTCAGTTCCGGATTGTGCTTCATCAGGTAGAGGGCGGCGTCGGCGATGTAGATGGGTGAATCGTAGGCGGTGACCTTGCCGGTGTTGGCGGAGGCACCCTCAAACACCGAACCCCAGGAGGTGGGTGCCGGGCTGACCTTGTCCGTGCGGTACATCAGCAGGTTGGCACCCCAGCCGTGGGGCATGCCGTAGTTCTTGCCGTCCACCGTGTTCCAGGCCTGGTCCTTCAGGAACGGGTACACGTCAGGGTAGTTCTTCAACAGCGACATGTTGACGGGCTGCACATCCCCGCCGGCCACCAGGCGCAGTGAGGCGTCGCCTGAGGCGGAGATGACATCGTACTGGCCTGTGCGCATGAGGGTCACGGCCTCGTCCGAGGTGCCGAAGGGTTTGAAATTGACCTTGCAGCCGGTGTCCCCGGTGAACTCGGAAACCCAGTCAACGTTGGGATCGTTGCTGCCGTCCTCCACATAGCCGGGCCAGGCGAGGATGGAAAGCTGGCCCTCCCCCTCCCCGATGGATTCGGCCAGCTTGTTCGTGTCGCCGCCGGAGGAGGTGCCACAGGCTGCCAGCGCCAATGCTGCAGCAGCCAGGGTGCCGATGACCTTGAGAGTATTTTTCGTTGCCACGGTCTTGCTCCTTAATGTCTGAAAATTGAAGTCGGAAAGTTGGATTGCCTGCTTGCTCAGGCCGCGTCAGGGAGCCAGACGGCATTGTTGTCCGCCCAGCTCACCGCCACGTTTTTGCCCACCAGGGCTTGTTCGCCCGGGAGGTCGGTGTCCACCAGAACGACGACGGCAGGGCCGCCCTCGAGCGCCACCCTGACCTGCGTTGCGTGCCCCACATAGACCAGTGAGGTGACGGTCCCGCGGAGGGAGGTGACGCCGTCGTTCCTGATTCCGGTGTCAAGGCCGTCCCAGTGCACCGTGAGCCGCTCGGGCCGAAGCACAAACTGGCTGTTCCTGCCGTAAAGCGTTGCTGCCACGTCCGTGCCGAAGAGGTTGGAGGTGCCAACGAAATTGGCCACAAACGCTCCTGTGGGGCGCTGGTAGATCTCGTGGGCCGTCCCGATCTGGGCCAGCCTGCCGTTGTTGAACACGCCAATGCGGTCGCTCATGGTGAGGGCTTCCTCCTGGTCGTGCGTGACGAAGATGAAGGTGATGCCCAGCGAGCGCTGCAGTTCCTTGAGTTCGATCTGCATTTGCTGGCGGAGCTTCAAGTCAAGTGCGCCGAGAGGTTCATCCAGCAGCAACACCTTGGGTTCGACGACGAGTGCCCGGGCCAGCGCCACGCGCTGGCGCTGTCCACCGGAAAGCTGGGAGGGCTTGCGCGAAATGAACGTGCCGAGCTGGACGCGTTCCAGCGCCTCAACGGCCCGTTCGCGCCGTTCGACCTTGCCCATGCCGCGCACCCGCAGCCCGTACGCCACGTTGTCCACGAGCGACATGTGCGGGAACAGCGCGTAGTCCTGAAATACGGTGTTGACGTCACGCTGAAACGGGGCCTTGCCGCTGACGTCCTGCCCCTCAAGCTCGATGGTGCCCGAGGTGGGCAGGTCGAAGCCGGCGATGAGCCGCAGCACCGTGGTCTTGCCCGAACCGGAGGGTCCGAGCATGGAGAAGAACTCACCCTGGCGGATGTCCAGGTCCACACCGTCAACAGCCCTGGTTTCACCAAAGCCCTTGGTGCCAAAAGTTTTGGTGAGGTTGCGCAGCCGGATGGCGGGGACCTCCGCGACGGCGTCCCCCACGGTGCCCCGGGAACGGGAGGAGGTACTTGGGCTCATGGTGCACGCCTTTCATTTTCTGGTCAGGGACAGTACTTCCGCACTGTGATGTGGGACACAATGCGGTGATGTTGATAAATACTATTACTTAATATGATTTATGTATAGTCCGCCGGGGAAATCGCCGGTACGATGATTCAAACGCCGTAAAATTGTCCTCCCCTGCTACCCGGGAAGCTGGTATCCGTGTCCCTGTCCCCACTCGGCGCCTCCCGCAGCCTGGCCGCCGTGTTCACTCCCATCAAGTCCGGCGGGCTGGTTGACGAGGTGTGCAGGCGCATTGAACTTGCCGTGGAATCCGGGCTGCTGACCAGCGGGCAGCGACTCCCCAACGAGGTTGAGCTGGCTGCCGCACTTGGCGTTTCGGCAGTGACGGCCCGCGAGGCGCTGTCGCAATTGCGCGGGCAGGGCTTGATCAGAACAGTGCGCGGCCGCAGCGGAGGCAGCTTCGTCACTGAGAACTCCTTCCCCTCGGCCGTGCGGGCCAGGGAGACCCTGCAAAACCTGACACGGCTGCAAATAACCGATCTGGGCCTGCATTTGCAGGCGATTGCCGTGGCCTGTGCGGGGGTCGCCGCCAAACGCTCAAGCGTTGAGGACATCGAATCGCTCCGGGCCTACATCCGCCCCGAAACGAAGCCGGGCGAAACTGCCACGGCGTTTGCGTGGCGTTTGAACTCTGCCGAATTTTTGCTGGAGATCGCCTCGGTTGCGCGGTCCGCCAGGCTGGCCAGGGAACTGCTGCGCCTGCAGGAAGCCGTGGGCACCATGACCTTGCTGCCCTTCGAAGATCCGGGGTTTTGTGAGAAAACAGCAATATTGAGCGGGGCCATCACCCAGGCCATCGCCGCCCACGATTCCGTGGCAGCTGAAGAGCGCACCAAGGAATTGACCACTTCCACCACCAATTGGCTGCTGGCAGAACACTCCCGCAGCGACAACTGAACCACGCTCAGTAAGGCATCCTTATGAACGCCAACGACGCAGCGCACATGACAGCAGGAGTTGAGGAACTCGCAGCCTTGATTGCAGGCTTGGAAGAAAAGCTGGCCGGGTGGGCGGATTCCACCAGCAGCTGGCTTGGTTCCCCCGGGAAGATCACCGGTACCGGAATCGACAAGTTCATCCGACCCACTGTTGTGCAGTTCCTGCGCGAGCCGGGCTCGATGATGGCCGGCGCCGGGTTCGTCGCAGCGGCCGGACTGCTGGGTGCGGACAGAAGCTTCATCGCCTGGTGGCAGGGCGAAGACATGGAACGCGTTGACGCACTGGCGAATTTCAGCCCGCAGTCAATGAGCCGCTACGTCAAGGCCGAGTGGTTCAAGGTCCCCATGGCGACGGGCCAGCCCCACGTCACCGGCCCCTACATCGACCTGCTCTGCACCGACGAATACGTACTGACCTTCACCCATCCCATTTTCAGGGAGGGTGTGCTTGCCGGCGTGGTCGGACTGGATGTCACGGCGCAATCCCTGGAACGGGCGACCCTGGGCATCCTGCGGGGAATCGGACCCAACGCCGTCCTCGTCAATGCGGGCGGGCGCAGCATAGTCAGCGCCTGTGCAGACGTGGACGCCGGGGATGTCGTGGCTGCCGCCGAAGGCGCGCGGGAATTCGCAGTGGGCCGCCAGTTCAAGATCTATACAGCCACCGCGTAACGTTGGCCTGCCGCAGCAGGCAGCCGCTTCCCGGAGGTAGGGTAAGTCACTAACACGATCTGGCAGGACCGATGGGAAGGAGCAAGCATGCCTGCGCAAAAGAACAGGAACAAGCTCCCCCTGCCGGCGGAACCCGCTGCGCCGGCCCACGCTGTCCGCCGAAAGAGCGGCAGCGCCCTGGCCCGGATGCTGGTTGACCCGCAACGGTCACACACCGTCGTCGTTGTTTCCTACATCCCGGAGGACCCCCTGCGCATCGACGCGCAGCGGGTTGCCGCCGTCGTCGGTGCCGGCGCCCAGGTGTTTGAAGTGGCCAACGGCGTCGAAACGCACCAGCTGGAACGGGGGCTGCCTGCGCGCCTGCAAATATTTGGCACCGGCGCCCGCGTCTATCCGCACGGGGACCGTTGGACGGCCAGGATGACGCGGCCGCACGTTCCCCGGCGCGCATCCCAACTGGCGGCCCTGTACGAGACCCTGGAATGCGAGGTCGTGGCTGCTGAGCAGTTCGATCCAGCCCCGCAGCCCGCCACTGCGCCCATCCCCGTCGTTGCCGAGGCAGTGGTCAGGGGCTTCCTCGCCGGCGGACGGGCCCTGCTGGAGCTTGTGCCGGGCGGCGACAAGGCAGTCATCCGCAGCGAGGACCTCCTGCCGGGGATCCCGCTCGACTGGCTGGTCAGCAAGGGCCAGACGCTCACCGGCACCCTTGACCCGGCCAGCCACGTCCTCGACATCAAGGAACTCCTGCTCCCCCACGCCTCGCCCGTCACCAAATACAGCAACGGCGACGTGGCACTGGCCCGGGTCAAGTCCGTCTGCCCCTCGCACGCCACAGTCCACCTCTGGCCCGGCAGCGACTTCCGCATCGGCGTGGAACGCATTTCCTCCAACGACCTGGATTCCGCCGAGGACCTGCTGACGGAGGGCGAGGTCGTGCGCGTGCGGGTCCTCTATGACCACGGCGCCGTCCGCCTGTCCATGCTTGACGTGGACGACGACGAACCGGCAGTCCCAGCCCCGCCGCTCCTGCGCGGCGGCCCGCCCTGGCTGGCCAGCGACAGGCCCTACGCCAGCCTCTTCACGCCCGGTTCCCCCGTTGCCCCACAAGCCCCGGACGATCCCGGCGCTGCCGGCGAAGGCGAGCTGTCCGGCGTCGAACTTCCCGGAAAGGAAGAGCTGCTCAGCCCGGCCCAGCGGCGCACCGCCCTGCAAAGCACCCAAATGCAGCTGGTTTCGGCGCGGCGCACCATTGCTGATTTGATGGCGGCGGCAAGGAAGCAGGGCGCCACTGACGAGGTGGCCCGGGCGCTGCAGGACCAACTGGAGGATGAGCGCCGCGGTGCCGCCGAATTGGCGCGGCTGCTCAACACCGCCGAACACCAGCTTGAGGCGCTCCGGGACGATCTCACGAAGACCAAGTCCGCGCTGGTGCAGCTGCGGCAACAACGGCGGTCGACGACGTCGCGCTCTGAACTCGTGTCGGAGACGCTGTTTTTGGATGCTGCCGAACAATTCGGCTTTGATCTGCGGCTGGCCTGGGCACAGGCTGTTCCCGCCGGGGACAAGGCCACCCACCCGCTCGGAAGGTACACCTGCAGCCCGCATTTCCTGACGTCGTGGGCCGTCCTGACCGAACAACAGCGCGTCAAGGCCCTGCGCGCCGTGGTCGACCTGGTCGCCAACAGGACGGGGCCGCTGCGCCGGCGCGAACCGCATGTGCTCAGGCTCAATGACGGCGCCCAGGCCGGGCCCACAATGCGCGGCGGCGACGTGTGCATGCGCCTCTATGTGGAGCAGGGAACGGCCGGGGCGCTGCGCCTGCACTACTGGAAGCTGCGCTCGCGTGGTTTTGAGCTGCATGAGGTTGTCCCGCACGACGTGGTGAAGCCGTAAACTGGTCTGTCATCGAGCCGCCAAAGGCGGTTCCCGGGACTTGAGGAGTGGATCCTGCGATGGCAGCATCCTTTCGTTTTTCCGCCGGCAAATTGCTGCTCGGCATGGGGTTGGCTGCGGCCCTGATTGTTGGCACCACGGCTTGCACCGAGGAGAATTCGGCTGCCGCAACGGTCGTCTCCGTGACGGACGGGGACACCCTGGTGGCCACCGTGGACGGCGAGAACCAAAACATCCGGCTGCTGAACATCGACGCCCCGGAAACCAAGGATCCCAACGAGCCGGTGGAATGCCTCGGCCCTGAAGCCGGAGACTTCCTCAAGGAGCTGCTTCCCGCCGGCACCAAGATCACGCTCCAGTACGACGTCGAACGGACGGACAAGTACGACCGCACCCTGGCCGCTGTGTTCACCTCCGATGACACCTTTGTCAGCGCCGAAATCGCGCGGGCAGGGCTCGGCACCGCTGTGTCCTTCGGGAAGAACACCAAGTTCCTGCCGCGGGTGCAGGAAGCGGAAGACGGGGCGAAGGCCGGGGCACGGGGCATCCACGGCCAAGACGTTGACTGCACCTTGCCCGCACAGATCGCCGCTGCCACCGCGGCGTTGGAGGCCGCCACGGCGACTGGTGCGGCTGCCGGTGGTGCTGGTGGTGCGTTTGGGACGGCTGCGGCTGCAGGCGTCGCAGTTGCGGCCGCGGCTGCGGCGGTTTCGGCAGCAAAGTCACTCCTGTCGGTGCTCAAGGCCGGGACGTCAGGCACTGACATTGTCCGCTGGTCGGCCTTCGACGCCGGTGAGCTGGCACTGCAAGTCAGCCGTCTTTCGGCCAATATTGAGGACGGCGAAAGCAACCTCGCCGCGTTGCAGAAAGCAGAATCAGCGCTGACAAAGGCCGAGGCCGACGCCGTGAAAAAGGCGGCAGCGGACGCCAAGGCCAAGGAAGAAGCCGTCGCAGCGAAGGCTGCAGCTGAGGCTAAAGCGGCGGCTGCGCAGGCCCAAGCGGAAGCAGCTGAAGCGGAACGCATTCGCAATCTGCCTCCCGTCTACGTCCCTCCAGCCCCTGCACCGTATGAGCCACCAGCTCCGGCGCCGTACGAGCCACCGGTGCAGGACTCCGGCGGCGACTACCCCGGATACACTGGTCCTCGTTGCTACTTGCCCGGGGGAAAGACATATCGGCCGTGCTAGGGCTGATGCGAGCGGAAGGAATTGTGCCCACCATGGGTCAAAACATTGAGTTGGTCAGGTTGCTGGATGACAGCGGATCCGAGATCGGGACGGCTGACAAGGCACTTGTCCACACCGCCGAAACGCCACTGCATCTCGCGTTCTCCTGCCACGTTTTTGACGCCGACGGCCGGACGCTGCTGACCCGCCGGGCACTGTCCAAGCTCACTTGGCCGGGGGTCTGGACCAATTCCTTCTGCGGGCATCCCGCTCCCGGGGAAACCTTTGAGGAAGCCATCGTCCGCCGTGCCGGGATGGAATTGAACATCAAGCTCACGGGAATCAAGCCCGCACTGCCCGGGTTCCGCTACCGTGCCACCGATGCCTCCGGCATTGTGGAAAATGAGGTCTGCCCCGTCTTCACAGCCGTCTATGCCTGCGACGGCGACATCTCGCCGAATCCCGAGGAAGTGTGCGACTTGGCGTGGACGGATGTTGTTGACGTGGAAGAATCCGTTGCGGCCACACCCTTTGCCTTCAGCCCTTGGCTTGTCCAGCAACTTGCCGAAGGTGTTTACACCGGCGGGCGCCTGCCGGCCTGACAGCTGACTGCATCAATACCGGGTGGCGACGCCATGCGCCCGTCGCCGCTATCCTGCGTTTCTAGCGTGCTGCCACCATGGCGGCACTGTGCTCCCAGAGCTGCAGCGCAAGGGCGGGGTCTTGCGCCAGCGCACTGACCTTGGCCGGTTTGCGTTTCGCATAGTACTCCCCGGGCGTCCAGTCGACACCCGGCTGGGTGGTGGCCAGCCACACGAGCGTGTCGGCGCCCTGGGCAGGTGCAAGCATGAACCGCTTGGCAAGGGATCCGTAGGCCCACCGCATGAGCCGGGTGGACTCAGCCGAAAAGTTGCTGCCCACCACCCCTGGATGGAAGGCCGCAGCGTTGACTCCGTGGTCACCGTACCTGCGGTGCAGTTCCCTGGTGAATAGGATGTTGGCAAGTTTCGCATTCCCGTAGGCAGCATTAATGCTGTAGTTCTTTTCAGCATCCAGGTCGTCAATGTCGAACTTCGCCATGTGCCTGTGGGCGGCACTAGAGGTGTTGATGATGGTTGCCCGGCTGGCCACGAGCTGCTCGATCAACAAGGTCGTGAGCAGGAACGGCGCCAGATGATTGACCTGAAACGTCTTTTCATGGCCGTCGACGGTGACCTCCCGAGGCCCCATGATGCCGCCGGCATTGTTGGCAAGGACGTCTATGCGTGGATACTTCTGCGCCAAGTCCGCAGCCAGCGCCCGGACCTGGGCCAGATCCGTGAAATCGGCCAGGAAAAAGTCAGCGTCCAGCTCCCGTGCGATCGCCTTGGTTTTCTCCGGCGAGCGTCCAACCACCACGAGGGTGTCCCCCGGGTAGGCCAGCATTTTTGCCGCGGCCTCCCCGATCCCGTCGCTGGCACCGGTAATAACTGTTGTGCGTGACATGTCGCATCCTTAGAACAATTTTCAGCATACATCGGCTCCCGCCAAAACGGCTCCGACGTTTCTCCCCGGTTGTCCTGCACAAGACCCGCTCTCCGGGCGTTCCCTCCGTGCCGGCGCGGATCAAGAACCGACATCAAAACGTGGATGTGCCCGGGATCGGTCGACGTCGGAACGCCTGACAGTTAGGCTGAACCCCAACGTGGCGTCCGTCATCGCGAACGCTTCGCCGAAGTGAACTTGGAGGGGTGGCGATGGACGACACACCGGCTGGAACACCACAGCCGTCGGCATGGGAGGTACTCGCTCCTGTCATTGATCTGGTCACCCCCTTGGCTGTCCGCGCTGCTGCAACCCTGCGGTTGGCCGATTTCATGGGCGATGGTGCGATGTCCACCGACGAACTCGCCCGACAGTCGGGTGCGAACCCCGATGCGGTGGGCCGGTTGCTGCGCCACCTCGTAAACCATGGCGTTTTCACCGAACAAGAGCCGGGGTTGTTCGCCCTGAACAACAAGTCGGCACTGCTGCGTTCGGATCACCCCTCCGGCATGCGGGTGGCCCTTGACCTGGAGGGATTCGGCGGGCAGATGGACCTGGCATTCACCGGGCTGCTGCACACCTTGCGCACAGGCGGGCCTGCATGGGAGACAGTTTTCGGCGAACCATTTTGGGAGTATCTGTCCTCGAACCCCGCAATGAGTTCGTCTTTTGACGAGGTGATGACTGCCGGGGCGGAATATGTCGCTGATGATGCGTCCGCGTACGACTGGCCTGAGGCCGGACTTGCCGTCGACGTCGGTGGCGGCGCGGGGGCGCTCCTGGCCGCGGTCCTCGAGTCCCGCCCTCGGCTGCGAGGGGTGCTCGTTGACCTGCCCGACACAGTGGCACGCGGCCGTGACTACTTGGCTGGCCGGGGCCTCCAAGACCGCAGCGAGGTGGTCGGACAGAGCTTCTTTGACCCGCTGCCACCCTCCGGTGACGTCTACGTGCTCAACAGCGTCCTGCATGATTGGAACGACGCGGATGCCGCGGCGATCCTGCGCCGCTGTGCAGACGCTGCCGGGCCCGAGGGGCGGGTGGTGATCATCGAGGAGAACAATGATGACGTCAACCGCACCAATTTTGCCGAAATGGATCTGCGGATGCTCGTGCTGTGCGGAGGTCGTGAGCGCACGCTCGCCGACTACACGACGCTTATGGCTGCAGCGGGGCTCACGGTGACCGGCACCCGCACCACCGAATTGGGCCAGTTGTGCATCGATTGCATCGCCTCCCCGCTCGCTTGATGACAGCCGGACCACCGGACCGGCATTGGTGTGTCAGCGGCCGCCGTCAATCATGCGGGCGACTTTTTGCTCCAAGGCTGCGATGGTGACGTCGGGAAGGACTATCAACCCGTCCAATTCCTTGCGGGCCCGCTTGTAGGCAGTTTGGCGCTCGGCGGGGGTTGCGGCCTCATCCTCTGCGATCTTGACGAGCTTTCGTGCGGTGCCCAGGCGTTGCCGCTGGTCGTCGCTGAAGGCCGAGTCCTTGATCCTGTGGGCTTCCTTTTCCGCCACCTCAAACGACACGGCAAAGGCGTTGACAGCATTGCGGTAGTCGTCCCAACGGCTCTTGGCAGTAACCTCGGCGCCATCCAGGGGACGCAAGCCGTCGGCGTCGCGCTTTGCCCGCAGAAAGGCAACCGTCAGGGGTTCCCGGACGTCGCTCATCATGGGAAAGTCAATCATTTTGCCGACGTCGAGTTCGTAGTCCAGCCAGCGCCGGTTGACGGCGTCGTGCTCATCCATGAGCTTGGCAACGTCCGCTGCTGAGTAACCCTGCTGTCCAGGCGACTCCTTCTGTGCAGACTCACCGACGTGCAGCTGGGGTGATGCCGCGTCCAGGCCGGCCAATTCCGGGTGCTGGAGCCTGTACATTTCGATTTTTCGCTCGTGTCCGCGTTCGCGCGAGGACAGGAGTGCTTTGAACCCACCGGCCACCATGCCGCCAAAGGGGAAGAGCAACCACCAATATCCGGCGAAGAGTTCAGGAAATGACATGCCTCCATGGTGCCACTTTGGCACCGGCCCACCAATAGTTACGCACGGCGGGTTGCACCGGCACTTCCCTGTCCTCCCGGCGTGACGATTCCCCGGATCCCCGTGGAGGCGTTGCGGAGCAGCTGAAAGGCGACCTCGGTGATCCGTTCGGTGTTGTCGGTGGTGCCGCCGAGCAGCGCGTCAAGGAGGATGTTGTTGACCCCGCCCACCATGGCAACCGCCGTCAGCCGGGCAAAGTCCAGGGCCTCGGCCAGCACCAAATCCTCTGCGCTTGCCGTGAGCGGCCGTTGCGCTTCCTTCGGATCGACACCGCTCAGCAACAGCAGCAGACGCATCGACTCTGCCGCAAACGCCGTCATGGACCGGTGGCGTTTTGCTTCAAGTTCGACCGAAACCCCAACTATCTCCACGAGAATGATTTGTACATGGCGCGGGTCGCCCAGCATAAAGTTGACCACCGCGGCAAGTCCGGCCCTGACCGAATCCAGCAGACCCTTCTCCGGAGCCCACAATGCCTCGGTCACTTCCCGCATGAGCTGGGTGGCCAAGTCGTCATACACGGCGGTGAGCAATTGCTCCCGGGACTCAAACGACTCATAGAAGTACCGCTCGCTGAGTCCGGCACTTTGGCAGAGCGTCTTGATCTTCGCCGCGGGGTAGCCGACTGTGCCAAAGACGTCGATCCCTGCTTCGATGAGCCGGCCGCGCCTTTCCATCGCCCGTTCCGAGGACTGCATGCCCGAGTAACGCCGGCCCAAGTCCGCCACGGCGGAGGAATGGGCCGGGGCGTTCGCTGCTGGCCTGGGGGCATGTGTGGTCACACGCCCAGTGTAGTGGAGAGGGCATGCGCCCCCACGGCCTTGCATTGCAAACCCGCCTACGGGACGCCCAGCACGTACCGCTGCAAATCCCGAAGCGTTTGGGTCATGTGGTTGTCCATGGCGACCCGGGACCGTTCCGGGTCCCGCAATGCAAGGGAACGGAGGATCTCTTCATGCATCTCAATGGCGTTTGCCTGAATTTCGGGCACCTGTGAGGTTTCCTCGCGGCGGCTTTCCAAGACGCGGCGCAGGGGCTCAAAGAGCACTGAGACAAACACATTGCCGGAGGACTGCAGGATGACGTCATGGAACGCCAGATCGGCTTCAACAAACGACGCCACGTCCCCGGAGCCACGGGCGCCGCGCATCGCCTCAACGTGGGCACCCAGCTCCCCCAGGGATTCATCGGTGATTCGTACAGCAGCGAGTTCGCAGGCACCGGTTTCCAGAATGCGCCGGAGTTCGATCAGCTGGACGGCGGCAGCGGCAGCGTCCTTGCCTTCAGACAGGACCCTCAGCACGGCCTCCAGGGAGCCCCATTGGCTCAGCGGGTTTACGAAGGTTCCCCTGCCTCGTTCGACGCGAAGAATTCGCTGCGCCGTTAACGTTTTCATGGCCTCCCGCACTGTCATGCGGCTGACATCGTGCTGGGCGCCGAGCTCGAGTTCGCCCGGCACCAGCGCACCGGGGGCAAACTCGCCGGCCACGATCCTGTCCAGGAGGTCGTCGGCCACCACCCCTGTCAACGATTTGCGTGCCATGGTCCCCCTTTGGCAACTCCGTTGCCGTCTCTGTGTGATGACCATTGCGTGGTCGTGCAACCGCCCTGGGTTGGCTGCTGTGCGGATGAAAAGGCAACGCTTCTGCCCCATTTGCACTGTGTTTGTGCCATATGCCACAATAACATTCAATGTTAGATGTCAGACATCTTACAAAAGATAACTATTCACGATGAGGTGCCCAGTGGTTCTTGAGTCAGACTTGCTGTCCCGTTTTCCGGCCGAAGTTCCGGTGCCTGCCGCAATGGTTGCGCAGCGGGTGACCGATTCCGGCCGCATCCTGGTGGTCCTTGACGACGATCCCACCGGCACCCAGTCGGTGGCGAACCTTCCCGTCCTGACCCGCTGGGACGTCGAGGACTTCAGCTGGGCCTACGCCCACCGCATCGAGGGGCAGCCGGCCAATGCCATCTATGTCCTGACCAACACCCGGAGCCTGGATCCTGCCGAAGCGGCCGAACGAAACCGCGAGGTCGTCAGCAACGCGCTTGCCGCCGCGGCCCAGTCAGCTGTCGCAGTAGGCTTTGTCAGCCGCAGCGACTCGACCCTCCGCGGCCACTACCCCCTCGAACCGGACACCATTGCCGCAACATTGCTGGCGAGTGGGGCCGGGAGTGTTGACGGCGTGGTCATCGTGCCAGCTTTCCCCGACGCCGGCCGGATCACCATTGGCGGAGTCCACTACACGCGCGCCGAGGGAGGCGCCCTGATCCCTGTCGGTGAGACCGAGTTCGCCAAGGATGCCACCTTCGGGTACGCAAGCTCGCGGTTGGACAAGTACGTTGAGGAAAAGTCGCAGGGGCGTTTTGCGGCTGCCGACGTCATCGTTGTTGACCTGTTCCTCCTGCGCACGGGCACACCGGCGGAGGCTGCCGTTGCAATTGCCGACGCCATCGAAACCGCACAGGACTCGCGCCCGATAGTGGTTGATGCCGTGACCGAAAACGACCTCCGGATATTGGCGCTGGGACTCGACGAGGCCGAACGACGTGGCAAATCCTTGATCTACCGTGTTGGTCCGCCGTTTGTCCGGGCCCGCATTGGACAGGAGATCCGCGCCGAACTCAACGCTGCTGAGATTTTCCCTGACACCGGGACCGCCGCGGTTCCGGCAACCGGCGGCCTGATTGTGGTTGGCTCGCATGTCGGCGTCACCACCCGCCAGCTGGCGGCCTTGGGCGAACAGCACCGGTCCGCCAAGACCGTTGAAATCAACGTGGAAAAGCTTCTGGCGGCCGAGGACGCCTCTCACCTGGACGACGTCGTCGCACAAGTGGGTGCGGCACTCGCCGGGGGCGACGTGATTGTCCATACGAGCCGTCTGCTCATCAAGACCGACGACGCCGCAGCGAGCCTGGAGATTGCACGCACAGTCTCGGCCGCCGTCGTGCAGGTGGTCAACCGCACGCTGAAGGCAACTCCGCCCCGTTTTGTGATCGCCAAGGGCGGCATCACGTCCTCAGATGTCGCAGCACACGGGCTCGAAATCCGCCATGCCATTGTGCGCGGCCCCATGCTCCCCGGCATTGTGTCCCTTTGGGAGCCGGTGGGCGGGCCGGCTGCGGGCATCCCCTACATCGTTTTCGCCGGAAACGTCGGTGACGACCAGTCCCTGGCCGATGTGACCCGCAAGCTCAGCAACACCTTCTAAATCCCTTCCGTCCGCTGGCCGGGCCGTGTTCACATACTTCCAAGGAGACCACCATGCCTGAAAACTACACAGTCGCCGTCCTCGGCCTGGGCGCCATGGGCCTGCCCATGGCCACCCGGCTCGCCACCCAACTCACCGTCCATGGCTTCGACATTGCTGAACCCCGGCTCAAGCTGGCCGCCGCGGCCGGCGTCAACACCTTCGAATCGGCCCGTGCCGCAGCCGACGGGGCCGACGCCCTGCTGTTGGCCGTGCGAAATGGCGAGCAGCTCAATGAGGTGCTCTTCGGTGCCAACGGTGTCGCTTCCGCCATGGCCAGGGGATCCGTCGTGATCCTCACGAGCACCGTCGGAACCGAAGCCATCCCGGACACCGTGGCCCGGCTTGCCGAGTACGGCGTCGAGTTGGTTGATGCCCCGTTGTCCGGCGGGCCCGTCCGCGCCGGCGAGGGCGATCTGCTGATTGTCGTGGGTGCCACCCCCGAGGCGCGGAAGCAGGCGGCACCAGTATTGGAACTGCTGGCCTCCACGCTGTCGATCGTTGGGGACAGCCCCGGCGACGGACAGGCGCTGAAGACAGTGAACCAGCTTCTGTGCGGGGTGCACATCGCCGCAGCAGCGGAGGCCCTGGCCTTGGCGGCTGCAATGGGACTGGACCAGGCCAAGACCCTGGCCGCGCTGGAAGCAGGCGCCGCCGGCTCCTTCATGCTCTCCAACCGCGGGCCGCGCATCCTTGAGGCCTACGACGAAGGCGGAGCCGAAGTCCTGAGCCGGCTCGACATATTTGTCAAGGACATGGGCATCGTGGGCAAGGCCGCCCGGGCCGCCGGCATGGCGGCTCCCGTGGCCGCAGCCGCCGAACAGCTGTACCTGCTGGGCCAGGCCCAGGGACTTGCCGCGGCGGACGATTCAGCCGTCATCAAGGTCGTTGCCCCGACCCGGCGCCACGCAGGCTGATCCACACACAACCGCACTGATTCACACCGAGACTTCATATTGTGGCGAAGGAGACCCCGGCCAATGAACACCTTGTTTTCCCGCTGATCATTGCTGCGGCGGGCGCCGTCCTGCAGTTGGTCATGATCGTCCGTTTTAAAATCCCCGCCTTGTGACGCTGCTGGGTGCCTGGTGTGTGGGTGGTTTTCAACGTTCAGTGGCTATTACAGCATGGACCGCTACACTTCACGGTGGCACCCCGTGAAGTGCCAACACGCCTGGGAGGCCGAAATTATGAAGAATTTCCTTCTTGTCCTAACGGGAATGTTCGCCGTGGTTACAATCGCAATGGGTATTTTCGCTCTTACTGCCCATCAAGGAATCATCGGCCTTACTCTCGTCATTCTGCTCGCCACGGTGGCTTGTCTGACGCTGCTGCTGGCAGTTCGCCAAAAGGAAACAACCCACAAATAGCATGGGTCAACTTCTTCCCCGCGCATATTTGGAGAAGATCCACAACGGAATATTTCACCTGCCCGCGGGCCGGGACCACGACGCGGAGCCGGGGCTGATGCACTGTGATTTCCCAGAATTGTGCAAGCACGAGAAACTTTGAGGTTGCCATGTTCGTTCGGTTCCAATCCCCCATTACCAACAGGCGCGGGCTGAACACTGGCGTGTTTGGACTTGCCAATGGTCTCGCAGATCTTGGCAGCCTCAGTGACGTCGAGCGGGCTGCTTGGAGAGCCAGAAACGACTGGTTCAACGCGGCCGCCACGCACCTATTGGAAAGAATCGAGCCCTATCTCAACATGCTGAGAATTCACGGCATCGAGTGTGTCAAAGTGGTCAGCGACGATCCCGGGGAGGTCATCCATGAAGATGCCTTCCAGGTGGTCGTAGTTCCGCGCCGAGCCTGAGATTGACCGTCGGCACCAATTTCGAGTCCGCAGGAAAACAGATGCAAGCATTTGTGTTCCAGCTGCATCGATGCCCCGTCAGTCGATCCCGGATTGCCACCGGCAACCGTTCCCGAGGTGCGTGGGTCCTGCCACAAAGCCCCATTGCCTCATAAGAACTCTGGACTGAGTTAGTTCGTCCTACAAAAGAAATGGACCTAATTCAGATATCACCGAACGGAAATCTGCCATTTGACGTCGGCAAACTTGTCTTTGGCATATATGGTGACGATATTTTCACCAGCATCAATGGTTACCGGCGTATTTTGAAGCTCTTTGTCGCAGATAACAGTATGAAGATTACTCTTATCAGAAGAGCCAATTTGAAAGACCACGGACCCCGGCGAATCGCATACCACATCTAAATCCGCAGTGCCGGCAACATCGGAACTGAAATTTGTTCCCGTGGCCGTAACGATGTATTCATAACCACTAGTTGCCAGCCCCTTCGCTCGTGTCGGCAGCGATGTCCCCGCAACTTCTTGACTGTGCATATCCGTAGACTGTGCACTCTCGATAGGTGTCGTTGATTCAGGCGAAGGGGTGTCCGAACTGGGTGTGCAGGCCGACAGGCTGAAAACAAGCACTCCCGCTGAAACGCATGGCCATACAAATTTCCTCAACAGTTGCGACATAGCGACCTAACGTTCCGAGTAGTTGGACCCAACGTTATAGTACACAAGCTTTCCACCAGCCTCCGTTGTCGTTCCACATGAAATTGTGGTTGTTTGCACATCCCAGAAGACGGTGTGATCGTCCCATATTTGCCCGGGCCGATGTCATGCGAGAAGGTGGTTCCAGTTGCCAGGGTCGACGTGTTGGCCCACGCGTGTGAGACCGTTCCCGAGACCTATCCAAAAGCAAGATTCACGTCTGCGGTGACGCTGCCGGTTGTTGTTCCAGTCTTGCTTTCCGTCGACGTCGTCGTTACAGAGACTGAACCGCCAGGTCCATTTTCAAAGGATTGACCGCCGGCGGGAACGAAATTTGTCGAGTTCGAGGTGATGACTATATCTCTCGAATAACCACAATTTGAAGGGCCTGCGGTATCGGCGTTTGCAGCAACGACTGAACCCATGACCATTGCAACGCTGGCCACGGCAACGAATGTTGATCTGACAATTTTCTTACGAAACATGTCAATTCTCCCGTGCATTTGTTGCCTTTGAATTGAGACCAATTCGCGCTCAACCCTAGCTCCATCAAATGGACAAAACAACCCCGGGTGAACGAATATTTCAAAATGATCGCATCAACGACCGTCTCAAATTTCCTCCCGATGAGAGCGGGGGCTGTGAGCATCCGGGACTCGAGATCCTGCACTCTAACAATTAGTTGCCGCTCAATTGTGTTGTTTCTGATCGGCATCGCGGCCCCATGACTATTCCCATGGAGTCCTTTTGGTACGGTTTCCGAGTCTTCATCGGCAATCCTTGCGCTGTCCCCTTGGCGGCCATGGCCAGCCATCCCCCACCGTGCGGGGCTAATGCCCGGACGACGTGGCGTCAGCCCCGCTGGATGGCCAGCGCCTCGTCCAGGACACGACCAAAGTTCTCGGCATCGTGGGCAAATCTGCCCAGGAACAGGCCCGAAACATGGTTCAGTTCCGGCAGCAAACCGGGCTTGGCGGAGCCCCCGTAAATGATGGGCAGTTCGGCCAGCCCGTGCGGAGCGAGCAGCCCGCGCAGTGCGTGGACAACACTGGAGATGTATCCGGCATCCGCCGGCTCCGGGGCACCGATCGCCCACACCGGTTCGTAGGCAATGATCATTGACCTTGCGGCCTCCCAGTTGCCGGCCACTGCCGCGGCAATTTGTTCATGCACGAACTGCGCCGCCGCCACAGGCGTTGAATGGCCGGGTTCCCCGACGCAGAGCAACGGCCGGATGCCCGCCGTCACTGCGGCAGCAACCTTTCGCGCCACCATGGCATCGTCTTCAGCGAAATGCTTCCGCCGCTCGGCGTGTCCGAGCTCCACCATGCCCACGCCCAGCTCCGCGAGCATTGACGGGGCCACTTCGCCGGTCCACGGCCCGTCGGCCCAACCCGCATTCTGTGCACCAAGGACCAGTGGCGTTCCGGCGATGATCTCTGCCGCGGCGGGCAGCACCGGAAACGAGGGAATGACAAACGGGACAACCCGCCCGGCCGCAAGGCCCGGGCGGGTGTCCACTTCATGGCGCAAATTCCGCAGCCAGTCCAGGCTGGCACCGTATCCCATGTACATCTTGGTGCTGGCTCCGACGTACATGGGAGTCTCCGCCTGGTTCTTTCTGGAGGGGTGGGACTGCGTCATTTTCCAATTCACTTTCACTTGCTGGTTGAAGCTGCGGCCTACTTGTCGAGGAGGTCGTCTGCCTTGCTCGAGAAGCGGCGGGTGCCCCACATCATCACTGCTGCCACGAAGGGCAGGATGCCCAGTGCGACGAGGCCCATCGCCCCTGATTCGGAGGCAAAGGTCTCGTTGACAGCGGTACGCATGATCGGTGCCACGAATCCGCCCAGGTTGCCCAAGGAGTTGATGAGACCGATGCCGGCAGCGGCCGCTGTTCCGGTGAGGAACGCCGTCGGGTAGGACCATGCGATGGGGCCGATGGCGAGGAAGCTGCAAACTGCCAAGGTGATGAAAAGGATGCCCAGGGCCGGGAGGTTGTTTGCACCCGCCCAGGCCGATCCGAAAATGCAGAGTCCTGTGGAAACAAACAGCCACGTACCCAACACGCGGCGGCGGATCACCGTGGATGCGTACTTGCCGATGAAGTAGCAGGCAAATATGCCGAAGAACCACGGCACAGCTGCGAGCAACCCTACTGCCAGACCAACCTTCTGGCCCGTCAGTTGCGCGACCTGCTGCGGCAGGTAGAAGGTCACACCGTAAACGGCTATCTGCAGGCAGAAGTAAATGAACGTGAAGTACCAGACACGACCATTGGTCAGCGCGGCCATGACACCTGAAGGGCCGGATTCCTTCTTGAGCCCGTCTTCCTGCTCCATGACCGCCGTGAGGGCGTCCTTCTCTTCCTGACGGAGCCATTTGGCTTTCTGCGGCCCGTCGATGAGCAGGAAGAACGCGAAGATGCCGGCGACGATCGCGAGGGAACCTTCAACGAAGAACATGACCTGCCAGCCATGAACGCCGGGTACCTGGTCACCAATGTTGATGAGCCAACCGGACAACGGTGAACCGATGACCTGGGAGAACGGCTGTGCCAGGTAGAAGATGGCGAACATCTTCACTCGGTGCTTGTTCGGGAACCAGTCGGTAAGGTACATGATGACACCGGGGAACAGTCCGGCTTCGGTCACACCGAGCAGGAAGCGCAGTGCGATGAAGGAGCCGTCACCCTGAACGAACGCGAAACACGCAGAGACGATGCCCCAGGTGATGGCGATGCGGGCAAGCCAAATCTTGGCGCCCACCTTCTTCATCAGCAGGTTGCTGGGGATTTCAAAGATTGCGTAGCCGATGAAGAAGATGCCGGCACCGAGAGCGTAGGCTCCGGCGGTGATGCCCCGGTCCATTTCCAGCGCGGACTCTGCGAAGCCAACGTTGGTGCGGTCCAGGAACGCGACGACGTACAGAATGACCAGCATCGGCATGAGCCGGTAGGTCGCCTTCTTTATTGCTGATTTCAGCGCTGGGGACTCCAGCGCTGTCGTGTCGTGCTTAGTTAGAGCTGCCATACGTAACTCCTCGTTGAGTCAAACTTTTGAAAGATATTTCGGACGCGTTCGCAAGGAACGCTGTTGGTTTGGGTTAGCGCGGGTAGGTCATCAGGACGATGGCGACACCACAAATGACGATCCCTACCAGCAGGTACAACTTGCGTGCCAAGGTCCACTTGGCGGAATTCTCGTTGTTCATCGAAGCTCCTAATGCATGTACAGTCCGCCATCCACGTTCAGCGTCTGGCCGGAGATATAGCCGGTGTCCTCGCTGATCAAGAAGTGGATGGCTGCTGCGATGTCCCGGGTGCTTCCCACCCGGTTGACGACGAGGTCCTTGACCAGCTCGTCCTTGCGATCGTCCGAAAGTGTGCCGCCCATGATGTCGGTGTCAATGGGGCCGGGAGAGATCGCGTTGACGGTGATGTCGAAGGGGCCCAATTCCCGGGCAGTGGATCGGGTCAAACCAATGACGCCGGCCTTCGCCACGGAGTAGGCCGTCTTGGAGAACGTTCCACCGCCACGCTGTGCCGACACCGAGGAGATGTTGACGATGCGCCCGATCCGGTTCTTCACCATGGACTCAGCCACACGTCGGGTTGCGTAGTGAACACCGTTGAGATTGATGTTCAGCACCCGGTTCCACTCTTCAGGGGTTACTTCCAAATACCCGACGGGCGAGCTGACACCTGCAACATTTGCCAGCGCAACGATCTGCGGCAATTCTGCTTCCAACTCGTCAATGGCCTTGCGCACGGAGGTTTCGTCGCCGACGTTGGCGCCAACACCGTGGGCCTTGACCCCAAACTCGGCGGCAACCGACGCGGCCACCGACTTGCAGGCAGCATCATCGAGATCGATGATGCCAATGTTCCAGCCATTTTCGGCCAGGTAGTTCACGGTTGCCCGGCCGATGCCACGTTCAGAGACGGCACCGGTGATGATGGCGGTGCGTTCTGCCGGGAACTTTCCAGCTGTTTCAGACATGGTTTCTCCTAGGAATGTGTGATGATCGACGGCGTTTAGTGAATCGGTGCCGGACCGAGGTCTTCGAGCAATGCCGACATGGCCACGTACGCCTTGTTGCGGTACGCGATCAGCTCCGCGGTGCGTTCGGCGGGCACGTTCAGGAAGCCCGAGCCGGTCTTGGTGCCTAGCTTGCCGGCCGCAACCAGGTCGCTGAGGATCTTCGGTGTTGCGAACCGCTCCGGGAAGCCGGTCTGCAGGGACTTGTAGCAGAAGTCGTAGACATCCAGTCCTGCCATGTCGGCAATCGCGAACGGGCCAAAGAACGGCAGGCGGAACCCGAAGGTCGTGCGGACCAGGGTGTCGACGTCGTCGGCCGTGGCGATCCCCTGTTCGACCAGCTGGGCGGCTTCGTGGAACAGGGCATACTGCAGCCGGTTGAGGACGAAACCGGTGACGTCCTTGACGACGGCCGTCTGCTTGCCGGTGGAGTGGACCATGTCGCGGGCCGCACCAACGGTGGCGCTGGATGTTTCAGCGTGGGGAATGATTTCCACGCCGGGGATGAACGGCGAGGGGTTGGAGAAGTGCACGCCCAGGAAGCGTTCCGGGTTGACCACGGGCTCGGCCAGCTCGGCAATCGAGATGGTTGAGGTGTTGGAGCCGATGATGGCGTCGGGGCGTGCTGCCGCGCTGATCCGGGCGAGGGTCGCGTGCTTGATGGCGAGTACTTCGGGAACTGCTTCCTCGATGAAGTCGGCGTTGGCAACGGCTTCTTCGATGTCCTTGGCGGCCCACAAGTTCTTGCGCAACGTCTCGGTGGCGCCTTCGGGGAACAGCCCGTCGGCGACAAACTGGTCTGACTCGACCAGGAGTCGCTCGTAGTTCTTGGCCGCAATTTCCGCCGAGACGTCGGACAGGGCCACGCGGGCTCCGCCGAGGGCCAGGACCTGGGCGATTCCGCCGCCCATGTAGCCCGAACCCACTACGGCAAACTGCAGCTGCTTTTCGGTGTTTTCTACGGTGTCGCTCATGATCAAACTGCTTTCGTGTAAGTGGGTTCGTAGGAGCAAATTGCTTCGACTTTTTCCGCCGAAGCGGAGGACTCGTCAAAGGTGTAGGCCAGCCATTCGGTGGCGAGCTTTTTGGCAAGCTCCAATCCGATGACGCGCTGGCCCATGGTCAACACCTGTGCGTTGTTGCTGAGCACAGACCGTTCCACAGAGTAGCTGTCATGGGCTGTCACTGCACGAATGCCGGGGACCTTGTTGGCGGCAATGGCCACGCCGAGCCCGGTGCCGCAGATCAGCAGCGCCCTGTCGGCCTCGCCGTCGGCAACTTTTCGGGCCGCGTCGACGGCGACATGGGGGTACGCCCGGTTGTCGTTGGTGCCGACGCCGATGTCCAGCACCGACTCGACCCGGGGGTCCGCTTCGAGCAGGGCCTTCAACGCGTTCTTGTATTCAACCCCTGCCTCGTCATTTCCCACGACGATGCGAAATCCTGTTGTGTTCTGGCCGCTCATGCTCGCGTCCCACTTTCCATTAGTTCGTTTTCAAGGTGTTGGCCCAACCGCTCCACGATCAAGCTGAAGGAGACAGCCCCGGGATCGGGGTGCCCCAAACTCTTTTCGGCCAAGGGCCGGGCCCGTCCCTTCAGGGGACGAAGTTTGGCCGTTTCCGCAGCAGCGTCCTGGGAGATGACAGCGGCTGCTTTCAGCGCAGCCACCACGGAACTCCCCGCCGCTATGGAAGCGAGGAACGCATCCCGGAACGGCAGGATGGCATCGACCATGGTCTTGTCCCCCGGTTCGGCCTTGCCCAGCGTGGTGATGGCATTGCTGAACGCCTGAACGGCGCCGGCCGCATCCTTGCTGGAGTAGGAGTCCTGATTGCCGAGTGCTGCGGCGGCGGCGATAAATGCCGTCCCCCACAACGCACCCGAGGTACCCCCGGCCTTCTCCGACCAGGCCTCACCGGCAGCTGTCAGCACGGCAAGAACAGACGCACCGCCGTCCAGATCGGCCGCCTGCTTGGCAGCTGCACTGGCAGCATCCACACCGCGGCGCATGCCGATGCCGTGGTCGCCGTCGCCGGCAATCGCGTCAAGGTCCCCCAGCGCCTCTTCGTGTTCCATGACCACGTCCCGGATGGCCGACACTGCTGTTACTGCTTGGCGGCCCAACGCGGCCGCGGCCGGCGTCGGCGTTTCCAGCTGTGCCGATTCGGCCTCGTCAGCGGCGGCCACGCTGCGCTGTGCACGCGGGGTGGCGTTGCCCTTGCGGAAGGCCGGGGTGTCTGCGGGTGCACCCCAGTATTCCTTCAGTTCCTCGTCGAGCCACAGCAGTGTCAGGGACAAGCCGGACATGTCCAGGCTGGTCACCAATTCACCGCATTCGGGCTCAATGATGCTCAGCCCCGCGTCGGTCAGGAGCTTCTCAACCCTGCCAAACAGCAGGAACAGCTCGTCATACTTCACGGTGCCCAGGCCGTTGACGATCACGACGACTTCGGTGCCCGCTTCGTCCGGCTTGTCGGCCAGCAGCCGCGAGACCAGCAGCTCGGCCAGCTCGGACGCCGTCGGCATGGGGTGTTCGGAAATGCCCGGCTCACCGTGGATGCCCAGGCCGAGCGCCATCTTTCCGGCGGGCACATGGAACAGTGCCTCATCCGCGCCCGGCAGGGTGCAGCCGTCAAAGGCCACGCCCAGTGAGCGCGTGCGGTGGTTGGTCTTGATGGCCAGACGTTCGACGTCGTCCAGGTTCAGTCCCGCTTCGGCAGCGGCGCCGGCGATCTTGAAGACCGTCAAGTCCCCGGCGATGCCGCGGCGCTTTTCGATCTGGTCCAAGGGCGCACTGGCAATGTCATCTGTCACGACGACGGTGCGCGTTTCAATGCCCTCGGCGTTGAGCCGCACCTGTGCCTGGCCGAAGTGCAGCACGTCGCCGGCGTAGTTGCCGTAGCTGAGCAGCACTCCGCCGTTCATGCTGGCGGCCTTGGCCACCCGGTAAATCTGGCCGGCGGCCGGTGAAGCAAACATGTTGCCACAGGCCGATCCGGCTGCGAGGCCGGCACCCACCAGGCCGGCAAAGGCCGGGTAGTGGCCTGAACCGCCGCCAACGACCAGGGCCACCTGTCCATCGTTCATTTCGGTGGACCGGACCACGCCGCCATCCACCCTGGCAACATACTGCCGGTTTGCTGCGACGAAGCCGTCAAGCGCATCGTCGGCGAATTCGGCGGGATTGTCGAATATCTGAGTCATGATTCCTTCTTGAGTCCTGTGCGTTGGCTCTGGCTGGAGCACGGTTGTGGCGCGCCCCGGGCCGGTGTCTGGCTAGTGCCTAAACGGTGAGCAGCGAGGCTGCCGGTGCGGGAAGCTGGCGGCCCTGTGCGACCTGGCTGGTACCGAGTGCGTAGCCATCGGTCTTCGGCAGGATCTGTGAACGCAGGTATTCCTGGTTGCGTGCCGTAACGCTGAGGCCGTCTCCACCGTAGTGCTCGGTGCAAATGATGCCTTGGTAGCCAACGGAGATGGCAACCTTGAAGGCTTCGCGGTAGCTGATCAAGCCGCTTTCCATGGGAGCGGGCATGGCCACGTACTGGCCGCGGGCCACATTCTCATCACGGATATAGTTCTTCACGTGCCAGTAGTTGGAGTACGGCAGGGTCTTGGCAACCACTTCGCGCCAGTCCTCGATGGGGCGGTGAAGGCGGATGAGGTTTCCAATATCCGGGTTGAGACCGACATTGGCCAGGTCGATGTCCTGCACCAGCTGCACGGAGGAATCTGCGGTGCCCAAGTAGGTGTCCTCGTACATTTCCAAGGAGAGCAGGATGCCAACCTCGGCTGCGTGCTGGCCGAGTTCGCGGAGACGGGTGACTGCCTTGGTCCAGGTTTCGGTGTCCCCCACCGGATCAACGTGGCCCTGAACGGTCCAGAACCACAACTGCTTCTGCTGCTCGGCCGTAAGTGCCTGGTGGAGGCCTACGGAGACAACTTCGCAACCGAGCGCCGCGGCGGCGTCAATGGTGCGGTGGCTGTACGCCAGGTTTGCTTCCCAGTTGGCTTCTTCGATGATGCTGCTGCGGATGGCGGAGATGACAGGAATGCCGATGCCGACATGATCTGCGGCCGCCTTGAACTCCTTCAAGCGCGCCTCGCCGAGGTCTCCGGGCCGGACCCAGCTGTCTGTCAGGTCGGCATTTGAAAAGCCCGCATCCTTGACTTCCTGGAAGACGTTTGTCCAGGCCGAAGCGTCTGCATCGTTGATGTGCAGCCCGTTGGCGTCGACGCCGGGGAACTGGAGCAGGGCCGCTGTAATGGGCCAGTTTTCCGCTGTGTATGCCATCTGTGTAACTCCCAAATCGTAATCATGTTTCCTATAGGATCTATCATTACGAAGGGATGCGGATATGTCAAGCGTCACATCGAGCCGACCGGCAGGGCGCCCCAGACAGGCCAATTCCGGCCCTGCCGGCTTGGGGCCGCGGCCCCACGATTCACCGGATTTGCTTGACCAGGCCCGCATTGTGGGGCGATTCAGGGGCGGGGCCGGCCCGGGTGTCGCCATGCGTGTGGCCGGCCACCAGCAGGGCAGGCAGCAGGCAACACTGCCGGGCCGCGCACGTCAAGACATGGTGTCTCGACGGGCTCAGCCCGGCAGTGTCGGAAACAAGTTTTGGCGTCCGGAACGGCGCACGCTGGCAGCATTCGCCACCGCGGCATTCGGAAACAGCCAAATGGAGGGCCTGGAGTTGCCTCGTACTACGGTTCCGGCGCGTCAGCCATGGCCCGGCCGCGAACCCGGGACACATGGTCAGTCATCATGGCCGCGGCAAGGGTCGGATCCCCTGCCTTGAGGGCATCGAAAACTGCATGGTGCTCGGAAATTGCGTGCTCGGCATCGGTGATGCCGACTCCGCCAAACAATCGAAATCGTTGAACTTGGCCACCCAGCGTGTTGTAGGCGGCAAGCATGAAGGGATTGCCGGAATTTTCCGCAATCAGGCGGTGGAAAAGTTCATCGGCATCGAAATAGTCGCGAAATTCGGCAAACGAGGGGCCCCGTGGTGCTGTCTCCAAGTCACGGATTGACTGCTCCAGCGCAACCAGGGTCTCCGGCGTCATCCGCTCACACGCCAGCCTGGTTGTCACGGGTTCAATGGCGAGCCGGGCTTCCATCAACAGGGCGAAATCCTCGGCGGAGAACAGGGGCGCCACCTTGTACCCCTTGAGCGCGACCCTTTGCACCAATCCTGTGTGCTCCAGCCGCGCCAAGGCCTCCCTGACAGGAGTTGGTGAGACTTCCAAATCCCTGGCAGTCCCATCAATGCTGACCGAGGCACCCGGTTGCAGCCGCCCATCCATGAGGGATTCCAAAATTTCATCATAAACGTGATCCGCCAGCACTTGGCGGTTGATGGCATGGGATCCAGACGAAGGCTTCATGGTGTTAAATCCTATAGGATTCTCTGCTGCTTGGCGGAAGGAGAGCGAACAGTCCCGAATTTACAGCATGTACAGCTATTTTTTTGACGTCCTGCCCGCTGTGACTGCCCCTGCGAGAGTCATCATCGGATTATGCCCCGCGGCTGCGGAAGCATGAAACAATGAATTTGAAACATTATGACAGCCAGCACAGCTTTTCATCGCAAGCAGCACCAGGACGGCGATCAGGATCAGCCAGTCCCTGCTGCCAAAGCCACACGCCAGATTCCTGACCTGCCGCGCAGGTTTTTCTTTCTCACCATGGGTGCTGCTGCCGCCACCACGGCATTTCAGGCCAACATCGCAGCCGATGCCAGACTTACCGAGCTCACCAAGTACCGCATCACGACACCTGACAACGAGGAAAACAAGACTGCGGCGCTGAGATTTCCGGGCAAAACCTGGTATTTGCTGGGCGGTTTCCGCGTCAGCTACCGCGAGGCCGGTCGCAAGCTGAAAGCCCTGCAACCGGCCATGAACCAGCGGGCGTCCGCCTCATACATTGGCTACTCCAACGAGGGTATCGACATTGCCCAGCTGTTCATCGCCATCCAACGCGACGTTTATGAACGCAAGATCGACACCGTCTACTTTTATGGGGACAGCTTTGGTGGCATGGCCGCCGTCGTGCTGGCGTCCCTGCTGACGCAATCGGGCATCCACGTCAAGCTGATTGTGATGGGCTCAAGCCCCAGCAACGTCTCCGACACCCTGGACCCGGGCAAGGAATACATCTCGCTGGCGGGCAGGATCGTTCCCTATCTGGGCCTGCTGGGCCGCTTGAGCGCCGGAATCTGGGGCGGGCTGGCCAACCCGAACGGCCAGAGCATGTACCATGCGGCCCGCAGCGGCATCTCCAGTTCCTTGGACCCCAACAACAACTCACTGATCTTGAGCACCACCCAGGCCACCTTCCTGCAGGCATTCCCGCGCCAGTACGACGGCGGAGTTCCCACCACCACCGGGATCGGGCTGATCTACGACCCCGATGATTTCATCGTCAACGCTGCGTCAGCGATCCGAGGCTGGGAGGCACTTTTGCCGCGCAATCCGCATTTTGTCTACGACGTCCCGGACACAGGCCATGCCAGCCCAGAGATTCACCCCGACGTGTACCAGACCGCACTGACTGTCGTGCTGGACAAACTTGATCCGCCACCGTTGACGTCAAAGCCCGTGCAACCCATTTTCTAGACGCGGCCGTCCCTGCCGTATCTGGCGGCAGGGCCCCGGGGGCTGTTGTGCTCATTCGCGCCCGGCCGGCCACGGGCGAAAGACCGCAACAGCCCCCTTGCCCAGGAGACTTGTCCGCACCTGAAGCGCATGACCGTGACGGCCCCGCGATTAGACAGGAGCGGTCAGCACGGGCGGGGCGGGGTCAGCGGCGCTTGGCGTCAGCGGCGCTGGGTTTGCGCCAGCAGTTCCTCGAACGGCAGCGAGGTCATCTTGTCGAGTTCGTGCTGCGCCCGCTTGTCCTTGTGATTGCCCGGCACCACCCGTGGACCGCCAGCCTGGGCGGGCCCGGCGGATGCGGACGGGGAAGCATTGCTGCCGGCCGCCGTCGTGCCTGGCAATGCGGTGCCAGGCACGGCACCGCCAAACTCTGCGGCACCAGCCTGCGGGGCGTTGGCTGCCAGGACCGCCGCCAGTTCCGCGGCGCCCTGCCCAATCCGGCGCTCCAAGGTGTTGGTGCCGGAGCCACCCCAATCTTCGGGCGAGGCGTAGATGGCTGTGGACATGGTGTGGGCGCGCAGGTAGCTGAACAGCGGGCGGATGGCCATGTCCAGGACCAGTGAGTGGCGCGGTGAGCCGCCCGTGGCGCCGAAGAACACGGGCATGCCGTCAAGGAATTTGGGGTCGAGCACGTCGAAGAACGACTTGAACAAGCCCGAGTAGGAGGCGCTGAAGGTGGGTGTCACGGCAATCATGGCGTCGGCTTCCTCGACGCGGCGGACGACGCCGGCCAGTGCAGGCCCGGCATAGCCGCTCACCATGTTGTTGGCGATGTCGGTGGCGTAGTCGCGCAGGTCAACCACGTCGAGGACGGCACCGATGCCCATGGCTGACAGGCGCGCCAGGACGTCTGCGCCCATCTGGTCCGCCAACATGCGCGTGGACGACGGAACCCCAAGACCGGCCGACACGACCACTATCTTTTGCTGCACAACTACCCCTCCGGGACTCTCCAATATTTCATGCGTTTGCATCTACTGGGGTCAACTTGCCGGGGCGGGAAGTTATTCCCCGGAGGGCCGTCGGGAGCGTGCAGAGCGTGGGCGGAGCGCCGTCGGCAGTGCCGGCCTACTCTTGCGCCCCGCCGTCGGCCGCATCCCTGGCTGCCATGGCGGCACTGTGGTGGGCGATGACGGGGTGCGCACCGGTGAAGCCGTCGCGGGACGCTGCGATCTCGTTGATCCGCCCGCGGCTCAGGTACCAGCCGACGACGAGGGCCGGGATGATGACAACGATGGAGGCGATGGTCCAGGTGCCGACGGGGCTGTCGAACGCCATCAGGACCAGCACTGCCAGCAGGAACGCCAGGGTCAGGTATCCCGTGTACGGGGCGCCGAACATGCGGAACGCGGGCCTGATGGCCTGGCCCTTTTTCGCCAGTCGGTACAGGGCCAGCTGGCACAGCACAATCATGGCCCAGGAGGCGATGATGCCCAGCGCCGCCATGTTCAACACAATCTCAAAGGCCTTCGCCGGGACAATCGCGTTCAAGATGACGCCCAGGAACGCGACGGCAGCCGTGAGCAGGATGCCGCCATAGGGCACACCGCGGCTGTTCAGCTTGGCAGTGAATTTCGGCGCCGAGCCGGACATGGCCATCGAGCGCAGGATCCGGCCGGTGGAGTACAAGCCGGCATTCAGCGAGGACAGTGCCGCCGTGAGCACCACGAGGTTCATGATCGAGTCGATGCCCTCGACACCGATGGAGCCGAAGAAGGTCACGAACGGGCTCTCCCCCGCCTTGTACGCGGTGTACGGCAGGAGCAGCGACAGGAGCACGAGCGAGCCGACGTAGAACACGGCGATGCGGACAATGACTGTGTTGATGGCCTTCGGCATGACCTTTTCCGGGTTCTGCGTTTCCCCGGCAGCGGTGCCGATCAGCTCAATGGAGGCGTAGGCAAACACCACGCCCTGCATCACCACAACGACCGGCAGCAGCCCGTTGGGGAAGAATCCGCCGTTGTCAGCGATCAAGCTGAACCCGACCTCCTGCCCCGCCACCGGGGTGCCGAAGATGACGAAGTACGTGCCCACCAGCAGGAACGACACCAACGCCACAACCTTGATCAGGGCAAACCAAAACTCCATCTCACCAAAGACCTTCACGGAGACAAGGTTCAGCCCCAGCACCAGCAGCAGCGCGCCCAGCGCCCACACCCACTGCGGCACCCCGCCGATCCACGGCACGTATTTGGCGAAGAAATGCATGTAAAGCGCGACGGCGGTGATGTCGACAATCGCCGTCATCGCCCAGTTGAGCCAGTACAGCCATCCCGAGACGAATGCAGCCTTTTCCCCGAAGAACTCCCGGGCATACGAGACAAAGGAGCCCGATGACGGGCGGTGGATGACAAGCTCGCCCAGGGCCCGCAGGATCAGGAATGCAAAGAAACCACAGATCGCGTAGCTGAACATCAACGCCGGGCCGGCCCCGGCCAGGCGCCCGCCCGCCCCCATGAACAGCCCGGTGCCGATGGCCCCGCCAATGGCGATCATCTGAATCTGGCGGGACTTCAATCCCTTGTGCAGCCCAGCGTCCTCTGCGGTCAACGCGGCGCTGGGCAAGTCTTGAACTAAATCAGAGGTTTCGGTGTTTTCCTGCTGGTGCATGCTTGGAATCCTGTTCTGAAGGGGTGCGGCCGGCCCCATTGCCGGCCGCAGTGTTGGTGGCGCGGGGCAGCTTAGTCGCCGAGGTTGGCGAGGTGTTCCGGCCGCAGCAGTTCGTTGAGCTGGTCGGCGGTGAGCAGCTTGTGCTCCAGGACGAGTTCGGCCACGCCGCGTCCCGAGGCAAGTGCCTCCAGCGCGATCTTGGTCGACACCGAGTAGCCCAGCACCGGGTTGAGTGCCGTGACGAGGCCGATCGAGTGCTCGACCTGGGCGCGCAGCTTGTCCTCGTGCGCGGTGATGCCCTTGACGCATTTGTCGGCGAGGGTGGTGCAGGCGGCTTCCAGGTGGCGCATGCTCTTGGTCAGGCTGTGCACAATGACGGGTTCAAAGGCGTTCAGCTGCAGCTGGCCGCCCTCGGCAGCCATGGTGATGGTGACGTCGTTGCCGATGACCTCGTAGGCCACCTGGTTCACGACCTCAGGGATGACCGGGTTGACCTTCCCGGGCATGATCGAGGATCCAGCCTGGACGGCAGGCAGCGTGATCTCGCCAAAGCCGGCGCGCGGTCCGGAGGAGAGCAGGCGCAGATCATTGCAGATCTTGGACAGCTTCACGGCCACGCGCTTGAGCACGCCGGAGAGATGCACGAAGGCGCCGACGTCCTGGGTGGCCTCGATCAGGTCAACGGAGGTGGTCAGCGGCAGCCCGGAGATTTCCACCAGGTGGCGGCACGCCAGCGCCGAGTAGCCGACCGGTGCGTTCAGGCCCGTCCCGATCGCGGTGGCACCGAGGTTGATCTCGTGCACCAGCAGCGTGGATTCGGCCAGGCGCGCCCTGTCCTCCCCCATCGTGACGGCGTAGGTGTTGAATTCCTGGCCCAGGGTCATGGGCACCGCGTCCTGCAGCTGGGTGCGGCCCATCTTCACCACTGTCCGGAATTCCACTGCCTTCGCGGCAAAGGCGTCGCACAGGTATTCCATGGCACCCACCAGCGATTTCGCCGCGAAGATGGTGGCCACGTTCACGGCCGTCGGGTAGACGTCGTTCGTTGACTGGCTCAGGTTGACGTGGTCGTTCGGGTGCAGGAACTGGTACTCGCCCTTGTTGTGGCCAAGGATTTCCAGGGCCCGGTTGGCAATGACCTCGTTGGCGTTCATGTTCGACGACGTCCCCGCACCGCCCTGGATGACGTCCACCACGAACTGGTCGTGCAGTCCCCCAGCAATGATCTCCTGGCAGGCGGCGATGATGGCCCCGGCACGGACGTCGTCGAGCAAACCCAGCTCCTGGTTGGCCTGTGCGGCGGCCTGCTTCACCATGGCCAGGCCGTTCACCAGATGGGTGTTGTAGCTCAGCGGAATGCCCGTGATCGGGAAGTTTTCCACGGCGCGCAGCGTGTGGACGCCCCAGTAGGCGTCAGCCGGAACGTCCCGGTCGCCGATCAGGTCGTGTTCGCTGCGGTGGGTTGCCGTTGCGGTGAGCGGGTCGGAAACAGGCGTGGCTGAAATGGTCTCTGGCATGGTTCTCCTTATTGGCGGGGCGCTCCGTTGCGCCGGTGATGGGATTGGTTAGCTGGTTGTTGGCAGGCCCCGGAGTTCACCCACGGGGCGGCCTCCGCCCAGGACGGGCAGGTTGTTGAAGGGTGCCAGGGCTGCGGGGTCCACGCCCATGGCCAGCAGTGCCGGGACTGCAGCCGGCATGCGGGCGCGGTCGCCGCCGTCGGAAATTTTCAGGGCAAGGGAGCTGCCGTCTTCGAGTGCGATCACTTGGATGCCCTCGAAACCGTCCTTGGCGAGCAGTCCGGGGACGGCCATCATCAGGGCGGTGACGTCGCGGCCGCGGCCTGCCACCAGGACGGGGTGCTCGCGCATGGCGTCGGCCACCCGGCGTTCCGGTGTGCCGGGTGCGGCGGTGGCCATGCGGCTGAACGCGCGGGCCATGCCTGTCAGTGACAGCCCGAACACTTCCGTGCCGCAGCCGTCAGTGCTGACCGCGGTGATGGATTCGCCTGTCAGCTCGGCCACGGTGTCGCGGATGAGGGCTGCGAGGGGGTGGTCTGCGTGCAGGTACGTCTCCAGCGGCCAGCCGTTTTTAACGCAGGTGGCCAACAGTGCGGCGTGCTTGCCGGAACAGTTTTGTGCCAGCTGCGTGGGCCCGTGCCCGGCCCGCAGCCAGGCTTCGCGTGCGGCCACGCCATAGGGCAGGTCCGTGGAGTTGCGCAGGTGTTCCGGGGCCAGTCCGGCGTCGGCCAGGATCTTCTCGGCTGTTTCCTGGTGCTCGACGGCGCCGGAGTGGCTGGCGGCGGCCAGGGCCAGCTGCTCCGTCGGCAGCTCCAGGCCGGCCCGGAGCATGGCCACGGCCATCAGCGGCTTCAACGCGGACCGGGGGTACATGCGGGCGGTGGGCTCCCCGCGCGAGAGGAGGGTCCCGCCGTCGTGCTTCAGGGCAATGAGCGAGCCATAGTGGACGCTCTCAACGAGCTCGCCGCGGGTCTGCACGGCGAGGGCTTCGTGGGCGGGGAAGTCGGTGTGGCTCATGCTTGTTGTTCTCCCATGATCAGGCTGAGGGCGGTGTCGACGGCGGACAGGTGGGTGGCCATGGCCAGGCCGGCGTCGCGGGTGCTGCCGCGGGCGATGGCCTCGAGGATGCGCTGGTGCTCGGCGTCCGACAGGCGTGCCCGGCCGGTGATGAGGTTGATGGTTTCGGATTGGTTCACCATCGCGTCGCGGATGTCGTTGACGACGCTTTCAAAGACGCCGTTGCCGCTGGCGCGGGCAATGGCGCCGTGGAAGGCGGCGTCGAGGTTGACCCAGATCACGGGGTCGTCCTCTTCGGCCATGAGGGTCAGGATGCCGCGCATTTCCTCGAGCTGCTCCTGGGAGCGGCGGGTTGCGGCGAATTCGGCGGCGGGCACTTCGATGTGCGGGCGGGCTTCCATGAGGCTGCGGGCCGAGAATTGGCCGAGGACCAGGTCGCTGGATGCCCGGCTGGCGATGACGAAGGTGCCCTTGCCGGTTTGAGTTTCGGTCAGGCCCAGCGCGGTGCAGGAGCGCAGTGCCTCGCGGATCACGGAGCGGCTCACGCCGTATTGGGATGCTAGCGCGGTTTCGCTGCTGAGCTTGGTGCCGACGGTGAGCTGGCCGTCCTCGATGGCGGAGCGGATGGCTTGGAATACGGCCTCGGCTGCGCTCACCCGGACGATTTGTGACTGTCCGGCTGTCCAGTTGTCTGACAGGTTCATGCTTGAAACTATGACAGCCATCACAGCCTGCTGTCAACACGCCCCTCCCGTCATCAGACGCTGTCGCAGCAATGGTTGGTTTACAGACGACGCTGTCGCAGCAATGGCGGCTGGATCGCGAACGCTCTCGCACTGAATGCGAGAGCGTCATGGAAAACCCAACCATTGCTGCGAGAGCGTCTGGAGGAGGACTGCGGGGCGGCGGGTTAGTGCATGCTGAACTGGTACGCCTCGGGGACGTCTTCACCCGGGCACACCCGGCGCCAGAGTTCGGTGATGGAGTTGACCCCTTCGCGAAGGTCGGGCACCTCCACGCCCGCCTTGAGAATGGCGGACGCCGCAGCAGCGTCGCCCGAATCCGCGAGCGCGCGGGCTTGCAGGAAACGGACACGGCCCAGCATCGCGAGCGGTTCCGGCGCGGCGGACAGCAGGTCCAAGGCAAGGTCGGGCTGCCCGTTGTCCAGCGCCAGCGTCATGGTTTCAATGAGCAGGTTGCGGATCCCCGGCTCGAGGGTGCAGGCGACGGCACACTCGGCCAACCCTTCGGCGGCATCCCCCGCAGCCAGCAGCGCCAATCCCAGCCCACGGTGGGACAGCGCCCGGCTCCGTGCGCTCAGCTCGGCACCCGCGGCAAAAGTGCCCTCCAGTGCCTGGCGGTACAGCGAAGCCACAACGGCCAGGTCCCCCGCCGACGCGGAAGCCCGTGCATGAATCATGACGGCGTGGTGAAATGCGCCCTCGGCACTGGTGTTGCGGCCGGCCGTGAGCAGGTCTTCCCAATCCAGGCCGCGGACGAAGGACGACGCCCCAGCAAATGGCTGGCGGGGCGCCTCTGCCGACGACGCCTCAAAGGGCTTTTCCACAATGCCCTCGTTCGCATTCAGAAGCTCAAGCCACGGCGCCTGGTCGGCCGTCAGCGTCTCGACACCAAAGGGGGTTCCCGTCTCGTCGAGCCAGTCCATCTTGGCGTGCCGGCGGCGGGGCCCTTCGAGGGCACCCCAGCCATGGCCGGCCACCAGCATTTCCGCAGGCGGCAGATCTGCCCAGCGTCCGGCGTCGGACAGGGCCTCAGCAATGGCCTCCTCGGACACCAGCGCCTCCACCCGCTCAGCCCCATGGGCGACAGCCGCATCCCAGGATCCGGCGGCGAGCGCGGGATCAAGTGCCGCGTTGCCATACGCCTCAACCCACTGCCAGCTGGCACCGGCGGGCATGGACACGTGCTCAAACTGGGTCTGTGCCAGGCCGGCCTGGATCTCCGCATAGCGCCGCGGCTCCCCTCCAGGCTCGCCGGAGCCCGACGGTGTGAGCCACTCCTGCCAGCGGTGCCCGCCCACACTCTCGCCCCACACGAACAATTTCCGGCCCCGCAGCTGAGGCGAGGAAATGAGCGCAAGCCCATCTCCGGCGTCGTCCGCGGCAACCTCCCAGCGCCGCTCCCCCGGTGCAATGTCAAAGAAGAAGTCCACCGCCTGCGCATTCTTCACCGGGAAGGTGCAGTCGCTGCCGTGGAAATTGGTGGGGTCAACGCGCGCCATGGAACCGTCATAGTCGGTGGCGTAGGCCTGCTGCGCCGGGGCAAGCACGCGCGTGGCCGGCGTCTGCGGCACGGCGGCGTTGGTCCACCAGTACATCGGGACGGTCTTGTCGTTGGGATTGCGGATGCGCACCGCCGTGAACACCACCTTCGACTCGGCCGGCAGCCACGCGTCGATCTGGAACACCACCTCACGCAGCCGGTCGAACTCCCACATGCGCAGCACGTCCTGCCCCTCCGGCGTGCGCACGATGGCGGTGTGCAGCGGCACGCTGGAGGTCGGCGAATGCCCGCGCGTGCCGATGTTCCACTCGATGCCGCCGGCAAACCACGCATTGCGCAGCGCCAGGTTGGCGAACTGGATGCGGTCCTGGGTGTGCAGCAGCGCCTTGCCGGTGGCCTTGTCCGTGAGGTCCCAGAGCCTGCCGCCCAGCTGTGGCAGGAAGGTCGCCTTCAGGTGCGCATTTTCAAGCACGACGGCGGTCAGTTCCGCAGCGCTGGTCTCGCGCGTGTAGTTTTCCTGCATCGGACAGGGGAAGATGTTGTTCACCTTGCCCCACCGCGCCCCGGCCAAAATCTCCTCCGGAATTCCTGCACCCACCGTGTACGGGGGCTCAAGGAGCGGCTGCACGGACGGCAGGGGCGATTCCCCGCCCAGCTCGGCCAGCTCAAGGGGCCGGGTGGTGACGGTGAGCGTGGAGGGGTTTGACATGCGGCGTTCCATTCCCGAATTTTCATGGCGGCAGGACCCAAGTGGCAGCGCTGCCCGTGCTTCACTGCTGTGAGCCTATCGGATGAGGACGGACCCAGGGCCGGCCGGTGCCGGTGCCGGTGCCGGTGCGCAAGCCGCCTGGGGGTGCCGGCGGCCCAGGGCGCGCTCCCCTACTGGCTGAGCTGCGCGGAGCGCAGGACTGCGACATTCATTGAATGCCTGGACCGGACGTGCGCACTCACAGTCCAGGCGGCATCTCGTTTCGGCGGGCGACCATCTTCATGACACTTGCGCGGCCGATCGCAGCACTCGCGGCGGTCCATAAACTCAGCCAGAGCACGCTCAGCCCCGAGTCGCTGTCGAAGGAGATGCCGGCAATCACGGCCATGACAGCACCGATGCCCAGCGTAAACACCAGCACGTGGAGCCGCTGGTCACGCACGCGGCGCAGGAGTGCGGCGATCACGATGGCGAGCGGCAGCCCGATGATTGCCGCAACGGGAAAGCCATACATCAATGCAAGGGGCAGGAAATACCATGCCGTCATGATGTCTCCCGCGCTCACGACCGCGGCCGTCGTCAGGCCCAGGCAAAACACAAGGAACGTCACGATCCAGCCAGTCAGCAGCGCGGGGGCGCCGTAGCGCATGCTGAAGCTGTCCTCCTTCTCCCACCGCGCAGCCTGCTCCGTGGCGTGCGCCTGCTGTGTGTCGGGCTCCTCCTGTGCAGGGCTTCCGGTGTCCGTCACGGCGCCACCGCCATGCCGTTGCGCCCGCCGTGATGCACATTGATGTCTGCGAGCGCACCGGCCAGCTCCGGATGCTGCCAAGTAAATCCGGCGTCCTCCAATTTTCGGGCCGACACCCAGCGGCTCTTCAACACAAGCTCGGTTTCCGTGCGGATCAGCACCGCCCCGATTTTGAGCAGCCAGGCCGGGGCGGGCAGCCCAAACGGCCTGCGGTTTGCCCGGCGCACGGCCGCCATCAATTCGGCGTTGCTCACCACCTGCGGGGCTGCGATGTTGACAGGCCCGGTGATGGCGCGGTTTTCGTGCAGGAACACGATGGCACGGAACACATCGTCAATGTGGACCCAGCTGTATTTTTGCCCGCCATCGCCCATGCGTCCGCCCAGCCCCAGGCGCGCCAGGTTGTTGAATGGGCGCATGACCCCGCCGCCAGGGCCCATGACGATGGTGATGCGCAGTGGAATCCTGCGCGTTGTTGGGACGGCCGCCGATGCGAGCGTTTCCTCCCAGCCCCGCGCGACCTCGACGGAAAAGCCTGAGCCAAGTTCGCCGTCGTACTCATCCTGCGGCCGGTCCCGGGCATCGCGGTAGATGGTCCCGGTGCTCGCATTGAACCAGTCCCGGGGCGGGCGGGCGCAGGCGGCGACGGCGCGGCCCAGTTCGGCGGTGGTCTCGCGGCGGGAGCGGATGATTTCCGCCTTGTTCCCCGGAGTGTAGCGGCAGGAGACGGATTTGCCGGCAAGGTTGATGAGCAGCTCCGCGCCGTCCAGCAGTGCTGTGATGGCCGCGGTGTCGCCCCACACGGCGTCGCCCGAGCGGCCCACCGTGCGGACCTGCCACCCCGCGGCGGTGAACTGGCGCCGAAAGTGCCTGCCGATGAACCCCGAGGCTCCGGCGATGACGACAGTTCTCATGACTGCACCCGGGCCTTGAGCGCCAACGCTTCCTCGACCATCGGCTTCACCACGGGCAGGCGCGAAAATGACACCAGCCGGGCGATGAGCGGCGCGGCGCCGTCGATCAGGGTCCGGGTGCGTCGCTGCTCCCCGGAACGGTCGTACACCCAAAAAAGCACGACGCCCATGTATGCCAGCCACAAAAGTTCAGGCAGCTGGGAGCGCAGGAATGGCGGAACCTTGGTGCCTTCAATGACCTCACTGAAAATTCCGACGGCGTCCTCCCTGGCAAGGCGCGACGCCTCGCCAAAGGGGCTGACGGCCGACTGCGGCGGAAGGGCGCTGCCAATGAAGGCGCCGCCGAAGTCGTGGTACGGGGCGAGTGCGTCCACGCCAGCGTGCAGGGCTGCCTTGAGCCTGTCCCCCAGACCGCTGGCATTCGCCATGGCTGCCGTTGCGGCGACCCGCTGTTCGGCCACTGATTCCCGGTACAGCTCGAGGACGAGCTCATCCTTGGACGCGAAATAGTAGTAGGCGCTGCCCAGGGAGACACCCGCCTCCGTGGCAATGGCGCGCATGGTTGTCTTGGCGAATCCCTTGGTGCGGAACATGCCCAGGGCCGTATGCAGCACCAGTGCCTTGGTTTGTGAGCTCTTGCTGTCCATGCGGCATTCCCCTGACTTTCGAACGTGTTCAAATACCAGTAAAGCATGATTTATGAACGTGTTCAAATATAAGGGGTGGGTGCCTTCTTATCCGAAGCACCCCGATCTCCGGCAGCACCCCGCCGGCACACACTTGAGCAGGAGCCAGTGGAACTCCCCAGGGCCGCTTCCCCGCGCCCGCAGGCGGAATCCAGCCGGCCCGAACGGCCCGCGAAGTCCCAGAAGTGGGTAGCATCGAAGTACGAGGTGTCGAGGAGTGTGGCGAGATGTTTGAGAGATTCACCGATCAATCCCGGCGTGTTCTGGTACTGGCCCAAGAAGAGGCCCGGGTGCGCAACGACGATCACCTGGGTACGGAGCACCTCTTGATTGGCCTCATTCTTGAAGGCAGGGGCATTGCCTCGAAGGTCTTCAAATCCCTGAACATCTCCGCGGACAGCGTCCGGGAGGAAATTGGGGTGATTGTTGGGGAGGGACAGCGAACGGCAAACCGCACTCCCTTCACTCCGGACGCCAAGGCGGCGCTGGAATACGCACTGAGCGAATCGAAGTTGCTCGGTCACGACTACATTGGCACCGAGCACATCATGCTGGGACTGATTCGCGGCGGCAAGGGCGTTGCCATCCTGGTGTTGGAAAAGCTTGGAACCAGCCCGGCCCAGGTCCGCCAGCGGGTCATACAGAATTTGGCCGGCCACCACGATGACGGGCCCGAAGACGCCTGATTCCATGTTCCACACGGCATGATGAACCCATGAAGATTGAACTGACCCGTTTCCGGGTCCGCAAGGGTGCCAAGGCCGACGTTGACGAGTGGCTGCAGTTCCTCAACGAGAACGCCGCCGCAGTTCGCGAAACGCTCGAGGCTGAACAAAACTGAAGACCTCTCTCCTCGCGTCACGATGACTCCGGAGCGGGTGGAGTCGGTCATGAAACCACTGGCAGCAGCGCCCGTTGGTCAGCTCACGGACCAGACCCCGAGCTCGTTTCCGCTGGGATCCCGGAAGTGAAAGCGTCGCCCTCCCGGGAAGTCGTAGGGCGTCTCGGTCACCTCGCCACCGGCGTCGTGGACCGCTTGTACGCTGGCCTCCAGATCCGAGGAATAGAGCAGAACCAGCGGTCCGCCTGAGCTCACTTCCGCATCCAACCGAAAGCCGCCGACCTCCCTTCCTTCCGCCGCCCCTGTGCCTTGAATGCCGACGTATGCGGGGCCCGGGCCATAGTTGTTGAAGGCCCATCCAAAGGCGCTGCCATAGAACGATTTGGCGGCCTGAATGTCAGTAACGCCAATCTCGATGTAGTCGAAGGTGTGGTGGGTGTGTGCAGAATTTTCAGCCATGCAAGGGATTCTACGTGCCGGCCGCGATGACGTTTCAGTAATCCCGGGCTCTCCGGCCGCCGCCACCTCCGCTGGTCAGCTCGCCTTTGAACAGCGCCGGCGCACCGGCAACGCCATTGCCCATGTTGTGCACGGCTGGCAGTATGGCTGCATGGCGATCGAAGTTCGTCCCGCAACGGTGTTTGACGACGTGCGTGCAATGGTGGGACCCAAGCGGCCCGATGCAAATGTGTGCTGGTGTCTCAGCTATCGCATCCCGTCGAAGCAGAACCTTGCGCTGCGCGGTCCCGAGCGAGGGGCCCTCGTGAAGGAGCTGCTCGGCCAGGATCCTCCGCCGGGGGTGCTCGCGTACGACGGCGACGAGGTAGTCGGATGGGCCGGCGTGCATGCCCGTGCCGACACCAGCTTCGCCCGAAACCGCAAGATACCGCATGTGGACGACCTTGATGTGTGGTCGGCCTGGTGCATCAGGGTGCGACCGGGACATCGCGGACAAGGCATCTCGCACCATCTGCTCGCGGGAGCCGTGCAGTTCGCCCTCGACCACGGCGCCCCGGCAATCGAGGGCTATCCGGTGGACAATCGATTCCCGCGCGTGCTGATGCGGAGCGAGCTGCGCTGAGCGGACGAACCGTCTAGTCCGAGGCTGGCAAGCCGCCTGCGGGCACTTCGGATACAGCGCAGTTTCGAAGACCGCCCATAAGAGGGCCCTTCAGCGGATATTTCCCTTGTCGTTCATCCCTGCCGGGAATGGAGCGCGAAGGATTTTCGTCCACCGTGATCGACGATATGCAGGGCCAGGCGAAGGGCTGCACTCATTTTCCGCCAGATCCAGGCTTTCCTCGATGAGCGCATCATGCAGGGGGCGGACGAAGAGCGGCCAGGTAAACAGCGCTGTCCCGCTCGGCGACATGGAAAGATCGTGCCGGAGCAGCGTCGAGTTCTCTGACAGGCGGACGGCTGTGAAGGAGTGGCGCCCCTTGAAACCTGCAGGTTTGGTGAACTGAAACTCAACCCGCCGACCGGGCTCGTAGTCCGTCACGACATAGCGGACAGGCGCATGGCCGGCCACGCGTTCCGTGGCCACAGGCGATCGTTTTTGCCGGCGAGTGAATCGCCTACTCCGGGCGGACGGCACTGAGGCAGAAGGGGTGCCCGGCAGGATCCAGCAGCACACGCCATTGTTCGGGGGCGGGCTGATGCGCAGCCTGTGTTGCGCCCAGGGTGAGGGCGGCTTCGGTCGCCGATTCCACGTCGTGAACTGCGACGTCCAGGTGCATCTGCTGGTGCTGGGGGCCATCAGGCCACGAGGGCGGAACGTAGGCGTCCACGCGCATCAATGTGAGCATGGGACCTGCCCCCGCCAAGGCAATCACTCCACGGTCGGGAGTGGCAAAGGCTTCCTTGAGGCCCAGCAGGTGCGCATAAAAGGCTGCCAGCAGATCCGCATCCGGGCAGTCCAGGGAAATGGAGGCAAGGTTTCCGACGGGTGTAGTCATGAACCAAAGCTACCGGTTCATGCCCGCCGGGGCGGCCCGGATTCTCAGCCGGCTCAGTGCACGCGGCGCAAATGGCTGCGCCCAACGTTTTTAGGCTGTGAACGCCGCGGCAATCAAGACGGGGGTCTGCCGGCCAGCCCAGGTGAGCGTCAGTGCAGCTGCACGCGGAACGGTCCCCGGTGCATCCACGTCCTCCAGCTCCAATTCCCGCAGTACGGCGAAATTAAACGCACCGACTGGAATGCTGGTGACCCCGTCTGTCGTTCGCGGAGCGCCGACGCTCAAGTCCGGCAGTTCGACGTCGGCCGTTCCGGTGCTGCTGAGCCGGGCGGTCTCGGGCAGGCTTTCCAGCGCATCCCCCACGACCAAATTCTCCGCTGCCTGCGTCTTGCCCGCGAGCAGGGCCGCAGCGAGTTCGTGCACGTAAACGGGGTCGGCCGTTGCATCATACACCCAGCGCCGGCCCAGAACCGAGTGCTCCATGGTGGTTATAAGGAAGCCTTCAGCGCCGGCCAGCGGCGCGCCCCGGTAGCTCAGCGGCACCTGATAAGTCCGCCCGCCGGCCCCCACCACATGCGTTTCCATGCCGACCTCGCCCGCCGGATCGTCAAAACGAAACGCGCCCAGCCGAACCAGGTCCGCAGCATCTCCGACAAACCACGGCTGGGCTGGCAGCCACTGGCTCAAAAGTTCGGACTTTGACGGACTGAGTTCAGCATCATAGATAGTGGCCATGCCCCCAGCTTAGATGGCCCACCGGCGCCGGCCCGTGCACAACCCGGCGCCCCGGCAGGAACCGCCCTACGCGACCTTCTTCCGGTAAGCCACCATGGCGAAAATGTAGGCGACCAACAGGATGCCAACACACCAGGCGAGTGCAATCCAAATGTCCGCGCCCACCGGCTGCTTCGCCAGCAGGTTCCGAAGGGTGTTGACGATGGAGGTCACCGGCTGGTTCTCGGCAAACCAGCGCACCGGGCCCGGCATCGACTCGGTGGGCACAAATGCCGAGCTGACGAACGGCAGGAAAATGAGCGGATACGAGAACGCGCTCGCCCCGTCCACAGACTTTGCCGTAAGCCCGGGGATCACGGCTATCCACGTCAGCGCCAGCGTCAGCAGGACTAGGATCCCGGCCACGGCAAGCCACGCCACCAGCCCCGCCCCCGAGCGGAACCCCATAATAAGGGCAACAAGCACGACGACGGTTACCGAGACCATGTTGGCGATAATCGAGGTCACCACGTGCGCCCACAGCACGGACGACCGGGCAATGGGCATGGACTGGAAGCGCTCAAAGATGCCGCTCTGCATGTCCAGGAACAGCCGGAACGCCGTGTAGGAGATGCCGGAGGCTATGGTGATGACCAAAATGCCCGGCAGCAGGTAGCTCACATAGGAATCTGAGCCCGTGTGGATCGCGCCGCCAAAGACGTAGACAAACAGCAGCAGGAAGGCGATCGGCATGATGGTGGTCGTAATGACGGTGTCCATGCTGCGGGTGATGTGCCGCAGGGACCGGCCCAGCAGAACGGCGGTATCGGAGATAAAATATGTGCTCATGATGGATCCTTAATCCGTTGTGATGGCGCCACGTTCCGCACCCGCACCGCCGTCGTTCCCGCCAACAATGGCGAAGAAGACGTCTTCGAGGGTGGGCTGCTTTTCGACATATTCAACCTTGACCGGCGGCAGCAGCGCCTTAAGTTCGGCCAGGGTGCCGTTCACGATGATGCGCCCCTCATGGAGGATCGCAATCCTGTCGGCCAGATGCTCGGCCTCGTCGAGGGTTTGGGTGGTCAGCAGTACAGTGGTGCCGTGGCCGGCGAGTTCCTTGATGGCCGTCCAGACCTCGATGCGCGCCTGGGGGTCCAGCCCCGTGGTGGGTTCATCGAGGAAGATGACCTGCGGACTCCCGATCAGGCTCATGGCAATGTCGAGCCGGCGCCGCATGCCGCCGGAGTATGTCGACACCTTGCGTGCGCCTGCCTCCGTTAGCGAGAAGCGCTTCAGGAGGCCGTCGGCAATGGCACCCGTTTCCTTCAAGTGCCGCAGCTTAGCCACCAGGATCAGGTTTTCGCGCCCTGTAAGTATCTCGTCGACGGCGGCGAACTGGCCCGTGAGGCTGATTGACTCCCGCACGTCGCCCGGCGCGGAGGTGACATCGAAACCATTGACGGCGGCAGCACCGGCGTCGTGCTTCAACAGGGTCGAAAGGATGTTCACGATGGTGGTCTTGCCGGCGCCGTTGGAGCCGAGGAGGGCGAAGATGCTGCCGGGGGCAACGTCGAAGTCCACACCCCGCAGCACATGCACATCCTTGAAGGACTTTTTCAGGCCCGACACGGTGATGGCAGGCGCCTGGGACTGGTTGGCGTTCATGGGAGTCCTTACATTTCCGCGTCGGAGATGCTGTCGATGGCATTGATCAGGCGCTGGCGCTCCTTGTTGATCCACTGGCCCTCGGAATAGTTGGCCAGGAAGGTTTCGACGAACTCGACGGGGTCGGTGCCGACGATGCTGCGCACCGGGGTGCCGTCCGCGGCGGCCTGCCCGATAAGGTCGCCGAGATCATCCAACATGGTGAGCATGACCTGGCCGTTGCTGATGTTGCCGAAGTACATCAGGTAGCGTTCGATCGCCTCAGCGGCCGTGCGGTACTGGGCCGGCAGCGCCTTCACCTGTGCCTTGTGTTCGCGGTATTGCTTCTTTTGCTCGAGCGATCCGGTGACCGTCTCGATCCATTTTGCAGCCATTATTTTCTTCCTCCCTCGCGGAGCTGTTCGAGCCTTTCGGCCACGAAGCCCCATGTTGTCCAAAATTCCTCAAGGTCTGCGTGGCCTTGCGGGTTGAGCGAATAAACCTTGCGCGGCGGACCCTTTTCCGACGGCTTCTTTACGACGTCGACCAGCCCGTTGCGCTCGATTCGCACCAAAAGTGCGTACACGGTGCCTTCGGCGATGTCTGCAAACCCCCTGGCCCGCAGTTGCGCCGTGATCTCATAGCCGTACGCTGGCTGGGTCGCCAGAATCGCCAGGACTATGCCCTCCAGGGTGCCCTTGAGCATCTCTGTCATTTGCTTTCCCATGGAACACCTCCTTCTTCTACTTAGTAGTGTTGACTACCAGTACATAGTAGCGTTAAGTAGCCGGGATGCAACAGGGCGTGGCAGGAATCTTTCCGGATTATTTTTCGAAGGGCTTCGGGCCTGCGGACCGAACGACATCACCCATGGTTCGCGCACCTCGCGCCGCACGCAGGGTTGCACCCAGCTCCCGCCCCCGCTTGATTTCTTCCGCCGTGAGCGGCACCGCACCATGCCTCTCACGCCACTGCCGGCATAGTTATACCGGTAATGTTTTACCTGCAATGTTTTACCGACTGGCGGAAGGCCGGATCCCATGATTGAACTGCATTCCATGAAAGTGCTCGAGGAGATGAAAGCCGCCGGCAGTTTTGTTTCCTCAACACTGACAGCATTAAAGGAACGTGCCGCCGTCGGCGTTGACCTGCTTGAACTCAACACCATGGCCCACGACCTCATTCGTGAGCGCGGGGCCACATCGTGCTACCTCGACTACGCACCGTCATTTGGCTCCGGGCCGTTCGGCCACGTCCTGTGCACCTCGGTCAATGATGCGGTGCTCCACGGACTGCCACACCCCTACCGGCTGCGTGACGGGGACCTGCTGACCCTCGATTTTGCCGCCACTGTGGATGGCTGGGTGGCCGATTCCGCCATCAGTTTCGTGGTGGGAACCGCGCGCCCGGAGGATCTGGAACTGATCGAGCTCACGGAACGCGCCCTCGAGAAGGCCATCTCCGTTGCCGTTGTGGGCAACAAGATGGGCGACATCTCCTATTCCATCGGCAGCGTTGCACGCGAAGCAGGCCTCAAGGTCAACATGCAATTTGGCGGGCACGGCGTGGGCCGGACCATGCATGAGGAACCGTTCGTCGCGAACGACGGCAGGCCCGGCCGTGGCATCCGCCTGCAGCCAGGGCTTGTCATCGCCATCGAGCCCTGGTTCATGCGGGGCACCGACAAGCTGAGGATGGCCGACGACGGCTGGACCCTGCTCAGCGCCGACGGCAGCCGCACCGCCCATTCGGAACACACCATCGCGATCACCGAGGACGGGCCGCTGGTTCTGACACGCCCCGGATTCTAGGCACTGCCCCACCGGACATGCAGAAGATGCCGATGCCTTAGCGGCAACGGCATCTTCTGTATCTTCGGCGGGTGGACGGCGTTCGCCAAAGGTGAGCGAGCGTCGGGTGAGGGGCTAGATGTCCAGGTGGGTGGGGCCGAACATCTTCAACAGCACATCAACCACGACGACGTTCGGGCCGTCTGCTGCAAAGGCCGCCGTGAGCGCTTCCCCCACGTCTTCGGGCTTGACGCGCCGGGCCGGAACGCCGAAGGCCTCCGCGAGTTTCACGAAGTCCGGCCGGGCCAGCTCGGTGTGCGTGGCCTTGCCGAAGGTGTCGATCATGTACTCACGCAGGATGCCGTAGCCGCCGTCGTCAACAATGAGCCAGGTGACGGGGGCATTGTGCTGCTTGGCCGTGGCCAGTTCCGAGATGGAGTACATGGAGGAGCCGTCGCCGGCAACGGCCAGCACGCGGGACGGCTTGCCCAGGCTCTGCAGGCCGAGTGCACCGCCGATGGCTGCCGGGAACCCGTAGCCCAGTCCGCCGGCACCCTGGGCGGAGTGGAATTCCCCGTCCTTGGAGTCCCAGCAGCTCCAGCCCCAATAGGCCGAGATGGTCATGTCCCAGAACGTCTGCATGTCAGCCGGGACGGCGCCGCGGATGTCGGCCATGAACTTGCGTTCGAGGGTGAGGTCCTGCCCGTCGAGACGGGCCTGCACCTTGGCGAGCGTGTCCTTGACGACGGCCTGCGGGGTGGCGCCGTGCCACTGCGCACGCTCACCGTGGGGATCAACCAGCGCCTCATCCAGCGCCGTCAACGCCTGGCCGGCGTCGGCCCGGATGCCCAGGGCCGGACGGTTCGACTCGAGGACGCGCGGTTCGGCGTCGATCTGGATGATCCGTCCGCGCGGCACCATGGTGAAGTAGTTGCTCGACACCTCACCCATGGAAGAACCGATGACAACGAGCACGTCGGCGTCCTCCAACACCTCGGTGACGTATCTGTCCTCCATCCACGACTGCAGCGACAGCTCATGGTTCCAGGGGAACGCGCCGTTGCCGCCGGGCGTGCACACCACGGGGGCGTTGAGCTTTTCGGCGATCGCGAGCAGCTGCGTCTGGGCACGCCCGCGGCGCACACCGCCGCCGGCCACAATGGCGGGACGTTCGGCGGCCGACAGCCACTTAACGGCCTCCCTGACCAGCTCGACGCGCGGCGGGTTGTCAAAGGGGTCGGCCAGCGCATCCTCGACGGCCGGCACGAAGATGGGATCCAGCAGCACGTTTTGCGGCACTTCGATCCAGACCGGGCCCTGCGGGGAGGACACAGCTTCAGTCCACGCGTCCTGGATCGCCGAGGGGATGCCCGAGGCGTGCTGGATCAGGCGCTGGCTCTTTGTCACGTTGGCCGCGGAGGCTTTTTGGTCGTCGAGCTGGTGCAGCATCCCTTTGCGGCGGGCTCCCAATCCCTCCAGCGGGATTTGGCTGGCCACAACAATCATGGGCACGCCGGTGGCGTACGCTTCCTGCAGGCCGGCGAGGGCTGTGAGCGCCCCGGGCCCGGTGGACAGAAACAGGACGCCGACTTCCCCGGTGGCCCTGGAGTAGCCGTCGGCCGAAAACGCCGAGTTGTTCTCCACGCGGGAGGAGACAAAGTGCAGCGGCGAGCGGCTGAGCGCATCAAAGAGGCCCAGCGCGTGCTGGCCGGGGATGCCGAACACGGTTTTGGCGCCCAGGGCGGTCAGTGTTTCAACAACAAGGTCGCCTCCGTTGCGCTGGACTTCGGCGGTTTCCTCAACCGCAGCCGCTTGGGTGTTTGTCACTTGGTGCCTCCCTGGGTGGTGGCGGTGGGCGCAAAGCCGGCCGGCCGACGTCGTTCTTCTGCATCAAGGGCCTGCGCGGCGTAACCGTTGGGAGCGCCAAACCTGTCACCTGCAACATGGTTGTCGGCCATCAACGTGACGAGCTCAAAGCCCACGTGGCTGGCGGCGATGCCGGTGATTTCCGCGTGGTCATAGGCTGGGGCGACTTCCACGATGTCGGCGCCGACGAGGTTCATGCCGCGGAAGCCGCGAATGATTTCGATGAGCTCGCGGCTGGTGATGCCGCCAGCTTCGGGGGTGCCGGTGCCGGGTGCGTGTGCGGGGTCCAGGACGTCGATGTCCACCGAGATGTACAGCGGGCGCTTGCCGATCCGGTCGCGGATCTTCGCCACGGTTTCCAGCACGCCCTGGTAGTAAACGTCCGCGGCCGTGACGATGCCGAAGCCGAAGCGGTGGTCGTCGTCGAGGTCCTTCTTGCCGTAGAGCGGGCCGCGGGTGCCGACGTGCGAGATGGCCTCGGTGTCCAGGATGCCTTCCTCAACGGCGCGGCGGAAGGGGGTGCCGTGCGTGTATTCGGCGCCAAAGTAGGTGTCCCAGGTGTCCAGGTGGGCGTCAAAGTGCAGCATCGCGACGGGTTCGCCGGCACGTTCGGCGGCGGCGCGCAGCAACGGCAGGGAGATGGTGTGGTCGCCACCGATGGTCAGCAGCTTGGAACCGCCGGCTGTCAGGTCCAGCGCGTTTTGCTGGATGGTCTCAATGGCTTCGTTGATGTTGAAGGGGTTCACGGCCATGTCGCCGGCGTCGGCCACCTGGCAGTTTTCAAACGGGGAAACATCCCACGCCGGGTTGTACGGGCGCAGGAGGCGGCTGGCCTCGCGGACGTGGTTGGCGCCGAAGCGCGCGCCCGGGCGGTAGGAAACGCCGCTGTCAAAGGGGACGCCCACGACGGAGACATCAGCCTTGGCGACCTGGTCCAGCCGCGGGAGGCGCGCGTACGTTGCGGCGCCCGCATAGCGCGGAATTTGGGAGGAATCGATCGGGCCGAGGTTGCCGTTGGCCTCGATGCGGAGCTCTTTCATGGAAATCCTCGTCTCTCAAGCGGATTCCCGGAGGTGCCGACACAGTAGACATGCGTCACATCCGGACAGTTGTTCACCATCGTACAACTGATGTTGCCTAATGGGAACCAAAAGTTTCGCAGGGAATACATTCTGTGGATTTGGGTGCCTCCGCGGGAGGGCTCCCGGCGCTGCGGACCACTCCCCCGGCGTGCACCAGCGCCTGGGCCGCGAATCAGCTGATGGGCAACAGCTGGTTCGCGGCCCAGGCGCTGATTCGTGGACTGCTCCCCACCGCAGCAACCCAATGCCGCGGCTTAGGCGCTGATCCGTGGACTGCTCCCTACCGCAGCAACCCACGACGGCGGCTTAGGCGCTGAATCGTGACGGCGCCTCCCGCTTCGGCCAGCCAGCAACCCGCGGCCGCACCAGCGCAGCACCATTCCCGTACCTGTCCCGCAGCAACCGCCCACGGCGCCCCGGACTCCGGATGAAAATTGGGCGTTAAGATATCGTCAAGACAGGGGTCGCGGGGCCCCGGCCGGTGCTAGTCTCCATTAGCCGCCAGAGAACGGCGACGAAACGAAAGGCCGCCTGTGACATCCCCCGCCAAAGCACCTGAAGACCCCGGCGCCGCTGTGAAGCTCCGGGGCAAGGCGGCCCTGCGCCAATGGCTGCTCGAGGGCCTGCCGGAAAGTTCGGGCAAGCGGCAGGGCCCGCACGGCAAGCCCGATGCCGGCCACGTGCGCCATTCTTGGTGGCGGGTCATGTGCCTGACCGGCCTGGACTACTTCTCAACCCTGGGCTACCAGCCTGCCATCGCCGCCCTGGCCGCCGGTGTGCTTGCTCCGCTGGCCACCATCGTGCTGGTGCTCGTGACACTGTTCGGTGCGCTGCCGGTCTACAAGCGGGTGGCCCGTGAAAGCCCGCACGGCGCCGGCTCCATCGCCATGCTTGAACGGCTGCTGCCGCGCTGGTGGGGCAAACTCTTTGTGCTTGCCCTGTTGGGGTTCGCGGCCACCGACTTCATGATCACCATTACGCTCTCCAGCGCCGACGCCACGGCACACGTGATTGAAAATCCCTTTGCCCCCGACTTCCTGCAAAGCCACAACATCGGCATCACGCTGGTGTTGATCGCCGGGCTGGCTGCCGTCTTCCTGCGCGGCTTCAAGGAGGCCATCGGAATCGCCGTGGTGTTGGTGGCAATCTTCCTGGCCCTGAACCTCGTTGTCATCGGAGTCGCCCTCGTGGCGGTGACCGGCAGCCCGTTACTCACCGCCGACTGGTGGACGGCACTGACAACCCAGCACGGCAGCCCCGTCATGGTCGTCGCCGTCGCCCTGTTGGTGTTTCCGCGCCTGGCTCTGGGCCTGTCCGGCTTCGAAACCGGCGTGGCCGTCATGCCGCAGATCAAGGGCCGGCCCACGGACACGGAAGAGAATCCCGAGGGCCGCATCAGGGGCGCCCACAGGCTGCTGACGACGGCGGCGCTCATCATGAGCACCTTCCTCATCACCTCCTCCATCGCCACCACTGTGCTGATCCCGGCCGCGGAATTCCAGCCCGGCGGCGCCGCCAACGGCCGTGCCCTGGCCTTCCTGGCCCACGACCTCCTCGGCGAAGGCTTCGGCACCGTGTACGACATCAGCACCATCGCCATCCTGTGGTTTGCCGGGGCCAGCGCCATGGCCGGCCTGCTCAACCTGGTCCCGCGCTACCTGCCGCGTTTCGGCATGGCACCGGAGTGGGCGGCAGCCGTGCGCCCGCTGGTGCTGGTGTTCACAGTCATCGCAGTTCTCATCACCATCATTTTCAAGGCCGACGTCGATGCCCAGGGAGGCGCCTACGCGACCGGTGTGCTGGTGCTCATCACCTCTGCCGCGATCGCAGTGACGCTGTCGGCCAAGCGGAAGGGCGAGCGGGCGAAGGTGGTCGGCTTCGGCGCCGTTTCGGTGGCGTTTGTGTACACGACAGTGGCGAACTCCATTGAACGCCCTGACGGCCTCAAGATCGCGCTGCTGTTTATTCTGGGCATTGTCGTTGTCAGCCTGCTCTCCCGGCTGCGCCGCTCCTTTGAGCTGCGGGCAACATACATTCGCATGGATGAGGCGGCCATGAATTTTGTGGCGACAGTTGATGAGGGAACCATCCGCATCATCTCCCACGATCCCAAGACCCGCAGCGCCGCCGCCTACAGGCGCAAGCTGGCGCACGCCGCAATGGTCAATGAGATGGGCGATCCACGCGACGTGCTGTTCATGGAGGTCATTGTCGATGACTCCTCCGATTTTGAAACGGCGCTGGAAATTCGTGGCATCACACGGCACGGCTTCAAGATTCTCCAGGTTCATTCATCCAACGTGCCCAACACCATCGCCGCCGTCCTGCTGCACATTCGCGACGTGACCGGCCTGATCCCGCACATTTACTTCCGCTGGACCGAGGGCAACCCGATCAAGAACCTGCTCAAGTACCTGTTCATCGGCGAGGGCGAAATAGCGCCGGTGACCCGCGAGGTCCTCCGCGAGGCCGAACCCGAACTCATCAAGCGGCCCTGGGTCCACGTCGGCTGACGGGCAATGGGCCCACGCGCCCGAGGGTTCCCTGGCCGAGGCACGAGGTTAGGGAGGGCGGGCAATGGGCCCGCGCGCCCGAGGGTACCCTGGCCGAGGCACGAGGTTAGGGAGGGCGTGGGGATTACCAGCGGTTGTGGACGTCCTCGGCCCAACCCAGGATGCCGGCCACACGGATGCGGTTTCCGTCGCTGTCGGCGATCTCGCCGTCGTAATGGCCGAAACACTGGTGGGTTTTGTTGCCCAGGATCCCCAAATTGATGACGGAGACCTTGTCGTAAAACGGTGTGAAGACCAGGTCCGCCGATTGTCCGTGGATGTGCCACGGCGCGAGGAAGTCGGTGTTGCTGTAGTCCCACACCAGGTTTTCGCTGATCTTGTGCAGCCGCCCATCCACCAGCAGCGAGTTTTCGGTGGCACCGGTGCCGTCGGTCCACTTGGATCCGAGCTGGATGCCGATGACCTTCCCGTCGGTGGTGCCCGAACCGGCGCCCCAATTCCAGTTCATTGAGTAGGGCCAGCGGCCGCGCCCGTGATCGAGGACGGCCCACGATTCGCCCGCCGGAAGGTTGACGGTGCGCCCGCCAACGGACAGGGTTCCGCTGGCCGGACGGGCCACATCCTTGACCGTGTATTGGAACTGGCGGTCATTCCACGGCACCACCACGCCCAGGGATTCGTGGCCTTCGGGGCGGGCGGCCATAACGTCCAGCCGCACCCGGGGTGTCTGGGCACGCAGCCGCGTGCCGCCCGGAACCTCCGCAATGTCAATGCTCAGATTTTTGGTCTGCGCCCGGGCGGAGCCATCCCCCAACGACGGCGGCAAGGTGGCACTGCCGCCCAGAATGCCCGTCACGTTTGCGCCAACCGTTTCACCGGTGCCCCGGTCCAGCACCCACAGTTCATGCACGGCTGCATAGTCCAGCGAGGAAACCGTCAGGGACACAATGTGTGTCGGGGAGGTGACGGCCCAATACTCCCAGCGCTTGTTCCGCCCCCACCGCTGGTGCCCGCGGCCAATGCCGGAAGTGTCGTGCAGCGGGATGCGCGTCCACCCCACAGCCGCCGGGTTGAGCCGCCCATTGGGGAGGGTCAGGGCGACCGGGGCCGTAATTTCCGTTTCAACCAGCATGCCCGCTGTCATGGCGCTCCTCGCGTATCTTCTGCTTGTGGGTTAAGGGCCGGGCGTGGGCTCAGGGTCAGCGGCGACCTGGCTAGCTTGAGCCCGACCCCGAAGCCGCGGGGACCAGGATCCACAGCGCCTCGACGGGGTGGGCCGAAAAATTTTCCCAGCTGTGCGGCTCACGGCCGGGAAATGACAGTGTGTCGCCGGCCTTCAACTCATAGGAGTCCTGGGTCATGCGCAGAGTCAGCTCGCCGCTGATGATGTGCAGGACATCGACGTCACAGTCGACCGCGTAAAGTTCAGCTTCACCGCGCCCATATGGCTCAATCGTGGCACCGAGGATCTGCAGGCGCCGTTCCGAGCGTGAGGTCAGCAGCCGCTCAACGATCCCCTCGCCGCCGAGGGAGATGCGCGGACCTTCGCCCCGCCGGGTCAGGTGGGTTTCCGGGGCGGCGAACAGGTCGCCAATGGAGATGGAGAGAACTTGGCACAAGGTGACCAGGGAAGCCACACTGGGTGAGGTCAGGTCACGCTCGACCCTGCTGAGGAATCCCTTCGTCAATCCGGTCGCGCCGGCCACATGCTCAATAGTGAGCCGCTGGTCCTGTCTGGCGGCGCGGATCCGCGACCCAATGGCCACCGGGCCGGCGCTTGGTTCCAGGGGCAAAGCTTTCATTGCGGCTCCTTACACCACCAATGCCACAAGGTTTTTAAGCGGCATATTGACTGTAACTACCATCACAGTTTAGCCTAATAGACAACAGATGTTGCTTTATGGGCAATATTTTTGGGGGATCCCTATTACTTAGCACACTGGAGCATCTCGTGGACCTAAACATTGCCATAGTCGTCTTATATTTGGTGGCCATGCTGGCCTTTGGCTGGTGGGGCAAATCACGAACCAAGAACAACAGCGACTTCCTCGTCGCCGGCCGCCGCCTGGGCCCGTTCCTCTACACAGGCACCATGGCCGCCGTCGTCCTCGGCGGTGCCTCCACGGTGGGCGGGGTGGGGCTCGGTTACAAGTTCGGCATCTCGGGCATGTGGCTCGTGGTCGCCATCGGCGTCGGCGTGCTGCTGCTGAGCCTGCTCTTTGCACCCACACTGCAGAAGCTGAAGATCTACACGGTCTCGCAGATGCTGAGCCTGCGCTACGGCCAGGAAACCACCAAGGTTTCGGGCATCGTCATGCTGGCCTACACCATCATGATTTCAGCAACGTCCACCGGCGCCTACGCCACCATCTTTGTGGTGCTGTTCGGCTGGGACCGCTGGCTGGCCATCGCCGTCGGCGGGGCGATCGTGTTGGTCTACTCCACGATTGGCGGCATGTGGTCCATCACCCTCGCCGACCAGGTGCAGTTCGTCATCAAGACTGTGGGCGTCTTCCTGCTCATGCTGCCGTTCGCATGGAACGCCGCGGGCGGCATTGACGGCATCCGTGAGCGCGTGGATGCCAGCTTCTTCCAGTGGGACGGCATCGGCACCCAGACGATCATCACCTACTTCGTCGTGTACACGCTTGGCCTGCTCATCGGCCAGGACATCTGGCAGCGCGTCTTCACGGCCCGCACGCCGGAAGTTGCCCGCTGGGGCGGTGCCACGGCTGGCATCTACTGCATCCTCTACGGCGTTGCCGGCGCACTGATCGGCATGGCAGCCTCCGTGGCCCTGGCCGGCCATGTGGAACTAAAGGACGACGTGTATGCGCTCGTCGCCACGGACCTGCTGCCCATGGGCATCGGCGGCATCGTGCTGGCCGCTGCCGTGGCAGCGATGATGTCCACCGCATCCGGCTCGCTCATTGCCGCCGCGACGGTGGCCCGCAAGGACGTCATTCCGTTCGTCGCCAGCTGGTTCGGCAAGGACATCGACAATTCCGATTCCGCCAACCCCGAGCACGACATCAAGGCAAACCGCGCGTACATCCTGATCATCGGCGTGCTCGTGGTGCTGATTTCCATTGTGGTCAACGACGTGGTGTTCGCCTTGACCATCGCCTACGACATCCTCGTCGGCGGCCTGCTCGTGGCCATCATCGGCGGCCTCGTCTGGAAGCGCGGCACCGGTCTGGGCGCCGCCTGGTCCATGGCTGTTGGCTGCGTCGTCACCATCGTGTCCCTGGTCATCTACGCCACCGGCATCATCCACAGCGCCGACGGCATCTACGCCAACGAGCCGATCTACTTCGGCCTGGCATCCTCGCTCATCGTCTACGTTGTGGTGTCCCTGCTGACCCCGGAAACCCCGGCCCACATCCGCAAGGCCTGGGACGACCGACTGGCCGCGGCAGCCACCGACTCCAACCCCGACGAGGAGCACGCCACCCTGGCAAAGTAGCCCTCGCATCTGCCCCGCAGAAATGGTTGCAAAGTCAACTGATTTAGGTTGAATTGGCAACCACTTCTGCGGGGCTGTTTTGTTTGGGGCCGACGGCGGGACGTGTGGCAGAGCACCTGAAGATGGCCACGCTCCGCGGTGGAGCTGAAGCCTTGCCGGTGTGTTTCGTCATCCGGAACCGCCTTTCAGTGTTCCAGATGGCCAACCGCCAACACCAGTGGATCGTATCCACCGGGGCAATATCCCGACTTTCTTTGTGTACAGTTGGATACATCACACGCAATGGGTATTCTTAGTGGCACTCGAAGGAATACTCCATTCGAAGAATCAGCAACTGCCAGTCCGCAATCACGCCATAACCAGCTTGTGCAGAACCCAGTGACCGGACCCGTTCGCCTAGTCGGGAGATTCATGCCAACGCCATCAAGAGCGATGCGCCACGATGGAGATTCCATCTATCGCGAACTTCGTGCAGAGATTCTGGCTGGCGCCCTGCCACCGGCGACACCGCTGAGAGAGGTCGCAATCAGCGAGAGGTTTGGCGTGTCGCGCACTCCAGTCCGCGATGCCCTCCGCAGGCTCAAACACGATCGCTTGCTCGAACAAGGCGCCCGCGGGCTGCAAGTCCATCAGGCCACGGCGCAAGAAGCCATTCAGGTCTATGACGTGCGCATCCTCTTGGAGCAAGAAGTGGCTGGCCAGGCGGCCATCTCCCGTGACATCACCGACGTCGTTCGCCTTGAAGGACTTCTGGCGCGCGATCTTGCCCTCGTGAATCCCGACGACGCCACCCGCGCCTCAACCAACTTGGAATTCCATGCAGCCGTCTGGGCCGCAGCCCATAATCCGGTCCTCGAAGATCTCCTCCAGAGACTCTCCACCCATCTGATTCGCACCCCGCACTCTACGCTCTCGGTAGGCCATCGGTGGCAGGAAGCTCTTGCCGAACACAGTCGTCTCGTGGACGCCATTTCATCCAGAGATGAAGCCAAGGCCAAAGAAGTCTCCAGGGCACATATGGAAACAGCACGCGCACTTCGTCTGGGATTATTACGCGATTCAGTATCACTTTAATTCCGGCGCGTAACCGCCGGACATTCCTCGTTCCACGACGCCAGCCGGAGACTCAACCAGTCCTGCTGGATTAATTTCCGCCCCTCCCCTTGCCGTGACCGACATCACCGTGTCACACTGTATTTCAATGTATACAGTCGTATCCAGTCAAAGGAGATAGATCATGACAGCGATTACAGAAACCGACACCATCGTCGAGTTCCGCGGCGTTGGAAAACGCTTCGGCACAATGCAGGCCCTGTCCAACATCAACCTGTCCGTTGAACGTGGCGAAGTCGTTGTCATCCTCGGTCCCTCGGGATCAGGAAAATCAACCCTGTGCCGCTGCATCAACCGCCTCGAGGTCATCGATGAGGGGGATATCCTCATCGACGGCCATGTGCAGCCATTTGAGGGCCGAGAGCTGTACAAATTCCGCACCGAAGTGGGAATGGTCTTCCAGTCCTTCAACTTGTTCTCCCACAAATCGATCCTCGACAACATCACCATGGCGCCACGTAAGATCCGAGGGATCGATAAGAACACAGCCGAGGCTCGGGCCCGCGAACTCCTCAAGCTCGTAGGAATCGAGAACAAGGCCGGCAGCCGGCCGTCCCAGTTATCGGGTGGACAGAAGCAGCGCGCAGCCATCGCCCGTGCCTTGGCCATGGAGCCGAAAGTTTTGCTTTTTGACGAGCCAACATCGGCACTTGACCCTGAGTCCACACAGGAAGTCCTTGCAACCATGAGGAGCCTGGCCCAAAACGGCACCACGATGGTGGTCGTCACTCACGAGATGTCCTTCGCCCGAGCCTTCGCGGATCGAATCATCTTCATGGCCGAGGGACAGATCGTCGAAATGGCAGATCCGGAATCGTTCTTTACCAATCCCCAGAGCGAACGCGCCAAAGCGTTCCTTTCTTCCGTTCACTAATTACCCACTGTCCCCACCCACCACTCGTTGATGCGACGAAGCATCACTTTTGAGGAGCCACAATGAAGCGCACTCGTTTACTCTCAGCTTTGGCCATCATGGCCACCCTCGCCCTTGGCATCACAGCATGTGGCAATGACGCTCCCGCAGCGACTGGCCCGGTTCAGACCTTCCCCGCAGGTAGCACCATGGCGAAGATCCAGGAGCGCGGCAAGGTCATCGTTGGCGTAAAGTTCGACCAGCCGTTGTTCGGTGTCAAGAACCCCGTTTCCGGCACCATGGAAGGCCTTGACATCGAGATGGCCAAAATTCTGGCCAAGGATCTCACCGGCAGTGCCGACAACATTGAATATGTAGAAGCTGTCACGAAGAACCGTGAAGCATTCATCACTCAGAACAAGGTGGATGTGGTTATCGCATCCTATGCCGTGACCGAGGCCCGCAAGAAGGTCGTGAGCTTCGCCGGACCGTACCTTGAGAGCAATGTTGCTCTTCTGGTTCGCAAGGATGACACTTCTGTTGACAAGTCGGAGGACCTCGCCGGCAAGTCGGTGTGTTCAACCACCGGTGCCCGCGCCTCACAATTGATCGGAGAAGCCGTCCCGGACGCAAAGCTGATCCTTTTCAGCACCTACAGCGAGTGCGCACAGGCCTTGAAGGACAAGCGCGTTGACGCCGTCACGACAACCGAGGCAATTCTCCTCGGCGTCCAGTCCCAGAACCCCGACGCGTTCCGCATTGCCAGCGGCCACTTGGCAGACTCTGAAGAATTCGCCATTGGTTCGGCCAAGGATGACACCGTGTTCCATGACTACCTGGACAGCGTCCTCACCAAGGCCATTGCCGACGGCGAATGGCAGAAGGCGTACGACGCCACCATCGGCAAGGTCAAGCCGGGAACAGTAGTTCCCCCGAAGATCGTGCTCTAGGACCTCCCATGTCTTTCCTTTTCAATCACGCAGGCGACTTCGGCCAGGGCATTTTGCTTACCCTTGGCTTGGTCATGCTTGGCGGCCTCGGATCCCTGGTCCTTGGAACGCTCATTGCCGCCCTGAAAACCAGCCCAATTCGGGTGGGTAGGGCCGTAGCATCGGCATACATCCTGGTATTCCGAAACGTCCCCTTGCCGGTGCAGATGGTGTTGTTCGTTTTTGGCCTCCCACAGCTCGGGATCCAATTCTCGCTTTACTCTTCAGCAGCCGTTGCCTTGGTTCTCTACACGGCACCGTTCGTGGCGGAGACCATCCGCGCCGGTCTCAACACGGTAGACCAAGGGGAATTGGAGGCCAGCCGAGCTCTCGGCTTCACCCCTCTGACCTCCATGCGGCTTTTGGTGCTCCCCCAGGCCTTCGCTTCCGTAATCCGACCGCTGGGCAACGTTTACATCACCATGCTCAAGAACACGTCCGTTGCCGCCCTGATCGGCGTCGCCGAACTGACGTTCCTCTCGGACAAGCTTGCCATTGACGAAGCCTCGCCGTTCTTGGTCTTTGCAGGTGCAGCAATTTGTTACCTGGTCATGGGCCTGGTTATTGGCCGGCTCATCGCAGCAATCGACAATAAGGTGGCGTTCAGCCGATGACTAGTAAAACTCTCTTCGATCCCGCAGGACCTCGCACCAAGCGACGCCACCTGGCAATTGAAATTGTTGCTGGCTTGGCATTAGCGGCCCTCGCCTACCTCGTGTTGGCCACGCTGACCAAAAAGGGTGCCTTCAGCGCCGTGGCGTGGGCACCCTTTAAGGAGCTGGGACTCTGGAAACTACTCGGCGAAGGACTGTGGAATAACATTGCCGCCGCCCTGGTGGGTATGGTTCTCTCCCTTGCTGTGGGCTGCATCCTCGCCTTTGGCCTGGTCTCCACTCACAAGTTGATACGCCGACTAAGCCGCGTCTACACGGATGTCTTTAGCAGCATCCCGCTGTTGCTCCTGCTCTACTTCACATCATTGGTCCTGCCGAACTACGGGCTCAAATTGGGTGACTTCTGGTTCCTCGTCATTGCGCTGACTTTATACAGTGGTGCCGTCATTGGTGACCTGATCCGTTCCGGTATCGTCGCATTGCCGACGGGACAATCCGAGGCCGCGCTCGCCCTGGGCTTCTCCCATGTTGGAACTCTTATGCGGGTGCTGCTGCCCCAGGCTTTGCGCTCCATGAGCCCGGCTCTGGTCAGCCAGCTGATCATTCTCTTCAAGGGGACGGCCTTGGCCTACGTACTTGGCGGGTACATGGAACTACTAAGATCAGCCACTGTCATCGGCCAGTACTACACTCAGTCCCTCCTGCAAGCCCAGTTTGTTGCGGCCATCGGCTTCCTCATCATCAACGTCCTCCTGGGTGCCTTGGCGGATGCCCTGGAGCGGCGACAGCGCCGGCTTGAAACTCAAGTTTCTCCCATCGCCAGCATTCCCCCCATCTTGTTGCAAAACAGATAACCGAGTCTTCCTCGAGGGTTCAGCTTCCTTTTCCGATTCAATGTATACAAAAGAATACTTCCGTATTCAAGTCTAGAAATGAGACACCATGACTACTCAAAATTTCGATCAGTCAGCACAGTCCATCGACGCAGATGTCATCGTGGTCGGTGGAGGTAACGCCGCCTTCACCGCAGCACACGCAGCAGCCGAGCGTGGCCGCAAAGTTCTGTTGCTGGAAAAGGCTCCAAAGGATCTGTTTGGCGGTAATAGCTTTTACACGGCCGGAGCCACACGCATCCCTCACAACGGTCTCGCGGACCTGCAAAGCTTCATCGACGACGATGACCGGCACGCGGCGACCGAGGTACCGCCCTATTCCGCGGCCGAGTACACCTCAGACCTCGTCAAAGTGACCGAGGGACGTAATGATCCGGAGCTGACCGCCGTATTGGTCGACGAAGCAGCCGATGGTCTGCGTTGGCTCAACTCGCTGGGACTCAAGTACCGCCTGATGTACGAACGCCAGGCTTACAAGCGCCCCGACGGCACCTTCCTCTTTTGGGGCGGGCTGCATGTTGGCAACACCGGCGGCGGTGAGGGGCTCATGGCCGATCATGTTCGCGTAGCCGAGGAGATCGGCACCGAGGTTCGATACAGTCAGGACGTTTTTGGCCTGATTCAGGAAGGCGACACCATCAAGGGCGTCAAGGTCCGCCAGGCCGACGGTACAGTCCAGGAAATCCGGGCCGAGTCCGTCATCCTCGCGGCCGGCGGTTTCGAGGCCAACTCCAGGATGCGTCAGGAAAACCTCGGGGATGGCTGGGAAAACGCCAAGGTCCGTGGCACCCCATTCAACACGGGTGAAATGATCACCGCAGCCCTGGATTCCGGTGCCGCAAAGGGCGGAGACTGGGGCACCTGCCACTCAGTCCAGTGGGACGCTTTCACCGCCAAGAACGAATCAAACCGGGAACTGACCAACCGGCTAACCCGTCAGAGCTACCCCTTGGGCGTCATCGTCAATCGCGACGGCAAGCGCTTCCTTGACGAGGGTGAAGACTTCCGCAACTACACCTATGCCAAGTACGGCAAGGTAATCCTCCAGCAGCCCGGATCCATTGCCTACCAGGTCTTCGACGCCACCATTCGCCCGGCATTGCGCACCGAGGAATATGACATGCCCGGCATCTCGGTGGAGCAGGCCGACACGATCGAGGAACTGGCCTCCAAAATCAACGTCCCGGCCGAGGCTCTGGAGAAGACGATCAACGATTACAACACTTCAATCGACACCTCTGTCACCTTGGATCCCACAGTGAAGGACGGTCGCCGCGCGGACACAGTGCCCGTCAAGAGCAATTGGGCTGCACCGCTCATCACCGCCCCGTTCTATGCATACGGCGTCACCTGCGGCATCACGTTCACCTTCGGTGGCTTGAAGTCAGATACCCACGGCCGCGTTCTCAATGGAAGCGGAGAATCCATCCCCGGCCTGTTTGTCTGTGGTGAGATGCTCGGTGGCCTTTTCTCCACCAACTATCCCGGCGGCTCCGGCCTGGCTGCGGGTGTGGTCTTCGGCCGCCGCGCCGGAACCCTGGCCTAAAAAATAGCCAAGTACAGGGGCGGTGTCGAGTTCACTCCCAATACCGCCCCTGTACTGCGACGGGTCAATGGTCGAGTGACTGGCAGGTTGCCAATGCGATCGGTACCCACGACACCTGACCGTCCCCACGGCAGCAGGTCCAGAAGCTGCCCTGGTGCCCGGAAGCGTTGCGAGCCGGGCACCCATGGCAGCAATGGCGGAGGTCTCGGGCAAGACAGTTGTCTCACGGGCGGACTCTCGAAGCTGAACAGCCTGCAGCTGCTGCTGCAACCAACGCGCGGGCAGTTCCATCGTCGAGGGTGCAGCTGGCTCAACACGCGACGGCGGCAGGTGACGTAATAAATTACGTCACCTGCCGCCGTCGTGCTTAAAAGACGTAGTGTGGGGGACAGCTTCAAGAGATGCGGCACCAAGCTCCGACTGGTCGCACACCAACCCCATGCTTCACGGGTGGTTCGGATGAGGAAGTGACCGGCGGAAAGCTCCGTTCGGTAAGAGCAAGCAAAGGCTTCCAACATGACTTTCACTTCCGTGGCCCCCGCAACCCGGCGCAAGACTGCACGGCCCACCAGCATCCCCGTCCTTCCGGCCGTGGACCTCAACCTTGGTTCCGTGTCCTTTGCGACGCCCGGTGGCTACCACCAGTACTGGTCGGGCGAGCCCGTCGAGTTGGTCGACGCACTCACACAGGCCGTCCGGCCGGCCCAGTGGATACCGGAAATCGCCACCCTGGTTATCACCGTGGCGCAGACCGGCGTCAGGGCGGGGCGCCGGATCGGCTTTGGGCTCACCGCGCACTGACGCGCCAGCGGCTCGGCTTGGGGCGCAGTTGGCTGGGCCCACAACTCCGAGCGGCCCCCAGCTGAGACGCGCCAGCGGCTCGGCTTGGGGAGGAGTTGGGGACTATTCGATTTCGGCGATCACAGACCCCTGTGCCACTTCGTCGCCTTCCTGGACCCGAAGCCGGACGGTGCCGGCAACGGGTGCGTAAATCTCGGCGTCGACCTTGTCAATGGCAACCTCGGCGAGCAGGTGCTTCTCCGCGACCGTGTCGCCGTCGGCCACGTACCAGGTGGCCACGACGCCGGGTTCGGAGGCATCCCCTGTCATCATCGGAAACAGGACTTCATTCATGCAGCTACCGCCGTTCGGACCGCGGCCTCAATGCGAGCGGCCGTTGGCAACACAGCATATTCGAGTTCGTGGGCGTAGGGAATGGGCACGTCCGGCACGCACACGCGGCTGAAGTGCTTTAGGAGGGCGGGGTCGTGCTCGGTGATGGTGGCGGCAATCTCCCCCGACAGCCCAAATGACTGATAGTCCTCGTCGACCACAATGACTTTTCCGGTCTTTGCTGCCGTGGCGATGACGGCCTCACGGTCCAGCGGCACCAGCGAGCGCAGGTCCAGCACCTCGACACTGATGCCCTCCCCCGCCAGCTTTTCCGCCACGTCCAGGCTGTGGTGCACCGACAGCGACAGCGTCACGATGCTGACATCGGTGCCCTCGCGAACCACATTGGCCTTGCCGATCGGAACCTCATAGTCCTCTTCGGGCACGGCGCCGATCGAGCGCTGGTTCTTCGCCATCCAGGCCAGGCCCATGACGCCCTTGTGGAACATGTACACCACGGGGTCGTCGGAACGGATGGCCGCCGTCATCAATCCCTTGGCATCGTATGGGTTGGACGGCACCACAACCTTCATCCCGGGCAGGTGCGCAAAGGTCCCCCACAGCGTCTGCGAGTGCTGGGCACCGTCGGAGTAGCCGCCGCCCACAGCCGTCATGAGCACCATGGGGACGCGGACATTGCCGCCGGATTCATAGTGGATCTTCGCCATGTGGTTGTAGATCTGGTCCATGCAGACGCCGAAAAAGTCCACAAACATGAGCTCCACGATGGGCCGCATGCCTTCCACGGCCGCCCCGATGCCGAGCCCGATGAACGCCGACTCGGAAATGGGCGTGTCAATGATCCGCTCGGGACCGAATTTCTCCAGCAGGCCCGTGGTTGAGGAGAAGATGCCGCCGTAGGCAGCCACGTCCTCCCCCATCACAAACACCGAATCGTCCTGCTCCATCGCCGCCCCGATCGCCTCCTGCAGGGCCTTGGCCGTGTTCAGCCGGCGGCTGCCCGGGTCGGGTTCGACGGGCAGTGCCTTTTGGGCTGCCGTGCCCTGCACCGAGGTGCCGTCCGTTGTTGTGCTCATGACTGTTCACCTTCCACAAATACGTATTTGAGTGCCTCGGCCGGGTTGGGCACCGGTGCCGCCTTGGCATGTTCGACGGCGTCCTCCACCTGGGTGCGTGCGGCGGCTTCCATGTTGGCCACCTCGGCCTCGGTGACGAGTCCGGCGTCGACCAACTTCTTTTGGTAGGCGGGGATGGGGTCATGGTCGGGGACGTCGGCAAGTTCCGGCCGGTAGCCCTGGGCGTCGCCCTCGAAGTGGCCCCAGAGGCGCAGTGTGTGGACCTCGATCAGGCTCGGCCCTTCGCCTGCCCGGGCCCGTGCGACGGCCGCGCCGACAGCGGCATGAACGGCTTCGACGTCGTTGTTTTCAACACGCACGCCCGGGATGCCGTAGCCCGCGCCACGGACGGCATTGGAAGGCACCGAGGTGGAGGCGTTCCGGTGGACGGAAATTCCCCAGTCGTTATCCTCAATGACAAAGATGACGGGCAGCTTCCACAGGGCCGCCAGGTTCAGCGACTCATGGAAGGGGCCGGCATTGGCGGCACCCTCACCGGCGACCGCGACGGCAATGTTGTTGGTGCCGGCGCGCTTGAACGCAAACGCCTGGCCGAGCGCGGCGGGGAATCCCTCCGCAACAATCCCGGAGCAGGAGAAGTGCGTGGCCGGGTCAAAGAGGTGCATGTGCCCGCCGCGTCCGCGCCCCAATCCGGACTCCCGGCCGAAGATTTCACCGGCCAGCGAGCGGAGGTTCATGCCCTTGGCGATGGCCAGGTGGTGCGGGCGGTGGGTTGCTGTGAGGGCGTCGCCTTGTTCGAGGTGGGCGCAGAGGCCGGCGGCCACCGGCTCCTGCCCGGCGGCGAGGTGCATCTCACCGGGGATCAGGCCCTTCCCAATGTCAAAGCCCGGGCTCTTGTCCGCGTGGTATTCGCGCAGGATGGCTTCCTCAAATGTCCTGATCAGGATCATCTGGCTCAGCATCCCGCGGCGTGTTTCGGCGCTGAGATCCGATGCGACCTCAGCCGTTTCCGTGGTCATGGCGACTCCTTTGTCCAACTCTTTGTCCAACTCTTTATCCGGGCCTTGCGTGGGACCGTGCGCCAACACCAGGCGGCGGCTGTCCCTGTCTTTTGAGCGTAAGCCTGTTGGCGGCGGGGTGGGACGCTTGTTATTTCAGCCCGTGAAATGTTCGCCCTTGACCGGGGCCGGTGTGGCGCTTGGATTCACACCGAGCACGACCGCCAGCTGTGCGGCAGCGCCTTGGAGAACCTTGGCGCACTTCTCGCGTTTCGCGCCCAGACCCCCGCCGGCTTCACCGCCGGACTTCACCGCTCCGGACGATCCGGCTCCGGACTTCCCGGCTCCGGACTTCCCGGCTCCGCACGGGAAGGATACAGCCAGGGAGCCGAGCCAGGACGGCGTCTCCACCGGCACGGCCAGGCAGTTGAAGCCCAGCGCGTATTCCTGGTCGTCCACTGTCACCGTAGGGCCCAGTTCCAATTCACGAAGGAACTCCCGGGGTGAGCGAACGGTATAGGGAGTCAGTTCCGCCAAGGGATGGCGGGTGATGTAATCCTGGCGGGTCGCGGCATCCAGTGCGGCCAGGATTTGCTTGCCAAAAGCGGTGGCGTGGGCACCATCCTGCAGCCCCACCCACAGTTCCACGCGGGGCGTCAGCCGGGTGTCGACAATGTCGACCAGCTCAATCTCGCCGTCACAGAAGCGGCTCAGGTAGGTGGCCGCACCCAGTTCCTCGCGGATTCCGTTCATGATGGTGCGGCTGCGGGCGAGTGCGACGGCCTGGCTGTCGACCGCCACCGCCGGGTGCGCCGGACCCAAAACATACCCGTCGCGTTCGGCCGCCACATAGTTCGAGTGCGCAAGCGTGCGCAGGATGTTGTAAGTTGTGCCCAAGCTCAATGCCGTCGCCCGCGCAATGGACTTCGCGGACAACGGGCGTGATGCCGAACCGATGCAGTCCAGGACGTTTATGGCACGGCCCACCGAGACAAGCAACGTTCCGGTCTTTTCAGCACCGGCGGTTGTGACCTGCATCTCTGCGCCTCCACTGCCAGATTACAACAGTTCCACGCCGATTCTAAGGGCCCGGTCGGCTCCCGTGGCAGGGCACGGACGGCACCCGCGGCAGGGCACGGACGGCACCCGCGGCAAGGCACGGCCGGGGACCGCGACTGCTTGCATCAGTGCTGCGGCCGGCTGGCAGCTTTCTTTCTAGCTGCCGCACTGGTGGAAGCCCAGGTGGCACCCAGCACCGCAGCGGTGCTGGAGGCCATGACCAGCATGCCCGCGTTTCCCTTGACGAGTCCGGCAATGAACAGAGCCACCATGCAGGCGATTCCCATGGCCATGCCGATCCGCATGACGCGGGTGGCGTAGTAGTCGTGGGTCTTGGTCTGTTGCGTGGTGGCCATGGGGTTCTCCTCGGTTGAAACATCTTGTTGGGTTGAAGCAATGACACAACTCTACGCAAGTACTTTCCATTGCGTCAAGTACTTTCTCAATGTTTCTTTTGGTTGAATTTTCCGGTGCGCCGAAACTTTTTCACTAGGAGCCCCAGCCGAAAAACCGCATGAATCCGCGCTACAGTAAGGGCTGACTTTGAGGAGCAACCCCAGTGCCTGAACGAATTCCCACACCGGCAGAGATTAAGCGGTGGCGCCAATACCTGGCCGATGAACGCGCCGAAGCCTCGGTCTACCGGGACTTGGCGAAACGCCGCGACGGCGAAGAGCACGACATCCTGATGGCCCTGGCAGCAGCTGAAGGACGCCACGAACAACACTGGCTGGACCTGCTCGGTGACCATGCAGGGCCGCGCGTGCGGCCATCATCGCGCAACCGGCTTCTAGGGCTGCTGGCCCGACGCTTCGGCTCCGTGTTTGTGCTGGCACTGGCGCAGCGTTCGGAGTCCAGGTCCCCGTATGCCACCGATGATGATGCCACCGACGCCATGGCCGCTGATGAATCCATCCACGAGGAGGTGGTTCGCGGGCTGTCCGCCAGGGGCCGCAACCGGCTCTCCGGTTCCTTCCGGGCCGCCGTCTTTGGCGCCAACGACGGCCTCGTCAGCAACCTTTCCCTGGTCATGGGCATGGCGGCCACAGGCGTTGGCAGCCAGGTGGTGTTGTTCAGCGGCATCGCCGGCCTGCTGGCAGGGGCGCTGTCGATGGCTGCCGGGGAGTTTGTTTCAGTGCGTTCCCAGCGCGAATTGCTTGACGCCTCGCAGCCGACCCGGATCACACTGTCCGCAGCTCCTTCGCTCGACCTGAAAAACAACGAACTTGTCCTTGTTTATTTGGCGCGCGGCATGTCCCGCGGGGCGGCCGAGCACCGGGCAGCCGAGCGCCTGGGACAATTTACCTGCGATTGCGACCCCAGCTTGTCGCTGCAGTCGGAAAACTTTGAATCTCCCGGTGAGCTTGAAACCCTTGGCACGGCGTGGGGCGCAGCAAGCTCCAGTTTCAGCTTCTTTGCCTCCGGTGCCATCATCCCGATCATCCCGTTCCTGTTCGGCATGACAGGGATCGGAGCCCTGGTGCTTGCCTGCGCCCTGGTCGGCTTGGCATTGCTGGGCACGGGCGCCGTCGTTGGCTTGCTGTCCGGGGCATCCCCGCTGTGGCGCGGCTTACGGCAGCTGGCCATCGGCATGGGTGCCGCCGCCGCAACGTACCTTTTGGGCCTGCTCTTTGGCGGCGTGGTCGGCGGCTAACAACCCGCTCATCGAGTGGACCTGCTATTTTGCTGGCAGGCTCAGCCGTGGTTTCCCGCGAGGAGCCCGCAGACCTCGTCCACGGAATCCACCAGGTGCACGAAATCGTCCATGGCCCGCCCGGCAGCCAGTGTCTTCAGCAGCGGCAGCACGGGCATCTCAACCTCCCAGTATTTCCTGCCGACCAGCACCATGGGCGCCACCGCCCCATCGGCCGCGTAGTAGTTCTCGCAGGCGTCCTGAAAGATCTCCTGCACCGTGCCGGCGGCTCCGGGCAGAAAGACTATCCCGCCACGCGAGCGGTCCAGCAGGATGGCCTCGCGCAGGGAATTGGTGAAAAATTTGGCGATCTGTGTGGAAAAGACATTGGGTGGCTCGTGGCCGTAAAACCAGGTGGGGACCCCCAGCGTGTCTGCCCCCGCGGGATACTCCTCAAGCACCCTGTACGCAGCCCTCCCCCACTCGGTGACCGAGGGGCGGAAGCCGGGGACGGCTGCCAAGGTGAGCAGGGCACTTTCGAGGGTCCCGGCGTCGTACGGGGAAAGGTACGCGCCCAGATTGGCGGCCTCCATGGCACCGGGACCGCCGCCCGTCGCCACCAGGAATCCGGCCTTGGTCAGGGTCCGGCCCAGCGCGGCGGCCTGGGCATACTGGGCGCTCCCCCGTGCCGCGGCATGACCTCCCATGACCCCCACCACCGGCCCGTGCGCCTGCGTCAGGAAATCATCGAGGGCGTCGGATATGGCACGGTCGTGCATGGCGGTTGCCAGTGTCGCGTGCAGGGCGGGGGCGTGGCCGGCCTGCATGGTCCACTGGTAAATTTTGGCATCCGGCACGTTTTCGTATTCTTCGGCAGCAATCCCGGCAAAGAGCTCGGCGCCCGTGTAGAGGTGGCCGCGGTAGGCATCGAAGGGAATGTGCGGCAGCGGCGGGAAGATCAAGGCGCCCCGGCCGCGCAGCAGGTCCTCGGTGCCTGCGTCGAAGGTGCAGCCCATGAAAATGGCGCCGGAGGTGTGCAGCGCGGCCAGATCCGCCGACCGCCCGCGCAGGTCCACCGACTGGAAGTGCCAGCCGTGCATGGATTTGGCACCGCCGGCCACCAACCGGTCAAAATGGTCGAGGTCTTCAATTTCAATGTCGCGGGCGTGGGGTGCCAGGGGTGCGTTCACGCCTCCAGCCTAGGCCAGGACCGGGAAATCTCCCGCGGCGGCACAGGCTGTGGCGAATCGCGCTTAGTCTGGAAGTGACACGTTCATGTTCGACGCCGGCCCCGGCCACGCGCCAACCCCACCTTCAGGAGCACCCATGCAGGAGATCACCGCAGCCGACATCTTGGCCGCAGACCCGGATGTGCAAATCATCGACGTCCGCGAAGCCCCGGAGCTGGCCACCGGCATGATCGAGGATGCCGTCCACATTCCCTCCGGCTCGGTGCTGGAGCGTGCAGGCGAGCTGGACAAGTCGCGGCGCGTCATTGCCGTCTGCCACGGCGGAGGGCGCAGCGGCCGGGTCGCCGAAGCCTTGACCGGGCTGGGGTTCAATGCCGACACCCTCGTTGGCGGCATGAGCGGGTGGGAGGCCCAGGGCCTGCCCACGGTTCCCCCGCAGCAGTAACTGCCCAAGCCGTCCGATATCAGCCATTGAACTGCGCCGGGTTGGGGCCCGTGCGGCCGTCACGCTCGAGCGCATCCAGTGCAGCAAGTTCGGCGGCGGACAGCTCAAAGTCGAGGATGTCCAGGTTCTCGGCCATGCGCGAGGGGGTGACGGACTTGGGGATGATGATGCGCCCCTGCTGCAGGTGCCAGCGCAAGATGACCTGGGCTGGGGTGCGTCCGTGCGCTGCGGCAATGGCCAGCACCGCCGGATCGGTCAAGACGGCACCCTGCGCCAGCGGGCTCCACGCCTCAGTGGCAATGCCGTTCGCTGCATTGAACGCGGTTATGTCCCGCTGTTGCAGCGCCGGGTGGTTCTCGACCTGGTTCACGGCCGGGACGGTTCCGCCCAGGGCAATGAGCCGCTCAAGGTGTTCGGGCAGGAAGTTGGAGACGCCGATGGCACGCACCCGCCCGGCCGCCGCGAGTCCTTCCAGGGCCTGCCACGATTCCAGGTACGCGTCCGTTGCCGGAGCGGGCCAGTGGATCAGGTACAAATCGAGGTAGTCCAGGCCCAGCTTGGCCAGGCTGTCCGCATACGCAGCCAGTGTTGCCTCGCGGCCCAGGTCCGCGATCCACACCTTTGAGGTGATGAACAGCTCGTCGCGCGCCAGTCCCGAGGCCGCAATGGCCCGGCCCACGCCCTCCTCGTTGCCGTAGACGGCAGCCGTGTCGATGCTGCGGTAGCCTGCTGCCAGCGCAGCTGTCACGGCCTGTTCGGTTTCGTGGTTCGGGACCTGAAAGACGCCAAAGCCGAGCTGCGGCATGGCCACACCGTTGTTCAACGTGATGGTGGGAATGGAAGTCATGGGGGTTCTCCTTATGGGGATGATGTGGTGTTGATGGTGGAAAAGTGTGGCCCGGGCGCTCACGCCTGGGTAGGCACAGGGGTTTTCTGTGCGGGAAGTTCGACGGCGGTTGGCAGCTTGGTTTCCTTGGCCGCCAGTTTCCGCCCGTCGGCCGCCGCGAAGGCCATCACGACGATGGCCAGCAATGTGAGCCCGGCACCGGCCCAGATGGGTGAGGTATAGCCAAGCCCTGCCGTGATGGTGACGCCACCGAGCCAGGCACCCACCGCGTTGCCAAGGTTGAACGCCCCGATGTTGGCACCGGAGGCCAGTGTTGGGGCGGCCGCAGCATATTTCATGACCCGCATCTGCAAGCCCGGAACGGTGGCGAACCCAAACCCGCCCATGAGGAACAGGGAGGCGATGGTCATCGGCTGGTTGGCGGCAGTGAGTGCGAACAGGGCGAGAACGACCAGCAGGGCCGACAGGACGATCAAGAGCGTCTTGTCCACGTTCTTGTCTGCGGCCTTGCCGCCGAGCGTGTTGCCGATGAACAGGCCCACGCCGAAGAGGATGAGCAGCCACGGCACGGTGGTGGCAGCGAAGCCCGTCACGTCTGTCAGCGTAAAGGCAATGTAGGTGAATGCACCAAACATGCCGCCATAGCCAAGCACTGTGACCGAGATGGACAGCCACACCTGGCGGGACTTGAAGGCCCGCAGTTCCCCGCGCAATCCGGCTCCGCGTTCATGGTGGAGATTCGGGACTAGGGCCAGGATGCCAATCAGCGAGATCACGCCGATGGCCGTGATGGCCCAGAACGTGGAACGCCACCCGGCATGCTGGCCCAGCAATGTTCCAAAGGGTACGCCCAGCACGTTGGCGGCCGTCAGCCCGGTGAACATGATGGCGATGGCGCCGGCCTTCCTGCTCGGGGCCACCATGTCGGCTGCCACGACGGCACCAATGCCAAAGAACGCTCCGTGACAGAGGGCGGCGATGATGCGCCCGATCATCATGGTGGTGTAGTCCGGCGCCATGGCGGAAATCAGGTTTCCCACAATAAAGAGGACCATCAGGCCGGCGAGTACGGGCTTCCGCGGAAGCCGGGTCACGGCCGCCGTCAGGAAGAGCGCACCAATGACGACGCTCAGGGCGTATCCGGAGATCAACCAGCCGGCGGCGGCCTCGCTGACCTGGAAATCTGCGGCGACGTCAGGGAGCAACCCCATGATGACAAATTCGGTGAGTCCGATGCCGAACCCGCCAAGTGCCAATGCGATCAGGCCGAGAGGCATGATTCTCCTTCAAAGACTTGGGAATGTGAAATAAGCAGCGTAAGCTCATAGTTGCAGGCGCTTCATAAATTGTTGCACACGCAAGTACCCCGCGCAAGCAACTAGTTTGTTTTGTGCCGCACCACACATGTCACGAAAGGACTGACCATGGGCATCAGGGACGACGCCGTTGAAATTCGCGCCCAGGGCTGGCGGACACTTGCCGCCCTCCACGGACTGATTGAAAACAGCATGGAGAAGGCGCTGCAAAGCACCGCCCAGCTTTCCGTGGTGGAGTATACGGTCCTCGACGCCCTGAACCGACAGGACGGCTGGCACATGCGGATGCAACAGCTGGGCCGTGCCACAGCCTTGAGCCCCAGCGCAACCACACGGCTTGTCAATCGCCTGGAAGACCGCGGGCTGCTCACGCGCATCCTGTGCGCTGACGACCGTCGCGGCATCTACACCGAGCTGACAGCTGCCGGATCAGCACTGCTGGACGGCGCCCGGCCCGTCCACGACGAAGCCCTGGAGTGTGCCTTGGCCGAGGCCGCAGCCCTGCCCGAGCTGGCACCGCTGGTCACAGCGCTCCCCCAGCTCCACGCCGTCGTGCCTGCCAGCCATTAGCCAGGCAGCGGCTCAACCGCGGCTGCCCTTTTCGTTTTCTGAAAATTCCGCGCAGAGTTCAGGCTGAACTTGGCGCCCGGTGACACCAGGCGCCAAGTTGGTGGCCAACTCCGCGCCGGGTGACCGCCAGGCTCCCCGCGGGCAGGCGGGCCGGCCGCCCAGGCCGGGACGCGCCGTCGTGCCTGGCCGTTGGAATCAAAACACAAAAAGCGCGGCCGCCCCACTGAAAAACAGTGGAGCGGCCGCGCTTTTACGCTTCTAAAGAAGACTTACAGTGCTGCGAAAACTTCGCGCAGCAGTGTTGCGGTCTCGGAAGGCGTCTTGCCAACCTTGACACCGGCGGCCTCGAGGGCTTCCTTCTTGGCCTGGGCCGTGCCTGCGGAGCCGGAGACGATGGCGCCGGCGTGGCCCATGGTCTTGCCCTCAGGAGCGGTGAAGCCGGCAACGTAGCCAACAACGGGCTTCGTGACGTGGGCCTTGATGTACTCGGCTGCGCGCTCTTCAGCGTCGCCACCAATTTCACCAATCATGACGATGGCCTTGGTTTCCGGGTCAGCCTCGAACGCAGCAAGGGCGTCGATGTGCGTGGTGCCGATGACGGGGTCGCCACCGATGCCGATCGCGGTGGAGAAGCCCAGGTCGCGCAGCTCGAACATCATCTGGTAGGTCAGGGTGCCGGACTTGGAGACCAAGCCGATCGGGCCCTTCTGGGTGATGTTGTTCGGCGTGATGCCAACCAATGCTTCGCCGGGGGTGATGATGCCGGGGCAGTTCGGCCCGATGATGCGGGTGATCTGCTTGCCGTCGTCATCTACCTTGGACTGGGCCAGTGCCCAGAACTCGGCAGCGTCCTGAACCGGCACGCCTTCGGTGATGACAACAACCAGCGGAACGCCGGCTTCGATGGCCTCAACGACGGCGTCCTTGGTGAAGGCCGGCGGAACGAACACGATGGAGACGTCGGCGCCGGTTTCGGCAACAGCCTCGGTCACGGTGCCGTACACGGGCAGTTCAACGTCGCCGTGAACAACCGTGGTGCCGGCCTTGCGTGCGTTCACGCCGCCAACTACCTGGGTGCCGGCCTTGAGCATCAGTGCTGTGTGCTTGGTGCCTTCGCCGCCGGTGATGCCCTGGACGATGACCTTTGAATCTTTGTTCAAGAAGATGGACATAAGTTTCTAAACCTCTACTTCGAAGCGTTGGCGAGTTCGGCAGCCTTGTCGGCGCCCTCGTCCATCGTGGCGGCCAGGGTGACCAACGGGTGGTTGGCTTCGTTGAGAATGCGGCGGCCCTCTTCAACATTGTTGCCGTCGAGGCGGACAACCAGCGGCTTGTTGGCGGCTGAGCCCAGCTCTGCCAGTGCGCCGACGATGCCCTTGGCAACTGCGTCACAGGCGGTGATGCCGCCGAAGACGTTCACGAACACGCTCTTGACCTGGGGGTCGTTGAGGATGACGTCCAAACCAGCGGCCATGACCTCTGCGGATGCTCCACCGCCGATGTCCAGGAAGTTGGCGGGCTTGACGCCGCCATGGTTTTCGCCGGCGTAGGCAACAACATCCAGCGTGGACATAACCAAACCGGCACCGTTGCCGATGACACCAACTTCGCCGTCGAGCTTGACGTAGTTCAGGTCCGCAGCCTTGGCCTTGGCCTCCAACGGGTCAGCCGCAGCAGCGTCTTCGAGTTCCAGGTGGTGCGGGTGGCGGAAGTCGGCGTTCTCATCGAGTGAGACCTTGCCGTCCAGGGCCACAATGTCGCCCGCGCCGGTCAGAACCAGCGGGTTGACCTCAACGAGGGTGGCGTCTTCCTTGACGAAGACGTCCCACAGCTTGATGATCGTGGCGGCAACCTTCGGGGCCAGTTCGGCGCTGAAGCCTGCGGTGGCGACGATTTCGTCTGCCTTGGCCGCATCGATGCCAACGGCCGGATCAACGGCGACGCGGGCCAGGGCCTCGGGGCGCTCGACTGCAAGCTCCTCGATCTCCATGCCGCCTTCCACCGAGCACATGGCCAGGTAGTTGCGGTTGGCACGGTCCAGCAGCACCGAGAAGTAGAACTCCTCGGCAATGTCGGCACCCTGGGCAATCATGACCGTGTTGACGGTGTGGCCCTTGATGTCCATGCCCAGAATATCGGTGGCGTATCCGAACGCCTCATCAGCGGTTTTGGCTACCTTGACGCCGCCGGCTTTGCCGCGGCCACCAACCTTTACCTGTGCCTTGACGACTGTGACGCCGCCAATCTTTTCGGCTGCTGCCTTTGCTTCTTCAGGGGTTCGCGCCACGATGCCGGCCAACACGGGTACGCCGTGAGCCTCAAACATGTCGCGCGCCTGGTATTCAAACAGGTCCACGGATTTGTGTCCTTCTACGTCGAAGAGTGATCTTGCGGGGCGTTGACCCCGTTTCACACATTACCGCTTCGAGGCAAAAGCACATATTTGGCATCTTGGCCACTGCCATGGCCAGTTATTCGGCTCACAATTGCCGTCCCTTGACGCACGACGGCGTGGCCCTCCTCGCACTGTCGGCGCCCCCGCCGCCGGGGTTGCATCAGGTCCGGCGTGGGCGCCAGAAGCGTGCCGGTGGTTATGCCGGCGCGCTGGCGGGTGCGGGCTCTTTTGGCTTGGCTGTTTTCTCCGCGGCCTGCTCCGGGCCGAACAGTTCGTACTTCTCCGCCGAGACGAAGAAGCCGGCCCCGTTGGCCAGGTTGGCGCAGGCAACGCCGTCGTCCAGTGGCGCGCAGCGGTAGCCCCCGGCGTCCATGGCCTGCCCCGGCGCCAGTACCGGGATGTTCGCCATTGTCTCGTTCATCGTTCCGCCGGCGCCAAAGGCCGCTTCAACGGCGGTGACACCCGCCCGGCAGCCACCATAGCTGGCCTGGTCGGGAGTGAGCAGGACTGTGCCGCCAAGGTAGCCGATGTTGGTGCCGGCGCAGCTGTCCCTGACATCGGCAGCCTTGACCCCCGGGTAGCCGGCAAGCTCGCAGTTCACCACGGGGATGAGGGCCGCTGCTGCGTTGGAGCTGTCGGCAAAACTATTGGGCTCCCACGGATGGTTGACATTTCCCGCCCTCGAGGAGGTGAAAACGCAGGCAATGTTGCGTGAATCCGTCACAAACTGCGGCAGTTCCTCGGAACTGCCGTCGTCGGTTGGTTTCTCGACAGGCGTTGCCTTGATCCTGTCGACGTAGCTCTGCGGCGTGCTGGAGCTTTGCGTGGCGGTGGGCTGCCCGCCGCCCGCGGGCACAGTGATGCATCCGGAAAGCGCTGCAGTGAGCGCAACGGCGAGCAGGGCTGCAGCGGCGCCGCGGCGTGTGGAACCCACAGGCTAGCCCTCCACCTTCACCAAGGGCGCGTAGCGCAGCAGAAGGCGTTTTTCGCCAATGTCGAAGCGCACCTTGGCCACTGACTTGTCTCCTGCACCAGTCACTTCCAGCACCGTGCCGTTGCCAAAGCTCGTGTGGTTGACCTTGTCGCCAACACTGACGGCAACAACTTCCTTTTGCGGCTGCACGCGGCCGACAGCCGCCCGCGCCGAAATGCTCGGCGGCAGCGCACCGGAATCGCGTCCGCCCACGGCCGAGCCGGCTCCCCAGGACGACCCCGAATACCGGCTGGCGCCAAAGTCCCCGCCCACGGGCGCCACCCGCGGGGTGCCCTCACGCTTCCACTCAATGAGCTCGGCCGGGACCTCGGCAATGAACTGGCTGGCCGGGTTGTACTGGTTTTGGCCCCACATGCTGCGCATTTCCGAACGGGTCAGGTACAGCCGCTTGCGTGCACGGGTCAGCCCCACATACGCCAGCCGCCGCTCCTCGGCGAGCTCCTTCGGATCGGTTGCGGAGCGTGAGTGCGGGAACAAGCCGTGCTCCATCCCCGTCAGGAACACCACGGGAAATTCAAGGCCCTTGGCCGTGTGGAGCGTCATAAGTGTCACCACGCCGAGCCGCTTGGCCTCGGCCACGGCTGCTGCCGCCTCGGCTTCGGAGCCGCCCGGTGCGTCCGGGATCTGGTCGGCGTCAGCCACCAGCGAGACTTGTTCAAGGAACTCCCCCAACGTCCCGTCCGGATTTTCCTGGCCAAATTCACGCACGACGGCGAGAAGTTCAGCCAGGTTTTCCACGCGCGACTCATCCTGCGGATCGGTGCTCTTGCGCAGTGTTTCCAGGTAGCCGGTCTGTTCAAGGACGGCTTCCAGTGCGGTGGCGGGGGTGGCCGTTGCAGCCACCTCGCCCAGGTCCGACATCATTTTGGCGAAGGTGTTCACGGCATTGAGCGAGCGTGAGGCGATGCCGGGGGCTTCCCCTGCCCGGGCCATGGCGGCCGAGAAGGATATCCGCTCCCGCTCCGCCAGCGCTGCCACGGCGCCTTCTGCGCGGTCGCCAATCCCGCGCTTTGGTTCGTTGAGAATCCTGCGCATGTTGACGTCGTCGTCCGGGTTGACGAGGGCGCGCAGGTAAGCGAGGGCGTCCTTGATTTCCTTGCGCTCGTAGAAGCGGGTGCCGCCAACCACGCGGTACGGGAGCCCGACACGGACCAGGATGTCCTCGATGGCGCGGGACTGGGCGTTGGTGCGATAGAAAATGGCGACATCGCCGGGGCGCAGGTCTGTTTCGTCCTGGAGCCGGTCGATCTCCTTGGCGATGAACCGGGCTTCCTCGTGTTCGGATTCGGCCACGTAGCCGACGATCTTTTCGCCGTCGCCCTCCGCCGTCCACAGCCGCTTTTCACGGCGGTTGGGGTTGCGGGAGATCACCGCGTTGGCGGCGCTGAGGATGTTCTGGGTGGAACGGTAGTTTTGTTCCAGCTTGATGGTGTCAGCGCTGGGGTAGTCCTGCTCAAACTCGACAATGTTGCGGATGTCGGCGCCGCGGAAGGCGTAAATTGACTGGTCGGAGTCGCCGACGACTGTCAGTTCCGCAGGCGCGACGGCGGCAGGGTCGGCCTGGTTGCCGCCGGCGTCGGTTCCCACGATTTCCCGCACCAGGGCGTACTGGGCGTGGTTGGTGTCCTGGTACTCGTCCACCAAAACGTGCCGGAAGCGTCGCCTGTAGTAGTCGGCCACGCCGGGGAAGGCGCGGAACATGTACACGGTCTGGGCAATCAGGTCGTCAAAGTCCATGGCGTTGGCCTGGCGCAGGCGCTGCGCATAGCCCTTGTACACCTCGGCGACGGCGGCGGCGAAGGGTTCGTTGAAATTGGTGCTGAGTGAGTTCTCTTCTTCGTCGATCAGCTCATTCTTCAGCGCCGAAATCTTGTGCATGATGGCCTTGGGCGCGAACTTCTTTGGATCCAGGTCCAGGCCCTTGGACACCAAGGTGATGAGCCGCAGCGAATCGGCGGAGTCGTAAATGGAGAAGTTGGAGTTGAGCCCGATCGTCTTGGCCTCGCGGCGCAAAATCCGCACGCACGACGAGTGGAACGTGGATATCCACATGCTTTTGGCTGCGTCGCCAATGAGCGCCTCGATGCGTTCACGCATTTCAGCGGCGGCCTTGTTGGTGAAGGTGATGGCCAGGATTTGGCCGGGATGGGCCTGCCCGGTGGCCAGCAAATAGGCGATCCGGTGGCTGAGCACGCGGGTCTTGCCCGAGCCGGCGCCTGCCACAATCAGCAGCGGCGCACCTGTGTGCACGACGGCGGCTTCCTGCTGCGGGTTCATGCCTTCAAGCAGTTCGGCCGGATCCGGCCAGCGCCGGGCCGAGCTGATGCCCTGCTCCCTCGAGGGGGCGCCGCCGCCCTGGCCGTCACCAGGTGTGGGGCCGCTGCCGGGGGTCGGGCCGCTGCCGAATTCGGGCGCGTCAGCTCCCGGATCGTCCTGCTCAAAAGGCTGCCAGACGGGCAGCCCGGCGCCTGAACTGAGCGTGGGTTTGGGCTTTTGGGGGTAAGGGTCAAACAACATATCCATGGTGCAATCCAGTGTAGTTCGCCCCGCTGACATTCCCCACGCCCCGCCCGAATGCGTGGCTAGCCGCGCCTGTGGGGCCGCGGTGGCTCCCCGGCCGTCCGGGCTGGCTGGCGCGAGAACCCCGGGCGGCTGGTGTGGCCTTTCGCCGCCGGTACGGACAAATATCCTGGCTCCGGGGGCCGCTGTGGTCATTCGCTCATGGCCGGCCGGGCTCGAATAACCACAGCGGCCCCCGCTCCGCCAAAAGGTGATCAGCCGTGCAGAAAACGCCGCTTCCAGCCACTGACGCAGTGCTGAGTGAGCAGTTCGTGCCCCTGAAACGCAGTCGGGGTCGTATCCGCGGCCACAAGTGCGTGGTCGTGAACACGAAGTCACGAACGCGCGGAGGGCTGCCGCTCCCGCGTTGCAGCGGCTAGGACGGGAGGGAACCCTGTTCCAGGGCCGCCGCCAGCTGCGCCACCGCACCGGCCGGGCCGGCCACGAACCAGTCCAAATCATTGACCCGCACGACGGCGGTGTCCCCGCCGGCCGCCCGTACGATCCCCTTGCCGGGGAGCCAGTCCCAGGACGGGCAGCTGTGCTGGAACCAGGCGCCCAGCTCGCCCTGGGCCACCCGTGAGAGGTCGCAGGATCCGGAACCCATCATGCGCAAGGTGGCTGGCAGGACGGCTGCGCCCTGCCACGGCACGGCTGCCCGGGGCTCGGCCAGCCAGCCCGGGTGGATGTACGTTCCGGCCGACAGCCGGCCAATGTCATTTCCGGCAGCCACGCTGATCGGCTGGCCGTTGAGCGTGGCAGGGCAGGTGGTTCCACCCATCCACAGCTTGTCTTCCTCAGGCTGGTACACCGCGCCAAGCAGCACCTCGGCGTCGGTGAGCGGGTCCGCCGTCGTGCCTGGATCCTTGGCTGGTGCGGCCAGGGCCAATGCCGCGCACCAGTAGGTGGAGCCGGCGGCAAAGTTGTATGTTCCGTCGACCGGGTCGATGACCCAGCAGCGGCCGGAGGTGCCTTCGTGTCCGGCACCCTCCTCGCCCAGGATGGAGTCGTCGGGCCGGGCCGCACGCAATTCTTCGAACAGATATTGTTCCGCGGCGAAGTCGGCGGCCGTGGCGAAATCGGCGACCCCGCCCTTGACGTGGCTGCCGGCGCGGAGCTCTGCCAGGCCGCCGGCACGTATCGACCGGGCCAGGGATCCTGCCGCGCGCAGCAGTTTCGCCGCCAATTCGCTGTCGGTGGGCGATGTGTTTGTTTGGGTTGCCATGGGTCCAGCCTAATCCGGACGATAATGGATCCATGGCTAAAACTCCCGCCCAACGCGCGGCAAAACATGGCAAGGGTGCCACACCCCCCAGCATTCCCGTGGTCAACACCAGCACCGGGCGCTCCCCGCAGAAGGCGCAGGGCAACGCCAGCCTGATCCTGATCGTCGGCGCCGTGGCCAGCCTGCTCTTGTTTTGGTACTTCCACATGCTGACGCTGCAGCAAATGACTGATCTTTCCGATGGGCTGGCCATGCCGCAGTCGATGGTCTTTGGTTTTGACGTGGCGCATGTCGAGGCGCTGCGTTCCGCCATGGACGCCGACGCCCTGGGCCAGTTGAACTATGTGCAAAAGACGGCAGGGACCTTGTTCGCACTGGTTTTCGCCTTCACGGGCGTGACCATGATCGCTGTGAACGTCGCCAAAAAGGCTGTCCGCTGGGTCTTGTGGATATTGCCGATCGCCTTTGCCGGCATCTCGCTGTGGGCCAACGCGGCCATTGACTCCATGTTGGGTGCCGAAACCTTGAACGAGGGTTCCGTGTCACTGGCCTCCGCACTGGTCTCCGCCAGTTGGCTGCTGCTGGTGCTCACACTGGTCGGCATCGGTGTGGCACTGTTTGCCGGCCGGACGAAAAAGGCCGCCCCGGTTCAGGACTGACGCCTTCCGCCGGGACGGCAGTCCTGGAGGACGGGCCCTCGTTTTTTCCTTGGATGCCAGTTCCGCTAGGCTGGGTGACGCGCCTCTGTAGTCCAATGGATAAGACGGCCCTCTCCTAAAGGGCAAATCCGGGTTCGATCCCCGGCGGGGGCACTTTTCCTGCCCGCATGCGGGTGCGCCGGCCAGTGACAGGCATTCATCGGTTTCTGGACAGTGAAGGAAGGACCAATGGCACCGCACAATGGCCCGGCCCCCGCGTCCGCTTCGCAAGCCCACACAGCCGGGCGCGGAGTCGCCGTTTCCGTGACCGGCTCTCTGCTTTTCGCCGTCATTTTCCTCATCGCAGGCCTGCTGCCGGGCTGGGGCGCCGAGGAAATCTTCGGCTGGCGCGTACTGCTCACCCTTGTCACGCTTGGCTGCATCCTGCCCTTCATGGCCTGGGGCCGCGCCGAGATCCGTGCGGTGGCTGTGCGGGTCCGACGTCGTCCATCCCTGGCATTGCTGGGGGTGTTTGCCGCCGGGCTCGTGGGCGTCCAGCTGTGGCTGTTCATGTGGGCGCCGTTGAACGAGATGGCACTTTCGGTGTCCTTCGGCTATTTTCTGCTGCCGCTGAGCATGGTCGTGGTGGGGCGGGTGTTCTTCGCCGACAAGCTCAGTCCCCTGCGGAAACTCGCTGTTGGCGCCGCCGCCCTGGGGGTGGCGCACGAAGCGTTTTCCGCCAGCGGACTGGCGTGGCCCACGCTCGTGGTGTGCCTGGGCTACCCCGTATATTTTGTGTTGCGGCGCAAGATCGGATTCGACAATTTGGCGGCTTTTGCCGGTGAGCTCGTGGTCCTGCTGCCTGTTGGCCTCTACTTCATCGCGGTGGGACCGCATGGCTTGACCTCCGGCGGGCCCGTCGACACCGAGGGGATCTGGGCGACCTGGTCGATCGGCATCCTTGGCGGCATCGCCATGGCCCTGTACCTGCTGGCGAGCAAATGGCTGCCGCTGTCGTTGTTCGGGCTGCTGGGATATGTCGAACCGGTGCTGCTGGTGGGCGTGTCCGTCTTTCTCGGCGAAACCCTTGGCTGGTCCGCACTGCTGACGTACGGGCCCATCCTGTTGGCGCTGGTGTTCCTGGGCGTCGACAGCCGGCGCAGCGCCCCGCCCAAGCCCTAGCCACTGGCGATGACGCATTGTGAGCGTGGGGCCGGCGGCAGGAGATGATGGACCCATGAGCATTGCAAAAACCATCATCTTGTTCGCCTTGGCGGCTGTGGCCGAAATTGGCGGCGCATGGCTTATCTGGCAAGCGGTGCGCGAGGACAAGGCGTGGTGGTGGGCAGGGCTCGGCATTGTGGCCCTCGGCGCATATGGCTTCATTGCCGCGATGCAATCCGACGCGAACTTTGGCCGGGTGCTGGCCGCCTACGGCGGAGTGTTCATTGCCGGTTCCCTGATCTGGGGCATGATTGTCGACAAGTTCACCCCCGACCGCTGGGACGTCATCGGCGCGGTGGTGGCCCTTGCGGGTGTCAGCATCATCATGTTCGCCCCGCGGGCCGCCTAGTCCGCGCCGTCAGATCTGCCGACAACGATTCCTCGACGGGAAAGAAGACAGCCCGCGGGAGAAGTAGTGCTCAACTCCCAACCCGGATCCTTTATTATCAAGTTGACAATAAGTGATGGCGGCCCCTACGCTCAAGTTACCGCCACAACGGCGGGTACATACGGAGGAGCACCCCATGGCCACCATCAAGCGATACCCCTGGATCAACCACTTCCTCGGCAGCCCCACCGGATATGTCATTCACCTGCAGAAGGGCAAGGTCCGCCACCAGGGCGTTGGCCAGGCATTCTGGTTCCGGCCGGCCGCTTCGGTGTTGAGTGAAGTGCCAGTGAATGACCAGGAACTGCCCACACTCTTCCATGCCATCACCCGCGACCACCAGGACGTCAGCGTCCAGGCCAATGTGACCTACCGGTTCAGCGATCCGGTCTCGGTTGCCAGCCGCCTCGATTTTGCCCTCCAGCGCGGCGGGGCGGCAACCACCGCAGGATCCGAGCAGGTGGCCACGATCATCGGCCAACTGTGCCAAAGCCACGCGATCGACCAGATCGCCGCCACCACGCTGGCCCAGTCGCTGGAGCGCGGGGTCAGCGAACTGCGCACGCTCTTGACTGGTGCACTGCAGGCGGATGCCCGGCTGCAGTCAACAGGCATTGAGATCCTGGGCGTGCAGGTCCTGGCGGTTCGGCCCGAGTCCGACGTCGAGCGCGCCCTGCAGACGCCCGTCCGCGAGCACCTCCAAGCCGAGGCCGACAAGGCGGTCTACGAACGTCGGGCGGTCGCCGTCGAACGGGAACGGACCATCTCGGAGAATGAGATGGCCAGCCAGATTGAGCTGGCAGCCCGCCGCGAGCAGCTGGTCTCCCAGGAAGGCGCCAACGCCCGGCGGGAGGCTGAGGAACAGGCAGCGGCCGGCCTCATCCGGGCCCAGTCCGATGCCGAGCGCCAGGGCATCGCCGCCACGGCCGAGGCCAATCAAATGATGCTGGTGGGCGAGGCAGCCGCAGCCCGGGAAGCAGCCACCATGGCCGTCTACAAGGACATGGAACAGGCCACCTTGCTGGCGCTGGCATTCCGCGAAGCCGCCGCGTCGCTGCCCAACATCAACAACTTGACCATCACCCCGGATCTGCTCAGCGGGGCCCTGTCAGGCTTGTTCCAATCACCGGGCACAGCCGCCGGGACGACCGCCCTGCCCGCTTCAGGACGCTAGCACCATGGCTGCTCCCCGCCTCGTAATCGTCCACCGCCGCACCGAGTTCCAGGAACTGCTCGACCGGCACGCCACAGCCGGGCAGGCGGAGTTTTTCCTCCGCAGCCGGGGCAGAACCCTCCAGCCCGTCCAGACCCAGCATGAGGTCATCCTTGCCGCGCTGGACCGGATGAGGGCGGCGGTGCCCGCCGATTGGCGCCGCGCGGAAGTGGAGCGTGCCGATCTCAGCCGGTTCATGTTCACGGCCGACGACATCGTCGCCGTCGTTGGGCAGGACGGGCTTGTGGCCAACACGGCCAAATATCTCAGCGGCCAGCCCGTTCTGGGGGTCGATCCCGAACCCGGCGTGAATGCCGGAGTCTTGGTCAGGCACACCCCGGGCGGCGCCGCCAAGCTCTTGGCCCGGATCGCGGCCGAAGGCATTTCAGCACTGCGCTGCCAGGACCTGTCGATGGTCAGCGCCCGGCTCGATGACGGGCAGGAGTTGTGCGCCTTGAATGAAATCTTCATCGGCCACACCTCCCACCAATCCGCCCGCTACCAATTGACGACGCCGGATGGCCGCGTTGAGCGGCAATCGTCCTCCGGGCTGATTGTCTCCACCGGGACGGGCGCCACCGGCTGGTGCGCATCCATTGCCCTGGAACGCGGCGGACGCCCCCTCCCGGCACCGTCCGATCCCCGGCTGGCCTGGTTCGTCCGGGAAGCCTGGCCGTCGCCGGCCACTGGCGCCACGTTGACCGAAGGACTGCTGGAGGCCGGCGAGCCGCTGCGGCTCAGGGCGGCCTCCGACCAGCTGGTCATCTTTGGCGATGGGATCGAAAACGACCGCCTCACAGCCTCATGGGGGCAGGAAATCACCGTCCAGCTGGACCCCCGTCCGCTGCGCCTGATGTAGCCGCGGGCCGTACCTCTCCGGCCAGCCGCCGTCCGGCTCGGCTGTAGGATCGAAGGCGTGAAAAACATCCTCAGCGTCTCGGCCGTGTGCATTTACGATCAAGACGGCAGGCTGCTGACAGTCCGCAAACAAGGAACCAGCAAATTCATGCACCCCGGCGGCAAGCCGGAGCCCGGCGAATCCGCCGCCGAGGCAGGAGCCCGGGAGCTGTCCGAAGAGGTGGGCCTGGACATCGCCGCCGCAGACCTTGAACTCCTGGGCGTGTGGCACGGCACCGCCGCCAACGAAGCCAACACCGACATTGCAGCGACAGTGTTCACCGCGCCCGGGCGCTGGGACGCCGAGGCAATACGTCCGGCCGCCGAAATCGCCGAGCTGCGCTGGATGCAGCTGGATGCCGCCGCGGACTTTGACGACCTCGCCCCGCTCCTGACCGACTACGTCCTCCCCCGCCTCAGCAAATAGCCTGCCCCGACAAGGTGCGGCACGACTGAGCCCACGCCCGCAGGGTTCCTTGGCCGAGGAACGAGGTTGGCGAGCGGGTGGGGAGAACACCCGCCGTCGTCCATACAGTCCCTTGAAGTCAGCCTTCGTGCGGTCCGAGGTGGCTGTAGGCGAGCTGGGCGAGGGCCGCGGCCTGGTCGCCGAGGACGCCGTCGTCGAAAAGCACACGAGGCGAATGGTTGAACTCGGCGGTGGCCAGGTCCGTGCCCTCCGGCGAACAGCTCAGGAAAACAAACGTCCCGGGGACTTCCTGCAGCACGAGTGAGAAATCCTCAGACCCCATCAGGGCCACCCGTTCCTCGCCAAACTGCCCGCGCAACACCTTGATGGCGGCCCCGGCACTGTCGGCATCGTTGCTCGTCACCGGGTAGGTGACCACGAATTTCACGTCGGCGGTGCAACCGTGCGCGGTGGCAATGCCGTCGGCCAGCTGCTTGGATTCCGCGGCCAGCTTGTCCGTGGAGGCCTTGGACAGGGTGCGCACGGTGGCTCCCAGGGACGCCGATTCGGGGATGACATTGAGCCCCTCGCCGGCGGACAGCTGGGTTACCGAAATGATGACCGGATCAAAGGCGTTGAATTTCCGGGTCGCCATCGTCTGCAGGGCCGTGCCAATTTCCAGCAGTGCCGGGACGGGATCCTTGGCGGCGTGCGGCTGGGAGCCGTGGCCGCCAACCCCGTTGACGGTGATGTGCAGTTCGTTGGCTCCGGCCAGGATGGGGCCCGCCTTGGTCATGAAGACACCGTTGGGCCCCGGCCCCACATGGATGGCATAGGCGGCCACGGGCTTGTCACCGGTCGCTTCAAGAACACCCTCAGCCAGCATGACTCCGGCCCCGTTGTACCCTTCCTCGCCGGGCTGGAACATGAAGATGACCTTGCCGGCGAGCTCGTCGCGGCGGGCGGCCAGCAGGCGGGCGGCACCCACCAGGCCGGCCACGTGGAGATCGTGCCCGCAGGCGTGCATGTAATCGTTGGCAGAGGCATATTCAAGGCCCGTCAATTCCTTGACGGGCAGGGCGTCCATGTCCCCGCGCAGGAGGACGGTGGGCCCTTCCACGGCCCCGCGCAGCACAGCAACCACGGAGGTGGTTTCCGTGCCAAGCGTGATTTCCAGGTCCAGGCCGTCAAGGGCGGCAAGAACCTTGGCCTGTGTCCGGGGCAGGTCCAAGCCAATTTCCGGGTTGATGTGGAGGTCGCGGCGAATGGCCACCAAGTCCCCGAGAATTTCGGCTCCGGCTGCAATGAATGACATTTAGTACCTTTCAGGGGGGACAGAAAACACTGCTGTCACCACAGAAGATACATCTTAACAATTCCGTTTGGCTCCAGGCGGGGCCGTCCGGGCTGCTCGCAGTGTCAGTTGCCTTCGGGCACCTCAGCGTCAGCAACCGCGGCCACGGCCTGGGCAAACTGGGTGTCGTGCAGTTCCGCATACCGGCCCCCGCGCACGATCAGTTCGTCGTGGGTGCCGCGTTCCACAATGCGTCCGGCTTCGAGCACGAGGATGACGTCGGCCGAGCGGATGGTGGACAAGCGGTGCGCAATGACAAGCGCCGTCCGGCCTGCCAGCGCCTCGCCCAGGGCTGCTTGAACCGCCGCCTCATTCGTGGAGTCCAGGGCGGCCGTGGCCTCGTCAAGAATCACGACGGCGGGCTGCACCAGCAGCAGCCGGGCAATCGTCAGGCGCTGGCGTTCACCGCCGGAGAGCCGGTAGCCGCGCTCCCCCACCACGGTGTCGAGCCCGTCGGGCAGGGCCTCCGCGAACGCCGACAGCCGGGCGCGCTGGAGCACGTCCCAAATCTCGGCGTCGGTGGCATCCGGCTTGGCCAGCCGCAGGTTGGAACGGATCGATTCGTGGAACAGGTGCCCGTCCTGCGTCACCATCCCCACCCCAGTGCGAAGGCCGTCAAAGGACAGGTCCCGCACGTCAACGCCGCCGAGGCGGACGGTGCCGGAATCGACGTCGTACAGGCGGGACAAAAGTTGCGCAATGGTGGACTTGCCGGCACCGGAGGAACCCACCAGGGCGATGGTCTGGCCGGGTTCGGCGCGGAAGGAAATCCCGTGCAGCACTTCCTCGCCGCCGCGGGTGTCGAGCACGGCCACGTCCTCCAACGAGGCCAGCGAGACTTTGTCCGCGGACGGGTAGCCGAAGCGGACGTCGTTGAATTCCACTGTCAGCGGGCCGGGCGGCAGGGCTACGGTGGCGGGCTTTTCGGAGATCAGCGGTTTCAGGTCGAGAATCTCAAACACGCGGTCAAAGGAAACCAGCGCGCTCATGATGTCCACGCGGGCGTTGGCCAGGGCGGTGAGCGGGGCGTACAGGCGGGTCAACAGCAGGGCCAGCACGACGACGTCGCCCGCGTTGAGCGTGCCGGCGATGGCCAGCGCACCGCCGAGTCCGTAGACGAGCGCCAGGGCGAGCGAGGACACCAGCATCAGTGCCGTGAAGAACACGAACTGCATGATGGCGGTGCGCACGCCAATGTCGCGGACCCGGTTGGCGCGGGAGGCGAACTCGCGGGACTCGTCGGCGGGGCGGCCAAACAGCTTGACCAAGGTGGCGCCGGGGGCGGAGAAACGCTCGGTCATCTGTGTGCTCATGTCGGCGTTCAGGTCAGCGGCTTCACGCCGGAGCCCGGCAAGCCGCGTCCCGAAACGACGTGCGGGAAGCAGGAAGATCGGCAGCAGCACCAGCGCCAGCAGCGTCACCAGCCACGAGGTGTTCAGCATGACAATGAGCGTCAAAATCAGCTGCACAGAGTTCGACACAATGCCCGAGAGCGTGCCGGAGAACGCCTGCTGGGCGCCGATGACGTCGTTGTTGAGCCGGCTGACAAGGGCGCCGGTGCGGGTGCGGGTGAAAAACGCGATCGGCATGCGCTGGACATGGTCAAAGACCGCTGTGCGCAGGTCCAGGATGACGCCCTCGCCCAGGTTCGCCGAAATCCAGCGGATCACCAGCGACAGGCCCGCGTCCAGCACTGCCACGACGGCGATCAAAACCGCCAGCCGCACCACCACGTCCAGCGCGGTCTTCGCCACAATCGCGTTCACCACCTGCCCGGCGAGCACCGGCGTGGCCACCGCCAGCGAAGCGGACAGCACCGACAGCACCACGAAGATCAGCAGTTTGCGGTTGTAGGGTTTGGCAAAACGAATCGTCCGGCGAAGGGTGTCCTTGGAAATCCCGCCGCCGGACGTGTCCGAGCGCATTGTGCTCCAAAGTGAGCTCCAGGCCGCGCCTTCCATGCTCATGCGTGTGGTCCTTAATCGTTAAGAGGGCAAGCTACAAGCCTAATCGTCTTCCTCGGCCCAAGATATTCCCCAGCCGGCAATTTCGCTGCAGGCGCGTGTCCGGGCGCGTATTCCGCCTCCCCAGGCACGACGGCGGGCTGCCGCCGGCTTGCGCCGCCGGCCCACCCACGCGATCATTCCACCGCTTGCCGCCGGCCGGGTAGCCCACCTCAGGCCAGTGAGTCAAATCACCCGCTTAATAAGTGTGTCACATTGTGAAATATTCTCTCTTGTTTTGATGTTTGTGGATGGTAGCGTCCAACTATGGGTGCACCGCGACCCAACAACTTCGCGGCCCGGTGGGTCTTTCACGTCGATTGATCCTGCACAGCAAAGGAACCAGCAATCATGAATCGTCGCAACTTCGGAGTCGTTGGCCTGTTGGCAGCAGCAGCGTTGGTCCTGGCCGCATGTGGCGGCGGCACCGGCGACGACTCGTCTTCCGGCGGCGACACGTCCCTGAGCAGCGTCAAGGACGCCGGCGAGATCGTGTTCGCCACCGAAGGCACCTACAAGCCGTTCACCTTCCACGAAGGTGGTGCCGGCGAGCTCACCGGTTATGACGTTGAGGTGGCCAAGGCCGTCGCGGAAAAGCTGGGCGTCAAGGCCAAGTTTGAGGAAACCCAGTTTGATTCCATCTTTGCCGGGTTGGAGGCCAAGCGCTTTGACGCGATCGCCAACCAGGTGACGGTGAACCCCACACGCCAGGAAAAGTATGAACTTTCCACCCCCTACACGGTGTCCCATGGCGTGGTCGTGACAAAGGAGGACAACACCGAAATCTCCAGCGTCGAGGACCTCAAAGGAAAAACGACAGCCCAGTCCCTGACCAGCAATTGGTACACACTGGCGACCGAAAGCGGCGCCAAGGTTGAAGCCGTCGAGGGTTGGGCGCAGTCGGTGTCGCTACTCAAGGACGGCCGTGTCGACGCCATCGTCAACGACAAGCTCACGGTCCTTGACTACCTCAAAAATACGCCCGACTCGGGCCTGAAGATCGCCGCAACGACCACGGAATCCTCGGATTCATCGTTTGCCTTCCGCAAGGGCTCCACGGCGCTGAACGAGGCTGTCAACACCGCAGTGAAGGACCTGTCCGCCGACGGCACGCTGACCACGCTGAGTGAAAAGTACTTTGGCGAAGACTTCAGCAAGTAGTGCGGCGCGCCGCGCCGGGCAAGCAAACCGCCGTCGTGCCCGCAAGTTAGAGTTCAGCCATGGACTTTGATCTTTTTTGGAGTTCCCTGGGGCCCCTGCTTCTAGGCGCCGTCCAGGGCACCATCCCGCTGACCCTGGCATCGTTTGCGCTGGGGTTGGTGATTGCGCTGCTCATTGCGATGATGCGCATCAGTTCCAACAAACTGGCCAACGGCGTGGGGCGGGTCTACATCTCGCTCATCCGCGGCACTCCCCTCCTGGTGCAGTTGTTCGTCATTTTCTACGGGCTTCCGGCCATTGGCGTGAAGATAGATCCCTGGCCCAGCGCCATCATCGCCTTCTCCCTGAATGTGGGCGGCTATGCGGCCGAGGTGATCCGCGCCGCCATTCTCTCGGTCCCCCGCGGCCAGTGGGAGGCAGGCCACATGATCGGCATGTCCCGGAACCAGACGCTGCTGCGCATTATTTTGCCGCAGGCCGCCCGGGTCTCCGTGCCGCCGCTGTCCAACACGTTCATCTCACTGATCAAGGACACCTCCCTGGCCTCCTTGATCCTTGTCACCGAGATGTTCCGGGTCGCCCAGCAGGTTGCCGCGTTCAGCCAGGAGTTCATGCTGCTCTACCTTGAGGCGGCGCTGATTTACTGGGTGATCTGCTTGATCCTGTCGACCGCCCAAACCCGTGTGGAAAAGAGATTGGACCGCTATGTCGCCCACTGATTCCGTCCTGCATGAGCCGGTCCTGCAGCTTCGCGGCCTGACCAAGGCGTTCGGCACCAACACCGTGCTGCGCGGCATCGACCTCGACGTCCCCCGAGGCAAGGTCGTGGCGCTCATCGGCCCGTCCGGGTCGGGCAAGACAACCATCCTGCGTTCCCTCAACGGCCTGGAGATGCCCGACGCCGGGTCCGTCACGGTGGGTGCCCGCGACGCTTCCGCGGACAAGGTCCACGGCGCTGACGGGGCCCTGACGATTGACTTTGGCCAGGCTCCCGACTCCAAGAAGGGGCGCGCCCAGCAGCTTGCCGCCTTGCGCGACCGCAGCGCCATGGTGTTCCAGCATTACAATCTGTTCCCCCACATGACGGTGCTGCAAAACGTCATCGAGGGACCTGTGCAGGTGCAAAAGCGGCCCCGCGCCGAGGTCGTCGCGGAAGCTGAAAGGCTGCTGGCCCGGGTGGGGCTGCTGGAAAAGAAGGACGCCCACCCCTTTGAGCTCTCCGGCGGGCAGCAACAGCGCGTTGGCATTGTGCGGGCACTGGCGTTGAAGCCGCAGCTGCTGCTCTTTGATGAGCCCACCTCCTCCTTGGATCCGGAGCTGGTGGACGATGTCCTTGGCGTCATCAAGGAACTCGCCGACGAAGGCTGGACCATGGTGATCGTCACCCACGAGCTGGCTTTTGCCCGCCAGACGGCCGACGAGGTCGTGTTCATGGACGGCGGCGTCGTGGTTGAACGCGGACCGGCCAGCCAGGTGCTGCGCAATCCGAAGGAAAAACGCACCCAGGCGTTTGTGCGCCGGCTGCTGCACGAAATCTAGCCGCACTCCCCTCCCCACCGCTTTGGATCCAGGTGGCAGTTGCTGGGGCGGGAGAAGGTTCGGTGGGCGGGCCTGGAACGCGTTGGCAGCGGCATGGGCAGTGCACCCCATCGCCGGGACCGTTGCAGTGACGTAACTTGGTACGAAGTTGATCCCAGTGCCCGTTGTCCGGGCCGTCCGACCTTGCCTCAGGGGAATTTCATGACCGAACCAGCCGCACCGCGTCCCATCGTTCTACGCCGTCTCCAGCTCAGCACCGCCGCATGGCAGTTGTTGTGTGAATCAACCAGCGCCACACTGGGTCTTCCCGCCACCGCACCGGCCGAAGGCGCCGAGTCCCCCGCCGGGCTCAGCGAGGAAGCCGCAGCAGCGGGTTGGGCCGAGCTGAACGCGCTCGACATGTCCCCGGCACCGGGCGAGGTGAGGCGGCAGTGGACGGGCGCCGTCGCACTTCTGTTGACGGCTCCCATCACCGTCACGGCCCGTGCCACCTACAACGGCGTCAGCACCACGAGTGTCCTGGGCCTGCGTGCCGGGCGCGGTCTGGCCGCCCACCAGCGACACCTGTCCGAGCGTGAGGGGCAGGAAACTGTCATTACCGGCAGCGAGGACAGCATGGAAATCACGCTTTTTGACGAGGAAAACGTGTGGGGTGCGACTGCCCGACTGCTGCCGCCCCTTGACGTCGTCCGCGCAGCCGCCAAGGCCGCGCCCCTGGACTCCGTGCCCGCCGTGGTTCTCGGCGCCGGCACCGATCCGGCAACGCTGCCGGAACCGGCGGCCGGCCTGGTCAACGACGAGGACGCCAACATCACGCTCAGTGTTGTGACGGCAGCGGAGGGTCTGCCGGCCAGGGTATGGGCGGGAATGTGGTCGGTCAAGGGCGAGCAGCTGTATTCGGTGACGACCCGCAGCGGTGACACCCCCGAGCTGCGCCTGACCGAGGTGCCGGCCGGACACATCGCCAACGAACTCGTTTATGCCGTGGTTGGCGCGCACGACGCATTGGCTGCGGCCAAGAAGGAGGCAGCCAAATGACCGCCGGGATGCAGGGCCTTGACCCGCAGGACTGCCTGGACCTGGTCAAGTTGCTGAAAAGTTCCGCCCACCAGCTGGACCGCACCGGTGCGCAGCTGAACCAAACCATCGCCCGCACGGGGTGGCAGGGGCCCGACAGCCATCGTTTCCGTTCGCAATGGCCGGGAAACCGCGCCAGGCTAAACGAGACAGCCAAGGAATTGGAGAGCATCGCATCGGTGGTGCTGCGCGAAATTGCCGAGCAGGAACGTGCCAGTGCCGTGGACAATGGCGGCGGTGGCGGGCTGTGGGATGAAATTGTCGACGCCGGGAAGGACCTGTGGGATGACTTCACCGACGGCGTTGGCAATGTTGTTGACACCGTCAAGGACGGCGTCGGCAATATTGTTGATGGCGTCAAGGACGGCGTTGGCAATGCCGTGGACACGGTCAAGGACGGGCTGGGTTGGCTCGGACAAGAAATTCTGGCCAACCCGGTCGTCCACTCAAACCTCAGCTTTCTCGGGAATCTGGGTCATCTGGCAACCATGCCCATTAGAGCTCTTTTTGACGGGCCGCCCTCCACGATTTCCGTTTTGGCGTCGCTGAGCCTTGTTGTGGGAAGCGGCATTGACGCCGCTGTGACAACTGTGACGGGGGGCGCCGTGAATCCGAAATGGTTCGACGACGGACAGGTGGAAGTCAGTGATCCGCAGGCGGTGACCCACAGCAGTGAATCTCCGCTGACGCAACCAAACAGCGTGGCTGCGATTTTCGACGGTGTTCTGGGTGCCTATGCGGCCACGGACGCGAACGGCGACACGACAGCAGGTGTACGCATCGTGTCGGTCATGCAGCCCAACGGCACCAACGCCTACATCGTCAATATCCCGGGCACCGAATCCAACACGGCCAACGGAAACAGCAACCCCTTGGACTACACCAGCAACGTCAGGCTTGTATCCGGACAGTCATCAGCGGCAAGCAGGGCCGTCGCAGAAGCCATGGCAAGGGCTGGCATCCCATCAGACGCACCCGTAATGTTGGCCGGGCACAGCCAAGGCGGCATGATCGCCCAGGAGCTGGCCACCGATCCGAGCTTCACTGAGCAATACAACGTCACCAACGTCTTGACGGCAGGCTCACCCACGCAGCCATACGCAATCGACCCGAACATCGACTACCTGGCGATCGCGCATCCCGCTGACATCGTCCCCATGTTTGATGGCGGGGGTGCCATGAGTGACGGAAGTACCTACCAACAACCGCCCAACGTCCATGTAGTCCCCACGGATAATCCGCCGTTTCCGGGCTCCATCGGCGACTTGATCCCCGCCATGCACGATCAAAACACCTACCGTCAGGATCTGACCCAGACAGGCAAGTATCCTGATATTGGGAGCTTCGAGAACGATCCGTCAACCCAGGTATTCATCACCGATGATCCCAGCAGAGTCTCTGCAGTGGATATTGATTTCAGCCGCAAGTAACACGACAAGGACGATCATGGTGCGCAAAATTGGTATTCTCTTGCTCGTGGGACTTTTATCCGGGCTACTCAGTGCCTGCGGCTTCAGCAGTCCGCAGAAAGTCGGAGACACGTTTGTTGCCGACGCCACGGCTGCCCTGGCGGCCACGCCCGGCGTAGTCACCAGCAAAGTGCGCTACACGGACCCGGGCGGCATGGGCGCCGTCATCAATGTCCGGGTCACCGCTGATCCAGCTGCCGAGCTTGAAACCGTCCTGGCCGACTCGTTGCGCGCCGTTTCAGGGGCGGCAGGGTCGCTCAAGCCGGTGAACAAGGTTGAGTTTTACGTGTTCCCCGACGGCGACGAGGAGAACGGCATCCGCCCGGACACACTCGGGCTGACACAATCCCCCACGGTGGAAGAAATTCGCAACTATGCCAGCTAACCCGACCTTGGTGCTGGACCGAAAAAGCCGTGCAGACAGCAACAATGGGCAAATGCGCCGCCGATTTGGATTGGTCGTTGGCGCATGCATCCTGACGGCCGTGGTGGCGGCTTGCGGAAACGGCAAGACCGGTGATTCCGGTTCCGTGGCAGTGAATCTGAAGGCCGCAATCTCCCAAGTTGCCGACGTCGTGGAAGTGAAGGCAAGATACAACGTCACCACCGGCATGGGGTCCGCCGCCAATGTGCGCATCACGGCCGCGGCCGGGACCGTGTCACTGGAGACGGTTATGCACGATTCCCTCGTCGCCTTTGCCGGCGCTTCTGCCGACATGAGCCCGTCCACGAACATCTCATTTCAGGTGACCGAGGAGGGGCAGGAGAACACCATCAACCCCGAAGCCGTCGGCCTGCCGCAGAAGCCGTCCGCCCGGGACATCATCGATTTCGCCAACAATGCGGAGTAGGGCGAAGCTGACAGTAACGGGTTTGCTAGCCATGGCCGCAATCTTCATACTGTTTCTGGCCGGGTGCGCCGGCACCGGAGCCGGCATGGTCAGGGACATCGACGCCGCCCTCAACGTGGTGCCGGATGTGGAGTCGGCACATACGCAATACAAAAACAGTGCAGGCGTGAGTCGCCGCATCACTGTGCGCATCACCGCCTCCCCCGGTGCCGAGCTGGAGGCTGTTTTGGACGAGTCGCTGCAGGCCTTTGCCGGAGCTGCCGATTCCGCCAGGGGTGCCACGTCCGTGTCATATTACGTCTTCACCGAAGGCGATGGGGAATCCGGCGTCCGTCCCGATGTTCTCGGCTTGAACATTACGCCCACAGTGGATGAGATCCGCGGCTACGCCGGCAAGTAGTTTCAGGCCACGCGCTCCGGGTGCGTGTACACGTTCATCGTGGTGCCGCGGCTGAACCCGACCAGGGTCACCCCGGTGCTGTGCGCCAGTTCAACGGCCAGGGACGACGGCGCACTCACGGCCGCGAGCACCGGCACCCCTGCCATCGCGGCCTTTTGCACGAGCTCAAACGAGGCCCGACCCGACACCTGCAGGATGGTGTTGGCCAGGGGCAGCTGCCTTTCCCGGAACGCCGACCCCACCACCTTGTCGACGGCGTTGTGCCGGCCAACGTCTTCCCGGAGGGTCAACAACTCCCCATCCGGGGAAAACAACCCGGCAGCGTGGACGCCGCCGGTCTTGTCAAAAAGTTTCTGCTGCTCCCGCAGGGTGTCGGGCAGGCCGGCCAGGACCGAAGCGCCGATGAAGGGCTCGTCGACGGGCGCGGACATGCCAAAATGTGAAGATTTCCGCACGCCCTCGATGGAGGCCGTGCCGCAAATTCCGCAGGCACTCGAGGTGGTCACGTGGCGGTGGGCAGCCGGCAGCGGCAGGGCCACATCGGGGCGCAGCTGGGCCTCCACCACGTTGAAGGTCTGTTGGCCATTCTCATCCTCGCCGGCACAAAACCGCAGGGATATCAGCTCCTCCGGCTCAAAGATGATGCCCTCGGAGACCAAAAAACCAGCCACTAAATCAAAATCGTCCCCCGGAGTGCGCATCGTGACGGAAAAAGATTCGTGCCCCAAACGAATTTCCAGCGGCTCCTCAGCCGCCAGCGCTTCCTCGCGCACCACCCGCCGCCCGTTGGCGATATCGATCTTTGTGGCCTTGACCCGCTGCACCAGCCGTCCCATGAAATCCTCCAAATATGTAAAGCGTCTAGGATCAGACTAGATGCTCCACGGCGAAGGGACCCATCATGGCTGGCAAAGCGCCCCAAGAAAACATTGATGAGCAGAAGCTCACAGTTGGCAGTGTACAAAAGAAGGCTGTCGGCATTCCAGGAATCGTGCACGCCCTGGAGATCTCTTTCAAGCAAATGGGGCCGCTGCGGTCAGCCCAAGCCTTGTTGCAGATCAACCAAAAGGACGGCTTTGACTGCATGGGCTGTGCCTGGCCCGAATCCGATAAGCGGCACAAAGCCGAGTTCTGTGAAAACGGGGCCAAGGCTGTCGCCGAGGAAGCGACGAAGAGGCGCGTGCCGCCGTCGTTCTTTGCAGAACACAGCGTCAGCGAGCTGCGCACCTGGGACGATTTCCGGCTGGGCCAGCAGGGACGCCTGACCGATCCCATGTACCTGGCGGAGGGCAGTGACCACTACGTGCCGGTCACGTGGGAGCGCGCGTTGGGGATTCTGGCCGACGAGCTCAAGGCCCTGAAGGATCCCGACGAGGCTATTTTCTACACGTCCGGGCGCACCTCGAACGAGGCCGCGTTCCTGTACCAGCTCATGGTCCGCGGGCTGGGCACCAACAATCTGCCCGACTGTTCCAACATGTGCCACGAGTCGAGCGGCTCGGCACTGACCGAGACCATTGGCATCGGCAAGGGCTCGGTGTCGCTGGAGGACATTTACAAGTCTGAGCTGATCTTGATCGCCGGGCAAAACCCGGGCACCAACCACCCGCGCATGCTGACTGCACTGGAAAAGGCCAAGAAAAACGGTGCCGTGATCGTGGCTATCAACCCGCTCCCCGAGGCCGGGCTGATGCGCTTTGAAAACCCGCAGACCGTCCGCGGACTCGTGGGCGGCGGCACGGCACTGGCCGACGACTTCCTGCAGATCAAGCTCGGAGGCGACCAGGCGTTGTTCCAGGGCCTGGGCAAGTTCCTGCTCGAGGAGCAGCGCCGCACGGGCTCCCCGCACGCGGGCCGCGTCTTTGACACTGAGTTCATCGACGCCCACACCACCGGACTTGGCGAGTACCTGGAGCAGCTCGAGCACGTCACGTGGGCCGAAATTGTCACGGCCTCCGGCCTGAGCGAGGAACAGATCAGGGCCACTGGCGAACGCCTGCTTGCGTCGAAGGCAACTGTTGTCTGTTGGGCGATGGGGCTGACGCAGCACAAGCACTCCGTTGCCATGTTGCGCGACGTCGTCAACGTGCTGCTGCTGCAGGGCAACATTGGCAAGCCCGGCGCCGGCGTCTGCCCCGTCCGCGGCCACTCCAACGTCCAGGGCGACCGCACCATGGGCATCTTTGAGCGGATGCCCGCAGCCTTCCACGACGCCCTGGATGCGGAGTTCTCCTTCGCCTCCCCGCGCCCCGACGGCTTCGACACCGTCGCCGCCATCGAGGCCATGAGGGACGGCAAGGCCGGCGTCTTCCTGGGCATGGGCGGCAACTTCGTCCGCGCCACCCCGGACTCTGACGTCACGGAGGCGGCCCTCAACAAGCTGTCGCTGACGGCACAAATCTCCACCAAGCTCAACAAGTCGCACCTCGTCACCGGCCGCTCGGCCCTGATCCTGCCCACCCTTGGCCGCACCGAGCGCGACACGCAGGCCGGCGGCGACCAGCGCGTCACCGTGGAGGACTCCATGAGCGCCGTGCACGCCTCTCGCGGGCGGCTGGCACCGGCGTCGGACATGCTGCTCTCCGAGGTGGCGATTGTGTGTCGGCTCGCGAAGCTGCTTTTTGAAACGGCCGACGGCGGCATCCGCCCGGGTGCGCCCGTCGCCGACTGGGATGCCATGGCGGGCGACTACAGCCAGATCCGTTCCCACATTGCCGCGGTGGTTCCGGGCTTTGAGGACTTTGAGGCGAAAATCGACTTGCCCGGCGGCTTTGTCCTGCCGCACGGTCCGCGTGACTCGCGCACCTTCACCACGGATTCCGGGCTGGCCCACTTTACGGCCAATGAGCTGGAATACCCGAAGGTGCCCGAGGGACGTTTGCTCCTGCAGACCCTGCGCTCCCACGACCAGTACAACACCACCATCTATGGCAAGGATGACAGGTACCGCGGCATCAAGAACGGCCGGCGGGTGGTCTTCGTCAACCAAAAGGACCTGGACTCCTTCGGCATTGCCGACGGGACCATGGTGGATCTGGTCTCCGAGTGGAAGGACGGCGTGGACCGCCGCGCCCCCGACTTCCGCGTCGTTGCCTATTCCACGCCCGTGGGCTGTGCCGCAGCGTACTACCCGGAAACCAACGTCCTGGTGCCGCTGGATTCCAAGGCCGACGTCAGCGGGACGCCCACGTCCAAGTCAGTGGTCATTCGGCTGGAGCCCGTGACGGCCTAACCCTGTCCGACTTCCGCCACCTTCGCCGGAGGCCCCTCGCGGGCAGTAAGATTTTGCCGCTCGTGCCTCGCAAGCAAAATCCATCCCCGCTCCGGGACCTCCGGCTTCGGTGCCGCCGCGCCGGCCCGGTGGCCGCTCCCAGCCCAGGGCGTCCCACGGCGGCTCAGCCCTGCGTTTCGTGGGCCAGGAGCAGTGGCAGCTTGGCACCCATGGTGCATTCGAGCAGTTCGCTGACGGCCCCATCCTGGCCGTAGAGGTCCGTCAGGCGCAGGCTGATCAGTGTGTTCATCAGCATCCCGTGGGCCAGGAAGTCACGTGCGGGCTCCTCGCCCATGCCAGCCTCAATACGCAGCAGCCGGTAGATGCCCACGAACCCCTCGCGGGCGCGGGCCCCGATGACGGGTTCGTGGCCGGAGATGAACGACTGCATCAACATCAGGAGAATGCCGCGGTCCTGGATCAGGTCTGCATAGGCAAACGACATCAGCGCCTTGAGGTGGGCCTGCCGTCCGGTGCCCCGCTCCGGGCCGAGTGCCGCCACCTTCTCGGCGAGCCGGCCGCCGTCATAATCGGCAATGACGGAACGGAAGCTGTCCATCAGCTTGCCCAGGGATCGGTCCAGCGCCTCGAGGAACAACTTCTCCTTAGTGCCGAACATCCGCACCACATACGGCTGGCTGATGCCGGCCCCCGTCGCCACCTGGGCGGTCGTGGCGCCGGCATAGCCGCGCTCAGCAAAAACCGCCGTGGCCGCTTCCAGGATCAGCTCGCGGCGCTCCTGGGCGGGCATGCGAACAAGGCGGGCGGATGGATCCGAAACTGAAGAGATATCCATGCTTGACATGTTATCAGCTGATAACTAACGTTGCTTTTTAAGTAATCACCTGATTACTTAGTGAAGCTATGCACCTGAAGAATCGAAGCCCATGAAACGCCAAATCCCCACCTGGCTGGCCATCACCGCCGCATCATTGCCTGTCTTCATGGCCACCCTGGACAACCTGGTCGTGACCAACGCGCTGCCGGTGATCCACGAAAAGTTGGGGGCCGGCGTCGAAGAACTGCAGTGGGTTGTCAACGCCTACGCGCTCAGTTTCGCCACGTTCATGCTGTTGGCCGTTGGCCTCGGCGACCGGCTCGGACGCCGCCGCGTCTTTCTGGCCGGGCTTGCCATCTTCACGCTGGCCTCGGCCGCGGCAGCCTTGAGCGCCGACCCCACGGCCCTCATTGCCGCCCGCGCCGCCCAGGGACTGGGCGCTGCCGCCATCATGCCGCTGTCGCTCACCTTGTTGGCCGGATCGGTCAGCAGGGCCCGCCGCCCCCTGGCCATCGGCATTTGGGGCGGCGTTTCCGGCCTCGGCGTGGCCCTGGGCCCGCTGGTCGGCGGAGCCGTGGTGGAGGGCTGGAACTGGCAGGCCATCTTCTGGCTCAACGTCCCGCTCGGCTTCATCGCCGTACCCCTGGTGCTGCTGGGCCTGCCCAACAGCTTCGGCGCCCGGGTCCGTGCCGACGTCGTTGGATTGGCGCTCTCCGGATTCGGCCTGCTGGGACTCGTGTTCGGCATCGTGCGCGGCAACACGGCCGGCTGGTCCAGCCCCCAGGTGCTCGTCCCGCTGATCGGCGGCAGCGTCCTGCTGTTTGCCTTCGTTCTCTGGGAGATGCGGACGACGGCGCCGCTGCTGCCCCTGCGCCTGTTCCGGGACCGCAGTTTCACAGTTGCCAACATCGTGGGCCCGACCTTCAGCTTCGGCATCTTTGGCTCGGTGTTCCTCTTGATCCAGTTCCTGCAGGTGGTCCAGGGCTACAGTCCCCTGCAAGCGGGCGTGCTGACCATGCCGTGGACGCTCGCTCCCATGGTCGTGGCCCCGCTGGCGGGCCTGCTTGCACCTCGCCTGGGCACCCGCACCCTGATGATCACCGGCCTGGCCCTGCTGACTGTGGGCATGTTCTGGCTCGCCGCCGTCCTCAGCGTCAATGTCAGCTACCCCATGATCGTGCCCGGATTCCTGGCCGCCGGGATTGGCATGGGGCTGGTTTTCGCGCCCATGTCCACGGCCGTCCTGGCCAACATGCACCAGGACGACCATGCCAAGGCCTCCGGCACCAACGCCACCCTGCGTGAAGTTGGTGTTGCCCTGGGCGTGGCTGTCCTGACGGCCGTGTTCACCGGTGCCGGCGGGCAGCTCACGCCCACGGGGTTCGTGGACGCCGCCATCCCCGCCGTCTACGTCGGTGCTGCGGTCCTTGTCCTTGCGACCGCCTCAGCTTTGTGGCTGCCCTCGTTGATCCGGGCCCGGGAGCTCGCCGCCGCCATTCCGGATGACAAGCTCGACGGCGGCGCCCACGTTCCGCTGCCATCTTCAGTCAACGCCTGACCCCGGACCTGCAGGAGCGTCTATCGAAAACGCCCCGGATGTGCGGGAGCGTCTGGGTTCACGGGGCGGCGCGGGTTGAGCCAGTCTCCACCCAGTCGCCACCCTTGAGCCAGGCCACTGTCTGTTCCCAGAACGTGTCCCGGTAGCGGCTGTGGAACAAGGCAAAGTGGCCAAGGGTTGTTTCGCCGTAGTCTTCAGGGCGCAGGTGGAGGATGCGGGCCGCACTGTTGGGCGTGTAGGCGACGGCCCTCTCCATGGCCGGAATGGTGGCGTAGGAGTCGTCGTTCGGGGCCAGGGCCAGGATGGGAGCCGTTACGGCGGCCTGGTGCGCGCGCAGGGCGTCCCGCTGGGAGCCGGCCGCCGCCGTCGTAAAGTTCTTGCGGCTGCGGGCCCAGTCAAGGGCCACACCGGCGGGGAGGTCTTCCATCACGCCAAGGCGCCTGGCGGGGAAGTAGCCGCACACGGCAACGAGCGGGACTGTGATGGCGGCCCGGCCCCAGTGGGCGGCCTTGTCCTTGAACCGCAGGTCCCGCCAGTACGCGTGTTGGGCGCCCACGGTGAGAATCCGTGAGAGTCCGGCCGCATGCCCGGCCAACCCCACGCCGAACCCGCCAAAGCTGTGGCCCACAAGGTGCACCGGCAGCCCGGCCGACTGGTCCAGCGCCCAGGCAAGCACGGTGTCGATGTCCAGGGAGCCCCACTCGTACCAGCGCACCTTTTGCCCGCGCAGTGAGCCGCCGCGTGATGCCCCAATCCCCCGATAGTCGAAGGTGACGGCCGCGAAACCGTTGTCGGCCAGAAAAGCAGCATAGCGGTGGTAATAGTTCGCCTTGACGGCGGTGGCACAGGCGATGACGACAGTGCCCAGCCGCGCCACGCCGTCTGGCACCTCGAAGTGGTTTCCCTGCAGCGTGCGGCCGTCCGGACAGGTGAAACTCACGTCCATGGGAGCGCCATCGCGCTGAGCGTCTCACCCATTTTCGCGCCGTGCGGCGGGACAACCATGACGCCGTCGGCCGCTGCGAGCCCGCGCATCATGGCGGAGTCGCTGTTGGCGCACGGAGAGGCAAGGCCGTACACCAGCTTGTACGGCATCAGGCGGGTGGGCCCTTGGTATTCCTTGATGGGCGAGCCACAGGCCACCTCCGTGGTGGCCGGCCGGGGCAGGCTTCCCAGCCTCGCCAGCAGCGGGGCGCCGAGTGTCATCAGGCCGACCATGGCGGCCAGCGGATTGCCGGGCAGGCCCACGATGAAGCGGCCGTCGGGCAGTTCGGCCAGCAGCGTGGGGTGGCCTGGGCGCATGGCGATCTGCGGGACGTGGAAGGTGCCGCCCATGGCCGTGATGGCCTCCCGCAGGAAGTCGGCGCTCGAGTGGCCGGTGGCACCGGTGGTGATGACGACGTCGGCCGGGTCAGCTTCGTCGTCGACGAGGGCGTCCAGCATTGAGGCCAGGGTGTCCCCCGCCCGCTGCAGCCCGACAACGGAGCCGCCCAGCATGGCGACGACTGCGCCAAGCTGCGGGGAAAAAGCGTTCCGGACAAAGCCGGGTTCGGGGATGCCGGAGGGCACCACCTCGTCGCCCGTCAGAACGATTTTTACGGCCGGCCTGCCGAGGACCTGAAGTTCGTCCAGGCCGCCCAGGGCCGCCAAGGACACATGGGCGGGGTTCAACGTGGTGCCGGCCTCAATCAACCGCTCCCCTGCCTCCGCTTCCTGGCTGGCCGGCCGGATGTGCTGGCCATTCTTTGGTTCGCCGGGACGGGCTGCATCACCGCGCACGAGGACCGGCAGTCCGTCGTCGTCTGTGGACAGCGTGCCGGACTCACTGCGCAGCACCGACTTGGCGCCGCGCGGAATGAGGCCCCCGGTGAGAATGGGAACGGCCTGGCCCGCGGTGAGCTTGTCCCCTTTGGCAGCGATGATCCACGGCGGGCTGCCGGCAACAGCCCAGCCGTCCATGGCCGAGGAAGCGTAATGGGGCATGGCGTGGCGGGAGAAGACGTCGGCGCCCAGGATCCGCCCGATGGCCGATGCGAGCGGAACGGTGTGGGCGGGCAGCGGCAGGGCAACCTCCCACGCACGGTCGCGCGCTTCCTGCCAGGTGTGGGGCAGGACGACGGCGGGCGCTTCCACAGCGGACGCACTGTCGTTTGGCGCGCCTCCGGCGTTGGGCACGCTGTCGTTTGGGGCTTCGACGGCGGGCGCCGCATCGCTGGGTGCCACATCGCTGGGAACCGCGGACGCATTGGCCGCAGCGTTGCCAGCCGCCTGGCCGGGCTGGGCCGGTTCCACACGATCCACCATGGAAATGCTATTTCCCGCCGGGGGTTTCGGCAGCGCTGCCGCCAGCTGCCGCATCGGGGCGGCCGGCCGGAGCGGCATCCGGTGCCTCGGCCGCTGGAGCCTCGGGCGCGGGTGCTTCGGCAGCGGCAAGCTGCTTGGCCAAGCCCAGCGCCGCCTTCATGGCTGCAGCCTCGCTAGCCTGGCCCGACCCGGCGGCCAGTCCCGCGGCGAGTCCTGCCACAAACGTTGTCAGCGGAGCCGCGGGGCGCACGATCGAGTGCGCGGCAACCCCTGCCAGGTTCAACACCGCGTGGATGTCAACGTCAATGTCGGCAATTTCAAAGGCTTCAAGCAGTTTCCCGGTCCATGCCTGCAAAACCTCGTCTTGATTTTCCAACTGCTGCCCTTTCGTGTTGGGCGGGCCCGCAGCAATCCCCTGCGCGCGGGCGTCCTCCCAAGTGTCAATGTCCGCCGTCAGACCTGAAGCCACGGCGCATTCCTTGATGTTCACATTAGCAAGCAAGGAGAAAACCGAGGCATTCTCCAGGCGGTGCGCCGCCCGCGCCGCTGCGACCGCCTCCCGTAGTGCGGTCAGCGGATAGATCGCCGCCAACGGCTGTTTCCTCCCGTCCGACACCGCCATGACACCCACATCACCGGGAAGTTCACGCAATTCCCGGGCAAGCAGGCGTGCGACTCCCGCGGCCTGTGGCATGTCGCAGGCCAGCACCAGCACATGCCCGTCCGCACCCCCAAGCGCTGCCAGGCCGGCGGCAATGCCGGCCGCCGGACCTGAAAACGGCGGGTCCTCCTGCACAGTGGCCACGGCGTCGCGGCTTTGCGCACCGTCCAGCCATGCTGCGATCTTTTCAACGGGACCAACGACGGCGACCCGCCCAGGTGCGGTTCCGTCCCTGTCCGCTGTGGCCGACCGGGCGACGGCGGACCGGCCTGTTGCAACGGACGGCACCGGATCAGGCGCTTCCGGGCCGGGCAGGACAGGATCGGGCGATCGTGAGACTATTTGGGCTGCCGCGTCCACGGTTCGCGCCAGCAATGTCTGCCCTTCGAAGATGAGTCCGGCCTTCGCCACCCCGCCGAGCCTGCGGGAGAGGCCGCCCGCCAGCACTATCGCATGCACGGGCACCACGTCGAAGTCATCATGGCTGCCATGATATCCGGCCGGAGAGATGGCAGGGACTGATGCAGGCTTCACTGCACCGAGCCTCCGGCCGGCAAAGGAGTCGTTGTGGTCATTCGCCGCCGGTACAGACCCGCCACCGCCGGGCAGCAATGTCCCAAGACACCTGGCGCACCAGAAAGCGCACAGCCACGCAGATGGCCATGCGCCGCGCCGCCATCGAGCTGGGGCTTGAACACGGCTATGAAAATGTCACGGTGGAAATGAGCTGTGAGCTCAGCACGGTCTCCGCACGCACCTTTCCACTACTTCGGCAGCAAGGAAGACGTGTACGTCAGCCCCACCACGGTCATGCCCACACAGGAGCAGCACAGGGCCTTCGCTGAGGGCAGCGGCTCCGGTTGATCCACCAAACCTCTGAACTTCTCAGCGGGGAAAGGCCCGGATCAGTGAGACCGAGGAGAGTCATGTCGGCTATGTCCTTGACAGGTGCCGCTTCCTCTGCCGGAGCGTGGACCAATCCCCCGACCTTGAAGACGAAGCCCGCATGGTTGTCTCCCTCGTCCCGGGGGCCATGCGCTTCGCGACGCAGAAGTGCGTGGCAGGCAATTTCACCGACACGCGCGAAGAGCTGTCCAGGCCTCCTGTTTCCCGCCCGAGCCCTGCGCAGCATCCTGCTGGTATTTGTCGGACTCATGCTGACAATTGTTCGCGATCTCCACGGTGTCAACGAGATGCTGTGGGTCATCACGATTTACATCCATGCCTCAACGATCATGCTGCCGATTTATGGGAAGCTGGGCGACCTCATTGGCCGCAAGGGCTTGTTAAACGGCGCCATTTCGATCGTCATCGTTGGTTCGATCAGTGGCATAAGCAGGGGCACTGTGCTTGCCGCACTGCTGTTTGCCTGGGTGGAGCACCCGATCATGTCGCTGCACCTTTTCAAGGACAGCAGCTTCAACCTGACCAGGGCGGCCGGGCTGATCACGGGCATCGCCATGTTTGGCACGCTCGCCAACCTGACCATCTGGCTCATCTGCGTCTACCTGGAACTCATGGGCATCGGGCTGGGCACGTCGATGCAGATCCTGGTGTTGATCGTGCAAAACCAGTTCCCCAATTCACAGGTGGGCTTGGCCACGGCCTCGAACAACTAGTTCCGCCAGATCGGCGCATCGCTGGGTTCCGCCGTGGTGGGCAGCTCGTTTGCGCACCGTCCGGCGGACATCCTCACTGAACGGCTGGCCGGGGTACTGCTGCTCTTCGTGGAGAAGATCCCGCTCGCCACCAGCATCAACCGCAGCCCGGCTCAGCCCGAAGCCGGACAACAGGAGCCGGCGCAGCCCGGGCGATGAGTGGCGGTCGGGTGGTGAGTGGCCTCGGCGGTGAGGCACACCCAGCCCTCCCACCAAAGTACGCCGGTGGCAGGGCACCCTCAGCTCCGAAGGCGGCCTCCCGGCGTCGTTACTTGGCCGGACAGCGGCAGCTGGCACACCCGTTAAAAAGCATGAACCCCGTCCGAAGACGGGGTTCATTGCGTAAAAACGTTCTTTAGTGACCCATCGCAATGAAGACGGGACCTGAACCGACGTTGGCGGAGAAGGTGGCTGTTGTGAAGCCATTCCATCCACCGTGTACGGCCTGGCCGTCGCCAATGTAAACGGCGATGTGGGCAACGCCCGCGCCACCGTCTGCGTAGTAAATCAAGTCACCGGGCTGCGCTTCTGCTGCAGAGACCGTGCGGCCCAAGCTCAAGTAGCCAGCGGGCCAGTCGTGGAAGTTGATTCCAGCCGCAGCCAAAGCGTTGCTGGCAAGTGCGGTGCAATCCTGGGCTACGCCAAGCTGGGCCAGTGCGGCGCTGGCGATGGTTGCGCCAATTCCGCTCTGGGTTGCCGGTGCGGGTGCAGCTTCAGGAGTGCTGGTGGTTACTGTCGGAGCAGGTGCCGCAACCGGGGCTTCGGCGACGGGTGCTGCTTCAACAACGGGTGCTGCTGCTTCGACAACGGGTGCTGCTTCATCAACCGGCTCGACAGCAACATCACTGCTCTCTGCCTCTACAACTACCGGCGCTTCAACTACAGGAGCCGGGGTGGAGGTGATGGCGGGGGTGGCGAATGAGATCTTCACCGTGGAAGCTGCCGTGATTACGGAAGCAAGTTCCGTGTTCAGGTTCAGCGTGGTTGCACCGTCAGAAGCACGCTCCACTGTGGGAGTGGCCGCATTTGCTGCGATGCCGGATGTCAATACCAGTCCAGAAGCTGCTGCGATTACAGCAGCCTGACGACCAACCCCGCCGGCATTGGAACTGACGGCTTTCGTGAGGGTGGAGATCGGGCTGGTCTTAACAACCTCGGCGCGGTGGCGCCCGAGGGCAGTATTTGAAGCCAAGAAGGTTTCCTCTCCCAAAGCCTGCGAGGTAAGCTGTCGGATTCGGATGGGAGTCACCCGGCCGCTCCACGTTGTCACACCAAAAGAATTTCTTCTTTCATGCGGCTAAACGCTTCGCGGCTTCACCCCTAGGACTTCTGCTTGACGCGAAGTCCGATTATTGGTTCCCCCGCCCCTGCCAGACGATTGATACGAACGGACCATGAGTAGTGGCAGAGCTAGGCAATCAACCCATGGGCGCCAGCTTGATTCGAAGTTGGCGCGATTACGACGGTACAACAGATTTTTCCCAATGTCACGTTCAGGTCACGGTCCTGTGACTAATCCGTAACTAAAAGTCCCCTGTGGAGGAATTAAAGCCAACCCATGGGGTCAACGGTTTCGTCATTCACGATGACCTCAAAGTGCAGGTGGGGGCCGGTCGAGGCGCCTGTGGAGCCGCTGAGGCCCACCACGTCGCCGCGTTCGACCTTCTGGCCAACCTGGACGGCGTTGCTGCTCATGTGGTTGTAGGACGTTGAGAGTCCGTTGCCATGGTCCACGACCACACGGTTGCCGCCACCGTACTGGTGCCAGCCCGAGAAGGTGACGGTTCCGCCGGCTGCTGCAAGCACGTCGGTGCCGCTCGCAATGGCGAAGTCCTGGCCCGTGTGCTGCTCGTCAACCTGACCCGTGATGGGGCTGATGCGACCACCGAAGGGTGAGCTTGGCACCAGGTTCTTCAGGGGGGCCGCAAGCGTCCCCTTGGCTGCCTGCGGGGCGACCTCGGAAGCGTTGACCTTCAAGGTTTGCTTGAGCTGGCCATCGGGGTTCAAGGCGCTGCCGACCTCGGGTGCGGCGAAGGCAATGGGGACTTCCGCCCCAGCCGTCACAGCAGGCTCTGCTTCCACAGATGCCGCCGTTGCGGTCTCAATGTGGTGGGTGTCGATGGCCTGCGTGGACGGCAGGGTGACTGCCAGGACCAGGCCTGTCGCAGCCATGGCCACGCCAACCTTCTGGCCGGCTCCTGAACGCAGCAGCTGGGCCACTGAAATGTTTGATGGTGAGCTGAGTCGCTCTGCAGCTATTGCTTCGCGGCGGCTTCCCGACAGGGACGCCAGCTCATGAGTTACCGACGACGACGCACGACGGCGTCCCCGCTGTTTAACTTCTGACACTAAAAACCTCTCTATAAAGCACCTGCGAAGTTAGCTGTCGGATTCGGATCAGAGAGTCATGCTTTTGATCCGGCCCAAGCTCCTGGCACACGTCTGGCCATGGCACAGTCCAAAGGAATGGGCCAGCTAAGCGTGTTGCCTTTTCGAGTGTGGGCTTCACCCCAAGGCAGACTGGACGTCTGCCAAAAGTGGTTCCCCCGCCCCTGCCTCAGTGATTACTGTCCATTGTGCGAAGGCAAGGTTAGGTGTCGCAGAATGGTAACGCTTTGGTTACGGCGTCAGATTATTACTATACGGTACAAGCGGTAATCGTAACAATTCCGTTACCGAGATTGTCAATAGTGCTTGGTCACAGTTGAAACTCTAACTCATTGCGACGAACACATGCGAGGCGACCTCGGGCGGCAGCTCCAGTGCCCCTTCGATGTCCGGGACACGAACGGAAATATACTCGCCCACCTGCTCCAAGGAGATCCGCGCGCCGGGCCGAAGACCGCCCTCATCGAGCTGGAGCAGCAATTCCGGCTCCACCTGGATGCGTTCGGAAAGCCTGTGAATGACAACTTGCTGACCGGGCGAATACGTGGACATGGCATCGACAAGAGTGACGAGCCCGGCCGCAAAAACGGGAGCAATCTCACCGCCGAGCTCTTCAAGCCCGGGAATCGGGTTCCCATACGGCGACTCGTTGGGCCTGCCCAGCAGGTCGAACAAACGCTGCTCAACCCTTTCGCTCATCACGTGCTCCCAGCGGCAGGCCTCCTCGTGGACATATGCCCAGTCAAGGCCAATGACATCGGCGAGCAGCCGCTCGGCCAGCCGGTGCTTGCGCATGACCCTTGTGGCCTTGTCACGTCCGGCAGGTGTCAGTTCCAAATGCCTGTCACCGGAAACTATGACCAGGCCGTCGCGTTCCATGCGTCCGATGGTTTGGGAGACTGTGGGGCCGGAGTGGTGCAGGCGCTCGGCAATGCGTGCCCGCAGCGCTACGATGTTCTCTTCTTCCAACTCCAGGATTGTCCGCAAATACATTTCCGTCGTGTCAATCAGATCAGCCACGTCAGCATCCTCCTGGTATTGGGCAAGTTTGGGGCAGGGACTTTCGTGTCTACGTTAGCCTGAATGCAACGATCCCGGGAATCCGAGCCCTCTATCTGGAACCGCTCCCCGGTGCAGAATATTTCTCGGCGACCGGACATTTTTCCGCTGGGGCCGGTTCTACGGCAGAATTGGCAGCAGCCACTGGCACCGTCATACCTTCCATCGCATAATTTTTGGAGCAACTCGTGAGCGAACGCACGCCCCTCACCATTCCCGCCAACCTGCGCCCGGCCGACGGCCGTTTTGGTGCCGGACCCTCCAAGGTCCGCCCCGAGCAGGTGGCGGCGCTCTCCGAAGCCGGTGCTTCACTTCTGGGCACCTCCCACCGCCAGGCTCCCGTCAAAAACCTCGTGGGAGAGGTTCGCCGCGGCCTGAAGCAGTTCTTCAACGCCCCCGACGACTACGAGGTCATCCTCGGCGTTGGCGGCTCCACCGCATTCTGGGACGTTGCCGCATTCGGCCTGGTCGAGAACAAGGCCCAGCACCTCTCCTTCGGCGAGTTTGGCTCCAAGTTTGCCTCGGCCACCAACAACGCACCGTTCCTGGCTGCCTCCTCCATCATCAAGGCCGAGCCCGGCACCCGCCCGGTGCCGGTCGCCGAAGCCGGCGTGGACACCTACGCCTGGCCGCAGAATGAGACCTCCACCGGCGTCGCCGCTCCCGTGCAGCGCGTTGCCGGCGCCGATGAGGGCGCCCTCGTCCTGGTCGATGCCACCTCCGCCGCTGGCGGGCTGGCCGTGGATGTGCGTGAAAGCGATGTGTACTACTTCGCCCCGCAAAAGAACTTCGCCTCCGACGGCGGACTCTGGCTTGGGCTGTTCTCTCCCGCCGCGCTGGAGCGGGCCGCGCGCATCGGCGCCTCCGACCGCTGGGTGCCCGACTTCCTGAACCTGACCACTGCCATTGACAACTCCCTGAAGAACCAGACGTACAACACGCCTGCGCTCTCCACCCTTGTCACCATGAACAACCAGGTGCAGTGGCTCAACGCCAACGGCGGCATCGACTTCGCCTCGGCGCGTACCGCTGATTCGGCCGGGCGCCTGTACTCCTGGGCGGAGGCCTCCCCCGTGGCCACCCCGTTCGTAAGCAACCCCGCGGACCGTTCAAATGTCATTGTCACCATCGACTTTGACGACTCTGTGGACGCCGCAGCAGTGGCCAAGGTGCTCCGGGCCAACGGCATTGTTGACACCGAGCCGTACCGCAAGCTCGGCCGCAACCAGCTTCGCATCGCCACCTTCGTGGCCATCGATCCCGAGGACATCACCGCACTGACCAAGTGCATCGACTACGTGATCGAAAACATGTAGTTATCACCCAAAACACAGAAAAGGCCCCCTCCGGTTCAATCATTGTGAACTGGAGGGGGCCTTTTCTGTGCGTTTCTGCGGGTTCTCGGACTGCTTTCCTACCCGGCCCGCCCTTGCGCCCGCGAACAAGCGCCTGAGCCGCGAACCAGCGGTTGGGCAACAGCTGTTTCGCGGCCCAGGCGCGGTTTCACGGCGGGAACGTCCCCGCCGGCACTAGTTAGTTTGACTCTTCCGACTCGCCGTCGGTGGATTCGTCGTCGTCCGACTCATCTTCCCAGTGCCCCTGGGCGTCAGCGGACTCATCGTCGGCATGCCCGGCCACCGGCCCTGCAGCGGATTCATCGTCCGATGCAGGCAGTTCATGTGCCGGTTCCGCCGGTGCACCCTCTCCCGCTGCGGCATCAGCTTCCTGCTGGTCCTCGGGACGCACCCGATCCGACCACGGCACCCACGCCGGCGCCAGCACTGAATCCTCGGTGGGCAGGAGGCCCACCTCATTGACGGTTGCATCCTTGCCCCGTGAAACCCGGGCCAGCGTGGCAAACCACACCCAACCCCGGTACCCGGGCTTTTGGGACTCAAACAAGTGCGTCACGCACCTGACACCCTCGCTGCGGGCACCCAGGTGCTTGCCGATGTCCCCGGTGCCGGCAATGCTCTGCACTGCGGTTCGGGCGGCCGACACCTCAGCGGCAAGGAAGGCGTCCGGCTTTCCCACCCGCCAAAGGGGCACCCCGGGGCGCGCCTCGGGGATGGCGTCTGAAACTGCTGGAGCGGCTGATTCGCCGGAAAGTTCGGTCATGGTGGGCACCGTCATGCGTCGAAGTTGTCGGCTACCTTGCGCAATGCTGCGGCAATCTTGCTCGCATCACCGTCAGGATACTTGCCGTTGGTCAGGGATCCCACTGAGTGTTCAAGCATGGAAACCAGGTCCTGCACGATCGGGGCGAGGTCGCGTGCAGGCATCCGCTTGGCCTTGGCCACCGATGCGCTGCGGTCCAGGAGCTTGGCAGCCATGGCTTGGGCGCCCTTGCGTCCGTCGGCCACGCCGAATTCCAGCCGCATGCCAGGCTTGATGTCGCCTGCGTCCGCGGGCAGTGCGTTGGCGCGCAGGAACACCTCGCGTCCGTCATCGGCAGCAATGATGCCGAAGCCTTTTTCGTTGTCGTACCACTTCACTTTGCCAATTGGCACTTGCCTTACCCCTTAAAAGTCTTGTTGGCCGGAATCACATGATGCCGACTGTGCGATTGATCGTCGCCGTACCCGGGCCAGGAATCTTGCGGCCGGTACCTTCAGTGACAGATTGCACAGCTCTACTAGCCTCTAGGTTACCGCGTTGGCGAACTTCCGGGGTTTGTGCCGCACCTGTCCGCTGTTAGCGTTAAGTCCATGAGCCCCCATTTTTCCGCCCCGCAAACCGTCAACCGCGGCTGGCAGATGTTCAATTACGCTGCCATGGCCATGGCGTTGGCGGCACTTGTCTGCCTCATCGTCGTGTTGGTCAGCAAATGGGCCGGCGGGTCACCCTGGCCCGGCTTCAACTGGATCTCCATGATCGCCCTGCCGCTGGCATTCCTGATGATGGGCGCCAGCGTCCTGCGTTCGGTGACCATCCGCCGCCGGCTCTAACGTTTCAGCTGAATGCCATGAGCACCTTGGCCGCCCTGGCCGCAGACTTGGCGGACCGTTCCGATGCCGAGTTGTTGCAACTGTTTCGCCTGCGCCCGGAGGCCATGGCCCCGCCGGTCGCCAACTTTGCCGGCCTGGCCAGCCGACTGTCCACCGCGCACAGCGTGGACCTGGCCCTGGACCGGCTGAATCTGCCGCAGTTGCAGGTGCTGGCGGCCTTGACCGCGGGCGAAGCTGCCGAGGAACACGCCCCGTGGCTCCCGGAACTGCAAGCCCTGGCATTGCTGGTTGCCGTTGAGCCCGCCCATAACAAACAGAAGCACGACGGCGGCACCCGCCGCTTTCTCCCGCTCGCCGCCGTGCGGGCCGCCTTGGGCAGGAACGCCCTGGCGGGAGAAGTTCCCGGCGCGTGCGGGAGCCGTCCGACAGGTGGCCACATGGCCGCGGGCAGCGCAGCAGGGGGCGGCAGCGGCGAGGGAGCCACCCCGGGGCCAGTCCTGTCCGGGCCGCTGCATTCCCGGCCACCCGCGGCCACCACGGTTCCGGTTCCCCTCCGGATTCGGGACAATGCTGCAGGCAGCGCCATGGAAACCCTCCTGCGCAGCATGACAGGGCTGGTGGAACTGGCCGGCCACACCCCCATAGAGTCCCTCCGCAGTGGAGCAGTGGGTGTGCGAACCGTGCGAAAACTGGCTGGGGCACTCCAAAGCGATGAAGCACAGCTGTGCTTTTATCTGGAGCTTGCTGCGATGGCCGGGTTGATCCGCTTTGACGGCAGTGCACTGCGTTGGCGGGCAGTTGCCGCCGGATGGCTCGAGCTGGACCGGCCCGGACAATGGCTCGCACTGGCGCGGGCCTGGCGGGACAGCGACAGGCCTGCCACTCGAATAAAGCGGCCAAGCCCACCCTCTCCGTCGCTCCCGCCGTCAGCATTGCCCCAGCCAGGAACCGCAGAGACCCCCGCAGCTGCAAGGCCGCTGGCGCCAGCCAGCCAACACCACCGTGCGCAGGCACTGCGCCGCAGCGTTCTGTCGGCAGTGCGTGACCTCACCGCCACGCCGGCGTTCGCCGCTGCAGCACCAACACTCCACAACCGGGAAAGTGAGGCACCTGCGGCTGATTCCGTCGTGGCGCTCCTGCATTGGCGCCACCCCCGCCAGTTCGAGGAGGTGTCCGAGTTGGTGCCGGGCATCCTCCATGAGACGGAGCTGGTGGGACTCACCGGCGCGGGTGCCCTGAGCGATCCGGGATGCGCCGTCAGCCTCGGGGATTGGGGTGCAGCTGCTGCCGCGCTCCACCATCTGCTGCCGGATCCCATCGACCATTTCGTCATTCAGGGCGATTTGACGGCCGTCGCACCGGGCTACCTCGCACCGGCCGTGGCGGCCCGCCTGAAATTGCTCGCCACTGCCGAGGGGCAGGGCGCTGCAGGGATCTTCCGCTTCAGCCAAACCTCATTGGAAGCCGCCATGGACGCCGGCATGGACGGCAAAACCATTCTCACGTTCCTGCGCGACCATTCGAGCACAGCTGTGCCACAATCGCTGGAGTACTTGATCACCGCCGCGGCCCGCCGCACAGGGGCACGCACGGAACCAGCCCGGCCTGCCGTCGCCCGGGCAGCCCCTCCCCCGCCGGCGGGCAAGCGGAACCCTGGCATCGCCGTCGCGCTTCACCGAACCGCTGGTTCAGAAGGAGCAGCCGGGCCGGAAAGTTTGGCAGGGGCAGGCGGTGCCACGCCCTGGCCGACCGAGGCGGAAGTGACGGCCCAGATTTCGCGCCTGCGCAGCGAGCCGGTGTGGGCCGCCGACGACAGCGGCGAATCAGGTCCGTCGCGTGTCATGGAACAATTGCGGCAGGCGATAGAGGCCGGCGTCGACGTGTGGCTGCAGGTTGTGGATGGTGCGGGGGAACGTGAGCGACTCCGGCTGCGGCCGATATCGCTCGTCGCCGGGACGCTTCGGACCCTGCCGCCCGACGGCGCACTGGAGCGGCGGTTCAGCATTCACCGCATCATGGCGGCCGAGCCCGCGGAACCCGGCAGGACCAGACCACCAGGAGAGAAGGCGCACCATGGCTGACGGCCCCTTGATTGTGCAAAGCGACAAGACAATCCTGTTGGAAGTGGCGCACCCGGAATCCACCGCCGCCCGCCACGCCATCGCCGCCTTTGCCGAGCTGGAACGCGCCCCGGAGCACATGCACAGCTACCGGATCACCCCGCTGGGGTTGTGGAACGCCAGCGCGGCCGGGCTCGACGCCGAACACGTTGTTGACACGCTGCTGCGTTATTCACGCTACCCGGTGCCGCATGCACTGCTGCTCGACATTGCCGAGGTCATGGCACGGTACGGCCGGCTGCGCCTGGAACAGGATCCGCAGCACGGCCTGGTGTTGCGCAGCGACGACGAGTTGATCCTGACCGAGGTCTGCCACGTCAAGAAGGTCGCCGCCCTGCTTGGCGCCCGCATCGATCCGCTGACAGCCGTGGTGCACGGCGCTGCCCGCGGCGAGCTCAAGCAGCTGCTGCTCAAGGCCGGCTGGCCCGCGGACGACCTTGCCGGGTACGTCGACGGCACGGCGCACCTGATGGCGCTGACCGAAAGCACCGGGCCGGATCCGTGGACGCTGCGCCAATACCAGCGCACGGCCGTGGAGAATTTTTGGGCCGGCGGCTCGGGCGTGGTGGTGTTGCCGTGCGGTGCGGGGAAGACCATTGTGGGGGCGGCCGCGATGGCCGCGTCCGGGACGACGACGCTCATCCTTGTCACCAACACCCTCTCGGCCAGGCAGTGGAAGGCCGAGCTGCTCAAGCGCACCACGCTGACGGCGTCGGAAATCGGCGAATATTCAGGCCCGGTGAAGGAGGTCCGGCCCGTTACAATCGCCACCTACCAGGTGCTGACGACGCGGCGCAATGGCAGCTACCCGCATTTGGAGCTGCTCAATGACAACGACTGGGGCCTGCTCATCTATGACGAGGTCCACCTGCTGCCGGCCCCGATCTTCCGCATGACAGCCGAGCTCCAGGCCCGCCGCCGGCTGGGGCTGACCGCCACGCTGGTGCGGGAGGACGGCCGCGAAGGTGAAGTGTTCGCACTGATCGGGCCCAAACGCTACGACGCCCCCTGGAAGGACATCGAGGCGCAGGGCTACATTGCGCCGGCAGACTGCGTCGAGGTCCGCGTTGACCTAGCGCGTTCTGAGCGTCTGGCCTATGCCACCGCGGACGACGGCGGGAAGTACCGTTTGTGCGCCACCTCCCTGGCCAAGTCCGAGGTTGTGCAGACACTCGTGGCAACCCATGCCGGAGAGCAGATCCTGGTGATTGGGCAGTACATTGACCAGCTCGACGAGCTGGCCGCCCGCCTGGCTGCCCCGCTGATCAAGGGCACCACGCAGGTGAAGGAACGGGAACGGCTCTTTGCCGAGTTCCGCAGCGGACGCCTCTCCGTGCTGGTGGTGTCCAAGGTGGCGAACTTTTCCATTGACCTGCCCGAGGCCTCCGTTGCCATCCAGGTCTCCGGAGCCTTTGGCTCCAGGCAGGAGGAGGCCCAGCGATTGGGCCGGCTGATGCGGCCCAAGTCCGATGGCCGCACAGCCCGCTTTTACACGCTGGTGGCCCGGGACACCGTTGACGCCGACTTTGCGGCCAAGCGCCAGCGCTTCCTGGCCGAGCAAGGCTACGCGTACCGGATTATCGACGCAGCAGACGCGGGTGCCGCGGGCGACGCACTCGGCACAGCCCTCCCGCCGAACTGAACCCTCCCGCACCCTCCTGCAGGGCTGAACCCTCTCGCAGCTATGGCGGGTTTTTCACCGACGCTCTCGCAGTAAATGCACCCATGCCCCGCCGGCCCTTCCGGAGTAGGATGACAACAACGGTTCAGCGCCGGAAACACCTGCTACTGGGCGCCTCCGGTCCCATCACAATGGAGGCGTCATGAGCACCGAAGAGTCAGTTGCCGCCCACTACGGCCGAGGGAATGTCCAGAAGCAACTGCTGGGCATCGTCAGTGCTGGCGGGGGCAATCCGGAGAGCTTTTCCCCTGCCGAGCTGCACGGCGCAGACCAGCTCCACATTGGCGGGGCGGACGCCACCACCCGGGTGGCTGCACGGGCCGGCATCAACGCCGGCAGCCGCGTCATTGATCTCGGTTCGGGGCTGGGCGGCGTGGCCCGGCACGTGGCCCATGAGTGCGGGGCGAGCGTCCACGGGGTCGAGCTGACGCCGGAATTTGTTGACACCGCCCGCTCCATCACGGAACGTACCGGAATGTCCGGGCAGGTGTCGTTCAGCCAAGGCAGCATCCTTGCCCTGCCCTTCGGCGACAACGCCTTCGACACGGCATTGATGGTCCATGTCGGCATGAACGTCCAGGACAAGGACAAGGTGTTTGCCGAGGCTGCACGTGTTTTGCGGCCCGGTGGCGTCCTGGCCGTGTACGACATCATGCTTCTGGGCGGAGAAGTCGAGCAGTACCCCCTGCCTTGGGCGGCCACACCCGACATCTCCTTTGTGCAACCCCCGCTTGCCTACAGTGACGGGCTGGTGCAGGCCGGGTTCACCGTGGACCAGGAGGCCAAACCGCTGGCCGAGGGCATCGCATTCCTGGAAAAAGCCGTCGCCACCGGCGGCCCCGCGGGCGTGGACGGCCCCGCATTGGTCAACCTTCTGGCCGCGTTCCGTTCAGGCTTGCTGGCACCTGTGGAGATATACGCATACCTGCCGTGACGATTGACAGCTCCACGGCCCGGCCCGGAAAGCGCATCCAACAACTGCCATCTGGATCTGGCTAGAACACGATTCGCAGCTCCGCGAGCCGGTCAGCGAGCGCGGCGTCTCCCGAAAGCGCGCTGATGCCTGAATCGGGGTCCCGTCCTGACAGGCTCCGGCAAAATTCCACGCCATCAGCCTGCACCCGGCCTTGCCCTGCGGCATCACCCAGCCGCCACGTCCCCTCCAGCTCCCCCGTCAGGAGAAGTTCGACGCCGGGCCCCTCGCCCCACGCTATGGCGGCGTCCCGCACGATCTGCTCCAGCACCAAGGCGTCCGCTGCGGTCCCTGACCGTGGCAGGCCCGCGGCCCGGGCCAGGTCAATACCGTGCAGCCAGGCATCCCTAAGGTAAATCACGTTGAACAGGTAGCCAAGCCGCAGCGGAACATTTCCCGGGGCCATGGTTGGGTCCACGGGAATGCCTGTGAGCAGGGACGGAAAGTTGTGAACACGTTTTGCCACCTTCGGGGCATTCTCCCGGTAACGCCGGCGGAGCTGTTCGATGGGGTCACGGGTGTGGTCGTCGACTTGGACCTGGTTGGCCGCGTCAAGCGGCGACAGGTGGGGATAGCGCCGTCGTCCCCTCAGCCTGCGCCACATGACGGTGGGCACGTGCAGCGCATCCTCCTGGGCGCCCAGCAGGTGGGCTGTCAGATGGCGCACGGTCCAGCCGGCGCAGTCGGTGTCCAGCTTCCACTGGGGCGGGGCGAGCGCATCCAGGAAATCCGCCAGGGCTGTCATGACCGTCAGGTAGGCGTCGGCGGCGGCGTCACGGCCGGTTTGGGGAAGGGTTTTGGCAAGCTTGGCGGTGGAATTCATGACGTACTCCTTCAGGGAGTGTATTGGGCCAGCCACATGGCCATCGCGGGATCCATCAGCCGGGTGTACCGGCCGGACTCTGCGCCGCCGAGCGGTTCGTTGGCCAGTTGTTGGGAAACGACGCCGGCGATCACCGAGGTGAACAGCAAGATGGCGTCTTCAGTGGCGGCGGCTGGAAGTAACCGGCCCCGCTCGACGGCGAGAGCCATGAGCTCCCGCGTTTCAGCCATGAGGTCAACGCTGGGGGCGTAGGCCTGGGCCGAGGGTTCGAAGCCCGGCACTGGACGCCAGACCAATAACTGGGCGCTGACCGGATGTCGCACCAGCCAGCCCACGTAGGCGTGGCCCCCGGACAGCAGTGCTGCCACCGGATCCTCGCCGGCGTCGGAGACGGCCGCCCGCACGGCGGTGGCCAGGTCGGCGCTGCCCTGGGCAAAGAGTGCGTCGTAAAGCGCCATTTTGGAGGGGAAGTACTCGTAGAGCGACGGTGGCTTCATGCCGACGGCACGGGCGACCGCCGAGAGTGACATCCCTGCCACACCGTCGCGGGCCATCAGCTTCACGGCGGCGGCGAGGATTTCCTCAATCGTGGCCTGCCGGCGGAGTTGGCGCCTGTCCTTGAGTACGTCCATCTCCCCAGTGTGCGCCTAATGGCATTAGGAATACAAGAGGGTGTTAGGGGAATTTTTTGGGGCCGCCGCGCACCGGGAACCTCCCCAGGCGTCGATGGCGCAGGCGTCGATTCCTGAGGTGTTCCGGTGTGGCGCGAGGGCTCAGGCCAGGACCGCCTTGAGCGACACCAGCGCCTCGGCAACCGGCGGCAACTCCGGGTGCCAGGCTCGCTCCCATTCCAGCGACACCCACGGATCGGCGATTCCCTGGGCTGTGGCCACGTCGGCCAGCAGGGCCTGCATCCGGACCAGCGGGAGCTCGCCCTTGCCCGGCAGGGTGAGCGTCACGGTGTTGGTTCCCGGATTGCGCACCCCGTCCTTGAACTGCGCATACGCCAGCCAACCGGCCAGCAGTCCGGCCGTGCGTTCAGGCGCTTCGTCATGGCGCCAGGGGTGCATGAGATCCCAAATCACCTTGACCGGAGCATCGGGTGCCACGTGGGCCAAAATTCTCATCAGGTCGCTGGCCCGCGGGTGCGAGTCGTGGGTTTCCAACAGCATCGACACCCCGCGCCTCCGCGCATGGACGGCCGCAGCATTGAGCCGGTGGGCACCGCGTAGGTCCGCAGCCGCCATGTCGTCCGACGGCTGCTCCCCCTGTCGGCAGGGTTCCAGCCCGGCACCGGGAAACACCCGGACCTGCGCGCCGGCCCCGGCATTTCCGGCGGAAAGATCGGCGGCAAGGTCGACGGCGGTCAGCAGCTCTGCGAGCACCGGATCACTGGCGCCGGGGTTTCCCTTGACCCCGGTGCAGGCGCCTGCAGAGTCACCGCTGGTGTCGCCGTCGGCCGGGGTGCCCAAAACTGGCATCGTGGCGCAAACACGCACGTAACTGGCCAGCGTGAGCACCGTCAGCCCGGCGTCGGCCAACCCGGCAGCCACGAAGGCCCGCTGTTCGGCGTCCATGCCGTCGAACACGAACTCACCGTCGGCCGCCCGCAGTTCGAGCCCGGCGGCTCCCGCAGCATGGGCCGTGTCGATGACCTGCGCCAGGGAGTCGCCGGGACACCCCAGGGTGGAAAATGCCAATGGCATGGTGCACCTTTCAACAGCGAATGTACGTAACTCAACCAGACTAGCGCGGAAACCGCTTTCCATCGATGCGGGAGGCACCTCCGCTACGTCTTCATTCCGCCTGCGGAACACCGGCAGGCCCCGGTGGTTGCCCGCCTTGCCAGGGCTGACACTGACCCGCCCGGCCGGACACCCCCGCGCCTGCCGAAAGGGACCGGCAGGAAATCTTTCGCGCGCCCCACTAGCAGCTGGGAACTCACTGGGCGTAAGCTGACAGCACTTACCCACGGAATATCCAGCATATTCCCAGCCAATGGTCGGAGACTGAAATGGTGAAAAAGACCGGACCTGAAGCCAAGCTGCTCGTTGTTGATGACGAGCCGAACATTCGTGAGCTGCTCTCGACCTCCCTGCGTTTCGCAGGGTTTGAGGTCATCGCTGCCGCCAACGGGCGCGAAGCCCTGGCCGCAGCCGAAGAGCACAACCCCGACCTTGCCGTCCTGGATGTCATGCTCCCTGACATGGACGGATTTACCGTGACCCGCCGGCTGCGTGCGGCCGGCCGGCACTTCCCTGTCCTGTTCCTTACCGCCCGGGACGACACCGAGGACAAGGTCACCGGCCTGACAGTGGGTGGTGACGACTATGTGACCAAGCCGTTCAGCCTGGATGAGGTGGTGGCCCGCATCCGTGCGGTGTTGCGCCGCACCCAGCCCATGGAGGACGACGACGCCGTGCTGCGCGTTGCCGACCTGGAGCTCGACGACGACGCCCACGAGGTGCGCCGGGCCGGCAAGACGGTGGAGCTCTCCCCCACAGAGTTCAAGCTGCTGCGCTACCTGATGCTCAACCCCAACCGGGTGCTGTCCAAGGCCCAAATCCTTGACCACGTGTGGGAATACGACTTCAACGGCGACGCCTCGATCGTGGAATCGTACATCTCCTACCTGCGCCGCAAGGTGGACATTGACGCCTCACTGCCCGCCCTGATCCAGACCAAGCGCGGAGTGGGCTACGTGCTCCGAACGGCCGACAAGCGCTAGCGCGCTGCAAATACCTTGATTACGTTGTGGAAGAACGCCTCCCTGCGCTCCCAGCTGGTGGCCATCATCAGCGCGCTGTTGACCGTGTCATTGCTGGCACTTGGCGCCACAACGTTTCTTTTGCTGCATTCCTTTCTGGAAGACCAGATGGACACCCAGCTGACAACGTTCCAAAAATCCATCGTCGAACGCGGCACCGTCGATTCCCAAACCTCCGGCCAATCGCCTTTTAGCTTCGACTACTACGTGGGCTTTCACTACGACGACGGGAACCTGGCCGACCAAAATCGTTCAGGCAAGGACAAACCCGTCTACCCCTCCTACACGATGGAGGAAGCCCAGGCGCTCAACGGCCAGCAGTTTACTGTTGCCAGCACCGACGGCGGCGCCGCCTGGCGGATCAGCGTCATCGCCCCGCAGAAGTTCAACTTCGGACTCTCGGACGTGAGCCAGAACCGGCCCGAATACCTCGGCTACGTAGTGGTCGGCCTGCCCTATGAGAACTTGAACATCACCTTGGAGCGCTTGGCAGTGGTCATTGCCGGCGTCGCCATTTTGGCGGTCACCCTTGGCACCATGATTGCCTATTGGACGGTCACCAGGTCGTTCAGGCCCCTTGGCCGGGTGGAGAAAACCGCTGCAGCCATTGCCGCCGGCGACCTCTCACGGCGCGTTGAAATTGAGAACCCCGCCACGGAAGTGGGCCGCCTGTCGGGCTCCCTCAACACCATGCTGGCCCACATTGAACATGCCTTTGCGGCTCGAACGGCTTCGGAAAAGCGCATGCGCCGTTTTGTGGCTGACGCCTCCCACGAGCTCCGCACGCCTCTGGTGACCATTCGCGGCTTCTCGGAGCTGTACCGCCACGGCGCCCTGCAAACCCCGGACGACGTCGGCACGGCCATGGGCCGGATCGAGAGCGAAGCCAAGCGCATGGGTGAGCTCGTCGAAGACCTTCTCATGCTTGCCCGCATCGACGAACAGCGGCCCCTGCAGCTCAAGCCCGTTGACCTGTTGATCATCGGCCACGACGCCGTGTTGGACGCGCGGGCGGCCGCCCATGACAGGACCTTCGCCGTGGTGGGGCTCGACGGCGGCCCCGGCACCCCCGCGCCCAGCGTCGGTGACGACGCCAAATTGCGCCAGGTCGTGGCCAACCTCATGGGCAATGCCCTGCGGTACACACCCGAAGGCTCTCCCATTGAAATCATGGTGGGCACCCGCGACGACGACGGGCACAAGTTCTCGGTGATCAAGATCCGTGACCACGGCCCGGGCATCTCGGAAGAGGAAGCGCCCCGCGTTTTTGAACGTTTCTACCGGGCAGATTCCTCCCGTGACAGGAACACCGGAGGCAGCGGGCTCGGGCTTGCCATTGTTTCAGCCATTGTGGCATCGCACGCAGGTACAGTCCGCCTGGAGCAGACCCCCGGCGGCGGGGCAACCCTCGTGATAGAGCTGCCGTTCCAGCCCCTTGACGGGGAGGGCACGGAAGCGGAGGGCACTGACGACGGCACGGGTACCGGTGCAGCTGGGCCCGAAGCGGCTGGGCCTGCCTGAGGCTGGGGCACCGGCTCTGATTCCTCCACAGGCGGGCCAGTGGGCCTGGCAGTCCACTGTTTCTGCGGTGCAGGTATCCCCACCAACCAGCGGCTTCTAGGCTGGGAATTGTCAGCGATGGTCAGCCATCCCCAACTCCCAGACAGGGCCCCTCCCATGGCACAGTTCAACGTCAACAGCGACGACCTTGCGCTCAAAAGCACAGCAGTCAAAGGCTCGGTGGATCGAATTCGGATGGAGGTCGACGCCATGAAGCGCAACCTCCTGGACCTCCAGTCCACTTGGACAGGCTCGGCGGCCACCAACTTTCAGGCATTGCTGCAGGAATGGCACGCCACCGAGCTGCGGGTTGAGTCCTCACTCGAGAGCATCAACGGTGCCCTGTCCATGGCTGCAACCCAGTATGCACAAGCCGAGGATGCCAACACCCGGATGTTCACGGCGCGCTAGTCCCCATTCCCTCCTTCACCGCTCGCTCGCAAGCACGCAGCGGGGCCCTCGGGAGCGTGGGCCCAACCACTGCCTCAGCTTTCGCGGGTCCCCTGGTGGAAACGCAGGCGCCACTGTCCGTTGTCGGCTAGCCACAAGGAGCTGCGCAACGTGCTTCCGGTCGGGGAAACGCTGCGATACGTCAGAATGGCGGTGTTGGTGTCCAGCTGGGCCAGTGACAGGACCTGCAAATCAATGCTGGTCGATTCTTCATCGGCGAACATCTCCAAGATCTCCTGCCGGTTCCAGCGTCGGCCGGACGCTCCGATTTCTTCAAAGTCAGGATGCAACAGCTCCCCCGCCCGCAAGGGATCGGACCGGACCGCGGGATCCAGCAGCTCCCGCTCCAGCTGCACAACGGTTTCCAGCGATTCGGACCGTTGCTCCGTGAAGGCCGGATCGGCTTCGTCATCCAGCATGGAAAACAGGTCAGGTTGTTCCAACTCGTCCAGCAGCAAGGCGGTCTGTACGGGAGCAGTCGAAAACTCTCCCGCGGTTGACTTGGAGATCAAGTGGTCAGCATTGCCGTTGGCCGGCGGCTGGCCCGCAGTGGGGGCCGACGTCGCGGCGGCTGATCCTTCGGCGGCGGCCTGACCGGCGCCGGGGAAACCCGGCCCCGGGTTCGGGGCTCGTTTTGCCTGGTAGGCCGTTGCGGCGTCACGGGCTCGGACATCGGCGGCTTCGTTCAGGTCGTGGCCCGCGTGCCCCTTGACCCATTCAAAGGTGTATTTCCGTCCGGCAATGGCTGCATCAATTTCCTTGAGCAACTCGATGTTGAGCACGGGCTTCCCATCGGATTTGCGCCAGCCCTTGCGTTTCCATCCGGGCATCCACTTGGTGACGCTGTTGATGACGTATTGGCTGTCGCACAGGATGTGCAGCGGTTCCTGCGGGAGGTGGGCTGTGGACTTGAACAAGTCCAGGACTGCCATGAGCTCACCCATGTTGTTGGTTCCGTGTGGCCAGCCGCCAGCACCCCAGCAGTTGTCATCGACGTACCAAGCCCAGCCCGCAGGACCGGGATTTCCCAAAGCCGAACCATCGGCAGCAGCAACAATTGTCATGACCCCATACTTTCAGACTCCACTGACATTTAAGTGCAAAGGGTCGCTGCAGCCGCAGTTTCGGGCACACAAAAGGCGCCACCACCCTCGGGGCGATGGCGCCTTTTGTTAGTCGAACGGGTGTTGGGGACTAGAAGCCGCCCATGCCACCCATGCCGCCCATGTCGTCTCCGCCGCCGCCAGCCGGAGCAGCCTTCTCAGGCTTGTCTGCGACAACAGCTTCGGTGGTGAGGAACAGACCGGCAATGGATGCCGCGTTCTGCAGGGCAGAGCGGGTGACCTTTACCGGGTCATTGACGCCAGCAGCCAGCAGGTCTTCGTAAACGCCGGTTGCAGCGTTCAGACCGTGGCCGATGGGCAAGCCGCGGACCTTGTCCACAACTACGCCGGGCTCCATGCCTGCGTTGAAGGCAATCTGCTTCAACGGAGCATCGATGGCAACGCGGACGATGTTCGCGCCAGTTGCTTCGTCGCCGGTCAGGTTCAAGCCTTCGAACGCCGTAACGCCTGCCTGGATCAAGGCAACGCCACCGCCGGGGACGATGCCCTCTTCGACAGCAGCCTTTGCGTTGCGCACTGCATCTTCGATGCGGTGCTTGCGCTCCTTGAGCTCAACTTCGGTTGCGGCACCGGCCTTGATGACTGCAACGCCGCCGGCCAGCTTGGCCAGTCGTTCCTGCAGCTTCTCGCGGTCGTAGTCGGAATCGGAGTTTTCGATCTCGGCACGGATCTGTGCAACACGGCCGGCAATGGCTTCGGCATCGCCGGCTCCATCGACGATCGTGGTCTCGTCCTTGGTCACAACAACCTTGCGGGCCTTGCCCAACAGGTCGAGTGTGGTGTTTTCGAGCTTCAGGCCGACTTCTTCAGCGATGACCTGGCCACCGGTGAGGATGGCGATGTCAGCGAGCTGAGCCTTGCGGCGGTCGCCGAAGCCCGGAGCCTTGACTGCAACGGACTTGAACAGGCCGCGGATCTTGTTCACGATCAACGTGGCAAGAGCTTCGCCCTCAATGTCTTCGGCGATGATCAGCAGCGGCTTGTTGGACGCCATGACCTTTTCCAGAACGGCGACCAGGTCCTTGACGCTGGAGACCTTGGAGTTCACGATCAGGATGTACGGGTCTTCAAGAACCGTTTCCTGTCGCTCAGTGTCGGTCACGAAGTACGCGGAGATGTAACCCTTGTCGAAGCGCATGCCCTCGGTGAGCTCGAGTTCCAGGCCGAAGGTGTTGGACTCCTCGACGGTGATAACACCTTCCTTGCCAACCTTGTCCAGTGCTTCGGCAATAAGTGCACCGATCTCGGGGTCCCCGGCGGAGATGGACGCGGTTGCGGCGATCTCTTCCTTGGTCTCGATTTCCTTGGCGGAAGCGAGCAGCTGCTCGATGACGGCTGCAACAGCCTTCTCGATGCCGCGCTTAAGTGACAGCGGGTCGGCGCCGGCGGCTACGTTGCGCAGGCCTTCCTTGACGAGTGCCTGTGCCAGCACGGTGGCCGTGGTGGTGCCGTCGCCGGCAATGTCGTCAGTCTTCTTGGCGACTTCCTTGACCAGCTCGGCGCCGATCTTCTCGTAAGGATCGTCAAGTTCGATTTCCTTGGCGATGGAAACACCATCGTTGGTGATTGTGGGTGCTCCCCACTTTTTTTCGAGAACAACGTTGCGACCGCGCGGGCCCAAGGTGACCTTGACAGCGTCGGCGAGGATGTTCAACCCACGCTCAAGGCCGCGGCGTGCCTCTTCATCAAATGCAATGAGTTTGGCCATGGAGGCTTCAGTCCTTTCGGGACAGTCATTTCGGATAGAGAGATCCTCATTGCGGCGCCCGCGACGGACGGATTCCCAGCCAATGATCTATTTACACCGGCTGCGAACCCTCGCCCAATGAGGAAAGTTCAATCCTCCGACGGCGGTTGAACAGCTAATAATTAGCAGTCACCACCTCAGAGTGCTAACTCAATAATTAGCACCCGGCACCACAGAGTGCAAGTGGGAAGCCGAGTATCGGCTTGTGGCGAACGCCAGCAGAAGCACACCGGGCAGGCAAAGCCGCACGGTTGCCGGCAAGAACCACCCCCGGGCTGCGTCAACGGAGGCCGCGAACGCGTCATGCCGACCATCTGGGAACGAGCCAGTTTGTATAGGTACGAATCGGCACTGTTTGGCATCGAGACAGTTTGAGCTCCACTTAGCTTGGATTCGATGCCGACAGTCACAGTCGCGACTCACTGGCGGGCTGCTCTTTCGGAGAGCCCCATGAACAGATAGCGTGGTGCCTGTAAGTATTCCGATGCACGCATAAGCAATTTACACCCTGCCTCCCGGCAGCGGCGTGTGCCACAGCACTAGCACCAGGAGACACCATGAGTGAAAATATCAACCCCGAAAAGACTCCGCCGGCCGAGCCCGAGGTTCCTGCCGGCTACGACCAGCCCGCCAGCTATGCCGCCGGCAGCCAGGCACCGCCCAGCTACGAGGCGCCCGCGTCGTTCGAGCCCCCAGCCGCCCCGAGCTACCAGGAGCCGGCGGAACCGCAGGCTCCGAGCTACCCGCAGCCAGGCGCCCAGCAGGGCTATCCGCAGCAGAACATGCAGCAGGGGTACCAGCAGCCGGGGTATGGTGTCGCTCCGGGTGGAGAGCAGAAGTCCAAGGTGGTTGCCGGTATCCTCGGCATTCTGCTTGGCGGCTTGGGCATCCACAACTTTTACCTGGGCAAGAACAAGAACGCCTTGATCCAGCTGCTGGTTTCAGTACTCAGCATCGGCTTCCTCTACCCGGTCATGGCAATCTGGGGCTTGGTCGAGGGCATCTTGATCCTCATCGGCCAGGACGGCTACCGCACAGACGCCAAGGGCATCCCGCTCAAAGACTAATTCCCGGAGCGCGGCGGACCTGTCTGCCGTTGCCGAAGGTATGTAGTACGACGGAGATGGGCACCCTTCAGCAGAGAGGTGCCCATCTCCGTCGTATGTTAAGCGCTGTGCTTGAAGGGTAGTTTTTGAAGTGCAGGCAGCCAGGCCCGCGGCCGGGACCGCCGCACCCCGCATGAGCCGGCACAACAACGGCCCCCACATCATTGACGTGGGGGCCGTTGACATGCGTGGTGAGAGTTAGGCGCCGGGCCCCAACACCACCGAGAGCGGCACTCCCAGCTCTGCGGTGTCGACCACTGTCGGAATGTTCAACAATACACCAAGTGCTTCCGCGTTGGCCTTCTGCTCCACGCCGTTGTAGAAGATTACTGACGTTGTCTGGGGCTGCCCCGCCCAGTTGGCCGACTGCGAAACCGCCCAGCCGTCGGCCGTGACGAGCCCGGAGTACCGTGCGGCCAGCCCGGAGATGCCGGTGGCATTGAAAATTGCCACCGGAGCACTCTTGTCGACCACGGAGTCGGGCGTGGACTCAGCAGTGGGCGACGGTGCTTCCTCAGGAGCTGGTGTGGGCGCTTTCGTGGGAATAGCCGCCGGGGTTGCTGCGGGAGCCGAGGACGAGTTCACCGCAACCGGGGGCGGCGTGGTGTTGTTGAGCACCTTGGGCACGATGAGAAACGCAAAAAAGCCAACGCACAGCACCGCAATTCCAAAAATCATCAACGGCATCAACGAGCGCCTTTGCGGCCCCATCGAGGTCCGGTGGACGCCGTGGCGTGCCGAACTCTCCTCAACGGCGTCGAATTCATCCCGCGGGTATTTACTCATTGTGCAGTGTTGTCCTTGTGGGTACGTTGGGTGAGGGGCGCGTCAGTTGCCCAGCCGGCGTGCGGATCGGGCCTGTTGACGTGACGTACGTAGTCTACGCAACCGTTTGACCAGCATGGGGTCATAGGCCAATGCCGCATCCGTGTCGATCAGGGCGTTCAAGACCTGGTAATAATGGGTCGCTGAAAGGTCGAACATGTCGCGGATGGCCTGTTCCTTGGCGCCGGCGTATTTCCACCATTGCCGTTCCAGGTCAAGCATTTGGCCGTCGCGTTCGCTGATCCCGTCCCGGGATGCCGCCGCTGGGGCCGGGTCCGCCAGGGCATTATCCGCCGGGTCCTGCCCGTGCTGGACTGCATCGGCCACAACAGCCCTCCCTTGAAATTCTCGCGTTCCGGCCCATGGTCAATGGCCCGCTCTGTCCATAATAAGGGCGAATCACAGCTATGTCATTTGGGCTGCTGTGGACGAGCCGCCCGCGGGCTCCCGATGTGCAGGAATGAACGGCGCCGCGATGGACCGCGCGCCCGCCGCCGATGGTCCACAATGGAGACCATGGACAGCACCCCCGGACTCTTTGACCTCCCAGCCCCCGCCCCGTGGGACTCCCGGCAGTTGGAGGCCCTGGCCACCTTGCGCACCGCTCCCCTGACCATGATGGCCACCGATTGGGCAGCAGCACTGGCCCCCTTGGATGCCACCTTGCGCAACTTGGGTGCCATGCTGGCCAAGGAGTACGACGCCGGAACCCGCTTCCTGCCCCAACCCACCCAGGTGCTGCGTGCGCTGGGCACGCCCCTGGCGGAGGTCAAGGTCTTGATCGTCGGCCAGGACCCGTACCCGACACCGGGGCACTCGGTGGGCCTCGCATTCTCGGTGGACAGGACAACGCGTCCGCTCCCCCGCAGCCTGAACAACATTTACAAGGAACTCGAAGCCGACCTGGGCATAACCCCCGCCGCCCACGGCGACCTCACCGCCTGGGCCGGACAGGGTGTCCTGCTGCTCAACAGGGTTCTCACGGTGGCGCCCGGAGCGGCAGGTTCGCACCGCCGTCGTGGGTGGGAAGAAGTCACCGAGGCTGTCATTGCGGCGCTTGCGGCCAGAAACAAGCCGCTGGTCAGTGTGTTGTGGGGCAGGGATGCCCAGCGCCTGGCTCCCCTGCTGGCAGGCACAGCGGTGGTCGAGTCGGTCCACCCCAGCCCGTTGTCGGCGTCGCGGGGCTTCTTTGGTTCCAAGCCCTTCAGCCGCGTCAACAATCTGCTGGTAGCGCAAGGCGCCGTTCCGATCGACTGGGCCATTCCCCATGGCCTAGACTAGTTAGGACAACCTAACTTCACGAGGCGCGAGCGACGCGCCAACCAGGCCGGGCCCGTGTCCGGCAAGAGGAGCCCCCTGTGACAACAGCCGACACCGCCCCTGCCGCAGCACCGGCCCGCGCGCCCCGTCCCCGCGCTCAAATCGCCCTTCGGGTGGTCCGCACCGAACAGCTCAGCCCGCACATGGTGCGTGTCATTGCCGGCGGCCCCGAGCTGGCGAAATTTGAGGCCAAGGACGCCACCGACATGTATGTGAAGATTCATTTCCTGCAGCCCGGCGTGGACTATCCCCAGCCGGTGGATGTGTTCGCGCTCCGGGACACCATGCCGCCCGAGCACTGGCCAGTGACCCGCACCTACACCGTCCGCTGGGTGGACGCAGCCGCACAGGAAATCGCGATCGACTTTGTGGTGCATGGGCAAGAGGGCCTGGCCGGGCCGTGGGCTGCGGCCGCTGCGCCGGGCGACAGCATCATTTTCAGTGGCCCTGGGGGCGCTTTCAAGCCCAACCCCGACGCCGATTGGCACCTGTTTGCCGGCGACGAGTCGGCCCTGCCGGCCATTGCCACCGCGCTGGAATCGCTCCCGGCCGGCGCCCTCGGCCACGCCTACATCGAGGCTGACACCGCCGCTGACATCCAGCCCTTGGAGAAGCCCGACGGCGTTGAGCTCACCTGGGTTTTCCGCAACGGTACGGCACCGGACCAATGCACGGCGCTCCTTGACGCCGTCGCGAACGGGCCGTGGCCGGCCGGTTTGGTCGACGCCTTTGTCCACGGCGAACGTGAATACATGAAGGCGATGCGCGAGCTGTTGTTCAAGCAGCGCGGCCTTGAACGTTCGCAGGTGTCGCTCTCCGGCTACTGGGCCTACGGGCGCACCGAGGACAAGTTCCAGGCCGAGAAGAAGCAGCCCATCGGCAAAATCCTGTAGCCCGCGGCCGGCGTTTTTGCCAAGGTTCTTGCCGACGTTCTTGCCGACGCCGCAGCTGGGGCGCCGAAGGCCGTCCGCGACTCACGGGGCGGACGGCCGCCGAGATGCAAAAGGCACTTACCGCCGGCGGTTGCTGCGCTTGAGCCTGTGGCCGCTGTGGCGGGTGAACGGACGGGCGGCGTTGTCGCCAAGCACCACCCCTGCGGCCACGGCCAGGATGACGACCAAGGCGTTGAAAATGCCAACAGCCCCCGTGACCGAGTCGTCCGGGGTGAGGGTCATGACGAACATGGCCCGGAAGATCGACAGCCCCACCAGCAGGAAAATGATGGATGGAACTGCCACCACCAGTTGTGGCGCCCCCAGCCGCAAGGCTACGAAACGTGCCAGCATGCCAATGACAACGGCGGCAACGGCCGGGGCAAAGCGCCCGCCGAGACCAAATTCCATGCCGAAGTAAAAGACCAGGTAGCCGGCCAGGGCAACGCCCGTCGTGGGCAGCAGCAGCTTGATGGACGTTTGCTCGGCAATGCAAATGGCAATGGTGGCCACGGCCACCAGCACGACCAGCCAGTACAACGGCAGGGATGCTGTCAGGGTCTCCGCAACGTTCAGCCGGTCGGCCCCAAACACCGCACTTGAGACGATGGCCACGGCAATGCCCGCCACAATGGCGCCAAAGGTCAGGAACGCCGACAGGAACCTGCCGGCCGCCGTCACGGGGAACCCGTTGATGGCATCCTGCATGGCCGAGACGAGCCTGCCGGAGGGCAGCATCAGCAAAATTCCGCCCGCCACCACCACTGACGGGCTCAGCGGCACCTTCATCATGAAGCACAGAAGCGCCACGCCGGTGACAATGAAGGAGCTGATCGCTGTGACGAAGAAATCAGGCACCCGCCACTTCCGCAGGACACGGGCGACCTGCCCGGCCAAAACAATTGTCAGGAGCGCCACCAGCATGCCAAAGAAACTGCCGCCAATGACGCCCACAACTGCCGCCGCGAATACTGCCTCAGCCAGGGAAACCATCCAGCGCGGGAACGGTTTGGGCTTCTTGATGATGACGTCCAGGCGCCTGTAGGCGTCTTCCCTGGTGACACCGCCGCTGGCAATGTCGCTGACGAGTTCATGGACCTCGACCAGACCGGCGTAATTGTTGGTCCAGGAACGAACAACCCGCAAGAGGGTGATGGGCACGGCTTCCCGGGGCGCATAGTTGATGATGACCGACTGGTTGGTGATGTCGACTTCAATGTTGCGCAGCCCGAGTGCCGCGGTGACAGCGATGATGCTCGTCTCAACTTCGAGGGCGCCGGCACCGTACCTGAACATGGTCTCGGCCAGGCGCAGCGCAAAATCAATGGTTTTCCGGGCGGATTCCTCGGTCTTGCCCACCTGGATGGTGAAGTTGGCGTAGGGACTGCCGGCAAGCCTCTCGACGATGGTCATGGGCGCCGTGGGCGGGGTCTCCCCCTGAACCAGCTTGCGCAGCACAGTCCGGGCAGCCTTGTTGGGCCGGGCCGGAGCCACCACGGGAATCATGCCTGCCGCCGGCGCAGGGCTGTTGTCAGCCCTGCGCGGCTGAACCTTCTTCATCAATCCGGGATGCATGCGTACGGCCGGCTCGCCGCGGCCCTGGGCGTTTTTGGCCTGGGCGTTCTCGGGCTGGGCGTTTTTGGCTTGGGCACCGCGGCCCTGGGTATTTTTGGCTTGGGCGTCGTCCGCAGTGCCTTGGTCCCGGCTGCTGGGATGGTTTGTCATTCATGCTCCCTGTGCCACTGCTTGCGGCCCGGGCGGCAGGATCTGCTGCCGCCCGCGCCTGAAGAATATTTAGTAGAACTGCCGTCCCGTGCGGCGGGTGTAAAGCTGCCTAAACCCGCGCTCACCGGCCACAGTCCACAATTTATACCGCATGGGGCTGAGGACGAGGTCGTAACAGCCCACAAAATCGGTGACAGTCTTGGAGAAGCTGGTCTTGAACAACCCCAAGCCGTGGTGTGCGTGGGTGGGATCCTTGAGCTGGTGCGACGGCGGCGTGCCGCAGAAGTCGTACTCGACGGCCCCCAGCTCCTTCATGTCGTTGATCGCCACCCACTGGACAAGATGGGAGTCCCCATACTGGCTGCGCTTTTGCAGCGAACCGCCGTCCTTGTAGGTGGCCTTGGCACCGTAGTTGATGACAAAGGCACCCACGGAGGCTTCGCCGTCTTCAAACACAAAATAAAAACGCCCCTGGCCGCGTGTGGCGAACTCGGTCCAGAACTGCCGGTAGTACTCAAAGTCCCGGGCCTGGGTGCTTGCCTTTGCGGCGATGGTCCCCACCATCAGCTCATACATGGTGCGCATGGTTGATTCCGTGGGGTCCATGCGGACCACGTCAACCTCTTCGCGGATGGCCCGGCGCACGGCGTTGCGGCCGCGTGAATGCAGCTTGCGCAACAGCTCATTGGAGTCCGGGGAGATGTCGAGCAATGCCGTGCTGTCATTGGGCTGCAGGTTCGGCACCTTGACCAGGCCCGCACCGCTGAGGACAGCCCGGGCAGCCTCGCTGGACACCACATCGGGCTCAATTTTGGCGGCAAAGACATTGAGCTTTGCGCGTTTCACAAATGTCCGCAACGCAGCCAGCATGGGCGGGATCTGTTCAACCTCAGCCACGTCGGGACCCTTGATGAGGTACCAGAGCTTGCCCAGCACGGGAAAGGACTTTTCCAGCACCAGGTTGTAGCTGGTGCAGTCGGTGCCTTCAAAAACCAGGAATTGGGTGTCCCAGCCGTAGTTCTTCTTGACGGCCGCAAACGCTTCGGATTGGAGCAGGTTGCCACCGTTGGGGTTGGCAGTGACGAGCGTGTCCCATTGTCCAATCTCGGCGGCTGTGGCAAATCGGGCAGTGAATTCTGGCAAGTGACCCTCAATTACGTCGGCATGTGTTCGCTGGTCCCATTCTATACGGGCTTGATTCCCGCAACCCACTCACGGCGCCCCGGCCACTGTTCCCGCCCGGCACAAAAAATCTGCACACCAGCCGCTGGACGGATTCCTGGATTTTGAGCTAGTTTTCGTCCAACGGCTGCATCCTCGATGTGGAAACGTTTGCTTACCGGCGCCGCACCAGGACTTCCGGCTGCGCGGCCGAGGAGGTCTCGGCGTCGTTGGTCACATCAGCTTCAAACTCAGCCATGACGCCAGGCTCGGCTTTCTCCGAGATGTCCACAGGTGCTTCCCTGTGGATCTTGGTCTCCAGCGGGACTTCCTTGACGAAGCAAAGGATGATCGCGGCGATCACGGCAAGGGGCACCATGAAGAGGAACAGCGGGATCAGGGCCTCGTTGTAGGACTCGACCACAAGCTTCTTGATGGGATCCGGCAGGCTGTTGACGAGGTGCGGGGTAAAGGAGCTTGCGCCGCCACCGCCCGTGCCACCGGGGATCTTCTCGGCAACGAGTTCATGCAAACGGGTGGCGAACATGGCGCCCACAACAGCGGAACCGAGCGTGGCACCGACCTGGCGGAAGTAGTTCTGCCCGGCGGTGGCCGTGCCAACGAACTTCAACGGGAAGGAGTTCTGCGCCACCAGTGTCATGATCTGCATGCTGGCACCCAGCCCAATACCCATGATGCCCATGTAGACGCAGATGAGGTAGACGGGTGAATCGGCATGGAGCGTGGCCATCAGAGCCAATGACACAGCCAAAATAATGGAGCCAACGATCGGGGCAACCTTGTAGCGACCGGTGGTTGAGACGCGACGGCCGACAACAACCGAGACGATCAGCATGCAGCCCATCATGGGAATCATGAGCAGGCCCGCCTGAGCTGCCGAGAAGCCTGTGGCCATCTGAATGTACGTTGGCATGTAGCCAAGCACACCGAACATGGCGATGCCCGTAAGCAGGCCGGCAATGGTGGTCAGGTTAAAGTTGCGGCTCTTGAACAGCATCATGGGCATGACCGGCTCACTGGCACGCAGTTCCACGAAGACAAACAGCACACCGGTGACGATGGCGGCGGCAGCGAGGCCCAGGATTTCAGGGGAGTTCCACTCGTACTGTGAACCGCCCCAGGTGCCGACCAGAACAATTGCGGTGGTGGCGAGGGCAATCAGCATCATGCCCAGGTAGTCGATCTTGGGCCGTGTTGCGTGCACAATCTTGGGCACGTGCAGCAGGAAGATGGTGGCGAAGATGGCCAGCACGGCCAACGGCACGTTCATCCAGAACGCCCAGCGCCAGCCCGGCCCCTCGGTCAGCCCACCGCCAATCAGCGGACCGGCAACCGATGAGAACGCGAAGACGCCGCCCATGATGCCCATGTACTTGCCACGCTCACGGGCGGGCACGACGTCGGCAATGGTCGCCTGGGAGAGAATCATCAGCCCACCACCACCGAGGCCCTGGACCACGCGGGCCACAATAAGGGTGCCCATGTCCGGAGCCAGCGCACCGATGACAGAACCAATGGTGAAGATGGAGATTGCAAACAGCAGCATGGGCTTGCGGCCCAAAAGGTCACCCAGCTTGCCGTATACCGGCATCATGATGGTGGAAGCCAGAATGAACGCGGTGATGGCCCACGCCATGTGCTCGACGCCGTTCAGCTCGCCCACCATGGTGGGCAGTGCTGTCGAGAGGACTGTCTGGTTCAGGGAGGCCAGCAACATGGTGACCATGAGGCCTGCGAACAGCAGGATTACTTTTCTTTTTTCTCCGGCGTCAACCGGAGTTTCCACGATGGTTTGGTTGCTCATAGGGATGCTTTGACTGCCTCTCGGAAAATTTCAATGGACTCATCCACAACTTTGATTTCACCGGCGGAGACGGCACTTGGGTCACGGCTGAATGCGAAGCGCATGGCGGCTCCGGCCAGAATCAACAATGCCTTGGCTCCGTCACGGCCACCGGGCAGGCCCACGTTGGCAAACTCGGGATCGGACTCGTCGTAGCGGTCCGCCAGGATTGATTCGACCAGGACCTCCGAGGCGGTGACATGCTGAAGGAATGCCAGCCCGAGCTCCGGATACTTGTTCTTCAATTCCTTGCGGCGCGCCTTTTGCGAGGCCTCCGGGAACATGGAGCGGATCACCGTGACCATCAGCCGAACCGTGCGGCCAAACAAGTCGCCCTCACCGTCCTCACGGAACGCGACCACAGCCTCGTCGGAGAGCGTGGGCGGCTGGGTGCCCATGATGGCGTCTTCCTTCGTGGCGAAGTAATTGAAGAAGGTGCGCTTGGAGATGCCGGCTGCTTCGGCGATGGCCTCGACAGTGGTCTTGGTCAGGCCGTCTTCAAGGGCCATTCCGGACGCCTTGTCATGGATCAGCGCCCAAGTTTCCAGGCGGTTCCGCTCACGCAGCGGCACTGGGATGGTTTTTTGCATGACTACAGTTTATGCGCCACTGCAAAGATTGCACAAGTGCAAAGTTTGCAGTGGCGCATGTTTTGGCTCACACCCCTGCTCGGTCGGCGCGACTGGTGAAACTCGCAGGGGTGAATGTCAGGCCTCCCGGCGCCTGAGTGCCATCCAATGGCAACTACTTTCCCATTTCATGGGAAACTAATATGCGAATCTGTGATTGTGGACACTAACGTAGCCTTCATGCTTGATAAAGAACCCACCGCGCAAGTCGTGCCCCAGGGAACGCCGTCGGCTGCTGAACACTCACGGGTGCTTGAGATTCTGTTGCAGTTCGCCCAAGCCCAAACACTGACCGCCGCACAGGTCTCGTCCCGGACCGGGATACCGGCCAGTGCCGTGTACCGGCATCTGTCCGCGCTCGTTCACGCAGGGCTTGTTGCTCCGGCGAATCACCGAGGGCAATTTTCGGCCGGCCCGGCCTCGCTGCGCCTGGCAGCAAATTTTCGCCATGAGTCAATCATTTCCAGCCACATCAGCGCCAAGGTGCGGCAGCTTTCTGAAGAAACCCAGGAGTTGGCTGCGTATCTTGTGGTCAGCGGCGGCCAGGCCCTGTGCGTGGAAGCTGTCGAAGGCCCCCAAATGCTTCGGTGCAGCTATTCCGCCGGGCGGTCGCAACCGTTGCACCTCGGTGCAAGTGCAGTGGCCCTGCTTGCCCACTTGACAGACACCGAACAACGAGAGGCAATTTCCGCACTCGGGCTGGATGCCGCCGCCACGGCGACACTCCGCCGCGAGCTGGACATCACGGCGTCACGCGGCTTTGCCCTGAGCCAGGGCGCTGTCGACCCAGGGGTATGGGGAGTCAGCGTGCCGATCTTCGATCAAACAAAGCGATTGTCCGGAACCCTGAGCACCATGGCCCCGTCCGTGCGGGCAATCCGCAACGAAAAGCGGCTCATCTCCGCCACCCGGGCAGCAGCACTCATCCTCAACGCGACAGAAACAGGATTTTAATGACCCTGGAATTGACCCCCACACCATGGACCGGCCGTGATGACGGCCCCGGCGTCGAACACCGGCGCTGGCACCATGCTGTCAATGAATCCATGACCGCCGCCGCTGTGGATGCCGCGGATCACCCTGGCGCAGCTGGCGGCGGCATTGCCATCCTTGGTTTCCAAAGTGATGAAGGCGTCCGACGCAACAAGGGCCGGACTGGAGCCGCCGGCGCACCGTCGGCCATCCGCGCCATGTTGGCATCACTGTCAGCGCCGGCGGGACTCACCGCATGCGACCTCGGAGATGTCTGCGTGACGGACAGTGCCTTGGAGAACGGCCAGGAGCGGCTTGGCCACGCTGTTGGTGCAGCAATAGATGCCGGTCACCTCCCGATCGTTCTCGGCGGCGGGCACGAAACCGCGTTTGGCAGCTATCTGGGTTTGGCCGGGTCCGGCACACTCGCAAGTCGACGACTGGGCATCATCAATCTGGACGCCCACTTTGATTTACGGGCGGACACAGTCCCTTCCTCAGGCACCCCGTTCCGGCAGATTGCCGAACTGGAGAAGGCTGCGGGCCACGACTTCACGTACAGCGTCCTTGGCATCAGCGAAGCCAACAACACCCCGGACCTCTTCCACACGGCGTCGCACCTGGGCGTGGAGTACATGCTCGATGAGGACTGTGGCATCAGCAACTTGCCGGCCGTCACGGAGTTTGTGGAACGTTTTTTGGCCACCATCGACACTGTTTACCTCACCATTGACCTCGATGTCCTTCCCGCCCATGTTGCCCCGGGAGTCAGCGCGCCGGCCGCACTGGGCGTGCCGTTTGAGATCATTCTGGCGGTCTGCCGCAGGCTGGCCCGCTCCCCCAAGCTGTCGCACGTGGACATCGTGGAACTCAATCCACGCTTTGACATTGACAACAGGACGGCCCGCGCGGCGGCAAGACTGATCAACACCATCGCAACCGAACATACGGCGCTCCTGCGGGAGACGCCGGCCACCCCGACATCTGCAACCCAATCCGGAATCGAGCTCCCGTGAAAAGACTGTTCACCCGTTACCGTTTTTGGGCGGTCCTGCTTGCCGCCTTGATCGGATTCACCGGCATTGCCGCACAGGCTGCCACAGCCGCGCCTTCAGCCGACCCTGCCGCACCATCCGAGAATGCGACAACTTCGGCTAAACTCAGCGATCTACAGTCCGGAAAGCTGACGCTTCGTGTCGGCACCGACGCCACTTTTCCTCCGTTTGAGTTTACTGACGCCAACGGCAAGAAGATGGGCTTTGACATTGACCTGATCAATGCCCTGGCCAAGGAATCAGGCATAAAGAACGTCGAGTTCGTTCAAATGCCCTTCGGCAACATTGTTCCGGCCTTGCAGGCCAACCAAATCGACATTGGCGCTTCAGCCATCTACATCAGTGCCGAGCGGGCGAAGGTCATCGATTTCTCCGAGGTGTACTACCCCGGAGGGCTGGGCATCTTTGTTGCCGAGGACAGCACGGAGGTCAATTCCCTGGCCGATTTGGCCGGCAAAAAAATAGCAGTCCAGGTAGGGACCAAGTCTGTCGAATGGTTGGCACAGCACCAGCCCAAGGCAGAACTGGTCCAAGTCCAGACAAATGACCAGATGTTTTCCTCGGTGAAATTGGGCCAGGCCGACGCCGTCGTTACCGGCCAGCCGGGCGGCCGGTACTTCATCACCCAACAGGGCGGGCTGAAGCAGGTGGGTGAGCGGCTCACCACCGAAAACTATGGATACGCGTTCCAAAAGTCCGACGCCGCAATCAAGGATTCCTTCAATGCCTCACTGGCCGCGCTGAAGGCCAACGGTGGTTACGACAAGCTGGCGGCTGAATGGTTTGGCGACGAGTCTGCCACTGTCGCCGGCCCGGCCAAGGCACACGCCCTCATCAACATCTCGTCCATCACCAACTCGGCCGGCCCCCTGTGGGACGGTTTCGTCACCACCATGTCCATCATTGGCATGTCCTTGCTGCTGAGCCTGACCTTTGGCATGTTGGGCGGCTTTGCCAAACTCTCGAAGCTCGCACCTATCCGCTGGGCGGGCACGGTTTATGTCTCCGTCATCCGAGGCACTCCCTTCATTGTGCAGTTGTTCCTGATCTACTTTGGCCTGCCCCAGCTGGGCCTGCAATTGCAGCCCATGGTGGCCGGTGTCCTGGCGTTGGGCCTGTACAGCGGGTCCTACGTAACGGAGATTGTGCGCGGTGCGATTCAGTCTGTGGACAAGGGCCAGATGGAAGCGGCTCGTTCCTGCGGCATGAGTGCCGGGTCCGCGCTGCGACACATCATCGTTCCCCAAGCCTTCCTGCGCATGCTTCCGCCGCTGGGCAACGAGTTTGTCTCGTTGACCAAGAACTCCGCTCTCGTCTCGTTTGTCACCATCAGCGAGATGTTCCTCGTGGGGCAGACCATCATTGCGCGCACCTTTGACGCGTTGACCGTGTACCTGTTCATTGGACTGGTTTACTACATCATCACCAACATCATCGGCTTCATCGCCAACACCCTCGAGAAGAAATTGGCGGTTTACATCTAGTGGCACTTCTTTCGACACAGTCCATTACCAAAACCTTCGGCGAACTGGAGGTCCTCAAGGGCATTGACTTCTCCATAGAGCCCGGCGAAGTCGTGGCCGTTATCGGGCCCAGCGGCGGCGGAAAATCAACATTCCTGCGCTGCCTCAACCTGCTGGAGACGCCGACGTCCGGTCACGTTTTGTTCGATGGTGAGGACTTGCTGGCACCCAATGTGGATCTGGACCGCTTGCGTTCACGCATGGGGATGGTGTTCCAGCAGTTCAACCTGTTCCACAACCTGACGGCCCTGCGCAATGTCATGCTGCCGCAGATGAACGTGCTGGGAAAGTCCAAGGCCGATGCGGAGGCCCATGCCATGGAGTTGTTGGAAAAGGTGGGCATGACCTCCCGCGCCCATGCGTATCCCAGCCAGCTTTCCGGTGGGCAGAAACAACGTATTGCCATTGCCCGGGCAGTGGCGATGACCCCCAAGCTCATGCTGTTCGACGAGCCAACGAGCGCCCTGGACCCCGAAGTTGTCAATGACGTCTTGGATGTCATGACGGACCTCGCCCGGCAGGGCATGACCATGATCGTGGTAACTCACGAAATGGGCTTCGCGCGGAAGGTTGCCGACAGGGTGGTGTTCATTGATGGCGGAGTCATTTCCGCCGATCAGCCGCCAGAGGAGTTCTTCGGTGAGGACAACAACAACCCCCGTGTCAGGGATTTCCTCAACAAGGTCCTGTCATAACGGATTCCCGGTGCCCGATCCATTCGGGCATCGGGGGCAGAACCCAACCACGCCCGGGGCACCGGTGAAACGTACGGGGACGGCGGAGCGTCGAATCACACCTTGCGGGGCCGCAGCCAGGTGAACTTTGGGGTCTCCTTGGCCAGGAACGCAGCCACACCGATGGCAGCGTCCGCACTGATGGCCATCTGCCCCTGCCAGTAGGCACTCAATTCGGCCACATCGGCATCGCCGGCTCCCGCGCTCATCGCGTTGACCAGCGCCTTGTGCCCCTGCGCCGAGAACTGCGAGCGCGCGGACAGGTGCAGCGCATAGGCGTGGACAGCTTCCCAGAAACCGTCCAGGGCAAGCACCTTGGTGGCCAGCCCGAGCCGTAGCGCCTCCTGGGCGTCAACAAAGTCGCCGCCAAACAGCAGGTATTTCGCAGTTGCCGGCCCGGCCAGTTCCACCAGCTTCTTGATCCCCGACAATGGATACACGATGCCGATCTTGGCCGGGGTGATGCCGTAGATGGCCCGCTCGGAGGCCAGCCGGATGTCACAGGCCCCGGCGATCTGCCATCCGCCGCCCACGCAGTAGCCGTCGATCGCGGCGATCGTTGGTTTGCGCAGGCGTGCCAGGGCGTTCTCGGCCACCGTAATGTCGCCGCCGTCGCTGTGCCCGGTGGCGGGGTCGTGCAGGATCCTTTGCACGGACGCAATGTCGGCGCCGGCGGAGAAATGCTCCCCGGCCCCCCGAACCACCACAACCTTCACTGAATCGTCGGCGTCCAGCTGCGCCAACAAATCCTCAAATTGCTGCCACATGCCTTGGGTGATGGCGTTGCGCATGGCAGGGTTGTCCATGATGAGCACCGCCACCGGCCCCGACTGTTCAATGCGCAGCATGCCTGCCTTCTCCCCTGCACCCTCGGAACCCGCCGCACTCGTACCCACGGCAGCAACGCCAGCGGTCCCGGCACTCATGCCGGCACCACCCGTTCCCCTGCCGACGGCGCCGCCAGCACAATCCCGGCGTCAACCAGGCCGGCAATCTGCTCCGGGCTCAATGACAACCCCGTCAGCACGGCCAGGGTGTCCTCCCCCAGTTCCGGCGGCGCCTTGCGGATGCGCGGCGCTTCCCGGTTGATCGAAATGGGTCCTCGGACAAGCGGCAGCGGCGTACCGTCGGCGCGGTGCACTGTTTCCACCATGGCAAGGGCCTTGACCTGCTCGTCGGCAAACGCTTGTTCGTAGTTGTAAATGGGTCCTGCCGGGATGGCCGCTGCGCGCAGCACCGGCAACCAGTCGCCGGCGGTGCGGGCCGCCAGCAGCTCTTCCAGTTCGGCCTTGAGCGCGGATTCGTTCGCGTGCCGCAGCTTGCCGGAGCCGTACTCGGGACGTTCAGCCAGTTGCGGGGCTCCGAGCAGCGCGCACAGCTGCTGCCATTGCTTTTCATTGCCCACGGCGATGATGACGGGAATGTCGGCCGTCGCAAACACCCCGTAGGGGGTCAGTGCCGGGTGGGTGTTGCCCAGCGGCACCGGCACTTCTCCGGTGCTCAGGTATTTTTGTCCCTGGAAAGCGCTCAGCGCGAGCCCCGTTTCAAGGAGCGACGTCGAGACCTCCATCCCTGCGCCGGTGCGGGCCCTGCCGACCAGCGCCGCGGCAATCGCGAGGGCGGTGTTGATGCCGGAGACCAGGTCCACGATGGGCACGCCCACCCTGTACATGTTTCCCGCGTCCGGGCCCGTCACCGACATCAGCCCGCTCATGCCCTGCGCCACCTGGTCCAGCCCCGGCGCCTGCGAGAGCGGTCCGGAGGCACCAAATCCGCTCACGGAGGCGATGACCAGTGCCGGCTTGGCTGCGCGCAGCTGTTCCGGGTCAAGTCCCATGGTTGCCAGCACGCCGGGGCGGAAGTTTTCCACCACGACGTCGGCGCTCATGGCCAGCTGCCACAACAAGTCCCGCCCCGCCTGGGTGTAGAAGTCGATGGCAATGGACTCCTTGCCGCGGTTGGCCGAGTCAAAGTAGAGGCTGTGGTCATTTTCAAATGGCGGCCAGGACCGGCTCGAATCCCCGCCCTTGATGCTTTCGGTCTTGATGACAGTGGCCCCCAAGTCCCCCAGCAGCGCCGTCGCATACGGGCCGGCCAGGGCACGGCTGAGATCCAGGATGCGGATGCCCTCCAGCGGAAGGCCCTGCTGCTTATCCATGGGGCATCCCGCGCAGCTTCACGTTGATCTGCTTGGTCTGGGTGAATCCGGCCACCATGCCTTCCAGGGACACCTCGCGCCCCATGCCGCTTTGCTTGTAGCCGCCGTACGACTGCCCCGCCACCTGGCCGCCGCCCTGGTTGACCTGCACCCAGCCGGCTTCGATCTGGTGGGCGGTGTTCAAGGCGTTGTCCAGGTTGTGGCTCCACACGTAGGCGGCCAGCCCGTAGTTGGTGTCGTTGGCCATACGGATCACGTCGGCGGTCTCCTTCCACGGAATCGCCACCAGCACCGGACCGAAGATCTCTTCCTGAGCCAGCCGGAATTCGTTTTGGCCCCCGCTGAACACTGTGGGCAGGTGGTAGAAACCCTCCGTCAGCGCACCCTCTGTGGGGGCGGTGCCGCCAAGGACAGCCTTCATCCCCGGGGTGGCCCGTCCCTCATCCAGGTAGCCGGTGATGGCTGAGTGCTGCTTGGCATTGATGATGGCGCCCATGTCGGTTGCCTCATCCATCGGGTCCCCGACCTTCAGGGCCCCCAGCTTGGCGGTGAGCCGCTCCAGCACGTCGTCGTAAATGTCTTCGTGCAGGAACAGGCGCGAGCCGGCGGTGCAGCTTTGGCCCTGCCGGGTGAAGCGGGAGGCGAGCAGCAGGCCGTCGATGAGTTCGTCGTCGACCCCGTCGGGGAACACGATGGAGGGGTTCTTCCCGCCCAGCTCCAGGGACATGTGGGCCAGTCGTGCCGCGGCCGTCGCAGCCACGCCGCGTCCCACCTCGGTGGAGCCGGTGAAGGAAACCTTGTCCACGCCGGGGTGCTTGGCCAGTGCCTCACCAATGATGGCACCGCGCCCGGTCATGGCGTTGACGACGCCGGGCGGCAGGTGCCGGTTGCACACTTCCGCAAGCAGCAAAATGGTGAGCGGGGCGTCGTCGGCGGCCTTCATGATGACGGTGTTGCCGGCAGCCAGGGCGGCCGGGATCTTGAACGCGGCAATCATCAGCGGCGAATTCCACGGCAGGATCGCCGCAACCACGCCGAGCGGCTCGATGCGCGTGTACTGCAGCTGGTTCTCACCGGCGGGGAGGGTGGTGCCCTTGACCTCACCGGCAACGCCGGCAAAGTACCGGAACATCGAGACCATGGTGGTGGCCTCGGGGCGGGCCTGGGTGCGCAGCGCGTTGCCGGTGTCCAGTGCCGTCAGCCTGGCGAATTCCTCGGTGCGGGCCTCGAGCTCGTCGGCAATCGCCAGCAGGGCCTTTGATCGGCCGCTGAAATGCTGGGCCCGCCAGGCCGGGAACGCCGCCCGGGCTGCCGCCACGGCACGGTCGACGTCGGCCTCGTTGCCGGCCGGGACGCGGGCGATGACGGTTTCGCGGCGGGCGGGGTTCTCGACGTTGCGCCATTCCCCGCCGGCCGAGGCCACTTCTTCGCCGCCGATCCACATGGGCCAGTCGCGGACAGCTTCGGTGGTTAGTACTTCAGTCATGGCAAGTGCCTTTCTTATCCAAGGGTGGTGGTGGAGGTCTTGAGGGACCCATCCACCAGCGAAACGATCCGGCTGCAGTCCTTGCCGCCCTCGCCCTCGTCGATGAGGCGCTGGAACAGCTGCTGGACGTGCTCGCCAATCTCGAGCGGGGTGTCGGTGCTGCGGGCCGCGGCGATGGCCAGGCCGATGTCCTTGTTGGCCAGCTCCGCGGTGAAGGAGGGGGCGAAGTCGTTGTTGGACGCCGCGGTCGGCACGACGCCGGCGACCGGGTACCAGGTGCGCAGCGCCCAGCTGTCCCCTGAAGAGACGGAGGCGATGTCCCAGAAGACCTGCTTGTCCAGGCCAAGGCGCTCGGCCAGCACGGCGCCCTCGGCGGTGGAGGCCAGGTTGATGAACAGCATCAGGTTGTTGCAGATCTTGGCGGCCTGGCCGGTGGTGGCCCCGCCCGTGGGGATGATGTTTCCGGCCATGGGCTCGATGTAGGCGGAGGCGTCCGCCACGGCGCCGCTTTCACCGCCGATCATGAAGGTGAGGGTCCCGGCAGCCGCGCCGCTCATGCCGCCCGAGACCGGGGCGTCAACAAAGCGGAACCCGGCGGCAGCAGCGGCGTCGTGCACGGCCTGCGCGGACTCAATGTCAATCGTGGAGGAATCGATGAGGAGGGTTTCCTTGGCCGCGTTGGCGAGGATGCCGCCGTCCCCGAAATACACGCTGCGGACGTGGTCGCCCTTGGGGAGCATGGTAAAGACGACGTCGGCACCGGAGACGGCGTCGGCGATCGAGGCAGCGGGAGCTGCACCATGGCCGACGGCGGCGGCGAGGGCTTCCGCGCTCAGGTCAAAGCCGCGGACCGTGTGCCCTGCCTTGACCATGTTGGCTGTCATGGGTCCGCCCATGTTGCCCAAACCAATCCATGCCACAACTGCCATGATGAAAGCTCCCTTGCTTACGTTTGTCCATTATGTCCCAGGGCCCCGACATTGACCCGTTATGACCAGCATCACACCCTGCTAGAGTGCAAACAAGACCGAAATTGGCAGAGTGCATGTGCATCCATGCACATTGCCGGCCGTGGTCGCGGCACCGGCGTATATAAGGAGTGGATTCATGCTGGATTTCAAGAGGTTTCCCAGCCCTGACGATTTGCTGGTGCTGCTCACGGTGGCCAGGCTGGGCCGCTTCACAGCTGTCGCGGACGCCTTGGACACCACGCACACCACGGTGTCGCGGCGGATCCTGGCCCTGGACAAGCAGCTGGGCGGGCGCACGTTGGAGCGGACCCCGCAGGGCTGGGAACTGACGGAGCTGGGCCGGGCCGCGGTGTCCGCCGCCGAGGGCATCGAAAAGAGCCTCAGCGCACTGAGCACCGGTGTCCGGGACGGGGCGGACGCCATCTCGGGGGTGGTGCGGGTGAGCACGTCGGACGGCTTCGGCGCCCTCATCGCAACCCCTGCCCTGGTCCGGCTGCAGAGGAAGCAGCCACTGCTCCGCGTGGAACTGCTCAGCGCCACCCGCCGCCTGAGCCAGAACCGCTCGGGAGTGGACATTGAGGTGGTGCCCGGCAGCGTCGAGGCCGGCCGGGCCGAAACCATGCTGCTCGCCGACTACGCGCTGCGGCTCTATGCCGGCTCCGGTTATGCATCCGCCCACGGAATGCCGGCGACGGCAGCTGAATTGCCCAGCCACCGGTTCATCTCCTATGTGGAGTCGTCCCTGCAGGTGGCCGAGCTGGCACAGCAGCGCCGGTCGTTGACAAGTGAGCCGGCGCAGTTCCAGTCAACGAGCGTTTTCGCCCAAATCGAGGCCGTCAGGGCCAACGCCGGGATTGGCATGCTGCCGGCGTTCATGGTGGAGGGTCAGGAGGGGTTCGTCCGGGTCCTGCCCCGGGAGGTGGAGCAGAAGGTGCAGTTCTGGGCTGCTGCAAGGCCGGAGTCGCTGCGGTCCCCCGCGGTGCAGGCCGTGATGACAGCGTTCCTGCAGGAGGCCTCCCGAATGAAGGACCAGCTCCTGCCCGCCTGAACGGCTTGCCGTGACGCCCAGCCCGGACGCGGGGTCGAGGCTGATTCCCCTGGGCGGACGCTCCGAAGCAGAGCCGCCATGGTTGGCCTTCGGTGCAGGCATTCTCAGATCGTGAGGATTACCGGGCCGTCGTCCGTAATGGCTATGGTGTGCTCGCTGTGCGCCGAGCGGGCTCCCGTTGCACTTCGCAGTGTCCAGCCGTCCGGGTCAGTGACGAGGTCTGCGGTGTCCTCCATGACCCAAGGTTCGATCGCCAGCAGCAGGCCGGGGCGGAGTTTGTATCCCCGGCCTGGCCGGCCGGTGTTGGAGATGTGCGGATCCTGATGCATGGTCGACCCGATGCCATGCCCGCCAAAATCGGTGTTTATCAGGTAGCCGGCTGCCCCGAGGACGGTTCCAATTGCGTGCGAGATGTCCCCGATGCGCGCTCCGGGATTGGCGGCGGCGATTCCGGCTTCAAGTGCCCGCTGGGTCGTCTCGATCATCATGGAGTCCGCCTGGCTGGACGATGCTCCGACAGTGAAGCTGACGGCGGAGTCGGTGGCGATCCCATCGAGGGAGGCAGCCAGGTCAAGGGTGAGGAGATCACCATCCTTAAGTGCGTAGTCGTGAGGTTTTCCGTGCAGCACGGCGTCGTTGACCGAGGTGCAGATGAAGTGTCCGAACGGCCCGTCGCCGAACGAGGGGTCGTAGTCGACATAACAAGATTTCGCGCCTGCCTCGGCAAGCATTTCACGTGCCCACTGGTCGATCTCCAGGAGATTGACTCCGATCCCGGCCCGCGCTTTCATGCTCTTCAGGACCGCAGCGATGACCTTGCCGCTGAGCCTGGCTCGTTGCAGTTCGGCCGGCTTGAATATTTCAATCATCCGTCTCCTCTCTCGTGGGCAATAACTATACCGGTATTATTATACCGACACTATAGTTGTATGCATGGTCAGACTTCCACTCACAGCCGCCGAGATTGAGCGCGGGCAGCATTTGGGTGCACTTCTGCGCCGCGCAAGGAAAGATCGTCCCATGCTCGAGGTGGCGATGGCAGCAGACATCTCACCAGAGACTCTTCGGAAGATCGAAACCGGCCGTGTGGCCACTCCCGCGTTCTCCACGATTGCGGCGATTGCGACAGTACTGGGGCTCTCACTCGATGACATTTGGTCCACGATCACCCCGCCGGGGCAAGCGCCCAGCGGCGACCATGCTGCCGAGCAGCGGACTGACCGCTTGGCATCCTGAGCCACATGGGACCTGCGCCCCTGCCGGCCCGAAGGGTCCCCGTCCCAACAAAAGCTCACCCGCCCACACGGGAAGGCCAAAATCCACGGATTGCGGCCATGCCTCTCGCCGTCATGGCCGGGACCGTTGATGTGAAACGCAACAACCGGGCCCGGCGCGCGGGTTTGCGTTCGCGAGTTAGGCCGTCCAGCCGCCGTCCATGAGGTACGAGGCTCCGGTGGCCATGGCCGCCTGGTCTGACGCCAACCACACCACCAGCCCGGCAATCTCGTCCGGTTCGATCAGCCGCTTGATGGCATTTTTGGCCAGCATGATGTCGGCCAGCACCTGGTCTTCGGGGATGCCGTGGGTTGCCGCCTGGTCGGCGAGCTGCCCCTCAACGAGCGGCGTGCGGACGTATCCGGGGTTGACGCAGTTGCTGGTCACCCCGTGCGGACCGCCTTCACGGGCCGTCACTTTCGAAAGGCCCTCCAGGCCGTGCTTGGCCGCGACATACGCCGATTTAAACGCCGAGGCCCGCAGGCCGTGGATGGAGGACATGTTGATGATCCGGCCGTGCCCCTGCGCGTACATGTGCGGCAGCGCGGCACGGATCAGCAGGAACGGCGCCTCCAGCATGACAGTCATGATGTGCCGGAACGCGGGCGGGTCAAAGTCCTCGATGGGACTGATGGACTGGATGCCCGCATTGTTGACGAGGATGTCAACGTCCAGGGTCAGGGATTCCAGCGCCGATGTGTCCAACAGATCCACTTCCCAGGATTCGCCGCCCACCTCGGCAGCGACCGCCGCAGCCCCTGCCCCGTCACGGTCGGCGACGATGACATGGGCGCCCCGGGCTGCCAGCGCCCGCGCACAGGCGGCCCCCAGTCCGCCCGCACCGCCGGTGACAAGTGCACGGCGCCCGGCAAGTGAACCGGCCGGCACGTCGACCGGAGTCCCAATCCCGGCCCCAACTGAATCAGCAGCCATTCCCTAGACCGCCTTTGTTGCAGCCTTGGCCGCAGCGGAACGGCCCAGGGCCAGCGTTCCGGCGGCATCGGCGTCGTCAATGTCCTGCAGCGAGACGCCCTTGGTTTCCTTCAGGAAGTACACGGCGACGGCTGTCACCATGCAGGCGCCAAGCAGGTAGAGGGCCACGGGGACGGAGGAATTGTAGTGTTCCACGAGGCCGGTGGCGATGAAGGGGGCCATGGAGCCCGCCACGATGGAGGTCACCTGGTAGCCCAGCGAGACGCCGGAGTAGCGCATGCGGGTGGGGAACATTTCGGCCATGATGGCGGGCTGGCCGGCGTACATGAGTGCGTGGAAGATCAGTCCGATCGTGACCGAGGCCAGGATCATGAGGTCGTCCTTGGTGTCCATCATGGGGAAGGCGAAGAAACCCCAGGTGGCACCCGTCAACGCGCCAAGCATGTAGGTGGGCTTGCGGCCGATCCGGTCGGAGAGCTTGCCGACCAGCGGCACCACGATGAAGTGGATGCCGTGCGCCACCAGCAACAGCATGAGGATGCGGGAGGTGTCGATGTCGACGATGATCTTCAGATAGGTGATGGAGAACGTGACCACCAGGTAGTAGAGAATATTCTCGGCGAAGCGCAGGCCCATGGCCGTGAACACCCCGCGCGGGTAGCGGCGCAGGACCTCGAACACGCCGTAGCCGGCCTGGGGGTTCTCCGCCATTTCGGCGTGGGCTTCGAGGAAGATCGGGGCGTCGCTGACCTTGGTGCGGATGTAATAGCCGATCAGCACGATCACGGCGGAAAGCCAGAACGCAATGCGCCAGCCCCAGCCCAGGAACGCGGCCTCGCTGAGCACGGAGGCCAGGGTGAGCAGGACGCCCGTGGCGAGCAGATTGCCCAACGGCACGGCCGACTGCGGCCACGACGCCCAGAATCCGCGGGACTTGTTCGGGCTGTGTTCGGCCACGAGCAGCACGGCGCCGCCCCATTCCCCGCCCACCGCGAAGCCCTGAATGAAGCGCAGCCCCACCAGCAACGCCGGAGCCCAATAGCCAACCTGGCCAAAGCTGGGCAGGCAGCCCATCAGGAACGTGGAAACGCCAACGAGGATGATGCTCAGCTGCAGGAGCTTCTTGCGGCCGAACTTGTCACCAAAGTGGCCAAAGACGATGCCGCCGATGGGCCGGGCAACGAAGCCGACTGCGTAGGTCAGGAACCCTGCCATGATCGCGTCGAGCTCGGATCCGGAGTTCGGGAAGAACATTTTGCCAAACACCAGGGTGACGGCTGTGGCGTACAGGAAGAACTCGTACCATTCCACGACCGTTCCCGCCATGGATGCGGCAACAACCTTCCGCAGCCCCGACTCCTTCGCCGATGGTGTCGGCCCAACACTTGCACTCATTTTTGCTCCTCCGCGCCGGGGCGCGCCTGTCGACGTTGACATCTGGGGCCGGCAACGAGCAGTTTGTGAGCTGCAGCACATCCCCGGTTTCCTGAGTATCCCAGTGCCGGGGCCGAACATCAATGACCAATAGCGCAGAGTCGGTGCGCGTTAATGCACAAAAGCCGTGGTTTGGTGCGGGCGGGCTGCCGTGCTGACAATGCACGACGACGGAACCGCACCTGCCAGCCTCCCCCACCAGTGATCCGCGGCCGCATCACAGGGCCGCGCATCGGCTGAATGCTAGCTAGCTGGCCGGGACCGATTTGCCAGAGCAGGGACACAAGACAAAACACCGATCCCACTGACAGCCGCCAACGAAAAAGGCACCCATGGCACCAAGGAGACGTATCCAGCCCAATAGATACGCCCCGCCTGTCGAACAATAATTCTCTAGACAAACCCAACCCAAGACAGGTAGCCGTAAGGGGTTGAGGTCGCTCCAGTTCCCGTACCACTCTCTTGACTGGTGACGACACAATTACTGTTGTAAGTTGTCGCCGACCAATTGAATGAACGCCCCTCGGAACCAAGCTCGATATAGCCACCCTCATCGGGAATAGTTGCATTGACAGAGTACGTCGCTGTACTAGTCTCCGAAGCACTCAGCTCGATGCCGGCGGTCACTGATGCCGAGGCAAAAACCGCCCCCGCCTCAACAGTGGTTGATAAGGACATGGAACCCGAAACCGTTGAGGAAGTTCCAACATCGATCGTAAGGTTTGCCCCTGGAGAGCCGGGCAATCGATACGATCCAGGCGCATATGCTCGATTCACGTTAGTCACCGAAAGGTCGGGAACGCCACCGTCGCATAGGCCATATGGAGAAACAACATCAGATTCAGATTCAGGGGGTTCGGCTGCGCTGGCAGAAGACAGGCCAGTAGCAGTGAGAGCCAACGCCCCAAAGACAATTCCAACATACTTAACAATTTTCATCATAAAAATACCTCCGTCAATTATGTCTATTTATAAAAGATTGTAACCCAGTACTTCGTTGAATTCGGCACCGTCAATTTTACAATGGTCTCCGACGATGGGCTATCGAGCGGAAAATCGGCTGACGGTGTAATATTCAACGAACATGGGGCCCCACTATTCGCTGGCGTGTCTTGGTCGACAATCACCGACCAATCACCACCAGCGCAATTAATCAGAAGTCCAACGCGGGTTTTTCCGTCTGGAAGGGCGGGGATCCTAAGATCGCCACTACCCGTATCAGAACGACTCATCACCACAGTGGCTGACGGATTCTTTTCGGACAAGATATACGATTGTTCTGTAAATATAGATTGATCACTGGGAAAGGTCGCCGTTGCTGTTGAAGCGGTCTCTGGTGATATTATAGTTGGGGACAGCGGTGGATTTTCTTCTTCCCCTTTAGAGCAACCAGCCATGAGCCCAACAATGACAATGATCATTACCCCAAAAGCAATCTTTCTTGTCGACATCATATTTTCACGTTAGACGCTTCGGAGCCACATGTACAGGAAATACCTGCACACACGGTGCATTCGGGATAAATTTCATTCCGTCGTGTCATTTCAATCAAATAGTTTGAATCTTCGTAAAACGGAGGGCTACACTGCCCTCCAGGAGCTTCCGACGTGAATTTGGGTGCGGTCATCGCGAGTATCGGAGTTTGATCACGACAGGTCTGCAAGCCAGCATGGGCGGCTGCGGGCAGTTCGCCGTCGAAACTGGTCCGAAGATGCTCCTGCGACAACGCGAGAGTACACGAAACGTCGCAATGGCCGACCATAACGACGTTTCGTGTGCTCTCGCGGCCCGGTTGGATCATATTCGCCCGAGCCCCGCATCACAGGGCCGTACACCAAGCCCGCACAGTGGACGGCTGCGGGCAGTTCGCCGTCGATTCTGGTCCGTGGGGCTCCTGCGACAACGCGAGAGTACACGAAACGTCGCAATGGCCGACCATAACGACGTTTCCTGTACTCTCGCGGCCGGGTTGGATCGTATTCGCCCGAGCCCGCTCCCCTACGCGTACAGCCCGTTCAGCCACGCACCCCAGGCGGCCCCTGCTGCTTCCGCATCCGCTCCGGGGGCGAACAGGTGGATGGTCATGCCCACCACGGCGCCAAACGCGTTCCGTCCAAAGAAGCGGATCATGGTGTCGTCGGTGCGCAGCCCCACGAAGTTCTCATCCAGGTAGTCCACGACGGCGTCTACTGTCCCAAGCCCCGCAATGGCGACGCTGACGTGTCCGCCGGCGCCGGGGTCGTGGATCCCCAAGGCATGCTTGACCGCTTCGAACGCCTCGGGCGAGGAGGATGCCCCGGGCCCCTGCACGTCGGCAAACGCTGCCTGCCTGCCGGCGAAGAACTTCACGTACTCGCCCAGCGTGTGCTGGTAGAAGGCGGTGTGCTTGGCGGCGCCGTCGTACTGGTTGTCCCAGTCCTCGAAAAACACGCCGCTGTGCACATACCGCAGCCACGACTTGCCGTCCGGGAGCTCGGAAATGTCGTAGTCGAGTTGGTTGAAGAAGCCGCCCTCCCCGTCCATCCGGTTCGAGAAGCGGTGCGGCGGCTCCCACGCTGTCACGGTGCTGCCGAACGGGCCCGCGCCGCCCAGCTTCGCCTCGATTTCCATGGGCCACATCCAGCCCGAGGTGCCTGCCGTGGCGGCGTCGAACACCTGCGCCGGCGTGCCTTCGATTTCGGATTCGTGCACGATCTTGAATTCCTTGGCCATCATTGCTCCTTCGTGGGGCCGGATGTTCCGGCGATTTGGGTAATTTCCTGTAATTCCGGGACCGGTTTGACGCTGGGATGAAGGGCGACGACGAGCCTGTGCTTGCGTCCGCCGGTCCCGTTTTCGCTGTGGTACTTTTTCACCAGCTTCGCCGTCGTGGCTGCAAGTTCGGCAACGAACGCGGCCCTGTCGGCTGCGCTGGCAAATGTCACCTCGCCGTCCAGGGCAAAGGTGGCCAGCCGCTGCTGGGCGCGGTCGGCACCGCTGATCAGCGTCCCGACGTCCCTGACCAGGCGGGCTGCGAGCCCCAGCATCCAGCGGGCCGAGAGCCTGTTGGGTGCAAGGGACGGGTCGGGGGCCACACCGGGAAGCGCTGCCGGCGAAATGACGTAGGACCGCGCGGTGGCGCCCATGACCCGCTCAATGACATTTCCCCGCCGCCGCTCCCCGACCAGTTCCACGAGTCCGAAGCTTTCCAGCATCCGCAGGTGGTAGTTCACTTTTTGCCGCGGCAGCCCGATCCGCGCCGCCACGTTTGCGGCCGACGCGGGTGTCCGCAGCTCCGCCAGCAGCCTGGCCCGGATCGGATCAAGCGCCGCCTCGGCTGCCGAGGCATCTTCAATCACTGCAACGTCCAACATGTTCCAAGTTTCCCACCGACAAATTAATTTGTCCAGAACCACCCGGCGACCCACCCAGCGCGGAGTGGCCGAACCACCGCCGCAGCCCCGCGCACTTGCCAGCATCTATCGTTTAGCGATACATTCGGACTGCTATTCAATCGAAGGAGTTTCCGTGGGAACACTGGCTGTCACCGCCTTGCGGATCGCGCTGGCACTCGTGCTCGCCGGTTCGCTGTTCGTCCAGGTTGTCATGGTGCCGCTGCTGTCAACTGACATTGAAGGGTCCGATGCCGTCCTGTCCGCGGTCCGCATCCCGCTCATGGCGATTGTGCTGCTGGGAATCGTGGCCGGCCAGCTCGCCCTTGTCTGTGTGTGGCGGCTGCTGTCCATGGTGCGCCGCGGCACCGTCTTTTCCCGGGGCGCATTCCGGTACGTGGACATCATCATGGGCGCCGTAGCTGCCGCAGCCCTTTTGATGTTTGGTTTGGGTGCGGTGCTGGCCCCCGGCGAAGCCGTGGCTCCCGGCGTGGTGCTGCTCATTGGCGGGGCGGGGCTGATGATCGCCTGCGTCGCCTTGATCGTCCTGGTCCTGCGGCTGCTGCTGGCCCAGGCAGTGGCCCGCGACACCGAGGCCAGCAAGCTGCAGGCAGAAATCGACGAGGTCATCTGATGCCCATCATCGTCGACATCGACGTCATGCTGGCCAGGCGCAAGATGGCTGTGGGCACGCTCGCGGAACGCATTGGGATCACGCCCGCCAACCTCGCCGTGCTGAAGAACGGCCGCGCCAAGGCGGTGCGCTTCACCACCCTTGAGGCATTGTGCGAGGCGTTGGAATGCCAGCCCGGAGACCTGCTGCGCTGGGAGCCCGAGGCCGTGCCCGGACCGACAAACCCGTCCGACGGCGGTTCCGGCCGCCGCGACACCGCCGGCTGACTGCCGGTCCCCTGGCCCGAGGTGCCCACCCGTCGCGGGTAGACTCCCTGATCATGACCGCCGAGCCAAACACACCAATCAGTCCAGGCACCGCCACCGGAACCAGCCACGCCATCTTCCTCGATGTTGACGGCACCTACGCCGACTTCGGCATTGTTCCCGAGGCGCACGTTCGGGCCGTCCGCGCCGCGCGGGCGGCGGGCCACAAGGTGCTCCTGTGCACGGGGCGGCCCGTGTCCATGCTGCCGGAACACATTCTCGACGCCGGTTTTGACGGCCTCGTGGCGAGCGCGGGCGCCTATGTCGAGGTGGCGGGCGAGGTCCTCGTCGACACCCGCTTCCCCGCGGAACTCGCGGCCAGGACTGTCGCCGCCCTTGACGCCCACGACTCTGTCTACGTCCTGGAAGCGCAGGAATCACTGCATGTGGCCCCGGCGGCCGAGCAACGCTTGCGGACCATTGTCGAGGGACACTTCCAGAAGTCGGCGCCCGGCAAGCCCAGGGGCTCCTCGGCCATCCTTGACTCGCTGATCCCGTGGTCGCAGGACTCCCCGCTGTTCGCCAAGGTCACGGTGTTTGAATCGTTGATTCCCATGGACCGGATGGTGGCGGAAATTGGGGCGGAGATCGCCGTCGTCGCAAACTCCATCGCCGACGAGGGCAGCCATGCCGGAGAGCTGTTCCTGCGCGGCATCAGCAAGGCCGACGGCGTTGCTGCCGCGATCTCCCGGCTTGGCATTGACCGCGCACACTCCATCGCGTTCGGCGATGGCCAAAACGACCTGGAAATGATTGCCTATGCGGGCCTTGGTGTGGTCATTGAGGGCTCCAGTCCGGCGCTTCTGGCCATCGCGGACCGCACAGCCCCACCGCCAAGCCGCGACGGCATCGCGACCGCGTTCGCCGACCTTGGGCTGATCTGAGCTGGTGCGGGGCGGCGCTCACGGCAGGGTCAAACATGCCCGCCGGTGGATGCCCACGATCCGAGCGGCCGCTCCGCCACGTCCTGTTCGGCGTCCTCGGTCAGGCAAATGACAAACCCGCGGGCCTGGTAGTTCGCCAGGGCCGCGGGCCCGTCGAGGCTGCAGGTGTGCACCCAGACGCGGGCCACGTTTGAGACGGCCCCACCCTGCGGCAGGGAGCTGGGCTGGAGCACGGAACCACCCTGCGGCAGCGCCTGGCGGGAAGGCAGCGACCAGGCCGCCTCGACTCCGTGTTCCAACAGCAGTCCGCCGAGGCCGCGGCCGATCGCCTGCTCCGCCAAACCAAAATACCGCACCTCCACATGGGTCCCATCCGCGGCAGGGAGGGGTTGGAGCTGAACGAAGCCCCACGGCACACCCTCGCCGTACAGCACCCAGAACTCGGTGCCCGGCACGGCAAGTTCCCGGTCCCATTGTTCCCGCGTCCACTCGAGGCGGTCGGTCCAGTTCCAGGCCCCGCCCACCAGGCCGTAGAGGAATCGGGCGTATTCGGGCGCCATCCCGACGGCGCGTTCCAGCCGTGCCCAGGCAGGGACGGCACGCGGGGCAGCCTCAGCAGGATTGCGCATCTCCAGCGTTGTGGTCGTGACCTTCACGAAAATTTCAAGCCTCCCGCGGGTCAGCCGAACCGTCGACCGGACCGGTTGAGCGCCGCACCACGAGGGCAGGTGCCAGGGCGGCCCGGCTCGTGACGGGCTCACCGGCCAGATGCCCGATCAACAGTTCTGCCGCGAGTTTGCCGTAGGCGGCGACATCGTGCGACAAAGCCGTGACGCTGGCAAGCTGGCACTGCAGCGAGTCATCCCACGCCAGCACGGAAACCTGCTCCGGGACGGCGTCGTCGTAAATAATCGCGGTGGGGCGTTCGTCAGTGGGAGCAGTGGGAGAAGCGGGAGCAGCGGGAGAAGCGGGAGCAGCGGGAGCAGCGGCGAACAGCTCTGCCGTCAGGGTCCTGCCGCTGTCGTGCCCGTACCCGCCGTTGCGCTGCAGGCCTGCAACACCCGCACCGCTCCCAACACCCGCCGCGGCCAGCATCGCCGCATACACTTCGGTGCGCTGGGCCGTGTGCAGCAGCTCCGCCGGTCCCGCGATCCGGGCAATGCGCCGGTGGCCCAAACCCATCAGGTAACGCATGGCGTCCGTCATCGCCAGGGCGTCGTCGGTAAAGGCCGTGGGATGGGCGAGGCTGATTTGCGGGCCGCCGGGACTGCTGTGGCTGTTCTGGCTGTGCCGGCGCTGGCGTCATCCATTGACAGCCGCCAGCCAGATCGCAGCCAATTGTGCGTGGCCCAGGGGCGTGGGGTGGACACCGTCGCCGGCCAGTGCGGCATTGCCGCCGAGGCTGGCGGCACGGGCAGTGAGCTGATCGTGCGCGGGCACCAAGACAGCCTCAAATTCGGTGGCCAGGCGGGCCACCGCCTGCTGCTTTCCGGCCAGGTCCTCGCCCCACCCGTGCTGGTCCTCCGTGACGGGCAGCAGGAAGGGCTGGACCAGCACGATGTGCTTGAAGTGTGGTTTCGCCTGGGTCAGCAGTTCCCGGTAGCCAGCCTCGAAGGCGTCGGCGGAGGTGGGGTCATCGTTGTCGAAGCGGCGCCAGGTGTCGTTGATGCCCACGAGAATGGACAGCACGTCGGCATCGCCGCCCACCACATCGGCGCCCCAGCGCTGCAGCAAATCAACCACGCGGTCACCGCTGATACCAACGTTGGCGACGGTGGCGCCTTGTTGGGCCAGCTCGGCGGCCAGCATTCCCACATAACCGACGCCAAGCCCCCGCGGATCCTCGCGGCGCCCGCAATCCGTCACGCTGTCCCCGGCAAAAAGAATGCTTGTTCCCTGCAGCTTGTCCACTCCGGCTCCTCCACGCTAAAACTTTGTTTAGCAACCAATGTAAGTTACCTTGGGGCGCCGCAGGGGCAATCACGGCACTATTACGCCCTGGTCCGTTGCTTGCCGCCGCCGGCGTTCCGCTAGGCCTGGCGGGTCCCGACGGGAGCCACCTGGGCAACGTCGGTCCACACCTCTGTCATGTCGGAGATGAGTCCGTCGCACACGGCAATAAAGGTTGCCACCTCGAAGTGCTGCAGCAGACCCGGCAGCTCCTCCCAGCGGTGCGCATCCAAGACACCGGCCAGGGACGCCTTCATCTTTTCTGCGCTCATGCCCTCAAACTACAGCGCCCACAATTTCCCAGCCAGGCAGCCCAAACTACCGGTCAGCATGGCCACCAGTGGCGTAGGGTGGAAAATCCAGAAGGAAATCCAGGCTTGGGGGCTGTCACAACAACGCATGGCGAACAACGACACCAGCACACTTTTCCATACCCTTGGCCGCTTGGCCCCGCAGCTTCGGCCCATCAGGTGGTCCCTGATCTGGGGCCTGCTGTCCGCCGTCGCGGCCAGCGTCGTGGCCCTGGCCGTCCCGCAGGTGTACCGCACCCTGGTCAACACTGCCCTGCAACCGGGAACCGGCGCGCAGGCACTCTGGGTGGGGGCCGGCGTCGTGCTTGTGCTGGGCATCCTCGAAGCCGGGCTGATCTCCCTGCGCCGGCAGTTTGTGATTGTCCCGGTCACCACTGTGGAAACCCGCATGCGGACCTCTTTCTACCGGCACCTGCAAAATCTTGCCATCGAATTCCACGACCGTTGGGGCTCCGGGCAGCTGCTGAGCCGGGCCATGAGCGACTTGAATTTCATGCGCCGCTGGATGGCCTTTGGCGCGATCATGCTGGTGGTCACGGCGCTGACAGTCGGGATCGGCGTGGCCCTGATGTTCGCCATGAGCTGGGAACTGGGCTTGATCTTCCTGGCCGCCGCCGTCCCCATCGTCATCTTCGGTTACCGCTTTCGGCTCTCCTATGGGCGGGTCAGCCGCAAGAGCCAGGACCAGGCCGGCGACCTCGCCACCACCGTGGAGGAATCCGTCCACGGCATCCGCGTGCTCAAGGCGTTCGGCCGCGGCCAGGAGGCGCTGGATTCCTTTGCCGGCCAGGCGCAGGAACTCCAGGCCACCGAAATCCACAAGGCCAAGTCCCTCGCCGTGTTCTCGCTCGTCGTCTCCCTGCTGCCCGAACTTGCCCTGGGCGCGGGCCTGGTGGTCGGCATCCTCTTGGTCTCCGAGGGAAGGCTCGACGTCGGAGCCCTCGTTGCGTTCTTCGCCACGGCTGCTGTCGTGGCCGGCCCGGTGGAATCGATGGGCCCGCTGCTGGCCATGACGTTCGCCGCCAAAACCGCCCTGGACAGGCATTTTGAGGTCATGGACGCCGTGAACACGATCACCGATCCTGATGCCCCGGCCGTGCTGGCGGATGTGCGCGGGGAGCTTGAATTCCGCGACGTCCACTTCCGGTTCCCTGACACCCCGGACGGCACCCCGGACCTGCTCAACGGCGTCAACCTTTCGCTGCGGGCAGGCGAGACCATGGCGCTGGTGGGGGTGACGGGCAGCGGCAAAAGCGCCCTGCTGAACCTGGTCCCGCGCTTGTTTGACGTCACGGCCGGTGCCGTCCTGCTCGACGGCACGGACATCCGCCGGCTGCCCTTGGCCGTCTTGCGCCGGCACGTCGCCGTCGCGTTTGAGGACACCACCTTGTTCTCGCATTCGGTGCGCGGAAATGTGCTGCTCGGTGCTGCGCACCATCCCGGGCTGTCCCCGGACGAAGTATTGGAACGGGCCCTGGACGTGGCCCAGGCAGGTTTCGCCCACACCCTTGCCAACGGCGTGGACACGCTGATTGGGGAGGAAGGGTTGAGCCTGTCCGGCGGCCAGCGCCAACGCATCGCCCTGGCCCGTGCCATCGCCGCGCGCCCGGCCGTGCTGGTCCTCGATGACCCGCTTTCCGCCCTGGACGTCAACACCGAGGAGCGCGTGACCGGGCGGCTGCGGTCCGAATTGGCGGGCACCACCACGTTGATTGTGGCCCACCGGCCCTCCACCGTGGCCATGGCCGACCGGGTGGCGCTGCTGCAGGAGGGCCGCATCACGGCCGTTGGCACCCATGCCGAACTACTCGCCGGCAACAGCCACTACAGGTACGTGCTGGCCAGCCTCACCGAGGAACCCCGCGACCTGGACACGGGCGCGGACGAGGACCTCCCGGACGACCTCGGCGCCGAACGTTTGGACACCGTGTCGCTGAACACCGGCTCGCTGAACACTTCGAGGAAGGGGGCGGGCGCATGAGCCGCAGGGACAGGCGCAAGGAGGTTCCGGCGTCGACCATTCCGGGGAAGAACATTCCGCAGGGAACGGCCGGGCCGGCGCCGCAGGGCACCGCCAACGAGGACCGAGTGGACCTCAGCCGCGAGGCCAGCCGTGCCGTGCGGCAGCGGTCTGTCCGGCTGCTCGGGACGCTGCTGCGCCCGGTGCGGATGCGTTTTGCCATCACGGTGGCGCTCGTGGTGCTGTCGCAGGCGGCGAAGGTGGCAGGTCCGCTGCTCATTGCGTTCGGGATCGACACGGCGCTGCCCGCGCTGACGGCGCAACCCGGAGCCTCTGCCGTGCCGCTGGTCGTCACCGGCGGCGGCTACGCACTGGCCGCGGTGGTGGGCTCGTGGCTGACGGCGGCGTACCTGACCGCGACGGCGCGGCTGAGCCAGGCCATGCTGCTGGACCTGCGGCTGCAGGTGTTCCGGCACACGCAACGGCTCAGCATGGAATTCCATGAGGGCTACACGTCCGGTCGGATCATTTCACGGCAGACCTCGGACCTGGAGGCGCTGCGCGAACTGCTGGATTCGGGTATTTCCTCGCTCGCTTCCGGGCTGGTTTTCATGGTGTTGACGGCGGTGTCCATCTTCTCGCTCGACTGGATCACGGGCTTGCTGGTGATGGCGTCGGCCGTGCCGATGTTCCTGTTGTCGCGCTGGTACCAAAAGCGTTCGCAGGTGGCGTACCGCGCCTCCCGGGTGGTCTCCGCCGGGCTGATTGTGCACTTTATCGAGACCATGACGGGCATTCGTGCGGTCAAGGCGTTCAGGCGGGAGAACGAGAACGCGGCCAGGTACGAGGAGCTGGCCGAGAACTACCGCCGCGTGACCGTCCGCTCGATCAACCTCAACGGCATCTTCCAGCCCGGCCTGGTGCTCATTGGCAACGTGGCTGTGGCCGTGGTGCTGCTGGCCGGCGGTTTCCGCGTGCTCGGCGGTGCCCTGGAGGTCGGTGCCCTGCTGGCCCTGCTGCTGGCAACCAAGCGTTTCTTCCAGCCGGTGGGCCAGATGGCCATGTTCTACAACTCGTTCCAGTCGGCCCAGGCCGCGCTGGAGAAGGTGTCCGGGCTGTTGGAGGAGGTGCCCACGGTGCGGCCGCCGCGGCATCCGGTCCCGCTGTCCGCGGCCAGCGGTGACATCCGCTTCACCGGCGCGGAGTTCCGTTACGGCAGCGGCCCGGTGGTCCTGCCGCACCTGGATTTGCACATTCCGGCCGGGCAGACGGTGGCGGTGGTGGGTGCCACGGGTGCCGGCAAGTCCACGCTGGCCAAGCTCATGGCCCGCTTTTACGATCTCAGTGCCGGTTCGTTGACGCTCGACGGCGTGGAGTTGCGTGAGCTCTCGACCGCAGACCTGCGCCGGGCCGTGGTGATGGTGACGCAGGAGGCGTTCCTGTTCAGCGGCACAGTGGCCGAGAACATTGCGCTGGGCAGGCCGGGGGCGACCCGGGCCGAAATTGAGGCGGCCGCCCGCGACGTGGGCGCCGACGAGTTCATCCGCTCCCTGCCGGATGGCTATGACACGGATGTAAACAAGCGCGGCGGGCGGGTCTCCGCCGGCCAGCGGCAGTTGATCTCCTTTGCCCGGGCGTTCCTGGCAAACCCGGCGGTGTTGATCCTGGACGAGGCCACCTCCTCCCTGGACATCCCCTCCGAACGACTGGTGCAAACAGGCTTGACCAGGCTGCTCCGCGCGGATGGGCCGGGCGCCGGGGGCGGTTCGGGCACCGGCCGGACGGCGGTCATCATCGCCCACCGGCTGTCCACCGTCGCCATCGCCGACAGGGTCCTGGTGGTCCACGATGGCCGCATAGTGGAAGACGGGTCCCCTGCCGAGCTCATCGCCGCCGGCGGCCGTTTTGCCGGCCTGCACGGAGCCTGGCAGGACTCACTCGTATAAGCCATTGGACAAGTTCCTGGCCCAAGATCTCCGTTGCTGGCCTGCGGCGGCGTGGCCGGGGCCGAATTTGAGTGTTCGTGGCTCCCAGGGGGCCGTAGTGGTCATTCAGTCCTGTTGCGGTGATTCGCCCCCGGTGCACCACGGGCGAATCACCACTACAGCCCCCGCAGCATTCATCCGGCCAGACCGGGGCCGACAACAACGCGTTCAACCACTGGCTGCGCTGTCAGACTCTGCAGCTCAGGGCGCGTCAAAGGTGAACAGCCTGCGCACCACCAGACCGTCGGCGAGCGCGTCCAGTCCTTCGTTGAGTTCGGAGAGCGGGCGGGTGTCGGTGTGCAGCAGCTCAATGGGCAGTCGCCCGTCCCGCCACATTTGCACATAGTCGGGGATGTCGCGGGAGGGGTCGGCGTCGCCCATGTAGGAGCCGATGATCCGCTTGCCGGTGCCCGCGAATTGCAGCGCCTGCACATTGAGCATCTGGTCAGGGTGGGGCAGCCCCACCGAGACGAGGGCGCCGCCGCGGTCCAGCAGCCCAAGGCATGCCTCCATGACCTTTGCGCTGCCGACGGCCTCGATGGCCACATCGACACCGAATCCGGTGTGCGGGGCGACCAGCTCTGCCGCTTCGGCCGGGGACCCGGCGAAGTGGGCGCCGCAGCGCAGTGCCAACGCCTGCTTCTCCGGCAGCGGGTCGATCGCGATGACAGAGGTGTACGGAATTTGCACCGCGGCCATGACGGCGGCCAGGCCCACGGCTCCCATGCCAAAGACAATCACCGACTGCCCCGTGGTGACCTTGGCAGAGTGGATGACGGCGCCGATGCCGGTGAGGGCGGCGCAACCAAACATGGCAGCGACATCCAGCGGGACGTCGTCGTCAATCACCACGACGGACTCCCGGGCCACGACCGCGTACTCCGAGAACGCGGACACGCCCAGGTGGTGGTTGATCCGCTCCCCCGACGCCGAGCGCAGGACCGCGTCGCCGTGCAGGAGGTCGCCGCTGCCGTTGGCCTCGGCGGCGCGATGGCACAGTGCGGGCCGCCCGCTCGCGCAGGCTTTGCAACTGCCGCAACTGGGGACGAACACCAAGACCACGCGGTCGCCGGTCTGCACGCCGTCCACCCCGGGCCCGACGCCGGCCACGGTTCCACTGGCCTCGTGCCCCAGGGCCATGGGCAGCGGACGGATGCGGGAGCCGTTGATGACCGAGAGGTCGGAGTGGCACAGGCTGGCGCGTTCGATCTTGACCAGCACCTCGCCCGCCCGCGGCACCGGGACGGGCAGCCGCTCCAGAACCAGCGGCGCGCTAAGCGCGTACGGCCGTTCGGCGTTGGCGGTGCGGAGGATGGCGCTGGTCATCATTGCGGTATCAGTCATCCGTTGATCCTTCGTAACTTTCGATGCGGCGGGAGGCCAGTTTGGGAATGATCCGGCCCGCCCCGATGGTTTTGAAGTGATCATACTCGCGGTGCGCTGCCATAAGAGGTTAACAAGGCACGACGGGCAGCGCGAGGCCCGGCGGGTTCAGCCGCGGCCGATGAACGGCATGCCGGCCGCCGTGATCACGAGGGAGCCGATGTTGGCCGAGGCGGGCAGTTCCGCCATCATCAGCACTGTGCGGGCGGCGTCGGCCACGGGGAATGTTGGTTCAATTATGCGACGCCCGTCGGCCTGCAACGCCCCGGTGGCGACGTCGAGGGTGGCCATGATGTCCGTAGCCGTGTTGCCGATGTCGATCTGGCCGCAGCTGATGCCGAAGGTGCGCCCGTCGAGGTCGATGGACTTTGTCAGCCCCGTGATCGCGTGCTTGCTGACGGTGTAGGCGACTGAAGCGGGCCGCGGCGAGTGTGCCGAAATGGAGCCGTTGTTGATGATCCGGCCGCCGCCGGGGCGTTGGGTTTTCATGACCCGCACGGCCGCCGCCGCGCACAGCATCGCACCCGTGACGTTGACCGCCAGCACCGCGTCCCAGTCGGCCGGGGCGATCTCGTCGACAGCGGCGGCCGGACCAAAAATACCTGCATTGTTGAACAAGACATCCACGCGGCCAAAGCGCTGCACGGCGGCATTGAAGAGAAGGTCGACGTCGTCAGGCCGGGTCACGTCGGTCGGCACGGCCAGCGCTTGGGGCGCCCCGGCGGCGGTTTCGAGCAGTTCCCCCTCCCGGCGCCCGGCCAGGACCACGCCATATCCGGCGCGCAGGAATTCCTGGGCCACGGCGCGGCCGATTCCCGAACCGGCACCGGTGACCACGGCTATCCTGCCCGGTGTTCCCGCCGGGTCTGTGGGGGTGTCTTGATCCATTGTGCTCTCCTCGTTTCGGGGCATTCGGTGCTGTTCCGAGACTACACAGGCAAGGCCAGCGAGGCGCCGGTTCCTACAACCGCTGTTCGACCAAAATGGTGTCTCGCCAGGTTCCCGCGTGGGGGCCGTGGTGCATGTGGGCGATGCGTTCGCGGTGGCCGATACGCCGGAAGCCTGCTTTCTCGTGGAGAGCCAAACTGGGAAGGTTCTCAGGGAAAATGGCTGACTGGATGCTCCAGTAGCCCAGATCCCGCGCCCGTTCGGCAAGGCGTTGCAGCAGCAGGAGCCCGACCCCACGGCCGGCGGCTCCGGGATCCACATATACGGAGTGCTCGATGACGCCCCTGTAAGCCTCACGGGTTGAGGTGGGTGTTGCTGCAGCCCATCCCTGAACAGAACCGTCGACACTGGTGGCAACGAGGCTGAGCCCCGGAATTCTGCTGGCGAAGAAGTCCGACATGGACGGAGTGGAATCAGCAAAAGTCGCGTTGCCACCGTTGATCCCGGCGGCAAAGATCCGCTCAACTGGCACCCAATCGGTGCGCGCCATCTCCCTGATTTCGGTGCTCACAGACCCAGAGTTCACGGGCCCGGTACTCACAGGCCCAGGATGCGCGCGGACGCGGCTTCCAAGGCGCCGGGCACCAACGAGTAGTACGCCCAGGTGCCCCGCTTCTCCCGCTCCAGCAAGCCCGCATCAACCAAAATTTTGAGGTGGTGGGAGACTGTGGGCTGGCCCAGATCCAAGGGTTCGGTAAGGTCGCACACGCACGCCTCGCCACCCTCACCGGCCTTGACAATCGATAGCAGCCGCAGCCGGTTGGGATCAGAAAGTGCTTTAAGGATGCGTGCTGATTCCTGGGCGTCGGCAGCGTTGAGTACGGGCTGGCCGCCAGGTTCACAGCAGAGCTGAGCGGCATCTGCCCCTGCCGTCAATACAGTGTTCATGCATCCATTATGCCCACACATTGACAATTGTCGATATAGCGGTAAATACTTTCTGTATCGACAATCGTCAATCTTATGCTGGACCGGCTAGGAGCCTTGTGAGCACCACGACCACCAACCCTTCCATTCCTGGGGAAGCTGCCGTTGTCGGCAAGCTCTCCACATTGGACCGCTTTCTGGCCGTGTGGATCATCGCCGCCATGGCCGCAGGCCTGTTGCTGGGGCGTTTCGTCCCCGGCCTGAACACGGCCCTGGACTCGGTGAAGATTGGTTCGGTGTCCCTGCCCATCGCCGTCGGCCTGCTCGTCATGATGTACCCGGTATTGGCGAAGGTTCGCTACAACGAAACCGGCAAGGTGCTGGCCGACCGCAAGCTGCTCATCACCTCGTTGACCATCAATTGGGTGGCGGCACCGGCGTTCATGTTCGCCCTGGCCTGGATCTTTGTCCCTGACCTGCCCGAGTACCGCACCGGCTTGATCATTGTTGGCCTGGCCCGCTGCATTGCCATGGTCATGATCTGGAACGACCTGGCCTGCGGCGACCGCGAGGCCGCTACAGTGCTGGTGCTGATCAATTCCGTGTTTCAGGTTTTCGCCTTCGGCGTCCTGGGCTGGTTCTACCTGCAGGTGCTGCCCGGCTGGCTTGGACTTCCGACGACGTCGGCTGACTTCTCCTTCTGGGCCATCACCGCCTCGGTGCTGATCTTCCTCGGCATCCCCCTGCTTGCGGGGTTCCTCACCCGAACGATTGGCGAGAAGGCCAAGGGCCGCGAATGGTATGAGGGCAAGTTCCTACCAAAACTGGGGCCGTGCGCGCTCTACGGCCTGCTGTTCACTATCGTGTTGCTGTTCGCACTTCAAGGCGAATCCATCACCTCCAAGCCGCTGGACGTGGCCCGGATCGCGCTGCCCTTGTTGGTGTACTTCGTCGTCGTCTTCGGTGCCGGCATGGTGATCGGACGGGCCCTGAACCTGGGCTACGCCAAGACCACAACCCTTGCCTTCACCGCCGCCGGCAACAACTTTGAGCTTGCCATCGCCGTGGCAATTGGCACCTTCGGCGTCACCAGCGGCCAAGCCCTGGCCGGCGTCGTCGGACCTCTCATTGAAGTGCCCGTCCTGATTGCCCTGGTCTATGTCGCCCTGTGGGCACGCAAGCGATTCTTCGCCAATGAGCCGCTGCCGGTTTGACCAATATCCCGTAGTTTTCCCTGAGGAGCCCGAACTCATGAGCACCACCGAAACAGCCAGGAAGCCCTCCGTCCTCTTCGTCTGCGTGCACAATGCGGGGCGTTCCCAGATGGCTGCCGCCTACCTGACCGCCCTCTCTGAGGGGGCCATCGAGGTCCGCTCCGCCGGGTCCCAACCCGCAGCATCGGTCAACCCGGCCGCGGTGGCGGCCATGGCGGAAGAGGGCATTGACATGTCCGCCGAGATCCCCAAGATCCTCACCACCAATGCGGTGAAGGAGTCCGACGTCGTGATCACCATGGGTTGCGGGGACAGCTGCCCGATCTTCCCGGGCAAGCGCTATGAGGACTGGGAACTTGAAGACCCGGCCGGCCAGGGCGTGGACTCCGTCCGGCCCATCCGCGACGACATCAAGGCCCGCATCCAGGCGCTCATCGCCGAACTCCTCACCACCAGCTAGAACAGGATCCCGTCCTGACTGAAAAGCTCATCATCGGCTCCGGCCGGTGCGGTCGACCCGGCAGGGTACCTAACCCCTGCTGAACCAAATGTGAACACCTCAAGGAGAACCACTGACATGACGAATCAACGAAGCGAGATGCCAGTTGCCATCATCGGCGCCGGCCCGATCGGCCTTGCCACGGCCGCGAACCTCATCGAACGTGGACTCACACCCCTGATCTTTGAAAAGGGTGCGGAAGTGGGTGCGGCCATCCGCCAGTGGGGGCACATCCGGCTGTTCTCCTCGTGGGAGCACAACATCGATCCGGCCTCCCGGCGCCTGCTCGAACCCACCGGCTGGGCCGAACCCCGGCTGACAAGATTGCCCTACGGCGCCGAGCTCGTGGATGAGTATCTGGCGCCTTTGGCCACCGCCCCCGCCATTCAGGCGGCGCTGCGCCTTTCCTCCACCGTGACGGCCGTGAGCCGGGTGGGCATGGACCGGACCCACTCGCGGGACCGCTACACGCAGCCGTTCCTGGTCCGCGTCGAATCCGCAGACGGGACCGTCACCGATCACCACGTGCGCGCCGTCGTCGACACCTCCGGCACCTGGGCCCAGCCCAACCCCCTCGGCCAGGCAGGCCTGCCCGCCCCCGGCGAGATTGAAGCCATCGCCGCTGGACTGATTGCCGAACCCTTGGCCGATGTCACCGGTGCGGACCGTGACCGCTTTGCCGGCAAGCACGTTCTGGTCATCGGCGCCGGCCACTCGGCAGCCAACACTCTTTTGTCGCTGGGCCAGCTCTCCAAGAACGAGCCCGGCACCCGGATCACCTGGGCCGTTCGTGGCGCCGACGCTTCCCGCCTCTACGGCGGCGGGGACCTCGACGGCCTGCCGGCCCGCGGCCAGCTCGGCACCCGCCTGCGCGGCCTGGTCGAAGACGGACACATCGAACTGCACACCTCCTTCACCACCACCTCCTTCGGTATTGGCGATGGATTGGCCGTCACCGGCTCCACCCCCGACGGGGACGTGACGCTGAACGTGGACTTGTTGATCCCTGCCACGGGATTCCGCCCCGATCTGGGGATCCTGCGTGAGATCCGCTTGGAACTGGACCCCATTGTCGAGGCGCCCCGGGATTTGGGGCCGATGATCGATCCCGAATTCCATTCCTGCGGGACGGTCCCGGCCCACGGAGCTGCGGTCCTGGCCCACCCGGACAAGGACTTCTACATTGCCGGGATGAAGTCCTACGGGCGTGCCCCCACCTTCTTGCTCGCCACCGGCTACGAACAGGTTCGCTCCATCGTCGCCGCCTTGGACGGCGACGAAACCGCCGCCAATCAGGTGCACCTCGCACTGCCTGAAACCGGTGTCTGCTCCACCGACCTTGGTGGCAGCTGCGACCTGCCAGCGGTGAACGGCACGGAACAGGACGAGGCGGCAGATTCCTGCTGCGGCACACCTGCCGAAGACACAGCAGCTGCGGAGGAAGCGCCAGCCTCTTGCTGCTCCGCACCGGAACCAGTTCTCATCGGAATCCCCACCGGACTGGCCCACGGCCGTTCCGCCGCCAGCACCGACTAAGAGAAGGAATCCCCACGATGACCAGAAAACCAGGCGTCCTCTTCGTATGCGTGAAGAACGGCGGAAAATCCCAGATGGCCGGCGGACTCATGCGCCACCTCGCAGGCGACGCCGTCTCCGTCTACACCGCCGGCACGAAACCGGGAACCTCCCTGAATGGCCAGTCAGTGGAGTCCCTGGCGGAACTGGGAATCGACATCAGCGGTGAACACACCAAACCCATCAGCACGGAAATGCTCTCCTCCGTCGAACTGATCATCACCCTCGGCAGCGAGGCAGTCGTGGACCCAATTCCCGGGATTGAAGTCCGCAACTGGCACACCGACGAGCCCTCCACCCGAGGCATCGAAGGCATGGAACGGATGCGCATTGTACGCGATGATATCCGCACCCGCGTTCAAGCCCTGGCAACAGAACTGACCACCAAAAAACCCTAAATGGTTCCACGACCTGGGAGGCGGCGACGTGGACACGGGTACGCCGGTCAGCCTTCACGGGCATGGCGGCGCGAACGGCTCACCAACAACCAGATGGTCGGCAGCTGCATGAAGACCCGGAGTACCGGGCGTTAACCGACCAGCGGCGTCACCGGGTAGTCCATTACCACCGCGCCCGCGGAAGCGTAGTTGGGGATATCTGCCTGAACGGCTTGGCCTTCCGGTGAGGTCAGCGCGGCGACCATGTCGGCGTGGCTGGAAAACTCGCCTTCGAAGACCGCAAAGTACGGGGACTCATTGCCGGTGACGGCAAACGAATACCGCGAGGCTTTCAAGCCTGGGAGCTTCGCAGCCAAGGGCAAATGCGTGTTGATGTAGTAGTCCTCGAATGCCGCACGGTCCGTCGGTTCAGGGTACAGAACGAGAAGTTTGTGCATGGGGTGCTTCCTTTCAGATTACTTCTTCGGTGGTTGAGAGCGAGCTTAGCGCAGGGTCATGCATCATGGGCCCAAGACCGGACCGACATCACGGAACGTCGCGTCCAGGCGAACGAGCCAGGACGGACCCACGTCGCACGCGGTCCTTTTCGACGACGTCATTTCTGCTGCGCAACGGCCCGCAGCATTGCTTCGACGGGGGCGGTGCCGTCTTCCGTTGCGAGGGTTGCCGCGAGCCCGCGTGCGTGCGCGGAGTAGGACGGTGTCGCAATGGCCTGTGTGACCGCCGCGGCCAGCCGTTCGGCGCTGAGTTCCTTGTAAGGGACCGGTTTCGGGCCGGCGCCGAGGGCCGTGATCCGCGCGGCCCAGAAGGGTTGGTCCGTATATATCGGCACGCTGACCGTCGGCACACCTGCACGCAGCCCCGCCGCGGCGGTCCCCGCTCCGGTATGGTGGACGACCGCAGCCATCTGCGGGAACAGCCATTCGTGCGGCACGGCTCCGATGCTGAGAGCTTCGGGCCCGGAGACACCCTTGACGCCTTGAAGCACCGCGCGCACCCCGGCGCGGCGTGCGACGTCGAGCATGAAGTCGGCGTCCAGGGCCGCGCTGCTGCCGAAGCCCATGAAGACCGGCGGCGGGCCGTCGGCGAGAAATTCGACCAGTTCCGCGGGCGGCTGCCAGCCAGGCTCGCTTTTCGGCCACCAGTATCCGGTCATGATGAGTCCCGAGCGCCAGTCCGCCGGACGCGGAAATACTATGGGGCTGATGCCGTGAAGAACGGGACTGTTGGCTTTCCTTCGGGCGCGGTCGGACGCGGACCGGGCCCTTTTAGGCAGACCAAGTACCTGGCGGACGCGGGCGCTCGGAGCGTCGTAGGGCGCCTTCCCCGCGGATATCAGGGACCCGAGCAGCTTGTTGCCGACCGACCCCAGGCTGCGGGCGGATCCCAGGACCACTGGCGGATACGCAGTGCTGGGTTCGGTCGGCTGCAGGTGGGCGCCGAAGACGGGGATGCCAAGGGCCTCGGCCACGTCGTACGCGTACGGGGCGATCGCATTGGCCAGGATCACGTCGGCACCGGTTTCAGCCGCGGTCAGTGTGCCTGTGGCGGCCAGGTCCATGTAGTCACCGAGCTCGCTTATGTACCGGCGCAGATCCTCAGCTGTCGCCTTCTTCCCTGGCGCGGCGGGGCTGACCAAATGGCTCATGTCGCCGGGCAGCTCACGGTATTCGCACCCGGCCGCGGTGACAAGCGATGAGTAGGCGGCATTCGCCGCGATCGCGACGTCCAGGCCCAAGGCTTGTAGCCGGCTGCCGAGCCCGGCCATCGGGGCGACATCTCCCCGCGTCCCTGGCGTAATCATGAGTACTCGCATGCCATTCCTCATTTCCGTTAATTGCGATCACTGTTCGCAATCTAGAATATAGTGAAATGGATACAGAACATAACCTAGGCGTTCGGACGAAAGGCGGAACAGGCGTGCCGCCCCATGACCCCGTTGACCTCTGGCGGCGGCCGGAGCGTTCCGGCGTCGGCCCGAAACCGGAACACTCGCGGGCGGGAATTGCCGCGGTGGCGATCGAGATCGCCGACCGGGACGGCCTGGCGGCGGTATCCATCCGCGGTGTGGCAGCCGGCATCGGTTCCGGGGCGGCCTCCCTGTACAGGTACCTGAAATCCCACGACGAACTCATCGAACTCATTGTTGACACTGTCAGTGGTGAATACGACCTCTCCCCCTCCCATGAACCACCTCCGATCCAACTGCTGAACCTGGCACGGCAGGGCCGGGCCATCATGCATCGGCACCCGTGGCTTGCGCCGCTGCTGCTGACCCGGCCTGCAATGGGGCCCAACGCCCTTGGATATCTGGAGCGTGCCCTCTCAGCACTGGAGACGGTGAACTTGCCCGGGCCCGCCAAGCTGCAGACCGTGGCCATGATGACAGCCATCGCCTCCGCCTTCGTGCAAAATGAGCTCGCATCAGCCGGCGACTCCGGGGCGGACCCCACCGGGGCAATGGCGCGCCCGCTGTATCTCGCCGACGTAGTCAGGTCCGGGAATTACCCGCTGCTGGCAGGTGCACTTGCCGGGCGGCACGACCCCCAGAGTCCGGAAGAGCTGTTCACCAGCACGATCAGCAATTACCTGGCAGGCGCGGGCATTCCTGTCGCCACCGGTTCCGCCTGAGGCCACCCGCACCGCCAAACTGAAGCACGACGCCGGAACTTGGGTTTCGGCGTCGTGCTTCAGCAGGTGACCCGCGCATTGGCTTTGACCATGTCAAGGTCAGCTGGTGATGCCCAACGGCCCCCACACTCTGGAGGACTGCCCCTGAGAGGGTTAGGATTCAGTTCCGTTCTACTTTCACCCGAATGCGAGGGACGTCATGGCAGAAGAGCATCTCCGGCAGGACAAACGTGCCATGGCGATGCCGGCAGACTGGATTCGGTGAGCGCGGAACCTGCCCTGAACCGGTCCGGAAGGAGAACCAGATGAACCAAAAGGAAACATCCACTCGTGCGCCGTCGGGGAATGGGCGGCAACCGGAAGGCTGGCGCGAGAAGTTCATTGTGGAGGAGCGGTTTGTTCCAGCTCAAACCATACGGGAGCTGTACCGCACGTCGCTGGTGCTGTCGGTGGTGGGGCTGGGACTGTTCCTCGTGCTTCTTTTCGGTGTCCTGACGCAGTCGGGCATCCAACATTTTGATCAGCCGGTCTCAACATGGTTCGTGTCCCTGCGCGCCGAGCCGCTGACCCACGTCATGATCGCCATGGCCGTTGTCTTTGGCCCGGCAGCACTGCCCATCATCGTCTTGGTGGTCATCGTGGGTTGGACGCTTCTGGCCAGGCACGCCTGGCGTCCGATTCTGCTGGCAGGGGGCATGGTCACCGGATTGCTGCTGGCCCAAATCCTGGCCCCGCTCGTCAAACATCCGCGACCGCCCGCCGACCTTATGCTCTTTGGTGCCGACAGCAGCTATTCCTTCCCCTCGGGCCATGTCCTCGGAACCGCCGATTTCCTGCTGATCCTGGCCTTCCTGCTTGCGAGCCGGCGCCGGCACAAACCCCTGACGGCGCTTTTGTTCACGATCGCCGCCGTCGTGATTCTGGCACAAGTGGCCAGCAGGCTTTATCTGGGCTATCACTGGCTCAGTGACACGACGGCGTCCGTGGCATTGTCCCTTTTCATTTTGGGATCCGTCATGGCCATCGACACGGCACGGACTGTTCGCGTCCCGGGCGAGCGCGTCCACGGAAAACAATCAAAACGCCAGGTGGACGGAACATGAAGGCCGGCCGGGAAGCCAGGCGGGCCGCCAGCCGCGCCGGAAACAGCCGCACCCTGACCATTGTCGCCCGGATAGGTTTCGCGGCCAGCGGCCTCATGCACCTGCTCATGGGGTACCTCGCCATCAACGTTGCCCGCCATCAGGGCGGCGAGTCAGACCAGTCAGGCGCTTTCGCCCAGATGATGAAGTTGCCGGGCGGAATGATCCTTTTGTGGATCACAGTGGCAGGTCTCGCCGCGTTGGCATTGTGGCTGCTCCTGCAGGCCGGGCTTGGCATTGGTTCTTCGTCAAAAAAGCGGTGGGCCCGCAGCGTCGTTTCGCTTGGCAAAGGTGTCACTTACGCCGCCCTCGCCTCCACCGCACTGTCCCTGGCCCTGCGGCATCCAACGGACTCGTCCACCACCACCCGTCAGGCCAGCGGGACCATCCTCTCCCTTCCCGGCGGGCAGGCGCTGCTCATCGCCGTGGGCATCGTTACTGCCGGCATTGGCGGCTACTTTGTTTACAAGGGCGTACGTAGGAAGTTCCACGAGGACATCGCTGTGCCTACCGGCCGCTTTGGCACGGCAGTGGACGTGCTCGGCGTGACCGGGTACGTCGCCAAGGGCGTCGCCATCGTGACCCTAGGCGTCCTTTTCGTTGTCGCCGCAGTCAAGGTGGATCCCAAGGATGCCTCCGGCCTGGACGGAGCCCTGAAAACCCTCGCCGCCCTGCCGTTCGGGGAAGCCATCTTGATCCTGATCGGTGCGGGGCTCATTGCGTACGGCATCTACAGCTTTGCCCGAGCCTGGCTGGCCCGGCTTTGAGCAACAGCTTTGAGCAACAGGGCGGAACATATCCCCGTTTCCTGTGCCATCTCGAGGACCTGGCCAATTGACAGAAAATGATGCCCGGGGGCCGCTTCCTGGTTCATCCCGGCAACGTGGCAATGGTTCACATGAATCCAGCTCCCGGCTTCAAACTGCTGACCCACACAGTTGCCACCAAACGCGGTCAGGCCCGCGTCGGTGGCAGTCGTGGCCAGCTGCCCAACGATGTCGGGCCTGGTCCGGTTGGAACGGATGCACCCGGCACGCCCCCGCCTGATCTTCGAAGATGCGTCAAAACCCGCACCGGGGCCAGCCGTTCGGGGCCGGCAGCTCGCGTCAATGTCAGGTGTTGTGGAACAGTGAAGCCATGGTTACGTTATCGCGCAAACCCCCGGCCCCGGCCCTGCTCGCATCGGTCATGCGCGTGGCCGACGTCGTCCACACCGTCCGCACCCGGCTGGCCACCTTCACCGGGGCTGTCCCCACAATCGTTGCCTTCCCCGGCTATGGCAGCACCGGCTGGGTGCGCGTGCTGGCCCGGGTGGTCCTGACGAGCACGTCCGACGGCGACACCAACGGAACTGTCCGCGGCTGGCAGGCATTCACCACTGTGCCGGTGCGGAACAGCCGGCTGGAGGTGCAAATCGGCGACGCCATCCATCCGGTTCGTGCCGACTCGGGCGGTCTCGTGGACGTGGTCTTGGAATCGTCCCTGCCCCCGGGTTGGCACACGGTGGTCCTGCGGAGCCCGGACACTGCTCCGGCCGAGGCCCGCATCCAGGTCATCGAACCGGACGCGACCTTCGGCATCGTCTCCGACATTGACGACACCGTCATGGTCACGGCCCTGCCCCGGCCCCTGTTGGCGTTGTGGAACACCCTTGTCCTCAGCGAACGCGCACGGACGCCCACCCCGGGCATGGCTGTCCTCCTGGACCGGGTCGTTGCCCGGCACCCGGGAGCGCCGATCATGTACCTGTCCACCGGTGCGTGGAATGTGGCACCGGCCCTGACACGTTTCCTGGCCCGAAACTTGTACCCCGACGGCGTGCTGCTGCTCACCGACTGGGGACCAACCAGGCAGCACTGGTTCCGCAGCGGGCCGGACCACAAGCACAAGAACCTGGCGCGGCTCGCACAGGAATTTCCCGCCATGCGCTGGCTGCTGGTGGGCGACGACGGTCAGCACGACCCGGAAATTTACGCCGAGTTTGCACGCACCCACGCGCCGCAGACGGCGGCCATTGCCATCCGCCAGCTGTCCGCGGGTGAGGCCCTGCTGGCCGGCGGCCGCACGCTCGAGGATTCGCCCATGTCCGAGCACGGGGCTGTTACGTGGGTTTCCGCACCGGACGGTGCCGGTCTGGCGCAGCAGCTGAAGGTCCACGGCATTCTCTGAATCGGCGTGCCGGCGCGTGCCGCAGGGCCCTCCCCCTTGCTGTTCGGGTTAGTATTCAGTTCCGGTCTTTATTCACGAAACCACGAGGGACGTCATGGCAGAAGAGCATCTCCGGCAGAACCAACGTGCCGCCATAGTCATCAATCCGGTGAAGGCCCCGGACGAACAATTCAAGGCGAACTTCTTCCAGCTGTGCACCGAGGCCGGGTGGGCCGAACCGTTGTGGCTGGAAACCACGGAAGAGGACCCCGGCGCCGGCCAGACCCGGCAGGCCCTGGAGGCCGGGGTCGACGTCGTCCTGGCAGCAGGCGGGGACGGCACCGTCCGCTGTGTCGCAGAAATACTCGCCGGCGCTGATACTGCGATGGGTTTGGTGCCTTTGGGAACCGGCAACCTGCTGGCCCGCAATCTCGGCATTGACGTGACGGATCCGCTGAAGGCGGCCAGGGACTCCCTACGCGGATCCGAGTCCAAGATCGACGTCGTGAAGGCCGTGGTTGACCATGGCACGGAGGAACAGCTGTTTCTGGTCGCCGCCGGACTTGGCTACGACGCCGCCATCATGGGCGACACCATTGACGAGCTCAAGGACCGGGTGGGGTGGCTGGCCTACGTCGAAGCCGGCATCCGGCACCTGCCGGGCAAGCCGGTCACGGCCACAGTGACCATCGACGGGCAGAGCCCGGTCCGCCGCAAGGTCCGCAGCGTGATGGTGGGCAATTGCGGAAAACTGATGGGCGGAGTGCAGATCTTCCCCGCCGCGTTGGTCACCGACGGCATCCTGGACCTGCTGATTTTGGCACCGCGGGGCCGGTTTGGGTGGCTGGATGTCATCACAGGGGTCTTCAAGAGGGGCCGGAACAAGAACAAGTCCGTGCAGAGCCACTCGGGCAGGACTGCGGAAATCGCCTTGGACCAGCCCCAGGAATTCCAGCTCGACGGCGACCATGTGGGCAAGGCGACCCACCTGTTGGTCAGCGTCGAACCATTGGCACTGACCATCAGGATGACGGGCTCACCGGAGTAGCAGTACCGCTGCGACGGGCCGGCCGGCAGCAGCCCACTCAATCAGCAGCTGTCACAGACTCAACTGGCACAAGTTCGTACCAGCGCACCCCGTGCGACGGTACAACAACAGCGAACCGACCCTCGGCGTCGAGCTCGAGATTCCGCGTGGGGCCCTGCCCCCAGAGGTCACGGGCGGCCCAGCCTTCCCGTGCGGCGGTGGACCCAACGACCGAGCTCAGCGCCACGGACAACTCACATTCGGACTCGCCGGTCCAAAACACCGCGACAAAATGACCCGTGTCGGCGCTGGCAGCCCAAACAATAACCTCGCCATCGCCCTGGTTTTTTGGCTCCCGAATAATCTCTCGGTTGTCCGCTGTCGTGGCGAGCACTCTCGACAGGGCCGGATTTGCCAGGCGCGCCATGGTTGCCTCGTCGGTCGAGGGCAGGTCGCCGCCCATCATCAGCGGCGAGCGGCCCATGACCCACAACGCCAGCAACGTCTGCTGTTCCGCAGGAGTCAGGCGGGAATCCCGTGGCTCACCGCGCTCGGCACGGAGTCCGACCCGGCCAAGCGGAAGCATGTCGGCATCCGCCCATCCACCGGAACGTTGAAGCGGCGCCCAGCGAGCGAGACGGGCGAACTGCGCATGGACGTCATCCCACCGGTCCCAGAGGTCATCGGAGATTCGCCACATGTTGGCATTCCCGCGAAGATGCTCGATGTGCGTCGTGGGCAGATTCGTTCCGGGGGAAAGCGACAGCACCATCTCCCGCCCGCTGCGGGCAATGGCGGTTGCAAACGCGGCGATTTCGTCGTCATGGTAGGGCGCCTGCATGTCATCCACCTTGAGGAAATCCACACCCCAGCGGGCGAACTGTGCTACTTGGCCGTCGTAATACGCTTGGGCCCCTGGATGCGCATGGTTGAGCCCGAAGTTGTCAGGATTCCAGTTGCAGGTGTCATCCTGGTTGGCGATCTGCGACGCAGTCCATTCAGTCCCCTCGACGGGCAGGTTCTGCTCAACGGCCTTACGCGGAATGCCGCGCATGACATGGATTCCAAAGCGCAGCCCCATGGCGTGCATGGCGTTGGCAAGGACAGTGAACCCGGTACTGCCCTCAGCTGAGGGAAATCGGTTCCGTGCCGGCAGCTGGCGGCCGTACACATCGAGCACAACAGGGGCATCCTCGTTGTATCCGTGAGCTCTAGCCGTCGGGTCGTACCACGCGATATCGACGACGACGGTGTCCCAGCCTGAGGACAGTAAACGGTCCCGGACAAGCCGGGCATTTTCGAGGACTTCCTCCTCGGTCACCGTCGTGCCGTAGCAGTCCCAGCTGTTCCACCCCATGGGCGGAGTTGGCGCCAGCCGGGAGACTTCGCGGCCTGTCGAAGGCATTCATTTACTCGTTTCTCGTTGGCGGAACCGAAGGCAGGCCGCCAACGTCAGTCGCGGGCTGGTTCACCTGCACCGTGTTTGCGGGTGTCATGTCAGCGCCCTGCCGGCCCTGTGGCGTGGCGATTCGAACACCCTTGCGTGGCCTTGACCGTCGAGGGTTCCAAGGAATTATGCCTTGGCCTCAAAGCGTTCGTGGGCGGTGTTGAGCAGGTCAACGTAACTCGTGAGCCCTTGGCTTTCAAGTTCGGTGACGTACGCATCCCATTCGCTGAGGTCGCGCTCGCCGAGGACGAATTTCAAGGTGTTGGTATCCACACTGTCCTTCAAGGGAGTGGCGATCAGGGAGGACTGCTCGAGTTCTGCCTCGTCCAACGGTGCCGGTGCATCCGGTTCGCGGAAAGTCCTGGTCGTCAGAACTGATTCAATGTACGCCACGGCATCCTTCGGGCTGTAGGACTCTTTCAACTTCCGGCTTTCGGTTCCTTCACAGGCGAACGTGGAATAACCCAGGTCCTTCTGGATATCGACGGCACCCTTGCTCGTGAGGTTCCATGCATCAAGTGAGAATCCGTCCTTGAGCTTGATGGCGCCCGTTGCATCCTTGCTGTACTGCTTTCCTTCAACGCCCCAGCGCAGCAGGTCCCGGGCCTCAGGATTGTAGAAGTACCAGTCAACAAACTGCAACAGCGCCTGGAAGTTGGGTTCGTCCTTGGCCTTTGAACTGAGCATGAAGCCATGCCAGAAGTTGCGGGGCCCAATGATGTTGCCAGCGGGGCCGCCAGGCGGGGCAATGAGAATTACTTCGTGCGCGCCCTCTCCCAAGGTCTTGTCCAGCGCCGTCGAGTATTCAATGACAGTGTTGGAGTTCCCGGAAGCGGCGAAGATCTTATTGTTTGCGAATTTCTCCGAGACAGTGGCGTTTCCGCCGCCGGCATCGGCCGCCGTCAAGGATTCCGGATCCAGCAGACCGTCCTTGACCAAGCCATGGAAGAACGTGACCAGCTCCTTGTACTCTTTCGACGTGGCGGCGTACTTGAGCTTCTTGGTTTCCCCGTCCAGGATTGTGCCGGTTCCGAAACCCCAGCCGGCCTGCGTACCGAAGGAACGAGCGGCGTAATTCAGCAGCGACTGCCCTTCAAAGCCGTCGGCCAGTGGATGGGAATCGGGATATTTGGCCTTAATCTTGACCAACCCATCCCGCACTTCATCCCAAGTATTGGGTATTCCCGCCCCCACTTCATCGAACACGTCCTTGCGGATCATGAGCGAGAAGACGGGTACCGACACCTCTTGAAGGCCTGGCAACATGTAGTACTTGCCGTCAGCCTGGCGCAAATTCTCCATCATGTCCCCAAGGTCCCATTCCTTCACGTATTTCTTGAAGTTGGGCATGTAATCCACGTAGTCGCTCATCGGCAGGACCGCGCCGGAGGATACGAACGGCTTCTCATCACCTGTATAGATGAGCGGAATGATGGAGGGCGCATCGCCTGCGCTGATGAGCAGGCTGCGCTTCTCCACTGCGTCGCTGAAGGGAATGTGGGTCAATTCAAGGTTGACATTGGTTCGGGCCTTGATTTCCTTGAACACCGCCCAAGAATCCTTTACCGGAAGTTCCGGCCAATCCGTCCAAAGAATGGAGAGATCCAACGGCTCCGTGGCCTTGAACTGCATGTCCGCCTCGAACCCCTCCATGGCACCGACGCTCTGCGTCGAGATATCCACGGGGGCATTCGTTTTCTTGCTGCAACCAACCAGGGCCACCAGTCCGGCTGCGGCGATGCCCGTGACAAATGCGCGTCTACTAATGGGTGGGTTCTTAAACGTGAAGGGTGCCATTTTCTCTTCCTTGAGTTTGAGCCAAACCTGCGCCAGTTTCGATAGTTTCGTAGTATTTCCGATACTTTTGAACAGTAATCCAGGTCACAATCGAAGTCAATGGCCCGCGTGTTCCACGCGTACGTACCGAGCCTGCGCTGTGCATTCCAACGGCTCCACATGGGTGCCAGGCGAGGTGGCGTCCGGGTGCTGCGCGAGCCGAACCGAGCATGGAACCGCGTCAGGGCGGCAATAAACGTGCAACCACAATTGCCGCGTGCTGATGGAATGGTCCTTTCGAACAGTTCTTCCGGTTCCGTCACGATTCCGTCCGGCGAGGTCACAAAGCAAGTGCCATGCGTGCGGCACCATGTCGGGCGTGGTCCGCCGACCCCGGAAACACATGATCGATCCGCCGATGACTCCCGGCGTCGGCGCGCGGATGCTGCCGGGCAGATCAGCTGGGAGGTGCCGTTCGGCTCGAAAGCCAAAGGTGTCAGGCAATCGTGGCTGGAATCAGTACCATGTTGTATACCGAAACTTTCGAAGATTGTGGAAGGAAGTCGTTATGGCCAAGAGACGCGTCACGATTGCCGCGATTGCCGAGGAACTGGGAGTGTCAGTTCCGACAGTGTCCCGTGTGCTCAATGGCAAGGAAGACGTCGCCGAGCGTACCCGCGTTCGGGTTGAGGAAGCACTGACACGCCACAACTACCGCAAGCCCGTCGCCGTGAATTCCACATCCAGGTCGTCGGACCTGCTTGATCTGGTCTTTCACGAAGCAGGCAGCGGCTGGGCCCACGAGATTATCCAGGGCGTGGAGTACGCGGCGGGGCCGGAACACATCGGCGTCGTGCTCTCACAGCTGGGTGGTTCGCACCGGCCGTCCAAGGAATGGCTGGACAGCATCATGGCCCGCCGCTCCATCGGCGTCGTCCTCGTCCTGTCCGGACTCGATGAGTCCCAGCGCCATCAGCTCGATGCCCGGTCGATCCCGTATGTTGTCATCGATGCCCATGGCGACCCGGGGTTGGGGGTGCCCACAGTTGGCTCCAACAACTGGAACGGCGGCCTGGTCGCCACCCGGCATCTCATCGGCCTCGGCCACCAGCGAATTGCTGTCATTTCCGGACCCTCCGATGTCATGTGCAGCAGGGCCCGCGTTGACGGGTACAGGAGCGCCCATGACGAGGCGGGGCTCGATTGCGACCCGGCACTGATCCGCTGGGGAGACTTCGAGAAAGTCGCCGGCTACGAACACGCCCTCGAGCTTCTGCAGGGACCCAACCGGCCCACAGCCATCTTCGCCGGATCCGACTACCAGGCCATGGGGGTGATGCGGGCAGCCCGCGAACTTGGCTTGCACATTCCCCGCGATCTCTCGATCGTCGGATATGACGATCTTCCCGTGACAGCGTGGCTCACTCCCCCGCTCACCACTGTGAATCAGCCGCTGGCGAAGATGGCGGCCTTGGCCACGCAGATGTTGATTTCGATAGCCCGGGGAGAGACGCTGGCATCGTCGCGGGTGGAATTGGGGATCGAGCTGGTGATTCGGGAGTCAACCGCACCGCCGCCATCCTAGCGCTGCGGCGGCGCGCACTGCCCCGGAACTGGCACTAGGCAGGAAGCGGCAGCTGAACCCGTGCCGGCCCCGCGGGAAGGTCCACCGTCAGCTGGGATTCACCCGAAAGCACGTCAAAGCTGCCGGCAAAGGCGTCGAACCGGGCACGCCCTTCGCTGTCCGTCACCAGGTCGACCGAATCCAGCCACCATTCCCCGCGAATGAGATCCCGCAGCGCTGCATACGACGGTTTCCGGGTGCCGTCTGCGCGCAGAAAACCCACGGGAGCACCCAGCCACGCACCCCCGTCGCCGAAGCCCCAATAAGTAATTGATTCGACGGCAGGATGCGCCACCAGGGTCGAATAGTGGCGAACAATTTCCTCGGCCTGGCGCACCTCACCTTCAGCTGTAGTGGGCCAGTCCGCAACGACGTAGTCGTTGAGGTCCTCGATCTCCGCTGGCATCAGGTCACCGGACAGGATCGTCGTTTCCGTCCAGTGCAGCGGCAGCCCGAACCGTGCGAAACGGTTGCAAACATCGTTGAGCCGGTCTTCCCCACGGAACCCTTTATGCATGTGCGATTGCAGGCCAATGGCATCGATCTTGATGCCCTCGGCCAGCACTTCCTCAATGAGCTGCTCATACCGGGGCCCTAAATCGAAGTCGTTCAAGACGAGCTGCGCCTCGGGATTCTGGCCTCGCGCTTCCTCCACTGCGAGCGCCACCATCGCGACCCGCCCCTTCTCGGCGGACATGCGCGTGATGGCATTCTTGATGCCGTCCGGCTCATTGACGAAGTCCGGCATGATGACGACCTCGTTGATCGCGTCCCAGGAATCAACGACGCCGGCGAAGTCGCCCACTTCACGGCGAATGCGTCCCCGCAGCAGCTCCTCAGCCTCGGACAACGGCAGCTCATCCACCCACGCGGCTTTGACTGTGTGCCACACCAGCGGGTGCCCCTTGAGCCGCACTCCGCGGTTGGCCAACCAGTGGGCTGCCTGCATGACGCGCTCACGATCGGTTTCACCTCGGGTGGGTTCATAACGCCCCCAATAAAATGCCAGCGTTGCGGTATCGAAGAGTCGGGTCCAGAGTTCGCGGGTTTCGCTTGCCTCCTCGCCCATGTCTGGCGCGGTGCAGCCAAACCCAAAAGCATGCCGGCGCTGCTGGACGGTGATCGGTCTCCCGGCGAGTGGATTGCCTTGTGGATCAGTGACGGTGATGGTCGCGTTGACTTTGCGGTGGGCATAACGGTCTGCGGCGGGCATGGTTGGTTTCCTTCGGTGGTCGGCAGTCGTGGCGATCAGGAACTTGTGATTCAGCGTGGATAAAAGGCGCTCAAAGCTTCGTACTCGGCCTTCTGCAGCGGCAAAACGCAGCCGTGTTTGGTGTTTTCCGGGAGCCTGAAATTGGGCACCCGGTGCCAGTCACCGGCCTCGATGTCGGTGGTTGAGTAGGCTTCGTAGCCTTGGGGCTGGCGCGAGTATTGGTCCACCCACAGGTACCAGCGGCTTTCCTGGTTGTCGCGAAAAGCCAATGGCCCTTCAACGGCGGGAGCAATCTCTTGGCCAATGTCGTGGGCGACTGTGACGAAGTCATGGGCAAAGAATGCGGAGCCCCGTTGATGGAATACGTGCAGGCTCCCTGGCGCGGCGTCGTCGTGCTTGGCGAAACGGTGCACGGAGGTGCCTGTCACGAGCACGCTCATGTCGATAAGGCCGCCGGGCTGCTGCAGATAAGTCTCCGCCGGCGTGAATTCAACAAAGTCCCGGGTTCGCGTCACCAGGATCCGGCTGGGCCCCGTCGCTGGCTGCATCGCCGGGTCCTGAAGCTGCGGCCCGCTTTCGTCCAGGCCCGAGGAAAAGAAGACCAGATAGTCCTTGGATACGGGGTCGTAAACGGCCTTCGGAGCCCACGCCATCCCGGCTCCCTCCGGGGCGACTGTCACATAGCGGGGCTCGGACCAGCTGAGCAAGTCGGTGGAATCCCAAATCACCAGATCCCGGCTCCCCCGGTGCCTGAATTCCCACCAGTCCGGGCCTGTCGGACGCCAGACGCGCAGATCGGTCGCGACAATGTGAAACACCCCGTTTGGTCCCCGGACGATGTTGGGATCGCGCACCCCGCCGGTACCACCGTGTGAGGCAAGAACAGGCTCACCGTGATTCAAGCGGCGCCAGGCAAGGGGGGTGTCGCCCTCGCTCAACGACAGGAAGATCTTTTCCCTGTGATTGCCGGGATCCTCGACGAAATGCACCAGCAGGTAGCCGAAGAGTTCGCTCATGGTCGTTCGCCCAGGTCTGAAAACGTCGATGAACCGCCGTCCCCTGTCGCCAGGGCCCCGTACGCAACGCCCACGAATCCGCCGTCGTGCTTGGCGCAAAGGTGGGAGATGCCCACAACCCCGGACCGCACCGGCACCCCGCCAGCCGGCTCCCAAACGGCGACCGCGCTGGTGCCGTGCAGTTCAAACGCCAGAACGCCTGGCACCGTTCCCGCCGGGAACCCCGGCTCAGCAGGAGGGGTCCGCAAGGTGGTGCGGATCGATTTTGTCGGAGCGTGCCCATTGAATGACTCAATTTGCACGGCCCCGCCACCCACGGTGAGTGTCACGAAAGCCGTGGCGGAGTAACGCAGGGCCAGGCCGGCACGAACCCCTTCGCCGGCGTCGATCAGCCGAACCTGCACCCGCGTCGTGAGCCCGGCCAGCCGCTTGGCAACAAAGGCCGGCGCGGGTCCGGTGAGGCCCTCGCCAGCCTCGATCCGAAACTCGCCGGAGTTGCCGGAGCCGCCGGCGTTGCCGGTCAGCGTGCAGAACTCCGAAGGATGCCGCCGCACGGCAATGACGCCCCCGGAGTTGTCGGCTGCCTGCTTCGCCGCCAGTTCAGAACTCCCAAGAGCGTCGGGGCCCGCAACAGCGTCGGGGCCCGAGGACTGCCGGCCAGTGAGGCCTGTGGGGTTGCGTGGCAATTGCCCCTCGCCCGGGGCAAAGACCGGCCACCCGTCTTCCCACGACACGGGGACCAGGAATGTCTCACGGCCCAGGAGGTCACATTGCTCCCACGCCCGGGTGGCCAAACAGACGGCCCACCAGCTGCCATCCGGCGCCTCAACAAGGTCGGCATGGCCGACGTTTGACACGGGTGCCGAGCGGCCCAGATTTCGGTGCGTCAACACTGGATTTGCTGGATTTCCGGTGAAGGGGCCGAGCGGGGATTCGGCCCGGGCCACGATAATCGCGTGGTGAAAACTTGTGCCGCCTTCAGCCGCCAGCAAGTAGACAAACCCTTCGTGGTGGAAGAGATGGGGTCCTTCCGACCAGATCGCCCCGCGCAAGGCCCCAGACCAGATGATGGTCTCCCCGCCCTCCGGCTTGAGCGTCTGGCTGTTCAGCCGCCGCACCCAGACTTCCGTTTGCTGCGCCCATTCCGGTTTGGGGGCCAGCCGGGTGCCGTGCGCCCACAAAGTGCCATCGGGCTCAATCATGATCGAGGGGTCAATGCCGTCCATGTCCCACCAGACAGGATCGGACCATGGACCAGCCGGATCGGTCGCCGTGACAACAAAGTTACCCGATCCGTGTTCGCCGCCGCCGACCACCGTGCACACCACCAAAAAGCGGTTCCCGTCGTGCCGGATCGTTGGCGCAAACAATCCCCCGGAATCACCCACCAGCGAGATGTCAATCTGCCCTGGCCGGTCCAGCACATGACCGATCAGTTCCCAGTTGATCAAGTCCCTGGAGCGGTGTATCGGCAGTCCCGGCAGATACTCAAAGGTGGAATTAACGAGGTAAAACCAGGTTCCGTCCTCCCCGTCGACGCGGCACACTGATGGGTCCGGATAGAAGCCCGGCAGTATTGGGTTGACGCCACCCCACAGTTCGGCGGTCCGGGGCTCAGTCATGTTGGGTGAACCTCCGGGTTACGTCGCCAATCAGGGGTTGTGCAATCAGCCAGAGAACGCCCATGAAGGCCCAGGCGAGCAGCAGAAGTGCCAGTTCAGAGCCGAGCTGGACGGTTGTCACGGCCACCACCAACAACGACAGGAAGCCCAGGCTCACCCGCCACATGCTGAAGAGTTCCACAGCGGCAATGCGCATCGCATCGCGGGTCCTGAACGAGAACAGCGAAGCGACGACGAGCACATGCCCGGACCAGACCCCCAGCAGGACCAGGATAATGGAGCCCACAGGCCGCAGTGCGGAGGCAAAAGGAACCGCATCGGCGAAGGCAATGTTGACGATCAGCACCGTGGCCACCGCAACGACCACGGCCCACCATTTCATCGTGTCCCGAAAGTTCAGTGTGTAGCCGCGCCACAGTGCCCTGGCCGGGGAAAGATCCGGTGCCGAGGCCCACACGCGCAGGCCATAAACCGCCGCTGAGAGGGCAGGCCCCACAGGGAGCATGGCAACAACGAAGAAGGCAATGTTGGCCGAGTTTGCACCCAATAATGTCCATACCAGCAGGGTTGGCGCGCACATGAGTGCCAGAAATGCCGCCAGCACCAGGCACCGGTAGACAGTGGCAGTGATTCGCGACAGAATGCCTTGGCCGCTGTCGGCCGCCAGCGAATGTGATGACATCACTGCACCCCTTCCGCAAGAATGGGGTGAATGCTGAGCTGGCTCGCCGCCACCAACTCCCGGTCCGCACCGACGACGGTCTCGCGCCCCACCAGCGTTCGCCGGATCACCGCGTGTACGTCGCTGCTGGAGCGGGCAATGCGCAGCTCCACGGCGCCCGGCTCCACAATCTGTTGCAGATTGATCCCGGCGAAGCAGGTCAGGTCCGAGTGCAGCGAGAACTGCACACTCGCGCTCTCCCCCGGATCAAGTTCAAGGCGCCGGTAGGCCACCAGCCGGATGTCCGGCCGGGTCACCTGTGCCACCGGGTCGTGCAAGTAAAGCTGGACGACGTCGGCCATCCTCCTTGCGCTGTTGTTGGTGATTTCCACACTCAGCGTCGTATGCTCACCAATCGTCCATTCCTCGGCGCCGCCGCCAGCCTGTCCCCAGGTCAGTTCGCCATAGGAAAGTCCGTGCCCGAAGGCAAAAAGTGCTGTGGGATCCAGGTTTGACACGTCGTTGAGCATCCCCAGTGGCGGGGCAAGGTATGTGCCCGGCTGCACGTTCGGTTCCCGCGGGATGCTCACCGGAAGGTGCCCGCTGGGGTTGACGGTGCCCGTGAGAATATCGGCGATGGCTTGGCCTCCGCGTTGACCGGGGAAGAAAGTCTGCACGATGGCCGCACACCTGTGCGCGACGTCGCCCAATGCGTACGGGCGGCCGGAGAGCAGCAGCAGGACCACAGGTGTTCCTGTTTCCAACACTGCCTCCAGCAGGGCCTGCTGTTCGCCCGGCAGGCGCAGGTCCGCCGCGTCACAGCCTTCTCCCGACGTTCCCCGGCCAAACAGTCCCGCCCGGTCGCCAAGGACCACCACGGCCACCTCGGCTGCGGCCGCCGCCTGTGTTGCAGCAGCAAAACCGCTCCTTCCCGGTGCCTTAACGTCGCAACCCTGTACGTGGGAGATCCGGCCTGCATGTTGTTCGCGCAGTTCGGCCAGCACCGTTCCAATCTCCAGCCCGAGTCCGCGCTCCGGGTGTTTGACGCCAACGTGGGCTGGAAATGAGTAGCACCCGAGCATGCCATGGGGGTCATCGGCCAGTGGACCAATCACTGCCAGTTGCGCAGTGGGGCGCAGCGGCAGCACTCCATCGTTGGCGGCCAGGACCACGGCTTCGCGCGCGAGCTCAAGCGCCAACGCCTGGGACTCGGGAGTGTCCAGGTCCACCGTCGTTGGTACTGTTGGCAGGTAATCAGCATCCAGCAATCCCACTTCAATCTTCTGGACAAGGACCCGCCGCAGCGCCCGGTTGACGAGTTCTTCCGAAATCGCTCCGGCACGGACCGCATCGTTCAGGGGTTGGCCGTATGTTGCGACGGACGGGAGTTCAACGTCAACCCCGGCTGCCAGTGCCCGGCCTGCTGCTTCGCCGTCAGTTCCGGCAACCCGCTGCAGTGTTCGCAGAAACGCGATGGCAAAGTAATCTGCCACGACCACGCCTTGAAACCCCCACTTCTCACGCAATGTTTCCGTGAGAAGCTTCGGGTCTGCAGCAGCGGGGACGCCATCAACCTCGGCATAGGAGTTCATGACGGAGCGGGCCCCGCCATGGCGGAGCGCCATTTCAAACGGCGGGTAGTAAACGTCCGCCATTTCCCGGGGACCTGCCGCCACAGGCGCATGGTTGCGGGCAGCCCGTGACCCGGAATACCCGGCGAAGTGCTTGAGCGTGGCAACAATGCCTGAACTTTCCAGGCCCTGAACGTAAGCAGTTCCAATGGTGGCAACCAGGTACGGGTCCTCCCCGATGGTCTCCTCCACCCGGCCCCAGCGATAGTCACGAACCACGTCCAACACGGGCGCCAGGCCCTGATGAACACCGACGCAACGCAACGACTCGCCAATCTGTGCCGCCACCCTGGCCACCAAGGCGGGATTGAAGCTTGCACCCCACGACAGCGGGACCGGATAAGCGGTGGCTCCCCACGCGGCAAAGCCCGCCAGGCACTCTTCGTGAACTTGGGCCGGGATGCCGAAACGGTTGGCTGCCATGATCTGGCGCTGGGCCTTGGCCAATGATTGCGCCCCAGACAACGGATCAACGGGGACGGTGCCGAAGGGGCGGGTGAGCTGTCCGAGTCCGTCGACGATGACGTCGGCAAACTCCGGAGCATCCTGGCTCATGTCACTTTGGTAGGGGGCAACGTCCCCGCCACCGTCATCGGCACCAACCCACAGACCAACCAATTGGCTCGTTTTCTCTTGAAGCGTCATTTCGGCGATCAACGCATCCGCCCGAGCTGCCGGCGAAAGGGAAGTGTTCTGCCACGGTTTCGCTTGGCGGAATTCCGCCTGGGCGACTGGACTGTCAATTGTCATTCTTTGCAAACCTTTGATTTGGGGAAGATCCTGGGCAGACAGCCGAGGAAGGCGCACCGGGCAATTGTCGGGAGGCACGTTTAGCCCTTGACGGAACCAAGCATGATGCCCGAGACAAAGTGGCGCTGGACGAACGGGTAAACACACAGGATCGGGATGACAGTGAGGATCATTGTGACCGATTGGATGTTGGCAGAGAGTGCAGCTGCGGTGCTTCCCGATGCGGCAGCACCTTCTGTCGCAGCGCTTGAGGCACCGGCCAGCAGATTGCGAAGAAACAAGGTAACCGGGAAGAGTTCGCTCCTGTCGAGGTAGAGGAACGCGGCGAACCAGTCGTTCCAGAATGCAACAGAGTAGAACAGCACCATCGTGGCGATGACTGCTTTCGACAGGGGCAGCACGATGCGCCCGAAGATCCCGAACCAGCTCAGCCCGTCGATTTGGGCAGCCTCTTCCAAGTCCCTCGGCAAGTTCTCAAAGAATGATTTCATCACCAGCAGGTTGAACACGGAGATCGCACCCGGTATCACCAGTGCCCACATGGTGTTCTTCATGCCCAGCGAGGAGATCAAGACATAGTTCGGGACGATCCCACCGTTGAAGAACATGGTGAAAACGGCAAGCCCAATCAGAATCTTGCGACCACGAAGGTGCTCCTTGGCCAGAACATAGGCAAAGCTCGTGGTGAGCACCATGGCGATGACAGTTCCCACCACGGTGTAGACGACAGTGTTGCCGTAGTTGCGCCAGAACATGCCGTTGTTGGCCACTGCTATGTAGGTGTCGATATTGAAATCAACCGGCCAGAAACTGACCAACCCCGCCTTGATCGCACCTGGCGAGCTGAAGGACTGCGCCAGCACTGTCACGAAGGGATACAGCATGATCAAACACAGCACTATCAACAGCGATGAGTTCACCCACGTGAATATTTTGTAGCCTCTGGAGTCCCGGGCCCCCCTCGTCCGGCTTGGCTTGCTTGGCTTGCGTGCTTTCACACCTTTGGCCAGGTCTGTTTGGATCACCATAGACTCGCTCCTACTACTCGCCGTGAAATGAAGTTCGCGGACAAAACCATTGCCAACCCAATCAACGCCTGAAACAGTCCGATTGCGGCGGCATAACTAAGATTGTTCGACACCAAGCCCACACGGTACAGATATGTCGATATGACATCCGCGGTGGAGTAGGTCAACGGGTTGTACAGCAGGAGGACCTTCTCAAACCCGACATTGAGGAACGTGCCGATGTTCAGAATCAGAAGGGTCATCATGGTCGGCCGGATGCCGGGCAGGGTGACGTGCCAGATCTGCTGCCAGCGCTTGGCGCCGTCAATCTCGGCCGCCTCGTAGAGCGATGCATCGACAGTAGTCAGGGCCGCCAGGTAGAGGATCGTTCCCCAACCCACCGTCTGCCAGACTTCAGAGCCAACGTAGATTACGCGGAACCACTCTGCCCGTTGCAGGAACGGAATCGCATCCCCGCCCAGCGCCGTGATGATTTGGTTCGCCGTGCCCTGCAGGGAAAGCAGCTGCATGACCATGCCGACGATGATCACAATCGAGAGGAAGTGCGGCAGGTACGAGATTGACTGCACGATGCGCTTGAAGGCCTTCTTGCGCACTTCGTTGAGCAGGAGCGCAAGCAGAATGGGAAGCGGGAAACAAATGACGAGCGTCAGTCCGCCAAGGATCACCGTGTTGGAGAAAACGTGCCAGAAGACGGGGTCCTGGATGAACATCGAGACGTAGCGCATGCCAACCCACTCGTCGCCAAAGATGTTTCCTCCGGGGCGAAAGCGACGGAACGCAATAACGTTTCCAAGCATCGGTGCGTACCGGAAGATGGCAAGAAAGATCAGCGGCACGATCGCGAGCGCGTACAGCTGCCAATCCCGTTGGATGGCTTTGCGCAGCGGCCGTCGTCCCAAGTTCTTTTTCGTGCGTTGTTTTCGGGCTGGCGGCTCGGTGCCGACCGGGTCCGATGTCCCGCGGCCGGAGCGTCCCCCCGGGGGATGTGTTGCAGCCGGTTTCGGCTGCCCTGTTTTTATTGTGGTCATTTCATTGCTCCATCAGCTCGACCGTTGAGCGGTTCGGGCGCCCTGCGGCGCCTCGAATCGGCGAAGATTGCAACGGACTACGCTTTGGCTGCGAAACGCTCGCGGGCGGAATTCATCAGGTCGACGTAGGCCGCAAGCCCCTGGCCTTCAAGTTCCTTGACGAATGCGTCCCATTCACTGATGTCCCGCTGTCCGAGGATGAATTTCAAGGTGTTCGTGTCGACGGTGTCCTTCAAGGGAGTGCTCGTCAGGGATGCCTGCTCGAGCTCGGCCTCTTCCAACGGCGCCGGCGGGGTGGGTGCAAGCGGGGTTCTGCTGGAGAGCACGGCATCAATGTACTCCACATCCTCAGGCGTGCTGTAGGACTCCTTCAGCTTTCGGCTTTCAGTCGATTCTGAGGGGAAGGTGGCGAATCCAAGGTCGATTTCCAGGTCCGTTTTGCCGTCCGGGTTCAGGTTGCGGGCGTCAAGGGAGAACTCCTTGTTCAACGTGATGGTCCCGGCCGCATCCTTGGTGTAATGCTTGCCTTCAACACCCCACCGCAACAGTTCACGCGCCTGGGGGTTGTAGTAGTACCAGTCCAGGAACTGCAGGAGCGCCTGGAAGTTGGGCTCGTCTTTTGCCTTGGCACTGATCATGAATCCGTGCCAGAAGTTGCGGGGTTCCACGGTGTCACCGGCGGTGCCACCGGGCGGTGGGATGAGACCAACCTGGTAGGCGCCCGCCCCCACTGTCTTGTCCAGCGCCGTCGAATACTCAATCGCGGTGTTGGTGGAGCCTGATGCGGCGAAGATCTGGTTGTTCGCGAACTTTTCAGACACTGTCGCATTTCCGCCACCACTGTCGGCGGCAGTCATGGATTCGATGTCGACCAGACCGTCTTCCACCAGCCCGCGGAAAAACAGGACCATGTTTTTGTATTCGCTGGTCGTTGCAGCGTACTTGAACTTTTTTACGCTTTCGTCCCAGGTCAGGCCGTTCCCGAAACCCCACCCGGCCTGTGTTCCGAAGGCACGCGCCGCGTAGTTCAGCAATGACTGTCCCTCGAAGCCGTCGGCCAGCGGATGGGAATCCGGATATTTTGCCTTGATTTTCAGCAACGCGGCGCGCATTTCATCCCAGGTGTTGGGGATTCCGCCGGCGACCTCCTGAAAAACGTCTTTGCGGAGCACCACGGAGAAAACGGGGACAGAGACTTCCTGGAGGCCCGGCATCATGTAGTACTTGCCGTCAGACTGGCGCAGGTTCTCGACCATGGTTCCCAGGTCCCATTCCTTCACATACTTCTTGAAGTTGGGCATGAGGTCCGAGTAATCGCTTAGGGGCAGGACAGCGCCGGAGGACACGAATGCCTCCTCTTCACCTGTGTAAATCAGGGGAATGATGGACGGCGCGTCACCGGCGCTGATGAGCAGGCTGCGCTTCTCGCTGGCGTCGCTGAAGGGAATGTGCGTCAGGCCAAGAGTGACGTTGGTGCGCTCCTTGATGACCTTGAAGATCTCCCACGAGTCCTTCACCGGAGTATCGGGCCAATCGGTCCAGAGCAGGCCGAAGTCCAATGGTTCGGTGGCCTTGAACTGCATGTCCGCAGCAAAGTTCTCCATTGCGCCTACGTTCTGGCTGCTGATGTCAACGTCGGCTTTTGGTTTGCTGCAACCTACCAGCGCAAGCAGTCCTGTCGCAGCAATGCCCGTGACGAATGCGCGCCGGCTGACAGGCGGGTTTTTGAACGTGAAGGGTGTCATTTTTCTCTTCCTCGAGTTTTGACGTGAAGCAATCCTGAATAGGTTCCGATAGTTTCGGAATAGTTCCGATACTTTTGTACAGTAATTCAGGTCACACTCCGTGTCAATGGATTCTCAAAGACTGCGACGGGACTCCGTTGTAATTTCTGCGGCAAAAGATCCGAAGACCCGGACCCCGCATGGACAAGGAGCCCACTCCCCCGCTGCCGTGCTGCCCGGCGCCGTCTCGCGGTCGATGCCACACACTGTGGATGCCCCCGCCAATTCCACAGTTTGGACGGTGCCGCCGGACGGGAATAGTCTGGCACCGGACCCGGATTGTCAAAGGTGCGGCCCACCCCATCCGGGCACCGGCCCGGCGCGGCCCACCCGCCGCCCGACCTGCCCGCCACGAAAGAAGCAATGCGCCCAGCCCGATCAGTTACCATCACCCAGCGGCCCTGGCCGCTCATCGCCGTCCTGGCGGTCACCGGTGCTTCCGCATCGTTCATGTTCACACTGGTCGTGCCGATCCAGGCCCAACTGCCGGAGCTGTTGAACGCCCCCCGGGAAGCAACGGCCTGGGTCGTGACCATCACGCTGCTGACCTCGGCGGTGGTCACACCCATTTCCGGCAGGCTGGGCGATCTCTTTGGCAAGCGCAAGGTGATCGTGCTGCTGCTGGCCGCCTTGATCATCGGCAACATCCTGGCGGCCGCGTCCACCGGCCTGACCATGCTGCTGGTGGGGCGGGCGCTGCAGGGGCTCCTGACAGGCGTCATACCGCTGGGCATCGCTGTGCTGCGGGACCATTTGCCGCCGCAGCGCGTTGGCGGGGCGGTGGCACTGATCAGCGGCTCCTTCGGGTTCGGGGCGGCGCTGGGCCTGCCCATCAGCTCCTTCATCGCCGAAACCATGGATTGGCACGCCCTCTTCTGGACCGCCGCGGTGCTCGGGCTGGCCCTGCTCGTACTGGTGGTCTGGATCGTGCCGGAAGATACGGTATTCGCCGCCGGCAGTTTTGACTACGTCGGTGCCGCCGGCATGTCGGTCGGCCTCTCCGGCATCCTCGTGGCCGTCGCCCAGGGGAACGCGTGGGGCTGGACCTCGCCGGCCACACTGGCCCTGGGCGGCGGCGGCATTTTGGTCCTGCTGGCGTGGGGCGCCTTTGAACTGCGGCTCAAGGATCCCGTGGTTGACCTGCGCGTGGCAGCACGCCCTGCCATCCTCATGACCAATCTCGCCTCGATCGCCCTGGGCTTCGCGTTCTTTTCCTCCGCCGTGTTGTTCCCCCAGATCCTGCAGCTTCCCACCAACACCGGAATTGGGCTGGGCCAGTCGCTGATTTCGATCGGCCTGATCCTTGCCCCCGCCGGCTTGGTGCAGATCGCCATGGCGCCGGTGGCCGCCCGGCTGAACCGCAACATCGGCGGACGGGCCACCTTGGTGATCAGCGCCGTCGTTATTTCCTTCGCCTATGTGCTGGCACTGCTGGCGTCCGCGGAAATCTGGCAAATCCTGGTGGCCAATGCACTCGTGGGGGCCGGCATCGGCATCGGCTATGCCTCCATGCCGATGTTGATCATGGGCGCCGTCAAAGCAACGGAAACAGGGGCAGCAAACGGGCTGAACTCGCTGATGCGCGCCCTGGGCACGGGCAGTGCCGCCGCAGTCATGGGCGCCATTCTCGCAGCCTCAAGCGCCGGCCATTCAGCCCCCACGGCGGCAGGATTCCAGCTGGGGTTCGCCATTGCCCTCAGCGCCACGGTGGCGGCGGGCGTGCTGGCCCTGTGCATTCCCAAACCGCCGCCCGTGCACGCACATCTCGTCGAGCTGCCGCTGGCTGCCGAGGCCGGGGACGACGGCGGCACGCGCCACTGAGCCGGCCTGGCACTGCCGTTCCCTGAAGCGGGCGGCGGTGCATGGCGCCCCGGGCGGTCAGTCCTTGATGGCACCGAGTGCAAGCCCCGACTGCCAGTAGCGCTGCAGGCACAGGAAGGCGACGACCAGGGGAATGATCATCAGCAGGGAGCCGGTGATGACGACGTTTTGGATCAGTTCGCCATTGCCGGCCGTGGAGCCCAGTTTGTTCCATTGGTTGATGCCGATCGTGAGCGGATACCAGGCGGGGTCCTTCAGCATGATCAACGGCAGGAAGTAGTTGTTCCAGATGGAGACCACCGAGAACAGCAGCACTGTGACAGTCGCCGGAGCCAGCAGCGGCAGCGCGATCCTCAGGAAGATGCGCAATTCACCTGCGCCATCGATGCGGGCGGCCTCGATCAGCCCGGTCGGCACCGCCTGATCGGTAAAGACCCACATCAGGTACAGCCCAAAGGGGTTGATGAACGACGGAATCAGGATTGCCCACGGCGTATTGGTGATGCCAAGTTGCGCGAAGAGCAGGAACTGCGGGATGGCCAGCGCGATCCCCGGCACGGAGATTGAGCCGAGCACGATCAGCAGGAACGCCCGCCTGCCGGCAAAGTCGAACTTTGCGATGGCGTAGCCGCCCAGGGCGGCAAGGAACGTTGAGACAAGCGCACCCACGACCACGTACAGCACGGTGTTCATCAGCCAGCGGGCGAAAATGCCGTCCTGGAACGTAAACACCTGCACGACGTTGTCCCACAGCGCGAAACTGTCGCCAAAGGACAGGCCGAAGGACGAGACGAAATCTTCCTGCGACTTGGTGGCGTTGATGATCAGCCACACGATGGGGAGCAGGCAGTAGAGCGCAAACAGCCCTGTCATGAGCGTCAGCACGGCGCTCTTCTTGGGATCGGTCAGCGAGAACTGCTTCTTCCGGCGCTCTGGTGGGGTGGACGCCGTCGACCCTTCAGTGTCCATTCGGGGCACGGTACGGCTACTTGTTAAAGACATTTTTCATTCCCTTAATCTGCACGGCGTACGCGATGACGATTGTGAACGCAGCCATGACCAAGGCGAGCGCGGCGGCGTATCCCTGCTGCGAACCGGTGAACGCGAGGTTGTAGGCGTACATATTCGGTGTGTAGTAGGAGGTGATCCCACTGTTGGAGACCAGTGTCGCCAAAATATTTGGCTCGTTGAAGAGCTGAAAGGTGCCAATGATCGAGAAGATGATGGTGATGCTCAGTGAGCCGCGCAGTGCCGGAAGCTTGATGTATCGGATTACCTGGAATTCGTTGGCACCGTCGATGGCTGCCGCCTCGTAAATTTCGCGCGGGACGGCCCGCAGCGCTGCGTAGAAGATCAGCATGTTGTAGCCGGTGAATCCCCACGTGACCATGACGCCAATCGAGATCATGGTCGTTTCGGGCGCGAAGGGGTTGAAGGACGTGCCGGCAACCTTGTTCAGGTTCCCGATGAGTCCGTAGCGGACGCCGAGCATGAAGCCCCACATGAGCGTTGAGACGATGGCCGGGATGGCGTAGGGCAGAAACACAATGATGCGGAAAAACTTGATGCCGTGCAGCTTCAGTGAGTCAATGGCCAGGGCCAAGGCGATCGCGCTCAGGAGCATGACGGGCACCTGGATGGCTGTGAACACCACTACGCGGATGGCGCCGTCGTAAAACTGGGGATCCTGGAAAAGCTTGAAGTAGTTGTCCAGCCCGATGAAGACCTTGCCGCCAATGAGCTTGTTCTGAAACAGGCTGATGTACGCCGAATAACCAATCGGAATGATGAAGACAAAGAGGAACAGCACGCTGAACGGTGCAATGAAGAACAAGCCGGCCTTGCTCCGCTTCTTTTGGCGAAATTGCTCGTGATGGGGGACGGCGGCTGCAGTCGGCTGGGAAGTGGCGAGCAGTTGTCGGCTCATGGGGAATTCCTTTCTCAGGTGTACATCGGCAAGGCTGGCGGGTGGTTGCCGCACGGCGCACGGTCGCGTGCATGACACGGTCGCGTGCGTCGTGCGGCAATCCAACGCGGCTACTTGACGGTGAAGCCCTGTTCGTTGCCGTAGTCGGTGCTGCGCTGCTTCCAGGTCGCCAAAACCTCGGCGAGGGAGCCCTTTTTGCTGTCATAGAAGGGAGCCGCAACATCTTCGTAGCTCGTGCGTGCCCAGCCAAAGAATGGCGGGTACTGCCAGCCGGTGCCGACAGTCTTGGATGCCTCGGCGAGAACCTCGTTGTACTTCTGGTCGCCGAAGTACTCGCTCGTGGCGTTCAGGAACGTCTCGTCGTTGAGGTTGGACAGATTCGGCACGAATGCGCCGGCATCGATGCGCGACTGCAGCCCGTCCCCGTGTGTGAAGTATTCAAGGAAGGCATAGGCAGCCTCCTTGTTCTTTGCATCGGCAGGAATGGCCATGGCACTGCCGCCGTTTTCGGCTCCTGACTTCTCTCCGGCTTCCCACTGTGGGAGTTGGGCGACACGGAAGTCCCCGGATGCCTTGGGGGCACGTTCGGGGAGGGTGGACGTGAACCAGCCACCGATGAGCTGCGTGGCGAGCGTGCCCTCGTTGAGTCCGCGGTTCCAGTCGTCAGACCAGCCGGAGACCTTGGTATTGACCAGGTCTTCGTCAATAAGTTTTTGCCAGTACTCCACGGCACGCGCAGTGCCGGCGTCCTCGAAGTCGATGGTGACGTTCGTGCCGTCCACCTTGAAGGGGCGTCCGCCGCCTTCCCACATCAGGGACATGAGCAGGAAAATGTCGGCAGAGTCGTTGGTGATGTAGTGGTCCCCGCCCAGGGCACGGACCTTTTTGGCAGCTTCGTAGTATTCGTCCCACGTGGCCGGCGGGGCAGCTACGCCTGCTTCGGACAGCACCTTCTGGTTGTAGAACATGGCTGCCGGGCCGTAGTCCGACGGCAGCGCATATGGCTTGCCATCGATCGACACGTTGCCCCATGCAGCGTCGACATAGTCAGGAGCCAGCTCCTGGGCACCGAATTCGGACAGATCCGTCAATTTTCCGGGGATCGCGAACAGCGGCAGGGAGAAGTATTCAAACATGGCGATGTCGGGGACCCCGGAACCGGCCTGGATCGCGTTGTCCAGGGCCGTATATTCATCCGTTGACGACCCGGCGTTGACTACCTTGACCGTGATGTTCGGGTACAGCTTCTCGAACCCCGGCACGGCCTCCTGGACGGTCCCGTCCCAACTCCAGACGGTCAGGGTGACGGGCTTGTCCGTGGGGACTCCGCCGCCGGCCGGCGCACCACTTGTTCCTGAACAGCCCGCAAGGGCCACGACGGTGGCGACTGTCGCCAACCCGGCGATGAGTTTCTTCTTAATCACTGCCAACTCCTTTGTATGAGTGTTTCTGTGTATGAATGTTCGACGTCGGCCCTCCCGCAGGTGCCCATGTCACGGGCGCGCCCCGCAGGGACAACGTTGTACCTCTTGTGCCAAAAAAAGCTGCCGCCCGTTCCTAAAGGCCCTGGCAGGAGCTGGCGTCTTCTGGCGGTCCGGCGGGTGTCCCGAATTTATTGCAGGGCCAGCGCGGTCCAGGACACGGGCGGCAGCGCCACCGTGACGGATCCGGCATCGATGCGGGCTGTTTCATTGCCGTGAGGCGTCACCCGCAGCGGATCCTGCAGGGTGTTCTTCGCGTGCATGTCCTCATCGTGGAGCGTTTGCGCGCTCTCGATGCGGGTCACGCCCAGGTGGCCCACGTCGATGCTGACCTCCACGGTTTCGGTGAGGCTGCGGTTGACCAGGAACACCGACGTTGCGCCCATCGCGTCGTCGAGGGTTGCCACCGAATCGACCATGGGGACGTCCCCGTAGGCGTCAGTGTGCACGGTCGGGGAGCTGAGCTTGAGTTCAAGAACAGTTCCCTGTGCCAGTTGTGACGTGATCGCGAACGGGTAAAACGTCGTCTGCCGCCAGGCCGGGCCGTTGGGTTCCGTCATGATCGGGGCAATCACGTTGACCAGCTGCGCCAGACTTGCCGACGTGACGCGGTCGGCATGGCGCAGCAACGAGATGAGCAGGTTTCCGAAGACGACGGCGTCCATCACCGAGTAGGAATCCTCCAGCAGTCGTGGGGCGTGGGGCCACTCATTGGCATCCGTGATCTTCTCAACGTTGTTGTACCGCGAGACATACCAAACGTTCCATTCGTCAAAGGAAAGGTTGATGGTCTTGTCGCTTTGCCGCACGGCCTTCACATGGTCGGCCGTGGCAATGACAGACTCGATGAATTTGTCCATGTTCACCGCTGACGCCAGGAAACTCGCAAAATCATCATTTTGAGGTTCGTAGTAGGCGTGGCAGGAGATGAAGTCGACGTCGTCATAGGTCTCGAGGAGAACTGTGCGTTCCCAGTCGCCAAATGTTGGCATGGTGGCGCTGGAACTGCCGCACACAACGAGCTCCAGATCGGGATCAACCTGGCGCATGGCGCGTGCCGTCTTGCCTGCCAGCTGGGCATAGTCCATGGCTGTGCCGTGGCCCAATTGCCAGGGGCCGTCCATCTCATTTCCCAGGCACCACATGCGAATGGCGTGGGGCTTCGGGGTTCCGTTGGCGATGCGCCGGTCCGACAGCGCGGTGCCCGCGGCAATGTTGGCGTACTCGAGCACATCCAGGGCTTCCTGCGTTCCCCGTGTTCCGAGGTTGACCGCATACATGAGCTCCGCGTCGACTTCCCTGAGCCACCCGGCGAACTCATCGAGTCCGACATCATTGTTTTCAATGGAGTGCCAGGCAAGATCGAGGCGGTTGGGGCGCTCTGCCCGGGGACCCACGCCATCTTCCCAGCGGTAGCCGGAGACGAAGTTCCCGCCTGGGTAGCGGATGGTGGAGGTGCCAAGCTCGCGCACAAGGTCAATGACGTCCTGCCGGAAGCCCCCGGCGTTCGCAGTGGGATGGCCCGGCTCGTAGATCCCGTCATAAACACACCGGCCCAGATGCTCCACGAAGGAGCCGAACAGCCGGCGGTTGATGCGTCCCACCTTGAAGTGGGGATCAAGGGTCATGTCAGCATTGAGCATGTTTTTCCTGTCAGGAAGAAGGTGGGCGCGCAGATTCCCCGCTTGGGTTCTGATTGGCACTAGGCTAGGTACAACGTTGTACCCAAAATGCTAAACGGCTTGCTGTTGAGCGTCAAGGCTTTCTTCACATCGCCGCCACACGGCAGGAAAAACGCGTCACATTCAATCCAACTGCCGGCCGCCCTGGACAGTTCAGGGTCACGGGCTGGCTATGATCTAGGAGTTGCCCATGCAGAGTGCCCCATCGCCGATGCCGCAGGGCCGGAGGAGCGTGAAGTCGTTATGAGCCCGACGATCCATGACGTGGCGCGCGCGGCCGGGGTGTCAATCAAGACGGTCTCCAACGTCATCAACGACAACCCAAAGGTGGGTCCCGCGACCCGGCTGCGGGTGCGCCAGATCATTGACGAACTGGGCTACCGGCCCAACCTCTCGGCACGCGGGCTGCGCTCGGGGAAAACCGGCGTGATTGGCCTGGCTGTGCCATCGCTGCGCGAGAACTACTTCGCAGAGCTGGCCGATTCGGTAATCCGGGCCGCGGAAAAACGTGGCCTGCGTGTCCTGATTGAGCAGACCAACGGGGACAGGGAGCAGGAAATATCCACCCTTTCCGGCGGGCAAATGCGTTACATTGACGGCTTGCTGTTCAGTCCGGTGGAAATCGGCCAGCAGGACGTGGATGTCCTGCGCACCGGGGACCCACTGGTTCTCCTCGGTGAGAGAATCTTTGGCGGGCCAACGGATCACGTCACCATGCACAACACGTCCTCCGCAAGGGCGGCTGTGGAGCATCTGCTGGAGATCGGCCGCACGCGCATCGCCTTGATCGGCGCACCGGACTTCGCCGACGATGATGCAAGTTCGGCAAGTTTGCGCGAGCGCGGCTACCACCAGGCGCTGGCCGCCGCAGGAATCGAGGGGGATCCGCAGCTTGTCGTCCGGGGCGGCAAATGGAACCGGGAAACCGGGCTCGCCAGCGTGCGCCAGCTGTTGCGCAACGACGTCAGTTTTGACGCCATCTTTGCCCTCAACGACACCCTGGCCCTGGGCGGGCTGCGCGCCTTGGTGCATGCCGGACGGCGCGTGCCCGAGGACGTGGCGTTGATTGGCTTCGACAATATTGACGAGGGCAGGTTCGCACTGCCATCACTGACGAGCGTCGATCCGGGGCGGCTTGAAATCGCGGAGACGGCCGTGGACCTGCTGGTGGAACGCATCAATGAAAAGGGCGACCGCTCTGCACCCCAAACCGTCAAGGCCGGATTCTCCATCGTGAAACGTGAGTCCACCGGATTCGCGAATGACGATTCCGGGACCCCGGACGCACGGTAGCCCTTCCGTGCCACACCCATCGCCAACAGAAAAGGCACACTCCATGATCCGCTCCCCCTGGCAGCCCGTCAGCATGTCCCGGCTCGAGTTGGGCGAAGGCCTGCGCATGATTGACGGCGCCGTCCACTGGGTCGACCTCCTGCGCGGCGAGCTCTATTCGTGGACACCGGGTTCCGGGCGGAAAGGCACACTGCTGCGCGCCTTCGATGCGCCGCTGGGCTTCGTCGAAAAGGCACCTGACGGGCGGCTGATCGGGGCGGTGGGGACCGGGCTCTCCTGGCTCCGCGAGGATGGCACCGCCGTCGAACTTGCCACGACCGGGCTCGACAGCACCCGGCACCGGGTCAACGACGGCTGCTTCGCCCCGGACGGGTCATGCTGGTTTGGCACCATGGTGCATAACGGTTCCACACCCGAAGGCCACCTCTGGCGCTGGGATCCCGAGACCGGAGACGTCACTTCCGTCATGAGCGGGCTCGACATCCCCAACGGCCCGGTCTTCCTGCCGGAAATCCAGGCCATGCTCATCGGCGACACCGTGGCCGGAGAAATTCTGAGCATGCGCACCGTGCCCGGTTCCAGGGTAGAACCGTTCGCCACGGTCAACGGCGGATCACCCGACGGCATGCACGTGGCTCGCGACGGCCGTCTCTGGAACGCCGTGTGGGGCGGCAACCGCCTCGACGTGTATGCGCCCGGGGACCGCTCCCCCACAACTGTCGGCCTGCCCGTCTCCCAGCCCACCAGCGTCCTCCTCACGGCAGGCCCCGATCCGCTCGTCATCGTCACCAGCGCGTCCATCGGTTTGGACGCGCCTGCGGAGTTGGATGGCCATACGCTGGCCGCCCCCTTGTCGCAGCTCTGACCTGGTCGGAGGCGGCACGTCCTAGGCAAAAGGCGCGGGTGTGGCGCTGGATTCGCGCATGACGAGTGCCGGCTCAACCTTCTCGCGGCCTTTGGGGACTTGTTCGCCGTTGATGGCATTGATGATGACAGTGGCGGCGCGGCGGCCAATTTCAGCGAGATTGAGGTCGATGGTCGTCAATGGCGGGCGTGCTGCGTCAACCATGACGTCCCAATTGTCGACGCCGACGACGCCGACCCGGGCGGGCACCGCGACGCCGGACTCCCGGAGCCCCGTCACGAAGCCGCGGGCTATCTGGTCGCTGCCGCAAAATGCGCCGTCGAAATCGACCCCGTCCCGGATGAGGCGCATGGCCGCTTCACGTCCCCATCGTTCGGACCATTCCCCAAACTGGGGCGGTGCGGCCCATTGGAGCCCGTGACGAGCCAGGGCGGCGGATGCGCCGCGGTGCCGTTCTGCGGTGGCGGCTTGGGACTCATTTCCGGCAATGTGAAGCAGCCTGCGCCGGCCGCTGCCCACCAGGTGGTCGATTGCGAGCGATCCAATTTTGTGGCTGTCCGGGACTATCGAATAGTCGTCAGCTCCGGTGGAGGGTGCATAGGCATAAACGACCGGGACGGATCCCGTTCCCCGAATCGGCGGCCTGGGGTCATTGCCGCGGCCGGTGACGATTATTCCATCCACCCGCCGTCGCATCAGGCTGTCGACGTAGAACTGTTCCCGCAGGGCGTCGCCGCGCCCGTCGCACATCAACACCGCCACCCGGCCCGGCCCGAGCGTGTCTTCGGCGCCCAGCATGATGGGCATGGTGAATCTCCCGAAGCTGTCGGAGGTGACCACGCCGACGGAATAGGCGAGATCAACCGATGCGCCCGGCTCTGCCCGGGTACGCGCCACGTACCCCAGGCGCGCCGCCTCGCGATGGACCCGCTCCCGGGTTTCGGGCGACACCCGGCCGGTTCCGTTGAGTGCCTTTGACACCGTTCCGATGGCCACGCCGGCGGCCTGTGCCACGTGGTTGATCGTTATTGCTTGCATGGCCACCCTCTTGGGAAAAAATAATCCGTTGAACTTTCCCTTTCTTTCCCATACTGTTCAAAACGCGGGCCGAAGTCAAGAGTGCCGCCGCCCCAATTCCTGGCCCAATCACTTACTTAGAAGGAGTCGTCAATGCAGACAATCCGCGCCGAGCAACAAGGCCCGACCGGCCTGACCCCCTCCAGCCGCACTGCCGTGCGGCCCCTGACCCGGGGAAGCGTGCGGTTCAGCGATGCCGGCTTCCTCGGGTCGTGGCAGGAGTTGAACAGGACAGCGACAATCCCCCATTGCATTCAACAAATTGAGGCAAGCGGAACCGTGGACAACTTCCGCAGGCTGATCGGAGAGTCGGCTGCTGCCTTCCGCGGCCCGCCATTCGCCGATTCGGACGTCTACAAGACGCTTGAAGCGATCGCCTGGGAGATCGGCCGCACGGGAACCTCGGACTACGACGCGTTCGTCGATGAGGTGGTTTCGCTGATCGGTCGTGCGCAGGCCGACGACGGCTACCTCAACACGTGGGTGCAGGGTGGCAGCTCGGACCAGAAACTTTCCGCCATGCGTTGGTCGCACGAACTGTACTGCCTGGGGCATCTGATCCAGGCAGCAATCGCGTTCGCACGGACCACTGGCAGGCGCGATCTCCTGCAGACGTCCATCCGGTATGTGGACCTGGTTGAGCTGGAGCTTGGGCCGGGAGCACGGCCCGATCTCGATGGGCACCCGGAGATTGAGACGGCCCTGGTGGAACTGTGGCGGCTGACCGGGGAACGCCGGTTCCTGCGGCTGGCGAAGCATTTCATCGACGCCCGTGGCTACCAAACCATGGGTCCGGACCATTTCGGAGCGGACTACTTTCTGGACCACCAGCCGATCCGGGAAGCCTCGGAGGCCGCCGGCCATGCCGTTCGGCAGCTGTACCTGACCGCCGGCGCCACTGATCTCGTGACCGAGGACGGCGACGCCGAGCTGGAGGCAGCACTTGAGCGAATCTGGGTGAGCGTCCACAGCCAGAAGATGTACATCACCGGCGGCTTGGGATCCCGCCATCGGGGTGAATCCTTCGGTGACCCCTATGAATTGCCGCCGGACAGGGCCTATTCGGAGACCTGTGCAGGGATCGCCAATTTCATGTGGAACTGGCGGATGCTGCTGCGCACGGGCGAAGCACGATTCGCCGATGAAATGGAACGCGGGCTCTACAACGTCATAGCTGCTTCGACTTCAATGTCGGGCACCGAATTCTTCTACGTCAACAGGCTGCAGCTGCGGGAAGGACACACCTCCGACGAGAATGCGTCGGCGACCCGGCTGTCCTGGTTTGGCTGTGCATGCTGTCCGCCCAACCTCGCCCGCCTCATCGCCTCGATTGACACCTACGCGGCCACAAGCAACGACGAGGGTGTCCAGCTGCACCTCTACGGCGACGGGGACGTGGTCTTGGGGGATGAACCGGACAGCCCGATCGCAACCGTCAGCACCGCGTATCCCTGGGACGGGCACGTCGGCGTAACGCTCGACCGCCCCCTCGGCATCGAACTGCGGCTTCGAGTCCCGGCATGGGCGGATGGCTGCTCCGTGACGATCGACGGGATTTCAGCGCACCCCGCACAGGTCGACGGATATCTCGTGCTTGAGCCGGGCTCGGTGAACAATTCCATCGAGCTCGATTTCCATGCCGCCCCCGTGATCGACCTGCCGCATCCGCGACTGGACGCGTCACGCGGGACCATGGCAGTGCGGCACGGCCCGATCGTCTACGCCTTGGAGCAGGCGGACCTGCCTGACGGCGTGGACGTCCAAGACGTCTACCTGCCCAGGGGGACCCGGCTCGAGGTCGCCGGGGCGCCCGACGGCTTGGATGTCCCCGCAATCACCGCCAGCGGAGCAATGGTCCGCCCCTCGGCCAACGACCCCTTGTACTGGAACCAGCGCCAAACCACACCATCAGGGGACCGGGAATTGGGCCCACTCACCTTGATTCCCTACTTCCGGTGGGGCAACCGCCGACCAGCGGCGATGCGTGTCTGGATCCCGGCTCTGTGATCCAAACTCCTCCTGCAATGACAAGAAAACCGCTGGATCCTCCCGTGGCGGTGGCTCTAATGGCTTGGGTCAGGGGGTGGAGACGCGAACGAAACCTACGTTCTCGTGGGCCTCGATCGTTCCACCGGCACTGACCAAACTTGCCCGCACACGCTGCTGGCCGTCCCGGGTCACGGGCACCACGGCCAATCCTTCGTCTCGCGGGAGGTGTGCCTCGCCCCATTGCTGCATTGCTATCAGCACGACCTTCAGTTCATCGCCGGCAGCGGTCAGTTCGTAGGCGTCACGTGTGCGTTGCCCTGGTTCCCGGTAGGGAATTCGTTCCAGGACGCCGTGCTCAACGAGCGCGTCCAGGCGCGCGCTGAGCACGTCCGTTGCGATCCCCAAGGAATCCCGGAATTGCGCGAATGTGTGCCTTCCAAGGTGTGCCTCGCGCAGCAGGAGGAAGCTCCATGAGTCGCTGAGAACCCCCAGGCTGCGTGCGATCGCACATTGGCCCGTCAACGCATTGGTCAACGCTTGCGACGTTCTAGGCATGTTCCATTCCTAACTCTGGCTTTCCATGGTCGATCCAGGGGCATCCGGTGCACAATAGGCCGCTGTGCGCCGGATTCAGCTGCCCGGCGCGAGCTGCAGTTCTCCCCTGCCGAAGGAAAAATTCTCCTTCGGCACCGCAGCAGGGATGACTGCATCGCCACTTCGACTCATCCCATATACCCGGGGTTCAAGTGAAGCTCGTCCGGGTGGTGGGAGGTGCTTGCGACGAACCGATCCTCGGGGACATGAACTTGAAATACAGGCATGGGCAAGAGCTCCTCATGTGACGTGGCTTGACGCGCAACTATATGAGCTGGGTTGCTATAACAAAGCTAGCACCAATAAGATCGAGCCAGCCGCCCGCACTACTTGATTTACCTTCCGTCAGGGAGCTGCGTGCGCTGCAAAACATCGGGGCAGCGGTAGCATCATCAACGACGCCGACCTGGTGCCGCTCGCAAATCCCGCTCTGATCGATCACCCGGAGGAAACCAATGACATCACCGCAAGACCCATTGACGAATCGATCGCGCACCATCCACTTCCACAGTCCCGAGGAAGACAAAGCGAAGCTGTTCGATCGGACCGGGCTCGAGCAGTTGCGCGCGCTGGCCGACGGTCGGACCCCACCACCCCCTATCAGCAGCCATGTCGGGCTGGAATTCGTGTCCGTCGCCGAGGGCGATGTGGTGATGACAGCACAGCCTGACGAGTCGCATTACAATCCGATCGGCTCGGTCCACGGCGGATTCTTTGCAACGGTTCTTGACTCGGTGTGCGGGTGTGCCGTGCACAGCACCCTGCCCGCAGGAGTCGGGTACACGAGCCTGGAAATCAAGGTGTCGTTCCTGCGGCCGATCACTGCCGGAACCGGGGCCGTCACCGCCCACGGCTGGGTCACCCGCCGCGGCAAGACCGCCGCCTTCGCAGAAGCCGACATCCGCGACAGTGACGGCAGGGTGTTGGCCACCGCCTCAAGCACCTGCCTGATCATCCACCCCACCCCATGAACCGCCTCAGCACGGTCCTGCCGGATTCCATGCACCCTCCCCGCATCCGACGTCGAATGGGAAAACGCGGGGCGTTCTGGGCGACGGCGGCCGTGCTCGCCTTGGTGCTCTGGTCTTCCGGAGCCCCAAGCACGCTGTACCCGATCTACGCGGCACAGTGGGACCTCAGCCCGCTCACCGTCACCACCGTGTTCGCGAGCTACCCACTCACGCTGCTCGTCGTGCTTCCGATCTTCGGGAATCTCTCCGACCGGTTCGGACGCCGACGAATCATGATTGCCGGCGTCGCGCTCATCGCCGCCTCGGCCATTGTCTTCGCGCTCGCCCCCAGCGTGGCATTCCTGTTCGCCGGGCGCGTGCTGCAAGGCGCCGGCACAGGATTGGCGATGGGAGCAGGGACCGCGGCGCTGATGGAGAACAACACCACCAACAGCCCTCGCTTCGCCAGCTCCATGGCAACCCTGTCCACCGCAACAGGACTCACCCTGGCCCTCGTAGTCAGTGGAGTGCTGGCGCAGTTCGTCCCGCTGCCCCTGTTCTGGAGCTACATCGTCCTGCTCGTCCTGTCCTTCGCATCAATCGCTGCACTGGTGTGCGCCCCAGACGACAAGCCAGACCATGCCCAACGTTGGCAACCCCGGGCACCCAGCGTGCCCCGAGGCATTCGACTGACTTTCTCCGTCGCCACCTTGTCGGTCACCCTCGCCTATTGCGTTGGCGCCATCTTCCTCTCCCTCGGCGCGCACATGATCACCCAATCCACTGACACCGGGAGCACAGCGATCGTCGGAGCCCTCCTGGGCTGCTCCGCGGCGGCCATCGGCATCACAGCACTTTTCCTGTCCCGCGTCCCGGCCTACGCCTCGGTCTGGATCGGCGCAGCTCTGACGATACTCAGCCTCGGACTCATGGCCGCGGCCAGCACCTTCGGGTCCATTTCGCTCTTTCTCGGTTGGTGCATTGTCGGCGGGATCGCCTACTCCTTCGCTTTCACCGGAGGACTCGGTCTCATCAACCAGGCTGCTCCCGCACATCACCGCGGTGCCACCATGTCCCTGCTCTACTTGATCGCCTACGCTTTCCAGGCAGGCACCGCCATCGGCGTTGGCGCACTCGCGACCAACAACGGATTAAGCGCGGCCGTCGGCATCGCCGCACTATCACTGGCAGGCCTGAGCGCCTCTCACTTCGTTCTTATGATCGTCGATGCCAGGACGCGAAGATCGACCCGCGACTCCCCACCCGCCTCACCCAAACGCACTTAACCCACCGCGAACGGTGTTCCGTTGTGCCAACCCGGCGCAGGATGGCTCCAGCCGCGGCAGCTGCCCACCCAAGTTGCCGGTAATCCTCACTTGCACAAAATTATGAGTATACTCAATTATGACTGTACTCTGACTTGCTTTATGGCAGGATTTTGGGGCAGGCATCATTGAACGCGAGGGAGACATGCCATGAAGGCTTTCGTTATCAGCCGGTACAAGGGTCCGTTGGAGGCAGCGGACGTGCCCGAACCCGTGGTTGGGGAGCACGAGGTCCTTATTCAAGTGCGGGCGGCGGGACTCAACCAGTTGGATGAGAAGATCCGTACTGGCGAGTTCAAGCAGATATTGCCGTACAAGTTTCCGTTGGTCCTTGGCCACGACGTTGCGGGTGTCGTACTCCGTGTTGGTGCGAAGGTGCAGGCGTTCAAACCCGGTGATGAGGTCTATGGGCGGCCTCGCAAGGAGCGTATCGGCTCATTTGCCGAGCGAATCGCCGTACCCGAAGCGGACCTGGCACTGAAACCAGCCTCGATCAGCTTCGACGAAGCAGGCGCAATGCCGCTGGTGGCCTTGACCGCATGGCAGGCGCTCATCGAGCGGGGCAATGTCCAGCCCGGGCAAAAGGTCCTGATCCATGCTGGCGCCGGTGGGGTGGGCTCGATTGCCATTCAGCTTGCCAAACATCTCGGAGCGACCGTCGCGACAACCGTCAGCACGGCCAATATGGACTTCGCGCGTGACCTTGGCGCGGACATTGTCATTGACTACCGCAATGAGGATTTCGAACAGCTTCTCTCTGGTTATGACCTGGTGCTGGACGGCCTCGGCGGGGAAAACCTGCAGAAATCCCTGCGTGTTCTCAAGCCGGGCGGCAAGGCGATCGGCATCTCCGGGCCGCCTACTCCGGACTTCGCCCGCGAGGCCGGTCTCAACCCTGTGCTGCGCCTGGCGATCACCGGACTCAGTGCCGGCGTCAGGCGTCAGGCCGGCAAGCTTGGAGTGAGCTACGAGTTCTTGTTCATGCATGCCAGCGGCGAGCAGCTGGGCCGGATCTCATCCCTCGTTGATGAAGGCGCACTTCGTCCAATTGTTGGACGGGTGCTCCCCTTCGACCAGACGGTCCAGGCCCTGAAAGATCTTGACAGGGGCGGCTTCCGCGGCAAGATCGTGGTCAGCGCACCCTGACCGCGTGCATCTGCCGAGTCCCGTCCAGGTCCGTTGAAACCGTTCGAAGCCAGACCACAGGAGCATCATGAGTACTAGTGGACATGCCCGAAATGGCGTCAGTTCCTCTTATGTGGACGCCCCGGAACGCACCATTACCGCCGGTGGCGTTAGCTACGCTTATCGGGAATTGGGTCCCACGGGAGGCGTCCCTGTCATCTTCTTTGTCCATCTGGCCGCGAACCTGGACAACTGGGATCCGCGCATCGTTGACCCCCTGGCCCAACTCCACCACGTCATCACCTTCGATAACCGCGGTGTGGGCGCTTCAACAGGCGAGGTGCCTGGCAGCATCGAGGAAATGGCCGACGATGCGCACTCCTTCATCAAGGCTCTCGGCTTCAACTCGGTCGACGTCTTTGCGCTGTCTTTGGGAGGAATGGTGGCCCAAAGCCTTGTGGACAGGCACCCTGCGTTGGTCCGCAAATTAATCCTCATGGGCACGGGGCCCAAGGGCGGCGAAAGCACTGACAGGGTTGCGGCAATTACCTATTTCGACATGGCCCGGGCCGCGTTGAGCAGATCTGATCCCAAGGAGTTCCTGTTCTTCAACCGGGACGAGGAGGGAAAGCAGGCTGGGAAGGCGTTTGTGAAGCGCCTCAAGGAGCGCACGGTGGACCGTGACGCGCCCATCTCGTTCAGGGCTTTTCAGTCACAACTGAAAGCCATAAAAGACTGGGGACGCGGACCCAAAATGGATCTGGCCAGGATTGCCCACCCCACCCTGATCGTCAGCGGCGATAATGACCGCATGGTGCCGACCCGATTCTCCCAAGATTTGCACCGGCGCATCAACGGCTCCGAACTGGTCATCCACCCAAATGCAGGCCACGGCAGTATTTTCCAGTTCCACGAACAATTCCCTCCGGTCGCCATCGAATTCCTCGACAGGCCGGCTGCCACCCAAAATCCTGCCATCGGGGATCACTGACCCGCCCTGCATCCCCAAGGACATGGCTCGAACGTCACACCACCAATGACCGGCAGCCAGCCCCGCGACCGCGGGGCTGGCTGCCGGTCATTGCCCGCCCGAAACGGGCACAGGCCTTGGGACCGGAGGACGCCGTTTACGCCGTTGTGCGGCTCAATTGGGGGTAGACCGCTTCGAGCGGGGCACTGAGCCCGGCCTTCAGCTGTGCCGATGCGGCATCGGCCAGGACCTCGTGCTCGCCGGCTTCGACGGCATTGAAGACGATGTTCACCAGATCCGCCGGGTCCGTCTTCGGATCCGTTGAGTGCGCGGCCATGGGCGTGTCGACATAGGCAACATGCACCCCGACGACCTGTACGCCCGCGGGGGCCAGTTCCAGGCGCAGTGAGTTCGTTGCCGACCACAAGGCCGCCTTGGTGGCACTGTAAATTCCAGCGACGGCATACCAGCTCAGTGCTGAATGCATGTCGATCAGCACCGCATTCCCCTTGGCCGACAGAACCGGTGCAAACGCCCTGGCAACAAACAAGGGACCGAGGAAATTGGTTTCCACGTTGGCCCGGATTTCGTCGTCCGTGTGGTTGAGGATTCCGGCGCCGCCCACCGAGGCTCCCGCATTGTTGATCAACACTGTCACGTCCCCGGCAGCTTCAACTGCGGCCTGGATTGACGCGGCGTCGGTGACATCCAGGGCAAGGGGGACGATCCGCTTGTCCTCCCATGGCCGGGGGTGCGGGCGGTGGCATAGACCTTGCTCGCGCCGCGGGCCAGGGCTTCGTGGACGAAATGGGTGCCGATGCCACCGTTTGCTCCGGTGACAAGGACAACTGCACCGTTAAGTGATGTCATGTTCATGAACTTTCTGCTGGTTGGGTGGCCGCACCGATGCGCACGGCCTTCAAGCGTGGGTTGTGATTCAAATTTCCCGCTGCTGCGGGCAGGGTGGTCCAAGATGCCAGGTCAGACGTGGGCCAAGGCGGGATAGTCGACGTATCCGGCTTCGCCGCCGCCGTAGATGGTTGCGGGGTCCAGCTCATTGAGCGGGGCATCGGTGCGCAGGCGCTCCACGATGTCCGGGTTGGCCAGGGCAAATCGGCCCAGCGGGGCAATGTCGGCAAGGCCGGCGTCGATGTCATTGGCAATCTGCTCGCGGGTGCGGCCATAGCGGACCACCAGCACCGCCGTGGGCCAGACATCCCGGAAGGAGCGCAGCAGTTCATCATCACCGACATGGTGAAGGTGCAGGTAGGCAAGGTTCAGCTTCGCCAGTTCACCGACCAGGTGCCGGTATTGTGCCCGCACGCTCCCGGTGTCACCCTCGTCGATCCCGCCTAGGGGCATGGACGGTGAGAGCCTGATGCCAACGCGGTCGGCTCCGATCTCGTCGGCGACGGCCTGGGCCACCTCAACAACGAACCTGGACCTGTTCTCCACCGAGCCGCCGTAGGAGTCGGTGCGGTGGTTGGCGTTCGGGGAGAGGAACTGATGCAGCAGGTAGCCATTGGCGCCGTGGATTTCCACGCCATCGGCGCCCGCGGCGATGGCGGAGGCTGCCGCATGGCGGAACTCGGCGGTCACGGTGGCAATGTCCGCGGAGCTGAGTTCACGCGGAACCGGCATCTTCTGCAGCCCGGTCGGCGTCGAGATGTCCTTGCCTGCGGAGATCGCCGACGGCGCCACCGGGGCACGGTGGTGGGGTGTGTTGTCCGGGTGCGCCGAGCGGCCGGCATGCATCAGCTGGATGAACAGCGACCCGCCGCCGGCATGCACCGCATCGGCAACCTGACGCCAGCCGGCGATGTGCTCAGGCGTGTAGATTCCCAGGGTGTTCAAATATCCCTGTCCGGCCGCCGAGGGCTGGACACCCTCGGTAATGACAAGACCAAGGGAAGCGCGCTGCCCGTAGTACGTCGCGGCGAGGTCGCCGGGGGTGCCATCAGGATTGGCCCGGTTGCGGGTCATGGGAGCCAGTGCGAGTCGGTGGGAAAGTTCCACGCGGCCGAGAGTGAACGGTTGCCAGAGAGAAGATAAAGCCATGGGAAGAGGTCCTTTGCCTTGTTCGATCACGGACGTCGGTACGGCAGGCCACCAGATGAATGTCCTGCACCCTCGTGGGAGAATGAGTGGACACATATCCGAGCCCACACAACACCGACTACACTCATAACTGAGTGTGATCATATTCTATTCCCGGAAGGATCCTTATGGCAGTCGTCTCCCAACCAATTGGCCGGCGCGAGCGAAACAAGCAGGACAAGCTGGACCGGATCGTGGCTGCCGCCCGAGAACTTTTCGCCGAGCACGGTGTTGCTGACGTGACGACGCAGCAGATCGCCGACAAGGCAGATATTGGCGCCGGCACCCTCTTCCTTTACACCAAGTCCAAGGGAGAGCTGCTCCTGCTTGTGCAAAACTCCACCTACGCGCAAGCGCTGACTAATGGCAGGGCCGCCGCCGAGTCAATAACCGACACCCTTGAGGCCGTCATGGCCATCGTCCGTCGGGTAGTGGAATGCAACCGCACCCAGGTCGACAACGGGCGGACCTACCTGCGGGAAATGGTTTTTGGCGATCATGAGGAACCGCGCCACCGCGATGCCCTGGCTCTCTCAGCCCAGACCGAGGAAGCCATTGCCGACGTGCTGCTGCGGGACAAAGGCATTCAACCCGAAAGCGCGCCAACTCTCGCGCACATCATCTCGGCGGTCATGTTCCTGGGCATGGCAGCCAGCATCAACGCCACCAAAACCGTCGACGAGATACTACAAGAACTCAGAACGCAGATCCGAGTCCTGCTGGCATAAACGCCCTGTCGGAGCAAACGTCCAGGCGGGATCAGTGCTCCGTGTGGGCGCGCGCCGCGGCAGCCTTCTCGGCATCCTTGCGCGCGCGCAGTTCCTCCGACTGGTGCTGCTCTTCAGCCTTTTCGTGGTGAATCACCTCGGCCAGGAGCTTTTCCATCTCCTTGGCGACTCCGGCTGCCGACGCCGGGTTCTGGCCGGTGACGAGCCTGTCGTCCACCACGACCTGCTCTTCGAAGACGCCGGCTGAGACGTGGGTGGCCCCCTGTTCCACGATCCGGTCGGCGAGGAAGAACGGGATCACCTTGTCCTTGCCCGCAGCCACTTCTTCGTCATTCGTGAACGCAGCCACCTTCCTGCCGTTGACGAGGTGGATGCCGTTCTCCATCACCACGTTGATCAGGCCCGCAGGTCCGTGGCATACAGCCCCGACCACGCCACCGTTGCTGTAGACGCTGGCGACCAGGCGCTGCAGGCCGTCGCTGTCCGGGAAGTCCCACATGGTGCCGTGGCCGCCCACGAGATAGACGGCGTCGTATTGTGCAGGATCGACGACGTCGACGCGGGCAGTGTTGTACAGGCCGGCACGGGTGGCCTCGTTCTCGGTGAAGGCAACTTGAATGGGATCGTCCCGGTCCACTTCATCGCGGGGTGGCTGGCCGCCCTGAATGGACGCGAAGTCGACAAAGTGCCCGGAATCCTTGAACACCTTCCAGGGATGCGCAGCCTCAGCCACGTTGTACCCCGTCTGCTCTGCCGTATCGCCGATCGTGGAAACGCTGGTCAAAACCATGAGAATTTTCTTCATGACTTGCTCCTTTCGTCCACTTTCCACCCTAAGCCGCAGCCGGGCACCCTGGCTAGGACCGGAATTTGGGCCATCCCGCTTGTTGCCCTTCCCTCTTTTTTCACAGCACGACGGCGGGAGGTCACCATTGTTGAAAAGGCTTGAGTTCCAGTGGTCGTGTTCTGGGAAAGTTGGCTAGCCATTCAGTGGACCCTGCCGTGGGCGGCCGTATCGATGTTGCGCGTCCACCTGATGGATTGGCGTCGGGGAACGCACGGGGCCTTGCCCGAATCGGGACCACCTTCACAAAAGGGACGGAGTTTGCGTAAAAAGCAGGTGGCAGGCAACCGTCCTTTGCGCAAACACCGGCCGATGTGGGCCGGCCCCACTATTTTGGGCCGGGTCAGGCGGAAACGGATTCCGGTTCGGTGGCGCCCTTGCGCTGCACCGGCTTGGCGGCGGAGGTGAGCAGGGATGCGAGCGTCACGACCACGAGGACGAGAACCATGGCGCCGCGCAGACCGAATTCTTCGCCCAGGAAGCCCAACAGCGGCGGGCCGACGAGGAAGGCCACGTAGCCGGCGGTGGCGACAGCGGCCACCGAGGAGGTGGGGTCGTCGCTGTCAGCCGCGGCAGACAAGGTCACCGGGAAGCCCAGTGCGGCGCCGACACCCCAGAGCAGCACCGCGGCACCAGCGACGATCGGGCTGTCGGAGAAGACGACGAGTGCAACTCCGGCGGCGGAGACGAGCGTGCTGGCGCGCAGGACTGTGGCATTGCCGAATTTCTTCAGCAGCGGCGCTCCCAGGAAGCGTCCGATCGTCATGGCGGCCGCGAATCCTGCGAAAATCGCCGAGCCGAGTGTGGGAGTGAGCCCGTGGCCGTCGACCATGAGCAGGGGCAGCCAATCCATGGCCGATCCTTCTGCGAGCGCAAGCGCGAGAATGATCATGCCCAGCATCAGCAGGCGCGGTTCGCGCCAGGCTGCAAGCCAGGGCTTCCGGGGCGCCTGCGCCTTGGCTGTCCGGGGCTGCCGGGTGACGCGGCCTGTCACCGGGGAGACGAAGCGGGTCAACAGGCCCAACACGCAGGCGGCGAGCAGTGCAACGTAAATGAGCTGCCAGGTGACGGAGAAATTGATGGCCGTCAGGATGATGCCGGCGGCGGCGCCTATCACCGTGCCGAGGCTGAAACAGCCGTGCAGGGCCGGCATGATGGATTGTCCCGACAGCGTCTCCAACGCCGCGCCCTCGATGTTGATGGCGATTTCCGAGACACCGATGCCGAAGCCCACCAGTGCCAGTCCGGCAAAGACGCCGGGAAAGGTGGAGAGGCCTGCGAAGATGCCGATCATGGCGACGCCCGCGATGAAACTGGAACCGCCGACGGCCACCGTGAGGCGCACGCCGTGGCGCCGGACAACGGCGGCCGAGGACAGCACACCGCTCATCGATCCGACGGACAGGCCCAGCAGCACCAGGCCCATTTCAGCTGTCGACGCCTCCAGCAGATCCCGCACCGCAGGGGTCCGCACAACCCACGAGGACATGCCAATGCCGAACATCAGCATGAAGGCGAAAATGGCAATGCGGCGCCGTCGGAAATCCGCGAGGGTAGTCGTCATGTGTAGGATCCTATGCCGTTATTGTGCGATCGTTTGCATGGTTACGGGGTGCTTCGCGGGAACGCTTCGACAGATGCCTGCCGCCATGCAGATCATCCACATCGGAGCGGCTGCCCCCTCGCCACTACAGGGCTTTCAAAGTTTGTTACAGGGCAGGAAGCACGACTCCTCAGCAATCGCCGCAGGAACCTACCCTCGAGATGGCAGTGGCCCTGGTTGTCACCACTGAATGGCGGTGACAACCAGGGCCACTGTTGATGTCAGCATGCGGCACAACAAATTTTGCCACGCTTCGATTCACACTGCTATTTTCCAGATCCAGTAGCCACAGCTGAGGGCGTGTGTTCGACGACAAGCGTGCTCCGGTTGTTTCCATCGGCGACCAGCCGCGCGTTCCGTTCGTCGTTGCCTGTGGCACGCCACTCCGCAACGGCAGCGTCGTTGTCGAAAAGCAGGTGCCGGGCTGTGAGCCGACGCAAGCGCTCATCCTGGTCGAGCTCGACGAACCAGGTCTCATCCAAGAGATCGGCAACATTTTTCCATGGGGCTTCATCCAGAAGGAGGTAGTTGCCCTCGGTGATAACAAGTCGTGTCTCTGGTGGGATGGCAATTGCACCGGCAATCGCGTCATTCACGTCCCGCCGAAAGGCCGGCGCATAGATCTCCTGAGTGGTTTGTGCCCGTATCTGAGTCAGCATCGCCACATAGCCGACACCGTCAAAAGTGTCAGGTGCGCCCTTTCTGTGCTCCAGCCCACGGGCTTCAAGCACCGATTGAGCCAGATGGTAGCCGTCCATGGGCACGAGTGCGACCTGGCGCGGATAGCGCGTGAGCAGGTGTTCAAGGAGCCATTCGGAGATGGTCGACTTACCGGCGCCAGGAGCGCCGGCGATTCCAAGAATGGAACGCCCCGGGGCTTGGATAAGCGCCTCGGCCCGTGCCAGCAAAGACTGCTGCCCGAGGTCGTTCCACCGCATATGCAAAGGAGCGTTCATGGTCGTTTTCCTACTCTGGCTTGGACGAGAACGACCATCAACAAGAACGCTCCACGAATGACTGATTGCCAACAGGAACTGATTTGCACAGTCCCCATTCCGTTTTCAAATACTATTACGTTGAAGATCAACTGCATGAGCATGAGTCCGATGAGTGTGCCGGCCACGGAGCCGATGTCTCCCGTGAGAAGCGTGCCACCAACGACGACTGCTGCAATGGCAATTGGTTCCCAACCAGTTCCGGTATCTGTACTGACAGACCCCGTCTGGGCAGCAAGTACGATCCCGGCAAGTCCGGATGGAAGACCAGACAGGACGTAGACAGACATTTTGGTTCCGGTGGTGCGGACTCCCAGAAGTTCGGCGGATTCCTCACTTCCGCCAATGGCAAGCACGCGCCTTGCCCAGGCAGTGTACTTCAGTGCAAAGGCGCCGAGTGCAAAGACTGCAAACATAAACCATTTCAAGCCGGGAGACCGACCCAGTTGGCGCTGCCGATCGCCAGGAGTGGACTGTCCTTTTGTACGACGGTTGGCTGGGCGGACGCCAGTTGCAGCCCAGATTCTTGCAGCGCCACAGCAGGTCCGGTACTGCGCTGCACGATCCAGGTGACACGGCGACCTCTGCCAGGCATTCGCCATCCGCCGCTCCACATTGGCTTCACCCAGGAGACTGCACCGTTCAGGGATTCGCGCCGCCTTGTTGGCGGCCCGTCGGCTTCACGCCGATTTCATGCACACGACACAATTCCCCACTCCCCCGCTAAGGCACCCCGGCGCGAAATCATGCCCGGCTCAGCCGCGCCCGGCCGCAAGCGACACCGCCACCAGGGCGGCCACCGCCAATTGTGCCAACCTGCCTTGTTGACAGAAATGTGACGCAGGCTATACCGTAGTGAGCGACCAACCAGTTGGTCGGTAACTTAAAGAGCCGTTACAAGAGACGATGAGGTCCCTCATGCAACAAAAATCCGTGACAGCCAGCCCCCAACGGCCGGCGGCAGCAACGGATAAGGGGCTTGCCGCCGGGAAGCTCGGCTTGATGTCCTCGACGGTCATTGGCCTGGGCTCAACCGCCCCCTTGTACTCGCTGGCCGCCACCCTGGGCTTCATCGTGATGGCGGCAGGCGCACAGGCTCCCGTGGCAATCATCGCCGCATTCATCCCCATGTGCCTGACGGCCTTCGCCTACCGCGAGCTCAACACCGCCGTGCCGGACTCGGGCACCGCATTCACGTGGGCCGCCAAGGCCTTTGGCCCACGCACCGGCTGGTTCGCAGGCTGGGGCGTGTTCGTTGCCGGCGTCATCGTGATGGCCAGCCAGTCGGAGGTGGCCTCCCGCTACCTGCTGCTGTTGATGGGCGACGGCTCACTGGCCCAGTCAAAATTCATCGTCACCACGCTCGGGGCGCTCATCATCATTGTCATGACCTGGGTGTCGTACCGGGCGGTGGAGGCCGGGGCATTCGCCCAGTCGGCGCTCATGGCCCTGCAATACCTGGCGATCATCGCCTTTTGCGTGGGCCTGGTCCTGGCGCTGGCCGAGGGCGGCGGCACCCTGCCGTTCGCCTGGGACTGGTTCAACCCCTTCGCCTCAGGCAACCCGGCCGGCTTCATGCAGGCAGTGCTCATCGCCATCTTCATCTTCTGGGGCTGGGACACGTGCCTGTCCCTGGCCGAGGAAACAAAGAACCCGCGCACCACCCCCGGTCTTGCCGCCCTGCTCTCCACCGTCACACTGCTCATCACCTACATTGGCATGACGGTGCTCGCCATGATGTTTGCCGGCGTCGGAACCGGCGGCAAGGGACTGGCAAATCCCGAAGGTGCCGAGGACGTTTTCTACGCGCTGCGCGGCGACGCACTGGGCCAATACGGGTGGGTCCTGGTCTTCGCCGTGTTCATCTCCGCCCTGTCGACCTGCCAAACCACGATCCTGCCCACAGCCCGCGGCAGCTTTTCGATGGGCGTCTACAAGGCGCTGCCCAAGGCGTTCGCGGGCGTCTCCCCCAAATACCAGACCCCCGCGTTCTCCACTGTCTTCATGGGTGTGGTCTCGGTGGCCTTTTATGTGGGCATGACGATCATCAGCGGCAACATCCTGGCCGACACCATCGAATCAACGTCCCTGGCCGTGGCGATGTACTACACCATCACCTCGTTCGCCTGCATCGTCTACTTCCGCAAAAACCTCTTCGATTCGCTGCGCAACACCGTGTTCCGCCTGGTCCTGCCCCTGATCGGCGGACTCACGATGGGAGCCGTCTTCATCTACTCGGCCATCAGCATGTTCGACCCGGACTACGGCACCACCACGCTCCTGGGCACCTCGGGCACGTTCGTCATGGGCGTCGGCTCACTGCTCCTGGGCCTGGTCGTCATGACCGTGTACTCCCGCTTCCGAAGCGGCCGCCAATACTTCTCGGGCGAGAGCCTCAACCGCGACACCGAGGTCCTGGTCCCCGAGACCAACTGACCATCCGCACCCACCCGGCCGGCCGCCGTCGTCAGTCCTTGCAAGACACGTACGACGTCGGCCTGCCACCTTCCAGCCTGCCGCGCCAACCGCGCGGGGAACCTCACCAGAAAGGGACACCATGTCCATGCATATCCTGATCGTTGGCGCCGGCGGCGTCGGCTCCGCGGCGGCCCGCATTGCCTCCCGCCGTTCATTCTTCGAAAAACTTGCGATCGCGGACTACGATCCGGCCCGCCCGGAATCCCTCGTGGCGGCCATCGGGGACCCGCGCTACACAGCAGCCCAGGTCGACGCCTCCAGCGAAGAGGCGATCGTGGCGCTCATCAAGTCGACAGGCGCCACGCACGTGCTCAACGCCGTCGACCCCCGCTTTGTCATGCCGATCTTCAACGCCGCACGCACAGCCGGGATCACCTACCTGGACATGGCCATGAGCCTGTCCACCAGCGACGCCGACAAGCCGTACGAGAAGACGAACGTCATGCTGGGCGACGAGCAGTTCGCCAAGGCCGGCGACTGGGAAGCCGACGGCCAGCTGGCACTGGTGGGCATCGGCGTCGAGCCCGGCCTCTCCGACGTCATGGCACGGTACGCGGCGGATGAACTGTTCGACGAGATTGACACGCTCTCGGTGCGCGACGGCGCCAACCTCACGGTTGACGGCTTCGACTTTGCCCCGTCATTCTCGATTTGGACCACCCTCGAGGAGTGCCTGAACCCGCCCGTGCTGTACGACGTCGACAAGGGCGGCTGGCACACGGCGGAACCCTTCTCCGATCCCATCGTCTTCGATTTCCCGGAGGGCATCGGCGAGGTCGAGTGCGTCAACGTAGAGCATGAAGAGGTCTCCCTCATGCCGCGCTGGATCAACGCAAAGAAGGTCGAGTTCAAGTACGGCCTGGGCAACGAGTTCATCGAGGTGCTCCGGACCATCGAAAAGCTTGGCCTGGCCTCCACCGAACCCGTCAACGTCAAGGGCCAGATGGTCTCCCCGCGCGACGTCGTTGCCGCCTGCCTGCCGGACCCCGCCACGCTTGGCCCGCTCATGAAGGGCAAAACCTGCGCCGGCGTCCACGTCACTGGCAAGCGCAAGGACGGCAAGGAGGGCGGACTGTACCTGTACCACGTGGCCGACAACGAAGACACGATGGCCCGTGACGACTCCCAGGCAGTGGTCTGGCAGACAGCGATCAACCCTGTCATCGCCCTGGAATTGCTGGCCAATGGCACATGGTCGGGTGCCGGTGTGCTGGGGCCGGAGGCGTTCACAGCCAAGCCGTTCCTGACCCTGATGGCTGCCTCCGAGCCCGAGGGCTACGGATCGCCCTGGGGTATCATCGAACGGTAAATGGCCTTGCTGTGGCGGCGCACTTCCGTGGATTTGCGCCGCCACAGATCATGCAGCAGAGGAAACAATTGGCTCACACCAAGCCTGAACTGATTATCGACACCTACGTCGCCCTCCTGGCCGACACGGGGGTCAAACAGGCAACCATTGACGCCGTCGCCAAACGCTCCGGACTCTCCAAGGCCGGGCTGCTGCACCACTTCCGATCCCGCGCCGAGCTCGACGCGGGCCTCGTCACGCACCTGCGCGAGCTGGTCACGGAGGACATCGCCCTCATGCGGGAATCGCCGCTGGGCGCTGCGCACTATTACCTGAGCTCTTCCTTCGACGCCGGCTCCGCACTTGAGCGGGCGGTGGTCGCCGTGACCCGCCTTTCGCAGGCGGGGAACACTCCTGCGGGCGAAACGCTGAGGTGGGCCCGCGGCCTCTGGTACTCCGTCCTTGACGACGAGCTTGCCGACCCGCTGCTGTCCCGCTTTGTGCTGCTGGCCGGCGACGGGGTCAGCTACCACACGGACATTGAGGGTTCAGGTGATGAGGCTTCGGGCCCCTTCATCTCGCAAACTGACATCGCCGCATTCGCGCAACTCATCGAGCAGCTGCGATCCAGAGGGGCAGCCGGAGGGACAACCGGCGGGACGGCGGCCGGGTAGCCGGGCGGCCGGGACACGCAGCGGCACCAAACGTCGACAGTGTCACGGCCCGGTAGCGTCCTGGCCCGCAGTGTCCCGGCCAGATGAGCATTTCCGCCAACTTCGCCCGATCCCCCACCAGCCGAACAACGAAGGCCAGTGCATGAGCAGCAACTCCCAAAACCATCCGACGCCGGCCACCGACGGTCCGCCTCCGATCCAGATCAAGCGCCGAACGCTCCTGATTGGGTTGGGTGCACTGGGCGCCATTGGCGGGATCGGGTATTGGGCCACGGCAGGAAAGCCTGACAACACCGAGGCCGTCTTTGCCACTCCCCTGCGGATCCCGCCGCTGCTGGAGGCAGAGATGCTCGACGGCGAACGCGTCTTCCGCTTGAACGCCCAGGCCGGTGAAACCGAGCTCGTGCCCGGCGTCCCCTTTGCGACGATGGGCTTCAACGGCACCCACCTTGGACCGACGCTTCGGGCTGCCCGCGGGGACAAGGTTCGCGTGCACGTCACGAACGAGCTCACCGTCGCAACCACTGCCCATTGGCACGGCATGCTGCTCCCGGCCAGCCAGGATGGAACCGCGCATCAAGCCATCGCCCCCGGCACCACATGGACGCCGGCGTGGCAGGTCAACCAACCGGCCGCAACACTTTGGTACCACCCACACCCCCACGGGCAGACCGAATTACAGGTCGGCAGCGGCATGGCCGGCATGTTCCTCATCGACGAGGAGACGCCGTCCGGCCTGCCGTCGGACTATGGCGTGGACGACATCCCGCTCATCATTCAAGACGTCACTGTGCAATCCGGGGGCCAACGCCAGGGAACGCCCACCACCGCACCCATCGGGCGGATCGGCAACACCGTGATCGTCAACGGCACCCATGAACCGCACTTTGCCGCGACCACCCGCCTGCTGCGGTTCCGAATCCTGAACGCCTCGGCAGCACGCTGCTACAACCTTGAGCTCTCAACCGGGGACGAGTTCCAGCTCGTGGGCACCGACGGCGGACTGCTTCCCGCCCCGACTCCGCTGAGCAGCCTGCTGCTCTCCCCTGCCGAACGCGTCGAAATCCTTGTCACGGTGCCGCAGGGTGCCGATCTGCTCCTGCGCTCGGTGCCGCACGACCTTGGCATGAACCACGGCGACAACATGACCTCCGGCGCCGAGGACACCTTTGGAATTCTGCGCATCACGGGCGCGGGCGCGGACGCCGCCACCTCCGGCGCGCTGCCCACGGCGCTCCCGTCGGCAGCGCATCCCGGGCGGGCGTCCGGCGTCGAACGTCATTTCATGCTTGGGGACACGACGATCAACGGCAAGTCCATGGACATGAGCCGCATCGACACGGTGGTTGCGGCCAATTCCACCGAGTTGTGGACGATCGAAAACACGTCCAAGCGCGCCCATAATTTCCACATTCATGGGACGCAGTTCGTCGTCGAGGCGGAAAATGGCGGCAGTCCGGCACCCCGGAACCAGGGCTGGAAGGACACCATCTTCATCGCGCCGGGTGGCACCGCCGAACTGACTGTCCCCTTCGGCAGCCACGCCGACCCCACCACCCCGTATATGTACCACTGCCACATGCTCTGGCATGAGGATCAAGGCATGATGGCCCAGTACGTTCTCACCGACGGCGAGCCTTCGCCCGAGCCAATAATGCTCGACGGCGCGATGCACCACTGACGACCCGCCCGCGTTCCGCCGCAGGAAACCGGCGCACGCGCTAGCTGACCCGCCGGCCGCCCACCAGCCTCACCACGGCGTCGGCGGCGGCAATGGAATCCTCGTCATGGCTGACACAGGCGACTGCAGCACCGAGGCGCGCTTCTTCGGCGAGCATGGCCCGCGTGCGTTCCCGGCTCTCTGCATCGAGGCCCGCTGCCGGTTCATCGAGCAGGAAGATCCGCGCCCGGCGGGCAATTCCCTGGGCGAGCAGCGCGCGTTGGCGTTGGCCGCCGGAGAGGCCGTTGAAGGGCGCTGTCGCGAAATCGGCGAGGTGGACGCGGTCCAGTGCCTCGGCAACCCGGGATTTTCGCTCCATGGCGTCGATTTTCCGTGAGCCTCGCGGCGAACCACCCCAGGTCCCCATCGTGACCACTTCCCGCACGGTCAGGGGCAACGAGCCAGGGGTGGTCACCCGCTGGACCACCAGCGCCACCCCGGCCGCGCGCTCCACCGCACCCGCCAGGGGCTGGCGCACGCCCGCAAGAATCTCGATGAGGGTCGATTTGCCGGCGCCGTTGGGCCCGGAAATGGCTGTAACGCTGCCCCACGCCAGCTCGACGTCGACATTCTCAAGAACGGGAAGCCCGCCGAAGGCAAAGGACAGGTCTCGCCCGCGGAGGGCGTATTCAGAAGTGATCACACCTCACCCTACCCCTATTTGATAATCGTTCTCATTATCATTAGTCTGATTTCATGCATTGGCTTATGGAACCCTTCTCCGCAGACTTCTTTCTGCGAGCGCTGCTCGGCGGCGCCCTCGTTGCGATCATCTGCGGGGTGGTGGGCACCTGGGTTGTTGTCCGCGGCATGGCATTTTTAGGCGAAGCGATTGGCCATGGCATGCTCCCGGGTGTTGCGCTGGCAACAATTGCCGGAGCCCCAGCCGTCGTGGGCGGTGCGGTCAGTGCCATTGTCATGAGCGCGTTGATCAGCGCGCTGCAGCGACGTGGCCGGCTGTCGTATGACACAAGCATTGGCCTGCTGTTTGTTGCGATGTTGTCCCTCGGGGTCATCGTCGTCTCGCACTCGCGGTCCTTCGCCACCGACGCAACGGCCATGCTTTTCGGCGACATCCTGGCCATGAACAAGGGTGACTTGATCGGCCTGCTCAGTGCCGCGATCGTTACAATCGTTGTGGCCGCGGCCCTGCGCCGCAGCTTCGTCGCCGCCGCGTTCGACACCCGCATAGCCCAAACGCTGGGGCTTCGTCCGCACGTGGCGCAGCTGGCCCTGGTGGGCTTGGTGACGCTTGCCGTCGTCTCCTCCTATCAAGCCGTCGGGTCCTTGCTGGTCGTTGGCCTGCTGCTGGCGCCGGCCGTCGCAGCCACCCCGTGGACAGCCGGCATCCCCGCCCGCATGGTGGCCGCATCCGTCTTCGGCACACTCGCCGTCGGCCTGGGCCTCCTCTGTTCCTGGTACGCAGGCACGGCGGCGGGGGCCTCCATCGCCGCGGCAGCCATCGCCCTGGCTGCCCTCTCAAATGCGACAGCAAGCCTCATCGCCAGGCGGCACCGCCCGGCAATGACTGCCTGCGCAGCCACCACCGAAGAAGAACCCGCTCCCCTCCCCGTTTCCGCGTCACTCCCTGGAAAGTTGTCATGAACATCCGAACACCACAGGCGGCACTGGCCGCCCTTGCCCTTCTTGCCCTCGCGGGCTGCAGCAGCGCACCCTCCCCGCAACCAGCGGCGGATGCACCTGCCCGGCCGGGGCACGGCGCGATTACTGGAGCAGCCCAGGTTGCCGAGCCACAGCTACATCTGGTGGCCATCGACGCCGCGGGCAAAGCCTCCATGCTCGACCTGCTGACCGGCACGGAGGCCCAGCTTGAATCCGTGCAGCCGCCGGCCAGTGTCACCAGTGACGGGCGCTATGTTTTCGCGGCCAACACCAACGGCGTGGAGATCATCGACAGCGGCGTGTGGACGTGGGATCACGTGGACCACTTCCACTACTACCAGGCCGAACCCGCGGCGCTCGGCACAGTCGCCGGCGGGGGCACGGCAACTGTCGCGACGGGGCTGCTCTCCACGGCCGGCACCACTGGCATGTTCTTCCCGTCCTCCGGTTCCGCCGTCCTTGTTGACAATGCGGCGCTGTCGGACGGAACGATTTCCGAGACCCTCCGCCTGGAGGTTGCACCGCATGCGGGCCTCATCGCTCCGCTGGGCGACGGCGCGGTCGTCACCGAGGCGGATGCAAGTGGCACGGCCGCCCGCCTGCGTGCCATTGACGTCAACGGCAAGGAACTAGCGACGGCGGAGTGCCCGGCTGCCGCGGGCACCATCACCACCCGGGTCGGTCTCGTCGTCGGATGTGCCGACGGTGCGGTGGTCGCCACCAGCGATGGGGCCACCCCGGTTCTGGAGCTTGTTCCCTACCCGGCAGGAGCGGCCGCACCGGCAACGGCATTCGACGCACGCAAGGGCCGTCCCACCGTGGCCGGCATCGGGCAGGACGCCGGGGTGTGGTTGCTCAACACCCGTGAGCGGGAGTGGGACTGGCTTCCCACCGCCACCCCGGTGCTCGCCGCTGCCGCGGTGGACGACGAGGCCGGGCACGTCGTCGTCGTCGGCACCGACGGCACGGTCCAGGTGTATGGGGAAGGCAGCAAGGAGCGCACGGCAACGACAAAGCCGCTGATGCCCAAAACCCTGGCCAGCCCGGAACTGGCGGAGAAGGTTAGGCTCACCGTTGACGGCGGGCGCGCCTACGTCAGCGCACCGGCGGAGGGCGTGGTGTTTGAGATTGACTTCGCTGATGGCGCCCGCATTGCCCGGACCCTTGAATTGCCGACACAGCCCGTGCACCTCGTGGAGACCGGCCGATGAGGCGCCCCGTGCTGCTGACCGTCGCAGTGGTGGCGGCCATGGTCGTGTCGGGGTGCTCGCAACCGGCATCATCACAGGGGCCACAGGCACAGGATCCGGCGGCACAGGATCCGGCGGCACAGGCTCCGCAGATCGTGGTCACCACGAACATTCTGGGCGACGTGGCCCGCCAGGTCCTTGGCGACCAGGCAACCGTGACCACGCTGATGCAGCCCGAGGCTGACCCGCACTCCTTTGAAATTTCCGCCCAACAGGCTGCCAGGATGGGCGACGCGGACCTGCTGGTGTCCAACGGCCTGGGCCTGGAAGAGGGATTGCAGCAGCATCTCGACAGGGCTGCCGCGGCCGGCACTCCCCTGCTGGCCGCCGGTGACGTGATCGGCGTCGTGCCCTACAGTTCCGGGGACGCGGAGGGTGCGCCGGACCCCCATTTCTGGACCGATCCGGCCGCCATGCTCAGCGTCGTCAACGCCCTTGAGGCCGCCGCATCCACGATCGACGGGATCGACGCCGGGAAGCTGGCCACCAGCGCGGCCGCCTACCGGGCCCGGCTGGCGGAACTCGATGCCGAGATGACAACGGCCTTCGCGGCACTCCCGGCCGAGCGCCGGGCGTTGGTCACCAACCACCACGTCTTTGGCTACCTCGCGGAACGGTTCGATTTCCGGGTCGTCGGGGCCGTCATTCCCGGCGGAACCACGCTCGCCGCACCCAGCGCCGCCGATCTGCGCCAGCTCAGCGAAGCGATCAGCAGCGCCGGAGTGCCCACCATTTTTGCCGAATCATCCCAGCCAGACCGCCTGGTCCAGGTCCTGGCCAGTGAGGCCGGCATCGACGTCGAGGTCAGCGAACTGTTCACGGAATCACTGAGCCGCCCCGACGGTGAGGCACCAACGTACGTGGACATGATGCGCACCAACACCCAACGAATCGTCCAGGGACTTTCGCCCTGATCACGCTCACACAATTGCTCTTTCACCCAATAGAAAATGAGGAATCATCACATGCTCCGTCCAAGAAATACCCGATTGGGAGTCACCGCCGCAATCGCCGGGATCCTGCTTGTGGCCACAGGCTGCGCCAACGGTTCGGGAACCCCCGGCGCCGTAGCGGAGGCGCCGGGGACCTCCGCCGCTGATGCGAACGGACGCGTCGCCGTTTCCCACGAAGGCGGCATCAGCGTCCTCGACGGCAAGACGCTCGAGGTCGTCAAGAACTTCGAGTCCGAGGAGTTCACCCGGCTGAGCGCCGCCGGAGACGGCAGGCACGTCTTCGTCACCACAACGGCCGGCTTCCAGCTGCTGGACATGGCCGAACCACAACTCACCGACGTGGTGGTCGATGCAACCGCGCCGGGCCACGTTGTCCGGCACGCCGGAAATACTGTCCTTTTCGACGATGGGACGGGCACCACCACCATCTTCAAATCCGGGGACCTCGCCAACATCAGCGGAGCACTGCCCGAAACGCGGACGCACACGGCCGAATCGCCCCACCACGGCGTATCAATTGTGCTCCAGGACGGGAAACTCCTGACCACCTTGGGTGACGATTCCGCACGCCCCGGGGCTGTTGTCCTGGAAGCTCACGAGGATCATTGGGACCCCATCGCCGAGAGCAGGGAATGCCCGGGGATTCACGGTGAAGGCACCGCCGCCGATGAGGCGGTAGTCTTCGGTTGCGAGGACGGTGCGCTGCTGTACCACCACGGAAAATTCGAGAAGTTCACCGCCCCGGACAAGTACGGCCGGATGGGCAACGCGTTCGTCTCCGAAACCAGCCCGATCGTCGTTGGCGACTACAAGAATGACCCCGACGCCGAAGGCTACCTCCTCAACTCCGTGGCCCTGATCGATACCGAGAAGCACAGCTACAACGTGGTCAAGCTTCCCGACACCGTCAACTACACGTTCCGTGACGTTGCCCGGGGGCCCGGGGACCTGGCCTACATTCTGTCCACGAACGGTTCCATTCACGTGCTGGATCCGAAAGACGGAAAGATCACCGATGAATTCCCTGTGATCGGTGCGTGGGAGGGTCCCGCCGAATGGCAGGACGCCCATCCCGCCATCATGGTCAACGGCACCACAGCTTATGTCACCGAACCCGCCACCAGCACGATCCATTCAGTTGACCTCACCACCGGCAAGATCACCGCATCCAAGAAAATGGACGTCGTCCCGAACGAAATCGCCATCACCGTCGGAGCACACTAGCTCCTCTTAACCCGGCAGGTGCCGCACCCTTCGGGGTGCGGCACCTGCTTTATTTTTGCCGACAACTGCCGCCGGAGAATCTTCCCGGACCATAAACGGGAAAATCAGCAGGGCAGGCTCCGGCATCAATGCAGTGGATGCCGAGGTCGAAACGACCGGGAGCGAACTCCTCGCGAAGCGATCGATGGCTCCTTCATGAATGGAGATGCCAGACCGGTTGGCCGTTGACTGCCACCTTCGTTCGTGAAGGAGCCACTGGGCAAAGCTCAGACAACCTAACGGACGCAGTTTTCGATTCGAGGCCGCGGCAAAATCACCCTTTCAGGCCACCCGAGATCAAATCGAGCTTCCAGTATCTCTGCAGGAAGGGCACGAGAGCCATAAGCGGGATGATCGACACCGCGGCGCCAGTAATCGCCACGGAATAAAGCGCCGGTGCACTCGACCCCTTCGACAACAGAGTAAACAGCCCCACAGTGAGAGGGCAATAATCTTGACTTGAGAGCATAATGTACGTTGGGTCGTGGCCCTCCCCCGAGCCAACAGCCATGGCCGAAGCAAAACCACCCGGGTGCCCCAAGGGGCACCCGGGTCGCTCAGTGCCGACCCGGTTCAGGGCCCGCGCGGCGTTGCAACTGGTCCCGAGTTATTGATTCTCAAGATCCAGGTTCATCGGACTGGAAGTACGCTTGCGATGGCCTCACCCGATTGGATACGTGCCAAGATTCCAGGCTCAGCCAGGTCAGTGGCAATTGCTCGGTCAACGATGGCCGCCGCCACTTCAAGTGTCAGGACCAGAACTCCGTTGTCATCCGCCATGACCACGTCACCTGGATGGACCGTCACCCCACCACAAACCACTGGGACGTTGACGGCGCTGCGGGCATCCGTCTGGCGCTTGGTGGTGAGTACGCTGGTGCCGCGGGCGAAGACAGGCAGTCCCGCTTCGCGCAGCTCCACGATGTCCGTCACCACACCGTCGACGACTATGCCGGCGGCACCAGCAGTCCGAGCGGCGCATGCCGTCACTGCCCCCACTGGTGCGTGCCGCAGGTCGTTTCCGGTTTCAATGACCAGAACATCCCCCGGCTCCAACATGGCCAGTCCCTGGTTCGTTGCGAAGGCGTCGGCCCCCGCAATTCGCACAGTAACTGCCCGCCCTACAACATGCACATTCTCGAGCAGGGAACGGATGCCAGTGTCAAGGAATCCGTCTTCCAAAAAATGCCCAATCGTGGGGAAACTGACTGATTGAAGCCGAGCCATGAGGTCGGCATCCCAAGCCGCAGTTCCGCTCACGCTGTATCAGCCCCGACCGCAATGCACTGGATCTCAAAGGTGAAGTCCCAGATGCCCACGCACACCGATGTGGTGGCTGGCAGGTGCGCGCCAAAAACCTCGGCGTAAATTCTGTCGTATTCTTCCTGCTGTTCAAGGCTGGTCAGATACGTGGTGACGTTGACAACCGATGCCAGTCCCGACCCGGCCCCCTCCAGCACTGTTTTCAAATTCAACAGCACTTGCCGCACGCTGCCAGCAAAATCTTGCGGCCGGTCATCGACCGTGCTGATCAGCGGGATTTGGCCGGTGGTAAAGATGAAGCCGTTGGCCAAGACTGCCTGGGAAAACGGGCCCACAGAGTCAGCCAGTCCCGGGAACGTCGCGTATCTCGTGATGTTCCCGGCCACCGGAGATGGATTTTTCAGGGCCGCAATGCACTCTATTTCGAGGGCAATGTCCCAGATGTCCACGCAGCATGACGTCCGGGCGGGCAGTTCGGCGCCAATGGTTTCGGCGTAAATGTCATTGTATTCAAGCAGCTGCTCGGGATCGGTCAGGTACGTTGTCACCTTTGCCATGTGGTCCATGCTTGAACCGGCGGCTGTCAACACTGTGTCCAGGTTCGCCAGCACCTGTCGCACTCTTCCGCCGAAGCTTTCCGGCTGGTCAGCCATGCTGGTGATTGCCGGGGTCTGCCCCGACGTAAATACGAACCCATTGGCCACAACAGCTTGCGAGTACGGCCCCAGCACCGGCGCCATTCCAGCCACGTTGGCAATCCGCCGAATACAGTCCGGGTGATCCGAGTCCCCCGCCACAGCAATACACTGGATTTCAATGGCATGGACGCTGTCCGCAACCATGACAGTCGTCCTAGCCGGCAAACTGGATCCAAACGCCTCCGCGTAAATCGCGTTGTAGTCGGCAAGCCGGGGATCGGTGAGGAATGTCGTCACCTTGACGACCCGGTCCATGCTGGATCCAGCTTCCTCCAACGTCCGTTCAAGGTTGGCCAAGGCCTGCCGAACCTGGTCATCAAAGCCGGAGGGACCTTCCGCCGCTCTTGACTTGTCCGGGACTTGGCCGGACACAAATACGAATCCATTCGCAATGACAGCTTCTGAGGACGTCCCCAATGTCAGCACGGTTCCGTTGTCTCGTTCAATGCGCCGGATCATACGGTGACACCTTCTTCAACAACCGGCAGGTGGGAAGCCGCCTTGGCGCCTTCATCATCAACCACATTGATGTTCTTTCGCAGTGTCTCACTCAACATGAGCAGGGCGACCAGCGATACAGCGGCCGAGCCAATAAGGAACCATGCAACTGAGGATCCCTCGCCGGTTGCGCTGAGAAGGGCAGTGGTAACTACAGGCGTAATGGCACTGCCCAGAAGGCCCGCAAGCATGTAGGAGACGGACAGCCCCGAGTAGCGGACTCGTGGCCCAAACAGCTCGGCCAGGAACGTCGCGATGGGACCATAGTTGGCACAGAATGCCGTCATCATGAGGGCGTAGCCGAGTAGCAGCCCGAAGACGGTTTGGGTGTCCATGAGCCAGAACAGGGGGAAGGCCAGGACAATCTCAGCCACCAATCCGCCAATGATCACGGGCTTGCGGCCAATTTTGTCAGAGAGCCGGCCGAACAGTGGGAGCATTACGAGGCCAACTCCGCATGCGACGAGCACCGCCAACAGCATGGTGTCCGTGTGGAAATTGAGTTCGGTCTTGCCATAGGTCAAGCCAAAGGCAACCAAGACGTTGAATGCTGTTCCTGAAGAGACTGTGGCCAGTGCCCCGAGAATAACCTGCTTCCAGTACTTGCGCAGCAAATCGAAGAGAGGAATTTTTGCCTTGGCACCGGCAGCCTTGACGGCCTGGAACGACGGTGTCTCCTCAAGTGAGAGCCGGATGTAGAGGCCAACAGCAACCAAAATGACGCTGGCAAGGAAGGGAATGCGCCAGCCCCAAGCAAGCAGTGCTTCTTCGGGCATGACTGCAGCAACGAGCAGAAAGGCCAAGTTCGCGATCATCGTTCCGCCGGGAACTCCGAGCTGGACCAGTGATCCGTAGAAACCGCGCTTTTCCTTCGGCGCGTGTTCAACGACCATCAATACTGCACCGCCCCACTCGCCGCCGAGCGCCAGTCCCTGAATGACTCGAAGGACCAACAGAAGAATTGGGGCCGCGATTCCGATGGTTGCATAATCTGGAAGGAGTCCGATGGCGAAGGTGGCCGCGCCCATCGTCAGCAGCGAGGTAAGGAGCATGGACTTGCGCCCCATGCGGTCCCCAAAGTGGCCGAACAATGCAGCACCGATGATTCGGGCCACGTAGGCGGCGGCGAATGTACCGAAAGCCAGCATGGTGCCGATGAGTGGGTCAAAGCTGGGGAAGAAGATCTTGTTGAACACAAGAGCGGACGCGGTGGCGAAAAGGAAAAGATCGTACCACTCGACCGTAGTGCCAATCACGCTGGCGACAGCGATCTTTCGCATCTTGGCCACCGGAGTGGACGACACTGCTCCGCCGGCAGCTGGAATATTAGGCATGGAAGCTCTCCAACAAATGGATTAGGGGAAGAATTCTGCGGTGGAGTCACCGCTTCCCTTAAACTCTGATGTGTTGCCGATCACAATTCAATGGCAAATCCCACCGGCTTTGAGGCCGAACAATGGGCCTCTGCCCAATTTTTTTGCATCAGCCCTGTAATTTTGGAGAATCTGTCAATCCGGCCAGGCGATGGCAATCCTTGCAGCCTGGGCCGGCACCATCAGGTCGAATCCAGTGACTTCCCTGAACCTTGCAAGGCGGTTCAGGATGGTGTTGCGGTGGCAAAACAGCATCGTGGCGGTTTCTGCGACGCTCCCCGTTTGCAGGAATGCCCTCACCGACTCCTCCATCCGCTGCTTCTCGCCCTCCCGGCACTGGGCCAGCATCACCTGAAGGTCCCGTTCCAGATCCAAGCCGGTTTCACGAAGCTTTTCCCGCGCCAACCGTCGCCATCCGGACTCAATGGTCAGGGGAAACTCGTCCTCATCAGTCAGCAATTGTGCCAACGCTGCAGCCGTTGCCCCGGCAGCTGCAAGGGACCGCAACCCGGGAACGCGTTGCACCAGGCCGCAAACCGTCACCGGTGCGCCTGTCGCAGTTTCCGAGTGCATGGCCCGGGCGTGGGATCGGCTGAACGGCTGCCAGAACATGAACGAGACATTGCCGCTCTGATACATGAAGGGCCCCTTCACGCGGAACGTCAACAGTTCCTTTTGAAGTGCACGCACCGCCTCGCCACTGGCAGCTGCAATCTCAAACTCCCCCTCCGGGTCGACTTCCAATGCAGAAGCTGCCTGGGCAACCACATCCACAGTCTGACCGGCCGGCCCAAACAGCTTGGCGATAAATTCCTGTCGGTAATTCGATTCCTCCTGCGCCATGCGGACCCGTTCGGACAGGTAGCTCATATGGGTTTGGGTTGCGTATTCGTCAACCACCCTCCACACATGCTCCACCTGCCCAGCCAACAACACGGCATCGTCACTGCCGCAGTGCTCTAAGAGATCGGTCCACACAACACTGAAATCCAGCCTAATCGCCGTGATCAGCGACTCTGGAGGAATGCCCTGCCGCGCCCGCTTTTCACCCAGCGCCGACGCGTAGTCCAGCAGCTCAACACCCGCCCTTCCATCGGAAAGGCTCTGAGCCAGCAGTCGCAGAGACTCCAAAGCCGTCTTGCGGACGTCGGCTGGATCAACCATTTCCGTGGCATAGCTCGGGACACTGGAGACACGCGTAAGGAAACGCTCGGCCAGTTCATCAATGCGATCACCGAGCTCCTTGACAATCGAGCTCCATCGTTCACCATTGCTGGCATCCATAAAGTTGTGCATTCGCCCACCTTATCCGGTGAAGAGGACTGGGTAAATCTCTAGTTCTCCAACTTACGGCAAGAAGTTGACGGTCGTTTTGCCTGGACGCACGACAGAGAATTGTGAAATTACACAATTTTCTCCACCATTTACGCGGCACCGAACCAGTCCAATTTGCTGAATCTCCTGACAAAATGGAAGCAACGCTGCGGTGACCCCAATCACACAAAAACATCGCCTGCGGCATCTACGAAAACATTTAGAATTCATCGGAGCAATTATTCATGTCAACAAAGGCCAACACGCACCAACCGGCCGCACCTGGTGAAGTTAGCGAAAGCGTCACCCGCAAGGTGGCACTCGCCGCCCTTGTCGGTACCGCTCTGGAATGGTACGACTTCTTCCTTTTCACTACCGCTGCAGCCTTGGTATTCAACACCCAGTTCTTTGTTTCGCATGATCCCTTCCTAGCGGCCATGGGTTCGTTTGCAACTCTGGCTGTAGGTTTTGTGGCAAGGCCCATTGGCGGGTTCATTTTCGGCGCCCTCGGAGACAAGGTGGGCCGCAAGAAGATCCTCATGGTGACAATCGTCGGCATCGGCGTCGTTACTGGCCTGATCGGCTTGCTGCCAAACTACATGAGCATCGGGCTGGCCGCCCCCCTACTGCTGGTGGTCTTGCGTATCGTCCAGGGACTGGCTGTAGGCGGGGAGTGGAGCGGGGCGGTGATCATCGCGGTTGAAAATGCTCCAGCTGAGAAGCGCGCCCGCTACGCTGCTCTCCCGCAGATTGGCTCCCCCATCGGCACCATCCTTTCTTCAGGTGGCTTCTTCGGAATGCTGTACCTGGTGGGGCAGACCAACTTCGACGCTTGGGGCTGGCGCATTCCGTTCATCGCCGCCATTCCCCTACTCGCAGTTTCCCTGTGGATCCGCGGCCGACTCAGCGAATCACCCGAATTCGCCGCCCTCATGGAATCCGGGGAAACCGAACATGCACCAATCCGGGGCGTACTGAAGAACAGCTGGCGCCAAATCCTGGTCGGCATGTCCTCGGCACTGCTCGGCATTGGCGGTTTCTACCTCATCACAAGTTTCGTGGTGTTTTACGGCACGAAGGTACTCCATCTCTCGTACGGTTTGCTGCTCATGGGGACGCTGCTTGCCGCTGTCTTGCAGATCGGCGTGATCATCTGGGCGGGCCGCATGGGAGAAAAATTCGGTCCCAGCAAGGTCATTCTATGGGGCGGCCTCGCCTCGGCTCTCGTAGCCATCCCCGTCTTCCTAGCCATCGACAGCCGCATCCCCGTGCTGGTGATCGCCGGAATGATGCTCGGGGTTGCCGTTCTGACCGCCCCGTACGCAGTCTCCGGGGCGGCCCTGACATCGTTGTTTGCCACCAAAGTCCGGTACACGGGCGTCGCCATCACCTCAAACACGGCCGGTGTTATTTCGGGTTTCGTGCCGTTGATCGCCACTGCCCTGGTGGCCGCCAACGGAAACTCGTTCTGGCCCGGTGCAGCCATCCTCATCGTCATCTCAATATTAACCGCTCTGTCCGGCATCTTCCTGCCGCCGCTGAGCATCAAGGAAGAAGGAATGAAGCTGTGAGCACCACTACTGCAGGCCACCTGATCGTTGCCCAGCTGGAGCGCGCCGGCATCAAGCGCGTCTACGGCGTCCCGGGCGAAAGTTACCTGGATGTTCTGGACGGACTTCATGACTCATCCATTGAAACCGTGGTGACTCGCCAAGAAGGTGGCGCCGGATTCATGGCACTGGCCGAAGGCCGGCTCACAGAGTTGCCGGGCATCGCGATGGTGACCCGCGGTCCCGGCGCCGCCAACGCCTTCATCGCCATCCACACCGCATATCAGGATGCCACTCCCCTGATCATGTTCGTAGGTCTCATCCCGGTCGCTGACCGCGGGCGTGAGTCCTTCCAGGAATTCGACATTAACGCCTGGTTTGGCAGCACCGCCAAAAAGGTTGTCACGCTCGACGACGCCGCCTCCGCTGCACGGGTGGTGGACGATGCCATCTTCACCGCATTGAGCGGACGACCTGGTCCCGTCGTTGTCGGCCTGCCCGAGGATGTGCTGGTCCATGTCATTGAGGCTGGCACCGTGGAACCGCGCCGGGTGACCCGCACCGCTCCGGCGGTCCCTGCACTGGATGAACTGCAGTCCCGGCTCGGCGCTGCATCAAAACCGTTGATCGTGGTGGGCGGCGAAGGGTGGACGCAGGATTCCGGCACGGCCATCGCCGACTGGGCGGCCCGCCAAGGCATCCCCATCCTCGCCGATTTCCGTGCATATGACGCCGTCCCGCACACCTCCGACGCCTACGCCGGATACCTTGGCTATGGGCGCAACGATGCCAACGCCGCCAGACTGGACACAGCGGACCTGGTCCTATTTATTGGCTGCGTCCGCAGCGACGTCCTCTCCGACGGCTATACTCGCGGACTCGGCGCCGAAACGGTCGTGGCCAACTCCGACGCGGACCTCCTGGGCCACTTTGGTCGGCTGGACCAGCACATCATTGCGGACGTCTCCGCTTTCTCGCTGGCCCTGGCAGCAACGGAGCCGGCCATGGACAGCACGGCCGGGTGGTTCTCTGAGGCAAGGGCGGACCAGCTGAAGTTTGCCACCGCCCATCCCGACGGCGGGACCGGCGTCGATCTTGGCGTCGTCATGGAAATCCTCAAGCAAGAGATGGACGACGACGCCATCCTCACCTTTGGCGCCGGGAACCACACCCTCTGGCCTGCCCGCTACCTGACCCACACCAGCGCCAACTCGCTCGCTGCCCCGCGCAACGGCGCAATGGGCATGGGCATCCCCGCCGCCGTGGCCGCCTCGCTTGCCTACCCGGGTCGGCAAGTCATCTCCGTGGCAGGCGATGGCTGCTTCATGATGAACGGCCAGGAAATCGCCACGGCAATGGCTTATGGGGCACCGTTCATCGCACTCGTGGTGGACAACGGCATCTTCGCCACCATCCGCGAACACCAGGAAAACCACTACCCCGGCCGCCCTTCAGGGACACACATGACCAACCCCGATTTCGCCGCACTGGCCCGCTCCTACGGCGGCTACGGCGAACGCGTGGATACGGCCGGCGACTTTGCCGCCGCGTTTCGCCGCGCTGTCGAGTCCGGCCTGCCAGCCGTGCTGCACCTCCCGCAAGACCCTGCCACCCGTTCCCCCAAGAGCAACTAACTGGAGCCCCTCATGATCACGCTCAGCAACATCATCAACGGCGAAGCCGTGGAAACTGCGGACACGCTGCCATTCTTCGACCCGGCAACCGGGGTACAGATCGGCACTGCGCCGGACAGCGACGCCGCCATCGTCGATCTGGCATTTCAGGCGGCGGCACAAGCCTTCGCCGCATACAAGCGCACGACACCGGCCGAACGCCAGGCCCTGCTGCTCCAGTTCGCCGATCTCATCGAGGCCAACGTCGATCGGCTTGTGGACGCCGAGGTGGCGTGCACGGGCAAGCCCCGCGCGGCGACCCGGGAACTGGAAATCCTGCGCGGCGCCGACCAACTGCGCTTCTTCGCCGGCGCCTGCCGCGTCGTCTCCGGGACCGCCTCCACCGAGTATGTCCGGGGATTCACCTCCACCGTCCGGCGCGAACCGTTGGGTGTGGTCGCCCAAATCACGCCGTGGAACTACCCGTTCATGATGGCCATCTGGAAGATCGCCCCGGCCCTGGCCGCCGGCAACACTTTGGTCCTGAAGCCGGCAGACACCACGCCGTGGTCTAGCGTCATCCTGGGCGAGTTGGCCCAGGAAGTGTTCCCGCCCGGCGTCGTGAATGTCATTTGCGGCGGACGTGACGCCGGTGCGGCGATGGTGGAGCACGAGATCCCTGAAATGGTCTCCATCACCGGCTCAACCCGGGCCGGAGAGCACGTCATGTCGGCGGCAGCCAAGACGCTCAAGGACGTTCACTTGGAACTTGGAGGCAAGGCCCCGGCCGTCGTCTTCGCCGACGTTGACGTTGACCGCACTGCCTCCGAGATTGCCCTGGCAGCCTTTTTCAATGCCGGCCAGGACTGCACAGCCGTCACCCGTGTCCTCGTGGAAGCCTCAATCCACGCCAAGTTTTCCGCCGCTCTGGCCGCAGCAGCCGACGCCCTGAGGGTGGGTGGCGACGGCGCCGACCTTGGCCCGCTCAACAGTGCCGCCCACTTGGAACGGGTGGAGGGATTCATGGCCCGCCTGCCGGACAATGCCCGGATTCTTGCCGGAGGCAAGCGCACCGGCACCGGCTACCACTTTGCACCCACCGTCATTGACGGCGTCGTCCAGACTGACGAGGTGGTGCGTGAAGAGATCTTTGGCCCCGTGCTTACCGTGCAGCCGTTCACCACGGAGGCCGAGTCGATAGCACTGGCCAACGGAACCAAATATGCGCTGGCCTCCAGCGTCTGGTCCGAAAACCACGGCGTGGTCACCCGTGTCTCCATCGAACTGGACTTTGGCTGCGTCTGGATCAACTGCCACCAGGTGATTCCGGCCGAGGCCCCGCACGGCGGCTTCAAGCACTCCGGCACCGGCAAGGACCTCTCCGTTTACGGGCTCGAGGACTACACCCGTCTCAAGTCCGTCACCACCTCCCACCGCTAAGGCATCGCCGTGAAACTAGATCTATTGTTGCGCAACGCCAACATCATCACCATGGACGCCGAACGGCCCTTCGCCAGCTCGCTGGGAGTCTGGCAGGGCCGGATCGTTGGCCTCGACGACGACATTGCCGGTTTGGAGGCCGCCACGGTCCTGGATCTCAACGGCGCCACCATCACCCCGGGGTTTATCGATGCGCACTGCCACACCGTGTGGTTCGGGCTGGGCCTGGCCGAGCTCGATGTTTCCGCCGCCCGTGGGCTGGCGGAGTTGTACGCGCTGATCGAGCAGGAGGTTGGCTCCCAGTCGGCAGCCGGTGTCAGCTCGGGCTGGATCATGGCAACCGGCTTCAGCGACCAGCACCACCAGGGTGAGTTCCCGGACATTGGCACCCTTGATGCCATTACGGGGGAACGGCCGCTGTTTATCAGGCACAACTCGGGCCACATGGCCGTGGTAAATACCGCCGCGCTTCGCCTGGCCGGTGCCCACTCCCTCGATTTCACGGACCCCGACGGTGGCGTCATCGTCCGGGATGCTTCCGGCCAGCCCACAGGACTCGTCCAGGAAACAGCCCAGGCCCTAATCCAGGCACTGATACTGCCGTACTCGATTGAGGATTTGGAATCGGCGCTTGACCGCGCCACCCTGCATTACGCCTCTGAAGGGATTACAAGTTTCACTGAGGCGGGGGCCGGGGGCGGGTGGATCGGGCACAGTCCGGCCGAGCTTGCTGCCTACCAGCGGGCTGCAGCCTCCGGGCGGCTCCACGCCCGCGCACAGGTCATGCCGGTCCTCGATGCGCTGCACCGTTTGGAGGGGCACGCCGCCGACGGCGGCGGACACGATGCACCCTCGGGGCTGGATCTGGGCATTGCCAGCGGCTTCGGCGACGACATGCTGTCGCTGGGCCCTGCCAAGGTCTTCCTTGACGGCTCGCTCATGGGCGAAACGGCAGCCGTCAGTGCAGAATATTGCAGCCACGGGCATCGGGACAATGCCGGAAACCTGGGCTACTTTCAGGCCAGCCCGGTGCAGTTGCAGGAGAAGATCGAATCCGTGTACGCGGCCGGATGGTCCATCGCCGCCCACGCCATCGGAGATCGCGCCGTGGAACTGGCCATTAACATCATCGGCACCTGTGAGCTGAAATACGGCCGCCACGCCATGCCGAACAGGATCGAGCATGCCTCCCTGACGCGGCCTGATCAGTTGGGACGAATGGCGGCAGCCGGCATCGCCGTCACGCCCCAAGCCAGCTTCTTTCACGACGGAGGCGACGGCATGGCGCTCTCCCTCGGAACTGACCGCTTGCCCTGGGCCTACCGGGCGGCTTCGTTCCTGGCCGCGGGCATCACCTTGGCCGGAAGCTCGGACCGACCAGTGGCCAACGGCAATGTGCTGCGCGGGATGCAAGCCTTCGTGGACCGCAAAACATCATCCGGCGCTGTATTTGGCAATCCGCATGAACGACTCACGCCCCACCAAGCCCTCGCCGCCTACACCACCGGTGCCGCCCGGGCCACCGGAACAGAGACCGTCAAGGGCTCCCTGTCCATCGGGAAGTTCGCAGACTTCACGGTGCTGTCAGGTTCACCGCTTGCCGTCGCTGACATCGGTGAATTGGCGGTGTTGGCCACCGCTGTGGGCGGCATTTTCAGCTACAACACCCTGCCCAGCCAACATCCCGTGCCGGTTCCGGCCCACGCGTCCTAACACTCCAATCGCCACCCCGAAGGGAAAGCCATGACATCAACTGCCAGCTTCACCGACCAGGACAATGCCTTCGTGGCGGATTTCCACACCATGGGCGCCTTTGGTGCCACCGGAAACGGTGGTGTCGACCGCCAAGCAGCCAGCGCCCCCGACGGCGAGCAGCGGCACTGGCTTAAAACCTTGCTGGAGGCACAAGGTTTCAAGGTGCAGTTCGATCAGGCCGGCAATCAGTGGGGGCTCTACGAGGCTGTGCCGGGTGCTCCGTTCGTTGTGGCTGGATCGCACATGGATTCCCAGCCAACCGCCGGACGGTATGACGGCGCTTATGGGGTTCTGGCCGCGGCGCACGCAGCGTTTCGGCTCAAGGCTGCGTGGGGCGAGGCAAACGGTGAAGCACCCAAGTACAACATCGCCGTCGTCAACTGGTTCAACGAGGAAGGCTCCCGCTTCAAGCCGTCCATGATGGGCTCCTCCGTGTACACAGGGAAGCTGGAGCTGGACACGGCGCTTGCGACGACTGACGCCGCCGGTGTTTCCGTCTGCGACGCCTTGGATGAAATTGGGTGCCGGGGCGACTTTGCCGGGCCCGAGGCAGCATTTTGCGCGGAGATACATATCGAACAAGGCCGCGGCATGGAACGGGAGGGTGTCACGATTGGTCTGGTGTCCTCTAACTGGGCCGCCAACAAGTACGAATTTGTGGTCCACGGCGAACAGGCCCACACCGGGTCCACCGTGATCGAGGATCGCAAGGACGCGCTGCTGGGCGCTTCCATGCTTGTGGTCGCTGCACGGGAGCTGGCCAACCAGTTCCCGGGAGTCCTGCACACCTCCGTCGGGCAGCTCAATGTCTACCCGAACTCGCCGGTCGTGGTGCCATCGCGAGTGAGTCTGCTGCTTGACCTGCGCAGCGCCGATGAAACCGTCCTGGCAGAAGCGGACGCACTGCTGCACGGCCGCATCGCGGACATTGAGGCACTGGCCAGTGTCTCAGTCGAAAAGCACCACTCGCATTCCTGGCCCGTTACGCCATACCAGCGCGAGGGCGTGGAACTGGCGGCGAAGGTGGCCGCGGATCTGGGCCTGTCAAACAAGGAGGTCATGACCCTGGCCGGCCACGACTCCACCAACATGAAGGACCTGGTCCCCACAGTCATGTTGTTTGTGCCCAGCGTTGACGGGATCTCTCACAATGAGCACGAGTACACCACCGATGAGGACATCGTTGCCGGGCTGACAATGCTGACCGAAGTGCTCCACCGGCTTTGTGCAGGGGCCCTTGCCCCCGACGTCACACACACCGAGAGCGCATGACGATGCCCCAGATCCTGGACGGACTCGTTCATTCTGCACCTGCGTCCCGGCACGAACGCCTCTTCGCAGACTGCGCCACGGGGCCGATTTCAACGGCGGTTGCAGAAATATTTGCGACAGCCGCCCGCCCCGGGCTGATCTCCCTGGCAGGAGGGAACCCCGACCTCAGCTTTCTTCCCATGGCCGGTCTGGGCCTTTCGGCAGACGCCATCATTGCAAATGACGGCCAGCATGCGCTGCAATATGGTGCGGGTCAAGGCACGGAGGAACTACGCACCCAGATCTGCGAGCTCATGGCGTTGGAAGGAATCACCGACAGCTCCCCCGCCAACGTGGCCGTGACCATCGGCTCCCAATCGGCCTTGGACACCGTCACCAAAATTCTTTGCAATCCCGGGGACACCATTCTGACCGACGATGCCACCTACATGGGTGCTCTCGGAACATTCGCCGGGTATCAAACCGACGTACAGGCAGTCCGGACAGATGAAGATGGGTTGATTCCTGAAGAGCTTGAGCGGCGCATTGCCGGTCTGAGGGATGCCGGAAAGAACATCAAGTTCCTATACGTCATTCCCAACTTCAACAATCCGACCGGAATCACCCTGGCTGCGGACAGGCGCAGCCAGATTGTGGCGATCTGCCGCGAATTCAACATCATCGTGGTGGAGGACAACCCCTACGGCCTGTTGCGCTTGGACGGCGACACCCTGCCTGCGCTCCGCGCGGACAATCCGCAAGACGTGATCTACCTGGGATCATTTTCCAAGATCTTTTCCCCTGGACTACGAATCGGGTGGGCGCTGTTGCCGCCGCATCTGGTGCAGAAGTTCCTGATCTTGGGCGGTTCGAGCACCCTGTGCCCGCCCGCTTTGAGCCAAATGCTCATCTCGGCATACCTTCGGGACTACGACTGGCGGGCCCATCTTTCGACAGCCATCGACGCCTACCGGGAACGCCGTGACGTCATGCTCACAGCCCTCGCCGGAAATATGCCGACAGGAGTCACCTGGACCAAACCGCAGGGTGGCTTCTTTATTTGGCTGACGCTTCCACATTCAATCGATACCCAGACCCTGGTCTACAGCGCCTTCGACGCAAATGTTGCCTACTTTCCGGGTACTGTCTTCCTGCCGGGAGGAGAACCATCGAGCTGTCTCCGCTTGGCCTTTAGCGCCCTCCCCGCAGAAATGATCAAGGCGGGGGTTCAACGCCTTGCTGCCGTAATATGCGCAGCTGCCACTGCGTAGGGCATTCGCGGCTGCTTGGCCGGTCCTGATGTCGGCCGGTTGGAGCACTTGGGTGGCTCAGGCCTGCGGGGTGTTGGGAACATTGACGCGGAGGCCAGAGCCAGAAACGGATGGGTTCAGATCGAAGCACGAGCCTTCAACGATCGCGCCAAGGACTCCAACTAGTCTTGGCAGCGCTGTGTGCCGCCCCAATGGCTTGATTTGGCGGAGGAATGCATTGCAAACTGGCGCCACTCGACCGCACCGTAGTTGGGGGGGGCTGATTACTGGCTTCTGGCTCTCATCCCACGCGCAGGGTAGTGCCCATACTTTGAGATGCAGCGACCACGACGATAAAACATTGAAGAAATGCATGCAAGCTCCGCTTGCATGCATTTCACAGTCATCATTTACGCTTACGGCCGGGCAGGCCACTGACCCGCCGCGGGCTTGAATGAGATTGTCATTCGCACCGAGCCGCTTCGGATCAAGAAGACGTCAGGACACTCAAATCGGTCGGTGCGCCTTCACGGGTGATGAAGGTGCACCGACCGAATTTGTCAGCTCAGTAATGCGGCATGCGGGCTACGCCAATTATTTGGCTACACCGTTGTTGACCTTGAGCTCACGGTTCGCGGGGATGTCCGCCCAGCCGCCGAGTCCCAGGTTGCCGTAGGAACGGTCCACAGTGGCCGAGGCGCCCTCAATATCCAGGCGAACTGTCGGGCCGAGGGTACCGCCACGCACGAAGTTGTCATTGGTTCCGATGGTGTCGATGAATGACTGCACCAGACCGTTGGGCATCACGTAGTGCGAGTAGGCCTGGAACTGTCCCGGGTGCTGGTTTTCGTCAGGAGCAAACGGCGTACCAGCAGGATAGTTCAGGTTGGTGGGGCTGCCCAGGGCCAGGCCCGAACCGCGGTTCAACGGCTGGTAGTCGCTGCGGATGCCGTCACCCACAAAGCCGTAGACGCCTTCCGGGCCGTCGATGCCGGCGGCGAAGGTTGAGCGGTGGCTAATGGTGAACAGGTAGTACTTCCCGTCCTTCATGTAAACCTGCGGACGCTCGGTCTGGTCGGTGACGCAATTAGCCGACAAAATTGGCGGCAGGAACTCCCACTTGGTCAGCTCCTTGTTCGTTGCACGGGCCAGGCCCACGTTGCCGATCTGGTAAGTTGCACCGGATTTGTTGACCTCGGCGACGGTTTCGCCGTTGGTCTCGCCCTCGCGGTAGCCGAGGTCTTCGGCAGTGCACTGGGCTTCGTCACGCTTCTGGGCGGTGTTGCCTTCGAAAACCATGTAGGTCTCGCCCGGGTGGGCCGGATCTTCAAAGGTGAAGGGGTCACGGAAGTTGAAGAACTGGTTCTGCTCGGCGTTCTGGTAGAGCTTGCCGTCAGCCTGCAGCAGGTCGGTGACCTTGTCGAAGCCGGTGAACTTCACGCCATTCTTGTTGGCGTGCACGTGCCCGACGCTCAGTGCGATGCGCGGGTCATAGGCCTTGACGTCGTTGCCGGCTGCGTCGCGGTAGAACGCAACGTCGGTGAAGAACAGCTTGACTTCGCCGTTTTTGGTGACACGCGCCGAACCCGACCACTGGGTCTGGTGGCTGAAGGACTGATCCTCAAAGATCTTGCCCGTGACGCCTTCATCGAAGACCTGGCCGCCGTAGGTCCAGCCACCGTTTTCGGGACGCTCATCGGCAGGTACACCTGCGGGACGGTAGAAGTAGCCGATGCGCGCATATTGGTGTCGCTCATCGAAGCCCAGCTTGCGGTCGGCAACGAGCGAAAAGATGATTTCCTGGCCACTGACGCTGTACTGGTTGGCGTTCTCGTCAACCAATGGCCAGGTATCCCAAACCCAGACCTTTTCGTTGCTCATGTCAGGGAAGTCCTGAGATACTGTCGGCATCGTGAAGTCCTCGGGCATGGAATTCTCACGAGGAGCGGCGTCCGGGTTGGACATGGCCTTCAGCTGTTTGGCGTCGGCGCGAGTCCAACGTGCAGTGAAGTCATCGGTTGGGCTGTATGCCTGTTGGGTGTGTTCAGTTGGTGCCGGGAACCCCGGCGCAACGTCCGGTGCAGCTACTGCCGGCCCGGCGATCAGGGCCGCACCGAGTGCTCCCAGACCTAATACGGCGACCAGCCGGCCGTGTTTGGTGCGTGTTTTCTTCACAATCATGTGCCTTCATTCGATTGGCAATCGGACAATCACTCGAACGGGACACACATTCTCTCCACAGCCAAAACTAAGCATCCACACAGGAAAAGTCAAACGATGCAAAACGTTTTGGAACCTTGGTCACATTTGTTGGCAAAACGTTTTGGATGTCGGTTACGGTGGTTCCTGGTCACTCCAAGTGATGCACGTTCTCTCCCCCACATTTTTGCGACGAAGCAGAGTCCCTGCCGTCCGCCGGCGGAGACCCTGCACCCATCCCTTCGAAAGACCAATGCCCATTTCAAGACGCCGCTTCCCCTTGTCCTTTTTGGCTGCAGCCGTGATCTGTGTCCTGGTTCTCGGTGCGATCACAACCGTGGTGCTCATGAGGCCCGCGGAAGAGGCACCCAACCCCGCGAACCAGTCCCCCGCCACTGGCGCCGAAGAATTTCAGCGGCCGGACGACTGGTCGCAATATCGCCCGGCTACGCACTTGACCCCTGCCCAAGACTGGATGAACGATCCACAGCGCCCGTTTTTTCTCAATGGCCTTTGGCACTTTTACTACCTCTACAACGCCGATTACCCGGAGGGAAACGGCACCGCCTGGTATCACGTCACCTCAACCGACCTGGTCCATTGGAAAGACGAAGGCGTTGCCATCGAGAAGTACACCAACGGTCTTGGCGACATCTGGACCGGAAGCGCGGTGGTTGACACGAAGAATACGGCCGGATTTGGCAAGGATGCCGTGATTTCCCTGGTCACCCAGCAAATTGATGGGGTGCAACGCCAGTCGCTGTTCTTTTCGACAGACGGCGGCTATTCGTTCACTTCCTATGAAGGCAACCCTGTCATGGACAACCCCGGCACGGAAGCCTGGCGTGATCCGAAGATCGTCTGGGACAAAGAACGCTCCCATTGGCTCATGCTGTTGGCCGAGGGCAACAAGGTTGGTTTTTACACGTCCCCGGATTTGAAGGCTTGGACCTACCAGTCGGGATTTGAGCGCAATGATCTTGGTGTCATTGAATGCCCCGACTTGTTTGAGATGGCCGTGGATGGCGACCCGGAGCGCACGACCTGGGTGCTGGGAATCAGCGCCAACGGCGAAAGCACCGGTCGTACCACCGGCTACACCTACTGGACCGGCTCATGGGACGGAAAGAACTTTGTCCCGGAACAAGATGACCCCCGCTGGCTTGATGCCGGCTCTGATTTCTACGCGGCCGTCACCTGGGATGACCCGAATGCTGACAATCCGCTCGCACAGCGCTATGCAATCGGCTGGATGAACAACTGGGCGTATGCCGGAGCACTGCCAAAAGAAGACTGGTCCGGTGGCAGCATGTCAACAGTGCGCCAGCTGACGTTGCGCACTGTTGACGGGCATCCAGAGCTGAACTCACAACCCATCGACGCCATCGCCGATCTCGAAGGCGAGCCCGAACACGCCGATGCCCAGCAGATTCAGCAGCACAACCCCATCAGCTTGCCGCAACCGGCCACGGCTGCCTATCGGCTGCGCCTGACCATGGCACCGGATGCGGGACATCCGGCCAAGGAAGCGCGCGTGAAGTTGGAAGATCACGATGGATCGTTCATCACGCTCAATTACAACTTCCATGACCAGACGTTGTCCCTGGCCCGTGATTCCGACAAGATCGCCGCCGGCATGCCGGAAAGCTACCGCCAGGTCCGCAGCGAAAAGGTTCCCCTGCGTGATGGCGGGCTCAGCCTGGATGTGGTTGTTGACACGACGTCGATTGAGGTCTTTGCCCAGGACGGCGAAGCCGCCCTGAGTTCGGTATCCGTCCTGTCGCCGGGACAACACACGCTCAGTGTCGAATCGTTGGGTGGCGATACCCAGCTGCTGTCGGCCACCCTCAATCCGCTGGCCGTGGCCGCCCCAACCCGCAAGTAATTTTTAACTGGAGGGTGGCGCAACCGAATCGCGCTTGACCAGGGTGCAGGGAAGCTGCTTCTGAATGGCGTCCGGTTGTCCCCCATCCACATGCTGGAAGAGCTGGGACACCGCCCAGCGCCCCATTTCATGGTGCGGCAACGCAATGGTGGTTAACATCGGCACCAAGGCACGCGAAATCAGTTGCAGGTCATCCACACCAACAATCGAAACATCATGCGGGATGGACAAGCCAAGTTCCCGGGCCGCCTGGTAGACGCCCATGGCCGCTTCATCGTTAAAGCAGAAGATGGCGGTGGGGCGGTTGGGCCGATCCAACAGGAGGCGGGCGGCAGCACGCCCACCGGCCGCGTCGCCGCTGGTCGCTGCGATCAACGATTCGTCCACAGTGATTCCGGCTTCTTCCAATGCCTGGCGATAGCCGCGCTCGCGACCCCGGGACGCCGGCACCGATTCGGGAACAGTGGTGAAGCCAATCCGGCGGTGCCCAAAGCTCGTCAGGTGCCGGGTCGCGTCCAGACCAATCCCCACCTCATCCGGAACGATCGAGGAATAACGAGGATCGCCGGTTGAGGCATTCGCCAATACCACCGGCGCACTGTCCAGCTCCTGCGGCACCGTGACCTCCTGGTGGTACATGCGCGCATAGATCACGCCATCCACCCGATGATTATTCAATATGCGGATGTCCAACAGTTCCCGCTCGGCCATTGCATTTGAGTCAAGGACCACGACGGCGCTCTGATTTTCGGCGGCCGCATCCTGCGCACCGCTGATCATGAGTCCGGCATAGGGAGTCACTGCAATGGTGTCGCTCAGGAGCCCAATCATGTAGGTGCGTGCGCTTCGCAGACCGCGTGCCCGCGGGTCTGGCGAATAGCCCAACCGCTCTGCAGCAGCCAACACCCGCGCCCGCGTGTCAGCTTTTAATGCGCGAGCCCCGCTCAGCGCATGCGACACGGTCGTAATCGAAACACCCGCTGCTGCTGCGACGTCACGGATGCCCACCCGGGGCGTTGCTCCGAGCTTTTTATCCATGCCTCATTATATTCAGGTTCGGGGGTCCCTCGCGGCATCCCGGCCGATGTCCAGTTCACGTACGCAGGCATGCAGGCCGATGACTCACTGAGGCGGCTTTGAACTGCACCGATACGGCGTCGCCGCTATTGATGCGAAGGTGCGGCAGTGGCATGCTGAAATGAGTCACTTCGAGCAGGAGGAATCATGCAACGGATCGTGCCCAATGTATGGTGTCAAGGCAACGCGGTGGAGGTCGGAGAGTTCTACTCTGCGGTGCTTCCGCAAACGTCGGCGGAGACAACAATGAACTATCCAACGGAAGGTTTGCTGGACTTCCAACGCGATTTTGCGGGGCAGCCCCTCGTCGTTGATGTGTCAGTCAGCGGTTACCAGATCCGCCTCATCAATGCCGGCAATGAGTTCCGTCCAACACCTGCCATCTCGTTCATCCTGAACATGGATCCGCGCCTGTTCGACGGCGGCGAGGATGAGGCCCGCGCCCGCATCCAGAGCATGTGGGAGGCCTTCGCAGAAGGCGGCCAGGTGCGCATGGAGTTGGGCGAATATCCGCACAGCAAGCTGTATGGCTGGGTCGAAGACCGCTTCGGGGTGAACTGGCAGCTGATGTTGGGCGCCCCCGCCGGAGACCGGCGGGCAGTCGTGATTCCACAGTTCCTTTTCACCGGGCCTGTTGCCCAGGCCCAGCAGGCGATCGAGCTCTACACCGGGCTTCTGCCGGATTCCAGCACCGGCATGTCCATGCCCCATCCGAATGCGGCGGACGGCATCATGTTCGCAGAGTTCACGCTGGCCGGGCAGTCGTTCTCCGGCATGGATGGCGGCGCGATCCACGACTTCACGTTCTCACCGGGGCTCTCACTGGAAGTCTCCTGCGCAGACCAGGAGGAGATCGATCGTCTGTGGGAGGTCCTGTCCAGCGTGCCCGAGGCAGAACAGTGTGGCTGGGTGGTTGACCGCTTCGGCGTGAGCTGGCAGATCGTGCCGCAGAACATGGGCGAGCTCATGCAGCATCCGGGTGCCTTCGCGCGGATGCTCGAGATGAAGAAAATCATCATTGCCGAGCTGTGAGACGCCGCCCCCGGGGAGCGCCACTACAGGGTGGCGCTCCCCGGGGGAGCACGTCTCCACCCTCGTCAGCTGGAGGCGTCGATTTCCCGGATGGTGATGCCGGTGAACGTTGCCGCCCCGCCGTCGGAGTAGAACGATATGCCGGTGTCTCCTTCGGCGAAGTGCACCTGTTGGGAAAGCACCGTGTGGCCGGCATTGACGAACACCTCAACACTTTGGGTGTCAACGAAGACTCTCAGGTGCATGGAGCGGGCATTGGCATCGATCGGCGCCGCGGCCCGCGAATAAGGTGCCAGTGAGTATCCGCCGAGGTCCGACGGCGCCCGGTCAACGTAGAGCTCGCTGCCGTACTTGCCAATGTTGGTGTGCCGGGATCCGTCGGCGGAGCGCCCCACGGCAACCCCAACGTTGCTCGCGGCATCCCAGCTGATGTCCAGTTCAAGCTCGTAGGCGCGGCCGTTGAAGGGCACAGTGAAATTTCCGTTGACAGTCTGGTCAGGCACAGCCTTGGTTGCCGTCGTGTAGTTCGCCAGCGATACAACGGGGCTGCTCAGGAGGCTGTAGCCGCCGTCGCCCTGATGCGCAAGGCGCAGCTCGCGCGCAATGGAGTTTTGGCCGTTGTAGCCGTCAGTGGCGTCGGTCGGCACATCACGTGCGGCGTATTTCCAGTTGTTCATCCACGCGATCGCGAGACGGCGCGTGTCCGGCTCGTCGGTGGATGGCCAGGTGACGGCGGCGTACCAGTCCCAGCCCCAGTCCAGCCACTGCGGGGTGAGGTCGTCGGCAATGAACTCGTCACCGTCCCAGACGCCCATCCAGTAGGCGTAGGTCATGGGCAGGCCAATGCTGTAGGCATCCATGCTGGCTCCGAGCACCCAATGACGGGTGCCGTCGTCGGCTGTCATTTCGAACAGGTCGGGGCATTCAACGCCGCCGAGGGCGTGGTTGGGGTAGTCGAAGTTGAGCTTGAGGTGCCAATCACGAAGGTTCGTTGAGGTGAAGAAGCTTGCGTAGCGTGCCCGCCCGATCACGCACACCCATTCACTGCGGGCGGCATCCCAGTGGATCTTGGGGTCACGGAACCACTCGGCGTTGTCAATTTCGGCCTGCGTGGTTGCGGTGCGCCCGTCGGTGTTGACAATGACAGGGTCGGCGAGCGCCGTGAACGTGAATCCGCCGTCGGTTGACCAGTACAGGTACTGCTCCTGGTATTTGCGGATGCCGTCGGTTGGTTTCGTGGCCAGGGCGACGACTGCTCCCGCACCAAATCCGGCGGTGTTCGCGGTATCGACGACGGCGGATCCCGACCAGACGGGGAAGTCAGGTTCCAGCGGCATCACGGTGCCGTGGTGGGTGAAGGTGACTGCGTCGCTTGTGGTGGCGTGGTCCCAACCGCCCGGGCCGTTGTTCTGGCCGGCGTGCAGGTAGTAGAGCTGGTAGGCGCCGTTGGTGGTGACGGGTCGTTGCGGGTCGCAGAGCCAGCCGGACGGCGGGGTCATGTGATATTTGGCGCGGAGGGAGACCTGGGCTTGCGCGGCGGCGGGCAAGCCTCCGCTCGGCACGAGCGCCAGGGCGCCGGTTCCGGCGCCCTGGAGGAGACTCCGGCGGGAGATTTTGGGCATCATGATTTGCTTCCTTTCAAGGCCTGGCGGGCGCGCGGGGGCGCCCGCCAGGGTCAATTGGCAGTTGCAGAACAGAGAGGTGGATCAGGCCAGGCCTTGTGAGCTTCCTGGCGGAGAAGGCCGTGCAGGCGTTTCAGTTTCAGGGACATCGCGCAGTAGCACCGAAACATGCCCTGGCAGCCCCGCTTCAATCCGAGCCGTCACTGCGCCGGAGCCCACGACAACAAGGTTTGAAACGGTCGCTTCGCCGTCGTTGATAAACAGTTCCAGCAGCGGTCCGTCAAGGCTCAGGAGCAGCCGCACCGGCGCCAAAGCATCGAGGGCAACGGTGCTCGTCGAGGGAAAGGCGGCATGGACAGCTTGCGCAGCGGCGCCTTGGCGGGTGACGCGCAAGGCGCCGGTTTCGGGCGCGTGATCAATGACGACGTCGGACTCGGCGTCCCCTCGAAGGGTCAGCCGAAGCGTCCCTGTAGTAGTCGGATCCCAGTGAATTTCCATGAGCGAGTGTCCGCTCAGGGCCATCTCGACGGGTTGGGCCAGGCTCATGCGGGCTGCGGGATCTGCCGCGGCGAGCTGTTCCTGGATGAATGTTGGCGGTTGTTGGATGAGCCGCGGGGATCCGCCGACGGTGCGCAGCGACAACTGGCGCGGCAGCGACATGGCTCCCCGCCACGGGGCCGATGGGATGGCACCGGCGTAGCTCCAGTTGCTCATCCAAGCCATCATGACTTTTTCGCCGGCCGGGGCGTTGTCGAAGGTGACGCCGGCGTAGAAGTCTCGGCCTAGATCGAGGCGGGTCAGCTCGGAGGAGTCCGGGGTGAATGTGGTGCCGTCAAAGTCACCGATGAGATAGCTCATCGAGGAACCCTCCGGATCCGCATCCCCGCCCACGGGGTTGGTGCTGAGCAGCAGCACCCAGCGGATGGTGTCAGCGTTTCCGTCCACGGGCAGCGGAATGAGATCCGGGCATTCCCAGACAACCCCGTCCACCCCCAACGGACCAAAGGTGCTCTCGTGCTTCCAGGTGCGCAGGTCGGTGGATGAGTAAAAGAGCACCTGCCGGTCTTCCGCCTCGACGGCCAGCAGAATCCACCGGGGCTCTCCCCCGGCATCCGCACAACGGATCACCTTGGGGTCGCGGAACGCGCTGGTGTTGCGATCCAGGACGGGGTTGCCGGGGTCCGTCTCCCAGGTGAAACCACCGTCGGTACTTTCCGCCCGGGACTGTGCCTGGTGTCCGTCGTCGTACGCGCTCGTATAGTGGGCGGTCAGAAGCGGTCCGGCGTCGGACTCTGTGGCCACGATGGAGCCGGAGAAGATCTGCTCGCCCTGGCGATATGGCAGCGCCACGGGATGCTCGGTCCAGTGCTGCAGATCGGCGCTGGTGGCATGGCCCCAGCTCATGTTGCCCCAGTCCGGGCCCTCGGGATTGTATTGGTAGTAGAGGTGCCAGAGGCCGCGATCGTGGACGAGCCCGTTGGGGTCGTTCATCCAGTTGCGTTGCGGGGTGAAGTGGAAGGCAGGCCTGGGCATCAGTTGATCTGTTTGGTTCATGGGGGCTTCCTTAGATCGACTGCCGCGAGATTGGTGGGCAGGCGATGCGTGTGGGAACGGTGTCGGAGGAGTTGTCGATGCCAAGGAGCATGCGCACCCCGGCCGCACCCAGCTCGTAGTGCGGCAGGGCCACCGTCGACAACGGCGGACGCAGGTGGGCGGCAATGACGTACTGGTTGTCAAAGCCCATCACGGCAATGTCCTCGGGAATGCGCAGCCCCTGTTCGCGCAGCCCGTCGTAGAGGCCCATGGCCACTCGGTCGTTGTGGCAGAACACCGCCGTGGCTCCGGATTTCATGATGCTGGGCGTGGACACGTATCCCCCTTCCTGCTCGGGAGCTGCGGGGAACACGAGCGATTCGTCGTAGCTGATGCCGGCCGCTTCCAGTGCGGCGCGGTAGCCGGCGAGGCGTCCGCTTTGCGCCGGTGAGGGCGTGGTGGTGTTGATGAAGGCGATCCTGCTGTGGCCGGCGTCCAGAAGTTCCTGGGTGGCTGTCCGCCCACCTTCCTCTTCGTCAGGCACGACGGCGGGAAGCCCGCTTCCAGCCGCGAAGCAGTTCACGAGCACCGTGTCAGTCTGGTGGAGCGTGGCAGGAACGGTGATCTCGCGGTGGTACCAGCTTGAGTACAGGATTCCGTGGACCTGGTGCTCCAGCATCATGGCGATGGCCTCGTCCTCGGCCGCCTGGTTGCCGTCGGTGTTCGCCACGAGGAGGACGTAGCCGTTTTTCCACGCTTCGTCCTGGGCCCCGTGGATGATCTGCCCGGCGAAGGGGGTGGTGGCAATGGCGTCGGCCACCAGGCCGATGAAGCGGGAGGTGCCGTTGGCGAGGGTTTGTGCCAGCATATTGGGCCGGTAGCCCAGCTTCGCCACAACCTCCAGCACGCGGTGCCTCGCTTCGTCGCCGATGCGGGCACCGGGCTTGTTGTTGACGACCACCGATACCGTGGCGACGGAAACCCCGGCCGCCTTGGCGACATCCCGCATCGTCACGGTGTGGGCACCCTTGCCCTGTTCTACGCTGGTCATCCCTTGGTTGCTCCGCTCTCGAGGCCGCTGATCATGGCTTTGTTCAGGACAAGGAACACCAACAGCAGCGGCGTGACTGTTACGCAGACGGCGGCGAAAGTCGCTGTCCAGTCGGTATTGCCCATCGCTCCAATGTAGTTCTGCAAACCCAGTGGAATGGTCTTCAGCCCGTCGGAGAGCACAAACGTGTTGGCAAAGATGAAGTCGTTCCAGATAAAGATGCTGTTGACCAGCACCACTGTGATGATTGTATTCACCGACAGCGGGAACGTGATCTGGCCGAAAATGCGGAACGGGCCGGCGCCGTCCAGGGATGCCGCCTCATACAGTTCCCGCGGGATGTACTCATAGAACGAGCTGAACAAGTACACGGCCATGGGCATCGCAAACGCAGCGAGCGGGATGATCATGGACATGTGCGTGTCCAACAGGCCGATCTTGGAATAGTCGATGAACAGCGGGACGAGTGCAATCTGCACCGGAACAATGATGCCAAGGAGGAAAAGTGCGCGCACCAGGCCGCTGAGGCGGAAGCCAAGAACCTGCAGGGCGTAGGCCGCCATCATGCCGGCAACGACGATCAACACACTCGAGCCGAGCGTGACGATGAAGCTGTTGAGAATGTTCAGCCACAAGTTGCCCGTGGCAAAGGCGCGGGAGTAGTTTTCCAGCGTGAATTCCGAGGGCAGCGCAAACGGATTCCCGGAAGCAAAATCCGAGGCCGTTCGAAAGCTTGTCAGGAACAGCCACGCCATGGGATAAACCTGCACAACAACTATCAACACAATCGTCGCCGTCAGGAGCACCCGCTGCACGCGAATCCGCCTGGGCTTCCTGGCTTGCACGCGTGGCTTTACCGGCATGGGCGTGGTGGGCGCGGTGAGAACTGGCGCACTCATGAGTCGTCCCTTCGACGAAGGAGTAGGAAGATCAGGCCGACGGCGATGAGGCACTCAACAACAATGAAGACCGAAATCGCGCTGGCGTAGCCATAGTCGGTGTGCACAAAGGCTGTCTTGTACATGTAGGTGGTCAGCAGCTCCGAGGACTGGCCGGGGCCTCCGCTGGTGAGGAGGTAGGGGATGTCGAAGCCGCGCAGCGCAAAGGTCGTTGCCATGATCGTGGTCGTGATCCAGACGGGCCGGATGTACTGGAAACGGATCCGCCAAAATACCTGCCACCATGAGGCACCATCCAGGCGCGCCGCTTCCTCGAGCTCACGGGGAACGGCCAGCAGTGCTGCATAAATGATGAGCATGTACAGGCCGGTGAAGCGCCACCCTTCGGGAATGGATACCGCGGCAAGGACCGTCTGGACGTTGGAGAGCCAGGCTGTTTGCATCCCGCCCAGTCCAACCCATTCCAAGACCTGGTTGAGCAGGCCCACCGGTTCCAGCGAGTAGATGCGTTGGAATAAAAAGGCGATGGCGACGGTGGAGATGACGGCGGGGAGCAGGTAGAGCGTCTTGACGAGTTCGCGGGCCCGCCGGATTCCTGTCAGGAGCCCGGCCACCATGAGTGCCCCGCCCAATTGCAGCACCAGGCAGATCACCAGGTAGCCGATGGCGTTGCCGAAGGCCGTCCAGAACACGTCGTCGCGGGTGAACATCTTGGCGTAGTTGTCCAGCCCGATGAACTTCATGTCGGTAATGCCGTCCCAGCGGAAGAAGCTCAGGAACAGCGACTGCACGATGGGGAGCAGGACCGCCAGCCCGTACAGCACCAGGGGCGGGATGAGGAAGACGGCAACGGCGAGTTTGGATCGGCCCGGCAGCATGGTGGCCATGGGCTTGCCTTGCCGCGGTGGCCGGAGGGCCTTTCGGACCCGGCTTGTCTGGGCTGTACTAGCCATTGTTGTTCTCCGCCAGGCTTGCATCCATGGTGGCGATGAACTTCTCGGGCGTGATGTCGCCCTGGGCGAGGAGGGTCAGTTCCTGCTGCAGGCGGGTGTTCGTGGCCGGGTCCAGCTGGGTGTCCCACGGCATGGCGATGGCTTTGCCCACGGAGTTGGCTTGTTCGACGGATCGCTTGTACAGGTCTGTGGCGTCGGCAGGGATCGTGGTCTCGGCCGTCGTCGTCGGGGAAAGCGCACCGGTGCCGGCATAAACTTCCGGGTACTTCTTCAGGGCGAAGGCCAGGAAGTCGCGCACCAGCGGGTCGTAGGTCTTGGCATTGATGGCCATGCCAATGCCCGACGGCGTCACGTACTCGTTTGCCTCGGTGACGGCTCCGTCGATGCCGGGAAGGGTGAAGTAGTCCACGGAATCACGGACGCCGGCGTCAAGTTTTTCCGTGGCGAGGTTGCCCAATTCCCACGTTCCGGTGTTGTACACGGCCGCCTTGCCCGAGGTGAAGAGTGCCTGCGCATCGGCGTAACCGGTGGATGAGAAGCCTTCCTGGAAGCACCCTGCCTGGCCCAGGCTGTACAACCATTCCGCGGCTGCCTTGCCTGCCGGATCGGAGAACTTGGCTTTGCCGTTCTTCAGGTTCTGGATGAATTCGGGGCCGGCCATCCGGAACGGGTAGTAGGCCATGTAGCGTTCCAGCGGCCACTGGTCCTGCCCGTCCAGGGCGATGGGCGTGATGCCCTTCGCGCGGAGTGCCTTGCACATCTGCGGGAAATCATCGAGGGACTTGGGGGTTTCAACACCTGCACTCTTTAACAGTGCGGAGTTGTACCAAAAGAACTCGAGCTGGAATTCAAAGGGAACCATGTACAGGGAGCCGTCATCGAAGCGCTGGTAATCCAGGGCTGCGGGCCTGAAGTCCTTTGCCATGTCAAGGTCCTTCAGCAGCGTGTCAACATCGATCATGCGGTCCTGGCCGGCCAGCTTCTGTGCAAACGGCGTGGCGTCCGTGTCGAAGAGTTCGGGCAGCTTGTTCGCGGCCGCCAGCGTCTCGTACTTTTGAATGTACGAGGGCCGGTCGGGGGTGGTGATGAGGTTGAGGGAGAATCCCGGATGGTCTGTGGCGTACTCGGCGGCAATTTCCTTCATGGCCGCGATGACGCCGCCGTCGGCGGGCCGGGACAGGAGCCAGGAAATTTCGCGGGGAACAATCTCGCCCTGGGGGTCGACGTCGGTGGGCTGGGTGCCGCTGGCCGCTCCCGAACAGCTGGCGAGGGCCAGCGCGGCGGCAACGGCGGCGGCCAATAGGGCTGTCTTGCGCTTGGTAATTGTCATGGTCGTAATCTCCATTGATTGATCGATGCACAGTTGATGAAACGTGGGGTGGGTCTAGCTCAGGGAGGCGGCAAGCTCGGTTTCCGGGGAGGGTGAAGCCGGGGCGGAGCCGCGGATGAACAGTGAAAACTCGGTGACGGTGACGTCTCCCTCGCCGACGAACACACCAACGCGGCCTGTTGGCCGGTCGTAGATGCGGGTGCTCAGGACCGCGGTGTTGTCAACGGTTGCCACGCACAGGTCGCCGTCGACGATGACTTCCAGTTCGTGTTCGCCAGGTTCAAGGGTGACGGGCCGCTCAAGTTCGATGGAGTGCGGAACGTCGCCGGAGATCTGCCATTGTTCGGTGCCGGTGGAACGGCGCGGCCAACGGTCGAAGACAAGCCGCCCACGCTTTGGTTCCAGGCGCAGGCTGTACCCTTCATCGCCGTCGGCACTGGCCCGCAGGAGGATGCCGCATTCGCTCGTTTGCTCGGCAAGGTCAAAGCGGGCCACAACCCTGAATGCATCCGGGGCGTCCTCGTCAGTGAGGATGTCCGCGTAGCTGTCGGGGGCGGTGAGTTGGGCTGCGAAGGGGCTGCCTTCCATCTGTTCGGTGAAGGTCTCCCGCAGTTCCTGCGCCGGATGGAACGCCAGCGTGCCGTCTTTGCGCTGCTCGGCTTCAAGGACGGACATGGTGCCGGCCCATTGCCAGGCGCCGTCGTCGGTGGCGCCTTCACGGGATGCGATCCAGCCAAAGAAGAAGCGGCGTCCGTCCCGGGCGGCCGACTTGGCGGCATAGAAGGCGCGCCCGTCCAGCGAATCGTGCTCCGGCACAATCCAGGGGCCGGCCAGGCTTCGGGCCATGCGGTAGCGCGTTGTGAACGCCTCGCTGAATTCCGAATAGACGAGGTACCACCACTCCCCCCACTGAAACACCTCGGGGCATTCGTGGGCAATGTAGCGGCGCGGGTCCCAGAAGGGTGGGGCCGGCTTCCACTGGTTCAGGTCCTCGGACGTGCATTGGGCAATCACGCCACGACGCCGGGCCGGGCCATCGTTGTGGCGTGCGGTAATGAGCATCCGCCACAGTTGGGCGTCTTCGTCCCAGAAGACGAACGGGTCGCGCCAGTCTGCTGTTTCGTAGCCTGCGGTGGCTCCGAAGGTGTGTTCTTCGTGCCGCTGCCAGGACGCCATGCCATCGCTGCTGCTCGCATGCATCACGAGTTGGAGCGCCAAGCCGTCCTCCCCCGTGTTGCCCGGGTTTTGGCCCGTGTAGAAGGCGTGGTGCACGCCGGTTGCATCGAGCACAATGCTTCCGGTGTAAATGTTGAAGTCCGCAGATGCCGGCCCGTTCGATGCGATCGATTCACCGGTTTCGCGGAAATCAACAACATTTTCCGTCACTACGCGATGCCATGGCATGCCCTCCTTGGGGCTCCGGCGTGACTCGTGCAGGTAGAACAGGTGGAAGACGCCGTCCTCCTGCCAGGGGATCACATCCCCCACCCACGCCTCGGTTGGTTTGTAAAAGCCGCGCTGCTTCATAGTCGCCTCAAAATAGTTGGTTAACCGCTTATTCACGACCATAAGGGCACTCAGAGAAGTTGGTCAAGCGGTTAAGCAAGTATTTCTCCGAAAGATTTTTATCCGCTCGATGTGATTCACGCCATCTGCACGGAGGCCGGCCGCGGCGCCCGGCACGGCACGGCACCAAATCGTCATCACGTGACCGGCAGATTCAAACCCGTCAGGCCCTGGACCGCAAGTCCAAATATTCAGATCCGTCCAACCGGCGGGGAACCCCATGACACCCCCTTGACCCCATCCGTGACGCCGACAAGTGGACCAGCTCGCCCCTGCCATGCGCCTGGGCACCGTGGCAGGTGTGCAGCCCATCACTCACTCCCATCAACTGGCCGCTCTCGTCTTGATCAGATCATCAATCCAAACCGAACAGCCGCACCGGGCCCAGAAGTCCGAGACTTCAGTTCCCGTCCAAACGGGCAGGCGACTGCGTTGGTTGACCATGAAGTGCTTGGCAAAATCTTCATCCCCGCCGCCGCCTCGGAATGCCTTGCATCGCCTGAGCCATGGCCCGCAGGCGCCCTGGTCTGCAGACTTGGCCCCGGAACTGCAGGCTGAACGACGCTTCCCGAGCAAGAAGTGACGCGCCAGGATGGCAGCGGCATCAACTTGCTCTGGATCGAGTGAGTTCCCCCAGCCAAGAGTGGGCATGGCTTTTTTAGGTAGCAAAAACGGGTAGGTTCCGGATTGCAGAAATTGCGTCGAATGCGCATTGTGGGGTGGGTTGGGTTGGTTTGTGTGATGTGAGTCTCGTTGTGAGCGGTGGTTTTTGGGGGGTGAGCGGGTGGGTGTTGGGGGTGGGCGGTTGCCTGTGGTGGTGGGGTTGGGGTGGGAATATGGTTGTCTTTCAGCTGGCCCGGATGGGCGGGTGGACTCGTATTTTGCTTGGTGCGGCGGAGTTGCTGTGGTGGGCAGGCGGGTTCTTGATGGAGGAGGTGTGTAGTGACGGTTGCTGAAGAAGTGAAAACTGACGAGCGGTCTGAATTGCTGGCTTTGTATGGTCTGGATGGCCAGAACAAGGCCTCGATGGGTCGTGTGTTGTCAACGGGGACGATAGCTGCGGCGACAGAGCGTGCTGACGGGGTGATGGAGGCGACGATCAGGATCAAGGAAGACTCGGTCGCTTGGGAACCGGCAATTTTGGTGCTGCCTCGTGGCGGTGTCCTTGAGCTGACGGTCATCAATGATGACACGAACACGCATTCATGTTTGTTGCCCAGCAATGGGGATCAAAAGTTCTTGTGGCTGCTCAATCATTCCAAGGGCAAGGCCAGGCTCGTTCTGGACGGTCCCGGCTATTACTGGTACTCCTCCCCGGGTGGCAACGACGAGGGCCGTGGCTTGACGGCCGCGATTGTTGTCAAGGGCGAAGTGCCTCCTGAAGCACGGCTGGATCGACCCGAGCAGCCTCGACCGTAGAAAGGGATTGAACTAATGACTATTGAAGTTGAATATGTAGATGCTGGCGAAGCGGTCAACCACAGTGCACTCAGTGCTGTGCCGGGGATCGCGCCGGCGGTAACGAACGATGTCAATTACGACCGTCTCCTGAACGCCCGTTCAGAGTCGCATAACTGGCTTACTTATTACGGTAGCTACGACGGCCAGCGGTACAGCCTGCTGGATCAGATCAATACCGAGAATGTCACTAAGCTCACCCCGGCCTGGATCTTCCAGGCCGGTCAGTCAGGCCAGATCGCTGGCGCGTCTACGTACGCGTTTGAGACCTGCCCGTTGATCGTTGACGGTGTCATGTATGTCACCGGCTGGGATGGCTGGTTCTGGGCCCTGGATGCAGTCTCCGGCCGGGAACTGTGGCGCTACAAGCACGCCGTGCCTTTTGATGTGTCGCTGTGTTGCGGCAACGTCAACCGTGGTTCCGCGGTCGCCAACGGCAAGGTTTACTTCGTGACCCCGAACGCCCAGTTGCTGGCCCTGGATGCCACCAACGGCGACCTGGTCTGGCAGAAGACCATCGGCGATGTGCGTGCCGGTGAAAGTGCTTCGCTGGCTCCGACGGTCATCAAGGACATGCTCATCACCGGCAGTGCCGGCGGCGAGTTCGGTGTCCGCGGCCATGTCGATGCCTGGGACCTGGAAACCGGTGAACAGCGCTGGCGGACCTACATGGTGCCCAAGCCCGGGGAGCCCGGCTCGGAGACCTGGCCGGCCGACGGTGAGGCCTGGCAGCGCGGTGGCGGAAACCACTGGGTTACCGGCACCTACGACCCGGAAACGAACCTGTACTACGCCGGTACCGGCAACCCGGCACCGGACTTCGATGGTGAAGTCCGCAAGGGCGACAACCTCTACACCGATAGTGTCGTGGCACTGAACGTCGATACAGGCGCGATTACCTGGCACTACCAGTTCACCCCGCACGATCTGTGGGACTACGACTCCACCATGGAAATGACCCTGTTCGAGCGTGATGGCAAGAAGTTGATGGGCCACTTCGATAAGAACGGCTACTTCTTCGTCCTGGACCGCACCAACGGCGAACTCCAGCACGTGACCCCCTTCGTGGACCGCATCGACTGGGGAGTCATCACCCGCGACGGTAAAGTCACCCCGCGCAAGTACCCGGACAAAGAAGGCGAGCCCGTTCACTTCTACCCCGGCCCGGCCGGTGCCAAGGAATGGACGCACGCCGCGTACAGTCCCAAGACCGAAATGTTCTACGTGCCCGTCGCCGACGTCGGCGCCACCGCGACCCGGCGACGCCGCGAGTTCAAAGAAAGCATGCCGTATTGGGGTGCTGCTGTTCAGGTCGACATCGACGACATGGCCGGCTCCGTCAGTGCCTTCGACACCTATGGTGAAGAGAAGTGGCGCTGGCGCATCGATTACCCGATGGCTGCTTCCATCCTGGCCACTGCTGGAGACCTCGTCTTCGCAGGCACCCCGACCGGTGAGTTCGTCGCTCTGGACGCCAACACCGGAGAGAAGCTCTGGGAGTTCCAGTGTGGCAGCGGCCACCACGGCTCCTCCTCGACCTACAGCGTTGACGGCAAGCAGTACGTCGTCGTCCCTGTCGGTTGGGGCGGCTGGCTCGAAGGCATCATCCCCGGCATGCTCGGCGCAGGCCACGGCAGCGCCCTGATCGCCTTCGCCCTCCCCAGCTAAACCACACCCAACACAAGAAAAGGACAACACCATTATGAACAACACAACAACCACCTGGGAAACACCCACACTCAAGGAAATCCGGGTCTCCGCCGAGGTAACCGCCTACGTGGACACCATGGACAAATAAGTCCATACAAACAATAAGCAATAAATAAGCAACACCAGTGGGGTGCCGGGCCAAAAGGCCCGGCGCCCCACACCCCAATCCACGAAAGAACCCCCCAGTGACCCGGGCACACACGCGGAAGCGCAGCCGCCTCCCGTTGTCCATTGTGATGTACGCTAACAAGCAACGATGCCTCCCAGCGGACATCTCGCTGGGCATTCTTTCCACTTAGAGTCATTGGAGACTCACAGAGGAGTAGCCATGTCGGGAAACCCTGATGCCTACGTCGACCGTACTTACGGCCAGACCGTCACAGCGCGTCGCTCGTCCACCCGAGAGAGCCGTCCCGCGGACGCCGGGAGGCCAAATGAATGGTGGCGTCATGGGCTGGACCTGAGAACTTTGGCCCGCCCCCGGCGCTCCGCGAATCCGCTGGGCGAGGATTTTGACTACGCCAAGGAATTTCTCACCCTGGACCTTGATGATCTGGCACGCGATGTGGACGAGGTGATGACGACCTCACAAGACTGGTGGCCGGCAGATTTTGGGCACTACGGCCCGCTTATGCTTCGGATGGCCTGGCACAGCGCCGGCACCTACCGCGTAGGTGACGGCCGTGGAGGCGCCGCTGCAGGCATGCAGCGCTTCGCCCCATTGAACGGGTGGCCAGACAACCGAAACCTTGACAAGGCACGCCGCCTCCTGTGGCCGGTTAAGCAAAAATACGGCAACAAGATCTCCTGGTCAGATCTCATGATCTTCGCAGGCAACCGCGCTCTGGAATCGATGGGCCTGAAAACTTTCGGTTTCGGCGGTGGCCGGGAGGACGTGTGGGAGCCCGACGAGACCTACTGGGGTCCGGAAGACAAATGGTTCTCCGACGAGCGGCACAGCGGCATCCGGGATCTGCATGAGCCTCTGGCAGCAAGCGAGATGGGGCTTATTTATGCCGACCCGCAGGGCCCGGCCACGATGCCCGATCCTATCGGCTCTGCCCGCGACATTCGTCAAACGTTCCGTCGCATGGGCATGGACGACGCCGAAACTGTCGCACTGATTGCAGGCGGGCACACGTTCGGAAAGACGCACGGAGTGGCTGACCCGAGCTCTTGTTTGGGGCCCGAGCCCGATGCCGCACCAATTGAGAAACAAGGGCTGGGTTGGGGGTGTCCCTTCGGGGCAGGCTCTGGCGCCGAAACAACCACCAGCGGGCTCGAAGGAATCTGGACGCCCACGCCTATTACATGGGACAACAGTTTCCTGGAGACCCTGTTCGCCTATGAATGGGAGGTGGCTCTCAGTCCTGCCGGGATGTGGCAATGGATCCCGAGCAACGGGGAAGGTGCGGGCACTGTCCCGGACGCCCATGACCCTGACAAGACCCACGTGCCGACAGTGCTCACCACGGATCTGGCGCTAATCGAGGATCCGGCGTTCAAGGAGATCGCGTTGCGATTCCTCCACAATCCAGACCAGATGGAGGATGCGTTCACACGGGCATGGTTCAAGCTCACGCACCTCGATATGGGTCCCACCAGCCGCTATCTGGGGGCGCTAGTGCCCACCGAACCGCTGATGTGGCAGGACCCCCTGCCCGAGGTTGATCATGAGCTCATCGATGCTGAAGACATGGCTGCGCTGAAGCGCCAGCTGCTGGAATCTAGTCTGACGGTGGGCCAACTGGTCTCCACGGCGTGGGCTTCAGCAGCAACGTTTCGAAACAGCGATAAACGGGGTGGGACAGATGGTGCACACATCCGTCTGGAACCGGAGCGAGGCTGGGACGTCAACGAGCCTGCTGCACTGGCAGCTGTGCTGGACAAGCTCGAGCAGATACAGGCGGAATTCAACGAATCCCAGCACGGTGGCAAGCGGGTTTCTCTCGCTGACCTGATTGTGCTGGGCGGGTGCGCTGGAATAGAACAAGCAGCGGCCAGGGCGGGTCATCAGCTCGATGTCCCGTTCCGCCCGGGACGCACCGATGCGACGCAGGAGTGGACCGAGCCCGAGTGGTTCGCCGTGCTGGAACCGAAGGCCGACGCATTCCGGGGCTACCACGGCGACGGCGTCAAACTACCGTCGGAGGTTCTGCTCGTCGAGCGGGCCGCCCAAATGACACTCAGTGCCCCTGAAATGACTGTGCTGTTCGGTGGCCTGCGTGTGATTGGCATCAACAACAAGCAATCCACCGTGGGGGTCCTCACCACAGCACCTGGCGCGCTCAGCAACGACTATTTCGTCAACCTGCTCGACATGGGCACGACATGGGCCCCGACAGTGGGTGATGCCGCGGCGGAGGCTGGCTACGAAGGCCGCGACCGCCACACCGGCGAGCTCAGGTGGGTCGCAAATCGCACGGACCTCATTTTTTCGAGCAGCGCCGAGCTTCGTGCCATATCGGAGGTCTACGCGAGCCAGGAGGCCGGCGACAGGTTCAGGAGGGACTTCGTGTCTGCATGGGCCAAGGTCATGGATCTTGGCCGGTTTGACCGGTAATCATCATTTCTGCCCTTTGTGCGGGCTGGCTGGCCTTGCGGCTGGCCAGCCCGCACTCGTCTGGTGCCTCAGCCCTGCGGGATAGTCGGTTTGGTTTTTGAGGGGTTGGGCAGTGACTGGTCATTGCAGATCCTTCGTGACGACGTGCGCCAATGCTGTTGCCGCTTGTAGCCCGTTGCTGTCGGTGCGGGTTCTTCACCTGCTGTAGACGACTTCAATACACCCATGGTCACCCGTCTGGCGTCTTGACGGGTGACCATGCGGCTGTGGTGCCAGGACCCGTTTTCAATCGTCGAGAAGACGGGCTCGGCCAAGCTCGGCAAGCTGAGCGTCGCACCGTCCCGGCGACTTCCGGCAGCTCCCATGAACTGGTGGATGCTAATTCCAGCGCACCAGTCCCCGAATCTTTTGGCGGTGATGTTGCGCGTGAACGCCATGACCCGTGGTGGGTTTCCACGTCGGTTATGATTTCCATCATCTCGCCGGGTCAACGTCCCAGCGCCGATGGATGGTGGATGTCGTTCTCCATTTCCTAGTGGCCCCGGTCCAAAGAACCAATGAGTTCTGGACTCCCTTGCGCCGGCATCAGTGAGAGATGACGATGTGGACGGTCACGGGCGACCAGCTCTTGGTCGTACGTGGCCTGGAATTGCGGGTGATCCGGGCCCACCTAAGCTACGTGCCAAAATTAGAGTCCCGCCTCCACGCTGACGCACTTGACCGTCCACTCTTTTCCCACGGCCATTGGCAGTTTCGCGGGTCTTGTTCCCGGCCCGGACATCCTTCCACGGCAGGGCGCACTATTGCCTTCCAGGAGCGCTTTGAAATAAGTGTTCTCATTGTTCTTTTCGGACACATTGACCTGCGCCAGTACGGCCCCAGAACTGTGTTCAATGCCGACGAGCAAGTGGAATACTGTGCTGCTGCCATTCTTGGCACCTCGGACTTCCTTCTATCAATGGCTGCTGCATCCACGGTCATTTGGCTTTCTACCCACGCCCCGGCATTCTGTCCATGGCACCGCATCCGGATGCTGCGGGCCCCGGACAGCGTCGTCAGGTGCACGGGCACCGTTACCGCCCGCAGCGAGCTGGCTTCGTTCAGCGTCGGGAGCCATTCCGACGTTTCCACCATCGTCGTCACCCCGGTCACCAACGAGCAGTCCGTGACGACCAACAGAGGTGAGATTCGGTGCCGATATCCGCGTTTCATTCGTGGGTCGGGCAACTCACACAGTGCGGCCAGGATCTTGCCCGGGTCATTCTCCGCCGGCCCGATCCTGGTGAATTCGTCAATGAACAAGACGAGATGAGAGGACGGCATGCGAGAACTCCTGTTAATACAGAGGATTAGACACCTACTGTACTAACAGGAGTTCTAACTTCTTGACGGCCTTGGCCCCGTCCGTCTCACAAGTTAGGACATTGAATCTTCGTCCAGGACCTTGCAGAAGCACTGAGTCCATAAGAGGCACGGCATATGCTGGGACTGCCGTCGCCGAGTCTTTTCGCCTCTGAGGATCGTGCTCTACCACCCCAGCTTTGACCACCGCCAATACTCCAGGCTGGCCAACATTCACTATGTGGAAGCCTGCTGAAATCGCAGCGGCAACGCGCCCACAACGACGGGCTGCCGCTGGCAAGTGCCATGACCAACTTCAAAGGCCAAGCCGGCAACGACTCTCTGCTGCCTAACTCAAAACAAATCACTCACGTCCAAGGTCCCTGACACCCCAAGCATCGGTCCTCACGGCCGTCACTAATATGGAACCTTTTCCAGATCAGCGGCTTCGTGATCTGGAGAGTGAGCAGCGAGTGCCTTGTTTTTCGCGCGTCTCGATTCGTGTTGGGAATAGAACCAAATGGGTACGTATAGCACCAGTACGGTAAGGGCAACCCAAGTGGGAGCCCAGCCGATTTCCAGACTGTTCAGGTAAATCACACCGATAACACACAGCGGTACGTTGAACAGGCCAAAGACCAGGCCGACATGTTTCCAACCCCTGGGCGCCTTGAAGGGCCTTTCCACATTGGCAAAAGCCGGGTCTTTTTTAGATTTGACGTAGGCGAGGAGGGTGAGGCCGTGCGCAATGGTGTATCCAATTGCGGAGGCCCCAAGAACTGCCGAGGCGTTTCCCATGGAAATCAGCGCCAGGTTGAAGGCTGCGATGACCAGCAGGGCAACAAAGGGAGTTCCGTGGCGGTTTGTGTGACCGAATATCTTGGGAAGGTTGCCTTCACGAGACATGGAGTGCATGGCGCGGGAAGATCCCAGGAAAGCCGTTTGGATGATCAGGACCATGGCGGCCATCAACAGGATGATGGTGATGATGGAACCGGCGTGGCCGAAGACCGCCTCGGCGACCGGAATTAGAGGCGACACAGGTTCTGCAAGCACACCGTCAATACCCAGTACGCCGATCACTGACGATTGCAGCAGGACGAACAAGAAAAAGCAGATGATGCCGCAGGCAAACAACGCTTTCGGGGCATCCTTGGACGGTTTTTTGTACTCAGGGCCGTACATGGCTGCGGTTTCCCAGGCACAGGCACTCCAATGCGCAATTCCAAAGACGCCAAAGAGAATCAGGATATGGTGCAGATCCCAAGCCCAGTCAGTCGGCCACCAACTGCCGGTGATATTGGTCAGATCGACGTGTCCGGTGGCAAAAGGGGTCACGGCCAGGATGATCAGGGGAATCAAGGATATAGCCGCCAGGATGTAACCCAGGATGGCGCCTTCTTTCAGACCGAACCAGTTGACCACGAACAATCCGGTGAAAATCACCACACCTGCCATCAAAGACAGCTGATATTCAGTAAAGGTCTCGCCCAGCACAGGAAACAGCCCATGGAGGTAGCCACCGACGAGGATGGAAAAGATTGCCAATATGGGGTTCCAGCCAAACCAGTAGCTCCAGGCGGTGAATCCGCCAAGTAACTTGCCCTTGTTGTACCGCCTCTCGTGGTCTTCGGCATATATATGCTGGGCGAAACCTGGCACCCCTGAAACCTTGGGAAAGGCGGTGGCCATTTCAGCGTAGGCAGTGTTCTGCATGAAACCCTGCAGAACCGATAGCCCCCAGATCAGAATAGCTGCAGCAGACACATACATCGGGAGATACCCCAAAGACGGCAGAATTAGCAAGGGCACACCCAACGCAATGGCCATGCCCTGCTTCCAGTCAATGGACCTTTTCAGGTCATCGGATCCATCCAGACTATTTTTACTCATAACAATCTCCTTTGAACAACTTAATGTTGTTTGATTCTTTAGTTATGTAATTTGGTCCGTGAACTCCCATATAGCAGTGAAAGATGCCGCAACACGCCTGCCGGCAAGTGAAATTGGGGTGGCTTGCCATTGCTCTGCGGGGTTATTGGGACTGGTAGATTCAGGAAGCTGTGAATTCTGTGGCAGCTAGTACCGGGATGCATGAATGTGGGTTTCCCGTGGTTATGTCGTCATGGTGGCGAACATGAGGGCCATGATGGTGGCGGCGAGTGCTTCGAGTCCGTGTTCTAGGCGGGTGGATAGTTTGGGGGTTGGGTGTTTGTGGTGGGTGGTTTTCGTGGTCCGGGAACGTAGTAGAAGGATGATGAATACTATTGCGGCGGTTCCGAAGAACACTGTGAGGGGGATGGCGAGCTCGGGTGAGTGACTCATTGTTGCTGTGGGCGTGTTGGGGATGGGGGTTGCCATTGCGTGGTGGTGGTGGGACATGGCCATTGCGTCTTGGGGGGCGGTTTGATAGCCGTTGGTGGTGATTTGGCCCATCATGGCGATCATGAGGGCGGCACCGGCCATCGTGAGGCTGTGGTAGACGCATTTGAGGCGGCCGTGGCTGGCTGCGCAGAGTGTTTTGAGCTCGGGCCGGGCGATTGCTTGAAGGATGAACCACCAGGCAGCGCCGGTGAGCACTGCGATTTGAGCCAGCATGATCGTTGATCCGAGGTGCCACAACATGGCTGCCATCAGGACGTGCATGAGGGCGTGGAGGGTGTTGTTGATCTGCTCGGTGAGTTGGCGTGATCTGGTGGCTTGCAGGATCTGGTAGCCGCTGCTTAGTAGCAGGGCGGTCGTGAGGATCCAGGTTATTGCGGGGGTATTGAACATTTCGATCACGCCCTCACTACTGGTTGTGGGTTTGATTTAGGGACTGGTTCGGTCCCCGATGCGGCTGCCGACAGCATTGGCATCGGGGACCACCAGTGTGGAACTATTCCTTCTTCACTTCACTTCACTTCAGTTCGTTTGTTAGTTCTGGGTGCAGCAGTGTGTGGTGGTGGTGGTTTCGGTGGTGGTGGTGGTTTCCGAGCTGGGCAGGTTCAGGGTTGGGTTCTGGTCGAAGAAGCCGTGGGGTTCGAGCATGAAGCCGATGTTCTGGCGGGGCATGACGGGCCAGTCTTCGAGGCGGACGACGTGGTGCATGCCGAAGGTGTACCAGACCACGAGGTCTTCATCGACGATGTTTCGGTCTGCGCTGGTCCATGCGGGAAGGCCGTCATCGCCGCCGGTGCTCTGGTTCGGGAATTCCCCGGCCGCGAAGCGTTCGCTCCGGTTGTAAGGGGTGACCCAGAGATTGTTGCGGGCAAATTGTGCGCGTTGGCTCACGTATGACTGGTCGCCAGCGGCCAGGGTGATGCCGTTGGTGGGGATGAGGCGGTAGGCGACCGGTTCGTTCACGACGTTCTTGCTGTCGTGGTTGACGACCTTCCAGAAGCGGTGTTTGGACACGTCCGCCTTGCGGATTGCTGCTTGTTCGGTTTCCAGAAGCCGATCGACCGCACGGAAAGCGGTGTGGGTGGGGTTGTCTTCGGGGATTTCCATGTCGACTTCGTAGACGGCGTTGCGCGGACCGTCGACCTCGAAGTCCATCCTGACGTTGAACATGTGCTGGTGGATGGGCCCGTAGAGTCCTTCGTTGTTCAGTGCCTGCCCGTACGGGGTTTTCTCTCCCGGGTGCTGGGCTGCCGTGGAAAGGATTCCGGTGGCCTTGACCAGGAACTCGATGCTCCCGTCAAGGTAGAGGTGCCAGTAGAAGCCGTATTCGTAGTTGGCAACGGTGGCGATGAAGGAGATCACGAGCTTGCGGCTGCGTCGGACTTCAGCAGTGCCCTCGCGGAAGTCGAAGTGTTTCCACATGATGCTGTCGTCTTCTTCGTGCATGCAGATGGCATTGGCGATGGTCATCGGGTTGCCGTGGCTGTCAGTGGTGATGCCGTCGAAGTACTTGATCTCGCCCAGGCAGTCGCAGCCGAGCTTGAGGGAATTGGCCATGTTGCCGATATTGTATTCCCCGGAATCGAAGGCGTTTTTCTTCGCCTGCACAGGAGCCGGGTCGCCATAGGGGACGACCATCTCCGACAATGACGCCCTGTTGATAACGGGCCGGTCGGTGTCCTTGTCACGGAAACGCAGCTGGTGAAGGACGAGGCCTTCCCTGGGGGTGAAACCAACACGGAAGGACCAGTCGGCCCACCGGACATGGTTTCCCGTGACCTCGAAGGAAGGACCCTCGGGCTGGGTGATGGCAATCGGCTTCAGGTCCGTGCGGGCCGGCCCGACGTACTCGGGCAGGTAGTTCCCGCTGGCACTGGGTACCGGGATGGACTCGTTGTCCTCGACCTTAACAACCTCCCCGGAACTGAGGTCGTAAAAGACAACGAAGTTCTCGATCGGGTGCGCATAGGGACTGTCGGTAGGATTGTCGCGAACGAAAACCAGTGCGCGCATCAAACGCCGCCCCTGGGCGTCTTCTCCGAAATAACCGACCGACCAAGGCTCAAAGCAGACAAGATCCAGATCGGTCAGGCCCCGCTTGGCGAGGGCCTCAATGACGTTCGGATCCTGCCGGCAGGCGTCCTCACACTCGGCAAACTCATCCAACATAAACGGCGGCTGAACACCCGAAGCCAACTGCGTCCACCCCGTAACAATGCCAGCATCAAGATCAACAACGGCCTCGTACGCGTTTCCCGCGCCACGATCAACCAAGACCGCGTCAGCCTCACGCACCGTTTCACTGCCAGACCTCAACAACTCCTTAGACGGCTCACGCAACTCAACGCTAATAAAACGGAACGACTCCGCAGCAGCCTGGCCAGCCTTCAAAAGCGCGACCGCCCGAGAAATCTCGGCACGGGAAAGCGGATCCAAAGGATGCGCTACCCCTACAACAGAGTGAACTTCAGTATTGATAGACATATTATTCTCCTTGATTCTTCATTCAGGATGAGGGACCGGCCAGATTAGCCGGCCAGCAACCAGTCAGATGTGGATTTGCGGTAGCGAATATGGCCTGTGTAGTCGGCCATGATCACGACGTGGTTTCTACGTCCGATGCCGGGTGGATCCCGGCCCAACGCGCCACGCAAGGTGGCACTGATACTCTTTGGCCCACTCGCACCAGGACTTGATCTCGAGCCCAGTCCTGCAGCCGACATTGCCGCTTCTAGACCAAGTAGGCGTAAAGACCCTGGGATTGAATTGTCAGAACAGTTCCTTTTTGGGTGAAATTGAACAGTTCTGAAGATTGAGCCGAAACCCCTGTGGGGGCTTCGGGAGGGACAGCCCGTGAACTCGACATTCTCTAATTTGTAGAGGGTTAGCCGGGCTCTGCTCCGAGTCCAGCGGTCGTGATGCCAGTCACGTTCTTTTGTTCCTGACAGCAAAGCTACGTCACGGAATTCATTTATGCGAGCCTTTTTATGAACATTAATGTGAGAACTTTGGGGCCCTATTTTTCCATTGCAGTTAACATGTTGGAAACATTTGAAAATATATTCGCGACTGTTGTGACCCCGGCTGCGAGTGCTAGTGTTTTGCACTTCGGGCCGATGGTTTGCATGCCACATCAGCAAGGCGAGCCTGCCCAACGCATGGAAAGTCGGTTCCTAATGCCTGACCACGGTGATCGCTATATCACTGCCCGTTCTCCGGTAGAGGGCTTAAGACGGCGGAAACTTTCCTTCTTGCCCGTCTTCGCGCAATCCGTGGCCGCAGTGGCGCCTGCCGGCGCCATGTCCGTCATTCCCGCACTGATCCTTCCTGCTCTTTACTTTGGACCTACAGGACCAAACCTTGTGCTGATATTCGGTGCAGCCATGGCGATCATGGCGCTGGTCTCCTTCTGTCTGAGACCGATGGCAAAGCGCATGGCTGCCATCAGCGGTCTCTACAGCTACACGGCCAAGGGACTTGGGCAGCGGACGGCAATCACCGTCGGTTGGTCAGCCATATTCGGCTATTCCCTTGTGGCCATGGCCGCGCTGTTGGTTGTTGGCATCTATGTCGTTGAGCTGTTCACCAATTTTGGCGTCCCCATGGCGGATCCCAGCGTTACCGCGGTTCTGGTCATTCTTGCCGCCGCGGGTGCCGCCTGTTTACTCATGGTGAGGGGGATCCGGATATCCACGTGGTCCACATTGTTGATGGAGGCTGTTTCAATTGGAATCCTGGCTGTCCTGATGATTGTCTACCTCACCTTCACCGCGCCGAAGGTGAGTGTCGGGAGTGTTTTTGCCTGGGACGGAGATTTTGATGCCTTGTCGATCGGAATCGTCGTGGCTGTTAGTGCCTTTGTCGGCTTCGAGAGCCCGACCACACTAGGGGGCGAAGCATACAAACCCTTCGTCAGCATCCCGCGGGCCGTCACGTGGACCCCTCTCGTGACAGGCGTGCTTTATCTTCTTGCCGTGATCACCCAGGACCTCGCACTCAAAGAGGCACCACTAAACATTACGGCCAGTTCCACTCCTTTGTCTGACCTGTTTGCCATGAACTCCCCGGTGTTCGCCGCAGTCCTTGACCTGGGAATCGCAGCATCGTGGTTTGCGTGCGCGATTGCCTCGGTTAACGCCTTGGCCAGGATACTTTTTTGTATGGGCAGAGAAGGCGTTGCACCGCGAATACTCGGCCGAACCCATCGCGTCTTTCGAACTCCCTCATCGGCAATCGTGGCCGCAATGCCGGTAATTGCCATCGTTCCCATTGTCGTCATGATGTCCGGTGTCAATCCTGTGCAGGGCCTAATACACCTCTTCATGCTAGGTGCCTACGGATACCTTGGGGCCTACATACTTACCAGTGCGTCCCTGCCCTTCTTTCTGCACCGGATAGGGGAGAATACATACGCCAGCTGGGTACTCGGAGCCGTGACCTCCCTGACCCTCGGGCTCGTGCTCTGGAAGGCTGCGACGGTATCGATTCACTCAGGCAATCTGGAGATCTTCATCTACGGCGGAGTCCTCCTCGCCAGCGTCCTTTACTCCTCGTTCCTCCGTCTCCGCTTCCCGGAGCGGCTTGCGTCCGTGGGCATCTACGATGAGACCCGGGACTCAGACTTGTTTCATGGCAGGCCTACCCCATGAGCCTAAGGACCGCACACCACCGGCCGAGCACAGCGTCAAACTCGCTCAGAATTTTGGAGACTGTGGCACAACTCGGCACCGGGACAACGGCAAAAGAGATCACCGACGCCCTGCAGATGCCCTCGGCGACCGCCTATCGGCTGCTGAATTCGCTTGTCGGGGATGAATATCTGGCCCGCACCTCTGACCTCCGCGGATTCGCACTCGGACACGCAATCTCAGGCCTGATAACGGCTGCCAGCCCACCGACCGTTTCCACCGCAGCTCACACCGCAATGGCAGAGTTCCGAGGTGCGACGCGTTTCGCAGTGCACCTGATCATGTTCAGAAACGCTTCCCTCAGAATCGGTGATGAAGATCCGGATCATCCACTCCAATCGGCATTCGAAATGCTCCGGTACCCGCACGCCTCCGCCCCAGGGAAGCTGATGCTCGCTGAACTTGGCAGTTTGCCCCTTACTCTCCGGAGAGGGCCGTTGATGAAGCTGACACAGCACACCATCACAGACAAGGGGAAATTAGAAGAGCAACTCGCGAAAATACGGCTCAAAGACGAGGCCTCGGAACTCAATGAATTGGAACCAGGATCGGCCACGCTGGCACTTCCGGTAAGACGGCCTGATGGGACCGCTGGCGCAGCCCTTTGCCTCAGCGGTCCCTCAGATCGGTTCGCTGCTATCTGCGAACATGCCGAACCCGCCCGTGTTCTAAAGTCACGACTGGAACCTCTCTTGTTCTGATTGAAAACCGGCCCCCTCCCCCGCAGCGGCCACTTTTACACGCACCGTGCCGTCCCCAAAATAGTACCTTCCACTGTCTGGTAGACGGCCCGCACCTTTTAAAAGTCAGCTCGGATGTCGAGTGCCCGTCAGCAGGGCACGGGCGGCCAACCCCTGGTAGCACGAGGACCGCGACACTTGTAGAAGCCGCCCATCCAATCGATCTTGCCTCCGGCCACCTCCTGCTGGACAAGACGGCAGATGGTACCTGCCGTTGGTCCTTCGTGACGTGAGCCGACACTTTTTCAGGAATTCATTCTCCGTTTTCGCGTCCCGCAACCAGGCGTCCAGAGCCTGCCGCTTCGTCAGATTCCGGCACCGGCCTTATCTGCCGGCCAAATGAATCCACCAACGCGACAGCATCGACTCTGAACTCATCGCCACTACGTTGCCCGGGAAGAGAAGTAAACAACCCATTCAGGGACTGTCCCACAGCAGCGGTGAAGCTCAACGCTGCCATTACCCGCCCTGTCAGTTCCGGCACCTTGACCGGACAAGTCTTCGCGGATAAAACAGCACCAATCCTAAAGGGTAGGTAGAACCATCAGAAAACAGAGTTTCAACTACCCGATTGCTTCGGCAAGATGGATATCAACCAGGAAGCATCCAAGCGGCCCCTACAGGCCGATGACTGAAACGAATGGGACAAGACGTGAATCCAACAACTAGCACGATGCCCACAGTGCAGACCACAGCAGGTGACATTCGCGGCAATGTGACTATGGTCAGGGACGAGATCGCCGCCACTGCAGCCAAGATCAACGATGAAGAGATGGCCCGCCTGGCCGATCACCTCGGCCAGCCCGGCCGGATCTTCATTGCCGGGGCGGGGCGAAGCGGCCTGGTCCTGCGCATGGCAGGCATGAGGCTCATGCACTTGGGCCTGACCGTCCATGTAGCCGGCGACACCACGACTCCCGCCATCGGTGCCGGTGACGTCCTCTTGGTGGCCTCCGGATCGGGAACAACCTCCGGTGTGGTCAAGTCAGCGGAAACAGCTGCCAAGGTCGGGGCGCGCGTTGCCGCCTTCACCACAAACGCTGACTCACCGCTCGCGAAGCTTACCGACGCCCTGGTGATCATCCCCGCAGCTCAAAAAACCGACCACGGATCCAGCGTTTCACACCAATACTCCGGGTCGCTCTTCGAGCAGGTGCTCTTCCTCGCCACTGAAGCCATCTTCCAGTCGCTGTGGGACACCACCGACGAATCTGCCGAACAACTCTGGCCCAGGCACGCCAACCTCGAATAACCGAGGCCTCAGATTTCCACTTTCACCGCGGTACCCTACAGAAAGAAGAAAAATCATGAAACTCCAAGTAGCTATGGACCTCCTCACAGTCGAAGACGCCCTTGTACTGGCCGGCCAGGTCGCCGAATACGTTGACATCATCGAACTCGGCACCCCCTTGATCAAGGCTGCAGGACTCTCCGCCGTCACCGCCGTCAAGAAGGCACACCCGGACAAGATCGTTTTTGCTGACATGAAGACCATGGACGCCGGTGAGCTTGAGGCCGACATCGCCTTCAAGGCAGGCGCTGATCTTGTGACCATCCTGGGCTCCGCCGACGACTCAACCATTGCCGGTGCGGTCAAGGCAGCCAAGGCCCACAACAAGGGCATCGTCGTTGACCTCATCGGCGTGGCAGACAAGGTCACCCGCGCCCGCGAAGTCCGTGCACTGGGTGCCAAGTTCGTCGAGATGCACGCTGGTCTGGACGAGCAAGCCCAGCCCGGTTACGACCTCAACGGCCTGCTTCGCTCCGGTGAAGAAGCCCGCGTTCCGTTCTCCGTAGCCGGCGGCGTGAACATCTCAACCATCGCAGCCGTTCAGGCTGCCGGTGCTGAAGTTGCCGTGGCTGGCGGTGCCATCTACGGTGCTGCCGATCCCGCCTTGGCAGCCAAGCAGCTCCGCGCCGCCATCAGCTAGTCCCCGATCCACGGTGGCGTCCCGCAACTTTCGAGTCGCGGGACGCCACCTTCGGCTCCAGCACCCATAGCTTCAGAGGGCCCTACTCACAGTTGCGAACATTCATGACCGGGACCCAAAACTTTGGAAGGAAACTGATTATTTTGCGTAGCCAAGCCACTGCAAGCAGGGAGGTCCTCGTTACCGAACCTGGCCAACGTCAGGAGTTGTTCAACGAGGCTGAGACGGAGCTCCAACAGATAGCGATGGTTGAGCGATGCGCCGGCATCCTGGCCACCCGTCACACTCCCGGCAGGTACACCTTTGAACTCAGCACTACGGTTCCCTATGGGGAGACTTGGGAGCAGACACTCTCTTAACCTCATTAATGCGCGACGAAAGAACGTGGAGAACGCCATGCTTGTGTACTTGCCCGGCACCGCGACCTCGAAAATCGCCCAAGAAATTGCATTGCTGCGCCAGCAGGGCGCCGCGACGTCCTTGGGACGCGTGCTGACCCTGGTGATCATCACGCAGTTGGGGAGCGAGGAAGAGGCCCTCGAGGCTGCCTATCATGTCAGCCAGGACCGCCCCTTCCGGATCATCGTCCATGTCGACGCCGGCGTCGACGCCCCGAACCGGCTGGACGCCCAGCTCCGCATGGGCGGTGACGCCGGCCCGTCGGAAGTGATAGTGCTTTACGGGTATGGCGAGCTCGCCAGGGGAAGCGGTTCGCTCGTTGCAGCCCTCCTGCCTCCCGACGCGCCCATCGTCGCCTGGTGGCCCGGCAACGCACCTGACAACGTCGGCGACACCTCAATCGGGCGCATCGCCCATCGCAGGATCACCGACGCCGGCAACCAGGCCCAGCCTCACACCGCCCTGAAGAACATCCGGGACAGCTACAGGGCGGGTGACACCGACTTGGCCTGGACCAGATTGACCAACTGGCGGATCCAGCTCGCCGCAGTCCTGGACCAGGCCGATGGCACCCCGATCACTGCCGTTACCGTTGAAGGTGCCGTCGACGCCCCCAGCACCATGCTGCTCGCGACCTGGCTCACCGAGGCCCTAAACGCCGCAGTCACCATCGTTGATGCCCCCGACTCCACAGGGATCCGATCCGTTCAGCTCCACAAGATGTCCGGCGACGTTCGAATCTGCCGTCTTGGACCCGTCGCAGCCGAACTCACGCTCCCGGGTCAAGACACGCAATTCATCCCGTTCCCCAGCCGTACGCTGAGGGATTGTTTGGCCGAGGAACTGCGCCGCCTTGAACCAGACCAGGTGTTCGGCGAAACAATTCAGAGCCTTGATATTGTCCAGATGCGGATGCAAAGTCTCGCACCAATCACACGGAGCACCCTGCCGGCAAGGGAGCAGGCCAGGGCGTCACTGCTCCCCGTTTAGCAGGATCTCACCGGAGTCCATGGCTGTGCGCCAGTGCGATTGCCTCCGTGCGGGAGCCGACCTCGAGCTTCTTGAACAGGTTGCGCACGTGGAACTTGACCGTGTTCTCGCTGATGTGCAGTGTTCCCGCAATGGTGCGATTGCGTTGTCCGGCAGCCAGATACTGAAGCACCTCGAGTTCCCGAGGAGCAAGATTCCAGCCGGCAACGTCCCCTGAGGGGCGTGCCGGAAGGTCCAGGGGAAGCGTGACGAATACGTCAGCACCCCAGCCCGCCATGACGTCGACCTGCAAGTGTCCGGTGAGCGCCTGAACCCGCCGGTCCAGACGGGCGATGCTCGGCGCGTCAGGCGCCAGCTCCCCGCCGCCGTCGTCGCGGACATTGATCAGCAGGTTTTCCCCGTCGCAGTCCCACTGCGTCCGGACCCGGCTAACGGCGGGCTGTTCCATCATGGCCAGCAGAAGTCCCCGGACAATTGCCCGTGCCGCATGGGCAACTTCACCGGGCAGGTCCCGGCCGTTGAGGGGTGGTTCGATGAATTCCACCTCAATGCCGCTGAAGCGCGTCAGCGGTCGCAGATCCTCCCGCAGACGTTCAAAAGCTGTGGCAACCGGCTCCTTCACCAGGTCGGTGGTCCGGTCGCTGAGAGTGCGGATCCCGACCAAGGCCTTGGTGGCGAGGTCAATAACGGTTGTGCGCGCCGCTGCATCGTCCAAGGAGGACGAGCGCAGGGCTGCCAGAAGGGTCTCAAGGTTGGTGGAGTGCAAATCCGTCAGTTCCGCCGTCACCCGGACGCGCTCAGCCGAGGCCGCACGCGATTCCAGCAAGTACGACGGCGGCGCATCAACCACCTTCTCCTGGATGCGCAGGGCAGCAATGCGCCACAGATACTTCACAAGCTCCAGTCCGGAACTGCTGTCCGGATCGGTGGGGTTCGGATCCGTCAAGACGAGCAGTGCTTGGCTGGAGGCGTGTTTCAGCGCCAAGACAGTGCGGGGGCTCCCTGCCAGCACGGCCTCCCCGCTCCAAGGCAACTCATCCGAAAGGATAGTCCTAAGATCTTCAAGTTCAGTGATGGAAACCTTGGAAATGATCTCTTCCTCGCCCGCAGTTTTCTGCGGCCGCCCCGTACAGTCTTCGGTAAAGATCACCAAGGCGCTGCTTCGCAGGTAGGGGTAGGCGGCCTCACGCAGCCGCTCCGCTATCTTCAGCAATGGCGCATCGGCCAAGGCCGCAACTGACTGCAAAAGAGGCCATGGCAGTTCTGGGAGGGGCATAGCAGAATTCTTCAGGGGTTGGTTAGTTACTGCACTCATTCGCCCAGTGTACCCGGGACAAAATCCCATACCAACCCTTAAGGGTAGTTAGAACCGTCAGAAAACAGTATTACCCCTACCCGTTTACTTGGCAATGATGAGTATCAACCAGAAAAGATCCATGCGGTCACTCTGGACCGATGACCATATCAAAGGGGATAAATCGTGAATCCGACAGCAAATGCCACCGAGACCTTGTCCGGTGCAACAGCTTCAGCAACAACTCCCAAGTCAGCAACACTGACTTGGACGTCCGAGGATCAACGCGCAGTGGATACTGCCCGGGTATTGTCCGCGGACGCCGTCGAAAAGGTTGGCAATGGTCACCCAGGGACAGCCATGAGCCTTGCCCCGGCCGCCTACCTTCTCTTTCAGAAGGTCATGCGCCACGACCCGAAGCACCCCGACTGGACGGGCCGGGACCGCTTCATTCTCTCCCCCGGGCACAGCTCGCTGACCTTGTACATCCAGTTGTTCCTGTCCGGTTGCGGTCTGGAGCTCAGCGATCTGCAGGCCTTGCGCACCTGGGGCGCGTTGACGCCCGGACACCCGGAGTACAAGCACACCAAGGGCGTGGAAATCACGACCGGTCCCCTGGGCCAGGGTCTTGCCTCCTCGGTGGGCTTCGCCTACTCACAGCGCCGCATGCGCGGCCTCATGGACCCTGACGCCGAACTCGGCACCAGCCCCTTTGACCACACCATCTGGGTTATTGCCTCCGACGGCGACATCCAGGAAGGCGTCACAGCCGAGGCCTCATCCCTGGCCGGGCACCAGGAATTGGGCAACCTCGTGGTGGTATACGACGAGAACCATATTTCCATCGAGGACGACACCGACATCGCCTTCACTGAGGATGTGCTCACGCGTTACGAGGCCTATGGCTGGCACACGCAGCGTGTGGATTGGACCGAGACCGGCGAATACGTCGAAGACGTCCAGGCGCTCTACACGGCCCTGCTGGCTGCCAAGGCTGAAACGTCCAAACCTTCCATCATCTCGCTGCGCACCATCATCGGTTACCCGGCGCCGAAGAAGCAGAACACGGGTGCCATCCACGGATCGGCCCTGGGGGCTGACGAAGTTGCCGGGCTGAAGACAGTGCTCGGCTTCGACCCCGAGAAGAACTTCGACGTCGACCCGGCCATCCTTGCCCATGCTCGCAAGGTCATCGACCGCGGCGCCGAGACCCGGGCGGCATGGACCACCGAGTTCAACGCCTGGAAGTCCGCCAACCCGGAAAACGCGGCGTTGCTGGAGCGCATCGAAAAGAAGGAGCTTCCGGCCGGCTGGGAATCAAACCTGCCTTCCTTTGAGGCCGGCAAGGACGTCTCCACCCGGGCGGCTTCCGGAAAGGTTCTCAACGGGATCGGCGGGGTGCTCCCGGAACTTTGGGGCGGCTCCTGTGACCTCGCCGGTTCCAACAACACGACCATTGACGGATATGGCTCGTTTGTGCCAGCGTCGAAGCAGACCGATACCTGGTCCGGCGGCCCCTACGGCCGGGTGCTGCACTTCGGCATCCGCGAGCACGCGGCCGCATCCATCGTCAACGGCATTCACCTGGGCGGCCCAACCCGGGCCTTCTCGGGAACATTCCTGATCTTCAGTGACTACCAACGCCCTGCCATCCGTCTCAGCGCCCTGATGGGCGTCCCCTCCATCTATGTGTGGTCACACGACTCCATTGGACTGGGCGAGGACGGCCCCACACACCAGCCAGTGGAGCAGCTCGCCACCCTGCGTGCCATTCCGGGGCTGGACGTGGTCCGCCCCGGCGATGCCAACGAGGTTTCCACCGCATGGAAGAAGATCCTGGAAACCACTGACAACCCGGCAGGCATTATCCTGACCCGCCAGAATGTCCCCACTTATCCTCGAGGCACCGGCACGGCTACCGCCACTGAATTTGCCTCCGCAGACGGAGTGGCCAAGGGCGGCTATGTGATGGCTGAAGCCACGTCCATCGGCGCCGTCACCACCGCTCAGGTGATCTTGATCGCGACCGGTTCCGAGCTCCAGCTCGCCATTGAAGCCCGCGAAGCACTCCAGGCCAAGGGCATCGCCACCCGCGTGGTCTCCATGCCGTGCGTCGAGTGGTTCAACGCGCAGAGTGCCGAATACCGCGAATCGGTTCTTCCGGCCGCAGTCAAGGCGCGTGTCTCGGTGGAAGCCGGGCTGGCTCTGGGCTGGAAGGAATTCGTCGGTGACGCCGGCCGTTCCATCAGCCTTGAACACTTCGGGGCTTCAGCGGACTACAAGCGCCTGTTCACGGAGTTTGGCATCACCACCGAGGCCGTCGTCACTGCCGCCAAGGAATCCCGCACCGCTGCAGGCCAGTAGCAGCTTTTAATTGCACTGCGGTCGGCGACGCCGGGCGTCCCCGGCGTCGCCGGCCGCAGTCCCCCACCTGTCCACCATTTTTGAAGGAAGAAGCAGAAGCCATGACCAACGCAACACCCACCGCACAGCTTTCCGACGCCGGAGTGTCCATCTGGCTCGATGACCTCTCCCGCGAACGACTCGACAGCGGCAGCCTGCAGAAGCTCATCGACGAAAAGAGCGTTGTCGGGGTGACCACCAACCCCTCGATCTTCCAGGCCGCGATCACTTCCGGAACTGATTATGATGAAAAGATCGCCCAGCTTGCGGCCAAGGGGGCCAGCCTCGAGGAGACGATTTTCGAGATCACCACCACCGACGTCGCCGATGCCTGCGATCTCTTTGCCGCCATCTCCAGGGCCACCAAGGGTGTCGATGGGCGGGTCTCCATCGAAGTTGACCCCCGTCTGGCGTGGAACACGGAGGAAACCTTCGCCGAGGCCAAAAAGCTCCACAAAAGGGTCGCCAAGGACAACGTCCACATCAAGATCCCCGCAACGCTCGAAGGTCTCGCAGCCATCACCGCCACCCTGGGCGAAGGCATCAGTGTGAACGTCACCTTGATCTTCTCGCTGGACCGCTACCGCGCAGTCATTAACGCCTTCCAGTCGGGTCTTGAACTGGCCAAGAAAAACGGCCACGATCTCGCCACGATCCACTCGGTGGCATCCTTCTTTGTCTCCCGCGTGGACACCGAAATCGACAAGCGCCTCAATGCCCTTGGCACCGACGAAGCCAAGGCGCTTAAAGGCAAGGCAGGAGTTGCCAATGCACGCCTTGCCTACCAGGTGTACGAGGAGCTCTTCTCCACCGAACGCTGGACGGCCCTTGCCGCAGCTGGCGCACTCCCCCAGCGGCCGCTGTGGGCATCCACCGGCGTCAAGGACCCCGCCTACCCGGACACCCTCTACGTCACAGAGCTTGCTGCTGCCGGCGTCGTCAACACCATGCCGGAAAAGACTCTCGACGCCACCTTCGACCACGGTGTTGTCACAGGAGACACCATCACAGGCACCTACGAGGAAGCGAACGGCGTGCTCAGCGCCCTCGAAGCCCTCGGCATCTCCTACGACGAAGTTGTGGCCCAGCTGGAATTCGAAGGGCTGGACAAGTTTGTGTCGAGCTGGAACGAGCTCCTGTCCGACGTCGAAGGCGCCCTCGCAGCCGCCCGGGACGGCAGCCTCACCTCTTGATCCGCACCAACTGACAGCAACGAAAGGCAGTCACCATGTCCAATTCACATTTGCAGTGCTGCATCAACCCCAGCATCCTTTCCGCCGACTTCGCCAACCTCGAGGCCGAACTAGCCCGCATCAGCAATGCCGATGGAGTGCATGTGGATGTCATGGACAACCATTTTGTGCCCAATCTGACCATCGGCCTGCCGGTGGTGGAACGGTTGCAAAAAGTCAGTCCCGTTCCGATCGACGCGCACCTCATGATTTCCGACGCCGACCGCTGGGCTCCGCTGTATGCGGACTTGGGCCTTGACTCGGTCACGTTCCATGTGGAGGCCGCCAGCGCACCCATCAAGCTGGCCCGCGAGCTGCGGGCCAGGGGGACGAAGGCGGGCATGGCGCTGCGCCCTGCCACCAGCCTGGAGCCGTACTTGTACATGCTCACGGAGCTGGACATGCTTCTGCTCATGACCGTGGAGCCAGGTTTTGGTGGGCAGTCGTTTCTGGACTTGGTTCTGCCAAAGATCCGCCAGGCCCGTGCGGCGGTTGAAGGATCCGGGGCGCAGATAGCCATTCAGGTCGACGGCGGCATCACGGAGGAAACCATCGTCCGGGCCGCCGAAGCTGGTGCGAACGTATTCGTGGCGGGGTCTGCCGTGTACGGCAAGGCCTCGCCCGCGGACGCCATCGAATCCCTGCGGGCCAAAGGCCAGCTCGCCTTCGGCACAGCAACGTCCCAGGTCAACAGCACCGCGCGCTGACAGCACGGCGCCCCACCCACTACTGAAGGATACTCATGCGCGTTCATATCGCCACCGACCACGCCAGCATGGAGCTTAGCTCCCACCTCGTCACAGTACTGACGGCCAAAGGCTTTGAGATGGTGGACCACGGGCCCAAGGTTTACGATGCCGAGGACGATTACCCCGGTTTTTGCATCAACGCAGCTCTCGGCGTCGTAGCCGATCAGGCTGCCGGTGTGGATGCACTCGGTATTGTGCTCGGCGGATCGGGCAACGGCGAGCAGATCGCCGCGAACAAGGTCAAGGGCGCGCGGGCTGCCCTGGCCTGGAACCTGGCCACCGCCAAGCTGGCCCGTGAGCACAACAACGCCAACCTTGTGGCCGTGGGCGGGCGGCAGCACACGATAGAGGAGGCCACCTCCCTGATCGAGGCCTTTTTGGCGGAGCCTTTCAGCAATGCTGAACGCCACGAACGCCGCATAGGCAAGATCGCCGCCTATGAGGTCACCGGCGAGGTTGTCGGGTAACGTACCGCATCACATGGTTCGCGGATGCCGGCACTGACGGCATTGTTCCGGCTTGAATGCCCGGACGTTGACTAGGCGCCGTTGGGGTGGCCGGATCGGGTGTATTGACACCCGAACCGGCCATTCCTGCGTGGGGGCCGGTTTTGTTGGGGCCCGATTTCTTGGTTGCCGTGGCCTTCATGGCCGTTTACGCGGGCTCTGATGCTGCGGGAGGCTGTGTCCTGGCGCAGGCCGCGGGTGTTTCCGGCGACGGGCCACGCGACGCCAGGATCGACCATGGGCCGGTATTTCCGGCAGGCGCACCAGAAGTCCGGGCTCTTTGCAGCGGCCCGGTGGGCACGTTGGCACCCGTGAAGTTCGGTAGTGGCGATCCGCCGCACTGGCGGCCTTACGCCCGTTGTTCGAATTCGGGCAGGCCGGCGACCCGGTGTCCCGGTCGCGGGCGAAGTCGTTGAAGGTGCAGCCGCACGGAACGGCCAGGTGCAACGGCTAGTGCTTCATCAAGGCTTCGTGCCCGGCGATTCCCAGGACGTCGAGCATGCCCTAAGGAACCGCAGGCAGCATCCCCGAGAAGCTGACAATCCCCCATCCCCACCATCGTGGGTTGGGTCGCCGCCGACCAACCGTGCGCCAGGATGGAACCATCGAGGACGCCGGGACGGCGGCGGTTGCCATGTTCGACGTCGTCTGTCTTAGCTTGCTCCCACGGCGGCCAGGACCGGCACGGGCTCCCCCGCAACGTCCGCCACTGGGAAGACCGGATGCTTCACCCCGGCCATCTCTTCCATGATGCGGACCACCTGGCAGCTGTAGCCGAACTCGTTGTCGTACCAGATGTAGAGGATCAGGTTCTTCTCCGTTGAGACCGTGGCAAGGCCGTCCACAATGCCTGTTCTGCGGGATCCCACGAAGTCAGTGGAGACCACCTCGGGTGAGTCAATGTAGTCGATTTGCTCGTGGAGCTCCGAGTGCAGGGACATCTCGCGCAGATAGTCATTCACCTCGTCCCTGGTGGTTCCAGCTTCGAGGTTGAGGTTCAGGATGGCCAGGGACACGTCGGGAGTTGGCACGCGAACGGAGCTGCCCGTGAGCTTGCCCAGCAATTCCGGCAGCGCCTTGCCCACGGCAGTTGCGGCGCCTGTTTCCGAAATCACCATGTTCAGTGGGGCGGAGCGTCCGCGCCGGGGACCCTTGTGGAAGTTGTCAATCAAGTTTTGGTCATTCGTGAACGAATGAATGGTTTCCACGTGCCCGTGGATTATGCCGAACCTGTCATTGATGGCCTTCAGGACGGGCGTGACTGCGTTGGTGGTGCAAGAGGCTGCAGACACAATCTGGTCGGTGTCCTCGATGGTGCCGTGGTTGATGCCATGAACAATATTCTTCAGTGCACCCGTGCCCGGAGCAGTCAGCAGGACCCTGGCAACACCTTTGCTCTTCAAGTGCTGGGACAGCCCTTCGGCGTCTCTCCAGCGGCCGGTGTTGTCCACCACGAGGGCATTGTTGATGCCGTAGGCGGTGTAGTCGATGGTGGCCGGGTTCTCGGAGTAGATCACCTGCACCTGGACCCCGTTGGCCGTGATGACATTGGCCGCTTCGTTGATCCGGATGGTGCCCTCAAAGGGTCCGTGGATCGAATCACGGCGCAGGAGGCTGGCACGCTTGGCCAGGTCGTCGGCAGAGCCTCGACGGACCACAATGGCGCGCAGGCGCAGGCCATGGCCACCTCCTGCTTCCTCTATGAGGAGGCGGGCGAGGAGACGTCCAATCCGGCCGAAGCCGTAGAGCACGACGTCGGTACTGTTGCGTGCTGCTTCGCCGTGCCGGTCAACTATGCTGGCGAGTTCGGTGCGAAGAAATTCCTCAAGGGTGGCACCGTTGCCCTCTTGCTTGAATTTATGGTTCAGGCGCGCGATGTCGATCGCGGCGGCGCCGAGCTCCAGCCCCGCCAGAGCATTCAACAGCGGAGCAGTCTCTTCAAGGAGCAATTCCGTTTTGCTGATTCGGCGGGCAAAGCGGTGTGCCTTGAGTATGCTCATGGTCGATTTGTTGATCAAGCTCCGGCCATGAATGCTGGTAACCACGTTATTGTGTCGGTACAGCTGGCCGATCACCGGAATCATGGCTTCGGCGAGGGCCTCCCGGCCCATCCACGTATCAAGGTACGAATCTGAGGTTTGTATCATCGGACTGCCTTCCAAAAAGGGTTGACCTAACCTCCATCCTCCTGCCTTTTTGGGGTGGGGGGAACGCCAAATTGAGACGGTTAAAACCACCCTTTTGAGTAGGCGCACCTCCCGCGAGACGGCACAGAAAAGACCGGGCTCGATGAGCGGGCCCGGTCTTGACTGCTGAATCCCCGAAGCGGTGCGCCAAGGAGCTCCGCTGGGGGTTTTATTTGCCCCAGGCCTTGAGCCCAGCTTCAGCCACGGACTGATCCTGATCCCCGGATCCTCCGCTGACACCCAGGGCACCGACAACCTCGCCGTCGACAGTAATCGGGATGCCGCCGGCAAAGATGATGACCCGAAGATTGTTGCTGGCCTGAATGCCATAGAACTGCTGGTTCGGCTGGGAGTTGTCACCTAGTTCTTTTGTCGCAATGTCGAAAGCACGGGACGTATAGGCCTTGTTGATTGAAACGTCGATGCCACCCAGCCAGGCTCCGTCCATCCGGACGTGGGAGATGAGGTTCCCACCAGCGTCAACGACGGCGATGTTCATGGGCTGGCCGATTTTCGCGGCCTTGGCTTCGGCTGCTGCGGTGAGTTTACGGGCGTCTGCAAGGTTCAATGTCATGATTGTTCTCCTCGATCAGGTGCTGGCAGCGGACGGGTTCCGCTGCTGTTTGTTTGAAAGCGACACGCACACCCACCAAAAATCGGTGTTGTTATGCTGGGCGCCCGCTTACATCTTGTGGAGGGGTTGCTTCCAGCCCGGCGGCGCGCCTAGGCAAGTGCTCCCATGGGGTCCCAGGCAGGCAGCACGATGGGTGTGGTGTCCAAGGCCTTCTGCAGTTCCGGGGACAGCCGCGCCTTGTTGACAACCACTTCGAAGACGTATTCGTCGAACCAGTTGTCGGCCATGGTGAAGAACCCCTGTTGGCCGGCGTCTTCACCCCAGCTGTTCTCTACACGCCAGCGACGCGCTTCACCATCGCGCACGTCAACGCCTGTCAGGAGCATGGCGTGGGTCATGGCCGACTCGCCGAAGCGGACACGCGACTCCTTGTCCATGCCCCAGTCGGCATCATAGAGTCCCGCGTAGTCGTAGAGCCGGGCATCCCAGATGCCGTCCTTGCGGACCATGTGCGGGCCAACGTCACATCCGAACCAGACCGGTTCCCCCTCAACAATGGCGTCCTTGGCCAGCTGCTTGGCCAGGTTTATGTCGACATTGAGGTAGAGCACCGGATCGGCGTCGATAACGTTGCCGAGATGCTCCACAGTCAGGGTGGCTCCCTTCGCATGCTCCTGCCGGGGGTCGTCTACCAGGCAGACGTAGTCTTCGAGGTCAATGGCGGCGTACTTGCCCAGGAATTGTTGGGGCGTGAGCAGGCCTTCGCTGTGGAAAACCTTCTCATCGTCGGTGTAGTCCCAGTCGATCTCGGTCGGCGGCGTGCCCAGGTGCAGGGTGAGTATGCGGTGGACGTCGGCGATGATCCGTGCCTGGGCAATTTCCTGCCCGCCGGTGTCACCGTCGTGGCGGAGCTCGCGCAACTCCTGGGCGCCGCGGCGCAACACAGAGCGCAGGACGGAGTTCATCCGCCCCGTGTTGGACGAAGACTCGGTTTCCGGCATGGCCGACTTCGGCACGGCCCCGTATTTGCGGAAGATGTTCACTGCCATGTTCCACTGGCCGCCGTCGCTCACGACGTTCTGCAACAGGAATTGGACCAAACGGTCGCCCTCGTCCAATTCGGCGGTCTCAAGAATGGAAGCCAGAAAGTAGTTGGCGCGCTCCAGTTTGTCGAAATACATGGCGTAGTTCTGGGAGAACTCGAATTCCTTGACGCCCAAGGTTTGTTTGGCGCCGGCCCGCAGCAGATTCAGTGCCGCGAACAGCCAGCAACGGCCGGACTTCTTCTGGTGGGTGACTTTCCAGTCGTCAATGCGGTTTGAGACCGTGGTGGACAGGGCTGTGGCCCGCTGGTGGTCAATTGCGAGCTCATCAACACTGATGCGGACAATTGCATTTTGCTTCTGTTTTAGGGCGGGGTCAGCCGCGAAGGCCTCGTGCAGGGCGGTGAGCCGTGCTTGGGTCAGGCACGCGACGGTCTGGTCCAAGGAAATAGTCATGTCTTCCGTTGTATCCCGATAGGCACACGTTTGCAATGGTCTGGCAGGATTGCTCGCAATTGGTCGTATTTGGTCGGATGGTGATGTGCATCACGGGAATTGACCTGCTACCCTACAGCGCTGAAGTAACGGCTGTTACAATTACAGCTGTGACGCAAAATATTGAATGGCTGTTGATTCTGCCGCAAATCCCATCCGAACCATCCCGACACCGGGTGGCCGTGTGGCGCCAGCTGCGCAAGGCCGGCGCCGTACCCGTCTCCCCCGGCGTTTGGTTGCTGCCTGCCAGTCCGGCCTTCCAAGCAGATCTGGACCGCGCCGGTGAACTGTGCCGCAGGGGCGGTGGCACGTTTGCCGTCATTGACGCTTCCCCACGGGACCAGGCCACGGTGGATATGCTCCGGGACGTGTTCGCTGCGGCGCGCGTGGATGAGTGGGCCGAGTTCACCGCCGACTGCGGCAATTTCGAAGCGGAGATTGCCAAGGAGTTCCGGAAGCAGAAATTCACTTTTGCTGAACTCGAAGAGGAGGAGCAAAGCCTGGAACGGCTGCGGCGCTGGTACAGGGACCTCAAACGGCGTGACGTCCTGGAATTGCCGGAGGCAAGGGCCGCCGATGCGCGCTTCCGTGCGTGCGTCGCCGTTTTGGAGGGCTACGCAGAACAGGTCTATCAGGTCGTCCATGCAGCGTCCGGTGATGACGATTCCAGCCTGTCCGGCACCGCTTTGGATGACGTTCCGCAGGAGCAGGAAGGCCTGCGCGCATGAGAGTCCGCCAGAGTCCCAACAAATCGACGGCAACTGCGACGACAGCGCCGGGCCCCACCTCCAGGGCCCTGGCGCCGCTCTACGCCGCGGGATTTACCACAGCATTCGGCGCCCACAGCATAGCTGCAGGGCTCGGGGCCGAGAGCGGCGGCATCGGAATGGGGCTGCTGACTTTTGGTGTGCTGCTTGCCTTGTACGACGTCGCAGAGATAATCCTCAAGCCGCTTTTCGGCACCTTGAGTGACAAAATCGGCGCAAAACCCGTGATCGTGGCCGGCCTGCTCGGCTTTGCGCTTGCCTCGCTATTAGGTACGACGTCGGCCACCCCCCTCATGCTTGGTCTGGCCAGGCTGGGCCAGGGTGCGGCTGCCTCGGCCTTCTCCCCGGCGTCGTCGGCGGCAGTGGCACGGTTGGCGGGCCCAGCCGCGGTGGGCCGCTATTTCGGCAAGTACGGCTCATGGAAGGGGCTGGGCTACGTTTTCGGCCCGCTTTTGGGGGCCGGACTCATCTGGGTGGGCGGCTTCCCCGCGCTGTTCATGTCAATGGCAGTCGTCTCGGCGATAGCGGCGGGGTGGGTCTGGATCGCCATGCCCGCACTGCCGCCCCTCCCCCGTCCCCGCTACACACTGGCCGAGACGGTGCGTCAAAGCACCCGTCGTTCCTTCCTGGTGCCCACCCTGGCGCTGGCTGGTGCAACAGGAGCCCTGGGCGTCGCAGTGGGATTCCTGCCGCTGATGGGCCAGAGCCTGCACCTGGGCCTGTTCGCCAGCATGGCTGTGGTTTCAATCCTGGCATTGTCCTCCACCCTTACCCAGCCCGTGGTCGGCCGCCTGCGTGATCGCGGGCGGATATCCGCCCCCGCAGGAATGGGTTTTGGCTTGGCCTTGATTGCGGCCGGAATCATCTTGCTCGCCATCTTCCCCATGCCGGCAACGCTGTACCTGGCCGCATTGGTGGCCGGCTCAGGAATTGGTATCACCACGCCCCTTGGATTCGCCCACATCGCAAGCACGACGCCGGGAGAACGGATGGGCCGCACCATGGGCGCCGCGGAGATCGGACGGGAATTCGGCGACGCCGGCGGACCGCTGCTGGTCGGGGCTATCGCCACGGTGGCAAGTGTCGCCGCCGGCATGGCTACGCTGGGGATCCTGGTGGCCATCATGGCCGTCCTATGTGCCACGCTCCTGCGCCGACGCCCCATCAGCGAGGAAGATTACGATGAGTAGACCCGCACCCTTGCTAAAGCGGTTAGTTCGCAATATGATCATGCATTACACCAATGACACGTGTTCGTTGGATGCCTCGCGGGAACAACCCCGTCACCCACAGCTCCTATCCGGAGCTAAAAATTGGTCTGGACCAGCGCTGCCTGTCTGCGAAACTCGGTTGGCTGCAGGTAACTGGCAAACGGGGCAGACCGAGCGATTTTATGAATAACTCTAAGGTGGCCCCCATCTCAGTTCAACAGCATCTCCAGCCAATGACCCCCAACACGAACAGTACCGTTGTCCACGAAGCGTGGGAACGTTTTGTTCAGGGCGAGGATGACATCTACGGCGTGCGGCCGGAGGTGGCGATTTCGTGGCAGCGTTCCCGGGATCAATACAATATTGACCCGTATCTGTCCGAGGTGCCGAATGCTGTCTCCCCCGTCGCCCACTCCCAAGATCAGGATGTGGTTTTCGCAGAGCTGGGCTTTTGTGCTGCCACCATGGCGCACGAGGTCGCGAACGCCGGAGGGGTTGTCACCGTCGCTGACGCGAACGGACGGGTACTTACAGCGTGGGGCGACAAAAACACCCGCGCAGTAGCTACGGCGAACGGACTCGCCCCATGGTACAGCTGGTCCGAGGGCTCGGTGGGCACAAACAGCATGGGCACCGCACTCGAGACCCGGCGGGCGGTCATGATCCGGCGATCGGAACACTGGGCCAAGGCCTTCCATGAATGGTCCTGCGGGGCCATAGCGGTGAGGGACGTGGTTACCGGGGATCCGCTCGCCGTCCTGAATATCTCGTGTTGGCGCAGCGAACTTCCACTCTCCGCACGCAAGTGGTTGGAGAGCTCCTTCACCCACACCCAGAACAGTTTGCGCAAACGTGCCCACGACAGCGGCAGTGAACTGCTCGCCGCCTACGACCACGCCCGGCGGCGTTCAAACGAGCCCCTGGTGGCCGTCGACACAGCGGGCGCGGTAGTTATCGCCGATGACACCGCAAGCATCATCCTTGGTGTTCCCGCAAACACGCCCGCGGTTGACCCCGTGGTGCGCTGGACCCCGCAGCTCCCGCCGCTGATCCACGCCGCCCGATATGCCACCAAACGCGCCAACGCCGACGCCGGATGGACCGGTTCAACACAGATTTTTACGACTCTCTCTGACGAACCCTCAACCATCGGGATTAACCCCGTGTTCTATTATGGAAATCTGGTGGGCCACCTCATTTCGTTCGGCGACTTCAGTGGTGAACAGTTTTCCCAGGCAACACAAGGTGGGGTCCTGCTCGGAAAATCCCGTCGAATCATTGCACTCCGGGAAGAGAACCGGATGGTGTTGCTGGACACGGCCGAAGTCACAGTCGCCGAGGCTGACGGCAACGAAGTGTGGTTGCATGCCGATGACGGCAAACTGCGGGCTGCTTTGTCCGGGCTGGACAAACTCGAAAACGATTTGGCAGATACCGGCATTTTCCTGCGGGTACACCGTCAATATCTCGTCAACATGAGCCGCATCAGGGAAGTCGAGCGTCGGGAAAAAGGCGAGCTTGTCCTGATAATGGGCGACCCCGCGCATACGAGGGTCCCCGTGTCACGGCGAAACGCGCGGGCAGTGCGGGGAGCACTGAGCATCTGAGTCATTGGACTGGGCAGGGGAATACGCTCCCCTGCCCACTTCCATTCAGTGTTGGTGCACTTCGCAGGCGCAGTACATGTTCCTGCATGTGTAGCAGGCGGGCATTTGCTTGCAGCGTGGACAGACGGCCTCGCAGTCAACCAGGTCCGTATGCCTGCCGGCATCCTGGGAATCGTAGGACTCCCAGCAGTGATAGCACAGCGGCCTCTCGTTTTGGACGCCCTGAGCGTGAACTTCAGTGTTCGGCATCAGGCGTCACCCACGCCTACAACAACCAGACCAGCCATCACCAGGAAAGCGATTCCGGTTATCAAATCGGTGCGGATGCGGGGAATGAAGCTTGCAATCGTGCGGCCGATCTGATGTCCAGCTACCGACATCACGAAGGTGACCCCAGCGAACAGGACGGGGGCAAGCCATGGAGAGAAGCCTGCCAGGCCCAGCGCCGCGCCCGCAGCCAGGTTGTCCAGAGCCAACGGCAGTGGCAGCCAGCGCCGCGCAGTCTTCATATCCATGTCGGCATGATCGGGTGACCGAAGCGCCTTGACGGTGATCCACAAGCCGTATCCGGCAAGGACGACCACGGCGATCGTTTCGGCAATCTCAGAAATCCCGGTATGGGACATCTGCGCACCTAAGTACCCACCCCCGAGCATTCCGATGAGCGGTGTCAAGCCGTCCCAGGCAGCGAAAACCAGAGACGTCCTGACCGATTGGCGCCAAGTGGGTTTGAGCCCCCCGAGCACAATGGACGTCCGGAAGTTATCTAGGCCCAGGCCAAATCCGAGTGTGAGCAGAGCAATCATCACTTACCTTTCAGTTCGGTTGTCAGCAACGAGACGGGAATTGGCCCCGTCCCGTCTGTTACTGCAGAAGTGCCCCTTTGGCGCGCCCCAGAGTCGAGAAATCAACGGGCCAGGCGGCGGCCGATGAGGGTCGTTTGCTGCCGCTTCAACCAGCCCGTGGTCCGGGGAAAGCTGACAAACCAGGTTGGTCTTGGACGCCTCGCGGTGCCAACCGCCGCCGTTCGAATGGCAGATTCGTCCCAGTCGTTCAGGATGGTTGGCCGATACAAGCACCGTAAACGTTCCGAAGCGTTCAGCACTTGTGCATCCCCGCCGCACCCCCAAGGGGTGGCGCCGCGGACACGCAACCTCGAGGCCCTGCCCAGCAGCGCCGTCCGCGCGGTTCTTGCCGTCAACCATCGTCATGCTCTCCGTCAGTCCATCTCGATCGGCACAACGCCGAGTCCGAAGAAGGTCAGCGCCCAGTAACAGACGTACAGGCCCAGCAGGACGAATCCGTGCCATCGCCGGAGCTGACCCGTGGAGAGGAAGTAAGCACCGAGCGCGGTCAGCACGATTAGTGCGGGCAGGTGCCATGTGAGCACATAGGCATCGAGGACGAGGCTGCCGAGCAGCAGAATGATGCCCAGCTTGCCGGTGACCGAGAAGACGGCGCTGCCGATAACGTTCGCGACGCCGATCTCCGGCGCACCCTTGCGTGCCGGCGCCACCGACAGGAAGATGTCCTCGATGGTCAGGACGGCGGTGGCGATGGTCGCGCCGAAGACTGTTTCCTCGAGCCCGAATTGCTCCAGGATGCCCTCGGTTCCCATACCAGTCAGAGAAGCGCCAGCGATCACGCCGGCCAGTGCTATGACGGCCAGCAGTATCCACTTCCAGCCGGATCGCTCATGCAGGTTGGCGAACGGAATATTCTCGGAGAACTCCCTCCGTTCGCTCGCCCCGGAGGATCCTCCACCAGCTCCGCTACGTGTGGTTGGACGTTCCAAAACGGCAGTGCCGCCTCTGACCTCACGGGCCTGGGCATAGGCTTCGTACATCTCCGCATCCCGGAAGACCGGCCGGTCCGCTCGGGACTCCCGGACCGCAACATAGGTAATGAAGGCTACGAAGAGCCCAATCAATATGATGCCGTCAACGATGGTCATCGGTGGTGTCAGGATGAACGGGACCATGATGAGGGGTGAGAGCGCGAAAATCAGCAGGTAGTCGCGCGGTATGTTCACCTTGGACGGCGTGATGATCGCCATGAGCGCGAGCACGATTCCAATCATCGACAGCCCAGTCCCGAAAACGATGCCCACGGCAACCCCGTCCATGTCCTCAAGATTGAGGACAGCACCGAGAAAGATGTCATCGAATTCAATGCCGGTGAACACGATGGCGAGCAGGAACACCGAGACCCTGAGTCCACGCGCTATTCCAACCAGGTAGCCAATGAGCTTTTCGGCGGAGTAGATGAGCAGCACTGCCCCGAGGGCGAAGAGAAGAATCGAAGTCATGGCTTGGCTCCCTGTGTCACGGTCTCCCCTTGTGGAGCTGTGGTCCCCTGACCAGTGCTTGCCACCGGCGGGCGGGTCATCAACGAGACGGGAATTGGCCCCTTCCCATCTTTTGCTGCAGAAGTTCCTCGTTTAGTGCGTCCCATCTGCGGGCGGGGAATCAACGGGCCGGGCGGCGGCCGGTGCGGGTCGTTTGCTGCCGTTACGGCCGCTTCCACCAGCCCATGGTCCGGGGAAAGGTGACAAACCGGGTCGGTCCTGGACGCGTCGCCAGTGAGCGCAAAGGCCTGGCAGCGGCAACCGCCGAAGTCGATTTCCTTGCGGTCACAGCTGCGGCACGGGTCCGGCATCCATGCGTCGCCGCGGTACTCCTGAAACAGTGGCGACTCCTCCCAAATCCACTTCAGCGAGTGCTCTCGAATGGTGGCAGGGGGTAGATTCAGTCCGCGAGCCAGCTCATGGGCAGCCGGGCAGGGCAGCGCCTCGCCGTTGGGCACCACTGTGAACTGGCGGCTGGCCCAGCCGTCCATGCAGGGCTTCGGGAATTTGCTGTAGTAGTCGGGGACGACGTAAATGATTTCCATCTGGTCCCCGAGCTCCTCCCGCGCCGCCCGCACTACTGCTTCTGCGCGCTCCAGCTGGTCCCTGGTCGGCAGCAGCTCGGCCTGGTTGGGCCCGGCCCAGCCCGCATACTGGGTGTTGGCCAGCTCGATCCGGTCTGCACCCATCGTCGTCGCCATTTTGAGGATGCCGTCCATGCGGTCAATGTTTTGCCGATGCAGTACGACGTTGAGGGTTAGCGGCCACCCCAATTTCTTGACGCGCCGTGCGACTTCTTGTTTGCGCTCAAAGGAGGGGGTCCCGGCGATCTCGTCGGACAGGCCCTCCTCATCGGACTGAATGCTGAGCTGGACGTGGTCGAGCCCCGCCGCGCGGAGTTGTTCGGCGCGCCGGGTCGACAACCCGATCCCGCTGGTGATCAGGTTTGTATAGAGGCCAAGGTCGTGGGCAGTTTGCACCAATTCGACTATGTCGCGGCGTTGAAGTGGCTCGCCGCCCGAGAGATGCAGCTGAAGCACTCCCAGTCCGGCGGCCTCGGTGAACACCCGCTGCCACTCCTCTGTCGTCAGCTCGTTGTTATAGTCATCGAGTTGGAGCGGATTGGAACAGTATGCGCAATGTAGCGGACACGTATATGTGAGCTCAGCCAGCAGCCCGTACGGTTTATCCATGTTCTACCTCCATGCCGCGCTTGGTGACGAGTTCGGCCACGAAGCGTTGAACGTCGCCTTCGGCGACTAAGTCGTATCGGCCGCGCAGCTCGGCCGTGATTTCTGCGATAGTCCGCTGGCCGTCACACAACTCAACGATGGTGGCGCCAGTGGCGTTAATGGCCCAAATTCTCTCAGGTGAAAGCAGGGCATGTTCTTGGCGTGCGGTGTTGAAGACCATCCGCACGTGCGGGGCCAGTCGAGGCCGGGCGGACGGATCAGGGTTTTCCATAGCCCTGATCAATCGCATCGAGCATGCTCCACAACACGTCACACTTGAACGACAACGCCGCTATGGCGGCTGCCTGTGTTTCCACGGTGACGCAGTGCTTGCGTACAATCTCAAGACCGTGTTCCGAGTCCAACGGCGCCTGGGTGATGCGGGCTCGAAAGTAGGCAAGCCCCTGTGGGTCGATCCAGGTGTAGTAGCGTTCGAACGCGGCGAGCCTCTCGGCCATGAGGCTTGGTGCGAACAACTCGGTCAGCGAGGATGCCACTGCCTCCACCCAGGGGCGGGTGCGCGTGAAATTGACGTAGGCGTCGACGGCGAATCGCACGCTGGGAAGCAGGTGTCGGGAGTCCTCCACCTCCTCACGGGTCAGCCCAACAGCTTCGCTGAGCCGGAGCCATGACTCGATTCCACCAGTTCCCTCAGTTGTACCGTCATGGTCGATGACGCGCTGGATCCAGCGGCGCCGCACTTCGCGGTCCGGGCAGTTGCTGAGGATGTTACCGTCCTTGCGGGGGATGTTCAGCTGGTAGTAAAAGCGGTTGGCCACCCATCCGCGGATCTCCTCCGGGGTGGATTGTCCCTCATTCATCCGCTGGTGGAAGGGATGTTCGCTGTGGTACTGCTGGGCGTGCTGGCGGAGCGCTTCCTCAAGTTCATCGGGTGTGAGTACTGCCGTCATCATTGCTCCTTAAAATTCTATTTCCAGCCCGTCCACGGCGACTTCCATGCCATGCCGGTCCAGGTGCAGCCGTTCCGGTGAGTCGTCGAGCAAGATTGGATTGGTGTTGTTGATGTGGATGTAGATTTTGCGATCAATGGGTAAGGTCGAAAGCAGTTCAAGGCTGCCGCCCGGCCCATCGATTGGTACATGCCCCATGTCGCGCGAGGTCTTGCTGGCCAGGCCCAGGCTTGGCATTTCGTCATCCCGCCAGCAGGTGCCGTCCACCAGCAGAACAGCGGAGCCAGCCAGCTCCGCGAGGATGTCGGGGGTGATCGCCTGTACACACGGAAGATAAACCAGACTTCGTTGACTGGTGGTATCGGTGATGCGGTAGCCAACTACCCGACCATGTTCCTCGGCCCCCGGGAAGCGCATCCGTTTCTTGGTTGGGACGTCAAACGCGCGGTACGTCATCCCCTCCCCCAGTGCCACCTCTGCGCCGGGGACCACCTCCCGCCATGTGACTGGACAGTATGCTTCGAGGGTTTTCAGGATCCCTGTTCCCGTGGTGAGTGTTTGGTATACCGAGGCCGTGGCATGCACCTCGAGCCCGCGTCCCTCCCTCATGAGGAGCAGACCAAGCGTGTGATCGAGTTCCGCGTCCGTGAGCAGCACTGCCTGCATCCGGGCCACACTGCCATCGTCGGAGTGCAATGCCGGGAAAGCCTCTATTTGTGACTGGATGTCCGGAGAAGCATTAAGCAGGAACCACTGCTGCCGGTCAGCGCTCACCGCAATGGACGACTGTGTCCGTGGGGTGCTGGGTCGCGAACCGCTCCGTACAGCACGGCACGAAGGGCAGGCACAGTTCCACTGCGGGAACCCTCCGCCGGCTGCGCTTCCGAGTGTGTGTGCCCAGGTCACTGGTGTGGTCCTTTCGTGGATTGGGGTGTGGGGCGCCGGGCCTTTTGGCCCGGCACCCCACTGGTGTTGCTTATTTATTGCTTATTGTTTGTATGGACTTATTTGTCCATGGTGTCCACGTAGGCGGTTACCTCGGCGGAGACCCGGATTTCCTTGAGTGTGGGTGTTTCCCAGGTGGTTGTTGTGTTGTTCATAATGGTGTTGTCCTTTTCTTGTGTTGGGGTGTGGTTTAGCTGGGGAGGGCGAAGGCGATCAGGGCGCTGCCGTGGCCTGCGCCGAGCATGCCCGGGATGATGCCTTCGAGCCAGCCGCCCCAACCGACAGGGACGACGACGTACTGCTTGCCGTCAACGCTGTAGGTCGAGGAGGAGCCGTGGTGGCCGCTGCCACACTGGAACTCCCAGAGCTTCTCACCGGTGTTGGCGTCCAGAGCGACGAACTCACCGGTCGGGGTGCCTGCGAAGACGAGGTCTCCAGCAGTGGCCAGGATGGAAGCAGCCATCGGGTAATCGATGCGCCAGCGCCACTTCTCTTCACCATAGGTGTCGAAGGCACTGACGGAGCCGGCCATGTCGTCGATGTCGACCTGAACAGCAGCACCCCAATACGGCATGCTTTCTTTGAACTCGCGGCGTCGCCGGGTCGCGGTGGCGCCGACGTCGGCGACGGGCACGTAGAACATTTCGGTCTTGGGACTGTACGCGGCGTGCGTCCATTCCTTGGCACCGGCCGGGCCGGGGTAGAAGTGAACGGGCTCGCCTTCTTTGTCCGGGTACTTGCGCGGGGTGACTTTACCGTCGCGGGTGATGACTCCCCAGTCGATGCGGTCCACGAAGGGGGTCACGTGCTGGAGTTCGCCGTTGGTGCGGTCCAGGACGAAGAAGTAGCCGTTCTTATCGAAGTGGCCCATCAACTTCTTGCCATCACGCTCGAACAGGGTCATTTCCATGGTGGAGTCGTAGTCCCACAGATCGTGCGGGGTGAACTGGTAGTGCCAGGTAATCGCGCCTGTATCGACGTTCAGTGCCACGACACTGTCGGTGTAGAGGTTGTCGCCCTTGCGGACTTCACCATCGAAGTCCGGTGCCGGGTTGCCGGTACCGGCGTAGTACAGGTTTGTTTCCGGGTCGTAGGTGCCGGTAACCCAGTGGTTTCCGCCACCGCGCTGCCAGGCCTCACCGTCGGCCGGCCAGGTTTCCGAGCCGGGTTCCCCGGGCTTGGGCACCATGTAGGTCCGCCAGCGCTGTTCACCGGTTTCCAGGTCCCAGGCATCGACATGGCCGCGGACACCGAACTCGCCGCCGGCACTGCCGGTGATGAGCATGTCCTTGATGACCGTCGGAGCCAGCGAAGCACTTTCACCGGCACGCACATCGCCGATGGTGCGTTGCCAGACCAGGTCGCCGTTGGTGGCATCCAGGGCCAGCAACTGGGCGTTCGGGGTCACGAAGTAAACCTTGCCGTTGGCGACCGCGGAACCACGGTTGACGTTGCCGCAACACAGCGACACATCAAAAGGCACGGCGTGCTTGTAGCGCCACAGTTCCCGGCCGGAGACTGCATCCAGGGCCCAGAACCAGCCATCCCAGCCGGTGACATACATGACACCGTCAACGATCAACGGGCAGGTCTCAAACGCGTACGTAGACGCGCCAGCGATCTGGCCTGACTGACCGGCCTGGAAGATCCAGGCCGGGGTGAGCTTAGTGACGTTCTCGGTATTGATCTGATCCAGCAGGCTGTACCGCTGGCCGTCGTAGCTACCGTAATAAGTAAGCCAGTTATGCGACTCTGAACGGGCGTTCAGGAGACGGTCGTAATTGACATCGTTCGTTACCGCCGGCGCGATCCCCGGCACAGCACTGAGTGCACTGTGGTTGACCGCTTCGCCAGCATCTACATATTCAACTTCAATAGTCATTAGTTCAATCCCTTTCTACGGTCGAGGCTGCTCGGGTCGATCCAGCCGTGCTTCAGGAGGCACTTCGCCCTTGACAACAATCGCGGCCGTCAAGCCACGGCCCTCGTCGTTGCCACCCGGGGAGGAGTACCAGTAATAGCCGGGACCGTCCAGAACGAGCCTGGCCTTGCCCTTGGAATGATTGAGCAGCCACAAGAACTTTTGATCCCCATTGCTGGGCAACAAACATGAATGCGTGTTCGTGTCATCATTGATGACCGTCAGCTCCAGGACACCGCCACGAGGCAGCACCAAAATTGCCGGTTCCCAAGCGACCGAGTCTTCCTTGATCCTGATCGTCGCCTCCATCACCCCGTCAGCACGCTCTGTCGCCGCAGCTATCGTCCCCGTTGACAACACACGACCCATCGAGGCCTTGTTCTGGCCATCCAGACCATACAAAGCCAGCAATTCAGACCGCTCGTCAGTTTTCACTTCTTCAGCAACCGTCACTACACACCTCCTCCATCAAGAACCCGCCTGCCCACCACAGCAACTCCGCCGCACCAAGCAAAATACGAGTCCACCCGCCCATCCGGGCCAGCTGAAAGACAACCATATTCCCACCCCAACCCCACCACCACAGGCAACCGCCCACCCCCAACACCCACCCGCTCACCCCCCAAAAACCACCGCTCACAACGAGACTCACATCACACAAACCAACCCAACCCACCCAGGCCCGAAGACATCACGCAAGGCTGGAATCGCCGAGATCTAGGCGTCTTCGCCACGCCAAGCCAGGTGGCTGCATTAAGAAGAAATTCCCCTGGGGCGATCCCCCTGAAGAGTTGGACGACGGTATCGACCTCATCGCTGTCACCAGAACCACCCGCGGCGGAGCCGGAATCCAGGACCACCCAAAGACTTGGCACGGCATGCGCCAGCTCACGGTCCCTGACTTATGGGTCCGGCAAATTCGCGAACAGCACTCCGCCAAAAAGATCAGGGGCACTCCCGCATCGACGTCCACCCTCCCGTTCCTATCTGAGCGCCAGCCACGGGCGTTGCATGAAGTCTAGGTTTGTCCAAGGCCGCGCCGCGACAGCGATCTGATTTTGAAGCGTGAGTCCGGTCGACCGGATCGTAGCAAAGGTATAGCGGGACGTTTATGTGTTGTGTTCGGGCGGCTCCGGGAGGGCGCACCCCTCCCGGAGAGCAGCCAGGTACGAGACGGTCCTGGCTACTCTCCGGCGTCATAGCCGGCGAGAGTACGGGCAAGGCAAGCAACCGCCATCTGCACACAGTATTCGTATTGATCTGGCTCGTCGCTCTTACAAACCTTGGCACGAAGTAGGAACACAACACCTACCATTAGACGCGTCATGCGGACAGTCTAAGCAGAGGCCCCAGGTTTGAAACTGAGAAAAGGACTCTGGGACTGGCCCGGCATTCAGTGACTTTGATCGATCACCTTCAAACCGATCACGCAACCCACCAGCCCAAGAATGAGCAACACCTTAATCACTGAGGTGGACTCGCCGCCGAAAATCATCGCGTAGCTGACGGTGATCGAGGCCCCGATGCCCACCCACACGGCATATGCCGTTCCAATAGGGATCTCGCGCATAGCAAGGGCCAGGCCGACCATGCTGGCTAAAATGGTAACGGCAAAAATTATGGTCGGTCCAAGTTTACTGAAGCCCTCGGACTTACCGAGAGCAGTGGCCCAAACAGCTTCCAAAACACCCGATGCAACAAGAATGATCCACGCCATGATTATTTGTCCTTCAACTCTCCTGACAAAAGCCTGGGGTCAGGTACTAGGGGGCCTAGCGCCGGTTCTGTCACGTAAGATCTGAAACCTTTTCCAGATCTACAGACTTATGATCTGAAGTGAGAGCAGTGGCCGCTTTGTTTTTGGTGCGTCTCGATTCATGCTGGGAATACATCCAGATGGGGATGTAGAGCGCCAAAACGAGGAAGGCAACCCAAGTTGAGGTCCAGCCGATTTCCAGGCTGTTGAGGTAGACCACACCGACCAGGCACAGAGGCAGGTTGAACAGGCCGAATATTATGGCCACATTTTTCCATCCCTTGGGTGCTTTGAAAGGTCGTTCCAGATTCGCAAAGGACGGGTGTTTTTTGGCCTTGACATAGGCGAAGAGGCTGATGCCGTTGGCGCAGGTGTAACCAATCGCCGAGGCTGCAAGAATTGCCGCAGGGGTTCCCATGGAAATCAGGACCAGGTTGAAGGCTCCGATGACCAGCATGGCAAGGAACGGGGTTCCGTGGCGGTTCGTCTTCCCGAAGGCCTTGGGAAGGTTGCCTTCCGTGGACATGGAGTGCATGGCACGGGAAGAACCCAGGTAGGCCGTCTGGATGATCAAGATCATGGCGAAGATCAACAAGACGATGGTGATCATGGAACCGGCTTGCCCAAAGACAGCCTGGGCGACTGGAATCAGGGGCGAAACGGGCTCCGCCAGCACACCATCAACACCCAGCACGCCGATCACTGAAGATTGCACCAGTATGAACAAGACGAGACAGATGATGCCGCAGGTAAACAGCGCCTTGGGGATGTCCTTGGACGGGTTTTTGTACTCAGGGCCGTAGATGGCTGCTGTTTCCCAAGCACAGGCACTCCATTGTGCCATCGCAAAGAGGCCAAAGAGAATCAGGATATGATGCATGTCCCAGGCCCAGTCAGCCGGCATCCAGCTGCCGGTGATATTGCCGAGCTCAACTTTTCCGGTTGCAAAGGGAGCAACAGAAAGGACAACCAACGGAATCAGAGCAAAGGCACCCAGGATGTAGCCGAGGATGGCGCCGTCCTTGAGCCCGAACCAGTTGACCAAGAACAATCCGGTGAAAATCACTACACCTGACATCAACGCGAGCTGATATTCGCTAAATGTCTCTCCCAGCACCGGAAACAAACCGTGCAGATAACCGCCGACCAAGATGGAAAAGATTGCCATTACCGGGTTCCAGGCAAACCAGTAGCTCCAGGCGCTGAAGCCACCGATCAGCTTGCCCTTGTCATACTTACCTTGGTAGTTTTCGGTCCGAAATACATGCTGGGCAAAACCAGGCAGGCCGGAAGCTTTGGGAAAGGCGGTGGCCATTTCAGCGTACGCGGTGTTCTGCATAAATCCCTGAAGGACTGATAGTCCCCAGATAAGAATTGCTGCACCAGACACCCACAGCGGCAGATAGCCCAAAGACGGCAGAATCAGCAAGGGCACACCAAGCGCAATGGCCAGACCCTGTTTCCAGTCGATCGACCTTTCCAGGTGATCGCCTCCATCCAAACTCTTTTTACTCATCAAACTCTCCCTAGAAACGTATAATCATCAGTTTTTCTGTTATGTAACTTGGTTCGCGAATCATTCACTTAGCAGTGAAATGCACACAACGTCCATGCCGGCAGGTGACACTCGTATGGCCTGCCATTGATCCGCGGGATCACTAGAGCTGATTGCTTGAGAATGCAGTACATTCTGCGGATGCTTGGATGTCGGCTGTGGATCCTATGAAGACGAGCCGGTAGCAACGCGCAAATGTCTGATCGCAGCCCTAGGGTCCGGGCGTGTTTCAGGGTTTGCATTATCGAAGTGAATGCCATGCCCTTGACCGCTGTAGTGGTCCGCCATGAGGAATCGGTCTTTCCAAACGACACACAGATGAGGCCACGGAAGCCCGGCTCACAGTGGGCGCCTTCTGGCGCAGTCAAGAATGCGCCAGAAGGCGCCTGGGAGGGGCTTTAGGGTGCGAAGGAGCGGTGTCCGGCGAAGAACCCCAGCGCGTAATCGGGGGTTTCGAACTTCACTGTTGTTCCCTTGGGGAAGAACAGGACATCGCGTTCCTTCGCGTGCGTTACATCCCCTGTCGTCTGGTCGGTGAGGATGAACTCACCTGTGATGACGACCTTCATTTCGTCGTACGTGTACGTGTAGATCAAGGGATCGGAGGCCTTTAGCTCGAAGAATCCAGAGCTCATGACCGACCCCTCGGGGTTATGGAGGGAGTCGCCGATAGCCGCGTCAACTCCAGGCTCGTTCATCGAGGGCAACCCGATGTAGCCGTTTTCTACTTTGTGGATGGATCCGGCCTTGGTGAGTTTTCCTGTGAGGGTTTCCATGATTTTCTCCTACAAATAGTGTTGTGAAAGTATGATTCATCGTTGGATACATGCGGAACTACGCTGAAGATCAGGCAGGAACCCTCCGCTTGGGGCTTCGGAAGGGACCACCCGCCACTCCCCTTCTAGGGGCCAGCCGGGTTCTACTCCAAACCCTGCCATCGTGATGCATGTCACGTGCACTTCTTCCTGACTGCAAAGCTACGCCGCATAATTCATATAGTCCAGTCTTTTTTTAAAACAAATCTCCTAGAATTCATTTGATTAACCCATCAGCAAGGTGGCACTTAGGATCCGAGGGATAGCCGCTTTACCTTGCCATCCCGCGAAAAATGCCCATCACTGCCCGCTCCCCTGCGGAGAGTCTGAGGCGTCAGAAACTTACTTTTCTGCTAGTTTTCTTGCAAGTATTTTGCTGGCAGGCGCATGGATACAGCGGTCATAGGCCTCGCTGCCATCGCCGGCATGATGGTCATTGGCACATCCGTCATTGAAGTCTTCGCCAGCCGTGGGCCCCGTCGGATCCCGGTGCGTTCCTGGTAGTGCCTTGCTGGATGGGTTGAGGGTATGGACAATGGCCCCATGACAGCCGATTGATGACTCAGCGTCCCGCTCGTGAAAGCTGCCAGTGGCTGGCCAGGTGGATGCCGGGCGCGTCAGGAACCGGAAGCTGCCCTTCTTTCGACGTTCGGCGCCGCCTCGCTACGAAGAAAATAACTGCATTGGGAGAACCTCAGTTCCTAAAAAGACTCGACTCACAGCATGATGTTTTGCCTGCGAGGGGCAGGCGTTCGTGGAGGATCTCCAGAAAGAAAACGGTGAACGCTTCAGCTCGGTGTTGAGGGGGAAAAGGACGGCCATGCGGCTCGGGCTGATGTTGTGAGAGTCGCACGTCCGGTTCGGCGAGCAGCCACGGCCAAGTGCAATCCAGAATTGGGACACGGGTGCACCGTCGCTGCCCTACGAAATAACCAGGTGGTAGAGGGTTTAGACGCCGGCTTTTATCAGCAGGGCGTCGACCATCATGAAGAACTGAGCACGGCAATCGACCGCCCCCGGGGCGGTCATATATTGAATTGCTGCTCCGTCGAAGATCATAAGAAAGCACCTGACCAGAGTGTCGAAATCTAAGAGGCATAGCTCGCCACTGCTCTTGGCTGCGGAAGAGAATGTATTTCCCAGCTCCGCTTCGTAAGCCGGATAGATATTCGCGGCCAGCGGGCTGACAGCGGCGTTTCGTGTTGCCCACAGGATAAGTTCGATCTCAGCGAGTATGTTCGCGGGATCTTCCTCTAGTGCCTTCCAATACCCTGCGGCCACCTCTTCCACGGTCTTTCGAAGTCCCAGATGCTCCGGGATTTCGCTGGAAAAGCGACGCAGGTTCTTGAACCAAGCCTCGGCTGACGCCTCCATAAGCTCTTCTTTATTGCTAAAGCAGTAATGCGCCGTAGCCAAGGGGGCCTTTGCTTCTTTGGCTATAGCCCGCATAGTCACTGACTGAACACCCTCACGACGCATAATTTCAACTGTCGCTGAAATCAGCTGTTCTTTCCGTTCTTCTGAGGATACCCGCATAGCATAATCTCCAGTCTCCCGATTGCGGCCCGCCAGAGCAATTTTCTTACAGTAAGACTACTGCGGCTCGTAGCCCTGTCATCGATGAATGCTTCAGAGCATCCATCGATGACAGGGCTACGAGCCACTTTCGGTCAAGGACACGAAATCGTCATTCACCGCAAACGACTCCGAGATGCAGAGCCAGACAATATCCGGCCTTGGACTCAAAGGGCCGCGCTGTAGTCAGACCAGTGTCCGCCCCTCACGTTTGGCATCGCGGATGTCCTGGATGAGGGCCTTGCTTAGGACATACATCACCCCGACCACAATAATTGGCCAAACCAGTACATATAGTGTCAACAAAAGAACACTCATGGGTTTCTCCTACGCTTTCTTCTCGAGGACCAAATCATCCGGCGTGTCGTCGCCGGAGGGTTCTTCACGTGTGTCAAAGTCCCCTAGGCGGTCCTTGATCGTGTCAAAGTCAAAGGATGCCTTGTTACGGAAGCACATGAGGTAGCAAATGACGGTGCTCACCGAGTAGGCCACCAGGGAGCCGGACAGCACCGGGTAACCGTGCAGGAATCCGACGGCGAACGGCGCTACCGCCAGCATTGCCACGACGGCGACAACCTTGGCGGTCTTCAAACCGAAGAAGCCAAACGCCATCAAGCCCAGCACAACACCAACCCCAACAATGGACAAGATGTCCACGGCGATCCCCATGACCCCCGTCGTGGGGATCCATTCGAACCGGACGGGGATGAAGACGGCCAGTGCCACCATCACCGAAACCGTGAACGCCTTGTTGGTGACTTTTTGCCAGTAGAAGCTGGCGATGACCGGGAATACTAGGGCACCCCACAAGGCGCCAACAAACACCAGCAGGTCTAGGATGTTCAACTGGCCGCTGGCGAAATACAGGCCAGCGCCGGTGGCCACAATCATGGTGATGCGACCAACGAGCAGCATGGTTTTAGGATTTGCTTGGCCCTTTTTAGCAATGTTCTGGCCATAGACGTCGGCCATCATAATGGACGACATGGCAGCAAGATCCGAATCAGCGGTGGATGACAAGGCACCAATAATCATTATCAGGAAGACACCCAACAAGATGGGGCTCAAATACGTCGCGGCCATCTGCGGGATCAAGTTGTTTGTATCCCCGTCCAACGGGACAATGCCCGCGTAGAGGGCGATAACGCCGAGCATGCCAATGCCGATGATGGTGGCACCATAACCAACCGTGGCGGTGATGAAGGTCTTCTTGATCAGGTCTTCGCGCACGGCAAAGAGCCTCTGTGCGATGGTCTGGTTGCCGATGGCATAGGCCAGCACCGCAGCAATGTAAGGGGCACCCTGGTTCATGAATGCTTCGGAGGAGAAGAAGTTGGACTGTTGCGGTGTCAGGTTCGCAGCTCCCGTGACAAACATGTCGGGGCCGCCGGCGGCAAAGAACACCACCGGGATGATGATCACCACGGCGCCGAGCATGGCAGCCACCTGCGCGGCGTCAGTGAGCACCGACGCCCGAAAGCCTGACCAGAGGGAGTACAGCAGGATCCCGCCGCCAATAAACACGATGCCTTGAGTGAAGCTAAACGGTGACAATAGTGCAATCAAGGCACCACCGGCGATGAAGTTGGAGGTGATGCTGATCATCGAGCCAACAATGTTGGATCCGGCCAGCATCAACTGACTGGATTTTCCGTGGCGAGCGTACATGACTTCGGCCAGGGTGTGGGCCTTGGGTGCGACGGCGCGGATCCGCTTGCCGAAGGGATAGATGAAAAGGATCATCAACGCGCCCCACAAGCCATAGTGGATCGGCCCGGAAATTCCGTAGGTGTAGCCAGATGTCGCCGACGCGTACATGGACGCAGCCCAAATCCAGGTTGCGGTCATACTGGCAGCGGATACTCCAAAACCCACCTTGTTGCCGGCGGTCATGTAGCCGTCGGCGTTCTCGTTCTTCTTGCCAATAAAAAAGGTCATCAGCAGTGTGCCGCCATAAAACACCACCAAAAGCCCGATAATGAGAAAACTATTTAATTGATTGAGATCTGAACCATCTAGCGCCATAATATACCTCTCGCTGGGAGTGAATTCACCGGTATCCAATCGAATTCAGCGCGCACGACCCATACAAAGGTTCATAAACATCCGGTGACGGACTGCATTGGCGCGCTTCCCCGCCCGGACTGGTCGCATGCAACAAGCAGAATTATCTACTTGGACGGCCTGGAGTGAATCGCAGACAAGGCGATAATTCACTTCCGGAAAATCAACGACTGACGCTCAGCCGTTAACGGGGATATATCTGTTCCTGGGCAACGTAAAGTTCCCAGGCTGAGCTACCAGGCCTTTGCGACCGTAGTAGCCAATGGCACTAGGGCCCCGAAACGCCAAGCTTAGGCTGACATGGAGCCGTGGGCGGTGAAGAACCCCAGGCCGTAGTCGGGGGTTTCAAAGGTGATTTCTGATCCCTTGGGGAAGAACAGGACATCTCGTTCCTTGGCGTGTGTTACTTCCCCTGTAACCCGGTCGGTGAGGATGAATTCACCCTTGATGACGACCTTCATCTCATCGCATTCGTACGTGTACACCAAGGGCTCGGAGGCCTTCAGCTCGAAGAATCCGGAACTCATGACCGACCCTGCAGGGTGGGTGAGGGAATCGCCGATTACGGCGTCGACTCCGGGGACGTTCATGGACGGCAGTCCGATAAAGCCGTTTTCTACCTTGTGGATGGATCCGGCCTTGGTCAGTGTTCCTAGTGTTGTGGTTTCCATGATTTTCTCCTAAAAATAGTGGGTGTTAATGTAAAATTTGCCTTCGTATGAATTTCAATTTGAGGTACTAGTTGTTTCAGCGCACTCAAAGCAGCTCTCTTGATCACTGAAATGTCAGGTGCGGGTCGATAGTCTTCCAATGCGGAAGGCCCACTCCCGGCGTGTTAGAAGATTACGTAGAGTTTGCGGAGTGTCTCGTGAAGCTCCCAGTTGCCGCTCCAGCCTCGAGGGATGAAGACTGTATCTCCGGGGCCCACGAGCTCAGGCTCGCCGCCGTCGGGAGTAATTGTCATCGATCCGGATAGGACATGCACAAATTCGTTTGTTTCAAGGACCCAGCGAGAGGGTCCTGCGGTGCATTCCCAGATGCCGGATTCGGCACCATTCCCGTCCTTCCACAGGTATATTCCGCGAGTTTCCATCCGGTACCCAGTTGCTTCTGGGCAAGGACCCCAATTGTCCAGCTCCGTAATGCTCTCTGCATCGCGGATCAAGCTGGTGGAGATGGAAGCTGTCTTTGCAGTCATTGCGTTTGCCTTTCGTATGGGTTATCAGGCGTTTCTGCCGATAGAGGTTTATGTTTTTATTTCGTTACAGTCCATTCGTGCCCCTAGGCACGGCCCTCACGACATTCCGCGTTGTACCAAAAATCCGCTAATCCATGCATTAAACCGACTACGGCCACCGCATGGAAGAGCATGCTGATTCCGTAGTCAAATCCGGATACCAGCGTCCGCCTCACCCGCTAGGCGATTGGCTAGGTGGCCAGCCTGTTCAGGGAAGGAGAGCCAGCAGAGGTCTTGCGGGAGGTATGTCTCGGGGTTCAGAGATCGGAGTATTGGAAGGAATGCGATTCCAGGCCTTCGGGGTTGGGGCCGTAAATAGTGACCATTCGGGCGTAGACAGGTGCCCAGTACCGGCCCAGGCGGCCGGGATTGACACGCGCCGAATCACCCGGCTTCAGAATGACAGTCTGGCCGTCGCTCTCGATATGGAGTTCACCTTCCAGCACGAATGCAGTCTCACTGTGGGGGTGAAAGTCCTCCCAGGCACAGGCCTTCAGCTCCCACTCCGAGAGTATGAAGTCGTCCCAGCGACCCACGGGTTTCGAAGTTATGAATCTGCAGCGCAATCGCTGCCATTCGCCGTCCATGGGCGCTAGGGACATCGCCGGCCAGAAGTCGATCGCTTCCCCCGTCGCCAGTGCCGAGGGCTGAGTGGTGGTTGTAGCCATTGCTTTAACCGTTTCTCTAGGGGGAACCTGCGTTGCGGTTTGCTTGGGTGAATCTAAGACCCGTCGTACTTTCGTGATGTAGGTCACTGTGTTTTAAAACTTTGACATTAACATTTGTTCAAGTCAATCGTTCGAGTTGAATTCTTTTAAATTTCTCGAAACTGCCCGAAAATACAGCTCATATGGCCGAAATTGCACCAAAACCTACCCGAGAGGATAGGAAGAACCACTCGTTCTGGTATTTTACCTACCAGAACAGGCGGAAAGCTGTATGCCCATTCATCTACTTCAGCTGTAAATGCAGGCAAATTGCACAAGGAACTGCAAGATTCCTGGGACACCGCTGAACCTGAAGTTCAAGCACGTACACCCCTTTCGCACAGGAACTCCGATGACACAACCTCAAGGCGCACCGTTTCGCGCGTCGGATCAATAAGGACGAATTGCGCCTGGAGGAGACTGCACCGTTGCTGGACACGTTGGCGCAAGTGCGGCTCGGCTCAGCCGCGATCGACATCGGGCACCTGGACCAGAAGCTCAAGGAACAAGAAGACGGTGCCACCCTGACGGAATTCCGTCGTGATGAGCCCGCTGAGATCGTCGGCAAGCACGGCGATGAAGAGCGAACCAGCACGGACGTTGTGCTCTACGACTTCGGCAGAATCGGCCGGCGGCAGGCCCGCCTCCTGATCGAAAGGCCCCGTATTGGCCACGGCCTACGCCTGCGCGCCATTGTGGCCTGTCGCGGGTCCGACAACGACCTTGACAAGCGCGCCGGCCTGCTGCGCCGCGACTCGGTCCATGGTTCCTTGAAGGGCACCATCCGGATCAACGAGGGTACCAACACCATCACGACCAACGGGGTGCAAGTGCAGGTAATCTACTCGGACAACCCGGCCACCATTGACTACACCGCCTACGGCATCAGCAATGCCCTGGTGGTGGACACTACCGGCCCGCTGACGTGACGCTGAAGGACTGTCCCAGCATCTGCAGAGCAGGGAGTTGCACGGGTAGTGTTGACTGCCTCGGGTAGGGGTGAGCTGTAGTACATCGTCCACGGCGTGAACCACGACACCATCAAGGAGACGGACCAGATCGTGTCCACGGCGTCCTGCACTACAAACGCCATCATTCCGGTTCTGAAAGCCGGAAGAACGCCATCTGCCTGGGACACGACGCCATCACCGGCTGCATCAACTCCGACAGAGGGATAAAACCGATGAAGTGGTTCATCTGCAGGGGGTGCTCCTGATGTGTCCAGAAAATGTGGTGCGGTAACTACATTTACCCGCGTCAGAGGCATCCTTCAGGCTTGAATTACGAAGTCAGGTCACACCGCCATGAAATCTCGTGGTTAGTCATCAGAGTGGGACGGGTGACTGGAACGATCCCTGCACGTAGACAGGCTGCCGCGCGGAGTCGGCCATGACGCGGGCCTTCCCGGTCTTGAAGCTGAAAATGGGTCGGGTTGAAACTCGGAGTATTGAAGGTTTTGTTTGAATAGACCCTCTGTATCAGTCAAATCCTCTAAATACTGCCCGGACGGCTTAGTATTAACACAACCCATAGTCCATTTTTCGGAGCGAAGACTCTTGGCCTCACCGACCCCATTCCAATCGCAAATCTATCGGCCCTTGCCCGAAATTGAAAGGGCCGATGCGATCGTCGAAAGAATTAGCAAGGCCATCGCCCTTGGGCTGCTCGGCGTAGGGGAACGCCTGCCCCCCGAAGCTGCACTGTCGGACATGTTTGGGGTTGGCGGCGCGACACTTCGCGAAGCCTTGGGGGCGCTGCGTGAGCGGGGCGTCGTCGAGACTCGCAGAGGTCGCAGCGGGGGAACCTTTGTCGTCAACCAGCCTCAGCCTCAAACCGACACCATGCGGGATTGGTTTCTCACGACATCCATTTCGGAAATACGCGACCTCGGAGACGAACATTCGGCTATATCGGCCGCGACAGTCCGACTGGCCTGTGAACGCGCTGAAGCACACAACCTCGACCGTCTTCAAGATCTTGCGCGAGCGTTGGTTCTGGCAACGACCGCCGAAGTGCGTGCTTCTGCTGACAGCCGCTTCCACATCGAGTTAGCGGTATCGGCGCAATCGCCCAGGCTTACCGCTGCCGAAATTCGGCTTCAAGAAGAATCCGTCCAACAGCTTTGGGCCCCCCTCACGCTGGCATTTGACCCGGAATCGGCAACCGGTGAACATTTGGAATTGGTCCGGGCAGTGGCCCACGACCAACCCGATAGGGCACAAAGCCTGGTGCTGGAGCACATCAGGCGAAACATCTTCCATCTCATCGACACGAAACTCACCCTCGGTTACACCCAAGCAGTTCGAGATGGCCAATGAGGCTGTTCGCTTTTCGTCGTTGATACCTACTCGATAAGACCATTTCATGTCACCGTCCGGGCAGCACGTCTCAACAGGACATGTTTTCAGTACTTGGTTGATATGCGGAACTCGCGGATCATGCTTCTTGTGGTTTCGATCATGGTGTTGCTGCCTCGACTTTGGCGGTGGTCACCCGTGTCGCCCAACAGAGTTTGGCTCTCGGACCACTTCTTCAGCACCGTAACCCTTGGACGGTAAATTTTCGACATGGCTGCGGCACTGACCTAGGGCTAGGACTCACTTCGTTCTTGAATTTGCAGTTCGGAGCCGTAGTGGTGGTTGTCAGTTCCCAATGCCTTATGGCCGGAGGAGATCACTGCATCCTCGCCGTGTGTCCTTCAACCGTGAAGTGAACCGCGCGATTCCCGGCACCTGCGCCGGAGGAGTCACAAAGAGCTTTCCAGTCGTAACGCATACGTCCACGCCACAGAAACCTCACATGCCGGAGACAAGGGCGTCACGAACCCACTGGTTTCGGCACGAAGGCATCAGGAATGCAGCTCAGGCACGCCGCCTGAAGCCTCAGGTGACCGTGACCGGACGTCGGCGGCGTCGATGTCATTCACGGCAGTAACACACGGCAGAGATGAAAAACAGATCTATCAAATTGAAGAGTAACGTGGTCGAATACGAGGATGGCTCAGTAAGCTGGATCACAGCTCGTGATTCCTGAACTGGGAAAATGTTAGACCTCTCCATTTTCGGCGCAGGCAACGAGCCCCTGTCCTGCCACTACCCGAACCACGATTCGCCACCAACCGGGAAGACCCGCCAATGAGCCCCGCTGCTGAAGTCGTCCATGCTGCCAATGCCCTCACTTCGTGGCTTAGCGGAGTTTCCACCGAGATCGACAAACTCTCCAGAAACGTTTCCGCGAGGCTTGAAGAAAACCTCCACGGCAAGTCCAAGGTTGATAAGACTGCACTGGTCGGTTTGGACGGGTTAGCACGGGATTTCCTGACGAGGAACACTTTTGCTGTCGGCGCCGGGGCATTCTTCGCTGCGGATTCTGTTGAAGAAGGTAGCCGAACGGTGGAATGGTGGTCCCGTAAGAAATCCGGCGCCATCGGCAGGCTCGACTTTGACCTGACTCCAGGCAGTCAGCGATATTACGATTACGAAAAGCTGCCGTTCTTCTCAACTGCGGCCACCACAGGTGAACACACCATTTGGGGCCCATATGTGGACTATCTCGGTTTCGAGGAATACGTCCTTACGTTCGCGTCGCCGTTTTCCGTCTGTGGAAACTTTGCGGGGGTGGCGGGATGCGACATTCGGGTCAAAGACTTGGACCCTCTCATCATGCCTAATCTGAGCGGCATCGCCAGCGATGCCGCTCTCGTCAATGCCAGCAACCGCGTCGTTCTCGGCAACTCCGGGATGTACTTGGTTGGCGAGCGGATCAAACCTGGATCTCCAGACCTGCATCAACTGGCCCTGGACATTCCCCACTTGGGACTCTCATTGGTCTACACAACCTAGCTTCGGAGCTGCTGAAGTAAACAGGGATCCGACTTGGTGGGAATGTGAATATCTCGATGCCCACGCGGTTCATGGCTAACACTTGTTTTCCCGCGGCCTTGAGACGCTAGACGCCATCACCACTGGCTTTGTCGCACTCGTTCCACTGATGATAAATATTGGTCAGTCTTCCATCCTTACGATACATTCCAGCATTAGATTCGTCCTGACCTATCAGGCGTCTGGCACCCACATCCGCAAGTAAGAACCTATTTGGCAGAGGCGCGTAAAAGCGGAGAAGTGCCCCTCACCGTGCAAGCCCAACCGCTACGGGTTTGCGCCGTCACGCCAATACAGGTGGCGTCTCGGTCTGGACCGACAACGACGCTGCCGTTTTCGCTGGTATGCGCCGATATCGGATGTCCCAGCAGAGGTCGGGGTTGCCGGACCAGCACCAGGGCTTCGAGTGTTGTCATGCCACCCGAGACCCTGGGCTAGTGTCCTGCGCCGGTAGTTCGTTGTAGAGGTCGCTTGAGGGATTCAAGGATTTTTTCCGCGATCTTGGTCCAGATGAATGGCTTCGGTCTCTCGTTCCATTCCTTGCCCCATTTGTGGATGTCGGAGTCCAACGATTGAACGGCGCGGTGGCCTGAGTCCTGAAAATGAGAGCTGTGGTGACGTAGGCAAGGAACCCCTCGACCTGGTTGACCCATGACGAGTACATCGGGGGAATGCATGTGGAAGCGGGGATGGGATTCAAGCCGTTTCACGCTCGGAGGACTCTTGTGCGTGCTGTAATTTTCGCAGGAAGGTGCACGTCCAAATACCCCGTGGCCTCGGTATTGATCCAGTTCAAGTGCAGTTTGAACGGGAGGGCCCGGTGCCGTCGGTGAATGCTGGAAATGACGGCGCCTCCCTGGGTGTTGAACGCGACAGGCAAGCTGAGTGTCTGATTTGGGCACGGTGCCCGGCCCGGATACTGACAGGCAACAATGTGGGTCCTGATGCCTGGTGTATGGCTCAGCCCTGAATTTCTGTGGCTTGAAAGCCATGAGCGCAGATATGCCCGGCGATCATCGTCGGCTGGCAGTGGCCAGATGCTCGGAGAAGCCGGCGGTGATGGCCGGTCATGATGGTCCCGTGGCAGATCGAGACGCCTCTTTGTGACCGGTCTTGGCGAGACGGAAGGCGTGCTCCGTCGTTACCGCGGATGTTCAACTCGCTGCCCCTGCCGGCCAATCAAACATACAGCGTCCGAACTTTTCCAAGTTCCAGCTGACAGTCCTCCGATACTCAGGGCTGTCTTGCCGACGAAGAAATTAATGGAACTTAATGACATTTGTTTTTAAAAAGACTGGACTATATGAATTATTCGGCGTAGCTTTGCAGTCAGGAAGAAACGCACGTGACTCGCATCACAATGGCAGGGTTCGCAGCAGAACCCGGCTGGCCCATAGAAATGGGGGGCTGATGGGCTGGCGGGCGATCACTTCCGGAGCCCCAAGCGAAGGGTTCCTGCCTGATCTTCGGCATAGTTCCTCATGCATCCAACGATCAATCATACTTTCAAGACTCTATTTATAGGAGAAAATCATGGAAACCACAACACTAGGAACACTGACCAAGGCCGGATCCATCCACAAGGTAGAAAACGGCTTTATCGGACTGCCGTCCATGAACGTCCCCGGAGTCGACGCCGTAATCGGCGATTCCCTCACCCACCCTGCAGGGTCGGTCATGAGTTCCGGATTCTTCGAGCTGAAGGCCTCCGAGCCCTTGGTGTACACGTACGAATGCGATGAGATGAAGGTCGTCATCAAGGGTGAATTCATCCTCACCGACCGGGTTACAGGGGAAGTAACACACGCCAAGGAACGAGATGTCCTGTTCTTCCCCAAGGGATCAGAAATCACCTTTGAAACCCCCGACTACGGCCTGGGGTTCTTCACCGCCCACGGCTCCATGTCAGCCTAAGACCCTCCCATGCGTCCCGCATCCATGACTGTGCCAGCTGGCACACACTGTGAGCCAGGTTTCCGTGGCCTCATCTGTGTGTCGTTTGGAAAAGCCGATTCCCTCACGGCGTACTACGACAACGGTAGTCAGCGGAGGCACGCCATTCACTTCGATTATGCCAACCCGGCGACCCTCTCCCAACTTAGATCCGTAATAGAGCAGGCCTGTGTAGGCGTCCGTCTCGTACTCATAGGTCCCACCACCGACATCAATGCGGCGGCGGCTGTTGCCGCGGATTGTGGGCTGGTCGAAGAGGAAGTGACGCTCGTGAGCGACGGATCCGATTTTCGCAGCGTCTTCTGTGCGCATTGCCGCACGACCAACTCAACCGTTGAGCCGATCGGTTCCGAGTTGGAATGCCAAGGATGCGTCACCATCCTAGCGATCACTGACCATTTTTCCCGCCGAAAGAGCGCATACCTGGGATATGCCGCTCATGCCGAGGAGGCAGCATGACAGCGACAACACTCCAGGCCGAGGTCCACCCTGCGGTAAAGGATGGCCTTCAGCTGGAGGTGACAAACGTTCATCTTCAGACCGATTCCATTATGAGCATCACCTTCGCTGACCCGTCAGGGGCGCTGCTTCCTGCCTATGTACCGGGGAGCCATCTCGTGGTGCAATACGGGACGGGCGCCAACGCATACTCACTGACCGGTTCAGGCGCGGCTCCTTCCGAATACACCGTCTCGGTCCTCCAAGTCGAAGACGGTGCCGGCGGCTCCCTTGCCATGCACCGGCTCAGCATCGGAGACCGTATACATGTTTCGCGTCCCCGCAGCGCCTTTGCCCCAACAGCCATGGCTACGCATTTCCTGCTGGTCGCGGCAGGAATCGGGATCACCCCAGTTCTTTCACACGCCCGCTCCGCTGCCGAATCGGGCACGGCAACGGACCTGATCTACGTACACCGACCTGGTGCCGGAGCCCACGTAACCGAAGCAAAGGAGTTGCTGGGACCCGCTCTGACAGAATGCGGCGATCGGGTCAGTTTCCAGAAAGCACTGAAAGAAAAGCTAACAACCCAGCCACTCGGAACACACCTCTACGTCTGCGGGCCGCTCGTCTTCATGGATACAGTCATGGACCAAGCGAAGGAGCTTGGATGGCCAACGACCCGGTTGCATTCAGAAGCCTTTGGCGCAGCCGAGCTGGACGATGGCGAACCATTCACAGTCAACCTGGCCCGCAGTGGCATCAAATTGGAAGTTCCGGCCGGAGTTTCCTTGCTGGAAACTCTCGAAAAAGCGGGCAAAAACATCCCCAACATGTGCCGAAAAGGCATCTGCGGGGAATGCACCCTCCCGGTACTTCGCGGGAGACCACAGCACCGGGATCTTTACCTAAGCGACCAGGAAAAGGCCGAAAACACCACCATGACGTGCTGCGTCTCACGCAGCCTGGATGATGAATTGGAGTTGGACCTTTGAGTACCACCATCACTGACAAAGACATGGACACCACTGTCCTCCCGGAACGGATCAAACACTTTCCCTTTCCGTTTTCCGCCGACAGCTACCGCTACAGCACCAATGTCGAGCCCTCCCGCAAAACAGTGCAGACAGTGGCCGGCTCCTGGGGGTCCTGCCTGATAGACATCGACGAACACTACCTTCCAGACCTACAGGAACGCGCCGTAGTGCTGGAGAAGGACCCCTCACGCACACAGGTCCTCCCCCACATGCGACTCGCCGTCTGGGACGCAATCACGACTCTGCTGCCCGCCATGGCCCAAGACCACCCGGGCACAATGTCCTACCACCGAAACGGAAATAACTGCCGCTGGACCAACACCCTGCAGAACCTGGATCTGGAATTCACCATCGGCGACGACAAATCACTCCCCATGGGCCCTCTGCAGTTCCTAGGCAGCCAAATCCAGGACGACATCGTTTTTCTTGACCCCCGCGAAGAAACTCTCTGGCTCGACGCAGGACTTGTCACCTTCGCCGCCGACTGGTCCTTCGGATTCGACGTAGGCATGAAATTCATGGAAGTCCACACCCCCGTCCCCCGAGTTCAAACAGAACCCGTCATCAACCGGGCCCACCAATTCCTCCTACGGCTGCAACCCGGGGAAGAATACCGAAGAACCAACTGGACAATGACCGTAGACCGGCGCCTGGACACCTCCACCGAGACCTACCCAGACTGGGCCCAAGACCGCAGCACCATAACAACAGACCCCGACCTCCCCAACAGGCTCCATCTGCGGGTGGAAGTACAACACATGATCTGCCTCCCACACACCGGAGCCGTGCTATTCCTAGTCCGAACCTACCTCCTGCCCCTCACCGACATCGCCCAAGTACCCCCCTGGCGCGAACGCCTAGGCCACGTTCTGGCAGAACTTCCGGAAGATATGGCCGAATACAAAGGCATCATCCGCTACCGCAAAGCAGCATCCGATTGGCTACTAACCGGCACAGCCCCCGCTCCACCTGTTCCTGCCCCTCTCACGTAACACCTCAACGTCCCAGCCGCATGGTCCCTCATCCTGAATGAAGAATCAAGGAGAATAATATGTCTATCAATACTGAAGTTCACTCTGTTGTAGGGGTAGCGCATCCTTTGGATCCGCTTTCCCGTGCCGAGATTTCTCGGGCGGTCGCGCTTTTGAAGGCTGGCCAGGCTGCTGCGGAGTCGTTCCGTTTTATTAGCGTTGAGTTGCGTGAGCCGTCTAAGGAGTTGTTGAGGTCTGGCAGTGAAACGGTGCGTGAGGCTGACGCGGTCTTGGTTGATCGTGGCGCGGGAAACGCGTACGAGGCCGTTGTTGATCTTGATGCTGGCATTGTTACGGGGTGGACGCAGTTGGCTTCGGGTGTTCAGCCGCCGTTTATGTTGGATGAGTTTGCCGAGTGTGAGGACGCCTGCCGGCAGGATCCGAACGTCATTGAGGCCCTCGCCAAGCGAGGCCTGACCGATCTGGATCTTGTCTGCTTTGAGCCTTGGTCGGTCGGTTATTTCGGAGAAGACGCCCAGGGGCGGCGTTTGATGCGCGCACTGGTTTTCGTCCGCGACAATCCTACCGACAGTCCCTATGCGCACCCGATCGAGAACTTCGTTGTCTTCTACGACCTCAGCTCCGGGGAGGTTGTTAAGGTCGAGGACAACGAGTCCATCCCGGTACCCAGTGCCAGCGGGAACTACCTGCCCGAGTACGTCGGGCCGGCCCGCACGGACCTGAAGCCGATTGCCATCACCCAGCCCGAGGGTCCTTCCTTCGAGGTCACGGGAAACCATGTCCGGTGGGCCGACTGGTCCTTCCGTGTTGGTTTCACCCCCAGGGAAGGCCTCGTCCTTCACCAGCTGCGTTTCCGTGACAAGGACACCGACCGGCCCGTTATCAACAGGGCGTCATTGTCGGAGATGGTCGTCCCCTATGGCGACCCGGCTCCTGTGCAGGCGAAGAAAAACGCCTTCGATTCCGGGGAATACAATATCGGCAACATGGCCAATTCCCTCAAGCTCGGCTGCGACTGCCTGGGCGAGATCAAGTACTTCGACGGCATCACCACTGACAGCCACGGCAACCCGATGACCATCGCCAATGCCATCTGCATGCACGAAGAAGACGACAGCATCATGTGGAAACACTTCGACTTCCGCGAGGGCACTGCTGAAGTCCGACGCAGCCGCAAGCTCGTGATCTCCTTCATCGCCACCGTTGCCAACTACGAATACGGCTTCTACTGGCACCTCTACCTTGACGGGAGCATCGAGTTCCTGGTCAAGGCCACCGGAATCCTTTCCACGGCAGCCCAGCACCCGGGAGAGAAAACCCCGTACGGGCAGGCACTGAACAACGAAGGACTCTACGGGCCCATCCACCAGCACATGTTCAACGTCAGGATGGACTTCGAGGTCGACGGTCCGCGCAACGCCGTCTACGAAGTCGACATGGAAATCCCCGAAGACAACCCCACCCACACCGCTTTCCGTGCGGTCGATCGGCTTCTGGAAACCGAACAAGCAGCAATCCGCAAGGCGGACGTGTCCAAACACCGCTTCTGGAAGGTCGTCAACCACGACAGCAAGAACGTCGTGAACGAACCGGTCGCCTACCGCCTCATCCCCACCAACGGCATCACCCTGGCCGCTGGCGACCAGTCATACGTGAGCCAACGCGCACAATTTGCCCGCAACAATCTCTGGGTCACCCCTTACAACCGGAGCGAACGCTTCGCGGCCGGGGAATTCCCGAACCAGAGCACCGGCGGCGATGACGGCCTTCCCGCATGGACCAGCGCAGACCGAAACATCGTCGATGAAGACCTCGTGGTCTGGTACACCTTCGGCATGCACCACGTCGTCCGCCTCGAAGACTGGCCCGTCATGCCCCGCCAGAACATCGGCTTCATGCTCGAACCCCACGGCTTCTTCGACCAGAACCCAACCCTGAACCTGCCCAGCTCGGAAACCACCACCACCACCGAAACCACCACCACCACACACTGCTGCACCCAGAACTAACAAACGAACTGAAGTGAAGTGAAGTGAAGAAGGAATAGTTCCACACTGGTGGTCCCCGATGCCAATGCTGTCGGCAGCCGCATCGGGGACCGAACCAGTCCCTAAATCAAACCCACAACCAGTAGTGAGGGCGTGATCGAAATGTTCAATACCCCCGCAATAACCTGGATCCTCACGACCGCCCTGCTACTAAGCCTTGATCCACCGATCCGGTTTGGAGATTGTCTGAATCTCAGTTCTTGACGGTTTGGCGTTTTTGGGCAGCGGTGGGTGGCGGCCTCGCTGCCGGTGGTGTTCCACTTTTGGTTCCTTGGGTTGGGCCGGGTTCGGCTTGGTTGACGGGCTTTATGCGGCTTGTGGTGGTGCGTGGGTGGCGGTGAAGAGGTTCACCCACTCGGTTTTCCAGGGCCAGTGGTGGGGTAAGTGCAGCTGTTGGCGTCGTGCGCTGGAGGCTATTCGGGCCGGGACGTTAATGATCTTGCGGCGGATCGTGCCGGTCCTGGCCTTGGCGAAGTGGCCGGAAGCGAGGACCCCGGTGGTGCGGGTGAGGTTGTAAGCCATGACCGCTGCCACCAGCCATGCCGAGTTCGCCGCGAACTTGCCCGAGGGCAGATGGGCCAGTGCACTGTCTTTGAGATCTGCGTTGACCTGCTCGATTCGAGCATGTTTGCGATGAACCTTGTCGGCAGCAACCGCGTCAAGCTTGTCTTCGGCAATGGTGGTGAAAAAGGCATGGAACCGGTACGTGTCAAAGAGTGCCGGCTGCCCGGCTGTGGCTTTGGGGTTCAGCTCGGGGATGCGGCGCACGACCAGGCGCCCGGGGACCCGCTCGCTGCTCTTTCTGGAGGAAAACGCGGTGAACGGGATCTCCGCGACTTCAGCCACAGACACCCATGCTTGGGTGTCTTCGTCATAGATGGCGTTGGTGTACTTAATGGGCGTCCACGCATCCTGTGCGATCTCCGTGATCGCGCGTTTGACGGCCTTGTTCATCGGGACCGTGACCGTAACATCGGCCCCACCGGCCAACGCTGCACTGACGGAGGGGTAGCCGTAGTAGGCCGAATCAAAACGACACACCACCGGCCCCGGCGTCTTGGTTCGCTTGAGAGTGCCCAGTGCTTCCGTGACGAACTTGTTCGCACCGCGGGCGGAGTTCGCAGCCCCTTTCCGCAGGCGCTGGCCAATGATGACGGGGGCAGTGTCTTCCCGGGACGCGGTCGCCAACACGGCATTCAGGCCCCGGACCTTGGAATAGCCATAACCGGAACCCTGCTTCAAGTACCCATGAACTTCGACGATCGTGTCGTCAACATCAACAAAGACGAACTCGCCGTCCCCGGCCGGGGCACCGAACAAGGGTGCTTTCAGTGCCAGATTGACCAGAAACCGGGAGGCGACAGCATCGAGTTGTTTCACATGCCCGAACGTGAAGGAGCGCAGGAACGAGCCCAGCGTTGACGGGGCGTAGCAACCCTTGAAGGATTTCTTCATCCCGCCGTGGCGCAGCACGGCCATGTCATCAATGGAATCGGCCCCGGCAACCATGCCCGCCACCAGTGCAGCGACCTTCAACCCGGAGTTCGCTCCCTTGTCCGACGGGACCGTGAGCCACTCATCAGCCAGGGAATGCAGGCCCGCATCCTGGGCCAAACGCATCACCGGAACCAGTCCCGTGGACGACACAAGGTTCTCCTCATCAAAGGAAACTGACACGGCCGTGCGGGTATGGGAAACTAACATCTACGAGATGTCCTCTTTTAGGTATGAAAATTTGACTGTGGTAAGCCATATTTTCCCCTAAAAGACGGGCATTTCGTGTTTAAACCGCCGAGCAACCCCCAAAACCTATCGGTGGATCAAGGCTAAGCAGCGGCTACCAGATCCTGCAAGCCACCAGATCACGCCAACTCACCGAGCAGATCAACAACACCCTCCACGCCCTCATGCACGTCCTGATGGCAGCCATGTTGTGGCACCTCGGATCAACGATCATGCTGGCTCAAATCGCAGTGCTCACCGGCGCTGCCTGGTGGTTCATCCTTCAAGCAATCGCCCGGCCCGAGCTCAAAACGCTCTGCGCAGCCAGCCACGGCCGCCTCAAATGCGTCTACCACAGCCTCACGATGGCCGGTGCCGCCCTCATGATCGCCATGATGGGCCAAATCACCACCAACGGCTATCAAACCGCCCCCACAGACGCAATCGCCACGTCCCACAACCACCACGCAATGGCAACCCCCATCCCCAACACGCCCACAGCAACAATGAGTCACTCACCCGAGCTCGCCATCCCCCTCACAGTGTTCTTCGGAACCGCCGCAATAGTATTCATCATCCTTCTACTACGTTCCCGGACCACGAAAACCACCCACCACAAACACCCAACCCCCAAACTATCCACCCGCCTAGAACACGGACTCGAAGCACTCGCCGCCACCATCATGGCCCTCATGTTCGCCACCATGACGACATAACCACGGGAAACCCGCATTGCGGTCATGGACTACATCGAGTCTTGGTACAACCGACTCCGCCCCCACACCTACAACTTGGGGCGGCCGCCGGCACGAGCCGTGGTCGAGTACCAGAATCAGATCGAACAGGCAGCAGCGTAGCAAGAAAAATCAATCAACGTCTCAAGAACTTGACGGGCGCAGAGCTCCTCGACGGCTGCGAGCGCGAGAACGTCGCTTACTCCCCTGCCGGCGTCTGACTCATGGCCAGCACAATACAAGTACTGAAATCCCCATCGGTGGACACAGAAGAAGACGCCGTGAGCATGTGCCTTCCGGCCATCAGCTCAAGGCGCCTTCTTCTCGATAACCTCGGGGGGACTAGCGCTTGATTTCGTCCAGGTGCAGCATGCGGGAGAGCACTATGTCGAGCTCGTCGTCGAGGAAGATCTTTTTCCAGTCTTCCTTGATGATGGATTCGCGGCCGTAGTCCATCGCGATCAGGCAGGCTTCACTGAACGGGTTGTCGCCGTTCAGTGAGTTTGCCAGTGCGACCTGGGTGTGGCCGAGCAGGATGGCGCGGGCCGCGGGTTCCGGAACCCCCATGGTGTGTACTGCTTCGTGGAGGGATTCCTTGAGAAGGCTGCCGATCATGCAGGCAATCGTCTCTACCAGGGTCGGCTCAAGCTGTGCGAGTTGCTTGACAGTTACCCAGTGCACGTCGATGACGGGTGCATAGATCACCCGGATGGCTGTCTCGGCTATCTGTTTCTTGCTGTTGTCGTCGGTTTCGACGGCTGCGATGACGTCCTGGGGTGCTGCGATGCCGCCGAAGGTGTCCGCATACTCTTCCGCAGTGTGGCGCTGCAGGAAGATTGACGGGTGGCACGGGTGGGCGACGGCGAATACGATGTCGTCGCGCTTTGCAAGGAGTCCCGCATAGGCGGCAGCCGGGTCGAGGGTGAGCAGTACCGCTCCGATCTTGAGCTGCGGGACCACTGATGCGGAGACACTTGCGAGGGCGAGGTCCGGGACGGCCAGCACAACGACGTCGGCGTCTGCGACGGCGACAGCTGTATCCGTGAGACTGCGGCCCGTTGCGGTCACGCGCTCTTGGCCTGCAGGTGAGTTCTCCACGTAGTAGGCGGTGTGGTCGGTCTTTACCAGGTTGTTGGACACGCGCATGCCCATTTTTCCGCCCGCACCGATGATCGCGATGGTGAGGTTTTCAGTCAATACAGCAGTCATGATTATTTGCTCCTAAGGTAGTTCAAGTTGTGTTCTGTCCAGGCCTTTTCGGTCTGGATTGTTTCTTCGATGGTGTCCAGCATGGGCAGCCAGTGTTCGATGACCTGGTTTATGCCGTGTTCGTCGGGACGGACCTGTTCGATCATGTAGTCGTACGGCAGCATCCCTTCACCCATGGGAGCGCCCACAAGGCTGAACCCGACCCAGCCGTCCTTGCGGCTGAATGTGAAGTCCTTGACGTGGATGTTCACGACGTGGGGTGCAGCCACATCAATGACCCCTCGCGGATGTTCCAGCCGGGCGACGGTGTTGGCCGGGTCGAGGCAGATTCCAAGATTTGGGCTGCCCACCTTCTGGACCAGTTCGACCAGGTCGCTGGTGCTGACCTGTTCGTAGGTTTCCAGTGCGATTGTGACCCCGGCCTGTTCGTATGCGGGGAGGGCTGCGGCCAGCAATTCCGTGGCTTCGTCCTGCGTCGGCTGGTGGAAGGTCGTGTTGAGCATGGAACGCACCAGTTTCACGTTAAGTATTTCGGCAATGCGCAGGTAGTTCGCCAGATGGCCCCCGGAGATCCCCCGGGTGCCCAGTTCCAAGGTGATCCCGAGTCCATCGGAGAGTGCACGAATATCCACCAGTTCGGAATCTTCCATGTGTTCCAATGGTCCGTAGTCGCAGATCTGGAACAGGCGTACATTGTGCTCCTTGGTGCGGCGAAGCATTCCGGCGAGGTCCAGTGGTTTCGGGGCGTCAATGGAGTGCTGCCAGAAGAACGCGTAGGTGCTGAGGCCGATCATTTGGCTACTCCTTTCGAGAGGGCGAGGGCTTCGTCAAGGATCGATTCGAGCGCGGCCGGATCATGGGCAAATCGTCCGAGGAAGAGTCCGTCCACCGCATGGCCGATCTGGCTGAGCAGTCCGGGGCCGGCACTGCCGCCGTAGATTACCCGGCTGCCGGCCAGTTCGACGTCGGCACCTAGCGCGGTGCGGAGGTGGCTTGCGACCTCGATGATGTAGCTGGGGTCGGCCGGTTCCGCAGCACCGATCGCCCACTGCGGTTCGTAGGCCAGCAGGACTGGTCCGGTCGGGCCGGCCATGCGGCTGTCCGCCAGTGCCGCATCGAGTTGGCGCACGCACTCTGCTGCCGCAGCGTGTGGTTTTTGTTTAGTGAGTTCGCCGATGCAGAGGAGCGGTGTGAGGCCGTTGCGGTAGGCGGCGTGGGTTTTGGCTGCGACGACGGCGTCTGTCTCACCAAAGATCCTGCGCCGCTCAGCATGGCCGATCTCAACCAGCTCGCAGCCGATCTCGGTGAGCTCGCTCCCGCTCACCTCGCCGGTGTATGCGCCGTTGTCCTCCCAGAACAGGTCTTGGGCGCCCACCCGGGCCCTGGTGGGTGACAACAGTTCTACCGAAGCAGCCAGGGAAGTGAATCCCGGCACGATGAACAAGTCAGCTGCCCCCTCGGTGACGGCTGGATGACTCGCAGCCACCTTCGCGATCCGGCTGACCCATTCGAGGGTCTGCTGGTGGCCGAAGTACATTTTCAAGCTGACGCCGATGGCGAGCCCGGCCTGTTCGGGTTGGACAGTCATGGCTCTCAGCAGCTTCCCGTGAGTTCGTAGTCCGAGAGGACCTTGACCTTGTCAGCGGAGGCGCTTGCCTCATCGAACCGGTAGCTGAGCCACTCCCGAACAAGGCGGCGTGCCAATTCAATGCCGATGACTCGCTGTCCCATGGTCAGCACCTGTGCATTGTTGCTCAGGACGGAGCGTTCCACTGAAAAGCTGTCGTGGGCAGTGACTGCGCGAATGCCGTCGACCTTGTTTGCGGCGATGGCCACGCCGAGGCCGGTGCCGCAGAAGAGCAGGGCTCGGTCTGCCTGGCCGGATGCGACGAGTTCGGCTGCGGCGATGGCGACGCGTGGATACGCGGTGTGTCCGTCAGCGCCAACCCCGACATCGGTGACCGACGACACGAGGCCGCTGGCCATCAGGTCGGCCTTCAGCACCTGCTTGTAATCGAAGCCGGCATCATCTGAACCAATAACGATTCGAAGGGTATTGCTCATCGTGTGGTCTCCTTGCTGGTTTGGGTGGATCCGGGCTGTGCGGTGGAGGGAAGGGCGGCCAGTATGGTGCCCACTGTCTGAGTAATGAGGGCGAGCGACAGTGCACCGGCATCGACGGTGCCCAGGCTTTTTTCGGCGTGCGGCCTGGCCCTCCCCATTCGGGGCAGCAGTGCAGCGGTTGCGTCGGCGGCCGTTGTTGCTACGTCTGCGGCAGCAGCCCACGACTGCCGCAGACCGGTTCCGGCGTCGACTTCCCGACTGAGGGTTTCGGCAAATGGCACAAGCACGTCGACCATGGTTTTGTCCCCGAGCTCCGCCTTGCCAAACGACATGATGCCGTTCGTAGCTGCCTGTGCACCCGCGGCGACGGAGTGGGCATTCGGGGCCAGCTCGTCACCGATCTCGCTGCCGATAGCGCGTAGGGCGACTCCCCAGAGCGCACCGGAGGTGCCGCCGGCCCGGTGTGCCCAGGCATCGGATGCACGGATCAGCACGGTGCCGGCGCCAGCGCCAAGCTGGATCGCTTCCAGGGCTGCCGCCGTGGCTGCCCGTGCTCCGCGTTGCATGCCAATGCCGTGGTCGCCATCTCCGGCGACGGCGTCAATGCGTCCGAGTTCCCCGGCGTGCTCATCAATGACGTTGCTGATGGCTTCGACGATCGTAAATACCGTTCGGCCCGCATCTTGTGACGCGGCAGATGCGTCCGGAATGGCCACGGCGACGTCGTCAACGACATCGCTGGCCGTGATGCGCTGCGCGGGCTGGACTGATCCTTTTCGAAATCCGGGGGCATCGGCGGGCGCCTGCCAGAAGCCGTTGAGTTCTTCGTTGAGCCAGAACAAAGTGAAGGAGGCGCCGGCCATGTCGAAGCTGGTGACCAGCTCTCCAACTTCGGGGTCGACAATCTCGATGCCGGCTTCGTCGAGCAGCTGGGCGATGCGGCGATAGACGACGAACAGCTCCTCGTATTTGATCGATCCCAGGCCGTTGAGGATGACGGCGGCCCTGCTTCCACGGATCTGATCAACCTGTTTGGGGACTTCAGCAAGCACCTTCTCGACAAAGAGTTCGGCCAGGCCGTCGGCCGTCGGAACGTCCGCCTCGCCGATGCCGGGTTCGCCGTGAATTCCGAGGCCGAGAGCCATGCGGCCCTTCGGCACTGAAAACAGCGGCTCCGAGGCACCCGGCAGGGTGCACCCACCGAACGCCACACCAAATGATCGGGTGCGTGCGTTTGCCTCCCGCGCAACACGTACGACGTCGTCAAGGGAGTAGCCTGCTTCAGCCGCCGCAGCAGCCGCCTTGAAAACAGCCAGATCGCCGGCGATCCCCCGGCGCTTGGCCATTTCCTCGGGCGCCGCACTCGCGATGTCGTCGGTCACGACGACTGTCTGGCAGGGAATGCCGTCCGCAATCAGCCGTTCCTGGGCCTGGGTGAAGTGCAAAACATCGCCAGCATAGTTGCCGTAAGTGAGCAGCACTCCGCGGCCCTGATTCGCGGCCTTGGCCACCGAGTACACCTGCTGGGCAGACGGTGATGCGAAGAGGTTCCCCATCGCGGCACCGTGTGCCAGTCCCTGTCCGACGAGGCCGCCGAAGGCCGGGTAGTGGCCGGAGCCCCCACCAGTGACGACGGCGACTGTGGGTGAGGCGCTGCGGGTGCTGCGCACCACCCCGCCGGGAACCGGGAGAACCCAGCGGCGATTGGCGGCAGCAAATCCTTCGATAAGTTCGTCCGAGAAGTCTGACGGGTCATTGAAAAGGAGGGTCATGATGGCAGGCTCCAGATGGATCGGGTGGAACAGGGAGTGAAACAGATGAATCGGGGCGGGTACCCTCGCGGGCATCCGCCAAGACGGTCTAGTCCGAAACCAGGGCGGGGCTGGAAGTCGAAGCGATCTCTGGTCCTGCCTTGCTCTTGCGAGCGAGAAGGACCATCAGAATTGCGGAGAGCAGCATGAAACCGCCGACGACGAACAGTGGCACGATGTAGCCTCCAGTCGCGTCCTTGAGCGCACCGGTGATGTAACCGGCGCTAAAGCCGGCCAAGTTTCCGACGGTGTTGATCAACGCGACGCCTGCGGCAGCGGCAGCCCCGGTGAGGAACTGTGTCGGCAGGGTCCAGAAGTTCGGCAGAGCCGCAAAGATCGCCATGGCGGTCACGGTGATGACCGCGATCGTCGCGGCGGGAGACCCGGCGAAGAGCGCCAGGGGGATGCTCACCGCACCGACAAGAGCCGGGACTGCAATATGCCATGTTTTCAGGCCGCGTTTGGTGGCGTCCTTCGACCAGAAGTACAGCGCGAACGCGGCTGGCAGGTACGGGATCGCCGTGATCAGGCCCTTTTGGAAGACATCGAAGCTGGTGCCGTACTGCTCTTCGAATCCACCGATGATGGTCGGGAGGAAGAAGCCCAGGGCATACAGGCCGTAGATGAAGCCGAAGTAGATCAGTGACAGCATCCAGACTCGACCGTTGGTGAACACGCTGCGGACGCTGGCGTGCTTGTGTGTTGATTCGGTCGCGGACTTCTCCTTGGCCAGTTCGGCGGTAAGCCAGGTCTTCTCGTCATTCGTGAGCCATTTCGCCTTGGCCGGGTTATCGGCAAGAAGGAACCAGGCGAGGATTCCGATGACGATCGCCGGGATCGATACGCCGAGGAACATGACACGCCAGCCTTCGAGGCCGAAGAGTCCGTGGGCCTGAATCAGGGCGCCAGCCAAGGGTGCACCGATCACCGTGGTCAGCGGCTGGGCCAGGTAGAAAAGCGCGAGAATCTTGCTGCGGTGGCGCGCCGGTACCCAGAGGCTTAGGAAAAGGATCGCCCCTGGGAAGAACCCGGCTTCTGCGACACCGAGGATGAACCGGAGCGCATAAAGCTGTTCGACGTTGCCTACCCAAACGAACAGCAGCGAGACAATGCCCCAACTAACCATGATGCGGGCGAGCCACTTGCGCGCACCGAACTTGTGCAGGGCGAGGTTGCTCGGAATTTCGAGCAGGATGTAGCCAATGAAGAACACTCCGGAGGCGAAGCCGAACTGCGCTGCCGTGAGCGCCAGGTCATCGTTCATGCCGTTCGGGCCGGCGAAGGAGATCGCCGTGCGGTCCAGATAGTTGATAAAGAACATCAGTGCCACGAAGGGCACCAAACGAATGGCCACCTTTCGGATGGCTGATTTCTCCACGGCGGCGTTGCCGCGCCCAGTGGTTGAGACGGTGTCCACTTTGACTCCATTCTGTTGGATCGTAACTGCGTTGTCGAGATCACATGGAGTCACGTAGGGCCCCATTTGGCTTCAAGTATTGGCCATTCAAACGCACCTGTCAACCGGTTGACCAATTATGTCGATGGATCTCCCAACCGTCTCAGTTGATAACATGGGGCACATCATGCCGACTTCCTCGAACAACGCCTCAGCCGAAATGAACAGCGCTCTCGGGAGTCTGCCCAGCGGCAGCGTGGTGACTGCTGTTGCCACCAAACTGCTCGACTATTTCACCAGCGGCGCCATCGAACCCGGGACCCGACTGCCTTCAGAACGCCAACTGTCCGCAACGTTGAAAGTGGGCCGATCGGCCGTGCGCGAAGCATTGGCGGCATTGGAGATCCTCGGCATCGTGGATGTTCGCCCTGGCTCCGGAACTTATCTGCGCGGAAGCTCTTCAGAACTCCTACCTCAGACTTTGAGCTGGGGAATGATGCTCGGAGAACCGCGCACACTTGAGTTGATCGAAGTTCGTGGACAACTGGAAGTGTTCGCAGTTCAGCTCGCCGCCGAACGCATCGCTGACCAGGAGCTCGACCTCCTGGAAACCAATCTGGCAACCATGAAGGCCAACCTCCACAATCTAGAAGAATTCATTGAAGCAGATGTTCAATTCCACGTGCAGATAGCCAAGAGTGCAGGGAACGTTGTCCTGCTGGACCTCCTGCAGAGCATCCGATCACTGCTCCGAATTTGGGTTGAACGCAGACTTCAAGAGGAGGGAGAAGCACTGCTTGCATACGAGGAGCACCGCCGAGTCTACGAGGCCCTCCTGAAACACGATCCAAGTGCGGCCGCCGTTGCAATGGGCTACCACATGAATACCGCTGGAAAAAGGCTTGCTCAGTCAATTGGCCGGAGCGACAGGTAAGGCGCCTGCTGCAGGCTTTCAGGGCCTTCTACTGCAACACACGTCCAGAAGTCGAGTCCTCCGCAGTCGCGCACACCCCGGTACTTGGGCCGCACACCACTTTCCGAAGCGGGCCTCGCTTCTACAACAACGAGCCCGACAACATCGACTGCTCCCCCGCCGGCGCCGAGTTCATGGCCAGCACAGCCCAAGTCCTCAAATCCAGACGCTTCGCTCACGCCGGAGCATTCACCTAACCAGCGCCCTTCACCATGTTCGACGACGACCACCTCACCAATGTTCGCGGCCCACCTCATTTGGCAATAACTTGCTGTGAAACCACGACGGCGAAGTTGTGGCCTCTTTGGTCATGCCCGATTGAACGCCTTCGCCCAACCCCTACGTGTCAGGCTGGAGCGGTACCACGGTGACAGAGCAAGTCAGCTCGATCGCGTAGGGCGAGAATCAGGAAACCCATCGTTATGTCTAATCTAGTTTTGGCTGAAGTACGCCAAGATGGATCTATGAGTAGTTCCGGACCGCGTGCCGGTCGACCGACGCCTCGTAGGTCGTTTACCCCCGCGCAGAAACTTGAATTGTTGGCCCAGTATGAGGAAGCCTGCGCCTGCCACGAAGGTGGTGCGTTCCTGCGGGAGCAGGGGTTGCATTCCTCCCAGATGACCGAATGGCGCAAGCTACGCGATGCAGGTGTACTGCAGGGAAAGGAAGCCGGCGAGAAGATCGGGAAGCTGTCCGGTGAGCAGGCAGAGATCGCTCGTCTGCGCCGCCAGTTGGAGGTGAGTGAGAGCCGGTTGAAGCGATCCGAGGCAGCTCTTGGGGTGATGGGAAAACTACACGCGTTCTAGGAGACTCTCTCCGAGGACACGAACGACGATCCAACGTCCAAGAAGCGTTGATGGCCGCCTACGGGCAGCTGGTTGACGTTGCCGTTCCGACGCGGCAGGCCGCGGCCCTACTTGGGCTGTCCCGCACCGCGGTCTACCGCAAACCAACCATGCCGGAGTACTGCGAACCGGTGGAACCACCGAACAAACTCAGCACCGCGGAGCGGGCAGAGATCCTGGCCGCTTTGAACTCGCCAGAGTTCGTCGACCTGGCACCGCTGCAGGTCTATGCGAAGCTGCTCGATGCCGGCATCTGCCTGGGCTCGGTCTCCACGTTCTACCGGGTGCTGGAGGAGAATACGCAGGTTAAGGAACGCCGTAAACTGGCCAAGCATCCGGCCCGGGCGATTCCGGAGCTGGTGGCCACGGCACCAGGTCAGGTGCTCTCGTGGGATATTAACAAGCTGGCCGGTCCGGTCAAGGGCAAGTATTTTGATTGCTATCTGATGATCGATATCCATTCGAGGTTCGTTGTTGGGGCGCACCCGCACGCCACCGAATCAGCAATCCTGGCCGTGGAAATGATGAAGGAAATCTTCGGTATCCACGGCATCCCGCAGGTGGTGCATGCCGACCGCGGGACGTCGATGACGCCCAAGACGGTGGCTGCGTTACTCTCGGATTTGGAGGTCACCCGCTCCCATTCCAGGCCCCGGGTGAGCAACGACAATCCCTACTCGGAAAGCCTTTTTAAGACGATGAAATATGGGCCGACGTTCCCTGAGCGCTTCGGCTCGTTAGGCGACGCGCGTGCCTTCATTAACAACTTCGTGGACTGGTGCAACCACCAACATCAGCACTCCGGAATAGGGTTCCATACTCCGGCCAACGTGCACTACGGCTTCTCTGACGGGGTTGCGTGGAAACGTTCGCAGACGCTGGCCGAGTCCAGAGCCAAAAACCCCACCGATTCAGCACGAGCACCGACCCCAAGATCCTGGCCCTACCGGGGCCGACATGGATTAACGAACCCAAGGAAACCACCGAAAAACAAGCAGCCTAACGGCTGCCTAACTCACCTTGGTACCGCTTGACTTGAAAAATTCCGCCTGCCCCGGCAAGACCCGACTGTCGGAATCCTCGTGTGCGGATCCAAGAATGAGCGCACCGTGCGCTACGCGCTCGACGGTTCATCCCAACCCCTGACCGCCACGTCCTACACCTACGAAGCTCTCCTGCCAATGAGCAAGCCACTCTGCCTTCCCCCGAAGCAATCACCGCAGCCCTCGGGCAAGATCACACGGCCGCCTCCGACCTGTAACGATGAAACCGGCAACACAGACTATTTTGTAGCGTCTTGTAACGCATGGGTTATGAGGCACTTAGGTTATGAGACACACGACGTGTGGAGTTCGCCGCTAAATGGCGGCGTTCTGAGGCAGCTTGGGTCGGCGGAGGTAGGCTCGGAACGGGTACTCTATTGCGATTTGTTCTATGGTTGAGACCACAACCATAGATAGTTGTCGATCTTCTTGCTCGCCAGAGTTTCCTGGTGTACGTCTCTGAGTTCAGTGCTAAGAGGTGCAAACCGTGACTTACGTGATCGCACAGCCGTGCGTCGACGTGGTTGACCGTGCTTGTGTAGACGAATGCCCGGTGGACTGTATTTACGAGGGGGAACGTGCCCTCTATATCCAACCGGATGAGTGCATTGACTGCGCTGCGTGCGAACCTGTTTGCCCGGTCGAGGCGATCTATTACGAAGATGATCTGCCAACGGAATGGTCTGAGTACTTAAACGATAATGTCAGCTTTTTCGCAGATACGCTCCCCGGCCGGGTAGCTCCAGTGGGTTCCCCTGGTGGAGCTCTCAAGTTTGGCCCTGCTGGGGTAGACACGCCGCTGGTCACAGCTCAACCTCAACGAGGTCAATGACGGTTAACGTTCCACTCATCCCCCTGAAACATACGAGGTAAGGACTTAGAAATATCCAAGTTCACTGAAAAAATCGCTTCACTATTCAATCTAAAGCGGCCCATACCAGCCGAGGATGCAGCTGAGATCGCGGACTGGGTAGGTGAAGGTGGTGCTGTCGATCCCGATGGCCCACCTCGAGTGATCAATAAGCGTGATGAGGACAGCTAGACGTGCCACTGCTGACTCTAGAGAACATGACGAATACGCTCGGTTTCTAGTATATTCCAGCCTTATTTGACGACCGTGTCAGTCACGATTGATACTCATGGCTACTGGCGGACATACTCTAAACTCAATATAGTTGCACGACTAGTTGAAGCCTTGGTAGCAGAAACTTCACTGGCTTAGTGGCGCCAATTGGCTTCATCGAGCGGACGAGGGATTCCGGCATCTCGATGCCAAAAACCGGTCGCGGCACCTATTGCCACTGGACCCGACTTCTCGCAGTCAATTCCCCCGTCTTGCAAAGACTCCTTGGACGCCGGGCTTCTTCGTCCATCCGATCACTCGTGTTCTCTGCGATTCACTGCATGCAGCTTCCAGTGCCCTATTGGACTCACCTTTCAGGCAGGGGACGATGTCAAGCTCCAGCGAGGACACTCCGGACCTAAGCCTTGATCCACCGATAGGTTTTGGGGGTTGCTCGGCGGTTTAAACACGAAATGCCCGTCTTTTAGGGGAAAATATGGCTTACCACAGTCAAATTTTCATACCTAAAAGAGGACATCTCGTAGATGTTAGTTTCCCATACCCGCACGGCCGTGTCAGTTTCCTTTGATGAGGAGAACCTTGTGTCGTCCACGGGACTGGTTCCGGTGATGCGTTTGGCCCAGGATGCGGGCCTGCATTCCCTGGCTGATGAGTGGCTCACGGTCCCGTCGGACAAGGGAGCGAACTCCGGGTTGAAGGTCGCTGCACTGGTGGCGGGCATGGTTGCCGGGGCCGATTCCATTGATGACATGGCCGTGCTGCGCCACGGCGGGATGAAGAAATCCTTCAAGGGTTGCTACGCCCCGTCAACGCTGGGCTCGTTCCTGCGCTCCTTCACGTTCGGGCATGTGAAACAACTCGATGCTGTCGCCTCCCGGTTTCTGGTCAATCTGGCACTGAAAGCACCCTTGTTCGGTGCCCCGGCCGGGGACGGCGAGTTCGTCTTTGTTGATGTTGACGACACGATCGTCGAAGTTCATGGGTACTTGAAGCAGGGTTCCGGTTATGGCTATTCCAAGGTCCGGGGCCTGAATGCCGTGTTGGCGACCGCGTCCCGGGAAGACACTGCCCCCGTCATCATTGGCCAGCGCCTGCGGAAAGGGGCTGCGAACTCCGCCCGCGGTGCGAACAAGTTCGTCACGGAAGCACTGGGCACTCTCAAGCGAACCAAGACGCCGGGGCCGGTGGTGTGTCGTTTTGATTCGGCCTACTACGGCTACCCCTCCGTCAGTGCAGCGTTGGCCGGTGGGGCCGATGTTACGGTCACGGTCCCGATGAACAAGGCCGTCAAACGCGCGATCACGGAGATCGCACAGGATGCGTGGACGCCCATTAAGTACACCAACGCCATCTATGACGAAGACACCCAAGCATGGGTGTCTGTGGCTGAAGTCGCGGAGATCCCGTTCACCGCGTTTTCCTCCAGAAAGAGCAGCGAGCGGGTCCCCGGGCGCCTGGTCGTGCGCCGCATCCCCGAGCTGAACCCCAAAGCCACAGCCGGGCAGCCGGCACTCTTTGACACGTACCGGTTCCATGCCTTTTTCACCACCATTGCCGAAGACAAGCTTGACGCGGTTGCTGCCGACAAGGTTCATCGCAAACATGCTCGAATCGAGCAGGTCAACGCAGATCTCAAAGACAGTGCACTGGCCCATCTGCCCTCGGGCAAGTTCGCGGCGAACTCGGCATGGCTGGTGGCAGCGGTCATGGCTTACAACCTCACCCGCACCACCGGGGTCCTCGCTTCCGGCCACTTCGCCAAGGCCAGGACCGGCACGATCCGCCGCAAGATCATTAACGTCCCGGCCCGAATAGCCTCCAGCGCACGACGCCAACAGCTGCACTTACCCCACCACTGGCCCTGGAAAACCGAGTGGGTGAACCTCTTCACCGCCACCCACGCACCACCACAAGCCGCATAAAGCCCGTCAACCAAGCCGAACCCGGCCCAACCCAAGGAACCAAAAGTGGAACACCACCGGCAGCGAGGCCGCCACCCACCGCTGCCCAAAAACGCCAAACCGTCAAGAACTGAGATTCAGACAATCTCCAAACCGGATCGGTGGATCAAGGCTAAGTCTCATAAGCCTATGGATCTGAAGCACCTCACTGGCCGGGGTGACCCTCGGGTTCGTAGTCCTGTGGATCGACCGGGGTCGTGCAAACGTTTCTGCGGTTGGCTATTCTCCTAACTACGCCTCAAGACTTCTTGCTTCGGCGTCGGTACAACCTTCCTCATCGATACCGTCACGTTCCAGCCTGACGACACCGTTCGACGGCGCCGCTGTCACTTGCGATGACAGGGGCGCCGCCGCGTTGGGGCGGCGTCACCGACCTACTTTGCCAAATAGCTGCGCAATGGGCGCCCAGACCAGTGGCCTGGAGGCGAACACCGCACCGGCCATGACCAGCGTGGAGGCGAAGAAGATCCAGAATCCGATCCAGCTGCCGGTGTCCTGCATTGCGAACATGTGATTGAGATTGTGCAGGGCGCCTGTCGCCATGACGAGGGTGACATGGGCAATCACGAACAAAACGAAGTACAGCATGACCGGAAAATGGATGGCCCGGGCCACTTCCATGGGGTACAGCTTGTTCAGGCGGGTGGCCTTCATTGGCCAGGCGTCTGACATCCGGAATCCGGTGATCGCGGCCAACGGCGCCGCAACAAAGATGGTCAAAAAGTACGCCAGCAGCTGCAGGCTGTTGTAGTTGACCCAACCATTGTCCATCGGCCAGTCCAACGACAAGTACTGCAGCGCAGCAGAAAGGGCATTCGGGAAGACGTCCCACGACGTAGGAGTCACCCGCATCCACTGCCCCGTCGCGAACAACACCACGATAAAGACAATGCCATTGATGACCCACAACGCATCCAAACTCAGGTGTGCCCAGAGCGTGAGGCTGATCTTCTTGGGCGGATTCTTAGTCTTGATGAAGCCACTGTTGTTGCGCGTCCATGAGGCTGGGGCGCGTTTTTGCGTGCGGACCTGCCACCCGGTGCGGATGATCAACACGAGGAAGAAGGCATTGAGAAAATGTTGCCATCCCAGCCACGCAGGAAGTCCCACGGGTGCGTTGGCTGGCAAATGACTTTCACCTGGGTAGGTGATGAGGAAGTCCTGCATGGAATCCAAGGTCACCAGCCAGCGGGATGCCAGCACGACGACGGCAACGACCACCAAGAGCCCTGCCGCTGCCACAGCCAGACCACGGGGACTTTTCAGGAACGCCGTCTTGTCGAACTTCACGGCTGCCGGCGCCGAGGCTTGATCTGCCTGCCGGCGCCGTGACGTGGTTTGCGTCAGGGGTTGCCGCGCAGTCACGGCAGGTCGTTCCGTCGCGGTTACAGATGGCGCCGCATTGCTGGCCGGGGCGGTTGCAGCTGCAGGCGCCGTTGCTACGGCCGTAGTTGCGGTCGAAGCAGCTTCGGCGTTCGCCGTCGCGGTGTTGATCCCATCCGCGGTCCTGGGCAGGCCCCGCCGTCGCGCCGGGCCCGCACTTGCTGCGAGCGCGGAAGCCGGAGCTGCGTCGGGGGCGGGCGCGGCACTTTCGGGCGCGGGAGCGATGGGACGTTGTGGTGCAACGTCCGGCATAGCGGCCGAACTGTTCACGGCAGCCACCTGGCCGTCGGTTCCTGCCACTCGGGGTAGGCCGCGGCGCACCTTGAGGGGTGGCGCCTGGCCTGCTTCCTCACTCATGCGCTGACTACTTTCCTTGCTTCAAGGCCGGCAATCAGAGCGGGAACCACGGTGAAGACGTCTCCCACGATCCCGAAGTCGGCGATCTCAAACAGCGGCGCATCGGCGTCCTTGTTGATCACCACAATGGTTTTGGCCGTCTGCATGCCCGCCCTGTGCTGAATGGCCCCGGAAATTCCAAGCGCCACGTAAAGCTGGGGCGACACTGAAACCCCTGTCTGCCCCACCTGGTGGGTTTGCGGAATGTAGCCGGCGTCGACGGCGGCACGGGAGGCCCCCACCGCCGCGCCAAGAGCGTCGGCCAGCTCTCCCACGAGCGAGAATTGCTCTTCAGAGCCGAGCCCGCGCCCTCCGGAGACGACCTTGCTGGCGCCACGGAGTTCCGGCCGGCTGGAGTTCGACGTGGCCGCACTGAAGCTCGTAATCTGGGCTGCCGGCGCCTGCGACGGGGGCACCTCGAGGGATTCCACGATCGCGTCGCGAGCCTCTGCGCGAGCATCGATGGCACCTTGGCGCACGGTGATGACGGGAGCACCCACGCTGACGGCTGCGTCAACGTTGTATGCGCCTCCATAGACAGAGTGTTTGCTGAGGATGCCTTCTTCGTCGCGTTCAATGGCCACCGCGTCCACATTCAAGCCGCTGCGTGACCGTGCCGCGAATCGGCCGGCAACATCCCGGCCGTCTTCGGAATTGGAGATGAGGATGGCCTCGGGTTTGACGAGTTCGACGGCGGCGCTCAAGGCATCAAGCACCGGCCGGGTCACGGTGGTGGCCACGTCCGTGGCTTCCACCACCAGCACCCTGGCGGCACCCCAACGCCCGAGTGCGGCTGCAGCGTCGGCTCCGGCGCCGGGCGCCGTAACCACCAGGGCCACGGCGGCACCTACCTCGGCGGCAGCTCCCAACAGGGCGGCGGCACTTGGACGAACTATTCCGGCGTGGTCCACATCGGCCACGACCAGAATTGAGGTGTTGGAAAACTCCATGATGATGCTCCTTAGGCCAGTCGGTTCGAGACAAGGAAGTCCAGCAATTGCCCGGCGGCGGCGCCGTCGTCAGTGATCTTGACGCCAGCTGACCGCGCAGCCCGCTCGGCAACCGCAACAACAATTGAACGTCCCGCCTTTTCGTCCCCGGCATCGACGCCAAGGTCTGCCAGTGTCAGGACGTCCAGGGGCTTCTTTTTGGCTGCCATGATGCCGCGGAAATTCGGGAACCTGCCTGTCGGCAGTGCCTCGGTCACGGACACCACTGCAGGGAGAGTGGCCTGCACGTTGGCAAGCCCGGATTCCGTGATCCGCTCGCCCCTAACCTGTGATTCGGAAATAGTTACCGTGGACAGGCCCGAGAGCTGCGCTGTGTTGAGATGTTCCGCCACCATTGCGGCCAGGACGCCTCCGGAACCATCCGTGGACAGGTTTCCAGCCAGCACCAGATCAAACGCTCCGCGCCGCAGCGCCGCTGAGAGCACCTCGGCAGTGAGCGAAAGGTCGGCGCCAACAAGTCCGTCATCAAGAATGTGGACGGCCTTGTCTGCACCCATGGACAGCGCCTTGCGCAACGTTGCCGTCACAGTTTCAGGCCCCATCGACAACACCGTTACCTCCGTACCGGCATGGGCATCGGCATGGGTGAGAGCCACCTCCAGGGCACGCTCCCCAATCTCATCCAACACCGCATCGTTGACCGCGCGATCGGCCAGCCCCGTCGTCGCATTGAGCTTGCGCTCACCATAGGTGTCGGGAACTTCCTTGAGCAAGACTGCTATTTTCATCGATTCAACATTCCTCTTCAAGCTCGTTGAGATTTCAGTAACGGCGCTGGCCGGCTTGTAAATGCCGGCAGGTAGGCAGCACTAATCCGGGTCGGGTTCGATCGGTCCCTTCTCGCCCGGGCAATCGGGCCGCTCCGGGTGGAGACAATCGTCGGCAATTTTGGGAATGTCCACTGACAGTCTTCTTGAATTGCGCAGCAACCGTGCCATAACGCATTCGGCTAGTCACTACTTTTGCCGGCCACATGTTCGGCAGCCAGGAAGGCCAGCCCGAGAGCAGGGAGAAGTCCATTGCCCGCCAGATAGCCGCCGGCCCCATGTCCAGAAATTCCCATTGCCGCGCCACCTGAGGCATACAGTCCAGCTATCTCGACGCCAGAACTGTCCAGAACCCGCGCATGCCTGTCCACCCGCAACCCGCCCTGTGTGTGAAATAGTGCCGGGCGGACGGCGATGGCGCCGATTCTGCCTTCAAGGGGGGCTTCCCAATAGGTTCGGTTGAATGCATCGCCAGCGTGGCCAAGGGCCGACTCACAGGCGTCTGAAAGCGTCGTTTCCAGACCGTTGGCATTCATCCCCGCTGCGGCCGCAAGTTCGGTGACAGAGTCCGCCCATCGCACGCCGCCCGAGGACTCAGTGTCTCGAAAGTCCTGAAATGCTTGGCAAGCATCCCGTATGCGCTCGTCAATAATGATCCAGGCTTGGCCATCGGCATGCTCCAATGATTCGCGTGCGTATTCGGAGTAGCCCACGGTTTCATTGCCGAAACGCTTTCCCTCCTTATTGACAAGGAAGCCGCCGTGCATGACCGTGGCCCATCCAGCGAGAGTAGCCGAAGGCATTGCCAGAGCAGCATGTCCTTGGTAGGCGTCAATAAAGGCAATTGCCGCCCCGAGTTTCTCCCCAATGCGAAGGGCATCACCTTTCGACCACTCGCTTCCGTGATAAATGGCATCGGCAATCTCGGGAATGTGACGGTGCATTAGTGTCTCATTCGCGCCGAAGCCGTTCGTAGCCAGCAAGACCGCGCGCGTGGGGATTTCCTCGATGCCTTCCCGTGTTCTGACAACCACTGCACTTACCACTCCGTCAGTCAGGATCACATCGTCCAGTTGGGCCGGAACATAGACGTCAATATTGGGCGATGCGCGTACTTGTTCGTAGATCATGTCCAGCATGGCCGTGCCTATGCGTCCGGGAACTGTGTGACAGCGAAAATTTGAATGCCCGGGATAGGGAAAATCAGTCACCAGAGACATCGGCATCTTCAGGTCATCGGCCATCCACTCGACGAGGCGATGGCTGACATTAGCCAAGGCCACGGCGAGCTCCGTATCTGCTTCACCTTTAGTCTTCGCCAAGATGTCTTGAACAAATTTTTCCGGAGAGTCGTCGATTCCGGCCGCAACCTGCCAACGGCTCCCTGCTCCCGGTATCATTGCAGTCGACATGGCGGTGTTGTTGCCTCGGCGGAAGTGTTCGTTGGCTTCAACGACCAATACGGACAATCCCAGTTCCGCGGCACGCAGTGCGGCGATTAAGCCGCCGCCGGCACCCGCGACAACGAGATCGGGACCCTCATATTCAGTGTCAGTCATGATGCTTCCTTAGGCATAGAGGCCACACAATGGCGGCGGGTTGGATAGTTTTTGCGACCGATACGACTGGATGTTGGTTTAGACGTCCCTGAGCATTGACAGTGTGCTTCGAGCATCCACGCTCCCCGGCAGTGCCGCCACAATCATCTGGATTTGAGCCGCATCTCGGTCGCCAATCAGGGATTGGAGTTTGCTCTGAATCTCAGCCGCCCCGAGAGGGTAATAGTCCACGTCACCGATTGGATTGGGCTGGGACGTCATCATCGATGTTCCGTCAAGAAAGGTAATCCGCACCTCTGTCCAACGTTCGGCGGGCAACAAGGTGTCAAAATCATCAGATACTTCCATGACAACTTTTGTGCTGAAGGCATTTGCTTCAGCGAATTTCTGGTTCTCAGGGTCCATCACGTCCGGTCCCACCGAGGTATTTAGGATGGCCGTGCTCACCACGAACGGAAATGAGAACATGGCGGCGAGCCTGTTGTGGGGATTGGGGCCAAAGAGGGGTTTCGCCAGGGAATGAGTCCGCACGCGAACAGTAGCTATCTGGTCGATATCAAAGGATTCTTGCGCCTTGAACATCTGGACAATGTCCACTGCTGCGTGTGTGTACGAGCATGCGGAATGCCGCTTGCTGTAGCCCTGGGCGACGAGCCATTCCTCTCCCAGCGACTCGGTCAAGGAGCCGGTATCAATTGAGCCCACGATTTCACCCAGTGAATGAACTGCGGCACCAGCATTCGTTGTCAATCCGCTCATGGCCAACCGAGCGGCGTTCAGCCCTGCAATATTGGAGCCCGCGACCCAAAAATTGCGCACAAAATTGCCGGCCAACACGGTATTCCAGGGCGTCACGTGCATCAACGCCGTGGAGGCGTCTATGGCGGCGGCAAGCTGTTCCCGATTTGCACCTGCGATTAGGGCCGCGGCGCAGGCGGCTCCCGTGGAACCCCAATGCCCGTGCGTATGCCACGCCGCATTGCGATGAAGCGCGCGACCAAATCGTGCTGCGACTTCATAGCCAGCGGCGATGGCAGTCAGAAACAGTTGTCCGCTAATTTCGTGCTTTGACTGTTGCGTGGCAGCCATTGCGGCAAACAATACCTGCACCGCCGGATGGCCCTGCGCATGTTTATTGCCCTCGTCAAGCTCCAAGGAGCATGCTGCCACAGCATTGAGGTAGGCAGCCGTTTCGGGGCATGTTGCTTCCGAACGGCCCACCAGGGGCGCCGCACCTGGCGGGCACTGCCAGCTCCGAAGCAACTTGTCGAATTCCGGAGTGCGGGCCCCGGCCGCTGTTACTCCGAGCAGGTCCACGATCATCACGCTCAACCGGGCGCGAACTGCCTCGGGCATATTCGCATAGGTGAGCCCGACGGCAAATTCTGCCAACGCATCAACGGCCGAGATTTGTTGCTGTAAGGCGTTCACCGTTCCTTCCTCCCCCCGGGGAAGGCATCCGCTGCATCGATCAAACTCAGGACCTGCAAGCCCATCGCCGTCGGGTCGATGATGGTTGTTCGGGTCCGTACATCGGCAATTTCGACAGCGGAACAGCCGTTGATGACGTAGTCCGCAGTTACCGACTGCAAATGAGTGGATAGTGCATCAGCCCAAACCCTGTCATCGGCTATGTCTTGGACCGAAAGTCCCAACACTGACGTAGTTCCGTGAGGAACACCCAGACCGTAGGCGGCAAACTTTCGATCCAGTTCCCGCGCGATAGGTTCATTGCGGGCGACTGCACCAACTGTGGCCCCCAGGCTGACGAGCAGGTGTGAGGACAGCTGGAGCAATCCGAATATTGGCGTGTCAAGACCGGTGTCGTTCCGTCCCACAACCGGGTCGAGAACGCAATCGGGCAGAAAGCCATCTACCTGTCCGTACCGATCACTGGACTCTGCTTCTCGGAACCGTTCAAGCAAAGCCGCTTCTGAGGCTTCAATATCTTCCTGGGTATTGAGTGCCCTCGGAATATGGGACTCGTTGCCCAGGTTGAGAAGTTTGACGTCGATACTCTGGGGAGCGAGCCGGTTGTAACGAATTTGGCGTCGGGTGAGCTCCGCGTCGTCCACGCATAGCGGGGTGATGGCCAGCAAGTGAATCATATTTTCCGTTCTGCCTTAATTTCCTGCGGGAGGATGCCCAGCGCACGGGGGTCGTTCGGATGTTCCGCAAGTGCGTGGACTTCGATCCGCATCCAGGGAAAGAGTGGGAGGGACGTTAACGCTTCGTGCAGTTCGGTTGCATCACGAACGTCGTACAAACTCCAGTTGGCCCAACGGCCGGGGATACGCCAAATTCTCCGTAGTTTTCCTTCGCGGGCCAGGAGTTGGCCTTGGGCCAGCTCCTTTTCCGTGATCGACGCGCGTGCCGCGTCATCGCTCTCCGGCGGCCAATCGATGTCTATGTTGACGAGGAATTCCATCCCTGATCCTTTCGGTCACAAACCCAAGTACGCTTTTCGCACTTCCGGACTGTCAGCCAATTCCTGTCCGCTTCCTTCCAACACAATGGCCCCGCTTTCCATCACGTAGGCTCGATCGGAGATAGCCAATGCCTGAGATGCGTTTTGTTCCACGATCAGGACGGTCACCCCGGCGTCGCGGATCTTGGTGATGGCGCCCAGGACCTGCGCTACGAGGTTTGGTGCCAATCCAATCGATGGTTCGTCCAAGGTCAGGCATTTGGGTTGAGCCATTAGGGCACGCCCGATGGCCAGCATTTGTTGCTGTCCCCCAGACATCGTGTCGGCACGCTGGGTTCTCCTGTCGCGCAGGATCGGAAAGAGCTCAAAAACCTGCTCCAACGAGCCTCGAATGGTTGATTTTGGTTGCGTGTAGGCGCCCATGATCAGATTTTCGATCACTTCAAGTCCGCCGAATAGTGCTCGGTTTTCTGCCACGTGCACGAGTCCTGCGTTGACAACCTGGTCTGGTCGCAGTGACGTGATTTCTTTGCCGTCGAAGATGATTTGGCCACTTTTCGCTGGGATCAGCCCTGCCAGCGCACGCAACGCAGTCGTCTTGCCGGCACCGTTGGCACCAATGACCGATACTATTTCTCCTTTTTCAAGGTGAATGTTCAGGTCGTGAAGAATCTGAAGTTTTCGGTACCCGGCGCTTACATCCTTCATTTGAAGAATCATGAATAGTCCTCTCCTAGGTACGCCTCGATGACCTTGGGATCCTGAATGACATCTTCGGGCAATCCCACCATCAGCTGTTGTCCTTCATGCATGACCAGCAGGCGCTCAGAAAGGGCCATTACTGCCGCCATGATGTGTTCCACAAACATGACAGTTACGCCATCGCTGTGGATACTGCGGAGCAGCTCGATGATGGGGGCTCGCTCAGACGGGACCAAGCCTGCTAAGACTTCGTCCAACAAAAGCAGCTGGGGTTCCAATGCCAGTGCGCGGGCCAGTTCAAGGCGTTTAAGGCCCGCAGTGGGCAATGTTCCAGACATTGAATTCATGTATTTCCCGAGGCCAACGCGCTCAATCACCTCTTCGGCGTGGGCGCGGGCCTTGGCGATGGACCTGTGCCTGTTATGTGAGGCCACCGCCACATTTTCCAGAACAGTCATGCTTTCAAAGGGACGCATGAGCTGGAAGGTTCGAACCAGCCCATGCGCTGCGACCTTGTTCGCTGGCCAGCCGGTGATGTTCTCACCATTAAAGGTGATCTTTCCCGAAGTCGGCGCAAGTTGCCCTGACAGGACCGAGAACAGTGTGGTTTTTCCAGCCCCATTGGGTCCAATAATGCCCAGGAACTCATTCTCCGGCAGCTCAATATCCACCTCCCTGAGGGCGTGAAGTCCACCGAATGACTTAAAGAGTCCTTCGACGCGCAGCAAACTCATTTGCGAAACCTCTCACGAATAGTCCCATAGATTCCCTTAGGGAGGAAAATGACGATGACAATCAGCAGAACTGCGTAAATCGCAACATCGAGTCCGCTGGTGCCTTGTAAGAACTCCAGAAACGGCGGCGGGTTCCGCAATACGCCGGCCACGATTTCGGAGAGTGGTCCAATGACCACTGCACCGATTAGGGGGCCCCAGATCGTACCCATTCCACCCACAACTGCTGGGATGAGGGCGTCGGTGGAGACGTGCATGCCGAACGCTTGATCCGGCCCGACAAAGAGGTAGTACTGCGTATAGTAGGTCCCCGCAATTGCGGTAACTGCGCAGCTGAGCGCCACGGCAATGAGCCTGTTCTTCATGACGTTGATGCCAAGCGATTCAGCGGCCGTGGCATCGTCACGTATAGCTTGAATGAACTGCCCTGGCCGTGAGTAGACGTACCTGATGGTAACGGCAAGAACTATGGCAAGGAGGACCAGCGGGATCCAGTAGTAGTTGTTGCTGTCTTGGTCGAACTGCATCATGACCCAAGATTCTTCCTGGAGGAGGGGGATGTTGATTCCCTCAGTTTTGTGCAGAAATTCCAGATTCTGAGTTAGCAGGAGGAACATTTGGGCAAAAGCGAAGGTCGCCAATGCAAAATATGAACCCGCCAATTTATATCTGAGACATAGGTACGCAATGAGCACGCCCACCGCCGCAGAAAATATGGCTCCGATTATCATCGAGATCCATGGCGAGAAGCCAAATTCCGTCAGCAGGAAGGCGTTGGTGTAGGCGCCGATCCCAAAGAATGCCGCGTGTCCAAAGCTGAACATTCCCCCGAACCCACTCATCAGGTTCCAGCCCACGGCCATGATTGCAAAAATGAGTGTCCGTACGACCACTGGCTGCGCCGAATCGGGAAGAATGAAAGGTAGGAAGATGAAGGCGGCAAAACCCACCACAAGGATTAGGTATTGGCGTTGGGCGCCGCTGTTCGGCACTCGGACCTTTGCGCTGGTCTGCGCGGGCTTTTGTTCTGTGGAAGTCATTGCTTAGCCCCGAAAAGTCCTTGTGGACGAAGAAACAAGATGAGAACGAACATTGCGAAAACGAGGAGAAGGGACCCGCTGCCAGGCAAGAACAATGAACCGACAGTTTGCAGCAACCCGACAAATATGCCGCCGATGACTGCTCCCGGGATGCTGCCGAGGCCGCCAAGTACCACGATGACAAAAGCCAATGTCGTATATTGTTCTCCGGCTGACGGAATGAGGCTGGTGAAAGGGGTCATGAGCCCACCAGCCACAGCGACGGCTGCTGCTCCCAACCCAAACGTCATCGCATAGATCCGGTTCACATTGACCCCCACGAGTGATGCGCCGGTTGCACTGGCGGCCACCGCCCGGACTGCCAGGCCAAGAGAGCTCTTCTTCAACAGGACGGCAAGACCGGCTGCCACGAGTACTGCACCGCCGAATGCCACTAATCTGGGGACATCCACTATCGCCCCCAAAACAGGTATCGTCCCCTCCAGCGATGACTCCACATTGAGCGGGCGTCCACCAAAGATCATCAATAGTGAATTGATGATCAACAGAGACATTCCCAGTGTGACCATCAGTGGGCGCTCATGTCCGGCGTCCTGGGTCAGGCGGTTCATTAGAACTGCCTGGACCGTCCACCCGAAGATGAACATGATGGGGATGGTGAATAGTACGCCCAGATATACGTTGATACCCAAGGATGACACCAAAAAATACACAATGAACATGGACATGGTGAGCATTGCCCCATGGGCAAAATTGACGATTCCAAGTACGCCGAAGATTAGGGTCAGTCCTAACGACACGAGCCCGTAGACGCCGCCCAGGAGCAAACCGGTGACAATCGATTGAGTAATCAGTGTGGTGTTCACACCACTGAAAATGTAGATGAGCACCAACGCTGCAACTACCAGAAGTGCCATGCCAAAAGAGATTTTCCATTCGGCCGTGCCGAATATTTTGCGCAGCCGGGCCAAACGGGGAGCTGCCCCCACATCCAAGTGTGGCGATGTGACGCTCATAGCATCAACTACTTTCCTGGGGTCGGGAAGATGAGGTCTTTGGTTGCGAATTCCTTCGGGAAGACCTGTTCCACTGCACCATTTTGTACCTGCATGACGATTACGGTTGCGTTCTTGTTCTGCCCTCGATCGTCAAATTCGATTGGACCGTCAAAGGCCAAGAGCGGATCGGCGATTGAGACGCCGGCAATTGCATCGCGGATTTTGGCCGGCTCTTCGGAACCACTTTCTTCAATTCCGGCAGCAATGACTTCCACGGCTTGGTAGGAGAGCATTGAAGCGGTCTCCATGGGTTTGCCATACTTCTCTTCAAAGCGTTTGCGGATATCGGCGGCCCGGCTGCTGGTTGCAGCGTAGTGATAGTTGGCGCTCAAGATATTGTCAGCGGCGGGGCCGGCATCAACGGGAAACGCATTGTCGTCAAAAGCACCACTGGCGATTCCAAAGACAGCTTCGATGTCCGGATTGATCGCATGAATCGCCTTGGCAACAAGGAGGTTGTCAGGGTAATACCCGGTGACAACGACGACGTCGGGATTCACGGAGAGCGCTTCGGTAACCTGAGTGGTGGCATCGGAGAAGCTGGCACCGGAATAGGTGACTTCCTTGGCCACCGTGATGCCTTGTGCTTTGGCTTCTTTCTGAAACGCTGCAAACACGCTTCCGCCGAACGCGCCCTCAATGTGGATGTACGAGACAGTCTTTATGTCAGTCTTGGTTTCCGCGCCCATTGCGGCCAAGGCTTTGGCTCCGGACTCACCCATGCTGCTTGCGTCCGGTTGAATCCTGAAGGTGTTTTTGTAGCCCTGCGCCAAGATTTTGTCGTCCACAGCAACGTCAATCACCAGCGGGACTTTGGCACGTTCCGCAACGGAGGCAACATTCTGAGTGACATCGGACTGGTACGTGCCCACGAGTGCCACAGCACCATCGCTAATGAGCCTCTGGGCTTCACTTTGTCCTGTCTGGGCGTTTCCTTGGCTGTCGCCCTCATCGAGCTTGAGCTTCGTGCCGCCCAGGGATTTGATGCCTCCGGCGGCATTAATGTCTTCCACGGCAAGCTGGGCTCCATTGTTCATGAGGCCGCCAACGCCAGCAAGATTCCCGCTAAGCGGATGAACGGCACCAATGGCGATGGTTTTACCGCCGCCGTCCGTCCCGGCATCGGTTCCTCCAGAGCTCCCACACGCTGTCAGCCCCAAAAGAGCGAAGGCAAGTGTCACGGTCAGAATTTTCCTAGTCATGATGTTCCCCGATGACCTTTCGTCGTTGTAGAGGGTTCGAGCCGTGTTCCGCTCGAAGGAATGAGTGTCTCGTTATCTGTTCCGGTCAACGGACCACTAGATCTACATCACACCGGCTTCGTTTCATCATTGAACCATGATTTGCCATAGAAATACTAGGTTCGTGCATCGAAATTTCGGAGCAAACCATTCCGCTCAGCGAAAAAACGTGATGAAATAGGAGTCTGCAGGGAGAAACTTTGTCCAAACATGAAAGGCACAAGATGGCAGGTTACGATCGAATCGATGTCAAAACGAGCGACGGCGGGACAGAATCGGCAGACCGTGTAGCCGACGTTTTGCTCTTATTCAGCCGCGCTGATGGCCCACTTGGTGTCTCAGAGATAGCCCGCAGCCTGTCCCTCAGCAAGGCAGTCGTTCATCGAATTTTGCGTTCCCTGAGCTCACGCGGGCTCCTTCAAACGTTGCCCTCGACGTCGAGCTACGTGCTGGGACCAGCGGCCATCGGCATGGGGAACAATGCTTGGACACAGTCAGATTTTCGCGCACTGGTGGGTCCCGTCGTCCGCAGCTTGCGCGACAAGACCCAAGAAACAGCCACCCTGTCGGTGCTGTCAAGCCATTCCAGGATCTATTTGGATCAATACGAGAGCCCTCAACTTATTAAGATGGTCGTTGAACTCGGCATTCGGCATCCACTGCATTCCGGTGCATCCAGCCGAGCCATCTTGGCGTACCTCCCGCCGAGTTACACGGACGAGGCTGTTGCCCAGCTGGCAAAACTGCACACAGACTTCGATGAGGCAAGCTACCGACATAAGCTGGAGCATGTGAAGGTGGACAGCTATGCTCTCTCACTTAACGAAAGGGACACCGGCGCAGCCTCGGTCGCTTCACCATTCTTTGGAAAAGCTGGGAACGTACTTGGTTCGATTAGTTCTTGCGGTCCGATCTTCCGCTACACAGATGCTGAAGTAAGTGAGCATGCAAAAAAGGTGTCCGCTGCCGCCCGGCAAATAACAGCTCTTTTGAGTCGCTGACGTGGACGCCGTACGCCCTGAAGTGCTGCCCAGGTCCTTTCTGTATGTGCCTGCCAATCAACCCGGGTTGTTTCCCAAGGCCTCGGCCGGGCCGGCTGACGCCTTGATTTTTGATCTTGAGGATGCAGTGCCATTTGCAGAGAAGCCGGTGGCAAGGAAAGCCCTACGCCACTGGCTCGGGAGCTCGGATCGACGCGCGAAGCAGGCGACAGCGCAAGTCCGAGAGCCACAAATGTGGGTGAGAATTAGCGCCGATAGCATCGGAGAAGACCTTGCTGCCGTGGTTGGGCCGGCCTTGGCCGGGGTCTTCCTAGCCAAATGTACCGGGGCCGCGATAGCCGAGACCGACAGAGAACTTGCCCTGCTTGAACATCGGCACGGCCTTGTCTCGGGTTCCATCGGCATCATCGGGTTGCTCGAAAGTGCGCAAGCACTAAACACTATTGACGCATTGTTCAGCTGCCAACGATTGCTGACGTTGGCAATTGGTGAGGTGGATTTGATGGCGGACCTTCGTATGGCTCGAAACGAAAGAACTGAAGGCGCTCTGGATTCCATCCGCTCCCGCATCGTCATTGCCTGTGCCGCCGCTGGGCTGCTTCCGCCCGTTGCTCCAACTTCCACGGCTATCCGCGAACTGGGCGCATTCGAAGAATCCAGCCAAAAGATGCATGACTTGGGGTTCCGATCACGTACGGCTATTCACCCAAGCCAGGTCAATCCCATACACACCGTTTTCACTCCGAGCCAAGACCAAGTTGTATCGGCTCAGGACGTAATTCACCGATTCGACCAATCTGGGGGCGGGGTAGCACTCGACGCGGCAGGAAGACTCATTGATGCCGCTGTGGTTAGAGGAGCCCAGGAAACCATCCAGAGGGCAGTCAGCGTCAACTAGCCGCCGGCAGTGAGGATGGTGTGGCCGATTCAGTCGTGGTGCCAGATCGCGGCAGTCATGGTCAACAGCGAGAGGTGCTAAATGGCGCCTGCCTGGGGCATTTACCATGCTGCGCGAGGTCTATTTGGCTCCGGGCGTGCCGCTGAAGGATTCCATGATTCAGTCAAAGATTTACAAGGCCGACTCTGAGCCTGGCATTCTCGCCCTTGCGGTCCGGACGGAGCAGCCATTTCCCTGCACGGTCCCCACCTCCCTCGGGTAAGGGTCATAGCTGTTCTTATCCTTGGATGGGAATGCGGTGCTCGTCATCTCGAACTGGTTCATATTCCAAGTTCGGCAAGGGTGTCCGGGAAGGCGTGGCCCTTATCAATCTCGCACCGGTCAGTGCCTACTCGGCTGGGAAGCCGTGCCGGGTCGCGACAGGCATGCCCCCCGCCCCCAAACAATTAGGGGGCGGGAGGCGTCACCGCCCGAAGACTGGCCGTCCAACCGTCAGTGCTCCGTCAAGGTCCGGATCCACCAGTTCACCCTCCCACCGGGCCGAAACAGTCGCTTGTTGCAGCCGTATCGTTCTGGCAAGTACGGGGTGCCACTCCGGGGCGGGTACGGAAACCGCCCCGGATGAGCCTCCAACAAATCGTCGACAGTCAGACTGAACGCGGTGACGAGGGCGACCAGATGGGGAGGGTACACCTGTTCCGGGCACCACTGCCTCAAAAATCGCTAAGCCGCAATGGACACCACGGATTCGTTCGGCTAGTTGCCGGACCGTTTGACGAACTGGCCTCGCGGTTCACCGATCATGTCGCCGTCGCGGAAGATCAGGTTCCCCCGCAGATAGGTGTCGGTGACCGCAGCAGTGAGTTCGTATCCTTCAAACGGCGTGTATTCCTGCGTCGACAATGATTCTTCGGCACGAACCACATTGCTGACAGTGTCATCAACGAGGCAGAAGTCTGCATCGTAACCGACAGCCAGATTGCCCTTCCCCGTCAAGCCGAATCGTTCCGCTGGGTTCTTGGCCACGAGCTTGGCAATGCTGTTGTACGACAGCCCGCGCTTGCGTCCTTCAGATATCATGCCAGGCAGCAAGTATTCTGCTCCGCCGAACCCTGATTTTGCCAGGAAGACGTCTTCCTTTGGATCACCAAACTTCGTTTCCTCTTTACAGCACGCATGATCCGAGCTCACCCACGAGAAATGTCCGTCGAGCAAGTGCTCCCACATGGCTTCCACATCAGCACGCGGACGTAGTGGCGGGTTCACTTTTCCGCCTACCCCCGCCGTCTCACAGTCCGCCAGGAGATGGCCCACTGTCACTTCCCGACGGAAGTTGATGTGGGGGAAAGTTTGTTGCATGAGCATGGCCGCCTCAATGGCCTTCTTTGAGGTCAGGTGAAGCAAGTTGATGTTCGGCAATTCAGTTTCGTAGGCCAGGTATGAGGCGATGGTGATCGCCAGACCTTCCGAATGCGGGGGCCGCGACGCGCTGTACGCCTCGAGGCCGGTCAGCTTCCCTTCTTCTTCGACCAACTTCGTGTACGCACGCATGATTTCAGCCGTCTCACAGTGCAACGACAGGGAGATCTGGTCCTTGACGTCGGCGTACTTGGGATCCCGGCGGGCCTTCTCGATTCCACGCATGATGAATTCAAAGTGTGCATAGTCGTAGGATTCGTCTTCCGGGATCATCAGGAACTTGCCCTGGTCGGAGGAACGCCCGTGCAGGCCGTGAATTCCGTAGAACATGAAGACCTTGAACGATGGAACCCCCATATCGAGAAGGTCCGGGATCTCCTCAATGTGTTCCTTGAGGATGGGTGCCACATGAAACCCGTAATCGATATAGGCCCGGCCTTCAGCGGTCCTGAGAATCTCGGGGAAGATTTCCTTGTAGGGGCCTGATTTGTTCAGGTAGTAGGCCCCGGTGCGCACGTACGTCAGCCCGCTTGTCACTCCGCCTTGAGCGCTGGCCCGGCTCTCACTCTCAGTATCCGCACCGAGCTCGTTGTAGATGCCCCAATGCTGGTGGGCGTCAACTACGCCCGGGAACAGGTGTTTCCCCTGGCCGTCGAGTACTTCTGTCCCCTCCGACGCATCGATGGTTGCGGTAAAGGCGGCAAACTTCCCGTCCTTCACTGCTACGTCCATGGACTCCACGACGTCTTGGTCTGGACGAACAACATTGACATTCTTGATCACGAGGTCATATGTAGACATATCGTGCCCTTCTTTCCCTTGATCGGCGCCTTGAACAGCAGCCGTGGCATTTACGAGTTGATAGTTTGAATTGTGGGTAAAAGCGGCATCCCGGATGAATCCGCGACGACCAGGTCGGTGAAGATGGAGGCAATATCTGTCGTCTGTTCCAAATGACGGCAGTGACTCTGCAGTCGGTCCATGGCCGCAGCGCTCATTGCCCGTCTGGCGTTATCCCGGAATTTACTGGTGAGCTCGTCAAATGTCAGCGGCCGTGCCGGCCCTCCACGGTTTGTGAGGATTTCGCTGACCTTGGTGGAACCATCCTTCATGCGCACGGTCAGGACCGCAGGGAATTGCATGGGAAAAATGGCCGAACACTTCTCGTTGGGGACTACGTCGACCTTGGCCATCAGAGAGCGCCTGTAGGTGTCCGTCGCCAGGGCATCGGTGTAGTCATCCAACCCCACTTCAAGCCCGTCACCTCCAAGCAGTCCCGCAACTACAGCGTAGGGACCAGAAAATTGCGCCATATAGCCGGTCTCCGGACGCCGCTTGACCTCGATGGGTTCACCGATTGTCCTCACGATCGGGGCTGGCACCCCGAGCACCATGGAGTCGATATCCTCGGGCCTGAGGCCTGAACGACGCAGGTCTGCCGCGGCATCAACTGCCGCATGGGTGAAATGATTGGCCGGATATGGCTTGAAAAAGATGTCTTGGATTGACCAGCGCGTACCTAGACCATCAGTAATTTCATCTGCGTTGAACTGCCCGTGCAACCAGGCCTGGAAAAACCCGAAACGTCCTTCAAGGACAGTTGGTGGTCCAGTCAGCCCATATCTGACAAGATTTACGGCACTGACCGCTGAGTGGGCAGCCCAGCCACAATGAATCCGTTTGACTGTTCCACCCGTCCGATTGGCTTCGATAATTCCCGAGGCCATTGAAGCTGCCACGCCCAAGGAATCACAAATCATGTCCTCGCCGCCATAAAGCGAGGCAACCGCTGCCGCTGCACCCATGGCCCCGCAGATGGATGTTGCGTGCTGTCCATGCTCAAAGAACGTGGAATTCTGCTTGTCCCTGTCATACCCTGCCATGCCCAGCCGAACGCAGACTTCCAAACCGATGGCAATGGCGCGAATCAGCTCCTTGCCATTCGCCCCCCGCGCTTGAGCCGCGGCAAGAACCGCCGGAACGATGCTGGCACTCGGGTGCAACACTGAAGGTAGGTGAGTGTCGTCATAGTCCAGAGAGTGGGCAAGCACCCCATTTACGAAAGCCGCCAGTGAAGCAGGCAACGCCTCCGTGACTCCCACGGCGCTGGACTCGGGAACTCCTCCCTGATCCATGGCCCACTGCCGTGCACCCCTGCTGGTGTCCAGTGAAGCAGCAGCAGCGCAGATGCCCAGAATATCCAGCACTCGGGATTTGATGCTATCTACGACATCCAGGGGTAGGTCTTCATAAGTCACCCCGGCGGCGAAAGCGGCAAGTTGCTGTGCCAATGTTCCATTGTTTTTCTTGCTCATGCCGGCACCACGGCCAAAGGCCTGACGGGCGACCCGGTAGCTCCAAAAATATTTAGCGGAACCAGTATGAAGGTGAACTCATAAAGCTCTCGTCGAGCGAGCTCCTCCAAATCCAATGCTTCAACGATGTAAATCCCGTTCTCAACCAAGAAGACGCGGTGCGCAGGAAGCTGGGCGTGTCCACTGCCTGGAGCTATGCGTTCAAAGGCGATGGTATCCGCTCCCGCAGCGTGGATGCCATGTTCGGCGAGCCAGCTCGCGCCTGCCTCGCTAATACCGGGGACTCCTGATGGTCCTCCCACATACGCCGCACCCTCGACAAATTTCTTGCCCCACCCCGAGCGGATCAAGACCACGTCCCCAGGGTTGATGGAGATCCCCTGTTGCTGCACCGAGCGCTTCAAATCAGCGACAGAAATTTCGTACCCACCGGGAAGATCATCCAATCCCAAACAAGCGGGGATATCCAGCAATACTCCCCGTCGAATCATGGGCGCGATGGTATGTACGCCGTGCTCAACGTACTTTCCGCCCAAGCAAGATTCTCCAGCATCGGCATCCCCGAACAGTTTCCCGTCCTGGCTCACATGTGCCAATGCATCGATATGCGTTCCCACATGCGTGCCCGTAGTGATCATGTCATTGGCGGCGCTTCCACCATCGGATCGCACCATGTCACCATGTCTACGCGGCAGCGTGTGCCAGAACTGGGGGTGATTGGGTGATTGCGGCATCCCGACCTTCAATTGCCGGCCGAGGTCCACTATCTCAAGCCCCCCGGCTACGACGTCGATTAATTTGTCGCTCACTTGACTGCTCCGTTTTCTCTCAAAAGTGCGATCTGATCGTTCTTATAGCCAAGTTCAACGAGAATGCTCTCACTGTCTTCTCCCAAGTCACGGCCCGTGAATTTGATGCTGCCCGGTGACCTGCTCATCCGCCACATCACGTTATGTTGAAGGACGCTGCCAAAATCTCGGTCTGGGACATCAACGAGCATCTCGGTGGCTCGCACATGCGGATCCTCGACCAGGTCCTTAGCATCGTAAACAGCTGCCACGGCGGCCCCAGCCTCGGAAAAGATTTCCATCACTTCAGCACGGTTCTTGTTTCTGATCCAGGAACCTACATATTCGTCGAGCAGCTCCACATGCTGTACTCGACTGTTGCCGGTGGCAAACCAGTCTTCGTCGATGACCTCGGCATGCCCAACAATGCGCATCACCCGTTCCGCGATGCTTTGCGCGCTTGTAGAGATAGCTACCCACCGATCATCCTTGGTCAAATAGGTGTTGCGCGGCGCATTGTTCGTGGAACGATTACCGTTGCGCTGTCCAATAATTCCCAGCTGGTCATACACGGACGGAGCAGGTCCAACTGCCGTCATGATGGGTTCCAGGATGCTGATGTCCACGACTTGACCTTCACCCGTCTGATCTTTGTGGCGCAGAGCCATCAAGACAGCGGAGGAAGCCGCGATCCCACAAATACTGTCGGCAAGTCCGAACGCCGGCAACGTGGGCGGCCCGTCAGCGGCACCGGTGAGGTGAGCAAAACCGCTCATCGCCTCAGCCAACGTTCCAAACCCTGCTCGCGATGAATAAGGCCCTTCTTGGCCAAAACCAGTCAACCGAACCAGGACCAACCCCGGGTTGATGGCGTGGAGCACTTCCGGACCAATCCCCCACTTCTCCAAGGTGCCAGGCCGAAAGTTCTCCACCACCACGTCAGCAGTCTTGACCAACTCCTTGAAAACTTCGCCACCGTCGGGGGAACTTAGGCTCAAGGCCAAGGCACGCTTGTTGCGGGCAACTTCCTTCCACCAAATGGGGATACCGTTCTTGCTCTCCCCGTGCCCACGCATGCTATCCCCTTTGATGGGGTGTTCGATCTTAATGACATCGGCACCATAGTCGCCCAATATCTGGCAGCACAGTGGGCCGGCGAGGATGGTTGACGCATCCAAGACTCGAACCCCTGCAAGAGGTTCTTGAAACTTAACCAAATCGACTCGTTCCGCTGAGTGAAACACTAATTTCTTCAACACTAGCGAGAAAAGGTGCACTTGAGAAGTCCTTTTCACAACTAAATTCAACAAACAAGGTCAAATAACCTAACTTCTAGCCATCAGAGAGTCGACCAGCTGACCAACAGCAACAATCTTTGTTTCGCCCAGAGGAACGTTTTAGTAGGGTCTGGAATTCACACTCTTCAGACTGGGCGTCATGCGCGCGCGGATGAGGCGTCGAGCCGCAGGCTGCTGGACCGCATGCCTTCGATGTCGCCGTCGCCCTATTGCTTAGAGCCAGGAAAAGAGCCGGGTTGCCAATGTCCATGCCCTGGTCACGACAGGGGCAATAGTGAGAGATACCGCGAGTCACTCAACGTGCCCGTCAAGTTAGTGGACTAGACGGGCGTTCTTGCCACACTGCGGCTTGCTCCGTTTGATTTAGGTACAACCCCAGGGACCGCACCGGAAGCAGCCCCTACTTGATGGCATGGGGTCGACGCTTGTTGCACCAGGAATCGATGCACACCATGACAGCGGTCGCCTGAAGCAAATACGGTTGGCCAATGTCGCGGTGACGGACGTTCTGGCGATCGCCGAGCTCGAAGAGGCTCACACTCCAGTTCGGGGCGATGCCCCCTCACCGCCATTCTCCCTATCGCCGCAATAGCTTCGGACCAAAGCGCCAGGTGGTTGCTGATCTCAAATAGGCCAGCTGAGCAAGCGAACGACTCAAGCACAGTCACCACTATCCGGTGACAGGCGATCAGCAAAGTACGGATTTGAAATAAATGTGAACTGTTGACAGTTTACAGTTCACTGAGGTTTACTATGAACTGCGCCACATTCCACCTCCCTCTCCCCGTCAGGCTAAGGAACGATTATGAGCACTGAAGCCACCTCCAGAATCTCAACTGAACAGCAAAAGATATCCCCCAGAGTCGTCTTGGCTGGCGCCGTAGGGTCGATCGTTGAATACTTCGACTTCGGCATCTATGGGTACGTAGCCACGATCCTGGCCGTCCACTTCTTCGCCGCCGGCGAACCCGTAGTCGCCTTGCTCGCAACGTTGGCCACATTCGCCATTGCTTTTGTGCTCCGCCCCGTGGGTGCCCTGCTTTTCGGACATTTTGGTGACAAGTTCGGCCGAAAGAATGCCCTTGCTGCCACGGTGGTCCTTATGGCCGTCGCCAGCGGCTTGATTGGCATCCTGCCTACCTACGCCGCGATTGGTTTGGGGTCGACCCTGCTGCTCGTGCTCGCCCGGTGTTTGCAGGGTCTGGCCGCCGGAGGCGAACTCGGTGGTGCCGCATCATTCGTGGCCGAAAAATCACCAAACGCCAATCGCGGACTGCTCTGCTCAACAACGCAGATGGGCGCTCTGGTTGGTTCATTGATTGCTTCTTTGACGGTGTTCATTCTCAACCTGACTCTCGGCAGCGAAACTATGATGGAGTGGGGCTGGCGCCTGCCATTCCTGATCGCAATCCCGCTGGGGCTCTTCGGTCTGTGGATTCGCAATGGACTTGAAGAGTCTGAGGAATTCCAGGCGGTCAAGGAAACCACTCCTGTGGCCAAGCAGGCTCCGATCCGTGTCATGTTTACCAAGTACCCCAAGGTGGTCCTCCATGTTGTCGGACTGTCCATCCTGCTCTTCTCGGCCTACTACGTTGCCTACGTCTATGTGAACATTCACATGCAAAGGGTCCTGGGCTTCGATTCCAACTTCGCATATCTATCCACCACACTGACACTGCTGGTTTCCGTCATTGCCATGCCGATGTTCGGGGCACTCTCGGACAAGGTTGGCCGTCGCCCCATTTTCATCGGGGCAACCATTGCTGCCATGGTTCTGTCCGTTCCTGCCTTCCTGCTTTTTGAACATGGAGGTGTCACAGCAATCGTCGCCCATATCCTGCTCGGCCTGGTTGACGCCGCACTTATGGGCGTGGCTCTGTCCACGTTCGCCGAAATGTTTCCCACGGAAATTCGGTATACCGGCATTGCGTTCGGCTTCAGCGTTGGTGCTGCCGTGGCCGGTGGCACCGCTCCCTACATCTGTACTTGGCTCACCGAAACAACGGGCACCGCCCTCGCCCCTGCTTTCTTCGTAATAGCCACGGCACTCATCACCCTGGTGCCCGCGCTGAGGTTGAAAGAGACCAAGGGCATTGATTTGGGAGAGGTCAAATAATGTCGCCCGCACCTACCGAGGGGCAGGAGGGAACGATCCGCCGAGAATCCACCATCTCCCGCCAAATCGAATCCATTGTCCGTGACATGGTCCTCAATGGCACCCTTGTCGCGGGGGAACGCCTGAATGAAGTGTCACTCTCAGAATCCATAGGCGTCAGTCGAGGTCCGCTGCGTGAAGCCATCCAGAAACTGGCTGGGGAAGGGCTCTTGGAACTCAAAAGCCACCGGGGCGCGTTTGTGCGAGAGTACAAGCCTCAGGAGATCGTCGAAATCTACGAAATGCGTATCGCTCTCGAGCTCTACGCCGTGCGCCTTGTGATTGCCCGTGCCAGCGATGAAGACCTGGCGGACTTGGATACAGTCATCGCCGACCACACGGCCCAGGGACTTGGAACCGACACCGCGTCGACACCCAAGTCATCCGGGCCCTACGTCGCCGAGCTGGACTTCCACCAGCGCATGGTGGCCCTTGCCGGAAATCAAGCAATCAGCGCGGCCTGCCTCGAGGCAAACCACCGCCTCTATCTGGCTTTGTCCGACAGAGAGCAATCGGGCACACGCAAACGCCATGCCAGCGGAGAACACCTCGACGTGTTGCAAGCACTGCGGTCGCGCGATGTCCTCGCAGCAACGACCGTCTTGGAGGCCCATCTGGAGGCTTCCTTGAAGAATACGCTGGCTGTTCTTGGCCTCGAAAGTCGGACCACCCTCAACGACTAATCAGTGCCACATGCATGACCGGGCCACTGTGCCTCATTCAATAACAACAGGAGTTTTTTGTGACTACTTTCGATCTGTGCCTTCGCGGCGGCCAAGCGATGCTTCCGGGCATTGGACTTACCTCAGCCGACATCTACGTTAAGGACGGTAAAATCGCGGCGTTCAGTTCACCGGAAACGACTTTTGACGCGGTGGAGACAGTCGACGTCGATGGTCGTTGGATTCTGCCGGGAGTCATTGACGCCCATGTTCACCTTGGGCAAGATATCTCCGCACCCAAAACTGTTGCGGATGCAGAACGGGAAACTGCCTCCGCGGCGGCTGGCGGCGTGACCACCATGCTGGCCTACCTCATGAGTCCGAAGCCGTACCAAGACGTGTACCCCGGGGCCAAGGACGTCATGGCGGCGAACTCCCACACGGACTTTGGCTTCCACTTCTGCGTGGTGACCCCCGAACAGGTCCGGGACATCGGCAGCTATGCCGAGGACATGGGTGTCTCAAGCTTTAAGGTCTTCACGAACTTCCGCGGCGCGGAGGGCGCATATCTTGGCCTTCCCGGCAACGACGATTCCTTCTTATTTGATGCCTTGGAGGCGGCCGCTGAATCCGGAAGCCTGATCGCCCAGCACGCCGAGAACATCGAGCTGGTCTGGCGCCTGCGTGAAAATACAGTGCAGGATCCCGATGGTGGGCTGCCTGCCTGGAATGCGATCCGGCCTGCCTATGTGGAAGCAGAAGCCGAAGGACGCGTCGGCTACCTGGCCAGTGTCACCGGCGCCTCAGCCTATGCCGTGCACGTCACCAGCCCTGACTCCCTGGCGGCCATCGATCGGCAGAAGAGCCACTACCCAAACCTCTTTGTCGAGACCTGCCCCCACTACCTAACCTTGAACATCGACTCCCCCGTAGGTTCCCGAGGCAAAGTGAATCCGCCCTTGCGCGAATCCGCAGCCAACGAGGCCCTGTGGGAAGCCATCCGCCACGGGCGCATCGACGTTCTCGGCTCCGACCATGTGCCGCGTCACTTCAGCGCCAAAGACAAAGACATTTGGAGCGCGTCGGCCGGTTTCCCGGGCACCGGCACGATGTTCCCCCTGTTCCTATCCGAGTCAATCCGCCGGGGCATCCCGTTGGAAACCGTCGTCAACATGACGTCCACTCGTCCGGCACAAATTTTTGGCATGGGCGCGAGAAAAGGCGCCCTACGGCTGGGGTTCGACGCTGACTTCGTCGTTGTGAACCCTCACGAGGGCTTCGATGTCACCGCAGCCACGCAGCACTCCGGCGCAGAATATAGCGTTTGGGAAGGCTGGGCCTCGGACATCAGCATCGATCACACGATTGTGCAGGGACGCTTTGCTGTACGCGATGGTGAATTGACCACCACAACCGGGCAGTTCATTCCCCGCCGCCACAGCGGACACCAGGCTCTGGCCGAACTGCTCTAAACCTCGTCCACGAACCCCGAGAACTCAGGAGACACCATGAACCAACAGGCACAACCCACCAACCCCTGGCACGGTGTAATCACCGCCGACGACGAGAAACGCTACGAAGCGGCCGGCTTCGGGCAGCCGGTGGGGGCAGGCAAGCGGCCCGCTCTGCTGATCATCGATGCCCAATACCGCACGGTAGGCATGACTCCCAAGCCGTTCTTCCAATCAGTGGAAGAGGAGTTCACCACCAGCTGTGGCGACTCGGGCTGGGAGGCCTTGGCCAACGTTGCAGAACTGCTCCCGGTCTTCCGCCGAAATGGCTGGCCCGTCATATACCCGCATGTTGCACCGAAGCAGTCATTCGACGGCGGGCGCCTGGGCGCTAAAGTCCCCGGCATCATGAACATCGCCGAAAAAGGGTACGAATTCGTTCCAACGATCGCACCTGAGCCCGGTGAAATTCTACTTCCGAAGCGACACCCCAGCGCCTTCTTCGGGACCCCGCTGCTGAGCTACCTCATCGAACGCCAGATCGACACCCTCGTGGTGACCGGGGCAACCACCAGCGGTTGCGTACGCGGCACCGTCGTCGATGGTTTCTCCTACAACTTCAGGGTCCTCGTCCCCCACGATGCCGTGTACGACCGCACCGAGACGGTCCACAAAGCCAACTTGTTCGACATGGCCCAGAAATACGCGGACGTCTCCTCCACTCAAGAGGTCTTGGTCCAACTCGCACAGATTCCACAGTCCTAACCGGGCGCAAAACGACGTAAGGAAGCTTGCCTTGACCTACACCCCAGCCACCACTGCAACACAGGAATACGACCTTGTCATCGTCGGGGCAGGCGCTTGCGGCATGGTCGCGGCCCTGGCCGCCAGCGACGCCGGAAAATCAGTCCTAATCCTGGAGAAGCAAGGCCAACCCGGCGGTAACAGCACGCTAAGCACCGGATCCGTCCCAGGAGCCGGCACACGTTTTCAGCGGGAGGCCGGCATTAATGACGACCCCATCGCCATGACACGGGACCTCCTGGAAACCAGCGGGCCGCATGAAGCGGCAGACCTGGTCACATGGATGGCCGAGTCATCCGCCGCGATCATTGAATGGCTCGTGGACACCCATGACATCGGCCTGTACCTCATTACAGACTACAAACATGTTGGCCACTCTGTCCCACGCCTGCATGCGCCTTCCGACCGCAACGGGGCAAACCTGACGCTCGACCTGCAGCATGCCTGTGAAGCGGCGGGAGTGGAGATCAGGGTCAACACGCCCGTTACCGGCCTACTTGAAGACAATGGAACCATCACCGGGGTGACCATACAAGCACCTTCCGGCGGAGTGCAGGATGTTAGCGCCCAAGCCGTGCTGCTTGCCTCCAATGGGTTTGGCAACAGCAAAGATTTGCTCGCACGATGGATCCCCGAAATGGTCCACACCCCCTACTTTGGCGCAGCAGGGTCCACCGGTGAGGCTATCCTCTGGGCAGAGGATCTGGGTGCCGGCCTAGCCAACATCAGCGCCTACCAGGCGTACGCGTCGGTGGCCACCAACGCCGGGGACATCCTGTCCTGGACCACCGTGGAGCTGGGTGCCGTGATCGTCGGTCCCGACGGTAAGCGCTTCGGAAACGAAGCCATAGGCTACTCGGCCTTTGCCGAGGTCGTAGCGGGCCAAAGCGAGGAGAGCTACACGATCATGGATCGGAAGATCTACGACTATGTGGCGAAGAATGAACCGCGCTTCGTCAAGATCATCAACCTCGGCTGCGTGCAGGAAGCCGCTGGCATCCAGGCGTTGGCGGCCTACATCGGCTGCGATGCCTCAAACTTGGAGTCAACACTCGCTGCCAGCCGGGCAGCTGCGGTGGGTGAACAGGCTGACGAATTCGGCCGGACAGACTTCGGGCTCGGAGCACTGGAGGGAAGCTACTTCATCTGCCGCACTGTGCCGGGCATGTTCCACACCCAAGGGGGCGTGCAGGTCGACCGCAACGCACGCGCCTTGGACGGTAACGGCACCCCCATCCCCGGTCTCTATGCCGGTGGTGGCGTCGCCGCAGGCATTTCCGGTCTGCAAGGTGCCGACGGTTACGCCTCGGGCAATGGCTTGCTGACCGCCGTCGGACTCGGCTATGCAGCCGGACGCGACGTGGCCGGGTACAGCTAGCGGGCATTCTCATCCCTCTAGGCCATAAGCTATTTGGCCGGAGCGGAAGGGAACTCAACGAAGACTCGCGGGTACCGGCCCATAAGTACGGACTGTGCTGCAGAAAGTTAACGCAAGCGCCCGCAGAGGCGCAGGATCGATACCCAGCCTGCGCCTCTGCCAACCGAACCAGCCAAGGCGTCCCACGTCCAGGACACCTCGCCAGATAGCCAGGCGATTGCGTTTGGAAACTGCGTCGAGACCATGACGAAATCACCTAAGGCCGAGGGCCGCACCGTGTCCCATGAAGCGACTTACTGGGGGATCTACGCCCTGCCCGAAGGCAAGCCCGCACCGTCGATGCAGAAGCGCGGCAGTCCAATCACTAGTGAACGTTGGGATTTCAACCGACATTTCCGAGTGCGGTAGCCAGGCTAAATTGCCTAGTGGAACTCAAAAGGCAAACTATCGACGCCGGTCAGACTCACATTCACCGACTCGCGCATGCCGCCCGTTGTCAACGTTTGTAGCCCCGCTGTCCCGTCAGGGGTCGATTTCCAGCTCTCAAAGGGTCGTTTTGACCTGTTTTTGCATAATGCGCTTGCAACAATAAGTGATACTAAATACTCTCCACTTTGCACTGATTAGGATGAGTTTCGTACGACGTGATGGGAACTCCCGCCTACGGCTAAGCGGCCTCGAATGCAGTGGATCGGCCATCAACGTGGTGCTTGTCATTTTACTCTCGATACATCCCCAGCTGCCCGGGCGAGACTCACAGTTCGGGTTGCTTTTCCCTTGAGTCCCCCGCATGTGACACCGGAGGGTCACGGGTATGTAGGTTCTGTGTGGGCAATCCAGCAACCGTAGCGAGTCTCTGTGTCGATTGAGACCACGGTGAAATGTGATGTTTCCGCACCATTTGCCATCCGTTGATGCTAGTGCAGAATCTATGGAGCATGTCCTGCATCTTCATGCCTCCGCGCTTTGCCGACCACAAAGCCCACCTCAGCGACGGCTGGACTATAGGTGGCTGTGTGGGTGGTAATGCGTTGCTGGTTCAGTGGAGCATTTCAGGAGTGACAACCGCCCGCCTATGATTCGAACATGGACGCTACCTCGTTCGCTGCAATCGCCACCGCCACCTCAGCCGCCGTCATCGGCCTAGTGTGAACGCCCCGACCGCAGCCCCATCGTGGTTGCTGGTGCCAAGGAGGCCAGAAAATCAGAAATTCTGTGCGGCCTGAGCTCGGCATAAATTTTGAACCATTGAGCCTTGTTCGTCTACTGCGACCAATTCACTGCCATCGTCCGTTCTCGACACCTGCTCCCCAGGAATTCTGTGGCCGGCGCCCTGTCGATGATGCCACATGACGACCAGTGCGGTGTTAGGACCAAGCGGAGCGCCCGATAGCCGTATTCCACGGACCCAACGTCATCCCTGGTGCGAGTCGGGACGTGCCAGGCCCAAATTCTCCCGCAGGGTGCTCCCCTGATAGGAGGAACGGAAGATCCCCCGTTCCTGCAGGATTGGCACCACCAATTCCACAAAATTCCTGAGTGATTCAGGGTAGGCGGGGCACATGAGGTTGAATCCGTCGCAGGCGCCCGATTCAAACCAGGCCTGTATCTCATCCGCGACTTCGTTGGCGGTTCCCATCATGGTGGCGTGCCCACCCCCGGCGGCCAAAAAGCCCAACAATTCTCGCAAGGTAGGTTGCATCGTCGCAATGATGCGCTGCACCGTGAGGTATCGGCCCTGAGGCCCCGTGAATGTTGCGGCAGGGGGCAGCGGGGCCACGAGGTGATCGAGTCCGTGTCCGCTGTAGTCCATTCCGGTGAAAATATTGAGCTGGCCGATGGCTGTGTCAATGTCCAGGTAGGCGTCCAGTGCCCGTTTTTTCTCCATGGCTTGCTCACTGGTGGCGGCGACATAGGTGACAAGGCCGGGAAGAATCGGGACCGTGGTCCCGTCTCGGCCGGCAGCAGCCAGGCGGGTCCGCATGTCAGTGGCGAATTCGATTGCGGAGTCCTTGTCCCACGACACCGAATAGATGGCTTCGGCAAATTGCGCAGCAAAATCTCGTCCGGCCTCCGAGGAACCCGCTTGGAACAGCACCGGCCTCCCCTGCGGGGAACGGGGGACATTCAGTGGCCCCGCCACGGAGAAATACTTCCCGGCGTGGTTGATCGGCTGGATCTGTTCCGGATCAATAAATGTTCCCAGCTCCCGGTCCTTGGGCAATGCCTGGTCCGACCAGGAATCCCAGAGCCGCTGGATCACCCGGACGAATTCATCCGCCCGCTCATAGCGTTCGGCGTGCGTGGGCAGGGCCGCGAACCCGTGGTTTTGCGCCTCGGCGTCGAACATGGAGGTGACTATGTTTGCGCCCACTCGGCCGCCGCTGATGTGGTCCAGGGAGGCCAGCATGCGGGAGGCGTGGAAGGGTGTGTAGAAGCTGGAGGAGACGGTGGTGACCAGGCCAATGTGTTTCGTGGCCCGGGCAAGGGCACTCAGTGCCGTGATCGGTTCCAAGAGCGAGGGCACACCGGCGGAATACTGCCGGTTGACGCTGTGACCGTCGGCGAAGAAAACCGCGTCAAAGCATCCGCTTTCAGCCAGCTGGGCCAGCTCCTCGAAATAGGCTATGTCCCCGACACGGTCGGCGCTGGAATCCGGATGCCGCCAGCCCATGGTGTGGTGCCCTGCACCGAAGAGGAAGGCGTTGATGTGCATTTGCCGCGTGTTGGTGACGCCGTCAGTTGCCATCACTAGTTCATCACCAGTCCGCCGTCGACCACGAGGTTTTGTCCCGTCACTGCCCGGGACCAGGGTGATGCGAAGAACAGCACTGCATCAGCAAATTCAGCTGGTGTGGTGACCTTGCGCAGAGGTGTTCCGCCAGCGATCAAGTCGAAGACCTGCTCAGGTGTGGCGGCAGAGGCGTCGGTGGTGCGCAGCAGTCCCCCGGAGACCATGTTCACTCGAATTTTGGACGGGCCCAGGTCGGCAGCGAAGGTGCGTGTCAGTGCCAGTAGGGCAGCCTTGGCCGCGGTGTAGTCGTGGTAGGGCACCACCGGGTTTTGGAAAAGGTTGGTGCCAATGTTCACGATGACACCGAACCCGGCGTCTTTCATGCCCGGCAGCACCTCCTGAATCGTGTTCAGCGCACCGCCCACAACGCCGGAAAACTGGGCCGTAAATTCGTCGTAGCCAATGCCGTCCGCCTTTGACCGCGCGTCACCGTTAAAGGAAAAATCGGGCAAGGCGTTATTGATGACGGTGGTAATGGTCGCACCAAAATGCTCAGCTGCGGCAGTCACCATGGCTTGGACCTCGTCGGGGCGGGTGACATCGGCGCGCAAGGCAACGGCTTGTTCAGATCCGATGTCAGCGGCCAGTTCCCGTGCCGCCGCGTCACTGTTGCGGTAGTTCAGCACCACCCTGGCACCTTCCCGGGCGAAGGAACGGGCCACATCGGCACCTAGTCCGCGGCCTGCTCCGGTAATCAGTACGATCTGGTCTTTGATTTGCATGTCATACACCTTTCAGCGGAGCGAAAGGATGCCAGGAATGCACGAAGGTCTGGCTCGAGGGGACACATCGTCATTGCTGCAGGACCGGCATCCCTTCGCTCGGATTATCGAGATCAGGTTCAACGGGTCTAGCTCTCAGCCGCCAGGCGGCACCCCGTGTCGTGTCCTCGGCCAAACTACCACGGTTCGGACGGCGGCACGCAACGCCGTGTCCTCCCTCTTCGACTCAGCGCTGCAAAGTGTTGCCGTAGCTGCCCACATGGAAAATGGAGAGCTTCTGACCGGCTGATTGCCGGCTACTCTGAGTAATTCCACGGGTTGTGTGCGCCGGCCTGTCCGCCGCTCCAAAGAACTAATACGAGACCGCGCCCAACCTGCGGGCGCCACCCTCCAGCCGTGCCCGGGCCCTCATCTGTACCGGAGCCCCGGTAACAGATGACGCAACAGAGCCCTACGAAGTATCGATCTCCTGTACAGATGTATTTGCGACCGAGCGAAAAACGTTCGACTCTCTAGAAGAGGCTCGAGCTGACACGCGCCGGCGCGTTTATGGTGCCTCAAGATGCTCTTAGGGCTCACGTTGAAATTGGTTCTTGTTGTTCGGGCGTGTCGTTTTCTCCTTGGGGGCGGCGGTTACGGTGTAGTTCCAGTCGCCGTGGAAGTCGTGCCGGTGCAGGCGGGTCGCTTCGAAGGTTTTCATTTGTTGGTCGGTGATCCTGGTGCCTTTGGGGTAGGTGTTGGTGTCGCGCATTGACTCGATGGTGAGCCCGGATTTGTTGGTGGTTGCCGCGATGGTCTGGACGGCGACTTCGTGGGTTTGAAGGGGCCGGTCGCGCCAGTTCATGGTGATGGCGGAGAACATCCGGTGCTCAATCTTGTTCCACTTGGACGTTTCCGGGGGCAGGTGGCAGACGGTGATTTGAAGCCCGGTCTCGGCGGCCAGAGCGGCGAGTTCGGTTTTCCACAGCCGCGGCGGGACCCGTTGGATCCGCCGCCGTCCGCGGTGACCAGCAGCCTCTTCGCGTCCGGGTAGGCGGGGTGGCCGACTATTGTCCACCAGCGGCGGATCGACTCGACGGCGAAGGCGCCGGTTTCGGAGCCGACGTTGACGAGCCCGGTGTTCGCCCCGACGTCATAGATTCCGTAGGGCACCGCCTTGCCCTCCTTGCCGATGAAGTCGTAGATGGCATGCTCGGCCGTTGCCGTGCGAACGGCTTCCTCCCACACAGTTCCGGCCAAGCGCAGGGCCTGCTCAGTGATAGTGGCCAGCGTCGCGGCGCTCTTCGACCCGGCACTCTCACGCTCAGCCCGCCATTCCTTCGAGAACCGGGTCGCATCCGCGTTGGACACCCCGGCGGCCTTCCGCACGCACGAGGAAGCCGCGGCAGGCACAACTGACTTCGCGGCTGTGGCTGCGCGCAGGGGCACAGCCGTCGCGTAAGTCCCCACCGCTGAGTGCTGTTCGTTCGTGTCGGGAATCCGGTACGAACAGCACAGACGCAGGGGAAAGTTCCTAGGATGGGAGATGTGGTGGCAGATTCTCCCGGGGTGGTTCGTCAGCAAAATCTCCCCGACGAACCCGGTCGCCACGTCTACTACCAGCCGACCGGCAACGGCCACGAGCACTCCGTGCGGGAGCCTCTGAACAAGATTCAAAAGATCATCAAGGAGATGAATCCATGACCCAAGACGAGCAACAGCGCGCACTCCTGAACGATCACCTAGAGCGCATACAGGCCCGAGTGCACAAACTCGAAGCTGACCTCACCGCGGTGGTTCGTACCCGTCGCAACCAGTCCGACGATGATGAACACGATCCCGAAGGTGAAACCCTCTCTTCCCTTTGGTCCATGCAGGCAGGCCTCCTTGAAGCCGCACGTGTAGACGCCAGTCAGGCCAAAGACGCGATGCAGCGCCTCGAGGCAGGCACCTACGGCATCTGCATCTCCTGTCTCGAGCCCATCCCCATCGGCCAACTCGAAGTACGCCCCTTTCGAGAACGCTGCGTGCCATGCACAAGCTAAACACCCACCCGTGCCCGGAGACGCAGATAGTGAACCCCGTCGAGGGGTCAGGTGGCCCGGTATCGCCAAACCCCCTCACCACCCAGGCTAGAGTCCTAAGTCCGGCCTCGAGCACAGTTCTGATGCGTCGTGGTGGTGTCTTGCTCTCATGCCGCACTGGACCGACAGTCATGTCACCAATGGAACAAAACAACTACCGACAAACCTTGTTTTACTCCTGCTTCGGATGCTAAGCCTTGAGGGCGGAATGATCGCCGGGAGGCCTGGCACCGGCGGGAAGATCCCTCACGAAACCGAAGGAGCAGCTATGACGGACTATGACGATGAAAAGCGTGCCTTGGACGATTGGAGCCACCGGCTCTTGCATGCCTTGCAGATCCTGGACCTGGAAGCGGACGCTGAGTTGATCCTTAAGGTGGCTGAGAAATCATCCCGTTCGGTGAGCCCGTCTGCCGGCCCGATCGGCGCCTTCTATGTCGGCTACGCTGCGGCTTTGGCCACCACCAGCGGCGGCGTAGATACTCAGACGGCCGTGACCAACGCTGCAGAGAAGGTCATGAAGCTGTGCGAGGCAGTCAACGAGGGGGGTCCCGAAGGCGGTGGCTGGACAGAAACCGCCCAGTAGGCCGGAGCCAGGGCCTGGTGTTTTCCTTTTGGAATCGCCCGGTCCCGGTCCTGCCCAGCCCGGGTCAGACCGTGACCGAGGCCCCGGTCCCCCCACCCTCTACTCCCTCGCCGTTGCGGGCTGGCTCCAGCCGGACCACGACTTGTTTGGACACCGGGGTGTTGCTTCCTTCCGCCACGAACTCCAGTGGAACCAGTACATTCGCTTCCGGATAGTATGCGGCCGCGCAGCCCCGGGCACTGGGGTAGGCCACCACCCGGTAATTGCGTAATATGCGTTCTTTGTTGTCCTCATATTCGCCGTGGATATCGACGTACTGGCCGTCGGCAAGGCCGAGTTCGGCCAGGTCTTCAAGGTTGACGAAGACGACCTGGCGGCCTTTTTTGATACCTCGGTAGCGGTCGTCGTGGCCGTAGATCGTGGTGTTGAACTGGTCGTGTGAACGCATGGTTTGCAGGATCAGTCGTCCCGGCGGGCATTCCACGTGTTCCAGGTCGTTGACGGTGAATATGGCCTTGCCGGTGGCGGTGTGGAAGGTCCGTGAGTCGCGGGGGCCGTTTGCCATCACAAAGCCGCCTTCTTGGCGGATCCGCTGGTTGTAGTTCTCGCAGCCGTCCACCACGTGCGAGATGTGCTCGCGGATCAGGTCGTAGTTCTTCTCGAAGCCTGCCCAGTCCACGCTCACTTTCTCGCCCAATGTGGCCCGGGCCAGCCGGGAGACGATGGCGACCTCGGAGAGCAGATTCGGGGCCACCGGCTCCACCTTGCCCCAGGACGGATGTACGGCACAAACAGAGTCCTCCACGGAGACGAACTGGTCTCCGCTTCCCTGCCGGTCGATTTCTGTTCGGCCCATGGTGGGCAGTATCAGGGCCTCCTGGCCCACCACTGTGTGGGACCTGTTCAGCTTGGTGGAGATCTGGACCGTCATCTCCAGGTTCTCCATCGCCGCCTCCGCGGCGTGGGTGTCCGAAATGGCCGCCACAAGGTTCCCGCCCATGGCCACGAAAACCTTCATGTCGCCGTCGCGCATTTTCTGGATCGCCTGGACCGCGTCGGTGCCATGCTCCCGGGGCGGATTGAAGCCGAACTCCTTCTCGACCGCGTCCAGGAACACCGGGGGCATCTGTTCCCAGATGCCCATGGTGCGATCACCCTGGACGTTGCTGTGCCCGCGGATCGGGGACGCGCCGGCGCCGGGCTTGCCGATGTTGCCGCGCAGCAACAGCAAGTTGACGATCTCCTTTATGGTGGCCACCCCCTTCTTCTGCTGGGTCAGGCCCATGGCCCAGGTGATGATGACACGGTCCGCCCTGAGGTAGCGGGCGGCCAGCTCGTCGATCTCCTCCCGGGCCAGTCCCGTGGATTCCAGCACCGCGTCTTCATCCAGCCGGGCCAGATGGGCCTTGAGTTCCTCCAACCCTTCGCAGTGATCCTGGATGAATTGCCGGTCCAGCACCGTTCCCGGGTGAGTTTCCTCCGCTTCAAGGACCCGCTTGGAGACCGCCTGCAGCAGCGCCATGTCGCCGCCCAGGCGTATTTGCATGAACTGGTTCGCAATGTCGGTGCCGTGCCCGACGATGCCCTTAACCTCCTGCGGGTTTTTGTAACGCCGCAGGCCAGCCTCGGGCAGCGGATTGACGGCGACAATCGCGGCACCGTTGTTCTTGGCCTCTTCCAGGGCCGTGAGCATCCTAGGATGGTTGGTGCCCGGGTTCTGGCCCATGATGATGATCAGCTCGGACTTGCCAAAGTCATCGTAGGAGATGGTGCTCTTGCCGATGCCCAGGGTCTGACCCATGGCCCAGCCCGTGGACTCATGGCACATATTGGAGCAGTCCGGCAGGTTGTTGGTGCCGAACGCGCGCACGAACAGCTGGTACGCGAAGGCCGCCTCGTTGGAAGTACGTCCGCTGGTGTAGAAGACTGCCTCATCCGGGGATGCCAGGCTGTTCAGCTTCGCGCCGAGAATCGAGAACGCCTTCTCCCAGCTGACTGGTTGGTAGTGGTCTTCGCCGGCGGGCTTGTACACCGGCTCGGTCAGTCGGCCCTGTTGCCCCAGCCAGTACTCCGACTTCTGGCGCAGTTCGCTGACCGGATGTTCCGCCCAAAAGTCCGTGTCCACCGTGATCGGTGTGGCTTCCCACGTGACAGCCTTGGCCCCGTTCTCACAAAACTCAAAAGTCGAGCGGTGGTCGGGGTCCGGCCACGCACAACTCATGCAGTCAAAGCCGTCCCGTTGGTTCATCGCCAGAAGCGTCTTACGGCTCCTGTCCACGCCCATATCCCGCAGGGCCGGACCCATCGAATGCATAACCCCAGGCACGCCCGCCGCCCAGCTTTTCGGCTTGCCAACCTCAATGTCATTCCTGTCCGGCTCGTCAACCCGGGGAGAATTCTTGCGCGCCATTTCGAGCTTCCCTTCGTTCACCACTGCCTGTGCCCGCGATGATGCGTCATCCGTGACTTCAGACACTTATCTAGGCCTAACAGTTATTTGCACACGCCGCAAGCAAGGCACGTGCTTTCAATCCACAGGTACTGCACCAGCCCGGAACGACACCAGAGCCCGATGACCAGCGGCCCCCATACGGACGCCACGCCCCGGGATCCGAGGACGCGCTCCTGCACAATCCCCTCACCACTGGGCCGAGAACACATCAACCTCACCAGGGACTACCTCTGGCGCAACAGCGCCAGGCCCGACACAGGCAAATTCAGGCTGCTGCGCCCCGCCATCCCTGCCCTAGCATACGATTTTTCCCGTTTTCAGTATTCAGACCACAGGTCGTCTCGTCGGACGCCGGCAGCCAGGAAATCCGCCCGCTGGAGGTCGGTGGACTGCTGCCGCGTCGAAACGCGTACGTAGCCGATCAGTTGCGTCATGGGCTGCTCCGATGCGTTTCGTAACTCACGGTGGATACACCGATTCAACCGCACGGTTGCAAGACATGGTTACGAGAATCGCTGGCCGCTGACGAACCGTCACCATTCCGCGAAAATTGGAGCATTGCCGCCGCAGTGCTCACTCGGCCGGTGAGTCGTCTCGTATCCCTAGCGTTTCAAGAGCCGGCAGAAGCAGAACGCTGATATGTCTGCCGATGGGGCCGCGTTCTGCACCTTTAGAATGATCAGCTGAGGGTCAGCGATGTTGACACTTAGCGCTGCCAAAAAACCGCCACTTAGCGCTGCAATTCACAGCGGTGAAGATCCAGAATGCTCAGCGGCACAGTCAATGTGGGATTCATTTTCGTTGCAGCTGAACTTGAAACTTAAGCGTGAGTTCTACGCGTTGCCATGATGGCGGCCAGGGCGGCGTCAGCATCGTCACGATCGGCATCGGCGAACGTTGAGGCGCTGCTCATGATCTCGTCGGCACCGGTGAAAGCAATCAGCTCGTCCATGCGAGCTTCCACGGTGGCCGAATCGCCGTAGATCGCGTTTGCGAGCCAGTCATCGATCCCCTCCTGCTGACGAGCGGTCGGTCGTTTCGCCAGCACGCTCTCGACAGATTCCAGCGGTCCGAATTCGCCGGTCTCGCGCGAACGCACCATCGCCCACGCCTCGGGAAGCAGCAACTGCCGAGCCCGCTCGCGAGTCTTGGCAATCATGATGTCGACGCTGACAATGAGGTGCGCGGCGTCGCCGGCCCGTTCTCGGTACTGAGCCAGGGCATCCGGGTTCCGCAGCAGCGAACCGCCCACAACAGTGGGCAACCCGGCTTTACCGGAGACCTCCAGCCCTTGCTGCATTGCGAGAACAAACACCGGCGGCGGCGCACTTGCTGCCGGGCGCGCGGTGATGGGCCCAGTTCCGGCCAGTGCGTCGCGCAGTTCAGCGAGGTCATGGGGGAAGCGCTCGGCGGCAGCCGCCTCGGTGCGCAGGGCGCGACGCACTCCCGCCGTGAAGCCGAGTGAGCGCCCGACTCCGAGATCAACCCGACCTGGATACAGCGCCTCTAGCATGAGGAACTGCTCGGCGACCACAAACGGTGGGTGGTTGGGCAACATGACGCCGCCGCTCCCGATGCGGATGCTGGCGGTCGCCGCGCCGACGGCTGCCAGCAGGACGGCGGGACTGCCGCTCGCCACCCCGGGAACCCCGTGATGCTCGGCGACCCAGAAACGGTGGTAGCCATGCGCCTCGGCGCGCTGCGCACGGGCGATCGTGCGGTGCAGCGCCAGCGCATCCTCCTCGCCCTTCCGGGTGCGAGAACGGTCGAGCAGCGATAGCTGAACAGATTTAGACATTGTCTCGTGCAACGCCGGGCGGGCACTGTTCATTCCGCATCCAGCGTGGGCAGCCTCCTGGAGCTTTTGTCTCCGAGGGTCGCACTCTCGATCCCGGCGGGCCACTGAACTTTCGGCCTCGCTCTACTGGTGGGGCGTCCGGTACGTATAGGGATACCGCTGGCAGAACCAGCGCGATCGATTTAGCCCACGAGATCATTTCACGCGGAGCCTACCCGATCCACTGATCGACTGAATGACCCAGGCAAAGCTGGATTCATTCAGCACAAGCGCAGCAGCGACTCGTTCGCGAGCGGCATTCAACGAGCCGGGAACCATGGACATTCGAACCGAAACTGCCGGCACTGAACGGTCGGCACTACAGCCGCAAGTAAATACTATCGAATAGTATCGCCGCAGGTCAGAGCATGCTGAACCCTGAATACCTATCAACAGTTATCAACGTTTATGAACCCCGATTGCTGATCAGGGGTCAATTCTAACCTTCCAATAGGCTATTTTGACCTGTTCCTGCATGGCGTGACTCCAACAATGCAAGGTACTAAATAGCCACCGTTGCGTCTTCAAAAATATGAGTTCTGTATGACGTGGTGGGAACTTCCACCAGACTACTGAACGGCCCTGAGTCTGGCACGTCAACCACCAATACTGCAGTTCACATTTTACTCTTAATTCATGTCGATCTACCTGCAAGGCCTGGCATTCACGAAACGAAGTCTAGATCCGACACGAGCGATCGCTCAGTGACTCGTCTCGCGGACAAAACCTCGCGGACAAAACGTTGACGAGGTCAGTGGCAGTGCCCAAGCTCCTATAAGGTCATGCCTACTTGACCGCGACCTAATACAAGGCGTCCGTCGAGCAGACTGTTCAGTTTTTAGGACAAGCTCCACAAAGAGCCTAAGGGCTGTCAGTCTCAGATGGGGTCATGTCCGACGAAACAATTAATACCAGTATCAACGTCCCTGATTCTGGGCCCAAGTCAGAGACTAGCGAAAGATCAAGGGCACAGCAGGACGGGACATGTAGGGCGCTTACAGCGCTTGCACGTGCCTTGCCCGCAGGGCAGATCATGCCAGAATGATCAGACCAATCCTGAAGCGACCCATGCCTCGGTATCCCGCAGAACCTTTTTGGAGATTTTTCCGGTGGGCGTCTTAGGGATATCATCCGTGAAAAGGACATCCTCGGGGATCCACCACTTTGCCACCTTTTCGCGGAGGTGGGTGCGCAGCGCAGCATCGGTAAGGCTGGTGTTCGGTCGGGCTACGACGAAGGCGACGGGGCGTTCACCCCATTGGTCGTCGGGCCTTCCGATCACCGCTGCCTCTGAAACGTCCGGGTGGCTCATGATGGCGTTTTCCAACTCGACAGATCCGATCCACTCTCCCCCGGATTTGATCAGGTCCTTGAGTCGGTCCACCACGTGAACGCAGCCGTCGGGGTCGATGACTCCAACGTCACCGGTGCGTAGCCAGCCGTCTTCAGTGAAGGAGTCCGCCCCGTCGCAGGAGCCGAAGTATCCGGCTGCGATGGTTGGCCCCGCCACCTGGAGTTCCCCATTTTCTTTTCCATTATGCAAGGCTATGGTGCCATCCGGGCGGGCGAGCCTAATCTTGATCAACGGGTTGGGGTATCCCGGTGCACATATTGCGCTGAGGCTCTGCTGATCGATGTCCTTAAGGTTTTGCCCGGCAATCGTGGCGGCACGGGCGGTGGTCAACGTTGGGCTGGCCTCGGTCATGCCCCAGGTTCCCACGACCGGCACGCCGGTACTCTCCAAATATTGTCGGGAAAGTTCAACCGGCAGGGGCCCGCCACCGTTCGCAAGCCGGCGAAGGCTGGATAGATCACGTCCGTGTAGATGCGGCAGCAGGCTGCGCCATACGGTGGTGACTGCAGCCGAGACGGTTACCTTCTCGCGCTCGATCATCTCGGCTAATCTTTCGGGGTCTGAAACTCTCCCCGGTAAGACCAGCGACGATCCGCTCAGGGCCACAGCGTAGGGCAGGCCCCACGCGTTCGCGTGGAACATCGGAACAATCGGCATCACCACGTCGGTGTGGACGAGCGCAAAAGAGTCGGCGAACAAGTGGGACATGGCGTGCAGAATAATCGAACGGTGGTCATACAGCACCCCCTTGGGGCGACCCGTGGTGCCCGAAGTGTAACAAAGTGCGGCAGCCGCCCGCTCGTCGAGCGGATCGAAGCTTTCTGCTGCCTGGGCCTCGTCTAGGAGGTCTTCGTAACGCAGGATGCGCGGATCCGACGGAACCTGGATTTCCGGTACATCGTCAATCACGACGATGTGGCGTACCGTGGGCAGCCGTTCGGCCAGTGGCCACAGGACATCGAGCAATGAACGATCGACGAAGATGACGTCGTCCTGTGCGTCATTGATGATGTATTCGATATCGCCCGGGGCCAGGCGGTGGTTGATCGTGTGCAGCACGCGCCCGGAGCTGGGAATTCCAAAGTACAGTTCCAAATGCGACTGGCTGTTCCAACCTAGGGTGGCCACCCGTGCAGCGGCAGGAACCCGAAGGGTATTCAATGCAGCGGCGAGCAGTCTCGCCCGGCGCCCCACCTCACCGTAGGTGGATTCCCTGCGTTGTTGGTAGGGGCCGGTCACCACGGACTTTGAGGCGAATGACCCTTCGAGCTTCTCGACCAGCAAGATGGTGGTCAGCGGGTGATCCTGCATGAGTCCGAGCATCATCGGCCTTCCGTTAGCGGAATATCCATGGACTGCTCACGTGCCAGAGCATCATCCGATACCGGATCTTGAATATCTTGCTCACCTTTAAGCTGCCGTTTCCGATCTTCGCTCCGAAGCGCTCGGGCCAGGAATGGAACTAGTGCCATGGAGATGGCTGAGACTGCAATGACTATCACGAAGCCGGTGGCCGGGTCGCCGGTCTTAGTCTCCGCGATGCCGAAGAGGTATGGTCCTACAAACCCTCCGATGAGTCCGATGGTATTGATGAAGGCCAGTCCCGCAGCGGCGACCACGCCGGACATCCGGGCCATGGCTACCGACCAGAACAGCGGCAGGGTGCCGAAGATAAAAATTGCGCCAATCAGGATAAGCAGCACCCGGATGACTGCAGAATCAGTGAGCATATAGGCCGCCGCGGTCAGCAACGTGCCAAGGGCCATTGCGCCCAACCAAGCGGCTTCACGCTGCGACCCGCGAAATAGCCGTGGCATGACCAGCACACCGATTGTTGCACCGATGCCCACCGAACCGGAGATCAGACCGATCATGAATGGGGTGGAGACGTTCATGCTCTCAATGATGGAGGGGATGTTGAACACCAGGCCGACGCTGCTGATTTGGTTGAGGAAGTAGACGAAGGCGAGAAGGACAATGAAGGGGCGTCCAAAAGCCTTGCCCAGATTGCCGCGGATGTGCCTGTCGCTCTCGTCCGGGACTCCGGCATGCGAGATCATGCTGGACGACTCTTCGGTGGTCAACCATTTAGCATCTGACGGGCTTGATGGCAGCTTGAACCACAGCAGCACGCCAATAGCCATGGTGATCAGGCCTTCAACAATGAACATCCACTGCCATCCGTGAAGACCGGCAATGTCATCCATTTCCATTAGTGCCCCGCCCAGCGGGCCGCCAATGATCAGGGCGATAGTCGGCGCCAAGTAGATGTAGCCCATGACGCTGGCGCGCTGATGTTGCGCAAACCAGACGGTGACCATGTAGGCCATCGCAGGGAACAGGCCGGCTTCGGCCGCACCGAGGATGAAGCGGAGGATGTAGAAGGAGTACTCGCCCTGGACGAACATCATCAAGACGGTGACCGCGCCCCAAGTCAGTGCGATGCGAGTGATCCACGCCCGCGGGCCGACCTTGTACATGATCAGGTTGCTCGGTATTTCAAGGAACGCGTAGCTGATAAAGAAGATACCTGCACCGAGCCCGTAGGCTGCCGCGCTGAGCCCAATGTCGGTCTCGAATTGCGTCTTGGCCATCGACACGTTGGTTCGGTCGATGTAGGACATGAAATAAATAAGGCACAGCAAGGGGATGAGCTTAAGCATCGTCTTACGCGTTGCCCGAGCATGCACGGGGTCAGTGCGGACTGCTGGAGTAGTCATGGTTCCTTGATCCTTCTACTAAAAGTGGAAAATGTGGAATCTAAGCGAAAGAGGATCACCGTTTGGTGGAGATCAGAAAATTTCGAAGAGTGCGGCGGCGCCCATGCCGCCTCCTACACACATAGTCACCACGCCGTAACGTGCACCGCGTCTGCGACCTTCTAGCAACAGGTGCCCGGTCAACCGGGAACCTGTCATCCCATAGGGGTGGCCAACGGCGATGGCACCGCCGTTGACATTGAACTTGTCCGGGTCGATGCCAAGCCGGTCGCGGCAATAGATGGCTTGGGAGGCGAAAGCCTCGTTGAGCTCCCACAAGTCAATGTCGTCTATGGCCAAGCCGTGGCGAGCCAGCAATTTTGGTACCGCGTAAACGGGCCCAATGCCCATTTCGCCTGGCTCACAACCGGCTACCGCCATGCCACGGTAGGCGCCCAAGGCATCGATTCCTCGCCGTTGAGCTTCAGCGGCTTCCATCAGCACGGCGGCCGAGGCCCCGTCGGAGAGTTGCGATGCGTTGCCTGCGGTGATCGTCGCTTGTTCCGAGGCTTGCCCATTGTTGAGCACGGGGGACAACTTAGCCAAAGCCTCGAGCGTGGTACCGGGACGGTTTCCCTCATCCATGGCAAATATGTTGCTCGGACCAGTTCCTGCTGTACCGCGCTGATCGGCGGAGTCGTCGTCCAGCGCGAACGGCAGGATTTCGTTCTCAAAGTACCCGCGCTGCTGAGCGGCAGCAGTACGTTGCTGCGAGGTGAGCGCGTAGGCGTCCTGCGCCTCCCTGCTGACCCCGTATTTCTCGGCCACGATTTCCGCGGTCTCAAGCATTGAGAGGTAAATGGAGGGGCGCCGTTCTTTTAGCCAAGAATCCTGCGCCAGGTAGCGATTCTGATGTTCATTTTGGACCAAGGAAATTGACTCGACTCCGCCGCCCACTGCGATGGACATCTCGTCGGTGATGATCTGCTTGGCCGCGGTGGCAATGGACATTAGCCCGGAGGCGCATTGCCTATCGATACTCATCGCCGGCACGGTGACCGGAAGGCCGGCGCGTAAAACTGCCTGGCGGGCGGTATTGAAACCGGTGGTGCCTTCCTGCATGGCGCAACCGAGAATGACGTCTTCTACCTCGGCACCATCAACGCCTGCCTTGGCCAACGCTCCGGTAATTGCATGCGCCGCCAAATGAGGGCCTGTGGTCTTGCTCAGCGAACCCTTGAAGGCGCGGCCTATGGGTGTTCGGGCCGTTGCGACGACTACCGCTTCCCTCACAGCAAGGCCCCCAGGGATTCACTGACGTTTTCGACCTTCGCGATATACCGGCGGGTCTGTTCAAAGGCGCTCTCGGTACGCACAGTGCTGGACATGTCGCTGATGCGCTCCCACTGTTCGGCTACATCTTCGGCCGAGAGATTCTCGACGGGCAGGAAGACCCCTGCGGATTCTTCCATTCGGGCCGTGGCAAAGACGCCCGCGCCAGCTGCCAAAATTGTCTTGGTCGGGGCCTGCGGTGAAACCATGAATACCGCACCGGGGGAGACATGCTCTGGTGCCAGCATCGCCAAGTCTTCGGGCTCAAGAAGTCCTGCGGTCATTTGTGTTGCGGCGGTTGGCGCCAACGCGTTCACTCGGACATTCTTACTCTCGCCTTCGATGGCCAACACGTTCATAAGCCCGATCACGGCAGACTTGGCCGTGCCGTAATTTGCCTGTCCAAAGTTGCCGTAAATCCCCGAGGCGGAGGTCGTCATGAGAATACGCCCGTAGCCCTGCCGAAGCATATGCGGCCAGGCCGCGTGCGAGCAGTTGACCGAACCCATGACGTGGACTTCCAAGACCTTGCGGAAATCCGCCAGGCTTGATTTGCCGAAAGACTTGTCTCGAAGGATCCCCGCATTATTGATGAGGATGTCCAGTCGTCCAAATTCACTTATGATGCGCTCAACCATGTCCTGGACCGCAGTTTCATCCGAAACATCGCAGAGGGCCAAAGCCGCACGACCACCGGACGCCTCGATCTCGGCGACGACCAACGCTGCAGCTGCGGGCTGTGTGGATTCGGTCGAAGCCGGATCCACGTCGTTCACGATGACGGTTGCGCCGTGTTTTGCAAGTTCCAGAGCATGCGCACGTCCTAGACCAGTTCCCGCTCCGGTCACCAGTGCGACTTGTCGTTCAAGGTTTATGACCATGTGGGTGCTCCTCAATTGGCAGTCATACTACTCAGTATTTTTTCATACTACTCGGTATTATCGTAATGAAGATCACATGGATGTCAAGCGGAGTCACGATGGATACGTAGGGTGAGAGTGTGATGATGTTTTGAGCGGCGACGGAGGATCAATGACAAAAAGCCCTGAAATAGACACGAGTATCCACGAGCGCATTCTCGATGCGGCCGCGGCGGCCTTTACCCGAAGAGGCTTCGACAAGACGACCATGGATGACATTGCGAAGTCAGTCGGCGCCACCAAGGGGCTGATCTACTATCATTTTCCCTCGAAGTTCGACATCTATCTCGGTGGTTATGAACTTGGCATGAGCAAGGTGAAGCAAGCAGTTGAGCCGATGGCCGATGCGGGCAGAAACGGGCTCGAGTGTCTTCGGCAGATGGGGATCGCCCATGTGCGGAACCTGATGACCAATCCCAAATACCATCACCTCATCCATCAAGGCGTGCGTGACCAGGCCTCTGAATCCATGACGATGCGCCAGCGCGAGTCCCTTTTGGATCTGAATCAGCTTCGTAAGGAATATGAGCTCATGTTCCGTCGAGCCATCGAAGCAGGCATCAATGACGGATCGCTCCGGGTGGTTGAGCCTGCACTGGCCACGAGGGTCCTGCTGAGCAGCTTGAACGCAGTCGATATGTGGTATCGCGAAACAGAAGATCAGACGGCGGAAAACATTCAGACTATGGCAGAGGACGTCGTCGATCTCATCACTGGCGGGATCCAAGCTCACTGAGCCCCACCTTACGGCGATCGGGAATTCGAGCTTTCGTTGCTCCGAAGCGGCGGGGGTGACGCGATGTCGGGCTAGGAACTACCGGTCACCGACGGTCAGAATGAGTCTCTAAGGAATTCGGGCGGAACAGCGTATCTCAAAGCCCTCCCCCACAGCAAAGCAGCTCACCTTCCCAACGCCCTCACTTGCATATACATTGCCCAATACTCCCACCTCGCGTCTCCACCACACGCCCCTGACAAGCCCACATGTTTCTCCGACCGGTGAGCTATGAACAGAGGGCGAGAATGACAGGAACGTGGCTGCCCTCCGGAATGGCTACCATCGGGGTGGAGAGCCACCGTAGCCGTAACTTCACAGAGTCAAGCTGCCTTTGGCCTACTATTGTGCCCAGCATGCCACCCACCCGAGAGCAGGGCAGAAATACCATGTCTGGTGCAGTCCCACCCAACAGAACAAACACCTTGGCCATAGTCTCCTTCGTGTCGTCCTTCTTCGTCTCGGTCGCAGGTATTGTGATCGGGCACATGGCCCTAAAACAGATAAAGAACAGCCATGAAGGAGGCAGAGGGTTGGCGATCGCAGGACTGGTCATAGGCTATGTTTCCGCAGCAGCCACCGTAGTCGGCGCCATTGTTTTGGCTGTCGCGCTGATGTCACTGAATGCCCTTGCCACAGCCCCCAGCGGTCCTACCGCTGAAGAGGCTTCCACTACGGAAGCCTATGATCTGCTCGATCAGCCAGATGCCACCTCTCCCGAACCCCGAGTGGAGGCTCCCTCCCCTGAACTCAGCGGCAACAGGGACTGGGTGGGGACCATCAGCGTGAACGGCAATGTCCTGGATGTAACTCTCCATGGGCAGAAGGCCCCTCAAGGTGTCGCGGTATTTGTCTCCCTGGCCGACCAAGGTTTTTATGACGGGACGTCATGTCACCGGCTTACTACTGGAGGGTTCGACGTGCTGCAGTGTGGCGACCCCTCAGGCACCGGCAGCGGCGGTCCGGACTATAGATTCGGGCCCATCGAGAACGCCCCAGCTGACAACATCTACCGACGTGGCGACATTGCGTTGGCTCGAGTTGCCGATGAACCAAACAGTATGGGGAGCCAGTTTTTCATCATGTATGGGGACACTGAGATTCCGAGCGATTCTGTAGGCGGGTACACGGTAGTCGGACATATAACTAGCGGTCTAGAAGCCGTTGACAAGATCGCTGCAGGCGGCGTCATCGGGGGCGGTACCGATGGAAAGCCTGCATTGCCGGCCAGTATCGAAAGTATTTCCGCGAAGTAGCAGTACTCTCCATGTCAGCCCTGGCCTGAGCACTTTCGGCCTCGGTTCTACTTGGACGAATCTTTCACTAACCACTCATCTCTAAGCCAAACAATCCGCTCTCCAAAATGGCTGAGCGGGTTGTTTCGTCGCCTGGCAACGCGGTCATGAGGAAGGCGCCTTCCAGCGCCACAGCCAGGGACGCTGGCCAGTTTTTCGGTTGAGATCTCCGAATAACTCTCCCGCAATCACAACGTTGCGGGAGCCGAATCGAAATATGCGACCGTAGGCTACCCCAGAGCTTGGGTGAAGCATTCTGACTCCGCCTCTTGACCGCCGCAGACCCCTTCTCATGTTATTTGTCGCCTATCTCGGCGATAATCAATATCTAGCTTGCTTCGGGGACGCAACCGCACTGGATATCCCGACGCTATTTCCGGACTTTTGGCCGACGTTCGTGTGCTATTCTCCTTTTTTATGGAGCCAATTAAAAAGTGTGTTTTGGGCTTTGGTACAGCATTGCTGCTGGCCATGAGCCTAGTGGGTTGCAGCAGCGAAGTTCCTGCAACCAATGACGCCGTCCCCGCCCCGAAGGTTTCTGAGACGCCTACGGCCCAGACCCGAGAATGGTCGGTGGGGGTCAAAGATTGGCAAAGCAGCGGGTGCAGCGGAAAGGTGACCTTCACCGCCGCCGGAGAGTGGGCCTCGGCGCAAAACGAGCTTGTGCGTGCTGGGGAAGTGAAATTGGGCGCAATTTGCCATAGCGATCTGCCAGCATTTCAGAAGATACTTTTACAAGATTTAGAGGATCCGGCACTGCGAGATTCAGCACGCAAGTCGCTTGAATCCGGTGACCCTCTTCAAGCGTTCATGACGTCGTACTTCGTGAGCGGCGATTGCCAAGATCTTCCACGTGTAACCATCTCTGGACAACCGGGGCTAATCTGCGAGTACGACCATTATGTACAGGCCGTTACTAGCGTCAATGACACTATGGTTTTGATACATGCGGAAACAGCAGACGGCGTCACGCCAGAAATAAAGTCAATCGTGTCGTCAGCCTCGATTTCATTGGACTGACTGACCGACTTCCTTTTGCTCTTCAATACAGGCCGCCCACCGGTACACCCACAACAAGCGGCCCGCCACTCTTCACGAGCAGCGGGCCGGTTGTCCGAAGCGAAACGCCGCCTAGGCGATAGGCGTCAAGACTTGATGCAGGTGGAGTCGTATGTGTCGGTGATTTTGAGGCCTCGCTGGCCCAGGACCTGGATGCGGGTGGTTGCTGCTTCTGATTCCGGATCGTCGGCTTTTGCAGGCATGTGAACATCGACTGGCTCGATGGCGAAATCGACTGTCTCGGGAACATTCTCGATAACCTGGTCACCGAGTGGCGTGCCGATAGTCATGGTGCGCCCGTCAATCTTCCAAGTGCCTTCTGCGGTGAACTCGGCGTCATCCCAGATGGCGGTGTAGGTGCCGTCCTCGCGGACGTCCAGCTGGATATCATCGATGTCCATATACGAGTTAGAAAGCTCAGGAAAAGTGACCGAGGCCTCTACAAATTGGTTCTGGGCGCGGCAATCCCACTTGCCTGGCAAGAACGCGGCGAAAGAGTTTGCAGCAACAGTCTCAACAACCTGGGCTGCAGGGGCCTCTTGAACCTTGGCGTCTGCCTGCGGGCTCGCACCTTGCGAGCATCCTGAGAGGGCGAGAATTCCCACCAAAGCTGCCGCCGTCATATGTCGCTTCTTCAATTGCATCCCCATAGTTTTATGTTCGAGTCCCCAGGACTGAGTTCCAGGGGCAATGTGTGTTCCCATGCATAATAGCCCACCGAACACGCCTATCGATGCGCCACGACAAAGCCCGTCTCTCAGTGTGAGAGACGGGTTTTTTGCTGGGTGGTTAAAACGCCGGGAGTGCCTCGCGGGCCTCTCAACAGGACAGGCCGCCCACCCGGCCGGCCAGCGCCGAATCCTGGTTGCGCACGAAGTGCGCGACGGCCGCCCAGATGTACGCTGTTTCCTCGCCCTCGTCGTCTTCATCAACTTCGCCCGGGCCAGTCATTTCGACCGCAATGTTCATCAACCACTGGGCGTCAGAGCGATAGGCATAGCTCGTCTTGAATTTGTAGGCTGCATAGCCAGCAGCCATCAGTTCTTCGGCGGTGTAGCTCTTGTTTGCGGCAGTTCCGGGGGTTTGGGTCTTGGTGTTCAAGCAGTCCTCCTGGACGGTCAACGGGGACATGATCGCCGGATTTTTCCGGCTTGTACTACCTCATGCATAGTCAATGGGATCCCCTTGCTCAGCACCCGAAGGATTAGCGTGCCGATCTATAGCCCATCTCACCCGAAATGGCTGCCGCAACCTGTTGGACCAGCGGGAGGAGCTCGCGCATGCGGTCCGCAGGCATGTAAGGGGCAGTCGCCGAAACACTGATGGCAGCCACAATGCCCCCTGAGGCGTCGCGGACTGGGGCCGCCACACAGCGGATTCCGGGCTCATTTTCCTCCATGTCGTACGAGTATCCGCCCTTGCGGTAGTGATTCATGCGCGCGACGAAGTCCCCCTCGGCCGTAGCGCCCGCCTTACGGGCCGCGGGTGAGGCTGCCGTCATATCTACCGGGGCTTCCGCACGCCAACGCTCCACCCATCCAGCTGCATCGTCGTCCACCAAGAGCGCCTTACCGATTCCAGTGCGCGTCAGAGGCATACGCAGACCGACTCGTGAACGCATCTCCGCGCCACGCTGGCCAGGGATCTTCATCAGGTAGAGCACCGCCCCGTACTCACGAACGGCCAAGTGTACGGTGTCTAGCACTCGGGCAGCGAGGCCCTCCAAATGCTGACCTGCGACCGTGGTCAACGGGTTGGAGGAGAGGGCGCCGAATCCAAGTTCGATCAGAGTGGGGCCCAGACCTAGCCCCACCGGCGTCTCTCGCAAGTAGCCCTCGCTCTTCAGCGCCTGCAGTAGGCGGTGAACCGTACTACGGGGCAGTCCCGTTGCACGCTGGAGCTCCGGAGCCTCCTTCAAGCCGTCAGCCACGAGGCGCACGAGTGACAAACCATTCAATAACGTCTGAGCACCCTTCGGCGCATCATTGGACCTCGTCGTCAATTCCATACGTCCCACTATATGGGTAATAGTTGAACAATGTGGGACGTGAGGCCTAGTTTCGTTACATGCATCACAACAATTCGCCTGGACAGCCTGCCCTCGTGGCCATCGACTGGGGCACTTCCTCCCTACGTGCATGGTCGCTCGATCACGAAGGCTCTGTTCTGTCTCTGACGACGTCCCGCGACGGCCTGCGTGCTGTCGGAGCCTTCGCCACGGCCTCGCGAATAGAAGCCGCACAGGCGTTCGCCCAGACCTTGGCCGCGCTCTCCGACAGGCTGGGAGCGCCCGGAGTGCCCGCGCTGGCCTGTGGCATGGTGGGCGCTGACGGCGGCTGGACAACGGCTGGGCGTCTCGATCTTCCGATCCGAGCAACAGCTGGGGCCTTCGAGCCGACAACGGTTCCGGATGCATCTCCCACGGTCGACATCGTTCCCGGGTTAAGGACCGCCCCGGATGCGGCGGGCTCGTGTGATGTCCTCCGGGGTGAGGAGACGCAGGTAATCGGGGCTCTTGCCCGCCTAGGCGACCCCGCCAATGTAACCCTCATTCTTCCCGGAACGCACACCAAGTGGCTGCGCGTGGCGGACGGCGAGATCGTCGACTTCGCAACAGTCATGACTGGCGAGCTGCACGCGGCATTGTTGGACGCGACAATCCTGGGTGATCCGGCTCGGCGCGCCACTGCGGCTGGAGCACCCGACACGACGCCGAACACCGAAGCGTTCGACGCCGGCGTTGCACATTCGCTTTCCAACCCCGGTCAACCATTCGCCGCCCGCCTTTTCAGTGCCCGCACCCGATACCTCTCTGGCGAGCTCCCACCTGCCTACATCTCGTCTTACCTGTCTGGTCTGCTCATCGGCGACGAGACTGCCGCAATGCTCGCGGGCACCCTCGCTCCCGGCGCCCTGGTTGCCTTGTGCGCCGACGGCCCTCTGGGCGACCTTTACCAGCGGGCCCTGTCCACCCAGGGCATTCTGGTACCGCTTCTGGAGGACACCGCCCTCGACGGATTGCGCGTCGTAGCCCGCGCCTGGGGACTTCTCCCTACTGCCCCCTCCACCACCTCCAATTAAGGACCTCCCATGTATTCCTCCCCCACTGGACTCATCGCCATCCTGCGCGGCCTCACCCCCGAGGAGGCCCCCGAAATCGGCCGCGCGCTTTATGGCGCCGGCATCCGCACCCTTGAGGTTCCTCTCAATTCCCCTGAGCCGCTCGAGTCCATCCGCATATTGCGCGAGGATCTGCCTGACGATGCCCGGGTCGGCGCTGGTACGGTCCTGACCCGCGCGCAGGTGGCCGACGTGGCGGCGGCGGGCGGCCAACTGACCGTCTCCCCAAACGCCAACGCCGACGTCATCGCGGCCGCGACCACCCTGGGCCTGGCCAGCTACCCGGGTGTAGCCACTCCCACGGAGGCTTTCGCCGCGCTCCAGATCGGCGCAACCGCGCTGAAGATCTTCCCTTCAGAGACTGTGGGGATCACCGGGATGAAGGCCTGGTCTTCGGTCCTTCCCGCCGGAACGCAACTGCTACCCGTCGGCGGCGTCGACGACAAAACTCTTACGTCATGGCTGCAGGCTGGCGCTGCGGGAGCGGGTATCGGTTCCTGGTTGTACAAACCGGGCCGCACCATCGAGGAGGTTGCCTCGCGTGCTGCCTCGCTCGTGGCAGCGTGGAATTCTCACCAGGCCATGTAAGTCTCCGCCGCCGGTGCCGGCTATCTCCCACGTACGAATGACTAGCCCTGCGCTAGCTCACGCACGCCTGTCTGGCACGCAGTGTCGAGCATTGAACGCGTCACCCAAAACCCCGTCATTCGAAAGGCATTTCATCGATGAAGATCAAATCCATAACCACCTATGCCGTCCCTCCGCGTTGGCTCTTCGTGAAGGTGGAGACCGACACTGGCGTGGTCGGCTGGGGCGAGCCCGTGCTGGAGGGGCGTGCGGCTACTGTCGCGGCCGCCGTGGACGAGCTGGCCGACTACCTGATCGGCAAGGATCCGCGCCGCATCGAGGACCACTGGACGGTCATGTACCGCTCGGGTTTCTACCGCGGCGGCGGCATCCACATGTCCGCGTTGGCTGGACTCGATCAGGCTTTGTGGGACATCAAGGGCAAGGCACTCGGCGTACCCGTCCACGAGCTACTTGGCGGGCAGCTTCGAGATTCCATTAAGGTTTACTCGTGGATCGGCGGAGACCGGCCGGGAGAGACTGCCGCTCAGGCGCGCGACGCCGTCGAGCGAGGTTTCAGCGCCGTAAAGATGAACGGGCCGGAGGAAATGCAGTACATCGATACGTGGGACAAAGTCGAGCGTGTGGTGCACAACGTGTCCGAGATCCGCGACGCGGTGGGGCCCAATATCGGCATCGGCGTCGACTTCCACGGGCGCGTACACCGCCCCATGGCTCGCGTATTGCTCTCCGAACTGGAACAGTGCCACCTCATGTTCGTAGAGGAACCCGTCCTCTCCGAACACGTGGACGGCATCGCCGACGTGCTGCGCGCGTCCTCCACCCCGATCGCGCTAGGCGAACGCCTGTACTCGCGCTGGGACTTCCGCCACGTGCTGGAGAGCGGCGTCGTGGACATTATCCAGCCCGATTTGTCCCACGCCGGCGGCATCACGGAAGTCCGCAAAATTGCCGCCATGGCCGAGACATACGACGTCGCGTTGGCACCGCATTGCCCCTTGGGACCAATCGCTTTGGCCGCCTGCCTGGCGGTGGACGCAGTCAGCTACAACGCAGTAATCCAGGAACAAAGCCTGGGGATTCACTACAACAAATCCAACGACCTGCTCGATTACGTTACGGACCCGAGCGTGTTCGACTACGCAGACGGCATGGTCAAGATCCCATCCGGGCCCGGCCTAGGCGTAAACATCAATGAGGAATACGTCATCGAGCGCGCCGAGCAAGGTCACCGTTGGCGAAACCCGGTATGGCGTCACGCCGACGGCTCCTTCGCGGAGTGGTGATGACTTTCCCCGACCGTTTATGCCCTCACACAGTCCACCCCAAAAATATTTCATTCCCCTTCACAACGAGGTGACCCTATGAATGCAACACTCGCTCCGTCGATTCTTCGCAAACTGAACCTGAAGATCATCCCCCTAGTCATCATCTGCTACTTCATCGCCAATCTGGACAAGACAAACATCTCCATCGCGGCACTCCAAATGAACGCCGACCTAGGACTAACGGCCACCATGTACGGTGTCGGCGTCTCCGTCTTCTACATCACCTATCTAATTTTTGAGGTGCCCTCCAACCTCCTCATGACGAAGGTGGGGCCCCGCATCTGGATTGCCCGCATTATGATCTCCTGGGGCATCATCAGTTCCATGATGTTCATGGTCCAGCAGCCATGGCAGCTCTACACGCTGCGACTTCTCCTCGGTGCCGCCGAAGCTGGCTTCGCCCCGGGCATCATCTACTACCTCTCGCAATGGTTCCCGCAGGCCAACCGTGCCCGCGCAATGTCCTTCTTCTACATGGGTTCCGTTGGCGCCTCTGTGGTGGGTCTTCCTCTGGGCGGCCTGATTCTGAATATGCATGGCTTCCTGGGCATGACCGGCTGGCGCTGGCTGTTCCTGATCGAGGGCATCCCCGCCCTTATTCTGGGCGTCGTCATCCTCTTCGTGATGCGTGACACCCCGCATAAGGCGCCATGGCTCTCGCGCGCCGAAGCCGACGACCTGGTCGCCGTCCTCGAGGCCGAACGTGGTACAGCCATCATCGGCGCCCACGTCCCCTGGTACAAGGCGATCGCCAACCGGACCGTCATCGGACTTTCTGCAGTCTGGCTGTTCCAAGCGTTTTGCACCATCGGCGCCACCCTTTTCATGCCGCTGATCCTCAAAGGGCTGGTCCCGAACTCCAGCAGCGTCATGGTCGGAGTACTGTCCGCAGTGCCGTTCCTGGTCGCCTGCATCTTCATGTACTTCAACGGCCGCAGCTCCGACCGAACCGGCGAGCGTTCCAAGCACCTCTCATTTCCGCTCATCGCGGCCGGCGTCTGCATGGCATTGGCCCCGTACAGCCCGCCCGCGGTCGCCTACGTACTGCTTATTCTTGCAGTGGGCCTTACCTTCGCCCTAACTCCAGTGTTCTGGGCCGTGACGACAGAAAAGATCGTAGGCGTCGCAGCCGCAGCGTCCATCGCCGTTATCAATACCGTGGCCCAGTTTGCCGGCCTTGGCCTGCCGCCCGTCCTTGGCGCCATCAAAGACAGCACAGGAAACTACAACGGCGGCTTGCTCCTTATCGCTGTGGCGCTGATCGTCGGCGGTGTACTAGGGCGGCTAGTCACCCGCAATCACCGTTCGCACAATCACCCGACAGTCCCATCAGCTGGGTCGGCTATTTCAGGTTCACACGACAAAACACCGACAGGCGAGGTGCCTACTCGATGACCCCCAGCACTGACTCCCAGCTCTTCACGTCGAGGCGGAAGACGCCCCTTCTACAACACGCGCCCCTCCCGGACATGCTGATCAATGCGCTTGGTCAGGACCACGAGATCGTCGACTTCCACACCCTCTCTGCCGCAGATTTCACTGCGCGGGCAGAGGAGTTCGAAATCTTGATGACCAATGGTGAGGACACCGTTACGCGCGAGCGGATCCAGTCGCTACCTTCGCTCGGGCTCATCGCCAACTTCGGAGTGGGCTATGACGGTATCGATCTGCAGGCAGCACGTGAGCATGGAGTGCAGGTAAGCAATACTCCGGACGTACTGACGGACGACGTAGCCGACCTAGCCATCGGTCTCTTGTTGGCGACCTCACGTCAGATCCCGGCAGCACAGCGCTTCCTAGAGTCCGGCGCGTGGGCCGGAGGCGGCTATACCTGGACGAGCAAGGTGTCCGGGTCACGACTGGGCATCGTTGGCATGGGGCGAATCGGAGAAGCGATCGCACGAAGGGCTTTGGCTTTCGACATGCCAGTCCGGTACTTCTCCCGCCATCCCAAGCAGGAGCTCCCCCATGGCTTCGAACCATCATTGATGAAACTTGCTACGTGGGCAGATACTCTCATTGTCTGTGTCCCCGGAGGGAAAGAAACCAAAAGGCTCATCAATGCTGAAATCCTACGAGCCCTCGGCCCGCATGGCCTCCTCATCAATGTCAGTCGCGGATCAGTCGTGGATGAAGTAGAGCTCATTGAAGTGCTCCATGCGAGCGAGCTTGGCGGTGCGGGTCTCGACGTTTTCGCTGACGAGCCCCGGGTTCCCAAGGAGCTGCAGGGACTCCCAAACGTAGTACTCACTCCACATATGGCTAGCGCGACGTTGCAAACGCGAGAAGCAATGTCACAGCTCGTCGTGGAAAACGTCAGTGCATTTGTAGGCGGCCGACGTCTTGCGACGCCTGTTGACCCAATTCCGGCCACGAAGAATTCGCTGTTATTTGACCATTGATCGTGTATACCTACACAAGTGCCAATCTAACCTTGCGAGTTGCTGACCCATAGGCATCTTCCGTTGTCTGTCAGCGACTATCAAGGAGGCCGCCTCCCGCGGCGCTTCATAGTGGGTCAGGGCTGGGTTGACCCACTATTGATTCTGGTTGTCACGCAGGACTCCTTGCGCATCTGCCATCTTCTAATATGTCACCACCGAACTGTTTCATGAGCCCCGTCTCTGCAGACAGTTGCCCGGTTGGAGGTTTAGATTCTCTCTCGTTCGGTCAACCTGATCCCACGGGCCCGGGTAAATCCCGATCGAGTTGAATGCTGTGATCTCGGGTGTCCTGAGCATAGAGGAAATGGAACGTCCCCCAGCTCCAACGGGCAAGGCCGGCGGTCTTTGTGCTCGGCGGTCGATCAGTTCCTGTTGAGCCCAAACTGGCGGGTCATCAAGGCTGCCTTGTAGTGGGACTCCGCCGAGTTCACTTCCGTGGAGGGCGTGCTGGGCCCAAACACGCGCAGGAGGCTGAAGACGAAGTGACGCGCATGGTCGGTCTTCTGCTTTTTCGCCTCGCCAGGAACGCTGATGTATGCGAGCTCGCGGAGGGCTATGTTCCCGCCGTGGCCGTCCTTGGCATAGCTCGTCCATCGGCCGAGGATTCGTTCGGAACCGTCCGCCTTGCCTACGTACTGCTTGCCGTTGGTCGAGTCGGTGATGAGGTAAATCCCCTGGACCTCGGACAGTGCTGCCCGCCAGTCGGCATAGCGAGGATCATCCACCATGTCCATCAGCTGCTGGTAACTGAGCAGGACGCCGTCGAACCCAGGGAAGGGGACTTTGTCGCGGTCGGCAATCTCCAGCACGGGCATGCGCATGGCACTGGCCGCGGATGCGCTTCTATGCCAGCTTCGAGGAGTATCCCATTCGACGACCAGGCGGTCGTTCAAGGGCGAGAGGAACGGCGACGGACGCAGGTCGTAACATCGAACCTCATCAGTACGCTCTTCGATCACCTCACCATGGTTCTCGAAGGTGCCCCAGAGCCGGGAGCGCCGTTTGCCATCGGCCAGGAAGACCACCCAGTACCTCGGTGGATTTGCCGGGAAGCGACGCGCGGAGAGGTTCTGCTTTCTGGTGTAGTACAGGACTCGTTCGTCGGTCACGTCTTCGGGCCCACGCAACCCTTCCGGATCGTTCGGCTTGAAGGCGTGGCGGATCAGGTGGACGTCATCCAGCCGGACGGAAGGGTCAAAATCGGCTCCCACGCCAGCGAGAACGTGGCTGAAAGTGAGGGACGCAAAAGCTGCTGGCGCAGCAGGAGCCGGAGCATCCTGCAGAGGGTCAGCGGAAGATGAGTGAAGTTCGGGCACAGGAACACCCTATGTCACCGCCCGGGCAGGCCAGCGTCTAGACATTCGAACCGCTATTGCTTTGTGGGATAGCCAGTCTAAATTCTCCGGTCCAATGCAAGCAGAAAAACATCGCCGCAGGTCAGAGGTGCATTCGGCGCCTGACACTTACCAATAGTTTTCAACGTTTTACACCCCGCTTTACAAGCATCGGGTTGCTATTCCTTGCCACTACCCCGCATTGGCCCATGTTTTCGCGGATGATTAATGACAATGGGAGGTACTAAACACTCTCCAGTTTGCGTTGATTGTGGAGAGTTTATGGCGAGTCGGTTGCAATTCGTCTTACCCCTTCAGAAATCCATGGCGCTTGGCGTTCAAAATTGGCAGGGATGGCATCTTCGTTGTCGAGGCTCTTTCCCTCTACCTCGACTCGTTCAATACTACGTTTCTGACAGCGAGCCCCCGGAGTCTCTCCAACGCCTTATCGCGGTCATAACTCCCATTTCGCCAGGCTCGCAAAATTGCCCCGGTTACACGTATCTCAGCGATCTTCACCTCACTGTTTGGGAGTCCGTCCAGTCTGACTAATGACCGACTCAGCGCTTTCATTACCTCGACGTCTTCCCCTCTGGAGACCATCCACATCATTTCAACCTCGGCGGTTACGTAGCTAAGGTCGAATGGGTCGGGGCCAGCGAATTCAACGGCTACGGAACCGGATGTCGGAACTGGAATGGCTTTAGCCCCTCTGTGCCACTCTTTCGTTACCCGAATGTAGGCGATAATTGCGGCGTCCAGTCGGACACCATACCCAGCGTTACTGGCCCTTTTTGCTTCTTGCCGCTGCGCCCAGATAGCGGCCCCCGCACCGATTAGCGCCGAAATCAGGCTCACTCCAACTGTAATCCAATCCGGGCCGCCACCCCCGGATGCCAGTTCAAAAGGTTGCGGTGTACTCGGGGGCGTGGATAGCAGGTTCAGGATCATGGACTAACCGTAACTGCTGGAGGGAAATCCCGCACAAATTTGGTGGCGGGATTTCCCTCTCTGCTTGCCGAGTCGGCCAAAAACCTGTTCTGACATTGGCCGTTGGGGGGTCGCTTGGTCTGCAGGACAGAAGTTTACTTAGTTGACCTAGGTCGAGTGAATCTGATGGCAGCAACCTCAAACAAAAGAAAAAACATCAGTTAGTGAATAATAAGAATGTCAAAATTGTCCGAGTTCGAGCTATCGCCATATCACAAACTTTAGCTCTCCTTGCCGGTACACCAAACTGGACTTTGGTTCCATGTCCGCGTTTCTAAAATTGCCCACGGTCTAACTCCCATTACTTCCAGGCCGAGCGGCAAGCACTCGGGCCTTAAAGCCTTCCGTGAACGCTTTAGTACGGACACTGTCACGGTTCAAAACTGCTCCAGGCGTCTCTGCCTCAACGGTTGCGTCAATCAGATCTAAGAGTCCTTTTACGAGTATCTCAAGCTTTTCAGCGTCCCATACCAGTGGCAGGAGCTTGTCGCAGGATGCTTTAGATTTCCGGTCACCCTGAGGTAGTCGCCCATCTCCCAAGACATGCAATTTAATACCCATCAGGAGCTGGTAGCGGGCGGGCGCATACTCACGAGGGATGCGCTTATTGCGCAACATCCATTCAATACGATAAAATGCCGCAGAACTCGTATAGTATGCAAGAGTGTTTTGAATCGGGTTAAACAAATCAGCTTTGCGATCTTCTTTAAGCTCATTTATGTATCGTCCGGCGCGAGCAGGTTCATCCAAAAACATCGAAGCAAATGACTTCGTAGCCTGTGCTTTAGTGACTATTCGCGTGCGTTCGACTTCCAACATGTCTGCATATTGTTTTGAGCGACGCTCGTAGTAGAGCCTTTCAGCTGGTTCGAAGGTTGGGAATAACGCTTCCAAGTCTTTATGGAAATGCTCTTGTGCTGCAAGATCGTCATCTGTCACTGCTGTCTGACGATTGGTGGCCGCTGTGATTCCCGAGATTACTTCCTCATCCTGCGACTGGATCAGACGAACACTAACATGGACATCATCAGTTAGTATTTCTTTGGCGTGGAACAGCACGTGACAAGTTTGGCAGCCGTTAACAATCTGAAAGTCTTTCAACTGAAAATCGTCGCCCGCCAATGCCAGCGATCTTGAAACGATGGTTATCCCGTTGTTAAGAACTGCAAATCTATGCTGACCAACGGCATCATTCAGAGTGCTCAGGATCTCCATGTTTACAGGGTTGTAGTCTTGGAAATCCCGAACGTTATCGAAGAACACGCTCTTCCGTATGCCTCCTCCGATGTCAGTCAGCAACCTGACTAGTTCTTTGGCAGGAAGAACGCCAAGAAACGATTGAGTAACCCCCGGCATCTTGGGCAAAGTAAGGCGTTTGTCCATCGTAAAGTCCGCAGTAGCGGCTGCCGACGCTGCCTGGTAAAGATCACGCAGGCCTCTAGCTCCTATTGGTTCAACCGAAATTTTGGAAAAATAGTTGGTCTCATCGAGACGCTTGGCGGCTGCTATCGCCTTCTTGTTCAGCAGGTCGTCTCCCACGTTTCCCGTTGTGGCATAGTAAACGGCAATCTCAGGTAGATTGTGCGAGATTTTGGAGATGTCTTCAAATATTGCATCGATGGACTTCTTGAGATTCAGCACATCCTCGTTGGCAGGATATGCGACATCCTTTTCAACAAAAAGGTGACGCAAGTTATCGCCCAATTCGGTCAGCACCGCAGCCTCAAAGCTCTGGGACCGTTTCGCTTGAATCAAGATGAACTTCACATCAAGTTTCCGAGATTTGGCGACTGCTTGTTTGATATCCGCAGCATCTAGAAGCAGATCACCATTAATGAGCACTCCTGCAACATCAACGCCAAGGTCCCCACCTGCTCCTATAACAAAATCAAGTGGGCTAAAATCGTCGTCGAAGTGTGCCTTGAGAATTGCCTTGGCGACAAATGCCTCAAACTGCGTTGCCTCGTCCTGTGCCTGCAGCCCCTCTGCAACGGCAAACGTGTCAGCAAGCGACTTCACTATCCGGTCCAAAGATTTACCCCCCACTATTGTTCCCGCACGTGTGTGCGTGTTAGACAAGTATGTGTCACAATCTGCCAGAATCCTGGTTCTGGCTGTAACACCATGTATTACTCGGTCTCTGCCAGCTGCGATGCAGCATCCGGCTGATGTGCGCCGCACCTGCCCACGCCGCTCCTCCCAGGCCAGCGACACCGAAGCAACTGGTGTGCTTCTCTGGCTCCGGATCAAAACCCACGCCATCACCAACTACAGCTTGCCCGCTTGCGGCAACACACTCTTGCCTGACTGACACATCGTGGCCGAAATCGAAGACAAAGTGATTGTGCATGGATGAGGTACGGAACACGGCACAATGGAACGCATGAGAATCATGGGGGAAATCACCTGCCGCTTGTCCGAGAGCGGCGTCAAGCCAGGCATCCTTTACTGCACCGAGCCAGAGGCCTATCGGCTCGATGAATGGGCAACTTCTGGGGCGGTCATTACTGCCGTAGCAACAATAGCCCTCGCCCTGTTCGCAGTTCTGGCTTGGAAAAGTGCACAGAAGCAACTGCGGCAAATGGAGCGGGACAGCGCGGCGGCCGAGAAACGATTCGCGAAGCAGCTGCTTGCGAACAGCAATAACGAGCTTCGAAAAGACATGGATGAATCACTGTTCGGCTATCTGTCAGCTCACGCCGACATTGTCGCGGCAGCAACGGGTGAAGGCATGCCAGTCGGTATCGCTCAAACGCAAGTCAAGAAGGCCAACCTCAGGTTCCGAATGGTCTGGGCGCTACCCGGGATGGGTGGAGAGCTTACGAATTTCGACACCATCATGACAATGCTGGCAACCGCCAGACTCCAAGAGTTGGATTGGGCTGAAGGAAACCCATTCAGAGATGGCGGCGCCGAAGCTGCGCTACTTGCAGGATTCCAGAGTCTCAGCATGCACGTCTCGAATCTATTCTCCAAACGGATTGACCCACTGCAGTTCCGCCAAGCACTGGCTGAAGAGCATCTTTATATACTCAAACTGCACCAGGGCCTGTTAATCCCTGAATACGTGCAGCGCATGATGGATCGAGGAATGTTCGAATGAATGCCGCGTACGTCCGCATGATCGTCAGCTCCGCCGCCGGCAAGTACGTAAGCGGCCGAGTTATCAACGACTCAAGAGGAATACACTCGGCGCGTCCAGTGCCTCGCGACTTGCAACGGCTACGCGGTAGCTTGAATCTTGACTACTGAGAAGAGTTCCCCAGTCGTTGCCATCCTCGCTTACACACTTGCGCAGGTCGCGGAAATGTTGAAGGGACCGGTTTCCTCGATCCGCACCCATTGCCGCACCCAAGCACTTAAGGCGCCTACAAGACGGGCGCGGCATGTCCCGCCCGCAGCGATTGAACATTACCAGCGCGCACAGCCCCGGCAGTGAGGTACAGCAGGGCTTTGTACTGCCCACCGGAAACCATCAGCTGTGACCGAAATTGACCGGAATCGGCAATGGGTAATTGACCGTTAGCAGGTCATAACACGTAAAAACTCAATGAATCAAAGACAGGATGGGGTCGCTACTGGCGACCCCATCCTCATTTCCACCGCTTACCCACCACAAACACCCAAAATTGCCGCCGAACGGAAGCGCGGAAGTACCGCCTTTCACGTTCCTGTTGGCGGCCAGTTAAAACTGCCCACTCGCGGCCAATAGGACTTCTACGGTTTTGGGCTCCATGGCCATGTTCGGTGCCCACTGGCGGCCACGTCAAATGGCCGGAATCCGCTGGAGATGTCCAGGCAACCAGTACTCGCGACGGCTCTGATGGGCAGGCGGCCTTCGGTACATCCAGGACCTGTGGTCACCACTACTTCAAGCGCTAACCTCTGCAAAGATCGATGGCTCTTCAGACGGGTTCGAGCGAGAACGGCAACGCGTTTTCATCGCTCCCCATCACCCTGCCCGCGCGAACGACTTGCTCATCACCTGCGACCACCATTCTCACCGTCGGCGCCCCAGAATCACAGGGAACACCGGCCCATAAGGCCCCCCAGTGCCAGTGAAATCATTCAGCCCTTCGGCGCCGACTCCATGGCCAGATCAATCCATGACGACGTTCCCACGGCCCTCGCATAAGTCGCCGCGGCCGATGGGCGCAATCGACCCAAGCCTCCCTACCAATCAGCCCGAGCTGGTGAGCGAGGACCCTTCAGGAGCCACGCACATCGACTTCTGAGCGACTCATGCTTGGCAAAACAGAACTAGCCCGAAATCGATAAAATTCAACTCCGGCCCGTGCCCACTGGCGGCCACCACTATTGGCCACACGTGGGCACACAGAATGGCCGCCAGTGGGCAGTTCCACCTGTCCGCTAACACGTTCCCGAGAGACTGAACATGGCCGGCCTCACATGGGGCCCGGCCGGGTTAGGCTCCCGGCGCCGTACCTCAATCCGGCGCCGGGAACTGACGGGCACACAAACACAAACCCCACCGGGGAGGCACAGAACATGACCACTGACGACGACATCGTACGGGCGCTCAACGGCGAACCTTCCCGTGTGAAGACGGCCAGGAACAACCGCCTAGTTGAAGCGCTCACAGGCCAACCAGTCACACGCACACCCGCTCGAGGCGAGATGCAAGTGCAGGAACGCGGCGACGGATTCGAAGCAACCAAGACATGGGCCGCCAAAGGCAAAGCAGACGCAGCCGTGAAGGCGCTAACCGAAGCGCTCATGCGTGCCGACAAGTCCAAGGGCATCTACGCCGCGGAGAACGAAGCCCGGGCCGTTGCCGATGAAGCCTACGAAAACGCGGCCAAGAAGACAACCTACGAGGATGAGCGACAGGAAGCGGTATTCGAAGCCGCCCTCAAGCGAACCATCATCGAGCAAGGCGCACCCACAGCAACAACCTTTGTGCGCGCCAGCGGGACGGTTACAAAGCTGTGAGCATCATGGCGGCCGCGCTCGGCCTCGGCGGAAAGATCCACCCACTCATGGGCCCCATCTTCAGCGGACGGCCCAGCTCAGTAGGGATCGGTGACACCTGCAGCATGTGCGTAGGTGACACGCTCGCCGCCGCTGACTCAGCAATCCGGGACAGCAACGGCCGCACAGTGTTCGTTTGCCTGCCTCATGAGCTACTACTTCACCGAGCTTTCGACGCCGACAAGGCCGGGCGCACCGGATTGGACGAGTACGAGGCCGAGATCCTCGGAGAGATCCTGTACGCAGCCACCCGCCCAGGATGGATGCCGCTACCCATTTACGAGGCACTGACTCGACGGGCCGAACGAAAAGCTCGCCTCCTCGCAATAGTCAGCATCGTCCCCAAAGCGCGGCCCCTACTTGACGCCCGCATCGCCACCCCCGCACCGACTGACTTAGGACCACCACATCATGGGAATTCTTTCAACCAGCGCTGAACGCGCACAGAGCAACGTCGCCAAGGCCGAGGCCACCGTTTCCGAATGGCAGGCCAAAGCGGCAACAGCCCGGGCAGAAGCCGCCGCACTCGACGCAACCGCCGGCGCCGCGATCCTTGCCGACGAGACCGCCGCCGAACGTGTCACTCTGCAGGTGCAGACCCTCGAGCGGAAGGCCCGCGCTTACGACCAGGCAGCGACCGAAGCCGGGAAGAACTTGCGCACGGCACGCCTGGCGGTCCTCACCGCCGAAGCCGACACCCTCGACAAGGAAGCGGACGGGATCCGCAAGCGAGCCGAAAAGCAGGAGGGCGCCGTAGAGAAGCTCTTGTCGCAGCTCGAGGAACTGGACGAGGGCAAATGGGAGCGTTCGGAAATCGCCGCAGAATCCACCCAGAGCACGAAAGTTTGGCACGCCGGAAAGGCACAGGCCATCCGGTTGGAAAGCCTCGCGATACAGACCCGGGCCTAGTGCATCCGATACTGGCTAACCAACGGCGTACTTCCCGCAGACTTGCGCGACCTGAATAAAGAATTTGGACCAACCCATGACGTCGTCAGCTATGACTTCATGAGCTACCGCCTGGACCGCTACAGCGACCCGATCACGGACAGCCTGCGCGCCGCCGTAGACTCCGGGCTTACCGTCCATGGCGCGTAACTATGGCGCCTATTGATCCGTCCGTTTGGAACACCTCCCCGGAGGGTATCGACGAGATCGTCAAAGACATCGACGAAGGACTCCTAGACGCCGAACCCCAATACCGCGACTTCCTCCTCAACGTCGCCAAAGGGCTACGCGGAGAGGCCGTAGAGGGGTTCTAGGCGAGCTCTGGTCCGTTGCATCATTTGACCTTCCAATTGCTGGATACTTGAGGGATGGAAATCCGAGAAGCAACGCGTGCAGACTATCCGGCGATTGGGAATCTCATTCGCGAGTGGGCGCCCGAGGTAGGCAACAGATACCTCCACAGCCAACGGCGCCTCTCTGAACAAGACTTAGTCGCGGAGCAGGACGGGTTCATTGTTGGGTGGATTTCAGGGATGCACACGTCCGCCGCATGGTCATTGGTAGCGGAATACGAAAGTCAGCCTGAAGGGTGGAAGTGTTCGTTCATCGTGAGAATGTTCGTGGCTGAAAACTCTAGATACGATGGCGTTGGTGAAAGTCTGCTTGAAGCGTTCTATGCCGATGCTCGAACGTGGGGAAACAACCTGGTGCTTTTGCAAATGGATGAGACTGGCGACGTGGAACGACTGCGACGCTTCTATCTCAAACGCCGGTTCTACTTCATGGATCCCTCGCAAGAGTTCGCCGGAAGGGAACCTTGGATCCTTGGACGTGTACTAAGCCGGTCAGCCCTGAACTAGTTACGACTAACGTGCCAATCACGGCCCGCACTGCGTCAATGTGGTGGGTAAGCGGTGGATTTGGGAGAGCATGCAGAATTGTGTACGCACCCTTTCCCTTTGGTTCCGGCCTAGCGCAGCCTCTTGCACCCCAGATTGTTGTCTTATCGGTCGCATTGTGACGGCCCGGCTTCCGGCGATGTCGTTGCCTCGTGGTTGACTCATCGCATGACTATTCCCAAGACCAAAGCAAGCAAACTCCCGGGCGACGCACTCATCGGGTTCGGGCCAGTGATCGCGGGACTCGGCCTTGTCACGGCGTTTCTGACGGCTGGGAACGCCGGCGGCCTGGCGCTGGTCCTGTCGCTGACGATTGGCGGGCTTCTCTTGGTGGTCATCGGCTATCTGAAACGCATATCTGTAGCTCTCGCCACCAAGCAGTAGCCGGACTGGTGTTTCCGACCCGCGGAAGCACGGAAGTACCGGCCACGCCGTGGACGCCAGACTTGACCAATGGCCATCACCCCGGAAACCCTGAAACTGTCCGCCGAGGCTCGAAAGAAACTCCTCGGCATAACTGACGCCCAGACCAAGGCGCTCGCGAATGCCTGGGTGACCGTCTGGGACGGGCTCGCACCGGAGCTTGAGGCAGCAATGCTGGACGTGTTCTTGGATGCCAAGAGCGGGAGAGTCTCCCGAGCTGCCGCCCTACAGCTGGCACGCCAGCGGCTCGTGGAGCTCGCAGACAGTTGTTGGTGTGACTGTTGGCCCAGACCTGCCCACGGTGGCAGTCGACGGCCGCACCGCACAAGCCGCCATGATTGGTCCCCAACTGCCGGCCGACAAGATCGGTATCGGGTTCGACTCGTTCGCAGCCGCACCCGTCGACGCTATGGTCGCCAGGACGTTGACGCAGATCCACAAGCACACCCGGCCGCTGGTCGACGATGTCGTGCGCATGATGAAGTCTGAACTGGTGCGCGGTATCACCCCTTGGCAACAACCCACGCAAAACTGGGCAGCGGATGATTTCCCGAGCAAAGGGACGTTTCGCTGGCGGGTTATTCCGGGCTGTGATGTTTGCCCGGAACGAAACCCTAGACATGCATCGCGCAGGGGCTCTGCTGGCCGACACGGCGAATAAGGACATCTTGCAGGGTTGGCGGTGGCAAGCGTCCCTTTCTGGCCGCACGTGCCCGTCCTGCCTCGCCAACCACGACACCATGCACCCGCCCGAGGAACCCGGGCCGATCGACCACCACCAGGGCCGCTGCGCCCGCGTGCCCGTCACCAAGACGTGGAAAGAACTCGGGTTCGATATTGAGGAGCCGGCAGACACGTTCCCTGACGCCCGGGCATGGTTCGACAACCTCGACGAGCCGTCACAGCTTGCCATCATGGGTAAAGGCCGCCTCGAGCTCCTCAACGCCGACAAGATCCAGTGGGCCGACCTGACCACGAGGACAACCAACGGGCAATGGCGGGACTCTATGACCAACACTCCACTGGCCACACTCAAAAAGCAGGCAGCGCGAGAAGCACGAGAGGCCGCATACGAGGTGCTGGTTGCAAGGAACCGGGCATGAGCGGCACGCCCTGTAGCGGGTGCGGCGCTGCCCTGGCCGCCGGCTGGTTCCTATGCCATGAAGACACCCTTGACCTTGAGTTCCAGCTGCGCCGCGTCTTTGACGTGTACGGCAATGTGCAGGCTACGTTGCAGCGCCGCGACGTCGGCACCAAATCACTTGGCAGCAAGGGCGGTACAGCATCCTCTGTCGAGCCCGTGAATCTGTCGGTCCTCGATGACGTCGTGACGTTGCAAGCTGTCGTCACCGGTTGGGCGGCACAGATCCCGACGGCGCGCCCGACCTCACGGGAACCGCACCACATCGCCGCGTGGATGCTGCGCCCTGAAACCATTGCGCTCATACGCCGGCAAACATGGGCGTACGACTTGGCTCTTGAACTCGCTGACGCCCTCCACCCGCTCGCCAGGGCCGCGGATCATTCACAGGAGAAGGTCGACCTCGGCCCCTGCCCTAACGGGTGCGGAGGGAACCTGAAAGCCGTTGCCGGCGCACGCTGGGCAACATGCACCGAATGCCGGGAACGATTCGAAACTGCCGAGCAGAAGCAGTGGATGATCAGCGAAGCCTGGCACGTCACCGCACCACTCCCACAGATCGTGCGAGCCCTTCATGCACTGCAGGTCTATGTCACTCCCAAGGATGCTGAGAACTGGGCCTCGCGTCGAAAGCTCATCGCCTGCATCGCTGACGATGGCACCAAAACGTATCAGCTCAAGCAGGTTCATACGGTACATCAAGCCATGGTGGCCAAGCGCGAAGCAGCAAAGGAACGAGCCGCGGGCCCGGGCAGCACTCAAGAAAGCGGCCTGAAAACGAGCATTCCGGTGGGTAGGCGGTGGATATGAAGGGGGTCGCTAGTAGCGACCCCATAGGAGGCCAATGAACACAATGGAATCCGCCCAACGGGCCTGAGAACGAACTGTTAGCAGAGCAGGCTTCCGGTACTTGGGCAAGGCGTTTCTTGTGTCTGGAGCGGGGCTCACATGCTGCGGCGCCAGACAGCCATGGCCCCACCCTAAAGGACGACGGCGGACTTTGTCAGTGCCTCGGCGTATCGTGCACGGCATGGAAAGTGCGGAAGTAGTAATCGTGGGCGGCGTGCCGGTGTCGTTCATCCGGGATGGCCGGACGTGGCATGTGGGTGCTGAGCCAGCGCGCTGGTACGAGCGGCAGCCATGGTGGACGACAGCGGCCCGGGCGCCCAAAGGAGGCTCGCTGCGTATCGATGTTGTGGTGTGGCAAGTCCAAGCCAGAATCGGCAGGAATCCCAGAACACCACTCGTCACCTTCGAGCTGGTACTCGGGCAGGACAGGGCAACATGGACGTGTCGGTCCATGGATGCTGTAGCGGCGTAACGTGGCATAGCGCTGTGATGCGTGACGCAATCGTGGCGCAGCTTAGGCAAGCCTACCTAAGTTAGAGCATGGCAAAGGTTAGACTATTTGCACAGCCTGTGGATAAGCAATCCACAGGCTGTGGATAACCAATATGGAAAGGAGGGGTAATGCTAGTCAAAGAAGCGGCTCGTAACGCGGCCGAAGAAACCCTGAATAACTATTGGGATGGCGAGTTCCCCGTTGATCCTGTAGCGATCGCGAGGGCCAAGAACCTTGATGTCAGATTTGCTGTTCTGAAGGATGGAGTCTCTGGGGCGATCGTTGCAGAGACCGGCAAGACTCCCATCATTCTTGTGGATAGTACCGAGAACTATGGTCGGCAGATGTTCACTACGGCTCACGAAATTGGCCACTATGTGGAGCGTGAAAAGGCTGGCGATACCGAGTACTCGTTTGTTGAGACGCGGAGTCGCAAGTACGATCTGCGTGAGTTCTATGCAGATGAATTTGCAGGAAACCTGCTGATGCCTGAGGCGGCGTTCCGAAACAAATACAAGGAAACTGGTTCACAGTTCCTAACCGCTTCACACTTTGCCGTCTCGGTCCAAGCAGTTAAGAAGCGCCTCGAAAGGCTTCGGATTGCCTGACGATAGGGCCGCCCTCGCGGCCCTATCTGCTGACGGGCTGCAAGGTGATGTCACCCGCGATTATAGTGTCGAGGATCTAGTGTCGGGGGCGGACTCCGCGCCAAGCGATGCCGACCTGGAGTCCTATCAGCTTGAGCTTCAAAGAGCCGAACTAGCTCGCCTTACGCAGATGTCCACACTCCGCAGTAAGTTCTTCTGGCTCGCCACTATTCTGGCTGCTGCCGTCATCCTGGCCAGCACGGCCGGCGTGGGGTACTACGTGATCACTTCTGGTAAAGACACTGAACCTGCCGTACTGATCACCTGGATGACCGCAGTAGTAGTCGAGCTGCTTGGAATCTTGAAGATCATGGCACTGTACTTGTTCCCTAATGGCAGCTCCAAGAGCTCATCTGATAGTTAAACACAAGTAGGCCCCCACCCGGTGATGAAGGGTGGGGGCCTTACTTATGTGTGGTCAGAACCGAGGGTAGACCGCAAACTCAGGAAAGGTGTGCCTGACACTTCGCCGAACTCAGAATGAACCAGCTTGGAAACGGACTAGTTTGAAGTATGACCACAGAGAAGACAGCCTCAGGTATGACCGTCCGCGCTTACACGCCCGACCAGGTGACCGAGATGTTGCAGGAAAAGGTGGAGGCCATCAACCGTCACTGCCGAACCCAGGCGTTGAAGGGCGCTTACAAGACGGGCGGCAGGACTTCATCGTGGCGGATCCCGCCGGCGGCGATTGATCATTATCAGCGCATGGCGCCGCGGCAGTAGCCGGTTCAGGCTCTCACTGTGTCGCCCACCGTTTACCCACCGGAAACAGTCAGTAATGACCAGAAATGACCGGTAGGCGAATCGCCACGGACGTCCACTCGAGCCCGTAATCTAGGCACCAATCGGCAATGACCAACAGTGACCGGAAACAGCAATTGCTAATCTCTTGGCCGCCGGTCCGATTCCGCCCCGGGGCACAAAAGGGCCTCTGACCTGCGGTTATACCCCGCAGAGCCGAGGCCATTTGGGGCCAACTCCCCTTTTACTCCCCCAATACGTCAGAATTTTCCACCGGTTCCCCTCCCTTTTCCTGCAGGAGGGACTCCCCCTTTTCGCGTCCATGGGCGCAATGCGTGCGAGATTCCGCGGGTTTGGAACTCCACGACGCTTGAGGGTTGACGCGGATAAGTATTGAACCTCCGATCGCCTTAGTCCCGTGACGGAACACCGTCCGTTAGCCAAGAACTTCCATTGAGACTGCACGCAGTCCGGGGTCGCGCGGCAGATTCGATCTTCTAGCCCTCGTAATTCGGCAATACTGGCATGAATCATCAGCCCCAACGATGTGCTGAAGCACGTCCATTCCAAAGCGGTTCAGGCAAGGTAGCGCTTGATTTCCGATAGCTTAGAGCGTTGCGACAGTGTCTTCAATTCGGCCTCAATACAGCACACGGCTGATTGTTGTCCCTCCAGAATCCATACACGCCTTGAGAACGGCTAGCCGTCGACTACCAAGCCTGTGGTCAGTGAGACTGCAACGCATGGGTCACAAGGTCGTCACAGAGATTCAGCGCGGGTGCTTCTAACTATTTTGTCGGTAGGCATTCTTACGGGAATTGAAGTCCTTTGCCCAGTCTCGGGCCATTGTTACCCTATCCATCATGTCAGCGGGAGTAGGGAGAGACACTTGGCTACCTGCACCCGTGGAATGAACATAGTAGGAATTAACATCCATGCCGTTATCTATCGCTCCCACATCAGCCTGGGTGACTACTACCAGGCTGGAAAGCATGCCTGTCCTGATGGCAGGTTGATTTCGTGCAACCACGCCACCAATCATGATTTCCTCAACCGCATACTCCCAGGCGTTACGGAGGTCGGTGGCAAACCTTACGCAATCATTGGCATAAGCAGTCATGTCCATGTCAGCCCCGCTGTAATGCTTACGTGCAACGGGTATCACTTCATGCTCAAGCTTGGCGAGAAGGTTCTTGAAGCCCTGAGTTGGCGTGCCAGTTCCCGCAACTTGCAACCCTGAGTATTTGAGGCTTTGAGCACCACCTGATCGTGCGGTTCAGCACCACAGTTCGTGTGAGAGAGCGCCAGTGGTGGTGTGGCTGGGAACCACTGACGCCCTCCGTCATGGATTACGAGTCGGCCTGTGCGGTGTGCTCCCTCATGTTGTAGGTGCCGGTCTCGACCCAGATCGTGTTGTGGATGATCCTGTCCATGATGGCGTCCGCGTGAACACCGGAGCCGAGGCGCTGGTGCCAGTCTTTCTGCGAATACTGGGTGCAGAACACGGTTGACGTTTCGCCGTAGCGGCGCTCCATCAGCTCCAGCAACATGCCGCGCATCGATTCCGTCGGCCGATCCAGCAACCACTCATCAACGACGAGCAACGTGAACGCGGCGTACTTGCGCAGGAACTTCCCGGACCCGCCGGGGCTGTCTTGCGCGGCGACCCAGGCCTCCTCCAGGTCGGGCATGCGGACGTAGTGGGCTCTGATGCGGTGTTCGCAGGCGCGTTTGGCCAGAGCGCATCCCAGATACGATTTCCCCGAGCCGGTGAATCCTTGGAAGACAACGTTCTGCTGTCGGGCCACGAAGGAACATGTGCCGAGCTGGGTCAGGAGTTCTCGGTTGAGGCTGCGCTCCTGGAGCAGATCAATGCGGCGCAGGTCAGCGTTTGGGTAACGCAGCCCCGCCCGCCGGATCAGACCCTCGACCTTGGAGTGAGTAAAGGTGGAATAGGCGTCATCGACGACTAACCGCACCCGCTCTTCGAACGGTATGCCGATGCTGAGCGTCTCGTCCTGACTGTCAATCGCGGCCAAGAGTTCACCGGCGTTCATTTCACGCAGCTTGCGTTTGGTCTCCCCGTCCAGCCGGCTCATCGGGTGCCGCCAGCGTAGTAGGCGCTGCCGCGGACGTATCCGCCGTCCTCAGCCTCAGACTCATCGGGGACGTGCCCCGTTTTATCTTGCCCGGTGTCAAGGATTGGCCGCAGGTGTGCGTAACGAGGAGAGCGGATTGGCCCGCGCAACGCCAGCACACAGGCCGCTTCGACCCGGGCCGGGGAGAACCGGCGAGAGAGGCGTAGCACCGCCAACGCCGGGTCAAAGCCAGCCTCCTCGATCGAGGCCGCTTCGAAGATCTTGCCGATCACCGTCACCGTAGCCGGGCCCATCCGGGCTGCCCAGTCATCGATCCGGTCCCGGTCCCAAGCCTGCCAACTGCGCCCCTCAGGCAAGTCCGCGTCGTTGCTCTGATACTGATTGACCGTGCTTGCCGGCAGCAGCAGGTGGCTTGTCAGACGCTCATCACTGCGATAAACCTCCAGCATCGTGTCCGTCACGCGAAGGTCAACATGGGCGCCGATATGGCCAAAGGGCACGGAGTAGAAGTTCTTCGCCCAGACCACGTGAGCGTTGTTGTTCACCTTGCGCTTATAGATCCACGTGCTGATCTCGAACGGAGCTGCCGGTAGCGGTTGCATCAGCGGCAGCTCCTCGGTGGTGAACACACTGAGCCGGGACCCGGGGCGTTTCTGGAACGGCTGCCGATTATAGGCATCGATCTTCTCCCGGATCCGGGTGCGCAACTGCGCCAACGACGTGAACTGCTCGTGCCTAAGCCCCGCGATAACCCAGGTCGCAACATGTGAAACCGTGTTTTCGACGCTCGCCTTATCTTTTGGTGCCCGAACTCTGCCCGGCAGTACCGCGGCCGAATAGTGCGCCGCCATTTCTCGGTAGGCGTCGTTGAGAACGACCTCGCCCTCACGGGGGTGGGAGATCACCCCGGTCTTCAGATTGTCGGGAACCAGGCGTGGAACGCTGCCACCGAAGAAGGCGAACATCGATGCATGTGCACGCAGCCAGGACCCCTGGCGCATATCCAGGCTCGCTTCCACGAACGCGTACCGGCTGAACGGCAGGCAAGCGACGAACAAATACACTTTCGAGAGCTCACCGGTGCTCGGATCCAGCAGTTGCATCGTGGGTCCGGACCAGTCCACCTCGATGCTGCGGGCAGCCTTGTGACCAACCCGGGACGATGCTCCAGTCACGGCCGCGTGCTCACCATAAAGCCGACAGAACCTGTCGTAGCTCATGACCGCTTGCCCCGCGCGAGAAGTCTCGTCGACATACTCCTGATGCAAAAGCTTCAACGTCACCCCAACCCGCGCCAGCTCGGTGTGTACCCGAGCCCAGTCTGGCTGCGCGAACACGCTTTCCCGGACCCCGCGGCCGGGAAACAACGCCGTGTATACCTCGGCCTCCGACAGCTCGGCGACGTCATCCCAACCAAGTCCTGCCAGCTGCGCCGCATCCAGGACAGCCTGAATGCTGTGCCGGGATATCTTGTGAGCGGACTCAATCGCTCTACGCGACAGGTTTTGATTACGTAGCTGCAACACCAGCTTCGCTTTGATCTTCCGTACCATTACCAGTACTCCTTCCACCACGTGGCCATCACATGGTGGAAGGAGCCTTGCAGGTGGTGCTCAACCACACCAATGGTGGTGTTCAACCACACCGGCCGCACTGCCGAGCGATGGCGCTTACCCGCACCACAGGCGGAGCCCACAGAAGCCAATATTCAACCCAGCCCCCTCTTCTGGATGCCTTGTCAGTTCAACGTAGTTCGCTTCAACCTTGGTCGGGTTGGCAATTTGTGCCAGTGCCTGCCGGCGGATGTCCTTTTCCACGCCTTCATGCCACAGTGCTCCCACAAAAGACACATTGTGGGTAAAAATAATGACCTGTCGATGATGGGCTTCTTCAACCAGCCGTACGGCGATTTTGGTCTGAAAGTCATGGTCAAGGCTCGTCATGGGGTCGTCAAAAATGATCGCTGAGCCATCATCGCTACTGGTGACATCAGCAAGAAACGCTGCAACCGTAACCGCACGGAGTTCTCCCTCACTGAGAACTCCGTTAGCCCTTTCGGTGGCACTGATTGCACCGTCCACATTGAAGCCGATGGTGTTGATGCCACGGTCGACAGACTGAACCAGCTTCACCCGCAGACGGGCTTCACTCTCGGGAGCATTCTGTGACAAGTTTTCCATCATGCGGAGGTTGGCTGTGAAGTCAGTGGCAATGCGTTCAATGTAGTCCTTCACCAAGGACTTGGACTTGAGGGAAAGCCCCCGAGTCGCCGTTTCAGCCCCCACCTTTTCCAAGGCACCGATGTAAATAAGACGGTTGTGGTGGTCTCGCAAGACTTCAAGCGAACCAGCAACCTTGGAGCGTTCTTGCAGTTCCAACAGCCGTGTTTCCTTACCGGCAATGTCAGAGCCATCCTCGGTCTCGCCCTGGATAGCCTTCACCGTGTCGTCGAAACCCTTGGCTATCGTCTCAAACAGGCTGTCAGTCTCTTCCAACTCGCCAGCAACTGTCGGATGAATTAGGACGCTTGGGTTAACTGCTTCATCGTCAAGGAACGGTGCTGTGATTTCGTCAATGAGCTCGCTACTTACAAGCAGACCCGTTGTTGGTGTTTCAAGCAGTCGGTTGACCAGGGCAAGGTTGGCACGGAACTTGGTGATGTCTTCCTGATGGTCTGCTTCCAAGACTGTCAACATGTCCGCATTGATGTTGTCACTAGATACGGCAGTCCTGATGCCGGCAATGATAGCCGTCATCTGCCGTGTCAGCCGTTGCTTTTCTGCGTCCAGATCCTTTGCCATCGCAGTCTTAAAATTGTTTAGACGGTCATGTGCTTCTGGCGTGAGTGTCTGGTGGCAGAGTAGGCAAAATTCACTGTCGTCAGAGGGGAAGCCATCTGTGAGCTCTTGCTCTTCCCGTGCGAATTCTTGAGCTGCATCCCACATGGACTTCCATTTTGGGCTAAGCCTTGATCCACCGATCCGGTTTGGAGATTGTCTGAATCTCAGTTCTTGACGGTTTGGCGTTTTTGGGCAGCGGTGGGTGGCGGCCTCGCTGCCGGTGGTGTTCCACTTTTGGTTCCTTGGGTTGGGCCGGGTTCGGCTTGGTTGACGGGCTTTATGCGGCTTGTGGTGGTGCGTGGGTGGCGGTGAAGAGGTTCACCCACTCGGTTTTCCAGGGCCAGTGGTGGGGTAAGTGCAGCTGTTGGCGTCGTGCGCTGGAGGCTATTCGGGCCGGGACGTTAATGATCTTGCGGCGGATCGTGCCGGTCCTGGCCTTGGCGAAGTGGCCGGAAGCGAGGACCCCGGTGGTGCGGGTGAGGTTGTAAGCCATGACCGCTGCCACCAGCCATGCCGAGTTCGCCGCGAACTTGCCCGAGGGCAGATGGGCCAGTGCACTGTCTTTGAGATCTGCGTTGACCTGCTCGATTCGAGCATGTTTGCGATGAACCTTGTCGGCAGCAACCGCGTCAAGCTTGTCTTCGGCAATGGTGGTGAAAAAGGCATGGAACCGGTACGTGTCAAAGAGTGCCGGCTGCCCGGCTGTGGCTTTGGGGTTCAGCTCGGGGATGCGGCGCACGACCAGGCGCCCGGGGACCCGCTCGCTGCTCTTTCTGGAGGAAAACGCGGTGAACGGGATCTCCGCGACTTCAGCCACAGACACCCATGCTTGGGTGTCTTCGTCATAGATGGCGTTGGTGTACTTAATGGGCGTCCACGCATCCTGTGCGATCTCCGTGATCGCGCGTTTGACGGCCTTGTTCATCGGGACCGTGACCGTAACATCGGCCCCACCGGCCAACGCTGCACTGACGGAGGGGTAGCCGTAGTAGGCCGAATCAAAACGACACACCACCGGCCCCGGCGTCTTGGTTCGCTTGAGAGTGCCCAGTGCTTCCGTGACGAACTTGTTCGCACCGCGGGCGGAGTTCGCAGCCCCTTTCCGCAGGCGCTGGCCAATGATGACGGGGGCAGTGTCTTCCCGGGACGCGGTCGCCAACACGGCATTCAGGCCCCGGACCTTGGAATAGCCATAACCGGAACCCTGCTTCAAGTACCCATGAACTTCGACGATCGTGTCGTCAACATCAACAAAGACGAACTCGCCGTCCCCGGCCGGGGCACCGAACAAGGGTGCTTTCAGTGCCAGATTGACCAGAAACCGGGAGGCGACAGCATCGAGTTGTTTCACATGCCCGAACGTGAAGGAGCGCAGGAACGAGCCCAGCGTTGACGGGGCGTAGCAACCCTTGAAGGATTTCTTCATCCCGCCGTGGCGCAGCACGGCCATGTCATCAATGGAATCGGCCCCGGCAACCATGCCCGCCACCAGTGCAGCGACCTTCAACCCGGAGTTCGCTCCCTTGTCCGACGGGACCGTGAGCCACTCATCAGCCAGGGAATGCAGGCCCGCATCCTGGGCCAAACGCATCACCGGAACCAGTCCCGTGGACGACACAAGGTTCTCCTCATCAAAGGAAACTGACACGGCCGTGCGGGTATGGGAAACTAACATCTACGAGATGTCCTCTTTTAGGTATGAAAATTTGACTGTGGTAAGCCATATTTTCCCCTAAAAGACGGGCATTTCGTGTTTAAACCGCCGAGCAACCCCCAAAACCTATCGGTGGATCAAGGCTAAGAACGCCAGAGACAGGTTCAGTCGTGAAGTCATGATGGATTTCCACTGCCTGTTCTGCGTCAATCGCACGCAAGCGGATCCAGATAGACCGTAGGGCTTCTACCTGCTCGTTGCTGACCTTCCCAGCCAGTGTTTTGATGCGGTTGGATTGTGTGCGGTAGTTCGTGCTGGCAACTTTGGCTGTGCCTTCCCGAGCCGATTTGCTGTTGCCTTTAAGGTTGGATATCTCGCCCGGTAGGGTTGTCAGGTCTTGCTTGTCGTCGTCCGTCAGGGTTCCAAGGGTGGTCACCAATTCAACGGCGGCAGCCCTACCAAGAAAGTCCATGGCGGTGCGGACACTTGTTGACACTGCATCCACAACAATGGTTGGAACCTGCTCTGCTTTGAGAACAGCAATCCTGCTCTTTGCCTCTTGGGCGACGGATCCATATGTTGCCGTCATGCTTGTAACAAGTTCCAAGCCAGGGGGAATGAAGGACAGTTCTGTGGGGCTCTTGCCTACATGGACTGATGCTGACTGGCTGTCATACACAGCAACCCTAGGCAAGTCAGTGTTGTCAGTTTCTACCCGTGGGTTCCACTCATGGTCCAGGTCGGTGCCGCCCAACTGATACCAGACTTTGGCTTGGGGTTCAGGTTGTTCGGGTTGGAAGACATCGCCCTTGATTTCTTCTTTTGCTTTTGCGTGACAGCACGATTTAAGGATTCTCGTGTATCCGCTCTTGCCCACGCCATTCAAACCGAAAATGATGTTCAACCCAGCAGGTTTGAGTGTCAGTTCAGCCCCAGGACGCAGACGATTGACGCCCTGGATGTGTTGGATCTTGGACAGGGCCACCGGTGGGGCTGCTGATGAACTGCTGGGGACATGCTTTTGAGTGAATGGGACTACGGCAGGGTTGCTGAATGTGGTCTTTTCGCCATCCCGTTCGTCAAGGCTGACGTTGTCTTTGAGGTTGGCTTCATAGGCAATATCTGTCAAGACTGCGATGTCTTCGTCAGGTAGTTCGGCTGTAGTTGCATGCCGTCGAAGGGCATCCTGTTGCCATGGTTTGAGTGTCGCCGAAAATACAATGAGTTCGTCGTAGATACTGCCAGCCACGGTGGTGCTCCCCAGATAGTTTCGTATTCCTCATGCTACCCATGAATAGCAATGGCAAGAGACGTGTGTTTCGTCAGTTGTGAATCGCACATATCAACGCTAAGCCGCAGGCCATCCTGGGCCTACTGAAAGAAGAATACTGGCCTGCCCTGGCGGCCTCGGGGTCTGCTCCCGCATCACACCCATGAACAGTTCACTGGGGATCATATTGACCAGTAACATGCCAAAAATCTCAACAGCTACAGGCAGCGCGACGTACGCAGCGTGGCTGACCGGTCCGGGCGTCATGAGAAGCTATGGTTCCAATATGAATACGCCGTTTCGTTCTCGCCATAATCAGGAGATCCTGCTTGCTGATTGGAGCGATGCGGAGGATCTAGCAGCATGGTACATGCGCACACATCTTGGAATGCAGGACGCCAGAACCACAGGTTCTGGCAATGACCAAGGCATCGACGTTGTCTCCGATCGCGGAGTCGCCCAGGTGAAACATACGGCGGTCCCAGTTGGGGGTCCCACAGTTCAGTCCGCACTCGGTGCGGGGCATGGAAACGTAACCGTGCTCTTCTTTTCCCTGTCAGGTTTCACTCGTCAAGCTGAAGAATTCGGGGAACGAGCTGGAGTTGCCCTGTTTAACTTTGACATCTATGGAGATGTGCGTGCCCATAATGTCCATGCCCGTCATCTTGTGACGCTTGGCGGCCGTAAGCGGACCTTGAATGTTGAGGAAGTACGCTTAAAAAGGCTACGTGAGAAGGCTCTGCCGGCCATGACAAAAATGGAACAGCGCCGGAGCGAAGTCGACGCTCTGGCCGCTGAACTCGAGAACACCACCGGCCTCGAAAGCGACAGCCGTACCTTGGCCTGCATCGTCGGGGAGTACGCGGGATTCCTGCACACGATTGGAGCCCAACGATTGGGTATCGATGAGCTTCTGGCGATTCTCGACGACGCGAGGGCTGGCAGAACTCGGATGGGAATCTACGACAAGCCGGAGCTCATCCCCGTGCCAGCCATAGAAGCCGGGTGCCAAGGACTCATTGAGCTTTACGAGGAAATCGACGACATAGAGTCTCTCCGCCTCCTCACCGCCAGCAAATGGGTTAAGAAGTTCTTCGACTGGGATATTCGCAGAGAGCACATAACTTACCTCATTGAATTTGCGAGATTCTCGCCGTTGGACAAGGAACCACCTCTAGAAGCCATACAGCTCGAAACCACCATCGAAATGGGCAGCAAGCTAAATTCTTCTATTGCATCGCGTTGGCTAGACAACTTTCCCGAGGGCCTTGACTTGAGCTCGTTCCTTGCGGCGGCAAACAAAGACCCCATCGGACGTGAACCGGACCACTGCAAAGGGTTGCTCGAGCACTTCTGGTTGATCGAACTTGAAAACGAAGACACGCCCCCTGCATATCCCCTCGGATACGAAGCCCAAGACATAGAACGAGTTCGACAAGCTCTCAATGCACAATGACTATTCTTTCCTTCGCCATTTAGGCTCTTGTTTTAGCTCCTAAAAAATCAGTCTGACGTTCTTCCAGACAAGCCACGATGAATAGCTCACTTGATCACTCGAAATTTCCTATGGCTAGCTTTGCTGGTCATGTCCGCTCCAGATACACAACCTCAGCACCGACAATCGATCAGGCCACGCGCGTAAAATAGTCACCATGGACAGCGACCTCCACGCGATCGGGCACCACATACGTGGCCCACTCTGCCCAGAAATTGAACCCGCACCCGAACAGCGCCGCTGGCTCACGGAAAAGCACTCCCCCTTTTCAAACAATAACAATCACCATCCACGGCGTATCATCAACTTTGAAATCGACCAAAATTCCCTAAAACTCAATGATTTTGAGAACCAACAACAAAACCCGATACCCAGATGGTGAGATTCTCTTGGTCGTGGGTTCAATTCCCGCCCGGGGCACACCGCCCGGTGCACACAAAAGAGCCTCTGACCTGCGGTTATGCTCCGCAGGCCAGAGGTCCTTAATGGCCAAAACAGCCCACGTCACGTTTTACTCACGTTTTTGAACGAAAAGTTGATCATGTTTTTGGCATGCTTTGGGGCGGGATAGGTTCAATTTCTGGTCACGTTTTTGAGTGAATGCCCAACGATTGTCATAGTCTGTCACCAACACTCCGGGAATCGTGCGGACGCCGCTCCGTACCCACCAGCATTGCGCCTACTCTAAATGTCATCCACATGACTATCCACATCCTAAGACGCCGGACAGTTTGTGAATGCTCAATTGTTCCCATATTCGAGCCGCAAAGCTCGGCGTGAAGCCGTCCAAATCCTAACGTTCAGCACGGACGATAATCAGCCAAACGCCTTCAGGCAGCATCGGCCACATGGCTTCATGTCCGTGACGACAGCCGGTGCAATAGGACTGACTCATGACGCTGCCGAGGACTGTTGCGCGGCCAAAGCCTGCAGTTGAACTGTGGACGCACCAAACGCCCTAGCGGCCAGCACTGCTGGCATGGCTGAACATGGAGCAGGTCAACTTGATCCAATTCTCGACTATCTGCACGAACAGCGCTTTCCGCCTAGTTTGCTCGACAGTTCTGGTCACAGCGACCGCAACAATGATTATGCCGGCCCATGAGTAGTCGATATGCTGACGTTACCGAACGAAGCTAGAGGGGGCCCATTGTCAGTTCAGCTTGCCGTGGTGGGCTCGGGCGACATCGACTTCCGCTTCCTGGAAACACGATTCTCTGGCCCCGCAGGCGCGCGCGACGCGTTCGAACGCCTTGTTGCAGACATCGTCGGAATCGTTCATCCCGATGTTCAGGAGGTTCAGGCGAACCCTGGCGACTGGGGTATCGACGCATATGTCGGAGAACTCGAAAATGGCGGCGAAGTCCATATCTGGCAGTCTAAGTACTTCATCGCCGGATTCGGTTCGACGCAGCAGGGCGATGTGCGGGAGTCGTACAAGTCGGCCCAGAAAGCCGCAAAGGAACATGGTTACAAGATTGCTTCCTGGACGCTCTGCATTCCGTGCGAACTCGACGGACCAATGCTCACTTGGTGGGAGGGATGGCAGAAGCGAATGGCCAAAGCTGACGATCTGACAGTGAGCCTCGAATCTGCTGGGCGGCTTCGGCGACGACTCCAGTCACCGGCCGGGGCGGACGTTAGAAACCACTACTTCTCGCCTCTTTTCCCACTGCCGCACACAACTGAGCTCCCGGAGAGCTCACGGGGACTGGAGGAGCTTATCGACGACGCCAAGTACGACGATGCTTTATTCGTACGCCAGATGAACGAAGCTGGATTGCCAGAGACTTTCGCTGCTCGTGAAGCGTTCTTCAATGCCGAGATCTTGGAGCGCGAGGTCACGGATAAAGGAATCAAGTCCGAAGTTTCTGCGCTATCGACATGGCGTGTGCGGGTGTCATCAACTTGGTCGATAGCCTTCAATACGGAGTGCCAAACGTCGGCCGTGCGACGCTTCCCTCAGCTATATGGCAACGTGGCCGAAAGCATCGAAGCGAGTCACGTGCAAGAGGCAGCGAACCTCAGAGCACACGTCATTCACGGCATCGGCCTTCTGCATCAAGCTGTAGATAATGGTCGTGCAGGATGGGTCCGAGATTGGCGTGATGTCGCCAAAGACCACCGTTCAGGGATCTCCAACAGCAATCCCAGCCTACGCACTGGGGAAGGAACGGAGGAAGAGTCGTGAGCACCCCGATAGACCCCAACGGCAACGCAACATCGACTCTGCGCGCCGAGTCCGTACCCGCATTTCGGATGGCACAGCTTCTTCTTGTACTAGTGAGTGCACAGGTTCAGGGCAAAAGGCTAGATCTCGAGCGTCTATCAGTCATCGAGTTCCTCTCGGCGAATCCGTTCTTGGTGCTGGAGTCGGATTCCCCCGCCTCCAGCCAGCTGCATCTGCAGGGATTCGGACGTCACTCCATCACCTACGCATCCCCGAGCCAGCGCTTCGTGTCCCGACGCGAACGAGTCGCTTCGGACATCGCCCAAATGGTCTCTTTCGGGCTGGTTCGACTCGCTGTTCACGACGGGGCAAGAGTGTTCACGGTCACCGATCTGGGACGACGATCTGCGGACCGTTTGTGCTCGGTATACGCCGACGCATACCGACTCAGCGTCGAGACAATTACACCCATCGTGATAAAGCTTTCTCCGACGAGGATGAGGGATCAACTCGAGACATGGCTTCGCGTAGACCCGGTGCTCTTTGACCTCATCGACAGTCCGACAATCGGCGAGTTCGAGGCTGAAGCCTCCGAGCTCACATCACGCGACATACTCTTCTAGGAACTGCCAACGACCATGACCACTTCCCCCGCTTTCAACATACGTGCGCTCCGGTTGCTCGGTCCAAACCACAAGTATCGCGTCGACTTTACAGAGGCTGATGGCAAGGGCCTACCCCGGCAGCTGTCGATTATCGCTGGAGAGATCAGCACCGGCAAGACCACAGTGCTTGAGCTCATCGACTGGTGCCTCGGCGCGAAGGAGCACCCCGAACACGACGAAGTATTGGCCAATGTACGGTCCGCTCAGCTTGCCGTGGATATTGCGGTGCCCGGCGGTGGCCCGCCCGTGCACTATGTCATCGAGCGGGCACTCGGCTCGAGGGTGACGAGAGCCTACCTCTATGCAGGTGACCTTGACACGATGTCTGGCTCACCTCTTCGATCCTTCACGTCCGACCCCTCCGACCCGGACTCCCTGTCTCATTACCTCTTGCAGCTGTGTGGCCTCAGCGGTCTCCGCTTGGACCAGTCGCCGTCGCAGGAGGACTCGAAAACCAGCGTTCTAAGCTTCAGAGACCTGCAACCGCTCTGGTTCCTAACCAACCGGCGACTCGACAATGGCGACCTCGTATACGAGAGACAGCCGCACCGTTCCATCAAGCTCAATCAAGTGGTCAACATTCTGTTTGGGGTATCCGACAACGAGCATTCAACGTTGTCGCGCGCCGTCGAAGATCTTGCTGCGGAAGAACGGGAGCTCACGCGAGCAGTCCAGACACTTAGGACGTTCATGACCGATGCAGGGTTCACCACCATCGGAGAGATTGACTCGGAGTCCGACGGTCTCAGGGTCCAGGTGGCTGCACTCAACGCACAACGGCAGACCATCGACGGCAACATCTCAGCCAGTGGCGACTTCACCGCTGAGTTGCGCGCCAGCTACGCTCGCAACGAGAGAGACGCACAGCGCATTCAGGCCGAGTTGCGAGACCGAGATACTCTTGCTCGCCGCCTCGAGCCCCTTCGCTCTCAGTATGCAGATGAGATACGCCGTCTCGATCTCGTCGCTGAATCGCTAAATCTGTTCGACTCTCTCTCCGTCGTGACGTGCCCGGTTTGCCAGAACAAGCTCCAGTCTCCGCCCGAGATCGTGGACGACGAGTGTTCACTTTGCCACTCACATCTGAAGTCAGATGTGACCGATGGCGAGAGCGTTCCAGACCTCTCCACGGAACGGCGCAGTCTTGCGCGACGTCTGAAGCAGCTTCTTGAGTTTGCTCAAGAGGTGCGGGCAGAGGGTGACGAGCTTCGGAGGAACCTGAGCATCGCCGACACGAAGGTACGAGAGGCCCAATCAGCGCTCGACCAGATCTCGGGCGAAGTCATCTCTCCATTCCTGACGCAACGCGATGCAATCCAGCAGTCGCTCGGTGACACTCGTGTAGAACTCAAAACGATGCTCCGAGCCCGGCAGATGCTTCTACAACTCCAGCAGAAGGAAGTGGAGCTGCTGCAAGCGTCAGCCGCTCTCAAGGACGCGCGAGCGCGCAAGGCTCAGTATTTGAAGAACGAGACGCCGCGGGACACCATTCTCGACAGGATCGGCGAACGCCTCTTCAAGATCCTCGAAGACTTCGGCTATCCGAAAGTCGATCTTGTGCGCGTTGAGCGGAACCTCGTGCCATTCGTTCGCGGGCGCCGCTATGACAAAGTCGGCTCTTCCGGGGCCATGACACTCATCGCACTCGCTTGGGAACTCGCGCTCTTCGAGTTGGCGTTCGAGGAAGGTTCGGGCCACCCCGGATTCGTCATCATCGATAGTCCCCAAAAGAACCTCGTCCCAGGCTCCGTAACTGTGTCTCCTGTACCAGACACGGGAACAGACGATGACGGCGCCGAGATCGGCCGACTCATCACCACTCGCAGCCGGAACATCGTGGAGAACATCTACCGCCACGTCGTTGGCTGGCTCGTCACGCACCCCGGTGCGCAGGTCATCTTCGTTGATAACCAGCCTCCGTCTGTCGCTGACCAGCACATCGTTGTCCGATACACGCAGAATCCCGATGATCCGCCGTATGGTCTCATCGACAATGAAGACGGCCGTGCATCGGAAGTCACGAGTAGCTGACGGACGAGGACAAGCTGCGAGGAGATCCGCTGGTTTAGCTGGTTTAGGTGGTTGAGCTTTCTAAAGCATTCGACACCACGCTGAAATTCCATCCGATACCGACCCGAAAGATGGCATACTGGCTCCCCCTTTTGACCCCAAAATACTTGCTGTTGCCTACCTCAGCGCATCATCAGAGGGGCGCAGTGTGGGTGCGTTTGGGTGTGGGAAAGCGACACTCCTGCGAGCTGTTTTGCGCCATGCAACTCTTACATCACGTTGGGTTAAGCTAAGGCATGTCGCTCACAGCAACCGAAGCCGCCGCAAGATTAAGAATCCACCCCAAAACGCTCCGTCAGAAACTGCGCGACGGAATCATCAAGGGTCACCAGGTCAATGGGAATACTTGGGTCGTGGAGGAAGGCGACCTAGAAGCCTATGTGCGCCAAGGGAACAGCGACCTTGTGAAGCTTGGCGGCGGCACTCAATCTTCAGTCCTACCCGAAATGGCACGAACTATCCTGGCTTTAAACGCCACAGCGGCGAGTACTGAAATTCATACTCCCATGCCACTCCCTGGCGGGCAGCCGGCAGCATGGCTCCTCTTGGCGGTGGGCGATGATCGGGCTTTTGGTAGCAATGATGGCTACGACGACGAACCGGAATCCCACTATAAATGGGACAGCACGGTCCCAAACCACTCTCGAATTTCAGTCGGCGACGCAGTGGTCCTGTGGGACAAGAAATCCAGCATCGGCGCGTCGATCGTCGAGTCAATCGAGACCTCGACGAGAACCAAACCCGTCTATAGCTGTCCGAACTGCGGAAAGGCCCATATCAAGCCCCGCAAGACGAAGGCGCCGCGATACAGATGCTTCAAATGCCACACTGACTTTGAACACGCCATCACGACCATAAAGGAAGTCGTGGAATACACCTCGGCGCACGGCCGTGGCTGGGTCGATCTATCTGGTGCACTCTCGGGCGCCCTGCTGCGCACGCTCTGTGAAAGCCCAAAATCGCAGCTCAGCTTGCGACCACTCAAATGGGATGAATTTAGGAAAGCCGTCGCGGAGACGAACGGTATTGAAGTGCTTTCAGTCGTCGAGGCTTCGCAGCGAATGATCAATGGTGGGCACAAAACCGCGAATGTGCGCGTTCGTATTGGCCAGGACGCCTTCCGCCGGTCGCTACTTGCAAAGATGGGGTCCATCTGTGCCTTTACAGGCAAGAGCCCCGCCGCCGCCCTCGAGGCTGCGCACCTCTACAGCTTTGCGAAAGTAGGTGAACACCACGAACACGGGGGGCTCCTCATGCGTCGCGATCTTCATAGGCTCTTCGACTTAGGCCTCATTGCAATTCACCCTGAGTCGCTGACAATCGACGTCTCACCGGCCCTGCTGGAATATCCCACGTATCAGAACCTTCAGGGCCTGCCGCTGACAGTCGCGGCCAGCTCAAACCAGGTGGATTGGCTGAAAGAGCATTGGATTGAACACCGACAATGAGCCATTTTGGACTGAAACCTATTTACGACCTCTGCCACGCAGACTTCTGATAATTGATCTAGAAAGCCTTGATCGCAATCGCCTCCTCTCGACGTCTTTAGCCCTGCAGAGGAGCGCCGCCATCTCATATCTACATCATTAGCCCTCGGACAACGACGCATAGAGCAATCTGTTGCGAATTATGCCCGCGTTCACGTTCCACGAATCGCCCTTATGCAATGCGGGCATGACGTTTAGCAGCACGTCAAAATTGGCTCGGTTTACTCGGGACAGCACGACTATCAGAATAAGAAAGACGAGCCGACCATTTACGACTCACCTATGTCCTACGCACGAACGATCACCGACGAGTTCGATTTCGTCTCGGGCGAGATTTTCGCCAAGATTCTGACGACGAACGATAACAACAGCAAGCATGGCGTCCTGATTCCACCAGCAAGCTACGGATTTTTTCCAGAATTGCCAATCATGGACCCTAAGGAAAACGCTAGCAAAATTTTCTCCGCGACTAACACAACTTCGAAGCAGGCCAGTGATCTCTCGTGGCGCTATTACCAAAAGTACCCTGAACGCAGGATCACGCGAGCTAGCCCGCTTCTAAACGACCACGCCCATGGCCGTCGTCTAATCATCATGACCCAGATTAGATACGCATCCGGAGAAATTGTTTACTATGTGGATGTTGTCCTTGAGGATCTAGATCCGCGGTTCACTGCACTCGTGGGGATCCTTTTCGCAGGAAGTAGCTTGACGAGCCCTGGTGCCTACGTGCTACTACCGCTTGACGCTTCCCAATTTGTCGTGGATGAAAACCTTGGAGAGCTCTTGAAGAGATTTGACGAGGTGAAGGCGCTGGGGTGGGTGGACAGCCTTCGCACGGGCGACACAGGGATCGGATACACATTCGAATCGCTTGTGGGGATCGAAGAGAATAACAGCCCCGAAGCAGACTTTCATGGCATTGAGATCAAGTGCAAACTTCAAAATGGAAAACAGTCATCATCAGGAAAGATCAACCTGTTCCAGTGCGGCCCTCAATGGCTAATCTCTGGACCCATGCTGAGCCGTATCCACGTCATCGGGGCACCCAATGACAAGGGCGTCATGTCATGCTACTCACAGGTCACTACAACCGGAAACAATAAGGGCCTTTGGCTTGGTCCTTCGACTTCCCCTCCGAGTCTCAGCCTCTTCAAAAACGACCAGGTCCTCGGCAAGTGGAATCACAAAAAGCTGTCCGATCGGTTAGAGCAAAAGCATTCAAGGGCTGTTTTCATCGTGGCCGAGAGCCGCAAAAATGGCGGCCACGTCCAGTACCGGTATACGGGCCTCTTGTATTGCGAACGCCCCCATATCGATCGGTTCGTTTCTCTTGTCGCGGCCCGGCGCATCATCTTCGAATTCGCCATGCGTCTGAACGAAAAAGGGAAGGTTCGTAACCACGGGTACCCTTGGCGTCTTGTCGACGAGCGAGACTTGGACCAGCTGTTCGCCTTTCAAATCCAGTTGAGAAAAGAACCATAGTCCCGTTCCCTCCCAGACACTGGCGAGCCGCCACAGGCGCACCTCTGCTTTTACCTCACGATGACAAATGTCGATAGCCGCTCTGCTCCTTCGCCCCGTTGGAATCACCGCACAATCTAACTCGAAGAGATGTTCGATACACTGCGGCGTGTCGATTTGAACATACGAGTAAAATGGGGAATATTAGTGGACAGAATGACCGTACAAATTCCCCATGAATGGAGCGTTTCATGACGCTAGCACCAGCCGAACAAGCTACCACCCCCCGAGCCCTGCTGCAGGAGCTGCGTAAGACCTACAGCCAAGCCAAGCTAGCCGCGCTGCTTGAGGTGGTACCTAAGACTGTCGCTCGCTGGGAAGCCGGAGAAACAGAATGCCCGCCGTACCTTAGAGCGGCCCTAGAAGAGATTCAACATCACCGCGCAGAAGCAACTGTCCCGACTCCCGTCAGCGCGCCATCGTTTCGATTCATTGACTTGTTTGCCGGAATTGGCGGGATTCGTTTGGCTTTTGAGTCAATCGGCGGTGACTGCGTCTTCACTTCGGAGTGGAATAAGTTCGCTCAACAGACCTACGCTCGGAACTTCGGACACGTTCTGCCTGGCTTCGTGGACGGCCTCCACGAAGAGGAATCCGGCCACGTGTTCGCGGGTGACATCACGAGGATTGACGCGGCCACTATCCCGGACCACGATGTCTTGCTGGCGGGGTTCCCTTGCCAGCCATTCTCAATCGCTGGGGTCTCGAAAAAGAACTCACTGGGGCGCGAGCATGGATTTGCTGACGCGACTCAAGGGACCTTGTTCTTTGATGTCGCCCGTATTATCGAGGAGAAGCAGCCAAAAGCTTTCATGCTTGAAAATGTTAAGAACTTGCTGTCACACGACAAGGGACGTACTTTCAAAGTTATCGAGCGGACATTGACGGAAGAGCTCGGCTACGCGATCCGTTTCAAAGTTGTCAATGGCGCCTCCTACGTGCCGCAAGGCCGACAGCGCATCATTATCGTTGGATTCAAGGACCCATCGGCGTTCGAGGGGGACGATGGGTTCAGCTTTGACAATCTTGTGTCCCAACGGAATGTGGACGGTAGCTCGAAAATAATCAACCCGACTATGGTCTCAATCCTTCATCCTGAGGACGGTTCCGAGGTCGCAGAGGCTCCTTTCACAGAGGGTAAGAAAGCCACTGTGAACGAGAAGTACATCCTGACACCGAACTTGTGGATCTACCTGAAGAACTACGCGGCTAAGCACCGTGCCGCTGGCAATGGCTTCGGATATGGTCTGGTCGGACCGGAATCGGTGGCCCGCACCCTGTCGGCCCGCTACCACAAGGACGGTTCAGAGATCTTAGTCTCTCGTGGCATCGGAGAACGTCCGCGCCGGCTGACGCCGCGTGAGTGCGCCCGCCTTATGGGCTTTCCTGAATCGTACGAGATCCCGGTCTCTGACACTCAGGCATACCGACAGTTCGGCAACAGTGTCGTAGTGCCGGCTGTGACTGCCGTTGCCGAGGAAATGAAACGATTCCTCGGTTAGAATAGGTCGACTTTCTCGTAGGATTCGTAGATCTGGGACAGCTGGTTGTGCTTAATGCGGATCTGGTTCCGGGGCTTGGACTGCCACCTCCCGTTGCCTAGCAGCGTGGTGTGACAGCCCGGGTCGTAGGAAATATGTCCAGCAGCCAGCGCTTCCAAAAACAGTAGAAACGTGGTGCCCTCACCAAGGTGTGTATGTGAACCAAACGAAAACTGATTCCCGGCGACTGGATCTGTCCGGCTCATGGATGGCAGGTACGCTGCTTGAGCGTGTTTGCGTTTCCAATGCCCTAGCAGCTTGGCGAAGGACCAGCCGGCAGCGACGTCACCTTCGGCGTCGATGAGGTTGATCGCGCCGTCCGCGGTGATCCGGTCCTTGGCAATACTTGCGTGCGGGTCGTAGCCGGAAAGCTCCAGCCGCAGCCCTGTGGTAGCGTTCGGCCCTTGTCCGACGCTATGGCGGCCGGTGAAGTCGTAACGGTCAGCCCGCGTTTGCCGTCCATACTGGTGCACGAACCAGGTAGTGTCATGCTCGGCGTATTTCCCGCGGTCAGGCTGCGGGGTGAACAGGGTGACCGGTTTACTTGCCGCCCTGTGCCACGCCGCGACGTTATATTGTTTGACTTCCCATCCGGCGAAGTCAGGGTCTGCGAAGCCATTTGCTGTAATACCCAAATGTGCTTCGAGAGTGTGCCCGCCACACCTGTTGCCCACACAAGGACCGAACCTTCCGTCGAGTTGTAGCTGGCTGGAAGCCACCCACCCGAGTCGGTGTATTCTCCCGAATTCCGAAAGCAACAGCTCCCTCCCCTGTAGCTGCTGGTCCTGCACATTGAAGCGGAAGGGGACCAACAGGTCTTGGTCCTCTTCCGCTATTGATCGGATATACGCAGCAGCGGGGCTGTGCACGCTGGCAACGAGGCCATATACCTGCTGCTTCTCCTCGTTAACTCCAATAAAGAGAATGCGGCCGGGTTCCTTACCACGGCGTACAGGACTCATGAATTCGTTAGGTGCCCCTGGGCTTCCCTTGAGGAATCCGGAGAATCTCACTTCAGGGTACTGAGGATAGTAGATCAGCTGGGCATGAGGGGCAGGCGAGGCTCCCTCGGGCGAAAGCCACGTCCAGTTGACGCTGGCATGATATATCGGGCGGTCGCCAGCGCCTGGCTTATTGGATGCACCTGGATACTGGAGGACATCCCCCGAAGGAAGCATGGAGACAGCGCTCAGGTCCGGTCCAAGGTATATCTGGTTCTTCGAGTTATTGTTAGGTCCCAAGAGCTTGAAGACTCCAGATGCGCAGCCGTGGGCGCGAAATAGAGACCGGACAGAGTCCAGCGATATCTGATCTTGCCAGAGTTCTTCAGCCATCTGGCAAGCCTAAACCAAACTTTTAATTTGTCACTTCGACCACACGCAGGTGACCGCTTGCCTGTCCAGCTCAAAACTCTCTGTCCTTGAAATTCAAGCTAAGAATCAAGTCTGAAGACTCAGCGAAAGAATGCTGGCCATTACACGTTTTATTAACGTGAAGTGCTGATCAAAATTTAGAGAAATCTCGTCAAAGCTGTGGTGTGTCGCTTGCCTGACCGTTGTTTGCTCCAAACGTGCGGTCAAGTAGTAGAAACCAAGCGACCAAATGAACATCGTCGATTACGACGACCGCCGTAAGCCACTGTGGAAGCGCCTTGAGCTCGACGACGGTCATCGGATATCGGCGAGCACAGCCATGGATCACTATGAACAGGTGCCCAACCACGTTGTGCCTTCTGGTATCCCATCATCGCTGGGCGGGCCCTCCACGCAACCAGGGCGCTACGCGCCGGTCCCTCCTCCAAAAATTCTTTCTCGGCGCTCCTGCGTCGCTTATTTCCTCGCAACTATTTTTGCCCCGTGCCCGGTTCCCCAAGTTGCATTCCGGCCCCTAATACCCAGCGGTGATTCCTTTTACCAGAAGGCACCAACAGAGCAGGCGGCCGCGAACACCCAGCCACCGTTCACCAATGAGGAGCAAGACAATGGAACCGATCAGAATCAGCAGCCCGGCCGACGCCATCAGCTACATCGGCCACAGCCTCGGATACTGGCCACAGGAAAGCCTCGTCTGCGTCGCCCTCGACGGGGCCGCCCTCGGCCCCACTCTCCGCGTGAACCTCCCCGGCACCGAAGACATCGGCGAGAGCTATGCCGAGCGCGTCGCCCAAGCGGTCGGCATCGATCGCGACGCCACCGCCGTCCTCATCGCCCTGTTCACCCACCAGCCATGGGGCAAGGGACACACCAAGCCCTTCACTGCGATGATGCAAGGACTCAAGCGACGGTTCTTGGCTGCCGGGCTGCTCGTCCATGACGTGTGGATCGTCGGCCCCGAATCCTTCGCCATGTACGACGAAACCAACCCCACCACCTGCGGCAAGGAAACCCCACTGGCTGCCATTGAATCCAGCACCGTCAACGCCGAATTGGTCTACCACGGAAGCGTCATCGAACAAAACGACGCGCCTGCCATCCCCGAATTGTTCGCCGCTGTCGACCACGACGCGGTCGAGTCAGCAATGCGAGACATGACCACCAACCCCGCCAAGAGCCTCGACGCGGCCTACCAGCTGTGGATGGATCTCATTGACCACGGCACCGAACCCACCCACGACCAACTGGCCGAAGTCCTAGCCGGGCTGCAGCACGTCGGGCTCAGGGACCAAATCCTGGCAGACATGCCCGGTATCGACGAGCCCATGGGATCCACACTCTTTGGCGCCACGGACGAAGCCCCGCAATGGGACCGGATCGACAGCTCCGAGAAGCTGCTGCGGCAACTGCTCACCATCGCAGCCCCAACACATGCTGCTGCCCCGTTGACAATGCTCGGCCACATCTGCTGGTGGAAGGGCAAGGGAACTGCTGCTGCGAACTACATGCACGTCGCTCTGACGTTCGCCCCCGACTACCACCTCGCTAGGTTGCTGGACCAGATGCTCGCCGCCGGCGTCGTGTCCGGCTGGGCGCAACACAAGGACACCGCGTATAGGAACCACCAGTAGCAATTCCAATCGATCCAGCACCAGTGGAAGCAGAGAGCGAGGCGAGGACTATGAGCATCACGGTCTATAGCAAGCCGGGTTGTCAGCAATGCAAGTTCACCTGTCTGGCCCTAGACCATGCCGGCATCCGTTATAGCCTCGTTGACCTGACCACCAATGCCGCCGCCCTCGAGTACGTCCAAGATCTCGGCTACTTCCAGGCCCCAGTCGTTGTCGTCAATGACCACCACCACTGGTCAGGATTCAACCCCATCGAAATCGAACGACTCCGCCTCGCCATCCAATAATTTCCCCCACATAGGAGATCCAGTGCCGCATGAGAACATCATGCGGCACTCCCCTGTGCCCCCACCAACCCACCAATTTTTCCTTCTGCACGTCTCCGCCGCCAGATCCTGTCAAAGCCAGACCTCTCAGCAGAATCACCGCACCCCACCATGGAGCTGCCACAACCATAAAATCCTTCACACTGTTGGCACCCAAGCAGGTGGCCGTCACGGCCGCGTGACGGCAATGTGACGTTTGGTCATGGTGTAAACCGGCCGAATCACCATGGACAGGTATGACAACGCGAACCTGCCCCGGATGCAACGCCATGTTCACACCCGCCAGCCCCCGGCAGCTCTTCTGCCGACCGGCGTGTGCCCACCGCCAGCGGCAACGAAATTACCGGCAGAGCCTTCAGGATGAAGAGCTGCGGATGACCGGCCACGTTGACCAGTCCAAGACGCACAACCAGGAGGCGATGGCTGCGCTCACCGCCTTATATGAGGCTTCGATCCGGAACCTGCGGTCCATGAATAAGCGCAAGCTCGCCATCGTGACACGGTCATTTGAGGACAGGCTGGCCGGCGCCTATGAACAGCTCAACGAAAGCGCCCAGGCAGTTTCCCGGGCGCAGTCGAAGGTCGATGAGCTGCAACGCTCGGTGAAGCGCTTGCAGTACGAATACAAGCAGCGTGAGCTCAGCGAAAAGCAGGCCGTCAAGGACATGCAACAACTCGCCGCCCGGCTCCTGGGATTGCATTCTGACGCAAACACCCGCCTCGACAAGACGTCCGCCGCGATCTTTGCACGCCGCGGCTGGAACACAGAAATGGGCAAGTCATGACCGTCTCCATAGCCCGCCTCTCCACCGAAGCTGGCGTCTCCTATCTGCTGAAGACCACCAGCCATGCTGACGTCGAAACCCGGGACCTCACCGGCTACTACACTGCCGCCAGCAACCCGCCCGGTCAATGGTTAGGTGCAGGACTTCCCGGTATCGGAATGAATCCCCACGCCACCGTCACCGATGCAGCCGCGAAAGCCCTCTTTGAACGAGGCGAACACCCCACCACAGGAGCATCCCTAGGCCACACACCGAACAAGGCATCCACCGTCACCGGTGCCAACGGCCAGCCCGTGCGCCGGGCTGCGGTGGCCGGTTTTGACCTCACTTTCAGTGTGCCCAAATCCGTCTCCGTGCTTTGGGCTCTGGGCAGCGACGAGTACAAGGACAAGGCCATGGCAGCCCACCACGCGGCCTTGGAAGCCACTCTGGCCTGGTTGGAGTCCTCCGCCATCCACACCCGGGCCGGACACGGCGGCGTGGCCCACGTTGGCGTCCACGGCGCCATTGCGGCGGCCTTCGACCACTGGGAGTCCCGCTCCGGAGACCCCCAGCTGCACACTCACGTCGTCATCGCCAATAGGGCCCAACGCCTCAGCGACGGCGTTTGGACCACCCTGGACTCACGCACCCTCTACAAGGCGACCGTGGCCGCCAGCCAACACTACAACGGGCTCCTCTACGACCAACTCGGCCGGGACCTGGGAACAGAGGCCGAAGTCCGCGCACCTACCAGCGCCATCCACAATTACCGTTTCGAACTCTCCGGCGTCGACGATAAACTCCTCCGCGAGTTTTCCAGCCGTTCCCGGCTGATCGACATCGAGGCAACCCGGCTCATCCACGACTGGTCCGACACCCACGGTCGGGAACCCAGCAACGCAGTCAAACTCAGAATGCGCCAACAGGCAACGCTATCCACCCGCACCGCCAAGAACCACGACGTCGTCCCCCTGAACACCCGGACCCGCCAGTGGCGCGAACGAGCCCAGGCCAAGGGTTTCGATCCCGAGGTGGTGTTGGCGGCAACCATCAACCGTTCCCACACGCACCCGCTCAACGCTGCCGACGCCGACACTGCCTGGATCGACAGCACTGCCGGGCTGGTCAAGGACTTGGTCGCTAGGCGGCGGGCCACCTGGAACCGGTGGAACCTGATCGCCGAAGCGGAACGGGTGTGTCTTGAGATCCGCTGCGCCACGGCCACCGACCGGATCCGCCTCATGGATGCCATCGCCACAGCCGCTGAGGATCAGTCTGTGGCGCTCAACGAGTTCCGCTATTCCATCCCGACCACCACATCCTCCGACTTGGTCTTCAACGGGCGCAGTGTCTTTGACTTGGCCAGCGCCCACCTGTTCACAGATGTCTCGACACTGGCGAACGAGGAGGCAATCATGAATGCCCACACGCACGACGCCGGCCCGCACCTCGAGCACACGACCATCCAGAACGCCCTCCAACAGTTCCGCAACACCCGGGGCGAATCCCTGCAGGGCGAGCAACGCAGGACCGCCGAGGCCGTGCTGTCCAGCGGGAGGCGGCTGGACGCCGTCGTCGGCCCGGCAGGGACCGGCAAGACCACCACGATGAGCGCCGTCAAAGCACTCTGGGAAGACAGCTTCGGGACAGGGACCGTGGTGGGGCTGGCCCCTGCTGCCGCCTCTGCCGACGTCCTAGGCCACGAGCTCGGAGTGTCCACGGACAATGTGAGCAAATGGCTCTACGAATCCACCGGCCCCGGAGCAGCAATGCGGGCAGGACAGTACGCGGAAGCCGCACAAAGGTACCAGGCAGCCTGTCAGTCCCTACGGATGGACACTCAGGCCAGAAGGGCCTTGGAGCGCCTTGCGCAGCGCATGAGCGCCCTCACAGCGACCCAAGCAAAGTGGCAGTTCCGGTCCGACCAGCTGGTCATCATCGATGAAGCGTCCATGGTCTCCACGTATCAGCTCGCCGCCCTCCTGGACCAGGCCACAGGTGCAGGGGCCAAGATTCTGCTCGTCGGAGACCCGGCACAGTTGGACTCCATCGACGCCGGCGGCGTTCTGGGCTGGCTGGACCGGACCGGCTGCGCACAACAGCTCAGCACGGTCTGGCGCTTCACCAATGTTTGGGAACGCCCCGCCTCCCTGAAACTACGCATAGGCGACATCGACGTCATCACCGAATACACAGCTCATGAACGCATCAGCAGCGGTACCTACGATGCAATGGTCGATGATGCCTACAACCGCTGGGACGCCGATATCCGCAACGGGAAGACCTCGATCCTCGTCGCTCCTGACAACGACACCGTCGCCATGCTCAACGAACGCGCCCAAGCAGACCGCGTCGGATCCGGCGCCGTCGACGCAGAAGCCACCGTTGACCTCAGCGACGGACTCCATGCCGGACGCGGCGACACCGTCCTGGCCAGGCGCAACGACCGCCACCTCCTCGACGAGACGGGCGACTTCATCCGCAACGGCACCCTCATAACAGTGTCTGGTTCACCCAATCCGGACGGTTCCATCGCAGGGATCCGACAGGACAACGGTGCACGAATCATCCTGGGCGCCAGTTATCTGGCCGAGTCTGTGGAGCTCGGCTACGCCACTACAGCCCACCGCTCCCAAGGCATCACAGTGGACACCGGCCACACCCTCGTCAGCGAAGGCAGACTGACCCGGGAACTGTTCTATGTTTCCATGACCCGGGGGAAGGCCGGCAACCACGCCTACATCAGCGAGCCAGACCCCCGCGACCACCACGGCGTGGACCCATCCTCCCTGCCCAACTGGCGGGAAATTCTCAGCTCCATACTCTCCATCGAAGGCGCCGAACATACAGCCCACGAGATCCGCGAGGAACAACGCAACCAAGCCAGCTCCCTGTCCCACCTACTCGCCGAACATGACTACCTCGCCCAAATCGCTGCTTCCGACGACGTCACCCACCTCATCAACACCCACTCCCCCGGCTCTTTGGCTGAAATGCAGGCGTCCCCCTCCTGGGGCGCCATGGTCGCAGCCTGGCGACGCACCGCAGTCACCAATAGATCCCTCGCCGAGCAAGCCTTGGCCGGCGGGCTGGAGCCAACAGCCGACGCCCGCGACGTTGCCGCCGTCGTGCACTCACGCCTGCAGGCCATCCATCGGAGGCAACCCACCACAGCAACACTGACGTTTGCGCCCACGTCAGTGCCCACTGACAGGGAGGATCTCCGGGAACTGCTCAACGACGTTCAGCAGCGCATCACCAAACGGCTGTCCGCAGTGGTCGTCCATGCCCTGGCCAACGAAGAACCCTGGGTGGACGCACTGCGCGCACAAACTGGCCTGCAAGCCAACGACGAGGCCTGGAAATCCCTAGTGCGGGACGTGGCCGGGTACCGCGACCGCTGGGACATCGACAACCCTGCGCTGCACCTCGGGGCACCTCCCAGCGCTACCGAATGGGACCAATCCGACCAGCGAACCCGACTGGCGGCCCGCATCACCGCCGCCAAGACCAGCAACTCCGCGGCAAGCGAGACGCCCAAACCGGCAGCCACGATCCATGCACCCATGCCCGTTGTCGGCCCCTCGCTGTAAAATCGGTCTATAGGCGGAGGTCGAATCATGCGAACGAATCCGATGGTCAAACCCCAGACCGCATCCGGCTGGGCAGTCACACTCACCGTGATCAGCTGTGTCTGCCTCGTTATTGCTATTCGTGTGTTCCGGGTCCAAGCATCGGCCCCAGCAGCAGGACTGGTCTTCGTGGCTATCGCCTTAGTTCTGGCCGGAATCGCAACCGCCATTTGGTACTTCAGGATCCGTCGAACGAAGGCATGGATCGCCAATGCCGTCAAACAGTGGGAACATTTTTTCGCCGTGAAGAAAGGGCTCGGTGTTACGACTGAAGTCACAGTCCTAGACATCCACTCGACGGATCCACTTGGCGCGTGGGTGACCATTCGCTGGGATCATTTTGGCCACGTCCAGCGGGCTTGGGTGGAAGCACTCCCTGATGAAGTCTGGCGCGAGTCAGTTCTTCTGATTTCGCCTGATCCTGCCCAGATTCAGGTGCATGGACCGTGGCCTGAAACCTACTACCTGATGGTGGCGAATTATCACACCTACGCAGCGGCAGCGGCCCTCCCTTACATCACAGATCCAAAGTACCAACCACCCGTACGTGTCAACACGTCTAAAACCTAGCGAGCATTCGACCGATTGTTGCCGATCGCCAAACGGCAGGCATTATATGAGTCAGAGTGTTCCTGTCATCGTGCACCCTGACAAACGTAATGACTGGGTTCCGCAATCAAATTCCTCAATTGTCGTTACCTCGATATATGTTTGTGCATACTAACTAGGGGGAAATCTTGCACTTCGAAATCGTATCGCCAGGCCCACAACTAATGGAGTCCATGAGAGCGGTGGGCTACTCCCTAGAAACCGCTCTGGCCGACATCGTGGACAATTCGATTACAGCTGAGGCGTCTCATGTTGACATCAGATTTAACACCGAGCCGGGACATGCCTATGTGTCAATCAGCGACAACGGTTTTGGGATGGACGCCGCAGGCGTCCGTCACGCAATGAAACTAGCTGGCCACAACGCCCAGAACAGCCGCAAGACACACGACCTAGGTCGATTCGGTCTAGGCCTCAAGACTGCATCTCTATCCCAGTGCCGAAAGCTGACACTTTTCAGCAAAAAAGACAACCAAATTGTAGGTGTTCAATGGGACTTGGACTGCCTTGCAGCAACGGGTCAATGGCAGCTAAAGATCCTTGCAGAGAATGATTTAGCGGCATCTTCCCACGTGGCAGTTTTGGCTGACCAAGTATCCGGAACGGTTGTTCTGTGGGAGAACATCGATGTCTCCGACCCAGAGCATGAGAAATTTGCCGCAGATTTCACCGCTAAAATGGCGTCAGCGAAGAAACATCTTGCACTCATCTATCATCGTTTCTTGGAGGGCGAAGACGGCCGTAAGTTGACCATCAGCCTTAATCTCGATGCCATAAAGGCGATGGATCCGTTTTTGCGTCAAAATAGGGCACATCAACCTGGCCATAGGGAAACCATTCGGGTAGCCGGCGAGGAAATCACGCTTCGCCCTTACACCTTACCCTTTATCAACAAGATGACCCCCAAAGAGCGTGAACAAGCCCAGCTAACCGGTACTCTGCGCGATAGCCAAGGATTTTACATCTATCGAGCCAAACGGCTGGTCATCTGGGGGACCTGGTTTCGATTGGTACCGCGGAGCGAACTGGGCAAACTTGCTAGGGTGCAAGTCGATATTCCTAATACTTTGGATCATCTGTGGGCCTTGGATGTCAAAAAATCCGCGGCAAGTCCTCCTCCGGCAATTCGCCAGGCCCTCAGGCAAGTCGTCGATAGAATTCTGCAGCCAAGCGAACGCGCGTTTAAACATAAGGGCATAGTTGAAAACCCCAAACAGAGTCTGATTCGTACATGGTTGGGGCTGTCGAGCAGGGATGGATTCCACTATGAAATCAATCGTGATCACCCCCTGCTGGAGAACTTGACCGATCAGCTCAATTCCTCCCAACTACGATCTCTTGAAACCGCTTTGAAAGCCATCCAGTCTTCCTTCCCAGTTGCTGACGCGTATCTGAGAATGACAGGAGATCAACCCTTGCAATCACCTGAAACCGGAGAGGCAGCGTTGAAAGAACTGGCCTTTGGATACTGGCAACAATGGTCGGAAAGCAGCGGATCAGCAGAAGATTTCGTCAATGGTTTCAATGCAGCCGAGCAGTTCGCACAAAGCCGTGACGCCCGTGCGCTACTTACCGAAGTCACCCAGATGGAGCAATAACATGTCAACTATTGATGAAACTCGGGCATCCGAGGCTGGCCAGCTGGAGCGCATGCTGAAGGCCCAGCTGATGAGCATTCCCGTCGACGAAAAAACATTCATGAACAATCTGGGCCTTCTTGCCAGCGTTATCGGCAAGAGTCTTACGCCAGAGGATCTGACCTCCATTGCCGCGCGGATCCAAAAAGCGATGGGCATTCGGATGGACCGCGGAGATGTGCTCACCGCTAAAGGCCACGAGCCATGGGTAACCCAGCAGCGCGGACAAATTGACTGGCGGCGCTGGACTGCTTACCAAGACTGGCTAGTCAATAGCCAAGGCATTTCACCCCAAGTGGTAAAAGACATGGGAGTCCTGACCGATGACATCCTAGATCTAGTCGGGGACCCTCAACGTGAGGGCTCGTGGAATAGGGTCGGTCAAGTTCTGGGTGATGTTCAGTCAGGGAAGACCAGTACGTATCTAGGATTGTTCAACAAGGCCATTGACGCAGGATATCGCCTCATCATAGTTCTCGGTGGCCATACTGAACATCTACGTCGCCAGACCCAAAACCGCGTGGATGAGGGTGTGGTGGGAATGACCAAGAGAATGCCCGGATCCAAAATCGGCACCGAAGCTTCGCCGGACCTCAAGGTTGGCATCGGCGTCCAGAACATCGATCTAGTGGGGAAGGTGGCTTCCCGCACGAGTGTCTGGTCCGATTTCAGTTCCGCAACCCAGAAAACCACCAACATCCCACTGGGGCAATCACCCGATCAGACGTTCATTTTCGTGGTAAAGAAGAATAAGTCCATCCTCCAGAGTCTTCTTGCAGAGTTCGAGGAACAGGCGGGTCCTGAAGGAAAGCTCGCGCTGCCTATGATTCTGTTGGACGATGAGTCCGACTACGCCTCAGTGAATACCAAGGACGAGGACAACCCCACGGCTATCAATGACTTGATTCGCCAACTTCTCAAGAAATTCGAGCGCAGCTCCTACGCCGGTTTTTCGGCCACTCCCTTTGCCAATATCTTCATCGATAGCGACGTCGATGACGATCTTTTCCCCAAAGACTATATCTACGCCCTCCAGGCCCCAACCAACTACGTCGGGGCACACACGGTCTTCGGCTCTGACGAAGGTCAGCCGGGTGACCACGTCGTCGAGCTAACGGACGCGGAAGAATCCTTCCCGCCAAAACACAAAACCGGGTGGATAGTACCTGGAATCCCGGAAAGCCTGAACGAAGCAATCCAGGCTTACATGATCGCCAACGCAATTAGGGACATCAGAGGGGACCGAGATTCACGCCGCTCTATGCTCATCAATGTATCCAGGCTTATCAACGTCCAAGAACAAGTACTAACCCATGTCACAGCCGAACTGATACGCCTGCAGAATGCCATTGGTCTCCATGCCAAGACCTATGCGCTGGGAGAGCCCAATGGGGTTTTCGAGAAACTTCACGAAACGTTTACCAAGCACTTTTCGAAAGCCGGAGTCGCTTGGGAACAAGTTGTTAGGGCGCTTCCTGCAGCCGTCATCGATATCAACTCTCGAGTCGTCAACTCATCGTTAGATAAGAAGCTAGCCGCCGAACCCAACGCTGTGCGGCAACTGGATCGCCAAATAGTCGTCGGTGGTGACGTACTAAGCCGTGGACTCACCCTGGATGGGCTCATAGTCAGCTATTTTTATCGTCATGCCACGGCTACCGACACGCTCCTGCAGATGGCGCGCTGGTTCGGCTATCGGGAAGGATACCAAGACCTATGCAGAGTCTGGATTACCCCGGAACAGGCAGATAATTTCGCCTATATCGACCGGTCGATCAAGGAACTCCGTGCAGACTTAACTTCCATGCACAACGATCGCTACACGCCAAAAGATTTTGGTGTTGCCGTGCGTAAGCACCCTGGTGCCATGCTCATTACGGCTAGGAACAAGATGAAGTCTGCCACCGAGTGGAAGGTTAGGGTCTCATATTCTGGCCGCTCCCCAGAAACCACCAAACTCTCATCACGGGCCTCTCACATCAAGGGCAACTACGCAGCCCTGTTGGAGCTCGTAAAGTCCGTGGAGAACGATGAGATGGTTTCATATGTTCCACGGGAGAAATCATTCAGCCATCGCTGGATAAATGTTGACCGCTCGATCGTGGCCGACTTCCTGAGTAGCTTCACGGCCCACTCCCGCGATTTCCAATTCACACCTGCTCTGGAAAGGCATGTCCGCACCGGCTCGAAGCACGGTTTGTGGGATGTCGTGGTGATGGCAGGCAAGGGAAACGCCCCCGTCAAGTCGATAGAAGGAAAATCCGTCAAGCTGAATCAACGCAAGATCGTGCCCACCGATGATGCCTATGCAGTTGCAGGCAGCAATCGCCGGCTTGGCGGACGAAGTGACTTTCGTCTTGTGGCTGATCCGGAAGCTGTGGGACTGATGGAAAAAAACTACGCGGCCACGAATGTAGCGGATAATCCCCCCGAGGACCAATACATAAGGCTCCTAGACCGACCTGTTATTTTCCTTTATGGAATGGATCCAGAAAAGATTGAACCTGAGGGGGCGGATCCTAAGAAACCCAAAGACCCCATTGTTGCCATCAAGCTGGCGTTTCCTCACGCCTCCGATGACCCGGCAGATGAATCAGAGGACGTCGAGTACATGATCACCAAGTCAATGTTGCGCAAGTTGATGGGGCCGGAAGACTTGGACGGTACCTCGGATGAATAGCCAGATTCCTGAAACCGTGGTTTCTTCCTGGGAAGAATTGCTTCGCCGCAAAGAAGGCCATCAAAGACTACTCTCGGTGGCACACCCCCTAAAGATCCACTTCGGGGATGGAGAAAATGGCGAGCCAATTTTTTTCGTCAGATCACGGACACGCCCCAGAAAACCGGAAGTCTCAGCAGCCGTCCAAGTAGTTCTCGGCCAACGGCGCGACGGGGAGTGGGCCCTGACTTTCTCCTTGGCGGACTTGCGTTTTAAGAGGACCTTTATGAGCCTGTGCTGGGATCTTGCCCAGCGCAGCCACGACGCTTCCTCCGAGCAGGACGCCCTGTCCAAGTTCGTGGCTGCACTCGGGGAATGGAAAAGATTGTTGACTTTCCATGAAGGCGACACGTTGTCGGAGCAAGGCGTTCGTGGACTTCTGGCTGAGATCTGGTTCGGTTTCATCTCCGGTCATATCCAAGCACCGGCTGATCAAATCCAGGTCGCATGGCAGGGTCCCTTGGGCAGCGCCCAAGACTACAGCCTTCCCCAACATTCTTATGAGGTGAAGTCTGTCCATGCCGACTCCACCGCGGTGAAGATTTCTTCGGCCGAGCAGCTCGATGCCTCTTCCATGGATCTAATCCTAGTCACGCTCACGGAAGTTCCCGCCGCAGTCGAAGGGTCTTGGACATTGCGGTCCGTCATCGAACACGTGGAGAGTCTGCACGCAAGTGACCTGTCTAGCTTGGAAAATCTGGTCCGAAAGCTCGAACACGAATTGCGCGTGGACAAAACTAACCCCTATTACTCCGAGCATCACTATGTTCCGGTCTCTTACAGCGGGTACCGTGTAGTTGCTGATTTCCCTGCCATCCGGGCAAGCGACCTAAGCCCGGCCTTGACCAGTGTTTCCTACAACATCAAGATCCCTGCGCTGGCAGGGTTCCGACACTTTTCTTTCGATGCAAACCAATCTATTGACGTACCGAGCCAGGGACAAATCGCGTGATGAACATTGAAGAATTCTATGTAGATCTACAGTCGGATGTCCGTGCTCGCGCCGAGGTGGAGAGCGATTTCGCGGCCGGTGCATTTGCAAGCCTGATGGCAGACAGACTTTCGGACGTCGAGGAAGTCGACAATCTTCAGGTGTTTCACTATGAGGGGGTGGGTTCAAAAAGACAGAACCTAGCCGTTGACGGATTCGATTTGGACGACAGCGACGGGCAAATCTCGCTGGCCGTCGTTGACTGGCGCGGATCAGAGGATGTCGCGGTCCTTTCCACGCAGGATGCAAGGAAAAACCTTAAAGCGCTCGAATACTTCCTGACAGAATCGGTTCAGAACTCTTTAGAAGATGCACTGGAGGAAAGCTCCATTGCCTACCAGCTGGCACGTGACCTCCGTTCCCGGGCCCGCAATGTCAGTCGTTATCGCCTCTACCTCCTCACTGACGCCCGTACAAGTGACCGGATGAAAGACGTGATCAGTTCCGAGCTGAACGGTATTCCCATTGAATACCATATCTGGGACCTGCAACGTCTCCACCAAATACAGGAATCCAATAGCGGCCGCGCCGAAATCGAAATCGAACTCGGCCAGTGGCTTCCGCAAGGATTGCCCGTTCTGCGGACGGCCGGCAAGAGCGATGACTTCGTGACATTTTTGGCATCTGTGCCAGGCGAACTAGTCGCTGACCTGTATGGGGTTTACGGAAGTCGCTTACTGGAAAGCAACGTCCGCAGCTATTTGAGTGCCCGTGGCGCAGTCAACAAAGGCATCAAAACCACGGCACTCTCTAAACCTGAAATGTTTCTTGCATACAACAACGGCATCACGGCAACAGCAACGGATGTCGTGGTTGATACGTCTGGCGGCACACCGGTCCTGCGGGGAATCCGAAACCTTCAGATTGTCAACGGAGGACAGACGACAGCTTCGCTCTACAATCTCAGGAAAGAGACGTCCCCCAAGCCCGACCTGACAGATATTTTTGTTCAGATGAAACTTATTGTCGTCAACTCGGCCAAAGCAGAAGAGATCGTGCCCGACGTCTCTCGCTACGCGAATAGCCAAAACAAGGTCAGCACCGCCGACTTCTTCTCGAACAGTCCCTTCCACCGCCGCATTGAAGATCTGTCACGGCGAATAGTTGCCCCAGCGCTGGCTGGGAAGTCATACCAGACGTATTGGTTCTATGAGCGCACCCGGGGCCAATATCTCAATGAAAAGACACGCGGGACCACGGCACAGGCCAAGGCCTTCGAAGCCCGCAACCCGAAGGCGCAAGTCATTTCAAAGACCGACTTGGCAAAATTTGAGGTCTCGTGGATGCAGAAACCACACGTGGTTAGTCAAGGAGCCCAGAAGAACTTCATGGCCTTTGCGAACTCAGTGGCTGACAACTGGGAAAAATCAGAAGCCGACTTCAACGATCTCTATTTCAAGAATGCAGTAGCCCGGGCAATCATGTTCAAGGCAATCCATATGGATATTAGCGATGCGGACTGGTATCGGAGCGACCGAGGATATTTGGCCAACATTGTGACCTACACGATGGCCAAAATCGCTTACGAAATTGAACGGCATGGCCGCGGCCACCTGTTTGACTTCAACAAAGTGTGGACTACTCAGTCACTGCCCCGAGTCGTGCGGGAATTTGCTGTTCATGTGGGCGAGCTCGTTCGCGAGACCTTAACAGGCAACCGGCCGGTCACAAACGTTACGGAATGGGCCAAACGCGCCGAGTGCTGGGAGAGGGTCCAACAGATCAATGCTCCACTTCCGGACTCATTCATGGACGTCCTCGTCTCGCCCACCAAACAAATCAACCGTAGCAAAGAAGCCGCAGCGACCCAAAAAATCGATAACGGGATCAATGCCACCATGACGGTGCTCAGCATCGCGCCTGAAGACTGGGTCGAAGCCATAGCCTACAGTCAGCGACATCGTGTGCTGACGGAAAAAGAAACCAGTCTCCTCAGGCTGGTAGCTAAACCCACACCATCCGTACCCTCTGATCGGCAAAGCGGCATGATCCTCCTAGCCCTTCAAAAACTCTACGATATAGGTTTTACGAGAGTGTGATACGTAGTCTAGAACGAATCCACCACACTTGGATTGGCTTTCAACGATGGAAGACAGTGATGGAGTCGAGGGTGGAGCTATTTGCAAGGATCAGGCGGGACGCAAGAGTCAAGGGATGGTCGATCCGTACGCTTGCCAGGGAACATCATGTTTCCCGCAGGACGGTCCACCAAGTGATCGATCACGTCGTGCCGATCGCAAATTCTTCTGGCCTCTCATCGACAACACCCACGAAATTCAGGGTGTTGCACTCACCACCTGAACTCGCCACACATAGGTTATGAGACACAGCGTCGGATCCAGTAGAAATGTCGAAGGCACTGTCTCAATGGCGGTTAACGATCTGTTTTTGGGGCTGTGCCGCCGACCATGTTGTAGTGAATCTCTACCGCGAGGCTTCAACTGACCTAAATCTGATCACCTTTCCAAAATCAACCAGAGGAATAATCCTGCCTAATCTAGGAGATTAAATTCCTGACGCATGACTCTCGCTAATTTTGGTTCGACACTCATGAAATAATTAATTCTACCTAACATTTGACTTCTAAAATCCTCCTCGTCGAGATTCCTAAAACTCGCCTGAGCTGCAATACCAATTTTACTGCAATAATATAGGTCCTGACGCAAAATCTTCTTCTTTGGCTTTGGAAGTCGAATATGGTCGGAGTGAGCAACCGTGAACCCGGTAACAATTTGCCGGTGTCCCTTGCGTTGAAATCGCACCTTTTTAGTGTTAGTGCGAAATCCGTGCGCGGAAAGTATGGCGCTGATGGCCTCAAGATGTGCGTCGTTAACGCTCTCGCCAGAAAAAGTGAGGTCATCGGCGTACCGTGTATATCTAAGTTCATTGACATTTGCAAAATTTTCGAACTCGTCATCGAGTGGTCGAAACACTAAATTAGACAGCACAGGGCTTGTCGGAAACCCAGTGCAAGGGCACCATCGAAGGTAGTGATATTGGCGATCGCCGCGGCAATCGACTCCCCAGCACCATGCGCCTGGAGAGCAAGTTCGACCTGTTGCCGGTTTATGGACGGAAAAAAATCAGAGATGTCCACTGTCAACAGCGCCCTCGCGCCGAGGTGCGCGCCCGCATTGGTGACAGTTCCTCTGCCCCGGGTAAACCCATGCACGCTTGGGTGGGCAACCAAGATGTGTCGGTCGATAAACTCTTTAAGCCGCTTCTGAAGTCGGACCAATTTCTCATCATTGGCTTGACATACAACCCTGAATCCACCGTGTGACTTTCGCGTGGTGTGGACAAGGATGTCGCTGGGTTCAAGTGGTTTTACAAGCCAATCGATCGCGGAACTAGGCAGTGAAGCTACTACCGTCAGTTCATCCAAACTTCGTACTTTGGAAAGGATCGTCATGGGTGACCTCCACGGGCTCTAGGCAGGGGCGCCACCTCTACAGGACTCAGAGTTGCGGGGTACGGACATCACGCATGAAGGCAGTGCCGACTAGTATGCTTGCGTGTGCGAATCGCACACCCTTGAAATACCGCACCCCGCAGTTCAAGATTGTATCTTATGATCCGCTATTTGGCCACAGGAAGAAATATGGACGCCGGCCATTTCAAAAAAGCTGTGGTCTGACAGCCGGGTCGCCCTATTAGAAATACTCTTTTGAAGGTTGGCCGCAAAAAGTATTGAACATAGCGGTTCAATTGCGGCAAAATTCCGATATTGAAACATTTTGTTCAAAGAACTTGGCTTACAACATGCTTCCATCCATATCTTTGTTATTCCACTAGCGATGGCGATGCAATAGTCAGCAATCGATAGGATTCGATCAAGTTTTGACCCAACAGAAAATGTAACTAAGTCGGGAGATGTCCTCGCCGCAGCAACGGCTGATTGAATTATGACTGGATAATTCGCTTTTAATTTTTCATTTTGTTCAAATATAAATTTAATATTTCGCCCCGGATATTTTTGGAGAATTCCTGTAACAATCCAGCAAAATTGATCTGGCAATATTTCGTATGGATCGTGCCCTGCCCCGAGATTCGAGGAGCACCACCATTCAAAATCCAATTTTGGCAACAAAGATTTGAAGCGCTCCTTTGCGTAAAAATTGTCTTCCACATGGTGGAAACCAATTTCTTCGAACCGTGCGGCGCCGGGTTCAAGTCGGAATGCTGGCTCCAGCATTAGTTCGTGGATCAAGTTTTCTATTTGCTTTGTAACCGACGAGGCATCGCCTACAACCACTGCGCAAGCGGAGGGGAGACGCGCTTTGCCATCGAGGGCGCCCTCGTCTAAGTAGACTTCAAGTGGTTGCATCTAAGCATGCTAGCTGAAGTTTCTCCACCGTTTTGTCAGTGGAGAGTCTGTTCCTCTTGTCCTATTTTCGTTCGCACCACTATCAATGAATTTCAAGCCGACGCCGAGCGAGACTATGGTTTGAGATTGTCGAGCTATCGTTCAGGATGACAGTTCGTTGGTGCTGTGATCACCTTTGACCATCAGCCCGACAACTGAACCATCAACCACCGGTCACATTGAAGCGCAAAATTATTTAGGGTTTCGCCCGGTGGCCGCTCGATCACTCGACGTTCCAGGCATCTTCGATGACTCCTTAGTAATTGCCGGAACTTGTAAGACCCCAAAAATGGCTCGATAATCGCCTAGTAGCGGTGTGCCTGTTCCCGCCCAGTGCAGTCTCGTATCCCTAGGGATACGAGACGCCTCACCAATGAGGAGATCGCTACGGCGACAGCCCTCGAATATTAGCGGAGGCGTGCGAGTTCGTCTGCGACCGGCGATTCTCGTAACTAAGTCTCGAAACTCGCAGGCTGAATCAGCGGGCGATCCGCGGTTAGTTACAAGACACATCATAGCGATCCTTATTGTAGGCGGCAGGCTAATCCCATATTTCGACGAGCCACTAGTCCATTGCCGTTGCGGCGGCTAAGGCTGATGACGTGCAAGTTGTCTTACTACTGTCAGTCGAATAGCCACTGCCCATTTCGGAATCACATTTGCAGACCGTTGGAGCTGGCGCCACCCGCCAATGGAGATGTGGATGGCATTGTCGGTACCCAACCCGAACCATTTTCAATCCTAGGCTCGGATATGGCATGTTCCGGGTTTCCACTGGTTACCGTAGGGATCGGTTTGGGTGTCCGCTCGTAGGAGGTTGTCCCAAACCGCAGGTCTGGGCCGACGACTTCAGCAACAATGCGTCGGGCCTCGTGCTGGGCGCCGTCCTTCTCATAGGACCTGAATTCCAGGTCGCCGGTAACGGTGACAGGGTCTCCCTTCCTCATGGAACGTGAGACATTCTCGGCCAGTGCCCTGAATGCTGAGACGTTGTGGAAGACGGGGGTGCCGTCACGCCAACTGCCGTCGGCTGCTTGGAAGCGCTGGTTGACGGCGACGCGCAGCTTCGCGTGGGCGATGCCGGACTCCCCGTAGGAGAGTTCCGGATCGGCGACGAGGTTGCCGTGGATGCTGACTGGGATTCTGGTGCCCATTTTCTTTCCCTACCTTTCTTGGTCCCGGCCGGTATGCCCGGACGGGTGGCTTGCTTGGCTTATGACGCGTCGATCTTCGGAGAGGTACCTATAGTTCGGTGGCCGGCTACTGGACCTGTGAGGTCGCCTCGTTCGTTAGCGACGGCCACGCCGGGCGTGGCGGGTTTGCCGCCCATGTTGTGTGGCTGTGTGACTTCTAGGATGGAGCGGCTGGCAGATGTTACTCGGGCGAGGGTGGAGCGGGCGATCTCGAGCCTGCTGGCCGGTTTCTTCCCGTTCGGTGGACCCGACAGTTGGGAGTGTTCAACGGCCAAGACTTGGTCGGCCCATCCTGCGAGGTAGCTGCCTGATTGGGCGCTGTGATCGATGCCATGAGCTAGCAACACCGTGTAGGCGACGGATTCGGCTTCAACTTCGGCCAGGCCACGGTGCTCCAGACTGCTTCCGTAGAGCTTCCCGAGTTTGTCTTCGGGGCCGTGGAGGCAGACGTGGCCGAGTTCATGGGCTAGGACGGACAGTCGTTCTTCTCGGTCCAGCCAGACGCCAATGTGGATCTTGCGGCCAGCGAAGTCCGTGTATCCGCTCGCAAGGCCGTATTGACCCATCGATTGCTCAACAATGAATCCTTGGTTCCGCGCGAATTTCACCAACGCCTCCCACAGACCCTTGGGGGAAGTTCCAACATCCACCTTGGGCCGTGGAATGTAGATCGGTTGCCCTTCAGTTTGGGACACATCGAAGACTGCTTGGGCCCGCCATCCAACAATCTTGCGGCGTTCGGCGTCCTTGGAGTAGTCGTCGAGCTGTATTTTATGGGAAGGTGCAGGCTCAGCGTCGGTAGATTGGTCCGCATCCGTGTTTTTGGTTGCTGTCCGTGGCGCGAGGACCCACAGTGCGTGCTCGCCCTTGAGTACATAACGGCCGTGTCGTTCCCACTCGCGAAAACCTGCCACCAAGAGTGGCAACTGTTGCCCGCGTTCCGCCATTTGAGCTATGAGCAGGGCGATGTTGCCGCCGGAGTATCGCCACAGGGTCGCCGAGGTGTCCAGGAGCATGTGCCAGCGTCCTGGCGTGGATATGGCGTTCTCCAACTGGGTCTGCAGTTGCTGGGTCAGCCCGGCCAACCGGTCGTCATTACTCGGACGTGGGCCGGCATTGTGCTGGCCCACTTCCTCCTTGTTGTCCGGGTGTTCGCTTGTTGCAGGGGCCACGGCGGCCGCCTCCCTTACTTCTAAGAGTTATCTCCGTGTTTGCGGTGATACTTATCCATGGCCTGAACTGCCCTCAACTACATGACCGGCGTCGCCTGAATTTCCGGGTGGCATTTGGTGCGGTTCGGTGGTCCATGTCAGAAACTCCGGGGCATCGGTGGGCAGTAGCCGGAGGCGGGTTTCCCGGTGGACTTGGAGTCCCACGCAGCCAATGGTCCTGGTTTCCAGCCTCAGTCGTTCGATGGCCGGGGGCAGCCGTTCGTGGAACCCGAGCGGCCCGAATCCAGGATCTGTTGGCGTGTAGGAGGCCAGTTCAGCTTTTTGCAGGGCGTATAGCTCGGCGACGAGTTCCGGGTGCCGCCACCAGCAATCCGGGACGACCGAGGTCGTCAGCCGGTACGTGGCCACGAACCAGGACACCCACCCGCTCAATGCCCTCCACGCCTTGGGTGCGCTCACCCGGTCAAGATCCCGCCACCTGTAGGTGGGCTCCATCGAACCACCAGGTGGCCTTTCGAGGAGCTCGCCCGTGGCGAGGTCACCGAAGAGCCTGTCCGCGGCTTCGTCGTCATCAAACGGATTCATCACGGATCTCGACCTCCACGATTTGGTGGCGAACATGGCCCCTGGCGAGGGCGTCCTCTGCCTCAATCTTGGAGCGACCCAGTGCGGCCGCATCGCGGCGTTGGTGCCAGCCACGCAGGTCCAACAGGATCGGGCGCGTGCGGCGGCCCAGCATCAGTGCCGTCCCTGCGGGCAGGCGCCGAATTTCGTGCAGGGCAATGACGGGCAGATCGCGGATCTGCTCGCCTTCCTGCCGGCCCTGGGACGACCAGGAGTGGGTCCTGTAGGTATGCCGCCGCTCCCCCAGCAAGGACGCCAGATCACGCAGATCCCGCTCGTCCGAGCCACCGCCGAAAATGACCTTGATGATGGCCGATTCCCAAATGGTGGAGGCTTCCTCGATCGACCAGCCCGAGCGTGCCTGGGAGAGGGATTGGAGTACGACCATGGTGGATATCCCAATGCCGCCGCCGTCGGAGAGCACAATCGGAAGCCCGGGCCAGGGCGAGAGGTTCGCGATTTCATCCAGAATCAGGGACAGGGGCGGATCCAGCCTGCCGCCCGGGGCGGTGAAGGCCATGTCCCTGGCTGCAGCTTCAATGTCATCAATCAAAGCAGAGAGGTATGGTCCCGCGGCTGCCGCCCCTGACTTAGTGCCAATCAGGTACAGGGTCCCGCGGTCACGAATGAAGGCCTGAGGATCAAATTCGTCCCCACGGTTCACCGGGTCCAGGGCCGCGAGCACTCGCGGTGAGGACAGGGGTGCCACGGCAGCGGAAACACCGATCCAGGAGTTTGACGTGTTGCGAGGGTCGTCTTCAAGGATGCCCATCAGATCCGAATGCCAGCCCAACGCTGCCCGTGGCCCATGCAGGATGTCCAAGGCTTCGGTGGCCAAAGTGGGGTTCGATGACCATCGACGGAAGGCCTGGATACCTTCGCCTGAGAGGGCTGCGGCGTGCAGCAGGCATTGCAGGACGATTTGTGCCCGCTTCTGCCAGGCGGCGTTTTCGCCGCTCATTTTCGAATCCGCCGAAATGACCAGTGCCCGCCGGACAGCCACGTCCGGGTCCTCACAACCGCGTACCGGAGACCACCGCAGCGTGGATGTCAGTCCGGACATGCCTTGCGGGTCAAAGACCGTCACGGGGCGCCCGCCGGTGGCCCGGGCTTTCATGGTGACGGCCAGGTTGTCGGCACGGGTGGAGGTCGTCACCACCGCACCCGGTGCATCCAAGATGGCATTGATGACAACAAAGAGTCCCTTGCCGGAGCGCGGGGCACCTTGGATGACCATGGATTCCTCGGTCGAGACGTGAACCTTTGTGCCGCGCGAGGCGCCCAAGGTCCAGGACACGTCAGACAGGCTGGGGTGTTTCAGTCCAGGGCGGGTGATCCTGCCTCGTTTCAGTGCCGCGCGCCGGCCGAACTCGCGTACCACTTCGGCCCGCTGGGCCATGCCGTCTCGGCCGAGGATGTCTTGACGCAGCCACGCCCCTGATTGACGCCAGCTCCGCCATAGGAAAAAGGCAAACAAGACTGCCACCAGCAGCAGGACCAGCACCGGGCCGAGCAGTACCCAGACGGTACCGACGCCCAGCTCACAGCCCTGTGGCGCCTGTCCGATGTCGGAAAAATCCCCGGTGAATAATCCGACGGCGGCCACCGGACTGGGCGGGCCGCTCAACCCCTGCCCACACTTCCATTGGGAAACCACGTTCGCGGCCCCAGCTGTCAGGCCGCTAAATCCGACATACCCCGCCGCGCACAACAGGCCGACAGTGATCAGGGGTGTGGAGTCTGCGTGCACGATACTCATGGCATCATCCGGTGATCGGTACTGAAGACCTTGAGTTCATCGCTGGTGACCTCGTTGGCGACTATAAAGGAACGGTTGCCGACCTTCCACAACCCGACACCCTTGGGCAGTTCCTCCACCTGGCCGCATTCAGCCTCGGTAAGGCCGAGCGCGTCCTTGGTCAGGCTCATCGAGTCGTGCTTTTGACGGTAGATGATCCGGGTATCCGCTTCGGTAAGCAGGCCGAGCGCTTTTTGGCGGTGCCCGCTGGTGCTGTCGCCAATCTCATTCAGATCCGCGACCTTGTGCATGATCAACAAGTTCGAGATGCCATAGGTACGAGCCAGCCGCCACTGCTCGCTCATTTTCACCAACATGTAAGGGTCGGCCAGCATACGCCAGCCCTCGTCGTAGACCACGATGCGCTTCCCGCCGTCGGGATTGGTGATCGCCGCTTCCAGCCACGTAGCCCCGCAGGCGGCGGCCAGGGAGAGCGCCTGTTGCGAGGCGCCGATCAGGGCCGAGGTATCCATGACCATCATCGGCGCATCGGCGTCAAAGGCGACCGTCGAGGGTGCATCAAACATCCCCTCCAGGTCCCCTGACACGGTGCGCCGTAAGGAATGGGCGACGGCCCGGCCACCATCAGGCCCAACAAGTTCCCGAGTCTCCTTCGAGGGGTTAAGTAGGTATTCCAAGACCATGGGCAGTGTCGGTGTCTCATTGGCGGCAACCGCCTCGGTCAACGCCATATCTAGGGCAGTATGTTCGACCGGATGCATCGGTACCCCCTGTCGCATCAGGGAGACGAGGGCTACCAGCAGCTGCCGGCGTCGTTGCCGGACCACGGCCTGCCACTGCGCGTTCGACAGATCCCGGGAGCGTGGACCGGCGTCCAGCGGGTTGACTCTGGCGGACCGGCCAGGGCCTACGGATATGACCTTGCCGCCAACAGCGTTCGCCACCGACACCCATTCCCCTTTCGGATCGGAGGCGACGGCGGCTTTGCGTCCCAGCGTGATGGATCGGGCGACGAGGGACTTCGCGCACATAGATTTCCCGGTCCCCACGGTTCCGATGATCACGATGGAGGGGCCGCTGATGACGCCCTTGTCGTAGAGGACCCAGGGATCGTAGGAGAAGGCGCCGGAGCCGAAAACATCGCTTCCGATATAAGTCCCTTCGTGACCGAGCCCGGATTCGGTGATGAAGGGATAGGCAGCGGCGAAGGTCATGGTGGAGGCCCGATGAGGGGCCGGGTGCAGCCGGTGCGGGCCCTTGAGAGAATGCGGGCCAAACGGCTGCGGGTTTGGAGTGGCGGGTCCTTCCTCGTCGCCGGCCAACAGTCCCAGCTTCTTCCAGAAGGGGTCCTGTCGACCGGCGACGGCTTTCTCCTGCAGCGCCCGGCGTTCTCGCTTGGCGCTGCGGGACTCGTTGCTTGGTATGAAGGCGAAGGCCTGCTGGGTGGTTTTCATTTCAGTCCCCTTCCCAGAGGTAGTCCCCCGGCGATGAAGGCCGGCCATTGCTCACCCACGAGCAGCCGCAGATCGACAAAGGCGCTGGCGGCTGCTGATTCGAGTTCCTGCCGGTGGCTGGAGAGTTCTTCCAGCGAGTCCGCGGTGATGGTGACGTACGCGGAAGGGCGGACGTCACCGTGTCCTGAGACGATTTCTTCCTCGCGCTGGTGGACTTCTTCTTCCTCCGCCCGTTGCTCACGTGTGGTGGGGCGGTCAAACTTGCTGTTGATCCGCCGTCTGGTCTCATGGGCTTCCTGGGCCGATCGGATGTCCTTGAGTGCTTGGTCGGTGGGGATGGCCTTGATGATCTGGGTGACGGTGTGCCGGAAGCCGCCGACGTAGACCAGCGGGTGCAGGAATCCTGGGAAGACCTTTTGGCGGGGCCATTCCGCGATCCAGAAGGTCTGGTGGAAGCCACTGTCGGTGCGAATGTAGGACCAGTGTTCTTCCAAGGCCATGGGGCCGCTTTGGCTCGGGTCCACGCCCTTGAAGTCTCCCGACCTCTGGGAGGTGCGCATGACCGACGCCGGGTCAAACGCTCCGCGCAGGATCGCGGAGAACCTTCTGTCGCCGAGCCATTCCTCCACGATCACCCCGTGAGTTTTGAGCCCGGTACGCAGAGCATTGATTTCTGAACGCAACGTGTGTTCCAGTCCGAGGGCCCCGCCGCCGGCGTCGTGTATACGACGCCGAGCTTTGGCGGAGTTCAACACCAGTGTCAGGAGAATGTCATGGCTCGATGCAGTCCCGGCCGCAGCGATGAGGTCCTTGTAGGAGCTGTCACCCCAGCCGGTGGCGGGGGTTTCTCCGCCTCGGGAGGTCACTTGCTGGTCGTAATAGTCTTGGAGGGCAGTGGCAGGAAACTGGACCGTGTGGTCCTGGATGGCAATCCTGGCTACGACGGGCCGCTTGGCCAGGGCGGCCTGCACTCGGGACCAGCCCTGGACTGCGTAAGCCTTGTCGTCATCATCGAGCAGCGCGAAAGCTCCGGCACGGCAGCGCAGGACGGCGAAGGCCTCGTGGGCTTGGGCGTCCACAATGAAGCACTCACCGTAGACAGTTCGGTGGATGGCCAGGGACGCGAGCCCGCCGGGAAGAACCAGAGTACCGACCGGGATAGGTTCCTCGGTGGGCAGGAAATAGGTGGTTTGCCCGGTCAGCTTCCGGACAATGAACCGGGTCCCGGTCAGCGCCCAGAGGGGATACGGGGTTCTCGCATATTGCAGGACACCAAAGAGTAACAGGAAGATCCAGGCCGGGCTGGAGCCCAAGAATCCGGCTGGGCCACCGATGGCCGAGGACACGCCTGCGATAAGGACCCCTCCTCCGGCGAGGGCGAGTTGGTACCACTGCAACCCCACGATGACGCCGCGGCGTTCGTGCCGGGGAAAGCTCACCGGTTGCAGGGCGTTGCTGTTCTCAGTCATGATGTCCTCCAGTGTGGGGTGGTCTGATGGGTGGGTTGTTGGGCCGGGACGCCGGTGGCCGTGGCTTGGGCCCAGATGCTGGGCCAGGCCGTGTGGTGCCAGGACTCGGAGGGCTGGCTCCTGGGCGCGGCACGCCGGGACTGGTCTGCTGCGGTGGAGCCGGCGTGTTCTTTCCCGCCGGAGTGGGGTTCCCCGTCGGCGGTGGCTGGGGCGCGCGGGGCTGTCCAGATTTCGGTCCTCGCCCTGGAGTTGGGGTCGCCGACGTCTGGTCTGGACCCGGCGCGGAAGGAGATTGTGTGGTCGGAGCCTGCGGCGTCGCCGCCGCACCCGTGCGTTGCTGGATCTTGGGTTTCTCGGGCGAGGATGTCGACCCGGAATCGGCTGGCTTCTTCACTGGAAGCGTCTCCGGTTTGCCACTTGATGGCACCACCTTGGGGCTTTTCATGCTGCTGCCGGATGTGAGCATGTGGTGCCCGCGGAGCTGTTGCCCCAGCTGTCGCCCGGCAAAGTTTGCCCCGGTGTGAGCAAGGTGGCCTCCACCAGCAGTTTGTGCCGCTGCTGCTAGTTCACCACCGGCAAAGCCGACAAGTTTCAGAGCCATCAGCGGTGCCGCACAAGCCAGGGTCATGCCCACAGCGCCGGCAGCCATCCCGGCAAAGGAGGTGGAATTGGCGTACAGCTTGACGGCCACGGCCAGAACAGTCGCGGCTAGCGGTTTCGCGAGCAGCAGGGCAACGACGAGCTCGCACCACCGCCCTGCCCAGGACTTGGTCTTCTCCCACGGCATCAGCATCAGGGCGACCGGGGCGACCGCTGCCAGCACGATCAGGGCGAACGAGCGGAAAATCATCGAGCACATCAGGATGAACGCCAGGACCCAGACAATGAGGGTTGCCAAGACCGTCACGACGATGGTGCCGGTGACTTGGTCCCCTGTCGTGGCCTGCCCGCCTATCGGGCTGACAATCCACGCCTGACCGGACCCAGCCGGGCCTCGTTGGAAGCCAAAGAGTCGCATGAAGACCACGTACGGGTCAGATCCCATCGTGGCCAGCAGTGCTGTCGAGGCGCTGTCGCTGACATGGGTCAGGGCCTGCATCAGATACACGGCACCGCCGACGACGGGGACGGCAACGGCACCGCCGATCAGTGCCCGCCAGATCCGGCGTGGTTGTTGTGAGATGAGGCCCGAGACTAGTTGCAGGATCATGACGGCCACCAACGGTGTCATCATGACCACGATCCACCAGCTCGTCAGTCCTTGGACCGCTGTCCACTGGGAATCATCGACGTTGGAGACACCGAACGCTCCGGAGATGAAGGACCACAGCCAGGAGGCAATGCTCTCCAAGATTCCGGCAAAGAAGCCGTTAATGCTTGAAGTGACGGTGTCTTTGGCCGCGGACACGATGCCGCAGCCCAGGGGCCACCATCCCCCGAAGGTGCACTCCAGCGCTGGCATGACAACAGCTCAGAACCCGAGTTGGAAGGCGGTCTGTGACCACAGGATGTAGCCGTTGATCCCGCCTAGGATCGCGGCGATGGGGCCGGTCCACAGCAGGATCATCCCGCCCCCTGAGGCCAGCCGGGATGATTGGCTGAGTTTGCCGGCCAACAGCATGGCGGCACCGATGATGGCGACTATGGCGATGACGATGAAGGCGCCGACCAGGATTCCTCCACCGATCTGTTTGAGGGAGTCCAAGAAAGGGAAATCTCCGTTGGGGACGATTCCGGGGTCCACTGGCGCGAAATTCATGACACTACTCCATCCGGATGGTAGAGGCAGACCTTGCGTTTGCTTCTTCACTTCCATGGACCCCCGCAGCCAAGCCGTATGACCTGCGTTCGCCGTCGAACATTAGTCGGTCGGTACAGGTCCGAGAAGGGTGAAGTATTGTGATCCGGGATTCCAGCTCACGGGGTGGAGCAGCGTGCCCGTCGAGGGGTTCAAGGCGCTATACATCATCCCTGCCCCCGCGTAAATACCGACATGACCCCAGTGGTTCGGCCCATCCGGGTTCTGGACCACCAGATCTCCTGGCTGCGGCGCGGCCGTGGGCTGCCCTGCCAGCCACTGTTCCGTTCGGGGCAGCGCAATCCCTACCTGGGTGTAGATCCATTGCACGTAGCCTGAACAGTCCCACGCTTTGTACTCCGTGCCGCCCCACACATAACTGCCGCCCACGCCTTCCTGGGCATAGTGGAGAATGGCTTGCCGAGTCGCGCTCAAGTCCGCCGGTAGCGGCGGTGACGACGGGTCCTCCGACGGGGACGCTTGCAGGCAGGTTTGCGGGGTACCCGTCCCGTTGACGGACGCCATGACGGCCAGGGCCGTGGGCGCCCAGCGGTCATAGAGCTCCGGGAACGCGGACACCTGCACAGCCTGGGCTGCCTCGCCCAGACCCATCGACGTCCAACCCGGAATGTCCAGAAGCCCGCGAGGGGACCCCTGGTTGGGCCCCCGCGGACCACCAAAGAACGCTTCGGCATTGTAGGAGGCAGTCATGAGCTCCTGGACGGTCCCCCACCCTGCGCTGGCACGTTGCTGGGCTGACCCGAGGGAATCATGGTCATAACCCAGACCATCATGGGGCATGCTCAACGACTCAGGGACGGCAGGATTGGCCAGCATCCTGAGCCCGGACTCTTGGAGAGCGACCATGATGGCAATCTGGATCCCCCTCTCCGGAATGCTCAGGGATGCCCCCACCGACAGAAAGCTTCCGGCGATGCTTTGCTGCTCGGGGTCAAATGTCAGGGGAACGCCGTCGGGCCCCGGAACAGCCAGGCTCCCAACGCTGTTGCTCAGCGGCACTGCTGGTTGCAATGCCGGTCCGACGAACGCCGATTCCTGGGGTGCCGACGCGCAGGGCGTGCTTGTGCCCGCTATCTGGGCGACAAGGATGCTGGTGCCGCCGAGCAGAGCGGCCATCCCCACGGGGACGACCACGACCAGCGCAGCAAGTACTCGCTTGATAAGTCGCGCTTTCGCGATCGTGACCAGGGCTGCCGCGGGCATCAGTAGACGATTCTGCTGGCCGAGGTATAAAAGCCGGCCAGTGCGCAACGATCTGCCGGAGCCGTCGCCGCCGGCGGGCAGTTCACCATGACACTGACCGGAACACGGTAAGCCGTCTTGTGGGGATCCGCCGTGGAGCGGTCGGTGACGCTGACCGTCATGGTGCAGACATGCAGCCCAACCCACGGGGCCGGGTGGTCCCGAAATTGCGCGAGCGTCTTGTCGCAACTGGACTGGACTACTGCTGCCGTCCGGTACGCCCCATAAGCGGAGAGTTGAGCGAATGCCGCCGAGTTGATGCCGGTTCCCTCGAACTCCTGCGTATACACGGTGAGCGGGTTCGAACCATCAGGCAGGACGACCCACCAGCTGCGCACATGCGCATAGGCCTGTGTATAGCTTGAGGCCCGTGTGTCCCAGGTGTACAGCGCGCGGGCGGTGTCCTCGGCATACGCTTTGAAATCCAGTGTCTGCGGCTCCCCCGGCGACACCGCCACATCAAACGGCGCTATGATCCCTGCGACGGCAGGACCCGGCCCTGCTGCGCTCTGGTTTGCCTGGGGCGGGGATATCGGAACACTCGCGGCCCGTTGGGATGTGCTTGTGCCTGGTGGCAAAAACAACGCGATGACCACGGCCGCCAAGGCTCCCAGTAATGCGATTAGGAACCACTGCCGCCGGGAACGAGGTAGGTGGCTTTTCCATGCTGAAGCTCCATACATTGGAGACCTCCTTTCCCCGTCCATGCAGCCAAGGAGGCAACGGCATATGACCCAGCCGCACCGGATCTACGGCGGCGTCCCAAGCCAGTACACTCCGTCGTGCGCGTCCCAACCGCCTAGTGCTAGCTGTCCCGGTCTGTCCCGGATTGCCCGGTACGGCGCAGGAGCGCTGGGTGCAGCCACGTTCTTGGCTTTGGGACTATCGGGTCATGGCCTGCGTCGGTTGCGACATCCGAAGGACTCTCAGAGCCGCCTTGTACAGATCCCTGGCGCGTCCGGTCTGCACGGCGACGTACCGGGGCGTGACGTTGGTCTTGGCCGCTATGACGCGGAGGGCAGCAACCCTTTCCGCTCCGCCCAACCTGGGAACAACGAGTGTTTCTGCGATGGCGCGGTGCAGCTCGGTGGGCAGGCACTTCGAGGCGCTCATGGCCATCCCATCCCTATTTCCATCGTCCGAGTCCACCACGGCCAGCGCGTTTTTCACCGTGATGGCCATTTGGCGCACAAATTTCAAATCCCTGCGCACTCTGCGATAGGCCGGGGTGTCTGCACGGTCAACAACGGCGGTTGCTGTCCCGTCGCTGTCGTCATAATCATCCAAAAGTAGGAACATTGCTGAGCCCCAGGCTTCTTCGCCGGCACACAGCCGTGTCAGCTTCAGGACATTCAGGGCCCATTCCCGATCGGCAACCCCGGCAGGCTCGGCCACGACTTCCTGCGGCCGATCGAAGGAGGGATGGTCCTCGGATTCATCCGTGAACAGGGGAACGGTGTAGTGGGCGGATGCCTTGGCGATGTGAGCTGTGCAAACGTTTTTGGCAATGCCCTGGACCCAGGCCCCGAAACGGACGCCAGGCAGCGGCTGGTACCGTCCCCGCGACACGCCAGACCACACTGCAATGCGAATGTCCTGAAGTACGTCGTCCAGTTCGTTGGGGCACCCCGCCCGAGCCAGACGTGAACGAACAGACTGGGAGATATCGTCCACTGCGGTCATGACGTCCTCGCCGCGGATGACACCGTGATTGACTGCTAAGTCCGGCTTGAAATCCGCCGGGAGTTGGTCTGTGCGGTGGGCCGTTCGAGCTGATGCATAAGTGACCATCGTCGTCTTCGTTCAAGAAAAACTGCACACTATGGGGTCAGCCCCTGCGCCGCCCGAATGGAGCGACGGCGTTGCGGCCTAAATGGCTTCCAGCACGGGTGCCAGAATCCGAAAGATGATATTAACTAGTGTCATCACACGATTTGCTCATGTCAACGGGGTCTATGTAAATCTGTGGATAAGTGGGGCAGAATAGGGACATGCCTAAGATCACGCACCCGGTAGATTTGGCTTGGACAAACGACGTGGAAGCCTATGTTGAGGCTTTCGGCAATCGTGGGCGCAACGAAATCATTCGGTTCTTGGAGGAACACGGCCCAGTACCGCGTGGCGATATTGTGGACGCCGTCAGTGCCGGTGAAGCAAGCGTTGCCCAGCACCTGATCGCCCTCGAAAAGACCGGCGTCCTCATCGTGGACATCGTTCAGGGGCGCCGGCACGGCAGATCCCCCCGCTATTCCGTCGATGACCACCGGATCACGGTACTACTGGCGGCTCATCAGGACTATCTTCGCAATCACCAACGGTCTCTGCCCCAGGAGGCAAAGGACGAACTCGATTGAGATAGTCGGTGATGGACTCTATCGCCAGTGGTGAAACTTCCCCCAGCGTTTGATCTACGAATGACTTCACCGTGGCCGCCCGCAATGAATGGATAGATTCGCGCTGGTCCCACTCGACTTCGGGAGTTTCCATGTCCTCGACAAACAACAGGTAATCAGGGCGTACGTTGAAATAGTCAGCCAGGGCCGTCAGCAACGGCCTGTCCTGGATCAGCCGCCCCTTGCCATCCTTGATGTAAGACCACCGCGCCCTCGAGATCTTCACGCCCCGGGCTGCCAGTGCGCCACTGATTTCCCGAAAACTCACCCGCTGCCCACGCTCAGCGACAGCAGCGTCCAGAAGAAGCTCAAGCCTTCGGGAAAGCTCACTTTGCGGCGTGAGTCCTGGTCCCTGGGATGAGCTCGGGGTGTCCTGGTCCGCCATCTCTCTCCAATCCAAATCTTGTGGCTCTCTTAAGTATCGTCTCGGATATTGAGTGCGACAAGCCACCAGAGGGTTTGCTGCCTCTGCGAAACAGCAACTGCTCACGACCCAATGTGTAAGTGCATGCTCTGCATCTCCGTTGAGCGAGCTGTTGATAATCCCATCCGTCTTTGAACTGCAGTGACCCTATAGCCGCTGATCATCGGCCTGCCCATGGAAATCTTGGATCTATTGAGGCTCGTCAACGCTGCGCAACTGTAGCCCGAATCCGGATCAATCTACAGCAACAAGTTGACCCGGTCAGCTGAAAATCAGTCAATTGCGGATGCCGCTCAACGCTCAAACTCTCCTGAGTCCCCACCCATAGTCATGCAACTTTGATGGGTATATGCCATGGAATGATGAATGCCGCACAATTAAGGAGACCCCAATGAACGATCAGCCAGCTGATTCAATAACCACCCAAGGCTTCGCTGAAGAGTGGCTGTCCCCGACCGAGATCTGCCGTGAGCTGCAGATCCCGTTGCCAACCTTTTACCAGTGGCGTTCGCGGGGAATTGGTCCACACGCTTACAAGATTGGGCGGCATGTGCGCGTTAGCCGGGCGGATCTCAATGCCTGGATTTCACTCCAATCGGAGACTTGACTGCTATGACAAGGAGCCCATCAGATGAGTAGACAACCCCTCCCCCTCGGTGCATGGGGATCCATCCACACTAAACGCTCGTCAGCCAAGACGTGGCTCGCGGAGACCCGATACCGTGACATGGATGGAAAAGTCCGCCGGGTGCAGGCCCGGGGCCCATCCGCGGCTGCCGCCCGCCGAGAATTGCAACAAAAGCTTGCCAACCGCAAGACCCCACGATTCGGTTTGGTCACCAATACGGACAAGATCGACCGCCTCATTGAGATATTTCTCGTCGATCTGGAAGCGTCCGACAGGGCTGCACGGACCAAGGACAAATACGCCTATTGTGTGAAGAAGTACATCTCCCCCAGGATCGGCTCTGTCAGAATTGGTGAGGCAACCTCGGGCCTTATTGACCACTTCATTCGCTCGATTGTCGAGGACTCGGGGCCATCCACGGCCCGAACTTGTGGCGCCGTGCTCTCTTGGATGTTCAAGGTTGCCCTGCGCCACGACGCCGTCACCGTCAATCCGGTCCTTGGAGTATCAATACCCCGGCTTCGGACGAAGAAACCGCAGGCTCTGGATCCAGTGCAGTATCAGGACCTGCGGAAGAAGCTCATTGCGTGGGAAAAAACTCCGAGGCTCGGCCGGCCGCGTTCGCAGGAACTCCACGAATTCTCGGATGGCATGGTCGCTCTGGGTGTCCGGCCCGGTGAGCTCTTCTCACTGCTATGGGAAGACCTCGATCTGGAAGCCAGCCCGCCCATCATCTTCGTCCACACCACTGTCATCAGGACAACCGTTGGCGGAGTCAGAATCCAGGACCATCCAAAAACCAAGCACAGCATCCGCCAGCTCACGGTCCCCGACTTCCACGTCAAGCAGCTTCGCAAACGCCGCCTCCGACAAACAAAATCAGCAATGCCCAACCCGCTCGGACTGATCTATCCGTCCTCCACCGGCACCGTGATGGATGCAAACAACGTGGGAAAAATCTGGCGCGTGGCATCCGACGACATTGGCTACGACTGGGTGACACTGAAAACCTTCAGGAAAACCAATTCGACCATCATCGCCAGGACCATGGGCCCGGAGGCAGCCGCCTACCAGGCCGGCCATTCAAAGGTGGCCATGACGCAGGAACACTACATTGAAGAGCGCCGCGGGGCTTTGGACACCAGGGCCGCCATTGACGCGTTCAAGCCGAAACGCAAATCTCGAAAAGCCCAACCACCGCATGAACATTCCCAAACAGCTGACGGACCGGCTCCACACACGGAGGAACCAGTCCCCGAATCGGCAGCACCAGTCCCACAGCCGGAGACTGAGGAGTCTCCAGTTTCGAAGGAAACTGAGCCGCCTGAAGACCCTCCAAAAACAGCGGAAACTAGCGGCAAATAACGATAATGGAGAGTTAATCTGGAGAGTTTGTGGAGAGTTAAGGACGAATGGCCCCTTTCGGGGCCATTCTCACATCCAAAATCCCTGTAAATCCGGGCTTTTTGGGCCCCCTATCAGATTCGAACTGATGACCCCCGCTTTACAAGAGCGGTGCTCTGGCCAGCTGAGCTAAGGAGGCAAACGCAATCAAGCGCTAGACAAGGCTACCGTACCCCCCGCGGAAAATGAAAACCGGCCCCTCCCACCGCCACGCGGTGGGAGGGGCCGGCATCATCAGGGCAAATGCCTACTTCTTGGCATCCACCACGGTGTTTAGGAAGGTGCTGAAGTCCTTGACTTGCTCCGGCATCCACTGCTGCCCGTCAACAAAGACAGTGGGCGTGGCATTGACGCCGGCCGAGGAGCCTACGGCTCCCGTGTAGGCAACGTACGGGCGGTACGTCTTGGCATCAACACAGCTGCTGATGTCCGCCGCGCCAGCCTCGGTGGCCAGCTTCCCCAGCGTCGCATTGTCCAGGCCCTTGCTGTTTTCCGCAGGCTGGTTCTTGTACAGGGAGTCGACGAATGCCTTGTACTTCTCGGGTGACTGGTCCACCACGCAGGCAGCCGCGGCGGCCGACCGTGAGGAGTAGTTCGTCCCGGAGGAGAAGCGGTCAAGGAACGGCAGCGGACGGTACTCGACAGTGATCTTGTCTTCGTCGCGCAGCTTGTCCAGCGCGGGGCCGTAGTTCGTCTCAAAGGAGTTGCAGGCCGGGCACATGAAGTCCAGGTAAAGCACCACCTGGGCGGGCTCGCCGGACGCTGACGCCTTGACACCTATCTTGTCGGGCGCCGCCACCGAGGTGGGCGCCGCCGTCGGCATCGGCGGAACCGCGTTGATGTCCACTGTCGTTTCCGTGGTTGTCGGGGCAATTACGGCACCGCCCTTGCCCACCGTCACGCCGCCGTACGAGTTTGCATTGGCAGGCACCGCGCCGGTGTCGGCAATCGGCTCGTTGGCCTTCTGCGTGTTGATGACAATCAAGGCGATAATGACAACCACGGCCACGGCCGCAACCAAAACACCGCCGCGGATCAGCCAGCTGTTGCGCTTTTCCTTTTTCAGCTGGGCATCACGAATAATCTTTGCCTGTGCCCGGGCCTGTGCCGTGCGTTCAGCCTTGGTCAACCGCGGTTCGTTTGTGGGGCTCATAGTTCCTCGAGTCTTTGGACATGAAAAAAGGCCGTTTACCGGCAACTTCTTGACCATCCTAGGGGAGGAACCTTGGAGAACGCCCAAAGCTGGCCGCCGGCACCCCGCGCGCAATGCATTACCTCCACATGACACGGATTACACCCCGCAAGCTAAGCTGGCACAAAGCCGAGATCTACCCATGGGAGTTGCACGTGCCTAAAGAATCGACCGGTAAACCCGCCCTCCACCCTGGCAATTCAGACTTCATTGTCGTGTCCAACCGGCTTCCCGTGGACAGGGTCCCCAAGGAAGAGTCCGACGACGGCTGGCGGCGCTCCCCCGGAGGTCTCGTCACCGCTTTGGCCCCCGTCATGGCAAGCCGAGGCGGCGCCTGGGTTGGCTGGCACGGCGCCCCCGACGAAGTCCTGGAACCCTTCCACCTCGACAACATGGACCTTGTCCCCGTTGCCCTGTCCGAAGAAGAGGTGGCCTTGTACTACGAGGGCTTTTCCAACTCGACCCTCTGGCCGCTGTACCACGACGTCATTGCCCCGCCGGAATTCCACCGCACCTGGTGGGACGCCTACCGCACCGTCAACCAGCGCTTCGCCCAGGCCGCGGCCAACACCGCCGCCCAGGGCGCCACTGTCTGGGTGCAGGACTACCAGCTGCAGCTCGTTCCGCGCTACCTGCGCCAGCTGCGGCCCGACCTGCGGATCGGCTTCTTCAACCACATCCCCTTCCCGCCCCCGGAGATCTTTGCCCAGCTGCCCTGGCGCAAGGAGATCGTCTCCGGGTTGCTCGAAGCCGACCTGGTCGGCTTCCAGCGCGCCAGCGACACCGCCAACTTCCTGCGTTCGGCCCGCCGCTTTGTCGGCGCCGGCGTCAAGGCCTCCCAGGTCCAGACCAAGGACCCGGACGGCGACGTCATGCACATTTCCCGTGCCGCACCGTTCCCGATCTCCATCGACGTCGGCCAAATCCAGGAACTCGCGGGCAATCCGGATGTCATTGCCCGGGCCAGGCAAATCCGCGAGGACCTCGGCAACCCCAAGACCATCCTGCTCGGCGTGGACAGGCTCGACTACACCAAGGGCATCACCCACCGGCTCAAGGCCTACGGGGAACTCCTCACCGAAAAAACGATCAAGGTTGAAGACGCCGCCCTGATCCAGGTCGCCAGCCCCAGCCGCGAGCGCGTGGAAACGTACAAGCAGCTCCGCGAGGACGTTGAAGGCATCGTCGGGCGCATCAACGGCCAGCACGACACCATCCAAAACACGGCCGTGCGCTACCTGCACCACAGCTACCCGGTCGAGGAGATGGTGGCCCTGTACCTGGCCGCGGACGTCATGCTCGTCACCGCCCTGCGCGACGGCATGAACCTTGTCGCCAAGGAGTACGTCGCGGCCCGCGGCGACAACACCGGCGCCCTTGTCCTGAGCGAGTTTGCCGGTGCCGCCGACCAGCTCAAGTCCGCCCTCCTGGTCAACCCGCACGACATCGACGGCCTCAAGTCCACCATCGTGCGCGCCGTCAACCTCTCCCCGGCCGAATCCAGCCGCCGCATGCGCGCCATGCGCCGGCAGATCCTGACCCACGACGTCCAGCGCTGGAGCGAGGATTTCCTTTCCACCCTGCAAACGGAGGCCGAGCCGGTATGACCCTGCCCGCAGGGTTGCACGAGGCCATCCTCCGCATCGCCGGGACGCCGCATCTGCTGCTCGCCCTGGACTTTGACGGCACCATGGCCCCGCTCGTCAGCCGCGCCGAAGACGCCCGCCCGCTCCCCCGGTCCGCCGCGGCACTGGCAGCCCTGGCAACTTTGGAAGGCACGACGACGGCACTCGTGTCGGGGCGCGCGCTGGCCAGCCTGCGTGCAGTCGCCGCCCCTCCGGAACCGACATTGCTGGTGGGCAGCCACGGCGCAGAAACCTGGTGGGGGCCCGACTCCCCCGCGCTCGAACTGACCACAGCCCAACGGGACGCACTCACCCGAGCGCGTGCCGCCGTCGCCCGGGCAACCACGGCGTTCCCGGGGACGGTTGCGGAACAAAAGCCTGCCGGCGTCGTCCTGCACTACAGGTTGGCGGACGACGCTGACGGGCGTGCCGCCGTCGACCTTGTCAACCGGGAGCTGGCGGGAGACCCCGCGTTCCACATCACCACGGGCAAGATGGTGCTGGAAATTTCCGTGCTGAACGCCAACAAGGGCGAAAGCCTGGCCGCCCTGCGGACTTTCAGCGGCGCCACGGCAACGTTTTTTGCCGGTGACGACGTGACCGACGAACACGCCTTTGCCGCCCTCCTGCCCGGCGATCTGGGCGTCAAGGTGGGCCCGGGCGAGACGTCGGCCGCGTACCGCATCCCCGCCGAAAGTGCGCTGCCCGAGCTCCTGGAACTGCTGTTCGAAGCCCGCACAGCGCAGCCGCCCGCAATAATGTGACGCGAATCATGGTGAACATGCGCACCGCGGGGCAAATGTGTCATACTTCATATGACAGCCCACCAACCGCATTGGTGGTTTTTGGGCTGCTGCATTAACAACCATTCACTACGGATCGTTCGGCACGTACCTGCCGATGAAGGGATTTATTGCTGTGGCTACAGTAACTTTTGACAATGCAACCCGAATCTACCCGGGAACCACCAAGCCTGCTGTTGACAAGCTCAACATCGACATCGCCGATGGCGAATTCCTGGTTCTTGTCGGCCCCTCCGGTTGCGGCAAGTCCACCTCACTGCGCATGCTCGCCGGCCTCGAAGATGTCAACGCCGGCCGCATCCTGATCGGCGACCGCGACGTCACGGACGTTCCGCCGAAGGACCGCGACATCGCCATGGTTTTCCAGAACTATGCGCTGTACCCGCACATGTCCGTCGCCGACAACATGGGCTTCGCCCTGAAGATCGCCGGCATCCCCAAGGAAGAGCGCGCCACCCGCGTGAAGGAAGCCGCAAAGCTTCTCGACCTTGAGGCATACCTTGACCGCAAGCCGAAGGCACTCTCCGGTGGTCAGCGCCAGCGTGTTGCCATGGGCCGCGCCATCGTGCGCAACCCGCAGGTGTTCCTCATGGATGAACCCCTCTCCAACTTGGACGCCAAGCTCCGCGTGCAGACGCGTACGCAGATCGCATCCCTGACCCGCCGCCTGGGCGTCACCACCGTTTACGTGACCCACGACCAGGTCGAGGCCATGACCATGGGTGACCGCGTTGCGGTCCTCAAGGACGGCCTCCTGATGCAGGTTGACACCCCGCGCAACCTCTACGACGCCCCGCAGAACGTGTTCGTTGCCGGCTTCATCGGCTCCCCCGCCATGAACCTGCTGGAACTGCCCGTGGTCGACGGCGGTGTGAAGTTCGGTGGCTCGGTTTACCCCGTGCCCAGCGCCGTCCTCGGCGAAGCCGCAGGCAACACCGTCACCATCGGTGTCCGTCCCGAAGACCTCGAGATTGTCGGCACCGGTGAGGGCCTGGCTGTTGAGGCCGACGTCGTCGAGGAGCTGGGTGCCGACGCTTACGTGTACGGCCACTCCATCATCGACGGCAACGAGCGCGACATGGTTATCCGTGTCGACGGCCGCCGCCCACCGATGAAGGGCGACACCATCCACGTCCGCCCGCAGGTCGGCCACGTGCACCTCTTCGACGCCACCTCAGGCGCCCGACTGGGCGAGAAGTCGATCAACCGCGAGGTCTAGTCCCCAGCTCCTCCCTGAATGAATCCGCTGGCGCGTCTTCATTCAGGGGCCCTCGGAGCTGTGGGCCCAACTTTCGCGTGGGCCCAGCTTCAGTTTGGGTTCCCGGATTGTTTTTGTGGCGCGGCCGCTTGTTGGACATTTTCCAGCAGGCGGCCGCGCCGCTCCTTTTAAGAGAGAATTTGTACTATGACTGAGCAACCAGGCGCCAAGTGGAACAACGAGCCGACAGATTTTGAACAGATCGGCAAGCTGCCCCGGCAAAGCGCCCCGCCGCCGCAGGTGATGGGCTCGCTGAACATCACCGCCGCCACCGCCGACCCCGGCCTGCTTGACCTCCCCTGGCACATCACGCTCGAGGAATGGCCCGCCGCCAACCTGGCCGCCCTGCCCCGCGGCATCTCCCGGCACGTGGTCCGGTTCGCCCACATGGACGGCTCCGTCATTGCCATCAAGGAAACGTCCGAGCACGTGGCCCGGCACGAATACCACATGCTGCGCAAGCTGGCCCGCCTCGACGTGCCGTGCGTGGAGCCGGTCGCCGTGATCAGCGGCCGCACCACACCCTCCGGCGCGCCCCTGGACCCCGTGCTCGTCACCCGCCACCTGAAATTCTCGCTGCCCTACCGCGCCTTGTTTTCACAGAAGCTGCGCCGCGACACCCTGACCCGCCTGATCGACGCCCAGGCCCTGCTGCTGGTCCGCCTGCACCTGGTCGGCTTCTACTGGGGCGACGTGTCCCTGTCCAACACCTTGTTCCGCCGTGACGCCGGCGCCTTTGCCGCCTACCTGGTGGATGCCGAGACCGGCGAGCTGTATCCGGACCTGTCCACCGGGCAGCGCGAGTACGACCTGGAAATTGCCCGCGTCAACATCGCCGGTGAGCTCATGGACCTGCTCGAGGGCGGGCTCATTGAGGAAAAGGTGGATCCCGTGGCCACCAGCGAACTCATCATGGAAAGCTACCGCCGGCTCTGGACGGAGCTGACGGAAAAGGAGTCCTTCGAACTGGGTGAGCGCTGGCGTGTGGGTGCCCGCATCCGCCGCCTGAACGAGCTCGGCTTTGATGTTGAGGAATACGCCATCAAGACCACGCCCGACGGCTCCACCATCCAGCTCCAGCCCAAGGTCGTCGACGCCGGACACCATCAGCGCCGCCTGCTGCGCCTGACAGGTCTGGACGCCCAGGAAAACCAGGCCCGCCGCCTGTTGAACGACATGGACTCGTTCCGCAACGACGTGGCGCCGGACAAGGACGAGGAAATCAGCGCCCACCAATGGGTCAGCTCCATCTTTGAACCGATCGTGCGGTCCATTCCGCGCGAGCTCGGCGGCAAGCTGGAGCCGGCCGAGGTGGTCCACGAGGTCCTGGAGCACCGCTGGTACAAGTCCCAGCAGGAGGAACGCAATGTGCCCCTGGCGGAGGCCGTGCAGTCCTATGTGGACACCATCCTGCGCTACCGCAGGGATGAACATGCCATCATGCTCAGCACCGACACGGACACCATCAAGATGCTCGAAGGCGGAGTCCTCCCCGACGCCGCCTTCGAATAGCCCCTCCCCCACCAACCCTCTCGCAGCAATGGTCAGTTTTTTGGCGACGCTATCGCAGCAATTACAGCTTTATCCCAAACCCTCTCGCAGGCACCGTTGGACACACGGCAGTTGCTGCGAGAGCGTTCGCGTAAAAGTAGTCATTGCTGCGAGAGCGTCTAGGAAGCAGGCGGGATGGCCTTGCCCGGGTTCAGTATCCCCTGCGTGTCGAACAGTGCCTTGATGCTGCGCTGGAGGTCAAGCACCTGTTCCGCTTGTTCCAGCGGCAGCCAGCGCAGCTTGTACTGCCCGATCCCGTGTTCGCCGGTAATGGTGCCGCCCAGCTCAAGCGCCTTGTTAATGGACTCGTCCAGGGCGTCGTTAAGTGCCTTGATGCTGATGGCATCCATCCCCGGAACCGAAAACGTGGGGTGCAGGTTGCCGTCGCCGGCATGGGCAATCACCTGCAGGTTCACGCCGTGGCGGACGGCCATTTCCTCCAGCGCGGTGATGTAGTGGACAAGCTGCGACCGCGGAACGGCCACGTCCTCCCCCACCCGGTTTTCGGCGTCCACGTCCAGTCCGCGGTTGTTGCGCCGCAGATCCACCAGCCGTTGGGCTTCGGCCGGGTCCTCGCGGCTGACCTTGCCGCCAATCTCCGCCAGGGCGGCCGCGGCCAGGGTTTCCTCCTGCTCGGCGGCCAGGCCGTCGAATTGCATGAGCAGGAGCGCGCTGCCCCGCTCGGACAGCCTGCTGCCGTTGCGGAAGTCGAGTTCCCGCAACGCCTGCCCGTCCAGCAATTCCAGAATGCACGGCTGCACCCGCGCGGCACCCAGGGCCAGCACGCCGGCAGCGGCCGACTGCACATCCGGGAAGAACACCGCCAGGGTGCGCACGATGGCCGGCAGGTATTTCAGCCGCACCGTGGCACCCACGACAATGCCGAGCGTGCCCTCCGAGCCCACAAACAAGCTCGTCAGGTCGTAGCCCGCCACGCCCTTGAACGTCCTGTGGCCGGTGTGGATCAAGGAGCCGTCGGCCAGGACCACGTCCAGGGCTAGCACGGCGTCCCGGGTGACACCGTATTTGGCGCAGCGCAGCCCGCCCGCGTTGGTGGCAATGTTGCCGCCAATCGTTGAGATCTTGAAGCTTGCCGGGTCGGGGGCAAACATGAGCCCGTGTTCCGCCACGGCGTCATTCAGGTCCCCGTTGATGACGCCCGGTTCAACCCGGGCAATCTCATCGTCGGCGTTGATCTCCAGAATCTTGTTCATCCGGGTCAGCTCCAGCACCACGGAACCCGCCGTGGCGTGGGCGCCGCCGGAGACCCCCGTGCCAGCGCCGCGCGCCACCAGCGGAACGTGGTGGGCAGCCGCTGCCCGCACCACGGCCTGGACGTCGGCAATGCTTTCGGCCCAGACGACGGCGGCGGGTTCGTGATAGTCGGTCACCGGCCCCTGGTCGGTGGCATGGCTCCGCAGATCGTCGGCGCGGGCGCTGAGCTGGTCACCACGCAGGGACTTGCGCAGCTCCGCGGCGAATGTTTCGTAGAGCTCAGGCTCGTGTCCTGCCATGACCGTTGCAGACCTTCCGTCGTTCCCAGTGTGTGCCCCTCCAGTCTAGGAGGCGCACACCCGCAGCAGTCCCACTCCGGCACCACCCGGCCCGTGACCGCCCAGACCGGGGACAGCCCCCGGGCCCGGCAACGGGATCAGTCGGGAATGTCGATCCCGGGCAGCCGCCACACATAGGCGCCGGGCCCGGCCAGGGACAGTCCCGCCGTCGAACTTTTTAGCTCGCCTGTGCTGAATGCCGGTCCGGCGTTGACGGCGGCAATCCCGGCCGCATCAAGCCCCAGCCCGGCACCATCCAGCCCGCCAAGGCCAAGACCGGCAACATCGGCCCGCACGGCAATCACCAGCAGCGACTCCTGGGCCGACTCGCGCACAAAAGCCAGCACGTCGCCGTAGGCCATCAGCCAGCGCATGCCGCCGGCAGCGACGGCGGGGCTGTCATGCCGGAGCCGGGTCAGGGCCGCGTACGAGGCCCGCAAATCCGTGACAATACGCTCCGGCTCGTCCCACGGAATGGGCGTGCGCGAGTCCTCGCCGTTCCAGCCCTCCAGGCCAAACTCGTCGCCGGCAAAAATGACCGGAATTCCAGGCAGCAGCATGGACATGGCCGCGGCAACCACGGGCCCGCCGGGAATCATGACGCTTGCGGCGCGCGCCGTGTCATGGGTGTTGAGCGCATTCATGGTGGCATTGCGCACGGACCAGCTGAACGCGCTGGAGAGGTCCCTGTGCGTGGCAAGCACGACGTCGGCCGCCACCTTGTTGGGGCCCGCCAGCGGGGTGCCAAAAAAGTCCACGCGCGCGCTGGGGTCGCCCAGCCACTGCCACATCGGCCGGGTGAAGTTGGAGTACGTCATGGCGCCCTGCCAGCCGAAGCCGTCGACGTCGGTACCGGCGTCGGAGGTTTCCTCGCCCAGAAGCAGGGCATCCGGGTTGATCTCCAGGATCCGCCGCTGGATGAGGGCGGCGACTTCCTTATTGATGTCCTGTGCGCCCAGGCGGCCGGTCATGTTGCCGACGTCGATCCGCCAGCCGTCTAGATTGAACGGGGGCTTGAGCCAGTGCGCCACCACCGAGTCCTCACCGGTGACGAACGCTTCGCGCAGGGCGGGCGAGGCCCAGTTCAGCTTCGGGAGCGACTTCACGCCCCACCAGCTCTCGTAGTCGCTGTGGTCCTCGTTGAAGTAAAAGAAGCCGGCCTCAACACTGGCCGGGTCCGCCTGCGCCCGGGTGAACCACTCGTGGGCGTCACCGGTGTGGTTTGCCGTGAGGTCGCCCATGACCTTCATGCCGCGGGCGTGGACCGCCTCCACCAGCCTGACCAGTGCCTCGTCGCCGCCCAGCAGCGGGTCAACCTCCATGAACGTTGAGGCGTCGTAGCGGTGGTTGGAGCGACCGGGGAAGAACGGTGTCAGATAAACAATGTCGACGCCAAGCGCCGCCAGTTCGTCCAGCCTGCCGGTGACGCCGTCGAGGTCACCGCCGTAAAACTGCCGGGCCACATCCGGGCCGCTGCCCTCCACCGGCGTGTCCCAGGCGCAGGCCAGTGCCCATTCGGGGGTGGCCCTGTCCGCAGCCTGGGCGGAGCGGGCGAACCTGTCGGGGAACACCTGGTACATCACGGCGTCGCGCGACCACGCCGGGGCGTCGTTGGCCGTGGTGACCCGGAAGTCGTTGTAGTCGGAGGTGTCGCGGTTGTGCAGGCCTGCGTTGTTCAGGTGCCAGTAGCTGGGCCCGTCCGCCTCGGTACCGCCCACCTCGATGACAAATCTGTACAGCGCCACCGGATTGACGTGGAGCATGGTCGCCTCCCACCACACCCAGCCGTTGGTTGCGCCAACAACCTTCGCCTCGTCGTACCGGGGTTCGGCGTCCTGGACGCTGCGCACCCACACCCGCGAGGCAGTGCCCCATTCTTGCGGCACACGCAACCGCAGGGTGCAGCGTTCGCCAAGTTTCGGCGTCGAACTTCCCATGTATAGAGCTGAACCGTCGTGGTGGGGTTGCTGAAAAGCCATGTCTATCCTTTTACTCCGCCTTGAACCAATCCACTGACAATGTACCGTTGAAGGAACAGGAAGAGCGCCATGACAGGCACTGCGGCCAAAACTGCGCCGGCGGAGAAGATGCCCCAGTTCTTGGAACGGGTGTCGGCGACGAAGGAATACAGCCCCACGGCCAGGGTTTGCGAGTCGGGATCGGTGAGCACCACGGAGGCGATGACGAACTCGCTGGAGATGGCGATGAAGGAGAGCAACGCCACGACGGCCAGGATGGGGGTGACCAGGCGCAAGATGATGCCGAAGAAGATCTGCAGGTGGGAGGCACCGTCGATCTTGGCGGCCTCATCCAGCGACTGCGGGATCGTGTTGAAGAAGCCGTACATGAGGTAGGTGTTCACGCCGAGCGCACCGCCGAGATAGACCATGATCAAGCCCAGCTGGCTGCCCAGGCCGAGGGCGGGGATGACGTCGGAGATGCCGCTGAGCAGCAGGAAAATGGCGACGACGGCTAGCAGCTGCGGGAACATCTGCAGCAGGAGCAGGGAGAGCAGGCCCATCCGGCGGCCCTTGAAGCGCATGCGGGAAAAGGCGTAGGCGGCCATGGCCCCGAGGAAGACGGTGGCGGCCGAGGTGACTACTCCGATCACGAGGGTGTTGATGAACCAGCGGCCAAAGGGGCGTGCCGGGTCGTTGAACAGGTTTACGAAGTTGCCGAAGTCAATGCGGGTGAACAGGCCCTTCGTGCCGGCCAGGGTGCCGTTGGAGTTCAGCGCGGCGGAGAGCACATAAAGCAGCGGGAAGATGGCAAAGAGTGTGACGAGCACGCCCACCAGGTGGCGCCAGCCCTTGTCCTTGAACCAGACACCCAGGGGGCGGCGCTTGGCCCGCGGCGGCTCTGTTGCGGTTTGTACCGGAATGGTGGTGGTGCTCATCGGTTCACTTCCTCAAGTGCCTTGGTCTGCTTGAAGCTGATGGCCGAAACGGTGGCCACAATGATGAAGATGACGATTGCCAGGGCGCTTGCCAGGCCGTAGTCGCGCCCGGTGCCCTGCCCGAACGCCACCTTGTACACGAGCGTGATGAGGATGTCCGTGGAGCCGATGTCCCGGGTGGTGTCCTCAAAGCGCGGCCCGCCGCCGGTCAGCATGTAGATGACGTTGAAGTTGTTGAAGTTGAACGCGAAGGACGCAATCAGCAGCGGGGCGATCGAAACCAGCAGCAGCGGCAGCTTGATGGAGCGGAAGATCCGCCAGGCGCCGGCGCCGTCGACGCGTGCCGCCTCGTCGAGTTCGACGGGCAGCGATTGCAGGGCGCCCGTGCACACCAGGAACATATAGGGGAAGCCCAACCACAGGTTCACCACCAGGACGCTGATCTTGGCCAGCACCGGATCCGTCAGCCAGCCAATTTCCGCCCCTCCCAGCAACGTCTGGTTCAACCAGCCAAATTGGGGGTTCAGGATGCCCGACCACACCAGTCCGGACAGGAACGCCGGAAAGGCGTAGGGCAGGATCATCAACACCCGGTAGACTTTCTTGCCGCGCAGGTCGTCCCGGTTGAACGTGATGGCCAGGAACAAGCCCAGGCTGAAGGTCAGGATCACCGACACGATGGCGAAGGTGAACGTCCAGGCAATCACGTTCAACAGCGGTGCGCGCAGATTGGGGTCTGTGAACGCCCTGACAAAGTTGTCGAAGCCCACGTTGATCTTCCAACCCGTGGCCAGCCGCTCCCCGTTCGCACTCGCAAAGGCGCCCTCGCCGTTGTCCGTAAAGGTGGCGCCCGTTTCCGCATCGGTGAACGTGTCGGTGGCCGCGTCGTAGACCATGCTCGGCTTGAACGCGTAGGCGGTGCTGCCGTCGGCCGTGCGCAGGCTGCCCTGGGCCGGGTCTGCGGAGACCGGAACCGAGATGGCCAGAATGTCATTCTGGTTCGCCACAATTTGGGCAAAGTTCAGGGTGTCGTAGCCAGGCAGGGAAACGGCCTTGCCCGTGCCGTCAAGCGTTGCGTCGGTGACGGGCGTCAGCGGGTCCGTGGCGGAACCGACGGTGATGGTGCCGTCGGGGTTGGTGAACATCAGAACCAGCCCGCCATTTTGTTTAAGCACAGTTGTTTTAAATACAGGTGAATCGGGCACCCGCTGTTGCGCCGTCATCTGAATCGCCGAGATGGCGTCGTCCTTGCTGCTGTTGTGCCCGTCGCCGTAATTGGTGAACGCAATGTAGCCGGAGTAGAGGACGACGAAGACCTGGAAGACAACAAGGAAGAAGACGCCGGGGGCCAGGTATTTGGCCGGCAGCCCGCCCTTGCGCAGATAAATCCAGTTCACCACCAGCGTGACAACGGCGGCAATGGCCAGGATGGCCCACGATTCGTTCAGGAACAGCGTGATCATGACGAAGACGGCAAAGGCATCCACCAGGCCCAACAGCACCACCTTGGCCAGGGTGCCGCGCAGTGATTCCATACCGCGGGGCTTCTTCGTTGCGCGCCGTTGCGCCGGTTGCTGGTCGCCGCCGGCCCGGGGTGCGGGTCCGGCGTCGTGGGTGGATTTGGAAACTAACGTCACGTGGCTGTCCTCTTGCAGGGGTTCAAGCTGGTCAAAACGGTGCGTGGCCCGCGGGCTCCCGGCCCGTGCGCCACACACCGCTGCTGACAATGGCGCTTAGGCGCCGATCTTGCCAAAGGCCTCCACGATCGGGTCGGAGGCAGCCTTGTCGAAGGAGGCCTTCAATGCCGGCGGGCGCCCGCCTGCCGTGAACATCGAGTCCTGGGCCTCCTCGGTGGTCAGGTAGTTCGTGACAAACTCCGTCGTGGCCAGCGCATTGGCGCTCTTGGCGCTGATGAAGAAGCCGTTGACGCCGACAAACGGCTGTGCGGGCTTGCCGCCGGCGGTGGGCAGCGGGTCAACGGCCAGCTTGATGCCGGCCTTTTGCAGGTCCGGGACATTCCACGGGCCGGACAGGAAGTACGGGCTCTTGCCGTTCTTGAACTCTTCCTTGGCAATGTCGCCGGTGATGTTGGAGTTCAGGACCTTGGACCCGGAGTCGCCCCATTCCACCAGCTTCTTGGCAAATTCGACGCCGGCCGGCTCACCCAGGACGAGGTTCTTGGGGTCGTAGCCGCCCTCGGCGTCCAGGCCGAACACTGTCGAGCCCATCGAGGTCTGCAGCGGATACAGGTGGTAGGGATCGCCCTGCTTGGGGTCAAGGCCAACGAGGAAGGCGTACTTGGCGTTGCCCGCGTCAACCACGCCCTGACCGGCGGCGATCACCTCGTCAAAGGTGGTGACGGCGGCTGGCAGCAGCTCGGTGTTGCGCAACAGGGCAATGTTTTCAACCGAGTACGGGACGCCGTAAGTTGAGCCCTTGAACGTCATGGCCTTGACGGCCGTGGCGGAGAATGTCGCGGACTTCTCGCCCAGCTCGACAGGTGCGATGACACCGTTTTGCACAAACTTGCCCACCCAGTCGTGCGGGCCGACGATCAGGTCCGGGCCCTTGCCGGTGGGAACCTGGGTGATGAAGTCATCGCGCACAGCGGCGAAGTCCTTGATGACGAGCTTTACCTCGATGCCCGTGTCCGCCTTGAACTTGGCCGCGATGTCCTTCAGCGCCGGGGCGCGTTCGGCGTCCACCCACATGGTGATGGTGGAGGCGCCGTCAGCGGCCAGGTCCTGCGCGGCGGCCGAATCGGGACTTGAGGCCCTGGTGTCACCGCCGCAGGCGCTGAGCGCGAGGGCCCCCACTGCCGTCAGCGCGCCCACGGCAAAGACGCGGAGGCTGACAGGAGTGGCACTTGTATTAGGCAACTTCATTGGTGTCCCTTTCTGTAGCCCGGCGCCCGTGGGGCGCTGCAGGCAAAAAATTACATCAGTGGCTTACCTCACAGCGGGCAGGCATTTCCCAAGATAGATGTAAACGGTTCCAAAAAGAAGTGGCGGCATAGGGTGAAAAGGTTTCGGCTGCTCAAATTGCCGTAGATGCCGCGCCACTGGGCTGCTCCGACAACGGTGACCGCGGCCTGCAGTCGCTGGCAACTTTGTCTTGTCACGCAATTTCCAAGGTTTCTGATGACTTTTTGAAAACGTTTTCATTTTGTGATTCCGTCCAATAGAGTGGTTGTCATGCCTGTCATCTCTACGGACCTCGGTGTCCCCGCCCCCGCGGCTGCTTTCGCAACTTTTTCCGGCCGTTTGACGCCGGTTCATCAGGCCGCGCCCGACGGCGTGCAGCACTGGTCGGCGGACTCCGTGATCTATCAGGTCTACCCGCGTTCCTTCCGCGACAGCAACGGCGACGGGGTCGGGGATCTGGCCGGCATCACCCTTGAGCTGGGGCAGCTGGCCAAGCTCGGCGTCGACGCCGTGTGGCTCTCACCGTTCTACAGTTCCCCGCAACGCGACGCCGGCTATGACGTGTCCGACTACTGCGAAGTTGATCCGCTCTTTGGCACCCTGGCTGACTTCGACCGCCTCATGGACAAGGCAGCGGCCTTGCAGCTGCGCGTGATCATCGACCTGGTGCCGAACCACTGCTCGGATGAGCACGTCCTTTTCCAGGCCGCCCTGGCGGCAGCGCCCGGCAGCCCGGAGCGGGAGATGTTCATGTTCCGGGACGGCCTGGGTCCGGATGGATCGTTGCCGCCCAACAATTGGCAGTCGCACTTTGGCGGGCCTGCCTGGACGCGGATTGCTGCCCAGGACGGCACGGCCGACCAGTGGTACCTGCACCTCTTTGATTCAACCCAGCCGGATTTCAACTGGGACAACGCCGCCGTCCATGCAGAGTTTGAACGCGTCCTGCGGTTCTGGCTCGATCGCGGCGTCCACGGTTTCCGGGTGGACGTGGCCCACGCCCTGGTGAAGGCGGCCGGCCTGCCCGATTGGGGCGGCACGGCGTGGGGCGGCAGCACTGAGGGCTTCCCCGGACATCTTGCCCCCATGTTTGGCCAGCCGGATCTGCACGACATCTACCGCCGCTGGCGCGAGGTCCTGGCCGAATACGGTCCCGGGCGGATCCTCTGCGCCGAGGCCAATGTGGACCCGTTGGAGCGCATGGCCGATTGGGTGCGCCCCGACCAGATGCACCAGGCCTTCAACTTCCCGTACCTGACCACCGGCTTCTCCGCGACTGCGTTGCGCCACGTCGTCGAGGCCTCCCTCAACGCCTTTGATGCCGTCGGTGCCACCAGCACGTGGGTGCTCTCCAACCACGACGTCGTCCGGCACGCCACCCGCTTCGGGTACGACGACGGCGGTCCCCGCGACGGCGACGGCGTCGGTTCTGCCGACGCACAGCCCAACCTTCCGCTGGGGCGCCGACGTGCGGCTGCGGCGTCGTTGTTCATGCTGGCACTGCCGGGCGCCTGCTACCTCTACCAGGGCGAGGAACTGGGCCTCCCGGACCACACCACCCTGCCTGACGAGGCCCGCCAGGATCCGACCTTTGCCCGCACCGGCGGCGACCGGCTTGGCCGCGACGGCTGCCGCATCCCGCTGCCGTGGCGCGGCAGCAGCCAGGCGGCCGGCTTCAGTGACGGCGCCCCTGCCCCGGCCGCCCCCTGGCTCCCCCAACCCTTGGACTGGCAAAGCTACGCCCGCGACACCCAGGCCGGCGACCCGGCGTCGCACCTTTCCCTGTACCGCCAGGCGTTGCGGATCCGGCGCGAACTCAAGCTCGGCACGGGGTCGCTGCAGTGGGCCGAGGAATACTGCACGGGGCATTCGCTGGCGTTCCTCAACGGCAACACCTTGGTGCTCATCAACACCGGCAGCGATCCCCTGCCACTGCCCGCGGGCAGCGTCATCGCCCGATCCCTTCCCGAGCTTGGCGAAAGCTCTCAGCTAGAATCGTCCGAGGCCGTCTGGCTGAAACTCTGACACAAAATCCGAAGGGCAATAAAGTGGCCGGCATCAAAGAGGTTGCGGAACTTTCCGGGCTGTCCATAGCCACGGTTTCACGCGCACTGGGCGGCAGGGGAAGTGTCTCTGCCAAGAGCCGCAAACTCGCCCAGGACGCGGCCGCAGAGCTGGGGTTCGTGTTGTCCTATGCGGCCTCCAGCCTGGCCTCCGGCCGAAACCACAACATCGGCATCGTGGTCCCCGGCGTGAACCGCTGGTTCTACTCCTCCGTCATCGACGGCGCCGCCTCGGAACTCCTCGAGGCCGGCTACGACCTCACCCTGTACACCACCAGCCAAAATGAAAGCCACCGCGCCACCATCCTCACCGACTTCCTGCTGCGGAAAAGGCTCGACGCCGTCATCGCAGTTTCGTTGGAACTCACCGAGGCTGAGGTCGGCCAGCTGCTGGCCATACACCGCCCCGTGCTGGGCATTGGCGGGCCACTCCCGGGCGCAGACAGCCTGCGGGTGGACGATTTTCATCTGGCAAAAAGGGCCACTGAGCACTTGATCGGGCTCGGCCACACGCGTATCGCCCATATTGGCGGAGACCACGAGTACGACGCCGACTTCAAATTGCCCGGGACCCGGCGCAGCGGCTACCAAATGGCCATGCAGGAGGCTGGGCTGCCCACCTCAGAGGCATGGCAGCAGAGTTCCGACTTCACCGTGCAGGGCGCTTACGTGGTTGCGCGTGGTTTGTTGGGGGCTGGATTGGTGCGTCCTTCGGCGGTGTTTGCGGCGTCGGATGAGATGGCTATTGGGGCGATTCTGGCAGCGAGGGATTTTGGGTTGCGTGTTCCGGAGGAGCTTTCTGTGATTGGGATTGATGGTCATGAGCTGGGGCAGGTTTTCGGGCTGACGACCTTTGATCAGAATCCGCGGGGTCAGGGTGCCCTGGCGGCCCGGCGGATCTTGGCGCGGTTGGAGCAGTCTTCCCGGGATGGTGCCGGCGTGTATGTTCCTGTCGCGGAGGAATTCCCGACCCGGCTTGTGGTCCGCAGCAGTACGGCCATTCCGGTCCCGGAGTAAGCGGGTTTAAACAATGATGGCCGCCCGTGTGGGCGGCCGTGGTGTGCTGGTGCCGGCTCTGTGTGTGGTGCCGGCTGTGTGTGGTGCGGTCTGTTGGTTTGTTGGGTTGTTAAATGCAGGGAGGCCCCGCACCTGGTGGTGTGGGGCCTCGACCTGTTTTATGTGTTGTCCGGCGGTGTCCTACTCTCCCACATCCTCACGAATGCAGTACCATCGGCGCTGTGGGTCTTAGCTTCCGGGTTCGGAATGGGACCGGGCGTTTCCCCCACGCTATGACCACCGTAACTCGTTCCCCAGACCAGTCAGCGTGTTGCTGGTGGTTGGGTGGCTTGTTGGGTGTTCTTGTTTGGAACAACAGTATTTTATTATACAAGACATTTTCTACCAGGTGTTACCATTTGTGGTGGTAAAGATGGTGGTGGTGTCTTGCTTTTTTTGTTTCCGTGCAACATACCGGGTGGGTTTGTTGGTTGGGAACCACATAGTGAACGCGAGCATTAATTTTATAAAGTGTGTGTGGTGTAAGTTATCGGCCTATTAGTACCGGTCAGCTTCACGAGTCTTTAGTCCTCGCTTCCACGTCCGGCCTATCAACCCAGTGGTCTAGCTGGGGGCCTCTCACACATAACTGTGTATGGAAATCTCATCTTGAAGCGGGCTTCCCGCTTAGATGCTTTCAGCGGTTATCCCATCCGAACGTAGCTAATCAGCGATGCACTTGGCAGTACAACTGACACACCAGAGGTTCGTCCGTCCCGGTCCTCTCGTACTAAGGACAGCCCTTCTCAAATTTCCTGCGCGCGCAGCGGATAGGGACCGAACTGTCTCACGACGTTCTAAACCCAGCTCGCGTACCGCTTTAATGGGCGAACAGCCCAACCCTTGGGACCTACTCCAGCCCCAGGATGCGACGAGCCGACATCGAGGTGCCAAACCATGCCGTCGATATGGACTCTTGGGCAAGATCAGCCTGTTATCCCCGAGGTACCTTTTATCCGTTGAGCGACGGCCATTCCACAATGTGCCGCCGGATCACTAGTCCCGACTTTCGTCCCTGCTCGAGGTGTCCCTCTCACAGTCAAGCTCCCTTGTGCACTTACACTCGAAACCTGATTGCCAACCAGGCTGAGGGAACCTTTGGGCGCCTCCGTTACTTTTTAGGAGGCAACCGCCCCAGTTAAACTACCCATCAGGCACTGTCCCTGACCCGGATTACGGGCCGAAGTTAGATGTCCAAAGTGACCAGAGTGGTATTTCAACGATGACTCCACCGCAACTAGCGTTGCAGTTTCACAGTCTCCCACCTATCCTACACAAGCCACTCCGAACACCAATACCAAACTATAGTAAAGGTCTCGGGGTCTTTCCGTCCTGCTGCGCGTAACGAGCATCTTTACTCGTACTGCAATTTCGCCGAGTTTATGGTTGAGACAGCGGGGAAGTCGTTACTCCATTCGTGCAGGTCGGAACTTACCCGACAAGGAATTTCGCTACCTTAGGATGGTTATAGTTACCACCGCCGTTTACTGGGGCTTAAATTCTCAGCTTCGCCAACAAGTTGGCTAACCGGTCCTCTTAACCTTCCAGCACCGGGCAGGAGTCAGTCCGTATACATCGTCTTGCGACTTCGCACGGACCTGTGTTTTTAGTAAACAGTCGCTTCCCCCTGGTCTCTGCGGCCCACACCCGCTCATGAAGAGTAAATCTTCTTCACGGGGCAGGCCCCCCTTCTCCCGAAGTTACGGGGGCATTTTGCCGAGTTCCTTAACCATAATTCTCTCGATCGCCTTAGTATTCTCTACCTGATCACCTGTGTCGGTTTGGGGTACGGGCAGTTAGAACCTCACGTCGATGCTTTTCTAGGCAGCATAGGATCACCAAATTCCCCCGTACGGGGGTCCCATCAGATCTCAGAATCGTCATCAAAGACAACACAACGGATTTGCCTATCGTGTTTCCTACGTCCTTAGACCGGGACTACCATCGCCCGGCTTGGCTACCTTCCTGCGTCACACCTGTTAATACGCTTACCTCCCCGGTTCAGGTCCCACGCTCCCCACACACCCTGACCCCGAAGGGTACGCAGTGGTGGTTTGGGTGGTTAGTATCACCGGTTCAATATTGGCGGTTCTTCACCGGTACGGGAATATCAACCCGTTGTCCATCGACTACGCCTGTCGGCCTCGCCTTAGGTCCCGACTTACCCAGGGCAGATTAGCTTGACCCTGGAACCCTTGATCATTCGGCGGACGGGTTTCTCACCCGTCTTTCGCTACTCATGCCTGCATTCTCACTCGTGTAGGCTCCACCGCTAGTTCACACTGCGACTTCAATGCCCACACGACGCTCCCCTACCACTCCAAACCCCTGAACCAAGAAACAAGTCCTTGGTTTGGGTAGTGTTTGAAATCCACAACTTCGGCGGTGTACTTGAGCCCCGCTACATTGTCGGCGCGGGATCACTTGACCAGTGAGCTATTACGCACTCTTTTAAGGATGGCTGCTTCTAAGCCAACCTCCTGGTTGTCTAAGCAATCCCACATCCTTTCCCACTTAGCACACGCTTAGGGGCCTTAGTTGGTGGTCTGGGCTGTTTCCCTCTCGACTATGAAGCTTATCCCCCACAGTCTCACTGCTACGCTCTGACTTACCGGCATTCGGAGTTTGGCTGACGTCAGTAACCTTGTAGGGCCCATTAGCCATCCAGTAGCTCTACCTCCAGTAAGAAACACGCAACGCTGCACCTAAATGCATTTCGGGGAGAACCAGCTATCACGAAGTTTGATTGGCCTTTCACCCCTACCCACAGCTCATCCCCTCCATTTTCAACTGAAGTGGGTTCGGTCCTCCACGCGCTCTTACACACGCTTCAACCTGGCCATGGGTAGATCACTTCGCTTCGGGTCTAGATCACGCCACTAAACTCGCCCTATTCAGACTCGCTTTCGCTACGGCTTCCCCACACGGGTTAACCTCGCGACGTAACACTAACTCGCAGGCTCATTCTTCAAAAGGCACGCCATCACCACAACAACCACCCCACGAAGGGGCGCGGTGGCTCTGACGGATTGTAAGCACACGGTTTCAGGTACTATTTCACTCCCCTCCCGGGGTACTTTTCACCTTTCCCTCACGGTACTTGTCCGCTATCGGTCATTAGGTAGTATTTAGGCTTATCAGGTGGTCCTGACAGATTCACACGGGATTTCTCGGGCCCCGTGCTACTTGGGATACTCACCAGGGAGTGCACTGCATTTCAGTTACGGGACTCTCACCCTCTACGGTCGGCCATTCAAAACCGTTCACCTATACATGCACCATTCCCCTCACTGGTCCGGCAGAACCAATACGGTAAATCCCACAACCCCGCACCATGCAACGCCCGCCGGCTATCACACATGACACGGTTTAGCCTGTTCCGCGTTCGCTCGCCACTACTAACGGAATCACTGTTGTTTTCTCTTCCTGTGGGTACTGAGATGTTTCACTTCCCCACGTTCCCTCCACACACCCTATATATTCAGATGCGGGTCACCACCTCACCTTACGGCGGGTAGCGGGGTTCCCCCATTCGGACACCCTCGGATCAAAGTTTGGTTATCAACTCCCCGAGGCTTATCGCAGATTCCTACGTCCTTCTTCGGCTCCTAATGCCAAGGCATCCACCGTGCGCCCTTAAAAACTTGACCACACACATGCAGTCAACAACGCTATAAAACATTATCGAGAGAACCATGAAAACCAACACCACCAACACCCACCAAAAAGCAGGAATCAACAGCATCAGATCCAGGTTCAATTATCTCAAAGAAATTGCTTCTTTATAAAGATGCTCGCGTTCACTATGTAGTTCTCAAACAACAACCCCACCACACACCTACACCCAGACACGTTCAACACACAAACAAATTGTGTCTCACACCGTGACCGGTTCGGTTATGTGCGGGAAACCAGGCACAACACCACCACCAAACAAATGGTGGTCGTTGTTGCTCCAGGACCCAACAGTGTGCCAAACGCATAACAACCCACACACCCAACAACCCGTACGGCTCGTTCCCCACACCCACAAAGTCGGTGTTGTACTAAAACCAGGTCGCCAGATGCCGATCATCGGCTGTTTTATTGATATTCCACCCTTGAGCAACCCACCCAGGAACATGCGTCCTGGCAATGGGTCTTTACTCCTCACACCACCAACAAACAACTATGCAGTCACCGTTGTGGTGTTTGGTGCTCCTTAGAAAGGAGGTGATCCAGCCGCACCTTCCGGTACGGCTACCTTGTTACGACTTAGTCCCAATCGCCAGTCCCACCTTCGACAGCTCCCTCCCCACAAGGGGGTTAGGCCACCGGCTTCGGGTGTTACCAACTTTCGTGACTTGACGGGCGGTGTGTACAAGGCCCGGGAACGTATTCACCGCAGCGTTGCTGATCTGCGATTACTAGCGACTCCGACTTCATGGGGTCGAGTTGCAGACCCCAATCCGAACTGAGACCGGCTTTTTGGGATTAGCTCCACCTCACAGTATCGCAACCCATTGTACCGGCCATTGTAGCATGCGTGAAGCCCAAGACATAAGGGGCATGATGATTTGACGTCGTCCTCACCTTCCTCCGAGTTGACCCCGGCAGTCTCCTATGAGTCCCCACCATCACGTGCTGGCAACATAGAACGAGGGTTGCGCTCGTTGCGGGACTTAACCCAACATCTCACGACACGAGCTGACGACAACCATGCACCACCTGTAAACCGACCGCAAGCGGGGCACCTGTTTCCAGGTGTTTCCAGTTCATGTCAAGCCTTGGTAAGGTTCTTCGCGTTGCATCGAATTAATCCGCATGCTCCGCCGCTTGTGCGGGCCCCCGTCAATTCCTTTGAGTTTTAGCCTTGCGGCCGTACTCCCCAGGCGGGGCACTTAATGCGTTAGCTACGGCGCGGAAAACGTGGAATGTCCCCCACACCTAGTGCCCAACGTTTACGGCATGGACTACCAGGGTATCTAATCCTGTTCGCTCCCCATGCTTTCGCTCCTCAGCGTCAGTTAATGCCCAGAGACCTGCCTTCGCCATCGGTGTTCCTCCTGATATCTGCGCATTTCACCGCTACACCAGGAATTCCAGTCTCCCCTACATCACTCTAGTCTGCCCGTACCCACCGCAGATCCGGGGTTGAGCCCCGGACTTTCACGGCAGACGCGACAAACCGCCTACGAGCTCTTTACGCCCAATAATTCCGGATAACGCTTGCGCCCTACGTATTACCGCGGCTGCTGGCACGTAGTTAGCCGGCGCTTCTTCTGCAAGTACCCTCAACCAGACAACGTCTGGCCTTGTTCCCTACTGAAAGAGGTTTACAACCCGAAGGCCGTCATCCCTCACGCGGCGTCGCTGCATCAGGCTTTCGCCCATTGTGCAATATTCCCCACTGCTGCCTCCCGTAGGAGTCTGGGCCGTGTCTCAGTCCCAGTGTGGCCGGTCACCCTCTCAGGCCGGCTACCCGTCGTCGCCTTGGTGAGCCATTACCTCACCAACAAGCTGATAGGCCGCGAGTCCATCCAAAACCAATAAATCTTTCAACCAAACACCATGCGATGTAAAGTCAATATCCAGTATTAGACCCCGTTTCCAAGGCTTATCCCAGAGTTAAGGGCAGGTTACTCACGTGTTACTCACCCGTTCGCCACTAATCCCCGACGCAAGCGCCAGTTCATCGTTCGACTTGCATGTGTTAAGCACGCCGCCAGCGTTCATCCTGAGCCAGGATCAAACTCTCCGTTAATAACTAAACAGACACACACAATCACACCGGAAAAAGGTAAATGAAAGCATGCACTAAATTCGAAACCAGCTAAACGATCATGCATCACCACAGGGGCGGCAACACACAACCAAATAACCAATTCAATATAAATAAATTGGTATCAATAAAACTTGGCACACTATTGAGTTCTCAAACAACAACCACACCCAGCCAACACACCCAAACAAACCTTCTTGTCCACGATGATCAGTGCCGAGGCAACTTTTCAAGCTTACCCACAAAGCCCCAACAATGCAAATCCCTCAACCAGCGAACCACACCATCAAAACACGCCAAAACAACCGGCAAAACCGGCCACAAAAACTCAGGATTTCCGTCCCCCCACCACGTGGGGCAACTCGAAAAACAATACACACCTTTCCACGAACACGCAAATCCACGGCACCCACACCCCCACCACCGGCCACACCACGGGCCAACCCACCCAGCTGCAGGCCGCAAGCCGGCCGTGTGTCCGCCATCGCTTGCTGCTATCCGACCGGCATCTGCCACGTCGACCGCTCGGCGCCTGCTCCAGTATCAGAGTCCCAGCCAGCATCCCCTGCACACCTCCATCGTCCCGCTCGTCCCGCTCGTCCCGCCGGCACGGTAAGAGTCAGTGTCTGGCAGGAGCTGCGCGTGCCAGGCACTGGCGTATACGTTGCGCACGCACCGCTTTCCCACCTGACTGCCCGTGGCTTGTTGAGTGCCGGTGGCTCCCACCCCCGGAGGCACTGGCCCCCAACGGCAATATCAGTGGCCCTCAAGGCAAGGCAATAAACGGTGGTCCCAAAGCGTCGAATACTCAGCGAGGGATTTTGGGTTGCGTGTTCCGGAGGAGCTTTCTGTGATTGGGATTGATGGTCATGAGCTGGGGCAGGTTTTCGGGCTGACGACCTTTGATCAGAATCCGCGGGGTCAGCGTGCCCTGGCGGCCCGGCGGATCTTGGCGCGGTTGGAGCAGTCTTCCCGGGATGGTGCCGGCGTGTATGTTCCTGTCGCGGAGGAATTCCCGACCCGGCTTGTGGTCCGCAGCAGTACGGCCATTCCGGTCCCGGAGTAAGCCGGTTTAAACAATGATGGCCGCCCGTGTGGGCGGCCGTGGTGTGCTGGTGCCGGCTCTGTGTGTGGTGCCGGCTGTGTGTGGTGCGGTCTGTTGGTTTGTTGGGTTGTTAAATGCAGGGAGGCCCCGCACCTGGTGGTGTGGGGCCTCGACCTGTTTTATGTGTTGTCCGGCGGTGTCCTACTCTCCCACATCCTCACGAATGCAGTACCATCGGCGCTGTGGGTCTTAGCTTCCGGGTTCGGAATGGGACCGGGCGTTTCCCCCACGCTATGACCACCGTAACTCGTTCCCCAGACCAGTCAGCGTGTTGCTGGTGGTTGGGTGGCTTGTTGGGTGTTCTTGTTTGGAACAACAGTATTTTATTATACAAGACATTTTCTACCAGGTGTTACCATTTGTGGTGGTAAAGATGGTGGTGGTGTCTTGCTTTTTTTGTTTCCGTGCAACATACCGGGTGGGTTTGTTGGTTGGGAACCACATAGTGAACGCGAGCATTAATTTTATAAAGTGTGTGTGGTGTAAGTTATCGGCCTATTAGTACCGGTCAGCTTCACGAGTCTTTAGTCCTCGCTTCCACGTCCGGCCTATCAACCCAGTGGTCTAGCTGGGGGCCTCTCACACATAACTGTGTATGGAAATCTCATCTTGAAGCGGGCTTCCCGCTTAGATGCTTTCAGCGGTTATCCCATCCGAACGTAGCTAATCAGCGATGCACTTGGCAGTACAACTGACACACCAGAGGTTCGTCCGTCCCGGTCCTCTCGTACTAAGGACAGCCCTTCTCAAATTTCCTGCGCGCGCAGCGGATAGGGACCGAACTGTCTCACGACGTTCTAAACCCAGCTCGCGTACCGCTTTAATGGGCGAACAGCCCAACCCTTGGGACCTACTCCAGCCCCAGGATGCGACGAGCCGACATCGAGGTGCCAAACCATGCCGTCGATATGGACTCTTGGGCAAGATCAGCCTGTTATCCCCGAGGTACCTTTTATCCGTTGAGCGACGGCCATTCCACAATGTGCCGCCGGATCACTAGTCCCGACTTTCGTCCCTGCTCGAGGTGTCCCTCTCACAGTCAAGCTCCCTTGTGCACTTACACTCGAAACCTGATTGCCAACCAGGCTGAGGGAACCTTTGGGCGCCTCCGTTACTTTTTAGGAGGCAACCGCCCCAGTTAAACTACCCATCAGGCACTGTCCCTGACCCGGATTACGGGCCGAAGTTAGATGTCCAAAGTGACCAGAGTGGTATTTCAACGATGACTCCACCGCAACTAGCGTTGCAGTTTCACAGTCTCCCACCTATCCTACACAAGCCACTCCGAACACCAATACCAAACTATAGTAAAGGTCTCGGGGTCTTTCCGTCCTGCTGCGCGTAACGAGCATCTTTACTCGTACTGCAATTTCGCCGAGTTTATGGTTGAGACAGCGGGGAAGTCGTTACTCCATTCGTGCAGGTCGGAACTTACCCGACAAGGAATTTCGCTACCTTAGGATGGTTATAGTTACCACCGCCGTTTACTGGGGCTTAAATTCTCAGCTTCGCCAACAAGTTGGCTAACCGGTCCTCTTAACCTTCCAGCACCGGGCAGGAGTCAGTCCGTATACATCGTCTTGCGACTTCGCACGGACCTGTGTTTTTAGTAAACAGTCGCTTCCCCCTGGTCTCTGCGGCCCACACCCGCTCATGAAGAGTAAATCTTCTTCACGGGGCAGGCCCCCCTTCTCCCGAAGTTACGGGGGCATTTTGCCGAGTTCCTTAACCATAATTCTCTCGATCGCCTTAGTATTCTCTACCTGATCACCTGTGTCGGTTTGGGGTACGGGCAGTTAGAACCTCACGTCGATGCTTTTCTAGGCAGCATAGGATCACCAAATTCCCCCGTACGGGGGTCCCATCAGATCTCAGAATCGTCATCAAAGACAACACAACGGATTTGCCTATCGTGTTTCCTACGTCCTTAGACCGGGACTACCATCGCCCGGCTTGGCTACCTTCCTGCGTCACACCTGTTAATACGCTTACCTCCCCGGTTCAGGTCCCACGCTCCCCACACACCCTGACCCCGAAGGGTACGCAGTGGTGGTTTGGGTGGTTAGTATCACCGGTTCAATATTGGCGGTTCTTCACCGGTACGGGAATATCAACCCGTTGTCCATCGACTACGCCTGTCGGCCTCGCCTTAGGTCCCGACTTACCCAGGGCAGATTAGCTTGACCCTGGAACCCTTGATCATTCGGCGGACGGGTTTCTCACCCGTCTTTCGCTACTCATGCCTGCATTCTCACTCGTGTAGGCTCCACCGCTAGTTCACACTGCGACTTCAATGCCCACACGACGCTCCCCTACCACTCCAAACCCCTGAACCAAGAAACAAGTCCTTGGTTTGGGTAGTGTTTGAAATCCACAACTTCGGCGGTGTACTTGAGCCCCGCTACATTGTCGGCGCGGGATCACTTGACCAGTGAGCTATTACGCACTCTTTTAAGGATGGCTGCTTCTAAGCCAACCTCCTGGTTGTCTAAGCAATCCCACATCCTTTCCCACTTAGCACACGCTTAGGGGCCTTAGTTGGTGGTCTGGGCTGTTTCCCTCTCGACTATGAAGCTTATCCCCCACAGTCTCACTGCTACGCTCTGACTTACCGGCATTCGGAGTTTGGCTGACGTCAGTAACCTTGTAGGGCCCATTAGCCATCCAGTAGCTCTACCTCCAGTAAGAAACACGCAACGCTGCACCTAAATGCATTTCGGGGAGAACCAGCTATCACGAAGTTTGATTGGCCTTTCACCCCTACCCACAGCTCATCCCCTCCATTTTCAACTGAAGTGGGTTCGGTCCTCCACGCGCTCTTACACACGCTTCAACCTGGCCATGGGTAGATCACTTCGCTTCGGGTCTAGATCACGCCACTAAACTCGCCCTATTCAGACTCGCTTTCGCTACGGCTTCCCCACACGGGTTAACCTCGCGACGTAACACTAACTCGCAGGCTCATTCTTCAAAAGGCACGCCATCACCACAACAACCACCCCACGAAGGGGCGCGGTGGCTCTGACGGATTGTAAGCACACGGTTTCAGGTACTATTTCACTCCCCTCCCGGGGTACTTTTCACCTTTCCCTCACGGTACTTGTCCGCTATCGGTCATTAGGTAGTATTTAGGCTTATCAGGTGGTCCTGACAGATTCACACGGGATTTCTCGGGCCCCGTGCTACTTGGGATACTCACCAGGGAGTGCACTGCATTTCAGTTACGGGACTCTCACCCTCTACGGTCGGCCATTCAAAACCGTTCACCTATACATGCACCATTCCCCTCACTGGTCCGGCAGAACCAATACGGTAAATCCCACAACCCCGCACCATGCAACGCCCGCCGGCTATCACACATGACACGGTTTAGCCTGTTCCGCGTTCGCTCGCCACTACTAACGGAATCACTGTTGTTTTCTCTTCCTGTGGGTACTGAGATGTTTCACTTCCCCACGTTCCCTCCACACACCCTATATATTCAGATGCGGGTCACCACCTCACCTTACGGCGGGTAGCGGGGTTCCCCCATTCGGACACCCTCGGATCAAAGTTTGGTTATCAACTCCCCGAGGCTTATCGCAGATTCCTACGTCCTTCTTCGGCTCCTAATGCCAAGGCATCCACCGTGCGCCCTTAAAAACTTGACCACACACATGCAGTCAACAACGCTATAAAACATTATCGAGAGAACCATGAAAACCAACACCACCAACACCCACCAAAAAGCAGGAATCAACAGCATCAGATCCAGGTTCAATTATCTCAAAGAAATTGCTTCTTTATAAAGATGCTCGCGTTCACTATGTAGTTCTCAAACAACAACCCCACCACACACCTACACCCAGACACGTTCAACACACAAACAAATTGTGTCTCACACCGTGACCGGTTCGGTTATGTGCGGGAAACCAGGCACAACACCACCACCAAACAAATGGTGGTCGTTGTTGCTCCAGGACCCAACAGTGTGCCAAACGCATAACAACCCACACACCCAACAACCCGTACGGCTCGTTCCCCACACCCACAAAGTCGGTGTTGTACTAAAACCAGGTCGCCAGATGCCGATCATCGGCTGTTTTATTGATATTCCACCCTTGAGCAACCCACCCAGGAACATGCGTCCTGGCAATGGGTCTTTACTCCTCACACCACCAACAAACAACTATGCAGTCACCGTTGTGGTGTTTGGTGCTCCTTAGAAAGGAGGTGATCCAGCCGCACCTTCCGGTACGGCTACCTTGTTACGACTTAGTCCCAATCGCCAGTCCCACCTTCGACAGCTCCCTCCCCACAAGGGGGTTAGGCCACCGGCTTCGGGTGTTACCAACTTTCGTGACTTGACGGGCGGTGTGTACAAGGCCCGGGAACGTATTCACCGCAGCGTTGCTGATCTGCGATTACTAGCGACTCCGACTTCATGGGGTCGAGTTGCAGACCCCAATCCGAACTGAGACCGGCTTTTTGGGATTAGCTCCACCTCACAGTATCGCAACCCATTGTACCGGCCATTGTAGCATGCGTGAAGCCCAAGACATAAGGGGCATGATGATTTGACGTCGTCCTCACCTTCCTCCGAGTTGACCCCGGCAGTCTCCTATGAGTCCCCACCATCACGTGCTGGCAACATAGAACGAGGGTTGCGCTCGTTGCGGGACTTAACCCAACATCTCACGACACGAGCTGACGACAACCATGCACCACCTGTAAACCGACCGCAAGCGGGGCACCTGTTTCCAGGTGTTTCCAGTTCATGTCAAGCCTTGGTAAGGTTCTTCGCGTTGCATCGAATTAATCCGCATGCTCCGCCGCTTGTGCGGGCCCCCGTCAATTCCTTTGAGTTTTAGCCTTGCGGCCGTACTCCCCAGGCGGGGCACTTAATGCGTTAGCTACGGCGCGGAAAACGTGGAATGTCCCCCACACCTAGTGCCCAACGTTTACGGCATGGACTACCAGGGTATCTAATCCTGTTCGCTCCCCATGCTTTCGCTCCTCAGCGTCAGTTAATGCCCAGAGACCTGCCTTCGCCATCGGTGTTCCTCCTGATATCTGCGCATTTCACCGCTACACCAGGAATTCCAGTCTCCCCTACATCACTCTAGTCTGCCCGTACCCACCGCAGATCCGGGGTTGAGCCCCGGACTTTCACGGCAGACGCGACAAACCGCCTACGAGCTCTTTACGCCCAATAATTCCGGATAACGCTTGCGCCCTACGTATTACCGCGGCTGCTGGCACGTAGTTAGCCGGCGCTTCTTCTGCAAGTACCCTCAACCAGACAACGTCTGGCCTTGTTCCCTACTGAAAGAGGTTTACAACCCGAAGGCCGTCATCCCTCACGCGGCGTCGCTGCATCAGGCTTTCGCCCATTGTGCAATATTCCCCACTGCTGCCTCCCGTAGGAGTCTGGGCCGTGTCTCAGTCCCAGTGTGGCCGGTCACCCTCTCAGGCCGGCTACCCGTCGTCGCCTTGGTGAGCCATTACCTCACCAACAAGCTGATAGGCCGCGAGTCCATCCAAAACCAATAAATCTTTCAACCAAACACCATGCGATGTAAAGTCAATATCCAGTATTAGACCCCGTTTCCAAGGCTTATCCCAGAGTTAAGGGCAGGTTACTCACGTGTTACTCACCCGTTCGCCACTAATCCCCGACGCAAGCGCCAGTTCATCGTTCGACTTGCATGTGTTAAGCACGCCGCCAGCGTTCATCCTGAGCCAGGATCAAACTCTCCGTTAATAACTAAACAGACACACACAATCACACCGGAAAAAGGTAAATGAAAGCATGCACTAAATTCGAAACCAGCTAAACGATCATGCATCACCACAGGGGCGGCAACACACAACCAAATAACCAATTCAATATAAATAAATTGGTATCAATAAAACTTGGCACACTATTGAGTTCTCAAACAACAACCACACCCAGCCAACACACCCAAACAAACCTTCTTGTCCACGATGATCAGTGCCGAGGCAACTTTTCAAGCTTACCCACAAAGCCCCAACAATGCAAATCCCTCAACCAGCGAACCACACCATCAAAACACGCCAAAACAACCGGCAAAACCGGCCACAAAAACTCAGGATTTCCGTCCCCCCACCACGTGGGGCAACTCGAAAAACAATACACACCTTTCCACGAACACGCAAATCCACGGCACCCACACCCCCACCACCGGCCACACCACGGGCCAACCCACCCAGCTGCAGGCCGCAAGCCGGCCGTGTGTCCGCCATCGCTTGCTGCTATCCGACCGGCATCTGCCACGTCGACCGCTCGGCGCCTGCTCCAGTATCAGAGTCCCAGCCAGCATCCCCTGCACACCTCCATCGTCCCGCTCGTCCCGCTCGTCCCGCCGGCACGGTAAGAGTCAGTGTCTGGCAGGAGCTGCGCGTGCCAGGCACTGGCGTATACGTTGCGCACGCACCGCTTTCCCACCTGACTGCCCGTGGCTTGTTGAGTGCCGGTGGCTCCCACCCCCGGAGGCACTGGCCCCCAACGGCAATATCAGTGGCCCTCAAGGCAAGGCAATAAACGGTGGTCCCAAAGCGTCGAATACTCAGCGAGGGATTTTGGGTTGCGTGTTCCGGAGGAGCTTTCTGTGATTGGGATTGATGGTCATGAGCTGGGGCAGGTTTTCGGGCTGACGACCTTTGATCAGAATCCGCGGGGTCAGCGTGCCCTGGCGGCCCGGCGGATCTTGGCGCGGTTGGAGCAGTCTTCCCGGGATGGTGCCGGCGTGTATGTTCCTGTCGCGGAGGAATTCCCGACCCGGCTTGTGGTCCGCAGCAGTACGGCCATTCCGGTCCCGGAGTAAGCCGGTTTAAACAATGATGGCCGCCCGTGTGGGCGGCCGTGGTGTGCTGGTGCCGGCTCTGTGTGTGGTGCCGGCTGTGTGTGGTGCGGTCTGTTGGTTTGTTGGGTTGTTAAATGCAGGGAGGCCCCGCACCTGGTGGTGTGGGGCCTCGACCTGTTTTATGTGTTGTCCGGCGGTGTCCTACTCTCCCACATCCTCACGAATGCAGTACCATCGGCGCTGTGGGTCTTAGCTTCCGGGTTCGGAATGGGACCGGGCGTTTCCCCCACGCTATGACCACCGTAACTCGTTCCCCAGACCAGTCAGCGTGTTGCTGGTGGTTGGGTGGCTTGTTGGGTGTTCTTGTTTGGAACAACAGTATTTTATTATACAAGACATTTTCTACCAGGTGTTACCATTTGTGGTGGTAAAGATGGTGGTGGTGTCTTGCTTTTTTTGTTTCCGTGCAACATACCGGGTGGGTTTGTTGGTTGGGAACCACATAGTGAACGCGAGCATTAATTTTATAAAGTGTGTGTGGTGTAAGTTATCGGCCTATTAGTACCGGTCAGCTTCACGAGTCTTTAGTCCTCGCTTCCACGTCCGGCCTATCAACCCAGTGGTCTAGCTGGGGGCCTCTCACACATAACTGTGTATGGAAATCTCATCTTGAAGCGGGCTTCCCGCTTAGATGCTTTCAGCGGTTATCCCATCCGAACGTAGCTAATCAGCGATGCACTTGGCAGTACAACTGACACACCAGAGGTTCGTCCGTCCCGGTCCTCTCGTACTAAGGACAGCCCTTCTCAAATTTCCTGCGCGCGCAGCGGATAGGGACCGAACTGTCTCACGACGTTCTAAACCCAGCTCGCGTACCGCTTTAATGGGCGAACAGCCCAACCCTTGGGACCTACTCCAGCCCCAGGATGCGACGAGCCGACATCGAGGTGCCAAACCATGCCGTCGATATGGACTCTTGGGCAAGATCAGCCTGTTATCCCCGAGGTACCTTTTATCCGTTGAGCGACGGCCATTCCACAATGTGCCGCCGGATCACTAGTCCCGACTTTCGTCCCTGCTCGAGGTGTCCCTCTCACAGTCAAGCTCCCTTGTGCACTTACACTCGAAACCTGATTGCCAACCAGGCTGAGGGAACCTTTGGGCGCCTCCGTTACTTTTTAGGAGGCAACCGCCCCAGTTAAACTACCCATCAGGCACTGTCCCTGACCCGGATTACGGGCCGAAGTTAGATGTCCAAAGTGACCAGAGTGGTATTTCAACGATGACTCCACCGCAACTAGCGTTGCAGTTTCACAGTCTCCCACCTATCCTACACAAGCCACTCCGAACACCAATACCAAACTATAGTAAAGGTCTCGGGGTCTTTCCGTCCTGCTGCGCGTAACGAGCATCTTTACTCGTACTGCAATTTCGCCGAGTTTATGGTTGAGACAGCGGGGAAGTCGTTACTCCATTCGTGCAGGTCGGAACTTACCCGACAAGGAATTTCGCTACCTTAGGATGGTTATAGTTACCACCGCCGTTTACTGGGGCTTAAATTCTCAGCTTCGCCAACAAGTTGGCTAACCGGTCCTCTTAACCTTCCAGCACCGGGCAGGAGTCAGTCCGTATACATCGTCTTGCGACTTCGCACGGACCTGTGTTTTTAGTAAACAGTCGCTTCCCCCTGGTCTCTGCGGCCCACACCCGCTCATGAAGAGTAAATCTTCTTCACGGGGCAGGCCCCCCTTCTCCCGAAGTTACGGGGGCATTTTGCCGAGTTCCTTAACCATAATTCTCTCGATCGCCTTAGTATTCTCTACCTGATCACCTGTGTCGGTTTGGGGTACGGGCAGTTAGAACCTCACGTCGATGCTTTTCTAGGCAGCATAGGATCACCAAATTCCCCCGTACGGGGGTCCCATCAGATCTCAGAATCGTCATCAAAGACAACACAACGGATTTGCCTATCGTGTTTCCTACGTCCTTAGACCGGGACTACCATCGCCCGGCTTGGCTACCTTCCTGCGTCACACCTGTTAATACGCTTACCTCCCCGGTTCAGGTCCCACGCTCCCCACACACCCTGACCCCGAAGGGTACGCAGTGGTGGTTTGGGTGGTTAGTATCACCGGTTCAATATTGGCGGTTCTTCACCGGTACGGGAATATCAACCCGTTGTCCATCGACTACGCCTGTCGGCCTCGCCTTAGGTCCCGACTTACCCAGGGCAGATTAGCTTGACCCTGGAACCCTTGATCATTCGGCGGACGGGTTTCTCACCCGTCTTTCGCTACTCATGCCTGCATTCTCACTCGTGTAGGCTCCACCGCTAGTTCACACTGCGACTTCAATGCCCACACGACGCTCCCCTACCACTCCAAACCCCTGAACCAAGAAACAAGTCCTTGGTTTGGGTAGTGTTTGAAATCCACAACTTCGGCGGTGTACTTGAGCCCCGCTACATTGTCGGCGCGGGATCACTTGACCAGTGAGCTATTACGCACTCTTTTAAGGATGGCTGCTTCTAAGCCAACCTCCTGGTTGTCTAAGCAATCCCACATCCTTTCCCACTTAGCACACGCTTAGGGGCCTTAGTTGGTGGTCTGGGCTGTTTCCCTCTCGACTATGAAGCTTATCCCCCACAGTCTCACTGCTACGCTCTGACTTACCGGCATTCGGAGTTTGGCTGACGTCAGTAACCTTGTAGGGCCCATTAGCCATCCAGTAGCTCTACCTCCAGTAAGAAACACGCAACGCTGCACCTAAATGCATTTCGGGGAGAACCAGCTATCACGAAGTTTGATTGGCCTTTCACCCCTACCCACAGCTCATCCCCTCCATTTTCAACTGAAGTGGGTTCGGTCCTCCACGCGCTCTTACACACGCTTCAACCTGGCCATGGGTAGATCACTTCGCTTCGGGTCTAGATCACGCCACTAAACTCGCCCTATTCAGACTCGCTTTCGCTACGGCTTCCCCACACGGGTTAACCTCGCGACGTAACACTAACTCGCAGGCTCATTCTTCAAAAGGCACGCCATCACCACAACAACCACCCCACGAAGGGGCGCGGTGGCTCTGACGGATTGTAAGCACACGGTTTCAGGTACTATTTCACTCCCCTCCCGGGGTACTTTTCACCTTTCCCTCACGGTACTTGTCCGCTATCGGTCATTAGGTAGTATTTAGGCTTATCAGGTGGTCCTGACAGATTCACACGGGATTTCTCGGGCCCCGTGCTACTTGGGATACTCACCAGGGAGTGCACTGCATTTCAGTTACGGGACTCTCACCCTCTACGGTCGGCCATTCAAAACCGTTCACCTATACATGCACCATTCCCCTCACTGGTCCGGCAGAACCAATACGGTAAATCCCACAACCCCGCACCATGCAACGCCCGCCGGCTATCACACATGACACGGTTTAGCCTGTTCCGCGTTCGCTCGCCACTACTAACGGAATCACTGTTGTTTTCTCTTCCTGTGGGTACTGAGATGTTTCACTTCCCCACGTTCCCTCCACACACCCTATATATTCAGATGCGGGTCACCACCTCACCTTACGGCGGGTAGCGGGGTTCCCCCATTCGGACACCCTCGGATCAAAGTTTGGTTATCAACTCCCCGAGGCTTATCGCAGATTCCTACGTCCTTCTTCGGCTCCTAATGCCAAGGCATCCACCGTGCGCCCTTAAAAACTTGACCACACACATGCAGTCAACAACGCTATAAAACATTATCGAGAGAACCATGAAAACCAACACCACCAACACCCACCAAAAAGCAGGAATCAACAGCATCAGATCCAGGTTCAATTATCTCAAAGAAATTGCTTCTTTATAAAGATGCTCGCGTTCACTATGTAGTTCTCAAACAACAACCCCACCACACACCTACACCCAGACACGTTCAACACACAAACAAATTGTGTCTCACACCGTGACCGGTTCGGTTATGTGCGGGAAACCAGGCACAACACCACCACCAAACAAATGGTGGTCGTTGTTGCTCCAGGACCCAACAGTGTGCCAAACGCATAACAACCCACACACCCAACAACCCGTACGGCTCGTTCCCCACACCCACAAAGTCGGTGTTGTACTAAAACCAGGTCGCCAGATGCCGATCATCGGCTGTTTTATTGATATTCCACCCTTGAGCAACCCACCCAGGAACATGCGTCCTGGCAATGGGTCTTTACTCCTCACACCACCAACCAGCAACTATGCAGTCACCGTTGTGGTGTTTGGTGCTCCTTAGAAAGGAGGTGATCCAGCCGCACCTTCCGGTACGGCTACCTTGTTACGACTTAGTCCCAATCGCCAGTCCCACCTTCGACAGCTCCCTCCCCACAAGGGGGTTAGGCCACCGGCTTCGGGTGTTACCAACTTTCGTGACTTGACGGGCGGTGTGTACAAGGCCCGGGAACGTATTCACCGCAGCGTTGCTGATCTGCGATTACTAGCGACTCCGACTTCATGGGGTCGAGTTGCAGACCCCAATCCGAACTGAGACCGGCTTTTTGGGATTAGCTCCACCTCACAGTATCGCAACCCATTGTACCGGCCATTGTAGCATGCGTGAAGCCCAAGACATAAGGGGCATGATGATTTGACGTCGTCCTCACCTTCCTCCGAGTTGACCCCGGCAGTCTCCTATGAGTCCCCACCATCACGTGCTGGCAACATAGAACGAGGGTTGCGCTCGTTGCGGGACTTAACCCAACATCTCACGACACGAGCTGACGACAACCATGCACCACCTGTAAACCGACCGCAAGCGGGGCACCTGTTTCCAGGTGTTTCCAGTTCATGTCAAGCCTTGGTAAGGTTCTTCGCGTTGCATCGAATTAATCCGCATGCTCCGCCGCTTGTGCGGGCCCCCGTCAATTCCTTTGAGTTTTAGCCTTGCGGCCGTACTCCCCAGGCGGGGCACTTAATGCGTTAGCTACGGCGCGGAAAACGTGGAATGTCCCCCACACCTAGTGCCCAACGTTTACGGCATGGACTACCAGGGTATCTAATCCTGTTCGCTCCCCATGCTTTCGCTCCTCAGCGTCAGTTAATGCCCAGAGACCTGCCTTCGCCATCGGTGTTCCTCCTGATATCTGCGCATTTCACCGCTACACCAGGAATTCCAGTCTCCCCTACATCACTCTAGTCTGCCCGTACCCACCGCAGATCCGGGGTTGAGCCCCGGACTTTCACGGCAGACGCGACAAACCGCCTACGAGCTCTTTACGCCCAATAATTCCGGATAACGCTTGCGCCCTACGTATTACCGCGGCTGCTGGCACGTAGTTAGCCGGCGCTTCTTCTGCAAGTACCCTCAACCAGACAACGTCTGGCCTTGTTCCCTACTGAAAGAGGTTTACAACCCGAAGGCCGTCATCCCTCACGCGGCGTCGCTGCATCAGGCTTTCGCCCATTGTGCAATATTCCCCACTGCTGCCTCCCGTAGGAGTCTGGGCCGTGTCTCAGTCCCAGTGTGGCCGGTCACCCTCTCAGGCCGGCTACCCGTCGTCGCCTTGGTGAGCCATTACCTCACCAACAAGCTGATAGGCCGCGAGTCCATCCAAAACCAATAAATCTTTCAACCAAACACCATGCGATGTAAAGTCAATATCCAGTATTAGACCCCGTTTCCAAGGCTTATCCCAGAGTTAAGGGCAGGTTACTCACGTGTTACTCACCCGTTCGCCACTAATCCCCGACGCAAGCGCCAGTTCATCGTTCGACTTGCATGTGTTAAGCACGCCGCCAGCGTTCATCCTGAGCCAGGATCAAACTCTCCGTTAATAACTAAACAGACACACACAATCACACCGGAAAAAGGTAAATGAAAGCATGCACTAAATTCGAAACCAGCTAAACGATCATGCATCACCACAGGGGCGGCAACACACAACCAAATAACCAATTCAATATAAATAAATTGGTATCAATAAAACTTGGCACACTATTGAGTTCTCAAACAACAACCACACCCAGCCAACACACCCAAACAAACCTTCTTGTCCACGACGATCAGTGCCGAGGCAACTTATATATCTTACCCGCTTGAATTCCAGCAAGTCAAATCCTTGATTTCAACTGAAGTTCAAACTTTACATTTGAACACAACCCATTGAGCCTGTTTTCGAGGCCACTTGGTTTGGTCTAGTCCGGATCTGAACCGTTCGTTCAGCGGAGTACTAACAATAGCACCTGCCGACCGTGAACACAAAACGGCGGGCAGGTGAATTCCAGCTCCCGGTTCCTAGCGGGCCACAGGCGTCAAATACAGTGCACCAAGCGGCGGCACCCGCAGCCTCAGCGAGGCTTCCTGGCCGTCCCAGGCCAGGTCCTCTGCCTGCAGTACCCCGGTGTTTTTCACGTCAGAGCCACCGTAAATGGCAAGGTCCGTATTGAGCGTTTCCTGCCACTGGCCGGCCACCGGCAGACCGACCCTGTATCCCTCGTAAGCAACTCCGGCGAAGTTGATGATGCACACCAGGGGGTTGCGGTTCTTGTCCCAGCGGACAAAGGAGACGATGTTGTTGGCCGTGTCCCCGCCGTTGAGCCACGAAAAGCCCTCAGATACATTGTCCAGCTCATACAGGGCAGGAGTGCCTGAATAGGATTCATTCAAGTCCTTGACCAGCGACTGAATGGCACTGTGTCCCGGGTTGTCGGCCAACCACCAGTCGAGGCCGTGCTGTTCACTCCATTCGGCTTCCTGGCCGAACTCTGTGCCCATGAAGATCAGCTGCTTTCCCGGATGGGCCCACTGGAATGCCAAATAGGCCCGCAGGTTGGCCAGCTGCTGCCACCTGTCGCCTGGCATTTTGCGCAGCAGGGAGCCCTTGCCATGCACCACTTCGTCATGGCTGATCGGCAGCAGGAAACTTTCGGTAAATGCGTAGACCATGGAGAACGTGATCTGGTTGTGGTGCCAGCCCCGGTTGACGGGATCCTCAGCCATGTAGGTCAGCGAGTCATGCATCCAGCCCATGTTCCATTTGATGCCGAAGCCGAGTCCGCCTCCGCTGGTGGGCGCGGTGACGCCGGGGAACGCGGTTGATTCTTCGGCGATGGTGACAATGCCGGGGTTGCGCCGGTAGGCGGTGGCATTCATTTCCTGCAGGAAACTGATGGCCTCGAGGTTCTCCCGGCCGCCAAAACGGTTCGGGCTCCACTGGCCTTCCTCGCGCGAGTAGTCCAGGTACAGCATGGACGCCACGGCGTCCACCCGCAGCCCGTCAATGTGGAACTCCTCAAACCAGTAGAGGGCGTTTGCCACCAGGAAGTTCCTGACCTCATTGCGGCCAAAGTCAAAGATCAACGTCCCCCAGTCTGGGTGCTCGCCCAGCTGCGGGTTGGAGTGTTCGTACTGTGCGCCGCCATTGAAATTGGCCAGCGCCCATTCGTCCTTGGGGAAGTGAGCCGGCACCCAGTCCATGATGACGCCGATGCCGGCCTGGTGCAGTGAGTCAACCAGCAACCGGAACTCATCAGGGTGCCCAAAACGCGCAGTCGGCGCATAGTACGAGGTCACCTGGTAGCCCCACGAACCGCCAAAAGGATGCTCCGACACGGGCATGAGTTCAACATGGGTGAATCCAAGCCCCTGGACGTAGTCCACCAGCTCCTTGGCCAGGTCCACGTAGCTCAAACCCAGCCGCCAGGAGCCTAAATGGACTTCATAGACGCTCATCGGAGCATTGTGCGGGTCGGTCTTGGCACGTTGGGCCATCCAGTCGCCGTCCTGGAAGGAATACGTTGACTCAACTACCCGTGAGGCTGTCAGGGGCGGCACCTCGGTTCCGTATGCCATGGGGTCTGCCTTTTGCAGCCACTCTCCCTGTTCGGTGAGGATTTCAAACTTGTAGCGGTCCCCGGCGGCAACGTCAGGAATGAACAATTCCCAAATTCCGCTGTTGCCAAGGCTTCGCATGGCGTGGCCGCGCCCGTCCCAGCCATTGAACTCGCCAATGACCCGAACAGCCTGCACGGCTGGCACCCACACGGCGAAACTCACGCCTGTCACCTGGCCCAATGCGGAGTGGTAGCGCTGCACGTGTGCACCCAAGACTGTCCACAGTGTCTCGTGCCTGCCCTCGGCCATGAGGTGCATGTCCAGTTCGCCCACAGTGGGCAGGTAGCGATAGGGATCATCGGTGCGGTGCACGCCGTCGCCGTAGTTGACGTCCAGCCGGTAGTCGGGCGCGTGTCCTGGCTCCTCGACCGGAACCACCGCGACCCAGACACCACCGTGTTCATGGGTCATCGGGAACTCCCCGCTGCCTGTGACCAGCTGCACCGACGTGGCCAGGTGCCGCAGCGCCCGAACAGTGGCGAAACCGTCGCCGTCAAGGTGCGCGCCCAGCACCGAGTGGGGTGCGTAGTAGGTCCCCTCGGAAATTCGTGCCAAGACTCCTGCATTCACCGCAAGAGGGGCCATTTTATTCAGTCCCATGTCCACACCGCTTTCCCTTGATTCAAACAATTCCCGCACAGCACTTATCGGCACCCAAGCCCAGTCGGGCCGATTTTGTAATTCATAAACCACTTCGTAAAGAGCCTTGTCCAGCCACAATGCCACGAATAGGGCACTATTGCGTGCAACCGCCTCCCCCGACGCGCTTTCATAACCCTCCACAAAAGCGTCGGCACCAGTTCTTGCCCACACGCCGCCTTGCTTCGCCGTGACCGCACCGGTGGCGGCAGCCTGTGCTCCGGCATAGTCAAATGACCGCAGCATGCCGGCAATGTCCCGCAGCGCCACGTCCGGTCGGCCGCGCTCGGCCAGTGCCCGCAGCGGCTCACCCTCAAAGTCCAGGATGTACCAGCTGCCCGTCCCGGCTGAGTCCTTGCGCAGGAGCTGGCCCAGGTGCAGGTCCCCGTGGATGCGTTGCACAGGCGGCAGGACTTTTATTTCGTCCAGTTGTGTTAATACTGTCTGGAAACCATCCCCATAGGGCCCGACGGCGGCCCCCACCAGGTTCCACGCCCACTTTAGCCGCGCAGCGACCGCCCGGGTGAAGTCCGCCGTCTCGGCAGTTCCAGGGCTGCTCGCCCCCAGGGTTTCCCGCAGGCTGGAATGAACCCGGGCGAGCGCCACGCCAATGGCACGGGCGTCGTCCGAAAAGTCGTTCCGTCCACCGGCAGATTTAAGCGCGAAGGCCCATCCGTCAGCCGCCTCGGTGATGAAATCGTGTATGACAAACAGTGTTGTGTTTGCTTCCCCATATCCCACAGCGACTTGCAGCCGCGGAACGGTCAATTCCCTGTCCGGACCGGCAAGTGCGCTGCCAATCTCCACTTCCGGGTGCACTCCGGCATGGATGACCCTGAAGAATTTGGCAATGAGCGGCCGCCTCCCGAGCCGGAAAATGACTGAACTGTTGGATTGTTCGGACTCCACCAGTCGAATGCCGGTTGCCGGCACAGCACCGGTGTCGCCCAAACCGGGGTTCCGCCAGACGTGCACCCGTCCCGAAGCGCTAGGCAGCACCCGGCCGTGGCCGAGAGCTTCCACAAGCCATGCCTGCATGAAGGCCGGATCGGCCAAACCTTCATAAACACGCCCGCCCGGCCAGGGCCCGCTGGCTTCGGCGTCTCCCAGCGGGACTCCGCGCCAGCTTCCGGTGGCAGAGTGCCCGTGCCCACCGCCAACGTCAGGGTTATTTAGCACAGCTGCACCATGATGGTGGATGCTCAGGGGAACCTGCAGCGTGAGGCCGGTTCCGGCGTCGGGCGTACCAGTGGGCGCGCCAGCGGACGTGCCAAGGGGGGTACCGGGAGTGGCTAGCACCGGAAAATCCACTGTGACCAGCAGGACGAGCAGGGACACGGCCGGGTCGGGCGAGGTCAGCTCAAAACTGTCCGCGATGCCAAGCCGCGCACCAACACCGGCGTCGCCCTTGCGGGGATACCAGCGTTGCTGCGGCAACCAGTCCGCCAGCAGGTCAAGGAGTGCGGCCATCAGTATCCATGCACCGATCCGTCAATCACGGGCAGCGCCTGTGTTTGCGAGGAGAGCACATTGGAGGACCGCGAACGCACGCGCAGCCAGAAGAAATCGTAGGAGCCAAGGGTCAAGGTGAGCTTGCCGTCGTCGTCGATGCCGGGGAAGACGTCGCTGCCAAACACATCTCGCAGTCCGCGACCGGCGAGGCCGGGCACATGAATGGTGGCGGCCGACGGGTGCTGGGACAGGTTGAAAACACACAGGATCGATTCGGGCGTCTCCCCTTCCTCGTTGCCCACGGGCAGTACGCGCAGGAACGCAAGCACCGAGTCATGCGAGGTGGGCACGTTTTCGTAACGGCCCAGGCCGAAGGCGGGGTGGGCCCTGCGGACTCGCAGGATTTGCTTGTTCCAGTGCAGCAGCGAACTGGAGTGCGACGTCTGCGCCTCAACGTTGACGTGGTTGTAGTGGTACACCAGCGACTGCACCACCGGCAGGAAGAGCTTGCCCGGATCGGCGTTGGAGAACCCTGCGTTGCGGTCGGGGTTCCACTGCATGGGCGTACGTGAGGCGTCCCTGTCGTCGAGCCAAATGTTGTCCCCCATGCCTATTTCGTCGCCGTAATACAGGAACGGGCTGCCGGGCAGGGCCAGCAGCAGCGCATTGATGAGCTCAATTTCGGCCCGTGAGTTGTCCAGCAGCGGTGCCAGCCGACGTCGGATGCCAATGTTTGCCTGCATGCGCGAGTCAGGCGCGTACCAACCAAGCATCGCTTCGCGTTCCGTCGGCGTCACCATCTCAAGGGTCAGTTCGTCGTGGTTTCGCAGGAACGTCCCCCATTGGGCGCCGCGGGGAATGCTGGGGGTGTTGGCCATGGTGTCGATGATGGGGGCGGCCTTCTGGTCGCGCAGGGCGTAGTAGAGCCTGGGCATGATGGGGAAGTGGAAGGCCATGTGGCATTCGGGGTCCTCTTCGGTACCAAAGTAGTCCACCACTTCGTCGGGCATCTGGTTGGCCTCGGCGACGATGATCCGCCCGGGGAACTCGGCGTCAACCATGGCACGCAACTGCTGCAGGAACTGGTGCGTTTCGGGCAGGTTTTCACAGTTGGTGCCGTCTTCGGCGAAAAGATAGGGAATGGCATCGGCCCGGAATCCGTCAATGCCCTGTTGGAGCCAAAAACGCACCACGTCAAAAATGGCTTCCCCGACGGCCGGGTTCCTGAAGTTCAGGTCAGGCTGGTGGCTGAAGAACCTGTGCCAGAAGAATTGGCGGCGGATGGGATCAAAGGACCAGTTGGATTCTTCCGTGTCGACAAAGATGATCCTGGCGTCCTCGTACAGCTCGGTGGTGTCGCTCCACATGTAAAAATCGCCGAATGGCCCGTCCGGCTCTTCCCTCGAGGCCTTAAACCAGGCGTGTTGGTCCGAGGTGTGGTTGATGGGCAGGTCAATGATGATCCGCATGCCCCGTTCGTGGGCCTGTGTCACCAGTGACTTGAAGTCTGAAATGGTGCCGTAGGTTTCCATGACGGCCGTGAAATCGCGGACGTCGTAACCACCGTCGAGCAGTGGCGAGTCAAAAAACGGGGGCAGCCACAGGCAGTCGACGCCCAGCCACTGCAGGTAATCGAGGCGCGAGATCAGCCCGGAGAAGTCGCCCGCCCCGTCACCGTTGGCATCGGCAAAACTCTGCACGAGCACCTCGTAAAAGACGGCCTTCCGGTACCAGTGCGGGTCATGGGCCAGCCCCGGCGCGTTCAAGTTGAACTGCGGTGCACTGTTCGACGACTGGAAGGCCATGGGTCAGCGCCTGATGTGCAGGATGTGGGCTGGTTCCAGGTGGGCATCCAGCCGGAAGTAATTCTTCTTGCCCCAGTTCCAGGTGGCTCCCGTGATGAGCTCTTCCACAAGGAACGTCCCATCCGGGGACAGCCCGTCGAGCTCCAAGGCGTCAAGGTCCAACGTCACTTCGCCTTCGCGCATGCTGTGCGGGTCAACGTTGATCACCACGATGATGGTGTCCTTGCGGGCCGGCTCCGCCGCGGTGGCGGCAATGAATTTATGCTTGCTGAACACCAGCGTGGCCGGGTCTGAGCTTTCGTGCAGGCTCAGGTTTTGCAGATCCAGCAGTGCCGGGTGCGCCCGGCGGATCGTGTTCAGCAGCGTGACAAACGGTGCCAGCGATTTGCCCTGCGCCTCTGCGGCAGCATGGTTGCGGTCCTTGAATTCGTATTTTTCATTGTCGATGTTTTCTTCGGACCCGGGCCTAGCCACGTGTTCAAACAGTTCGTACCCTGCGTACATCCCCCACAAGGGGCTGCCCATCGCGGCCAGGATGGCGCGGATCTTGAAGGCCGCAGGCCCGCCGTATTGCAGGTACTCGGTCAGGATGTCAGGGGTGTTCACGAAGAAATTGGGACGGAAGTAGCCGGCCGACTCGCGGCTCACCTGCACCAGGTACTCCTCCAGCTCTTCCTTGGTGTTGCGCCACGTAAAGTAGCTGTACGACTGCTGGAATCCGGCCCGTCCCAGGGCCGCCATCATTGCCGGGCGGGTAAAGGCCTCGGCCAGGAACACAATGTCGGGCCGTTCCGCGTTGATCGTGCCAATGAGCCATTCCCAGAACCAGACGGGCTTTGTGTGCGGGTTGTCCACCCGAAAAATGCGCACGCCGTGGTCAATCCACAACCGCACAATCCGCAAAATCTCCACAGCCAACCCCTCGGGGTCATTGTCAAAGTTCAGCGGGTAGATGTCCTGGTATTTTTTGGGCGGGTTTTCGGCGTAGGCAATCGTGCCGTCAACCCGCGTGGTGAACCATTCCGGGTGTGCCGTGGCCCATGGGTGGTCCGGGGCGCACTGCAGGGCCAAATCCAAGGCAACTTCCAGATTCAGCTCCCGGGCTGCTGCCACAAAGGCGTCAAAATCGGCAAAAGTCCCCAACTCCGGGTGGATGGCGTCATGCCCGCCCGCCGCCGAACCAATGGCCCAGGGCGAGCCGGGATCCGACGGCCCGGCCAGCAACGAATTGTTGGGTCCCTTGCGGTTGAGGGTGCCGATCGGGTGGATGGGCGGCAGGTAAATCACATCGAAGCCCATTTTCGCGACTGCCGGCAGCCGGTGCACGGCGGTGCGGAAATTTCCGCTAGTCCATTCGCCGGTCTCGGGATGGCGCATGGCACCTTCGGACCGTGGAAAGAACTCATACCAGGCGCCGCGGCCCGCAGCGTCGCGTTCAACCAGGAGCGGGAAAGTCCCGGTGGACGTCACCATGTCCCGCAGCGGGAAATGGACGACGGCGGCACGCACCTCCGCGCCGGTGCCGGCGGCCAGGCGGTCGTTGACGTTCAGGGACGGATCGGCCAGTGCGCGGGCGGCCTCCTTGAAAGCCTTGGCAGCCCCGGGCGCCGTGTCCTTGGCTGATTTGGCTGCCTCACCCAACAGCAGCGCACCTTCGGCCAGCATGACGTCCACGTCGACGTCCGCGTTGATTTTCACCTGGGCGTTGTGGGACCAGGTGGCATACAGGTCGCTCCAGCCTTCGATGGCAAAGCTCCAGTTGCCTTCATGGGCCGGTGTGAGCACGCCTTCCCACGAATCGGTGCCCTTGGCACCCGGATGGAGCCTGGCGCGCTGGGCTTCGCTGCCGTCCGGGGCGAAGAGCACTACTGTGGCGCCCAAAAGGTCGTGGCCCTCACGGAACACCACTGCGCTGACCCTGACATCGCCGCCGCGGACCGCCTTGGCCGGGAACTTGCCGGCTTCCAGGACGGGCTGGACATTGGTGATGGGAATCCTGCCGAAGCGCAGGCCCGCACGGATGCCAGCGCCGGTGGAGGCGGTTGCCGGCGTGGGCTCGGCCGCGGCAAACGGGGCGGCGGTTGCGGAGGCAGCTGCCGCTGCGGCTGGCACATTGCGCGAAGGCTTGAAAGTACTCACAAACTAGACGTTAGCGACTCCCCGCGCAGATTGCTAAGGTCTTCCGCCACATCGGCGCGTTCGGACGTCACACGGGGGCCATATTCCGGCCGGACCTGCCGCTTGACGTAATGAACTGACGATTTACCGGACACCGCTGTAGTGAACGGCCAATTCTGGGCTATCGTGACCGGCATGAAGGCAATCCGCAGATTTACAGTTCGCACCGTCGTCCCTGCGCAGATTTCCGCGCTGACCCGGTTGGCCACCAATCTCCGCTGGTCCTGGCACCTGCCGACCCGCGCCCTGTTTGAATCCCTGAACCCCGAAATTTGGGAAGAATCCCGCCACGACCCCTTGGCCATGCTCGCGGCACTGTCCCGCGAACAGTTGCAGGAGCTGGCCGGCCACCCGGACGTCGTGGCCGCCGTGACCGCCACCGAAGCCAGCCTGGACAGCTACCTCAACGAACCGCGGTGGTACCAGGGACTCAGCGGCTCCGACACCTCCGGCGCCCAGCCGCCCGCCTGCATCGCCTACTTCTCCCCCGAATTCGGCATCACCGAAGTCCTCCCCCAGTACTCAGGCGGGCTGGGCATTCTCGCCGGTGACCACCTCAAGTCCGCCTCCGACCTCGGGGTGCCGCTGATCGGCGTCGGACTTCTCTACCAGGCAGGCTACTTCAAGCAGTCGCTGTCCCAAGACGCGTGGCAGCAGGAGAGCTACCCGCTGCTTGACCCGGATGCGCTGCCGCTGACGCTGCTGCGCGAAGACGACGGCACACCCATCCAGATTCATCTGCCGCTGCCCGACCACAGGGTGCTCCGGGCGCACATTTGGCGTGCGGATGTGGGCCGGGTGCCGCTGCTGCTGCTGGATTCCAATGTGGCCGAAAACGACGACGCGGCCCGCGGTGTCACCGACAGGCTGTACGGCGGCGGCGGCGACCACCGCCTGACCCAGGAACTGCTCCTGGGCATGGGCGGCGTCAAGGCCCTGCGCGTCCACGCCCGCCTGACCGGCACCCCCGCGCCGGAAGTTTTCCACACCAACGAAGGCCACGCCGGCTTCCTGGGCATCGAACGCATCCGCGAACTCATGGACCCTGCGGTCACCGAACACCCGCTCTCGTGGAGTGAGGCGCTGGCGGCCGGCCGCGCGTCGACCGTCTTCACCACCCACACCCCGGTCCCGGCCGGCATCGACCGCTTCCCCCGCGGCATGATCGAGCACTTCTTTGCCGGACAGCTTGCCCCCGGCGTCCCCGTGGACCAGATCCTCTCCCTAGGGGCGGAAAATTACGACGGCGGCGACTCCGAGGTGTTCAACATGGCCGTCATGGGGCTTCGCCTGGCCCAGCGCGCCAACGGTGTGGCCAAGCTGCACGGCGTCGTCTCCCGCGGCATGTTCGCAGGCCTGTGGCCGGGCTTCGACCAGCAGGACGTCCCCATCACCTCCGTCACGAACGGCGTGCATGTGCCCACCTGGGTTGACCCCCAGATGGCCGCGCTGGCACGGGAACGCTTCGGCGCCGAGGTCCTGGACGGGCCCGACTGGTCCAAGGTTTACGAGGTGAGCGACGAGGACGTTTGGGCACTTCGCCGTCGCCTGCGTTCTGCACTGGTGGACGACGCCCGCCGCCGGCTGCGCTCCTCCTGGAAGAAGCGCGGTGCCGCCGACGCCCAGCTGGCCTGGACCGATTCCGCGCTGGATCCGGACGTGCTCACGATTGGTTTCGCCCGCCGCGTCCCCACCTACAAGCGGCTGACGCTGATGCTGCGCGACCCCGCCCGGCTCAAGGCGCTGCTGTTGCACCCCGAGCACCCGATCCAGATCATCATCGCCGGCAAGTCGCACCCGGCCGATGACGCCGGCAAGAAGATGATCCAGGACCTGGTCCAGTTCACTGACGACCCCGACGTCCGCCACCGGATCATTTTCCTGCCCAACTACGACATCGCCATGGCCCGCACGCTCTTCCCCGGCTGCGACGTGTGGCTGAACAACCCGCTGCGCCCGCTGGAGGCTTGCGGCACATCCGGCATGAAGGCAGCCATCAACGGCTCGCTGAACCTGTCGGTCATGGATGGCTGGTGGGATGAAATGTACGACGGCGAAAATGGCTGGGCGATCCCGACGGCAAATACCGGCACCAGTGACGAGGAACGCGACGACATTGAATCCGCGGCCCTGTACGAACTGCTGGAAACACAGGTGGCCCCCACGTTCTACGGCGAAGTCGTGGCCGCGGGCGCCGGCGCTGCCGGGCCGTCACAGCCGCACGACGGCGGCCTGCCGGCGCACTGGATCTCCATGATCAAGCACACGCTGGCCGAACTGGGCCCGCAGGTCTCGGCGAACCGGATGGTGGCCGAATATGTGCAGCGTTTGTACCAGCCGGCAGCCGAATCCGGCCGGCTGGCCCGCGCCAACGACTTTGCCGCCACCAAGGAGCTCGCAGCCTGGATCGACCATGTCCGGCATGCGTGGCACGGGGTGCACATTGAGCATGTGGAGTCGCACGGACTCAGGGATGAACCCCAAATCGGTGAATCACTGCAGGTCCGGGCCCACGTCTACCTCGGCCAGCTGCGTCCCGACGACGTGCAGGTCAGCGTCGTCTACGGAACGGCAGGGGAAACCGACGACCTCGCCGACACCCGGAGCATCACCCTGGACGCCGTGCAGGACAAGGGCGACGGACGCTACCAGTTCTCCGCCGAGCTGTTCATTGACCGCTCGGGGAACTTTGGCTACGGCGTCAAGGTGCTGCCCCGGCACGCAGCACTGGCCAACCCCGCCGAGCTGGCGTTGATCGCCACCGCGTAGCAGCCAGCGCTCCCCGCCGCGCCGCTGCTCCGCTGCCCCGCACCAACCCGCACCAACAACTGAGCCGCAGTTGTGCTTGCTGAATCAACTTATAAACGTTGATTCAGCAACCACAACTGCGGCTCAGTTCGTAGTTCGCGGTGGTTCGTGGTTCGTGGTGCGGGGTGGTTCGTGGTTCGTGGTGCGGGGCGGTGCGGGTCAGGGCTGTGTCAGGTCGTTGCGGAAGATCTGGACGGTGTTGGCATTCGCCCGGACGGTGTCGCCTGCGTCGACCAGCGGAAAGGAGCGGGGCAGGCGGAAGGTGGGTTCGCCGTCGTCCGTATGGGTGGGAGCCTCCGTTGTCATCCGCAGCATGTAGGGCCGCGGCGCGACGGCCTCAAGCTGTTCTTCCGCCTGGTCGGCTGCCGGTTCCACCGCTTCAGCACCCTCGTCGCCGTCGTCGTCGTCGCTGCCCTCTTCGAGGGCAGGCTCGGCGTCAAAGCGCGGATTGGCGGGAAGCACCACGTCCTCGTCGGTGACGCCGGTGTTGAACAAGACCAGCCCGTCAACCTTGCCGTCCGGGGAACCCATGAGCATGGTGAGCACGCGCTCGTGCGGATTCTTCCACCGGTCAGGCGTCATGGGCAGCCCGTCGGCACCAAACCAGTGGATGAACGACTGCCCTCCGCGCGTGGGATAGGTGCTGGGCTGGGCGGCCAGGAAGTCCTTGCGGATCTGCACCATGCGGGTCGTCGCGGCCAGCATGGCCTTGGCTTCCCCGTCCATTGTCCAGTCAACCCAGGAGATTTCGTTGTCCTGGCAGTAGACATTGTTGTTGCCGCCCTGGCTGCGCCCCAGCTCATCGCCGGCGGTGATCATGGGCACGCCCATGGCAAGGAGCATGGTGGCCATAAGGTTGCGGGCCGTCCTGGCGCGCTGGGCCTGCGTGTCAGGGTTGTTGGTGATGCCCTCAATGCCGTGGTTCCAGCTGCGGTTCTCGCCCGTGCCGTCGCGGTTGTCTTCCTGGTTGTCCTCGTTGTGTTTCTCGTTGTACGCGGTGAGGTCGGCCAGCGTGAAGCCGTCGTGGGCGGTGATTAAGTTGATCGAGGCCATGCTGCTGCGCCCCGATGCGGCAAACAGCTCAACCGAACCGCCCAGTGCATCGCCAAAGGTGGCCAGTCCGTTGTGGTGGTTGCCGGACAGCATTGCGGACCGATCTGTCAGCCACACTTCACGGACGGTGTCGCGGAAGGAGTCGTTCCAATCGGCCCAGCCGGTGGGGAAATTACCCGTCTGCCAGCCGCCGTAACCAACATCCCACGGCTCGGAAATCAGCTTCGTGGAGGCCAGCACACCGTCGGTGGCGGCCGCCAGCAGGAACGGGTGCTGGTTGGTGAATTCGTGGATGCCGTTGCGTGCCAGCGACACGGCCAGGTCAAAGCGGAAACCGTCAATGTGGAATTCCTGCACCCAGTAGCGCAGCGAATCCATGGCCATTTTAATGACGTGCGGATTGCCGAAATTCAAGGTGTTTCCACAGCCGGTGGTGTCGTAGTACTCGCCGTCGCGCAGGCGGTAGTACTGCTCCTCAGCCAACCCGCGCCAGCTGTACGCGGGCCCGCCGCGGCCGCCCTCGGCAGTGTGGTTGTACACGACGTCAAGGATCACTTCGATGCCTGCCTCGTGCAGCAGTTTGATCAGGCCCTTGAGCTCGGCCTGCACAGCTTGCGGCCCGGCTGCGCGCGCTGCGGCGCTGGCGTACTTCACGTGCGGGGCAAAGAATCCCAGCGTGTTGTAGCCCCAGTAATTGCTCATCCCGGTGCCGTGCAGGTGTGGTTCATCAATGTGAAAATGCACAGGCAAAAGTTCGACGGCGGTCACGCCCATGTCCTGCAGGTGCTTGATCACGGCGGGGTTGGCCATGCCGGCGTAGCTCCCCCGATCTCCCTCGGGCACATCCGGGTGCAGCATTGTCTGCCCGCGCACGTGTGCCTCATAAATCACGGTTTCGCGCCACGGAGTGTTTGGCCGGGTGACAGTGCCCCAGTCAAAGTCCGAACCCATCCGCACCGACAGGTATCGGGTGACGCCGTCGGGTCCGACGGCCTCGTCAATGTAGTGGCCGTAGGGATCCAGCAGCAGCTGCACAGCTTCCGGGTCGATCAGGAGCATGTCCTCCTGCGTGGCTGCAAAGTCGGTGTAGAAGCCGTAGCGGCTGCCAACTGGCATGTCCTCCACCAAGGCGTGGTGGACGCCGTCGGTCTTGTCGGGCAGCAGCACCGCCTTCCAGGAGCCACCGGGAGGCTGGAAGCACAGCACGACATCGTGGTAGGCCGGTGAATACACCGCCACGTTGGCCGCCGTCGCACCATGCTCGTTCGGAATCACGCTGACACCCAGGGGAAAATGGCGCGACAAGGCCGCCCCCAGGTTGCTGATGGCCTCTACGACGGTCTCCGGCATGGTTAGGCCTTGACCGCGCGTTGCCTCGAGATCTCGTACAGGCTGATGCCGACTGCCATGGAGGCGTTCAGGGATTCCATGGCGGAGTTGATCGGGATGGAGACGATCTGGTCGCAGTTTTCGCGCACCAGCCGGGACAGGCCCTTGCCCTCGGAGCCAACCACGATGCACACGGGCTCCTGCGCCAAGGTGAGGTCGGGCAGCGAAACGTCGCCGTCGCCGTCGAGCCCCAACACGAAGTAGCCCATCTTCTGGAACGCACCGATGGCGCGGTTCAGGTTGGGGGCCTTGGCCACGGGCACGCGCACGGCGGCACCGGCACTGGTCTTCCAGGCGGCGGCAGTCACACCCGCGCTGCGGCGCTCGGGGATGATCACGGCGTGGCCGGAGAAGGCCGAGACGCTGCGGATGATCGCGCCGAGGTTGCGTGTGTCGGTGATCCCGTCAAGGGCCACGATCAGCGGGGCGTTGGCGATGTGCCCCTTCCTCCACTTGGCGATGATCTCGCCGGCCGTATCAACGGCGTCCTCGTAGTCGTACGGGGGAATCTGCAGCACCAGGCCCTGGTGGATGGCGTCCTCCGTGAGACGGTCCAGCTCGGGCTTGTGGGCTTCCAGCAGCGGGATCCCGCGCTCGGTGGCCAGCTTGATGGACTCGCGGACGCGCTCGTCCATGTCGACGCGGACGCCAACGTACAGTGCCTTCGCGGGGATGCCGGCGCGCAGCGCCTCGACAACCGAGTTGCGGCCCGTGACGAGCTCCTCGGTGGCCTTGCCCTTGGGGCCGCTGTTGCGGCGCGGGGAGGCGCTGGTGCCGGTGCGCTTGGCAGCCGAACGCTCGGCAAGGTCCTTGCTCTTGAACGCCTTGTGGTACGTGCGTTCGTCAGCCTTGGGGGTCGGCCCCTTGCCCTCGAGTGCCTTGCGGCCCAGCCCGCCTGTGCCCTTGACGGGGCCCTTCTTGAGCTTGCGGACGGCGCCGGAACGGGAACTGCTGGCCATGGTGAAACCCTTACGATTGGTGCGGCGCCTAAGTGCTGGGCCCCGAAGTTCGTCAAACAAATCTGTCAGCGGGCACATTTTTGGCACGCCTCATAACGGGAAACAACAAACCCGTAACTATTAGCTTACGGCCTCAAAGCAAATCCGGTAGTGATCGGGGCAAAAAGTGCGCAGTCTCACCGTGCAGGGGGTGGCCCGGGGCATAGTCGAATCCTCCCCCTTTGAACGCTCCTGCACTGACGCAGCGTTTGGAAAAAGTGCCCCGTATATGCGCGAGGGTTGTTGAAAAACGCCCCATACGTGAAGGAACGTCTGCAGTGGGGGCGGGGGCTACTGCTTCAGGGACCAGGTGGAGCCTGTTGCCGAATCGGCCACGTCCACGCCAGCTGCTGCGAGCAGGTCACGAATCCGGTCCGACTCGGCCCAGTTTTTTTCCGTCCGGGCCTGGGTGCGGGACTCGAGCTGGGCCTTGATGAGCACGTCGAGCGCGTTTTGCTCTGCTTCTGAGCCGCCCCCGCCCTGCCACTTGGCATCCATCGGGTTGATGCCCAGCGCCTCCGTCATGCCAATGGCAGCCCCGAAAGCGGCCTCCACGCCGGCGTCGTCGCCCGAGGCCAGCGCGGTGTTGCCGGCGCGCACCGTCTCGTGCAGCACGGCAAGGGCGGCGGGGATGTTGAGGTCGTCGTCCATGGCGGACCGGAAGGCCGCCGGGATGTTGGAAATGAAGCCAAAGTCGCCGCCGGGGAAGAGCCTGGCACTGGCGGCGCCGACGAACGTCTCAATACGGTCGACGGCGGCCGCGGCCTCCGTGAGCGAGCCTGGGCGATAGTCCAGCACCGAGCGGTAGTGGGCCTGGCCCAGGTAGTAGCGGACCACGAGGGGCCGGGCGATTTCGAGCATTTCGCGCGGGTTGATGGTGTTGCCGATGGACTTGGACATCTTTTCACCCTGATAGGTGACCATGCCGTTGTGCATCCAGAAGTTGGCAAAGCCGTGGCCGGCCGCCTGCGACTGGGCCATCTCGTTTTCGTGGTGCGGGAAGCGCAGATCCAGCCCGCCGCCGTGGATGTCGAATTCGGTGCCCAGGTATTTGGTGACCATGGCGGAGCACTCAAGGTGCCAGCCCGGGCGGCCGGCGCCCCACGGGGACTCCCAGCGGGCGGTCTCGGGTTCGCCCTCCTTGTAACCCTTCCACAGCGCAAAGTCGCGTGGATCGCGCTTGCCCCGGGGGTCGGCGTCGGGCGCGGCCTGCATGTCGTCAATGTTCTGGTGCGTCAGGGAACCGTACTGCTTCCAGGAACGGACATCGAAATAGACGTCACCTGAATCGTCAGTGGCCGGGTAGGCGTGGCCGCGCTCGATCAGCGTGGCGATGAGCGCGTGCATTTCCGGGATATGGCCGGTGGCGCGGGGCTCGTACGTGGGCTTGAGGATGCCGAGTGAGTCATAGGCGTCCGCGAAGGCCTGCTCAAAACGGTAGGCAAGTGCCCACCAGGGCTCGTTGTTTTCGGCGGCCTTGACGAGAATTTTGTCATCAATGTCAGTCACGTTGCGCACCACCGTGACGTCGTAGCCGGTGGTTCGCAGCCAGCGGGTCAGCTGGTCGAAGGCGAGGGCGGAACGGACGTGGCCGATGTGCGGCTCGCCCTGGACGGTGGCGCCGCAATAGTACAGCGAAACCTGCCCCTCTTTGAGCGGGACGAAGTCGCGGGTGGCGGCGGTGGCGGAGTCATGGAATCGCAGGGTCACGGCTCTAGGGTATCCCGTCGGGTGGACTGGAGGTGTTCAGGGCGGCCAGGTTGGCGGCCGGTGCTGACGACCAATGCCGTGGCGACGGCCGTGATGCCTTCATTGCGGCCGGGAAATCCCAGTCCGTCGGAGGTGGTGGCACTCACCGACACGGTGGCTCCCGCAGCCGCACTCAGGGCAGCCTCGGCTTCGTGGCGGCGGGGGGAAAATTTGGGTCTGTTGCCGACCAACTGCACGGCGATGTTGCCGATCTCAAAGCCGGCTTCGCGCACAATCCGGGCTGCCTCGGCCAACAACGTCACGCCTGAGGCGCCCTTGTATTCAGGGCGGTCGGTGCCAAAGTGTGTGCCAAGGTCCCCGACGCCGGCGGCTGAAAACAAGGCGTCGGCCGCGGCATGGGCGACTGCGTCGCCGTCGGAATGGCCGCTGAGTCCGCGTTCACCTTCCCACAGCAGCCCTGCCAGCCACAGGGGCGCGGGGCTGTCCTCGGGTGCAAAGGCGTGAATGTCGACACCAATTCCGGTGCGGGGCAACAGCATGGGGCTATCCTTCAATCCAGCGGGGCCGCAGCGGGCCTTCCAGCATGGCCTCTGCCAGCAGCAGGTCCATGGGGGTTGTGATCTTGAAACTGTGGGTTGAGCCCTGGACGACATAGACGTCCTCGCCCAAGGCTTCCACGAGCATGGCGTCGTCAGTGATGCGGGAGGCGGCTTCGTCGTCAAGCGTCAAGGCATGGGCGTAGGCGCGGCGGAGGGTCTCCAGCTCAAAGCCCTGTGGCGTCTGCACTGCACGCAGCTGATTTCTGGCCGGTGTGCCGGTAACTTTTTCAAGCCCGGCACCCGTGGCGGGGAGGCTGGCCGGCACAACAGTTTTGACGGTGTCGGACACGGCCAGCGCCGGGATCACGGCTTTTGCACCGTCCCTCAGGGCTCCTGCGACACGGTTGAATACGCCCGAGGGCACCAGCGGCCTGGCGGCGTCGTGGATCATCACGGTGGTCACGCCGTCGGCGACTTCGGCCAACGCCGCGTACACCGAATCCGATCTCTGCGTACCGCCTTCAACGACGCTGAACACCAACCCGGCAGTGGCAGCCTCGGCCCCCAGCCTCTCGCACATGGCAGAGAGCTCCTGGTCGCCTGCCGGGATGGCCACACAAATTTGTGCGGCAATCCCGGACTTCAACACGCCACGGACGGCATGGACAAGCAGGGCTTCACCGCCAAGCGGCACCCGAGCCTTGGGCACACCACGGCCCAGGCGCTGCCCGGACCCTGCTGCAACCACCACGACGGCACACGAACCAGCCTTCACCTCAGTCATAGTCCCTACAATAGTCCGGCGCACCGGAATTGTTCCGGTGATCGTGCCGGGGGTGCGCCACGGGTGGGCACCGTGGCGGGTGCCGGGCAGGCGCCGTGTGGCGCCCGTGGGTGGGCACCGGCCCATGCGCCCAATGGCTCCGGCCCACGAAAAAGCCCCTGCACCGTTGGGTGCAGGGGCTTTCGCAATTTCGTTGAAAACTACGAAGCCAAAACCTCGTCAAGAACTTCGGCTGCCTTGTCTTCATCAGTCTTTTCCGCCAGGGCAAGCTCGGAAATCAAGATCTGACGTGCCTTGGCGAGCATGCGCTTCTCACCGGCAGACAAACCGCGGTCATTGTCCCGGCGCCACAGGTCGCGAACGACCTCTGCAACCTTGATGACATCACCGGACGCAAGCTTTTCCAAGTTTGCCTTGTAACGGCGGGACCAGTTGGTGGGTTCCTCCGTAAACTCAGCGCGCAGCACTTCAAAAACGTGCAGCAACCCTTCCTTGCCTACAACATCGCGAACCCCAACAAGGTCTACGTTCTCCGCGGGAACTTCAATTGTCAGATCCCCCTGCGCAACCTTGAGCTTGAGATACATTTTCTCTTCACCCCGGACGGTGCGCATTTTGATCTCTTCGATCTTTGCCGCACCGTGGTGTGGGTAAACTACTGTCTCGCCGACCTCAAAAAGCATGTGGATTCTCCCTTTCCAATGCTTCTAGTTTACCACGGTTAACCAGTCACTCCCTTGAGTTTCCGCAGGTTAGGGCCCGCCATCGCTACGCTGACCGCGCAATTGCTCCAACAATTGGAGAATGGTCGTCCCCTTGACTATCGGTCACCGAAGTGCTGTCTGGGGCTAGGGGGTTCCCCACCGGAGTTGGGCCGGGATGGCGGAAGAGAACATTTACCCTAATTACGGATAAGCTGGGCAAAGATATTTTGTCTTTTCCCTGAGGAGTTACTGACGTGAGAATCGTTGCCGGCATCCGCGGTACCAAACGAGCGCAACGCTTGAGCCTGATTGCAGCCATCGGCATTGGTGCCATGGCATTCACCGGCTGCAGCGCCATCAACCAGCAAAGCACCGCCATGGAGGTCACCGTATCCGACGGCGTACAGCTGAATATGGGCCAGTTGAAACTGCGCAACGTGTTGATCATCTCTGAAGCAGCCGGCGCTCCCGGCCGTGTCATTGGCGCGTTCTACAACGACGCCGACTCGGACATCACCCTGACTATCAGCGGCGCGCAGGGCGCCCAGACTGAAATCACCGTCCAGCCGGGCGTGCCGCTTATCCTCGACGATCAGGCTGACAAGGCCATTCTCAGCACCGTGGCCGAACGCCCGGGCAGCGTTGAGCCGCTCGAGCTGCGCCAGTCCGGCGCCGGAACTGAAACGGCCACGTTGCAGGTCCCCGTACTTGACGGCACCTTGAGCGAGTACAAGAACCTGGTGCCCACAGTTGAACCGACGTTGGATCCGGCCACCGAGCCCAGCATCGCCCCTCAGGATGAAGCAACTGAAGCAGCCGCAGAACCCACCGCTGCACCGTAGCGGCAGTTTCTGGCAGGACAGTATTTAGCAGGACAGTGGGGCCGGTTGCCTTGAAGCGACCGGCCCCACTTTTTGTGTCCGGGGTGGCCCGCTGCGCTGTGCACATGGACCACAGGGGCAACCAAAATCTATCTTTTTAGCGCAGATTGCACATTTATGACAAGAGGGTGTACATAATGCGGGCGGCTTGCGGACCGAAAAGTCCTACGACTCGAACTTGTAGCCCAGCCCGCGCACCGTGACGAGGAATTTTGGTGCGGCCGGATCGGGCTCGATCCGGCTGCGCAGCCGCTTGATGTGCACGTCGAGGGTCTTGGTGTCACCCACATAGTCCGAGCCCCAGACCCTGTCGATCAGCTGCCCGCGGGTGAGGACCTTGCCGGCATTGCGCAGCAGCATCTCCAGCAGTTCAAATTCCTTCAACGGAAAAGCCACAGTCTCACCGTGCACGCTGACCACGTGCCGTTCCACGTCCATGCGCACCGGACCCGCGTGCACCGTGGAATCCATCAATTCTTCGGGCTCGGCCTGGCGCCGCAGCACGGCCCGGATCCTGGCGATCAGCTCGCGGGAGGAATAGGGCTTGGTGACGTAGTCGTCGGCGCCCAGCTCCAGCCCTACAACCTTGTCAATCTCCGAGTCCTTGGCTGTGAGCATGATGATGGGGACGGTGGAACGCTGGCGCAGGTGCTTGCACACCTCCGTGCCGCTCATGCCCGGCAGCTGCAGGTCAAGCAGCACCAGCTCGGCTCCGTTGCGCTCAAATTCAACCAGCGCGTCCAGGCCGTTGTCGACCACCTGAACCTCATACCCTTCCTTGGACAGCAGGAACGACAAGGGGTCACTGATGGAATCCTCGTCTTCAACAATCAAAATTCTGCTCACGCTTGTTGCGCTCCTTTAGATCAAGCCGGGGTGCCGGTCGGCGCGGTGTTGCGTGCCGCCGTCGGACGTTGGATTGGAAAGTTGGGGCAGCCGCACGGTGAACGTGGAGCCCATCTTCGGCGACGACCACAGTGTCACCTCGCCACCGTGGTTGCCGATGATGTGCTTGACGATGCTCAGGCCCAGGCCGGTGCCGCCCGTATGCCGGGAGCGGGCGGTGTCGACGCGGTAAAAGCGCTCGAAGATCCTGTCCTGCTCCTGTGGCGAGAGTCCGTCGCCCTGGTCCGAGATGCTGACGGAGACGACGTCGTCACGCACCGACAGTCCGATGCCCACCTGGGTGTTGTCGGGCGAATAGCGCACGGCGTTGTCGATCAGGTTGCGCAGCGCGGTGACGAGCTGGGGCTGGTCGCCGTAGACCAGCGCCGGGACTTGCGCCCCCACGGCAAGGGTGATGTTTTTGCTCTGGGCGGGCAGGCGGGTCCTGTCGACGGCCTCGGCGATCACGGCGTTCATGTCGACATTGGTGCCGGCGCTGGCCACATCCTTGCCCTGCAGCCGGGACAGTTCGATGATGTCCTGGACCAGCACCGCCAGCCGCGCCGACTCCGTCATCATCCGCGAGGCGAAGCGGCGGACGGTGGCCTGGTCCTCGGGGGCGGATTCGATCGCCTCGGCCAGCAGCGAGATGGCCCCAACGGGGGTCTTCAATTCATGTGAAACGTTGGCCACGAAGTCGTTGCGGACAGCCTCGGTGCGGGCAATTTCCGTGCGGTCGTCGGCGAGCAGGAGAATGTACTCTTCGCCCAGGGGCGCCACCCTGACCTGGATCACCAGGGTCCCCTGGCCCGGCGCACCGTGGGCGCTCATGGAATCCGGGATGGTGCGGGGCTGCTCGGTTGCGGCAGGCGCGGCGGCCGGCAGCACCACCCGGGGAAGGATCAAGTCGCGTTCCTCGATGACACCTCCGCGCCGGACCCTGTGGGCCAGCTCAAGGAGCTCCTTGTGCACCACCGTGTGGCCACGGACGAGCCCGAAGGCGTAGGCGCCGGGGCTGGCGCGCACCACGCCGTCGACAGTGTCAATGACAATGTAGGCCTTGCCCACCACCGACAGGACCTCTGCTGCGCCGTCGGGCAGTGTCGGCTCACCAATGTCGGGGATGAGCCGGCGGGAACGTTCGCTCATGCTGAACGCGAACATGCCAAAGATGCCCAAGGCCAGGCCTATGAGCCCGGCTACTAGTCCAACTACCATGGGATCCACCTGTCCAGCCTATGCTGTGGCGGGCCCACTTTAGCTAAAACTACGTCTTGGCACCACCCGTTCAACAAACGTTCACCTGACTGTGCCGACTTGTTCACATACAGGTGGCATGCTGGAGCCTAATGAGGGCCTTGCTGCCCTGCCCATGAAAGGACACACGCGTGCGTAAAGTTTTCCAGGCCGAGCTTCACCAGATTGGCGAGGGACTCATCGAGATTTCCGCCCTGGTTGGCGAGGCCATCACCAAGGGCTCGACAGCCTTTGCCGCGGCCGATCTGCAAGCGGCCCAGGAAGTCATCGCCGCGGATGCCCGCATCGACTTCCTGCAGAATGACCTGGACGAGCGTGCCATCGACGTTTTGGCACTGCAGGGTCCGGTTGCCAGCGACCTGCGCATGATCGTAGGCTCGCTGCGGATGAGCGCCTCGCTTGAGCGCATGGGCGATTTGGCCCGCCACATTGGCCAGCTCACGCGCCTGCGCTTCCCCAACCACGTCATCCCGGCCTCCCTGACGGAGACGTTTGCCGAGTTGGCCCGCTTGGACATTGTCATTGCCGAAAAGGTGACTGAATTGCTGGAGAGCCGCGATTTGGAACTAGTGGGCGATATTTCCGCCGCCAAAACCCAGATCAACAAGCTCCACAAGAGCGTCTTCACCACCATGGGCGCTCCGGAATGGAACGAAACCTCCGCAACGACTGTGGACGTGACGCTGGCCAGCCGGTACTTCGAGCGCTTCGGCGACCACGGCGTCTCCGTGGCCCGCAAGGTTTCCTACCTGGTCACCGGCGAATGGCAGCCCGAGGACTTCCTGGCCGTCTAGATTTCCCGACGGCCCCACAGCCGGTCCGCGCCGCAGCTGCCGCTATTTATGGGCCGGCTCCGGCGCAGGCCGGCTGTTTTGCTTTAAGGTCTTTGGCTTTAAAGTCCGACGGCGTGAGCCACCTTTTCAGCAAAGGTGCCTCACGCCGTCGTACTTGTAGGGATGCGTTACTTTTTGCCCTGGTTGGCGACTGCCTGGATCGCGGTGGCTGCGGCGTCGGGGTCCAGGTACTTGCCGCCGGGGGTGATCGGGGCGAAGTTCTCGTCGAGTTCGTAGACCAGCGGGATGCCCGTGGGGATGTTCAGGGAGGCGATGGCGTCGTCGGAGATGCCGTCGAGGTGCTTGACCAGGGCGCGCAGCGAGTTGCCGTGTGCCGTGACCAGAACGGTCTTGCCGGCCTTGAGGTCAACCTTGATGTCGGATTCCCAGTACGGCAGGAGGCGGACGAGGACGTCCTTGAGGCACTCGGTGCGCGGCAGGGCGTCGCCCAAGTCTGCGTAGCGGGGGTCGTGGGCCTGGGAGAATTCGCTGTCATCGGAAAGGGCCGGCGGCGGGGTGTCGTAGCTGCGGCGCCAGGTCATGAACTGCTCTTCACCGAACTCGGCCAGTGTCTGGGCCTTGTCCTTGCCCTGCAGTGCGCCGTAGTGGCGTTCGTTCAGTCGCCAGTCGCGCTTGACGTCGATCCAGCCGCGGTCGGCCGTGTCGAGGGCCAGGTTGGCGGTGTTGATGGCTCGCTTGAGGAGCGAGGTGTAGAGCACGTCCGGCAGAATGTTGTTCTCCACCAGCAGCTCACCGCCGCGGGCGGCCTCGGTGCGGCCCTGGTCATTCAGGTCTACGTCCACCCATCCGGTGAACAGGTTCTTGGCGTTCCACTCACTGTGGCCATGGCGAAGCAAAATCAACGTATAAGTCATGATTTCATCCTACCGGGCGGGGTGCGTGGACCAGAATTGCTACGCCGCGTTGATCGCAGGGGCCTTTTGATGCTGCACAGCCCGCGGCCGTCCCATTCTGCGCACTGCCAGGTGCTGGCGTGCCGCATGTCAGTGCTATGCGGCACGCCAGCCGCCAGCTATGCGCAGATTGGGACAAATGCCGGGCGGATCCGGGCTGTGGCGGCCGGGTTGCGCCGGATGGGGCGACGGCGGACAGCCTGGTTGCGCCGGATGGGGCCGGAGGCAGTGGGCGGAGCTGAGCAGTGGGCGCCGGGGGCCGGGAAATGTGTCCCGTTCCATAGCGGCAAAGAGCCCAAATCGGCAGGATCGGCAGTGGCCGGCAAATAAAATTACTAGGTGGTTCAACGTGCTCAGCGGGTCAGAGGCGCCTCCGCCGACCCCTCAAGCCGAACGCCAAACGCAGCCTCAAGGGCCACGACGCGGCAACGCAGCAAGCCCTTTGGCAACGTCACCCGCGGCACCACCAACCCCAACCGCCTGCGCAGGGTCGACCGCTGGTTGGCTGGCCCGCAGGCGTGGCGGCTGGGCCGCGACAGCGCTCCGCTCGTCGTCGACCTTGGCTACGGCGGCTCCCCCGCCACCGCCGTTGAACTCTACTCGCGCATCCACGCCGTCTGCCCCGGCGCCCACGTCACCGGCATCGAAATTGAGCCCGAACGCGTGCGCATTGCCAAGGACCTCGAGCACGCAGGCCTCGATTTCCGCGTGGGCGGCTTTGAAATCCCCGTCCCCGGCAACGCCACCATGGTGCGCGCCTTCAACGTGCTGCGCCAATATGACGAGGCCGACGTCCGCCTGATCTGGGACACGGTCTGTTCCCGCCTGACCCCGCACGGCATCTTTGTCGACGGCACGTGCGATGAAATCGGGCGGCGCAGCACCTGGGTGGCCCTGGACGCCGCCGGCCCGCAATCGCTGACAATTTCGCTGCGCTTCGGCGGCTTCGAGCTGCCCTCCGACGTCGCCGAACGGCTGCCCAAGGCACTGATCCACCACAATTTTCCCGGCGAAAGAATCCACGACTTCCTGCAGGCCCTGGACAAGCATTGGCTCGCCGGGGCACCCCTGGCATCCTTCGGCAACAGGCAGCGCTGGCTGCTCATGTGCCAGAAAATGTACGACGACGGCTGGCCCGTTGTGCGGGCGCCGTCCCGATGGCGTTTGGGTGAGCTCACGGTGGCGTGGTCTGCCGTTGACCCGGCAACCGTGAACTCATGCGCGGAACTCGCCGGCAGTGGTGCGTAGAAGCGCTTATACGCTCCACTGACACTCAGTGCTGCGCATGAGTTAACATCTGGGCGGTGTCTGGCTGCCCATCTGGCTGTGTGGCTGCCTGGAAGGCGTGGCTACCAGGAGGAGCCGCGGTTTTGCTGTCCCTTGCCGCGGCCGCGAATCTCGGCCAACACCGGGCGGACGTCTGCCAAGTAGACGCCGGCCGCGGTAAGCCCGGCCAGGCTGAGGATCAAGCTCATGCCCAGTGGCGGCACGGTGAGGCTCATCAGCGGCGGCAGCACGTAAATGATGCCGAAGAAGAAGGCGCCGCCCGTCAGCGCAGTCCAAAAGGTCTTGCTCCGCTTGTCAACGCGCTCAAAGTCGGATGCGGGCGTGCGCAGGCAGTCGCTCAGGGCCCAGCCTTGAACGCCCAGAGCCACCAGGCCCAAAGCCACCAGAATGAGAAACTGCACAAAGTTCAAGAAAATGACCACGGTTCAAGCTTACAGGCCGACGCCGGAGTTGGAAGTGCCCGAATCTGGAAAGCAGCTGTGGCCGCCGGGGCCGGCCGGACGGCCAGTCCAGCGAAGGGCCCGGCCGGTGCCGGGGCAGCCGTCCAGCGAAGGGCCCGGCCGGACGGCTACTCGCCCGGCGCGGCCGGGGCCGCCGGGGCCGCCGGGGCCGCCGGGGCCGCGTGTGCGAAGGCTTGCTCCAGATCGCTCCAGAGGTCTTCCACGTTTTCGATGCCGACGCTTAGGCGCAGGAGGTTCTCAGGAACCGTGTTGGGTTCATTGGCGTGGCGGCGGCGGCGCTCGATGAGCGATTCCACCCCGCCCAGCGATGTGGCCGGCGTCCACAGGCGCAGCGCCCCAACAAGCGCGTCTGCCACCTTGGCACCACCGGCAACTTCAACGCACAGGATGGACCCAAAGCCGCTCATCTGTGCCTTGGCCCGCACGTGACCCGGGTCCGAAGGCAGGCCGGGAAACAAAACTTTCGTGACGCCGTCGTGCGAGTCAAGACGGTTGGCCAGCACCAGTGCACTGGCCTGCGAGCGCTCAACCCGCAACGCCAGGGTCCGCAAGCCGCGCAGTGCCAGCCAGGCTTCGAAGGGGCCGGCAATGGCGCCGTGGATGGAGCGGTGGTGCAGCAGCGTGGCGCGCAGTTCCGGGTTGGACGTGGCCAGAGCGCCCAGGATGACGTCCGAGTGGCCGGCCAGGTATTTGGTCACCGAGTGCAGCACAATGTCGGCGCCCAGCTCCAGCGGTTTCTGCACCAGCGGCGTGGAGAAGGTGTTGTCGGTGACGACGACGGCGCCCACGGCCTGGGCGGCACGGCACAGGACATGGATGTCGGCGACCTCCAGCATGGGGTTGGTGGGGCTCTCCAGCCACAGCATATCGGCGGCCTTCTCCCCTGCACCGGTGAGCGCTGCGATGACCTCGTCGTTGTTGGCAATGTCCACGGTCCGCAGCGTGAAGAGCCCCTTCGCCGCCTGCTCCTGCGCCATGACCAGCGCGCCCTGGTAGGAGTGCGTGGGCATGACCAGCACACCGCCGGTGGGAACGAGGGAAAGGGCTGCGGAGGCTGCCGCCAGGCCCGAACTGAAGATCAGCGCCGGCAGTGTGGCACCTTCCAGCAGGGCCAGGGCGTCCTCCAACGGATCCCAGGTGGGGTTGGAGTAGCGTCCGTAGGCCCTGTCGCCGTCCACCACCTGGCCCGTGCCCACATAGGTGGAGGACAGCACGAGGGGCGGGTTCACTGGGGCGTCGTGCTCGCGGGCGGGCCGGCCTGCCGCAACAACAACTGTGTCGGGGCTCAGTTCATCCGGATGCCCGGCAGCTTGGTTCGTCATGCTTTCCAGATTAGACCGCCAATTCCCGGCCGGGGTCCAATATGACACCGTGCGGCAAAATTGTGGAAAACCGCCTCCTGTGGACAAGCCGGCGCGCAGCGGGGAACCATTCAGCTTGGGCCGGTAGGCTGGTGGGGTGACTGATTCCTCTGCCCCGCTGCCGGGCCTTTTCATAGCTTTTGAGGGTGGCGACGGTGCGGGAAAATCCACCCAGGCCGCGCTGCTCACCAAGTCCCTGTCCGACGCCGGACGCACAGTGGTGCGGACCCGCGAACCAGGTGGCACTCCCGTGGGCGAAAAACTGCGCTCCCTGGTGCTTGAGAACGGGCAGGGCGAGATTGATGCCAAGACCGAGGCGCTCATCTTCGCCGCGGCCCGGGCCGCGCACGCCACCCAGGTGATCAGCCCCGCCATTGCACGCGGCGAGATTGTCATCAGTGACAGGTACGCCGACTCCTCCATCGCCTACCAGGGCGCAGGCCGCGGGCTGGGCGCCTCGGCGATCCTGCAGCTCAACGACTGGGCCACGAGCGGCCTCTGGCCGGATCTGACAGTGCTGCTGGATGTGACTCCCGCCGACGGCCGCGAGCGGCGCACTGCCGGCGATGCCGCCGAAGACAGGATGGAATCCGAGCCGGACGACTTCCACGCAACCATCCGCTCGGCTTTCCTGGCCCTGGCCGAGGCGCACCCGGAGCGCTATCTAGTGCTGCCGGCCCGGGGCGCCATCGCAGACCTGGCACTGGCCATCGAGCAACGGGTCCACAGCCTTCTTGCGGCACCCGGCAATTCCACCGAACACAGTTCCACACCCCAGGGTGCCGGCAGCGCATGAGTGTCTGGGTGGATCTTCAGGGCCAGGAATCAGTGGTGGCGCAGCTGCGCCGTGCCGCCCAGTCAAGCAGCCCCACCCATGCGTGGCTGCTCACGGGCCCGCCGGGGTCCGGCCGGTCCAACGCGGCGCTGGCGTTTGCCGCGGCGCTGGTGTGCGAACGCCCGGAATTGGCGGCCCGCGGCTGCGGCATTTGCAAGGCCTGCCACACCACCATGAACGGCACCAATGCCGATGTCACCTTCATCGCCACGGAAAAAACCACTATCGCCATCGAGGAAGCCCGCAACCTGGTGCGCAAGGCCCACGACAGTCCGTCGTCTGCCCGCTGGCGCGTCATGATCGTGGGCGACGCCGACCGCATGGCCGAGCGCACCACCAACGTGCTGCTGAAAGCCATCGAGGAGCCGCCGCCGCGGACCATCTGGATCCTGTGCGCACCCAGCCCGGCGGATGTGCTTGTCACCATCCGCTCCCGCTGCCGCACCCTGACGCTGCGCCTGCCGCCGGTGGCCGACGTCGCCGCCCTGCTCGTGCGCCGCGACGGCATCGACCCCGAGCTGGCGCTCACCGCCGCCCGCGCGGCCCAGAGCCACATCGGCATCGCCCGCCGGCTGGCCACCGATTCCGGCGCCCGGGAACGGCGCGACGCCACGGTGCGCCTGCCCCTGAACCTGCGCGACGTCACAACCGCCGTCATGGCCGCCGCATCCGTGCTGGAACTGGCCCAGGCCGAAGCCGCCTCCTCCAACGAAGAGCGCGACGCCGCCGAGAAGGCCACGCTGCTGCGCAATCTCGGCGCACCCGAGACCGGGACGCTGCCGCCGCCCATTCGCAGCCAGGTGCGGGCGCTGGAAGAGGACCAGAAGCGCCGCGCCAAGCGGTCGGTGACAGACCATCTTGACCGCACGCTCACGGATCTGTTGTCCTTCTACCGGGATGTGCTGGTGCTGCAGCTGGACGCCCGGGGCGGCACCGGCGTCGAACGTGAAAATGTGGAACTTGTCAACGAACCCCTGCGCGGGGCGCTGCAGGACTTTGCTGCCCGCGCCCGGCCCGAAGCCACGCTCGAACGCATGGACGCCATCAACGCCGCGCGACGGCGCCTGACCACCACCAATGTTGCCCCGCTGCTGGCCCTTGAAGCCATGGCAGTCAGCCTGCTCTAACCTGTGAAGGACTCCTGTATGCCTGCCGGAAACACCCGCCACCAGCACAACCGCCGCTCCCGCCTGCTCATCGCCGCTGCCGCGGTGGCTGCGATGCTGCTGAGCTCGTGCTCGGTGCTGGCGCCCGACCAGCCGGTGGAGACGTCGGCCTCCGCGGATGTGGTGGGTGACGTGCCCGCCGAACTGCGGGATTTTTACACCCAGGCGGTGACGTGGACGTCGTGCAATGGCGGTTTCCAATGCGCCGAGGTTGAGGTTCCGATGGACTACGCCAAGCCCGGCGGGGAGTCAATCAAGCTCGCGGTGAACCGGCTGCCGGCAAGCGGAAAACGGCTGGGCGCCATGCTCGTCAACCCGGGCGGACCCGGCAGTTCCGGCGTGGACATGGTCACGGACGGGGCACAGACAATGTTCTCGCCGAAGCTGCGCGGCGCCTATGACGTGGTGGGTTTTGATCCGCGCGGGGTGCAGCGTTCGGCAGGGGTGAAGTGCCTCGATGATGCGCAGATGGATGCGGGGCGGCAGCAGGATTTTGATCTTTCCACCGACGCCGGATTTGCCGCTGCCGAGGCCGAGACGAAGGCCCAGACTGAACTGTGCGAAAAGAACTCCGGCCCCGCACTGACCCACATTGACACCGTCAGCTCTGCCCGCGACTTGGACGTTTTGCGGGCAGTGGTCGGTGACAAGGACCTGAACTACATGGGCTTCTCCTACGGCACCAAGTTGGGCGCCACCTATGCCGGACTGTTCCCGGAGCGGGTCGGAAAATTCTCCCTGGACGGGGCAATGGATCCCTCACTGGACATTGATGAGGTCTCCATGGGCCAGGCCATGGGCTTTGAACAGGCCATGCGGGCGTGGGTCGAGGATTGCCTGACGGCCGACGACTGCCCCGTCTCCGGAAGCGTCGACGACGCCCTGGGCCAGATCCGCGAGCTGAATGCCGTGTACGCGGCAACTCCCCAGCAAACTCCCGAGGGCCGGGTGGTGACGGGCACCGAGTTCACCGGCGCGCTGGCCTTCGGCATGTACTCCACGGACCTCTGGGAACCCTTGACGGGTGCCTTGAGCCAGGCTTTTGCCGGTGACGCCTCTGGCATGTTGATGTTGGCCGACTTCTCTGCCGACCGCGACTCCGACGGCAAATACAACTCCAACACCTCCGCCGCTTTCACCGCCATCAACTGCCTTGACTACCCAATGAACTGGGACACCGCGCACATGCGCGAGCAGGCGGAGCTGCTGAAAAAGGCGTCCCCCACTTTCGGGGAGATGCTGGCCTACTCCGGCCTGTCCTGCAAATACTGGCCCGTCCCGGCCACGGGCGACCCGGCACCAATCTCGGCAACCGGCGCCGGACCCATCCTGGTTGTTGGCACGACGGGCGACCCGGCAACACCCTATGCGTGGGCGGAGGCACTGGCCAAGCAGCTTGATTCGGGCGTCCTGGTGTCGTGGAAGGGCAACGGCCACACGGCCTATGGTCGGGCCAACGAATGCATCACCTCCACGGTTGACGCGTACTTCGTGGACGGCAAGGTGCCTTCGGAGGGCACCGCCTGCTAGACGCCTTGCGCCCACCCCGGAGCCCGTCCGACCACTTTGGTATGGCTCTGCCGAGGGGCCGGATTTTGTACATCCGCCCCGCGCATATTAGAGTTGATTCTTGTGTTCAGCTGACCACTCCAATCGGAGTCTGGCTAGCACAGGCCTCCATAGCTCAGTTGGTAGAGCGTCTCACTCGTAATGAGAAGGTCAACAGTTCGATTCTGTTTGGAGGCCCCGACAAAACCCCTGAAATCCGCGGATTTCAGGGGTTTTTTGTGCCCTCAAGGCTCCGAGGTGGGGCCAGTGGCGTGGCCGAACAGTTTCGCGTACATCCCCACCGGCCGGGTGCGCCACGCACCCGGCGCTATTTCGTCCCTGCGGAGCCGCACCGGCATCCCTCCCGGGCCGGCGTTGTGATCTGCGCCCGCCTCACCAACCCAGGGGGGCAAGTCTTGCGGCTTGCCCCCCTGCCGACCGGGATCCAAACACAACGCCCCCGACGGTTCGGGCGGGTCTACGATTGGCGCATGGACGGAATATCCCGGCCGGCTCGCGAACCAGGCCGAGTCCACTGGATGGAGCTGTTTTTCGACCTGGTGTTTGTGGCCTTCGTGGGGCAGCTGGCCCATGGCATCCACGGCGATCCCGGCTGGCTTGAATTCGGCACCTTTGTCCTGCTGTTCTTTCCAGCCTGGTGGGCCTGGGCCAACATCGTCTCCGTCATCAACCTGCTGCCCGGGCTGACCGCACGCTCACTGGGGCTCGCCATGCTGGCAGCCATGGCGGCGTCCGCGCTCATGGCCGCGGCGGCACCCGAGGCCTTTGGCGAACGGGCCTGGGCCTTCTCCCTGGCCAACGCGGCCATGCGCATCCTGTTGCTGGTGCTGTGGCTGTGGCTGTACCAGCACCGCGAACATTCCGCCGACTCGCCCTGGCGGATCTGGGTCTACAACGGCGGCACGGCCGTGCTCTGGCTCGTCGCCGCCACACTGCCCCTGCCCGCCGCCGTCGTGCTCTGGGCACTGTCCATCGCCGTGGAGGTGGGCATGGTCGCCAACAGCAACCGCATCGGGGCCGAACGCAGCATGGCCGGCATCAACATTGAGCACGCCTCCGAGCGCCTGGGCTTGTTCGTCATCATCGTTCTGGGCGAGTCGGTCTTCACGATCGTCACCGAGGCTTCCCAGGATTGGGGCCCGGGCGCCGGGTTGGCCGCAGCGCTGGGCTTCGTCATCGTTGCACTGCTTGGCTGGGCATTCTTCCAATACGGCATGGGCACGCTCACCACGGGCCTGCAGGCGCTGCGGGCGCGCGCGGACTTTACCGGCATCCTACAAACGACCCTGTTCCTGCCGTTTGTCTTGATTGTCGGGGTGACCTCGGTGGCCGCGGGCATCGCCACCGCCATCCCCGATCCCTTCACGCGGCTGCCGCTGGGCGCGGGCATCGCCCTGGGCGGCGGGCTTGCCCTCTTCTACGCCGCCAACGCCGCGGTGTCGCTGCGTTATGGCCAGGCCTGGCGCGACGTCCTGGCGTGGGCCATCCCCACAGTGGTGCTGGCGCTGGTGCTGGCCTTCGTCAGCGCAACGGTTCCGGCCGCCGTCGCCCTTGGCATGGCCGTGGCCCTGCTGCTGCTTGCCACCGCCTATGTTGAAATCAAGGCACGACGGCGACGCGTCCTGGCACCCTGAGGCTGCGGGTCAGCCTCCCCAGGGGAAGACGACGCCCTCCCCCACCACCTTCAGCGACAGTTCGGTGCCGGGCCGTGCCAGCATGGCGTTCCAGTGCCGGATGTTGATGACCTCCCCGCCGACGGGCTGATGCGGATCCAGCGGGTGCTTCGCGTCGACGGCGATGGGCTCCAGTCTGATGCGGACTGTGGTTTCGGGGCCGAAGTAGTCGGTGTCGACCACGCGCCCGCGGATGGGCCCGCCGCTGGCAATGCGGATCTGTTCGGGGCGCAACATCAGATGGACCTTGCCCTGTGCAGGTGGGCGGCGGACAGGAATGCCGCCCAGCGAACACAGCGCCAGCGAGCCTTCCATCCACGCTTCAAGGATGACGGCGTCGCCGAGGAACTCGGCCGTGGCCCTGTCGGCCGGGCGCGTGTAAACAACGAACGGGCTGCCGATTTGGGCCAGCCTGCCGTCGCGCATGACGGCCACCTGGTCGGCAAAGCTCAGGGCCTCGGCCTGGTCGTGGGTGACCAAAATGGTTGTCACGCCGGCTTGTTCGAGGGTCTTGGACACTGCCCGGCGGGTTGCGACCCGCAGGCCGGCATCCAGCGCGCTGAAGGGCTCGTCCAGCAGCATGAGTTCGGGTTGGCGGGCAAGCGCCCTGGCCAGCGCGACGCGCTGCTGCTGACCGCCTGAAAGCTGGTGGGGGCGGCGCTTGGCGTAGGACCTGTCCATGGAGACCATTTCCAGCAGTTCCCCCACCCGCAGGGCCGCGGCCTTGCCGCGCAGCGACAGCCCGAAGGCAATGTTGGCGCCAACGCTCAAATGCGGGAACAACGCACCGTCCTGGGCCACGTAGCCGACACTGCGCTTGTGCGCCGGAACCCACTTTGAGGGGCCGGCAACCTCGGCGCCGGCGAGGGCGATCCGGCCGGAGTCGGGCGCGGAGAAACCGGCAATCAAGCGCAGCAGCGTGGTCTTGCCGGAGCCGGACGGGCCCACAATGGCGGTGGTGCGGCCCTGGGCCACTGCGAGATCCACACCCTTGAGGACGGCGGTGCCGCCAAAACTCTTGCGGACACCTGCAACCTGCAAGTGGTCGGCGGCGTTGCTCGAGTCGTGGACGAAGGTCCGGCTGTCAGCGCCGCCGGACACAGACACGGGTCCGCCGGAATGCCTGCCGGGATGCTTGCTGCCCGCGGCACTCTCGCCCTCGGGTTCGGTGCCGGGATCGTTGGGCTGGGTGGTCATTGGCCGGCCGCTTTCTTGGATTGCACGAAGAGTAAGTAGGTCATGGGGGCGGAGAGCACAATCATCACCAAGGCATACGGGGCCGCACCCATGTAGTCAATTTCGCTGCTCAACGACCAAAATTGGGTGGCCAGGGTTCTGGTGCCGTTGGGTGCCAGCAGCAGCGTGGCTGTCAGTTCATTGACGATGCCGAGGAAGACCAGTGCCGCACCGCCGGCCGCCGCCGGGGCGGCCAACCGCAGGGTCACGCGCAGGAAGGCCAGTAGCGGGGGTTTGCCCAACGCCTGGGCAGCCTCGTCCAGCTCATGCGGCACCTGTGCCAGGCCGGCCCGGAGGTTGACCAACGCCCGGGGCATGAACAGCAGCGCATAGGCGGCCACGAGCACGACGGAACTTTGGTAGATGGCGGGCACGTTGTGGACAGTGATTGTGACCAGGGCCAGCGCCACCACAATGCCCGGCATTGAACTGGAAAGATAGTTGACGGCCTCAAGGACCTTGCTGGCGGGCCCGGGATGCCGGACCACCAAGTAGGCCAACGGGAAGGCCAGCACAGTTGTCAGCACAGCCCCCGCCAAACCGTAGCCGAGCGTTTGCAGCAACGCCTCAACGAGGGCGTCGCGCTTCCAGATTTCGCTGCCCCCGGCAACCAGCCAACGGCCCACATGCCACAGCGGCACACCCAGTGCCAGCACGGTGACAGCAAGCAATCCCAGCTGGCCCGGTACCTGGTGGAAACCCAGTTTCAGCCGTCCGGGACTCGCCTGCACGCCTGCTCCGACCCGTGCGTAGCGGGCGCTGCCGCGGGACTTGGACTCGGCCAGAAGGAGCAGCAAACAAAACAGCACCAGGACGCTGGCAAGCATGTTGGCCGCGGCCCCGTTGAAGGTGGACCGGAATTGGTCGTAAATGGCTGTCGTGAACGTGTCGAAGGTGATCATGGCAAACGCACCGTATTCTGCCAGCAGGTGCAGCGACACAAGGAGCGCACCGCCGGCTGTTGCCAGACGTAATTGCGGCAGCACGACCCGGAAGAACACTTTCCACGGCCCCAGACCGAGCGAGGCCGCAGACTGTTCCAGGGCCGGATCCAGCCGGCTCAGCACGGCTGCCACGGGAATATAGACCAGCGGAAAATAGGAAAGCACCGAGATCAGCACACCGCCGAAGATCCCGCCCAGGGATGGAATGGCGCTGACCCAGGCGTAGCTGTTCACGAAAGCCGGAATGGCCAGGGGCGCGGCAAACAGCACAGCCCATGCCTTGTGACCGGCCAGCGCAGTGCGCTCAATGAGCCAAGCCCCCGCGACTCCAATCACAACACACAGCGGCACCGTGATCAGCACCAGGGAAAGGGTGTTCAGCAGCAGTTCGCCAACGCGCGGACGGAACACCAACGCAACGATCGAGTCCCAACCGGTGTTGGCTGTGGCGACAACCACGAACCCCAGCGGCAGCAGGGAGAACGCGGCGATCAGCAAGCACAGGACGACGACGGGCCAGGGGCCGAGGCGTGAACCCCGGCCCCCAGCCTGCTTCGGTGAGATTTTGGCACCCGGCCCACCTGCCGCCGTCGTGCCGCGTTGAACAGTCATTGGAACTAGAGCAGACCGGCCTGCGTCATCAGATCGGTGACCTTGGCCGAGTTCAGCTTGGCCGGGTCGATCTTCGGCGCCTGCAAGTCAGCCAGCGGGGTCAGCTTGTCGTTCGGGGTGACGCCACTGCCCACGGGGTATTCAAAGCTGGTGCCGGTTTGCAAGACGGTCTGGCCGGCCTTGCCCGTGACGAATTCAAGGAACTTCGAGGCGTTGTCCTGGTGCTGGCTGGAGGCCAACACGCCACCACCGGAAACGGAGACAAAGGCGCCCGGATCTTCGTTCTTGAAGTAGTGCAGGGCCACGTTGTTGGAGTTCTCGCCGGTCTTGGCCTGGTCCCCGAACCAGTAGTAGTGGTAGATGACGGCACCCTCAATTTCGCCGGCATTGACTGCCTTCATCGCGGTGCTGTTGCCCTTGTAGGCCTTGGAATTTTCCTTCATGGCCTTCAACCAGGACAGGGTGTCATCCTCGCCCTTGAGTTCCAGCATGGCCGAGACGATGGCCTGGAAATCCGCACCGGACGGTGAAGCAGCCCAGCGGTCCTTCCACGAGGGGTCGGCCAGGTCCATGATGGACTTGGGCAGCTTGTCTTCGGTCAGCTTCGTCTTGTCATAGGCGAAGACAGTGCTGCGCGCGGCAATGCCGGCCCACTTGTTCGTGGAGGGACGGTATTCGGCCGGGACCTGTTCCTGAACCTTGGCGCTGGTGTCGGCAAAGAGTCCTGCGTTCTCGACCTGTGTCATTGCCGGGGAGTTTTCGGTCAGGAAAACATCGGCGGGCGACTTGGCGCCTTCTGCGATGATCTGGTTGCTCAGTTCCAGGTCGCTGCCCTGGCGCATCGTGACCTTGATGCCTGTTTCCTTGGTGAACTCGTCAACCCACGCCTGTGTGAGTGATTCGTGCTGGGCGTTGTAAACGGTGATGGCGTCTTCCGCACCGCCGGCAGAGCCGCTGCTGCCAGCCGGAGCCGGTGCCCCACCACAGGCTGCGAGCGTCAATACGGATAGTCCAGCCAACGCCGTCAACGCGGTTTTACTGAACTGCTTCTTGGTGAACAAGGGCTTCATGGGGGCCTCTCGGCGGTAGAAATAATTAGCGTACGCCAGTTAATCGTATTCGATGAAAGGGCAGGCTCGCCTCACTGGGGATCCACTGTGAGGCAGCTCTCACCCATTTTCTGACTTTTTTGACTTTTTTGACCTTTTACCTGCTACTCGACAGTAGGTGACCGCTTGGCGAGAAGCGCCCCGGCACGGGTGACGTGCTGGCGCACGATGTCGGCCTTGAGTTCGCCGCCGGACACGGCTCCCACGCCGAGCCTCAGCAGGGCCAGGGCCTCCGCCTAGGAAACCGGGGCGAGTGACCGAAGATACGCAAGATTGTTCGCGGTCCGTTCGGCAAGGGGCAATTCCGTGGAGAAGTCTTCAACCGTCACCCAGCCGTCGTAACCTACAGCTGCCAAAGACTTGAAATAACGTGGCACGTCGGCGATGCCGCCTCGCAGGGTTGACCACTCGTGCTTCCAAACCGCGTCCGCTCCACTGACAGATTGTCGACGCCACACAGCATTTTTCACGTGGACGTGGGCCAGATACGCGCCCAGAAGCTGCAGCCCTGCCAGGTTTTCCTCCCCTCCTTCGACAATGAGGTTTCCCAGGTCGTGGATGACACCTACATGGTCCGGGTTCAGTCCCTCCACCAGACGCAGAGCGGATGACGGAGAGGAGGTCACCGTCTGGTGGTGGAGCTCAACGAGTGCCTTCACGCCATGGAACGCCGCCCTCTCAGCCACCCAGGAAAAATGCTCACGGGACTCTGCAAAGAGGTCCCGGTAGTCACGCCCTGTGGGTTCCCCTCCCATGGTTGCCGTCCCCAGGGGCAACGCCACAACACGAGCTTGTCCTGCGCCCAGTTGGGCCGTCGCCGCCAAGATGCGCTCCACGTCCACATGGTTGTCACACCGCGCGTATCCTCCGAGGCCGGAATACTTGAGGCCGGCGGTTGAGGTAATGTCCGCGATTCGGCCGAGGTTCTGTTCCAGTCCGGTGAGAGGCCAGTTGGACTTGTTACCGGCCCAAAAGCCCGGTTCAGCGGCGTCTTTCTGGTCCGTAATTCGCCATTCGATGCCATCCCAGCCTTGCGCGGCAAGGGTGGTGGCGGCTTCCTCAGGGGTCCAGTCCGGAGTGGATGCGGTGAATACAGAGAATTTCATGGTGTGCGCTCTTTTCGTTGTCCAGGTTCGGGAAGTGGCGGCAGGTTTAGTCTGGGCAGGAGGACGGTCGATCCGCGCACCTGGTACGGATCCCCAGGTGCGCGGACCTTGACTGGCTGGTCGCTCCAGTCATTGTTCGGTGCCCGGCCTGCCGATTTCGATCTGACCGTGCCGGGGTGGGCGTCAGACGTTTTTGAGTTGCAGGAACGCCTGTTCATACTCCAAGCGCATTTTGTTCCCTGCCTTGCTCTGCCATTCCTTCACGCCTGCATCCCAATCCGACACTGCCTTTCGGCCTTGCACGATGTCATTTTGCAGCGCCTCCATTGCAGTGAGTTGCTGTGCTCCTGACCGTGAGGCCGTCGCAGAGTACAGCCCGTTGCTCGCATCTTTGACGGCGAGGGGAACCAGCGCTTCTTCTGCCTCGTGGCGGGCACGGACTGCTTCCTCATCCTGTGAAATGTAGAGCGTTCCTGGCGCCCCTGTGAGGTAGACGGGATTTGCCTTGATTTCAAGATTTCCCTGGTCTGTCATGATGGGGTCGCTGCCGCTGAGCTCATAGTCGATGCCGTCTATCCCATATTGCCTGAGCAAGTTTTCTTCGGTGCCGAACGGTGAGGACAGCCAGTTGAAGACGTTCAAGATGGTCTCCACCCTGTCTTTGGCCTTCTTATTGATGGCGGTGATGGAGTGGTTGGGGGCCCCGAGCCAAAAGCCACCCTTGCCGCCCTCGGCGCCGGGGGCGGGATGTGCAGCCATCTTGAATCCCGGGATGGTGACGCCACGGCGCTGGAATCCCTGCCAGGCGCTCAGGCTGTCTTCCACCATGACCGCAGTGCCGGCGTCAAACCACTTTTTGTACTGCGCCTGGGCCGACGCAAATGCGTCTGGGTTGACAACTTTTGCCGCCACCAGCTGCCGGCCGGCTTCCAATGCGTCCTTCATGTTTGCATGTTCAAAGAGGTGGCTGAAGGCACCGTCATTTTCAGCCCAGTAGTTGGGCAACTGGTACATTTCCTGGACGAAAGTCATGGGCAGGCTGGCCAGTGCCCAACGGTTTTTGGAGGGTTCGGTCACGGCCTTGCAGAGCTCCATGAATTCAGCAAAGTTCGCTGGCACGGCTGCGGCCCCCAGTGACTCAAGAATGTCTTCCCGTCGGTAGAGGACTCGGGATGTGGTGATGCCGCGGGGAATGGGCAGGCCAAAGATCTTGCCGTTGAACATCGCACCACGCCAGCTGTCTGTGGGAATGTTGGCCAGTGCGGGGTACTTTTTGACCGCGTCGCCCGCCAAGTACGGGGTCAGGTCGAGAGCCTTCGCCTCCAACATTGCCGGGAAATCAGGTGTTTCATTCTGAAGGTTGAAAACATCAGGCAGTTGATCGCCGGCAATGGTTGTGGCCAGCTTTTGGGACCAGTCCGCAGCGGGCGTCCATGCCACCTTCAGCTCAGACCCCAACCGTTTGTTGAGTTCTTGTGCGTAGGCGTTCTGGTCCGTCGCTGGCGGGATGGCGTTGGCCGCGGGCATCATGACGGTGATGGGATTTCCATCACCAGGTGTCCCCTCGGTTATTTTCGGTGGGTTGGCGGGGTAAGTGAAGTATGCGTCCGTGACGCCCGCAGTGTTGCCGGGCAAGTCAGCAGGTGCGCCAGGGAATTTGACGAAGGTCGGGAGTGCAGCGTTGCCAGCATTGGCCTCTACAGGCACCCCTCCGTCGCCACAGGCGGTGAGAACCGGTGCTCCGATGACTGCGATTACGCTCATCGCAAGGGTGCCGCGAAGCATTCCGCGGCGGGACAGTTCTGATTTCTTGTAAGTCTTCATGATGATATCTCTCAGCTGGTTTCGAAGTCAGTTAATGGGAATTGGGTACTGCCTAGCCCTTGACGGCGCCGGTAAGCACCCCTTTGGCGAAGTGTTTTTGCAGGAACGGGTACACCAGCAGAATTGGCACGATGGCAATGACCAGGATGGCCATTTGAATCGATGGCTCCGGTGGAAGCACTGCCTCCACCGCGCCCAGATCGGCTTCTCCGAGCTGGGTGCCATTGACCACGTAGGTCCGCAAGACAAGTTGCAGTGGCCATTTGGCAGAATCGCTGAGGTACAACATGGCGTTGAAGAAGGAGTTCCAATAGCCAACGGCGTAGAACAAACCAATGACAGCCATGACTGCTCTGGACAATGGCAGTGCTATCCGCCGGAAAATTTGCCATTCGCCGGCACCGTCTATCCGGGCGGCATCGATGAGTTCGGCGGGAATTCCCGAGAAGAATGACCGCATGACGATGACGTTAAACCCGCTGACCATGGTGGGGACAATCAAGGCCCAGTATGAGTCGAGCATGCCCAGCTGTTTGACCATCAGGTACGTGGGAATCATCCCGGGTGTGAAGAGCAGGCTGAAGAGCACCAGCATGATCATGAATTTGTTGCCAACCATGCTGCGCCGGCTCAGCGCCCAACCCAGCATGCTGGTAACGGTGAGGCTGAGCAGTGTTCCAACAACTGTTATTCCGGCACTGACGAACAAGGAGCGAGTGACAACTCCGCCGGAGAGCACTGAGGCATAGGCGGACCACTGCACCGAGTCAGGGAACAGGACGAATCCGCCGGCTTTGGTCACCTGGTCCGGAGAGGCCACCGATGTCGAGATGATGCCAATGAACGGGACAATGACCACTGTGCAGATCAGGAGAAGGATGAGCCCCTTGAGCAGCCTGGTGCCCAGGGCCGGAGCTGGCATTCCGTCAATTATTTTCCGGCTCATGATTTGTAGACTCCTTCTTCTCCGAAGAAATGGGCTAGTTTGTTGGCCAGAAGGACCAGGACCACACCGACCACGCCCTTGACGAGCCCGACGGCGGCCGCGACTCCCCAAGCCCCGCCGATTATGCCGTTGTTGAAGACATAGGTGTCCAGGACTTCTGAAACTCCAAGCCCTACCGCCTGCTGCTGGAGGACCAATTGTTCGAAGCCAACGGTGAGGGAGTCCCCAAGTTTCAAGATGAACAACAAGATGATGATCGATCGCAATCCGGGCAGGGTGATGTGCCAGGTCTGCCGCCAGCGGCTGGCTCCATCAACTGCCGATGCTTCATAGAGGGAGCGGTCAATTTGGGCCAGTGCGGCCAGGAAAAGAATTGTGGCCCACCCCGTGTCCTTCCAAATCACCTGGCTCGTGATCACGGTGGTGAACAGTTCCGAGTTTCCAATGATGGAGAGCGTGTCATGTCCGTTTGCCCGCAAGTAATTGTTGATCATGCCGGAGCCGCCCAGAATCTGTTGGAAGACGGCCACGACTATGACCCAGGAAAGAAAGTGCGGAAGGTACAGGATCGATTGAACGGTCTGCCTGATCCTGTTGGACAGCAGGCTGTTCAACAGGAGTGCGATCAGGATTGGCGCAGGAAAAACAAAAACTGCCTGCAGGGCAGTGATGATCAGAGTGTTTTTAAGGGCGTTGAGAAATGCCGGATCGCCGTTGAATATGACGGAAAAGTTGTCAAAGCCCGACCATCGGGAGTGCATGATGCCCAAAAACGGCTGGTAGTCCTGGAAGGCAATCACATTTCCGAGCAACGGAATATATTGAAATGTCAGGAGCAGAACTATGCCCGGGAGCGCAAAGAGAAGCAGCAGTTTATCGCGCTTGATCCGTGCCCACAATGCAAGCTTGGGCCTGGTGGGCGGGTCCTTCTTCATTTCCAGGGGCGGCGGTGATGGCCGAATTTTGGTCAGGCTCATGGACAGTTCCTTTCGTGGGGATATTCGGTCAATGTGTCAGTGCCGCGTGGTTCAGTGCCGCCGCAGCAGGGTTGCCTGGTTTTAATATGAATTTGCCGGATTCCGGAATTTGAATGGTGTGGACAACTTCCAGGTTTAAGGACCGGGCTGAGGAGGCTGGCAGCCGCAGCTGGACCAGCTGAAGTGGGCTGCCGTCGAGTTCAAGGCGGGAAACCACGCCGTTTTCCCAATGGATGGCTGCAACCAGGCCGTTTCTGGCCCGCAGGCCGCGGACGCTTCCGCGCGGCCATTCCGGGGGCAGTGCCGGGAGTATTTTCACTTCTCCGCTGTGGCTCTGCAACAACATTTCCGCCACGGCTGCGGCAACCCCAAAGTTTCCGTCGATCTGGAAGATCCGTGGCGGGTGGAGGTCCAACAGGTTGTCGGCCACGGAATCTGACAGGAGCGAGTTGATGCTTCGCAAGGCGGCCGAGCCGTCCCCGAGCCTGGCCCACAGGCACGCCACCCAGGCTTGGCTCCATCCTGTTCCGCCGCCACCCGCGTCGAGCCGTCGTTCCAGTGCCGCCCGGGCCTCTGCAGCCATGCGGGGAGTCTGTTGAAGATCGATCAGATTGGAGGGGTACAGTCCGTACAGGTGGGACAGATGGCGGTGGCCCGGGTCCTCGTCCCGGCAGGGTTTCTCCCATTCATTGATGCCGCCACCATGCAGCACGCCGATCTGCGGCACCTTGTCGAGGGCCGCCTCGAGACGTTCTGTAAATTCGTCCGCCCCCACCTCTGCGAACGGGCCTTCGGTGGTTGCCAGGCGCAGGCAGGATCCGAAGAGCTCCCTGATCAGCCAGTTGTCCATAGTGGTCATGACGCCCAGCGCCGTCACCTTTCCCCCTGGCCCGATGAATGAGGCTTCCGGTGATGTTGAGGGAACTGTCACCAGGGCGCCTGCTGCTGCCGTTGATCGTGGATCCGGCACCAGGAAATCGAGCAGGAATTCGGCGGCTCCGCGGATTATTGGCCATGCATGCTGCAGAAATGCCGGGTCCGGGGAAAAATCGTTGTGTTCAACAAGGTGGCGGCACAGCCATGCTGCCGACAGCGGCCACATGGACCACCGCGGCTGCCCCTCGCCCCCTCCCACTGGCCAGGTCGTTCCCCAAATGTCGAGATTGTGGTGAGCGGTCCATCCGCCGGCGCAGTAGAGTTCGGCCGCCGTTTTGCCGCCGGATGCCGCGAGTTCGGCGATAAACTCCAGTAGCGGTTCATGGCACTCCGCCAGCCCAGTTGTTTCCGCAGCCCAGTAGTTCATTTGCACGTTGATGTTCGCGGTCCAGTTCGAGCGCCAGGGCGGCCGGACGTCCGCGTTCCAAATCCCTTGCAGGTTGGCCGGCTTGGACCCGGGCCTGGAGGACGCGATCAAAAGGTATCTGCCAAAATTAAACAGCAGCTCAACCAGGCTGGCGTCTGTTGTTCCGGCCCGCACGTCCGCTAGCCGTTCGTCTGTGGGCGGTGCTTCCCCCGATTCAGCACCGCCGAGGGCCAGCTGAACTCGATTGAACAACCGTGCGTGGTCGTCCCGATGGCGATTCAACAATTCGTCATGACCGAATTCGCCCGCGGCCGTCAAGTTCGCCTCGTTGTAGGCGCGAAGATGGTCCGGGCGTTCATGCGGTGCCGTTGCCCAGCCGGTGTAGGAGTCGGCGGCGCTGAGCAGGATTGACACCGCAGTCGCGCCACGGACTTCCACCGATCCGTCGGCAAGGAGCGAGATTTGACCTTCATCTGCAGTCACCCTTGCGGCAACATCGAACAGCATGCCCTGCCGGCGGCTGTACGAGACTCCGTCGCGGGCACCGGCTCCCATCCCGGGGATGGAATCCGGTGCCCGGCCCGACAAGCCAATGGTTTGTTCGCGTTGAAGTCCGGCAGAGCCCGGGCACGCTTCAGTTTCATGGACGCTCTGCAGTGAGATGCGCAGATTCAACCCTCCCTTGGTCGTCGCCACCTGCCGCACCGCCAGCACCTTGTCCGGGTGGGAGCAGAATGCCTCCCTGGAGAATCCGCCACGCGGGTGGGAGAAGTGGGTGGTGGCAACTGCGGTGGCGAGATCAAGGCCCCTGACATAGACATTGGATGTTTCACCGGTGTCCGGAGCTTCGATCTCCTCGATAATCAAGTCACCCAGGGGCTGGAATGATTCGGTGGGCGGGCCTTGCATTTGCCGGGCCAGTGCGTCCACATCGGCAGGGTCACTGTTGCCATCAAGGATCAGTTTCTGCATGGCGCGGAGGATGTCCGGACCGTCGATGACACCGTGGCCCCGCGGGCCGCCGGACCATAGTGTGTCCAGGTTCAGTGCAATGCGTTCACGATGAACTGCACCATGGACCATGGCACCAAGGCGGCCGTTGCCAATGGGGAGCGCGTGAAGCCATTCTCCCGCCGGACTCGTGAATGACAGGCGGTTTGCGCGCTTGTTTCGCGGCAGTTGGCTGGTGCTTGCGGCTTCAGCGCAGTCATTCATTAATACTCCTTTGTATCGTGTTGACCATTGCTTGGATCCTTTTCGGGGGCCGGCGTCAAGCTGACGCCGTAGTCCAGTAATCACAGTCGGGACCCTGACCGCAACATCGCGTTCAGCGCCACGGACATTTCCACGCCCGAGGTGAAATATTCAGGCTTTTGCAGCTCGGAAATGCTAGGCTTGGAAAGCGGTTGCCGAGCTGTAGCCACAAAGATATCGCATGACCCGAATCACGTCAAACATCCGATGTTAAATACCGAAACCGGAAGGATCACCATGGCTCCGCGGCTCCGTGCACTGCTGGTAATGAACGAGGACCGCCTTGCGGATGTGTACCCTCGCAAGGTCTTGGACCGGCTGGCGCAATCAGTTGATCTGTGCCACCCACCGCTGAATCGAAGTCAGTTGGCCAGCTCGCCCGAGCTGATGAACGACGTCGATGTACTCCTGACAAGTTGGGGAGCGCCGACGCTGGACGCAGAATTCCTGGCTTCAGCTCCCAAGCTGAAAGCAGTGTTTCTTGCTGCCGGATCGATCAAGGGGATCGTCACGGACGCGTTCTGGTCCATGGAAATTCCCATAGTTTCCGCGGCTGCAGCGAATGCCATTCCCGTAGCAGAATTCACTCTGGCTCAAATCCTGCTTTGTCTAAAGCGCGTGCCAGGCCTGGCACGTGAGACGGCACGGAATGGATCACTTGCCGCCCGCCCACCGCTGGCAGGGGCGTACGGCAGTAGAGTTGGACTGCTGTCGTTGGGGGAGATCGGGCTTCATGTGGCCAGGCTCCTGCAGGCATTCAGCCTCGAGGTTGTTGTGCACGATCCGTATATTTCTGCCGAGCGGGCGGCAGCCGCTGGTGTGGAGCTGGTGACGCTCCCAGAATTGTTCGGGAGCTCTCACGTGGTCAGCATCCACAGTCCTCTTTTGCCGGCGACCCGGGGCATGGTGAACAAGGCGCTGCTCGAATTAATGCAACCGGATGCCGTCCTGATCAACACTGCCCGCGGGGCCTTGATCAATGAGCCGGACCTGGTCGAAGTTTTGACCAACCGCCCCGATTTGACGGCCATGTTGGATGTGACATGGCCGGAGCCTCCGATGCCGGATTCGCCGCTGTATGCGCTGCCGAACGTGTTTCTCACACCCCATGTTGCCGGCTCACTCGGATCCGAGTGTGCCCGTCTCGGGGATTTGGTCGCTGACGAGTGTCAGCGCTTTGTCGGCAATCAGGACCTGCTCCACGAAGTTGGCCGGGCCACGGAGCACACCCGGGCCTAGCGACAACGAAACGGCTGCCGATCAGCTCGTTTATCTTTCGGCCAGCAGCGCCCCGGCACGGGTGACGTGCTGGCGCACGATGTCGGCCTTGAGTTCGACGCCGGACACGGCCCCCACGCCGAGCCTCAGCAGGGCCAGGGCCTCCGCCGTCGCCGCGAGGGCATTGCCCGCGCGGGATAGTTCACGGTGCACGTCATTGAGGTAGCCGCCTGTCCCCGTGGGGATTTCCATCCCATCACTGGGCCCTGCGGCTTGGGCCTGCGCGGCAAGGCTGCGCACCTCAGGCAGGAGGTCGGCGAGACTGTCGGCCACCTGCACCATGGCCTCGTAGTTTTGGGCTGTTTGTGCCAGCGTTTGTGTTTGCGACGGCTGCGCCTCGGCCAGGCCCTCGAGCATCTGGTGGAAACGGTCGAGACCGCGGCGGAATCGGTCGTGGGTGCGGCGCCAAACACCCTTGCCGAGTTCAACGTCGTCGTGCTTTGCCTGCCGTGCGGCACCAAAAAGACCCTTGAACATGGGCATCAGAGGTACTGTCCGGGACCGCCGGAATCCGGCCCGCCCATTTCGCTTTGGCCGGGCATGCCCTGGTGCTGGTTTCCACCCTGGTTTGCCGAGGCACGCTGGGGCTCGCCGTTTTCGCCGACCACCACGCCGGGGGCAATCATCGTCCCGGGCGGCAGCTGGTGCATGGCCAGGCGGGCCGCTGTTTGCTGGCTGGCCATGGCTTGGGCGGCCATGGCGGTCTGGATGCCGTGGAACAAACCCTCCAGCCAGCCCACCAGTTGGGCCTGTGCGATGCGCAGTTCGGCATCCGACGGCGCACTGGTGTCCGTGAAGGGCAGGCTTAGGCGGTGCAGTTCCGCCACGAGCTCGGGGGCCAGCCCGTCTTCGAGCTCAGCAATCGAGGCCTGGTGGATCTCGGCCAGCCGGGCCCGGGCGGCGTCATCCAGCGGTGCGCTTTTCACCTCGTCGAGCAGCTGCTTGACCATGGTGCCGATGCGCATCACCTTGGCCGGCTGGTCGACCATCTCGGCCACATTGGCCGGCTTCTTGGCTTTCTTTCCGCCCGTGGAATCCCCCACAGCCGGGTCCGCCGCACCGCCTGCCCCGTTGTCCAAAATTGTGCCTTCAGCCGCTTCGTCAGTGGCCGGGATCTGCGCCTTTTCACTCATGGTGCCAGTCTCTCACGACCCGTCAACAGTTTCCCGGGATCCCATGCACCGCCCGGGCGCCGGCCGGTTGAGAGGCCCGTGCCGCCGTCGTCCATGAATTCAAGCACCGGCGACGTGGAAACCCGGCGGGCGTAGGGGAAAGTTCCCCTGCGCTCGCCAGCTTGCCATGTCATGAAAGCCGGGTCAGCAGCAGCGGCCCTCCGGGTTGGCGTCCTGGCGGTCGGTTTTGTCGCGCCAGAACTCCTTGACCGTCATGGGCGCCGTTGCGCAGCCGGTGGCCCGGTGGTGGTCAAGGTACTTGTCGTAGGAGTCCTCGCCGAGGACGCCCTTGAGGTACCTGTTCACGGCCCCGAGACCAGTGGCCGCACCGCGCAGCAGATCCATGGCTAGTGCCCGGACCGCGCTGATTGCTTGCCGGAATCGGCCCATTCCTTCATCAGGACCTTTTCAGCTGCCGTCGGCACGATGGATGCCGGCGCGAAGATCCGCGATGCCACGGCCGGGTCCTCCATGCTGGTGCCGCCGCCTGCCTTGATGGAACGGAGGGTGACGATGACCGCCGTCGCAATCACAATCAGGGACAGGACCACAAAGATGATGGACAAGCTGCCCTGCACGAAGGTGTTGCGGACAACGGCCTCCATGGCCTCAACCGTCTTGGCGGTGCCGTGGCTGGTCTCGCCGTCGGCCAGTGCCTGCTTGAACGCGTTGTGCTGCGCCCAGTAGCCCACTGCCGGAACGGTGGAGAAGATCTTCTGGAAGGAAGCGACCACGGTGACGACAGTGACGAAGACCAGCGGCAGAGCCACCATCCACAGGTACTTGACATGCGTGTTCTTGGAAACGATGACCAGGCAGACAGCCAGGGCGATGGCCGCCAGGAGCTGATTGGCGATGCCGAACAGCGGGAACAAGGTGTTGATGCCGCCCAGGGGGTCGGTGACGCCCATGATCAGGATCGCGCCCCAGCCTGCCACCATGATGGCAGTCGTGATCCACGAACCCAGGCGCCAGGAGGTGTCCTTGAACTTCGGCACAAAGTTGCCGATGGAATCCTGCAGCATGAAGCGGGCCACACGGGTTCCTGCGTCGACGGCGGTGAGGATGAACAAGGCCTCGAACATGATCGCAAAGTGGTACCAGAAGCTCATCATGGCCTGCCCGCCGGCCACCTGCTGCATGATGTGGGCCAGGCCCACGGCAAGGGTCGGTGCGCCGCCGGTGCGCGAGACGATGGACTCTTCGCCGACGTCGGCCGCGGTTTGGGCCAGTGTGGCGGGGTCAACGTGCACGCCTGTCAGGCCCAGCGAGTTCACGAATGCGGCGGCGCCCTCGATGGTGCCGCCAGTGGCTGCCCCGGAGGAGTTCATGGCGAAGTAGATGCCGCGGTCGATGGACAGTGCCGCAACGAGGGCCATGATGGCCACGAAGGACTCCATGAGCATGCCGCCGTAGCCGATAAAGCGGGCCTGGCGTTCCTTTTCGATCAGCTTCGGCGTGGTGCCGGAGGCGATCAGGGCATGGAAGCCGGAGAGCGCGCCGCAGGCGATCGTGACGAACAGGAACGGGAAAAGGGCACCGGAGAAGACGGGGCCGTCGGAGCGGCCGGCGAATTCGCTGAACGCGGGGACGTTGATTGTGGGACGGACCAGCACTATCGAGCCGGCCAGCATCACGATGGTGCCGATCTTCATGAACGTGGAGAGGTAGTCGCGCGGGGCCAGCAGCAGCCAGACGGGCAGGATGGCGGCGACGAAACCGTAGATGATGATGGCCCAGGCCAGGGTGGTCCGGTCCAGGTGGAAGAAGGTGGAGCCCCATTCGGTGGCCGCGACCATGCCGCCGCCAACAATCGCTGCCAGCAGAAGCACGACGCCGATCAGGGAAACTTCCATGACCTTGCCGGGGCGCAGGTAGCGCAGGTAGACGCCCATGAACAGCGCAATCGGGATGGTCATCGACACGGAGAACACGCCCCACGGCGATTCGCCCAGCGCGTTGACAACGACGAGCGCCAGGATGGCGACGATGATGATCATGATCAGCAGCGTCGCGATCAGCGCGGCGGTGCCGCCGATGACGCCCAGTTCCTCGCGGGCCATCTGGCCCAGCGAGCGGCCGCCGCGGCGCATGGAGAAGTGCAGGACCAGGTAGTCCTGCACGGCACCGGCAAGCACGACGCCGACGATGATCCAGATGGTGCCAGGCAGGTAACCCATTTGGGCTGCCAGGATCGGGCCCACCAGGGGTCCGGCGCCGGCGATGGCGGCAAAGTGGTGTCCGAAGAGGACGTTGCGGTCGGTGGGGACAAAGTCCTTGCCGTCGGCCTTGTATTCGGCCGGGGTGGCGCGCTTGTCGTTGGGCTTGAGCAGGAACTTCTCGATGACCTTCGAGTAGAAGCGGTAGCCGATCAGGTAGGTGCAGACTGCGGCGAAGACAAACCAGATGGCGTTGACGGTTTCCCCGCGGACCACGGCCAGCACAACCCAGGCCACACCGCCCAGCAGTGCAATGGCCGCCCAGATCGCAATCTTCAGAGGCGTCCACTTGTGTGTTTCTGCGTCGGCTTCCAGGTCGACGGCGACCGGTGGCAGATCCGGGTCTTGGACCAGGACATCGCCTTGATCGGCGGCCCCGCTTGACGGCATTGTCATGTTCTTCCCTACGCTAAGTCTTCATTACGGCCTTTTGAGGGTAGTCACAGCTTCTGGATTTCCTGCGCGGTGTGGCCCGGATCATGGCGAAATATCTGCCAACGGTAGCGTCTTTGCGATGAGCGGTGCGGGAGGCCAGGAAAGCACGACGGCGGGAGGCCACCTTTTCGGGGAAGGTGGCCTCCGGGCGTCGTACGTGCTGAGATGTGCTCGGCTGACATGTCAGGTGCGGTTGCCTCCCGAGGCACCTGGCAAGGCACCGGCGCGGCTCAGGCCAGGGTTTGGCGCTTGGTCATGGGCAGCTTGCCCTTCGTCAGCACCCAGGCGGCGGCCGCGCCAAAGAGCGGGACCAGGATCATCAACGCACCCATTTGCAGCCAGGGAATGACAATCGGGAAGCCGCGCTGCAGCGACAGCACCACGATCACCGGAATGGCTCCGGCCACGATGCCCAGCACTGTGCCGAGCATGGCTGTCATGAGTGTTTGGGATCCGGAAATGGCCTTGCGCAGTTTGGTGTCGGCACCAACACTGGCCAGGGTGGCGTGGTCGTTGCGCCCGTCCGCGAGCGCCAGACCGGCAGTGATGCCTGCAGCGCTCAAGGTGATCAATGCGCCGCCAATGACGATGAGCCAGAGCATGATGCCGATGTTGGTGGCCGGCCCACTTTCAAATCGGACTGAGCTGAAGGGGCCCAGCATCGGGGACAGCACTGACTGGACCTGGTCGGCCTCGGCTTGGCTGATTTTCCGTGGCGCCGTGACCAACAGCAGTTGCTCAGTGACAGGCATATTCATGGCTGCTGCCGTTGCCGGAGAGACAACGCCATAGAAGTTCAAGCCCTTCTCCGGGGCGTCCACCACCTCCGGCAGCGACGTCGAAGTCAACGGGGTCAGTTGGGAGCGCAGATACCGTTGACCCTCACTGGTTGAATCGTTGCGCCCCCAGTTTTCCGACGAGGACGGGTCGAAGGTGATGACCTCAGCCGACCCGTCCGGATGGAGGTAAATCCTGTTGCTGAGGACCATGCCGCCGTCGCGCAATGTTTGCAACGCTTCGGAACTCGGCACCCGTCCCAGCAGGGCAGTCAGCTCGGGCTCGCCGCCGGCAACAATGGCGGGCAGGTCCGTTCCATAGTTGATGTTGCTCATGGAGCCTGTGCAACGCCAGTCGCCAATCTCGGCGGGCTTCCAGTCCGGCTTAAGTTCACAGCGGTTTTCGCTTGGTTCGGCCAGGGCATATTTGGGGCACACAGTGGCAGGAGGCGCCTCGTGCCCACTGTCTGCCCCGACCTGCTCCCGCTGATCCAGATCACACTGGGTGTCGCTGGGTGTTCCGTTCAGGACCTGGGTCTGCACATCGGATCCCAGGGCATCTGTCAGGAGCGTGGTCATCGCGGCAGGGTCAAGCGTGACCAGTCCCTGCGCTTCCGAACGCTGCGCCCCGCCGCCCATGTCCGTGATCTTGTGGTCCACAAATTCAAGGCGAACGCCGGCCTGGTTGAGGTTGTGCTGCCACATATGGTTGTCGCTGCTGTTCTGCATGATGCTGGCCGTTCCCACCATCAGGGCACCGGACAGCGTGGCCGCCGCCAATACTGCGGCGACCGCCGGCACCGTCCTCCCCCGGTTCCTCGCGGAATCTCGGGCCGCCAAGCGCAGGGGCACCGGCAGCCACGACGTTTTGGCCGTGAGCAGGTCGATAATGCGCCCGGTCAGGCAAATCAGCCCAATCACCAACGCGACGGCCCCGCCAATGATGAGTCCGGAGCTCAGCGGAACCCACATATGGGAATCGGTCCTGTCGCGCACCATGAAGCTGACGACGACGGCGCCCACCATGGCGAGAGCGGCAAGCACCACAAACCCGAGTCCCACGAGCTGGATCCGCTTGGCGGGCGCATCAGCCGTGCGGCCGGACTTCAACGCTGACAACGTGGCTTGTTTGGCCACCGCACGGGCAGGAACCATGGCCGCGACGAGGCCTGCTGCCACACCCAGGAGGATGAGGCCCAGCGACGGCAGCCACATGATGTGGAGCCCCGGAAACTGGTTCAGGCCCAATGAACGAACCACGACAACGCCAATGGCCGCCGCCAGGCTGCCCAGCACCGCACCGACAACACCACCGGCCAGCCCCAGCCACAGGCCCCCGGCCGTGACAGTGGCCCGGACCATGGACCTCTCAGCTCCCGAGGCTGCCAGGAGCGCCAAGTCCCGTTGTTGCTTTCTGGCACCCACGGCAAAGGCAGCTCCAGCCAGCAAACCGACTTCCATGAGTGCCAAAACCCCGACAAGCACTGCCATGAGCAACAACGGCATTATGGAGGCGTACCGTCCATCGACTTGCATCGACTGGGCATCAGCCCCCAACTCGGTCTTGCTGGGTGGATGCAGGATCAAGCTGCGCGAGGTCACGGTGATGCCCTGGGCATTGAATCCCTTCGCATCAGCCCACGTCAGTGCCGCATCGCCAGCGAGGTAAACGGTGGCCGGTCCCAGTTTCGCTGCCAGCTCCGCCGGGAACTGCTCCGGAGTCAGAAACAGGAATGATTCACGGTCCCCCTGTCCCTCCGGGCGAATGGTGCCGACAATCGCGAAGGTGCCGGCCGCCGTCGTGAGTTCATCGCCAAGATTCAGGCCAAAGCGGTCCAGGAGTCCGCGCGTCCCCAGAGCCTCGGTCGCCACGGCGGGGGCACTGCCGTCGATCAGCGTGTACTTGCCCTCGAAAGCCGGGCTCAGCACGTCCGTCACGGTGACGCCCACTTCGACCTGTGCATTGCCCACGACGGTGTAAACACTGGTGGCCCACCACGGAATTGCCGTGAATCCGGCCGGAACGGCATCGGCGGGAACCGTGGGAACAAAGTCAGGGTCGGGCGCGCCCCCGGGCGCCCCCAGGCCGAAGGCCACATCGCCTTGAATGGCTTGGATCGAAGTGCCATTTTGCGCATGCATGTCCGAAAGCCGCCCCTGGGTTTGGCCCAACTCCATGGCAACAGTTTCCGCAGGTGTTGCGACGGCGCTCATGCCCACCGTGGCGGCGGCCGACATGGCAAAAATGGGCAGCGCAATCAACGCAATGATGAGCGCCGAGCGGCCCTTGTGGCGGAGGATGTCGCGCCACGCCATCTTCAAGGCAAGGCGAAACCGGTGCTGCCCGCCACCCTTGACGGGGCTCAGGTCGAGCGCCACCTCAGCGCGCAATGCCGGAGAGCAGCACGGAGGGATCATTCTGCGAGGCCGCTTCATCAACAATGCGGCCATCCTTCAGGAACACCACACGGTCGGCCCAGCCTGCATGCCTTGCCTCGTGCGTGACCATGACGACGGCGGCCCCGGCCTCGGCGCGGTTCCGCAGCACCTCGAGAATGCCGTCACCCGTCGCCGAGTCCAACGCACCCGTCGGCTCATCGGCCAGAATCAGCCGGCGCTGGCCCACAATGGCGCGGGCAATCGCCACACGCTGCTGCTGCCCGCCGGACATTTGGTCCATGAAACGGTCTGCGAGCTGTTCAATGCCAACAAGACGCAGCGCGTCCTTGGCCTGGCGGCGTGCCTTCCTGGCCGGAATGCCGTCCAACTCCCGCGGCAGGGCCACGTTTTCGGCGGCGGTCAGCGTGGGCACCAGATTAAAGTCCTGGAAGACGTAGCCCACGGCACGGCGGCGCAGCCTGGCCAGCTCGTTGATGCTGAGGCCGCCCAGCGGCGTCCCCTCAACAAAGACCTCTCCCCTGGTGGCCTTGTCGAGACCGCCGGCGAGTGTGAGCAGTGACGACTTGCCCGAGCCTGACGGTCCCATGACTGCCACAAATTCACCCGCATGGATGGTCAGGTTGACGCTGCGCAGCGCCGCCACCGACGTGGCGCCTTCACCGTAGGTCCTGCTGACGCTCTCAAGCTGCAGGATTTCGTTGCTCATTTTGCGACCGCCGGATCCGTCGAGGCGAACGTTTTGGTGGCGGCGGCCGGTGCTGCCCCCTTCAAACGCGTGGCGGCCGCCGCCCGCTGGGCCATCCAGCCCTCGCAGTGGTCGAGCCAGCGAACCTCGGCCTCAGTGGTGAAGATCAGCGAGTCCAGCACCAGCAGCCAAGCAGCGTCGTTGGCACTTCCCATGCCGGAATCCTGGTTCAGCTGGGTGCCCGCATTGGTGGCGGCCGCCCGGCGCTGGCGCGTGTAGTCCTGCAGCAATCTCATGGATGCCGTTCGCTGGGCCTGCACGACGGCGGCCACGTCCACCTCATCGATGGTCAGGGCGAGCGCAAGCTTGATGGCGAGCTCATTGCGCGGCGGGTTGCTTGCCGCGACAGGTTGGGCGAACCAGCCCAGCACTTCGGCGCGGCCTGCGTCAGTGATGCTGTAGATGACGTGGCCCTCACCGTCGTCCCCGTCCTTTTCCACCAGCTCGTCGCGCTCCAGCCGGTCAAGGGTGGTGTAGACCTGCCCGATGTTCAACGGCCAGGTGGAGCCGGTGCGCTCCTCGAACTCGCCGCGCAGCTGATAGCCGTAGCGCGGGCTTTCCTGCAACAGCGCCAGCAGGGAATGTTTGATGGACATGGGAGTCCCCTTCGGATCGGCGCGAAAGCCCCCAACGAACCATCGCGACAACGGTATACATACCGCGTATGGTTAACCTACCTACTGAGTATGGTCGACGCAAGTCTTCGGCGGCATTCCCGCCAAAAATTCCGGGCACCGGGTGCTTGTTGCCGCTGAGGATCCGGAAAGGACCCGTCCACTCTGCGACCCGATTTCTCCGGTGCGATGGACGGCCCCGTGCCGCTGCGCCCCTTAGATCGTCAGCAGGACCTTGCCCACGTGCTCGCCCGAATCAAAGTATTCGTGCGCGGCGGCGACCTGGGCCAGCGGGAAGGTCTTGTCCACCATCGGCTTGACGGCGCCATTGGAAACCAGCGGCCAGACGTGTTCGCGCACGCCCGCCATGATGGTCGACTTTTCGTCAATGGAGCGGGCCCGCAGCGTCGTGCCAATGATGGCTGCGCGCTTGGTGAGCAGCGCACCCAGGTTGAGTTCCGCCGTCGCACCTCCCTGCAGGCCAATGACAACCAGCCGGCCGTAGGTGGCCAGTGTTTCCACGTTCCGGGCCAGGTACTTGGCACCGACGACGTCGAGAATCACGTTGGCACCGAGCCCGCCGGTGAACTCCTTGGTGAGTTCCACGAAATCCTCGGTGCGGTAGTTGATGGCCAGGTCGGCACCGAGGTAGCCGGTGAGCATGGCGACCTTTTCGTCGCTGCCGGCCGTGGCGACGACGCGGGCGCCTGCGGCCTTGGCAAGCTGGATGGCCATGGCACCGATGCCGCCGGCACCACCGTGGATGAGCACCGTTTCACCCGGCTGAAGCTGCGCCGTCATGAACAGGTTTGAGTGCACGGTGGCGGCAACCTCGGGCAGGGCTGCGGCTGAAATCACGTCGATGCCCTCCGGCAATTGCAGCACCTGGCCCGCCGGAACGGCCACCTGGGACGCGTAGCCGCCGCCTGTGAGCAATGCCACGACCTTTTCACCGACACTGAAGGGCCGGGTCACATTGGGGCCGAAGCCGGCGATCCGGCCGGACACCTCCAGGCCCAAAATCTGCGATGCTCCCGCCGGTGGCGGGTAGTAGCCGCGTCGCTGTTGCACGTCTGCACGGTTGATTCCCGCGGCAACCACGTCAATGAGCACCTCGCCGGGCCCCGGAACAAGAGCCGGCGCCTCGGTCACTGACAAAACCTCTGGGCCGCCTGCGCCCGTTGCAACTATTGCCTTCATGACCTTCTCCATCACCCTTAAGTACCCGTGAATCTTAGCCCCACCGGCGCTCATTTTGGTAGCTCGGCCCTGCCTATGAAACACTACTAGGGTAAGGAAGGTTGTCCGAGCGGCCGATGGAGCTGGTCTTGAAAACCAGTGTGCGGTAACCCCGTACCAAGAGTTCGAATCTCTTACCTTCCGCACGGAAAAGGGAAGCAGTCTCATCACGAGGCTGCTTCCCTTGTGTTTAAGCAAGGCGGGATGCGCCAGTGCCGTCCACAGCCGGACAAGGCAACATAAACGCACTTTTCAGGGGCGCCAAATAGGGACTTGTTCGCACAGTTAAGCGCGTGATGTTGCCCCTCGCACTGCTATTCGCACAATCTCTTCCTTTTTAGAAGAATAGACAGCCGTTTGCTTGACCGGTGTCAGGTGTTCATGAATGATTCACTTCAATGTGTTTGGCTCAAACACGTTCCTGCAGGGCGGGTCGGGGGGCCGGCTTTTGTTGCTCCCCCAATCGAAAACTGTGGTTCATCATCACTCATGGCACAAGGACGTGCCTCACTTTCGAGAGTTGGAGACATGACGAGCAACAACTTCATCAAGGCGGGGCTGGGTGCCGTACTGGCGTTTGGTCTCGCCGTGGCCCCGTTGGCGATTTCGCCCGCCATGGCCACCGACGAGCCGGCAACCGCGGCACTCCCCGCAGCTGTCACCCAGGCAGGCACCCTGGCATCACCGACTGTGATCATCAACGAGGCCTACCTCAACGGCGGCAGCGCCAACGCCGCCTACAAGAACAAGTTCGTGGAGCTGTACAACCCCACGGATGCCGACATCAGCCTCGACGGCTGGTCGGTGCAGTACCGCTCATCCGGTGGCCAGGCGGCGCCCACAGGGCTGGCTCCCCTTGCCGGCACCATCAAGGCCAAGGACTTCTACCTGGTCAAGGGCAGCTCCAACGCAGACAACGGCCGGGAACTGCCCGCCACCGATGCGGACGCCAGCGGCTTCAGCTTCTCAGGTTCCGCGGGAACGATTATCCTTTCGGACCAGGCTGCCAAGTTGCCGGCAGGCCTGGCCACCGGTTCCGTGGTCGGCACTCCCGGTGTTGTTGACCTGCTCGGCTACGGCGCGTCCAACACCTTCGAAACAGCGGCATCCTCAGCCGCCTCGGTCACGACGTCGCTGAACCGCGCAGGCTTCGTTGACACGGACAACAACACGGCCGACTTCACGACGGCTGCCCCTACGCCCACAGGCATCAACGGCACCGACGAACCGCTTCCGCCACCGGAAGAGTCAGGGTCCAAGACCATCGCCGAGATCCAGGGCGAGGGAGCCAAGAGCCCGCTCGAAGGCACCACCGCCACCACCAGGGGCAAGGTCACCGCGGCCTACCCCACCGGCGGCTTCAACGGCTACTTCATCCAGACCCCCGACACCGGCGGCGACGTTGACCCCGCCACCCACAAGGCCTCCGACGGCGTCTTTGTGTACTCCCCCGCCACGGTCGCCAACGTCACGATCGGCGACTACGTCGAGGTGACAGGACTCGTCAAGGAATTTGGCGGGCCCGACACGACCACCACCGAGATTGACGTCCCGGCCGGTGGCATGACGCAACTGGACGAGGCAGCGGCAGAGGTCAAGACCGCCGTCGTCAGTGTTCCGGCGACCACCGAGGCCCGCGAAACCCTTGAGGGCATGCTCGTGGCACCCGAGGGCCAGTTCACCATCACCGACAACTACTCGCTGAACCAGTACGGCGAGATTGGCCTTGCGGTTGGCGGGAACGTGCTGTTGCAGCCCACCTCCGTCGGGACCGTCGGCTCCGCTGAGCACGCGGCCCAGGTCGCCGAGAACGCTGCCAAGGGCATCAAGGTCGACGACGGCGCAAGCACCAACTTCTTCAACGTCCAGGACTCACCGCTTCCCTGGCTGAGCGCCGAAACGCCCATGCGGCTTGGTTCGACGTCAGAATTCATGGCCCCTGTCATCTTCGACAACCGCAACAACGCCTACAAGTTCCAGCCGTTGGAGGCGCTGACGCCCACCAACGCAGCAACTGTGCAGCCGATCGCGTTTGGCAACAACCGCGCCGCGGCCCCCAGCGATGTGGGCGGAGACCTCAAGGTTGCCTCCTTCAACGTGCAGAATTACTTCATCGAAACCGGCGACAAGAACGCCAACTGCCAGTTCTACAACGACCGGGAGGGCAATCCCATCGCCGTCCGCTCCGGCTGTGACCAGCGCGGCGCCGCCAATGCCGAAAACCTGAAGCGCCAGCAGGACAAGATTGTCGCCGGTATCAATGAATCAGGCGCCGATGTCCTCTCCCTGGAGGAAATTGAAAACTCGATCAAGTTCGGCACGGACCGCGACGCGGCCCTGTCAACCCTGGTCGATGCGCTCAACGTTGCCGCACCCGGGGTCTGGGACTACGTCCGCTCACCCGAACTGCGTCCGGCAGCATCCGTGGAAGACGTCATCCGCACTGCCTTCATCTACAAGAAGGCCGTGGCCAAGCCTGTTGGGGATTCCGTCATCCTTGACGATCCGGCCTACACGGGCATTGCCCGCCAGCCGCTGGCCCAGGCCTTCCAGCTCGCCGGCAATGCGGACTCCGCCAAGGTGATCTTGATTGCCAACCACTTCAAGTCCAAGGGGTCGGCCGCCACACCTGGTGACACCGATCAGGGCCAGGGGAACTCCAACCTGGCACGCACCGCACAGGCCAAGGCCCTGGTGAAGTTCTCCACCGGGCTTCAGAGCGCACAGGGCACCGACAAGGTGCTGCTCATGGGTGACTTCAACGCCTACAGCTACGAAGACCCCATGACTGTCATGGCCGACGCCGGCTATGTTGACCAGGGCGCGAAGACCGGCAAGCACTCCTACGCCTTTGGCGGTTTGGTTGGTTCTCTGGACCACATCGTTGCCTCCCCGGCCCTCGATGCGCTGGTCACCGGCGTCGACATCTGGAACATCAACTCCACAGAGTCCATTGCCATGGGCTACAGCCGCTACAACTACAACGTCACCAACTTCTACGACAGTTCGGCATTTGCCGCCTCCGACCACGACCCCGTCGTTGTCGGCCTGGCCCTCGGTGAGGCTCCGGTGGGCACGAAGGAAATCAACCTCCTGAACATCAACGATTTCCATGGGCGCATCGACGCCAACACGGTCAAGTTCGCCGGCACGGTGGAGCAGCTGCGTGCCGCATCGGGCGACGCCAACACGGCTTTCTTGTCCGCCGGGGACAACATCGGTGCAAGCTTGTTTGCCTCCGCCTCACAGGATGACAAGCCCACCATCGACGTGCTGAACGCGCTGGAACTCCAGGCATCCGCCGTCGGAAATCATGAGTTCGACAAGGGGTACACGGACCTTGACGGGCGCGTCACCGACGCTGCCAGCTGGGATTACCTCGGTGCCAATGTGTATGCGAAGGGCACCACAACCCCGGTGCTTGACGAGTACAAGGTCATCGACGTCAACGGCGTGAAGGTAGCCGTCATCGGCGTCGTCACGCAGGAAACCCCCACGCTGGTGACCCCCTCCGGCGTCGACACGCTGGCATTCGGCGATCCTGTTGAGGCCGTCAACCGCGTGGCCAAGAAGGTCACCGACGAGGGCCTGGCCGACGTCATCGTGGCCGAATACCACGAGGGCGCTGGCGCAGGCACCCTCGACGGCGCCACCCTGGAGCAGGAAGTTGCCGCCGGCGGTGCGTTCGCTGAGATCGTGAACGGGACCAGTGCCGACGTGGACGCCATCTTCACCGGCCACACGCACAAGCAGTACGCATGGGATGCACCCATCCCGGGCGTTTCCGCCGACGCGGCCCTGAAAACCCGCCCGGTGCTCCAGACCGGAAGCTACGGCGAGTTCATCGGCCAGATTCAGCTGCAGGTTGACCCCGCCAGCAAGGCAGTTGTCTCCTACACGCAGGGCAATGTGCCCCGCACCGCCACGGATGACTCCAAGCTTGTGGGCGAGTTCCCGCGGGTCGCCGCTGTCAAGGCGATCACGGACAAGGCACTGGCCGACGCCAAGGTGGCCGGCAGCGTTCCCGTCGGCAAGATCTCCGCCGACATCACGACGGCCCAGACCTACAATGCCGCCACCGACACGTACACCCGTGACGACCGCGGCAGCGAATCCACGCTGGGCAACCTGGTGGCCAACGCGCTGCGGGACTCGCTCAGCTCGAAGCAGACGGGCGGGGCCGAGATCGGCGTCGTCAATCCCGGCGGGCTCCGCGGAGAACTGATGTACCAGAACGAAGGGTTCGAGGACGGCGTCGTCACCTACGCCAACGCCAACGCGGTGCTGCCGTTCGTGAACAACCTGTGGACCACGTCGCTGACGGGCGCGCAGCTGAAGACCATGCTGGAGCAGCAGTGGCAGACCAACGCGGACGGCACCATCCCCAGCCGCCCGTTCCTGAACCTGGGCCTGTCATCCAACGTCGACTACACCTACGATTCCACCCGCGCGCTGGGCGACCACATCACCTCCGTGGTCATCAACGGTGCACCGCTGGATGAGACACGCTCCTACCGCGTGGGCACGTTCAGCTTCCTGGCAACGGGCGGCGACAACTTCCGCATCTTCACCGAGGGCACCGACACCAAGGATTCCGGCCTCATTGACCGGGACGCCTGGATCAAGTACCTCGGCGAAAAGTCGGCCACCACACCGATCGCGCCGGACTTTGCCCGCCGCGGCGTCGAAGTTGTTGGCACGCCGGGCACGGTGGATGCCAAGGGCAACGTCAGCTTCACGCTCAACAAGCTGGACCTGACATCCCTGGGCAGCCCGGCGAACACGGCCGCCACTGTCACGTTCACCGACAGCAAGGGCAAGTCCAAGGTGGTGGACACCGTGGGCGTGACCGATGGAAGCGCCAACGTCGCCTTCACGCTGCCGGCCGATGCCCGCACCAGCGGCACCATCAGCATCAGCGTTGCGCCAAGCGGCACAACCGTGGCGCTGCCGGTGAAGATCACCAACCCCAACGAGAAGTGCAAGCCGAACAAGGGGGCCAAGGCCTGCCTCTGATTTAGGTTGGCTTAAGTTCGGCTGCACCACCGTTTCCTGAATCACGACGGCGCACCCTCCTTCCATTTTTTGGAAGTAGGGTGCGCCGTCGTTTGGGGACGTTACTCCAGGATGTCGGCCGCGATCGCGTCGGCGTCAAGAATCGTGCGGTAGCCGCTGCGGTACTTGGCGGAAGCTTCGGACGCGATGGCGGTGCCCCACTGCACCGAGGACAGCTGCAGGCCCAAAACATACAGGCCATCGACGGGAACGCCGGTGCCGTCCAGGGGCCGGTACGGCGGCGCCGACACGTCCATTCCGCTGGTCGCAACGGGTTCGCCGTCGGACGCCAGCATCATGCGGGGACGGGCCAGCCCGTCGGCCAACAGGTTCCGGAGCAGCCTCGAACCGCTGTGCTGCACGCGGTTTGCCGGGGCCAGCGCCTCAACCAGGTGCCGTGCCACCCACGGGGCATTGGCCACCCACGGCGAACTGACGGTGAACAGCCCGTCGTGGATGCGAAAGAGCGGGTCGGGGCCGGCGAAGTGGACGACCCCGGCACGCACCAGCGCCGCCAACTGCTCCGCGCGCAGCGCCGGCGGACCGCTTGCCAGCCCCTCAACGAAGCCTTCAAACCAGCCGCGCAGCTCCCCCAGCCACGAGGTCTCCGTGATGCCGCGGTCGGCCACGAGCGACTTGATAATCGCGCGGCCGGCGTTCAGCGCCCCAATGGCCATCTTCACGGGATCGTCCTCACCGCGGGCCGAACCGGCAGCATCGGCCGAGAGGTACTCCAAAACTGCTGCATCCATCTGGGCGTGCGAGGTGAAGCGGTGGGTGGTGCCGGCGCTGCGCGGATGCCTCGACAACGGCCGGGCCAGTCCCAACAGGTCCAGGATGAACTCGGCCTGGACGTGGGTGCCCAACAGCTCCTTCAGCCGCTGCACCCACCCGGAGTCGCCGCCGTCGAGCCCGGAATGCAGCAGCGCATCCAGCTCAGGCAACAGCTCGGGCGTGACGGTTTCGGGGCGGGTCCGGGCCAGCGTGGTGTAGTAGGCCCAGAGCGTGTCGCGGTGCAGCAGCGGCCAGATGTCGTGGTCAAACCCGGCCGTCGCGCCCAGCGCCCGGATCGCGGCAACGGCGTCCTCGCCGAGGAAACGCAAGGTGACGCCGGCCGGGTAGTAGCTGGCCAGCTCCGCCTTCGCCCGGTACGGCGTGCCGCGGCGCGACGCCCCGACGATGACGGGCTCCAGCCCCGACGGCACGTAGCGCAGGGCTTCCCCGGCAGGGCGGCCCGTGGGCTCAAACGTCCCCCCGCGGCCCTCCGTCAGCTGGCCCAGGACGTCAAAAAAGTTCAGGCCCATGCCCCGCACCAGTACCGTTTCACCGGCAGGCAGCTGCGACCAGTCCACATCGTTGGGCACCGCCGGCGGCAAATATGTGAGCCCGTGGGTGCGGGCGTCGTCGCGCAGTTCACGCTGGGCCGGGCTGAGCTTCGACTCCACATGCCCCAGGGCCAGCACCACCTGATCGGCGCGCAGGCTGGTCCCGTCCAGGAGCACGACGGCGAACCCGCCTTTCACGTGGTCCCGCGCCACCCGCTTGGCTTCAGCGGGATGGACGGTGAGGGTGACGCCGTCGGGCATGGCCTGCACGAGCTGCGCAAAGCACCAGCTGAGGTAGCGTCCGTACAGGGCACGGCTGGGGAAATTCGTGGCACCCAGCGTGGCCAGCTCGGTTTTGTCGCCGTCGCTGAGTTGGTTCCAGGGCAGCGTTTGTTGGGCTGCGCGCCACTCGTTGAAGCTGCAGCCGGCCAGCGGCGGGGCCTGGACGCCCTGGTCCGGGATCAGCGTGGGAAAAAAGCTGGGCGTGTTCATCAGGTACAGGCGCGACTGCTCCGTGCGCCACACGTGTCCGGCAGCGGGCGGAAACGGGTCAACGAGCTGGATGTGCAACTTTTTCGTTGTGGGGGTGCCTGCGGCATTCTCGGTCTGGCTCTTCGCGTGGTTCTTCGCGTGGTGGGCAAGCAGGCGTTCCATGACGGAAGTCCCGCGGGGCCCCGCCCCCACAATGACAACACTCTGCACGTCCATAGATTCCACCCCTTGAGCTTAACTGATGGCACGGCTTCCGCTCCGCGCTGTGGCGGGGTCCCGGCGTCGTGCGTGGGGGCTGCCGGCGGGGCGCATGGCAGGTGCAGGCGGTGCATGGCAACAGGGCGCAGCTGCGTACGCCCCTGCACTGTTCTGCGCAGTGCTGGAAGCTGGCGTTGCGCATGACAGTGTTATGCGGCACCCCAGCGTCCAGCACTGCGCAGATTGGGACATCGACGGCCGGAGCGGGTGATTGGCACGCGGCGCCCAGACCGGTTGCCTAGGATGGTGCCATGACCCAAGCCCCCGCACCCGTGACCATCGCCGAACAACCCGCGGACGAATTCCTGTGGCTGGAGGACATCCACGGCGACGACGCCATGGCGTGGGTCCGCGAGCGCAACGCCCGCACCGATGCCGCGCTGGTGAACCCCGCCTACTCGGACCTTGAGGAGTCGGTGCTGCAGGTGCTGGACTCGGCCGACAGGATTCCCATGGTGTCCAAGCGCGGCAGCTGGTATTACAATTTTTGGCGCGACGAGGCGAACCCGCGCGGGCTCTGGCGGCGCACCACATGGGACAGCTACCTCAGCCCCTCCCCCAGCTGGGACGTCCTCCTTGACGTTGACGCCCTGTGCGCATCGTCGGGCGAGGACTGGTATTGGGCCGGTGCGTCGGTCCTGCGCCCCGCCCCGGGCGAGGACTACCGGCACGCCATGCTCGCGCTCTCCCCCGACGGCGGCGACGCCGTCAGCTACCGCGAGTTTGACCTTGCCACGCTCAGTTTCGTGGCCGGCGGCTTTGAACTTCCGACGGCGAAGACCCGGCTCAGCTGGGTGGATGCGGACACGCTGTACGTGGGAACGGACACCGGCGCCGGTTCCATGACGGCATCCTCCTACCCCGCGGCCACACGCATCCTGCGCCGCGGCGAGTCGCTGGCGGACCTCGCCGCGAAGGAGCCGCTGTTCTCCGTCCCGCTGGACCACCTCGCCGGCGGGGTGTCCCACAGCAGCACCCCTGGCTTTGAACGCGACGTGGCCTACGACGCGCTCGACTTCTTCAACAGCCGCAGCTTCCTGCGCGTGGACGGGGAGTGGGTGCACATCGACGTGCCCGACGACATGAGCGTGTCCCTGCACCACGAATGGCTGCTGCTGCGCCCGCGAACCGACTGGACAGTTGCCGGAGCTGTCCACGCGTCGGGCAGCCTGCTGGCCATTGGGCTGGACGCGTTCATGGCCGGCAGCCGGGAGGTGCGCACCATCTTTGCCCCCACGGCGGCACAGTCACTGCAGTCCTGGAGCTGGACCCGGGACTTCCTGCTCCTGAACCTCCTGGCCGACGTGTCCTCCAAGATTCTGGTGCTGGATCCCGCGGCGGACTGGGCTGCGTCGGAACTTGACGCGTGCCCACCCCTGCACTCGGTCGACGCCTTCGCCGTCGACGGAGAGGACACCGACCCCGGCAATCCCAACGCGGGCAACGACTACTGGCTCGTGGCCACCGGATTCCTCACCCCCTCCACGCTGTACCGCGGCACACTGGCCGGGCCCGGCGGCACTGGCGGTGCCTCGGCCGCACCCACAGCCGGCGAGGCCGCGGCGCTGGTGCGGGAGGCGCCGTCGTTCTTCAATGCGGGAAACTACAGCGTGGAGCAGCACTTTGCCGTCTCCGCCGACGGCACGCGCGTGCCGTACTTCCAGGTCGGGCCCAAGGGCCTGGTGCTCGACGGCGGCAACCCCACCCTGCTGAGCGGGTACGGCGGATTCGAGGTGTCGCGCACGCCGGCGTACAGCGGGGCCGTGGGACGCAGCTGGTTGGAGCGCGGCGGCGTGTTTGTGGTGGCGAACATCCGCGGCGGCGGCGAATACGGGCCAAGCTGGCACACGGCCGCGCTGCAGGAAAACCGGCACCGGGCGTACGACGACTTTGCCGCGGTGGCCCGCGACCTGTCCGCGCGGAAGGTGGCATCGCCGTCGCGCCTGGGCTGTGCGGGCGGCAGCAACGGCGGCCTGCTGGTGGGCAATATGCTCACGCACTATCCGGAGCTGTTTGGGGCGGTGTCGTGCGGGGTGCCGCTGCTTGACATGCGCCGCTACACGAAGCTGTCCGCCGGGGCCTCCTGGATTGCCGAATATGGCGATCCTGATGTTCCGGAGCAGTGGGAATTCATCAAGACGTTTTCGCCGTACCACCTGCTGCGCAGCGATGTTGAATATCCGGCCACGTTCATCTGGACGGCCACCTCCGATGACCGGGTGGGGCCCGTGCAGGCGCGGAAGATGGCAGCACGCATGGAATCGATGGGGATTCCGGTGTGGTTTCACGAGGCGCTCGAGGGCGGGCACGCCGGGGCCGGAAACAACGTGCAGGCGGCGCGGCTGCACACGGCGTCGCACGAATTCCTGTGGCGGGCGCTGAACGGGCAACTGTAGGCGGGAGCTCATGGGACATTCACTCCGGACGGGGAAGCCAGCCTTCGCTGCACCGGGGACGGGGCCCAATGCCGCATCGGTGCCCTCGTTTTGCTTTGTGGGGCCTCTACTGGGTAAAGTTTGGGATGCTGGTTAGGGGCTTCTACCTTAGCCAGTGCTGGAGACGTGCCAGAGCGGCCGAATGGGCTTCACTGCTAATGAAGTGTGGGGCACAACTCCACCGGGAGTTCAAATCTCCCCGTCTCCGCAGAGAAAATGCACCCTTTGATGTTTCATCGAAGGGTGCATTTTTGCGTGCGCCTGCCAATCCGGGTTACGCGGAGCCCGGTTTAGCGAGGGTTAGGGGTTAGCGGGCAAGATCGGTCAAGACCGGCAGGCAGGCGGGGCAGGCGGCCGGACAAACATCAGACCATTAGAATTGCCTTATGGCTGTAACCGACGAAGCAATCACGAAAATCAAGGACATGCTCATTTCCGGCGAGCTTTCTGCCGGGGACCGGCTGCCGCCGGAGAAGGAACTCAGCGAGAAGCTGGGCCTCTCCCGCAGCTCGCTGCGCGAGGCCGTCAAGGCCCTGGAAATCATCCGGGTCCTGGATGTGCGGCGCGGTGACGGAACCTACGTGACAAGCCTTGAGCCCAAGCTTCTCACCGAGGCGATGTCATTCATTGTCGACCTCCACCAGGACGAAACCATCCTGGACATCTTTGAAGTCCGCCGCATCTTGGAACCCGCCGCCGCCGCCATGGCTGCCGGGCGCATTACACCGGAACAAACCGCCGCCCTGCGCGCCACCATGGACAACATCGACGAGTCCACGAGCGTGGAGCAGCTCGTGGAACACGACCTCGTTTTCCACCAACTCATCACGGCCGCCGCAGACAACGCCTACCTGGCCAGCGTCCTTGACTCGCTGTCCAGCCGCACCGTCCGGGCCCGCATCTGGCGCGGCCTCACGCAGGAAAGGGCAGTGGACAGGACACTGTCCGAGCACGCCGCCATCGTCGACGCCCTGGAGCGCGGCGACGCCGAACTGGCCAGGGCACTGCTGACGGTCCACATCAGCGGCGTGGAGCATTGGCTCCGGCAGGCCCTCTAAACCGGCAGTTCCAACTGCTTTCGCCCAACGAGTTTGCCACACTAACTAGTTAGACATACGATCTAGTTATGAGTTCATCACCGGAAGAACCGTGGCCTGGCGATTGGAACCGCGCCTCACTGGGCCTCTGCGCACTGCAAGCCTTATCGGACGGCCCCACCTACGGCTACGCCATCATCACCGCGTTGGAGCTGGCCGGCCTGGGCACATTCAAGGGCGGCACCCTCTACCCCTTGCTGACTCGTTTCGAAGCGGCCGGCTGGGTCGACGTTGAATGGCGCGCCGGCGAAAGTGGTCCCGGCAGAAAATACTTCTCCCTCACTACTGCCGGACTCACCGAGCTGGACCACCAGCGCCTTCAATGGCACAGCTTCACCACCAGTACGACGGCGTTTCTCGCCGCCGCACCCGATCGAGGAGTTTTGCAATGACCAAGCAAGCAACGACGAATACGGCCTCCCACAAGAAGTGGTTCGATGAGCTGACTATGGAGCTTCGTCTCAAGGATTTCTCCGGCAAGTCCATTGGCGACACGCTGGCAACCGTTGAGGAGTTTCTGGCCGATTCCGGCCAGTCCCCGGAGGAGGCATTTGGCACGCCGCGGGAGTACGCGGCCGAACTGAGCGACGGTGCCTACAAGCCCATCAAAAAGGACATGAAGTCGACCGTCTCCCTGAGCACCGCCAACCTGGTAGTTTTCCTCGTGTTTTCGGCAGCCCTGTCTCCGTGGCTCGAAAGTGCTCGGCTGCTGTTGGGCGGCTGGCAGCTAGCAGGCATGGCCTTCCTTGCAGCCCTTGTGCTCGCCCTGCCGCTGTACTTGTCGTTTCTGCTCCGGCACTTCTGGGCGCTGATTGCCGCGCCTGTTGTGGGCGGGGCAGCAGGGGTGCTGTCGGCAATGCTGACACCAAAGGTTGCCGGCGATGCGTTCCTGAGCCTTCCGCCCGGTCCGGTCCTGGTCATCAGCGCCGGCTTGATGGTCGCCCTGTCACTGGCCGGCACAGTCACGGCCCTGAGCGAGGCGCCGGACCCGGTGGTTGGCCCTCTGGAAACCGCCCCGCCCATGTCGGCGAAGGACCGATGGCTCGAGATCATCACCCGATGGCTGTTTCCGATCTTCGCGCTCGTATTGCTCGGCATCAGCGCCCTGTTCCACGCCGTCGGGCATTAAAGCCAAGTAGCCCGCAGTCGTTGCAGGAAATTCATCGGAATCCGCCTTCCACTGCCGCTGTTGTGATTGCTCCATGGGTGGCTTCACCGTCACGACTTCAGGCCCTCGCCCTAATAGGGGTTTGTTTGGCGAACCATTGCCCAGGAACTGGCCCCCCGTCCCCGTTTTTCTTTCGCAGGGTGCTGGAAACTCGTGCCGGCGGGTGTGTGCTGCCCCGAGAATGGCCCTGGGCCGCATGGTGCGGCACCCCGTTTTGCCGAGAATGGCCCGGAGCCGCGAAATGCCACCAAGTTTGCGCCCTTCTCGCGGGTCCGACCCATTCTCGGCGAAACAGGTGCAGACCCATGCGGGTTTGCCCCCTTCTCGGCGCACATTTCCACCTCAACCCTGGCGGATCCGCCGCGATCGAGGGAGCTGGCATGACACGCAACGTCGGGCAGGCCAGAATGTCACGCCCGGCGTCCCTGCCGAAGACAAATCAGACGTCAGTGGCTTGAGACCTGACAGCCGGGATGGTGGGGACCGGCTAAACCACCCGCGGAACAACCACCAGAGCAAAATCCGCTGCTTTACCGCCACAACTACAGACCGGCTGGACCTAACGCCTGTTAGTGGTCGTAGACCCTCCGGGCAGTCCCGGCCCAGATGGCGTGGGCATCCGCCGGGTTCAGTTCGTCAATGAGTGTGGCCGCCACATCGAGCGTGCGCTGGTAACTGCCGCCAAGCAGGCTCACCGGCCAGTCACCGCCATACATGAGCCGTTGCGGACCAAAGGCGTCCAACGCAATGTCCCAGACCTGGCCCAGGGCCTGCGCGGAAAACTCAGCGCCGTTGCAATGCAGCCCCGACAGCTTGGCCACCGTGTTGGGATGGGCGGCGACGGCCCGCAGCTGCCGCTCCCATGCCACCATCCGGGCGGATGTTCCGCCGCGCGGGGGCTTGCCCAAGTGGTCCACGACTATTGTCAGCTCCGGGAGCTCCTCGGCCAGCCTTGCCACCTGGCCCAGATCCCGGGGAAACGCGTCCGGCACATCAAAGGGCAGTCCCGCCTGTGCCACCAGGGCCAGTGACTCGCGCACGGCTGGAAGTGCCAGGACATCGGCGCGCGGGTCGTCGTGGATCAAGGTGCGGACGCCGCACAATGCCGGCTGGCCGCCCCAGGCTGCCAACAAGGTGGCAACGGCGGCAGGGTCTTCCAACGGCAGCCAGCCCACCACCCCCACGATCCAGTCATGGTCGGCGGCTGCCGACAGCATTGCCTCGGTGTCAGCCGCGGTGTCATCGGCCTGTACAAGAATTGCCTGGCCAACACCCGCGCCGAGGAGGGCTTCCTGCGCCTGCCCGGCTGTGAAGGAGCTGTTCAGGATCCCGTGCCCGGGGGTCAGCCAGGAATACTGCCCGGGCGCCAGCTTCCACAAATGGAGGTGCGAGTCGACGCGGTCCGCGGACGTGCCCAAGGTGCCGCCGGCAGCGGAAGCCGCCCGTCCGGCGTCGTCCGCGGGCTCAGGCATTGACGAGGTCCGCATCCAGCAGGCCGCGGGCAACGAGCGCCGCCCACAGTTCCGGGGGGATGGCGGCCGTCATGCGCGCAGCCGTCTGAACAATCTGCTGGGGCTTGGAGGCGCCCACCACCACGTTCACCACGGCCGGGTGGGCGACGGCAAACTGCAAGGCAGCCGCCGGCAGTTCCACGCCAAAGTCGTCGCAGCAGGCGGCAAGGGCCTTGGCGCGGGCCAGGATGTTGGCCGGAGCCGGCGCGTAGTTGTAGTTCGCGTCATCGGGCACCACAGGACGGGCCAGCAGTCCCGAGTTGTAGACGCCGACGTTGACAATGCCAACCCCGCGGTCAAGGCACAACGGCATGAGATCCGCGGCTGCGGGCTGTTCCAGCAGCGAGTAGCGCCCGGCCAGCATGATCACGTCGAGGTCTGCTGCGAGCACGCAGTCACGGAGCGCGTCGGCCGAGTTGGCGCCAACACCGATGGCCGTGACCAGGCCCTCGGTGCGCAGCTTCTCCAGGGCGGGCAGCGCCTGGCTGATGCCTGCCTCGAGGTCGTATGCGTCCGGGTCGTGCAAATACGCAATGTCAATCCGGTCCAGGCCGGTGCGTGCCAGGGAGTCCTCGATGCTGCGGCGGATGCCGGCCTCGGAGGGATCCCAGCGGCGCACCACGTCGGCCGGGACGTCAAAGCCCTGCGTGTCCCGGGCCCGGGCGGGGTTGTCCACGGGTTCCAGGATGCGCCCCACCTTCGTGGAGATGACAAATTCGTCCCGCGGCTTCGTGGCCAGGAAGGCGCCCACCCGGCGTTCGGACAAACCGAGACCGTAGTGCGGGGCGGTGTCAAAGTAGCGCAGGCCCGCGTCCCAGCCGGCCGCGATGGTGGCGGCAGCAACGTCGTCGCTCATGGCCTTGTAAAGGTTGCCGATGCCTGCGCCGCCAAAGCCCAGGCGGCCCAATTCCGGTATTGTCACGGCAGCTCCCACACTTTCGCCAGACCCATGTCATCGCCCGAGTAGTCGTCTGCAACGCCCAACAGCCCGCTCATGACGGCCTGCCACTCAATGTTGACAGGGTTCAACGCCAATTCCTTGCGCATGGCCTGGTAATCGGCCACCTCCACGACGTGGAAAAGGTCCCGCCCGCTGCGCCAAATGTTCCAGCCGGTGACGCCGGCGCCGCGCAGGGCTGCGTCCAGCTCGTCGCTGATGCGGGCGTGGACCCTGTCGTATTCGGCTTCCCTGCCGGGTTTGAGCCGCGTGTGAAGGGCAATCTTTTGGGTCATGTCAGTCCCGTTCGGCCGTGGGCTGCGTGTTCAGAAAAAGTTCGACGACGGGCACGCCCACCTTGGGCCGTTGGACCGGCAGCTTCAGCGTCAGCGTCCCGGGAGCCTGGCCGGCAGGGGTCATGTGCCCGGCGGCCTGGTCCGGGTCAAGAACCAGCATGGAGACTTCGGAGGCGTCGTTGAGCAACTGGGCGTAGCGCACCTTTCCGGCCAGGCCGGGCAGGTGGATGAACTGGAACGGCCACGCGAAGAGGTGCAGGTAGAGGCGGTCGCCGCGCAGGGTGTAGCGGGCATCCACCGGGGCCTCCAGGGCCGAGGCCCCGGCGCCGTAAATGGAACGGCCGTGCAGGCGCAGCCATTCGCCGATGCCGTCAAGCGCCTCATAGGCGCGGGGATCGATGTTGCCGCGGGCTGTGGGGCCCACGTTCAGCAGCAGGTTGCCGCCCTTGGAGACGCCGTCAATGAGCATCCGGACGAGCTGTTCGGCCGACTTGTAGTCCAGGTTGTCCCGGTCGTAGCCCCAGCTGCCGTTCAGGGTCTGGCAGGCTTCCCACGGAACTTCCTTCCCGCCGCTGAGCATGGCCCCGGCGGGCTGGTACTGCTCCGGGGTCAGAAAGTCGCCGGGCACGTCGAGCCTGTCGTTCACAATGATCCCGGGCTGCAGCTCCCGGATCATCTTCATCAGCTCAACGGAACCCCAATCGTCGGCGCCCTTGCCGCGGAACTTGGGCTCGCCGTCGTCCGTCTTGGTGGACATCTCCGGGTAGGAGAAGTCAAAGAAGAGGTAGTCGATCTGGCCGTAATTGGTGAGCAGCTCGCGGACCTGTCCGTGCAGGTACTCCCGGTACGCGGCGCCGGTGCGGGCCTTGTTGAGCTCGCGCCACGCCGGGTTGTGGCGCTCCGGATGGACGGCGTCGATGGCGAAATCGGGGTGGTGCCAGTCGATGACGGAGTGGTAGAAGCCGACCTTCAGGCCGGCCTCCCGCAGCGCCGCAACATACGGGGCGAGCAAGTCCCGCCCGCACGGAGTGTTGGTCGACTTGTACTCCGTGAGGGCGGAATCCCACAGCACGAACCCTTCGTGGTGCTTGGTGGTCAGCACCACGTACTTCATGCCGGCATTCCTGGCCGCTGCGGCCCACTCGCGCGGGTCGTAGAGGTCCGGGTCAAAGTGTTCGAAGTACTTGTGGTAATCCTGCACAGCAATTTCTTCGTGGTTCATGACCCATTCATGCCGGGCGGCCAGGGAATACAGCCCCCAGTGCACAAACATGCCAAGCCGGTCCTCGGTGAACCAAGGGGCGTGCGGGATGACAACCTGCGCGGGGGCGCCCTGGTGCGGCATGGACTAGACCAGTTCCTTTTCGGCTGCGGCGGATGCTGCGTTCGCGGCGGCGGATGCTGCGTTCGCGGCGGCGGATGCTGCGTTCGCGGCGGCGGATGCTGCGGCTGCGTCCGTTGCTGCGTCGGCGGCGTCGGCGACCCAGAAGGCACCGTCGGGGAACGTGTACTCGGCAACCGAGGCTGCGTGCATTTCGCTGCCGCCGCCGGGGGTTGTGGGCGGCCAGTAACAGCCGTCATGGACGTCGATGGGAGCGGTGAAGTGCTCGTGCAGGTGGTCCACGAATTCGATCATGCGGTCATCTTTTTTGCCCGAGACTGCCACAAAATCAAACATTGACAGGTGCTGGACGGCTTCGCACAGGCCCACCCCGCCGGCGTGGGGGCAAACCCTGACGCCGAATTTTGCGGCCAGCAGGAGGATGGCGACGTTTTCGTTCACGCCGGCCACGCGGGCGGCGTCTATCTGCAGCACCTGGAGTGCGTCGGCCTGCAGCATCTGCTTGAAAACGACACGGTTCTGCACGTGTTCCCCGGTGGCCACCGGGATGGGTGCAACGCCGCGGGCGATGGCCGCATGGCCCAAAATGTCGTCGGGGCTGGTGGGTTCCTCAATCCAGGCGATGTCGAACGGCGCCAGCTCCTTCATCCACTCGATGGCCTCCGCAACGTCCCAGCGCTGGTTGGCGTCCACAGCAATCTTGATGTCGGGCCCGACGGCGGCGCGTGCGGTGCGCAGCCGGCGCACGTCATCGCCGACGTCCGCCCCCACCTTGAGCTTGATCTGCTTGAAGCCGGCGGCCACCGCCTCTTTGGCCAGCCGGGTCAGCTTTTCATCCGAGTAGCCCAACCAGCCGGGTGTGGTGGTGTAGCCGGGGTAGCCCTCGGCCAACAGTGTGGCGGTGCGCTCTTCGCGGCCGGCCGCTGCGTTGCGCAGGATCTCCAGTGCCTCATCGCGTGTCATGGCGTCGGTGAGGTAGCGGAAGTCAACCAGGTTGACCAGTTCCTCGGGGCTCATCCGGGCCAGCAGCTGCCACAGCGGCAGGCCTGCACGCTTGGATTTGAGGTCCCACAGCGCGTTGACTACGGCGCCGATGGCCATGTGCATGACACCCTTTTCCGGGCCGAGCCAGCGCAATTGGGAATCGTGCGCCAGTTCCTTCCAGGTGGCGCCCATGTCATCGAGCAGTCCCTCGGCACTGCGGCCCAGCAGGTACGGGGTAAGTGCCTTGATGGCGGCTGCTTCAACGTCGTTGCCGCGGCCAATGGTGAACACGAATCCATGTCCCTCATGGCCGTCGTCGCTGTCCGTCACAATCCGCAGGTATGCGGCCGAATAGTCGGGATCCGGATTCATGGCATCCGAGCCATCCAGCTCACGGGACGTAGGAAACCGTACGTCGCTGGTCTCCACGGCGATGATTGTGCTCACGGGCTGCTCCTGAGAAGAGGTAAAAATGCTGAAAAGTTAACCCAAGCTAAACATCCGATGTTTTGCATGTCAATATGGGACATAGTACGAAAATCACCGCATAGTGTGGGTAAAGTAAGCCTAAAGCTCAGATGTTACGCTCCGGCAAGGGGCCGCCAACAAGAATAACCGCCCAGTTTGCGGTTGTAGAGGACATGAACTCCATGAAGATTGCACGCCTTGGCGGGCAGGGCCGGGAAATTCCCGTGGTCATTGCCGCCGACTCCGACGGAACCGAGCAACATTACGACGCACGCCCGGTGACCAACACCATCGACGGCGCATTCCTGGCCAGCGGCGGCGTGGCCGCCCTGCGCACTGCGCTGGAAAATGGGACCCTGCCGGTGCTGGAAAACGCCGCTGCCCTGCGCATCGGCTCCCCCATCGCCCGGCCCAACAATGTCATCTGCATTGGCATGAACTATGCCGCCCACGCAGCCGAATCCGGCGCACTGCCACCGACGATTCCGGTGGTTTTCCTGAAGCCCAACAACACCGTTGCCGGCCCCTTTGACGCTGCACCGATCCCGCCGCTGGCCTCCAAGTACGACTGGGAGGTGGAGCTGGGCGTCGTCATCGGCAGCGAAGTCAGCTACCTCTCAACCCTTGAAGAAGCAGCCGACGCTGTGGCCGGCTACGTCATCGCCAACGACCTCTCCGAGCGCGAATACCAGATCCCCGGCGCCGCGGGCCAGTGGACCAAGGGCAAATCCCTGCCGAAGTCCACGCCGCTGGGCCCGTGGTTCGTGCCGGCGGCCGAGCTGGACGCGAACAGCCTGCAGCTTAAAAGTTGGGTCAACGGCGAACCCCGGCAGGACTCCAACACGGCAGACTTGATCTTTGACGTGCCCGCCGTCATCCACCACCTGAGCCAGTACATGGTGCTGGAACCGGGCGATGTGGTCCTGACGGGCACACCCGAAGGCGTCGCCCTCTCGGGCCGCTTCCCCTACATCCAGGACGGCGACGTCGTCGAACTTGAAATCAACGGACTTGGCCGCCAGCGCCAGGAATTCTTCCGCGCCGGCACCACCCGCCAGGAGGCATGAATGAGCCAGGAACTTGCCACTCTCACAGCAGTTGTCACCGGCGGCGCATCAGGGATCGGTGCCGCGATTGCCGTAAAGCTCCAGGCCATGGGCGCCCGGGTCGCCGTCCTTGACCTGAACCCCGCCGAACTCCCCGAGGGCCAGCTGGGCTTTGCCTGCGACGTGTCCGACGACGTCGCCGTCACCGCAGCGATCAACGGCACCGTGGCGGCGTTCGGCGGTGTGGACATTGTTGTCAACAATGCGGGCATTGGTGCCATCGGCTCCGTGGAAGACAACGACGACGCCGAATGGGCCCGCGTCTGGAACATCAACGTCGTCGGCATTGTCCGGGTCTCCCGCGCCGCACTGCCCCACCTGCGCGAGTCCGCCAGTGCCGCGATTGTGAACATCTGCTCCATTGCAGCCACCGCCGGCCTGCCCCAGCGCGCCTTGTACTCTGCCACCAAGGGCGCGGTCCTGTCACTGACCCAGGCCATGGCCGCCGACCACCTGCGTGAAGGCGTCCGCGTCAACTGCGTCAATCCCGGCACGGCCGACACCCCCTGGGTTGGCAGGCTGCTCTCGCAGGCCGACGATCCCGCCGCCGAACGGGCAGCACTGAACGCCCGCCAGCCGCACGGGCGCCTGGTCACGGCCGACGAGGTTGCCGGCGCCGTGGCCTACCTGGCCAGCCCTCTTTCGGGCTCCACGTCGGGCACCTCGATAGCTGTCGACGGGGGCATGCAGGCACTGCGCCTGCGCCCCGCCGGATAACTCCCAGCAACACAAAGTGGCCCGCAGTTGTGGTCGCAAAACACCGCAAAATCGCGGTTTTTGCGACCACAACTGCGGGCCACTTCCTGGAATGGGGACGTCAGCCGGCCTGCGCCAGCACCAGCGGCATGACCTGGTCCGCGCCGGCCTGGCGCAGCGCACGTCCGGCCACAGTGAGGCTCCACCGGCTGTCCACCAGGTCGTCCAACAGCAGGACCGGGCCGCCGGGATGGGCTGCGAGCGCCGCCTGAAGTTCGGGCCCGACCGAGAAGCGTTCCCAGACACCTGCCAGCCGGTAGGCGCTGTTGCCGCCGCGGGTCCCCGTGGGCCCGCCAAATTCCAGGGACAGCCCGCCCAGGTAAGGCAGCCTGCCAATCTCACTGATGGCCTGGGCAAAGGACTGCAGCAGCAGGGGCTTGCTGCGTGACGGCATCGACACCACGGCAACGGGCCGTCCCGAGCCTGCCCACCCTGACTGGCCCCATTCGCGCAGCACCCCCACGACGGCCTGGGCCATGGCCGGGTCAAGGGGGGCGTCGGGCGCCCCGGCGGCAAACATTGCCCGCAGGGCGTTGCCCCAGCCCAGGTCGGTGAGCCTGGCGAGAATCCGGCCCGTTGACAGCAATTCGCCGGCCTTGAGCTTGCCCTTCACGGGCACGCCAAGCTTGTCCATGCCTGTGGGCCACATGGCGCGCGGGTCAAGCGGCAGCCCCGCGTGGCGCAGGGCATCCCCCGCCGCGTCGGAGGCACTGGCCATGACGTCGGCACTGAACCAGCGCCCGGTGCAGTTGTCGCAACGACCGCAGGGAGCCGCCGTGTCGTCGTCGAGCGCGGCCGCCAGGTATTCCATCCGGCAGCCCGACATGCGCTCGTACTCAACCATCGACTGCTGCTCGTCCACCCGGGCCTGGGCAATCCTGCGGTAGCGTTCCTCGTCGTATGCCCACGGCTGGCCGGTGGATTCCCAGCCGCCGGAGACGCGCTGCACCGCCCCGTCCACGGCCAGGACCTTCAGCAGGAGCTCCAACGGGGTCCGGCGCAGGTCAACCCGGGCTTCGAGGGCGGGGGTCGACATGGCCTTGGGCGATTCCCCCAGTGCCTCGAGCACAGCCATGGCCTTGTCCTGGGCCGGCATGGACGCGGTGGCAAAGTACCGCCAAATCTCGGCATCCTCGCTGCCCGGCAACAGCAGCACATCGGCGTTGGCGCTGCCACGGCCCGCACGGCCCACCTGCTGGTAGTAGGCAACCGGGGACGACGGCGCCCCCAAGTGGACAACGAAGCCCAGGTCGGGCTTGTCGAACCCCATGCCCAGGGCACTGGTGGCAACCAGCGCCTTCACGTGGTTGTTCTTGAGCGCCTCCTCCAAGGCCTCGCGGTCCATGGTGTCGGTGCGTCCCGTGTACGCCTTCACCACGTGCCCGGCCTCCGCCAGCAGCCGGGCGGTGTCCTCGGCTGCCGACACCGTCAGCGTGTAGATGATGCCGCTGCCCGGCAGTTCGGCCAGATGGGTGAGGAGCCAGCCAAGCCTGTCGCGGGAGTCGGCCAGCCGCAGCACGCCGAGCCGCAGGGACTTGCGGGCCAGGGGGCCGCGAATCGTGAACACGCCGGTCCCGAGCTGTTCCTCGATGTCGGCAACCACCCGCGAGTTGGCTGTGGCGGTGGTGGCCAGGACCGGGACGGTGGCCGGCAGCTGGGCGATCAAGTCCGCTATCCGGCGGTAGTCGGGGCGGAAGTCGTGGCCCCAGTCGGATATGCAGTGGGCCTCGTCAATCACCAACAGCCCGGTGCGCTGGATCAAGGTGGGCAGCTGGTTCTCCCGGAATGCCGGGTTTGTCAGCCTTTCCGGGGACACCAGCAGCACGTCAACCTCGTCAGCGGCAAGTGCGGCAGCGACCTCGCCCCAATCCGTGGCGTTGGCGGAGTTGATGGCCATGGCCCGCACCCCTGCCCGTTCGGCGGCAGCCACCTGGTCCCGCATCAAGGCCAGCAGCGGGGAAACAATCAAGGTGGGGCCGGCGCCGCGGGCGCGCAGCAGCAGCGAGGCGACAAAGTACACGGCCGACTTGCCCCAACCGGTGCGTTGAACCACCAGTGCCCGGCGGTTGGAGTCAACCAGGGCCTCAATGGCTTCAAACTGGCCGTCGTGAAAAACGGCATCCTGCCTGCCCACCAGTGCCCGCAGCACCTCAAGCGCCTGCGCCCGGGTGCCGGATCGGGTGTCGGCGGCACTGGCAGCAAAGCCCGTCTCCGTTGGGAAGCCCTGGTCGGCAGAATAGTTGGACAGATCGGCCGCGGAAGTGCCGGGTGCTGGTTGCATCGTCATCCTCCCAGTATTACAGCGCACACCGACAAGCTGCCCCACCCCCGGTCAAGTTGTGGATAACCGCACATTTCGGCCACCAAAGGCAGCCGTTTGCCCTCCAGCGCTAGGATGGTTGGGTGACTACTGAAGATAATTCGCCGGTTGACCTGTCCGACTCATTCAAGGCCTACGACGTTCGCGGGATTGTGGGCAAGACCATCACCACCGCCTCGGTCCGGGCCGTGGGCGCCGCCTTTGTCGACGTACTTGGGCTGGATGGAAAAACGGTCCTGGTGGGCGGCGACATGCGCCCCTCCTCCCCCGATTTTTGCCGGGCCTTTGCCGAAGGTGCCGCCGGGCGCGGCGCCACGGTGAAGCTGCTGGGCTTGATTTCCACCGACGAACTGTATTTTGCCTCCGGCGTGCTCAATGCCGCGGGCGTGGTGTTCACGGCCAGCCACAACCCTGCCGAATACAACGGCATGAAGATGACACGGGCAGGTGCCGTACCGGTCTCCTCCGAAACAGGCATGTACGAGATTCGCGACCTGGCCCAGTCCTACCTGGCCGACGGCATTCCCGCGGCAGCCCCCGGCGGCACGATGGGCGGCATTGGCGAGGCCGACGTCCTGAAGGAATACTCCCTGTACCTGCGCAAGCTCGTCGACCTTTCCGGGTCCCGGCCGCTGAAGATTGTCGTTGACGCCGGAAACGGCATGGCCGGCATGACAACCCCCGCCGTGCTTGGCGACGCGCTGCTGCCCGGCCTGCCCTTTGAGATCGTGCCCCTGTATTTTGAGCTTGACGGCACCTTCCCCAACCACCCCGCCAACCCGCTGGAACCGGCCAACCTGGTGGACCTGCAGGCTGCTGTCCTCAAGCACCGCGCCGACATTGGCCTGGCGTTCGACGGCGACGCCGACCGCTGCTTTGTCATTGACGAGCTCGGCCTGCCGCTCTCGCCGTCGGCCGTGACGGGACTGGTGGCCCGCCGGGAGATCGCCCGCGCGCAGAAGGCAGGCGAGGAGCACCCCACAGTCATCCACAACCTGATCACCTCCCGGGCGGTGCCCGAACTGATCAGCCGCGACGGCGGGCGGGCGGTGCGCACACGCGTCGGCCACTCCTTCATCAAGGCCACCATGGCAGCCGAGGGCGCTGTGTTCGGCGGGGAGCACTCGGCCCACTACTACTTCCGTGACTTTTTCAACGCCGACACCGGCATGCTGGCGGCCATGCACGTCCTGGCCGCCCTGGGCGAGCAGGACGGCCCGCTCTCCGAACTGGGCCGCGAATACGAGCCCTACGTCTCCAGCGGTGAGATCAACTCGCAACTTGCCGACGTCCCGGCCGCCGTGGCCAGGGTCCGTGCCACCTACACGACCGACGACGTCATCGTCGATGAACTTGACGGCCTGACGTTCACAGCCAAGGACGGCGCCTGGTGGTTCAACCTGCGAGCCTCCAACACCGAGCCGTTCCTGCGCTTGAATGCCGAAGCCGTTGACTCCGTCACGATGGCCGACATCCGCGACGCCGTCCTTGACATCGTGCGCATGTAGCACCCGCTGCCCCATCCATGGCGCCCGCAGCACCGGCGCAACGACACCAACCAACTCTTCTTTGTTAGGACGAACCGATGGACCAGAACACCCCTGAGCAGATCAGCGCCGAGCAGGCCGGCCAGCCCGCCGATGGCCAGCAGGCCGGCACCGAGCCGGAAAGCACCGGGCAGGCCGCGGCCGACGCGCTGGTCCAGGACGACCTGAACAAGCTCATCGGCACGGCTCTGGGCGTGGCCGGGGAGCAATTGGAAGCCCACGGGGCCTTCCTGCCGGTCGGGCTGGTGCTCACGCACGACGGCGAACTCAGCCTGGTTGCCGTCGCCCCCAACACTGTGGAAGGCGAGGTGGAAGCCGAACTCGATGCCGACCAGATGATCGCGGACCTGTTCGAAGCGCTGGGGCAACAGCGCGAACAAAACCGGGCTGCCGCCGTCGTCTGTGACATTCACCTGCCCGACGACGTCACCGACGCCATCCATGTCATGGCCGAACACAGCACCGGTGTGTGCGTTTCGGCCGTCCGGCCCTACCGCCAGGAGCCCACCGGCTGGGAGTTTGGCAATCCTTTCCTCGAAGCCGGCGAGATGGCGATCTGGGTCTGAGCCATGCGCATTAACTCATTCTCGGACGTGAGCCTGCGTCTTTTGATGGTGTTGAGTGCAATGCCCGACGACGAACTTCCCACCACCCGGACGCTGGCCGATCTGGTGGGCACCCCGTACAACCACGTCGCCAAGGCTGTGCTCAGGTTGCGCCAGATGGGGTTGGTGGAGGCCATCCGTGGCCGCAGCGGGGGCGTGCGCATCTCCCCCGCAGGCAGGGCTGCCACCGTCGGCCGCGTGCTGCGCGTGCTCGACGACCACAGCGACGTGGCCGACTGCAAAACCGCCACGGGCGAATGTCCCCTAGTGCACGACTGCGGACTGCGCGGGGCGTTGAACCATGCGCGTGAGGCCTTCTACGCCTCGCTGGACAATGTGACGATCCAGGCGCTGGCCATAAAACCCGCCGACGGTCCCGTTCCTGTGACGTTGCACACAGCGCGCCCGGGCTGAACCGCGCCAATCCGGGCATTTTCTACGTCACGTAGAAATAGCTGTTTTAAACTCGTATATCAGATGCTACTTTGGGATTGTCACCATGACTTTTAACCAAGGAGTAAAGATGCTTTCGGAAAAATCGCGCCCCCTCATCGTTGCCACGCTGCCGCTTGTGGGCTCGCGACTCGGTGCCATCACCCCGAACTTCTACGGCCGGATGTTTGCCGCACGCCCCGAGCTCCTGGACGGCTTGTTCAGCCGCGCCAACCAAAACAACGGTGAGCAGCAGAAGGCCCTGGCCGGCTCCATTGCCGGTTTCGCGTCGGCCCTCATTGCCAATCCCGACCTGGTCCCCGAAACCATGCTCAGCCGCATCGCCCACAAGCACACGTCACTGGGCATCACCGAGGACCAGTACGAGATCGTCTACAAATACCTTTTCGAGGCCATCGCCGAAGAACTCGCGGACGTCATCACCGCCGAGATCGCCGAGGCCTGGACCGAGGTCTACTGGCTCATGGCCAACGCCCTGGTCAAGATTGAAAAGGGCCTCTACGCCATTCAGGCCAACGACAAAATATGGATGCCCTGGACAGTGGTGGAAAAGAACCAGGCCGGCACCGACGCCGTCACCTTTGTCCTTGCCCCTGCCGATGACACCCCCGTCACCATCGCCCGGCCCGGCCAGTTTGTGAGCGTCCGGGTCGCCCTTCCCGACGGCCTGCTCCAGTGCCGCCAGTATTCACTCTCGGCCGACGCCGGCTCCACCACCAGGCGCGTGTTCACCACCAAGCGCGACGACGGCGGTGAGGTCTCGCCCGTGCTGCACAACAATGTCAAGGTTGGGGACGTCGTCGAACTTTCCAATCCCTACGGCGACGTGACGCTCGACGGCGAGGGGCCGGTGGTGTTTGCCACGGCAGGCATCGGCTGCACCCCCTCCGCGTCGGCCCTGCGCTCGCTTGCCGCCACCGGCGCCGACCGTGAAGTGCTGGTGCTGCACGCCGAGAAGAACCTGGCAGCCTGGGCCCTGCGCGAGCAGATGACGAGCGATGTGGACGCCATTGACGGCGCCCGCCTGCAGCTGTGGCTGGAGGAGCCAACCGCGGGCTTCAACAAGGGCTTCATGTCACTTGAGGGAGTTGAGCTGCCAAGCAACGCCTCCATGTACGTGTGCGGGCCGCTGCCCTTCATGAAGGCCATCCGCAACCAGGCCATCGACGCCGGCATCCCGTCAACGAAGATCCACTACGAGGTCTTCGGCCCCGATCTGTGGCTCGCCGGCGCTGCAAGCTAAGCGCCTTCCACACCGCCCGGCGCCGGAGTTCCCTCGCGGGCAGTAAGATTCCCTCGGTCGCTGAGCGACCTCAGAAATCCATCCCCGCTCCGGAAACTCCGGCGCCAACGCCAAAGGGACCCAGGTTCGACCGTTGCGGTCAACCCTGAGTCCCTTTTCGTCTGCTTAGGCTGCGAAGCGCTGCTTCAGGCTGGCCAGTTCGGCAGCCATTTCAGCCGGCAGGGAGTCGCCGAAGCGGGCGTACCACTCCTCTATGCCCTTGAGCTCGGCTTCCCATTCCGCCGGGACAACCTTGAGTGCATCGACCACGTCCGACGGCGCAACGTCCAGTCCGTCCAGGTCCAGGGAACCGGGGGCCGGGACAAACCCGATGGGGGTTTCGACGGCGTCGGCAGTGCCTTCGATGCGTTCAATGGCCCACTTGAGCACCCGGCTGTTTTCGCCAAAGCCGGGCCAGGCGAAGCCGCCGGTCGCCGTGCGGCGGAACCAGTTCACGAGGAAGATCTTCGGCAGCCTGTCCTGGTTGGCCTTGGCCGAGAGCGCGATCCAGTGCTTGAGGTAGTCCCCGGCGTCGTAGCCGATGAACGGCAGCATGGCCATGGGGTCGCGGCGCACCACGCCTACGGCACCGGTGGCGGCGGCCGTCGTTTCCGAGGACAGCGTCGAGCCCATGAAGATGCCGTGGGTCCAGTCCCGGGCCTGGGTGACCAGGGGGATTGTGGTCTTGCGGCGTCCGCCGAAGAAGATGGCATTGATCTCCACTCCCTCCGGCGAGAAGTAGTCGCTGGAGAGCATGTCGACCTGGTCGATGGGTGTGGCGAAGCGCGAGTTCGGGTGGGCTGCCGGCCGGCCGGCCTCCGGAGTCCAGTCCTGTCCCTGCCAATCCGTCAGGTGTGCGGGCACTTCGGTGGTCATGCCCTCCCACCAGACACCGCCTTCGTCGGTCAAGGCAACGTTGGTGAAGATTGAGTTGCCCTTGACGATGGCAGCCATGGCGTTCGGGTTGGTGGCCCAGCCGGTGCCGGGAGCCACACCAAAGAGGCCGGCTTCGGGGTTCACGGCACGCAGCTCGCCTTCCTTGCCAAAGCGCATCCAGTTGATGTCGTCGCCCAGGGTCTCGGCCTTCCAGCCTGGAATTGTCGGTTGGAGCAGGGCCAGGTTGGTCTTGCCGCAGGCGGAGGGGAAGGCCGCTGCCACGTGGTAGCTCTTGTTCTCCGGGCTGGTGAGCTTGAGGATGAGCATGTGCTCGGCCAGCCAGCCCTCGTCGCGTGCCATGACGGACGCAATCCGCAGTGCGAAGCACTTCTTGCCCAGCAGCGCATTGCCGCCGTAGCCGGAACCGAAGGAGAAAATGGCGCGCTCTTCGGGGAAGTGCACAATCCACTTCTCCTCATTGCAGGGCCAGGCCACGTCTGCCTCGCCCGGCGCCAGGGGGGCACCGACCGAGTGGAGCGCCGGCACGAAGAAGGCGTTGGTCTCCTCAATCTTGCGCAGAACGTCGCTGCCGATGTTTGCCATGATGCGCATCGAGGCCACTACGTAGGCCGAGTCCGTGATTTCCACACCGAATTTGGGGTCCTCGGCATCGAGGGATCCCATGACGAACGGGATGACGTACATGGTGCGGCCGCGCATGCTGCCCGCAAATTTTTCGTCCAGAATCGCCTTCATGGCGGCCGGGTCCATCCAATTGTTGGTGAAGCCGGCGTCGCTCTCCTTTTCCGAACAGATGAAGGTTCTGCCTTCGACCCGGGCCACGTCCTTGGGATCCGAGAATGCTGCGAAGGAATTGGGGAAGAGCTCCGGGTTGAGGCGGGTCAGGGTTCCCTCGTTCACCAGGTGGTCCGTCAACAGGGCATATTCCTGCGCAGACCCGTCAACCCAGCGGATGTGCTCCGGCAAGGTCAGAGCGGCCACCTCGGAAACCCAGGCGGCAAGGGCCCCATGGGTTGTCATTGCCTGCTCAACGGATTCCTGCACTGGCGCTTGGCCCATTGTGTTTCCCTTCATTGGGTGGGTAGGTGATGTCTAAATGCTATGGCCCGGCCTTCCCACTTTCCGGGCAAGGGATATGGGATGTACCCACTTCAGGCACGATTAAATCGCCGTATTCTCGCGGTTTCCAAATTTTGTTACCGTCAACATTTGTGAGCCACATCACGTAGACCGGTACAGTGTTAGAAGACACCGCTGTTTCGATTTGTGCCCGGGAGGCAATCAGGTTAGAGTTATTCACGGCCCGAGGGTCAACAAAGAAACAAAGAAACTGAATATGCGTGCGTAGCTCAATGGATAGAGCACCTGACTACGGATCAGGAGGTTGGGGGTTCGAGTCCCTTCGCGCGCACTCCAAGAAAAAGTCCCAAACATTGCGTTGGGACTTTTTCGTTTTAAGAACCACCCTGCCCGCAAACGGCGGAAGATGCGCGACGGCGGCACCACCCGTGTCTGTGATGAGCCCGGTGGTGCCCCTGACCGGCCACGCCACGATCCATGCCCCCGCGATCCGGCTGAGCTGGATGCACAGGATTGCCTCATGCCCGAGCAGAAACGTTCCACGTGCATTCCCAAGGATGGAGAGGGGAGAGCACAACAGTTGACGGATTGTTCCCGCTCGCATCGATGCTGCTGCGTCGATATTTCGTCTGAGTGTGGGCGCTCACGTCCCGCCACACCTCAATGCACCAGATCCGCCACGGCATGCGCGACGGCGGCCAGTACAGCCTCGTCCCGGAGCGTGCGGAAGTGCCCGGAGACAGGCAACTCGATATTCACCGCCCCGGGCAGCGCGCTGCCGCCGGGGATGTGCGGGTCGAACTCAGGATAGATGGAGACCACCTTGTGATTCAGTGCCTTCTGTCCCTGCAGTGAAACCAGCACGGCGTCGGCCGGGGAGAAGTCGCGCAGCGTCCGGGGAAGCAGGTATCGGGCGTAGGGGGAACCGGAGAACGGGGCCGCCACGGCCACCATCCCCAGCACCTCCACAGGTCGATCACCTTCAGCGGCACCGGTCCCGGGGCGGGCCCGCGCTGGGAGCCGCCCTTCGCCGTCGTGCTTCAACAACTCCGCATCCAGCATCACGTGCTTGCCGATCAACCCGCCCTTGCTGTGCGCCAGCAGGATGAACGCGGACACGTCGTGGGCCGCGGCGAGTTGCGCGAGTGCCGCTGTCACCAGCGCCGCGGATTCAGGCACTGTGCGGCGGTTGGTGCCGAGCCCGGGAACGGTGAACACCTTGAAACCGGCGGCATTGAGGCGGGTGGCTGCGGGCTCCAGGAACAGCCACGTCTCGTAGACGCCGGGCAGCAGGACCACGGCAGGCAGCTCGGGGTCGCCGACGGAATAACGGGCCGGACTCTCGCGGCGAAGGACTGACAGCAGCTGCCGCCAGCCCGCGTACACGTAATCGCGCAGCCACCAGCCGAGCCGCCCCAGGGGCTTCATTCAACGGCCACCGGCGGCGACGTTCACGGGGCACCCACGTGGGCGAGAATATATTCGGCGACGCAGACGCCGTCCTTGACCATGGTTTCGTGTCGGCGGCCGTCAACTTCGACCATCGTCGCGTCCGGAATCAACGCCGTCACTTCCTCCACCCAACTTTGCGGGCAGACGTGGTCCCGGCTGCCCCTGATCACGAGGGTGTGCGCGAGGACCTTGGGCAGTGTTTCTTCAACGGTGTGGTCCATCATGCTGTGCAACTTCTTGATAAACCACCGTGGACCGGTCTTGGCATAGTTGCGCATGCCCAGGACCAGCACTGTGCGGCTTTCGCCCAAAAGATCCTGGACCATGCGCAGGGCCTGCCTGCCTATGGTGCGCTCGTGCCGGTTCACCGTGGGAGCGACCAGCACCACCTCGGGAAAGAGATCCGGGCGCTGCGCAGCCGCCTCGGCCACGACCTGGGTGCCCATGGAATGGCCCACCAGGACCGGTCAGCCGAGTCCTTCAAGTTCCACAAAATCAATGAGCACTGCGCCCATTTGGGCCATCGAAAGTCCGTGTTCGGGCTCGGGGGCATCGCCAAAGCCGGGCAAATCCAAGGCCACGACACGGCCGTGGTCTTCGAGTGCCGTGCTCAGCTGGGCGAAATAGGACATCCCCATGCCAATGCCGTGCACCAGGAGAAAGGTCCGCTCAGAAACCTTGTCGGTGTCGGTCGTGACAAGGACGTGGGTCCCCACCAAAACCCTGCGCACGCTCATCCGTCGCCGCCTGGCTGCGCGGCGCGCCCGCTGAAACCGCTAAGACTGGATGCTGTGAGGATGATCTGACTCAACAAAAAGCTTGATCTTGGCGCGAATGCCGGCAAAGTGGGAGTTCAGCAGCTCGGCGGCCTTTGCGCCGTCCTGGGCGGCAACGGCCTCGTAGATGCTTCTGTGTTCGGAGGCCGTGTGAAGCAAATCGGTGCCGCCGGTGCCAACCTGTACGTGGATCTTGCGATAGACCTTCCAGAACACGCTCATGAGGTTCATGAGGAGGTCGTTGCCGAGGGGTTCAAAGAGCAGGCGGTGGAACTCCGCATCGGCTTCGGCAAAGGGCTCTCCACGGGCGGCCAGGTCCTCCATCTTGGCCACTGCCGCCTCGATGCCCGCCAGGTGGTCCTTGGTGACGACGGCAATGCTGGACCCGATGAGCCCGGACTCCAGGGCTTCGCGGATGTCAACCAGCTGCAGGGCTTCGAGGCCTTCATGCCGCAGTGAGAGCCGGCCGCGGAATGTCAGCCCGTCTGCCAGGGCGTCAAAGTTGCTGGGTGCAACAAACATGCCAAATCCGTGCCGGATTTCAATGACTCCCAGAGCCTGCAGGACCTTCAACGACTCGCGAAGCGTGTTGCGGCCAACGCCGAGGACCTCGCACAGCTCGCTTTCGGTGGGCATGGGATCACCCGCATCCAGGTCCCGCTCGAGGATGAGTTCCATAATGTCTGCCTGCAATGCGCGAAGCCGCGCCTGGGCACTGAACCGGGCCTTCGGCGCTACCGTTGAGATGGACAACAAAACTCCTCAGAAAATGTGTGTCGCATGATGCGGGCGTTTCTCACTTTAATGGCGATATTACGGGCAATCCTTCCCCCGCGATAGCATCAGCCCCCGTGCCCGCCCCGTTGCGACCCTCGGGCCATGCCGAAAACTACACGCGGGATGATCTAAGACATAGAATATCGGATGTCCGACCACTTGCATATAGCCGGCGTTCCACCTCCCCCTCCCGTGTTCACTGCAGCCGCAACAGCAGCGCGCCGCAAGGGGAAAGGTTGCGAATGCCTACAAAAAGGTGCCCGGCACGCGGGTCGACCGAAACCAAAATGAGACCGGCACCCCACTTGACCAACCCTTGTGATGGCTATTACAGTTTTACCATAAGCATCGGACGTCCTACATCCGATAACTAATAGACGAAATGGTGAGTCAACAGAATGAGCAATACTCTTCAGAACCTGCCTGTAACCCCCGCATCACGGCGCACGTTCCTCAAGGCCGCTGGCGTCCTTGGGGCGGCCACCGCCTTCACTGCAACCCTGGCAGCCTGCGGGTCCTCAACCGACTCCGCCAAGGACACCGCCAACACCGGTGCAATCAACAAGGATCTCAGCATCGAAGCTGGCATCTCCTACTCACTGTCAACGGGCTTCGACCCGATGAGCTCCTCGGGTGCAACCCCGATGGCAGCCAACCTGCACATCTTCGAGGGTCTGGTGGAACTCCACCCGGCAACGCGTGAGCCCTACAACGCCCTCGCCAAGGAAGACCCCAAGAAGGTCGATGACCTGACCTACCAGGTCACCATCCGCGACGGCGCCAAGTTCCACGACGGCACCCCCGTCACCACCGAGGACGTGGCCTATTCGTTCGAGCGCGTGCTCGACCCGGCCAACCAGGCACTGTTTGCACAGTTCATCTTCTTCATCGACTCCGTGAAGGCCGTCGACGACAAGACGGTTGAGTTCAAGCTGAACACCGCGTTTGCCGGCTTCGGTCCGCGCATCTCCGTGGTCAAGGTGGTCCCCAAGGCTGTTGCCTCCGCAGACCAGAAGGCCTTCGACGCCAAGCCTGTCGGCACCGGCCCGTACAAGTTCGTTTCCGCTGCCAAGGATGACAAGATCGTCTTCGCCCGCAACGACGACTACAACGGCCCCAAGCCGGCGCTGGCCAAGGACATGACCTGGTTCCTGCTCTCGGATGCCTCGGCCCGCGTGACAGCCATGCAGTCCGGCCGCGTCCAGGCCATCGAGGACGTCCCCTACCTGGACGTTGACGCCCTCAAGAACAAGGTCGACGTCGAGTCCGTGCAGTCCTTCGGCCTGATGTTCCTCATGTTCAACCTGTCCAAGGCACCCTTCGACAAGAAGGAAGTCCGCCAGGCACTGCACTACGCCCTGAACAAGGAAGCAATCATCAAGACCGCCCTGCTGGGCAATGCGGCTGCCGCAACCTCCTACTTCCAGGAAGGCAGCGACAACTACCAGAAGGCGTCCACCGTTTACGCGTACGACGCCGAGAAGGCCAAGTCGCTGCTCTCCGCAGCAGGCGTCACCGGCCTGAAGCTGACCCTGACCAGCACGGACACCGCCTGGGTCAAGGACGTCATCCCGCTGATCAAGAAGGACTGGGATGCCATCGGTGTGGAGACCACGCTGGAGCCCCTGGCTTCGGCAGCAGTCTACGCACCGGACAAGGTCAGCGGCCTGAAGTACGACGTGCTCGCGGCCCCCGGCGATCCTTCCGTGTTCGGCAACGACGCAGACATCCTGTTGAGCTGGTTCTACCGCGGCGACACGTGGGCCAAGAACCGCTTCGCCTGGAGCGAATCGGCAGAGTACAAGGAAGTCCAGACCAAGTTGGATGCGGCCCTGGCTGCTCCCGAGGCTGATGCCAAGAAGCTCTACAGCGAGATCATCAACATCGTCGCTGAAGAAGCCCCGCTGTACCCGATCTTCCACCGCAAGCTGCCCACAGCCTGGGATTCACAGAAGCTCAGCGGCTTCCAGCCGCTGCCGACCACGGGAATTTCCTTCGTCGGCGTTGGCCGCACGGAATAGCTTCAACGCTTCGTTACAGACCGGAGGGGCTGTGGCCCACCACTGGCCGCGGCCCCTCCGCTCTGACACCATTTTCCCTATGACGCAGCACACAGTTCCCCTGCCGGGACGCTGCAAATAGAACCGGAGTAAGTACATTGGCAAACTTTTTGCGCCTGCTGGGACGCCGGCTCGCAGCACTACCTTTGATGATCCTGGGTGTCACCCTGCTCGTCTTCGTGGTGCTGCAGTTCGCCCCCGGCGACCGTGCCGTTGCCGCGCTGGGTGAAGGGGCCTCGCCCGAGGCGCTGGCACAATACCGCGAAAGCAACGGATACAACGACCCGCTTTTCATTCAATACTTTAACTACCTGGGCAAGCTCCTCACGGGCAACTTTGGCAACACCCTGCCACCGCAGAAGCCCATCACCGAGGTCATTGCCAGCGCCTTCCCGGTGACCTTGCAGCTGACCTTCCTTGGTGTCTTGATCGCCGTCGTCATCTCCCTCGTCTTTGGTGTCCTCGCGGCCCTTTACCGCGACACCTGGGTCGACCAGGTCATCCGCATCTTCTCCGTCGCCGCCATTGCCACCCCGTCCTTCTGGTTGGGCATCCTGCTCATCCAGTGGTTCGCCCTTGGCCGCAATTCCCTGTTCCCTTCCGGCGGTCTCGCGGACCCTTCCGACGGGTTCGGCGGCTGGCTCAGCTCCATGACCTTGCCGGCCCTGGCACTGGCCATCCCGGTGTCCGCCTCCTTGATCCGCGTGGTCCGCACCTCAATGGTTGAGGAACTGGACCGCGACTACGTGCGCACGGCCATCGGCAACGGCGTCCCCTATTCAACTGTGGTTTCGAAGAACGTACTCCGCAACGCCCTTGTCACCCCGGTGACGGTGCTGGGACTGCGCATCGGCTACCTGCTTGGCGGCGCCGTCGTCATTGAAATGATCTTCTCCCTCCCTGGCATGGGACAGCAGATCCTCAACGGCATCACCAATGTTGACACCAACCTGGTTCAGGGCGTGGTGCTTGTCATCGCCGTGACGTTTGTGCTTGTGAACATCCTGGTGGACCTTCTTTACCTGCTCATCAACCCCCGAATCAGGACGGTCTAAGTCATGCGAAGCAAACTTGCCGAACGGCTAAGCGCGCCGGGCCTGCGCTTCAAGGCCCTGACACTGGGCTCCAAACTGGCTCTGCTCTTCCTGGTCTTCATCGTCATTGTGGCCATTCTGGCCCCCTGGATCGCCCCGCACGACCCGCTGGAAACCGGCGACCCGGCCACAGCGCCCGGCCCGGCCCACTGGTTTGGCACCGACCGCATCGGCCGCGACGTCCTCTCCCGCCTGATGTACGGCGCCCAGGCCTCGCTCATGATCGGGCTCGGCTCCGTGGCACTGGCCATCCTGATCGGCGCCACCCTCGGCGCCCTGGCCGCGACCTCATCCAAGGCCGTCAACGAAGTCATCATGCGCATCATGGACATCCTGATGGCATTCCCGGGCATCGCCCTGGCCGCCGTGCTGCTGACAGCATTTGGCAACTCGGTGCCCACCATCATCGTCTCCATCGCCATCATCTACACCCCGCAGCTTGCCCGCGTGGTGCGGGCCAATGTGCTCTCCCAGTACGGCGAGGACTATGTCCGGGCCGAGCGGGTCATTGGCGCCGGCCGTGCGTACATCATGGTCAAGCACATTGTCCGCAACACCGCCGCCCCCGTGCTCGTGTTCGCCACTGTCATGGTGGCCGACGCCATCATCCTGGAAGCGTCCCTGTCCTTCCTGGGCGCGGGCATCCAGGATCCCGATCCCAGCTGGGGCAACGTCATCTCCTACGGCCGCAACCTGGTGCTCTCCGGCGGCTGGTGGGCAACCACCTTCGCCGGTCTTGTCATCCTGCTGACGGTGCTGGCCTTGAACATCCTGGCCGAAGGCCTCACGGATGCGATGGTCAACCCGCGGCTGAAGAAGGCTGCCCCGGTGAAGGACGACGACGGTTCGGCAGCTGCCGCCCTCGAACTCGCCAAGGCTGATGCGCAGGCTCGCGCGGCCATCGAGGACCCGTTCGCGGCCCTGGACAAGGAACTGCTGCTGCTGCAGGCCGTGGAAAAGTCACGCAGCGACCGTCTCGACCAGGTGGGCCCGGAGGCCCGCGTGGTCCTGGAGGTAAAGAACCTTTCCATCCGGTTCCCGGCCCGCTTCGACAACACTCCCATTGTGGAAAACGTCTCCTTCACGGTGCGCGAAGGCGAAACCATGGGCCTGGTGGGCGAGTCCGGTTGCGGCAAGTCCATCACCTCCCTGGCCATCATGGGCCTGCTGCCCAAAACGGCGGAGGTCACCGGCTCGATCAAGTTTGACGGCAGGGAACTGCTGGATCCGGCCACCAAGCACAGCTCAAACAAGGCCTACGAGGGACTGCGCGGAGAACAGATCGCCATGGTCTACCAGGACGCGTTGAGCTCGCTCAACCCATCCATGCTGATCAAGGACCAGATGTTGCAGCTCACCAGGCGCAACGGCCGCAAGACCCCGGCCGAACTGCTGGAAATGGTGAAGCTGGATCCCGTGCGCACGCTCAAGAGCTACCCGCACGAGCTCTCCGGCGGCCAGCGACAACGCGTGCTGATCGCCATGGCACTGTCCCGCTCACCCAAGATTGTGGTTGCCGATGAGCCCACCACCGCCCTGGACGTCACTGTCCAAAGGCAGGTTGTCGACCTCCTGAACGAACTGCGCGAGCAGTTGGGCTTCGCCATGGTGTTTGTCAGCCACGACCTTGCCCTCGTCGCCACCCTGGCCCACAAGATCACAGTCATGTACGCCGGCCAGGTGGTGGAATCGGCACAGGCCTCGGAACTGCTGACCCACCCCACCCACGAATACACCCGGGGCCTGCTGGGGGCAGTGCTCTCCATCGAGTCCGACGCCGTCCGCCTGCACCAGATCCCCGGTACGGTTCCCTCGCCGCGAGATTTTGCTTTCGGCGACAGATTTGCCGGCCGGTCCCAGCGTCCCGACGCCGACCCGGCCCAAAAGCTGGCTTTTGTCCCCATCACCCGTGACGGCGTGGAAACCGACCATTTCTGGGCCAGCCACAAGCGCGAAGATGCCCAGGCGGTCTCCGCCGGAGCAGAAAGGGAAGGTGCCTCATGAGCAAGCACACAACAGGAGCAGCCCTGGACGGACAGTCCCCCGTCATTGAACTGAAGGACCTGCACGTCCACCACCGGACCCGGTCCGGCGGACTGTTCAAGCCCAGCTACGTCAAGGCCGTCAACGGTGTTGACTTCACCATCAGCCGCGGCGAAACTGTGGGCATTGTTGGCGAATCCGGCTGTGGCAAGTCCACCCTGGCTTCGGTGCTGGTTGGGTTGCAGACCCCCACCTCCGGTGAGGTGCTTTTCCGCGGCAAGCCTGCCATCAGACGCAACGCCGCCATGCGCAAGGCCTTCGGACGTTCGGTTTCCGTGGTCTTTCAGGATCCCTCCACCGCATTGAACCCGCGCATGACCATCCAGGACATCCTGCTTGACCCGCTGGTTGTCCACGGCATCGGCAACGGGGCATCGCGCCTGGCCAAGGTCGCCGAACTGCTCTCGCTGGTTGGCTTGCCGCAGTCGGCAGCCGAGGTCACGCCGTCGCAGGTTTCCGGCGGCCAGCGCCAGCGTGTGGCCATTGCCCGCGCACTGGCCCTGGGCCCGGACATCATGGTGGCCGACGAGCCCACCTCCGCGCTGGATGTCTCGGTCCGCGCCCAGGTGCTGAACCTGCTCTCGGACCTGAAGAAGGAACTGAATCTGGGCATGGTCTTCATCAGCCACGACATCCAGACTGTCCGCTACGTTTCAGACCGGATCTGCGTCATGTACTACGGCCAGATCGTGGAACAGGGCTCGGCCGAGCAGATCTTCGACCATCCCACCAACGACTATACGAAGAAGCTTCTCGGCGCCGCGCCGTCACTTCTGCACATCTAATCCCCATGCCCGCCCGGGCTCTCCCGGGCGCATGGACCCCCAATTTTCCACCCATCAAGAACAATTTTGGAGCAATTCACGTGACTACCGTCGCAACCCGTTTCCAGGGCGTCATTCCCCCCGTTTGCACCCCCCGCACCGCCGAGGGCGCCATTGACGTGCCCTCGCTGGAGAACCTGACCCGCCACCTGCTCGAGGGCGGTGTGACAGGTTTGTTCGTCAATGGTTCCTCCGGCGAGGTGACCCACCTGACCAACGACGAGCGCGACACCGTGCTGACCACCATTGCCGGCGTGAACGCCGGACAGGTGCCCCTGCTGGTCGGTGCCGTGGAGCAGACCACCAACCGTGTTGTTGAAGAAGCCCGCCGCATGGTCTCCCTCGGTGCCGACGGGATCGTGGCCACCAGCCAGTACTACGCCATCAGCAACGCCGAAGAGACCGGCCGCCACATCCGCACGGTGGCCGCGTCCGTGGACGTGCCGTTGTTCGTCTACGACGTGCCGGTCCGCACGCACTTCAAGATGCCCACCGACCTGCTGTTGGAGTTGGGCCGCGAAGGCGTCATCGCCGGTGTCAAGGACTCCTCCGGTGACGACGTGTCCTTCCGCCAGCTGCTCATTGGTGCCAGGGACATCCCGAACTTCGACATCTTCACTGGCCACGAAGTCGTTGTGGACGGTGCATTGCTCGGCGGTGCCCAGGGTGTTGTGCCGGGTCTGGGCAACGTCGACCCGAAGGCGTACCGCCGCCTGTACGACCTCTCGGTTGCCGGGGACTGGGCCGGTGCCGCTGCCGAGCAGGACCGCATCGCCGACGTGTTCAACATCGTCTACACCCCGAAGGCCGGCCGGGTTTCCGGCAACGCAGCGGGCCTGGGCGCGTTCAAGACAGCACTGGTCCTCATGGGCGTCATCAAGACCAACGTCATGAGCGCCCCGATGCTCGCCCTGGACGAGGACGAGACCGCGGCCATCAAGGTCATCCTTGAGCGCACGGGCCTGATCTAAACACCCCCTCCCTCCCTCTTTCCAACTACCCCGCAGTTGTGGTCGTAAAAACGCCGTTTTCGGCACGTTTTACGACCACAACTGCGGGTCAGTTTTTGAGCTTCAGCACCTTGAAGGACTATTCATGCGGTACGTAGCAGGCGTTGACCTCGGCGGGACCAAGACGGCTGCCGGGGTGGTTGGCGACGACGGTTCGGTGCTGGTCTCCGAACAGATCCCCACGCTCAACCGCGCCGGCGGCGAAGCCATCCTGGATGCCACCGCCGCCCTGGTGCGCTCCCTGATTGAACGGGCCGCAGCGCTGGGCGCCACGGTTGAGGCCGTGGGTGTTGGCTCGGCCGGTGTCATCAATGCCGCCGAAGGAACCGTGATTTCCGCCACCGACGCCATCCTTGGTTGGACCGGAACCCACATCACCGCGGGCCTGACCCAGCGGCTGGGGCTGCCGTCCGCCGTCGTCAATGACGTCCATGCCCACGCCCTGGGCGAGGCCTGGCACGGGGCCGGCGCCGGGGCCCCCACCGCGCTGATGGTGGCCTTTGGCACGGGTGTTGGCGGCAGTTTTGTCGTCAACGGCCGGCCGCTGCTGGGGCACCACTTCGTGGGCGGGCATGTGGGCCATTTCGCTTCGCCGCTGGCGGTTTACCGGGGTACGCCGCTGCCGTGTTCCTGCGGGCATGCCGGGCATGTCGAGGCGATTTCCTCCGGCCCGGCCATCCACGCCGCGTATCTGCGGGAAGGCGGCAGTGCCGCACTTCCCGACACCAGGGCCGTGTTTGATTCTGCCAACAGCGGTGACCAACTGGCCCTGGCCGTGATCGCCACGGCTGCCGCGGCGGCGGGACAGGCAGTGGGCGGACTGATCAACATTCTCGACCCTGCAATTGTTGTAGTCTCGGGTGGGCTGGCCGATGCCGGCGAGCTGTGGTGGTCGGGCATGGAGACGGCCATGCGGGCCGAGCTGCTCGCCCCGCTGGCGGCGGTGCAGGTGGTCAGGGCAACACTTGGCAGCACGGCGGCCATTGTGGGCGCCGCATCTTTGGTTCTCACCCAATAATTAGTTCTACTTTTTTCTAGGAGTCACTGTGACGCTGAAATTGACCAACCTTGATGGGCTTGCCGGACAGCTCGTGGTTTCCGCCCAGGCGTACCCGGGCGAACCCATGCGCGACCCGCGCACCATGGCCCAGGTGGCGGCGTCGGCCGTTACCGGCGGCGCCGCCGCAATCCGGGTGCAGGGCATCGCCGACATCCAGTTTGCCCGCGCAGCGGTTGAGGTTCCCGTCATCGGACTGTGGAAGGACGGCCACGACGGCGTCTTCATCACCCCCACGCTGCGCCACGCACTGGCCTGTGCCAGCGCCGGGGCGCACATTGTGGCCATTGACGGCACCCGCCGGCCGCGTCCGGACGGGCTGACCCTGGCCGAAACCATTTCCGAGGTGCATGCCAACTCCAATTCCCTCGTGATGGCCGACTGCGGGTCCTTCGACGACGCCGTTGCCGCCGTCGAAGCGGGCGCCGACCTGATTGGCACCACCCTGGCCGGCTACACGGACGAACGTCCCAAGACCGACGGCCCCGACCTTGAACTCATTGCGCAGATCGCTGCCGCAGAGCTGGGCAAGCCGCTCATTGCAGAGGGCCGCATCCACTCCCCCGCACAGGCGCGCGCCGCCCTGGACGCCGGAGCGTTTGCCGTCGTGGTGGGCACCGCCATCACGCACCCCTCAACCATCACCGGCTGGTTCAAGGCCGCCCTGGACGGCTAGAGGCTTCCCGGCACGTTCCTGAAGAGGCGGCATCCTGCGTTGCATCGCGGCGGGGCCGCCTTTTCTGTGTCCGAATTCTGCCTGCCTCTGCCCCTGCCGGATCGAAACTGCAGCTGACGCGGTTCCACGAGCCAGAAACAGCATCAGCTGCAGTTTGGAATTGGAAGGCAGCCCCGCCCCGCCGGATTGTGGATCGAAACTGCAGCTGACGCGGTTCCACGAGCCAGAAACAGCATCAGCTGCAGTTTGGAATTGAAAGGCAGCCCCGTCCCGCCGGATCGCGGATCATCGCCGCATACTTCGCCACTGCGTCCCGCAGGCGGTGCATGTGAAACAGTGGCTGGTGAAAGATGCCACACATTTTTTGCACTGGACTGCCGGCGCTGATATTTTTGTCCAGCCCACCCACTGTCGAAGGAGCGCCCCCGCATGCTCACCACGAACCAGCTGCACATCGACGGCAGGCGGCACACCCTCCTGCCAGCCACCACGGTGGAGGCCCAACGCGCGCAAGTGCTGTTGATCCAAGCCGACGGGCAGGAACGGCGCACGGCACTGGCCCTGGCTTTGACCGGCCGCATGAAGCCGACCACAGGAACCGTGACGCTGGGCCACGACGAATCCCTGTCCTCGCTGCGCCGACGGAGCGCGATCGTGGATGCCCCGGATGTCAACGCCCCCGAACACCACCTGTCAGTGAAGTCGCTGACGTCGGAAGATCTGGCCCTGGTCCCGTTGAAATTCCGTGACCGCACCCGGCCCACGGAATGGCTGGTCAAACACGGTTTCCGCGACATTTTGGAGCAGTGGGTGGAGGAGCTCGAACCGGCCAGGCTCCTGCACTTGCAGCTTGAGCTGGCCCTGGCCAACCGCGACATTGACCTGGTCGTGGTGGACTCCCCCGACCGGCACACGGCCGACGTCTCCGCATGGCTGCCGCTGCTGGAGCAAACGGCCGCCGGCAAGGTTGGCCTCGACCCCGATGCCCATGCCGACGCTCCGCCCCGCCCCCTCCTGGTGATTGGCGTGGTGGGACGCCTTCCTGACGGTTGGGACGGACCCACCGCGGTGGCAGGCAATGCAGTGGCAGGCAATGCAGTGGCAGGCAATGCAGTGGATGAGGCCACGCCGGCCGCCGCTGCAGCTGACATGAAGTCCGACGGCGACCGGGCACCTTCCGCCATCCGCGGCGGCGACGGTCCGGCAGGGTTGGCAGACGGAGGCCCGGCAACTGCCCCCGCCGCCGAAGTCCGGGACACTGACGCCACCGAGCCCGCTCCGGACCAGGTCCCGAACCCGACGCTAGGCCAGGACCCATCCCAGGCGTCCCCGTCCCGCCCGAATCAGGACCAGCCCCCGGCTTCCCCAGATCCAGGCCCAGACCCAGGCACAAAATCAAACCCAGACTCAGACCCAGCGGCACCGGCCACCACGCCGGCCGCCTCCGCGGCAGGGCAGCCGCCAGCCGGCAACGAACACCCCGAGCAGGAAGAGGAATCCCGATGACAGTCTTCCGATTGGCACTGTCCGAGCTCAAACGCATGACCGGCGGGATCCTGCCGAAACTCACGATCGTGGCCATCGTCATGGTGCCGCTGCTGTACGGAGCCGTGTATCTCTACGCCAACTGGGATCCGTACGGCAACCTCGACCAGCTCAAGGCCGCCGTCGTGGTTCAGGATGAGGGTGCCACCACCAAGGACGGCAAGGAATTGCACGCCGGCAAGGATGTGGCGACCAACCTGGTCGAGGGCCACAAGTTCGATTGGCAAGCCGTTACCACGCCGGCGGAAGCCGACGCGGGCGTCAAAAGTGGCGAGTATGCCTTTGCCCTGACCATCCCGAAGGATTTCTCGGCCAACCTGGCGTCGCCGGAAAACTTTAATTCGGCCACGCAGGCAATGATGAGCGTGACCACCAATGACGCCAACAACTACCTGCTGACCTCCATCGTCGACAAGGTGGCCACGCAGGTGCACGCGTCGGTGGCGCAGCAGGTGGGCGAGCAAACGGCCAACTCGCTGCTGACCGGCTACGGCACCATCCATGCGCAGCTGGTGAAGGCGGCCGACGGCGCGAAACAGTTGGCGGATGGCGCCGCCACCCTGGACGGTGGGGTGGCAACGTTGAAAACCGGCACCACCGATTTGGTCACGGGTGCCGATGCCCTGGCTGCCGGGCAGGTGCAACTCGTGACAGGCACCAAGCAACTGCAGGCCGGAGCCGTCGCCCTCGAGCAGGGCCTCGGCCAGTTGGAGACCCAAACGGCCACATTGCCGGACGACACGCAGAAACTGGCCGACGGCGCCGCAGCCGTGGCAGAGGGCAACGCCACCTTGAACACCAAGGTCCAGGGCGCCATCGGCACAGCCGAGAAGATCGACGACGCATCCACGGCGGCCATCGATGAGAAACTGGACCAGCTCGTCAGCGACGGAATCCTCACCACCGCGCAGGCAGCCAAGATCCGCACATCGCTGTCCACGACCGCCACGAGTTCCACCATCACAGGCTTGAAGGACCAACTCACCACCGACGCCGCCGACATCCAAAAGCTGGCCGACGGTTCGGCCGCGGTGTCGGCGGGGGCCGCAACGTTGGCCGAAGCCACCCCCGCCCTCACCACCGCCATCACGCAGGCCCATGCAGGGGCCGGGGAACTGTCCACGGGTGCCGCAACACTGGCCGAGGGGCAGGACACAGCCCTGGACGGGGCAAATCAGCTGGCCGCCGGGGCGAAACAGCTCGACACAGGGGCCGCCGAGCTGAAGGACGGCTCCGGGAAACTGGCTGACGGCGCCGCCGAACTGTCCACGGAACTGCAAAAGGGGGCCGGCCAGGTGCCCGACCCCAACGCCAAGGACAAACAAAACGCTGCGGGAGTCATTGCCGATCCCATCCGCGTGGATTCGGTCTCGCAGGCCCAGGCCGCCAACTACGGCTCCGGACTGGCGCCGTTCTTCCTTGTCCTGGCACTGTGGATTGGTGCGTTCATGCTGATCCAGGTCATGCGGCCGCTGACCGTGCGGGCGTTGGCATCCAACGCCCCTTCATGGAAAATCGCGCTGGGCGGCTGGTTGCCGTTTGCCACCGTCGCAACGGCCCAGGCCCTGCTGCTGTACGCCGTCGTGAAGTTTGGGCTGGGGCTTGAGCCGAGCCATCCGTGGCTGACCCTGGGCTTGCTGCTGTTGGCGTCGCTGGCGTTCACGGCGCTGATCCAGGGCATAGTCGCGCTCATGGGCACGCCGGGCAAGTTCGTGGTGTTGATCCTGCTGGTGCTCCAGCTCGTTTCCTCGGGCGGCACCTTCCCGTGGCAGACCACGCCCGAACCGTTGCACATCATGCACCAGGTCCTGCCCATGGGCCACGTGGTGGAAGGCATGCGGCACTTGATCTACGGGGCGGACCTGGCTCCGCTGTTGCCCATAGTGCTTGGCCTGCTCGGCTACATGATGCTGGGACTGCTGTTTGCCTGGGCGGCCGTGACCAAGAAGAAGACGTGGACGCTGAAGACGCTGATGCCCGAGATCGAGGCCTGACCTTCCGGGCGGCACACCTAGCGCGGCACTACAAAGCTCTTCAGCTGGGCATCCTGGCCGTCAAGGGTGGCCCAGTCGCCGCTGTGCTCAAAGACGGCAAAGGCGCTGGTGGGGAACCCCGAGGCCAGGTCCATGTACGCGTCCTGGTCCGACTCCCGCGAGGCCAGCCGCAGCGCCAGCGACTGAACGCCCGGCATGTGCGTGATCACCATCAAGGTGCCGACAGTTTCCGGGACGTGGTTGATGACGGCAAGCATCGAGGTCGCCCCGGCAGCGTAAAGTCCTGCCTCCAGCTTGGGAGTGGGCGCCTTCTCACCCAGCTGCTGGCACACCCACGTGCAGGTCTGCCGCGTCCGCAGCGCCGAGGAACACAGAATAAAGTCGGGGAGCACCTCATTGTCCACCAGCCATTTGCCGGCCAGCGGCGCTTCGTTGTGGCCGCGCTGGGCCAGCGGCCTGTCGTGGTCTTCCACGCCGAGGGGGAAGGCCGCTTTTGCGTGGCGCATCAGGATCAGCCGTTTAATGTGGTGTTCGCTCATCCCCACAGTTTAGTGACAGTTAAAGAGGTACGACGGCGCTTCCCCCACCTTGGGCGGGGGAAGCGCCGTCGTACCTGTTGAAACTTGTACAGCTCAAGCCGGGCCCACGCGCCCGAGGATTCCGTGGCCTGGCCCAATGCCGCCAGAGTGTGGCGGGCCCACGCGCCCGAGGGTTCCCTGGCCGAGGTACGAGGCGAGGGAAGGTGTGGGGACTAGATGGAGTATTCCGGGGCGGCCCAGACAACCACTTCGGGGTGCTCGTAGAAGCGGTAGCCCTCGCCGCGGACGGTGCGGACAGTGTTGGCCAGGCGGCCGAGCTTCGAGCGCAGGCGGCGGATGTGGACGTCGATGGTGCGCTCGTTGGGGATCTCGTCGGCGTTGGACCAAAGGCCTTCGAGGAGCTCGTCGCGGCCCACGGTGCGGGTGCCGTTTTCCACCAGGTAGTTCAGCAGCTCAAATTCCTTGAACGTGAGGTTCAGTGTGTCGCCGTCAAGGTGGACTTCGCGGCGGGCAAGGTCGATCAGCACGCCCGAGGGACGCTGCTCGGCTGCGGGAATGCGAATTGCTTCCTGGCGCTGGCGGGTGGCCACCGTCGGGTCGCCGAACGTTGAGCGGACAACGTCCAGGGCACTGCCAACAGCGTCCGACGGCGCAATCGCCACCGCTGCGTAGCTCTGGGCCTGCGGGACGATGCTTTGGGCGTAGGCGCGGATGTCCTGGGCGAGCTTGGCCAGGGACGTGCCGGCGGCGGCAGCGGTGTCCTCGTCAACGCCAACGTAGAGGACAAAGCCCCGGGCGACGTTGTCGGGGCTCACGCCGCGCAGCTTGTCCGCCCCGGCAATGACAGGGGTGGGCTCGGTCATGGGGTTGCTGTCGTTGCCCGGAACCACGCGCAGGCGGGCGGACCCAGTGCCGGCCTCGGACCGGTAGCTGTTGACATAGCCGGGGTGCTCGAGAGCGGCCGGGCGGGCCTGCGGTGCCGGCCCTGCGGTGCGGCCCTTGGCTGCATTGCGAACGGAAATATGGACGTAACCGGATGCTACTGACATTGAACCACCTAAGTGTATGGCCGTACTCAACGGCGCGAATGCTTCCATTGGTTCTGAGGATCCAAAACCTTTGCTGCCCTGTACTTTCATGCCCCGTGCGGAGGGCCGCCCCATGGACCAAGGCTGGTGTCTGCCACGTTTTGGGTCTGCATGTTCTGTCGACATTGCGTGGCGTCCAGGGTTGTGAGTTAGGCCTGCATTCGACAACCACGCATAAACCGTCCGGTCGATCCGAGACGGACAGTTGCTGCGGCTGCAGAATTCGCTGAGTGGGTGTTCACATAAGCCAGTGTCCTACGTAACAAAGCGAACTAGCAAGTAACATAGGCGCAAAAAGTCCAGCATATGAGATGCTTCCTCGCTTTGTGATCAAGGCGACACTATTTTTTCGCCTGCATTTCGCCCCTCAATCTGGGCATATATCGAATGAAATCACCTCGCGTCCAGCTTTTGCTGTAATAAATTTGATCGGACATTCGGTTTGAAGAAATAAGTTCACGTGCCCACCAAGCACGTCTTAAGCACTGTCGGCAAGCTCTCAGCGACCTCTCAGCGACACTCAGCCTTCTTTCATAATTTGCCGCTAGGTCTACAAACGTTTACCTGGCGGCGGCCGCGCAGGACCGGCGGGGCCGCATGACGGCGGCCGCGCCTAGCTTGCGGAGCGACGCAGGCCCTGCACCATCGAGAACGGGCGCACGGCCCTGATCTGGTCCCGCAGCCTGACGTGGTTGCGCCTGTTCATCATGATCAGGGCGGCCACACCGGCGAGCACGGCAACCACTGCCCCCATGCCGAGCGACCAGCGGGCGCCAAATTCGGTGGCAATCCACCCCACCAACGGTGCTCCAATGGGCGTTCCGCCCTGCAGGACCACCATGTAGACGGCCAGCACCCGCCCCCGCATGGCCGAGTCCGTGGTCAGCTGCACGGTCGTGTTGCATGCGTTCATGAACGTCAGCGACGCCAGCCCCACGGGCACAAGCGCGATGGCGTACAGGACAAAGCTCGGCATGAAGGCTGCCACGCCCACGGTCACGCCAAACGCCAAGGCGCCGCCCACGATATAAAGCATGCGCAGCGTCTTGCGGCGCGCGGCCAGCAGGGCCGCCGCCAGCGTGCCGATCGCCATCACCGAGCCAAGCAGCCCGTACTCCCCCGGCCCCAGGTTGAAAACCGTGGTGGCCATCAGCGCGTTGGTGATCTGGAAGTTCATCCCGAAGGTGCCCACGATAAAGACCAGTCCCATGATCATCATCAAGTCGGGGCGCTGGCGGATGTATCGGAGCCCCTCCCGAATCTGCCCCTTGGCCCTCGGGATGCGCACCGCAGGAACCAGCTCATGGGGGCGCATCCGCCACAGCGAAAAGATCACTGCCACGAAGCTGACCCCGTTGATCAGGAAAGCCGGACCGGTTCCGACCATGGCAATGACAAGGCCTGCCACGCCGGGGCCGGCAAGTCGGGCCAGGTTGAAGGAAGCACTGTTAAGTGCGACAGCGTTGGGCACGTCCTCCTTGGCGACGACTTCGGAGACAAACGCCTGCCGTGACGGGGCGTCAAAGGCGCTGGCCACTCCGAGCAGGAGCGCCAGCACATACACGTGCCACAGCTCCACTGTCCCGGTAACAACCAGGATGCCCAGTAAGAAGGCACAAATCCCCATGCCGCTCTGTGTAACAAGGAGGAGCTTGCGCTTGTTGACCCTGTCGCCCAGCAGCCCGGCATAGGGGCCCAGGAAAACGATGGGCAGGAACTGCAGTCCCGTGGTAATGCCGGCGGCTGTGCCCGAGTTGTTGGTCAGGACTGTCAGCACCAGCCAGTCCTGGGCCACGCGCTGCATCCACGTGCCAATGTTGGAGACCAGGGCCCCTGTCACCCAGAGCCGGTAATTGAAAACCTTGAGCGCCCGGAACATTGAACTCATCTATGCGCTCATCTCCTGCAGAATCAGTGCCGCCTCGTGGAGCGTGGCGCGCTCCTGCGGTGTCAGGGCTGAGACCCTTTGTGCCAGCCATGCGGTCCGCTTGGACCGGGCGCGCAGCAGGGCTGCGGCCCCGGACTTCGAGATCTGCACCAGCACCTGGCGCTTGTCCTGCGGGTTTTCTTCGCGACTGACAAATTCGGCCTCCGCCAGGGCGTTGACGATCCTTGTCATGGACGGGGCCTGGATCTGCTCCCGCGCCGCGAGCTGTCCCACCGTCAGGGGACCGCCCATGATGCCGGCAAGGACCGAATACTGTCCGGGGCTGATCTCCCCCGTCGCGGCTTCTGCGCGCAGCCTTCGCGAGGTGCGCATGACAGCCACCCGCAGTTCCGCCGCCAGCGGACCGGCACCAATCCCCTTTGCCGCCTTGCGGCCGGCACCCACCACCTTGCGGCCGGCACCCGCCACCTTGTCCGCACCCGCCACCTTGTCCGCACCCGCCACCTTGCCCGCACCCGCCACCTTGCCCGCACCCGCCACCGGAAGCGGACCGGAGCCCGGCCCCGCCGCAAACGGGGCGTCGGACGCTGAGCCGGGGGTCGGCGTCGTACGTTGTGCGGAAGTTTTTGCCGG